>CAVTID010000001.1:0-16580 GCA_963734645.1 uncultured Gammaproteobacteria bacterium
GCACTGCAGGTGTCGAATCTGGACGTGTAGAGCGGCGTTGCCGAAGCGTCTCAACAATGAGGTCGCGTTTCGAGACCCGTCCTCAGTGGCCGATCAGACGCAACGACAGAGCTTTCCAGGTGCTTGCCGCGGCCTACCTCGCGGGTGAAAGAGGAGATCTCATACGCTTACAGCGGAACGCTTCCAACGAGCGGATATCCGCTGAGCAGAGTGGATGTGCTTCTCAGTACATCGTGAGCTTCGTCGAGCGTGTACGAGCTCAATTTGCGAAGAGGTACTGGCAACTCTGGTCCTCAGGCGCGTGTGCCATGACCCGATCATAGAGCGCCAGATTCTCGGATACGGCGCGTTCGACATCTTCCGGCAACAGGAAACCCGCCGCGACCTGATGCTTCGCCGCCGCCCGGACCTTGGCGACGAAAGCGCCGCGCGTGGGGTAGCGCGACTCGATGCTGGGGCGCGGGTCGCCGCTCGACCGACGCTCGGCCTCGGTGCGGGCAAACGGAACGAAGCTGCCGTCGAAGCGCGCCGTGGCCCAAGGAAAGCCCGTTTCCGGCGCGCGCTGATTCCAGCCCGTGTGAGTGCCAAGCGGCACCTGCAACTCGATCAGCCGCACGCCGCCTCGATCGTTGCCGTCCGCATCGGGAGCCGGGACGCGCGTCTCGAAGGGCGGCCCGTGCAGCGGAGGCACGTGATCGGCGATGCCTTCGCTCGCAAAGCGCGGGCCGAAGTCGAGTCGCGGCTCGCGCAGATTTTCATTCGGCGGCGATAGGCCGATAGGCCGTGGAAACGCCGCGCGGTAAGCTTCGACCGAGATCAATGTGCCTTCGTGGAGGCTGGGGTAGGCGCTGGCGGGCGGCGCCGCCGCCCCATTGGTCCAGCGGTCGAGCGCGACGAGCAGGGCTCGCATGGCGAGGTAATGATCGGTGGTCGAAACGCAGTTCACGTAAGGAGCGCGGGTGCGCGAGCGGCCGACGTAGTGCTGTGCGCCCATGAACGCGTAGATGCGGACATTTGCAGCCGGTGTCACGTCTGCGTGGCCGTCGGGCGTAGTGGCGATCAATGATGCGTCACGGTTCCAGAATTCGGTCGAGGTATTGGCAATGATCAGCTTCGGCAGATGCCCGTGTGCGTCGCGTGCACGATCGAGGATTGTACCTGCCTCGCCCGTCACCGAATCCCGGGAGGTCGCGCTTGTAAACGGGAAAACATCCGATGGATAGTCGTGCTCTTCGAGAAGCGACGGATGACGCGTGGGCTGTACGAAGCGACTATTGAATCCCGCCGAGCCGCCCGCGCCAGGGACCTGCATATAGGCGCCGTCGAACGCGAGACGCCCGGTCTCGTCGACATCGAGCCCGTCGTGCAACATCCGACCAATGACGCGTCCGGATTGGCTAATGCCGAAGATCAACATCTTGCGCGGCGCGGGCGCGCCCTCAAATGGGTGATCGCGGAAATAGGCGAGCAGATCGCGAATTCCCGCCAGCCCCGCACCTGCGACATAGGATCCTTGGCCGTGTAAATGAGCTCGTAGAGCGTGCCGGGTTGGAAGCCGCCGTCTAGTTGCACACGCCCTGGACCACCCGGCTGCTCGGGCGCCACGAAGTGCCAAGCCGCACGATCAACTGGAACCGGCGCGTCGCCCGGCCGCGACCGGGCGGTAAGGATCGCCGCTGGATCGTTCGGCGTAGCAGGTTCGTACGTCAGGCCGCGCATGCCTGCATAGACGGTGACGTCCTTCGGCGCATTGACGGTGAATTCGTTCTCGACGAGGCCGGTGATGGAAGTCCCGTCAGATTGATGCGCGACCGGTGGTGCAAAGATGAGGGGCTTCACTCCGGGCGATGGAGGTGCCACATCCCAAGTCCAGGCGGAGAACAGCAACGTAAAGCCATGACGCATGAGGAATCCATCGCCTGCATCGGCGACGGTGGTCGGATCGTTGTTGGCGGGACTCGCGCCGTCCATCTGGCCGAGAATGGCAATTCCACCGCGATTATTGACGTCATAGACGAGAGTCGAGCTTCGAGCCTTGACGGGTCGAAGCAGGATGAAGGAGCTTTCGAACGTGACGCGGCCGCTGGCATCGCGCGGCGCCAACTTGAGATCGACTATGCGTTGGTTCGCGGCGGCATTCGGATCGAGACTGAACTTCGCGACCCCTCGGATCTTCTCATACGCGCCGGCATCACCGAAGTTCACGCCCGAGGCGAAGGACGAGCGCTCGAGAACTTCGATTCCAGTCACCTCAGCCCGTGCGGCGACCAGCGCCGAAAGTCCGACAGCCGCCAATCCCAGCAACACACGTCTACTCAATATCCCCACTCCGGCCAATTGGCCGATCCTGCGTCGATGAATACTATCAAGCAATATGCCGCAACGCGTGCAGATTGTCAGTGAGCGCTCACCTCACCAAGCTCATTTCCCGCGTGCTTTCTAGGATGAGCGGCACATGCATGTTATCGTGGCCAAGGTGCGAGAAAACCAACGTGATATCGGATTGGTCCGCGCAGTAGGGCCTTGGGCCTTCGCAGCCAGCATTGTGAGCATGATCGTCGGCGCCGGCATCTTTGCGGTGCCCGCAGCCCTCGCAGCGTGCGTCGGCCCGTTTGCGCCTTTTACGTTTCTGGCTTGTGGAATCGCGGTCGGAGCGGTGGCTATTTGTTTTGCCGAGGGAGGCAGCCGGGTCTCCACCAGCGGCGGAGTCTACGGTGTTATCGAGGCCGCTTTTGGGCCTCTGGCAGGTTATGTCTGCGGGACCCTGCTCTGGGTCTGTTGCGTGCTCGCTTGCGGCGCCGTGGCTGCCGCCCTGGCCGACGTAGCAGCGACTTTGTTCCCGCAGTCCCTCATGGGACCGGTACGTGGTGCGGTCATCGTTGGCGTCATCGGCGGTATCGCACTAGTCAACATCGGTGGGGTTGCACGCGGCGCGCGACTCGTCAGCGCCACCACTACGCTCAAATTAGCTCCGTTGGCAATCTTCATCTTCGCCGGCGCGAGTGCAATCCATAGCTCGAACTTCGTACTGGCGGTGCAGCCGGATGCCCAGGGGTTCGGTCGCGCACTGATTCTCGCCGTGTTTGCCCTTGTTGGTATGGAGACATCTCTTTGCGCAAGCGGTGAGGTGGTGCAGCCCAATCGCACCATTCCCCGCGCGCTGGCCATAGCAATGTTGTCAACGACGATTCTGTATGTGGCCATTCAGGTGATCGCACAGGGCATCCTGGGCTCGTCGCTGGCGACTTCGAAGGCGCCGTTGGCCGATGCTATGGCGCACATCCATCCGGCGCTGCGCGCGGTGATGCTCGCGGGCACCGCACTATCGATGTTCGGTTGGCTGGGCAGCGACATTCTCGGCAGTCCGCGACAGCTATTTGCGTTCGCGCGGGACGGCCTGCTGCCGCGCGTCCTCGGGCAGCTCCACCCCCGCAGCCACGCTCCCTACGTGGCAATTCTGTGCTATTCCACAATTGCCATCGTACTGGCGCTCACGGGAACCTTCGCCGAGCTGGTTGTGCTCTCAACACTCGCCATCGCCGCACTGTACATCGCCGGTTGCGCAGCGTCGTGGGTGCTTGCTCGCCGAGGCGTAGCGATGTCCGGCACGCCTCTGAACTTCCGCTTCCTCGGAACTGCGACCCTCATCGGCATCAGTAGCATGCTGGCCCTGATCGCTCTGGGTTCGCGTCAGGAGATCATCGGCTTGGCGACGCTCATCGGTCTGAGCATCCTCCTTTACCTGATCCAGGCCCGGATCGCTCTGGCCAAGGCGCACTAACTCCCGGCCCTTACTCACCCTTTCGACCCGTTTCGGTCCTCGATGATAGTCGGCCTGCCCTTTCCCATGCGCGACCTTCGCAATATGTGCGTACGCTGAGATTGTTGTAAAATGCCTTGGTCTCGCGCTTTCGTGCGCGCGGCAGGTTTCTCTCGTAGCAGTACGACGACGGTTGCGCGAAGTCAAATTCTTGCCTCGACCAACAATGATCTACCGACACAAGGAAGTGCAAATGAAAACGCGTATTGGCAAAGAGAGAATCTCTGGGAAAGCGTTGCTCGTACTTCTTACCCTGGTTGGCCTGACCGGAGAGTTAGCAGCGTGTGGTGGCGGCTCAGGCGGCAATCCGACATACACCATCGGGGGTGGCATTAGCGGGCTGAGCACTAGTGGCCTTATTTTGGCGAATGGTGCGGCCACAGTTCAGGTCGCATCCAACGCATCTACTTTCAAATTCGCAACGCCGGTGGTCAGGGGTGCGGCCTATGCCGTGACGATACAGGCGCAACCGGCGGGGCAGACCTGTCTGGTCAACGATGGCACAGGTATCGTGGCATCGGCCGCCGTAGATGGCGTGAAAATAAGCTGCGCGGGGCCGTGGAGTTGGTTGAGTGGTTCGGAGACAAAAGGCACCGCAAGCGTCTACGGAACGAGGGGCGTGGCGGCAGCCGGTAGTGTACCGGGCGCGCGCGATAGCGCAGTCTCTTGGACCGACACGGCAGGAAATCTTTGGCTATTTGGAGGAACCTATTTCGAGGCCAATGGCAATCTTTTCTATCTGAACGATCTGTGGCAATACACACCGTCAAACGGACTTTGGACATGGATAAGTGGTGCTAGCACCCCCAGCGCAGTCTACGGCACACCTGGGGACTACGGCGTACGGGGCGTAGCGTCAGCGAGCAATGCGCCGGGCTCGCGTGCGAGCGCGGTTTCCTGGACTGATGCAGCGGGAAATTTCTGGTTATTCGGCGGACAGGGCTACGACTCGTCGAACGTTGGCTACCTCAACGACTTGTGGAAGTATGACCCCAATACGGGCGAATGGACGTGGGTGGACGGCCCCAGTTCGTCGTCACCTCCGATTGCGGTGTACGGAACGCAAGGCGTAGCGGCGACGGCCAACGTGCCCGGACCGCGTTCGGGTTCAATTTCCTGGGTCGATGGCTCGGGCAATCTGTGGCTGTTCGGAGGCTACGGTGATACCTCGAACACCAATCCATACACATTTGGGTTTCTCAACGATTTGTGGGAATTTTCGCCCGCCGCCGGTATGTGGACGTGGGTGAGCGGCAGCTCCAACACCGTTAATGCCGCGGGCGTCTACGGAACGCTCGGGACGGCGGCATCCGCGAATGAGCCTCCCGCACGCGCTGGCGCCGGCTCATGGATCGACAGTACGGGGAGCCTCTGGCTATTTGGCGGCAACGCGTTTGGCGGTTTTCTCAATGATCTCTGGAAATTCACGCCGAGCACGAACCAGTGGACTTGGGTGAGCGGTGGCAACGCGCCTAATGCGCTGGGCGTCTACGGGACGCAGGGCGCAACGGCCGCTACTAACGTTCCCGGTTCACGTTCCCCTGCTGCGTTCTGGATCGATGCGGCCGGCAATTTCTGGCTATTCGGTGGGAACGGTATTTCTGCGCCCCAGACATCAAACCTCTTCAATGATTTGTGGGTGTTCTCACCCGCAACAGGACAATGGACCTGGGTCAGCGGATCGAGCGGCGGCGGTGCTGCCGGGGTCTATGGCACATTGGGGGCCGCGGCGCCCGGCAACGTTCCAGGTGCACGCGACGGCGCCGCTGCGTGGATCGATGGAGCCGGCAATCTTTGGCTGTTTGGGGGGGGAAGTGCCGCCAATCCGCTGGCCGGCGGCGAGCTGAATGATCTTTGGCAATACCGACACTAGGCTCATCGGATAGGCGCAGGTCCTAACTACGCGAGAGGTCGAGTGCCGGCACTGACCGTTCGTGGCCGGATGGAGCCCGCGGCGTCGGCGTCGGCGGCCGACGCGTACTCCCTACCCATTTCTGACGGCCATGAATGACCGGTTCAGAGCACGACAATGTCGATTCACACAGATTCACTTGTTGCTTTCAATCACCAACAGGCGCGGTGAACCCTATACCCCGACGCTTCGGCTTTGGTAGCATGGCGACGCCGTGCTCTGTGAAGACGTATGGCGCGTATTTTCGGTGCTTTCCGCGCCCGGCCTTAAAGGCGCCAGTTTGGCGTCGCACGCCCCGCCACCGGCCTGCCTCTCGGGAATGGGACGGTAGCAGTATTCAAGGATCTTTACGGAAACCCGTGGGATCTCCTGGAACTCCGAGCGCGGGCGTCGGTTGGGTGATCGAGGCCACCATTAAGTAGCGCGAATCCCTTTGCGACCACCTCCCTTCAATACGTTTACGATACTTAACTATGCCATCGGGGCGGCGGCGCGCGAACTGGCAGGATCTCCAACGCAATCCTAGACATATGCAGTCGCCATCCGATGCCACGCGCCGCCTGGAATGCAATAGACGCAAATGACCAACCGACCGATGGACCGTTACCGCTTCGTTTCATACAGCACCCTTGCTCGACGCATTCACGAGGAATGATCCTTGAGCCATCCTCGTGCGATCTTCAATTCGTGGCAACGTCGCCGCTGCCAAATCACGCCGCCTGTCGCAGGTTAAAAAACGTTATGTCATCACTGCCCGCCGTTGGGCCAAGGTCTACTGTCACGCGTCCTGAAAACATCCTACAAGGCTCATTCCACCTAAACGCGGCAATTGAATTGGTCTGCCGGATTAAGGAGAACAGGATGATCGCAAGTGACATGTCCTTTAGCGCCGATCTTCTTGAGACAGCGCCCAACCGATCTCCGGTATCAAAGTACACCTCGATGAATGGCCTCGTCTATCTCGGAGCCGGAGCCTTACTCATGGTTTGGCCAGGTGCGGTGCAGACGCTCCTCTTTGATCAACCTTTCGAGGGACACGAGGACGGACTCTTTCGTGCGCTTGGCATGGCGGTTGCGGTGATTGGCTGGCTCTACTTGTTCGGCGGTCGTTCCGGAGGCCGACAATTCGCGGCCTGTACGGTGCTCGACCGCTGGATCCTCGTTCCTTTGGTTTGCATACCGCTGGCGATTGCCGGCGTATTCCCTCACACATTCCTCGCGTTTGCATCTCTCGACGTTGCGCTCGCCGTTGGTACGTGGGTGATTCGAAAGCGCGCGACGTGAAAGCACCGCAATTTCAAGATCTACGGGCTTTCGGATCACGCGAAAAATCAGTTCGGGTGGTATTTCTTATACGCGGGCAACTGATCGAAAAGATCGCCACGGGCCTTCTTGGATTTGCCGATACAGTAAGTCTGATTGCCCATTCCGTTGTCGATGGCGTCGGCGGCCTTCGTACTCGCTACTTGGTAACAGTTATCGCTGACAAATACTGCGCGTTCACCGGATGAGGTTGAGAACGCATCGCCTGCATGATGAGCGGGCGGCTCAGGGAAGATCGACTTCGGTGGGCGTGGGGCGTCGGAACCTATGTGTCGATCCCGGTGCTGTTGCGTTTCCTTGGCACAACAATGGTCTGGACCCAGCAAAGCGTCCATTGGTTCCGGCACCCGAATAAGGCTAGTTGCCGCGTGACTTGGCGAATTCGGCGGGAGTCTGTCCGACCGCGGTGCGGAAATCCCGAATCAGGTGCGCTTGATCGAAATAGCCCAGCTGAAGTGCGAGATCGGGCATGTCGATGCGGGCGCCGCTGATCAGCAGCATCGCCGCCTCCTGCAGCCGGTAGCGCCGGATCACCCATTTAGGGCCTATCCCCACGAACTCGTTAAAGATACGCTGCAGCCGCCTCAAGTTCATGCCCACCATCGAAGCCACTTGTTCGACGCGGAGGATGCTCCTGTCGATCGAGATTCGCTCCACCGAATCCCGCAGGGCCTCGAGGTCCCGATCCGCTTCGGGGAGAAGGGAGGTAAGAAAATCTTCCACGAGCAGGACGGCACCGAGCGTGTCCGGCTGCGACAAGACGTCTCTGACCAGCTGACCGCCGGGACGGCCGAAAACCGATGGGACGCTCGCCACGCGGCCACGAATCTCGGAAACGCGCCGATTGAAAAATGGATGAAACATCGCAGGGCGGAACTTCGTGCCGATGACGCGGCCGTGCCCTTGTATTTCGCGGGTGAAGCGTCCCGGATTGACGCCTGCGACGCCGGTGCGCTGCGAGTCTTCGTCCTCGATGATCAGGTAGACGCAGGGATGCGGCAGGGTCTCCACCACTACGGGCGCGCGACCCCGCAAGTCCCACTCGACGGTCCAAAAATACTCGATGAAGCGGCCGAGATCGCCTGAAGGAATTTTCCTGCCGTGCCGAAAAGGGCTCTCTATGCCTCCCGGCGTCAGCAAGCCCTTGGGAATTCCCAAGGCGGGCGTGAGTTTGGGCATGAAATGCTTGGGCGCCTGCATGAAGTTTCCTGTCGCGTATGTACAATACGCCGGCCTCGCGCCCGCTCAAACTTAAAATGATCGAACAATCGATGGGAACTGCCATGGCCATGCATGCACGCGGAGCGTTCGAGGTGTCATTGACCCCTCAAAAAGCCGACAACAAGCCTGCCGAAAATGCCGGAATCGCACGTATGGCGATTGCCAAGACATTCACGGGCGATCTCGAGGCGGCCAGCGAGGGCGAAATGTTGAGCGCCATGAGCGCAAAGGACTCCGGCGTGTATGTCGCCATCGAGCGGGTCACGGGTCGATTGGGGGGCCGTAGCGGTGCATTCGTGCTGCAACACTGCGGGATCATGACCCGCGGCGCGCCGCAACTGAGCGTTACCGTCGTGCCCGAGTCGGGAACAGACGGGTTGCAGGGCATCTCGGGAAGCATGGAAATCAAAATCGACAACGGCAAACACAGCTACGAATTTGCCTACGCGCTGCCCGGCGCGCCGCGCTAGGCGATCCATACTCTCGGCCACGGACTGTTCCGGTTCGGCAACCACGACAGTTCGCCGTGCACGCCCGCGGCTGTCCCGGTTCAAACGCCGCGGCGTCCGGTACAGTACCGTCCTCGTTTCGAGGAGCGCCCGTGATCGACCTGCCCGCACTAGCCACCTATTTCGCGGTGATGTCCATCACGCCCGGGCCGAACAATCTCATGGTGACCGCCTCCGGGGCGGCGTTCGGCTATCGGGCGACGCTGCCGCATGTGCTCGGGATCGGCCTCGGCGCAGGGGCGCAGATGGTGCTCGTTGCGCTCGGAGTCGGCCTCGTGTTTCAAAGGTTTCCGCTGCTGCATACCGTGCTCGCATTCGGCGGAGCCGCCTATCTGGTCTATCTGGCATGGCGACTGCTCAACGCAGGCGCGGTCGGCGAGACCGACGCGCGGCGGCCGTTCACGATTTGGCAGGCGATGCTCTTTCAGGTCATCAATCCCAAGGCATGGGTCATGGCCATTACGACCGCAGCGGTGTTTCTGCCGCGCGACACGCCTTTCTCGCATCTCGTCGCCGTAGTCGGCGGAATCTTTCTTGCCGTCAATATTCCGTGCGTCAGCGTATGGGCCCTGTTCGGCAGCAGCGTGAGATACCTGCTGTTGCAGCCGACCTATCGAAGAGTGTTCAATCTCACGATGAGTTTTCTGCTCGTTTTGACGGCCGTCCTGAGCCTGCGAGGCTGATGTGTGGCGTTCCCGCGGCCTAGCCGCCGGCGGCCACATGCTCCGGGACTCCTTACCCACTCAAACCCTCGCGAGGCGCCGACGTGAATTTTCATGAAACCTTGTTTTCGATGAGCGACTTGCAAAGTGCCGCGGCGCTGGTGTACGGCGTGATGCCGCCGACGCCGCAGTACGCCTGGCCGAAGTTGAGCAAACGCACAGGCTGCACCGTCTGGGTGAAACATGAGAATCACACGCCGACCGGGGCGTTCAAAGTCCGCGGCGGATTGGTGTACTTGGATGGGCTGCGTCGTGCCGCGCCCCGGATCCCCGGAGTCATTTCGGCGACGCGCGGCAATCATGGCCAATCCATCGCCTTCGCCGCCGCGCGCACAGGGGTTCCCGCGACAATCTATGTGCCGCGCAACAATTCTCTCGACCAGAATTCCTCGATCACAGCCTTCGGCGCCCGGGTGGTGGAATTCGGCGAGGACTTCGATGAAGCAAGGCACGAGGCGTTTCGCGTGGCGGCCGCCGAGGGTCTGCACTTCATCCCCTCCTTCCATCGAGACCTCGTCACCGGCGTCGCCACCTACGCCCTCGAACTGCTGCGTGCCGTCAGCGGCTTGGATGCGGTGTACGTGGGAGTGGGAATGGGGTCGGGCATTTGCGGATTGATTGCGGTGCGAGACCTGCTGGGCTTGAAAACCGAAATCATCGGCGTGTGCGCGGCCAAGGCTCCCGCCACGGCGCTCTCCTTCGCCGCCGGACGTGCGGTCAAGGGGGCGTCGGCGCACACCTTCGCGGACGGTGTGGCCACCCGGGAACCCAACGCGGAGGCCATCGCGACGATTTGCCGCGGAGCGGCGCGCATCGTGGAAGTGCCCGAGGATGCCATCGCCGAGGCCATGAGGATTTATTTCGACGACACTCATCAGGTCGCGGAAGGCGCGGGCGCCGCGCCGCTCGCCGCCTTATTGCAAGAGCGCGCCAAGATGGCGAACAAGAACATCGCGGTGGTGCTCAGCGGCGGCAACATCGAGCACAAGCGGTACTTGCAGGTGCTCAGCGGCGTTACTCCTTCGGCTGGGTAGAGATCTGCCATGCCGCGGTGCGATCAATGCCCGGTAATTGCCCGAGTGCCCGCCGCCTCATTGCGATATACACTATGTCCAAAGAGCCGCCGAGCCATATGCAATGAGTCGTCGAGCCGCAGATGACTGAAGCTCCTGACACACAACGCGCGCCGCTCAAGGGCACCGCCGCGCTGGCGCGCTTCGCGCTGATCGGCGTGGTGTTGCTGGTCGTGGTGGGCGCATTCGGCTACGTCGGCGGCTGGTTCTCGCCGAATCGCCTGACTCAGGACCGCATGATCGATGCATTCGAGTCGGCCGGCGGCGATCACCCGGGTTTCCGGCACAACCATGCCAAGGGTGTTTGTGTGACCGGCTGGTTCGAGAGCAGCGGCAACGCGGTTGCTCTGTCGAAAGCGGCGGTCTTCGCCGTGGGCCGCGTTCCCTTGGTCGGCCGCTTCGCTCTGGCCGGCGGCATGCCCTCGCAGGCGGACAAGCCCGCGACGGTGCGCAGCATGGCACTACGGTTTCTTCCGCGCGGCGGCCAGGAATGGCGCACCGGTATGAACAATATCCCGGTCTTTCCTGTCAATTCGGCACAAGGCTTCTACGAACAGCTGCTCGCCTTCAAGCCCGACCCCGCGAGCGGCAAGCCCGACCCAGAGACGGTACAGGATTTTCTGGCTCACCATCCGGAGACCGTGCGCGCCATGAGCCTCATTCGCGCGCGTGCCGTTTCCTCGAGCTTCGCCGATTCCACGTTCAACAGCCTGGATGCGTTTCGCATGGTCAACGCCTCCGGAGTGTCGATTCCCGTGCGGTGGGCTGCGGTGCCGCTGCAGGAGTTCGCGGCCGCCGGCGACACACAGCCCGCCGATGCGGATCCGAATTATTTATTCGACGACTTGATTGTGCGGATTCACCGGCAGCCGCAGCAATGGCACCTGGTGATCACCGTCGGAGAGCCCGGCGATCGGACCGACGATCCCACCCAGCCATGGCCCGAGGGCCGCCAGCAAGTCGACGCGGGTGTGGTGTCCATCGATCATGTCTCGAGCGAAGACTCGGGCTCCGCTTCCTGCACCGACATCAATTACGATCCCTTGGTGCTGCCTTCCGGCATCGAGCCCTCGGACGATCCGCTGCTCAGCGCCCGCTCCGCGGTGTATGCGACTTCATTCACGTTGCGCGCCGGTGAGAAGCAGAAAAAGGCGCCGAGCGGGGTGACCCCCCGGGAAGTACAGGCGGAAGAATCGCGATGAGCGCGCAGCAGGCTCGCTTTACGCTGCTCTCTCGCCTGCTGCATTGGCTGATGGCGCTCATGGTGTTGACCATGCTGTTCATTGGGACGGGCATGGCGGCTTCGGTATCCGAGCGTTACCGGTTCCTGATCGCGGTCCACCGGCCGTTGGGCCTTGCGGTGCTGATTCTCGTCGCCATCCGATTGATCAACAGGCTGATCAATCCGCCGCCTCCGCTTCCCGGCAGCCTGCCGCCGTGGCAGCGCGTCGCCGCCAAGGCATCGTATGGGCTGCTGTACGCGTTGATGTTCATCATGCCCCTTCTGGGTTGGGGAATGCTCTCGGCGGCGCCCTATCCCGTCGTCATCTACGGTTCGCTGCGGCTGCCGCCCATCCTGCCTCAGAATCCTCTGCTCTATTCCTGGCTGCGGGAATTGCACGGCGATTTCGCCTACCTCTTGTTCGCGGTGTTCCTGGCCCACTTGGGCGCGGCGCTGATGCACGGCCTGATACGACGCGACGGAGTGTTCGACAGCATGGCGTCGTGGGGGCGCCGCAAACGGCCACCGTAAAGGACCCGGCCTTCAGGGCGTCGTCGCAACCGGCGGACTATCGGTGGCTACCGCATCGGCCGCGGGCTCTGCCTTGACCAGGCCGGTGAGGCTTTCGCCGATTTTCTTGGCCTCCTCCCGCACGGCCGCAAACTTCCTCGTCAGCGTCACCACGTCGAGGTAGACGATCTCTGAATCGCCGAGCAGATCCGTGGTCAGATGGGT
The DNA here is from genome assembly GCA_963734645.1 of uncultured Gammaproteobacteria bacterium. Lineage (GTDB taxonomy): Bacteria > Pseudomonadota > Gammaproteobacteria > Steroidobacterales > Steroidobacteraceae > Bog-1198. Next base: position 12,538 of record CAVTID010000001.1, read on the forward strand.
GAAGCTGGGCGCGAGAACGTTCGACCCACGCACCTCGCTCTCCCAGCGCTGCGCCCTCGCACCATGGATCATGAGCATTTCCGTCTCCGTCTGCTTACTCTTGAATCCACGATTGGTCCAAACACGCCTGTCATTGTCGACGTACAAATTGAAGATCGGCTGGCAGATCGCGCAGCCTGCCGCTTCATTCCGCGGCGGACGCGATTCGAACGAGCCCGGCTTCGATCGATCGTCTCACTTCGTCGTTCAACTCGCGGGGGTCCCTGCCGGCGGATTCGATGGGATCACCGATGATGACCCGGATGACGCCCGGCTTTTTCACGAAGCCGCGCCGCGGCCAGAACGCACCCGCGTTGTGCGACAGCGGCACCACGCTCTTGCCGGATGCGATGGCGAGCAGTGCGCCGCTCACCCCGAACTTGCGCGTCTCTCCCGCGACCACCCGCGTGCCCTCCGGGAAGATGATGATCCAGAGGCCGTCCTTGAGCCGCGCCTTGCCCTGTTCGACCACTTGGTTGACCGCCCGATGCCCCTCGCCGCGGTTGATGGCGATGGGCCGCAGCAGCTTCAGCCCCCAGCCCACGAAGGGAATCCACAGCAATTCCCGCTTCAGCACAAACACCTGCGGCGGGAAAATGAGCAATTGCGCCACGGCTTCCCAGGCCGAGGTGTGATTGCTCATCACGATGTGGTTTCCCGGCGGAATGCGCTCGCGGCCTTCGACGGTGAATCTCAGGCCGCAGAGGCGCTCGAGCACCCGGAACAATATCCGCGCCCAGCAGCGCGCGATGGCGAATTGCGCGCGGTAGGGCAGCCAGAAGCCCAGCGTCATCACCGCCCCGAACAGGCAGGCCGACGCCATCATGTAGGTGGTGAAAAGCAGCGACCGCAACAGCTGCACGTTACCGATTCAACCCGGCAGGCGCGACAGGTCGGCGACACCGCCGAGCAGCAGCTGCACGTCGCGCAGCAAGGCCAAGCGGTTATTGCGCCGCGCGAGATTCTCGTCCATCACCATGATGCGCTCGAAAAAATCATCCACCGGCGCCCGCAGGGCAACCAGGGCCTTGAGACTGTCCGCATAGCGGCGTTGCGCGGCCGCGTCCCGCACCGGAATACGCAAATCGCTCATGACCTGGTGCAGTTGCCGTTCGGCGTCCTCGGTCAGCGCATCGGCATCGACGGCCGCATCGCCGCTCAGCGAGGTCTTCCTCAAGATATTCGCGATGCGCTTATTGATGCCCGCGAGAATGCCGGCCTCGGGCAGCAGCAGGAACTCCTGCAGCGCCTTGAGCCGCGTCACCGCATCCAGCGGCGAGTGCGGGCGGTTCGCAAACACGGCGTCGAGCATTTCGACCGTAGTGCCCGGCTCTTCCATCAGCAAGCCGCGCAGCCGCTCCGCAATGAAGTCGTACACCTCATCGGCCACGCCGGCTCGCTGCACCGGTTGCGCGGCGGCGGCGGCCGCCAGCAATTCGAACAAGTCCAATTCCAGCCGGCCCTCGAGCAGGATGCGCAGCAACCCTAAGGCGGCGCGCCGCAGGCCGAAGGGATCCTTGGCGCCCGTCGGCCGTTGCTCGATGGCGAAAATACCCACCAGGGTATCGATCTTATCGGCGAGCGCGACGGCCTGGCCCGTCTTGGTGGCCGGCAAGGAATCGCCGGCATACCGCGGGACGATAATGTTCCTCCAAGGCCCGCGCCAATTCCTCCGGTTCACCCTGGGCCTGCGCGTAGTAGCGGCCCATGGTGCCTTGGAGTTCCGGAAACTCACCCACCATCGCGGTCATCAAGTCGGCCTTGGCGAGCTCGGCGGCGCGCGCCACCCAGGGTCCGGCGCCGATGCGGCCGCCGATCAATTGCGCCAGCGCCCTCACGCGCAAGGTCTTGTCGGCGTAGGTGCCCAACCGGGTCTGAAACGTCACGCCGCTCAAGCGAGCCGCATGCGCGTCCAGGGTAATCTTGCGGTCCTGGTCCCAAAAAAACGCGGCGTCGCTCAAGCGGGGCCGCACCACGCGTTCGTTGCCCTCCCTGACCTTGGAGGGATCGCGGCTCTCTATATTACTGACCGTGACGAACCAGCCGGATAACCGGCCGTCCGCCCCCTGCACCGCGAAATAGCGCTGATGATCCTGCACGGTCGCAATCACGACCTCGCGCGGCAGGCTCAAGAATCGCTGCTCGAACCGTCCGGCGATCGGCACCGGCCACTCGACCAGGGCGGTGACTTCATCGAGCAGAGCGCCTTCGATCAATGCCGAGGCGCCCTCCCCGGTGGCCGCCGCCGCCGCCACGACGCCGGTGCGGATCAGTTCGCGGCGCGCGTCGAAATCCGCCACGACCTTGGCGCGGCGCAGCCGGCTCTCGTAGCCCCCGGCCGACTTGAGCGTAATGGGCTTGGGCGCGTGAAAGCGGTGGCCAAAGGTCACGCGCCCGGTCTCGAGGCCCAGCACTTCGGCCGGGATCACCACATCGCCATATAAAAGAACGACGCCGTGCACCGGTCTGACGAACTCCGCAGTGCGGGCGCCCCAGCGCATGCGCTTGGCGATCGGCAAGGAGGCGATGACCTGCTTGAGGAGGTCGCCCAGCAGGGCCGTGGTGGCGGCGCCCCGCTCGGTGCCGCGGAACATGAGCCACGCGCCCTTGTCGGTCTTGAGCTGCGTCAATTCGGCCACCGGCACGCCGCAATTCTTGGCGAAGGCGGCGGCCGCTTGGGTCGGTGCGCCCTGCGCGTCGAATGAATTCGCGAGCGGCGGCCCACGGCGCTCCACTTGCTTGTCGGGCTGGTGCTCGGCCAATTTCTTCACACTCACCGCGAGACGACGCGGCGTGGCGAAACCCTGAACCTTGCCATGCGGAATGCCGGCGGTGTCCAGACCCTTGGCCACGCCCGCGGTCAGCGCCAGCGACAAAGCCGCCAGCGTGCGGGGCGGCAGCTCTTCGGTGAGCAGTTCGAACAGCAAATCTTGCGCGCTCATCAGGCAACCCGCTCCGCGGCAGTGTTCTTGAGCAGCGGGAAGCCCAGCGCCTCGCGGCTGGCGCGGTACCCCTCCGCCACCCCGCGCGCCAAAGTGCGCACGCGGAGAATGAATCGCTGTCTTTCGGTGACCGAGACTGCATGCCGGGCGTCCAGCAAATTGAAGGCATGCGAAGCTTTGACCATCTGCTCATAGGCGGGCAGCACCAATTTGTCCTCGAGCAAATTTCGGCAGGCCGCCTCGTGCGCGTCGAATTGCGTCGACAGCACCCCCGTGTCGGCCTTTTCAAAGTTGTAGATCGACTGCTCCACTTCGTTTTGATGAAACACATCGCCATAGGTGACCGTGCCGAAGGGGCCTTCGGTCCACACGATGTCAAAGATGCTTTCCTTGCCTTGGATGTACATCCCCAGGCGTTCCAGACCGTAAGTGATCTCGCCCATGACGGGGCGGCAGTCCAGGCCTCCCACTTGCTGGAAGTAAGTGAATTGCGAGACCTCCATGCCGTTCAGCCACACCTCCCACCCCAAGCCCCACGCGCCCAGCGTCGGCGACTCCCAATTGTCCTCGACGAAGCGGATGTCGTGGGTCAGCGGATCGAAGCCCAGAGACTTGAGCGAACCCAGGTAAAGCTCTTGAAAGTCATCCGGCGAGGGCTTGATGCACACCTGGAACTGATAATAGTGCTGCAGCCGAAAGGGATTATTGCCGTAACGCCCGTCGGTGGGCCGGCGCGAGGGTTGAACATAGGCGGCGCTCCACGGCTCCGGGCCCACAGCGCGCAGAAAGGTCGCCGTATGGAAGGTGCCGGCGCCCATTTCCATGTCATAGGGCTGCAGAATGACGCAGCCCTGCTCCGACCAATATTTCTGCAGCGCAAAAATGAGATCTTGAAAGGTACGGGGCGGATGGGTGGCAGCGTGGACCATCGGATGCTCGCGGCAAAGGCAAAGGCCGGGAGTATAGCGACGCCACCCTGATGTGTCTTAGGCATCACCGCGCACCCAAATCGCTCACCAACGGCGCGATTTTTACGTGAATGCCGCCAACGCACCATCCTGA
>CAVTID010000002.1:0-526577 GCA_963734645.1 uncultured Gammaproteobacteria bacterium
GTGCTCACCCTGATCATCAACATGTTGTTGGCATTAGTGGTGCTGCCGCTGTTGGTGTGGCTGGTGAAGCCGGCCTTTGTGGGACGAAAGGATTCGCTGGTAGGCGAAGGCGTGGACCTCTCGGTGGTGACGGTCGTCCGAAGCCGAACTCGCGGAAGTAACCTAGGAGCTCGCATGGAGTCGAAAAAGCGGCTGATGCGGATTACATCGACGGCCGGCGCGACGGTAGTTGCGCTCGCGTTGTCTGTGACCGGTGCAACCGGTGCAACCGGTGGTGCCAATCTCGCGTCCGGCGCCGGAGTCGTAACGGCGTCAGTGGACATCGTGCTATCGGGAGCCGCGCATGAGGCGCAATTTGCGGTTGCATTCGGCTCGCGACGCGGTGTCGCCGTCGGTTCGGGTGGGTCCATCATGGCGAGCAGCGATGCCGGCGCCAGCTGGCAGCGCGAGATCTCTCCGACCACACTCGCGCTTCTCGGTGTCGATGTCGGCGATACGGCGGCAATAGCCGTCGGCCAGCAAGGGGTAGTGCTGGTGAGGCGCTCCACCGACGCGAAATGGACCGTGACGAAGTCGGGGACGGACAATCGACTGTTTGCGGTGGCGCTGAATTCGCGCGGCAGCGCGCTTGCCGTGGGAGCATTCGGGACCGTCATCGCTTCCCGAGACGGCGGCGAGACATGGCAATCAGTCGCGCCGATTTGGAAGAATTACGCCGCGGACGGCATTGATCCGCATGTGTACGCCGCGTGCATCAGTGCGGACGGAGTGATGATGATTGCCGGTGAATTCGGCCTCATTCTTCGCTCCGCAACGGGCGGGGCGACCTGGGAGCTGCTGCACAAAGGCGACGCGTCCCTGTTCGCCATGCAACTGCGTGACGATGGCGTGGGTTACGCCGTCGGGCAGAGCGGCACCATCGTCCGCAGTAAGGATCGCGGGTCGACCTGGAACGCGCTGCCGCCCATCAGCAGCGCGAATCTCCTCGGGGTGCATTCCGCGAGCGACGGCCGTGTCGTCGTCACCGGCATGCGCGATATGTTGATCAGCGGCGACGGCGGCGAGACCTGGGCGCACGTGGTCACGAGCGACACGACCACCTCCTGGTATGCCGGGGTCGCACAAGCCAGCCTCAGTGCGCCGATCGTCATGGTAGGTCATGCCGGACAGATTACCCACGTGGGCCGCTGACCTTTAAACAATGCGCGTCATCCGCTACGACCGCGATTATAGCCGCCGCCATTTTCTGAAGGGACTGGCCGGAGGAAGCGCGGCCGGAGTGCTGGCGCCTTTGTGGAGCGTCATTGCGAAATCGGGCGAATCGACCGCGGCGTATCCGGACGAGCTCCGGTCGATCGAGGATTACACCCGCGGACGCATCAAGACGGGCGATGAGATCACTGCGGACAACGTCGAGCTAGTGAAGGATCTGCTCGAACCGATCAAGTACATGCAGGTGGCGACCTTGGGTAGGCGCCTCAAGATCGCGAAATCCACCACAGAGATCATGAAACTCGGTCCGTGGGAATACTTGGAAGCCACGCTCCGCAATAGGGGTCAGGCGCGGTTTGACGACCGCGGCAACGTCGTCACACGCGAGGGAAAGCCATGGATCGGCGGCAATCCGTTTCCGGATGCGCAGTCCGCATTGGAGTTGTTTGCGGGACAAACGCTGTCGTGGGGCCGGCACGACGCATCGTTCTATGCCATCAAAGAAGAGGATATTTCACCGGAGGGCGGCGTTCAGTTTCGCTACGAGTCGGGCTGGGCGGAAATGTCAGCGGTTGCACGCGTGAGTATGGACCCGCACCCGTACTTGGCGGGCAAGGAGGACAAGCTGCGCTTTCAGTCGATCTTCTTTCAGACGCCCGACAATGTGAAGGGAACGGCTTTTCTAAACATCTGGCCTTACGACCAGCATCGCTTTCCCGAACTTTACGGCTTTGTCGCGGCATTCAAGCGCATCCGCCAGTTTCCGACGGACCAGCGATTTGAGCCCTTGATTCCTGGTTCGACGCTGTACCTGTCGGATGCGTGGACCGCGGGTGATCCGCTGTATACCTGGGGCAACTACAAAATCGTGGGACGCGGTCCGATGCTCTCGGCGGTCTCCGGCGGCTGGAGCGGCGATCATCCGAACTGGGAGCACAAAACGCACGGCGGCCCCAAGGGCAAGACGTTCTGGGATACGCAGGTGGAACTGGTTCCGGAGGCTGTCATCGTCGAAGCTGAGCCGGTGATGTTTGCCCGTGCGCCGGTGAGCAAGAAGCGCGTCTGGTTCGATGTGCGCACATCGCTGCCGCTCGCGATGGTTTCATACGACCGCCGCGGCGACGTGTATCGTTCCTTTGACGGCGCCTATTCAATGTACGAAGCCGATGGGAAATCCGTCATGGACGGCAGTCATCCCTATTGGTCGTGGACGCATGTGCATAGCTTCGATAGCCAGACCGGGCGAATGACGCGGCTCGAACAAGTTCGCAGTATTTCGGGGGGGCATGCGACCAGCGTCAACCAGCCGGGCACCTACGACGACTATCTGACCAGCGCCGCCCTGATGCGCCTCGGCAGCGCGTGATGCCGGGGTACTTCGATAGCGCGCGAGGCGGGATATGGGCGCGTTGCTAGAGAGAATCGCGGCCTCGAGTACGCCGTTGGTGTGGCTGGATGACCTAGCGTATTCGGCGCGGCTACTGGCTGCGCCGAGCACCATATGGCGCGATGCCGCTGCGCTGATGGCGTTTCGCCGCAAGGCGGCAAGCCTGCTGCCGTCGGATGTGACCGTGGTGCCCATTGGCGCCGTCATGGAAGCGGCCGTGAAGGCAGATGAGGAGTTGTTGGCGCAAATGCGCGCCAAGAAGCGGGTGATTGCGCCGCTTCGAACCCTGCTCGGCGATGCCAACGCCCGTTCGTTTGCGATCGAGGCCGCAGAGGCCCTGTGCGGCACTTTGAACTCGAAGCCATTGGTCGCAAGCATTCCCTCCCCCCGCCGTTGGACCAGAGACGCGTACTCATGGGCGCACGGCTCATCGGACGCCGATGTGGGTGCGGACGAAGTCGATTCCGCCGCGGTCTACGTCGCTGAATTTCTCCGGGGTCTTGGGACCGTCGGCATCAACGCCTTGTTGCTGGAAGAGCGAATCGGCGACGAGCCGACATCAGCCGGCGAAATCGCATGGTATCAACCGGTCATCAACGTATGTAAGCACTACCGGTGGGACATCGGACTCAAGCTGGTGGACGGTACCGAATTTCACGGCGAAGCCGTCGATATGGCGTTCATCATCGCCCCGCGGCCCCCGATGGGCACGGTTCCGGGCGTCGCCACGCCGGCGTCATTCTGGGCCGATGCGATGCCGCCGGCCGTGCCCGCGGGCGGCTTTCGCTTCGCTCAAATTCCCGCCGACGCCAATCCGGAGTATGTGCTGCAGCGTCTCAAGGCATTGCACGGCCACTGATGCGAAGAGTGAGGTGGTATTCCGCTAACGCATGTTCGGGAAATCCCGCGCCGAAGCCCGATAAGTTCCGAATTGCGGCCTCTGACCGCCACTCCGATACTGCATTCAAAAGTGGATCCGCGTTGTAACGCGTAGCAAAGACGAAACTACCCGCGCACGTCTGCCGGACGCGCGCGGCAACGTAAGAAAAAGGGGGGCATATGCACAATAACAATGGCTGGCGGGATAAATCCATCTTGGTATTTTCGATTGCTGTGGCCGCGGCACTGATGCAATCGGTTGCGTGGGCCGATGATGAGGATTTCAGCTGGAGCGGCTTCATCCGTTCGGAGACCGCCATAAGGACCACGAGCGAGCAAAACATGTTCAATCAGGGCGGCAACCCCTTCAACGGCGTGCCGGTAACCCGTACATCCGTGCTCGGTACCGATACCGCCACCCGTAACGGCGTGCCCTTGGACAACTCGATCAATATGCAGAATTTCCGCGGTGAACTCGGCGCCATTTGGAAGATCGACAGCAACTTCTCCATGCAGGGAAAACTGCGGGTTCTTTATGATCCCGGTTGGTACGACCAGTACAACCCAAATGCCATCGGAAGCAAAGTTCAGGCGACCAGCGCCGGCAATCCGGGCGGAGTGTACGGACAGCCGAATTATTTCGTGAATCCCGTGCAGGGCATGAGCCATCCGAACCCGCTCGAGTGGGACGGCCAGAATTACCAAATCTACCTTCCCGCGTTTTTTCTGGAATACGACAAGGGTCCGCTCGACGTGCGGCTCGGGAATCAACAAATTGCTTGGGGCCAGGCGCTGTTCTTCCGCGTATTTGATGTGGTCGACGGCCTGGATCTGCGGCGCCATTCGGCGCTGGACTTTGCCTCGGAAGAGTATTCGGACAAACGAGTTCCCTCTCTGGCGTTGCGCACTACCTATCAGGTAGGCAATGGGTGGATCGCGGATGGGTATGTGGAAAAGTTCCAGTCGACGGTCTACTCCAATCCGAACACCCCGTACAACGTCATTGCCTCTCAATTCACCATTCATGATTTATACCAGCAATATCAGAACAAGCTCGATGAGGGTCTACGGCTCAAGGGCGACTTGGGCGCCTTCGGCGTACAGGCCATGGTGGTCCATCGTTACAATCCGGACGGGGTATTCCGCTGGACGGCGTCCGGCGTGGACACCGATCTCCCGGGCATTCCGGGAAGCGGCAAGTTGCTGGCGCAAACCCCGTTCCAGGTCGATCCTTCCGGTGTGTGGTCGGCGAACGAATGGTTCAATTATGCGGGTGCTGCGCGGCTGAATGGCGTCACGGCGCTCAACTCGGCGATCTCCCAATTCCCTGCGGCGCAGGCATTGGGTGCGACGGTCATTCCCGGTAACCCCGCGAGCCAAGCCGCATACAACGCCGCCGCGCAGGAACTCAATCTGTTCTTCGATCTCTCGGGCAGCGGCTTGCGCGGCCATCTGGCCCGCGAGTATTTCCAGGAAAACGAGGCGGGGCTGGGCACCAGCTTCGTGACGTCGGGGACTCCGGGGTCGTTTCTCGATCAGCTCATCATCAACTTCGAAAGTTCGTACACTCCGGACCGCACCTTTACGAATCCTTCCTTGAGCTCCGACTTCATTCACAAGCCGGAACTTTCCACCGCCCTGGTCATGGAAAAATACCAACGCTTCTCGTCCAGTTTCCCGGCAACCTACATGGTATTTCAGTGGATGCATAAAACGGAAAGCGATCTGTTCGGGCGTTATCTCGGCGGCATGGGCGGAACGGAGTCGAACGCCGCTACGGGGTTCGGCGGCGGGTGGAACGCATTGGCATTCGCCTTCCAGCAACCGTTTCCGGGTCTCGTTTGGCGCTTCGACTTTGCCGCGTTGTATGACACGCACGGCGGTATCCTCGTGCAGCCCGCGATTCGTTGGAAACCGAACGGGGGAATAACCGTCGAGACCTTCTATAACTACTTGAACTCACACCTGGCGGGCACCAACAACAGCAACAACAACATCATCGGTACGCTGGACTTTGCGAGCGAGGTGGGCGTTCGCCTCGGTTACCAGTTCTGAGAGGTCCACGCAGTGCTGCGCAAGATATTTCCCAACGCGGCGGCCGCGCTGGACGGTCTATTGTTCGACGGCATGACGCTGATGGCCGGCGGCTTCGGTTTATGTGGTATTCCGCAGAATCTGATTCTCGCGTTGCGCGACTCGGGAGTTGAAGATCTGACCGTCATCGGCAACAACGTTGGCTGCGACGAGCATGGACTTTGGCACGTGCTCGCCAACCATCAGATCCGCAAGGTCATTCTCTCGTATGCGGGCGACAATAAGCTATTGGAGCAGTCGTTCTTGGCCGGCGAGATCGAAATTGAATTCAACCCGCAGGGCACGCTGGCGGAACGGATTCGGGCCGGCGGTGCGGGCATTCCGGCCTTCTACACTCGCACGGGCTACGGGACGGTGATCGCCGAAGGCAAAGAGACGAAGCAGTTCGACGGCAAGGGATGCGTCATGGAAACCGCGCTGACGGCAGACGTGTCGCTCGTCAAAGCTTGGAAGGGAGACAGCGAGGGCAATCTCGTCTACCGCAAGACCGCGCGTAATTTCAATCCGATGATGGCGACCGCGGGCGCGGTAACGGTCGCGGAAGTGGAGCTACTCGTCGATGTGGGTGATCTGCACCCGGATCAAATCCACACTCCGGGTATATTCGTCGATCGCATCTTTCGGGGCGTGCGCCATGAGAAGCATATCGAGCGGCGCACGACCCGCAAACGTGCGGCATCGCCGGACGCTTTTGAGGCGGGCGATTAATGCCGTGGACACGCGAACAGATGGCGGTGCGCGCCGCGCGCGAGGTCAAGGAGGGCTTTTACGTCAATCTCGGGATCGGCATTCCGACTCAAGTGGCCAACGTGCTGCCGGCCGATATGCAGGTGACGCTACAGAGTGAAAACGGCATGTTGGGTATGGGACCATTCCCCTATCCGGAAGATATTGACCCCGACCTCATCAATGCCGGAAAACAGACGATTACGGAACTCGCGCACAGCAGCTATTTTTCATCGGCCGACAGTTTTGGAATGATTCGCGGCGGGCACATTGATCTGACGATTCTAGGTTCTCTGCAGGTTGCCGAGAACGGCGACCTCGCAAACTGGACGGTGCCGGGAAAAATGGTCAAAGGAATGGGCGGTGCGATGGACCTCGTTGCAGGTGTACCGCGCGTCGTCGTCTTGATGGAACATGTGGAGAAGACCGGTGCGCCCAAATTCAAACGGCGCTGCACTCTCCCGTTGACGGGTGCCGCTGTCGTCGATCTACTGATTACCGATTTGGCAGTATTCGGCATCGAGCGCGGCGGCGGTGCCACTCTGCTGGAAATGGCGCCTGGAACATCGCTTGACGAAATAAAAGCGAAGACGGAAGCGAGCTTTCGCTGAACCGGAAGGCGCCGACCATGCGACTTATCGATTTTTTCGATCAAGCGGCGGCACGGCATCCGCAGCGATGTGCATTTGCCGATCAGGGCACCGCTTTCGGCTACGCGCAGATGCGCGCGTTCTCGCAGTGTCTGGCGGCCGCGATGCGCGAACGCGGCATCCGCGATAACGCGCGAGTCGGCATTTATTCGTCGAATTCCGCTGTCGCGTTCGGCTGTATCCTCGCGATAGCCCGCGTCGGTGGCGTGTACGTTCCGATCAATATCCGCAGTGCGATGGGCGAAAATGCGGATTTCATCGCCCTTACCGAATGCGAGTGGCTTTTCTACGAATCTAGGTTTCACGAAAACGCCGGGGCCATACACAGCAAGGTGTCGAGTCTGACGCAGCTGGTTTGCATCGACAAGGTGGATGGCGATAACCCAAGTATCGATGATCTGATCGCCGGAAGAGACGACTGTGCGGTGCCCGAGATTGCGCATGACCCACATCGAATGGCCACCATATTTGGTACCGGCGGCACCACCGGTCGTGCCAAGGCGGTACGCTGGGATAACCTGACTTGGGAGACGCTAATTGCGCAGGCCGCAATGAACATCATGCCCGTCGGCCATGATGCGGCGCCAGTGCATCTCTGTGTCGCGCCGATGACGCATGCTGCCGGTGTACTCGCGATGATGCTGCTGCCCTTTGCGCCGACCAATATCGTCCTGGACCGGGCGAGTCCACTGGAAATATTGGAAGCCATCGATAGATACCGGGTCACGCATCTGTATGTCCCTCCGACTCTTCTGTATTCGATGCTGGCTCACCCGCGCGTAGGCGAGTTCAACTATGGCTCACTTACTCACTTCATCGTGGCGGCGGCCCCGATTGCGGCAGACAAGTTGGCGCAGGCGGTCGACGTTTTCGGGCCTTGCATGTGCCAGTACTATGGGCAGGCGGAGGCGCCGATGGCGGTGTCATATTTTGCTCCGCATGAAATAGCGCAGGCGGTGCGCGACCCGGCGAAGAGGCATCGCCTGCTCAGTTGCGGTCGGCCGAACGTTCTGTCTCGGACGGCCATCGTCGACGATCAGGACAGTCGATTGCCGGCGGGTACTCCCGGTGAACTGCTGGTACAGGGAAACCTGGTGTCGCCTGGATATTTCCGCGATCCGAAGGCGACAGCGGAGGCGCAGAGATCCGGCTGGCTGCATACCGGCGATATCGCGCAGCTGGACGAGGATGGCTTTCTCTATATCGTCGACCGCAAGAAAGATATGATCATCAGCGGAGGATTTAACGTCTACTCCGTCGAAGTGGAAGCGGTCGTGAGCGGGCATCCGGCCGTGGAGAGTTGCGCGGTCGTGGGAGTGCCGGATCTCAAGTGGGGCGAGATCGTCAAAGCAATCGTGGTTCTGAGGCCGAATACCCACGCTTTGGAGCAAGATATTATTGAGTTCTGCAAAGCGGCGATTGGCAGTGTCAAGGCGCCGAAGAGTGTGGAGTTCTGGCCGGACTTACCGCGCACGCCGGTTGGCAAGGTGGCAAAGAGCGAAATTAGAGCTCGCTACTGGGCCGGCCGACAGCGTGCGGTCAATTGAGAGGGAAATCGTAATGCGATCAGCCTATGTGCTTGGCGTCGGAATGACGCCATTTCGCAGTCCGCGCAATAGCCCGAACTATGTCGAACTCGCCGGCGTAGCGGCTCGTGATGCCCTGCAGGACGCGGGTCTCGACTATACGGATGTTGAGCAGGTCTTCACGGCGTACGTCTACGGTGATAGTTGCAGCGGGCATCGCGCAATATACGGCGTCGGAATGACGGGGGTACCGGTTTTCAACGTCAACAGCAACTGCTCGAGCGGCGCCAGCGCCTTGTACCTGGCACGCCAAGCGGTTGCGAGCGGTGCAGTCGAGAGCGCATTGGCGCTCGGCTTCGAGCAGATGCCGTCGGGCGCAATAGTGGAATACTGGAAGGACCGCCCCAGCCCGCTACAGCCCTATGTCGAGGTGGCCGACCGCCGCGTCGCCGATAAATCCACGCCGATGGCGCCGAAATTGTTCGCCGCCGCCGCCAGCGAGTACTGCGACCTTTACGACGTTGATTCCGACCTATTTGCAGCTATCACAGTAAAGAGTCGGCGTCACGCAAGGGACAATCATCGGGCCATATTTCGCGATCTACTGAATGCGGAGCAAGTCTTGTCCACGCCCTTGATCTGCAGCCCACTGACTCGCGCCCAGTGCTGTCCCCCGACCTGCGGCGCAGCCGCCGCTATCATCGTCAGCGATTCGGTTCTGCGGAAGTTCGGTGCCGGACGTTCGGTTCGTATCTCGGGGCAAAGTCTCGCGACAGACCTGGTCTCGAGCTTCGCGGACAGCGCAATGGACGCGGTCGGTTCTCGGATGGGGCGCATCGCGGCTGAACGCTCATTTGAGGAAGCGGGAATTTCGCCACAGGACGTCGATGTTGCCGAGCTTCATGATTGTTTCACCGTGAATGAGGTGTTGGCGTACGAGGCACTCGGTTTGTGTAAACCGGGTGGATCGCAGGAATTCATTGAAAGTGGGGACAATACCTACGGTGGGCGGTGCGTCACCAATTCATCCGGCGGATTGCTCGCCAAAGGTCATCCGCTGGGTGCGACCGGACTTGCGCAATGCTTCGAACTGGTTACGCAACTGCGTGGTGAGGCGAAAGAGCGCCAAGTCGAAGACGCACATGTCGGCGTCTCCCATAACATCGGCCTCGGCGGTTCATGTATCGTATCGGTGTACCAAAGAACAACGTGACGGTGTCACGGGTGCGCTGGGCATTTGTGATTGGTGGGCTGTCGGTCTTCGGTGCGCCAGCGCGCTCTTGCAGCTCCGGGCTGCGTCCGGACGTGCCCCTATGTCCTCGCATCGGCTTTCTTGAGCCTGCCTGTTTCTCTCCACTGCGTTGAAACGATGATGCAGCCACTGACGCCGATGAGCATTGCGCCGCTCAGCACGAAGATGTCAGGCATATCGCCCCAAACGACATGGCCGAGGACGAATGCCCAAGCCAGACTCGTGAATTCCAGGGGCGCAATGGTCGAAGCCGTCGCGCGCCGTAGAGCCTCGAACAGCAGCAACTGCGCCGCCGCTCCCGCCACAGACAGGGAAAGCAGGATGACCCAGTCGTGCGCCGAGGGAGTCTTCCAGACCCAAGGAAGCATCATGCCGGCCACGACGAAAAAGCCGAGATTGGTCGTCACCATATTGACGCTGGTTGGCTCCTGTAACTTCGTCAAGCGGATCAAAATCGTAGAGAGCGACCAGAGCACGGCGGCCGCCACCGCCATCAAGACGGGACCGGTAGCGCTGATGCCTGGCCGGCAAGCAATCACGACTCCAACGAAGCCTATGAACACCGCCGACCAGTGGCCGGCGCTGACCTGCTCGCCGAGGATGGGCCCGGCCATGAGTGCGACGAGGATGGGCGATCCAAAGTAGATGGTGACCATCTCTTCGAGAGCGAGGTTGCGCGCGGCGGAATAATAGAGAATCCAAGCGGCGACGATGATGAGGGCGCGCATGCCCAGCAAGTGCCGAACCGGCGATCTGTACGCGCGGGGGAACGGCCTTAAACCGCAGGTGAGTGAAATGAGCAGCAGGATGACAGTGCTGCGCACGAACATAATTTGCCACACGGAGAAGTCTCTGACGAGCCACTTCGCCAGGGCATCATGAACAGGAAATATTGAAAAAGCACCGAGGCCCAGCAGTATTCCCCGAACACTGGAGCCGGTATTGGCAGTTGGCATTAGTCGTCGAGCGCAGTTATGCGAGTTCCGTCCTGCAGTGCGCCGGCTGGAGCGTGAGAATTCTCATCGGGGTCAATAAGGCCGCCGAATGTTAGCAAATGATGCACGTGGACGCTAATTCACGGGATGGGGCACTGAAACGACCGTTGGATACGGTTGAGCGAGGATCCTAAGTGACAAGTGTAACGCGACTACCAAACCCGGAAACCGATGCGCAATCGCGCGGCGAGAAACTAGGTGCGTTTCGAAATTGAGCGTTCGTCCACCTTTGCAGTGCGGAACAATCCATGAAATACATCATTAGCCTGGTCGCTGTTGGTTGGTTAGTGTCCGGTTGCACCTCACTCGCCGCCGCTCCGGATGACGATAGCATTATGGGCGCGACACTCAACATGAGAACCGGCGTGTGCACCGATGGCACGCCGCTTCCCTGTGAACCTCCTCGCGATTAGGGTGTTGGTGTCGCCGCAGGTCATGGACGACGAAGTTATCGCAGCAAAGCTGATACATTCCCGAGTCTGACTCAGGCAACGGTGGGAAAGCGAGATGCGGTCAAAATCTGAAGGGCTGGATGGCAAAGGGGCCGCGCCCAAGCGGCGGTTTCGACGGCGAGTGCTTTTCGTCGCCTGCCTGAGCCTCTGCGGGTTCGCCGGCCGCGCATTCGCCAGCGAGCTCGTCATCGGCCGCGAGGCGCTGCAGACGCTGGTGGTGGCGTCGGTATTCAAGGATCAGGGACGGTGGTACCTGGCCAGGGGCAAATGCTACGCGTACCTCGAGCGGCCGCATGTCGCCCTCGATGCGGCCAGAGTCATCATCGATGCGCACCTGTCGTCCCAATTGGGAATTACGGTCGGCGACTCCTGCATCGGCGCGCAGATGATGTCGGACGTAAGGGTCTCCGGCAAGCTGGTGGGGTCCGGCTCGCGCATCGAGATCGATGACATTCGCATCGACAATGTCCAGGACGAATCCACGCGCAAGGTCATCGAGTTGCTGCAATCCGCAACCGGCGGCGCCCTGCCGAAATCGGTGAACATCGATCTCTTGCCGCTGCTCAAGCCGACGAGCGTGCCGGGAACGGATATCAAAGTGTCGGCGGCGAATCTGGCGATCGCCAAGGTGGCAACGCTCGCCGATGCGGTCGACGTCCAGTTCGAGATCAAGCTCACCGCCCGCTGACGAAGATCCGTTGTATCGGGGGTTTGCCTGCGAGTCGCCGCATCCATTCGTCCGTGTGTAAACAGTGGCTGCACGCACCAACCATCACCTAAGATGCGTCTCATGAGCCCCAAACATCGATCAAAGACCCCCAGGCAACCTCACCAGGACCACGTCGGGCGCCGATCCGCCCCTCGGCGCGTCAAGGTCGGTCAGCGTGAGATCATTACCCAGGGCCTTTCCCGGGAGGTGGCGCACGATCTGTTTCACCTTTTCATGACCATTGGTTGGCCGCGTCTATTCGCCACGTTGGTCGCTTTCTTTCTCGCCTTCGATACCCTGTTTGGTTTCCTGTATGCCCTGGTGCCAGGATGCATCGCCAACTTGAATCCGCCCGGCTTCGCCGGCGCGTTCTTCTTCAGTGTCGAAACGCTCGCGACGGTCGGCTATGGCGACATGCATCCCCAAACCCTGTACGGCCACGTGGTCGCGATGGCCGAGATCTTTGTCGGCCTCATGTCGTTGGCGCTCATCACCGGCATCATGTTTGCGCGTTTTTCCCGTCCCAGGGCACGCTTTTTATTTACGAGGAACGCGGTAGTGCGGCCGATCGACGGCAAGCTGACGCTTCTCGTTCGCGCTGCGAACCAGCGCCAGAATGTCGTACAGGATGCATCGGCGCGGCTTCGCATGCTGCGCGACGAAGTAACCGAAGAGGGCTATCGCATTCGCCGCGTAATTGATCTGCCCCTGCTTAGATCACAGCATCCGATGTTCGTCCTCGGATGGACCATCATGCACGTCATCGACGACGCGAGCCCGCTGAAGTCGGAAACCGAGCAGTCTCTGCGCGAAACGGCCGCGGCGTTTGTCCTCAGCGTCACCGGCACGGATGAAACGACGGGTCAGGTGCTGATTGCCCGGGCAGAGTATTCCAGCGAAGACATCCGCTGGAACGCAACCTTTCACGACATCCTGGAAGAAGCGGAGGATGGCACCCTGCATCTTGACTTCAGCAAGTTCCATGACGTCGAACCGCTGGAAAATTCCGAGACAAAGCATCCCCACCCCTGACACCTGCCCCGAGCACCATTCCCACGGCATCAGGGGCGGCGCCAAGCGCCGCCATATCATGGCGCTACGTGCGCCAGCCGAGCCGCTCCAACGTGCGCTTTGCGATGGCGGCACCTCCCATCATGAGCTCCGGAAGATATCTGGCGAAGATAAAGCCGGCCACTCGCTTGGGCTTTTCGATCGGAACCATGGGTAGGCCATCGCTCGGATTAGCCAGCCATCGGCCAAGTTCCCTGCCGATGATGGTGTTCAATCCGATCCCTCGCCCGTTGCAAGCCTGCACGGCCATCAAGCCGTCTTCGACGAGTAACACCCGCGGCAAGAGACTGCTGTTGAGCCATGCGGTTCCCTGCCAAATGTATTCGAGCGGTGTGCTGCGGTAGTCGGGTATCAGCGCCGCAAGGCGCAGATTGATGAGCTGGTTGATCTGTTCGTAATCTATTTTTTGCCGGCCTGGGCAAGCGGTGATCAGTCGACCCGCCGGGTCGAAGCGTATCGAAAACACATTGGTCGATGAATCCGTGAGCGCGTGATCATTCGGCAGAATTTTTTCGCGCATGGAGGCAGGCAGCGGCTGTGTTGCCACTTCGCACACCGGCAAAGGCAGTATGGTCTGCGCAAGGGACGGATGCAGCGTCGTGTTGCCGCCATTGGCGCATAACACCACGCGCCGCGCGCTGACTTCGCCGGACGGTGTGCGCGCCAACCAGCCATCCCCGGAACGCGTCAGTGACAGCACGCGGCTGTTATGGTGCAGCGGCTTGCCGCCGGCTCGTATGGCCTTGGCCAATCCCCGGCTGTAGGCAAGCGGATCGAGGCTGCCTCCGGTGGAATCGACGATGGCTGCGGAGTAGCCGCGGCAGCCCGAAAGTGCCCGCACCTCGGTCCCATCGATGCATCGTAAATCATCACGAAATGGCCGCCATTCTTCGACGAGTTGCGCATGGCCCCGCGCTCCCTGCGGCCCGGTTACCGGGTTGAGAAAGCCCGACTGCCGGGCACCGCATGCGATGTTCAGCTGATCGATGAGCCCGAATGTATAGCGGCCGGATTCGGCAATCATGCGCAGCACGCGCGCACCCGTATCGGAGCCAAGACGCTTGAGCACCGCATTCGGTGTGGTGCGCACGAGTTGCGGCGCGATGATTCCGGCACTGGCTCCCGTTGCCGCATTGGTGTCATTCTCAGACTCGAGGATCACGGTGTCAGTGCGCGTGGCACTCAGATGCAGGCCGAGCGACAGGCCCGCGATTCCCGCCCCGACGATCAAGACATCGGTCGAAATTCGCCCATTAAGAGGGATTGCCGGCGGCGGCGGAGGATTGACCGCCGTCCACAACGGGGTGCCGATCACGCCGGCGCCCTGGGTGATGCCGGAAATCATGGTTCAAGGAGCCTGCAGGAAACTCAAGCGGCAGGCTCCGCGGCGCCGGATCGACTGACATGCCGTGCGAACCGCGGCCAAGTCCTCGCCGGCAACACGGCCGCAGACGGACGCTTGGATCCATCCCATGGGCATGAGTAGACGTGCGCCGCGCCCATAGAACACACCCACATCAAAGAAGCCGAAAGGAGGCTGCCCTTTCCAGGTATTCGCCGGCGCGTAAACCACGGCGATCTCGCCCTCTTCGGGATAGCTGGTGGCATTTTCCAGCGGCAGATCACTGAGATCCATCTGTGCCGGCAGGTTTGCCGCGGGGATGGGGCAAGAGATCTCAGGGCCGGTCCACATGGCATGAATCGCCTCGTGCACGCCGCCTGCGCCGGCGATCTGCCAGAGCGTTTCGCTCGAACGCGGTGCCAGATCATCGAGCAGCAATACTCTGGCATCGAGCCCTGATTCCGATTCTCGGATACGAATGTGGCGCGTCATAATAAACCTTTGATTAACAAGCGTTTTTTAGTCTATCAGAAGAGTCCCGACGGTCTCTCCATGCTGAATATCTACATTTATAACCGTTTTCACATGAAAATGCCCATACATCGATCATCCAATTTCATGCCTGCGCAACTCATGTCGATCAAACAAGACAGGGCTATTTATACTCAATTATCCGATTATTTGTGCGCCTGATCGCCGCTCCACAACGTGTGTGGCGAAAATGTCTCTTGCAATCTCTACATGACTCGCGTAACTATTATATTCACATTCACACGAAATTGACCGTTTGGAATATTCAATGATCGAAATAGGGAGCTCAACGATGAATGCGGCGCAAGCGCAAACAGGCTTTGATGATGTTGCCACCTCAAACGCCGAATCGATCGGCACCCGTACCCGGGTGCTTGCCATCGCAATATTCGGTGTTTTAGCAGGAAATTTGGCCGCCACCGTCGTGCACGCAGACGATGCGGCGCTGGCGGACATCGTCGTGACGGCACAACGCCGTTCGCAGAATGTGCAGGACGTACCGGCATCCATCACGGTGTTCACGCCGCAGCAACTTGCGGATTTTCGCATCGAGCAAACCGGCGACCTCGCCGCATACACCCCGGGGCTCAACGTGTCGACCAGTCAGTTCGGCGACCCGGTCTTCTCGCTGCGCGGCGTCGGCATGAACAACGCCAATACCAACCAGAACCCGGCAGTCACCGAATACATCAATGAAGTTGCGCTGCCGTCGGTCGCAATGCTCGGCTTCCAGTTGTTTGACCTCGAGCGCGTCGAGGTCCTGAAGGGCCCGCAAGGGGACCTATATGGCCGTAACACCACGGGCGGCGCGATCAACTTCATCACCGCACGCCCGACCCAGGAGTTCAGCTCCTATGTCGACGTCAACTACGGCAATTATAACTTGACGGAAATCGAGGCTGAGGTGGGCGGTGGGGTGAGCGACACGCTCGCCATCCGTTTCGCCGGCCACGCGATTTCACGCGATGGTTGGCAAACGGATGTGGCCAGCAACAACCTCGGCGGCTACACCGAGTCGAAGAATGCCGCCATCGAGCGTCAGGCCGCACGCTTTTCGGCTTTGTGGACGCCCTCCGACAACTTCCAGGCGCTTTTCGTCGGCGACGCAAGCTTCGACGATTCGCAAGTGCCCTCTTATAAGAACATGGGGTACACCAACACTAACGGTAGTTGTGCGGTGCCGCTGGTCGCCGGCTTCAATGGCGGCAAGGGCTGCCCAGTGTATGCAGCCCCCACTCCGACCGGCGCACAGGTGGCTGTCGCAGACGGCAGCGGTGATCCGACGGTTGCCTTCGGCAATAACTCCTACGGGAATCGCAATATTGTCCACCTCTACGGCGGCAGCCTGAAGATGGACTGGACCCTG
The DNA here is from genome assembly GCA_963734645.1 of uncultured Gammaproteobacteria bacterium. Taxonomy (GTDB): domain Bacteria; phylum Pseudomonadota; class Gammaproteobacteria; order Steroidobacterales; family Steroidobacteraceae; genus Bog-1198. Next base: position 16,193 of record CAVTID010000002.1, read on the forward strand.
GATGGGATGACGCTGACCTCGGTGACCGGTGGCCGTCAGATGAACCGTTCGATGGGCAGCAGCAGCGGTTCGCCGTATATCGATCAGGACATGCTGCGGGTCGAAACACTGAAGACGTTCTCGCAGGAAGTGCGTCTCGCCTCGAGCGGACAGGGTGCGCTGCAGTGGCTCGTCGGTGCGTACTACAGCCATGACGATGACTCCGACCTGAGCCTTTACAACTACGCGCAGAACTATGAAGTGGCGCCGCTGAATCAGACGCCCGTAATTTTCAACGAAGACATTGCACAGACCACCGAAACCGAAGGCGTGTTCGCACACACCGAGTACGCGTTCACCAACGAGTGGAAGGTGGTCGCCGGTATCCGCGACACGCATGAGAGCGTCGATTACACCTATGCCAGCGGCGTCAACGCAGATTTCCCGCCCCAGTACGAGCTCACGCCGGTGCCCTACGACCATGCCACTCTGTCCTCGAACGGCGTCTCCGGAAAACTCGGACTTAACTACGAGCCCAGCAAGGACTTGCTCGTCTATCTGAACTTCAGTGAGGGATACAAGGCCGGCGGTTTCCCGGGAGACATCGCCTTTCTTCCCTACCCGGCCGGCCAACCCGCCAGTGCCTACTTGCCGTCGTACTCGTCGGAAACACTCTACGCGTACGAGTTCGGTTTCAAGTCGACGTTGGCGGACGGGTTGGTCACTCTCAACAGCTCGGTCTTCTACTACGACTGGCGCAACATGCAGGCCTCGACCGAGGTCCCCTACGGCACTCCGCCGAACGTGATCGAGGTATTCTCGCTGGGCAACGCCGGCAACGCGAAGATCTACGGATTGGACTCTGATCTGACCTGGCGGATGACGCAGGAATTGTCGTTGCGCGGCGGGCTCAATCTCTTGGACTCGAAGATCGTCTCGGGGGCCTACGACGACGAAACGCCGGTGCAGTCGCCGAAGCTATCGACCGACCTCGCACTGCGCTACCAGGCGGTGCGGCCCGTCGCCGGCACTCTGCCGTTCGCACAGGCTGACTACAACTACCGCTCCTCGGAGTACTTCACGCTGCCGAATGTCGCGGCCGACAGCCAGGGCGGCTATGGCCTGCTCGGGCTGCGAGCCGGGCTAAAGATGGTGGATTCGAAGTGGGAATGGTCAGGCTGGGCTCGCAACGTGACTAACCGTTCGTACCTCGTCGATGCCTTCGGTGCCGGGTCCACCTTTCTGCCGGACCGGCATCTGTATGCCGAACCCCGCACTTTTGGCATCAACATCAGGTACCAATTTTAGGAGAAATGACCTGCGCCGTGGACTTGGGTAACCTCAGGTCCACGGCGTGCCGGCGACACGAGGGCAATACATGCAGTGGTTGATGGCGATCGCCGATAGTTATCTTCTGCCCTGGTCCCTGTGGCTCGTCATGTTTACCATCGGGACCGGCCTTAAGCTGCGCGATTTTGCGACCATCCTGTCGGGCCGGCGCGCATTTTTCCTCGGTCTTGTCAGCATGCTCGTGCTGGTGCCGCTGTGCGGCACCTTGCTAGCCACGCTGTTTGCGCCCACTCCCGAACTTCAAGTGGGCCTCATTTTGCTGGCAACCACGCCAGGCGGCATTCTTTCCAATCTCATCACGGATATCGCCAAGGGCGATGTGCCCTTGTCGGTCTCATTGACGCTGGCACTGAGCACGATTTACGTCTTTACGCTGCCGTTCATCGCGCATATCGCGCTCTTGTTTGCATTTCGAAAATCGCAGCCGATCGACATCCCGTTCGAATCCTCGATCACTCACATCATGATGGTGACGCTGATTCCCATCAGTTGCGGCATGCTCGCCGCACGCCTGCGGCCCCGCTGGTGCGTGCTCCTCGGCCCGCGCATCAAGGCAGCGGCGACGACCACTTTGGTGATCGTATTCGGAATGATCGTCGTGCAGCAGTGGCCGGTGCTGCGTGCTTCGTTCGGCACGCTGATGGCCATCGTGGTGGCGATGAATCTGACGGCAATTTCGGTGGCTTTGACCGTCTGCAAGGTCGGCCGGCTCACACGCCGTGAAACCATCGCCATTGCCGTCGAACACATGATTCGCCAGGAAGGCACGGCGATCTTCGTCGCGGTGACCTTGCTCCATCGTCACGACATGTCCCTGCCGATGATCATCAATACGTTCATCGGTATGGCGCTGTGCATGACTTTTTTCGCCGTCAGGCGCCGCCTGCGACCCACTAACGACATTGTCACGGTCTGAGGTCCATCATGTCCCGCATTGCTGATCGCATTACTTCTTCCGCGCAAAAAAACTATGGCATGCACGCCAAGGCCGCTCGACTCATCGATCAGCGCGAGCTGATTCACATGGAGCTCGGACAGCCCGCGCACGACACGCCGGAACACATCAAGGCGGCGACGATTGCCGCCATCACGGCCGGGCACATCCATTACAGCGACCTCCCCGGCATTGCGCCGCTGCGCGCGGCCCTGGCTCATAAATTGCGCACCGTCAATGGCATTGCTGCCACGGCTGATGATGTCCTTGTGACCAACGGTCTGACTCACGCCTCGTTCGCGGCGCTCTTGGCCATTGTCAACCCGGGCGAGGAAGTGATCCTGCTCGACCCGGCTTACCCCCAACACGTGGGCAAGATCGAACTGGCCGGCGGCCGGGCGGTGGCCGCGCCGTTGGATGCCGAAAACGGATTTTCGATTCGGGCTGAGTGGATCGAAGCGAAGATCACCGCGCGCACGAAGGCGATTGTGCTCGTCAACCCGTCGAATCCCACGGGCCGGGTATACCGACGGGAAGAGCTCGACGCGCTGGCCGAACTGGCCACTCGTCACGATCTGATCGTGGTTGCAGATGAAGTATATGAATACAACGTTTACGGGGGGAAGCACATCAGCATCGCCTCGCTCCCCGGCATGGCTGAACGCACCATCTCTCTGTATGCGTTTACCAAGAGCTATGCCATGGATGGATGGCGTATCGGCTATGCCACGGCAGCACCGGATATCCTGAATGCGATGCTGAAGGTCACGGCGAACGACGTGACTCACGTCAATACCTTTGTGCAACATGGCGCGCTTGCGGCCATTACCGGCGACCCCACGGTACTGCAGCACATGGTTGAGGACGAGAGGATCAAACGGGATTTTCTGGTCGAGGCGCTGAATCGGATGCCCGGGGTGGTTTGTCCGCTCTCCGAGGGATCGATTTATACCTTTCCCGACATTCGGGGCACCGGAATTGACTCGCAGACGCTGGCAGACCGGCTGCTCAGCGAGGCGCGGGTAGTGGTCGAGTCCGGTGCCTTCTACGGCGCGGCGGGCGAAGGCTACCTGCGCATCTGCTTTGGGTCGCAGACCTTGCAAGTCATCAAGGAAGCGGTGAGTCGGCTCGACTATTTCTTTAAGAACCAGATCCGGCGCATCTCATCCGATAAGACGTCCGCCTGCCTGTAAAATGACCGCGGGGTGACATGAAGGTGGGCTGAACGATGAAGAAGATCGACTATCGCAAGCTTTGCCATCCGGCGCACCCGGAGTTTCGCCTGGCGATATCGCCATTCTATTTGATGGCGCACGCCGATTTCGATTATCACGAAGACATGAGCATGGTGCTCGAGAAGTACGGCGTCAACCGCTCGATGTACCGGATCATGACGGTGCTCCGCGAACATGAATCCGCAAATATCGGGTTCCTGGCAGAACGCTCGCTGACCAAGCGCAATACGGCGAGCCGCATCGTAGAGCGCATGGTCAGCAAAGAGCTGGTGAAAGCCTTTCCCAATCCCAACGACAGTCGGGTCACCGAGGTTGTGCTGACTCAACGCGGCAAGGATCTGCTCAACTCCCTCACCCCCATCGTCGGCAGACAGTTCCAACGCGCCATCGATGGCATCGACAACGAGGAACTCGAGCATCTCGTGCTCGTGCTGCAAAAGATTTCCGGCAATCTGAGCCGATTGCCCATCGAAGCGGCCGCCGAGGTCTCCACTGAGAAACGAATCGGGATCGCCCGGCTGCCGGCCGGCCAAGCCTGGGCGGCCAGTGCCATCGGCGCCGCCGGGACCGCGACGGTCTCACGAATCGAAGTCGCCGAAACTCGTGGCCACGGGATCCGGCTCCTCAATGAACCGCCGCCGGCTGCCTTGCGGGCCGGCGTCAAAGCCGCGACGGACTACCTGTATCTGCATGCTTACGACCTGGTGGGCGCGCGCAATCCGAAGAGCCATGAATTGACCGTCGAAGTCCATCCGCTCAACGGCAGTAAGCTCGGTGGTCCTTTCGGAGTGGCTTTGTTGCTTGCCTTCTGCTCCTCGTTGCTCAAGAAGCAGCTGCGTGGCGGGCTGGTCATCGTCGGTGAACTCGCCGGCGATGCCGTCAAACCCGTACAGCAGCCGGCAGAGTTCGTCGAAACCGCCGTCCGAGAGGGCGCACGTGCCATCCTGATGCCCGTGTCTTGCCGCCGTGCGATGGTCGATGTGTCCGACGAGATTGCCACGAAGATAGAGATACTGTTCTATGCAAACGTATCCGATGCGCTTACGAAGGCGTTCCAGGAATAGTGCCAATCCCGAAGGGCCGCATACCAGCAGATCGTCTCATGGTGCATCGTCGGGCGCGCGATTCTGTACCTGCCGGGCCGTCTCCAGGACCTGCTCGAGGCTGGAATTGGAATCCGTGATCGCCACCGGTATGCCCTGAGGATCGCGGGCCAGCTGCAGGACGAGGTCCCAGCGCACCTGCAGGTTGCGCACCTGCAGCTGCTTCTGGATGCCCGGTCCCATCGCCTGCTCGAGAAGCGTGCGGGTGGCCGTTTGCCAAGCGCGCTGGTCGCCCGCCAGGGGTCCGAACCCCTGCATGTACAGGTCGCCCCGGTGCCAGCCGAACACGAACGGCTGATTCACCACGCGTACCGGGGTGCCGACGGGAACCAGGTTGTAGAGCTGCAGAATGTCCTCGGGGTAGAGGTGCATGCACCCGTGGCTCACGCGCATGCCGACCCCCACGGGCTTGTTGGTGCCATGGATCGCGTACTCGGGCCAGCCGAGGTAGAGCGCCCGGGTGCCCATGGGGTCGTTCGGACCCGGACGAATTTCAGCCGGTAGGGGATCTCCCTCCTCGCGATGCTCCTCAAGGATGTCCGCCGGCGGCCGCCAGACGGGGTTCACGACCTTGCGCACGACGGTCGTGACGCCCGACGGCGTCTTCCAGCTCACCCGGCCGATGCCGATGGGGTACGAGTAGACGATCTCCCGTCCATCGTGGCTGCGCGGTGGGAAGTAGTAGAGCCGCATCTGCGCGATGTTCACGACGATGCCCACGTGCGGCGCGTCCGGCAGTACGAACTGCGTGGGGACTACCACCCGGCGCCCGGCGCCGGGTACCCACATGTCCACTCCCGGATTGGCGCGGTGGATTTCGTTGTAGCCGACAGTGAAGCGACGGGCGATGTCAGCCAGGGTGTCTTGCTTGGCGGCGTAGGTGATTTGCACTTCGCCCACGACTTCATCGTTGCGTTTGGGGTCGACGGCGAATCGGTACGTCTCGGCGGGGTCGGCAGTTGGCGCATCGCTGGGCTGGGCAGGCGCGTCCTCGGGCGAGCCGGATACCTGGGCAGATGCGCTGATATCCGGTATCGACCCTGCCGTGTCGGCGTGGGCGGCCTGGACCCAGAGCAGGGATACGCAGCCGATCAGAGAGCCGATGAGAACGTTGCCCGCCGCGCCGCGGCCGCATCTGAGGGATGTCATGGCTTCGCCGTCCTCGCTATCCTTCCTCGCCCTGAACGGCGAGGTTTGTCGCGCGTTATGATCATAAGTTTTGCGGATGAATGGAAATAAATTCCCGATCCGGACGGTCTCACTTTACACGTTCACATATATCAAAGATGAATTCATTCGACAGCTCGAAGGGGGATCATATGCGGACGCAATTCGCCGGCAACCATCAACCTTCGTTTCTCGCCAAAGCTGCAGCAGCGACCCGGCCAATCCCGAAACTGTGGACGTCGCTCTTCGGCGGAATAGCGTGGCCGTACATCGAATTGGCCATTCGCCTCTGGATCGCCAAGCTATTTGCTTTCTTCGGCTTCATGCAGATGCTGCACTGGGAGACCACGCTGGCCGTGGCGAGCCAAGAGAACCCGATCCCATTCCTCGCGCCGAACTCGGCGGCGTTTCTGAGCACGGCTATCTACATCGTGTGCGCGGCACTGCTGGCGATTGGCTTCATGACTCGATACGCCGCGCTGCCGCTGCTGCTGCTGTCGTTGATCACGCAACTTCGCTACACCCCATTCGATACCCAGCTCTTTTGGATGGCGCTGGCCGGTTGGTTTGCGATTTACGGCGCGGGCCCGATATCGGTCGATAATTTGCTGCGCCGGGGACTGAACGACAGCGCCGTCCCGCTCATACCACGAATTATCGGCTTCTCCACGCGCCTGAGAAGATACGGCACGCCGCTGTACATTTCCTTCTTCCGGGTGTGGTTGGGAATCGCTTTGCTCATGGCGGCTTTTTCGCGTTCTTCGGGCGCCGAGTTCAATGACCTCGAGCGATGGTTGCCGTTGGACGTAGCCATGCGCGTTCCGCAAGACGCCGCCTGGGTGGGCGGCGTCTTTCTCCTCACGGGGTTGGCGACGCGCTATGTCGCAGCAGTTCTGTTCTTTGCGCTATGTGCCTATTCGATGATCGACCCGCGGGTCACCGACTCGATCTATTTGCTCATGTTCCTGGCGATTCTCGGCGTATACGGCGGAGGATTCGTGTCGCTCGACGAACTCCTCGTACGTTTGCGCGATCGTGTTTTCCCTTTGGCCAAGAGGCATGGTCTCGACGGTCTTCAAGGATTGCCGAGGGTCGTCATCGTCGGAGCGGGCTTCGGCGGCCTGCGATGCGCGCAAGGCTTGCGCGGCGCCTCTGTGGCGGTGACGCTCATTGACCGCACCAATTATCACCTGTTCCAGCCGCTGCTTTATCAAGTCGCCACGGCGGCCTTGTCTCCGGGTGATATAGCGACGCCGGCACGCCAGATGTTCCGAAACTCGCCGACGGTCCGGTTGCTCCTCGGTACCGTCACCCGAGTGAATACGCAGCGGCAAACGGTGTCGACGCAAAATGGCGACATTCCATACGATTATCTGGTGCTCGCCACAGGAGCCACCCACAGCTATTTCGGAAAAGATGAATGGGCACGCTTCGCACCGGGCATCAAGCGTATCGAAGATGCGTTGGAAATTCGGCGCCGGATCTTGACGGCATTCGAGCGCGCCGAGGCGGCTCCTCTCGAGCAAGACCGTAAGGGATTGTTGACCTTCCTAATCGTCGGCGGCGGCCCCACGGGCGTGGAGCTCGCCGGCGCGATCGCGGAATTGGCCCGTTTTGGATTGGAGAAGGATTTCCGGGCGTTCGATCCTGCGCACGCCCGCGTGATTCTCGTCCAAGCCGCCCCGCGATTACTGCCGAGCTTCCCGGAGCGGTTGGCGCAGATTGCGCAACGCTCGCTGGAGCGGCTGGGAGTGGAAATTCATCTCGGTAGCAGGGTTGATCATATCGATGAAACGGGAGTGGCCGTTGACGGAACTCGCATCGACGCGAGTACGGTCCTTTGGGCTGCCGGAGTGGCCGCATCGCCGGCGGCGGCGTGGCTGAACGCGCTTGCCGATAAGGCAGGACGACTCATCGTGGGCGATGACTTGCGGGTACCCGGGTTCGCCAATGTATTCGCCATCGGCGACACTGCGGCGAGCAAGGCTTGGAAGGGTGAAATCGTACCCGGGTTGGCTCCGGCGGCCAAGCAAGGCGGAACGTACGTGGCGAAGAAAATTCGGGCGATGGTCGAATCGCACAGGCCGATGCCGGCATTTCGTTATCGTCACTTCGGCTCTCTTGCCACCATCGGCCGCAGGGCCGCCGTCGCGGATTTCGGCATCTTTAAGCTGTCGGGCGCACCCGCATGGTGGCTGTGGGGAATCGTGCACATCGCCTTCATGCTGGGCGTCAGAAATCGCGTCGCGACGTTGACCAACTGGTTTTGGGCCTACCTTAAGTTTGGCGGCAGTATTCGCTTGATCACCGGCGGTCCGTAGGCAAAGCCACCTGACAGTCTCAGGGTTGATTGAAGGAGTGCGCGCCACGAGGGATGCCGAGGCGCGCATAAAGGCATTGCGCGATACCGCCCGCACCGCCAGATCAAGCAGCGTTGCGCCGCAACAGCTGCGCCGTGCTGCTGTAACGAGTTCTGGCAAAGTGTAAACATCGCGATACACCATTGTCTGCGAGTTGGGTGGTGTGGGAGCTGCGGCTGGAACTGCACCGCCATCGGTACTTGCAATGTGGTGCATTTGGCGTATAAGCCACGTTCAGAAAGCTCCAGAACGGAGATCACCCAAGACATCCAATCAATCGCATCGCGGATCCTTTGATCAGCTAGGGGAGGTCCTATGTTCGCGAGGATCACTGCAACTGCTGCTTTGACGATGATGCTCATCGCCGGCGTCGCTCTGACGTACGGGACGACAGTGGGCGGGGAAGCCACTGCAAACAATGTAACCACAACCATCCTGGGACCGTATTCACCCACCTTCGTGGGCACGGCGGCGACGGGTTGCTCCGACCCGCGCTGCAATCTTCTGAGCGGCCCGTTCTTGACTCCCTCCACGGCGAATCTCACTCCGGACACGGTGGTCCCTCGCGCAGCCGCGCCCGACGCGCTGGGCAACGCGGTACCTTTGCCCCAAGGCCCGCGGGCCTTGCCGTACCCGGGTCGCTCGCGCTCGGGACCCGATCCGGCGCCGCCGACGATCAACTGCCCCGGTCCGGGCTGCGATCACATAAGCCAATCCTCCGGCGGTGCCCATGGCGTGAAGGGCATTAACGCGGTCGACAGCGGCCAGATTCTGCAGGGCGACATTGAACCCGCGGACCAGGGACTCTGCGCGGGCAACGGCTATGTGGTCGAGGCGAACAACGTCGGGGAAATTCTGATCTTCGATTCGGCCCTGAAGCGCAAATCCGCGGTCATTCCGCTCGATACCGTCATGGGACTGACGGGCCGGGGTTGGAGCAGCGGTGGAGATCCCTCGTGTCTCTACGATCCTGATAACGGCGGGCACTGGTTCTTCACGGAATTCGCCTCTGCATCCACCGAGGCGAGCGGCGGACCGTTTGCCGGGTGCTTTGCGGGTGTGCCGTTCACCTGCTACGAGGCGATCGCGGTGACCGTCGGCTCGAGCCCCTTTGGTCCCTACAACGTTTATTTTCTCAACGCCAACTTCAATCCGAACGAGCCGGGCTATCCCAGCCTGCTGAACGACTTCGCGAAGATTGGAGCGACTCGCGATGCGTTTCTTTTGTTCTACGACGAGTTCCCGCTGACCAGTGCCGGCCTAGGCTTTGGCTTCAGCGGGGATTATGAATATGCCTTTGACAAGAATGCGTTCGAGCGCGGCGAGCCGGTGACGCTGCACAATGCCAATCCCAATCCATACTTCACGGTTGCCATCGAGAACATGGGACTGCTGCCGACTCCGGACGGAACCTGCTCCACCAATGGGGCGTGCTGGTTCGAAGTCATACCGGCTCAGGCGCCTGGCCGGTCGGATTTCGACAACAGCCATGGAGGCTCCGGCTTCATGATGGGCGCGCTCGACTTTTTCGGTGCCGGCGACACCCGGATCGCGGTGTTTGACTGGACCGGACTGTCGAATCTCGACAGCCCCGACTGCAACACCTGTTCGGGCATTCAGTTCGGCGGCCAGGTGTTCTCGAACGTGCTCTTCTATTACAACAATGGTTTCAACAGTATAAGCATCAGTGGCGCTGCCCCACAGAAGAGCGGGCCGATTCCGCTGGGTCAACTGGGTCAGGAGTGCGGCACCCCAGGCACGAGCTGCGCGGAGGGGGGCGTTGCGACCAACAGCGACTCCTTCACTCAGGTCTCGCAGGCGGGCGGTCAGCTGTGGACCGCCGCCTCGACGTTGATCACCCAGTCATTCGCCTCTGGCCCCGAGGTGCACTACGGCGCGGTCTACTGGGTCATCGGCACCCAGACGTTCGACCGCCACGGGGTTTTCAGCCTCACCAGTCAGGCCTACGTTTCCCCGGCGCATGAAGAACTGGAAATGCCGGCGATGGCCGCGGGAGGCTTTTCCGAGGGCGGCAACAGCCAGGGCAGCGGCGGGGCCATCATGACCTTCACCTTGTCGGGTAACGGAGGACCGACCGGGGCCGATAACGGCGGCTTCTATCCGAGCACGGCTTACGGTCGCGTGAGCAGCGATTCGAACGGCTTGCTGAGATCTCAGATCAATATCGCAGATCTCGGCCAGTCGCCCACGGATGGCTTCACAGAATACCAGTTCGTCGCGCCTGGGCTGACGCGGCCGCGCTGGGGAGACTACAGCTGGGCGATCTTCGAGCCGTCACTCGGCCGGTTCTACTTCGCGACCAACTACATCCAGTACCCGAACTGCACGGGTGCGGCGTTCACGCTGACGCTCGGAACCTGCGGTGGAACTCGAGATGGTTTCGCAAATTGGGGAACGTCAGTTAACTACATAGACCTCGAGGACCAACAATAGCGCTAGGGTGGCGGCTTGTCCCGATTTCTTGCTTCGTCAAGAGATTGGGGCAAGCCTCGCGCTTGCACCATCCGCACGCGCTCTCGGTGCCGCCATTGTTGACGATCGCGTTCCAGTGGCGGTCCGTCTCGGCCTGGGTGTCGGTGACGATCTGAAATGAAAAGGCTTCAGAGTGCTTGAACGCCGGCCCGCCATTGAGGCCGAGGCAGGGCACTCCAAGTACCGTAAACTCGACCGTTCACGTTCCCGCGGTGGGGTCGGAATCACATGCCGCTCGTAGTTTCGCCGCGGTCGCGCCGTTTGGCTGTAATGGTAACTCGTTAGCGATATTGAATCGACTCTGTCTTTGCGCGCGGCGTCTGCACCCAGCGACATCCGGTCAGCCATTGGCTTGTTGTCCCGCCAAAGCTGCTGGGCCGTGGGGTCCCGTAGAGTCAGCATCGCCCTGACCCACCCGGCCGCCGCACATTTCGATTGAGTTGGCGAAACTTAGCAGTACACTGCCCATCCAAATCCGGTCCGCTGCGAGCGCCGTTCGGGCGCATGCGGTCATCGAGTGCACGAGGATTGATTTGACAACGAACTTGGAACTCAATATCGACCCCCCGGTCAATACGCCGCAGCCGACGGTAGTGGACATTCGCTATGGACAAATGGGTTTGGTGCTGGTGCGCGTTCGTACCACGGACCCGGGCACCATCCTGGACGAGTTGACCGGGCGCATTGCCACCGCGCCGCATTTCTTTCGGCGAACCGGCGTATGCCTCGATCTCAGCGCCCTCGAGAATGCGCCTGACGTCGCCGAGGTTCGGACCGTGATCGATGCGATTCGCCGCGCCGGCATGCTGGCGATCGGACTGGCCGGAGACTCCGCCGAGGTCGAAGCGGTCTCGAACGCCCTCAACCTGCCGATTCTTTCGGGTTTTCGGGCGTCGCGCTCCCCGATATCGGCCGCTCAGCCCACCCCGGCAGCGCCCGCGGCAGCACCAGCACCAGCACCAGCACCAGCACCAGCACCCGCGGCTGCGGCAGCACCCGCGGCAGCACCCGCAGCAGCACCCGCACCTGCAGCCGCGTCGGCGGAGCTCGCGGATTCGAGCCTCGCCACGCTGATTCAGGATCAGACCGTGCGTTCCGGGCAGCGCATCTACGCGCGCAATCGCGATCTCGTCGTCACGGCCGGGGTCGGTGCCGGGGCGGAGGTCATGGCGGACGGCTGCCTCCATATTTACGGGTCGCTGCGCGGACGCGCGATGGCCGGGGCGCGCGGCCAGCTGAGCGCGCGGGTGTTCTGCCAGGAATTTTACGCCGAGCTGGTGTCGATCGCCGGCGTGTTTCGCGTCTTCGAGACGATTCCCGCCGAGCTCGCCGGCAAACCCGTGCAGGCCTGGCTGGCCGGCGAGGATCTGCATTTCGCGCGCGTCGGCACCTGAGACGGGCCGTCGCGGACATTATCAATCACCGTCGTTCGGCTGCTGAAAACTGCGCTCACTCGAGCGCCAGGTCAGCCGCCCGAGACGTTTCATAGGAGATTCCCGCATTGGCAGAGATTATCGTCGTAACTTCGGGTAAAGGGGGAGTCGGCAAGACCACTACTTCCGCCAGCATTGCGTGTGGACTGGCGAGGCGCGGCAAGCGTGTCGCCGTGGTCGACTTCGACATCGGACTGCGCAACCTCGATCTGATCATGGGCTGCGAGCGGCGCGTCGTGTACGACTTCGTGAACGTCATCCAGGGCGACTGCGCACTCAAGCAGGCGCTGATCAAGGACAAACGCCTCGACACGCTGTACGTGCTGGCCGCATCGCAGACTCGCGACAAGGATGCCCTCACCAGCGAGGGCGTACGCGGCGTGCTCGACGCGCTCGCGGCCGATGGCTTCGAGTACATCGTCTGCGATTCACCCGCCGGCATCGAAAAAGGCGCGCACCTTGCGATGTATTTCGCGGATCGCGCAGTGGTCGTGGTCAACCCGGAAGTCTCCTCGGTCCGCGACTCGGATCGCATCCTTGGACTGCTGGCCAGCAAGACGCTGCGCGCCGAACAGGGCAACGGCGAAGTGAAGGAACATCTGCTGCTGACCCGCTACAACCCGCGTCGAGTGGCTAGCGGTGAGATGATGAGCGTCGGCGACGTCAAGGAGATTCTCGGTCTCGACGTGGTCGGAGTCGTGCCGGAGTCGCCCGATGTATTGTCCGCCTCCAATGCCGGTGTGCCCGTCATTCTCAACGCTGAGAGCGACGCATCGCGCGCCTACGAGGATGCCGTGGCCCGGTTGCTGGGCGAAGAGGTGCCCTTACGCTTCGTCGATGAGCCCAAGAGAGGCTTCTTCGCCCGCCTGTTTGGAGGCTGACATGGGGTTACTCGCTCTATTTCGCAAAACAACGTCGTCAGCCAACGTCGCCAAGGAGCGTCTGCGCATCATCGTCGCGCAGGAGCGCAACGCGCGCGGAAACCCGGACTACCTACCGCTGCTGCGTCGCGAATTGCTCGAGGTGATCCACAAGTATGTGAACGTGGATCCATCGGCGGTGCAGGTCAACCTCGAGTTCGAGGACGGTCACGAGGTGCTCGAGCTGTCGGTCGCGCTTCCGGAAGCGCAACGCGGCAGGTAGGCATACAGGGGAACTCTCGGAGGCGTATCGCTGCTGACGAGCGATGTGAAGGCCGCCTTCGTCATGGTGGTGATGGTCGCGTGCGCACCGGTCTACGCTTCCGCCAGGAATGGAAGTCGCTGATTCAGGCCGAGTCGCTGCGCAAGCCGGTACGCAACAAGGTCACCACCGTCCTGCGGCCGCGCCGCTGGCCCCCGCGCTGAAACTCGAGTCCGACGCTTTGGAAAGTGGCTGTAGGCCTGTGTTGTGATACAGGAGTCCGGCGCATCGAGCTAACTAATGGAATTGTAAGCTAAAATACGACCCCAATCTGGATTGAGATCAGCGCTGTTACACGAGTGCGACGAAGCGGTAATGGTTGGAATGCAATGTAAAAGTGGAATGGGCTGCCTCGCGTCACGACATGGATCTGAAGCCAACAGTCCTGCCGCCGGCCGCCACCGTTGGAAACATTGCATCGCAATATAACCGGCCGCCTCTGAGCCGCGGCAGATACGCGCAATTCGGGATCGGTCACAACCAATGGGGCGAATTGCGGCCATGTGGCATACTTCGAGCGAAAAAGTCGCCATGGTATCGCTAGCGAGGGAGTGCAATGACAAGCGACCAACTTCCGGCACCGCGAAAGATCTACTCAGAATCTTATTGGGGGCTCATCCTGCCTGCGGTAACGGCGGCAGCACTGATCGGGCTGCTGTTGAAGCGCGTCGCTCTCGACAGCCTTTCGTGGTGGGGTTGTGTGTTCTTCGTTGGGTACTATGCGGTGCAGCACACGAGACGCGAAGCACCCAGTCATTACGGTCCTCTGGCTTTTCTCTTGGACTCCGTTGGAATCGGAGTCTTCTTCTACGTCACTCACGAAGTTGGACTCTTCGACCCGACGCCCGATCTGATCGAGCGGCCGGCGTGGCTATTTTTTTGGATCCTCTCCATACCGCTACTCGGCGCAGTCGGCAGGCTGGCTGAAGGGAGGAAGCCGCGTAAAATTTTATCCGCGGCGGCCATTATTTCGACTCTCGCCGGGGCAATTGCATCGTCCCTGGGGTGGCCCAAGCCGGTTGCCCTTTGGATGATGGGGCTGCTGATTGCGAGCTTGGCTGTCTATTTGATATGTAACTTTGTGGAAGATGGCGGGGCGCTCGAGTGCCAGAAATGCAAGTTCTGCCGCTAATCGCGCACCGACATCGCACCCATGCGGTCCTGAAGCCGCTTGCGAAAGCGCCGGCTCAACCGCAATCGAACCTTGGATTTCAGTACGACCTCGTACTCGCCTCCGGCCTGGAGTTCCAGCCCGTGAATCCGATCGAGGTTCACGATGATCGAGCGGTGAATACGAATGAACTTCTCATCGCCCAGATCTCGCTCGAGCTCCTACAGCGTTCGACGCAAGACGTGCGTGTCTCGGCCCACGTGCAAGCAGGCGTAGTAGCCCGCCGCCTCGATCCAGTCGATGTCGGCGACATTCAGGAACAGCACCTGGCCCTGATTCTCGGACCAACGAGTCGGTCTGCCGCTCGCGGTTGCGCGCGGCGGGTAGTGCGCGAGCCTTTCCTTGGCACGATCCAGAGCACGACCGAAGCGCGCATCGTCGAACGGCTTCAACAAGTAATCGAGCGCCCCCGCCTCGAAGGCGCGCAGCGCATACTCATCGTAGGCCGTCACAAAGATGATGGTCGGCGGCAGGTCGCTGCCCAACAACTCGAGTACGTCAAAGCCCCCGCATTCGGGCATTTGCACGTCGAGAAACACCAGGTCGGGCTTCGATTTCCTGATTTGCCTCGATGGCCTCGGACCCCGATCCGCATTCGGCGACGGATCCAATGTCCGGATCACCGCGCAGCAGCACGGTCAGATTGCGTCGCGCCAATGATTCGTCGTCGACCACGAGGACCTGTATGGGTGCCGGTCGTATCTCGCGGGTCGCCATTTACGCCTCCCTGAGAGGCAGCGTCACCATGACTTCCACGCCGGCGTCGGCGTGGCGCAGTTCTAAGGCGGAGTCCTTGCCGTGCAGGATTTGCAAACGCGTGCGCAGATTGCCGATGCCGACGCCGGTGTGCGTCGCCGCCCAATCGGGCGGTACGTTCGAGCCGTCATTGTAGACGCTCAGGCAAAGGCTGCCGTCATGGCATGCGCCGGCGACACGCACGCATCCTCCGGCGACACGCTGGGCGATGCCGTGCTTGATGGCATTTTCTACGAGCGGCTGTAGCAGCAGGTTGGGAACCTGTGCGCGCAGCAGTTCTGCCGGGATGTCCACGCTCACCTGAAGGCGCTCGCCGAAGCGCACCTTCTGAATCTCGAGATAGCGCTGCAGGTACTCGACTTCCTCGACCAGCGTCACCTGCGATCGGTGGGAATCCTCCGAGGCGCGCCGCAGAAACTCACTGAGCCCGACGATCATGCTCACCGCGGCATCGTTTCGATGGTCGCGCACCAGGCCGGCAATGGAATTGAGCGTGTTGTACATGAAGTGCGGCTCCATCTGCCGGCGCAATGCGGCGAGCTGCGCCCTGGAGAGCTCCTCATTGAGCCGGGAAGTCTCGGTGATCTGGCGGGCAATGCGCTCACGTGCGTCCACCACATAGGTCACGGTCAGTATCAGCGCGTACGCGATCAGGAACGTGAAAACCTGGGATGTCGAATACACCGACTTCTCCAAGGATGGAAAAGCCACTCGCCGCTCGGGCCAAATGACCTTCGGATGGGTCATGGACGGGCGCGCCATCCAGGACCTCTGGGTTGTCGATCCGTCAGGAGCGCGTAAGGACCGGGAGGTTTATGCGGACCTGCACTACTTCGACGCCAAGTCGGGAGCATGGCACACGGTCTTCGTTGACCCGGAACATGCCTCGGTCGTGCGATTTACGGACGAGGCGGTCGGAGAGGATCGGATCGTGCTTGACAGTCACGATCTCGATGACGAGGAGACTCGATGGTCGTTCAACGATATACGCCCGGGTTCTTTTGGCTTTCGCGCCGAGGTATCGGCGGACGGCGGCAAGACCTGGCGGTTACAGTCGGACTATCACATGAAGCGGCGGTGTGCCGCTCCACATCACGCTGAGACCCGCCATTCCGGCTACCTCTCGTTGTAGGTCATTGACGCGGCTTGCGCGCCACCTCGTCCAGCTTGTCGCCCAGCAGGCGTCGTACGACAACGTAGAAGACGGGGATCATCAGCAAGCCCAGGAAAGTGGCGAACAGCATGCCGCCTATCACGCCCGTGCCGATCTCGTGACGCGAGGCGGCACCGGCGCCGCTCGAGAGAACCAGCGGTAATACGCCCAAGATGAACGCCATCGAGGTCATGAGTATGGGGCGGAGTCGCAGCTTGCCGGCCTCCATCACCGCGTTGAATAGCGTCTTGCCCTTGGCCTGCCCGTCGACCGCAAACTCTACGATCAGGATGGCGTTCTTTGCCGCGAGGCCAATCACCGTGACGAGTCCGATCTTGAAATAGATGTCGTTGGGTATGCCCGCGAGCTTGCACAACAACACCATGCCCAACACCCCCAGCGGCACCACCAGGAGCACGGCGGCGGGAATCGACCAGCTCTCGTACAGAGCGGCCAGGCAAAGGAATACGACGACGATCGACAGCACCAACAGCAGAGTAGCTGAATTGCCGGCCAGGATCTCTTGATAGGACTGTCCGGTCCAATCGGCGGCAAAGCCCCCGGGCAGGGACTTGTCGATGATGTTCCGCAAGGCCTGCATGGCCTGGCCGGTGGAATACCCGGACGCGGCATTGCCGACGATCTCCACGGCGGCGTAGCCGTTGTAGCGGGGCAAGGCCTGCGGTCCCACGCCCCAATTTGCCCTGACCACGCTGGACAGCGGCACCATGTTGTAGGGGCTGATCGAGGTATTGCTGACAGCGGCATTGACGGGTGTCACGTAGCCACTGGCGTTGGACGCTTGGGCGGCAGAGCCGGCTGCGCCGGTCGCGGCACTGCTGATTCCGCTGGGGGTGTACATGTGCTGGAGTGCGTCGGTGCCTCGCCGAAACGGCGCATCAGCCTGGACGTAGACACGCTTGACCCGTCCCCCATAGGTAAACTGATCGATGTAGTTGGGTGCCAGCTGCAGTTGAATGGCCTGGTAGACCTCGCTCAGCGACAACCCCATTGCTTGCGCCTGCACTCGATCCACCGCGATCTGTAGCTCCGGTGCTTCAGGCAGCGAGTTGGGGCGAGTGCCGGTGAGCAGGGGACTCTTGTCGGCCTCATCGAGCAGAGTCTTTTGCGCGGCGGTCAGTTGCGCCCGCGTTTGGCCGGCGCGGGCCTGTAGATACATGTCGACCCCGCCGAACTGGCTCAAACCGCGAATGGTGGGCAGGTTCACCACGAAGATCTGAGCATCGGTGACGCCGTGCAGAATCTTGTTTGCCTGCGGAATGAGCTGCATGGCCGTCTGGGAACGCTTGCTCCAATCCTTCAGCTTGATGAAGGCCATGCCCACATTTTCACTCTGCCCGACGAAGCTGAAGCCCTCGGGGCAGAATACGCCATCGATGTCTTTGCCGATGGCGCTGTGTTCCAGCGTGTCGCGCACCTTGTCCATGACTTGAGCGGTACGCTGCAGGGTTGCACCCGATGGCAGGGTGACTATCCCGAGCATGAAGCCCTGATCCTCATCGGGGACGAAGCTCGTCGGCAGGTGCGTGTAGAGGAATCCTGCCACCAGCGTGATCATTGCGAAGACCACCATCCAGCGCGGCGCACGACGCACGGCCGCACCGATATGGCCGACGTAGGTTTTGCCGACCCAGTCGAATCCCTTATCGAACCAGCGGAATGCCACATTTTTCTTCTTCTCATCGCCTTCCTGGCGTGGCCGAAGGATCGCGGCGCAAAGAGAGGGAGTGAATGACAGCGCCAGAAATGCCGAGAAGCCCATGGACAACGCGATGGTCAGCGCAAATTGCGAGTAGATGATGCCGGTTGCACCGGGCTGCAGGGCCGAAGGTACGAACACCGCGGCCAGCACCACCGTGATTGCGATGATTGCGCCGGTGATCTGGCCCATCGCTTTGCGTGTGGCCTCCTTGGGTTCAAGGCGCTCCTCATCCATGATGCGTTCGACGTTTTCGATCACCACGATGGCATCATCCACGACGATGCCGATCGCCAGAACCATGCCGAACAGCGTCAACTGATTGATCGAGAAGTGCAGTGCGGACAGCCCTATGAAGGTTCCCAGGAGCGCCACGGGAATCACCAGCGTCGGAATGATGGTGGCTCGTATGTTCTGCAGGAAGATCAGCATGACCACAAACACGAGAGCGATCGCCTCGACCAGCGTCTTCGCCACGTCGGTCATGGAGGCGGTGATGAAAGGTGTCGTGTCATAGGGAACGTCCCAGGTCACCCCCTGCGGTAAATCCTTGGCCAGGAGGGCCATTTGCGCTTTGACCGTATTCGCGATCGCCAGGGCGTTGGCGCCGGGCAGCAGAAAGAGGCCCAGACCGCCCGCCTGCTTGCCATTCCAGACTGCGGAATTGCCGTAGCTCTGGCCCCCGAAGGTCACGCGGGCGACATCGCTCAGGTGCACCGTGGTCCCGTCACTGTTGGTCAGCAGGAGGATGTCGTTGAATTGCTGCGGCGAGGAGAACAGAGTATCGCCGGATACGGTGGCCGTGAAGGTCTGACCTTTGACGGCGGGATCCGCGCCGAGAGAGCCGGTGGCGAACTGCGCGTTTTGGGCGTTGATCGCATTCAGCACCTGGCTGGAAGAGAGCCCGTAACCCTGCAGCTTGTCGGTATCCAGCCAGATGCGTATCGCGTATTCGGAGCCCAGCAAGAAAGTGTTGCCGATGCCGCTGATTCGCGCCAGCACCGGTTGGATCTGCGAGGCGAGGATATCGCTGAGGCGGCCTGCGTTGACTGAAGGGTTGTCGGACGACAGGGCCACGAACAACAAGATGTCGGGGCTGGCCTTCGCGACGATGACGCCCTGCTGCGTCACCTCGGTGGGCAGCAGGGGCTGCGCCAGGGCGACCTTGTTCTGCACCTGTACCTCGGCGATGTCCTGGTTGGTGCCGGTGGCAAAGCTCAGAGTAATGGTTGCAGTGCCATTGCTGTTGGACGTCGAGGTGAAATACAAAAGATTATCGATGCCGGTGAGCTGCTGCTCGATGACCTGCGTGACCGTCGATTCCATGGTGGCGGCACTGGCACCTGGGTAGGTTGCCGTCACCGTCACCTGCGGGGGCGCGATGTCGGGATACGCCGCGATTCCCATGCGGGTCATCGAGATGGCGCCGCCGAGACAGATCAGGATGGAGATGACCCATGCAAATATCGGGCGATCGATGAAGAAATTAGGCATGACGCGGATTTCCTGGTCGACTGGATAAGCAGCCTGCGGCTGTTTGAAGGCCCTGCAGGCTCACGGGTTGCGGGCGGCGGCCGGCGATCCGGCACTCGACGCGTCGGAGGCGCCGGCTCGTGGCGGGCTCGCCGTGGGTGGCGGCGGCTGCCAGGGAGCTGCCTTGACCTGGCCGCCCTCGCGCGTACCCTGCAGGCCGGCGACGATCACCCGGTCGCCGCTCTCGAGGCCGCCGGTGACGATCCAGTCGTTGCCGTAGCTCTCGCTGGTGGTTACATTTTTGCGTAGAACCTTGTCGTCCGGCCCGACCACCAACGCATAGGCGCCGACGGTGTCGCGTTGCACCGCCTGCTGTGGGATCAGGTACACGTGGCTCTGCTGGCCGAGAGTGATCGTCAGCGTCACATACATGCCCGGCAGCAGTTCGTGCTTCGGATTGGGTACCAGCGCGCGCAGATTCACCGCGCCGGTGGTCGGGTTCGCGGCCACATCGGAGAAATCCAAGGTGCCGGACTGTTCATAAGGGCTGCCGTTGGGGAGGGTGATCTGTACCTTGGTGTCGCTCTGGTGCGCCAGCGCGACGTTCTGCGCACCGCGCAGAGTCAACAGGTCGGCAGCGCTGATGGTGAAATTCACATAGAGCGGATCAATTCGCTGGACCGTCGTCAGCAGTGTGCCGCCGGAGCCGGTGTCACTGGTGGCGCTGCCCACCAAGGCGCCTTGCGTGACCTGCTGCTGGCTGGCGGTGCCGCTGATCGGCGAGGTGACCCGGGTGTAAGCCAGATTGATGCGCGCGGTCTGGACAGCCGCCTGATCGGCTTGGACTCTCGCGGCGGCGCTACGTTCCGCCGCATCGGCATCGTCCACGGTCTGCTGGGATACCGATCCGACGGGCAGCAATTTGTGATCGCGCTCGGCGGTCACGCGGTTGTTGATGTACGTGGCCTGATCTTCGGCCAGGACAGCCAGGTTGTTGTTGAGGACGGCCGTGTAATAGCTCGGGTCGATCTCGAACAGGAGCTGCCCCTCCCTGACCTCATCCCCTTCTTTGTAGGTACGCTTGACCAGCACACCGGAAACGCGGGCGACGACATTGGCGCTGAAATACGCCGACAGGCGGCCGACCAAGTCCCGGGTGAGTGGAAGCGTTTGCTGCTCGGCCGTCACCGTGCCGACCTTGGGCGGCGCCGCCGCAGAGGGCGCCTTGTGCGAACTGCATCCCGCCACGGCCATCATGACAAGACACGGTAACAACGCCTGCGGTGCCGGCTTCATAGAGTGTGCTCCAATACTGTTTGATCGTGGTTGCGCACCACGGCTGCGCCAAGCTGCGGTATTCACTGCGCCGCGAGACCTGCTGTGGGGGAAGCGGCGGCAGCGCCGCGGGACTCATCCCACTGCCAGCCCCCACCCAAGTTCTTGATCAATGTCACGCTGCTCTGAGTGAGCAAGGCTTGGCTGTCCTGGAGATTCTGTTTTGCCGACAGCAGCGTGAGCTCCTCGTTCAGCAGACTTTGCTGGCTCGCCGTACCCACCTCCCGCTGCGCGCGGGTGCTGTCGAACAGCTTCTGGGTGCGCTGATAGATGTTGGTAAAAGCCTGAGTCTGCTGCTGCAGATGATTCCAGGACGAAACGCTGTCTTCGACGCTCTGAAACGCCCCCAGCACGGTCTGCCGGTAATTGGCCACGTCTTCATCGTAGGTCGCGCGAGCCTCGCCCACCGCGGCCCTGCGGGCTCCGCCGTCGAAGACTGTCTCAGCCAGAGTGGGGCCCAGTGTCCAAAAGCGGTTGGGTAGCGAGAAGAGATGCGCGAACTGGTTGTGCACGTAGCCGCCTTGCGCCGCGAGATCGAGAGTAGGGTAGAAAGCCGCTTTCGCTACGCCTATTTGCGCGTTCGCAGAAGCGACCTGGCGTTCGGCGGTCACCACATCGTAACGGCGCTCCAGCAGTCGGGAGGGTAGGGAGAGCGGTACGGCCGGCGTCACGAATACATAGTCCTTACGCAGCTCAATGGAGAAACCGCTGGGGGGAACGCCGACCAGCACGGCGAGGGCGTGCTCGTACTGCTCGCGCTGGGTCTGTGTCGTCTGTAAGGCGGCGATCACTGCTTCCAGCGTGTCCTGAGCAATGAGCACGTCATCGCCCGATGACCCGCCTTGGGCGAAACCGGCCTGCGTCATCGTCAGTACCTCGCCGTAGACCCGCTGCTGCTGCCGAAGAAAATCGATGTCGATATCAGCCTGGCGCAATGCAAAATAATCGCTTGCAACACTGGCTGCGATCGACAAGCGCTGACCCGCGCGCTGGGCGTCGCCGGCCTGCGCATTGGCCTTACTCGATTCGATCTGGCGACGGGTCTTCCCCCATAGATCGAGCTCCCAGTTCGCAGCAACGCCGGCTGTGACATAGTGATACACACCCGGTGGAACGTCGGATGCCGCCCCCGCAGCGGAGCCGTACTCGGCGCGCGTGCCGGACGCGTTCGCACTCACCGTGGGATAAAGAGCTGCAACGCTCGCCGAGACGGTCGCTTGCGCCAGCCGGTAGGCGGCTTCCGCCGCGATGATGGATTGATTCGCTCGGAAGGCTTCATCGATGAGCTTCGATAGCTGCTCGTCGTGATAGTCGAGCCACCAGGTGCTCGACAGCGATCCTTGCGGGTTAGCCTGCGCCCGCTGCCAGTCGACGCCTTCCTTGAAGCTCTCGGGAATTTGCACCGCGGGCTTGTGATAGTCCGGGCCGACCGCACAGCCCATGAGGCACAGTGTCGCCGCGGCCACGGAGCCGCGTTGCCATGATATGCGGACGTACGTCATCTGATTACCTCTCGCCGACACGATCACCGCGCCGTCTGAGCCTGAGCCTTCTAAGTCCGAGCCTTTTGAGTCCGAGCCTTTTGAGTCCGAGCCTGGGGCCTCCGCGCGGTCGATCATGAAGGCGCGGATGACTTCGATCTCGGTTGGGGGGAATCGTCCTTGAATCCGATCATGCCGCCGTTGGACATAATGCCATTCGCATCGAAGGCTTGCACCTTCGTTGCGATTGCTTGAATAGGATTGCGGGTTTCCGGCTCCATTTTACGTGCCGCCCTGTTGTTCCCGCCATCTGAGGAATTCGGATGGACGAAGCCGATATCGCGCGAAATTTCCTTCGTGCATCGAGCGAAGTTCCTGCTGTATCAGGCGTACAAAATGATCGGTGTGCTCGGCCTCAACACCCCGTCCTGCGGCGGCGATGCGAATCTGTTCAGGTGTCGGCTGTAGGTTGGTGCGCACGATGTGACCAACGACGGAGATCATTGCGTCCCGGTAACGCAATCGAAATGGATCGGGATCTCCAATCGACTGACGCACAGCCAGATACCGACGCGCGGATCGTTCGTAAGCCCAGACAAAAACATCCCGCAGTAACTCGATGCGGTTTAGCTCATAAACCGCCAGCAGACCGTCGACATAGGGTCGTTCGGGCACTTCGATGAAGGACAGCGGGCATAGATTGTGTTTAATGAACGGAATGTTGGCAGCCAGACGCGATACCCGCTTGTTCACATCTTCAAATGGCTGCAGGTAGGGTAGTTGCGTCATGAGGAAGAAAGACTGCTCGAACGGTTCGCGAATCGCGGCGGCCGTGGCTACCAGTTGATCGAAGGCTTCCGACAATAACGCTCCTCCATCTAACGGCAGGTACACAGAGCCGCCAATAGCTACCGCGCCCGTACGCAATCGACCAACGGCCGAAGGATCGCGAAGCAGGTTGTCTGCCAGGAGTGCGTGAATATTGCGAACGGTGGATCCGTTGACGCCGATGTCTTCGTCAGTTGCAGACTGGACGAGAAATTCGATTGCGTTGCGGTGATTCAGAATCATCTGAGTTTCGAAGGCGGCTTTACCCTGCGCTGCCTCGTTCAGCTCGAACAGACGTTCTGTCTCCAGCAGAGAGTACGTGTTGCCTTCGAGCTTCGATGAAGCCCATGAGAGATCGATTAGCAGCCTCTTGAGAATGCTGCGGGCATACGTACCGGCCAGTTGATCTTGCACCGGCGTGCGTCCTATACGGCGCAGATGATCGAGAACTTCCTGGGACAGGTATCGTGTTTCGTTGGGGCGATATTCATCCAGAAATTCACGCCGGTAACCTACAGGTGTTCGCTGTGCGTGCCCGCGTCGAACTTGATTCCGAAGCTCATCCCCAGCAGGCGAGATCGGAACGTAAATCTCGGCTTCACCATTCGCGGTCGGCGTCGGCAATGAGGCTTGGACTTTTCCGGCCACTGCCTCCAGGCGATATTCAACTGCTCGGGCTTCACCGGTGGAGCGAACGCGGCCCGCTTTGATCAAGGTTGAAAGCCGCCGCTGTAAGGTGCGTTTGCTGGCGAGGTGTCGAAGTGCGGCCTCGATCACGTCGATGCCGACCCCACGGGGATACCCCGCAAGAACCTGCAGGAGTTGATCGTCCAGATTGTCACATAGACGTTTTGGCACGATAATGACCGGTTTATGGCGTGATACTTGAAATCATGCCAAATAGAGTACGTCTATTGGCATGATTTGTCACGTTCCGTGCCTGGTTGAAAGCCGGTACCGTGCAGGCGCGCCCGCCGATTATGTCAAATTTGTGTAACAAATTTCGGCCACAGTTTGCATCAGGCGGCGCGAGGTCGAACACGCGCAATTTATCTTTCGAGCATTAAAGAAGGTAGTGATCCGTGAAGAGACGTAAATTCCTGAAACTTGGTGCCCTTGGCGGCGTGGCCGCGGCCGGCACGACCTGGACAGCGCTGATCGAAAAAGCGCTGGCAGTGCCGCCCCACAACCCCTCGGGCACGCCGAATCTCGCCGACATCGAGCATGTGGTCATCTTCATGCAGGAGAACCGCTCCTTCGATCACTATTTAGGTACCTATCCCGGTGTCCGCGGCTACGGCGATCCGCGCCCGACACCGATTCCGAGCGGCAATACGGTCTGGTATCAGCCGGAGGGCACGAACCCGGGGTCGCGCTCCTTCAGCCAGGCTGTGCCGGTCTCGGCATGGACGTCGCCCGACCAGTGGTACGAGACCAATCGCGCAATACAGTCGAGCCAGTTCGTGCTGCCTTTCCGTCTGAATCGGGACGGCAATGTGGCGTTTCAATACCTCACTGACCTCAACCACAGCTGGAAGCAGTCGCAGGACATATGGGGCAATTGGGATGGTTGGGTGCCCATGAAGAGCCGGCAATCCATGGGCTTTCTGAACGCGACCGACCTGCCTTTCTACCATCCGCTCGCCGGGGCGTTTACCGTGTGCGACGACTATCACTGCTCGGTATTCGCAGCCACCGATCCGAATCGATTTTATTTGTGGTCCGGCACCTGCCCGCCGCCGATGAATTTTCCCGACGCCTACACCACGGGTGGCTATGTGGCGGACATCACGCACGACGACAACACTCACATCACGCCCGCGATGTATGGACAGAGTGCCGAAGCGCGGCAGACCGCCGTGGCGGCGGGCGTCGCCGATTGGCAGACTTATGCGGAGACGCTCACGGATGCGCGCGTCACGTGGAAGGTCTACCAGGAATACGACAACTATGGCGACAATTACCTGCAGTACTTCAAGAACTTTCGCATCGACAACCAGGGAGTGCCGATCAATCAGTCGCAAGACCCGTATTTTCAGACTCTCTATTTGCGCGGCCGCACGTTTGCACCGCAAGGCGCGGTCATCGGCGATGCCGTAATCGCCGAATTCGCCAAGGACGCCGCCGCGGGCATCGAGCCCGACCATCCGGAGCTTGCGCAAGTGAAACCCGGCTTGCCGCGCGTGTCATGGATCGTGGCTCCCTACGTATGCTGCGAACACCCGTCCGCATCGCCCGGTGACGGCGAAGCTTTCACCGCCAAATTACTCAACGTGCTGGTGAACCAATATCCCGAAGTGTTCAGCAAGACCGCGTTCTTCCTGATGTACGATGAAAACGACGGCTATTTCGATCATGTGCCCTCGCCGATACCGGCGATCAGTGCCGATTACGGCGCAATGACATTGGCACAGGCGGGATCCGCCGAGGATATGTCCTCGATCCCGGTGGGAGTCGGGCCACGCGTACCCATGATGGTCATTTCGCCCTGGAGCCGCGGCGGCAAGGTGAGTTCGCAGCTCCTGGATCATACCTCCACACTGCGCTTTATCGAGAAATGGCTCCCGGCCAAGCAGCTGGCGACGGCAGATGCGGTTGAGTGCACGCTGATTTCCCCATGGCGTCGTGCCGTTTGCGGCGACCTGACCCAGGTGTTCGATTTCGGGAACGCCGGGTCGAGCGCGTCCCTCGATACCACGACTCACTTCTTCAATGGCACGGAACCGGCCGCGGTTCCTTCGCCGCAAAGTTTTCCGGCACTACCCACAGCGGTGTCTCGTAGCGCCCGTCCGACGGGGGTCGAGGCCGTGGTGCATGGGCACATCGACGATCAGGGTCAATTCGCGCTCAGCCTGGCCAATCGCGGCACCTTGGGCACGGTCTTCAAGGCCTATTGGGCGCCGATGACGGATACTCAGAGCTCCTTCCAATACACAGTGGAGGCCGGTAAAACGCTGACCGCAACGCCCGTGACGGTGGGACCCGACGGTGCCTATGACTGCGCCGTCTATGGCCAGAATGGCTACTTGCGCGAGTTTCGCGGCAGCAATGCAAGCACTCTCGCGGCGGTCAAGCCGGAGGTCAGGCTCCGCGATCCCCTCACGGACGCCTCCATGGTGGTGCTGCTGAATAACCGCGAAGGCAAGAAGGCCTGTCTGTTTCAGATTTCGGACAACGCCTACTACCAAAACCGCGCACTCGAGATACTGGTACCCGGCGGCGCCGAGATACCGATCCCTTGGGCGACGAGCGGGGGCGTCGCACAGGCCGGTCACGGTGGCTCTGGATGGTACGACTTCAGCGTGCGCGTGGCCGGCGATGTCACCTACTTGCGGCGCCTCGCCGGTTGTGTGGGCGAGGGCGGCGAGGCGGGTGTCACCGATCCGGCCAATGCCAACCCCGCGTTGTTCAAGCCGTCGTTAGCCGTGCATGAGTACAATGCCGCGAGTCAGCGCATCGATTACGTGACGCCGCCCTGGCATCATCGACCGATGAACTGGGTGGGTGTCTTCTCGGCAGGAACGCCACCCTCCACCGGCGCGGCATTGCAACGCGTCTATGCGCCGCGCGACTTGGGATCGGTGCTCCTTTCCACCACATCGCTCGAGGCCGGCACCTATGACCTGTGGTACCTATTCGACGACGGCAACACGCCGTTGGCAGGTCCCGTGAAGCTCACTGTGCCGGCGCATGGCCTCGGTTCCTAGCCGGACTTCGCGGATTCAGTTCGAGAATGGCCGCCCGGTTCCGGGCGGCCCATTCATAGGTTTTTGATTTCCTTCATATCACTGGTGCGCGCTTGCAAGGGCGTTTTTGAGTGGTTGCAGCCAAGGCTCGTAACAACGCCATTGCTCCAGGGCGTCGCGATAGATGGGCTTTCTGACCTGAAAAGCGCTCGGGGTCGCGACCGGGCGCGCCGTCCGGTCGAAATCGAGACAACCGGCCTCGAAGTCGAGGCCGCAGAAATCGAGGAGGCGCCGTATCTCAACCTCGGTGTCTTTGACCATGCGCTCGTACTGCACCCGATGTACTTTGCCGGGTAACACCGCATCAAAGTGCTGCATCAAATCGACGTAGTCACGATAGTAGTAGCCGAGGTCTGCGAGGTCGAATGAGAAGCGGTGCCCGTCGGCGAAGCACTGTTTGAACGCCGACAGGCAACAGGACAGCGGCTCGCGGCGGGCATCGATGATTTTGGCGTGCGGCAAGATCATCGAGATCAGCCCGATATGCAGAAAGTTATGCGGCGTCTTATCGACGAATAGGGCCTTCGACGTCTTGCGCCGCACCCGCGTCCCGTCCAAGTAGTTTCGTGCGAGGCGCTGACGGTCGGCCGCCGTCAGATCCGCAAGCATATCGGGATAGCTTCTGCCAATTTGCGCGCCACGCCCGGCGAGCGAACCCGCGATCATCACCAGATCGGGCAGTTCCATGGTGCCCTCGACGAGCGAGTGACTCGCGAGAATCTGCTCGACCAGTGTCGATCCCGCGCGCGGCAGACCGACGATGAATATTGGCACGTCCGTGGCTGACTCGCCGTCGCCGCGCGCGTCGAGAAGTCCTCGATCGAGTACCTGCTTTGAGTGCCGCACGAACGCGGTCATGGCGCGGGCGTCGTACTCGCTGCGGGCTCGGCGACGATGATTGCCGCGGGCATAGTGGGCGAACGCGGTCGCGTACTGCGCCTCGCCCTCGAGCGCCTTGCCGACTGCGAACTCCAGCGGTATCCGATCACGCTCGTGAAGGACACGATCGAGCTGCGATTGCATGAGTTGACGCTCGCCCGGCTCGAACCGATAGGTCTTGAGATTGGCGAGGCCCCACCACGCCTCGCCCATGTGCGGTGACAAAGCAATGCATCGCCGGAACGCAGCGACGCTTTGATCGTACGCATCGAGCGTCGCACTCACCTGCCCATATTGCAGCCACACGCGCGGCTCTTCCGGGTGCACGGCGAGCAAGACGCCCAGATCGGCGGCCGCCTCTGAAAAATCGCCGATTGCCGCGTGGATGTCCGCTCGTAAGCTTCGATACGCGACACGGTCGGGATGGGCATCTATGAGCTCAGCGAGCTGCCGCAGCGCTTCTAGAGGACGGTTGTCTCTATATAGCGCGATAGCCAGCTGATGACGCGCGTTGACGTCCATCGAACTCCGGTTTCCAAGCCTACAATCCGTATGATCATTGCAACTATGGAATATTGTCAAACGGCAGCGAAAACTCCGCTGCCTTTTTTGCCCGAAAAGGCCAAACTGTGCTCAATGTCCGTGCGCCCAATATGGGGAAGGAACGAGCAAATGACCAATGAAATTTGACGTCATCGGCGACGTTCACGGCGAGTTCGACAAGCTGGTGGAGCTTCTGTCGCATCTTGGCTATTCCGAATCTGATGGCGCTTGGGGTCATCCCAGCCGCACTGCCATCTTTGTCGGAGACTTGATCGACCGCGGACCGAAGCAGTTGGAGACCGTTCACCTGGTGCGGGCGATGGTCGAGTCGGGCGGGGCTCGATGCATCCTGGGTAATCATGAGTTCAATGCGATTGCGTGGGTGACGCCGGATCCGGAGGATTCGGGGAAGTTCCTGCGGGATCACCACAAGCCGGGGAATCGGGAGCAGCATCAGGCGTTTTTGGACGTGGTCGAAGGGACGCCGAAACAGAGGGACATCACCGATTGGTTCAAGACATTGCCGCTGTGGTTGGACCTTCCAGGTTTACGGATTGTGCATGCCTGTTGGCATGAGGAATCGATGGATGTGCTCCGCCCCGTCTTGGGGCCGAATCAAACCTTGACCGAGGAAGCGATTTTGTGGGGAAGCCGCCAGGGTCATCGCATCTACGAGGCGCTCGAGGTCGTGTGCAAGGGTCCGGAGGTGGCATTGCCGGCGGGGATTTCGTTTGCGGATAAAGGCGGTAAGGTTCGGCATGAGGTCCGGGTCCGATGGTGGCAGGAGGATTTGTCGACGTATCGCAAGGCGGCGATCGGGCCGTCCGACGACATGGCGATGATTCCGGATGTGACGTTGCCTGAGGAATGGAAGGCGCATCCGTACTCGGGGCCGCCGGTGCTGTTTGGGCATTACTGGTTTACCGGGAATCCCAAAGTCATATCGCCACGGTTTGCGTGTCTGGATTACAGCGTCGCCAACGGTGGGCCGTTGGTGGCATATCGTTGGGATGGAGAATCGGAGTTGTCGTCGCAGAAGTTGGCATGGCTGGCATGAGCCAACCAAAGATGGCGCACCATGGTCATGGTCATGACCACGGCGCCGAGCATGATGGGAAACCTCACCATCACGAAGAGGACGTCGGCTCCGTCACACTACAACTGAAGCTGCCAATCTCCGTCGCGCGCCGAAAGTAGCGTAGAACGGCGATCTCGCCGGTGAGTCGGCGTGGCCAATCATCGGCCCGGGCGCCGACCTAGGGGCTGGCATCATGCGTGGGCTCCCCTGCGGCGGCCGCACGGCTCGAGTCAACATTAGGGAAGTTGCGATGAAACAATGTGTCAAAGAATTCGGTTGGAAGGCGCGCGACGGCTACACCGTCAAGACCATCGACATGCATACCGGTGGGGAGCCGCTGCGGGTCTTGACCGATGGGCTGCCGTCGATCGAGGGCGGCACCGTACTCGAAAAGCGCCGCTTCTTCAGGGAGCGCTACGACTCTTTGCGCACCGGCCTCATGTGGGAACCCAGGGGCCACGCGGACATGTACGGCGCGGTGGTGACCCCCTCGACCGAAGCCGATTTCGACGTCTTTTTTCTGCACAACGAAGGCTACAGCACGATGTGCGGCCACGCCATCATCGCCTTGACGACCCTGGTGCTCGAGACCCGGGTGCGCGACGGCAGCATCGATGGCGACGCACGGGATGTGGCCGTCACCTTCAACGTACCGGCGGGCCGCATCGAGGCGCGAGGCAGCATCCAGGATGGCAGGGTAGGCGATGTGACGTTTCGAAACGTTCCTTCGTTCGTGTTTATGAGGGATGGCGAGATCGAGGTGCCTGGCCTTGATCTCGTGCACTTCGATGTTGCGTACGGCGGCGCCTTCTACGCCTTGGTGGAGGCGGCGCCTTTGGGATTGGCACTGACTTCGCAGCACGCCGGCCGGCTCATTGAGGCCGCCCGGCGTATCAAGAGCGCGGTCGCGGCAGCCTGCGCCATCAGGCACCCGTTTGAAGAGGAGCTGAGCTTCCTGTACGGCGTGATCTTCACCGGGCCGCCGGCGGAGGGCCGTCACCATAGTCGCAACGTCTGCGTGTTTGCCGATGGGGAGGTTGACCGTTCGGCGACGGGTTCCGGGGTCAGCGCCCGCGTCGCGATGCACTATGCAAAAGGCGAGGTGGCGATGAATGAGACCATCGACATCGAGAGCATTCTGGGCACCGTGATGTCCGTGAGGGCGGTGAAATCCGCGAAGTTTGGACCTTACGAGGCGGTCGTACCCGAAGTGGGCGGAACCGCCTTCATTACCGGCCGCAGCGAGTTCTACTTCGACCCCGCGGATCCTCTCAAAGGCGGCTTCCTCGTCCGCTGAGAGCCCTGCCCAAACGAGGACGGCGTGCCGGAATTCGAATGGAACATCGTGCTGCAGCAGAGGGCGGCATGATGCATCGCCGCGAGCGCGTGCTCCTCTGCCAATGGACGCCCTGTAGTTCGAGCATCGGGCTTCTGTCATGATCGGTGCACAAACCGTCGCTGCTGATGCGACGAGGACGGGCATGCGTGGTGGCAGACAAGACGAGCGCGGCGCCGGGAGTGAAGGCGGACAGAGGCCGCCGGCGTTGGCACTTTGCCGGCGCAGTTCTCGATGAACGGACGCTGGAACTGCTCGTCAAGGGAGCCGACGCCGAGCTCGAGCGCAAACCCCTCGAAGTCTTGATCCATCTGCTGGAGCGCCCCGGCGAGGTCTGCACCAAGGATGAGTTGCTCGCGGGCGTATGGCCCGGGCGCATCCTCAGCGAAACCGTGTTGACCAAGTGCATCGGGCGGCTCCGCGATGCGCTCGGAGACCGGGACCAGGACATCATAAAAACCGCTTATGGCTTCGGTTACCGGTTCATCGCCCCGGTCCAGGTGGAATTGGTCGCGGCGCCGCAAACCACGCCACTGAACCTTCACCCGGGAGACCACCCACCCGGCCGGCCGCTCTGGAGCTTGGTCGAGCGGCTCGGCATGGGCGGGTACGGTGAAGCGTGGCGAGCTCGTCATGATAAGACCCGCGAAGAACGGGTGTTCAAGTTCGCCCTCGATGAGGCATCCCTGGGTACGCTCAAGCGTGAAATCACGGCTTTCCGGATTCTCAACGACTCGCTCGGCGGGGGCGCTCAGATCGTTCGATTGCTCGATTGGAATCTGGAGCAGATGCCTTTCTTCATCGAGGCGGAGCACATCGGCGGCGGCAGTCTCATCGATTGGGCCAAGAGCCGCGGTGGTCTGGCGCGCATCCCGCTCGCGGAACGGATCGAAGTAGTCGCGAAAATCGCGACGGCTCTCGCCGCGGTGCACTCGGTGGGAATGCTGCACAAGGACTTGAGGCCGTCGAATATCTTCGTGAAACCCGTCGCCGGCCAACCCATCGACATTGCGCTCGGCGGCTTCGGCAGCGCAGCCGTGCTGGACGCGGGTCACGTCGATCGCCTGGGCATCACGCGCCTCGGCTTTACCAAGACCATCGCCCCGTCAGGGCAGAATCCCACGACATCGCTCTACCGGGCGCCCGAGACTCTTGACGGTGCCCCGTTCACGGTGAAATCCGACAACTACGCGCTGGGCGTCATCCTGTATCAAGTCCTCACGGGCGACTTTCACGCTGCCATGCCGCTCGGGTGGAGAGAGCATATCGCAGATGAATTGCTGCGCGAAGACCTTGGACTGGTCGCTGAAAGCAATCTCAGCGTGCGCGTCGCGGACGCGGACGTCTTGGCCCAACGGCTTCGGACTCTCGAGGAGCGGCGCTGCCGGCTCAGAAATCAACGGGAGGAGCAAGCGAGAGCGGAAAGCTCGCACCGCAGACTCGAACGAGCCCGCGTGCGCTACGCGGGCATTGCCGTGGGCGTCGCAGCGCTCGTCATCGGACTCGCGATCAGCACCGGCTTTTACTTCAAAGCGCGCCGTGCCGAGGAGAGCAGCCGTGCCGCGGCAGCACAGGCCGAAACAGCCGCCGAATTTCTCACCAGTGAGGTATTGACCCAGGGAAGCACGGATAATGCCACCCAGATCTTGACGCGCGCCGGCCATGAAATCGACACGCGCTTCGCCGCTCAGCCTCGCATGGCAGCCGAGTTACACTACCTCGTCGGTCGTTCGTATGCTCGACTGCACGACTATTCATCGTCCGTTCGGCATTTAAACCGAGCCATAGAGCTCGCCCAACCGCTTGATGGAGCGGGAGCCGCTCCCGCGCTGCGAAGCGCAGCCGAGCTGATTCAGATTGACGAGGTTCAAGGTCGCCTCAAGGACAGTCTGCCGCGGTACGAAGCGCTGCTGGCCGCGGCGGAAGGACACGTTGTCCCCGGTGATGCAGCTTTCCTCGAGCTCAAGCGGCAAGTGGCGCTGGGACGACGCCGCTTGGGTGAGTTGAAATAGCTGGCTCATTCCGAGAACACCCGCGAGTCACTGTTCCGCCGGCATGCCGATGCCTGTGACGTAAAGCACCGACTCCGATATGCCGTCGATCCCGAGGTCTCGCTCGATCAGAGTGTCTTTCAGGGCCGCCGTACTGAAAGGAGCAAGCCCCAGGCGGGTTGCCGTCAGACAAAAGGTCTGTCCGAGGTGACCCGCGTCCAGGAGCACCACTCGATAGGCTCGAGGATGCCGGTATTTCCACATGCTCCGCGCAAACACGCCCGTCATGATGAAAAGGGCCGCCGCATGAGCGACATACGGCTGATCCGCGCAATACGCCCGCGCCATTTGCGGCGTCGCCTTGGAGGAGATCAACTCGAGCGCATGATCCCTGGGGTCATAGTGGTAAAGCCCGGGATCGAGCCCTGTCACTTTGAGTGCGAACAAATACGCCTCCACCGGGTGTCTTGCGCCGCCGGAAGCACTCGTCTTGAGCGGCAGGGGCCCGAAGTACGGCGAGTCAACATACCCTTGCACCCCCCAGGTCGTTTGCAGAAGCATGGAAACGGCATCGAGCGATACCGGCGCTTGCGAGAAATTTCGCCGTGTCCGCCGGGCGTGGAGCGTCTGGAAAAAACTATCCTTCTCCCTGCCATGCCGCGGCAGTGAAATCGATTGAGCGCCTTCATTCTGTTTGAAGAAGGGCGGCTGCGGCGCGCTGGAAATCGACTGCAGCTTTTGGTCTGAAGTCCAGTCGCCCTCCACGTAGGGGGCGTCTTTCGTCAGGAAGTGATAGGCGCCGTGCGGCAGCCAGGGTTTCCACAGGGAGTCGAGAAGCTCATCGCGGGCCGATTCGGGAGAGTCGCATTGCAGGAGCAGCTCCGCGTCGAACAACTCCGCTATCGCCGCTGTCACGCTGTCGGGAGTGTAGGCGTCGAATTCAAGCAGCGCGTCCGCGATCGTCCTCGGAGAGGAGAAGAAGCGGATGATCTCCAACACGATCGGATTCGCGGCAAACTCATCCCGACTGAGATAGTTGACGACCCGCAGATCGCTGTTGTCCCAGTAGGCGGACTGGCAACGGGCGCTCCTCAGCCTGATGGCAATGCATCGACTCAGGCGCTGCGCATCGCCCCCACCATTCAAACTCCGGGGCCGCGGGGCCAGTCGTCATGATCGGGCATGCTTATCACCACGCCCTGCATTTTCTTGAGTCCGGATTCCAGTTTCTTTCTATCGAGCGTCCCGGCGCGTAGGGCTGCCGAAAGTTTTCGGATATCGGTTAGAATTTGCTTTTTCTTCGTCTTGGTCTCTCTTACAGGATTCATGATGCGTCTCCATGGCAATCGAATGAAACCACGCGCACTCTCCCGCTTCTGAGGTCGACAAGCAACGTCCTCATATGCGCGGAGTCCACGGCGGATACGCTACTCCGGAACGAACATGACCGCAATTTGGAGGACTGTCACGGCGGAAAACCCAGCCGCTGCACGAGCGCCTGGAATTGCGGTTGATTGCGAATGGGATCGAACATCCAATCAACCTTGACGCCGATCAGCCCCGCCCTACGCACGCGTTCCGCGGTGGCGAGCCACCGCAGCGCAGCGGCCGGATCTCCCCACTGCGCATAGACGGCGGCATAGCTGACCGCGCTCAGATCGCCATTGCGCGTCTTGAATTGTTCCAGCTCCGTCGTAGCTTGGCTCATTTTGCCTTCCGCGTGGTAGGCGAGTGCCAAACAGAAGTGTCGATCCCCCTCGTCGAGCGGCGTCGCGGGCGATTCGCATAGGTTCGATGCGAGCTCTGGATGTCCGAGTGCAAGATAGCTGATGGCGCTATGGATTCCGGCGTAGTAACCCTCCGGGTGTAGTGCCTTGGCATCTTGCACGGCCACCAGCACATCCTCGAAGCGTCGGGCCCAATTGAGGTTCAGCAGGAGGTGCTCTCGGTAACGAGGATTTTGTGGATCGAGCTTGATCGCGTGACGCATTGCGGCAAGCGCTGCATCGTGATGACCCATGATGCCGTGGAAACCTGCGTAGCCATCCAGTATCGACGCGCTGCCCGGAGCGAGTGCGAGGGCGCGCTCGATCTCCCGATCTGCCGCGCTGAAGTCGAGGTATCCATGTGCCAATACCTGCCAGCCGAGTACCATGTGCGCATCTGCATAGTCGGGAGCCAATGCCACCGCCCGTTCGGCGGCTTGACGAGCGGTCGCGTAGAGGTCCGCGACGGTACTCGGCTCGGTCGAGAAGTTTGCGACGCTGCGCAGTGCATGCGCGCGCTGCGCATAGGCGGCCGCATAGTTCGGATCGAGTGCAATGGCTTGATCGAAAGCCGCCAGGGCCCGGCGGCTGGAAGATATATCTTGCGCCATCACCTCGATTTGCATGCCGCGAAGATAAGCGTCATAAGCTTCCGGATTGCGCGTGCTGGCCACTTCAATTCTCGTTGCCTCATCGCCGAGCAGCTTTACTTGCATCTCCTGAGCGACCGCCGTGGCGATGTCGGTCTGCAACGTCAAGATGTCGCGTAGTTCCCGGTCGTAGTTCTGCGACCATAGGTGGTAGCCATTGACCGTATTGACCAATTGAGCCGTGATCCGCACCGTGTTCCCGGATCGACGGATACTGCCCTCGAGGATCGCAGCGACATTCAGTATGCGGGCGATGGCTCCAATATCGGCATTCTTGCCCTTGAATGAGAAAGAGGAGGTGCGCGCAGATACCTGCAGCGCTTCGACCTGCGAGAGCGCGTTGATCAGTTCCTCGGACACTCCATCCGAGAAGTAGTCCTGCGCCGGGTCCCCGCTCAGGTTGGTGAAGGGCAGCACGGCTACCGAGTGCGGAGGCGGTGTGAACGCAGCCGGTGGTACGGAGTCATCGGCCCGCCTCGGCAGGACCAGGCGATCCACTCCCACCGCCAGGCAGATGGCGATGATCGACATCGCGACCAACCACGCCGTCGCGCTGTTGCGTCGCAGAAACTTCCCGACTCGATAAGAAACCGGAGCCAACCGCGCCTTGACGGGTTGCTCGTGTAGATACCGCTGCAGGTCCTGCGCCATGCTCGCGGCGCTGTCGTATCGTTCAGAGGGCTCCTTGGCCAACGCCTTGAGCACCAGCGCGTCTAGGTCGCCCCGCAACTTGCGCGACAGCTGCTCCCGGGTCGCGGCGCGCGCCGCACTCGCCTCCCGTGTGAGCTGCGAGCTGGGCCTTTGCACCTCGGCCGAGGCAACCGCGTGTCTCAGGCCGGCAAGGGAGGCTTGCGAGTTCAGTCGATACGGCCGAGTGCCGGTCAGCAATTCGTATAACAACATGCCGAGCGAATACACGTCGCTGCGTGGGTCCACGGGCTCGCCCCTCAGCAACTCCGGGCTCGCATAATCGGGCGTGAGCGCCTGGCCATAAATGCGCGATATCTGGGTTTGATCCGCCTCCTCCTGCAACAGCTTCGCAACCCCGAAATCGAGCAAACGCACCTGGCCCGATTCGGTGACGAAAACGTTCGAGGGTTTGAGGTCGCGGTGGATGACGTGCTGCTCGTGCGCATACTTCACCGCGTCGAGCACCTGTAGAAATATCGCCAGGCGGTCCTCGACGCCCAGAGCTTGCGTATCGCACCAGCCCATCAGAGTTTGCCCCTTGACGTACTCCATCGACAGGTACGGCAAGCCTTGGGTATCCACCCCCGCGTCGTAAAAGCGCGCAATGTTCGGATGCTCGAGACTCGCAAGGATGTCGCGCTCGTGGACAAAGCGCTGCTCAAGATCGTTACGCCGGCGTGTCAATAGCGGAAGCTTGAGCGCCACGTCGCGCTTGAAGGCACCGTCCGCCCGCCGAGCCAGCCAAACCTCCGCCATCCCGCCGGCTCCGAGAAGACGAATCAGCTCGTAGGGACCGACCAAGTCGCCCGCATTCAGGCCGCTTGCACTCAGTGGGTTGAAATTACCGCCGGACACGGTCTTGGGCAGCCAGATCGACGGTGGTCCACGCAGCGACCCGTAGCGCCTCACCAAGCAGGCAGCTCATCCGTGCTATCCGATCACCCGATAGATTCATTGGCTCTATCGCTCTGGGGGTGCCCTTGCTCACGGGGAGCCTTTTAATAGCTCTTATCCGGCCATTTCCTAGAATGCACGAGAGGAACTTTCAGCGCAATGCGCCGCGGCCGGCGCGATTCACATTTTCTCCGTGAGTTATTCAGGAGACGGTCAAGATTGATCGGGTGCCGTTTCCTACCGTGTCGTCCAACCCAGCCATCGAGGCTGGGGATCGCAAAGGACAAACCGAGGAGGAATTGACATGAACACACCCATTCGTACCAGGATATACACGGCCATCTCATGCATCATGAGCACGGCAGCGCTCTGCACCACGCTCTCGACTTCCGCGGAGGCGGAAGACGTGCCGAGCAAAATCGTCCGATTCAAAGATCTCGATATCACCACGTCGGATGGCGCGAAGGTGCTTTACAGCCGCATACGTGCTGCAGCGCGGGATGTCTGTGGAATGTCCGCCGGCAGCGACCCCATCTTGAGAGGGGCAATCACGGCGTGCATCGATAAGGCGGTTGACAAAGCGGTTAGGGACGTCAATGCGCCCATGCTGACTTACTTGCGGTTTGGCACCACCGACGTTCGGCTCGCCAGCAAGTGATGGGATCCCGGCGCCGTCGGCGGTTGCCACATCGACGGCGTCGGATTCTTGACCTGCAATCGAAGGACTTGGCGCTGAGTTAAGTTGACCGCACTAACTATTGGTCTGGCATAAGTTATGCGGATGAGCGTGAACTCATTCTCGTTCGACTCTACGTCAAAGAGCTGGGCTCAAGAATTTCGCCGGATTGCCTGCCGATCAGCTGCTCG
Source organism: uncultured Gammaproteobacteria bacterium (assembly GCA_963734645.1). Classification (GTDB taxonomy): domain Bacteria; phylum Pseudomonadota; class Gammaproteobacteria; order Steroidobacterales; family Steroidobacteraceae; genus Bog-1198. The sequence goes on from CAVTID010000002.1 coordinate 53,786, forward strand.
AGCGCATGATCGAACTGTCCTTGTATGCGGAAGAAAAGCTGAAATCCGGCTGATGGGCGATTGCTCGGTGCAGGGACTTCCCACCATTGTCGGCAGGGGGAACCCTCAATGGCCTGTAATGTTTCCCGGCTTTTGAAATACGATCAACACCTTACGCGCGATCTCGTCGTTTTAGTCGATTGAGCGGCTCGGGTCAGGAATGCCTGACCTCAATAATCAGGTTTGCCTGCATCGATGCGCTCATATGACAATAACGTTACTACCGACTGAGAACTGCGTGCGAGCGAAATCCCCCCTCAACAACTGGAGCGACATCCAATACGTCATCGCCACCGCGAAACTCGGCAGCTTTCACTCCGCCGCAGTGGTATTGCAGACCGATCAGTCGACGGTCGGCCGCCGCGTCGCACGCTTCGAGACCTATCTCGGCACCAAGATCTTCGACCGACACGCGAACGGGATGCGACTGACCGTTGCCGGAAAGATTCTCTACGACAAGGCGGCCCTCATGGAAGAGGCGGCCAACGACATCGAATCCAGTCTGCTCGCCTTCGACTCGCGTCTGTCCGGTACCGTGCGCGTCTTTGCCACCGAGGGCGTCGGCTACCTTTGGCTGGTGCAAGTCCTCGCGGATTTCTGCCGCATTCATCCCGGCGTGAACATTGACCTGGTGACCGATCGCGAGGGGCTCGATCTGTTTTCTCTCGAGGCGGACCTAGCGGTGTTCATTGAGAGGCCGAAGAATCCGCGCCTGGTCGCGTCCAAAATCGTGAAGGTCGAACACTCCCTGTTCATTTCGAAGTCCTATGAGGAGAGATTCGGACGCCCGCGAGCGCTCGAGGAGCTGGGACAGCACCAGTTCGTGGACTATGTGCCGTATCGCGTTTGCGCCGATCTGGCGTGGTGGACCAAGAGTGTCCTCACGGTGCACAGGATTCAATTGCGGGTGGACTCGGCATCGGTTTATCTGGCGGCGATTCGCAGCGGGATAGGCATCGGCCTGCTGCCGAACTTCTACAAGCGTGCGGCGCCCGACCTGATCGCGCTGCCGCTGCCGACCGGCTGCTACCTGAATCTCTGGCTGGTCTCTCGTCCGATACCGAACAAATCGCACCGGATCAAGATACTGCTCAAATTTCTGCGCGAACGATTCAACAAGGACCGCGCGAACTGGTTCGGAGCGTGAGCAGCAGCGCGATCAAGCTCAAACCGCAGGAAAACATCACATACCAGGTCGGTGACAGCGGATTTCCCGTACGCGCAATCAGGCCGGTGGCGATGAACGGTGCGAACCCGCCGAACAGCGTGACCGAAAAATTATAGGCAACGCCCATGCCCGAGGAGCGAACGCCGATCGGAAACAGTTCGGCGATCGCGGCAGGCGCCGGGCCGATGAACAGCGCCGCCAGAACGGCCGAGACGACTTGGAACGCGGCCAGAGCCGCGACATGCGGGTGACTCAACAGGAAGCCGAAGCCGGGCCGGATCAGGAGCACGATGGCCAGGGCCGCCGCAATCATGGGACTGTAGCGCCCCCAGCGATCCGATAGATGGCCGGCCATGGGTGCAATGGCCAGCATGAACGCCAGCGCCAGACTGTTGCTGAACAGGGTGGCGCTCAAGGGAAGTTTGAGCACCGTGTGCGCATACAAGGGGACGTAGACAAAAAAGAAATACGTCGAGACGGTCCAGATGATGGTGATGCCGAACCCTCGTGCAACGGCTGTCCTGTGTGTCCGCCACAGCAGCCTCAAGGGCGAGGAGGCGGCGCGCTCCTGGTGGACGAACGCCTCCGGGTCGTCGATGCGCCGGCGGATGTACATTCCCAAAGGAACGATCAGCGCACTGGCGAAGAAGGGCACGCGCCAGCCCCAGGCGTTTAATTGCCCGGGAGAGACGATCGCCGAGACGGTGGCGGCCGCCAAGGCTCCCAACAAGAGCGCGCCGGCCTGGCTGGCCGCCTGCCAGCTGGCAAAATAGCCGGCCCGGCCGGGCGGCGCATGCTCCGTCAGCATCGCGGTCGCGCCGCCGACCGCGCCGCCGGCCGCGAGTCCCTGCAGCAGCCGCGCAAGCACCACGAGCAGCGGCGCCGCGACGCCGAGGGTGGCAAAGGAGGGAATGAGACCGATCGCGAGTGTCGCGGTGCCCATCAGGCCGAAGGTCAGCAGCAAGGTAAATTTTCGGCCCTTGCGGTCGGCCATCGCGCCGAATACCAAGGCGCCGGCGGGTCTTGTCAGGAATCCGACCCCGAACGCGCCCGCCGACAGCAGCAACGAGGCCGTGGCATCGCCGGCGGGGAACATGATCTTGGCGATCACCGGGGTCAAAAAGCCGTAGACCGCGAAGTCGTACCATTCGAGCATGTTGCCGACGCTCACCGCCAGCAGCACGTGGCGCGGCCGTGTGCGGCCTTGGGCGCGGGATGAATCGACCTCGTTCAATCGGGCTCGGTCTGCGACGCCCATGCGCCCACTTTGGACAGGAATCGATCCGCCTCATCGAGCGCGGCGCAGGCAACCCACTCATCCGCCCTATGCGCTTGATCAATGGAGCCCGGTCCGCACACGACGGAGGGAATGCGGCTGCGTTCGAATATTCCCGCTTCGCTGCCGAACGGCAGCGTGGTCACAGGCAGCTTCGCACCGCAGCCCGTCAGCACCCGCATCGACTCGTCGCCGAGATCGCTGCGAAACTGCGGCACGTCGAGCTCAATTTCGCTTGCGACATCGAGCGCTGCAAAGGCGTCGCCCTTGAGGTAATCGGCAATCATCTTCTCTATCACGGCTGCGTCTTGCTGGTTGTCCGCACGGTATTCCCAGCGCACGCTGCAGCGCTCCGCGACGATGTTGGTGGCCGCTCCGCCCGCGATTCGACCGACGTTCAGCGTGCAACCATTGTCGGCGATTTGCGGCAGCCTGGCAACATCGCGCAGGAAGCGCACGAAGTCAGCCGCCGCGTCGATGGCGTTCACCCCGCGCGAGGGATCGCTCGCATGCGCGGCAACCCCGCAAAAACTCGTGTGCGAGCCGGTCACGCCGTTGTGAGCCACGCCGATTCTCATGTCGGTGGGTTCCCCGATGATGGCAAAGGCGGGCCGCGGCACGCTGACGGCGATGCGGTCCACCAGCGAGTGCGCGCCGAAACAACCGATCTCTTCATCATAGGAAAAGGCGAAGTACAGAGGCCGCAGCAACTTCATGTTCTTCCAATGCTCGAGGGCGGCCAGGCTGCACGCGATGAACCCTTTCATGTCCGAGCTGCCGCGCCCGTACAGCCGGCCTTCCCGTTCCACGAGCGTGAATGGGTCGCTGGTCCACTCCTGGCCGTCGACCGGCACCACGTCCGTATGGCCCGACAACACCACACCCCCGCGTCTGTCCGGCCCGATGCTCCCCAGTAGATTGGCCTTATCTCGGGTTGCGTTATAGACGAGTTCCACGCGCGCACCATGCGACTTCAGATAGTCCGCCACCCATTCGATCAGCGGAAGATTCGAATGCCGGGATGTGGAATCGAACGAAACCAGCCGCCGCAGAATCGAGACACTCGTGTTTGTCATGTTGCCGCGCGATCCTTCATTTTTCAGTGGACACCTCGCGCGCACGGGCCGCAGGCACGATGTGATTGGCGCTCGACACTACTGCAGCGACCCTTTGGGGTAAACGCTATTTCTGCATGTGGGAATGGCAAATATGCAAGAGCGTGTCGTCACGCGCGGGCACGGTGCGCAATTCCGCACGCGAAGAATCGTCAAAAAAGGCTTATTTTCCAGTGCTTTCACGACGTGCTCACGTTTTGTACAGCGCGAACGGAAAGGCTTCGCTCTTTATGAAATCCCGCTTTGAAGAGGCGTTTGTAAAATTGACGACGCGCTCGATGTACATGTACTTTCTGAAGCGTCACACATGCCCCTGGTCGTCTTGGCTTGCATTATAAAGTGGGTGAAAATGAATATTCCGTTGTCCCGCTCTGGCGCCGTGTTGTTACCTTGCACCGCGCTCCTCCTCTGTTCCGTCCCTGCGCTCGCCGCGGATCCGTCGGCGGCGAGCGCCTCAGCCGCGTCGCCCGCAACAGCCGCAACATCCGCGCCGGACACGATCGCCGAGATAGTCGTCACCGCGCAGAAGCGCGAGCAGCGCGCGCAGGATGTGCCCATCTCGCTCTCCGTGATGGGCGGCGCCAGCCTCGACAAGTCGAGCATCCTGAGCGTAACTGACGCCCTCAGTGCGGTCCCCGGCGTCGTCGCCAATCTCACCGGCGAGGGCGGCGAGACCCAGCTGACCATTCGCGGCGTCACCGCCGGCGGCCCCCTGTTCTCCGGCCCGAGCCCGATCGGCTACTACCTCGATTCAGTGCCGTTCGGGCTGGTGCGATCCGCGGTGGAGCCGGATTTCAACGCCTTTGACCTCGACCGCGTCGAGGTGCTGCGCGGGCCGCAGGGTACTCTGTACGGTGCGAGCGCCCTGAACGGCGTGGTGCGCGTGCTGACCAACGATGCGGACCTGAACGACTTCGACTTCAAGGCACGCGGTACCGTGTCCTCCACGGACGGCGGCGGGGGAAACTGGCGCGAAGACGCGGCGGTCAACATGCCCATCATCGAGGGCAAGCTCGCCGTGCGGCTCGTCGTCGGCGACGAACACGACAGCGGCTGGATCAACAGTCCGACCGGGAACCACATCAACGACGGCGATATCAAGAACGAGCGTCTGAAGGTAAACTTTCAAGCGACCGACGATCTGAACATCAAGCTGGGTGCGACGCACGAGGACGCGAGCTTCGGAGCCCCGCCCCTGGGTACCAATGACTATACCGCCTCGACCAAGAATCAGCCCATCGAGTCGGGCTTCAACGCCTATGACATGAAGGTGGATTACCAGGCGCCGTGGTTCACGGTATCGAGCGCGAGCAGCTATCTCACATACCAGAATGACGGCTCGTTGGACGTCGACCCGGGCGTCGCCGCCGAACCGGCGCTCGGCACCAGCCTGGCGTCGAAAGTGTTCAGCGAGGAGCTGAACCTCAACTCCAAGCTTGACGGCCCGTGGCGCTGGTCAGCCGGCGCGTTCTATCGCGACGCACGCGACAGCTTCTACCAGACACTGGGTGATCTGATACCCGCGCCCGTCTCGGAGGGCGATTCCTCGCGCTCCGCCGCGATTTTCGGCGAACTCGGACGCCGCTTCTTGGACGATCAGTTCGAATTGTCCGTGGGGGGGCGCTACTTCCACGATGACGTCGGCCTGCAGCAGAATCTCCTCTTTGGAGAGCCGGCGGGTACGCCGCTGTTGAGTTCGGAGACCCCATTCCACGCCGTGACGCCGCGGGTGGTGCTCAGCTGGTTCCCGACCCACGACTACACCATGTACGCTTCCTACTCGCAGGGCTTCCGCAGCGGCTACCCGCAGACCGAACTGGTGCTCGTGGAGGCGCCGGACTTTGCGCCGGTGCGGCCCGACAAGCTGACCAACTACGAGATCGGGGGCAAGGGCAACCTGTTCGACAATCGCTTGAGCTTCGATGCGGCCGTATACTTCATGAAATGGGACGACATCCAGCAGGCCTTGGGCATTTTCATCCCAGGCAGTGCGGCCACCATCGTCGCGAACGTCAACGGCCAGTCGGCGAGCGGCATGGGCGCGGACTTCGCGGTCACGGCCCGGCCCGTTCAAGGGCTGCAGTTAGGCCTCAACTTCAGCTGGAACGGGCTGAGCGAGGATGCGACCGTGCTCTCCGGCGGGCAGCTGTTGTTCCCGAAAGGCTCCCGTATCGATGACTCTCCGGCCTTCACCGCCGGCGCCAACGCGTCGTACGACTTCCCGTTCGCCGCGACCGGCTGGTCGGGAGAGCTTGCGGCCAGCGCGCGCTACACTTCGGCGCAGACCACGACCGCAGTGGCGAGCGGCTCGGGCGAGCCGCCCATCGTCGTCGACAGCAACGACATCACGACCGGCCGTGTCAGCTTTACGTTCGTGGCTCCCGCGCACTGGCGCGTGATGCTCTTCAGCGACAACGTGACCGACAATCGGGGCGTGCCCCTGGCCTCGCAGACGCCCTACTCGAGCATCAGCCAGCGGCCGCGCACATCGGGTTTGCAGGTGGACTACCAGTACAAGTAAGGCATCGGCCACGCACCGCAAACCCAACGAACCCATCTTAAGCTCGAGGCTAAATTCATGCGCCGTTTGATGAGTATCGCTTTATCCGCCACGTTGATTGCAGCGGGCGCGCAGGCCGGGACGCGCGTCCTGGAGCCCAAGGACTTGTTCCACATGCAGTGGGCCGCGGATCCGCAGATTCGCAAGGACGGCGCGCTGATCGCCTACGCACGGACCGCAAACGACATCATGACGGATCGGCTGGCCCAATCGCTTTGGCTCATCGATACGGCGACCGGAGCGCAGACGCCGCTGGCCACCGGGCCGGGAAACCATTCATCGCCGCGCTGGTCGCCGGACGGGTCGCGCATTGCATTTCTGTCAACCGGGGCGGACGGGCGCACGCAGATCGCCATTCATTGGCTGCGCGGTGAGACCGCGAGCATCACCAATCTCACCGAGGCGCCGAGCGACATTACGTGGTCGCCGGACGGCAAGCAGATTGCCTTCGTGATGCACGCGCCGGAGGCGGGGCCGACGATCGGCAAGTCGCTGGTGAAGCCGCCGGGGGCTCACTGGGGCGGTGAGCCGGTGGTGATCGATTCGATGAATTTCCGGGCGGATGGACAAGGATTGGAGAAACCTGGATTCAAGCATATCTATGTGATGTCCGTGGATGGCGGCGGCGCCCCCCGGCAACTGACCTCGGGACCTTTCAGTGACGCGGGGCCGCTGGCCTGGTCGCCGGACGGAAAGGCGATTTTCTTTGCCGGAAATCGCAATGCGGATTGGAAGCGCGAGCCGCAGGATTGGGCCCGGCATACGGCCATGACGCTGAGCATTTATCGGTTGAACGTGGCGGATGGCAGCCTGCAGCAGCTGTCGCACGACATCGGTCCGTACCACGCGCCGACGGTGTCGCCGGACGGCAAGCTGGTGGCGTTTCTGGGTTATCAGGACAAGCACATCGGCAATCAGAACGTCCGGCTCAACGTGATGGACGCGGACGGCAAGAATCAGCGCGTCATCGGCGAGTCGCTGGATCGCTCGTTGACCGACTGTCAGTGGGCGGGCGATGGACATAGCCTGTACATCCAGTACGTCGATCAAGGCATCACGAAGGTGGCGCGGATGGGGCTCAATGGCCGCGTAGAGGCCGTCGCATCGGATCTGGCCCAAATAGCGGCGGCGACGCAGTTGCCCTACTCGGGCGGCGAATTTACGGTGTCCGGCAAAGGCGCGGTGGCCTACAGCGGCGGCGGCGGCGATGATTTGCCGGAGGTGTATCTGGCGCGCGACGGCAAGACGCGACGCCTCACGGAGTTGAATTCCGAACTTCTGAAGGAGGTGAGCGTCGGCAAGCTGTCGGCGCTGCCCGTCAAGTCATCGGTGGACGGGCGTTCGATCGGCGCGTGGGAATTGCTGCCGCCGAACTTCGATCCTGCCAAAAAATATCCGCTGATCCTGGAAATTCACGGCGGCCCGTACGCCAGCTACGGTCCCGTGTTCGCGGCGGACCTCGAACTCTATGCAGCCGCGGGTTACATCGTCGTGTACGGCAATCCGCGCGGCTCGACCTCCTACGGCGAGGAGTTCGCGAACCTGATCTACAACAACTATCCGAGCCACGACTACGACGATCTGATGAGCATCGTGGATGCCGCCATACAGAAGGGCGGCGTGGATGCGGACAACCTGTTCGTGACCGGATCCTCGGGCGGCGGCGTGCTGACGTCATGGATCGTGGGCAAGACGCATCGCTTTAAGGCGGCAGTGGTACAGCGGCCGGTGATCAACTGGACCAGCTGGTTGCTGACCTCCGACATGTCCGTCTTCGGCGCCCGCTACTGGTTCAAGCAACTGCCTTGGGAGGATCAGGAGACGTATTGGCAGCACTCACCCCTTTCCTTGGTGGGGAATGTCACGACGCCGACGATGGTGGTCGTGGGTTTGAACGATCTGCGGACCACCGTGGGGGAAGCCGAGCAGTACTACCAGGCGTTGCAGCTGCGGCACGTTCCGACCGAGCTGTATGAGATACCGGGTGAGCCGCATGGGCTGAGGCAGCCCTCGCATCTCGCGGCGCAAAGTTCGGCGATTCTGGAGTGGTTCGGACGGTACCGGAGCGGCGCGGGACATTAGCCAAGGCCGCCCCCGTTGATCTAGGAGAGATTATGTCTACGGCATTTCGGATGTTCGGTGCTTCGATCCTGGGTGCAGCGGCGCTTCTTTGTTCGATGACCCCCGTACTCGCGGCCGATGCGAACCCTGGCGGCCGGTTTACGGTGGGCGATTATCTCGACCTGCAGTCGGCGAGCGATCCGCAAATTTCTCCGGACGGCACCCAGGTGGTCTACACACGGACCATGGTGGACAAGATGGCGGACAAGCCGCAAGCCGCCGTCTGGATCGTCGGCGCGGATGGGCAGCATCACCGCTTCATTGCCAAGGGGAGCGGCGCGGTATGGTCACCCGACGGCAAGAGCATCGCCTATCTGGCCGAGGGGCAGCCCAAAGGCGTGCAGATCTTCGTGCTGCATTTGACCGTGCCGGGGCCTGCCACACAGATTACCTGGGGCTCGGAGGTGCCCGCGAATCTGCACTGGTCTCCCGACGGCCGCCGGATCGGCTTCACCATGATGGTGCTGAATCCCGAGAAGTGGCCGCTTGATCTTCCGGGCGCCCCCGACGGCGCCAAATGGGCGAGCGCGCCGCGATTCACGGAGCGCCTGCACTACCGGCGCGACGGTGTGGGGTTCACCGAACGAGGCTTTCGGCACCTGTTCCTCATCGCGGCGGACGGCGGTGCGGCCCGGCAGATCACCCGCGGCGATTGGAACGTCGGCGAGAGTGTGTACGAATACATCGATACCGTCGATTGGGCGTTCACGCCGGATGGGCGCTCCGCGATCGTGACGGGCTTCAAGGAAGGCGATCCCGACCGCAATGATCAGGACTGCTACATCTATTCGGTTGATCTCGAGACCGGCGCCACCCGGCGCCTGACGGGCGTGACCGGCGGCTGGCGCCGCCCGGCGGTGTCCCCCGACGGCAAGACGATCGCCTATGTCGGCTTCCCGAAGAATGGCGATGGCTACCGCAATTCGGATTTGTATACGATGTCTGCGGATGGGAGCAATGCCACGCTGCGATCGGCGGGATTTGATCGCGAACCGGAACATTTGGTCTGGGCGCCGGACAGCAGCGCGGTCTATTTCACCGCCGAGGATCACGGCAGTGTTCACCTTTACTCGTGGTCGACTCGTGGTGGTATTCGGCAGCTGACGAAGGGCGCCGAAGTGGTCACGGAGCTCTCCGCAAGCCGTGCCGGCATCGTGACGGTTCGCTCCGAGCCCCAGTCGCCGGGCGATGTGGAGCTGATCAATCCGCGCGCGCCGAATGCGGGGCAACGGCTGACCCATCTGAATGAGGAACTGCTCCGCGGCATCACTCTGTCGAAGGTGGACGAGATCTCGTTCGATTCGACCGGTGGTACTCATATCCAGGGTTGGGTGGTCAGGCCGCCGGACTTCGACCCGTCGCGACACTACCCGCTGATGCTCGAGATCCATGGCGGTCCTTACGCGATGTACAACGTCGGCTTCAATCCATCGTTCCAGAATTTCGCGGCCAACGGTTACATCCTGCTGTATATCAATCCGCGCGGCTCGACGGGCTACGGGAATGCCTTTACGAACACCATCGCCAAGCACTATCCGGGGCCCGACTACGATGACCTGATGGCAGGCGTCGATGCGGTGATCAAGCAGGGCAATGTCGATGTATCCCACATGTTCGTCTCGGGATGCAGCGGCGGCGGCGTGCTCTCGAGCTGGGTGATCGGGCACACCAATCGCTTTGCCGCCGCTGCAGTGCGCTGTCCGGTGACGGACTGGCTCAGCATGGCGGGAGCGACGGACATTCCGTATTTCACGTATCGCTTCTTCAAGAAGCCGTTTTGGGAGGATCCCAGCGACTGGCTGGCCGAATCCTCGCTGATGTACGTCGGCAACGTGAAGACCCCCACCCTGTTGATGACGGGCGAACTCGACCGGCGCACGCCGATCGAACAGACCGAGGAGTATTACGCGGCTCTCAAGTATCGCGGCGTGCCGAGCGCCATGCTGCGCTTCGACGGCGAGTACCACGGCACGGCGCACATGCATCCATCGAACTGGATGCGCACACAGCTCTACATGATGAGCTGGTTTCAGCGTTACGGCGCAAATCCCTCGGGCCCCCCGCCAAGATAGGAGCGCGCGCGGGGGCGCGGCGTACGGCACGAATGTATGGAACGCCGCTCTGCGTGTGGGGAACGGCAAGGTCGTCGCCAACCGTCCCTAAGGCTGAAGCGAGTCCAAGGTCTCGGTGTTATGTAACCGACCCTGGAATTTAGCCGGCAAGGTCATAATGTAAGCGGCCCTTCGGCGACTGAATTGCGCGTTGACATAACCCGGCTGTTCTGCATGCACTACGTCACGGTCTTCGCTAACACCCCGCGTATCGACTGAAATCGCGCGGCGATTCGTCTACCATTAATCCGCACGATTTCACCACACACCAGCGGTCTTAGAGACGAAAGCGAATGGCCAAGAAAACGAGTGACGACGCATTGAATATTGCCCACCTAACGCCTGACCAGGCCATGCCGCCCTTCCTGAGCGAGAAGCACATCGCGCAGCTTCAAGGAGCCGTCGAGGCCGCGCAGCGCAACCGAATGCTGCGGTCCAGGTTTGTGATGGAACGCAAGGATGAGCCGTGCCCGAATCTATGATGGGCTCGCTGACCCGGCATCCGGCGCGACGCCGATGTCGCCGGGAACGCCGGGCGCAGTGGCTGCTGCCGAAGCGCTAAGCAGCGCCCGGCCGGATGGCAGCCACTGCCGCGGAGACACCGCGACGTGAGCTGCAAGTGCCTGCAGATCCCGTGATGCCCTCGCCAGCTCATCGCCTTGAGCGATCGCACTCATGCCCGCAAGTCGCGCGAGATCTGCCACCGCCGCTTCGAGCTCCGATATGCACAGGGTGCAGCTCGCCGTGATCTCCGCCAGTTCATGCGGGTTTGGGCGAAGGCCACTGAGTACGACACGCCAGCCATTTTCAGCGAGCGAATACAGCGCGGCTTGGACGACGCGCCAACGGGCGTAACTCTTCGCATATTGAGTCTGGACGGTCGGCTCGTCCGCAGGCGAAATATCACTGCCGTGGAACTTCTTTTGTTTCGCGAGCAATGCGAACGCATCGAGCGCATGCCGTGCGATGCCGACGGCGACGGCGGTGATGGGCAATTCGGTCAATACTCCGAACGGCAGACGATACAAGGCTCCGGCCTCGCGCGGTGCATCGGTGATGACAGAGAAGGTGTGCTGATCCGGTACCAGTACGTCGCGCACTTCGAAGTCATGACTGCCCGTACCCCGCATGCCGCTGGTATCCCAGCTGGGCAGAACCGCGACCTGAGATGGCGTGAACGTCATGGCGCGAATGAGCGGCCTGCCATCGGCATCGACGAGCGGTAGCCCATCCGGTTTTGTCAGCACGCAGTTGGCCGTAAACGCCGTCGCATAATTTGCACCGCTCGCATATCGCCAGCGACCGCTCACGCGATAGCCTGCCGCGACGCGCTCGGCCCGGCCCTCCGGCGCACCGGAACCGGCGATTACCGCATTCGCCGGAGCAAAGATCTCGCCGGCGACCGCTGGATCGAGATAAGCCGCAAACAGCCCTCCGCCGGACCCGATCATGACCGCCCAACCAATCGAGCCGTCGATCCTGCCCGCCGCCTCGTAGATCGCCAGGGCCTGCGGCAGCGGCAATTCGAAGCCACCGTAGCGCCGCGGTATCCACAGACGGAACAAGCGCAGCTCGATCAAGGTGCGAACGACCTGCTCGGGCAATCGGGCCAGGCGATCCGCCTCGTTCGCGTGCGCGCGCAATGAGGGGGTCAGTTCCGCGAGTTGCGCGAGGAGTCGATCGGTGGAGTGGGGTTGCATCAGCCTGTCATTCGTGTTGCCGGAGCGAATCTGACGCGAATCAGCCGGAAAATCAACAGAATAAACGGTCCGCGCACCGGCGCGAGATGACGAGGACGAGGATATCAGCCCGCCACATTGCTTCTTGCTCGTGCAATCGCTGCGTCCACCTGAGGCTTTGCAGCTTCGACGGCGTCATGGACACATGTGCCGTCGTCATCCTCTTCCACAATCGCGACGGGCGCAGTGCACGCCTTGCGTGCAGCGTCGCGCACGCTGTAATTGAGCATCAGCGCGCCGTAATTCGTCCTCAATGCAGCGGGGTCGGCATGAACGCGCGCTGTAATCGTCACCTGCTCGACGGGTGCGCCGCTCGCTAAATCGCTGTCGATGACCTTCACCGCAGGTGCAGACACCGCAATCGGGTCGAGCTGGACCGGATCGAGCGAGTCGGCGGCATGCGCGCGGGCGCTGACGAGGGCGATGGCCCCGGCCGCGAAGGCGAGAGGCAGGAAGCGGTCCAGGATGTTTACGCGAATCGAAGTCGAATTGGGCATGGTGCAATCTCCGTTAGGTCAAGCACGGCACGTTTGCCGTGACTACGGTGAAGAGATTGCGCGAGTAACTTGAGCCGCTTGATTTCAAATCGCCCGGGGCGTGTTTCAGTTGTCACGGCCGCCCGGCAAGAGGCTCTGGAGCCATGGTTAAGCCAGTAATCGGTCAATCTTGCTTGTCGCCGCGAATTAGACGTCGTAGTCTGCCGGGTCCGCCAAGGAGATCATAAATTGCGCCTATTGCTGACCGTGACCATGCTCGCCGCAAGCCTCGCCGCACCCGTGACCGCCGAAATCCGGCCGGATCAGGCGAAGTTCAGAGAGTTGTACAAGGAACTCGTCGAGACCAATACGACGCTGTCCGCCGGAAGTTGCACGCTGGCCGCAGAACGCATGGCGGCGCGGCTGAAAGCCGCCGGATACAAAGAGGGCGATATCCGGCTGTTCGGCGTACCCGAGCATCCCAAAGAAGACGGGTTGGTCGCGACATTGAATGGAACGGACCCCAAGGCCAAGGCAATCCTGCTGCTCGCCCACATCGATGTCGTGGAGGCGAAGCGCGAGGACTGGACTCGCGATCCATTCGTGCTGGTCGAAGAGAACGGCTATTTCTACGGCCGCGGCTCGTCCGACGACAAGGCGCAAGCTGCGATCTTCACGGATACGCTCGTTCGTTTGAAACAGGCTGGAACCAAGCTTCGGCGGCCGTTGAAACTGGCCCTGACCTGTGGCGAGGAAACCGGCGGTGCGTTCAATGGCGCCCACTGGCTGGTGACCGAGCACAAGGACTGGATCGATGCCCAATTCGCCCTGAACGAAGGAAGCGTCGGCCTGCGCGATGCCGGCGGCAAGAAGCTTTCACTCGGTATTCAAGCGGGAGAGAAGGTCTATCAGGATTTCCGTATCGAGGCCAGCAACCCCGGTGGCCACAGCAGCCGCCCGCGCCCGGATAACGCCATTTACAGCCTGGCCGCGGCGCTTGTTCGCATCGGTCAATATGAGTTTCCCGTGCAGTTCACCGACACCACGCGCGCTTACTTCACCGAGACGGCAAAACTGTCCGGGGGCGAAGCGGGTGCCGCGATGATGCGGCTGATCGCCAATCCCAACGACCTCGAAGCCAGCGCCATTGTGTCGAAGGATCCGACCTATCACTCGATGCTGCGCACCACCTGCGTGGCAACGAGGCTGGATGGCGGCCATGCCAACAATGCGCTGGCACAGCGTGCGGGAGCGAATATCAATTGCCGGATGTTTCCCGGCGACACGATCGACAATGTGCGCGCACAGCTGATCAAGGCCGCCGCCGACCCGTCGCTGACCATAGCCCCGACCGGCGATATCAGCCCGACTCCAGCTCCGCCGCCGCTGACCCCGCTGGTCTACGGCACCGCCAAGACCGTTGCACAAAAGCACTTTCCGGGCGTACCGATGCTGCCGGCGATGTCGACGGGCGCCACCGATGGCCGCTTCCTCAACGCTGCAGGAATTCCCACCTATGGCGTCCCGGGTCGGTTCTCCGACCCCGACGGCGACGGCGTTCACGGCCTCAACGAACGCAAGTCGGTCGAGGGCCTTTACGAGGAGCGCGATTATCTTTTCGAGCTGATTCAGGCCTACGCGAACAGCAAATAGGCGGCGTCCGCCAAAAGCCTGGGGCGATGGGTCGTGTGCCCCTGAACCGGAGAGCGAAATGTTTCGTCCAGCGAATGCCCGAACAGGTTCTGCACTGACGCTGGGCCTGATTTTTGCCGCTTCCATCGGCCAGGCCGGCCAGATGCCGAATGCAGACGGGTCCACCGACGAGGGGACCCACTATTCATCGCTGGCTGACATCAATCGCACGAACGTCGGTCAGTTGGGTCTGGCCTGGGAGTTCGATGCCTTCATCGTTCGAGGCGGCATTCATCGGGGCGCGCAATCGACGCCGGTCGTCATCGACGGAATCATGTACTTCACCGGACCGTGGAGCGTCGTGTATGCCGTGGATGCCGGAACGGGCCGACTGGTGTGGCAGTACGATCCCGAGGTGAACGGCGAGTTCGCCCGTCATGCATGCTGCGACGCCGTCAACCGCGGCGTCGCCGTGCAGAACGGTGTGGTGTATCTGGCAACGCTCGACGGGTATCTGGTCGCGTTGAATGCCAAAACAGGAAAGCCGGTCTGGAAGGTGGATACCTTCGTCGACCGTTCTCGAAGCCTCACCATCACGGGTGTGCCGCAGGTGGCGGGCTCCAACGTCGTCATCGGCAATGCGGGAGCCGAAATGGGCGCTCGCGGATATGCGAGCGCGTTCGATCGAAAGACCGGCAAGCTCGCCTGGCGGCTCTATACCGTTCCGGCAGATCCATCCCAAGGCGACGAGTCCCCGGAGATCGCAGCGGCCCGCAAGACGTGGAGCACCAGGTCACGCTGGGATCTGGGTGGGGGCGGGAATCCGTGGGGATGGTTCGCCTATGACGCAGCGACAAACCTCGTTTTTCTGGGAACGGGCAACGGCATGCCTCAGCCCGTTTGGACGCGCAGTCCGGGCGGGGGAGACAACTTGTATGTGGCGTCAATTTTGGCGGTCAACGCCGATACGGGCCGTTTGCAATGGCATTACCAGACGACGCCGGGCGATAGTTGGGATTACGACGCTACTCAGAATTTCATTCTCGAGGACCTGACCCTGGGCGGCCGATTACGCAAGGTGCTGATGCAGGCGTCGAAGAATGGATTTTTCTACATCCTCGATCGCGGCAGCGGTGAATTGCTGGCGGCCGACAAGTTCACGAAGGTCACTTGGGCCGATCGAGTGGATATCAAAAGCGGCCGTCCCCTGGTGACCGCGCAGGCGGACTTCTCGCAATCCGCCAAGCTCATCTGGCCTTCGCAGGCAGGCGGCCACAATTGGCAACCCATGGCGTTCAGCGAAAGAACCCATTTGGTGTACATCCCGACGCTGGAAGCGCCGATGAAGTTTCTGATGATGCCGCAGGCCTATCAGCCCTATAGCACGATTCAAGGTGAGGAAGCCGACTGGCCTTGGGATTCCGCGTCCGATCACGAGCCGCATCCTCAGCGCAAGCCGACTTACCGAACTGTCCTCAAAGCCTGGGATCCCGTCAAGGGCGCGGCTGTGTGGATGTCGCGACCCATGCCCTTTTGGGGCGGTGGGGTTTTGGCAACGGGCGGTGACCTCGTTGTCCAGGGAGCTCCCGACGGTTTCTTGACTTTTTACGATTCGCTGACGGGAACCGTTCTTCACCGTATCAACATCGGCACCGGAATAATGGCAGCGCCGATGACTTACAGTCTCAACGGTCGGCAATATATCTCGGTGCTTGCGGGGATGGGCGGCGCCATGGGAACCGAGTTCCCGACCGGCGCGATCGGAAAGGAACGCGAAAATCAGGAGCGACTACTCGTATTCAAGCTGGGAGGTGACCCGGTATCCCTGCCGCCCGAGCGAAAGGCGGCCACGCGAGAGCCCGCCGCGGTCCAATTTCAAGGCTCGATGAGTTCCGTGGCCAGGGGCGAGAAACTCTTCAACGTGAATTGCGGAGTCTGTCACGGCGGCGCAGGCGCAATCGGAATCTATCCGGATCTGTTCAACATGCCTGCGGCCGTACACGCGGCGTTCGATAAAATCGTTCTCGACGGCACGTTCAGCTACGCGGGCATGGCGTCCTTTTCCGATGTCCTGTCGAAGCAGGACGTGAAGGATGTACACGCTTATCTGAGCCGGCCTCTCAAATAAACAACACGCGCCGCGCGCGGCTTCTGCGATTGTTTGGCACAAATCCCACGGCGGTCTGCGGCGTGATGTCGTTCAGTCGCTCGATCGTAGAAAATCATCGACGTGAACCTTCGGAAGATTCGCTTGTCGATTCATCCATTGCATATCTTTGCAAACGCGCTCGAGAAAGTAATACGTATAGGGGATATATTGGTATCACTTGGAGGTCGGCAAATGCTCGTTCTCACACGTAGGGTTCGCGAAACGTTGCGAGTCGACGATGACATCACGGTCACCGTGCTTCACGTGCGCGGAGATCTGGTGCGACTTCGAATCACTTCGCCGCGAGACGTGGGTGTCTTCCGAGAGGAGGTCATCGACGAACTCAGCCGGGCAGCGAAACAGGCTCTCGCTTGCGCAGGGGAGGGCATGGCCGAGTAAATCATTTGCCGCGGCTGTCGGGGTCTACGCCGGTGCACAAGTTCAAGGCGACTCGCCGGCGACCACCGCCTCGAGCGCGCTGCCGTTCAGAATCATGATTCTGCCGCGTCCCAAGTCGACCCAACGCTGCGCCTTCCAGGTCTGCAGGTATTGATTGACGATCTGGCGCGAGAGTCCGAGGAATCGTGCCATCTCATCCTGCGACACCCTGAGCTCGGTCCCCGCTCGAGTCTCATGTCCGTGCAGCTTGCCGAGCGACAGCAGGCGCCGCGCCAGCCGCGCGGGCACGGGCAGCAATGCAGACTCCTCGGCGAAGCCGCTCACCCAGCGCAGCCGGGCGCACAGGAGCCGCAGCAGGTGATCGGCGAGCTGCGGTTCGCGCGCCAGCAAGCCGAGAAACTGTTCGCGCGTGACGATCAACAGATCGGACGGCGCGGTCGCACTGGCGCTGGCCGTGCGCGGACGGCCATCCAGCAGGGCAATTTCGCCGAAGGTGTCGCCGGGCTCCATGATGTTCAGGAATACCTCGCGGCCGCCCGCGGAACTCGCGCTGATCCGCACTCTGCCCGTCACGACCCCATAGAGAGCGTCGCCCGGATCGGACTGCGAAAAGATCACCGCGTCCCGCTCGTAAGTGCGGCGGACGCACAGGCGTGCGATCTGCGCGAGAGTCGCGGGCGAAAGGCCGCGAAACAGCAGATTTCGTTCCAGGACCGTCTGCACGCCAATGGCCATCAACCCCTCCTGTTCGCATCGGCGCCGCTCTTCCGTCAACGCATTGTACGGCTTGTGTCAAGGCGTTGACAGAAGAACGGCGCCGATGCGTTCAACATGACTCCCGACGATAGAACATTCACTTGAGTCCGAGGAGAGAGTCATGAACACCATCACACGAAACAGAACTTCACCTTGGCCGCCGTCGCGGCGGTGTGTCTCGCGGCCGTTAACGGTCGGTGCCCATGCGGACGAGGCGGTCAATGTCGTTGCGGCTCGCACGGTGCACTACGCGGACCTGAATCTCGACACCCGGGCGGGCGCCGCCGTTCTGTACGCGCGCATCCGCAATGCGGCGCAACAGGTCTGCGGCGATGTGGGTTCGCGGCAGTTGGCGCAGGCTGCGGCGGCGAAGGCATGCGTCGATCGGGCCATTGTCGCGAGTGTACGCTCGGTGAATAACCCGGCGCTGACGAGCGAGTACAACGCCCGCGTCGGCGCGGCGCAGCCGCTCAACGTCGCCTCTGCGCGTTGATGTACCGGAGTAGGCGTCGCATTGGTCATGGGGCCGATGCGGCGCAACGCCCATCGCTGCGAAGACGGACGACTCGGATATGCGGTGCCGCGGTGATGCGGAAACTTGCGCGGCATTGTACGCTGCCACTCCTGGCAGGAGCGTTCAGTGCCCATCGATTCAATTGAAGACGAGAAGGCTGCGTTAGCCTCTGCATGGCGCCTGCAGCGGACGGGGAACTTCGTTGCGGCGTTCGATCTTGCGCAAGACGCATTGCTTCGCTGGCCGCAGTCCCAGGCCCTCGAGCACCTGTCGATTCTGGCATTGGCGTCGTGCGGCTCGACGCAGGCGGCGCTCGACGCCTTTCGAGCGACCTCATTGAGTGCGAACACCAACGAGGATTTCCTGGCGCTCGAGGCGCGATTGCTCAAGGACCTGGCTTTCAGCGGCCGGGCAAATACCGGGGACATGCTGGCTCAGGCGGCGCAGGCCTATGAGCAGGTCGCGCAACGCACGGATGGAACCTACAGTCGGCAGAACGCGGCCTTGTTATGGCTGCTGGCGGGCGATGCCGAGCGGGCGGTGCGCCTGGCGGGCGCAGTGGCGCAGCGAGTGACCGAGTTCAATGTTCCGGACGAGGAGCAGGCGGCCTATTTTCATTGGGCCACGCTGGCGGAGGCGGCGCTGGTTCGCGGCGATCGAGCCGCGCTCGGCCGGGCGGTCGCCGGCGCGAATCCATTGTGCCGCCGGAACTCATGGGCGCGGTCGCGGACCTTGCTGCAAATGCGGCGGCTGAGCGGGGTGCGCGCGCAGTGTGCCGACCTCATCGAAAGTTGGTATCGGCCCCCCGTGGGACTGGTGCTCGCCCCCGAGTACCTGCCGGCCGGCGCGCAGAGCGGCGCGGGCATGGAGAGCGCTGACATGCCGGCTTTCGCATACTGCATGGGCCGCGACCGGCACGGCGACTGGCAGGAGCTTGCCGCACAAGGAATCCAGCTGCATGTCATCTATCCGGGTGCACCGGCCGAAGAGCCGCCGTCCGCCACCGCCGAGCTTGCGTCCAGGCGGGATGCGTCCGGCCATGGCGATTCGCATACTTGGTCGAGTCTGCTGCTCGATGAGAACGACGATCGCGATCGCGTATGTGCCGAGACGGCCCTCGGATTATCGCTCGGCCACGCGGACGCGCTGCGCGCCCCGTGGGTAGTCCTCGCGAGATCCAACGGCCGCTGGCTCAGTCTTCGCAATGCCGACCGCGCTTCGATGCGCGCGGCCATTGCATCCCGCGGGAGCGGAGCGGCCGATGGCTCACGGTATGGGTTTTTGTTCGCGGATGCCGTCAGCTATTCGTCCTTGAATGCCGCCGATACGCGGCGATATTGGACCCGTTTGCTGCCGAAGACGGCGGCTGCCGTGCTGCGGCGGCATGGCGACGCGATCGTATTGCGCAAGACCTGGGGGGATGCCGTTCATGCGGTATTTCGAACGGCGACAGCCGCGGCGTCGGCCGCGCTCGAGATGCAGGCCGCCACGGCGCAACTGGCCGAAGAGCTCGAGCCAGGTCGGCGCCTGACTTTCCGAATTGCGGTTCACTACGGCCGCGCGGATCAGGGATTCGATCCGGTCGAGGAAACACCGTCCATTTTCGGCCCGCAGCTGTCGTTTGCCGCCCGAATCGTGCCCGTTGCGCCGCCGGGGGGCGTCTTCGTCACCGAACCCTTTGCGGCGCAGCTCAGTCTCGAAGGGGCCGGCAACCTTCACTGCTCGTACGTGGGAACCACGAGTCTTGCAAAAAGTTACGGGCGAGTGCGCTTGCTGACGCTGGGCTGACCGGGGCAATCAGATTTTCCGCGATTGCCGGCGAAGCGCACCGCTGGGGCATCGGCGTCAGGCCCATCAAGCTCGAGCGGCGTGACTCGGCGGGGAGCGCATTGCATCGTGCAGCTTCGCCGCCAAATCGCTGGAGGTGTACGGCTTGGCAAGCAGCGGGATGCCCTCCCTTTCCGCTTCGCGCCTGGCCGCGGCTGCCACGCCGCTGACCAAGAGCACCGGCAGGTGGATTTGGCGAAGCCGCATCTCCCGCACCAGAGCAACGCCGTCCATCCCTCCCGGCATCATGATGTCGGATAGGACCAGGCCGATATCCGGGGTCTGTGCCAGCTCATTCAAGGCAGCGTGGCCGGTGGTCACCGGCACCACCTCGTGTCCCAACTCAACCAGCATGGCGCTGGTGAGGGATGCCACATGCACGTCATCCTCCACCAGAAGCACGCGGCAGCGCGGCGCTCCGCAGACCGCCGCATCCGCGCGTAAGTCCGACGCGGCGGCTGCGTTGGGCGGCTCGTTCGAGCGGGGCAAGAGGAGCAGAACCTTCGTTCCCTCGTGAGCCTTGCTCTCGATGTGCACCGAGCCTTCCGAACCATGAGCGAAGCCGTAGACCTGCGCGAGCCCCAATCCCGAACCCTTGCCTATGTCCTTGGTCGTATAGAATGGTTCGAGGCAGCGGGCTACGGTTTCAGCATCCATTCCTTCGCCCGTATCGCCGACCGAGAGCTCTACGAAATCGCCGAAGAGTCCGTATTCACCGATATCGGGCCGGTTGCGGGCCGCAATCGTAATGGTGCCGCCCTGGGGCATTGCATCGCGCGCGTTGACGCACAGGTTCAATATGGCAATCCCCAGCTCGCCTTCATCGACACGAATGGCCCAGAGGTCGGGAGCAAAGTCCGTGTTCACGGCAATCGTGCCGCCTAACGAGCCGTCGAGCAGCTCTCTCATGCCCTCGACATAGCGAGGGATGGCAATCGGCTTCGCGTGCAATTCTTTTTGCCGGGAGAAGGCCAGCAGCTGGCGCGTCAGCGTCGCGCCGCGTTCCGCGGCCTGACGCATGCCGTCGCGGATTTTTTGGCGCCGCTCGGCAGGCAGCGTTCCGTCCAAAATGCTCAAGCCGCCGATGATCACCATCAAGAGATTGTTGAAATCATGCGCGATGCCGCCGGTCAGCTGGCCGATCGCCTCCATTTTCTGACTCTGACGCAGCAGCCGCTCCGTGCGCTCGCGTTCGGCCACCTGCGATATCAGCGCCGCGTGCGCGGCACGCAACTGATCGCCGGTGCGCCTTTGCTCCGTCAAATCGGTAATGATGCAGCAGAAGACATCTTCGTTGCCCAGCTGATCGCCATGCAGGGCGCTGAAAGAGACGTGCGTGGGCACGATACGGCCTTGGTCGGTTTCCAGGGCGAGCTCACCCTTCGATCGGGTGCTGATCCAATTGAGTACGCTGGGCCAGTCGGCCGGCGCCACGAACCGCCGCAATGAGCCGCCGATCACCCGTTCCGGCACGGTCTCGACGAGTTGGGCGAGCCGCCTATTGCAGTACAAGATGTCGCCGCTGCGTGTAAGGGTCAATGTGCCTTCCTGCATTTCCTCGACGAGCAGGCGGTAGGTCTGGTCCGCGGTTTCCAAGGTGTAGACCCGCGGACGATTGTCGGCACCGGAGATGACGACTGCATCGACATCGCCATTGCGGATCGCATCGAGGGTCTCCTGCGCCTCGCGCAAACCCTCCCGAAGCGCCTCGTTCTCCCGGCGCAGCGACGCCTCAGAGTCGGTCTCAGGGGTCGTACCGGTCATCTGCCGCTCGTGCCGTCTAAGGGTACGAGGTCCAGACCGGCCAGAATCCGCTGCTCATTCGCGAGATCGCCGATGATCCGCCGCAACGGCAGAGGCAGCGTCTTCACCAGCGTCGGGGCCGCAATGATCTGGTATTCCTTTGCGGCCGTAGGATGCTGATAGATGTCGATGACCTCGAGGTCATACTTGCCGCTCAGGCGCTGCTCGCACACCCGCCGCAAGTTGGCGATGGCCCGGGCGGAGCGCGAAGTGGTGCCGGTGATGAACAGCCGCAGCACATAGGGTGGGCCTTTGGCGCCTGCGCCGGGTGCGGTCTTGTTCACGGCGCGCTGTCGGGGCGTAAATCAAGCCCCACGAGAACACGCTCCATGTTCGACAGATTGCCGATGATCTTTTTCAGCGGTTCGGGAAGCCTGCGTACCAGAGTCGGAACCGCCAGGATTTGATCGCCTGCGGCGAGCTGCGGCTGTTGCAGCAAATCGATCACCTCGATTCGATAACGCCCGGCCAGATGCTGCTCGCAGATATTTTTTAAGTTAGCGAGCGCGGTAATCGACTTCGGAGTCTGGCCCGCGACGTAAAGCCGCAAGTTGTAGTGCCCGCCTTGAACGGCCCCTTTCAGGTTCGCATTGGCGGGTTGATTCATGACGTGGGATTGATTCATGACGTGGGACCTCCACGCCGGGCGGCCATGGCCTGCCGCTCGGCTTGCATCCGCCGCTCCAATTCCTCATTGTATTCGAGCGTTTTGCGGGCTTCTTCTTCTTCGGCTTCGAGAGACGCCCGCAAATCGCTTATCTGCCGCTCGAGCGAGGCGCGCTTTCGCCCGATTTCCCGGCGGTGCCGCTCACTTTCCTGAGCGCGGCGCGCGACCAATGCCGCATCCGCGGCTTCCTGGGTGATTCGCGCAGTGCCGGTCAGCACGCCGGCGCTTCCAAGATACGCCTCCACGAGCTTCACTCCGTTCGATGTCAGCTGATACTCGCGAATCTGATTCGAATGATTCATGCCGCGCGACTTGAGCACATAGATGCCGCGGTTGCGCTCGCCGTTGCTTTCGAGCTGCACCAGCGAGACCCAGGTATCCATGAGCGATGACATGCCGGCGTCGGCGTGATTCATGCCCCGCGCCCCGAGCAGGTTGGTGAGGAATGCGGTAATGCCGCGGCTCTTCAGCAGGTCGATGACTCTCAGGAGCATGGAGTGCACATCGCCGGTGTCGCCTCTCAAGGCTGAAATGGGATCGAGCACCGCGGCGGCGGGTGCGAAGCTCTCGATATCGCGGTACATGCGCGCCAGATGCATTTCCAGCCCGAACAAACTGGGCCGCGCCGCCTCGAACTTCAACAATCCCGCGTCGATTCGCGGCTGCAAATCGAGGCCGATGGAACGCATGTTGCGGACGATTTGCGCGGGCGACTCTTCGAACGCAAAGTACAGGCAGCGCTCGCCGCGAGCGCAGACGGACTCCACGAAGTGGGCCGCCAAACTGGTCTTGCCGGTGCCTGCCGTGCCGGTGACCAGGACACTGGTGCCGCGATAGAAGCCGCCGACCCCCAGCATTTGATTCAACCCCGCAACGCCGGTCGATATCACCGCGTCCGAGGCGGAATGCGCGAGGCCCGCCGAGGTCACGGGCAGCACTGATATACCCTGGGTGTCTATGAGGAATGGATATTCGTTCGTGCCATGCACCGAGCCGCGGTATTTGACGACCCGTAGCCGTCGCGTCGTGATTTGATTGCAGACGCGATTATCCAGCAACAGCACGCAATCGGAGACGTACTCTTCGAGGCCGAAACGGGTCAGGTCGCCTTCGCCCTGTTCTGCGGTGATGACGGCCGAGACATTCTGGTCCTTGAGCCAGGCGAAGAGCCGCCGCAACTCCGCGCGCAGAATCTGCGTATCGCCCAACCCGGCGAACAGCACTTCGAGCGTGTCGAGCGCCACACGCTTGGCACCCACTGTCTTGATGGCGTAGCCCAGCCGCACGAAAAGGCCTTCGAGATCGTATTCGCCGGATTCTTCGATTTCGCTTCGCTCCACGCGCACGAAATCCATCGCTATTTTCTTTTGTTCGACGAGCGCGGCCAAGTCGTAGCCCAGTGAGGCGACGTTCTGGATGAGATCCGCGCTCGACTCCTCGAAGCTCATGAAGACGCCCGGCTCGTCGTACTTGATCGCGCCGTTCACCAGGAATGTCGCGGCGAGCAAGGTCTTGCCGCAGCCGGGCCCGCCGCAGACCAGCGTGGGCCGCCCGGCGGGCAGGCCGCCGAACGTCACTTCGTCCAGGCCGACGATGCCGGTGCGCGCCTTGGCGAGCGGCTGCAAGGAACACTCAGGCGGTGGAGTTTTTATTTGGGTGTTCATTGTTCTTCGATGTCCTTGACGGATCGTTCTTCGGCGTCCTTGACGGATCGGCAGGCGGCGAACGCCCTCGGGTGCGAGTCGAGGACACTTCGATGCGTTCGCGAAGCGCCGTTTCGATGAAATTCGTCAGCGACCGATTGTCTCGAGCGGCGGACTCGCGTACTTCCGCGAGCAGCTCGGGGTTCAATCGAACCGTGACCGGCGTCTTTGGTTGCGGCATGCCGGGATTTTTAATTTACGGCGATGCGGATTGCAATACGCGGATTACCGGCGGACGGAGCCATCGGTTGTCGGCTAAATCCTACGGCTGCCACTGATGAGGGGTATCTTGAGAACTTCGAGGGAGCAATGGGATGCGGGCGGTGACGGCGGGGAAATAGCAGTTGACTCCGTACCTAGGTACGGAGCTTAGACTGAGCGCAGATTCAATTGCCATCGAGGTCGGCCATGAATTCCAGCACTCACAAAACCTGTTGCGGCGCCGCAGCGGCGCTCGAGCCCCACGAGCCGGCCGTTCGAGGGACTCTCTACACCTGCCCGATGCATCCGCAAATTCGGCAGGCGGAGCCCGGGAGTTGTCCCCTCTGCGGCATGGCGCTCGAACCCGCAGGCATTCCCGCGACGCAGGGGACAAATCCGGAGTTGCGGGACATGGCCCGGCGCTTCGTGATCGGCGCCATCCTCGCCGCGCCGGTCGTGGTGTTGGCGATGGGCGGCCATCTGGCGCCGGGCTTGGGTGGCCCTCTATCGATGGCGGCGTCCATGTGGATTCAGATGGCGCTCGCAACGCCGATCGTGCTCTGGTGCGCGTGGCCCTTTTTGCAGCGCGCCTGGGCGTCGATACTGAACCGCTCGCCCAATATGTTCACGTTGATTGCCCTGGGCGTCGGTGCCTCTTATTTCTACAGTCTCGTTGCGACCTTTGCCCCGGGCCTGTTTCCCGCGGGCCTGCGGCAGGGCGGCTTGATTCCGGTCTACTATGAAGCGGCCGCGGTGGTCACCGTTCTGGTCTTGTTGGGCCAGGTGCTCGAGCTGCGTGCGCGGGATAGGACCGGGAGCGCCATTCGGGCGCTGCTCGAACTGGCGCCGAAGACGGCACGCCGCCTGCGGGCGGATGGAACGGACGAGGAAGTGGCGCTCGATCGGGTGCAGGTCGGCGATCGGCTCCGGGTGCGGCCCGGCGAGGCGGTACCGGTGGACGGCGCCGTGACCGGCGGCACCAGCTCGGTCGATGAATCCATGGTCACCGGCGAGTCGATGCCCGTCGAAAAAGCGGCGGGTGCCAAGCTCATCGGCGGCACCCTCAACGGCACCGGCGCGCTCACCATGACCGCAGAGAAGATCGGTGCCGATACTCTGCTGGCCAGGATCGTAGAGAGCGTCGCCGCGGCCCAGCGCAGCCGCGCGCCCATTCAAAGCCTCGTCGACGGAGTTTCCGCATGGTTCGTGCCGGGGGTGATGGTTGCGGCGGCCATTACGTTTGCGGCCTGGATGATTTGGGCGCCGGCTCCCGCATTGGGGATGGCGCTGGCGGCGGCCGTGTCGGTGCTCATCATTGCTTGCCCGTGCGCGCTCGGCCTGGCCACCCCCATGTCCATCATGGTCGGTGTCGGCCAAGGCGCGAGCGCCGGCGTGCTCATCAAGGACGCCGCGGCGCTCGAACGTTTTGCGCGCGTCGACACCTTGGTGGTGGACAAGACCGGTACGCTGACGGAAGGCAGGCCGCGGGTGACCGCCGTCATCCCTGCCGCGGGCTTCGGCGAGCCGGCCCTCTTGTCCTTCGGCGCGAGCTTGGAGATATTGAGCGAGCATCCGCTTGCCGCCGCGATCGTGGCCGCTGCGCGCGAGCGCCACATCGCATTGCTGGAAGTCGCCGATTTCGCCTCCGTCACCGGCAAGGGCGTGACGGGCACGGTCGCCGGCCGCCGCGTGGCCGTCGGTAACGCCGCGCTGCTCGAAGGCCTCGGCGTTGCCGCCGCCGATCTTAAGCCGCGCGCCGAGACGCTGCGGCAAGAGGCTGCGACCGCCCTGTTCGTGGCGCTCGAGGACAGGCTGGCGGGCGTCATCGCGGTCGCCGATCCGATCAAGGCGACGACGCTGCCGGCGCTGAACGCGCTACGAGGCGAGGGAATCCGCATCATCATGCTGACGGGCGACGATCGCACGACGGCGCTTGCGGTGGCCGCGAAGCTTGGCATCGCCGAAACGCAGGCCGGCGTGCTTCCCGAGCAGAAGCAGGCGATGGTCCGCCGTCTGAAGAGCGAGGGACGGATCGTCGCGATGGCCGGCGACGGCGTCAACGATGCGCCCGCGCTGGCGGAGGCCGATGTGGGCATCGCCATGGGCACGGGCACCGATGTGGCCATGCAAAGTGCCGGCATCACGCTGGTCAAGGGAGACCTTGCGGGGATAGCGCGCGGCCGGGCCTTGAGCCGCGCCACCCTGCGCAACATTCGCGAGAATCTCGTGCTGGCGTTCGTCTACAACGTCATTGCGGTGCCGGTGGCGGCCGGCGCGCTCTACCCGGCGTTCGGAGTGCTCTTGAGTCCCATGATTGCGGCGGCGGCCATGAGCTTGAGTTCCGTGTCGGTCATCGGCAATGCGCTTCGCCTGCGAAGCGCGCTGCCCAAAAAAGGCGAGGGGCCTTAAAGGCCCGCATCCTCGGCAAACCGGACAGCCCGTCCCTGGGGCCGCTCGACTCAGTTGCAAACGCGCGGGGGCCACGACCACCGGGGCGGCTACGCGTCCGCCGATGGCCGTGCTGCGGATGGCTGTCAGGGCTACAATCAAGCTCGGCGCGAGAGCGGCTTCACATATTCCCGGTTGTGCCGCTGAGGGCAAAGAGCCTGCGGGACCGGTTTTGAAAGAATTGCAAATCGTTGTTTAGATTCGTGCAACGACGCAAAATGGGCGACTACGACCCACGTGAGATTTGCTTTGCCGGTAAACAGATTCAAATGAACGACACGGGGAGACGCACTGACCGGATGGGTCCTCGAAACTCATCCCCGGCTTCGATGTTCGAGAAGGTCTTGCGGGCCTTTGCCGAGGGCGATCTCCATTATGCCGACGTTCAACTTGACCTGAATCGGCTGCTCAAGAGCGGCGCACCGCCGCAGAAGCTGCTGGAAGTCTTGCATCGGTGGGAGTTGATCGAACCGCTGCCGGATTATGCGCATGAGGGAGTGCTGCGCCTCATCAACGACGCGATAGAGCTGGCTGAGGCCCAGAACGCGGACGAGGACGCTGCGGATCAAATTCAGGAGGCAACCACGGGCGCAGCGGCACCGCCGATGCTGGGGCAACCGGCCGCCCAGGACGCGGAGCCGGCCCACTCGCCGGCCGACGGTGCGCGCTCGGAAGAAGACGAAGAGGAGCAGACCGCCCGTGAGGATTTCGACCACCAGGCGCTCAGTCGTGCCTACGAGCACGCCCGGGATGCCGGGTCGACCGCCACTGCGCGCGCCATTGCACTCGCCGCGGATTTGACGGCTGCCCGAGCCGCACTGGAGTTCGAGAAGCGCAAGAGCAGGGAATTTTACACGGCACTGACCGAGAGAAGGGCGGCCGACGAGGCGGGGCGGTCGCGCAACGAAGAGATACTGCGGGAGTCGCAGCGCTACCAAGCGGAACTACGCGTCTTGCGCGATTCGCTCGCGGCGCACGAGAAGACTCTCGCTCAAGTTCGGCACGCGCTCGGCGAACGCGATGCCCAGCTCGCCGCGTTACAGCAGGAACACGCGGCGCTGGTGCCCGCGGCACAACGCAAGGCCCAAGAGTTCGACGCAGCACTGGCCGAGAAAATTGGATTGCACGAAGCGGCGGTTTCTCAGCGAGTGGAAGCGCAGCGGGAGACGGAGCGATACCGGGCTGAATTGCGCACGGTGCGCGATGCCCTCGCCGCACGCGATAAGACCATCGCCCAAGTTCGGCAATCGTTGGTCGAGCGCGATGCTCAGCTCACCGCGGCGCAGCAGGAACAGACAAAAATCGTGGCCGCGCTCGAAGCTCGCGCAAAAGCCACCGAATCGGAGCTCCAGGCAGCCCGCTCGCGCGTCGATGCGCAGTTGGGCGCGGAACAGGCGCGGTCGCATTCCTATCTCGAGGTATTGGAGACCCGTGAATGGCGCCGGGGATTCGATCAGAATAGATTCCGCGAAATGGACGCGCCGGGCGATGCCGCAGGCGCGGGCAGCGACGCGCCGCGGGCGGCGCAATCGCGAGCCACGGTGCAGACTCCACCCTCGGATGCCCGGCGGCCAGTGCCCAAGGCGCCGCGGCCTTCCGAGCGCGCCGCGCGAATCGCGCCGCCCCCGACCCCATCGTCCCCGCCGTTCCCATCGTCCCGGCAGCCCGAGCGTGGCGAGCCCTGGAAGCGTGGCGAGCCCTGGAAGCGCGGCGAGATTGCGCGAGCGGCCGGGCTCGGCATCGCCATTCTGGTGCTGGTATGCGTCGCCTGGTTCTTTGTCCATCGGGCATCGATCCCGGCGAAAGCGCCCGCTGTCTCGTCGATTGCCGCCCCGAAACCCGGCACGGTCATCCGCGACTGCCCGACCTGTCCCAGCGTGACGGTACTGGCGGCGGGCCGATTCAAGCAAGGGTCGGCCGGCGCCGAGAGCGGCGCCCCATCCTTCGAGAAGCCGCTGCACTGGGTGGTCATCGCGCGTCCGTTCGCCATGTCCACAAATGCCGTCACCTTGGATGAATTCCGCGCATTCATCACCGCGACCGGGCGGGACATGCAGGGCTGTGACGTCTACGACGGTGAGTGGAAGCACCGGCCGGAGAGTAGTTGGGAAAATCCCGGCTTCGTGCAAACCGGATCGCATCCCGTCACCTGTGCGTCCTGGGACGATGCCAAGGCCTACGCGGCATGGTTGTCGGCGCAAACCGGGCATCGATACCGGCTGCCGAGCGCATCGGAATGGGAATATGCGGCGCGCGCCGGCGGCGAAGCCGATCAACCGTGGGGTGCGAACGGATCGGACGCCTGCGCGAATGCGAACGTGGCCGACCAAAGCGCGGCACGCCGGTATCCTGGGTGGACTGTATTCGGTTGCGATGACGGTTACGTCTACACCGCGCCCGTCGGCTCGTTCAAAGCCAGCGCATTTGGCTTGAACGACATGTTGGGGAATGTCTTTCAGTGGACTGAGGATTGCTGGCACGAGGACTATAAGGGCGCGCCGATCGACGGCTCGGCGCGCACGGTCGGCGATTGCTCCGAGCACGAGCTTCGCGGGGGTTCCTGGTTCAGCACGCCGGCGTTCGTGCGCGCCGATTCCAGAAACCACTTCGCCGCCAATTACCGGACCAGCAGCGTGGGAATCCGGCTGGTCAGGGATCTCGCGCCGTGACTTTGCGTGAATCCTCGATGTCCGCAGCGAGATCGGCCGTGTCGGCGTTCCTGCTCCTATCCCTGGCGGCATGGCCGTGGGCTGCGGCACCGGCCGCCGAGGATCTGCAGGCAACGACGATCAAGCGGGACTTCGAGGCCTGTCGTGTGCACGCGAACATCGACGCCTGCTATGACGCGCTTCGCTGGAAACCCACCGACCCTGCACTTCTCGTCGCCTTGGGCGACGCCCAGCTCCGCGCGCAGCGCGCGGCGGATGCGATGCGTGCCTATAAGCGCGCCGCTGAGATCGCGCCTAATATGCCCGGGCTCGCCGCCAAAATCAGCGCGATCGAGGCGAAGTCGTCCTCCAAACATGCCGCGGGAAATGGCCCGGCCCACGGTGCCGCCGTTCACGCGGATTCAGGCAAGCGCTACTCGAATGCCGCCCCGGAGGCGCAATCGCATTGACCGGCCGATAGCGGAGCATCTTTTGCGCCGGGCCATTCTCGTTATATAGTCGTGCTGAAGCTCAGTGAGCGATACATCCTACCGATGACTTCAACAGTGCAGACACGGAGGCAGATCGATGGTTACGAAACGGGTATCTCCCGGCAAGAAGACGACGAAGCGCAAGACGGCGACTGCGGCATCCGAATTGACGGACGGCGCGGTGATGGAGGTGCTGGAAGCTGCGCAGTCGGAAATGGCCGCTTCCATGAGTATCGACCCGGACGTCCGGCGTCAGCTGGTGGCGGCGGAGGCCTACTTCCGGGCTGAACGGCGCGGATTTGCCGCCGGCAACGAACTCGAGGATTGGGTGGCTGCCGAAAGAGCGGTGGACTCGCGCCTCGCGCAGATGCAGGTCGCGTAAGCTCGAGCGGAGCTCATTCGCCGCGCGGTCGGCAGCGCAGGAACCTGCCAAGCAATGCCTCGTGCTGTCCCGGCGAGACGGGCCCGACCCGCGCCCATTCCAATGCCAAAGTGTCCGCTTCATCCGCGGCCACATCGCTGCGCTGTCCCATGCGCTGCACCAGGCGCTGCACCTGGTAGTCCCGGCGCAGGGCCTGATCTTCCGGCGGCGTCGGCAGGTCGGCGAGAATTTCGCCGCGGATACACAGCGTGCGAAGCGCGTCCTCATGGACTGCTGCGTCGAGGCCGGCCGCGGCATCGGCTTTCACCCAGGCCTCCTGCAATGCCTGCGGACTGCCCTTGGGCCATTGACGGACGCCGGCGATAAAGGTTTCGGCGGCCTGTTTGAGCGCTTCGCGATCGGACGGCGCCGTGTCCTGCGCTACCGACCAACCGTAAGCGTGGATGCGCCGGGCGGCCTCGAACAGATCGGTGAACGATCGTTCCTTGTCGCGCGCCCGCTGCCGTGAGAGATTGGCTTGGGCTAGGTTGAGCGCGCGCTCGAAGCGATCGTGCAGCGCGCGCTGGTTCGCCCTCGGCATCTCCCCCAAGGCCTCGAAGGCGGCGCGCCACTGCGGGATCTTGCCCACGCCCTCGAGCAATGCGGCCCCCGACAGCATGGCCGCCCTCTCGGCTTCCTCGCACAGCGCCTCGGCCTGCGCCTTGCCGGCCTCGAGACCGGCGGCGTACTCTACATAGGCCTGCTGGCGCTTTTGAAAGATCGCATCGCACTGCTCGCGAAACTCCTCCCACAAGGGCTGCTCCTGATCGCGCGGAGCCGCGCCCACTTCTTTCCACAGCACTTGCAGGCGCTTCACGCCATCCACGGCCTCGCGGCTGTCCTCCTTGGCGAGCAATTGCCGCGCGCGCTCGATGAGGGATTTTTTATCCGCCTTGTTTTGCGCGTGCCAGGCATCGAGCCGCGCCTGCAGCCGGCCGAGCGAGGCGTCGAATTCCTCCTGAACGAGAAGTCCCGCGGCGCGGTCGACCGGAAAATACCGCCGCCACTCCTGCCGAGCCTCACGTAGTACGACCGCTACCATCCGCCAGTCCGGATGCTCGCCGCTCTGGGCGGCCTCGAAGGCGCGCAGGCGCTCGAGCACGCCGCGGCGGCTTTCCAGATGCTCCTGACGCAGCGCGGCCTGCGCCTCGAAGTATTCGCGGCAGGGTTGGTAGGCGGCCAGAGAGGCTTGGTGAAAGCGCTGCCAGTCCTCTTCCGAATCGCTGACGATGCCCTTACTGATGGTCTTCCATTCCTCCTGCAATTGCTTGATCCGATCCGCGAGGGCCTTCGGTTCCTCCGGCGCGCCGATGAGCGCCTCCATCTCCGCGATCAGCTCGGCGCGCTTGGGTGCAACGGCATGCTCCTTCCACCCCTTGAGCTCGTCGAGTTTCACGTCGAGCTGCTGCAGCTGAGCGGTCAGATGCGTCGGCGCGGCCGGCGCCGTTTGCAGCTTCTCCTCGATGGCACGGCGCAGCCCGGCCGCCTGCGCCGTATGTCCATCGCGCAGCGCGCCGTGGGCCTTGCCGATCAGGGCGCCGAGCTGGCGCAAAGCGAGCGCTTCCGCGGCCAATTTTTCCGCCCGGGCCTTGTCCTCAGCCGCGCGCAGGGCCGCCGCCTCGGCGGCGGACGAAGCCGCGGCCAGAGCCGCGGCCTCCTCGCGGCGCCGGGCTTCCTCGGCGGCATGAGCGGCGGCGGCCTCCCGAGCCGCCTCCAGCGCCGCTCGACGCGCAGTCTCTGCCGCGTGCTCGGCCAACTGCCGCGCATGCGCGTCAATGACTTGCCGGCAGCGCTCGATGGCCGGGATCACGCGCTCCCGGGCTTGCGGCCTTGCCTGCGCCTCGAGCGATGCCCACTGCGCCTCGAATTGCCGCAGGGAGGCGCCATAGAGTGGGTCATAGACCCGATGACTGTGGCGCTCGAGCGCTGCGCAGAGCGCTTCGACGTCGCTTTCGATCTGCGCGACCCGCAGCTCTTCGGCGTGCAAGGCATCGCATTTGTGCTTGATGATCTTGTAGACGCTCTTGTCCTTGCCGCGGATTTCCTTGAGCAGCCGCCTGAGCTCCGCGGGATTTTCAATGGTCTGCGCGGCGACTTGCCGTATGCGGCTGGACGAGCCCTCGATGACCAGCGCCGCCACCCGTTTGGGGTCATCGATCAAGGCCAGCGCCTGGGGCAGATGATCCGGATTGCCGCTCAATCCGGCGACGGCCAGCAGTGCAGAGGGGTCGCCTGCCGCAGTGCAAAGCCCGGCGAAGTCGACTGTCCCCGCGTCGAGGAGCTGCGCCATGCGCTCCCGCGCGATCCGTTCGAGGCTCGAGGGCGGGGCAGCGGAAGCGGCAACGCGCAAGCCGGCCAGCGTCCTCAAAGCCTCCCCATCGGGAAGTTTGCGTACCGCCGCCGCGCGCAGGGTTGCCTCACCGTCGCCCAATGCCGTGGCGGTGATCAGCTCGGGCGATCCCGAATCGAGCATCGCGGCCGGGTCTTGCGCCGTGGGCGGCAGCGGGGGCGCGGAACGAAAGAGACGCGACAACGGCGTCACGAAGTGCTTGAACCGCATAGAAAAGCTGCCTTTGCTCATCGAAGGTATGGCGAAATTATATCGGCCTTGTGCCCCGACATGAGCGCCTAACGAATAAGTTAATATCCTAAGTCAGTATCGTAAGTTAAGACGGGCCGCGGCGATGCGGTGTTGACACAGTGCCACACATCGTCAAACTACCGTCCCTATCGTGGAACCCATCTTCGTAGCCCCGCAGGAATTGTCGCGTCCAGCCGAACTCAAGGCGCCGACCGTCCATTTTGGCTAAATCCCGCGCGGCACGTTCCAAACTCCTGCGCTGGGGGGCGGCGCTGCTCGCGGTGTGCGCCGTGCTCGGGATCGCCGCCGCCATCTGGATCGCGCACCTCGACGGCGTCGTCACCCGGGAATTCCAGGGCCGGCACTGGTCCGTGCCGGCGCGCGTCTACGCGGCGCCGCTCGATCTGTACGTGGGTGCGCAGGTCTCGGCGAACGATCTCGAGGAAGAGCTGCGCCGCCTGCATTACCGTCCGGGCGATCCTGCGTCGGGCCCCGGATTGTATCGACGGCACGGCGGCTCCTTCGATCTGCATACGCGCCGCGTGCGCTTCATCGACGAGCAGCGCGAACCCCAGCAGGTCTCGATCAGCGCGGACTCGAATTCGATCACGGCTTTGAGGCAGGGCGATGGCGCGGAGCTGCCGGTGTTCCGCCTCGATCCGCCCGGTGATCGGCAGCGTATTCCCCATCCACGGCGAAGACCGGCTGGTCCTCTCGCCCGCCGACGTGCCGCCGTTGTTGCGCGCGGGGATCAAACTGATCGAGGACCGGCGCTTCGACGAGCATCACGGCGTCGATGCGCTGGGCATCGTGCGCGCCCTGTGGGCCAACTTGCGGGCTCGCCGCGTGGTGCAGGGCGGCAGCACGCTCACGCAACAGCTGGTCAAAAATTACTTTCTGTCGGACGAGCAAAGTTTCAGCCGCAAGGCGACCGAAGCGCTGATGGCATTGCGGCTCGAGGCGCATTTCTCCAAGGAAGAAATCCTCGTGGCCTACCTCAACGAGGTGTATCTCGGCCAGGATGGTTCGCGCGCCATCCATGGCTTCGGCCTCGGCAGCCAGTATTACTTCGCCAAGCCCCTCGATGAGCTGGACGTGGGTGAGCTGGCGATGCTGATCGGCCTGGTCAAGGGCCCCTCTTATTATGATCCGCGCAAGCACCCCGACCGCGCGCGCACGCGGCGCAATCTGGTGCTGCAGGAATTCGCCGAGGCGCACCTGATCGACGCCGACGCGGCGAAACGTGCGCTCGCGGCCCCGCTCGGCCTGCGGCCGCCCGGCGGCAGCTATGTGCCGGCCTATCTCGATCTGGTGCGGCGCCACTTGAAGCGCGACTACGCCGATGCGGATCTCGCCGCCGCGGGCTTGTCCGTGTACACCAGCCTCGATCTGCGCGCGCAGGCGGCCGCGGAGCGCGCATTGACGCTGAATCTCAAACGCCTCGATGCCATGAGCCACGCGCACGGCGACCCCATCGAAGGCGCGGTCATCGTCGCCGAACCGAACAGCGGCGATGTGGTGGCGGTGGTCGGCGGCCGCGACATGGGCAGCGACGGATTCAACCGCGCGCTCGATGCGCGCCGGCCGATCGGTTCGCTGGTGAAGCCCGCGGTGTACCTGACCGCCATCGAGACCGGACGCTACAACGCGGCCACCATCATCGAGGACGCGCCGATAGAACTCAAACTCGGCGACGGCAGTGTCTGGGCGCCGCAGAATTTCGAGCGCGAGATTTACGGCCGGGTGCCGATGGCGCGTGCGCTGGCCGAATCCATGAACCTCGCGACGGTGCGGCTCGGGCTCGATCTCGGCCTGCCGAAGGTGGCCGACACTTTGCAGCGGCTGGGGCTCGCCACGCCGCCGACGCTCAATCCCTCGTTTCTGCTGGGAACCGTCGAGATGACGCCGCTCGAGGTGGTGGAGGTCTACACCTCGCTGGCGAACGGCGGCTTTCGCGCTCGATTGCGCGCGGTGCGCGCCGTACTCGATGAGCATGGCAAGCCGCTCAAGACTTTCAAGCTCCAGGTCGAGGAAGCCGCGCCGGCCGCCGCCGTCTACCAGCTCGACCGCATGCTGACGCTGGTGACGACGCGCGGCACCGCCCGGGGCGCGGCGGCCCGCCTGCCGGGCATCGTCATCGCCGGCAAGACCGGCACCTCCTCCGATACTCGGGACAGCTGGTTTGCGGGATTCACGGGCAGCTATGTGGCGGTCGCCTGGGTGGGCTATGACGACAACCGGGCGACCGGCCTCACGGGCGCCGCCGGTGCGCTGCCGGTGTGGGCGGACACCCTGGCGAGGCTCAAGTCTGCTTCGTTTCAGCCGGTTCCGCCGGAGCAGGTGGAGGACCGCTGGATCGGATACCTGGACGGCCTGCAGACCACGCCGGCCTGCAGCGCCGATGCGGTTCTGGTCTCGGTGCCCACGGGCACGGTATTGCCCGTGAAACCCGGCTGCGGCTCCGCGGCCACGGTCGCCTCGCCAACCATCACGACGGGTGAGAAAATCAAGACATGGCTCAAGAACATCGTTCACTAGGCGCGCTCGCCGCCGCGCTCGCCGCCGCGCTCACCGCTGCGGCGCTGCTCGGCGGCTGTTCGCTGCTGTCGCCACGCCCGTCGCCGTCGAATGCGCCGCCTGCGCCACCGCCGTCCTCGCGAGCGCAGTCCCCGGGAGCACCTTCGTCGGGACCGGCTTCATCCAATCCGGCGCCGCCGGCGGCGCCGGCGCAACCCGCTCCGCCGGCGCCGTCGCGCGAGAATCACCTGTCCGCCGCGACTCATTCGCTGGTGACGCAGGCCCGGACGCAAATGTCGCACGGCGATCTCGACGGCGCCTCGGCGACTCTCGACCGCGCCTTGCGCATCGAGCCGAACAATCCGCTACTGTGGATCGAACTCGGGCGGCTGCGGATCGCGGAAGGCGATGCGCATCAGGCGGAGGGCTGCGGGCGCAAGGCGCTGGCGCTGGCCAGCGGCGATCGCGGCACGCAGGCTCAAGCCGGCCGCTTGCTGGCCGATGCGCTGCGCGCCCAGGGGCGCAATCCCGAAGCGCTCGAGGTCGAGCGCCAGCCGTTCATGCACTGAGCCTGTCAGACAGGCTCCTGGCGATTTTCAGGAAAGCTCAGCGTCTTGAAGCAGGCGGCTTGAGCTTCGCCCAGCTTCTTCTGCGCGCGGATCTCGTTCACGATCTCGAGCGCGGTTTTGGGGCTGGGCGGCAGCTCCGCATCGCAGGGCAGCAGCGGCGTCAGGCGCCGGCCCCAGCGAATCAAGTGCGCGGACAGGGTCAGGCCGCCGCCGAATGCCGGCATCAGCACCAGGCCCTCGGGAGGCACGCGGCCTTCTTCCACGGCTTCCACCAGCGCGACCGGCGCCGTGGCCGAGCTCATATTGCCGTACTTCTGCACCGTCAGATACACCTTGTCCGGGCCTGCGCCGGCGCGCTTGGCGACGGCGTCGATGATGCGCAAATTGGCCTGATGAGGCACGACGAGCGCGATATCGTCCATGGTGACGTGGGCGCGGCGCATGACGTCGAGGCTCGCCTCGCTCATGCCCTGCACGGCTTTGCGGAAGATTTCCTGGCCGTCGAAGTCCCAGTGGGTCTGCCCGAACGGCACGCCCAGATTGGCGTACATGGTGCCCATGCCGCGCACCCGCAGGATGTGCCGCGCATCCGCGTAGCATTGCAGCTTTTCGGCGATCACCCCGGTCTCCTGCTCCGAGGCCTGCAGCACCATCGCCGCGGCGCCGTCGCCGAACAGCACCGCCACATTGCGATTGTCCCAGTCCATGTACTGCGAGATCAGCTCGACACCGATCACCAGCGCGTTCTTGACGATGCCGCTCTTGATCATCGACGAGCCGATCGACAGCCCGTACATGAAGCTGGTGCAGGCGGTGTTGACGTCGAATGACGCCGCTCGAGCCGCGCCGATGCGCTGCTGCACTCCGGAGGCGCTGTTGGGCACCGTTTCATCGTTGCTGCAGCTGCCGTAGATGACCAGTTCGATGTCCTGGCCGGACATGCCGGCGCAGGCGATGGCGCGGCGCGCGGCGGTGATGGCCAGCTCGATGCCGGGCACATGAGAGATGCGCCTCTCCTTCATGCCGGTGCGCGTGGTGATCCACTCATCGTCCGTGGGCAGGAAGGTGGCGAGGTCGCGATTCGTCAGGATTGACGGCGGCAGGCACTTGCCCCAGCCGACGATGGCAGCGTATGTCAATGGACCCCCCCAAGGCTCTTCTATGTCGCCCATTGTCGCTTAAGACGGGTGCAGCTGAATACCCCATATAATCGGGGTCCCGAGACAAACAGGAGTGCAAGGCGATGGCCGATGCTGCGAACGCGCCGACGAAATATCCGCGAACCGACTCGAGCGGGCACGACAATCCGAAATGCCGGGTCATCGTGCCCCCGGCGCAAGGCGGTTGGTCCGAGCCGGCGCTGTTTGAATGGGAACTGACGGCCGAATCGTGGACCGATGAGCATCCGCACAGCGAGTACAACTTCGTGATAGAAGGCCAGCTGTTCGTAGAATGCGGCGGCGTCACCGTCGAGGCGCAGGCGGGCGACGTCGTGCGGGTGCCCGCCGGGGTAGTGGGGAAGTACTGGGCGCCAAAGTATGCCCGTCTGCTGGCCATATACGGACCCAGCAAGGGTGGCCCCGGCAGAAAACTGGGCTACGAAAAACTGAGCGGCGGATAGGCGTCGGCGTCCGGCGCGTGGCTTCAATGCACGATTACGCGCGTCGTCAAGCGCCCAATAATCTGCGCGCCAGCAACGACTCCATGTCTCGGCGACCATCGGCAACAATGTAGACGACAACCTGTTTCGCGTGCACCCTGTAGATTAGCCGGTAGGGTTTAAAGAAGATTTGTCGGTATTCCGAGATACCAAGAGAGCGCAACTCGTTCACGTAAGAACCGCGGTCAGGAGACGTTCTGAGCGCATCAGTCGCCTGGACGAGCCGCTCGAGGACGTGGTCAGCGCTCCCGCGGGAATCGTGCTCAGCGATATAAAGGTAGATCTCTTCCAGGTCGCGCTCAGCATCCTTCGTCAGCGAAACCCCGTAGGACATCAGGGGCTGGTAGCCTTGGAGCGCAGGCGACTCGCCACCTCCCCGATCGGCGTGATCTCCCCGCGTTCAACCTGTTGGCTGCCGAGCGCAAGAATCTTAAGTAGCGCGAGCGTCTCCTGGGTTTCCTCGTAAGAGGCAACGTCCTGAATGACTGCCTTGGCTTCGCCATTTTGCGTGATGATTATGGGCTTGCGCTGTTCCTCCAGCACCTGTAGGACCTCGGCGGCATTCGCTTTGAAGTAGCTGATAGGCCTTATTTGGGTCGAGTAGCGCACGGTAGCTCCAAATGATTGCAAGACTTAATATAGTCTTTTTATGGTCCTCTCGCAATATCCGCTAATCGGAAAATACTGAGTGTTCACGAACGGCTGCGCAGCCACGCGGCCATGCGTTGCTGTATATACCCGCGGTAGTCTTTATTCGTCCGCAATTGAGGCAGTTCTGGATGAGCATGGCCCGCTCGATCCGGGACCAGCAATTGCGACGCTAGTTGGGCTTGGATCTCTTGCAAGTGCGACGGCCGGCTCGCAATGGAGGCGGGCAGTTTCGCCGTCGGCACGACCACCCCCAGCAAGGGATCGTCGGTGCGCGCGGTCGCGAGCGTCAGCACGGCGCCGACGTCCTGCGCCGCCGCGTCGCGTGCCGTCAGCGCATCGAGTTGCCAGCGCCGCTCGATGGTCTTGAGTATGGAGGTGTGATCCAGGGGCATGGTTCCCGGCGCTACGCGGAAAACCGAGCCGGCGGCGATCAGCGGCGAGACGAGGACGGTGGGAACGCGGACCCCGAAGCGCTTGAAGTCGAAGCCATATTCGCCCGCCGAATTATCCGGCGGCACGGCGCCTGCGGGCGGTGGAACATGATCGTAGCAGCCGCCGTGCTCATCGTAGGTGATGATGAGCAGGGTTTCATTCCACGCGGGGCCGTTGCGCAGGGCGTAGTACACATCGTGAATCAATTGTTCGCCCAGGGCCACATTGTAATTGGGGTGCTGGCTATTGCCGGTGCTCTCCCACGAGGGCTCCAGAAATGTATAGGCACCGAGGGTTCCCGCGGCGGCCGCTTTTTGAAAGTCCGCGAACTCGCCGAAATGCTCTGCCGGCGCGTGGGCGATGTCGGGGAAATCGAGCCGCGTGAGCGGTTGGGCGTCGTAGCCATAGATGGCCCAGGGCAGATTCTGCGCCGACAGCAGTCCGAAGATGGTCGGGCTGGTGAAGGTCTTGGTGGTATCGTCCATGTGCCCCTGCGAGGTGGCGGCGCAGACGAATGCCCGATTGGGCAGGGTTTCGGTGGGCGCTGAGGAGAACCACTGGTCGCACACCGCAAATCCCCGTGCGAGGCCGGATAACACGGGCAGCATCTGCGGAGTGAACATGCCCATGATATTGGACGCGACGGTCCCCGGCAGAATGGACCAACTCGGGTCCTTGGCCTGCCATGCGAGGGTGTAGGCGAAGTCGGTGACGAAGCCGCTATTGGACGCAACCGCCGGATCGGGCGCGGTGGCCGTGCCGAAGAGCTGGTTGTTGGTGGCGCTATATCCTTCGCCGGGGTCGGCGCCCGGCATGAAATAGGCATACTTGTCGGACGGGTCGATCTTGAACACCGGGACCGCAGCCCCTTTGGCATTGGGATTGGATTCCGTCCCCGTCAGTCCGTCGAAAGCTTGTCCCGCCGCGGACACGTTTCCGCTGTCCGCGTAGAGGTATCCCAGCATGTGATCGAAGGATCGATTCTCGAGCATGAGCACGACGATGTGATTGATGGACGAGAGCCGATCGGTGGGCGCACCGGCTGATTGACTGGACATCGGGTTTGTCCTCCTGGCGGTGAGTTCGGCGCCGAGCCGGTTGGCGCAGCGAGCCCGCGATTACGCGGTGGATACCCCTTATATATCGTCTTTGCTACATCAGGATGTCTGTCGGACAAAGGGTGCTCAAGCAATGCGTGGGGCTGGCGCCCCCTCGCGCGGCGCTTGTGCCCCTATTCGTGCTCAGCGGGACGGCGATCGTCAGCGGCGCGATCGCGATTTGGCGGCTGCGCTGGCAAGAATGACCATCGTCGATGCGTCAGCGCGGCCTCGAGAGAAGCCCCCTCGCGCCGGTTCGCACCAGGGGGCCATATCAAAATTTATATTGGACATCGACGCCGATGGTTCTCGGCTGATTCGTCACCACCCGCTCCAGCGACGGAATCGTCCAGGAGAAGCCTGTGGTGTTGATCCCGAGTTCCGCGTGCTTGTCGGTCAGGTTGTCGGAGAACAAATACCCGGACAACTTGTCGCCGACCAAGC
The DNA here is from genome assembly GCA_963734645.1 of uncultured Gammaproteobacteria bacterium. Taxonomy (GTDB): domain Bacteria; phylum Pseudomonadota; class Gammaproteobacteria; order Steroidobacterales; family Steroidobacteraceae; genus Bog-1198. The sequence continues at coordinate 94,001 of CAVTID010000002.1, forward strand.
CGAAGCGCAGTCCGATCAGATCGTAGGCGGGAAGGGTGGCGTAGGTATACTCGATGTCCGTCGATTCACCCACATAGGAATTGTTCACCCTTGCCATGAATTTGTAGCTGGGGGAAACCGGCGTCATGTAGGTCAACGAGGTGGTCTCGGTGTATTTCGGAACATTGAGGATGGGCAAGCCGTCGGCCAAGGACGGGTCGACGGCTGTGACCGCCGAGTTCACCGAAGTCAGGGTCGAATGCGTGTAGGTGCCGCTGAACGTCAGAGTCCACTCCGGCGTCAACAGCGCCGACAGCTCGATTTCAGGCCCATAGGAGGCCGCGTTGCCCGCGTTCACGGTCAGCGGATATCCGCAGGTCTGATTCACGATCTGTTGCACCTGATTCCATTTGATGTAGTAAACATCGGCATTGAGGATCAGGCGGCTGTCGAGCATCCTGGCCTTCTCGCCCACCTCGTAGTTCCAGGTGCTGTCCGGGCCGTAGGTTTCCGGGCTGATCGTGCAGATGCTGCTGGGTATCTGTTGATTGATGCCGCCGGGCCTGAAACCGCGCGCGATGGTTCCATAGACGGTCAGGTCGTGATCCGGTTCATAGGACAGCGTGACCTTGGGATTTGCGCCGCTGTTCGATTGCGTGAATGAATTGTACGTGGCTGCCGCGTTGCCCGAGTCGGTGGCAAAGCCCGATGTTTCTTCATCGGCGCGACTGTCGAACTTGTAATAGCGCACGCCGGCCGTCAATTTGAGGGTGTCGGTGAGCGCGTAGGTGCCCTCGCCGAAGGCCGCATATTGCTTCAGGTGGTAGGGATTATGCGCCTGGTAGATGATGCCGTCCGGATTCGCCGCCGCTCCGCCCGCCCCAATGAATGCCAGGGGCACCGAGGCGTTGTACTCCGAAAAGATGGATTCGAAGTTGCTGAAGAACAGGCCCCCGATCCATTGCAACGGGCCGTTGCCGGTGGAGGCCAGGCGAATTTCCTCGCTGAATTGCCGGGTCGTATCGGTTTCGTTGAAGGGAATCTGATAGAACTGGGGGATGCTCACGCCGAACAGCCCGACGACGCTGTACAGTGCCTCGGAGACGTCCGAGGTCTGGCTTTCCTCACGCGAATAATACGCGGTCGCGGAGGTGAGCTGCGCAAAGCTCATGTCATAGGTGATGGTCAACCCATAGAGGCGGAATTCATCGAAAATGGGCTCATCGTTGTTGAACGGTTGGTAATGCGCGGTGGGGTCTCCCGGCGGCAAGTCGTACTCGTTGTAGCCGCCCGCGGTGATTTTCTGGTACAGGGCCGTGGCGTCGATTTTCAACCCATCCGCGGGCTGTAGCAGGAATCCCACGCGGCCGCCTTGCAGGCGCTCCCAGTTGATCCGCGGCACGACGGCCGTCGGCGTCGCCGCCGCTACATTGCCGCGTGTGCAGGCGGCCCACCCCGGACAGGGACCGGTCGGAAAGGGAAAATTGTCGCCGAGAACGTATCGGGTAATCCAGCCGTCGGTGTATTTGTCGGTGAGAACCACGCGCATGGCGAGGCGGTCATCGATCAGCGGAACGTTCAGCATCAGACTGCCGCCGCGATTGAAGCCGCCGCCGCTCTGGCTCGCGCCGGTGGCATCGACCGCTCCCTCGAGATCATTCATCTTCGGCGCGTTGGTGACGAGTTTGACCGTGCCGCCCATGGAGCCGGAGCCGTAAAGGGTTCCCTGCGGCCCGCGCAACACCTCGACGCGGTTCAGATCGAACAGGTCCGGGTCGATGACCACTTTGCCGTTCAGGGCCGCGGCCGGCGGAGTCAGCGGATAGTCATCCAAATAGAACCCCACCGTCGGCGATGAGCCGCCCGAGGAGGACAGGCCCCGCATTTCCAACTCGGTCTGCCCGGGTCCCGCGGTGCGCATGGAAATGCCGGGAACCGCTTGGATGACTCCGTTGATATTGGAAATGCCGACCTGCTGCATGAGGTCCCCGGACATCGCGGTCATGCTGATGGGCGTTTCCTGGACCGTCGATGCGCGCTTCTCGGCCGTGACCACGATTTCCTCGAGTTCATCGTTTCGATTGACGCTGCGGTCCGCCGAAACGCCGGCGGCGGGGTCGGCCGAGGCGGCCCCCGCGGCGGCCAAGGCCATCAATAGCAGGAGTGGCTTGCGCTGTGTGCATTTCATTTTATCATCCCCGAGACTTTGTAATTTATTCCGGCCGGCACTGTTTTAGCAGTTAAATCGTCTCGCTGTAAACAACATTCGCCGCGCGTCGCCCTGGTGCGCCAACCGTGTGCTGCTGTGCACTTCTCGTGCAATCCACAGGCCCGCAGCCCGCCACCGGTCCCATCGCTCAGGGCGTCAGATAGTGATCGAACCACTCCGGCAGGCGCCGCCGCAGATCCACGATGTGCGCCGACTGTTGGATCAAGTGACCTTCGCCGGCGTAGACATGCAAGTCAGTCGGCACGCCCAGGTCGCGCAGTGCGTGCCAGAACTCGAACGATTGCTCGGCCGGAACCTCGACGTCGAATTCACCGGTGTACATCAGCGTGGGAGTGCGCACGCGCTTGATCGATTCGAGCGGCGACATCGCCCGGTAAATGGCGGGATCGTCATACATGGATGCGCCGAAGAAGGGCAGCATCCACGTGTCGATGCCATTCAGGCCATAGTAGCTGATCCAGTCCGAGAGTCCGGCGCCTGCAATCGCGGTGCGGAAGCGGTGCGTTTGCGTGACCGCCCACATCACCATGAAGCCGCCGTAGCTGTGGCCGTGGATTCCCAGCCGGTGATCGTCGATGGGGGCGATTTTTTCAGCGGCGTCCACGCCGCTCATGATGTCGCGGAAATCGCCGCCGCCGAAGTCGCGGATATTGGCGCGTGCAAAGGCATCCCCCTGCCCGAAGCTGCCGCGCGGATTGGGCATGAAGACGTAGTAGCCATGCGCCACCCATTCGTGCACCGTCGTATAGAGTGAATAGTCGGTGCCGAACAGCGGCAGCACCCCGGCGCTGGGGCCGCCATGCACATGCACGATCATCGGATAGCGCTTGCCGGCCGGGCGATCGCGCGGGCCGATGAGCCACCCCTGCACATCGAAGCCCTCGCTCTTCCATTGCACGCTGTGGACGTCGAGATCGACGCTCAGCGCGTCGTTGTCATGGGTGATCGCCGTCATTTTAGCGATTGGGCCCGCGATGATGCGCGGTGCATGCCCGAAGTCCTCGACCACCGCCGCGCCCGTTCGGCCATCCGCGCTCAAGGACACATCACCCTCCGCGGAGATCGCGGTTACCGAGTCGCTCCACAGGGTTCGCGTCCGGCGCTTGCCGGGATCGACCAGGACCAAGCCGGCCCGATCGACGATCATCGCCGTCGCATAGAGTTGCTTGCCGCGCCAGAGCATCGCGTTGAAGGAGCCGCGATAGCCGGGGGTCAGGCTCACGGGTGTGCCCCCGGCGAATGGCACCTCGTAGATTTCGCCTCCCAGAGGCCCGAAATCGCTCATGATGCCGCCCACGAACACCACGCTCTGGCCGTCCGGCGACATGCGCGGCATGCACAGCTGGTATTTCTCATAGTGCGGCGCCACGATCTGCCGCGCCTTGCCCGTGGCGAGATCGAAGGCATCGAGTTCGGCGATCCACCAGTTGTCATCGCCGTCACCCTTGGCGGCGGTCGTGACGAAGCCCTTGCCGTCGGGGGTCCAGTCGTACTCATAGATGAAGGTGTCGTCGGGGGTGATGAGGGACAGATCGCCGCCGTCGACGGGCACGACGGCAATGCGCTGCTCATCCGGCGCGGCGCCGATATCGCCCACCTGCGGTGCGCCGGCCTCCAGCGCGCCGATCTTCTTCTTCGCGGCCACCGTCGCCAGCAACGCAAGCGTGCGCCCATCCGGCGAAAAGCGCGGCGTGTTGGCCACGCCTTGCAAGCTCGCCAGTGTCTTCACGCCACCGTCGCGGGCCAGCAGGATACGAACCGTGCCGGCCGCGGCATCGGCGGCGAGAAACGCCAGTGCACGGCCGTCCGCGGACCATGCGAGGCCGCTGTAACTACAGGTTGCACAGGGATCCAAGGATGCCAGCACATGTCCGTCGCGCGTTGCGCGGGTAATGACCGGACCGTGGAGTTGCTCGGCGCTCGTCAGGGACTGAAGGTTCTCGACGCTCGCGACGCGGTCGCCGGCCGGCGAGATCACGAGCGATGCGAAGGTATGCACGGGAGGCGAGGACACCGCAGGCGCGGCGGCGGGAGAGGACGCCTTCGCGGACACGGCGGCCGAGGCGGTGACCGGGGCGGTGACCGAGGCTGCGAGCGAGGTGGTGAGCGAGGTGGTGAGCAAAAGCGCCATCAGTTTCATCAGTGAGTCCTTATTTTTTTTGGAAATTCCTGCGGCTGCCCTACGCCAAGGGAGTGCCGTCCGCGACCTGTTGGTCAACGGAAGCGAGCACGACGGCACCGTCATTGCGGTAAAAACCTGTCGTCAATACTTCAGACTTGAAACCCGCGATTCTCTTGGATCCCAAGCCAGTGGCACAGATCACTTGGCGTCCGACCAAGGATTCCGCGGTATAGAGGGCGGTCAGTTGGGCGCTGGACTGCTTGATGCCGAGGGGCCCCAAGTCGATCCATAACTTGAAAGCCGGATTGCGCGCTTCGGGGAACGGTTCCACTTTGCGTATGGTGCCGACGCGCAGGCCCACTCGTTCATAGTCAGCCCAACTAGGCGGCTTATCGTGTGCGGTCATCAAGTAGGAGTTCTCGCATTGAAGGCCAGTGCTGTGCCAAACAGCGCGAAAAGGCGCTCCCAGTGCCGCTCTGCCGCCGGTTTGTCGTACACAGGCCGCTGCGGAAACGCGAAGCCGTGATGAGTGCCGGGATAAATCTCCACTTCGGCGTTACCGCCCTTGCGCTCGAGTTCCGCTTGCAGCGCATCGATCGTCTCCTTCGGCGCGTACTGATCGGTCTCGGCACAACCGAAATAGAGGCGGGCGTCGGTGCGTTGCATGGCCAGGTGGGGACTGTCCGGTTGGTCGGTCACCAGGGCAACGCCGTAAATCGAGGCGGCGGCGCGAACCCGGTCGGGATGGCGCACCGCCGCGTTGATGGCGTAGCGGCCGCTCATGCAGTATCCCACGCATCCCATCGGTCCCCGGGACGCCGCAGGGTCTGTGGCGGCGAAGGCGATCAGCGCGTCGGTGTCGTCCATGACCAGGGGGATGTTGATGGTTGCCATGAGTGCCAGCGCTTTCTGGCGGGTGGCCATCTGGGCTTCGCCGATGTAGGACCCGACCTCTTCGACATTGGAGCGGTAATAGAGATTCGGAAGCATGACGTAGTAACCCACTGTGGCCAACCGGCGCACCATATCCCGCAGTTCCTCGCGGATACCCGGCGCGTCCATGAAGAAGAGGATCACGGGATGAGGTCCCGAGCGTTCGGGATGGCAAATGAAGGTATTCATCCGGCCGTCCTTGGTGCTGATTTCCGCATGCCGCTCGATCATTGATTTGCTCCGTTGTTGTTCCGCCGCCGCTACTCCGTCGCACCGGCGCCGACCGCGACCCATGCCAGGTCCGCATTCGACACTGAATCGAGCTTGAAATTCTTGGCGGCGGCCGCCATGCGGGTCAGCGCCTGCGCCAGGGGCATGGGCGGTTGGGTGTCGCCTTTCTTGGTCTTGTGGAAGCGTACCGGATTGATGCGGGCCACGACGTAGTTGCGCAGGTAGGGCGACTTGAAACCGCGCGTCTGCAATGTGGCGATGATGCGTTTGGTTTGCGCGTCGATGTCCAGCAGTCGGGACGCAAAGCCTTCGCGTTCGCGCAGGCTCGCGGCCAGAGTGCGTTCGCTGAAGCGGTCCACCTTCTTCAGGAAGGAGCTGTAGGCACCGCCGGCAAAGCGCGAGGACTTTTCATACACGATGCCGAGGGTCAGCAGTTCCGCGGATTCGAACTCCGCGGCGTATTGCGCCTCCTTGGAAGCGGTGTGCCGCTTGGCGAGGCTGCGGGCCATGCGAATCACTTCCAGGCTGCGATCGCGCAAGTTGTGCGCTTTTTCGGTGTTGAGAGCGAGGATGCGATAGGCCAGCGTCTCGTCCGGCGAGATCAGCACCGTGATCTGCTTCAGCCCAAGAACCTTGCCGGCGGCCAACCGGTGGCGGCCGTTCGGCGTCCACAATCGGCCGTCCTCGCCGCGCACCACGATCAAAGGGTCCAAAAAAGCCGCGGTCTCGTCGATTTTCTGCGCCAGCCGCTTGGCGTGCGTGGGCGATAGATCGCGTTGAAAGGGGGTCGGCTGCACGGCGCCGAGCGGCAGTGAGGCCAGCACCAGAGGCCGGCCGCCCAAGGGATCGCGATAAGCCCCGATGGGCGCGCCGCCGGCGCTTCGCACCAGCGCGACCACGTCCGCGATCTCCGCGCTGTCCATGGCGATGGCCACTTCGGCGGCATCCAAGCCGCGCGCGCTGCCGCCCGGCGCCAGCTTGCCGCGTGTACGCTTCTTTGCGGGTGCGCGCACGGCCGTTGCCGATCGGCGGGCGCGGGTGGTTTTGGATTTTGCTTTTGCAGTTCCCATGGGACGCTAGCGTGCTCCTTCAACATCGTTCACGTAAAGTACCCGCCCGAAACCGCGATTCCAGAGTATCACCGGAGGCGCGAGCCTACTTCCCGGCAGCCCGACTTGAGTACCGAGCGGATCTATGTGGCGAAGAGGGTTGCCGCCAATATGCATAAATCAATTAAGTTTCCGACTTCTATCCAACCCTCACCTATGGGATGCTCGATATCGTTCTACAGCAGGCACACGTCGACGGCATGTTGAGCCAAGCCAGCCGGTAATATCGATGGCCACGTCCAAGACCTTCGCGCCGGTCGAGGAGATCGGCCGCACGATTCTCATCCTGCGTCGCCAGCGGATCATCCTCGATGCCGATCTCGCCATCCTCTACGGCGTGCCCGCCTTCGTACGGCTGCGCGAACTGCTTGCCTCGAACACCGCGCTCGCCCGCAAGCTCGATGAACTCGAGCGCAAGTACGCCGAGGCTGAAGACCTGACCCAAATTGCTGACTTCTCATGCGGCACTCTGCGCGCGGCAAGCCGCGGGAGTCACGGAGGATGCGACCCATCGGTGGAGCCCATGCCGGGCTGATGACAGGTCTCGCAGCCGGAGACCGGGCCATGGCCCTTCAGCGCCGGCGCGGGATGGCGGTGGCAGTCGAGGCAAAAGGCGTGGAATCGCGCCTCCACTCCGAGCTTCAGATCGGCGCGGCCGCTGCGATGGCAATGGATGCAGCTATCGAATCCGCGGCCATCCGCATAGTTGTGGTGGCATGCCAGACAGTTGACGGCCGTGTGCTTGCCATGATCGAAGTTCAACGGCAGCGCCTCGGCGCGGCTCAGCAGAGGTTCGCGCAGCTCGGCGCCGGCGCGGCCCGCGATGAGCGGAACGAGCGCAAGCGCCGCCGCGGCGATGACAGCGACGATGAGCGTGGAATGGCGGCCGAACACGAACCGGCGCGCGACAGTCGCCTCGTGGGCCGCCGTGCCCGAGCGGCGCCTGCTCCTCAACAGCATGGCCATACCGCCGGCGGCCACGGCGACGAACACGAGGCGGCGAGCGTAGCCTCCGGTGTAGCGGCCGGCCGTGACCACGTGCACGCCGAGCAGCACGATCAGCAGGCAGCCGAGGATGATGTGCGTGGCCTGGAAGTTGCGGTGGCTGCGCCAGAGACGGCGGCGGGGTCCCGCAAGGGAGGTCGCGACGAGAGCCAGGAGCAAGACGAAGCCGGCGATGCCCGCCAGCTGGTAAAGCGGCGAGGTCGGCAGCAAATACTCGACGACGGTATGGTCGGAGGCGAGCGAGAAAATAACATGCAGCGCCGCGGCTCCCAGGGCGATCCAGCCCAGCGCTTCGTGGCGGTCGAGTGTGAGCAGCGCGGGCGGCGTGGATTCTCGCGGCCGCACGGGACAGCCGCTCAGGGCGATGCAGGCGAGCGCTCCTGCAAGACCCAGGAGTTCGGCCAACTCCCAGCTCAGCTTGGTGAAACCGGCGAACAGCGGCAGCGCGGCGCAGGCCGCCAATCCAACGACCCAAGCCAAGTAACGCCGATCCGGTATTTTCATACCGCCCGATCATAGTTGCTGTGCTGCGGTGCCGCCACGATTTGCGCGGCTGCCGCTCTCAAGAAAAGGGCGTCCCGCTTGCGCGGGACGCCCATGCCGAGTAGGAAGCGGCGTTTACTCTTCGTTAATGAGCTTGGGCACGTAGGGCACGCCCAGTCCCGTCACATCGTTATACCCCGCCGGGGTCGGCGGGAGTGCTTGCCGACGACAGTGAGGTGTAGTTGAACACATCGTTCACTCCCTCGCAGATCGCAATCCCGCAGACCTGCAGAGCATACGGAGCCGTGGTAATCAAGAAGGGCACCGAGTTGATGGTGACTACCCGGGCCTCATTCAAATTGACCGCATAGCCGCGCAGCACCGACTCGGGTTCCGCCGGAGCGACAATCTGATTGAGCGCGGCCGTCGTGAGCTCGACGCCATTGCCGCGGCTGCCTACGCTGTAGAGCAGCGGATTCGCGAATCCCACCAGCGGCTCGCCGGTGGCATTGCGCTTCTGGTTCATGACCGCGATCACGCCGGCCATCAACGGAGAGGCGAGGCTGGTCCCGCCGATCGAACCTTCGCAGTACTCTTCGGTCTTCGAGATGGGCGTGCAGCCGGCATCGGCGATCGCATTGCCGGCAATCGTGAAGGTCTCGCCGAACAGGTAGCCGGTGTAGGGATCGGCCACCATGGCCACGTCGGGGCTCACGCGCTGCGGCGAAGGAAGCGTCTCGGTGAAGCCGCTTGCGAGGTTGAGCGAGGTGGCCAGCACCGCGGGCACCGCGGCCGCCTGATAGGAGGGCTGCGATTCGAGCAGACTGATGCCGCCGCCCGAGCCTGCATAGAACACATAATCGTCGAAGGTCTCGCCGAAGGCGGTGGTCGTCGTGACGCCGGAGGTCGTGACGGAGGTCGCACTGTTCACCGTAACGTCCGCCAGGAAGGCACGATAGGTGCCCCAGCCGGATTCGGATTTCGCTCCGCTCGCGTCCATGATCTTGAGCGAGGTGCCGCCGACCCCCGTGACCCAGGCGCTGGTGGCGGGCCAGGATCCCGACGCGACTCCGTTCGGCGCGGCCAAGTCGCCATCGTCTCCGGAACTGAAGAGCACCGTCATGCCCTGCGCGGCCCCGGCCATGGCGGCCTGGTCGTACATGGCCTGCGATCCGGGCGCGATCGATTCGCCGTTATTGCCCCAGCTGTCGGTGACGACGTCGGCAACATGGTTGTAGAGCGTGTTGAAGAAGGCGATGTCGAGCGAAGTGTTGCAGTCCCGCGAGCCGACGAAGACGATGTTGGCGCCCGGCGCGCGCGCCGTGCACGGCGGCCATATCGAGCGACTGCTCTTCCCACCAGCCGTAGGGGCCGCAGGCTTCGGTCGGAGATACGTCGTAGATGCCGAGCGGAATGATCTGCGAGAAGTTGACGCCGGTTTTCAGCTTCGGCAGGTCGTGATTCGCGGCATAGCGATTGGCGTCGGCCATCAGGGTCGGAGAGGCGTAGGCGTCGACGATGGCGACGGTAACGCCCTTGCCGTTGTATTTCGTCACTTTGTTCAAGCCATACGCGGCCTGGATTTGTTGCGGCGTATAGCCGCAGGCCAGCCAGGGAATGGCCGCGCCATACACGTCCGCGGCGGTGCTGAGCTTGGCCACGAGCGCGCCGGCGCCGAAATAGTGATTGCAATAGGGAGATCCGTTGCCGGCGGCGACGGGCGGAGGCGTGACTGCGGTTGGCGGCGGCTGTCGCGGCCGGCGCGACGAGCGTTGCCCATGGTGACCGAGTGATGAAAGGGTTGCCGGAGCAATGTCGTGTCGTCCAGGCCCTCGACGTACAGGACTTTCCCGGCCAGCGCGGCGGGAAGGGTGGGCTCCTCCTTGTTGGCGCGCAGGGTCATGCCCTTGTAGGCGTACATGTTCTGGCTCACATGGAAGGTCGCTGCGCAGCTGGGCGACGGTCGCCACCGCGGACACGTACACGCCATGCGGGCCGACCTGTATGTCGGTCATGCCGGCGTGCTCGAGCATTGCTTTGACCGCGTTGACTCCCGTGCTCTCCGGCGCGAAGCGCTGGCCGAACTCCGCCGGCGTCAGATAGCGCCCGTACTGCCGGCTGCTCGGCGAGGAGACCTCCGCCACCAGCGCTTTCAGTCCGGCGGTATTGTTCAGCGACAGATGCACCGCAATCGTCACCGAACGGTTGGCCGGCGCGGCGCCTATCAGGGTTGCGTTCTTTATCCAGGGCGCCACGTTGGACGGTCCCGCCGCCGAGGCATTCGCCATCGCCGTACAGGCGATGGCCGCGGCCAGGAGGCCGCTCCATATCAATCGAGTCTTGGATTGGTGAAACACGAGAAATCCCCTTTCATTAATTGAGATGTTGCAAACGACCGTGCCGGGCCATCGAAGCCCGCGCCGCCTTCGCGGCGTGTTGGCGCTCTCGCCCTATGTTGGAGTCATCCCCAGGATTTACGGCATACAATCCGGAATTCTGCGTGACCCCAGCATGAAGGTGCAGCGAAGCGTTGGTTCACAGTTCCAGTGACGGCACTTGACCATAACCGCATTGCGATTCACAAGCGCCATCGCTGCCTCGGCGATTTGCGCGGGCCATGCCGAAAGTCGCCGGACTACTGCTAGACTTACAGGTTTTATGCGTGCCGAGCGTTGCGGCGGTGCCGGATGCCCGAGTTGGGCTAGAACAGCGTGGCGATTACGTCCACTACGTTGTACGCCGAATCGACCATCAGGATGCAGCGCCATTTGTCGAAGGTCGTGCAGGGATGCGAGCAGCCGAGCGCGACGCGATCGCCCACGCCCAGGGGATGCGATTCGGGCAGCAGCAGGCGGGCGTGTTGGTCGTTCAGTCCCTCGATCCGAAACTCCGATCCCAGTGTTTGGATGTCGCGTGCCCCCTGTGGCACCCATTTGACGGGAATCGGCATTTCGATGTCGTGGGAAATGTCGCGCTTTCCCAGGGCCAAAATGGCGAGCCGCGGCTCGGGACGGGATTGCACATGGGCCCACACTTCAATCGCGGGCTGCAGCGGCGAAGCCAGCGTCAAATGCCCCCGATTCGTTTCCGATGCTTGCGCGCCGGCGTACATGCCGTGGTCGTTGGTGAGATAACAGCCGCTGCGCAGCACGATCTGCGCGCGCAGAGGCAGCGCCTTCAAATGCTGCGCGACCAGGCCGAAGTAGGCCGATCCGCCGACGGAAATGATGGGCGGCAATTCGCCGAACAAGCGATCTGCGGCCAGGGTCATCGCGAGCTGCGACACATTGTCCAGAAGTTCGGTCACGGTTCTCACCCCGGCGTCCGTTCCGACACTCGCAATGCCCTCGAAGGCTTCCACACCGCGCAGCCTTAAGACTGAGCTCAACGACGCAATGTGCCGCGCGAGAAACTGTGCCTGGTCCTGGCGGCGAACACCCGTGCGTGCGCCGGGAACTCCGAACTCGATCAGGACGTCGAGCGGCCGGACAGTCCGGCGCGCGCGCACCGCATCCGCCAGAATATCGACTCCGGCAATGCTGTCCACGAGGCAGGTGAACTCGAACGCGGGGTCGCGCTCGAGCTCGTCGAGCACGAAGGCGATTGCGATGGGGTCGACGAGCTGATTGGCATAGAGAATCCGCGGCACATTGACGCTTCGGTAGGCGAATAGATGGGCCGGGGTTGCTGCGGTCATCGCCCACGCGCCGTCATCGAGCTGCTCGGCGAAGAGCTGCGGAGCCATGGTGGACTTGCCGTGCGGCGCGAGAAGCACTCCCATGCGCTGGGTGAATTCGCGCATGATCGCGCGGTTGTGCGATATGGCCTCGCGGCTCAGCACGCATGCGGGGAGCGGGATGTCACCGGCAAGGAGGTTGTACCCGCGCAGCCCCAGATCGCGCCGCGGCCGGCCGGCGGCGGCCGGCGGGAGCCCCTTGGTTCCGGCCGGGATCGTGCCGCCGGTGATGGATTCAAGATTCAGCATGAGTCGCTCGCTCCAACAATCGATTCACTGCCTGCGCCGATGAGCGCGCCGGAGAGACGAGCGGCGCGAGACCGGCCAGCGTTGCATTCGCGCCCCCGCCGGCTCCGATGAGATTTCGGCTGAGCGCGGCGGCGCCGAGCGCCGTTTGTATTCCAAAGCCACCCTGGCCTGCCAGCCAGAACACTCCCTCGACATCCGGATCGAAGCCGATGACAGGCCGCCGGTCGGGCGCCATGGTACGCAGGCCGGCCCACTGGGCCAATACCCGCCGAACCGGGCAATCGGTGAGGCTCTCGAATCGATCGACGGCGATGGCGACATCGAGGTCATCCGCATAGGCATCATGGGCTGCGACCGGCGTCTCATCGGCGGGCGACAGCATGAACACGCCCGCGTCGGGCTTGAAATACACGCTCTCCTCGAGATCGACGACCATCGGCCACGCGGAAACATCCACGCCGTCGGGCGGCGCCACCGTCGCCGCGGTCCGCCGAAATGGGATCAATGGCAGATCTCGGGCTCCCAGCAGCCGGCCCACCTCGGATGCCCATGCTCCTGCGGCGTTGATGACGATGGGCGCACTCAACGTCGAGGCGCCGGCAGTCAGCGTCCAAATTCCCGCCGCGCGGCGGGCGGCCGTGACGGGGGCCGCGACGAGTATTCGTCCGCCGCGCCTCTTGATGTGCCGCTGCAGGCCGGTGAGCAGGGCGTGACGTCGGCATCAAGGATGGCTTCATCGTGGCGGTGGGGGACTTCGCGCGCAGCTCCGCTCCGGTGGACATCGATGCTGCGGGCCTGTATGTCGCGCCTGGGTTCATCAATTTCCATGACCATTCTGAACCCGACGCGCTGCCGGCCGCGGAGAACATGCTCGTGCAAGGAGTCACGACATCCATCGTCAACCCGGACGGCGGCGGCTCGACCGATGTGGCCGCGCAGCTTGCGGACTATGCGTCGCGTCCGCTGGCCACCAACGTCGGCGCGGCCGTGGGTTTCAATTCCGTATGGGAGTCGGTGGTCGGTCAAAAGGATCGGCGCGCGACTCCCGATGAGATCGCGAGGATGCAGGCCCTGATCGTGGACAATCTGCGCAAAGGCGCCTGGAATGTGTCGGCGGGCCTCGATTACAAGCCCGCCTATTACGCCACCGTTGCCGAGGTCGTGAGCGTGATCAAGCCGGCGGCGCCGTGGCGCACCTCCTTCCCCAACCACGATCGGCTCACGCCGGAAACGAATTTCAGTTCGCGGCTCGGCATGGCGGAGACGATCAGCATTGCCGAACAGGCCGGCTTGCACCCTGAGATCACGCACATGAAGGTGCAGGGTCACGAGCAAGGCACTGCCACCGAGGCCTTCATCGGATCGTTGGGCCAGCTTTACGGCCTACGCTGTCGATCGAAACGCAGGAGCAGCGGTCACGGTCGTCGTAGACGAAGCCAATCCGCTGAATCCCGGCGTGAAGAACGTCTACGTTCTGAAGGATGGAAAAGCCGCTTATGAAGGAACGCTGCGGCAGGTGAGCCTTGCCGCTCCGGCCCGCGCCACGGGAGTCGTTCCATAGAGGCCGGCCGTTCACAGCCGATGGCCGTTCAGTCTTACATCAAGTCGCGCGGGATGGTCTCATCCCATCGCCTCTCGGCAACCGCATTGCCGTCCTCATAGGCCGTCAACGTGCCGGAGACGTAGAAGTTGTCCCTGTCGCTGTGCATTTCCGCGCGGGTTTGCACCCGCGTGCGCCAGCCTTCGCGGCCCATCTCATAGGATTGAGTCAGCACATAGCGGGCCGACAAGGGATCCTCATCGCGGATCGTGAGCTCGCGCTTCAGGCTATGGGCGATTTGTGTGTCGATCTCGTCAAAGCGAATGATGCCCTCGCCGAAGACGCCGCCGACGCCTTCCGTGACATAGGTGGTTTCGCCGCTGACATGATCTTGAACGGTGTACCGCCGTACGCTCCCCGGATCGATCTTTGTCATGGGGGTCAGAGGACCATGGGCCGGCGGTTCGAATTCCACCTTCGGGCCGCCGTTCCTGGCGCACCGGCAACTCCAGTACGCTCTCGCCGGTGCGGACCGTCAGCGTGGCCGGGATACGGGGCCGGCCAGATGATGGGCCAATAGGCGCGTGGCGATCGCGAGCCGTATGCGATGGCCCGGCAGGAAGCGGTGACCGCAGGCATTGAGGGTCATGTGCACATCGTAGCGGCGTCCGGGTTCGAGGACGGCAGGGTGTTCATGGCCGTCACGATGCGTGAGGTTTCGCACCTGATAACTGACGCGCGACACGCGGCCGTCCGGCGCAACATCCGATAGACGCACGGCGACCTGCGCGACCGGCGCATCGGCGGAGATTTCCAAGCGCAGCCCGGCGGCGCCCAGCACGGACATCTCCCGATCGAGCGGCGGCGTCTCGAACACCAGGGCACCGCCGTCATCGAGCCGCTGATCCGTCGGATTTTCACCGGCGCAGCCGGCGCCCATCCATTCGCCCGCGGCCTTGCCGTGGCTCTGCGGCGAGCGGATCGACAACTCCCTGCGTTCGCCGGAGGACGCTCGGCCAGATTTCCGTCAGGGCGTAGGTATAGCCGCTGCGGCTGGATATTGGGGGACGGGTAGTGGGCTTCGCCGACCCAGCGGCCCGGCGTGAAGGTGCGGGTGCCTTCGGGCGCCACCGGGTCTTGCACATAGGCGCGCAGCATCGGTTCGTTCATGATTCCGGTGTCGCGGCCTTTGAGCCAGTGATCCCACCAGCGCACGGCCTCTTGAAGGAAGCCGATGGCAGGTCCCGGCACGCCGTCGTGCGGATAGATATGGCCCCAAGGGCCGATGATGCCGAGACGCGGAACCTTCAAACCGTCGAGCAGCCGCGGAACGGCATTGGTGTAGGCTGTCCGACCATCCGCCGATCGCCAGTACCGGACAATCGATGGCCGCGAAATCCTCGCAGACCGAACCATGCTTCCAATACTCGTCATAGCGCTGGTGCCTCAGCCAGAGCGCGGGGAAGAAGGGAAGCGTCTCGATTCTCTCGAGCCATCGTTCACGCCAGCTTGAGCCGATGATTTTCGGGTCGAGCGGGCGGCTTTGGTAGGCGAGCATGATGCTGCCCCACCAGAGATTGTCATTGAGCAGGCAGCCGCCCATGTAGTGGATGTCGTCGGTATAGCGGTGATCGGTGGAGAAGGTGGTGATGATGGCTTTGAGCGCGGTCGGCCGACGCGCGGCCACCTGCAGCGCATTGAAGCCGCTCCACGACTTACCCTGCATGCCCACGGCACCCGTGCACCAGGGCTGCGCCGCAATCCATGCGATGACCTCGAGGGCGTCGTCCTGTTCCTGTTGCAGATATTCGTCGGCCATATGGCCGTCGGACTCGCCCGAACCGCGCATGTCCACTCGGACGGCCGCATAGCCATGCTGCGCATAGTAGCCGTGCATGGGTTCGTCGCGCCCGCGCGTCCCATCGCGCTTGCGGTAGGGGATGTACTCGAGGATGGCGGGGACGGGCTTCGCGCAAGCCGCGTCCGGAAGCCACAGCCGGGCGCCGAGCCGGCAGCCGTCGCTCAGCGTTATCCAGGGATGCTCTTCGATGGTTATGGACATCGGCACGTCAGCGACCATAGCAGCGAGACTTGGCCAAAGCCTTTGCAGGGCCGCGTAAAAGTCTAGGAATTTCCGCTATTTCGGCCTGGGTCGGTAGTTGCCTGGTGTGTCATCGAGCGTGATACTAGTGCTTGCGTGATCGTCTCCATTGCCGAAGGTTCAGCCCATCCTATGCACGATTCCCAATTGTCTCTAGAGGCTGTTCTAACCCCGGTGAATCAGGCCAAGGGCCTGCCGAGCCCATTGTACGTCGATGCGCGCACTGGCGGAGCTGGAGCGCCAGCGGGTTTTTTTCGATCACTGGGCTGCGATCGGCTTCGGCAAGGACATTCCCGCCGCGGGAGATGCCATGCCGATCGATTTCATGGGCGAGCCGCTGCTCGCGATCCGCACTCAGGACGGCGTGCAGGTATTCGAGAATGTGTGCCGTCATCGAGGCATGATCCTGGTCAAGGAGAAGATGAAGGTTCGCGGCGCCATTTGCTGCCCATATCATGCCTGGTGCTACGACCTGAATGGAAAGCTGCTCAGTACTCCCTTGGTCGGGGGCCCGGGAACGCATTCCCACCCCGACATCGACCGCGGCAAGCTGGGACTGACGAAAGTCCGTTCGTTCCTGTGGCGCGATGTCGTTTTCGTCAACATCTCGGGAACGGCACCCGCCTTCGAGGAGGTGCACCGCGATCTCATGGCGCGCTGGAATGAGTTCGACGGACCCTTGTATCCCGGGTCCGCGGAGTCGTCCTTCTCGCTGTCCGTGCGCTGCAATTGGAAGCTGGCGGTCGAGAATTACCTCGAGAGCTATCATCTGCCGACCGTTCATTCCAGGCTCAACAGCTATTCGCCCCTCAGCGAGCATTACAACATCGCTGAGTATGGAAAATTCGCGGGACAGGGCACCCGAACGTACAAGCCGACTCTCGATGATGCCGGGCGCCGCTTTGCCGACGTCGCCGGCTTATCCGCGAAGTGGGATGCCGGCGCCGAGTACCTGGGCGTCTTTCCGAACCTGCTTCTCGGCGTACATCGCGATCATGCGTTTTCCATATTGCTCCAGCCCGACGGGATGGAGGCCACGATGGAACGCGTCGAAATCTACTACGCCTCGCCCGAAATGCAGACGGAGCAGTATGCCGGCCTGCGCGCCAAGAACGCGGGACTTTGGCGCGCGGTATTCGAGGAGGATGTCGGGGTCGTCGAGGGAATGCAGCGCGGCCGGCACGCACGGCATTTCGACGGCGGCAAGTTCTCTCCGGTCATGGATGAGCCGACGCATGTGTTTCACCACTGGGTTGCAAGTCAGCTGACATCCTGACCTTGAGCTCGGTGGCCCGTTCCGCTTCGCAGAGCAAGACCGTCCTCGGCCAGCCGGCCGGACTTGCGACCCTTTTCTTCACGGAGATGTGGGAGCGGTTCACTTACTACGGAATGCGGGCAATCCTCATTCTGTTCCTGGTGGGCTCGGTCAGCAGCGGCGGCTTGGGGATAGACGACCGGACCGCGAGCTGCATATACGGGCTGTATATCGCCGCCACCTATGTGTTTTCGCTGTTCGGCGGCTGGATTGCGGACCGTCTCGTGGGCGCCCAGCGTGCCGTCATCGGCGGCGGCGTGCTCATTGTTTGCGGGAATGCATTGCTCGCCCTGGGGAGCGTGCGAATGTTCTTCCTGGGACTGCTGGTCATCGTGCTCGGCGTCGGGCTATTGAAGCCGAACATCAGTGCCATGGTGGGGAGCTTGTATCCGGAAGGCGGCTCGCGCCGTGATGCGGGATTCACCATTTTCTATATGGGCATCAGCGTCGGGGCACTGTTGGGCTCGCTCCTGATTCCGCTGTGTGCCGCACGTTTCGGCTGGCGCTGGGGATTCGCGCTGCCGATAGTGGGCATGCTCTTCGGGCTGGCGCAGTTCATGCTCACTCGCCGGTGGCTGGGGACCTCCGGGCTTGCAGCCATAGGCCGCAAAGACATTCGTGCCTGGCTTCCGGTCATCCTGTTCATCCTGGCGGTGGCCATCATCGTCGCCCTGTTATTGACCGGCCGCGTCGTCATCGATCCGGTGGCCATGTCGGCCGCGGCATCCTGGGTGATGGCGCTGATCGCTGCCGCGTACTTCATCTACCTGCTGGCGTTCGCGGGACTGTCGGCCGACGAACGCCGGCGGGTGTATGTGATGATTGCACTCTTCGTCGGGTACGCGACGTTTTACGCCGGCTTCGAGCAGGGCGGCGCCTCGCTCAATTTATTCGCCGAGCGCTACACCAATCGCGATGTCTTCGGCTGGCACATGCCCGCCGGTGTCCTGCAGGGTACGACCGCCTTGGTCACGATACTGTTCGCACCCGTATTCGCGGGCCTATGGATCGTCCTCGGCCGGCGCGGCCGGGATTTGTCCCCGGCCGCCAAGTTCGCCGCAGGCCTCGCTCTGCTCAGCGCGGGCTTCCTGGTCATGTTCGCCGCCTCACAGTACGTCGTCCTCGGCCAAAAGGTGCTGCCGACGTGGCTCATCCTCACGTACTTCCTCCAGGAATGCGGGGACCTATGTCTCTCGCCGGTGGGATTGTCATCCATGACAAAACTCGCGCCGCCGCGCTTCGTCGGGCAGGTCATGGGCGTGTGGTTTCTGTCGCTGGCGCTCGGCAACAATCTCGCCGGGCAACTGTCGCGTGAGTACGATGCGAGCAATCTGCAATCGCTCCCCGGGCTGTTCATCCAGATTTTCTGGTGGGCGCTGGCCGGCGCTGCGGTCATGCTGCTGCTCACCCCCGTCCTGAAGCGCATGATGGCGGGGGTGAAATGACCGACGCCGTCTCCGTGTCCGCGGCCAACGAGGCCTTCCGTCTGATGCAGGCGGGGCTTCCCGAACAAGCCCTGGCTTTCGCCGAACGAGCGGTCGCCGGCGCCCGCGTGTGTCTTCCGGCGCATGGAGTTCTTGCCTCGATACTGCTGAAGCTCGGGCGTGCACCGGAAGCGGAGCAGGTGGTCGTCCAGGCGGCGCAATTGGAGGCCGGCATCGCCGATGCGTACGACAGCCTTGCTCATGTCTCCATGGTGCTTGGCCGCCATGATCGTACGAATGCCCTTTATCGGCGCGCCACGCAGCTCTCGCCGCAGGTTCCCAGGTTCTGGTACAACCTGGCATGCAGCGAACGCAGCCTCGGCCGGCTTGTCGAGGCAGAGGCGGCTTGCGATCGATCCATCGGCTGCGATGCGGCGCAATACCCAACCTACCTGCTGCGCTCCGAGCTGCGGGTCCAGACGCCGGAGGCGAACCATATCGACGAGCTGCAAGCACTGCTCGCCCGCGCCAATCTCGAAGAGCGCGCGCGCGTCTTTCTCGGCTATGCACTGGCGAAGGAGCTGGACGATGTCGGGCGTTTCGATGCGGCATTTCATTGGTTCGCCGCCGCGGCCGCGGCACGCAGATCGCGGCTGGCTTATGCGGTTGCCGCGGATGAGCACAAGCTCAGGCGCATTGAAGAGGTATTCGCCGGGACGAGCCCGCAACGGCAGACGGATTCGTCTCGATATATTTTCATCGTCGGGCTGCCGCGGTCCGGCACCACCCTGGTGGAACGCATCCTGACGGGATTGCCGGGGGTTCGAACAAACGGCGAGACCGAGAATTTCTCGCGCGCGTTGCTGGCGGCATCGCGCTCGACCGGCGATGTATTCGAACGGGCCGCGGCGGCGGATCCCGGAGCCGTCGCCGCCAACTACGCGAGGTTGGCGCAACCCGGCGAGACCGCCGGAAGCGTGATCGAGAAACTGCCGATGAACTACCTGTATCTGGGGGCAATCCATCGAGCATTGCCGGATGCGAAGATATTATTGGTCGAAAGATCGCCTCTCGACAGCTGCTTTGCCATGTACCGGACATTGTTCGGCGAAGCCTACCCATTCAGCTACGACTTCGAAGATCTGGCGCGATATTACGCGGCCTATCAACGGCTGATGCATCACTGGCGCGCGGCTCTCGGCGACCGGCTGCATGAAATCGTCTACGAAGATTTGGTGCGCGAGCCCCGGCAGGTCGGCTCGAGCGTCGCGCGGCACTGTGGATTGACCTGGCTCGACACGGCTATCGAAATTCAAAACAATCGATCGGTGTCTCTGACCGCGAGCGCTGCGCAAGTGCGCCGGCCCATCTACGGCAGCTCCTCCGGCCGCTGGCGTCACTACCACCGGCACCTCAAGGATCTGATTGCGATGCTGCACCATCGCGGCGTGAGGTTGCCGGAGCAGGCCTGAGCCTTCAGACGTTCTTATTCGGAGGAATCGGGGACGTCGCCCTGCGCATGCATCGTGTACTCGTGGGGCGGTTCGGCGCCCAGCAGGTAGCGCACGAAATAGTCCCAGCGCCGCCGCGTCATGTAGGTTTCCGCCTCACCCAGGTACCGATGCCGCTGATTCGGCAGCATGATGAGATCGAAATCCTTGTTCGCTTTGATCAGGGAGTCGACCAGCAACAGCGTCAAGTTCGGCGGAACATTGTCATCCGTCGTGCCGTGCGCCAACAGTAAATGGCCCTTGAGATTCTTCGCGATGCTCTCATCGTCCTGGCCGGCGTACGTCGAAATGCCGTCCGGCTTGGGCTGCAGCAAGCCGATGAATTTTTCGCCCCAGTCATCCGTGTACCCCGCCTGGTCATGATTTCCCGATTCGGATATACCGACCTTGAAGAAATCCGGATATGCGAACATTGCGGTTGCCGCGGCGTAGCCGCCGCCGGAATGTCCGTAGATGCCGGCGCGGTCCAGGTCGATCCACGAATAACGCTGCGCCAATTCCTTCATGCCGGCGACCTGATCCGGCAGTGTATTGTCGCGCATGTCGCCGTAGTAAACGTCGTGAAATTTCTTGGAGCGGAATGTGGTGCCCATGCCGTCGATCGCCACCACGATGAATCCCAGCTCCGCGAGCGCCTGCCGGTCGCCGCGGGACGGCATGAATCGGCGGCTGCCGACGCTGCCGATCTGAGGGCCGGGATATATCCAATTGACGATGGGATATTTACGGGCCATATCGAAGCGGGTGGGCTTGAACATCAAACCGTACAGATTTGTCACGCCGTCCCGCGCCTTGACCGTGATCGGAACCGGCGGTTTCCACCCGATGCTCAATAGTCCGGCGATGTCGGCTTTCTCCACGATACCCAGCAGCTTGCCGTCGCGGTTGCGCAGCACCGTTACCGGCGGCACATCGGGCTTCGAATAGCTGTCGATAAAGAACTCGCCGGAGGGCGCCAAGGCGATTTCATGATCGGCGTCCTCCGGGGTCAGCAGGCGGATGCCTTTGCCATCGAAACCGATCTTGTAAAAGTGCACGAAATAAGGATCGCGCCCCTTCTCGCGCCCGACACCGAGGAAGTAGAGTTCGCGCCTTTTCTCGTCTACGCGCAGCACTTCGACGACGTTCCAGTCTCCGGCCGTGATCCGGTGCTTCAGTTGTCCGGTGCGCAGGTCGTACAGATAAAGATGTGCCCAATTGTCGCGCTGCGAGAACCAGATGAATTCATTGGTTCGCGGCAGATAGCGCCAGTTCAGCGCGGCATGCGACGTCGAGGAAATATCGGATTCGTAGTATGTCGCCGCTTGCTCGACCAGAACGTCGCGCACGGCGCCGGTGGCCGCATCGGCCACGCGCAGCTGCGCGCGCTTGTGATCGCGGGAGGTCGATACGAAGGCCAGACTCGACCCGTCCGGGCTCCATTGCACATCGGCAAAATGGCCGTCGCCGCATTGCACGTCATAGCAGGCCGACGAACGGTGCGGGTCCGGGGGAATCTGCAGGCGTGTCACCTTGCCTGTATCGACGTCGATGATCACCCGCTGAATCGTGGCGATGGCCGCATCGCCCGCCATCGCGTACTTCCATGACTGAAGTTCCGGGTGGCCCGGCTTCGTTCTGACGAGGAACATCTCGCCGACGGCGCGTTGATCTTGCTGGAAAGTCGCCAGTTTCCTCGAATCAGGCGACCAGGCGACGATGGCGCGATCGCTGTGCTCCCACCCGGGATTGTCGGTGGCGTAGCCGAAATCCCTTTGCCCGTCGGTGGTCAGCTGGCGCTCCTTGCCGGTGGCCAGATCGCGCACCCAAAGATCGTAGCCGCGGACGAAGGCAACGCGTTTTTTGTCCGGAGATGTCGCCGCGTCTGCGTCGGGCTTTGCAGTCTTCGAGCAGCGATCGCCCTGCACATCGCATGACCAGTGTTGGGAGCCGGCGTCGAATGAAACCGTGGCTTCATCGTCCGCCAACTCGAAAGCACTTAGCGGCAGGTGGCCGCCGTCGTACCGCACGGCGGCGCTCAGCGACAGGGCGGCGGCGAGCTTGTCCCGGTCGAACGCCGGCCGCTTCGAGAAACGCACGGGATCGAGCAGAACGAATTCACTTCCGGATGCGGTATTGGTCCGGTACCAAAGTTTTCCGCTCGGCAGCCAAGTTGCGTTCTCCACCGCATGCAGCACCCGCGGTGCGGTATTATACGGCATGAATTTCTCGGCCTGCGCGTAGTCCGCCGCCGTCAGTGCAGGTGGCGGTTGAGCGGGCGCGGGGGTCGAAAGGAAAATAGCCGCGCCGAGCATCAAATATGGCGCACAACGATTCTTGATCATCATCAAAACGTATAGGCTATGCGCAAGCCCGTTTCGCGCGGCCGATTCACCACGTAGTCGTCGGTGAGGCCGCCGACCTGGCCGGGGTTGAACGGCGGCACCAGAATCTCCTGCTTGTCGAGCAGGTTGGTGACATACCAAATCGCGCGCCACGGCTGATGATTGATCGTGGCGGAAAAATTCATGACCGCGTAGGAGGAGGATTGCTGCACGGGGGTGTTGCCCTCGGCGCTCGCCAGCCCGAGCATGACGGCGCTTCGATAAGTGCCGTTCAACGACAGGCCAAGATCGTAGCCCGGCTTGAGATTGCGATCGTAGGTGAGAGTGGCCGTCGCACTGGTCTTCGGGCTTCCCGGCAGCTGCTCGCCCGATTTGCCGGAGAGCGCTCCCGGAGTCACCACGCCGCCCACGTTCGCCGGCAGGAAAAAGTCGCTGGTCAACTTGGCATCGGCATAGGAAAAGCCGACGGAATATCCGAGGCCGGGAAGGAACAGCGATCCGCTGGACTCGAATTCGAAGCCCTTCGACTCGGCGGTATTGCCGTTGTACACCGCAAGATTGCCGGACGGCAGGCTGGCGGAGATCTGCGGCTTGTCCCATTTGATGTCAAAGACCGCCAAGGTATAGCTATGCCCGTCGTTGAACCGGCCTTTGAGGCCGGCTTCGTAGTTGTTGGTCTTGTCGGGTTGATAGCTTGCCAATACTGGGCTCTCCTGGAACGGCCCGGTCAACGGTACCGAGTTGGCGCCGCCGCGGCGGAAGCCCTGCGACCATAAGGCATAGACATACTGGTCCTTCGCATACTCGTACGATGGATCGACCTTGCCGATGGTTTTGGACGCGGGCGAGCTGTGCGGGACCGCGGGGAGGAATGTCGGAAAGGCAAAGTCGTCGTAGGACTGGGCGTCGGTGAACTCCTGCGAAAAATGCCGGGCACCGAAGGTAATCTGGCCGTGCGTCATGAAGTGCCAGGTCAATTCGCCGAAAACCGACCTGTCTTGGAAGTTCTGGGTGTCGATCTGCCGGAATACTACATCGTTCGGTCCGCTGGTCAGCAGGCAATTCGGAAAGCTGGAACCGTAATAGATGGCACCCGTACACCCTTGTGCGACCGATCGCTCCGGCGAGCCGGGGTTGGCGATGTTCCAGGCACCATCGCGCTGTTGCTTCTCGAAGAACACGCCCAGCACGTAATCGAGTACGTTCGTGGGGCGCGGCGTGGATACGAGCCGCACTTCCTGAGTGAAGGTCTGAGCCGAATCGGTAAACTGGTAGTCATAAACGAAACGCGGATTGGTCGGATTTCCCGCGTAGTAAGGCAGATATGCACCGCCGTCCACTCCGGCGATGTTGTAAGTGTCGTCTTCGATCGTGGAACCCGATGTGGTGTGGTAAGAGCTGGTCGAGGACAGGGTGGCAAAGCCCATGTCGTAGCTTGCGTCCAGGCTCAGCAAATTGGTGTAGCGCGTGAACGGTTGATCGACCTGCGAGAATTCGCTGTATCGGCCGCCTGCAGGCAAAGTGGTGAGCGGATCCAGCGGCGACACGCCGCCCGGAAAATCCGGGTTCACGACCGGGCCGCCATCGCCTCTCACATTCGAATGCAGGATGGCCAGTTCCATGTGCAACGCCTCGCTCGGTTTCCATAACATGCTGGCGCGGCCGGTAAAAGTCTTTTGGTAGTTCCAATCGTTCCGGCTCGAATAAATGCCGGGACTATTCACCGGATCGGAGGGATTCGCCAATTCCGGAATGCCGCTCAATCCGGAGTTGGAGCGAGCCAGCAAGCCGTTGACCGTGATGAATCCCGGGTCATAGGCGTATTTCGCGGAGGCTCGAAACGCCAGAGTGTCGCCGAGCGGGATATTGACCATGCCTTTCAAGGTGTAGCTGGTGCCGTCGGAGTGGTCCACTCTCCCGCCGCCGGCTTCGAAGTCGCCGGAGAAGGTATGGAGCTCGGGTGAGTTGGGAATCAGCCGCAATGCGCCGCCGAGGGCGCCCGCCCCGTAAAGAGTGCCCTGAGGTCCACGCAGCACCTCGACCTGCTTGAGGTCGTCCAGCTGAAAGTACCCGTCAATCGGGGAATTGCCGATGTAGGTGCCGACCGGGTCCTGCTCGAAAGTACGAAAGCCTCTGGGTTCGCCGGTCGCGTTGATGCCGCGAATGATGGGGGCGGTGGCGCCCGCCAGGCGCGCCCCGAAATCGTACATGCTCAGCCCGGGCACTTGATTCGTCAGCGACGCAATGTCGGTCACCCCGGTCTGGGCCAGCTGCTCCGCGCTGATGACCGAGATGCTGTAGGGAACCTCTTCGAGCGTCTGCACGCGCCGGTTCGCCGTAACGGTAATTTCCTGCAGGGAGTCGGAGGAGGTGTCGGCTTGTTCCGCCACCGCTCGATGCGGGAGCCCGTAGATGGCACAGAACACCGCCGCTCCGACCGCGGTCCTCACCGGCAGGACCTGGCGCATGGCGTGAGCACTTGAGCCTCTTCGAGCGGCTATTTCTCATACATTCTCTCCCAACCTGGTTGATCTTATTGCTTCTGCTCCCGAATCGGCAAGGCAATCTCATTCTGACGATAGCCACCGCGCCAACTTAAATCCTTCGCTCGAGCATCGAATTGCTAGGAGTTCCAATATATCTTGCATTGCCCTTTAGGTTCGCGCGCAACGCGCGGCACCTATCGTGATTTCATGCGGCGCACGTCCATGGGGCGCATGCCGAAATGACGCCGGAAGGCGGTGGTGAAGGAGGTCGGGTGTGCGTATCCGATCGCTTCGCTGGCCTTGGCCACGGAGCAGCGCCGGTCGCAGATCATGCTCATCGCGTGCTGCATCCGGCAATTCAGACTGAAGTCGAATATCGTCTGGCCAAAGACGCTTTTGAAGCCCTTGGTGAGAGTGGACTCGGCCATCCCCACGGAGCGGGCCAATTTGGCGATGGTCGGCGCCGGCGCGAACTGGCGCATGAGAATGTCGCGGGCGGCGTGCAGGCAGCGCAGTTCGCGCTCCGAGTATTCTTCTCCCGGCGAGTCCGGCACGGCGCAGAAGCTCTCCACCGCGCTGCATAGGAGCTCCAGCGTCAGCGCCTCGGTGAACACAAGGGCGAGAGCGCCGGCAAATGGATTGTCGATGAGCTTGGCGGCGACTTCGAGCATCAGAGCGCTCAGGGGAAGCTGGCAGTAGTGGATCTTGTCGCTGCCGGCATATAGGAACGTCCGCAGGCGCTGCGGCCCATCGACACTCGACGTCGGCAAATGCTCGGCGAGAAAATCCGGCCGTACACTGATGGTGATGTAGCGCTCATGCGCGCTGGCCGCGGTCCATTCGCTGATGTCGACGCCTTTGGGCTGCGCCCATACGAGCAGCGACGGCCGGTTCCAGCGCAGCGCATCGGTGCGGCTGACGGCAAGAGTCATGTCGCCCGATATCTTGAAATTGAACTGAATCAGTCCGTCGCCCGGCACGAACTCGACGCGCGGCTCCTTGTAGGCAAAATTGGCGACGACGACATAGATCTCATCGCGGATGCGGGTGAACTCCCAGTATCCCTCGCCCTCTTCGGAGGGCAGCGAGATGCGCGCGCTGAGCAGGTCGCGCTTGGCATGCCGCAGCACGCGTTCCAGTTGCGGCGCCAGCTCCAAGTTGGCAAAAACGTCGGCCAAGGTATGGCCGGGGCCGGCCATCACCGTGCGGAACAAGCCTTGATTGCGCGGCCGCACGTCGCGCCGAACCTCGCTCTTGCGGCCGAGGACGCCGGGCTTGGCCGGGGAAAACTGCATGTTGTCGAGACTTACGGCCATAGGGTGAGGCATCAAAGGTCCTTGACCAGCCTCAGCGCGTCATACACGGCGGCGTGGGTGTTGCGCGCGGCGACGGCATCGCCCACCCGAAACAGCAAGAACTTCCCGCCGGCATTCGCAACCGCAGTTTGCGGCTCACCGGCCAGCAACCGCCCATGATCGACCGCACCCAAATTGCGCGACAGGGGACGCAGCGCCAGGTACAGATCCTCCATCGGCAGCGTGCCGTGATTGACCACCACTTGATCGACGAGACGCGCCTTTGCGCGCGCCGCAGTAATCGCTTCCCACTGTCGCGGCCAGCCGGCCTGAGTCGCGCCGCACGGACTGCAGCCTGAACGTTACCGTGAAAGTCACATCCCATTTCTGCAGGCTGCGCATGTAGGGCACCAGATTCATGGCCATGACCTCCGGCGCGAAGGTCCGGTCCGGGGTCATGATCTCGAGGGTGGCGCCGGTGGCCGCGATGAACTCGGCGGCCTGCAGGGCCGCATGGTCGCCGGCGTCGTCGAAGAGCAGTACGCTGGATGCCGGCTTGACGTGCCCCGAGATGATGTCCCAGGTCGATGCCACGAGATCGTTGCCGGATTGGAGCACGTTCGTATCCGGGTAGCCGCCGGTGGCCGCGATGACGACATCCGGCTGTTCGGCCAGGATGTCCTCAGGTTCCGCCATCACGTCGAAACGGAATTGCACGCCGCGCTTGATGCATTGCGCCATGCGCCACTCGATGATGCTGAGCATGTCGCGGCGGCGGGGGCTTTGCGCGGTCAGCCGGATTTGACCGCCCGGCTTGCCGGCCGCTTCGAACACGACGACCTCATGACCTCTGTCGGCGGCGACGCGCGCGGCTTCCAATCCGGCGGGGCCCGCACCCGCGATGACGATCTTGCGCCGCACGGCGGCCGCCGGAATTTCATGCGGCACGAATAATTCACGTCCGGTGGCGGCATTGTGGATGCAGAACGCCTCTCCGCCCTGGTAGATCCTGTCCAGGCAGTAGTTCGCGCCAACGCACGGGCGAATGTCGTCCTCGCGGCCGGCCATGATCTTGCGCACGATGTGCGGGTCCGTCATGTGCGCGCGGGTCATGCCCACCATGTCGACCTTGCCTGTGGCGATGGCATGACGTGCGGTCGCCACGTCGGATATCTTCGCCGCGTGAAAAGTCGGGAATTGGGTGGCGGCGCGGATTTCCCCGGCAAAATCTAGATGCGGCGAACCAGGCATTCCCTGGATCGGTATGAGATCCGTCAAGCCGGGATCCGTATCGATGTGGCCGCGCACGATGTTGAGGAAATCGACCAAGCCGCTGTCTTTGAGCCGGTGCGAGATCTCGAGCCCGTCCTTCTTGTCTATCCCGCCATCCAGCACTTCATCGCCGGTATAGCGGATGCCTAGGATGAATTCGGGCCCGATGCGGCCGCGGATTGCGCGCAATACTTCGAAGGTGAAGCGCAGCCGATTGTCGAGCGAGCCTCCGTACGGGCCATCCAGGGTGTTGGTGAGGGGAGACCAGAATTGCTCCAGCAGGTGCCCGTAAGCCTCGAGCTCGATGCCGTCGAGGCCCGCCGCCTTCACACGTTCCGCCGCATCGGCGTAGTCCTCGATGATGCGCGCCATGTCCCAGTCCTCCAGCTTCTTGGGAAACGCGCGATGCGAGGCTTCCCGGCTGTGCGATGCCGAGACCACCGGCAGCCAATCGGCCTTGTCCCAGCGCGTGCGCCGGCCCAGGTGCGTCAACTGGATCATGACGGCGGCGCCATGCTCGTGGCAGGCATCGGCCAAGCTCCTGAGCCAGGGGACCACTTCGTCTTTGTAAGCCAGGAGGTTGTTGAATACGGGCGGGCTGTCGCGTGAAACGGAGGCGGAACCCGCCGTCATCGTCAATGCCACCCCGCCCTTGGCGCGTTCCACATGGTAGGCGCGGTACCGCTCCTTCGGCATGCCGTCTTCGGGGTAGGCGGGTTCGTGCGACGTCGTGATGATCCGATTGCGCAGGGTCAGATGTTTGAGCTTGAAGGGTTGAAGAAGCGGATCGCTCGACATGGAACCTTGTCTCCGGCGCAGGCGCCCGATATTATTACACTATGTACACTACTGTCACGTTCATGGACTGAGGCGTACAGTCCGTCTCAAATGCAGCGGTAGGAACACACATGGCGCGTTCAAGGACGGTCGGGTCGCGGAGCCGGGGATCGGCGCAAGGGTGGCTGGAGGCCGCGTATGAAAACCTGGTCGACAGCGGAGTGCATGCGGTCCGGGTGATGCCGCTTGCCCGCAAGCTCGGGCTGTCGCGCACCAGCTTCTACTGGTTCTACAAGGACAGGCAGGCGCTGCTGTCGGCGCTGATCCGGGGCTGGCGGGACAAGAATACCGGCAACTTGATCGCGCAGTCGCAGCGCTACGCGGAGAGCATCTGCGAGGCGATTCTCAATGTATTCGACTGCTGGCTGAATTCGGATCTGTTCGATTCCAGGCTGGAATTCGCCGTGCGCAGCTGGGCCCAGCAATCCGCCGCCGTGGCGCGCGAGATCAAGGCGGCGGATGCCGCGCGCCTCGAGGCGCTGCAGCGCATGTTCATCCGCTTCGGCTACGCGGCGAAGCCCGCGGACGTCAGGGCGCGCACCATTTACCTGACCCAGATCGGCTACATCTCCATGAAGACGAAGGAGGATCTGGTGCCGCGCATGAGCCGCATCGGCGACTATGTCGAAATCTTCACCGGCAAGCCGCCGCTGGCGAGCGAGCTGAATCGATTCTTTTCCCGCAATCACTATATCCCCAGCCGCTCGGCGAAGAGGAGGCCTTAGAATTCGCGTCCGCCGCGACACGCTGACCGGTGTTCGGGAACGGCGGGAGGGCTTTACAATACCCGCGATGGACACCCAGCAACGTCTGCCTCAGAAACCGTATCAAGCCCCCTCGCCGGCGCGGGTTCCCTCGCTGCTCATAAGAGCGCTGCTGCTGTGCGCGCCGGCGGTCTGCGCGGCCGCGCCGCCGGTGCAGCCGCTTACCTGGGACGGCAGCTTCCTCGGGCGGGTCGAGGCGCTGGCGGTGCTGCAGACGCTGAACGCGGATTTGCTGAGCCATGACAGCGCGACCTTGACGCTGCAGCGCTGGTGCGACGTCCATCACCTGGCATCGCCGCCGACCATCGTCGCCTCGCGGGTGCCGGGCGTCGACAAGCCGCCCACGCCCGAGCAGCGCGGGGAACTCGGTGTCGCAGCGAACGAGGTGGTGCGCTATCGGCGGGTGCGGCTGATGTGCGGCCCGCTCGTGCTGTCCGAGGCGGACAATTGGTATGTACCCGCACGTTTGACCCCCGAGATGAACCGGCTATTGGAGAGCACGGACAGCCCCTTCGGCCTGGTGGTGCAGTCGCTGCATTTCCAGCGTCACACCCTGTCCTCGACGCTGCTGTGGCTGCCGCTGCCGGCGGGCTGGGAAATGAAGGCGCCCGGAGCGCGCCTCACGGGCGCCGATCAGCCCATGCCCTCCCGGCTGCTGGAGCATCGCGCGGTGCTGACCCTGCCGGACGGCACGCCCTTCAGCGAGGTGGTCGAAACCTACACCGACAAAGTTCTGGCCTTTCCAAGCCCTTGATACCTGCTGCATCCGCGTCGCGCATCGCGGGGACGAAACCGTAGCCGGCAGGGACGAATTCGATGCGCAGCCGTAGACATGGACACTGCCGGGCGAGTCTCATTGACCGGTCGCAGAAGCCCTATACAGGTGTCCCGATATGCGACTACTCGATAGAGTTGCCCGCTGTCGCAACCCCTTCGCGCTGGCGCTGCATCATCGTCCGTCGGCACCGTTCCTTGTCACCGGGCCCAGCTGCTATGCGGCGCGCGTCGCCGACTGTCCGCTGCGCTTCGTTCTCGGCGACGATCTGACGCGCGCTTGCGCGGAACTGGCCTTTGCGGACGGTGCGCGCCTGGCAGGGTGCCTGGATCTGCTGCGGGTGCCCGCCCAGCACCTGTGGATCGAGTGGAATGACGCGGTGCATAAGCGCGTCATCTACGAGACTCAGTCGGCCGCGGACTACGACGCGGCTTCATTGGGCCGGCGGGTGGGGGTGCTTCTGGAAGGCTCCCGGAATGGCTACCGTGCGGTGATGAGAACATTCTGGGCCGATTCCGCCGATGAAGAGACGGAGGTGACGCTGTCGCCGCTGGAAACACACATCGACTTGCGCGGCGAGTTCTCGGGAACGTCGGATATTTCGGGCGTGCTGGCGGGCGGCTTCGCCCGCGTCGACCAGCCGGACGATGCCGCCATGAGTTGCCTGCTCGACCATGTACGGTTTCGATTCGACGATGCGTGGGCCGCCTACTATCGAGCGGCGGCAACCGGTTCCCGCGCGCAGAGCGAAGTGGTCCACGCCTCGTTGGCGGCGGTCGCCCGCGACCCGCCGCTGATCCTTGCCTTTCTGCTGCTGTTCAGCGCCAAAGATGCCACTCGCTCGATCCCGGTGTCGCGCGCCATGATCAATCGCAAGCGGGAGATCCATGGCCGCCCGCCGCTGCTGGATCACATTGAAGTGCGCGCCTCTCTCGATGCGGTCCAGGCGGCGGACTCGAATGGATACGAGATGGCCGGCCGCCAATCGCCGCGGCTGCATCATGTGCGAGGCCACCTCGTGCGGCGCGAGGACCGGGTTTTCTGGCGCGTACCGCATCTGCGGGGCAGTGCCGCGCGCGGCATGGTGCTTTCGCGAACCGTCTGTCTGTCGATCGCTCAGCCGCGCGCCTTCGAGCGGATGCGGGAGCGGTGAAAAACCGATCGCCGGCACCGCAATAACGCATAGAAGCTGGATGCTACGCCCTGGTTCAGCGCAGCGGTTCGATCGGTGTTCCTCCGGACATTCATGTATTTGGTTATAGTCGGCAAATGAAGACTTCGATGCTCGTTGGACTCATCGCAGCGACTCTGGCCGCATTCTCATGGTCCCTGAGCTTCATCGTCCCGTTCGTCATCGGCGACTATTCGCTCTTTGATTTCACGCTGGTCGAATTCGTATTCTCGGGGATCTTGAGCGTTGGCCTGCTGTGGCGGAACGCTCCCGCCGTTCGCCGGCTCTCGCTCGACGATTGGCTCGCCGGCTGCTCTCTCGGGCTCATTGGCTATGTCGGCTATTTCCTCGCGGTCATGGGAGCGGCGGTGTATGCAGGACCCGTCATTGCGCCCGCGTTTTTGGGCTTGGTACCCGTGGTTTTGGTCGTCGCAGGAAACCTGCGTGAACATACGGTGCCATGGGCATCCTTGGCGGTGCCATTGGGGCTGGCGGCGTTAGGATTGCTCTTGGTGAACGGCAGCGGGTTATTGCAAGCCGGTGGACTGCATTCGAAATCCTTGCTATTGGGCATACCGCTCGCGATTTTGGCGGTGACGTTGTGGACGTCATTCGGCTTGCTGAATCAAAGTGCGCTTGCCAAACGGCCGACAATGGATGCGGGCGTATGGACGGCACTCATCATGGCCGGCGCCGGCCTCGCGATGTTGTTCTTCTTTCCAATCGGAATGCTGTTCGACCTTTTCGAAATACCGCGCCTGGGACTTCGTTGGGAAACAGCCGGTCCGCTCATCATGTGGGGGACGGGTTTGGCGATCTTCGCAAACCTTGGAGGTGCCACGGCGTGGACCTTCGCTTCACAGCGATTGCCGGTCGCTTTAGCCGCTCAAATGATCACGCTCGAGCCGACCTCCGCAACGATCCTGGGCCTCCTGGTTCATCATCGCTGGCCTTCGGTGACGGAAGCATTGGGCATGGTCGTTCTGCTCGCGGGCGTCGTCATAGCGATTGGAGTCTTTTCCAAATTGCCGGTTGTGGCGGCGAGGGCGGAGCCCATGACGCCGCCGCCGATCACGACCACTTGATTGCTCATCCGGGCTCTTACTGCGCTGCGAACGAACGAGATCAGATAGGCGCCGGGTGGCTAGGGCGACACTGAGGACCTGACATGGGACCTGCGAGAACCCCCTACAAGGGCGGCGGGTATATGCGAAGTAGTTCTCACCTTGATCACGTCCCTGCCGGCTCGGGTGGGTAATGGGGTACCGACCGACTCCAAAATGTGATCCAAGCCGTCTCGTCAAACCCTGATTTCCATGAGGATCTTGCCTGCGCGGCCGCTAATCGACCGACGACGCCAGTGCTGCGGAATCGCGGTGCAGCAAACATTGACTCGAGTGATACGGAGGCCATCGGTGCAGAGCGCAACAAGAGAGAATGAATCCGCCGGGTCGGAACCCGCAGCGCTCAAGTCTTCCGCTCCGGCAGGCAAAAAGACCAAGCTGTCGGTGCTGCTCATCACCGGCGACGACATGTTGTGGCCCCAAATCGGTGCGCATCTGAGCAAGGATCTGATTCTCAAGCAGGTCGACTCGGTCGATGAACTGCTCACGGCGACGCAGCCGGGACAGGCCGCCATTCTATTGTGGGATGCGCGAAATCAAACCGACTCCGCCGCGGCGCTGTCGCGGATGCAGCTGCATTCCCCTCGCTTTGCGGTGATCGCGCTGGACGCCGCCGGCAGCGAGAGTGCGTGGACCAACCCCATCGCCCTGCGGCAGGTGGTCGCTCAATTGCCGGTGCCGGTGCCGCCGGGCCATTTGAAGACCGCCCTCGAGAGCGCACACGAGGAAGTCAATGCGCGCGTGGCGCTGCTCGGCGAAACCGGGGCCCAGGCCGCCGCCGGCGCAGCGCCGGCCGCACCCTCCGGTCCGCGAAGTGTTCCTTGGGTTCCGGCAGCCGTCATCGGGGTAGTACTCGCCGCCGGCGCCGTGGCTTACATGGTTTTAAGGCACGGGAGCACCTCCGTTGCACCGGCGCCCTCGGCGGCGCCGGCAAGCCCCGCGAGCTCGGTGCACGCGGCGCAACCGCCCGCCAAATCCGCGGCGGGAACCGACGAGAAAGTCGACATGCTGATCGAGAAAGCGCAGCAGGCGATGCTCGAACGGCACTTCATCGATCCGGCCGACGGCAGCGCCCTGACACTGTATAAGAACGCGCTGCTTCTCGATCCGGCCAGCGGCGAGGCGCGCCAAGGCCTGCAGCGGCTCGCGGAAATCTTGTTCGCGCGGGTGCAGTCCGCCTTGGACGAGCGCAAATTCGACGTTGCGCTGCAGTCCCTGGAAACCGCGCGCAGCATCAATCCCGGCGACAGCCGCTTGGCGGCGCTCGACGAGCGCATCGCGAGCTTGCGGGCCGAGTTCGGTCCGGCGCAGATTCTGGCGGCCATCGCCGCGCAAAACTTCGACCGTGCCGCGCAGCTGATCGACGAGGCGAGCCGCGCCAAATCGCTCAACGCCGCGAAATTGACTCAGCTGCGCGACGAGCTGCGGCGGCGGCATGACGAAGCCGATATCGGAAATTTCGTGAAGCTGATCGACGCGCGCCTGCAGCAGGATAAATTGATCGAACCGCGCAACGACAGCGCCGCCTACTATCTCGGCCAGGCGCGCGCCGCGGGCGCAAGCGCCGCCTCGCTGCAGTCCCAAACCCAGGAGCTCGACAAGCGCCTGGCGCAGACGATGCGCGCCGACATCGATCAGCGGCGCTTCGCCGACGCGGATCGATTCCTCGCCGATTTGCATGGCTCCGGTGTCCCGGCCGCGACGGTGGCGGGTTTGCAGCACGAACTCGATGCCGCGCGCAGCGCGCAGGCCGCGGCGGCGCCTCAACAGCCGCAATACCTGGATCTCGCGCAGTCGCGGCTCGCCCAGGGAAAAATGACCGAGCCCGACAATGACAGCGCGCTGTTCTATGTCAATCAGCTGCGGGCGGCGGATCCCAAGAACGGCGCACTGCCGCGAATTTCCGCCGCCGTTCAGGCGCAGATTCTCGATCAGGCCCGCGCGGCGCTCGATGCCGCCCAGGCCGCCAAAGCCGAAGCCCTGCTGCAGCTGGCGAGCGGGCTGGGTGTCTCCCCGGATTTGGCCGCGCTCAATCAGCGGCTGGCGCAGGCGAAACAGGCTGCTGCCGGTCCCCGGGAGGTCTCGGAGGCCGACCTGACCAAGCTGAAGGCAATCGAACTCGAATATCCCCGCGGGGCGCTGGCCAAGAATATCGAAGGCTGGGTCAGTCTCTCCTACATGGTCACGGCCGAAGGCAAGGTCACCGGGGTGAAAGTGCTGGATTCGAGCCCCACGGGTGTCTTCGACGAGGCCGCCGTGCGAGCGTTAGCGCGAGTGCGCTACAAGCCCATGCTGCAGGGCGGCAAACCCGTCGCGGTGAGCACGAAACTGCGCATCGCATTTCGTGTGTCGAAGTAGCGAATATGCCGATGAACAACCCCTCCCCGAGCATCGATGGCCGCGAGCCGGCTCTCATCGCCGGCAAGCGCGGAGCCGCGCGGTGCCTGGTCGTGCACGACGATCTCGAACTGCGCTTGAGGTTGGCGTCGCTGGCGCGCCGGGCGATCCCCAAGCTCGATGCGGATTGCATCAGCGGCGCCGTCTTCGACGCGCTGCCGTCCGAGCGCTTGGCCGGCTACGTCGGCGCTGCTGCTCATCGTCGAGTTCAATCTTCGCGACAGCGCGGCGGATCCCTTGGCGCGGCTGGTCCATTCGCGCAGCCAGCGCGCCGCACCTGCCGATATTCGTGTTCGCGCGCGGCGGCGATGAGCGCAATGCGGCGCGCACGATTAAACTGGGAGCCAACGACTACTGGCCGGTGCACTCGGTGAAAATCGGCGAGCTGAGCGCGGTACTGCAGCCTCTCATCGAGCCGGCGGGCGCATCCACCGGTACCGTTGCCGCGGTGTCCGATCCCCGGCGTCAGCCGCAGATCGCCGGCTACCGGTTGGTGAAGACCATCGCGGAATCGGCTGCGGCGGCCGTCTACCTGGCCCGCAACGACGATTTGGCCCAGCCCGTAGCGCTCAAGGTGCAGGCGCTCAAAGGACGGTACGAGGTGACCGACGCCGATCGCCAGCGTTTCGTGCGCGAATGCCAGATTCTGTCCTCGCTGAATCACCGCTCGATCGCCGATGTGCTCGATTACGGCGTCACCGACGACTATTTGTATCTCGCCCTGGAATATTTTCCCTGCGGCAGCCTGCGCGACCGGCTGAAGAATCCGGTGAGCGAAGCCGATGCGGTGAACTACGCGCGGCAGATCGGCGAGGCGCTGCAGGTGCTGCACGCCGCGCAGGTCGTGCACCGCGACCTCAAGCCGTCGAATTTGATGCTGACCGACGACAATCGCCTGATCCTGATCGACTTCGGTTCGGCGGCCATGCACCTCGCCGCCAGCGACCTGTCCCGGTCCGACCTGTGCACCGGCACCCCTTACTATGTGTGCCCCGAGCAAATCGACAACCGCGATCCGGACGGGCGCGGCGATCTCTACAGCCTCGGAATCGTGCTGTACGAAATGCTGGTGGGCGCGTTGCCCTATTCAGGCAGCAATTTGGGCGAGATTTTCGCGGCCCATCGCTCGGCGCCGGTGCCGCGCCTGCCGCAGCGCGTGCTGCGCTATCAGCCGATCATCGATCGCTTGCTGGCCAAGGACCCCGCCGATCGCTACCCCACGGCCGCCTTTTTTCTCGAGGACTTGAGCGCGGTGAGCGCGCCTATTCGAACATCGGTGGATGAAGCCAGTCACAGCGGAGTGCTCAATTCATGAATTCTCGTTTAGTCAGGGTGTTGAATCTCCTCGCGACGCCGGCCGCCCTGCTCGTGCTGGTGGTCGTTCTCGGGTTCAGCTTTCTGGCCGTCGTGCTGGTGCCGGGGCTGGAACTGGCCAGCGAGGTCGCCGACAGCTCGACGGCGCTCAAACTGCTGGGCGAACAGCAGCGTCATCCGACGCTCATCCGCGCCTCTCTCGAATCGGTGCATGACCGCCTGGGCGACCGCGGCTACGTGCAGGAATCGCTGGATCAGTTGCGAGCCTCGAGCAGCCAGCTCGACGCCGCGCTGCACGAGATGACGCTGCCGCGGCCGGTGAGCTGGTTTGCGCTCACGGCCGATACCGGCGCGACCGGCACGCCGATGGCCGGCAAGCACGCGGCTCTGCTGCTCGACAGCTGGGCCCGAGAACTGGTGGTGCTGAAGCCGGTGCTCGCATATCAGGGCGTTCCGTATCAGGACAACGAGTCCACCGGCACCCTTCTGAACGACAGCGGCCGGGAATTGGAGCGCGACGTCAATGCGGCGCTGCGCACCAGCCGCCATACCTTGCCGCTGCTCGACGGCGAATTCAACGCCATCGCGGCCGAGCTGCAGACGACCAATTTGCGCTCGGCGACCGAGCTCAGATTGGTGATGATCTCGGGCTTGGTGATCGCGCTCGCGCTGGTGTTGCTGGTGACGGTCTTGTTGAGCGCGAGGCAGCGGCAGGAAAGCAGCCTGCGCCAGGCTCGGCAGCAGACCGCGGACATCTTGCGCACGGTCAAGGACGGCTTGTTCCTGCTCGACCAGGATCTGGTCATCGGGGCGGCCTATTCCGGCGCATTGGAAACGCTGTTCCAGCGCAAGGACTTCGCCGGCCTCGCCTTCGAGAGTCTGCTCAAGAACATCGTATCGGAACGCACGCTGGCGACGGCGCTCAAGTTCGTCAAGATCCTGTGGGCCGAGCGCACCAACGAGAAGCTGGTCAAGACCATCAATCCCTTGGGCGAAGTGGAGGTGCATCTCGACGGCGGCAACGGCAAATTCGACACGCGCTACCTGCAGTTCGATTTTCACCGCGTGCGCGTCGACGGAGAGATAACCCACGTGCTGGTGTCGGTGTCGGACGTGACCGCGCGAGTGGATCTGGCGAACGAACTGCAAGCCTCGCAAAGCCAGGCCCAAGGCCAGGTCGACACCCTGCTGGGCATTCTGCACATCGATCCGGCGCAGTTGACCTCATTCCTGAATGACTCCAACGCGGCCATGAAAATGATCAATGCCGTGCTGCGCGAGCCGACGCGCGAGGAGGGGGTGTTCCGCAAGAAGCTCGATACCCTGTTCCGGCAGGTGCACTCGGTGAAGGGCGAGGCGGCGGCCTTGGGCCTGTCTTCCATCGAAACCCGCGCGCATGCCTTCGAAGATGATTTGAAGTCGCTGAAGGACAAGCCGGCCCTGTCGGGAAACGACTTCCTGCCCCTGGTCATCAAGCTCGACGACCTGCTGACTCATCTGCAGTCCGTGAGCGATCTGGTGTCGCGCCTGTCGCGCCTGCACGTTGCGCAGCACGATGCCGTGCATACGAGTACCGCCGTGATCGGGGAGGAAGGGCGCAAGCCGCAGGGCGGCAAAGGCGATTCCGGGGTGGTGGCGACCCTGCAGCAGCTGGCCGCGCGCGTCGCTCTGGAAAACGGCAAGGAGGTCGCTCTGCAGTGCATCGGCTTCGATACGGTGCCCGAGGACTATCGGCGCGCCGTCAAGGACATCGGAGTTCAGGCCGTGCGCAACGCCATCGTGCACGGCATCGAGCCGACGGCGGCCCGCATGAAGGCGGGAAAGCCGCAGCACGGCACGGTGCGCCTGTCGTTCCAGGAATCCGGAGACGCCGGCTACAAGCTCATCGTCGAGGACGACGGTCAAGGCCTGTCCACGGAGCGCATCAAGGAGGCGGCGCTGAAAAAGGGATTCATCACGCCGGAACGGGCGCTGACCCTGGATACCAAACAGATCTTCTCGCTGCTGTTTCAGCCGGGATTCTCCACCGTCGAAACCGCGACCAAGGACGCGGGACGGGGCGTCGGCATGAATGTAATCGCCGATCTGACCAATCAGATGGGCGGCCGGGTCTCGGTCGCGACGAACGCCGGAAAATTCACCCGTCTGACGATGACGCTGCCGCGCGCCGCCAAGCGCGCGGATGACACGGAGGCGGCGTGACGGCCATGCCGGAGTCTCAATCCACGCTGAAGCTCATGATCGTCGATGATTCGAACATCATCCGGCGCCGCATCGAACGTTCGCAGCAGATTGCCCGCCTGGAGGTGGTCGGTGCCGCGAGCAATGGGCGCGAGGCCGTGGACCTGTTCCGGCGCACCCAACCCGACGTCGTGACCATGGATCTGACCATGCCCGAAATGGACGGGGTCGAGTGCGTGCAGGAATTGGTGGCCATCAATTCCAAGGTGTTGATCCTGGTCGTCTCGGCGCTCGCGGACAAAGCAACCGCGGTGGACGCCATCGAGAAGGGCGCGAACGGCTTTCTGTGCAAGCCGTTCACCGATCGTCAGCTCAACGATGCATTGGAAGAGCTGTTGTCGGAGGCCTGATGCTCAAAGAAGCCGAGATCCGCACGTTCATCGAGGGTACGACGAATTACTTCGAGACGACCGCTCAACAGCCGGCGACCGTGGGTTCGCCCTATCTGGTGACGGACGGGAATCCGGGTGCCTATGAATACACGGGCGTCATCGGCATTTCCGGTTCCCGCAAGGGCATCGTCTACTTTACCGCTCCGCGCGGCATGCTCACGGTGCTGCTGATGCGCATGCAGGAAACCGACACCAGCGACGACAACATCAAGGATCTGGTGGGCGAGGTGGCGAACACGATTTCCGGCAACGCGCGCCGCGATTTCGGCAAGAACTTCGTCATCTCGGTGCCGGTCGTCATTGCGCACGAACTCGACAAAGTCACGGCGCCGCACAGCCGCTCCTACGTGATTCCCATCAATTGGCGTACCCACTCGGCGAAGCTGGTCGTCTGCCTGGAATAGCTGGTACCTCGACACGGGATTTTGACCGATTGGCCTGAGGCACCCACCGGGAAGGAGAAGAAGCTGAAGGCCACGTCAAGGCAGCATTGGCCTTCAGCTTCTTCTCCTTCTCGTGGATATACCCGCGCGCGGGGCCGGCGCTCCGATGGCCGGGTCGCTCATACTGTCTCTTCCGGTCTCGACGTGGCCCGCGAGGCGCCGTTCGAAGGTGGAATTCGAATCGACCGCCAGCGCAAAGTCGTACCAGCCGAATGAGGAGTCCAGCGGCCAATATTTTTCCAGAGTTTCGTTCGGCTGCAGGTCGTGCACCGTAGTTTCTTTGAGATAGGAATTCGCGATGCGCACGCGGCAACGCGCTTCACCTTGGTTTCGGATGTGCAATGTGATCCCGCAACGCTCGACGTCATAGGTGTTGCTGACATCCAGATTCACCCTGCCGTCGCGGGACATGCCGCCCTTGAACGTGCGCAGGAAGCCATTCGGGCCGTAGACGGACAGTTCGTAGGCTTGCGGATCGATGGCAGGAGACGTCCAGGCGTCGGAGAGCTCCGCATGAGAGCCCACGGTGTAGGTCCATGGACCTGCGGTGCTGCGAACGGTGCGCACCTGAAATACCGCAGCCGCTTTGCCTAAGTTTCTGAAGCGGATGTTCACCGCGGCGCGCGAGAAATCGATATCTCCCGACACATCGAGCGCGTAGGGCAGTGCTCGTGCGGGCCGCACTCCCGGCTCCTGTCGAGGCAGCGCTTGCGCCGAGGGCGGGACCGGCAAGTAATCCGGATGTTTGCCACGGTCTCTGGGCCGATAATCCACCGTGCTCGGCAGCACCACCCCGGCGTCATCAGGCGCCGCAAAATTGAAGGCGGACGTGAGGTCTCCGGCGACGGCGCGGCGCCAGGGCGTAATGTTCGACTCCCGCAGTTCGGGCGATTGCGCGCCAAAGCGCTTTTCGATGAATCGAATGAGCGAGGTGTGGTCGAACAGTTCCGAATTGACCCAGCCCCCTCGGCTCCAGGGGGAGATGACGATCATCGGGACGCGGGGGCCCATGCCGTACGGTCCGCCGGGATGGGTGGAGCTGCCGGGAAATATCTCATTGGCGGTGTCAATCGTCGACAATCCTTGCGTCCGCGACCCAGGAACGCTCGGCGGCACCATGTGATCGAAAAAGCCGTCATTCTCATCGTAGGTGAGAAACAACGCGGTCTTGCTCCAGACCGCAGGGTTGGCGGTGAGCGCGTCGAGTATTTGCGACATGTACCAGGCGCCATAATTGGCGGGCCAATTCGGATGCTCGGTATAAGCCTCCGGAGCGACGATCCATGAAACCTGAGGCAAAGTCCCTGCGAGTATGTCCTTGCGGAATGGGTCGAACAGGGTTCCTGCTTCGGCGACGCGAGTCCCGGTTCTTGCTCTCTCGAACAACGGGCTGCCGGGCGGCGCACTCCGATAGCGATGGAAATAGAGCAGCGAATTGTCGCCGTAGTTGCCCGTATAGGCATCGTGGTTTTTCGTTCCCCAGGAACTGGCCGCATCCAGTCCGAGACCCACATCCTGGTAGATCTTCCAGGACACTCCGGCCCTTTGCAGCCGCTCCGGGAAGGTGGGCCAGTCATATCCGGCTTCGGTGGCATTGTCGAGGGCGGGACCGCCGCCCCGGCCGTCATTGCCTAGCCAACCCGTCCACATGTAGTAGCGGTTCGGATCCGTGGGCCCCAGCACTGAACAATGGTAGGCGTCGCAGACGGTGAACGCATCGGCCAGGGCATAATGGAATGGGATGTCCTCTCTCGTCAGGTGCGCCATGGTGGTGGCGCCTTTGGCGGGCACCCATTGATCGTAATTGCCCTGATTCCATGCAGCGTGCGTGCTGGTCCAGTCGTGCGGCAGATCCTGCAGAAACTGCAGTCCGAGATTCGCAGCGGCCGGACGGAAGGGCAGTACATGGCCGCCGTCATGGGGTTGGTGCCAGACCGGGTTCCCGGACGGCAGTGTCACCGGGTGTGGATCGCCGAACCCTCGCACACCTCTGAGCGCGCCGAAGTAGTGATCGAACGAGCGGTTCTCCTGCATCAGGATGACGACGTGTTCGACATCAGCGATCGTGCCGGTGCGCCGATGCGCGGGAATCTGCAGCGCGCGGCTGATGCACGCCGGGAGCGTCGTGGCGAACGCGCCGGCAGCCAAGAGCTCGAGAAAACTGCGCCGATCGTTAGCCATGAACTCAAAACTCCATAGGTATTACCGCGGCCGGCGCGCTGCGCAAGTTCCGCGAAGTGGTTTCAATTTCGCCGGCGCGGTCTTTCAATCAGTGAACGTGCTCGATGGCACCTCAGTGCATTCATTATACCGAACGCCCGCTCCAGGTTATTCCTCCCGATCGCGAGCGGCTGCACGAGGTAACCATTGGGAGACGATGTTTCACATGCGGTAGCCTGCCTCGACGTCCGGCATGTCAGGGTCTCGGGGCGAGCGCCGCACTGCGCGGCGCCGGCGGCACCTGGGTCCAGAAGTGTTCGAGCTTAAGATCCTGCAGCGCCGCGGTCACGAATTTCGTCTGCAATAAATCCGCGGCCTGGATGGGTGTACGAATCAGGTGCTGTTGCACGGCAAAGTCCGCTGTCCGGCGATAGTGATCGATCAAGGCCTGATCGAAAATCGGCGTGAAGTAGTCCTTCCACGCCAGAGTGTCGTCATCGTATGCCTGCAGTGCCGCTTTTTCGGGCGTGCCGCCCAGCGTCACTTCGTGGATGACGGCCGCCCGGTTTTGCTCCTGTGACTCCCAATACTGCGCACGAACGTAGGCGGTAGCGACCAGCTGAGTCAGATCCGGATGCTGATCGATGAAGGTCTTGGCGCCCCAGAGCTCGGCGCGAATCTTCTTGTCGACCTGGCCCTTGCTGCTCCAGATGCAAAGCCCGGTGGGCGTGTATTTCGACGACGTGTACTTCAGCAATGTCAACGCCACCGGCCAGCCGGTGTACGACCTGGAGCGGGTGGAAGTATTGGAAGGTCCGCAGGGCACGTTGTGGGGTAAGAACACGACGGGGGGCGCCATCAATTTTATCTCGGCGAAGCCCACGTTTACTCCCGACGGCTACGTCAAAGTGGACCATAGCTCCTTGACGATCAGCTGTATGAAGGCGCCTACGGAGATGCCGTGATCGACGATGTGCTCGCCGCCCGAGCGTCCTTCCATGCCGAAAGTTCGCCGGGCGCCTATCTCGATACCTATACCAACAATACTGAAGTGCAGTTTCACGACGATGCCGGGCGCCTGCAGTTTTTGGCCAATCTGACTCCGGATTGGACCGCTCTGCTGAATCTTCACTACCGCGACTATTACGGCAACGGCAATAACTGGACCGTCATCGGCACCGGCCCGAACGGCCAGTATTACAAGGACACGCCGAATACGCCGAATGGATATACGCCGAGTTCGAATCCCAGCGTGGTGTCGCAAAATGCGCCGAACCCCACGCAGATCCGTCAGGATGGCGCCGCTCTTACCGTCAGTGGTCCGGTCGGCCGCAATACGCTCACTTCCATTACCGGCTACGAGGCCTTCCAGACGGTGGTCTTCGACGATGCCGACGATACCTCTTTGGAGCTCAGCCGCGGCTGGAACTCCGGCCACACCCAGCAGGTTTCCGAGGAATTGCGCCTGGCATCGCCGCGCAGCGACCGCTGGAACTGGCTGGTGGGCACCATGTGGTTCGAGGAAGACATCAATTCGCAGACGGTCACGGCGACTCTGCCGGATGCCGCGACCGGCGACACGCCGACCGGCGTCAGCGCCAAGTATCTGTACTCGAGTTTTCTGCAGAACACCAAGAGCTATTCCGGTTTTTTCAGCAACACATTCAACTTCACGGACAAGTTCAACATCAGCGCGGGTGCGCGCTACACCGACGAAATCAAGTCCGACAATCTGGATATTCTCAATGCTCCCGTGGTCAAAACCGATCCCCTGTCGCCGTACAACAATGCGGCTACCTGGTGGCTGCCCAGTTCGGTCAACGGCCTCGCAAGAGCATCGCCACGCAGAACGGCAACAACAGTTGGGGAGCCTGGACCTACGATGCGACGCCGGAATACGAGATCACCGATCACGCGCGCGTGTACGCCAAGTATGCGCATGGGTTTCGCGCCGGCGGCTACAATAGTTCGGCCACCTCGAGCGCCAATATCGATGTCGTGAAACCGGAGTACCTGACTTCGTACGAGGTCGGGGCAAAGAGCGAGTGGCTGAATGGGCGGCTGACCGCCAACGCCGACGCCTTCCTCTATCATTACGACGACATCCAGGTGAACGTCGTCACCGCCGGCATATCGAATCTGACCAATGCCGGCGCCGGCAAGGCGCATGGCGTGGAATTCACCGTCGAAGCGCTGCCGGTGGAGAATCTGCACCTGCGCCTGAACCAGGCCTGGCTCAATACCAAGTTCACCGAATACACCACCGGCGGCATCAGCTATGCCGGCAATAATTTCGTGCGCTCGCCGCATCTGTCGCTCGTCTTGGACGGCGACTATCGGGTGCCGCTGGCCAATGGCGCCGCTTTGGTGCTTGCTTCGGACTGGCGGTACACGAGCCGATACTACTTCTACTCCAACGATCAGATCGACCCCAATGTGGTTCAACAGGGTTACACGCTGGGTGATGTGCGCCTGTCCTATGTGATCCGCAAAGTCACCTTCACGGCCTACGTCAACAACGTGACCGACAAGATCTACAAGGAGCACACGCTGCTGGAGACGAATTCCACGGCGCCGGCGCCCTCGGGAATCTATCTGGGAGGCGATGCCGTGTCTTGGAGCGAAGGGCGCATTTTCGGCGGCTCGTTCACGGTGCACTTTTGACGCCAGGACTTGAGCATCACGTATCGACAACCGCTTGCACAGCCTCAATTGATAATCACAGGAGAGTCCTTTCATGAGCAATTCAAATCTCGATACCTTGTGGTACACACGCTGCCCCGTGCCAACCGGCCTCGGCATCGCCTTGCAAAAGGGCTGGCTGGAAGAGA
Organism: uncultured Gammaproteobacteria bacterium; assembly: GCA_963734645.1. Lineage (GTDB taxonomy): Bacteria > Pseudomonadota > Gammaproteobacteria > Steroidobacterales > Steroidobacteraceae > Bog-1198. The sequence goes on from CAVTID010000002.1 coordinate 137,795, forward strand.
GCTTCCGCGCTCAGAACACCATTGTTAAATCCCTGCGCGAATCGAACGACAGGGCGGTGCGCGAGTCGCACTTCGACCATACCTTGCAGAATTCGGTGCGCCACGGCGGCAATATTCCCGCCATCTGGGCACGCTCCGCCGGCCGCGAAACCCGTGTGTTGGGCCTGTCCTGGGCGGACGAGGTGCAACTCATTCTGACCCTCCCGGAATCGGGCATCCAATCGCCGAAGGATCTCGAGGGCCGTCGTTTCGGCCTGCCGAAATGGGAAAACGTACAGATCGACTTCTCGCGCGCCCAGGCGATTCGCGGTTTGGAGAATGCGCTGCGCCTCGACGGACTCGAGGTCTCCGATGTGGAGCTGGTGGACTATGTCATTACGTCCGGTCAAAGCGATGCTCCGGCCGAACGCATCGCCGGCACACAGATATTCAGCGGCCGCCGCAGCGGCGGTCAGGCGCGCGAGCTGGCCGGGCTGCTGCGCGGGGAAGTGGACGCGATATTCCTCAAGGGAGCCTCGGCCGCGCAGCTGGCCAATCTGTTCGGCCTGCACACCGTCATCGATACCGGGTCGCACCCGGAACCGCTGATCCGCGCCAATAATGGCACGCCGCGCACGCTGACCGTGGACAGGAACTTGACCGAGAACCATTTCGATGCCGCCGTACGCATCGTCGACCAAGTGCTGCGTGCCGAAGCGTGGGCCGCAATACATCCGGAGGAAACCCGGCAGCTCCTGGCACGCGAAAGCAATTCCAGCGAATATTGGGTGGCGGCCGCCTATGGCACCGATGCGCATCTGCGGCTGAGGACCAATCTGGATGACCTGTCCATCACGGCACTGCAGGACTTCAGCAAATTCCTGCATCGCTGGAAGTTCATCCCCAATGCCGTCGACGTACGCGGTTGGATCGACGCGCGTGCTTTCCAGGCGGCGCTGCAAGCACGCGGGGCCGCGGCGGCCTGAGTGCGCGGCCGCGAGTAGAGGCGCCCGGGGGGAGGCTCGATCCCCTCATCCGGGCGCCGATGCCGGCGCCGGCGCTAGGACGCCCCCAGTGACTTCGACAGCCCGAAGAAAACACCGCGCCGCGGTCCGAATTGCGGTGCGCCGACGCCCACGCCGGTGCCGTTGCGGATCTCATAGTCCTTGTCGAAGATATTGACCACATCGAAGCGCGCCGTGAGCGTGCCCGCACCGGGGATGGTGAATACGTGGGTCATGGTGGTATTGACCTGGGTGTAGTAGGGCAGATGTTCGCCGTTGGGAATGTCGGTGCCGCCGTAGCCGTTGGTCTCGCCGGGCGGCAATTCGAGATCCGCGCGCAAGCCCGAGCCCATGATGAAATCCGCGCCGAAGCGGGTGTCCCGCCACAGATAGGACACGCCGCCGGAGGCGGTCTTCTGCTGCTCGTGGTCCAAGTGGATGTAGTTTTGCGCGATGTAGGCCAGATCCGTGGGCGAGAAATTGAACTGCGCCGAATCGATCTCCTTGCCCTTGGCGCTCTGGGCGGAGAAGTTCAAATACGCGGAGAGGGTGCGCGTCGTGTAGTTGAGCGGGACCTCGACGCCGTATTGCTTGCCGTAGCGGTAGTTGAAGGGCGTGAGGATGATGGGAGCGCCGAATTGCCCCTCGTCGATCAGGTTGACCGATTGCTTGTAGTAGGTATCGACGCCCACCGTGAATTCCGGGGTGATCCTTTGCTGCACGCCCAGGTCGTAATAATTCGCATGCTCGGCGAGCGGCGAGCTCGCCTGCGGCGTCAACGGCGGACTGGTCGTATTCTGGAACGGCGCAATGTCCTTGCCGCCCACCAGCTCAAAGGGCGGCGGGGACATGTAGCGGGAATAGCCCGCGTGCACGGTCGTGTCGGCGAGCGCCTGCCATACCATGTTCAAGCGCGGACTGAGCTGCTTGTCGCTGGTGTAGGCGGTAAATTTGTCGAACCTCAGCCCGTAATTGACCGTGAAGTCGGGCAGCGCCTTCCACTCGTCCTGCAGGTAGCCGCTGTAGATCCATTCCGTCTTGCCGCCGTTATCGATGATGGTCGTCGGAATATCGCTCAAAGGGACGCCGTTATCGCCGGTGAGAAGCACCTGCGATGAGGTGTCGCTGAGCGAGTGATCGCTCTGTAGAAACAGGCCCGCTCTGACAGTATGGCTGTCGTTGAGCTTGTAAGCGCCGTCGGACTGCGCGCCGTAGGCCATGTTCTGCTTGTAGGCGTTCTGAGCGATGCCCGTGAACAGCAGGTCGCCGGGAAAGTCCGGGACGAAGGTGAGGCTCGAGTAGCGCGCGATGACGGAGCTCTGGATGTCGAGCGCGCCTTGCGAATGCTGCCAGCTCAGCGCGCCGAACTGCGTTACTTCGCGCTGGTTCTCATCGAGCGCCTGACTCGGGTAGTTCGATACGCCGTTCACCGTATAGCCCAGCGAGGGCTGCTCGCCGTACAAGTCCGGAATTTGAAATTTGCCGACGGAACTTCCCAGCATGAGCGCGACGCGGTTGTTGTCGTCGAGGATGTCTTCGAAGTAGCCGAAACCGTGATACTGGGTGGTGTGGTCGTGAATGGGGTTCGAGCTGCCGTCGGGCGACTCGATGCCCAGATCGCTGCGCAGGAAGTCGCCGGTCACGAGGTAGCTGAAGGATCCGGCGCCGCCGCCGTAGGCGAAGCTCGGCTCGTACTCGCCGTGGCTGCCGCCGTAGATCGAGACACTGCCGCCGGGAGCCTGCAGTCCGCTCTTGGTCGTGATGTCGATGATGCCGGCCGTGCGCAGCCCGTATTCCGCCGGCAACGCCCCCGTGATCAGACTCAGGGAGGAGATGAAGCGAGGGTCCAGCGACTGCCCGAAGACGCTGATGCCCTCCGGCAGGATGATGCCGTTCAAGCGATATTGCAGGCCATCGTGCTCGCCGCGGACGTGGAACTGGCCGAAGGAATCCTGTGCGACGTCCGGGGCCTGCAGAATGACCTGATTGAGGAGCGTATTGTCTCCGCCGGGCAGCTGCGGATATCGCTGCCGAGTTGAAGGTATAGGTCGATGCGCCGGTTTCGGTCTGGATATTGGCGCGCCCTTCATCCAAATGCTGGGCCGAGACGACGATCTCCGGCAGCGCGGATGAATCGGTGGGGTCTGCGTTCGCCGCCGCGGCGATCGCAAGCAAGGTCAATGGCGCGGCCACGCTGCGCGCCGCGACCGGGAATGAAACTCTGAACATCGGAATGACTCCGCAATGGCTGAATGAATGCAACTGCGGACGATTGCTCGGGCGGCTGCGTGCAAGGCTGGAATTTCAGCTCAGGGAGGGAGGACCGCGGCTGCGCGGCCGGGGAACGGAGGCATCGACGGCGGGGAATCGGGGCTCGGCAATGAGCTGCGATTCCATGCGAACCAGCAGGGGAATTTGCAGCGAATGGCTGAACGCCGGGGAGGCGGCCTGGGCGAATGCCGGGCAGAGCGCGCAGCTTGTGTCCACCGCGCCGCCGGCATCGACGCGGGCTCGCGCTTGATCGGCGCCGGAGAGGTGGCTCAGTTCGTGAACGACAGCACCCTGCTGCGCGGTCAGCAGCAGCAGGAAGAGACTTAGTGCTTTGTACACATTTCTCATTGGGTGCAATATCACGGAATAAAATGGGATCTAGGCGGAAACGCTAACAGAACTGACAGCAAACTGCAGGGTTTGTTCCTGAACGGCTTAACAATAACGACAACCAAGGAGACGGGGATGCTCAATCGACGAGAAATCATCGGCTGCGCGGCGGCTGCCGCGCTCGGTCCGTGGGCCCGTGCATTGGCCGGGGCCGGGGCGGGCGGCGGCTTCGCCCGATCGCAATACGAGCGCGCCGTGGTGATCGATGCCTTAGGCGGCCTCGGCGAAGTCGATCCGTCGGCGGCCGACGATGCTCCCTTGACGCCGAAAGGATTGGCGGACGCCCGGGAATCCGGAGTCACCGCCATCAACCTCACCATCAACGATGTGGGCAATGGGCCGGACAAGTTCATGAAAACGGTGACGAACATCGCGCAGATCGAGCACGAATTGACGCTGCACCCGGAATTTCTCATGAAGATTCTGCGCGGCGCCGACATTCGGTCAGCGCAGGCATCGCGGCGCTTAGGGATCATCTACGGCTGCCAGGACACCACCATGCTCGAGGGGGATCTCACGAAATTGGCGGTGTTCGCGGACCTCGGCGTGCGCATCGTGCAGCCCACTTACAATACACGCAATCTTCTCGGCGACGGCTGCATGGAGAAGGCTGACGGCGGCCTGAGCAAGATGGGCTATGACTTCGTCGCGCAAATGAACCAATTGAATCTCTTGGTGGATCTGAGCCACGCCGGCGTGCGCACCATTGCCGAGGGGATCGCCGCCTCCAAGGCGCCGGTGGCCATCTCGCACACGGGCTGCCGGGCGCTGGTGGATTTGCCGCGCAATACCGGCGACTCGGAACTGAAGGCATTGGCGCAGCGGGGCGGAGTCGCCGGGATCTACTTCATGCCCTTCCTGCGCGAATCCGGGCAGCCGCATGCGGACGATTTGATCCGCCACATCGAGCATGCCGTCGACGTCTGCGGCGAGGATCACGTGGGGCTTGGCACGGATGGTTCGATCTCCGGCGTGGCGCTGACCGACGCTTATCGGGCGGCCTTTCGCAAGAGCGTGGAGGCGCGGCAAAAGGCCGGCGTCTCGGCGCCGGGCGAATCTGCGGATGTTTTCACCCTCGTGCCGGAATACAACGACCCGCTGCGTTTCCAGCATCTGGCGGATGACCTGGTGCGCAGAGGCTGGCCGAGCCGCCGCGTCGAGAAGCTGCTGGGCGCGAATTTCGCGCGGCTCTTTGCCGAGGTGTGGGACGGTGACGCGCGCCATTGACTGCGATTACATAATCATTGCCCTTGCAGGCGGAGTCCGACACGAATACAGGTACGCTGTCGGATGGCCGAAATATTGGAAGCGGCACAGACTGCATGCAACGCTGAGAATTTGGCGTTACCGCTCCTCCCAGGCCGTCCAATCCAGCGCCCTGGGGGGAGTTTTCATTGCAACATGACTCCCAAAAATCTTTGATGCCGACACCCGATGTCGGACGCGGCCGGTTCGGGGTGGCGCCGGAGGAGGTGGGTGCGCTCGTCACTTCGTTCGTGTCTTTCATGCTGCTGCTGGCTTGCTACTACATCCTGCGGCCGGTGCGCGATGCGCTGGCGGCGACTCTCGGCGCCGACTCGATCAAGTACCTGAGCAGCGCCGTCTTCTTCGTGATGCTCATCATCGTGCCAGTCTTCGGTTGGCTGGTCGCGCGCGTGCCGCGGGCCCGGCTGGTGCCCGGACTGTATGCCTTTTTCATTATGAATCTGTTCGTCTTCGCGTTCGCCTTCGGCCGTTACGGCGCCACCGGCGTCCTGGGTGCCTGGATGGCGCGTGCCTTCTATGTTTGGGTCACCGTCTTCAACCTGTTCGCCGTGTCGGTGTTCTGGAGCCGGATGGCCGAGGTGTGGAGCGAGCCGCAGGGGCGCCGCTACTTTGGCGTCGTGAGTGCCGGCGGCAGTCTCGGTGGGCTGATCGGGCCGCTGCTCGCGCGTACATTCGCCGCGAACGTCGCCATCAGCGGCCTCGTTTGGATCAGCGCGGCGCTGTTGAGCGGCGCGTTGATCGGGCTGCGTTTACTGACGCGTCCGTCGGCCGGGACGGCGCCGGCGCTCGCGCCGGCAGCGATCGAACCGACCGGCGGCGCGGTACTCGAAGGCCTGTGGCTGATCGGCCGCACCCCGTTTCTGACGGGCATCGCTCTGCTGGTAAGCCTCGGTTCCTTCCTCGGCATGATCGTCTACATCGAGATGGCGCGCTTGGTTGCGGTGGCGTTCCCGAGTGCGGTGGAACGAACGGCGTATTTCTCCACCCGGGATCTTTGGGTGAACGGCGTCGCGCTGGTGCTGCAGTTCCTTCTTCTCGGACAGGTCACGCGGCGGCTCGGCGTTGGGTCGGCGCTGGTCGCGTCCGGCGGCGTGGTGCTCGCCGCGTTCGTGACTCTCGGCCTCGATCCGACGCTCGGCACGCTCACTGCCGTCAGCGTTGTTCTGCGCTGTGCGGAATTCGGGCTAGCCAAGCCGGCGCGGGACATGCTCTATACCGTCGTGCCGACGGCAGCGAAGTACCAGTCGAAGAACGTCATCGATACCGCGCTATACCGCGGCTCTGACATGGCGTCGGGCTGGATACAGTCGCTGATCGGCCGGCTCGGCGTCGGCCTCGCCGGCTGGGGGTGGATCGCCGCGGCGTTGACCATCGTGCTCACCACGGTGGCGGCTCTGGTCGGACGTGGCTACCGGCGTCGCGGCGGCAGATGACGGTGTAAGTTAAGCAATACTTAACTTTCAGATCAATATTATTGACTGTACCTGATCAATTACTACGCCCTACAGTTTCCCCTGGCAATCAACGCAGGGGGAGTTGCGATGCGAACCCGTATACCAGGTCGAAATTTTCTGTTCGTTCCCGGGCCGACGAACGTTCCGGACCGCGTGCAGCGCGCGATGATGGTCGCGATGGAAGACCATCGCTCGTCGAAGTTCCCCGAGCTGTCCGCGGGCGTACTGAATGATCTGAAAAAAGTGTTCAAGACGGCCACGGGGCAAATATTCATCTTCCCCTCCTCGGGTACCGGTGCCTGGGAGGCGGCGCTCACCAATACTCTGTCTCCAGGCGATCGGATTCTGGCGTCTCGCTTCGGGCAATTCAGCCATCTATGGGTCGACATGGCGCAACGCCTGGGGTACGAGGTGAAGGTTCTGGACGTCGAGTGGGGCAAAGGCGTTCCGACGGACCTGTATGAGCAGGAATTGCGCGCCGACAAGGAGCACCGGATCAAGGGCGTGCTCGCCTGCCACAATGAGACTGCCACGGGAGTCACCAGCGACATTGCGGCGGTACGTCGCGCGCTGGACGCGGCCCGGCATCCGGCGCTGCTCTACGTGGATACGGTGAGTTCGCTGGTGAGCATCGATTTTCGCATGGACGAATGGGGGGTGGATCTGACCGTGAGCGGATCCCAAAAGGGGTTCATGCTGCCGGCAGGCCTGGCTTTCCTCGGCGTCAGCCAGAAGGCGCTGGCCGCCATGGCCGGCGCGAAGTCCAAGCGTTGCTACTTCGATCTCGCCGACATGATCACGGCCAACGCGACGGGTTATTTCCCGTACACGCCGGCATTGCCCATGCTCTATGGCTTGCGCGAATCCCTGAACATCATCGAAGAGGAGGGGCTGGAAAACATATTCTTCCGTCATCACTACCTGGCCGAAGGCGTGCGCGCAGCCGTCATCGAAGGCTGGAAGCTGCCGCTGTGCGCCAAAGCGCCGCAGTGGTATTCGGATACCGTCAGCGCCATCGTGGTGCCCGAGGGCATCAACGCCGCCCGGGTGATCGAAGTGGCGTTCCGCCGCTACAACCTCGCGCTCGGCGCCGGGCTTTCGAAGGTCGCGGGCAAGGTGTTTCGCATCGGTCACCTGGGAGATCTGAACGAACTCATGCTGATGGGCGCCATCGCCGGCGCGGAGATGGCCATGCTCGATGTCGGCATCAAGGTCGAACCCGGCAGCGGGGCCGGCGCCGCATCGAACTACTGGCGCACTCACGATCCACGGAGTCCGGAAGCGCGCGATTCACAAGGGAAGTCGCATGGACATTCATGAATACCATGCGAAGGAACTGCTGTCCGGCTATGGCGTGCCCATCCCGCCGGGGGCGGTGGCCTACAGCCCCGACCAGGCCTCGTTCGTCGCGTCGGAGCTGGGCGGGTGGCACTGGGCCGTCAAGGCGCAGATTCATTCCGGTGCGCGGGGCAAGGCCGGTGGAGTCAAGCTGTGCAAGACCTACCACGAGGTGCGTGATGCGGCCAAAGACATGCTCGGCAAGCGGCTGGTGACGCAGCAGACGGGTCCGGAGGGCAAGATCGTGCAGCGCGTGTACGTGGAGCTGGCGGAGAAATTCGAACGCGAGCTATACCTCGGCATCGTGCTGGACCGCAAGGCCGAGCGAGTGCGCATCATCGCCTCGAGCCAGGGCGGAATGGAGATCGAGGACATCGCGACAACCTCGCCGCAGGCCATTCTGCAGGTCATCGTCGAACCCGCGGTGGGCCTGCAAGCCTTTCAAGCGCGCGAGCTGGCATTCGGGCTCGGACTGAACATCAAGCAAGTCAGCCGGGCCGTGGCGGCCATCATGGGGGCGTACCGCGCGTTTCGCGATTTGGATGCCAGCATGGTGGAGATCAATCCTCTGGTGGTGACCGCCGACGACCGCGTGATTGCGCTCGACGCGAAGATGTCGTTCGACGACAACGCGCTGTTCCGGCACCCGAACGTGTCCGAGATGCGCGACTCCTCCCAGGAGGACCCGCGCGAAGCAGAGGCATGTCAGGACAATTTGAGTTACGTCGGTTTGCAAGGAGACATCGGCTGCATCATCAATGGCGCCGGGCTGGCCATGGCCACGATGGACACCATCAAGTATGCCGGCGGGGAACCCGCCAACTTCCTCGATGTGGGCGGCGGCGCCTCTCCGGAGCGCGTGGCGAAGGCATTCAAGCTGGTTCTCTCCGATGGCCACGTCAAGGCCATCCTGGTGAACATCTTTGCCGGCATCAACCGCTGCGATTGGGTGGCAGAAGGCGTGATCAAGGCCGTGCGCGATATCGGGATCAAGGTACCGCTGGTGGTGCGGCTGGCTGGAACCAACGAGTCGGAAGGGCGCAGGATCATCGCCGATAGCGGGCTGCCCATCATCGGTGCGCAGACCCTCGCCGAGGCCGCACAGAAATCCGTCGCCGCCGCCCGCGCGGCCGGTGCCCGGGCGTCCGCGACCATGGCGGGTTTGAGGTCATGAGCATTTTGATCGACGAGAAGACGCCGGTGATTCTGCAGGGCTTCACGGGAGACAAGGCCACCTTCCATGCCGCCGAAATGATCGCCTATGGCACGCAGGTCGTGGGCGGGGTGACGCCCGGCAAGGGCGGGCGCACGCACCTGGACAGGCCGGTCTTCAATACGGTCAAGGAAGCCGTCGGCGCCACCGGCGCCACGGCCAGCCTTGCATTCGTGCCGCCGGCATTCGCCGCCGATTCGCTCATGGAAGCGGCCGATGCGGGCCTGAGGCTGGTCTGCATCATTACCGACGGCATCCCCGCGCAAGACATGATGCGGGTGAAGCGCTATCTCCTGCGCTATCCCAAGGACAGGCGCACCCTGGTGGTGGGTCCGAACTGCGCCGGCATCATCAGCCCCGGCAAGGCCATGCTCGGCATCATGCCGGGGCACATCTACCGGCGCGGCAATGTGGGGATCGTGTCGCGATCGGGAACGCTGGGGTATGAGGCCGCGGCGCAGATGAATGCCTTGGGGATAGGTCAGACGACCAGCGTCGGCATCGGCGGCGACCCCATCAACGGCAGTTCCTTCCTGGATCACCTGATGCTGTTCGAGCAAGACTCGGAAACCGAAGCGGTGGTGATGATCGGAGAGATCGGCGGCCCCCAGGAGGCCGAGGCCTCCCTATGGGTGAAGGAGCACATGAGCAAGCCCGTCGTCGGCTATGTGGCGGGACTCACTGCACCGAAGGGCCGGCGCATGGGGCATGCCGGGGCCATCATCTCCACGGCCGGCGACAGTGCGGCGGAGAAGGCTGAAATAATGAAGTCTCTCGGGCTCACCGTCGCGCCGAGCGCCTCCGAACTCGGATCCACGGTGGCCGAGGTGCTGCGACGAAGGCCCTTGCGGCGCGCCACGGCTTAGCCGGCCCATGGGCGCGCCGACCATGGCTTCCCGCCACGGCTCCCAGATTCCCGACGGCGCCGCCTTGCTGTGCTCGCAAACCCTGCCGGCGGATGCCTATGAATCGGCATTGATCGGGTTTCTGTTCGAGCTGCTGACGCAAGTCGCGGTCCGCCATCAGCCGGACATCGTGCCGATGCTGCGCAATGAAGTCACGGACCTGAGTCTGGGTCCCGATGTGCTCGGCCGTGCCTTGCAGGCGCAAGGCATCTGGTTTCAACTGCTGGGCATCGCGGAGCAGAACGCCGCGATGCGCAGGCGCCGAGAGGCGCAGAGCGCGCGCGGCTATCAAAATGTACGTGGAACCTTTGCCCAGCTGCTGGCGGGCGCGGCACGAGCCGGAGTGCAGGCCGACCAGGTACGCTCCATCCTCGGCGGCTTGAAGATCAGACCGGTCATCACGGCCCACCCCACCGAGGCGAAGCGGGTGACGGTGTTGGAGCGGCATCGCTCGATCTACCGGCGTTTGATGGAACTCGAGTCGCCCCGCTGGACGGCGCGCGAGCGGGCGGAGCTGATCCAGAAGCTCGAGTGCGAGATCGAAATCCTGTGGCTCACCGGCGAGCTGCGGCTCGAGAAGCCGACCGTGGCCCAGGAAGTGGCCTGGGGCCTGCATTTCTTCAACGAAACTCTGTTCGAAGCCGTTCCGGCTCTCCTGGAAAGACTGGACGATGCCTTGCAGCAGCACTATCCGGGCGAGTCCTTCGAGCTCAAGCCCTTCTTGCAGTTCGGCGCGTGGATCGGGGGCGATCGCGACGGCAATCCCTTCGTGACCAACGAGGTGACACGCCGCACGCTGTACGACAACCGCGCCGCCAGCCTCCATCATTATCAAGCCCGTGTGACGGCCTTGCTGCGCGACATTTCCATTGCGCAACGCTCGGCGGTCGTGCCGGCGGATTTTCATGAGGCGCTGACCTTGGCTCTGCGCCAGTCGGGCGATGCGGCGCGCATCGCGGCGCGCAACCCGGGGGAGCCATTCCGCCAGTATCTGGCCTGCATGGCGCGCAAGCTCGAGGCGACCTTGTCATGCGCCGACGCCGTCCGGGCGAACGGGACCGCCTATCTGGACGCCGATGAGCTGGCGAGGGAGCTGAAAATCATGGAAGAGGCGCTGGATGCGTGCCGCGCGCCGGCACTCGCGCGGTTTCTGGTGCGGCCGCTGCGCCGGGAAGTCGAGATCTTTCGTTTCAGCACCGTGCGGCTCGATCTGAGGGAGAACAGCGCGGGCATCACGCGGACCCTCGAAGCGCTGTGGCAAGCCGCGCAAGGCGGCCTGGGCGTGCCGGCCGTCGATTCGGCGCCATGGAAGGAATGGCTGTTCGCAGGGCTTTCTCGCCCGCGCGAAATCGCGCGCGAGTTGCCTGGCCTGCCCGCCGTGGCCGTGGAGACCTTGGGACTGTTCGAGCTGATCAAGCAGATGCGCGATCGGGTCGACCGCGAAGCCTTCGGCACTTTCATCCTCAGCATGACTCGCAGCGCCGCCGATGTGCTCGGCGTCTATCTGCTGGCCAAGGAAGCGGGCCTGTATGCGGACGCGGCCGCCGTGGAGATCTGCACCCTGCCCATCGTGCCGCTGTTCGAGACCATCAAAGACCTGCGCGCCGCCCCCGGCATCATGCGCGAGTTGTTGAGCGTGCCGATGGTGAGGCGCAGCATCCGCGCCCAAGGCGGGGTGCAGGAAGTGATGATCGGCTACTCCGATTCGAACAAGGATGGGGGCTTTCTCGCCTCGAACTGGGAACTCTACAAGGCGCAGTTGAAGCTCACCCGGCTGGGAAGGGAGCTCGGCGTCGCCATTTCCTTCTTCCACGGCCGCGGCGGATCCGTCAGCCGCGGCGGAATTCCGACGGGGCGGGCCATTGCGGCGCAGCCCGCGGGCTCGATCAACGGCCGGTTTCGCGTCACCGAACAAGGCGAGGTGGTATCGTTCAAGTATGCCAATCGCGGCACGGCTGGGTACCAGCTCGAGCTGCTGGCGACCAGCATCCTCGAGCACACGCTGAAGTCGGAGCGCGAGCATTCGCTGATCCCGGTGTCCGAATTCGACGAGGCCATGGAAGCGCTCTCGGGGACCTCCAACGCCGCCTATAACCTGCTGGTCCAGCATCCCGATCTGATTGCCTACCTGCAGGCCGCGAGCCCGCTCGAGGAACTGGCACTGCTCAATATCGGTTCGCGGCCCGCGCGCCGCTTCGGCGCCAAGTCGCTTGCCGACTTGCGCGCCATCCCCTGGGTGTTCGCCTGGTCGCAAAATCGCCATGTCATGCCCGGCTGGTACGGGGTGGGCAGCGGCATCGCCGCCTTCCTGGATGTGCGTGGGGAGACGGGACTGACGCTGTTGCAGCGCATGTTCGCAGACTTCCGGCTGTTCCGCCTGATCGTCGATGAGACGGAAAAGACCTTGCTGCAAGTCGATCTGGGGGTGGCTCGCGAGTATGCGCACTTGGTCGCTGACGCCGCCGTGCGCGAGACCCTATTCAGCATGATCGAGCGTGAATATCATTTGACGGTGGAGATGCTCTTGAAAGTCAGCGGCGGACGGGAAATCGCGGAACGCTTCCCCCGATTGCGCAGCCGCTTGGCGCGCAAGCTCCCCACCATCGCCACCGCGAACCGGCAGCAGGTGGAGCTGCTGCACCGCTACCGCACGGCGGCCGATGAAGACGAGAAGCAGATGTACAAGGCATCGCTCCTGCTCTCGATCAATTGCATCGCCGCCGGATTCGGGGCCACCGGGTGATCGCCGGACAGGCGATACTGTCCGAGCCGGAGCGCCCCGCTCAAGTCGCCCATGGCTCGTTCATCTCACCGGAGAAGGAATCACAATGAGTTTCACCACCATCGAGCAATCCACGCCGCGGCTGCATCGCTCGGAACTGGCCGTGCCGGGGACGAATCCGGCCTTGTTCAAGAAGGCTGCGCAATCCGCCGCAGACATTATTTTCCTCGACTGTGAAGACGCGGTGGCGCCGGACGACAAGGAGCGGGCGCGCAAGAACATCATCCAAGGCGTCAACGAGTTGGACTGGGGCGGCAAAACGCTGATGGTGCGCATCAACGGTCTCGATACCCACTACATGTATCGGGACGTCGTCGACATCGTGGAAGCCTGTCCGCGCCTCGACATGATACTCATCCCCAAGGTCGGCGTGGCCCAGGATGTGTATGCCGTGGACATGCTGGTGACCCAGATCGAATCAGCCAAGAAGCGCGAGAAACGCATCGGTTTCGAGGTGCTGATCGAAACGGCGCTCGGCATGGCCAATGTCGAGAGCATCGCGCAATCATCGCGGCGCCTGGAAGCCATGAGTTTTGGCGTCGCGGACTATGCGGCCTCCACCCGCGCGCGCACCACGGTGATCGGCGGCGTGAACGAGGATTCCGGGGTGCTCACGGACAAGGACGCCGACGGGAAGCGCCAGTACTTTTGGACCGATCCCTGGCATGCCGCGCAGACGCGCATGCTGGTGGCCTGCCGGGCCTACGGCTTGCGGCCGATCGATGGGCCGTTCGGCGACTTCAGCGACCCGGAGGGCTACATTTGCTCGGCCAATCGCGCGGCCGTGCTGGGGTACGAGGGCAAGTGGGCGATCCATCCCTCGCAGATCGAGCTGGCGAACCAGGTGTTCACTCCATCGGCGGATGAAGTCACCAAGGCCAAGCGCATCATCGAGGCCATGGCGCAGGCATCGCGGGAAGGCCGGGGCGCGGTGTCCCTGGACGGCAAGCTCATCGACATCGCCAGCATCCGCATGGCGCAGGCGCTCATCGCCAAGGCGGATTCCATCACCGCGGGGCAGGCGACATGATTCGGTCGGCCGCGGCGATCTCATCCGGCGCAATTTTCGCGAAGCTAGGCCACGCTTTCCGCGCTGTAGCGCGCCAACAGCCCCGTGCGCACGGCATGCCGATACACCGCGCCGTAAAAGTACGCCGCAAGCAATAATTCGACCGCGGCGACCAGCGATCCAATGAGCAACTGGCTGCGCGGAAAAGGTTGGCCGTCCAGCAGAGCGCGCATGCCCTCGAACACATAGGCGGGCGGCAGCACATGCGACACCCATTGCATCCAGTGCGGCAGCACGGCGAGCGGATAGAAGACCGCCGCGAAGGGCGATAGGAGAGCGGGTATCGGCCACAGCAGCCATTCGGACGCCGGGCCGAGCCGCAGCACGATGGCGCTCGCGAATATGCCCAGAGAAATGCCGAACACGAACAGCACCATCAGAAAGGCGATCAGCGGCAGCCCCATGGCAAAGAATTGCAGGTGAAAAACGCCGGTGGCCAGCAGCATCATCACGACGACGCCGATGCTGCTGGTGCCTATGCTGGTGATCACGAGTCCCGAGATGTACTCCGAGATCGACAGCGGCGAGGCGAACAGATTCAGGAAATTGCGCGACCAGACATCTTCGAGGAAGGCGGTCGTGACGCCCTGCATGATGCGCGTGCAGAAGTCCCACAAAAGCACGCCGCCGAGCAGGGTAGGCACGAAATTCATGCCGCTGCCGCTCACGGAATTCAGGTATCGAGTGATGAATCCCCACAGTACGATATCGATGGCCACCCACGTCACCATGGGAAACAGGCGCACCGGGCTGCCGCGCATCAGATAGATCTGCCGCAGGACGATGCCGGCGATGGGACGTAGCCTCATCGGGGCGCATCTCCGATCGCCGACGGCGATTCGCGGAATGCGGCGGCGGCCAGCGGCTCACGTGCCACGCGAATGAATAAATCCTCCAATGTCGCCGAGCCGTGCTCCAGCGGCAGGGTGCGCGGATCTCCCTCGAGCAGTATCTTGCCGCGGGAGAGGAACAGCACTCGATCGCAGACCGCTGCCACTTCGTTCATGTTGTGCGAAGTCCACAACATGCCGCAGTGATTCACGGTGGCGAGGCTCTTGATCTTCGCGCGGATGAGCTGTGCCGCCGAGGGATCCAGCGACGCCGTGGGCTCATCGAGCAGCAGCAATTGCGGCCGATTGAGCAGAGCCTTGGCCAGAGCCGCCCGAGTCTGCTCGCCCGAGGACAGAACTCCGCACTTGGTATGCCGCAAATGCTCGAGATCGAATTCCCGCAGCAATTCCTCGACGCGCTGACGCAGCGAGGCGATGCCGTACAGCAGCCCGAAGAAACGCAAATTCTCGGCGACCGTCAAATTGCCCGGCAGCGCCGCATACACGGCGGCAAAATTGGTGCGCGCCAGGGCCCGCGCGCGCTGTTTCGAGATATCGATCCCGTCGATCTCCACTTTGCCGGTGGTCGCCGCGAGCACGCCCAATACCATGTTGATGGTCGTCGTCTTGCCGGCGCCATTGGGTCCCAGCAGCCCGACGATTTCGCCGCGATTCACGGCAAAGGACACGTCGTCGAGGGCAGTCACAGCGCCGTACACCTTGCGAAGGTGAGTGGCGCGAACCGCGGGGCGGCCGGCATGGTCGTGCATGGCGGGAATCGGCATGCGTGGGATTATGCAGTGCGGCGGCAAAATAAGCGCGGGCGCATGAGTTTCCGGCAAACGCATGAGTTCGCGGACAGCTGAAAGGATGGCAGCGATAACTTCATCGTGGGCGAAAAGCTTCTCAGGCCTCGAGCTGAGCAAATCGCCGTGCCGCGGGGGTCCTTTCTCCGCAAACCGGCCACTTAATTCGATTCAAGTTTTCCCACGCCTCTCGCAGACTGCCTGCCACGCGACGGATGAACCATCCCGAGTCGCGCAACACAACAGCCAAGGAGTCGTCATGAATAGTTTCACAGTCACCGCCATCGGCAATCTCGCGAAGGACCCGGAACTGGCCGTCAAGGGAGACACGACCTATACGCGGATTTGCCTGGTCGGCAACGACTATGCGGGCAAGGATGAGCACGGTAATGCCCGCGAGGCGGTTACCAGTCTTTGGTTCGTGGCGTTCGAAAGTCTCGGGGAGGCGATTGCCAAAAACGCGCGCAAGGGCGATCAGCTCATTCTGCAGGCGCAAATCCGTGCCAACAACTGGACGGACAAAGAAGGGGAAAAGCAGTACGACTATTCATTCGTCATTCAGACCTTCCGCTTTGGCGCGCCCGGCAAAATCAAGCGCGAAGAACTGGCGGCGCGGCGGGATGAACGAGAGGGAGCTCTCGAGACCGAAATTTAAAGGGGGACGAAACCCAGGGAACGCGGCTCCGCGCTGGATAATCATCGCGGCCGCGACAACTCGGAAAAGGAATTCCGCCATGCATCACTCCCGTTCACATCGTCTTGGTCCGCAGCAGATCGCGCTGTCGCTGCCGCTGATCATGTTCGTGATAGGCGCACCCGACTTGGCGGTGGCTCAGGCCTCGCCGTTCATGACGGGAGCGACCGCGCTGCAGACCAACCTTCTCGCCTGGCTGACGCCGGTCGCCATCATTCTCGTGATGGTGCTCGGCGGCATGGCCATGGCGAACCGAATGTCCTGGGGGTGGTGCATCGGCGCAATTCTGGGCATTGCGATCGGGTTTGGAGCGCCGCAGATCGTGACGTGGGTTCGCGGCATGTTCGGCGTCTAGGAGACATCCGTGAGCGAACGCAATCCCGGGTTGATCGCCGACCCGCTGTTCGTCGGCGCGACACGGCCGCCCATGCGGTGGGGTGTGACCTATTCGGCGCTGCTGTTCAACATGGTCTCCACGATGGAGGTCTTCCTCCTGACGAAGAATCTGCTGACCCTGCTGCTCGCCGGGCCCATTCACGGGGTCTGCATGCTGCTGTGTGCGCGGGATGCGCGCTTTTTCGATCTCGTGCTGCTCTGGGCGCGGACTCGACTGCCTGCGCTGTTCGCGAACTTGCGGGTGTGGAAGGCCAGCAGCTACTGCCCGCTCGTCCTGGATTTGCCAAGCCGCCGCGGCTCTCGGCGCCGGGGATCCTCCGAAGTTCATATCTCGGCTCCCCGGGCAGGTGCTTGATCCTGCTCCTGGACAAGCGCCACTTCCACCGTTGGTGCCGGCGCTACGTGCCAGGTTGTTCGTCCCAGCCGCCGGCCGCGTTAACCCCTTGCGGTCCTTGAGCGATCGGAAAAGCGGGTCATTGAAGCGAAAATTCTAACTTTCCACGCGGGGAACGGCTTCGAGGATGATTTTGATCGCCTTCCTCAGCGCCTCATCGCCGGCGTCCGCTCCCTTGTAATGCCCAAGCCGTACGATAGTAAGTTGGTATGAAGGGATGATGAGTACGTACTGACCGCCGGCACCGTCCATGTAGAAGGAATTCCTCGGCGCGGGAAAGGTGCCATCGCCATTGATCCAGAAAAATCCGCCATAGATTGGACGCTTGTCCGCCGCCCACGCCGGCGCGATCGTGCTTACGAACTTCACATAGTCCGCGGGCAGAATGCGTTCGCCGTTCCAAACCCCGTCCTGCAAGTAAAGGTTGCCGAGGCGCGCCCAGTCGCGGGCCGAGCCTTGGTCATACCCTTGCGCGAGGAAATTTCCATACGGATCGGTATCCAGGACCATCGTGCGTATGCCGATCTTGTCAAACAGTGCGCGCTGCGGAAAAGAGTGATAGTCCTCATGGCGTTTTTCGACAGCGAGCCGAATGAGGTAGTTCGTGAGAACCGGGTCCGTGTTGCGATAGCGGCCCACGGTGTTCGGCGGCCACTGGAGAGGACGCGTCGCAGCGTAATGAAATGAATCGATGCTGCCGGTGTATAGATAATAGTGATCGGGATACGGACCGTTCTTGTCAAAGTCCGGGTCCAGCGGGGCGCGGATCCGCAGGCCGCTCGACATGTGGAGGATATCGGCGATCCGAATCTTCGCGCGTGGATCGCCTGGGGATTGCCATTCGGGAATCGGCGCCGGCTGCCATAGATCGTACGCACCCTGTTTGATGAGGACGCCCATTAGCGTAGCGCTCAAACTCTTTCCCATTGACCAACTCTCGAGCGGCGTCGCATACGTGATGTCCTTACCGTAGCGTTCCGCGATAATTCGCCCTTTGTACGTGACCACGAACGCCGCCGTCATGCCCCGAGGGTCGAAGGCTGCCTCCACGGCCTGTTGAATCATTGTGCGGTTGATTTCCGGCGGAAAATTGCCCGGAGGCGTCAAGTCACCCATCGGCCACTGCTGCGTTTTCGCGTCCGGCAAAGTGCTCTTCACAATTGTCGGCTTGAAGAAGACGTCGGTCTTGCCGATAGGCAGCGTCACGCACCCCTGGCTGCCTACTTGTTTGGCAATACGTACTACGCCGTTCGGCATCCTGACCTCCACCGTGCGTTTCTCGCGGTCGATCTTCGGGACCCCAAGCTTTGCACGCACCTCGTACGGCGCGGTGAAGTAACCCACGTTCTCGGCGGCGAACGCAGGGTCAAGACCCGTGATGAACACCGACGAGCACATGATCTTTGCGTACCCCGATGCGTAGTGTTCCATCGGATCGCCGGGAGGCGGCACGTACGGGGTTTTCAATTCAAAGGACTTGGCGCGTTCGATGAGTCCCTGTCGCGCGTCATCCTGACTCATGACAATGGGTGAAGTCACAAACAAAGCCGCCGAAAGAAGAACTGCCTGGAAGGTCGTCATCCCGCGCTCTACGTGGTCATTTCTACGTTTGCCACTGCCGCGGCACTGGCTCTTGCTGACAGAATGCGCCGCGGGCGTCCGGCTTGCAAACTCGCGGACGCCCGCCTTTGGCCTCCAGGCCTTGTACCGAGAGGGCACGGAGCTTGACAGTAAATCCCGCGCAACGGATGCTCGCGGCGAGCGGGAGGTGTCAATCATGTCGCCACGTACGAGTTCCTCGCAACGTTTGACCCAGCTGTTGCTCGCGATCTTAGCCATCATTCCTGATCCGAGTCGAGATATCGATATGTCGCTCAGCCATGACGTTCGATGACTTCTACAACTCACTGACGGCCTCTCAACCGCCGGTGGAACTCACGCCGGCCCTCGCCGGCCTGTGGTGGGATGCCAAGGGCGATTGGAAACAGGCGCATGAAAGGGCACAGGAGGATGAGGGCCCCGAGGCTTCCTGGGTGCACGCCTACTTGCATCGCAAGGAAGGCGATCAGGAGAACGCGGCTTACTGGTACCGGCGAGCGGGAAAACCCGTTTGCCGAGAACCACTCGACGTGGAGTGGCGCCGCATCGTAAGCGACTTGGTGGGCTAGTGTCCGCAAAGGGAGGTCGATCCCAACGGCGCGGCATGATCTGCCGCCGGACTCATGGAGGTGCCGCCGATCCTGTGGACGCAGAGTGCCCTGCACGCACACCACGCAAGTCATTGATTTACAGATGCCTGGCCTCGAAAGCGAGCGCGGCATCGCCACGCGATTTGTGTCGCAGTGACCCTCAGCTTTACCATGGGCGATGAAAATCCCTAAGGGCCTGCAGCCGCTCATCGACGACGGCATGGTCGACTCGGTCCTGCGCCGCCTAAAGAGCGGCAAAGAGGCATCGGTATATATCGTGGTCTGCGGCGACCAATACCGCTGCGCCAAAGTCTATAAAGAGGCGGAGCAACGCGGCTTTCACAAGCTCGCGCAATACCAAGAAGGGCGCAGGACGCGCAGCAGCCGCGATGCGCGTGCGATGGGAAGGCGCGGCCGCCACGGCCGCCGAGTGCAAGAAGCGGAATGGAAGAACGCCGAAGTCGATGCCTTGTATCGGCTGGCCGGCATGGGCGTGCGCGTGCCCGTTCCTCATCTGGTCCACGAGGGCGTGCTCCTGATGGAACTCGTCCAGGACGAGGATGGCAATCCGGCACCGCGACTCAATGATCTGCACATGACCGCGGAACAGGCGCGCGAATGGCATGCCTTCATGATCTTGCAAGTCGTCAGAATGCTATGCGCGGGGCTGATCCACGGCGACCTTTCCGACTTCAACATTCTGTTGGATATCAACGGGCCGGTCATTATCGACCTTCCCCAGGCGGTGAACGCCGCCGGCAACAACAGCGCTTTCGCCCTGCTGGAGCGTGACATCAATAATATGCGCACGACTTTCGGCCGCGCGGCACCCGAGTTGCTCGAGACGGAGTACGCGCGTGAAATCTGGAATCTTTACGAAGCCGGTAAATTGACCCCGGACTCACCGCTCTCCGGGCGCCTCCTTCGCGATGACTCGACGCCGAATGTGGACGCCGTGCTGCGACAGATCGAAGATGAGCGCCGCGAAGCGGCAGCGCGGGAACGCCGCCGACAAGAGGCCGGCATCGCCTAGCTCATCGCTCGGCCGCTCGGCTTATCGTGACGCCGTTCTAGTCGGTCGATCACACTCTCAACTGTTCGTCGTCCGCGAAAGCCCGGGCGGCGTATTCGACGAACAGCCGGATGCGTGCGGGCACATAACGCCGCGCCAGATACAACGCGTGGATCGGCAGGCCGGGTACCGGCCAGGTGTCGAGGATTTCGCGCAGCTGGCCGGAGGCGAGGGCGTCGGCGAACAGAAAGTCGGGAGCCATGGCTATCCCTAAGCCGCTCAGCGCCATAGTGGTGACCACTTCCGGCGAATTGCCGCGCACGCGTCCGCTGACTTTGACCGGCATGCCCGTGAACGGCCAAGTCGTGCCTGTCGCCAGCAGCGTGTACAGGATGCAGCTGTGCGAACGCAGGTCGGCCGGCGTCTGCGGCGTGCCGAACTCCTTCAGATAACTCGGTGAGGCGACGCAGATGCGGCGCGCAGTACCGATCCGTTTGGCGTGCAATCCCGTGTCGGCGACTTCGCCGATGCGGATCGCCACGTCGATGCCGCCTTCCACCAGGTCGACGAACCGGTCGTGCACCGAGAACTCGAGGGTCAGCTGCGGGTACTGATGAATGAAGGAGGCCGCAAGCGGCAGCAGTTTCAGCCGGGCGAAGCCTGGGGGACAGGCGATGCGCAAGGTACCCCGGGGCTGGCCGGCTCCTTTCAACTGGGACTCGACTTCGGTTACTTCCTGGACGATGCGCCGGGCTTCGCCGTAGAGTCGTTCGCCTTCGTCGGTCATCGACAGCTTGCGGGTTGATCGCCGGATCAGGCGTACCCCCAGTTGAGACTCGAGCGCGGCGATCTGTTTGCTCACCCGCGGCTGCGTGGTGCCGAGCTCCCGCGCCACCGCCGAGAAGCTGCCGGTCTCGATGACCCGCACGTAGGTCTGCCACAGCGTCAGCCGATCGATACTCATTCCAAATCCGACATAAGTGATATCCAGAATCGCGGTCTTATCTACCGAATTGAGAATGGGCATTGTAAGCCCCACAGGCATCAACGCCACTTCTGGAGACCGGAATGAACCTCAAACAAGAGCTTTCCCGAGAGCGCGATCACTGGGCTTCCGTGATGGACGCGCCCACCGTTGCCCTGATGAACCGCGCCAATGATTCCCTGCGCACGGCCGAGATCCTTGGCCGTGCCCTGCAGGAGGGCGATCCCGCGCCGAACTTCCGGCTGCCGAATGCCCAGGGAGGCTCCATCGAGCTCAAAGCGCTGCTCGAGCGGGGGCCCGTGGTGCTGACCTTCTACCGCGGCCAGTGGTGCCCGTACTGCAACTTAGAGCTGCGCGCCTACCAGAAGCTCCTGCCGCAGCTGCAGGCACTGGGCGCGAACCTGGTGGCCGTCTCGCCGCAGACCCCGGACAACTCCCTGAGCACCGTCGAGAAGAACGATCTCGCTTACCCGGTGCTGTCCGACGTGGGGCTGCATGTGGCCCGAGCTTACGGCGTGGCCTTCGATCTGCCGCCCGAGCTGGTCGAGCTGTACCAGCGCCAGTGGAACAACGACCTGGTGAGGTGGAACGGCGAAGGCGGCTGGTCGTTGCCGATTCCCGCCACCTATGTCATCGGCCAGGACGCGCGCATCGCGCTGGCCCATGTCGACCCCGACTACCGCGACCGGCTGGAGCCGGAAGCCGTAGTGGCGCGGCTGCGCACGCTGGATGCGCGCCGCACCACCTGAATTCCTTTCAACCCAAAGCAACGGAGACCCACCATGCAACTGAAAAACAAAGTGGCCGTCATCACCGGCGGCAGCAGCGGCATCGGCCTGGCCACTGCCAAGCGTTTCGTCGAAGAAGGCGCCTATGTCTACATCACCGGCCGGCGCCAGGCCGAGTTGGACCAGGCCAAGGCAGCGATCGGCAGGAACGTCACCGCCGTGCAGAGCGATGTCGCCAATCTCGCCGACCTGGACCGCCTGTACCAAATCGTCGCCGCCGAGAAGGGCGTGGTCGACATCGTTTTCGCCAACGCCGGCTTCGTCGAGCACAAGACCCTCGACCAGATGACGCCGGAGCACTACGACAAGACCTTCAATATCAATGTGCGCGGCGTGATCTTCACCGTGCAGAAGGCGCTGCCGCTGATGAGGCGCGGCGGCTCGGTGATCCTCAACTCATCCATCGTCGTCGACAAGGGCCTATCGGCGCACGGCGCCTATGGCGCCACAAAGGCGGCGCTGCGCTCGCTGGCCAAGACCTGGACGGTGGAACTGAAGGAGCGCGGCATCCGCGTCAACACCTTGAGCCCCGGCGCCACCGACACGCCCATCATCGACGGCCAGTTCACCAGCAAGGCACAGGCCGACGCCGCCAAGGAGGTGTTCTCCAGCCTGACCCCGATGGGCCGTCTGGGTCGCCCGGAGGAACTCGCCTCGGCGGTGCTGTTCCTGGCTTCCGACGCCAGCAGCTACATCACCGGCATCGACCTTCCGGTCGACGGCGGCTTCGCGCAGGTCTGACCATTCAATCAACTCGTCCACGGAGATTCACATGACCATCAATGCATTCAAGGTACACGACACGACCACCGCGCCCGCGCCTTCCGCGGAAATCCTCAAGGGCGTGCAGAAAGCCTGGGGCTTCCTCCCCAACTTGCACCGCGTGCTCGCCGAAAGCCCGGCCGCGCTCGAGGCCTACGCCACGCTGTGGGGCATCGCCGAGAAGACCCGCTTCACGCCGGTGGAGCGCAACGTCGCCTACCTGTCCATCATCTACGAGAACGAGTGCGTGTACTGCATGGCCGGCCACACCAACCTATCGAGGATGGCCAAGGTCAGCGAGGACACCATCGCCGCCGTGCGCGAGGGCCGTCCCCTCGCGGATGCCAAGCTCGAGGCGCTGCGCCGCTTCGCAGCCCTGGTCACCCGCAACCGCGGCGTGCTGAGCCAGGCCGACGTCGAGGCCTTCAAGGCCGCCGGCTACGACAACCAGGCCGTCCTCGACGTGCTCGTGCTGTCGGCGACCAAACTCATTTCCAACTACGCCAACCACCTGGCGCAGACCCCGCTCGATGCCTTCATGAAGGGCTCGGAGTGGCAGGCACCGGGCAAGCTCAAGGTCGCCTGAGCGCCGACCTGATCGCCATCGGAGGATAAAGCCATGTCCAATCGCACCTATCTCATCACCGGCGCCAGCCATGGCACGCTGCGAACCGGCCACTTGGCGCAGTTGAATCCGAGCGCTCACATTTCGGCTTGGCGAAAATTTCCGCGCAAACCGCTCTGCGTCTCGCCGCCAAAGAAACGGTATTTCGTCCGCAATCTGGTGGTTCAGTCCCGTGGTGAAGTAAAAAAAATGCCAAGCGGACCCGGTCGTTTAGAAGCACTTGCTGAGGAACGACGCTGCTTTATCGGAGATACCGACGATTTTGTTGGTTGCTTGCCGATAGAATTTGAAATTGAGCTCTGTCCCAGGCCGGCCGTCATTCCAGTCGGTGAGATGCTTGAGTTCGCGGCGTCCCATTAGCCGCTTCGCAAGCGCCGTTCGTTTGACGGTGACGCTCACGCGCGGCGTTTGGCGTGGTATACCGCGCTTCTTTCGAATGGCTTCGGCGTGAGTGACTATACCGCGTGCGATGAGGCCTTGGCCGCCCTCGTTCTCGCTCGCGAATACGAAAATCGTGTCACCTTCGGCGATCAGCTTGCCGCCATACATCGTCTTGTGGGCGGTGAACGCGAACCTCCTCGCCCGCGGATCGATAATCTCCGCTTTGATCGCATACGCCATGATTGTCCTAGATCGAAGCACCAACCGTAATCTTACAAAAAAACCCGAATGACGGCTTCGTGGCACACAACTTGGCAACACGGCCATCGGGATTTTGGCCGGGCAGAGCCCTTCCCGGACGGGACCGGCGGCCATTGGCGCGTCTCGACCCCTTGCGGCCCGTCACCAACGGCCGGATTGGAGGATCCCGATTGGCATTAAACGCGTCATACTCCGCGGGGCGTGAGCTGCACTGCACGAGATGGCGCGAGACCGAGGGCTTATTGTTGTGAAGATCGCAGTACTGTTTGGCGGAACCAGCGAAGAGCGGGATGTCTCGATCGCTAGCGCCCGATGTGCCTGGGCCTCGTCCACGAACTCGCGCCGATCCTGAGCTCAGAGACAAATCTCGCCGCTATATCTTCCTACAATTTTTTCGATCCTTCCTTGCTGGAGTCCAACTCTTGCAGGCGGAGATCACCAGCAGTGACACTATTGCCACGGAAGCCTGTTGGCGGACTTTCATAGACGAATATTACATCCAGGCTCCAACGGCTGCCTATTCTCCTGCATTCTAGGTGAGCCACTGTCCAGAGTTGGCCGCAGGGAGACCTTGGGAACGCAGCATTACGCGAGCGCCCTTCCTAGGGCAATGCAAGTCAATGTGAAACTACGAAAAGTGGAGCGGGCGATGGGGATCGAATCCACATTTTCATGCATTAATTATTCATAAAATCAGATAGTTAGGTTGTCGAGCAAAGCTGTGTGCGATTGGCGTGCGAATTTTCTCGTGATGTAAGGCAATGTAAGGCGACGTGAGACAACTCCTGCCTCGAACATCGACTGGTAAACTATGGGCACCGTGAGAAAGCCACCATGAAACCTTCTGAAGCGTTGAGCGCGAATCGGGCTGCAATCCGTCGTGTCGTCGAATCACACCGCGCTAGCAATGCGCGCGTGTTCGGATCAGCGATGCGCGGCAATGACTCGGAACATAGCGACCTAGACATCCTGATTGATCCGACCGCGGAAACCACGCTTTTTGATATTGGAGCGATCCGCCGCGAACTGCGCGAACTATTGGGTGTGACAGTTGACGTGTTGACGCCAAAAGCGCTTCCCGAAAGTATCCGAAACACCATACTCGCCGAAGCGCGACCGGTATGAGGCTCCATGATCGATAAAGCCGTGCGCGCCGTCGATTACTTGAAACACATTCTTCAGGCCATTGGGCGGATTGAGCGCTATACGGCGGACATGAGCGAGCACAATTTCCTTGCGAACGAGCTTACGCAAGACGCGGTAATCCGCAATTTCGAGATCATTGGTTAAGCCAGCCGAAATATCGAACGCAACTGTCCGGAATTCGCAGCGGCCCATCCTGATTTGCCGCTGCTGAACGCCTACGAAATGCGGAACGCGTTGGCCCACGGATATTTTCGAGTGGACCTAGAGATCGTTTGGAAGACGATTCAGAACGATCTCCCTAGTCTACGACGCCAGATCAACGCAATTCTTAAAGAGCCGTAAATTCGCTCACGGTCAGGAAGCCGACCGAGGCTGTGGAAAAACAAAAACCAACCTCGCTATAAATCAATTCTGCAAAATTCCGACTTCGAAATCTCATAGATTTGAAACATGTGGGATTTTTGGCTTGTTTGACTCAATTTGCAAAAGTGCCGAAGGTTTTCACACACCATCGACCCGTTGGAGACGGCGGCGAATGGCAGCTTTCCGACGATTGAACCACTGTTAATTCTGGCCGACGTCTCGCCGCATTCATGTTTTCCGACAAGAGTTTGGTTCAGCGCTCCCCCAGATAGGTGGCGGGGTCGGTCTGATTCGAATCATTCACTATGACACCAATGTTTGCATAACCCTGCTGCATCATTGTTTGAATCGCCGAATTGCCTTGTGCAGCTACGAATGGCCGCGCCATGGTGTCGCCCTGGACCCTGGTACCAACAAGATACAGGTTGCCGAGATAGTCGGCCGGACCGATCGCAGTAATGATATAGCCTTGAGCCGCGAGACTGGCCGCCGCTGTGGGCGCTTGCGCAGTCGATGCGGTTGCGACCTGCGTCTCGTAGACAGTGGCCGTATCCGCTTGCCAAGCGTAGGCGAAGTAAGTCACCGCGCTGCCGTTGACGGAAATGGCGGTGATGATTCGGCTGGCAGCACCTTCCAGCGTGGCGGCATATTGTAGATCCGCAGGGGCAAGCGTGTTCTGCTCCATAACGAACGCGCTTTGCTGAACCGATTGGACAGACGCGGATGTACCATTCGGCTGTCCGAGTTGAACCCACGAGATGCCGAAAAGATCGTTGGCCGGGTCGAGATCGAGCGACGTGATGACGGAGGCCGAAGACACCGCGCTGACTCCATTCCCGAATCCGAGCGGGGGCGTGGTGGCGGACTGCAGATCCGCCTCGAAATCATTGTAGAAATCGCCCGCATAGCCGGCGATCAGCGGCGAATTGCCCGAAGAAGCGGCGAGGGGCACTTCCGTGTAGAACCAGGCGCAACCCACGCCATCCAGTGTCGGCGGCGTGCCGCAGTTTTCCGAGCCAAAGTACAAAGGCGAGCCAAGGCTGGAAGAATAAGAGGCAGCGCCCCTCCCGGCTATACCCGTGCTGAGACCAACTCCCGCATTGCCCCAGCCATTAACGGTGGAAGCTGCGTCCACTTGCTGGAAGCGCAGGTCCCCCGCCATCGGTGCACGCGCCGTCACGGTCAGCGACGCAGCGTTGCTCGAAATGGTGCCGTCGGAATTACTCACGGTCACCGTAAAGGTTGCGCCGGTATCTGAGAACGCCGTAGCCGGCGTCGCGTAAGTGCTGCTCGTTGCGCCCGCAATCACCTCGGCGTTCTTTGCCCACCGATACTGCAGAGACGAGCCTGTCGCGGTAACGGAATAGGTAGCGGAAAGCCCCATCGGAACACTTTGGTCTACAGGCTGCTGTGAAATTGCAGCTGCGATGACCGGGACAACTGGAGTGTTGGCGGCACCCCCGGAACCGGAGCCGCAGCCTGATGTACCGAGTGCGGTACCCCAAATTGCTGCAATTGCCAGAGCCAATTGGGAGCGAGCGGAAAACGTGTTGGGCGTAGAGCAATCCGTTGTATGCATCTGGCGATCCCTTGCGGCATTTTTTTTTGAGATCCAAGTGCCGAGTGGCATTGCACCCTAGCTTGCTGATTGAGGGAATGCAACTCCGTCAATCTGATTTTCATTCCTTAGTCGCGCATCGCAGGTCGCAGGTGTTGTACGTCCGGTAATGGGCTTTTCAGCACCCTGGCGGTCGGGATTTGGCCGACTACCGCCTCAATGCACGGTGGAAATATTTAGAGCCCCGCGCAAGCAATTTTTGGTATCTCAATTGCATCGACCAACATGTTGGGTCCTACAAAACTGACGTTGACTCTCTCGATGCAACTGTATGGTTGCAGCCCTTGGCGTATGCGAGAACAGCTAGCAGGGTGTTCCCCGGTGCAAGTCATGCCTTTGGTTCCGAGGATCGATATTGCCGATGAGAATGGCATGTCGATTCGAATCCAAGAGTGAACCGATTGCTCGAATTTCTCTTGGTGGACAAAATAACATGCGCTCAGCAGCGCGAATGCACCGATAAGAAGAAGTGTCTTTCGCATTATTCCGTCCTTGGGGCACTTGAACGTCACCTTCCCTAATACTCTATCCGTTCGGCGTCTCAATGGGAAAGCCTTCGGCGTCGATCCGACTCACAGTCTAACAAGCTGCGAAGGTCCGCTTACCGGTAATCGGCAGAGCTAGTTCACCGACGGGTTTTGGCCGGGTGGAGCCCGCGGCGTCGGCGGCGACCGCCAACGCGTACCCCCGACCCGAAGCCGCCTGTCGTCAGCGTCAGCTCCGCGGATTCGAACCTGCGTTTGGTTGAGCGATGTGCTAACGCAGTCAATCCTGCGTTGCCAACAGCAAATCGCCGGCGGTGTTCCTCGGTTCACTGGCGGTCAAAACAGTTTTCATGCAATGCGTTTCCCGCGGAACACGGCTGCAGCGATCCCGATTGCGGGAGCACTTTATAGCTCGCCAAATCCAGCGTCGCTCCATGTGGCTTTGGCTTACGATCGCGATCCAGAGATTGTCCGGTATTCTCGTCGAAAACACCTTTCTGGTAATCCTTGGCGCACGTTGAGTACGAGTGATCATCTCGACACAGCACACGATCGAGCCACAGCAGACCATCGCCGTCGCTTCTAGCAACGACCAGGTCCCCCGTAGTGCCGAAGAGGAACGACCCGGCCGTCGATGCGAATTGCGCATCGTGCACTACGCCCTCGGGCACCAACATACGCAGGCGGATGCTGCCGATTCCAGGAATCCCCGCAATCTGGAGTGAAGCCCAACCTGCCAGTTTCTCCTCGAATTCGTCGTGACTCATCGTCGCCGCCGTCCCAGGATGCCACTGTTCCGCCGCCTTGAGATATGCCGCCTAAAAGCCATCTCGGCTCTTATCCTCAATGGACCGCAACGGACCCGTTGTCCCAACAACCACGATTCCCGGACTGACAGTCTGGCTGATCCTGTCCGACGACGCATTCGCAGGCGCCGCTTGAACGTTGCGTTGCAACTGATCTCTAACTTGAGCCACTTTGTCGGCATCGGGAGGGTGGTGGGCTGGTCCGATCCCGTCGGCTGTAACCGCACATCCCGACATCCCTAGAGCGAGCAGCAATGACCCAACCTTGACGAGCATCTGTTATTCCTCTGCAGATAATGCGCCCCGCATTCTGTGACTTAAGCGTGAGCCGTGCAAACCATTGGCGGGTGAGTTACATAACGCAAGTCGGACTCCTGCGATTCATTTCTTGGTATTGAGACGGGCTTGCCGCTGTCGAATCACCTCGTCCGATCGACTGCTTCAGATCGCCCTGTTCAAAGGGTCCATCGTCCCTTCTGGCCGGATGGAGACGTTAGTTCAGCAGCAAAACATAAACCATGCCAAGTATGGCAATTCTCACTATTGGCTGACAGAGCCTTATCATTTGCGGGTTCAGAAGTTTCAGCGAATCTACGGGATGAGTCGCCTGAGTGAACCAACGATTGGCGAATCCGGGCACTCGCTCATCGGTTCGCATGACATCCAGCACGCTCGCCCGGACGATTCGACGTCAGATCGGCGCCTCGGGACTATGGTCACCTGAAACCTGCGTTCACAAGCGAGCGGCTTTCTTTTTTGCGCGAACTCGATAGTTAATTGGATTCAATTTCTGCCGGGCTTCTCCCAGACTGTCTGCCACGCGACGGACGAGATTTCTCGCACCGTGCGGCACGGCAGTCAAGGAGTAGTCATGAGCAGCGTCACTCCGAGCAAGCAGGCCATTTCATGCGGACGCTGAAGCGTACAGCGGCCATACGCCGGGAGTTCACGACCTCCGACCGCATCCCCTACACCGCGCACGTGGCGCCGACGGTGGTCAGGACGGCGTTCGGCGACTACCTGCAGGTGTTCAGGCTGGGGGGCGCGAGCTTCGAGAGCAATGATGACGAGGAACTCAACAATTGGCATGAACGGCTCAACGTTTTGTGGCGCAACGTCGGGAGTTCCAACGTGGCGCTTTGGACGCAGGTGATTCGGCGCCGTGCGGGAATTGCCGAGCGTCCGGATGAAATCGCCGCACGGCGGGATGCGACCGCCCCGTTTGCCGCTGCTCTATACACAAAATATCGGAACCGCATTGCGAACGAGACCTTGATGGTCAACGAGATGTATCTCGCCGTCGTCTATCGGCCGACATCGGGCGCGGCCACCGGTCTGGCATCGAAGGTGCTCGCGAGGGCACGGCGCGATGGATCGCTGCTGGTCTTCGCCGACGCTCTGGACGCCTGCGAGAAATTGGCGCAGACGCTCAACGCCTCCCTGGCGCGGTACGAGCCCGAACTCCTCGGTACCTATAAATCGGCGAATATTTGGTGCTCGTCGCTGCAGGAGTATCTGGGTTTGCTGATCAACGGCGAGTGGCAGCGCTGTGCGCTGCGGGCCGGCCCGCTCAATCAAGCGCTCGGCACCTCGCGCCTGTTCTTCGGCACCGAAGCCATCGAATATCGCTCGCCCACGGCGACGCGCGTGGGTGCGATGCTCGGCATCAAGGAGTACCCGACGCCCAGCGTAGTCGGAATGTATAACCGCCTGCTGTCGGCGCCGTTCGCCTTCGTGTTGACGCAGTCTTTTGCATTTTTGACGAAGGCCGCGGGCCAGTCCTTGCTGCAACGTCAATTCAATCGCATGACCAATGCCGGCGATTTCGCCCTCTCCCAGGCCTCGGAACTCAAGAGTGCGCTCGACGCGCTCACCAGCAATGAGTTCGTCATGGGCGATCATCACTTCTCGCTTCAAGTACTCGCCGATGTCCCGGACCGCGGCGTCGATGCCGCCGGCGCCGGCCGCCTGAAGCCGCTCAACGATCATGTGGCCCTGGCCCGCAGTCTTCTTGCAGACACCGGCATGTTGGTCGCGCGCGAGGATTTGGCCCTCGAGGCGGCATTCTGGGCGCAGCTCCCGGGCAACTTTTCCGTACGGCCGCGCAAGGCGCCGATCACGTCGCGAAACTTTGCCGCAATGGCGCCGTTTCATAACTATCCCATCGGGCGCGCCAGGGGGAATCATTGGGGTGAGGCGTTGAGCATGTTCATCAGCAGCGCGCGCTCGCCCTATCATTTCTCACTGCATGCCAGCGACCCCACCGATCCCGATGGCGGAAGCCGCAAAGATACGGGCCACACGCTGATTTGCGGTCCGACGGGCTCGGGCAAGACGGTATTCATCGGGTTTTTGATCGCCATGCTGGTGCGTCAGGGCGCGACTCAAGTCATTTTTGACAAGGATCGCGGACTCGAAATCCTGGTTCGCGCCCTGGGGGGCGAATATCTTCCGTTGAGGAACGGTGTCCCTACCGGCTTCAACCCCTTGCAGCTGCCGATCACGCCCGCCAACGTGGAATTTCTCAAGGCGTGGCTGCGCGAGCTCAGCGCCGGACCGCAGCAGGCGCGGCGCGCCGTCGCGGTGCGCGAAGCCGCCGATCTGGATCAGGCGTTGCGAGGCACTCTGGCTCTGGAGCCCGAGGCGCGGCGCTTGTCGCGCCTGGTGGAATTCCTCGATCCGACGGACCCGGAGGGTCTGCACGCCCGCCTCGCGCGCTGGTGCGAGGTGTGCCGTGGGGACTACGCCGCAGTCTTCGATAACTCTCGGGACACCGTGGTATCGCGATTGACCGGCCGCTCGATCATCGGATTCGACGTGACGGAGTTTCTCGACCATTCGCTGACTCGTTCGCCCATCATCCTTTATCTGTTTCACTTGGTGCGTCAGCTCCTCGATGGCCGCCGGTTCGTCTGCTGGATGGACGAGTTCTGGCGGCTGGTCGCTGATCCGGCCTTCGAGAATTTCGCGAAAGACGGCCCGAAGACCTGGCGCAAGCTCAACGGCGTGATGTGTCTTGCAACGCAAAGCCCGAGCGATGTGCTCGACAGTCCCATCAGCCGGACTCTCGTCGAGCAGACCCCGACCAAGATTTTCTTCCCGAACGCCGATGCCGATTGTCGGGAGTATACGCAGGGGTTCGGATTGACCGAACGCGAATTCAAACTCATCAAAGTGGAACTCGAGCCGGGTTCGCGAATGTTCTTGATCAAGCAGGCGCATCACAGCGTGGTGTGCCAGCTCGATCTGAAGGGTTTTGACGCCGAGCTGGCGGTGATTTCGGGCCGTGCGAGCGAGGTGCAGCGCATGCACCGGATCATGTCGACGGCGGGACCCGAGCCGGCGGCGTGGCTGCCCGAATTCATGGCTGCGAACGGCCGCTGACGGGTACTCGTCCACTCATCGACAGGAGACACTCATGCCTAATATAAAAGCTCTCGCGACTTCGGCCTGCCTGAGTGCTTCGATTGCAATCGCTCCTCCCGCAGCCCGGGCGCAATGGGCGGTCATCGATGTAGGAGCGATCACACAGCTGATCCAGCAGGTGCAGACCATGGCGCAGCAATTGGCGACCGCCCGTGCCCAGCTGCAATCGGCTCAGCAGACGCTCCAGGCCATGAGCGGCGGCCGCGGCATGGAACGATTGCTCGCCGGCACCCAGCGCAATTACCTGCCGACCAATTGGACGCAGATCATGAGCGTTTCGCAGGGGCAGGGGACGGCGGGATACACCGGACTCTCCGCCGACGTGCAAAGCGCCATCAGCGCCAATGCCGTACTGTCGCCGCAGCAATTGGCCGCGCTGTCGC
Organism: uncultured Gammaproteobacteria bacterium; assembly: GCA_963734645.1. Lineage (GTDB taxonomy): Bacteria > Pseudomonadota > Gammaproteobacteria > Steroidobacterales > Steroidobacteraceae > Bog-1198. The sequence continues at coordinate 169,816 of CAVTID010000002.1, forward strand.
CGGCCGATCAGCGGCAAATTCAAGCGGCGCGACAATGGAGCGCCGTCCAACAGGCTGTTGCTCACGAGGCTCTCGCGAACGCGAGCGACCGGTTCGCCGCGATTCAAAGTCTGATTGCCGCCATTCCCACGGCCGTAGATCAGAAAGCAAGCCTCGATTTACAGGCGAGGATCAGTGCCGAGCTGGGCATGCTGCAAAACGAGCAGACCAAGCTTCAGGTTCTGTTTCAAGCGACCCAGGCCCAGGAGTCGGCGCTTCGACAACAAGCGCGCGAGCTGGTGATCGCGGGACAGGGGAGCTTTGCAACCCGCTTTCAACCGGTTCCTTGATAGTCCTATCTCTTGGAAACGACATGGGATTCTTTGCGACATTTTGGAGCTGGCTCAACGGCCAGCTGACCACCTACATCGGCGATAACACCGCGCGCCTGGCATCCGTCCTCGAGCCCACGGTCGTCACGCTGGCGATCATCTACGTCATGGCGTGGGGATACCTCCATCTCATGGGCAAGATCGATGAACCCGTCATCACCGGTCTGAAGCGCATCGGCATGGTGGCCCTGATTCTGGGAGTGGGTCTGCGGCTCTGGCTGTACAACACCGTGATCGTCGACACCTTTTACAACGCGCCGGCACAGCTCGCCGCCGCCATGGTGGGCAGTTCGGATCCCGTGAGCACGATCGATACCATTTGGGAAAGCGGCGGCGCCGTTGGCGGTGCCTTGTGGAACAAGGCTGCCGTACCATACAGCGCGAGCGACATCGTCCTCTACATCGCGGGCGCCATAGTCTTTTGTTTGATGGCCGCGCTGTGCGTCTATGCCATGTTCCTGATTGCTCTTTCGAGCATCGCTTTGGCAGTGTTGCTGGCGCTCGGGCCCCTGTTCGTCGCACTACTGTTCTTCGATGCCACCCGGCGATTGTTCGTTGCGTGGATCTCCCAGCTGACCAACTACGCCCTGATCACCGTGCTGACTGTCATGGTGGCGGCTCTATTGCTGCGAATCGTGCAATCGTATGCCGCCCAAACCGCGGCGCGCGGCACGGACATCATGGTGGTCGATGCGCTGCACATGATGCTGGTTTCTGTGCTGGTGCTGCTCATATTGCGCCAAGTCATGCCCATTGCAGCCGGTCTGGCCGGCGGCGTATCCCTCAATTCCTTCGGACTCGTGAGTCGAAGCATTGGCTCGGGATTCGGATTGCTCGGCAGGGGGCGGCGCTCGAAGCAGGTGCAGGAGGGGGCGGAGTCGTATCAGACAGGCTGGGCGCGTGGCATGGCGCGCGGGGCGCGTGAGCTGTGGCGCGGCGAGACTGCCCAACCGAGGCCCGCTGTTGACGGCAACGCCAATGACGGCGCCCGCGCCGATGCCGGCGCAAGCGATGCGGCACTGGGCCGAAACTGGCGACACCCGCGCCGCTGATGCGCGATGTACCAAGGAGGGTGAAATGCTGCGTTCGATCCTTTGTTTGATACCGCTGCTGTGCGCCTGCTCCGCACCGACCGTGCGCTGCGATGCGCACCTGCAGCCGATCAACCCGCCCGCCGCGAGGGATACTCCGAGAGCGGCCGTTCAGGCTTCGCCGGTGCGGAGAGCGCCTTGATCGCGGCGGCGACCGATCAGGAGTACTTCCGCGAGGCCGAGTCATGGGACGCCGATCGCGCGGCGCAGTATCGCCGCAGCGCATGCCGCGCCTGGTGGGTCGCCGGGGCCGGATGGCTGTGCGCCGTGGCAACGGCACTGGCGCTCGCCATGCTCATGCCCTTGAAACGTGTCGATCCCTTCGTGATCAGGGTCGATAACAGCACGGGCATCGTCGATGTGGTGCCGGTGTACGCCGGCCACGCCACCGCGGAGGAAGCCGTGACGCGGTATTTTCTGACGCATTACCTGACCGTGTGCGAGCGCTTCAACTTCGCTACCGCGGAAAGCGACTATGAGGAATGCGGAGCCTTTCATTCGGCGCAGCGCAATCAGACCTGGTATGCGCTGTGGACCGCGACCAATCCCGCCTCTCCCCTCAATGTACACAAGGACGGCAGCACGGTGCGTGTGCAAGTCAATTCGGTGAGCTTTTTCACGCGCGCCAGCGGCCTGTCCGACCTTGCCCAGGTGCGCTACCTGAAAGCCTCGCGCCAAGGCGCCGGCTCCGAAGAGTCATTCACTCACTGGGTGGCGACCATTCAGTACGCCTACGCCGATCCGGCGTCGGATCCCAAGACTCGCCGCTGGAATCCGCTGGGTTTCAAGATCGTCGATTTTCGAACCGAGCCCGAAGTCTTGGTTGAGCCGCCGGCTGTGAAGGAAAAGCCATGAGCATGACAATTCGAGCCTGCCGCCCGGCGCGGCGAATTGCGGCGCCGACATTCGGAGTATTGGCGTTGCTATGGTTGACCTCGTCGTTCGCGGAAACGGTCCCTGCGAGAGGCATCGTCGACAGCCGCATCCGCACCGCCGTCTATAACGGCGACGAGGTGTACCGGCTGCGCGGCTACGTCGGCTATCAGATCGATCTTGAGTTCGAGCCCGGCGAGATTTTCACCGGCCTCGGCGCGGGCGATCTGGAAGGATTGTCCTTCGTCGGCCAGGACAACCATTTGTTCTTGAAGCCGAAGGCGGCCAGGGTGGCGACGAATTTGACCGTGCTCACCAGCCGCCGTCACTACCAATTCGATTATACCGCGCTGGCGCAGCGCCCCGCGGCCGACGATCCGGGCGTCATTTATTCGCTGCGATTTACGTATCCACCGCTGCCCTCGCAATCCGCGGCTGACGCGGCCGCGAAGCGACTCGATTCGCAATTGGACAGCGCCGGGACTCAGCGGCCGCGCAACGCGGACTACTGGTACTGCGGCCGGCCCGCGCTGAAGCCCGTCGCCGCCTCCGACGACGGCATCCACACGCGGCTTCGTTTCGCCGCGAATGCCGACCTGCCGGCAATTTTCGTCCGCAATGAAGACGGCAGCGAGTCGCTGTTGAACTTCAACATGGATGCGGGCGACCTCATCGTGCACCGCGTCGCCCAGCAGTTCATTCTGCGCCGCGGCAAGCTCACCGGCTGCATCGTGAATCGGGGATACACCGGCGGCGGCACGCGTCTGGATTCCGGAACCGTGACCCCCGAGGTCGAGCGCAGGGTTCAAGGGGGCGTGCCATGAGTGAAATCGACTCTTCGGTCAACACCGTGCGCGGCGAACGCGATACCACGGCCGTCACGGGTGCACCCTCGATTCAGTCCCGCGTCAGCAACATCCTCGCCATTGGTCTCATGAGCCTGCTCGGTCTGGGTATGCTCACCTGGTATTACGCGAATGCGATCACCCGCCAGAGCCGGGCGCGGCAGAGCGCGCAGGCTTTGTCCGCCCATCGTGCGCAAGGTGAGATGCCCTTGCCCAGCCTGGGCCGCATCGATCCACCCTCGCCCCCGCCGGCACCGGCCTTCGATTCAGCGCCCTTGCCGCCGCCGGATCTCCAGTCCTCGCAGGTTCTGGGTCCAACCAGCTTGCGCGAAATTCCGCTGCAGCCGGCTCAAGCGATCGGTGCTGAGGCCACACCTCCGCCCAAGACTGCCGAGCAATTGGCGCTGGAGCGTCAGTTGTCGGGTGTCGTGTACTCGCCGCAGAGCACGCAGCCGGCCGCCTTGGCGGGCGAGGCCGCTCGCCCGCTCACACCCTCGCCGGCCGGCCAGCAGGAACCGGGCGAATTGGCCGCATTGCTGCGGCCCGGCGTCAGCGCGACGCTGCGCGCGCAAGTGTTGCCGACGCAGCGCCTGTTGTTGCCCAAGGGCGCGTTCATCGATTGCACCCTGGAAACGGCCATCGATTCGACGCTGCCGGGCATGACCACCTGCGTCATGGCGACGGATACGTTCGGCGTCGACGGCCAAGTCGTGCTGCTCGAGCGCGGCACCAAGCTGATCGGCGAGACCCGGGGGCAGGTGCAGTTGGGGTCGGCGCGAGTGTTCGTTCTGTGGACGGAGGCCAGAACGCCGGCCGGGGTGATCGTGCCGCTGGCATCGCCGGGTGCGGATGAACTCGGGCGATCGGGGCTGCCCGGCACGGTCGACAATCATTTTTGGCAGCGATTCGGCGCGGCCATCCTGGTCTCGGTCATCGACGGTGTGGTGCAGGGCGCGGTGCAGTCCTCCCGTGGCGGCAACGGCACCGTGGTCGTCGATCCATCGGCCACGCAAGGCGTGTTGACCGAGGTGCTCAAGGGAACCATCGGCATCCCGCCCACGGTGGTCAAGCAGCAGGGCGATCGCATTCAGGTCTTGGTGGCGCGCGACTTGGACTTCAGGTCCGTTTATGAACTCCGATCCGTCGCCGCCGATCGCTGATGCCGGCGCGGAGGCGTCCGCGCTCGCCCTCACGCTGCGCGCGCTGCGGCCGCTGCTCGCGAATTCCGATGTGACGGAACTGTGCATCAATCGCCCCAAGGAAGCCTTCGTGGAAACGCGCGCAGGCTGGCATCGCGAGGCCTTGCCCTTCGCGGATTTCGAATGGTGCTGCCGCCTGGCGAAGCTCGTCGCCAATTCGACTCAACAGCGGATCGACGCCACGGCTCCCCTGCTGTCGGCATCCCTGCCCGGCGGCGAGCGCGTGCAAATCGTCATGCCTCCGGCCACCACGGCCGGCTGCGTGGCGATCACCATTCGCCGTCCGGCAGACCAGGTCTGGAGCATCGAAGAGCTGGGCCGGCGCGGTATCTTTCGAGGCACTCGGCCGGCCGGCGCAACGCTGGATGGCACCGACGAGGAACTGCTGCGCCTGCTGGCGTCGTCGGACTACGAGGCATTCATGCGGCTCGCGGTGCGCGGCCGCAAGAACATCTTGGTGTCGGGACCGACGGGATCGGGCAAGACGACGTGGACCAAAGCCCTGATTCGGGAGATTCCCAGCGAGGAGCGGCTGGTCACCATCGAGGATGCGAAGGAACTGGTGCTCGACCGGCACCCGAACCACGTGCGCCTGTACTATTCCAAGGACGATCAAGGCGTGGCCCGCGTGACGCCCAAGCAATTGCTCGAATCCTGCCTGCGAATGAAGCCGGACCGGATTCTGCTGGCCGAATTGCGGGCCGAAGAAGCCTTCGATTATTTGCGCAACGTCAATTCGGGCCACCCCGGATCCATCACCAGTGTGCATGCCACCAGCGCCGAACTCGCGTTCGAGCAACTCGTACTGCTGGTCAAGCAGCATCCGGGCGGCCGCGAACTGGGGCGCCTCGACATCAAGAGCCTGCTGTACCTGCTCATCGACGTGGTCATTCAATTCGGCGTGGAGCGGCATGAGCGCTTCATCAGGGAAATCTGGTTCGACCCGGAGCGCAAGCGACGATGATCGACGCCGCGGTGACGCATGGATGGTCCGGAATCGCCTTGGCCTACGCGGCGGTGCAGGGACCCATGGTGGCGGGTTTGATCCGTGCGCGCGCTCATTGGCGGCATTACCTGCTTTCTCCGGTCATCGCGGTGCCGCTGACCGTGGCGGCGGCGGCCGGAATGGCGGTGGCCACTCCCTTGCTCGCGCACTTGGGCGTCGCCGCCCACGGGATGCTGCACCTGGCAATCGGCATGGGACTCAGCGGCGTGCTCGGCTATGCGGGCGGTGCGGGCGCCAGATACAGCGAGGAGGGGGGCCCAGCTCACCGCAGAGGCTCACGGGTTGCCGATCTTCCTCGGGTTATGGCTTCGGGGGCGCGCCAAAACGAGAGTCATGCCGGCATCACCCTGGCCGGAACGCCGGTGCCGGCGCAGGACGAGACCAAGCATTTCAAATTGATCGGCACCACCGGCACCGGCAAGAGCACCGCGATCCAGGAAATCCTGACCCGTGCCTTGGCGCGCGGCGACCGAGCGGTGATCGCCGATCCGGATGCCGGTTATCTGCAGCGCTTCTATCGGCCGGAGCGCGGCGACGTCGTGCTCAATCCTTTCGACCGCCGCTCAGTGAAGTGGGACCTGTTCTCAGAGATCAGGAACAAACACGACATCGAACAGCTGGCTCGATCCCTCATCCCCGATCACGACGGACAGGACCGCAGCTGGCGAGGTTATGCGCGCACCTTCTTCACCGCCGTCGTTCGACAGGCGCGCAGCGCCGGAGTCGGGGACATGGAGGAGCTGTTCCGGCTGCTGGTGGTGGCGGATAACAGTGAATTGCGGGGACTGCTGCGGGGCACACCGGCACAGCCCTTCCTGGAGGAGCACAACAGCCGCATGTTCGATTCGATCCGATCCGTGACCACTTCGGCGGTGGGTGCGCTGGAGCACGTGGGACAGCAACAGGGCCCGGGATTCTCCGTCCGAGGATGGGTGAGGGAGAGGACTCCGGGCGTGCTCTTCATCCCGTACAAGGCCGGCCAGATCGCGGCCCTGCGTTCGACCATTTCGGCATGGATGCGTCTGGCCATCTTCGAAACCATGGATCAGGAGGAACTGCCTCATGACGATTCGCGCAGGGTCGGCTCGCGCGGCGCCGATTCGGACGGCTCGAATAGCCGCCTGTGGTTCGTCGTCGACGAATTGGATGCCTTGGGGCAAATCGACGGACTGAAGGACGCGCTGGCGCGCCTGCGAAAATTCGGCGGCCGCTGCGTGCTGGGCTTTCAATCGATTGCACAGGTGTCCAGTACCTATGGACAGGGTGAGGCACATACCATCGTCGAGAACTGCGGAAATACCTTGATCTTGCGCTGCTCCGCCAGCGAGGGCGGCGGCACGGCCCGATTCGCCTCGCAGCTCATCGGCGAGCGGGAGGTGATGCATACGACGGTATCCAAGAGCCGCCGTGCCAACGAGTTCGTGGGGTCGGTCACCCACAGCGAACATCGCAGCGTGGAGCCGGCGGTACTTCCCTCGGAAGTCGAACAACTCCCCGACCTTGCGGGCTACCTGAAATACGCCTCGGACCCGCAATGGCAACGCGTGCGCCTCGATGCCAGGCAGGCATGGCAGCAGCGCCGCTCAGACGCCGCCGCCGCAGGCGACTTGCGGGGGACTCAGAGGAGCGGCGCCCCGAGTTCCGCGGCGCGCTCGAACAGAGACGATGAGTTCTCGGCTCATGAGTGATCACGCCTCAAGCGTGGACGATTCGACCATGAAATTCGGTCTTCTCATGGAGAGTGCGCAAGCTCATCAAAAGCTCGCAGAAACTCACCTCGAAGAGCTGCGCGCGCATACGCGCGAGCTCGACGGTGTGGTGCGCGACGAAATCAAGCGCACGCTGATCGAGGAGCTGCAGATGTTGACCGTGGAAAGCAAGCGGGCGACGGAGGCCTTGCGCAGAATCAGGCGCAGCGCCACCGTGCGCGTCGGGCTCTTAAGCCTCGTGACCGCCGTCCTCTGCGCCGGCATTCCCACGGCGATCACGCGTTGGGCGCTGCCGTCGAAATCGGAAATCTCCGCGCTGCAAGCCCGTCGCGATGAGCTGGCGGCGAGCGTCGCGGCATTGGAGCGGCGCGGCGGGCGCATCGAATGGCGGCGCTGCGGGGAGACGACGCGGCTCTGCGTCCGGGTGGATCGCAAGGCCCCGGCATACGGCGAGAAAGCCGATTTCTACGTGGTGGCAGGTTACTGAGCCGATGAACTGGCCGATTACCCTCGAATGGGCACGAAGCGGCAACGGGGTGCTGGCCGTGGCCGCCTGCGTACTCGGACTTGCCGGATGCTCGAGGCTGGTACGGCGCAAACCGCGGGATACCTACAAGCGCGGCGTCGTGCTGGCGGACGGGCGGGCAGCGCAGCGCCGCTGTGCTCGCCGGCGCAAAGCGGGTGAGGAGCTGTTGACTCTGGCGGGGGTTGCACTCGCCGCCGCGGATGAAACCAAGCACTTCAAGCTGCTCGGAACGACGGGAACCGGCAAGTCGACGGCGATTCGCGAGCTGCTCGGCGCGGCCATCGACCGCGGCGATCGGGCCGTATTCGCCGATCCGGACGGCGGCTATCTCGGCAGATTCCATGACCGGTACCGGGGCGACATCGTGCTAAATCCCTTCGAGGAGGATTCGGTGAAATGGGACTTGTTCGCCGAGATCCAAAACAGCTACGACGTCGAACAGCTGGCGAGCGGCCTGATTCCCACCAGCGACGATCCCTCGGCGAGCGAATGGCGCGGCTACGCACGCACATTTCTGGGCGCCGTGGTGCGGCGCTGCCACGTTTGCGGCTGGCGAGACCTGTCGAATCTGTGGAGGCTGCTGGCCATAGCTTCGGCGGATGAGTTGCGGCCGATTCTCGCAGGCTCGCCCGCGCAGCCCTTTCTCGACCCGGATAACGCCCGCATGTTCGGCTCGATTCGCTCGGTGACCGTGTCGGCCATTGCGGCTTTCGAGTACATCCAAGCCCAACGGGCCGCCCCGTTCTCGGTGCGCGAGTGGATCCGGTCGCAAACGTCCCCGGGGGTTCTATTCATCCCCTACAAGGCCGGGCAAATCGCCGCGCTGCGCTCGATGATTGCGACCTGGATGCGTCTCGCCATATTCGAGGCCATGAGTCAGCCGGAGGGGCGCGATCAGCGCTTGTGGTTCGTCGTGGACGAACTCGACGCGCTGGGAGCCATCGACGGCCTCAAAGACGCGCTGGCGAGGCTGCGCAAATTCGGCGGTCGGTGCGTGCTGGGTTTTCAATCCATAGCCCAGGTATCCAGTACCTATGGACAGAGCCACGCGCAGACCCTTGTCGAAAACTGCGGAAATACACTCATTCTGCGCTGCTCGGGCAGTGAAAACGGCGGCACGTCTCAGTTCGCATCCCGGCTGATCGGCGATCGAGAGGTCCTCCGGCGCCAGGTATCCCGCGGCAGTGATCGTGAGAGTGCGCTTTCGACGCGCGGCGCGCGCCGCTCACGCAACATCAGTGAACAGCACACCACGGAACCGGCCGTCATGCCCTCCGAGCTCGAGCAATTGCCGGATCTTTGCGGCTACCTCAAGACGGCATCGTCAGCCGGCTGGCTGAAAGTCGCGTTCGGCAATCGTCCCGGCGCAAGACGCCGTCTTGATTGAACGTGTTCCTCGGCCAAGCCATAGCGGAGTCCTGCCATGTCCCAGATCCCCCCTCTCCCCGGCGCCAATGTCCGTTCGCAGTCCTACTTCGTGGCCCGCACCAGCGTGCGCTGCCCGCACTGCGGTTTACCGACGCGCTTGCTGGCACTGGCGTTGCCGCAGGACCACGAAACCCTGGATGAGGACGCTCAGGACGATGACGAGGACTGCGGGAACGTCCGCCGGAAGCGTGGCAGCGGGCAGGCGTCAATGCCTTTCTCTTTTATGTGGAGCGACCTGCCCGACGGAGTCCGGGACCGATTGAATCAGCTGTCCCGCCTCTTTCGCCCCGCACACAGTGCAGCCACGCTGAATACCTATTGGACGAACCACTGCGAGCATTGCGGCAGACCGCTCGACGATCACGAGTTGCATTGCGAACCCGGCGCGTTCATGGCGTCGAGCGAGGCGGCTGCGGCGACCATCGAACTCGTACGCATACCAGAGCCCTTCGCGGCGGTGGCGGCGGGCTATGCGATGGAACCCGAGTTCTTCGCTTGCATGCGCAAGAGCTGAACGCCATGGCCGTTTACTTCTTGAACATGAAGACCTTCGGCCGCTCCGGCGGCAGCAGCGCCGCCAGTGCCGCGGCCTACCGTGCCGGCGAACGCATTCGCGATGAGCGCACGGGCAAGACCTACGATCATTCCGAGCGTCAGGACGTCATGCACAAGGAGATCGTGCTCCCAAGCCGATTTGCCGATGAGGACATGGCATGGGCCCGGGATCGAGCCAATCTATGGAATGCGGCGGAAAGCGCCGAGACGCGCAAGAACGCGCGGGTCGCCCGTGAATACCTCGTCGCGCTGCCGGTCGAGCTCTCACCGGAGCAGCGGGTCGGCCTGGTGAGGGGATTCTCCCAGGAGCTTTCCGATCGCTACGGCTTTGCCGTGGACGTCGCCATCCATGCGCCGCGCGACTTTCCCGGCAGCGACCCGCGCAACTTTCACGCGCACCTGCTCACCACGACCCGCGAAGTCAAGGCCGAGGGCTTGGGCGCCAAGACGACGCTCGACATGAGCGACGGCAACCGCCGCAAGCTCGGTCTGGAGCCGGCGGTCCACGAACTACTGCGCGTCAGAGCACGCTGGGCGGAGGTCACCAACGAGGCGCTGCAGGAAGCGCAGGTCGCGGCGCGCATCGATCATCGCACCCTGGAAGCACAGGGAATCGACCGCGAACCCAGGTTGCAGATTCCGCGGGCCGCATTCGAAATGGAGAGGCATGGGTATCGCAGTGTGGTGGCGGAACGGCTGCGCGAGGACTATCAGTCGCGGGTTCAGGCGCGAGAGCAGGCGCGGCTGGAGAGAGGAACCCGCCGAGACGCGGCCGACGGCGCGGAACCGAGGGCCGTGACACCGAGGGCCGTGGAACCGAGGATCCTGGAACCGACCACCGAGGTCTCCGGCAGCAATTCGCAAAGCCTCGGGGACATTCAGAAAGAATCGGTGGAGAACTGGGTGCGACTTCGCCGCAGCCAAGGTTACAACCCAGGCCAAGGCGAAGGTCAAGGTCAAAATACCAAGGACATTCAGCGAGAATCGGCGCAGAACTGGCTGCGCCATCGGGGCAGCCAAGGTCAAAAGCAGGATCATGCGGAGCCTACTCCCTCCGTCAAGACAGGTCGCGTTCGAGATGACGATCTCGCGCTTTGAGTTTCCCTGCTCGACTCGAGAGTCGCCCGTGATGCGGGCGATCACCTTCGCCTCTTGCTACGTATACTCGCCCGCTGGTTCGGGAGCCGTATGCGAGCGGTCACGCCTGCTGCGGGCGTTGCTGAAAGCAGGGGACGCGGGGTTCATGCGCCGGTATGCCTTGCGTGTCCACCAGCAAGCCGTGGAGTCGCCGCCGCTCGCAGGCTTCTTCGCCGCCACCGACATCTTGATTCCCGTGCCGGGAAGCGCGCCTCACGCTGCCGGAAGCTTGTGGGCGGCGGAGCATCTGGCGGTCGCGCTGGTCAAGGAAGGGCTCGGAGCGATTGCGTGGTGCGGCTTGCAGCGTGTCCGTGCCGTGCGCAAGTCCGCGACCGCCGCTCCCGGCGAACGGCCCACCGTGAATTTGCACTACGAGTCGTTCTTCTTCGAACGTCCGGCGATGCCGGTTGACAGAATCGTGCTCATCGACGACATCGTGACCAAGGGCAGAACGCTGCTGGCGGCCGCGAGCCGAGTGCATGAAGCATTTCCGCGCGCGCACATTCGTGCCTTCGCGCTGGTTCGCACCATGGGATTGATTTCCGGGGTGCAGCGATTGCTCGATCCGTGTCAGGGAGAAATACGGTGGCGAGCGGGTGATGCGCACCGCAGCCCGTAGCGCGCCGGCTGTGCCAAAGCCCCGCTTTAATCATCTTCGTTAGGAGTCTTTTGGATTGAACGCGCTATTCGGACCCCGTTGCGCGAAAATCCGCAAGCAGACGGCCGAATTCGGCGTTGGGTACGGGTACCGGAGATGGAAAACCGGTATCTTCGGGTTATCCTGTTGGCGGACGGCGAGACCGTCCATAACGCTTTCTTTGACCGCAGGTTCGTGCCATGAAAGTACGCTACTTCGTCGACACAGACACTTTGCTGATCGAGTTTCGGGCGGCTCCGGTTGCGGAGACGCGCGATCTGGACGAAAACACTGTTCTCGATGTCGATGCGCAGGGTAATATTTGCTCGATCACCGTTGAGCACGCTTCTCAGCGGGCCGACGCGCCGCATTTTTCGTACGAAGAAGTTGCGGCCTAAGGCTGTTCCGCTCAAGGCGTAAGTTTCCCTGCACATCGACGCCAAAACTGCGCCGGGTAGTCGCCCGCTTCAAGCCCTGGGCAATGTAGAAATTACAGGCCGCTTCGAGCATGCGCTGGCGGGCGCCGACGGCCTGACGGGCGCGCATTGCATACATGAACTGTGGATGCGCGGCGAAATGTCCATTAACATCGAACGTGCGTTACAGAGATTGTGGGCGCGGGCCGCGGCGTCGGTTCCGGATTGGCTGCCGATGCGCTACATCGAGTGGCTGCCCACCGTGTATGAAATCGCGCTGCAGTTTCGCTCCGACGATAAGGGACGATCGAACATCTACTTGGTGCTTCTCGATTATCAGGACCGTGATGGGGCGTATGGCGTGTATGTGGGTATGAGCAAGTACAGTCCGGCGCAACGCTTCGATCAGCATAAGGCAGGTCTGCGCGCCGCGGGGAGCGTCCTGAAGCGCGGCATCGAAGTGCTCACCGGGCCGACTCTGCATCTGCAATACATCAAGCGCTCCGAGGCTGCTCGTATCGAGGAGGAACTCGCGCAGGCGCTCAGCGGCGCGGGGCTGTTGGTCAAGGGTGGTCATTAATCATTTCTTCGGAGGCATGGTCGCTTGATTCTCATCGGCATGTTTGATTCGCCCTATGTGCGGCGGGTGGCCGTCAGCATGAACCTGCTCGGCATGGAGTTCGAGCATCGCAACTGGTCGGTGGGCAAGGACTTCGAGCTGATCCGGCAATTCAATCCCCTGGGCCGCGTGCCGACGCTGGTGCAGCCCGATGGCGAGGCGCTGATCGAATCGGCCGCCATTTTGGATTTGCTGGATGAGTCTGCGGGTCCGGACCGCGCGCTCATGCCGCGTTCGGGCAAGGATAGGCGCGAAGCGCTGCGGATCCTGGCGGTTGCCACCGGAGCGGCGGACAAGGGCGTGGCTCAGATCTATGAATCCGTATTCCGGCCTCCGGACAAGCGCCATCGGCCCTGGGTGGAACGCTGCCACACGCAAATGCACGCGGCGCTTGCCGAGCTCAATCGGCTGTCCCAGGCGCGTACCGGCGAATGGCTGGTCGGCGATCGTATGACTCAGGCGGATATCACCGCGGCCTGCGTGTACACGTTCTTGGTCGAGGCGCTGGCCATCAACCGCGCCGCGATTGCCTATCCCGGCCTTGCGGCGATCGCCGAGCGCTGCGAGGCCTTGCCGGAATTCCGCTCGGTGAGGGCCGAATGGTTTCCGCCCGGCGAGAACGGCCGAACCGGCGTAAACGACTGAGAAAAAGTACCGCCGGCATGCGGCTGATCCGCTTGCTGCTCGAGAATGTGCGCCTGCAGGGTCATGATGCGCAGGGCACCGCGCCCTGAATCGGCTAAGGGTTCGCCTGCGGTGTTCATGACCGCAGAATGCCATACAATGCCGAGATGATCACGGTGCACCACCTGAATAACTCGCGGTCACAGCGGGTCCTGTGGCTGCTGGAGGAACTGGGGGTGGCGTATGAGGTGAAGCGCTACGAGCGGGACGCCAAAACCATGCTGGCCCCGCCGGAGCTCTTGGCGGTACACCCCTTGGGAAAATCCCCGGTCATCGTCGACGGCACGGTGACGGTGGCCGAATCGGGGGCCATCATCGAGTATCTCGTGGACCGCTACGGCGGCGGCCGGCTGATCCCTCCGGCGGGCACCGCGGAACGCCTGCGATACACCTACTGGCTGCACTATGCGGAAGGATCGGCCATGCCGCCGCTCCTGCTCAAATTGGTGTTCGATCGAGTCGCGAACAACCCCGCGCCCTGGCCCGTCAGCGCCATCGCGCGGCGCATCGCCGGTACGGTGACCGGCACCTTCATCGGTCCGCAGCTGAAGCGCCATTTGGATTACATGGAGGCGGCGCTCGCCTCACAACCCTGGTTCGCCGGCGGGGAGTTCACCGCGGCGGACGTGCAAATGAGTTTTCCCTTGGAAGCTGCGGCTGCGCGCGCCGGCTTGAACGCCGGCCGGCCCCGGTTGATGGCTTTCCTCGATCGCATTCACGCGCGCGGCGCCTACCGGCATGCGCTGGAACGCGGCGGCCCCTATTCCTATTAGATGTTCTCAATGTCAGGCCGTGAGGCTTAAGGTTCCGCGTATCGAGTCTTAATACTAATAAGGGGGAGTTATCATGTGGAAGTCGCTGAAGGTTGGAGCGGCGTTGTCGGGAGTTGTGTTTCTCGGTCTTACGGGTTGCGGTCAACAGCCGCCGGCCGCCGGCGCGCCCAAGGGCCCCTCGCCGGCCAGCCAGGAATGGGGCAAGCTCACGGCGGGCTTCATTCAAAGCTATTTCGACGCCCAGCCTTTCTTTGCAGCGCAGGCCGGCCGCCACGAATTCGACGGCCAATTGCCGGATCTCAGCAATCACGGCATCAGGCGCGAAATCGCCCGCTTGCACGATGAGCGTGACCAGATTGCCGCCGTCGATCCGAAAACCTTGGAGCCGCGCGAGCGCTTCGATCGCGAATACCTGCTCGCCGTCGTCGACCGGGACTTGTTCTGGACGGAGAAGGCGAAGTTCCCGTTCAGCAATCCCGCCTGGTACATCGACAAGCTCGATCCGGACATGTACCTGAACCGCAACTACGCGCCTCTCGAGGTGCGCATGAAGGCCTACATCAAGTACGCGCGCGGCATTCCCAAGATGGTCAACGACATCAAGGCGAACCTGCAGCCGCCCATGCCCAAGACTTACGTGGAACTGGGCATCGCGCAGTTCGGCGGCCTGGCCACTTTCTACACCAAGGACGTGGCGGCGACTTTCGCCTCGGTGAGCGATCCCGATCTACAGAAGCAGCTGAGCGATGCGGATGCCGGGGCGGCTCAGGCCATGGATGCGCTCAAGCGCACCCTGGAGGAGTACCGCAAGACGGCGAACGACAAATTCGCGCTGGGCCCCGACCTGTACGCGCAGATGGTCGCGCAGACCGAGGGCGTGAAGCTGCCCGTCGATCAGATCGAAGCGGCGGGCCGCGCCGACCTCGAGCGCAATACGGCGGCGCTCAAGACCGAGTGCGCCGCGTTCGCGCCGAAGGAAAGCCTGCAGCAGTGCGTGGCGAAGATGTCGGCCCACAAGCCCAAGGATGGACCCGTCGCGGCCGCGCGCGAGCAACTGGTGATGCTCAAGGATTTCATCATCAAGAACAATGTGGTCTCGATTCCGAGCAACGAGGAAGCCAAGGTGGCCGAGGCGCCGGTCTACAACCGCTCCAATGCCGCGTTCATCCAGGTGCCGGGACCTTACGATCATGGCGTGGCATCCGTCTACAACATCGCGCCGCCGGATCCGAAGTGGAGCAAGGCCGAGCAGGCAGCCTATATCCCGAGCGAGGCCACGCTGCTGTCCACCTCCGTGCACGAGGTGTGGCCGGGGCATTTCCTGCAATTCCTGCATTCGAACGCCGATCCCTCCAAGCTCGAGGCGCTGTGGGTGGGGTATGCCTTCGCCGAAGGCTGGGCGCATTACTGCGAAGAAATGATGATCGAGAAGGGCCTGGCGAAAGGCGATCCGGAACGGCACATCGGCCAGCTCATCGACGCATTGCTGCGCGATGTGCGCCTCTTGTCGTCCATCGGGCTGCACACGCATGGAATGACCGTGGCGCAATCCGAGAAGATGTTCAGGGAACAGGCCTTTCAAGATCCGGGCAATGCGCGCCAGCAGGCTGCGCGAGGCACTTATGATCCGGCGTACCTGAATTACACGCTGGGCAAACTCATGATTCGCAAGCTGCGCACCGACTGGGTCGCCAAGCACTCGGCCGCAGGTGCCGCGGCGCCGGCCGACGATCAGGCGCTGTGGCATGACTTCCATGACCAGTTCCTGTCCTACGGCGGTCCGCCGATTCCTCTGCTGCGCAAGGAAATGCTGGGCGAGGAGGGCAGCCTGCTCTAATTGACGGCAACGATGATCCCGCTGTCCGCCCAGAGCCCAAGCAGGCTCGCGGCGCGCAGCGGGATCTCATCGTCGGGCAGCCACTCGGCCAGCGCCTCGCAGATTTGCGCGAAATCGGCGCCGCGCAGCGCCGCGTCGAGCGCCGCCGCTTCGTCGGCCGCCATGGAACGAAAGTAGTTCTGCAGATCTTTCCGCCATAGCAGCCAGGGCATCGGCTGTTCCGCACACGATGGGTCGGGCGGTGTCTCCTCGCGGCTCATGGCCTGCCACACCGCGGCCGTGTTCCACTGCAGGAGCAGCCGCCGCAGGGAGGGATGGAACTCGAATCGCAGCTCGCTCCACGCGGCAGGGTCGATGGCGGAGAGCGCGGCGCGCGGCACCGGTTCGCCGTCCGCTGCGTCGAAGACCTCCGCCAGCGTCCATTCGAGCAGCGCGAGTTCCGCCAGAATGGGCTGCTCGGCGTAGGGCGGGTGCCGCCCCAGAAATTCCGCGAGTTCGCGGCCGTACCAGCGAATCGAGCGATGCACGGAGGGCTGCGCAGCCACGAATTCCTCGCCCAGCGCCGCAAAAACCTCGTCGCCGAGCACGGCATGCAGCAGCGGATAGGTGTCGTCGAGAGCCTCCATCAGCCGCACCTGATAGGCATTGCGATAAATACCCAGCCGTGCGGCGATGGGCAGCGGCGGCGCATCCACGATGGCGGCCGAGATCGAGCTGTCTTCGCCCAGCAGGTAGCTCTGCAGGTCACGCTGCAACCGGCGCAGGTGCGGCGCGTGGCCGGCCTCCGCTTCAGGCTGCGGCGGCATCAGGCTGCCTGCCGGGTGTGACGGCGGCCGAGCTCTCGGGCTATCTCAAGCTCCGCCACGAGCTCGCTCAAGGCCGGAATATTGTCGTCGCGTTCGATCATGGTGGGCACGGCGCCGAATTGCGCGACGGCCGCGCAATACAGGTCCCAGACGGGTTCGACGATGGGATGATCGTGAGTGTCGATCAAGTGTCCCTCCAGATCGCTGTGGCCGGCGAGATGGAATTGCCGAACGCGCTCCTTGGGCATCGACTGCAGGTAGGTCAGCGGGTCGAAGCCGTGGTTGATGCTGCTGACGTAGATATTGTTGATGTCGAGCAGGATGGCGCAGTCCGCGCGCTGCGCGACCTCGCGCAGGAACTCCCATTCGCTCATGTCGGACGCGCGGTAGGTCAGATAGCTCGAGACGTTTTCCAGCAAAATTTGTCTGCCCAGCGCGTCTTGCACTTGGCCGACCCGCCCGACCACCGAGGCGAGCGCCTCTTCGGTGTAGGGCAGGGGCAGCAGATCGTGCAGGTTGCGTCCTTCGATACCGGTCCAACACAGATGATCGGATATCCAGTGCGGTTCGATGCGCGCCGCCAGGGCCCGTACTTGGGCAAGGTACTCGAAGTCGACGGGATCGGTGCTGCCGATCGAGAGCGACACTCCGTGCATGACCAACGGGAAGCGCCGGCGTACGCGTTCCAGGTAGTCCAGCGGTTTGCCGCCGGGCACCAAGTAGTTTTCCGTGATGACTTCGAGCCAATCGATGGCGTGAGGCTCGTTGAGCACGGCCTCATAGTGCGGCGTGCGCAGGCCGAGTCCGAAGCCGGCGAGTTTCATCATGAAGCGCAGGCGCGAGGTGTGCTGGGACCTTCATGCCCGGGGCCAGGCGCTGCTGCAACGCCCGGCCCCCGCGTCGGTCCCGTACCGCTGACGCCTCCTCAGCCCTTGGCTTTGGCTTGCGCGGCCTTGCAATCAGCCTTCGACATGGAAACCCAGCCCTGCCCCTTGCAGCTGTTCATGCCCTTGCAGCTATTCTTCGCTGACTTGCACTCGGATGTCCCCTTGCAGGAATTCACGCCGGTACAGTGCGTGGTCGCGGCGGCGTCCGCCGCGAACGACACACTGGGCAAAGCGGAAGTGAACAACATCGCGGCCGCAGCAGCCAGTGCCGCGCTTGATACCTTATTGATCTGCATGATTGATTCCCTCATTTGTTTTCGAACGCAGCGATATTGCTGCTTCCCCTACAAAGACCTGGCCAACACCGAGATTATTACTCAATTATCTAAGCTCATGCTTTGTTCGACCGAATAAGGGCGCAACGGCGCGGACGATCCCGCCGGATTGGGCCTCCGGCCGTATAGGCCCGCCGGGTTTCCCGGCGATCCGGTTCCGCTTTTAGTCCCGCGGATGCACGCGTCGGGCAAGCTCTCTGTAGCATAAAAACAACGGATTTTTTTTCTTGGGAGGGGCTCACATTTTGCGAATTTGTTTGGTATGTTGCGACGCCACAACGTCCCTCCGTTGAGGGATTCAAGTCTGTGAGATTGGCGGCGCGGCGCGGCAACGAGTCTTCCGCAGGCATATGCGGAAGAGCTTGGGCCCGAGCGGCGTCATTTACGTTTACACATTTCAAGCAAAGGTTAGGTTTTTTCACGCATGAGTATCAAGTACGCCAATAGAGCGGTTTCCGCCGCTATCCTTGCCGCGCTCGCGGGCGCGGCAACGGCGCAAACCGCGCCATCCACATCGTCCGAACCTGAATTGCAGGAAATCGTCGTCACGGGTTCCATGATCAAGAGGCCCGATGCCGAGACCGCCGAAGCCGTAACGGTCATCACGGTAGAGAGCCTCAAAAACCAGGGCATCACGACGACCGAACAGGCGCTGCAGGAAATTTCCGCGAATCAACAGGGCACCGCTTACAACGTTGCCTCCTCCGTGTCGACGTATACGGGCGGCGGATCATTCGCCAACCTGCGCAGCTTGGGTTCAGCCAGAACCCTGGTGCTGCTCGATGGCCAGCGGCTGGCGAACAACGTCACCGCCGGAAACGCAGTCGATATCAGTGGCATCCCCTTTGCGGCGATCGACCACATCGAGGTACTGAGGGAAGGCGCCTCATCCCTGTACGGTTCCGACGCCATTGCCGGTGTCATCAACTTCATCACCAAGAAGGACTACAACTCGGGCGAAGTGAATCTGAACTTCTCGAAGCCGCAACACGAAGGCGGCGATGGGTACGATGGGGATTTGACGTATGGCAAGGGGAGCCTGGCCTCCGACGGCTATAACGTCATGATTGCGCTGAATTATACCAAGCAGGACGAATTGACGGCGGCACAGCGGCCGTATGCCACGGGATATTATCCGTCACAAGGACTGGCAAATATCAATTATCCGGGAAACTCCCCGGGAGCCTATGTTGACGCCAACGGCAACAATTGGCAGACCGGCTATCCCGGCTGCACTGTCAAATTCTTATGTAGCCGCGCATCCTGCCGGCAGTTGCTCTTTCCTCTATTCCACAGCAGTGGACTTGATTCCAAAGTCGGACGAATTGTCCGGATTGTTCTCGATTAGCAAGGCACTGGCCGGAAACAACACGCTGAGTCTCCAATATTTTTGGGTCCGCTCCGAGAACACCTCGTACGGAGGACCTAACGAATATTTCTTCGGCATGAACCCTGGAAGTCCATATTTCCCGACGGCCGCGAACTCGACTTGTCTCACGACCTGTACTGGCGCGCCGGATTTGACCGCTCCCATTACCGCTGAATGGACCGACCCCAATAACAGTCGCTACATGCAAAATATCAACACGGAGCAAAGGGTCCTGCTGACGTTTGCGGGCAAGAACGCGGGTTGGGACTACTCGACGTCTTTCGACTGGAGCAGGAACAAAAATGATTTTGCCGTTACGGGAGGTTATCCCAATCTAGCGGTGCTTACGGGGCCGAACGGCGCTCTGAGTCCCCTGATCAACCCGTTTGGTCCGCAATCCGCGGCCGGACAAGCTCTGATCAATAGCGCTTATTCGAACGGCACTATCGGCGTCGGGGATCTGTCGCTGTGGAGCTTGAACGGTCACGCCGGTCACGAACTGGGGGATGCCTTTGGCGCAGGCCGTGCGGCAGCGTTTGCCGTCGGTTTCGATGTCAGAGGCGAAAGCATTAACCAAGACAACGACCTGCCGTTGACGGCAACGCTGGCCCCGGTCACCGGTTTCGCGCCAGAGACTACCGAGGGAAGCCGCAACATCAAAGCGGCCTATGTCGAGCTGAATGTTCCCGTGACCCATGAGTTGGATTTTACGGTTTCCGATCGCGAGGACGTGTATAGCGATTTCGGTGAAACCAATAATGGCAAACTCTCGTTTCGCTATCAGCCATTTAGCATCCTGACCTTCAGAGGGGCTGCCTCCACCGGCTTCAGGGCGCCTTCGCTCGTCAATCTGTATCAACCCCAATTCCTTGGGGCGGTCGCAGGCGACATGAACGGGCCAGGCTGCCCTGCGGGCAGCGGCGCGATATTCACTGCATCGAACTGCCTCTCGCAAGGCCTGGGCGTGTTCGGCGGAAACACGAAGTTGAACCCGGAGACATCGGAAAATTTCGATCTCGGCTTTGTGGTCGAACCAATCCCGAATCTCGGCATCACGGTCGACTATTACAGAGTCCTCATGAAGAACGTGATTCAAGCGATTCCGGCACTTGCGATCTATCAAAATCCCACTGCGTTCGCAAACCTCTACACTTTGAACAATGCCGGGACCCTGAGCACGGCGACGGCTCTCTCCGTCGCATGCCCGAATAGCAGTCTGACCGCGCCCACCTGCGGATATATCGCCCAAACTCCCGAGAACACGGGCGGCATCACGACCGATGGATTTGATATCAATGCCGACTATCTGATCCGGTCGGACTTCGGCGATTTCCGCTTTGGTCTCGACTCCACCGTGGTTACGCAATATATATTGCACACCTATACGGGTGGACCGGCGCTCAATCTGGTTGGACAATTCAACCAGGGGTTTCAACCGGTCATTCGTTGGCAGTACTTGCTGACGCTCGACTGGACGAGTAATGGCGGGCGCTGGGGTGCCGGTCTACAGGACCGCTTCGAGTCTCGCTATACCGATGAATTTTCGGACACTCCCAACGTGACAACGGACCCCAGGCAGGTGGGTACGTATTCCATTTGGAATGGCTACGTGTCCTTCAAACCAACCGATCCTCTGACGGTGCTGCTCGGAATCCGCAACCTCTTCGACACGAATCCTCCGTTTTCGAACCAAACTGCGAACTGGCAGACTCCCTACAACCCGGTGTTCTCGGATCCGTTTGGCCGGACCTTTTACGCCAGGCTGAAGTACACCTTCTGATACTGTCGTAGCGGATCGATCGCCGGTTCAAATCGGCCCCTGCGGGGGCCGATTTTTTTGGGGGTGCGTCCGGAAGGGCGCACCCACTCGGTGGTGAAACGCCTGGTCGCCGACAATCTGTTCGTGGCGTGCGCGCAACAAAAATTCTCTTGAGGTCCACGGCGCAAGGGGCCGCCGGGGCGAACTTCATCTGGTCTCTTTTGGCGGTACACTCGCCACCCCAATAATTTCGGGGACTTTTCCCTCTGGTGGGGCTGGATTTTGAGCACTACTCATGCAAATCCCGAGGCGATGGTGCGGGAGGCCGTGCTCCTCGACCGACAGGGGCGCCTGGCTGAGGCGATCGCAGCCTACCAGCGGATTCTCGCGCGCTGGCCCGCGCTGCCGGATTGCTGGTACAGCCTTGCGGTATTGCAGCGCAAGTCAAGGCAGTTCCACGCAGCGCTGGCCTCCTACCAGCGGGCACTGGATCAGGGTGTGAGGAAGCCCGAGGAAGTGCATCTCAATCGCGGCGTCATCTATGCTGACTATCTGCGCCAGGACGATGCGGCGGAACGCGAGCTTCTGGCCTCACTCGCGCTGAACCCGGCGTATGTGCCGGCGCTCTTTAATCTCGGCAATCTCCACGAAGATCTCGGACGGCGGGAGCCGGCTCTGGCCGCGTACGAGCGCATCCTCACGCTCGAGCCAGACTCTCTGCAGGCGCTTGCGCGGTACGCCAATCTCCATTCATTCGCGTCGCTCGACGACCCTCTGATCGGGCGGCTACGGCTCGCGCTCGCCAGGGTGAGTGCGAGCGCCGCGGACCGCGCGAGTCTCGGGTTCGCGCTCGGCCGGGCCCTCGATGGTTGCGGGCAGTACGCCGCGGCGTTCGATGCTTACAGCGCGGCGAATAGCGCCAGCCGTGAAAGCGCCGCACCCAACACCGCGCGCTATGACCGGCCGGCGGAGGAGCGGTTTGTCGATCGGCTGGTCGCAGCTTTTCCCGGCGCGAACCCAGCTCCCGCGGCGAACCCGGCTCCTGCCGCAGGCCTGGCGATGGCACAGAGCCGCGAGCGCAGCGGATTGCCGCGTCCGATTTTCGTGTGCGGGATGTTTCGCTCGGGTTCCACGCTGGTGGAACAGCTGCTCGCCCGCCACGCCGAAGTTACGGCGGGCGGTGAGCTCGACTTTCTGCCGCATGCTGCGCAAGAGGTTCTCGCGCCGTTTCCGGAGTCGATGGGCTCGGTGCTTGCATGTCGGCTGGAGGCGCTCGCCGCCCGCTATCTCGATACGCTCGCCGCGCTGTTTCCGGGAGCCAAATTCGTCACCGACAAGCGGCCCGACAATTTCGTGTATATCGGTCTGATCAAGACCTTGTTTCCGGATGCGAAGATCGTGCACACGACCCGCAATCCCCTGGACAACTGCCTGTCAATCTTTTTCCTGCACCTCGACCATCGTATGAGCTACGCGCTCGATCTCATGGATATCGGGCACCATTACCAGCAGTACTTGCGCCTCATGGCACATTGGAAAGCGATTTATGGTGCGGATATCCTGGACGTGAGCTACGACGCTTACGTGCGTGAGCCGCAGCCGGTAGCCGAAAGTCTGCTCGCGTTCCTCGGGCTCGAGTGGGACGAGCGGTGCCTCATGCCGGCGCCAGCGGGCCGCGCCATCAAGACAGCGAGCGTGTGGCAGGTGCGCGAGCCGCTCTATCGGCGCTCATCCGGACGCGCCCGGCACTACGCTTCGCAACTCGATGCGCTACGCGCTTCTCTTGAGCAGGGGCGCTGAATGCGCCGACGCTACTTGCCGCTGCACGCGGAGCCACCGCAAGCTTGCTTTGAAAATTGGTCGCGCGCCGCCTGTTGCGCAATGAGGAACTGCGCAAGCTGGTTCTCATCGTAGCAACGTTCCGACGTGAAGCGAGAGCCCATTTCCGTTTCGGTCTTACAGTAGTAGACGACCCCTTGTTTGACCTTCGTGTGCAAGCCGGCGTTCCTGGCCTTCTTGAGAATGTCCGCCGACGGAACGTCCGGCGTCGCCGCTGCGGTTGACGTATGCACCACAACAACGGGGGCGGGTGCGGCGGTTGAGGCCGGTGCGGCAGTCGCGGAGGGCGCCGGCGCGGCGGCGGTAGTTGTGGCCGATGCGGAGGGCGCCGGCGCGGCGGCCGGTGCTGTCTTTGCCGCATCCTGAGTCTGCTGCGCGTACACCGGCGCAGCAATTCCGATGATCGTGCCGACTAGAAGCAAAGAGCGAAAATTGGTGTGCGTCATTGCGTATCTCCCAGCTTGATGGTCTTACGATACATCAGGCCCGAGGTAAAGGGCAAAGCAGGTGCGGTTGGTTGGGTGGCGGCCCGGGCGGGGGCTGCTCGCTATATGTTGCCTCGATGCAGCCCGGTGGCGTCGGCGAACGCCACGGCATCACCCACGGGCGCGAATTCCGCGGCGGCTCGATCGAGCCAAGCAAGCCCCTTTCTGATCTCCGCCCCATGGGCCGCGCGCGCTTCGTTCAAGACCTCTAGGCGCAGGGCGGCATCGTAGGCGTATTGCGGCGCTTTCGAGTAGCGGCGCATCGTCGGCCCCTGGAGAATCGCAGTCACCTCGCCCGGGGTCGCATCGAGCTCAAAATGGTGCAACGCGGTCAATAGAGCCTCTGCCGGACGGGCCAGGAATTGATCGAAGTTGAGCCCCCGGGCGCGTCTGTCCGCGGTGTGCGTCGCTTGCACCAGCGCCGACATTTCGCACGCCCAACCGAGCGCCAATGTTTCGCCTTCGCTGAGGGACTCGAGCCGCCATACCGGTCGCCCGAGGCGCTGATGGAGCCGGTGCAAGCGGCTCGGCGCCAGCATTTTCGCTTCCTGCCGTGAATTGGGTCCGCCAAGAATCGTCGCGAGATAGCTTTCCGGTGATACGTACATCATCAGCGCTTTCGGTGCCGCGGGACGGGATAACAGGCGGCCCGCCAGTTCGGACACGAAGCTGGTGGCCTTGATCACCGCCCGCTGTCGCGGATCGAAGGTGCGGGACAATAGCTTGAGACAGCCATCCAATCGGGTCTCGACGTCGGCGTCGCTCCATGCCGTCGGCTTGGCCCCGGGCTCTCGCTCGAGCTGTGCGAAAGTGCGCAAAAGCAGGGGTTCGCGCAGCGCGAACGCGCCCGGGTGCGCGCCCATGAGGCGCGACAGCAGAGTCGAGCCCACATGGCCGATGTGAAATATGAAATGGCAGCGCTCCGCGAGATTTGCCGTCTCAATCACGGCGGCCACCTGTCCCCAGGGCAGCGTGTGCCCAGTGGTGCGCGGGGTGAGGAGGCGGGCGTCGAGGAAGCTCGCGTCGTCATAGTCCGCACGCCTCAAGCGGATGAAGGTCATGGTGTCCTTGCCTGCATTCAGCTCATGCGGGAACAGCTCCGGGGAGCGTCCCAATGACTCCGATAACCCCTCCATTACTCCTCCAGGGAAACACCGCACCGGCCGCGGCGCTATAATTGACGCCGGTTAAGCCGACAGGATGGACGATGTTCCTTCAGATTGAAAATTTCCTCACTGCCGCCGAGGTGCAGTCCGTCGCAGAGATTGCGCGCCAGGCGAAATTCATCGAGGGCAGGCGCTCCAATCCTCACAACACCACGAAGGACAACGTGATCGGTGACCCTAACGATCCGATGGCGCAGAAGGCCTCGCAAATCGCTCTGACCGCCCTGCAGCGCAGCGAGGAGGCCAGAAACTTCGTTTTTCCGCAGCGCGTTGCCATGCCCACCTTGTCCCGCTACGAGGTCGGCATGAAGTACGGTGCGCACATCGACGCCGCGTTCTTGCCGGTGGGTCCGCAACCTCTGCGTTCCGATGTCTCTTGCACCATCTTCATCGCCAATCCGGCCGATTATCAGGGGGGCGAGCTCGTCGCCCATCTGGGCTCGGAGACCGTGCGCATCAAAGGCAACGCGGGTTCCGCCGTGTTTTATCCTTCCACCACCGTGCATCAGGTTGTGCCGGTCACTTCAGGCGAGCGTCTCGTCATCATCACCTTCATCGAGAGCCAGATTCCCGATCAACTGCAGCGGGACATGCTCCATGCACTCGGCGAAGTGCGCGCGCTCGAGGCCCTGAAGATGGATTGGCGCAACCGGACTCAGCTGGATTACGTAATCGCGAACCTGCACCGCATGTGGTCGAAATAGCTGGTAGTTTTTGACGTGGCACGCGACCTCGAAGCCGATCATGCGACTCTGCGCGCCGTCCACGAGGAAGCGCAGAGCGGCAACCATGCGCAAGCGGGCTTACTCGCGGAGGCGGCGCTCGCCGACGGGCTAGATCATCCGCTTCTCTTGAACGTGGCGGCTCTGAGACTCGAGCAACAGGGGCAGGTGCCCGAGGCCTTGCAACTGCTCCAGCGAGCGGTACGGATCGCTCCCGCTGATCTGGGTTCGCGCAATGCACTGGGACTGTGCCTGCTGCGGCTCGAACGGCCGGCCGAGGCGCTCGAGCAATTCGAGGCGCTCCTCAAACTGAACCCCTCCTTGCCCTACGCCCAGGCCAGTCACGGCAACTCGCTGCTCGCTTTGGGCGCCATCACCGAGGCTGAGGGCAGCTATCTGCGCGCGCTCGCCATCGATTCCAATCAGGGCATTGCCTTGGCCGGTCTCGCGCATATCGCGAGCAGCCGTGGTGCTTACCCCGAAGCACGGAGGTGGGCCGAGAAAGCGCTCGCCGTGCTGCCCGGCTATCCGGATGCGGTGATGAGCCTGGCCGCGGTGGAATTGGGGGAGCGCCAGAAACCCCAAGCCGAGGCGCGGATTCGGACGCTGCTGACTGACACCCGTCTCGCGCCGCTGGAGCACGCGTATGCGAACGGGCTTCTCGGCGACATCCTGGATGCCGAGGACCGTCCGACGGAGGCCTTTGCGGCGTACACGGCATGCAACGAGGAATTGCAGGGTCTATACGCCGATAGCTTTCGGGGGGAGGCGAGTTCGCTCGAATACGTTCGCTCCATGACGAGCTATTTCGAGCGCCCCCGCCCGGCCGGCTGGAGATCGCGCTGGCCGCTGGCTACCGATCTCTGCGGCGCGCGCGGGCATGTATTTTTACTGGGTTTCCCGCGGTCGGGCACGACGCTGCTCGAGGTCATCCTCGAGGGGCATCCGGATGTCGTGAGTCTCGAGGAGAAGGAATCGCTGATCGACTCGGTGCACGAGTTCATGCGACGGCCCGAAGATCTAGAGCGCCTGTATCTAGCGACTCCCGCCACGCTCGAGCGGCTGCGCGCGTCCTACTGGCGGCTGGTCGCCGGTGCGGGCGTCGAGGTGGCCGGTAAGGTGTTCATCGACAAGCATCCCTTCAACACGCTCAAACTGCCATTGATTGCACGGCTGTTTCCGGATGCAAAAATCATGTTCGCCTGCCGTGATCCGCGCGACATCGTGCTGTCCTGCTTTCGCCGCCGATTTCGGATGAGCGCGCCGATCTATGAGCTCTTGTCGATCGAGGGTGCGTCACGGTACTACGACGCCGTCATGCATCTTCTCGTTCGGCTCACCGGCGCGTTGGCGCTCGATCCGTTTCTCGTGCGGCACGAAGATCTGGTGACCGAGTTCGCCCGCGAGATGAAGCGCATCTGCGCCTTTTTGAGCCTCGAGTGGTCGCCGGCGATGGGGGACTTCGCTTTGCGTACCAAGGATCGCGCCGTGCTGACGCCAAGCACGGCCCAGCTGGTGCGCGGTCTCAACACCGAGGGGCTGGGCCAATGGCGGCGATACCGGACCCAGTTGGCACCCGTGCTCGCGGTGCTCGAGCCGTGGGTGAAGCGCTTCTATTATGATCCTTGAGGGCGGGATGCGCAGGTCGTCTGCGCGCTCCGTCTCAGGCGTCCGGCAGCGTGAACCAGCAATTGAAGGCGATCGTGACGCGTTCACCCGGTCCCTCGAAGGGCTTGACGTCATGCAGCACCCACGATGGAAAAATGACCAGCTGCCCGGCCTCGAGAGGGACGCTCGCGACCTGATAACCGTGTGGCAGCTTCATATTGATGGTTCCCGCATCCATGTGCATGGCGTTCATGATCATCGGATTGATGAAGCTCAAGAGACCGCTCTCTTTCTTGCCGGCGTCGTGCTGTCCGGGATCGACACAGTAGACACCGCTCCACGAGGCATTGGGGTGATTGTGCACTCCAAAAAAACCGCCGCGCCGGGTTACATGGAACCAGCTTTCGTTGTAGATCTGCAAGCGGTGAAGGGTTGGCAGGTCGTAGCCGTTCAGCCGACCGATCACGGAGAGCAGTTGATCCCAGCAAAACGTCTTCAACTCTTGGACCGCGGGATCGCCGTCGCGGAATAAGTTGAAATGGCTCTCGAACGTCGCCGCATTGCGTTGGGTCAGCGGCCGAGGATTGGCCGCCGCTCCGCTCGTTTCCTGCTCGAGGATGTATCGCTTGAGCGCCGGATTGAGCCGCGCATGCGCCGGATAACGGCTGAATGAGAAGGGCACGGCAAACATGTTGACGAGTTCCGGCGGCTGCATGGAGGGCTCCTTCGAATCGCCTGTCGAGCGGGTGCTGACCTAAGAGGTATACTTTACACATGAACGTACGATCGGCAGAGACCGGACTTGCCGGCGACGAACAGAGAGTGGCGACCCTCATGGCCAATGTCGAGCGCCTGGTCGCGGAGCGCCGCGATGCCGAAGCGCAGCGACTGTTCGGCGAGGCCGCGGCCATTCTTCCCGACCATCCCTTGGTCCTGCACGAGCGGGCGCGTCGCGTCGCTCTGGCCGGTGATCCGGGCGGCGCCCGGGCGATCATGGAACGGGTCGTGGCGATGGCACCCGGTCACCTGCCTTTCTGGCTGAGCCTCGCGGCGGTGCTGCGCACGCTCGCGTGCCGCGACGAGGAATTGGGCGCCCTCGAACGTGCATTGGCGCTGAATCCTACGCACCTGATCGTGCTTCTGCAGAAGGCAGCCGTTCTCGACCTCATGAACAAGCCGCGGGCCGCCGCGTCGATCTACGGCCACGCATTGCAAACCCTGGCGCCGGGAACTCGGCTGCCGCCTCCGATCGAGGCTCACGTGGAGCATGCGCGAAAGCGCGTGGAGGACAATGCCGCGCAGGTCGGCGCATTGCTGGATGCACGGTTGGACTCCCTGCGGCGCGCGGACCCAACAGGCGCCGGGCGAGTGCGATTCGAGCGCTGCATGGATCGGGTGCTCGGCCGCGCGCGCGTTTATACGCCGGAACCGACGGCCATGCTGTTTCCGTACCTGATGAACTATGAATTCTTCGCGCGGGATCACTTCCCGTGGCTCGACGCCCTGGAGGCCGCTACCGACGCGATACGCGAGGAACTGCTCGGTGTGTTGAGCGCCGATCAGGAGGGAATTCAGCCCTACATCGCCTATGGAGAAGGGCTGCCGCTCAATCAGTGGCGGGAGTTGAACAACTCGCGGCGCTGGGGCGCGTACTTTCTGTGGAACGAAGGGCGGCGAGAGGAGGCGCACATGGCGCGTTGCCCGCGCACGCTCGAAGTCTTGGCGGCTTGCCCACAGGTTGATATTCCGGGGCGCGGGCCGACGGCTTTCTTCTCCATCTTGGAGCCGCGTACCAAGATTCCGCCGCATACGGGAGTGACCAATGCCCGCCTCACCGTCCACCTGCCCTTGATCGTGCCGCCGGGCTGTCGATTTCGAGTCGGTGGCGAGACTCGGGAAGTGCGCGCCGGCGGCGCCTGGGTGTTCGATGACACGATTGAACACGAGGCCTGGAACGATTCCGATAGCGCGCGTGCACTGTTGATTTTCGATGTGTGGAATCCGCAGCTCACGCCTCTCGAGCGCGACCTGGTGCGTGAGGCTACGATCGTGATCGCGGAGTACAACCAAGCCGAGGGCATCGTGCCGAGAGTGGCGGATTGATGGCGAACGCAGATCGACACATGAACACAAACTGGCTATGGGCGGCGTGGGGAACGGGCATTTGCCTTGCGTGGAGCGCGCTTTGCCTTGCCTCCGACGCACCCGCCGGGCTGCTCGCCTGCCGCAGTATTTCGGATGCGGCGGGAAGACTGGCATGCTTCGACCGTGAGGCGGCGGCGCTCGCGCCTACTCCGACGGCGAGCGGCGCCGCATCGCCCATTCCGCCGCCCAGCTCGGCCCCCGCCGCGAGCACATCGGTCGCGGCAACGCCGCCTGCGTCTGCAGCGGTCGACTCCACAGCGGTTCGCCCGGCTCCGGTGCTCGATCCGCAGCAGCAGTTCGGCTTGCCGGAGCGCGCCGTTGCCGCCAAGGAAGTCGCGGCGGGTACGCGATCGGCCGACGCTACGAAGGTCGAGGCACACCTCGTCGGGATCCTACCGGCGGTTGATGGGCGCGCCGTGTTTACACTCGATAATGGCCAGGTCTGGCGGCAACTCTCCGCGGAAGGGGATCTTCTGGCGAAGCAGGGGGATGCTGTGACGATCTCCCGGGGGGCGCTCGGCTCCTACTGGCTGGCGTTGAAATCGAAACGCGGCTGCAAAGTGACCCGGTTGCGCTGACTCAAAGACCGGCGTTCAGTCGATCGGGATTCCGGCGGCCTCGAGCTGCGCGCGCAGCGGAGCGAGTTCCGCCGCATAGTGCTGCCACATGTGGAGCGCGGAGTCGTAGAGCGGCTGCCGCACTTGCACCGAGCTCGCCGTCACGACCGGGGCCGGGTTGCGGTGGAATTCGAGACAGCCGGCTTCAAACGGCAGGTCTAGGTATGCGAGAAGCCGCCGGGTCGTCGGCTCGAGCGCCGTGACGACGTCCTCGTAGGCCACATCCAAGATGCGATTCGGCAGCACTTGGTGCCAGTGCGCCATGAGCCGGCGGTAGCCGACATAGAACTCGCCGATTTCGGTCAAATCGTAGGAGAACGGCCAGGTTCCGTTGAAGCGATTGCGGTAGATTGCGTAGCAAGCCGCGAGCGGGTGTCGCGTCAGGTGCACGATGCGCGCGTTCGGGAACGCGCGGAATATGAGTCCGCAGTAGAAGAAATTCGTGAGTTCCTTGTCGGTGAACCGCGGCCGGTCGCCGCGCTGCGCGCGCGTGCGCGCCAAGTACTCACGCGCGATGATCTTGCCGTCGAGGTCGCCGAGTGCCGCAGTGTATTGCTGCCAGTCGGGCGACCGAGCTCCGGTGGTGAGTTCGATCTCGACGTAGATCGCCTCGGACATCGCCGGTAATTCACCGGCAGAATGCACCTGGGAGTGGCTGCCGACGATGCGGTCGACCAGCGTAGTGCCCGTACGCGGAACCCCGACGATGAATATGGGACGTTCGCCCGTTGTGTCGGGCGTCACCGCTTCGATGTTCGGGAATCCGGCGATAATGCAGTCCATGGCTGTGCGGTCGGCCGCGGAGTCGTACCTGTAGGCGTGCGCGCTCGAGCCGGTTGCCGTTGGCGAGGTGCCGCCAGCTCGTCGCATACTCGCCCAAGTCTTCATGGGACTTTGCAAGTCCAAAATGCAGTATCGCGGCGTCCGTCGATCCGGTCGGCGCAGCCGCAAGCGCGGCTTCCATGGCCGCGACGGAATTATGCTCGCTCGATTGGCGGCGGAGCTCTACGAGTCCCTTCAAAGCCTTGGGGGACGTGGGCAACATCACCAGGACGGCCTCGTAGTCGGATGCCGCCAGTTCGAAGTTGCCGAGAAACCGGTGGACGGCGGCGCGCTTGGCGCGCAGGGTCGGATCATTCGGCGCTGCCGCGACCGCCCGGTCATGGATCTCGAGCGCGCGCTGGTGTTCGCCGGCGTGGACCAGAAACTCGCCGACCGCATCGAGGGTGGGGATATCGGTAGTTTTGGCGGCGGCCGCATCGGCGGCTGCCAACGCGTCGGCGCGAGCACCGAGCGCCAGCAGGCACTCGGCCTTCTGCAGCAGGCATTGCACGTCGTTGGGATCGGCCGCGAGCCGCTCTTCGACGAGTGAGAGCGCGACGTCTTTCCTGTCCTCGAGTAACGCGGCGATGCTGCCGAGAAGCCAGCCGGTGCGATCGGACGGCCATGCTGCGCGGCATCCGGCGGCCATTCGAGCTGCCCCCGTCAAATCTCCGCGGGCCATGAGGGCACCGATCTCGTATTGGAAGCTAGGAACAGTGGGGCTGCTCATCGGCGCCGTTCGCGAGTAGGGGCTGCGTATGATGCGGGCGGCGTTCGGTGCCGTCCAGTGGATGAATGCGGGCCTCACTGTTGCGCGGTAACAACACTGCATCTGAATCGCCCTTTGATGAATCAAGCAAGAATCCCGCAAGGCGACGCGGCCGCTCCGTGCCAAGGGTCTCTTTGATCCAGTCCGTGCGGCGAGCCGCCCGGCTTGCGCTCCGCATCAATGTTGCGTAGTTCCGACACTGTGCTATATTTCGGTATCGGTAAGAAATTCTGAGAGACGGTCAACGTCCCGGGGATGTCTGCAGCAAAGGTCGCCACGATTCCGTGGCCGAAGGGTTCGGTCATTGGAGGCCGTGCTCTTCTGCATTTCCGGTCGGGCTTTATCTCAAATTGGTCTTTGACGCCAGCCATTTTTTGGCATGTATCGCTACAGGGAGCCACTCAATGCCTCAGAACAATTTCGGGAATTCCAAGCTACGATTAGCGGTGCGCCTCGCACTGACCGGCGGCTCACTGGCCGCATCCTTCGGCGTCGCGAACGCGCAGACGACAGCGGCAGCGACAGCGCCGGCCACCACCGACACCACACTTTCAGAAGTGGTGGTCACGGGTTCGCGCATCGCTGCTCCGAATGCGGTTTCCATCAGCCCCGTCACGTATGTCTCCTCGATCGACATTCAGCAGACCGGCATCACGCAGGTGGCGGACCTGTTGAATCAATTGCCGCAGGTGTTTGCCGACCAGGGCAGCAATATCGTGAACGGCGGCAACGGCACCGAGACGGTGAACCTGCGCGGCCTCAATGCCAAGCGCACCTTGGTGCTGGTGGATGGCTTTCGCCTCGGCTACGGTGATCCGCGCACCGGCGGTGCCGGGTCCGACGTCAATCAGATTCCGGCGGCCCTGATCGACAGCATCGAAGTGCTGACCGGCGGCGCCTCCTCGGTGTACGGCGCGGATGCGGTCGCGGGCGTGGTGAACTTCAAGCTCAATGATCACTTCGAGGGCGTGAAGCTGGTGGCCAACGGCGGTATTTACAATCACGACAACGGCAACAACCAGAACGTACAGACCGATCTCAATAATTATAATACGAGCACGGGCAATAACTTCGCCCCGGCGCCCTCGAGCACCACGGGGGGCGCGACGCAGGAACTGACCTTCATCGCGGGATTGAACTCCGCCGACGGCAACGGCAATGCCACCGTGTATGCGACCTACCGCAAAGTGCAGGCGGTGCTGCAATCGAATTATTCGGCCAGCGCCTGCACCTTCGGCTCAGGATACCTCGGAGGCCATCCCTCGGACGGCGATACCAAGGGGCAGTTTGGCTGCTCCGGTTCCTCGACCTCCTTCCCGGGGCGGTTCCTCAAGGTCAATGGCACGGGCACGACCACCAGCGACAGCACGATTGGTCCCGGCGGCTCGCTGGTGCCGTTCACGCACGCCAATAGCCTTCAACTACGGTCCGCTCAATTACTACCAGACCCCGGACACGCATTACACCGCGGGCGCGTTCCTGCACTACGAATTCAATGAGCATGCGACGGTGTATTCGCAGACCATGTTCATGGACGACCGCACGGTGCTGCAGATCGCGCCCGTCGGGTGCCTTCTTCGGCGATGCGTACACGGTCAACTGTGCCAATCCCTACCTCTCGGCCGCTGAACTCAGCGCCTGGTGCGGCAACAGCACTGCGGGAACTACCAGTGGCCTGTACGTCGGCCGACGCAACGTCGAGGGCGGTAACCGCCAAGACGACGTCGAACACACCGATTGGCGCGAGGTGATCGGTGTCAAGGGCAAGATCAATGACGGATGGGATTACGACGCGAACTACCAGTACGGCATCGTGAATCTGTCCGACACGTACTACAACGACGTGTCGAGCACCCGCATCAACGATGCGTTTGATGTCGTCATCCCCACCACGGGAGCCAACGCGGGCAAGCCCACATGCGCTGTGACAGCCGCGGGCGTGAATACGGGCTTGGGCGCCGGCTGCGTGCCCTGGAACATTTTCACGCCGGGCGGCGTGACGTCGGCGGCGACGAACTACATCGATACGCCGGGACTGCAGCGCGGTCAGATTACCCAGACCATCGTGAATGCCAACGTCACCGGGGATTTGGGCAAATACGGTGTGCAGCTGCCCACCGCGAGTTCGGGCCTCAAAGTCAATCTCGGCGCCGAGTGGCGCGATGTATATTCTCAGAATGAGCCGGACGCGGAGTTTCAGACGGGCGATCTCGCAGGTCAGGGCGGTCCGACTCCGCCTATTGCGGGCGGCATCATCTCACGGGACGCGTTTTTCGAAGCGCGCATGCCCCTCTTGGAGGACAAGCCGTTCGCGAAGGCGCTGGATGTCGAGACCGGCTATCGCTACTCCGATTATTCGCTCGGCTTCAAGACCAACACGTACAAGTTCGGCGTCGATTGGGCGCCGGTCGAGGATGTGCGTCTACGCGGCACATTCCAACGCGCGGTGCGCGCCCCGAATGTGGTCGAGTTGTTCGCGCCCCAGTCGGTCGCTCTCGATGGCAATACCGACCCGTGCGCGGGTGCGACCCCCACGTACTCCGAGGCCGCCTGCGCGCGCACCGGCGTCACCGCCGCGCAGTACGGGCACATCCTGGCGAACACGGCCTCGCAGTACAACGGCTTGACCGGCGGCAACCCGGGCCTGAAGCCGGAGACGGCGCTGACCAGCTCTTTCGGTATTCAATTCACGCCTTCGTTCCTCCCGAACTTCCGGATGAACATCGATTACTACGATATCAAGATCGAAAATGTCATCGAGACCGTCGGCGCCGATACCATCCTGAAGGAGTGTCTGACGGCGGACCTGTTCTGCAACGATATTCAGCGCAGTAACATCGGCTCGCTGTGGATCGGGAACACCGGCTACGTCGTCGACTCGCTGCAGAACGTCGGGGGACTCGAAGAGAAGGGCATCGATATCGATGTCGCCTATTCTCTCGACGTCGGTGCCATGGGCAAGGTGCGCTTTGGCTTGGTCGGCACTTGGCTCAATGACTACACCGTGACGCCTATCACGTCCAACGGCGCGTCCTACAACTGTGCCGGGTACTACGGACTGGCGTGCAGCAGCACGACCGCCGGCGCGGGCACTCCGGTATTCCGCTGGCGCGATACCTTCCGCACCACCTGGTCGACGCCGTGGGACGGAATCGACGTCTCGGTTGCCTGGCGTTACTTCTCGGCCGTGCAACTCGAAAGTTTGAGTTACAACCCGCTCATCGCGGCAGCGGCAGGAGCCACGGTCGCGAACGGCGGGATCTCCAACACCGACGCGCATATCTCCTCGTACAGCTACCTGGATCTGACCGCTTCGGCGAAAGTGGGCGATAAGGTGACCGTGCGGCTCGGTGTCAATAACGTGCTCGACAAGGCCCCGCCCGTCATCGGGTCGAATAACCTGCCCTCGACCTCGGGTAACGGCAATACGTTCCCGCAAGTCTATGATTCCCTGGGCCGGTACATATTCGGCGAGGTGATCGCGCAGTTCTAAAGTTTAAAAACCAATAAGAAGCATTTACCGACATAGAGAGGCGACGGGCTAAAACCCTTCGCCTCTTTTTTTTTGCCCGGCGCGGACATTAACGCTCAGGGATGAGCAGGCACGGTGACAACCCTGATGGAACACCCCCCCCCCCCCGGGTGCAAAACACGCGGGGGGCTTGCAATCGCCTGAGATTGGAACGGTGCGGCGCTGATACTCAGCCTTCCGGCCGAGTTAGTGCTGCGGCGGCTCCTTCTTCGTCTTTGCAGGCTGGCCTTGCTTCGCGGCTTCCGTCGACTCGGCGCTCGCCTCCTCGGTGACCACCTTGACGTGGGCCGGCGCATTGGTGACCACGAAGGCGACGCGGCGGTTCTGAGCACGGCCTTCCGCCGTGGCGTTGCTGGCGATCGGATCGGCCTTGCCATAGCCCTTGGCTGTGAGAACCGATTCATTGACGCCCTTGCTGACCAAGTACGCCTTCACGGCCTGCGCTCGCTTGCGCGACAGATTGAGGTTGTACGCATCGGCGCCGACCGAGTCGGTGTAGCCCTGGATCTCGATTTGCAACTCCGGCTGGTTCAGCAGTGCATGGTCGATATCATCCAGCGTCTCTTGCGCCGGGACCGTCAACCGTGTCGAGTTGAACTCGAAGTCCACCGCCCTGACGATCACCTTTTGCTCGATGATGTGACAGTTGGCGTCGACCTGGAAGCCGGCCGGTGCGTGGCAGGGTTCCGGCGCTGGGGGCGGAGGAGGCGGTGGCGGAGGCGCAGCAGCTTCCGGAGGCGGGGGCGGCGGCGGCGCGACAGCCACCTGTGCGACCGGGGCGCCGAAAGACACCTGCAACCCTACACCGAAGATCAGGTCCGACGGATCCTTCGGCCCATAGGCGTCTGGATTCGCCCACTCCAAGCGGTATTTGGCCTGCGTCCGCAATTGCACGCGCGTCGAACCGGTTTGGCTCCCGATTCCCGTCAGCAAGCCAATGCCGGCTTCCGCCATGAACCCGTGCTGCTTTTCCCCTGTCCCAACGGCATCGTCGAGCAGGCCGCCACCCGCAAGCAGGTAGGGCCGAAATATGCTGTCGGGCAGGAATCGATACAGCCCATCCACAGAGTACCCGGACAACTTTTGGCTAAAACCGGAATCACGAATCTTAAAGCTGCCGTAGTCGTAATTAATCTCGCCGGCCCAGTTGGGAGAAAAGTCCTTCCCCAATTCGACCGAAAAGCCGAAGTCATCCTTCGAGACTCGATGGCCGTCCAGCAAGGTGTAGGTCCCGAGCCCGCTGATATAGAAGGCACCGGTATCGTCCGCAGCGTAGGCGCTCCCACCCGCCGCGCCGGCCGCCATCAATCCACATAAAACCACTCGCTTCATCAGGCTGCACTCCGTGTTTATTTGTATTTGCGCAATACCAACAGTCGACTGAGTGTTGGTGGCGCTAGAAATATCAGCAAAATCCAATAAAAAGACGATTATCGGACTGATCTAATATTTGATGTGGCATTTAAGCCACATATTGACCGATTGTCTGTAGGAACTTACCGGCGTGTCTTGTAGGAGTTTACTTAATCCCCTGGTGCCCGATGCGAAGGGTCCGGGGAGACTGAGACGCTGGAAGCCAACTGCTCCTCTTCGTTGGCTTCCAGCGTCTCAGTCTCCCCAGACCCCCTGTGAACCGGTCAATATCACCGGGCCGAGGTGCCGGATGCTCCCGCGCGCGGAGGAGTCGCGCCTCAGCGATCCGCGTGCGCCGTTTCGCCGGCCTTGTGCAGCCGAATCTCGAATACTTTCGGCCAATTCTTGCCGGTGACGAACAGGCGGTCGCCCCGGGCGTCGTAGGCAATGCCGTTCAGCACGTCGGTCTGGCCCTCGACGATGTCCGAGGGCTGCAGGAGCCCCGCGAGATTGACCAGGCCGACCACTCGGCCGCTGGCGGGATCGATGCGGACGATCGTGTTGGTCTGCCAGACATTGGCGTAGATCTCTCCTTTGACCCATTCCAGTTCGTTCACATTGCGCAGGGGCTTGCCCTCGAGGGTCACCTCGATGCGGCCGGTTTCCGCCAGGGTCTTGGGATCCAGAAAGCGCAGGTAGGGGGTGCCGTCGCTCATGATGAGCTGCTTGTCGTTGCGCGTGAGCGCCCAACCCTCTCCGGGGTAGCTGAACTGCCTCTGCAGCTTGAAGGTCTCGAGGTCGAAGACAAAGCCGATCTGCGATTTCCAGGTCAGGCTGATCAGACGCCCCTGCCAATTGACGATGCCTTCGCCGAAATACTGTGGCGGAATGTCGACCTTCTGCACCACTTCGCCCGTTTTGATCCGCACTTTGCGAATGGAGGAGTGTTGCTCCAAGCCTGTGCTTTCATACAAGTATCCGTTCAAGTAGAACAACCCCTCGGTGAAGGCCGAGGTGTCGTGTGGGTAGACGTGCCTAATTTCGTAGTCGTAGGTTGGAACGGCGGCGCGGGAGGCCGGCGCGCCGATCAACAGCCAAAGGCCGAGAAGGCTAATTCTATTGCGCATCATAGGTCACGGGCCCGGCGAATTCGAAAGTGCTCACGAGTACCGCGCCCTCGCCGCGCACTGCGTGGGCGGGCTGAGTGCAGAAGCCTCGTGCTTCGATGCGGTAGGCGCCCGGCTTGTCGAGCCGACGCTGGCTCAACGAGTCCACCGTACAGCGGGAGTCACCGAGAGTTCCGAATATGCGGCTCTTCCCTTGGACGATGATGGTGAGATTGACTCCGGCCTCGTGGGCCGGCTGTCCCTCGCGAACTCCGGTGACCGCGAAAACGAACAGTAGGTCCGTCTTGCCGCCGTGCGCGCGCCGGAAACTGAGCCGCACCCCGGGCGGCTTGTCGCGAGGGCCGCCCTCGCATCGCGTGCCGCTGTTGGGCCAATCGACGTTCGCCTCGATGGCGCCCGCGAGGTGGGCGTGCAGATAGCCGTCGCCGGAGGTGAGACACGCCGCTGCCCCAGCGGCTGCGCCCAGCCCAGCAGCCGCCCCCGGTCCGGCCGTCGAGGTCGATGCACCCGGCGGAGCGGCTTGGCTGAGGCGCGCGATCGCCACCGACAAGCCGATGAGCGCCCAGAGGGTGGCATACGGCAGGCCGCCGCGGACCCTTGGCCTGCTCTCGGGGGGTATAACCGGTATCATTTGCGCCCATGTTGCCATGGAGCCGAAGGAGAATGTTGATGCTGAAGCGGCTGTTGCCGATCGTGTTGGCGCTGACGCTGGCGCCGGGCGCCTGTTCTGTGTTGGCTCCCAAATTCGATCGGCCGAATGTCTCCGTCGTGCGCATCGAATTGCGCAGCGGAAACCTGCTGCAGCAAAACTTCGCGGTCAAGCTCAACATACAAAATCCCAATGACCGGACATTGCCCATCACCGGGGTGCATGTGGAGCTCAATGTCGGCGGGGAGCAGATCGCGAGCGGCGTCAGCGACCATGCCTTGGTCGTTCCCGCTCACGGCGAGGCCGATTTCGACATGACCATCAAGGCCAATGTGGCTCTGGCGCTCTTGAAGTTGGCCGATAAAATGGATCAGCATTCGAATTCGATCGACTACGACC
This sequence comes from uncultured Gammaproteobacteria bacterium, assembly GCA_963734645.1. GTDB lineage: Bacteria > Pseudomonadota > Gammaproteobacteria > Steroidobacterales > Steroidobacteraceae > Bog-1198. The sequence goes on from CAVTID010000002.1 coordinate 207,911, forward strand.
TCACCGGGGCGGCCAGCATCGATTTGCCCTTCCTGCGTGACCTGCCGTTTCATCAAACAGGCTCCTTCCCGCTGCAGGGTATGCAGTAACTATTTGAAATAATTGGATTTTTTAAAAATCGACGCCCGACAGGGCACCGCGGTCTGGTAAACTTTGCGGCCAAACGAAGCAGCGCCGCCCCTGAAGGCGGTGCCCACAAGGTAATCATGGCCGCCTCGCCCTACGAGCAATTGGAACAAGAGTTTCGCCGTCTGCACGCATTTCGCGGCGCGTTATCGCTGTTGCGCTGGGATGCGGCGGTGATGATGCCGCGCGGCAGTGCCGATGTGCGCGGTGAGCAACTGGCGGCGCTCGAGACCGAGCACCACGCCCTGCTCACGACGCCGAAAGTGGCGCGCCTGCTGGAGCGCGCCGAGGCGGGTGCCTCGCAGCTCGAGGATTGGCCGCTCGCCAACCTGCATGAGATGCGCCGGCAGCGCGATCACGCGATCGCGACCCCGCCGTCGCTCATTGCGCGCCTCGCCAAGGCCACCGCGCGCGCCGAGGTCTTTTGGGTCGAGGCCAAGAAGGCCAATGACTTCAAACTGCTGGCGCCGCACTTGGAAGAGGTGGTGCATCTGGTGCGCGACAAGGCGGCGCTGCTCGGACAGGCACGGGGGCTGGCGCCCTACGATGCGCTGGTGGACGGATTCATGCCGGGCATTTCGACGGCGGACATCGACACCATATTCAAGGCGCTGTCGCGCAAGCTCCCCGGTCTCATCAATGAGGCCATCGAGGTGCAGGCCGCGCATGCGCCCACGCCGCTGAACGGCAAATTCACGGTGGCGCGCCAGCGCTCCTTGTCCGTGGATGTGCTCAAGGCCCTGGGTTTTCCCTTCGACCGCGGGCGGCTCGACGAAAGCGAGCATCCCTTCACCGAGGGGGTGCCCGGCGACATTCGAGTGACCACGCGCTTCGATTTGAACGACCCGTTCTCGGGCCTGCTGGGCGCGGTGCACGAGACCGGCCATGCCATGTACGACTTGGGATTGCCCTTGAAGTGGCGCGATCAGCCGGTGGGCCGCGACCGCGGGCTGGCGCTCGAGGAGAGCCAGTCGCTGTTGTTCGAGATGAATCTGTGCCGCAGCCGCTCCTTCGTGAAGTACCTGCGGCCGCTGCTCGAGAAGTATTTGCAGGTGAGCGGCCCGGAGTGGGAGGAAGCCAATCTGTACCGGCACTTGATCCGCGTGCGGCGCAGCACGATCCGCATGGATGCCGATGAGCTGACCTATCCCGTGCACATCATGCTGCGCTACGAACTCGAGAAGAAGATCCTCGAGGGCTCGTTGCCCGTGGCCGATCTGCCGGAGGCGTGGAACGCCAATCTGGAACAGCGCCTGAATATCCGGCCGACGAACGACATCGACGGCTGCCTGCAGGACATTCACTGGGCGGTGGGTCATTTCGGCTATTTCCCCTCCTATGTCTTGGGCGCAGTCATCGCCGGCCAGCTCAACGAAGCCATGCGCGCGGCGCGGCCCTCGCTCGATGAGGAAATCGCCGCCGGTCAATTCGGCGGCGTGATGGATTGGCTGCGCGACAATGTGCACGGCGTCGGCGCGCGCTTGCCGGTGCAGGAACTCATCAAGCAAGCCACGGGCAAACCGCTGACCGCGGCCGCGTACCTGCGCTACTTGGAAGCGAAATACCTCGAGATCCCTGAAGGACGTGGCTTATGGACATCGGCCACGACATGCAATGAGGCCATCCGGGGTGCGGCGCTCCTCCAATAACTTCAAGAAACTGCAGGCGCAGCTGCGCGGCTCCGTGGGCAAGGCCATCGCCGATTTTCGCATGATCGCCGACGGCGACCACGTCATGGTGTGCCTGTCCGGCGGCAAGGATTCCTACACCTTGCTCGACATTCTGTTGAGCCTGCAGCGCAGTGCGCCGGTGAGCTTCGAGATCACGGCGGTCAATCTCGATCAGAAGCAGCCGGGCTTCCCCGCCGAGGTGCTGCCCCGATATCTCGAGGATCTGGGGGTTCGCTTCCGCATCATCGAGCAGAACACCTATGCCGTGGTCAAGCGCGTCATTCCCGACGGCAAGACCATGTGCGGCTTGTGCTCGCGCCTGCGGCGCGGCGCCTTGTACCGCTTCGCGGCCGAGAACGGCATCACCAAGATCGCGCTGGGCCACCATCGCGACGACATCGTCGAAACGCTGTTCTTGAACATGTTCTTCGGCGGGCGACTGAAGGCCATGCCGCCGAAGCTGCTCAGCGAAAATCGGCGCCATATCGTCATTCGGCCGCTGGCCTATGTGGCCGAGGGGTCCATCGCCCGCTACGCCGCCGCGCGCGAGTTTCCGATCATCCCCTGCACCCTGTGCGGCTCGCAGACCAACATGCAGAGGCTGGTGGTGAAGAACATGCTGCGCGACTGGGAGCAGAAATTTCCCGGCCGCATCGAATCCATTTTCTCCAGCATCTGCAATGTCGCCGGTTCCCAGCTCGCGGATCCGGCACTGTTCGATTTCGCCGGCCTCGACGGCCGGCGGACGGTCGAGGCGATGACCGACGCCGACGAAGATGCCTTGGAGGCGGAACTCGAGCCGCGCGGCTGAGCCGCGACAACGCCGATCTGTCCCCCGGGGTCCGTCCCCGGCCAGCGCCGTCCCTGGCACGCATCGTCACTGCCAGTGGCGGCGGCCGGGAATCAAATGCTGCAGCAGCCGGGATTGCAGTCCGGCGCCGGACCGGGCTTTCACGTAGGCACGGCGCGCCAGGCGCGAGCGTAGGCGCGCACCCTGTTGATAGGCGGACTGAAATTCGACTTCGCGCGGGCTCCAGCGCGTCTTGGAGACTTCCTTGGTGGGCGAGAGATTGACGGTTTTGAAGCCGTGCGCAATCGCATACTTGATGGCCTCGGCCACGGTCGTGGTCATGACGGCGTACCGAGCCCATGCGGGGTCGTAGCCCGAATAGTACAAATACAAGCTGTCGCCCACCGCGATGCCGATCCGCATCGCGACGATGTGCGAGTCAATGTTGAGCCGAAACAGGCGCAGGGCGCCGCTCTTGCTCAAGCGTTCGCAGACCTCGTAGAGGAAGTCGCGGGAAATCCGGCTGGCAAATCGATTCGGATGGGGCACCGTGGCGGCGAGATTGGCGCGCATGACGTGCAGCTCGACGAAGCGCTCCACGTTGGGGCGCACCTCGGGCGCGCTGTCGATCACCTGCAGTTCGTAGTCAAGGCCGTCGCGCTTCAATGAATTGTAGCAATGGCGCAGTGATTCTCGAATATTGCGCTTCAGGCCGCGCCGAAACTCCTCCCAAGACGGGGCCATATCGAGCACGAAGTCCGAGAGCGGGGCTAGCCATTGCAAGCTGGCGCCAGTCCCCAGCGCCTGGGCGAACCCAGGGCTGATTCCGCTCCAGTGAATCCAGTCCCAGCGCCGGGGTCTTCGCCAGCTGATGTTGCACCGCGTGCGCCGTCACGAGTTCGTAGCCGGGGACGATCATCGGCGCGCGAATCTCCGTGATGGCCGGGTCTGCGCCCAGCAGATCAATGGACACGATTTTCAGCGGCCCAACCCGGCGCCGTGCTGACGATGAAGGGAAGGATGGCGACACAGGTGTCCTCCGGAATCTCGCAGCACGTAGAAAAGCGGCTCATCGCGAATGCGCGGATTGCGGTTCAGGAAGTGATGGCACCAGGCCACGTGCCACTCGTGCAGGGCAAACGGCAAGGTGTTGCCGCGTGGCTCGCTGCAGGCGTTCGTAACAGGGCCGAAGCGCCGCTACGCCGTCCACGGTAGTGACCGTTTCCACCGTGACCGTGCGTTGCATGAATCCTCCAGTCCCGGATGATCCGTTTGAAGGTAAGATTCCAGAAGACAGTACCAGCTTCACACAATATGTTGCAAACCCGAAACCAGGCCGCCGGCTCGCGCCGGCGGCGCAAGCTTCGATATGCGTGGGAAACGCTGTCCGACGATCAATTGCTCAGCCTGCGTTTCTGCGATTTGAAGCTCTCCATCCACGGGACGGAACTGGAGGAGGCCATCCTGCGCCTGTACCGCGAGCTGGAAATGCGGGGGATACGATTTCGGCCGCATTGCTGGCTGGCGCAGGAGTGGTTCTCGCCCGATGGGATACCCGGGATCGCCATTCCCTTCTATCTGGCACACCGCCGGCTGATGGGCATCGAGCGGCGCTTCATGCGTGAAGTGGAGGGCGGCAACCGCAATTGGCTGATGCGCATACTGCGCCACGAGGCCGGGCACGCCATCGATTCGGCTTATCGGCTGAGACGCCGCAGTGCCTGGCGCGCCGTGTTCGGGCCCGCCTCGCTGCCCTATCCCGACACTTACCGCCCGCGGCCGGGCAGCCGGCGCTTCGTGCAGCATCTGGGCGCCTGGTACGCCCAGGCACATCCCACCGAGGACTTCGCCGAGACCTTCGCGGTCTGGCTGAAGCCGAATTCTCCCTGGCGGCGCGAATATCTGGGCTGGCCGGCCTACGCGAAGCTGGAATACATCGATACTCTCGCGAGCGACATCGGCCGAGCAAGCCGGCCGTCTTGGATCGCGGCACCGTCGAAGAGGTGCGCGCAGGAGACGCGCACCCTGCGCGAACACTACGAGCGGAAGCTGGCGCGCTACCGCATGCCGCGCCGCTCCGGCGCCGATGAACTGCTGCTCAAGGTGTTCACCGCGGCGCCGCGCACCCGCGATCGCCCCAAGGCGGCGAGCCTGCTGCGTGAATTGCGCAATCCCCTGCGCCAGCAGATTCGTGCGCTCCGGGGCGTTCAGCGAGTACCTGGTGCACCAGGTGCTGCGGCTCATGATCGAGCGCTGCGAGTCGTTGAATTTGTACGTGCGCGGGTCGCGGCGCGCGCTCAAGCCGCAATTGCATGTGGGTGATTGCGCGGCTGGCGGAGTCTTACGAAGAGCGGCAGTTGCCGAGGGTCTCGCTGTGAGGAAGGTGCGCGCCCTGGTTCTCGTGCATTCGACGCTGGTGCCTCCGGATTCTCTGAAGGGCTCCACCGAGAAGGAGATCGACGAGTGGCGCACCGAATACGACGTCATTTCGCATCTTGAAAGCCGAAGGCCATGAGGTCAGGCCCTTGGGCTTGAGCGACAGCCTGTCCGAGTTGCGCCGCGCCATCATCGACTGGAAGCCGCACATCGTGTTCAATCTGCTCGAGGAATTCGACGGCATCGTCACCTACGATCAGCACGTCGTGGCGTTTCTCGAGCTGATGCATCAGCCGTACACCGGCTGCAATCCGCGCGGCATGCTGCTGTCGCGCGACAAGGTGCTGTCGAAGCAGTTGCTGTCCTATCACCGCGTGCCCACGCCGCAGTTCATGGTGTTCCCGCGCGGCAAGAAGCCGCGCATACCGAAGAAGCTGCGCTTTCCCGCTGTTCGTGAAGTCCTCGACCGAAGATGCGTCGCTCGGGATCGCGCATGCCTCGGTGGTCGCCGACCAGAAGCAGCTGACGGAGCGGATCGCCTTCATTCACGAGCAGACGCATTCCGACGCCCTGGTCGAGGAGTACATCGAGGGCCGCGAGCTCTACGTGGGCGTGCTGGGCAACGACCGGCTCAAGGTGCTGCCCGTGTGGGAAATGACTTTCGGGTCGCTGCCGGAGAACCTGCCGGCCATCGCCACCCGCAAGGTGAAATGGGACCGCGGCTATCAGCAGCGCTACGGCATCACCACCGCGGCCGCGGAGAGCCTGCCCGACGGCACCGTGGCGCGGCTCGAGCAGCTGTCGAAGCGCATTTTCCGCGCATTGCATTTGACGGGCTATGCGCGCATGGATTTTCGCCTGCGGGCCGACGGCGAACTGTTCGTGCTGGAAGCGAACGCCAACCCGAACATCTCCGCCGCCGAGGACTTCGCGCAATCGGCGCTCACCGCCGGCATGAGCTACGACGATCTGCTGCAGCGGATCATGCAGCTGGGCGAGAACTATCCGGCCGCCTGGCGCGCGGTCGAGCCCTGAGCGCTCGGATGGTCGACCGTTAAGGCTCGGGCATGCCTAGGGAGCGTCCAGCGATTCATCCAGGCGAGCACGGTGTCGTACCACTGGATGCTGTCGGCCGGCTTCAATACCCAGTGATTCTCGTTCGGGAAGTACAGGAACTCGCTCGGGACTCCCCGGCGCTGCAGTGCGGTGAACACCGACAGTCCCTGGGCGAGGGGGACTCGGTAGTCCTCCTGTCCGTGAATCACCAGCGTCGGCGTCTTCCACTTGGCCACGTAGTCGACGGGATTGAACTTGGCGTAGCCCGCGGGATTGCGCGTATTCGGGGCCGCCGAACTCCCATTCGGGAAACCAGAGTTCCTCGGTGGAGTAGTACATGCTGCGATTGTCGAAGATGCCGTCGTGGCTCACGATGCACTTGAAGCGATCCGGCCATTGACCTGCGATCCAATTCATCATGTAGCCGCCATACGATCCGCCGAGCGCACAGGCGTGATCGCCGTCCAGCCAGGGATACTGCTTGAGCGCCGCCGCAAGGCCCAGCTTCAGATCCTCGAGCGGCTTGCCGCCCCAGTCGCCGCTGATGGAATCGGTGAACGCCTGGCCGTAGCCGGTGGAGCCATGGAAATCGATCATGACGACGCCGTAGCCGGCGCCCGCGAAGGCCTGCGCGTTCCAGCGCCAACTCCAGGAGTTCGCGAAGCTGCCCTGCGGGCCGCCGTGCACCAGGAATGCCACGGGATATTTCTGATCGCGATTTGAAATCCACCGGCTTGACGACGTAGCCGAAGACATTTTCATTGTTCCAGCCGGCGAAGCTGAATTGCTCGTATTCGCCGAACTTGCGCTGCGCGAGCGCCGCCTCGTTCAAGCGGGTGAGCTGCTTCGGTTCGCCGCCGCCGAATCCGACCGAATACAGATCGGCGGGGCCGCCCAGGCTGCTGAAGGTGTAGAACACCTTTCGCGTGCCGACGCTGAAGCCTTCGACCTCGCCGGCGCCGGTGATGGCGGAGGTTCTGCCGGTCTTCGCATCGACGGCCCACAGCGGCCGCTGGCCCAGGTGGTCGGTGATGGCGAACAGGCTCTTGCCGTCGCGCGACCAGGCAAAACTCGCGATGGATCGATCCCAATTCTGGGTGAGCGGGCGCTTCACGCCGGACTTGAGATTCAGCAGCACGAGATGAAAGCGGTCGGATTCGAAGCCCGGCCGATCCGTGGCCACGTAGGCGAGCTGCGTGCCGTCGGGCGAGTAGGCAGGCTGCCCGTCCCAGGCGGGATTGTCCGCGGTCAGGTTGCGCGGCGTTCCGCCCGCCGGCGGCGACTTCGTAGATGTCGAAGTTCGTCGACCATGGCTCTCCCGCCATGGCGCGCACGGAGAACGCCACGTGCGTGCCGTCCGGGCTGAACGCATAGTCTTCGCGGCCGCCGAAGGGCTTGCTCGGTACGTCGCCGATGCCGCCGGTCAGGTTCACCGGCGTGCCGCGCGCCACATCGTCGAGCGCCATGGCGAATAGCTGCGAGCGGCGGCCGTCGCTCCAGGTGTCCCAGTGCCTGACGAACAGCTGGTCGTAGAGAACGCCGCCGGCATTGGAATGCGCCGCCGCGTCCAGGCGCTGCCGGGTGCAGGCGAGATCCGCGCAGTCCAAGTACACCTCGACGCTCACCAGTATCCGATCTCCCTTGGGGGAGACGCGAAAGCTGCCGACATCGAGCGGCAGATTGGTGACCTGCATCGCGTCGGCCCCGGGCGCATCGGCCGTGCCGGCGCCGCTGCCGCCCGCCGCAACCCGCCATACCTGAGTGGTGCCGCTGCGATTCGACAGAAAATAAAGGTAGCGCCCGTCCGCGCTCCACTCGGCGGAATTGGAATTCGCGGCAATGTCGGTGAGGCGGTGCAGGGGCGCCGCGCGCGTCCGCGTGCCGGTGTCCACCAGCCAAATGCCGGTGCGCCCCTTGTTGGCCTCCATGTCGGTGCTGCGCAGGGTGTAGGCCACGCGCTTGCCGTCGGGCGATGCGGCGATTTCCGAAATGCGCTCGAGGCGCACCAGGTCTCGTATCGTGAAAGGTTGCGAATGATCCGCGGCGCCGCCGCCGGACCGCGATGCCGCCGGCGGTTGCGGCGCGCGCTCAAGGCAAACAGGAGCGAGGGCGACTGAAAAGCGATCGGCAGCCATTGCGATGTTCTCTTTGTGAGGATGCTCGAGGCCCATTGTAGCCCGAGAAGGGCGGCCCCAGGAGGGCGGCCCCGGGAGGGCGGCCCGAAGACGGCCAGCGGATTCCGCGAAACTCGCGACGCCACTTTGCGCAAGAATAGGCCGATGATCGCATCCCCTCGTCTTGAGTTTCGATTTGGACGACACCCTGTGGCCGGTGGGTCCCGTCATCGCGGCCGCCGAGAACGCGTTGCTGGCGTGGCTGCGCGCCCGCTATCCCGCGCACGGTGAGCGGCCACGACATCGAATCGCTGCGCGCGCTGCGCGCCGCCGTGGCCGAGCGGTTTCCGCAGCACGGCCATGATCTGACCTTCCTGCGCCATCGCGCGCTCAAGGATTTGTTCGGCGCGGCGGGCCATGCCGAGTCGATCTCGCCGACGAGGCGCTCGAGGTGTTCTTCGCCGAGCGCAATCGCGTGAACTTCTATGAGGACGTGCGGCCGTGCGCTCGATGCGCCTGAGTGCGCGCTATCGCCTGTTCGCTCTCAGCAACGGCAATGCGGATCTCGCTCGCTGCGGCATCGCGGATTTGTTCGCCGGCCATGTCACGGCGCGCGCGGCCGGCGTCGCCAAGCCGGATGCGCGCATATTCGCGCACCTCGCCGGCTTGGCCGGCGTCGAGCCGCGGCACGTGCTGCACATCGGCGACGATCCTCTGGCCGATGTCGTCGGCGCGATGCAGGCGGGCATGCAGGCGGTGTGGCTCAACCGCGATGCGCGCGAATGGCCGAAGGCGCTCGCGCCGCCGCCGCGCACCATTTCGACGCTCGCGGAAATTAATTAGCACCCATGAGATGCACCGCACGCTTGGCAGCCGACGGCGCCGACTGCTGATTGCAAAACACCTGAAAATATAGGCATTTTCTGACACTGGTTCGCGCTTTTGCGCGTTCACTTGCGCGTCGCTTTGTCGATAGGATGGTGTCAGGTGAAAAAGGATGCCAAGCATGCAAGCAGCGTCTGCGGGTTCTCTTGTAGCGGTCAGTTCCTTGCGCGAATTCTTTCGTGACGCGTTTCACGCGGCGAGCGAACATCAGCACCTCGACATCGACGAGCAGGCCGAAGCAGTACGTGGTCAATCTGCTCACCATGTTCTCGCGCGCCGATGCCCTGTACGAGCGCACGCCGGAGGGCCTGCGCATCCGGCCGCTGGCGCACATGCTGGCCGACGCGCTCGAGGCGCCGACCGCCGCCGCGCGGCAGCGGGGACTGCAGCGCCTCGGCGATGTGTCGCTGTTCATCGCAGGATTCTTCGCGCGCAGCTTCGCGCGCAAATTGATCGACATCGACTACCACATCGCGATGGGCGGGAACGCCTACAGCTCGCTGGCGGATACCCTGCAGCGCTCCATGTCGGGACGCTGCATCGCGGCGATCTATGCGCAGCTCGCGCGCAAGTTCCAGCCGCTGGTGGACGCTCTGAACGAAGTCAGCGAGATGTCCTATCGGCACAGCGACGCGGATATCCTGCGGCTGTATGAGATGTGGATGAAGACCGGCAGTCCGCGGGCGCATGGGCTGCTCAAGCAGCTGGGCGTGCAGCCGGTTCCGGCCGGCGGCGCGCGCCGCGAGCACTGAGGCGGCCATGGTTCTGCATGGACTGCAGTCGCTTCTCGGCCGTCTTTACGACGTCGATCTGAACTACGACGTGTACGATTTTCTGGTCACGGACCGCCGCGCCCTGCAGGGTGTCGCACCCGGCAACGATACGCGCGCCTCGGAAGAGGAGTTGTTGCTGGCCGAGACGGCGGACGGCGCCGGGGTCGCGCTGTACCTGGATCCGAGCTTGTTGCGGCGACTCGAGGGCGCGGATCCCGTCGGCGCCCTGACTGAAAGCAATCTGGCCGATTACTGCACGGCGCTCGAGGGCGTCAGCCACTTCGTGTATTCGACCTGGCGGCTGGACCGCGACCTGCCGGTGTCGCTGCTGGAGCTCGAGACTCAGGCCGAAGTCGATAAGTATGCGGTCACGGTATTCTTGCTGGCCGACCAGCAAGGCGGCGGCTATCCGGCGCAGGTGCATGCGCGGCTGTTCGATCGCGTGAGCTTCGATGCGCGCCTGGAGCCCGATCAGTATCATCGCTATCGGACCGCGCACCGCTGCGCCGCGCACTACTGCCGCAGACTGGAACATCGTTTCGTGAGCCGGGGCGAGGCGCGGATCGAGGCGCTGGTGCGCGAGCTGCGCAGATTCTATCGCCTGGGAAGCACGGCCAAATTGCGTCACGCCTTGGCGTGACTCGCGCGACGTCGCAGCGCGCCGGCCGCAGCGCTGCGCTACTCTTCGTCCTTGTTGGCTTCCGCCTGCTTTTTCAATTTCAGAAATTCGCTCAAGCGGCGCAGATCCTTCTTGGCCGGCGCGGGCGCCTTGCCCAGCTTGCCGCTGTCGTAGGGGTCGTAGCCCTTCTTGGTGCCGAGCGGGTTGGCGCGCACGGTCTCGAGCGGCGTCGGGGCGTCGTCGGCGATCGACAGGGCGGGGTGCTCGAGCTTCTGCAGCCGCTCGGTCGAGACCTCGTGGCCGAAGGCGCCCGGTGGCAACCGACCATTCCCATATGGCATTGCCGCGGTCGTCGAATTTGACCCGTCCGGTGCCCTTGCCCTTGGTTTGGGCATCGGCTTTGGCGTCCGGCGCGGACGAGTTCCCGGCACCGTCGGCGCCCGGTTTGCGGGCAGGTTTTGAGTTATCTTCGCTCACACTACCTTTTTAGTCGAGCACCCGGTTAAGTCAACCCAGACACGTAAAAACCTGGCGAACCGTCACATTTGCAGTTGATATTGGGCACGCCACAGCGCCAGCGCCGTCTTGCCGTCGTTCCATTCGCCGCGCAGCACCATTCCGGCCGCCTCTTCGATCGGCAGCCATTGGATTTCCAATTCTTCGTCGGCGTCAGGCGCGGGCGCGCCGACGGTCAGATCGCGCGCCAGGTAGAGGTGAATGACTTCGGTGAATATGCCCGGGCGCCGGAATGAACCGTCCCAGGGACGTCCAGCGCCGGGCCGTGCACCCCGGTTTCCTCGGCCAATTCGCGCACGGCACAGACTTGCGGCGCCTCGCCGGGGTCGAGCTTGCCGGCGGGAATTTCCCAGAGAAAGTCCTCGACGCCGTGCCGGTACTGGCGCACCAGGCAGACGCGGCCGGCGCCGTCCACGGCGACCACCGCCGCGGCGCCCGGATGGCGTACGAAGTCGAGGTCGTATTCTCGGCCGTTGCTGTACAGCAGCCGTTCGGTCGAAACCTCGATGATGCGGCCGCTGTGCACGTGCTTGCTGGCGATGGGAGTGGGTTTGCGCATGAGGTCGAGTCTATATCGGCGGCCCCGGAAGCAGGAAAAGCCGGCGCATGTGACCTGTCTCCTCGCGCGCCAGCCCGCGCAATGCGCCATCCTGCGCTGCTGTTTCAAGCGCATTGCATCGCGATCTGGATATACGTACAGTACGCGGCATCGTTTTCCTATGATGAAAGCCAAGACCACTGCATTCGATTCGCTCAACCCCGCACAGCGCCGTGCGGCCACCTTCGGCACGCCCGTGGAGGGCAAAGGGGTCAATGCGGGTCCGATGCTCATATTGGCCGGCGCCGGCACGGGCAAGACCAACACCCTGGCGCATCGCACCGCACATCTGGTGCTGAACGGCGTGGATCCGGCGCGCATCCTGATGCTGACCTTCACGCGCCGCGCCGCTCAGGAAATGATCCGGCGCACCCAGACCATCGTCGCGGAAGTCCTGTCGGACCGCGGGCAAGGCGGGCGATCGCAGCGTGGTGTCGCGATTGCTGTGGTCGGGGACCTTCCATTCGGTGGGCAACCGGATATTGCGTCTCTATGCCAAGCACCTGGGGCTGGACCCGAATTTCACGGTGCTGGACCGCGCGGATGCGGCCGACTTGATGGACGTGGTGCGTCACGAATTGGGTTTCTCCGCCAAGGACAAGCGCTTTCCGCGCAAGGATGCCTGTCTCGCGATTTATTCATATCGGGTCAACACCCGGCTGTCGCTGAAGCAAACCCTGGAGGAGCAATTTCCTTGGGTGCGCGAGTGGGAAGCGGATCTCACACGCCTGTATCGCGAATACGTCGGCCGCAAGCAAAAGAACCGGGTGCTGGATTTCGACGATCTGCTGCTGTACTGGCATGTGATGATGCAAAACCCGGCGCTGGCGCAGAGCCTGTCGAAGAATTTCGATCACGTGCTGGTCGACGAGTACCAGGACACCAGCACCTTGCAGGGCGAGATCGTCCAGGCGCTCAAGCCCGACGGCAAGGGGGTCACGGTGGTGGGCGACGATGCCCAGGCCATCTACTCGTTCCGCGCCGCAGCGGTCGAGAACATTCTGGGGTTCGCCGACCGCTACAAGCCCAAGGCCGAAATCGTGGTGCTGGCGCAGAACTACCGCTCGACGCAGCAAATTCTCGATTCGGCCAATGCGCTCATGTCGGACGGCGCGCGCCAGCATCGCAAGACCTTGCTGGGCACGCGCCAGTCCACGCAGAAGACCTTCTACGTCGCCATGGATGACGCCGTCGGCGCAGGCGGAGTACATCGCGGGCAAGATCTTGGCGACGCGGGAAATCGGCGGCTCGCTGAAGCGCCATGCCATCTTGTTCCGCAGCTCCCATCACAGCGATGTGCTCGAGGTCGAACTCACCAAGCGCAACATTCCCTTCGTGAAATACGGCGGCCTTAAATTCCTGGAGGCGGCGCACGTCAAGGACATGATGTCGGTGCTGCGCTGGGCCGACAATCCGCGCAACTCGGTGGCGGGATTCCGAGTGTTGAAGCTGCTGCCCGGCATCGGTCCCGGCCACGCGAAACAGGCGCTGGACTACTTCGAGGCGCAGAGTTTCGACGTCAAGAGCCTGGCCGGCTTCGACGCGCCGCAGCCGGTGAAAATGGACTGGAAGCGATTCTGCGCACTGTTCGAGAAGCTCGCCGACCCGGCGACTCCCTGGGCCGGCCAGGTGGGTCTGGTGCGCGAGTGGTACAAGCCGCAGCTCGAGCGCATTCACGATGCAGCGTGGACGCGCATGGGCGATCTGGAACAGCTCGAGCAGCTGTCGACGCAGCACGCCAGCCGCGAGCGGTTCCTGACCGAACTGACCCTGGATCCGCCGATGGTGACCAGCGATCAATCCGGCAATGCCTCGAAGGACGAGGACTACGTCATCCTGTCGACGATTCACTCCGCCAAGGGCCAGGAGTGGGACATCGTCTATGTGCTGAATGTCTCCGACGGCAATTTCCCGTCGGAATTCTCCACCGGCAAGCCGGAAATGATCGAGGAAGAGCGGCGCCTGCTCTATGTGGCCATGACGCGGGCGCGCAACGAGCTGCATCTGTGCGCACCGCTCAAGTACGCGGTCACGCAGCAGCCGAAGAACGGCGATGCGCATGTGTACGGCGCCAAGAGCCGCTTCATGACCGACAAGGTGCTGGATACCTGCGAACGGATTTCGCTGCGCAACATGCGCGGCGTGGAAAATTTGCGCGAGGACGAAGCGGCGACTGTCGATGTCGTCGCGCAGCTCAAGGAAATGTGGTGAACGCGCGGCGATCACCCCGAGCGGGCGTCCGCCCGCAGGCGCATCCCAATCCACGTATCCGCGACGCTATCGGCTACCAGCGGCGTGGACCACCGCCGCCGCCGCCGCCACCGCCACTCGCGGGCTTGGACCGAGGCGCCCGTTCCTGGGCCTCATTGACGCGCAGCGGACGTCCGCCCATCTGGAAGCCGTTCGTCTGTTGAATCGCGTTTTGCGCTTCACCGGCCCCCATGTCCACGAACGCAAATCCGCGGGGACGCCCGGTCTCGCGATCGTTGATGAGCTTGACCGATTCGACTTTGCCGTGGCGCTCGAACAGCGCCCGTACTTCGTCTTCTGTCGCAGTGAATGGCAGGTTGCCAACGTAGATCGTCGTCATTCAACTAATCTCACTAACAGTGTTTCTACATCCCACTCAGACGCCGTCACGCGCACACGCGTCGCAGCCGGGGCCTGCACCCTAAGGCCCGTGTAGGGAACGAACCTACGAGTCGATGCTACGCTAGGGGATAATTGTTGGCAAACGGGCAATACCGATTTATTCGACCTCGAGATAGGCATAGCCGTTGAGTTCGTTCTCGTAGAAGCGCTTGACCGCCTGCGCTTCGCCCAGCGACATCCGGCCTTCCTGAACCGCCCGCTCGCAGTCCCGGGCGATTCCCGGATACAGCTCGTCGGTGTCGTACTCCATGTACTCGAGCACCTTGTTGGCCGTGTCGCCCTTGACGATTTCCTCGATCCACCAGCCGCCGTCATCCTGCAGCCGGATGTGCACCACATGGGTGTCGCCGAACAGATTGTGCAGATCGCCCAGGGTTTCCTGGTAGGCGCCCACCAGGAACGCCGCCAGGTAGTACGGCTCGCCCGGGGTCAGTTCATGCACCTCAAGAGTGCGCTTGGTGATCCGGGGATGCACGAAGCGGTCGATCTTGCCGTCCGAATCGCAGGTGATGTCGGCCAGCACGGCATTGCGCGAGGGCCGCTCGCCCAGCCGCTGAATGGGCATGATGGGAAACAACTGGCCGATGGCCCAGCTGTCCGGCAGCGATTGAAACACCGAGAAATTGCAGAAATAGATGTCGCTGAGCATGTCCTCGAGGTTTTCCAGCTCCTCCGGAACCCGATCGAGCTTGCGGCAGTAGTCGCGGATCTTGGCGCAGGTCGCCCAGTAGAGCTTTTCCGCCAGGGCGCGGAATTCGAGGCTCAGGTACCCCAGATTGAACATCTGCAGCGCCTGCTCGCGGGCCTGCAGTCCGTCGTGATAGCACTCCACCAGGCGGCGCTCATTGACCGATCGGTAGCTGTCGAACAGATCGCGCACCGGCTGCGGCACTTCTTCCTTGCCGTGATAGTCCTCCTCGGGCCGGCCGGTGACCTTGAATTGGTCCAGCTTCGAGGAGCCCAAGGTGTCGAACACCAGCAAGCTGTGATGCGCGGCGATGGCGCGGCCGGACTCGCTCACGATCATGGGATGCGGCACGTCGCGGGCGTCGCAGACGCTCTTGATGCGGTAGACCACGTCGCTGGCGTATTCATTGAGCGTGTAGTTCATCGAGGATTCGAAATTGGTGCCGCTGCCGTCGTAGTCGACGCCCAAGCCGCCGCCGATGTCGATGTATTGCAGGCCGGCGCCCATGATCTTGAGCTCGGCGTACACATGCGCCAGTTCGTTGATGGCGTCCTTCACGCGGCGGATATCCTGCAGCTGGCTGCCCGGATGGCAGTGCACGAGCTGCAGGCAATCGAGCATGTTGCGCTCCTTCAGAAGCGCGTACAGATCCAGGATCTCGCTGATGAACAGGCCGAACTTGGATTTCTCGCCCGCCGATTCGCGCCATCGGCCGGCGCCCTCGCTGGCGAGCTTGACCCGCACGCCGATCTTCGGCCGCACGCCGTAGCGCTCGGCGTGCTTCAGGATCAGATGAATCTCTTCGTAGTTCTCCACCACCGGAATGATGGTGCGGCCGAGCTTGGTGGCGAGGATGACCGCTTCGATGTAGCTGTCGTCCTTGAAGCCGTTGCACACCACGATGCGGTCCGGGCGCATCCTCGGTGATGGACATCACCGCGAGCAGTTCGGGCTTGGAGCCGACCTCGAGCCCGAAGCCGAATTCCTTGCCGTAGCGGTACACCTCTTCGACCACCAGGCGCTGCTGATTGACCTTGATCGGGAACACCGCGGCGTAGCGGTTCTTGTAGTCGTTCTCCGCGATGGCGGTGCCGAAGGCATCGGCGATGTGACGCAGGCGGTGCGCGAGAATATCGGAGAAGCGAATGACCACGGGCGTGTGCAGGTCGCGGGCCTTGAGACCCTGAACCACGTCGTACAGGTCGATTTCGCGTGCCGCGTCCATGCTGGGCCTGATCACCACGTGGCCCGCCTCGTTGATCGAAAAGTAGCCCTTGCCCCAAGCTTCCACTTGGTACAGATCCAGCGACTCTTCGATCTTCCAGGCATGGTTCGCGGGCAGCACTTTGGCAGGTGTGTTCATGTCGCGCGCACGATAACAAATTGGGGCTGCAAGTAAATGACTGCGGTGCCGTTCGGCAGCTGGCAGCGGGCTACCGCGGGCGATGGGCCGGCGCGGATCGCGAATCCACTCGCTCCAGCAGCCGGCGTAGAGTTTCGCGCCGTTGAGCCCGGCGATCTCGAAGGCTCAGCAAGTTGTGACAGGCGGTGACGCCGGAGCCGCACATGGCGATCAGATGACTCGGGCTTCTTGCCGGCGAGGCGCTCCTGCCAGCGGCGCTCGAGCTCGGCGGCGGGCAGGAAACGAGCCGTCGGCGTCGAGATTGGCGGTGAACGGATGATTCACGGCGCCGGGAATGTGTCCGGCCACCGGATCGATGGGTTCGACCGTGCCGGCGATAGCGTTCCGGCGCACGCGCATCCACGAGCAGGGCCTGCTGGATCGCGCAATGCCTGCTGCTCGAGTTCGGCGGTGCTCAGCACGCCTCGGTCGGAAATCCGGGCGTGAAGCGGCGCACGACCGGGCGGCCGGCGCCGCGCCGGGACCGGCCGGCGGCGGCTCGGGCGGACCCGATTGCAGCGCGCCGCCGCGCGCGGTCCACGCCTTGAGGCCGCCGTCGAGGACGGCCACGGCCTCATGCCCCACCCAGCGGAGCATCCACCACAGCCGCGCCGCGATCGATCCATTGCCGTCGTCGTAGGCGATGACCTGGGTGCCGTTGTCTATCCCGAGCCGCGCCCAGCCAGGCCGCGAAGGCTTCCGGCGCGGGCAGCGGATGACGGCCGGTGCCGGGGCCGATGGGCGCCGACAGGTCCCGATTCAGATCGGCATATCGCGCTCCGGGGATATGCCCCGACAGGTAGGCCTGCCGGCCCGCCTCGGGGTTCATGAGATCGAAGCGGCAGTCGACGACGGCCAGCCGCGGATCGCCCAGCAGTTGCCTGCAGCGAGCCTCCGCGTCGATCAAGGTGTGAAATTCCATGAATCGCCAGCTTAGCGCGACGATGCGATGAACTTCATCCGCTACAATCGGCGCCATGGCACTCACTCTTTATTGGGGCAGCGGCAGTCCGTTCTCGTGGCGGGTACTCTTGGCTCTGGAGCACAAGGGGCTGCCCTACGAGTCGCAGCTGCTGCACTTCGACAAGCAGGAGCAGCAATCGCCGCAAATGCTCAAGCTCAATCCGCGCGGCCGCGTGCCCGTCCTCAAGGACGGCGATTACGTGGTGTTCGAGTCGGTCGCGATGCTGTACTACCTGGACGTCAAGTACCCGCAGGCGCCGATATTCGGCGCGAACCCCGAGGAAGCCGGCGTCATCATGCGCGTCATCTGCGAATTCATGGCGTACGCGGAGCCGTCGCTGCTGAAGATCACCGAGGGCGATCTTCGGCGAGCGAGGTCGCCGAGAACATCGACGAGCTCACCGATGCCATGCACGTGGTGGCGCGCGAGGCGCGCACCATCGAGGGGCGGCTGAGCAAGGAGCAGTGGATCGTCGGCGCCGATTATTCCGCCACCGACATGGTGATTTTCCCGTGGATCCAGGTGCTGCGCCGCGCCTTGGATAGGAGCGCCGCGGCGGAGCTCGGCGCGCGCTTCCTGCCCATGGAGCGCAACTACCCGGCGCTCGCGCGCTGGATTCACCGCATCGAAGCGCTGCCCGGCTACGAGCGTACCTATCCGCCGCACTGGCGCGATACTTAGTCGAAATCCTAGTTGAATCCCGCCGAATTTGACGGAATCTTGATACACGCCTGATCGTTGCGCGCCGCACGCACGCGCGCCAACTCTCCGGATTTGCAGAAACTTGAGCATTTCCTGGGCCGCCAGGTAGGCTGGCGGCGTCCGCCCACCGGGCGTCGCCACAACCAAGTTAAATCGAGAGGACAAATCAAAATGGGACAGAGAATTATGAGCAAACACGAAGTGCATGTGAAATTTGCGGGCAAGATCGTATTCGTCGGTTTCGGCAGCATCGGACAGGGTGTCTTGCCTTTGATCTTGCGTCACATCGGCACTTCGTCCGATCGCATCACCATCGTCACCGCGGAAGACAGCGGCCGGACCGAAGCCGAGCAATTCGGAGTGAAATTCGTCAAGACGGCGCTGACCCGGGAGAACTACCGGCAGGTTCTGGAACCGTTGCTGGACGCCGGCGACTTCCTGTTGAATTTGTCCGTCGACGTGTCGAGCATCGCGCTCATTCGAATTGGCGCGCGAGCGCGGCGCGCTGTATCTCGATACCTGCATCGAGCCCTGGGCCGGAGGATACACGGACCCGAAAGCGACCGTGGACACGCGCAGCAATTACACCATGCGCCTGGAGGCTTTGGCCCTGCGCAACGGCGCGAAGAAGCCGCCCACGGCCGTGCTCACGCATGGCGCCAATCCGGGCCTGGTTTCGCACCTGGTCAAGCAGGCCCTGCTCAACATCGCCAAGGACACCGGGGTGGATGCGGGAACACCCAGCAGCCGCGAGTCCTGGGCGAAGCTCGCGCAAACCCTCGGCATCAAGGTCATTCACATCGCCGAACGCGACACTCAGGTCACCAATGTGCCGAAGGTCGCGAACGAGTTCGTCAATACCTGGTCGGTCGACGGCTTCGTCAGCGAAGGCGCGCAGCCCGCCGAGCTCGGCTGGGGCACGCACGAGAAGCATTTCCCGGCGGACGGCGGACGGCACAAGGCCGGCTCGGGCTGCGCGATCTATTTGAATCGTCCCGGCGCCAGCACCCGGGTCCGCACCTGGACTCCCGAAGGCGGGACATTTCCACGGATTCCTGATCACGCATTCCGAAGCGATTTCATTGGCCGACTACTACACCGTCATGGACGGCGAGCGGGTGGCCTACCGGCCGACCACGCACTATGCCTATCATCCGAGCGACAACGCGGTGTTGTCCGTGCACGAATTCGCCGGCAACAACTGGCATCTGCAGGATCACAAACGCATCATGCTGAACGAGATCACCGCGGGCATCGACGAGCTGGGGGTGCTGCTCGCCGGCCACAAGAAGAACGCCTATTGGTACGGCTCGCAGCTGTCCATCGAGGAAGCGCGGAAATTGGCGCCCTACAACAGCGCCACCAGCCTGCAGGTCACCTCGGCGGCGTTGTCGGGGATGATATGGGCGATGGAGAATCCGAACCGCGGCATCGTCGAGCCCGACGACATGGAATACAAGCGGCCGCTCGAGATCTGCATGCCCTACTTGGGAACCGTGGTCGGCAAGTACACGGATTGGACGCCGCTGTATCAGCGCGGCGAGCTGTTTGCCGAGGATCTGGACACCGCGGATCCCTGGCAGTTCAAGAACATTCGGGTGGTTTAATTTGAGTTCCGACTGCTCGCGCCCGAGCCTAAAGACGGGGTCGCTTCGACCCCGTGAGAGGTGGCGCGCAGCTCCTGAACGAATCCGGAACCTCAGGGACGAGGTCCGTAGTTGATGGCGACCACGGTAAACACGGTGGTCCCGCCGGGCAGCGCGACGCTCACCTCGTCGTCGAGCCTCTTGCCGAGCAAGCTGCGGCCCAAGGGCGAGTCCATGCTGATGTAGTCCTCCGCCATGTCGAATTCGTCCGGTCCGACGAGGCGATACCAGCGCAGGGCCCCGTCATTCTCGATTTGCACCCAGGCGCCGAAGTAGATCCGCGTCGGATCGCGCCGGCCGGGGTCGGCCGACGGATCGACGATGGTCATGCCTTCGAGCCGCTTGCGCAGGAAGCGCACGCGCCGATCGATTTCGTGCAGGCGCTTCTTGCCGTAGGTGTACTCGGCGTTCTCGGAGCGGTCGCCCTGCGCCGCGGCCTCGGACACCGCCTGGGTGACGCGCGGGCGCTCGTCGTGCCACAGCTGATCGAGTTCATCCCGCAGCCGCTTGGCTCCTTCGGGAGTGATGTACTTCGAACCGGGCGGAGTGGGGGGGCGATATCTTGACACGCTGCAATATAGTGTAGGGACATTCCAAGGACGTGAACCAAGTTGTGGAGGGACTGCAATCGACTGAGCGGTCGCTCACAGATTGCGCACGCCGCGAATCTTAAGCTCCACACCCATGAGCGTTAAATATTACACCCACTTTATCGCGCAATCGGACGGAGCCGTCGAATACAACGAATATCGGGGCGTCGTGGAACTGCTCGATCGATCGAGCAGCCTCGAGGGTGATCGCGACATCGCGCGCATGCTGGCGCGCAGTTTCGATCTCGAGGAAACCGATATTCAAGTTTTGCAATGGGACCATCTGCACTGAGTCCGCACACTGATCCCCTAGCGGGCTTTACTTCCCTTCATTGAAGTCCGCCTCTCCGCCCCGAGCTCATCACTCGGGGCTTTTTTTGCCACGGTGTTAAACTCGCCCCCAACACCCCCGAAGTCAGAGGGGCCAGGAGGGGATTTCATGCGTAAATTGGCTTTGGGGCTGGCGGCGCTCGCCGGCCTGCTGTTGTTGTCAGGTTGCGGCTACAACACCATGCAGACTCAGGATGAGCAGATCAAGTCCGCTTGGTCGGAGGTCCTGAATCAGTATCAGCGCCGGGCCGACCTCATCCCCAATTTGGTCAACACGGTCAAGGGCTATGCGGCCCAGGAGAGCTCGGTGCTGTTGGGCGTCACCGAGGCCCGCGCGAAAGTCGGCTCCATCCAGGCGACCCCCGAACTGGTCAATGATCCGGCGGCCTTCGCCAAGTTCCAGGCCGCCCAGGGGGAACTCACCAGCGCCTTGTCGCGGCTGTTGGTGGTGACCGAAAACTATCCGCAATTGAAATCAGATCAGAATTTCCGCGATCTTCAGGCGCAGCTCGAAGGCACGGAAAATCGCATTACCGTGGCGCGCAACCGCTACATCCAGGCGGTGCAGAACTACAACGTGACGGTGCGCTCCTTCCCCGGAAATTTGACCGCCATGATGTTCGGCTACAAGCCGAAACCGAATTTCGCGGTGGAGAATGAGGCGGTGATTTCCAAGCCGCCGGCGGTGGATTTCGCGGCGCCCGCCCCGGCGCCCGCCATCGCCGGCGCCCGCCGCCACGCCGGCACCCAGCGCCGGCGCCTACACGGGCGCCCACGCCACCGCGCGCACCGGCGCAATAACTCGAGAGCCCTTGGCACCGGGACACTCATGCCCTCCACTCCCCGCCGCTTCGGTCGCGTGGGGGCGGGGTTGGCCCTGCTGCTTGCCGCGATTGCTCGCCCATGCGCCAGGTGTGCCGTGCCGCCGCTCACCGCGCGCGTCACCGATCTGACCGGCACTCTGTCCGGCGAGGCCGTCACCCGAATCGAGGCCAAGCTCGCGGATTTGGAGGCCAAGAAGGGCAGCCAGATCGCGGTGCTGATCGTGCCCACCACGCAGCCCGAGGACATCGACCAATTCGGCATTCGCGTCGAGGACGCCTGGAAGCTGGGCCGCAAGGGCGTGGACGATGGGGCCTACCTGATCGTGGCCAAGAACGACCGGCGGGTGCGCATCGAGGTGGGTTATGGCTTGGAGGGTGCGCTGCCCGATGCCATCGCGAACCGCATCATTACCGAGACGATC
Organism: uncultured Gammaproteobacteria bacterium; assembly: GCA_963734645.1. Classification (GTDB taxonomy): domain Bacteria; phylum Pseudomonadota; class Gammaproteobacteria; order Steroidobacterales; family Steroidobacteraceae; genus Bog-1198. The sequence continues at coordinate 229,654 of CAVTID010000002.1, forward strand.
ACCCCGCACTTCAAACTGGGCGACTATGACGGCGGGGTCGAAGCCGGCGTCGATCAAATGATTTCGGTCGTCAACGGCGAGCCGCTTGCCGGCAACCCGACAAGAAGTGGGAGCACCACGGCGGCCTGAGGCAATTTGCTGCCGCTGCTGCTGGTGGTGGTATTCGTCGCGAGCGGCGTGCTGCGCGCCATGTTCGGCAGGCTGTTCGGGTCGGTGGCCACGGGCGGTCTGACCGGCGGCATCGCCTGGCTTCTGAGCCACTTCCTGCCCATCGGCTTGGGGGCCGGGATCGTTGCCTTTCTGTTCGCCATGCTGGCGGGGTCCAATTCGCGCGGATGGTCGGCCGGCAGCGGCTGGGGAGGGGGCTTCGGCGGCGGCTTTGGGGCGGCGGCTTGGGGCGGCGGTTTTGGCGGCGGCGGCGGCGGCGGATTCAGCGGCGGCGGCGGCGGCGGCGGGGGCGGCGGCGCCTCGGGAGGCTGGTAATGCAGGTCGGGCGCCTGATTCGGCACGCCACGGCGACCCATTGGCGCACGCGCATGCTGTTTCCCCGCGCCACGCTCGATGCCATCGAGCAGGCCATCGCCCGGGCGGAGCGGACGCATGCCGGGCGAAATTCGCTTTGCCATCGAAACGGCGCTGACGCCCCTGCACATCGTCAACGGCGTGGCGCCCCGCGCCCGCGCGCTCGAGGTGTTCGCGCATCTGCGCGTGTGGGATACCGAGCACAACAACGGGGTCTTGATCTACGTGCAGCTGGCGGACCGCGGTCGTCGAAATCGTCGCGGATCGCGGCTTCGAGGGCCGCGTCAGCCCCGCCGAATGGGAGGCGGTGTGCCGCCTCATGGAAGAGCATTTTCGCGCTGGACGATTTGAGGCGGGCTCGATCGCCGGAGTCGACGCCATCGGGAATTTGCTGGCACGCCACTTTCCGCCAAACCTCAAAGCAGCGCCGCCAATCGCATAACCAATTGCCTGACCGACCGACTTTGCTGTAGATAGAGCGGATGAAGATCCTAAGATTAGCCGTTTGCATCGGCGGTTTGTGTTTGAGCGCCTGTTCGCTGTTTCGATCCGACGCCTGCTGCACCGCCGCCCCGGTGGTCAAGGCACTGCCGCCGCCGGCCCCTGCAATTGCCCAAGCCCAATGCGACCGCATCACTTCGAGGTCGATCCCGGCAGCGATATCGTGGGCTACGTGCAGAAGACCATCGTCGGCAAGGAAGACACCATGCCCGACATCGCGCGGCGCTTCGATGTGGGTTACGAGGAAATACTGACCGCAAATCCCGGCGTCGATCCCTGGCTGCCCGGCGTCGGGCGCGAGGTGGTCGTGCCCACGCAGTTCATCTTGCCGGCCGCTCCCCATGAGGGCGTGGTGGTGAATGTGGCCGCGATGCGCATTTTCTACTATCCGCCCCACAAGAAGGGCGAACCGCAGATCGGTCTACACCCATCCCATCGGCATCGGCAAGGTGGGCTGGAAGACTCCCGAAGGGCACGACCAAGATCGTCAGCCGCCAAAAGGATCCGGTCTGGGTGGTGCCCAAGTCGGTTCGCGAGGAGCATGCCGAGGACGGCGAAAAGCTGCCCGCGCAGGTGCCGGCCGGGCCGGACAATCCGCTCGGCGCGTACGAGTTCCGCCTGGGGTGGCCGAGCTATCTGATTCACGGAACCAACAAGCCCTACGGCGTCGGCATGCGCTCGAGTCACGGCTGCATCCGCCTGTATCCGGAAGACATCGCCGTATTCTTCGACATGATTCCCATCGGCACGAAGGTGACGGTGGTCAATCAGCCCTACTTGTTCGGATGGCGCGACGGCACGCTGTACCTGCAGGCCTACACCGTGATGGAAGACGATTCGCGCGATTGGAGCAAGAACCGCAAGCGCCTGCTGGCCAAGCTGTTGAACCCGAAATTGCAGAAGAAGATCTCCGATCACGACAACGAAATCGACTGGCAGCGGGTCGGCGACCTGGCGCATACCCCGCGCGCCGTGCCGGTGCCCGTCACGGGCGATCTCGGCGGCATCGACGATGTGATCGGCAAGTCGCTGCTGGTGGAGAACACCTTGCCGACGGGCTCCAATTGGGACGGCAAGACCGGGCTGCTGGTGGACGAAAAGACGTTCAAGGAATTGGTCGGCGGCCGTGCCGAAGCGCCCGCCGCCGCCGCCGCCCTCGCCGCAGACCGCAAGCTTCCGTGCAGTGATGGCGGCACTACCGGCTGCGCACCTGTCTTGCGGGCCTGGCTCTCGCCTGCGCGGCACTGCCGGCGGCCGGCACCGATCCGGGCGCCGATCGAACCGGGCCTGGACTACCATTCCTACGCCAACGTCGATCAGTTTCGGGTCACGCACATCGAGTTGGATTTGCGAGTCGACCTGGAAGACAAGATCGATCAGCGGCACCGTCGAGCTCGAGCTCGAAGCGGCTCGATCCGCGCGCCACGCAGCTGGTGCTCGATACCAAGGATCTGACGATCAAGGACGTGACCCAGAAGGCCACGGATGTGCTGGGCGCAACGGCCAAGAATCAAACCATCTGGGTCAGCCGGCCGTTTCACTTGGAGAAGCCGGATCCCATACTCGGCAGCGCGCTGGTCATCGACCTGCCGCCGAACCGCAAGCCCACCGAGATCCATCCGCATCGACTACGAGACTCTGCCCACCGCGGCGGCACTGCAGTGGCTGACGCCGAAGCAAACCGCCGGCCATCACAAGGGCTTTCTGTACACCCAGTCCGAGCCCATCGGCGCGCGTACCTGGATCCCCTTGCAGGACACGCCGCAGGTGCGCGCTCACCTACAAGGCGCACATCCACACCGATCCCGGCGTGCTGGCGGTCATGAGCGCCGAGAACGATCCGAAGGCGAAGCGCAGGGGCGAGTATATCGTTCGTCATGCCGCAGGCGATTCCTTCCTATTTGATCGCCCTGGCCGTCGGCGATCTGCGAGTTCAAGGAGACGGGGCCGCGCACCGGGGTGTATGCCGAGAAGTCCGATGATCAAGGCGGCCGCCAAGGAATTCGCCGACACCGAGTCGATGATCGCGGCCAGCGAGAAATTATTCGGGCCCTATCGCTGGTCCCGATACGACATCTTGGTGATGCCGCCGAGTTTTCCGGTCGGCGGCATGGAGAATCCGCGGCTGTCCTTCATCACTCCCACCGTGATCGCGGGCGACAAGAGCCTGGTGTCGGTGATCGCGCACGAAATGGCGCATTCCTGGTCGGGAAATCTGGTCACCAATGCGACCTGGCGCGATCTGTGGCTCAACGAGGGATTCACCGATTACTTGCAGAGCCGCATCATGACGGCGGTGTACGGCGAGCAGCGCGCGTCCATGGAAGAGGTGCTGGGCCTGCAGTCCTTGCGGGCGGATCTGGCGAAACTCAAGCCTGCGGATCAGGTGCTGGCCATCGACCTGCGCGACCGCGATCCCGACCTGGTGTTCAGCGACGTGCCCTATGAGAAGGGCCGGCTGTTCTTGAACTACCTCGCCGCGAAATTCGGCCGCGAACGATTCGATGCCTTCCTGCACGGCTATTTCGATCACTTCGCGTTCAAGAGCATCACCACCGAGCAGTTCAACGACTATCTCGCGGAGAATCTGCTCGGACCGCTTTCCGGGCATCGTGACCCGCGAGCAGGTGCTCGCCTGGGAGAACGCTCCGGGCATTCCGGCCGATGCCGTGCTGCCGGTCTCGACGATCTTGTCGCAGGTGGACGAGGCGAGGACCGCGTGGCTCGCGGGCACGCTTCGGCCCAAGAAGTTCGGCCTCGACTGGGTCGCCCAGCAGTGGCTGTACTTCCTGGATAACATGCCCGCTGCGCTGAGCGCCAAGCAGCTCGCAGACCTGGACGAAGGCCTACGGCTTCACGCACAGCCGGAACGCCGAAATCGAACACAGCTGGCTCGAGCTGGTCATCGCCGCCAATTATCAGCCCAGCTATGCGCGTCTCGAGGAGTACTTGAAGACCATCGGCCGCATCAAGCTGATCGAGCCCTGTATGCCGATCTGATGAAGACGCCGTCCGGCAGCGAGTTCGCGAAGCGCGTGTATGCCAAGGCGCTGCCCGGCTATCACCCCGATACCGTGGCGGCGATCGACGCCATCGTCGCGTCCCCGGACGCGGAAGGGTCCGCTGAAGGGTCGGAATGATGAGCGAGTGGATGAAGGTGATGCTCGAGGAAATCGCGCGCAAGAAGGCGGAGGCGGAGCAGGCGCGCGCCGAGGAGCGGCAACGCGCCGCCGAATCGCCGGGCCGCGCCGAGCCGAACGCGCCGGCGCGGCCCGGCACCGACCGCCCGCGCGGATGATTCCGCTCAAGGATGATTCACCGTCCGCCTCGAAACCGTTCGTCACGATTTCCCTGATCGCGGCCTGTGCTTGCGTATTCCTGTGGCAACGCTCTTTGGATACGGCATCCGGCCGTCGGGCGGTGGCGGCGCTGGGCGCCATTCCCGCGGTGCTGCTGACCGACGCGCGATTGCCGCCCGATCTGCAGTGGATACCGCGCTTCGCCTCGCCGTTCACCTCCATGTTCCTGCACGGCGGCTGGATGCATTTGCTCGGCAACATGTTGTTCCTGTGGATTTACGGGGACAACGTCGAAGATGCCCTGGGGCATGTGCGCTTCCTGGTGTTCTACCTGTTGTGCGGCATCGCCGCCGTTATTCGCGCAGGCCCTGTCCAACCCCGGTTCGCCGTACCCCATCATCGGCGCCAGCGGTGCGATCTCCGGTGTGCTCGGCGCGTACTTGCTGCTGTTCCCCCGCGCCCGGGTGCTGACGCTGGTGCTGCTGCCGTTTTTCTTCACGACCTTGCGCATGCCCGCCATGTTGCTGCTCCTGCTCTGGTTCGCCGTGCAGTTGATCAGCGACTTCGCGGTGCCGCACGGAGGCGCAAGCATCGCGTTTCGCGCGCACATCGGCGGTTTCTTGATCGGCATGCTGCTCGTGCCCTTGCTCAAGCGACGCGACGTGGCGCTGTTCGCGCATTGAAGGTGCGCGCGCGAAATGCGCGGGTTGTGATAGAGTCCGCAGCGTGCGCCTCTAGAGAAGAAAAATAGTGACGCCGAATAGCTCAAGCGTACAGGTCGAAGAAGAACGCGGCCCCAATCAAACCATCGCGCGCCTGGGTACTTCGCGCACCGCGTTCGTCGGCCGTACCTTGCGCGGGCCGGTCAATCGTCCGATATTCATCAGCAGCTTCACGGAATTCCAGCACGTGTTCGGCGGTCTGTGGCAGCCGAGCCCGTTGGGGTATGCCGTCGAGCAATTCTTCGATCATGGCGGGCGCGAAGCGCTCATCGTGCGGGTGGTCAACGGCGCGCGCTCCTCGACCCTGACCTTGAAGGCGGGCACCGCGGCGCTGCGCTTGCGGGCGGTGCGGCCCGGTACGCGGGAGTATCTGCGCGCCAGCGTCGACTATGACAATATCGCGGCGGAAGACACCGCGGAATTCAATTTGACCGTGCAGCGCGTGCGCGCTCAAGGCACCGCCCAGGTGGAAGATCAGGAGATATTCCAGCGATTGTCGCTGCTGCCGTCGGCGGAAGGCTACCTGCCGCGGGCCATCGCCGGATTCGGAGCTGATTCAGCTGGCCGGCGAGATTCCGGCGCAGCGGCCCGATCGGACCTTGGATGCGGTCAGCGGCTTGGCCAGCGGCTACGTCAACTCGAATTCCGACGGCGACGATGGCGCGCCGCTCACCGACTACGATTTGATCGGATCGGAGGTCGAGCGGACGCGGCATCTTTGCCTTGTCCGACGCGCGCCTATTTCAATTTCCTGTGCATTCCGCCCTTGTCCCGCGATCAGGACGTGGGGCCGAGCGCGCTGTTGGTGGGCGCCCGCTATTGCAAGGAGCGCAGGGCGCTGTTGATCGTCGATCCGCCGTCGAGCCTGGCATACGGCGGACGATGCCTTGCGCGGCATGCGGGATTGGAATTTCTCCAGCGAAAACGCATTGATGTACTTCCCTCGAGTGCTGGCGCACGACAAGCTGCGCGGCCATTTCGAATCCTTCGCGCCCTGCGGCGCCGTTGCCGGCATGTTGGCGCGTTGCGATGAGGCGTCTCCGGTATGGATGCCCGCCAAAAACGATGAGGCCGTCCTGCGCCCCGGATACCGGCCGACCTGCCTGGTGACCGAGGACCGCCGCATGCGGCTGGCGACCCTGGGGGTCAACACCCTACAGGCCGTGCGGTCCGCCGCGCGAATCGGCGTCGCGGCGCGCACCTGGCCGCGGGCACGGCCGCCAACGCCGATTGGCAGTACTTGGCGGCGCGCCGCGCTCGCGCTGTTCATCGTCAACAGCATCGAGCGCGGTACGCGCTGGGTGGCCGTGGCATCGCCCCATGTCGAGGTCGCGGAGGCGGCGGCATCCCAGGTGCGCGCATTCTTCGAGGCGCTCCACGAGAGTCAGGCCTTCGGCGCGCGGCGCATGCAGGATGCTTTCTTCGTCGCCTGCGACCAGCGTTACGCCGCCGCCGAGCGGCGCGGCGAATTTCACTTGCTGATCGGCTTTGCGGCCCGGGCCAAGCCCGGCTTCCACAGCTTCCGCATCGTGCATTCGGCGTTGGGCAGCAAGGTACTGCCCCACACCCTGGGCCGATTGAATGCCGAGCACTACAGCCCGGCGGAACTCGAGTGGGTGGAGAACCTCGCCCGAAGCCTGTCCGGCTGACGGGGGCCTTATGAGCAGATCCTTCGGTACGGTGGTGTTCTCGCACGGCAAGGAGAGCGGTCCCTGGGGCTCGAAGATCACGGCCATGGCGGCGGTGGTCCGCGACTTAGGGGTGGCGGTGGAGTCGGTGGACTATCGCGGTCTGGACGATCCCGCCGACCGGGTGCGCAAGCTCGTCGGCGCTCGCCAGGGACTTCAAGGAACCCGCGGTGCTCGTCGGATCGAGCATGGGCGGCCATGTCGCCGCCGCCGCGGCGAGCGGGCTCAAGCCGCGCGGCCTGTTTCTCTTGGCCCCGGCTTTTTACATGGCGGGCTACGAGGAATACACGCCGCAGGAGGTCGCCTGCCCAACCGCCATCGTGCACGGCTGGCACGATGACATCGTTCCGGTGGAGAACAGCATTCGATGGGCGCGCGAGCACCGGGCGGCGCTGCACGTGCTCGACTCCGACCATCGGCTCGAGGATCAGATCGAAGCGATTTGCCAGTTGCTGCGGGCCTTCCTGGCCGCGCTCGGCTGAAGCCGTCACCGGAGTCGCGGCCGAGTGACGGGGTGCGCCGGAGCCGCGATGGCCGGCGGCGGGCTCAACGTGGGCACGTCCAGCTGCGCCTGCGCCAGCTCGCGCAGGCTCTCTCCCAGTTGCTCGCCGCAGCGCCTGCCCATGGCGTCGAATCCCGCGCCCAGCGAGGCGATATAGGCGGACACATAGCGCTTGCCCGGCGGGGATTCTAGAAATTTCAGCAAATGCTTCAGATCGGCATCGCTCATGTCGCGATAGCTGTAGGCCAGGTAGCGGCGCAGCGGCTCGCGCATGCTCTCCTCCATGTCCGCGCGGCTGGCTTCGCCGGATTTGCGCGCCTTGTCGGCGACGGCCGCCATATCCCCGCCGGCTCCGACCGCGGTACCGACGGCCACCGCCTGCCCCATGCTGAGGAAAATCTGCACCGTGGATTCGGTGGATCGCGAGGCACGTTCCAATTTATCGAGCAGGGCGTCGCGCTGCGGCGTCGACGGGAACGCGTCTGCTCGCCGTTCATGATCTTGTCGATTTGATCTTCCGCGAGCGCTGGCCGTGGCCACGTCCGCGGCCACCATGCGGCGGCCGAGATCGCTGGACAGGAACTCCTCGGTTTTCTTCACCGTGTCGGCGTCGAGATTGGCGGCGAGCGCGCTCAAAGCCGGCACTTCGAACACATCGATGCGAAACCCGCGCTTGGCGGCGGCGGTGACGGCGTTGAGCTGTTGATCGGAGAGGTGCGCGGCGGCGTCCGCCGAGAACAACTGACGGATATGCGCCGGCATCGATCCCAACGAGGCGCGCACCTGTTCGCGAATGGCCGCATCCTGATAGACCGTCGCCGCGGTATCGATGTCGACCGGCTGCAGCGGCATAGACGCTGGTGGACAGAAGCATCAGTAATGCGAATCGAAACATGCGCGAACTCCGAGTGACTGCAAGTCCGGAACGATTGTACACTCCATGCCTCACGGGGCCGGCAGTTCCGAGGTGCACATGGGCTTGCTCAGGGTTTCGACAATGTCACTATCGGTTTTGTTCATCGCGAGCTGCGCCTCGCCCGATCCGCCGCCCAAACAGACGGTATTCGATCCCCTGACTGCAAGCGGAACAGCGCGCGCGGGATGTGCAGAAAACTGTGAACGCGCAACGCAGACGCCACGCGAAAAGCGGTGGATACTCAAGAGCGCGGCGATACGACTCCGTAAACTTTCAGCCCGCCATGAATCCCGTTGACGGCTTGATCCGGGCCTGGCACTGGAGTGTCCGCAAGATCTTGGGCCTGTGGGTGCGGGCCACCATCAAGCCCGACGATGCGGCGGCCGCGATCGCGGCGCGGCCGCGGCCCGTCTGCTATGTCCTGGAGCGCGAGAGCCAGACCGATCTTGCGGTGCTTGAGCATGGTGTGCGCCAAGCTCAGCCTGCCGCGGCCCGAGAGGCGGTTGCTGATGGGCGAGCGGCGCGCCGACAAGGCCTACTTCGAGCTGATACGGCCCGCCGGGCTGTTCACCACCCGCCGCGCCGCGCGCGCGCCGCGCTACCTGGTGCAGCTCGTCGCCGCCGCGGCCGCCCATCCGCGAGCTCGATGTGGATCTGGTGCCGGTCGCCATTTTCTGGGGCCGCGCTCCGCACAAGGAAGCCAGTCTGTGGCGTCTGCTGTTCGCCGAAGATTGGGTGCTGGTGGGGCGGTTCCGCAAGGCGCTCAGCGTGCTGGTCAACGGCCGCAATACCCTGGTGCACTTCGGCGAGCCGGTGCGGCTGCGCGATGCCCTGCAGGAGGGCATGAGCGAGCAGCGCAGCGTGCGGTGGGTGTTGCGCAACTCTGCGCGCCGGCCTGCGGGCACAGCGCGCTTCGACCATCGGCCCCGATCTCTCGCACCGCCGCACCCTGGTGGCGCAATTGCTGAAGACCGCGGACGTGCGCGGCGTCGTGCGCCGCGAAATGCAGGCGCGCGGCTTGTCGCGCCGCGCCGCGCTGCTCGCGGCGCGCAAGGATGCGATCGAAATCGCCGCCAATTATTCGCAGGCCTTCGTGCGCTTCATGTCGGTCGCTGCTCGGCTGGCTGTGGAATCGGCTGTACGACGGCGTGGATTTCGAGCATGTCGAGAAAATGAGCGAGATCGGCGACGGCGCGGAGATCATCTACGTTCCCTGCCATCGCAGCCACATGGATTATCTGCTCCTGTCCTATGTGATCTACCGCAAGGGCTTCGCGGTTCCGCACGTGGCGGCGGGCATCAATCTCAATCTGCCGGTGATCGGGCGCTTTCTGCGCAAGGGCGGCGCGTTCTTCCTGCGCCGCACCTTCAAGGGCGATGCCGTGTACGCGGCGGTGTTCGCCAAGTATCTGGGCTTCATGATGGCGCGCGGCCATCCGCTGGAATACTTCATCGAGGGAGGCCGCAGCCGCACCGGGCGGCTGCTCTCGCCGCGCACCGGCATGCTGTCGATGACGGTGCGCGCCTATCTGCGCGACCCGAAGCGGCCGGTGGTCTTCATGCCGGTGTATTTCGGCTACGAGCGCATCGTCGAAGGGCGCACCTACATCGGCGAGCTGTCGGGCCAGCCCAAGGAAAAGGAGAGCGTGTTCGGCCTGCTCAAGGCGACCGTGTCCGTGCTGCGCAGCAAGCTCGGCAAGGTACACGTCAATCTGGGCCAGCCCATCGCGCTCGATGAATTGCTGGACCGGCACAATCCCGGACTGGCGCGGCGCGCTGCCCGAGGCTGCAGAACCGCGGCCGGGATGGATCAGCGAGGCCATCGGCGATCTGGCCGTCGCGGATCAATACCGAGATCAACGCGGCGGCCGCCGTGACGCCGATCAATCTGGTGGCCATGGCGATTCTGGCGACTCCGCGCCAGGCGCTTGCCGGAAGCCGATCTGGTGCGCCAGGTCGAACTGTATCAACGGCTGCTGCGCGATGCGCCCTACGGGCCCTTGGTGACCGTGACGGCGGACAGCGGCGCGCAAATGATCCGCTACGCCGAAGCCATGGGGCTGCTGGAGCGGCAGACGCACCCGCTCGGCGACATCATGCGCATGAACGCCGAGAACGCGGTGCTGGCCACCTACTACCGCAACAACATCCTGCATTTGTTCGCCATGCCCTCGCTGCTGGCCTGCTGCTTCGTGAGCAACGCCGCCATGCGCACCGCCGACATCCACCGCCTGGTGTGGCGCGTCTATCCCTATATTGCCGCCGAGCTCTTCCTGCGTTGGGACGAGGCGTCGGTGGGTGCGGTCGTGGACGCATTGCTCGAGACGCTGGCGGGGCTCAATCTCCTGCAGGCCAATGCCGATCGCAGCGAGTGGCAGCGCCCGCCCTCGACCTCGCTCGAGGCCATCCGCTGTCGCTGCTGGCGCAGGCGACCATTCAAACCATCGAGCGCTACTACCTGGCCATCGCGCTGCTGCTGCAGTCGGGCAGCGGCAGCATCACCCAGGAGGCGCTCGAGCAGCGCTGCCATCTGATGGCGCAGCGCATGTCGGTGCTCTATGGGCTGAATTCGCCGGAGTTCTTCGACAAGAGCCTGTTCCGCAACTTCATCGATCTGCTGCGCCGCCGCAACGTGATCCAAGTGTCCGACGACGGCAAGCTCTCATTCGGCGAGCCGCTGCTGGCGGTCGCCGCGGACGCGCAGCTCGTGCTGTCGGAGCAAATCCGGCACAGCATTCTGCAGGTCACTCTGGGGCAGTAAGGGCGCGCCTCGGCACAATGATGTTTGACCGGTTGGCCGGCATTCGCCCGGGAGGCTGACCCCGCGGCCGGGCGCCGGGGAGCAGTTGCTCGGCCGCGGAGTCAGCCTCCCGGGCGATTCTCGTACCGCTCAGCACCTCGGCGGGCGCCTCCCGCCAATCGGACCAATATCACCGGGCTGATGTCCGGGTCGAGGGACTAGTCCCAGCCTTGGCCGCCGCGCTGCTGCTTGGTCGCGCCGCGGCGCTTCTTCGATTCGATGCGCCGTTCCTTGGAGCCCTTGGTGGGGCGGGTCTTCTTGCGGATCTTCGGCTCCACCAGCGCGGCGCGAATCAGTGCTTCGAGGCGCTCGAGCGCCGCGCGGCGATTCTGGTCCTGGCTGCGTTCGCTCATGGACTTGAACAGGATGCTGCCGTCGTCGATGAGCTTCTGGCCGGCGAGGCGGCGCAGGCGATTTCTGGCCGCCACCGGCAGGCTGGCATTCAGCGGCAGCAGGAAGCGCAGCTGCGCGGCGCTCGCCACCTTGTTGACGTTTTGACCGCCGGGGCCCGAGGAGCGGATGAACTTCCATTCCAATTCCTCGTCGGGGATGACGATGTCCGGCGTGATGATCAGAGGCATCGGATGATCAGAGGCATAGGCGGCTCAGTCGAGGTCCGAGGGCGCGGCGTGCATGACGATTTCGCGCTGCGCCACCGGGATGGTGATGTGGTGCTCCTTGAACAGCCGCCATATGGCGCGGTTCACTTCCGAGCGCACGTTGTTCACGCCTTCCTGCGGATCGGAAATCCAGAAGCGCAGCTCGAGCTCGATGCCGCTGTCGCTGAAGTGCATCAGGCGCGACACGGGCGCAGGATCGCGCAGCACGCGCGATTGGCCTTCGCAGGCGGTGAGCAGTATCCTCAAGGCCAATTCCGGATCGTCGCGGTAGCTCACGCGAATCGGCAATTTGAGGCGGATGCGCGGATCCGTGTAGCTCCAATTGATCACGGCATTGGAGATGAGCTGCTGATTGGGCACCAGCATTTCCACGCCGTCGCGGTCGCGCACCACCACGTAGCGGCCGCGCAATTCCTGCACCCAGCCGAAGTTCTCCGTGCTGGTGCCGCTTTGTCCCGACAGGCTGATGACATCGCCCGGCTTGATGGAGCGGTCCATGAGCAGCACGAAGCCGCTGACGAAATTGGCGGCGATGGATTGCAGGCCGAAGCCCAATCCCAAGCCGATGGCGCCGGTGAGCACGGTGAGCGCGGTCAGATCGACGCCGGCGGCATTCAAGCCCATGAGAATGCTCATGGCGATCAAGAACGCATTGGCGAATTTCGCGATGCCGATGCGGGTCGACGGCGCGAGATTGCTGAGCTTCTTCAGGCGCCGCTCGACCCAGCGGCTGATCCAGGCCGCGACCAGCACGAACAGGGTCAGCGTGAACAGCAGCTTCAAGCACCGACCAGAGGGTGATGCGGCTCTTGCCCGCCGCCACGCCGATGCTGTCCAAGGTGGCTGATGATGGGGTCGAGCCAGCCCAGGTAGTCGGCGGCGATGATGCCAGCCAGATGAACAGCGTGACCCGGTTTTCCCAGTGCTGCATCCACGACTTGTTGCCGAGGCTGGCGGTGAACAGCAGCACCACGACGCGCACGACGACGTAGGCGCCGATCAGGCGCGCCGCGGCGTCCAGCACCGTGACGTCGAAGTGCGCGGCCTGCAGCAGGCTGCGCGCGCCAGCACCACCAAGCCCAGCGCCACGATGGCCGGGCGTGGCGACGACGCTGCCCTGCGAGGCGAAATAGGACCAGGTCAAGGCCGTCGGCGCCTTGACTCTGCGCCGCCGATAGCGCTCGCGCAGTGCGGCGCCGACGAACCAGCCGGCCAGCAGGCACAGCGCCGACGGCGCCGATCTCGGTCAGCACATTGCGCGTCGACAAAATGTCGAAGAATGCCGCGATGCGCTGCAGGATTTCGGTCATGCGTTCAGATCCGGAATGAGCTGGCTCTCCAGTCTCGCGATTTGATCCTTGAGCAAGAGCTTGCGCCGCTTGAGGCGTTTCATCTGCAGCTCGTCGACTTTGAAATCCATGGTGAGGCGCGAAATGATGTCGTCGAGGTCGCGGTGCTCGATGCGCAGCTGCCGCAGGCGCTCGATGTTCTTGAACAAATCGGTATTGACGTTGCTTTCTTCGTCGCTCACGGCGTCGCTGCTTTGGTTATGTAGCTGCGCCACACCGGCGTGACGCAATCCGGTAGCTTAAGGGAGCGGCCCAGGGGATTCCAAGTCAGTTCGCGGATCGTGAAAATCCGAGCCCACCGACCCCATGAGCCCGTACTTTACCGCGAGCGCCGCAACGGCCTCGACGTGCTGCGCACCGTTGGCGCCGGTCACCACTTCGAGCGCGGCGCCGCCCGCGGCGGTGAAATCGCCGAGCATGCTGCCGGCGGGCGTCCGGCCGACAGGGAGTAGCGCGCCGGATGAGCGAGCGAGGCCACGCCGCCCGGCGGCGCGTATCCAGCCCACCACGGTCTCGAGCGCGGGCCATTCGGCCGCGACGATAGGCGCTCTTGCCGGCGCCCAGGTACTTGCGGAACGCCTCCTCGGCACGACGCGACGTGGCCGCCGGCGACCATGGCTTTCGCCAGATGGGCGCGCGTCGGCAGACCGGGATGCGCCTGCGACCGCGGCGAGCAGTTCCGCGCCCGGCAGACCCAGCTTTCCCAGGCGCTCGCATATCTTGCGCATGCGCGCCCGGCGCCGCTCGCCCTGTGCGTTCAGTTCGCTGCGAAGTGCGGGCGAGGCGGGATCGATCCACAACCCCAGCACATGAATGGCCTGCGCACGCCAGGAGGCGGAGATTTCAACGCCGGGGACGAGGCGCAGGCCGATGGACACCTGCACTCTGTTGCGCCTCCTCGAGGCCCGCCACGGTGTCGTGGTCGGTGAGCGCCAGTACGTCGACTCCGGCCGCCGCGGCGCGCGCCACCAATTCGGCCGGCGCCAACGCGCCGTCGGAGCGGTTCGAATGGGTGTGCAGGTCGATATTGAGGCCGCCGTCCTCGAGCTCGCGGCGTTCACGATGGGTTGCCCGCGAGCCCCACGGCTTCGAGCCGCAGTCCGGCCAGCACGATGAAGCCCTGCGCGCGTTCGAAGCCGTCGCTGGTGTAGTCGAAGGTGTAGGTGCGCAGCAGGCGCCGTTTGCCCCGGCATCGCGGGTCAGGCGAAAGCCGGCAAAGGCGACGGTGCCGTCCAGGAACTGCACCACGGCGCGCGAGCAGGTGTCCTTGGCAATGCGATTCGCGGCTTCGCGCGCATCCAGCGAGGTCTGCCAGATTCTGTAGCCTCCCGCCAGGGCGGCGGAGACCAAAATCAGCAGCAGGAGATCATCCGTCATGCCGGCAAGCTTAACCGCATTCCGCACCGCATGGGCCGCCCCTGGAATTCCGTTCCAGGCGCCCCATACTCGAGGGGTGTCAACGATTCCACGGCAAGGCAAACATGACCAATGACCTGCAACCGAACCTGACCGTGCGTGTCGACCCCAACGAGATGGTGCGGTACGTGCAAGAACTGATGACCACCCCGCGCAACGCCACCGTACCGGAAACCACCATGGCGCTGGCTCACCGCCAATGGGGCGGCGATACGCCGTTGGCGCGCGCCGCGCAGCTGCGCTGGAGCGCGCTCAACCGCGCCTTCGGCGATGCCCGGGTCAGCACCTGGACCACGCATCCGAAGCGCGACCAAATCCACGTGCCGGCGGCGCTGATCGCGGCGGCGGGCGTGGCGCGACTGACCATGGCCGAGCAGGAGGTGGTGTTCGACATTCCGACGCTGCTGGATGCCACCTTGGAGTTGTGCGAGCCCGTCGGTCACGCCTGACCGGCCCTTCAGCGGATCGGCGCTACGCCGCTTGGGGAAGCACGCTGGGGTGGCTGAAGGCCAGGAAATCCCCGTTGATGACGCTCTCGCGGCAGTTGTAGCGCAGACGGTGGCCGTCCAGCCGGGTGACGTGGCCGCCGGCGGCCTCCAATAGCGCCTGGCCGGCGGCGGTGTCCCATTCCGAGGTGGGGCCGAAGCGGGGGTACAGATCGGCCTTGCCCTCGGCGACCAGGCAGAATTTCAGCGAACTGCCGATGCCGGTGATGACATGCGGCTCCACAGCCGCTTGCCAGATAGGCCGCGGTCTGCGACGCTGGCATGCGAACGGCTGCCGACGACCCGCAAGGGGTCGCTGCGGTGCGGATACATGAATGGGAATCTGCGCGGCGCCCCGATGGTGGCTGAAGGCGCCGACCCCGACGGCACCCCAGTACAGCAGCCCTTGGGCGGGCGCGGCCACCACGCCGAGCACGGGTTCATGCTCGACGACCAGGGCGATGTTGATGGTGAACTCGCCGTTGCGCTTGACGAACTCGCGCGTGCCGTCGAGCGGATCGACCACCCAGAGCTCGCGCCAGGTTTGACGCTCGGCCCAGGGGGCCTGCGCCGATTCCTCGGACAGAATCGGTATGTCGGGGGTAAGTGCGCGTCAGTCCTTCGAGATGACTCGTTGCGACTCCAGGTCCGCCAGGGTCAGCGGCGAGTTGTCTTCCTTGTGCTGCACCGTGAAGCCCGCGTCGTACACCCGCATGATGGCGGCGCCGGCGCGGTCGACGATGGGCATCAGGGCGTCCGGCTAGGGCGTGCAAGATCTCGCATCGGTTGGTATCATACGCACATGCACACCTCCTCTGCAGTCGACTGGTCCGCCATCGATACGGTGCTGCTCGACATGGACGGTACCTTGCTCGACCTGCGCTTCGACAATTGGTTTTGGCAGGAGCTGATTCCGAGCCGCTACGCGGCCGCGAACGGGCTCGAGCTGGAGGAGACGCGGCGGCTGTTGGCTCCCAAGTTCACCGAGGTTCGGGGGACACTTGCAGTGGTATTGCATCGAGTATTGGAGCCGGGAACTCAAGCTCGACATCGGCGGCATCAAGCGCGAGGCGCTGGCGCAGGTGGGTTTCTTGCCGGGAGCGCGAGGAGTTTCTGGCCAAGCTCAAGGCAGCGGCAAGCGGCGGGTCCTGGTCACCAATGCGCATCCCGACCACCTTGGCCATCAAGAACGAGCGCGTGGCGCTCGACGGGTGGCGCGAGGTACTTCGATGCCTGCTATTCCACGCATCCCTTTGCATGTCCCGAAGGAGAGACGCGGAGTTCTGGCCGCGGCTGGCGGCCGAGGAGGAGTTCCGGCCGCGAGCGCACCCTGTTCGTCGATGACAGCCTGAGCGTGCTCGATGCCGCCCGCGACTTCGGCATCGGCTGGCTGCGTGCCGTGCGCTGCCCGGATTCGGGGCGGCCGCCGCAGCCCACGGGGGACTATGCGGCGGTGGATCGGGTGGCGGATCTGCTGTAGGCGCCTTAGGGGGCTGCTAGGACGCCGCGGCGCCGCGCCGGGCGTTGGGGCTCCGCCGCCGGCGGGCCGCCGCCGCCGCCGTCCACGCCGACGCCTGCGCCGGCGGGGTCGCGCTGGGCCTTGTTGGCCCGTGGCTCGCATCGCCGGCGTCCCCGGCGCGCCGGGGCTCCGGCGCGCGCTGCGCTGGCGGCTGCGGGAGCGGCCCTGCGGGGCTGCAGTGAGAGGGCCTGCGTGCGCGCCGTGGGAGGGGCCGCTGTGCGAGGGCCGGGAGCTGGGGGGCCGCGGCGCGGACCTCCGCTCGGCACTGCCGCACCGCCGCCGGAACGTCCGCCGTGACCGCCCGAGCGGCCTGCCACCGCCGGCGCGGCCGCCGCTGCCGCGACGGATTGGCCATGCCGGGGCGCTCGCTCGCGCCACTCGGCGGGCGGCGGTGCGGTGACCACGGCCAGATCGACGGCCTCGATGGCGGCGCGCGGAATCTGGTGTCCGATGTAGCGCTCGATGTCCGGCAGCGAGATGGCGTATTCCTCGCAGCCGAAACTGATGGCGTCGCCTTCGGCGCCGGCGCGCGCGGTGCGGCCGATGCGATGCACGTAGTCTTCCGCATCGTTCGGCAGATCGAAATTGAACACGTGGCTGACGTCGGGAATGTGCAGGCCGCGCGATGCCACGTCGGTGGCGATCAGCACGGCGATCTCGCCGTTGTGAAAGTCGCGCATCATTTTCAGCCGCTTGGTCTGCGGTACGTCGCCCGACAGGGCCTGCGCGACGAAGCCGTTGGCGGTCAAGCGTGCGCTCGAGCACTTCGGCGACGCGCTTGGTGTTGACGAACACCATGGTGCGGCGCGCGTCGATGCGGCGCAGCAGTCCCATCAGCAAGCGGGATCTTTTCTTCGGTCGAGGGGAAGTAGAGCACCTGCGTCACGCGGTCGACCGTCATCTTGTCCGGCTCGATGCGGATCAGCTCGGGATTGTTCATGTGCTCGTAGGCGAGTTCCATGCACCCGATGCGACAGGGTGGCCGAAAACATCATGGTCAGGCGCAGCGTCGGATGCGGCAAACGCCGTAAAATGAAGCGGATATCCTTGATGAAGCCGAGATCGAACATGCGGTCGGCTTCATCCATGACCGCCACTTGAATATGGCGCAGATCGAACACATGTTGTTTGAAATAGTCGATGATGCGGCCGGGCG
Organism: uncultured Gammaproteobacteria bacterium; assembly: GCA_963734645.1. Classification (GTDB taxonomy): domain Bacteria; phylum Pseudomonadota; class Gammaproteobacteria; order Steroidobacterales; family Steroidobacteraceae; genus Bog-1198. The sequence goes on from CAVTID010000002.1 coordinate 247,149, forward strand.
TGCCGATCAATACATCGACGCCTTCCTCGAGAATGCGCCGCTGCTTTTCGTAGTCCACGCCGCCGAACACGATGGCGAGCTTCAGGCCGGTGTACTTGCCGATGCCCAAGGCGTCGGAATGAATCTGCACCGCGAGTTCGCGCGTCGGCGCGATGACGATGGCGCGCGGCGCATTCTGCGGCCGGTTGGGCGCGCCGGGATCGGTCAACAGGCGGTTGAACAGGGCGATGAGGAAGGCCGCCGTCTTGCCGGTGCCGGTCTGCGCCTGACCCGCCACGTCGCGGCCCGGCGAGGGCCACGGGCAGAGTTTGCGCCTGAATGGGGGTGCAGCGGGTATAGCCCAGTTCGGCAATGCCCCGCTTCAAGGATTCGGCGATGTTGAGGGATTCGAACGTAAGCTGACTGAGATGGGCGTCTGACATTTTCTCTTTGTGAATTGCAGAAACTTGCAAAATGATGGGGACCGGATAACAATACAGCCAATCCGGAGCAGGTCTATCCGCTCCCATCAACCGTATCATCGGTACCCTTTTAAGGTAATCAAGACCGCTAAAGCCGCTGTATTGTGCCCGAACGGCCGCGCATCGTCACTTCGCGCGAGTTTAGGCTGCAATTTCCCACAAATAACCCCGCTCCAAACAAATGAATCTCCAAAAGGAGGTATATCCCTCAGTGAGTAACCCTAGTATCGTTCACACCAGCGACGCCACGTTCGACAAGGACGTGCTTCAAGTCCGACAAGCCCGTATTGCTCGATTTCTGGGCGGAATGGTGCGGACCCTGCAAAATGATCGCGCCCATCCTCGATGAGATCGCCGATCAGTACAAAGACAAGATCCGGATCGCCAAGCTGAATATCGACGACAATCCGGCGACCCCGCCGAAGTTCAATATTCGCGGTATCCCGACGCTGATACTGTTCAAGAACGGCACCGTGGAGGCCCAGAAAGTGGGAGCAGTCACCAAATCACAGCTCGCCGCCTTTCTGGACAGCAACCTGTGAGAGGCTATCTAGGAAATCAGTCGCGCGGCGGCGGCCAGGGCGGCGGTCAGCAGGGCGGCGGCAGGCAGGGCGGCGGACGCTCCAATCGCTCCAATCGCGGACCCCGCAACGACAATCGCAACGGCAACACCAACGGTGGCCGACCCCCTCAAGAAGACTATGGCGACCTGCCGGAGGGCGGAGATGATCTAGAGATCATTGCGGCGAGCGATCTTGCGCGCAGCCGCAGCTCGATGAACCTGACGGAGCTGAAGAAGCGTCCGATCAGCGATCTCGTCAAGCTGGCCGAGACCATGGGCCTCGAGAACATGGGCCGCTCGCGCAAGCAGGACATCATTTTCGGCGTGCTCAAGGCGCATGCCCGCAAGGGCGAGGACATCTACGGCGACGGCGTTCTGGAGATTCTGCAGGACGGCTTCGGCTTCCTGCGCTCTTCCGACTCGAGCTATCTGGCGGGTCCCGACGACATCTATGTGTCGCCCAGCCAGATTCGCCGCTTCAATTTGCGTACCGGCGATTCGATCTCCGGATTGATCCGCCCGCCCGAAGGACGGCGAGCGCTACTTCGCGCTGCTGAAAGTCGGCGAGATCAACTACGATTCGCCCGGAAAGTTCGCGCGGCAAGGTGCTGTTCGAGAACTTGACGCCGCTGCATCCCACCGAGCGTCTGAAGCTCGAGCGGGGCAATGGCTCGACCGAGGACTTGACGGCCCGCGCCATCGATTTGGTGGCGCCCATCGGCAAGGGCCAGCGCGGCCTGATCGTCTCGCCGCCCAAGGCCGGCAAGACCATGCTGCTGCAGAACATCGCGACCGCGATCACGGCCAATCATCCCGAGGTGTATCTCATCGTCCTGCTGATCGACGAGCGGCCCGAGGAAGTGACCGAGATGGCGCGCACGGTGAAGGGCGAGGTCGTTTCCTCGACCTTCGACGAGCCGGCCAGCCGCCACGTGCAAGTGGCCGAGATGGTGATCGAAAAAGCCAAGCGCCTGGTCGAGCACAAGAAGGACGTGGTCATTCTGCTCGATTCCATCACGCGCCTGGCGCGCGCCTACAACACCGTGGTGCCGAGTTCCGGCAAGGTGCTCACCGGCGGCGTGGACGCCAATGCGCTGCAGCGGCCGAAGCGGTTCTTCGGCGCGGCGCGCAACATCGAAGAGGGCGGCAGCCTGACCATTCTGGCCACCGCGCTGGTCGATACCGGCTCGAAGATGGACGACGTCATTTTCGAGGAGTTCAAGGGCACCGGCAATTCGGAAATCCATCTGGATCGCCGCATCTCCGAGAAGCGCACCTTCCCGTCGATCAACATCAATCGTTCGGGCACGCGCAAGGAGGAGCTCATCACCGAACCCTGCGGAGCTGTCCAAGATGTGGATTCTGCGCAAGCTCCTGCATCCGATGGACGAGCTGGCCGCGATCGAGTTCTTGCTGGACAAGATGAAAGACACCAAGACCAACGCGGACTTCTTCGACGCGATGAAACGATAGGCGGGCCGAGCGCGCCTCGAGGCGCGCCGGCCCGAGGAGCTTGTCATGGAATGGTGGGCGTGGATTGCAGTCGGCGCCATACTCTTGGGTTCTGAGCTGGCCTTCGTCGATGCCCAGTTCTACTTGGTGTTCGTCGGCGTCAGCGCCTTCGTCGTGGGGATGCTGCAGCTGACCGGGCTGGGCATGCCGGTCTGGCTGCAATGGCTGATATTCGCGGCGCTGGCCGCGGCCTCTTTGATCACGTTTCGGCGGCGGATTTACGATCGCATGCGCCGCAAGCTGCCGCCGTTGAAAGGCGGGCCGGCGGGCGAAATCGTGACCTTGCCGGCGGACCTGCCTCCCGGGGAGAGCTGCCGCCTCGAATACCGCGGCTGTTCATGGAGCGCCGTCAACGGCGGCAAGGTGCCGATCGCCGCCGGCGCCAAGGCGCGCATCGAACGGGTCGATGGATTGACGCTCGTCGTGCACGGCGAAGCATAAATTTCTAGTAACTGAGGTTTTCCGATATTTTTTTGCCCGCCCGAGCGGGCAACTGTAGGGCGGGGCCGCATCGGCCCCGTTGAATTCGGCGCGAAGCGCCTAGAGGAGAGTTTCTTGGGTATTTCCTTCAGCTACGCATTCATCGTCATAGCCGTGATCGTCGTGATCGTGATCGCGAAAACCGCCGTGGTGGTGCCGCAGCAGAGCGCCTACGTCATCGAGCACCTGGGCAAGTACAGCCGCACCTTGCAGGCCGGCTTTCACATCCTCACGCCTTTCTTCGAGAAAGTGGCCTACAGGCACAGCCTCAAGGAAATAGCGATCGACATCGCCGAGCAGATTTGCATCACTCGCGACAACGTTCAAGTGGGGGTCGATGCGGTGCTCTATATGCAGGTCATGGATCCGCATCTCGCCTCGTACGGCATCACCAATTTCGGCTTTGCCATTTCGCAGCTGGCGCAGACCACGCTGCGCAGCGAAATCGGCAAGATCGAACTCGATCGCACCTTCGAGGCGCGCGGCACGATCAATACCAACGTGGTCAGTGAATTGGACAAGGCGTCGGCACCCTGGGGCGTCAAGGTGTTGCGCTACGAAATCAAGAACATCACTCCGCCCGAAGGACGTGCTGCAGGCGATGGAGAAGCAGATGCGCGCCGAGCGCGAGAAGCGCGCCGTCGTGCTGACCTCCGAGGGCGAGCGCGATGCCAAGATCAACGCCGCCGAGGGCGACAAGCAGCGGGTGATCAAGCAGTCCGAAGCCAATAAGCAGCAACAGATCAACGAAGCGCAAGGTCAGGCGGAGGCGATTCTCGCGGTCGCGACGGCGACGGCGGAGGGGCTGCGCCAGGTCGGCATCGCGCTGTCCGATCGCGGCGGCATCGAGGCCATGCAGCTGCGCATCGGCGAGGAATACGTGAAGCAATTCGGCAAGCTGGCGCAAGCCGGGACGACCCTGGTGGTGCCGGCCAATCTGACCGATCTGGCATCCATCGTGACCATGGCCACCAGCATCGCAAGGAAGCCTCCCGCGAACCCGGCCAGTTAGCGGCATGTCGGAGAAGCGCGAAGCCGCGAACATCGGCTTCCTGGAATTCGTGGTGCTGGCGGCCGCGATGATGTCGACCCAGGCCATCGCCATCGATGCCATGCTGCCGGCGTTCCCCGTCATCGTGCGCGCGCTGCACGTCGCCGACGAGAATCACGTTCAGTGGATCGTCACCGCGTACATGGCGGGTCTTGGCATGCGGTCAGCTGTTCTGGGGGCTGATGTCGGACCGGTTCGGCAGGCGGCCGATATTGATCGGCGGCCTCGGACTGTACGTGTTGGCGGCCCTGCTGTGCCGGGCTCGCCGGCAGTTTCCACGCGCTGCTCGCCTGGCGCTTCGTCCACGGGCTGTCGGCGGCGAGCGTGGTCGTGACGCGCTCGGTGATTCGCGACCTGTATTCGGGGCGGCAGATGGCCCGGGTGATGTCCCTGACTTTCATGGTGTTCCTGACGGTGCCCATCATTGCCCCGAGCATCGGACAGTTGATTCTGCTGGCGGCGCAGTGGCGCTACATATTCATCCTGTGCGGTGTTTTCGCGGCCGTGGTGTGCGCGTGGGCGGCCATCGCGGCTGCCCGAGACTCTGCACGCCGGAATACCGGCTGACGCTGAACCGTTCGCATATCGCGAGCGCGGTCCGGCTGGTGGTCTGCAACCGCTCCTCGCTGTGCTACACCCTGGCGATGTCGGTGATGTTCGGAGGCATCATGGCCTACGTGGGCATGGTGCAGCAGATATTCGGCGAGGTGTTTCACCGCGCGAGCCTGATGCCCACCATGTTCGCGCTGTGCGCGACTGACCATGGGAGTCGCCGCATTCCTGAATTCGAGAATCGTGGAACGCTTGGGGATGCGCCGGATATCGCATACGGCCTTGCTGGTCTACATCGCCATCACGGCGCTGCATACCGCTGATCGCGGCGCTTGGACTGGAACCGCTGTGGATGTTCGTCGCGTTCCAGTCCGCGACCATGGCGTGTTTCGCTTTGACCACGTCCAATTTCGGCGCCATGGCCATGGAGCCGGTGGCCTCGGTCGCCGGCATCGGCGCGTCGCTGCAGGGCTTCACCTCGACGCTGGGCGGCGCGCTGGTCGGCGGCCTCATCGGGTGGCAGTTCAACGGCACGACGGTGCCGCTGGCGGCCGGATCGCTGTGCTGCGGACTGGCGAGTCTCCTATTCGTTCTCCTGGCGGAGAAGGGCAGGCTGTTCAGAGGCCATCATACGGCCGGCGAGGCGCAGGCGGCCGCGGGCGCACAGGGAAGGGGCGGGGTTGCACTAGGTCCGATCGGCGATCGCGCGCTGTGTTCACGAACCGCGAAAAAACGCGTCGAGTTCCTTTCCGGACGCCGCGTCGGCGAAGCCGTCGAACTTGCCTTGTTCGACGATGAGCTTGGCGGCGCGCACGAAGCCGCCCCAGGCGGAGCGGGCCAGCGCGCCGCCGACGCTCACGCGGCGCACGCCGAGCGCGGCGATCTGCTGCATGCGTAAGGTCTCCCGCCCAGCCCATGAGCAGGTTCACCGGTTTGGGCGCCACGCCGGCGACCACCGCGCTGATGTGCTCGGGCGTGCGGATGCCCGGTGCATAAAGGCAGTCGGCGCCCGCGTTTGCATAGGCCTTGAGCCGCAGGATGGTGAGTTCGATATCGGGCTGCCCGTACGAGAAAGCATTCGGCTCGCCCGACCAGCAGAGTATCGCCGCCGGCCTTATCGATGGCTTTGCGCGCGGCGCGAATCCGCTCGACCGCCGTGTCCAGTTCGTACAGCGGCTGCGACGCATCGCCGGTGGAATCCTCGATCGACAGTCCCGCCACGCCGCTCTCGACGGCGAGCCTCACGCTTTCTGCGACGCCGGCCGCATCGGGCGCAAAGCCGTTTTCGAAGTCGGCGTTGATCGGCAAATCCGTCGCCTCGACCATGTCGGTCAGATGATCGAGCACCCGGTCGCGCGACATGCCGCCGTCGCGATGGCCGTGCGACCAGGCGAATCCCGAACTGGTGGTGGCCAGCGCCTTGAAACCCAGGCCCTGCAGAAATCGCGCGCTGCCCACATCCCATGGATTGGGAATGACGAAGCAGCCCGTCTCATGCAATTTGTGAAATGCGCGGCGCTTGTCGGCAATGCTGGGACGAACGTGGGGCATGCGAACATTCCTTGGGAGCTGCGCAATCGACGGGCTATTGTGCACGCGGGAGAGAACTCGCGCACCTCGTGTCTTCGATGTACCATTGCCGCAACGGTGCGTGAGCTGGATTGAACAATAGAACCCCACTATCGCTCGAGGAAATTGTCGAAGGGGGGCTCTGCATCGGCTGTGGTTTGTGCCAAGCGATCGCCGGAGCCGACAGGGTCCGAATCGTTCTGACTCCGGAGGGCCGCGAACGGCTCGCGCCAACCGGCCAATTTCATTGTGCAGTTTCGCGCTCGATGGCGCGATAGCCGATGTCGCGGCGGTACTGCACCAGGTTCCAGTGGATGGCGTGCACGAGTTCGTAGGCCTGTGCTGCGCGGCGGCGACGCTGTCGCCCAGGCCCACGGCACAGAGCACGCGCCCGCCGGCGGTGACGATTTGCGCGGTTTGCCGTGCCGGCGTCGGCGCGGAGTGCCGGTGCCGGCGTGAAATACTTTTCCCGGCAGCCGTGCGGCGGCATCGAGACCGCTGATCGGATCGCCCTTGCGGTAGGCGTCGGGGTAGCCGCCGGCCGCCATCACGACGCCGAGCGCGGCGCGCGGGTCCCAGCGGGCATCGACTCGATCGAGCGCGCCGGCGCCGGCGAGCGCCGCCTCGCACAGATCGACCAGATCGCTTTGCAGCCGCATCAGGATCGGCTGGGTCTCCGGATCGCCGAAACGGCAGTTGAACTCGAGCACATTGGGCGTGCCGTCCGCGGCGATCATCAATCCGGCGTAGAGAAATCCCAGGTAGGGGTTGCCGTCGGCGCGCAGCCCGCGCAAGGTCGGCTCGATCACTTCGCGCATGATGCGCGCATGCAATGCCGGGGTGACGATGGGCGCGGGCGAGTAGGCGCCCATGCCGCCGGTATTGGGTCCTTGATCGCCGTCGTCGCGGCGCTTGTGGTCCTGCGAAGTGGCGAGCGGCAACACGCTTTGATCGCTGGCGATCACGATGAAGCTGACTTCTTCGCCGCGCAGGAATTCCTCGATCACGATGGTGTGGCCGGCGCCGCCGAAACTGCCGCCGAGCATGCCGGTGGCCGCTTCGATCGGCCGCCTCATGGGTCTCGCAGATGATGACGCCCTTGCCGGCCGCCAGTCCGTCCGCCTTGACGACCAGCGGCAGACGTTGCGCGCGGATGTAGGCGGGATCGAAGCTGTGCTTGTCGAAGGCGGCGTAGCTTGCCGTCGGTATGCGGTGGCGCTCGAGGAATTCCTTGGTGAAGGCCTTCGATCCTTCCAGGCGCGCCGCCGCGCGCGAGGGACCGAAGCAGCGCGCGCCCGGCCGCGGCGAATCGATCGACGATGCCGGCGACCAGCGGACCCTCGGGACCGACGATGGTCAGTTCGATGTCTTCGCGCGATCGCGAATTGCAGCAGGGCGTCGATATCGTCGGCCGGCGATGTCGACATTGCTCACCTTGGGCTCGAGCGCCGTGCCCGCATTGCCCGGAGCGACGAACACTTGATCGACGCGCGGCGACTGCGCGCATTTCCATGCCAGCGCATGTTCGCGGCCGCCGCCGCCGACGATCAGGACCTTCATGCCGAGTCGACGCTCTCAGTGGCGAAAGTGGCGCATTCCGGTGAACACCATCGCGATGCCGTGCTCGTCGGCCGCCGCGATGACTTCGGCATCGCGCTTCGAGCCGCCCGGCTGAATCACCGATTTGATCCCGAGTTCGGCCACCGCGTCGAGCCCATCGCGAAACGGAAAGTAGGCATCGGATGCGATGCTCGCGCCTTGCATGTCGAGGCCGGCATCCTTGGCCTTCAGGGCGGCGATCTTGCTGCTGACCACCCGGCTCATCTGCCCGGCGCCGATGCCCACGGTCGCCTTGTCCTTGACGCAAACGATGGCATTCGATTTGACATATTTCGCGATACGCCAGGCGAAGATCAGATCATCGAGCTCGGCGAGGGTGGGAACGCGCTGGGTCACCGCGCGCAGTTCCTGGGCCCGGATCGACGCCGTTGTCCCGCGTTTGCACCAGCAGGCCGCCGGCGACGCTCTTGTATTCGAGCAGCTGGGTGACCGGCAAGGTCAGATCGCCGACCTGCAGCACGCGCACATTGTCCTTGCGCGCCAGCAGCGCCTGCGCCGCGTCCGAGACGCTGGGCGCGAGAATCACTTCGACGAATTGCCGCTCGACGATGGCCCGCGCCGTCGCCGCATCCAGTTCGCGATTGAAGGCGATGACGCCGCCGAAGGCGGAGGTCGGATCGGTGCGATAGGCCAAGCGCATACGCTTCGGCGATGGTGGCGGCCCGGGCGGCGCCGCAGGGATTGGCGTGCTTGACGATGACGCAACCCGCCGTATCGAATTGCCGCACGCATTCGAGCGCCGTGTCGGCGTCCGCGATGTTGTTGTACGAGAGTTCCTTGCCCTGAATCTGCCTGGCCTGGGTCACGGAGGCGCCGATGGCGCGCGGATCCGTGTAGAACGCGGCCTGCTGATGCGGGTTCTCGCCGTAGCGCAAGTCCAGGTGCTTGCGAAACGACAGATTCAGGTCGTCGGGAAACGTCGGCGCTGCCGCCGCCGATGGCGCCGGTGAAGTAGGCGGACACCATGGCGTCGTATTGCGCCGTGTGCGCGAAGGCCTTGGCGGCGAGCTTCTGGCGCATGGCAACATTCGTGGCGCCCTGATTGGCGGCCAGTTCATCGAGCAGTGCGCGATAATCGCCCGGATCCACGACGACGGTGACGGAGGCGTGATTCTTCGCGGCGGCGCGCACCATGGCCGGGCCGCCGATATCGATATTGTCGACCGCGTCCTCGTAGCTGCAGTCGGCGCGCGCCACCGTGGCGGCGAACGGATAGAGATTGACGGCCAGCAAATCGATGGGCTCGATGTCGTGCGCGCGCATCACCGCTTCATCGAGGCCGCGCCGTCCCAGCAGGCCGCCGTGAATCTTCGGATGCAGGGTCTTGACGCGGCCGCCCATGATTTCCGGGAAGCCGGTGTGCTCGGCCACTTCCTTGACCGTGATGCCGTGGCTCACCAGGAGCTTGGCGGTGCCGCCGGTCGACAGCAGCTCGATGCCGCGTTCCCGCAGCTCGCGCGCGAACTCGACGATGCCGGTCTTATCGGAGACGCTGAGTAACGCGCGGCGGACGGGCGTGAGCAATGGCGGTCCTACTCGTTGATGCCGAACTCTTTGAGTTTCTTGCGCAAGGTGCCGCGATTGATGCCGAGAATCGTCGCCGCACGGCTCTGATTGCCCTGCACGTGGCCCATGACGACCTTGAACAGCGGCTCTTCGACTTCGCGCATCACGAGGTCGTACAGATGCGCGGGCTTGTGGCCGTTGAGCGTCTCAAAATAGCACTGCAAGGCCTCCTCGGCCTGCGAACGCAGGGGCACGCCCTTGCCGTTGACCTTCAGATCGCGGCCGTTGAAGGCCGGCGACGAGTCTCTGCGTGATTTCGATTTCTTTTTAGCGACCATGGCCCAGTCCGAATTCCCTGTCGATCATTTTGTTATCCGAATGCGCGCCTACGCAGCGCGACACACACCCGTGTCGTAATGTTCCAGCAGCGTCGACAGTTGCTCCTGTGGCGTCTCGATCTGCACGAGACGATTCCGCAAGGCTTCTTGTCCGGGATGCTGCCGAAAATACCAACTCAAGTGTTTACGTGCCACTCGAACCCCTGTCTCATCGCCGTAGAAGGCGTACAGGTCTTCGAGGTGGGCGCGCATAATATCACGGACATTTTCCAGCGCCAGAGTTGCGCGCGATTCACCCTTCGCGAGGAAAAAATTGACTTCGTCGAAGATCCATGGCCGGCCCTGCGCCGCTCTGCCGATCATGATGCCGTCGCATCCCGTCGATTCAAGAATTTGCCGCGCGCGTTGCGGAGAATCAATATCGCCGTTCGCAAACACCGGAATCTTGATCGCGGCCTTGATGGCGGCCACGGTTTCGTGTTCGGCATTTCCCTGATACATGATCGGCGCGCGTGCGCCCGTGGATCGCAAGTGCTTGAATACCGTTGTCTTCCGCGATTCGCGCGATGCGAACGCCGTTCTTGTGGTCGCGGTCCCAGCCGGTGCGCGTTTTCAGCGTGACGGGCACTTCGACGGCCCGCACCACGCTGTGCAAAATTCGTGCAACCAGCTCCTCATCCTGCAGCAGGGCCGAGCCTGCCAGCCGATTGCAGACTTTTTTCGCGGGACAGCCCATGTTGATATCGATGATTTGCGCGCCGGCATCGACATTGCGGCGCGCCGCCTCGGCCATCATCGAGGGATCGAAGCCGGCGATCTGCACGACGCGCGGGCTGGGCTCGCCGGTATGGTCCATGCGCCGGCGCGATTTCGGCGTGTCCCACAGGCGCACGTCGGCGCTGAGCATTTCCGAGGCGGCAAGTCCCGCGCCGAACCGCCGGCACAGAATGCGAAAGGGACGATCGGTAACGCCGGCCATGGGCGCGAGCAGCACGATTGGACGGCAACTCGTAGGGGCCGATCTTGACGGTCCATTGTTTGGCAGCGTCATTGCTTGGCCTGCGGCGCAACATCGTTGGCGCACGAAACTCTTTGATCGGCGCCGCGCAGGCATACGTCGATTTCGAACCCTTCGGCGTTTTTGCCCGGATCCAAAATCGTCCAACGTCGCATCGACGCGCTCGCCGGGCGCGAGCAGCTTCGCGGTCGGCTTGCCCAGATATTCGCCGGGCTCGAAGTCGCGCCTGCCGATATTTTTGCCGAAGCGATCGGCGAGCGTCACGCGCAGCAGCGGGTAGGGCTGCAATTGCGCCGCGGTGTTGAGGATGCTGGCGCGCACTCGCAAGGTGCCGTTCGCATCCGGATCGCCCGTAACGCCCCATTGGCGCAGCTGATAGGCGGAAAGATTCGCGGGCGCGGGCAGCGGCGCGCCCAGCGCTCCATACAGCGCGCGCACGACCGCACCCAGGGGGCCGTGCGCGTGGGCGGCGAACCATTCTCGATTCTGATGCACGATCTGGGCCGCCAGCAGCAGCGCCGAGACGATGGCGGCGCCGAGCCACAGGCTCAGCGCTCGGCGCTGCGCGTTGCGGCGCCCGGAGTTGCGCAGCAGGCCGGCTCGTCCGGCTGAATGTGCTGCTCGAATTCCGCCAGCATGTCGCGGCGCACATCCTCCGGCACTTCGAAGCCGCTGGTCCGCCTGCGAGCGAACGGGCTCTCGGCAGCCGCGCTCTCGGGATGCGGCGGCGGTCTCGACAGCGCGGTTCGGACTCGATGCAGCGACTCAGGTAGGGACGGGCCTTGGCTGCGCAGCCCGTTGCACCGGCGTAGGCACCGGAGCGGACGGCGGCGCGGATGCACGCTTTTTGGATTCGATGAAAATCCGATCGAGTTCTCCCGGGGGAAGCGTGAACTCCATCGAGCGTTCCGGCGTCCACGGCGTCGCCGTCTTGCGCACCGGTGTTCTGCGTCTGATCCTCGTCGGTCCAGTCGAGTCTTCGAGCCGCGCGATCTCGACTCCGGGGGGGGCGAATTCCTCGTAGTCCTTGGCCACCTCCTGGGCGACTTGCGGCGCGGCGCACGGTCTCCAGAATGCTGTCGGCGCGCGTTTCCAGGTCGAGCGGCGATTCGCCGGCGGCTGAAAGCGGTCGAATCTTCGGCGAGGCGCGCCAGGGCGTTGAATACTTCGCCGCACTTTCCGCAGCGCACCTGGCCGCCCGCGGCGCGCAGCACCTCCGCCGACAGTTTGAAGACGGTCTCGCATTTTGAACACTGCGTGAACAACTTAAGCGCCTCTCCGAGCGTAGATGCAGCACCAGTCATCGCGCTCAACGACCTGCACCATATCAAAAGCACGCGGCGTAGGCGGCTTTTACCGCGTAGGCCTGGGTCTTCAAGCAGTCCCGACAGGAGCAAATACCCTCCCGGCTCGCAGGCCGCCGTGAGTTTCGGCGCCAATTCGATCAATGGGCCCGCCAGAATATTGGCCATGACGCAGTAGGCCGGCGCAGCCAGGCAATGTCCGGCGTCGCCTCGGCGGCCGCCGTGCCGGCGCCCGCCGCATCGACGCCTTGCACGTCGATGCTCGAGGCGACGCCGTTGCGAATCGCGTTGTCGCGCGTCGCGAGCAGCGCCTGGGGGTCCAGATCGACCGCCGTCACGTGGGCCGCGCCGAGTTTCAGCGCGGCAATCCCCAGGATGCCGGAGCCGCAGCCGTAATCGATGACGCTGCGGCCGGCAGATGGGCAATGAATCCAGTATCTGCAGGCACAGCGCCGTGGTGGGATGCGTGCCGGTGCCGAAGGCCAGGCCCGGGTCGAGCCGCACCACCACGGCCTGCGGATCGTCCGGCGGCGCCGCGGCGGTCGGGCACACCCAGAGCCGCCGGCCGAAGCGCATGGATTTCCAGTCGGCGAGCCAGACGCGTTCCCAGTCCTGGTTCTCGACGGCGCGGCACGCGCGCGGTCTGGGTGATGTGCGGACCCAGCGCGGCGGCAAGCGTCTCGAGATTGCGCGCGGCGTCCACGGCTGCCGCATCGGATGATCTGCGTCGGGCGACTTGGAACAGGGCGCGCACCAGCGTGTCGCTCCACAATCTGATCTCGCCGGGCTTGGGCTCGAGCACGGGTTCATCGCCGCGGTCGACGAAGGTGATGGAGCTCGCGCCGATCTCGAGAAGCGCCGCCTCGACCGCATTCCACGCTCAGGGCCGCGAGCGGAAATTCGATTTCATAGAACGTCATCGATGCAACACCCTTTGGATGTCACTTCAATCCCAGGCGTCGCTCTAGATAGTGGATGTCGGTGCCGCCCTGGCGAAAGGCGGAGTGATTGAAAATCTCTTGATGCAGCGGAATATTGGTCTTGATGCCTTCGACCACCATCTCCGCCAGCGCGTTGCGCATGCGCGCGATGGCCGTATCGCGCGTGTCGCCGTAGGCAATGACCTTGCCGATCATGGAGTCGTAGAACGGCGGCACGTTGTAGCCGGTGTAGACGTGGCTGTCGACGCGGATGCCCGGGCCGCCGGGCGAGTGCCAGAGACGGATCGGGCCCGGCGAGGGCACGAAGGTCTTGGGGTCTTCGGCGTTGATGCGGCATTCGACCGCGTGGCCGCGGATCTGGATGTCGTTCTGGCCGTAGGGCAGCGGCTCGCCGGCGGCGATGAGCAGCTGCGCCTTGACGATGTCGATGCCGGTCACCAGCTCGGTCACCGGATGCTCGACCTGCACGCGCGTGTTCATCTCGATGAAGTAGAACTCGTTGTCCTGATACAGGAACTCGAGCGTGCCGGCGTTGCGGTAGCCGACTTCGCGGCACGCCCTGGCGCAGCGCTCGCCCATGGTCTTGCGCTGCTTGGCCGTCAGACCGGGCGCGGGCGCTTCTTCGATCACCTTCTGGTGGCGGCGCTGCATGGAGCAGTCGCGCTCGCCCAGGTGCACCACGTTGCCGTAGTTGTCGGCGAGCACCTGGAATTCGATGTGCCGCGGCTTCTCGAGAAACTTCTCCATGTAGACCTGCGGGTTGCCGAAGGCGGCGAGCGCCTCGGACTGGGTGACGCTGATGGCGTTCAGCAGCGATGCGTCGGTGTGCACCACGCGCATGCCGCGGCCGCCGCCGCCGCCCGAGGCCTTGATGATCACCGGATAGCCGATGTCCTTGGCGATGCGGAAATTCTCATCGACGTCGTTGCCCAGCGGGCCGTCCGAGCCGGGCACGCAGGGCACGCCCGAGGACTTCATGACCTTGATGGCGGAGACCTTGTCGCCCATCAGGCGGATGGTTTCCGCGCGGGGTCCGACGAAGATGAAGCCGCTCTTCTCGACGCGTTCGGCGAAGTCGGCGTTCTCCGACAGGAAGCCGTAGCCCGGATGAATGGCGACCGAGTCGGTGACTTCGGCCGCGCTGATGATGGCGGGCATGTTCAGGTACGACAGCGCCGATTGCGGCGGCCCGATGCAGACGGTCTCGTCCGCCAGCAGCACGTGTTTGGTATTGAAATCGGCGGTCGAGTGCACGGCGACGGTCTTGATGCCGAGCTCGCGGCAGGCGCGCAGGATGCGAAGAGCGATCTCGCCGCGATTAGCGATGACGACTTTTTCGATCATCTCGGTTATTCGATGATGAACAGCGGTTGGCCGAACTCGACCGGCTCGCCGTTCTTGGCGAGTATGGCGGTGACCCGGCCTGCCTTGTCGGATTCTATTTGATTCATCATCTTCATCGCTTCGATGATGCACAGAATCTGGCCGACTTTGATTTCGCTGCCGATCTCGACGAAGGACTTGGCGCCCGGGGAGGCGGCGGAGTAGTAGGTGCCCACCATGGGCGAGGTGACCGTGTAGTCGTCGTTGCGCGGCTTGTGCTCGCCGGCCGCGGTGGCCGGCGTGGCCGCAGCCGGGGGCGGCGCGGCTTGCACCATCGGGCTTGCCATCGCCATCGGGGCCTGCATGGCCACCCGCGGATGGCGGCTGATGCGCACCGATTCCTCGCCCTCGGAAATCTCGAGTTCCGAGATGCCGGATTCCTCCAGCAGCTCGATCAGTTTCTTTACCTTGCGAATATCCATCCGCGATCCCCTTGAAGAATCTTTGCTGTTAGGTGTTGATCAGGCGGGCGCATGCGGCCTCGAGCGCCAGCTCGTAGCCGATGGGTCCCAATCCGACGATGCAGCCGACCGCGATGTCGGACAAATAGGAATGCTGCCGAAAAGTCTCGCGCGCGAACACGTTGCTCAGGTGAACTTCGATGAAGGGCAGCTCGACCGCGAGAAAGGCATCGCGCAGGGCGATGCTGGTATGCGAGTAAGCGCGCGGGATTGATGATGACCATCGCCACACCGTCGCGCTTCGCCGCCTGAATCTTGGCGATCAGCTCATGCTCTGCATTGCTCTGGAAGGCGACCAATGAATGGCCGCGCGCGCGGGCCAGTGCCTCGAGCTTGGCCTCGATGTCGTGCAGGCTGGCCGAGCCGTAAATCTGCGGCTCGCGCGTGCCGAGAAGATTCAAGTTCGGACCATTTAGCAGCAGAATTCGAGCCATCTAGCGATAAGTCCAGCGCCGTCGCGTTGCAAAGGTCCGCGATAATAACCAGAAATTGAGGTGAAATGGCAAGCTTCGGCGGCGAACGTCGCCGGAAAGCGGGTTCAGGGCCGATTTGACGGGCCGCTGAGCCCATCCCTGCGCTCATCCCGGCTGTTTGGCTTGCAGGCTGCGCAAGCCTTCGGTAATGGCTTGCCGGGCGGCCGGGAGCTGTTCGAGGCCTTTATTCAGATTTTGCACCTCCGAGAGGATGAGTTCGGCCTGCGGCCGGTGCAATTCGCCGACGAACAGGGCCACCACCTCGCCGCGACGGTCGGTGAACACCGTGAAGGGGAATACGGGAGTTTCGACGCCGAGGGCGGTGGCCGCGTCCAGGGCGTCTTGTTCGCCGATGAGCAAGGGATAGCCGATTTTGTAGCGGTCCGCGAATTCCAGCACCTGGTCGCGGTGGTCGACGGCGATGCCGACCACGCTCACCTCGCGGCCGGCCCATTCGGCGTGCAGGGTTTCGAGCAGCGGTATTTCGCTGCGGCAGGGCGCGCACCAGGTGGCCCAGAAGTTGATGACCAGGGATTTGCCGGCGAAAGCCGAGATGGGGGTGATCTTGCCCGCGCGGTCCTGCAGGGAGAACTGCGGCAGCCGGTCGGGAATCTTCGGCAGCGGCAGCGCGTTCTGCTGACCCGCATCCTCGGGCGCCTGCGCGAGATCACCGGGACTGGGGGGGCTGGCTTGTCCTGCCGGCACCGCAACCCCGGGACGGCGGTTGGCGGTACCCCGGGTCGAATGGACCCATGCTCCCGCCCAAATGCCGAGCACCACCAGCAGGGCGGCGGCGGCGATGCGCAGCGCCTGTCGCGTTCATGCCGCGGGAAGGTCGAGTTTGCGTCCCTTGCGTAGCAGCAATCCTGCCAGGAGAAAGGCGACGCCGCCGGCGAGAATGGCCACGCCTTCCCAGGGATGCGGGGGCGGTGCCGCAGGGGCGGCGGCACGCTCGGGGAAGAGCACCTTGGTGATGGGGGGGTAGCACAGGCCGGCTTCGGCGCAGCCCTGATAGGTCACTTTGATCTGCAGGGGATGGGCGCCGCCGTCGATAGCGGGTATAGGCCACGGCGGCTTCGACTTGCTGGTGATAGATTTCCTGGGTGCCGAGATAGGGATCGGTCTTGAGCGTGCCCTTGGGCAGCAGCGGCGCGGCGATGACCAGATCCGGGCTTTCGGCCTTGATGTCGATTCTTTGGCGATACAAGTAGTATCCGTCGGCAATGACCCAACGGACCCGCACGACATTGCCGTCGGCCCGGGCGCTGACGCGAAACGCGACATCGGGAGGCAGAAAGTCCGTTTCGTTGGATTCAACGCCGCGCATCCACCAGGGTTTGGCGCCGGCGAAACCGGCGAGCCCAAGCAGGGCGAGACAGGCGGTCAAACGAACCAGGATAGGCATTCTCATGGGATGCACTCTAGCGTAATCGCAGGCTGTAACGTACATGGGCGGCGGGCGGGTGGGCCTTGGTGGTGGGCGGGATTGCTGCGATACAGCAAAAAATAACGCGCCTCGGGCCTTGAATCGGGTGAATTCGCCGCTATGATTAGCAGCCACAGGTGGAGAGTGCTAATAACCCTCTGCCTCGCAACAAACCCCGAATTTCAAGCATTAGGAGTCTTGTCTTATGAAGATTCGTCCCCTTCATGACCGCGTGATCGTGAAACGAGAAGAGGAAGAGCGCAAGTCGCCCGGTGGCATCGTGATTCCCGGATACGGCGACTGAGAAGCCGATTTTCGGAAAAGTGGTCGCCGTCGGCAAGGGCAAGATTTTGGAGAACGGCGAGATTCGCCCGCTGGACGTCAAGGTCGGCGACAAGATTCTCTTCGGCAAGTACAGCGGCACCGAAGTGAAGATGGATGGCGATGAGCTGGTTGTCATGCGCGAAGAAGACATCATGGCCGTGGTCGAAGGCAAGTAAGGCCCCAAGCCCAACCGCTCCAATTTCACTTACCGCAAATCAAATTTAATTAGAGGTATCAGCAAATGGCAGCTAAAGACGTACGCTTCAGCGACGACGCTCGGCAACGCATGTTCAAGGGTGTGAATATTCTGGCGAATGCCGTGAAAGTCACGCTGGGTCCCAAGGGCCGCAATGCCGTGCTCGACAAGAGCTTCGGCGCCCCCACCGTCACCAAGGACGGCGTCTCGGTCGCGAAGGAAATCGAGCTCAAGGACAAGTTCGAGAACATGGGCGCGCAGATGGTGAAGGAAGTCGCTTCCAACACCTCCGACGAAGCCGGCGACGGCACCACCACCGCCACCGTTCTCGCACAAGCCATCATCCGCGAGGGCCTGAAGGCCGTTGCCGCGGGCATCAACCCGATGGACCTGAAGCGCGGCATCGACCAGGCGGTCATTGCGGCCACCGAAGAGCTGAAGAAGCTCTCCAAGCCCTGCAAGGACCCGAAGGCGATTGCGCAGGTCGGCACGATCTCCGCGAACTCCGACGAGAGCATCGGCAAGACGATTGCGGATGCGATGGCGAAGGTCGGCAAGGAAGGCGTGATCACGGTCGAAGAAGGCTCGGGCCTCGACAACGAGCTCGAAGTGGTCGAAGGCATGCAGTTCGACCGCGGCTATCTGTCGCCGTACTTCATCAACAACCAGCAGGGCCAGAGCGCCGAGCTCGACAAGCCGCTGATCCTGCTGGTCGACAAGAAGATCTCCAACATTCGCGAGCTGCTCCCGCTGCTGGAAGCGATTGCGAAGGGCGGCCGTCAGCTGCTGATCGTCGCCGAAGATGTGGAAGGCGAAGCGCTGGCGACGTTGGTCGTCAACACGATTCGCGGCATCGTCAAGGTCGCCGCCGTCAAGGCGCCGGGCTTCGGCGATCGCCGCAAGGCCATGCTGCAGGACATCGCGATCCTCACCGGCGGCACGGTCATCTCCGATGAAGTCGGCCTGTCGCTCGAGAAGGCGACGCTGAACGACCTGGGCGAAGCGAAGAAGATCCTGGTGGAGAAAGAGAACACCACCATCATCGACGGCGCCGGCAAGGCCTGCGGACATCAAGGGCCGCGTCGAGAGCATCCGCCAGCAGATCGAGGAAGCGACTTCCGACTACGACAAGGAAAAGCTGCAGGAGCGCGTTGCCAAGCTCTCCGGCGGCGTGGCCGTGATCAAGGTCGGTGCCGCCACCGAAATCGAAATGAAGGAAAAGAAGGCCCGCGTCGAGGACGCACTGCACGCAACCCGTGCGGCCGTCGAAGAAGGCGTGGTCCCGGGCGGCGGTGTCGCTCTGGTGCGTGCGCTGAAGGCCATCGAGAAGCTGGTCGGCAAGAACGAAGACCAGACCACGGGCATCAAGATCCTGGCCCGCGCGATCGAAGAGCCGCTGCGCCAGATCGTGAGCAACGCCGGCGAAGACGCCGCGGTCGTTCTGAACCGAGTCCGCGAGGGCAAGGGCACGTTCGGCTACAACGCGGCCACGGGCGAGTACGGCGATATGATCGAAATGGGCATCCTGGATCCCACCAAGGTGACGCGTCTGGCTCTGCAGAACGCCGCTTCGGTTTCGGGTCTGTTGCTCACGACGGAAGTCATGATCGCGGAGTCGCCGAAGGAAGATGAGCATGCACATGGCGCCCCGGGCGGCGGCATGGGTGGCATGGGCGGCATGGACATGTAATTCCAATCGCCGCGGCCGTTCGGCTGTGGTGGCTGGGTTCAGTCAAGAGAGAGCGGGCTTCGGCCCGCTCTTTTTTTGTGCGCCCGGCAGGGCGCACGTGGGGGAGTTGCCCCCGGGGTTGGCTAGAGGCTTTGGGGGTTGCCTCCGGGGCCGGTTCTCCCCCAAGATGGCGGCGCCATTCAGGGAGGAACCCGTGCTACAAAAACTCCATTTAGCGGCGCTCTTGATGAGTGCTCCCGTGTCGGTGTGGGCGGACGGTGTCAACGCGCCGACGGTCAAGGCCGGCGATACCTGGACTTACAAAATGACCACGGAGAAGGGTCCGTCCGGGTGGAACCAAACCCGCGACGAAACCACGGTGTCGCGGGTGACGTCTTCGTCGATTTATTACACGGTCAAGCCCAGCGGCTCCACTCAGCCTGAAAAGGAGCTCTTCGCGGGCAGCGACTGGAGCCGGGTGCGCGACATCGACGGCAAGGAGACGGTCATCAACAGGCCTCTCGCGTTTCCGCTCACCGCCGGCAAGGCGTGGGAGGTTCATTACACCGAGCAGCACCCGAACAAGGCGCACAAGTCGGAGGAATGGAACAACAAATACACCGTAGTCGGCTATGAATCCATCGAAGTGCCCGCGGGAAAATTCAATGCCTGGAAGATCGAAGCCGAAGGGCGTTGGACCGCCGAACTAGAGCCGACTCAAACCGTGGTTCAAGGCGCCCAGTCGAATGCCGACGGGGTCTCCATGGTGACTCAGACGCAGAAGACCACCGACAAGACCGTATCGGGCAGAACGTACAAGGCTTTTTGGTATGTGCCGGAGGTCAAGCGCTGGGTGAAGTCCGTGGAGGAATACTACGGCAGCGGCGGCGTGCGTAACGAGAGGTACACCGGGGAATTGGAGTCGTTCAAGCTTGCCGAGTGATGCGATGAAGGCCACGGTGTTCGCCATGGCTTGTGCGCTGATCCCCTGCATCGCCGCCCCCGCCTATGGGTGGGGGGATGAGGGCCACGAGGTGATCGGCCTGATCGCGAATCACTATCTCGAACCGGCGGTGCGCGCCAAGGTGAACGCCATTCTCGCCGGGGATACGACCCGGCTCACGCCGAACACGCACATAGATCAGGAAGCGACTTGGGCGGACAAATTCCGCGACTCCGATCGCGGCGCGACCAAGCTGCACTACAATCAAACCCGCAACTGGCATTTCGTGGATCTGGAACTCGACGGTCCGGATCTGCAATCCGCTTGTCATGGGCGACCCGCCTTGCCCAAGGAAACTCCCGCGTCCCTGGGGCCTGCCGATGACTGCATCGTCGACAAGATCGATGAATTCACGGCGGAGCTCGCGAGCCCGGCGACCGGCGATCCGGAGAGACGACTCGCGCTGCAGTTTCTCCTGCACTTCGTCGGTGACGTGCACCAGCCGCTGCATGCCGGCGACGATCATGACCGCGGCGGCAATCTGAAAATCGCGACCGCCGCCGGCATTTCGCCGAACACCCTTCACCACGACTGGGACACGGAGTTTGTGGCGCGCCTCGGCAGCGGTCCGGCGGCCATCGCAGGGCAATTGATCGCGGATATGACGGACGCGCAGCGTACGCAGTGGGCGGCCGGCAGCGCCGCCGGTTGGGCCCGCGAGTCCTTCGAGGTTGCCAAACATCACTCTTACGGTCTGCTGCCCGCAGCCGATGGCCCCAATCACTACACGCTGTCCGCGGCGTATATCGCCGACGCGACCAGGATCACGCGGGAACAGTTGAGCAAGGCGGGAGTGCGCCTTGCGTTGGTGTTGAATCGCGCCTTGCACTGAACGATCGACAGCGCTACGTATTTTCCACGGTCTGCCCCGTACAAGAGCGAAGTGCGGCTGCGGCGGGGAAGTAGTATGGTGAATCATCGATCAAAGCTGCATTGCGCTAGGAAGGAGTGGAAATGGCAAGCGCATTTGAGAGGCTCAAGAAATTGCTCGAGGGGCCCTTCGTCGCGAACACGCCGCCGGAGCTTTCGCAATGTGAATTCGAGTGCGTCTCCGAGAACGCCTTGATACAAAAGTAGGATGCCGGAAAGCCCGCCTCTCATTTTTGCTTTCTCAGATACCAACGACGCGTGGCGACGATCGCCCAGATGGCCTCTACCAGCCCGAAGGGCCAGGCGCCTTGTAGAAAGCCGTAAATTGATCCAAGCACACATGCGGCAGCGAATGCGAGGATGAACCAATGGCTCCGGCTTTCGAGCGCATACGTCACCAACATCGCCGTCACTGCAAATAGGCCGAACAGCGTTAATGCATCCACCTGTGTTCTCCACGCTCGGTCTCGGAATGCCCGAACCGCTGCTGAATTCAGCGCCGCAGCAGCATGGGCACCCAGGCGGCGATGAGCTTGGCCAAAAGCCGCAAGGGGTAACCTGAATAACTGGGAATGTCGGGCGGTAGTGTTGCCTTCTGCGCCGCAAACTTCGTGCAGATTCGCATCTGTACTTGCGGCAGCTCGCCTTGGAACTGTGCTCGGTAGGCGGACACCCAATGGCGGCCATCATCAAAGTTCATGAACATGGCCGAGTTGCAGCAACTTGCCACCATCCGGTTTGCTGCAGACTTTTCCACGAGCTTGAATGACCTGAGGAGCGGCGCGCCTTTGGAGCAGCTGATGCGGTCCTTCCGGTAGAGGATATACGAGGTTCCGCCATCGGGATTGCGAACCGGGCGCGAATCCGGTAACGCCTCGATGTGACGAGCCCCTGCTTCGCAGTCGTCGCAGTAGCACATGCTGGTGACGATGGGATCCCCTGTGGCCCTGAGTTCGACCTGCCCACAGTGGCACGAGGCGGTCCTGCTGATCATTGCTGGCTTGGACATGGCTAAACTCCGCAGTTGCGCATCACGGAAACGACCCCGCATCGACTTTGCGTTGAAAACCGTACCAGAGCAAGTTTCGAGAGACCAAGGAGAAAGCGCGCCGGGTGGTGCCCACTGCGCCGGAGCCGGAGTGAGAGCGTTGTCCGATCGATTTGCTAGGTCGTGAGTTCCTTGCGAATCATCAGTGATGCCACAAGAAGCATCCAAACTGTTTGACCGGCAACCAACGCGAGAACTTCATGCGCACTTGTGTATGCGGATCCGCCCATCAGCATTGCAACGCCGGCAATACAGACCACGGCACCTACCCAAGGCAACCCATCACTTAGTCGGTCGCGGTATATCACCCACGACCAGAGCGATACCGCGACGGCCCCCAGCAACAGATAGATGCGCGTGAGAGAGCTCGCCGTAAGCACGCAAAACCGGATAATCAGCTTTATATCGCCGCCTGCGGCATTGCCGGCCGCCGTCCATTGTTGCGCGAGTTTGGGTACCACGAAGCCATCGAGTGCAGCCGCTACCACTACGGCCACACTAGCCAGTGCAAAAGCGGCCAGCGCCGCGATCACCGTGACGCGCTCCATTCCCAGCATTCGCGACAGACCTACCAGCCCCAGCAGCACGAGCCATGTGCCTAGGATGGCGAGGCTGTGTGCAAAAGCGTCGATTACTGCGAGCCGAGCGAGCGCTGTATCGTCGCCCCAGGGAATGGCACTAGGGTGCATTAAGCCCATCACAAGCAGCACCGCAGACCCGGAGAGCAATATCGCGCCGTATGCCTTCTCGTGTCGCAACTGAACCTCCCAATGTGCAAGGCTTGCAACTATATGCGAGGCTTGAGTCCTCGTCAGCGCAGGCGAGGAGTTCCAAGACACCGAGGGGTCCACTGTGCCGAATCTCATTCCAATTCCTGGAGCGTCCGACGATGCGCGCGCCGTGCGCACGCGCAGCGAACTCGCCTCTGCGCTGATCACGCTCATGCACGAGAAGGGCTTTGACGACATTAGTGTGCAGGAGATCTGCGAGCGAGCCGATGTCGGGCGCTCCACGTTCTATGCTCATTTCCAGGACAAGGACGAGCTTTTCATCCGCCACACGGTGGTATTCGGTCGCGCATTCGGCGAGCAGCTCGCCTGGGATGAGCCGCTGGGGCGCTACTACTTTCCAATACAGCGGCTTTTCTCCCACGTGCGGCAAATGAAGCCGCTTTTTGACTCATTGGCCCAAGCGCGCAAAACCGAATTCATCATGAAGATTTGGCATAACAACATTGCCGAGGTATTCGAACAGCGGGTATTGGCCGTCCGTGGTGGTGGATCGATGGCGGCCACCATACCGGCGGTGCTTCTTGCGCAACAGTTGGCCGGCACAGTCATGACCTTGATGGTCTGGTGGATAGACCATCACTATCCTTTCGAAGAGCACGAGATGGAGAACCAGTTTCAACATTTGATTGCAGGAGTTGGTCGATAATGGAGTTGCGATTCGCGGTCGCGGGCATTGAAGCATGGGACGATCCCGGCCCGTTCGACGTGATCCTGGTGAATGCCGTGTTGCAATGGATCCCGGATCACGCCGGGTTGTTGCCGGCGCTCGTGTCCCGGCTCGCCTCGGGGGGCGCGCTCGCCCGTCGAGGAGGCGAGTTGGTACTACGGGGTGCTGCGCTCTCTGTGCGCCCGAGTGGATGTCTGGCGGACCACCTACTATCACCCGATGCGGGACGGCGCCGCCGGGATCGTGGAATGGTTCAAGGGCAGCGGCCTGAGGCCCTTCCTCGAGCCCCTCGACCCGGCTTGGCGCGCGGCGTATCTCGAGGCGTTACACGGCCGCCGTGGCGCGGGCCTATCCGGCGCTGGCCGATGGCTCGGTACTGCTGCCGTTCCCCAGGCTCTTCGTGACGGCGATTCGCTAGGCGTGACGGCGATCCGCCAGGCGGCCTCGCGGCGGAATCTATTTTCTGGGTTTCTGTCGCTTCGAGCGCTCCTCGCTCGTCTTACTCGTATCCCTTCAAGGAGCACACCATGCAACTACTGCCTTACCTGTATTTCGACGGCGACTGCGAGGTGGCGTTGCGGTTCTACGAGAAGTGCTTCGGCGGCCGGATCGAGGAGATGGTGACGCACGCGGGCACGCCCGCGGAGCAACAGGTGCCTGCCGAATGGCGCAGCAAGATACTTCACGCCCGACTGGCCGTGGGGGATGTCGTGCTGATGGCGTCCGACGCTCCGCCCGGACGCTATCACAAGCCGCAGGGATTTTCGGTATCGATCCAGATCCCCGATCTGTCGCGGGCGGAGCGCACATTTCGAATCGCTGGCCGAGAGCGGCACGGTCATCATGCCGTTCCGGCAGACTTTCTTTGCCGCGCGTTTCGGCATGCTGGTCGACAAGTTCGGCACTCCGTGGATGGTGAATTGCGATTGGGCGCCCTGATAGGGGGCGTGCCTGCCGCTGCGCGCGGTAAGATCGTCCATTGGTAGGCTGGCCCATGGGTGGGAATTGCGTTTCGAGACCGTGCCGGAACTATTGCGCGAGCCGCTGGCCCGTTGGTGGGAGCGTGCCGGCTCGCAGCCGGGGTTTCTCGACGCCTACGCGGCTCTTTCGGAGGAGTTGCGCGCCGAGCTGCCGAGGGTTGCGGCCGGCAGTGAGTTCATCGGCTCGGTATTGATTCAGGATCCGCAGGCGCTCGAGTGGTTCGGCCGGCACGAGGCGCCGGACGCGGCGCGCGCGCGCCAGCGCCGATTATGAATCCCGGGCGGCTCGGCGGCGCCGACCGCCGCCGAGGCGCAGCGCATCCTGCGCGAGTGGCGGCGCCGCGAAATGCTGCGCATCGGGTGGCGCGAAATCGCCGGGCGCGCGGGGGTCAGGGAGACCTTGCATGCCTTGTCGGATTTGGCGGATGCGCTGTATTCGTGCGGCGGCGGCCGCCGCGCGGCTGCATCTGCAGGCCGTTTTCGGCGTGCCGCGCGATTCTTCGGCCAATGAGGTGCCGCTGATCGTGCTCGGCATGGGCAAGCTCGGCGGCCGCGAGTTGAACTTCTCCTCGGACATCGACCTGGTGTTCCTGTTCTCCCAGGCGGGGCAAACCGACGGGCCGCGCGAGATCGAGAACGAGGAGTATTTCAACCGCCTCGGGCGCGAACTGATTCGGCTGCTCGATGCGAGGACCGAGGACGGCTTCGTGTTCCGCGTGGACATGCGCCTGCGGCCGTTCGGCGACAGCGGCCCCTTGGTGGTGAGCCTCGCCTCGCTCGAGGACTACCTGCAGGAACACGGCCGCGATTGGGAGCGCTATGCCTGGATCAAGGCGCGGCCCATCGTCGGCGCCGAGGCCTTACGCGGCGGCAACTGCAGGAGTTCGTGCGGCCCTTCGTGTACCGGCGCTATCTCGACTTCGGCGTGATCGAGTCGCTGCGCGACATGAAGGCGCTGATCGCGCGCGAGGTGTCGCGGCGCGAGCTCGATCAGCATTTGAAGCTCGGCCGGGGCGGAATCCGCGAGATCGAGTTCATCGTGCAATCCCATGCAGCTGGTGCGCGGCGGCAGCGACCGGCGGCTGCAGAACGCCTCCTTGCTCGATGTGCTGCCGCTGCTGGCGGGCTCGAAGCTGCATGTCGGCGGCCGACATCGCGGAATTGACCGACGCCTACCTGGTGCTGCGCAAGGCGGAGAACGGCGTGCAGCTGATTCGCGACGAGCAGACGTCACTCGCTGCCCGCCGCGCGACATCGATCGCACCCGCCTGAGCGTGATCATGGGCGTTGCCGGATTGGGCCGCCGGCCGCCGCGCGCATCGACGCCGCACGCGATCAGGTGGCGCGGCAATTCGATGCGTTGCTATCCGGCGCCTCGCAGGGCGGCGCGGGGACGCGCAACGCGGTGCGGATGCGCAGCATCGCAACGAGGAAACGGGCGCGAGCTGGCTGGCCTCCGACGAGGCGAATATCGAGCGAGGAACTCGAGCGCGGCGGCTTTCCGCCGCGCCGAGATCGCGGCGGTCGCGGCGACCTTGGAGGCCTATCGGCAGGCGGCGTCCTATCGGCGGCTGGATGAGGCGGGACGGCGGCGCCTGCACGTCATTCTCGACCGCTTGCTGAAGGCGGCGGCGCAGCGCCCGTCGCCGGCCGAGCGTGGTGCAGCGGGTGCTGCGCGTGCTGGAGGCCATCGGCACGCGCTCCTCGTATTTCGCGCTGCTCAAGGAGCAGCCGGCGGCGCTCGATCGCTTGATCGAGGTCTGCGCCATCAGCGGCTTTCTGTCGCGGCAGATCGCCGACTTTCCGCTGCTGCTGGATGAGCTGATCGATGCCAAGGCCTTCGATGAACTGCCGTCGCGCGCAGCAGCTTCGTGCTGGAACTGGCGGCGCGCACCGAGCGGCTGCCCGCCGACGATCCGGAGCGGCAGGTGGAGGCGCTGCGGCAGTTCCAGAAGGTGGCCGTGTTCACGGTGGCGCTCGCCGACCTGACCGGGCGGCTGCCGCTGATGAAGGTGAGCGACCGGCTGACCGATATCGCCGAGCTGATCGTGCAATGCTGCATGGATCTGGCCTGGCAGCAGATGACTCGACATTTACGGCGTCCCGTACTGCGGAGATCGAGAGGCGAACGCTGCGCGAGGTGCGCGATTGCCGTCGCGGGCTACGGCAAGCTGGGCGGCCTGGAACTGGGCTATGGCTCGGATCTGGATCTGGTCTTTCTGCACGATTCGAGCGGCGAAATTCAGCACACCCAGGGCGAGCGGCCGCTCGACAACGGCATCTTCTTCCTGCGGCTGGGCCAGCGCATCGTGCATCTGCTGACCATGCATTCGGCGGCCGGCCGCCTCTACGAGGTGGACATGCGCCTGCGGCCGAACGGCAAGGGCGGCTTCCTCATGACGGGCATCGATGCCTTCGAGCGCTACCAGCGCCAGGATGCGTGGACCTGGGAGCACCAGGCGCTGCTGCGCGCGCGGCCCGTGGCCGGGGACGCGAACTCTGCGCGCGGCCTTCGAGGCGGCCCGGCGCCGCATGCTCTGCGGCCGCCGTGCATCGCGACACCCTGCGCACCGACGTGGTGGAGATGCGCATGCGCATGCGGCGCGAGCTGTCCAAGGCCGGCGCGGGGCAGTTCGACATCAAGCAGGATGCGGGCGGCATCGCCGACATCGAGTTTCTCGTACAATACTGGGTATTGGCCGCGGCGGACGGGCATCCGGAACTGTTGACCTACACGGACAATATTCGCCAGCTCGAGGGCTTGGCCGCGGTGGGCGTGCTCGACGCCGGCGACGGCGCAGTGGTTGACGGAGGCCTACATCGGCTATCGCACGGTGCTGCATCACATCTCGCTGGAAGGCCAGGGGGAGCGGGTGGTGGAGGCGGCTCCTTACGCCGGGACGCGCGCCCGAGTGGTGGAGATTTGGCGCGATACTTTCGAGCACGGGACAGGCGCGAGCGAGACACGATGATGAGTGAAGCGACGACAAGCGGAGTGATGACAATGCCGGCGATGGTACAAGACGATTCGAAGCATCAATTGATTCAGCCGAATGCGCTGCATCAGTACAACGTGACCGAGGCGGATTTGCCTCTGTCATGCCCCATGCCGGGCATGTTCCTGTGGAATTCGCATCCCAAGGTCTATTTGGCGATCGAGGGCACGCGGCTGGGCGAAGTGCCCCTACTGCGGGGCGGAATACACGCTAAAGCGCCGAAGCGCGCGCCTAGCTTTTGTACTCGCGAGTAGGATTTCTCTTCGACGATGCTCGAGCCGAGCGTGGTGTTGATGCGCCGCTTGATGGCGGCGCGTTCGTCGTTCTCGAAGTAGACGGCGCGCGCCAGGCGGATGAATTCCGCGTCGAAGGCCTGCGCGCGTTCCTTGTCGCGGATGTCGTCTTCGATCACCCACAGGCGCTCGTTGACGCGCAGCAGCGCGCTCACCTCGGCTTCGATGTCGATTTTTGCATAGGCCGAGGCGCCCCAGGTCTCCTCGAGCGCGCGCAGTTCGAGACGCACGTTGGACACCTTCGCGGGGTCGCTCATCCGCTCCGACTTGATGCGCAGGATGGTGATTTTGTCGAGCAGTTCGCCGGGGGAGATGGGGACCTTGATTTCGTTCATGCGCGCATTTTAGCGCCGCGCGGCCATCAGCGCGTCGAGCTTGGCGGTCACATCGCCCACGCTGATCAGGTCCATGACGCCGCGGCGCTCGATCTTGGTGGTCCAGGGAATTTGCGCCGCGGGTTTGCCGAAGTATTTTTGCGCGGCCGCGTCGTACTTGTCGACGCACCATTGCCGGCTGTAGTAGGGTCCGGCGCGCGCCGGATTGGTGGCGGCGTACAGGCCGATCACCGGCAGCGCCACCATGGTCGCCATGTGCGCGGGCCCCGAGTCCGGCGACAAGAGCGCCGTGCTTTTCGACAGCAGCCCGAGGAGCTGCGGCAGAGTGTCCTTGCCGATTTGATTGATGAGCGGCGGCGCGTGCCGCGGCGGCGATGGCCGCGCCCATGTCAGCCTCGAGGGAGCTGCGGCCTCCGACCAGCACCACCCGCATCCCGTGGGCGTCGGCGGCGTAATCGGCGACGGCGGCATAGCGCTCGGCCAGCCAATTGCGCGCCGTGTGGCTGGAGCAGGGGCTGATCAGCAGCGTGGGCCGCGCGTCGCTGACGATGCCGTGGGCGTACTCGAGCGCGTCCCGGGGCAGCGCGAGGTTCCAGAAGGGCGGCGCGGGTTCGATGCCGCAGGCGCGCACGAATCCCATGAACGAGTCCAGCACATGCTCCGTGAGCCGCGGGCGCGATGCGCGCGTTGGTGAACCACCATTGCAGCTCGCGCGCACGCGCGCGATCGAAGCCGAGCTTGATCGGGGCCGCGATCAAGGTGCTGACCAGGCTGGCGCGAAACGACAATTGCAGGTCGAGCAGCAGGTCGAAGCGCCGCCCGCGCAAGCTCGTGCGCAAGCGGCGTAATTCCCGGATCATTGCGCCTTTATCGAAGGTGATAAACTCGATTTCAGGGAGAACGGCCGCCATCAGCTTGGCTTCGAGTTTGCCGATGATCCAGGTGAACCGGGTTTGCGGCCACGCCGCTTGCAAGGCTCGAAGGGCCGCCGCCGCATGGCAGGTATCGCCGATAGCCGACAGACGCAGCAGGCAGACATGCTGCGGCGGTGATTTGAAATTGAGGGTCATCGTATAAGTGAAACAGAGAAAAATGGCCGACGCATAGCCACCGCAACAGGCGCCATGCTGTCTGATCCGGCCTGCCTTGGCAATCTGCCGCCGGACGCCGCGGAATCGTTGTTCGATCCGCAGTTCTGGCGCGCGCGCGGTGAACTGCAAGACGGTGACCGCGGGCCGCGGATCGGCGTGGTTCATCGCGTCCGGCGCGCGTCAATGGGTGTTGCGCCATTACCGCCGCGGCGGCTTCATCGCGCGATTGTCGCGCGGATCGCTATGTGTGGGCGGGCGAGAGCAGGGTGCGGGCCTTCGCCGAGTGGCGGCTGCTCGACCTCCTGCGGCGGCGTGGCTTGCCCGTGCCGAGGCCGGTGGCGGCCCGCTATCAACGCGCGGGCCTTTCCTACCGCTGCGATTTGATCACGGAGCGGATCGTGGATGCGCAGCCCTTGAGCTCGGCGCTCGCGGCCGGGGTGCTGGCCGAATCGGCGTGGCGCGCCGTCGGCACGGCGGTCGCGCGGCTGCATCAGGCGGGCGTCGATCATGCGGATCTGAATGCGCACAATATATTGCTCGAGGCCGGCGGCGCCGTCAGCGTGATCGATTTCGATCGCGGCCGTCTGCGCGCGCCGGACGGCGCGGGCGGGGGGCGCGGGGTGGGAACGCACAGCACTTGGGCCGCGCGCAACTTGGCGCGCCTGCGGCGCTCGCTCGCGAAAATATCGCGCGGACTGCCGCGCGGTCGATACTCGGCTCGGGACTGGCAGTGGTTCATGGCGGGATATCGTGCCGTCGCCGGCCGCGAAGCGGCATGATGCGCCGCCTGTACAGCCTGCGCCTATACAGTCTGCTCATTTACTGCGCGGTGCCGTTCGCCTTTGCGGCGGTGGTGTGGCGCGGTTTGCGCGACCGCGCGTCATTGGCAAGCCTTGGGCGAGCGCTTCGGATGGGGGCGCCGGCTGAATTGCGCGCCGAGCATTTGGCTGCATGCGGTGAGCTTGGGGGAAATGTCGGCGGCCGCGCCGCTGGTGCGCGCCCTGCGCCTGAAGTATCCGCAGTATCCGCTGGTGCTGACCACCGCAACTCTCACCGGCAGGGCGCGCGCCGCCGGCCTGTTCGGCGACGGGGCGGAGGTGCGCTTCCTGCCCTACGATACGCCGGGTGCGGTGGCGCGATTCCTGGACCGCATCCGGCCGTGTCTCGCCATCATCGTGGAGACCGAACTGTGGCCCAATTTGTTCGCGGAGTGCGAGCGCCGCGGCGTGCCGCTGGTGCTCGCCAGCGCGCGGCTGTCGGCGAAGTCCGTTGCGCGCTACCGGCGGCTCGGCAATCTGTTTCGAGGAGTTTTCTCCGCCAGTTCGCTGGTGGCGGCGCAGACCGCCGAGGATGCGGAGCGCTTCATCGCGATCGGGGCGCCGCAGTGCCCGGACTCGAGTGGTCGGCAATATCAAGTTCGACCTGAGCCCGGGCGCGGAGGCGATCGACAAGGGGCGCGCGCTGCGTGTCTCATTCGGCAGCGCGCGGCCGACGTGGATCGCCGGCAGCACGCACGCGGGAGAGGAGGAGCAGGTGCTCGCGGCGCATGAAAAACTGCGCGACGGCCTGCCGGACGCTTTGTTGCTGCTGGTGCCGCGGCATCCGGATCGCTTCGAGGCGGTGGCCGATTTGTTGAGCCGCCGGCAGCTGCGGTTCACGCGGCGCAGCGGCGGCGGTGGCGGCCGGCACCGAGCCCGGTGGAGTCGACACTGGCGGCGCCGCTCAAGTCCTGCTGGTGGACACGGTGGGGGAGCTCGCGGTCGCTGTATGCCTCGGCCGATGCGGCCTTCGTCGGCGGCAGCCTGGTGCCCATCGGCGGCCACAATTTGCTCGAGCCCGCGGCGCTTGGGCTGCCCGTGCTGACGGGGCCCTATCATTTCAACGGCAAGGACATTGCGCGCTTGATGCTGGATCAAGGGGCCGCCTTGCAGGTGGGCGAATGCGCAGGAGTTGGCGGCCGCCTTGGCGCGGCTGCTGGCCGATCCGCAGGAACGCCGGCGGATCGGGGCCATCGGGCGGCACATCGTCGAGTCGAATCGCGGCAGCGTGGCGCGACTGCTCGAACTCATTGAACCTTGGCTGCAGGCTCCTGCGCCGAGTCCGTTGCCGGCGGCGGCGAGTCCTGCAGCAGGCTGTTGATCTTCTCCAGGCTCTGCTGCGATAGGGTGCCCGCCGCCTGCTGCAGCTTGATCACGTTCATCATGTAGTCGTAGCGGCTGCGGGAATAGTCGGTCTGCGCCTGCACCCAGAGCTGCCGCGATTGCAGCACGTCGACGGCGGTGCGTGTTCCGGCTTCGTAGCCCGACTCGGTGGCGTGCAGCGACGTGGCGTTCGACTCGACCGCCCGGCGCAGCGCCTTCACCCGCGATATCTCGGACAGCACTCCCAGATAGGAGTCGCGCGCATCGTGTTCGGTTTGGCGCGCCACGCGCTCCACTCTTTCCTTGGCCGCGCGATGCTGGTAGACGGCCTGGCGCACCTGCGAGGACACCATGCCTCCGGAGTAAATGGGAAAGGTCAGTTGCAGGCCGATGGTCCGCTGGGTCTGGTCCAGGGTCGTGCCGCCCGCCGGAGTGCCGTCGGTGAAGGTATCGGTGCCGTCGGTGTTCATCTTGTAGTGGCTGCCGACCAGGTCCAGGGAGGGGAAGTGGCCGCCGCGCGCGATGCTGACGTTCTCGCGCGCGATGTCGGCCGCCAGACGGCTGGATACCAGCGACAGATTCTGCTGCAAGGCCATTTCGACCCAGCGGTCCTCGTTGACTGGGTCCGGGTTGGCCAGCTGGAAGGGCTCGATGGGGCGCGCCAGGTAGTCGAAGCCGTCGCCGGTGATCTCGCGCAGCAGCTCCTGAGTGGAGGCCAGGGTGCGCTTCGCGGCGATCACCGCCGCGGCGCCGCTGTCGTGGGCGGCGCGCGCTTCTTCCACATCGGTGACGGCGATCAGGCCGATTTTGTAGCGCGACTCCGCCTGATCGAGCTGGCGCTGGATGGAAGTCAGCGCCACCTGCTGCGCCTCGAGATCGTCCTGGGCGGCGAGCACATCGAAGTAGCGCTGCGCCACGCGCTCCATCAAATCCTGCTGCGCGGCCTGGTAGTCCGCTTCGGCCTGCGCCACCTGGGCGTCCGCGGCTTTCAGGGCCACCCAATTTTGCCAGCGAAAGATATTCTGCCTCAGGTCGATGCCGTAGCGATGCGTCGTGGTGTCGACGCGGCCGTCGAAGGGAAAGCTCTCCAGCACGGTCGGAGTCCCGGGGGCGCTGACCGGTTCGGTGGTATTGGACGAACCGAGTATCCTTCTCGCGGGTCACGAGGCCGCTGCCCGAGAGCTGCGGCAGCAAGGCCGAGAGTGCCTGCGGCTTGGCTTCCAGGGCGGCCAGACGGGTCGCTTCGGCTTCGCGCAGCTGCGGATCGTTCTGCAGCGCGCGCTGATACACCGCGAGAAGATCGGCCGCCGGCGCCGGACTCGCGCTTACACAGAAGGCAATGAGGATCAGCAGTCGCTTCATGGGTCTATCCAATCGCCAGAGGCTAGGTCATATAGTGTTATATATAACCATATCACCTAGCGAGTCAAGGGGCCGCCCCAAGAGATCAATATTGCGGTATTCGCGGGTCCAAGTCTCGCGACCAGGCCAGAATACCGCCGGTGAGGTTGGATACGGAGGCAAAGCCCTGCGCAGACAGAAATTGCGCCACCTGCAGGCTGCGGCCGCCGGAGCGGCAGATCACCACGGTTTCCCGTTGCGGGTCGAGCTCGTTCAGGCGATTCGGGATCTGCCCCATGGGAATGTGCACGATGTCGGCGGGCACCGGCGCCAGGGCCGTTTCCCAGTCCTCGCGCACGTCCAGAAGGGTCATTTCGGCGCCGGCGGCGCGCCGGTCGAGGAATTCCCGGGGGGTGATGTCCTTGATCATCAGAACACGAACTTCTGTGCCGCAGCGGCGTTGATCAGCGGCTCGATGACGGTCTCGAACAAGCTTTCGCGAATCCATTCGGTCTCGTCGACCCGGCGCACCAGGATGGCGTCCATCACCGGCGCCGCGCCCACGACGGCGAATAAACGGCCTCCGACGCGCAGCGAGCGTTCAAAGCGCGTGTCGTAAACCGGCAGCGAGCCGGTCACGGCGATGACGTCGTACTCGCCCAAGGCGCGGCGCCGAAGGCATCGCCGACCTCGAATTGCACCTGGGCCCGGGGCACCGCGCGCAGGTTCGCCACGGCTCGAGGCAATGAGGCCGGGATGAATATCGATCGAGCGCGTCGAGGCGCCGAGTAAACTCAAGCAGGCCGACAGATAGCCGGTGCCGCTGCCGACCTCGAGGATGCTGTCGGCGGCGCCGACGCCGAGCGCTTGCAAAATGCGCCCCTGCAGCTTCGGAGCCAGCATGGTTTGGCCGAATCCGATGGGAATCGGCGCATCGGCAAACGCAAGCTCACGATACGCCTGCGGCACGAAGGCTTCGCGCGGCACCGCCGCCAGCACATCGAGCACGCGCGGGTCGAGAACTTCCCACGTGCGTATCTGTTGATCGACCATTTGCTGACGAGCGGCCAACGTATCCATGACTTCTCTGACGTTTATTTAAGGCCGCTGATTATGGTCAATTTCGACAGGCTATGCCATGCCCGTGCGCTATTCTTCGGGTCACGATGATTCGCGACGTGTCCGCCCTGCCATGGGTTCTAACATCAAGCGTCATTTTGACTCGTCGTTATCGAGGTCCGCGTTGATCTTGTCTTCCGTCGCAGTGTGGGGTTTGGCGCTCGGCCGTTCTGGCGGTGGGCGGAGCCTTGCTTTTCGCATGGAAGCGCCGGCAGGAACGCGCCGTCAATGAATTCTCGCAGCAGGTGTGGCAGCTGACGCACGAAGCCGGGGCGGCCGGGCGCATCGGGCTCGAGGGCAAGCCCGACGGCCTGAGCAAGCTGGGATCCGCCGTCAACCAGCTGCTCGAGAACCTCGAACAACGGGGCGCGCGGCTGCACGACCGCGAACAGCTGTTCCAGCGGCTGGTCGAGACCGTGCACGATGCGGTGCTGGTGCACCGCGACCGGATTCTGTTCGCCAACTCGCGCTTCCTGGCGCTGCTCAACTTGAGCGCCGCGGAGGTCGTCGGCAGGCCCTTGACCGACTTCGTCGCGCCCGAATATGTCGAGCTGGTGCAGAACAATCTGCGGCGGCGGCTGCAGGGCGAACCCGCGGCCGAGCGCTACGAAGTCGAGCTGATCGGCGCCCAGGCCCAGGTGACGCGCGTGGAGCTGTCGAGCACCGTGATCGACAGCGCCGGCGAAGCGGCGCTGTTGCTCACCGCCCTGGAGATGCTGCCGGAGACCGGGCCGGTGGCGGTGCCGTCCCGGCCGCGCGCCATGGTGACGCTGGATGCCATGGGCGAGAGCGTCATCACCGTCGATGCCGAGGGCCGCATCGACTACATCAATCATGCGGCCGAGACCTTGCTCGGCCAGCGCTTCGATCAGGTCATGGGCAAGTCGTTCGCGGAGGTTGCCTCGCTGGTCGATGAGACGGACCGCCGGTCGCTGGGAGATCCGGTGCGCAAGGCATTGACCACCGGCGGCCGAGTGACCATGGGACGGCGCGCCGTGCTGGTGCCGGGCAACGCGGGCCCGGAGCGGTCGGTGGAGATCAGCGTGACGCCGCTGCGCTTCGAGGGCAAGGACATCCTGGGCTTGGTGCTGGTGCTGCACGACACCAGCGAGTTGCGCGGCCTGACGCGTCAGATGACGTATCAGGCCAGCCACGATGCGCTGACCGGTCTGGTGAATCGGCGCGAGTTCGAGCGGCGGCTGCAGGAGGCCATGGACTCGGCGCAGACGGGGAACATCGGGCACGCGCTGTGCTACCTGGACCTCGACCGCTTCAAAGTGGTGAACGACACCTGCGGCCACACCGCCGGCGACAACATGCTGCGCGAGGTCGCCTCGCTCATCAAAGAGGCGGTGCGCGATTCGGATACGGTGGGGCGCATCGGCGGCGATGAATTCGCGCTGCTGCTGGTGGGCTGCCCGCTGGAGAAGGCGCGCCAGATCGCCGACGACGTGGTGCGTTCGGTCAACGACTATCGCTTCGTCTGGAAGGACAAGATCTTCAATATCGGGGTCAGCATCGGCCTGGTGGAGATCGGCCGCGGCGGCGGCGCCATCGAAGACATCATGAATTCGGCCGATTCGGCCTGCTACGTGGCGAAGAAGCAGGGCGGCTTGCACGTGCACGTGTACTCGGCGCGCGAGGAGGCGAGCGCGCGCCATAGCGGCGAGATTCATTGGCTGCAGAAGCTGCAGGGCGCGCTGCGCGACAACAAGTTCGAGCTCTACTACCAGCCCATCGTGCACGCCCGCGCCGACGGCGTGCGCGGCCCGGCGCTCGAGGTGTTCGTGCGCCTGCAGGGCGAGAACGGCCAGCCCGGCGCGCCGCCGGCGGAATTCATCCGCGCGGCCGAGCGCTACCGTCTGATGCCGCACATCGATCGCTGGGTGGTGCAGGCGGTGCTGTCGGCGCTCGGGCGCGGCGGCATGAAGTTGCCGCCGGGCCGCAGCGTCGCGATCAACATCGCCGGGCAAACGCTGGGCGATTCGGATTTCCTGGAGTTCGTCGTCGACTGCTTCGATCACACGGGGGCGAATCCGGGCGACATTTGCTTCGAAGTCACCGAGAGCTCGGTGGTGGCGAATCTGGATCACGCCCAGCGCTTCATCGCGGTGCTGCACGGCATGGGCTGCGAGTTCGCCCTGGATAATTTCGGCAGCGGCCTGAGCTCCTTCTCGACGCTGCGCACCCTGCCCATGGACTATCTGAAGATCGACGGCTCCTTCATCAACAACCTCGCCGGGGACACGCGTGAACCAGGCCATGGTGGCGGCGATGATCGAATTGTCGCGCAGCCTGAATTTCCGCGTGGTGGCCGAACAGGTCGAGGACCAGCTGTCGCTGGATACGGTGACCGACATGGGCATCGACTTCGTGCAGGGCTTCGTGGTCGGCAGGCCGCAGCCGTTGTCCATGGTGCCGAGCCCGGCGTAGCGGGCGATTCGGGCGCGCACGCAGCGCGCGGCCGGCTTATAACCGCCGGGCAGGGCCTCATAACAAACTTCTCTGGCACTTCGGGCGCGCTTAGGAGGAAAATCGGGCACTAACCCACGAGGTGCCCTATGCCCATTTATGAGGACAACACGAAGTCCATCGGCCGCACGCCGCTGGTCCGCATCAACCGCCTGGACGCCGGCAGCGGCGCGACGATTCTCGCCAAGATCGAAGGGCGTAATCCCGCCTACTCGGTGAAGTGCCGCATCGGCGCCGCCATGGTGTGGGACGCCGAAGAGCGCGGCGCCCTGAAGCCGGGAATGTCCATCGTCGAGGCCACCAGCGGCAACACGGGCATCGCGCTGGCCTATGCCGCCGCCGCGCGCGGCTACGGCTGCGTTCTGACCATGCCGGAGACCATGAGCATGGAGCGGCGCAAGGTGCTGATCGCCTTCGGCGCCAAGCTCGTTCTGACTCCGGGCGCCAAGGGCATGAAGGGCGCCATCGCCAAGGCCGAGGAGTTGGCCGCCGCCGAACCCGGCAAGTACCTGCTGATGAAGCAATTCGAGAATCCCGCCAATCCGGCC
Source organism: uncultured Gammaproteobacteria bacterium (assembly GCA_963734645.1). Taxonomy (GTDB): domain Bacteria; phylum Pseudomonadota; class Gammaproteobacteria; order Steroidobacterales; family Steroidobacteraceae; genus Bog-1198. Next base: position 283,690 of record CAVTID010000002.1, read on the forward strand.
ATCCACGAGAAGACCACGGGACCGGAAATCTGGGACGATACCGAGGGCAAGGTCGATGTGTTCGTCAGCGGCGTCGGCACCGGCGGCACGCTGACCGGCGTCTCGCGCTACATCAAGGGCACGCGCGGCAGGAAGATCCTCACGGTGGCGGTGGAGCCGGTCAATTCGCCGGTCATCACCCAGACATTGGCCGGGCAGCCGCTGACGCCGTCGCCGCACAAGATCCAGGGCATCGGCGCGGGATTCATCCCGAAGAACCTGGATCTGTCGCAGATCGATCGGGTCGAACAGGTCACCAACGAGGAGTCCATCGAGATGGCGCGCCGCCTGGCGCGCGAGGAGGGCTTGTTGAGCGGCATTTCGTGCGGCGCGGCGATGGCCGTGGCGCTGCGTCTGGCGCGCGAGCCCGCGCAGAAGGGCAAGACCATCGTCGTGGTGCTGCCGGATGCGGGCGAACGCTACCTGTCGGGCGCCCTATTCGAAGGGCTGTTCGAGGAAGTGGAGAAGATGCAGGCGGTCGCCTGAGAAGGGTGCGCATGAAAGCCGTCGCTCACCCGCCGTCCGGCACGACCGCTGATCGAGGAACTCACCGGGGAGTTCCTCGACAGCTACCTGGGCGATGCGCGCGCGCGCCGGATTTCGCAGCGCTACCTGCCGTCGCGCGAGGCCATCGTCGAGATCCTCGAAGCGGTGCTCGATCTGATGTATCCCGGCTATTTCGGCCGCCGCGATTTGAACAGCGAGAATCTGGGCGCGCACGTGGCGCAGTCGGTGGCGGCGCTGGCGCCGAAGCTCGAGCGCGAGATGGAGCATTGCCTGTGCTATGGGCGGGAGCGCGAAGCGCAGCGCGAGCAGGACGTGGGAAGGCCTGAATTCGGCGAGTGCGCGCCGCGCGCGCACGAATTGGCGGAGATTTTCCTGCGGCCGCCTGCCCGAGATCCGCAGCCTGCTGATACGCGATGTGCAGGCCGCCTTCGACGGCGATCCGGCGGCGACGAATCTGGATGAGGTGATCCTGGCCTATCCGGGAGTGCTGGCGGTCAGCGTGTATCGCATCGCGCATGCGCTGTACGATTTGGGCGTGCCGATGATGGCGCGCATCATGACCGAGTGGGCGCATTCCAAGACCGGCGCCGACATTCATCCGGGAGCGAATATCGGCGCGGCGTTCTTCATCGATCACGCCACCGGGGTGGTGATCGGCGAGACCACCGACATCGGCGACGGGGTCAAGCTCTACCAGGGCGTGACCTTGGGCGCGCTGTCGTTTCCGCGGGATGCCAGCGGCCAGATCATCCGCGGCAAGAAGCGCCATCCCACCGTGGAGAGCGGCTCCACGCTGTATGCCAATGCCACGGTGCTCGGCGGCCAGACCGTGGTGGGCGCCGACAGCGTCATCGGCGGCTCGGTGTTCCTGACGCGCAGCGTGCCGCCGCGCTCGCGCGTGTCGCTCAAGGAGCCGGAGCTGCGGGTGGCGCACGCGCGACGGCGCGGCGGAGCCCGACGCGATCTACTTCGACATCTGAGGTAGCCTCGGCGGGGTGATGTTGATCGGTCGGTTTGCGGCATTCGCCCGGGAGGCTAGGCCCGCGGCCGGGCGCCGGGGAGCAGTTGCCCGGCCGCGGGCCTAGCCTCCCAGGCGAATTCTCGTACCGATCCACAGCACGGCGCAAAAGACACCGGAGCTACTTTGTCTTACGTGCTGATGTTCGTTGGCCCCAAGCGAACACCCACCGGGAAGGGTAAGAGCTGAAGGCCCCTGCTGCCTTGACGGGGCCTTCAGCTCTTACCCTTCCCGACGGGTGCCTCCCGCCAAACGCCAAAAATCACTGGTCCGAGAGGTCCAGCTCAGGCGCACGCGGCCAGGACTACATCATTTTGCCGAGCAGCGGCACGAGCAGCAGCGCGACGATGTTGATGATCTTGATCAGCGGGTTGATGGCGGGGCCTGCGGTGTCCTTGTAGGGATCGCCGACGGTGTCGCCGGTCACCGCGGCCTTGTGCGCATCGGAGCCCTTGCCGCCGTAGTGGCCTTCTTCGATGTACTTCTTGGCGTTGTCCCAGGCGCCGCCGCCCGTGGTCATGGAGATGGCGACGAACAGTCCGGTGACGATGGTGCCGATCAGCAGGCCGCCCAGGGCCTGGATGCCGGAGCCCGGGCCCATGAGGAAGTTCACGACGACGACCAGCACGATGGGCACGAGAATCGGCAGCAGCGAGGGCACGATCATTTCCTTGATGGCCGCCTTGGTGAGCATGTCGACGGCGCGCGAGTAGTCGGGCTTCGCGGTGCCTTCCATGATGCCCTTGATCTCGCGGAACTGACGCCGCACTTCGTTGACCACCGCTCCCGCGGCGCGGCCCACGGCTTCCATGGCCATGGCGGCGAACAGGTAGGGCACGAGGCCGCCGATGAACAAGCCGATGATCACGGCGGGGTTCGATAGATCGAAGGTGGTGGGGTGACCCAGGACTTCACTGAGCTTGTGGGTGTAGTCGGCAAACAGCACCAGCGCGGCGAGTCCCGCGGAGCCGATGGCATAGCCCTTGGTCACGGCCTTGGTGGTGTTGCCCACCGCGTCCAGGGGATCGGTGACGTCGCGCACCTTTTTGTCCAGCCCGGCCATTTCGGCGATGCCGCCGGCGTTGTCGGTGATGGGACCGTAGGCGTCGAGCGCCACGATCATGCCGGTCATGGACAGCATGGCGGTGGCGGCGATGGCGATGCCGTACAGGCCTTCGAGCTGAAAGGAGGCCCAGATGCTCAGAGCGACCGCGAGCACGGGCAGCGCGCAGGCCTTCATCGACACGCCCAGGCCGGCGATGATGTTGGTGGCATGGCCGGTTTGCGAGGCCGCGGCCACGTGCTGCACGGGCTTGTACTCGGTGGCGGTGTAGTACTCGGTGATCACGATCATCGCCGCGGTGAGCGCGAGGCCGACCAGGGTGCACAGCCACATGGACATGGCCTGATCGCCCATGATGGACTTCGAAACGAAATAAAAGGCGACGGCCGAAATCACCGCGGAGACGATCACGCCCTTGTACAGCGCGTTCATGATCTTGCCGCCTTCGCGGGTGGAGACGAAGAAGGTGCCGACGATGGAGGAGATGATGGAAATCGCGCCGAGCACCAGCGGAAACAGCACCGCGCGCTCGCCCATGTCCACCATCACCAGGCCGCCCAGCAGCATGGTGGCGACCAGGGTGACGGCATAGGTTTCGAACAGGTCGGCCGCCATGCCGGCGCAGTCGCCGACATTGTCGCCGACGTTGTCGGCGATGACCGCCGGATTGCGCGGATCGTCCTCGGGGATGCCGGCTTCCACCTTGCCGACCAGGTCGGCGCCCACATCGGCGCCCTTGGTGAAAATGCCGCCGCCCAAGCCGTGCGAAAATCGAAATGAGCGAGCCGCCGAAGGCGAGACCCACCAGCGAGCGCAGCGCGGCCTCGGAGTCGCCGAGCACACGCTGCATGAGCAGGAAGTAGCCGGCGACGCCGAGCAGCCCCAAGCCGACGACCAGCATGCCGGTGATGGCGCCGCCGCGGAACGCGACTTTGAGGGCCGCGTTGATGCCCGAGTGCGCCGCCTGCGCGGTGCGCACATTGGCGCGCACGGAGATGAACATGCCGATGTAGCCGGCGAGTCCGGAGAGGATGGCGCCCACCGCGAAGCCGCCGGCGGTGGCCCAGCCCAGTGCAAGCACCCAAGCGCGACGAAGAGGATGACCCCGACGATGGCGATGGTGGAGTACTGCCGATTCAGGTAGGCCTTGGCGCCCGCCTGAATCGCCGCGGCGATTTCCTGCATGCGCGCATTGCCGGCGGGCTGCGCCAGAATCCAGCGCACCGAAATGACGCCGTAGAGGATTGCAACAACACCTGCTGCAATGGCCAGCCATAGCGCACAGTCAAGAGTCATGAGTCGGTCTCCGGTGGGGTCTTATGTTATTGAAAAATATGAATTATATGGTCAAAAAAGCGAGCGCGACTATACCACAAACGGCGTGCGCAGGCGCTTCGGCACGCCGACGCCCTTGAGCGCGACATAGGCGGGCAGGCCGTGGCGGTAGGGCGGGTAGTCCTCGCCGCCGATGAGCGGCGACAAATAAGCGCGGGCGGCCGCGGTAATGCCGAATCCGTCCGCCGTGATGAAATTGCGCGGCAGCTTTTTCTCTTGGTTGGCGACTTCGCTCAAGGGCGCTTCGCCGATGCTCCAGCGGTAGGGTTTGGAGGATTTGCGGACGATGACGGGCATCACCGCGTTCCTGCCCTTGAGCGCCAGCTCGACCGCGGCCTTGCCGACGGCGTAGGCCTGATCGACGTCCACCTTGGAGGCGATGTGCCGTGCCGAGCGCTGCAGATAGTCGGCGACCGCCCAATGGAATTTGTAGCCGAAGGCTTCCTGGGTCATTTGCGCGACCACCGGTCCCACGCCGCCCAGCTGCGAGTGGCCGAAGGCGTCCTTGGTGCCGGCCTCGGCGAGAAACTTGCCGTCGGGCCCGTGCACGCCCTCGGAGACGACGATGACGCAGTAGCCGTATTTCTCGACGCAGAGCTTGACCTTCGCCAAGAAACGCTCGCGGTCGAATACGATCTCGGGAAACAGGATGATATGCGGCGCGTCGCCGGCTTTTTCGCCGGCCAGACCGCCGGCGGCGGCCATCCAGCCGGCGTGCCGTCCCATGACTTCGAGCACGAACACCTTGGTCGAGGTGCGCGCCATGGAGGCCACATCGAGCGCCGCTTCGCGCGTGGACACGGCGATGTACTTGGCCGCGGAGCCGAATCCGGGGCAGCAATCGGTGATGGGCAAGTCGTTGTCGACGGTCTTCGGAATCCCGATGCAGGTGATGGGATAGGCCATTTGCACGGCGATTTCGGACACCTTTTGCGCCGTGTCCATCGAGTCGTTGCCGCCGTTGTAGAAGAAGTAGCCGATGTCGTGCGCGCGGAATATGTCGATCAGGCGCTCGTACTGGGCGCGATTCTTGTCGATTCCGGCCAGCTTGTAGCGTGCGGAACCGAAGGCGCCGCCCGGCGTGTGGCGCAAGGCGCGGATGGCGGCGGCGCTCTCCTTGCCGGTGTCGATCATGTCCTCGGTCAGGGCGCCGATGATGCCGTGCCGGCCGGCGTAGACCTTGGCGATCCTGTCGCGGTGCCGGCGCGCCGTTTCGATCAGGCCGCAGGCCGAGGCATTGATGACGGCGGTCACTCCGCCGGATTGTGCATAGAACGCGTTCTTCATGAGGCCCCCGCGACGCAAGGCGCGCAGAATAGCCGATCGGCCGGGGTTTGACGACCGCGCCGCCCAAAGGTACGGTAGCGCGCTTTCACTACAATGAGAATCATGCGAATAGTTCTATTGGGAGCGCCCGGGTCCGGCAAAGGCACACAGTCGCAGCTGCTGGTCAAGGCCTACGGAATCCCGCAAATATCGACCGGCGACCTGTTGCGCGAGGCGGTCGCCAAGGGCACGGAACTCGGCCTGCGCGCCAAGGCCGCCATGGACTCGGGAAAGCTGGTCGATGATGCCACCGTGCTCGGCATGATCCGCGAGCGCATCGGCCAGCCGGACGCCGCCAAGGGCTTCATTTTGGATGGCTTTCCCCGCAACATCGCCCAGGCCGAAGCCTTGAGAGACATGCTCGGGGCATTGGGCACGCCGCTCGAGTCGGTGGTGCTCTTGAACCTCGATTTGGGCATTCTGTTCAAGCGCTTGACCGGCCGCAGGGTCTGCGAGGACTGCGGCCGGGTGTTCAACGTGTACACCTCGCCGCCCGGCGCGGCCGCGCATTCCAAGGAGTGCGGCGACACGCATCGCCTGATCCAGCGGCCGGACGACAAGGAAGAGGTCATCGGCAAGCGTCTCGAGGTGTACGAGGCGCAGACCAAGCCCTTGATCAAGTACTACGAGGCCGCCGGATTGCTGCGCATCGTGGACGCCGACGCCGATGTGGACACGGTGTTCAAGAGCATCGAGGCGATGCGGCATCAAGCCGGCGATGCAGCCTAGGCCTCGAGCAGCCGCGTGCCGATTTCTTCGCGGCGCCAGCCCGTCAGGGCGTGCGTGTCGCGGCTTCCCATGCCCAAGGATTTGAGCTCGCCGCGAGGCGCGAGAATTTCCGCGCTGACCTCGAGTTCGGCCGCGCGCGCATCGACGATTTTGCCCAGGCGTTCGATCACGGCCTTCTGCTCGGGAGTCGGCCGCGCATCCTGAGGGGGTGCTTGGTCCTGCGCATCCTTCGATGCCTCCTCGAGCGCGTCTTGCAGGCTGGCCGCCAGGCTGTCGTTCAGCGGCGGCGGGGAGCCTTGCGCAACGGCGAAAATTGCCGCGTCGGACAGTATCCAGGCGCGCGGCAGGTCGCGGGCGCGCGCCAGCTTTTCGCGCCAGACGGCGATGGCCTTCGCGCGCGCGCGCGCCGCCGGCGCCAGCTGCGCCAGGCCGCGCAGCCTCACCCAGGCCTGGACGGGATCGGGCTCATACAGCTGCTTGTCTTCGAGAGCCAGGCAGTCCTCGCAGACCCAGTGCTCGCGCCCGAGTTCGCGCAGCCTGCCGCTCGAGCCGGTCGGCGACCTCGCCGAGGTACAGGACATCGTCGGCGGCGTATTCCAGCTGTTCCCGCGTGAGCGGCCGCTTCGACCAGTCGGTGCGGGTCTGGCCCTTCGGCACGGTCACATCCAGCAGCGTCTTGACGAGTTCCGCGTAGCCGATCTGGGGCTTGAGGCCGATGCACCCGGCGGCGATCTGAGTATCGAATACCGGGGCGATGATGCGCTTGGCCGAAAGATAGACGGCCTCCAGGTCCTGGCGCGCGGCGTGAATCACCTTGCGCGCGGTCGGGCGCCGTCAGGGCGGGCATCAGCGGGTCGAGGCTGCCGATGCGCAGCGTGTCGACGCACCAGATTCGGCCGCCGCGCCGCCAGCTGCAGCAGGCACAGCTTGGGAAAGAAGGTGCGTTCGCGCAGGAATTCCGTGTCGACCCCGATCGACGGCTGCGACTCCAGGGTCTGCGCCAACGCCGGCAGCTCATCGTCTTTATCGATCCAAATCGCGTCGGGCATACCATTGATCCACGTGTACAATTTGGAATGCGATTATGACTGAATTGGACGATGCTGCGACTCGCAAAGGCATTTTGGGACATCGCTCTTTGGAGACGATCGCCGGCGCAATTGCCGGCGTCGCTGTTCCTGTTGGCTCTGGTTGCCGCCGCCGCGGTGCTGCTCGAGGTGTTGAGCGCGCTTCTGCCGCCGGTCTCGAGTGATCGGATGTCCGGTCCGAATCCTGCTGAGCGTGGTCTTGCCGCTCGGCTTTACCTGGGCGGTGCTGGTTGTGGCGCGCCGCCGGCAGCGCTTTCTGCAAACCGGCATCGCTCTGCTGGGAGTGGAAGTGCTGGCGGAACTGATTCTGTATCCCTTGGGCTCGCTGATCCAGGTCATCGGCTCGGAGCGTCTGGCGTCGTTGCCCATCGAGGTTCTGATGCTGGTCGGGTTCATCTGGTACATGCTGGCCTGCGCCAATATATGGCGCGCCGCGCTGGATTCGGGCTTGATGCCTGGGGATTGCGCTCAGCGTGGGCTATTTCCTGCTGTCGATCGCGCTGGAGCAGCGACTGCTGCCGGATGCATGACCATGCATGTGCATATCCTGGGCATCGGGGGCACTTTCATGGGCGGCGTGGCGGCAATCGCCAAGGCCGCCGGATTTCGCGTGACCGGCTCGGATCTGAATGTGTATCCGCCCATGAGCACTCAGCTCGAGGCGCTCGGCATCGATTTCGTGCAGGGCTACGGCGCCGAGCAGCTGGATCTGCGGCCGGATGTCGTGGTGGTCGGCAATGCGCTTGAGCCGCGGCAGCCCGGTCGTCGAGGCCATGCTGGATCGCGGCATGGCCTATACCTCGGGGCCGCAGTGGCTGGCCGAGCAGGTACTGCGGCACAAACACGTGATCGCGGTGGCCGGCACCCACGGCAAGACCACGACCACCGCCATGCTCACCTGGATACTCGAGCACGCGGGTCTTGAGCCCGGATTTCTGGTCGGCGGAGTGCCGAGCAATTTCGATTCCAGCGCGCGCCTGGGCGCCGGAACGCTTCTTCGTCATCGAAGCGGATGAATACGACACGGCGTTCTTCGACAAGCGCGCGAAATTCGTGCACTACCGGCCGCGCACCGCCATCCTCAATAATCTGGAATACGATCACGCGGATATCTATCCGGACGTTGCCTCGATCCGCCGCGCAGTTCAATCAGCTGCTGCGCACGGTGCCGGGCGGCGGGCGGATCATCGTCAATGGACAGGATGCGGAGCTTGCGACCACTTTGAGCATGGGCTGCTGGACGCCGCGCGAGACATTCGGCTTGAGCGAGCGCCGCTGCCGTGCGGCGCAGATGCGGGTGCGGGCGGAAGCTCGGGGCACGGCGCGAGGTGGATTGGAGCGCGCAGATCGCGCCGGGATCGGCGGCGAGCCGCTTCGCGGTGCATTTGGCAGGGCAGAGCGCGGTGGCCGAGGTGAACTGGACACTGCTCGGCGAGCACAATGTCATGAATGCGCTGGCGGCCATCGCCGCGGCGCGGCATGCCGGGCGTGGCGCCGGCAGCGCGCGGCGCAGGCGCTCAACGCATTCCGCGGCGTCAAGCGCCGCATGGAAGTCCGCGGCGTCGTCGACGAGGTCACGGTGTACGATGACTTCGCGCATCACCCGACGGCCATCGAGACGACCTTGCGGGGATTGCGCGCGCGAGTCGCGGACGCGCGCATCGTCGCCGTGCTGGAGCCGCGTTCGAACACGATGAAACTCGGCGTGCATCGCGAGCAATTGGCGCCGGCGCTGGCGGTGGCGGATCGCGCCTGGTTCTTGAATTCGCCCGGACTTGGGCTGGGATTTGCCCGGCGCCGTGGCGGAGCTGGGCGACCGGGCGCAGGCTTTGCGGCCGACGTGGACTGCCTTGGTCAAGCGGCTCGTCGAGGACAGCCGCCCGGGCGATCACATTCTGGTCATGAGCAACGGCGGCTTCGGCGGGTTGCACGACAAGCTGCTCGCCGCGTTGCGGGCGCGGCAGTGAGCTCGCTCGCAAGTCAATTCGATCGCCTTGTTTCCGCTCAATATCGTGCTGTTTCCCGGCGGTCCGCTGCCGCTGCGAATCTTCGAAACCCGCTACGTCGACATGGTGCGGCAGCTGCATGCGCGGCAGCCAGACCTTCGGCGTGGCGTTGATTCGCGAGGGCCATGAAGTGGGTCCTGCAGAGACCTTCGATGTGGGTACTCTGGCGAAGATCGTCGATTTCCACCAGCTGTCGGATGGACTGCTCGGGCTGTCCTGCGTCGGCGAGCAGCGCTTTCGCATTCTCAGCCGCAGCCGCCAGGCGGATGGGCTGAATCTGGCTGAAGTGGGCTGGCTGGCGCCCGAGCCCACGGTGGCGGTGCCGTCGCGGCATGCGCGCTTGCCGGAATTGTTGAAAAGCGTCCTGCCGCAGCTGGGCGAGGTGTACACGGGTATCGAGATGCACCTGGACGATGCGGCGTGGGTGGGGCACCGCCTGGCCGAGATCTTGCCGATTCCGCCGGCCGACAAGCAAAAATGCCTGGAGCTCGACGATCCGATTCAGAGGCTGGACTTACTCGGTCCTCTCGTGAAGGACCCCTAAAACCTCGGCAGGATGATGTTGACCGGTTCGTTTGTGGGATTCGCCCGGGAGGCTGAGCCCGCGCAAAAAGGCGTTGGAACTGCTCAAAACGCTCAACGGATTTCGATGCGCCGCGCTACGGCGTCCACCCGGACCAGTTATTGAATTCAGACCGCGAGGAGCAGCGGTAGCAGGGATCCAGCCAAACCGGCGACGCATAGATCCCATTCGATAGAGCCATGGGATCCGGATTGCCCTCTGCGTCGAAGTGCGGCAGTACGTGCTTACCAAAATCGGGTTGAGCCAGATCCGACGCGGAGATGCTGGCACAGGCGCTCAGGAGCGAAACGGCGATGATTAGAGCGCCTTTCGCGCAAGTGGGAAACGAAGGCATGATGTCCTCCTGTCAACGGCTGGGGCGACACTAACATCGTTCATGGCTAGGGACAAGAAACGGCGCCGGACCCTCCGGCATACGGAACCCACGACGCGCGCGTGAGCCATAGCGCGGCGGCGATGGCGATGCCCCAGGGCAGCAGCCAGTATCCCAATAACCCATCGAAGTGGCCCACCCAGGCGGAGTAGGCGGGTGAGGTGCCGCTCGTCGTGGCTTGCTGCAGCATGCGCAGTACCACCACCCAGCCGGCATGCAGGCCGATGGCCACTGCGATATTGCCGGTCAGCGCGCGCGTCAGGCTCAGGATCAGTCCCACGGCCAGCCAGGACAGAAAGGAATCGAATACCAGGGCCGGATGGCCCAGGGGTGCGAAGGAGAGCGCCAGCAAATCGAAGCCGCTGCCCCAGCCCAGGTCAGCGGCCGGGATTCTGACCTTGGCGAAGAAATGCAGGACGGCGAACAGCGGCGCGGTCAGCAGAGCGGCCGTCCACGGGCCCGATTCGCGTTCGATGGCCGTGTGCATGACGCCGCGAAACACGGTGTCTTCGAGGAGCGCGACGCTGATGCCGGACCCCACGCCGACGAGGAAGATGTGCGCGAAGCTCAGGGCAGAGGCAGTGAATTCCGGGTCCCGGATGCGCAGCCCGGTCGTCAGCAGGAAGGCGGCGCCGACGCTGGCCGTCGCCATGCCGATCGCTCCCCACAGCAGGGATACTTTGATAGAAATCGGCGCCACGGCAGGCCGTAGCCGAAGTCGCGCTTCTGCCGGAGATTCAAGTGCCGGCACAGCCAGACCAGCTCGGCGACGAGCACCAGCATGGCGATGCGGCTGGCGACGCGGTGGAACGCCCAATTGGCAAAGGTCGAGGTCAGCTCGTAGGCGGGGTAGGCGATGCACGCGCCGATCAGCCCGGCGAGCAGTATCACGGCCAAAAACCAGGCGAAGGCGCGCATGTCTAGGCGAAGCCAACAACGGCCCGCGTTTCCGCGGAAACGTCCGTCAAGATTGGAACGCCGGCGAGAGCGAACTCCCTCTTTTTGCCCACGCTTAGACCGGGAATATTTGAGCTCTTCTCATTGCAATCGCACTGCCTGACTGTTGCCGTGCTGGAATATTTTGGCTGTCTTCATGGGACGCCTCCACAGGGTAGATACGTGAAGTATATGCGGCCGAGACGGTCGAGTTATGTTCCTAATTCGTTTCTCGAATTTATCCTTGCAAACTCGCGAAGACGCGGGTTGCGGCGGCGATGGTGGCGTCGATGTCGGCCGCGGTGTGCGCCGCCGACAAGAAGCCGGCCTCGTAGGCGCAGGGCGCGAAATAGATGCCTTCGGCCAGCATGCCGTGGAAGAAGCGCTTGAAGCGTTCGACGTCGCAGGCCATGACCTTGCCGTAGCCGTCGACGCTGCGTTCGGCGGTGAAGAAAAATCCGAACATGCCGCAGACATGATTGGTCGCCAGCGGGATGCCGGCGCCGTGCGCCGCCTCGCGCGAGCCGGCGGATCAGTTCATCGGTCGAGGCTTCGAGCCTTTGGTGAAATCCGGGCGCCGACACGAGCTCGAGCGTGGTGATGCCGGCGATCATGGCCACCGGATTGCCGGACAGAGTGCCCGCCTGATAGACGGGGCCCAAGGGCGCCAGGCGTTCCATGATGTCGCGCCGGCCGCCGAATGCGCCGACCGGCATGCCGCCGCCGATGATCTTGCCGAGGGTGGTGAGGTCGGGGCGCACGCCGTAGAGCGCCTGCGCGCCGCCCAAGGCCACGCGAAAGCCGGTCATCACCTCGTCGAATATCAGCAGCGCGCCGCTGCGGTCGCACTCGCGGCGCAGCGTGTCGAGAAATCCCGGCGCGGGCGGCACGCAATTCATGTTGCCGGCGACGGGTTCGACGATGACGCAGGCGATTTGCGCGCCGATCTGCCGGAACACTTCGCGCACCTGATCGGCGTCGTTGAAGTTCAGCGTCACGGTGTGATTGGCCAGCGCCTTCGGCACGCCGGGCGAGGTGGGAACGCCCAGGGTCAGCGCTCCCGAGCCGGCCTTGATCAGCAGCGAATCGGAGTGTCCGTGATAGCAGCCTTCGAATTTCACGATGGTGTCGCGCCCGGTAAAGCCGCGCGCCAGGCGTATCGCGCTCATGGTCGCTTCGGTGCCCGAGCTGACGAAGCGCACCAGTTCGATGGACGGCATGAGTTCGACGACGCGGCGCGCGAGCCGCGTTTCGAGTTCGGTCGGCGCACCGAAGGACAGGCCGTCGGCGGCGACTTCTTGCACGGCTTTGATCACCTGCGGGATGCGCGTGGCCCAAAATCATCGGGCCCCAGGATCCGACGTAATCGATGAAGCGGCGGCCGTCGGCGGCGGTCACATGGGCGCCGGCCGCCTTCTTGAAGAAAATCGGCTCGCCGCCGACGCCGCGAAAGGCGCGGACGGGCGAATTGACGCCGCCCGGTATGTACTTGCAGGCTTCTTGGATACAGGCTCATGGCGCGGCACTCTAAACAGCGAGGGCGTCCGCCGGCAAGCTGAGCCGCACTTCGAAGCCGCCTCCCTGCCGGTTGGCCGCCTTGGCGGAGCCGCCATGAGCCTTCATGACTTGAGCGGTGATGGCGAGCCCAATGCCCTCGCCGCCGGTAGTCGCGGTCGCGGGATTCGGCGACCCGATAGAAGGGCTCGAATATGCGCTCCAGGTCTCGGTCGGGAACCCCGGGGCCGCCGATCGCGAATGAGAATCTCGACACCCGCGTCGGTGCGCGCGACCGAGACCTCGACGGGCGCATCCTGCGGGCTGTAGCGCACGGCGTTGCGCAGCACGTTCTCGATGGCGCTTCGCAGCAGGTCGCGGTTGCCGTTGACCGCGGCATTGCGCCGCGCCTCGCAGCCGCACCCTGCAATTCTTGACGGCCCCTTCGAAGTTCGCGTCGCGCACCACTTCCTCGATCACTTCGTCGAGGTCGAACGCTTCGCGCGCGAAGGGCGCATCGGTGCCGTGCAGGCGCGCGAGCTTCAGCACCTGGCTGATCAGCGAGTCGAGACGTTCGATCTCCCGCTCCAATCGATCCAATTGGCGCGAGAGGTCGGCGGGCGGCTGGCGGGCCAACCCCAGCGCGACGCGCATTCTGCGCCAGCGGCGAGCGCAGCTCGTGGGAGATGTCGCGCAGCAGCTGCGTGATGGCGCTGCGATTGGCCCGCAGCTGATCCGCCATGGCGTCGAAATCCCGTGCCAGAACCGCGAGCTTCGTCCTTGCGCCCCTCGAGTCCGGCGCTGACGCGCAGTCCCGCGCTCACGCGCACGTCGAGACTCTCGGAGGCGAGCGCGCGCGCGCCTTCCTGGATGCGCCGAATGGGCGCGCTCAGGTGCTGCGCCAGCCACCAGCTGGTCAGCGCGCTCACCACCAGGGCAATGCAGAGAATGGTCAGCGATATTCCCGGCAGGCTGAGCGCGCCGAAGATGCTGGGGCGCCGCGGCACGAGCAGCACGGTGTAGGCCGTGCCGTCGGCGGCGACGATCTGCGGCGCGGCGCGGCTGGGGCGGAAATTGCCGGGAGGCGGCCGCAACGGCCGGGGTCGCGAGGCTCGCCGGACTTCGCGAGCGCCGAGCGTATCGCGACCTGCGGCTTCGTCGCGATTGAAGAATTCCAGGCGCCGCGCCGCGCCTTCGGACAGGCGCCGGCCCAGGATGTCCGCGCCGTCCGGACCGATGATGTACAGATCGCGGTCCGCGATGGAATTCTTGTTCGCGCTCCAGCCAATCCTTCAGTGCGCCGATGCCGCCGCGCGCCAGGACTTCCGAGGCTTGAATGGCCACGGAGGGCCGGCGCTGCAATTCGGGCGCCTCGTATTCGCGGGCCGCGATGGTGAAGGTGATGGCGATGCTGCCGCCGACGATGAGCGCCATCGCGACCCAGAACAGCATGAAGATCCGCAGGAATAGGCTATGCATGAGCCCAGGTGAGCGTATAGCCCGAGCCGCGGACGTTCTTGATCTCGGGATTCTTGCCCGCTTCCAGATCGAGCTTGCGGCGCAGATTGCTGATGTGGGTGTCGATGCTGCGATCGTAGGCGACGAGCTTGCGGCCGAGCGCCTGCTCGGTCATCGCCTCGCGCGAGATCACCTGGCCCGCGGAGCGCATGAGCAGTTCGAGCACGCGGAATTCGGCGCCGGTGAGCGGCACCGGCTTGTCCGCGACGTGCACCAGATGAGTTCCGGTATTGAGCGTGATGGGACCGACGACGAGTTCGTCGGGCACGCTGCCGCGCGCCGCGCGATTGCTGGCGCGGCGCAGAATCGCGCGGATGCGCGCCACCAGCTCGCGCGGATTGAAAGGCTTGCTCAAGTAGTCGTCGGCGCCGAGCTCCAGGCCGACGATGCGGTCGATGTCGTCGCCGCGCGCCGTGAGCATCAGGATCGGGGTCGCGTAGGATGCTCCCAGCTTGCGCAGCACGTCGAAGCCGCCGACGCTCGGCAGCATCACGTCGAGAATCAGAATTTCAAATTCGTTGCCTTGCAGCTCTTCCAGGGCGTCGCCGCCGTCGTGCACGCTCTTCACGTCGAAGTGCTCGGCGTTCAGGTATTCGGTGAGCATTTGACAAAGCTCGCGGTCGTCGTCGACCAGCAGCACGCGCGCCTCGCGCGCCTGGTTGCTATCCGTCGGCGATGGATTGGAGAGCGTCATACGTACCCATACTCTGGCACAGTCGGCGCCTAGCCATGGCGCCGGCGCGCGAATTCACAATTCTTAACAGAACGTTGCGTTGTCTGCGACACATGTTTGCACGTGGCTGAGCTTAGGATAGCGCCGTGTAGATTCCTAATCACAGATTGGAGCAAGGAACATGAAATCGATTCGCAATTTGCTGACGGCAACGCTGCTGACGGCCGGAGCGGTGCTGACAGCCGCCGCCGGCATGTCGATTGCGAGTGCCCAGACGACGCAGCCACCACCGCGCCGGCAGCGCCGCCCGGGACCCCACGGATGGGGCATCACCACCGGGGGCCATGGCACCTGCTGCAGCAAGCTGGGCCTGAGCGATGCGCAAAAGGCGCAGGTCAAGACCATCATGACGGCCGCGCGGCCGGAGATGCAGAGCCTGCATGAGCAGATGCATGCCAACATGCAGAAATTGCAGCAGACGAAGCCCACCGATGCGAACTACAGCAGCATCGTGTCGCAGGTGAGCCAGACTCACGGCTCGCTGTCGGCGCAGATGATGACTCAGCAGGCCAATATCCGCGCCCAGATGTTCAAGGTGCTGACGCCGGCGCAGCAGACCCAGCTGGCCACGCTGCAGGCCCAGATGGCGGCTCGTAGACAAAGCCGGGGAGCCGGCGGTCCTGCACCCGCGGCGGAATAGTCCTCAGTCGTCAATAGTCCTGAAGTCGAGAAGGGCGTTACTCAACCCGCCGAACTGGCCACGCAGCAGTTCGGCGGTTGACGCCGGCGACCCGAGCTACCGTTGAGTGACGACGATCCCGTCTTTCTTGAGCAGATCGATCACGCTGCCTTGTCCGACCAGGTGGCCGGTGCCGACGATCACCAGGTAGTTCTTGTCGTCGTTGAGCAGGGCTTCGATTTTGGGTACCCACTTGCGATTGCGCGCGCCCAGGACGGATTGGTAGAGATTGGGATCGCGGCCGAGATCGGACTTCAGCTCAGTCTCGAACCACTGCGTATCGCCGCGCTGCCAGGCGCGCACCATGGAATCCACCTGCTTGGGCAGGTCGTGGGCCTGCTCGAGGCTGCGACACCAGGTACTCGGCCTGGGTGTCCATGGACATGTTCTGGAACACCGAGATCTGATCGTGGACGGTTTCCAGGCCGGCCACGCTCTTGCCGTCGCTGCGCGCCCGGTCCATGAAGTACATTTCGACCCCGGTCTCGGGTTGAAAGCCGAGTTGCGTCAATTGCAGCTCGCGAGATGGCCTCGGCGGCGAACCAGGGCGCGAATTGATCGAACATGGACAGTTCCACCCCGATCTCGTGCGCCAGCGCGGCGGCGCGCTCATAGCGCTGTCTCCCCAAGACCTCGGGCAGGGTTTTGCCCGTCGGGCAGGGTCGCGCTCGCGAGCATTTCCGCCTGCACTGCTTGCGAATTGATCTCGTCCAGATTTACTTCCATGAGCACGCGACTCGGCATGCGCGTAGGCGTCGAGCACGACGGCGCGCCAGCGGGTAGTCGCTCGGGCGCAGCACGTGAATGGAGCCGAGCAGGTAGACGGTGTTGTGCTTGCCGTGCAGTTCCCAGAGCGAATGCAGCGCGCCGTCCGCGCGCGCGGTGACGCAGAGCAGCAGGCTGCAGAGCATCAGGCCGAGGCGAGAGAGCCGCGGCGCATCTAGCGTGCCAGTGACTGGCGCATGCGGCAGCGACTCGATCCAGTGGACCGCGGTGTCGATGCGGCCATCGGCGTGCAAGTCGAAATGCCGGTACGCGGGCGGCCGCGAATCGACCGCGTAGCGATCGCTCTTGGGCAGGAACTGCGCGCCGGTGGACGGGGTCGCGAACAGGCGTACGTCGCCGCGCCGGCCGTCGTACACCTGGTGCACATGTCCCCACACCACGGCGCGGACATGGGCGTGGGAGTCGATGACCCGCCAGAACGCTTCCGGCTCGGCGAGACCCACGGTGTCCAGCCAGCGGCTGCCCATGGTGATGGGGTGATGATGCAGGCACACCATGGCGTGCTTGCGGCGATGCGGCGAGCGCGGCGTCGAGGCGCGCGAGTTCGGTCGGCGTCAGGCGGCCGCCGACATGCCCGGGGTCGTAGCTGTCGAGCATGACGAATTGCCAGCCGTCCGCCTCGTGCGTGCCGCAAATCTGAAACGGTGCGCCGTTGAGTTCTCTGCGCATGGCTTCGGGTTCGTCGTGATTGCCGGGAATGCACAGCACCGGTTTCTTGAGGTTGCCGAAGATGCTGCGAAAGCGCAGATAGCCGGAGCTGTCGTCCTGCACCAGATCACCGGTGACCAACACCGCCGAATAGTCCGGAACGCGCGCAAAGGCATCGTCGAGCACCGCGTGCAAGCTCGAATCGGTTTCTACTCCGCGCAGTCTGCCGCTCGGCGCTGCCGTAGAGATGTGGGTCGGTGATTTGTAGAATTTGCATGGTTAAAATGGTAGCAAAGCACCTTGGCGGTGACGGTGAACTGGGTCATGGCGGCGGTCGAATGCGTTATACATAAACAGACTACATTTGTGTGAACGCGTTCCGTCGTCGATTCGCGACCCGCATCACGGTCTGCCGCAGTCCTACACGAAATACCGGGAAATTCATGTGGCATTGCTGGCGGGGGGCGCATCGGGGACAATACGCGGCCTGTCTCCCGTCACACTTGTTAAATAGAAGTCCCCTCATGCCCACCCGCCGCGACCTTGCCAACGCCATTCGTGCCCTGTCGATGGATGCCGTCCAGAAGGCCAATTCGGGCCATCCGGGCGCGCCCATGGGGATGGCGGACATCGCCGAAGTGCTGTGGCGGGACGTGCTCAAGTTCAATCCGGGCAATCCGGGCTGGTGGGACCGCGACCGCTTCGTGCTGTCGAACGGCCATGCCTCCATGCTGCTGTACTCGGTGCTGCACCTGACGGGCTATCCCTTGTCGATGGATGAGATCAAGAATTTCCGGCAATTCGGCTCCAAGACCGCGGGCCATCCGGAGCGCGAACTGCATCTCGGGATCGAGACCACCACGGGGCCGCTGGGCCAGGGTTTTGCCAACGCCGTCGGCATGGCATTGGCCGAGCGTTCGCTCGCGGCCACCTTCAACCGCCCCGGCCACGACATCATCGATCATCACACCTATGTGTTCCTCGGCGACGGCTGCATGATGGAGGGCATTTCGCACGAGGTGGCTTCGTTCGCCGGCGTGCAGAAGCTCGGCAAGCTCATTTTGGTGTACGACGACAACGGCATCTCCATCGACGGCAAGGTGGTGGGCTGGTTCGGCGACGACACCGCGGAGCGCTTCGAGGCCTATGGCTGGCATGTGCTGCCGCCACGTCGACGGCCAGAACAGCGATGCCATCGCGGCCGCGTTGGCGGCGGCGCGCGCGGAAACCGGCCGGCCGTCGCTGATCTGCGCGAAGACGGTGATCGGCTGGGGAGCTCCGAACAAGCAGGGCACGGCGTCCATGCACGGCGAAGCCATGGGCAATGAGGAGATCGCCGCGACGCGTCTGAACCTGGGATGGACTTCGCCGCCTTTCGAGATACCGGCCGACATTCGCGCCGCCTGGGACAGGCGCGACAAGGGCGCGCGCGCGGAGCAGGAGTGGCGTACCCGGTTTGCGGCTTACAAAGCCGAATTCCCGGCGCTGGCGGCCGAGTTGGAGCGGCGCATGGAGGGCGACCTGCCCGGCGGCTTTGCCGACCTCGTGAATGCCTACATCGGGCGCACTCAGGCCGAGGGCAAGGCGCTCGCCACGCGCCAATCGTCGCAGGCGGTCTTGAACGCGCTCGGTCCCTCCATGCCGGAACTATTGGGCGGTTCGGCGGATCTGACGCCCTCGAACGGCACCTGGCGCAAGGATTCGGTGACGCTGAACGCGGATTCGCCGGGCGGCAATTATGTGCATTTCGGCGTGCGCGAATTCGGCATGTCGGCCATGCTGAACGGCATCGTCTGCCATGGCGGGTTCATTCCCTACGCCGGCACCTTCCTGACCTTTTCCGATTACGCGCGCAATGCCGTGCGCATGGCCTGCCTCATGCGATTGCGCGTGATCTTCGTCTACACCCACGATTCCATCGGGCTCGGCGAAGACGGCCCGACGCACCAGCCGATCGAACACCTGGCGAGCCTGCGGCTCATTCCGCACATGGACCTGTGGCGGCCCTGCGATGGCGGTCGAGACCGCGGCGGCCTGGGGCGTGGCCATCGAAAACCGGGACGGTCCCACCTGTTTGATTTTCACGCGCCAGTCGGTGGTCCATGAGGCGCGCGATGCGGCGCAGGTGGCGGCCATCCGGCGCGGCGGCTATGTGCTCATCGATTCGCGCGGGCACTCCCG
Source organism: uncultured Gammaproteobacteria bacterium (assembly GCA_963734645.1). Taxonomy (GTDB): domain Bacteria; phylum Pseudomonadota; class Gammaproteobacteria; order Steroidobacterales; family Steroidobacteraceae; genus Bog-1198. The sequence goes on from CAVTID010000002.1 coordinate 302,732, forward strand.
AGGCCATCGTGATCGCCACGGGTTCCGAGGTGGGAATCGCCGCCGAAGCGGTGCGCAGCGTGGCGGCCACGGGCAAGAAGGTGCGCCTCGTCTCCATGCCGAGCACCAACACTTTCGATGCCCAGGATGATGCGTACAAGCAGAGCGTGCTGCCGCCGTCGGTGACCCGGCGCGTGGCGGTCGAGGCGGGCGTGACCGCGCAGTGGTGGCGCTACGTCGGCCTGCAAGGCCAAATCGTCGGCATCGATCACTTCGGCGCCTCGGCGCCGGCCAAGGATCTGTTCAAAGCCTACGGCTTCACCGCCGAGCACGTGGTCGAGGCCATCGAAAAGGTACTGGCCAAATAGAGCGCATAATAATTCTTGCACAACATTTTCGGCCGGGGTCGCTTCGACCCCGTTAACAGTTGCGCGAAGCGCATGGGAATTCGGGGTCGCCTCGACCCCGTTGAAGTTGCGCGAAGCGCATGGAGAGACAACAAAACATGGCAATCAAAGTGGCAATCAACGGTTACGGGCGCATCGGCCGCAACATTCTGCGCGCGCTGTACGAGGGCAAACACGCGGGCGAGATCAAGATCGTCGCGATCAACGACCTGGGCGACGCCAATACCAATGTTCATTTGACGCGTTTCGATACGGTGCACGGCCGCTTCCGCGGCGATGTGCATGTCGACGGCGACTCGATGGTGGTGAACGGCGACCGCATCCGCGTGGTCGCGCAGCGCGATCCCGTCGAAGCTGCCCTGGGGCGAGCTCGGCGTGGATATTCGTGCTGGAGTGCACCGGCTTGTTCACCAGCAAGGCCAAGGCGTCGGCGCACATCGCGGCGGGCGCGAAGAAAGTCGTGATTTCCGCGCCGGGCGGCGACGACGTCGATGCGACCATCGTGTACGGCGTCAATCACGGCGTGCTCAAGGCCAGCCACACGGTGATCTCGAATGCGTCCTGCACCACCAATTGCCTGGTACCGCTGGTCACGGTTCTGCACGAGAAAATCGGCATTCTTGCCGGCGTCATGACCACGATCCATTCCTACACCAACGACCAGGTGTTGACGGACGTCTACCACGCGGATCTGCGCCGCGCGCGCTCCGCGACCATGTCGATGATTCCGACCAAGACCGGTGCGGCCGCGGCCGTCGGACTGGTGCTGCCGGAACTGAAGGGCAAGATCGACGGTTTCTCGATTCGAGTGCCGACCATCAATGTCTCGCTGGTCGATTTCACCTTCACGGCGGCCCGCAAGACCACGGTGGAGGAAATTCACGGCGCCATGAAGGCGGCGGCCGGCGGCGCGCTGAAAGGCATTCTCGCCTACAACGACGCGCCGCTGGTGTCGGTGGATTTCAATCACGATCCGGCTTCATCGACCTACGATGCCACTCAGACCAAGGTCATCGAGGGGAACCTGGTGAAGGTGTGTGCGTGGTACGACAATGAGTGGGGCTTTTCGAACCGCATGCTCGATACCACCATCGCTTGGTCGAAGGCCACCTGAAGAGGCGGACCGAGCCGGCATGGAGTGCAAATGATCATCAAAAGAATGTCGAGTCTGGATCTGAGCGGCAAGCGGGTGTTGATCCGCGAGGACTTGAACGTGCCGATTCAGGATGGGGTGGTGAGCAGCGATGCGCGGATTCGCGCGGCGCTGCCGACCATCCAGGCGGCGCTGACGGCGCGGGCGCGCGTGCTGGTGATGTCGCATCTCGGCCGTCCCGAGGAGGGCAAGTACGCGGAGGAATTCTCGCTCGCTCCCGTGGCCAAGCGCCTGGCGCAGCTGCTGGGGGTGCCGGTGGCCCTGAAGAAGGACTGGCTGGACGGCGTGGACGTTCACCCCGGCGAGGTCGTGCTGCTCGAGAACGTGCGCTTCAACAAGGGCGAAAAGAAGGACGCGGACGATCTGGCGCAGAAAATGGCCGCGCTGTGCGATGTCTATGTGATGGATGCGTTCGGCACGGCGCATCGCGCCGAGGCGAGCACTCACGGAGTCGCGAAGTACGCGCCGGTGGCCTGCGCCGGCCCGCTGCTGGTCAGCGAATTGTCGGCGCTGGAGACGGCGCTCGAGAAGCCGGCGCGGCCGCTGCTCGCCATCGTCGCCGGCTCGAAGGTATCCACCAAGCTCACGGTGCTGGAATCCTTGCTGGGCAAGGTCGATCAGATGATCGTGGGCGGCGGCATCACCAATACCTTTCTCGCGGCGCTGGGCTTCAATGTCGGCAAGTCGCTGTACGAGCCGGCCATGCTGGACATCTGCAAGCGCCTGCTCGAGCAATCGAAGAAGCCGCGGCATCGTCATTCCCATGCCCACCGACGTGGTGGTCGCCACGCAGTTTTCCGCCAAGGCGGAGGCCGATGTGAAGCCGGTCGGGGCGGTGTCGGACGACGAGATGATCCTGGACATCGGCCCGGATTCGGCCGAAGCGATGTGCGCGCTCATCGCCTCCGCCGGCACGATTCTCTGGAACGGTCCGGTCGGGCGTGTTCGAGTTCGAGCAATTCGGCGAAGGGACCCGCACCTTGGCCACGGCGATTGCGCGCAGCAAGGCATTTTCGCTGGCCGGCGGCGGCGATACGCTGGCGGCCATCGAGAAGTACGGCATCGAGGACAGCATTTCCTACATATCGACGGGCGGCGGCGCTTTCCTGGAGTTCGTCGAGGGCAAAAAACTGCCCGCCGTGGAGATTCTGGAGAAGCGCGCCGCATGAACGCCCTGCTACGGCGCACCAAGATAGTCGCGACCTTGGGTCCCGCCACGGACGATCCGGCGGTGCTCGCGGACATCGTGCGCGCCGGCGTGGATGTGGTGCGCCTGAACTTCTCGCACGGCGCGGTCGCCGATCATGCGCGCCGGGTCGATCTGGTGCGCGAGGCCGCGCGCCAGGCGGGCCGCTACGTGGGCGTGCTCGGCGATCTGCAGGGGCCGAAAATCCGCATCGACCGCTTCGCGGCCGGCAAGGTGCAGCTGGCCGACGGCGCGCGAGTTCACGCTGGATGCCGCGCTCGCCGTCGACGCGGGCACCGAGTCGAGCGTGGGGATCGCGTACAAGAAACTGCCGGACGGATGTGTTCGCCGGCGATGTGCTGCTGCTGAACGACGGGCAGATCAGCCTGCAGGTCCTCGGCATCGAGGGTCCGCGCATCAGGACGCGGGTGCTGGTCGGGCGGCGAACTCGGCAACAACAAGGGCATCAACCGCCAGGGCGGCGGCCTGTCCGCGGGCGCGCTGACCGACAAGGACCGGGAGGATATCCGCACGGCCGCGCAAGCTCAAGGTGGACTATCTCGGCGTGTCCTTCCCGCGCGACGCCGCGGACATGGACGAAGCCCGTGAGCTGCTGCGCGATGCGCGGCGGCCATGGGCTGCTGGTCGCGAAGATCGAGCGCGCCGAAGCCATCAAGAACCTGGCCGAGGTGGTGCGGGCGAGCGACGGGGTGATGGTCGCCCGCGGCGATCTCGGCGTCGAGATGGGCTACGCGGAGCTGGCGGGCCTGCAGAAGCAGATCATCCAGGAAGCGCGCCATCAAAATCGCGTCGTCATCATGGCGACGCAAATGATGGAATCGATGTGCACCAACACCATACCGACGCGGGCCGAAGTGTCGGATGTGGCGAATGCCGTCATGGACGGCACCGATGCCGTGATGCTGTCGGCCGAGACCGCTTCGGGCAAGCATCCGGTCAAGGTCGTGGAGGCGATGTCGCAGATCATCGTCGGCGCGGAGAAATATCAAGTCGCGCACGTGCGGATCAGGCAGCGCAAGAGCGGCTATTACGAGCACACGGACGAGGCGATCGCCTCGGCGGTCATGTACACCGCGAATCACCTGCACGTGAAGGCCATCGTCGCGCTCACCGAGTCGGGATCGACGTCGCTGTGGATGTCCCGGGTCCGCTCGGACATTCCGATCTACGCCTTCACGCGGCACGAAGCCACGCGCTGCCGGGTGACCCTGTACCGCGGAGTCTATCCGGTGGCCTACGACGTCACGGACAAGGGCGAGGCGTTCTACTTCTCGATATTCCGCCTGCTGCTGGATCTCGAGCTGGTGGAAGAGGGGGATTCCATCATCCTGACCAAGGGCGAACTGAGCGGCGTGTCCGGCGGCACGAATTCCATGCAGATCCTGCAGGTCACGCGCAAGTAAATGGCCTCCGAATTTCGCGGCACCGATCGATACATCGCCACCGAGGAATTGATGGCCGCGGTGAACGCCGCCATGGTGCTGTCGCGCCCGCTGCTGATCAAGGGCGAGCCCGGCACCGGCAAGACGCTGCTGGCGAACGAGATCGCCCGATCCTTGAACAAGCCGTTCTACGAGTGGCACATCAAGTCCACCACCAAGGCGCAGCAGGGGCTGTACGAATACGATGCCGTTTCGCGGCTGCGCGATTCGCAGCTCGGCGATCCGCGGGTCAAGGACATTCACAACTACATCGTGAAGGGCGATCTGTGGGAGGCCTTCGATTCGCGAGACGCAGCCGGTGCTGCTCATCGATGAGATCGACAAGGCGGACATCGAATTTCCGAACGATCTGCTGCGCGAGCTGGATCGCATGGAATTCTACGTCTACGAGACGCGCGAGACCGTGCGCGCCAGGCATCGGCCGGTCATCGTGATCACCAGCAACAACGAGAAGGAACTGCCCGACGCCTTTCTGCGGCGCTGCTTCTTCCACTACATCCGCTTTCCGGACGCCGCCACGATGACGCAAATCGTCGACGTGCATTTTCCGGGGCTGAAGCGCGAGCTGCTGCACGAGGCGCTGACGACGTTCTTCAAGATCCGCGACACGCCGGGCCTGAAGAAGAAGCCGACCACCTCCGAGCTGCTGGATTGGATCAAGCTGCTGGTGACCGAGGACATTCCGCCCGAGGCTCTGCGCAGCGACGACGCGAAGAAGCTCATTCCGCCTCTGTACGGCGCCCTGCTCAAGAACGAGCAGGACGTGCACCTGTTCGAGCAGCTGCTGTTCCTGCACCGCCGGAATGCTCGTTAGATTTTTCTTCCTGCTGCGCGGCGCCGGCGTGCCGGTATCCATCACCGAACTGCTGACCTTGCTCGAAGCGCTGAAGGCGGGCTTGGGAGACCTCTCCGCCGAGCGCTTCTACTATCTGGCGCGCACCTGCCTGGTGAAGGACGAGCGCTACTACGATCGGTACGACAAGGCGTTCGCCGCGCATTTCAAGGGCGCCGAAGACCTGTTCGCGCTGCTGCAGCGGGAGCTGCCGGAGGACTGGCTCGCCAAGATGGCGGAGCGCGAGTTCTCGGATGCCGAGAAGGCCGAGATCGAGGCGCTGGGCGGCTGGGAGAAATTGATGGAGACGCTGCGCCAAGCGTCTCGAGGAGCAGAAGGAAAGGCACCAGGGCGGCAGTAAATGGATCGGCACGGCGGGCACCTCGCCGTTCGGCGCCTACGGCTTCAATCCGGAGGGCGTGCGCATCGGGCCAGGCCGGCGGGCGCAACCGCAGCGCCGTGAAGGTCTGGGACAAGCGCGAATTCGCCAATCTGGACGACAAGGTCGAGCTCGGCACCCGCAACATCAAGATGGCGCTGCGCCGCTGCGGCGCTTCGCGCGCCGCGGCGCGCCCGATGAGCTGGCGCTCGGCGGACACCATCGATGCCACCGCGCGCTCGGGCGGCTGGCTGGACATCAAGATGCAGGCGCGAGCGGCACAATGTGGTGAAGGTGCTGCTGCTGCTGGACATCGGCGGATCGATGGACGATCACGTGAAGACCTGCGAGGAGCTGTTCTCCGCGGCGCGCAGCGAGTTCAAGCATCTCGAGCATTATTATTTTCACAATTTCACCTACGAGGCGCTGTGGCGGGACAACCGGCGGCGGTTCAACGAGCACGTGGGCACCGTCGAGGTCATGCGCACTTACGGCGCCGACTACAAGCTCATTCTGGTGGGCGATGCCACCATGAGTCCGTACGAGATCACTCAGGCAGGCGGCAGCGTCGAGCACTGGAATGCCGAGGCGGGCAGCGTGTGGCTGCAGCGCCTGATCAGGCACTTCCGCAAGTTCGCCTGGATCAATCCGCAGCCGCAGTCGCGCTGGCGGCACACCGCCTCGATCGAGATGACGCGGGAGATCTTGGAGGGGAGGATGTATCCGCTGACCTTGGCGGGGCTGGACGATGCGATCGGCGTTCTGACGTAGGGAGGCAGATCGTGATGACCCGCCGATCGCTTGCGATCCTGCTTCTGGCGCTGATGCTGCAGTCGGCGATGGTGCCGACGCCATGCCGCCGGCGGGGATCTGGCCGGTGCCGCGAGGCCTGAAGCACGTGCACGGCGGACGGCACCGTCGGCTTCCGGCATGGAACGCATGGCGTCGGCGCTCGGCGGCGTGCTCTCTCGGGTGCTTCCAATCGGGTGAAACGACCGAGCTGCACGGCTCTGAAGAAGACTCTATGCGGTGCCGGTTGAATATGCATTTGCCGTCGAGATGAAGGGCGGTCCGTACGCCGAAAAGGACGTGGATAAATTGATGTCCGACGTGACGGAGCGGGTGGAAGGGCGCCAAGCCCCTGAATCAGGATACCCGGACGGACTACGAGCGGCGGCTCGACGGCCTGATCGAGAAAGCTGCGCCGAACGGAACGCCGAAGCCGGCTGATTCGGTCAATCCGCCCGTGCTGGTGTCCATCGAGCCGCTGGACCCCAGTCGTTTGCCGTAGTGGCCATCCGTCAGCGCCAAGAGCCTCTGAACGGCGAGTTCTTCAACACCACGAAGATCGACGCGGCCGCCGTGGTGCTCAGGCAGGCGAGATTGGTGCGGCTGTCGATCGCACGCGAATTGCGCTCGAAATCGGACGTCGAGGCGGTTCGCGAGGAAATAGCGGATTGGGCGAACGCAGTCGCCGCGTGGCCATGAACCTCGACGCGTTGACGAGGCAGGCGCAGTACAATGCGGTCGAGACCGATCCGTGTTCACGCCAAGGTGCTTGGACATTGAACACTCCGAGTAATGCAGGTCCCGAAAGCCCCACCGGGCAGTGGCACATGCATACCAGCGTCGTGCCCGCCGACGCGCCCGCACCTGGGCTTGGTGCTGACGGGCGGCGGCGCGCGCTCCGCCTACCAGGTCGGCGTGCTCAAGGGCGTCGCGGAACTGTTGCGGCGCGGTTCCGCGTGTCCGTTTCCCATCATCACCGGGACCTCCGCCGGCGCCGTCAGCGCCATCGCGCTCGCCTCGGACGCGGCGCACTTCAGGCGCGCGGTGTATGCCATCGAACGAGTGTGGCGCGATTTTCGCGTGCACCAGGTGTTCAAGGCGGACGCCGCCAGCATGCTGAGGTCCGGATTGCACTGGATGCTGGCGTTCATCACCGGCGGCTGGCTGGTGCATCCGCCGCATTCGCTGTTCGACAACACGCCGCTGTGGAATCTGCTGCGCGAGCAATTGGACTTCGACGGCATCCCGCGCAGCCTGTACAAGAAGCATCTGCAGGCGATCGGCGTCTGCGCCACGTGCTACGCCGATGCGGATTCGGTGACTTTTTACGCCTCCGCCTCCGCCGATAGAGCCCTGGGCCCGGGTGTTTCGCAAGGGCGCGCGGGTGCAGCTGACCTTGGACCATTTGATGGCGAGTCTCTCCATCCCCTTCCTGTTTCGCCCCGTCTTGCTGCACGACCAATATTTCGGCGACGGCGCCATGCGCCAGACCTCGCCCTTGAGTCCCGCGATACATCTCGGCGCCAACCGGCTGTTCATCATCGGGGTCAACGATCCGGTGGCTACGGGCGCGACCGCGAACCGGCGTCGCGGTCGAGCCCAGCTTCGGGCAGATGTTCGGCTTCATGCTGGACTCGCTGTTCATGGATACGCTGAATGCCGATCTCGAGCGCATCGGCCGCTACAATGAAAGCAACGACACGCGCCGCGTCGAGTTTCTGGTCATGACCCCGTCGCAGGACGTCAACGAGATCGCGCGCCGGCACGTGCGGGAATTGCCGCGCAGCCTGCGTACCTTGATGCGCACCATGGGCGCCAATACGGCCGCGAGCACGCTGTTGCTCAGCTACCTGCTGTTCGAGCGCGGCTTTACCCGCGAATTGATCGCCCTGGGGTATGCGGATGCGCGGGCACGCGCCGAGGAGATACGCGCCTTCCTGGCTCTGGAGAATGCCCGCCAGTACCGGGCGACGCCGCGCTGAAGGCAACCGGTGCGGGCGGGCCTCAGGCTTTTTGCAGCGAGTCGTGCCGGGTCAGGACGTGCGGATAGCCTTTCGAAAATGGTCCGCGAGCTGCTCGGCGATGTAGACCGAGCGGTGCTGGCCGCCGGTGCAGCCGACCGCAATGGTCAGATAGCTGCGATTCGCCTGCGCGAATTCGCCGACGCGCCGTTCCAGGAATTCGATCAGATCCGCGATCATGCTGCGCACGCTGGCATATCCGGCCAGATACTCGATCACCGGCGCATCGCGGCCGTTCAGATGGCGCAGTGCATGCTCCCAGTAGGGATTCGGCAGGCTGCGCACGTCGAAGACGAAATCCGCGTCGCCCGGGATGCCGTGCTTGTAGCCGAAGGACTCGAACATGAGGGACAGCCGCCCCTCGCGCCGGCGGTCGATGCGCTCGCGAACCAGTTCGCGCAGGGCGTGAACCCCCATGTTGGACGTGTCGATGACCAAGTCCGCCGCGGTGGTAATCGGTTCCAGCAGCCTGCGCTCCGAGGCGATGGCCTCGCGCAGGCTGACGTCGCCGTTGACCAGGGGATGCTTGCGGCGCGTTTCCGCGTAGCGCTTGAGCAGCACTTCGTCGCTGGCATGCAGGTACAGGACCTCGCAGCTGATGCCGCTGCGCCGCAGTTCGCCGACCAGAGCCGGAATGGTCTCGATCTCGTTGGGCCGATTGCGCGCGTCCAGACCGACCGCGGTTCTGGGATAGGTGTCTCCCATGCCGCGGACGGTGTGCGAGATGAAGGGCTTGAGCAGCGCCGCGGGGATGTTGTCGACGCAATAGAAGTCGATGTCCTCCAGCATGTGCAGAGCGACGCTCTTGCCCGAGCCCGACAGCCCGCTCACGATGATGAGTCGCATCGACACGCGGGCGCCTTGAGTTCAGCCCGACAAGCGGGCCTTGATCACGTCCTCGGCGTGATGGTCGGCGGCCTTTTCCTTGTGCTTCTTGACGCATCGATCGAGCTTGTCGGCCAGGGCGTCGATGGAGGCGTACATGTTGTTTTCGGTGGCGTCGCAGTAAATCTTGTTTCCGCGCAGCATGAGCGTGGCCTCGGCCTTGTGGCCGAATTTTTCGACGGTGAGCACGCAGTGAACGTCGATGAGCTGTTCGAAGTGTCTGGATATGCGCTCGAATTTCTTGATGACGTAGGCGCGCAGTGAGTCGGTGACTTCCACATGATGACCGCTGAGATCGAGCTGCATAAGTTTCCTCCTAAGGGTTGATCTACGACGCGCGGGCAGCCGCTCGCTTCCGTTCGTTGGACGGTGCGATCTGCATGCCTTCGCGATACTTGGCAACGGTGCGCCTGGCCACCGGTATGCCCTCCTGCGACAGAATTTCCGCGAGCTTGCTGTCGCTCCACGGATTTTCCGGATTCTCCTGCGAAATCAATTTCTTGATCTTGGCGCGAATGGCGGTGGAAGACATTTCCGTGCCGTCGGCGGCCTCGACGTGACTGGAAAAAAAGTAGCGGAACTCGAACACGCCGCGCGGCGTGTGCATGTACTTGGCGGTGGTGACGCGCGAAATGGTCGATTCGTGCATTTCCACCGCTTCGGCGACGTCCTTGAGAATGAGCGGTTCCATCGCTTCCTCGCCCAACTCGAAAAAACTCGTCTGCCGCTGCACGATGCAGCGCGCCACCTTGATCAGGGTTTCGTTGCGGATTTCGAGGCTGCGCATCAGCCAGCGCGCCTCCTGCAATTGGGTGCGCAGCATGGCATGGTCGGGGGAGCGGGAAATCAAATTCGCGTAGCTTTGGTTGACGCGGACCCGCGGCACCGTCGCTTGGTTGATCTCGACGATCCAGCCGTGCTCGGTGCGGCGCACGAAGACATCCGGAATGACGTATTCCGCCTGCGCCGGGTTGACCGCCGCGCCGGGGCGCGGATGGCAGGAGCGCACCAGCGCCAGCGCCATCTCCAGATCGCTCTCGCTGCAGCGCAGCTGCCGGCGCAGCAGCACCAACTGCTGGCCGGCGACCAGATCCAGGTGCTCCAGCGCCACGCGAATCGCGATATCCCGCGCCGGCGTGTCCGGATGCAGCTGCCGCAGCTGCAGTGCGATGCATTCGCCCAGGCTGCGGGCGCCGACGCCGGCCGGCTCCAGCGATTGAACCGCGCGAGCACGCGTTCCACATCCGCCGTGGTGGCCTCGATCTCCGGCAGCAGGCTCAAGCGGATGTCTTCGAGCTCGTCTTTCAGGTAGCCGTCGTCGGTGATGGCGTCGGTGATGACGCGCGCGATGGCCAGGTCGATGGCGGACAGCTTGGCGAGTTCCAGCTGCTCGATGAGCTGCTCCTGCAGGGTCTGCCCGTGCTGGTCGCTGAAATCGCTGCTGCGGTCGTCGTCGCCCGACCAGGGGGTGTCGGACGGGCCGCTGGCCTGCTCGCCCCAGGCCTCGTCCGCGATTTCCACTTCGGGCTCTTCGCGCTGATCGGGGGGCGTGGTGTTGCCGTCGAGTTCGGCGTATTTCTCCTCCGGGGCGGCTGCTTCCTCGCGCTCGCGCACGCACCTCCGGCGCGGCATCCAGCGCCTCCTCTTCGGCCTCGAGCATGACATTGGTCTCGAGGGTCTCGCGGACGTGCGCCTGCAGGTCGAGCGAGGGCAGCTGCAACAATCTGATGGCCTGCTGCAGCTGCGGCGTCATGGTGAGCTGCTGGCCGATGCGAAGCTGCAGACTGGGCTTCAACATAGTTCTTTCAGAGCCATCTACAGTTTGAAATCCTGCCCCAAGTACACCTCACGAACCTGTGGGTTGGCAAGAATCTGATCCGCAGATCCGGAGGCGAGCACCGTCCCCTGACTGACGATGTACGCGCGCCCGCAGATGCCCAAGGTCTCGCGGACATTATGATCGGTAATGAGCACGCCGATACCCTTGTCGGACAAGTGCTTGATTATTCGCTGGATATCGGCCACGGAGAGGGGGTCGACGCCGGCAAACGGCTCGTCCAGCAGGATGAACCGGGGATCCGCCGCCAGCGCGCGGGCGATTTCCACGCGCCGGCGTTCGCCGCCCGACAGGCTCATCCCCAAGCTGTCGCGCACATGGCCGATGTGCAGCTCCCCCAGCAGCTCCTTGAGACGCGCGGTTCGGCCCGCCTCGTCGAGCCCGGGCCGCGTTTCGAGGATGGCCATGATGTTGTCCGCCACCGACAGGCGGCGGAATACCGAGGGTTCCTGCGGCAGGTAGCCCAGGCCCAGCTGCGCGCGGCGGTGCATGGGCAGGCGGCTGATGTCGCGGTTGTCCAGGTAGATCTCGCCCTGCTCGCAGCGCGTCAGGCCGACGATCATGTAGAAAGCCGTGGTCTTGCCGGCGCCGTTCGGCCCGAGCAGCCCCACCACCTCGCCGCTCTCGACTTCCAGCGACAAATCCCGCAGTACCTGCCGTGATTTGTAACTCTTGGCGAGGTTCAGGGCCCGCAATACGCTCATGGTTTGGGCGGCGATTTGGGCGGCGGCGTGATGATGATGTGCACGCGCTGGGAACCCTGTTCCGACGCCTCGGCGACGATGGTCTGGGCGAGCACGTTGTACTTCAGCGATTCGCCGCGAATTTCGTCGCTGGCCGTCGCTCAGCCAGGCGTTCTTGGAGAAATGCACCACGCCCTTGGCCACGTCGTAGTCGATGGTGTCGGCGTGCCCCTGGGCCAGCTTTCCGGTTTTGGCGATGTGCTGCTCGAATGTCGGCGGGCTTGCCGTTGACGACGGCCTTGGAGAGCAGTTTCTTGGCGAAACGTGATTTCAGCCTCATCGGAGGTGAGCTGTCCTTGGTCCATGGTAATTTTTACATTGCCGCGAAACACCCAGATGGCTGTTGTCGAAGTCCAGGCCGCGTGGCCTGCCCCTGGTCGGCGGAAATCGACATAGTACCCTGCGCGATCCGCACCTTGCGAAATATCAGATTGTTGTTCTTGGCAGATCCAACTTCGGAGGATTGCGCGTCGAGCGTGATCGGCTTGTTGCGTCCGGCTGTGCGGCGGCGATCGCGCGGCGCGGCCGAGCAGCGCACAGCGCGAACAGCGCGAAAGTCTTAAGGATGGAAGCGGCCATTGACCTTCGATTCTAAGCGCATCGTGCGCTCTTTCAAATTCGCACTCAGGCCGTGCGCGGTCAGAGTGTGCTCCCCGAAATCGATGCGCACGTCGCTCTTGGTGCTGGCGATGGCGTCGGGGACGTCGTAGCGTCAGGGTATCGGTGTGGACCACGGCGGTGCCTTCGCTGGGCCGTGGCCTCGCCCTGCAGGCGCACATTGCCGTTGACGTCGATCACCTTGCCGCCGGGCTGGACATGCGCCGTGTCGCCGACCATGCACCCAGGATTGGCCGCCGGGGGCTTGGTAGTTCACCCGGACGTTGTACAGCGCCACTTCGTTGCCATGGTCGATTTGATCGATGCGCTCGGCCTCGATGCGAATGCCGGGGTTGCCTGCCAGATCGTAGTCGGTGAGCACGGCGTTCTTTAGATAGTAGCCGGGCAGTTCCGACTGTTTGGCGTCGATTCGGTGCGTGCAGCCGGTGCGCCGGCGAGGTCCAGTATCCAGGTGCTCACCACCAGCGCCACGACCGCGAGCACGGTAAAGACTCTGAACAGCATCAGCGCCGCCCTGCGCGGGCGCGCAGCAGCGCGTCGCACAGTTCGCGCACGGCGCCCCGGCCGCCGTTCGCCGCGGCGATCCAATGCGCCGCGGACAACACCACGGGATGCGCATCTGCGACGGCTCCCGCCATGCCGACCGCCGACATCAGCGGCAGATCGGGCGTGTCGTCGCACGAGGCAGGCGCAGTTCAAGGGGTCTATCTTCAGTCGCTCCGTCAGGCGGCTGCGAGCGCGGCCACCTTGTCGTTGCAGGCTTGGACGACATGGGGCACGCCCAGTTCACGCATGCGCGCGGCGACCGCGGCCGAGCGCCGCCCGCTGAAGGCCGCCACCGCGACGCCGGCGGCCATCAGCAGCTTGATGCCGTGGCCGTCGCGCACGTGGAAGACCTTCAGGGCCTCGCCGCGCGCCGCGAAATACAGGCGTCCATCGGTGAGCACGCCGTCGACGTCCAGATATCAGCAGCTGGATCCGCGCCAGGGCGTCGCTTTGCGCGCCTTCAAACCACACCCGCACGCATCAGGTCGTGCACGTTGAGCGCGCCCACGATTTTCCGGTCCGCATCGACCACGACCAGCGAGGTGATGCGGTGGGTTTCCATCAGATGCACCGCTTCGGCCGCCAGCGTGGTGGGGCGCACCGTCTTTCGCCTGGCGGCTCATGACTTGGTCCATGCGGGTGCTGTGCAGATCCGCGGCAGCATCGAGCGCGCGCCGCAGATCGCCGTCGGTGAAGACGCCGAGTACACGCACGGCCTCATCGACGATGGCGGTCATGCCGAGGCCCTTGCGGGTCACCTCCATCAGGCCCTCCGCCAGCGGCGTGTCGGCGCGCACGGTGGGAATGTCGGCGCCCGGTGCGCATCACGTCCTTGCACGTGCAGCAGCAGGCGCCTGCCCGAGGCTTGCCGGCCGGATGCGAGCGCGCAAAATCTTCCTCGGTGAAGCCGCGCGCTTTCAGCAGCGCCACGGCCAGGGCATCGCCGACGGCCAGGGCCGCCGTGGTGCTGGCGGTGGGGGCCAAGTTGAGCGGGCAGGCCTCGGCGGGCACCCCGATGTCCAGATGCACGGTCGCGATGCGCGCCAGCGCGGAATTCGAGTTGCCGGTAAAGGCGATCAAGGGAACGCCCAGGCGCGCGATCACCGGCACGATGGTCAGGATCTCGTCGGTTTCGCCCGAATTGGACAGCGCCAGCACGGCATCGTCCCGCGTGATCATGCCCACATCGCCGTGGCTGGCCTCGCCGGGATGCACGAAAAACGCCGGAGTGCCGGTGCTGGCCAGCGTGGCGGCGATCTTGCCGCCGATGTGGCCGGACTTGCCCATTCCGGTGACCACGATGCGCCCGCGGCAGTCGAGACAAATGCGGCAGGCGCGTGCAAACTGCGGCCCCAAGCGCGGCACTTGCGCGCGCAAGCCCTCGATCTCGATGGTGAGCGCCTGGCGGCCGAGATCGACGAGGCCTTCGTCGGTGAACTCGAGATTCATGCGCGAATGATACCGCGGTTGCGGCACGTCGCTTCAGCAAAGGCGAACCCACCCCCGGTGCCGGTCGGCTGAATGGCGTAAGCTTGGGTTAATTTGCAGGAGCGGGTATGAATCCACGAGCAGGTGGCGCACATCATCGAAGCCGGCTTGGCCGGCGCCAAGGCGCTGGTCAAGAGCGAGGACAATGTGCATTTCGAGGCCGTGGTGATCGCCGCCGGCGTTCGCCGGCAAGCGCGCCGTGCAGCGCCATCAATTGGTCTACGGCACCTTGGGGACGGCGGTGGGCAACGAGATCCATGCGCTGGCACTGCAGGTGTTCACGCCGGAGGAATTCGCAGGCCAAGGACATGGATAAGGGACGTGGATAAATTACAGATTCAAGGCGGCATACCGCTCGAGGGCGAGATCCGCATTTCGGGCGCCAAGAACGCCACCCTGCCCATATTGGCCGGGTGCCTGTTGGCGGACGGTCCGGTGACGGTGTCGAATGTCCCGCACTTGCAGGACGTCACCACCATGATCGAATTGCTCGGGCGCATGGGCGTCTCGGTGACCATCGACGAGAAAATGCGCATCGAGGTCGACGCATCGACCATCAAGGAATATTTCGCGCCCTATCAGCTGGTGAAGACCATGCGCGCGTCGATTCTGGTGCTGGGCCCGCTGCTGGCGCGCTTCGGCCGTGCCGACGTGTCGCTTCCCGGCGGGCTGCGCGATCGGCGCGCGTCCGGTCAACATCCACGTCGCGGGCCTGCAGGCCATGGGCGCCGACATTCATATCGAGAACGGCTACATCAAGGCCCGCGCCGGACCGCCTCAGGGGCGCGCGCCTGGTGCTGGAAACGGTCACGGTCACCGGCACCGAAAACCTCATGATGGCCGCCACGTTGGCGGACGGCGAGACCGTGCTGGAGAACGCCGCGCGCGAGCCCGAAGTGGTCGATCTGGCGAATTTCTTGACGCCATGGGCGCCAAGATCAAGGGCGCCGGAACCGACAGGATCGTCATCGAAGGGGTGAAGCGTCTCGACGGCACGGCCTATGAAGTGCTGCCCGATCGAATCGAGACCGGCACCTACCTGGTCGCGGGCGCCATCACCGGCGGCCATATCCGGGTGAAGAATACCCGGCCGGAGCATTTGGATGCGGTCATCGGCAAGCTGCAGGAGGCCGGCGCCAAAGTCGGCGTGGGCGACACCTGGATCGAAGTCGATATGCGCGGACAGCAGGCCGACGGCGGTCGACATCCGCACGGCGCCGTATCCGGCCTTTCCGACGGACATGCAGGCGCAGTTCGCGGCGCTCAACACCGTCGCCAGCGGCGTCGGCACCATCATCGAAACGATTTTCGAAAATCGCTTCATGCACATGCTGGAAATGCGCCGCATGGGCGCGGAGATCCGGCTCGAGGGCAATACCGCCATCATCAAGGGAGTGGAGCAAGCTGACCGCCGCGCCGGTGATGGCCACCGATCTGCGCGCCTCCGCCAGTCTGGTGCTCGCGGCGCTGGTGGCCGACGGCCGCACCGAGATCGAGCGCATTTACCACATCGATCGCGGCTATGAAGCGATCGAGGAGAAGCTGCAGCAATTGGGCGCGAAGATCCGGCGCACACCTGTTTAATGGTTTGTCTTGACTCGCGCAGCGCTTATCGGACGGGGTCGCCTCGACCCCGTTAACAGTTGCGCGAAGCTGCATTGTTGAGGTTGGATCTGGCGGGTCGGCCGTTCCAGCACCTTGAGCTTGACCTTGTAGGGCTGGCGGCCGTGCCGCCCTTCGAGTTCCACCTGGGCGCCCGGCGTGCAGCGCGGCCACCCGGCTGACCAGATCCTGCGCGCTGCGCACCGGTTCCTTGCCCAAGCCCGTGATCAAGTCGCCGGGCCGCACTCCGGACTCGTAGGCCTGGCTCTTGACCAGGATATTCATCACCGTGACGCCGCCGCCCGGGACTATTCCCAGCTGCGCGGCCTGCTCGTCGGTCAGGTCCTGCGGCACGAAGCCCAGCCAGCCGCGCACCACGTGGCCGCGCTTGAGGATTTGCTCCATCACGCCGCGCACGAGATTGACGGGAATCGCGAAGCCGATCCCTTCGGGTCCGCCATAGGCGCGATTCAGCACGGCGGTGTTGATGCCGACCAGATCGCCGTGCGCGTCGATGAGCGCGCCGCCGGAGTTGCCGAGATTGATGGCGGCATCGGTTTGAATGAAATTCTCGAAGGTCGCGAGCCCCAGCTGACCGCGGCCGGTGGCGCTCACGATGCCCTGCGTGACCGTCTGGCTCAGGCCGTAGGGATTGCCGATGGCCAGCACGATGTCGCCCACGCGCAGCGTGTCCGAGCGGCCCAAGGGCATGACGGGCAGCTTGCCGATGCCCAGATGCAGAATGGCGATGTCGGTGTCGGGGTCCTGCCCGACGATGGTCGCGTCGGCGATCCGGCCGTCGGCAAGCTGCACTCGGATGGAATCCGCGCCCGCGATGACGTGCTGATTCGTCACGATGGTGCCCGCGTCGTTGACGATCACGCCCGAGCCCAGACTGCGTTCGACCCGCTGCCGATAGCTGGGCCAGAAATCGCCGAACAATTGATTGAGCGCGGGCGGCTGGGCGCGCTCCGTGACCACGCGTGCGGTATAGATATTCACGACGGCCGGCGCCGCCCGCGCTACGGCATCGGCAAAACTCTGCATGACCACCGGCGGGCGGGAGTAGACCGTGGGCGCGCTCTGGGCCGGGACTGCTGGGTCTTTCCCAGCAGCGCCGGCTTCCACCAGACCACGAGAAATGCAGCCGCCAGGCCGACCACGGCGGCTCTGATCAAAAAACTCACGAGGACGCGAGCGTTCTGCAATTAATATCGCTCCTCGAGCCTTAAGGGAAATTCCACTTATCTGTGTATAATGCGCTCCCAATATTCTTTGGGAAACACTACCGCCAGAGGGGTTTGCGTGAAGATTTGTCAACATTGCGTAGGGGCAATCGAATGAATGATCAGGTTGACCACAGCCGGCGCCGCTTGTTGACGGCGGCTACAGTCGGCACCGGAGCGATCGGCGTTGCGTTCGCCGCGGTTCCTTTCTTGGCGTCGTGGCAGCCCAGCGCGCGGGCCAAGGCGCTGGGCGCTCCGGTCGCGGTGGATGCCTCCAAGCTCGACGCCGGGACAGATGCTGAAGGTGGTGTGGCGCGGGCAGCCCGTGTTCGTCGTGCGCCGGGCCAAGATCGATCATCGATCAGCTGGGCGACCATGACGCGATGCTGGCCGGATCCGAAGTCCGACGATTCGCTGCAGCCCGACTACATCAAGGCGACCGGCGCCGCGCGCGCGCGCAATCCCGAATACTGGGTGGGCCTGGCGGTGTGCACCCATCTGGGCTGCTCGCCCCTGGGCGCCTTCGAGGCGAACAATTCATTCCAGGTGGCCGGCGTCGACCTCGGGCACGAACTGGCCGGGCGGCTTCTATTGCCCGTGTCACGGCTCGAAGTACGATATATCGGGCCGGGTCTTCAAGAGCATGCCGGCGCCCAAGAACCTGACCGTGCCGCCTTACGCCTTCGCTGACGCCGCGCGAATCACGATCGGCGTCGACGACGCCCCCAAGACAGTTTAGCAACGAGAGGTTGAGCGATGGCCGCAGCACCTGAGTCCGCCGACAGCAGCAAGGGCGGAAGTTTGATTGGCTGGATCGATCAGCGGTTTCCGCTGACCAAGCTTGTGGAAAGAGCACGTCGCCGAGTATTACGCGCCGAAGAATTTCAACTTCTGGTACTACTTCGGCTCTCTCGCATTGTTGATCCTCGTGAACCAGCTGGTGACGGGAATTTTCCTGACGATGAACTACAAGCCGTCCTCCGCCGAGGCGTTCTCGTCGGTCGAATACATCATGCGGGACGTCGATTGGGGCTGGCTGATCCGCTACATGCACTCGACCGGTGCGTCGGCGTTTTTCATCGTGATTTATCTGCATATGTTCCGCGCCTTGCTGTACGGCTCGCACCGCAAGCCGCGCGAACTGGTCTGGATCTTCGGCTGCCTGATTTTCCTGCTGCTGATGGCGGAAGGGTTCATGGGCTACGTGCTGCCCTGGGGCAATATGAGCTATTGGGGCGCGCAGGTCATCGTGTCCCTGTTCGGCAGCCTGCCCTATGTCGGCGGCTTCCTGGTCGAGTGGATCCGCGGCGACTACTACATCGCGGACGCCACCTTGAACCGATTCTTCGCGCTGCACGTGGCGGCGCTGCCGCTGGCGCTGATTTTCCTGGTCGATCGCGCACATCATGGCGCTGCACGAGGTCGGCTCCAACAATCCCGACGGCATCGACATCAAGAAGCACAAGGACGCGCAGGGGCACCCCCTCGACGGCATTCCCTTCCATCCCTACTACACGGTGAAGGACTTGATGGGGGTCGCCGGATTCTTGCTGCTGTTCTGCGGCGTGATTTTCTTCGCGCCCACCTTCGGCGGCCTGTTCCTGGAATCGCCGAACTTCGAGCCCGCCAATGCCGCTGCAGACGCCGCCGCACATTGCGCCGGTATGGTATTTCACGCCGTTTTACGCCATGTTGCGCGCCGTGCCGTCGTTCGCGGGCACGCAGGTCTGGGGCGTGCTGGTGATGGGCGCCTCCATCGTGGTGCTGTTCTTCGTGCCGTGGCTGGATCGATCGCCGGTGAACTCGATCCGCTACCGCGGGCCCATATACAAGGTGATGCTGACCATCTTCGTTCTATCATTCATTTCCTTGGGGATCTGCGGCTTGAAACCTCCGTCGGGCATCTACCCGATGGTGGCCAAAGTCTGCACGGTTTTGTATTTTGCTTTCTTTTTGCTGATGCCCTGGTACACGAAACTCGACAGCGTGAAGCCGGTGCCGGAAAGGGTCACAGGACATGCTTAAAAGCTGGGTATTGATCACGATAGCGCTGTTCGGCGCGGGCACCGCCATGGCCGACGAGGAGGGGGGCATTGCGCTCCTGCAAGTCCGGCACGGATATCAACAACACCGAGTCCCTGCAGCGCGGCGCGCGTAATTTCATGAATTACTGCTCCGGCTGCCACTCGCTGAAGTATCTGCGCTACAACCGGTTGGCGACGGACCTGAAGATCCCCGAGTCGGAACTTGCGGGCAATTTGATGTTCACCTCGGACAAGGCTTTCGACACCATCAATTCGGCGATGCCGAAGGATGCGGAGGCCTGGTTCGGCAAGGCGCCGCCCGATCTGTCGCTGATGGCCCGAGAGCGCGGCGTGGACTACCTCTATTCGTATCTCAAGGGGTTCTACGTCGACAAGACCCGGCCCTGGGGCGTGAACAATCTGTATTTGCCGAGTGCTGCAATGCCAGATGTGCTGGCGGAGCTGCAGGGCCTGCAGAAGCCGGTGTTCAAGAACGAGCCGGACGAGCGCGGCAGCGCCAGAATGGTGCTGGTGGGCGTCGATGCAATGACCCCGGGCGCCATGAAGCCGGAGGAGTATGATCAGTTCGTCCGGGACACCGCGAATTTTCTCGACTATGCCGGTGAGCCCGTCAAGGCGAAGCGCCAATCGATGGGTGTTTTCGTGACGCTATTTTTGCTGGTGTTCTTTGTGTTCGCCTACTTACTGAAGAAAGAATATTGGAAGGACGTCCACTGACGCAGCAGCGGGGACTCCCGTTTGTCTATGCTCCTAGGAGATCGCGTTAGTGGCACGTCGCTCGGTGATGACTCTGTTTTCCGCACCGGCTGACCCGTGGAGTCACCGGACGCGCTTGGTCCTCGCCGAGAAGGGAATCGCGATCGAATTGGTCAATGTCGACCTGAACGACTTGCCGGAAGACCTGCTCGATCTGAATCCCTATCACAGCGTGCCCACCTTGGTGGACCGGGACCTGGTGCTGTACGACTCGCGCGTCATCATCGAGTACTTGGACGAGCGCTTTCCGCATCCGCCGCTGATGCCCATCGATCCGGTGACCCGGGCGCAATTTCGGGTGGCGCTGTACCGGGTCGAGCGCGACTGGTACGCCCTGGCGCGCGACATCGAACTGGATCCGCAGAGCAAAACGGCGGCCCACAGCCGCAAAGTGCTGGGCGAGGCGATTTGCGCGAGCGCGGAAGTATTCAAGGCGAAGCCGTTCTTCCTCAGCGATGAATTTTCGCTGGTGGACGCCAGCATCGCGCCCATTCTGTGGCGTTTGCCCAGCTACGGCATCGAGCTGCCGGTGCAGGCGCAGCCCATCACGAAGTACATGAATTCGATTTTTGCGCGCTCCACGTTTCGGTCCTGCCTGACCGAGGCCGAACGGGGCATGCGACATTGATCGCGGCGACTCGCCTCATGCTGCCCTCAAAGGATGCGCGCCCGTGAAGCCACGACGTCCTTATCTACTCCGTGCCCTGCACGAGTGGATCTCCGACAGCGGCGAGACTCCGCACATCGTGGTGGACGCGGCCGCCGAGGGCGTGACCGTGCCCCGCCAGTACGTCAAAGACGGCAAAATCGTCCTCAATGTGAGTTTCTCCGCCACCCAGATGCTCAAATTGGGCAATGATTTCGTCAGCTTCGAGGCGCGCTTCGCGCGGCGTCGGCTTCGCGGTGCAGGTGCCGGTGCGGGCCATCTTGGGCATTTACGCGCGCGAGACCGGCCAGGGCATGATTTTCCCCGAGGGCGATGCGGATCCCGATCCCACCGACGGCGCCGCCCGCCGCCCCGCCCGCCGGCAAGGAGAGCGCGGCGAAGCCCAAGCGCCCAAGCTGCAGGTGGTCAAGTAGCGCGAAACGCGTCCTTGATCCAGACGATGCGGTGCGTGCCGTCCGGCAGTCCTTCGATGCCGACCACATCGAAGCGCATGAGATGGCGCCGCCATTGCGGCCGGCGCCGCATCAGGAATTGCGTGGCGCGAATGATCTTGCGCTGCTTGATCGCCGTCCACGGAGGCCAGCGCACCGCCGAAATCCACGCGGCCCCGCTGCCGCACCTCGACGATGGCCAGCACATCGCGGTCGAGGCACACCAGATCGAGCTCACCGGCCCTGCAGCGCAGATTGTGCGCGAGGACCATGAGACCCTGGGTTTGTAGATAAGCGGCCGCGAGCTGCTCGGATGCAGCACCACGCTGGCGTCGGGGATCGGTGCACACCCGCACCAGACTGCACGGATGCGCCATGGCCGTCAGCACGGATATCTGCCCGGTTCGTGGCAAAATGGCGCGATGCCGACGAAATTCCACCACACGGCGATCGGCTTCCGCAACAACTACATCGATTCGGTCACCAAGTCCTTGGGCGATGTGCTTCGCTGGCAATGGCGGCGGATTCGCGATCATTTACCGCCGAAATCCACGCTGCCCACGCCGCAGGTGACGGTCGATCTGGATTTCATCCGGCGCAACGCCGCCGCGGGGGCCGCGATGCACCCCGCGGCGACCTGGATAGGCCACGCCACGATGCTGGTGCAGGCGAGCGGGCTGAACGTGCTCACGGATCCCGTATTCTCCGCGCGCGTCTCGCCGGTGCAATTCGCCGGGCCGTTGCGGGCGCAGCCGCCCGGCATCGAGCTGCGGGATTTGCCGCGCATCGATGTCGTGGTCATCTCGCACAATCACTACGATCATCTCGACCGCGCCAGCGTGAAGTCCTTGGCGAATCAGGCCGGCGGCGCGCCGCTGTTCTTGGTGCCGCTGGGGCTCAAGTCGTGGCTGGCGGGGCTCGGCATCGCTCGGGCGGTCGAACTCGACTGGTGGGATGCCCATGTGCACGCCGGCGTGGAATTCCAGTTCACTCCGGCGCAGCATTGGTCCGGCCGCTGCTTGAACGATCGCAACAAAACTCTGTGGGGTGCGTGGGCGGTGCTGGGCGCCTGCCGCGACCAGGGGGTCGCGGAGGAGTCGTTCTTCTTGCTGCCTCTCGGGGGCACGCGCTTATTGCCGAGGCGAGGAGGTTAGACCATGACGGCGTCGCTTCTGGAGGGGTGGGACAACTTCTACGTCATCGCGGGTTCGTCGGCGGGAGGACTCACGGGACTGACGTTCGTCGTCATCGCACTCTCCTCCGAGGCCAGGCGAGTCAATTTGCGAGGCCTGCGCGTGTACGTCACACCGACCATCGTGCACTTTGGCGCCGTGCTGCTGCTCTCCGGCTATCTGAGCATGCCGCATCAGGGGGTGTTGAGCATGAGCCTCGGTTTCGGCGCGGCCGGCGCGGCGGGAGTCGCCTATGTGGGCTTCATCGCCGCCAACATCGGCCGTATCTCGCCCGCCTACATTCCCGTCATCGAGGATTGGATTTGGAATGTGATGCTACCGGCCATCGTATACGGCACGCTACTCGCCATCGCGCTTCTCATCTGGAGGCGGCCGGAAAACTGCCTGTATGCCGCCGCCGGGGCCTTGCTGTTGCTCATGTTCGTCGGCATTCACAATGCCTGGGATATCGCCGTGTACAACATCGTGAACAAACGGGAGGATCCGTCGTGACGGGCGGAGGCGGGTTAGAGCGGGCCAGCACCCGAGATGCGGCTGCCGCCGCGCAACACTAGCTGCCAAGGACGCGATCACAGACCGGCCGGTACTCCATCTTTGATTTGCGCCCAGTCCAGGTCGCGGTGGATTCGGTTATGTTCGTCGAGACGCAGCTTGCCGGTCACTCCCGCGATCTCGCCCGTTCCGGCGAGGGAGTGGGAGCGCAGCGCCGGCACCAGGCGATAGGCGTCGAAACCGAATGCGTACAGACGGTCGCGGCGCGTGGTTCGGGCCGGCCACGCCGCGCGCACGCGCGTCGCGAATCTGCGCGGTCACCGGATCGTCCGCGACCATCCACGGCATGTCGGGAAACAGCATGCCGTCGAGATCGCTGTTCGCGGCCGGGTCCGGCTCGAAGCTGTCCGACGTGGAATACACCGGCACGTCCCCGACGTAAGTGGAATTTCAGCTGCGGCAGGATTTGACGCGCGGCTCCCGGGCTGCCGGCGGCCACGAACACGAAGGCCGCGTCCGTGCGATGCGTGACGGGTTCGCCCTTGACGGCGTGCACCTGGAAGAACCTGCTTGATGACGTCGGAGAAGTCGACTTGAGAGGTCTCGAAGCGCTCGGCTGTCGAGCACGGCGCCGCCGAGATGCGACAGCTCATCGGCAAAGGCGGCCGCGACGCGATTGCCCCACTCGCCGGCGGGCACGATGACCACGCCCTTCAGCCTGCCGTCGGCGACGGCGCGCCGCGCGACAATGCGCGCCTCATCTTCCGGCGACAGCGCGAACTGATAGAAATTGCCCGGCGTGCTGATCGAATCGCCGAGGAAATTCAAGGCGAGCACCGGAGTGCGGCCGCTCAAGGGCACCACGGCGGCGACGTCTTCCTTGGTGAGCGGACCGACGATGAAGGCGGCGCCTTCGGCGACGGCCTGCCGGTAGGCGCCGGCCACCGATTCCGCGGCCACATCGTAGATTTTCAGGCGCGGCCGGGTCGCCGCATCTTGTTCGAGATAGGCGGCGATGAAGCCGTCGCGCACCGCGACGCCCGACGGCCTCGGCGCGGCCGGACAGCGGCAGCAGCAGCGCGATCTGGTCGGGAAATTCCGTCGCCGCGGCGATCTGGGTCGACGCCGCGGCCAGCACGCTGTCGTTCGCCGGATGCTGCGGATAGAGGCGCTTCCAGTTGGCCACGGCGGCGGCGGCGCGCATGGGATCGCGCGCCAGCGCGGCCGCGACGGGCCCGAGTTCCAGCCAGCCGGCGACGATGGGGTCGGTCTTGGGCGGCGGTTTCAGCGACTGGCCGCGCTCCGCGGCGGTGCGAATCCTGGCGAACAGTTCCGCGCGATTCGCACGCAGGCTGGCCGGATCGCTGAGCGAGCGCTCGCGCTCGACCAGGGCGCGCATGCCTTCGACCGGGTGTCCGGTGATGAAGGCGCTGCGGCCGCGGATCCACCAATAGTTCTGCGCCTGATCGGCCGCCGTCGGCACCGCGATCTGATCCAGTTCGCGAATGGCGCCGGCACCGTCGTTGTCCGCGTAGGCGATTTCCGCCGCGACCAGGGCGCGCGCGGTAGGCAGCCGGGTGCGTGCGTCCGCCGATACGGCGGCGAAGGTCTGCTTCGCGGCCGCGAGATTGCCGGCGGCCAGCCATTGTTCGACGCTCAGCAATTGGTAGTTGTCGCGCTCGGCCGGCTGCTGGGCGGCGAGTTCCGCGTAGGCCTGCGCCGCGTCCGCATGCCTGCCCTCTTGAGCCAGGCGCAGCGCGCGCGCCTGCGGGTCCTCGGGGGCTTGGCCCGGCTTCATCAGGCTGCAGGCAGCCAATATCAGCGATATCGTGAGCGCCGCGTACAGCGGCAGCCGTGGACGTCGAGAGATCGCTGCCATACTCTTCCGCTCCTGAATCCTTACATGCAGGCGCAGATTATAGTGGTTAAAGAGGCCGCCAGTGGTTAATGAGCCGGCAGGGCGGCTGTACGTGGTCGCGACTCCGATCGGCAATCTGGGCGACCTGTCGGCTCGGGCGCGCGAGATGTTGTCAAGCTGTTGCGCTGATTGCGGCCGAGGACACTCGCCATACGGGCGTGCTGCTGAAGCATTTCGGCATTCAGACGCCGCAGGTGTCGCTGCACGATCACAATGAACAACAGCGCAGCGGCGACATCATCGAGCGCCTGCGGCAGGGCGCCTCGGTGGCGCTGGTCAGCGATGCCGGCACGCCCGCCATCAGCGATCCCGGCTTCGAGCTGGTGCGCGCCGCGGCCGCGGCCGGCTGCGAGATCATCGCCGTCCCGGGACCCTGCGCGGCCATCGCCGCGCTGTCGATCGGCGCGCTGCCGACGGATCGCTTTTGCTTCGAGGGCTTTCTGCCGGCGCGCGGCGCCGCGCGGCGCAAACGTCTGCAGTCGCTCGCTGCCGAAGCGCGCACTCTGGTGCTGTACGAAGCGCCGCATCGCGTGCGCGAGACATTGGAGGATTGCGCCGCGGTTTTCGGCGGCGAGCGCAGCGCCACGGTCGCGCGCGAAATCACCAAGCTGCATGAAACGACGTATCGCGGTTCGCTGCGCGAGCTGCTCGGCGCGAGCCGGCGCCGATGCCGATTTCGGCCGCGGTGAGATCGTGCTGCTGATCGCCGGCGCGCCGCAGCGGCCGCCGACGAGGAGGGCGGCGCCGACGGCCACGGCGGCGCGCTCGACCGAGTGCTCAAGATCCTGCTGGCGGAATTGCCTCTCAAGCAGGCGGCGCACCTGGCCGCGCAGATCACCGAGGCGCGCGGCAACGAGGCTTACAAACGGGCGCTGCAACTCAAGAACGGCGCGTAAGAACGGGCGCGTCAGCGCTAATCAAATCTCGCATTCGGCGCCGTACCTGCGTATGGTGCGCCCCAAGAGTCGGCCAGACAGTCGCTGTGTGCGCAAGCACATGGAGGAAAGTCCGGGCTCCATAGGGCACGGTGCCAGGTAACGCCTGGGGGGCGCGAGCCCACGGAAAGTGCAACAGAAAGATACCGCCTAAGTGCCGCGCAAGCGGCGCCGGTAAGGGTGAAATGGTGCGGTAAGAGCGCACCGCGCGGGTGGCAACATCAGCGGCACGGCAAACCCCACCTGGAGCAAGGCCAAATAGGGAAGCACGCGGTGCCTTTGGCCGCACCATGTGGCCCACATGAGGCTTCCGGGTAGGCTGCTAGAGCTGCGCGGCGACGCGCATCCCAGAGGAATGACTGTCCAAGACAGAACCCGGCTTAACGGCCGACTCTTTTCTTAGCGCTGACGCGCCCGTTCAACGGGGCCTTAAGAAGGCCCCGACAGATAACGGGGTGGGCCGGAGCACCTGATTTGGCGTGATCGCCGCGTTGGGGGTGTGGAACCTCGGCACAATGATAGTGACCGGGTGGCCGGCATTCGCCCGGGAGGCTGACCCCGCGGCCGGGCGCCGGGGAGCAGTTGCCCGGCCGCGGGGTCAGCCTCCCAGGCGAATTCTCGTACCGCTCCCCACCACGGCGCAAAAGGCATGGAACTGCTCCCTCCTACGCGCCGATGTATATCGGCCTAATGCCTCCCGCCGATGGGTCAAAATCGCAGTGCCGGAGGTCCAGAACGCCCGTTCAAATGATCTGAGAAGGCCTCGAACGATAATGAGGTGAGGCGGCCGCGATAGAGGCCACCTGATCGCTGCAGATTCGGCGAAATTAGCCGAAGATCGCGATTATTCTCTCTTGCGATCTGTTTCAAGAAGATCTCCTAACAGATTGATTCAAAACAAGCTCGATGCCGCTGCGCTGCGGTAGCCCTCGAAATGTGACCTAAGTCACTGTCGGGTCGGGTTTTTTTTAACTTAAGACGTTGACAGTGCGTCACGGCGCTCCCTATAGTGGTGCCCGGTGGGAAATTGTGGGAGGGAATGGGTCTTGAGGCCCATCCAAAGATGTTTCGGGGCGCCAATAAACTAACTCTCGATGTCAAAGGCCGGATGGTCATGCCCACCCGCTATCGAGAGCGGCTGCAGGAGCTCTGCGGCGGCAAATTGGTGGTCACGGTCGACAAGGACCAGTGCCTGCTCATCTACCCCCTGCCGGATTGGGAAGAAATAGAACGGAAATTGATGCGTTTGCCGACCTTGAACCCCCAGGCGCGGCGCCTGCAGCGGTTGATGGTCGGCCACGCGACGGATCTGGAGCTCGATGGACATGGGCGTGTGCTGCTGCCGCCGAAATTGCGGGAATTCGGTCTGCTGACGCGCGACGCCATGCTGATCGGGCAGGGATCGCGGTTCGAGTTGTGGGATGAGGCACGGTGGAACGAACGGCGCGATGAGTGGCTGGCGAGCGAGGACACCGCCACCGACCTGCCCGCCGAACTTGAAACGCTGTCGCTGTAGCCGGACCTCCCGGTGACAGGCACGGCAAAGGGGCACACGCCGGTACTGCTTCCTCAGGTACTGGCCGCGCTGAACATACGGGGGAGTGGCGTCTATTTGGACGCCACTTTTGGTCGAGGCGGACATGCGGGGGCGATTTTGCAAAACCTCATCGCGAACGGTCGTTTGCTATGCCTCGATCGCGATTCCGCGGCCATCGCAGACGCCAGGGCGCGCTTCGCCTCGGATCCGCGCGTGGCGGTTTTTCTCGCCCCGTTTTCCTCGCTGGCGCAGTGCGCGGACCAGGTCGAACCCGGCCTGCGGTTCGACGGAATCCTGTTCGATCTGGGCGTGTCCTCCCCGCAGCTCGACGATGCGGCGCGCGGCTTCAGCTTCATGCAGGACGGGCCTCTCGATATGCGCATGACGGCGGGCGTCGGCGCGAGCGCGGCCGACGTGGTGAACGGCGCCTCGCTGAACGAGCTGATCCGGATCTTTCGCGAATACGGCGAGGAGCGCCTGGCGCCGCGCATCGCGCGCGCCATCGTGAAGGATCGGGAATCGCATCCCTTCGAAACCACCCTGCAGCTCGCCGAGATGATTGCGCGGGTGGCGCACAGTCACGAGCGCCACAAGCATCCGGCCACCCGCGTGTTCCAGGCGCTGCGCATTCACGTGAACCGCGAGCTCGCCGAGCTCGAAGCGGCGCTCGATGCCGCGCTCGCGCGCCTGGCGCCCGGCGGCCGCCTGGCCGTGATCAGCTTTCATTCGCTCGAGGATCGCATGGTCAAGCAATTCATGCGCCGCCATTCCTTGGCCGACCCGATGTACGCGGGACTGCCCGACATGCCGGCGCATGCGCGGCCGAAACTGCGGCTCGTCGGCAAGGCCATCCAGGCGGACGAGAACGAAACCTCGCGAAATCCGCGCGCCCGCAGTGCGCGTCTGCGCGTCGCCGAACGCCTCGGCCAAGGAATCGCCGCATGACACCTGGAGAAACCGCATGAAGCATCGCCGCTGGCTGCCCCTCGTCATGCCCGTGCTATGGCTCGCCGTGCTCGGCTCCGCCGTGCAGGTGATTTATGCGCGGTACAAGGCCCGCGATATGTTCGTGCACCTCGAGAAGCTCAATGCGGAGCGCGATTCTCTGGACATGGAGTGGGGGCGCCTGCAGCTCGAGCAGAGCTACTGGTCCTCGAACGCCTTCGTCGAGAGAGTCGCCAACGCCAAGCTGCAAATGAGCCTGCCGCAAACCCGCGACGTACGGATCGTGCGGCAGTGAAATTACGGTCCGGCGACAACGACGCTCAGGCGAAGAGCTACCGCTGGCGTTCGACCCTGATCTTGGGATTGGTGGTGTTGGGAGCGGTGGGACTCGTGGCGCGCGCGGTCGAGCTGCAATTGCTGGATCACGGCTTTCTCGCCAAGCAGGGCGATGACCGCTCGATGCGGGTGGTCAAGATCGCGGCGCATCGCGGCGCCATCACGGATCGCAACGGCGAGCCTCTCGCGGTCAGCACGCCGGTCGACAGCGTGTGGGTCAATCCGCAGGAGCTGAACGACAACATCGATCAGCTGCCGAGGCTCGCGAAGGCCCTGAAGGAGGATCAGCAGTGGCTGGCGCGGCGCATCACCAGCAACCTGGATCGCGAATTTCTCTACCTGGTGCGGCACATGCCGCCCGATCAGGCGGCGCACATCAAGGCCTTGGGAATCCCGGGCGTGTACCTGATGCGCGAGTACCGGCGCTACTATCCCGCGGGCGAGGTCGCCGGGCATGTGATCGGCTTCACCACCGTCGACGACAAGGGGCAGGAGGGCCTGGAACTCGGCTTCGATCAATTGCTGAACGGCGAGGATGGCGCGAAGCGCGTCATTCAGGACATGTACGGGCATTACGTCGAAAATGTCGAAAGCATCAGCGCGCCGCGGCCGGGCCGGGATCTGGTCACGAGCATCGACCTGCGCATCCAATATCTGGCCTATCGCGAACTGAAGGCGGCGATGCAGGAGTACCGGGCGCGTGCCGGCAGCGTCATCGTCATCGACGTCGACACCGGCGAAGTGCTGGCCATGGTGAACCAGCCCTCGTTCAACCCCAACGACCGCGATCAACTCAAGCCGGAGCTGTATCGCAATCGCGCGGCCACCGACATTTTCGAGCCCGGCTCGAGCGTCAAGCCCTTCATCATGGCCGCGGCGCTGGCCTCCGGACAGTATCGCGCGGACAGCGTGGTGGACACCTCGCCCGGATTCTTCAAGGTCGGCAACACGGTGGAAGAGGACGAGCACAACCTCGGCGTCATCGATCTGGCGACGATTCTGGCGAAGTCCAGCAACGTCGGCACCGCGAAAGTGGCGCTGTCGCTGCAAGCCGGAAGAGATCTGGAGCACGCTCAGTGCCTTGGGCCTCGGCCAGGTGACCGGCAGCGGCTTCCCCGGCGAGTCGGCCGGGATGCTGAGCAATTATTCGCATTGGCGCCCGGTCGGCATCGCCACGCTGTCGCATGGCTACGGCCTCGTCGGTCACGCCGCTGCAGCTGGCGCATGCCTACGCCACCATCGGCGCCGGCGGGATCAAGCGGCCCATTTCCTTCGAGCGCGTCTCGGGTCCCGTGCCGGGAGAGCAGGTTCTCGATCCCAAGGTGGCGCACACGCTGGTGCAGCTGATGGAGCAGGTGGTCGAGAAGGGCGGCACCGCGACCCGCGCCTCGCTCATCGGCTACCGGGTATCCGGAAAGACGGGTACCGCATTCAAATCGATCGCGGGCGGCTATTCCACCGACCGGATCATGGCGGTGTTTGCCGGCTTGGTGCCGGCGTCGCACCCGAAACTCGCCACGGTGGTGACGATCGACGAGCCGAGCCGGGATGTGCAGCAGGGCGGCGTGCTGGCCCAGGGCGGCACGGTGGCGGCGCCGGTATTCGCGAGCGTGATGTCGGGGGCGCTGCGCCTGATGGACGTGCCGCCGGACGATCTGCAGAACGTGCCGGCCGCGACCCTGGTTCAGACCAGCGACACGCCATGAGCATCTCACTCATGTGGCTGCTCGACGGCATCGCGGCGGTTCCCGCCAACCAGGTGCGCGACATTCGAGATCTCACGCTCGACAGCCGCGAGGTGCGTTCCGGCAGCCTGTTCTTCGCGCTGCCCGGGCGCAGCGTGCATGGGCTGAAGTTTGCCGCGGACGCCGCGGCGCGCGGTGCCGTCGTGGTGCTGTGGGAGCCGAGCGCCGATGCCGAGCCGCCGAAGCTGCCGGCGAACGTGTTCGCGGCGGCCATACCCGGACTGAAGAATTTGGTGGGCCGCATCGCCGACCGCTTCTTCAACTGGCCCTCGTCGCAGCTGCGCATCACGGGCATCACGGGCACCAACGGCAAGACCACCTGCGCCTATTTGTTGGCGCAATGTCTCGAGCGCCTGGGGTCGCAGGCAGCCTACATGGGCACCATCGGCTGGGGCCGTGTCGCCTCGCTGGCCGCGCCCACGCTCACCACGCCCGACGCGGTCACCCTGCATCGCGAGCTCGCGCAGCTGCGCGCCGCCGGCGTACGCGAAGTGGCGATGGAAGTCTCTTCGCAGGCCCTGGATCAGGATCGCGTCGCCGGCGTGCGGTTTCATTCCGCCGCATTCACCAATTTGAGCCGCGATCACCTGGACTATCACGAGACCATGAGCGCCTACGCGGCCGCGAAGGCGCGCCTGTTCGAGGCTCCCGACCTGCAGCACATCGTCCTCAACGTGGGCGATGCCTTCGGCCGCGAGTTGGCCCAGAACTATGCCGGCCGCGTGCCGCTCACCGCCGTTTGGATCGGCGCCGGCGATTCGGGGTGGCTCGCGGAACGCGCGCTGCGTGCCTCGGAAGTGACCTTGGATGCGCGCGGCCTTCGCATGCAGCTCGACGGCAGTTTCGGCAAGGCGAGCGTCGGCACACGGCTGCTGGGCCGCTTCAACGCGGAAAATGCCTTGGTGGTCATCGCCTGCCTGCTGTCCCTGGGCGCCTCGCTCGATGAGGCGGGTCGGGTGCTGGCCGAGTGCGTCCCGCCGCCCGGGCGCATGGAGGTGGTCGAGCCCGCCGCGCGCGACAAGCCCATGGCCGTCGTCGATTACGCGCACACGCCCGATGCGCTCGCCAAGGCCTTGGGCGCCTTGCGCGAGCACTGCGAGGGCGCGCTGTGGTGCGTGTTCGGCTGCGGCGGCGACCGCGATCCCGGCAAACGCGCCATCATGGGCGCCATCGCCGACGAGCTGGCCGATCGGATCATCGTCACCGACGACAATCCGCGTTCCGAGAATCCGCAGGCCATCACCCGCGCCATCATCGGCGGCATCAAGTCGCGCGGCGTGCGCGTCATTCACGACCGCGGCGAGGCCATCGGCACGGCGCTCAAGGAGGCTCTGCCAAGGACATCGTACTGATCGCGGGCAAGGGTCACGAGGATTACCAGATCTACGGCGAGACGCGGCGCAGCTTCAGCGATCGGCGCGAAGCGCAGCGCTATTCGGGGGCTGGCCGGCATGAAGGCTCGCGGGAGGCTGGCGTCGCATGAAGCGAACGTTGCGCGACGCGGCGTCGGCGGTGGGCGGCCAATTGATCGGCGACGATCATCCCTACGGCGCGGTCGCCACGGACAGCCGCACTCTCGCGCCCGGGTCGCTGTTCGTCGCGCTGCGCGGGCCGAACTTCGACGGCCGCGAGTTCGTCGCGGCGGCGGCGGCGCGGGGCGCCATCGGCGCCATCGTCGAGCAGGCCGTGCCGCATGCGCTGCCGCAGGTGGTGGTGCCGGACGCGCTGCGCGCGCTGCAGGCAGCTGGGCCGCGCGTGGCGCGCCGAATTCACCATGCCCATCGTGGCCGTCGGCGGCAGCAACGGCAAGACCACCGCCAAGGAAATGACCGCCGCCATTCTGTCGCGCATGGGCTTGGTGATGGCGACTCACGGCAACCTGAACAATCACATCGGCGTGCCCGTGACGCTGATGCGCCTCGAGCCCTCGCACCGCAGCGCCGTGATCGAGATGGGCGCGAACCGCATCGGCGATGTGGCGGAACTGGTGCGCCTCGCGCGGCCGACGGTGGGCCTCATCACCAACGCCGGCGCCGAGCATCTCGAAGGCTTCGGCAATCTGGACGGCGTCGCGCAAGGCGAGGGCGAGATGGTGTCCTGCCTCGAGCCGGACGCGACCGCCATCATCAACGCCGACGATGTCTACGCCGGCTACTGGCGCGGCGTCGCCGCGGCGCGCCGCATCGTCACTTTCGGCGTGCACGCGGATGCGGATTTCGCGGCGAAGAACTCCGTGCAGACCATCGAGCGCGGCGAGTTCGTCACGCGCTTCACGCTCGAGTGCCCGCTGGGGCAGCGCCCGATCACGCTCAAGGCGGGCGGTGCACACAACATCGGCAATGCGCTGGCCGCGGCGGCCGCGGCCGGCGGCGGCCGGCGCCTCGCTCGAGGAAATCGCGCTCGGCCTCGCGGATTTTCGCGCGGTGGCGGGCCGCCTGCAGCTCAAGCCGGGAGCGCGCGACAGCTGGATCATCGACGACTCCTACAATGCCAACCCCAGTTCGGTGCGCGCCGGACTCGAGGTGTTGCGCTCGCTGCCGGGCGCGACCTGGCTGGTGCTCGGCGACATGGCGGAGCTCGGCGAGTTCGCCGAGGACAGTCACGCGCACATGGGCGCCTATGCGCGCGATTGCGGGATCAAGCGCTTGTTCGCATTGGGACCGCAGAGCTCGCGGGCCGTCGAGACCTTCGGCTCCGGCGCCGAGTGGTTCGCGGACGCCGAGTCCCTGACGCGCCGCTTGCAGGCCGAGCTGGCCCCGGGCGTGACGGTGCTGATCAAGGGTTCGCGCATCAATCGCCTGGAGCGCGTGGTGCAGGCGCTCACCGGCGGCGGCGGCGGTGCCGGCCCCATGATGAGGGCGAGCTAAGCCATGCTGCTCTCACTCACCGAATATCTGGCGCGGTTCTACTCCGGCTTTCATGTCTTTCAGTACCTGACCCTGCGCGGCATTCTCGCGGCGGTCACCGCGCTGGCGCATGGCGCTGTTCATCGGTCCGACCATGATCGGGCTGCTGAGCCGCTACCAGATCGGGCAGCGCGTGCGCAGCGACGGCCCGCAATCGCATTTGCAGAAGTCCGGCACGCCCACCATGGGCGGCGGCCTCATCCTGGTGACCATGGGCTTGGGCACGCGTGCTGTGGGCGGACCTGTCCAGCCGCTTCGTGTGGATACTGCTCGGCACCACCCTGGGGTTCGGCTTGATCGGCTTCTACGACGATTATTTGAAATTGGTGGTGGGCAATTCGAAGGGCCTGGCGGCGCGCTACAAGTACCTGGCGCAGTCCCTGGTCGGCATCGCGACCATCATGACGCTGCATCACCTGCGCCAATCGCCGGCCGAGACTTCGCTGTACGTGCCTTTCTTCAAGACCGTGGCCGTGCCCATGTCCACCGCCGGGTTCGTCGCACTGTGCTACTTCGTCATCGTCGGCACCAGCAACGCCGTGAATTTGACCGACGGTCTCGACGGCCTCGCCATCATGCCGGCCGTGATGGTGGCGGCGGCGCTCGGCCTCTTCGCCTACGTCACGGGCAACTTCAAGTTCGCGACCTACCTGCAGATTCCCTACATCCCCGGCGTCGGCGAGGCGCTCATTTTCAGCGCCACCTTGGTGGGCGCGGGATTGGGATTTCTGTGGTTCAACTCCTATCCCGCCCAGGTGTTCATGGGCGACGTGGGCGCCCTGGCGATCGGCGCCGCGCTCGGCACCCTCGCCGTCATCGTGCGGCAGGAGATCGTGCTGTTCGTCATGGGCGGCGTGTTCGTGCTCGAGACCGTCTCGGTGATGCTGCAGGTGGCCTCATTCAAGCTCACCGGCAAGCGGATATTCCGCATGGCGCCGATTCATCATCATTTTGAACTCAAGGGGTGGCCGGAGCCGAAAGTGATCGTGCGTTTCTGGATCATCAGCTTCGTGCTGGTGTTGGCGGGTCTTGCAACCTTGAAGATCCGCTGATGCACAGCGTCGTCGTCGGTCTCGGCAAAACGGGCGCTTCGTGCTTGCGCTATCTGGCGAAGCGCGGCATCCGCGGCGAGCGCCACCGATACGCGCCGCGCGCCGCCGGGGCTCGCCGAATTGGGCGGCCTCGCCGAATTCGCTCGACCTGCGGCTCGGCGGCTTCGATCTGTCGCTGCTCGACGGCGCCTCGCAGGTGCTGATGTCGCCCGGCGTGTCGCTCGAGGAGCCCATCGCGCGCGCGGCGCGGGATCGCGGCATCGAGGTGCTGGGCGATGTGGAACTGTTCGCGCGCAATGTGCGGGCGCCGGTCATCGGCGTCACCGGCACCAACGGCAAGAGCACGGTGACGAGCCTGGTGGCGCACATGGCCGCCGCCGCGGGACGCAGCGTGCTGGCCGGCGGCAATTTGGGAGTCCCGGCGCTCGACTTGCTCGAGCAGCCCACTCCCGACCTGTACGTGCTGGAGCTGTCGAGCTTTCAATTGGAGACCACCTCCTCGCTCGAGCTCAAGGCGGCGGTGGTGCTCAACGTCACGGCCGATCACATGGATCGCTACCCCTCGATGGCGGCGTATGCACGCGCCAAGTCGCGGATTTTCGCCAAGGCGGCGACCGTGGTGCTGAACGCGGACGATCCGCTGGTCGCGGCCATGCCGCGCGGGGACGCCGTGCGCACCGTGACGTTTTCCATCGAACGCCCGGCAGCGGACTTCTCGCTGCTGCGCGACGGACGACAGAGACCCTGCTGGCGCGCCACGGCGAGGCCCTGCTCGACTGTGTCGCGCATGAAAATCTCCGGCCTGCACAATGCCGCCAATGCGCTCGCGGCATTGGCCCTGGGCGATGCGGTGGGATTGCCCATGCCCGACATGCTCGAGGCGCTCGAGTCCTTTCCCGGCCTGCCGCACCGCTCGCAGTGGATCGCCGATGTGGCCGGCGTGCGCTACGTCGACGATTCGAAGGGCACGAATGTGGGCGCGACCATCGCCGCGGTGGCCGGCATGCCGGGACCCCTGGTGATGATTGCGGGCGGCGAGGGCAAGGGTCAGGACTTCGCGCCGCTGGCGCAGGCGTTTCCCGGCAAGGTGCGGCACGTGGTGCTGATCGGCAAGGATGCGCCGGCGCTGGCGGCGGCCCTGAAGGGTGTGTGCAGCACGGAGACCGTCGCGCCGATGCAGGACGCCGTCGCGCTCGATGCAGGCGGCCGTCGCGGCGGCCGCGACGCGCGCCGCGCGCGCGGGCGACACGGTGCTGCTGTCGCCGGCCTGCGCCAGTCTCGACATGTTTCGCGATTACGGCCATCGCGGCGATGTGTTCGCCGCCGCGGTGCGCCGCTTGAGCGGGCGGCCGTCATGAGCACCGCCACCATGTCATACGGAGTGCGGGCCCGCGAGCGCATGCCCTTCGCCTGGGACTACATCACGCTGGGGTTGGTGGCCTGCCTGCTGCTGGTCGGCTTGATCATGGTCACTTCCGCCTCCATGTCGATCGCCGCGCGCGATCTGGGCAATCCCTTCTACTTTCTCGAGCGGCAGTTCATTTTCGGGCTGGCCGGGGTGATGTTCGCCTGGGTGCTGACCCGGGTGCCGGCCGAGCTCTGGGACAAGTACAGCCTCGCGCTGCTCTGCCTGGCGCTGCTGCTGCTGCTGCTGGTGCTCATTCCCGGCATCGGCGCCATGGTGAACGGCGCGCGGCGCTGGCTGCGCGTCGGGCCGATCAATTTCCAGGTGTCCGAACTGGCCAAGGTGCTGGTGCTGATCTGGGTGTGCAGCTACTGCGTGCGCAAGCGCGACGAGCTGGAGGAAACGCTGCCCGGCCTGGCCAAGCCGGTGGGGTTGCTCACCGTCGCCGCGCTGCTCTTGCTGCTCGAACCCGACTTCGGCGCCGCGACGGTGCTGTTCGCCACCGGTTTCGCCGTGCTGTTCGTCGCCGGGGCCCGCCTGCGCTACGTGCTGCTGCTGGTGTCCGCCGCGGCCCTGGCGTTCTGCGGTGCTGGCGCTCACGTCGGCCTACCGCCTGAAGCGCCTCACCGGATTCCTGCATCCCTGGGACGATCCTTTCAACGGCGGCTTTCAATTGACGCAGTCGCTGATCGCCATCGGCCGCGGCGCCTGGTTCGGCGTCGGTCTCGGCAGCAGCGTGCAGAAATTGTTCTATTTGCCGGAGGCGCACACCGACTTCGTGTTCGCCGTGCTCGCCGAGGAGCTGGGGCTGGTGGGCGTGCTCGGGGTGATCGCGCTGTTCATGGCGCTGGTGTGGCGCGCGTTTCAGATTTCACGCATGGCGGCGCAGGCCGGCCTGCGGTTCCAATCCTATGTGGCACTGGCCTTCGGCGTGTGGCTGGGCTTGCAGGCCATCGTGAACATCGGCGTCAACATGGGCGTGCTGCCGACCAAGGGCCTGACCCTGCCGCTGCTCAGTTACGGGCGCAGCAGCCTGCTGGTGAGCCTTGCATGGCTGGGCGTGGTGCTGCGGATCTATCACGAGGTGCAAGTGCAGCTCGCGCTCCGCCGTGATGCGCATGCCGGGGCGCGGTGACGATGAGCGGCCCCGTTCTCATCATGGCGGGCGGCACCGGCGGGCATGTATTTCCCGCGCTCGCCGTGGCCAATGCCCTGCGCGATCGCGGTGTGGCCGTGGTCTGGCTGGGAGTGCCCGGCAGCATGGAGTCGCGGCTGGTGCCGGCGAATGGGTTTCCGATCGAGTGGGTGCGAGTCGCAGGCATTCGCGGCAAGGGCCCGAAGGCCTGGGCGCTCGCGCCCTGGCGCATCCTGAAAGCCGTGGTCGCAGGCCACGGGCGTGCTGCGCCGCGTGCGGCCGCGTTCGGTGCTGGGCGCCGGCGGCTACGTCAGCGGTCCGGGCGGAATCGCCGCGTGGCTGCTGCGAGTGCCGCTGCTGATCCACGAGCAGAATGCCGTCGCCGGTTTGACCAACCGCTGGCTGGCGCGCATCGCCAGCCAGGTGCTGGAGGCATTCCCGGGAAGTTTTGCGGCCAAGGTGCATGCGCGCACCATCGGCAATCCGGTGCGCGCCGATATTGCGGCGCTTGCCCGCGCCGCGGGCGCGGTTCGCGGGCCGCGAGCGGCCGTGCGCGCTTGCTGGTGTTCGGCGGCAGCCAGGGGGCGCTGCGTCTGAACGCCATGGTTCCGCAAGCGCTGGCCCGCGTCGCGCCCGAGATCCGGCCGCAGGTGCGGCATCAAACCGGCGAGCGCGGACTCGAAGCGGCGCGCGCCGCCTACGCGCAAGGCGCAGGTCGAGGCCGAGGTGCTGCCCTTCATCGACGACATGGCGGCGGCCTATGCGTGGGCGGATCTGGCCGTGTGCCGCGCCGGCGCCATGACCGTCGCCGAGCTGCAGGCGGCGGGCCTGGGCGCCGTCTTCGTGCCGTTGCCGTCGGCCACCGACGACCATCAGACCCAGAACGCCGAGGTCATGGTGAAGTCCGGCGCCGCGCGGCTCATTGCGGAGCGCGATCTGACGCCGGAACGCCTGGCCGAGACCATCGCGCGAGCTCATCGCCGACCGGGCGCGCCTTCTCAAGATGGCCGAGGCGGCCCGCGGCTCGCGGGTCATCGACGCGGCGGTGCGGCTGGCCGATCTGTGCATTGCCGCCGGGGCGCACGCATGAACGAACGCTCGCGCACCAACGACCCCGCGGCGCCGCACGAGCATTCGCGCACGAGCGATGGTACGCGCACGACGGAGCGCGCGCGCAAGAGCGATCGCACCCGCATGGAAGATCGCATGCGACGCATTCATCGCATTCACCTGGTCGGCATCGGCGGCAGCGGCATGGGCGGCATCGCCGAGGTGCTGATCAACCTGGGCTACCAGGTGCAGGGGTCGGATCTCAAGGTCAACCCGGTCACCCAGCGCCTGGCGCGCCTGGGGGCGACGATTTTCATCGGCCATTCCGCGGAGCACCTGGGCGAGGCCGACGTCGTGGTGGTCTCGAGCGCCGTCAACCGCTCGAATCCCGAAGTCGCCGCGGCGCTGGCGAAGCGCGTACCGGTGGTGCCGCGCGCGGAAATGCTGGGCGAGCTCATGCGCTTCCGCTACTCGATCGCCGTGGCCGGCACGCACGGCAAGACCACGACCACGAGCCTGGTGGCCAGCGTGCTCGCCGAAGGCGGCCTCGATCCCACCTTCGTCATCGGCGGCCGATTGAAGAGCGCCGACAGCAACGCCAAGCTCGGCGCCGGCCGCTACTTGGTGGCCGAGGCCGACGAGAGCGATGCCTCGTTCATGCATCTGCAGCCGATGATCGCCATCGTCACGAATATCGACAACGATCATCTGGCGACTCATGAGGGCGATTTCTCGCGCCTCAAGCAGAGCTTCGTCGATTTCCTGCACAACCTGCCGTTCTACGGGCTGGCGGTGCTGTGCGGCGACGATGAGCAGGTGCGCAGCATTCTGGAGGCCGTGGCCCGGCCCTTCGTGACCTACGGCTTTGCGCCGGAGGCGGACATTCGCGCCGTCAACGTGGTGCGCGACGGCCTGCAGTCGCGTTACGAGGCGTTGCGGGCGGGCCGCGAGCCTCTGGCGATCACCATCAATCTGCCCGGTCGCCACAATGTCTTGAATTCGCTGGCGGCGGTCGCGGTGGCGACCGAGCTGGACATTCCCGATGCCGCGATTCAGCGGGCGCTGGCACATTTCCAGGGCATCGACCGGCGCCTGCAGCAGCTGGGCGAAATCGAATGGCCGGGCGGCCGGGCGCTGATCGTCGACGACTATGGCCATCATCCGACGGAAGTGACGGCGACCCTGGATGCGGTGCGCCAGGGCTGGCCGTCACGGCGGCTGGTGCTGGCATTCCAGCCGCACCGCTATTCGCGCACCCGCGATCTGCTGGACGACTTCGGCCGCGCCTTGAGCGAATGCGACGTGCTGCTGGTCACCGAAGTGTATGCGGCCGGCGAGAGCTCCGATCGCGGGCGCCGACGGCCGCGCCATTTGCCGCGCGGTGCGCACGCGCGGCCACGTGGAGCCGGTATTCGTGGAGCGCGTCGACGATCTCGCCGACAGCCTGCGCGGCGTGCTGCATGACGGCGATGTGGTGCTGACCATGGGCGCCGGCAATATCGGCACCGTGGCCCAGGATCTCAAGAGCCGCTTTGCGGCGGGAGGCGGCGGCATGAGCGCGCAGCGGCTGGTCGAATCTGGCGCCTGAATTCGGCGCGCGGGTGCTGCACGACGTGCCCATGGCGAAACATACCTCCTGGCATGTCGGCGGTCCGGCCGACCTGTTCTTCACGCCGCGCGACGCCATGGATTTGGCGGCCTTCCTGCGTCAGTTGCCGCCGGACCTTGCCGCTGCTGTGGGTTGGACTGGGCAGCAATCTGTTGGTGCGCGACGGCGGCATCCGCGGCGCGGTCATCTCCACGCACGGCGCGCTGGGCGCGCTCGAACGCCTGAGCGCCACCCGCGTCCAGGCCGAGGCCGGCGTGCCCTGCGCGCGAATCGCCCGGCAGTGCGTGAAATGGGGCTTGGGGCCCGCGGAATTCTTTGCCGGCATTCCCGGCACGCTGGGCGGAGCGCTGGCCATGAATGCCGGCGCCTGGGGCGCAGAGACGTGGCGCCACGTGGTCGAAGTCGACGTGCTCGACCGCCGCGGCGTGCGGCACACGCGCAAGGCCGCCGACTACGACATCGGCTATCGTGCCGTGAAGGGACCCGCGGATGAATGGTTCATCGGCGCCGGCTCGAATTCGAGCGCAAGCCCGGCGTGAACACGGACGCCATTCGCGAGTTGCTCGACAAGCGCCAGCAGACTCAGCCCATCGGCGAGTGGAGCTGCGGATCGGTGTTCACCAATCCGCCGGGCGATCATGCGGCGCGACTGATCGAGACCGCCGGACTCAAGGGCTTTCGCATCGGCGGCGCCTCGGTGTCCGAGAAGCACGCGAATTTCATCATCAATCACGGCGCCGCGCGCGCCGCCGACATCGAGGCTCTGATAGAGCACGTGCAGCGCACGGTCGCGCAGGTTCATGGGATCACGCTGAGTACCGAAGTGCGGATCGTGGGAGAGCCGGCATGAGCCTGCTGACCTTCAAGCCGGCCGGCCGGCGCACCGCTGCGGCCGCGGATTTCGGCAAGGTGGCGGTGCTGCTCGGCGGCGACTCGAGCGAGCGCGAGATTTCGCTGCTTGAGCGGCAACGCCGTGCTCGCGGCGCTGCAAGCGCCGCGGCGTCAATGCGCATGCCTTCGATCCGAAGGATCGTCCCATCCAGAACCTGGTGAGCGACGGGTTCGACCGGGCGTGGATCGCCCTGCACGGGCCGGGGGGCGAGGATGGTCTGATGCAGGGCGCACTCGAGTGGCTCGGGGTTCCCTACACGGGCAGCGGCGTGCTCGCCTCGGCGTTGACCATGGACAAGCTCAAGACCAAGCGCGTCGTGGTCGGCGCGGGATATGCCGCGCCCGAATATGCCGTGCTGTCGAGCTCCGGCCGACTTGCCGCGC
This sequence comes from uncultured Gammaproteobacteria bacterium, assembly GCA_963734645.1. GTDB lineage: Bacteria > Pseudomonadota > Gammaproteobacteria > Steroidobacterales > Steroidobacteraceae > Bog-1198. The sequence continues at coordinate 343,318 of CAVTID010000002.1, forward strand.
GCGCTCGAGCGCATCGGCCTGCCCATGATGGTCAAGCCCGCCTCGCAGGGCTCGAGCGTCGGGATCACCAAGGTCAAGAGCGCCGCGGAATTGCCGCAGGCCTATGCCGAGGCGAGCGCCATCGACCCCATCGTGTTCGCCGAGGCCTTCGTCAGCGGCGACGAATTCACGGTGGGCGTACTGCAGGACGCCGGCCTGCCGTCGATCCGCATCCAGCCGGCGACCGAGTTCTACGACTACCAGGCGAAGTACTTCCGCAACGACACGCAGTATCACTGCCCGAGCGGCCTCGACGCCCGAGCCGAGGCCGAATTGCAGGCGGCGGCGCTCGCGGCATTCCGGGTGACCGACTGCTTCGGCTGGGGCCGCGTCGATTTCATGCGCGACCGCACTACGGCCAAGTTCTATTTCATCGAGATCAACACGACTCCGGGCATGACCGATCACAGCTTGGTGCCCATGGCGGCACGCCAATCCGGCATCGACTTCGAGGAGCTGGTGTGGCGCGTGCTCGAGACCAGCTTCCTGCGGGAACGCAAATGAACCTGAACCGTCTCTGCGTCGCAATCGATTCAAGAACAAGCCCAAGGCGGAGAAGGCGCCGTGGAAGTGGCCGCGATTCGTGACCGAGTGGCGCAGCTACACGCGCCGCGCCGCGCTGCTGCTGCTGCTGGCCGGCGCACTGGCCGGCGCTCACCTGGGCGCTCGATCGTCCGGTGCACGTCATTTCCATGGACGGCAGCTTCCAGCGCGTCTCGCCCGGGCAAATCGAAAAGGCCGTGGCGCCCTTCACCCAGGTCAGGATTCATGTCGGCGGATCTCGACGGCATTCAGCGCGCAGTCGAAGCGCTGCCCTGGGTGGACCATGCCCGCATTCAGCGCCGCTGGCCCAACAGCCTGCACGTCACCGTGGTCGAGCAGACCGCCGCGGCGCGCTGGGACGATTCGGGCCTGTTGAATACGCGCGGCGAGCTGTTCGTGCGGTCGGCGACGCATGTGCCCTCGGAATTGCCCCGCTTGAGCGGCCCCGACGGCACGGAATCGCAGGTCGCGCAGCGCTATCTGTCGATCCAGGGGCGGATGCTCGAGGCCGGCATGCGCATCGCCGCCCTGCGTCTCGATGAGCGCGGCGCCTGGGAGATGGATCTCGACAGCGGCGTGACGGTGCGCCTGGGCAGGCGCGATGTCGATGAGCGCATCGACCGCTTCATCCACACCGCATCGCAAGTCATTTCACATCGCATTGAACGAAATTAGCTACGTCGACATGCGCTACTCCAATGGCTTTGCCATCGGCTGGCGCAATCCCGCGGTGCCCGCATCGGTGCCGTCCAAGCATACCGACGACACCGACGCTTAGAGGTTGTAAGAGTACATGGCGAAGCGCTCTGATCGAAATCTCTTGGTGGGCCTGGACATCGGCACCAGCAAAGTCGTCGCCATCGTCGGCGAAATCAAGGCCGACGGTGCGCTGGAAATCATCGGCATCGGCAGCCATCCCTCGCGCGGCCTGAAGAAGGGCGTCGTGGTCAACATCGAGTCCACCGTGCAGTCGATTCAGCGCGCGGTGGAAGAAGCCGAATTGATGGCCGGCTGCGAAATTCACTCGGTGTACGCCGGCATCGCCGGCAGCCACGTGCGCAGCCTCAACTCGCACGGCATCGTCGCCATCAAGGACAAGGAGGTGGTGCAGGGCGATGTGGAGCGCGTCATCGACGCGGCCAAGGCGGTGGCCATCCCCGCCGATCAGAAGATCCTGCACGTGCTGCCGCAGGAATACATCATCGACAGCCAGGAAGGCATCCGCGATCCCATCGGCATGTCGGGCGTGCGCCTCGAGGCCAAGGTGCACATCGTCACCGGCGCCGACAGCGCCGCGCAGAACATCGTCAAATGCGTGCAGCGCTGCGGCCTCGCCGTCGACGACATCGTGCTCGAGCAGCTGGCCTCGAGCTATGCCGTGCTCACCGAGGATGAGAAGGATCTCGGGCGTGTGCGTCGTGGACATCGGCGGCGGCACCACCGACATCGCCGTGTTCGGCGGCGGCGCGATCCGCCACACGGCGGTGATCCCGATCGCCGGCGATCAGGTGACCAACGACATCGCCGTGTCCATGCGCACGCCCACGCAGTACGCCGAGGACATCAAGATCAAGTACGCCTGCGCCCTGTCGCAGCTGGCGAATCCCGACGAGACCATCGAAGTGCCGAGCGTGGGCGATCGGCCGCCGCGGCGCCTGGCGCGGCAGACGCTGGCGGAGATCGTCGAGCCGCGCTACGAGGAATTGTTCGGCTTGATCCGCGATGAACTGCGCCGCGCCGGATTGGAGGAGCAGGTGGCCACCGGCATCGTGCTCACCGGCGGCAGTTCCAAGATGGAAGGCGCCATCGAACTGGCCGAGGAAGTGTTCCACATGCCCGTGCGCCTCGGCGTGCCGCAGTACGTCAGCGGTCTGGTGGACGTGGTCAGCAATCCGATTCACGCGACGGGCGTGGGGCTGCTGCTCTACGCCAAGGGGAATCTGGAGGGGCCTCTTGCGCGCGAAGCGCCGCTGCTCGCGGGCGGGATGAAGAATATTTTCGAGCGAATGAAGGCCTGGTTTCAGGGCAATTTTTAAAGGTTACTGGTGCAGTTTATGCGCTGTCTTTCCAAAATCAATGAGGAGTACTGGAATGTTTGAACTGATGGATTCTTATAGCCAAAGTGCCGTCATCAAGGTGCTGGGCGTGGGCGGCGGCGGCGGCAACGCCGTCTCGCACATGGTCCAAGCCGGCCTCGAGGGCGTGGATTTCATTTGCATCAACACCGATGCGCAGGCGCTGAAGCACTCCAAGGTGCGCACCGCGCTGCAAATCGGCTGCAACATCACCAAGGGCTTGGGCGCCGGCGCCGATCCCGGAAGTGGGCCGGCAGGCGGCGATGGAAGATCGCGACCGCATCATCGAGCTCATCGAGGGCTGCGACATGCTGTTCATCACCGCCGGCATGGGCGGCGGCACCGGCACGGGCGCGGCTCCGGTGGTGGCGCAGGTCGCCAAGGAACTCGGCATCCTGACGGTGGCCGTGGTCACCCGGCCCTTCGAGATGGAAGGCAACAAGCGCTCGCGCGTGGCCGACAACGGCATGCTGGAACTGTCCAAGTATGTGGACTCCCTGATCACCATTCCGAACCAGAAGCTGCTGTCGGTGCTGGGCAGCAGCACCACGCTGCTCGATGCCTTCAAGGCGGCGAACACCGTGCTGCAGGGTGCGGTGCAGGGTATTGCGGAACTGATCACGCGGCCGGGCCTGATCAACGTCGACTTTGCCGACGTGCGCACCGTCATGTCCGAGACCGGCATGGCCATGATGGGTTCGGGCAGTGCAGCGGGCGACGATCGGGCGCGCGAAGCGGCCGAGGCGGCGATTTCCAGCCCGCTGCTCGAGGACATCAATCTCTCGGGCGCCCAGGGCATCCTGGTCAATGTCACCGCCGGCATGGATTTGTCCATCGGCGAATTCCAGGAAGTCGGCAATGTCATCAAGCAGTTCGCCTCCGACGATGCCACGGTGGTGGTGGGTACGGTGATCGATCCGGACATGGCCAACCAGATCCGGGTCACGGTGGTGGCCACCGGCCTCGGCAAGCCCGTGGCGGCGGCACGGCCCGCGTCTCAGCAGATGCAGGCGGCCGCGGCGGCGATCGCGCCTCCGCTCACCATGCGGGTGGTGCGTCCGAAATCGCCGATGGCACCCACCGACTACGCCATGTTGGACAAGCCGACGGTGCAGCGGCAACGCGCCGTGGGCGATGGTCTGCGCGCGGAGGTCGAATCGGAGGATTTGCTGGACATTCCGGCGTTTTTGCGCCGGCAGGCTGATTGAAGCGCTGACGCGCCCTGTTCAACGGGGCCTTAAGAAGGCCCCGGGGGATAACGGGGTGGGCGGAGGCGCTCGATTGGCGTGGTCGCCGCGTGTGCGCGTGCGTGTGCGCGTGCGCGCAGCGGTCGGCGGAGCGGGGCGACGAGTATTAGCTTTGCAGTTCTCGACATTCCAGGCTTTGGCGCCCGCGGGGATTGATTCTCCGGGGCGCCGGTTTGGGACGCCGCGGTGGAATCTTCCCGATCCAAGTGGGTCAAATTTCGAGTTCAGGCTATGCGCCCGCCCTGTGGTACCTTTGCCAGCATTAACATAGTCCGGCTTCACTTAATGCTGAATCAGAGAACACTCAAGAATTCGATTCGCGCCACGGGCGTGGGGCTGCACACCGGCAAGAAGGTTCTGATGACCCTGCGGCCGGCGCTGCCGGACACCGGCATCGTGTTCCGCCGCACGGATTTGGATCACCCCGTCGATATCAAGGCGCATGCCGAGAATGTCGGCGACACGACCATGGGCACGACGCTGCACAAGGGCGACGTCAAGGTGTCCACCGTCGAGCACCTGCTGTCGGCGCTTGGCCGGACTCGGCATCGACAATGCCTTGGTGGAAGTGAGCGCCGGCGAAGTTCCGATCATGGACGGCAGCGCCGGGCCCTTCGTGTTCCTGCTGCAGTCGGCGGGCATCGAGGAGCAGAAAGCTCCCAAGCGCTTCACCCGCATCCTCGAGAGCTTGCAGGTCGACGACGGCGACAAGTGGGCGCGCTTCGATCCCTACGACGGCTTCAAGGTGAATTTCGAGATCGAGTTCAATCACCCGACGTTCAAGAAGCATTCGCAAGTCGCTTCGATGGATTTTTCGACCACCTCGTTCCTGCGCGAAGTGAGCCGCGCGCGCACCTTCGGCTTCATGCGCGACTTGGAGAGCCTGCGCGCGCGCAATCTGGCGCTCGGCGGCAACATGGACAATGCCATCGTGCTCGACGACTACCGGGTGCTGAACGAAGACGGCCTGCGCTACGAAGACGAATTCGTGAAGCACAAGATTCTGGACGCCATCGGCGATCTGTATCTGCTGGGGCATAGCCTGATCGGCGAATTCAGCGGCTACAAGTCCGGGCATGCGCTGAACAACAAGCTGCTGCGCGACGCTCATCGGCAGGCAGAGCGCCTGGCAGGAAGTGACCTTCGAGAGCCTGGCGGATGCGCCGATTTCCTACGTGGCGGCCGCGGCCGCGCGGGCTTAAGTACCTCGGCACAATGACGTTGACCGGTGGCGGTATCGCCTGGGCTATCCGCGGCCGCGCCGGGAGCAGTTGCGTGCCGCGGCATAGCCTCCAGGCGAATGCTCGTACCGCTCGACACCATTCACGTGGGCGGCGGTACCACTCGACTCTGACGCTGAGGATGGGGTTCCCGTCGAGCTGCCGACCGTTTGCGGACGGATTCTGTCAAATACCGCAGCCGCGAGGCCCAGACCGCGCCGACCACGCCGATGGTCAGGCGCCCCTGCTCGATGCCGGCGCTGGCGACCGCCTCGGCCAGGCGGGCGGGCAGGGCCGCGCGAACCTGCTCGACCACCAGGAGCGCTCCCGCGACCGGGTTTTGAGCGCCGTGAGTTTGTTTCCAGTTCGTGACAATAAGTCACTGAGACTTCTAGGATTTTGCATTGCAACACGACATAGAGCATTGAACTAATTGGGAAAACTGTGCGGAAATCCTTGTTTTACGTCAATTTTCTGCATAGTCTACGCCTACCGCTCGGGGCATGGTCTCTATCTTCCGTAAGACATAATGCACCGCTTTGAAGCACGATGACGGCGTTGGAAGAATAATCCGTATGAATGTCATTTTTGTCGGCCGCAAGTCGGGCCGAGTGAAACAATTTGACCTGCGTCACCCCCTGGTCGTGGCGGCGGCGGTGCTGACGGTGCTCGGCATCGTGGGCGGTGCCTTTTCCGTGGGGGTCGGCTTGGGAGCGCGTCACGGCGCCGTCAATCCCATCAATCAGCTGGGCAATTGGTCGGCCGAGCTGCTGCGGCAGCAAGCGCAGATCGAGGACGTCAAGCGCGTGCTGCAGGAAAAGGTCAATGCCCTGGCCCTGCGCGTCGGTCAGATGAATGCCAATGTCATTCGCGTCAATGCCCTGGGCAAGCGCCTGACCCGCATGGCCAATATCAACGATGGGGAGTTCGATTTCAGCAATCCCCCGGCGCTGGGCGGTGCGGATAGCGGCGCGGACGGCCAGCCCGCGCAAATCCCGAACCTCACGGCCATGGTGGATGACCTGCAGACCCAGCTGTCCAGCCGCGAGCAGCAATTGGGCGTGCTCGAGAACCTGATTCTGACCCGAGAGCTCAATAAGCAGGTGTACCCCGAGGGCCGGCCGGTCGAGGACGGGTGGATTTCCTCGTATTTCGGACGCCGCGCGGACCCTTTCACCGGCTATTCCGCAGTGCACAAGGGCCTGGATTTTGCCGGTCCGGAAGGCACCAAAGTGATGTCGGTCGCGGCGGGCTGGTGACCTTCGCCGGGCGAGCGCGCCGGATATCGGCGAAATGGTCGAGATCAATCACGGCAATGGATTGGCCACGCGCTACTGCCACAATGAAAAAGTCCTGGTCAAGCAGGGCGATATGGTTCGCAAGGGCCAGGAGGTCGCGTTGATGGGCTCCACCGGCCGATCCACCGGGCCCCATCTGCACTTCGAAGTGCTGAAAAACGGCACCCAAGTCGATCCGCTGCGCTTCATCGGCGAGGATCGCTAAGCTCCTAGGACCTTGTGCGTCGGATACCCTCGCCCCCACCTTGGGCCGGGGCGAGATCGAAACGATTTCCCGCTCTTCCGGTCTATCCGTACAATACCCAGTTTTCTCAAGGACTCCCCCGCGTGTGGAAGCTTCTGACGCAAGTATTTGGCAGCCGTAATCAGCGCCTGGTGAAGGAGCTGAGCCGCACCGTCGCGGCGGTGAATGGCCTCGAGGCGAGCATCAGCGCTCTGACCGACGAGCAATTTCCGGAGAAGACCCGGGAACTGAAGGCGCGTTTCGCGGCCGGCACCCCGCTGGACGATCTGGTCCCGGAGGCATTCGCCTTGGTGCGCGAGGCGTCGCGCCGCAAGCTCGGCCTGCGTCACTTCGACGTGCAGCTGATCGGCGGCCTCGCGCTGCACCAGCGGCAAGATCGCGGAAATGCGCACGGGCGAGGGCAAGACGCTGATGTCCACCCTGCCGGCGTATCTGAACGCTCTCACCGGCGACGGCGTGCACGTCGTCACGGTCAACGAGTACCTGGCGCAGCGCGATTCGGAGTGGATGGGTCCGGTGTTCCGCTTTCTGGGTCTGGAGGTGGGGGTCATCAAGAACGCCCAGTCGCCCGACGAGAAGCGCGCGGCCTATGCCTGCGACATCACCTACGGCACCAACAATGAATTCGGCTTCGACTATCTGCGCGACAATCTGGCGTTTCGGCTGGAGGACCGCGTGCAGCGCAAGCTGTCCTTCGCCATCATCGACGAGGTCGATTCGATTTTGATCGACGAGGCGCGCACGCCCCTGATCATTTCGGGTCCCGCGGAGGAAAGCACCGAGCTGTACCTCAAGATCAATGCGCTGATCCCGCGGCTGACGCGCGCTCCCAGCGAGGAGATCGTGGATCGGGGCGTGTTGGTGACGCAGGCAAGAATGGCCGGGGATTTGCGCGTCGACGATGTCATCCTGAGCGTCAACGGGTCGAACGTACGAACAGCGGATGATGTCCTCGCCGCGGTCAACGCATCGAAGAGTCCTCACAAGGCGAAGTTGGAGCTGTGGCGCGATCGTCAGACACTGAACGATCACGCTGGATATCCCCGCGGTGAACGCGGCAGCCAAGCAGGATGGCGAAGGCAAGAATAAGCTGCTCGAAGCCACCGGAATTTCCGCGAGATATCTATCGCCCGAGAAGCGCTATGAGCTGGCGGTCGATGGGGACTTCTGGGTCGATGAAAAGCAGAAGCAGGCGACGCTGACAGAGGCCGGCCACCAACGCGTGGAGGAGCTTTTTTCCGCATCAGGTCTTCTCGGGAGGGGGAGAGCCTGTACGACCCCACCAATATTCGCCTGATGCATCACTTGAACGCGGCGCTGCGCGCGCATGCGCTTGTACAAGCGCGATGTCGAGTACATCGTGCGCCAGGGCGAAGTGATCATCGTCGATGAGTTCACCGGCCGCACCATGCAGGGGCGGCGCTGGTCCGACGGCCTGCATCAGGCGGTCGAGGCCAAGGAGGGCGTCAAGGTTCGCGAGGAAAACCAGACCGTCGCGTCCATCACCTTCCAGAATTATTTCAGGCTGTATTCGAAATTGTCCGGCATGACGGGCACGGCGGACACCGAGGCCTTCGAATTCCAGCAGATCTACGGTCTGGAAGTGGTGGTGATCCCGACCCACAAGCCGATGATCCGCAAGGACAAGTCGGATCTGGTGTTCCTCTCCGAGCACGATAAGTTCCAGGCCATTCTCGAGGACATCCAGGATTGCGTGAAGCGCGGCCAGCCGGTGCTGGTGGGGACGACGTCGATCGAAGCGTCGGAACGGCTGGCGAAGCTGCTGCAGGGCGCGAAGATCCCTCACGAGGTGCTCAACGCCAAGCAGCATGAGCGCGAGGCGCACATCGTCGCCGAGGCCGGCCGGCCCGGCGCGATCACCATTGCCACCAACATGGCGGGCCGCGGCACGGACATCGTGCTCGGCGGCAGCCCGCAGACGCAGATCGACGCCATCGAGAATCCGAACGAGGCCGAGCTGAAGCAGATTCACGACGACTGGCGCAAACGCCACGAGCAGGTGCTGGCCGCCGGCGGCCTGCACATCGTCGGCACCGAGCGCCACGAATCGCGGCGCATCGACAATCAATTGCGCGGCCGTTCCGGCCGCCAGGGCGATCCGGGATCCAGCCGGTTCTATTTGTCGCTCGAAGACAATTTGATGCGCATTTTCGGCGATCCGACGCGCATGAAGGCGCTCATGACCCGGGTGGGCATGAAGGCGGGCGAGGCGATCGAAAGCGGCATGCTGACGCGCCAGATCGAGCGGGCGCAGAGGCGGGTGGAACAGCACAACTTCGATGCCCGCAAGCAATTGCTGGAATACGACGACGTCGCGAACGATCAGCGGCGCGTGATTTACCAGCAGCGCACCGACCTCATGAGCGCGGAGGATGTGGCCGAGGCCGTCAAGGGCATTCGCGAGGACGTGGTCGCTCAGTTGGTGGATCAATACGTGCCCGGCGGCGCTCCCGAGGAGCAGTGGGATGTGCCGGGCCTGGCCCAGGCCATCGAGCGGGATTTCGGTCCCGTGCTGCCCATCGACGACCTGGGTGAAAGCCGAGGAAGCCGGCGACGGTTCGGACTTGCGCAAGAAGATCGTCGGCGCGCTCGAAGAGGCCTACGACCAGAAAGAGGCCAATGTCGGCGCGCAGATCATGCGCTACATCGAAAAAGAGGTGATGCTGCGCACCCTCGATCAGCACTGGCGCGAACATCTGGCCGCGATGGACTACATGCGCCAGGGCATTTTCCTGCGCAGCTACGCGCAGAAGAATCCGAAGCAGGAATACAAGCGCGAGGCATTCGAATTGTTCTCCGCGATGCTGGATCGCATCAAGTTCGACACGGTCACCACGGTGTCGAAGATCCAGGTGCGCAGCCAGGCGGAGATCGAGCGCGAGGAACTCGAGCGGCAGCAGCGGCTGGCGCGCGCGCTGCAGGCGCAGCACGCCGAGGCCATTTCGCCCATCCAGGCCATGCCGGACGAGTCCGGCGCAGGTGCGCTCGGCGGCGGCGATCCCGCGATTTCAGGCGGCAATGTCATGGAGATGGATCCGCGTTCGAGCGCGCCCGCCGGCCGCGCCCTTCGTGCGCGCCATGCCCAAGGTCGGACGCAACGAGCCCTGTCCCTGCGGGTCCGGGCGCAAGTACAAGCATTGCCACGGCGCCTGCAGCAAGCGAGCGGCTGAGTCGGCGAAGCTGACGGCCGGAGTACGCCGCCCGTGATTCACGTCGTCGCGGCCGCGGTGATCGACGCGGCAGGCCGCGTGCTGATCGCCCAGCGGCCCGCCGGGCAAGCACCTGGCGGGCGGGTGGGAGTTCCCCGGCGGGAAACTCGAGCCGGGCGAGGAACGCTTGGCGGGGCTCGCGCGCGAACTGCGCGAAGAGCTCGGCATCTCCCTCATCGGCACACCCCGGCCCCTGATCCGCGTGCGCCACGCCTATCCGTCCCGGGAGGTGCTGCTCGATATCTGGGTGGTGAAGCGCTACAGCGGCGAGCCGCGGGGACTGGATGGGCAGGCGTTGCGCTGGTGCACGCAGGATGAGCTGGCCACCGTGGAGCTGCTGCCGGCGGATGGGCCGATCGTGGCGGCGCTGCGGTTGCCGGAGAGACTGACGCAGATGGCTTCGCGGTACTACTGTGTGGGTGATTTGAGTTCGTTGGGGCGTTCGGCCGTTGTTGCGGATGCCGACAACGGCCCCGGCTTCGGGGCGTGTTTTGCGCGAGCGCCGAAGAGGGAGCTGCGGCGGCGAGGGCGCGGCGCGGATTTCCTGGTCATCCGCGAGGTGCTTGCGGATGAGGAGGTCAAGGCGCTGTGCCGAAAAGTTTCCGTACCGGTGTATGCACCGGGAGTTGCGCTCGAGAAGGCGTGGGAGCTGGGGGCGAGCGGCGTGAACGAGATTTGTGCGTAGTCGCCGCTTTGATATCGCAAATGATGCGACCTTGAACAGTGGACGCGGCCAGAACATCAAGTACCGACCGTATGCGTTCACCGAGCACGGCGCCATCCAGGTGGCCAACGTCTCAAACTCCCCACGCGCCATCGCCATGGGTGGATACATCGTGCGCGCTTTCGTGCAATTGCGCGATCTGCTCGTCTCGAACAAGACCCTGGCTCAGAAGCTCAGCGAGCTGGAGCACACGCTGAAGAACCACGATGAGGCGATCGCCGCCATCCTCTCGGCGATCCGTGAACTCCTGCATCCGCCGGTGCCCAAGCGCCGGCCTATCGGATTCACCGCCGATCTGGAGGAGAAGTCATAAGTAGGCATGGGCAATGAACGAATCAGCGGCGGGCGGCAGATGCAATTCATAGTTTGGGGCTCGCGATTGGCGGCAAACCCTTCGCGGCTCGCGCGCGATCAATGCGCAGGCGGACCAAATCTAGGCGACGCTCCATTGCCGGACTGCCGAATCCAAGAGCAAGGATGGCTTCGAGCCGATCACGCGCACCGGGGCCTGCATAGAACGACGAAAACCATTCCCGCCGTTCAAGTTGCTCCAGGACCGCGCCGAATATCCATTTACCTATTGTCTCGCCAGGTGCAATTGAATCGAATCGTTCCAGCGGCGCAAGAAACGGCTCGTTGGCGTCCACTACGCCGGTCAGGCGGATGGACTCATTCAACCGAGTAAGTGCGTTGACCGCAACGGTTCGCTCGCCATAGTCGTGTGCGATGCGTGCCAAACTCGCGAGTCGCAGGCGCGATGGATCACGCTCGCACACCGCTCTTAATTGCAAGAAACTGGCTTCGAGGCGATCGAAAGCGATCCACGATCGACAACGCAACGTCGCGGCTGCGTGCATAAAACGACAGGGCGTGAATGACATCGGCGCTCTCTCCCGCATCCTCTAGCCATTCCCCATACGGACGCGAGCGGCTCCGCGTAGGCCATGTGCGCAAGCGCATGCCGCCAGTGGTAGTTGGCACCGGATTCGTCCCGGCTCCTGTTCCTGCCAAGAGACTCGCCCGCACCCGCGAGATCGGAGGTCCGTAATAGGACTCCCCTCGCAGCTAACTGATCGGCGCGAGCCGCCTTGCAGCAGAACAAATTGAGAAGGTAGGAATCCGGCGGCGATTCTGCGTCAAACGGGACCAGCAGGTCCAGACCGGGCAACAATCGGTACGAATCGTATCCAATTGCTGCGAAGTCGCGTATCAGGGCGAAGTTCACGTCGGTGGCGTTTTTCTTCAACTCGTACTGCACCAGCGGCGCAAGGTTCGCAAAGAACCGGCGGCCGCCCTTCACGATATTGGCCTCCTCGCCTTCGGCGTCGATCTTTATCAGATCGATATCCAGCCAGCGATAGCGATCCATGCAGTCGTCAAGGGTCACCAAAGACACGAATTCGCTGCCGCCCGGCGGATCTGCGCCGTGGACGATCGATCTCAGCTCCGAGTGAACGTGTAGAGTCAAGTTGCCCGCTGCCTGCGGCGCTCGAGACCGCCTTCTGTACCAGCGTTACGTGTTCAAAACCGTTTGCCGCAATACCCTGAGCGAGGAACTGTGCCGTGCTCGACGCCGGCTCGAATGCCCACACGTGTCCGCTCGCCCCGACCTTTTGGGCCATCGGTAACGTATAGACGCCATAATTGGCGCCAATATCGATGACGTTTTGGCCTGGCCGGAGGAGCCCCCGCACGAACGGCAGCTCATCCTCAAAGTAGTCATGCTGCTCGCGCAACACGTAAGGGGTGATCAGATCGAGCGAATCGGGTACGACGATTCGAACGCCATCGATCAAGGTTAGCACGGCAGTATCGACCATCTTCAGATCTCCTTTGACCCGGTGACCACGAATGAGCCGAATACCGGCGACTCGAGGCGGTGATCTTTTCCTAATAATATCGCTATGTTAACGTGACTTCGCTTTTTATTCCGGGGGCTTGATCGGCAACGCATGATGGAGGATTGAGTTCAAGATGTGGAGCCTCTTAGAATTTTTCCCGGAAGAGTTCCAGATTAATATTCTCGACGTCGGGGCCGCATTCATTGAGCGCCCGCCCTATCAATCATTGGTGGATGCTGGCCGTGCCCGGATTGTCGGCTTCGAACCGGATAAACAAGCATGCGAACGATTGAATCGCAAGTATGGGAACCCACACCGATTTTTCCCGTTCTTTGTCGGCGACGGCCTGCCGGCAATTTTTCATGAGACAAACTGGGTGCTTACCGGTTCGCTCTACGAACCCAACACTGAACTCCTTGAGAAGTTCCAAAATCTCGCGGAAATTGTGACACCGGTCGCGACGCATCCGGTGAATACGACTCGGCTTGACGATATTGCCGAAATAGGCGATATCGATTTCATTAAGATCGATGTTCAAGGAAGCGAGCTTAGGATTTTCGAGAATGCATCGAGCGCGCTCTCTGGGACGCTGCTAATTCAAACAGAGGTTGAGTTCGTCGAGCTCTACCGCGGGCAACCCATGTTCGCGGACGTGGATATCTTTTCTAAGAGCCCACGGCTTTCAGTTCCACACCTTAAACGGCTACGGCAGTCGAGCCTTCAAGCCACTAATTTCAAAGGGCGATGTTAATTCAGGGTTTCGCCAAGCTCTTTGGTCGGACGCACTCTACGTACGCGATTGGATGCATCTTGAGGACATCTCTGAAACAAAACTTCGGAATTACGCGATACTCGCTCACGACGTCTTGCGATCGTATGACCTTGCACATCTAGTGCTTTCAGAGCTTGACAGCCGGACAGGGGGAGGGCGTGCGCTGACTACTTGAAGCGATTGGTGGAGAACAATCCTCGACGCTGATGACATTTTGGAGAATCTCTCCACGCTCGAGTGGACCTCGGATTGAGCGTCAGATCGCGGGCCGACACGTACCGGACGTTTTCTGCGACCGCTTGCGCAGCCATGGCAGTGTCGAGCCGCGAAATCTCGTCAGATACCCTCCCAAAACGCTCAGGGATTTCATCACCGACATCAGCACCAATACTAGAGCTGGGAAAATGGGTCTCGCTCGTTTTGCATAGAATCCCAGAGTGCTAAAGCGCCCGGCTCGAATGTCTTGGAGTAGATGCCTGCCGATCACGCTCCCGGAGATCACAAAAAATGTCGATGCCCGCGACCCCTGGAAGCACCGTTGGGAATGCGTGATTTATGAGAATAGACAAGACCGCGAGTGCGCGCAGACCTTCAATATTACGTCGAACACGGTGACTGCTTCCGACGACTGCTGCCGCTGGTTGAGTCTCGACAGGCTGTTCTTTGGAATCAGTCACCCGACGCTCGGACCTTCTGAAGAGGCAATTCTAAAAAACCAGAGGTGACCCGCTACGGCCGCAGGTTCTCGTCGAAGAATCGTTTGATCGTCGCGTACGCATGTCGCCCGTCATGTTGCCGTATCAGTCCGTGCTTTGCGCCCGGGTAAACCATCACATCGAAGGGTTTGCCCAGGTCCTGCAGCTTGCGGAATAGCTTCGTGCTGTGCAGGAATAGTACATTGTCGTCTGCCATTCCGTGCATGACCAACAGTTTGCCCTTGAGATCTTTGGCATAGGGCAGCACGGAGCTGGCGGCATAGCCGGCGGCATTGATCCTGAGGGCGATCCAGGTAGCGTTCGGTGTAGTGCGTGTCGTACAGGCTCCAATCGGTGACGGGCGCGCCTGAGACACCGGCGCGAAATACATCCGGGGCTTTGAACATCAACATGAGCGTCATGTAGCCGCCGTAGCTCCAGCCCCAGACGCCGATGCGCGCGGGGTCGACATAGCCTTGCGCGGCGAGCCAGCGCGCGCCCTGCACTTGATCGGCCACTTCGATGTCGCCCAGCTTGTCGTGAATGGGTGCTTGGAATGCCGTGCCGCGGAAGGCGGTGCCGCGATTGTCGAGCTGAAAGACGACGTAGCCGGCGCGAGTCAGGATTTGCGTGAATGAATTGCCGGTCCAGTTGTCGAGAACTCTCTGCACGCCGGGGCCGCCGTAAACATCGACGATGGCGGGGTAGTGCTTGGCCGGATCGAAGTGCGCGGGCTTGAATACCCGGTAATACAGTGTCTGGCCGTCGGCCGCGGTGAGGGTGCCGAATTCGGGCACGGAATTGTCGGCCAGATAGGGCGCGTCCGGGTGCTGCGAGTCCAAACGATTCTCGAGCAATTGCGCCAGGAGCTTGCCGTCCGCGGCGTGCAAGCTCACCTGCGGCGGTTGGGCGCTGCTGGTGAAGGTGTCGACATAGAAGCGGGTGTCCGGCGACATGACGATGCCGTGCAAGCCGTCATCCTGGGAGACTGCGGTCGATCTTTTGCGGGTCCTGGGTATCCAGCGACGTGCGATAGAGTTGCCGTTCCGTGGGGCTCTTCTCGGTGGCCGTGAAATACACCCAGCGATTTTTCTCGTCGATTCCCTTGATGGCCCGTGCCCTGAAATCATCCACGTTCCACGGACCGGCCGTGAGCGGTCTCAGCAAATGACCTTCGTAATCGTACAGGTACAGGTGCAGGTAGCCGTCTCGAGCCGATGCCCAGACGAATTCGCGCGAATGGGTGAGGAAGGACAGCTCGTTGTTCAGCTCGATCCAGGTCTTGCTGGTTTCGGTCGAGCACGACCCGGCTGCGGCCGGTTTCGATGTCGGCAAACAGCAGATCCAACTGTCGCTGGTCGCGGCTCTCTCGCTGAATCGCCAGGGTCTTGCCATCGGGCAGCCAATTGACGCGTGCGAGGTAGATGTCGGTGTCGGTGCCCAAGTCGATCCAGGTCACGGCTCCGCGTTTGCACATCCGTCACGCCCAGACGAACCAGGACGTTGGGGCCGCCGGCGGACGGGATAACGCTGGGCAAAGGTCGCGACATTGTCCGCGGCGATCTCGAAGCGCTCGGTGACTTTGACCGGCGTCTCATCGACGCGAGCGAAGGCGATGTGCCGGTCATCCGGAGCCCACCAGTAGCCGGTGGTGCGGTCCATTTCCTCCTGGGCGACGAACTCGGCCATGCCGTTCTTGATGGGGCCGCCGCCGTCGCTGGTCAGCGCCTTCTCTTGGCCTTTGGCGATGTCGTATACATGAAGATTCTGATCGCGAACGAAGGCGACATAGCGGCCTGCCGGTGAAATGCTGGCATCCGAGGCGGAACTGTTCGAGTGGTTGATTTCCACCACCGCGTCTTTGGCGGGTTTGGCGAGATCGCAGTAGTAGAGGTTGCCGCCGAGCGGAAATAGCAGGGCGCGGCCCGACGGCGCAAAGGAGTACTCGAGGATGCCGGACAGCGCCGCCGTTCTTTGCCGCTCGCGACGGTTCAGTTCCTCATCCGAGAGCTTCTCCTTGGCCGGCGCGAGGGCCTTGGAGTCGACGAGAATGCCGCGCGCGGCCCTGACGAATGTCGTACTCCCAGAGATCCAGGCGATCCTTATCCTCGGGCTTACCCTGCAGATAGGTCACCCGGGAGCCGTCGGGCGAGATCTTCAGTCCGACGATGGTGGGGCCCGCCAATGCCGGCGCATCGAACAGCCGATCGATGGTCAGTTCCGCCGCTTGGGATGCCGACGCCACGGCGCAGGCAACCAGGGCGGGCGCCAAGTAGCGTCCGGAATTGCGAGAGTCGGTCATGGGGCTTGAACCTCGTTGGCCGAGAATTTTCTTGAATGCAGTCTATTACAGTAAGGGATCGATTAAACGCGTGCTGACATCGGGCATCATCGGAGACGGTCTAGCCGATACTTTGCCTCCAGGCAGAGCGCAGCTGCGCCTCGAAGCCGGCCGCGAATCGCTTCTCATCGCGCAGCGGCGATTGCTCCAAGCGGGCGCGAAGGCTCAGAGCGAATCCGCTCGAGGCGTTCGAAATCGCCGGCCAACGTCACTGCGGTCTTGACGTAGTCGTCGGGCGAGCCCGCCGCGAGTTCTTGCAGGCCGATGCTCGTCAGAATGCTCAGTCCGCTGCGCGAAACTCCATGCGCGCCATACATGGACACCACCGGCACGCCGGCGTGAAGCGACTCGCAGGTCGTCGTGACGCCGTTGTACGGGAAATGGTCCAACGCGATGTCCACGCCGGCGAATTGCGAGCCGTACGGTGCGGCGCTTCGGTACGCCGTGCATTCGATGCGCTCGGCGGCGATGCCGGAGCGCACGAACAGGGCGATGATCTCCGCCGCGCGTTGCGGACTGCGAACGCGCGTGATGCGCAGACGGGAATCGGGCGAATCGGTAAGAATGCGCGTCCAGCACTGAAGCAGCGTGTCGCTCGCCTTGGCGAGACTGTTGAAACTGCCGAACGTGACAAAGCCGTTCTTGCGCGCGGGCAGCGGATCGATTTCGAGCGGTGTGCCGAACGGTCGGAAGCACCATTGCGAATCGGGCAAGCGCAATAACTTCTCGCTGTGCAGCTCGTCGGCGAGCGGGATCGGATCGGCGAGGGAATCGGTGATGCGGTAGTCCATCGCGCGGCACGCCGGTGGAGTTCGGGAAATCCAAGGTAGGTGATTTGCACGGGCGCGGCCCTGCGCGCGAAAATCGGCAAACGATTGAATTCGGTGTAGCCGGACAGATCCACCAGGATGTCGATGCGGTCGGCGCGGATTTGCTCGATCAGCGCATCGTCCGGCAGTTGCCAGACATCGCGCCACGCGTCGGCGCTCGCGCACAGACGCTCGGTTACCGCATCTCGCTGGCCGCAGGTACTGTAGCAAATGTACTCGAACGCGCCGCGGTCGCGCGCGCTCAGGATCGGCTCAAAGAAATGAGCGACGGAGTGCGTGCGAAAGTCGCCCGAGACAAAGCCCACGCGGAGTTTTCTTTCCGGGCCGGAGCTTCGTTCGGCGGCCGGTGCGGCGGTGGCGGCCAGGCCCGGGAAATTGCGTGCCCATTTGGCGGATGGCCTCGACAATGGCCTCGGGCTCAATCCGATCCGAGTTGTGAAGCGCCAACAAGTAGGCGGTCCTCGCCGGCAGGTACGACGGATTGAGTCCGGCAGGCCGCATCCAGTTCCTCGATGGCCGCATCCATGAATCCGCGCCAAAAATGGCACAGGCCGAGGTTGTAGCGGATGACGTGATCGTTCGGCGCGAGATCGCGCGCGCGAGCGTAATGGGCCACTGCGGCGTCCAGATTGCCGAGCTCGGTGGCGGCATTGCCCAGCATGAACAAGGGCAGGTGAGAGCGCGGTTCGGCGAGTGCCGCGCGCTCAAAAAAAGGCACGGCCGCCGAGGTTCCCAAGCGTTGCCGTTGCCGCAAGCCTTCGTTGATGAGCTCTGCTGCGCTTGCCTGAGGGGGCGACTCGGCCGGGGCGGCCGGGCGAGCCTCGACGGTCGAGGCGTTCGACAGCGTAGACTCGACGGCGGAGGGGCGGCGCTCCGGCTCGCCTGCGTTGGCTGACCGGAGTCCTTTTACGAAGCGAGCGAACACTCCACCGGACTTGCGTCCGTCACGCATCGGGCGCCAATCGCGAACGACATGCCATCAGGCGATTGTACTGGAAACTGCGGAGTCGTCACCATACGCGGCATTTTACAGCCGGGTCAGCCGGTAGCAGACCTCGTGCAATTGAGTGAGGCCGCGCGAGCGCAGTCTGGGTTCGTTCGCCAGGATGTCTTGCCGGGAAAGCTGCTGAATGGCATGGCTTCCGGAGTACAGGCGATCGATATCCTCGGCGCTCACGGAGAAGGGGGGACCCGGCATTTGCGCTTGCGGGTATTCCATGGCGATCAGCAGGGTTTGCGTACCGGGCTTGGACAGCGCCGCCACGTGCGCCACATACGCCGGGCGCAGTTCCGGTGTCCATGAGATCAGCGCCGCGCGGTCGTAGATGGCGGCGAAGCTGCCGAGCAGTTCAGGCGTGAGCGCGAAGAAATCGCCGCGGTACAGCTGGAGCTGCGCCGCCTCATAGACGTCGAAGGATCGAGCGTCCGGCGCCTGGCGGGCATGCCGTGCTCCATGCAGAAGGATTCCAGCGCCACGGCGGAGAGTTCCACGCCCGCCACGCGAATGACCTCGCTCCCGCAGCCACATCAAGATCGAGGCTCTTGCCGCACAAGGGGACGAACACGCGGCTGTTTTCCGGCAGTCCAAGCTCCGGCCAGTGCTCGCCTCAGATGCCGATCCACCGCGGGTTGATGAAAGCCGATTTGACCGGTCCGCCAGCGTTCGTGCCAAAACTCGGGCTGCAAGGCTCAGGATTCCTCGGCCGAGTCCGGCAGGCGTCTCGCCGGTCGCGGCCGGCGATTCATCCGGAATCCTGTGTTTCTCGCTGAACCACGCACCGAGATCGATGAGCCGGCAGCGCTCGCTGCAGAAGGGCCGGTAGACCGATTCAGGCGACCATTCCACCGGCCGGCGGCAGGTGGGGCATTTAACCGTCGTTGCCATCGACTGCCGGCGTCCCGATTCAGGCGCAGCAAGTCAGGAGAAACGGCACATCCACTTCCACGTGCACGGGGCGGCTGGTGGCATCGAGCCAATTCAAAAACCGAATGGTGCAGCGATGCTGGCTGCCGCTGATCTCGGGAAACAAGTCGGTGTCGGCGGGCAGGGTCACGCGCACCAGTTGGCAGGGATTCTCGCGATCGAATTGCAATTGGAATATGCCGCCGGCGGCGACTTCCGATTTGCACTTGGCATTTTGCCGGGTGAGCCAGAGCAGTTCGGCGATGCTGTCGCACAAGGGCCTGATCAGGGCCAGCCAGCCGTCGAACTCCGCCGCGCGTACTTCGGCGGGACGATTGAGCCAGTACGAGTAGTCGGGCAGGTCGAAATCGCAGGTGCCGCCGGGAATGGCGCTGCGATGCTTGATGGCGCTCAAGAACTCCGAATCGCGCAAAGGCCCCATGTAGTTGCCGCCGATCGTGGACAGATCGTTGCGCAGCTTGATCAGGTTCGACATCAGGGACTTGAGACGCGCCGGGTCGACACCGGTCTTGGTTTGGTATTCCTTGAGCACGTTCACGTGCCGCTCGAGCTCCTTCAGGACCTCGCTGCGCGAGTCGCCGCGCGCCGTGATGGCCAGAATCTCGAGCAGGCTCGCGACCGCCGCGCGCGAACTCCACGGGTTGGGCGATTCGCTGTGATAGGAAGCCTGCGTATAGAGAAATTCCAGGCGCAGGAAGGTCCGCATGCGCTCGTTGAGGGGCTGCTCATAGACGATCGGCGCCGCCTCGAGGTCCGCTTGGGGATGTGGATCGGGGTGAGAGTTCATGCTCCCTATTCTGAGCCAACCCGAGGCCCAGGGTAAACCTCGGGTTTAGATTAAATCACGCTCCGGCCTCAGGATTTCGGCCAGCCGCAGATATCGCTCGTGCAAGCGATCGACCGCCTGTCGCAAATCCGTGACGGTCCCTGTGTTCAGCAGCACATCGTCCGCCGCGGCCAGACGGGCGGAGCGGCGCGGCCTGCGAGGCCAGGATGGCACGGGCCTGTTCGGCTGTGCAGCCGTCGCGTGCCATCAGGCGCTGCAGCTGCACCGCTTCGTCCACATCGACCACCAGATACGCGGTCCACGCGGTCGCTCGGACCGCCTTCGATCAGCAGCGGAATGGCCATGACGACATAGGGGCCGACCGCCTGCGTCCGCGCTCTGTTCCATGTCGGCGCGAATCAGCGGATGAAGAATGCTCTCCAAATCACGCCGCGACGCCGGGATCGCTGAATATCAGGTCTCGCAGAGCGCGCCGGTCCAGTTCGCCATTCTCGGCAAGGACGCCGGGGCCAAACCGCTCGATCACCTGCGCAAGCCCGGGTGTGCCCGGCGCGACCACCGCACGAGCCGCCTCATCGGCGTCGATGACGGGAACCCCCAGCTCGGTGAATCGTTGGGCAACCGTACTCTTGCCGCTGGCGATGCCGCCGGTAAGGCCGATGCGCAGAGCGGCGCGCCATGGCTCTAGTGCTTGAGACCAGACACGCGCAAATAGCCGTCGACCAGCGAATCGCCGTACATCATGGCGATCCAGCCGGCGGCCGCCAGGTAGGGCCCGAAGGGCATCGGGGCGCTGCGGTCGCGGCCGCGCAGGACGATCATCAAAATCCCGAGAACGGCGCCGGTGGCGGCGGACAGCAGGATCACCAGCGGCAGCAGCTTCCAGCCCAGCCAGGCGCCCAGGGCGGCGAAGCAGCTTGAAATCTCCGTAACCCATGCCTTCCTTGCCGGTAATCAGGCGAAATGCATGGAACACCAGCCACAGGCTGACATAGCCCGCAGCGGCGCCGATGAGGGCATCGCGCGCCGACACCGGGATCGGACTGCCTGCGACCGGGCCGACGACCACGGCGGCCAGCAAGCCGGCCCACATCAGCGGCAGGGTAATGCCGTCGGGCAGCAGCTGATGATCGATGTCGATGCCGGTGAGCGCGATCAGGGCCCAGGTGACCAGCAGCCCGCAGGCTGCCGGGGCGCCGAAGCCGAAGTGCCAGGCCACCCAGGCCGACAGCAGGCCGGTGGCCAGTTCCACCAGGGGATAGCGCGCGGAAATCCTGGCCTTGCAGGAGGCGCAGCGCCCGCGCAGCACGAGCCAGCTCACCACCGGAATGTTTTGCCAGGCCTTGATGGGCGCCTTGCAGGCGGGGCAGGCGGAGCGGGGAGTGCTCAAGGTAAATCGTTCGGGGACCGCCTGAGCTGATCGAGGTCGAGTGTCGCGGCGCTGCTGATCCGACGGCAGCAACTCCGCCGCCTGGGCGCGCCAGTCCCTCTCCAGCATGATGGGCAGACGGTAAATGACGACGTTGAGAAAGCTGCCGACGACGAGGCCCAGCACGAACACCGACCCCACGAACAACGCGACGTCGCCGGCATAGAGCGAAGCGAGGTCGTTCAGCATGAGCTAACGACGGCGGGTCTCGCGCACGGCGAGCGTCTCAGACCACCGAGCCGAGCTTGAATATGGGCAGGTACATCGCGATGACCATGCCGCCGACCAGCACGCCAAGCACCGCCATGATGATGGGCTCCATCAGGCTCGACATGCCGTCCACGGCATTGTCGACTTCCGTTTCGTAGAATTCGGCAACCTTGCCGGACATGGTGTCGAGCGAGCCGGATTCCTCGCCCACCGCAATCATTTGCACCACCATGTTGGGGAACAGCCCGGTATTTTCCATGGCGCGCTGCAGACGTTGGCCGGTCGCCACTTCGTCTTTCATGCGCAGCGTGCCTTCTTCGTACACGATATTGCCGGTGGCGCCGGCGACCGACTGCATGGCTTCGACGAGCGGCACGCCGGCGGCGAACATGGTCGACAAGGTGCGCGCGAAGCGGGCGATGGCGGACTTGACCAGAATGGGACCGATAATGGGGAATTTGAGCATCATGCGGTCCAGGCCGCGGCGCATGTTTCTCGAGCGCTTGTGGAAATACATGAACGCAAAAACGGCGCCGACGACCACGATCAGTACCATCCAGCCTTTGTGCTGCATGAATCGGGACAGATTGACGACCATTTGCGTGAACGCCGGCAAGTCCGCGCCAAAGCCCTTGAACAGGGACTCGAACTGCGGAATGACGAAAATCAGAAGGATGGTGCTGACTATGATGGCAACGGCCAGCACGGCGATGGGATAAAACAGCGCCTTCTTGATCTTTTTCTTCAGCGCCTCGGTTTTCTCCTTATAGCCGGCGATCTTGTCCAGCAGTGTTTCCAGCGCACCGGCATGTTCGCCGGCCTCGACCAGATTCACGAAAAGATCGTCGAAGTACAAAGGGTGCTTCGCCAGCGATTCATGCAGCGTGCTGCCGCCTTCGATGTTCGCCTTGATGTCGAGCACCAGCTTTTGCATCGCCGGCTTTTCGTGCCCATTGCCGATGATCTCGAAGGACTGCACCATGGGAATGCCGGCCGCCATCATGGTCGCGAGCTGACGGCTGAACACGGCGATATCCATGGCGTTGACCTTGCCGCCGGATCTAAACGCCCTGCTCTGGGTCTTGACGCGCGTGGCGGCGACGCCTTGGCGCCGCAGGTCGGCACGCAGCGTCGCCTCGTTCGCGGCAAGCGACTTGCCGCGCACTTTGTTGCCGCGCTTGTCCTTGCCTTCCCATAGGAACTGGGTTTCTTTTTTGCCTGCGGTTGCCGATATCGCCATAAATCCCATCCTTACGATTAACTACTAATCGATGGTGACGCTGTTGACTTCTTCCAAGCTCGTCACGCCATCTCTTACTTTTTGCAAACCCGAACGACGCAGGTTCCAAATGCCGTCTTTGGTCGCCTGGTCGTTGATATCCATGGCACCGCCGCCTTGCATGATGATGCGGCCGATTTGCTCCGTGACCGGCATCACCTGGTAAATGCCCATGCGGCCCTTGTAGCCGTCGGTGCACTGGCCGCAGCCGACGGCCCTGAATACTCGGAATCCACTTTCGATGTCGGCGGCTCGAAGCCCTCCTTCTTGAGGGCTTCGGCCGGGATATCGATGGGCTGCTTGCAGTTGTTGCATAGCTTGCGGGCCAGTCGCTGCGCAATGATGAGGCTCACCGACGTTGCAATCGCATAGGGCTTGACCCCCATATCGACCAAGCGAGTCAGGGTCTGCGGTGCATCATTCGTGTGCAAGGTCGACAAGACCAAGTGCCCGGTTTGCGCGGCCTTGATGGCAATCTCGGCCGTTTCCAGATCGCGGATTTCGCCGACCATGATGACATCGGGATCCTGGCGCAGGAACGCGCGCAAAGCCGACGCAAAGGTGAGCCCGACCTTGTTGTTCACGTTCACCTGATTGATGCCGGGCAGGTTGATTTCGGCCGGATCCTCGGCTGTCGAAATATTGCAATCCTCGGTGTTGAGGATATTGAGCCCGGTGTACAGCGACACGGTTTTGCCGCTGCCGGTGGGCCCGGTGACCAAGATCATTCCCTGCGGCTTGGCCAGGTACTTCAGATACAGCTCGCGCTGAAGCGGCTCGTAGCCCAATGCATCGATGCCCAGCATGGCGCTGGAAGGGTCGAGAATACGGGTGACCACCTTCTCGCCGAACAGGGTCGGGCAGGTGCTGACACGGAAATCGATGGCCCGGTTCTTCGACAGGCGCATTTTGATGCGGCCGTCCTGCGGCACGCGGCGCTCCGCGATGTCGAGGCGCGCCATGACTTTGAGGCGCGCGACGATCTTGATGGCCAGCTGCACGGGGGGCAGCGCGACTTCTTTGAGAACGCCATCCAAGCGCGTGCGGATGCGAAACGACTTCTCGTAGGGTTCGAAGTGAATATCCGATGCGCCCTTCTTGATCGCGTCCAGCAAGATCTTGTTGACGAAACGCACGATCGGAGCGTCTTCGACGTCGTCGCGGCCCAGCGCCTCCGCATTGGGGTCTTCGTCGCCGCCGGTGACTTCGAGATTCTCGAGATCGAAGTCATCGTCGGTCAAGCTCGGCATGACCGCTTCGGCCTGATCCATGGCCTTGCCGACCGCCATTTGCAGCTTGTCGTCCTCGACCACGACGAACTCGATGCTCATCGAGGTCTGGAAGCGAATCTCATCCAGGGCGTGCAGATTGGTCGGATCGGCGACGGCCAGGAACAGGCGCTTGCCGCGCTTCATCAGCGGCAATACCCGGTGCTTCGACAGAAGCTTTTCGCTGACCGCGCGAACCGCGTCCATATCCAGTGCCACCGCATCCAAATCCAGCAAGGGCACGCCAAACTCGTTCGAGGCGGAAATGGCGATATCGCGGGCCGTGGCCAGGTTGGCCGCGACCAGATGGGTGACCAGACTGAGGCGCTTTTCCTTCGCCTTGGCAATGGCATCCTGCATGGCCTGTTCGTCCAGCAGGCCATCTTGGACCAGCCGTTGCGCAAGGCCGCCCAAGGCCGCGCGACTGGTGCCGCCAACTGCCGCTATTGCGTTATCATTCATGGACTTACAGTAAACCCCACGCCGTTGCTCCTAGTCTACTATCGGTAGCCGGCCGAGCAATTGTCAAATCATCCTTGGATGGTCGCACATCGGCGCCGTCCCGCTCGTGACTTCGATCGCAAATTGTGTCCTCTCTCACCGATTGAGGGGTCAAAAAAAGAAGCCCCTCGAGAGAGGGGCTTCCTAAGAGCTTGATTTTAAAAACTAGCTCGTTACTTGCACTGCGTGGGAACGTACTTGGCAGGTATCGTAGCCGCCGTTCGCGGTGGCGGGTCATGCCGGCGCTGGTTGCCGTGACATCGCTCGTCGACGCGCAGGCCCAATCGATATTGCCGCCTCAGTGGCGGCGGTGGCGGCAAGAGCGGCCTTGTTGATGAACGGTTGCAGAGTCAAGGTGTAGTTACTCGCAGAACTGCGATATGCCGCTGGTACCGCCCTGGTAGGTCACCGTGATGGTGCCGTCGGTCGCACTCAATGTAATATTATTCACGTACTTGGTCGGAGTGAAAGTCCAGCCGGCCTGCCGCTGCAGTCAGCCCGTCTACACCGCCCGACTGGAAGCCTTCGGCGATGGTGGTCTCAGCGGCTCCCGCCAGGTTGATGCCTTCCGTCACCTTCGAGCGAACGGTGTAGTCCGTATACGCCGGAATTGCGATCGCGGCCAAGATACCGATGATGGCCACCACGATCATCAATTCGATGAGGGTGAAACCCTTTTGTACTTGCTTGAGCATTTTTGACTCCTGAATGAATTGAAACAAACTCTGTCGTAGAACAACGGCTGGGCCGGTGAGGACGGATAAGCAAGCCGTGTGCCAACATTCATCGTTTTCTAGTAAACTATTGAAATTACAGGGATTTATTATAATTAGTTGGGTGCGTGCGACATAAGAGAGTCGTTTTTTGGCGTCAGGAGCGGCGGGCTTCGTCACCTACTGACAATTTTTGTCAGCGCCTGGAATCGAACAATCGAGGCCGGTAAAGGAGTGACGCCGGCGTATGAATTCAGCGAGCCAAATCCTTCAGGCTTAGCAACGGGCCGATGAATTTCTTGTAGTTGCGCCAGCGCTGCACGGAAGTTCGCATACATCTTCTGCCGCACTTGCCAGTAGCTGGCGGTCACAACCGCTCGCTTCGTCTTGTGGAAGTCCAGACATCGCTCATCCCATTCGAGACCCAGGAAATCCAGTATCCTGTCGCGTCCATCCTTCTTGATCGGCGACCAACTCAGCGTAAGGTACGTCCAGCATGGTTCCCGGCGGAAGGACGGCACGCCAATGCGCCATGAGGCGATGATGTTCTCGGTAGTAGTCCGCCAGGTCCGACAGGTCCATGGTGAAGTTCAGGGATAGAGCGAACTTCTGGAAGTAGCACGACAGGCAGGTGTCGATCGGGTCACGTTGCATGTAAATAATGCGGGCATTCGGGAAAACCGAGTGAATGAATCCCAGATAGTCGGAGTTGACCGTTGCCTTGTCGACAACACGCAGTTGCGTCGCCCGCGCCGGCCTCCAGAATCCCGCAGATATGCCTCTGCCAGTTTTCTCCTCGTCGACTCATCGATTAGTCCCTGTCGTATGGAGTCTCCATGTTCGCGCACCGCACGCAGCCCAAAAGTCCAGCTCTCCCGCTCCTTTTGCAGACGGATGCGAAGCGATGATTTGCTCCGTGAGCGATGTGCCGGAACGCGGCATGCCGATTACGAAGACCGGCTTCATCGAGGTCGAAGCGCCGGCGGCAACACCGGCGACAGCCTCCCTGGTGTATACGCCGGATCAAATCGTCAACGAATTGCCTGCGCGCGTCTCGGTCGTAGGGCTCGACAACAGGCTTCAGCAGGTCGTTGGCGCGTTTGTAATTCTGAAAAGCAAGCTTAAAGTCCTCGACATCGTCGTAATATTTCCCAATGGCAAAGCGCAATTCTGACTCAGCCGAAGGCGCAATACCGCTTGCAGCGACCTCTTCCGCGCTCTGCAACCAAGCGCCGTCGGAAGCCGTCATCTGTCGCGTGCCGACGACGGAGGCCAAGGCACCCGGCATTTTCGAATCGATCTTGAGTGCGCGGTTGAGCATGACGCCCGCTTGGCCGAACTCGCCCTCGGTCTTGGCGATGAGGGCCATACCGACTAACGCTTCGAGTATTGCGCGGCTCAATTTTCAATACCTTTTCAAACTGAGACCTTGGCTTCGCGCAGGCTCTTGGAGTTGACGAGGGTCAACCCAAGGGTGGTCCTCGCATCCACGAAACGCGGGTTTAACTTGAGCGCGTAACGTAACGATCTTTCGGCCTCGGCGAAGTCGCCTCTCAGTAGAATGCAGGGTTCCGAGATTGCCGTGTGGGTCGGGATAATCTGCCGCTACCTTGATTGCTTGAGAAAAGCGGCCTTCCGCTTCCTTGTACCGGCCTACCTTGAAGAGAGCCGACCCAAGATTGTTCAGCGCAACCGCATGACGCGGGTTGAGCTTGATTAAATCCTGATAAAAGGCAATCGCCTCGGCATAAGCACCCTCAGCCATAGACCTATTGCCCAGCGCAAGCAGGTGCTTGGCGTCATTGGGCTGAGATCCACCCGGCCCCATCACATCGGCGTCGTGGCCTTGCGCCGAGGGGAGCTGATTTCCGGAGAGGTGCAGTACCAATCTTTGCGTGACTTCGTCGGCCATCCCCTTGTCGACGCCGTTATCGAGCAATCTCCACTTGAAGGAGTTTGCGAACTTTGCTCTTTTGTAAAAGTTCAGCCGTAAGCCGCGGACCTCACGGTCAACTCGTTGAAGAATTTCCGGCAGAAGGCCCCCTGCTTCTCCTGTCGGCTGCCCTTTGTCGTGCGCTCCCGGACCGATGGCCCGCGGAGGCGCAAATTGGTCAGCTAACGAAACGCCCAGTTCGGCAGCCTCCCTAGCGTTGAACCACTCTCGAATCATGGTATTGTTTCCGCCTGCAATGCATTACTTCGGCCGAGGATGCAGTCCGCTCCATCGTCTTCGCGGGTTACGCAGGGCCGCGAGCGGTGTGGGTGCTACCAAGGCAAATGGCTGCCGTAAGATTAACCGAATTCGACGATAAACCATATTATGGAGTTCGGTAGCATCAGGCGGCGTGACCTGTTCCGCAGTCGATCACCCTGAGCAGGGGTATCGCCGAGCAGTTCGGAAAGCCGGCAAAAATGCCCGCTTACAAAATATGCGCAAAATAGGCGCCGTTGCGCTTGCCGCAATCGAGACGCAACGGGGCCTTCGCCCAATCACTCTCGCTTCCGACGTCAATGACCCCACCGGGGCGAATCTGATCACTAAATTTTACCCGCCCGTTGTTGATCCAAGCCGCAATATCGGTAGATCCATAGACCCGTTGCCAGGCACCTCCGTAGTTCACGGTGACCAGGCGGCGCGGCTGAAAGAGCTTGGGACACGCGTCTTCGAGGCGGTCGAACACGAGATTGACGGCGCGTTGGCGGGCGATTAGCGCCGATCGGTCGCTAGTATCAGGGACCAGGCGACAAGTTGTAATGTAGGTGGTGTCGCGGTTTTGCGGTTCCTGGGGCAACGTGGTCTGGTAACGGATCTCCAATGCGGGTGGAAGGCCGTGCACGGTTATCGTGTCACAGTCGTCCCAGTCGGGACGCAGCCCGTACAATAGCAGTGCGTTATCAACTTGTGCGGGGCGTGCCTGACGCCCGGTATTTACGTACGGCCGAGAACTAAGAAAGACAACTCTCAAGTTGGGTGAGAATCGACGGACTAAGTCCCTGACGCGCGCCCCGGTTGCACCCTCCGGGTCCAATGTGTAGCCACCGACGACACTGACGAACCCAGACTCCTTGGCAAGAAAAGGCGCAACGAAGGAATTCGACTGCGTGCCGAGGATCAGATACAAGTTCGGCGTCGTTTTGAGTTTCTCCGGTACGGAGACATCGAACCACGGTCCGCCCCAAGGCACCCCGTTCCAGCGATATTCCGCCCCCAAGTACAACTGAACGGTCTGAGTGACAAATATGATGGCTAGAAGGTAGTTACGCATCTTCGGTCGCGACTCGAATAGCCGAAACAGCATCCCGACAATGACGGCGGCCGCGATGGAGGCCATGGCCAAGACATAGCGGCTATTACCGGAAACGCGCAACCAGAGGATCCAATACACGCCGAGACCGCATCCGAGTGCCGCAAGAACGCGTGCGGACTCGGTTCAGTTGCGGATTGCTCGGCGGAGCTGATGCCTGGGCAAAGCGCCGCCAAGCCCAGCGCAGAACGAACAGAGCGGCCAGTGCGACGAGGATGGCGTAGCGCGGGTCCGGCGCGCTGAGTTCCTCGTGCTGCATCTGCGTGGGATCGATCATGGCAAAGGGACGCCATAGTGCCTCGCCAATGGACTCCGGAATGAATCGATAGGCAGTTCCCGTCGATTCCGTCGGGAATTCCGGCGAGCGAAAGATGCTGTTGAACATCGGGAACATGGGGTTGCCGAAGGCCTTCTCGAGACGGTACGACCATGGGGCGGCGATGACCGCAAAGCCTATGCACGACCGAAATTCCGTAGAACAAGCCGTGGCGGATTTTGCCGCGCCAGCCCAATGGCAACATGGCGAGCATCGCGAACGCCGATACCGCGGACAGTGCATTGCTGAGCTTTAGTGCGCTCGCAGCACCGAGGATCAGCCCCGCGTAGATGACTCGCGACATTCGCGGCACTCGCACGGCCCCCGCCAGCAGCAGCCACCCGCCAAGCGCTAATTCCGCCGTCGTGATGTCGGCAAAGCATGAGCCGATCTGCTGCATAAGGATCGGGTTCATGAATGCCAGCGCGACCGCGCAGCTTCCGGCAAAGGCACGCGTGCGGCCATCCTTGGAGGGGCAAACGGCTACGCCGAGCTCGAAACTAAGCCACAGAATAATGCTGTGGACCGCTGCAAATACCGAACAGATCGCGAGTGCGGGCAGGCCTGCACGTACCATTGCGTAGAAAGGTACATAGGCATATGGATTCAGGTATGACAATGTGCCGGCCGCGAAATAGTCCAGACCGAAGCGGTCGTTCAGCGCGCTGTACCCCAAATAGAGGTGATAGTTCAGCGTGTCCCAGGCCATGTCCTTCCCGAGGACGTAATTACAGGCGAGAGCCAACACGACGCAACCGACGTAGACGTGCCGGCGGTAGGGAACCGCCGCGCCGCTCGCATCGGAGATCAGCTTTATATGGCCCAAGATCGTTTCCGGCGCGTGTTCAGCGATATTCATGCCTCATACCTTGCGGTTGTGCGGATCGAAGCACATGCTCACGCGATCCCGGTATTCGACAGTCGGCACCTCGTCAGGCAGAACATCAAAAGCGCTAGTTCCATTGCCGGCTCTTAAGAGTCAAAGCTCGAAACGTGGGGGGTGATTCTCCACATCTGACTATTACATAATCACGCCATACCGCTTTGTGCTATGAGTCACGAAAGTGAAGATGATGAACCCTCGCCTGTGCTGCGTACTTTGCGTTTCAGAGGACGTCTGAAGATGGTCGAAACTGCAGTGTTCTCACTCGTCGACGGTGTGCGGATAGTCGTTCCGAACTCGATTGAACTGATCACTCCTTACGTGTTGCGCGAGCAACAGGACTTCTTCGAGGATGAACTGCAATTCGTCCGAGAGCTGCTTCAGGCGGGCCAAAAGGTCATCGACATCGGTGCCAATTATGGCGTTTACACACTGCCGATGGCCAAAAAAGTCGGGCCTGATGGTCATGTGTGGGCATTCGAGCCGGCCTCGAGCACTTCGCAATTCCTGGCCCAGGGCATCGCGGCGAATGCTTTTGGGCATGTGACGCTGGAACAGAAGGCGGTCTCGAGTTCATCGGGTAGCGCGCAGCTCACACTGCGGCGCGATCCGGAGCTCAATTCGATCATCCACGGTCAACCACCCGCGGATCTGAGCGAGACTGTGACTTTGGTGACTCTTGACGAATGCATGGACCGTTATCGCTGGGAGGATATCGAACTGATAAAGATCGACGCCGAAGGCGAGGAAAACAACATCGTGAAGGGCGGTCGCCGCTTTTTTGCGAATCTTGCGCCGCTCGTGCAGTACGAGCTGAGAAAAGACGCCACGAATGTGAACTTTGGGCTGATACGTGAGTTTGCGGCACTCGGGCATGACTCTTATCGGCTGGTGCCGGGTCTCAATCTTCTGGTGCCGTTTGACGCGGGGTCCGCACTCGATCCCTACCTTCTCAATTTATTTTGCTGCAAGGCCGCTCGCGCGGACCGGCTCGCGGCACGGGGAGTCCTGTTGCGCTCTTCCGATGTTTCTGGAAGAGGAGCCTCTGTGGAGGTGAGCGCGGGCCCCGGCGGCGCCGGCGTCAGGTATCACTGGTCGAATGCGCTTGCGTACCTACCATATGCCGCGCCGCTCTCGTCGGCATGGAGAGCCGCCGAGGAGGCCGGCGACAGTACGGGGGTAATACGAGCATTGTCGCTTTATTCACGTAGCCGCGACGCTGCACTGTCGCCTCTGGACCGTTTTCGCGCCCTCGAAGCCAGCTTCTTGGCTCTCAAAGCGGAGTGCGATCGCGAGCCCGTGCGGCTAAGACTCGCGAGTCTAGCTCGCGTGGCACACGACTATGGCGCACGAGCCGTGTCGGTCAACGCCCTTAAGCAATTACTCGAGTTCATCCGCCACGCGGGAGTTGACACGAGCGAGCCGTTTCTGCCTCCGCCGGAACGATTTGATTCGATTCCCGGCGCGGAACCGGTCTCTTGGCTCGTGGCAGCGGTTCTGGAACAACTTGAAAAGCGCGAATTTTATTCTACATTTTACGCTGGTGCGGCGGCCCTTGAGCGACTCGAAGATATCCATGCACTCGGTTTTGGCAGTCCGGAAATGGAACGGCGCTTAGCCCTGGTACGCCAGCGTATTGACCATGCGCGTCATCGGGATCGCGCCTGAACGCCGAGCGAGACCACCCTGAAACCTGCTGCGGCGGTGGACGCGTTCACGGGTTCCGGGGAACAATCCGAAATTAACATTGAAGTGAGTAGGCTGCCGATGGATGTACTGCTTTCGATCGTGACCGTGAGCCTAAACGCGGCGGCAATGATTGAGCGAACGCTTGCCTCAGTCGCCCTGCAACAGGTGAACTTCGGTGTCGAACATATTTGCGTCGACGGCGGATCGACGCGACAACACCCGGGCGATTATCGATCAGTGGGCGTTACGACATTCGCGAATCCTGCGCATCTACGAGCCCGACAAGGGGATTTTCGACGCAATGAACAAGGGCCTGAGGGCAGCTCGGGGCGAATACGTATTATTCCTGAACGCGGACGATTTCCTGGTGGCGCGCGATTCACTGGCGTTGGCGCTCAAGGGATGCGTTCACGGCAGCGCCGACAACCCGGATCTGATCGTCGGCGACGCCGTCATGGGCAGAGTTGGACGGGTGGGCCTTTGGAGGCATCGTCGCGTACCGCGATTACTCGGTCGCGTCCGAGGATTCGGAATGTATCCCGTGCATCAGGCGCAGTTTTCGCAAGCGACGTCTGTTGGAGGCAGTCGAGGGTTTCGACGCCCGGCTACGCTTGGCGGCGGATATCAATCAGTATTACGACTTGGAGCGCCGATTCAGTCCGTCGACTCGTCTCGTCGGCGCGGATGTCGCGTTCATGGAGGCGGGCGGGGCCGCCAATGCGGGGCTGAAAGCCGTGTGTCGCGGCACCTTTGAAATCTATCGTCATCTGTCGGCCGAGGTTGGCGGTGCCAGGGCCTCGCTCATGGTGCTGATCAAGACGCTGCAGTCAATCTCGGAATTTCGCTTTGGGCGCTGCCCGCATGAGCGGTGGTTCTCGCAGTAGATTCTCGTAGGCTAAGGTGCCCCTCACAGAGCCGGCAGGCCTCATCGCTCGGATTCGGCATGGCTCTCAATAACCGGCCATGAATGGGATGAGAATGGCGGAAATTCCTCGAGCATCAATCCGGGCCAGGATCTCGAATTGCTGGTGTCGCCTGTCAAACACAACGGAACGGCAGTATCGTGTCAAAGCGCTCAATTTCTCTTTGAAATGTCGCGTCGGTTGGTCCGAGGCCCGCGCAATCCAACACCGCTCCACGCTGCAGGTACTCGGAGACCGCGTTTGTCAGCAGCGCTTCGTGTCGTTCGGTGCCAGCCATAATGTCAAAATAGGGAATCGTTCGGGTCGTAAGACCTGCGTTTTGTCGATCGACGTAATCGAACAGTTGAAACAGAGCTTCGATGTCCCTGGTCCGCAGGACGACATCACCATAATTGTCGAAAACGGTCCAGGCGAGATACCCGCTGTGCTGAAGTGCTGCGATGGTCTTCTGGTATCCGTGCTTCTGATTCAAATCACCGAAGTGGCACTCAAAAAATAAGATGGGAAGGTGTTCCGCGATGAGCTTCGCAGCGGAATCGAGGACGTCGAAATCAAACCCGTCGACATCGGACTTGAGCAGCTCCACGCGGCCCGATGGCATAGGCAACACCAAACTATCTAGCGTCGCGCAGGGAATCGCCTTGGCCGCTCGCAGCGACTCGTCGACTTGCACGGCGTGTTTGGTCCCGCCGGCTCCCTTGAGCGTGGCCTGACCCACGCCTTTGCCGACCAGCGCTTTATACAAACGAATCGAAGCGCCCGGGTTCGAACTCCTCATGCTTAGAGCATTTTTACTCAAATACTCGAAGAAGACCTCGTCCGGTTCCACGCATATGTAGTTCAACCGATCGTTGGCATCGTACATGCCGGCCAGCGTGTCGCCACAGTTCGCACCGACGTCGATGACCGTTGCGTTGGGTTCCAGATGTCGGACCAGATGCGGCAAGAATCTATCGTAGGTTCCATGCATTGATTGATAAAAGGGCAGCAGATGATCCGCGGGGAGCTGAATTGAGAAGTTGCGATAGCGATATTTGGTCTTCAGACCCAAAAGGCTACGCGTCCCGTGTTTGAGAATTTTGAGGCCGGCGGGTAGGGAAATTCTCAAACGCCGAAAGAGCATGTTCACGGAATGTCTCGACATGACGATATACTATACTTAACCAAATAAGGTCACACATTCGATTTTCCGCTACGCATCCATTGCATGCGTGCCGATTGAAGCTATGGTTTGGCTGAGACTCCTATTTACATTGAAGAGCAGAGACAATGGCGACCTGGGCTTGCTGCGAATCATTGACGATGCAAACCACGGCCGAAAATGGTCGACACTGACGTGAGTACGGTCCAGCGGTTATCGGCATTGGCGGCCTATTTTCGATATTTACGGCTGCAACCGTTCCCTTCTGGAGACGAAGAAGGTCGTGCGGCCGAACGGTACCGTCTCGCAGCGCTTGGCGCGATCTCGACCGCCGTCTCTCGGTTGACTGGTGCTGCGCTGATCGTGTTGTCCTTGCGCTGGACTGCGCCGGTATTGGGCCGCGAACGATTTGGAATATGGGCTACTTTCTCCAGCCTGGCGGTCATGCTGTCGTTTTTAGACCTGGGAGTCGGCAATGCGCTGGTCAACCGGGTGGCCCACGCGACCGCGAAGCAAGACGCGCGACAACTCTCGCTCGTGGTCATGGGCGGCATTTCTTGGCTAACAGTGATCGGTTTCGCTTCGACGGTGCTGCTGGCTGCGGCCGGCGCATGGATTCCATGGGGCGGCTTTTTTCACCTCTCCAGTCCAGCGACTGGGAGCGAAGCGCGCACGGCCGCGCGCGTGTTCAGCGTCCTGTTCGGCCTCAACATCATCTCGGGTGGATTGTTGAAGATATTGATAGGTCAACAGCGCTCCCACGAAGCGCAAATAATCGCCGCGATCGCGGCCTTGCTGGCCTGTCCTACAATGTGGTGGACGGTGCAGCATGTGCCCGACGTCGGCGCACTGCTACTGGCGAGCATCGGTACGCAATCCTTCGTCATTCTCGTTCTGGTCATGGGGCGGCTGCATTGCCGCCAGAAGCTGGAATTCCGTTTGGTGTTCTCGAGCATGGTGCACGAACGCAAGGCGCTACTGACAACGAGCGTTCTGTTCCTGTTCCTGCAAATCGGAACGATGATCGGATGGGGCGGGGATAGCTTCCTGCTCGCCGGGGTTGTCGGCGCATCCGATGTCGCAGCATTTGCGGTTGCGCAGCGGCTGTTCCTATTTGCGTCGCAGCCGGTGTCAATCCTGAATGGTCCGCTCTGGGCGGCCTATGCTGACGCCCACGCGAAGGACGACCGCGGATTCATCCGAAAAACCTTGTTGCACAGCTTTTTGTTCAGCATCATGGTGGCAGTCGCCTTATCGGTAGCGCTGCTGCTCTTCGGCGGGTGGATTGTGGCGTTCTGGACCGAGCACACGATTGTGGTACCTTGGCTGCTCCTGGCTGCCTTCGCCGTCTGGACGGTGCTCGAGTCTGCGGGCGTAGTGTTGAGCATTTACCTCAATGGAACAGGCATCGTGCGGGAGCAGCTTGTCGTCGTGATCTGTTTTTGTATCGTCGCGTTGCCGGCGAAGATAATCGCCGCGATGCACGCGGGGGCCTTTGGCTTGGTGACGGCAACGGCTGCGGCCTATGCCGTCACGGTGGCCGGACTCTACGGCACGGTGTATCGCAAACGGATTCTTGCCCCGATCGGCCGGTCCGCGCGAATCAGCGAGTTTCCCGCCCTATAGATCGATGTTTGCGCTTCAAGAGCCCCAGTGATGTGAGGTCGGTGCCGCTCAGGGGTCCGGCGGCGGTACGGCCAGATAGGCGAGGCGGCGCATTTCTCGACGTCCTCTCGTCACGGTGTCGAGTATCAGTCCGGATGCAAAACTAAGGGCGGACAAAAGCACCAAACCCGTTGCCAGAATGGCTGTCGGCTGACGCAAGACCAAACCGGTCTTGATGAATGTAACAACGAGAGGAAGGCCGAGGACCAGTGCAACTACAATGAAGGCTGCCCGCGATCGCAGAAAAGAATCGAAACGGGCGTTCGTTTTTGTACAGAACCACTATCAGGCGAACTATTTTCAGACCATCTACATACGTGCGAAGCTTGCTCGTAGGATCCGGTTGCCCGAATCTCGGTAGGGCGTGGCAACCTCGGCGACCGGCAGCTGAAGCTCCAATGCATGAATGGTGAGCTCGGTCTCGATCTCAAAGCCGCTCGACATGGCCGGGAACGACTTCACGAAGCGGCGCGAAAACACCCGGTAGCCGGAAAGCATGTCGGAGAATCGCTCGCCAAACAGGTTCGCGACCGCGAATGTAAGCAAGCGATTGCCGAATCGATGACCGAGCGGATAGGCGGCGACATGCGAGTCGATTCGGGTTCCCACGACCATGTCGAGTCGTTCTTCGAATAGCCGATTCACCATGTCGGCGGCATATCTGGGATCGTATGTGGAATCCCCGTCTGCCATGACGTATGCATCCGCGTCCACGTCTGCGAACATGCGTCTGACGACATTGCCCTTTCCCTGCAGCGTTTCCCGCCGTATCAGTGCTCCGGCGGCGCTGGCAAGTGCGATCGTTTCATCGGTCGAATTATTATCGAACACGTATATCTTGGCGGTCGGCAATACCGATTTGAAACTACGGACCACCTCCGCAATGGAGTGTCCTTCGTTGAAGCAGGGAATTACCACCGCGATCTTGCGTTGTCGTTCCGACACTGAACTGGCGATGCCGGGTTCTCTTTGCGCGGGCATCTGGTTCTCGAGGTCTTCTTTAGAGTCGACTCTCATGTATTGTGTTTCATGGTAGAGCCTCGACGGTTCGCAATTGCGACGATGATACTTTACTTTGCATGGTCGGAATACGCGAACACGAATCTCCTGGCTCCCAGCATATTGCGCGGCGGCTGCCGTTGGTCCTTCGGGCCGAGATTCCACTCCTCTACGCCGGGCTCCTCTCGACTAGTGCGGCCGCCGGCCAGTTCTGCCGCCGCAGTTGCGCATCCAGCTCCGGCCCTCGGCTGAACAAGATGAGATCCTCGTCGCGAAGCAGTGGGTCCGATTGAACCAGGTCCGCGAGATAAAACCCGCCCCGCGCTTGGACGAAATAGACGTTATTTCCCGGTCTTCGCGGCTTCGGTAGCTGCGCCGAGTGACGAGCGATGACGCCGTCTATCTGTATCATTTGCACCGGGACTACGAGCATGAGATTCAATATCGCTGCGGCCCCTGCAAATGCGGCGAGACGACCGTTCGATTCCGGCCGTCCCGTCATGGCGCAAGCGGCCAATATTGGAACGACTCCCCAGGCCGAATGAAAATACCGATATCCCCATCCGTGTCCCTGGTCGAAGATGAAAAATATGTAACCGGCAAAGGTCAGCACGGCGGATTGAGCCAGCAGTCGAACCCGCCGATCATCGCCGCGACGCAATCGCCCGAGCACGGCGAAGAGGAACAGGCCGGGAACGGCCCAAATCCACATTTTGGCCGCTTCGGCCACACGCATGTCGAACATCGACTTATCAGGGAATCTGAAGACGGTGTGGATGTTGTCGCTTATCACGTTGAAGCCGGAATTTCCCGAGGTGACGATTCCGCGCAGATGCAGCCAACCAGCGCCGATAGTTATCGTCAGAGGCAGATAGCCGAGAATCAATGCACAGAAGGCTTGCCGCTGCTCCTTTGAAAGCGCGATTGCGACGATCCACGGTGCGGCAAACAGCACGTGCGGAAATGGATTGTGAAGCGACCAGCGCGAGCGAGCCCACGACGCCGGCGCCAAAGGCGCGGTAGGGGGTGGGTTTCAGCAACAGCCATACGAACAGCAAATTCGCGGTCAGGTGAGCCTGCATTGAATAATAGGAAATCGCATATGCCGCGAAGACCCCCGAGGCAACGGTGAAAAGCACGGCCCAGCCCGCGGCTCGTCGGTCACCAGTAATATCCAGCGTTATCCGACTTAATAAGATAGATCGCGAGTCCCGCCAATAGTGCGTTACAGAGCCACGGAATGCCGAGAAATTCAAATGGAGCGAGGAGCAGTGAGAAACCAGGCCAATAGCCCTCCATGGCGTGGCCCGTCGTCCGCGACGCGATCAGAAACGCCCCATTGAATCCCGGTGGGATCAGCCAGTCGACGACCGACGGCGGCAGTTGCGCGGTCAATCGACCCGCCGCGAAGGTCTTTGCCTGAAAGACCGCCGCATATTCGTCCATGCAAAAGGCATCGTTGTGGTAGACGAAAAGCGCGCCGAGCCCGAGCAGCGCGACGCTGGCCGTGACGATGGTGTTTAGGTTCGAGCCGAGGAAATCGACGACTTCTGAGAAGCGGCGCGGGATTTCGCCAGAACGCTGCCAGTATGCAGACGCCGAACGTCAGCCATGCGGTCTTGGGGTCGTCCACCGTCAATAGATATTGAAATATCGGCGTCATTCGTCGCGTCGATAGATAGTGGTTGCTGGCGGCCTGGAAATACGCCAGCGCGATCGTCGTGAGGATGAGTCCCAAAACGATCATGCGTCGTTCAATCACGCACTGCGGAGCGGATCGGCGCGCGGTGGCTTCGGCCACAACAGGCTCGGTAGTACGATTTGAACGTCGATGCGTGCGCGGCAATTTATACTCGGTTAGGCCAAACTAAGAGACATATGACCAATATACACGGGCTTGAGCAGGTAACCGGCCAACCGACCGATCGGCCAAGCGGCGGCCATCTGCGGGTGATGTTCGACCCACAGATCTTTTGTCATCAGCGGTTCGGTGGAATCTCGCGATACGTCTGCAACTTGGCGCTGGAGATGCAGCGGATGACCGACGTCACGCCGCTGATCGTTGCGCCGTTTCACTTCAACGAATATCTGGACCAGCTACCGCGGTGTCTTGTCCGGGGAAGAAGGGTGCGCTGGTTGGAGGGCCTAACCGCCTTGGCGTACGGGTCGAGCGTGCTTCCCGCGAAAATGGCCGCGCGCGGCTTCAGACCGGATATCTTGCACAATACCTACTATTTTCCGATCGATCCCCCGTCGGGCGCCCGCGGGATTCTAACCGTTTACGACATGATTCACGAGAAGTACCCTCAGTACTTCGCTGCCAGCCCCTTCATCAGACGAATAAAGGCGGCGAGCGTCGCGGCCGCGGATCACGTGATTTGCATCTCGGAGAGCACCCGGCATGACTTACTCGCCACCTATGACATTCCGGAAGAGCGCGTGTCGGTGACGCATCTTGGCTTCGATCCGCTCGTGTCGCTGCTAACCGGGGAATCCTCCAGCAGCTTCAAAGTGCGAGTACTCGGTGCTGATGCCCCGTATGTACTTTATGTCGGAAGCCGAGTCAGCTACAAGAACTTTCGGGGGCTGCTCGATGCCTATGCTGCTTCGTCATCGCTGCGGACGAACTTTTTCCTTGTCTGCTTCGGCGGCGGCGATTTTACGGGCGCCGAACGCGCCGCGATATCCAAGGCGGGGGTCGAAGGTCGCGTCCGCTATCTGGGTGGATCCGACGCCGTGCTGGCTACCTGCTATGCCCACGCATCGCTGTTCGTTTGCCCGTCCCTCTACGAGGGATTCGGTATACCGGTACTCGAGGCCATGTCGCTCGAATGTCCCGTAGCTTGCAGTAACTCTAGTTCACTACCCGAGGTGGCCGGCGACGCGGCTAGGCTGTTCGACCCGCGAGATCGCGACTCCATCCGCAGTGCGTTGGAATCAGTATTGGATTCGCCGTCAGCGGCAACCGCACTCAAGGAGCGGGGTCGAAACCGCACACAACTATTTTCATGGCGCAGCTGCGCAGAAGCCACCATAGACATCTATCGCCGGGTTCTGAGTTCTTGAACCTCGCGGGCCGGACTCGCCTCAATTTCCTCGTGATACTCATCTTCGGCAGTTGATGCGTCCAGATTCTCGATTTATCGCGCCCCAGATTGATGATTGAGTCGACGGCGGCGTTGGCCGCCAGCATGGAGTGGTCTTGGTTGTTGTAGCGGTGCATACCGTTCCGTGCCGACGGGATAGAGATTCGAAAACTGATCCAAGTAATCGCGTACCTTGCCGAACTTGCCATACGCGCCAAAGTAGGCGGGATATGCCTTAGGGACGCGAACCAACCGTGCCGTCGATCACGTCTCTGCGATCGATCAAGTCCGAGTTTCTCGAGTTCGCCGGCCGCGAAATCGATGAATTCGCGCATCGTTCATTGCCCACAAATCATCGCCCTGCGCTTGCAGAAGTACTCCAGCCCCAACCAGATCGTGCCTGGGTCCGCGACCATGGCGGCACTCCAGTTGTTGAATATTTGCAGTCGACCGATCCTGCACGTCCGGTTCTTGTATGTAGATCCAGTTGTCCGGCGGCATGCCGTTGGCTTGCGTGTGCGCCGATGAGGCTGCTTGGATGTGCGTCTTCATCCTGCGAAGCAACAAACCAACGGTCATAAAGTCGCGATACGGAAGCTGCTCGGCAATTCTGCGGACTTGCGAGATCCTGGGGATTCAAGAAGTGCAGTCGAGTTCGCGAATAGGCATCGTCGAAATGAAATCATCGCATGGAACGAGTCGAACCGCTCCGGTGTGTCTCATCCACGTACACGGGCCGCGGTGATATGAAAACCCTCGCGCTCTATCCCCGACGACTCGATGCCTGAAGGTGAATCCTCCGCCACGCTGAGCGACTTGGCGTGCCACCTCTTCCCACATTTGACCCGGTCCAAATTTAGGATAGAGAAAGCGCTCTATGAGGCTGGTTTCGGTGCGCTTTTGAGGTGTATCCAAGCTGCCGAACTGCGAAAAGGAACTCGCGACCGCGTGAGCAATCGCCTTGGTGATCGACAGACCCTTGATGCGCTGGACTCCCCATTCGGCGGAGATTTCTCCGCAGGGCACGCCCCACACCTTCTCGGTGTAGTCCTTGAAGAAGGTCCGATACAGCCGGTCTCCGAAGCGATTTGATGAAGAATTCCTCCAGCGTGTCTTCGCGCGGCCGGAATTTAAATCGCGCGTGGCCGTAGCTCACGCCAATTCTGCAGAATCTCCGCGGCACCCATGTTTTTCAGGGTGTTGCGCATTGAGTTTCAGAGGATAATCGAAGAATCGCCGGCGATAGAAAATGCGCGATAGCCGTTGTCGAACCAGCATGACGGCGTCGGAGCCGGCCGGCCCAGAGCACGTCGGGAGTCAAGTCGTGAGTCTTTTGTTGGTAGGAGACGCGGAGCGGCGCACTCGAATCCGTCTGCCCCTCAGCCACAGGCAATATATTCTGCCACCACTGCATGACCCAATCCGATTTGGAAAAAAATCGATGCCCTCCAAGATCCATTCGATTGCCGCGATAGTTCACCGTTTTGGAGATTCCGCCGACTTGAGTGTCCGCTTCGAAAACCATCGGGCTAATGTCGGAACGACGCAGCAATTCCAGCGCCGCAGTCAGTCCCGCCGGTCCGGCGCCGGCAATGACCGCAACCTTTGAGCGTCTATCGCTGGAGGTCGTAGTCATATTGCTGATGGTCTCGGGCCGGGCGGTGCGTGAATAGCAGCTGACGACGAGCGAAAAAATTGAATGCGAAGGTAAATCCGGCCGCGATGCATTTGGCGACCAAGTAATGAACCCCGAAGTACTTGACGGCTGCAAATATTACCGCCGCATTTATTGCCAAGCCGGCGCCTCCGATCGCCGCAAAGCTCAAGAACTCGATCCGCCGGTCTTTGAGCTCGTCTATGGTCGAATACCATCCTTACGGACAGCACGTAAACCACGGCTATTCCCGACAAAAAGGAAGTCGTTGCCGCCGCGAGATACCACCAGGAAAAGTATTGTACCAGCACCCACAAGACGCCGATGTCGACAACAAAGCGCGCAGCCTGAAGCTAGCATGTACTTCAACGCATCTTGGGCGAGCGTATTCATGCTTGCGGATCCAGGGAACGCACGTGTCGGCAGTCGTAGAGATTCCAGTCCTTCCACGCGCCGCTGTGCGTGTGAGTAATCGGGTCAAAGCCCACATTTTCCTTTGCAATCACGAACCCGAGCTGCGGATCGCTGCATACGCGGACCAGGCTCTGCGCGGTGAGCGGCAGATAATTCGACGCTTTCTTGTCTGTCGACTTGTGAATGTCTTGCAGACTCGACTGGATTTTCCAGTCAGGCTTCTCCAAGGGCAGCACGACTTGAGAACGCCGTCGAATTTCGAGTGCCGTCGCGCGCGCGAAGACCACTCCCGCGGACTGATCCGGCGACAGGTAGTTCGGCCTGTCGAGTGCGAACCACGCGAATGCACCGGTATCGTATTTATCGGCGAGATAGACGCTGCTGGTCGCAGGGATGATCTTGCGCCAATCCGCGAATTCCTCGGTCAGCGCGGGTGAGCCGGCGTTGCTGAATGCATCGAACGACTTGGGGGATATGTACACGGCCGCCGCCAGTAGAACCACGACAGTGGTCGTCAGCCAGAGCAGCGATCGAGTGATTCGCAACCAATACCACAGGAGCCCAATGAGCATGGCCGCCGAAACATCCAATCGCACGATGTCTCTCAATTTGGTGAACGCCGGGGGTTCGTGCCCCATTGAGGCGGAAGTCAAAATCGTCCAGCACGTGACCGCGACCCATGCCGCTACGATGAGGCCCACTGCGTAGCCGGCCCAACGCAGGTAAGGTATCGCGCGATCGGGGATATAGGGTCGCGCCAGCCAAAGCAGCAGCGCAATCGAACACACATGTAAGACCGTCCATGACCGAGAATGTCCACCCGACAACGGCTAATATCGAGCAGAGCGCACCGCATTTTTCATCGCGCCAAACGCGCAACACCGTTGGAGCAAGCAGCAGAATGGCGACGAAATCAGTGATCCATACCCACCGCCACGCTTGCCCTTGGACCAGTATGGCGACGGGCGTCGACGCAGCTGGCAACGAGAGCCACCGCCAAGCCTGCGAGTCCCACCACGATCGCCCCGACAGCAGAGTTTGCGTATCTGCGCGTCCGGGACGGCCAGTATCGTGATAGGCCAGAGATACGAAAGGCTGGGTGTTTAGCTTCCAGTCCGCAATGGACCAGAGATTTAGAAACAAGAACTGCGAACGCTCCCGCACGACTTCCAGCCAATCGGAGTCCATGACGGGAATGAATGTGCGCGGCTTCCGGCACGCGTTGCGCGGCGAGCGCGATGCCGAGTGTGCCCAATATGCCGATGCCCGCGCCCAGAAGCGCTATTTCGCGCCGCACTGACATGCAAATCAGCAGTAAGAGTCCTGGGAAGCGCCATCAGAGGATGAACGAACAGAGCTCCTGCTGCAATCGAGAGGCTCAGCCGCTTCCAGCCTCGGAAATGCAGGGCCAGCGCCGTTACGACCATCGCCTCCGCAGGCAGGCGCGCGGTTAGATAGAGGTCCGAGAAATGGAATATCCCAGAGCCGCCGTAGGCTCCCGGTATGATTATCAGAGCGCCCGACACTCAACCAAGCGATATCACGGCCACAGAGTGTCGCGTGCGAGCATCCACGCGGCGACCAAAAACCAGGAAATGAACAACACGGTAAGCAGAAGCGTCGCGCTGCGCAGGCCCATCAGTTTGATAACGGACGCATAGAACGGTGAAAAAACGCTGTACGCGTCCTGCGAAGTATGCTGAAAATAGAGGTCGGCTACCGAGCGGCGGATGAATTCTGACAAGAGCTTGCAGCGCGTATATTTGCGCGTCGTTATCCAACCCCCGGTATCGATGCATGATGAGCCAAACTACGACCAGCAAGAGCGCCAATGCGGCCGTGCTCAGCGCAGCGATGAAAGGACCAGGGCTGGACTGATCGAGTGCGCGCTCCGACCGGCTTGATGAATTTCAGCAGTTTGCATTGTCAATTGAGATATTTGCGCTGTCTGCCGGCGCGCATATCGACGATAAATCGCATTATGTCGGCTGGGAGTATACGGTTGCGTGACCCGATACGCATTCGCATGGACCATCTCGTCGATCGGGAATAAGCACCTGGGATGCGCCTGGAACGAAGGTCATGCTGCAGCCGCTTTTAAAGGATATGGGCGAATGAATCAAGGCAACCGAGAGGCGGGACGCACCGGGACGCGTCGGGTGATTCTGCTTTCCATCCTGTGCTCGGTTCTTTGCCTCGCGTACTTCTACATGCTCGACCGCACATTTTTTTCGAGCAGGTATTTCTCGCCGATTTTCCAGTTGCTTTTGACGGGATATGACGCGCAAGTTGCATGGCTGATGGTTGCCGTGTGCTTACTTGGCCGCTCTGTGGAATCGGCCGGACGCTCTATTGAAATTGGTGGATTTTCTCGCCGGCCGCCCGATCGGATTCGGCGCTGGCAAGCATCAGTGCCGGTCGTGCTGGGAGCGATTTTTGTCTGCCACGAATATCCTTTGTGCATGGACGAGTACGCGGCAGTCTTTCAATCCAAAATTTTCGCTTCCGGGCATCTTTTCGCCGAGCTGCCGCCGTCGGCGGTCAAGTGGCTGATTTTCCCTGGCTTCAATGGCTCTTTCCTGGTTGCGTCCCAAGAAACCGGAAGAGCTGTAGAAGGGTACTGGCCCGGGTATGCCTTGTTGCTCGCCCCATTTGAGTTTCTCAACATGCCGTGGCTCTGCAACGCTCTATTGGCTGGACTCGCGATCTATCTCATTTATCGGATAACGCTCGATATTACCGGTGATCGACGAGCTGCGGGCTGGGCCATGCTCTTCGGCATCGCCTCCGGAGCGTTTTGGGCGAACGCCATTTCACTCTATTCGATGCAGGCGCACTTGACTGCGAACTTGTTGTTTGCCTGGCTGCTGCTCCAGCCTACCAGAGGACGCTGCTTTGCCGCCGGAGTGGTAGGCTCGTTCGCGCTGATCCTTCATAACCCGTTTCCTCACGCTCTGTTTGCCCTGCCTTGGATCGTTGCGCTGGTATTGAGAGCCGACACGAGGCGAGTTTCTGCTCCCGCTGATTCTTGGTTACTTGCCGATTACGTTCGGTGTGGGATTGGCATGGTTCATGTTCCGCAACTCCATCGCGATCGGTCTCTCACGGCGCTGAAGCCGCCCTGAGCAGTAAGCGGTGTGTTCAAATGGCCGGATGCGGCGATTCTAAATATGCGCGTCGCCGCCTTGGCCAAAATGTGGATCTGGGCCGCTCCCGGCATGTTCGTGCTCGCCGTGCTTGGGTTACCGGCGACTGGGGCCGATCGGCGCATTCAGACTCTTGGCGCAATCGGCCGCGCTCACCTTTGTCGGGTATCTATTCGTGAATCTCGATCAGGGGCACGGATGGGGATATCGTTATTTTCACTCGGCTTGGGGCGTCGTTCCCGTGCTTGCTGCGTGTGCGATGACCCGCAAAGCCGAAGCCGATCTGCGCCTCGCAGTCTTTCGCCGGTGCGGCTTGCATATTGAGTATTTTCCTCATATTGCCTCTTCAGATGCATCAAATCGAACACTTCGTGTCGCGCCATCTGGCACAGTTGCCTCGGCCGAAGAGGCCGGGAAGCAATATATATTTCATCAGCCCAGGCGGCGGGTTTTACATGGCGGACATGATTCAGATTGAT
The DNA here is from genome assembly GCA_963734645.1 of uncultured Gammaproteobacteria bacterium. Taxonomy (GTDB): domain Bacteria; phylum Pseudomonadota; class Gammaproteobacteria; order Steroidobacterales; family Steroidobacteraceae; genus Bog-1198. Next base: position 388,228 of record CAVTID010000002.1, read on the forward strand.
CCGCTGCTGCGGACACCGGATCTTTTGCTGGTCAACCGGGGCGAAATTGCGATGCTGACTTGGTGCGGCGAAATTGGCCGAACGCCGTAAAACTAGGCGATGGTAAGTGGGGCGAGCAGTGGTATCTCGGCCCGACCATCCAGGGGGAGGCGCCGAGTTCAGACGATAGGCCGTGGAGAACTGACTTCACTGTTTCGAGTAGACCTTAAAACGAAGCGATCGCGCGTTCAGGCTCTTGCCGGCCGTTGGATGCCTACTCGATGCCCAGTTTCTTGATCCTATAGCGCAAGGCCCGAAACGACATTCCCAATACCTTGGCGGCCGCCGTCTTGTTGTATCGAGATTGTTCCAATGCCTTGAGAATTGCGTCGCGCTCGATATCTTCGAGATGATCTCCCAACGCTCCCCCGGTGGGAACATTTGTGGCCCGGATGGGCGCTCCGGGAGTGGGCCTCAGCTGAATATCGGCCGCACGCACTTCGCCGCTGGTGCTCAAGGTGATCGCGCGTTCGAGGATGTTTTCGAGTTCTCTAACGTTGCCGGGAAAGGCATAGGATTCGAGCGCCGCAAGCGCGTCCTTGCCAAGCGCCGGTGCGCGTGATCTTCATGCGCCGTGCGAGCCGTGCGCAAGATTGCCTCGGCGAGTTCCGGCACATCCTCGGGACGCTCTCGCAGGGACGGCACGCGCAATTCAATTACGTTCACCCGGTAGAACAGATCTTCCCGGAATTTACCTTCGGCAACCAGCTGCGACAGGTTCTTGATGCGTAGCCGATAATATCCGGACGTCGATTCCGACCTCGAGTTGCTCGCCAATTGGACGAACAGTCTTTTCCTGGATGACGCGCAGCAGCTTGACTTGCATGTGCAGCGGCAAATCGGCGATCTCATCGAGAAACAGAGTTCCGCCCTCGGCCGACTGAATAAGTCCCTTCTTGTCGCTTACGGCCCCGGTGAAACTGCCGCGCTTATGGCCGAATAGCTCGCTCTCCATGAGTTCGGTCGGAATCGCTCCGCAATTGACCGGCACGAATGGGCCGTCGCGGCGCGGGCCCGATTCGTGAATGAGCTTGGCGACCAATTCCTTGCCGGTGCCGGATTCACCGAAAATGTGCACCGGCGCCTGGCTGCGCGCGACTCGTGCAATCATTTCGCGCATATGCTGCACGGCCGCGGATGATCCGAGCAGGCGAGGTCCGAACACGCTGGTATCGCTGTCATTGGTGCCCGACAGCTTGATCGCCGTGGCCACCAATTTGCGTAGGCCCGCGAGATCCAGGGGCTTGGAGACGAAGTCGAAGGCGCCCAGCTTGAGTGCGCGAACTGCGGTTTCCATGTTGCCATGAGCCGTGATCACGGCGACCGGAACACTGGGGGTGTATTGCTGCATCCACTCGACCAGTTCCAGGCCATCGCCGTCCGGCAGCTGCATGTCGGTCAGGCACAAATCGAATTGTTCGGTCTTGAGCAGGCGCTGCGCTGCCGCCACATTGTTCGCGGTACGCGGTCTCAAATCCATGCGTTGTAGGGTGATCGACAGCAGTTCGCACAGATCCGGTTCATCATCGACTATAAGCACGGCGGGTATCGGCATGGTTCTATTGTAGCGTTAGCTGCCATTTACCGCACTCAAGGAGCGAGGTCGAATCCGCAGAGGGCAGTTTTCATGGCGGAACTGCGCTGAAAACACGATAGGTATCTATCGGCGGGTTCTGGGTTCTCGAATTTCGCAATCGGAATCCCCGCGAGATCCATAAGATCCCATCAGCCTCACACCGGCTCCTTTATGAGATGCCGGGCACCCACGGCATCGGGCCGATCGAATTTTCTTGCTCACATCGGACCAGTAGCTCGGCCAAGCGCCGACTTTTGTGCTGGGCCTCCCAACCAAGTTTTTCCCGCGCCTTTCGTGGATCGAGCCGACTAACGGTTATGTCGAGCGGGCGCAGCAATGATCTGTCTATCGTAACGTGATCGTTGACATCGAGCCCAACAGAGGCAAATGCTGCATCCATCAGGTCTCCGAGCGTGCACGTCTCACCCGTCGCAATTATGAAGTCGTCAATCGTTTCCTGCTGCAATATGCGCCACATGGCATCGGCATATTCGGAGGCGAGCCCCCAATCCCGCTGAATCGACACGTTTCCCAAAAAAAGCCTCTCGTTGCTTCCATTTGCAATTCGAACTGCCGCAGCCACGATCTTTTTACATACGAACCTTTCAGGGCGAATTGGCGATTCGTGATTTGACAGTATCCCCGAACAAACTTGTAGCCCATAGGCTTCCCGATAAGTTTTGACAGCCCAAAACGCCGCGGATTTGGCCATGGCGTAGGGACTGCAAGGACGAAACGGAGTTTCTTCGTTCGCAGGCTCGCTGGTGTCACCAAAGCACTCGCTCGATATCGCGTTAAACATGCGCAATGGAAGCTTTACGTAGCGGATACACTCCAGGATATTCAGCGTGCCGACGGTGACGCTTTCAAAGGTTTCGACAGGTTGATTGAAGGAGAGTACGACGGAAGACTGACCCGCCAAATTATAGATTTCATCGGGTTCAACTATCGTCAATATCGACAACGTGCTTCGAAAATCCGAAAGCGAGGCGGAATGCAGGTGTACCTGGTTTTTGATGCCCAAGCGCGTCAGATTACCGAAGTGCAAAGCCTCGGCATCGCGTGAAGCGCCGTGAACGCGATAACCCATCGAGAGCAGCTTGTGCGCTAGATAGGCCCCGTCTTGGCCGGAGATGCCGAATATCAGAGCCTTTTTTTTAGTCACTTTCTTACCGGTAACCTATTTTTCGTGTACACACCAGCACCTTGGCTCGATGATCATGTTGCGGCTCTGTCCGCCAAATAACAGGGGTCGCTCGCAGTATCGCGCGTATCTCGCCCACGGAACTATTGCGTTGATCCCTCTTATAACAGATAACATTGACCGCGCCGACGCACTGGTTCGGCTTAACCCAGTATAGATTACGGCGCATTGCGTCCGCCAACATTCACGCCAATTCAGCGACGGCAGTGGAGCGATCCACAGTCCCCGGCCAAACCTTGGGCCCTTGTGCTTAGACGAGGAAGTTGTCTGATCAGTGAGTAACGCGCGGCGACAACTTACCAGTGCCGAGACGAAACTACAGGGTCCTATTCCTCCCAGCGCTGCGGGTCGCTGAACACGATCCTGAACATGCTGCCATCCCCGCCGCGCGGCTCGTAGAGCAGGATGGCGCGGTTGAGCTGGCACATTTCGCGGGCGATGAATAGTCCGAGTCCGGTACCGCCCTTTCGGCCGGTAAAAAAAGGCTCGAAGATACGATCTACCGCCTGTGGTTCTATTCCAGGGCCGCGGTCGGCGACTTCGAGGATAGGGGCGGTTGCTGGGGCTCAAACGACCGAGCTTGATTTCGACGCTGATCCCGCCGCGTGCCTCGCCGTACTTGATGGCGTTGTCGCACAGATTCCAGACCACTTGGTGCAAATGGCCGGGATCGAAGCGCACCTCCAGATCGTCCGCCGCTTCCTGGAAACCGATGCGGTTTCTGGGAACTTGCATGGTCTCGCAGAATTCACCCAAGAACTCATCGGTCCAGTCACCGAGCGAGAGACGCGTGGGGTTCGTGGCTTCGCGGCGCGAGAGCTGCAATACATTGTTGATGATGGTGCTGACACGCTCTGAGTTGTTGTGAATGATGTCGGTCAGGCGGCGTTCGTCGGGACCGATATTGGGGCTTTCGGCGAGCAGCTGGCCGGCGTGGCTCATGGCGCCGACGGGGTTGCGGATTTCATGGGCGATGCTGGCGGACAGCCGGCCGAGCGCGGCGAGCTTGCCTTGCTGCACGCGCTCGGCCATGAGACTGGTGTCTTCGAGGAATATCAGCGTGGGTCCGGGCGCGATACTGCCCAGGTGGGCAAAGTGGGGCTGGATCACCCGCGCGCCGTCGGCGGCGACGAAGCTCGAGGGGGAGTTCTCGACCCGATCGCTCTGCCGCCAGGTCGCCAGGGAATACAAGAGGCGCGGGGAGACCTCGCCCAGCAAGGCTCCCGGCACGGCGTGGTCGTCGCCGAGAATTTCCGCCGCGGATTCGTTGATGAGGCGGATCATATCCGCGGCGTCGACCACCAGCAGGCTTTCGCGCAGGTGCTGCACGATGTACTGGGACAGCTCGGCGAGATTCGCCAGATCGATGTCCTTCTGCCGAACCAAATCCTCGCTCTCGCGCATGCGGCTGGCGACGAAGCTCGAGGCGGCTGCGATGACGAACAGCACGGTCCCGAGCAGACCGGCGGTTGCATAGGAGATGATGTCGGTACGACCGCTCAGTTGCTGCCAAATGGTGTCGGCCAGCACGGCGATAGCGGCGACCGCCGCCAGAAAGAGGGCACTGCGCGGCGGCAACAAGAAGGCGAGACCGCCGACGGGAAGCAGCAGCAATAAGCCGAGGCCGCTGGTGATTCCGCCGCAGGCGTGCAGCACCAGGAGCAGCAGCGTGAGATCTACCGTGGCCTGCAGGATGGTCTGCACATAGGCGCTCGCCAGGCGTCGGCGGACGACGATCACGCTGCCGAGGCCGAAGCACAGATAGGCGAGGGTGGTGCCGAAGAACAGCTGTGGATAGACGATGCTAAAGCCGCGCGCGCCGCCGAGCGGATACAGGGCCAGCAGCACCAAGGGGGCCAAGACCCGGTACAAATTGAGCAGGCCGAGCACGCGCCAATTCAGTGCGGGCTTGAAGTCGATGCTGCGGTCGAATGGACGGATCAACGGTTATCCCCAAGGCGGCTTTGCGCTGTCCCCGAGCTTAATTCAGAATAGCGCGCCTTACGCGGTCAGTTAGTCAGTGTAGAGCAGGCGATGTGCGGCAGAGGATCTCCCACCGGGCAGGGATCCAGTGTTTCTCACGGAGAATGTCGATGAATTTGCACGAGTATCAGTCGAAGCAGCTGTTTGCCCAATACGCCATCCCCGTCCCCCAGGGCGAGGTGGCGGCCTCGCCGGAGGAGGCGGTGGCAGCCGCCCAGAAGCTGGGGGGCTCGCTGTGGGTGGTGAAGGCCCAGGTGCACGCCGGCGGCCGCGGCAAGGCAGGCGGAGTCACCGTGGCCAAGGACCTGGATGCCGTGCGTGCCGCCGCCAAAGCCATGCTCGGCACGACGCTGGTGACCCATCAAACCGGTCCCGAGGGGCTGCCGGTGCATCAGGTGTACGTGGAACTGGGGTCGAAGATCGCGCGCGAGATTTACCTGAGCTTGGTGCTGAACCGCGAGGCGGGGCGCATCGCCTTCGTCGCCTCGGCGGCCGGCGGCATGGACATCGAGGAGGTGGCCGAGCACACGCCGGAGAAGATTCATCCGCGTCAACATTCACCCCACCGCGGGTCTGCAGGACTTTCAAACGCGGCAATTGGCGTTCGGGCTGGGATTGAGCGGCGCGCAAATCGGACAATTCGGGAAGATCGCGCACGCTCTGTACAAGCTGTACCTGGAACGGGACGCGAGCCTGGTGGAGGTCAACCCGCTGATCGTGACGGGCGCCGGCGATCTTCTGGCACTGGATGCCAAGATCAACATCGAGGACAACGCGCTGTTCCGCCACAAGGATCTGGCGGGCCCTGCGGGACGACTCGCAGGAGGATGCGATGGAGCGCAAGGCGGCGGAGCATGACCTCAACTATGTGTCGCTGGACGGCAATATCGCCTGCATGGTGAACGGCGCCGGGCTCGCCATGGCGACCATGGACCTCATTCAATTGCACGGTGGTGCGCCGGCGAACTTCCTGGACGTGGGCGGCGGAGCCACCCAGGATCGGGTGAGCGCGGCTTTCAAACTGGTGCTGTCCAACCCCCGGGTCACGGCGATTCTGATCAATATCTTCGGCGGCATCGTCCGCTGCGACATGATTGCGGAGGGCATTATCGCGGCCGTCAAAGAGGTGGGGGTGAGTATTCCGGTGATCGTGCGCCTGGAAGGCACCAACGCGCCCCTGGCGCGGGAGATTCTGGCCAAGAGCGGCTTGGCCATTACGCCGGCGAGCGATCTGACCGATGCGGCGAAAAAGGCCGTGAACATGGCGGGAGCCCACTCATGAGCATTCTGGTCGATAAGAGCACCCAGGTCATTTGCCAGGGCTTTACCGGCAAGCAGGGCACCTTCCATTCGGAGCAATGCTTAGCCTACGGCACGAAGCTCGTCGGCGGGGTGACGCCCGGCCGGGGCGGAGAGCAGCACCTGGGTCTTCCGGTCTTCGACACCGCCCAGGAGGCGGTGGCTCGAACCGGGGCCACGGTGAGCATGATCTACGTGCCGGCGCCGTTCGCGGCCGATGCCATTCTCGAGGCGGCCGACGCCGGGGTGGAACTCATCGTGTGCATCACCGAGGGGATTCCGGTCAACGACATGGTGCGCGTGAAGGCGACTTTGGCGAGCTACAAGACCCGCCTCATCGGTCCGAATTGCCCGGGCATCATCACCCCCGGGGAATGCAAGATCGGCATCATGCCGGGGTTCATCCACAAGAAGGGCCGGGTGGGCATCGTCTCGCGTTCCGGCACGCTGACCTATGAGGCGGTATTCCAGACCACCAACAATGGGCTGGGCCAGAGCACCTGCGTGGGCATCGGCGGCGATCCGGTGCGCGGCATGAATTTCATCGACGTGCTGGAATTGTTCGAAACGGACAGCCAAACCGAAGGCATCGTCATGGTGGGCGAGATCGGCGGCAGCGACGAGGAGGCCGCGGCGGCCTACATTCACCAGAATGTGAGCAAACCCGTGGTCGCTTATATCGCCGGCATGGCGGCGCCTGCGGGCAAGCGCATGGGTCACGCGGGCGCCATCGTCGCCGGCGGCAAGGGCACGGCGGCCGCGAAATTCGCGGCGCTGGAGGCAGCGGGGATCACCACGGTGCGCTCGCCGGCGGAGCTGGGCTCGGCGATTGCAAAGCGGCTCGAGGGCGGCTCGAAGACCTCAGGCCGGGCTGCCGCGCGCAAACCTGCGAAGCCGGCAAGCAAGGCGGTGAAACCCGCGGCGGCCAAAGCGGTCAAAAAAGCCGTGAAGAAATCGGCCAAGGGGCCGATGAAAGGGCCGGCCAAAAGGGCGGCAAAGTCCCCGGCGCGGGGCAGCGCGAGGCGGCGCGACGCGGCGCGGGCCAAGGCTGGGCGGCCCAAGGCGGGGCAGGCCAAAGCTGGGCGGGTCAAGGCGGGGCGGCCCGTGGCGCGCCGCCCGAAATAGGCCCGAACAGAGAGGGGAATCATTTGGCTCAATCGCGCCCGCTGCGTTGTGTCATGGCGCAGCTCAACCTGGTCGTCGGCGATGTCGACGGCAATACTTCGCGCATCGTCGCCGCGGCCGTTGCCGCCCGCGATCAGCATCGGGCGGATGTGGTTCTGGTGCCCGAGCTGGCGGTGTCGGGCTATCCGCCGGAGGACCTGCTGTTTCACTCCGGCATGCGCCTGCAGGTGGGTCGCTCGCTCGAGCGATTGAAGCAGGAGGTGCGGGGCATCACCCTGATCGCCGGGTACCCGGAATATGTCGGGACGAAGATTTTCAATTCGGCGGTCGTGATCCGCGACGGCGCGGTGCTCGCCAATCACCGCAAGGCCTGCCTGCCGAACTATCGGGTGTTCGACGAGAAGCGCTATTTCACTCCGGGCGCGGAGCCCACCGTCGTCGAACTCAACGGCGTGAAGGCCGGCGTGCTGGTGTGCGAGGATGTTTGGGACGCGGAGCCGGCGCTGCGGGCGCGCCAGGCCGGGGCGCAGGTGCTGTTGGTCATCAACGCCTCGCCCTACGAAGTCGACAAGCAAACACAGCGCGAGCAGGAAATCGCCCGTGCGCGTGTGCGTGAAACGGGCATCCCTCTGGTGTTCGTGAATTTGATCGGCGGGCAGGATGAGCTGGTGTTCGACGGCAATTCCTTCGTCATGAATGCGCAGGGCGAAGTCACGCTGCGGGCGCCGGCATTCACGGAAGGGTTGTACGTCGTGGATCTGGCGGTGGACGCGTCGGGGGCGGTCAGGCCCCTGCCCGGCGAGATCGTGCCGCTGCAGAGCCAGGAAGAAAGTGTGTATGGGGCGCTGGTGCAGGGCACGCGCGACTACGTGGACAAACATCGCTTTCCCGGTGCCGTATTGGGCTTGTCGGGTGGGGTGGATTCGGCGCTGACCTTGGTGATCGCGGTCGATGCGCTGGGCGCGAACCGGGTGCATTCGGTGTCCATGCCTTCGCGCTACACCTCGCAGATGAGCAAGGACGATGCCGCGCTGCAGGCGAAGTGGCTCGGCGTCGAGCACAGCGAGATTTCGATCGAAGGCATGTTCGAAGCGACGCTGGCGGCGCTCAAGGACGAGTTCGCCGGCCGCGCGCCCGACACCACGGAAGAGAATATTCAGGCTCGCTGCCGCGGCGTGCTATTGATGGGCATTTCCAACAAGACCGGCAAGATGCTGCTCACCACGGGCAACAAGAGCGAAATGTCGGTGGGCTATGCCACGCTGTACGGCGACATGGCCGGCGGCTTCGCGCCCATCAAGGATTGCAGCAAGTTATTGGTGTATCGGCTCTGCGCCTGGCGCAACGCGCAATCGCAGGCGATTCCGCAGCGTGTCATCGAGCGGGCGCCGTCGGCGGAACTGCGTCATGAGCAGAAGGACACTGACAGCCTGCCGCCCTATGAAGTGCTCGACCCGATTCTCGAAGCCTTCATCGAAGAGGATTTATCGGTAGATCAAATTTCGGCGCGCGGCTTCGACCGGGCCACCGTGGGTCGAATCTTGGACTTAGTGAAGCGCAATGAATACAAACGCCGTCAGGCGCCCCCCGGCGTGCGCGTGAGCGGCCGCGCGTTCGGGCGCGATTGGCGGTACCCGATCACGAGTGGGTATAAGTCGCGGTAGAAGGTATCACTGCGATTGGATCGTCCGCGTTAGAAGTATTTCCGCGAGAACGGCGCAATTTTTAAGCTCGTCAGAGAAAGCGAGCTTTTGCATACTGCGCTAATCGGTTCGGCCTCCCGCAATTCAACGTCCGGTACTCGGTCACCGCTTGGATTCGAAGTTTTTGACATACAATCGACATACATCGTATGATGCAAAGATCATGGGAATACTTACTGTGCGTCTCACTGAAGAGGAAGAGCTTCTACTCGCTCGCCGCTCGCGCAAAGCCGGGATGAAGAAGGCAACCTATGTGCGCCAACTGATCCGCGAAGAGCCTTTTGTCACGGCTTCGGACGTACTAACCGATGCCGCACACCGAATGGGTGATTCGCGCTTGCGGGTGTCCCGCAAATGAGAAAATGCCTGCTTGATTCTTCCTTTATGATCGATTTGCTCAACGAAATGGCGGCGGGGCAGGCAGGGCCGGCGCTGAGTTGGCTACGGGGCAACAGCGCGGCCCATTTGTGGATCACTCCGGTCACCATGGCCGAGGTCCTTGAAGGGGCGGACGAACCGGAGGCCGTCAGGGCTTATCTGACACGTTTTTCCTGGCAGGGCATACACCGTGTCCACGCTGATAAAGTCGCCTTGCGCCAGAGGCGAGCCTCGCACCCTCTAGGCGAGAACGATGCTTGGCAAGTTGCGATTGCTGAGCAAATGGGAGCCATCCTGGTAGGACACGATCACAAAGCGTTTCAGCGACTCGGTGCCGGTTACGACGATCACCGTCGAGCAGTTGTCCGAGGCTAATTACGCATTAAAAACCCAGTTAGCACGCAGTGCTTGGACTTCTAGACACAAGTCGCGCTAGAAGATGGCCCACCAATGCTTCTTGGGCGCAACGTCCTTGCTGCTGGCCGGATAGTTGTCGTCGTACACGCGTTCGGCGTTGGCGGCTAGATCCATCATCTTCAGATCGCGGTAGGCGTCCACCAGAACCTTCAAGGAGCCCTTCACGGCCGGCGCTCCGTCATAGTTCTCGATGCAGTACTTGGCGCGGTTGATCGCACCCACGTACGCGCCGCGGCGCATGTAGTACAGGGCGACGTGCAGTTCGAAATCCGCCAAGCGATTGCGCAGGAAGACCATGCGCTGCTGCGAGTCGCTGACGTATATGCTGTGCGGGTATTTTTCGATCAGCTGCTGGAAGGCTTCGAAGGACTTGGTTGCATTGGTGGGCGGGCGCTGCGACAGGTCGACGTTGAATTTGCGCTCCAGCCAGTTGGCCTGGCGCTCGAAATACACCAGGCCCTTCATGTAGTAGGCGTAATCTACGCGCGGATTGGTCGGATTCTCGCGGATGAAGGTGTCGGCGGCATCGATCGCAGGATCGGTTTGGTGGGCCTTGTAATAGGCATAGATCAAATCCAGCTGCGATTGGCGCGCCGGTTCGCTGAACGGAAAGCGGGATTGCAGGGCTTCGAGCTGCTTGATCGCCTCGCCGTAGCTCGAGTTCTTCATGGCCTTTTGGGCCCGGGCATAGATCACTTCGGGGCCTGATTTGGCGTCATCGGCACGGTGGCTGCGGCAGCCGGCGGCCAGCATCGCTATCCCTACGGCGACGAGCAGCACGCGGCTCGGATGGACAAGATCACGCAGTCTCACAGGCGATTCCTTACAATGGGTGGGTCCCGAAAGCGCGGCAGTATACCCGATGCCTCGCCGCTACCTTCGAGTGCCCTATGACAACAGAGTTCCAAGTGATCGATTTGCAAGTTCCGGCGGAAATGGCCGGGCAGCGGCTGGATAGCGCGCTGGCGCGCCTCATGCCGGAGCATTCGCGCACGCGAATCAAGGGTTGGATCGAGGATGGCGCGGTCAAAGTGAATCGGGCGGCTTGCAAACCGCGGGATATCGTGGAAGCGGGATCCCGCGTCCGCGTGCAGGTACCGCCCGATGAGGCGGCGGAACCCCAGATATTGCCGGAGGCCATCGCCTTACGCAGGGTCCACGAAGATGCGGACGTGCTGGTCATCGACAAGCCCGCCGGCCTGGTGGTGCATCCGGGCGCGGGGAATCCGCGGCATACCTTGCAAAACGCCTTGCTGGGTCTGGATCCGAAGCTCGCGGCGCTGCCGCGCGCGGGGTTGATCCACCGGCTCGACAAGGACACCAGCGGCTTGCTGGTGGTGGCGCGCACACCGGAGGCTCAGACCTCGCTCAGCCGGCAGCTCGAGGCGCGCACCATGGCGCGTGAATATGTCGCCGCCTGCGTCGGCGTCATGACGGGGGGCGGGACCATCGATGAGCCCATCGGGCGTCACCGCGGCGACCGGCTGCGGATGGCCATACGGGTGGCCGGCCGGCCGGCGGTCACGCACTATCGGGTGCTCGAGCGCTTCCGGGGCCATACCTATTTGAGCGTGAAATTGGAAACCGGCCGCACCCATCAGATTCGTCTGCACCTCTCGCACATCAAGTACCCCCTGGTCGGCGACCCGGTCTATGGCGGACGCTTTGGGCTGCCTCGCGGCGCGACCCAGGGTCTCATCGAGACCTTGCGCGGCTTCAAGCGCCAGGCTCTGCACGCCGCCACGCTGGGATTCGATCATCCGCGCACGGGCAAGCGTTTGGTCCTGCAGAGCGCGGTGCCGCCGGACTTTGCGCGATTGCTCGACGCCCTGCGCGAAGATGCGCTGGACGCGGCGAAGCAGGCTGCGTCGGGCGGAGCGCGCAAGCCGGCGCGTACGCGGTGAACCCGTCCTGGATGGAGCCGGATTGGCCGGCGCCTGCCGAGGTGCGGGCGGTGTCGACCTTCCGCGGCGGTGGGGCGAGTTCGGTCCCCTATGCCTCGCTCAACCTCGCGGGGCATGTGGGCGACGCGGCCGCCGCCGTCGCGCAGAACCGGCGCTGTCTGGCCGCGGCGGCCGGGTTGCCGTCGGAGCCGGTTTGGCTCGCGCAGGTGCACGGAGTGAATGTCGCCGATCTCGACGCACTGGGGCCGGTCGATACCTTGGGACCTGTCGGCGTGAGGGGTGCCGCCGCGTCGGGCGCCTGTCAGCCGGCTGATGCGGCCTTTACGCGGCAGCCGGGGCGAGTGTGTGCGATTCTCACGGCGGACTGTTTGCCCATTGTGCTGGCAGCGGATTCGGGGGATTTGGTGGCGGCGGCGCATGCGGGTTGGCGAGGGCTGGCCGGTGGGGTGATCGAGGCGACTGTGCGGGCCTTAGGGGTTGCGCCCGAGCGGCTCCTGGCCTGGTTGGGGCCGGCCATTGGACCCCGGCACTTTGAAGTGGGCGCGGAAGTGCGGGAGGCGTTGCTGCAGGGTGATTCGGGGGCGCAGGATGCCTTCCTACCGAACCCGAGGGGCCGGTTCATGGCGGATTTGGCGGCGCTGGCGCGGCGGCGTCTTGCATCCCTGGGAGTGGGCCGCATCTACGGCGCAGGCCATTGCACCTTCGCCGATGGTGAGCGGTACTTCTCGCATCGCCGCGATGGGGTGACCGGGCGGCAGGCGACGCTCATTTGGCTGCAGCCCCAGAGAGGTTGAAGCACGGCGAGAAGGCCCTATGGAAAACGTCGCAAGACCGTTGAATTGGCGCACTCCTACCCCCAGATCATAGCCAATCAGAGAACAATCTGAAGGGTCATTTCTATGCGTATGGACAAGCTGACGACCAAGTTCCAGGCGGCATTGGCGGACGCCCAATCGCTCGCTGTCGGCCGCGACAATCAATACATCGAACCGGTGCATCTCATGGCGGCCCTGCTCGACCAACAGGGCGGCACTGCGCGGCCGCTGCTCGAGAAGGCGGGCGCTCCGGTGGCGAAGCTGCGCTCGGACTTGGCCGCGGCGCTGGACCGCGTGGCGAAGGTCGAAGGGTCGGGCGGCGAGGTATTGCTGAGCAACGACCTGAACAAGCTCTTGAACGTCACCGACAAGCTCGCTCAGCAGCGCGGCGATCAGTTCATTTCCAGCGAGCTGTTCGTGCTCGCGGCCTGCGACGATCGCGGCGAACTCGGCCGGCTGCTGAAAGCCGGCGGCGTCGCGCGCGCAGCCATTGAAAAAGCCATCGACGAAGTCCGCGGCGGCGCGAAAGTGGAAGATGCGGGCGCCGAGGAGAATCGCCAGGCGCTGGAAAAGTACAGCATCGACCTGACCGAGCGCGCAACCCAGGGCAAGCTCGATCCGGTGATCGGCCGCGACGATGAGATTCGCCGCACCATCCAAGTTCTCCAGCGGCGCACCAAGAATAATCCGGTGCTCATCGGCGAGCCCGGCGTGGGCAAGACCGCCATCGTCGAGGGTCTGGCGCAGCGCATCGTCAACGGCGAGGTGCCCGAGGGCCTGCGCGACAAGCGCATCCTCTCGCTCGATTTGGGGGCGCTCATCGCCGGTGCGAAGTTTCGCGGTGAATTCGAGGAGCGCCTGAAGGCCGTGCTCAATGATCTGGCCAAGCAGGAAGGGCAGGTGATTCTGTTCATCGATGAATTGCACACCATGGTGGGCGCCGGCAAGGCCGAGGGCGCCATGGATGCGGGCAATATGCTCAAGCCGGCTCTGGCCCGAGGCGAATTGCACTGCGTCGGTGCCACGACCCTCGATGAGTACCGCAAGTACATCGAAAAAGATGCCGCGCTCGAGCGGCGCTTCCAGAAAGTGCTGGTCGACGAACCGTCGGTGGAAGACACCATCGCTATCTTGCGCGGCCTGAAGGAGCGCTACGAAGTGCACCATAAAGTGCAGATCACGGATCCTGCCATCGTGGCGGCGGCGACGCTGTCGCACCGCTATATCTCGGATCGGCAGCTGCCGGACAAGGCCATCGACTTGATCGATGAGGCCGGTTCGCTGATTCGCATGGAGATCGATTCGAAACCCGAAGCGCTCGATAAACTCGATCGGCGCATCATTCAGCTGAAGATCGAGCGCGAGGCGCTCAAGAAGGAAGCCGACGAGGCCTCGCGCAAGCGCTTGAGCATCCTGGAAGAGGCGTTGAAGGCGCTGGAAAAGGAGTACTCGGACCTCGAGGAAGTGTGGAAGGCCGAGAAGGCCACCATCCAGGGCGCGGCGCATATTCAAGAGGAACTGGAGCGGGCACGCACGGACATGGATGCCGCGCGGCGTGCGCAGGATCTGGGGCGCATGTCCGAGCTGCAGTACGGGCGCATTCCGGCGCTCGAGCAGCGGCTCGCCAAGGCGCTCGAAGCGGAGCAGAAACCCAACCAGCTATTGCGCAACTCGGTGACCGAAGTGGAAATCGCCGAGATCGTGTCGAAGTGGACCGGCATTCCGGTGTCGCGCATGCTCGAAGGCGAACGCGACAAGCTGCTGCGCATGGAAGAGGTTCTCGGCAAGCGGGTGGTGGGCCAGCAGGAAGCGGTCAAGGCGGTGGCGGATGCGATTCGCCGCACGCGCGCGGGGCTGTCCGATCCGAATCGGCCGAGCGGCTCGTTCATGTTCTTGGGTCCCACCGGGGTCGGGAAGACCGAGCTCTGCAAGGCGTTGGCCGAGTTCATGTTCGATACCGAGGATGCCTTGGTGCGCATCGACATGTCGGAATTCATGGAGAAGCACTCGGTGGCCCGCCTGATCGGCGCGCCGCCGGGCTACGTGGGCTATGAAGAGGGCGGCTACTTGACCGAGGCGGTGCGCCGGCGGCCCTACTGCGTCATCTTGCTGGATGAAATCGAGAAGGCGCACCCCGATGTGTTCAATGTGCTGCTGCAGGTGCTCGACGACGGGCGCCTGACCGACGGCCAGGGGCGCACCGTGGATTTTCGCAACAGCGTGGTGATCATGACGTCGAACCTGGGCAGCCAGGTCATTCAGGAGCTGTCGGGCGAGGCCAACTACGAGAAGATGAAGGCGGCGGTCATGCAGGTGGTGAGCCAGCATTTCCGGCCGGAATTCATCAACCGGGTGGATGAGATCGTGGTGTTCCACTCCCTCGGGCGGGAGCAGATTCGCGCCATCGTCGATATCCAGTTGGGACGCCTGCGGCAGAGACTCGCGGAGCGCGACATCACTCTGCGTCTGGACGACGATGCTCGCGACAAGATCGGCGAGGCGGGCTTCGATACGGTGTACGGCGCGCGGCCGCTGAAGCGGGCCATTCAGGCGCAGATCGAGAACCCGTTGGCACAAATGATTCTGCGCGGCGATTTCATCGCCGGGGATCGGGTGATCGCCAAGCTCAAGAAGGACGCGCTGGTATTCGAGAAGGAACGGCTGCATTGAGACTCGAGGTGGCGGCGGCGGGGACGGCGAGGGCGGCAACGAGGCTGCGAGCCGGGGCTGCCGTTCGCTATACTGCGGCGCATCGCGTGGGTAGGGATTGACCATAGGAAAGACATGCCTTTTTACGAGTACCAGTGCAAGAACTGCGGCCACGACCTCGAGGCCATGCAAAAAATCAGCGATCCGCCCCTGAAAAAGTGCCCGCATTGCGGCAAGTCGCAGCTGCAGCGCTTGATGTCGGCGCCGGTATTTCGCCTCAAGGGCGGCGGCTGGTACGAGACCGACTTCAAGGGCGACCAGGACAACAAGCGGAATCTGGCCGATCGGCCGGAGACGGACGCGCCCAAGGACGCCACCAAGGATGGGGCCACGGATGCCGCCAAAGACGGCGCGAAGGACGGGGGTGCGGACGCCAAGGGCAAGGAAGCCAACGGTAAGGATGCCAAGACTGCGGACGCAGCGGGCGCCAAGGACTCGGCGCCCAAGGACAAGCCGGCCGACAAACCGGCGGAGAAGTCGCCGGCGAAGTCCGCGAAGAAGACCGGCACCGGCGGCAAGAGCTCGGTGCGGGTGCACACGCCCGGGCGCGGCAAATCCGCCGCTAAGAGGCCGATCAAGCGGCCGGTGCACAAGGCCAAGCGGCGCGGCTAGTGGCTGCGGCACGGAACTGCTCCCTCCTGCGCGCCGATGTATATCGGCCCAATGCGAACACCCGCGGGGAAGGATAGGAAGCTGAAGGCCCCTGCTGCCTTGACGGGGCCTTCAGCTTCCTATCCTTCTCGGCGGGTGCCTCCCGCCAATCGGTCAAAATCCCTGTAATGCCGGCTTTGGGGGGCCGTGGGCTTGCCCGCGCCCTGCGCAAGCCTTAGCATCGCGCGCTTTCCTCAACGGGTTCCTTTCGCGTATGCGCACTCATTATTGCGGTCAAGTGAACGAATCATTGACCGGGCAGACCGTCACCGTGGCCGGCTGGGCTCATCGCCGCCGCGACCATGGCGGCGTCATCTTCGTCGACCTGCGCGATCGCGAGGGGCTGCTGCAGATCGTGTTCGACCCCGACAAGGCGGCCGTGTTCGCCATGGCCGAGCGCGTGCGCAATGAGTTCGTGCTCAAGGTCACAGGCTCGGTGCGGGCGCGCCCGCCGGGCACCGCCAACGCCCATTTGAAGTCCGGCCAGGTCGAACTGCTCTGCCAGGAGCTCGAGATTCTCAACCGCTCCGAGCCGCTGCCGTTTCAACTCGATGAGCATGTGAGCGAAGAGGTGCGGCTGCGCTATCGGTACATCGACCTGCGCCGCGAGGAGATGCGCGAGCGGCTGCTGCTGCGCCACCGGATCACGCGCGCGATGCGGCACTACCTCGATGAGGCGGGCTTCATCGACATCGAAACGCCCATGCTGTCGAAGGCAACGCCGGAGGGTGCGCGGGACTACCTGGTGCCCAGCCGCACGCACGCGGGCAAGTTCTTCGCCCTGCCGCAGTCGCCGCAGATCTACAAGCAATTGCTCATGATTTCCGGCTTCGACCGCTACTATCAAATCGTGCGCTGCTTTCGCGACGAGGATTTGCGTGCCGATCGGCAACCGGAATTCACGCAGCTCGACGTCGAGACCTCGTTCCTCGACCAGGCGCAGATTCAGACGCTGATGGAAGGGTTGGTGCGGCATCTGTTCAAGCAGGTGCTGAACGTCGAGCTGCCGAACCCCATGCCGCGGATGAGCTATGCGGAGGCGATGCGCCGCTACGGGTCGGACAAGCCGGATTTGCGGGTGCCGCTGGAATTGGTCGACGTGGCGGATCTGGTCAAGGGCTGCGACTTCAAGGTGTTCGCGGGACCGGCGGCCGATCCGGGCGGCCGCGTCACGGCCCTGTGCGTGCCCCAAGGGGGCAAGCTGTCCCGCAAGGAGATCGACGACTACACGGCCTATGTGGCGCGCTACGGCGCGAAGGGGCTGGCCTACGTCAAGGTCAATGAGATTGCGAAGGGGCGCGAAGGCCTGCAGTCGCCCATCTTGAAATTCTTGAGCGACGCCGCGGTGAGCGGAATTCTGCAGCGCACCGGCGCCGCCGACGGCGACTTGATTTTCTTCGGCGCCGACAGCGGCAAGGTGGTGAGCGACGCCTTGGGAGCACTGCGCCTCAAGGTGGGCCAGGACCTGAAGCTGGTGGCGGCCGGGTGGCGGCCGCTGTGGATCGTGGACTTCCCGATGTTCGAGTGGGACGCCGAGGCCAGGCGCTGGCAGGCCATGCATCATCCGTTCACCAGCCCGGCGAATCTGGATTATGCGGCCCTGGCGGCCAGTCCGGGCGAGGCCACCGCCAAGGCCTACGACATGGTGCTCAACGGCTCGGAGATCGGCGGCGGCTCGGTGCGCATTCATTCGCAGGAGCTGCAGTCCGTCGTGTTCGACTTGCTCGGGATTTCGCCGGAAGAGGCGCGCCTGAAGTTCGGCTTCCTGCTGGACGCGCTCAAGTTCGGAGCGCCGCCGCACGGCGGCATCGCCTTCGGGCTGGATCGGCTGGCGATGTTGATGGCCGGAGCGGACAGCATTCGCGACGTCATCGCCTTCCCGAAGACGCAGACGGCGGCGGATCTGCTGATGGATGCACCGACGGAGGTCAGCGAAGCGCAGCTTCGAGAGCTGCATATTCGCGTGCGCGTCCCGCCCAAGCTCGACGGAACAGCCTAAATCGCGTGAATAACAGCGCATATCGTCGTCCGGAATCGGTGTTGATCGTGATCTACACCGACGGCGGCGAATTTCTGCTGCTCGAGCGCCGGCGACCCCCCGGTTTCTGGCAGTCGGTGACGGGCAGCCTGGAATGGGGTGAATTCGCCGATGGCGCGGCGCGCCGCGAGATCGTCGAGGAGACCGGCATCACGCAGGGCGTGCTCGTCAATCTACAGTGGACCCAGGTGTACGAGATACTGCCGGCGTTCGGCAAGGTGTATGCGCCGGGCATCACGCGCAATCTCGAGCATGCGTTCTCCTTGAGGCTGGCGCAGCGCGTGCCGGTGACCTTGAGCGATTCGGAGCATGTGCAGTATCGCTGGGTTTCGGGCGCCGAGGCGCCGGCCATGGCCTCCTCGAGCACCAACCGCGTCGTCATCCAGGCATTGCGAGCCTAGCCACCTCATGAGCATGGCCCCGCCATGAGCCCGGCGATGCCATGAGCACGGTCGTCATCTACGTCCACGGGCTGTGGCAGAGAGGCGCCGAGGCGCTGTGGCTGCGCCGCCGATTGGCGCGGGATCTGGCGGCGGAGGTGCGGGCATTTTCCTATCCATCGGTGGCGGCGGATGCCACCGCCAACGCGCGGGCCTTGGCGGAGTACCTGGGCGCCATACGCGCGGATACCGTGCACCTGGTCGGGCATAGCCTGGGCGGCTTGGTGATCGTGAAGCTCTTCGAGGAACATTCGCAGGCGCTCGCGCAGCTACCGCCGGGGCGCATCGTGCTGCTGGGCTCGCCGCTGCGCGGCAGCCGCACTGCGCGCAATTTGGCGCGGCTGCCCTTCGGCAAGGCCATCATGGGGCGGGCCGTGGGCGAGGAATTGCTGGCGCCGCGTGAGCGCCGCTGGCGCCAGAACCGGGATTTGGGCGTCATCGCGGGCGATCTGGGAGTGGGTTTGGGCCGACTGGTGGGCAGGCTCGGGGGTGCGAGCGACGGCACCATCTTGCTGGATGAGACGCAGATCGAGGGGGCCGCGGACCGCGTGGTGCTGCGGGTGAGCCACACGGGGATGCTGTTCTCCGGGGCCGTGGCGCGTGCGGCGGCCGCCTTCTTGAGCACGGGCCGCTTTCCTGCGCGCTGATGTATATCGGCCCGATGCGAACACCCGCGGGGAAGGATAGGTAGCTGAAGGCCCCTGCTGCCTTGACGGGGCCTTCAGCTACCTATCCTTCTCCGTGGGTGCCTCCCGCCAGTCGGTCATAACCTCCATGTCGGGGAACTAGGCTCCGCGGTCCAACTGCTGCAGGCGGAATAGCAAATCCAACGCTTCGCGTGGACTGAGGGAGTTCGGATCGAGTGCCCGCAGGGCTTCGAGGGCGGCGGACTCTGGTGGCGCGGCGTGGGGCGGCGGCGAGAACAGGGCCAGTTCGCCCTGCGGCGAGGTGGACGTGCGCAGCGCGTCGCGCTCACGCTCGAGTTCGGTCAGGTAGCGGCGGGCCTGGGTGGTCACCGATTTCGGAATGCCGGCGAGGGCTGCGACCTGCAGGCCGTAGCTCTGGTTGGCCGGCCCTTCCTTGACGCTGTGCAGGAACACCAGGGTATCGCCGTGTTCCACCGCTTCGACGTGCACATTGACCACGCCCGGCGCCTCGCTCGCGAGACTGGTGAGCTCGAAGTAGTGCGTGGCGAACAGGGTGAAGGCGCGGATCTGGTTGGCGATGAAGGCGGCGCAGGCCCAGGCCAGCGACAGCCCGTCGAAGGTGCTGGTGCCGCGCCCCACCTCGTCCATGAGCACCAGGCTGTGGGCGGTGGCGTTATTGAGAATGTTGGCCGTCTCCGTCATCTCGAGCATGAAGGTGGAGCGACCCGCCGGCCAGATCGTCAGAGGCGCCGATGCGGGTGAAGATGCGGTCCATGGGCCCGAGCACGGCGCGGCGCGCCGGCACGTAGCAGCCGATGTGCGCCAGAATGACGATGAGCGCGGTCTGGCGCATGTAGGTGCTTTTGCCGCCCATGTTCGGGCCGGTGATGATGAGCATGCGGCGCGAGTCATCGAAGCGCAGATCATTCGGGACGAAGGGTTCGCGGCCGGCGCGCTCGACCACCGGATGGCGGCCGCCCTCGATCAGCAGCAGGGGTTCATCGGTCAATTCCGGCTGCGCGCAGTCGAGAGCCGCGGCGCGCTCGGCGAAACAGGTCAGTACATCGATTTCGGCGATCGCGGCCGTGGTCGACTGCAGCGCCGGCAGGCGCGAGGTCAGGTGGTCGAGCAGAGCTTCGTACAGTGCCTTCTCGCGCGCGAGCGCCCGATCGCGCGCGCCCAGGACCTTGTCCTCGAAGGACTTCAATTCGGGAGTGATGAATCGTTCGGCCGATTTCACCGTCTGGCGGCGCAGATAGTCCGGCGGGACCCTGTCGGCTTGACTGCGGCTCACCTCGATGTAAAAGCCCTGGACCCGGTTGAAGCCCAGTTTCAGGCTGGACAGGCCGCTGCGCTCGCGCTCTCTGCGTTCGAGGTCGAGCAGGAATTGCTCGGTATTGCTGCCGAGCAGGCGCAGCTCGTCGAGCTCCGCATCGTAGCCCGCGGCGATCACGCCGCCGTCGCGCAGATAGTGCGGCGGGGAGTCGACGATGGCTTTGCTCAGCAAGGCGTGGTCCGCCCGGTGACTGTCTTGTCGTTGCGTGAGCTCGGCGATGAGCTGCTGCAGCAGGGGGGAGGAGGCGGCGTCGAGACTGTGGTGCAGCTGGGGCAGCACGGCGAGGGCGGCGCGCAGCTGGGTGAGGTCCCGCGGCCGCGCCGAGCGCAGGGCGATTCTCGCGATGATTCTTTCCAGATCGCCGATGGCTTTCAAGGGATCCGCCACGGCGGTGTGCCGGCCGGACTCCATCAGGGTGGCGACGGCCTGGTAGCGCGCGCGCAGAATCTCGTGGTCGCGCAGCGGGCGGTGCAGCCAGCGGCGCAGCATGCGCCCGCCCATGGCGGTCGAGGTGCGGTCGAAGACGCCGGCCAAGGTCAGTTCCGGTTTGCCCGCCAGGCTCTCGTCGAGCTCGAGGTTGCGGCGAGTCGCGGGATCCATGATCAGCGCGGCATCGCGCTCTTCGCTGGTGATGGACAGCAGGTGGGGCAGCGCCGATTTCTGCGTTT
The DNA here is from genome assembly GCA_963734645.1 of uncultured Gammaproteobacteria bacterium. Classification (GTDB taxonomy): domain Bacteria; phylum Pseudomonadota; class Gammaproteobacteria; order Steroidobacterales; family Steroidobacteraceae; genus Bog-1198. The sequence goes on from CAVTID010000002.1 coordinate 409,160, forward strand.
CGCGCACATAGGCGAGCAGGGCGCCCGCCGCCGCGACGCCCAATGGCTTGTCGGCGCAGCCGAAACCGGCGAGGTCGCGCGTATGGAATTGCTCGGTGAGCGCGCGGGTCGCGGATTCGGTGTCGAAATGCCAGGGCGGCCGCAGCCGCCACGGCCGCTCCTTGAGCGCTGAGGAGGGGGTGAGCGTCGGTTGCGCGCCGTCGGGCGCCAACAATTCGGCGGGACGCAGCCGCTCGATCTCGGCCTCGAGTGCCGCGACCCCGGCGAGCTCCATGAGGCTGAAGCGGCCGGCCGACAGGTCCAGCCAGGCCAGACCAAAGCGCCCGCCCGCCCCGTAGACGCTGGCGAGCAGGTTGTCGCGCCGCTCCTCGAGCAGGGCTTCGTCGGTGAGGGTGCCCGGGGTGACGATGCGCACCACCTCGCGTTCCATGGGGCCCTTGGTCTTGCCCGGCTCGCCGCGCTGCTCGCAGATGGCGACCGACTCGCCCTTGCGCACCAGCTTGGCCAAGTAGGCATCGAGCGTGACGGCCGGCACGCCGGCCATGGGAATGGGGGCACCGGCGGAGGCGCCGCGCTGGGTGAGGGCAATGTCCAGCAACTGCGCGGCGCGGCGCGCGTCGTCGTAGAACATTTCGTAGAAATCGCCCATGCGATAGAACAGCAGCACGTCGGGATGCTGGGCTTTGATGCGCAGGTACTGCTGCATCATGGGGGTGTGGTCGGAGTTGTTTCGTGGAGCGCCGGCCGCGTCGATTGTTTCTGAATTATTCAAGGGCTTGAATGCTGTTTTGATCTGAATCGTTTGTACTCGTTCGAGTCGGAAGTCAGCAACTTCAAAAATCTGGAGTTCACAAATAGCTTGTTCAGACCGATCTGCCTTTGTTGAAGGATGCCAACCGATTGGAGCTTAGTGACGATCGTCGGGATCGAGCCAACCACTGGAACTTCACACATTCTGCGTAGAGTTATTACAAATTATACGGAATTTTCATAATTATGAATTTTCGATATAACGCATCGCTAAAGCGATACGGTCACGGGACTCTCACCGACCAATATGTCGGGAAACTATCTGCCCTAGAGCAAAGAATTCATCCAGAAAAAATAGTCGCGAGAGGTTGGGGGATCGCCTGCAGGATTCAAGCGGCCGTACGGCGGTTCTCGCCGCTCTTGAATGGCATGAAGCCAGCTTTCACTGCGTCAAGAATCACGAGTTCTACTATCGAGCCGTCTTCTGCAAAGCTGAGGTTGATGTTCCAGTCCTGCGAAACCTCGCGACTGATGGGCTTTTCGCTGAAGTGAATTTCCAGAATGTCATCCTGCGGGTAGTAGGTCGTTCTCATGGCTGCGTATCCCAAGTAAAATGGTGCATCAGTGTCTTGATGACGACGGCCGTCTCCAGCACGGCAGCGATACATAACAGATTGTCAGCTCGCTCGGGATAGTGCTTGGCGATCCACAAGCGCGTTGCGTCTTTATGCCGCACATCGCCGGTTTCGATCAAATCCAGCAGAAGCGCATTATCGACTCCACGTTCCGCCATGCGATGGCTGGCATGTTGAGTCACTCAACGAGACGTCCAAACCGCTGGCTATACATAGGACGAAAGTATACAGCACAGGGACGATCGGCCGTGACGGCGGACCTGTTCCAACGCTTTGCGCTAGGGTCAGACACGGTTCGGCGGCTTGAGGGGACATAATGCGATTTCAATGTCCAAAGTGTCGACATTGGTTGTCCACCGAGGAATTGTCCCCGTCCAAGCTTACTCGGTACACTGAGATGCAAATGAAAAATGCCGATCTTGACCTCACACGCCTCGCCGCGCGCGTCGGCCGGCGCTTGCTGGACAGCCAACGCGGTGTGGCGACGGCGGAGTCCTGCACCGGCGGCTGGATTGCCAAGGCCCTGACCGATATTGCGGGAAGTTCGCAATGGTTCATCGAAGGTTTCGTCACTTACAGCAATGAATCCAAGGTTCGCCGGCTCGGCGTGCCGGCATCCCTGTTGCGGACCGGAGGCGCCGTGAGCGAGGCCACCGTACGAGCGATGGCGACGGGCGCGCTCAAGCGCACGGGAGCGCAGCTCGCGGTGGCGGTGACCGGTATCGCCGGTCCGGGCGGTGCCGTACCCGGCAAGCCGGTGGGAACCGTTTGGCTGGGCTGGGCTGAGCGCCGCGGCCGCGGGATACGTGTTGCCGTGCAATTGAAGCACTTCCGCGGCGACCGCGATGCGGTGCGCCGCAAGACCGTGCGAGCGGCGCTGCGAGGGCTGTTGGCGTTCTGAACGGCTGCTGGTACGTCGGCGGGTGCGGGCGCGCAGTGCGTGCGCCTGCGGTCTATCGCCCCCGGAGAATTCCGATGCGATTGTTTTTTGCGTTATGGCCTGATGCCGACACCCGGGCGCGCATTGCCGGCACCGCGGCGGCGCTGCGCTTGAGCGGCGAAGCGCGGCCGGTGCCGCGACAGAATTATCATGTGACGCTGGCCTTCGTCGGCGACGTTGCGGAATCCCATCTCGCGGTGCTGCAGCAGGTGGGATTCGCGCAGCGAGCCATCGCCTGCCGCATCGAGTTCGATGCGTACGAGTATTGGCCGGGGCCGCGAGTCGTGGTGGCCGCCGTGCGGCACACGCCGGCGGCGCTGCTCGAGTTGTGGGCAGGATTGCACGCCGAGCTGGCGCGCCACGGCGCGGCCCTGAATTCTAGCTGCCCGCAACCAGTGCGGCCACCGCCGCTGCGCGCGCATGTCACGCTCGCGAGGAAGGTCGCGCAAGCCCCTGTGCTGCAAGCAATGTCGCCGTTCCAGTGGAGCGCACGATCGTTCAGCCTGGTGCGTTCCGATACGAGCGGCGCGCACTCGGTCTATACAGTAGTCGATACCTGGCCACTACTGTATGAGTCGCCGATGGCGTAGAAATCTCTTCGATTTCGATGCATATGAGGTGAGCGTCGGGCGCTGAATATGAAATAATGCGGGCACACTTTGTTGAGGACTCGCTATGGAAGAGAATCGCAAGAAAGCTCTCGCAGCCGCGCTGAGCCAGATCGAAAAACAGTTCGGTAAAGGCTCGGTCATGCGCTTGGGCGATGCCGGCGCCACGTACGAGGTGGACTCCATTCCCACCGGCTCGCTGGGGCTCGATATTGCGCTCGGCGTGGGCGGCATTCCGCGCGGCCGCGTCATCGAGATTTTCGGCCCGGAGTCCTCGGGCAAGACCACGCTGACGCTGGCCATCATCGCCTCGGCGCAGAGCCATCGGCGGCACGGCGGCCTTCGTCGATGCCGAGCATGCGCTCGATCCGGTGTATGCGGAAAAGCTCGGCGTCAAGGTCAACGACTTGCTGGTATCGCAACCGGACACCGGCGAACAGGCGCTTGGAGATCACCGACATGCTGGTGCGCTCCGGCGCGGTCGATGTGGTCGTGGTCGACTCGGTCGCGGCGCTGACGCCGAAGGCCGAAATCGAAGGCGAGATGGGCGATCAGCACATGGGCTTGCAGGCGCGGCTCATGTCGCAGGCGCTGCGCAAGCTGACGGGCAACATCAAGCGGTCGAACACCATCGTGATTTTCATCAACCAGATCCGCATGAAAATCGGCGTCATGTTCGGCAATCCGGAAACCACCACCGGCGGCAATGCGCTGAAGTTCTATTCGTCGGTGCGCATGGATATTCGGCGCATCGGCGCGATCAAGAACGGCGAGGAAGTGGTCGGCTCGATGACCCGGGTCAAGGTGGTCAAGAACAAGGTGGCGCCGCCGTTCCGCGAAACCGAATTTGAAATCATGTACGGCACGGGAATTTCCAAGGAAGGCGAACTCATCGAGCTGGGCGTGCTGCACAATCTGGTGGAGAAGTCCGGTTCCTGGTACAGCTACAAGGGCGAGCGAATCGGCCAGGGCAAGGACAATGCGCGCACCTTCCTGCAGCAGCACCCCGAGATCGCCAAGGACATCGAAGGGCAAATCCGCGCCAAATTGATACCGGAAAAGGCGACCATGAATCGGGGCGGCGACGTCAAAGAGGCGTAACGGCCTGGGCCGCCGGGAGGTCGAGCCCCTCGATGCGCGCGCGGCCCGCGTGGCGGCGCTCGATGCGCTCGCCCGCCGCGACTACTCCTCCGAGGATTTACGCCGTAAGCTGCTCGAGAAGGGTTACGATGCGGCGGTCGTCGCGCCGCTGCTCGAAGCGCTGCGCGCCGAAAAATTGCTCGATGATCAGCGCTACACGGAGAACTTCGTGGCCTATCATGCTGCGCGGGGCCAGGGACCGCTTGCGTGTGCGCGCCGATTTGCGCCGGCATGGCTTGCAGGGGGATCTGGTCGAGGAATGCCTCGACGCCTTTCCTGACTGGATTGTGCAGCTGCGAAAAGCCCGGCAAAAGAAATTTGGCGCGAAGTTGCCGGGCAACTACGCCGACAGGCAGCGCCAGGCGCGATTCTTGGGTTACCGAGGTTTCACGAGCGCTCAGATACGAATCGGCCTTAGGATTTGATATTGACCTCGATGCTGCAGACACTGAAGAGACATGAAACGCGACGCTAGATTGAAATCGATGACGAGCTCGGAAATCCGGGGAAGCTTCCTGGAATTCTTTCGCAAGAACGGCCATGCGGTGCTGCCGTCGAGTTCGCTCGTGCCGGGGAACGATCCGACGCTGTTGTTCACCAACGCCGGCATGGTCCAGTTCAAGGACGTGTTTCTCGGCAAGGAGGTGCGCGATTATTCGCGCGCGGCCACCGCGCAGCGCTGCGTGCGCGCCGGCGGCAAGCACAATGACTTGGAGAACGTCGGCTACACGGCCAGGCACCATACGTTTTTCGAAATGCTGGGCAATTTCAGCTTCGGCGACTACTTCAAGCGCGAGGCCATTCATTTCGCGTGGAACTTCGTCACCGGGACGCTGGGGATTCCGAAGGACCGACTGTGGGTGACGGTGTACAAAGAAGACGATGAGGCGCAGCGCATCTGGACCGAGGAGATCGGCATCGATCCCACGCGCTGCACGCGAATGGGCGAGAAATCCAATTTCTGGTCCATGGGCGAAACCGGGCCGTGCGGCCCGTGCTCGGAGATTTTCTACGATCACGGCGCCGGAGATCGCCGGCGGCCCGCCGGGCACGCCCGACGAGGATGGCGATCGCTATGTCGAGATCTGGAACCTCGTGTTCATGCAGTACGACCGCTCCTCGGACGGCGTGCTGGTGCCCTTGCCCAAACCCTCGGTGGACACGGGCATGGGATTGGAGCGCGTCGCGGCCGTCATGCAGGGCGTGCACAGCAACTACGATATCGACCTGTTCAAGTCGCTGATCCGCTCGGCGGCGGAGGTCACGGGCACCGAGGATCTCGAGTCGTCGAGCCTGCGGGTGATCGCCGACCATATCCGCGCCTGCACCTTCCTGATCATCGACGGCGTCGTGCCGTCCAATGAGGGGCGCGGCTACGTATTGCGGCGCATCATCCGGCGCGCGATTCGCCACGGCTATAAGTTGGGTCAGACTCAGCCCTTTTTCCATAAGCTGGTCGCGAGCCTGGTGCGGGAAATGGGTGCGTACTACACCGAACTCGTGAGCGGCGAGGCGCGCGCAACCCAGGTTCTCGCCCAGGAAGAGAACCGATTTGCCGAGACTTTGACCACCGGCATGGCGCTGCTCGACGCGGAAGCCGCGAAGCTGACATCGACGGTGATTCCCGGCGAAACGGTGTTTCAGGTTGTACGATACCTATGGCTTTCCGCTGGATTTGACGGCCGACGTGGCGCGCGAGCGCGGCCTGAGCATCGACCAGGCGGGTTTCGACGCCGCCATGGAAGCGCAGCGCGGGCGGGCGCGCGCGGCGAGCAAGTTCGGCGCGGATCTGCGCGATTCGGTCAAGCTGCCGGGCAAGACGGACTTCTTGGGCTACGATCGGCTGACCGACAGCGGCGTGGTGACGTCGCTGATTTTCGACGGCGCCCTGGTTGATGCGCTGCGGCCGGGCCAGGAAGGCCAGGTGGTGCTGGACCACACGCCGTTTTACGCGGAGAGCGGCGGCCAGATCGGCGATGCCGGCGTGCTCGTCGGCGGCGCGTGCGCGTTTCACCGTGCGCGATACACAGAAAATCGGCGCATCGTTTGCCCATGCGGGAGTGCTCGACACCGGCGAGTTGCGGCTGGGCGATGTCGTCGAAGCACGGGTCGACCCAGAGCGGCGCACGGCGATTGCGCTCAATCATTCGGCCACGCATCTGCTGCATGCGGCCTTGAGGCAGGTGCTCGGCCTGCATGTCGAGCAAAAGGGTTCGCTGGTGGCCGCCGACCGGTTGCGTTTCGATTTTTCGCACACTCAAGCGCTGACGCCCGAGGAATTGTGCCGGGTCGAGGAACTCGTGAATTCCGCCATTCGCCGCAACGCGCCGGCGGAGACGCGGGTCATGGCGTTCGATGAGGCGGTCGCCGCGGGCGCGATGTCCTTGTTCGGCGAAAAGTACGAGAGCGACGTGCGCGTGCTGTCGATCGGAGATTTTTCGATGGAACTCTGCGGCGGCACTCACGTCGAACGTGCTGGCGACATCGGATTGTTCAAGATCTTGAGCGAATCGGGCGTCGCTGCCGGAGTGCGACGTGTCGAAGCGGTCACCGGTAAGACGGCATACGAGTGGGTCGTGCACACCGATCAGGTGCTGCGCGACATTGCTGCGCTGCTTCGCGGCAGCCGCGACGATGTGGACGAGAAAGTCCGCGAACTCGTCGAGCGCTCGCGCAGGCTGGAAAAAGAGGTGCAGCAGCTCAAATCCAAACTCGCGAGCGGCCAGGGCGGCGATTTGACCTCTCAGGCGAAGGACGTAGACGGAATTAAGGTTTTGGCTGCACGAATCGACGACGCGGATGCCAAGTCGCTGCGCGATGCGGTCGATCAGCTGAAGAGTAAACTGGGTTCCTCGGTCATCGTGCTGGCGACGGTGCAGGAAGGCAAGGTGGTGCTGGTGGTGGGCGTTTCCGCGGATTTGCTGACTCGGATGAAGGCCGGAGACATCGCAGGCGCCGTTGCCGCGCAGGTCGGCGGCAAGGGCGGTGGCCGCGCCGATTTTGCCCAGGCGGGCGGCACGCAGCCGGAGAACTTGGGCAAGGCGCTGGCAGGGGTCGAGTCCCTGATACGCAGCCGCTTGTCTAATTGAACGATTGGTTCTTTATGACAAGAAGATGAACAATTGGCTCGAAGTTTCTTGTATTCTTGAAGTAGTCAGTTTTCGAACGGTCGGTTGATAGCGATGCGGTATCAAAAGCGGTAATTGTGGTCGCTGCAATGCCAAGGAAGCCAGGAGCTCTATTATGTTGATATTGACTAGGCGTGTCGGCGAGACCGTGATGATCGGCAACGAAGTCACGGTGACCGTATTGGGCGTCAAGGGCAACCAAGTCCGCATTGGGGTCAACGCACCCAAGGATGTGGCTGTTCACCGCGAAGAGATCTACGAGCGCATCAAGCGCGAAGAAGATCAGGATTCCCGATCGGGCGCTCCGGTCGCCAAGATCGTCGATGACGCTTGATTGCCTAAAGTAAGGCGATTAGACCCCTTTAGCTTTACCTGGACTACTCCGGGCGGGTATCATCCCGCGCTCCGCGATTGGGCCTATGCCCCGACCGGAGAGGTGGCCGAGTGGTCGAAGGCGCGCCCCTGCTAAGGGCGTATGGGTCAAAAGCCCATCGAGGGTTCGAATCCCTCCCTCTCCGCCATACGGCCAATAAATTCTTGTCGATTTCGATCACTCAGTCGTGGCAGCCACGAAGCGGGGATTCGAACCCGAGATATGGAAAAGGGGGTTCGACAAAATCGCCGCAGGCGATTTTGGACGACGCGCACGCGTCGCCCGCAGGGCGAGGGCCGAAGGCCCGAGTCTATCCCTCCCTCTCCGCCACCAAAAAAATCCCAGTAAAAGCAGTATCTTGCGGAAGAATGGAGTCAGTGGAGAGAGACCGGCCATATTTCTACTGCCAGCCTACTGCCAGCTACGTCGGGAATCTGATTCGTTCGTTTGACCCTAGCCTCGTTGCGGCAAGACTCCTAAACCACGTTCCTTCCTTCTGTAAAAGCGCACGAGCTTCGACTGTCACTGGAGCAATGAACGCTGCCAGTTCTGAAATCACCGTTTCAAATGGTGGAATCTGCGCAGAGAGATCGCGAACAAAAGATGACCGTTGCCGCAACTTGCCTTCGTCGCGAAAGAATTCAGGCGTAAAGGCATCCGAGGGCGCCTCGGGAATCGCCGTTTGCCGTCTCGCGAACGTGGCGGCGATCGCTTGCGCGAGACGTGCATGGTTCAAGTCGTAAGTCTTGCTGAGCACCCATACATCGTAGAAATCTTTCATGCGACTATTGGCTTTTCCAAGCGCCACCATAGCTTGAAATTTTTCTGCGACGACCATCTCCCGGCGTACGCGCGCAGACGCGGCGCGGGAAGATCGAGCGCCATTCCCTCACAGGAGCGCCGAGCCCTCTGGCCGCTTACCCTTCGCCCTTAACGAGGAAAGCGCGGCGCGCGGCCATTCGTCGACGGCGAGTGCCCACAGCGAAAATGCGACGCCGCGCTGGAACAAAGAGCTGACCGCGGACCTAACGTCTCCGCGAGCCAGCGCTTGGGCGGAGTCCGTCACCGCAATTGCTCCATGCATCAGGGCGCTCGCATGACGATAACACGACATCATGCAGGCGTTGCACGCCTCGCGCTGATCAGGAATGTGGTCGAGATCAAACACTGAACCCATGGGTTCGGCCCAGGTTTCGCAGCGCCAGACATCAAGGTTCCAATCGATGTAAAAATATTTGTGGCCGGCGATGCAGGGAACCAACTGCTTCTCTCCTCGAACGAATCGAGCAACCTCCGCGAGCGAGGCGCTCGGATCGAGCACTCGGAACCTCTTCTTCATCTGCTTGATTGACTCAAGTGCGGCGAGAATCTCCTCGGGCCCCAGGTCGACCAGTGGCAAATCCTCGCTATAAACCAGTGACGAAGAGCCGAACCGCTCGCGCCTTGGATACGAGAACGTCACGGCGTCAAACCCGAGTTTCTCGAGGGTTTCCGGCAGCGCCTCGTAATTGACCAGCCTGTTCACAGTCACGCTCGCCCACACCGGTATGCTATGGGCGCGTGCCCCGGCGATGCCCGCCTCGATGCGCGCATTCAGTCCGCTTAGGCCGCGGTTGGCCTCGTGGCTGGTCATATTGTTGCTGTCGATCGATATGAGCAGGCGCTTAATGCCGGCTGCCGCCAGCGCCTCGATGTGCCGCGCAAGGAACCAACCGTTAGTGATCAGACCACAGTTGATGCCGGCCCCAGTTGCCGCGGCAACCAGCGATGATATGTCGGGGTGAACCAGCGGCTCGCCGCCCTGCAAAGTCATGTATCGGATTCGGCGCCTAGGCAAGATCGGAAGCGCGCGGGAGAATTCGGCGAGGTCGAGATAGCGGCGAGGCCCAGAGAGATTCTTTTTCGCGAGAGAAGCCGCAAAAGTCGCATGCAGCGTTGCATACGTTCGTCACCGATACATCGCATACTGCGGGCAGAAGATTCGAGTGGACTTTCCGTCCATCGGACATCGACCGCCGATTCTCGAGGGTAACTTCCGCTTCCATGATATCCCTCCCACGTTCCCTGAGGTGAATTCATGATCTGTCGCGCGAGGTCTGTTGATGTTCCCTAGTTCACTATACCCAGTTACTGAATGCGCCAGGTCCTTTTGCGAGCGCGCGTCGACCTTCGACAGCCTGCCAGATCAGCAATATAGGCGTTCCGACGGCGATGTCACGCGCCCTTTTCAGCAGCGACACGGCAAGTCCAAATTCCGCCCCCACACCGAACAGGGGCGCGAGAATCGCGTAAGCGGCTTCCTGCACGCCCAGTGCATTGGGGATGAAAGCGGCAGCGCTTCGGGCCACGCAGACGAGACTTTCGATCGCCAGCGCCGATGCGAGGTCGACGCGCGCCCCAATTAGGCGAAAGGCGATCCAGGCACCGATCGCACTCGTGATCCACCCGGCAAGATGAAGCGCCGAGGAAAGACCGACGCGCGCAGGAGAACGATAGATCGCCTTCAGTTGGGCGACTACAGCCGCGGGGGGCGTGACCGCGCGCGGGAGGAGACGCGCGGTGAGCTTGCCGCTCACCCTATGGCCGAAGCGTTGCACGGCGAGAAACCCTCCGCCGGCGACTGCGGCAAGCACGAGACCGATCACGAAAACTCTCGTCAGCGGCACCGTCAAAGAAGTTCGCGGGGCGCGCGCGCTCAGAAGCGCGACGCCCAGTGCAATATAGCCGATCTGCGCGAGCATCTCGGTGGTCACATCGACGATTATCGAGGCTGAGGCGAGGGGCGCCGAAACGCCGTGCAGGATCGCCGCGCGCGCGCCGAGCACGATTCCACCCAACTGGGAAAACGGCAACACTTCCGCGGCCGCATCCCGGACCATCCGCGCCCAAACGAAAATCCACAGTCCACCAGGGAACGAGTCCGGCAGCAGGACGTACCAAGCGGCTCCAAGGAGGAGGAACACCCACAACGCATAGAGGCAAAGGAACGCAAGTCCTCTCCAGCCGACCGTGATGGCAGCGGAGAAAACGGCGCCGAAGCCGACATACATTACAAGGTAAAGGGCGAGAGCGAGTCCCAGGGCTGCGATGGTGGCGATGCGGAGTCTCATGCGCTTCTAGATGCTGCGCTCGCACTCAGACCGAGACTCACATGACACGGCGCACCAATCCCGAAAAAGAGGCTTTTGTGCGCGTCAAAGCCGGGGCGAATCGGCCCTTGGGGGAGGGACAGCTGCGCGCCGGAGGATCGGGAGATCGCAGTGATGGGCGGACTCACGGCAGCGAACTCCTGTTGGGTGCCACGCCATGAGTCGAGCGAGCCGCCGCGGGATCCAGGAAATCGCCCATATGGACATTCTAAAGGGCCAAATTCGGTCAATGCAATTCTGGGTTGCAGGATCTCTGTAGCCGCCGCAAAGGTTTACTTAGCTCGCGCCGCGTCCAACTCACGTTTCAATTGTTCGGCCCAACCCTTGAGCATGGAATCGGCCGCCGCTCGATTGGACACGGACGTGGCCCACTGCATGTTCGATGATCCGCTTCGCCTCTTGTCCAACGCCACAGCCAGCAATGTACCCGTTACGGCGTCGTTGACTTGCAATACGAGCGCCATCGAACCCGCATCCATGGTGTAGGTTCTTGATCTCCCAGCTGTCGGTACATCCGGGGCGTTGATAAAGAGATCGACGATGTTCGGCGTGATGGCGAGCACACCGTCGCCCGCTTCAGTGACAATTTCATATCCGCCATCACCGAGGGCCTTCGCAAAGACACTCTTGGCCATGTCTGCCAAATTGGACCGGATCTTCGTCAGCTGCGCTGCCGAGAGACCGAAGGAGCCATAGTTGCGGGGGTTCCAGTTCTTACTGAATTCGACGGCGGGTTCACCGATCATAACTTTGCTGTAGGCAGAGATATCCGCGTCGGGACGGCGGTAGAGTGCGCCTACATTCTTTGAAGGGACGAGTTCGAGGCCCGGAAACGGCGAATCGGCGGTGGCAAGGGACGGAGACAGGACAGCCAGGAGGAGCGCGGCCGCAAAGGCGGCTGGTGTGCGTCGATCGAGGCGAGGCGTACGTAAGAACATCGGGAACTCCTTTGGTTTTTCGAATTGTGTTGATGCCTATGTATGCGTTGCGCGTGCGCGACCTTAGAATTTGACGGTATATTTCTTCGCCTCCAGACAGGCCGAGAAGGCCTTCTTAAACTCATTCATTTGGGCGGTGGAGGTCTTAGCGGCGGCCTGCGATTGCTGAGCCGCCTGCTGACTCGCTTGGTTCGCCTGGCCCTGCGCCCGTGCGCGATTCCCAATTGCGCCGACGCCGGCACCGATCGCCGCGCCCTTGCCCGCGTTGCCGGCGATGGCACCGATGATCGCCCCGCCGGCAGCCCCGCCCACCGCGCCCTTCACCGCGGAACCAGACGTAGACTGCTGCGCCTGCTGTTGTTGTTGTGCGGCCTGCTGCTGCTGTTCCGCGGCCTGGTTCGCGATGTGGAAAGGGTCGAGACCGGTCTCTTGTCCCGCCCAGTTGTAGCACTCCGTTTCGTCTTGCGATTGCTGCGAAGCGCTCTGACCGGCGCCCGGAAAGGCGTAGACCTTGAGGGTCGCCGCCAGCGTTTTCGTTCCGCTCGGCGCGCTGATGAGGGAGGTCTGGGCCTGCGCTGCAGAGAGGGCGCCGGCCGCGACGATTAAAACGCACATGTTCGAGATCCCCATCCTAAGCCTATTAAGCTAGGTCTGATTTCATGTCCATGAGACCTTCGGCCAATCACGCCCCTTGCCCCTTCTCCGTTAGTAATTCACTTATCGTTCGTGAACTCTTTGGGAAAAGCACAATGACAACGCGACGCGCCTTCTTGCTGACTAGCGCCGCGCTGCTCGCCGCGCCGGCTTACTCGGATGTTCTCGAGTGCGCCGTATACACTAAAAATCGCCAGGCGGCGCTCGATCCCAGCGGCGCGCCGCAGCAGCTCAAGGACGGCAATGCCCGCTTTGTGGGCGGACGCAGCGTTCACTGCGATCTGATAGCCCAAGTTCGGGCGACCGCGACGGGACAAGCGCCGTTCGCGGCGATTGTTGGGTGCATCGACAGTCGAGTGCCACCGGAGCTGATCTTCGATCAACAAATCGGCGACATCTTTGCCGCCCGCATCGCCGGAAATTTCGTCAACACCGATATCATCGGAAGCCTCGAATTCGCAACCAAGCTGGCCGGTGCCAAAGCCATCGTCATTCTGGGTCACCCGGTTTGCGGCGCAATAAAAGGGGCCATAGACAATGCGAAACTCGGAAACTTAACCGCTACCCTCGCTAATATTCGCCCCTCGGTTGCCAAGGTTGCAGCGCTCAAAGGGCCGCACACTTCCAAGGATGCAGCGTTCGTGCAAGCCGTCGCCGTACAGAATGCGAAAGACGCCGCCGCGCTGTTGCTCTCGCGAAGCACCGTCTTGCAGGAGTTGGTCGCGGAAGGCAAATTGACTATCGCTACCGCAATGCATGACATCACCACGGGCGTCGTCACCTGGCTGGCCTAGCGGCGCGCTATCGCCGCGGTTGAAGGGCATCGAGTTGCCTGATAGTGGACACACACGAGCGGCCCGATGAAAGATCAATCTGAAGTGAGAGTGAGCGCCGTCAATGCTTCTACGAATCTAGCTGCGGATCGCACACGGCTTGCCTACGATCGCACCTTATTGGCCTGGATTAGAACCGCGACTTCGCTGATTACCTTTGGCTTCACAGTCTACAAGTTCTTCCAACTGGAGTTGGCGCGTGTGGCACCAACACCAGAACGGCTGTTCGGGCCGAGGCAATTTGCGCTCCTGATGATTCTGATCGGGTTGCTGTCGCTGCTGATGGCGACACTGGAGCATTGGCGCGATCTAAAGGAGCTACGTGCGCAGTATCCGATGAGGAACCGACCCATGGCGACTGTGCTTGCCGCTTTGGTTTCAGTTTTGGGGCTCGTGGCGATGGCCGCGGTCTTGTTCCGACAATAGTGGTTACCGTCTATTTCATCGGCTGCGGGATGTACTTGACGTTCACCTTGTGGATGGTGCCGTTGAACTTGAATGGCACCTTCTTGTGGTAGTCGAGCGAAACCGGGGAGCCTAAGGCGATGCCGATGTCGAGACAGTCGTTCGCGGTGAAGAGCAGAGGTGCACTGACCGGAACCACGCCGGTGGCGAATAGCTTGTCATTGACCTTGAGTGTGACTTTCAGCGGACCACCTGGCTTGGGCTCGACATAGACAGTCTCGACCTCGATCTTTGCCTTGCCGGCCGGCAGCTTCTGCGTCGCGCGGATCTTCGTGCGCATGATGATGAATAAGTTGTACTCGTAGCAGAGGGTCCCATCCTCGACGAACAAAGTGAGGCCGCCGCTGTTCGCACCCAGCTTGTAGAGCACACCATTGGTGCTCGCAGGAATGTCGGCCTCGATGGTCACGAGGTTTGGCTTGTTGCCGAGCGCGGGGGCGGTAAATTCCGGCATGCGGGTGATGTCGCCGGTGAAATTCCATTCCGTATTGGGCGGCGCCACACGCATCTCGGGATGCAGAAGCGGGACCCAGAGACCGCCGCCGATTGGGAGTGCCTTGTTCTTGGTGGCCTCAATCAAGAATAGATCCTTCATTTGCGCGAGCTTCTCGGGCATCTTGGCGGCCAGGTCGTTCGCTTGGCTCCAGTCTTCCGCCAGGTGATAAAGCTCCCAGATATCCTTATCCGGCGTCCACTCGCGAATGCCTGGAGGCATGCCGGGAATCCACGGTGCGCGCGGACCGAAGGCGCTGGCCATCCAACCATCGTGGTAAATGGCGCGACTGCCCATGATCTCGAAGTACTGGGTCAGTAGTCGGCCTTCAGCCTTGGGGTCATCGAACGTATAGGCAAAGCTCACGCCGTCAATTGGGTCCTGAGGAACGCCGTTCACCTCCCGCGGCGCGTCGATGCCGACGACCTCGTAGATCGTGGGCACCAAGTCATTGCAGTGATGGAATTGCGTGCGCGGCGTCGCATCCGGCTTGATCTTCGCCGGCCAGCGGATGGCCATGGGGTTGCGCGTGCCGCCGAAGTGAGAGGCGAGGAGCTTGGTGCCTTTGTACGGGGTGCTGCCGGCCCATGCCCAGCCGGCGTGATACTGGTTGTCGGTCAGCGGCGTTCCGAGCACGTCCAGGCCGCCTAGGGCGTTGAGCGCCGCGACATGCTGCTTAGTCGTGGTGGGGATGCCGTTTTGCGCCAGCAACTCGCTGATCGTGCCGTCCTGGCCCTCCGCCGAAGAACCGTTGTCGCCCCAGATGTAGAAGACTAGCGTGTTCTCACCATAGCCGAGTGTCTCGATCTCGTCGATCAGTCGGCCGACCTGCGTGTCCACATGCTCGGTGAATCCTGCGGCCACTTCCATCAGGCGGCGCTGGAAGGGCTTCTCATCCTCCGGGATGCTGTCCCAGCCCGCCATGGTCGGGTGACGCGGCGTGAGCTCCGCGTCGGCGGGAATCCAGCCCTTCTCCTTGGCTCGGCGGAAGACTCGCTCACGGTAGGCGTCCCAGCCGTCGTCGAACTTGCCCTTATACTTATCGGCCCACTCCTTCGCAACCTGGTGAGGCCCGTGGATCGCGCCACTCGCCCAGTACATGTAGAAGGGCTTGTCGGCCTGGAAGGCCTTATGACGGCGGAGCCAGCCGATCGCGTCGTCCGCGAGGTCCTCGCTCAGGTGGTAGCCCTCTTCGGGCCTGCGCGGCGGCAGGACGCTGGTGGTGTTGCGCACCAGATTCGGTTCGTACTGCGAGGCTTCGCCGGCGAGGAATCCGTAGAAATATTCAAAGCCCATATTGGTCGGCCAATTCTCGAACGGCCCAGCGGCGGTCGTTTCCATTGCCGGCGTATTGTGCCACTTGCCAAAGGCACTGGTGCTGTAGCCGTAGTCCTTGAGGATCTCGGCGGCGAGCGCGCTGCTTTTCGGGATTGTCCCTGCGTAGCCGTCCCAGTCATTGGCCAACTCTGCGATCTGTCCGTTGCCAACGCGGTGATGATTGCGCCCGGTGAGCATCGAGGCGCGCGTCGGTGAGCACATGGCGGTGGTGTGAAACCGGTTATAGGCGATCCCCTCGCCGACGACGCGGTCCATTGTGGGGGTGTGGACCTCTCCGCCAAAGGTTGTCGGTAGCCCAGGGCCGGCGTCATCGATCAGCACTATGAGGATGTTGGGAGCATCTTCGGGAAGACGACGAGGCTCGACGCGCCGCTTATAGACCGACTCCTGCATCGTGCGTCCCGCGATGCTGGCCGATGGAGTGGGCGGAAAGGGGAGCGATTCGGCAGATGCGGTTTGGTCTTTGCTCATCGAGAATCGCCTCTTTGATGATGGACGGTCCTACGACCGGTAACCACAACAAGCGAACCATAACAAGCGCCTTGGACCCAGAAAAACTGGCACAAGATCCCATTGACACTAGCGAAGCCAGGCCAGATTCGGTTCTTACGATACCGGAAAACTATCCGACCCCTCAGCGTTGATGACGATGTTCGTGCCAGCGAAGGCCTTTGCGGTCATACGGCTCGTCGCGTTTGGTCGTTACCGCTTCGCACCGACCGCGATACTTGGCAAGTTTGCCCAGGGCAGCCTTGCGTCGTGCTTCGTGGTCGGCGTGACGCTTAGCCTTGAGACGGGCAACAAAATCGAGTACTTCCTGGGACTCGGGAAGCGTCCGCACTTCGTTGTAAATGTGTTCGGCTTTACTCATGAATAGGCAACCTACCGCGGGTGGTGGCCCGTGCCAAATGATCGAGCCTAGGAGTATGAGCCCGCAATGGGTGACGCGGAGAGAACCGCTGTCTACTGCCAGCTCTACTGCCAGCGACGGGAACTCGAGGGGAAGTAGGGGGACGCGATCTGCATAGGAATCAGTAAGATGCTGATTCCTAAGAGCCTTCCGGGGGGTCAAAAGCCCATCGAGGGTTCGACAAAATCGCCGAAGGCGATTTTGGACGTCGCAGCGCAGCTGCGACGCTCCGGAGCGTAGCGGAGGACGAGCGGCGTAGCCGCGAGCAATCCCTCCCTCTCCGCCAGATGGCCGTAGACCGCCGATTTTCCCGGATGCCAATCACCAGGAACTCGCGCCAGATCGCGGGGGCCTTGGTCCAGCAGCCCATCAGACATGCGATGGCGATGCGCTGAGCTGCATCGTTCACGAGAAGGCATAGTTCTCGTTCCACTTGGGCATGGGCGGATTCAAGGCAGCGGGCATATTCTCCATCAACGCTCTCCCGTGCCCGTCAGAATTTTCGTTCGACCGCGACGCCGTAAGTAGCGGGCATGGCGGGTGAGTAGACATCCCCGAAGGCGAAGTGCGTCCTCGTAGGTGTAGTAGTGCCGGCTGGTCACGTTGTTGCCCCAAAGACGATAGCTCCACTTGCCTTCGCCGTCGGTCCACTTCACGTAGCCGCCGAGCAGCGCGAAAGCGGGCTGTCGCAGCCGATCGTCCGGATCCCAATAGTAGCCGGAGTTGTACGACTCGTTCACGTTGACATCCAGCATCCCGCCGGCGACCGCCATGGTGTAGTCGGCCGCGCCGTAAGCCGAGAAGTCGGGGGCGTTGGCCATGTGGAAGCCCGCGCCGTTGATGGTGATCAGATCGTTGCCGCCCGCCGGTGCGGGGACGTACGAGGGATCGTTCGGAAAATTGGTGTAGCGTGCGTGTAGCCACTCGAGCGAGGCCTGCAGCGACAGGGAGCGCGTGAGTTTCGCGTTGGTATCGAGATCGAGACCGTAAATGCGTCGCCTCGGGCGGCATTGACGAGCTGGGTGCCACCGACGACCACCTCCTGCACCTGGATGTCCTGGTACTTGTAGTCGAAGGCGGAGGCGTTGACGCGCAGCCGCCGGTCGAGGAACTCCGTCTTGAATCCGGTCTCGTAGGCGGTCAATACCTCGGGCTTCACCGGCGGCTCGGTGAAGTTCACCAGGCTGTATTGGCCGCTCTTGAAGCCCGTGTTCCAGGATACGTAGCCCAGGATATCCGGGGTGAACTGCCGGTCGAGGACCGCCCGATAGGTCACCTTGGAGAAATCGGCCGTCTGCCGGCCGTGCACAGCGTCGAATCCATCGACGAGCGTGTTGCCGCCGATGCTCTTGGTGTCGTCCGTGTTGCGCACGCCGAGCGTGAGGTGAGTGTCCGGCAGGAATTCCCAAGTGGCCTGCCCGAATTCGGCATAGGAACGCGTGGGCTCGCGCACGTAGACATCGACCATGGTGTAGGTCAGGCCGCTGGGGCTGTAGTCTCCTTCGTTGATCACCAGAGGAAGCGAGGCGAAGCGATCGTCCATGTAGTACAGGCCGACGATCCACTTGAACTTCTCGTTGCCCACGGGCGATTGCAGCTGCAGCTCCTGGGTGAGGGTCTCGTCGAGTTCGGGAAGCGGGTTCGCATCGATGAGGTGCAGCGGGGTCGCATCCTGATCGAGAGTGTGAATATTGAGGGAGTCGCGGGCGCCGGTGATGCTCACCAGGCGTGACCAGCCGAAATCCTGCTCCACGCGGAGCGACGCGCCGTAGTTGCGGTCGGTCCAGTGATTGTCGAGATCCGAGGCGGTATTGTAGAAGCCGACGTAGGTCGTCTTGTCGTCGACGCCTACTGCGCCCGGCAGAAAGCTCCACACGATGCCGGTGGCTTGACGGTCCTGAGTGTAATCGAGCGCGAGCGTCACCGTCGTGGCGTCGGTCGGCGTCCATAGCCACTTGTTGCGGATGCACTTCGGCGTTCTGCCGGAAGATGTTCTTCGTGCCAGTGGTCAGGTTCATGCCCGGGCTGTCCAGCTGATTGTTGTAGTAGTAGGCGAAGTCCGCGGCGAGATTCGGAGCGATGCCGCTCGTTCCGTAGAAGTTCAGCGTGAACGTATTGTAGTTGCCGTAACCGAAAGTCAGGTCGGCGGACGGCGTGGATGAGGGAGTCTTGGTGACGATCTGAACTACGCCGCCGGTGGTATTGCGGCCGAACAGGGTTCCCTGCGGACCCTTGTCCACCTCGACGTGATCGATGTTCGCAAGGTTCATGAACGAAGATCCCTGCGCCGCTATGTAGACGCCGTCGACGTAGACGCCCACCGAATTGTCGGTGGCGACCGCGGTGGTGCCCACGCCTCGCAGGAAGATCTTGGTATTGCCGGTGTCCATCGAGATGTCGAGTCCGGGCACCGCTTCCTGCAGCGTCTCGACGTTGTTCACGCCGAAGGTTTGCGCGAGTGTGTCGCCGGAAATGGCGGAGATCGCGATCGGCACGGTCTGCGCGTTCTCGGTCGCGGCGCTGGGCCGTCACCACGACCTCCGCGAGCGAATCGCCGGTGGCTGCTGTCGACGCATTCGATGCGGCTGGCGCAGTCGTTTGCGCGTTGGTGGCAATAGTGCATAGCTCGAGTGCGATGCCTAGCAGGCATGCGCGCGCAACGGTCGCGTTCGTGTTCACCAAAACCTCCCTCACATTCTCTTGGAATTGTTAGCGTGGCCGAAATTCGCCGCGACCCGGGCACGTGAGCGAGGCATTTTCCGCCGTGGCTGGCAGGATCGGCCGCAGCCCTTGGCGGCTACCCGGATACAGCGTCAAGTTGCCGTCGCGCTACGGTGAAAATGCGTAACTCGAAAGATTGCCCACGAGTGCTTGTCCCGGCGAACCGTAGTTTGATCTCGCTAGCGACATTGTGCGAACTGGATCGGCTCAATAGCATTCAGGGGCTGATCGACGGACAATTCAGGCAGAATGCGGTCGCAACGCGGCTGGTCACCGCCGGCAGTATGTGGACGTTCGAGCGGTAGATGCAAGACGGACCGAAGACAACTCACCTGACGGTGAATTGTACTCCTGGTCTCATGAGAAATACGGCGGCGAGGGCCTTTCCATCCGCCGCAGTTAAGCTGTTCTTCAGCGGGTGCCTTCCTTCAGCCCCAGAAGCTGCCACTCCCAACGCAATCCCTGGCCGAAACCGCCACCGTGCGTTTCGAACAGCTTGGTCACTTCGCCCGCGGTCGCTTCGCGACTCCAGTCACGTTGCAACTCGCTGACGTAGGACCAGGTCGTCGTCGGAACGGCGCCGGCCTGAATCATACGTTGCACTGCCATATCATGGGCTTCCCGGCTGGCGCCGCCCGAGGCGTCGGTGATGAAGTACACCTCGTAACCATCGTCCAGGGCAGACAGGACGGGCATCTGCAAGCAGACCTCGGTCCATAGGCCGGCCATTACGAGTTTCTTTTTGCCAGTCTTCCTGACCCACTCGATCACCCGCGGGTCTTCCCAGGTATTGAGGGTGGTTCGGTCAATCGGTTTCTGTTCGGGGTAGACATCCTGCACTTCCTTGATGAGATCCTGGCGCTCCGCAAAGGCGGTCGTCAGCAGAGTCGGCACTGCAAAAATCTTTGACGCTTTGGCAGACGCATGGACATTACCAATGACTTGGGAGGCCTCGTGTGACCGCAAGGTCAGCAGTTGCAGGTACTGGTGATCGATGAGCAGCAGGGAGTGGTTCTCAGGGGTCAGTAACTTGTTGGCAGACATCACATTTCTCCTTCAGTTGAAATTGCACGCCCAAGCTGTTGAGCGCTCCCTGCGCCGCCCGAAAGCCCGTTGACGAATCTAGGATCTCGCACCGTGCAACCCGAGTGGGTCGATGACGAATCTTCTTGCGACTCCCCGGTCGAAGTCTGAATAACCCTGCAGCGCCAGGCCGCTTCCGGATCTGCTGACAACTAGCAAGGACGGCTCTTAGCGTCGATCGAGAAATCCATAGCTCGCATGACACAGTAGCCGGTTCCGAGGTGAGCAGCCTTTTTGCGCTTTGCGTGAATTGATCGGGATTGCGCACCCGGCTATTCTTCCTTCCAAAGTCCGTGGTTCGGGCGGCGCTTATGGGATTCTGCCGGGCCGTTTCGCCTTCACATAGCCGCGGCGCCATTCGCCGAATTGGCCGCCGAGATCAAGGCTTGGGATGAAGTCGCGTTCGTCGAGACTTACAGGGGCACGAGGATTCTTGCGAAAGCCTGTCGTCCGTTCTTGGATTGACTAGCGGATGAAACCAAAGATCGCGAAGAGCGCCGGGAGAAAGACTGGTGAGGGATCTTTCGAGCTACGAATTTTCAGCGTTGCGCGACGGCGATTTGACGCTGTATCGGGGTAGCGGCCAAGGACTGCCGCCGATCCTGCTAGTTATGGCGGAAAATGCCTCGCTCGCGTGTCTCAATCGACTCGAACACGAATACGCGCTCAGGGCCGACCTTGATGCCGCATGGGCGGCGCAGCCAATCGAACTTTCCCGCCACCGCAACCGCTTGGCGCTGGTGCTTGAGGACCCCGGGGGTGCGGTTCTCGATCGACTGCTCGGCCAGCCACTGGGAATAACGGAGTTTCTGCGCATCGGGATTTCTCTCGCGTGGGCGCTGCGCCAAGTGCATGCGCGCGGACTCATTCATAAGGACATCAAGCCGGCGAACATCCTGGTGGATGTGGCGAGCGGCGGTGTGTGGCTCACCGGTTTCGGCATGGCCTCCCGCCTGCCGCGCGAGCGCCCCAACCCCGAGCCGCCCGACGAGATCGCCGGCACCCTCGCCTACATGGCACCGGAACAGACCGGACGGATGAACCGCTCGATCGATGCGCGCAGCGATCTCTACTCTCTTGGCGTCACGTTCTACGAGATGCTGACGGGGACGCTGCCCTTCACCGCTGCCGATCCGATGGAATGGGTGCACTGCCATATTGCCAGGCAGCCTGTTCCTCCCGAGGAGAGGACCGTGGAAACTCCCGGGGCGCTGTCGGCAATCGTGATGAAGCTCCTCGCCAAGACCGCCGAGGAGCGCTACCAGACCGCCGCGGGTGTCGAGGCCGATCTGCGGCGATGTCTCGCGGAATGGGAGTCGCATGGCCGCATCGACCCGTTTCCGCTGGGCGCGCACGACGCGTCAGACCGATTGCTGATCCCGGAGCAGCTGTACGGGCGCGAGCGCGAGATCGAAACGCTGCTCGCATGTTTCGACCGCGTTGTGGCCCACGGCACACCGGAACTCGTGCTCGTGTCAGGATTTTCCGGGATCGGCAAGTCCTCCGTGGTGCACGAGCTGCACAAGGTGCTCGTTCGACCGCGCGGGCTCTATGCGTCCGGCAAATTCGACCAATACAAACGCGACATTCCGTACGTCACGTTAGCCCAAGCCTTCCAGAGCCTGGTGCGCTCGCTTCTGAGTCAGGGCGAGGTGGAACTTGGCCGGTGGCGGGATTCCTTCAGCGAGGCGCTCGGCTCGAATGGTCAGCTCATCGTGAACCTCGTTCCCGAGCTCGAGCTCATCATCGGAAAGCAGCCGACTGTTCCAGACTTGCCGCCGCAAGAGGCCAAGAACCGCTTCCAGATGGTATTCCGGCGCTTCCTCGGCGTGTTCGCGCGCAAGGAGCACCCGCTCGCGTTGTTTCTCGACGATTTGCAATGGCTGGATAGCGCGACGCTCGACCTGCTCGAACACTTGGTCACACACTCGGAGGTGCGGCACCTGCTGCTGGTTGGGGCCTATCGGGACAACGAGGTCGGTCCGTCACATCCACTCATGCGTACGCTCGAGACGATCCGCGAGACCGATGCGAGGGTGCATGAGATCGTGCTGGCGCCGCTCGGGCTCGGCGATGTCGGCCGGCTCATCGCCGACGCCCTGCACTGCGCAGCCGGAGCGCGCGCGAACCTTGGCGGAACTCGTCGACGAGAAGACCGGCGGCAATCCGTTCTTCGCGATTCAGTTCTTGATCGCGTTGGCCGACGAGGGTTTGCTCGCGTTCGACTCCGTCGCAGCCGTCTGGGCATGGGACATCGATCGTATCCGCGCCAAGAATTACACCGACAACGTGGTGGACCTCATGGTCCGCAGAAACTGAAGCGGTTGTCGATCACCGCGCAGGATGCCCTGAAGCACCTCGCCTGCCTGGGTAACATGGCCGAGATCGGCACGCTGAGCATGGTGTACCAGCAAACAGCGGAAGCGATGCATGCGGCGCTCTGGGAAGCTGTCCGCGCGGGTCTTATTGTCCATCAGGGTAATAACTACAAATTTCTGCACGACCGAATCCAGCAGGCGGCGTATTCTCTATTTCCCGAGGAGCATCGCGCCGCGGTTCATCTGCGCTATCGGCCGTAAGCTGCTGGCGAGCATGACGGCGGATGAGCTCACCGAGCAGCTGTTCGAGGTCGCGAACCAGTTCAATCGAGGCGCCGACGCTTGTTGATCGATCGGACGAGAAGGCGCAGGTCGCGACACTCAACCTGCGTACCGGACGAAAAGCGAAGGCGTCGGCGGCCTATGCGTCGGCGCGCGCGTATTTTTCGGCCGGCATGGCGCTGTTGGATGAGCGGGACTGGGGGAGTCAGCACGAGTTGAAATTCAGCCTGTCCCTCGAATGTGCGGAGTGCGAGCTTCTCTGCGGTAGCCTGGAAAAGGCCGCGCAACTGATTGTGGAGCTGCTGCAGCGCGCGGCTTCAAACGTCGAGTTCGCGGACGCCTCCTGCCTGAAGATCAATTTGCATGTATTGACGGGCGAACACCCGCAAGCCGTCGACAGCGCGCTCGCATGCCTGCGTCTGTTCGGCATTGACCTGCCGGCACACCCTACCCTCGAGCAGGTCCGGGCCGAATACGAGACGGTGTGGCAAACCCTCGGCGGGCGCCCGATCGAGAGTCTGATCGATCTGCCGCTGATGACCGATCCGAAAATACAGGCAGCCATGCAGGTGCTCTCAGTCCTTGCTGGCCCCGCCACATTTACCGACTTTCAGTTGTTTTGCCTGCTCGCGTGCCGCATGGTGAACGTCAGCATACAGCACGGGATGAGCGGCGCTTCCGCCTACGCCTATGCTTGCCTCGGGTCTGTCCTTGGAGCGAACTTTCACCGTTACCGCGAAGGCTACCGCCTGGCCAGGCTTGCCTGCGACCTGGTCGAGAAGCACGCCTTCACCGCCTACGACACGAAGGTCTACCATGCGATGGGACTAGCCGCCTTCTGGACGGAGCCGCTCACGAGCGTGATCGAACTCCGTCGGGCGACCACTCGCACCGCCACTGAGAGAGGCGATCTGACTTTCGCTTGCTACGGCATGCACCAATCCATCACATATTTGCTTATGCGGAACGATCCGCTCGATGCGGTGTGGCGCGAGTCGGAGATGGCGCTGGACTTCGCTCGGACAGCCAAGTTCCGCGATGTCGTGGACCTCATCGTGAGCCAGCAACGCTTCATCGCGAGCATGCAGGGTCGCGATGCGACCTTCTCTACCTTCAGCGACGAGCGATTCGACGAGGCGGCGTTCGAAGCGCAACTGACGGCCGCACGGACGCCGACCGTGATTTGCTTGCACTGGATTCGCAAACTCAAGGCGCGGTACCTCTCAGGCGACTACGCCGAGGCGCGGGCGGCAGCCGACAAGGCGAAGGCGCTGCTTTGGACCTCAACCGTACAGTTGCAGCTGCTCGACTACTTTTACTACACTGCGCTGACGGTGGCGGCGCTCTATGAGGAAGCTTCTGCTGACGAGCAGTCCGGCTGGCGCGAACTACTCACGGCGCACCGGGAACAACTGCGCGAGTGGGCCGAAATCTATCCACCCACGTTCTCCGACAAGCACGCTCTGGTGTCGGCAGAGCTCGCGCGCATCGAAGGCCGGGACGCCGATGCCATGCGTCTGTACGAGCAGGCCATTCAATCCGCTCGCGAACACGGCTTCGTTCAGAACGAGGGCGTCGCCCATGAGGTAGCCGCGCGGTTCTACGCGGCGCGCGGCGTCGAGAGCATTGCCCACGCCTATCTGCGAGACGCGCGGCAATGCTATTTGCGCTGGGGCGGGCTCGGCAAGGTGCGGCAACTCGAGCGACTCCACCCGTGGCTCGCCGAGGAATCCGCCGCCTCTGTGCTGAGCGCGACGATCGATGCAGCCGGTTGAGCAGCTGGACGTCGGGACAGTGGTCAAGGCTTCGCAGGCGGTGTCGAGCGAGATCGAGCTGGGCAAGCTCATCGAGACGCTCATGAGAATCTCGCTCGAGCATGCCGGGGCCGAGCGGGGCCTGCTCATTCTCTTCAGGGGCAGACGAGCCGCGGATCGCAGCGGAGGCGACGACCGGCGGCGAGCAACATCGAGGTGACGCTGCGAAACTCGGCGGTGACGCCGAGCCGAACTGATCGAGTCCGTGCTCCACACCGCGATGCGGACGCGCGAGAGCGTGATCCTGGACGATGCCTCGGCCCAAACCCCATTCTCCGCGGACGGATACGTCCGTCGAGAAGCGCGCCCGCTCCGTGCTCTGCCTGTCCCTTGGTCAAACAAGGCCAAGCTCGTCGGCGCACTGTATCTCGAGAACAATCTGACGCCGCGCGTGTTCACGTCGGCCAAGCTCGCGGTGCTGAAGCTCCTGGCCTCGCAGGCGGCGATTTCGCTGGAAAACGTCCAACTGTATGAAGAATTGCGGCGCAGTGAGGCCTATTTGAGCGAGGCCCAGAGACTCAGCCATACGGGCACTTTTGCTTGGAGGCCCTCCAGCGGGGAAATATACTGGACAGAGGAAACTTTCCGCATCTTTGAGTACGACCCGGCGATCACCCCGACCCTGGAGATGCTGCAACGCCGGATTCACCCGGAGGATGTGGCCGCGTTCCGGCAGGTCGCGGAGCGCGCCTCAGAGGATGGGCGGGATTTTACTCATGAGTATCGATTGCGGATGCCGGACGACAGGGGCAAACATATTCACGTGGTGGCCCGTGCCTCCCGAGATGAGGCGGGCGAGGTCGACTTCGTCGGTGCGGTGATGGATGTCAGCGCGATCCGATTGGCGGAGCTCGAGCTACACAAAACGCGGAGCGACCTTGCCCACGTGACGCGTGTGACCAGTCTGGGCGAGCTCACCGCCTCGATCGCGCACGAGGTCAATCAGCCGCTGGGCGCCGTCCTCATCAACGCCGAGGCCTGCCAGAGCTGGCTCGATTGTAACCCGCCCAACATGGACGAAGCGCACGCCGCCCTGCAGAGGATCGTCCGGGACGGCACTCGGGCGGGTGAGGTCATTCGGCGCGTCCGTGCGCTTGCGAAGAAGACCGACACGAAAATGGCGCCGCTCAATCTCAATGACGTCTTGAGCGAGGCCCTGAGCTTTGTACGGCACGAACTCCTCAGCTCTCGGGTGGTGCTGCGCCAGGAATACGCGAGTGCACTCCCCCTCATCCTCGCTGACAAGGTCCAGCTGCAGCAGGTGATCCTCAATCTGGTCATAAACGGCATCGAAGCCATGCAAGCGATCACGGATCGACCGCGCGAGCTCGTGATCCGATCCGAGCAAGCTGCCGCACAGCACGTGCGAATCACGGTGACAGACTGCGGAGTTGGGTTCTCCGATGATAGCGCGGCACGCCTGTTCAATACATTCTTCACCACTAAATCCAGTGGCATGGGCATGGGACTCTCGATCTGCCGTTCGATCATCGAATTTCACGGGGGACTCATCTGGGCTGTGCCCAATGTACCTCACGGCGCCACTGTCCAGTTCACTCTGCGCTTGCATCCAGGAATCGAGAAGGGTATCGCCGGCAATGCATGATCGCTCGCCTCGCGGGGTTACACCTAAATTGACACCAGGCAACCAATGACCTGACACCTATTGGCTGAGGGTGTCTGAAAAATTCTTGGTACGCTCTCGACGGAGTGAATCGTTACCGATGTGCTCGGTAAGGACCAAGCATGGCGTTGACTGTGGAGGGGACCGTCGGTGCGCCTGCAACAGCGTATGCACCAAGAATCGCGCTTCTACTGCCAGCCCTACTGCCGGCGACGGGGGCCAGCGGGCGCAGGAAGCCGAAGACGCAGTCGAGGGTAAGATTCTACTTGCGCAGTCGGACCCGTTGCTCCGGACGGTGCGCGTCCGTGTGAAGGCTGTCAGGGCGAAATGAAAAAAAGCCCTCGGCCAGCTAGCTTCGCCGAAAGGCTGGGCGAGTATGCGTGCCTACAGGGCACGGCGCGGCCGCAACAGCGAATAACCTCCGCCCTCTAGTCCAGAGTCGGTGGTCGATGTAGTAAAATAAGCAATGTAAATCAATAATATATGGCATGTTCCCGCCTTGCTGATTGTCGGGTTTTTGCAAGGCGATTAATCATGTCCCGCCGAAAGACGCTGCGAGAAAAGGTTGAGAAACGGATTGCTCGAAAGGGTGACGCCGTATTTTTGCCCCGCGAATTCGTCGATCTTGGCGGTGAAGACCAAATACTTCGTGCCTTGCGAGAACTGGTCCGTGAGGGTCGGTTGATTCGGCTTGGGTATGGAGTCTATGCCCGTGCCGAACCATCGAAGCTTACCGGTCAACCGATATTGGCCGTTCCCGATGGCTTCGTCGGAGCCTCAAGAGCGGCATTGAACAAGCTCGGCGTAAAATGGGAGCCGACCGAATGGGAGCGTGCTTACAACGAAGGGCGCTCAACCCAAGTGCCGGTCAATGCCGTGGTTCGCATTAAAGGTCGTTTTGCGAGGCAACTCGGCTATCGCGGCAACACCCTCGTGCTTGAGCGATAGCGTGAAGTACGACCCAGCCGAGATTCTCGCCGCGCAGGAATACTTCGGATTCGCGCGGCCGACGGCTGTCGAAAAGGATTGGCATATTCTTCGCGCAAGACCGCCTCACACTTGAGGCCGACGATTCAGGTGGAATTGAATTACAGCGAGCTGCGCCGACCCTGGATCGACCTACCGGTCGCCTCCTTCGTCGCCGAAGCTTTCAATCGATCCCTGGAGATAACAACGATCGCCTGCGTCAGCGTTGTCGAAACAGCGGCCGAAAAGCTAGTTTCCCTGACTCGCCGTACCGCTAGGGAACTTGTGGGCGTGGCTCGCGTTCCCGATCCCACACTCGTCCGCCATATTTATGACCTTCATGTGACCAGCGCATATTACGACCCCGTGGAGGTTGCCCAACTCGCACGGGAGATAATGCCGTTCGACGCGGACGAATTTGCCAATCAGTTTCCAGCGTACCGTGAGAATCCGGTGGAAGAGACGCGGCGCGCGCTGGCGGCTCTTGAAACTGAACAGCACTTCGCTCAGCGATACAACGAGTTTTTGCAGCTGATGGTTTATGGTGTTAAGCCCGACTTTGCCGACGCAATGGCCACTATCGCCTCCCTAGTCAGCCGACTCTAAAACGCGAAGGGACTCCATGTGAGCGGCTCGGTGTTACCGCCTCTATTGCCAGCCCTACTGCCAGAGACGGGGAAGTCAGGGGAACGCAGCGGACGACGATCCGTTGTGAATCAGCAAGTTGCTGATTTCTAAGAGCCTTTCGGCGGGTCAAAAGCCCATCGAGGGTTCGACAAAATCGCCGAAGGCGATTTTGGACGTCGCAGCGCAGCTGCGACGGTCCGGAGCGTAGCGGAGGACGAGCGGCGTAGCCGCGAGCAATCCCTCCCTCTCCGCCTCAAGGCACATAAATTCTCGTCGGTCTCGATCAGATACTGTGGCAGCGACAAAGTCGGGATAACGCCCGAAGGGCAGCCCCGAAGGGGCGAGGCGCGCAGCGCGAATAATCTCTCCGGGCGCACCAATTCGTTCTTTCTACATCGACGACTTAGCCGCTACCTGCGTTCGAGAGTGGCGGTCGGGAGCACCAATACCCGAGCAGTTCGACTGCTCCGCCATATCGGCACTGCGCTCAGTGTCGCTCAGCATGGCGGCAAGCATCCCGATGCCAAACCCTGGAAAGGACTCGGCTCCGGAATCTTTGAAGTGGTCAGCGACTTCGACACCAACACGTTTCGCGCCGCCTACGCAGTGCGGTTCGAACGCGCAGTCTATGTCCTGCACTGTCTTCAGAAGAAGCCGACGCGCGGCGTGCGCACGGCGAAGACGGATGTGGATCTGATCGAGCGCCGATTAAAGGCGGCGAAAACGGAATATGAGGCACAGTATGGCCCGGTCAAGCAAAAGCGCTGAAAAGATCGCGGCGAGTTCCGGCAACGTGTTCGCCGATCTCGGCCTGCCGGATGCGGCTGAACTCGATACCAAGGTCCGTCTCACGGTGGCTATCAATCGGCAGATCAAGTCGCGCCGTTTGACTCAGACGGCGGCCGCTCAGGTGCTGTCCATCAATCAACCGAAGGTCTCGGCGCTGAAGCACTACCAGCTCGATGGTTTCTCGGTCGAACGCCTCATGACGTTTCTAACAGCCCTGGGCAGCGACATCGAGATCCGTATTCGCCCTCATGCGGGACGAGGATCCGGCCGAATTCTGGTGCAGGCGGCCTGAAGGCGCCTCATTCTTCCGGCGACCCGCCGAACTGGGGATGCTCGAGCCCCGCGGTCTTGGTCTCCCAAATCCATGCGACGTTAAGGTCATGGCTGAGGGACGTAAGGCGCAAGGGCCGGGGTCTTATTGACCAGCACGTCGAATGCGTATCCCGCGTCATCGACAATTACATGCGGCTTTACTTCAGGTGCAGCTTTGGACAAAAACGACATAATTGTTGAACGGTCGTACAATTTATTGCTAGGATTGTGCTGGACAACCTGCCGGCATTTTTAGGAGTTGACGTGTTAACGCCCTCACGCGCCATCGAAGAAACTCTACAACGGTGCCGCTCGTAGATGAAAGCGATCGTCGCGACGGGGAAGGGAGGATCCGAGGTCCTCGAGCCGCGGGACGTACCGCTGCCTTGGCCGGCGGGCAGCGGCGATGTGCTGGTGCGGCTACGGGCAGCAGCCGTTAACCCTGCGGATATCTTTTTCCGGCGGCTGGGTGGCTATGTTGAACGGCCCGGCCCATTCATTCTCGGTCATGATGGGGCCGGAATGGTGGAGGCGGTTGGCGCCGAGGCAACCGGCGTGACACCCGGGGACCGCGTCTGTTTCTGCTACGGCGGAATCGGTGCCACATACGGTACCTACGCGGAATACGCAGTCGTTCCCGCGGATGTCCTTACGCTCATTCCTGCCGAGGTGGATTTCGTCACGGCGGCTGCACTGCCGCTGGTCTTCATTACGCTCGCAGAATCACTTTACGATCGGGCCGATGTGAAAGCCGGCGAGTTCACGTTGATCCATGCCGGTGCCGGTGGAACGGGTCACATCGGCGTGCAGCTATCCAGGCTGCGAGGGGCTCGGGTGGCAACTACGGTCAGCAGCGCCAGGAAGGCCGCGCTCGCGAAGGATCTCGGCGCCGAGCTGATTATTTCCTATCGCGATCAAGATTTCGTCGCAGCGGCGATGGACTGGACGCGTGCGCGAGGTCTTGATGTGGCTTTTGACAACGTGGGCCCGGACATCATGCGCAACACGTTCAGGGCAATGGCTCCTTACGGGCGCGTCGTGACTCTGACGGGAACGCCCGGCGATACGAGCGAGAGTGATGCCTATAACGCCAACCTCACCATCCACAACGTGATGATGCTGACGCCGATGTGGCGGGGATTGCCGGAGAGGTTGCGCGCACAGGCGCGGCACGTGCGGCAAGGCTTGGCGCTTCTCGCCGAGGGCAAGCTGCGAGTCGTTGTCGATCGTGTCTTTCCGTTGCACGAAGCGGCAGCGGCGCACGACTACCTCGAGGGCGGTCAGGCCATCGGAAAGATTGTACTCGGCATCGCGTAGAGAGCGAGCTGTTCAGGTCTCGCGCTCGAGCCGGTTCTTGAATCCCTCGCCCCAGTTTTTCACTGTCGTCGAGGACAAGGGTCAGTGAAGGGTTTTCGGCGGGCGCTGGTCATAGAGCACTGAGGCTGCGCTCAAAGGCCAGCACCGCCTGGTCAACATTCTCGCGGCGAAACACGAGCGGCGGGCGCAGCTTGACGATGTTGCCGTGGACTCCCTCGCTGCCGGTGAGCACGCCTTTGTCGCGCAGCCGATTGATCAGCTGGCTGGTTTGCTTCGCCGCCGGCGCGCGGCTCTTGCGGTCGGTGACCAACTCGACACCGAGCGCCAGACCGGTCCCGCGCACGATGCCGATGATGTCGTGCTTGGCCGCCAGCGCCTGCAGTCCGGCCTTGAAGTAAAGCCCGATGGCCTCAGCGTTGGCGAGCAGATCCTCGTTCTCCAGCACGTCGAGCACGGCAAGACCTGCGGCGCAGGAAACGTTATTGCCGCCGAAGGTAGAAAAAAAGGCAGATTGCTCGATGAAATGATCGAGGATTTCCGGCCGCGTGATGACGACGCCGACAGGGTGTCCGTTGCCGGCCGGCTTTCCGATCGTGATGATATCGGGCACGACCTCGTGATGCTCGTACCCGTAGAAATACCGCCCCATGCGGCCGAATCCGGATTGGACCTCATCGGCGATGCACAGCCCGCCCGCAGCGCGTACGCGCCGGAAGACTTCGGCGACGTAATTCTTCTGCGGCTCCAGGATGCCGTTGGTCATGAAGGCCGAATCGACAAAATAGGCCGCCGGCTTCAGCCCGGCCTCGGCCAGCGATTGGATCGCCCGGTCCGCATCCTCGGCGTAACGGCTGCCCGGGTCCGGCGTGTCATCCCGGTAGATGCCGCGATAGCAGTCCGGGGCGAGTAGGGTCCTGACGTGCGCCGCCAGGGCGCCGATGCGGCTCGCTGACGGTGATACTGCATCGATCGCCTCGGTGATGCCATGGTAGGCAAATTCCTGGGTCAGGGCGCCGCGCGCACCGGTCCAGGCGGTTGCGATGCGCCACGCGACATCATTCGCTTCGCTGCCGGAATTGACGAACGCGCAGGCGGTCAGCGCGGTACCGGTCTTCTGCCCAAGGCGCTCGGCATAGTCGAGCACCTGCTCGCCGAGGTAGCGGGTGTTCGTGTTCAGCGTGCGGCTCTGGCGCGAGATGGCCTCGGTCACGTGCGGATGGCAATGGCCGACGATCGGCACATTGTTGTAGCAGTCCAGGAAACGCCGCCCCGACGAATCGATGATCCAGACGCCTTCGCCCCGCACCGCATGGATCGGCCGGTCATAGAACAGATACGGACGCGACCCCAGCAGGCGCTTGCGCCGAACCACCATGTCCGCATTCGCGTGTACAGGCACCGAGGCACGGAGCAGGGGTATCCCGCAGGCGGAGTCGACGATGGTCTCGACGCCGTCGCGCGTGAGCCGCTGCAGCGCCTCGAGGGCCTCCCAGCCTCCGAATCCCGCGTCGGCCGCGTAATTCGGCTCATCCGGCGTTTGCGTGCGGCGGTAGGCGTTGACGAGCATCGTGATCACGAGGCGCAACTCGACCAGATCGAACAGCAGCGCGCGTTCCTCGGCCTCGAGCGGCGTCACCTCATGATAGCCGCGGATCATGTCGGCGAGAACCTGTGGAATCCGGGCGGCCGGTACCATGAAATCGGCCAGTGCAGCCGAGAGGTCGAGGATGAGCGGGCCATGGATCATGTCACCGAAGTCGATGATGCCGGCGAGCTCTCCGGCCGCGCTGAGAATCAGGTTATGGGCGTGAAGGTCGCCGTGGATCGCCTGCGCGCGCAGCGCATCGAGTCGCGGCAGCACGGCATCAATGCCCTGGCGCAGCACTTCCACCACGAGCGAACGCTGCTGCGCGGGCAGCAGGTCGACATACGGCAGGTACTGCGGCGCCATGCGCACGTCCCATAGGAGGCTGCGCGCACCGGCCGCCGCATGAAAAAACCCCCGCATGGCCCGGCCAAGCCGCGCCTGCAGGGCCCCGATGCGATGTAGCAGGAACGGCGCGAGCTCGAGATCCCCGGCGATTTGTCCATCCAGGAACGAAAGCGCGTAGACGATGTGTGCGCTCCCATCCGAGGCACTGACGCGGGCGGTGCCCTGACCGGCCGTGCTCATGCGGATGCGCGGCACCGGCAGCAGCGGATCCACACGCTGGATATGCCGTAAAGCCTCAATCTGGCAGTCGATGGCGCCAGGATCCTCGTCGGTATTGGCGACTTTAAGCATCCATGCGCGGCCATCGGCCTCGCGGAACAGAGTGTTCTGGTCGCGCTCGCCGTACAGGGCCTTCGCGTCGCCGTGCAGCCCGAAGTGCTCGCGCGCGATCTGCTGGATGTGAAGTAACCGTAAAGTCGGTGCGTTGGCGCGCAGGAATTTCATCGGCGAACCTCGTCGAAAATAATGCAGTCTAACGGGCCGGGCGCGACGTCAAGCGAGCCTTTGATGTTTTGCTGCCGATCAGACCCTGCGTATCGAAATGTCGCGGAAAAAAGGCGGCGACACTGCAATATACGGTTGCCAGGGCCTCGCGGTGATCATAGGGTGCACTGAGCGTAATCAGGTCGAACCATATCCCTTCGATCACGGTTCGAATCGAACGCGCAATCCGCACGGCATGTCCGCTATAGCCTCCCTCGGACATCAGCGCCCGGCAGATCGCTTCCAAGGTGTGATTGTAGTGCTCGTTTTTGGCACCACAGATCTGCTGGAACAACGGGCGACTCTGCGTCTCGCCCCAGAACGCGCACCAGGCGGAAAGAATCGAGGGTGTGCACAGCGCGGGATGAAAATCGGCGCGCACCATGGCGTCGAGCCGGCTCGCCGGATCCGGCGCGGCGCGCTCAAGCGCACCGCTCCAGTTCGCCCGATATTCCTCGGCGAGAAATTCGAGCGTATTGGCCAGTAACTGGTCCTTCGTCTCGAAATGAAAATTGACGAGCGCTTGCGACAGGCCCGCATGCTTGGCGATCTCTGTCAGCGTGATCCGCGCATAGCCGCGCACCGCCAGCACCTCGATCGTCGCATCGATGATCTGCTGTCGCCGCTCGGTACGCGAGCGCTTGCTGCGCGCGGCGGGCCTCGGGGGAGCTTCGCTAGTCCCGCGGGGGACTCCCCGCGCCGGCGGGGCAGGTCTTGTTTTGTTTCGCAACATATTGATTACCTCTGTACGTCTGGCAGCGTTGCATCATATTAATTGATTTATCAATTAATATGATGCAACATTGAATCGGTAACCGATCTATCACATGCGTGTCTGTTTTGCCGCAGCAGATCTTACTTGGATAGCAATAATAATGACTTACGACGCGCTGGTGGTCGGTGCCGGCCACAACGGACTTGTGACGGCGTCCTATCTGGCGCGGGCCGGACTGAACGTCGCTGTCATCGAGAAGAATGACTGGATCGGTGGCGCCGCGGTCTCGAGGGAGCTGTTCCCGGGCTTCAAATACTCGAACTGCTCCTATGTCTCGTCGCTGTTCCGGCCCGAGATCATGCGCGACCTCGACCTGCCCCAGCATGGCCTGCAACTGCTGCCGTACGAAGGCGGTGCGGTGTTCAAGCGCGACGGCGGCTACCTGGCCTCGTTCCGTAACCACGAAGCGAATCGCCGGGAGCTCGCCCGTCACTCGCCCCGCGACGCCGAGAACTACGAGCGTTATTCGCGCGACGTGATGAGGCACTGCCGCTTCATCCGCCAGATGCTGATGCGTACGCCGCCGGATCCGGCCCGGTTCCGCCCGAGGGACCTGTCCGAACTCGTGTATCTGGGTCGACGCGTGTTCGAAATGTCGGAGGCGCAGATCTGCGACATGATTCGATTCTGGACGATGTCCATCGGGGATTTCCTGGACGAATACTTCGAGCACCCGGTCATCAAGGCGTACCTGGCCGTGTCCTCCGTCATGACCCCTCTCGGTCCCCGATCTCCAGGCTCCGCCTACGTGCTGTTGCATCACTACATGGGCGATGTGGACGGCAACGTGGGCGCCTGGGGCTTCGCGCGCGGCGGCATGGGCGCGATCACGCAGGCGCTGTCGAGGTCCCTGCTCGCCGCGGGCGGGGAGATCCGCACCGGCAAGGCGGTCGAGCAGATCACCGTCAAAGACGGGCACGCCACCGGTGTGGTGCTGCAAGGCGGTGACGAGCTGCGCGCCAGGCGCGTGATATCCAGCATGGACGTCAAGCGCACGTTCCTCAAATGCGTCGATGAACGCTGCCTGCCGCCGGAGTTTGTCCATCGCGTCCGGCAGTTCAAGATCAAGGGGTCCGCTGGAAAGGTGAACATTGCCCTGGATGGCATGCCGCATTTCCCGGCGCTACCGGCGGGCGCCCCGATGCTGAAAGGCGATCTTCATTTCATCGACAGCCTGGATCGGATCGAGCGCGGCTTCGACGAGTGGAAGTCGGGACACTTCTCGAGCGATCCGTTCCAGGACGTGATGATCCCGACGCTGATCGACCCGACCATGACTCCGCCCGGCAAGCATTTCATGTCCTGCTTTGTACAGTACGCGCCGCCGCAAATCGAGGGTCGCGCCTGGACGGATGCCGATCGCGATGCCTTCGGGCGCACCTGCATCGCGCAGATCGAGCAATATGCGCCGGGGTTCAGCAAGTTGATCCTCCACATGGAGATTCGCACGCCACGCGAGCTCGAGGACGAGGTGGGCCTGACGGAGGGCAGCATCTTTCAGGGTGAGCTGACGTTCAACCAGCTGTTCTTCAACCGGCCGATTCCGGGTTACGCGCAGTACCGGTCCCCGGTGCAGGGTCTGTGGATGTGTGGCTCCTCGACTCATCCGGGCGGCGGCGTGATGGGCGCGCCGGGGCGCAATGCGGCCCGGGAAATTCTCGACGAGCTGCGCCTCGCGAAGGGCATGCGGGAGCCGTATGCCGTCCTTTGACGTAATTATCATCGGTGCCGGCACCAACGGGCTCGCCTGCGCCGCGCGCCTGGCCGCCACGGGCCGCCGGGTCATCGTGCTCGAGGCTGCGGCACGGAGTGGGGGCGGCGCGTTGTCGCGCGAATTGCTCCCCGGCTACCGGGTGCCGGCCCTCGCGCATTTGCTGAACCTGCTCGACCCGCGGGTTGCCGGCGGCATGAATCTGAACGCCCATGGCCTGTCGTTCGTGAATCCGCAGCTTGCGACGACCGCACTCGAGTCCACCGGGAACCATCTCCTGTGCGAAGGCGCAGCCGCATCGGCGCTTAGCGGCAACGTGTCTGCCGCCGAGCAGCGCTCCTGGGGCGCGTTGCGAGACCAGCTGCGGGTTTTTTCCGATCTGTTCGCGGCGCTTCGATCAAAGACGCCGCCTCGGGTCGCGATGCCCGGCAATGCCGAGGGCTGGGAGCTGGCGCGGATCATGATGCGTCTTCGGCTGATGGGCAAGGCACGCTTTCGCGACTTCCTGCGCATGATGCTGATGAGCGTCGCCGACATCCTGGATGAGCATCTGGCCGACGAGCGGCTGCGCGGTCTGATCGCATTCGACGCGACGCTCGGTGCCTGGCTCGGGCCGCGCTCGCCGAACTCTTTGATTCTGTATTTGAACCGGCTGGCGGGGGAGGTTGCGGGACAGCGCGGAGCCCTCGCGCTGCCGGCGCGGGGCATGGGAGCCGTTGCCGAAGCGATGACGCGCGGGGCAATTTCAAAAGGTGCGACGGTGCGCACGTCGGCGCGGGTGGTGCGCCTCCTCGTCGAGCAGGACCGCATGGCGGGTGTCGTGCTCGACGGCGGCGAGCAGATCCGCGCACCCCTGGTCGCCTCGGCCATCAGTCCGAAGCTGACGCTGCTGAATCTGCTGGGCGCCGAGCACCTGGATACCGGCTTTGTGCGTCGGCTGAAGCACGTGCGGGCACGCGGGGCAGCCGCGAAGCTGCACGTCGCACTGAAGGGCACACCGGATTTTCGCGGTGCTGACCTCAGGACCCGCCTGGTCATCGCGCCATCGCTTGATGCGGTGGAGAACAGCTTCAACCCGGTCAAGTACGGCGAGATTCCCAGGTTTCCGGTGATGGAGATCGTCGTTCCTTCGGCGCATGAAGCCGGACATGCGCCGGAAGGACATCACGTGTTGTCCGCGATCGTTCAGTTCGCCCCGCATGCACCGAGCGGCAGCCGCGACGAGGCTCGCGCGACGATGCTCGAGCGCACCCTGGCGACCTTGCAGGACTACGCCCCGGGGATCAGGGATCAGCTCATCCACGCCGAACTGCTGATGCCCTACGACATCGAGGCTTCGCACCAGATGGACGGTGGCAACTGGCACCATGCCGAGCTGTCGGTCGAGCAGATGTTGTTCCTGCGCCCGATGGCCGGTATCGCGCAATATTCGACACCGATGGCGGGCTTGTGGCTCGCGGGGTCCGGCTGTCACCCCGGCGGCGGGGTCTCGGGCGCGTCGGGCTGGAACGCCGCGGAGCAGATCATCCGCCAGGAGCGCGCATGAGCAGCGATCCGCGGCGCCATTATGAGTCTCCATTGGGCCAGACCCCGTTCCACGCCAGAACCGCCCCCGCCAACACGCTCAATCACTGGGGCGCCTGGGCCGGGTACGCGACGGCGCTGTCCTACGACGACGTGACGATGGAGTACACGGCCATCCGCAATGCGGCCAGCGTGTATGACATCTCGCCGATGATCAAGTACCGGATCAGCGGCGTCGGGGCGGGTGCCTACCTGAATCGCTTGACGCTTCGCAGCGCCTCGAAGCTCCCCGTCGGCGCCGTGCACTACACCGCCTGGTGCGACGACATGGGCAAGGTGCTCGACGACGGGACGCTGTTTCGTCTGGGCGAGCACGAATACCGGCTCTGTTGCCAGGAGCGCCACCTTCCGTGGCTGCTCGATAGCGCCGAGGGTATGAGCGTGGCTATCGCGGATGTTACGGAGCACGTTGCCGCCGTCTCCCTGCAGGGCCCATGCTCGTTTTCCGTGCTGCGCGCGGCGGGATTCGGCGCCGTCGGAACCCTCAAGCCGTTTCGTGCAATGAATATCGGCGCCGATGGTATTGATGTCCTGATCTCGCGCACCGGCTTCACCGGCGATCTCGGCTACGAGCTATGGACGGCGCCGGAACACGCGCTCGGCTTGTGGGACCGGCTATTCAGCACCGGTGCCCCGTGGGGCATTCGCCCGGTCGGCAGCCAGGCGCTGGATATCGCGCGCATCGAGGCCGGTTTCATCGTGACGAACTTTGATTTTATCCCCGCCGACCAGGCTGTGCGAGAGGATCGCGCCCGAACCCCGCATGAGCTGGGACTCTCCTGGATGATCGACTGGGACAAGGGCCACTTCAACGGCCGGCGCGCGCTGCTCGCGGAGAAAAACAGCAACAGCGCCCGCTGGGCGCTGGTGGGGCTCGACATCGAGGGTAATGTACCGGCCGAACATTCCCTGATCTACGACCATAGGAATCGGGAAGTGGGCCACATCACCGCGGCCGCCTGGTCGCCCGCCACCAAGCGCAACATCGCGATCGGACACCTGCGCCGGCCCAGCGATACCGAAAGGCCGGACAAACTTACGGTCGAGGTCTACGCCCAGCGCGAATTGCAATACGTCAAGCTGATGCTGAAGGCGACGATCTGCGAACGACCGTTCTTTTCGCCAGGCCGCCGGCGCGCTACGCCTCCGGATGCGCACTGAAACCATGCGTAGAAAACGAATCTTCCGGAGGACTTGCGTGCAATGACCATCAAGATCGACAGACCACAGGAAGTGGGCGAATACGACGAAGGGATGCAGACGCTGCTGCAAATCGTGTGGGGCGAGGGTTTTCTATCGCCCGGCGGATCGGAGGAAGTGGCCCGCATGCTGGAAGGGTCGCACATCCGCGGCTGCAGTGTGCTGGACATCGGCTGCGGTCTGGGCGCGATCGACATCCTGCTGGTCAACACGCACGGTGCAGCCAGCGTCATCGGCGTCGATCTGGAGCCGCAGCTCGTGGCCCGCGGCACGGAGCGCGTCGCCGCAGCCGGATTGGGCCCGCGCATCGACCTGCGCGTCGTCACCGAGGGACCGCTGCCGTTCGGCAGCGCCACGTTTGACGTAGTATTCACGAAGGACTCCCTCGTGCACATCCCGGACAAGCCCACGGTGTTTGCCGAGGTCCGGCGCGTGCTGAAGCCGGGCGGGTGGTTCATCGCGAGCGATTGGCTGCGCGGCGGAACCGGGGCCTATTCGGCGGAGATGCTCGAATACTTCCGGCTCGAAGGGCTCGCGTACAACCTCTCAACGCTGCAGGAAACCGGCCGGATGCTGGCGTCGGCCGGCTTCGTCGATGTTGAGCTGCGGGATCGGAACGAATGGTACCGCGACCTCGCCGTGCGCGAGAGCGACGCCATCGAAGGCGAATGGTATCCGACGATTCTCAGCCGACTCGGCGAGAGCCGCGCGCAGCACTTCGTTGCCAACTGGCGCCAGCTCGCGCTGGTGCTTCGGCGCGGCGAGCTTCGACCGGCACACTACCGGGCGCGGCGGCCGGCCGACGAAAAGCCGGAGGGTAAGCGGTGAAGCACCGATTGGGCATCGCAGCCTCGCTCGCGCTCTTCGCGCTCTTCGCGCTCTTCGCGCACTTCGCGCACTTCGCGCTCTTGCGCTCGCCGCGTGTGGAACCATGAGCCGCCGGGCCGGTTCGATGCAGAGAAGGTGCTCAACGTCTACTCGTGGATCGGCTACATCGGACCAAAGACGATCGCGAAATTCGAAAAGAGACCGGAATTACGGTCCGCTACGACACCCCGAGATTCTGGAAAGCAAGCTGTTGGCCGCCCATTGCGCCACGACGCTTCTCACCGGGCATTAACGGCGGGAATTCGAATTCGATGACGGAACCCAGCAATCTCGGAGTTGAACCATGAAAGTCTCGTCAGTATTTCCCCGGCGGTCACGCGCGCGTGGTTTTGCGATTTACGCATCGATCGGACTACCGCTCATCGCCGCGACATCCGCCTGGGCACTGACCGGCACTGATAACAGTGCCGCTACCACGAGCGCGGCCGGAGCCTTGGCCGAAATCGTCGTCACCGCGACCCGGCGCGAGGAGAACATCGACAAGGTGCCCGTCAGCGTCACGGCACTGAGCCAGGACACGATGGACCAGAAGGGAATCCGGGATTTCACCGAGCTCGTGCGCTTCACGCCGGGCGTGTCCATCGATACCGCCGGCACCAACGCGATATCGATCCGCGGTATCTCCTCCTCCGGCGGCGCCGGGACGACCGGCATCTACATCGACGACACACCGATCCAGATGCGTGGGATCGGCTACAACCCCGACGACACGCTGCCGAAGACCTTCGACCTGGACCGGGTCGAGATCCTGCGCGGGCCGCAGGGCACCTTGTTCGGTTCGGGCTCCGAAGGCGGCACGGTCCGCTACATCATGACTCAGCCGAGCGTGACCAGTGATTCGACCTATGCGCGCACCGAACTGTCGTTCACGCAGTATGGCGAGCCCAGTTACGAGGGGGGCATCGCGCATGGCGGCCCGATCATCGATGATGTGCTGGGATTTCGCGCGAGTGTCTGGTATCGCTATGACGGCGGCTGGATCAACCGTGTCAACGACACGACGGATGCCGTGACCGAGCGGGATGCGAATTACGCCAACACGGTCGCCGTGCGGCTGGCGTTCCTGTATCAGCCTGCGGGCAATGTGAAGATCACGCCGAGCCTGATGTACCAGGATAAGCGCCAGAATGACCTGGGCACGTACTGGCCGGCCTACTCGGACCCCGCGGCGGGGCGCTTCAACAATGCGACGCCGGAATTGATCCCGATTCCGGACCAATACTATCTGCCCGCGCTCAAGGTCGAGGTGGATTTTGAGCATTCGACGCTGATATCGGATACGTCCTATTACCATCGCAACGAGCAGGATGCGTATCAGGGCACGGTGTACGACGTCGCGTTCTACCAGAGCCAGGGGTGGGTCGGCGCGGGTCCGGGCGGTGCGCCCTCGTGCGGTTCGGCCTCGACGACTCCGGTGCCGCCCTGTTCCTGGTATCCGCTGATCGACGGCAACGGCCTCCACCTGCCGGCTGGATTCGCGAACTACTCGACTCCAAACACGATCACGAACCAGCAGCGCAATATCACGCAGGAAGTGCGCCTGCAGTCCAACGACCCGTCGAGCGCCTGGACGTGGACGGTCGGCGCATTCTGGTCGCTGTCACGCGAGCTCAGCATCGAGCAGCTCTACGATGCGCAGATCGTTCCGTTCTGGACGGCGCTCTATGGCAGCAGCCCGCTCAACTATTCGCTGTTCCAGAATGCGCAGCAGAATCCGGCCAACCTTCCCAAGGTCGCCTACAACTATTATTGCAATGGCGTCGGCAACCCGGGCACCGGCCTGCCGAATTGCGATATCTACTACAACCGCAATATCAGTCATGACCGGCAGCTCGCCGAGTTCGGCGAGGTGAGCTACAGTCTGACGGACCGGTGGAAACTGACCGCCGGCGGCCGCTTTGCCGACATGAACTTCGATCTGTCTCACTATGGGAATGGCCTCGAAAACAGCGGGGTCGGAACCTTCAGCGGCGCCTATCATCAGAACTATTTCACGCCGCGGCTGAACCTGTCGTTTCAGGCGGACCCGAATAACATGCTGTATGCAAACTACGCCAAGGGGTTCCGGCCGGGCGGCGTCAACGCGCCGCTTCCGGTCGCAACATGCGGCGTTACGCCGTCGACGTATGATTCAGATACGACCCAGAGCTATGAGATCGGCTCGAAGTCCAACTTCGATAACCGGGTCCGGCTCGCAGCCAGCGTGTACTACGTCCAATGGAGCGGCCTGCAACAGAACGTCTACGATCCGGGGCCGACGAACGGATGCTCGTTTCAATACACGACGAACCTCGGCACCGCCGTTGCGAAGGGCTTTGACCTGCAGGCCGACCTGGCCATCGGCGGCGGCTGGTCCCTCGAGACGTCCGCCGGGTACACGGACGCGCGCTATACGAAGAGCACCTCGGTTGCGCAGGCGGGCGACGCCATTTCGGGTGTCGCGGCGATCGACTTCAGTCCCGGCACGAATGCGCCGTGGGTTGTCGCGGTTGGCCCCCAGTATGCGTTCCATATTGCGGACCGCGAGGCGTTCGTGCGCGCCGACTGGGAGTATTCGAGCCGCAATCCGTGGCTCGCGTCGGTGCAGGATCCACGTAACGCGACACAGTACAATCAGTACGTTTACACACTGCCCTCGACGAGTTTCACGTCGATCCGGGCTGGAATCAAGCTCGGCGGCTGGCAGGTATCGACGTTCGTCGACAACTTGTTCGACTTACACCCGGTGCTGAACTACGCGCTTGGAGTCAATGATTACAACAATCCGGCGGGTCCGCCGACCCCGCAGCAGAATGATTTCACGTTCCGGCCCCGGACCATTGGCATCACCGCCATGTACCGGGACTGAATGACCAGAAATCGCGGCGGTCGTACAAGTGGGTCATAAGTTAAGGAGAGATGAAATGGATCGCGAATGCGCATTAGTCACGGGTGCAACTTCAGGAATCGGCTGGGCGGCCGCCTGCGCGCTGGCCAAGCGCGGGGCTGTAGTCGGTCTGCTCGGACGCCGGCGCGAAAAGGCAGAGGAGCTTGCGGTCATCCTTCGCGAGATGGGCGGAGACGGAATCCCACTGCCCGCCGACATCGCCGAGCCTCGGCAAGTCGAGGCTGCCGTGGCCAAACTCGTCGCAATTACCGGGCGGTTGGACACAGTGGTTGCGAGCGCCGGGATGGCCTTTTCCGGCAGCGTTATCCACACCACCGAGGAGCAATGGTCGCGTTTGATGCGCGTCAATCTCGATGGTGTTTTCTATACGGCGCGATTCACCATGCCACACCTCTTGAAAAGCAAAGGCACGTTTACCGCAATTTCGTCGGACGCCGGCGTTCAAGGTGCCCCCGGGTATGCGGCCTATTGCGCATCCAAGCACGGGGTCATTGGATTGGTGCGTACTATGGCGCTCGATCACGGTCCGCAAGGTGTGCGTTCGAACGTCATCTGTCCCGGAATGGTTGAAACACCGATGTCCGATGAAGCCATGGCGAGCTATTCGGAAGCCGAGCGCACCTTTTATCGAAGTAACGTACCGCTCGGCCGCTTTGGTAAGCCCCACGAGGTCGCGAACGCGATTCTGCATCTGACTTCCGATGCTGCCAGTTATTCGAATGGCATGGTGTACTCGATAGACGGCGGCACGACCGCGGGCTATTACTTTGCAAACTGATCAATTACCCAATCTCGTTATGGCAAGGGTCCAGCAATGAAACTGCAGGGAAAAATCATTCTTGTGACCGGCGGCAACTCCGGAATCGGCCGGGCGATCGCGCTGCGCGCCGCTGCGGAAGGCGCCCGGGTGGCCATCACAGGTCGCGACCCGGCGAAAGGCGCGCGCGTACTGGCCGAGTTGCAGGCGGCCGGCGCCGAAGCGGCGTTCATCGCCGCCAGCCTGGGCGAGGAGGCTCAGGCTGCCGAGCTCATCAGCGCCGTCGCCGTGCGCTTCGGCGGCCTCGACGTGGTGGTGAACAATGCGGGCTCGAGCACCCGCGATTCGGACGTGCGCACCGAGGACGGGCCGGGCGAGCGGTTGCGCAAAGTGATGCGCATCAATTTCGACGCCGCGTATCACGTGGCTGCCCATGCCCTGCCGCTGCTGCGCGCGGGCGGCGGCGGCTCGATCGTCAACATCTCCTCCACCGCGGCCGTGCATGGCAGCTGGGGCACGTACGGCATTGCCAAGGCGGCCGTGGAGGCGCTGACTCGGGCGCTGGCGGTCCAAGGGGCGCCGCATCGCATCCGCGCCAACGGTGTCTCCCCGGGCTGGATCGCCACCGACGTGGCCACCGGACATGAAGAAGTGGATCGCGCCGCCTCGCTGTTCGGTCGCATGGGTGTTCCGGATGAGATCGCCCGCGCCGTGGT
Organism: uncultured Gammaproteobacteria bacterium; assembly: GCA_963734645.1. Lineage (GTDB taxonomy): Bacteria > Pseudomonadota > Gammaproteobacteria > Steroidobacterales > Steroidobacteraceae > Bog-1198. Next base: position 452,361 of record CAVTID010000002.1, read on the forward strand.
GTTTCTGGCCTCATCTGATGCAAGCTTCGTGACCGGGCAGACGCTGATCGTCGATGGTGGATTGACCATCACCGACTATCCCTCGCAGCCCTGGCTCAAAGCGGAAGAAGCGTGGAAGCTATTTCCGCAAATACGGCCGGAGTAGCCGTGGCAATTCGTCATGCACATGAGCGACTCGGTGCGCATGACAGCCCTTGCGACGGGCGCATCACGCGGCATCGGTCGTGCGATTGCTCGGGCACTTGCCATCACTCTCGCTGGGTCTATTCAGATCCCGCATGACATCCCGACCGACACTCACCCGCCAGCAAAAAATGCCGCATACCGCCACTAGAGAATAGCTGAGCATGGCAAGTCGCCAGTTTGGGTCGGAATGTGGAAGGTTAAGCGACGATATGAGCAGCCCCAGACACGAAATGGCGCCGAGAAGCCCGCAACATACGAAACCAGGGAACACGGCTTCCCGACGCGCGATCGCCACGGTACCGACGCACACAACGATGTAGGGGACGAGCCACATGAATACCATCATATTTGATACATAAGTTGTCAATTCCATGGGTGACGCGCGAAAGACGGCACCAATCATGACGCATAATAAAGTGCACAGACATCCCTGTACGACGACCGCGCGGTGCGGCGACCTGAAGTGCGGATGAATTGCGCTTATCCACAGCGGCAGAAGCCCATCGATCGCAGCCGTCGCCGCCACACGCGCGCCGTAGTTGGCGAACGCGATGGTGGCTGCCGTACTTGCCAGTGTTATCAGCGCGTCGCCGAGCGTGCCGAGTGCCGGCCAATAGCCCTGACGGGCGATAATTGCAAGTGGTGAAACACCGCTCTCCAAATCGATCGCATGATCTCGGACCAGCGGCGCTTCCAGCAGGCACCCGCCAACGATGCAGAGCCCGAAAATGCCCACACTGGTAATGAGGATCACGGGCACGCTCTCCAGCGGGTCCTTGGTCTCCTCGGCCAGGGCCGTCACACCGTCAAAGCCTACGTAGAAGCCGAAACTGACCGTAATACCGCTGACGATGGACCACCAGGAGAGGTGCGTGAATTGGAATTGGCCGCCGGCATGAACGCCGTGACGAAGCAACGCCGTCGCGAGCACACCAAGAACGACCGGGATGCAGGCGAACGCGAGCGTGACGCTCACGCGCACTGAGGTGTCGATACCACGGTACGCTAAAGTGGCGGCTACGCCGATGATTGCCGCGACCATGACGAACTGCAGCGTTTGTGAATGGCCGATATCAAATCCAAGATCGACCACAGTGCCGGTTCCGAATAGCACTGCGACGGTCGATGTCGCGCCGAGTGCTCCCAAATAGCCGACCAAGAGGCTCGACCCAACGACGAGCCGCCCACGCCGCCCAAACGCGATGTGAGCATACGATACGAGGGATCCGCTGACGACATAGCGACGAGCGTAAGGTATCAATGCAACTGCGATCGAAAGGCTGAGTAGAAGTGCGCCAAGGAGCGAAATCCACGACCCGCTGCCAGCGACACCTTGAACATATGCGGCGCTATAGGCGAGACCTGGTCCGACCTGTAAGGCCGCCAGGGCAAACGCTGTCGCTGTCGCGATCGACATGCTGCCCCGTCTAAGAGTTGGCGAGTGGTGCGCGTCGAAGGTAGCGGGCAGTTCGTTGTTAGCCATGCTTGCCGCGCAGAGCTTTTACGGTGACTCCGGGAAGTGCACAACACGATCTCCGGAAGTACGCGTTCGACCTTCTGCACCCAAACATTGTAGTCCCCGGATTTCATAAGATTGAGGATCGCACCATTTTAATTGATTTATCAATTAATATCGCGCACTATCGGAGTGTGGCCGAATCGCGGCACAAATGGTTTTCAGCTCTCCGTCAAAAAACGGGGATGACAACGCATGATGACCCGACCGAGAAGCGAGGAATTGCTGCACATGACCTGGACGACCTTGCCGGCGTGGACATACAACAACGCGGAATTCTTGGCGCTCGAAAAGGAAGCGATCTTCATGCGCACCTGGCAGATCGTTGGCCATGTCAGTGAACTCAGGCAGCCGGGCGATTACCTGCGCTTTGACTTGCTCGGCGAAAGCGCCATCGTGCTGCGCGACAATGACGGGAAATTACAAGCATTCCACAACGTCTGTCGCCACCGCGCCTTCCGTCTTCTGGGCGGGCCGGCGGGACGTTGTGACGGCCTGATCCGTTGTCGGTACCATGGCTTTACCTATTCGCTGAAGGGGCGGCTGATGGCGGTCCCGGGGGAGCAGGAATTCGACGGCATCGACAAATCGAAGCTTGGCCTCGTGCCGATCGAATTGGATGTGTTCCTGGGGTTCGTATTCATCCGGTTCGCCGACGATGGCGGCCCGCGGGTTGCCGAGCAACTGGCGCCCTTCCGCGATGCGCTGGCGCTATACAGAACGGAGGAGATGGAGCCGTTCGGTGCTGCCAGCACGACCGATATCCGGGCCGACTGGAAGGTTGCAGTCGACAACAATACTGAGGCCTATCATGTGCCGATCGGCCACCCCGGCCTGCAGAGGCTCTACGGAACCACCTACACGCTGGAGGTTCAGCCCCTCGGTGTTTCCCGGGGCGGGGGTCCGCTGCGCGATCAGATATCGACCAATTGGAGTGAACGGCATTACCAGAAGCTGCTGCCGGACGTTGCGCATCTGCCGGCGGAGCGCAAGCGTTCCTGGCTTTACTACAGCATGTTCCCGAACCTGGCATTCGATATCTACCCGGATCAGATCGATTTTTTCCAGTATCTGCCCGTCAGCCCGGGCCGCAGCATGAGCCGTTCGCGTAGCTTTGTGCTGGCAGACAGCCGGCGCGAGATGCGCGCCGCGCGCTATCTCAATATACGGATCAACCGACAGATCACGTTTGAGGATGTGGAGCTGGTAGAGGGTGTGCAGCACGGACTCGGCTCACGCAGCTACCACACCGGGCCTCTATCGCGCAAAGAAGCCCGCGTACGCCAGTTCCAGGAGCTCATTCGGAAGAGGATTCCGGTCGCTGCCTGCATCGATCCGCCGGAGGCGGGCACCGTCGCGGCGCGCAACCGCCAAATGGCTGTGGAACCGGCACAATCATCGCGCGAATTCGTCGCCGGCTGATCCACTGACATGGGCTCGGACGCGCGCCACATTGGCGGCGCGTCTTCAGATTTTGATGTCGATTCGGAAATACAAGAAGATCGATACTTCCGGGGAAAGTAACTTGAAAGCAACCCTGCGCCTGTCCAATGCGATTTTGGCCATTCTGAGTTCGCATGCAGCGGGCGCATACGCGGACGACGCGAGTAAAATGCCGTCGGCCTCGACTGAGATCAGCGAGATTACCGTCACGGCACAACGACGCACGCAGAGTACGCAGGACGTGCCCATTACGCTGCAGGTGCTGACCAATGAATTGCTGACGCAGCTGAACGTGACGACGTTCGACGACTTCGTCAAGTACCTGCCGAACGTGACCTCCGCGGGCAGCGGCCCGGGGCAGAACAATATCTACATGCGCGGACTCGCGACCGGCACCGGCCTGGTTCCGGGTTCCGGCGGAATCGGAAGCTTTCCCAACGTCGCGGTCTATCTCGATGAGCAGTCCGCGCAGCTGCCGGACCGAAACCTCGACGTCTATGCCGCGGACCTCGAGCGGATCGAGGTGCTCGAGGGGCCCCAGGGGACGCTGTTCGGCGCCGGCGCCCAGGCGGGCGTGGTGCGATACATCACCAACAAGCCCAAGATCGACGTCACGGAGGGAAGCGTCAACGCCGGCTACGCGACCACGGCCCACGGCGATCCCAGTTCCAATGTCGATGCCATGATCAACATCCCGGTGATCGAGAACACCCTTGCGCTGCGTGGCGTGATCTACGATGAATCGCGCGGTGGTTACATCAACAACATTCCGGGCACATTCTCGCGGGAGCCCAGCGATCGGGTCGTCACTAATTACTTCGGCGGCGTGGTGCCTCCGAACAGCGGATCGGTCAATAACGCCTCCCAGGTGGCCAACGGATTCAATCCGGTCGTCTACAAAGGGATGCGCGTGTCCGGGCTGTGGCAGATCAACGACGACTGGAGCGCGCTGATCGGGCAAACCTACCAGAGCCTGGATGCGGACGGCGTATTTTGGGAGGAACAATACGATGGGGTGGGACATCCGTTGCCCGACTTGTCCGTGCAGTTGTATAACCCGTCGTACAACCACGATAGTTTCGAGGATACGCAGTTGACGGTCACCGGCCGTATCAGCCAGCTCAAATTTGTCTACACCGGCGGCTTCCTCGACCGCAATGTGACCCAGGTTCAGGACTATACGAACTACTCGCGGGGCAGCTACGCGGGCTACTACCAGTGCAAGTATCCGGGATACCCTTTTGTCTTTAACTCGGCGGCGAATAAGATCCTGCCGACGACGAATTCCCCCGGATACTGCTACTCCCCGAGCGAGTATTGGACCGACCACCAGAAGAGCACCCACCAGACTCATGAAATGCGCCTTAGCACGCCGGATGACTGGCGGGTTCGCGCGATCAGCGGACTCTACTGGGAGGACTACACGATTCACGAGCAGGCGGACTGGTTTTACGGCACGAGTCCGATCTTTGTGCCCGTAGCGCCTCCGCCGGGCGCCACGTCTAATAATCCCGGCGTGCGGCCGTCCGGCGACACGTTCTTTGACGACATTACCCGGGGCTACAAGCAAAAGGCCGCGTTTGCTTCAGTTGACATTGACTTGATCCCGAAGGCCGTGACCCTCACGCTCGGCACGCGCTACTACCGGATCGAGAACTTCGAATCGGGTTCTGACATTGGCAGCTTCGGCTGTGAGATTGACGGTCCTAACGACGGTATCGTGCCATCGAGCCCCTGTACGCTGCCGGAGTCCTTTGGCTACAACCTGAATGCCCAGAATCTCGACAAGGTCTACAGTGGATTCAGGAGTCGTGCGAATCTCACCTGGCATGTCACCGACGATGCCATGATGTACTACACCTGGTCGCAGGGGTTCCGGCCTGGGGGTTTCAACCGCGCGTCGGCTTTCATCCAGACGAACTCCCCGCTCTACGGACTGTTCAAACCGCCGCTCGCGTATGCGCCTGATACCTTGATCAACAACGAGCTTGGCTGGAAGACCGAGTGGCTCGGTCACCGCGTGCAGTGGAATGGTGCGGTTTACCAGGAGGATTGGCAAAACACGCAGATTTCCATCTTCGACCCGGGCGTAACCGGCGGACTCGCGTTTACGACCAATGGGCCCAACTATCGGGTACGCGGTGCAGAGACATCGCTGGTAACCCGCGTGACGCAGGGGCTCACCGTCACCGCTTCGGGGGCATGGAACAGCAGTGAGGTCGTGAAGACCTTATCACTGGTCAACCCGGCCACCGGGCAGCCGATCAACATCCTGAACCCCTTCGGAGCCCTGGGTTCGCCGCTCGCGCAATCGCCGCCCTTCATGGGGAATATCCGTATCCGGGACGAGTTTCCACTCGCCGAATACAAGGCGTTCTGGCAGGTGGCAGCCAGCCACCAGGGCGGATCGTATTCGACGACGGACCAGATCAGTCAGACGCTGCAGGGGCAGTCCGTTGCCTTCTACGACCCGGGCTTTACCACCTATGATGCATCGCTGGGCGTCGCCAAGGGTCCGTGGACGGCGCAGCTGTATGGCGAGAATCTGACCGACACCCGGGCGATACTCTCATCGAGCTATACCGAGTGGGTCAAGGCGAACACCGTTAACCGCCCGCGCACGCTCGGATTGCGGTTCTCGTATCGGTTCGGGGACAATAAATAGCGATTCGGCCCGGTGATCGTCCCGATGGTGATCCCGTTCGCGCGACGCGTCGGGTGGGTGCACGCGGATAGACGATGAATGAGAGGGCTTACATGCACAGTGCGAGCGGCGAATGAGCGGCAATACAACCGATATCCACCTCACTCGACCGCTCGGACTCGGCGACGTGGTCTTGTATTTCGTGACCGCGTGCAGCAGCCTGCAATGGGTTGCGGCGGCGGCGGCGGCAGGGCCGAGTTCGATCGTCATCTGGATCATTGCCGCGTTCGCGATGTTCCTGCCGGTCTCGGTGTGTACGGTGGCGCTCGCGGCGCGCTACCCGGACGAGGGCGGGATGTACGTCTGGAGCAAGCGGGCGTTCGGACCGTTTGCCGGCTTCCTGACCGGCTGGACCTATTGGACCAGCAATCTGCCGTACTTTGCCGGGATGCTGTATTTCGCAGCGGGCAGCGCTCTGTGGATCCGCGGTGGCGGAACCCACGCGCTTGCCGCCTCACCGGCATGGTTCATCGGTTTCGCGGTCCTGGGCCTCGGGTTTGCGACCGTACTGAACGTCTACGGGCTCGGCGTCAGCAAGTGGCTCAGCAACGCGGGCGCCATCGCGCGCGTCGCCTCCCTGCTGCTACTGGTCGGACTGGGCGTAATCGCATGGTGCCGGTTCGGCGCTGCGACGACCATCGATGCGGCCTCGCTTCGGCCGGGCCTCGGGCTTAGTGATCTGATTTTCTGGGCCTCGATCGCCTTTGCGATGACCGGCCCGGAATCAGCCTCGTTCATGGGCGGGGAGATCCAGGATCCGCGCCGTACGGTGCCGCGTGCGCTGCTGCGCGCGGCACCGCTGATCATCGCGATCTACATCATCGGTACGCTGGCGGTACTCGTGTCGGTGCCATGGCAGCAGACCAGCGCGATGTATGGCGTGATGCAGGCGGTGGACGGGGTCGGCGGGCGCCTTGGGCTCGCGTGGTTGACGCCCCTCGCCGCCGTGTTGATCGTCATTACCTGCCTCGGCAGTGCGGGCGCCTGGCTCGGCTCGGTTGCGCGCATCCCGTTCGTCGCTGGACTCGATCATTTCCTGCCGAGGAGCTTCGGCCGGCTGCATCCTCGCTACGGATCACCGGCGAATGCCCTGATCGTGCAGGCTGTGATCGCGATGGTCTTTGCAGTAATGGGGCAGGCGGGCACCAGCGTCAAAGGGGCCTACAATGTTCTCGTGAGTTTGATGGTCATCGGCCTGATGTTGCCGTACCTGTTCCTGTTCACCGCCGCGATCCGCCTGTCCGGTGGCGAACGGGCGGCTGGAGAGCTACGGATCCCTGGGGGCCGTTGCACGATAGTGTTCACCGCGCTGATTGGCCTCGGGACTACGTTCGGGGCGATCATCCTCGCGGTCGTGCCACGTCCCGATGAGCCGAACAAGGTGCTCGCGATCGTCAAGATAGTCGGCATGACCGCGGCGATGCTAGCCGTTGGAGTGGCGATCTACGTGGGCGGCATATGGCGCGCCAGACGCGCCGCACGTCCACTGGCTGCAGTGCATTCCTAGTATTTCATCATGGCAGCAGCGGAACCGAATCCGTCCGAATCCCGCATCGAGATCGAGGTTCGCCGAGTACATCCGCCACGGCAATACGCATATGGCGAACACAAGGCCGACCGCCACTTTGCCGCTCTTGCCGTCGAGCGCATACGCCAATTGCGCTTGCTTGCGCCGTCAGGAAGCGGAATGGGATCTGCGTCACAGCACGTTCTAGAAAACGTGATCCGGGTTCGCAGCTCAAATAGTGATCCATACCATAACATGGCGCAAGCCAATTGCGGCCTTATGGATCTTACGGTCGATGGATCAGTACCGACCACAGCGTTACGAAGAAACAGGAGGAAGCGGTGAGTGCTGAGCCGTTGCGGCAGCATACCGCCGCGCCAAGCCCCATCTGCGCGCCGGCTGCAGGCGTTCACGCGCCCATCCCGGTATTGAAGCCGCTCGTGGAGGGTACTTCGCGATCAAGCCATGGTGCGCTTCGAGCCGCTCAAGGAAAGCCGGACAAGCTTCACATGAGTCGCTCAAGGAGCGAGCGTCGCGGCCAGCTGGTCACGGTCGTCATCGGCATCGCGCTAACTCTCGCGATGGGCCTGGTGCTGCTCTCCGGCTATCGGCTCGTCACGCACATCCGTTCGAGCGTCAATGCACTGCAGGCCGCGAGCACTCTGGAAAGCTACCCCGAGGAGATCTCTGGTCTGCTCAGCGCACTGTGCGACCGTCTCGAGGCTCGCGCCGATTCCAGCCAAGCGCTCGCGGATCTGCAGAACAACGTCAGGCGATTCGATAAGGATTTTGAGCAGCTTGCCGACTCTGGAAACGACTCGCAGCAGCTCGCCCGGGCGCTCCAGCAGTGGCACCAATACCGTCAGGTGATCGATCCGGTGGTCTCTTTCACGGGCAAGCCCTACGTGAATTCCGTTAGCGCAGAAACCACGTTCTCGGCCGAAGGCCGTGGGTACTATGCCGCGGCGGAGCGCGCGCACGAGTTCGCGGTGGACAACACCAAGACATTGCAGACGGAGATAATCAATCTCGCCGCGACGATCCTGCACACCTCCTCGGATGCTGCACTGCGCTTGCGCGCGTTGCTGTTCGGAGGAGTGGTTGCCGCGCTGTTGCTGGCCGCGGCCGCGGCTTGGTTCCAGTTCATGCGCGCGCGGCTTCTGAGAGCACAGGCCGAGTTGCAGCAGGCTCATCAAGCCCTGGTGCGTGCCTCCCGTCAGGCGGGAATGGCTGAAGTGGCCGGCAGTGTGCTCCACAACGTCGGCAATGTCTTGAACAGCGTCAACGTGTCCGCGAACCTACTCGATGAGCGGATCAAGGCGTCCAAGGCCTCCGGACTCGCCCGAGTCGCCGCGATGCTTGAAGAACAAGGCGATCAACTCGGATCCTTCATTACGACTGACGAGCGAGGAAAACGACTGCCCACTTACCTTGCACAGCTCTCTTCGCAGCTCCTAGCCGATCGCGAGGCCGCACTTAAGGAATTGGCATCGCTGGTTAAGAGTGTCGAGCACATCAAGGACATTGTCAGGATGCAGCAGAGCTATGCGACCCATGGCGGTGTCATGGAGAGTGTGGCTGTCGCGGATTTGGTAAACGACAGTGTGCGGCTGAATGCGGAAGCGTTCTCCCGCCATGGGGTCACGCTCGCGTGCGAATTTGAGGAGGTGCCCGCCGTCACGGTGGATAAACACCGGGTGCTGCAGATTATGGTGAATCTCATCCGCAACGCCAAATATGCCTGCGACGACTCGGAACGCAGCGATAAACGCATTTGGATTCGGGTCACACGATGTGCACTCGGGGTCGCGGTCGCTGTGGTCGACAACGGCGTGGGAATCCCAAGCGAGAATCTGTCTCGAATCTTCAGCCACGGGTTCACCACTCGCACCGGCGGCCATGGGTTTGGACTGCATAGCGCAGCGCTCGCCGCTCAGGAGCTCAAAGGCTCACTACGGGTCGCCAGCGATGGCGCTGGATGCGGAGCCACCTTTACGCTCGAACTACCAATTACTCCCGGGAAAGACTCACCATGACCCCCTTCGGTGAACCTCTGATTCTTCGGGTACTCACGATAGATGACAACCCGGCCATCCACGACGACTTCAAGAAGATTCTGAGCCGGGATCTCAACGCGGCCACAGCACTCGCGGCAGAGGAGGCGCTATTGCTAGGGGAGGCGCTCCCGCAGATCGAGGACGCGCGCTTTGAGCTCCACAGTGCGCTTCAGGGTGAAGCGGGTGTGGAGCTCGCTCGACGGGCACGGGTTGAAGGCCGTCCCTTTGCCGTCGCCTTCATTGACATGCGCATGCCGCCGGGCTGGGATGGCTTAAAGACGATTGAAGAGCTGTGGAAGGTCGATCCGGATGTACAAGTCGTCATCTGCTCGGCCTATACGGAGTACGGGTGTGCGGAGCTGCGCTCCCGGCTCGGTCCTTCCGATAAGCTCCTGGTCCTGAAGAAGCCGTTCGAATCGATCGAGGTGCAGCAGGCGGCAAGTGCCTTGTCTTGCAAATGGCACAATGAACGGATGCTCCGGCGCCATGTGGAGGATCTGGAGCACGTCATCGCGGCGCGCACCAAGGGGCTGGAGGCGGCGAACCATCAATTGCAGCAGCTCGCGACCCACGATGTGCTGACCGGGCTCCCCAATCGGGCCATTCTGCACGACCGGCTCGAACAAGCAATCGCTCACGCCACCCGTGAACAACACGAATTTGCCGTACTTCTGCTCGATCTCGATCGCTTCAAGGTGATCAACGACTCCTTGGGGCACCGCGCAGGCGATGAGCTGCTGAAAGAGGTCGCGCAGCGCCTGAAGGGCGTCATGCGCAGCTTGGACACACTAGTGCGTCTTGGGGGCGATGAATTCGTGATCGTGATGGCATCGATAAAGAACCGGGATCAAGTTCCCGCGATCGCCACCCGGGTGATTGAGGTTCTGAAACCGCCGATCTGCTTAGAGGGAGTCGACGTGCGAACTTCCGCAAGCATCGGCATCGCCTTTTATCCCAGCGACGGGGGCACCGTCGAGATGCTGCTCGCGCGCGCCGATGCGGCCATGTACAGCGCCAAGCAGAGCGCGCATGGCACCTACCAGTGCTTTGCCACTGCAACGAGCACCTCCACACGCGATCGGATCAAATTGGAGAGCGAATTGCACGCGGCACTCGCTGCCGGGCAATTTGAGCTGCACTATCAACCTAAGGTCGACGCGGCTTCCGGCCGGGTGCATAGCGCGGAAGCCCTGATCCGCTGGCAACATCCCGAGCGCGGGCTGCTGCTGCCGGGGGATTTCATTCTCGTTGCCGAGGAGTGTGGGTTACTCGACGCGATTGGAGAGTGGGTCCTAGGCGAAGCCTGCCGGCAGGCAAAACTCTGGCAGCGGCACGCAGACCGTCCACTGCGTGTCGCGGTGAATCTCTCGCCATCGCAATTTCGACTGGGAAGTCTTCTCGAAATGGTCCGGAGCGCCCTGGTGACCGCGGAGCTCGAGCCGCGGTTTCTCGAGGTGGAACTGACCGAGACCGCGGTGATGAGGAATGCGGAGGAATCGATCTACATACTGGAGAGCCTAAGCCGTTTGGGCGTGCTGGTCTCGGTGGATGATTTCGGAACCGGGTATTCCAGCATGAGCTATCTGCGGCGCTTCCCGATCGACAAGCTCAAGATCGACCGCTCATTTGTGAAAGAGATGACCAGCCGCCCGCAGGATGCCTCCATCGTGCGCGCCATGGTCTCCCTCGCTCACAGTTTGAATCTGAAAGTGGTCGCTGAGGGCGTTGAAACGGGAGACCAGCTCGCACTGCTGCAGCAGATGGGTTGCGATCAGTACCAGGGATTTCATTTCAGCGCAGCACTGCCGGCGAAGGAATTTGAGCGGCTGATCAGCGCCCATACTCATCCCACGCATGCCGCGGAGATTGATCCCGCCGCCACCCAGAGTCGACTCGCGCTGGGGTGAAGCTGCAGCAAACGGTGGAAGTCGGTCGCGCTTCTACTGCCAGCGACGGGGAGATGAGGGGGTTACAGGGGATGGCGAACCGTTGAGAATCAGTAACGCGGGGATGACGTCCGAAGGGCTCGTTGAACACGCGCTTCAAGAATTCGAGATCGCCAGGGTATGCGGGGTTTGATTCTTGTCGTTCCTTGCGGTCGATTTGGAACCCACGCCATGCAGCCGCCGCGAGCACCGGGGGGTTGACATCCCCGAATGCCCATTCGTACGCAGGAAACTAGCCGTTGGCGTGCATGTATGTCTCGCGCGAGAGCAGTAGGAGTTGCGACTTGGCGAACTCGCTGTCGATGACCGCAAAGGCAATGCAGTGAAAGGCGAGATCCCATTCAGCGAACCACGGATATTCCCACTTGTCTGGCATCGAGATCACGTCGGCGCTGCATAGGTGCCGCCAGTCCCGATTGCGTCCATGCTTGCGCTCCGGCGGAGGCGGCGGCTGCCGCGGGTCACCCTCGAGCCACTCCTCCACGGAGTAGTTGTAAAACATCTTGTTCCAGATAATCCCGGCAAACGCCTGGCGCTGCACGAGCTTCGCGTCGGGATCGATGATCCGCTGTTGCAGCTCGGCGCAAAATTCGTCGGCCTCCCGGCGGCGCGCGTCAAAAATGGGGTCGAAGTCCGCGAAGGGCCGAATCATGGTTTTCGCCCCCTTGTCCGGGGACAGTCGCAGCCGTACCGTCGCCGCGGCGCCCGACTCAACCTTCAATTCATAAAGCATGCCGACTTTCGTGCCGGTCTGTTCGGGATTCACGGCCTCGTGCTTGCCTTGCACCAGGTATTCGTGAAAGGCGTCCTTAAAATAGCCGCTCACCTCATTCATGCCGAACAGCCGGCGAGGATTGGTATCGTTCTCGCAAAACAGCAGGGTCGATGCGGAATGGAAATCAAGCCGGAAATTACCCATATTCTGATGCTGGACTTCGACGGCGCCCGGCCGGCCGATCAGCGTCGGCTTCGCCACGCCCGGACTCCACGACCAGATATTTCGGCAACACAGTTGCGGCAGTAAGGCCAGCAGGGCGGAAGCCGGTCCTCGATTGTGAGCTGGGATCCGCATGAGTACATCGTCGGGCGCGGCTTTTGCGTATTCAACAAACACGTCGAAGTAGCGATCGTCGTCGAACAAACCCGTATCCAGGAGCTCGAACTCCGTGTGTTCGGGGCCGCGCCTGCGGTTTTCCTCAAGGAGCTGCGAGTAGGGAAAAGCTGCCTGCGGATACTTGTAGAGCATCTTCAGATATGAGTGACTCGGTGTGGCGTCGAGGCGAGGCGGCGAGACCCAAGGCCTCACGGTGATGGATAACATTTTTGCAGAGCACCAAGGATATTCAAGGTGTATTCGCGCAGAACGACGAAATGGCCTTAGGCGCGGAACGAGCGATCGAGGAGGCGGGTCTCAGGGATATGGGAAGCGTCGGCTTCGACGCGACGCCGGATGCAGTGGCCGCGGTCAAGGCGGGCAAGCTCGCCGCTACCGTGCAGACTTCGCCCGCCGCGCTTCTTATGGCTGATGGTTCCAGCGGCGGCGGTCGATCAGACCATTGAGCAAGTCCGCGCATTGCTCGCGGCGGGAGATACTGTGATCGATGGCGGCAACTCGTATTACGTCGATGACATCCGACGATCGAAGATGCTGGCCGTGCATGGCATGCGGTACGTCGACGTAGGTACGAGCGGCGGGGTTTGGGGCCTCGAGCGAGGATACTGCATGATGATCGGCGGCGACCGAGATCCGGTGCGTCAGCTCGATCCCATCTTCAAAACCCTATCGCCCGGGCCCGGCGACATCGCCCGCACGCCGGATTTCGATCGGCTGGGCGATAACACGGCCGAGCACGGGTATCTGCACTGCGGCCCGAGCGGTGCGGGGCACTTCGTCAAGATGGTTCACAACGGGATCGAGTACGGCATCATGGCGGCCTACGCCGAAGGACTCGGTGTGCTGCGGGCGGCCGATGCGGGCAAACAGAGACTCGCGGTCGATGCAGAGACGACTCCGCTGCGCGATCCTGAGTACTATCAATACGAGATCGCTCTGCCTCAGGTCGCCGAAGTGTGGCGCCGGGGCAGCGTGATCGCATCCTGGCTGCTCGACCTCACCGCGGCCGCATTGGTATCCGATCCGGAGTTGAAGGGATTCGCGGGCCGCGTATCGGACTCCGGCGAAGGGCGCTGGACGATCAAGGCGGCGGTCGACACCGGAGTACCGACGCCGGTGCTCACCGCATCCCTCTACGAGCGATTCAGCTCTCGAGGCAACGCGGAATTTCAGGGGAAGCTTCTGTCGGCCCTGCGCCTGGGTTTTGGCGGTCACGCTGAGAAAGCGGCGGAGCGGGGAGGGCACGTTGATGAGTGACAATTAATGCGATGCACCGGTCTTCTTCGGCGCCACGGGTGATCTCGCCTACAAGAAGATATTTCCGTCGCTGCAGACAATGATCAAGGGCGGAACCCTCAATGTGCCCGGCGCCGGCAGCCCAGCGCACTACCTCGCCATTCCGCCGGCGCTCGGCATGCATACCTCCGGTGCAACGTCAACGTCAATGGCACGCAGTTCAGCGTCGCAGCTCATGGCTTGCAGCAGTTCTGCCAAAGCAGCGGCGCGAGCGCCGATGAAGCTGAACGGCTTACCGCAAGAGGGCCGTCGCGCTTCCAACAATAGGTCCTTGTTGAGCTCGCTGCAGCAAGACGGCGACACGAGTGGCGTCACCCGGGAACGAATCCACCGGCGCGTGAAACACAGTCTCTTGTCCGTGCCAGACACCAAGCGAGCGGAATTGTCTGACAATATTAAATTCTCTGAGCGTCCTTCCGGAGTTCTCTCCTCGCCTAACGTTGGTAGCCGCCTGCGGCAGGTAAGCGATGAGGTCGACGTCGTAGCGCTCTTGGTCCGGCCGTTCAGGCACGGTGATGGTGAGCTCCCCGCGAGCCACTTCGACGATAATCGGTATCGTGTTCAGGGGCTCGGCCATTGCCGCCAGGATCCGAGCCTTATCCGATCCGACGAAACTGCTACGCCCATCGACGATCACTTGAGGCGTAAATGCCGACGACAGGCGCAGCGTCTCAACGTAGCGGCGCTGACGCTCACGCGCCATCGGTAAGGCGAACTTGTCGATCCACCCGATGCTGTCCCAATAATCGACGTGATAAGCGAGGGCGAGTACGTTTGGCATCCGCGAAAGCTCGCCTAACAATGCATCCGCCGGCGGGCAGGAGCTACAGCCCTGAGAGGTATATAGCTCCACAACCGCAGGTCCGCGCGGAGAGCTTGATTGCGCTTGCAGATCCCCAGCCGATCCGAGCTCCAGGCTCATGCAAAGTAGGGCAAGAAGGGCAGCGAGTTTGAACAAGGTCATGGGATAAAGAGACCGAGCCGAGTACCTGGACGCCCCAAGCGTGCGACGCAAATGACCGCGAGTACACCCAAGCTCGCGCAATACAGTTCACGAACCCAAAACGCGAACTCGGATACTTCATGAGGCAGCGCAGGATTCGTGTGGAGGACTCCGGCCGTCAGGATGAGCGCAGCAAGTGCGCCTCCGGCCATTCCAACCGTATAGCGCCACGTCGTCCGCCCGGCGTCGACCGGCTGGAGAATCGCCGCTAATACCCCGGTTAGATTCTCTGTTCCCATACGGGCGTCCATATCCTGGCGCGCAATCGCTACTCCTAGATATTTCGTTGGAGATGAAGAATGGGTTACAGCGACGAGTGCTGTGATCGTCGCAGGATTGACCGGGCGCACCGCGCCGACTGGTTTTGAGTCCGCTGCCCGTTTCAGAGCGGCGGCGCAGAATGGGTGCAATAAATGGGCTGGCTGGTCGGTCAACTCTGCGGGCTCCTGTGGGGCGTTGAAACGGACTCGCGCCTCTCCTGCGCAGTAACTAGAAGGTTCAGATGCAATTGGTTGAGGAGCGCCTCCGAAGCCTTATGCTACCTGGTCTCGCCGGCGACGCGGCGGCCTACCGCATTTTCCTGGACGAGCTTGCGGCGCATCTGCGATCCTATTTGCGAAGGCGGCTCAGAGGCTTGCCGGACGAGGTCGAGGATTTGCTGCAGGAATTGCTCTTGGCGGTGCACAACAAACGCCATACCTACGATCCGAAACAACCTCTGACGGCCTGGGTGCAGGCCATCGCCCGTTACAAGCTTGTAGATTTGCTACGCCGTCGTTCGCGCAGCGATGTACTCACGGATCCCCTTGACGAAGACGATCAGGTATTCGCCACGACGGCCAATGACGCCGCCGAGGCAAAATATGACGTCGAGAAGCTGTTGCGTGGACTGCCGGATCGTCAACGGCTACCCATTTTGTATGTCAAGCTCGAGGGCGCATCGGTGACCGAGACGGCTGTACGCACGGGTATGTCGGAGTCCGCTGTAAAGGTAGCGATCCATCGCGGCCTGAAGGCCCTTGCGGAGAGGATGCGGGGAATCGGATGAAAACGGAAGATCTCGTTTCCTTACTTTCAAGCGGCGCCGAGGCGGTTGATCTCAGACTGACGTCGCGGCGCTGGCTGCCGGCGCTGGCCGGTGGAGCATTGATCGCGTTTCTCCTCACGGCCGGATTACTTAAACTGAATCCGGCGCTTTGGCAAGAAACCTCCCAGCCGATGTTTTGGGTTCGGGAGAGCTACTGCGCGGTACTTGGTGTATTTGGGTTTATTCTGGCTGTTAGATTGGCTCGCCCGGGGTTGCGGCTCGGCGTGGCCCCCGTGGGCATTCCCGTCGCTGTGATCGCGATGTGGGTTCTTGCGGTAGTGGCCTTGGTGGAGGCGTCGCCGCAGAATCGAGCACGATTGATTCTTGGGCATACGGCCGGCGTTTGCCCTTTCCTGATCGCGCTCATCGCAGCCCCGCTGTTGATAGGGCTCCTCTGGGTCATGCGGAGCCTTGCCCCGACGCGGCTACGCTGGGCGGGCGCCGCGAGCGGGTTCGCGGCGGGATCCATCGGTGCGCTCGTATATACCCTGCATTGCCCCGAGCTGGCAGCGCCGTTTCTCGCCATTTGGTACCTGCTCGGTATGCTGATCCCCACCGCCATCGGCGCGTGGCTCGGTCCGCGGCTGCTTCGTTGGTAGCCCGATCACCGGAAAACTGTCCCACTGTAACTTTTTGCTTCGTGCCAACGAATTAACAGAGGGTCGACGCAAATCGGCCATTCAGGGCGCGTCGCCGGTGACCCAGCCTCGGGACGCACTCTTATGTACATCAATACCTTTTGGGAATAGGAGAGTTAAATCATGAAGTCCATCACGACGGCTATTGCATTGAGCGCCATCGCCGGGGGCGCCGTGTGGTCGGGAGTCAGTTTCGCCGCGAATGACAATAATCACGACGCACACGCCGTGTTCGTCATGACGAACAACGCCGATGCGAATCAGGTGGTTGCTTTCCAGCGCGACCCTAACGGCACGCTGGAAGATCCTCGCAGCTATGGCACGGACGGCCGCGGTAGCGGTGGTACGGTAGATCCGCTGGCGTCGCAAGGTTCACTGACATTGAGTACGGACGGCGCGTGGCTGTTCGCCGCCAATGCCGGCAGCGGCAGTGTCTCGGTTTTTCGTGTCAATGGCGCTCAACTTGAATTGACGGATCGCGTCGCGACCGAAGGCAGCGAACCCAACTCAGTCGCCCAGTTCGGGTCCCTCGTTTATGTATTGAACACCGCCGGCAGCAGCAGTGTCGTCGGATTTCATTTCAATGACGGCAAGCTGGAACGGATCCCCAATTCCCTGCGCTTTCTCAGCGGCAACGGCGTGGTATCCGGTTCAGTCGGGTTCAGCCCGGACGGGCAGTTTTTGATCGTCACCGAGACAGAAGACGAACAACCTTGACGTGTTCAAAGTGCTGAGCGACGGCTCCCTGTCGCAGGCCACCCTCACGACGAGCGTCGGCCCCGGCGCGTTTAGCGCGAGATTTACCCGGAACGACGTGGCGTTGGTTTCGGAAACCGGCTCCAGCGCGCCGAACTCATCAGCCATTTCCTCGTATTCCGTGCAAAGCAACGGCAAGCTGACACCGATCAGCAGCAGCGTGCCGACGTTGGGTTCGGCCAATTGCTGGAATGTCGTGACGCCCGACGGCCGCTTTGTCTACGTGTCGAACGCAGGCTCCGAGTCGATATCCGGATTTGCGATCGGCAGCGGCGGGACGCTCACGCCGATTCCGGGAACGATCCTCGCGGTCAATCCGGCAGGTTCGTCAAATATCGATATTGCCGTCAGCGCGGACGGGAAATTCCTGTACAGCCTGAATGCGGGTACCGGAGCCGTCGGCATGTTTGCGATTCAGTCCACCAACGGTACTCTTACCGATTTGGGGACTGCCGGCAGTCTTCCGGCAGCGGCGGGTCTGAATGGAATTGCCGCGAATTGAGCTAGGAGTAGAGTCTAGTCCTGTACCGTGCATTGCGGCATGTGCAACGCACGGTACCGATCGACGTGGATATTACTGATTGGCAACAGCGGAGAGCAGTCCATGGTCAAGGTCGCATTGTTGGTTCGTTTGGAAGCAAAGCCCGGAAAGGAAACCGCCGTCGCAGAGTTCCTAGAGGGCGCACTGCCACTCGTCAATGAGGAGAGCAACAGCGCCGGTACCCGGCAAAAGCTGGCGGCGAGTGACAAAAGAAGCGTTTCCGACGTTGCGAACATCAACATAGTTGCAGCCTACCGCAAGCTGCAGCTGTCTGCTTCAACAGAGCCCTACTTTTTGCAAGAGAGTACGCGACCCCCTCCGTTCGGTAGTCGCGCTTGGTGAAGCCTCTATTTTCCCAGAAAATCCTGAGGACCCACCACCCCGCTCTTGTTGACATCCATCATATCGAACACCTTAGTGTGGTACGCGATGAATTCGTCGTGCGAGACCGTGCCGTCGCCGTCGGTGTCGATCCTGTGCATCATGGCCGTCGTTTGCAGGCCGCGCGCGTATCCGCCGGTGGCAAACGTCACCAGGTCGCTGGACGGGGTCAGGAACTCCTTTTCGTCCACGACTCCTGTCTTATTCTTGTCCAAGGCCGCAAATACCTTTTCCTGATATGCGAGCCATTCAGCCTTGGATATAGTTCCGTCGCCGTCGATGTCGATCTTGTGCATCTCGCTCATGGTTTGCAGGCCCCGTGCGTAGCCGCCGGTGGCGAACGACGCCATGTCATCGGCATTCGCGAGCGGTGCGCACGTCAGGGCGGCGAGGAATACGGTGACCGGATGGATTCTCCAGATAAGTCGAATTTTCGGCATGTGAGCTTGCTCCTTTGGAAATTGACACCTTATACGGGCTGCCGATTACGCAGCGACTCCCCAATAGGACCGCGGATTCGCGCGGATTATTTCGCGATTGATACATTTTATGAGAGCCGATCCCTTTGGATTCAGTGGTGGTCCGAGCAATGCCCTCAGGGTGCCTATACTCGATTCATATTCATCGATGTCACGCTCGGTCAATCGCCAGTCAGCCTCCGGAAATGATCCTCGCCACCATTTATTCTCCACGCGTTTGGTTGGGCGGCCGAGTCCAATTCAAGCCGTTCATGGCCATCTTCTGGTCTATTGTTTTCTCGCTCCGATCACGATTGGCGCCGAAGTATCCAAGCGCCCAGGGCGAGCGAAGCGTCGAGCAGCGCAAACGCCAGGAGCGCATGAGGAAAAACACCGGCCATCGCGATAGGAACGAGCACGACGGGGACCAATATCCATCGATCGAGGATAGAAGCAGCCACGGTTTGTCGGCCCCCCGAGCGTCCGCCAAACAAATACAACCAACCAATGACCATGACTGTCATACCAATCACGCGGAAGAGCGCTTCCTCGTGTCCCGCGAATTCGTCATCCCTGAAGAGGGTCTGCACTGCGCCTGGCCAAATAACAAAAAGAGCGCCGAGGCTTAGATAAATGTAACCATTCGTCGCCGTCCACTTAGACGCTCTTGGCAGATCAAGAGGAGTCTCCAGAAGATCACTGGTAAAAGTCATGTTGGTTTCCCCTCCGTGTCTGTGATTGCTCAGGAATGAGCTGCTATGTTTAATTGATGCGCGATCAGATGGTCCAGAATTTCTTGTTCATAAGCCACCGCCAAGGGTTATCACGAACACACGCTCAGGGACTGTGAGGAGGATCGAAATCTATGACGCGACCGGATGAAGCTGCCATTGGCCTTTTGGGTCCAAGCGTTTGCGGCGCGCCCCAATTGGTAGTCAACCCGGTTCGACGAAGTGAACCTCAGGTTATATCCGGTGGCCGCTGAGCCGCCGGATATGAGCGGCAGCCATGCCGCAGCCAAGTGGCGGCACTAGAGCTCGGGTTCTGTTACCGGACAACCTATTGATAGCCAGCGCAAACTGGCCAACGATGCCTGTCCGGGCGACTTATGACCGTAGGACCTTGTACCAATTGCGGCCGCTCTGTCCGCTGTCACGATGGACAACAAAGAGGCGTCTGTGAATCGAATTCAAGCGATACGACATCTAGCCGGGCTGATGTGCATTGCGTTCGCAACGGGGCTCGCATCCATGACCAACACCCTGCTTGCCCGCGCGATGAATGCGCAGGCCGACCAACAGTTCGGGGGACAGGTCGCCGATAGCGTCACGAACACGCAGGCCGCCGATTTTATCCTCAATGGGTGGGCCGACAATTTGCGTAAGCATCCCGAGGCGGCTCGCGCGAGTACGACCAGCTGAGCACGCTATTCCCCGATTGCCGGGCCGACCACGCGTCCGTAAGACAGAGCGAAGCGGTCTCGACACCGCTGCGGGACAGCGATGGCAGTCGACCTAACCTCGACATCAAAGGCGCGCAGGGCCCAGGCAGTCTGCTCGCCCTTGCACTGTTGGCCCTCATCGTCGGCGCGGGCACCGGACTCGTCGGAGCGCTTTTTCAGAATGCATTGAAGCGCGGCGATGCTTGCCGCAACGCGCTGATCGCCTGGGCGCACGGCGAGCAAATTGTTGGTCTCCTACTGCTCACCGTCGTCTGTGCGGCAGCGGTTGCCGTAGCAGCGCGGCTGGTTCAGCGATTCGCGCCGGCCGCAGCAGGCAGCGGCGTCCCCCACGTCGAAGCGGTGCTGCGGGGGGATCTGCCGCAGATGCCGTTTTACCTGCTCCCGATCAAATTCGCCGGCGGATTGCTCGCGATCGGCGCGGGCCTAGCCCTCGGTCGGGAGGGCCCCAGCATACAGATGGGAGCGAGCATCGGTAATCGTGTGGGGCAGATCTTCCGGTGCAACGTGTCGGACTGCCGCGTCCTGCTCGCTGCCGGCGCCGGCGCCGGCCTGGGCACGGCTTTCAACGCGCCGATTGCGGGCGCCATTTTTGTGCTGGAAGAACTGGTGCAGCAGTTCGAGACGCGAATCGCCATTGCGGCGCTCGGCGCCTCGGCGACTGCCATTGCGGTCGCACGCATCTTCATCGGTGACGTACCGGACTTTCATGTCGAGGCCTTGGTCTATGCGGACGTTCAAGTAAGGCCGCTGTATTTCGTGTTAGGCGCGATCGCCGGCCTGGTTGCTGTCCTCTACAATCGGGCGCTGCTCGCGACCATCGCCGCCGCGAACCGACTCGAGCGCTGGCCAGTGCCGTTGCGCGCAGCGCTGGTCGGCGCGGCAATCGGAAGTCTGGCCTGGTTCGCGCCTGCACTGGTCGGCGGCGGCGACGCGATCACCCAGCGCACGCTCAGCGGCACCGATGCATTGGCCATCGTTCCGTTGGTTTTTCTGCTGCGTTTTGCGCTCGGTACCGTGTCTTACGCGGTGCGCACACCGGGCGGCCTGTTCGCGCCCATGTTGGTGCTCGGTGCGCAACTGGGTCTCCTTTTCGGCGTCGTTTGTCGCATGGCATTGCCGGATCTGTACATCCAACCGGTCGGCTTCGCTGTGGTCGGAATGGCGGCCTTTTTCACCGGCGTAGTACGCTCTCCGCTCACCGGCATCGTGCTCGTCGTCGAAATGACTGGCAGCGTCCACATGCTGCTGCCCATGTTGGGCGCGTGTTTTTCGGCCATGCTGGTGCCGACCCTGCTGCACGACTCACCGATCTACGAAACGCTGCGGGCCAGCCTCCTGCGTGAGAATAACGTCAAGCCGACGTCCGCAGGCCAGCGAGAGTAAGTCGCTTTTCCTTTCGACGGTGCTTCCCATGGAATCAATCCAGGATCAAGACCCAACCGATAGGCCACATGAATAATTTACTCAATGGCGTATTTGGAGAGCCGGTCGACCTGCACCTGCGCTCCGAGATCGCTGAGGATACGACGCCCTCTCACCGTCAGCTTCAGGGCGGCCAGTTCAACACGACGACCTGCAGGTAATGGCCGATGCGGTTGCCAGTGCGGCTGTCGCTGCAGCGCAGAAGCGTCTGGATCACCTCAGACTGCCGCGGAGAGATGCGTTCCTACATGGCGCCCGACCTGCGCAAAGACATCATCGACCTGGCGAGGCGTCGGCGCACCACCCCGGGTGTACGCGCAGATCACCACCGGCTCACCGCGCGTTGACCAAGTCACCGCGATATCGCCAAAGGCGTCCTTGCCGTTGTTGCCGGTCTTGTCGCCGACCCGCCAGTCTTTCGGCAGGCCGGCACGCAACCGATTGTCTCCGGTCTTGCAATTCAGCATCCAGCCCGTGAGGCGCTCACGGGAGGTTGGCGACAGTGCCTTCCCGAGTATGAGTCTCCGCACGTTGCCGGCCATGGCGGCGGGTGTGGTGGTGTCGTGCGGATCGCCGGGAGGCGTGCGGTTCAGTTCCGGTTCGTTGTGATCCAGGCGGCTCACCGTATCGCCGATGGATCGCCAAAATGCGGTCAGGGCGGACGGGCCGCCGAAGCGCGCCAGCAGGGCGTTAGCACAGGTGTTGTCGCTGAGCTCGACGGCGGCCTCGCACATGTCGGCCACCGACATAGCGCCTTTTGCCAAGTTCTGCTTGGCAACGGGTGCCCATTCCATCAGGTCAGCGGGGCCATAAGCGATCAACTCGTCCATGCGCGCCTGACCGCGGTCGACGCTGGCGAGGATGCAGGCCGCAAGTGACGCTTTGAATGAACTGCACATGACGAAGCGCTCGTGAGCCCGCCAGCTTATTTCCGCGCCCGTCCGCAGATTTTTCGCATAAACACCAATGTGGCCGCCACTGTCACGTTCATAGTCCGTTAACGCGACGATGGGGACTCCTTGCGCGAGCGCAGGTGAAGCTAGAAGCGCCAGGGTACTGCACAAAACGTCTCTTCTGTTCATTCATGCCATCCTTCAAAGCGACTGGGTTAGCATTTCAAAGTAGCCCCTCAGAAGCGGGTCTTCAGCGTAACGAAACTTCGGTAAATCATACCGGCGGCGCTTGATCTCGGGTAGGACCTCATCGAGACTGATATTGGCGCTGTCGCCCCCGGGAGACCTCCCTTAGTCACGACATTGGCGTACGATGGGATTTAATCGGACAATCGCTACCTGATCAAAAACTGCGCGGCCTGCTGCCGAGATCATCCAGCCGAACTTGATGGCGAGTCGCACCTCCCCGCAACATCGGAGACTCCAATGAATGAAGAAGCGCTAAACCTCAGCATACGCAAGTTTCTGAAAGCAGTCGGCATCAATTCGCAGCGGGAAATTGAGCACGCGGTAGCCAAAGCCACCGCGGACGGTGCGATTGCGGGTACTGAATCATTCCCCGCGAAAATGACGCTGCAAGTTGCGGGGCTCAAGATAAATGTCGAATTTAAGGGCGACATCGCGCTTCAATGAACTCGGTCCCGGCGTGGTCGCGCTGGGAATTCGGATAGCCGCGTGAGGCCGCCTTGACGCAGGAGGGCTAGCGATCTCGCGCGCATGCACCCCCTGCGCGAGGGTCACTGCAAAAGTCTCCTGGTTCACTACACAATCCGCCATCCGTCCGAGAGGCTGGCACTCGGAGGTCATCGAAGCCCTCATTTACCTCCACACCCGATAAGGCTCAAGCGCTCACTGTGTAGGGCAATGCGCTAAATAGCTATAGGGAAGACTCCGATTTTGTGGACATTCGTTGTGAGCCTTTCAAGAAAGAAGGCCCTCCGCCGTTATGCCCATCGAGCAGTCCGATTCAAAGTAGGGGAGAACGCTTGGTGGTCCCATTGCAGCGCATTTGTCGGACACGAATATTGAGGGCATGGGACGCCAAAGTGCGAGCCGAGGTCGCTAGAGGCGCGCCGGTTGAGCCCCGCGCCCCGTCCATTGGTGAACGTCACGCAAGAAGCGATGGTCGTCGGTCCAATCTGGTGCAGCAGCGTCCCGGACGCAGTGAAGTACTGCGCTATGCGATCGCAACACCGCCTCGAGGGCGCAGTGCCGGGCCGACGAACCGCGAGCCGTATGCCAAACGGATGCCAGCGCCCCAAGATCCGTCGTGGAAGGGACCCCTGACTACGGAAACCCAATTGCAGCTTGTAGCGGTCGAGGACAGTGTGACGGACGCGGAGATCGTTGCGCGGCATCTGGCCAACGCCGGTCTCAAGTGCGACATCCATCGAGTACAAACGGAACGGGAGTTCGCCTCGGCGCTGCAAGAGATACAGCCCGACCTCATTCTTTCCGACTTCTCCTTGCCCGAGTTCGACGGATTACGGGCCTTGGAGATTGCTTCAGCACATGCACCCCACGTCCCGTTCATCTTCGTCTCCGGCACGATCGGCGAAGAACGTGCTGTCGAGGCGCTGCGCAATGGGGCGACGGACTATGTCCTGAAGTCGAACTTATCGCGCTTAGCTTCCGCCGTCGAGTGTGCTCTGCACGAGGCCTCGCTCAGAGAAATCCAACGTCGCGCTGATCAATTACGCGAGCAGGAGATCGAGTCGGTGACCGACGAGTCGCACAGCGAGCGGGAACTACGTCAGCAACTCGCCACGCTCGAAGAAGCTCTTCGAACTCGAACCGCGACCCTAGAACACGCCAATGCGCAGTTGCGCGAGCAGGTGCGCTTGCGTGAAGCGGTGGAGGTGGAACTTGGGTTGGCACGGAAGCTCGAGGCGGTCGGGCGGCTCGCCGCGGGGATCGCACATGAGATCAACACGCCCATTCAGTACATTGGCGATAGCGTGCATTTTCTCGGTTCCGCCTTTAGTGAGATGCTGGCACTGGCCGCCGCGGGGGTCTCGGATACCGATTCCGCTGCCGACCTTCAGTTGTTCCGCGAAGAGGTACCTCGTGCGATCGACAGAATCACTGAAGGCGCTCAACGGGTGGCGACCATTGTCCGCGCCATGAAGGAGTTCGCTCATCCGGACGCGACCGAGAAAGCGCCGGCGGACCTGAACCGCGCGATCGAGACGACTCTTCTCGTCGCGGGCAGCGAATACAAATACGTCGCGACGGTACATCTGTACCTTGGGGAGGTGCCTGAGGTGATCTGCAACGTGGGCGAGCTCGGCCAGGTGTTTTTGAACCTTATCGTGAACGCCGCGCACGCGCTTGCGGACGCCGGTCGAGATGCCGGGAGTGGCAGGATCTTTATCCGAACGGCGTTCGTAGAGGGATGGGTAGAACTGCAGTTCGAGGATAACGGCTGCGGCATCCCAATGGAGATCATCGATAAAATCTACGACCCATTCTTTACCACTAAGGAGGTGGGTCGTGGCAGCGGACAGGGACTGGCGATCGCACGATCCATTGTGGTTGACAAACATGGGGGCCGCATTCACGTGGCCAGCACAGCGGGCGTGGGTACTTGCTTTACCCTGCGCCTTCCGGTCGACAGTTCCGTGGGAGTCCGCTCATGAAGCGGCTGCTGTTCGTGGATGACAACCCGCGGGTGCTGCAAGGGCTCAAAGCCGGCCTATACACGCGGCGTAAAGATTGGGACATGCACGTTGCGGACGGTGGCGCCAAGGCGATCGAGTTGATGCGGGCCTCGCACTTCGACGTGCTGGTAACGGATCTTCGGATGCCCGGCGTGGATGGCACTACGCTCGTTGCCCGGGCCCGCGCCGACTCTCCGGGCACCATTCGGATCGTCCTGTCGGGCTGCGCGGACGAAAGCCAGTCGCAGGGCCTGGTGTCCCTCGCGCACCGCTACTTGAGCAAGCCCTGCGAGCCGAAACAGCTTGAGGAATGCATTGATCGATGTCTCGCGACTCAAGCGCTGATTGATTCGCCGGAACTCCGGGTTCGGCTGGGTGCGGTCGGAGCGTTGCCGCCGATGCCGAGCACTTTTGCCGCGCTGCAGCGTGCGCTCGCCGACCCGAGTATCGAATTGAGCAAGGTCTCCGCGATCATCGAGAAAGACCCGGCGGTTTCGGCGAAAGTACTTCAAGTCTGCAACTCGGCTTTCTTTCGCCTGCCGCGTCGTGTTTCGACCATCAAGCAGGCGGTCAGTTTTTTGGGTCTATCGACCGTGCGCAGCATGGTGCTGTCCGCTGAAGTATTTCGGCCCGGAAAACCGCTCTCACCCGGACTCGACCTCGGACAGATGCAACGACACGCGCTCAGCGTGGCGGCAATCGCACGCGCGCTCGCCGCCGATGCCCCGTGGGCCGAGGACGCGTTTCTCGCCGGTCTGCTGCACGATGTCGGGTTCCTGCTATTGGCACGGCAGTTTAAAGATCAGATGCAGCAAGTGCTCGAAGCCACCGCTGCGGGAAAACCGCTGGCCGACGCGGAGCAAGACCATGTTGGGGTGAGCCACGGCGTCGCTGGCGGCTATCTTCTGGGATTGTGGGGACTGCCCTATGAGGTGGTCGAAGCGGTCGCCCACCACGAAGTGCCCACTCGCGTTGCGCATAGTTCCTTCGGTGCGTTAGGCGCGGTAGCCATCGCTCAGGCACTGGTGCTAACAATAAACCCCCGAGACGTACCTGCGTTTGAAGCGCAGACGCCGATGCTGGATGACGACTATTTGCGCGCGATGGGGTTTCCTCACTCGTGGGACGCGCTGGTGGAACGAGCGGCAACGCTACTAGGCGGTGAGGAGGTGGCGTGACCTCGATGCGACCGATGGGGCGGCCCAAGCTGCAAGCCGGCAAAGAAGGATTTCGCAAATAGACCGCTCGCGCAGTTTTTTGACGGATACGACGTATACTCTTCCCAACCACCGGGATGTGCCTGAAGAGATGGTCATTGTTTCGCCAACCGCAGCTTCCACGCAAGTTCGCCGTACCCCGAAGCGACGGAGGTTGTCGTTCTTGCACCGGGGACTGGTAGTGGTGGCTTCAGGGTCCTTAATCGTGGGATATCAATTCCACTTCAATTGAGCAAGTGCCCGAGGACATGGATGGCTAGAAGCAAGCGAATGCGACCGGTTTCGGCGGCAAGCCCCAAGTCTGTTCCAGTTCGCGCAGCACTCCGGGCGTTGTTCGAGAACTCCGTCGATGGAATGCTTCTGATAGACCGGCGGGAGCAGATCGTTGAGGCGAATGTCCGCGCGGCTCGACTCCTCGGACGGAGCCCAGACGACTTGATCGGCAAACGCGTCCCGGATCTCGTTAAGGTACATCATCGATCGATCCCACTCGACTCGCCCCCGATCGATTTGCTCCACGCACCGGATACCCTTCTCACGCTGGAGCGGCGAGACAAATCGCTGGTCGACGTCATCGCGCGTGACGTTCGGAATGTCGCGCCCGGAATGTGCGTCCGCATCCTGCGGGAGGTGGCCGCTGCGACCCCGGTCGTTGAAGCACTTGAGAAAAAGTCGCGCTTGCTGGAGGCGATGGAGCGCGTTGGTCGAATCGGCGCCTGGGAGATCGATGTTAATGCCGGTCTCGTGGTGCGGACACCGGAGATGTGTCGAATCATGGAGGTCACGTCCACGGACGAGCTGATGTCGTCAATCGAAGACTCGTACAACTACTACACAGAGTCGAGTCGCCCCATTATTAGAGAGGCACTCACGGCGGCTCTGACGCGTGGGACGCCTTATGATCTCGAATTGGAAGTGGTGACCGGACGGGGCAATCGAATCTGGGTTCGGGAAGTCTGTTGCGCCACGATGCGAAAGGGATGGCTCGTATCACTGTTCGGAATTGCACAGGATATTACCGAGCGACGCCGTCTCGGGGAACTCGTGGCGAATGCCGCCAACCGGGAAAGAGCCCGTCTCGGTGCCGACCTGCATGACGGCCTCGGTCAGGATCTCACGGGGTTGTCGCTTCTGCTGCGAAGTGCAGCGACACGCGCCGAGCGAGAATGCAGAAGTCTTGCGCCTGAGTTAAGTGCAATCTCGAGTCTTGCCGGCAAAGCGGTCGAGACGGCTCGGGCGATAGCGCACGGCATGCTGCCGGTGGGTCTGGGCGACGGTGGATTCGCCGGAGCTCTCCGGCGCCTGTCTCGGTCGACCAGCGCGGCGTTCGGGGTAATGGTTACGGTTCGATACCGCGGCGATCCGCAGTATCGACCGAATGGAACGGGGGCGGAAAACCTTTACCGCATCACGCAGGAGGCGATCACAAACGCCGTCAAGCACGGGCATCCTAAGCGCATCTCGCTGTATTTGAATACCAGCGAGACGCAGACGGTCCTGGTCATCTCGAACGACGGTGATCGAATTGATCTAGACCGCGCTTCTGAAGGGATGGGATTTCAAATCATGCGGTATCGGGCGCGCATGCTCGGAGGTCTCGTGGACGTTCAGCCTGTCCCGAAAGGGGGCACACGGGTACGTTGTGTCGTGCCGCGAAACGGCCTCCTCGTACATACGATACCGAAAGTCCCGTTCTCAAAAAATGGAGACTGATTTGATTGGAGTCTTCTGCGGTAAATTTGCCCCCAGATTCTGGCGACCTCGAGTGCTACCGGCTTCGTGATGCCTTCCACGGCATGCTCGGCTACTCGACGCTGTAGCCGCGGCCCTCCAAACATGCCGCTTGCGCTCGCATATAATCCGAGCGCTTAGTGGTCGAATCGGTTGTGGTCCCTTGAGTCATCGCCTTTTGAGTGGGATCAAAGCCGCTCTGCGCTGCCGCCCAGGTGCGGCACGCCGATTTATCGGTAGCTTGCTGCGTCTCCGATTGGCCGTTTTTGGGATAGGCAATTAGATCGGGTGATAGCGCCGCGGCCTGCTGCTGCACTTCGGCGGGGGGAGTGACGGTTTCATACTGGCCGACATCGCCGTCCCATGCGAAGTAATTGCCGTCGGCATAATAGTAAGGCACTCCGTCTGCCCACAACGTGTCGTAATAGAGCGGAAGAGTCGCAAAATACAGTCCAAGTCCCAGTCCGCCCCAACCCCAACCGCCCCAACCACCGCGCCAGCCATAACCGCCGCGAAATCCTCCGTAGCCGCCATGCCAGCCCCCATATCCTCCGCGATAACCTCCCCCGTAACCGCCGTGCCAGCCCCCATATCCGCCGCGGTAACCTCCCCCGTAACCGCCGTGCCCTGCAAATCCGCGGCCGCCTCCGGAGAAGTGGCCCCCACCTCCGAAGTGGCCCCCACCTCCGAAGTGGCCCCCACCCCCACCATGTCCGCCTCCGCCACCCCCCGAATGGGCGACTGCAAAACTCGAGGAGCCGACGGTGATGAACACCATGGCTACCGCAGCAAGCCAGCGCATTCGTGTGTTACCCATCGCGACACCTCAAGAGGGAAAATTCAACGGTCACGCTAATTTGACTAAGCGGCCGAGGCATAGTTCCGACCTGCCCCCTTCCTTCTCTTTGTGCTCAGCGTTTGCATGAGAGCGTTTCTAATGAAGATTTAACGGTATTCCAATTGAAACGCTTTCGAAGGCTCCTCGTCCTTTATTTGATGCTCCCGTGATTGAGCGGCCCGGAACTGTTGCGCCGAACATCGGTTCGCCCCGTGGGCTGTTCGACAGCGTTTGTACTCGAGTGCGCAAGCGCTTAGGATCGGTACTTCCGGCAACCGGTTCTTGCTGTCGCGTATCCGTTGAGCGTGCGGTGAGCTCGGACAATCCGTTCAAAAGGAGGGGGAACGTGGACTTTTTCTGCAAACCTCGCCGACAACTGATTGACGCCGGCATCGCGGCGACGCTGCTCCTGTTCAGCGCGACCGGTGCTTGCACTTTCACCCAGAACTCCCAGGAGCCTGCTTCCCCTGCTCAAGCCCCTGTCGCATCGGACGCCGAATTGGCGGCTCGAGTGAAGGCGGCGTTGCGCGCGGCCTCCTACGTCAACGATACGCACATCGAGGTGGTCATCGAGAACGGGAATGTGGTCTTGACGGGCCTGGTCGAGGATAATCGCGCGTTGCTTGACGCGCTCGCGGTTGCAAAGAAAGCGGCGGACGGTCGCAATGTCATCGACGCCATGTCGATCATGAAGACCTCGGCTCATTGATCGGTCGGCGCGGCTGGTTGCGCTGTCACGCGAGCGCTGCGCCCCGAACGTGCGTACTACAATGTGCGCGGTCAATCCCGAGAATCGAAGGACACGCCTAAACGTCTAGCCGGAAGCCCCGGTTTCGGTGCGGATGCAGAGATCGTGCATGCTGCCGAAGAGCCGCCGGTCTTTGATCGCTTGGGCGACCGAAGCGGGAACCATTGCCTCCCAGGCGGAATCACCCGCTCGGATTCCGTGCAACACATCGCGCGAGTAGATGTCGAGCACCGCGTCGTCGAAGCCGACGATGCAATCGATGTAGTGGTTCTCCAACATGTGCGCGTATAAATTGGCCAGATGATCGGCGATCCTCACGTTCTTCGCGTTGATCAGCACACTGGAGGCGGTCTTGTGGGAAGGAGGCCCAGAGGCGTCGGCTCCCCGGCGATCGCTAATATATCTTTCGTAGGCGCCTCTGTTCATCGGGTACACATACAACTTGACCTCGTTCCTGAATAAGCGCCCAAAGGCCTCGAGGATGCCGCCTTCGAGATTCTCGTAGTATTTTTCGTTGAATATCTCCAGAAGATTATTGATTCCCAACGCGACGCCGATCATTTCCGGCGTATAGCGCCGGAAATACGAGGTTAGCCGATAGTATTCGGAGTAATTCGAGATGAGCACGGTGAACCCGATGTCGGTCAATAAATCGACGCGCGCCAGAAAATCCTGAGCGTCGAGCTCGCCGGCGGCCAGGAGATTGTTCATTGTGATCTCCATCAACACCGCCACGTCCTTGTCCTTGACCTCGGGCTCCTGAACGAACAGCGCGGTGGCGCAGTTGATCATGTCGACGTTTACGCGGGTAACCGGGCGAAAGCTTCCTCGTTCCACTAGTATCGCCTTCTTGTGGAGAACCTCCGAGGGCTGGAGCACTTCACCGTGCGCGCCGAACATCACGGCGTTGGTGAGGGAGAATTCGACCAGGTAAAGCGACATCAGGCGGTTATCGAGGCGCTCGAAACACGG
The DNA here is from genome assembly GCA_963734645.1 of uncultured Gammaproteobacteria bacterium. Lineage (GTDB taxonomy): Bacteria > Pseudomonadota > Gammaproteobacteria > Steroidobacterales > Steroidobacteraceae > Bog-1198. The sequence goes on from CAVTID010000002.1 coordinate 482,997, forward strand.
CCCGGCGAAACATACCATATCTACCTCTATCCGGTCCGTCCCGAGATTGTCCGCGAGCGACTCGATCAATCTCTTCGGGTCCGTGTGGTAGTAGAGCGCACCGTAAATCAGATTGACCCCGACGATTCCCAGTGCGCGCTGCTGCAATGCCGCGTCCCTGTCGCGCATGCGAACGTGGAGCACGATCTCGCTAGGAGTGGCACCCGCGGTCGGTTGAAATCGAATCCCCATCCAACCATGCGCTTCGTTAGTCCCCTTGAAATTGATCGTGGCGACCGTGTCTGCGAATACGAAGAAGTTCGTGCGCTCTCCGCGTGTGCCGGAGAGCCGCTCCATCAGCAGTTCGTACTCGTGATCCAGCATTAGCTTGAGACGCTCGCGGGACACGTAGCGCGGCGCCTTGCCGTATATGGCATCGCTGAACACCATGTCGTACGCCGAGATCGACTTGGCGATGGTCCCGGAAGCCGCTCCGGCTTGGAAGAATTCGCGTGCCACTTCCTGTCCTGCTCCGATCTCGGCGAAGGTGCCGTAGACGGGCGGATCCAGGTTGACCGTGAGTGCCTTCTGCCCCGTCGTCAGAAGTTCCTTGTTTTCTCTCATCTCAAGACTCCGGCGAAGCGATCGCGATTTGTGGGAGCGGGCAAATATACACAAAATGAGCGAAGCGGTGCCGCGTCGGAGCGTTCTAATGTTTCGTTCGCAGACTTTTAATCTTCGGCTCATATGATGGCGGCCAGTGAGCACCGTGGGCATTCCGCTTCCCTATACGACGGAATGTGCCCGCATGCAGATAGCCTCGCATCCCGCCCTATGGGTTCACCATCGGGCGCTGCACTGCGCAGCGCTCGAGATCGACAATATCGACAACAGGCAAATACTAGGGCGAGAACCAAAGCACCCCTGAAAATATGGGAGCATCGTGGTCCGGGTCGCTATTCCACGCGGTAGTCACGGGCTTCTAAGCAAGCCGCGTCGGCGCGTAGATAGTTTGCAAGCGTTGCAACCGAGCGATCCGAGGCTTTGATTTTCGGCGCCGCCGTTGTGGGATCGAAGCCGACTTGCTGGACTGCCCAGCGGTGACACGCCTCGCGATCACGCTCCAATTGCTCGTTACTCTGATCCCCATTCGGCCTGCGAGAGTGGCAAAGCGTGATCGTTGCCGATGCATGACGAGAAATTGATTGACGGTGCTTGATTTGGAATCCCACCACTATGGGAAGTTCCAAAACACGCGTCACAACACGTGCGAGCCCAAGCCACCTTTGAAGATCCGCTTGGGCACAAGCCCCTCGCTCCGCATACCGATTGCCGGTGGATTTGCAGTTGTGAGCAGGGATCGTTAGGAACCCTGGGGTACCAGTCCCATGGGCATGATGGCCAGTATTACCGAGAAATCCTACCGGCACTCTTGGCATGTCCAGAATGGTCGGCGGCATGATTCAGCGATCGATCTCCTTCAAGAATTCTCTGGGATTGGCGAAGTGTTCACGCCAGAACAGGCCATAGACGCCGAGCCAATCTATGAGAGGTGCGAGACCCTTGAGTTCTGCTTTATAGTGGATATTGCGCCCCTCGCGCCGCTCGGCGACGAGTCCTGCCTCTTTGAGTGATCGCAGGTGCTGTGAAATGGCTGACTGAGATACGGCGCTACCCCGCGTCAACTCGACAACCGTAATCTCGTTGGCGCTCACGATGTGCTCGAAAACCGCGCGCCGCGTCGGGTCGGCGAGTGCACGCATTACAGTGGCGACCTCTGTCTCAGGCATGGGAAATCATAAGCATTCACTTATAAATAAGTCAATACTTATGGTTTACGTGATGTGCAGTGACGAATCGGGGATAACGCCCTAGAGTCGGGTATGGCAGAGGCGCGCGCCTCCGTTGGGCTGGTATCAACTATCAATATAGGAGATGTCCATGAACACTGCAGTCGATATGGTGTCGCTGAGCACACCGGTGAAACACTTCGTCAGTCAGGCTCGCCAAGCCTTGATCGATGGCCGCTGGCAGGACGCCCAGTCCGGCGAAACCTTCGAAGTCTTCAATCCTTCCAATGAAGCCGTGATTGCGCGTGTGGCCGACTGCAAGCGCGCCGATGTCGATTTGGCAGTGGCTGCGGCACGCAAGGCGTTCGATCAGGGACCCTGGCCGCGCATGTCGCCTTCGGCACGCGGCAAAATCCTGTGGAAGATCGGCGATCTGATCCTCGAGAACCTCGAGGAGTTGGCGCAGCTGGAAGCGCTCAACAACGGCAAGCCCATTGCGGTGGCGCGCGGCGCCGATGTGCCCTTGGCCGCGGATCTGTTCCACTACATGGCGGGCTGGGCGACGAAGATCGAAGGCAGTACGATTCCCCTTTCCGTGCCCTACACCCCTGACGCGCAATACCACGCCTATACACGCAAGGAGCCGATCGGTGTGGTGGCGCAGATCATTCCGTGGAACTTCCCGTTGCTGATGGCCGCCTGGAAGTTAGGCCCGGTGCTGACCGCCGGCTGCACCGTCGTGTTGAAGCCCGCGGAGGAGACGCCGCTCTCGGCGCTGCGCCTCGCGCAGCTGTGTTTGGACGCGGGTCTTCCGCCCGGCGTGCTCAACGTGGTAACTGGCTTTGGCGAGACATGCGGTGCACCGCTGGCAGCGCACCCCCAAGTGGACAAGGTGGCCTTCACCGGTTCGACCGAAGTCGGCAAGCTGATCGTCAAGGCGGCGGCGAATGATCTGAAGAAAGTCACGCTGGAGCTCGGCGGCAAATCGCCCAACATCGTGCTCGACGATGCGGATTTCGATGTGGCGATTCCGGGCGCGGCGAATGCGATTTTCTTCAATCATGGCCAGTGCTGCTGCGCGGGCTCGCGTCTGTTCGTACAGGAGAAGAGCTACGATCGCGTATTGGAAGGGCGTCAGCAAGGCGGCACGCGCCATCCGCTTGGGTCCCGGCCTGAACCCGCAGAGCGAGATGGGACCGCTGGTATCGAAGACCCAGTTCGATCGTGTCACCGGCTTTCTGCGTTCCGGCAAGGAGGAAGGCGCTCGCACGGTGTGCGGCGGCAAGCGCCACGGCGAGACCGGCTTTTTCGTCGAGCCGACCGTGCTCGACGGCACGAGCGACAAGATGCGCGTGTACCAGGAGGAGATCTTCGGACCGGTGGTGACCGTGATGCCCTTCAAGGAAGTCGACGATGAGCTGATTCGCCGCGCCAACGACACGGTTTATGGGCTGGCCGCGGGCCTTTGGACCAGCAACATCAAGCGGGCCCATCGCATCGCCAACCAGCTACGGGCTGGCACGGTCTGGGTCAATTGCTACAACATCTTCGACGCTGCGATGCCCTTTGGCGGCTACAAGCAATCGGGCTGGGGCCGCGAGATGGGTAGCGAGGTCCTCAAGAATTATCTTGAGACCAAGTCGATTTGCATGAGTATCTGAGCTATTGAGGCGGCAGGCGCGTCCGCCACAGGCGCGCCATGCCGATCGCCCGAGTAGCCATACGGGGTGCGGAATTGACCGGCTTCGCCAGCAGATAGCTATCGCCTAACCACTCGATCGCCCTGGCGACAGCCGAGCTATAGTTCGCGATGGGCAGTGATTGCTTTTGATGTCGATTGTCAGCCATGAGGGTACTCCTGCAGAAATATTCGCCATAAAAATCATATTTAAATGAGTGCGCGCGGCGCACTTAGGCGTGAATAAAATCAGTGCGCAGAGAAGCGGGAGGTGAAGTTATCCTCCGCAGGGTCGTTGCATGCGCCGGTAAACCTCAGTTCGCCCTGATCGTTCTCGATGCACCCGAGTTCACCGGTGGCCGGCTGTACCGACATGCCTTCGCAATCGCGCTGCGCTGTCTCGACGACTGACGTGTGCGCACCGTGCGGCTCGAAGACGGAACCGGCGGAAATGTACGGCCGATGTCCGTCCTGCCAATAATCCACGTCGCGAGCATGGTAATAGGTCGTCGGGAGCCCGGCGACGATCTGTTCCGGCTTGCCGGTCGCCTTGAGATCCCCATTTCTGTAGCGAAAGCGTACGACGCCTTCGCTGTCGGCGATGTACACCCAGCGAGGCGTGGATCCAAGAGGATAAAACGCAATGCCGAAGGGCCGCTTCAGTCCACGGACGAACACTTCGTCTCGGACGGCAGTTTCGGCGCCGGGCGCAAGCCGCAATACACGTACCGCACCGGACATCGTGTCAGCAATGAACAGATCTCCGTTGGGCGCTTCGCGCATGACCCTGAGGACCCGACGCAGCCCAGGCTGCTCGTGCGGGCTACCGTAGGCGAATGCACGCTCAGCGGCAAGTACAAGCACACAAGAAGACGCGACGACCGTCAACAAGTAACGCGTGATGCCGTGCATGATTTCCTCCCCTGCGTCGTTTGCAATATCGCGTGCACTCATAAAATCATGGCCGCTATTGGAATCAATGTCGCCGCCGTTACGGGTGAAACCCGAAGGTGCGCGCTGCATATCAATTGAAATCGGCACCTCAGAGCTGGAAATCTCGCGGTCATGGCTGGCGCCGATAGTCAGGTCAGTGTCAGCGCTGCTCGGGGCAAGAGTGCCGTCGATCGGCTCTTGGCATGTAGACACACTTGCACCCCACCGGAGATCGAAACGATGAACGCCCGAGAATCGACCATTTCAATCCGAGAAATTAATGGGCGCCTCGACCGGGTTTTTCGATTGGCGCAGGGTGGTCTACGGTCCGTGATTTCCTCTGTCGCCGATGGCTTACTGACCGACGGTGCCCGCGGAGGCGATCCGAGCGACCGGTGGCGGCTTTTCGCTGTCGCAGCGTCCGCCACTTCAGTGAATAGTCAACAGAACGTTGATTTGTACGCCGCGCGATTGCGTACGCGCCGAGCATCGCCCCACATCTACACGCGCGACCGCAAGAGCTGGCTGCGCGAGAACATCGACGTCAAGTGGCAGCGTAGTCAAGTGGCAACGTAGCCCAGCCAGCCTCCCAAGTGCGTGACATGCACCAAAGCACCCACGCTCACAGATCCAGTGGCGCGGATGGTCGGGACTTCTAGCCCGACGCGAGGAACGTCGCTGCGACTGCGAAAAACACAGCGCCGGCAGCGACCAACAGCCACAGAGGGTTGGTGCTATCGCCGGAGGACGCAGAGGTATCGGTGGAAGTGACCGTGTGGGCGTCCCGGGGGGAATTATGATCCGCAGACGGTGAATTCATCATTCGTTCTCTCCTGTTCATGATCGGCGAGCGGTTGTGCTCGTCTTGAGGACTAGAGTGGCGAGGACGGATTGCGGGTCGATTGCGGAAGTGCTCGCGCGTGTTTCAGCCGAAACGCGCGTCGGATCAATACACGACTTCAACCGAGGCTCTGAAGATATATCCAGCGCCGCGCTCGGTGACGATGAACCGCGGGTGCGCGGGGTCCGGTTCGATTTTCCGGCGCAGTCGAAGCACTTGGATGTCGATCGCACGGTCGTAGACTTCATTGTCGTACACTCGGCTCGCCTCCAAGAGTTGATCCCGGGTGAGGATTCGTTCAGGAGCCGACAACAATGCGGCGAGCAAGTTGAACTCGCCGTTGGTCAAAGTGATGTGGCCGCCATCGCTCTGTTTGAGGCGCCGCGTACGCAGATTGAGTTCGAAGGCACCGAACCGGTACGCACGAATTTCTCCCTGGCGCGACGACACGGGAACTGCGCTCTTCGTGCGCCGCAGCACCGTACGAATGCGCGCCAGCAGTTCTCGGGGACTGAATGGCTTGGTGACGTAGTCATCTGCGCCGAGCTCCAGACCCATCACCCGGTCGGCTTCGTCGTGCACGCCGGTGAGCATGACGATCGGTATCGAAGATTGTTCACGAAGCGATCGGGCCACGGCCATTCCGTCCTCGCCGGCCAATCGCAGATCCAGGACGACGAGATCGACCGCCTCATCGATAAGCACCTTGGACATCTCCTGGCCCGTCGATGCGATGCTGACGCGCAACCCGTTCTCCTTCAGGTACTGCATCAAGAGAGAGCGGATCTGCGGGTCATCATCGATGACTAAAATGTGCGGACTTGGGGTTTCCGGCATAGTAATTGGCTCCGGGGATCGCGATGCAGCCGGGGTTTCGGCCTGGAGTAGGGGGCACGTCACGTCGTCATCCTCGTAATTCACAATGTGTGCCATGGCTCAAAAGCATGTTGCAGCCAGCCCTTGGCGCGGTAATGTCAGGGAGCGTTGGCGATGTTTCAGTTGAAATGGCAGCTAACGACGCCTTGGTTCAGTGGCGCGATGGCATCGAGCCGCGCTGCACTGCGGCCAAAAGTTACAGACGTAACCGAAAATCCGATTCCTGAAATACAATGCCTCCTCGGCCGTGCTGCAGTGGCAGTTCCAGACGCTCACCAGCATGAGTGCATGGGTCGGTCTCGATCATTCAAGCATGCACATGGCGAACGTGAATGATGCGGGCGCGCCCCTGGCAACGGATACCCCGGATGACACCCTTGGCGGCTCGACGTATCCGCTCGCGAACCGATGGTGGGCGGCCGACGAACAGCGCAACTGGTCGGGCGGCGCCACGCTTACGCACTATTTCGGCGCCATAGGCCGTGTCGGGCCGACGCGTCTTGATTTGAGTTGGAACTACCAGGCGTCGCGTGGCGTTACCAGCTACAACTTTGCCTCGCCCGGCGCTCTAACGTTCGCTTCCGTCGCCCCCACGGCGGGCACCCAGTTTCCGGCGATGACCTACATCGTCAATTCTCTGACGATGAGTTTCACCGTGCCGCTGAGTGATCGCGCGTCGGTGCGCCTCTATGACTACTACGAGCACGGCCAGATCAACGATGGGCACTATGCCGGGTTTAACAACACCTTGGTGTACGGCAATAGCGTGTACACCGACGCCGGCCCGCAGGGATACAACACGAACGTGGTCGGCCTGTTCGTCAATGTCAAGTTATGAGGCGCGCGATGAGAATATGCGGCGGTTGGTCCAGGTTACAGGCCGGCAGTGTCGTCATGGCCGCGTCACTCCTGATGGCGGCGGGCGTACTGGAGGCCGCGCCGCGCTATGCGGATCTGCGGCACATCGAACCGGTCCATGGCGACGCTGCGGCCGGCCTCAAAAAGGCCACCGTGTGCTTTGCCTGCCATGGGGCGAATGGGATCTCCGCGGCCCCCACGTTTCCGCGCCTGGCGGGCCAGCGGGCCGAGTATTTGTATTACCGCCTCGTGTCTTTCAAGCGGGCCGAGCCGAAGGATCCGTACTATTCCGTGTCGCCGATGACGCCGAACGTGGCCCACTTGAGCGACACCGACATGCGCGATCTGGCCACGTATTTTTCATCACAGACACCGCCGGCGACCGCGTCCTCCCCTGCGGCACCCGGTAAGGGCGAGGCGCTGTTTCTCGCGGGCGATCCCGCGCGTGGCATTCCTCCCTGTCAGGGATGCCATGGCGCGGAGGCCGACGGACCCTCGAGCAGCACCGCTCAATATGCCGCCTATCCGTCGCTGCGCGGGCAGTACGCGCCGTATCTCATCGCGCGGCTCACGAGCTTTCACAAGAACCTGCCCCACGACACCACCAACGACTTCATCATGGGCGGCGTGGCGCAGACTCTCGATGATGAGTCGATTCAGGCCATCGCAGCCTGGCTCAGTGCGTTGACGCCGGTCAGAAGCCTGTGATGTTTCGAAGTGGTGAGGTCGAATAATTTAATCAAGAGGTCATGACCATGCGAAAGACAATTTCAGGTCGCGGACCTGTCCGATGCGCGCTAGTCGATTCCACCTAGACGCCTTACTGCGTTCGACGCGTCCACGGCCGAGAGAACTGGGGCTCCTCCGATTCCCGGTCCTCCTCAGGCAATTCGTCGGGGAACGAAGGTTGCCGATGTGTGTTCACCACCACGAGATCCGCGACGAGGCGCAGTGCTCCTAAGATTACGAGGAATATGAGGCCGATGACCACGATGATGGAGATTGGTATGTGCATGATGGACCTCAAATAGCCGCTCTTCAGCGTGAATGAACCAAGTGCACAAGCGCATTGCGCACCGACGACTCCGCAAGACTGCGACAGGAAGATGACTCTTCCTGGTTACCGAACGGTTTCGGGCCACTGAGCCAAAGTTACAAACGACACACAGACGGTGCCGTGCGAAATCATCGCGAAATTATCGAGCGCGAACCTCGCTCGTAGTTCGATCGTCGGACCGCCGTGATTGGTCCGAATGCAAGGCGATCGCGAGGACTAAGACCCTCAATTGACTTACGGACAAATCGAAGGAGAGAGCCATGAGCCTTTCACGCCGCGCGTTCATAGAGAACGGTGCCATTCTGATTGCCGCCGCCGGTGTTGCCCCTGCTGCGTGGTCAACCTCTGCCCCGATGGTGTCGGAATCGGACCCGACCGCAGTCGCGCTCGGGTACAAAGCGGACGCTTCGACTGTCGACAAGACGAAATTCCCAAAGTATGCGGCCGGTCAGTCGTGTTCCAACTGTGCTCTATATCAAGGAGCCGCGGGCGCTTCCTCGGGGCCTTGTCCCATTTTTGCGGGGAAAGCGGTGTCATCGAAGGGCTGGTGCTCTTCGTACGCGAAGAAGGGGTAAACACTCTCGTGTGCCGTTCGGCGGTCGGCCAATCCCGGCTTCCGACGAGGAGACGAAAGCAAGCGGCGCGGAAATGCGCGGAAAAATCGCGCCATCCAATCTAATCGGTAATCTGAAATGGAGATTTAAACGATGAACGCTCGAGTAATGGAACATGGAAAGCGCGGACCGGCGACGATGCCGTCGGGATTTGAACCGAACGCCGTTGCGCAAATGTCTAACGCCTTGACGGCCCTCTTGGCCGATCTGTTTGCCCTTTACGTCAAGACGAAGAACTTTCATTGGCACGTGTCGGGGCCGCATTTTCGCGACTATCACCTGCTGCTGGATGAGCAGAGTGAGCAGATACTCGCCACGACCGATGATGTCGCGGAACGCGTCAGGAAGATCGGCGGGGTGACTCTGCATTCGATCGGCCAAATCGCTCGACTTCAGCGTATCGCGGATAACGACGAGGAGTCTGTGACCGCCCGGCAGATGCTGGCCGAACTTTGCGAGGACAACGGGCAATTGGCGATCCTTCTAAGAAGCACCCATGCTCTTTGCGACGAGAACGGCGATGTTGCATCGGCGAGCCTGATCGAGAATTGGATCGACGAGGCCGAACATCGCACCTGGTTCCTCTACGAGGCAACGCGCCTCGACTCTGAAAAGTAGAAGCATGCACAGACCCGGCTGGGAAGCGAGCGTCTAGACCGAGGGCGCCGTGCGCACCTGACTCCTTCCTATTGCCCTTAGGTTGCCGCATGAATTGCCTGATGGACATACTGTCGACGATGGCGGCATGCTGGCGGTGAGTCGGGTATTGGCAGGATTTTCAGGACTTGGCGGGCCGGCAGCAGGGCCGGCATAAACCTGTTAGTATTCAGTGGGTTATAAACTTGACAGCGGCGGGTGCCTGCGACTTTACGGGAAGCTCTAGAACTCACCGAGCGAGCTGTAATTGATGTGGTAATATTCGCGCCCCTGACGGGGTCGGGCCGAGCTTTCGAGCCGAACCAGCACCGCCATGCAATCGGCGAAAAGCGTTGCCGTCAGTTTGTCCATTGCGCCCGTAGCTCAGCTGGATAGAGCGCCTGGCTACGAACCAGGAGGCCGGGAGTTCGAATCTCTCCGGGCGCACCACCCACATGTAAGTAATTGAAAATAAAGTAATAAAGTCGGTCAAAATCGCCTGTGCAGGATCTGTGTAGGTGATTGCGCGTGACCGGATCCCGAGGGGGGAGCGCGCCGCAACGCTTCGATAAAGCGTTCAATGAAACTGAGCTGCTTGCCAAGACTCGTCCTGATCTGCGAACGCCAGAAGCGTCGATCAGCAACCCAATATTGTCGATGATCATTGCCGACTTCTTGCTTTCGCCGGTCTTTCGATGCTGGTTATTGCCGCATTCAATGACGAGGTGCAACGTCCCCGATCCCGACGGAGACCGAGACGAACGCGATCTGCGCGGGCAGCGTAGGTAACGGGAAGGAGGCGCGAGTTTTTGCGTTCGCGGACATTGGCTTTCCTTCGCCTGGCAGAAGCTCGCACAAGGTCCGCCGCCGCTTGCCGCGGTCGAAGGTGATTCGCATGGTATTTGACGTAGCTAGGATTATTAAGGGCACGCAACCCACTCAGCCGCGCGCTAGCTCGAAGAGCCGGCGGCGTCTTGGACACCGCCGGCAAGCGGAACACCGTGGTGGCTTTTGGGTCAATCGGAACAGACCAGCCGCCGCAACCGTCGCTCAAGATCGTGGAAATCGCGCTTCGACAGGCCTTCGTCAGCGACCAGTGCACCGAGCACCCCGAGGACCTCGGCTTGCGGTACGCGCTCGGACTCGGCCGCCTCGATGACGAGTCGCCCACGACTCACGTGCACCTTCACTGGGACGCCGATAGCAAATCCGGCGCGCTCGAGCCACGCGCCCTGCAGGCGCAACATGGGAACGGACATCGCGCGTCCGTCCGGCCCGCGGACCCTGTACGTCCCGTAGTACACCGTGAGCCGCCGGATCTGCGGACTCTCGGTCGATATCTGAGTGAAATCGCGAAAAATGGAATCCTGTGCCGACGCGGACGCCGGAATAGATCTGTGGGTTAACCATGGTCTGTTACCTCGGATAGTGACTGTGGCCAGACACCAGACGGTGTTAGTCAGCACCGTCCGGCGTCGCTTCAGTGGCCTGGGGCGGGATTGCCCGAGTCAAAAGCCCCACGCCGCAGCGCAGCCGTCAAGGCCGCGCGAAGCGCGCTCGCGAGCACGGGCCGAAGGCCCGCGCGCAGGCCTTGACGGCCCCCTGTGCCAATGTGACCTGAGACACCTGACCTCCATAATTTAGAGTACAGGTAGTATCCAGTCATGACCCAAGTATCAAAGTCTTCTATGAACAGTCTTTCAGCTTCTTCGATTGATTCCGCCAGTCCAAGCGTTCTACGATCTTCTAACATAGCGCATTCTGAGGATCGTAGCCCTGACCCTGAGGTGATCGAGATCGCGACGCGCCGGCAATTCTCTGCAAGCGAGAAGCGGATGCTTTTGGCCGAGGCCGATCGCTGCAAGGAGCGCGGCGAACTGGGCGCGTTTCTGCGTCGCAAACACATCTATTCGTCAATGCTCTCGAGTTGGCGCAAGCAGCTCGGTGCGGCGGACAGCGCGGCTCTCGCGCCGAAGAAGCGCGGACCAAAGCCGGATGCAGCGTCTCGTCAGATCAAGCATTTGAACCGCGACATTGCCCGCTTGCGCCACAAGCTCGAGCGCGCGGAGCTGATCATCGACGCCCAAAAAAAGCTGTGCGTAGCGCTCGGCCTGCCGACCGCGGAGACGAGCGAGGACGAGTGATGCTCGCCGTCAACGATCTGGCCTCTCACGTCGGCATGGAGGCCGCCTGCAGAGCGTTCGCGTTCAACCCTGGGTACGTGTACCGCGATCGCGCACGGCGGCGTGGTGTCTGAGCATGACCACCTTTCTTGATGGCGATTCTGTCTTTGGCGGTCAAGTTTCGTGATGGTTTGAGTCGGATCCCCATCGGGGACCTTGATTAAAAGATCCCCTCCGGGGAGTCTCCGGTTTACCAAGACAGGAGACAACCGAAGTGTGCCACGGCCTATTGCAAGATCCCGCCTTTTTTCATTTTCTGACCCGCATCGATGAAGAGTTCGCGGCGGTGACCCGCTTGGGGCGTTGCCCCGGGTGCGAAGGAGCGCTGCACGTGGCGGATTACCCCCGTAAGCCCCGAGGCTGTCCGGCTGCGGTGCGGGAGGATTATTCCTGGCGCTTGAGCTTCACCTGCGGACGGTGCGACGGCCGCGCGACATCGCCGTCGGTGCGGTTCGCTGGCCGCCGTGTGTATTTGGCAGTGGTGTTGATGTTGTCCTCACCGCCGGGGAGTTCGTCGGGTCAAGCGCTGTGCGATTTGCTGAGTATCCCGGCTCGAACGTTGAAGCGCTGGCGGACGTGGTGGCGAGTGGATTTTGGGTTGACGCCGTTCTGGCAGTCGATGCGTGAACGGTTCATGCCGCCGGTCGTGATCGAGCGGCTGCCGCCGAGCCTACTGGAACGCTTCGATGCCGGCGAGATGAGGGATCGGCTGGCGGCGGTGCTGCGCTTCGTCGCGCCACTGACCACGCGCGCCATGGCCAAGTAATCCGAAGCTCGCCGCGTACCCGCAGAGGATGCCGATAGCCCTCGATCCGGCGGCTTTGTAGCCTTCGATCCCACGAGCGGTGCCGACCGTGGCCGCGCAGTGGGAGCGATGTTGAGTACTGTTGACGATCTACCGCAACGAGATCGATGGGCGCGGCTGCGCTTCGCAATCATCGGACCGCTCTTGGCTGCACCCCCGGCTGCCGGCGAGTTACACGAGGCCTTGAACGCGTTGGCTGCCAAGGCCTGGCGTCATCCGTTCACCGGCCTTGAGATCCGCTTCGGCTGCTCGACGCTCGAGCGGTGGTATTACGCCGCGAAGAAGGCCGGAGATCCGGTGTACGCGCTGCGCAACCAAGTACGCGGCGACATCGGTCGCTTCCCGAGTCTGTCGGCCGAGGCCGTGCAGGCGCTGACCACGCAATACCGCGAGCACCCGAGCTGGACCGCCCAGCTGCACTACGACAACTTGCGCGTGATGCTCGCCGCCGCCGGCACGAAGTGTCCGTCCTATCCGAGCGTGCGCCGCTACCTCAAAGCGCACGGGTTGCTGCGTCAGCGCCCGTTGCGCCGGGTGAGCGAGGGCGCCTTGGCCGCCCGTGATCGACTCGAACAACGCGAGGTCCGCAGCTACGAAGTCGAGCATGTCCTGCAGCTCATGCATCTTGACTTCCATCACGGGTCGCGCAAGGTGCTGACCCGCGGCGGTGAGTACCTCAAGCCGCTCCTGGTCGGCTTCATCGACGACAGGTCGCGGTTCTTGTGCCATGCCCAGTGGTACACGAGCGAAGGCACCGAAGAACTCGTGCACGGCCTGAGCCAGGCACTGCAAAAAGTAGGCCTTCCGCGTTCGCTCATGACCGATCGGGGCTCGGCGATGATCTCGGGTGAGTTCACCGCCGGTCTTCATCACTTGGGTATTTTACATCTGCCCACCTTGCCGTACTCCCCGCACGTGTATGTCGCCAAGTAATTTATGTTCTCATCGTTCGCAGAAGGTCGGGATTTGTAGGGTCATCGCGAGGTTTTGCAGAACATAGTTTCGCGGTCAAAGTGCATGGTTTCCCTCACCTGGAGCGCGCCATGCACGAGAGTCTTTTTACGTTCTCCTCCACCCTTGCGCGGTACCGATCGGCGCCGTTGTTCGCCGAACGGGAGCGCTTTCTCCATCATTGCGCCGGTCAAGGCTATACCCGCGGCGGATTGGAGAAGATTGCCTGGCTACTACGCATCGTGGCACAGAGCCCGATCGCAAAACGGCGGTCCGCGCGTCGTGCCGATCTCGATCGCATGGCACGCACCTATTGCGCCAGTACCCGTCCAGTGCTGATCCATGCTGCCATCGAGTGGTTTGCCTTCATGGGGCGGCCACAGCGTGAAGCACCGCCCGAAGGACGATTTGCCGGCGAGCTTGCCGCATTTGAGACGTTCATGCGCGAGGAGCGTGGTCTGTCGCCGCGGACGATCCTCACTCGCCACGAACAGTTGCGCCCCTTTCTCGATACGCTCGAACACGACCGTCACGTGCGCTCGCTCCAGCAGATCACCCCGCAGTGTATCGATCGATACCTCGCCGAGCAAAGCACGAACGGCTGGAGCCGCACTTCGCTTTTCACACTGGCTGGCACGCTGCGCAGCTTCTTCCATTACGCCGAGACGCAGCGCTGGTGTCGAGGAGGGCTAGCGGCCGCGACGGATGCACCGACCGTTTATGCTCAGGAGAGTCTTCCGCGGGGGCCAGAGTGGAGCCAAGTTCAAGCGCTGATTGCGAGTATCCAAGGCAACGATCCGGTCACCATCCGAGATCGTGCAGTGATTCTGTTGCTGGCCGTCTACGGGTTACGAGCCGGGGAAGTCGCGGCATTGTGCCTCGAGGATCTGGACTTCGACAACGAGCTCATCCGGGTCACGCGACCGAAGTCCAGGCGTACCCAGCAATACCCCCTGGTCGGTTCTGTAGGCAATGCGCTGCTGCGCTACCTGCAGCATGCGCGACCCCGTTGCGGCTGCCGGGATGTGTTTCTAGCCATCAAGGCACCGAGGCGTGCGCTCTCGGCCTCGAGCATCTCGGCAATCGTCCGATGGCGGCTTCGCGCCATCGGCGCCCACGGTATCCCTTGCGGGGCGCACGGATTGCGTCATGCCTGTGCGAGACATCTGCTGGCAAAGGGATTCTCCTTCAAGCAAATTGGCGATCAGCTCGGTCATCTGCGCGCGGCGAGTACATCGATCTATGCAAAGGTGGATCTGAAGGGCTTGCGGGAAGTGGCTGAACTCAGCCTCGGAGGACTGCTATGAGACTCCCCGATCTGGTCTCGGCGTATCTGGACTACCGGCGCGCGCTGGGTGCTCGTATGAAAGGCGAGGCTTTCATCTTGCGCGCATTTTGCAAAACCGTCGCCGACGCCTCGTCCTCGGCGATCGCAGCGGAACAGGTTTGCGCGTATCTGTACCGCGGATGCGTAACCCCGCAGACTATTGCTAGAAAACGCAGAGCTTTGAACGGATTCTACCGATATCTGGCGACGCGATACGGCATCCAGCTCCCGGCTTTGCCTCGGTCGCCGAAGACAAAGACAAGCACATTCGTTCCCTACATCTACTCCCACGAGGAGATCAGAAGGCTACTTCAGGCGGCGCCCGTCGCTTGCAAAAATCCCTTGGCGCTTTTCGATGAGGACACGCTGCGCACGGTTTTGCTGCTTTTGTACGGCGCAGGATTACGCCTCGGCGAGGCGATCCGCCTCGATGTCGGCGATGTAGATTTGGATGAAGCGGTCCTCACCGTTCGACGAACCAAATTTTTCAAGACGAGGTTGGTACCGCTCGGGAAGGATCTGGCTCGAGTCTTGATCGATTATCGTCAGCGCTGTGATCGCCTGCCGAGGTCGAGCGCCGATCGCCCATTCTTTCGGATGCGCAACGGCGAGCGGATCGAGCAGTTCACAGTCGAGCGAACGTTCCGTCTGCTGCGCAAGATTGCGCGAGTGTCTCGTCCGGGCGGAGCGCGGCAACAACCACGGTTACACGATTTGAGGCACGCCGCGGCGGTTCACCGGCTCGTTGCATGGTATCGGCGCAGCGCCGATCTTCAATACCTGCTTCCGCGCCTGGCCACTTACCTTGGGCACAAGGACCTTTCGGGAACACAGCACTATCTCACTCTGACGCCATTGCTTCTTCAGGAAGCAAGCAAACGGTTCGAGCGCTATGCGGGAGGGTGCCATCATGGCTGACATTACGATGATTGCGCCGTGGGTGCGTCGCTTTCTGCTTGAGCATGTGGTCGGCGAGCGCAACCTCTCGCCCAATACCCAAAAGAGTTATCGAGACATGCTGCTGCAGCTGCTGCCATTCATTGCCAGAGACGCCCGTCGGCCGATCGAGAAGCTGACGGTGCAAGACCTTTCCGCCGACCGCATTCGGCTCTTTCTGAAGGAGATCGAGGGTAGGCGACGCTGCGCCGTCCGCACGCGCAATCAACGCTTGAGTGCCGTCCATGCGTTCGCACGTTTTATCGGTGAACACGCACCCGAACACCTCCACTGGTGCGCCGAGGTACGCCAGATACCGTTCAAAAAGACGATGCATCGCTCCATCACCAGTCTCGGTCGTGAGGAGATGCAGGCACTGTTAGATGCGCCCACTCGCGCAACTCCCCAGGGCAGGCGCGACTACGCCTTGCTTCTCTTCCTCTATAACTCAGGAGCTCGCGTGAGCGAGGCCGCCCAGCTATCGGTACAAGACCTCGACTGCCATGCCAGGGCAGTACAAGTGCTGGGCAAAGGCCGGAAGGTGCGCACCTGTCCGCTTTGGCCGGCAACGATACAAGTGCTGCGGCCGCTGGTGGCGGGACGGGCGGTAACGGATAGGGTCTTTCTCAACCGCAACCACGAGCCCTTTACACGCTCGGGGATATATGGACTGGTTAAACGTTACGCCGCTCGTGCATCGCTGAAGCAGGTATCGATTGCCGCCAAACGTATTGGGCCGCATGTGATCAGACACTCGACGGCCTCGCATCTGCTCCGGGCAGGCGTCGATATCAACACGATCCGTGGTTGGTTGGGACACGTCTCGCTTGATACTACCAACATTTACGCCGAGATCGACTTGGAGACCAAAGCCCGTGCCCTTGACGCCTGCGCCATCAAGGAAAGCACGGGATCTCGGACACCGTGGCGGCAACAGCGGGCGCTGATGGAGTTCTTGCATGCACTCTAGACAAATATGTTCTGCAAAACCTCGCGCTGACCCTACAAATCCCGACCTTCTGCGAACGATGAGAACATAAATTACTTGGCGACATACACGTGCATATGGACTCGAGTCCATATGCACGTGAACGGTAAGCAGGAAAATATCTGGGGCCGCGTCGAGGGGCGCCTACTGGCGATGCTCGAAGGGGAAGTGAGTCTCACGCTCGAGCAACTGAACGTCGCGACCCAAGCCTGGGTGACACAGGAATATCATCGCACCGTCCACAGTGAACTCGGCGCCACGCCGATGCAGCGCTACCTCGCCGGCCCCAATGTAGGGCGTGAATGTCCGGGGAGCGATGAGTTGCGCGCCGCCTTCCGCATCGAGGTCAAGCGCAAACAACGCCGTTCCGACGGCACGGTGAGTCTCGATGGCCAGCGCTTCGAGATCCCGTCCCGCTATCGGCGTCTCGATGACATCCATCTGCGCTACGCCCGCTGGGACTTAAGCCGTGTCGATCTGATCGATGCCCGCTCAGGCCAGATCCTTTGCCCGGTGCGCCCCCTCGATAAAGCGGCCAACGCCGATGCGCTGCGCCGGCGCGTCGATCCGACCGCGATCGACACGAGCGCGATGCCGGCCACCGGCATCGCGCCACTGCTAAAGAAGATGATCGCCGATTATGCCGCCACTGGCTTACCGCCCGCCTATTTACCCACCGCCGAGAAGGATGACGCTGTATGAATCAAAAACTGCTGGCCCTGTATGGGCTCAAATGGAACCCCTTCACCCCGGAGGTGCCGACCGAGGCGCTGTACGTGCCGCCCAAAGTCGAGAACTTCTGCTGGCGCATCGAACAGGCGCACCTGCGCGAGGGCGGCTTCGCGTTGATCCACGGCGACCCCGGTTCCGGCAAAAGCGTCGTCATGCGCCTGCTCGCCGAGCGCCTCGCGCGACTGGCGGACCTCTCGGTCGGGGTCATCCACCATCCGCAGAGCAACTTGAGCGACTTCTATCGAGAACTCGGCGATATCTTCTCGATCTCCATCCGCGTCAGCAACCGCTGGGGCGGCTTCAAGGCGCTGCGCGCCCGCTGGCTCGATCATTTAGGCTCCGCCAGCCGCCGACCGGTCGTCCTGGTCGATGAGGCACAGGAGATGACGCCGATGGTCTTGAGTGAACTGCGCCTCCTGGCGAGCGCCCGGTTCGACTCCCAGTCCCTGCTGTGCGTGGTTCTCTCGGGCGATGCGCGCCTGCTCGACAAACTGCGCCGCGAGGAACTCATCCCCTTGGGCTCGCGCATCCGCACCCGGTTGGCCACCGGCGTTGCCACCCGCGAGGAGCTCCTGGCCTGCCTCGAACATCTGCTCGCCACCGCCGGCAATGCGAGCCTCATGACCAAGCAACTGCGAAATACCCTGTGTGACCACGCCGCCGGCAACTACCGCATCTTCATCGGCATGGCGGCGGAACTCCTGATGACGGCGGCGCAGCGAGAAATCACCGAACTTGATGAGAAGCTGTATCTACAGGTGTTCGCCCCACCGGAAACTCCAACTCCGCGCCGCGCTGGGGCTCGCTGACATGACCGAGGACATCGATCCGTTCGTGTTCCCCGACATGCCCGACGAGGCTGTGGTTGCCATCGACCAGTTCATCGATGCCTTCTACCACCGCTTCCAAAACCATTACTTCGCTCAGATGCACCGCTGGCATCACGCACTCGATCAACGAAAGCATTACAACGATCCCACGCCCTCGCGGCCACTCCCCGATCCACCGTTCTGATAACCCGGAAAAGACCGCGGCGCCGACGCCGCGGTCACGATCGCCGATGGCCCATCACCGATCGTGAAAATCAGCCCATCAAATTAACTGACCGCTCTCAGGTGTCTTCTCCCGACACCCGATCGCAGTGCGGCCGCGGCCGCCGTTGGCATTCTCCATCGCCGAGCAGAACTATCTGCTCGGCGTGCTCGATAGTGAACGTTTCGTCGATACGGCGCCGGCGGCGATTTATGCCACGTTGCTCGATGAAGGCCATTATCACGGCTCCGTGCGCACCATGTATCGCCTATTGGCTACCCACAGCCAGGTCGGTGATCGGCGCCGACAGCGACGTCACCCGGTGTACACCAAGCCGGAGTTGCTCGCGATCCGACCGAATGAAGTCTGGAGCTGGGACATCAGCAAATTGAAGGGACCGGCCAAGTGGACGTGCTTTCACCTGTACGTGATCCTCGATATTTTTAGCCGCTACGTCGTCGGTTGGATGATCGCTCATCGAGAGACCGCGGAGCTCGCCGAACAACTGATTGCCGATACGATCGACAAACAAAATATCGTGCCGGGGACGCTCACCTTGCACGCCGATCGCGGCACCAGCATGCGCTCCAAATCGGTCGCCCAACTGCTCGTCGATCTCGATGTCACCAAAACTCACAGCCGTCCGCATGTATCGGATGACAATCCGTATTCCGAAGCGCAGTTCAAGACCTTGAAGTACCGACCGGATTTCCCGGCGCGTTTCGGCTCGATCGAGGATGCGCGTGCCCATTGCCAAGAGTTTTTCCGTTGGTACAACACCGAGCATCGTCACTCCGGTATCGCATTGATGCCGCCCGACACGGTGCACTATGGCCGATCGACCGCACTCACTGCACAACGCGGCATCACGCTCGATGCCGCCTTCGCCGCCCATCCGGCTCGATTCAAAGGGATTGCACCGCAGCCGCCCCGCGTACCGACAGCCGCCTGGATCAATCCACCCAAAAAGGACATCACGTCGCCGACCATCACACCCAATTGCTCGTTAAACTCGTGAACAAATGTGTTTCAAGCCCATTGACATGTTCCGCGGCGAGAACGGCGTGGCACAATGAGACGACAGGCAAGCCCGCCCACCCCCTACACATGGGACATGCCGTCGTCCATCAGTGCCTTGGTCAAGGCCGACAACCAAACTTGTGTCGAAAAGTTGATATTTCGCTATGCACGCGTTCGAATTCAGAGCGGAGAAGATCGAAACCCGCCAACTCAGTTGCTGGCGTCAGCAAGGGCCTTGATTCTCAACTTGATTGCAGGAAGCAGCTGTGCAAGTAATCTCCTTCAAAGATACGATCTTGTACAAACGCGGGTTTTGGTTGAGCGCGGCGGCACTTGTTGCCGCTGTGGCCGCGCCATCTGTCATTGACGGAAGCATCTTCAACCAGCCAATCGTACATGTAGTTCCGCTTTGCATTCTCATCGGGTTTTGGGTTTATTTCCTGCAAAAAGCGCGGTTTTTAGTATCGTCGATGAGGTTGTTGACTGCGGAGATCATTTGAAGGTTCGGCGCGGACGAACGGAGGTAGTTATACCGTTTTCCACTATTGCCTCCGCCGAAGTAACAACGGACTTTCGAATGCATCGGATCACTATTCATCTGCGCCAGCGAACCAAGATTGGGAATCGTATGGATTTCTGGCCGCAGGCGAGCCTATGGAGCAATATGTTCGGTGTACAGCAACTAGCGTTGAGCTTGGGGGAGAGGGCGAAAGTAGCCGGTGCCAGCTTGCAATCCTCTGGGTGACCTAGGTAATTCGACTGGCGGGGGAGTTGGCTTAGGTTCAGGCCCTTGGGAATTCCGTCAATATATGAACAACTTTAGGGACGATGTCATGGCAACCGCACGGAAAGCAGCAAAAACAAACTGGAAGGACATCGGCGATCTGTGCCTACCCAATTCGACCTCGTGGATCGTCAGGGCAGCAAACTGGTTCGAAAAACGCCAAGGGCTCCCTAAGGGAGTCATCGCGTTTTATAACCCGGATGGTAGCCAGGCCCGGGTGGATAAATCACTCAAAGCGCTCCGGCGTGATTGGCAACAAAAAAATGAAGAGCCTGCGCTAGCCCGATGGCCGATGAACGCTCATCGCTCATCGTTGCGAGATCGATGCTGCCGGGTCCACGCACCAGCCGGTCATAGTGATCAATTGCGCCTGGTATTTGAGGTACTTGGTTGAATACGCCGCCCGAGCAACAGCAGACGCAGGAGCCGCGCGCCACGCTGACTGCAGCGCTGGAGCAGCTACGGCTTAAGCTGCTTGACTTGACAGGGCGTAACCGGCTCCTCAACTTCAAGCACACTCCGGGACGCTCGTTGCAATCGGCAGAAGGTGATCCGCAGTCGCTGTACGCACGGCTGGTCGAAGGGAACGGCAGGACCGCTATCACGATCCGCGGTGTGCCGGATCCGCAGCGATCGGATTGGGCGCTGCGCGACGGGCGTCTGGTGCGGCCGGACGCTTCGGAATGGGCGAATATCCAGGGACTCCCGACCTCCTTCGATTTGCCGACCAATCGGGGGGCGGAGGCTACCTTTCGCGCGCTGCTGTACCCGGATGATCTTGCGAAGCATTGCAGAAAGCTTGAACGTGAGGCGAGCCTGGCCATCGAAGAGACCGGCGCCAACATGCTTTTCCTCGCGCTGGGGTTCTTGGAGTATCCGGACCAGCCACAGAGTGATCGGCGGTTCCTCGCGCCGCTGCTGAGCATTCCCGTAGCCTTCTCAAGCCAGACCCAGGACAACGAGCGAGTATTCGATATTGACTATACGGGGGATGATGTCGCGACGAACCTCTCGCTGCACGAGAAGCTACGAGTCGATCACAGCCTGGTCCTGCCGGAGTTTGATGAAGAGCGGGCAGACGTCGATAATTATTTTGCGGAAATCCTGAATGCCATCCGGAATCGCCCTGGATTTGCCTTTAAGCGGCGTGTATCACTATGCCTGTTGAGTTTTACCAACATGCTTCTCGTCAGGGATCTGAATCCGGAGACCTGGCCATCGACCGGCGATAACCACACGTTTCTCGATCACGACGTCGTTCGCCAGCTCTTTGAAGGCCAGCAGGACGATGACGGTGGCGCTCTGGTCGATCCGCCGGCGCATGAGATCGATGAGGGTCCCGGCGCCAAGATTCCGCTTGTTTTTGATGCCGATAGCTCGCAGCACAGTGCGCTAATTGATGTTCTGCACGAGAACCGCCACCTGGTCATTGAAGGCCCACCGGGAACGGGTAAGTCGCAGACGATCACGAATCTGATTGCGGCGAGTATCGCCGCAGGCAGGACCGTTCTGTTTGTCGCCGAGAAGCTTGCTGCGCTCGAAGTCGTCAAGAGCCGCCTGTCGAGCGCCGGCCTCGATCCCTTCGTACTCGAATTGCACAGCAGCAAGACCAGCAAGAAGCGGGTACTTGAGGAACTGGGTCGGCGCATTGCGTTCCGGCCGGCAGCCTCGATCGATCTGCCGCGCAAACTCGAACAACTTACTGCGTATCGGCTACAGCTGCGAGCCTATGTCAATCTGCTGAAATCCGTGACTAACAATGCGATGGGCATGAAAGTGCACTCGCTGATTTGGCGAACGGCAAGATATAGGCTGCAACTCAGCGTCAACGAAATCGTCAGGTCGCCGCCTGAAGTCGGTAGCGCGGCTGTTCTCACGTCGCTGACGTTCAATCAGCGGCTCGACACCCTGCAGCATCTGGCCGCACAGTACCTCGCCATCGGGGGATTCAATAGGGACTCTCCGTTCTGGGGTTTCTACCCTGAGCGGCTGCTGCCCGGTGACGAACACCAGCTTGAGCAGAAGTTTTTGGCGGCCGCTGTCTGGACGGCGACACTCGTCGCCGACGCCGACGACTATTGCGGCATGCTCGGTGCCAGTCCGGCCGGGTTCTCCTTCGACACGGGTGCCAGTCAGTTGCACACAATCAACGAGCTGCGCAACTGTGCACCGACCGATGCGCCTTTGCATCTATTGCCACGCCTGTTCAAGGCCGACGCAACGGGTACCCGCGTCAAGCAGCTGTTCGAGAAGGTCAAGGGACGACTCGCGCGGCATCGCGAGCTGGAGCCGGCCGTTCGCGCAGGGCTGCGCAACGAGGCCGACGGAACGATCGAGCGACGGGCTGCGCTGCGACAGTTGGACACCTTGTTCAACACGCTCGGCGGCAATTGGGGAACGGCCAATCAGTTGGCCGAAATCGCCGTTAAACTGCAGGCCACTGCGGCGTCGCTGAAGCGTGCGTTGGACGGCACCCGTGAGTTTTGTGGCTCACACGATTTGCCACTGGTGGAATCCCGCGGGGAACTTGCACACCTGGAGGCCTGCGCAGCCCAGGCGGCGAGGCTCCCGGAGGTGCACTGGAGACAGTTTCAATCCAGTCTGGTGGATCAAGACGCCACGGAATCACTCGAGAGGCTGGCGCAACGGCAACGTGAATGGCAGGAGCTTCACGGCACACTCTCGGAAGGCTTTTATCTCGATGCCTTGCCCACCGAGGAAACACTCCGCACAGCTGTGTTGACGCTTCGCGAAGGTCCGGCTTGGTATCGAATATTCCAGAGCCGGTGGCGGGCCGCCTCCGCGATTCACCGCAGCCTGCTGCGGACCAAACGCCGTGTCAGCGCGGCGGAGCGCCTCGGTGATCTCGAACACGTCCACACCTACCTGCAGCGCCGAGAACGATGGCGCACCGATCCGACCTGGGCGCGATTCTGCAACGTCGTTCCCGCAGCAGATCCGGTTGAACTCGATGGCTATCTGGCGATTTCCCGCTGGTATGACGGGATGCGAGCCGCGTTCGACGAACAGGGGGGCGACCCCGCAGCCGTGGGCGCCATGTCGATAGAGCAGGCGAAGAAGTTCAGAAGAGACTTTCTCGCGCTTGGGGCGATGCTGAGCTTGGCTCGCGAGAATATCGATACCATTGACGCATTGCTGCCGAGGCTGCAGAACGGGCCTGCTGGGCAAAGCGCTTTGGCAGCGGCAAATGGCGCAGAGTGGGCGAGTAAAACCGTTGGCGCGCAGATCGCCTGGCTGCAGAGTGCATGCCCGGGAACAGCGGACTTCGCCACCTGCCTTGCAGCTTGTGAAGCAGCGGACGAGCGTCGGTTCATTGCCACGGAACTGGGAAGCTCAACCTCTATCCGGGATCTTCTCGGCGAACAGTACCGAGGGATGGCCACTGACGTGGGGAGCGTTCTCAAGGCTCTGGATTGGGGTCAGCAGGTTCAGTCGGCCGAGCTACCCGCAGGGGTTAAGCGATTGACGCTTGGCGCGCAGGGTCTCGAGAAGTCGCAGGGTCTGGCAGGGTGCTTGGAGCGTGTGATAGGCGGGCTTTCGAAGGCGAGGAGCCTCGAGACCGATCTCCAGCACTACGGAAGTTGCGATCTATCTGAGTGGTGCCAGCAGCGCCCCGACGATGATATCTCGGTGTTTGCAAGGAACCTGCAAGGCCGGCTCGCGACGGCGGCAAGTCAGTCGCAGCGTCTGGTCGAGTGGGCTCAATACGTCGTTCGGCGCGGGGAAGCGCTGTCTGAGGATCTTGGCGATTTCATTGCACTCCTCGAGAAGGGCCGGATACCTCCCAAGGAGCTGACGGCGGCATATGGCTATGCGGCGTTCTCGGCAATCATGCGCGGAATTTTCAGCCAGTCGCCGGAACTCATTCGGTTCTCGGGATTGCAACAAAATCAGATATCCAGCGATTTTCGGCGCCTCGACCAGGAAATCATCAGCGCCCGTGGCCGCTCTATCGCCGCCGACCGTGCTGGCCGGGCATCACCACCCGGTGGCCGAGGCGGCGCACGCGTCGACGACAAGACGGAAATGGCGCTGCTAAACCATCTGATCCCGCAACAGCGCCCGCGCGTGTCGGTCAGAAAATTGCTTCTACGCGCCCGGGGCGCCGTGCAGGCGCTGAAGCCCTGTCTAATGATGGGGCCGCAAGCGGTAGCCCAGTTTCTGGACCCGTCGGGCATGAAATTCGACCTCGTCATCATGGACGAGGCTTCCCAGCTGAGGCCGGAAGAGGCCATAGGGGCCATCGCCCGGGGGCGCCAACTGGTCGTGGTCGGCGATCCGAAGCAGCTGCCGCCCACGACGTTCTTTGCACGCCAGAACCAAGCAGGCGAGGAGGTCGACGAGTACACGACGACCGAAGCAGAAAGCATCCTGGATATTTGCCTGGCGAACTTCCGGCCCTCGCGATCGCTGCGTTGGCACTACCGCTCCCGGCACCATTCACTGATCGCGTTTTCCAATCAGCATTTCTACAAGGGCAACCTCATTGTTTGTCCGTCGCCATACGGGCAGAACCCGCGCCTGGGTGTCCGGGCGACGTATCTCGCGCACGCCACTTATGAAAACCAGACCAATCTGGTCGAGGCTCAGCGGGTGGTCGATGCGGTCGTGGAACACATTACGACGCATCCCACGGAGTCCCTCGGGGTCGTCACATTGAATATCAAGCAGCGTGACCTGATTTCAGAGCTGCTCGAGGAACGCCTGACATCGACGCCGGGCGCGGACGATTACAAGCAGCGATGGCTCGACGAGCGCCAGGGACTCTTCGTCAAGAACCTGGAAAACGTGCAGGGAGATGAGCGCGACTGCATCATGATTTCCACGACCTTCGGGCAACCGCCCGGAGCGAGCGTGGTACGGCAGAACTTCGGCCCCATCAGCAGACAGGGCGGCTGGCGGCGCCTGAACGTCCTGTTCACACGGGCGCGCCAGTCGATCTCCATCTACACCTCGCTGCGCCCGGAGGATATCGTCATCGACGGCTCAACGCCGGAAGGGACGAAGACGCTGCGCAATTATCTCGAATATGCGCGCAGCGGCTTGCTGGAGGCCCCCGAACAGACCGAGCACGAACCGGACAGTGACTTTGAAATAGCCGTCATTGACGTACTGCGGGCCATGAACTACGAAGTGACGCCGCAACTGGGGGTATCCGGCTTTCGTATTGACATTGCTGTGAAGCATCCCGATCATCCGGGTGCCTATCTGGCTGCGATTGAATGCGATGGCGCCCAATATCATTCCGCGCAATCGGCGCGTGACCGGGATCGGATCCGCCAAGAAATCCTCGAAAGCCAGGGCTGGCGAGGAAGAATTTGGCGCATATGGTCAACGGATTGGTATCGCGGCCCGTCTCAGGAAATTACCAAGCTCAAGAGCTTTCTGGATAACCTGCGCCAGACCTGGAAGCCGGAATATTCGGCTGGGGACTCGTGGACGGAGGAGAGCACGCCAACCGGCGACTCATCGGAGCCGCCGATCGAAGAGCAAACCCAGCGACAGATGGTCGACAGGCGATTGCTGCTGAGCGAGACCGATCGGGAAGTGCAGGTCGGCGATACCATCGACTACATCGATACATCACGCGGGGAGGACATTCTGACGGTTCGAATTACCCGTAGCACGACGGCCCTCGAGCAGGGACTGATTGCCGAGCGCACACCGCTGGCCCAAGTGCTCTTGGGCGGGGTTGTTGGCGATGAGGTTGCACTCAACGTGCCGAGCTTCGGAAAGCGCATACTGCGAATCGCGGCCATTAAACGAGATGACAAATGAGCGGTGGCGATCGGATCGGATAGATATATTAAAGAGCAGAGCGCATGCTGATGGATTGTCTGGAGCTCGGCCCGTACGGCGGAGGGGGACACGGAAGCGAAAAGGGGAGAAATCATCAAGCAGGGTGCTAAGACGACGACTCCAAAAACGCTGGCTGAGGAAGATGTGGGACGAAGTGGTGAGTATCGTAATAAATTCCGTTTTTTTGCACTTCAGCTTTCAGAATAGCTTCACGCATCTAGCCGCATTTTCGAGTGCTTTCATCGAAGCTGTATTCGGGGCCAATACTGGTGCGTAAAGCTTGCAAAATTTCCGCTTTGTGAACCGGTAGCTTCGGGGCCGTCCGCCTTGGCCGGAATGCGCTACAAGTAGATGGATGGCCAGTATCGGACAATTTAGGGTAATTTTGCGTTAGCTTTTTGGCGAGCAATTGTGGTGGCGATGAGTGCCTCGAGATCTGAAATATCCTTGGCCAACTCGGCTGCTGTCGGAACCGGTGCGTGCTTCCCCGACGACGGATCGTGCCCGTCAATGGCCCCGTGGCAACGCTTATACAGACGGTCAATCTCCTTCTCTTCGGTACCTGGGAAACCCACCACCTTATCGAGGCGGTTTATCCTCACCCAATCGTGGTGACGCCTCACAACGCCGGAAAATACGACGTCCTGGACAACACGTTCAATGGTCGAACGCAATCGACCATATTCGTGGCGCATTTCGTCTGATTCCGCCGCGCTGGGGTATGTGGGCCAAGGTTTCTGTTCAAGTTTCTTCTGACTCTTTTTCAATTCCTGGATTCTGTCTTTATAGCCTTGGTGGTCCCATGGTAGGCCGGCACTGATATACCCCGGAACGTCACCCCGACATTCTAGGTTCTGCATCAAGTGCGGCACATTCTTTTCTTCGACTGCGTCAATTAGCTCGGCCAGAAACACCGTATCGTGTGTAAGAACGATGACTTGTCGGTGTTTGGCCTCTTCCGCCAGACGTGAAGCAACCTGTCTCCTGTGCCAGTGGTCAAGCGACGAAACCGGATCATCGAACACGATGCCGCACTTGTGATTAGCCAAGCGTAGTTCCGCCAGGAATGAGCCAATGGCGATCGCCCGCTGCTCGCCCTCACTGAGAATCTCCTGCAGGGCGGTGGTAGAGGGCAGATCCAGCACCAGCCGATGCTTGGTTTTGCCCTTGTCGTTGCGGCCCACCAATTTAGTGCGGATATGGCCGATGCCAAGATCCTTGAATTCGTCATTCAATGCATGCACAAGTGCCTTGGTGACCGCATTGCTGGCGAGGTCTTTAGATTTCTCCGAGATTGCCCTGGTTTTCAAATCATCCTTGCAAGAATCCAGTCCATGTTTAACTTTCATCCTCGTAACTAAATCTAGGACTGGTCCCAGGTTGCTGGCGAGGTCCTCCCGGGTTTTCAACTCATCCCGTTCCTTGGCGAGAGCTTGCCGCTTTACCACGTCGGCGGCGTCCAATAGTTCCGTAGCTAATGCGTTGAGCCTGCCAGCATTTTGCCGCAGCTTTTGCCTGGGGTCCAAGGGCATAATTGGCAAGCTCTCCCAGTCGCCAGTGTCCAACGCAGCCAGCATCGCTGCTTGCCGGCTCGAAATTACCTTGTCGAACGCATCGATGTGCTCCGGCAGAGCGGCTTCAATCGTCGTCAGCTCGGCGCGCAAGGCGTCTTCGAATAGTACCGAAAGATCTGCCTGACGGATCTTCGATACTGAGTTCTTCAGTAGGCTGCGCCGGTGTTCTGCATTCTTTGCGGTTTCATCCTTGATGAAGGTCTCAAAGCGACTTAGCCTGCCCGCACCATCGACAAGCAACTGCTGGCATAGCACACAAACAGACCCGACAGGCGTATGGGGAAACGTATGCCCTGGATAGGCAACGTCAGTCGAATAGCGGAGAGCGGCTTCGAATAGCGTCTTCCAGACTGGCTCGCCAGTTCCTGGCAGGAGGTTTTCTCCTGCTCGTAGTTTCTCCGCTGCGAGCTTCTCAGCCTGCGTGGCGGCGGCAGAGTCATCCGCTAAGCCTTTCAACTTGGCGACCGCCTCTTCGCTGACCCATACAGTAGACTTGTCGATGCGTCCCGCCAAACCCTCTAAGCGCTGTGCGGATTGACGAACCGCATCCGCTCGGGCCTTCGGATCCTCTTCTGATAGGGTCTTGTCGAGCGTTTTCCGGCGCTCAGTCTCCTGTGGGGTCATGACGCCGAGGGCCTTGAGCTTCGTAACATCAGTTTTGTAGCTAA
Source organism: uncultured Gammaproteobacteria bacterium (assembly GCA_963734645.1). Taxonomy (GTDB): domain Bacteria; phylum Pseudomonadota; class Gammaproteobacteria; order Steroidobacterales; family Steroidobacteraceae; genus Bog-1198. The sequence goes on from CAVTID010000002.1 coordinate 511,079, forward strand.
GCTGGCCGATGAGCTTGCCGACAGTTGTCTCGCCAACCAGAGGAGCAAACGGTTGGGCGTCAACGCTGACGTTGCTGGCTTCAAGGTTAAGCCGTGCTGTCAACTCTGGAAGTACCCTGTTTGCCAAGTCTTCAACGACGCTCAAGCCGTACGGTAGGTATGCTGCATCTTGTTCCGTCGTCAAGTACACCCGAGCGCAGTGGGCGTCAAATACCGCGATGGTGGATAGTTCGTCCGGGGGCACCTCGCCGCGTTTCCAATTGACTGACTTAGCCGTACCCGCGACGTCGATGTCGAACACCGCTTCTGGGACAGAGTTCTTAGCCTTCGGGTCGGTGGCGTCCGGATGAACCGTTTCAGTTTGATCCCGGGCACGGCAAGCGCGCTTGAGCACGCGGGAATACCCGGATTTGCCAGTGCCGTTGCCACCGAAAACAGCAGTGAGTCCGGATTGAGAAAAGCTGAGCGCTTGCCCAGGCACAATTCGATTGACGTGCCGCATGTCCCGCAGTGACTTGAGAATCACTGTATTGCCGTCGACAATATTCGATGGCAAGTGGGTCGCCGCCAGCGGTATCGGCTTCAGCGCTCCAGGATTGGGCAGTCCGTGCGCCGCCTTCAGCAACGTGTAGAGTTCGTCCATGTCCTGCGTTACAAGGCCTTTCGGCTGTTGAAACAGGCGCCGAGCTGCATCCTGTTGCCATGTCGTAAGGCTGGATTGTGTCCAAGCTAAAATCTCATCGAGCAATGCCATTACATTCCTCCCTGCCGACCATTTCTCGAATGGCGTTATCGTAGACTCGTTCGTGTGCGAATGCGCCGACCAGTTGGCAATTTTGTCGAGCCCGTCGCGGTCCGAATCGAAGGTGGGGTGGAGACTGCACCTGCTCAGCGCTCCAATGCGGGATTCTCCTAGAGAGAGCCGTAGGTCAGGTCCGTTTCAATGGTGAGAGGCCGCTTCTTAATGGACGAACATTTGAGAAAGCTTTATGGTGAAGCAAGTGCTCGTGGTAGTCCGCGATGGGATTTCTGACGTCAACAAAGGAGGTGCAATGCGGCGCTTTATTCACACCGCGGATATTCATCTAGATAGCCCTCTGCGCGGCCTTTCTTCATATGAGGGCGCGCCCTTGGGCGTGCTTCGAGATGCGCCGCGCGCTGCGTTTCACAACCTCGTTGACGCGGCGATCGAGGAGAAAGTGGATTTCATGGTTATCGCCGGAGATCTTTACGATGGCAGTTGGCGTGACTACAACACAGGGCTATTCTTCATCTCCGAAATGGGGCGGCTCCATAAGGCCTCAATCCCCGTGTATTTGCTATACGGTAATCATGATGCGGAAAGCGAAATTACCAAGAATCTAACGTTGCCGGCGAACGTCCATCGGTTCAGTGCTAAAGCACCGCAGACATTTAAGCTGGAGTCGATTCAAGTCGCGCTTCACGGCCAGAGTTTCCGTCAGGCGGCGACGACGGACAATTTGGCGAAACACTACCCTCCGGCAGAATCGGGTTACTTCAATATCGGGGTCCTACACACCGCATTGCAGGGGCATGAGCCTCATGCAAACTATGCCCCTTGCTCAGTCGCCGAGCTAAGGGCGAAGGAGTACGACTATTGGGCCCTGGGTCACGTACACGAGGCATCGGTCTTAAGTGAAAAGCCACACATCGTTTTTCCCGGCAACCTGCAAGGTCGCCACATCCGCGAACCAGGACCGCGTGGCGCCCTGTTGGTTACTGAGAACGCCGGGTCCATTGATCTAAGTCGTCTAGATGTTGACGTTCTGCGATGGCACTACCTTCGGGTGGATGTCGCTGGCTCAGCAAGCTTCGAGGACGTTATCCGCCAGACTAGCGCAGTCCTCGGCGAGGCCTACGATCGCCGCGCTGGGGGCAAACCAATGGCGATCCGAGTGAGCTTTACGGGGCGATCAAGCATGCATGGCCAGCTTTTTGGGATGGAACGGCACCTACGCGCAGAAGTATTAGGTCTTGCGGCATCCCTGGCGGCGGACCACATATGGATCGAGAAAGTCCTGGTCGACACGGAGCCGGAGCTTGATCCTAAGGCGATGGCGGGCCGCTCGGACGCGCTGGCTGAATTGCAGCAAATACTCGCGCGCTCTGGGCAGGACGCAGAGTTTCTCGACGGTCTTGGCGCCGAGCTGCAAGACCTGTTGGCTAGGCTCCCGAGAGACGTGCAAGACCAGGTGCCTCAGCTCGAGGCCATCCGAAAGACGGGAGTTGGACCGTTGGTGGCGGAACTGGCTCCTACGCTCCTGGCGCGACTGGCCGGTGCCTGAGAGACGCGATGCGACTCAAAAGACTCGATTTGATTCGTTATGGATCGTTCGCCGATCGTCAGATCATGTTACGCGCTGAGAAGGTGGATTTACATGTTCTCGTGGGACCCAACGAGGCTGGAAAATCCACGCTGCGATGTGCCATATCGGATTTGCTGTTTGGAATACCGGCGCGCACTCCCTTCGCATTTCTACACGCCTACGACGATATGTGTATTGGTGCGCTGATCGAGGGCGCCGACACGTCGAGGGAAGTTCGCCGCTTCAAACGCAACAAGCAGCCATTGCGTGCACCGGATGACACTCCTATCGCCGATAATTTTTTTGCGCCTCACATGGGCACTGCCACGCGGGAGTTCTTCGAGAGCACGTTTGGCCTGGATCACGAACGGTTGGTACAAGGTGGCCTTGCCATACTAGAGGCGAAAGATGATGTCGCGAGAATGCTATTCCAGAGCGCGTCGGGTCTGGCCGATTTTGGCAAAATTAGCGACGCGTTTTCCGAGGAAGCGGATCAACTATGGGCACCCCGCGCCTCAGATAATCGCGAATATTATCGGGCGCTCAAATCATTTCAAGTTGCCAGCGACCAACTGAAAACGTTAACTATTAGAAGCAAGGACTGGAAGGAAGCGCAATCTGCTGTTGAACTCGCCGAGCAGGCATTAGCACAGGCGGATGCCAAGCTCTTGGAGCTCGCGACTAAGCGCATACGTTTGGAACGTATAAGACGCGTTGCCGGTCCTCTTGAACAGCGCCGCCAGAAGGTCTCGGAGCGCGACGCGTTCGGGGAGGTCATTCTGATGCCTCCGGGTGCCGAGGCAGAACTGGCAAAAGCGGAATCTGATCTTTCGGCCGCCGAAACTACGATCCTTCAATTTGACGAGCTCATCAGAAAGACCGAAGAGGATGCGGTGGCGATTGTTCTGAACTCCACTGTGCTGGAGCATGAGACCGACATTGAGCGCCTGGCCGCCGAGTGCAGCCGTATGAGAAATCACACGGCGGACATAGAGAAACGCGCCGGCGAGATACGGATGAAGCAGGAGACGGTTGCGCGGATATGTCTCGACCTCGGCCTCGGGCGCGCTGACAATGAGGAGTTGGGGATGCGCATACCGTCGCAATTGTTGCGGGGTCGAATCATCGAGTTGGCCCAAGCGCACGGAGCTATTGCCACTACCGCCACGACGACTGCGCAACAGCTAGAGCAGAAGGAGCACGACCGAGACGCCCTTGGCGAGGAACTCGCCAAGGCCAATGTGAACGAACCGGCCGCGCGGCTGCTCGCAGCCAGAACGGAGGCGCGTACTCTGGGTGACACGCAAAGGCGCGGTTCCGAGCTCGCGGGATTGGTGCGGACCGGGCAGACCAAGCTCGATGTCGCCTTGCACGAGGTAAAACCCTGGACTGGCACTATTCAGCAGCTCGCGGACTTGGATGTACCGAACCAGACCGCCGTCGTTGACCATCAACGGCAGCTTACCAAGCTGAATACACGGATTGAAGACCTGAGTGCGCAGCTGCAGGATGACGAGCGAGAGCTGGAAACGAAGGAACTTGAGGAACGCCAATGGAAGCGGGCACGAGAACCTGTTACCTCGGAGGCCTTGCGACAAGCCCGAGACGAGCGCGACGCGATCTGGATGCGCGTAAAGACGGGCCCCGAACTGCCGGGAGCCATCGCGAATGAGTACGAAACGAAAGTAGAGCAAGCAGATGGCGTCGCCGACCGGCGATATGTGGGCGCCAAGGATGTAGAACAGCTCGAGACACTTCGCAGCGCGATTGAGAAGCAACAGCAGGACATAAAGGGACGGGCGGCCCAATTGGAAGAAACCAAGCGACAGCACCAGCTAGCGCTCGGCGAGTGGTCTCAACTCATGACGGCGAAGGGACTGCAAGAAATCCCCGCGGACAGTCTCTCCGCCTGGCTACAGGCTCGCCGGGTGGCACTGGATGCCGCTAGCGATTTGGCGGAAATGCGCGCCGGTGAATCAGACTTTGCAGCACAAGTTGGTAAGCTAAAGGAGGAGCTGAGTCAGGCGGTCATGGAATCCGGGGTGAACGCAGAGCAGGTGTCACAGACCGGGTTGTCAGGCTTGCTAGAGATCGCCGATAGGTCGGTTACAGCCGCGGAAGCCGGCAAAAGGGTGCACCAAGCGCTGAGCGCGAGGCTCGTAGCAGCCCAGCGAGACGTTCAGACTCTGCAGCAGGCCAAGGCGAAATCATCAGACAAACTTCGGAGTTGGCAGGCAGATTGGGCTGCGCGCTTGGCGGACGCCGGCCTGCCAAATGACTTGGGCGTGCAGGCGGCGACGCTCGCATTAGACACTTATTCTCATTTGTCGAAGGCCCTTGGCGAAATCCGAGAGCTGCAGGTGAATCGTATCGACGCGATGCGGCAAGACCTTGATGAGTTGGGAAAGCTGGCGAGGAATCTCAGCAACACGATGGCTCTCCCGGCAGAGACCGTTTCACCGGAACAGGTCAGCGTCGCCCTCACGTCTCAGCTCAAACAGGCACAAGCTGCGCAGCAGCTCAAGCAGCAATTCGCCAAGTCGGTTTCGGAACACAGGAACAAAAAAGATCAGGCGGTGATTCTGCGCGACGCTGCCATGGCGCGGCTCAGGCCGCTGTTCGAACGATCCGGCGCGCAGATAGTCGAAGCGCTTAGGGAAGCGGTAATGCGCTCAGGCTTGGTTCGTGCTCTGAACACAAGCATCGAAATCGCCGAAAGGGCGGTAGGGGAAGGCGGTGATTCCATGTCACTGTCTGTCCTCGAATCCGAAGCTTCGTGCGAGGATCTGGCCACCATCACGGCGCGCATTGATGCAACAATGGCAGAGCAAGCGCAACAACAGGCGACTCGTGACGCACTGTTGCTCGGAAAACGGGAGTCGGAACAGCACCGGGCAACAATTCATGGGCAGGACGATGCGGCGATCGCTGAGGCGCATCGTCAGGGCGCGATCGCTCAAATGAGCGGTGCGATCGACCGCTATGTCAAGCTGCGTGTCAGTGCCAGAATGCTGCGCTGGGCAATCGACCGCTATCGGGAAGAGAAACAGGACCCGCTGCTCAAGCGGACCGGGCAAATATTCGCGACCACGACACTCGGTTCCTACGTAGGCTTAACTGTGGACTACGATGGCGACCGACCGCTGCTTAAGGGCCGTCGTTTGGATGGCAAGCTCGTGGGGGTCGAAGGCCTAAGTGCTGGAACACGTGACCAGTTATTTTTGGCTTTGCGAATCGCGGCCCTTGAGCAGCATCTTGCCACCGGTGGTAAGCCTCTACCATTCATCGCCGACGATTTGTTTATTAACTTTGACGATAAGCGAGCGGCAGCAGCTTTCGGCGTTCTTTCCGACTTAGCCACGCGTACTCAGGTTATTTATCTCACGCACCACGCTCATTTGGCGTCGATCGCGACGGAAACAGCCGGGAAGGGGATCAACGTGGTAACCCTTGGCGACATGTCCACTTAGCGTACCTTCAAGGGCGTCAGCCATGACATTGGATGGAATTAAGGCGCATCTACGCTCGGCGGGCGTGATCCCTATCTGCGTGAGCAATGAACCGCCGAACGATGGCGATCGACTGACGATCACTGGCGGACTGCCGGAGTATGTGGAGGTGATTCTGGCAGTTGGTGCGAAAGTCGTCATTGTGTACTTCCAGACGTTTGTAGAGGACTATTTTCTGCACGATCCGGATGATGAGCACAGAGAGTCAGACGAAAACGAGGAAGGGGATGAGGATCTCATAGATCTCCGTGTCGCTAACAAAGAATTGCGACGATTCAAGGAGTACGTTGGCCAAATCGCCTTGATTCGGCTTTCGTTCCAAATGCAGTCCGACTATCTAGATCTTGTTATTGAGGAGCCATGGTGGCGTGAGTTTCTTGAATTACGCTCACGGATCACTGACGAATTGAACGACGCGCGGAAACAGAGAAATGCCGCAGAGGAGGCGCGGGAGGAGGCTGAAGTGGATGGGCTGATTGCTCAGTTGCATAAGCTTGCGGATGACGCGAGGTTTGCCAAGCTCCCGACACAGAAATCAATGCTTCAGTACGCGTTACGTCAGATCCCTGAACTCGATTTGATCGATCCGGGCGCTCTTAAGAGCGAAATACAGGAGATGAAGGCAAAGATTGACGCGGGGCCGTGAAACACTGGTCCGCGATCAGCATTAACGGGATCTTGATACCAGTACCACCGGTGTCCGGTGTCGGACCGGTGATGCAGACTCAGGAAATTTCAATGTTATAGACACCGTCCGGGTTGAGTTCTTCGAACATGGATTGGGTATGATAAATTGATCAATGTCGTGATCTCATTGCGGGTAGTGCTGCAATGACGGGTCTTGGATTGACGACAATGTCGTACATTCGACCAGGCCAAGCATTCAAACGCCATAAGCCAGCGGCCGCAAAGTTTCGAGCACCTCCTAGCGTTCCAACGCCACGGATGTCTTCGTCACCGTCGCCGCTGGCAAGTGATCCAACGTCGTGTCTTTCTTGTGGCTACGTCCCATGATGCGCTCTAAGTCATTCGCGGTGTGGCGTTCGGCGTAGAGATGCACGGCCTCGCGCGCACGGGAGCCGGCGACGTAAGACCACTCTCGCGCCGACATGCTTTCATGCGCGAGCACGTAGGCACGTTCGACGCTCGCGCCTTGCGCTTTGTGGACAGTGAGCGCGTAGCCGTGTTCGACGTGCGGATGATCGCTCACACGCCAGGTACGCGTGCGCCCTTCGTCGAGCTGGGCCGTGATCTCGACTTCACCATGCCGCTCGGCGAGCGCGGTCACGGTGGCGAGGTCGCCGTTCATCATGCCGAGTAGCTTGGCGTTGCGGGTGATGACGATTCGATCGCCCTCGGCGAGCACCAGCGGACCTTGCGCCGACTCGATGACGCGCTCGCGCTGCAACTCGCCTTGTTCGCGCAGCGCCTCGACGTGCCAGACGATTCAATTCTCGCGTGTCAGCGCGAGTCGCGCCGAGCATCAAGTCATCGTTGGGATTGTGGGCATCGCGTGCCGCAGCCCAGTCGTGCACGAGTTCTCGCATTGCATTGCTCGCGATCCGACGCCGTATGCACTCGGCCGCGCGCCTGCAACGAGTCGAGCGCGGCGCGCATGTCGCCACTCGCCAAGCGCCAGCACCATCGCGCGATCGGCACGCGCTGCGTTGCCGGCGGATGTCGGTTAATCGTGCACGCCGACTTCCTGACCGATGCGCTCAAAGAGCTGACCGGCCTCGATCGGTTGTAATTGATTGGCGTCACCGACCAGCACGATTTTCGCCTGGGCTTCATCGGTCGCTTCCAACAAACGCGCGAATTGACGTGAGCCGATCATGCCGGCCTCGTCGATCACGAGAACCGTGCGATCGGTGAGCCGATCCCGCCCTGTTTTGATATCGTGCAACAGCGAGTGCAGCGTTTGCGCACGGATGCCGCTGCCTTCTTGCAACCCTTTCGCCGCTTTGCCGGCGAGCGCAGCAGCACGCACCTCATAGCCGCCGGCCTCCCATGCCTCCCGTGCAGCGCCCAGTAAATAACTCTTGCCGGTGCCGGCAAGGCCTTCGAGGACGCTCAAGCGGGGCGGCGCGGTCAGATGCTCGAGCGCGGTGCGTTGTTCCTCCGACAGCGAATGCGTCTTAAGCGCCGCGGCAGTTGCATTCGCATCGACCCGATAGGTCGCATCATCCGCCAGTCGTTTCGCGCGCGTGAGTGCACCGCGCTCGATCTGGAGCATTTCTCGGGTGGTGTAACGATTCGCGGCGAGCGGCACGATCTCGGCGTCATTCGCGACCCTCGTCATCATCTCGGCCGTGCGCGAAAGGCCCCCACCGGCATGCTGGGTGTGCTCGGCCACCGCGCGCGCGAGGTCGGCGCTCGTGAACGTGCTGTGCTGCTGACTCAAGCGCTCGATCACCGTCTGCACGGCGATCGGCTTGGGCTCCTGTGTCGGGTGCCCTCGCCAAGTCGCCCACGTGTTGGGCCGTGACGCCGAACGCCAAGGATTCGCTGCGCCACGTCGCGCGCAAGGTCGTGGCGGTCGACGAATTCTTTTGCCTTGCGGGTGTTGAGCGCGGCGACTTCGGCCGCTTTTGCACTGGTCGTGCCGCGCTCACTCATCACCGCTTCGATCTGCGCGCGGCGCTTGGAGAAGTGACGCTCGAGGTCACGCGGCACTTGGCTTATGCGGAAGCTGCCTTTGCTGTCGGGGGCGGTCTCGTAGCCGAGGGCGCGCAGCTCGTGCGCGAGTTCCGCGCGATACGCGGCGCCCAGGGCCATCTTCCACTCGTACAGCGGCTTGGTTTCCAGCGTCCCGTAACTGCCATCGTCCCGCGCGGCGACATTGAGCACAAAGGCATGCGTGTGCAGCTGCGGGTCGGCTTCTCGGCTCGTGCCATGCAGGTAAGTCGCGATGATCGGCCGCGCGGTTTCTCGTTCGATGCCATCGTGGCCGCGCCGCGTGACAAATAGTTGCTGTTGTTCGGCAAACGCAAGCGTCCGCTCCACCGCTTGCGTGTGGGCACGCTCGATCGCCTCGCGCTGCTTTTGCTCGGCAATGCCCCACACGACCGACACCGACTTCGGCGCCGAGAACGTCAGGTCCCAACCCGGCCGATGAGAGTCACCGGCGCGTTGCACGAGGGCCGTCACCGATCTCGGGATGGAAGCCGGCGGCTAAGTGGTCGAAGGCTTGCTCGTTCACGTCGCCGGCGAGATGTAATTCAGCGGCACCGCTCCCGAGCCAGCGGCCTGGCGTGTGGCCACTCTCGGTGTAGTAGTCCTCGGCGCCGCGATTCGCGCCGTCGCGCTCGCCTTCAAGGTACGCGCGAATGTCGGACGGGGTGGCGTTGCGGGCGCTGATCGAGAGCATGAGTTATTGCCAGTCGATATGCTCAGTTAGGGCCACAGTGACGCCATCGGCGTTTAGAGATCGCATCCGCATCGAGTGACCGGCCGGCGCACACTCGGCGCCGGCGGATGCCGGGCGCCGTGGGCAGCACCTCGGTGCTTAAAGCTTCCGCGGCACGAACGCTTCCATGCGAGCCTCGCGTTGGATCAGCGGGATGCTCACGCGCCGTACGACGTCTTCGACCGGCGAGACGCAGGTAGCCCACACGATTCGGCAGCCCTTGGATTTGCGAGGCGAGCACCAGAGCGCTCGATGTGGTGCTGCTCAGTGACGGTGCGGTGCTTACCGTACGACATCGATTCGCGCAACACCTCGGATTCGCCCAGGCACCAGCTCGCGTACTCGGCGGTCTCGGGGTCATTCGCTCGCAACAGCAGTTGCGAGGATAGACACGAGAGCAGGGTTTGCGCGCCGTCCTTGCCGTACACATCGCGCAACTGCGAGATCGATTGCAGACCCATCATGGCGCACAGTCCGTACTTGCGCCCTTTGGTCAGTGCATCGCTCAAGCCCTGCACCCGACCTAAGCTCGCCACTTCATCGAGCAGCAGCCAGCGGCGGCGCACGCTATCGGGCGGCAAGGAGAGCGTGGCGTTCACCGCTTCGCCGATCCAGGCGGCCAAGAGCGGTCGCAGCGCCGCCGCCTGATCCTCGCGATAGGACAGCCACAGCCAGCGTTTGCCCTCGCGCACGTGGCGACGGATCGACCAGCTCTTGGCGCCGACCTCGGCCGGCAGATAGCTGGTACGGGGCAAGGTAACTGCCGACGATGCCGCGCACGCTCGCGAGCATCTTCTCCGCGCCCTCGTGGAACAGCGCTTGCGCCGGCAACCCCTGCACCAGCGTTTTAAGCTCCGTCGGCGTGGCGAGCGTGAGCGCGTGCAACATCGCCCCGTTGGTCGCTTCGCCTCGCTCCCATAGTCGCCGCAGCGTCGCGGCGACTAAGCGCTTGGCTGTAAACGAACCATTCGCGCTCGGCGCCCTCATGGTCGGGGATCATGCTCTTCGCCAGCCGCTCGGCATCGGCGGCGCTCTCCATCTCGGCGAACGGGGACCAGGCGACCGAGCGGCGCATCCAAGGGGTTCAAGAGCACATCGCTCGGCCGCCCAAAGCCGCGCAGCGCTTCGCTGCCGATGTCGGTGATGATGGCCGCATCGCCGCGGGATCGCAGGGTGTCGAGCGTGCCGTGGATGGTTTGCGACTTACCCGCTCCGGTGGCCCCGCTCACCAAGCAGGTGCAGGGATTCGAGCTCCCGCGGGAACGCCACCCCGCCGATCCGCAGCTGCCGCCTGTGGCACCAAGCGCCTGCGCAAGCCCACCCAGCGGTGATCCACCAGGCGGCTGCCGCGCATGGTGTAGCCCCGCCGATTCGGCGGCGCCCAGTAGATTCGATAGATGCAGCCGCAGCACCCAGAACAGGCACGGGGATCCGGAACAGCCACGGCAGCCAGGGCCGCACCCACCCCCACATGCCTTCGCCCGTCCACAGCACGTAGATCAGGTGCAGCACGGTTTTCATGGCTTCTCGGCCAGGCGCTCGTTCAGCGCCGCGATCAGGGCGCGGATCATCTGCTCGTGGCGCTCGATCACGCGGTCGGCTTGGCCCGCATGACGGTGCGCAGTTCTTGCCGCCGAGGCGCTCATGCTCGGCCCGGGTCCACCCCGTCCAGGTAGGCGCTGATGGCCTCGCGTCCCAGGGCCGCTGACGTCAATGCGCCGTTGCCTGCGCCAGCTCCCGCAGCCGCTCCAGGTCACGGCCGGGCAAACGCAGCGTGAGGCGGTCGGCTTTGGCATCATCCGTGGCAGACATCGGGAACGGTCCTTTTCCGAGGATGTGTGGCAGCCAGCAGCCGCCAATGGCTGCCGCCGTGGCTGCCGCGTATCAGCATTGTGGATAAGGGAAAGAGTGCCAAATCAGGGCCGCTGATGGCTGCCATCGCAAGATGCGTCGGGTGTGCCCCTCCCACGCCTGCCCTAAAAGCCCAGGGAGCGGCCAAAAGGAGATGGACCGGCCCCAAGATCAACCGAAGCCAGCACCCCCGGCCACTCCCCGCCGCGTACCCCCGGCCTCGCATCCAGAGGTACCATCCACCCAGGCAAGCCACGACCGCCGAGGATGGGATTCCGGTGAACGACTACGGCCAGGAGTTTATGGACGCGTGGGATCGCACCGTGCGATTCGGGCTCGCACTGCCACCCATTCGGCTCCTGGTGCGCAAGAACTGCATCGATCTGGCCAAGGCCTTGCCGGTGATTGTCGATTACTTCAACCGACACTCTGGCGAGGGGCTGGTGGGCCAGACCATGGCCATCCACAACATGTTGCTGCCGCCGCTGTGCGACGCGCTCGGCGGCGTGCCCCTCCAGTTGACGATCGGCTGGATTGAGTTCAACGGCACCCCGCGGATGCAGCATGGCGAGGCACTGATCCAGAGGTTTCTCACCGAGAAGTGGGCGGCGTGGCACCGTGAGGGGGTCCCGTTTCATCTGTGGCTGACCTCGCCCGCCCTGGAAGTCCTCGATGTGACCTTCGCCTTAAATCTCGGGCTGGGCCACCTCCGCCGAGGACTGCGCACGGCGGGTCATCTACCAGCCCCTCCATGCGCCCCAGGGCAACCCGATCTATCACCCGACCCTCGTCGGCGATGATTTCTTTGTACAAAGCGGGGCCATCGTCGATCTGCTGCCCACCGTCCCCGTCGTGCCCTGAAAGGGTCAACCGGCAACCTCTGCCGCTCAAGGGGGTGCGCCGCCATCCCGCGGCACCCGGACACTGATCGTCATGGCGCCGCTTCACGCCCCCGCCGTGCGCCGATTCCGGGACAGACCAGGCGCACCCGGCAGCGCAGGGTGGGTCCTTGCACGTCACAGTTCGCGAGGACCCTCAGAAGGTGGGGCTCAGTTCGTCGTCCTCGGCGCCCATTCGAGCGATTAAATAAGCCGCGCGCGAACATTTGTGGAAAGCGATCAGCGGGGAAATAATTCCTGCCAGATGCCGCCGCCCTGAGAGATTCCATGCAGCCAGCTGCGGATCTCACCGCGTGTGATGATGTGGAGATGCGTGATCGTAAGGGATGTGCCTTCGGGCTCGAGCGGATACTTGCGGCCGAGAAAATAGGTGAGTTCAGCCACCTGAAATGGTTCCCGGTGGATCGCGCCATCCGAAGAATAGTCGGCTACCCACAACGCTCCGTCCGAGACGACTAGGACGGGCAAGAACGCTATTTGGTGCAAGCTCTGGGGGGACTGTGAGATCCTGCGCAGCTCCTCCGCGCCGTCATCGATTATCTCCGCGAGCGATGCCAGCGCCTGCGTCCACTTATCAAACACGTCATCCCCGCCTACCATTTGCCCGCGACGGTCTCCTCTTGTCTCTCGCTTTACCTGGCGCATTGACTTGCCAACACCTTGACCGTGCCCGGCGGGGTAGACGCAGGGGTGCTGGTCACTGGCCACCTGTGTAGTCCGCACGAAGCGCGCCGGTTTCGTATATGCATCTGCGATGTAATTGATACGCTCGCCCGATTCGAGGATCTCGTGATATGCCTCGCTGTGCGCTCGCGGTACGCATGACACTAGCAGCGGATAGTCAGGCGTGAGCCCCTTACATTCAATGGCGAGCGCAATCCTGTTGTCCGCGCTGGTGAACGAGGCGCGAATGTCGAACTGACGAGGCTTGCCTGTCACGGGGTCTTTGTAGAGTGCGGCATGCTCCGTTTCGAATCCCAATCGATGAGCGACGTGGTAAACCTCGCGTTCGAAGGCGAAATCATCAGCCGTCGCGAGGTATTCGGAGAGGTCAGCCGCGGTAAGCGCGCTGCCGGGCTGAGAGGATTGGTTCATGTGCGCACTAACCCTAGATCGAACGGCTTAACCTTGCGGTGTTTGTTGGCATGCAAGAGATCGTTGGCTAGCATCACAACTTCTTAAGCAGACGCGCGATGGCGGCAGGTGAAGGTAACTGGCCTTGAAGATTCCTGGGGAGAGTCTTGGTGATGGAGTAGGTCGCCACGCCGATGGGCTTCTTCGCGTCGCGCAAGGCGTATTCCACGACGGTGCGCCTTTTCTCTTTGCACAGGATGATACCGATTGACGGATTTTCGTCGTCCTGCCGCACCTGGATATCGAGCGCGGAGAGGTAAAACTGCATCTTACCGACAAACTCTGGCTGGAACTTGCCGACCTTCAACTCGATGGCAACCAGAGAGCGCAAGCGGCGATGGAATAGGAGAAGGTCGATGAAGTATTCGTCGCCGTCCACCTCCAGCCGGTATTGACTGCCCAGGAAGGCGAATACCCCGCCCATGGTCCGCAGGAATTCCTCGATACGGGCGATCAGGGCGCGCTCCAACTCCCGCTCGCTGTGTTCCTCGCCGAGTTCTAGGAAGTCGAAGGCGTACTCGTCCTTCAAAGCCAATTTCGCCTGCACGCGCAGGGCTGGGGTTAGGGTCTTGTCGAAATTGGTCTGGCCGAGAAGCGACTTTTCGTAGCTCTGATTGTCGATCTGATGCACGAGCACGTTTTTTGACCAACCGAACCTGCGCGTCGCCCGCAGGTAGAACTCGCGTTCCCGCGATTCCTTACAGCGTTCCAGAATCAGGAGGTTATGGCTCCAGCCAATTTCTCGCGACAATGGTGCGAGTTTTGGCTGACCACTATAAGTCTCGAAAAAACCCTTCATACGCCAAAGGTTGGAAGCGGAAAAGCCGGCCATGCCGGGGTATTCCATTTGAAGGTCGGCGGCAAGGGTCTCCACCACGCTCTTTCCCCATCCCTCGCTTTCCTGCCGCTCGCCTATCAGCCGCCCGATGTCCCAATACAGGCCGATCAGCTCCTTGTTGACCGCGCGTAGCGCCTCGTACTGGGCGGCTTGAATGCGCGCCTTCACGTCGATCAAAAGAGCTTTGTAGGTCTTGGACAAGCCGATTTCTCGCGCCGCTGGTGCGAGTTTTGTCCGAGCGGCCTTACGACGTGCCATTGGCATCCTCTTTATCTTGCCACATGGTTCACGACATCGGTGGCAGATAGCTGAAGCCCATCAGGATTCTTGTGCATGATCGCTCCCTGCGGATACGAGACTCGTGGCGAAAGCCTTGGCCCCTGCAATGTCCAAGCTCCTAGAAGCAAAGGACTTAACCAAGAGATCTCTAGGAAGGGCCCAATCCCATTTTCCCTGGCGCATATTTTCTACATCTTTTAATAGGTCGACCAAGTCGACCTCGGCCAATGCGGCAATGTCCGAGCAAGCATCGACCAGGCGCTCGAGGCCCCATCCCTCGCAGGTCACTATGAGTCCGTGATTCGAGGCTGTGGGCAAACCCAACGACCTCAAGAGGAGTGCAAGGGCATTATTGGCGAAGTCGCCCGCCCATGGCAGCAACAGCACCGCTGTGCCATCCATGAGCCAGGCGCGTTCGGCGAATCGGGCTTGACGATAGAAGAGCCGCGCTTGCTGGAGCAGTTGCTTGGCGGTGGAGTCGAGGAAGGAAATGTCGCTGTCTTGTTGGAGAATTAGGCGCATTTCTTCACGAATACGTGTGTGCACCATGGGACGGCCGCTGTCGAATCGGGGCGCGCGCCCGGTCGGGTCTGGAGCCACAGTGAGCACCGGTGGGTCGGGTGAAACGCCGAGGATTTTCCAGCGTCGGCCTGCAAAGATGATGCACAGGCCCTCGAATACGGGGCTCTCGATGGGCAGCGTACCGAGGGAATGGCCATCTTGGACGATTTGCCATTCCTCGCCGGAGGCAAAGGCGGCGTAGAATTCGTGTGAGTTCACCAGTCGCTCGCCCACCGAACCTAGAAGCAACGCCCCGGAGGATTCTTGGACGATAAGCTCACGGCCGCCGAGCTCGCGCAGCAGGGCGGCAAGATCCTTTGCGGTAAGAGCGGCAAACGGTCCATTGACTAGTAGGGTTCTCGATAACTCGGAGGCAGTAACGCCACCACGCTCCGCGATCATGGACAGAATTTGCTGCACCATCGTGGAAAGATGCAGGCCTCCGGCGAGCGGCGGTTCGAACCAACCTTGCAGCAGTAGGCGAATGGTGGCCGTCGTTTGAACGAGACTTTCGCGTAAACGGTCCGACAGAGCAGACTCGGCTGTGAGATCCTGCTCGGACACATAGGCGCGCAAGATGGCCGCTTCGCCGGGACGGCGGCCGGATCGCCCCAATCGCTGCCGGAGTGCCGCTACCGAGGGTGGGGGCCCGATCTGAGCGACGCTTCGGATGGCGCCGATGTCGATTCCGA
>CAVTID010000003.1:0-1065379 GCA_963734645.1 uncultured Gammaproteobacteria bacterium
AGCATCGGCGGCATTACCGGCAGCAATGGTTCGTTGGCCAGCGATTACAGCTTGGCGTCCGGCAACGCCAGCGTGGCGGCAAGCATTACGCCAGCGCCGCTGACGGTCAGCCTGTCCAACGTCACCAACGTCACCAAGATCTACGACGGCACCACGGCGGCGCCGAGCGGCTTTAGCCCGACTTACAGTTTGGCCGGCCTGGTGGCAGGCGACAGCGCTACGGTGAGCAGTTCGGAGACGCCAGTATTCAACTCGGCCCACGTCGTCTCGGCGACGGCGATCACGCAAGGCGGCCTGTCGCTGACGTCGATCACCGGTAACGGCAGCGATAGTTCCGTGCTGAGCGATTACACTTTATCGAACACCACCGCTTCCACCGGTGTTGGCGTGGCAAGCATCACGCCGGCTAGTGTTGACGGCCACGGCGCCGACCATCGGCGGCACGCTGACCAAGGTCTACGACGGCACCACCGCGGCGACCGATGCCAGCTTGAATGGGGGCCGCGTCAGCGGTGCGCTGAGCGGCGATACCCTGTTGCTCGATACCAGCGGCATTACGTTGGACTACAACAGCAGTCACGTATTAAGTGCCAGCAGCATCAGCGCCGGCGGCAGTCTCGCGGTGGATATCGTCTCCAGCACGAACGGTAGCCTGAGCACCGACTACGGCGTGACGTTGCCGACAATCGCCGCGGTGGCCGGAACCATCACACCGGCGATACTGGCGCCGACCCTGACCAACAGCGGCGTGTCGAAGACCTACAACGGCACGACCAACGCGCCGGCCGGCTTTACACCGACGTACAGCTACAGCGGACTGATATCCGGCGATACCGACGCCAGCCTGACCGACACCGGTGTGGCTTACAACAGCGCGCACGTGGCCAGCGCCACCGATGTCACCGTATCGGGCCTGAGCGTCAGCGGGATTACCGGCAGCAATGGTTCGTTAGCCAGCGATTACACCTTGGCGTCCGGCAGCGCCAGCGTGGCGGCAAGCATCACACCGGCGACGCTCACGGTGACCTTGACCAACAGCGGTGTGACGAAGATCTACGACGGCACGACCAACGCGCCGGCCGGCTTTACCCCGACCTACAGCTACAGCGGACTGGTATCCGGCGACACCCGCGCTACCGTGACCGACACTAATGCGGCTTACAACAGCGCGGATGTTACCAACGCCACCAGCGTCACGGTATCGAGCCTGAGCATCGGCGGCATTACCGGCAGCAACGGTTCGTTGGCCAGCGATTACGGCTTGGCGTCCAGTAGCGCGAGCGTGGCGGCGAGCATCACGCCGGCCGCGCTGGCGGCCAGCCTTACTGGATCGATCAGCAAGGTGTACGACGGCACCACGACGGCGACGCTCACGCCAGGCGATTACACGCTGAGCGGCTTTGTCAGTGGACAAGGTGCGACGGTGACGCAGACCAGTGGTATGTACAACAGCAGCAACGTGGTCGATGCCACCACGGTCACGGCGACGCTGGGCAGCGCTGACTTTACCGTCGATAGCGGCACGAGCCTGTCCAACTACACGCTGCCCACCCGCGCGAGCGGTGCCGCGAGCATTACGCCTGCGTTGCTGCTGGTGACGGCAAACAACGCCGGCAAGACCTACGATGGTGCGGCGTACAGCGGTGGCAGTGGCGTGACCTACAGCGGCTTCGTCAATGGCGAAGGTACGTCGGTGCTCGGCGGCACCCTGGCCTACGGTGGAAACGCACAAGGTGCCATCAACGCGGGTTTCTACACCATCACACCGGCAGGGCTGAGTTCGAGCAATTACGCGATCAATTACGACGATGGCCTGCTGACGGTGAGCCCGGCCACGTTGACGGCCAGCCTCGTTGGTACGGTGAGCAAGGTGTACGACGGCACCACGGCGGCGACGCTAACGTCGGGCAACTACACGTTGACCGGCGTGATCGGCAGCGATGCGGTGAGCCTCAATGATCCCATGTCCGGCGTCTATGCCACCGCCAATGCCGGCAGCGGCGCCAACGTAGAAGTGAGCGGGCTGGAGATCAGCGGCAGTAGAGCAAGCAATTACCTGTTGGGCAACAGTGCAGCCACCGCCGCCATTGGCACGATTACTCCGGCCCGCCTCACTATCACGGCCAATAACGCCAGCGTCATCTACTACGCGCAGGCATACAGCAGTGGCAACGGCGTGACCTATAACGGCTTCGTCGATGGGCAGACGGCAGCGGTGCTGGGCGGTACGCTGACCTATGGCGGTAGTTCACAAGGTGCCTTGAATGTTGGCAGCTACACACTCACGCCCGGTGGCCTCGCGTCGGGCAACTACGCCATCACCTACGACAGCGGCACGCTCACGATATCGCCGGCCACGCTGACCTATGTGGCGACACCGGTGCAGATATATGCCGGCCAATCGATTTCTCCGCTCACTGGCACGGTCACCGGTTTCCAGGGCAGCAATACGCTCGCCAGTGCCACCACCGGCACGCTTGCCTTCACCACGCCGGCCACGACGCAAAGCGTGGCTGGAGAATACGCCGTCAACGGCAGCGGTCTGGCCGCGAAGGGTGGCGATTACGTATTCGTGCAGGCCGCCGGCAATGCGCAGGCGCTCACTGTGCTGTTTCAGGACGAGGCAACCTTGCCCGGCGTGGCGTTTCTGCAGCAGCAGTTAGGTCAGCCGGCGCCCGCCGCCACCGTGCTGCCGTCGGGCGGCCTGGCATCGACCACGTCGGTCCGTAGGGGCCGGCATCTCGGCCGGTGTATCGGATCTCTACACGCCGGATGTGCGCGTGATCGGCGGCGGCGTGCGCTTGCCATAATGAACCACGCTATCTACTCACTTCACTTCTCGGATGCTTGCCTGTGACCCGATCCTCCGTATTGCATTTGTCTTCACTCGCCCTGGCCATGCTGGCCGCTCCTGTGTTCGCGCAGCAGGCGCCGCCCAACAGTGGTCAGCTACTACAGCAGGCGCAGCCGCCCCAGTCACCGTTGCCTCCGCATGAGCCGGGACTGCAGATCCAGTCGCCGGTGGCCGCACACGTCACCGACAACACACCTTTTGCGGTGAAGCAGATTGTCCTTCGTGGCAATACCATCTTCGACACCAGCACGCTGCATGCGCTGGTCGCCGACGGTGAAGGCCATACGCAAACGCTCGCCTCGCTCACCGTGCTGGCGCGACGCATCACGGACTACTACGGCGTCCACGGTTATCTGCTGTCACGCGCCACCGTGCCGGCACAGGACGTGAGCGACGGTGTGGTGCAGTTCAAGATCATCGAGGCGCGTTACGACCAGGTGCAGGTGACCAACCACAGCCGCGTCCAGACGAGCCTCCTCAACGCTACGCTCAGCCCGCTGCAGAGCGGCCAGCCGGTGACGCAGCAGGCGCTCGATCGTCAGCTGCTGTTGCTCAACGACTTGCCGGGAGTGCAATCGCACGCGGCGCTAGGCCCCGGAAGCGTGCCGGGTACGAGCGACCTCAGTGTCGAGGCCCAGGCGCTGCCGCCCGTGACGGGTAACCTCACGCTGGATGATGGGGGGGATCGTTACACGGGGCTTGTCCGTCTGGGCGGCAACGTAGCGGTGAACAACCTGACCGGGCTCGGCGACCAGTTAAGCGTAGGGCTGTTGGATTCCGACGGGCACATGCATTACGGCCGCATCGCCTACGACTTCGCACTCAATGGCGAAGGTACCCGCTTCGGATTGGCGTATTCGGCGCTGTCGTATCAGTTGGGCGATGGCCTGTCGGACCTGGATGCCCGCGGGCATGCCACCGAGACCAGCGCATGGTTATCGCAACCCATCGTGCGCAGCCCCACGACGAATGTCAGTGCCCGGCTGGAAGTGGACAACCGCCACCTGGATGACGACACCGGCAGCACCGATGTGCACGATGATCGCCATACCTGGGATTGGACCGCCAGCACTGTTCTGGATCACCGCGACGGCTGGGCAGGAGGAGGCGTGACGCAGGCACAGCTGTCGCTGACAAGCGGCCGACTCGGCTTTGACAACCCGGATGCGCAGGCCAGTGATGCGGCGACGGCCGATACGCAGGGGCATGAGCTGCACTGGGACGGCAGCGTGAGCCGCCTGCAGACGATCACCGCCACGACGCGCCTGTATGTAGCGCTCAGTGGCCAGTACAGCCATCGCAACCTGGATTCCTCCGAGCAGTTCCTGCTCGGCGGCATGCAGAGCGTGCGCGGCTATGACGTGAGCACGCTGGCCGGTGCCTCCGGTTCTCTGGCGACGGTAGAGCTGCGGCATGACCTTGCCCTGCCGGGCGGGGCGTGGCAGGGTAGCGTCTTTGCCGACCAGGGTGATGTGTGGATCAACCCGCAGCCCTGGGCCGGTAACACCGGCAGCAACCACGCCACGCTGAGCAGTGCGGGTCTTGGACTAAACTGGGCCGGTCCCGATCAATGGATAGCACAGCTGCAGGTGGGCCAGCCGGTAGGCAGCACGCCGGAATTGGCAGGCAATCGTCCGTCCACGCGGGCGTGGGTGCAGCTCAGTAAGGGGTTCTGACATGGCGACACCCGCTTTCGTTGGCGTCACCGGCCTGCCGCGCGCAGGTTCGACGCTGCTGTGCCAACTACTCGCGCAGCATCCGCAGATCCAGTGCGAAGGGCATAGCTCGCCGCTGTGCAATACGTTGCTCGGCATCCGTCGGATGATCAGTGACGATCAGTTTTTCCTGTCGCAGCTGGACTCGTCCTTCGAAACCAGTTACGCGCATCTGGCCTCGGCCATGCACGGCTTCCTGCACGGCTGGTATGACGACAGCGGCACGCATCGCGTGGTCATCGACAAGAATCGTTCGTGGCTTCATGCCTTCGAGTTGCTTCTGCACATCGAGCCGGAAGCCAAATTGATCGTGTGCCTGCGCGAGCTTGGGCAGATTTACGGCTCGATCGAGGCGCAGCACCAGCGCACGATTCTGGTGGACTTTATCGATCATCTGGCGGACTACGACCGCTTCGGCCGCGCGGACATGCTGTTCGCAAAGGATCGGGTGATCGGCGCACCGCTCATCGCGCTGCAGGCGGTGCTGGAATTGCCGGACACCGTGAAGCAGCGACTGTACTTCGTTCGCTTCGAGGATCTTGTTGCGCAGCCGGTGAAGTGCATGTCGCATCTGTACGCATGGCTGGGACTGGCGCCGTTTCAGATTGATCCGGAGCAGCTCACGGTCGGTATGCACGAAAGCGACAGTCACTACCGGATGAAATACCCGCACCGACAATCGACCCGCATCGGGACGTCCACGCCACACTCGGTGCCGCCGCGCATCCAGAAGCAGATCGAAACAGTGTGGGCATGGTTCTATCGCCTTTACTACGGGGAAACAGTGCCCTGAGCAAACCGCGCACGGACAAACTTGCTTTCGTGCCGTCGATAGGTAGCGCGGCAATTTCCGCAAACCAAAGTGGCCCTAAAAAGGAATGACGTGGCGCGACGGTCCAATGGTGCAACAAAAACAAAAGCCAGGGAGGCCTTTCACTGACACGCCCAATTCCGCAGTACGGCGTTTGCTCTAGGACCGCCGAACGCTAACCATGTTGTTGTGTCAGAGTATCGTAAGAAGCTCGAGGTCTGAACCCTTCAGGCTTTGGGTGTTCTTGAGCTGA
This sequence comes from uncultured Gammaproteobacteria bacterium, assembly GCA_963734645.1. GTDB lineage: Bacteria > Pseudomonadota > Gammaproteobacteria > Steroidobacterales > Steroidobacteraceae > Bog-1198. The sequence goes on from CAVTID010000003.1 coordinate 5,634, forward strand.
CTCTGGGATTTGAGGGCACTGACGAGCGTCCTACGAGGAACTTCGGTCCTGCTGGTAGTTTTGCCATGCTTGCCCGCCATCGTGGACATCATGGTGCACAACTGACGTCCCTTGCGCTTCTTGAACGCTTCCCACAACAACTTCCGCGGTGTTGCGTTCAGGCTGCCGTTAGGTGGCCACCTGGGAGGCGGTCAAGTGGTCGTTCGCGAGATCCTGGTCGCATCCTATCGGGGGAGGCCCGGATTACCAGGTAGACTCTCAGTTTGAGTTGGTCACACCAACGGCAGCAATGCGAAGTCGGCTTGCGCGCGATCGCGCCTGGCACTTCTCGACATGAATCACGGATTAGCGAGACGCCGTGACGCCCTCAGCGGCTGCCGACTGCAATTCCGCTTCGGCGAGAACCGTGAGATTGCGATGCGTCAGCAGCGCCGTGACCGGCCACTTCGGATCCGGGATGCCACGGCGCAAAGCGGCCAGCGCGCGCGCCTTGGCGCCGCCGGCCACCAGCAGCAAGATCTCTCGCGCCGCGACAATGGTCGATATGCCGACGGTGATGCCGTACTCCGGAATGGCGAACTTGCCCTGGGTTTGCGCCCCATGCGTGGCGCGGGTCTCGGGGCTCAAGGAGACCACATGCGTCCGCGCCGACCAATCGCTGCCGGGTTCATTGAAGCCGATGTGCCCGTTGGCGCCCAGCCCCAGGATGGCCAAATCCCATCCGCCGGCTGCCCCAATCGCGGCCTCGTAGTCGCGGCATTCCGCCTCGATCCCGACGACGTCGCCCCGCAACAGCCGAATGTGTTGCTCCGGCACGCCGGCCGGCATCAAAAAATGCTCTCTCAGGAAACGCGCATAGCTCAAGGGGTGAACTGCGCTCAAGCCTAAGTAGTCATCCAGATTAAAAAAACGCGCCTGGGCCGCCGACAGCTGTTTCGCCGCCGCTCGCCTCGCCAACTCGGCGTACAGCCCGAGCGGTGTCTGCCCCGTGGGCAATGCGATGACCGCCTCCGGCTTGCGTGCCAGCAGCGCCGCGACGTGGTCCGCGGCGGCGCGGGAGAACTCGCTGCCGCTGCGGCACCAAAGGATGGCTGGTGAGGGTACCGACGTCTTTAGAGTGGGCATTGCAGCGAAATCCCGATGGTGCGCGGCCGATTCGTCAACATGCACGCGCGATTCGATCGGCCTGGTTGTCACGGTAAACGTCCTGTCGGTGCTTGCGGCGCGGATCACGTGCCTTGAGCAGGATGGTAGTGCGCAAGGAATTCATGAATTGCCGCGCGCACGCCGGCCTTATCGAACACGAAAAACAATTCATTCGCGCGCGGCGCGCGCCGAAAATAATCTTCCTCCGGGATGCGCGGGTAATCCGGACGGCGCGCAATGGTTGCCGAACTGCAGGTGCTCTGCTCATCCGGAGAGAGGCGCAAGTCATGCATGGATTCCAAGGCAAACAATTTCCGGATTTGCAGGGAGTGCGCGGTGGGATGAGAATATATTTTCTGCATGCTGACATGCCGTTCGCTGAGCGGCAGCGACACCACGGTGCCCGCGGGACCATAGGGATAATGGTTGGCGTCGGTGTGATTAGTGTAAAGCAGAAAGACCGGGCTGCCCCGCCATTGCTCGAGGGCTTGGTCGATGGCAACGCTGGTGAATTCATGATCCGGATGAGTATCAAGCCGCGGGTCGGGCATCACCACAATCCCCGGGTTGACCTTGCGCAGCACCTCAACCAAATCCTCGACCAAATGTGGCCAGCTGTTGCTGCGCGCGGCGCTCGATACCAGTGTGCTCAAGTTGGCGCGCCGATAGAGCGCCACATCGGTATTCGCCCCGTAGACTTCGGGAATTGTTTGCCCGGGCGCCAGATACATCGCATCCAATCGCCCGTCGAAGTAGCCGAGATTGGCGGTGCGCTCCGGAGGAATATTGCCCTGCCACGGTACAGTCACACTGTCGACCGCACGCAAATAACCTTTGAGGGCGTAATGCTCCGCCGGGTCGCTGACGCTCGCACGATAGTTCATGTCGCCGGCATTGCCGGCGGTGACCGTGACCACGCTGGCCTGCCGACCGGCATACAAGCCAAACGCCGCGATTTCGGCATCATCGGGATGCGGCGCAATCACCAAGATACGTTGTTGCAAGTCGAGATGATTGTCGAACAGACGTAGCGTCGCGGTTTCGGGTTGGAGCGTCACCGCATGAGTGCGAATGGTGACTTCGGCGCCGGCGGCAAGTTGCTCACGCAAGCCGCTCAAGTTCAACCAACGCACACCCACCGCATTGGGATCGAAATACTGCTGAATGCGGAACTCGCCGACCGACACTTCAACGTAAGGGTCTTGTTCTGCGCCCCAGCTGCGAACTGCGAGCAACGCGGTGTCCCATTGAGTGGTGGTGCGTGGCCAGGTGAAGCGCACGCCGTCGGTCATTCTCGACAGCCGGATGACATGGGCAACACTGTCTGCCGCCGCAAATTCATAAGGGTCACTCTCACGGCGTGCCGCGGTTGCGGCACCGGCCGCCGGCGGCACATTGGGAGCCGATGGCGCCTGAGCGCCGCTGATCCGCGCAGTGGCCGCTAATATCGCAATCACTATCCTTGCAGTGTATCTATGCATCGATGAGACTCACGCGTAGGGTCAGTGGGTGCCGCCCCTGGTTGCGTTACGAATGAGCGGTCGTGCCCACACACCGACGCTCAAGACGAAACCGAAGGTGAGATACAGAAACAGCATTCCCAATCGCAGGCCATACAGATCCCCGAGCCAGCCGATCACAAAGGGCACGAGCGCGCCGCCCATGATCCCCGAACACAGGATCCCGGCGAAAGGGCCGTGGTGCTGGGGCACCGAGTTCAAGCCCAGCGACACCAGGGTGGGCCACATGATCGAGGCGAAGAAACCGATGCAGGGGAAGGCCACTCGGGATACTTCGGCCGGCCCAAACAGGGCCGCCGACAGCATGCATAGCGCACCGAGCGAAAATCCGATCAATACGCGGCGGCTGTCGAAGAGCTTCAGCAAGCCCATTCCCAGGAGACAACCGGCGGTCATCAGTCCCCAATAGTAGGCCACCGCATCCGCACCTCCCTTGTGGGGATCGACATGGTGATAGCGCTCGAGAAACGGAGACATCCAATCGGCCGTGCCCTGCTCGCAACCGACGTAGGCAATGATCGCGAGAAAATAAAGCCAGACGTAGGGATTGCGCAGAAGCTGCCGGTACATGGACAGCGTGCCCGCCGACTCCTCCGCCGTACGCTCCACCTTGGGTAGGCGCAGCAAGGTGATCACCACCACGCAAACGCCGGCGACCACGGCAAAGATCCAATAAATCGATACCCACGGAAGCGCGGGAGTGGTAATGCTGCCCAGGACTGCGTAGAGGCCATTGAGATCGCGATGCGCGGGGTCGAGGTGCCTCACGAGATCGGAATAGACCAGAGGGCTCACGAAGGAAGCGGCGCCGAAGATGAGCTGCGCGAACGCCGAGTTGAATGCAAAGTGCTCCTCCCCTCCGGCCACACGCAACAGGGGATTGATGGCCACTTGCAGTACCGCCATCCCCGCCCCGATCACAAAGAGCGACGTCACGGCCATTGAATAACTGGGGAAGGCAGCGAAGCTTGCCGCGCCGAGAGTCGCCGCCACGAAGGAGGCGACCATGGGTTTCTTTTCTCCCCAGCGCTCGACCGCAAAGCCCGCGGGAATCGACATCACCCCGTACGCAATGAAAAACGCGAACGGCAGGATGGCGGCCATCGTGAGCGACACATGGAAGTCGGCGATGATGTCCGGAATCAATGGCCCGAGAATATTCGTGAGAAAGGAAATCACGAAAAACACGAAAAACACGACCGCAACCAGAAATCCGCTTCTGCCTGAAGTGACGGCGCGCACCGTGGATGTCATTGTCATTTAGATCGTACCTCGTTGACGTTCGGCGGGTTGCGCTGCGCGGGCCTCTGGATGGGCCGCTACACGACCGGCACTTGGCTGATGTTGTTCTTCGGGTCCATCCAGAACGATTCGTTCACGAAGCGGCTGAAGATTTCGCGCGGCAAGATGGGCGTGCGCTCGATCGGCTCCACCTTCGGGCGCACAGAATGCAGGCCCGGCATGCCGACGCGGGCGTCGAACTCGTCCGCCTTGTAGAAAAGGTGGTCGAAGTCATGTTCGAACCAGGGTTCGCCGATGAACTGGTAGACCGCGCGCATGGCCGCGGACGGATTGCGCGCCAGGCTTTCGTAGGTCAGCAGCAATAGGTGGCCCGGCGCATATTGGCCATAGAACGCATCCTTGGTGGCCTGGAAGGAGAACCCCACCATCCCGCGCGGATCGGTCAGCGCCTCGACGCGCGAATACACCGTGGTGTTGGTGTCGAACCGGAACACCTTGCTGACGCCAACCGGTTGCCTGCGCACCAGCCGTTCCATGCTGTCCAACACCCAGGACAACTGGCGAACGCAGGCGATGACCTTCGCCTCCGGAAACAGGGTCTCCAGCAACTGCATCCGGCTGCACCACAGCCGGCTGGTGTCGAACACGACGCCGGCGTCCGCTTGTCCCCCGTAGAAGTTCTCGACCAGGCCGCGCAGCATGGCGACGCGCTGCTCGTCGGAAACGTCGAACGAGAAGTCGTTCTTGCTGCTCGTCTCCGCCATCACCACCCCCATGATGTCGGCCAGCGGGCTGGTCATGCCGGAACGGAAACGCGGGTTCTGGTTGAGAATGGCGGCCAGGAGCGTGCTGCCCGAGCGCGGCATCCCGGAAATGAAGTGGAACTTGCGGGCTGACTTCGCGACGTGGGGTACCGCAGGCATGGGGTCCCTCTCCTCTGGATCGGTGCTGTGGATTGTATGAAACCGCCCAACCGGGGTGTCCGGATGATATCTGGTCTGGGTCATGGCGTGCGCGCGGGCGTCGTGAAAGTCCGGCCGGATTCAATGATTGCTCTCCTGCGAAACGGCTGCCCCACTCTCGACAGCGACCGGAACGCTCTGCGTCGGCACGTTCCATCCACTCACTTCGACGACCGGCGTCGCCGCTCCCGACATCGTCGTTCCGGGCATCGCCGCTCCGGGCGTCGCGAAACGCGCTGTCAGGGTGAGCGATTCTCCGGGCCACAGCGTGACGTCGTTGTCGCTCCACAGAATCGGCAGCATGAGCTCCCCGCCCGCGGATCGCTTGATCGACACGTGCTGGAACAGCGCCACGGCCTTCGAAGAAGCGGGTGCCGTCAGGGTGACCGTGGCGATGTCCTCGGTTCCCTCGTGCCGCATCGTTGCCTTAACCTCGCTCGTCACGGTCGGCAAGGATTGCAATGGCGTCAGGTCCGCGTATCGCGTCACAGGCGTCAGGTACCAAGTCGAATTTGCCCAATCGAGCTCGTCGGCTTGGGTGGAGAGCCAATAGACGTTACGGCTGATCGGTTTACCCCCTGATGAAGCGAGCTCGAGCACGATGAAGTAGGTGCGCGACAAGCCATTAAGCGCCGGCAGCACCGCCACTGGCCGTGCACCGTTTCCCGCGAGATCGATGTCCTGCAGGCGCCGCTCATAGGCCACGCTGCCGTCCAAGTTGCGTACGCGGATGACCGCCCGCAATCCATGCTCAGGGGTAAGCGTGTGATTGACCAACATAATGGCGCGCGTATCGTAGGAGTACTGGATGTGCACCGGCTCATTGGCGATCTTGGCGCCGAAGTAGGCGCCGGCCGGATTCAGGAAATAATCGTACAGATGCCAGTGCAGCGAGGGCCAGGCGTTGTTGAGCATCCAATAGATGACGCCGGTCGACGGGTTGGCCGCATCCATGTGCGCATTGAACGCCTCGAATTGCGCTCGGACATTGTCGTAGTTCTCGAGCTGGGACTTGGCGACGTAGTCAGCAAGGCTCTTCGGCGGGCCGTAGCGCCTCGCCAGCGCGGTGTCGAACGGCTCGATCGTCGCGAATATCGACCAGGCAGCCGAGGCGTGAAACTGCCGCGCCTGCGGGTATTTCCACAGCGCCTCCAACTCTTGCGGCGAGAGCATGCGGTTGAGGTCATCCATCAGGGGAATCGAGGCGCCTGCGCTGACTTCGGAGTCGAACCCGAAGGCGCCGCCCAGCTTGTCGGCATACCAGTACGCCGGCGGAATCCACGAGTAAGGACCGGCCATCTTCATGCCGGACGGTCCGGTCTCGGCCGTCGCCCCGTCCACTGCGGCCGCAATGATCGGCAGCGGCCACTCTTCGGCACGCAAGGTGTCGACGTACATCTTTGAGATCGCCGCCGGCGGCGCATTGTCGCTGCCGATCAAAAATCCGATCACGGACGGATGGTTTCGCAGCAGTCGCGCCTCGCTCGCCATCGAGGCTGCGGCTACCTTCTCGTCGGAAGCGTCCCACGGCTCGCCGCCAGTCTTGGCCCACGACTCCCATTTGTCGCAGCACTCCCAGCCGGCGAGGATCATGATGCCGTCGCGGTCGGCGAGGTCGTAGAAGCGTGCATCCTCCAGCTTGCCCTCGCTGCGGATGGTGTTGAGTCCGAGGTTCACAACGTAGCTGAACTCGGCTTCCATGCGCTTGGCGTCGTCACGCAGAAACATGTCCGGCGCCCAGCCCGCGCCGCGAATCAAAACAGGCTTGCCGTTGATGACGAACTGGTGATAGCCCTGCGGGGTGAGGTGGGAACTGACGCTGCGGATGCCGAAGGTCGCGGTGGCCCGGTCAGAGACGGCACCGTCGACAGCAGCAGTCATCTCCAAACGGTGGAGCGGATGCAAACCCATGCCGACCGGCCACCAGACCTGCGGATGGTTCAGATCGAGGCCCGGATCGCTCTTGGGGGAAAATGACACGGTCTGCGTCTGATCGGGATCGAGGTGGATCGTCCGGCGCAGCGAGACGCCGGCCACGACGCCCGTGATCGTGGCGTCGTGCGCCGACGTATCGAGATTTCGCGCCTGCACTTTAACGGTCAACGCGGCGCGGGAGAGATCGGGAAGCGACAGCGTCGAGGTCACCCGCGGAGAAGCGATCTCGACCGGTCCCCTGCGCACGATGTCCACGCCCCGCCACGGGCCCATGTTGTTGTCCGGCGGCGTCGGGTTCCAGTCGACCCAGCCAATCGACAGACTTGACCTCGGGTCGTCCGGATGCACGCGCAATGCGAGCGTGTTGAGGCCCGTATGCACCCAACGGGTCACGTCGAGCTCATGCACGGGATAGGCGCCGGCGACGGCCGCCCGTTCGGCAACCAGGTTCCCATTCAACCAGACATCCGCGCTCGCGATGATGCCATTGATACGCAGCAGCGTGTGTGTCTGCCGCCCGCCCTCGTCCAAGGTGAACTCGGTGCGATACCACCAGGGAATCACGAATACGTTGCCGCTCGAATCGGGCTCCTCGGCCGCACGCAGGTTGTCGCTGTAGAACACGTTCTTGTACGTGTCATTCTCCAAAAGCCCCGCCATCACCGTTGCGCGGCCGCTCACCGGGTACCAGTCGCGGGTTGAAAACCCTACGGAGGAGACTTCGGCGCCGCTTTGCTGTGCTTTGGCGCTCGATTGAATCTGCCAATGGGCTATGGCCGTTGCGGACCCGGCAGCGCCATCCACCTGAGTGGGCGCAAAGGCGTTCTCGGCGCCGGCGAGCGATGCGCCCGCCAGCACGGTCAGCGCCGCCAGTGCGGTCAGCGCCGTCAGCACGCGGATTGTGCGTATGACCCGGATCCGCGTCACGTCAGCCGGTCCCAAGAACGATTACCACTGTCCGCGGACGCCGGCGGTGAACATGCGTTCGGCGAAGTTCGAGTGCCCGAATTGGTCCGGCCATACCAGGTAGAAGCGCTGGTACTCGTTGGTGAGGTTCGTGCCGTCCAGGAACACTTCGAGGTACTTGTTGACCTTGTACGCGACCGATGCGTCCACGTACTGCTGGGGCGCCTCGTACTCCTCCAGGCCGGTGATGCCACCCACGCTATCCTCGAAGGCCCGCTTCGAACGGTAGTTGTACGCGACACGGGCCTGAAAGTGCTGGTCCTGGTACCACAAAATGAAGTTCCCCGACTCGGTCGAGTTGTCCTGGAACGGGATCTTGTTTCCGGCGAGATCCCTCTCTCCCGTGTTGCTGGGGGCGAACGTGAAGTTGAACTCCATGCCGGTGTAGCGAAGGAATGACGGCAGGAACGTAAATCCCTGGCGATAGTCGAATTCCGCGCCTTGGATGCTGTTGCCCGAGCCCTGCAGCGGCTCGGTAATTGCGATGCAATGGTGGCGTACCACGCCGTCCTCGTCCGGCAGATTGCAATTGGTCACGCTGCCATTCTGGATGAAACTCTCCACGTTGATGCGAAACAGTTCGAGGTTGACCATGCTCGTGGAGTTCATGTAGTACTCGAACGACGCACCGTAGTTCGTGGAACGCCACGGGTTGAGGTTCGGATTGCCCGCGGAGGAGCCGGTGGCGACCTGGTATATCGGGCCGGTCTTGGTTTCCAACAGCGAGTAATTCAGCTGCAAACCTCCGCCCCACTTGCTCAAATCGAGGGGCATCATGTTCTTGGAGGCAGCGAGGCGCACGGTGAATTTGCTGGTCACATTCAGCGCGAAGTTGGCCGCCGGCAGCACGTCGTTGTAGCTGCGCTCGGTGACTTGGGTACCGGCACCGGCCGGCTCGGTGCCGTATTGACCCGGCAGGCCGGTCAAATACTGGGTCACATTCAGATTAGTGTGGATCAACCGCGCACCCACATTGCCGCTGTACCGCATGCCGGCGAGCTCGCCGCTGAAGTCGGCCTGCAAATAGCTCGAAAGCTCCTTCATCCAGACGGCCCAACTCTCTCCAGGCGACGCCTGTGTCGTGGTATTGGGATACAGCGACTTCCAGAATGCCATCGGATTGTTCAGGGCGTTCGGGTTGACCGCCCAGAAGGTGATCCCCGAGCCCAACAGATTGGTGTATTGCTGGAAGTTGTTGGAGAGCGACCCCGGGGTCTTCGACACCGGCTGCGACGACAACGGGCCGGCACGGAAGGCCCCGAGCGCGTTGCCGGCGGTACACCACGTGCTGGGCGTAGTGCCGGTCGCATTGCCGCTCAAGATCACATCGGAACCGACATATCGCACCAGACAGCCGTTGGGATCGCTCGCGCCCATGCCGCCGTACACCGGGGTGACCAAGGTGTACCCGTCGTTGCTGGCGCTGCGTATGCTGTTGCGCACGCCAAAATCGAGGTGGAATGCATCATTGAAGAGGTAGTGTCCGTCGAAGCGCAGCGCGGTAATCGCGGTCTCGCGGTTGTAGTCTTCGCCCGATTCCAGCGTCTTCATGGTCCAGGCGTTCGGATTTGCGAAGTCGGCGGCAAGCGATGCCGGCATGCTGATGGTGACGTTGCGGCCCGTCAGATTCGCGATGATGGGGACCGTATTCTGGGGAATGCCGTTGGCGTTAAATACCCGGGGCCCGCCCAGTTGGGCGGGATAGTTGAAGGTTCCGCAGGGCAATGAACTGTTGGGGTCGGCCCATAGGCACCCGTCGGAATCGGAAATATTGATGTCGGTCTCGATGTACTCCTGCGTTGCCGTCTCGCGGATGCCGCGCACACCCCCCTTGAAGGGGCCGCCATTATCGAAATCCAACTGCACATTGAAGTTCTGCGCAGTGGACTGCCACCGGTTGACTTGCGAGTACGATTCCACATCACCCGGCCATTTTTCATACACCTGCGTTGTATAGATGTTCGAACCGGCCCAATTGGGGTCTTGCGGCGGGGTGTTGTACTGACTTAGCGCGGTACTCCCGGTGTTTCTCGACTGCAATGGCACATAGGTCGCACCTTGCCAATTGGTGGAATTGAACTGGATGCCGACGGTGCGTTCCCACTGATCCTGATGGGCGTAGAAGTAATCGCTGGTCAACTTGAGCCCGTGGTCGAGGTCCGCCTGGAACGAGGCACTGAAGGCGTCGCGCTTGCGCTCAATGGTGCTGTCGTAAAGGCCGATGTCCTGGCTGCCCATGAACACGCCGTTGGACTTCCCGTCGCCGTTCACATCGACGCTGCCGTTGGGATTCTGCACGATGCTTTTGGGAATCGGCGCTCCGTTCCAGGCACCGAGAAATCCGTTGTAGGCGGCTGCGCTGTAACCGTTCTCGCCATGGAAGATGACTCCATACTGGTCGAGACTCTCGGTGGAGTTTGCACCCGAATTAGCCGCGCCCGCCGTACCGAACCGGGTGGTATCGGAAAAATCACCGTGCACCAAAAATCCCCAGCGACCATCGTCGTTGAATGAGACGAGACCGCTGGCCTCCGGTCCCGTTTTGCGAGAGGTGCTGCCCCGCTCCCCGTCGGCCGAATAGTTATAGGTGAAGCCATTCGGCAAATCCCAGGGCCGATAGGTGTGAAGATCGAGCGAACCTGAGATGCCGCTCGAGGTCTGACCTGCGGTGGGCGACTTGATGACGTCCACCTGATTGAACAGTGTGGCAGGCAGCGTGGTGAAATCGGGTTGTTGCGAGTCGATCTGATCCGGCGTGATGAATACTTCACCGTTCAACATGGTGCCGACCTGAGGCAGGCCGCGCACGTCCACCGAGGTTCCAACACCGGCGTCCCGGTTGATTTGCACGCCGGTGATGCGCTGAAGCGCGTCCGTGATGGTCACGTCGGGCAATTGGCCGATGCTCTCCGCCGAGATGCTGTCCTGGATACTCGGCGCCAGGCGCTTCACTTCAATCGCGCGTATCTGCGACTCCCGTACCCCGGTGACGGTGATCTCCTGCAACTCGTCATCAGACACGGGGCTGCCATTATTCGTCTTGGCTTTCTTGGCGTCGGGCGATGGTACCGTCGGTCCGTTCTGTTGCGCGGCGTCCTGCGCGCCCGCGTTCTGCGCCGGGGCTCCGATGAGCTCTGATGCCCCGGCAGACGTCGCCGCGGCGGCGAGCAACGCCAAGGATATCGCGACTGACAGGGGGTGCTTGCGATGTACGTTTGACACGGGCTTTGCCTCTTTTGATATTTCCCCGAATCCCTATTGGCCTACGCGGCGCCTTGCGCCTGTCGACAATGCGCATCGCGCGAGCACCCACCGGCCATCGCGTGGATCGAAAACGGCATCGTCGACACCCCGACTGCTGATCCCTTTTGACCGATTACCCCGGCCTTTATATTGACCAAAATGCGTCTATTCATTCGGTCGCTTGACGAATCAATCTCGCATGATGTGCGCGCGACGTCAAGTATAGGTGGCTTTAGCGGCAAATACGGCTATTATTGTTCGGAGAGGTGACGAATCAAATGAGTACTCCCATGCCTTCCCCACCCATCACCAGCCTGACCCGCCAGCTGTCGCGACGCAGCGTTTTCGAAGCCCTTCTGCACCGCAGCCCCATCTCGCGGGCGGACCTTGCCAAGGTAACCTCCCTGTCGAAACAGACGATGTCGGAAGTCATCGATGCATTCGAGCGGCAGGGGCTGGTTCGCTCGGTGGGACGAACCAGCGGCAGTGTCGGACGGACCGCCGTGCTGTACGAACTGAGCCCAGACGGCGGTCACGTGCTCGGCATCGACCTGGGGGCCCGACGATTGACAGTCGCCCTCGCCGATATTGCAGGCAGAGTTCTCGCTGAGGCCGACGAATCCACCGACAGCCGCGGCGGAGCCTGGACGCTCGACCAGATTGCCCGGCTCTCGGACCGTCTGGCACGCGACAATCACACCCACCCCAGCCGAATTCGCTCCATCGTGATGGCCACCCCCGGGGTGGTAAACCCGAAGAGCGGCGCCATCGAGATGGCTCCCAACATCACCGGCCTGGATCATTTGAATGTCGTCGGCCTGCTCGGTGAGAAGCTCGGCAGTCCCGTCGTCCTTGAAAATGACATCAATCTCGCGCTGCTCGGGGAACTCTGGCATGGCTGCGCGCAAAACCTCGACAACGTGGCTTTCCTCGCGCTCGGCAGCGGCGTTGGACTGGGACTCTATGTCAACGGCCGGCTCGTCCGCGGCGAGAACGGCGCCGCCGGTGAAATCGGCTATCTGCCGATCGGCGGCGATCCGCTGCAAGCCGAGTCCCGCCTGCAGGGCTGCCTCGAGTACCAGGTGGGCGCAACGGGCGTCGTGCGGCGATACCGGGAGGCCGGCGGCTCCGATGTCGATTCGGAGAGAGAGGTCTTTGAGCGCGCGCAAGCGGACGATCCGATTGCCGCGCACGTGGTCGACGAGACGGCGCGGCTGACTGCTCTGGCGGCCGCGGCGGTCATCGCAACGGTGGATCCGCAACTGCTCGTACTGGGTGGCTCGGTCGGAGCGCGTCCGGATTTTGCGGACAAGGTCGCGCGCGTGCTGTTGCAGCTCTCGGCGCGGCCGGTCGAGATTCGCACCAGTACCCTGGGCCGGCGAGCGGGCGTCGTGGGCGCCTTGTCCGTCGCGTTGCGCCGTCTCCATGAGGAAATCTTCGGCGTCGCGGAACTCGCGGCGGCTCTTCCTCTTCCGCCGCCCGTGCAGCGTAGCGCACGTCAATGACGCGCGAAACCGACTACTGTTTTGCGGCGGACCTAGGCGGCACGAAGCTGGCCGCGGCGATTGCTGATGCGGGTGGCCGTATCGTAGCCGAATTGACCGAGCCCACCGACCGGCGCGGTGCAGCGTACGTGGCCGAACAGATCGCCGCCTGCGCCGGCAAGCTGGCGCAAACCGCCGGGATCGAAGTCACGCGGGCGCGTCATGTCATGGTGGGAATTCCCGGGGCGATCGATCCTCGCACGGGCCGTGTTTCCCTGACTCCCAACATCGCAGGACTGGAGGACTTCGATATCCTGGGCTTTCTGCGCGGCCGCTTCGGACCGGATGTGGCGATCGAGAACGACGTGAATCTCGCCATGCTGGGCGAGCATGCGCTCGGGTGCGCCAGTCACTGCCGCAACGCCGCGTTCTTATCGCTGGGTACCGGTGCAGGGCTCGGCCTGCTCATCGATGACAAGCTGTTTCGGGGGGCGCGTGGCTCGGCGGGGGAAATCGCGGATCTGCCGATCGGGATGGACCCGACCTCGCAGATCCCCTCTGCCGGCGGCACATTCGAGCTCGAGGTGGGTTCAACGGCCATTGTGGATCGATACCGGCGCCAGGGCGGAACCGCGGCCGCCACCGTACGTGACATTTTCAGGCTCCTCGAGCAAGGAGACGAAGTGGCGGCGTCGGTCCTCGATACGACAGCACGCTATGTGGCCCTCGCTGTAGTGACACTGCAATCGCTCCTCGATCTGGAGCTCATCGTGTTTGGGGGAAGCATCGGCGTACGTGCCGAACTCTACGAGCGGGTCCAACGGGCCCTTCCGGCTCTTTTCTCACGACCCATTGCCATCGCACCCAGCCCGCTTGGCGATCGCGCGGGGCTCATTGGCGCCGCGTGGGCCGCGGGGCGAGCCCTGCGTCAGAACTCTGAGCCCGTGTAGCGAGCACTGGATCTGCGGTGAGCGTTTGAACCCCTGACAGGCGAATTTTCATGTGTTACCTACTTCTACATCCGGGCGCATTCGGCGTCCCCTGGTATCGGATCGCTCATTGTCAGCCCAATGGCTAGTGCCGGATCGCCTGGAAACCCCGTATTAGTCAGGTCTCGATTCCCGCGAGCTTCCCGGACTCCATCCACAGACGCTGGGCCGCCGCGTCGTCGCGGGCGTCCGTTGTCGGTGTCGCCGGCCTGCATTGGTAGAAATACTCTCCGCTGGCGCCGGCGACTTCAGGAGAGGAAGCCAGATAAACGATGGTCTGCGCTCCTTTCTCCGGCGAAATCGCGAAGGTCTTGGCCAGCCGCACTCCGTACGAAAGAAGGCCCCCGCTGCCATCACCGAAGCGTGTAGCAACGAAGCCGGGGTGGAGGCAGTTCACCGTGACCCCCGTCCCGCTCCAGCGGCGAGAAAGTTCACGCGTGAACAGGATGTTGCAAAGCTTGGAGCGCCCGTAGACATTGATCGGGGAGTACCCCTTCGTTGCCTGTAGGTCCTCGAAATCCAGCACCCGTCCTTTGTGAGCATCCGAGGCCGTGCTGACGACTCGCGCCGGCGAGGAAGCGAACAACCGCTCGCGCAAACCCAGGGTGAGCACGAAATAGGCCATGTGATTGGTGGCGAACGTCAGTTCCAGATTATCCTCGGTCATCTGACGCGAGCCGAACATGGCACCCGCATTGTTGATCAGGACGTCGATTCGCGGTTCCGCCGCGGCAATCTCCACTGCGAGTCGCTTCATTTCCGAGATGCGCGACAGATCGCCGTAGTGAATGGAATGCGAAAGGCGCGCATCGCCACGTCGCAATCGCGTCAGAACGGCTTCGCCCCGTGTTTTGTCGCGCGCAACGAGCACGATCCGCGCGCCCATGGCCGCGAGCCGTTGTGCGGCTACTTCACCAATGCCCGAGGTCGCACCCGTGATGACAACGACTTTACCCTGCATAAGGCTTCTCCATAGCGTGGATGGTAGCCAGCCGCGCGAACAACCATGGCAGACAGCGTGCGGGCGGCATCGTACGACATGATGAACCTGGCGTCGGTTGATAATCCTTTTGCAGTTACGTCATTCAGGCTGCGCGTGACGATTCGGCGGAGGTTATCCAACTCCACCTTCGTAGGCGCCAGCTTCGTAACGACGTTATTTGCCAGTAGCTTTTGCCAGCTCATCTTCACTACCTAGCACATCGAGTTTGGGCTTGGCTAACACTTGCGCGAGAAAGTGATCTTTGACCGCCAATTTCTTGGCGAATTCGTCCCGCGCATAAACGGTCGGATTTATCTCGCGGCCAAGCAGCTCCCGAGCGCGACGCAACGGCAACGGAAGATCGGCGGGCGAGACCTTGCCGATGATCATCAAATCGATGTCGCTGTCGCTTTGCCCACGGCCACTGGCAATCGAGCCGTAGACGAAGGCCCAGGTGATCTTCGCCGCCACGGGTTTAAGTGCGTCGGCCAGCACATCGACCAGTCCTGGGGTCTTCAGGAGCAGGCCACGCAGGTCTTCGAATAGCGGCGACTCCCGATTGGCTTGATAATAGGCCATGTGGCCTTGGCGATGTCTTTTGAGGATGCCGGCCATGGTTAAGTCGCGAAGTTCACGCTGTAGGCTCGAAGGCGTTACACCGATGCGCCGCGCGAGTTCCGAGGCGTACCATGTCTCATCAGGACGCACCAGCACGGCGGCCAGAATTCCCTGACGGGTCTTGGGGAGTAGCGCACCGAGAGAACCCATGTAACGCATATTGCGTAATTAATAACGCAATATGCGTTAATCTCAAGTAAAGACGCCCGTCCGAGGCAAATAAGCCATGAATTTCAATTACCTACGCCACTGGCACAATCTCTCGACTCTGTTGCATTTAGGGATTTTGGAGCACGCATTAGGTTCGAATCACATTCTCATCGTTGCGTGTATTCACCAAGCAGTGACCAGTCCCGCTTGCCAGGCTCCATCTCTATGGCCACCAAGTTTCCGGGCATGGCGACCTTGTTAAGACCGATACAGCGAACGCCTGACACCTCGGCATCGACTCGGGTGTGATGGTGACCAAAGAAGCAGACACGCGGCCGAACCCGCGCCAGAAGCGCATCCAGGCCCGCGGCTTCGCTGATGTAGCCCGCCCGCCGGCGATGCCCCTCGAAACGCAGACCAGCCGGCGCGTCATGCGTCAGCACAATATCCACGCGGCTGGCGTCCGCGAGCCGTTCAACCTCGTCTGCCGTGTAATGTCGCTTCGCGTAACCTTGAAGCCGGTCCGAACGGCGTAGATAATCCGACGGACCATAACAGCCGCCGACACCGCCCACGCGAAGGCTGCCCGCACCCTGACTCCGGATGTCGATCGTGTGTCCATTGCGCAGATAGGTCAGGCCGGGAAGCACTTCCATGTCTTGCGCATCCAGCCACGCGAAATCCTCATGATTGCCCTTGATGGTGTCAGATACCATTCGCTCCGGTCTTACCGGCCACCCCGGACGCAACCGCATCCCGCGCGCACGGATGCGGCGTCACACGACCTCCACGAAGTCCCCATACCCACCCAACGTTTCATCGTCAGTCAGCAGAATCATCGGTTCAACCCATGCCTGCGCCACTAACATTCTGTCGAACGGGTCTTTGTGAATGGGTGGCAGCTCAACCACTTTCGCAGCGTGCTCGCCTATGATCGATAAATGACTGAAGCCGGCCGGCTCGATGCCAGCCAGGACTTCTGCTGGATTGGCCTCGAGCTTGCCGAGGGCGCATTTGATGCTGATTTCCCATATCGATGCGGCGCTCGCATACACTTCACTCGAATCGATTCGCTGCCTGGCCTTCTTGGATAGCTTTGATGGAGAGCCTAGCGCCCAAAGCAGCAGATGCGTATCGAGCAGCACCCGCACGTCTAACGTCCTTCAAACAGGCCGAGCGTGGCGTCGTCCAACGGCTTGTTGAAGTCGTCGGCGATCTTGATTCTCCCCTTCAGCAGCCCGAGATGCTTTTTCCGGGCGGGAGCGGAGATCGGGCTCAACCGCGCCATCGGCTTGCCTGCCTTGGCAATGATGATTTCGGCACCGGCCGCAACCTCATCGATAAGGCGCGAGAGGTGCGTCTTCGCCTCGTGGATGTTGACCGTATTTGCCATTACGTTCCTAGGTTAAACTAAACTTAGTCCATTATAATGACTGATATCCCCAGTGGTCTACCGCATCCGTAGACAGTGCCGGTCGGTCCGATTTGGGCGCCATCGGCCGGACTCGTAACTATACGGAAAATAAGGGATTTACTGGTGGCGTGGCCGGAACCGAGTTCGTTGTTCTGCTGCTGGAATCATCAGATGCGCGCGAAACTGACCTCTACAAATCCCTACCTGCGAGATCGTGACGTCCGAGACCGGACAGTAATCAGGTCGGTCGAGACGTCGTCGGCCATCGAGGGCATTCGGACGGTCTTCAAACGACGCGCAAAACCCAGCCAAAAAAACCACGTAAGTTCTAATCGCAAGAAGGCCTAGCCCGCCGAGTGGACTTCCCCCGGTTTGATGGACAGTTCATATTGCACAGATTGGAGGGTTGTTTATGAACAAGTCCAAATCAAAGACAGCGACTCGATATACCGCGGAGTTTCGCCGACAGATGGTGGAGCTGGTCCGAGCGGGTCGCAAGCCCAGGCAACTGTCGCGGGAGTTTGTTGCACCGCATGGTCGATCCACCGCTGGTTCAACCAGGCTGAGCGCGACGCGGGCCAGGGCGATGGCGGTTTGACGACGAATGAACGGCAAGAGTTGGCGCAACTGCGTCGAGAGAATCGCCAGCTCAAGGTGGAGCGGGAGATTCTCTCAAATGTATGGTCTGCCCCCTAATTGCAAGATCTTTTTCCGGCGGTGGCGACAAACACGTTTGCGTAAATGTATACGGCCTACTTGTGGAGCACTGAACTCCTGGCCTGGATGGAACCCGCGCGCATCGATCCTCATAAAGCGTTCGGTCATGGTGGACCGCATTGAGAGCCAGGCTTTCGACGCGCCGGTGAACGGTTGTGCCATCGTTCGATCAGATCCCGCAAAACTGGGTGGGAAACATGCTTCGGTTCTCCTCAGGTCGGTTGCCCTACGAAGGGTCGGTAGTCTTCGCCACTGGTGAGCACCTTCCAGCAGATCCGAACGATCTTGTTGGCCAGGGCCACGACGACCACATGACGGTGGGCACGCTTTTCAAGTTCGCGCAGCCATTGTCCGAGGCGCGATTTCTCGCGTTTCATATGCGTGTACAGCGCTTGCGCCCCCTGGATGAACAGCTGCCGCAGATAGGCATTGCCGCGCTTACTGATGCGTCCCAGGGTAGTCTTGCCCCCCGTCGAGTGCTGACGCGGCACGAGGCCGAGCCAGGCAGCCATGTCCCGGCCGCGAGCGAAGACTTGAGCATTGTTGACCGCGGCAACCAGTGCGGTCGATACGATTGGACCGACACCCGGTACAGTGATCGCGCGTCGGCACAGTTCCGATTCGGCAGCGTGCTCGCTAAGCAGCCTGGTTAGTTCTTCCACTTCGACGTCGAGCGAGCGCCACCGGCTACGCAGTCGTTGCAGCAATGCGCGTAAACGTACACTCAACGCGTTCTCGGCGTCTTCCAGGATCTGAGGCAGCCGCTTCGCCAGCAATGCACGACCAATCGGTACGGCAATACCGTGCTCGAGCAGCAGTGCGCGCATCTGATTCACTGCGGCGGTGCGCTCGACGATAACTCGCTGGCGCACACGGTGGGTGGCCTGCAGTTCGAGCTGCGCCCCATCCTTCAGCGGCACGCAGCGCATCGTCCCACGGGTGCCGGCTTCCGCGATCGCCTCCGCATCGTTGTAGTCATTCTTGTTGGACTTGACGTAGGGTTTGACGAACTGCGCAGGAATGATTTTCACCTCGTGCCCAGCAGCCACGAAGCGCCGGCCCCAGTACTGAGAGCCTGGGCAAGACTCCATCGCGACCCGACACACTGTCTGGGTGCCGGCGAGCTCGCCGAGCGGGATACGATTGAGGCGCTTTCGTAACAAGACAACTCCGTCTCGGTCCATGCCGACGACGTGGAACCAGTTCTTACCGAGGTCGATGCCGAGGATGAACAGTGGCTTTGACATGGTCGCGGTCTCCTTCGATATGCTCAAGGGCTGATGTACCTACGCGCTAATGATAAGCGGGGGCAGACCATCCCATTAAGCCGCGGCCTGGTTTGCCCAGGAGACCGTTCCGAACTCGAAGCACTCTTCGGATTTGTGAACGCGCACCAGGCCACCCATCCGGTCGGCACGCTGTGCCGGTTGTTGCAGGTCTCCCGAAGTGGCTTTTATGCCTGGCAGGATCGACCGATGTCCAAGCGAGAGCGGCAGGATCTGGTGCTGAAGGGCAAGATCGAGGCGGTGCACCGCCATTCGCACGAGGCCTACGGAAGCCCGCGGGTACATCTGCAACTGCGCGCCGAGGGCGTTTACGTCAGCCGCAAGCGCGTTGAGCGTTTGATGCGAGAAATGCAGCTGCGGGGTGCCTGTCGGCGCAAGTTCATCACGACCACGCAGCGCGATCCGAATGCGCGACCGGCGCCGGATTTGGTGAATCGGCAGTTTACGGCGAGCGCGCCGAATGAGTTGTGGGTCGCCGATGCGACCTACATCCCGACCTGGGCCGGCTTCCTGTTTCTGGCGATTGTCCTGGATGTGTACAGCCGGCGCATCGTCGGCTGGGCGTTGGAGAATCATCTCAGAACGGAGCTGATGTTGAACGCGTTGAACCGAGCGTACGCACAGCGATTGCCTCACGAAGTCATCCACCACTCCGACCAGGGCACTCAATACACCTCGATCGCCTTCGGCAATCGTTGTCGCCAGCTCGGGATACGACCATCCATGGGATCGGTCGGGGACTGTTTCGATAATGCGATGGCGGAGAGCATTTTTTGCGACCTTGGAATGCGAGCTGTTGATGAAACGCTCCTTCAAAACCCATGCCGAGGCGAGCATCGCTATTTTCGAATACCTGGAAGGATTTTATAATTTGCATCGCTTACACTCTTCGCTCGGCTACCTCTCACCGGTCAACTTTGAACGGAGGTACACCACTCGAAAAGCTTCAGAACGCACACTTTCACCTGTCCACTAAACCGGGGGAAGTCCACACAGGTTTTGCCTGTAGCGCCTCCTGGATCATGAGCAGTGAACCGGCAATGCGAGGCACAGCCCGCAGCAGCGCTCGGTCTTCGCTGAATGCCTGCGTCACACGTCGGCCGGTTTCGATCGCGACCTCCGCGCTGTGACGAATGGCCTCCGTGAAAAAATCGATCCAACGCTCATAGTCGCCATGAGCCCGCACTGCATTCAGTTCCTCGTAGTACTGTTGGCGGTGCTGCTTGAAATATAAACTGGGATAGAGCAATGGTTTGCGCAGAACGTTGTCATGACAGAGCATCAGGGTGATGAGAAGGCGCCCGACCCGGCCATTGCCGTCGAGAAACGGATGGATGGTTTCGAACTGCACATGCGCCAGGGCCGCTTTGACGATCGGATTCACCGACTCATGCAGGTACTGCTCGAGATTGGTGAGGCTTGCATCCAGATGCGTAGGCGGTGGTGGCACGAACGTTGCGTTTCCGGGACGCGTGCCCCCGATCCAGTTCTGGGAGCGACGGAATTCGCCGGGCTGTTTCTGCGCGCCCCGCCCATCGGCAAGCAACGGGCCGTGCATTTCGCGTAACAGTCGGATCGACAGTGGAAAACCACCGGCCGTTCTTTCCAAGCCATGGTTCATGGCATCGACGTAGCGCGAGACCTCCCGCACATCGTCGCCCGGCGCGCCCGCGACCGCGCTCGGATCTCGTGTGCCAACAGCTCGTCCAGTGTGGATTGGGTGCCTTCGATCTGCGACGAAAGAACCGCTTCCTTGCGGACGAAGGTGTAGAGCAGCAAGTCCGCATCCGGCATGGTTGTTGCGGCACCATCGAGTCGCCCCAGGGAGAGCATGGCGCGATCCAAGGCATGTAGTTAAATATATAAGGTAAATTTTACTAGCGCTCCAGGCCAAGCAACACGTTTAACTAGTGAGCTCCACTAATTAAATATACGTCATTAATTTATCTAACCACTCTGATCCGAACTTTAGACATCTCGAAGCGTGCCTTATTTCTTCTCGATATGAAGACCATTCAGGCGATTCCGGTCATTCGTCCGGGCGAGTATTGGCGGCGCATTGCTGAAAACGAATGATGCAGAATGGAAAAGCGCGCGCCGAAAGCGTTGTTTTTTTCTGTTTTCAGTGAAGCACTGTACCGGTGGATCGCGACATCGGCTGTTGCGGTTCTGGCCGGTCCCCGCCAAAACCACTCACCGATTATTCCATGGAAATCCTGTCGCCAGCGTCATCTCGTCATTCACGGCGAATAAGCGGGGATAAAAGCCCACCGCCTTCGCCTGGCCAGCCCGAACGGCCGTCAGCGCCGCACTTAAGTCGCGCAAGTCCCTCATCGACAACCACGGTGCTGACACACCCTCGTTCTTGCGACAGCAATGCGCTGTCCACAGCACGGTATCCGTCGGCAGCACTCCGAGCAGCATCCTCGCCGTCGCTTGATAGGCCGACAGACTTGCGCCCGGCAAGAACGCGTAGAGGGTCGTCGGATAAATAAAGTCGCCGATGAATAACCGCCGATTCCGCGCATCGAATAGCGCCACGGAACTCGGCGTATGGCCAGGTGTAGACAAAACTCGGAGCGTCCGGCCACCAAGATCAATGACTGCACCAGGCGCCAGCCATTCCCCGACTCGAAACGAGGGCGCGACACGACCATCGATGAGCCCCATATACTCGTACCGGCTTGGCTTGAAGACCCCGGCGGATACATCTGCTCGAGTTTCCGGCAGGTCGATCATCGCCGCCTGTCCGAAGGCAGCAATCCCACCCAAATGGTCAAAGTGCAAGTGCGACACGATGACCGTGATGGGTAGCTTCGTTAAATTCGCAACCACGCCACCGATATCCCGCGTACCCGAGCCGGAATCGAATAAGACCGCCCGCGTTTGCCCGAGAATTAAATAGGAATAGTTCTGCTGGTAATAGCGCGGCTCACCGATCGCGTACGTGCCATCACCCAGATCCTCGACTGCGAAATAGTCGTCCACCATCCGACCCTTCGCGAGGTGCGCCGGCGCAGGGTCAACAATCGCGTGAGGCGCGAGCCACACTGCCAGCTCACCGTCAACGTAAGGCGCAAACAACGCCGCGACAAGGGCGCCCAATATAAGGATGCCGGCGATGATGACTGCCGCGCGCTTTCCACGCCGCCGCAGGCTCGTAGTCACGGCACATACCTCGCCGTGCCGCGAAGCTTCAGACGCAGAAGCTCAGTCACAAAAGTACCCTCGTTGAGCGTTCACGCTCCGCCCGTAACCTCTATTTCACCAACGACGCTGCACACTGACTCGCACACTCGCGGAAAGCGCTCGCATAACTCGCCTCGACCCATACGTCGAAAGAGTCGGTCTGACGTGTGAGAACCGCCGGACAATCAAACAAGCGCAACGCCGCGCAGTCACGATTGGCAAGGACCTGATCCAGGTTGATGCTGGATGAGAGTACGCGCTCGGCGCTGGGGCCCGTCAGCGCGAACGCCTGCCACTTGCCGTCGACGTCAAACACGGATCCGACCCCGGTGGCCTGCAGCGCGTCGAGGCGCCGTACCAAGTCGGCGGTCGGCGCCGGCACGAGAAAGCGACCGGGACCCATGTGCAGCAGCACGGCTCGGCCCGAGGCATCGCGCATGACGGCGCCGGGCGAGACCGGCAGAAGAGTCATCGCTGTATCGGTGAGCGAAAATGTGAATGACTTGAATTCGAGCATGCGTTCTCGGGCCGCACCCTCGATGCGACAGCCCTGCACACCAATTGGCTCGGGAACCAGGCTCACAGTTTCATTCGCTCGCCGGCCGGATCAAAGTGCACGGGTGAAGTTACGCGCACTGTCGTGTCACTTCCCCGCAGAGGGTCGCGGGCCATGAGTAATGTCCCTTCGGCAGCACACGAGCGAGCGACGAGTGCGAGTGCGATCCATTCGCCCAGAATTGGGCTGTAGACACTTGCTGTGATATGGCCCAGCGAGCGGCTTGGAGCAGTCTCGGACGTGATCTGCGCACCACCGAGAATCGATGCGCGGCCGTCGGCGGCGCGCAGACCCACCAGCCGCGGGCGCGAGGCCTCGTGCAGCCCCGGCCGATCGAGGAGTGCGCGACCGATACACCGATTACCGAGTTTTACTAGACCATCCATGCCGAGGTCCAGCGGCGATGTCTGGCCGTTGAGCTCCGAACCCGTCAAATAGCCCTTCTCTACCCGCAGGATGTCCAGGGCCTCGAGTCCGTACGGCAACATACCGGCGCCGATCAGCGCCTGCCACAGCGGCGCGGCGATATCCGGCCGGCAATGCAACTCGAAGGCAAGTTCGCCCGAGAAACCGGCTCGCAGCACGCGCAGCTCACGCTCGCGCCACCGACCCGTCGCGAAGTCCATGTGATGGAGCGGGGCGAGGTCTGCATACCATCCCTCACCGAGCACTGCTCGCAACGTGTCGCGGCTAACGGGACCGGCGACGACGATCACGGCCCAGCCATCGGTCAAATTGGCGAGCGCAACGTTGGAGTCGCCCCACTCCGTATCCCGGTAGTACTCGAAATGGGACAGCATATGCTCGGCATGCCCCGAACTCGTGGTCGCGAGATACCGGTCCTCCGCGAGCCGCAGCACGATGCCGTCATCGAGCACCATGCCGTCCTCGCGAAGGTTCACCATGTACTTGCTGCGACCGACCTTGATGGTGCTCGCCTTCGTCAGATACAGGCGATCGAGGTATTGCGCAGCATCCTTCCCGGCGACCTCGATCTTGCCGAGCGTTGATGCGTCGAAAATGCCTCCATGGGCCCGTACGCGGGCAGCTTCTGCATTCCCGGCAGAGAATGCATCGGCACCGCTCGCCCGGTAGAAGCGTGTGCGCATCCAGTACTCGGCGGGCTCTAGCACGCCGCCGTGTGCATAGTGCCATTCGTGAAGCGGCGTGCATCGCGTCGCCCGCAGATTTGGGCCGCTACGATGGCCGGCGAGTGCGGCCAGCGTGACCGGGTGGTACGGCGGTCGCGTGCGGCTAATGCCGACCTCCGGCAGGCTCACGCCTCTCATCTCCGCAGCAATCGCAGCCCCGAGAACGCTATTGGTGCGCCCCTGGTCGGTGCCTACGCCAAGGGTTGTGTAGCGCTTGATGTGCTCAATGTCGGTGAAGCCTTCGCCCAAGGCCTGGCGCAGATCGGCCACCGTCACAT
This sequence comes from uncultured Gammaproteobacteria bacterium, assembly GCA_963734645.1. Classification (GTDB taxonomy): domain Bacteria; phylum Pseudomonadota; class Gammaproteobacteria; order Steroidobacterales; family Steroidobacteraceae; genus Bog-1198. The sequence goes on from CAVTID010000003.1 coordinate 29,462, forward strand.
CATTCTGAAAATCGACGAATTGATGTTTCTCCTGCTTGCGCGACGCGGGTGAACGCCAGAACGGAACGAGGCCCGGGGGCCCATCGCCGCTCGCCACGGGAGGCCGCCCGGCGTTACCCGTCGCACCGATCGCGCGTGCTGCCCGCTGGCCCGCTGCGAATCCGTCCGCAACGACTGCGCCGAGTTCAATCACACCGCTCGCGGCTCCGGTCGTGAGCCGCCCGTCGGGCTGGGGGTCGGCAATGAACTCGCCGACGGCCTCCACATAGCGCCGCGTGCCATGTTCGTGCAGTCCTGCATGGACGGCGGGCGACCACCCTCCGCTGACGAGAATCGCATCGCAGTCGAACCGGCGCATGCTTCGGGGCGACGCCAGCGACGCAACCTCGGCACGTCGCACTGCCGTTGCACCCTCGGCCGCGATCACCGCATGCCCGAACAGGCACGTAATGCCTGCGCTCGCCAACGTCCCCCGCGCACCGGCTGTCGGTCCACTCACGGCCACGGCCGCTTCAGGACGAGAGTCGACGACCGCACACGCGTGGACTCCGGCAGCAGCCAACCGTGCCGCCGCAACATACAGCCGGTCGTGATTACCGAAGAGCAGTGGACGCTCGCCAACCGCGACACCATAGCGTGCGAGCAAGCGTTCGGCAGCGCCCAACAGCATGACTCCGGGCCGGTCGTTGTCGGCGAACGCGATTGGGCGTTCGACCGCGCCCATGGCGATCACGAAGCGACGAGGCCGGATCCGGTAGATGGCATTACGGCCGGCGAGTCCACCGGGTTCACCGTGCGCGATCACCAGCCCATCGGACCCGCCCACGATGGCGGTGTCGGTCAGCAGCCGCGCGTCGCGCTGAGCGAGCTCGGCCGTGACGGCCGCGATCCAGTCCGCCGCTGTTTGGCCGTCGATCACGGGGCACTCGAACTCGAGTTCCCCACCGACCTCGGGCTCCCGCTCGCAGATCACGACTCTGGCGCCCGCGCGCGCCGCCGCCAGTGCCGCAGCAAGACCCGCAGGTCCCGCACCGCCTATCAGCACATCGCAGGATAGATGCTCGACCGACGGCGGTCCCAGGTTCGAGGCGCCAGGCGCCAAGCCAAGCCCGGCCAAGTGGCGAATGATCGTCTCGTAGCGTCGCCACGACGGCCAGATAAATGTCTTGTAGTAAAATCCCGCGCCAAAGACGCCCCCGCCTGCCTGCAGAAGCGACGCCCAATCGTAGCGCAAGGAGGGCCAGCGGTTCTGGCTGCGAAGTACGAGTGAGTCGCTGAGGACGAGTTGCGATGCCGGTACGTTAGGAATTATATTCGGCGCGGTGCCCACCGTCAGGAGCGCATTCGGCTCCTCGGGCCCCAGAGCGAGCAGTCCGCGCGGACGGCGGTACTTGACGCTGCGGCCGAGCAACTGCACCCCGTTCGCCAGGAGTGCCGAGGCCGCCGTGTCGCCCCGCTGGCCTGTGTAGTCGCGGCCGTCGAACGAGAAACGGATCGGGTCCGCTTGCAGCCGCACGCCGACGCGACGCTTGAAAGCGCTCAAGAGCTGCCCCCGCACAGCAGAACTACTTCGCGAACCTCGCCCGTGGAAGGATTGCGCCGGACTCGGAGCCACGCGCGGCAACCGTGCGCATGCTGCCAATGCTCGATGCTGTCGTTGATGCGGTTCGAGCGCTCATACACGGCCGCGTATTCGCTCGCATCAGCTTCGGGCAAGGTCTTGCGGAACACGAACTCCTCGAGTTCACCCGGGCCGCAGAACGGGCACACGAGCCGATTCATTGGCGCACCGGGAATGGACCGCCGCCGCGTTCATCCAGAAGGCGACCTGTCTTGAAACGGGACAGGCTGTGTGCGCGAATGAGGTCGGGTGCCGTTCCAGTGGCGACGAATGTAGCGCAGGCAGCACCCGAGGCAGGAATAGCTTTAAACCCGCCGTAACACCAGCCGCCGTTCAAAAACACATTGTCGTAACGAATCCGATCGATGATGAAGCTGCCGTCCATGGTCATGTCATTGATTCCGGACCAGTGCCGCAATATCTTGAGCCCCGCGATCTGCGGCAAAAGCGCTACGGCCGACTGCACCACGTCCTCGAGCCGCGACCACTGTCCCTCGCGCGTGTACGATGGGAAGCCGTCGAGGAATCCCCCCATAACGATGCCGCCTCGATCGGACTGCGTCACGTAGACCTCGCCCTGCGGATGGGTATAGACAAGCACCGTGTTCACCAGCGGCTTGATCGGCTCCGTGACCATCGCCTGCAACAGGTGCGTCTCGATCGGCAATGAAAGGCCAAGCATCTCGCCGATCACGCCCGTGTGGCCGGCGACCGCAAACACGATTCGGTCGGCCTTGACGTGACCGCGCGTCGTCTCGACGCCCGTGGCGACACCGCCCGCCGCGCCGACCCCGATGACCTCGCAGTCCTCGATAATGTCGACGCCGAGCGCCGTCGCGGCCCGCGCATAGCCCCAGGCAACCGCGTCATGCCGAACGGTGCCGCCACGGCGCTGCAACAAGCCTCCCGCGATTTCGAAGCGCCGCGGCTTGGACGCTGTCAATTCGGGCGCGAACTTGAGGACGGCGGCCCGATCGAGAAGCTCGACATCAATGCCGGCGAGCCGCATCGCATTGCCGCGCCGCGCAAGCCCCACCATGTCACCGTCCGACACGGCGAGGTCTAAGACCCCGCGCGGGCTATACATCACATTGTAGTTGAGAACGCGCGACAGCTGCTCCCAGCGCCGCAGCGAGTCCTCATAGAAGTAATGGTTTTCCGGCAGTAGATAGTTCGAACGGACGATCGTCGTGTTGCGTCCGACATTGCCGTAGCCGACGAGACGTTTCTCGAGAACCGCGACCCGCTTGATCCCATGGTCCCGCGCCAGATGGTATGCGGTCGCAAGCCCATGGCCGCCCGCGCCCACCACCACGACATCGTAGGCATCCTTGAGTTTTGCGCCGCTCCAGAGCGATTTCCAGTAACCCGGCCCCGCAAAGCGCGCGCGCAGCAGCGCCCACGCAGAATAGCGCTGCGGTGTGCTAGACATTCGGCGCGACATCGGCCATCAAAATTTATAGCTGTATTTCAGCCCCACCGTGCGCGGACGTCCGACGAAATTCGTCTGCACGAATTGGCCGTCCCCGGTGTACGTCACATAGCGCGTGTCGGTCACATTTTGGCCGTACAGCTGCACTAGCCAAGCGTTCCTGGCCACGCCCAAGGACGCGTCATAGGTGGTGAAACCGGGCTGATCGTAGTTCGCGATGTAGCCAGTCGCCGAATAAGAGTGCGCCTGATGCACGCCGCCCACCTGCCAAAACGCGTGATAGTCCTTCACTGTGAACTCGTAACGCGCCCGTAGATTGGCCTGAAACGGCGGCGACTGGGAGAGCGGGCTGCCCAATGCACCGTAGGGATTGGGGGTCGAGGTGATCGGTTGGCCATTCACGCCGATCAGATAGGGAGAGTTGGTCTGCTCACCGCTGTTCCACGCGGCGGCGCCCGTCAGCGTCAAGCCGTGCGTCACTCGCGCGACGATCTGAGTCTCCACCCCCCTCACCCGGTAGCTCGGTCCATTGGCGGTAAAGACCAGATTACCGAGGCCGCCTTGAGGATCGAAGAATAGCACCTGAACGTTCTTCCAATCTTCCTGGTACACCGCGCCGTTGAACTCCACGCGACGATCCAGCCACTCGGTTTTCCAGCCCACTTCATTGTTGGTCAGCGAATCGGGGGCAAACGTCAGCGGAGTGTCGTAGGTGCCGTTCAAAACGCTCTTGGTGCTCCGATTGAACCCGCCCGGCCGAAAGCCTTGTGACCAGGTGTAGTACACCATGGCGTCATCCGAGACTTTCCAACTGAGGTTGGCGCGACTCCTGAATCCTGAATAGGTACTGTGCAGGTGTTCGGCATTGAGGTTGACTCCGAAGGAATAGTTACTGCAGGGCGTTGTCGTCGGCGTGCCAACATAGCAATCAAAACTGCTGACCGCGCTGCCGACCTCTGTATTGTCGAATTTGTAGTAGCGGGTACCGGCCGTAATAGTCAGCGTCTTCGGAATGATCTCGACATCCACGGATCCGAATGCCGCTTTCTGCGTGTATCCCCGGTTGATGTCCTCAAAGAACGCGGTATTGGAGTTGCGCACATTGGGGTCGCCCGACGTGGCTCCGGGTGGTGGAATGAGCGGCGCAAAACCGGGCGCCGTCTTGTATTCAAAATTCGTCTCCTCGTGAATCTTGAAGTCTTCCCAGAAAACCCCGCCGATGCCGCGAATCCGCCGGTCATCCGGAGTACTCAAGCGCAGCTCTTGGCTATCGTGAGTGTCTCTCTCCGTGTCCTGCCAGGTAGTACTCGGGGAATAGCATCGCCCTGGCGTACCGCTCGCCCCGGGGATACATTGATAGTAGTCGGCGTAGACACCGCGCGCGTAATTGGTGTAATCCTGGATTTCTGCGACGTTGCGAACCAAGTAGCTGCCAGCATAGACAAGCTTGACGTCGCCGAGGCGGCCCTCGATCGTCAACGATGTGTTTTCGAAGCGGTCCTTGTCATACGATGGGTTGTACAGTTGGACCGATAAATCGGGCAGAGGCGTCGAGACGGGACCTCCCGGATTCGGCGCGACCGCGGGACCGGAAGATTTCGGCGTCTCATAAAACACCCCCTGCGCATTCATGTCCTGGTACGACTGCACCAGCAGCGCATTCCAATCCTCGTTGATCTTATAGAGTGCTCCGAGCCGCAGCCCTTGATAGGTGAGCGGATTGATCGCGTTCGCGACCAGACTATTGTTATTGGCGCTACTCAGCGTGGAGGTGTAGCTCGGAATGTTGTTATGGTATTGGGCGTAATGAATGCCCGTGTCTGTGCTGCTACGAACGAATGTGCCTGGGACATTGTTGATATAGCCGCCGCGCGCATCGTTATATACCAGCGCACGAACGGCCAAGGTATCGGGGATCAGCGGTAAATTGATCACTCCCGTCACGTTGCTGCTGGGATCGCCGTGGCTGGTGTACGCATACCCGGCATCGGCGCTACCCTCGGTCACATCCAGTTTTGGCTTATTGGTGATGTATCGCAGCACGCCGGCCTGGGCGCCCGCGCCGAACAGCGTGCCTTGAGGGCCTTCGAGCACCTCGATGCGCTCCAGGTCCGCCGCATAGACATCCAAGTTGCGGCCGGGAACTTGCCCGGACTGCTCGTCGAGATAGACCGCGACATTGGGGAAGGGGCCGACGACGCCCGCACCCTGATTACCCGACACGCCGGCGGCACTGAGGCCGCGCATGTAGATATTGCCCTGACCGGGACCGTTGCTGGCCGCCGTGACATTCGGTAAGTATTTGACGAAGTCATCGAAAGTCGACACGGCGAGCTGCGTCAAGGTTTCCGCCGTCAGCGCCTGAATCGTGATCGGCACGTCTTGCATGTTCTCGGTGCGCCGCTGCGCGGTGACGACGATCTCTTGAATCCCTTCGGAACTCGTGTCCGCGTCCGAGGCAGCCGGATACGCTAAACCTGGCGAAGTACCGCCCAAGATAGCGGCGATCGCAAACGACAATCTCGGATTTGAATTCATGCTCGATCCCCCTTAAGGCTCGTCGGCGCTCACAAAATCCAATTCCGCCCGTCGCGCCGGATTTCCCCATACTATTTCTCGGCAATGTAACCGGTCATAATTCTTCTGTCCACATGTCATCGTCCTTTTATAGACCACTTCTAGGTGAATATTTAGTGCATGCCTTTGAATTTGACATGTCGACAATAAAATAATCAGCTGTTACACTTCGCTTGTCAGGCCTACTAAAGTGAAAATCGTATGGTCGGCATCCAACCAAAATTGCGAGTTATCGACGGTCTGGTGGGACTCCACGATGCGGAATCCCTCCCGCTCAAAGAAAGAGCCTACGAACTCATTCGCTTGGACATCCTGACGTTCCGATTGAAGCCGGGCCAGAAGACTTCTGAGCGTCTATTGGCGGCCCGGTACGGACTGGGGATGGCGCCGATTCGCGCGGCGCTGCCCCGACTGGTCCAAGAAGGACTCATCGAGAAGACGTCAGAGCGCGGGACATTCATCGCGCCGTTGACCTTGCGCGGCGTACGCGAAACCTACCAAATGCGCTACTTGCTCGAGCCTGCCGCAGCAGAGCTTGCGGCCGACCGTGGAATGGACCCTTCACGTCTCGATCGCTTGAGAAAGGTGTGCGAGTCTGAGTGGGCGCCGGACGAAGACAACGCCATCATTCACATTTTGCTCGCCAACAGAGACTTCAATCTGGCGATCGCCGAGGCCTCCGGCAACGCCTTGCTCACGTCGACTATCCGTCATTTGCAGAACCTCTCGCTTCGCATCCTGTTCCTGGCAACGACACAACACGACGCCGCCAACTTCTGGGGCACAGGGCCCGGAAAGATCAGAGACGCGATCGTCGCGCGCGACGGTGCACGAGCTCGGCAACTGTACGCAGAGGACCTTGCCGAGGGGGAGCGTTGGGCCCTGCGGGTGATCATGGCGCTCCCGGAGCTTGAGAGCATCAACCTCGCCGATTTGAACACAGCCCGCTCACGGCCCGTTTCAGACGAGTGAACTCACCGAAGAGTCACTACCGGGTCGTTGTCATCGGCGGCGGGATCGTGGGTGCAAGTGTGCTGTACCATCTCGCGCGCCGCGGCTGGTCGGAAGTCCTCCTCATCGAACGGGCGGAACTCACAGCGGGGTCCACATGGCACGCAGCGGCCGGCTTCCATGCGCTGAATAATGACCCCAACATCGCCGCGCTGCAGTCCTATACGATCAAGCTTTATCAACAAATAGAAGAGGAGAGCGGTCAGAGTGTCGGTCTGCACATGACCGGCGGCTACAGCCTGGCGACGACGCCAGTGCGATGGGAGTGGCTCAAAGCCGAGTGGGCGCGCCATCAAAGCTTGGGGCTGGACGCGCGGATCGTCACCCCGGAGGAAATCCTAGCGGACTGTCCCATTGTGGAACCGACCGGACTCCTAGGCGGACTGTTTGATCCGAACGAGGGCCACCTCGATCCACACGGAACGACGCATGCCCTTGTGGGCGCCGCCCGTAAGCATGGCGCGCATGTCGTTCTGCGCAACCGCGTCTTGGCACTGACACCCCATCCGGAAGGCGGCTGGCGTGTCGACACGGAGCAGGGTCCGCTGACGAGCGAACATGTCGTGAACGCCGCAGGTCTCTGGGCACGTCGTGTCGGGCGCATGGCGGGGGTCGACTTGCCTGTGACACCAATGCAGCATCACTATCTGATCACTGACGATATTCCGGTGCTTGCGGCGCGCCACAGTGAAATGCCGGCGGTGACGGATCTCGAGGGCTTCACGTATTTGCAGCAGGAGCGCAACGGCGTGCTGCTCGGCGTGTACGAGCGCAATCCGCGACACTGGAAGACTGAAGGTGCCGACTGGGATTACGGAATGGAGTTGATCCCCGAGGACATCGAGCGCATTTCTGAGGAATTGAGTATCGGCTTCACGCGCTTTCCCGTGCTCCGCGATGTGGGCATCCGCAAGTGGGTCAATGGCGCATTCACGTTCACTCCGGACGGCAACCCACTCGTCGGACCCGTCCCCGGACGCCCTAATTTCTGGGCGGCCTGCGGCTGCATGGCCGGATTCTCGCAGGGCGGTGCCATCGGGCTCGTGCTCGCTAATTGGATTATCGACGGGGATCCGGGCGCGGACGTCTTCGGTATGGACGTGGCCCGCTACGGCGCCTTTGCCAGCAACGATCAGTATTTGCGCGACACCACCGCTCAGTTCTATGCACGGCGGTTTGCGATGGCCTATCCGAACGACGAGCTGCCGGCCGGGCGCCCGCTCAAGATGACTCCGAGCCACGACGCACAGAAGGACGTCGGCGCGTGTTTCGGGGTCGTTTGGGGTATGGAAACGCCGCAGTACTTTGCGCCGAATCAGGCGGGCTTCGCCGAAGAGCCGTCGCTGCGCCGTTCCAAAGCTCACGACCTGGTGGCCGCGGAGGTCGCCGCGACTCGCACCGCGGCGGGGCTCCTGGACACGAACGTTTATGCTCGCTACGAGGTCTCAGGGCCGGGAGCGGAGGCGTGGCTCGACTACCTGCTCGCCAGCCGTCTACCGGCCGAGGGTCGGGTCCGGCTCGCACCCATGCTGGCGCCGTCCGGCAAGCTGATGGGTGATCTGACCGTCTCTCGGCTCGAGCCGGAACGGTTTTGGCTGGTGGGTTCCTACACCCTGCAAGAATTCCATCAACGCTGGTTCTGTGAGCATCTGCCCCGTACCGGCGTCGCCATTGAGAATCTGTCCGAGAGCTGGCTCGGGTTCTCGTTGTCGGGTCCGCACTCGCGCGAGATCCTCGGGCGACTGACGAGCGAAGATGTCTCCGATGCGGCACTCCCGTTTCTCGGCTGTCGATCGATGGAAGTGGGGCTTACGCTGGCGATCGTCGCGCGCCTTTCCCTCACCGGCGAACTGGGATTTGAACTCACGGTCCCTGCCGCGCAGCAGCGCGCATTGTGGGGGGCTCTTCTCGAGCACGGCGCGCCGCTCGGCATGCGGCCCATCGGAATGCGCGCGCAAGACAGCCTTCGGCTCGAGAAGGGTTACGGTGTCTGGTCACGGGATTTTGCGCAATCTTACACGCCGGCCATGTCGGGACTCGATCGTTTCATCGCTTACGACAAAGGCGATTTTCTCGGCCGCGCGGCGGCGCTCAAGGAACGCGAGACCGGATCCGAGCAGCGGCTCGTGCTGCTCGCCATCGACGCCCTCGACGCCGATGTCACCGGCTTCGAGCCGATTTGGGTGGGCGGGCAACGCGTCGGGTTCGTCACCTCGGGTGCGTATGGTCATCACGTCAAACAGAGCCTTGCGCTGGCGTATGTCGACCGGGCAATTATCGATAGGCCGGTGCCCCTCGAAGTGCACGTGGTCGGCGAGCGCCGCCCCGCACGTCTCCTCGCCGAGCCGCCGTACGACCCGCAAGGTCGGCGGCTGCGCGGCTGATCATGGTGGTCAGCCCATCACCCGTCCCGTCGATCAACGCATTGCCGGGCCACGCCGGCTTGACGAAGTCGCTCAGTCTGCGTGACGTGACCCTGTTCTTCATCACCGCCGGAACGAACTTCCAGTGGATTGCCACCGCCGCCGCCGCGGGTCAGAGTTCGCTCGTGGTCTGGCTGTTGGGTGGACTGCTGATGTTCCTGCCGCTATCAGTGTGCGTGGTGTTCCTATCGTCTCGCTACCCGGCCCACGGAGGTTTGTATGTGTGGAGTAAGCAAGCGTTCGGCCCGGCCGCCGGGTTCATGACGGGGTGGACCTACTGGACCAGTAACCTGCCCTATTTTCCGGGCATTCTGTATTTCGCTGCCGGCAATGCGCTCTTTTTATCGGCGCATCAGCGTGCGCAGATAGGTGCATCCCCTACCTACTTCATCACCTTTGCGTTGGTCGGACTCGCCCTCGCCACCCTGTTAAACCTGCGCGGGATGGCAATCGCCAAGTGGCTGAGCAACGTCGGCGCGATTTCCCGCTGCCTCGCCGGCCTCGTTCTTGCGCTCCTGGGCGCTGCGGTATGGTTTAAATTCGGATCCGCTACGCCATTTAGTCGCGCGAGCCTGATGCCCAGCCTGCGACTGCCGGATCTCATTTTCTGGTCGACGATTGCGTTTGCCTGGACCGGTCCCGAAGCCGCGTCCTTCATGGGTGGCGAAATTAGGGATCCGCAGCGCAATGTGCCACGCGCACTCGCGGCGGCCGCACCGATGATCGCGGCGATATACCTGATCAGTACTTTGAGCGTCCTCGTCATCCTCCCGATGGCACAGACGAGCGCCCTGTACGGGGTCATCGAGGCCATCCGCGCAGCCGCCGAGCATCTGCATCTCGCATGGCTCACACCGGTCGCAGCCCTATTGCTGACGTTGGCCTGTCTCGGCAGCGTGGGCGCTTGGCTCGGGGCGGTTGCCCGCATTCCGTTTGTCGCCGGCATCGATCATTTTCTACCGAAGAGCTTCGCCAAGCTGCACCCGCGTTATGGCTCGCCGACGATGGCCATCGTGACGCAGTCAGTGATTGCCGCCGTGTTTGCCTTTCTCGGTCAGGCGGGGACCACAGTCAAGGGTGCCTACGATGTGTTGATCAGCATGATGGTCATCGCGGTGATGCTGCCGTTCATTCCCCTATTCGCGAGCGCGATACCGCTGTCGCGAGGAGCGCCTGTGCCGGGCCAACTCCGCGTACCGGGTGGCCGTGCGACCATCGTTGCGATGGCGCTCGTGGGACTTGCGACGACACTCGGATCCATCGTGCTTGCCCTCGTACCCGCGCCTGATGATGCGAATCCGCTGCTGACCACATTCAAAGTGGTTGGCATGACCGCCACGCTCCTGATCACAGGCGGCGCGGTGTATGTGTTCGGCCGCAAGCGCGGCCTGCACACTTAAGTCCGGGCGCCGGGCAGCACCGCAAGGTTCTGTGCAAGCGTGCTCATGTTCGGTAGCTCAGGAAGCGCCTGCACCAGGCTCAACACCGTGTCGATCTGAGTTTGCGTAAGAGCATCGGCTGCCGCCCAACGGAACTTTGCCTCGACCACCTCGCGCCCCGGCATGCGGTCCGGAAAGAGAACGTTGATGCCTTTGACTGGTCCGAGGACAGTGCCGTCGATCAGCTCGATGTCGACGATCGCCCCTTCTTCACCGCCCGGCTGTTCCGCTTCCGACAAGAGGTAGCGAGCCGTCAAGTCTCTGTTCTCAGTCAACGTGACGCGCCCGGCAAGCGCGCGAGTGCGCGGATCGGCGAGCCGTAACGGCAACATTGCGCGCGGATGCACCTCGCCATCCTCGAGCATCACGGCGGCCGGCCAGCTCATCGAGAATTGCGCCTCTTCCGAGGTATCAGGGACCCGCGCGCCCAAGCGTACGGCATCGCTGTAGGCCTGTACCCGGATCGCACGCACGTGCGCACCAATCGCGCCGTGCCGACGGCGCAGTTCGCCGATGGCCTCGAGCATTGCATGCGTAAATGAACAACATGAGTGACGCTTCCAGTGCATGCAGCGCGGCAGCATCCAGTCCTGGCCGATGTCCGTCGTCCAGACATGATTGGCCTCAGTGTATAGGCGACTAAGGATGCCAGTGAAGCCGCGCGCGGCAAGGTCAGCCGATTGCAGGCCCGTCATGGCACCTACGCCATTGGCGTGCTTGACCATCGCCGGAGTCTCGAGGTCACGCATCATTGGTGCCTCCGGCGCATGGTATTCGGCAATCCCGAGCGCATGCACGATTTGTGGCGGCGACAAACGCTTCAGATGCGCGGCGATTGCGGCGCAGGTAGCGGCACCCCAGGCGCCGCAGGCGCGAAATTCGCGTGCGGCGTTCACGACCGGCGCGCCGGCGCCGAAGTTCAAGCAGCGTCCGGAGCGAAACGCGACTTCGTAGCCGAGCGCGACGCTGGCGAGGAACTCCCTGCCCGTGGACCCCGACTCCTCCGCGAGCGCCAGCGCGGTCGGAACAACCATTGCGCCGGGATGACCCCAGGTGTAGCGACCGACATCATCGAGGTCCGTGCCATTCGCTGCGGTTGCGTTGGCGAAGGCCGCCGCCGCCGCTATCCGCCGGTCCCCCGTTGCGAGGATGGTCGCTCGGCCTCTGCCCCAGGTATCCGCAGCGTGCGCTGCTGCAATGCGAGCGACTGGACTCACCGCCCCACAGGCCATGGCGGCGAATGTATCGAGCGCACACAAACCCGCAAGCGCCGTTATATCAGCCGGCAGGTCGTCGTAACGGCATTCGCCGATGAACCGCGTTAAGGGATGGGCTTGCGCTATGTCTCTCACGCCAAAGTGACTCCAATGTTGGGGCGCTCACCATAACAGGTCATAACTGTATTCTTCAAATGTCGGTATTCATGCAAAAGGGCGTAGTCGCGCGTCTAGGGGTCCCGTCATTTCTGCTTCCAAAAGTGAGGGTAGGATTTGCCGACAATCGTAGGGGAACTGTTGCATTACGGGGTTAGAAACTGGGATCGCGGTCGAGTCCCGCGCGGACCGGCATATTTGAGATGCACTCCCTGGCAACGTACTACGCGAGTGCTCGTTCCCAGAGTTGCTTTTTCGGACCTTCCCGACGTAGATACCGAAGTGCCAGGTGGCTCTGCTTGTGGCCATCAAGCGTGATCTTGCGCGGCCACCGCGGTAAAGTTGTCTGTAGTGCTTTGCGAAAGAAGGCTTGTGCCGCGGCGATACTGCGATCCGGGCGAAGCAGAAAGTCCACCGTCTTGCCGTGCTTGTCGACCGCCCGATAGAGGAAGTGCCACTTGCCCCGGACCTTGATGTAGGTCTCATCCACGCGCCAGGACGTATTCACGGGTCGCGCGAAGCGATTCCACCGCTTCTCGAATTCGGGCACATAACGAATCACCCAACGATGTATCGTCGTATGCGACACAACAATGCCGCGCTCGGCCATCATCGCCACGAGATCCCGATAACTCAACCGGTAGGTGATATACGGCACAATCCTGGCACAGTCAATCTGAGTTGGTCACAATCCTGACGCAGCCGCCGCGTCGGTCCGACTCCAGTTCTACTTCGCTGCTGACCTCGGAAACGACCAGAGGATAGAAAGCGGCAAGGCAAACCTGCCAGGCCCAAAAGAAAGAACCTGGTCTCCCAAATAAACAACGAAGGCCGCTCCGTGATGGGCCTTGCCCGGCCCTTCTTTCAGGAACCAGTCGAGGTGGCGAAAATCGTCCTGATCTACTGACGTGGATGCCTTCATCTCGAAAAGGGCGAGGATGCGCCCCGGCGCTTGCGCCACTATGTCGATCTCTCGGGGAGCGTAACGCCAGTGGTACAAATGCCAACGCCGCTTCAGGAACGGCAGGGATTTCTCCAGCTCGCAGAACACAAAGCTTTCGAGAATATGACCGAGGGCGACGGGATCGGCACGGAGCCCGAAGCTCGCGGCGTCTTCGCCGCGCAATGCCGTGGCGCAGCCCGTGTCCATGAAGTGAAGTTTCGGGGATCTGACCTCCTTGCGGGCGCCTGAAGCCGTCCACGCCCCGAGACGGTGAATAATTCCAAGACGCGAGAGAATGTCGAGATACGCGTTGACCGTTTCCTTGCGGGCGCCCAGAACGCTGCAAAGACTGGCGACATTGAGCTCCTCAGCCGTGCGGTGCGCGAGCTGATTGATCATCCGCCGCAAAGTATCTGGTCGCCGTATTTCAGCCACCGGTGCTATGTCTCGTTCCACGATACTGTTGACATAGGAATCGTAGCGAGCCATCCGGTCTCCATCTTCGAGCGGTCGGATCTCGGGGAATCCGCCACGCACTAGCAAATCGATGGCATCCGATCGCCGGAAATGGGCAGGAGTTGGGAGATGCTTAGCCGAGAGCGCTGACTCGTCCGCGACGACGTCGAGCAGGCGACAGGGTCCTGCGCGCTGGATCTCCGCGGCGCTCAAGGGTCGGAGCGTCAACGTCGAGATTCGACCTGCCAAGGAATCAAGTGCCTTTGGCAGGGTGAAGATGTTGGAAGAGCCGGTGAGGACAAATTGGCCGGCACGTCGATCTCGGTCCACAATGCGCTTGAGTGCCAGCGTGATCTGCGGCAGGCGCTGGACCTCGTCGATAATGATCAGCAGTCCGGCCTGCGCTGTCTCGCTTGACAGCGTGCTGAGCTGGCCATACGGATCGACGGCCAGCGACGCGAGGAGGCTTTCATCGTCTAGGTCGAGGAAACGGGCGGCTTCGACCATGTCCCGAACCAGCGTTGTCTTGCCCGTCTGGCGCGGACCGACGATATTAATCACTCGTGTTGTCCGCAGAGTGCTCGCGAGCTTTTCGGCCAAGTGCCTGGGAATAAGGGTCATAGAGTGCATCTTATAAAAAGGACTATTATATGTAAATAAAATGAGCTATTACGTCATAGTAAAAAAGGCTATTAGTAGAATGGAAAATTGCCTACCAGCGCCCGATTGGACGAAAATAGCCGCCTCCTTCCGGCTGTAAGCTCATGCAAGACGATTTTGAGCACAAGCGCGCATGCGGGCACCGATCGACCGCTCCAGGTTTGGACCGCGATGCTCTGCGCGATGCCCATCGCTGAGGAGGAGTCTGTGTTCGCCACGCTCACGGCCAAGCAGGCCGAGACCTCGTGCAAAATCTTGAAGCGGCGTCCCGAAAACAGGGTCACACATTGAACATATGAGTCGGATCACAGTGGATAACGTCGCTGCGGCGGTCCGCAAGGTTCGCGGCATGAGCGCGAAGGAGAAGGAAGCATTAACCGACGAGATTTATCTGCGTCAGCCGCATTTACTGGCTTCCTGTTTGGTTCAATCCAGGCTCGGCGTCGATCCCAACGCCATCGAGTTCCTGCTCAACATCCTGCTCGTGTGCTATCAATCCATGAAGGAGTCGGGTTTGCAGTGGTCCGTCATTACCGAAGAGGAGCAGGAGCGGCAGATGCAACGCTGGATCGGCGCGGTACAGTTCTCAGAACACGCAATGAGGTCCGCCGCGGACGGCGCTCGAGAGCAATACGCCAGTCAACATCCAGAGCAACCGCTGTTGGCATTTGTCGTGAGTGAAGCGAACCAGTGGCTGCGCGAGATTTCCGAGCGTAACGCAGAGGCGCAGTCCGACAAGTTCGTTATGATGGCATCCATGAACTTGGTGAACTGCATCGCGGGCGCTCCGGTTTCACCCGCTATCCATGGGTAATTCCTGGATCGTCGACCTTCGGCACTATCTCGACCCGTCGGGCGCGATCGCCGATATGCCTACCCCAGCAAGACTACTAGCCGAGTACTTCGCGCGGTATTTGCGGGAGACGCAAATGCCGTGGCAGGAGTGTTCCAAAGTGGAAGAACGCATGCGGTTTGTGGCCCGGTTGCTGGAGGGAGAGAAGATGGCGGTGCTGTGCCGAGAGTTCGATATCTCGCGCAAGACCGGTTACAAGATCTTCCAGCGCTATAAAGACTCGGGAACCAGAGGTTTTGACGACCGGTCGCGACGTCCATATCGGCACGCCAACCAACTGCCGTTTCAGATCGAGACGCTGATCGTGCGGTTGCGCAAAGAGTACCCGACGTGGGGAGCGCCGAAGATCCGCGAGAAGTTGCGGCGCCTGCACAATGAGATCCAACCACCTGCGATCAGCACCGTCCACGCGGTGTTGGAGCGCAATGGCTTGGTTGACTCCAAGCGCCGCAGAGCCCGCTACAGGTCCGAGGGAACGCCTCTGCACGCCGCCAATCGACCGAACGAGCTTTGGTGCGCTGACTACAAGGGGGAGTTCATGCTGGCGGATAAGCGATATTGCCTATCCGCTGACCATTACCGACTTTGCGAGCCGGTATCTGTTGTGCTGCGACGCTCTGGAGAGCACCCAGCAGACCTATGCATTTACCGCTTTTGAGCGGGCTTTTACGGACTTTGGGGTGCCCGGCGGCATCCGCACCGACAACGGCACCCCCTTCGCCAGCCGCTCCGCTTTCTTCGATCTGTCCAAGCTCTCGGTCTGGTGGCTGCGCCTCGGGATCAATCTCGAGCGCATCAAACCCGGTCATCCGACCCAGAACGGCCGGCATGAGCGCCCCGGCGGGCACCCAACTTCCTCCACCCGTGGGCGGGTCAAACTCCTCCACCCTGATGCCGTAAATCGACGCCGGTCGGCGCCGAGCTAGAGAGCGGCGGCGGGACGTTACGCTGTGCCCTTTTTCTGCGGAAAAGGGGGCCGGGAGTGAACGTCTTGAAGCCAAATTTGCGGATTTCGGTCCAGACCCTGCTGGATGCAGGCAAATCCCAGCGCGAGATTGAGCGGGTGCTGGGGGTGGATCGCAAGACGATCCGTCGCATCCAACAGCAGTCAAAATCCCCCGGGGTGACCACCGGGAATTACGCGGGAAAAACCTCCGAAACGGCCGAGACCTCGGAGCAAAATCCCCCACCCCGCCCACCGGCTCAGAAGCCGGTGGCCACCCTATCGGCCTGCGAGCTGCACCGCGGATGGATCGAAAGCCAGGTCGCGCTTGGGCGTAACGCCGTGAGCATCTACCAGGATCTTTCCGAGAGGTTTGGATTTGCCCACCAGTACACCTCGGTCAAGCGCTTCGTCGCGCGGTTGAAGGCCCGCGAACCGGAACGCTTCGACGTCCTCGACGCGCTTCCCGGCGAAGAGGCGCAGGTCGACTTCGGTCAAGGGGCGCTGACCCGACTGCCGAACGGCCGATACCGCAAACCGTATCTGTTCGTGATGACGCTGAAGTACTCGGGCAAGAGCTTTCGCAAGGTCGTGTGGAAGGCCGATCAAGAGACGTGGGCGCGCCTGCACGAGGAGGCCTTCCGCGCGTTCGGTGGTTCGGTCACTTACGTAGTGCTCGATAATTTGAAGCAGGGCGTGCTGGAGCCGAATCTGTATGACCCGCTCTACAACCCGCTGTATGTGGCGATGCTCGCCCATTATGGCGCGGCCGCCGACGCGGCGCGCGTCGTGGATCCGAACCGCAAGGGGACGGTGGAGAACGCGATCCAGCACACGCAGTCCACGGCGCTCAAAGGCAGGAAGTTCGAGTCGATCGAGGACCAGAACGTGTGGCTTGCGCACTGGGAGGAGCGCTGGGCGGCGCCTCGCATCCATGGGCGCAAGAAGCGGCAGGTGCTGGCGCTGTTCGCCGAGGAGAAGCCGGCGCTGAAGCCGCCGCCGGCAACGCGCTTCCGGTACTTCCGCGAAACCTCCCACACGGTCGATGACAGCGCGCTGGTGCAGGTCCTGCGCGTGTATTACTCGGCTCTGCCGGCCTCTCCGGGCGATGTCGTGACGGTGCGCCTGTACGACCATGACCTGGAGATCATCGACTCCGCCGGTCAACTGCTGCGTCGACACACCCGTTCGTTCACGCCCGGGCACTTCGAGATGGAGGAGTCGGATCGGATCTTCAATCCGTCGCGGGAAACCGTCCGCCTGCTCGGCAAAGTCGCCAAGCTCGGTCCAAACAGCCTGCAGCTCGGTCGAGAGATCTTCCTGCGCCTGGGTCGCCCCGGGCAGAAGGCCCTCTACGGTCTATCGAACTTGCCGCGCCGCTATGCGAAGCAGGACATCGAGAACGCTGCGAAGCACGTGCTCGGCTTGACGCAGCCGACTTACCACGCGCTCAGGCGTGTCCTCGAGCATCGCGCCGCCGAGATCGAGCACCGCGCGGTCATGCCCGAGTTGCAACAGGCCGGCCCACACATCCGCGATATCGAGGAGTACCACGCCTTCTTCGTGAACGCACAACGCTTTGACGATGAGACGACGATAAACCCGTAAAACCACTGGAGACAATACAATGACGATGACGATTACAGAACTCGAGCGCTCGCTGCGGGCGCTGCGACTGTCGGGAATGACCGCGACCCTCGAGACCCGTGCGCTGCAGGTGGCGCAGCAGCAGATGGACTTCATCGAGGCGTTCTCCGCCCTCGTGCAAGACGAACTCGATCGGCGCCGATCCCGGCTGATCGATCGGCGGTACGCGTTCTCGGGACTCACAGAGCGCAAGGACCTCAAAGACTTTGACTGGCAGTACAATCCGAAGAATCCGCGGCGCGACATCCTCGAGCTTGCGAATCTCAAGTTCATCGAGCAGCGCGAGGACGCGCTGTTCATCGGATCGCCGGGCGTCGGCAAGAGTCATATCGCCAAGGCGCTCGCGCTGCTCGCCGTGCAACGCGGTTACACGGTGTTCTATCGCGAGGCGCATGTCCTCGTCGATGACATCCACCAGGCGCGTGAGCTCGGCGAGCTCAGAAGGTACCGCGCGACGATCAAAGCCGCAGACCTAGTCGTGATCGACGATCTGTTCTTGCGCAAGTTGCCGCCCAACGCCGGCGACGAACTCGCCGACCTCATCATGAGTCGTTACGAGAAATCTTCCACGCTGATCACGTCCAACAGGGACATCGACGACTGGGCGAAGCTGTCGGGCGATGCCGTCATCGTCACGCCGCTACTCGATCGGCTGATGCACCACGGTCACTTGCTCAAGTTCGTCGGCAAGAGCTGGAGACTCAAGGAATCTGCCGAACGCCTTGCCAAGGCCCGTCAAACCGCGTAATCATCCCTCGTCCCGACGCCGTCAGGTGGGGGAGTTTGACCCGCCCACAGGTGGGGGAGTTTGAGGTGCCCGCCGGGGATGAGCGCATGCATCTGACCCTGAAGAAAGAGGCGACCAAGCCGGCCGCCAAGAACTTCCTGCAGCAGCAATCGAGGTTCGATCGCTTCATCCAGATCTTTAACCATGAGCGGCCTCACGAGGCGCTGGCAATGAAATATCCGGCTGAGCTGTACGTGCCCTCGGCGCGGCCCTACGAAGGCGTGGGCGATCTCGAATACCCCTTCCACGACCGCACCATCCTGGTCACCGAGTGTGGTCGTATCTGCTTTGGAAGGCGCAAAATCAACCTGAGCCAGGTGTTCGCCGGCCAGAAGGTGGGCATCAAGGAAATCGAGGAGAAAATCTGGCTCGTCAGCTTTATGCAGTACGACTTAGACTTCTTCGATCATGAGGCGGGTCGCATCGAATGCGCCGAAAATCCCTTCGGTACTAAAGTGTTACCTATGTCTCCGGTATAAACCGTTACCGAAGTGCCCGGTATGGACAAGGATTTTTTGGTGGCCAGGGAGGGAATTGAACCCCCGACACGCGGATTTTCAGTCCGGGTCCGAAAGCCGCCTAAACCACTGAAGAAAATGTAATTTTACCGACGGATTGTGAAATATTTCGTCCAGATACGCACGGATAGGCACCTGATTTCCTTAGATAACGCGGGCCGATATTCCACACTGCCCGAAGGCGACGTCGCGCGAACTGACCTGACTATTGGCCTCAAGATCAGTCTCCACCCGGGCTACCGTCGTATCAACCACGCCACGATCGAAAGGACCGCACTCACGATCAGCATCGTCGTGATCGGCAAAAAGAATTTAAACCCCGGCCGATCGATGACGATGTCGCCGGGCAGATGAAACAAATGCATCTTCTTGAGCCACGGCCACAGCAGCCCGGCAACGACGAGCACCGTGCCCAGTACGATCAACATCCGATTCACGGCATTACCTTTCGACTCGCAATCACGTCTGCCAAAACGCTCCGCACCCCATACCCGTCGTCACCCATCAGCGGCACCAACGCCGCTACCACGTCCGCACGCGGCAACGATGTTGCCGCCCGCTCGATCAGCTGCGCCGCTCGCTTGAATGCACAGGTGACCTCAAAGTCATGATCGCCACAATTCTCCATCGTTTGACCGTCGGCCTTGAAAAACAGCACCAGCAGATCGAAGGCCTCTCTCGGATCGATCGGCAGTACCAGCGTCTCAATGGCATCCAAAATGAAATCGAGGCTGACGCCTATCTCCTTTCCGCGCGCATGCCGATGCGCGTACTCATCCGGAATCGCCAATCCCTTGATTCGCACCCGCAATGCCTCGGCCACCACATCCCCCACAATGAACGTCCGCACCTGCTCCCCGACCGGCCCGGAGTCCTGCGCCAAGGACAGGATGAACGCCGCCAACGACTCCGTATCCCTGCGCCGTAACCGCTCGAGTGCGCGAGCGAAGTCCATTTCTGTCTCGCTCATCACGGGTACACCGCAGGAAACGGACTTTTTAGCACGCGCAGCCTCGATCGCTCTTATTGAGATGGGTAACGTCGGTTCCCGCGGTGAATTACACTTCTTGGCTTCGATCCCGGATTTCGAACCGGAACTGCCAGCCCTCGAAGCCCATCACCATCCGTCCGAATTGTTCCCAGGAAATCTCCCTGCCGTCGATCACGAGCATGGGTAGTCGGCCGTCTTCATTGTCATCCCAGGTGATGCGCCCGCGCACCAGGAAATCGGCGATGTGCAATCCAGGCATGTGGGGTTCGGTCCTCAGGTGCTGCTGAGCAAGCAAGCGGCGGATCCGCGGGACCATTTGGCCCATCAGCTCGAATAAATCGGCTTCCGCACGTCCGAGCACCTGAAACTGATAGCCTCCGGGAGCGCCGTCCACGAGTTCGAAGCCTTCCAGAGCCACCTTGTCGCCGAGAAGTCGGACCTCAAAGTGAAAACGATGTGCCGCCCCCGCGGCATCTGGAATTTCGAGCGGCTCAAACTGCACGTGGGAGAAATCGATTTCCCCGGTGCGAGCGACCTCCTCGTTGAAGCAGCGGTTGCACAGGTCGCGGTAGCCGCTCTCGACAGAACCGTAGTGGACGCTTTCGAACCCAGCGATCGCACGCCCACAGGTGTGGCAGCTCACGGTCCGAATCGGCTCGACACGTTGATCGCCGGACGCCTCGCGAGGGGACTTGCGCTTCATCGGACACCGCACGGGTCGCGGGTAATCACGGTGAGCCTCGATCGGGCGATCGACTGAACAAGGCTTGCAGCAGCCGCTCCGATTCCCGTGCGCCGTCCTCGGTAAAGAGGACCGATTTCGCTTTACCCACCGGGTCGGTGATATAGCCCTTCACATGCAGCCGGCCCATGACCTCCCAGTCGAAAGCCTTCCAAGTGCGATATCCCTCGTGCCTTCCGAGGGCGAGCAACGCCAGCGCGGCTTGGTCGATTTTATCGGTATCGAGTTCCATGTGACCTCCCTATAACTGTGCTTGCGTTTCAATGCCTGGGTGCAAAGGACCTTACCCGCGTGACTAAAATTATGAGCGTGGAGGCGGAATGTCATACATATTGACCGAGATTAAACCATCTTCGTTTTCATAAACTTCAAGGGCCTGGTTAATCAGATCCGGCAAGTCCCCTAGCGCATTGAGCGCGTGCTTGAAAAGCTCCTGCTGCAGATCGAGATCCATCTGGAGCGCCGAATCCAAGCAAATCAAACCCGCGTGCACCTCGGTCGAGGCGTGCAAGCCTCCGGGATTTGCCTTCCCAGCACCCCGAAAATCCTGAGCATTCCGCGTCACCAGTATGAAGTCCTCCTGGATGACGTACTCCATTAGCTCCCAATCCTTGAGACCCAATCTTCCACGGTCTCGAACGGAGGTGGACTCGACGTGCCCAGCGTCGATCGCGAGCTGCGCGAGCTCTGGAGACAGGCACTCATCGATGAGCAGTCGGCCAATCATGCCTTCGTGTCATGGCGGAACACATGACGACTGCTTTTGATCTTCCAGGATGACGGCGCAGTGGAAGATTTGGTTGGACGCCCGCGACGCGGGTAAACCTCACTGTACACTCGGGCCGCTTCCAGGTGTTCGTCCGTCAGAGTCGAATACGCCCCGAGAATTCTCTTGCGATCTATTCCTTTCTTGAGCGACGCCGCAACTGTATCTACCGGCACTCGCGTGCCTGCGAACACCGGTGTTCCACCCAGAATTTCGGGGTCTACCGTAATGAGGTTCTGCGCTCTCTCGATCGCCTTCATGCGACCGATTGCCTTTGACACAAACGAACCAATGTCGACAGAAACGATGCCGAGGGAAACGCCGCGCACATTGATACGCCAGTCGATATCTGCGAGAAATTCCGACTGCAACGCCAAGATCGACTCCATTTCCCTTCGCGCCCCCAGCATCGCGGTAACCTCTTCCACAACCTTTCGTCGAAGAGTGGCGGCGTATACGTCCTCACTCGTGAAATAAAAACTCGCGAGCGCAGCTCCGAGACGCGCGAAACGGCGCCCATTGCCACTACGGATTAGCGGCTCCGGGAGTATGTGTTCATCGACCGCTCGATTCATCTCACGGTCAGACACGTCAGCGATGAAGGCCGCCTCTGAAGTTGGAACGAACAGGTCTAACATCGTGGTACCATAAATATTCCGGTTCATCGGAAAGTATATTCTCAAGGGGCCCAGAAGACCACAGAAAAGTTGCGCGTCATTTGCTTCAGTCACCATTATCGTAATTTAACTACGATATTTATATATAAACCAAATAGCACTTTTATTTGCAAAATAATCTATAATCGTAGTATGACTACGACTAATAGACATAAATTAAACTCCTTATATACGGAACTGCCCTCGGGGGCACCGCTAACATCAGACGCATTGAAGGCGCTCGGCATATCGGCTGACTTGGCAGTTCACTACGTCCGGTCAGGCTGGCTGACTCGCTTAGCGCGTGGAGTGTATTGCCGCAAAGGCGACACTCTCTCGCTAAATCCGAGCTTGCGACTGCTCGAGCGACAGATCGCCGGACTGCACGTCGGCGGCAAGTCAGCCCTGGCATGGTATGGCATAACTCACTACGTCTCACAGCACACCACGCTGCATCTATATGGGTGGGCGGCAGCACGCTTACCCGGTTGGTTCATAGAGCGATTCCCGGCCGAATACCACCGCAAACGCCTGTTCGACGAACGACCGCCCAAGATGATGAACGTAACTCCGTTCGAGAAACCAGTTGATGCACCCCTCGTATCGGCGCCGGAGCGCGCGTTCTTGGAATTGCTGAGCGAAGTCGGAGTCCGGCAGCCTCTGCAGGAAGCACGCGAGTTGGCGGAAAGCATGTACACCTTGCGCACCGATGTACTGGAAGATTTGCTGAAGCGGTGTTCGAGCGTTAAAACGGTGCGGCTTTGCTTGCAATTCGGCCGCGAACTCTCGCTCCCGTGGGCCTCGAAGTTGACTGCTGCTCGGCTACCGACTGGCAGCAATCGTGCCTGGGTCTCGCGCTCCAAAGACGGTCTGTTGGTGCTCAAGCCGTGAATCAATTTTATGTTGACGCCGCCCGACTACTTATCCAAGTGGCGCCCGTCGTCTTCGAGAGCGGCGTGTTCGCGCTCAAGGGCGGCACGGCCATCAACCTCTTCGTCCGAGATATGCCGCGCCTATCGGTCGATCTGGACCTTGTATTCCCCGATCACTCGCTTCCTCGAGATCAGGCCTTGGCTCAGATCAATGAAGCCGTACGCCTCGCTTCAGCACGCCTGAAGAACCGTGGATTTCAGGTTCGCACCGTAACTGCGACTGGCGTCGGCGACACTAAATTTCTGGTACGACGCGGAAACATCGAGATCAAAGTCGAGGTCAACTTCGTATTGCGAGGGACCGTGTATCCGGTACGACTTGCATCGCTATCGGCCAAGGCGCGTGACACTCTGCAAGCCGAGCTGGAAGTTCCGATGGCATCACTTGAAGACATTTATGGCGGCAAGCTCGTCGCAGCATTGGATAGGCAGCATCCCCGCGACCTTTTCGACGTGATGCAACTCTACGCGAACGAAGGCATCACGCCGGCGATCCGCCGCGCTTTCGTGGTCTACATCGCCAGCCACAATCGTCCGCCGCATGAAGTCTTGTCGCCGATACTGCGCGACATAACTCAAGATTACGAGCGAACATTTGTGGGCATGACAACTGAGTCCGTCGAACTTGCCGAGCTCTTGAGTGTACGCGACCGCTTGGTCGCAGAACTGCCGCAGACACTAGACCCGAACGAGCGGCAGTTTCTACTTTCTCTTGTGAGCAAAGCACCCGAATGGCCATTACTCGACATTGCTCACCTCGAGGAGCTTCCGGCCGTTCGTTGGAAGATGAGGAATCTTGAGCAACTTGCCAAAACCAGCCCGAAGAAATTTGCAGAACAGGCGGATGCGCTGAAGCGACTACTTGGGTAACGCGGTTTGCTTCTCTCATTCACCGACCAATTGGAGAAGCTTCTTGCCTCGCATACGCTCGAGCCAGCGTAACACCGCCTTGCCGCGGCCGATGGTCTCCAGCATCACCGTACCGTTGGCGCGCACGGCGATGCGGGTTTTGATCCGACGACCGCGGATGTAATCGGCATCGAAGTGCAATTCTCCCCGCTCAAATCGCAATCCCTCGATGAAATCCGCGACGTTGAATTCGTCTTTCTCGTGATAATCTGCGGTAGATAGGTTCCGGGGTTTCGCCTCGTCAAAGGACAACACGCCGAGGACAAACATGAATCCGAAAGCGCCCCACTCGGCTGTATCCTCCGCGACATCGTCCTCGTCTTGGCCGTCCTCGCCCTCTTCCGAGACAAATTTGAGCAACAGCCGCATGCCGAATTCCGCCTCATCGTGTGCCGTTAGCACTGCCTCCTCGACGATGCGAAAACTTACGAGCGTGCCAGTCTTGAGGAGGTTCGCTCCAATCATGTACGCATCATTTTCCATAGGCTATCCGAATAATCTGGATTTACGGTCCGATTCGCCATGAACATTCTGACGCAGATACCGCGGAAGATCGAGCAGATAAAATCCCCGTTGCAAGAGGTCAGTCGTCAGCTTGCCAAGATTAGATCGCCAGGATCATATGCTACGCGCCTAACCGTCGCCGCCGGAGATCTTCACCTCGAAGTCCAAGGCGTGGGCAGGATCCGTTTCCCCATCACACCGAGCACGGCGCGCCGCCTGTGCACGGTCGCCCGGCCGGCCCGGCATGGCTTCAAGGATGAGACGCGCCTGGACCAACGGGTGCGCGACACGTGGGAAATTGCCAGGAGCAAGATCTCAATCGACCAGTCCCGGTGGATAAATACCCTCGCTCCGCAGCTTGACCGAATATGCCGCGGCCTCGGGCTAACCCAAGGATGTAGACTCAAGGCGCAGTTGCACAACATGCTGGTTTACGCGCCCGGCCAGTTCTTCGCACCGCATCAGGACTCAGAAAAGACGGACGACATGATCGGCACCCTAGTCGTGAGCCTGCCGTCACGTTTCACCGGCGGCGCAATATCGATCGAGCACCACGGCGCCAAGATGCGCGTTGGCGGTTCCAACAAGAGTCTCACGTTCATCGCTTTCTATGCCGACTGTCACCATGAAGTCCATCCGATCAGGGAAGGCTATCGCATCGTTCTGACCTACAACTTGGTCCTCGAGCACAACGCCGCTGCCGCAGGGGCGCCGACGGCCGCAATCAATCGGCTGACCGACACCATCCGAGAGTTTTTTGCGACCCCCGGTCAAGCGCGGTGGAGCGGCGATCACAGCATGCGCAGTCCTCCAGATCGTCTCGTCTACTTACTCGACCATGAGTACACGCAGCGTGGGCTTCGGTGGAATCGTCTCAAGAATTCGGACGCTCAGCGTGCCTTTGCGTTACAGGAAGTCGCACGGGAACTGGATTGCGAGATCTTTCTCGCCCTGGCGGACGTCCACGAGACCTGGTCGTGCGAGGACGAGTATTCGGGCTACTCCGACTATGGCCAACGATACTACGGGGATGATGATGATGATGACGATGCCAATGAGAGTGAGGGTGGGGAATCACCGGGTTCATCCAATCCGGAACTGACCGAGCTCATTGATAGCGACGTCGAGCTCCGCCACTGGCTCGGGATCGGCGGTCGATGGGAAGCGGTGGCCGCCCGCGTCGACGCCGCGGAACTGTGCTACACCAGACCCTCCGTGGATCTTGAGCCGTTCGAGTCTGAGCACGAGGGCTACACCGGGAACGCCGGGAACACCGTCGAGCATTGGTATCATCGCGCTGCCGTAGTCCTCTGGCCGCGGGAACGAACGTTCGTCATCCGTGCGAAGGCTTCTCCCCGGTGGGGGATAGGCGAGGTCGCCAAGAGCCTCCGGGCGCGAAATCTCGCAGCCGCCATTGCCATAGCGCAACGGCTGGTGCCATTTTGGGCGAACGTCACGGGACCGACTGAAAAGCCTGCCTTGTTCGATGCCACTCTCAAAATCGCCGCAAAGCTTGGAGACTCGAGCGTCGCCGCCGCACTGCTGCAGCCGTTCACGCTCACGGCGCTGACGCCGAAGGCTGCGTTACGACTCACCGACCTACTCGATGCCTATGGACTCGAGTCGTGCCGCACCCTGGTGCAAAACTGGGCCTCGGAAGAGAATCACGAACTGCCGCAATCACGACTCTCGTGGATGGAGTCTACGCTGCCGATCCTGTGCCGAACATTGTGCGCAAGCGACTCGTCGGCGGGACGGGAACTTGCTGGTTGGATCCTCTCGGAACAGTGGGCATGGTTGCTCGAGCGGTCAAAACAGATTCGACAGCACGTCTCGGCAAAGGACGTGACGCGAGAGATGGTCAGCCTCTGTAAGCCGATTTTACGTGTCATCGAGAGCAGCCGAGCCACACAGCAGCCTGACCTGTTAGGTCGCGTGATCGCATTCCTCACCGCCGACGCTGTCGAGTTTCCCGTACAGGTTCCGATCGGTTTGCTGCGAAACGCCAAGGAGCATCACGCACCGACTACGCTCAGAAATTGGGGCCTGCGTCCGGTACATGCACACTGCTTGCAGGTCGTCACGGCCCGCCTTAACGAGCCGACTCGCGCGAGCACTGATTGGTCGATTCGGACTCTGATTCGCTGCTCCTGTCGCCTGTGCGAAACCTTGACGCAATTCCTGCGTGCGTCGGATAAGGTACGGTACGAATGGAAGCTGGCAAAAGATCATCGCTCGCACATTCACCGTATCATTGACGCATATGATTTGCCGGTAACACACACGACGCGACGAACAGGCAGTCCGTTCACGCTCGTCTTGGCAAAGACGGCCTCCGTATTCGAGCGCGACGCTGCGGAACGTCAGAGCTGGGAGCAAGAGTTGCAGTGGCTGAAGAAAACGACGGCGAATTTCTGAGCGAGGAGAAGTCTGCCACGGGAACTGTATGATCAATGACTTATTGGGCAGGGAGGGAATTGAACCCCCGACACGCGGATTTTCAGTCCGGGTCCGAAAGCCCCCTAAGCCACTGAAGAGAAGGCAATTTTACCGACGGATTGTGAAATATTTCGTCCGGATGCGCACGGATAGGCACCTGATTTTCCTAGATAACGCGGGCCGATATTCCACACTGCTCGAAGGCGACGTCGCGCGAACTGCCCTGACTATTGGCCTCAAGATCAGTCTTCACCCGGGCTACCGTAGCAGATCTAACTTAATTTTGCGCGGGCGAAACAGCCTCGGAATTCAACGCGTCGAGATAGCGCACATAGGAGAAGATACGCCCGCGTGCGCGCCCTGTTGTCTCGCGCACTATGTTCAACTTCTCCAGCGCGCGCAGTGCTTGCGTCACGGTGGGGGTGGTGAGCCCGGTTGATTTTGTCAGTGCGGCAATGGTTGCGAGGGGCTTGGACTGCAGCGCGTCTTGAATGAGCAGTGCGGCAGGCGCCTGTCGGCCGAGTTGCCGTAAACGAATTTTGTCTTCTCGAAAGACGGCGAAGATTCGCCGTCCGGTCGTGGTCGCTTCTTCGGCGCTGATACGAATGGCGGTGGCGAAGAATTCGATCCAGCGCTCGAAATCGCCCGACTCGCGCACGCCGTTGAGTTCGGCGTAATACTGCTGACGATGTTGCTTGAGATAGAGACTTGCATAGAGCAGCGGCTCTCGTAGCACCCTGTCATGACAGAGCAGCAAGGTGATTAGTAGCCGGCCTATGCGGCCGTTTCCATCCAAGAAGGGGTGGATCGTCTCGAACTGAACGTGCGCGAGAGCCACCTTGACCAAAGGCGGCGTGTCGGAGTGCAGGAAACGCTCAAGATCTCCCATGCAATCGTCGACGTCCTGCGGCGGAGGCGGTACAAAGGCTGCGTTCCCAGGACGCGTGCCACCGATCCAGTTCTGTGATCGGCGAAACGCGCCAGGCGTCTTCTTCGCACCGCGCCCTTCGGCCAATAGAATTCCATGCATCTCGCGCAGCAATCGATTCGACAGCGGAAAACCGCCTTGCAGCCGCTTCAGGCCGTGGTTCATCGCCTCGACATACCGCGAAACTTCGACGACGTCCTCGACCGGTACACCGGGGGCCTCTCCCAACTCATGCGTAAGTAGATCATCGAGTGTCGACTGTGTGCCCTCGATTTGCGAAGAGAGCACCGCCTCTTTCCGCACGTAGGTATAGAGGAGCAAATGCGCATCCGGCAACGCTGTCGCCGCCCCATCGAGCCTGCCCAAGGCGAGGAGTGCTTGATCAAGCGCACCGCGAACGGTACCGACGAGATCGAGGGGAGGAATTGGCGGAAGCGGCGCCGGGACGAAGGCGCGCACTTCTTCGCTGCCGGCAATGGACATCGCGTATCGCCCGAAGCCCGGCCGTTTCATAGAACCCTTATTAAAGATTGCTCAATAGCCCCGGGGCTTATTAAAGCAAAGATCGCCTCTCTTTAATAGTGGTGGCCAGGGAGGGAATTGAACCCCCGACACGCGGATTTTCAGCCCGCTGCCGGGTGTTCCAGGGGTTTATGAATCAATCACTTGCATCGCTTGCCACTCCTCTTCCCCGGCACACCAAGGCACAATCCTGGCACACCCAATCTGGGTTCGTCACATTCCTGGCACAAGCGGTAAGCGGCAGCCCGGCCAGGGGTTTGTCGAACTCGGACCGACGGATGCATTAATCTTGGTGCCATGACTCGACAAACCCTGGCAGTTGGCGACAGCTTGCTCGAATCCGTTGCGAGGTGTATCGATGCCGGAAGCGTGCGCACCTTGAAGGCAGAACGTTGCACGGCCGTGGTCCGGTAGAGCAGCGAACGTGATCCTTCCTGCTCGAGAGAGGCTGCTGGTCGAACGCGAGAAGGTCGTCGATTATCTGCTCAATCCGGATCACCGGTACGGCGCGAGTAAGGCCCGCTTCTTCGGCGCCTTCGGATTCCGCCGGGAGGCCTGGGAGGTGCTTCGCGATGCATTGTGCGAACATGGCCGCCGTTGGGAGGTCAAGGTAATGACGGAGACAGGCTTCGGCCCACGTTATGAGGTTCATGGTGAATTGGAGACACCGAATGGCCGCCGCCCACCTATCTGTACCGTTTGGCAGTTGGACGCGGACCAGACAGCGCCACGGCTTATCACTGCGTATCCTTCGGAGGCGTCATGATTAAAGAACACGACTGCGTCGTGCTGACGAGCGATCTGCCCAGTGCGGGTCTGCTGTCGGGGGATGTGGGAACGGTTGTCCACGTCCATCGCAATGTCTCCGCGTACGAGGTGGAGTTCGCCACCCTCACCGGAAAGACGATCGCTGTCGCCACTGTACTGCCATCGCAGTGCCGGCCGATTGGCCACCGCGACATCAACCACGTGCGCGAGGTGCAGGCTGCTTAATCGAGTCGCCGCGGGGAGGATTGTGTCGGACGGGCTAAAAAATGCGAAAGCATAGCCCTCCGCCGTTGCGGGGCGACTAACCGCGAGCGCGACAGCGCAGGTAACGTTCCCGTCCTTGCCCTGCCCATGGATCAATCGTCAAGAGTCATGACCGCCCATCTTTATCTGTCGCTCTGGCACTTGTGCCTCGATAATCTCCCGCAAGGGCGATTCGAGCGCGGCGTGATCAGCGCTGATGACGCCCGCACAATGATCCGCGACGCTCGCACCGACAGAACGCTACTGTGCGTCAGTCGGGACGACCTGCTCGCGCCGTATCGCGCCAGGGAACGCCGACGCCATGAAGAGCTGTGCGAGCTACTCCGGATCCGCTGCAACTTCGATATCCGCTTTGAGGATTTTCTCACGACTTTCGACGACGACGGCGCCTCAGTTCAAAGCATCATGCCATTGGAGGTTGTGGAGCTGCGGCCGCAGGAGCGCTTACTGATCGTGACCTGCAACTATCGACTCATCGACAAAACCGACGATCATGTTGACCTGGAGGACCGATTTGTTCTGGCCGCTGACTCTGTAGGCTTTCATCTCATCACGGCGCTGCCTCCGCAAGAGGCCACTGCATTCGTAACTCCCGCCGGACTCGCTGCGCGGCCAACCGGAGGCCTTTAATATGCCGCCCGACATAAACGACGCTGACTGGAAGGTACTAAGGCGTATACACCCGCTCGCGCTCGAGCGCTTCTGCGGTCGGGCGCTCGGCGAAGTCGAGCGCATCATGCACAACGGCGCCCTCAGTCACCACGGGCGCTATGTGGACATCTTCAATCTCATGCGGCGGCGTGATGGTGACATTGCCCGCCTCTTTGATGACCCCAGGCGTTCACGGGCGCTGACAATGCTGGCGCATATGCGCTCGGACGGAGTGTTAACGGAAGAGGAATTTTCCAGCCTGAGCCAGCAGACGCGCAACGCCGTCCATATGCTGATCGGCGCCGGGTGATCTTCTGATGGCCGTACGTTCACGCTTCTCCACCCGCACGGTTGTCGACTCCAGATATATCGTACCGTGGCTGGCGGCGGAGGGGCCGCTCGCTTACAGCCCTGCCGAGCCGCCTACAAAGGACTATTTCTTCCAGTACACCTGGATTCTTCCTGGGATCTTTGACCATACTGTCAATCTCCGCGAGCACCGCTATTTCGGCAGTCCGCTTAAGGACAGCGCACGTTTCCTTTTCGACTTTTGGGCGAAGGTTCAAAACGGTGGCGGCGCGGCGCTTCAACGATACTTTGAATTCGGACTCCTTTCGCCGCAGGAAGTCCGCACGCCGTTGGCGGCCTATCACTACGTGCACAAGCCTTACAACACGCCGGGCTTCGTACTCATTCAGCACGGGAGCTATCAGTGGATCTCATCGGAGGATCAGCCGCTGATCGACGCTGGCGAGGTTTTGCTTTATCGAGGCATCGGCCAGGCGAGCGTTTTCCGGCAGTTGCGCTTCCGGCCTGACGAGCTCTCGTCTGCAAACCGCGAGGTTTGGCGAAAATACTTGGCCTTGCAGGCGGACATGCTGTCGGACTCCACCTTGTCGTTCAACACGATTCACGATCGCATCAAGCGCTGTGAGACCGGAGGCCTGCGGGACGGGACGTGGCTCGCAGACGAGTTGATCGAGGCCGCCGGGCTGGACATCGATGCGCCGGGTTTCGCCAAGGAGCTTTGGGAGAGCACACAGCAGTCGTATTCCCTCGATCCGAACATGGGAGAACGAAAGTTCGGTCCTCACTATGTCGCCGTCAGGACCGCCCTCTCCAACATCCGCATCACCACGTTCTTCGCGGGGGAGTCCGAGGTCAAGATCGTCGATCCGAGCCGCATCCACGCAGTGGAGCCTTTCGGGTGCGACGTGCAATTCATCCCTCCGACGGAACCCGGAAACGACACTGCTCCGGAGCTATGATGCTGACGAAAGCGAGCGCCGAGTTGACGCTGTTCGATACCCTCTCTCGCCTGACCTTCGCCAGGGCGGCGAAGCTTCTGGGTGCCGAGGGAAGTCGCCTCATCATGGCTGGCGGCAAGCACGACATCGATATCGCCAGCCAGGTTGAATTTGATCAGCAAAAATTTCGCCTCACTATGAACGGCTCGGCGGTCACGCTTGCCCTCAGTCCCTCGGCGCGCGACCGCCTCGAATGGCGCTGTGACACCTGCGATGCCCCCTGCGAGCATGCCGGCGCCGCCTTCTCTCTGATCCTGGAGGAGAAGCTCGCGCTCGGGCTGGCCGACGCACCACCCGAGCGAGCACCCGTTGAAAATCTGACCGAGGACGTTCTGGTCGCCCAGGCCATTGCGGAGCGCCAAGAGCGTGCCCGGACCGAGAAGATGCGGCTCACGTCCCTGGAACCGCAGGAAATCTGGACCGACTACACACTGACCAACGCGGCCTCGGGGAAGTCGTACCGTGTCGCGCTGCGAGGCTGGCAGCCGGGTGAGTCGTACTGCTCGTGCCCGGACTTTCGCAAGAACACGCTCGGCACCTGCAAGCACATCCTCCATGCGCTTGAGAAGGTCCGACGACGATTCCCCGAGTCTGAACGCATTCGCCCTTATCGGCAGCACGAGATCTGCGTGCATCTCTCCTACGGCAGAGGAGCTCGAGCTTCGGTTGCTGTTGCCACCCCGGCTGAACGACGAGGCCAGCGCCATCGTGCGCCCGATTCGCGACAGACCGATCACCGATCTGTCGGATCTGCTCAAACGTATCCGGCGACTCGAAGCCTGCGATGCCCGTGTAACGGTCTATCCCGACGCGGAGGAATACATCCACACGCGGCTGTTGCAACAGCGCATCGCTACGACGGTCGCCGAGATACGGCGTAATCCGAAGGCTCATCCGTTCCGGACTGGGCTGCTGAAAGTCGAGATCCTGCCCTACCAGCTGGACGGCATCGCTTTCGCAGCGGGCGCAGGGCGTGCGATCCTGGCCGATGACATGGGGCTCGGCAAGACCCTTCAGGGTATCGGCGTCGCAGAGCTGCTCGCGCGCGAAGCCAATATCCGCAAGGTCCTCGTGGTTTGTCCGGCGTCGGTCAAGGCGCAATGGCGCAGCGAGGTTGTGCGCTTCTCGGAGCGCAACTGTCAGATCGTGCTCGGGAACGCCGCAGAGCGGGCTGCCCAGTACGACAATGATTGTTTCTTCACGATCTGCAACTACGAGCAGGTGCTGCGCGACATCCTCGCGATCGAGCGAGCGAAATGGGACCTGATCGTTCTCGATGAGGGCCAGCGCATCAAGAACTGGGAGGCGAAGACGACGCAGACCATGAAGAGTCTGCGTTCGCCATTCGCGCTCGTGCTCAGCGGCACGCCGCTCGAGAATCGGCTCGACGATCTCTTTTCGGTCGTCGAGTTCATCGATGATAGGCGTCTGGGACCAGCATTTCGCTTCTTCAACTGCCACCGTGTCACCGATGAGAAGGGTAAAGTTCTCGGCTACAAGGATCTCGACACGTTGCGCGAGAGACTAAAGCCGATACTGCTGCGCCGAACACGCAGCGCGGTGATGAAGGATCTGCCTCCGCGCACCACGGAGATCGTGCGAATCGCGCCCACGGACGAGCAGGCCTGCATCGATCTGGCGCAGATGCAGATCGTGAGCAGCATCGTCCGAAAGGCGTACATCTCGGAGATGGATTTGCTGCGTCTGCAGAAAGCGCTACTGCTGGCACGCATGAACGCCGACAGTACGTATCTCGTGGACAAGCAGCCTCCCGGTTTCTCGAGCAAGCTGGAGCGGCTGGAGGAGCTGTTGGACGGAGCTAGCCGCGGAGGAGGAACGCAAGATCGTGCTCTTCTCCGAGTGGACGACGATGCTCACCTTGATCGAGCGGCAGATCAAGCAACTCAGGCTCGATTACGTCAGGCTCGATGGATCGGTTCCGCAAAAGAAGCGTCAACTGCTGGTGAATCAGTTTCAGCGCGATCCGGCATGCCGGGTGTTTCTCACCACCAACGCGGGCTCGACCGGGCTCAACCTGCAGGCGGCAAATACCGTCATCAATGTGGATCTCCCGTGGAATCCTGCGGCTCTCGAACAGCGCATCGCGCGGGCTCATCGCATGGGGCAGAAGAATCCGGTGCAGGTCTATCTGCTCGTGACGGAGGGCACAATAGAGGAGAAGCTGCTCGCGACCCTCTCGGCGAAGCATGATCTGGCTCTAGCCGCGCTGGACATGGAATCAGACGTGCGGGAGGTCGCGCTCGCATCGGGCATTGAAGAGCTCAAGCGGCGACTCGAGGTACTGCTCGGTGCAAAGGCCCATGCGCCGGTCGACGAGACCGAGAAGCAGCGAGCGCAGCAAGAGGCGGAGCGGCTCGCTCGCCGTGCTCGTGTGGCAGAGGCTGGTGGTCAGCTGGTCGCCGCCGCGTTCACGTTCCTCGGCGAAATGATCCCGCAGCGGGAGCCAACGAACGGTGCAGGGCAGATGGCAAGGGAGTTCAAAGCCCGTCTGGACGAGTGCTTGGAGCGAGACGAGCACGGTCGCCCTCGGCTCACGGTCACGTTGCCCAGCGAGGCCGCGCTCGAGAATCTTGCTCGTTCGCTCGCTGCACTGCTCGGCTGAAGACAGAAATGGGACGGTTCTGCATCATGTGCGCCCGCGTACGGCCGAACGAGGCGTTCGGCGGCAAGGGTGAACGAGCGCGCATCTGCCGATGGTGCCGCCGTCTGCCGCGAACGAAGCGAGACGCCCTGAAGTGCGGGCAAGAGATCGTCAGTATCCTCGAGCAGTCCCATGTTTCGGAGAAGAACCTAGCGCGGCTGAGAGCGCTGGCGTCGGCGCCGGACGCTTTCATTGCCAATCTTGCAGCCGTGGTGCTGGACGTGTCCGTTGTCACGCCGTATCGGCGCCGCCGTTTCCGAATTCTGGCTCGGCAACGCCGCGATCTTCTAAAGCGGATGGAGGTGTCGGGACTGATCTTGCCCGCTGCATCGCAAGATGACACTGACCCGAGTATCGATTCGGCGGCTGCGTGGGATGAGTGGGTCGAGTATTCGCAGAAGATTGGTCAGTGAATGATCCGAGCGGCAACCAGAGGATTCAGTTTCTCATTTCTGTTTACTTGGCGAGAATCGCGAAGCGGACAAGTGTTTAGCGCAGGCGTTGCAAGTAGGCGCTGGCCCGGAAGGGCTCATGGGCTCGTGGAACCAGGGACCTGCATGATTCCCGAAACGCGCAGTACCATCAATTTGCTGCAGGAAGCCTGGTGAGTCTCGGTAGGGCCACGCTCTCGCGATATTCCACACCCACTATCCCCGGCTCCGGATGTGTGGTTCCTTGGCTGACCGCGCATGGTCCGCGGCCCAATTGCCCGAGCCGCTATGGACGAGCCCGGGCTGTCAAATACATCGATACCCGACCCACGAGTTTTTCGTCTAAGGGTCGGGGGTCATTTTGAAGGTTTCAGTACCCTCATAACTCATTGATTTCATTTAAATTGGTGGCCAGGGAGGGAATTGAACCCCCGACACGCGGATTTTCAGTCCGCTGCTCTACCAACTGAGCTACCTGGCCTTCTCGAAGAGCCGCGTATTAAACAGGCGAGATCGCGCCTCGTCAATGAACAATCACAAAATCAGCCACTTAGCCCAAGCCCGGCTGTCTTTTCCCGGCTATTTCGGCACGAATTCCTTGGGCTTCTCCGACCCCGCGCCGAACAGGAACTTCTCCATCTCGGCCACCAGGAAGGCCCGTGCCTTCGGCTCGATCGGTGTCAGCCGGTTCTCATTGATCAGCATGGTCTGATGCGCCACCCATTGCGCCCAGGCTTCCTTGGAAATGCTGTTGTAGATCCGCTTGCCCAGCTCGCCGGGGTAGGGCAGGTAATCGAGGCCGTCGGCCTCGCGCTTCAATAAAACACAGTGAACTCTTCGTGCCATGGCGCCAATCTTACGCTAACCGCCTTGGGCGTTGCGCAGGCGCTCGAACAGTTGCCGTATGGGCTGGGGCAACCCCACCCGCGGCGGATCTTCCAACCGGTACCACAACCGGTCATCGCCCTCATGCACCGCCGGGTTCGGCCGGCAGCGCACGCGCAGGGGATTGAGGCGCAAATCGAAGTGCGTGAACGCGTGATGTATAGGTGCTAGTCCATGCGATTGCGATTCCGGCTCGCCGATTTCCCGGCGGCACCAATCGAGCGCCGCGAACTCGCTCTCGAACTGCGGCGGCGACCACAGCCCGCCCCACAGTCCCGCGGGCGGCCGCCGCTCCACGAGTACGGCCATCGCGCCATCGCTCCCCGTCTCTGCGATCAACAGCGTCGCCTCGCGCGATCCCCGCAAGCGTTTCTGCTTCGGGCTGGGCAGCTCCGCCTGCCGCCCCTCGAGCGCGGCCACGCAGCCGGGACTCATCGGGCACACCGTGCAGGCGGGCCGCGCGCGGCTGCACACCGTCGCCCCCAAATCCATGATGGCCTGGGTATAGGCGCCCACCTTCACCGTCGGCGTGCAGGCATCCGCCTGCGCCCACAGTCGCGCGACCACCGCCGCCGACCCGGGATCCCCGGCGATCCCAAACACCCGCGCCAGCACCCGCCTGACGTTGCCGTCGAGAATCGGCTGCCGCTGCCCGCGCGATAGCGCCAAGATGGCGCCCGCCGTGGAACGTCCTATGCCCGGCAGCGCCGTCACCGCCTCGATGTCCTCGGGAAACTCCCCGCCATACTCTGCCACCAGCAGCTGCGCGCAGGCTCGCAAATTGCGCGCCCGCGCGTAGTACCCCAATCCCGTCCACAAGTGCAGCACCTCATCCAGCGGCGCCGCCGCCAGCGAGATCACCTCGGGGAACCGCGCCATGAAGCGCTCGTAGTACGGAATCACCGTCGCCACTTGCGTTTGCTGCAACATCACCTCGGACACCCAGACGCGGTACGGCGTCGGGTTCTGCTGCCACGGCAAATTATGCCGCCCGTGGACCGCGAACCAGGCGAGCAGCCGTTCCGTGAATGCTTCCGCTTCCCAGCTCACCTGGTGAACAATCCCTTCAAGCCGTTCTTCTTCAGCACATCCTGCAGCTTCTGCTTGAGCTGCCCCTTGGCGAGCGCCTCCACATCGGGCTTGACCGTCGGGTCCAGGTAAGTCCCCGTGATCTTGAACGGCACGTCGGCTAGGCGGGTGCCCGGCGATTGGAATACGCTCGCCAGCATCTGCAGATCCAGACCCTTGCTCACCAGGTTCGCGCTGCCCTGGCCCGTCACCCGCAGAGCCGCCGACGCAATGGTCAGATCCGACGTCCGGGCCACGCCATCGGCGATCTGCGCCGACACCTTGAAGGCATCGAAGCGGGTCCGCGGCGGATTGCTGCGCGGCGGCTCGGGGCCGCCCTTGAGCAGCGCCTGCGCACGGCCGAGCTGATACGCCACATCGATGCCTTCGACGGCGCCGTCTGCGAGATTCGCATCGAAATGTCCGTTCAGAGTCCGCAGAATCGAGTCCATGGCGGCCCCCTGTGCCGTGGCCTTCAAGTTGACCGTGCCCTGCCCCGCCAATCGCCCCTTGTACGCCGTCCCGGCGAGCAGGCGGGTCATATCGACCCCGCTCACATGCTCATCCAAGCTCAAGGCCGGCGTCGCGCCGCGCTCATCCAGAGTGATATTGCCCGAATAATTGCCGCCGTCGACCTGCGCCAGCGCGGGGAACAGGTGCACCACATCGTCCTTCAACCCCACCGTCACCCGCACATTCGCGAAATCCAGCGGCGATAAATGCAGCGATCCCACGGTCAGCACTCCATCCGCGTCGGGCAACTTCGAGGCATTGGCCGCGTGCGCCGACGCACCGGCCGCACTCTTGGGCCCCGGCGCCGCGGCCGCCGGCGCACCCGCATCCGCCCCAGTGCCGGCACTCAAATAACGATCCAAGTCGATCCGATCCACCGTCAAAACGAACTTCACCGCCCGCGGCTCCCCCGCCAGCGCGACGCTGCCCTGCAGATGCGTGTCATCCAGCTGCAGACGCAGCGGCTCGAAGCGCACCCCGCTCGCCCCATAGCTGAACTCGCTGCTCGCCGACAGCTGTGCCAGCGCCCGGGGATCGCGGGTCTGGGGCAGCACGATGCCGACATGGGGGGCGAACTCGTGCAGCACCAAAGGCGCCAGCGCCACCGAGCCCGTCATGCTCAGGTCGCCGAGAATCTTGATCGCCTGCAGTTTTCCCGTGACATGCGCGCTCGAATAACTCATCGCGAACGCCGGCACCCCTACGCTCTGCTGGGCAAGATCCGCCTCGACCACCGGCGCGGACACCTCCCAATGCACCGGCGGCCCGTCCCCGGGACGGCCCAACAGCCCGCTGAAGCTCACCGCCTCCAGGCGCAAGCGCCGGTAGCGCGCATCCGCACTCAAGTCGAATTGGGCACTCAAGGTCAGGGTCTCGTCCGGCACGCCGCGATTGGCCTGGAAGGCGACACTCACCGGAGTGACCCCCGGCCCGCCGAAGGCACCGGTCTCGAGAGTGAACCTCTCGACCACCAGGCCCCCCGCCACGCCCCCCAATGCGTCACGATAACTCACCCGCCCATTGGTGATCCGCAGGCCGCCAAGCCGCGGCAAGGGCCCCACCCCGCCGCCCTCGCTTGCGGTTGCAGTTGCGCCTGCGCCCGTACCCGCACCGGCGCCGGCACCGGCGCCGGCCTGCGCCCCGGACCTCTGCGGGCCCCCAAAGCCCTCCCAATTCCCCCGACCCTCGGCATTCCTGCGCAGCCGCAAATCCAGCCCATCCAGGTCCACCCGGTCCACGTCCAGCCGCTTGGCCAGCAACGGGAGCAGCCTCACCCGCACGGCCGCGTGATTGAAGGCGAGGAAGGCCTCCTCCCCGAATCCGGGCGGGTTTCCCAAGCTGGCGGGCCCCAATTCCAGGGCCACCCAGGGAAACACCGAGAGCTTGATGTCCCCCTGCAAAGTCAGTTCCCGACCCGTGGATTGCTTCACAGCGGCGGCGATCCGAGCCTTGTAATCATTGGGATTGACCGACAGCCATACGGCGAACAGTCCGGCCACGATGAGAGCCAAGCTGCAGCCCACCACCACCGACAGAATCTTGACCGTCCGCATGCGCGTGCCCTGTGAACTTGAGCTCGGATCATAGCTCAAGCGGGTGCCGGGACTGCCGATAACCCGAGCTTGAGGGCGCACGCCCACCTGTTGGATGTTGCATGCGCAGTCGGCCGAATCACAACAACTTGAGCGCTAGCCTGAGCCAGCCGGCAGGCGCTCATGGCGTACTGCCCGTGCTCGCGTCCCGCACCTCCGACTTCCTGGAATTCGCGCAAGCCGCCGGCGGCTTCGGCGTCTTCAATTTGGACTTGGCCACCGGCGACATCGGCGGCACGCCCCTGTTCTTCGATCTCATCGGCCTGCCCTGCCGCCGGCACGCGCTCACCC
The DNA here is from genome assembly GCA_963734645.1 of uncultured Gammaproteobacteria bacterium. Classification (GTDB taxonomy): domain Bacteria; phylum Pseudomonadota; class Gammaproteobacteria; order Steroidobacterales; family Steroidobacteraceae; genus Bog-1198. Next base: position 67,966 of record CAVTID010000003.1, read on the forward strand.
GCGAGGAATGGGTGGCGACCATCCACCCCGAAGACTTCGAAGCCGTGGTCCTGACCCTGGGCGCCGCCATCGACTCCGGCACGAAGTACCAATTCGAGCACCGCACCCTGCTGCTCACCGGCGAGGTGCGCTGGCTGGCCGGCCGCGCGGAGATCGTCCAGGACGCCGCGGGCCAGCCCGCGCGCGCCATCGGCACCCTCTACGACATCACCGAGCGCAAGGAGCTGGAAGAGAAGCTGCGCTACGCCACCGCCTCGCTCAACATCGCCCAGGCCGCCGCAGGCCTCGCGACCTTCGACTTCAATTTCGGCCGCAACACCCGCATCTGCTCGGAAAACTTCCATGCCCTCCTCGGCATCCCCTCCTCGACCCGGCTCGACGATCTGGACCGCCTGCTCTCGCGGGTGCACCCGGACGATGTCGCGCGCATGCGCAGCGCGCCCATCGACACCACGCCCGTGGCGCCTTCCTACCGCTGCGAATATCGGGTGCTGCTCGACGACGGCGGCGTACGCTGGATCGGCGAGAAAGCCACGGTGTCGCGCAATCAGTTCGGCGCGGTGGTGCGCATCACCGGCGCCATCGTCGACATCAGCGATTTAAAGCGCACCGAAGCGGCCCTGGACTCCATCGAAAGCCGCTACCAGCGCGCCATCCGCGGCACCCAGGACGGCCTGTGGGAAATCGACCTGGCCACCGACATCCCCTGGATCGGCCAGCGCCTGGAAGAAATGATGGGCTACGCCGTGGGCGAGCTGACCGTCTCGCGCGCCTACCTGCAGGAGATGGTGCATCCCGAGGATCGCCAAGCCGCCAAGGCGGCCATGGATGATCATCTGCGCCACCGCGCACCCTACGATGTGGAATATCGGCTGCAGCACAAGGACGGACACTACGAATGGGTGCGCTCGCGCGCCCAGGCGGATCGCGCCGCGGACGGCACGCCGCTGCGCATGGCCGGCTCCATGCAGCTCATCACCGACCGCAAATTGGCCGAGCAGGCGACGCTCGACGCCAAGCTCGCCGCCGAAGCCGCCAACCGCGCCAAGAGCAACTTCCTCGCCAATGTCAGCCACGAAATCCGCACGCCCATGAACGGCGTGATCGGCATGGCGCAGATCCTCGCGGAAACCACCCTGGACACCACCCAGCGCGAATACGTCGACATCATCCGCGGCAGCGCGCAGGCGCTGCTCTCCCTCATCAACGACGTACTCGATATCTCCAAGATCGAGGCCGACCGCGTGGAGCTCGAGCACGTGGACTTCGACCTGCGCGATGTGGTCTACGACACCGTCTCGGCCATGGCCCTGCAATCGGCCATCAAGGGCATCGAATTGATCGTCAACTTCGAGGCCGCCATGCCGATGCTGGCCCGCGGCGATCCGGGGCGGCTGCGCCAGATCATCATGAATCTGCTCGGCAATGCCATCAAATTCACGCACGAGGGCTATGTGATCCTGGACGCGTCCGGCACCGTCGATGCGCAAGGCCGCGCCGCCCTGCGCATCGAGGTCACGGATACCGGCATCGGCATCCCGGCCGATCGGCTCGATCGGCTGTTCAAGTCCTTCTCGCAAATCGATTCCTCCACCACCCGCCACTACGGCGGCACCGGCTTGGGGCTGTCCATCGTCAAGCGTCTGGCGGAGCTCATGGGCGGCGATGTCGGCGTGCGCAGCGAGCCGGGGCGCGGCTCGAGTTTCTGGGTCACGGTCAGCGTCGATGCCCTGCAGGAGCAGCCGCACCGCGACCCCGTCGGCCTCGGGCGCCGCATCCTCATCGTCGATGACATCCCCGCCAGCCGCGCAAGCCTCGCCAAGAAACTCGAGCTGTCGCGCTTCGATACGGTCACGGTGGGCGGGGTGGACGAAGCCTTGGAGCATTTGGCCCGCGATGCCGCCTTCGATTTGGTGCTGGCCGATGAGCTCATGCCCGTCAAAGGCGGCCTCGATCTGCTGGCGGCCCTGCGCGCCGATCCCACGCTGGCCGGCCTGCCCGTCGTCCTGCTCTCCCTGTTCGGTGCCGAGCAGGACGCCATGGGGCGGGCGCAGCGGCCGAACGCCGTGGGCTTGAAGCCCATCCGGGCCCCGGCCCTTACCGCGCTCATCGACCAGGTGCTGACCGGCAATGTGGCGCGCCAGACCCGGATGCTGCCGACCCTCGGCATCAATCCCACACTGCAGGGACACCGCATCTTGCTGGTCGAAGACAATCCCGTGAATCAGCGCGTGGCGCAGCACCTGCTGCAGAAGCTGGGGGCGGATGTCATCCTGGCCAACAACGGCGCCGACGCCTTGGAGCGCCTGGCCGAGTCCACCTATGATGCGGTCTTGATGGACTGCCAGATGCCGGTCATGGACGGCTTCACCGCCACCCGGCGCATCCGCGAGCTCGAGCGGCAGAACGGCCGCGGCAAGCGGCTGCCCATCATCGCGCTCACCGCCAATGTCATGACCGAGGATCGCGAGAATTGCGTCGCCGCCGGCATGGACGCGCACTTAGGCAAGCCCATCGAGCCCGCGCAATTGAGCGACTGCCTCGGCCGCTACTTGAAGTCCGAGGTCGAGCGTCCCGCGGTCGACATGAGCGCCCTGCGCGAGCTCACGGGCGGCGATGAGGAATTCGAGCGTGAGCTGGTGGAGACCTTCGTCGTCAGCGGCGATCAATGCCTGGCCGAGATCCTCGCGGCGCTGCGTGTCCAAGATTTCGACACCATCGGCAAGCGCGCCCATGCCCTGAAAGGCGCGAGCGCCAACATTCACGCCTCGCGCCTGGCCGCCGCCGCCTCCTCCTCGAGAGCGCGGCGCGCAAGAACTCGGTGGAGGAGATCGACGGTTTGGTGCGCGAGCTCGGCGATAAGCTCAGGGCCGTCAACGCGCAATTGCGCCAGGCGGGCTGATCACCCGCGGCGCCGGTCAGCCCCGTGCCCGGTCAGCACCTCAGCCCATGGCCTTCAGAGGCACCGGGGTCACCGCCAATTCATGGCCGCTGGTTCGATCGCGGCCTTCCTGCTTGCTGCGATACAGGCACTCATCCGCGGTGCGGATCAGGGCATCGACTTTCAGCGCGATGTCCGGGCCGCAGGGCCCGGTGGAGGCCACGCCGAAGCTGGCCGTGACCAAGGCGTCGCCCGCCCGGGTGGTGAAGGGAGTCGCGGCGGTCAGCGTGCGGATCTTCTCCGCCACCGCCACGGCGCCCTCGTGCGAGGTCTCCGGCAGCACGATCAGAAATTCCTCGCCGCCGTAGCGTGAGACCCAGTCGCTGTTGCTGCGGATGGATTTCTGCGCCCGCGCGGCGAACTGCTGCAGGACCTCGTCCCCGGCCACATGGCCGCGCGCATCGTTGATCTGTTTGAAATAGTCGATGTCGCACATGAGCACCGACAGGGGATAGGCATAGCGCCGGCAGCGCTCGAGCTCGCGCGGCAGCTGCTCCATCAGATAGCGCCGATTGTAAGTGCCCGTCAGTGCATCGGTGATGGACAGAATGCGGTTGCGCTGATTCGCCACCCGCAGCGAGTGCTCGAGGTTCAGAATGCGCCTGCCGGCGTTTAGGCGCGCGATCAATTCCGGCTCGTGCACGGGCTTGATCAGGTAGTCATCCGCGCCCGCCTCGAGGCCCGCGATGATGTGCTCCTTGGCGTCGCGGGCCGTGAGCAGCAGCGCGTACACATAGCCGTCCAGCTGCAGATTGCGCACCGCCTTGCACAGGCTCACGCCGTCCATCTCCGGCATTTCCCAGTCCGTGACCAGCATGGGGTAGTAGCGCTTGGTCATCCGGTCCAGCGCATCCGAGCCGTTGCCCACGGCATCGACTTCGTAACCGGCCTTCTTGAGAAAGCGGGTCATGAGCATCCGCGTGACTGGATCGTCCTCGGCCAACAAAATCGTCGGCGAAGTCTCGACTGTGAGCGTGGTCACAGATTCCAGTTCTGACAATTGGGATCCCTCGCCCCGGTAGTAGTTGGCATATCGGCGCAAAACGCGCCGACTTTACTCCTGCCTGGGCGACATATTGTAAATCTCCGCACTGGCGCACAATAGGCACTTGCGGAAATTGCGCACTGGTCGCTAAGGCTTTTCCCTAGCGGATTTCGGTCAAGGGCGGGAATCCATTACACGGCCTACGGGCCGCCGGTCGCCTCAGCGCCTCGACGCCTCGGACGCCGGGCCGGCCGATTCCCTGCCCCCATACCCGGTGGCCGCGGCCTCCCGGCCCGTGAACCAGTTCACCGCGTATTGCACCAGCTGGGTCCCGGTGGTGAGGTTCAGCTTGCGCTTGATCCGCTGCCGGTGCGACTCCACCGTCTTGATGCTCAAGTTAAGGGAGTGCGCCGTCTCGCGGGTGCTCATGCCCTTGCCGATCATGTGCAGGATCTGCAGCTCGCGATTGCTCAGACGGTCGATCGGATTGGCTGATATATAAGTCCCGCCGGCCGCGAACTTCTGAATCATGTTGTTGCCGACGGCCTCGGACACGTAGATGCCGCCGTCGAGCACGCGCCGCAGGGACACCAGGAATTGCTCGCTGGCGGCCTGTTTCATGATGTAGCCGTTGGCGCCGGCCGACAGCATGCGCTCGGCATAAATGGTCTCATCGTGCATGGACAGCACCAGAATCGGCAGCTGCGGATGATGGGCACGCACGTCCCGCACCAGCTCGATGCCGTCGCCCTGCTTTAAGCTGATGTCGGCGATGACCACATCCGGAGTCAATTCCTTGATGGCGGTGCGCGCGTCGCGGGCGGTTTCGGCCTCTCCGCACACGGTCAGATCCTCTTCATTCTCCATCACGCGGCGCAGACCCTGGCGCACGATGGGATGGTCATCGACGATCAATACGCGGCGCACCCTGCGCTTGCCGGCGTTGGGTCCCGAATGAGAGACCGTAGAACGCACCCATGTGTTGCTGGCTGCCATCATTTCTCGCTCCTAGATTGACGGACATCCTCATCGGAGACCGCCAATGGTTGTTCTCCCGCGATCCGAACCACAGTGCCGCTCGGCTCGTTGGGAGCTATCTCAAACCTCGCACCAATCATACCGGCACGATACTTCATTATCTTCAAACCCATACCAATATATGGCGACGGCGGCGGGTGAAAACCCTCACCGTTGTCGGTGATACACAGCAAAAAGGTCTTCCGAGTGACCAACAGAAATATCTCCACCCGGGTGGCATGCCCGTGGCGTGCCGAATTGGTGAGCGCCTCTTGTGCAATGCGATACAGGTGGCTGGCATCAGTTTCGTCCAGCGTGAGTTCAGGCCACACTTCCGCGCGGAAGTTCACCTCCAGGCTGTACAAATCGCGGCTGCGCGACGCCAGCTCGCGCAGTGCAAACACCAGACCGCCGGTTTCGGTGCGCACCGGCAAGAGTCCGTGCGCCAGCGAGCGGGCGTTCTCGATGGATCGATTGACCAGCGCGACGATTTCGTTCACCGAGTCCATGGCCTCGGGACAACTCTGCTGCACCCGGCCCGCCAGGCCCCGCAGCATCAAGGCCACGCCGGTCAGCTCCTGACCCAAGCCGTCGTGCAGATCGCGGCCGATACTGCAGCGCTCGCGGCCCGACACATCGAGGATTTCCTGCTCCAAGCGCTTGCGCTCGGTAATGTCGCGGGTCGAAATCGAAATGCCGGTGCCGATCCCGTCGTCGCGGACCAACACCGCGCGATTCTCGAAGTACTGCACCTCATCGCCGCCGGTCGACTCGAATTCATAGGTGGCCGTCTCGCCCGTCTCCAAGATGAGCCGCAGCTTGTCGATGACGCTCTCGCGCGCTTCCGGCGGCAACAGTACGTCGATCTCTTGGCCGATGATCTCCTCGATGCTCATGTCGCCGACGCTCTTGTTGATGAAGCGCACCCGCAAGCCGGTGTCGAGCAGCAGCAGCGTATCGGCGGTGTTGGCCGTGGTGGCGCGCAGCAGCTCCTCGGAGCGGCGCAGCCGCACCTCGGAGTCGCGCCGCTCGGTGATGTCCTGGATGACCCCCACCAGGCCGCGCGGTTGACTCCTCCCATTGAACAAGGGACGCGCGATGGCCGCATACCATCGGTAGCGGCCATCGCGGGATTTGAGCCGAAACTCCCGCTGCACTTCCCCCTGATACCAGAACGCATCGTCGATGGCTCCCCGCAGCGAGTGCCGGTCGGTGGGATGCACCCGCGACATGAGCTTCTGCATGTTGGTGAACACGCTGGGCAGGTGCGCTTCCATACCGTCCACCACGGCAAACTCGAACGCATCCGCCGCGCGGTCCCAGCGCCAGGCGTGCATGTTCGCCATGTTCATCGAGAGCTTCAGCCACCCGGTGCTGTTCTCCAAAGCGATTTGCGCCGCCTTTTGCGCCTGCACGTTCTGCAGCGAACCGAAGGCGCGGAAGGGGCGCCCCTCCAGCACCTCCAGGTGCCCGATCATGCGCACCCAGATGCGCTGCTCCTTCAAGGTGGTGATCTCGAGCTCGAGGTCGATCTGGCCGCCCGTCACTTCGGACCGCTTGCAGGCCTCGTGAAACCGCCGCCGCGAGTCCGCGGTGCATTGCGCCAGCATCGAATGCCAGGACACCGCGAATTCCTTCGGGTTCGCCTCGTAGATGCGATACATCTCGTCGGTCCACGTCAGCTCGCGGGTCGCGTAGCTGTATTCCCAGCCGCCCATTTTGGCGGTGCGCTGGGTTTCGGCCAGCAGGTCGGTGACGCGGTTGATCTCGGACACATCCACGCAGCAGGCGATGGCGCGCACCGGATCGCCGCTGCCGTTGCGCTGGATCAGCCCGCGCTCGAGCAAGGAGCGGTAGCGCCCGCGCACATCGCGGATGCGATAGGTGGTGGTCCACCCGCGGCCGTTGAGCAGCCCCAAGTTGATCGCCTTCTTGGCCGATTCGAAATCGCAGGGATGAATGCGCTCGCACCAGGCGTCGACGGTCGGTTCGAGGTCCTCGGGCTCCAAGCCCAGCACCTCGAGCACGCCCCGCGAGCGATGCACGAAGCCGCTGGCGACATCCCATTCGGAGATGACACCGTTGACCGCATCGGCCGCCAATCGAAACACTTCCTCGCGCTGCGCGAGCCGGCATTCCGCCGTTTTGCGCTCGGTGATGTCGCGCGAATTGATCACCACGCCCGCGATCAGCGGGTTATCCAGAGCCGAGGTAAAGCTCGATTCCAGCCAGCGGAAGGAACCGTCCTTGTGGCGGATGCGAAATTCCCGCGAATAATCCTTGATCTCGCCGGCCACCAACTGCTGATACTTGGAGTGCAGCAGCTCGTAATCGTCGGGATGCACGTGCTCGAACAAGTTGTTCGATTGCCTCTCCTCGGAAGTGTAGCCCAGAGAATTCCTGACGCCGCCGCTGACGTACTGCACCTTGCCGTCCGCCGCCGCCACCGTGATGATGTCCCGCGCATGCTCGGTGAGCGCCAGCAAGCGACGATCGCCGCCGCTGTGCGCTTGCTTGCGCAGGCGGCGCTCGGTGACCTCCACCGACAGCACGACCAAGCCGGCGATTCCGGACGCGCCTTTCAACGGCTGCACGTCCACCTCGAACCAGCGCGTCGGCCGCGTCAACGAGGCGATTTCCACCGCATCGTCATGAAAGGGGCTGCCCTGCAAGGCGCGCGCAAAGACATCCGGGTGCAAGGCCGAGGTCGGATTGAGCCGCAGCGCCGACACGCCCCGCAGCCCGCCCGGCATCCCGGCGCCGGAGCGCACCGCGCCGGCATTGGCGTAAGTGACTCTCAGATCGCTGTCCAGGATCAGCAGGTCGAAAGGCAGGGTGTCGATGGCCACCATGACGCCCGGCTCGGGCGCCGTGGCGGCAAAGGTGAACATGACCAGGCGCTGGTCGGGAGCCATGGCCAAGGGCTTGATTTCCGTCATGACGGAGATCTCGCCCTCGGCGCCGCGCCACTCGAGCACCCGGCTGGTCGGCGATCGAGGATCAGGCAATAAGGCCAGCGTGGTTTCAACCGTCGTCGCCGACGCGGCGGTCAGCAGTCGATGCAGCGAGGAATCGATCAAGCCGGCGTGATACGCACAGGTCAGGAAGCGGCGCGCGGTTGCGTTCGCGAGCACCACGGGAAGATGCTTGCGGCGGGCATCGGCCACTACCACGGCTTCACGCAGGCTATCGAGAGCCGCGTCCGCCAAGGCCCGCGTCGAACTGGTCGCGAGCCTCAGATAATCCGGAGATGTCGCCATCCTTTCGTACTCCGGTCTCGAGCAGAAATCCTCACCTTAATAGCATATACGCTCCGCGCGGACGCGGAGTATCCCGAGCCTGAATATGCGGGATTCCCCTAAATTTGGAATATGTAACCGCCACTTGGCGGCCGGCCGCCGCAGGTGTACGGCTGACAAAACTTAACAATTGACCCGTCCGCGCCCGGCTAATGCGCAGCGTCGATTGTCTTGTAAGTTTTACCAAGCAATTCGATGCGCCGCTGCAGGATGCTCATGCACGCGTCGACCATTTCCCGTTGCGACAGACTGCGGCCGAAGAAGCTGCGCAACAGATCTTCGGGCGCCGCATGGAAGCCTTCGCGCAGCAGCTCGGCATAGCGCTGCGCAAAGCCGGACGGATCGCGTTCGGCCAAGTCGAACATCTGAGTCGCGAGCAGCCCGGCGTACAGATAATTCACCAAGTAGAGCGGATCCTCGTACATCAGGTCCTTGGTGGCCCAGATGTGCGCGTACTGCGGCTCGGACGCGGGCCAGATTTCGAATCGGCTCCACACCGAGAGGCTCAGTGCATCCAGATCGGCGGCGTTCTTGATGCGGCCCGCGACTACACCGTCATAAATCGATTGTTCCAGAGTCGCCTCCTCCGCCGAGGTAAACAGCTGCAGCGACATGTCCTCCACCAGTGCCTCTAAGTAGTACGCCTGGGCCTTCGGGTCGGTGCTGCTCCGGTAGAGACGATCGTAAAGCAGGAACTCGTTGAGAATCGCGAAGCCCTCGAACATCCAATTCGGGCCCTGGGTGTAGAAAGGCGACACGCCGCCTTCGCTCATCAACTGCTTGTGGATGGCGTGACCGCCTTCGTGAATGATGACGCGGCTATCGCCGATCAACCCCCGGCCGTAACTCTCCACGAACAGCCCCGACGCCACCCCCGGTGCACCGATCGAGAAGCCCCCATTGATGCGCTTGCCCTGCTCCGCCGAGATGTCCATGCGCCCGGTGGCCGGATCGAGCAGCTGCCGGAAGTGCTCCGCATAGTCGGCACCCAGCGGCGCCAATGCCTCGAGCACTTCGACGCGCGTCTGGTCCAACGTCATGCGCGGAATGACGAACCCCGGCGTCGGCAGCGACCCATCCCAGGGACGCACATCCGCGATGCCGCTGAACGCCGCCACATGCCGCGCCCGCAGGCGCTGATAGGCCTTGAGCATCTCGGCATGACTCTCGATGCCGGCCAGCGCCGCAGCGACCTGCGCGCGATCCAGGTTGCGCGCGAAATACACCCGGCTCGGCGCATCGGGGAAATGGTGCAATCGCGCCACCCGATCGTTCAGCCGCACGATGCCGAAGAGAATGCCGGCGTAAATATCCGCCCGCGAAGCATAGCCATCCCATCGCCCCTGCCACGCCGCCTGACGGATGGCGCGGTCCGGGTTGACCGCCAGCACCCTCGCGTCCGCTCTCACATCCAGCCGGCCCTCGGCGGTGGCGAGTTTCGCAAACGGCGTGCTGCGCACGGTTTGCTGGTACAGGGTCCAAGCGTTCGAAGCGGCCGGATCCGCCAGCTCATGGACGATGGCCTCCTGCTCCTTCGGCAGCTCATGCCCCACATTGCGTTGCGCACGCACCAGAAGATAGGTGTACTGCCTCAATGCCGGGACCGCAGCCGCGTCCCTGGCGAATGCCGCTCCACCCACGGTGCGCAAAGCAACCTCCACGGCGCTCGTCAGCAGATCGATGGCATCGGCGGTTCTATCATCCGCATCGGCGTCCGCCCGATCATCCATGTCCCGCGATGCACGCAGGTGCACGTACGCATTGTGCCGTTCCAACTGCCCCAGCAAGGCCTCAGCGCGATGCAGGTACTCCAGTAGAGCCGCCGCGCCTAGCGGCGCAACCGCGGGAAACGCCGCCGCCGCCCCCAGGCGCTGCTTGCGCTGCGCCGACTCGATTTCCGGCGAGGCAAAATAGCGCGTCTGATCGATGGAATACGACTGCGCCTGACCGGACCCAGGGCCGGGGCCGGCGCCAGCGCCAGCGCCGATTGGCGCCCCCAGCGCGGAACCCCCCACAGCAAGGAGGGCGATTGAGCCGAGCAGGCCCGATCCAGCCCTGCCGATGACTTTCATCCCGGCGTCACTTCTTGAACAGATCGTCCAGCGCCGACTTCGCCCGCGCCAACTCCGCCTCATCCTTCGCTACATAGGCCCCCGCCTTCGGCTTGAAGTGATCGCAAAAATTCGCCTCATCCTTCTTGCGCACCTCCTCCGCCGTCGGCTCCTTGCAATGCTTGGCATACGACGTGTCGTACTCAACGCACATCTTGCACACGTGCAACTCCGCATTACACGCCTTGCAAACATCGAGCCGCCGCAACGGCAAACTCAGCGCGGCCAAAGACGCGCCGCAGCGCCAGCAGACTAGGGAGTGGGGCATGGAGAATCAGATTTGCGTTAGCCGAGGCCGCAGCCAGTTCAGCCACCATAGAGTCATTCCTCGATCGGCCGATTTTCTCTTGGTAAGACGGCGGACTGAACGCTGCGTCGTAGCAGACTCTACTGATATGGGAAAGCCTTCAATCCACGAACCAAATCAAAGGCGTCAGCTATCTGCGGTTCCTTAGGAGCCAATACCCGTTTGACTAGCGACTTAATGCCACTGCCGGTCTGACCTCGCACGCCGAAGGCCGCTGCCCGTCTGGCCGAGCGAGCTGCCAATGCCGCTCCCCGTTTGGCCCTCGAGTGCGAATGCCGCTGCCGGTTTGACCGAGCGACTTGATCCGCTGCCAGTCTGGCCCGCCGCTGAATGCCGCTGCCGGTCTGGCCGAGCGACTTGATGCCACTGCCCGTCTGACCCTCCTGAATGCCGCTGCCGGTTTGGCCGAGCGACTTAATGCCACTGCCTGTCTGGCCCGCCGCCGCGATGCCGCTGCCAGTCTGGCCCAGCGACTGAATGGCCGCTCCGGTTTGACCCAGCGACTGCAATACCACTTCCAGTCTGACCAGCGCCTGAAGGCCACTGCCCGTTTGGCCCAACGACTTGATACCGCTGCCAGTCTGGCCTGCGCTTGAATTCCACTGCCGGTTTGGCCCAGCGATTTGATGCCGCTGCCCGTCTGACCTGCGGCTTGAAGGCCGCTGCCCGTTTGACCGAGCGACTTGATACCGCTGCCAGTCTGCCCTGCGGCCTGAATTCCGCTGCCGGTTTGACCCAGCGATTTGATGCCGCTGCCAGTCTGACCCGCGGCCTGAAGGCCGCTGCCGGTTTGGCCCAGCGACTTGATGCCGCTGCCAGTCTGCCCTGCGGCCTGAAGTCCGCTACCGGTTTGACCCAGCGACTTGATGCCGCTTCCAGTCTGACCCGCGGCCTGAAGGCCGCTACCGGTTTGGCCCAGCGACTTGATACCGCTGCCAGTCTGCCCTGCCTGATCCGCTGCCGGTCTGAATCCACTACCGGTTTGGCCCAGCGACTTGATGCCGCTGCCAGTCTGGCCGGCGGCTTGAATTCCGCTACCGGTTTGGCCTAGCGACTTGATACCGCTGCCAGTCTGCCCTGCCGCCTGAATGCCGCTGCCGGTTTGGCCCAGCGATTTGATGCCGCTGCCAGTTTGGCCCAGCGACTTAATGCCACTGCCGGTTTGGCCTAGCGACTTGATGCCGCTGCCAGTCTGCCCTGCGACTTGAATGCCGCTACCGGTTTGACCGAGCGACTTGAATACCGCTGCCGGTTTGGCCCAGCGACTTGATGCCGCTGCCGGTTTGGCCCAGCGCCTGAATGCCGCTGCCGGTTTGGCCGAGCGACTTGAATGCCGCTGCCGGTTTGCCCCAGCGACCTGAATGCCGCTGCCGGTTTGACCCAGCGACTTGATGCCGCTGCCCGTTTGGCCCAACGACTTGAAGGCCGCTGCCAGTTTGGCCCAGCGACTTGATGCCGCTGCCGGTTTGACCTAGCGATTTGATACCGCTGCCAGTCTGCCCTGCGGCCTGAATTCCGCTGCCGGTTTGACCCAGCGACTTGCATACCGCTGCCAGTCTGGCCCAACGACTTGATGCCGCTGCCGGTTTGGCCGAGCGACTGCAATACCGCTTCCGGTCTGACCAGCCGCCTGAATTCCGCTGCCAGTCTGGCCGAGTGTTTGCACGGTATTGGCTGCGTTGTGAACCAAAGCGTTATCCGCGTACAGCTCGTTATTTCCCGCAAATTGCAGTCCGCTAAAAGAGACTACCGCTCCAACAGACAAATCGTCGGCAACAAGGTATGCAGTGCGTTCGAATAGCTTACTGAGAGAGAACCAATTCGCGCGGTCCCGTGAAGACTGTCAAGCGAAGAAATCGACCCCTTTAAATAGAGGTGAGTTGCGCCAGGCACGTAGTTAATTGAGTCTTGCTCACGGACCGCCGTGACTTCTAACGAACCATCCGCAGCCACCGATCCGTAGACGGCAAGCACATGTCCGACGAGCCCTTCGACGCTTTGAGGTATCTGGATCTTGTTGAAAGCGGTATCCATTGACCCAATACTTGGACTCGCGCCTTTGACGGTTCGGCTAGATCTACCGGACCAAGCACCAACAAATCACTGTTAGCGATCGCTTGAAATTCCACGGTAGCCGCGGAAGTGCTCGGCAAATTTGCGGCACTAACTGAAGCCCACGCAAATGCGAAAACCGAAGCCGCTATAGCCACACATGCGCGCGATGTGGCTGAGACGTTAGTTCTCATCCTTGACCCCTTCCACCCTTAATGTTTTTCCGAAATCCCGTTCATCCTCTTCATTCACTACGTAGTGATAGAAGCCGATACCTGTTTGAACCGTGCCTGACTGCCCTTCGTGTGAACGTGCGGATAACCAGTTATCAATGTCGTCCGCAAATATTTGCCCGCGGTCACGAATGTATTTGTCGAATGCGACAAGCGCTTCGCGCGGCAGGCCAAAATCTGCAAATACAGTTCGCTCAACTCGCCTCACACCACCTTCAGATCTCCGAAGATTCACCTCAAGAGTTTCTGTTACGTTGTGCACCACCTGAGCAAACCGGCGAATACTTTCGGCGCTAAGCTGCTCTGGTACATACGAACGCGTCAGCGCTCTATAAAAGCCATTCCCTAAATCCTGAACGCAGGCTGTGCGAACCAATTCATCCAAAAGTACCTTCGGTGGATAGCCCTCGCAGTACTGCTGCGCGAGTTCCACAAACCCCCTGACGTCTCTCTTTCCGGGGGCGTCAGATCTAGCGAACGGGAGATCTCTGACTAGGCCATACGGGCCTATATATTCCCTGTCCGTATGCCACCCGACCAAAACCCGAGCGGCGGCGTTAATTTTTTGCTCAGCTTCACTGAGTTTCGCGTCGTCAGGCGACCGCAATAACTCCCGTACATCGTCCGAATTCACCTCGGTCATGATCGAAATCGCGTCCGGAGATAGTTCACGTCCCGATGCCCTCAGTTGTGCAGAAGCAACGTTTACATACGCGTCTTGGACCATCCCCGCGAAATCCGGATACGCGATGCCATTTCTGATCGCGATACGAACCAGCGGCCTAAGTAAATAGCGAAAAGCCGCCAATAAGTTGTGTTTAACAGATTGCCCCACGTATCAACATAATACAACTGATTTAGTGATTAACCTCACAGATTCAGGAAATGACCTGAATGCTGCGGTGCGGCATTTCCAAGAAAGAAGCAATAGAATTGGATTGGAATCCGGTTAACGTTTTCGTGTAGGGAGGATTGCGTGAATCAATGTCGGTGCACGCCACCTAATTTCCGCTTATATAAGGCCAGGATTGCTCGTTGAGCATATATTTCTCACGATTTACTCAATGTGCCTGGATCTGGGCGTTGCACTTTGCACAGGCCGGATGGCCCACGCAGCTCTTCTATTTGGGGATCCAATATCGCCGCCGGGCCCGGCTATTCGGATTCCCTATCTGCCTCCTCACATTACTTGCCATTCATGGCTGTAATTCCAACACCACGCCGGCGGCGGACGCGACCCACAAATCTAAGGGCCAAATCCTCCGACGCGGAATAGGCGGCGAACCTGCATCCCTGGATCCAGGGGAAGCAGTCGACACTTTTTCCTTTGAGGTAATCCGAGATCTGTATGAAGGGCTTACCACTGAGGCGCCTGACGGAGCTGTCGTACCAGGTGTAGCTTCGTCGTGGACGGTAAGCGCATCTGGCACTCAATACACCTTTCAACTGCGTCCTGACGCAAAGTGGTCAAACGGAACACGAGTGCGCGCGAAGGATTTTGTCGAGGCTTGGAGGCGAGTCGTTGACCCCAAGCGGGCATCGCCAGTCGCGGACATCCTTCGGCCCATCGCTGGCGCCACGGCGATAATCCTGGGACGATTACCCCCGTCATCACTCGGCGTGATCGCCGCAAGCGACGATTTGCTTGTCGTGAATTTGGATCAGCCAGCCCCTTATTTTCCTCAACTCCTCACTCACTCAGCCACCTTCCCTGTGTATTCCGAGGAGGCTGCTAAATCGCATGACCCGACCAGCTGGGTTTCGAATGGGCCGTACGTACTTTCAAATTGGACACCTGGGTCAGTCATTAGATTGCGACGAAATTTAAGTTACTGGGATCGAACCAACGTACGAATTCCAGACGTCGAGTACATACCCATCCCCGATGAAAATGCTGAGTTTCGTCAATACCGCGCCGATCAAATAGACGTCACACAAAGTGTGCCAAGTAGTGAGCTAGATTTAGTACGGGCAGAACGTCCAAATGAACTATTCGTCGCGCCTATCCTGGCAACGGCGTACTACGCGCTAAATCTACGTTCTCCATACTTCGCAACGAACTTAAATTTGCGGAAATCGTTGGCATTGGCAATCGACAGAAAGGCCCTTGAAACTACAATTCTTCCTTTCGGCCAGAGCCCCGCCTATGGATTCGTTCCACCTGGGACGTGGAATTATGACTCTCAATCTTGGGATTGGCGAAGCCTGCCTGACGCGGAAAGGACGGTAGAGGCGCGCCGGCTGTACGCCCTTGCAGGCTATTCCGCTTTAAGACCCCTACGTCTCAGAGTGCTTTTTAATTCGAACAACTCCATAAAACAGGTTGCAATCGCGATCGCCTCCATGTGGAAGGAGACTCTAGGGGTCGACACAGAACTAGTGGACGAGGAGTACCGTGTTTTCTTGGATACACGAAGAGATACGTCTAGATGGGAAGTAGCTCGACTCGGGTGGACGGCAGACTACAACGATGCGGGGAACTTTCTTGATACTCTTCGTAACGGCTCGCCGAACAACGATGCGCGATACGACCGACAGGAATTCGACAAATTACTAGACCGGGCAGCATCTGCACTGGACCCATCCGATCGCCGTCGCCTTCTGCAGGAGGCGGAGAAAATGATGCTGTCTGACTATCCAGTATTGCCTATTTACTTTTTTAGCTCCAAAAGACTGATAAAGCCTTATGTTAAGGGCGCAAAGATAAACCCCTTAAACAGACTCTACTCGAAGCATTTGGTCATCGAAGACCATTGACCTTAAATCAAGGAACGATACGAAATGGCAAAAGCAACAATTAAGCGTGTCTTACGTCCGTCCACTGCTAAAATAAAATCTCGCTCGCCCCTCCGCGAAATCACTGTAGACGACGTCATCAAGGACCTACTCGATCTATTTGGTCACCTGGGCCTTGATCCCGGACGCCTCGCAGCTCGGGTTGCTGACGTGGATCTGACTGCAATGGCCTCCGGCAAACTGTACCCCCACGCTTCTGCGATTGGAGAACTGTTAACGGCTTGGCACCAAGACCCCGAGTACCTAGATCACCTTGGCAGTCCTGCACCGATTCTAATGCGCAACCGCCGTCGATCCTTTAGGCACCTAGCCAGCAAGACCGTGCCGAATATGGATCCGAGAACCTTACTATCGGAGCTCCAACAAATCGGTGTCGTTACAATCGATACCAACGGATACATCCGTGTTCACATGCGCTCCCTGCCAGTGTACGAGGACAAGCGCCTGGCTATTCAACACACCCTTGTATCTCTCGATAGTTTTATTAGAACTTTGCGGCATAATCTCAATAGCACTCCGGCTAATTCTGATCAGCTGTTTCATCGGGTTGCCTGGAACGGAGATCTTGACCCTCGAGAAATCCCAACGTTGAAGATACGAGTTAAAAGACATGGGCAAAACTTCTTGGAATCCTGCGACAACTGGATGGCGCGTAGGACCAAGCCTTCCACCAATAGCTCAGGAAAAAACAAAAGGCGGGCGCAGGTATTCATAGGCGTCTATCTCGCAGTCGAAGGGATCTAGCTTAGCCATTACGTCGGAAATTTCGCCTCCTCTTCACCGTCTTTTTTTTTGGCTTGGCTTTGCTCTGATTTTCGTGATAGAAAATTGTCACGCTTACTCGATTCGATCGAGAGAGCGATTTGGCAAACTTTTTTATTGCATCTCGAGACATAGAATCGTTTATTTCAGCCAAAAAATCGGCCCCTTTACTGGCCACTTCCTTACGAAACAGTGGCATTACAGCAGATGGCATTCTTCCCGAAACGCTGGCAATAAATCTAGCGCATTCTGGAGTTCTCATATTTTGCAACATCGTTGACAGAAGGTCCGTCGCTCGTTCGCCGAAAGCCTGAATAGCCTGGGGAGTCACTCCTCGATCAACCACGACCGATGTCCTCGCACGAATTAGTCGCGACGAAAGCACCTCCGCCGCACCACCCCGCGTCAACTCATCGAGCATGGCTCTGGTTGGAATGCCACGACCGTGAGCTCTAACCAAGGCATCGAAAGTCGCGCCGCGACCATATATTTTGAGATCTGCGGGCTTTCCGTTGGCTGTAGTAAATTTGGGGTCCTGATGCCACACCGCAAGTATCCGATTTGTAGATTGTTGCTGCCGATCGGCAGGTTGCCGTGAGGAACTCCCGTTTGACTTGAGTATTCTCGAGATTTCCGCACGTGGTATTCCTGTAGACGCCGCTATACCGGAAATATTGACTCGGCGCGCGACCTCTAGATGCCTTGCAGCGAAGCTTCGAACCGCCGCTTCGCGCAACATCGAGCGCAAGTCTTGGACGCTTAGACCAGAATCTAGAACGAATCCAGTCAGCGGCTGCAACATTTGCACGAGGGCTTTTCTAGCAACCCTCCGTATGTCGTTGTGATTTATCCTAGCCGTGTGTTCGGATTTGTCGGATGGCACGTTGGAAAGATCCAGAAATTGCAGTTGGAGTAAAAGGCAGGCACGCTCCGGGAGTTCGTGCTGGCTCGGTCCGCAATGAGTTCACTGAGAAGTATTCACGCTCACATCATCGATAATGCATCTGCTGCTTTCGGTGCGAATATACGTTAAAAAAATGGATGATTGACCGAACTGAGACGTCCGTAGAGAGATTGAACACTTAGGCCGCCTCACAATATCGAATGGATCACCCGCACCTCCCCCTCTCCCACCTCCTCCGCCCCGCCCGCGGCGGAGCCGCCGGTGTTCTGGTCGTATTCGCAGTGCTTCTCGCCCTTGCCGCCAAGGCCGGCCTGATGGGCATCCCCTTGGCCTTCGTACTGACCTCCTGGTTCTTCAAGTACGCCTATTTCCTGTTCGACCACACCGTGCGCGGTTTCGACGAACCGCCGGCCCTCGACATCAGCATGTTGAAGCTTGGAGGGCAATGTACTCAAGGCGGTCTATCCCGTGGCCTGGGTGCGCATGGTCTTGGGCTTGGGTCCCTTGTACGCCCTCGTTCTCGCGATTATCTGCGGCTACTCCCTACTTATAGCGATGCTGGGACGATGGGAACTGTGGTTACCGGTGCAAATCGCGATATATATGTTTTGCATCCTCTCGATATTTAGCGTTCTGGGCGGCGCCCTGTACGAGCGGCGGGACGAGCTCGGCTTGGAGACCTGGGCCTCGCCCGAACGCACCGAGGAGCTCCGCAGCGCTCAGGATCTGCGCCACAGCGAGAAAGAGGTCATGGACGCTTACGGACAAATGCGCGCCGGGTCGCGCGGTAGACCGTCGGATTGACCTCAACGTACTACGGCCGGGAATGCGGCTTCTTGGACTCCGACGACTGCTCCACCGGTTCGGCGCGCGGCGCGCCGGGGCACACGGTCTGGGGCAGCATCGCGCCCGGCGCATACGCGCTGCCGCCGGCCACCGCAATTTGGTAGCAGCTCGAATTGATCCACACGATCCAATCGCCGCTGGCCGTCTTGTATTGATCGCCGGCATTGTGCCGCAACCGCGGCCACCACCAATCATCGGCCGGCGAGCCGGACAGAGAGTTCGTGCTGTCCGGCTCATGATTGCGGATCTCGAATGCCTGCACTGCGCGGCGGGCCTCCGCCGTCCAGTCCACCCCCGACCCCTCGCCGTCCGACGCGGAGTTCGCAGGCGCCTGCGCGGACCCGGTGGAGCCGAGCAGCAGCGGTTGCATCGGTGCCACCGTATCGCCTTTGAAGCGTATAGGACGAGCGTTCTCGGCGCGGATCTTGGGAAAGCGGGCCGGCGGCAGGTACACCAGTTCAACGGGATCGTTCATCGAGGAGTCGACCCCCGGGAGCCGGGAGGTCAGCATGAGCACGGCGAAAAAAGCCAAATGCAGGGCCAACACTACGCATAGTGTCACGTACCGCGAAAGTCCCCAGCCCCTTGACTGTTGCATGTACAGACTTCGCTCATGTTACGGCTGCCGGACGCCTGATGATTGACCCGCGGCACCCGGTTTGGTTCCTGCTCAACCCCGCCCACGGCGGCCGGTGATCTATACTCTCCCTGTGCCGGCGCATACCCCACCCAAGGCCAGATGATCGCGGACTGGACCACTATACAAGTGTTGGCGGTGCTCTTTCTCGCGACCTTCGTGCGCTCGGCCTTCGGGTTCGGTGAAGCCTTGATTGCGGTGCCGCTGCTCGCGCTCATCATGCCCATGGACGTGGCCGCGCCCGTGGCGGTGCTGATTTCGATCACCGTCGCCGTGGTCGTCCTCGCGCAGGATTGGCGTCACGTTCACGTGCGCAGCGCGGGATGGCTGGTTCTATCGACCCTGGTCGGTACGCCGCTCGGCCTGCTGCTGCTCACCCGCGTCGCCGGCGGGATAGTCAAAGCCTGCCTCGGTCTCGTCATCGTGGCGTTTTCAATCGACTCCCTGATTGGCCGCAGGCGCGCCGCGCTCAAGGACGACCGCTCCGCGTGGCTGTTCGGTTTCGGCGCCGGCGTCCTCGGCGGCGCCTACGGCATGAACGGACCGCCCCTCGTCATGTACGGCGCACTTCGCGGCTGGTCACCGCAGCGGTTTCGCGCCACTCTGCAGGGCTACTTCCTGCCGGCCAGCCTGATGTCCATGACCGGCTACTGGTTGGCCGGACTGTGGAAACCCATCGTCACCCACTACTACCTGATCTCATTGCCGGTGGTCATCGTGGCGATCTTCGCCGGCCGGGCGTTCAGCGGCCGCATGGACCAGCTCACCTTTCTTCGCTACATCCACATCGGACTCATCCTGGTCGGCGGCATGCTGCTGATGCAGGCCTTTCTTTGAATCCCCTCACGGCAGCGGTACGGACACCGGCGTCGCCCCGGGCCGCACCGGGAACTTCCACTGCAGCTCCTTCAGCGTCGGCACCATCCAGATCCAGCCGACCAATCCCAGCAAGCTCATCGCGGCCGCCACCACGAAGGCGTTCGTGTAATGCCCGGTGGTTTGAATGATGTAGCCGGTGAGCCACGGCGCGATGATCCCCGGAGGTTGCCGAGCGAGTTTTGAATTCCCACCCAGCGCCCCGACGCCGCGCGGCCCGGCCAGGATCTCGCACATGGCATACACGCCGGGTGAGGAGGCCCCGCACAGCGCCTGGTAAACGAACAAGCTGCCGAGCGCCACGCGCCGGCGAGCCCATGGCCATGGCCAGCATGCAGACCACCGAGCCCAGGTGCGCCAACCGCCATCACCGTCTTGTAGCCGACATTCGCCGATCCGCCGCGCGCCAGGTAGCGATCGATGCCCCATCCCGCCGCAAATGCGCTCAAGGCATTGACCAGGTAAGCGCCCGTCGCGAGCCACGCCATGCCGACGATGGAGAATCCTCGCTCGGTCTGCAGATACGAGGGCAGCCACGACAGCATGAAGTAGAACACGTAGTTGGTCGAGAACAGCCCGAGCGACGTGCCCCACAGCGAGGGCTGCTTGAGAATCATCCACCAGGTCGGCAACTCCTCCGAACCCGCGCGCACCGCCGTGCGCACCTGGCCCGCCACCCGCGACCAGGGCAGCAGCCACAGCAAGGACAGCGCGCCGAACACCCAGAACGCCGAGCGCCAGCCGAACTGCGCCATCAGCAGGCCGCCCGCGATGGTGCCCACCACCGGACCGGTGAGATAGCCCAGTGCAATGATGCCGTTGGCCGTGCCCAGGCCTTTGGCGGGTACGATCGCCGCCAGTATTTTCGCTACGCCGGGGAAACCCGCGCTCTCGCCCAGGCCCAACAGCAGCCGCAGCACCAGCAGCGTGGCGAAGGTGTGCGCGAACCCCATGAGTATGGTGGCCGACGCCCACAGGGTGAGTCCGGCCGCGAGCATCCGATGCGCGCCGTAGCGCTCGGCCAGCCAGCCGACCGGAATTTGCGTCCAGGCATAGGTCCAGGAAAAGGCCGACAGCAGCATGCCCATCTGCGCATAATCCAAATGCAGATCGCCCTGCATCAGGTGCGCCGCCGTGGCCATGTTGCCGCGGTCGACGTAGTTGATGAACAGCAGCACCGCCATCAGAAATGACGACGGGACTGCGGGCCGCCCGCGCCGGATCAACGGCCGCTAGGAGGCGCGAGTTCAGCTCGCGTAATCCGAGTGACTGCGGTCGAGAACTCGCTTCAAGGCATCGAAGTGCAGATCGGCGCGATCGCGCCCGCCGACCGCTCCCCCCGCGCTGAACTGCTCCACGGTCTTCTTGATGACCGCCTCCGGAATGAGCTGCAAAGGCCGCCCCGTCGACAGCGCCAGCACCTGCGCCTGCGCGGCGCGCTCGAGAAAGTACAAACGCTCGAAGGCCTGCGGGATCGTCTTCCCCACCACCAGCACCCCGTGATTGGCGAGCATGAGCACCGACTTAGTCGCCCGAGCACCCGCGCCATGCGCTCTCCCTCCGACTCATCGAAGGCCAGACCGTTGTAAGTCGAATCGTAGGCCACGTCCTCGTAGAAGCCCAGCGCACTCTGCACCGCCATCTCCAGGCGCGGATTCTCCAGCATGCAAAGCGCCGTCGCATAGGGCATGTGGGTGTGCAGCACGCAGCGCCCCTGCGGCGACAGCCGATGCACCGGCTGATGGATGTAGAGCGCGGTGTCCTCCACCGACCCCCGGCCGCTCAGCACCTGGCCCTTGAAGTCCACCACCAGGAAGTCGCTCGCCTTCACCTCCGACCAATGCATGCCGAAAGGCGCGAGTAAGAATCGATCCGTGTAGCCCGGCACCAGCATCGTCAGATGATTGTCGATGCCCTCGTTCAGTCCGAAGCGGTCCGCCAACCGATAACACGCCGCGAGATCGACTCGCGCGCTCCGCTCCGCATCCGCCGACGGCTGCACCGATTTAAGACTGGCATTCATATCAATGGCCTCCAGGAAACAACGTTCCGACTTTGATCTGCACCGCCGGCACCGCCCGCGGCGAGACAGTGTCAGCCGTCGTGCATTTAAGTACCCGCGCATAACTCTCTCCGACCGGCTCGCTGTATACATACACGCGCTCGCCCTGCACATCCACCACCCAGTATTCCTCGACGCCGTACCGGGCGTACAAGGCGCGCTTGGTGCTTTGATCATAGGCGAGGCTGCTGTCGGATACCTCGATCAGCAGCAACACATCAGACGCCGTGGGCCTGCGCCCAAAGTAAAAATCCTCACGCCGCTTCAGCAGCATGAGATCCGGCTGCGGCACGGAATAATCGCCCAGCCGCACCGAACCACACGGAGAGACCGTGACCGAACGGCCGACCGACAGCACCAAGAGTTCGGTCAGCCGAGCCGTGATGGAGGAGTGCGGCGGATTGATCCTCGGCTCGTTGATCATGTCCCCCTCGATCAACTCCACCCGGTCGTACTTGGTCAGCACCCCGGCGGCGATCATTTTGTCGAGTCGGTCCACGCTGATTCGCGTGCGCTCGGGGTCCACACTACATTCATGACGTGCTCCGATATAAACCCGACCTAATCCTACATCGCCGTCGGCTGCCTTGTCTGCCCTTCAAAATAAGGAAAACGCGGCGATTCAACATCCCGCCGTTCGATACTTCCAAACAATGCCGCGTTTTCGGAAAATGCGGCGTTTCCGAGCAAATCGACGTTTCCGCGGCACGTCGGCGCATCACTCTACTGCAGCAGCCGGTCCAGCACCGGCAGCGGCACTGCACCCTGCTTCAGGGCACTCTCGTGAAACTCCTTCAGGCTGAATGCGGCGCCCTGCTTGGCCTGGTAGTGCTCGCGCACCTCCAGCCAGCCCTTATAGCCGGCGTAGTAGGTGGGCAATTGACACGACGACAGCTTGGCCCGCTGCAGCTTGGCCGTCGCCTCCTCCGTTTCCTGGTAGGTGCTCTTGGTCATCAGATCGAGCGCCTGGGCATCGGTCATGCCCATGGTCTGCAGGCGCACATCCAAAATCGTGTTCGCCAGGACTCGCAGCAATTGCTTCTGCAAGGTCAGGCGATAGCCCGGCGTGTCGCCCAGGTAGCCCTGGTCGGCCATGAGTTGCTGGGAGTACACCGCCCAACCCTCGACATAGGGACCGTTGCCGAAGATATTGCGCAGCAGGCGGCGCGAGCGCGGCTGCACCTCGTTCGCATACTCGCCCTGCACATAGTGCCCCGGCATCGCCTCATGCACCGTCAGATGCTGCACGCCCGAGTCATTGTATTCGCGCAGCTTCGAATCGATGCGCGACTGCGGCCACGTGCTCGGAATCGGCGTCACCCAGAAAAACGCGCCCAGCTTCGGCTCCAGCGCCGGCGCCGGATTGAAGCCCCCGACGCTGTACAGGCCGCGCATGAACACCGGCGTCTCGATGACTTCCAAATTGCGCGTTGGGCGGCAGCGTCAACAGATCCTTGGCCTTGACGAAGGCCGTCGCCGAGGCCAGCGCCTGCTTGGCCGACGGAATGAAGTCCGCCGCCGTCGCATGCTGGCGCGCCACGTCCGCCAGCGCCTGCTCGACGGTCTTGGGCGCCGCGAGCCGCGCGATCTCCGCCCGCGTCTTGACCAGATCCGCCTCCGCTTCGGCCAGCAGCTCCTCGGGGGTCTTGCCGGTCGCCAGCACGAGGCGGAACTTCTTGGCGTAGCGCTCCTTCCCCAGCCGCCAATCGCTGACTCTCTCGGCCAGGTGGTCCTCGAGCCAATGGTTGAATCCATTCAGCGCCGCAATCGGCTGCGACGGCGGCCTGGTCATACCGCATGCGCTCGTCCGGCTGGGCAGTTGTCGCGCAGCGTCGTGTCGATCAGCCCGATGTTGCCGGTGTTCTCATCGCGCGCGACGTGGTTCCAAACCTCCGGGCGAATCCTGCAGATTCGCCTCGGCCTGCTGGATCAGCTCCGGAATCTTGTTCAAGCGGTTGATGATGTGCCGGTAGCGCTCCGGCGCCGGCGCGTATTGCAGCACATAGAGCGTGTACAGGCCGTTGCCCAGCAGTTCGACATAGGTGGTGGGATTGTGGCGGTAGCTCTGGATCTCATCGAGCTCCAGACGCGAAGCGCCCAGCGCATCGCGCATGATGTCGATGTCGGCACGCTGCTCCGCGTCGAGCGACGCCGTATCGAGCTTGGCGATCCGCGCTTCGATGTCCTGCAGGAAGCTTCGCGACGCCGCGATCCCCGCCGGGCTGAAATCATCCAGCATGTCGTCGAGCGATTCGCCGTGATGCACGTGGTAGCCGTAGCTGGTCGCCGTCGTCGGCGACAATGCCAGCGTGCCGAAGACGAAGTCATCGACCAGCTGCTCGAAGGCCGCTCGACGCCGCCTTGGCGTTGGGCGCTGCCGCGTTGCCATCGGCCGCTGCCGCCCAGCCGCTCGAGCAGCACAGAGCACCCGCGAGAAAGCACGCAAAGTCAAAGCGTTGATTTTTGTTCATCGCGCTATCTTCGAGCCAATTCGCACCTCGTCGTCCAGCCGTTCGAGACCGTCGTCCAGGTTAAGATGCTCGGCCGTTCCGACCTGTCATCCAGCCGTTCGAATCGCTGAGTTAAGATGCCACGCCATGGCCGCTCCGCCAAGACTCGGCAAGATCGTGTTGCATGCCGTGATCGCTCTCGCGGTGGTGCTGGCCGTGCTCGCTGTTCGCGCTCTGGCTGAGGCCGCCCGACCTATTGCGGGTCGGCGCCAATTACACCGCCAAGATCGTCTGCTCCAATGTGTTTCTCGCCGGCCGCGACCCGGACGAGGTGCTGCGCACCGACGTGCAGGCCCCCGGAATCGCGCTGCTGCGCCTCATGCAAGTATCCGTCGACCGGCAGCAGCGGGTGGTCCGCGCGGGACTGCTCGGCTTCATCGGCGACGGCCTGGCCCTCGCTCGGCCGGGCACCGGCTGCGCCGCCATCCCCGACGGCAATTGGATTTCGCAATCCATGTCGATCAAGTCGCCCTGCAGAGCGAAGGTGCCGTTGCCGCGGCGGCTGCGCCCAAGGTTGCCGCGGTCGCGGCGCCGAACACCGCCGCGATGACGCCTGCCGCCGCTCCCGGCGCGGACGCGTTATGGCCGGAAGGCAACGCCGCTGCGACCACCAACGCCATCGTGACCACCAGCGCGATTGCGGACGGCAACGCCGTTGCGACCGCCGCGGCACTCGATCGCCTCCTCACCGACGACACACTCACCGGTCCCGGCATGCGCGCGCGTCGTGGTCGTCGATCACGGCCGCATCGTGGCCGAACGCTACGGCGCGGGCTTTTCGGCGGCGACACCGCTGCTCGGCTGGTCCATGACCAAGAGCGTCATCGCCGGGCTGGTGGGAGTGCTCGTCAAGGAGGGCCGGCTCACGCTCGATCAATCCGCCGGCTGGGCCACGCCCGGCGGCGACGGCCGCGAGCGCATTCGCATCGCCGACCTGCTCTCCATGTCGAGCGGCCTGCGCTTCAACGAAGGGTACGGCGCCGTGTCGGATGTCACGCGCATGCTCTACCTGCAGCCCGACATGTCGGAGTTCGCGCGCGCGCAACCCCTGGTGCATCCCGCCGGCGAGTTCTGGAGCTATTCGAGCGGCAGCGCCAACATTCTGTCGCGCATCGTCCAGGATGCGGGCGGTGGGCTCGGCGCCGGGATCGCGGCCGAGAAACTATTCAAGCCGCTCGGGATGACCAGCGCCATCATCGAGACCGACGAGGACGGCACCCTCGTCGGTTCCTCCTATATGTATGCCACGGCGCGCGACTGGGCCCGGTACGGACAGTTCCTGCTGCAAGACGGCGTCTGGCGGGGCCAAGAAATGCTCCCCCGCGGCTATGTCGCCATGATGGCCTCGCCCGTCGCCTCATCCGGCGGCCAGTACGGACACGGCCTGGTGTGGCTGTGGGGTCCGCGCGCGGACCGACACCGCCCTCGGCATTCCGGCCGATACCTTCTGGATGGAAGGTCACGACGGCCAAAGCATCGCCATCATTCGCTCGCGCGATTTGGTCGTCGTGCGCCTGGGACTCACGCCGGAATACGATCACTACCAACCGCAACCCTTGGTGAAGGCGCTGCTCGACGCCGCGAAGTAGCTGCGGAGAACTAATACCTCGGCACAATGATGGTTGACCGATTGGTCGGGCATTCGTACCGCTCCACACCCCGGCGCCTAAGGCACCGGAGCTGCGCCGGCCTCAGCGCACCTGCTCGGCGTAGAGCTTCACCAGCGAGAACAGAAAATCCCGCCCGTCGTACAGCGACTGCACCCGGATGCGTTCATTCAGGCCATGCACATTGCTCAGATCGGGATCGATGAACATGCCGCTGATGCCGTAGGTGGGAATGCCCGACTCGGCCAGATAAATCGCATCCGTGCCGGCGGCCTGCAGCACCGGCACCACTTCGATGCCCGGATACATGCGGTGCGTGACCTGCTCGATGGGTTTGAGAATGGCCGGCGTCAGCGGCGGCGGCACGACCACCGGATCGGAGGGTTCGATGGTGGTGACCGAAATCTGCGCGTCCGCCAGCACCCGCGCGAGCGTGGCACGCACCTCCTCGATGCCCACACCCGGGAAAATACGGCAATTCACGTTGGCGCGCGCCCGCTGCGGCAGCGCATTGGTGGCGTGCCCGGCATCCATCATGGTGGCGACGCAGGTGGTGCGCAGCATGGCGTTCAAGCGCGGGTCCTGCGACAAGGTGGCCGCGGCCTTTGCGTCCGCCGGATCGTTCACCAAGGCCTGCATGGCGGCACCGGTATCGCCGCCGACGATGCTGGACATGCGGCTGAAGTAGGTGCGGGTCGTGGCGTTCAATTGCACCGGAAAGTCATAGGCGCTGAGCCGCGTCAGGCCGGCGGCCAGATGATAGATGGCATTGTTCTTCACCGGCCGGGAACTGTGGCCGCCCGGATTCACGACTTCGAGGCGATAGTCCTGGTCGGTCTTCTCGCCCGCCTCGATTTCCATGGCGACGCGGTGCCCCTGGGCATCCAGAACTCCGTACGCGAATTCATTCAGAGCGAAGGCGGCATCGATCAACCCTCGTTCGTGCTTGACCAGATACTCGGCACCCTCGAAGGCGGCGCCGGCCTCCTCTCCGCAGGTGAGAGCCATCTTGATGGTGCGCTTGGGTTTGTAGCCTTCCTGGCGCAGACGAACCAGGGTGTCCACCCACACGGCGGCCATGGATTTGTCGTCGAAAGTGCCGCGACCGTAGAAGTATCCGCCCTCCTCGATCAGGGTGAACGGATCGCGGGTCCAGTCCTCGCGCCTTGCCTCGACCACATCGAGATGCGCCAGCAATAAAATGGCTTTAGACGCAAGGTCCGTCCCCGGCAGCACGGCCACGAGCCCACCGTCCTTCGGATGCTCGGCTACCGCGAAGGAATGCAGATCCGATGCCGGATACCCCGCCGCCCGCAGGCGCGCCGCCATTTTCTCGGCCGCCGAGGTGCAGCTGCCGACGGAATGACTGGTGTTGGTCTCGATGAGTTCGCGGTACAACTCGCGGAAGGCGATCTGGTCGGGCCGCAGAGCGTGGGCCGCCGGCACGGCCGTCGCCGAGGTTACCGACGACGCCGAAGCGACCGTTGCCGACGCCGTCGCAGCCGAAGTGACTGTTGGTGACGGCGTCGCAGCCATTGCGGCCGTGGCCACTACGCCCATCGCAGCCACGATGACTGCGGCAACCACGGGCATCGCAGCCACAGCGGCCGCGGCCGCGGCCGCGGCCGCGAAGTTAGCTCCATCGGCGGCCGCCGTGAAAGTCTTTCTTAAAACACCACGCCGCATCCGCTGGCACACCGGCTGGATCATCACAATACCTCTCTAAGCGTTGGGGGGCGCCGTCTCAACGGCCGCCGTTTCGTCGAGCCGCCGGCGCCGCGCCACCCACGCGTAGACCGGGGCGCATGCAATCAGCAGCAGGGCGGCGAACAGCCCGGATCGCAGATCTTCCATGATGGCGGCGATCCACAGCAGCACACAGCCCGTAAGGACGATGCCCGTCGTGAACGGGAAACCGAAAGCCCGGTACGGGCGCGGCGTGCCCGGCTCCTTACGCCGCAGCACGAACAAGGCGGTATAGGCCGAGACATAGTTGAGCAGGAACAGCACCGCGGCGACGGCGACGATCTGCTCGAAGGTGCCGCTCATGATGAGCGTCGCAGCGACGATGCTCGAGATCGCCAGCGCCACGCGAGGCGTGCCCCCGGCACTGACCAGCGCCGCCTTCTTGGTGAAGAAGCCGTCCCGGCCGATGGCCAGCAGGATGCGCGGCGTCAGGAGCATGGTGGCATTGATCAGACTCAACACGGTCAAGAGTGAAATCACGGTGACGAGCTCGGCGCCGCCGTGCGGCAGCACCACCCGCGCGGCGTCCGCGGCGGGCAACTGGGATGCGGCCAGCACCGGCAGCGGCAGTACTCTGAGCATGGCGACGTTGATGATGACGTACATCGCAGCCACCAACACCGTACCCCCGATGAGGGCGCGCGGCATGGTCAGCGCGGGCTGCGTGCTTTCCTCCGCCATATAAATGGGCGAATACCAACCGTCATAAGTCAAAAACACCGCGCGCAAGGCAGACACCACCGCCGCAACCATGCCCAGCGACAACAGCGGCAGGGACATCGCCGACGCCGGCGGCGGGGCGCCGGATGCCGGGGCCGGCGCCGACATGAAGCAGCCCACCACCAGCACCATCAACATCAACCCGACGCTCGAGCTGATGATGCGCGTAAGGCCGCTGCCCATGCGCAGCCCGGCCCAGTGCAGGGCCGTGAAAACGCCGATGATGACGACGGCCACCAATCGGGGGTCGGCGGCAAGTGGCGGCCACAGCTTCCCGATAAACGCCGCCGCCGTGAGCGCGGCGTAGGCCAGCGACGCCACTTGGTTGACCCAGTCGCTCCACCCCACCACGAACCCCGGCCCATCGCCGAAGGCGCGCCGCGCATACACGTAAAATCCGCCGGCTTCGGGCATCATGGCAGCGAGCTCGGCCACCGCCACAGCGCCGAGCAGCGCATACAGCCCGCCGAGTATCCAAAACAGCACGATCAGGCGCGAATCCCCGAGCGCGGCGGCCAAAGTCCCCGGCAGCCTCAAGATGCCGACGCCCACCGTACCGCCGAAGACCATCGCCAGACCGAATCCAATCCCCAGAATTCGGGTCAATGGGCGTGCAGGTTGAATCATTACTCGGTGGCCGGTGGCAGCTTCACCCGTCGCAGCTTGCGCGAGAGCCGCCTAGACCGCAACCCGGGTCTCGTCCTGCTCGGGGTGCGTTCGGATGTGCAGTGACCCGCGCATCACCGGCACGGCATGTCCGGCGACGTGAACGGCGGTGAGCCTCCCATCGTGCTTCACGGTGCGTCCGAGCAGCAGGCTCGGCCGGCCCATATCCACGCCCTGCTCCACGCGCCACCGATGCTCGCCGCTGCGCTCCGGCTGAAGGGTTGCGAGCAGCGCAATCGTGGCCGCCGTCGCGCTGCCCGTTGCCGGATCTTCGACCGTGGCATCTATAGGCATGAAGCATCGGGCGTGCAATGCGCCGGCGGCGGTTCCCCGGACGTACGCATATATGCCGTCGGTGCCGATGGGCGGCAGGATCCGCTCGTGAATCTTCAAAGCCGGTTTCGCCCGCCGCAACGCATCGCGAGAGATCACCTCGGTCACCAAGAACGGCAATCCCACCGAAACGACTTGCGGCACATGGACCGCAGTGCCGATCTCGCTCGAGGCGAGGGACAAACACGCGGCCGCATCGTCCACGGACACCGAAGAGCGGATCGACAACGCCTCCGGCACTGTCAGCTCGGCACCCACGACCTCGCCCCCTTCACGCAGCAGGTCGATGGATACGAGCCCCGCGGCCTCCTCGAAGACGAAGCGATGGACGGGCTCCTTGTGCTTGTCTTGGGCCTCGAGCTCCTGCGCCAGGACCACCGCGGTGCCGATGTTGGGATGCCCGGCGAACGGCACCTCAACCCTTGCCGTAAAGATGCGCACCAGCGCCGTGTGGCGTGCATCGCGCGGCGGCAACACGAACGTGGTCTCGGAATAATTGAATTCCGTTGCAATCGACTGCATTTGCGCAGCCGTGAGCCCCTCGGCATCCAAAACCACCGCCAAAGGGTTGCCGCCGAAGGTTCGATCGGTGAAAACATCGATGGTCACATAGCGTCGATGCATGAAGACTCCGGTTTCGGGAAGCGCGGGCGAGCCGGTTCGATCGTACCGGCCCATCCGCCGGCGCCAGCATACGTGAAGCCACGGGACCGGGCAGCAGGTCGTTCATTTCCCGCCTTTGATTCCGTGCTTAATCCTCGCCCTGATTTGCGCTTGGGGGTTTACCAGAGTTTGCAGCCCACCCACGTGAGGCCGGCACGGCAGCTCGTTTTGCCATCGCCGGTCGCCGATTGTTACAGCTGCGTGAATTTTCCATAGCAGAACAAAGCGGACGAAACGTGACGGCCGCCCTCGCTCATTTGCCCGGCAAATTCAAATATGCCCACTTCTGTCCCACCCGGTACATCGATCCACTTGCGCATGACGGACGCCCAGCGAAAATCTGACATATCGGCGGTGGCTGCCGTGGTCGCGGAAAGACGCTTGCACCCGGTCTTCCAGCCGATCATCGACATCAGCCGCTGCAGCATCGTGGCCCACGAGGGGCTGATACGCGGACCGGCCGGCTCCGCGCTGCATCTGCCGAATGCCCTCTTCCCCGCCGCCATGGCCGCGGGTCTGATGAACGAACTGGAATTCGCCGCCGCGAGAGTCATCTTTACGGGCTACGCGCGCAGCGGCGCCAGCGGCCTGTTGTTCGTGAATTTCTCCGCGCGGTCCATCATGCACCTCGAATCGAGCCGCGGCAGCCGCCAGTTCCAGGAAACATTGGACCAATGCGAGATGCCGGCGCGCTCGCTGGTCATCGAGATCACCGAACACGAGCGGGTCGAGGACCACCAGGTTCTGGCTCTGGCCATCCGATTTCTGCGCAGAATCGGCGTCGCCGTCGCGCTCGACGATTTCGGCGACGGCAAATCGAGCTTGCGCCTCTGGGCCGAATTACAGCCCGAGTTCCTGAAAATGGACCGCTACTTCTGCCACGGGATTCATCTCGACGGCAAGAAGGTACAGACCGTCAAGGCCATGCTGCAGCTGGCCGAGAATTTCGGCAGCCGCGTGATCGCCGAGGGCATCGAAGAGACCTCCGATTTGCGCGTGGTGCGCGACTTGGGCGTGGCGTTCGTCCAAGGCTATGCCACCGGGTGCCCCGCGGCACAGCCCACCGGCGCCATCCCGGCGGCGGCCATGTCGGTACTCTCGGCGCGGGAAATCGCCGTGTTTCCCGCATCCCGGCGCACCTCTCAGTTCGCGCCCAAGGCCGGGCAGCTGCTGATCGAGGCGCCGGCCGTCACCGCCGCGACCAGCAACCAGGAACTGCTGGAACTCTTCAAACGGCATCCGCAGCTGCATGCGGTGGCGGTGGTGGATCAGGGGCGCCCCGTCGGGCTCGTCAACCGGCGGCAATTCACGGAAAAATACATGCTGCCCTATTACCCGGAGATCTACGGGCGCAAGAGCTGCACCGCCTTCATGGACGCCGATCCGATCGTGATCGAAATCAGCCAGCCCTTGGAGGATCTGGTGCAAGTGCTCACCTCTGAGGATCAGCGCTACCTCAGCGACGGCTTCGTGCTGGCAGACGCCGGACGCTACGCGGGCCTGGGCACGGCGGAGCAGTTGGTGCGTTCCGTGACGGAACTGCGCATCGAGGCGGCGAGACATGCCAATCCCCTCACCTTTCTGCCGGGCAACATTCCCATCAGCGAGCATATCCGCCGCTTGATCGCCGGAAATTACGGCTTCGCGGCGAGCTACTGCGATCTGAACAACTTCAAGCCCTTCAACGACCGCTTCGGCTACTGGCAAGGCGACAAAATGATCCGGCTGCTCGCCGGCCTCATCGTCTCCGAGTGCGATCCGCAGCGGGACTTCGCGGGGCACGTGGGCGGCGATGATTTCGTGGTGCTGTTCCAGAGCACCGACTGGGAGAGACGCTGCATGCGCATCATCTCGCGCTTCAATTCGGCGGCGCTGGACCTGTTCGACGCGGACACCCGCAGCCGCGGCTTCATCGAGGCCGAGGACCGAAACGGCGTTTGCAACCGCTTCCCGCTGACCACGCTGTCGATCGGCGCCTTGTACGTGAAGCCCGGAACGTTCCACGTCCCGGAAGATGTGGCCTCGGCGGCGGCGGAGGCCAAGCATCGTGCCAAACGCGCGAGCGCCGGCCTATACGTGCATGCCGCGGATTCCAGCGGGCAGATCACCGCAAACGGGTATTCGGCGACCGCCCCGGAATGGGCGATGACCGCCTCGTAGGCGAACGGCGGCTCAAGGCCCGCAACACCTGGGCAAACGCGCCAGCGCCGCGCCAGTGGCCGCGCGCCACTCCTCCATCATGCGGGCGTAGACTTCCGCCTTCAGGAAATGCTCGACGAACTCCTCCGCTCCCGCATGCAGCGGCGTCAGCGTGTAAGTCACGCTCACATCGGTGCCGCCGCCCGCCGAGTCCGTGCACACGACGTCGACCAACCCGATGTTCGAATCCTCCGCCAGCCGCGCGTAGCCCGCGCGTCCTTCGGCCGGCCGGTACTCGATGACTATCCAGGTCGTCGTCCGGCCGTCCGGGTGGCGGGTACGAAAGGCGCTGCCGCGTTCCTCCGCGCCGCTCAACATCACCGGATCCCACCCCGGCGCCCAGTCGCGTTCGCCCCGGGCGGTGAACAGCGGCAGGACTTGCGCGCGCGGCGCATCCAGATGAAAGCTCCCGGTCCGGGTACGCGGCGTCGCGGGCGAGGTAGGCATGGCGGCGGCTCCGGCTGGTACAATGGTACCAAGGTACCACCAAAGCGCCGCTGCGGCAAACCTGCGATCATTGGCTCAAGGCCACTGATCCGGAACCCGCCATGACTGCCAAGAAATCCCCGCCGCACGCGGCGCCGCGCGAAGTCGAACGTATACAGACCGGCGTACGCCTGGAGAAGCGCCTGCTCAAGGTGCTGAAGGGCCTGGCGGAGTACCTCGACCTGTCGCTCGGCGATCTGATCGAGGGCATCGCCCTGCACGCCTTGGAGAACAAGCCGCCCTTCAAGCGCCTGACTCTGGAAAAAATAGCGCAGCTGCGCCGCGTCTACGGTTTCGATCTGGTGGCCGCGGACAGCCACCGGCTGCGCGATCAGGACGGCACCGGCGGATAATCCCGCCGCTCGATGCATGGAGCCCACGTGACAACTTTTCTGCTCGCCTTCGGAGCCCTGTTCTCCATCGTCAACCCGCTGTCGGGCGCCTTCATCTTTTTCGGCGCCACCCGCGAGATCGAGCCGCGCGTGCGCGCGCAGGTGTCGCGCTGGGTGGCGATCTACGCTTTCTGCATCATGTCCGCATCCCTGTACATCGGCGCCTATGTGCTCGGGTTCTTCGGCGTCTCCATCCCCGTGCTGCGGGTCGCCGGCGGCATCGTCGTCGCCGCCTCCGGATGGCGGATGTTGAACCAGCCCGACGCCACCGAGCAGCGCCGCAGCGAGACACCGAGCCCGCGTTCCATGGACGTGAGCCCGAGCAGGCTGGCGTTCTACCCGCTCACCATGCCCCTGACCACCGGACCGGGCACGATTTCGGTGGCGATTTCCCTGGGCGCCAACCGCCCCCGGGGCTTCCACGCCTCTACGCTCGAGTTCTTCGTCGAGACGGGGGCCGCCGTGGCGCTGCTCGCTCTGCTGGTCTATGGTCTGTATCGATACTCGGGGCGCCTGGCGGGCTTGATGGGCGCCACGGGAACCACCATCGTGGTCCGGCTGTCGGCGTTCCTGCTGTTTTGCATCGGCATCCAAGTGCTGTGGAACGGCGCGGCGGAACTGCTGGGCACTCTGCCCATCGGCACCGCCGGCGCAAGCTGAACGGCGCCTGCTTCCTGCCGTCATAGGCCGCTCCACGGCCGCTCCTCGCCGCATGGCCGCTCCTCGCCGCACGAGTTTGGTTAAACTGCGCGCAAGCAGGTGCGCGTTCGACGCGCGTGATGGACACAACAGTCCTTGGGGAATGATATGAACATCGGACTCGACCGCCGGCAATTCCTCGCCGGCAGCGCCGGCGCTTTTTCGGCGACTTTGCTGCCGAAGAGCTTGTGGGCCGCCGCCGGCTCCGCCATTCCGTCGGCGCCGGTGGCGCGCATCGACGTCGTGCACGACACCTACTTCGGTGAAACGCTCAGCGATCCGTATCGCTGGATGGAGAATGACAAGGATCCCGACTGGCTGCCCTTCCTGAAAGCGCAGAACGCTCACGCGCGCGCCATACTCGATGCCCTGCCGGCGAGGGCATCGCTGCTCAAGCGCATCCGGCAATTATCGGGCGACACGGTGGCGACCAGCCGCGTGCAGCGCGCGGGCGGCCTGACTTTCTTCACTCAGCGGCCCTTGGGCGCGGATAATTTCAAGCTCTTCGTGCGCGGCGCCGCGGCAGGCCAGGACCGCGTGCTGGTCGATCCCACCCAGGCCGGCGGCCTCAAAGGCCATGTATCGCTCGATTGGTGGCGGGCCTCGCCGGACGGGCGGTACGTGGTGTACGGCCTGTCCAAGAACGGCAGCGAGGATTCGACCTTGCACGTTCTCACCGTCGCCGACGGCCACGACCTTCCCGAGCGCATCGCCAACACTCAGGACGCCAACCCGCAGTGGCTCGACGACGGCAGCGGCTTCTTCTATAACCAGCTCACGGGGGCCGTCGATACCCCCGAACGTTTTCTCGACAGCCAGGCGCGCTTCCATCGCCTCGGCACCGATCCGAGCACCGATCCTGTGCTCATGAAACGCGGGCTCGTCGCCGGGATCGATTACGACAAGATCCAGGCGCCCTATATCCTCGACCTACCCGGGTGCCCGCCACGCCGTCCTCGTGCTCTCCGATGTGCGGCCGGAGACGCGCGCCTTCATTGCGCCGCTCGCCGACGCCATCACCGGCCATGCCCGATGGACGCCCGTTGCCACCTTCGACGGATGAGGTCACCGACATCGACCTTGACGGCGAGGACTTGTACTTGCTCGCCAACACGGGCACGCCGCGCGGACGCATCGTCAAAACTTCCGCCGCCGCTCCGAGCCTCGCAACCGCCACCCTGATCGTGCCGCAGGGACCCACCGTCATCGAAGGCATGGCGCGGGCGCGCGACGGACTGTATCTGCAAATCATGGACGGCGGCATCAGCCGCCTGCGGCGCCTGGGGCACGATGGCCGGGTCGGCGAAATCGCCCTGCCCTTCGACGGCACCATCGGCTCGCTCTTCACCGTGGCGGGTGAGGACGGCGCCTTGCTGTCGCTGACGGGCTGGCTGACTCCGGCCGGCATCTATTCGGTCGACAGCGCCGGCCATGTCCTCGACACGGGGATCACGCCCAAGCCCGCCATCGATGTCAGCGCCTACGAAGCCAAGCGATTCTTCGCGACGGCCAAGGACGGCACGAAGATTCCCTACACCCTGATCTACCGCAAGGGCCTGAAGCTCGACGGCCGCGCCCCCACTTGGATTTCCGCGTACGGTTCCTATGGCCTGGCCGCCTACACGCCGGCGTTCGCCGGGCGCACCCTGGCGCTGGTCGATGCCGGCGCCATCGTCGGCTACGCCAATGTGCGCGGCGGCGGCGAATACGGCCGCGAATGGCACAAGGCGGGACAGCTCGCCAACAAGCCGAACACCTGGCGCGATCTGATCGCGGTCTGCGAGGATGTGATCGCCAAGAAATACACCTCACCGCAGCACCTCGCCATCGGCGGGCGCTCGGCCGGCGGCATCACCGTCGGACGCGCCATGACCGAGCGCCCGGATCTATTCGCCGCCGTCATCGACGGCGTCGGCTGGTCCAATCCGCTGCGCTATGTGGCCGAGCAGAACGGCTACGGAGAAGAACCCGAATGGGGCGCCATCAGCGACCCCGCCGGCTATCGCGCCCTGAAGAGCATCGACAGCTATCAGGCCGTGAAGGACGGCACCGCCTATCCCGCCGTGCTGCTCACCACCGGCGTCACCGACCCGCGGGTCGCGCCCTTTCACGTCGCGAAGATGACGGCGCGGCTGCAGGCGGCAACGAGTTCCGGCAAACCCATCCTGCTGCGCGTCGACTACGACGCCGGGCCACGGCATGGGATCGACCCGCTCGCAGCAGGACCGCGAAGCCGCCGATACTTACGCGTTTCTACTGGCGCAGCTGCGCGGCTAGGGAAGATTGGCGAGGGATTATGCGACCACACGCGAATGCATTCCGTAAAGCAGGCGTTCGCATGATGCTTGACACATCTGCCAGCAAGCGCTCTATTGCGCGTTAACCGACGCAGGGAGAGCGCGAACGTTATGCGACATATTCGACGAGTTTGGTCGTTACGCGCCAATTCCGGCGCCTAATTAATAGTTAGGCGTCAAGTGTCGCTGCGTAGGTTCTCTATCTCATATGTTGACGGTCTGCTCGGGCAGCATAATAGGGACGCTGTAACGCAAATTGGTGGAATTATTTGCAGCTCGAGCGCGTTCGATTCAGCGCTACCATTTTCCGGACTACCCGAAGCCCTATTCTGCTTTATCCAAGTTCTGGCCTGGGAAGCACACTCGTGGCGCTCTGGAGTTTGGACCTATTACGAAGCCACTCCTTCCCGGATCCAAGAGGAAGTCTTACTTGCGCTCGAGCGGCTGGCACCGCTCGACCTCGCGAAAGCATATCGGGACGGGACTCGGCTTTGGCGGTCTCCCTCGGCCGCGAAAGCGATTGACGAATGGCTGAAAGCGAACGAATCTCGGGTTCTGAAATGGCTCGACCACCTAATTGTGGCCGAACGCGACGCGGTTCAGGAGCTCGCCTAACAATCGGTTCGAGCGATCGCGGGGTCGCAACTTCGGTAAGCCAGGGGAGTGGGTCGATGATTGGGATAAATCAGCTTCGTTTGATGTCGGCGCAAGCCCCGCGTCGCTCAACCTCATCGTTAGAGGCCTATATGGACACGCGGCAGATCGCAGTGGTTATGGGATGCGTTATGAGTAGTTCGGTGGTTACCGCTTCTCCCGATGTAATGAGTGGGTGCGCGAGTTGGTTCCAGGTGCTCGCGAGCCCGTGCGAACGCTGCTCGAATACCTCGACGGCTCTGGCGACTCTATTGACGAATTACTAGCGAGGATTTGCCTCGGTGTCTCGGTGAGGCGGTCGCTACGGAGCTGCGCGGACGTTTCAGCCGGTCACTGATGAAGCCGCGAGAGTCCTTCTCGAAGAATGCGTTCGATTCTCGGTTCGCGGCGCCTAGCGGGAGTTCTGCAGTGCGGATCAGGTTGGGAGGGAAGATCAAACGGCGGGTTGGTTGAGCGTAGCATCAGAATTCGAGCGGCGGCGGAATACGTATTCGTTCGGTTGATCGGTAGTTTGCCATTCCTAGGCAGACATTTGCCGAAATTCGACGATCGGTAATTATGCTGCGGGCCAAAACGAACCGAATCGCAGACCTCGTCGCGCTAGTTCGAATTAGCGTAGCTCATTATTCCGATCGCGAAAGCTAGGCGTGGTCACTCCGATCGCTCTAACAGTCGGTTCGAGCGATCGCGGGTCACGTCTTCGGTGAGCCAAGGAGGGAGTCGATGATTGGGATAAAGTGCCTTCGTTTTACGCTGGCGAAGCCCCGCGTCGCTCAACCTCATCGTTAGCGTACAAGCTGGTCTCGCGGTAGAATCGAGGGCGGCGACGCGGAGGACACAATCTATGGCACGTGCATTGGCCGACATTGAGCAGGATATCCTCGAATTGAATCAAAAGGAGCGCGCTGAGCTCCTGCGGAAGCTTATTGACGACCTGGACGCTCCTGGCGACGCGGATTCAGGAGATGCTTGGCTCAAGGAGTCGGAGCGGCGTCTTGGTGAGGTGGAGAACGGAACTGCTCGGACATTTCCAGCCGATGACGTGATAAAGGAAGCGCGAACGCTGTTGAAGTGATGCGCCTGGAAATTCACTTCGAGGCGCGTGAAGAGTTCCTGCAGGCGGCTCAGTTTTATGAAGCTCAAGTGCCGGGCTTGGGTCAGCGTTTTATCAATGAAATCGAGCGGTGCCAGAAAGCATTGCTCGAGGCTCCGCTGATTGGCCAACCCTACGGCAGACGCCTGCGGAAATTCACGGTTGGGGACAAGTTTCCCTATTCAATCGTGTACGCAGTTCTTGCGGGGGTCCTATTTGTATTAGCGTACGCTCATGGCTCGCGTCGCCCGGGCTATTGGCGTACGCGGTCCGTCCGCTAACAATCGGTTGGAGCGATCGCGGGCCGCGTCTTCGGTGAGCCAAGGAGGGAGTCGATGATTGGGATAAAACGGCTTCGTTTGACGCTGGTAAAGCCCCGCGTCGCTCAACCTCATCGTTAGGTCCCTTTCCATACTTACTCAATATTTCATCGTTGACAGACGCCATTGTTGTATCTACACTAATTCATGCGTATCAGCTACGATCCAGGGAAGAGAGACCGTACTCTGGCTGATCGAGGCTTGGACTTTGACGATGCAGCCGAGGTATTTGACGGAGTTACTGCTGAGGTTGAGGACACGCGCAAGGATTACGGAGAGCCTCGCATCATTTGCTTCGGCTTGTTGCGAGGTCGTATGGTGCAAGTCGTCTATACACCGCGTGGCGCGGCTCGCCACATCATCAGTATGAGAAAAGCTAATGACCGCGAAAAAGCGCGTCTCGCGTCGCGCCTTGGGCTCTAACCTCAAGCGCGTTGACGCGCACGTAATCCAGCCACATGAATATGTCGACGCTCCAGAACTTACAGACGAGATGCTCTCTGGCATGGTAATGAAGAAGCGAGGGCGGCCATTGGCAGCCAATCCGCGCAAACTACTGAGCTTGCGTCTACCTGCCGACGTAATTGCTCGTTGGAAGGCAACCGGTCCAGGTTGGCAAACGCGAATGGCTGAACGCCTGAGTAAGGTGCGCTAGACGAACCTAACAATCGGTTCGAGCGATCGCGAGGGGTTGAGTTTTCGATGAGCCAAGGAGGGAGTCGATGATTGGGATAAATCAGCTTCGTTGGGCGTCGACGCAACCTCGCGTCGCTCAACCTCATCGTTAGGCGTCAATCGAAAGGAAGGCATGAAAATGACACGCATCCGAGTTGAGAGCTTTACCATCTCGCTTGACGGATATGGAGCTGGTCCGAATCAGGACATCAGGAATCCGCTCGGTATCGGCGGGACAGATTTGCACCAGTGGTTAGTCCCGACACGCACGTTTCAACGGACCCTATTTGGCGCCGACGGCGGCACAACGGGGATCGATGACGACTTCGCTGTGCGGGGCTTCAAGAATGTTGGCGCCTGGATTCTCGGAAGAAACATGTTCGGACCGATTCGCGATTCGTGGCCCGACATGAACTGGAAAGGCTGGTGGGGGGACAACCCACCCTATCACGTTCCAACTTTCATCCTGACTCATCACGCGCGCCCGCTCATCCAGATGGAAGGCGGAACGACATTCTACTTCGTCACGGGCGGTATTCACGAGGCGCTTGACCGGGCACGCGACGCAGCCAACGGAATGGATGTGCGCATTGGCGGCGGACCTAACACTATCCAGCAATATCTTCGTGCGGGCCTCATTGATGAGCTGCACATCGCTATCTCGCCGGTCCTGCTGGGCGGGGGAGAGCGTCTGTTCGAGGGGATTGACGTGCGCGCTCTGGGATACGAATGCGTTCAGTTTGTTGCGTCGGAGAAAGCCACCCATGTTGTACTCCGGCGCCATGTATCGCGTCCCGGTTGACTTAGACCTCTCCGCAATCATTGGGCAGTCCACGACCCAGGTGCGCGTCGGCCAGTTCGATGTGCAGCTGACGTTTGGACCTGTGAACTTCGCGATTCAGTCGGCCATCAAGCTTATCAGGAATGGCAAAGTGATCGGCACTTGGGAAGAAGGCAGATGGCCCGATTCGGGGTTCTACGAGACAATGAATGTGAAAGCGTCAAAGTGGCAGATTACAGATGACCGAACGATCGTAATTTCTCTCGAGAACGGCATCGAAATGCATCTTACGGATGACTCTGACCGCCACGAATGCATGCAAATCTCAGTGGAAGGTGCTCCGGGTGTAGTGGTCATCTAAGGGTAGTACTCATGGATGACGTGCCAAGCGCCTAACAATCGGTTCGAGCGATCGCGGGGTCGTGTCTTCGGCGAGCCAAGGAGAGGGTCGATGATCTTGATAAATCAGTTTCGTTTGGCGTTGACGCAACCCCGCGTCGCTCAACCCGGCATTGCCGAGCAAACCCACCAACCTGGTGTGAGCAAATCCAACAAAGTGGGGCAGGACGACCTAAAACGCGCGGGCGCCGCAGGGCGTCCGGCATCGCGGGGGTGCTCTTAATCTAGAGCGGCAAGACCCTGCGTGGAAGTTCGATCGCCTCAAGGCGTCCGGGGGCCGAGGGGCCCCTGGAGGGATTGTGACAATAATGGGAGCCTGCCGCGATCAGCGATAGGTCTTGGAGTTATCCCTCGCAACTCCCCTGGCGATGAGTCGCCTTGATCTCTCGCGGTCGGTACCGCGGATGGTAAGTGATTGAGCCATATGAGTGTACTAAAGCTGTGATATTAGTACACGTCCGGGGTTGCGCATGGAATTAACAGAACTGCCGTTGATGGCGCAAAGCACCTACGCCGAGCTTTTGGAACGTCTCGCCTGCGAGGAGTTCTGGTCGGTACGGTCGCCTACCAAACCTATGCAGCCATGTTGGGCGTACGACTTCGCGGCGCGCTCATGCAAACATCAGATGTCGATGTGGCGCAGTTTTTGAGCGTGTCGATTGCGGTTCAGGATTCTACGGAATCGATGGACTCGGTCCTGCAGGGGATCGATCCGAGCTTTACACGAATCCCTAACTTCGGGCGCAGTGCCTCGACGCGCTATGTTTCGAATCAAAAGTTGCGTGTTGATTTTCTCGTGCCCAATCAGGGGGCGGACGATGATGAACCCCTGTACTTGCCGGCGTTGAATACCGCCGCCGAGCCGTTACGTTTTTTGGATTTCTTGATCTACGAACCCGTCAAAGCGGTGCTTTTACATGGAGCAGGCACTGCTATCACCGTACCGTCCCCAGAACGGTTTGCAATCCACAAGATTATCGTCTCTCAACGGCGCAAAGCCGAAGAGGCCAAGGCGAAAAAGGATTTGCAGCAGTCGGCAACGCTTATTCAGATCCTAGCGCAAAGCCGCCCTGAGGAATTGAAGAGCGCGTGGGAAGAAGCGATTGCACGTGGGCCTACCTGGCGCGAGCTTCTAACCGCAGGCGCCGCACAACTGCCTGCTTCGGCCAAAGACAGTCTCGTTGTTGCGCGAATCGACGCAGCAAAGCCCAGCTCCCATTCAGTGGCCGTCTAGGCCGAGTAGGGACTGACTTTCCATGTCTCGACAAAAAAAAGAATAAGCCCCTTGGCGCCAATTGACTTGCAGGAACCTCGTTGTTCAGCCGCCGAGCTTGAACTGTTCCAAGGTAGCAGGGTCACCGACGCGCATACCCAGCATCCTCGGTATCGTCGGTCGTCTTTTATAACGTCAGTGCTGTGCGCGTCCGCGGCGTTCCAAGAACGCTACCGGTCCTAGCCAAATGACACTTCTGCATATTGAAAGATTCATTTCCCAGTAATCCTAAATTGAAGTTTCACATAAGTGGCTAGATGCCGAATAATGCGGCCTAGCTTCGTATTTTCGATAACCTCGCAACCGCCGTCGCAAACCCCCCGCTTTTAAAGCTTTTCGGTTGGTAGGTTTGCTCACACGTATTATGTTTGGTAGGTTTGCTCGGCAATGCCGGCTCAACCTCATCGTTAGAGGCCGTGAAAATGACCGTCGCCGCACGGATTCGATTCGCCGTCGTCGCGGTGGTCTTGGGCGCCGCGTATTACTATTTTCTTGTATATCTGGTTGGCTGGATGAGCGCGCACGAACGCCCCGGGTGGTGGATTGGAATGTTCCCTACCCGACGAATTGGCGCGCTTGGGTGGTTAGTTCTGCTGCATACCTCCGCGGTTTTGTTAGCGGCTCTTCCGATCGCGGTCGCCGCAGTTATCATCGAGCGGACGCGAACCGTGCGGTTGGCATTAACCGTAGCCGTACTCGCAACGGTCGCCGCCGTAGTTCCGTCACTCAGTTCGACAATCTGGCCGATAATCTGGAACAGCAATCCAATATTGTTCGTAACCGACCAGGTTAAGCTTATTGTCGCCGTTCCTTTGATCGCGTGGGTTCTTCGGGCCGCGTCCGCTAACAATCAGTTCGAGCGATCGCGGGTGTCGTCTTCGTTGGGCCAAGGAGGGGGTCGATGATTCGGATAAAGTGCCTTCGTTTGACGCTGGTCAAGCCCGCGTCGCTCAACCTCATCGTTAGGTCCTATCTAATTCACCTCAGACTGATGCGTCGCGGAATGCCTTGAGCACCGCATTCATTCGTGTCTGCCATCCACTACCCTGCGCTCGGTACCAGGCCAAGACATCAGCATCCAACCGCAGCGCGATCTGCTCCTTTCGCTCACTGGGTTTCTTGGCTGGCCGCCCGCGCTTTGCGCGCAGCTCGGCGACGCCACGGTGTGCTGTTGCTTCCTTCCAAAATGACAGCACCTCGTCGCGGTCATTCGGGTTATACGGCAACTCAGATTTTCGGGTATTCCCGGAAGTACGCTTCTTGCTCATGTGGATTTGCCTCTCTACACGAAATCAATCGGGGACCGTCCTCGCGATCCGTCCATACCAGCACAACGACCCGACCCTGTAACCAGCCCAAGCTAATCAACCGTTGCTCACCATAGTCCTGACTGGCATCCTCACGCGTGAGCATCGGGGCATCGAACGCCGCCTCACAGTCGGCCAAGTCAATCTTGTGCTTGCGCCTGTTTGACCGACGTTTTGCCGGGTCATAGGTCATAACGGTATTTATTGTATATGCATTTAATGGCCGTGCCAAATTGGACCTAACAATCGGTTGGAGCGATCGCGGGTCGCGTCTTCGTGGGGCCAGGGGGGGGGTCGATGATTGGGACAAAGTGCCTTCGTTTGACGCTGGTGAAGGCCCGCGTCGCTCAACCTCATCGTTAAAGGACAAGTTCATGTTGCGACAAGATTTACTCACTCGGCCAAGTCCTCTCGCCT
This sequence comes from uncultured Gammaproteobacteria bacterium, assembly GCA_963734645.1. Classification (GTDB taxonomy): domain Bacteria; phylum Pseudomonadota; class Gammaproteobacteria; order Steroidobacterales; family Steroidobacteraceae; genus Bog-1198. The sequence goes on from CAVTID010000003.1 coordinate 111,031, forward strand.
TGATGGCGGGGGCGCTAGCGCTAATCGTTTGCAGTCTTGCGCGCATCGCCGGCCAACCCTTCGTTGATCACATTCCGATTGCCGCCGCGGTTTTTACGTTGTTGGTTTTCTTGATTCCAGGCGTCCTCACGGGCGCCATTGCTCCCCGTTCATTCTTTTTGAATGGCGTGATTCTGGGAATCATCGCCGCAGCCATTGTGACGTTTCAGTCATTTCATTTTCGGCAACCGAATTGGTCATCAGCCCTACTTTATGAGGCAATTGGCATCCTGGCATGCATAAGCGTGCCATTGTGTGTGGTTGGTGCTTTGGGCGGACGCTTCGTTGGTCGGCGCCGCTAGTGCTCTAACAACAGTTCGGGCGATCGGGGGGCCGCGTCTTCATTGAGCCAAGGAGTGGGTCGATGATTGGGATAAATCAGCTTCGCTTGACATCGACGCAACCCCGCGTCGCTCAACCTCATCGTTAGACGCTCGATGACACTCAGCCTCTCGCGGGTCCTGTCCCTTCTGGTGGTGGCAGCGGCGTACATACGCGCGTGCTGGATCCCCTCCGGTTTTTGGATTGTAACGCTCGTGTCCGGCACGGCACTTGCTTTGATTTGGTTCCCTGAGCAGATCGACGACCTTACGTTCGGGGCTTGGTACAAGGGATACCAGATCGACTCCCACACGCCGGGTGTTGCCATCGCGGCGATGGGGTGGATCTTCTTACTTCTATTTGCTCTGACACTGTTTCTGGCTCGTTTTCCCCACAAATGAGAGGCCCGAATTCACAGTTCGCTGACTATTGCCCGGCCCGACTCCCGGGGCCACCCACGTAAATAGTGCCTTCCTTCATGACAAACACCGGATGTTCCGTCGCGTGCATGTCGGCCAGCGGATTGCCGGGGACCGCCACGATGTCGGCGAATTTTCCCGCCGCCAGCGTTCCGGTTTTATCGGCTATCCCGAGCAGTTCGGCGCCGTTCGCCGTCCCCGCCATCAGCGTCTGCGCCGGGTCCAAGCCGTTCTTGACCATCAGCGAGAACTCGCGCGCATTCAAGCCATGCGGCTCGACGCCGGCATCCGTGCCCATGGCCACGGCCACCCCGATTTTGACGGCATGCTGGAACATCTGCTGTGACTGCGCGGCCGCGGCGCGCGCCTTCGCGGCAATCGCCGGCGGGAAAGTATCCGCATGCGAGCCCACCCACTCGCCGGCGAACAGTGTCGCCACCAAGTACACATGCTTCTTCTTCATCTCGAGCAAGGTATCGTCCTGCAGGAAGCTGCCGTGCTCTATCGAGTCCACGCCCGCCGCGATGGCCATCTTGGCGGCGCGGTCGCCGTGACAATGGGCGGCGACCTTGCGCTTCCAGGCATGCGCCTCGGAGACGATGGCGTTCATCTCCTCCTGAGTCAGCTCCGGGACGTCCACGGGATCGGACAGCGACAGCACGCCGCCCGAGGGCATGAACTTGATGACATCGGCGCCGTACTTGATTTGATAGCGCACGGCGGCCCGGCACTCATCGGGGCCGTTGCACACGCCCAGGATGGGGCCCGCCACGGCAATGCGCTGCGGCGGCACCGGATCCTGATCGGCGTGGCCGCCGGTGGAGCCGATGGCGTAGTTGACCACCAGCATGCGCGGACCGGGGATCACCCCCGCGTTGATGGCATTGCGCAGGCCCAGCGCCACATAGTCGGAGGAGCCCAAATCACGCACCGTGGTGACCCCCGCCTCGAGAGTGGCCTTGGCATAGTGCGCGCCGTATAGCGCCTGTTCCGCGGGGAAGCGCATCATGCTGTCGAACCAATCGTGGTACCAGTTGGGGCTCGATTCCTGCGAGAGATGCACATGGGCATCGATGAACCCCGGCATCAGGGTGGCATCGCCGAGATCGATCACCTGCGCGTTCTCGGGAATCTTGGCATCGCCGCCCACGGCCAGGATCTTGGTGCCCTCGACCACCACGACGCCGTGCTCCACCAGCTTGCCCGACACCGAGTCGAACAGGTGCGCGGCCTTCAGCACGATGGGACGGGGCGTTGCCGGAACGGCATCCGCGAGGCTCGATTGCGCCAGAACGACTGCCGCAACCCCGAGTAACCAGCAACCCGCCAACGTACGCTGCCTCATGGACCGCATCCCCTTTCGTTGAATTATTGGAATCGAAGGCCGGTGAGAATAACTCAAATCTCGGTCCACAGCCGCAGCAGCGTGTGGTAATGGCCCGCGAGCCGCACCAGGGAGTCCGGATCGGATTGCAATTCCGTCAGCCGCTGAATCGTGCGATCCAGCTCGAACAGCTGCTCGCGCTGCAGATCGTCGCGGATCAAGCTTTGAATCCAGAAAACGCAGGACACCCGCACTCCGCGAGTCACGGGAGTCACGCGATGCCGCGCCGTGGAGGTGTAGACGATCAGGTCGCCGGCGGCGAGCTTGGCGGACTCGCGGCCGAAGTCGCTGTCGATGACGAGCTCGCCCCCCTCGTAGGATTCCGGAGGCGTCAGGAACAGCGTAGCCGACAGATCGGTGCGCAAGTGTTGGCCGGAGCCCGGAATCACGCGCACCGCGCCGTCCACATGCGTGCCGAATTGCATCCCCTCGGCGTAGCGGTTGAACATCGGCGGATAGACTCTGTAGGGCAGCACCGCGCTGATGAACAGGGCGCTGCGCTCGAGCTGCGCGACGACGAGCTTGCCCAACTCGCGCGCCGTCGCGCTCGCCGCGTCGATCTGCTGATTTTTCTTGACCGGCGCACCCTGATGCCCGGCGGTGACGCGCCCGTCGACCCAGGGCGCTTTCTCATCGTCGAGCGCTCGGCGCATCTCGGCGAGTTGATCCTGGCTCAGCAGCTTCGGGATGCGTGCGAACACGGCCTCACCCCGCGGACTGCGCGCGCAGGCGCGCGCTCAGGTCGTGCAGCGCCTGATTCGCGCTGTGCTTCGTCTTAGCGCCGGGCTCAGCACTGGCCTCAGCACCGCTCTCAGCGCCACCTTCAGCGCCGCCCATAGCACCAAACTCGGCGCCTGCGCCTGCGCGAATCAGCGCATCCATGACCGCGCGCCGCATGGCCGCGGGCCCACCGGCCACCGCGCGCTCGAACCACACAGCCGCCTCGGCGGCGCGCCCCCTGTGCAGCAGCATGCTGGCCCAGTTGTACTGCCCGCGAAAATAACCGGCCTCCGCCGAGCGCTGATACCAAGCGGCGGCGGCATCCAAGTCGCGCGACCTTCCCCAGCCCTCCTCGCAACACCGGCCCGCCAAATTCATGGCCCGTTCGTGCCGCTGCTCCGCCGCCCGCAGGTAGTAGGCGTAGGCTCGAACGGCATCGCGCGGCACGCCGCGGCCGTCCAAGTAGAGATGGCCCAGATTGTATTGCGCCCAAGGATGGCCCGCGTCCGCCGCCCGACGGTATTGCTCGGCCGCGGCCGCCGGATCACTCGCCGTGCCCCAGCCATTGTCGAGGCATCGCCCGACCATGTTGACGGCATCCATGTCGCCGCGCGCCGCCGCGCGCCGAAACCACGCCAGCGCCGCCGGCCAATCCTTGGGGACCCCCGTGCCTTCCAGCAGCATGCGGCCGTAGCACACCTGCGCCTGCGGCAAACCCTCCCTGGCGATCACGTGCACCCAGTCCGCGGCGCGTTCCGGCTCCTGGGAGAACAAGGCCCGCAGCCGGGCAGTGCTCAACTCCGCCAGGTAGGCCGTGATCGATGGGGACGCTGCTGTCATGGTCGAATCCATCCACCGGGTCCAGGCCGCCGGTAACGCTAACACGAATCATTCTTATTATGATTCCTAAAGCGTGCGTCCGTCCACTGATTGAATGAAATAGTGCGGCCTACGGGCGCCGGCGCAAGCCGGCCGGAATCAACATCATTCCCATCAGTTCAAAAGCGCCATGCGCCACCAAGGCCATCAGGGCGGCCGGGACGGCGCCCGTCAGGATGGTGGGCACATCGTTCAACGCCAGCCCGGAAACGATGGGAGCGCCATAGCCCCCCGCGCCCACCAGAGCGGCAAGCGTGGCCGTACCGATGCTGACGATGGTCGCCGTTTTGATGCCGGCCAGCAGGGTCGGGCTCGCCAGCGGCAGCACCACGCGGAACAGCACCTGGCGGCGGGTCAATCCAAAGGCGCGCGCATTCTCCACGTGAATGGGATTGACGGCGCGAATCCCGGTGAAGGTGTTGAGCACCACCGGCAGCAAGCTGTACAGGCACAGCGCGGCCAGGGCGGGCTTGGTGCCCACCCCGAATACCGGAATGAGAAAGCACAGCAGCGCCAGCGAGGGCACCGTCTGAATCAAGGCGCTCGACAGCAGGATGGCTTGCCCCGTGGCGTGGAAACGCACCGCCGTCACGCCCAGCGGGATGCCGACCAGCACGGAGAACAGCAGCGATACTCCCACCAGCCACAAATGCTCCTTGGTGCGGCGTGCGACTTCGTGCAGCCATCCCTTCGAATCCGGATTGGCGGTGCCCAGGAATCGCGCGGCGACCTTGTCGAAGCTGATCTTTTGAATGTCGGCCTGCGCGTTCATGTCGCGCATGGCCTCCTCGCTGATCTTGCCCTCGAGCCCGAGAAGCGCCCGCCATTCGCGCGGGTGCTCGTCCACGAAGGATTTTCTCGCCACCCAGACGGCCTGGTACACCGGGAAATAGTTATGATTGTCGCGCAGCACCCGCAGATTGAGTTTCTCTATTTTTGCGTCCGTCGAATACACATCGATCAGATCGACCGCGTTCTTGTCGATCGCCTGAAAACTCAAGGTATGCTCCATGCGGTTGATGTTTTTCGGGTTGAAGCTCAGATGGTAGTTGTCGACCAAGCCGGGATATCCATCCTTTCTGTCCATGAATTCATAACTGAATGCCGCCCTGATAGTGGATTCGATGGGCATCAAATCGCCGATGGAGCGCAGGCCATGCTGTTCTGCGAATTCCTCCTTCACGGCCAGCGCGTAGGTATCGTTGAACCCGAGCGAGCCGGAAATGGTCAGCCCCATGCCCGACAGCGCCTGGCGGATCTCATCGAGAGATTTCAATTCCGGGCGCTTGAGAATGGCTTCCGCCAAGGTTCCCGAGTAGTCCGCGTACACATCGATCGCGCCGCTCTTCAATGCCTCGAACAAAATGCCGGTGCTTCCCATCCCGAGCTTGCGGGTGACCGGCACCGGCGATGAGGCCTCGATGGTCTGCGCGGCCACCTCCCCCAATATATAGCCCTCGGTGAACACCTTGCCCCCGATCACGATGCCGTCCGCGGCGAACGCGGCCCCAGGGAACAGACAAGGGAGCAGGCCGAGCAGCGGCATTCCGAGCAGCACGGCCATTGCCGAAGCGCGCTTCATTGCAGCTCGCTCGCGTCGGGCACGGTGCGCTGCGCATTGATGAACTGACTGACGAAGGGGTTGGCGGGACTGAGCAGCAGGTCACGATAGCTCCCGGTCTGCACCACTCTTCCCTCGTGCAGCATCGTGATCTGTTCCGCGAGATAGGCGGCTTCGCCCAGATCGTGCGTCACCAGAAGCACGGTCTTTCCCAGCCTTTGGAAAATGGACTTCAATTCCCGCTGCAAGGTGCGCCGGATGAGCGGGTCCAACGCGGCCATCGGCTCATCGAGCAGCATCACGGCCGGATCCATCATCGCCGCGCGCATGATGGCGGCCCGCTGCTTTTGGCCGCCGCTCATTTCGCGGGGAAAACGCTCGAGAATCTCCGCATCCAAGTCCACGACCCGGCGCAACTCCTCCACGCGCGCGTCGATTCTCGCTCTGGGCCATCCACGGACCTTTGCAATCAGCGCCACGTTGTTCTTTCCCGAGATATGGGGAAACAGTCCACCGTCCTGGGGAACGTAGCCGATTCGATCCGCCCATTCCACCTGCGTGAACGACAACAACGCCTGATCGTTGATCTTGACGTAGCCCTGGTCGAAGGGAATCAGCCCCAGCGTGATCCGCAGCAGCGTGGTCTTCCCCGACCCGCTCGAGCCGATCAACGCATGAGTGGCGCCCTTCGGAATGCTCAGGCTCACATCGGCAAGGACGCAGCGATCCTCGAAGGTCTTGGAGATGTTCTGCAGCTCGAGCATGGAATCTCCTGCTTACGATGCCGAGTCGACCACGATGCTTCGGTGAGCGTGGGCTGCACCTCTCGAGTTCAGGGTTGGGCGGCGATGACCGCGATTTCGATCCGGTACTCGGCGGATGCCAGCTGAGCACTCACGACCGTCGCGCGCGCCGGAGTTTCCCCCGCAATCACCCACGCCTGCCACACGGAGTTCATTTCCCCGAAGGTAGCCATGTCCGTGAGCCAGATGGTCGCCGACAGCAGGCGGCTCTTATCGGTTTTCGCTTCCGCCAGCAAGGCATCGATCGTGGCCAGGATCTCTCGCGTTTGGATGGCGACGGTGGTGCCGGCGGCCACCTGCCCCGCCAAGTAGACCGTCTTATTGTGGATCACGGCCTGCGACATGCGCGGGCCGGTCTGAATTCTCTGGATCGTCATGGTCACTCCGTCGTTTGCCTGTACCGCTAGGGTATACCGGCTATATGATGAGATTCACATTCATTGCATACACGCGCGCCGAATTGTAAATCTGACAACGGCCCGCGGCGAGGAGAACGCATGGATTTGGGAATTCGCGGTCGGACGGCCATCGTCTGTGCATCGAGTCAGGGTCTGGGCAAGGCCTGCGCACTGGCGCTCGCCGAGGCCGGCGTGTCTTTGATCGTCAATGGACGCAACCCCGCGCTGCTCGAGCAGACGGCAGAGGACATCCGCCGCGCCACCGGCGTCACGGTGACGCCGGTGGCGGCCGACGTGTCCACGGCCGAGGGCCAGGCCGCGCTGCTCGCGGCCTGCCCGGCTCCCGACATACTCATCAACAACAACGGCGGACCGCCCTTCCGCGACTTTCGCCAGCTGGATCGCCAGGCCATCCTGACCGGCGTCACCATGAACATGGTGACGCCCATCGAGCTCATTCAAAAGGTCATCGATTCCATGGCCACACGCGAGTTCGGCCGAATCGTGAACATCACCTCCATCAGCGTCAAGATGCCGCTCGCGGGACTGGACCTGTCGAGCGGCGCGCGCGCCGGCCTCACCGCCTTCGTGGCCGGAGTCGCCCGCACCGTCGCCGCCAACAACGTCACCATCAACAATCTGCTGCCGGGGAGTTTCAACACTCGGCGCCTGCGCGACGGCTTCGCCGCCGCCGCCCAGAAAACCGGCAAGCCGGAGTCGGAGCTGGTGGCGCAGGCCATCGCGGAGATACCCGCCCGGCGTTTCGGCACTCCCGCGGAGTTCGGACAAATCTGCGCCTTCCTGTGCAGCGCCCACGCCTCCTACATCACCGGCCAGAACCTGCTGCTCGATGGCGGAGCCTATCCGGCCGCGTTTTGAGAGTTCGGCGTTGACGAAGGATAGTGTTTCCACGCCGCCTCGCGTCCCGGATTCAATCACAGCGAATCGATTTCCGTCTGCCCGAGCCTCCGCCACTGCCCCTTGGCCAATGCACCCAGCGACAGCGGACCAATGGCGACGCGCACCAGCCGCAACACGGACACATCGAAGGCCTCCAGCAACCGGCGTATGTGCCGATTGCGCCCCTCATCGAGCACGATTTCCAGCCAGGCATTCTTGTCGCCGCTGCGCAGGGCGCGGACGGACCGGACCGCCAGCGGCTCCCCATCCACCACGGCACCCTGCTCGATCCGCGCCAGCAAGTCCGCCTCGGCCAGTCGATTGACCTGCACGTGATAGGTCTTCGGCGGCCCGGACTCCGGGTCGGTGATGCGCGCCGCCCACGAGGGATCGTTGCTGAACAACAGCAGTCCCTCGCTGGCCTTGTCCAATCGTCCGACCGGCGCCACCCACGGCAGGTCCGCATCGGCAAGACAGCTGTACACCGTCGCGCGTCCCTTCTCGTCCTGCGCCGTCGTTATCAAACCGCGCGGCTTGTTCAGCATCAGCACGATTCGCGCCGCCGGCGCGCACTCCCGGCCATCGATGTCGATGCGGTCCACTCCCTGCCGCACCGGACATTCCGGGTCCAGGGTCACGCGTCCATTGACGCGCACTCGCCCCTCGCGCACCCACTCTGCGGCCCGAGTCCGCGAACCCATGCCTAACTTCGAGATCACCCTGGCGACGCCATGACGCTGGCCCGTCATCCGCGCACGCACCTCAATGGCGTGACGGCCGCATCAAGAACAAGACCCCGCCGCCGACCAGCATGGACACGGCCCACCCCGCAGGGCTGATCAGTATCTGCATATCCGCGGGCGAGAAATCGCCGAAGAAGCGCACCGCGCCGGCCGTCACCTGCAGCATCAGCGGCATATTCAGCACCGCGACGACCACCAGGGCCGCCGCTGCGACCCCCCAGCGCCACATCCGCGCCCGCCGCGCCCGCTCGATTTTCTGCAGCACGCTCAGCATGAACTCATCGCCGGCCCGCGGCGCGCGCGCCTGCGCAAAGGCCCTGAGGAGATGCGGATCCAATTCATCGGACATGCGAGTCTCATCGGACATGCGGGTCACCATAGCCCTGCAGCAATTCGCGCAGGCGGGCAGCGCCGCGCGCGATGTGCGATTTGACCGTGCCGAGCGCCATTGCGGTGCTCTCGCTGATCTCGGCGTGACTCATGCCCTCACTATACGCGAGCACGACGCACAGTCTCGCGTCCGGCGGCAGCGCCGCGAGCGCGGCGTCCAGATCCATTCGTGCCGTCACCGACCCCTCCACCGCGGCTTGATCCGCGCCCGCTGTCGAAGCAAGCGGCCCATTTGCAAACGCCTCTTCGCCGCCAAGCGCCTCATCGCCGAGCAGCACTTCATGCCGCTTGAGACGCGCCCGCTGCAGCCAGCAATTCACCGCCAGTTTGCGCAGCCACGCGCCGAACGCGGCCGGCGATCGCAAGGTGCGAATCGACTTCCAGGCATGCACGAAAGTCTGCTGCGCAAGGTCATCCGCCAGCGCCGCGTCCCGAGTCAGGCGGCGAAATAGCTGCCTGATGGCGGCCTGTCTGCGCCGCACTAATTCGCCGTAGGCAGCGTCATCGCCGTTCATGGCCAGCGCCACGACGGCGGCTTCAGCGGCTTCGCCGAGCTTGCGGCTCGGCGGCGTGCGAATCACGGCGCGGCATTGCACGACGGCGCGCGCCGGCGTGCCTCGGCGAGCGCCTTCGCGCCGATGATCAGGCCGATGCCCACGCAGATCACCACCACTCCCCCGCCCAAAATCGGATAGAACGCGATGGGACGGACCTGACTCACGAAAAAGGCCAGCAGGCTGATGCCCACCCCGGACGCCACGCAGATGATGCCGCCCAGCTTGACATACACCGGCTCCACCTCCTCCCCCTTGTGATGCCCGCTGGAGGTCAATCTCTCGATCAGCGCCGGATCGAGCTGCAGTCCCTTCTCCACGGCCATGCGCAGCACGTCGACCCCGGCGCGCCGCCGCTTGTAATCGGTAATGATGGCGGCGACAGCCGCCGCGCCGATGAATATCCAAAAGGCGGCTCCCACCAGATAGGGTCCGATATTCTGCATTGCACTCTCCTCGCGAATCCGATGACGGTACGCTTAAAGATGCGTCTCGCGGGCCGATTGGATGCAGCTACTACCTCGGCCCAGTGATATTGACCGGTTCACAGGGGATATTTGCTGAACAGCAAATATTGATAAATATGCTGATAATCGGTATATTTGCTGCCCAGCAAATATACGCGTTTTACTATGCTCGATACCACCAGCCCCGAGCAACGGCTCGTTCACCAACTCGTTGAGACTGTCCGCGGGTTACCCAATATAAGTGTGGGTTCTCCTCGTTGGAACGGTGTACGCGGCACCCAAGTTGATCTCCACATCAAGGGCAAACTTGTCACGCTACAAATTGAAGCAAAGAACGGTTTGTACCCTCGGGACGTCCGCGAAATTCTCTGGCGTCTTCGGCCGCCCAGTAAGTCGCTCATTCACGAGGCCGACGCCATGGTGTCGGTACTCGTCGCCGATTCCATCTCGCCGGGCGCCAAGGACCTGCTGAAGGAAGAGCACATCGGCTACTTCGACAGCGGCGGAAGTTTGTATTTGCCGGCCCCCGGCGCCTACATTTTCATCGACAAGCCGCCTCCCCAAGGATTGCCCAAGTCCATTGGGCCCCTCGTCTCCGGCGCGCGCGCTCAGGTCTTGCATGCACTGTTGCATCAATATCGAGAGTGGGTGGGTGGCGAAGATCTCGCTAGAAAAGCGGAGACATCGCCGACAACCGTATCGCAAGTCTTGATGGAATTGGAGCGGCTCGAGTTTGTTGAGTCCCGCGGGCAGGGACCTCATAAAGAGCGGCACGTGACGCAACCCGGAGCCCTTCTGGACTATTGGGTCAAGCACCTCGCAGTCAAGCGCGCTCCGGTGCTGCGTCGTTATTTTGTCCCCTCGCTCAAGACGAACAATTTGCTTCCCTTTGGACACGCTTTGTCAGCACACCGCGTTGTCTACGCCATTAGCTACGAAGCTGGCGCACAACACTATGCGCCGTTTATCACGACTGTCCCTCAAGTCCGCATGCGAGCTTTGGTTAGTACCGACACCGAAGCGGCGATCGCTGCGCTGCAGGCGCGCTCGGTTGACGAAGGAGCCAATCTCGCCATTATCGATGCGAAATCGTCCGGGGAATTCTTGTTTAGCGAGCAAGCGGGCGGTCTCTCGTGGTCAAATCCAATTCAGGTCTATCTCGATCTGCAGCGAAGCGAGGGTCGCTCCCGAGAAATGGCCGAGCACCTGAGACGAGAACGGATCGGCTTCTGATGACTAAGCCTGCGACACTGGATGGCTACAGGGGCCGGTCGACTGTCGACTTCGAGCGCGTCTTGATCACGCTGCTTCGCGGTTTGGGGCCGTGGAAGAATTCGGTGTATTTAGTCGGCGGCCTCACTCCGCTCTATTTGGTGAGAGCACGGCCACCTGCGGTGCCGGCGCACGCGGGCACTTTGGACGTGGACATAGTTATTGATCTGCAGATCCTCGCTGACGTTGATGCGTATCGAACGCTCGAACAGAACCTTCGCAAGATGGGTTTTGAGCGCGCGGAGAACGACCAAGGACAAAAGCTATCCTGGCGATGGAAGACGCGCATGGAAAGCGGGGCGATCGTGATACTGGAATTGCTGGCGGACAGCCCTGAACTCACCGGCGGCCGGGTTCAGGTGTTGCCGACTGAGAAGGCGATTTCAGCGCTTAATATTCCGCACTCCTGCATCGTCTTTGATCTCTACGAACGGATTGAGATAACGGCTGAGCTTCTGGGCAATAACGGGATCGTTACCGAAACCGTCAAATACGCCAATTTGGTGAGCTTTACCTGCCTGAAGGCGTTTGCATTTGAAGAACGTAACGAACGAAAGGATGCTCATGATCTCATTTACTGTCTCGAGCATGCACCGAATGGGTTGGATGTCGCGGCGGTGGCGTTTCGTACGGCACGTTCGGGACAACATGGGCCTGTAATCCAAAAAGCGATTGAGATATTGCGTCGGCGCTTCGCACACGAGGACCAAACCGAGGGGTATCGGAAAGATGGGCCGGTCGCAGTGGCGAAATTCGAACTGGGCGAGAGCGACGAACCCGCGCAACGTGAGGGGAGGGCACTGCGGCAGCGTGAGGTGAGTGATTTGATTGATCAACTGCTGACTAGAATTTAATCGGTTCGGGCAGGTTGACTGCCGATGGTCGTCCCATCGGCCACCACGAACCAGCCGCAGAACACGCGCGCCGGCATTCAATGCGGCCAGAAGGCTCCCGCTGCCCCCGGGAAGACCACCGGACTCTCGAAGCCGTCCGCCGAAACACTGGCCACGCCGAACGCGAAATCGTCGATGGCGATATTTGTCAAGGTCAGGCTGTCCGCACTGCCGGCATCGCGCCAGTGCGTCCAGGCCGGCTCGGTCGTGTCGCGCCAGAAGACGCGATAGGCCGCCGCCGGCGAGCCCGGCGAGGCCGTCCACGACAGCTTCGTATCCGGCGTGACCGCCCCTGCGATCTTGACGTCCGTGGGCGGCGGCGGCGCCGAGGCCATCGACGCCGCAGCGAGCGCATTGGTCGCCGTCACCTTGGCTAAATAGGGAAAGTCCACATGCGCCAGGGTGTCGCCGTACTCCACGCCGCCCTCGGTGCGCAAATCCTGATGCTGATGCCGATAGTCCTCGGCATTTTCAGTAAAGCGCACCGCCGGAAACCCGAGCGCGTTGAACGCCGAGTGATCGCCGCCGCGGCCGAAGCGGTCCAGCCGATACACCAGCGCCACCGTCCAGTTGGGAATGTATCGTTCCGCCACGGCTTTGGCATAGCGCGCCACGTTGCGCGAGGCCGAATCGTTCTCGCCGCCCTCGAAGCGCCGCTGCTTGGCGTCGGCGGCGCTCTCCGTGTCGCGCGTGCCCTCGGAGAACAAACGCAGGCGCGTATTGTTCACCACCCCGTTCTGCCCGTGGGTGGCGCCGACGATGTCGTTGTTCAGATCCGCCTCCACCCGCCATCCCTGGGCCTTGGCATAGTCGGCAAGCACCTTGCCCCCATACAGCCCCTGCTCCTCGCCCGACAGTACGCCGTACACAAGGGTCGCCGGAAACTTGTACCGGCTCAAAATCCGCGCGGCCTCGATCACCGCCGCCACCCCCGACGCATCGTCGTCGGCGCCCGGCGCATCGGCGGTCGCGTTCATGATATCGGTGACGCGCGAATCGATGTGCCCGGTCAGCACGATGACCCGGTCGGGATCGGTCGTGCCTTTCTGAATGGCTACGACGTCGACGATTTCGGCGGGCTTCGGCACTCGCGTGCCGGTCACCGTCTGCGCCGGCGTCACGATGGCGAGACACCCGCCGCAGTCGCGCCCGATCTTCTCGAATCGAGCCTGCGCCCAGCGCCGCGCCGCGCCGATGCCCCGCTTCGGCGATGCCGTGTCCGACAGCGTGTGTCGCGTGCCGAATCCGACCAACGCCTGAACCGTGGCCTGCAGCTGCGCCGGATCGGGCGCTCCCGCGATTTCCCGCAGCATCGGCTGCTCAACAGGCGGCGCGCCGCTCGCCGTCCCGAACGCCGTCCCGGCCAACGCTGCGACGGCGAGAGCCGTCGTCCCCCATGATGCCATTTTCATGGCCGGCATCTTAGCCTATGCGGCCACCGCGATGGCCATGCCAGTATCCGGACGGCAGCCCACGGGGGCGTCAGCCCGCGGGCACCCGCCGCCGCACAAGTGGCGTAGCATTACTCCCACTCCTCATTCCTTAGGCATGGCACTCATCATGAACACAGCCGACTCCCGCACCGGACTGCAACTACGCTCGCTCGTCGACGGCAGCGGCGATCTCGAGCTCTCGCTGGCCCGCGTGCCCACCCCCGTCCCGACGGCCAACGAGGTGCTGGTCCGCATCGAGGCGGCACCCCTCAATCCATCCGATCTGGGCCTGCTCTTTGCCGGGGCCGACATGAGCAAGGCGACCCGGCGCGGTACCCCCGAGGATCCTCGAGTCGCCGCCCGCATTCCCGAGGCCGCACTGCGAGGCATGGCCGCCCGCTTCGGCCAATCCATGCCGGTGGGCAATGAAGGCGCAGGCATCGTCGTCGAAGCCGGTTCCTCCGCGGCCGCGCAGGCGCTGCTCGGCAAAACCGTCGCCGCGCTGGGCGGTGCCATGTACTCGCAATATCGCTGCGTACCGCACGAGCAATGTCTGGTACTGCCGGCAGGAGCGACGCCGGCCGACGGCGCATCGGCCTTCGTCAACCCGCTCACCGCGCTCGGCATGGTCGAAACCATGCGCCGCGAAGGGCACACCGCACTGGTGCACACCGCAGCCGCCTCCAACTTGGGCCGGATGCTCAATCGCATTTGCGCCCAGGACGGCATTGCTCTGGTCAACATCGTGCGCAGCGACGCCCAGGTCGAACTGCTGCGCGGCATGGGTGCCGCCCGGGTGTGCAATTCCAGTGCGCCCGGTTTCATGCAGGATCTCATCGAGGCATTGGCCGCCACCGGCGCGACCCTCGCCTTCGATGCCATCGGCGGCGGCAAGCTCGCCGGCCAGATTCTGACGGGCATGGAGGTGGCTCTCAACCGAAAAACCACCCAGTACAGCCGCTACGGCTCGGCGACTCACAAGCAGGTCTACGTCTACGGAGCGCTGGGCCCGGGCCCGATTGAAATCAGCCGCAACATCGGTCTTGCCTGGGGGGTCTGCGGCTGGCTGGTCACCCCTTTCTTGCAAAAGATCGGGCCTATCGCCACGCAAAAGCTCAAGCAGCGCGTCGCGGCGGAGCTGAAAACCACCTTCGCCAGCAGCTATGCCGGCGAGCTATCGCTCCGGCAAGCGCTGGACCTTGACACCATCGCTGTTTATGTCAAAACCGCCACCGGCCAGAAATACCTGATCAACCCGAACAAGGAAGTCGGGAATCTCGGGAATCGCGGCGCCGACTGAGGTAGCCTCACCAGGGTTTCTCCTGTGGGGGCGCCGCCGCGCCCCCAAGGGAACCTCCGGCGACCCTTAAGCTCCAAGGAATCGCCGATCCAGTGCGGTCGATGCAATCTGTCAAAGAGGACTTAAGGCTGATGAATCAAAAAGTTGCGGCGGTGCCCGAAATGCGCCCCCTGGTGGTCGAAGCGGACGCCGCCTTACGCGCCGCGCGCGAAACCGTGCTGGATAATTCGACCTGGATTGCCCCCCTGCAAACCGAAATGGCACGCGTCATCGTCGGCCAGAAGCATCTGCTCGACCGGCTCCTGGTCGCGCTGCTCACCAACGGCCACGTGCTTGCTCGAAGGCGTGCCCGGCCTGGCCAAGACCCTGGCCCTCAAAACCCTGGCCAACGGCGTCGCGGTCAATTTCAAGCGCCTGCAATTCACGCCCGACATGCTGCCGGCCGACATCGTCGGCACCATGATCTACAACCCGCAGGACGGCGCCTTTCGCACCAAGCATGGGCCGATATTCAGCAATCTCATTCTGGCGGACGAGATCAATCGCGCGCCGGCGAAGGTGCAGAGCGCGCTGCTGGAGGCCATGCAGGAGCGCCAGGTCACCATCGGCGATGAAACCTATCCGCTGCCCAATCCCTTTCTGGTGCTGGCCACGCAGAACCCGCTGGAACAGGAGGGCACCTATCCGCTCCCCGAAGCGCAGATCGACCGGTTCATGATGAAGGTGGTGGTCAACTACCCCAACCGCGCCGAAGAGCGCGCCATCCTGGACGCGATGGCGACCTCGGAAGCCTTGCCGACCGTCCGCCCCGTCGTCTCCGCTCAGCAGATCTTGAATGCCCGCCATGTCGTGAACACTCTGTACGTGGACGACAAGATCAGAGACTACATCGTCGACCTGGTGCTGGCGACGCGGCCGCCCATCGCCGCCGCCTTGAAGCTCAACGGCTACATCCAAACCGGCGCCTCGCCGCGCGCCACCATCAACCTGACGCTGGCCGCGCGCGCCATCGCCTTTTTGAACGGCCGCCACTACGTGACTCCGCAGGACGTCAAGAGCATCGCCATGGACGTGCTGCGTCATCGTGTCACCGTGACGTACGAGGCCGAGGCGGAGAACATCACCTCCGAGGACGTGGTACAGAAGATTCTCGACGCCCTCCCCGTGCCCTGACACCCATGCCGGCGGATACCACCAAATCCACCAAAACCATCATGAGCGGTATGCGGCAACTGGAGATCCGCACTCGCCGCATGGTCAACGACAGTCTCGCCGGCGAATACCATTCGGTGTTCAAGGGCCGCGGCATGGACTTCGACGAAGTGCGCGAATACAGCCCCGGCGATGAGGTGCGCACCATCGACTGGAATGTCACGGCGCGCGCCGGCCGCCCCTTCGTCAAGAAGTTCACCGAGGAGCGCGAGCTGACGATTCTCTTGCTGGTGGACATCAGCGCGTCGGGAAATTTCGGCTCGGCCGCCATGAGCAAGCGCGATCTGGCCGCGGAGCTCGCCAGCGTCCTGGCCTTCTCGGCCATCCGCAACAGCGACAAGGTCGGGCTGCTGCTGTACACCGACCGGGTCGAGCGCTACCTGCCGCCCAAGAAAGGCCGGCGCCATGTGCTGCGCGTCGTGCGGGACATTCTCTACCACACGCCCGAGGGCCGCGGCACCGACAGCGTGAAGGCGCTCGATGTCGCCAATCACGTCCTGCACCGGCGCGCCATCGTGTTCCTGATTTCCGATTTCCAATCGCCCGGCGATCCCCTGCAAACGCGCACCGACCTGCGCCGCGCCATGCGCCAAACCAACCGGCGCCACGATCTGATCGCCGTCCAGGTCGAAGACCCGCGCGAGAAGGAACTTCCCAATGTCGGCGTTCTCGCCCTCGAGGATGCGGAAACCGGAGAAGTCATCGAACTCGACACCGCCAATGCCGCCGTGCGCAAACGCTTCAGCGAATTGGCCGTCGAGCGTGCGCGGCGCATGGTGAACGACTTCCGCTCCGAGGGCGTCGACACCCTGGAGCTGAAGACCGACTCCCCCTACATGCCCGCCCTGCAGCGCTTCTTCAAAACCCGTGAACGCCGCCGCGTATGAGTGACCGCATGAGCAATCGCGCCTCCCCTGCGAGCGCCGCCGCGGCCATCAGCCTCCTGGCGGTGTTTGCGGGGACCCCGTGTTTCGCCGAGACAAAGGCGGACACGGCGGCCGGATCCGTGCCGGCGGCGGCGCCTGCGTCCGCGTCTGACCCCGCTTCTGCGCCCGTGACTCTGGCCCCCTCGACGCCCGAGATTTATTCTCCCCCCGCGCCTGCCCGTGCACCGGGGCCTACGTTCTCGCCTGCGGGCACACCGGCACGTGTATCCCCATCGGCGCCTGCCTCTAATTCTGGCTCTGGGTCAGCACCCGCGCCTGCGACTGCGCCCGGGTCTGTGTCCGCAGCTGCACCGGCGCCCGGCGAGGACATTCGCGACATCCGCGGCCCCAAAGGCATGCTGCCGGCCTGGCTGCTGCCGGCGCTGCTGGCGGCAGCGGCGCTGCTCATCCTCGGTGGCTATGCCGCCTGGCGCCGGCACCGCCGCCGCAGCAGGCCGCGAGTTCTGCTGCCCTTCGAGGTGGCGCTGCAGCGTCTCGAGGAGATCCGCCGGCTCTTGGATCCCGCGAGCGCACGCGAATTCTCCATCGCCGTTTCGGACATCGTGCGCCAGTACATCGAAGTGCAGTTCATGGTCACTGCCACTCATCGCACCACCGAGGAGTTTCTGCGCGACCTGCTGGAAACCTCGAACGCAGCGCTGGCCGCGCATCGCAACTTGCTGGCCGAGTTCCTCAACCAATGCGATCTGGCCAAATTCGCCGGCGTGTCCCTGTCCCGGCAGATCTTGGAGTCCCTGCACCGCAGCGCGCGCAGCTTCGTGACCGAATCATCCAAACCACCGCCGGCGGCACACACGCGCGAGGCCCCGCCGGCCCGCATCAAGGAGGCCCGTGATTCGCTTCCTTCAACCTGAGTGGCTGTGGCTTCTGGCGCTGCTGCCCGTGGTGATGCTGTTGCGCGGGCGGCGCGGCCCGGTCGCGGCCGTCGAGTTCTCGGACGTGGGCCTTGCCCGGGAAGTCGCGCGCAGCGGCCGCACCCGGGCGGGAAACTGGCTGTGGCTGTTCCCCCTGCTCGCCGGCGCCCTCATGATCGTCGGATTGGCACGGCCGCAGCGCAGCCACAGCAACACCACGGTGACCGCCAACGGCATCGACATCGTGCTCGCGCTCGATGTGTCCGGCTCCATGCAGGCACTGGACTTTCTCGTCGATGACCGGCGGGTGAACCGCATCGAGGTGGTCAAGTCCGTGGTGTCGAAGTTCATCGATGAGCGGCCGGACGATCGCATCGGTCTCATCGCCTTCGCGGCCGGCCCCTACTTGGTCAGCCCGCTCACTCTCGATCATGATTGGCTGCAGCAGAATCTCGAACGCGTCAGCACCGCCGCCGCCGGCGACGACGGCACCGCCATCGGGTCGGCGATTGCCGCCGCCGTCAACCGCCTGCGCACGACGACCGCCAAATCCAAGGTCGTCATCCTGCTCACCGACGGCATGAACAACACCGGCAAGATATCACCCCTGGCCGCGGCCGAAGCCGCCAAGGCGCTCGGCGTGAAGATCTACACCATCGGCGTCGGCGTGCGCGGCATGGCCCCCATCCCCGTGAGGGACGAGGCCGGCAACGTGCACTTGATCATGGACAAGGTGGACGTGGACGAGAAGACGCTGCAGACCATCGCCCAGGAAACCGGCGGCACGTTCTACCGCGCCACCGACACCGATTCCTTGGAGAAGATCTACGAGCAGATCAATCGCCTGGAAACCACCGCGCGCACCGTGAAGAAGTTCGAGCACCAGGAAGAGCTCTATTCCTGGGCGCTGATCCCCGCGGTGGCTCTGATGTGTTTCGGTTTGCTGCTGCAGCACACGCGCTTTCGGAGATTACCGTGACGTTCGGCCATCCCGGATGGTTGCCCGGCGGGTTCATCGCCTGCCTCTGCCTGCTCTGGTTGTGGCGCATTTACGATGCCCGCCAGCACGCCGCGCTGGCGCGCTTCGTGTCGGCGCACCTGCGTGTGCAGCTCACTCAGTCGGTATCCGTCGGGCGGCGCCGCGTGCAGCGCGCACTGCTGTTGGCGGCGCTGGCCTCATTGTTCGTGGCGCTGGCCGGCCCGCTGGTGGGATATCGCTGGGAAGTAGTCAACCGCCGCGGCAACGACATCATCTTCGCGGTGGACACCTCGCGCAGCATGTCGACGCCGGACGTGAAGCCCGATCGGCTCACGCGCGCCAAACTCGCCATCGACGACTTCACCAACCGGCTGGACGGCGATGCCGTGGGCCTGGTGGCCTTTGCCGGCGACGCCTTCCTGGTATGCCCCATCACCCTCGACTACGGCGCGTTTCACGAATCCTTAAGCGCCATCGACGTCAATACCATTCCCCGCGGCGGCACCAATATCACCAGCGCCATTCAGCTGGCCCAGCAGGCGCTGCGCCGCCGCCCCGGCAGCGATAAAATACTCATCCTGGTCACCGACGGTGAGGACCTCGAGGGCGACGCATTGGTTGCGGCTCAGACTGCGGCCCGGCAAGACGGGCTTAAAATCTACACCATCGGCGTGGGCACGCCGCAGGGCGATCTCATTCCGTTGAGGGGAAACCCCGGCGGCGGGTTCGTGAAAGACGACTCCGGCGCCTTCGTCAAATCGCGGCTCGATGAGGCGGCGCTGAAGGCCATTGCCGCGGCCACCGGCGGGATGTATGCCCCGCTGGGGTCCGAGGGAGAGGGATTCGAGACCATCTACAAGGTGGGCCTCGCCCCGCTTCTGAAGCATGACCTCGCCTCGCGCCGCCAGAAAATCTACACCCAGCGCTATCAATGGCCGCTGTCAGCCTCGCTCGGATTGCTCCTCTGCAGTCTGCTCATCGGCACCCGCCGGCGAGTGAGCGCAGCGCGGCGCAATGCGGTTTCCACATCCCGAACCTTGATCAACCCCGCCGCGGCCTCCGCGCCGACCGGGGCGTCCGGTGCAGCGACAATTTCCGGCCTGATCGTGTTGCTGTCGCTCGCGCCGACCCATGCATTGCGCGCTTCCACGACCGGCGCGGAAGATGCCTTCAAGAAAGGCGATTTCGTCACCGCCGAAAATGAGTACGCCGCGGCCGCTAAACGCGATCCGAAGAAACCGGAACTGCAATACAACGTCGGCACCGCCGCCTATCGGGCCGGCCAGTTCGCCCAAGCCGCACAGGCGTTTCAGGACTCGATCAACCGCGCCCCCTCGGGTGATGCGAAGCGCCTGGCCGACCAAGAGGACGCCTACTACAATCTCGGCAACACCCTGTACCGCAGCGGACAGAGCACCGAGAAAAGCTCCCGCGAGCAGACCCTGCAAACCTGGAATCAGGCCGTCAAGGCCTATGACACCGCGCTGCAGCTGCGCCCCGACGACGCGGACAGTAAATACAACCGCAACTTCGTCAAGCGCAAGATCGCGGAACTGAAACAGAATCCAAACCCGCCGCAAAATCAAGGGCAAGGGCAAGGGCAAGGTCAGGGTCAAGGTCAGGGAAAGAACCAAAACCAAAATCCGAACCAGAAAAACGACCCACAAAATCAAAACTCGCCCCAGCAGCCGAACTCCGGTTCGCCGCCGCAGAATCAACAGCCACCCAATCAGCCGGGCCAACAGCCGCCTCCCAAGCAGCAACCGGGGCAGCAACCCCCTGCCAATCAGCAGCCGGGCCAGCAACCACCGCCTGCCCAGCAGCCCCCCGGCCAGGGACCGTCGCCGAATCAGCAGCAGCCCAATCAGCCGGGTCAGCAACCGCCGAACCAACAACCGCCGCCGAGCGACGCTCAGTCCAAGCCCGGCAACGGCCAACCCAAGCCTGCCCCCGGCACCGGCGAACCGCAGCCCAAAGACGGCGCCGATCAAGCCGATGCGCAGCGTGTTCCCGGGCAGATGACCCCCGAGGAGGCGCGCCAATTGCTCGATTCGCAGAAAGGAGATGAACGGCGCGCACTGGGGATGCCGTTCGCCCGCAAGGGGCCTGATTCGCCCCCGGACAAACCCGTCAGAGACTGGTGATGAGAACGCACGCTCACCGATATATCGGAATCCTGGCGGCCATCGCCGTCTATGTTGTCTGCGCCGGCGCCGTCGAGGCCGCCGCGCCCTCGGTGGACGCCGCCATCGAGCCCTCGCAAATCGAGATGGGCGATTCGGCGCAACTGACCATCACGGCCTCCGGCAGCGGCACATTATCGGTGGCTCTGCCGGTGGTCTCCGGATTGGAATTCCGTGTCGTCGGCCAATCGCGCCAGATTCAAATCATCAACGGCGCGACACTCGAGTCGACCTCGACCATCGTCCGCGTCACGCCGGAGGAGCCCGGTGTATTTACGATCCCCGGCCCGTCGCCGCATTCCCCGCCCATGGTGCTGCGAGTGATTCCGGGCAACGGCAGCGGCTCTTCGTCCAACAATGGTGCCTCGCCCGGTCTCACGCCCTACACCCCGGGCGGAGCGAATTCCGGTGTGCATCTCACACCTGACGGCTCGGCCTTCGTGAACCTGCAAATCCCCAAGCACGAAATCTATGTCGGTGAAAGCGTGCCGGTGGAAATTCAGGTCGGCATGCGCGATGGATTCGTCGCCTCGATCAATGGCCTGCCGAAACTCAACAGCGCCGACTTCACCCTCAACAATCTCTCGCGCCAACCGGAGCACACTGCGAAGTCCGTCGACGGCAAGGCCTTCACGGTGTACACGTGGCACAGCCTCTTGGCGGCCGTCAAGCCGGGCACCTATTCGCTCAGCTTCCAAACACCGATGACGGTGCGGGTCCGCACCCATCCGCAGACCGACTCCATGATTGACGATCTGCTGGGCGACCCCTTCCTGCAGAATATCTTCGGCGTCACCGTTCCGAAGAACGTCGACGTCTCCAGCCCCGAGGCCGCCATCAAAGTACTGCCTCTGCCGGCGCAGGGACGGCCGGCCGATTTCAGCGGCGCAGTCGGCACTTTCAAGATCAGCGCCGACGTCTCGTCCGCCAAGAATACGGCGGGCGACCCGCTCACCCTGCGCATGCACGTCACCGGCAGCGGAAATTTTGACCGGGTGGACAGCAACATGCTCGAAGCCGGTTCGGAGTGGAAGACCTACGAACCCAAGGCCACCTTCAGCTCCATCGATCCCACCGGCTTCCGCGGCGAGAAAACCTTCGAGCAGCCCCTCATCGCCTCGCAACCCGGCGCTCTCACCATTCCGCCGCTGAGCTTCAGTTATTTCGACCCCGCCACGCACCGGTACGAAACGGTTCACAGCGCACCCCTGCCCGTCACCGTGTCCCCCGCCGCGAACAGCGCAGCCAACGAACCGCCGCCCGCATCGGCAGCAGCGCCAACTGGGGCGGGAGCCGCGCCTGCCCGCGAATCGCACAGCGGCCTGCGCCCCGACCATGCCGTGACCGAAGCGCGCGTCGACTCCCTGGTGCCGCCGTATTTTCAGCCGCAATTCATCGCCATTCCCTCCGTTCTCGCGCTGCTGTTCGGCGGCGGGTGGATTGCACTGCGCCGCCGCGAACGCAATGCGCTCGATGTACACCGAGAGCGCGAACGCGTCAGATCGCAAATGATCCGCACCCTGTCGGAGCACATGGCCGCCGCCGCCGCCAAGCGCGATGCACCCGCATTCTTCAATGCCGCACGCTCCGCCCTACAGCAAACCTTGAACGCACAGTGGCCTGACATCCCCCCAGAGCACATTACTCTGGACGAGCTGGACGCGCGCCTCGAAGGCGGCAATAAAGAAGATATCCGTGAGATTTTCATCCTCGCGGACGAAGCCAACTATTCCGGAGATGTCCTGACGAGCGCCGACTTCGAACGCTGGACCGAGCTCGTTCACCGGCAAACCACAGTCGAGGCGGCACCCCCATGATGCGCCACGCCCAGTGGGGCCTCTTGATCGTCGCGCTCAGCGTGTTCGGATACGCAAGCCGCGCAGCACCGGCGCAGCCGGCCCAAGCGCCAGCAGGTTATTCCGCGGCAACTCTGTACAACCTCGCCAATGCCTACGCACGCGCCGGCAAGCCGGGATTTGCAGTGCTCAACTACGAGCGGGCGAAGCTACTCGACCCGAACGATCCCGATATCGAGGCCAACTTGAACCACGTGCGTGAAGCCTCCGGCCTCCCCCCGGAATCCCGCAGTCAATTCGAACGCATCAGCGGAATGGTGGAACCGAAAATGCTTGCATGGCTCGGGGTCCTAGGTCTTCTGATCGCCGGCACCGGCGTACTCAGGCTGCGATTCTACCCACGGCACCGGCGCAAATTTGCCGTGGCGGCCTTTCTCGGACTCTCGCTTCTCGGCGTGTCCATCGGCAATGGCGTTACTCTGTGGCCCGTCGTGCACGAGGCCGTCGTGGTCACCCACACGGCCCCGGTCCGGGTGTCTCCCGCGATCATCGAGGAAACGCTCTTTGTTCTGCCCGAGGCGAGCATCGTCAGCACGGGCGCCGAGCACGATGGCTTCGTGCTGGTTCGAACCGCCGCCGGACGCGCGGGATGGGTACCGAGCACGAATCTCGCGCCCATCCTGCCTCAACCGGCCGGCCCCCGCGACCGCCGGTAATCTCGCGTTCCCGCGGACACTGGAATAGGTGTTTGCCGCCATGGCGCCGCCGCCGCCGCGGGTAAGCGCGTGAGACAGCAACTAGCGCGCTGAATGGGCAGCCCACCCTTCCCCTGCCAGAATTCCTGCCGACGTGCCGAGAAAAGCTCCCGCGATTATATCGCTGAGAAAGTGCCAGTCCACCAACGAGCAATAAACCAGCGGCAATCAGGAGCAGCGCGGAAAAAAGCCCGATGCTGGCTTTATGGAGCCTCATGAAAACGCCCGCAAACGCTCCTGCCAAAACCATGTGGCCGGACGGAAAGCTGCTATTGTCGGAGCCCATCCAGAAATTGAAGTTATGTGCGGCGCCGTGCACTACATCCGCAGGATTTGGAACTCCGAAAAATACTTTCAGCACGTGATCGTTAACGACGTAGGCACACATCGAGACTAGGCAGGCTATCGCCAAAGTCTCTCCGAATACCGAGATATGGCCTCTCACCAAGCGTGCAAGAACCGTGAACAAGATCACCGCCGACTCCGCAGACAAAATGACGGCACTTCCGAATGCCACATTCAAAGGGCTGCGAAGATGACCGACGTTCCAGAAGTACAGCGCGATCGGCACATCCATGCGCAGAAATGAAAAAGCCACAATTGCTGCGCAGGCCACCAACGACACAGACCAGATCCGTATGACAACAGAAAAGTGATTCAAGATGAGGAACTCCCCCTCGCAACACCCGAGGTTGCGGAGCCGGATCGAACGTTGATCGACGCAAGTGAATGACTATAGCAAACAGGCCTTGGGTCCTTGGACCAGCGGGGAACTCGGCGCGCCCGGCATCCGGCAAATGTTGACCCTGAGCAGCGAACGGCCGCTTTCGGAAATCAGAATCGCGTCAGTGTGCGAGAGGAGGAGGTCACGTTGCCCCCGAGGATTTACGCGGGCGAATCTTTCGAGGAAGAGCTTCGTCCATGAGCAAAAGACCGAGCGTATCGGCGCCGGTGTCGATCAGCCGCTCGAGTCGTTCGATCTCACCGAGTACCTGGAGAATTCTTGCCAGGTGCTCAAGGGAGCAGCCAGGATCGCCGCTTTCAAGTCGCCTAACAGAACGCTCACTTACGCCGCTTCGCTGTGCAAGAGCAGCTTGGGAGAGCCGCCTGCGGCGCCGGGCAAGGGAGATGTCCCTGGCCAGCTTTTGCAAAGCCCGGGCGACCGGAAGAGGAAGTGGCAAAATGCGCATAAGCGTCCTTATATGGCCGATTGACGCGTTAAAGCGGCCATATATGCCCTATTATAGAACCCCAGTTCCCGCCGTCAAGATTCGTTTCGTTTATGCGGCCAGATATGGCTGCATAACAATCATAACCGGCGATAAATGGCCTAATACAGTACGCGGCTGACGCTAAAGCCAAGTGATGTCGATCTGGTTAACGACATTTCTGGCATCAAAGGCGAGTACCGCTGCCCAACCCTGGCGAGATCGGCCTCCTCGTCAGAACTTTTCGTCTAGTGTTCAATCCGAAGTGGTGCGGTCATGTGGACTTGGGCAGCTCTGGCTAAATGGCTGCACCCTCGGCGGCGGCCTCAATCAATTGCATTGCCGCTTCTCTGTCATCCAGTCGATCGATGGCCAATAGCGCGAATCGAGAGAGAAACAACAACGCGTTGGGCTCACCGAGATCGGTCATCGTCTTGCAAAGATGGGTGTAGATGGCGTCAAGGTCGCTGTCGATCACCGGCTTCTCCCAATGAACTTAAATGTGCAGCACCCGTTCAATGGCGGCTGCTAATTCGGTCATAGACACCTCAGACCACCGAGCGAGCACGTGGCCGTCCGGTCGCACCAGATACATCGTGCCAGGCTTGGCTCCATACATGGGAAATAAACGGCCGGTGTGATCCCACCCGTGCAGTGGGACTCCAGCCCTGTCGAGGCGGCGTGTGAGCGGTACGACGCGAAAGGGCAGCTTGCGCGCGCTCATCGCCTGCTCCAGTTCGCGCATTTCGGCGCAGACGTGGCTGCGTTCACAAAAATGCAAGACAGTGAAGCAAGACGCTACTAGATCGGTCAGGTAGGCTTGGCGGGGCTCAGGACGCGAGATGTCACACGCAATCGTCAGCGGGCACTCTGCAAGCACGGCGCCGGGCACCGGGCCCGCATCGAACGCGGCCGACTGATCGAGCCCGGTATTGAGCGGCGAGTCGCCATACGTAATCGCCGAGGTTTGGCGCGGATTGATCAGCGAGCGCACACGGTCGTGCTTGATGGCGAGCCCCAGCACGGCTCTGCGCATCACGTCGAATGCGAATGACGGCGGCGCCATGAACTCCGTGCTTTTTGTGCCATGGCGGAGGTTCTCATGGGCAGCCGCCACCCGTTCATCGGAGTAGCTGTCGAGCAGTCGCTGCGACGCCAGGCCTCGAACGACCAGAGCCAGCTTCCAGGCAAGATTGTCGGCATCATCGATGCCCGAATTGGCGCCTCGCACGCCGAAGATCGGCAGCAAGTGCGCCGCATCGCCGGCAAACAGCACGCGACCGTGCCTATAGCTTTCGAGCGTCAGTGCATTCGCTTTGTAGATTCCGATCCAGATGGGCGACCACGGTGCCCGTTCACCCAGCATGCTCAACAAGCTGGCAACCCGCGGCGCCACGTTCTCCAGTTTGATGGCTTCCTCGGGGTTCTCGCCGTCGCGCAACTGATAGTCGATACGCCATACATTGCCTGGCTGCTTGTGTACCAAAACAGTGGATCCGGGGTTGCTCGGCGGATCGAAATAGGCCAGGCGCTCTGTCGGGCGCTCACTGTCGAGCGAAATATCGACGATCACATAGCGTCCCTCGTAGCTCGTACCCTGCAGGGTCAAGCCAAGAGCGTCGCGTACAAAGCTGCGGCCGCCGTCGGCCGCCACCACCCAATCGGCTTCGAGCTGATAATCGCCCAAAGGAGTCGACATTGTCAGCCGCACCATTTCATGGCTTGGATGTACCGCGGTGACTTTGGTTTGCCAGCGGATATCAATCAATTCCGGCATTTGACGCGCCCGATCGAGCAGGATCTGCTCCATCTGGTACTGCGCCAAGTTGATCATGGGCGGCAGCTTCTGGTTTTCGTCCTGCGGCATTTTGAAATGCAGCACCTCTTGGTCGCGGTAGAAGCTGCGCCCCCCTGTCCACGGCAAGCCCACCCTCAGAAATTCATCCGCTGCGCCCACGCGCTCGAGAATCTCCAGACTCCGTCGCGAGATACAGATCGCTCGGCTACCGACACACACGGAATCATCAGCCTCAATCAGCACCACCGGAACCCCGTGCTGAGCGACGGCCAGCGCAGCGGTATAGCCCACTGGCCCCGCGCCGATTACCACGATTGGGCGTCTTCCCCGTTCGACGCCTTTGTGCAGTGCGGGTAGCGAACTTGCGTAGGTACGGCGGGAAAAAGGATATGGCTGAAATGCGAGGCTCATCGGACTTCCTTTGGGAGGTCAATGCACGCTGGCGAGCTGCGCTAGAATTTGAGCACCTTCACATAGCGCACGTGCGGTAACGCGCGCAGCTTCTGCTGAATGGCGTCGGGCACGACCTGATCGACACCCACAATGGCAATGGCATCTTGCTCCGCGGCCTGGCGCCCCAAGTGGAAAGTCGCAATATTGATGTTGGCTTCCCCCAACATGGTGCCCAGGGCGCCGATGAAACCAGGCTTGTCCAGATTGTTGATGAGCAGCATCACCGGATGGAAGTCCGCTTCCAGCGGCATGCCTTTGACTTCCACGATCTTCGCGGTTCCCGCGTTGACCACACCGGCGAGCGTGCGCCAGCGCCCGCCGGTGAGCACCTTGATCCGGATCAGCGATCCGTAGATCGGGGAAGTCTCGCGTCGGGATTCGGTCAGCGGGGTGCCTTTCTGCTTGAGCACCGCGGGCGCGGATACCATGTTCACCTCGGGCATCAGCGGCCTCATCAAGGACGCCAAGGCGATCGCGGTCAGGGGTTGGGTATTGAGGTGCGCGACCTCTCCTTCGTACTCGATCTCGACCGCCTCGAGGCCGTCGTCGGCAATCTGACCCGCAAACGCACCGAGCTTCTCGATGAGGCCGATGAAGGGCTTGAGACGCGACGCCTCCTCCGCACTGATCGAGGCCATGTTCAGTGCATTGGTGACGGCGCCGGCCAGCAAGTAATCCGACATCTGCTCAGCGACTTGCAACGCGACGTTTTCCTGCGCCTCGTTGGTGCTGGCGCCGAGATGGGGCGTTGCGACGAAATTCGGCGCGCCGAACAGCACGCTCTGTTTGGCCGGCTCGGTGACGAATACATCGAAACCCGCCGCGGCGACCTGGCCGCTGTCGAGCGCCGCGCGCAAGGCTGCCTCATCGACGAGCCCGCCGCGGGCCGCATTCACGATGATGACGCCTCGTTTGGTCCTGGCGAGCGCCTCCGCCGAGAGGATGTTCCTGGTCTTGTCGGTCAACGGCGTGTGCAGTGAGATCGCGTCGGCGCGCGACAGCAATTCGTCGAGCTCGACTTTCTCCACGCCGAGCTTGACGGCGCGCTCCGGCGAGAGGAAGGGATCGTAGGCGATCACTTTCATTTTGAGCGCGAGCGCCCGTTCGGCGACCAGCGCACCGATGTTGCCGCAGCCGATCAGGCCCAGGGTCTTGGCATAGAGCTCGACCCCCATGAAGCGGTTCTTTTCCCATTTCCCGGCCTGGGTGGAGACATCCGCCGCGGCGATCTGGCGAGCCGCGGCAAACAACAGTGCAATGGCGTGCTCGGCGGTCGTGATCGAGTTGCCGAATGGCGTATTCATGACCACGATGCCGCGAGCGGTGGCCGACGGAATGTCGATGTTGTCGACGCCGATGCCGGCGCGGCCGATGACCTTGAGTCTCGTCGCCGCGGCAATGACGTCCTTGTCCGCCTTGGTCGCGGAACGCACCGCCAGGCCTTCGTAGCTCGACGATGATGTTCAGCAGGTCGGGTTTCTTCAGTCCGACGCGCACATCCACCTCCACTCCACGGCTGCGAAAGATGTCGAGGGCTCGTGGGCTCAACTCATCGGCAATGAGAACCTTGGGCACGAAACGTCCTTATCGGTTGATATCGAGTTGTGCGAGGCAGGTCGCAAATGCCCAGTCGAGCCACGGGGTCAGTGATTGCACATCGCTTTGCTCGATTGTGGCGCCACACCAGATGCGCAGACCCGGAGGTGCGGACCGGTACGAGGCTGCGTCGAGCGCCACACCTTCCTTCTCCAGGATCGCGGCCAGATTCTTGGCAAACTCCGCCTGTGCGGCTTCCGGTAGTGCAAGTCACTCGTGCGTCGACCACCTTGAGGCAAACACTGGTGTTGCTGCGGATCGCGGCATCGGATACCAGGAAGTCCACCCAGGGCGTCCGCGCCACCCATTCAGTCAACACCAAGGCATTGGCATTCGCACGTGCTTGCAAGCATCGCAAGACCGCCGATGCCCTCGGCCCATTTGAGCGCATCGAGATAGTCCTCGGCGGCGAGCAGCGAGGGCGTGTTGATGGTTGCGCCTTCGAACAGCTCCTCGATCCAGTTTGCCTTTTTTGGTCATGCGGAAGATCTTGGGCAGCGGCCGAGGCGGCACGTAACTTTCCAATCGAGCTACGGCACGCGGCGACAGCACCAACATGCCGTGAGCCGCCTCCCCGCCCAGCACTTTCTGCCAGGAAAAGGTCACCACGTCGCATTTCGGCCACTCGATGGGCTGAGCGAAGGCCGCGCTGGTCGCATCGTTGAAGGTGATGCCCTCGCGATTCGCCGGAATCCAGTCGAAATTGGGAATCCTCGCACCCGAGGTCGTTCCGTTCTGCGTGAAGACGATGTCGGCCGTTTCACGCGCAAGCGACAGATCCGGCAGCACGCCGTAGGGTCGGCCGACATGAATACGGCAATCCGACAAGTTTCAATTGTTCGACAGCATCGGTGACCCATTCTTCGCCGAAGCTTTCCCAGGCGAACACATCGACCGGGCGTACGCCCAGCATGGACCACAGGGCCATTTCCACGGCGCCGGTGTCGGATGCCGGCACGATGGCAATCTTGAAATCGGCGGGTACACCCAATATCGCGCGCGTGCGGTCGATCGCCTCTTTGAGCTTGGCCTTTCCTGCCTTTGGAGCGGTGCGAGCGGCCGAGCAACGCACCTTCAAGGGCTTGGAGGTTCCAGCCGGGACGTTTCTTGGTCGGACCCGATGAAAATCGGGCATCAGCCGGACGGATGCCCGGCGGCGGTATGTGTGTCATCAAAATATACTCCCATCCTTACAGATGAGCGTCCGCCGTTGGGAGCGGATGGCCCGTTGCGAAGGATAGAGATAGTTTGCGATCTGTCAACCACTTCGCGACGCGAAGATATAACTTCCAGTCATAAGGGTCATTGTGCACGCAGCGATTCATCGCTCGCAGTACCGTCGCCATATTGGAAGCCTAAGAGGGTCGGCGCGCCTGCGGCCCAATTCTGTCGAAGGCTGCACGTCCGGCCGCTGTGATGTCGCGCACAGGATTTCAATTCCGGTTGCCACCGCCTCGGGCGGCCGGGTTATCATATGCAATCGATCAGCGCAAGGAGCGAATATGGCCACGGAATCGAGCAACCTATACGCCCCGCCCAGGAGTGAGGTCAAAGACGTAGCTGGCGACGAAGCGCACGAACTGGCATCCAGGCCGGCGCGCTTGGGGGCCGTCATTGCCGATAGCCTGTTCGGCTTCATATTGTTCACGCCGGCCTACGTCGCGAATTTCGCAACGATTGCGCAACAGTCGCGCGGCAACCCACTGGCGGTCTGGGTCAACCTCGCAAAAACCGGCGGTTGGTTTTATGTCGGCCTGCTCGGCGCGCTCGTCGTACTCGCGATCGATCTCATATTGTTGGCGCGGAATGGTCAGACGATCGGCAAGAAGCTGCTGGGCATCAAAGTCGTGCGCGTGGACGGATCACCGGTATCGTTGTTTCGAGTCTTTTTTCTGCGCTATGTCTGCAATACTTTTCTGACTCTCATTCCGCTCTTCGGTTCCCTCTACTCCTTGATCGACAGTCTGATGATATTCGGCGAATCGCGGCGAACGGTGCACGACCGCATCGCCGATACCATCGTCATCAAAGCTTGATCTCGACTATCGACACGGTCATCACTGCGGAAACGCCCGAGGGCATCGCGATTTCGATGCGCGCAGCCGGCTTTCCGGTGCGATGCATGGCCTTTCTTATCGACGCCTCGATACGCTACGCGACCATTTCTACCCTGGCCGTAACCCTCCGTGTCGGGGGCCGTGTGGGCACAGGTGTGCTGCTGATCATCGTTTTCCTGATTTTATGGCTTTATCCCATCATCTTTGAATTGACGCCGGCCGCGGCCACGCCGGGAAAGCGCGCAATGGGTATTCAAGTGATGATGGCCAACGGCTTGCCCTTGACCCCCGCGGGCTGCTTGATCCGCAACTTGATGCGGGCGGTGGACATGCTGCCGCTCCTGTATGGCTTCGCGATCGTGTCCATGCTGTTGCGCCGGGACGCCCGCCGGCTCGGCGACCTGGCGGCCGGCACGCTCGTCGTGTATCGGGATCGGGCGTCCCCGATACGCGATTTCGGCCCCGGCGAGCCCCTGCCGCCGAGCGTCCCCTTGACCATCCGTCAGCAGACTGCCATCGCCGCGTTCGGCTGGCGCGCGACTCGATTGACGCCCGAGCGCGCCGAGGAAATCGCGGTTTTGGCCGCCGATGCGGTGCCGGGCGCCAAGGACTCGGCTGTGGCGGCCCGTTTGATCGGGATTGCGCGCTGGCAGCACGGGCAGCGGCGCATGATCCCGCGAGACTCGGCAGTGCAGACGTGACGCCATTCGATTTTCAGACTGCGAACCAGGCCAGCTGGAACGAACTCGAAAGCGAACTCGGACGCGAACAACGCCACCTCGATCCCGAACGATTCCTGGCCTTGTATCGACTATGCTGTGAGCATCTGGCACTCGCTCGCTCGCGCAGCTTTCCGCTGCACGTCATCGAACGCCTCTCCTCGATCACCTCACGCGCGCACCAAATCATCTACCGCCAGAGCGATGCGGGCTTCGCGCGAGTCGCTCGAGCATTGCTTGCGGATTTTCCAATCGGGGTGCGCAGGCTCTGGGCCTACATCGCGGTCGCAGCGGCGCTTTTCATGATTCCGACGATCGCGATCGCGGTCGCAACCTACCTCAACCCGGACTTGATCCTCTCCATCGTGGATCGCAATACAGCCGCGGCGTTCGAGCAGATGTACAGTCCCGCGGCGCAGGCCATCGGCCGGCCGCGCGACATCGCGAGCGACTGGCTGATGTTCGGCTTCTACATCAAGAACAACATCGGCATCGCCTTCCAGTGCTATGCCACGGGAGTGGTGTTCGGCTTGGGGTCCTTGTATTTCCTGCTGGCGAACGGGGCGTTCGGCGGCGGCATCGCCGGTTACGTCGCTTCCCTGGGCTACGGCGGCACATTCTTTCCCTTCGTTGCCACGCATTCGGCCTTCGAATTGACGGCGATCGTACTGTGCGGAGCGGGCGGCCTGCGCATCGGTCAAGCCGTGCTATTGCCGGGACGGCTGACGCGGGTCGCGTCACTGGAACTCGCAGCCCGGGAAACCAGCCTGATCGTGTTCGGCGCCGCGGTCATGCTGGTGATCGCGGCCGCCATCGAGGCGTTCTGGTCGTCCGCTCCGTGGGTAACCCCGACCGCAAAGTACGTTTGCGCCGGATTTTGCTGGGCTCTGGTGCTTTGCTTCTTCTTGCGGCGTCCCCATGCAAAATGACGCAGCGGATGTGGTGTGGCGGCCCCGCGGCACTTGGGAGGGCTGCGACCTGGGCATTCGGCTCCTGCAATCCTGGCTGCGTCCGGTGTTCACCTGCTACCTCGCGGTCGCGGTCCCCCTGTTCTGCCTCTTCGCCGCGACCGGCGCCGCCGTTCCATGGTTGCCGATCCTCTTGATTTGGACCTCCAAGCCCTGGCTCGACCGGACGATCTTGTTCGTGCTGTCGCGCGCACTGTTCGGCCGGCCAACCTCGCCGCTCGAGGTGTGGCGCGCACGTGCGGATGTGTGGTGGCACCGGCTGGCCGCCACCCTCACGCTGCGCCGGTTGACCGCATCCCGGTCTTTCACGCAACCCATCGTCCAGCTCGAGGGCCTCCGCGGGCGGGAATTACGGGCGCGGATACTTCAGCTCGCCGCGCGGCATCGCGGCGTTGCGCGCGCCGTCACGCAGGCCTTCGGGGCGGCCGAGTTCGCCTTGTTCGTCAGCATGTATTTTCTGCAGGTTTGGCTTGCGCCGCATACGGATGCCGACCCTTGGAGCGATCTGCGCTCGCTTGGGCGCCCCGCGCACGCATGGGTCAGTACCGTTGAATACGCGGCCATCGTGTGTTTTCTCGAGCCGTTTTACGTCGCTGCCGGCTTTGGGATGTATCTGAACCGGCGCGTCGAGCTCGAGGCATGGGATATCGAACAGGAATTTCGTCGTGCGTTCGCGCGCTAAAGCCTTTGCGCTTGCCGCACTGATCGGTCCGCTATCCTCGGTTGCGCCGGCCGCCGATGCCGTCAAGCCAGGGCCGCTCCCGTATACCGTTATTTCCCCGGCGACAATCGACGCCGCCGTCGCGGATCTGGGTCATGACCCGAACCTCGGCGGCCAAACCAGAATCCGTACGCTGCGCTGGGTCAACCCGTCCCAGCCGCAACCTCCCCCTACATCACCTAGTTGGTTGAGCGGATTGTTCGACTATATCGGCCAGTTCGGCGGATTGTTGCTGTGGGTGGTCGGCGCCGGAGGAGTGGCCGTGGCGGCAGTTTGGATTCTCCGGCTGCTCAAATCACGCGCACCGCGCGCCGTTGCGGCCCAAGCCGACGTTGGCGAGCGCCAGGTGCTCGATCTCGACATCCACCCCGACTCCCTGCCCGATGACGTCAGCGCTGCAGCGATGGAGCTTCTGCGCGCCGGACGCCTGCGCGACTCCCTGTCGCTCTTGTACCGGGCGTCGCTTTCATCTGCGGTGCACCGCTTCGGGGTGACCTTGAGCGCCCATCACACCGAGCGCGAGGTGCTCAAAGCGGTAAAAGGTGCGCTCGACGATGCCCGCGCCCGCTATTTCGCGGACCTGGTGGCGATCCGGCAAAGGGTGGTGTACGCCGGAGAGGCCGTGTCACCCGACGCAGTCCTTCCGCTCTGCGGAGCATTTTCCACTTACTTCGATCGACCGCCGCCGTGAACGGCAGGCGCTGGTCGGCATTGTTGGCGGCCGCGGTCCTGGCGGCCGCGGCCGTCTGGATTGCCATGCATACCTATTGGGACTACGCCACGGTGGATAATCCCCCGCAGGGCGAGGCCGTACGCAATCGCTACTACACATTCGAGAAACTGGCGCAGAGATTCGCCCTCCAAACGACGCAAGTTCCCACCTTGCGGACGCTGCCCTCGGCTGACGGTGTGTTGCTCGTTGACGATTTGCGCGGGACTCCGCTGCACCTCGACGCGCTCGAAGAATGGGTCGCGGGCGGCGGTCGCCTGCTGGTGTCGCCCGGTGCATTGCTATCCAATGCCAAGCTGCGGGAGTGGAGTGGTATAGGCAGAGCGTCGCCCGGACCCAACGACGAGGATGGCGTGCGCGGCACTCCTCGGCGCGCGACGGGTCCGGATAGCGACTGCGCACCTTACTCGGAACATCTGGCGGGCCACGAAACTGGCAAGAGCCTTCGCGCCTGCCTAGGATCGATGCGTGTGGCGTTCTCGAGCCTGCACACTCCCGCCTGGTCTTTGTCGAACGGATATGGATTTCAGATGCTGCGCGTCAATATCGGCAAGGGTAGTGTCGCCGTGATTGCGTGCGAATGTTTGATGGGCAACAAAAGCTTACTGCGCGCAGACCACGCGCGCATCGTATTCGATTCGATTCCCTTGAGGCTCGGCGATCACGTGAACATTCTCAATCCCATCAGCGCGGCAAGCCTGCCGGCCTTGCTGTGGCGTCTCGCGGCGGCCGCGATCCTCTGCGCTCTGGCTGCCATCGGATTGACGATCTGGCGCAACCTGCCGCGCTTCGGGCGCATCGCGGCGTCGCCGCCGCCCCTGCGCCGCTCGCTCGCCGAGCAGATTCGCGCCACGGCACGCTTTGCCTGGCGTACTCGACGCCTCGCGTCCCTGCGCCGGGCCGAGCGCCAAGCGCTCACCGAGTGGGCCTGCCGCAGGCTCGCGTTCTATGAACGCATGGACGCCGGGCAGCGCATCGGCGCATTGGCGGCGCGCACAGGTTTCGACTCCGGCGTCTTGCGCGACGCGCTGAGTGAAAATCCCGACGGCGGCGCGGAATCGCAGCGGACGGCAATCGTGTTGCTCGAGAAAGTGCGGCGGCAATTGAGTCATTCTTAAAAACAAGGTGCGCGAGCATGAATGATGAATCGAATACGATACTGCGGGCCGGCGAACTGCTGGCGAAGCTGCGCGAAAGCGTCGGCAGAGCGCTCGTCGGGCAGACTGCGGTCGTCGACCAGACCATCATCGCCCTCTGCGTCTCGGGGCATGTGCTGGTCGAGGGCGTGCCGGGCCTGGGCAAGACTTTGTTGGTCCGCGCTCTGGCACAGGCCATGTCCTTGAACGTAGCGCGGATACAATTCACGCCCGATCTCATGCCCTCGGACATCACGGGTCACGCCGTCCTCGACACCACGACGCGCGAGCTGCGCATCGTGCGCGGCCCGGTGTTCACGAATTTGCTGCTGGCCGACGAAATCAACCGTGCGCCGGCCAAGACGCAAAGCGCACTGCTCGAGGTCATGCAGGAATACCAGGTCACCCTGGAGGGGCAAACTCTGCACTTGCCCAAGCCCTTCATGGTGCTGGCGACCCAGAATCCCGTCGAAACCGAGGGCACCTATCCGCTGCCCGAGGCGCAGCTGGACCGCTTCCTGCTGAAGATCGTCATGAATTATCCGAGCGAGGCGGAAGAGGTGGATGTGGTACTGCGCACCACCACGGGCCAAAACGGGGATCAACTTCCGCTTTCCGGCGTGACCCCCGTCTTGAACGAAAGGGCCGTGCTCGCCCTGCAGAGTCTTACCGCCCGGCAGCATGTCGATCAGGCGGTGGTCGACTATGCGGTACGCATTGCCCGGGCCACGCGCGAGTGGCCCGGCATCGCGATGGGTGCCGGTTCACGCGGCCCCATTGCACTGGTGCGGGCCGCCAAAGCGGTCGCCCTGATGGAGGCACGCTCATTCGTGATTCCGGACGACATCAAGTCGGTGGCCCTCGGCGTGATGCGCCACCGTATCGTGCTGTCCGCGGACGCCCAGCTCGACGGGCGCCGGATCGACGATCTGCTGCGCGGCATTCTCGAGGCTACCGCCGCACCTCGCGTCTAAGCCCGTCGTATGCTCACCGCCGTCATTCCATCGAGACCGCTGATCGCGCTCTTCGCGGGTGGCGCTGCGATCTGCACTGCGTTGGCCTTTACATCGACTGCTGCGACCGTCGTCGAAGTCGCCGCCTCGGCAGGCGGTATGCTGCTGTTGGCGGTGTGTGGCGCCGACCTGCTGCTGAGCGTCCTGGATTGGCGCCGCGCGCCCCTGGAAATGCGCCGTCATCTGCCCCACGCCTTCGCCATCGGAGTGCCGGTCATCGTGCAGGTGAGCATCGATAACGCGAGCGATACGCGACGACTCGGCCAGTATCAGGAGTATGCCGACCCCACGCTCGTGATGCCCCGATTGCCCCTCCCTTTCGATGCCGGTCCGCGCCGGCGCGAACTGCTGAACGTTGAAGTGACTCCGACCGCGCGCGGTATGCAGCGTTTCGACGTCGGCGGGATTCGCCTGCGCTCGCGTCTTGGCCTGCTGGATCTGGATTTTCGCATCGGGATGAGCGAGTCGCGCCGGGTGTTCCCCAACTTTCAGGAGCAGGCGCGGTTTGCCTGGCTGGCGGGCGACCGGCGCGTCCAATCGACGGGGCTGAAGTCCGTGCAGCGGCGCGGATCCGGCACGGACTTCGATCAGTTGATCGAGTATCAAGCCGGGGATCCGATCCGTCACATCGACTGGAAAGCGACGGAGAAACATGACCGGCCGATCGTCCGCAAATTTCAGGACGAACGCGATCAGGATGTCATCATATTGCTCGACTGCGGCCGCCGCATGCGCGCCGATGATACGCAGCGTGGAATCGGCGCGACGCACTTCGATCAGTGCCTGAATGCGCTGATGTTGCTCGCGTTCGTCGCTTTGAGCCACGGAGACGCGGTCGGCGCGATGACTTTCGGCGTCGCCGACGGCGCACAAAAGCGCTTCGCACCGCGCAAGGGAAAGCAAACGCTCAACGCCTTGATGGCGGCTCTTGCCGACGTGCAGACCACGGTGACGTTTTCCGATTACGAACACATCGCGGCCGAATGCGTATCGCAAAGGCGAAAACGCGGGTTGGTCGTAATGATCACCAACAGCCGCAATGAGGACGCGCCGCAACTTGGCGCCGCCCTCGCGCTGCTGCGCACGCGGCACATTGTCATTCTGGCGAACCTGCGCGAAGAGGTAGTGGCGCTGATCGAAGGACAAGCCTTGACCAACCCGGAAAGCGCGCTCGAGTGCGCGGCCGCGCTGGAATACGCACACGCGCGCGATCGGCTGCTCAAGCGGCTCGCAAACAATGGGATACGCACCATCGATTGCGAACCCCGCCGCCTGGGCGTGGAACTCGTGAATCGTTACCGCGCGCTCAAGCGATCAGGATCGATCTGACCCGTCCAAGTCACGCCTATCCGTCGTGATGCTGTACTCGCCCCGGCGAACGATCTCGCTCATGTTGAAACCGCCTCTCCTCTTGCCGTGCCTCTGGCCGTGATTCAGCGACGCT
The DNA here is from genome assembly GCA_963734645.1 of uncultured Gammaproteobacteria bacterium. Classification (GTDB taxonomy): domain Bacteria; phylum Pseudomonadota; class Gammaproteobacteria; order Steroidobacterales; family Steroidobacteraceae; genus Bog-1198. The sequence goes on from CAVTID010000003.1 coordinate 148,076, forward strand.
GCAATCCGGCGCGGCCTGCATCGAGCACCGCGTCCATCGAGCGCTGCTCCCCCGCCCCGCTCGTCAAATACACCGCATACGTTCCCAGCCAATGCCCACCCTCGTAGTGCTCCCCCGTCACGGCGGGAAGCGCCGCCTCCCCATGGCGTGCCGCAGAGTCCAGCAGCACCGCGATGCGGCCATCGCCCGGCTCGAGTCCCTGGGCGATGCCCTTCAACATCCACGCACGGCTCAAATTCAGGCCATCGATGTGCGCGAGTTTCGGGTCGGCGCGATCCGTCACCACGGCCGGCTGCAGCCACGCGGCGCCTACTTTCCGCGGAATCCCCGGCAAGAAGCCCGACAACCAACGGCTGAACTCGGTAGGCCCGAGCACCCTGCGCATGAAGTCTGCCTCCGCCAGGCAGGGCGACAGGAAGTCCTCGCCGGACGGCTCGTACTCGATCGGGCAATGACGGTCTTTGACATAGAACCGGTGCGCAGCGTCCGCCAACACGCTGCGCATCTGCGTATCGCCGGCCACTCCCGCCCAATCCCAGACCAAACCGAACGAGAATGCGGTTTGATCATGCTCGCCGACGCGAATCGGGTAGTGCAGCTTGGGCACCCAGCTCTTCAGCCGCGCAGCGGCCTCGGTCTCGAGCGGCCGCAGCACCTGCGCCCACTCGCGCGCCTGCGGGTCATCCCAGCTGCGCAGCTCCGCCGACAATTGCAGCAGCCAGGCCAGCCCATAGGGCCGCTCGAAGGACGCGCGGTCCGCGCGCTGCAGATAAGCCACTTCGCCGGCGATATTCGCCGCCGTCAGGCTGCGGGCAAGTTCGATCCGCGCCGTCGGCGCAAAGGGTGCGTGCGGCAGCAGCCGCACCAGGCGCACCAGCAGCCAGTGGCCGTGAACATCCGAGTGCCAGTCGTAGCAGCCATAGAACGCCGGCGTGAGTACATGCGGGGGCAGCGCATCCGCATCGCTGTCCAAAGTATGACTGATGTGATTGGGATACTCCGCGTGCAGGCACTTGAGCGCCAGACCGGCGAAGCGCGCCGCCGCCGCGGGGTCCACGGGCCTCGCCGGCTCGCTGCTCGCCGGCGCCCCTCCGGCCGCACAGCTCATTGATACTAGAACCCCCGCAAGGTAGGTTGCTCGGCGCATGAGGGACATCCTGTTATTGGTTCGGCTGCGACATCGTAAAGGAAGTGCGCCTCGTTGCAAAACGGCGGAAACTGGTGGACCCGCGCAGTGAAGAAAGGAGACCGCGATGGTTGAACAATCGACAGCGCTCTGGCCGGAACTCGAGTACGGCGCCTGGCGGCAAACCCGCGCCACGCTGCAACTATGGACGCAAATCGTCGGCAAGATCCGCCTGATGCAAACCCCCTGGCTGAATCACAGCTGGCACGTGCCCCTGTACGTCAACTCCAAGGGACTCACCACGTCTCCCATTGCGCACGGACCCCGCTCCTTCGAGCTGCAATTCGATTTCATCGAGCATGCGCTCGACATCACCGTCAGCGACGGCGGCACGCGCCGTCTTGCCCTGCAACCGCAGAGCGTCGCCGACTTCTACGCCGCGCTGATGGCGGCGCTCGCCGATCTGGGCGTGGCGGTCGCCATCAACGAAAAGCCCTGCGAGATCGCCGGCGCAATCCCCTTCAGCCAGGACCGGACCCATGCGGACTACGATCCCGTGTACGCCCGGCGCTTCTGGCAGGTTCTGCTGCAAACCGACCGCGTGCTGAAAAAGTTTCGTACCGGCTTTTTAGGCAAGTGCAGCCCCGTGCATTTCTTCTGGGGCAGCTTCGACCTGGCGGTCACCCGCTTCTCCGGCCGCCGCGCCCCGCCCTTTTCCGGCACCGCTCCGGGAGTCGCGCCCGAAGTGATGCGCGAAGCCTATTCGCACGAGGTCAGCAGCGCCGGATTCTGGCCCGGCGGCAACGGCACCGACTTCCCCGCGTTCTATTCCTACACCTACCCCGCAGCCGCCGGCTTCCGGCAGTTCGCGGTGCAGCCCGCCGGCGCCTTCTTCAGCGAGGCGCTGGGCGAGTTCCTGCTCCCCTACGACCTTGTCCGCACTGCGGCAGATCCGGAAGCCGCCCTGCTCGACTTCCTGCAAAGTACCTATGAAGCGGCCGCTGTCACCGCAGACTGGGACCGCAACGCACTCGAATGCGCGCGCGGCACGCCCTGCGTACCGCGCGACACCTGACACACATCGACTTCGGCTGTGAATCGGCCTATATATACCTAGAGCATGTTCGGGGAGCACCGCATGACACCGCACGCCGTCACTGAACTGAGCCTCCGCCCGCGGCGAACCGCCCGGTTCGCCCTTCTCTACGCGGCCGCCGTATTGTCGTCAGCACTGTCCGCCGGCGCCCTCGCCGCGGCCTCGCCGGCGCAATCGGAGTTCGGCGGCCAGTGCGTCGAAGCGCTGGCCGAGGGCCGGCACGTGATGACCGATTGCAGCACTTCTTGGACCGACAAGGACGGCAAGACCTATTGCTTCAGCGGCGATGCCGCCAAGAAATCCTTTCTGGAAAAGCCGGCCGAGAATCTGCAAAGCGCGCGCGCCTTCATGGCCGCCAGCAGCGTCGAGTCCACCGAGAAGGCCATGCAAGACTACTCCGGCTCCGACGCAGAGGCCCTGGTCAAGGCAGCGATCGACGCCAAACTCAAGGCGAACAACGGCATCTTCCCCATCGACGATCCGCTCAACGGCGAGCATTTGAAATTGAGCTACGACGATGTCGACTTCACCCGCACCATCGACGGCTACGGCTTCTTTCCCGACGTGAAATTCCACGATTCGCAGAACGCACAGAAAAAATACCTCATCGATTTCTGGGTCATGCCGCAGGACGGCAAGCTGCAGGTGCAGGAAACCCGCATCTACAAGGCCCCGCTCATGGCGGACGGCAAATGGACCACCATGGAGCGCCAGCCCATTCCCTGGTGGTGGATACCCGCCTCCGAACACCCCGGCCATCTGGCCACCAAGCGCGGCTGGGAAGTGATGTCGGCCGTCGAGCAGAACGCCATGCAGGAGAGCTTCGAAGAACAATGGCGTGTTCAAGCTCAAGGACGACAAGACCGGCCAGGAACTGATGCTCGAGTTCGTCGACACGCACCAGCCGGTGCGCCAGCTCGACGACGGCCACTACTTCGCCTGCACCGATTTCCGGGTCGCCGGCACCAAGGATCAAATCTACGACATCGATTTCTGGGTCAGCGACAAGGACGGCAAGATGACCGTCGACCAGACCAAGGTGCACAAAGTGCCCGAACTCAAAGGCGGCCAGTGGATCCAGGTGCCGCGCTACGAGTGGAAGGACATCGGCAATTCGCACGTCGTGCCCTGAGGCGCTACCGGCATCAGCCGCGCCGCAGCAAAGCGCTTCATCGAGGAGGGCGCCCAGCTTGCGCTCGGCAAGATCACCGCCGAGCACATTGACGAAATCTTCGACACCAACGTGAAGGGTTCGATCTTCACGGTCCAGAAGGCGCTGCCGCTGATGCGCGAGGGCCGATCCGGCGGAGCTCGGAGCGGCGGCTGCCTTTCTCGCATCGCCCGACAGCAGCTTCATGACCGCCAGCGAGGTCGCCGTTGACGGCGGCCTTGCGCAACTCTGACGCGTCTTCCGTTCTCGGTCGTCGGTTTCTACGACGGCGCATTCCAGCCACATCAGGAGGACCATGGTCCAATGGCTGCTGAGCGCCATATTGCAGACAATCGCCAGCTATCACCGAAGTGCGGTGGAATTCTGTGGGGCAAACATCGTGAGTTCAGAGGACTCGATCCATCGAACCGTTCTTCCCATCCCGGATCAGGCGCCCGTCGGTCTGACGACCTACGATGCCAAAGACCCGGACACCAAATACCCTCCGATCCGCGAATTGCGGCCGCCGGCGGGGGCACCGAATGTTCTGGTCGTCCTAATCGACGACGCTGGCTTCGGCGCGACCAGCGCGTTCGGCGGGCCATGCCAGACGCCGAACTTCGAGAAGCTGGCTGCGAGCGGCCTGAAATACAATCGCTTCCACACGACTGCGCTCTGCTCGCCGACGCGACAAGCGATGCTCACCGGTCGGAATCATCATTCGGCCGGTATGGGCGGTATTACCGAGATAGCGACCTCGGCGCCCGGTTACAACTCCCTCCTGCCGAACACGATGTCGCCGCTTGCCCAAACGCTGAGGCTGAACGGCTACTCGACCTCGCAATTTGGTAAATGCCACGAAGTGCCGGTATGGCAGACCAGCCCCTTGGGCCCGTTCGACCACTGGCCGACCGGCAGCGGCGGAGGGTTCGAGTTTTTCTATGGTTTCATCGGTGGGGAAACCAATCAGTGGTATCCGGCGCTGTACGAAGGCACGACGCCGATCGAGCCGGACAAGACACCTGAAGAGGGATATCACCTAACTGACGATATGACTACCAAGGCGATTAAGTGGATCCGCCAGCAGAAGGCGTTGATGCCTGACAAGCCGTTCTTCACCTACTTCGCGCCGGGCGCGACGCATGCCCCGCATCACGTCCCGAAGGAATGGGCGGACAAGTATAAGGGCCAGTTCGATCAGGGCTGGGACAAACTGCGCGAGGAAACCTTCACCCGACAAAAGAAGCTCGGCGTCATCCCGCAGGAGTGCCGGCTTACGGCGCGCCATCCTGAGATTCCGGCCTGGGAAACAATCTCGCCCGTGATGAAGAAGGTTCTTGCGCGCCAGATGGAGGTTTACGCGGGGTTCATGGAGCATACGGATCACCACGTCGGCCGACTGATCGATTCGCTCAAAGATCTCGGTATCCTGGAGGACACGCTGATCTACCTGGTCATCGGCGACAACGGCGCCTCGGCGGAAGGATCGCTGCAAGGCTGCTTTAACGAGATGGCTCCGCTCACCGGCTTCCCACAGCTGGAGACCGCGGAATTCCTCACCGAACGGATCGACAAGCTTGGTAGCGCCGAGGCCTACAACCACTATGCGGTGGCCTGGGCGCATGCGATGGATACCCCCTACCAGTGGACCAAGCAGGTGGCGTCGCACTTCGGCGGCACACGCAATGGCACGATCGTGCACTGGCCGAACGGAATCAAGGCCAAGGGTGAGATCCGCAGCCAGTTCCATCATGTGATCGACGTAGCGCCGACCATTCTAGAGGTGGCGCGTTTGCCGCAGCCTGTCTTCGTCAATGGTGTCCAGCAACGCCCGATCGAAGGCGTCAGCATGGCGTACACGTTCAACGACCCGAAAGCCGCAGAGCGGCATGAGACGCAATACTTCGAGATGGCGGGCAATCGCGGGATTTATCACAAGGGCTGGACGGCGGTTACCCGGCATCGCACGCCATGGCTCACCGGCGCAGTGAAGCTTGCCGCCTTCGACGATGATGTGTGGGAGCTGTATGACACGAACACTGACTGGAGCCAATCGAAGGATCTGGCCAAGCAGAATCCGCAAAAACTCCATGAGCTGCAGCGACTGTGGCTGATCGAAGCGGTCAAGTACAACGCGTTGCCGCTCGACGATCGATTCGCCGAGCGCGCCAATCCCGACATCGCCGGCCGACCGCAGTTGGTCAAGGGCACGCGGCAGATCCTGTTTGGCGGCATGGGGCGGCTCACCGAAAGCACGATCGTGAACACGAAGAACAAGTCGCACGCGATCACGGCCGAAGTGATCGTGCCAGCGGCGGGCGCGGAAGGCGTCATTGTTGCCTTGGGCGGAATTATAGGCGGCTGGAGCCTATACACACTCGGCGGCAAGTTGAGGTACCACTACAACTTCTACGGCGTACATCGCTATACGATCGAGAGCACCTCGAAAATTCCATCAGGAATCCACCAGGTACGCATGGAATTCAAGTACGACGGGGGCGGTCTCGCCAAGGGAGGCCTGGTCTCGCTGTACGTGGACGCCAAGAAGGTTGGCGAAGGCCGCGTGGAGCAGACCGAGCCGATGGTCTTCTCCGCCGACGAGACCTGTGACGTTGGCTTTCAAGCGGGTTCGCCTTCAAGCACGGACTATGGACCGAGGGACAACAAGTTCAGCGGCGAGGTGAACTGGGTCGAGATAGACATCGGCAAGGACGCGAAGAATCTCGATCATCTCATCACGCCGGAGCAGCGCCTAAGCGTCGCTATGGCGCATCAGTAGCATCTCCAAGCGCATCCACGCACACAGAGACAGGTGCTTGATCGGCCACCGACGAACGGCAGCGAAGTAGCGGCCGATCCAAGACTGTTAGTGACACCTCATGAGCCGATAGCGCCAATTCGCGGCCATTCAGCAGACCTCGGCATCCGACAGGTTCCCGACAGGTTCCCGACAGCGACCGGCAGGAATCGGCTAAGCTAACCAGCGGCCAACGTTGTTTTGGCATTGGAATATCGGCTGCGTAGGGAGAGGGAACCATGTCAGCGGCGCTGGTGATCGTCTATGTCTGCCTCTTGGCCGTCGAGGTCGCCGTCATCGTCGCCTGGGTAGTCGCGACGCGCAGGCACCGCTGGCCGGTCCGCCCGTCCGGCGGCGATGTCGTGATCGGCGGCGTGACGAACTTCCTCGACACGCTCGGCATCGGGAACTACGCGCAGATCACGGCGTTGTTCAAACTGCGCGGGCACCCGCCGGACGAACTGATTCCGGGGACTCTGAACGTCGGCAATGCCGTGGGGATCCTCATCAGCTCGGTGCTCTTCATCACGGCGGTCCAGGTCGAGCCCACGCTACTGATGGCGATGGTCATCAGCGCCGGGGCGGGCGCCTGGGTCGGCGCGGGCATCGTTAGTCGAATGCCTCGCCGCGTGATCCAGGTGTTCATGGGCGTCGCCCTGCTGCTCGCCGCCGCATTCTTCACGATGACCAACCTCGGCATCATCCCGCCGACCGGTTCGGCGATGGGGCTCGCGGGCTGGCGGTTCGTCGTGGCGGTCGCGGCAAATTTCGTCCTTGGCGCGCTCATGTGCGTCGGCATCGGCAACTATGCGCCCTCGATGGCGCTGCTCGCATTCCTCGGAATGCACCCCATCGCCGCCTACCCGATCATGATCGCGAGCGACGGCGTGTTGATCCCGGTGGCGAGCCTGGGCTTCCTGCGCTCCGGCCGTTTTGCGCCCGCGGTCGCCGTCGGACTCACGCTGGGCGGAATCGTCGGCACAGTCGCCGCTTTTCCGCTCGTTAAGATGCTCGGGAATCACCTCACGCTGATGCGCTGGGCCGTCACGGTCGTCATCGCGTATGCGGCCATCGCCATGCTGCGCTCCGCCCGGGCATCCGCGCCCGATGCGCCGGTGCCGGCCCTGCCGGAATAGCGCTCCTCGCTAAATGCTGTGCGTTGGATCCTGCGGCGCGGGCCATGGATACTCGGACTTGCCGCTGAAGATCGCGTCCCTCTCGGCGCGCTGGGACGTCCAATCGTGCCGTTCGATCTCGGCTTCAAGCTGGCCCGGCGCCCAGCTGGCGTGGCCCAGGAAGATCCGCAGACTGTCCATGGGCTTATTGCGGCCGAGCAGCTGCAGCAGCAGCTCACGATCCGCGCTCAGGTAGACGCCATCACACGCTTGGATCGCGTGCTCGGGCGGCCTGGCGGCGCGAAATAGAAACCATACGGACCCGAAATCAAGAGGTCCGCCGAAGTACACCTTGTCGCGCACCTGCGCTAGACGCTCGATACCGGGGAACAGCCTCGAGACAGGAATCGGCATCGGTCTGTTGATGATGATGCCGATCGGGCCGGGAGCGAGGTTGTTCATCACGAGCACGATCGCGTGCGCGAAATTCGGATCGGGCAGGTCGCCTCGCGCGACAAGCAGGATTGCGTTCAGAGGCTTCGTATCGGCGCCGGATGTTGGGCGCGACGACCCGGACAGGAGCAGAAGAGCCCAGACTCCTCCTGCCACGCAGCGCTGAAGGTAGAAACCGCTTCTCACCGGCGACATTCGCCTCCGTGTCATCGCACATCGTCTGACCGCACTGAGAGAATATTATGGACCGGTTCTTTACTCATGGTGAGGGCCGTCATGTCGATCGGCGGACCTTTTGCAACGCTCGGCAATGGGAGCGGCATGCACAAACAGTTAAACTCGCGTCGAGGGGTCTGAACAAGGCGGTCAGCCACTGTGGGTCCGCAGTCACTCCATCAGTTCGCAAGAGGTGCGCCGTGCAATTTCGTCCGCTGCTGATTAACGCCGCCGTGGGCGCGCTCGCCGCCATCGCGGTCGGCTGCGCGACTACCGCCCAACCATCACCGTCCAGGGCGAATCTGGATAATCTGACGAAACTCGAGAATCTTCCGGGAAAGTCCGCCTGCTTTTGGAAGTCGAACTTTCAGGGGGACTGGACCGTACTGAATGACTCGACGCTGATCGTGCATGCTCCGCTGCCGAAGGATGCCTATGTGATCAAGCTGTTCGAGCCGGTCTTTAGCCTGAGCTTCAAGCAGGGCCTCGGACTCGAGGACAGGGAGCACACGGGCCAGATCTGCAACAATGGCGACGACTATCTGCTTGTCCCTGGTTGGCAGCCGCCGCAGGTGCCGATCGTGGCGGTGCACGCGTTGACGCCGGCCGAGCAGGACCAATTACTGCAGGCCGCCGGTAAGCCCGTACCACACCCGCACGCTGCCCCTCAGCCCGCGCCGGCCAAGAACTGAATCCATGGCGCGGCGCGCCTGATCCGATTTACACACCATCTGCGGCAATGACGGCTGCTCCCGTGCTGCAGCGCACGGCGATCCTGCGCTTGCTGCCGCGCCCTAGCCGAATTTGGCCTTCATCCGTTCGGATAACTTCGCCAGCTGCACTACCACGCGTTCGTGTGTGCCCGCTCCAATCTCCTCGTTCCCGTCGGTCGCACGAATCGAAAACTCGATGCGCCGCCCATCAACGTGGGTCACTGTCGCCTCGCCGATGACGCGCCGACCCACCGGCGTCGCCGCCAGATGGCGCACGTCGACGCGCGTGCCGAGCGCGCTCTCGCCGGCGTCGAGATAGGGTTTGATCGCGTTGAGCGCCGCGTTCTCCATGACCATGATCATCACCGGCGTCGCCAGGACCGGAGGCAATGTCACATCTTTGAAGCGGCTGGCCAGATGGTCGGGCATGACGACGAGACTGAACGAACCCGTGGCCCCGACCGGTATCGATTGCATGGCCTCCCCCCCTCATGGCCTCAAGACGACGCCGCTCACTTTTCGCGGCGCGCGTTCGCCACCAGTTGCTTCAAGGTGCCCAAATCGGCGATGCCCGGCACGAGTTGCCGCCCCACCACCAAGCCCGGCGTCCCCTTCAAGCCCAGCGCATTCGCTTCCTCATCGTTGCGCTCCAGCAGCGCGGCGATATCCTTGGCGTGGCCGATGCGATCCTTTTTCAAGGCCTCCATCTTCACGCCCGCGTGCTGCAAAATGTCATCCACCTGATCGTCCTGCGCCAGGCGCGGCCCCCCGATCAAGGCCTCGTGAGCAACCAAGTACTTGCCCTGCCATCCCGCCGCCAACGCGGATGCCGCCGCATACTCCGATACCGGCCCCAGGATCGGCCAGTCCTTGTACACGAGGCCAATTTTCGGATCCTGCGCCAGCAACGCCTTTAGAGCCGGCACCTGCTTCTTGCAGTAGGGACAGTTATAGTCGAAGTACTCGACGATGATGACATCCGGCTTGCGGGCGCCCACCGTCTCCGTGCCCGGAATGGCCAGTATTTGCCTCACCCCGTCGCGGGTGATGAGGGCCACATCTTGCGCGGCCACCGCCTCAGTCAGCAGCAACGCGCACGCCAGCAACGACGACAGAATGCGAATGATCTTCATGCCGCATCCTATCCTAGTGGACCGGCTGAATCAGCCCCGCATCATCGAGCGCGGTAGAATTGATCCGCGGACTCACCGCATGGGCCTGCATCCAAGCAGCATGGTAGGGCTGAAGCACTGCTTTCGCTTCGGCGGGCGTCCCCCGCAGCCAGGTATCGTAATCTCTGCGCCGCAGGATGGCGGGCATCAGCGCATCCGAGTTGGCAATCCCCGCCAGCAGATCATTGGCCGCCACGCGGATCACCGAGCAACTCTCGATCACATCCTCATCCTCGCCTTCCGAGCGATCCCACACCGCCGCCAGGCCGAACACCGTCCGATTGATCAAACGCACGAAATAAGGCTGCCGGTAATTCCCGCGCGTGCGCTGCCACGCATAGAATCCCGACGCCGGCAGAATGCATCGCTGGCCGCTCAACCAAGGCATCCGGTACACATCCGAGCGCTCGACGCGCGCCAGGTCCGCGCACGCCGTGGCCTCGCCCGTCGGCTGCCCCTCGGCCCATGACGGAATCAAGCCCCAGCGCATCATCATTGCCTCCGTCTGCCCGTCATGCACACGGATGGCCGGCACGTATTGCTGCGCCGCCACGTTGAACTTCGCCGAGAATTTCCACCACGCCTTCGCCGGCAAGAACTCGCGTTCCGCGGCTATTTGATCCGGAAGGACGTACCGATCGCACATGGTGGGAGACTACGGCCAACCGCCGCCCGAAGCTGTGACGGAATTCGTCCATTCACCAGCCCACGGCTTCCCCGTCCTTTCTAAAATCCGATCCGGCGCGGTAATAGCCGTCGACCCGCTTCGCCGCACCCGTGTCCTCGGAGTGAGCGGCCGGGGGCTGCGCCACGAACATGATGGACTGCACACCGCCCACATCCTCTCCATTCACGGAATTCACGGTATGTCCCATGGCCTCCAGCTGCGGCCCGACCAACTCATAGAGCGGCGTCTCGAGACTCAGCGCGTTCGAAACCTGCGAGTGTCTGAACCGCCCCATGTCCGCCGCCGCCTGCACGTTGGCACCGAGGTCCAGAACGTCCACCAAGAATTGCGCGTGACCCTGCGCCTGCATGTCCCCGCCCATCAGCGTGACGGTCATCAGCGGCTCGCCGCTCTGCATGACGAACCCCGCCGACAAGGTGTTGAACGGCCTCTTGTGCGGTTCGATCACGTTCGGACTTTTCGGGTTCAGCGTAAACAGAGCACCGCGGTTATGCAGCACGAAGCCATAGCGGGGCACGGTAATTCCCGACCCGAACTGCGAGAAATTACTGTTGACCCAAGACACCATGTTCCCTTCGTCGTCGGCCGTCGAGAGCACGATGGTGTCGCCGGACAGAGAGAAATCTCCCCTGGGGCCCGGGGTCGACGCGTGCCGCGGATCCACCTTGCCGCACAGCGAGGCCGCATGCTTCTCCGACAGCAGGCGGGCGAGCGGCACCGCGGAAAATTTTGGATCGGCGTTGTAGCGATACAGATCCGCATACGCCAGCTTCTTCGCCTCGACCATGAAATGCCAGTACTGCGGACTGGCCGGCCCGAGCGATGCCAGCGTCGCGCCCCCCGCCCACTGCGGCACACAGGTCTGAAGAATATTGAGCATCTCATTGGCCGCCCACGCCTGCGACGGCGGCGGCAACTCGAAAATGTCGAAGCCATGGTACTCGGTGCGTGCAGGCTCCACCCACTCGCCCTTGTATTTCGCCAGATCCGCCAGAGTCATGGTGCCACCCAGCGCCCACGACTTGGCGACGATGGCCGCGGCGATATCTCCCTTGTAAAATCCGTCCACGCCCTCGGCCTGCAACAGCCGGAACGTCCGCGCCAGACCCTCATTCTTGAATATTTGCCCGGCTTGCGGCGGCTGACCGTTCACGTACCACGTCTTGACAGAATCAGGGTCCGGTTCGGTACAGCAATGCTGTAAAGGCAGTGCGTTGGGCAATCGCCAGTCGTGCGCGATGCGCTCGGACACCGGAAAGCCCTTCTCCGCGTACTCAGCCGCGGGCTCCAAGACCTCCTTGAAAGTCAGCTTGCCGAAGCGTTTGAGCGCCGCGTCCCAACCCCAGACGGCGCCCGGCACCGTCACCGTCAAGATCCCATTCGGCGGCATTCCCGAAGACGGCCCCCAATTCTGCGGATTCCAGTGATAGCCCAGAGAATGAAAGTGCGACAGAGTGGCGCCCGAGGACGCCGTGCCGCTGGCATTCAACACATAGATCTTCTTGTTCTTGGCGATGTAGATGACGGCGAACATGTCGCCGCCCACTCCCACCATCATCGGCTCCACGAGATTGAGCATGGCCGCGGCCGCCACCGCCGCATCGATCGCATTGCCGCCCCGCATGAGAGTCTGCAGCCCCACCTGAGCCGCCAGCGGCTGACTGGTCACCACCATGCCATGCTGCGCCATCACCTCCGAGCGGCTCTGCGCCGGCCATCCCTCCGCGCGAGCGCCACGCACCGCACTGCAAAACGCCGGCTGCGGCGTGGACCCGCACGAACCAACCTGCCCAAATGCGCAAGCCGGAACCAGAAACAAGCCTAGCCATTGGGCCGCGGCAATCTTTTGAAATTTTTTCATGCCCGCCCTCTTACATGGTGCAGTTGCCGGTCGCTCATCGCGTCAACAGCAGATATACATAATATTACGTATAAAGTCAGAGGCAACAGTCTCGAGGAGCATCTGGGACGCACCCGAAGAGCGACACAACATTAGCGGGAGCCTTTAATGCGGCAGGGACAATCGCGTTCGCTGCATAGTTCCGCGTACTTGCAGGGAATGCGGCGGCGGCGTAGTGTCCAGCGCTGCGCGCTGCGGGACAAGTCCGCTGCTCGGTACAACTCGAAGTAAACCCAACGACGAATAACTGGGGAGACTCATTCATGACACGCATGATCCGCGCAATCTGCGCCGCCGGCGCACTATGCTCACTCACTGTACTTGCTACGATGGCCTATGCAGACGGCCGCGACTACAACGACGGACCGGTCCAGTCTGTCTCGTTCATCCGCACCGTCGACGGGCATTTCGACGATTACATGCACTGGCTTGCGACCACTTACAAGAAACAGCAAGAAGCGGCCAAGGCGGCCGGCCTCATCACGCGCTATGAGGTGCTGGTCGCGCAGCCGCACAACCCGCAGGATGCCGACGTCATACTCGTCGTTGAGTACAAGAACTGGGCGGCGCTCGATCATCTCGGCGGGAAGCTCGATCAGGTAAGCGCCAAGGTCGAAGGCTCGGTCGAGAAGGCAAATCAGTCCGAGGCGGATCGCTCCAAGATTCGCACTGTGCTCGGTTCGGATATCGTGCAGGTCGCGGAGCTGAAATAGAGGGCCAAGACCGGCGGCCGTCTTACAGGCGGCCGCCGGACCTACTGACCTAGTTCTCGGGCCGCGCTCATATCACCGCAAGCAGAGGATCCAAATGGCCGTTCCGCTTCATTTCGCCCGCAAATCCTCCAACACCTTCCCCATTCGGGATATCTCCTCTTCGTGCGGTTGATCCCGAAACGTTTCCTCGAGTGCGTCGCCATACCACTCGCGCATGGCACGCGTGTCCAGCAGGCGCTGCGCATACGCTCCCGCCGCGGCATCCAAGGCCAGGCCATAAGTTTGAATTCTAAAGGCCACCGGCGCATAGAAGGCATCGACGGCCGTGAATGCCTTGCCCGCGAGGAACGGACCGCCGAAGCGGCGCAGACCGTCGTTCCATAGCGCGCCGAGCCTGGCGACTTCGCCCTCGAGCGCCGCGGGATGCTCATTGAGCCGGACCCGCTGCCCGCAACTCATCGAACAGCGGTTGCGCAATTCGCCGAAGCCCGAGTGCATCTCCGCAGCCGCGCTGCGCGCCCACGCCCTGGTGCCGGCCTCGGCCGGCCAAACGGCAGGGTGGCGCTCCGCCAGGTATTCCGCGATGGCCAACGAGTCCCAAACCACGGTCTCGCCGTCCACCAGGCAAGGCACCTTGCCGCTCGGGGAAAGCTTGCGGTACTCGCGCCACTTGGATTCCTGACCGAACGGCAGCAAGTGCTCGTGAAACGCGAGCCCGAGTTCGCGCATCAACACCCAGGGCCGCAGCGACCAGGACGAATAATTTTTGTTCGCTATGTATAAGTCGTACATCGGTTCACTCCCGCCTCGAGGCAGCCCCAGACACATGCTCCTGCGCACCCTGCATCCACCGCAGCGAGCCGGGCGTGGTGAGCATCTCGCCTGTCTCCAGCAGCGTCTTTATTCCCGACAGCACCATGGGCCAGCCGCCGTACAGCTGAGTGTTCGCATCTTCTCGCAGCTGATCGTGCGTGACCTTGAGCAGACAGGAGTCGCCCAGCGCTTCGATTTCCCACGTCACCCGCGAAGTTCCTTCGCTCTTTACATCCTCACCCCACAGCGCCCGAAAACTTTGCACCAGCCGCCGCGGCGGATCAACTTCCAAATTCTCACCCTCGAAGATCGGAGTTGCGCCGCCCATGCCTTGGTAGCGCGAGGACGGTGTCCAATCCGAAGTGACCACCGCCCCGAAATTATACTTGCGCCGCATCTCGGTATCGGTGATGGCCTTCCACAGGCGCGCAGGCGTGGTCTTGATATAGATTTCATATACCTTCTTCATCTGCCTGTCCTCCAAATCGTGTTTAAGGTTGCTCAATGCCGCCACCCAGGGCAGCGTAAATTTGTTCACCCAGCGATCGTGGATGAGCCGGATCGGGACGGCGTTCAGGAAATGCAGCTTCTCGCGCCCCTGCCGGCGCGTCGCGATCAGCCCCGCCTTTTGCAGCAGCTTCAAATGCTTCATGACGCCGAAGCGTGTCATCGGCAAGCGCTTTTCCAGAGCGCTCAGAGTCTGCCCATCCGCCTTGAACAGCTCATCGAGCAACTTTCTTCGTGTCGGATCCGCCAGCGCCTTGAACACCTGATCCATGGCTAGGACGATACGTGACTATTTGGTCACCTGTCAAGGTGCAGCTCACGAATGGGGTGCAATTCTTGGCCAAAGTCCGCGAGCAGAGCGTGGAAATGACCCCGGGTCAGGTTATCCTTGTATGGGCAGGTTTGCCGCGCCAGCGGGAAGCGTGCGCCCGTCAGGATCTAGAGTGAATCGACGCGTCGTGAAATTGATCCAACAAGAGCGCGGCGGATGGAGCGGTGCCGGGATCGAGCGTGTCCAATTGCTCGACCAATGCCACGAGCGCGGTCCACACGGCGGCGTCGCCGTTGTTCGCGTTCGACATCGTGGCTGAAATCGACGCGAGCTCCAATGCGCCGGCCGCTACGGCGACGTCGGCGATCTCGAATATCGCGGCACTGCCGCGTATCTTGTGGGCGCGGTCCCGCAAATCACTGAAGATCCAAGCCGGATCCTCTTCGGCACGCGCCAGCGCCGCACTCAAAGTGACGAAGTGCACGCGTTCGAGCTTCAGCCTGGCATGGAACGACGCGCGCAACTCCTCGAAATTGTCGCCCGGCTCCGCCGCCTCTGCGGTCCTCCGGCGTCTAGTGAATGTCATGGTCACCCCCGATTGGCGAACCGACAGCAATCGTGATGTCGGTGGACACGAGCGTATCGCGACACGATTCCGGGCAATGTAGGGAGACTGTGACAACCCGTGCATTGCTTCGCGGGTCATACCTTGTGACATATTGCAGCGATCTACAAAATCAAGCCGTCAATTCATTATCGATCGCAAAGCGAATCAGCGCCGATCGGTTGCACACGCCGAGCTTTGCCATGAGCCGTCCGCGGTAGGTATCGATGGTTTTGCGTGACAGCGATAAATGTTGAGCGATCACCGCGCTCGACGCGCCTGCGACGATTCGACGCAATACCTCGCGCTCGCGGAAACTGAGCCGCTCCACAGGACTTTTGGGCAAGGAGTAGCAGAAGGAGCCGTCGAAGTTCGGCGGCGTCACGGAGGGGCTCAAGAATTGCTTGCCGCTTCGCACCGATCTTACCGCTTGCAGCAGATCACCGCCCAAAGCATCCTTGACGACATAGCCTCGCGCACCGGCGCGCAGCGCGCGATACACGTGCTCGATCGTCTGGCAAGCGGACAGCACTATGATCCGGGTTAGTGGCAGGGACTCCAGAATGCGTTCCGTCGCGTCGATTCCGCTCATGTCCGGCAGCCGAAGATCCATGATGACGACGTCCGGCTTGAGGCGTTTCGCGCCGGCGATGGCGTCCTTGCCGGTTCCCGCGGAACCGAGCACGATCATTCCTGGTTGCCGCTCCAGCAGCGCGATGAGCCCATCGCGCACGATGCCGTGGTCATCGACGACCAATATGCCGGTCTGTGGCGTCAGGTCATTCAAGGCTCGCTCCTTGCCCAATTTTCCTTCGTGACAGTCGCATACTACTCCGGGTCCGCTTGCAGGTAGCGATCTGAACTGCACAAACGCCGTGTGCGTCACAAGAAAGACGCCAATAGTGCAGCTATGTTCGCTAGCACACATAGGGAACACAGACTCTCGGCGCGATGATGCCGGTGTTGCATTGAGCTAACACCGAAGCGTAGAGTCGGAGCCGCAGCAGGGAAAGTTCGGATACAGGACACTGATAGGGATTATCGGTATGCGTGTGCGCAATGTGCCTGCGACGGAGAGGTCGCTACAGTTGTCTCGAATGACGATCGAGCACATGATGTCTCAAATCGTCGAGGCGGCGCCCAATGGGGTTGCGGTCACGGCGCGCGATGGTCGCATCCTTCTGGCGAATGCCGAATTCGAACGCATGTTCGGCCTCACTCGCACCCAACTCTTGAATACTCCGATCGACCGTCTGGTGCCGGCGCGATTTCGTCGCGGGCATGCGAAATTGCGGGAAGGAGATCCCAGCGAGCTCACTCCGCGCTCCATGGGAGAAGGCCGAGAACTGATGGGTCTGCGTGCGAACGGAATCGAGTTTCCGATTGAGATCGGCATCAATGCGCTGATGGGCTCCGAAGGGAGGCTGCTGGTCGAGAGAATCGCGGACATCTCCCTGCGTAAGCGCCTCGAGGCGAAGGTTCACCGGGTCGTAAAGGCGGCTCCCTGCGCCATCCTCATGATCGATGCGCGCGACATTATCGTACTCGTCAATGATGAAACCGAACGCATGTTTGGCTATGCGCGATCCGGGCTCATCGGCTGTCATTCGGAAATGTTGCTGCCGGAGCGGTTTCGAGCCGCTCACGGACCGCTTCGCGAGGCACTGGCCGCCGCTCCGGCGTTTCGTCAAATTGGCGTAGACCGGGAATTGCATGCGCTGCGCAGCGACGGATCGGAGTTCCCCGTCGAAATTGCGCTGAACCCCCTGCCCGCGAAGAATGGCGGACTGGTGCTGGCGGCAGTCACGGACATCACCCGACACAACGATCGATGCCTGGCGCTGCAGCATGCCAATGCCAATTTGCAGGCATTTACCTACGCCGCATCGCATGACCTGAAGTCCCCGCTGCGGGGAATCGCAGACCTGGTCGAGTGGATCGGCGACGACTTGGCCGGGACCGCCAGCACCGAAGTGCGACGCAACCTGGGCCGTGTCACGGAGCGCGTCGAGCGCATGAGCGCCGTCATCGACGAATTATTGGCCTATGCCCACGCGGGACCAGAATCCGCTCGCGCGGAATCCATCGACCTCCGGTCGGTCGTCGATGGAATACTGGAGTTGATCCCTCACCCTCACGAATTCCAGATATCGGTGCAGATCGATGTGAACTCTTTCGTGGCGCACAGAGCGCCCCTCGAAAGCGTGCTGCGCAATCTGATCGACAACGCAATGAAGCACCACGACAAATCCAAGGCGCAAATCACGGTCCGCGCCAAAAACGTCGGCCAGTATTGCGTCGTGACGGTATCGGACGACGGACCCGGCATTCCGCTCGCCTCTCAAGAACAGGTGTTTCGGATGTTCGAGACCTCGCCTGCCGGCGAGCGGGACCATTCCGGGGTTGGACTCGCCTTGACTAAGCGCTTGGTAGAAGCCCACGGCGGCCGGATAGAACTTGAATCCACCGACGGGATACGCGGCGCCGCCTTCAATGTCTGGTGGCCCGCACACTCATTGACTGAAGACGTATGATCGGCGAACCGGCGCTGAACATCCTGGTGGTGGACGATGACGACGTCGCGGCAGAGGCGATCTTGCGCGGTTTGCATAAACATGCGACCGACTTCCCTGTCGTGGTGGCCGAGGACGGCTTGGTGGCGCTGCAGATACTTCGCGGCGAGCACCCGACACGTCGGATTGGAAAATCGCACATCATTCTGCTGGACCTCAATATGCCTCGCATGAGCGGTCTGGAATTTCTGCGCTCGTTGCGATCGGATACGCACCTTCGCGGTACCGTCGTCTTTGTGCTGACGACGACAGGGTCGGACGCCGATCGGCGCGACGCTTTCCAGGAGTGTATCGCCGGCTACATGGTGAAATCCGGGCTCGGCCCTCAGTTGAGCGGATTGGCGCATTTTCTGATCTCCTATCGTGCGGTCATGCAGCCGCCCTAGCGGCGGCAGGCGGGGTGCCAAACGGAGATGACCTCGGTGAGAAATCCGTTCGTCGAAGAGTTGTGGGAGGCGACGCCGGACGCCATTGTGGCGATCGCGCCCAACGGCGCGATACTGTATTGGAACAGAGCCGCCGAAG
Source organism: uncultured Gammaproteobacteria bacterium (assembly GCA_963734645.1). Lineage (GTDB taxonomy): Bacteria > Pseudomonadota > Gammaproteobacteria > Steroidobacterales > Steroidobacteraceae > Bog-1198. The sequence continues at coordinate 166,508 of CAVTID010000003.1, forward strand.
AGATCTTCGGGTACACCCGCGACGAAGCCGTCGGACATGAACTCGCGGAGCTGATAATACCCGCGGACCGCATCGCGGAAGAACGCTCCATCGGCAGCGGATTGACGGCGCGCGCTCCTACGGTCTACGAATCGGTGCGGAGCCGCAAGGACGGCTCTCTAATGCACGTCAGCGTATCCAGCAAGCCGCTGCACGATGCGAACGGTCATCTGCGCTTCGTGGTCTGCACACAGAGGGACATCACCCATCTGAAGGTGTCGCGCGAGACCCGCTTGCTCGAAGCGCGATTTCGGGACCTTCTCGAGTCCACGCCCGACGCCATTGTCATGGTCAATGCCACCGGGCGCATTGTGTTCGTGAATTCCCAAGCCGAACGTGTATTCGGCTATGAGCGGATCGAGCTGATGGGAAATCCCGTCGAACTGCTGCTGCCCGAGCGCTTTCGCACCGCGCATAACCTGCGTCGAAGCGATTTTTTCGCTTCGCCCCATACGCGCACGATGGGGGCCGGTCTCGAGTTGTACGGCATACGCAAGGGCGGTGAGGAATTTCCGGTGGAAATCAGCTTGAGTCCGCTCGCCACCGAAGAGGGGACCATGGTGATGAGCGCGATTCGCGATGTCACCGACCGAAAACGCGCGGACCGCCAATTTCGCGGATTATTGGAGTCGGCACCCGACGCAATGGTCATTGTCGGTCGAGATGGAATAATAGCCTTGGTCAATACGCAGGTAGAACGATTGTTCGGCTATCAACGGGCAGAGTTGCTGGGGAAGCCCGTCGAGCTGCTGGTTCCCGTGCGCTTTCGGGACAAGCATCCGGGGCACCGTTCGCATTTTTTTTCTCACCCGCGTCCGCGATCGATGGGCGAAGGACTGCAACTCTACGGCCTGCGCAAGGACGGCAGCGAATTCCCCGTGGAAATCAGTCTCGGTCCCATCGACACCGAGGACGGGCTGTTCATCGCCGGCGCCATTCGCGACGTCACCGAACGGCAGCGCCATGAGCGCGAATTGCAGGAGACGAATCGGCTCAAGAGCGAGTTTTTGGCGAACATGTCTCACGAACTGCGCACGCCGCTCAACGGCATCATCGGTTTCTCGGAGTTTCTAATCGACGAGAAGCCCGGACCGCTGAACGACAAGCAAAAGGAGTACCTCGGCGACGTACTGAGCAGCGGGCGCCACCTGCTGCAGTTGATCAACGACATTCTCGATTTATCAAAGATAGAGTCCGGAAAGATGGAACTTCACCCCGAGACGTTCGTAACGGAGGTGGCCATCGATGAAGTCTGCTCGGTGCTCTTTCCTCTGGTAAGGAAGAAGAGGATTTCGATCCGGCGCGAAGTGGCCGTGGATGCACGCGAAGTCACGCTGGATCGGCGCAAGTTCATGCAGGTGCTGTACAACCTGCTGTCCAACGCCGTGAAGTTCAACGATGAAGGAGGGGAAATTTGCGTTTTTCTGGCGGGCGACGGACTGCAGGGCCTGCAAGTGCGGGTGTGCGACACCGGTATCGGCATCCTGGCGGCGGATTTTCCGCGATTATTCGTCGAGTTCCAACAGCTTGAATCGGGTGCGACGCGGCGTTTCGGCGGCACGGGCCTGGGGCTCGCCCTTACCAAGAAGATCATCGAATTTCAGGGCGGCCGGATCGATGTGGAAAGTGAACCCGGCCGAGGGAGCATATTCACGGTGCGTTTGCCGCTGATCCATTCGGCACCCGTCCCGGGCATCCATTTGGGCCCTCATCCATGATCGGCCACATACTGGTTATCGACGACAATCCGATCAATCTCAAGCTGGCGTCGGAGATCCTCCTGGCCGCCGGCTATGCGGTGGAGACGGCGGTTGATGCCGAGCGAGCGCAAGAGCTGCTGACGCACCTGCTGCCCGACCTGATTTTGATGGACATCGCGTTACCGGGGATGGACGGTCTTCGTCTTACACGAATCATCAAGACCGATCCCCGCTTGACACAGGTTCCGATCATTGCCCTGACGGCATACGCCATGCGGGGGGATGAGCAAAAAGCCAAGGACGCCGGCTGCGATGGCTACATCACCAAGCCGATCGATACCCGCCAATTCATCGCAGAGGTGTCGAGGATTCTGCAGGCGGCTCAGAGTCGGCGCCTCAAGCCCTGATTGCATGAGGCTTCGCATTGCGCACGGCTCTGCCGGGAACCTCGGCGTCGCATGCCGGCGACGCCGCATCGGCATCGGCGCGGGCCCCCATCCACGCGCGTCGCGCGCTCTCATGCAGTCTGCGCAGTTCGGCGGCAAGACGGATCGTCAGTTCGCCGGCAAGACGGAAATCGCCGGCCAGGCACGCCGCCTCAACCTCTCCGGCAAGGCCCCACACCGCCTTTGCCCCGAGCGTGCAGGCGCTGCCGCGCAGCTTGTGCAGACGCCGGACGTGGGCGCTCACCGCTTGCAGGTCTTCGGTATCAGAGGGCATGTCGACGGCCGTGAACTCCTCAAACAGCCGCTCGAGCATGGATATGAATAAAGGCGCGTCGCCGCACCAGCGTGCGCGTGCATCCGCGGAGTCTATGCCATCGATATCCGGCCACGGTACGCCGACCGGCGGCGGCTCGAACGGAGCCGGGCTCGCGCTCGGGCGCCGGCGGTTTGCGGGGCGGACGTAGCGCACGATGCTGCGCGCCAAGCTTTGTGCATCGAACGGCTTGCAGATGAAGTCATTCATTCCGGACTCTTCGGCGCGGTTGCGCTCGCTGCTGAGCGCGCCGGCCGTGACCGCGATGATGGGCAATTTCGGCAGGCCCAGTTCGCTGCGGATGCGCCGTGTCGCCTCGTAGCCGTCGAGAACCGGCATCTGCACGTCCATGAAGACCACGTCGAACGCGGTAGGGTCCTCCTGCAGCCTGTCGAAGGCCGCCTGCCCATTGGTCGCCAGACTGACGTGTACGCCGTCCAATTCGAGAATGCGCTTGGCCACCTCGAGATTGATGTCGCTGTCATCGACCACCAGCGCGCGAACGCCCTGCAGGGCTCCCTGGCCATAAACGATGGTCGCTTGCCGTGCAGCAGCCAGCTCGTTCTGCGCCGCCGGCAAAAGCGTGAGTACCACGGTGAAGGTACTGCCGACGCCCACGACGCTTTCGCAGTCCACCGTACCGCCCAGCACTTTGCATAGCTGCTTGACGATGGACAGCCCCAATCCCGTGCCTCCATAACGGCGGGTAATCGATGCGTCGGCCTGCGCAAAGGGTGCGAACAACTTCGCCTGCGCCTCGGGCGCTATACCGATTCCGGTATCGGTGACCGCGAATGAGAGGGTTGCTCCCGCGGCGCCATCGGCACGCTGACGTATGGTGAAACGCACGCTTCCGGAATGGGTAAAGCGGACCGCATTTGACAGCAGATTGGTGAGTATCTGCTTGAGGCGGGTCGCATCGCCGATGAACGCTTCGGATAGAGTGTCCGGTGCGTCCATTCGAAAATCGATGCCCTTGGCTTCCGCGTGAACCGCGATCACCGCTGCCACTTCGGACAGCAGATCCGTGAGGCTGAATAGAGCGGAGTCCACGAGAAGCTCTCCCGCCTCGATTTTCGACAGATCCAGGATGTTCGTTATTATCGACAGGAGCGAATTGCTTGCGGTCTGTATTTTTCCGAGAAAGCCCGACTGTTCCGTTGTGAGCGAGGTACGGCCCATCAAATGCGAAAGGCCGATCACGGCATTCATTGGCGTACGGATTTCATGGCTCATGTTTGCCAAAAACAGACTTTTGGCGTCGTTCGCCCGTTCGGCCCGGGTCTTCGCATCGAGCAGCGCGAGCTGGTCCCGTTTAGCTTGAGTGATGTCGTGCGCGACGCAGACGTAACCGATGATTGCATTTCCTTCCGATCGCATGGGAGTAACGCACAGGGAAACCGTGATCCGGCTGCCGTCCTTGCGCACATAAATCCGCTCGTGCGGATGCGATAGGTTGGGTGGTTCTACGATTGGCTCCCCCGGGTTGCGGCGGTGACCGTCGCCGCCAATTCCTTCCGTGTGGGACGCCGACTCCGGGAGGGCGAGGATACGCGTGAGGGTTTCCATCCCGACCATTTCCCGGCTGGAATATCCCAAGAGCCGCTCGGCGCCGGCGCTGAAGATTTTGATGGCGAGATTTTCGTCGGTCGCAATGATGGATACCGATGCGGCATCGAATACGGCCCCTAACAGCGACTCCGTTTCACGCCGCGCGTCGATTTCGCTCAGCCGCGCTTCGGTGATGTCGAAATTGACTCCCGTCATTCGCAGGCCCGGAAGGTCGGGATCGCGGACGACGCGGGACGCCGCCTTGACGTAGCGAACCTCGCCGTCCGGTCGAATGATTCGAAACTCCGAGTCGAAGCTCCCTGAACCGCGGAAGGCTGCCCTGATTTGCGCCACGACTCGGGGGCGATCCTCGCGGTGCAGAGTATTGAGCCACGCCCGGTAAGTGGCGACTGGCTGCGTTCGCGCTATGCCATAGATGCGGTACATCCAGTCATCCCACCTCAGCCGCTTTTCCACCGCGTCGAGCTCCCAAACGCCGATCCCGGCGGAATCCGCGGCTATCGCGAACCGTTGGCTCGATTCCCGCAATTGCACTTCAATCAACTTTTGCGCGGTCACGTCTTGCAATGCGCCGATCAGACGGACCGGCCGGCCGTCCCGTAACTCAGCCGCACCGACCGTGCGCACCCAGATGTCGCGTCCCGTGGCCGTACGGGCTGGAAGCACCAGATCCCACGGGATGCCGCGATCGACGCATTCCGACATGGCCAATTCAATGGTGCGCCGTGCGTCCGGAAGGTAGAACGACATTTCCGTATCAGCCATCGGCTCCGACGCGCGATCCACTTCGTATATACGATAAGTTTGCGGCGTCCAGGCGACGACGCGTCTGCCGATATCGAACTCCCAGCCGCCGACGCCCGCCACCGTTTCGATGCGATCCAGGAATGCCTGGTTGTGGCGCAGTCGATGCTCGGTCGACTTCGCCGCCGTAATGTCGGTGCCGATCGCAACGTATTTTTGCACGCGCCCATCGTTGCCGAGAAATGGCGCAATGATGCTGTCCACCCAGTGTAAAGTGCCGTCCTTGGCGCGATTACAGATCTCGCCGCGCCAGGGTTGCCCGGTAGAGATCGTATCCCACATCCGAGCCCAGAAGTCGCGGTCGTGCACACCGGAATTGACGATGCTGTGCGGGCGCGCCAATAATTCAACGCGGTCATAGCCCGTGATGCGGCGGAAGTTCTCGTTGACATCGATAATATGCCCCTTGTCATCCGCGACCGAGACCATCGAGTGCAGATCCAGAGTATGAAGCAGCGCCTCCTTTTCACGCAGCGCTGCCGCCAGCTGTAGCCGGCTATCAGTCAGCTCGGTTACGTCGAGCACCAGTATGCAAAATCCTCGGACGTCTCCATGGTCGATATCCGGTACGTAGTGCGTCAGCCAGTGACGATAACCCGATTTGTCGGATCTCGGAATCGAGCGTTCGAACGCGGTCTTCTCTCCGCGAAGGGCCGCCTCGATATATTCAAGGTCCCGCTTGAACGGTTCATCGCCGAGAACTTCACGAATATGCTTGCCGGACAGCATTCCCCGTGCCGCCCCAAAGCACACCTCGTTCGCCTTGTTCGCGAAGCGATTGATGAGATCCTTGTCCCAATAGGCGATCATGGCGGGCATGGCATCGAGGATGGCTCGCAGATCCTGCGGCGCAGGTTCCTGGCACGCCACGGGTTCGTGCATCGTTACCCCGGACTTCGCTTTGCCGCACCCCTGCGCATCGTCCCCGTCGGCGTCGTGCGACGAATCAAACGGCAATGCGCGCCACACGGGGTCGGCACCCTGCGGTTGCATGCGCCGCACGTATTGGAAAACCGCAAAGCCCAGTAACCCGGCGATCGCTACGCCGCACGCCAGCTCGGTCAGCGGGTCCCGCCGGCCGAGCGTCGCCACCAATGCAGTCTCGGGCCGCGCAGCGAGCAGCCATATTCGACCGTAAAGACGAATCGGCACGCGTATCTCGGGACCGCCGGCCGCCGACGCCGCGGTCACGGGGTAAGAAACCACGCTGAGCTTCTCCATGCCAATCACGTCCCGAAGCGAGACGGAGATCTCCCCGTCGCCCTGCGCGAGTCCATCCAATACAGACTGCGTTTCGAAGCGGAGGTAAATCCAGCCCAATACCTGGTTTTCTTCTCCTTTTCGCAAGCCCCGCGCCTTCGCCGCAGATGCGTGGATCGGCATCACCATGAACATCGCGTGCGGCCGCGGGCGCATGGCTTCCGACGGCGGTTTGGGGCCGCTCAGCGTAGGTTCTCCGCTATGCGCCGACCGTTCCACCGCCGCGCGCAGGCTGGCATCGGACGTCACATCGAGTCCGGGTAGGTCGGCGCTCGATTCCTCGGGTTCCGCGAACTGCACGACGTAGCGTGCCGGCTCGCCGGCACGCACGAGGCGACGGATCATGCCTGTGCCCGTCACACCGGGGAATCGAACGGGGAACTCTTGGGTCTCGTTATATAGCCTAAACGAGCGGCGGGTGATGTGGTCCGCGCCCGTCGCGACAACCATACCGAGTTCGCCCCGCAGTACGCGTTCATACGCACTCATTTGAGAAACGACCGCGTCCGATGCACGCGCCGCCAAGACCTGCAGTCGGCGCGTGGCGGCCGCCGCATTGCTCTGAGTCTGCTGAATCGCCGCCATGGACGCCGTGACCACACCCGCGATGAACACGGCGAGCGCGATCCAGGTCTCACGGTGCGGTAAGGACCGCCTTAGCTGCGTGATATTAAATCCTAAGGTGTCCTTACGCCCGCTGTGCGCAGTATTCTTCACGAATGATCGGCGCGCGACGCAGGGGGGTCATCTCGTCGTGTCTGGGCCACGTGCCGCCGAATCGGGCGAACTGCCGGCCGCCACGAGCAGATTTTTTTGGCACCGCTTGTTTGCGTATAGCTTCGTGTCGGCGGCGCGAAGCAAATCCGCCGCCGAGGTATTCGATAGTTCGCATGGCGTCTCCAGCGCCTTTACGCCGATGCTCACCGTCATTCTCAGCGATCGCTCGGTAAGGACGAGTGGCGGGTTCTCCAATATCCGCCGCACCTTTTGTGCGACGGCATTGGCGCCGTTGAAGCCCGTTTCCGGCATGACGATGACGAATTCGTCACCGCCGGAGCGAGCCAGCCAGTCACTGGTGTCGCGAAGGCAGCGAGTGACCCGGAGCACGAATTCCTGCAAGACGTGATCGCCGGCGGCATGGCCCAGCCGATCGTTGACTTTTTTGAAGCGATCGATATCGCAGCATAAGACTGAAAGTGGACGGGTATATCGCTTGGCGCGCGCCAGTTCGCGAGGCAGATATTTCATGAGGTATCGCCGGTTGTGGGCGCCGGTGAGCGGGTCGGTTACCGACAAACGCCGATTCTCCCGATTGCTCGATCGCAGCGAGAACTCGAGATGCGTAATGCGGCGCGCGACCTCCATGCGCGCAAGAATTTCCTCGATGGAGGAACCTTTGACGATGTAGTCATCCGCGCCGGCTGCAAGGCTCAACAGCATATCCTGTTTGCCTTCACGAACCGTGAGCATCATGATGTAAACATACCCGTCGACCCGGTCGAGCCGCACTTTGCGGCACAGTTCGAGTCCGTCCATGCCCGGCAATTGCCAATCGGTCAGCACGATATGGCAGTGAACGGTTTCGAGGATGCGCAAGGCATCCTCTGCAGAACCGGCGAGATGTACCTCGAAGTGCGTTTTCCTCAGTAGGGCCGAGAGGTGCGCGCGGACGATTTCATCGTCGTCGACGATGAGGACACGACACTGCCATTCGGGCACCAATTGCTGCACGATGGTGGTGTCGTGGGAAATCTCGAGCCGATCTTCGTCTGCCGAGCCGGCGCTGCGATCAAGATGCATGCGACGTCCTCAAATCCGTGCGTTTCGTCCAGGTCGATGCGAGACGGTTGCCCCACCGGTGCGCCATCGCCCTCTCCGCCTCCGGATAGGGCGTCGGCCGTGCGAGCCAATACCCTTGTACTTGCGCACATCCCAATCGTTTGAGTATTTGAAATTGCTGGCCCGTTTCGACACCTTCCGCAATCACCGTAATGCCCAAGTCTCTCCCCAATTCGATGACCGAGCGCAGAATCGTCGCCTCTTTCCACTGGCAGGACAGATTCTTGATCAATGATTTGTCCAGCTTCAATCGATCGACCGGCAGCCTCGACAAGTAGTTCAGACTAGAGTAGCCCGTGCCGAAATCATCGATTGCTATGCGCACGCCGATCTCTTTCAGGCGTCGAAAGCACTCGATGACCTCGTCCTCAGTGCCTATGAGCGCGCTTTCGGTAATTTCGAGTTCGACTTGTTCGGCCGGCCACCCCGATCGTTCGAGTGTTTGCCGAACCACTACCGGGAATGCCGCGTCCAATTGAAGGGGCGAGACGTTGACGCAGAGTGTGAATGATTGCCCGGAGACCACTTTCCAGCGACTTGCGGTTTGGCAGGCTTCTCGAAGCACCCAAGACCCCAGCAGGCGGATCAAGTGAGTTTGCTCGGCGAGCAGAATGAATACGCAGGGGTCGATGACCATACCGTCGCAGCGAAACCAGCGTGCAAGCACTTCCACGCCGCAGGCGCGGCCGGTTGCCGTTTCAAATTGCGGCTGATAAAAGAGGGTTAGTTCATTATTCTCAATTGCGCGGCGCAGCTCCATCGCCAGTTTCAGGCGGCTCGACACGGACGTTGTCGAGTCCCCGCCCCAATCCGAACCGCCTCCCAGTTCATCTGAGACCCACAGTAGAGCGGAAGTCGAACTGCGTGGCCGCACGGCCGAGCGGCGTTCCCTGGACGGTACGGCAGCGACCTCGGCGACAGCGGCCGGCATGAGCGATGTTGCGATGCGGCTGGTTCGCCTCTTGATCCGGATGTTTTGTTTGGCTGGCTGTGGAAGAAGCCCGTTCGGTTGCTCCATCGAAGGGTGCTCGAGCCTGTCATCCATGTCGCTCTCCGGGAATTTCCTGATAGTCAATGCGACTCTAGTCATGGAGATGTCCGGCAGATGTAGGGAGATCGTGACACCGCACATCAAACCGACCGGCGTCACATTCGCCGCAAGAGGGCGACAAGCAATGTTGCGGCGCGCGAGGCCGGCGTCGATTGCGGACAGTCCGGGGACAACTCCCCGACAGGCCATTATTGTGAAGGCCGCGGCGCGGCGTTATCATAGGCGCTCAAGGGCGGGGGCGTCGGCGGTCGGGTCGGCGTACCGTCGCTTCGGTTGGATTGGAGCTGGTGTCAGAGGGATTTGCACAGGTGCCACCCCCCGGCAATGCCACCCGTTGGGTACCCAACGGCCGAGGCATGAGTTGATGGCGGAACTTCCGCCGACCTACCAAAACCATCTGCTCGCGGAACTTCCCGCGACAATACTCCGGCGCTGGTTACCGCATCTTGAACCTCTCGACATGCCCCTTGGCACGGTCCTGTACGAAGCGGGCGAAGAATTGCGTTACGTGTATTTTCCCACCAGCGCCATCATCTCCCTGCTGTACGTGATGAAAAACAGCGCGTCCGCGGAGATTGCCGTCGTCGGCAGCGAAGGAGTGGTGGGTATCGCGCTGTTCATGGGCGGTGGATCGACTCCGAGCCGCGCATTAGTGCAAAGTGCCGGCGAGGGGTTCCGAATGGCGGCCGGGGCATTTAAAAAGGAATTCGATCGCTCCGTGGTCGTGCTGCACGTGATGCTGCGGTACACCCAGGCGCTCATTACACAGATGGCCCAAACGGCCGTTTGCAATCGCCACCATTCACTCGATCAGCAATTGTGCCGGTGGTTGCTTTTGAGCTTGGATCGCCTTTCAGGCGACAAGTTGATCATGACTCAGAAGCTGATCGCCAACATGCTGGGAGTGCGCCGGGAGGGGGTAACGGAAGCTGCGCGTAAATTGCAGCAGGCGGGACTGATCCACTATGCGCGTGGCCACATCACCGTGCTGAATCGCGGCGGGCTGGAGAGGCGAAGTTGCGAGTGCTACGCCGTGGTCAAGACTGAATACGATCGTCTCTTGAGAAAGGCGGCCTCGTGACAGGGGGACCGGGCACTTTGGCGGGCACCGAACACGTCGGCCTTCCATTCCCGGCGGCTGCGAAGGCGGCGTGCCGCTAGCATCCCAGAGCATCCTGCAAAGAATCCAGTTGATGTTCCGCATGTTTCAAGACGGTCTCGCATTCCTTCTCCGTCAGACCGATATTCCGGAATGAACTGAGCTCCCCCACTTCGCTCAACCCGGATTGCCCTTGATTCAGGGCCTCCGCCAGAATGACGCTTACTATCAATACATCGGTTAGGTCCGGCGCACGAGTACGGCCGCGATCGTAATTCAACTGTTCACCGACTGATTCCGCCATTGCGTCGCTGACGCGCCAATTCTCCAGAACCGATTTTCCAATCGATGGATGCCAACTCGCAATGATCTCAGCACAATCCTCATCCTGATTCAGGGCGGAGAATTTCCCGACGGCATGCGCCATGATATAGAGCCGGCCGATTCCATGCAGCAGCCCCGTGAGGAACGCCTCATCCGGCTTCACCGTTGTTCGGCGTGCCACGACCTGACTGATCGAAGCTACCGCAATACTTTTCTTCCACAATTCCTTCAGTTCCCGTGCAATCGACCGAAGCGCCGGCTCGTCCTTCATTTGCTGAACCGCAAAGGACATCGCGGCCGACTGAACCAGCTGCTGGCCGAGCCGCGTAATGGCCGTACGCAACTCCGTCACCTTGACTCCCGATTGATTGAATGCCGCCGAATTGGCGGTCTGAATGAGGCGGCCTGCCAGCCGCGGTTCGGCCCCGACGAGTTTCACCGTCTCTTCCAAGGTTGTGCGCGGGTCGTTCAACGCTTCGCGGATTTTTATGACTATATTGGGGAAGCACGGCAGATCCACCGGCCCGCGCGACAACTCGCCGGCCAGGTGTACCAGGAACTGCAATGCAGCCGGGCCTCGTCCGGCCGCCTCGCCGTGTTCCGCGATTGATTGCTTGCCTGAGCGAAACGTCAGCGAGTTACCGGCGGAACCATGATTGATCCCTTCAATGCGCGCTCGATCCGCGTGCACACCGGGCGCGGAGACACCGTCGATGGCCTCACGACCTGATTTATCGGCCAACAGTCACCTCGGTCCGCGACGGCGCGCCCGCGGTGCATTAGATATCCATGCCGTCGGCCACGGTACGGCATGCGCCGTCCCGGTGATGTAGGGAAACTGTGACACTTTGCTGCCTACGGGAGCGCTCCACACGATTGTCCGAAGATGCCGAAGAAGTGAAGCCTCGCATGGCCGCTAGCCGCTGAAAAGCGTATAAATGAGAGCCGGTGTTGGCGGCTCGGCTCACAGCCGGCAAGCTCGTTTGCTGACGATTGCCACCAATCAGGGATAGAAATATGGCCAGCGCTGCCGATCCATTGCCGTCTATCGACACATTCATGCCGCACGGCATGTGCTATCTCTGGCGCCCCGACGTACTCGCGTTGCATATAGTTTCCGACGCGTTGATCGCGATCGCCTATTTTTCCATCCCGTTTACGTTGCTCTATTTTGTCCGCAAGCGCCGGGATATGCGGTTCGACTGGATGTTCGTTTGTTTCGCCATATTCATCGTCGCCTGCGGCACCACGCACCTGATGGAAATTTGGGTAATCTGGCACCCCGTCTACTGGCTGAGCGGCGCCATCAAGGCGGTCACCGCTTTGGCATCGGTCCCCACGGCCGTTCTTTTGGTTCGGCTCGTGCCCACCGCGTTGAGCCTGCCAACCCCTGCGTCTCTGCACAGCGCGTATGTGGAGCTCGAAAGAGAAATCGCCGAGCGTCGTCGCGCCGAGGAGGAGTTACGGGCTGCCAATGCCCAACGGAGAGACGAAGCGGCTCGAGGAAGGCTCGCGGCCATCGTCGAGTCCAGCGATGACGCCATCATCAGTAAAACTCCCGAGGGGGTGATCACGAGCTGGAATCGCGGTGCCGAAAAGGTGTTTGGCTACACCGAGTCGGAGATGATTGGACAGTCAGCCGCGATCCTGTTCCCCCCGGAGCGCGCCAGCGAGGAAGCGGACATCTTGAGGCGCATCCGCCTCGGCGAGCGCATCGCGCCATTCGAAGCCGTTCGAATACGAAAAGACGGTGAGCGCATCGACGTTTCCGCCACGATCTCGCCGATACGCGACGCAAACGGCACCATCGTCGGCGCCTCGAAAATCGCGCGCGATATCAGCGAGCGTAAACGCGCCGAGGCCAGGCTTGCAGCCCAACTAGGCCGGCTCGATCTACTGAATACCATCACGAGGGCCATCGGCGAACGCCAGGACCTGGCGAGCATCTTTCAGGTCGCCGTTGGAACGCTGGAAGATCAGCTTCCCGTCGACTTCGGCTGCCTTTGCCTGTATCGGCCACCGGATGCGCTCATTATCTCCGGTGTGGGCGTCAAGAGCCATGAGCTGGCATTGCAGCTAGATATGACCGATCAGGTGCACCTGCCGATCGACGCCAACGGCCTGGCGCGATGCGTGCGCGGGCAGCTGGTGTACGAGCCCGACGTGACAGCCGTGCCGTTCGCGTTTCCACAGCGGCTCGCCGGCGCCGGACTGAATGCCATGGTTGCCGCGCCGCTGCTCGTCGAAAACAACGTATTCGGAGCTCTCATCGTCGCGCGCCGCGCGGCGCACAGCTTCAGCAGCGGCGAATGTGAATTCCTGGGGCAATTGGCCCAACACATCGCCCTCGCCGCCCACCAGGCACAGCTGTACCGCGCGCTCGAAGCCGCCTACGACGATTTACGTCACACGCAGCAAGCCGTGATGCGGCAAGAGAAGCTGCGCGTTCTAGGCCAGATGGCCAGCGGAATAGCGCATGACATCAACAATGCGCTGTCACCGGCCGCCTTGTACGTCGAGGCCCTCATCGACCGCAAACTGGGCCCGAAGGAGACCAAGGAATATCTGGTCATCATTCAGCAGGCGATCGATGGCGTGGCGCAGACGGTTGCTCGAATGAAGGAGTTCTACAGTCAGCGTGATCCTCAGCTTACTCACACTCCCGTGGCGCTCAACTTGGTTGCGAAACAGGCAATAGATCTCACGCGTGCACGCTGGAACTCAATGCCGCAGGAATCGGGCCGCGTGATTTGCGTCGAGACGGACCTCGCGCCGGATTTGCCGGCCATCGTGGGCAGCCACAGCGAGATCAGCGACGCGCTCACGAATCTGATATTGAACGCCGTCGATGCCATGCCGGAAGGGGGCCGCATCACGGTGCGCTCCCGCGCCGCGGCAGGAGACAAGGTACAGATCGACGTGACGGATACCGGAATCGGCATGAATGAGGCCACCCGAAATCGCTGCCTGGAACTTTTCTTCACCACCAAGGGCGCGCGCGGCACCGGCCTCGGCCTGGCGATGGTTTACGGCACCGTGGAGCGGCATGGCGGCGAACTGCAAATCGAAAGCGCTTTGGGCGAGGGCACCAATATCCGGCTCACCTTCCCCGCCGCGGTAGCGCCGCCCCCCCGGGGCATTACGGCGCCCACGCCGCCGGCCGCACAGCGGCCGTTGCGGATCCTCGTGATCGACGATGACCCCATCATTCTCAAGTCACTGCGGGACATTCTCGAACAATGTGGACACTTCATCGGCGTCGCCGATGGAGGCCGGCGCGGCATCGACATCTTTCGCGCCGCCCATGATCGACGCGAAGCCTTTGAGGTGGTCATCACGGATCTCGGCATGCCTCACATCGACGGCCGGACGGTCGCCGCCGCCGTCAAATCCCTGGCACCGAAGACGCGAGTCATTCTGTTGACCGGATGGGGACACCGTATGCTGGCGGAGAACGACGCCCCGGCGAACGTCGACCGTGTCATGGGGAAGCCGCCAAAGCTGGCGATCTTGCGAGGCGCCCTCGCCGAATTGACCCTCGCCGACTCGGCATGATGCGCGCGCCTCTGGCCAGAATTCTCATCGTCGATGACGAAAGTGAGCTGCGCAGTGCGCTATGCCGCATACTGGAAGCCCAAGGCTATGCAACCTCCGGTGCCGCCTCCGGACTTGAAGCTCTGAATTTCCTGCGCGCCGCGGCTGTCGACGATGCCGCGAAATTCGACATCCTCATGACGGATCTAATGATGCCCTTCATGGACGGCATTGCTCTGCTGCGCGAGGCCCGTGCCATTGACGCCGACCTTGTGAGCATCGTCATGACCGGCCACGGCACGATCGACACGGCGGTAGAGGCCATGAAAGGCGGCGCTCTCGATTACCTGCTCAAGCCGTTCAATCTCGGTGTTGCCATGCCGGTTCTCGCGCGAGCGCTGGCGGTGCGGAGGCTGCGCTTGCAGAACGGTGCACTGGCGCGTCAGGTTGCGGAACGCACCGCCGAACTCGAGGAGTCCAACCGCCTGCTGCAAGCCGCGAACAAGGAGCTGGATGCTTACAATTCCTCGGTGTCGCACGACATCAGGGGACATCTGAATAGAATCATCGGATTTTCCGGCCTTTTGCGCGATGACCGGATCGGTCCCCTTAATCCCAAACAGGCGGAATTCATAGCGTACATCTGTGACGGCGGAGAGCAGATCCTGCACTTGACCGACGATTTACTGCGCTTCGCGCGCCTCGGGCAGCAGCAGCTTCTGAAGGAACGCGTGACGGTCAGCGCTCTGGTTCAGCAAATATTCGACGACCTGCGGCAGGCGGCCACGGGAGAGCCTGTGCAACTGCGAGCAGGTTCTCTGCCCGACGCATTTGCCGATCCGCCGCTCCTCAAACAGGTGTTCGTCAATCTCCTGTCGAACGCGATCAAATTCAGCGGGCGGGTGTCTAAACCGGTCGTAACGGTCGACGGGCTGCTCAGAGCGGGCGAGTGCGTATATTCGGTAGGAGATAACGGCGCTGGATTCGACATGGCGCACGCGGATCTATTATTCAAGATGTTTCACCGACTCGAGGGTGCCGCACAGTACCCCGGCACCGGCATTGGGCTGTCAATCGTGCAACGCATCGTTGAGCGTCATGGTGGGGTCATTTCGGCTCAAGCCGCCCCAGGCGCGGGCGCCAAGTTTACTTTTACATTGCCGGCACAGGATTGGCCGACGCGCGCGTTCCAGGCTGCGGCCACCTCACGAAGGACAGCGCCCGCGACAGTCAGGGCGAGCCACCCCTAGGAATATCCCTGGCTTCCAGGTGTCATAATTTCCCTACATCAAGCCTGCCGCGGCTGCTTTAAGCTGCATTGGGACCGGCGGCGCAGAGAAGGATCGTGTACGCAATGGACGGTAGGTGCAAAGCAGGAGTCACTCGCCTGTCTCAGTCGCCGGGCGCTGACAGCGGCCGGCGCGAAAGGCGAGTGCTGATCGTCGACGACCAGGAGATCGTGCGCCAAGGTCTGCGCTATACGATAGAAAACGAAGCAGGCCTGACTGTGTGCGGTGAGGCAGAGTCCGTGCGAGATGCCCGCATTGCCATCAAGGAATCAGATCCCGACGTGATGATCGTGGAATTGAATCTAAGGCAAAGCGATGGGATAGCGCTGGTACGCGACGCGCGTGCCCACCATCCCAAACTGGCCATCTTGGTGTTCTCGATTCACGATGAGACCATCTACGCGGAGCGCATGCTGTCATGCGGCGCCAACGGCTACATCATGAAGCAGACGTCGAGCGAGCAGCTCTTGATTTCAATATGGCGGGTGCTTGACGGCGGAATCTATGTTTCCGAGTCGGTCGGAAACAATATGATCCGCAAAGCGGCAAGCGGCATCTCGTACCGATCCGCGGATCCCATCGATCGGCTGAGCAATCGCGAGCTGCAGATTCTGCACATGATCGGCAAAGGCATAAGCACACGTGAGACCGCACTTTCACTCAATTTGAGCATCAAGACCATCGAGTCGCACCGCCAGCGCCTCAGGCGCAAGCTGAATCTCAAGACTGGCTGCCAATTGGTGCGCTATGCAATGGGATGGTTTAGCAGCGGCGAGGCACGCGGCGGCATGAATTCGTAGCTGTAGGGCTGCCATTGCGGGTGCCGATTCCTTTCGCTTCGCTCCCGATACCTAGTGGGCCCCATGTTTCCCCCGAGAGCCTGGGCCGAAGGCCTCCGAAGAGGCCGAGGTGTCGGCAGCCGAGATCTCTCCACCGAGTGGCTGGCCGGTTTGCAACCGAGTGAGGGCTGCGCGGATCAGTGCGTCGATTCGCAGCGAGCCGTCGGGGTGGTGCGTCGCTTCCGCCGCGGTCACGCCTATTCGCACCGTGAGGGCGATCGAGCTGTCCGGATGGGACAGCGGATCCCGCGAAAAAAGATACCTCAACTTGCGCGCCGCACAACGCGCGCCCTGAGCCGTCGTCTCGGGCAGGACGATCATGAATTCATTACTGCCCGTTCGAGCGAGCCAATCGCTCTTTCGGATGCTGCCTGCCGAGCGCGCGACAAACGACCGCAACAGGTCCTCACCGGCATCGAAGTCGTTGATGTGTTCAAAGCCGTCGATGGCGCACGTCAGGACGGCCAGTGCGTGGCCATACCGCTCCGAGCGAGCGAGTTCACGCGGCAGATGCTCCACCAGGTAGGACAAGTCATGCGTGCCGGTGGCCTGATCGGTGTGATTCAATGGCGCACGCGGACTCGGACATTGCGTCGTCAGCGCGATGCGCCGGCCGATTTCGAGACGCGCTAGAATCTCGCCGGGCGGAGCGCCTTTGACCACGTAGTCATCCACCCCTGCGGCGAGCCCCGCCAGGATGTCGTTCGGCGCATCCCGGATCGTAAGCATCAGTACGTAAATGTAATTGCCTTTAACCCGTCGCCGAACCTTGCGGCACAGCGCCAGACCGTCCATCTCGGGCATTTGCCAGTCAGTCAATACGATGTGGCACTCTTTCGTGCTCAAGACGCGTAATGCCTCTGCCGCCGAGGCCGCCACCTCCACATCGTATCGCGGTGCCAGAAGCACCGCGAGCCGTCCGCGCACCAGATCATCGTCGTCCACCACGAGGACCCGGCACGAGTGACGCGCCCGTGATCGCGAGATCGGGCCGGAGCCGGTTGAATCCACGTTTTGCGCCTGCTGCGATCCGCAGTCACCTTCGCTACGCATGAGAAGCCTCCATGGCGCGGCTGCGCGGATCGGGTCGATTTCCCCAGGATTTTCTCAGCGCCAG
Organism: uncultured Gammaproteobacteria bacterium; assembly: GCA_963734645.1. GTDB lineage: Bacteria > Pseudomonadota > Gammaproteobacteria > Steroidobacterales > Steroidobacteraceae > Bog-1198. The sequence goes on from CAVTID010000003.1 coordinate 183,734, forward strand.
ATGCGCTTGCTGCGCCGGCATCGGCCGCCCGAGCAAGTATCCTTGCACTCGTGGGCACTCGAGATCGGTCAACATTTGCAGTTGTTGTTCCGTCTCGACCCCCTCCGCGATCACATCCATGCCCAGCTCCGCCCCCATCGAGACGATCGACCGCGTCACGGCGGCGGCTTTCCTGTCCAGGGTCATCCCGTGGACCAGGGACTGATCCAACTTTAGGCGATCGACCGGTAACCTGGACAAGTAGCTCAGGCTCGATGTGCCCGTCCCAAAATCATCCACCGCGATTCGCACGCCAAGTTCCTTCCACTGTTTGAGGTACTCGATCGCGGCATCCGGATTCTCGATGAGCGCGCTCTCGGTAATCTCGAGTTCGAGCTGTTTTGCCGGAAAGCCGATCTTCTCCAGGGTGCGGCCGATGACCTCGCTGAATTGCCCGTCAATTTGCAGGGGTGATACGTTCACGGACAAGGTCGTGCGCTGGGCCTCTCGGCTGCACCAGGGATACGCGGTTTCGCACGCGGATCGGAGCATCCATGCGCCAAGGCTATGAATGAGGCCCATTCTCTCGGCTGCAGGAATGAAGACAGACGGCGCAATGTTCTCGCCGGAGGACAGCTTCCATCGGGCTAGCGCTTCGACGCCGCAACCGCGCCCGGTCTTGAGGTCGAACTGCGGCTGATACTGCACGCTCAGCGATTGATATGGCACGGCGCCTCCGAGCGCCGTATAGGGTAGCAGCCGATCCACTCGCTGCGCGCCTGTAGACGCACGCCTTGACTGCGTGCGTCGATGCAATACGCCGGAGTCGCAAGCCGCAGCGGCTGCGGCCGCGGGAAACCCCGGCACTTGACGGCCGGGCGCCGCCGATGAATGGGTCTGCACAATCGATTCGAGAACTCTTCGGACGGTGATTACGGCATCCGCCGGCTGGGTCGGATCGGGCAACACAGCCAGAAAATCGTCCGGCGAAATGCAAACGATCGACCCATATCGGGTGAACCCCGCCGGCGCGTCGGGAATGCGAACGCTGTCCCGACCCACGGCGATCACGGCCAAGGCCTCTCGATGATCGGGGCTGGGCGCGGTCAGACTACCGACGAGATCCTCCATGTGTACCAGCCTGGGAAGGAGACTCCAGGAATCCAAGTACGCCAGCCGGCGCTGACAGGGTTGCGAGGCGGTGCCGCCCGAAGCGACTACGCCCATCTCCGGAGGATTGACGTCATGCGAGGCCGGCAGCCAATGAGGCATGGGCGGGCATTGATCCTGGGTGGCGCTCAGCAGGATCAGCAGCGATCGAGCGGGTGAGCCGAGCAGGCCGCAGGCACGCGTATTGGCATGGGTAATCCAGCCTTGCGCATTGCTCATCACCGCCGGCGACGCGCTTGATTCCAAAATGGCGGCAAAACCCCTTCGCAGATCCGCCGCATCCTGCGCAATGCGCTCTGCCGCGATCGGGCGGCGTAGGGTTGTTTGGCGCATGATAGCCGGGTGCATGCCGTAGACGCTCGAGACGAGGATGACCGGCGTCTGTGAGCACAGCAGCCGCAAGACCTCGAGGATCCCGTGATTGGAATTCGCCGATAGGTCGTCGGTACATAGCACGATGTGCGGTTTGAAATCCTCCGCGATCTCGCTCAACTCCCGTGGCGACCCAACGCGCTGCCGGCTGAAGTCAAGGCGATGCTCCGAGAGCAGCTGGGCCGCGATCTCGTGATTTTCTTGACCATGTTCGATGAATACGATTCTGAGCGGGCCTTGCATCTCATACTCCCTCATATCCGTCTGCACCATCCGCGGGCAGGTCATGAGCGTCGGAGAAAGCTTACCCGAGCCGAAACGCGCGCCGATGTAGGAAAATCGTGACACATGGTGCTGGTGAGTCGTGCGCCCGGCATGAACACGCGGCAAATCCGCACCGCGTCACATCGGCGGGACGCACTCAAAACGATGCTGCAACGCATGATAATGAACGCGGGCGGATTAAGTTACAGCCACGACCCATCAATACCGAGTGAACGAGTCGTATCCCGAGATCACTTCAAACAATTCTTCATCGATGGATTCCTGCCGAATGCGGTGAAAACGGCGCTTCATCTCGTCGAGCATGTCTGCAATGTTCTTCTCGGCGCGTTGCATTGCGGCCAATCGACTGGCGTTCTCGCTGGCGAGCGACTCCGCGCAGGCCTGAAACAATAGGATGAACAAATATTCCCGGAGGAACGCCTCGAGAGCCGGCGCCGTGCCTTGAATCACCTCGGGTATCCGTGCAGTCGGCCAGGAAATTGCCGCAATCTCGGTCTGCCAGTGCGAATCGAGCGGCAACAATCGTCGCACCACGGGCGTGTACAGCGCCGCGGCCTGGGGGGCGTTGTGAAACACGTACACCTCGCGGATCTTGGCCGCCTCCTCCGCGGCTGCGATGTCGATGAGAATCTCGCCGACCAGGCTGCCGATGCCATCCACGGAACTGGGCACAGGAAACAATCGCGCGGGACCCGCTACCAGCGCCTCCATGCGCTCACCCACCATCCAAATCTGCGTAATCCGGCCGGGCAGTGCGCCCAGCGTGCGAATTGCGAACTCCGCGAGCACTTCGTTGAAGCGGCCCACCAGACCCTGATCCGAGCCGAATATCACAACACCCACCGAGCCTGCCCCCGCGCGCGCCTTCAGCAACGATGCGGGGGCCACCGCACCACTGCACGCACGTACCGCGAGTTCCACCGTGCGGTAGTACTCATCCAGCGCCGCGACCGCCCTCTCATACTGTCCGATGTTCGACGCCGCGAGCGCCTTCATCGAACGCACGATCGATTGCAGATCCTGCGCGCTGCCGATTTTGCGACCCAACTCTTCGCTGACGCCGCTCATGGCCGATCGCGGGACGTCGGCGCCGCCGCAGGTGCAGGCACAGCCTTTGCGGCCGGCAAGGGAGCAGGCGCGGGTGGCGCGCTCTGGAACGACGCGAGCGCCGTAGCCGCGATGGCCAGAACCGCGCGCCGGTCGCCGTCGCCCAATATGCCGGTGGTCATCCGACCCCCGAGGTCGTGGGCCAGGTTGGTGCTCGCCTCGCGGAGCGCCCTCTCGGCCTCAACCATTCGGTCAAGCGGTACGGAATCAAACAGGCCCGTGGACAGGGCCAGCAACACCACGATTTGCTCGAGCAGCGACAGGGGTTGCGACTCGGGCTGCTTCAGGCACTCGCGGATCCGGCGTCCATGTTCGATGGCACGCGCGGTGGTTTCATCCAGTCGCGTGCCGAAGCGGGCGAAGCGCTCTAGCTCCTCGAATTGCGAGTAGGCAAGTTTCAACGGACCGGCCACGGTCCGATACGCAGGCCGCTGTGCCTCGCCGCCCACCCGGGAGACCGACTGGCCGACATCGACGGCCGGCAGCACACCCAGCTCGAACAACGCAGGAGAAAGATACACCTGGCCATCGGTGATCGAGATCAGGTTGGTGGGTATATATCCCGACATGTCCTGCGCTTCGGTCTCGATGATCGGCAGCGCGGTGAGCGACCCTCCGCCCCGCTCCGCGGAGAGGTGCGTCGAGCGTTCAAGCAGCCTCGAATGAATGTAGAAAATGTCTCCCGGAAACGCCTCGCGTCCGGGCGGCCGGCGCAGCAGCAGCGACAGTTCCCGATAATTTCTCGCATGCTGCGTGAGGTCATCGTAGACGATCAGCACGTCGCGTCCCGCCTCCATGAAATACTCAGCGATGCTGGTCGCGGCATAGGGCGTGACATAGTTAAGCCCCGGCGCGTCATTGCCCTCGGCGCAGACCACGATGCTGTATCCCAGGGCATCGCTCTGCCGCAGTTTCGCGATGACCTTCGCGACCGCCGACGCGCGCTGGCCGATGGCGCAGTAGATGCACAGCACATTTTGGCCGCGCTGATTGATGATGGTGTCCACAGCCACCGCGGTCTTGCCCGTCTGCCGATCGCCCAGAATCAGTTCACGCTGACCGCGGCCGATCGGAATCATGGCATCGACGACCTTGAGCCCGGTTTGCAGCGGCACGATCACGGCTGCCCGATCCATGATGGCAGGCGACGGCCGCTCGATGGGCCAGCGCTCCGTCGCGGCGATGGCGCCGGCCCCATCCAGGGGTCGGCCCAGAGGGTCGATCACGCGGCCGACCAATCCCATTCCCACGGGCACGTCCATCACCCGCCCGGTCCTCGTCACCTCATCGCCCGCCCGCAGGTCTTGATTGTCGCCCAACAGCACCACGCCGATGGAGTGCTCATCGACGTTGAACGCGATGCCCAGCAGCCCATTGCGGAATTCCACCAATTCCTCGAATCCAATGCCGGGCAAGCCACTCACCTGGGCGACGCCAGTGGAGACGCTGGTGACCTCACCGATCTCGCGTGGTTTGAGTTGCGGCATCACGGCTTCACGGGCCAGCCGCAGGACGGTGAAAGCCTCGTCGACCGTGTCTCGCAGATCTCCCGGCGTCATGGTGTCGGCACGGCGGCGGTAGCCCGGACTCCCCGGGCCCGGTGCGCGCTCAGCGGCGCTCAGAGACGCTACCTTTTGCTCGAGTCCGTCCAGGTAATCCGCCATGCTCCACGCCAGCTTTTGGCCGCCCACCAGCAGCTCCATACCGCACAGCGTCTCGGCCGATATGTCGAAGCGCAGCGCGATCGATGCAGCAAACTCCTCATCGACCGCATTTTGAATCAGCGCTCGTTGCGGCTCTGGCAGGTCGAAGGCGCTGCGCACCACGGCCTCGGATGCGCTGCCGAAAGCTGCAACCAAGGTCTCTTTCGCGGATGTGTCCAGGGCGCGCAAGCGTTGCGCGAACAGCACGGCCATCCGCTCCTCCAGAGAAGCGCCGGCCATATCTCCCAGCACCTTGCGGGCGATGGCCAGCACTTCTTGCTGTGCGAGATGCGCGATATCCCTGGCTGAAGCGTGTTTGATCGTCGCGCAGCGCAGTCATCTGTTTCGCGCGCAGCGCATCCGCCTCCGCGCGCGCCTCCGCCAAGAGGCGCGCGCGCTCAGCGTCGGCGGCACTCGCTGCCTGCCGGAGCAGCGCGGCACGTTCACCTTCGAGGGCGGCATTCTTCGCCGCGAACGCCGCACGCTCTGCCTCGGCGGCCGTCCTCTGCGACGCGGCATCAGCGACCGCGAGTGCGATCAGCTTTTCACGCGCATCGATGGCCGCCAGCACCGGCCTGTACAGATAACGCTTCAGCAACCACACCAGGACCAGAAAATTGAGTCCCTGCGCGACCACCGTGAACCAATCAATGAGCATGGGTCATTTTCCGCCGGCTTGCGTCAGGACGTGGTTCCAGAACGGGTTCGCGAAGATCAAGATCATGGCCACGACGAAGCAGTAGATGGCCAACGACTCGATCATGGCGAGGCCGACGAACAGGGTGCGGGTGATGGTCGCGGAGGCGTCCGGCTGCTGCGCCAGAGATGAGAGCGCCGTCGCCACCGCCCGGCCCTCGCCCAGCGCCGGGGCAATGCAGCCGACGCCTATGGTGAGGCCGGCGGTGACGATGGATGCGATCGGCGATGAGAGTGGTGCTATCCATGAGAAATTCCTTCTTGAGCCTGCGGTCGAGTGGTGGCGGCCGCGATATACACGGCCGCGAGAATGCTGAATATGTAGGCCTGGACCATCCCGGTGAGCAGCCCAAGCGCGGTCATGACGATGGGAAATAGGTAGGGTGTTATGCTGAGTAGGATCGCGACGATCAAGCCGCCGCTCATCATGTTGCCGAACAAGCGAACGGCCAGCGCCAGGGTCCGGGACAGCTCACTGATGATATTGAAGGGCAGCATCAACACCGTGGGTTCGGTGTAAGTCCTCAAGTACTGGCCCAAGCCCTGGTCCCGGATGCCGAACAGCGGGACCGCGATGAACACGCATAGCGCGAGCGTCGCCGTGGTGGACAGTGAGCTGGTGGGCGGTTCGAACCCCGGAATCAGCGTTCCCAGATTGGCCAATGCGATGAATAGAAACAGCGTACCCAGAAAGGGCAGGTAGCGATGAGGCCTGGCAAGGCCGGTCTCCCCGATTTGCTGCGCCATGCCCGTCACGATGATCTCGAGCGCCGCCTGCCCTCGCGACACGCGGCCCGCCTTGAAGACCAGCTTGCGCGTGACGAGCTTCGCGCCCACCGCCATCACGGTCATCATGATCCACGTCATGACCAGAGTTGCGTTCACCTTGACGAACCCATGCTGCCAGAAGATCTCCTGGTCGGGACTCAAGTTCATGGCACCGTCCCCGCGGCTGCAGGCGGGCCTGTCGCGGGACGGACACGCGTGCTGCACGTAACGGCAATCGCGCGCCACGAGGAAACCCGCGAGGCAGGCCGCCGCGCCCGCGCCACGAGCCGCGCGCGACCGCGTAAAAGCCGGCGAGCGCGATCATGGTTCGCACCAGAAAGCTGCCCGCGAGCCAAAGGCCGGCGGCCCTGGCGCAGATGCGGCGAACCGTCCACCACAATCCGCCGTAGAAAATCGCGCCGATGAGCAGACCCGCGACGAAATCGAATGAGAGCGCAAGCAGGTGCGTCATGGAGGGTCCTTGCGTTCATGCATGTCCTTGTCTTGCATGGATACCCAATGCCAGGCATTCGCGCAGCCGAGCGTCAAACCCAGGATCAGCAAGGCCAGAGTCCAGGAATGCGGGCCTGGATGGTGCCGGTCCCACCACGCACCGAGAAGCGCACCGGCGAGCGTGGGCACGGCGACAGACCAACCGATGGTTCCGAGCATGCCGAGGCCAAACCACGCCGGCTGCTTGGTTGCACGTTGGGCCTTGAGCTTGCGGGCGGCTTTCGCCGTCACCTCCTTGACGAATCCGCGCTCACCGCTCATGTTGCATCCGAGCGAATTGCCCCATCAGTCCGGCCTCCATCTTGGCCAGCGCCAGGCGCACGTCCTGTTCCCGTTGATCTTTCACCAGGAAACTGCTTCGCACGGTGGCTTGGAGTTCCTCGAGACTCGCGCCCGCCACGGCACGGCGTACCGAGATCCGAACCTCGGCGCCCGATTTGACGAGCACGCCCTCGTCGAGGGCCACATACTTGACGATCGAGGAGGCCTCATACATCAGAATTCCCGGCACCAGCACGCGCAACGCAATCCAAGCGATGCGGCAGCAGCCCCATCGATCCGTTGCCGGTCTCGACGACCATGCGCGTTACGGCATTTTGTTGCGGCGAATATCCGATGGGGAAGCAGGATTTCAAGATTCATTTGCCGTCCTTCGCGGCGCGCGAGGCCTCAGTCCTGACGCGCTTCGCGGATCGCGCCGATCTGGTACAAGGCGCCTTCCGGGAGGTCGTTGAATTCGTCGTTGAGAATGCGTTCGCATCCGTCGAGCGAATCCTCGAGGCTGACCAATCTTCCCGCAATTCCGCTGAATTTTTCCGTGGCAAAGAAGGGCTGCGTGAGAAACCGTTCCAGGCGCCGCGCGCGCGCGACGATCTTTCTATCCTCGGCCGAGAGTTGCTCGAGCCCCAACATCGCGATCACATCCTTGAGATCCTCGTACTGGGCGAGCGTGCGCCGGATGGCCTGTGCCAATTGGTAGTGGCGTCTGCCGACGATGCCCGGTGTCGCCATGGTGGAGCTCGACTGCAGCGGATCGATGGCGGGATACAACCCCTCCGCTGCGCGCTTGCGCGACAGCACGATCGAGGCCGAGAGATGACCGAAGACATGCGCGGCCGCGGGGTCCGTGAGATCGTCGGCCGGCACGTACACTGCTTGGATGGACGTGATGGCGCCCGCGCGGGTGTTGGCGATGCGTTCCTCGAGGGCGGACAACTCGGTTCCCATGGTGGGTTGGTAACCCAGGCGCGAGGGCATCTGGCCCATGAGGCCGGACACTTCCATGCCGGCCTGAATGAAGCGAAAAATGTTGTCCATCAACAAGAGCACATCCCGGTGCTCGTCATCGCGGAAGTACTCCGCCATGGTGAGCGCCGCATGGCCCACTCTGAAACGGCTGCCGGGGGGCTCGTTCATTTGCCCGAACAGCATCACCATGCTGGGCAACACCCCCGCGGCCTTCATTTCCCGGTACAGCTCCTCGCCCTCGCGGCAGCGCTCGCCGATGCCGCAGAAAATGCTCACGCCCTGCTGATGTCCGATCATGTTGTGGATCAATTCGGTCAGCAGCACTGTCTTGCCGACGCCCGCTCCGCCGAACAGGCCCGTCTTGCCGCCGCGCTCCAACGGCACCAGCACGTCGATGGCCTTGATGCCCGTCTCGAATATTTCGGATCGCGTGGAGCGTTCGGACAGAGGCGGTGGCTGGCGATGAATGGTGCGCCAGCGGACCTCCGACGGTTCCGGCAGCCGATCGATGGCGTGGCCAAACACATCGAACATCCGGCCACTGATATTTTTTCCCACGGGTACCGTCAGAGTCCCTCCCGTGTCCACCACCGACATGCCGCGCGCCAAGCCCTGCGTGGCTGTCAACGCAATGCCGCGGACGCGCTGCGCATCGAGTTGCGTCATCACCTCGATGATGATCTGACCCTGCCCGCCCGCGCGCAGCACCGACTGAATGGGCGGCAGCACCTGTTCGAATCGCGCATCGACGACGCTGCCGCGAATTGCAATGACCACGCCGCGATTGGCGATCACACCACCATCGACCGTCCCAGAGCGCGACTCGTGCCGAGAAGCGACGCCGGGGTTGTTGATGTATTCAGAGATCTGGATCTCCTGTATTGCTCGTTTGATAATGTGTGTCAGGTCGGCGTGCCGAGTGAAGCACCAATCTCGCGCAGCAGCGGATTGGCATCCACCGGCGCTTCAGTACTCATGGTGAACGCTCGCCGTGGAAGCTCGATCCCTGAGGAAGAGCCACGTAAGGTGGAATATGAGTTATACACGGCTATCCGTAAACATGCGACCGGCCCCACCATTCGACCCCGGACTGCCCCATCCAAGCAGCGCGCGTGCCGGTAGGTTTAAAGTGCGTATGGCGGATGTGAGGCGAGCAAATCTAAGTTTCGAGATACAGCTTGTGAAGCCGCTTCGACTCGTCATGAGCGAGGCTCTCTAGAATCTCCGTCAGGGGTTCGGGCCTCCCAAACGCATACCCCTGCGCGTAATCAACCCCCAAGCGCCGCACTTCGCGGGCGATCTGGTCATTTTCAACATATTCGGCAACCGTTTCGATTCCCAATCCTTTGGCCAGCTCGACGATCGCGTTCACCGTCGCCAGGGAGTTTCGATCCGATAGGATATCGCGCACGAAACTGCCGTCGATCTTTACTCGACTGACCTGCAATGCCTTCAAATACGTCAATGAATTCGCGCCTGTGCCAAAGTCATCGAGCGCGAACCGGCATCCTAACGCTCCGAGGCGGCCAACCATCTGCTGCGCGCTGGCGAGATTGGTTATTGCCGCCTGTTCCGTCAGCTCCACGCTGATGCAGGTGCGCGGCAGATTCGCCTCCTTGAGCAGCTGTGTGAATTGCTGGATGAACGTTTCATCGCCGATGGATTGGCCCGAGACATTGATGGACATTCCGAGCCCCCGGGTGCCAAACATCCCCCGGTAGGGGGCCAGCATCTGTAGTGCCCGCTGCACCACCCATCGGTCGATCGACGGTAATAGTTGATACCGCTGAGCAGCCTCAATCAACGGGCCCGGCGAGACGAGCGTACCGTCCACGTCTCGCAACCGCAGAAGCAGTTCGTAACCGCCCGGCAGGCTGGGATTTTGCAGCGGAGCAATTCGTTGAGCATAGAGCACGAGGCGATCGGCCTTGAGGGCAGAACGCAACTGCCCTACGGCCAGAACGTCACCGTGACGGCGCATCATGCTGCCATCGTCAAATGCGTACAGTTCCACGTGATTTCGGCCGTGGTTCTTGGCACTTTTGCAGGCCAGTTCGGCTGCCGCAATACCCCGCGCCAGTCCCTCGGACATCGGCAGCAACGCAGACACCCCGCAGCTGATGGACACCTCGAATACGTCCTTGGCGGGGCCAATCACCAGCCGTGAAGCAGCCTTCTGCAGCCCCTCCGCAATCCGCATCGCCTCGGCCGCAGCCGAGCGCGGCAAAATGATCGCGAATCGGTCTCCCGAAATACGCGCAGCCACGGCATCGTCCGGCAGTAGCGGTGCCGACAATAGATCGGCGACGCGCACGATCAGCTCGTTGCCAAGCTCAAATCCATGGAGTTCGTTCGCAACGTGCATGTGATCGATATCGAGATAGATGACGCTGCTCTCGGTCAGGTCCGGGTTCTCGGGCAGATCCGAAAACATTTGATCGAGACCGCCGCGCGTGTATAGCCCGGTCATCAAATCAAATTGCGCTTCGACGATGCTTGCTGCCTGGCGCCCTATGTGGCGCGCCAGAAATACTTCTCGGCCGCAGTAGTCCTCCGCCTGCGGCAATTTATAGAATGCCAAGGCCCCGATGACGCGGCCCGTGTCCCGCACGACCGGTACACACAGAACCTTGCACCGGGTGAGGTTCTGTCCGCGTCGCCCGACGCTGTTGATCACCAGCGGACGATTTCGCCGTTGAACCCAGGTGATGAGATGCTCCCGCGTCTGACCCCATGCCTCAAACAGAGACACTGAAGCGGCCTGGTTCTCACATTTGAGCGTCAGGCGCTTATCGGGCACGTACAACACGCCAAGAGCGCTATTCAGACGCGAGGTGGCCTCGGCGACCAACTCTTGGAGGACTTTCTTGTCATCGACGGCTCCGTTGAGGTTACTGGTGACCTTGAACAGCCACTCGAGCTCCGCCGAGCGTGCCGTCAGCGTTTCTATTCGCGCACGCGCCGGTATCGCATTGGCCAGCCAAATCTCTTTGAATGCAATCGAGGAGTGGTTTTAGCCGGGACGCTAAAGCGGCTGCGAAGCGCGACGGCTGCGTCGGCAGCTGAGCAATCTGCTGGCTGACGCAAAAGACACCGAGAAGAGAGCCGTCGGTCTGTGTGAGCGGTATTCCCGTCCACCACTGATGGAGTCCTCGATTGCTCGCCACCGGCGCCGCCTCGGGTGATTCGGTCCACCCAAGCGAGCCGATCCACTTGACGACCGCCTCGCCGGACAGCTCACCGTGTTGCCCGCGCGCCTTGAGCGCTCCATCCAGCAAGCAAATCCCCGTGAGGTCTCCGACCAAGCCGTTTGCGAGCGCAACATACGACGTAAAGATTGGATCCGTGCGCCGTGCAGACAACTGTATCGCCCTGCCCATCTTGGTCACTCTCCCTGACGCCTGTCCCCGGCGACGGCTTGGTGCAATGCGGCGCTGCGTTCCGGGGCCGCAACAGGTTATCGGCAGCAGGCGTAGTAACTGGACTGCGGCGCGAGTACCAAGGGGCTCATTGCGCAAGGCAATCCAGCGGCAGCCACCGGTGCACCCACGTGCTTTGAGCGACCAGCCAGGGTCCGATCAACGTTAAGGCGCCGCAGACGCAGATCAGGCCGCACACGAGTCGCTTGCCCGCGCTGGGTGTCAGGAGATATTGGTCGCCGACGCCGGACGTTCACCCGCACGCCGATCGGCATCTAATTCGAACCACATCGCATTCAAAATCGCGAAAGCGCAGGCAAGGCCCAATCCCAATATCCAGCTGAAATACCACATGATTTGTCCTCAGTAGCTCGTGTCACGGTTTGCATCAATGTAGCCGCTCGTCACCGGCCCGCGCATGACCCGGTATACCCAACTCGTGTAGGCCAATACAATGGGCAAAAAGATGATCGTAGCGATCAACATGATGCCAAGGGTGCGGCGGCTACTCGAGGCGTCCCACACCGTCAGACTGCTGCCCGGGTGCGAGTAGGATGGCAGCAGGAACGGGAATAAGCTGACACCCAAGGTGCCGATAACACCCGCGATGCCAAGAGCGCTGACAGTAAACACCACGAGGCGGCGACGGAAGCCCGCGAATGCCGCTATCGCCAAGGGAGCAGCGAGGCCGATCGCGGGAACCAGCATCGTCAAAGGCCACCTGCGGTAGTTGGAAAGCCAAGCCCCGCTCTGTAAGACCGCGGTCTTTCCGAGCGGATTAGGCTCCCCGCCCGGCAGGGCGCCAGCCGTGATCGCAAACCCGAAATGGCCCTTCCAGATCCAGATGCCCGCCAGGGCAAACAGGAGCACCCACGCTAAGGCCGCGTAGCGGGAAATTGCGCGCGCCCGGCGCGCCAAAACATCGTCCGTTTTCATGGTGAGATACACGGCGCCGTGCGTGATCAGCATGGCGACGCTCACCAGTCCGCACAGCAGCGCGAAGGGATTGAGCAGGTCGAACAAACCAAACGTGTAGGTTGCGCGAAGCTCGGAATCGAAGCTGAACGGAACACCCTCGAGCAGGTTTCCCATCGCGACGCCAAAGATCAGTGAGGGGACCGCGCCGCCGACGAAGAGCGCCCAATCCCAATTGGCACGCCAGCGGGCGCCCGGCATTTTGCTGCGAAACTTAAATCCCACCGGCCTCAGGATCAGAGCCGCCAATACCAGGAGCATGGCAAGATAGAACCCCGAGAAGCTCGCCGCATACAGGGCCGGCCATGCCGCAAAAATCGCGCCGCCGCCCAGGATCAACCACACCTGATTGCCTTCCCAGACGGGGCCGATGGTGTTGATGACCACGCGCCGCTCGGTGTCAGCAGAAGCAATGAAGGGCAGCAACATCCCCACTCCCAGATCGAAACCATCCATGATGGCGAATCCGATCAGCAGCACGCCCAGCAGCAGCCACCAAACGACCTTCAGCGTTTCGAAGTCAAGCATGGGAGCCTCCGAGTGCCAGTGACCCGGCACTGGCCGGAATCGGGAATGCCGTCGCCGGCCCCAATTTGATGTATTTCTTCAGCAAGAACACGTCGATCACAGCGAGCACGGTGTAGAACACCACGAACCCGGCGAGACTTAACGCGACACTCGATACGGGAATGGGCGACACCGCCAGGAACGTGGGCAGTACACCCTCGATCGCCCAGGGTTGGCGGCCATGCTCGGCGATGAACCATCCCAGTTCCGCCGCGCACCACGGCAGGGGCAATGTCCAAAGCGCGATTTTGAGGAAGGTCCGACTCTCAGCGATTCGCCGGCGGGCGGCCAAGAAAAATCCGATGCTGAAAAGGCCGATAAAGAAGAAGCCCAATCCCACCATCACCCGGAAGGTCCAAAACATCGGACCTACCGAGGGCACGGTGTCCCAAGCCGCTTGGTCGATTTGCGCTGCGGTCGCCTCGGCGGGATTCTCCACATATTTGCGCAGTAGCAATGCGTATCCAAGATCCTGCGCATGCGCTTTCAGGGTGGTACGCGCCGCTTCGCTGCCGGTGCCCTCGCGTAGCTCGCGCAGCGCCGTATAGGCGGGAATCCCATTGATGATGCGCTGTTTCGCCTGTCCCACCAGTTCGTCGATTCCGGGCACCTGCGTGTCCAGCGAACGCGTAGCGATCAGTCCCAACAGCCAGGGGATCTGAATCTGTGCGCGCGTCCGATGATGCGCCGCATCCGGGATGCCGACGAGGGTGAATGGGGCCGGGGCCGGTTCGGTATGCCACATACTTTCCACGGCCGCGATTTTCATCTTCTGGTGTTCAGTCAAGTTATAGCCGCTTTCATCGCCCAAAACGACGACCGACAGAGCAGCGGCAAGACCGAAGCTGATCGCCACGGTCGCCGAGCGCTTGGCCATCTCCACGTGCCGGCCTTTGAGCAGATACCACGCGCTGATTGCAAGCACGAAGACCGCACCTGTGACATAGCCGGCGCTCACCGTGTGCACGAACTTGGACTGCGCCACGGGATTGAATATCACCTCCCGAATGGAATCGAGCTCCATCCGCATGGTGCTCGAGTTGAAATGCGCACCGGTGGGGTTCTGCATCCAGGCGTTTGCGATCAGAATCCACAGCGCCGACAAGTTACTGCCGATGGCGACCAACCAAGTGACGACCAGATGTTGGCGCCGGCTCAGCCGATCCCACCCGAAGAAAAAGAGTCCGATAAACGTGCCCTCCAGGAAAAAAGCCATCAAACCCTCAATGGCCAGCGGCACGCCGAAAATATCGCCTACATAGTGAGAGTAATAGGCCCAATTCGTGCCGAACTGGAATTCCATCGTAATTCCGGTGGCTACACCCATGGCGAAATTGATACCAAATAGAACCCCCCAGAAGCGCGTCATGTCACGCCAGGTGGGGCGGCCGGTCATCACGTAAACGCTTTCCATGATCGCGATGAGTACCGAAAGACCCAAGGTCAATGGCACAAATAGAAAGTGATACATTGCGGTAGCCGCGAATTGCAGCCGCGACAGATCGACCAAATTGACAGCGCTCATCGAAACTCCTTGTGTGCATTCGTCCCAAGGAGCGCCGTCGCGGTCGCGATGGCGTCCGATGGCAATCGATGAGCCGGACCAAAAAAGAACAGATAGATGACCAGCAAGAGGATCCCCTTCAAAGCAAGCGCAATCATCACGTCTCGTGCCGGCTTCGCTGCATTTGTCAATTGAAAACGTCCATGGAAGAACTCACTTGTCTCACGCATGTTCCTCAAATGAGGCGAGACACTACTTGCACTTTCGTATTTGCGAAAGTCTGCAATAGACACATCACCGTAAGGGACAATACGTAGCTGAGGCCTTCGAATGACTACGCGACGTCCGTCGGGGGAGGGGCATAAATGCGAAACATCACCCGGACAGCCATTGCGAACCCCGCAATGTTCATCGGGTCACCCTGGGGCAACGGGCCGCAGGAGTGTGTAATATGTAATGCGTATTGCCTACCGTCTGGTTGGTGCATCTATGCCGAATATTCTGACCATCAATGCCGGGTCATCGACCATTCGATTCGCCTTATTCAAGAGCGGCCAACCCGCGATCCGCGTCCTGAGCGGGAAACTGGAACGGGTCGGCAGCTCTCGAGCGTCTTTAACGGCGGCCCCGGTGGGCGAGACGGCGACGCCGGTTGACGTCGATGCACGGGGTCCGCGCGCGGTGGTCGACGCGCTGGGGGAATGGCTGCAACGGATGTCGCCGCCGCAAACTCCTGACGCGGTCGGACATCGAGTAGTCCACGGCATGCTGCACGCGGCACCCGAGCGGGTCACGCCCACGTTGATTCGTGAGCTTCGAGGCATCGCGGCTTATGACCCAGAGCACCTGCCGCGCGAGATTGACCTGATTGAAGCGCTGCAAACTCGCTATGCCGGCGCAGCGCAGGTCGCTTGCTTTGACACGGCATTTCATCGCAGCATGCCGCAGGTTGCGACGCAATTGGCCATTCCGCGCCGCTATGCGCAACAGGGTGTGCGGCGCTACGGCTTCCACGGATTGTCCTACACCTTCCTCATGGGAGCATTGGCGCGCCTCCATGATCCGGCGGCCGTCAAGGGCCGCGTCATCTTGGCGCATCTCGGCAGCGGCGCCAGCCTCGCCGCCGTGCTCGATGGTCGATGCATCGACACCAGCATGGGCTTTACCCCGGCGGCCGGGCTGGTGATGGGTACTCGGTGCGGCGATTTGGATCCGGGACTCATGAGTTATTTCGCAGCCAACGAAAAGATGACGCCGGCCGACTTTCAGACCATGGTCAACCACGAATCCGGCCTCCTCGGAGTCTCGGAGACCAGCGCCGATGTTCGCGATCTGCTCGATCGGGAGGGCACGGATTCGCGCGCGCGCGACGCGATCGCCCTGTTTTGTTACCAAGCGAAGAAGTGGATTGGCGCCTACGCGGCTGCTCTTGGCGGACTCGACACCCTGGTGTTCGCCGGCGGTATCGGCGAGAACGCGGCGCCCATCCGCCGCCGGATTTGCGAGGGGCTCGGCTTTTTGGGGATTGAGATCGACGAGCAGCGCAACGCCCGGAACGCATCGCAGATTTCGCCGGACTCGAACGCCGTTACCGTGCGCGTGATCCGCACGGACGAGGAGTCCGTGATCGCGGACCTAACCGCCCGCCTGTTGGGAATGACGGCGTAGGAGTCGGAACATGTGCTCCGTGGCCGCGAATCGGCGCTAGCGTGCAAGGCGTCAAAGCCCCAGGGAATAGATGACCTGGTTCGCGTCGCTCGGATCCCGCTCGGCGGCCATACCGACATCTTTGGCAAAATTGCGCATGGCCTGATTGTCCGCGAGCTCTACTGCGTACAACTGCCGAATGCCGTACTGCTTCGCGGAAGTGAGCAGGTCGGTCCATGAGCAGCTTCGCGATTCCGGTGTGCTGCCATTCATCGGCGATCGTGACTGCCATTTCGCGCACGTCCGGCTTGCTGCCGGGAGCATAGCGACCAACCCCGATCTCCACTTCACGATCTTCATCACGCACTGTCGCGACAAATGCCATGGTGTGAGGACCATCCACATTGCAGAATCGGCTGAGGTCGGCCGGTGACAATTCCTTCAAGGCGCAGAAAAAGCGATAGTGCTTCGTAGCGGCGGAGAGGTTTCGAACGAAACCCGCTTCCATGGCCGAGTCGGTCGATCGGATCGGACGTATGGTCACCCAGCGATCATCGACTAGTACGGTCGTCGTATCTGTGGTCATGACAAGACTCCTTCGGTAGAGGTACATCCTGCGCCAACTATTTTTGGGCGAAAATCGGGAATCTCCACTCACAGACCGGGGTAACTACCTAGTCCCGCGCCACGAAAAGACCGCCGCGAGATCGATCGTATCGATCGCTCTCGCGACGTGTACCGAAGCGTACGGTTAGAATTGCACCTGCAGCTTGTTCTCCACTTTCGTCACCCCGGGTGCGGCCCACGCGGCGATCGCAGCGTCGTCCTTTTCCCGCCAAGAATGTACTGTCCCCTGAAGAACGACGGCCGAATCGTCCACGTTGACCTTGATGTCCTTGGCATCCAGGGAAGCCTGGCGTTGGAACGCGCTTTGGATCTTCTGCTTGACGTCCGTTGCTTGGACCTCGGGGCGCACTTCGATATTGTTGAAAACGCCCTTCACACCGAGTAAATAGCGCACCGCGCCCTCGGCGATGGTCCTCTGATAGCCGTAGGACACTTGACCGGAAAGAGTGATCCAGCCTTGCTTGACGACCGGCTTGATGTCGCTCGACTCGAGGGAAAAATGCCATTTGAGTGCATTCGCAGCCGCAGAGGCGATATCGGCATCCGAGCGCTCGCCGGGCTTCGGGATTTTCACCTCAATATCATTGGCGATCGCCCGGACTCCGGCGACCCTCTTGGTAACCTCCTCCGCGGTCCACCGGTCGGAGAAATGCGGCACTGATCCTTGTAGGCTCACGACGCCGTCATCCACCTTCACGAGAATGCCCTTTTCATCGACACTCGGGTCCCAGCGCAGTTCGTTCTCCACATCAACGCGAATATTTGCATCGGTTTTCATTGCTGCTCCTTGAGTAATTCAATTCATCTAAGTACCTTTTTAACATCAATCATTATTGACATATCACTGATGTTTGGTATCAGGAATTCCCGAAGTGCTCGAGGCGCCCAACCGCGCTGCAATATGAATGCGAGTGAACCGTTCATAATTCAATGAAAGTGGCGGGGTTTGCGGAAACGCGGCCTGACTACGGAGAAACGCGTATAGGCAATACCGCCTCAAACGATGAGACTTCAATCGACATGTATTCGAAGAAGAAATAAGCCATGAAAAGATTTGCGCGACTTTGTACCGGTTTATGTCTGCTTGCATCAGGTGCCGCGGGACTGGCCGGTTGTGAGTCGACTCACGCCCTTCAACAATCCATAACCGCCGCACAAACGCGCGGCAAGGCGATCTATCAACGCGATTGCGTTGCATGCCATGCTCAACGGGGCACCGGCGATGCGTTTACGGCCGTACCGGCGCTCGCCGGACAGCGCTATGAATACCTGCGCGAACAAATCGGGAATTTCTCTACCGATGAACGCCACAGCTCGCCCATGCGATGGGCATTCAATCGCGCTTCCACGAACCCGCTTCAGTCCGCAGATGATTTGGCGAGCTATTTGTCGCATCTTCCCGCACAACGATTCGCTTCAGGCGATCCTCGTTTTCATGCCGAAGGAGAGAAGGATTACGCGACGCTGTGCGCCGCCTGCCACGCTGCAGGATGCTCGGGGCAACCCCGCGGGGACCATTCCGTCTCTTCGGGCTCAGCACGACAGTTATCTCGTCAATAGACTGAGACGATTCACGTCCTCGAGTCCGACGATAAAGATCGCCGCACACGACGTGGACGATCACACCATCATCGCCGTTGCCGCCTATCTGTCCTCCCTCCGCGGCGTGAATTGACGCTTCCACCAAACCGTGCCGCCGACTGGGTAATTGCTTAGGAGTGCTACGGCGGTATGAGCACGGCGGCACCATCGAATCGTCCGGCTCGAAGATCGCCCAGCGCCTCATTGGCGCGCTGCATGGGATACGGTGTCGTGTGGGTGGCGATATGCCAGTGGGGTACGGAACTCAGAAAATCGATTCCATCCTGGCGAGTCAGGTTGGCGACGGACACAATTTCGCGCTCTTGCCATAGCAGGTCGTAGGAAAAGCTTGGTATGGCGCTCATGTGGATGCCCGCGCATACGACACGGCCGCCCTTGCGCACGGCGCGCAAGGCTTGCGGGACCAAAGCGCCGTCGGGCGCGAATATGATGGCCGCATCGAGTGCACGCGGCGGCAATTCGGTGGAATCGCCCGCCCAGGTGGCGCCCAAGGATCGTGCAAACGCCTGACTCGAGGTATCTCCCGGCCGGGTCAAGGCATAGATCGTGCGCCCCTGCCATCGAGCGACTTGCGCCATCAGGTGAGCCGCGGCTCCGAATCCGTACAAGCCGATGTGCTGCGCGCTTCCCGCGCGGACCAAGGCCCTCCAGCCGATCAGTCCGGCGCACAACAGCGGCGCGAGCGCCTCATCGGAATACCCTTCCGGTAACGGGAAGGCATATCGCGCATTCGCGATGACGGAGGTTGCGAATCCGCCGTCACGGGTGTACCCGGTGAACTGGGGATCATCGCAGAGATTCTCGTGTCCGTGGATGCAGTAGCTGCACACTCCGCAGGTGTGCGCGAGCCAGGGAATACCCACCCGATCGCCAAGCTTGAGCCCTGAGTCCACATTGGCGCCCAGGGCGTCAATTCGGCCTACCACTTCATGGCCAGGTACCAGGGGCAGTTTGGGATGGGCAAGTTCACCGTCGATCACGTGCAAATCCGTGCGGCATACCCCGCAGGCACTCACCTTCACCCGAATCTCATCCGGGCCCGGACTTCGATCGGGCAGATCCATCCATTCGAGAGGTGTTCGGGGGGACGTCAGCACCATTGCGCGCATGGATATTGCCTCAATTGAAGTACATCGCCACGGCATCCGGTGATATCCGTGCGTGATGTCTATTGTCAGCGTGTGCCGCGAGCGTGGGTATCCGCACTTACACCCAATCGACTGTGGGCCGCCGCATAGATGTCAAAAGCGACTTCGGTAATTACGGATGGTCGACGCGCAGGGCAATTCGCAGAATGTGGACATTAATTGTCGCACTTCTTTGCGGCAATACCAGTGGAGCGCTCAATGAACCCAGATTCGCAAGTCACCCTCGGCAGCGAGGAGCTTCGTACGCTAAACGCCTATTGGAGGGCCGCCAACTACCTTGCCGTGGGGATGATTTACCTGCGGGCCAATCCCCTGCTGCGGGAGCCGCTTGCTCCTGAACATATCAAAACTCGTCTTCTGGGGCATTGGGGCTCGGATCCCGGGCAGTCATTTACCTGGCTGCATCTTAATCGCCTGATCCGCAAGTACGACCTGAACGTGCTGTACGTGTCTGGGCCCGGACACGGCGCGCCGGCTACCCTGGCCAATAGCTACTTGGAGGGCTATTACTCCGAGATCTATCCCGACTGCAGTCAGGATGCGCCCGGAATGCTGCGCTTCTTCCGTCAGTTCTCGTTCCCCGGCGGTATCGGTAGCCACTGCACGCCGGAAACACCCGGCTCGATCCACGAGGGCGGAGAGCTGGGGTACAGTCTCTCCCACGCTTACGGTGCGGCCTTCGACAACCCCGATTTAATCGTCGCCTGCATGGTCGGAGATGGCGAGGCGGAGACGGGTCCGCTCGCCACCGCATGGCACTCGAACAAATTCTTAAACCCGATTCGAGATGGTGCCGTACTCCCCGTGCTGCATTTGAACGGCTACAAGATCGCCAATCCGACCATCCTGGCGCGCATTTCGCGCAGCGAACTTGAACATCTGTTTCTGGGGCTCGGCTACACACCCCATTTTGTGGAGGGCAGTGATCCTGACACCATGCATGAAGCGATGGCGACCACCATGGAGAAATGCGTGCTCGACATTCGTGCCATTCAAGCCCAGGCACGCACCACGGGGCGCTGCGAACGGCCGGCATGGCCAATGATCGTGCTGCGCTCTCCCAAGGGCTGGACCGGACCCAAGTTCGTCAATGGACACAAGGTCGAGGATTTCTGGCGTGCCCATCAGGTGCCGGTGCTCGATCCGGCCACCAACCCAACGAGCCTGAAAATTCTCGAAGATTGGATGCGTAGCTATAGACCGGAAGAGTTGTTCGACGATTCAGGGAAGCTCAGGCCGGAATTGCGTCAACTGGCTCCCCACGGGCCGCGTCGCATCAGCGCAAATCCCCACGCCAACGGCGGCCTCATTCGAACCCCGTTGAACCTACCCGATTTTCGGGCCTATTCCGTGCCGGTCCCCAATCCTGGGCAAAGCTACATCTCCCCGACCGCTACCTTGGCCACC
This sequence comes from uncultured Gammaproteobacteria bacterium, assembly GCA_963734645.1. Classification (GTDB taxonomy): domain Bacteria; phylum Pseudomonadota; class Gammaproteobacteria; order Steroidobacterales; family Steroidobacteraceae; genus Bog-1198. The sequence continues at coordinate 204,471 of CAVTID010000003.1, forward strand.
TTCCTGGCCGAGGTCATGCGACGCAACATGACCACCTTTCGTGTGTTCGGTCCGGATGAAACCGCGTCGAACAAGCTCGATGGCATCTACGCCGCATCGAAGAAGACCTGGGTCGCCGACTATCGACCGGAGGATTCCGATGGCACGGAAATCGCGGCCGACGGACGAGTCATGGAAATGCTGAGCGAACATACCCTCGAGGGGTGGTTTGAAGGCTATGTGCTGACCGGCCGCCATGGCTTCTTTTCGACCTACGAATCCTTCGTGCATGTGATTGATTCCATGTTCAATCAACATGCCAAATGGTTGGAGAAATCCAAAAATGACGTCGACTGGCGCGCGCCCATCTCGTCCATCAATCTGCTGATCACCTCACTCGTCTGGCGACAAGACCACAACGGGTTTACGCACCAGGACCCTGGGTTTCTGGATGTGGTCACGAACAAGAGCCCGGACGTGGTTCGGATCTATTTGCCGCCCGACGCAAATTGTTTATTGAGCGTCGCGGACCACTGCTTACGCTCAAAGGACTATTTCAACGTGATTGTTGCCGACAAACAACCGCACCTGGCGTTCCTCGATATGGATGCGGCCGTGAAACACTGCACCAAAGGCGTCGGCATCTGGGAATGGGCCAGCACGGATGGTAACCAGGAGCCGGATGTCGTCATGGCCTGCGCGGGCGATGTTCCGACCATGGAATCGCTGGCTGCCGTCGCCATCTTGAAAGAGCACTTTCCGACCTTGAAGATCCGTTTTGTGAATGTCGTGGATCTATTTCGATTGATGCCGGACAGCGAGCATCCGCACGGGCTATCGGACCGCGATTTCGATTCGCTGTTCACGAAAGACAAGCCGGTGATCTTCAACTTTCACAGCTATGCGTCCCTCATCCACAAGCTGGCGTATCGTCGCACCAATCATGCAAACTTTCATGTTCGCGGCTACAAAGAGAAGGGCAATATCAACACACCTTTGGAACTGGCGATCATCAATCAGATCGACCGGTACAACCTCGCGATCGATGTGATCGACCGGGTTCCGCAGCTGCAAACCTCCGCGGGACACGTCAAGGATCGGCTGAAGGATCAAATCATCGAGCATTTGGCCTATGCCCATGCTGAGGGAATCGATAACCCCCTAATACGCAATTGGCAATGGCCGGCGGCCACTCGTGAGTGAACGATGAGTCCCGTTTTCAGAAGGGCTGCACCTGCATTCAGAAAGGCGGATCCGCGCAAAGTCAGGCGATTTGACCACGAGCACGTCGCAGGGCATCGGTTCGGCACCTCAGGGCCAGCGCCCCGCACAGAGCGAGCGCCGTTTGCCGCAGCGCCGCGTCGTATCGCCTATTGGATGAACGTCCTTCGGCAATTTCGAGGGTCTGCCGCCGCTGCTCTTTCAAGTGGGCAGCCGCGAGGTTCTGCTCGATGAGTCAACCCGTGCCGCGGCGCGTGCCCATGAAGCCGGTGTCCCTGTGGAGGTCGAAATCTGGGAAAACATGGGCCATGTCTTTCAGGCGCTGCCGCTGCCGCTGCAGCAAGCTCAGGCCGCACTTGAACACATTGCTCGTTTCGTTGAGGCGCATGCGCGTTGGCAGGTAGGTTCTGCACCGTCGGCGCCGCGCGTGCCCACGGAAGGCGCATTGGCCCGGCATCTGACTTCATGAATCACGCCCGCGTATAAATCTATGCGGCCAAAATGGCGGCAGCACCATTGTCGCTGCCGCCCTGGATGGTCGGCAAGTCGACTTACTGCACGGTGATCTGTTTCGGACTGTGCTTGACGGTCGCCGTCTTCGGGATGTGTACCGTCAAGATGCCATCCTTGCTCTCGCAGCGGATCGCGTCTGCGTTGCGCATTCTCCGGCAGTGAGAAACTACGCTCGAAACTTCCGTAGAAGCTTTCCACGCGGTGATACTTCTCGTTTTTCTCGTCCTTCTGCTGCTTGCGCTCACCCTTGATGGTAATAATGCCCTCATCGTAAGTCACCTGGACGTCTTCCTTCTTCACGGCGGGTAATTCGGCTCGTATAAAGTATTCCTTGTCCGTTTCACTGATATCCGCCGAAGGCGACCAATCGAGTTTCCTGCCGTCTCCCGGCAGCGCCGCCCGCGCGAAGCTGGGCGTCACCAGTCGGTTGAATAATGTATCGGCATCGCCAAATGGATCCCAACGTATCAAGCTCATAGGATTCTCCTGATTTTGACGTGAAGAATGAAATTCCCGCTTGAGGAATTCTGAACTGGACAGGTCGATTGCACGATCCGTGGATGTACGTATTCGAGACACTGGGCTTCTGCGCGAAGATAATCCATGTGCGAAGCTGTACGGGTACCTCGCAGCGAGCGTCGCAGCGCATCAAGACGGCACTGGAATTATACGGCCTTGCCGAATTACCGCCGATTCGGCGGCTTCACGATCAATACATCGCACTGCAGGCTGTCGAGCACTTGCTCGGCCGTGTTGCCGATGAAAATCCGCTTCAAACCGGAACGGGACATCGCCCCCATGACCACCAGGCCGGCCCGCACCGAGCGCGCAACCGCCGGCAGTTCGACCGCCGGGGCGCCGCACAGCAAGTGCGCGCGGTTCCTGGCAATTCCATATTGGCCGAGAGCTTCGTAAAACCGCCTGCGGACCGCGGCCTTGTAGGCCTTCTCCTGCTCAGGAATTGCGGCAACTGCCGCCGGATCTATCGTTCATCCCGGGAATGAGGCTCACGGCCGGGCGGTATATATGCGTGGCGTGCACGGATCCGCCCACCAGCGGCGGCGACGGCATGCGCCGCAGCGACGATTTCACCATCCAATTCGCTCGGTTTGTCGTTGGCATGAAATGGGTCCAGAGCCGCCAGAATGCGGGGACGGCGCCATGCCGCGCGTCCCTTGACGATCAATAGGGGAACCGGGCAGCGTCGAATGAGCTCGAAATCGGTCTGAGTCAGCAGCAAGCGGGCGAAGAGATTGTGTTTGCGGGCCTCGATGACCAAGAGATCTGCTTTCGTGATCCGAACTTGGCGCAGAATGGCTTCGTGTGCCGGATAGCCCGTCTCGAGGTGTGTATTGACGATGATCTCCTCGCGCCGCAGGCGATTCGCCGTGCGTTCGAGGAGACGGTGATTTTCCTCCGCCTCCAGGCGTGTAAAGCGCTCCGACTCTGCGTGCATGATTCCCGCGGACATGGCCGGCGGCATCGCATTGAGCAATTCGATGCTGGCACCCGTTTTGTGCGCCAGTGCGCCGGCCCGGCGCACTGCTTTGTTCGACCCTGCCGACGGGTCCGCGAGGGCCACCAGAATCCGCTCGAATTTACGGTCCGACATGACGCCCCCTATTCCCCCATGTACATGACATGGACATACCGGAGATATGTTGCGCAAATGCAGCAACGGACAACATCAATGCCGCCACGACCAATCCGACCAGCATTTTCATATTGTTTTATCGCTGAAGTGAATAGTCCGCGCATCGTACTTCATGCAACATCGGGTGCAAGGCACCAATGGCGCAAATACGCATAAGTCCTTAGCGATCTGCAGGACGCCGCAGGGGCGCGGTGTACCATAGCCAGGCCGGTCCTCGACTTACGCTATGCGGGCCAATTGAGGTATCGTTCCGTCATGGTGAAATCACGGCGCCGCGCCGCCCTCTCGTGAGCATCACTTCGCAAACCGCACCGCGCGGCGGACCCGCGCCGGGCGCCCCCGGGATAACGCCCACCTGGAGCAGCAGCGCCAAGGAAATGGTCGGCTGCTCGCTCGGCATGTCGCGTCTCTGGTTCACGATCGGCGGCGGCATCGTCAACGAGGTGTACTACCCGCGCGTCGATATCCCGCAGATCCGCGATCTCGGTTTTCTGGTGGCTGATGGGCGCGGCTTTTGGGTGGAGGTGAAGCGCCTCTGGCAACACACGGTCGAACTTTTGGAACCGGGAATCCCCGCGGTGCGAGTCGTGCACCGTCACGAGCGCTTCGAACTCGCGCTGCGGGTGGTGTCTTGCGTGGAGCGCGACGCGCTCCTCATCGACGTCGTGCTGAGTGGGGACGAGGACCTGCGGCCCTACGCCTTGCTTGCTCCGCATCTGGGTGGCACCGGTTCGGGCAATCATGCCGAAGTGGCGAACTACGGTGGCCGCCGGCTGCTATGGGCGCAGCAGGGACCCTTCGCGCTGGCACTGGCCGCGGTCGACGCCCGGCAGCACGACGCCTGGGGGCGAGCCAGCGCCGGATACGTGGGCACGAGCGATGGCTGGCAAGATTTTGCGCGCAATGGCGCCATGACCTGGGAATATTCTTCGGCGGGCCCGGGCAATGTCGCACTGTTGGGCGAGCTGCCCCGCTCCGCGGTGCTGGCGCTTGCCTTTGGCAGCAGCGTCGAGTCTGCCGCCACCCTGGCGCTAACGGTGCTGTTCGAGCCCTTCGATCGCACGCGGGACCGGCACGCCGCCGGCTGGGCGCAGTGGTACGCCAAATCGCGAATGCCGGCTGAATATCTGCGCGGCCTGCCGGCGAGCTGCGTCGAACAATTTCAGGTTTCCGCCATGGTGCTGCGGGCCCATCAAGACAAGACCTATCCGGGCGCGATGGTCGCCAGCCTCAGCATACCCTGGGGCAACACCAAGGAAGAGCGCGAGGGCTATCACCTCGTGTGGCCGCGGGACTTGGTGGAGTGTGCCGCTGCCCTGCTCGCCATCGGCGCGGTTCGCGAGGCGGGCAATACATTGAGATACCTGCTCGCCACCCAGTTGAGCGATGGGCACTGGAATCAAAACCAATGGCTGGGCGGCAAGCCGTATTGGCGGGGAATCCAATTGGACGAGACGGCGCTGCCGGTCGTGCTGGCGGCGTTTTTGGCGGAGCGCGGCGCTCTCGAGGGAACCGAGATCGCCGACATGGTGCTGCGTGCCTTGTCATTCATCGTGCGCAACGGTCCCGCCAGCGATCAGGATCGCTGGGAGGAAAGCGCGGGGCTCAATACTTTCACCCTGGCCGCCTGCATTGCCGCCCTCGTCGCCGGCGCGCCCTACCTGCCCGCCGATGCGCGCGAGCTCGCGCTGGCTTTTGCGGACTATTGGAATTCTCGGCTGGAGGACTGGACGGCCGTGTACGACACGCCGCTCGCCCGGCAGTTCGGGATTCCGGGCTACTACGTGCGCGTGGCTCCGGCGCAAGTGACCAACGATCGCGGCGCCTTCAATCGAGTGCTGCCGATCAAGAATCAAGCGCTGGATCCGGATCTGCCCGCCGCCGCGCAATTCGGCGTCGATTTTCTGCAGCTCGTGCGCTTCGGGCTGCGCCGCTGCGACGACCCCTTGATCGTCGGCAGCGTCCGGCTCGCCGATGCCTTGCTCAAAGTGGACACGCCCTACGGCCCGGCCTGGCGCCGCTATTACGACGATGGCTATGGCGAGCACGATGATGGGAGCCCGTACGACGGAATCGGCCGCGGACGGCCCTGGCCGTTGCTCACCGGCGAGCGCGGCCACTACGAGATCGCGTGCGGCAAGGATCCGCTGCCGCTCATAGAAACCATGGTCAAGATGGCCTCGCCCGGCGGCATGTTGCCCGAGCAGGTCTGGGATACGGCACCCATATTGCGGCGAGGTTTGAGCCAGGGCCGGCCGACCGGCTCGGCCATGCCGCTTGCCTGGACCCACGCGGAATACATCAAGCTGGTCGTGTCGCGCGCACTCGGGCGCCCGTTCGGCCGTTCCGAAGCCGTATGGCAGCGCTACGGCGGCGAGCGCTGCAAGACGACGCGTGCCATCTGGTGCGAGCATGCGCCGATCGGCGAGTTCCCCGCAGGGGCGGCGCTCATTGTGGCGCTGCGCGCACCGGCCATCGTGCGCTTCGGATTCAACGGTTGGCGAGACATCACGGAACAGCCGACCACGCCGAACAGTCTCGGCCTGCATGTCCTGAACATCGATACCGCGCGCGTGACGGCGGGGCAGGTTTTGGATTTCACGTTTCGCTACATGCCGGGTGATCAGTGGATCGGCGCCGACTACCGCATTCAAATCAAGGCGGCCGCCTGAGCCCCGAAGAGACGTGCAATGGCCGCCGAGCCTAGCCGGGCAGGAACATCCACACGGCCGCCACGCCCATGACGGCCGTTGCGATCCAGCCGAGAGCGATGATCGGCCGGCTCGCGGTATAGTCCCCCATCACCGACCGCTTCGATACCAGCAGGATGATGACCACCATGAGCGGAACGGCAACGATACCGTTGATGACTGCGCTCCAGAACAAGGCCTTCATGGGACTGATGGGTAGATATTGAATGCCGAGCCCGGCGAGCACGCTGACCGCGATGATGCAGTAGAAGCCGCGTGCGTCCGCGGCCTTGTGCTCCAGGCCCGATTTCCATTCCATGACCTCCGACAGCGCGTAGGCGCCGGAGCCCGCGAGCACCGGCACGCCGATCAGGCCGACTCCGAGAATGCCCGCGCCGAAAAGCATGAAGGCGAAATCGCCGGCGAGCGGGCGCAGCGCGCTCGCCGCCTGCGCCGCCGTGTTGATGTCGGTCGTTCCCGCTGCGTGCAGCGTGACGGCTGTCGCCAGGATGATGAAGTACGCCGTCACGTTCGAATACGTCATGCCGCTCCAGGTGTCCCACCGAATGCGGCGCAGCTCCGAGCCCGCCGCGCGTGGATCGCGCACCAGCGGCGCAGTGCCCTTGCCCGCCTGCATGTCCTCGACCTCTTCGGAGGCCTGCCAAAAGAACAAGTAAGGACTGATGGTCGTGCCGAAAACACCCACCACCACCGCGGCGGCCGCGGCATTGGGTGTGAAATGAGGCCATACCGTGCGCAGCGCCACCTGACCCCAGGGGACATGAACCGTGAACAACACGGCCGCGTAGGCCAGCAGACAGAGCGTCAGCCACTTCAAGAAACGTACGTACCGGTGATAGGGGATGAATACCTGCAGCAGCAAGGTTGCGACCACGAAAAACGCCGTCATGAGATGACGGTTGAATCCGGTCACGAGCTCAGCCACTTCGCCCATGGCGGCGACGTCCGCGGCGATGTTGAGGGTGTTCGCGATCAGCAGCAAGAGCACGACAGACCTGATGACGATGGGCGGAAATGCATCCTTGATATTCCCGGCCAGTCCACGGCCCGTGACTCGCCCGAGTGACGCGCACATGTACTGAATCGCGGCCATGAGCGGCAATGCCAGGGGCATCGTCCAGAGCATATTCAGCCCAAATTGCGCGCCCGCCTGCGAATAAGTGGCGATGCCGCTGGGATCATCGTCGGCGACTCCTGTGATGAGCCCCGGTCCCACTCTGGCGAGCGGATGTTCTTTGAGGCGAGTCCAAAAGGTTCGCAGGGCGGCCGGAGCCACGGATCCTTTGGCAACGTCTTCGGAGAAATGCATACGCTCAACTCGACGCGATGGTGGCCACGCCCGGCATGCTAGTCCGAACAGCCGCAATAAGCGAAGGGTTCATGCGCACGACCACACTCTTGCCAGCATACGATGGCGCGGCTGCCTGACTGAACCAGCGGAGCACCGGCCGAAGCCCCGCTAGTTCCATGCCACCGCCACGAGCCCCGTTACCTTGTTCGTGACCCCGGGTAAGCTGGGGTTGGCCAGCTAGGCCCGGCATGATTCCTGCCCCCAGTCGTCCATGATCCGGGGGGTGTTGTCACCGGGCCTGGCAGGCGACTGGTGATCGCTAATAGGGGCTCGATCCGGTTTATTCCGAGGTCGCCTGTAACGTGGATGCCGAGACTAGTTGCCGTGGTTCGCTGGCCCATCGTTCTAACCTTGGGAGTGGGTATGAGTGAAATTGAACAGCATGAGAGGGTCGCAGTCTTCGTCGGTCTTGACGTCGGCAAAGGAACGCATCATGCCGTGGCATTGGACCGCAAGGGCAAGCGCCTTTTGGATAGCGCGTTGCCCAATGATGAATCGAAGTTGAGAGCGCTGATCGGAGAGCTGAAAGAGCACGGCCAGATCTTGCTTGTCGTGGATCAGCCTGCCACCGTCGGCGCGCTTCCGGTCGCGGTGGCTCAGGCAGAAGGCGTTTGGGTTGCGTACCTGCCGGGACTTGCGATGAGGCGCATTGCCGATTTGCACGCTGGTGAAGCCAAGACTGATGCGCGCGACGCGTACATCATTGCCGAGGCCGCCCGCAGCATGCCGCATACGCTTCGCTCGATGAAACTGGCTGACAACGAAGTCGCGGAGCTGACGATGTTGTGTGGCTTTGACGAAGATCTGGCTGGCCAGATTACGCAGACCAGCAATCGCATCCGCGGCCTTCTGACGCAGATACATCCGGCGCTTGAGCGCGTGCTCGGCCCGCATCTGGATCACCCCGCCATGCTCGATCTGCTCGAGCGCTATCCCTCGCCGGCGCAACTTGGCGCGCTCAGCCCGAAGCAGTTGGCCACCCGGCTGATCAAACTCGCTCCGCGCATGGGCAAGACTTGGGCTGCGGAAATCGTTCAGGCGCTCTCTGAGCAGACGGTCGTGGTTCTGGGCACTCAGGCCGCCAGCATCGTTCTGCCGCGCCTGGCGCGGCAGCTGGCGGCGCTGCGCATACAACGTGACGAAGTCGCGAAAGAAGTCGAGCGCCTTGTGATTGCGCACCCTCTTCATCCGGTCCTGACCAGCATGCCGGGAGTCGGGGTTAGGACCGCCGCGAGACTCCTCGTCGATGTGGCGAGCCGCGCCTTCGCCTCCGCGGGGCATCTGGCCGCTTACGCAGGGCTTGCGCCGGTCACACGGCGCTCTGGCTCTTCCATCCGCGGTGAACTGCCGTCCAGGCGCGGGAAACAAACAGCTGAAGCGAGCAATGTTCCTGTCGGCATTCGCGGCACTGCGCGATCCGCTCTCCAGGGCGTACTACACTCGCAAGATCAGCCAAGGAAAGCGGCATAACCAAGCCCTCATTGCGCTCGCGCGGCGCCGATGCGACGTGCTGTTCGCCATGTTGCGCGACGGGACCCTTTACAGCCCGCCGCAACCCAAAATGTTGTTGACAACCACATAGGGGCACCCCCCCGGGCTCGGTCCAGCGGCATCGACATCGACTATTTGGCGCTCGCTTTGGCGACAGCGACCAGCTCATGCACAGTCACCATCGCCTTATCGGCCGCAGCCTTGGCGCAGAGTTCTTCGCTCGGCGTCGCATCCGGATATTTTTGGCCGATTTCCTTGCATGCGGCCGTGGCCGCATCGCGGACCCGCTTTTCGAGTTGCATAGGGCCATAGTGAGAGGCGAGATCCAGATCGGCCACCCGAACGCCATAGCTGACCGAGACATCCAGAATGGGACTGCCGGTAGATGCGTTGTGGTCGACGGTTTTCGTGCTCAGGATTCGCGTCCCTTGCACGGTGACCTCTTGAAGGTTCTGCGCAGCAGCCATGCTGCACAGACATGCAGAGGCAATCGCGAGGATGAGAGGCCCCTTGAGATTGAATTTCATTATCTTGCTCCTTTTTCGATGACATGCTTTCGCCCACTTCGCCGTCGACAATAAGTCATCGCTGCACATCGCAACATCCGTGTTTTGCGTTGCAGCCGACGGAAAACACTTAGGGCGGTCGAGCGGGTTAATCCAACTCGCAGGAAATCGATCTCTACGTCGCTTTGCGCACCGGCGCATACCGCTATGAGGCCACGCTCGATGACCGTCAAGCACGAACCCCGCCTTCGCAGCAATTACTGCCCAAATAAGGGAATTTCCGAATAGGCATTTACTCGCTGCCGGCGCACATTGATGACTGCGCAACCCAGCACACCGATAGGGTTCATGGGAGCCGAATATGGAACACCGATGGGGAACACGGGTCTTAGTCGACATTCCGGTCCGGCTTCGATGCCGCCGCGGCCATTTCGTGGATGCGCACTTAGTCAATATCAGCCTAAGCGGTGCATTTATCCGCACGGAAGTGGCGTTGACTCGTTTCGCACCGCTGGAGATTGAACTGAAAGGCTGCACCGTACCGTCGTTTGTGGCGCGTGTGCACAGTGACGGCATCGGCGCCGAATGGTCCGGCCGCTTGCCACGGACACTCGAGAATGCACTTCTCGCGCATCCTCTGACTACCAACAGGGCGCCGGCGCCGGTCGTCATTGACGATGCCGCCGCCTGAGACGAGACCCTCTAGGTAAACGCAGCAGCCACGGGTGGAAACCACGAATGGTTCACAGTTACTGTCTGCAGCATCATGCCTGCGTAGACAGGACGTGATCCACGTATCGCTCGGTGATGAAGTCCGCATGCGAGGACCACTTTGTATTTGCGAAATAACTTGAGGAGATGTTTATGAAGATGGACGCAGACATTCGCCGCGACGTGGAAAGCGAGTTGCGGTGGGATCCCAGTATTGACGACACCCGAATTGGAGTGACTGTCAGCAACGGCGTGGTGACCTTGACCGGTGACGTTCCCAATTACTCCGATCGATGGGCGGCAGACGATATCGTCAAGCGCGTTTGCGGCGTGCGTGCCATCGCAAACGACGTCCAGGTCAAGATCCCCCTCTCCGGCATGCGCACGGATACAGACATCGCCGAGGCGGCGGCGAACGCGCTGCAATGGCATGTTTCATTGAGCGGTTCCCACCTCAAGCCCGTCGTCAAAGATGGCTGGATAACACTCAGTGGACAAGTCGGCTGGGGATACCAGCGCGTCGCGGCCGAGAATGCGGTACGCCACTTGATGGGCGTCAAAGGAGTGACGAACGACATCCGCGTGGCATCCAATATCAAGACCAGTGACGTCAAGCAGAAAATCGAAGACGCATTCAAGCGTCATGCCATCCTCGATGCCAAGGACATCGAGGTCGACGTGGACAGTTCGACGGTCACCCTAAACGGTCATGTCCATTCTTGGCAGGAGCGGGCAGATGCGTCCCTGGCCGCGTGGGCCGCACCTGGCGTATTGGCCGTTGACAATCGTCTGGCGGTCCAATAGCGCTGCTACTCGGCTCGCCGGTCATGATATTCGAAAGCCGATGCAACCGAAGATTACCATCGGTTGTTTCGTAGATCATGGCCGGCGACTTTTCCTCAGATCCGCGAGGCCGGCCGCCGCCGACAGTGAATCCTACTTGACGCTATAGCCCCGCGCATCGAGGCAGGCGGCCTCGGCGCGCAGGTAGTCAGTCCGCTTGCTTGCTGCAACTTCGGACGCCACCCCGCCACCCGACTTCGTGGGATCGTAACCGCTTTGGTTGACCGCCGATTCATGGCACTCGAAACGATCCTTCGCCTGCTGCTCGTTCGACAGCCCATTCTTAGGATAAACGTACGGCGTGTCGCTCAAAGGAGGTTGGGTCGTGCCCCGCGATTCGATGTCAGCCGGCGGTTGCACCGCGCGGGGGCCGCTGCGCCGTGGCTGTGCCCCTGCGCAAAGAGCGTTCCGGAAGCAGCAAGGGCTGTCGCCAGGATGAAAACGGCCCAGTACGGTCTATTCGTTGTTCGTGTCGTCATAAATGATCTCGGGTCCATTGAAGTATTCATCGATATTACTGAACGCTGTATCCACGGCCTTCCAAGCATGCCGATATCGCGCGACGGTAGTTCAAAGCGTCATCGCACACGTGGCGCTCGCAGAAACGACGCCTCGACCGGCGCACGGGGGCAGATACCTAGCCGCTGCGCGGAATCCCGTATTCACACGGACCGCACTCCGGTTAGCCTTTGATGATGTGCAGCGAGTTGCTCAGTTGAACGATTCCATCGCGGTATTCGCGCCCGCGGTATCCGGAACTCTTGGCGCAAAGATCGCTGCCGCCTTGAATATCCCGCTCAGCCCGCACGAGGAGTCAGAATTCACGGGCCGGGAATACAAGGTGCGCGCGCTTCACAGCGTCCGCGATCGATCGGTCTATGTCATTCAATCCCTATTCGGGGATTCGCGCGGCTCGGCGAACGACCGATTGTGCCAGCTGCTCTTTTTCATCGGCGCACTCAAGGACGCCGGTGCGGCACGTATCACTGCATGCGTACCTTATCTTGCCTATGCAAGGCAGGATCGGCGCACCGAAGCCCGCGATCCGATTACGGCGCGCTATATTGCGCAATTATTCGAAGCCATGGGCGTGGCACGTGTGGTGGCCCTCGAAGTGCACAACCTGGCCGCCTTCGACAACGCCTTCCGCTGCAACTCCGTACATCTCGAAGCGACAGCCCTGTTCGTCCGGCATTTCGCCGCGCAGTCTGCCGACCATGAATTTGCGGTGATTTCCCCTGACATTGGCGGCGTCAAGCGAGCGAGGCACTTCCAGGAGCGCTTGGAGGAGGCTCTCGGCCGCGCGGTCAATTTTGCGCTCATGGACAAGAAGCGCAGCCGCGGTGTCGTCAGCGGCACCTTGTTTGCGGGGGACGTCGCGGGACGGTGTGCGATTGTGCTCGATGATTTGATCAGTACCGGATCGACCGCTGCGCGCGCGATTGGCGCCTGCCGCCGTGCGGGTGCCGTTCGCGTCCAGTTCGCCGCAACCCATGCATCCTTCGCCGCCGAGGCTCATCGTCTGTTCGATAAGGACCCGCCGGATAAGGTGCTCGTCACAGATTCGGTGGATCTCGGCGAGGACTTCCGGCCTTATCTGCAGGGGCCGCTCGCGGTGCTCAGCGTCGCGCCGCTCTTTGCCGAAGCGATCCGAAGACTCGAAAGCGGCGGCTCGCTATCGGAGCTCGGCGGCTTGTAATCCGTCCCCGCAGTCACTATCGCAGCAGCAGCGGCTTTTTGGGCTCGACTGTCTCGCAGCAGCGAAATCCCAGGTGATAATTGGCGTGGCTGTTGGTAGCCATCACGCGGGTCCCGTGCCAGAACGGCGCCCGCCAGCGGCACCAGTCTTCGTGCGCTCGATAGGTATCGAAGATGAACCAGCTCCCCTTCATCTCCGTATATCCCAGCTCTTTGCTGCCGAGACTCGCCATCTGCTGGGTGTTCAACGGCAGATTCATGTGTTCCGCGGCATTGCCGTTGAGGTCGTAGACATTCAGCGGGCTGCGGCAGGCCGGGAAATCACCGGTAGGATAGGTATTTGATCCACACAGCTGCCAACCGCCGCCGGGGCAACCGGGAGTTTTGAAGCTGCCGGTGGCACATATGCCCCGTTGGTATTCCGGTCCGTAGCTCCACGATTTATCCGCTTGGTGGGCGGCATTGTGCGCAATGCGCATGCGGTGAATTGCAGCCTCCGGATCCTGGCCCTGCGCCAGATCGAAGCGGTAATCCGGCGGCTCCAGGCTTCCCGCGCACGCCCCCTCCCATTCGTGGGCGTCACAGAGGCGCTTGCCTTCCGCCTCGCAGAGCTGCGCCGCCTCGCGCGCCTTGACCCAGACCACCGGATACGCACAGGGGATGTCGGGAAATTCGAACTGATCGATGCAGGCCTTGGCCTGTTTGGCGCCGGCCGTTTTCGGGTTGTAGAGCGGAGCCATGTATTTGCGTCCGCAGATCTGCTCAAATTGCGCATTGTCATAGCTGATGCCGGCCTTTTCGAGCTTCGCCGCGCACTGCTGCGGCGTCACCGGATGCTGGGAGATGGCGGGATTGCCCTGGCCGAGGACGGCTGAGTGAGCGAATATCGCGCGAATATTCCGCATTTGCTCATCCGTCAGCCCGTGAACCTGCTGCAATTGCTCGATCAGCAGCTCATTCTGCTCGCGCAGCGTGGTCTGCGCCGCCACACCCTGCGCCATGCCGAGCAGCGCGCCCAGCATCAGTATTCTCATCATCATGGGGCCGTCCGCTTTCGAGTGAGATAAAAGAAATCCCGATCGTCGGGAAAGCTCAGGAATCGAGGGGCCAGTTCGTCGCCGCCTTTGCGGTCGACTTCGGCCATGCCTTCGATCAAATGCTGCACGACGATGCTGCCGTTCTTGTGCGAGTAGACGGCGAAATACGTATGCTCCAGCGCATTCATATCCAGGTGCATGGCATAACGGCAACCATAGGCTTGGAAAACGCGCGCCATCGCACTCGGTGTCGCAGTCGAAAAATAGCCATACACCAGAAATCGCCGCGCACCGGAAGCCAGTAGACACGCGCCGGCACGCAGCGTGCGCAAGTGTTCCTCGCTGGAACCCGACCAGTTGCCGGCCCCCCAACTATTGACCAAGGACCCGGGCGACGAGGTTGCCGTCTTTTCATCATGTTCGATCAAGGGTACCCCGTTCTGCCGCGCGAACTTGATGTGCGACAATTCCGCATCGTCGGCAGAAGCCCAGGTCTTCATCTGCACGGCACCGGTGTCATCGACGAAGATCGTTGCCAGGCCGGGTTGCAGCTTGCTGAAGATCACCCCTTGTTCGATGAAGCCGTAATGCGAGCCGTGATTCTGCAGCGCCAGCGCGCCGTAGCGAAATGCACCATGTTCGCGCTTGAATCCGCCGGCAAATGTGGCCACCGCCCGCTCGACCGTAGGCGGGTTGACCATGCCATTCACGACCAGCGGCGCCACGCTGCCGATGCCATCCGGCCCGGGGAGCTTTGGATTGCGTTCCGATTCGAGCACCCGATCCGACCATTCCACGCGCGGGTGGTCGGTGCCGAGTGCAAATCCGAGATCGAACTGCGACAGGTCGATGGCGACCATGTAGTCCAACGCGGCCGCCTCGACCGCATCCACTACGTTCACCGTGCGGCTTTGCTGGCGTGGTCCGGGTGCGGCAAGTGCCTCCGGTTGAATGACGCTGATGAACATTCCGGCGATATCGCGAACTGCGTACCACTGTCCCAGCAATAATCCTGAGGACCCCTGCCCGACGTCGATTCCGAGATGTTCGGGGTCGGCCGCGCGCTGGCCAAACATCGCGTCGATCTGCGGCGGCGGCGGTGCGCCGGCCGATGCGGTGCGCGCTGCCGGCCCCGACGCCCCCTCCGCTGCGCCCTTCTCCAGGAAGGCGTCGGCGAAGAATTCCTGTTTGACGAACCCGACGATTTGCTCGCCGCCCCACACGTGGTCCCGCAGAAAATTCGTGACACGCTCGAGGTGTGTGTAGGTTCCCGAGACGGCGTTGCGTAAGTAAAGTCGATCCCCGCACAGCGGGGCATACGGCAATTGCGAATGCTGCGCCTCCTGCAACGCGCTCGCCGGCCCATCCGGCCACAACGCGCACTCCATGTCGCGGCCGTCGACAGCAATCCGAACGCCGTCCCCATGTGAACTCAAGGCCAGTGTCTGCGTATCGGGACGCGGATTCTCCACGTGATAGGACTCTGATCTTTGGCCGCTGCCAAAACGCAACGTGAGCAAGAACCACGTATTGACGCGCGGGTTGAGGTTGATCAAAGTCGCCACGACTCGATCGCCGGACATTTGAAATACGGTGCTCGCCGTGCTTCGGAACGGCTGCAATTCGACGATGCTCTTGGGAACGTCCGCCTGGTATTCCGTCCACTGCGATGCCGCCGCCTCCCGGTCGTCGATCCCGGCGCCCGGCCCTTCAGCGGCGACGGCCAATATCGCAATCCCGCCCAGAAACACCGCGGCAGCCCACACCGGCGTCGAGCGGTTCATAACGCCAAGGCAGCGAATAATCCCATGCCCGCCAGAGTCCAAAGACTCACTCGATCGGAGAGCGCAAACATCACCGGGTCGCCGACGATGCGCGCGCGCGTCGCCATCATCCACAAGTAGCTGATCCAGTACAGCAACAGCAGGCAGATCCCCCAAAAGAAATCGTGCCGCGCGTACAGGCGCTGGCTGATTTCCGTATTCGTGTACAGCGCCAGCACCATCACCGCCAAGTATCCGCTCACGATCCCCTGCGCGAGCAGCAGTACTTTATCCTGGCTGACGTAGCCACGTGCGTGTACCCCGGCAGCGCTCGCCGCCGACTCCAGCACCACGAGCTCCGCATAGCGCTTGATGAGCGCCAGGCTGAAGAACAGGAACACGCAGAGCGTCAACAACCACGCAGAAATTCGAATCTCCACCGCCACGGCGCCTGCCGCCACCCGCAGTGCATAGCCTCCCGCGAGCACCAACACGTCCACCAGCGGCAGGTCCTTGAGTCTCAGCGAATACCCGATCATCAAGACGGCATAGAGCCCCAGTACGCCGGCAAAGCCCATCGACAGGTGCCACGCGATTGCGAAGGCGCCGATGAGCAGTACGGGCATCATCAGCAGCGCATGCACGAGCCGAATCCGTCCGGACGCCAGCATCCTTTCCTTCTTGTGAGGGTGTCGCCGATCGGCAGGTAGATCGAGCAGATCATTCAGCAGGTAAAGACCGGAGGCACAGAGATTGAAGGCAAGGAACGCCAGCAGCGCCCTCCCCAGGAGAGCGCCTTCGAAGATCCGGTGCACGGCCGCCAATGGCACGAATACCAGGACGTTTTTAATCCAATGAGGCGGGCGTAATGCGTTTAGGTAGTCCTGCCATCGAGGGCCCGGGTCGCCGAAGATTCTCTCGATCGGCGTGGCCTTGGCGACCCTTCTCGCAAGCCGTGGCGAGGCGGACGTCAACAAGGCTCGCCGCGCCGCGCGCCACACGCTGTCATCACGAGCATCATTGCCTATGTAGTCGAAACCCTTGAGACCGAAAACGGCAACGAGGCGGTCGCGTTTGCGCTCCCCGCTCAAATTGACGGCCCCGTCGCTTGCAAAGATCCGGTCGAACAGGCCGACTTCCGCACTGATCTCCCGGGCGACTTTGTCATCGGCGGCGGTGGCAAGAATCAAGGTGCGGCCGAGGCTTTTCTGCTCCCGCAGAAACTCCAGGAGATCGCTGCGATACGGGAGCCAGTGGGCATCGGGCGTTGCCGCCGCGGCCAGCCGCTGCTTGAGGTGTGCACGGCCCTTCATCAACCACAGGGGCAATTTGAACACACTCGAAGGCTGCGCGCGCGCCAGCACGAATATCGATTCGATCAGGGAATCCGTGTGCAGCAAGGTTCCGTCGAGATCGACGACGAGAGGTACGTGATCCGGCGCGACCGCTGCCGTGAGATCATCTTTTGCGACAGCGTGCATACGGCTAGAAGAGATACTGCGCCAAGGTCAGCGCGCCCTTCTTCCAAGGGACACGATGGGTCACGCCGGTCTTTCCACGGTACTCCTCGCGGTGCCCCACGTACCAGTCATAGTTGCGGATGAGTGCCATTCGGTTTGAATATTGCGGAGTGAATCCCAGCCGCGTCTCCAGGCGTTCGATCGAGACGAAGCTGTCGCGTGCGGCCGTCTCATAAATCCATTGGTACAGCGGCGACAGATGCAGACCCTCGAGCAGCTCGAGTAGCGCGATCACCGGTTTCGCGGGCACACCGATCACGTGCTTGCCATGACCCGCGCGATCGAGCACTGCCTGAAAATTGTCGCGCATCGAGCCGAACTCCTTGGCGCCCACGTTGAAGGTATCGTTGACCAGTGGTACATCGCGTGTCGCGCACCGGGAGATGACCTCGCACAGATCCGCAACATCGAGCAGTTGGTAACGATTCTGTCCCGAGCCCAGCACGGGGAAATTCCTGCCCTCATAGGCCCAATCGTACAGCAGCTCGAAAACGCCCAGCCGCTCGGGCCCCACGAAACTTTTGGGGCGAAGTATGGGAACGCACCGGCCTTTGGTGCGGGCTTCGAGACACAGCCGCTCCGCACCGATCTTGGCGGCACCGTAGGGCCCCACCCCCTGCAATCGATCGTGCTCATAGACCGGGTGGTGATCAGGAATGCCGTATACCGACGTCGACGAAATGTAGATGAACCGGGCGATGGCGTGTCGAGCCGCACTCTCCAGCAAGGTCTTCGTTCCCCCGACATCGGTCGACTCGATTTCCTCCCTGCTCGCCAGCGGCAACGCCGCCGCGCAGTGAACCACGATGTCCATCCCCGCCATCGCGCGCTCGACCGCGGCCGGATCGCGAATATCCGCCAGCATGGCATCGACCTTCCCGCGTTCCGGATAGGCGAAGTCCGCGATGTCCATGGATCGTACCCGATAACCCCGCTCGAGCAGGTGGCGGCACAGATTGATGCCGAGAAATCCGGCGCCCCCGGTGACGAGAATCGATGGCTGCGTGGATGGCATGGCGAAATCTTCCGATGGGTACCGACCCGACAAAGTGTGGGCCAGGTCCTCGGCATTTCTCTACAGGGAATCAACCTACGATGCTGCAGGTTGTCCTTAGGCGTGGTTGACCTACGGCAGCCCGGAGGGCACTGCCTGCAGTACGGCGGCGATTCCCGCCTGCGCACGGGCATCGAGCGTTTCGATCAATCCGATCACATTCTCGATGACTCCCTCGTTGCTGAGGGCGTGCGCCAGCCGGCTGTCCTGCATGACGTCAAAAATGGATCTCGCTCTGCCGTCGATGAACACCCGTGTGCTGATCAGCCGCGCGCCGTGGCTGTAGTCGGCGTACCGCCAGCCATGAACGGTACTGAGCGACTGAATCGGCTTCCCATCGGTCAAATGCCAGCCGTAAATCGCCACCCGGTCGAGGTGGCTGCGCAGACGATTCGTCAGCACCAGATCCTTTTTGTCGCCGGCCACCAGTGATCCCAAGGAAACGCCGAGCGCGGCGCGTTGCGCGCCGACCAATTCATTGTGATGCAGGGAATATTCCGTTGAGCGCATCGTGCTGCGCGCCGGCAGCGGTTGCGGAACAAAATGCACCGCCGCCTGCGCATAAATCGCATCGACCATGCGCGGCGTCGGCAGCGTGAAGCCAAACTCCCCTGCCGTCGACAGTGCCGTCCCCAGGCGCATCGGCATCAGCAGAAAATCATCGTCGGAACCGATCGCCAGATAATCCGGGGCCGCGCAGATGACGATATCGACCGGC
The DNA here is from genome assembly GCA_963734645.1 of uncultured Gammaproteobacteria bacterium. GTDB lineage: Bacteria > Pseudomonadota > Gammaproteobacteria > Steroidobacterales > Steroidobacteraceae > Bog-1198. Next base: position 223,241 of record CAVTID010000003.1, read on the forward strand.
GCGCCGTTCTCTGCGGCCGACCGAAGGCGGATGGGCACCAACGCACGCAGAAATTTCGGGATGTTCCCCACCAGCAGCTCGTGTTGGATACGCGACTCCCGTTCATCGTCGCTGAGCCCGCGAATGGCCTCTGCGAACGCATGGCCGCCCGGCGCGTCCGCTGCGCGGGCCGGTATGCCCTGCGTCAGCGAATCATCGCAGGGACCGCGCTGGGCGGCCGCTTGTGCGGCCTGCGAGCCGGCAGCGAAGGCGATTGCTGCAATGCAAAGGTAACCGCGCATGCGCATATAGCGAGTATCGCAGCACGCCCTCCGGGGAGCAACGCGCTGCCGGGTCGGTGCTTCTGATCCGCGACGGCATTCTCGTAAATTCACCTAATCGCCTGCGTCTTAAGATGCGTGGAACGGCGGTTATCCCCTAGCCGGCCTAGGGAATCCGCGACTACCGAGAAGCCGAACGATTCACTACGATCCCGTTGGGTTCCGCAGCCTTGGATGGATTCAAAGATGGTGATTTCAATGGCGGCCAAATCGGATCAACACACGGCGTCGCCCGATTTCTCGCCCGCCGATCTGCTGAAGCCCTCCGCATTTCCCCATCCCGTCGTGCGGTTGGAAGTGCGCGAGACGAATATCTCGTGGATCATTCTCACCGGCCCGTTTGCCTACAAGATCAAGAAAAGCGCCCAACTAGGCTTCATCGACACGACGACCCTGGCGCAAAGGCACCGTCTGTGCGAGGAAGAGTTGCGGCTGAACCGGCGTTTGGCGGCCGAGCTTTATCTGGATGTCGTGCCGATTACGCAAGATGCGGACGGCATGCGCGTGGCCGGCCAGGGACCGATCGTCGAATATGCGGTGCGCATGCAGCAGTTCGAGGCCTCGCAAGAGCTATCGGCGCTGCTCGATCGCGGCGCGGTGAGTCCTCAGGAATTCGTCGACCTTGGACGGCGTTTGGCGCAATTTCACGAAATGGTGCCCAAGGCACCCTGCAGCGAGGATTTCTCGTGCACACAGCATTTGCACGACGCCGTTCTCGGCAATCTGGCCATCCTGCTGTCCCATCTGGACGCGGATACGGCGCTGCCCGAGTTGGGAACGCTCATAGACTGGACCCACGACTATCTTCACGAGTCGTTGCAGCAGTTGCGTGCACGCGAGCGCTCGGGCTACATCCGCGAGTGCCACGGCGATCTGCATGCACACAATGTCGTTCGTTGGCGCGGCCAGTTGGTTCCCTTCGATTGTCTGGAATTCGACCCCAACCTGCGCTGGATCGACGTGATGAACGATGTGGCCTTCCTGACGATGGATCTGACGGCGCGCGGCCGCAAGGATCTGGCCGGTGCTTTTCTGAACGCCTACTTGGAACGCACCGGCGATTACGGCGGCGTTCGGCATCTGGCCTTTTATTCGGTCTATCGCGCATTGGTTCGGGCGATGGTCGACAGCATCGGCGCGGAACACGATGGCACCCACCGGCGCGAGTTCCAACATCGATTGCGGACTCGGGTGAGGGCCGCGGCCGGATATATTGACCGGCCGCCTCCCGCGCTGTTCGTCATGCATGGTCTATCCGGTTCGGGCAAAACCTGGTTGAGCGAGCGGATTGCTTCGCAGTTGGGCGCCATCCGCATACGGTCCGATGTGGAGCGCAAGCGCTTGGGCTCCGGATCGGTGCCGCCGCTCGGCCGCGCACGGAGAGGATTTATACACGCCCGAGATGAATCGCCGCACCTACGCCCGCCTGCTCGAGGGGGCGGAGAGCTGTCTGACGGGAGGCGTCGATACCATCGTGGATGCCGCATTCCTGGCCGGCGGCGACCGGCGCATGTTCCGCGATTTGGCAATGCGACTGGGCTGCCGGTTTATCGTTCTGACCTGCGAAGCGGATCCTGCGGCGCTCGCTGAACGAATCAAAAAGCGCGCGCTATTGCACACGGATCCTTCGGACGCCACAGTCGAGGTTCTGCAGTCGGCAACTGCAGAATACCGAACCGCTCGCAGCGGACGAGCGAACGGCGGCCATCACGGTCGATACGACGGAGTCACAGGCAGCCGAGCAAGCCATCGCGGCGATCCGGAGCCGTTTGGGCGAATTGACCCCTAGCGCCCTAGAACCGCGGCGCGCGCATAGGCGGCCCCACAACTAAGGCCACCGTAAGGCTGGCTGCGCGCGAATCCCACAGCATCAACGAGGCAGCCGCATCAGGCGGCGGACGCCTCCACCAGCGTCACCTCGGGCGTCACCTTGCCCTGTTGCGCCACACCGCGAACCAACATCACCGGCACGGTCGCGGCGCGCACCACTTGTTCCGCATCGCTGCCCATGGCAAGCCGCGCAAGCCCGCGGCGTCCGTGCGTTCCCATGACGATGAGATCCGCCTGCCACTGCTTCGCTTGCGCGAGGATCAGGTCGGCAGCCGCACCGCCGATCGATTCGATCAGCACGGTATCCGCCTTCACGCCTTCGCGCTTCGCCGCTTTCTCCGCGGTATCGAGCAGCGCCCGGCCCGCTTTGACCAGCGACTCGATCAGATTCTCGGCATAGAGACCCGGGGCTGTAGGTGTAGTCGAGGATGAATTCATTGACGATATGCACCAGCCGCAGCTGACTGCCCTGCGCCTTGGCGAATCTTGATCGCCTCATTGAGCCCGCGGGTCGAGGTCTCGCTGCCGTCGACCGGGACTAGAATTTTGCCGTACATGGTTGAATCCTCTGATTGTTGACCGTGAACCCGATCGGGCGCCCGCCCGATCGGCGAACAAAATGATTTGTCGAGCGCATTTGTACCATCGGCCACGAGCGTCCGACCGCCCGGAGTTTCCACCGCACACTTCGGGTTGCCCTCATTGTTCGCAGCGCTATTCCCGCGCAACCTACACTACGTCCCAACGATGGAAGCCTGATTTCAATGAGTGGCATTTTGCATATCGCTTACAAACTGCTGGTCAACGACCGGGCGAAGTATGCGGCGCTCTTGGTCGGAATCACCTTCGCCGTGTTCTTGATGATCGAGATGACGTCCCTTTTCGCCGGTATCCTGACCCGCTCGTCCGCCACGGTCATCAACATCGGCGCTTCGATCTGGGTGATGGACCCCGCCATTCAAACGGTCGCCAACACCATTCCGCTGCCGGACTATGTGCTCGACGAAGTCCGGAGCATTCCGGGCGTGAAGTACGCAGTGCCGCTGTATTCCGGGTCCGCGCTGCTGAAGCTGCCCGACGGCGTCTACCAAGCCGCCAACATCATTGGGCTGGATGACACCAGTTTGTTCGGCAGACCCGCCCTGGATGGCGGAAACATCGAAGACATCTATGCCGAAAACGCCTTCATCGCCGTCAAGGATTCGGAGTTCTACAAGCTCGAAAGCCCGAAGGTCGGAGCGGAGTTTGAACTGAACGATCATCGCGGCGTGATCATCGGCATCGCCCATGTGGCATCGAGCGGATTGTTCGGCGTACCGACGCTCTATACGACTTATAACCGCGCGCTTCAGTACCTGCCCAATACCCGGTTCACCATCTCCTATCTGCTCGTGGAGCCGAAATCTCCCGCCGACGTGGAGTTGATCAAGCGGCAAGTCGCGGCGGCGGGGTATCTGGCGCTCACCAAGGATGAATTCATCCAAAAGATCTCCAACTTCTATAAGTACCAGACGGGCATAGGCACCAACATGCTCATCATGACGGTGATCAGCTTCATCATCGGATTATCCATCTCGGGACAAACTTTCTACACCTTCGTGATCGAGAACCTGGAGAAGTTCGGCGCCCTGAAGGCGATCGGCGCCAAGGGCCGCGAACTGATCTCCATGATCCTCTTTCAAGCCGCCTTCGTGTCGTTGACGGGCTACGGCATGGGGGTCGGGCTGTGCGCATTCATCATCTGGCTCGCTCGCCTCTATCTGCCGGACTATGCGGCGATCATCACCTTCTACAACCTCGTATTGGCCTTCATCATGGTGGTGGTCATTGCGGCGATCTCCAGCTACGTGGGGGTGCGCAAGGTGCTGAGAATCGAGCCCTTCGACATCTTCCGAGGCTAGGCCATGGCGAAGATCGCAATCGAAGCTGTGGGACTCAACAAATGGTTCGGCGAGGGCGAAGCCAAGACCCATGCCGTGAAGGACGTGAGCTTCGAAGCCTACCTTGGCGAAATCCTCTACGTCGTTGGCCCCTCCGGCAGCGGCAAGACGACCATGCTGAGCATGATCTCGGGGATTCTTCGGCCCAACAGCGGGACCGTGAACATCGAGGGCTCCGACATCTGGAGTCTCGGCAACGACGCGCTGGCCGATTTCAGACTGCACAAGATCGGCTTTGTCTTTCAAGACTTCCACCTCTTTCCCCGGCTCACGACGGCAGAGAACGTGGCCATTCCGCTCATTCTGCAAAAGCGCAACTGGGATGCGGCCCTCAAGGAGGCGGAGACCGATCTGGAGATCGTCGGATTGAAGGACCGGGCGCAATTGCCGCCGGTCAAGCTGAGCGGCGGCGAACAGCAGCGCGTCGCGATCGCCCGAGCCATCGTCAGCCGCCCCGACATATTGATTCTCGACGAACCCACCGCCTCGCTCGACGGCGACACCGGCCGCAACATCGTCAAGTTCGTCCGCGAACATATCCTCACGGATCAGCGCTGCATCGTCATCGTGACGCATGACAGCCGAATCTATGAATTCGCGGACCGCATCGTGAAGATGGAGGACGGCAAGATGATGGCGATCGAGCGAAGCAATTTGGAGAATTTGAATGCGCAGTAAAGTCATCTTCATCGTGTCGGGTATCGGCCTGCTATTTGCCCTCGTCAGCGCCTTCATTGCCGGCCAGCAGCCGAAGGCGCTGCCGCCGGCGTTCAATCCGGCCGCCAATCCCTATACGAAGGGAATCTATGCCAACGGCATCATCGAAAGCGTCCAGGCGCAGGGCGAGAACATCAACATCTATCCCGAGGTCGCCGGACCCATCACGCAAGTTTTGGTCGCCGAGGGCGCCAAGGTGCACAAAGGCGATCTGCTGCTGACGATCGACGACTCGGTGCAGCGGGCGACGACCGAGCAGCAGCGATCGCAGGCTGAGGCGGCGAAAGCACTGCTGGACGAACTCAAGGCGGAACCGCGGCGAGAGACCCTCGCCGTCGCCGCCGCACAGGTCGACAACGCGGTCGCCACGCTGAAAAATGCGCAGGACCAGCTAGCCAAGCAGGAGCAGTCCTATGCGATTGAAGCGAAGTCGGTGAGCCGTGACACCTTGGACAATGCCAGGAATGCCGAGAAGATGGCGGCAACGAACTTGGAAGTCGTTCAGAAGCAGTACAGCCTCCTCAAGGCGGGCGCCTGGGAATACGACATTCGCAATCAGGAAAGGCAATACGCCGCACTATCGAAAGCCTACTCGGCCTCGGCGGCGCTGCTCGAAAAGTATTCGATAAGAGCTCCCACCGACGGCGTGGTGCGCTCGATACAAGCGGCGGTGGGCAGTTATGCCTCGACGCAGGGCGCCTACGATTCCTATACGGAAGCCCAGAATCCGCTCATCGTCATGAGCACTCCGGACGATAATCTGCAAGTGCGGGTGTATGTCGACGAAATTTTGATTCACCGCTTATCCGATCCGTCCAAAATGAGTGCCGAGATGTTCATCCGCGGCACCGATCAGCACGTGCCGCTGACCTTCACCCGCATACAGCCCTATGTTTCTCCGAAGATCGAGCTCGCCGACTCGCGCCAGGAGCGCGTCGATCTACGTGTGCTGCCCTTGATCTTCCGATTCGCGGCAACCAAGGCGCTGAATCTTTACCCCGGCCAACTGGTGGACGTCTATGTCAGCTCGAACTAGGCTCGGAGTCGCGCTGGCGTATCTGTGCCTCACGGCCGGCTGCGCGGTCGGTCCGAATTTCCATCGCCCCGATGCGCCCCCCGTCGCGAAGTACACGCATGGCTCGGACCCCACCACAACGGTCGCGGTGGACGGTACCGCGCAACGATTTCACACCGGCGAGCCGGTCGCGGCCGACTGGTGGCGTTTGTTCCAATCCGCGCAACTCGATGGAATCGTCAGCGACGCCATCGCCCATAACCCCGGACTCGACGCCGCGCAGGCGAGCCTGCGCGCCAGCCAGGACAATCTGCGCAGTGGCTACGGCATTTTCTACCCGACGATTGACGCCGATGTGGGCGCCACGCGCCAGAGATACACCCCTGCCGATATCGGGGAGAAGGCGCCGAGTACCGTATTCAATCTATTCACCTTATCCACTTCGGTCAGCTACGCGCTCGATATCTTCGGCGGACAGCGGCGTCTGGTCGAGGGTTTGCGCGCCGAAGTCGACGTGGCTCACGCGGACGAACGGGCGGCCTACCTGGCGCTCGCGGCCAACATCGTCAACACGGTGATCGCCAAGGCGGCGTATCGCGCCGAAGTCCAAGCCACTCTGCAGCTCGTCATTCTGCAGAAACAGCAGGTGGCGTTGGGCGAAGTTCAAGCACAGGCGGGGACGGTGCCGTATTCGACCGTCTTGAGCCTGCGCAGCCAGCTTGCCTCCTACGAGGCGACCATTCCGCAGCTCGAGCAGAAATTCACTCAGAGCGCGCACTTGCTCGCGGCGCTGACCGGTCACGTGCCGGCCGAATGGTCGGCGCCTCGACGTGAACCTGAGCGACCTCACCCTGCCGAGCGACCTGCCGGTCAGCCTGCCGTCCGCGCTCGTGCGCCAGCGTCCGGACATCCTCGAGGCAGAAGCCCTCGCCCATGCCGCCAGCGCCAATATCGGGGTCGCCACGGCGGCGCTGCTGCCCAATTTCACGCTCACCGGGGGTCTTGCGGCTGCCACCAATTCGACCCAGCAGCTGTTTCCCGGCAACGGCCGGGCCTGGAGTGTGGGCGCCGATGCCACGGCGCCGCTATTCGAAGGCGGCACGCTCTGGTACAAGCGCAAGGCGGCGATGGACAGCTACAAGCAGACGATGGCGCTCTATCGTCAAACCGTCCTGGGCGCATTTGAACAAGTTGCGGACTCCCTGCGCGCGCTCGATCACGACGCCCAGACGCTGCTCGCGCAAGAGGAGGCGCTCGCCGCCGCCGAACAGGCGCTGCGCCTGATTCAGGCCAACTATCGCGCCGGTCTCGCGACGTATCTCGACGTCTTGATTGCCGACGCGCAATATCACCAGGCGACTATCGCGGCAGATCCAGGCCGTCGCCGTGCGCTACCAGGACACGGTGGCGCTCATTGCCGCGCTCGGCGGCGGGTGGTGGAATACCGCGCCGGGCACAGCCGGCGCAGAAACATCGAACGGCCGGTGAACGATGGGGCCGCCGGCTCAGAGCATGCGGGGATAATCGGTGTATCCGACCGCGCCGCCGCCGAAGAAAGTCGCTCGATCGGGCACGTTCAGCGATGCGCCGGAACGGAACCGCTCCACCAGATCGGGGTTTGCGATATAGAGTCGGCCGAACGCGATGAGATCTGCCCGCCGGTGTTCTCGAGTCTCGATGGCGAGATTCAAGTCATAGCCGTTGTTGGCCATGTACAGACCGTCAAAGCCACGGCGCAGCGCCTGCATGCCGGCGGGCATTTCGCGAGCGCCTTGCGTGACCCCTTCGATCACGTGCAGGTAAGCGAGGCCGAAAGGCCTCAGAGACTCGACGACATGGCCATACGTGGCCACCGGATCGCTGTCGAGAGCCGCATCGTTGACCGGACTCACGGGCGAGAGCCGAATGCCCACGCGACCCGCGCCGCATGCCCGTACCACCGCCTGGACGACCTCGAGCAGGAAGCGTGCGCGCTTCTCTCGCGACCCACCATAGGCGTCGGTGCGATGGTTGGTGCTGTCGCGCAAGAATTGCTCAATCAGGTAGCCGTTGGCCGCATGGATTTCGACGCCATCGAAGCCGGCGGCGAGCGCATTACGCGCCGCGCTGCCGTACTGCTCGACGATCTCCGCGATTTCCGCGGTCTGCAGCGCACGCGGCGTGACACAAGCTTGAAATCCATGCTCCGTGAACGCCATGGCGTTGGGGCGTATGGCAGACGGCGCCACGGGCAGGGCGTTGTTGGGCTGCAAAGACGGATGAGAGATGCGCCCGACGTGCCAGAGCTGGACGAAAACGCGGCCTGCCTTGTCGTGAATCGCTTTCGTTACGGGTTGCCATGCCTCGATCTGGGAGGCGTTATAGATCCCGGGAGTAAAGGCGTAGCCTCTTGCCTGCGCCGATATATTCGTTCCTTCGGCAACGATCAACCCCGCGGAGGCGCGCTGTCGGTAATACACCGCCATGAGCAGCGTCGCGGTGCCGGCGGCACCGGCTCCGCTGCGCGTCAGCGGCGCCATGACGATGCGGTTGGCGAGACGATAATCGCCCAGTTGCACGGGATCGAACAAATCCGTGCCCGGGGACTGGATCGCGGCGTTGACGGTGGACATGGAAGCAGGCTCCAAAGGATTCAGCGAATGATCGAGACTACTTCCAAGCGAGCATGAATTCGATGCGTGGATCTACGTACGCGCACTTGGCCGCGCGCCACGTCCCGCGAGGCGCGGCCTTGCGCTCGTCGATCGCCGCGCGGATGCGATCGGGCGTCATCGGCCGCCTGAATAATCGCACGCCGGCCGCATCGAAGAGGGCATTGGCAATGACCGCCCCGTCGTCGTAATGGGCGGTTCGCCTCCGCGCTGCGGCGCCAAGGCATCATTCTTCACGAATACCACTTCGATTCGAGGTACGCGAGAGACGCGCGGAATCTCATAGGTGCCGACATTTCGCTCGAGAACGTCGCCGCCGGCGCACACACCATGCGGATCACCCAGGACACGCCCGCTCGCAGTATCCACATGATCTCGGCCATGGTTGCGACGTACGTGCGGGTCCTGCGCGTGCGATTGCCGTCGATATCCAACGTCACATTGCGGCCGTTGAGATTAAAGCCGATCGTACGTCTCATGATTGCTCTCAAGTGGCGTGATGCGCAGCGTCCGAAAAGTATTGGTGAGTCTTGGCCGCGAACTGGCGGTCGGTCATCTTGTCCTCGGTCTGCACCGCGGCGACGCGTGCACCGAGTCCTTTCTTCTCGAACTGCTTTCTGAGCTCTCCCTTGGCCTCGCCAGGACCGCAAATGAGCAGCGACTCGACGCTCCGGACGGCGGCAATCACCGCGTCGTAATAGACATTGAGCTCCTTTGTCAGCGCTCGCTGCCGCCGATCGTCTGCGGGCACTTGAAGTGCTTCGTAGCGGCCGTGCAGCGGCGAATCGCCCGAGCGCTCCGGATGCTTTTCGACCGCCGAGAAGAGGATCACCGTGCGTTCCTCGCCGGCATCGAGGGTCACGATCACGGCCTTGCGATGGTCTATCCAAATACCGGCTTTCATCGTCATTGCATTCCCCACGAGTATATTCCGAAACCTGCACCAGTATGCGCGCGGACGAGAAGCTGGCGACACAGTAAAGACCGCCGCGTTGCACTGGAAACTACGTATCGACGTCGTTGCTGTCGGCAGCAATGTTTCCGTTTCGCGTCTCAGGTGAATATGCCCGCAAGCTGTTGGCCCTACGGGGTTCCGGCAATCGGCGGCGGGAATCACCCATGGTGAGCGTGCGCCTCCTATCCGATAATTCCACGAGAAGGCATTGAATCCTGTTGGGCGCCACAGAGGGCGTCCGGCGATGGATGCGATGGTAAATCAAGATTCGGCAGCAATTGAGGAGATGTCTATGAAAACTGATGCGGAAATTCGGCGCGATGTGGAATCCGAGCTACAGTGGGATCCCAGCATCGATGACAAGAAGATTGGGGTCATCGTCAACGGCGGCGTCGTAACCCTGACGGGCGAGGTGGCCCATTATGCGGGAAAGTGCGCGGCGGAGGATATCGCCAAGCGCGTGAGCGGCGTGCGGGCCATCGCGAATGACATACAGGTCAATATCCCGGTGTTCGGAATGCGCACGGATTCTGAGATTGCGGAAGCAGCGGCCAATGCACTGCGATGGAATTTTTCGCTCGCGGATATGCAGGTGAAGCCCGTCGTCAAGGATGGATGGATCACGCTCAGCGGAAAAGTGACTTTTGGTTTTCAGCGAAATTCAGCCGCGAACGCCGTGCGGAACCTGATCGGTGTGAAAGGTGTTTCTAATGACATCGTAGTGGCTTCCACGGTCAAGGGGGCCGATGTTAAACAGAAGATCGAAGATGCGTTCAAGCGACATGCCATTCTGGACGCCAAGGACATCGAAGTGAAGGTGGACAATTCCACCGTCACGCTCAAGGGACATGTCCATACCTGGCAGGAGCACGCAGATGCCGACCGCGCGGCGTGGGCCGCTCCGGGCGTCGCCTACGTCGAAAATCGCTTGGTAATTCAATGATCCGTTGACTGTCGCCGGGCATGATTCGCCGCACGAGCGGAACTCATGCCCGGCACTTTGCAGTGCGTTGCTGCTTCAACTTGGCACCCCGTATACCGCAAAGCAGGCTAGCTGATACAGGCTGGCAAGGGTGTGATTTTCAGCTGCCGTTGCGCCCCGTATCGATTGCGGCTTCTACTTATGGATTCGCGCACCGATACCCGTATGCTGGTGGTGGCACATTATGCTGCATCAGGGGTGTATTTTCAGCCGACAGCTTCTTCCGGTTAATCACCCATGGACAACAAGCAGCATTTCTCTCTCGTGGTACTTTGCCGGCGCAATCCTGGTCCTGCTGCCGTGCAAGACTCCTGGGCAAATCGAACGGCGAACGCGAATGACATCGGACGGTGCGCTGACGGACGATTCGGGATGGGCGCTGCTGCGTCAGCTGGCGCTGGACCTTCGCTGGTCGTGGAATCATGCGACCGATACCCTGTGGAGCGAACTGGATCCGGAACTCTGGGCGAGGACGCATAACCCGTGGGTGGTTCTACGAACCGTATCGCAGCAGCGCCTGAGGCAGCGCCTGGCAACCCCGGAATTCAGCGGCACGCTCCAGCGGCTCGCGCGCACGGCGGGCGACACGGCCCAGGCGGCCGCCTGGTTTCAGCAGACGCATGCCAATTCCGGCCTGACTCGCGTTGCGTACTTCAGCATGGAATTCATGCTGAGCGAAGCGCTGCCGATCTATGCCGGCGGTCTCGGCAACGTGGCGGGCGATCAGCTGAAGGCCGCCAGCGATCTCGGCGTACCGGTCGTCGGTGTGGGATTGCTCTACAGCCAAGGCTACTTCCGCCAGGTGATCGGCCGGGACGGCGAACAACAAGCTCTGTATCCCTACAATGACCCAGGTCAGCTTCCGATCACGCCGTTGCGCAAACCCGACGGCGAATGGCTGCGGGTGGAAATTCATCTGCCGGGCTACAGCCTATGGCTGCGTGCATGGCAGGTGAAAGTCGGTCGATTGCACGTGTACTTGCTGGATAGCAATGACAGCGCCAACTATCCGGCGCATCGCGGCATCACCAACGAACTTTACGGCGGAGGACCCGAGCTTCGGCTGCAGCAGGAGATGGTGCTCGGCATCGGCGGCTGGCGGCTCCTCGAAGCTCTGAACCTTGCGCCCGACGTGTGTCACTTGAACGAAGGTCACGCTGCCCTGGTCATTCTGGAGCGAGCGCGTTCGTTCATGCAAGCGACCGGCGTGCCTTTCGATGCCGCACTCACCGCGACGCGGGCGGGCAACATCTTCACCACCCACACGGCGGTAGCCGCCGGATTCGACCGGTTCGCTCCCCAGCTGATGGCGCAATACTTCGCGCACTTTGCCCGCACGGCGCTCGATCTTTCGATGGCAGAACTGCTGGCCCTGGGCCGGCAGACGCCGAGCGATGACTCGGAGCCCTTCAACATGGCCTATCTGGCGCTGCGCGGCTGCGCGATGATCAACGGCGTCAGCCGCCTGCACGGCGAGGTGAGCCGGCGCATTTTTCTGCCGCTATTCACACGCTGGCCGGCCGCGCAGGTGCCCGTGGGATACGTGACCAATGGAGTCCATACGCCCAGCTGGGACAGCCCGGCGGCCGATGAATTATGGACCCGCTGCTGCGGGAAGAACCGATGGCTCGGAACGTCTCGAATCCGTCGGTGAGCCGATTCGGGGCGCGGCCGATTCGGCGATCTGGCAATGCCGAAGCGCCGCACGCAAATCGCTGGTCGAGTACGCCCGCGAACGGCTGTCGGGCCAGCTTGCGGCGTCCGGAGGGACCGCCGAGGAGATCGAGGGCGCCAAGCACCTGTTCAACGCCGACACCCTGACGCTGGGTTTTGCGCGCCGGTTTGCAGGCTATAAGCGCCCGAATTTACTGCTGCACGATCCAGAGCGGTTGGCTCGGCTCCTGACCAACACCTCCCGGCCCGTTCAGCTCATTCTCGCCGGCAAGGCTCATCCCGCCGACGCCGGCGGCCAGGCCTTGATTCGCGACTGGGTGCACTTTGTCCGCCGCTACGATGTACGGCGCCATGCCATGTTTTTGAGCGACTACGATATGTTGCTGACCGAACGGCTGGTCGAGGGGGTCGACGTCTGGATCAACACCCCGCGGCGGCCGTGGGAAGCCTGCGGGACCAGCGGCATGAAGGTGCTGGTCAACGGCGGGCTCAACTTGTCGGAGCTCGACGGTTGGTGGGCCGAAGCCTATGAGCCGAGCGTTGGCTGGGCGCTGGGCGACGGCCGGGAGCATGGCGAGGACTCGGCCCGGGATGCCGCCGAAGCGGAGCAACTCTATGACTTGCTGGAAGGGCAAGTAATCCCTGAGTTCTATTCGCGCGATGACAACGACATCCCGCGCACCTGGGTGGCGCGCGTGCGCGAAAGCATGGCGAGCCTGACCCCGCACTATTCGGCGAATCGCAGCGTGCGCGAGTATGTGGAGCGCTGTTATCTACCCGCCGCGGCAGCCTATCGTGAAAGGTCGCGGAATGACGGCGCACTCGCTGTCCAAATGAGCACCTGGCGGCACGCGATCGATTTGGGGTGGCGCACCCTGCGCTTCGGCCATGTCGCGGTCGAAACTCGCGGCGATCGGCATCACTTCACCGTCGAGGTCGGACTCGGCGTTCTGGATCCGCAGTCGGTGTGCGTGGAGCTCTACGCGGATCCGCGCAGCGACGGTGATGCGGTCGTTCAGCCAATGACGCGCCTCGTTCGGTCCGATGCCACGGGCATGGATCTGTACGTCGCCAGCGTCGCGGCGGTCCGATCGGCGGGCGACTACACCGCGCGCATCGTGCCCTCCTACGCCGGGATCCACGTGCCGTTGGAGGCCGCGCATATTCTGTGGCAGCGATAGCGCCTTGGGCGCAGCGCCCGCGGACATGACTGGCGCATCGGTTCGCAAACGTCAATTGAGGTCGCGCCATCGCTTCATTAAATCCTTACGGCCCTTCTTGAATTCCTTGAATCGCCCGTGCTTGCGGCGCTCGAGTTCCTCGACGAGGCTGTGCGTCGCCCGGCGAGGCATCCGCCCGGCGCGCAACGATTCGCGCAATTTCTCCTCATCGTGCATATCGCCGAGACAGTCCTGCAGGTGCCGCAAACCCTTCAATTCCGATTCCGCAGCGAGCGGCGTTTTCACGCCGCTATCCTCCAGGAGATATCGTACCTGCTTCACCTTTAGGCGCAGTCTATGCAGCCGCTTGGCGTTTTTGCCGGCCCGGCACAACGCGAGCCGCAGCCGGCGCCGGGCACGGTTGATGCGCCGCATGATGGTGATTGCTGCGGGTTCATCGTCCACCGGCACCAACGATGCACGCATCGACAACAACCGCAGGCGCAGCAGTCTGCGCCGCCAAGACGCGGCGGCGACCCGCGATCGAAGATGCTGCAGGGCCGACCGGTACTCATCCGCGACCGGTTCACGCAATGCGTCGGCCTCAATGCGAACATTGGCGCCTCCGTCCTTTGCCAATTGCGCTATCGCACGCCTGGCCACGTCCGCTTCTCTCGCCGTCTCGAGATCGTGTGTCAGCACCTTGAGTTCCCACCGGTACTGCTTGACCGACCGTGAGTCCAATTCGCGGCGGAATGCCTGCAACAATGCGCGCAACCGGCGTGCGGCGACACGGACCTCGTGAATGCGTTTGGGTGTCGCTTTTGAGCTCAGCGCCGCCGCCGTCCGGTCCAGGGCATGCTGCGAGGCGATGATTCGCTCACGCAGCCGCGTGCTCAGGCTCGTGGCGTCGGATACGTCGGCGCCGTTCCGATCGGAGCATGTCCGCGATTGCTGCAGCACTTCAACCGCCTGGCGCTAAGAGGATCTGCGTGCAGTGTAGGCGCATCGCATCCCACTCGCATCGCGGTTATCCCCTAGGATATCCGCACCGCCACTCAGTAATAACTGAACGAATAGCCCAGCGCCCCCGCAGGCCCATTCAGGCGCAAGCGCGCGCCTCGCGATTTCCGCGGTACACGGCTGCGGAACTTCTGCGGTTTTACGATCATGACGTCGCAAGGCAGTTCGTCCAGAATCCGCTCCGCCGTATTTCCGATCAGCAAACGCTTGTATCCCGAGCGCGAGATGGCGCCCATCACGACGATGGCGCTGTGGCTCTTGTGTGCGGTGCCGGCGATGGCATCGACGGCAAGGCGGCCGACGAGGTATTGGCGCGAACGCGGGATCCGCGCGGTCCGCAGAGCGCGATTGAAGCCCACTTGCGCCTCGCGTTTCGCATCCCGCTGCATCTGCTCCAAGGTTGCCGGCGACATCATCTCGGGCGGAGCGGCCACGACGACGCTCGAGTAGGCATGCACCGCATGCAAGGTTCCCCGCAGCGCCGTCGTCAGCGCCCGGCCGATGCGCAATATTTCCTTGTCGAGTTGCAGCGGCTTCTCGTGCGCATGCGCAGGATCGATCGCGGCGAGCACGGCGGGGTGGCGGTAGGGATGCGGATTTTTTACCAGCAACAGCGGTATGGGGCTCTGGCGCACCAGCTCCCAATCGGTCAGTCGTAGAAGCCACGGCAGGCGATGCCGACCGGAGTGCAGCGATGCGACGATGAGGTCCGCTTTGATGACCTGCGCCCGGCGGACGACCGCTTCATGAGCTGGATAATCCCATTCGGCAGCGACGGTCACCCTGATGCCGTGCGCGCGCAGCCGGTCGGCGATCGCCTCGAGGCGGCGTAGTGCGTTCTGCCGCAACTCGTGCTCGAGTGAAACCAATCCTTGGGTGGATGCGAGAACGGGGTCGGCGTACACGGGCGTCGCCAAGGCGTGAAAGAGCTCCAGCCGAGCGCCGTATGCCCGGGCAAGTTGCGCGGCCTTGAGGACCGCGGGCAGGTGTTTGCCGTCGACCGCCTTGACCGCCGCCAAAATCCGATGGAATGCAGGCATTGCATCTCCCCCGCGCTGAATTTCACACGATCGACGCTCACGCCGTGGGGCGATTCCCCATTGCGCTCGGCCGATTACTTGGGCCACTATTAGCGAGATATGAAACGATGGGTATCCGTAATATTACGGTGCGCGCCTGTGGCTACTACGTGCCGAAGAACGGCCGGTCGCCGATCAGCGATCGCTGGATTCCCGCGTTCTCGAGTGGGCGAAACCGGGGCTGGCCCGCTCGGGTTCCGTTTGCAGCGAGTTCTGCAGCAAGAGCAAAGCCTGTGCGGGATCGTCCGCGTATTGAAATAGCGCAAGATCCTTGCGGTCGATCATCCCATGCCGCGCCAAGGCTTCGAAATTGATGATCTCGTTCCAGTAGCTCGTGCCATAGAGAATGACGGGGATCGGGCGCTCGAGTTTCCGGGTCTGCGCCAAGGTAAGAATCTCGGTGAGTTCGTCCAGGGTGCCGAACCCTCCGGGGAAGACCACCAACCCGCGCGCCAGATGCGCAAACCAGAGCTTGCGCATGAAGAAATACCGAAACTCGAACGACAGCTCGCGCGTCACATAGATATTCGGCCGTTGTTCGTGCGGCAGGCTGATATTCAGGCCGATGGTTCTGCCTCCGGCGTCGGCCGCACCGCGATTGGCGGCCTCCATGATCCCGCCGCCCCCGCCGCTGCAAACGACGTAGCGGTGAGCGTGCGACTGCAAGCTTTTGGACCATAGAGTCAGCAATCGCGCCAGCTCGCGTGCCTCATTGTAATAACGCCCGAGCGGACCCTCGTTCGTCAGCCGCGCCGAGCCGAAGAAAACGATGGTGTCGTGAATATTCGCGCTTCGAAAACGATGCAGCGGCCCGAGATATTCCGCCAGAATGCGCAGCGGCCGGCCGTCTTCACTGGCCAGAAAGATTTCATCCTCGTAAGCGAGCTCGGGAGGCGCCGGTGGGCCCTTTGTTGGCGTGGGCATTAGCGCGAGCGCTCGAAATCGATGAATCCGCGCCGGACATCGGTGCGGATCAGTTTGACGCGGCACCGATCGCCCACCTCCAAGCCCTCGAATCCCTCGACCACCCTGCCCTCCGCCGTCGGCGCGCAGATCCGGACCCAGGTCCCCTTCGGCGCGGCGCCGGTTACGATGGCCTCGAAGTGCTGGCCGATGCGCGACGCCAATAACAATGCCGCAGCCGACTTCGCCACCTGACGTTCCACCTTGGCAGCACTGTCCTCCTGTGCCGTACAGTGCGCCGCCAATGACCGCAGTTCATCCGCTGAATATACAGCGGGCTGCTCCAGCAGAACCGACTTGAGCAGCCGCTGCGTCACCAGGTCGGGGAAACGGCGATTGGGTGCCGTCGAATGAGTGTAGTCGCTGACCGCCAGACCGAAGTGCCCCTCGACCTCCCGTCCCGGCACATCGACAATGTATTCGCCGCGGCCCAGCAGCTTGATGACACATAGCGACAGATCGGCGAAGCGCGCCGGATCCGCACGGCGACGGGCGGCGAGGAAGCGATTGAGCGACGGCGCCGATGGCTCGGCCGGAAGAGACTCGCCGAGCTGCGCGGCCAACGCGACGATCCGGCTCCACTTCTTCGGTGTCCGCAGTACGCGGCGCAGCGACGGCGCGCCCTTGCTCTCGAGGTACCGTGCAGTCACGCCGTTGGCCGCCACCATGAAGTCCTCGATGAGCTCATGGGCTCTGTTTTTTGCCTCGGGCCGCAGGTCGCTCAGCACCTCGCCGTCGAACACGGGCCGGGCCTCAATCGTCTCCAAGGTCAACGCGCCATGAACCTGGCGCACGCCTCTGAGCGCTTGTGCCACCCGATCTTGGATGCGCAATTGCTGGTCCATCCCAGCAACCGCATTCAGCCGGGTGGGAGCGGGTCCGCGGCCTTCCAGCCAGGCCCCGACGCCGCCGTAGGCGAGCTTGGCCTGATTGCGGACCCGCGCGCGGTAGATTTCGGACGCCTCCAATCCGCCATCCGCATTCACCGTCATGTCGACGACGAGGGCGAGACGATCCTGGCCCTCAGCCAGCGAGGTGAGGTTGGTCGACAATTTCTCCGGCAGCATGGGGAAAACCTGCGGAACGGTGTAAACGGAAGTCGTATTGGTGCGCGCATGATCGTCAATCGGCGAGCCCGCATGGACGACGGCATCGACGTCGGCGATCGCGACCAATATCCTCACCGTCCCGGCGTCGAGCGGTTGAGCCACCGACAGCTGATCGAGATCACGCGAGTCGTCATTGTCGATGGACGCCCACGGCAGTGCGCGCAGATCGCGAATGCCGGTGTCCGCTGCCTCCGCCGGACCCGCTATGGCGTTGGTCTGATTCATGGCGGCAACGGAGAACTCCGGCAGCAAACCACGCTCCAACATCGTGCGCCGCGCAAGGCCTTTGAGCAGTTCCAGGTTGGCTGCGTCCGAGGGTTTCATTGACGCATCATACGGACAAACGGCGAGGATGGCGCACACATCCGTAATGGCCCAGTCCCGGTACGCGCAAGTCCGTATGGGCTAAACCACCCGCCGGTACGATGATGAGTACCGATCGATCATCAATACGATTTTGCCCATGAAGGAAAGCGTGAATCGAGTCAGCCACATCTTGGTGATCGTTGATCCCGCGGCGGAGGGTCGGCAGGCGGCCGTCGATAAGGCCGCGCTCCTGGCCCGATGTCTGGATGCCTCGGTCGAATTGCTCATCTGCGATGTTGCATCGGCGCTCGATGACCATCGCGTGACACTGCACCGCCATGCGGTCCCGCCGTCGAACGCCCATCTCTTGGATCTGCTCCAGGCCTTGGCGGCTCCTCTGCGGGCGCAAGGAACGGAAGTCGAATTACGAATCATCTACGGCAAATCGTTGCCTGACTCGCTGGTGGACTATCTTGCGGATTCAAAAGCCGACCTGGTCATCAAGGACACTCATCATCACTCATTCGCCAGGCGAACCTTTCTCAGGAACACTGATTGGCATTTGCGCCGGGCTTGCACAGTGCCTCTATTACTCACGAAAGAAAAGCCATGGGGCCCGCTGCCCGTCATCATGGCAGCAGTCGATCCGAACCACGCCGACCCACGCGTGGCTGCACTGGATCGTGAGATTCTGTCCAATGCCGCAACCCTGACGGGGCGGCTGAAAGGCGACTTGCACGTCATCCACACGTTTGTTCCGACCGCGTTCGCCGCAGTCATTGCCGCCGGCGGCGGCAGCATGACGCCCGACTATTCGGACGCGCTGCGGGCTGAGAATTCCTTCAGATATTCCCAGTTAGAGCATTTCGTGCGTGCTTACGGGGTGGCACCGGAGCATCTTCATGTGGAGATGGGTACGCCGGAGGATTGCCTATCGCACCTGGTGGCGAAATCCTGCGCCGACGTGGTGGTGATCGGCGCCTCCGCGCACGGCCGGTGGCACCGCATGATCGTGGGCAGCACCACGGCGACCATCTTGGAGTCGCTGCCCTGCGATATTCTCATCGTCAGACCGGCCGACGCCCACTGCTGAGCATTTAGGGGAACCGGATCTGAGGGAGCCCACAATGACACAGAGTCTCGCCGCGCAGCTTATCATCGCCACGGCCATGATTGCGTCGACCGTAATCATGCATCTTCTGGGTCTGAGCGTCCTGATTGCCACCACCAACCGTCATTCCAGGCGCTTGCAGACCGATCGCGCTCTCGTGCGCCAGATGCTCGTTCTGATCGGAGTCTCGTTCGGTCTGTTCATTCTGCACGGCGTCGAGATTTGGAGCTACGCGACATTGTATTACACCGTCGGCGCCACTCGATCATTCGAAGATGCACTTTATTTCTCGACCGCAACCTATTCCACCGTCGGCTACGGCGATCTTGTGTTGTCGAGGAGCTGGCGACTCCTGGGGGCGATTGAGAGCGCGAACGGGGTCATCTTGCTTGGGTGGTCGACCGCTTTCTTTATCTCCATTGTCGCGCGGATTCGCGCCCTCGAGCACGATTGGTCCGGCGCAGCGCTACGCATTGATCGCAGGCCGCCTGCGGGTAACCCGGATAGTGAGCCCTCACAAGAGGCCGCATACTCCCGCCATGGAACTTGAGGAAGCCATCACCGGCCGCCGATCAGTGCGCGCATTCACGCATGCGGCCGTGGATCCGGCGCTCATCGAGCAGCTGATCGATGCCGCCGTGCAGGCGCCGAGCGCAATGAACCGACAGCCCTGGGCCTTCACCGTGGTTCGCGATCAAGGGGAGTTGCATCGGATATCCCACGAAGCGAAGCGGCACATGCTGGCGACCGCCGAGGTGGGCAAAGACAGTGACCACCTGCACGCGATGCTGCGTGACCCGAATTTCCACATCTTTTATCACGCACCGGCGCTGATCTTGATCAGCGCGCGGGAGGCCGCACCCTGGGCGCTCGAGGACTGTGCGCTCGCGGCACAAAATCTCATGCTCAAAGCCCATGCCATGGCGCTCGGCACGTGCTGGATAGGATTCGCGCAAAGCTTCCTCAACACGCCCCTGGGCAAGGACATCCTTCGCCTGCCGGCCGCCTGCCTTGTCGTTGCGCCCATTATCGTGGGTCATCCAGCGCTTGCAGCGCCTCCCGTGCCCCGCAATGCCCCCGAGATTCATTGGTTCGATTGAATCCGCCCCGCAAAGCGGCGTCCGCCGCGTGAGAGGGAAAAGTCTGGGCGGGCTCGCGTCGTATTCTAGTTCACCACGACGCCATCTTGGCGCATGGTTTTGCGGATTTTGCCGGGTCCCTGAAGCCGGGACAGATAGTCCGCGGTGCCGCGCATATCCCGCTCATCGAAGCTGCGCATGAAGCGCACCAGATCTTCATCCGCGTTGTGCCGATACCCGTCGGCGAGTTTGTGCATTTGCTCGTCCAGATATGCGTAATGTTGGTGCCGGAGCGAAGGGACGAAGCCGTCCTGGTCCCCACTCGCGTCCGCGCCATGACAGGATGCGCATTGCTCGTGAAATATGCCGCGACCCAGCTGCATCGCCTTGCCCGGGCCAATTTGCGCATCGGTTGGCGGCGAAAGGCGGTTCAGATAGGCCGCGATGTTGACCCATTCTTGCGGATCGTTGATCGCCGGCTGAATCGCCACGCCGTGCATCGTGCTGCTCTCGCGCTCGGCACCTGCAAAGTTCGCCAACTGCCGCACCAGATAGTTGAAACGCTGCCCCGCCAATGCCGGAATGACCTTGCCGGCATTGCCCTGCCCCGCGCCACCGTGGCAACGAGAGCAATACTCGGAGTACAGCTCCTTGCCGCGCACCGGATGTGCGTCCATCGCCAACGCTTCCTGCGTTCGGTGGTCCACCCGTTCCTCGGCTGAAGCGGCACTCGCCGGAGGGCTGAGCGCCATCGCGACCAGGAAAGGGACGGTGGCGCCGAGACCAAGGTAGCAAGAGTTCTTGCGATGCCCATAACATCGACAGTACCTGACCGTTGAGTGCCCTCACATAGCGGGTTATACGTACCGCGTTGCGCCCCGTGGCTACGCGTATGGCGCACTACACTAGGTCGCACGAACTGCCGATTGATCGGAGGCCTTCACATACCTACAGCAGACGCGACATCGAGCGGCGCCGCGGTCACTGGCCTTAGATACGCATCAAACGCCATCGCGACGGCGCGCATCATCAATTGCCCCGCGCGCGTCAGCCGGATGTGCGCCTGGGTCACTTCCACGAGCCCATCCTCACTCAGCGTACACAGCCGCTTCAGTTCAGGAGCAAAATACTCTTGGAAGACAATACCGTGGCGCGCCTGCAGCGCCTCGATCTCAACCAATCCGTGGCACATGATCTGCTGGATCACATCAGCGCGAATCGAGTCATCCTGATCCAGGCACACCCCTCGCTGGCCGGGCAGAGTGCCCCGATCGATCGCCGCCTCGTACTCCGTCAGCGAGCCGGTGATTCTGAACGTAGAGACTGCCGACGCGGCCAATGGCGCTCACACCGAAACTCACCAAATCGTGATTGGCGTGCGTGGTATAGCCCTGAAAACTGCGATGCAGCGTCCTCTGTTGCTTGGCCCGCGCCAAGCTATCGGACGGCAGCGCAAAGTGATCCAGCCCGATGTATAGATAGCCCGCCGCGCACAGCCTTTCGATTGCGAGCCGCAGCAGGGCCAGGCGCGTCGCCTCGTCCGGGAGTTCTTTCGAAGAAATCCGCCGCTGCGCCTTGAAGAGCTGCGGCATGTGCGCGTATCCGTATACCGCCAAGCGGTCCGGCCGCATGGCGATGACCTGGTCCAGCGTTCGGCGGAATGTCTCGAGGGTCTGCAAAGGCAATCCGTAGATCAGGTCGAAGTTGATCGACTGAAAGCCCAAATCCCGGGCCGCTTGATAGACGCCCTGCACTTGGTCCGCCGGCTGCACGCGGTTCACGGCCGCTTGCACGTCAGGATCGAAGTCCTGCACCCCCAGGCTTACTCGATTGAATCCGAGATCTTTGAGCAACTGCAATGCGGCCGGATCGACGCTCCGCGGGTCGATCTCAATCGAATAGTCGCGCCCGGGCGAGTCGGTCAGCCGGAAGTGCCGGGCAAGCTTCGCCATCAATTCGATGAGAAGGGCTTTCGGAAGATACGTCGGCGTGCCTCCGCCCCAATGCAGCTGCTCCACGACCCGTTCGCGATCAAAGTACCGGGCGCGCAGCGAAATCTCTCGGCCTAGATACCCGGCGTAGCGTTCCATTCGATGAAGGACGCGCGTGACAATCTTGTTGCAGCCACAATAGAGGCAGGGGCTGAAGCAAAACGGAATATGCACGTACAGCGACAGTGGACGGCGCAGCAGTGCCTCTTCGCTGGCAGTCGCCGCCCGCACATAGTGCTCCGGAGTAATCTCTTCCTTGAATTGCAGCGCTGTCGGATAGGAGGTGTAGCGCGGGCCGGCCTGTCCATAACGGCCCATCATGTCCGCATCGAAATGAATGGCGCTTGAATTCATCATGTCATCCCCATCGTCACGCCCAGCCCTGATCGGCGCCAATACGTACTTCCGCTTAAGATGCTTCGCCTCCGTCGGAATCTTCTCGGTCCGCGCGATCCCTAACCATTTCGGGAAAGCGGTGTCGGTACCGCGCGGATACGTGGATGTACGTACAGATCTCATGCCCATGAATACGTATTCTGTCCGCACAAATCTTACGCATACCAGGTCGGGAGAAGGCGATGGTTCAGTCGTACACCAATAGAATATCGGCAGTGTTTCGATGCCTCCTCGGCATTGCCCTGCTTTGCGCGATGGGCATGCCGTGCCGGGCGGTTCCGAGCTTCGCGCGGCAAACGGGCATGGCCTGCGCCGCCTGTCATACGGTATTTCCCGAGCTCACGCCCTTCGGGCGGGAATTTAAGTTGAACGGCTACGTGCTCGACAACATGAAGCAGGTCACCGGGATCGACACCTCCGCCAATCAAACGCTCGCCCTCAATTCCATCCCTCCCATCAGCCTGATGCTTCAAGTGTCCTATACGCGAACCGGCAAAGCCTTGCCGGATAGCGCGGTGTCGGGCGCGCTCGCCAAGGACGGAGACCTTCTGTTTCCGCAGCAGGTGAGCTTCTTCTACGCCGGAAAGATCGCCGATGGGCTTGGGGCGTTTGTGCAGCTGACCTATGATGGCGCCGAAGATCACTTTGGATTCGACAACACCGACGTTCGCTATGCCCATCATTGGTCTTTTGGCGGGAGCAACGAAAACGACCATAGCTTGATCCTCGGCGTCACGCTCAACAACAATCCGACCGTTCAAGATCCATGGAACACCACGCCGGCCTGGGGGTTCCCGTATTCCAACAGCAGTACCGCACCCACAGCGATCAACTCGGCGAAAATCGACAACGGGGCGGGTGGCTTTGGGCAGAGCGTGGGCGGCCTAGGCGTCTATGCCTGGCTGGACAGCCACTTCTACGCCGAGATCACGGATTACACCTCGGCCATCACCGGCGGCGCCCACCCGCTGGACAGCACACAGGCCAACGTGGTGCATGCGTTGGCTCCCTATTGGCGCTTGGCGTATGAACAGGACTGGGACCGCAACTCCCTCGAGGTCGGCACTTACGGCTTGTCGGCGCACGCGCAGCCGGGAAATGGCAATCCCCTGTCGGGCCCGACCGACAGGTACCGAGACGTCGCCCTCGACGCCCAGTACCAATTCATCGGCGAGGATCACCTGTTCACGGCATTGGCGACCTATATCGACGAACATATGACGCTCGATGCAAGCGTTCAAGACGGACTTGCGGCGAACGTCGACAATAATTTGAAGACTCTGAAGTTGACGGGCGAGTATTACTACAAACGCAAGATCGGCGGTTCGGTCGGATATTTCAGCACCACGGGGAGCAGCGATCCGCTGCTCTATGCAGCCGCGGCCGTCACCGGCAGCGCGAACTCCAGCCCCGATACCAACGGCTACATTCTCGAGGTGAATTACCTGCCGTGGCTCAATACGAAACTACAGCTGCAGTACACCGGTTATACGAAATTCAACGGCGGAACGACCAATTATGACGGTTCCGGCCGAAACGCTGCGGACAATAACACCACATATCTGTTGGTGTGGTTGAACTACTAGGTCGAAGCCACGAGGGGATGAACAAGATCATGAAACTCCAATGTGTTTTCGCCGTGGTCATGGGCGCCTCCATGGGCTTCGGCCATTCGGCATATGGCGCAGATGCCGCCTCGGACAGCATGACCGACATGCAGAAAGCCGCACTCCACAAGGCCATCGACACCTGCGCCTCTTGCCATGGCATCAACGGCCGCAGCGTAGCGCCGACTTTCCCAAACCTCGCGGCACAGGTTGCGCCGTACATTGAAGCGCAACTGCACGCGTTCAAGGACCAAACGCGCGCCGATCCGGACGCGCAGGCCTACATGTGGGGCATGGCATCTCAGTTGAGCGATCCCATGATCAGCGAGCTTGCGAACTATTTCGCAACGCAGCCCGCGGCGGAAGGAAAGCCGGGGAATGCGGCGCTGATCGCGGAAGGCAAGCATCTGTTTGAAGAGGGCGTTCCGGCCCGTCAAATTCCCCCGTGCGCCAGCTGCCACGGTGCCCATGCGCAAGGCATGGCTGCATTTCCGCGGCTCGCGGGTCAGCATGCACCTTACCTGCTCAAGCAATTGCTCGTGATTCAAAGTGCCTTGCGTACCGCGCCCGTCATGCACGGGGTGGTCAAGGATCTGAGCAGGCAGCAAATGGAAGCTGTGGTCACTTATTTGGAATCCATTTGAGGAAATGAACCCGAGCCTTATGTTCCAACCGTCCAACCGCAGCTAGGAGCATCGCGATGGGAAACACCCTCACGCGTCGAACAGTCTCAAGCGCGGACTCATGGCAGGTACCGCGATTTCCGCACTGGGTCTGATCGGCAGCAGGCCATCAGGCGCGGCGGACCTGCCGGCGCTGGATCCCAAGGAGCCTCAGGCGGTGACCTTGGGGTTCACGAACGATGCGGCTCAAGTCGATGCCGCCGCAAACCCCACCTATGCCCGCGGCCAAACGTGCGCCAATTGCCAGCAGTTCCAGGGTAAACCGGGAGATGCCCGAGGAGGGTGCGTGCTCTTCCCCGGCAAGAGTGTGCCCGCGGCAGGCTGGTGCAAGGTCTGGCGCAAGATATTTTGATTACCGGCTCGGGCACTTGGGCCGGCCGAATGGTTGCTGCCGAGGTGATCGGAACGTCCTTCAATTAGACCACTTGAGGGCATCTCCAGCCGAACGTGCTCCGATTCGACATCGAGCGCAGTACCCCGATCAAAAGCCGTCGGAGATTTTCCGTGACCAACTACCCGGAGGGTGTCGGCTATAGGGTTGCCTGAACAAACCGAGTCCCTGCGGTAACCATACGATGCGACCCGGCGCTATCGTTGTCAATTTTTGCGCCCTCCGGAAGCCGAGGCCATCGCGCATCTCCCACTGGGGCACCTGCGGCCTTCATTGACTGCCGTCCGGCAACGGCATACGCTGCTCTGCGACGCAGAGGATGGAGAAGGAACTACACGACTCCTACGGCGTCGGCAAGTTGTGGTTTCTTGCTAGGAACGGGGAATGAAGGGATGCACCGCTTCGCGGATTGGCCCCTGCGTACCAAGCTCACGGCGTTGCTCGTGGCTGGGGCACTGCTTCCTCTGATTGTCTCGACCGCGACCGATATTAGGGATGCGCGCCACCGTCTACTGACTCAGACTGCCGCGCTCCTTGCGGCTCGAGGCGACCAGCTCTGCGGCGAGCTGGATGGCCTCATTGACAAGTATCAACACGCCGCCGAACGCATTACGCACGTCCCGAATGCGCTGCAACTGAGTTTCACGGCGGCGACGGACGGCAAACCCGCGGACTTCGATTCCCTGCACAATCTTTTGACCGTGATGCCGGCGAGCGACCGCAACGTCATCGCAGTGGCGATTCTCGATGCGGACGGCATCGTCAAAGTCGCTTCGGACTCTCGGCTCGCCGGCGCGACCCTGGCCTATCGCTATTTTGTGCAGCAAGCGCTCAGGGGTGAGTCCGTGATTTCGGACATCCATTTCGCCGAACCGCAAATCGGCTCTGTACCGGCGATCGCGTTTGCCGTACCGGTCTTCGCGGCCGACAGCCAAGTCATCGGACTTGCGGTACTGTGGATCAGAGCTGCCACCCTGTGGGATGTGATGAAGGCGTCGAATGCGCTCGCGGGTCCCGGCAGTACCGCCGTGCTGTTTGATCATCAAGGGATCCGGATCGCACACACGGAAAGCGAGGAAATCGTGTTCCATCCGGGAGCCGGCCTTGACAAAAAAACGATCGACGCGCTCGTTGCGCAACAGCGATTTGGCCCACCAACACGGGAATTGCTGCAAGACGTTCGCGCATTCCCCGAGCAATACCGGCGTTCCGTGCAAGGGTCTCCCGACGGCAACATGTTCCGCGGTTTCGCGCCGGTCAATGGTCAATGGAACTACGGTGTCGGGCGACGGCTGCGCACGGTACCGTGGACTTTGTTCTACATGAGCCCTGAGACCTCACTGCTCTCGCAGATCGCGCAAGTCACGCGGAATAAGCTTCTGTTCGCCGGCATGATTTCGCTGCTGGCCCTGCTCGTTGGGGCGCTCGTTGCGACGAATATAGTCAAGCCGGTATTGTCGTTGTCAAAAGCCACCGAAGCCATCGCAGCCGGCGATCTGTCGACTCGGGTGACGGTCCACGGCGCCGACGAGTTGGCACGCTTGGGTGCGAGCTTCAATACCATGGCCGGTCGAATTGAGGCCCAGGCGACGGACCTCCTGCGCGCACGCGGCGAGCTCGAGGCGCGAGTATTGGAGCGGACGGCGGAACTTGCACGTACCGCAAGAAACCTGGAACTGGAGATCGTCGAGCGCACCCGGGCACAGCAGACCGCCCGTGCGAACCAGCAATTGCTCCAAGGCATCATTGAGTCCTCGGATGACGCCATCATTAGCAAAGACCTGAACGGCGTCATCACGTCGTGGAATCCGGGGGCGCAGAGACTCTTTGGCTTCACGGCACAGGAAGCCATCGGTCAGCCGATGCAAATCTTGATTCCTCAGGAAAGACTCCACGAAGAGCCTGCCATTCTCGCGAGGATTGCGCGTGGTGAATATGTGGATCACTTCGAAACCGTCCGGGTTCGAGCCAATGGGACCCGCATCGACATATCGGCCACGATCTCACCGGTGCGAGACGCTCAGGGGCGGATCGTCGGTGCATCAAAAATCGCGCGCGACATCACCGAGCGTATGGCTCAAGAGCGAAAACTGCGGGCGAATCTGGAGCGCCTGAATCTCTTGCAGCAAATAACCCGTGCAATGGGTGAGCGGCAGGACCTAACGAGCATATTTCAAGTCGTGATCGGCACGCTGGAGGATCAGCTTCCGATCGATTTCGGCGCTGTCTGCCTGTACAACCCGCCCGACGACTTTCTCACGGTCGCCTGTGTCGGTCCACACAGTGCCGATGTCGCCGAAAGGTTGGGATTGAGCGAAAAATCGCGGCTTCCGATCGACAGCAACGGATTGTCCCGCTGCGTGCGTGGGCAGCTGGTATACGAACCCGACGTATCGCAAGCGCTCTTCCCGTTCCCGCAGCGCCTCGCGGCCGGCGAATTCCGGTCTGTGGTGATCGCACCTCTCTTGGTAGAGAGCCACGTGTTCGGCGCTCTCATCGTGGCGAGGCGGCAGCCGCAAGGATTCAGCAGCGGTGAGTGTGAATTCCTGAGGCAGTTGACGGAGCACACTGCGCTCGCTGCCCAGCAGGCCGACACTTACGGCGCGCTGCAGAGGGCGTACGAGGATCTACGGCAGACACAGCAAGCGGTCATGCAGCAGGAACGGCTGCGTGCATTGGGCCAGATGGCCAGCGGCATCGCCCACGACATCAATAACGCCATTTCACCGATCATGATTTATACCGACGTCTTGCTCGACAAGGAGCCCGGCCTGAGCGCGCGGGCGCGCGACTATCTGCAGACCATACAACAAGCCATCAGCGATGTGGCTGAAACCGTGTCGCGCATGAAGGAGTTCTATCGCGAACGCGAGCCTCAGCTGCAATTGGCGCCCGTGCAGTTGAACTTTCTGGCGCAGCAGGTGCTGGATCTCACACGCGCCCGATGGTCTGACATGGCACTGCGACGAGGCGCCGTCATCGAGGTATCGACCGCGCTTGCGGACAATTTACCGAACGTCATGGGCATCGAAAGCGAGATTCGAGAGGCGCTCACAAACCTGGTTCTCAACGCCGTAGACGCCTTGCCGGGCGGTGGGAAGATTACGCTGCGGACTCGAGTTGCAGACGGGGTGTCGAATTCGATCGACCAAGCGCCATCGAGCCGCGTTTACCTTGAAGTCATCGATACCGGGCTCGGCATGGACGAAAGCACGCGGGAACGCTGCCTCGAGCCGTTCTTCAGCACCAAAGGCGACCAGGGGACAGGCCTTGGCCTTGCCATGGTGTACGGAACCGCGCAACGGCATGGAGCCGCGGTAGAGATTGAAAGCGCGCTAGGTCGCGGTACGACGATGCGCCTGAGCTTCCCTATGCCCGCCACCCACCGCGCCGCTTCGATCCAATCCCAGGTCGCATACGTGCGATCTGCGCAATTGCGGATCCTACTTGTGGACGACGACCCTGTCTTGCTCAAGTCGCTGCGGGATGCTCTGGAAAGCGACGGGCACATCGTGGTTGCCACAAACGGCGGTCGGGCGGGTATCGAGGCTTTTGCTGCGGCGCAGAATCGCGGCGAAACATTCTCGGTCGTAATTACGGACCTTGGCATGCCTTACATTGACGGTCGAAAGGTGGCGGCCGCCGTCAAGACCGCCTCGTCAGTTACGCCCGTGATCCTTCTCACCGGATGGGGTCAGCGTCTGTCAATCGAGGGTGACGTGCCGCCTCACGTCGATCGAGTGTTGAGCAAACCACCAAAAATAGCGCAGCTTCGAATGACACTTGCAGCACTGACCGGTCGCGCATGAAGGCAGAGGTCGGGGGTTGAATTATGCATTGCACCATCGGGAGGGCGTGTTGGCGTGACCCGGCGCACGGCGACGCTCGCACATGACAAAGATCCTAGTTGTTGACGACAGTGCGCCCAGTCGCAAGGCCGTGCTCATGCTCCTTCAACACGAAGGTTACACTGCAATGGAGGCTACGGATGGTGCGGACGGGCTGCGCGCCGCCGAACTGGATCGACCGCAACTCATCATCTCGGACATTCTCATGCCATCCATGGACGGCACAAGCGCGAAGCCACGGCTCTTGCGGAACAATGCGGGGTCGCTCGGGTCATCATGAAGCCCTGCGGTGCGAAGGAGTTTCTGAGCGCGGTTGCTGACGTGCTGGCGGGCGCTCCCATTCCTTCGGCGCCCCCTAACAACCGAGATTTCGAGCGCAATCACAGGCGCGTCCTGACC
Organism: uncultured Gammaproteobacteria bacterium; assembly: GCA_963734645.1. GTDB lineage: Bacteria > Pseudomonadota > Gammaproteobacteria > Steroidobacterales > Steroidobacteraceae > Bog-1198. The sequence continues at coordinate 252,470 of CAVTID010000003.1, forward strand.
GATGAATTGTCAGCCAAAGCAGATCAGCTCTTGGAGCTGAATAGCCGCTTCGTTGCGCTGACCGAGCTCAACGTTCAACTGGCGTCGGAGCGCGACCCGTCGGTTCTGCTTGAACGCGTCTGCACCGGTGCACGCAATCTGCTCGGCGCAAAGTATGCGGTCCTGGCAATTGCCGATCGAAAGAATCTGAACCCGCCGAGTGTCTGGACGAGCGGCATCGACCTTCACGCCGGACCCGCTCCGACTTTCCCAATCGACGAAGGGCTGCCGCGTGAGGCGTACTCGAGGTGTCAAACTCTGCGAGCGTCACGATCTCAAAGTGCTTCCGTGGATTTAGGTGGGTTATCCCGCTTTCCGCCCGCATTGTCAGCCATTGCCGCGCCAATCATTGCTTCGCGTACCAGATCACGAGTGCCGGAACGCCGCAACAGGAAATCGGGTCCGTGCTCGTTGTCGGCATCTATGTATCTCACGACGACAAGGCAGACCTGCTTCACGAACGCCAGCCGCGCATACAAAATCGCGAAGGTCGACCTTGGTGAGGCTGAAGAGTTCTCCGTTTGCGTCGTAACCATCCACATAAGTGATTTACCTCCGTGCAATCACCTTGAACGATCCACGATCGCGCGACAATGCGCAGTTTCCACCGTAGGTTCGGAAACTACGTAATCAATAAACAAACGGCAAAGCGTCGGTTGTTCGTGGAAACCCCGTGCGGCTACGTACTAACCCGTTCGGTGAAGCACCGCACATACGCGCGTTCACATCCGCGCATAAGCTCGATCCAATGCTAGCCGTCCAAGCACTCAGCGTTCCTGATACCGAGAACGAGCGATCGGCGGCGAGCGCCCGTGACTTTGCGCAGGTGCTCGAACAGAGCGGCGAGGCCGTTATCGTCAAAGACCTGAACGCGGTGGTCACATACTGGAACCGGGAAGCGACTTCCTTGTACGGCTTTTCCGCAGAGGAGGCCATCGGTCAGCCGCTGCGCAAGCTGCACGCCGCCGAACTCTCGGACGGAGACTACCAGCGCCTCCTCGAGCGGGTTCGCGCGGGTCGGCCGACCTCGAGGATCACCGAGCGGCGCAAGAAGAATGGTGAAACCATCCGCGTCGCTCTCAAAACGACGCCATTGCTGGATGATAAGGGTGCTTTGGTCGGGGAGATCACGATCGCGCGCGACGTCACGGAACAGGAGCGCGTGGCCACCTCACTACACAGAGCCAACCGTGCTCTGCGTGTTCTCAGCACCGTCAACCAGGCGCTGATCCATGGCGAGAGTGAACCCGCGTTGCTCAACCTCGTATGCAAAGCACTCGTGGATCAGGGAGGCTATAAAACGGCCTGGGTGGGCTTTGTCGAGCACGATGCCGATAAATTGGTCCGTCCCGTGGCGCAGTGCGGATTTGCCGGCGGCCTCTCCGATTACCCCGCGATTTCCTGGGCGGATACCGAGCGTGGACGCGGCCCGACCGGAACCGCCGCGCGAACAGGCACCGTACAGGTTTCCCGGGACTTGGGTTCCGACCCCCGGGTGCTTGCCTGGCGCGCCGAAGCGCTCAGCCGCGGCTACGCTTCTTCGATCGCACTGCCTCTGGTCGTAGGTCCCGACACCTTCGGCGTCTTATCCATCTATTCGAGTGCGACAGATGCCTTCGACGAAGAGGAATTTGTATTGTTGCAGGAACTGGCCGCGGATCTTTCCTTCGGCGTTCATACTCATCGCTCGATTCTCGAGCATCGACTCGCCGCGGCCCAGGTGGAGCGGTTGGCCAATTTCGACCCTCTGACGGAGCTGCCCAACCGAGTGCAACTCATTGCAAAACTCGAACAAGCCATTGAACGAGAAAGGTCCGGGACCGCCGGCGTTGCGCTGATGATGCTCAGCGTCGATCGATTCAGCGAAATTCAAGAGGGCGTCGGCATCGTAGGAGCCGACGAACTTCTGAAGAAAGTGGCGTTGCGCCTCGAAAGTGCCGCCGAGGCAGGCAACTTCATTGCACGAATTGCGGATGATTCATTCGTCATTGTCATTCCACAGGCAGATGCCGAGCGCGCGCACGAGCTTGCCAAGCGCATCCAACGGGCAATGACCGATCCATTCGAGCTCGCGGGAGTCCCTCTGGATGTGCGGACGACCAGCGGCATTGCGATGTTTCCCGCTCACGGTGCCGGAGCGGACGCCCTGATCAGGCGCAGCGATATCGCAGTCCGACGCGCCAGGAGCGCAGGCATCGAGTACGCGCTCTACAGCGGCAGAGGCGAGACCGAGACCCCGCAACGCTTGATCCTTCTTGCAGAGCTCAGAAAAGCGATCAAAGACGACGAGCTCTTGCTCTATTATCAGCCGAAGATAGATGTGCGAGCCTGCGTGGTCTGCGCCGTGGAGGCCCTGGTTCGATGGCCGCATCTCGAGCGCGGAATGGTACCGCCGAAGGACTTCATCCCCCAGGCCGAGCAAACCGGCATCATCAAGCCGCTCACCGATTGGGTGTTGGGCGCAGCCTGGAAGCAGATCAGCGAGTGGCAGCGGCTGGGCGTTGAAATGCCCATCGCAGTCAACGTATCGCCGAACATTCTTCGCGATCCGGAGTTCCTGACACGGCTTGTCGCGCTGGGCGCACAAGCCGGCGCAAGACTGGATCTCCTGCAACTCGAGGTGACCGAATCGGCGCTCATGGAGGACCCGGAGCAGTCGCACGATGTGCTCTCCCGGATCCGCGATCTTGGAATTCAGATCTTCCTCGACGATTTTGGAACGGGTTATTCGTCCCTGAGCTACATCGCGGCCCTGCCCATACACGCGCTCAAAATCGACAGGTCGTTCATCGTTCGCATGATGCAGCATGAGCGGCATCGAGCCGTCGTCGTCGCCACAATCTCTCTGGCACACTCACTCGGTATGAGAGTCATCGCGGAAGGCGTCGAAACCGCCGAGCAGGCCAAAGCCGTGATCGAGCTGGGATGCGATGAGATCCAAGGCTTCTTCTTCAACAAAGCGGTACCGGCAGCCGAATTCCTACGCTGGAAGGCCGCTTTTCGCTGGGAGTCGTTTGGTTTGCAACCTGGCAAGCCGCAATTGGCCTTCCGGTAGATCTCAGCATGGCGAGCAGTCTTTGTGGATGACCAGGCAAACCAACGTATTTGCCCGGAAAAAATACAAACTCTAGCTTTCGGCAAACGGATCAAACACTTTGACTCCCGGCCGCTGAAAATCCTTCACGTTTCCGGTAGCGATCGTCAGGTTGTGGCGACGCGCGATCGCCGCGATATAGCTGTCTTCAACCGGCATGGGTTTGCCTACCGCTTGCAGCTGGTATTGCTGATCCGCCCACACGTGAGCGACCGACACGTTGAATCCAAGAATCCGGCCGTGCATCGCTTCGACCAATTCCGTCAACCACTTCTGCAAGGCCACGCGCTGCTTTCCGCGCTTGGTTCTCACCCAATACGCCAATTGAGCAATGACGATTGAGCTGGTGTAGCACTGGTTTTGATGCTTTTCGATCCACGTGATGACACGAGGGTCGCCGACTTTCTTTGCGGGTTGGCTCAGGACGTCCGAATCGAGCAGCCAGCTCACAGCTTGAGGCGCTTTGGAAACTCGCGGCGCCGCGATTGAAGATCGTCCATCTTCACCGGGCAGGCCTTGAGCACGTTCAACCAATCCGCATTCCTGGCTATGCGGCGGAAAACCACCGCGTCTTCATCGGGGTCAAACTCGGCTTGGAAATGATCGCCGGGTTGAGCGGGTACGAGACTCGCCGGAAGCGTCAAGCGGCGCTTGGCATCGAGGGTAAGTATCATAGGTGGGATTATCCCACCGCGTTCACCATTGTCAACCCATCGGACTCGGCGCGCTATTCGTGAACGACCGATTTATTGCGGCCCTTCGCCTTGGCCTCGTACATATTCCGGTCGGCAACGGCGACCAGATCGAGCAGCCCGTCTTCCCCGGCGGGAACGGCGACGGCGCCGCCCACGCTCAAGGTCACGTAGGATGCGGCCTTGGAGCCGCCGTTCTCGACTTTGAGATTCTGAACCGCCAGGCGCAGCCGTTCGCCGACGGCCTCTAGAGCATTGATCGTTATTCCGGGCATTACGACGGCGAATTCGTCGCCGCCATAACGCGCCGGCAGGTCCTCCGGGCGTCTGCAGCAGCCGCGGATCGTCTCTCCGATTCGCTTCAGCAGTTCATCTCCCGCCAGGTGACCGTTGGCGTCATTGTAGGTCTTGAACTTGTCCACATCGATCAGCAGGAGCCCAAACGGGGCCCGTTCGCGCAGGGCGCGACGCCACTCGGTCAAGGCGTACTCATCGAAGCGGCGGCGGTTGTTCAGACCCGTGAGGCCATCCAGGCTCGAGAGCCTTTGCAATTCGATGTTTGCCGCCATCAACTCGCGCTGACTTTCGTGCAGCGCCTCGTACGCCGCATCGCGCTGCCGGCGGCTGAGGTACGCCTGTGAGTGATAGCGAATTCGCGCGATCAGCTCGATCGTGTCCGGGAGCTTCACGACGTAGTCATTTGCGCCGACGGCGAACGCATCGTGCTTCGTCGTGGGGTCGTCGCGGCTCGATAGAACGATGATCGGTGTGTTTCTTATCGCTTCACGGGCACGATACTCGCGCACCAGCGTGAGTCCTTCCACGCCCGGCATGACGAGGTCTTGCAGAATGACGGTTGGCGCAATGCGCTCCGCGGTCATGACGGCCGCACCGGGCTCGGAACAAAAATGAAACACGATATCCGGTTCGTCCGCCAGAGCGCGACGCACCATCTCACCGATCATCAGTTGGTCGTCAACCAACAGCACGACGCAGTTCAAGTCCTCGAGGGGGCGCTTGAATCCATCGGCTGCCCGGCGCAACCGGACCGTCGCACCGGAGGAATCGCCTTCTGCGGGCGCCGGGGCAATCGTTGGGGTCCGGGTTTTAGGGTGATCCGTGGTCATGCGAATGACTCCTTCCTTAGATCTTGTGTCTGAAATTGTCGACCAACCGCGGCGCGATGCGCTCGAGCGGCAGTATATCCACCGCGGCACCCAGGCTCGCGGCGGCCTTGGGCATGCCGTAGACCGTGCTCGTGGCCTGGTCTTGAGCGATGGTGTAGTGGCCTTTGTCGCGCAGAGTCTTCAAACCCTGCGCCCCGTCCCGGCCCATGCCGGTGAGCAAGACGCCTACCGCCTCACCCGGCCAATGCGCGCACACACTGGCGAAGAACACATCCACCGATGGGCGGTAGGCCTGATCGCTCGGCTCGGACGTGTACCCAATGCGCTCCGGGGATATGAACCGAAGATGATCGTTGGTGCCGGCGAGCAGCACTGAACCTCGGGTCGGCCGGTCGCCCTCCCTTGCCATGCGTACCGGCAATGCGCAGTCACGGCTCAACCAGTCCGCCAACCCCTGGGCGAATCGCGCGTCCACGTGCTGAACGATCACCACGGCGGCCGGGAAACCCTGCGGCAGGCCCGACAGAACGGCTTTCAGCGCCGCCGGCCCACCCGCGGAGGCGCCGATGGCAACCAGCCGCTCCCGGCGAGTGATGATCCAGGTATCGTTGAAAGTGTCGGCGCTCGGGATGAAGCGGCGCGTGCCGACCAGTTTGGCGACCGTGTCTATCTTGTGCAGGAACGCCACGGCGCTCTCGGGCAAATCACCGCGACCGAGTACCGGCGTGTCGACGGCATCGATCGCCCCATGGCCCATGGCGTCGAACACGCGCGCGGCGCTGGCAGCGACACTTGCGGTTACGACCAGGACCGCACAGGGCGTTGCGGCCATGATTTGCCGGGTCGCCTCGACACCATCCGTACCCGGGATCGTGAGATCCATGAGCACCAGATCCGGCGTCTGCTGCTTGCATAGGGCAATGGCCCGCGCGCCGTCTTGCGCGCTCCAGATCACCGCATGATCCGGCCGCAGCGCCAGAACACGGCGAAGCGCCTCCAGCGCGACCGGCAATTCGTTGACGATGCCGATTTTCACGGCTGCCCTGCTCCGATCAGATCCACGACGGCATGCAATAGTGCCTCGTCATGAAAGCTGCCCTTGGCCAGATAATAGTCCGCCCCGGCGTCCAAACCGCGGCGCCGATCCTCCGGGCGGTCTTTGTACGACACGATCATCACCGGGAGCGACTTCACGTGCGGATCCTTTTTGATGAGCGTCACCAACTCGATTCCATCCATGCGAGGCATGTCGATATCCGTGATGACCAGATCGAACTGGCCGGTACGGGCGGCATTCCAGCCGTCCATGCCATCGACGGCCACCTCTACCTCAAAACCGCCGTTGACCAACAGCTTGCGCTCCAGCTCCCGCACGGTAAAGGAATCCTCGACCACCAGGATGCGTTTGCGTTCGGCAGCGCCGGCGCCCGCTGCGCCGCGCGCGACGCCGCTCAATCCGCCCGCGCCCGCCAGCTTCTCGATGGAGCGAATGACATCTTCCACATCCAGAATCAATGCGGGCGAACCGTCTTCCATCAGCGCGCCCGCCGCCACATCCTTGATCTTGCCGAGCCGAGGGTCGAGCGGGTGTACGACCAGTTCGCGCTCGCCGAGAAATCGATCGACCATGACGCCATAAGAGTGAGTGGCATCGCCCAGAACCACCACCGCGAGCGAGTCGGCCGCGGCCTGCGGCGGTGCGATGCCGAGAAGCTGGTGCGCCGTAACCAGGCCGACCGAGCGACCGCTCATATTGAAATGCGGTCGACCCTCGAGCAACTCGATTTCTTCCGGTGCGAGCTTGAGCGCGTGCTTTATGTAAGCGAGGGGCACCGCATACGCTTCCGCGCCCACCTCCACGAGCAGCGTTCGGGCCACCGACAGCGTCAGGGGTAGTTCGAGCTGAAATCGCGTCCCCTGGCCCTGGCGCGTGCTGATGCGTACGGTGCCGCGGCTTCGTTTGAGGACATTCTGCACGACGTCGAGTCCGACTCCTCGGCCGGAGATGTCGGTGACCGACTCCTTCAGGGTGAATCCGGGCAGAAAGAGGAACTCCAGCAGTTCGGCGTCCGTCAACTGGGCAGCAGTCTGCGCATTCGAAAGCTTACGGTCGATGACCGCGGCCCGGAGCCGCTCGAGATCGATCCCTCGACCGTCGTCGCTGACGGACACCTGCAGCCTCCCGGCGCTGTGCCGCGCTTCGATGCTCACGAGGGCTTCAGCCGACTTGCCGGCGGCGAGGCGTTCTTCCGGTGTCTCGATACCGTGGTCCAAGGCGTTGCGCAACAAATGCCCAAGCGGCGCATCGAGCCTCTCGAGAATGTTGCGGTCGACCTGGGTATCCTGGCCCGCTATGTCCAACCGCAGCTGCTTCCCCAGCTCGCGGGCGAGATCTCGCACCATGCGCGGAAAGGCCTGCACGCCGTCGGCGAAGGGCCGCATGTGGCAGGCCAGCGCCCCGTCGTACAGGCGATGTGAAAGATGGGTGGCTCGCCGGTCGAAGTGATCGATTTCCGCCAGCCGCTGCACGAGGAATTGCCGGCAGTCGAGCGCCCGCTGCTGCGCATCGGCCAAGGCCGTCCGCGCCTGGTCGTTCGGCCGCAGTTGCGGCAGCTGCTCGCGCAGGCGATCCAGAGCACGGTGCAGTTCGTATTGAAGGTGTTTCAGACGCAGCAACGAGTCCGCAATGGATTTGAAACTTCGTGACTCCACCAGCGACTCGCCCGCCAACCCCAGCAGCCGATTCAGATTCTCCGCGGTGACTCTAAGCACCCCGGCCTGGGCTCTCTCGTCCAATTCACTGCCAAAGACCGTCTCGGCGGGGTCCTCGTCTCGCGGTCCTCGGGTCTCTTCGGCGTCCAGCGGCTCGGTCCTGAATGCGCGCGCAATCTCCGCAGTCGCGATGACACGATTCATCCCGTCGAGAAACACCTCCACGTCCCCGCGCCGTTGCGCCTCCCATCGGCTCATATCCTGTTCGGTGGTGCGCGACATTTGCTGCAGTAGATCCACACCGCGCAACAGCTCATCGATGTGGCCCTGTTGCAAGGTGATGCGGCCTAGCTGCGCGGCCACGAAACAGTCCTCCATCGCGTGGGTGACGCTCACGCCCGCGCTCAGGCCGACGATGCGTGCCGCGCCCTTGAGCGAATGCGCCGCGCGCATGCAGCGCTCGAGCTGGTCCGCCGCTGTCGGATCGCGCTCGAGAGCCAACAGTCCGAGCGTCAAGGCCTGCGCCTGGCCTTCCGCCTCCATGCGAAACAGGTCGAGCATCGACGACTGGCTGAGATCCGGGGAACTCATGCGAGAGCCTGCTCGACCGCGGCCAAGAGCAGTTGTTCATCGAGCAGACCGACTGTCTTGTCGCCCAGCGCGATCAGCGACTGAGTATGAGCCGCCTTCGCTCGTGCGATCGTCGTGGGAACCTCTTTGAGGTCCCGGCGACGAAAGCGCTCCGTGCCCTGTACTTCGTCGACTGGAAAGGCGACCGTCCCCCCCATGCCCCGCGCCACCAATAGACGCGGTACCGCGGCGCGGCGCCGCGATGGCGTCGGCAGCGGATCGGGCCGGGCGGCGACACCGAGAATGAGCGCCAGCGACAGGCACACCAGAAGCGCGCCGCCGACATTCGCCACACCGAGCACCGCACCAGTGCGCCGGTGGGGCAGCGGGTGAATCGGACGCCACTCGACGATCTCCTGGCACGCCGCCGTGCGAATCGCATGCCACTCCGCCTGCAGGCGAAAGACAATGACCGACTGCGTGTCTGCGCCGACCGCATGCTCCGGCCCCGCCTGCGCCGGGCGGGCGAAGTGCTCGGTGGCGACCCGGCTGTAGCCGGCCGGTGAGGGTACGTCGAGCAGGGCGCGGGCGGTGTCGGTAAATACCGGGCAATTACGGCAATGTATGTGCCGCTCGAGCTCGGCACAGGATCGGTCGCCCTGGACGCCGATGCGTTTCCAGCAGTTCACGCTAGCCTCCGCCCTTGCTCTTGCCCGCGCTCAGCCGGCGATTCGCCCGCTCGAGCAGGCGTTGCGCACCGAGGGTGTCGCCCTGCTTTTGCAACGCCACGGCCAAGTGCACCATCGCCTCGGCGTGTTGCGGCTCCAAGTACAACGCCTTGCGGTAGTGCTCGGCCGCTTCGGGCACCCGCCCGGCGGCCTCATGCAACAGCCCGATGAGATGATAGGTCTCGGCCGACGCGGGTTGGCGGCACGAATTCCGTTCGCAGTACTCCAGCGCCTCCAGGAGCTTGCCCTGGTTCGCGAGACGATGCGCCTGCTCCATCCAATGTTCGGCCGCGCCCGCGACGTTCGCCGCCGGAATCGGCCCGGGTTGCGGCTGGGGCTGCGGCCTCGCAAGCGACGCCGGCTTGGCCGGCTTTGCACGGCCGGGCTTCGCCACGGCGGCCGCGGGCGGCCCGCTTCGCCTCGGCCGGGGTTGCGGCGCCGAACCGTCCTTTCGGCGAAACGCGAACGCCAGAGGGATACCGGCCGAAACAAATCCATGATCCAACAGCAAGCCCGCTTCCGATGGGCCGACGAAGAACACACCGGACGGCGTCAGCAGCCGTCCCAGCACTTCTATCGCACGGCATTGAGTCACACGGTCGAAATAGATCAGCACATTGCGGCAGAATATCGCGTCGTAACCATGCGCACCGTGCAGCCAGCCGGCGGACAGTAGGTTGCCGTGCCGAAACTGCACCTGACGGCGCACCGCATCGCTCAATCGATAGCCGCGTTCCGCCGGTTCGAAGTAGCGATCTCGAAAGCCGAGATCGTTGCCGCGAAACGAGTTTCTGCCATAGGTACCCTGTTCAGCCAATGCGATGGCACGCGTGCTGATGTCGATGGCGTCGATGTGAAAACGCGATGGCGGCAGACCGCCGTCAAGCAGCGCCATCGCCGCCGAGAACGGTTCTTCGCCGCTCGAGCACGGCAGGCTCAATATGCGCAAGGTTCCCTCCGCATGCTTCGCCAGCCATTCTTCCCGAACCACGCGCACCAATGCCGCAAAGGCTTCGGAATCACGAAAGAACCAGGTCTCCGGAATCACGATCGCTTCGATCAGCTCCTGCAATTCCCGTTCGAGCGTGATCAGTTGCTCCCAATAGACTTGCGCGTCCTTGAGGCCCAGCGCGGCGAGCCGCCGGCGCACTGCACGCTCCACGGAGGCGACGCCGATCGACTCGGCGTCGAGTCCCATCTTTTCCTTCAGCAGCGCTGCGACTCTAGCGTAGAGCAAGCGTTCTCCTCGGCCTGGCGGAACAGGACGCTGCTGACGGCCGGCGGCAGCATATTCTGCGCCTTGATCCAACAAACTAGGCCGCCCCCGTCCTGCGTGACCGGTCCCAGGTAGGGCGCGGAGTCACTGGCAATGCCCGACTCGATGAAGCTCCCGGCATCACGGCGCATGATTTCGGTTGCCCGTTCGGCGATCAGTCCGAGCAAGTGCTCGCCATAACGCACCACGATCAGACGCGTACTGATATGCGGCTGCGCCGGCCGGCCGAGCGTCAACTCGCTGAGATCGACCACGGGCACCGGCGTGCCGCGATAGTTGATGAGGCCGGCAACGCCGGCGGGTGCCTGGGGCACGCGCGTGACCTCCAGCAACGGCAGAATTTCCACGATCTGCGGTGCATCGAGCGCATAATCCTCCCCGCCGATTCGAAATTTCAGAAACAACATCGCCGACACTCCGCCCGGCTATACCTTGAATCGCGAGACACTGGCGTGCAAGCCGACGGAGACTTCCATCAGCCCGTCCACGGCGACGGCCGAATGGCGCAGCGACTCCACGGTCTGCTGAGCCGCCTCACTCAGCTGCGTGAGCGCTTGGCTGATCTGTTCCGCACCGGTGGCCTGCGCCCGCATTCCCTCGTTGACCGACTCGACGCGGGGCGCCAGCGCTTGCACCTGCTGGATGATCTGAGACAGCTCTCCGCCGACATGCTGCACATCCTGCATACCACGGCGAACTTCCTCGGAAAACTTTTCCATGCCCATCACGCCCGCCGCCACCGCCGATTGAATTTCCTTCACCGTTTGTTCGATGTCGTAGGTTGCCACCGCTGTCTGGTCGGCAAGCCGGCGAATTTCCGAGGCCACCACCGCAAAGCCCCTGCCGTATTCCCCGGCCTTTTCCGCCTCGATAGCCGCATTGAGCGACAGCAGATTCGTTTGATCGGCCACCTTGGTGATGGTGGTGACCACCTGGTTGATGTTGCCGGCTTTTTCGTTCAGCACCGTGAGCTTGGCGTTGATCGAGCCCGCCGCCTCCATGACCTGGCGCATCGTCTCTTCCATGCGCGACAAGCCGGCTTGGCCGCTGTTCGCCAGGTTCGCCGATTGCTCGGCAACGGCCGAGACTTCGTTCATGGTTTTGACCAACTCCCGGGAGGTGGCCGATATTTCTTTGGAAGTCGCGCCAATCTCGGTCGTCGTCGCCGCGATCTCGGTTGCGGTCGCCTGCTGTTCTTTGCCGGTGGCGGCGATCGCGGTCACCGAGGAGTTGACTTGGATCCCGGAGTTCTGCACCTCGCCGACGATCTTTGCCAGACCCTGCATCATGTTCTTGAGCGCCGCCAGCAACTGTCCGGTCTCGTCATGGCTGTTGACGTCGATGTGGGCCGCAAGGTCGCCGCCCGCAACCTGTTGCGCCGTCCGCAGCGCACGTTGCAGAGGCAACGTGATGCTGCGCGTGATCAAGTAGGCGAATGCGATGCTGGCGACAGCGGCGAGCACGCCGATGCCGATGATCACCGACCGTCCACTGGCGTACCGAACCTTCGCCTCATCGCGTTCCTTGCCGATCAACGAGACTTGATAGTCTACGAGCGTGTAGATTTTATCGAGATACGTCAGTTGCTCGGGACGCGCCTTGTCGATCAATAATTTCTTCGCCTCATCCAGCCGATTGGCCAGCACGAGCCGAATGAATTCATCCTCATCGAGCACGTAAATCGCGCGGGCATCCTCGATATTCTTCAGTAGTTCCCTGCCATGGTCCGAGTCGACTTCCCGCTCCATTGCGTTCGTCTCTTCGATGCGCTGCTTTCTTTGATCCTGCAGGCCGGCGATTTCTTCGGGGATCTTGTCGTGATCCAGAACGAAGATGTTGCGCGTGTGCCGTGCCGACTCCAGGACCGAGATGGCCCACTTATGCGCGGTCACCACTTGCGGTACGCGCTCGTCGGCAAACTTCGACAGCAACCTATCCTGGGATTCCAGGCGCGACACGGCGAGCGCGACGGTGCCGAGAACCATGATCAAAACGACGGCAAATGCCAGCCCCAATCTCGTGCCGATCTTCATGTGTCCCAGAAACATCGTGTTGCTCCTTGCTCTTGGCGTCACTCGCAGGCTGGACCGGCTGCTCCGCTGCCGGCAGCGTCGGTGATCCCCGGCTGCATCCTGCCCGGCTGCCTCCTGCCCGCCTTCGCAGACCGCCTTTCTGCGTTAAGGTAAATTAGCAGTGTTTATTCCGGCCTCGCAGTGCGTGAGTACCGAACTTTGCTGCGTAACTGTGACGTATTTCGCAGCGGCGAACCCTCAGCGCCGCTGCTGCGCAGGGGAAACCCTTGCTCGGGAACGATTACCGGCTCGCGAGGTTCGGCCGACCGTACGATTGCTTGAGTTTCGCGAGCTGACGCTTTGCATTCTCATAGGCCGAACTCAGCGGACTGCGAGGTGCTGCCCGCCCTTCTTCCGAGGGCTGCGCGCTTTCGGCGTGGATCTGCGCGCCCGGCACACTCAGGTGAATCTTGACTTGAAACCGCACCCCCGCCGACTCGGGGGCACCCTCGAACACGATATGGCAGGCCGTCATACCATCGTTGAGCCGCCGCAAGCGCTCACCCACATCGCGCGCCGAAGCCTCGAGCGCGCCTGATCGAGGCAGATGGCGGAAAGTCAAGGTCACCGGCGGGCTCATGGGCGGAATCCGATTGAAGCGATGGAGCAAGTATCGGCTCGCCCCGCGATCGAATCTATACGTGGATTCCCGTGGGCCATTGCGGCTCACTTAGGTCTCGTTCGATAAGCTCATTTGCAGTTTCACCAAGTGTGCCACCGACCGAGCGCCCATTTTTTCCATGACTTTCGCACGGTGAATTTCCACGGTCCGTTCGCTCAATCCCAAATCGATGGCAATGACTTTGTTGGCGGCGCCATCGACCACCAATGCCATCACTTGCTTCTCCCGGGGAGTGAGGGATTCGATGCGGTGCAACACGTCGGCGCGGCGCGCCAAGGTGCTGCGGTTCTCTTTGTCCTGTTCCAAGGCATGGTTGATTCGATCGAGCAAGTCTTGATCGCGGAAGGGCTTCTGCACGAATTCAAACGCACCCTCTTTCATGGCCTGGACCGCCATCGGCACATCCCCGTGTCCGGTGATGAAAATCACCGGCAGCATGGAGCCCATGCGGTTCAGATGCTGCTGCAATTCGAGCCCGCTCATGCCCGGCATGCGGATATCGAGCACGAGGCAGCCCGCCGTGTCGGGCTTGAATGCGTCCAGGAATTCCTTGGGACTCGCGAAGGCGGCGGTTTTATAACCCACGGTATTCAACAGCAGGCTCAAGGCGCGACGCATGCCATCGTCGTCATCCACGACATAGACGGTGGCGGCGTTTACAGCGACTTCGGCTTTAGCCATGGTGGACTCCTCAAGACGTCACGATCGGTAACCGAAACCAGAAACGGCTGCCGGTTGGGTTGATCTTTTCAAAGCCAATGCTGCCCTCGTGGGCCTCGATGCTGGCACGACTTGAAGCCAGACCCAACCCGGTTCCGCCGGCCTTGGTCGTGAAGAAGGGCCGAAACAGCTTGTCGGCGAGATCCGCGGGCACCCCCGCTCCGGAATCCGTGATGCTGGTCTCGACGGCATAGCGATCCGCTCGCACCTCGATGAGCACGTGGGCCACATCCTTCTGGGTACTGGCTTCAATGGCATTTTGCACCAGAGAAAAGAGCACCAGCTGAATCCTCAGTCGGTCCACATTGACCTCGGGCAAGGGGGACTGGGCGTCCACTTTGAGGGAAACATGTGCCGCCCGCGCCAATGCATGCAATGCCGGCACCAGTTCCCCGACGAGTTCGGACATCTGACACCGGATGCGCGTGGGCTCCGCATGATCGAACAGGCGTCGAATCCGGCGAATCCCCTCCCCGGCATTCATCGCTTCCGCGTTGATCTGCTGAAAGACCTCGCGCGCGCGCGGCACGAGAGGTTCGGGGCGGTTCAAGAGCCGATCGCCCGCTTGACTGAACGTGGCGATTGCGCCCAGCGGTTGGTTCAGCTCATGCGCAATGCCGCTCGCCATCTCCGCCAGCGCCGCAATCCGCGAGAGCTCCATCAGCCGGTTGAGGATACCCTCCGACCCCGCCGAATCGCCTTTGAGTTCGTCCAAATGCCACCTTTTCGAGGGGTTACCGAGCCTTTGCAAGCCGCCTCCCTGGGAGGACCCAGCGAGAAGTGTGCCCGATTTCAAGGGCTTATTCACTGGCGGGTTTCCGCAATAATATGCGACCTCCCCCTACTACGGGGCATCAACCGAATGGCGGCCTGCCCGGCCGTGAGAGCGCCGTGATAGGCTTGCAGGATAATCGTGCGCTCTTTGGCCTTTCGCCACCCCACGGATATGGACAAAATCGCCTCTATCTCGCAGCAACTGCTGCAATTCTCACCGGATGCGCTCATCGTGGTAGACCCCCACGGGGTCATTCTCTTCGCCAATGCCACCTCGCGCAGCCTGTTCGGCTACTCCCGAGAGCAGCTCGTCGGGCAATCCATCGAAATGCTCGTGCCGGACCGCTTTCGATTGCGCCACGGCGCTCACCTGGCTGGTTATCTTCGCGATCCCACGGCGCGGGAAATGGGCGCACGCATCATCGATCTGTTTGCGCGGCGCGCGGATGGCAGCGAATTTCCCGCCGGCATCCGCCTGGCTCCCATTCATGACGGAGAGAAGACCTTTGTCGCCGCGGCGATTCGCGATATGACGGAGCGGCGCGCCATCAACGATGCCTTGGTGGCTGCGCGCGAGGAAGCGGACCGCGCCAATATGGCGAAGACCCGGTTCCTCGCCGCGGCGAGCCATGACCTGCGCCAGCCCCTGCAAACCATTCGCCTGCTCAATGCGTCTTTGCTGACGTCTCACGCCGGAGACAGCCGAGCTACACGAGCTCTTGCGCCGCCAGGCGTCGGCCATCGACAGTGCCAGCCGAATGATCAATTCCTTGCTCGATATTACCCGCCTGGAGTCCGGTGCCGTCGAGCCGCACTTGTCCCCCATCAACCTCATCTCGGTCTATGGCGATCTGAAGCGCGAGTATGAAGCGGTGGCGCTGGCGAAGGGCATACGCCTGGAATTTCCCGAAACCTCGAAGATCGTGATCAGCGATCGTATCCTCCTGAATCAACTGCTGCAGAATCTCATCGGTAACGCGCTCAAGTACACCGAGAACGGCTTGGTGAAAGTCGCCGAGACCTCCGATGCGGATGGATTGCTGCTCTGCGTCGAGGATTCCGGCAGCGGCATTCCGAGCGATAAGCTGGAACGCATTTTCGATGAGTACTACCAGGTCGATCAGTCCGGTACGCAGCGGTCCGGTGTCGGCTTGGGTCTTGCCATCGTGCGTGAGGTGTCTCGCCTGCTGGGCTATTCGGTCTCGGTCTCCTCGGAGGTCGGCCGCGGCACGCTGGTTCGCGTACGTATACCCCTAACCCAAGTCGGCTCCGATGCGCTTCCCGTTGAAGACGCCCACCCAGCTCGTCTCGGCACCGCATGCCACGACCTCGTCCCGCCTCGTGCTGCTCGAGGACAACGATTCCGTACGTGCCGCCACGGAGCTGTTTCTGACCTTGGAAGGCTACGAGACCCTTAGCGCCGCGAGCGTCGCAGATGCCGAGGAATTGCTGGCCAATCTCAAGCCGGGTGACTTGCTGATCTCGGATTATCATCTGAATGGCGCGTTGACCGGACTCGACGTGCTGCAGCAGGTTCGCGCGCAACATCAGCGGGAAGTTCCGGCCATTCTCTTGAGCGGGGATTTGCAGTCGATGATGCGCGTGGTGAAAACATCCATTCCGCGTTGTCGTTTCCTGAGCAAGCCCGTGGATACGCATGCGCTCCTCGCTGCCATATCTGAACTGAGCGGCACCGAATATTCCAGATGATGCCTGAGGCTGGTTCCTAGTGGGAATCCCCTAGCGCGTCTCGTCCATACCGTATTTCGCAGGAATGGCGCGACCGCTAGGCTGAGAGCCGACGAATGTCTTTATCGCGCGCTTTCGAGGCCACCGATGCCAGCATTTCACCCCCCATCCTGAACTTGCCTTGGTCTCTCTGGAAAGCGAACTGGAGGGATGTCCTCGCAACCGCAGCCGTTGCCGCCGGTCTTGAAACAGGCGCCTTCGCCGTGTTCATGTACATGTTCGTCCAGGATCCGAATCAACTGTTGCCGATCGTGGGCGGCAGTCTTCTCGTCTTCTGGCTCTTTCACGTGGGCGTTTCCGCGTTGCATGCCTACCTCATCAGTCGATCCAACCCATTCCGGAGCCATTGCACCGATCGCGTCCGCAAAGTGACGCGACCCATAAGAGGCGTGCTCGCCGGCTTTAGCGGCGGTCGATGCATCCGAATCTACGCCGGCGCAGGGGGAGTGCATGAAGGGTTTGCTATTCGTTGTTCTCTGCTGCATCGGAAGCGCACGAGTCGCCGCAGGCGCAACCGGCGCAGATACCGGCAACCTTGGATCTTGCCGGTTCGCTGCAGCACCGCCTCGAGGGGCGCTCACTGCCTGACGAGGATTCCCTCGTGCGATCGATTTACTTCAACCACAGGAACCTTGCTCTGGAGCAAACAGGGCGAGTTCACTCCCCAGGCGCGCGAATTGCTTGGCGCTCGTACATTCCGCGGATGACCTGGGCTTACGCGCGCTCGACTACGGGGATGCACAACTCGATGCGGCACGCGACTCGGCCGTGCAGCCTGGGAAGCGTGCCAGACTATACGCAGCTCGATGTCTGGCTGACGGAGTCTGCGGCGCGCCTGATCAGCCATCTTCACTACGGACGAATCGATCCGCGCATCGTGGGGTTTGAGCTACCCGATTCGCGGCACGATCTTGACGTCCCGAGTGCCGTCATAAACCTCGCGGCCAGTCACCGAGCGTCGCCCACTCTGTGTCGCAGGCGGAGCCGCACTTCTACCATTATGCGCTTCTGAAAGGCAGCACTCGCCCGCTACCGCAAGCTCGCCGCCGATCCCTCCCTGACGAACCTTGCACCCCTGGGCCGCAAGACCCTGCACCGCGGTGAGCCTTACGCCGGCACTCAGGGACTGCGAAAGTTACTGGCTGCGGAAGGTGATCTCGCGGCGGCCGCCATTGACATTCCATCGGACGATTCGATCGATGCCGGGATGAGCGATGCCCTCAAGCGCTATCAGTCCAGGCACGGCCTTGCCGTCACCGGCAATCTTGACCGCGCCACCTGGGAGCGCGCTGAGCACGCCCCTCGCCGCGCGCGTGCGGCAAATCGAACTGACGCTTGGAGCGCTGGCGATGGATCCCGGCGTTCAGCTCCCCTCCAATCATCGTGAATATCCCTGAATTTGAACTCTTCGCATTCAATACCACGGCCGATCGGGCCGCGAGCATCTTGCAGATTCCGGTCATCGTGGGCCAGACCTACCCGGGCAAGCGCACGCCGGTGTTCTTGGGCGAATTGAAGCGCGTCGTTTTCAGACCCTACTGGGATATTCCGCGGAGCATCACCCTGCACGAAGTACTGCCGGGGCTTCGGCGCCACCCCGACTATTTGCAGCGCAATCACATGGAACTGGTTCGGGGTGAGGGCGATGACGGGGCGATCATTGCCCCTTCGGCAGGAGGCGATCGCCCAACTCGCGGCCGGCCGGCTTCGAGTGCGGCAACAGCCGGGAGACGACAATGCGCTCGGGCTCGTCAAGTTCTTGTTTCCGAATGCGCATAACGTCTACATGCACTCGACGCCCGCGCATCAGCTGTTCTCGGCGTCGCGGCGCACCTTCAGCCATGGCTGCATCCGCGTGGCCGACCCCGTCGCACTCGCGTCTTACGTATTGAAAAACGCCTCGAGTCCCTGGGACACCTCGCGTATCGAGGCCGCCATGCACGGCACGTCGAACCTTCGCGTCGATCTCGTCAAACCGATCCAGGTGATGATCCTGTACGGCACGGTGATGGCAACGGAAGCAGGACCCGTCCAGTTCTTCGATGACATTTACGGCCATGACCGGCAATTGGCGGCGTTGCTCGGAATCTAGTCCTGGCGGAGCCCCCCGCTCGATACCGCTGTTGGCGCGCTCGGTATACCCGAAGTCATCTGCGCACAATTCCTTATCGCGCGCTCGAGCGATCCCGTCGATCATATTCCCGTGCAGTCCCAACTCCTCCAAGGGTGAGCTTATGATTAAGACCATCTTAGTGCCCACCACTCCTGAAACTTGCAAACCGGGTCGTACTCATGAATGTGGGTGAATCCGAAGCGGGCACTTCGAGCGATCTCGATCGGGTTGAGAAGCAGCTGAGCTGGCACGGCGTATTCGCCGAGACAAAGCATGTGCTCGGCGCCGCCAAGACCGCAACGCACGTGTTGCTGCAGGCTGCATCGGATTTGAATCCCGAGCTTCTGGTGGTAGGCGGTTTCAGCCACCGCCCCCTGCAGGAGTCGATCTTTGGCGGCGCAACTCGATCACTGTTGGAGCATGCCGAAACGGCGATTTTCATGATGCATTGAACGGCATCGCGGCGGCGGCGTCCCGCCCGATCTCACCTGCACGGTAAGCGCTCGATCTTCGAAGATCCTGCGTTTAAAGGTCCTTTCAGGCGCTCTGATGAGCGATTTCGGGAAGGGCTTTTCGATCTCAGTGCTCAAATACATGCGGGCGTTCTATGCCGGATATCCCGGCCTTTTGCCAATTGGCCACGCGACGCGTGACCTTTTTGTCCGCCCTTCGGTTGAAGCGGGAACATGGTGTCCCGGCGAAATACATCCAGATCTGTCCTGGACACATTATCGGACCCTGCTCAAAGTCGAGCGCCGAGACGCACGCGACTTTCTGGTGCTTTGCACGGCCAAGAACGATGCCATGGTCCAATACGTTTTAGATGATAAGAGCCGGCAAATCTTCGCGAGTCGATACCAATTTCAGCCGCCAAGCGAAGAGACTCTAAAAATCAACCCGAACGCGAGATGAAAGCGCTGCAGGATGAAGGGGGTCCTTCGTCCTAACGATTTTCTCGCGCAGAGATCCGCACTTGGGGTGCCCCCGGTACTTTTCAATCCACCTAGATCCTCGAGCGCTGCGCGACTAATGAACACGTTGAACGCTATCCCATGGAACCACGTTCACGTGTCGGCGCTCGGTACGAGACGTGCATGAATCGTTCTGCTGCCGGCACGGATTTTCCTTGGTGCCGATCGCAACGAAGTGCGATCATGGGCCGTTATCTCGTCCATGGAAAATCGGAGCCGCATGTCGGACTTTGCCTATGTTGCCCGGCCGGTAAACCGGCTGTCATCGCACCTGCTGTTCTCGCCCGCGGAATGGACTCGCCTGGCGGGCTTTTACGGATTCATTGCCGGCCTTCATCTGCTGGGTTGGGGCCTGTATCTGCATTACGCCGGCCGGTATCCGCAGCTGGTGGGACTGGGGTTCGTCGCCTACCTGTTCGGACTGCGACACGCCTTCGACGCCGATCACATCGCCGCGATCGACGACACCGTGCGCTTCATGCTGCAGAAGGGCGAACGGCCGCTCGGCGTCGGATTCTTCTTCTCGTTGGGCCATTCCACGGTGGTTCTGGCGTTGGCGTAGCCATTGCATTCGCCGCTACGGCCGTCAAAGCCGAGATTGCCGCAACTGAGGAACTCGGCGGCGTCATCGGCGCAGGCGTGTCGGGCATGTTTCTGTGGGTCATCGGAATTCTCAATTTGCTGGTGCTGCTGGACATCTTGAAGGTCTGGCACACGGCAAAGCGGGAACTCATAGCCACGCACATCTCGAGGCGCTTCTGCAAAGGCGCGGCCTTCTCAATCGGCTGTTCGGCGGACGCCTCCGGAAACTGATGACTCATAGCTGGCAGATGTATCCGCTGGGCCTGCTGTTCGGCTTGGGCTTCGATACGGCCTCGGAAGTCGGCTTGCTCGCCATGACCGCCGGCGCCTCGGCCGGCAACTTGCCGATTCCCGCGGTGCTCTGCCTGCCGATCCTGTTCGCCGCCGGGATGAGCCTCATGGACACGACCGATGGTGTGCTCATGTGGAAGGCTTACGACTGGGCCTTTCTCAATCCGCTGCGCAAGATCTTCTACAACGTCACGACCACGGGCCTTTCCGTCGCGGTTGCGCTGCTGATCGGCACGATCGAGCTCCTGCAGGTGCTGATCGGCATGCTCGGCCTGCACGGCGGATTTTACGACTTTCTCGCCGGCCTCGACTTCGGAGTACTGGGCTACGTCATCGTCGGCTTGTTCCTGCTCGCCTGGGCCTTGTCGGTCGGGTATTGGAAATTCGGCCGAGTCGAGCAGCGTTACTCCATGAAGCTCGGGCCGCACACGCACATGCACGTGCACGACGATGGCCTGCGGCATTCACACGATCACATTCATCCGCACGCGAAATAACGCGAAGACAGCCGCCCCGCTAATCGTGAGTGTGCCCCGATGCTGCGCGCCGTATCCGGCCATGAGCGCCTCGATGGAGGTTCGCAGGGGGTCTCGAGCGCAGGTCGAGCTGCCCAGCCAGAAAGCCCGCCAGGCGGGCCAGCACGACCGCCTGGGAGGCGAGCACGCGATACCGCGGCGCCTCCTCGACGGGACGGGCGTCCTTGATGCAGGCGTTCAGGATGTCGCCGAACAGCCCGTCCATGTAGCGGTGGAGCGACGCATCGGAGACGTCGCCCTCGGGCGCGTCGTGGCCGGCATGTTCGATCCAGGCGCCGCGTGAGCCGCCACGATGATCGACCGCCTCGTGGATCGCGGTATGCGCGGCGTGCAGGAAGCCGGCATACAGCCGCTGCCGCCTCAGTGTCGTCTTCCTCGAGATCGCCGCACATGATTTACCTCGGTAGTTTTGACCCGATCGCGCATCAGTAGTCGCAGTTTTCGAGCTGCTCGAACCAGTCGAAGCCCATCGCCTTGACGATGCGGCTGTTCATCACGACGATCCGCGCCTCGGCGCCGCCGATGTTGAAGTGCTGATGCGCGCAATACGGCGGTATGTAGACGAAATCGCCGACCGTCCACTCGAACTTCTTCGGCTCGGTTTCCCACTCGAACTCGATCGTGTCCTTGCAGTCGAACTTGACGTCCCAGTGCAAGTCGTAGCCGCTGCCCTCGACCACGTAGAATACTTCTTCCGACAGATGGCGATGCTTGCCGCTCCTCTTGCCCGGAGGAATGAAGTGCATGTAGATGTCGAGGCACATCTCCTTCGTGTTCATCTTCTCGTGGATGATGTGCTTCAGCAGCCCGTCCGGGGAGCGCTCCAGCGGCATCTGCGCCGACTTCACGACGTTCAGGTAGCCGTCGTATTCCTTGCGGAACGCTTCCGACTGCTTGCACCGCCTGCGCTGTAGAAATCCACATAGCCGACCTCGGCGTGGGCGCGCTCGCGCTCCTTCGGGTCGATGATCCGCTCTATGCCCATAATTCCTCACTGTTCGGTTGAGTTCAAGTCGCGTTACAACTCGGTCGGCGGCGCGTAGTGCTCGTGGCCGGCCGCGGGTTCCTTCGGCGGATAGCTCACCACCTTCTGGAAGATCATGTGCATGAACAGGAACAGCGGCTTCGCCTTCATGATGAGGACGATGCACTCGCCGTCCTTGTCGTCGCTGAAGTGCTGGTGGACGCAGCCGTTCTCGACGATCAGCGCATCGCCGGCGTCCCATTCGTGCCGCTTGGTGTCGTGCACGTCGTGGCCCTTGCCCTTCAGCACGTAAAACACGGCGCTGTTCATGTGCCCGTGCTTCTGGCCGTAGCCGCCGGGCGCGTAGACGTCGATGTGGCATTCTATGGACTGCGCAATCTTGACGGACTGCGGGTTGATGATTTTCTTGCCGAAGTTCTGCGGACCGCCTTTCCACTTCCAGTCCTTGGTGTGGTACACGCGGGGCTGGTTGAAGAGCTCGGCCTTCAGCTGGCCGTAGGTGCCCTCCAGCGCACGGACGAAGACGCGCTTCTTGGTCCAGCGCTCCCATTCGGCGGGGCCTGCTTCCGCCTCACCCTGACCGGCGGGGGAGACGACTTTCTCTTCAATGGCCATTGCTGACCTCCTTTACTTGCTCAGTAGCGGTGAATGGCTCAGAACGATGAATGCACACAATTCGCGAAGTGACGATACATGATGATGGATGCCTGACCTCTACGGCGCCGCCTTGACGGCCTGCACCAGGAGCTGGAGATTCTGCGGGCTCTGCCGCAGCGCGTCGGCGATCACTTGCTGCACGTGCTCGCCGGTGGCCGGCGCGATCGGCACGTCCATCTTCTTAGCGTCCGCCAACAGACGTGGATCCGCAAGCGCCTGCATGAACACCTTGCGCAGCAATTCCAGCCGGTCGGCCGGAATTCCCGGAGGCCCGGCGGTCAGGCGGGCGACGTCGGATTGCGCGGCGATCATCTTGAGCAGCCGCCTGGCGTTGTCGTCCTTGGCAAACTGCTCAGCCTGCGGGATCTTGCCGCCGGCCGTTCCGCCGGCTGCCAAGGCGTATATGCCGTTACCATCGTCGACGAACTGAGTGTAGGAAGACTGCGAGCCGATGGTGCCCTGGGTCTCGCCGCGCAGCATGCTCATCGTGCCCTCGCTGCCGTTATAGCCCGGGATCAGCTGCACGTTGAGGTGGATGGCGGAAATGGCCAGCCGCGTATCGATATAGCCCGCAGATCCGACGCCGGCGGCAAACAACTTGATCGGTGGCCTCGATGTATCGAGGAGATCCTGGACCTTCGTGACCCCCGACTTCTTGCTCAGCACCAGCACGCGGGTATCCGAAGCGGCCTTGCCGATCCAGCTCATCTTCGCGAGGTCGAACTGCACGCCCGATTCGTGCAGTAGCTGTAGATAGATCAGGCCGGTGTTGAACGTGCCGATGGTAAGCCCATCGGGCCTGGCGGCGTAAATCGTGTTGGCGCCAATGACGTGGCCGGCGCCCGGGATGTTCCTGATGATGATCTTCGAGTCCGGCAGGTACTTGTTCATGTAGCGCGCAACCAGGCGGCCATAGGTGTCGTAGCCGCCGCCCGGCGCGGTCGCCACGACATAGGTGATGGTCTTGCCCTTGAAGAACTCTGCCGCAGACTCGGCAGCCTGGGCGAGCGGCGCGCGCACGAGCAAGGCGACGGCGAATGCCACGACAATCCTGGACATGATGCCTCCTCTCGACGATAGGCTCGCGGGTGTTTCGTTAGCCACTGCCGGCTCCTTCTGATGTCAGCCAGTCCTTGATCACGGGCGTTGCCAGCCCTTCGAACAGCGGGACGCCCAGCGCCATTTGGAACACTCCGTAGAGGAGTCCGAGGACGGCCAGCGACAGCAGCAAGCTCAGCCACCAGGATTCACGCGAACGGAACCGCAGGTACGCGAATAGCATGACCGGCGCCGCCAGGACGAAGCCGAAGGCAGTCACCGCAATGACGAAGGACCATACCCAGAGATAAATCGGGATATCTCTCCTGAGATCGATCTGCTCTTCATATGCGCCGCGGCTGGCATGCAATTCGACGATGAGTTGCAGCAGGCTCAACGCGGCGCCGCACCCCCCGACGATCAGGGGCATCGACGCAGCTTCCGGCGGGTAGTTGAGCCTCGCCACCACCACGGCGCTCACGAAGATCACCAGGAACGTCAGCGACAGGGCGACGGTGCTGGTGAAGCGGACGCGTCCTGCGGGCACGGGCTTGGCGTTCATTCCATCATCTCCGCGGTAAGACCGGCGCATCGATGGGCGACGCATGTCCGGTCTCGCCGGCAGCGCTTGCGGGCTTGCGCCGGTAAGTCTTTCTCAGATTGATGGTGAGCGTGAGGGCGATGATGGCCATCATGACGAGCGAAGTCGGCTGAGTCAGGAAACTCATGCCGTGCAGCGCGAATGCCTTGTGAAAGGACAATTCCGCCGTCGGACCGAGCACCAGGCCGATGATGAAGCACGGCCGCGGCCACTGATTGCGCCGCATCACGTAACCGATCGCGCCCATCCCGGCGAATACCAACAGGCTCTGCCAATGATCCTTGGCCAGATAGGTACCGAGCAGGGCGAACACCAGGACGATCGGCACCAGCACGCTGGCACGGATATGCGCTAGCGCGCTCATATGCTTGCCGACGACGAGCAGGAAACCGGTGCAGAGCAGATTGGAGATGGCGATCGCCCAGATGAGCGACCACACCAGCGGCAGGTCGTGCACGATCATCATCGGCCCCGGCCTGATGCCGAGCATGATCAAGGCGCCCAGCATGATCGCCATGCCGGAGCCCGCGGGGACGCCGAAAAACAGCGTGGGCAGCAAGCCGCCCCCTTCCTTGGCGTTCATGCCGGTCGACGGCGCGATCACGCCCTCGACAGCGCCCTTGCCGAAGCGCTCGGAGTCCTTGGCCCTCGACACGGCGAAGGCGTAGCACATCCACCCGGCCGCCTCGCCTCCTAAACCTGGAATCATGCCGATGAACGTCCCCATCACGGCCGTGGTGATGGTCAGGCCCCAGTGCCGGAAGTTGTCCTTCACTCCATCCCAGACTTCGGCAAAGGTATATTGGATGGCCCCCGGGACGACTTCTTCCGGGACGCCGGACATGGCCGCAGTCGCGCGCTTGCCCCTCCCCAGCTGCATCATTTCCGGGAGCGCATACAAGGCCAGCACACCGCTGATGACATCGAAGCCATCCCACAGGAACAACTGGTTGAAGGTATAGCGCTGCACGCCGGTTTGCGGATCGAGGCCGATCATGCCGATCAACCAGCCGAAGCAGCCGACGATGAGACCCTGCACCAGCATCTTGCCGGCCAGCGCCGAAATCAGGGTGATGCCGATGATGGCGAGCCAGAAGAATTCGATCGGACTGAAGGAGAGCACGAACGGTTCGACCACGGGCAGGACCAGTGCCACGCAAATGACGCCGATCATGCCGCCGATGCCGGCGGCACTGAGGGACGCGCCCAGCGCCCGCCCCGCCTGCCCGTTGCGCACCATGGGGTAGCCGTCCACGAGCAGCGGGGCCTCGGGACCATTGGTCGGCACGCCGAACAGGATGCTGGGCACGATGCCGCCCGTGTGCACGATGGCGTGCATCGACAGCAGGAAAACCGCACCGGGAAGCGGGTCCATGCCGTACACGAAGGGGATCAAGAGGACGATACCGAGCTTCCCGCCGAGCCCCGGCACGCATCCGAAAAATATGCCGAGGGGAATGGCCAGCAACATGAGGCCGAGCAGCTTGGGCGTGACAAGAAGGCCGAGCAGCGACGAGAATATGACGTGCGCACCCACTACAGGGTTACCGCCCTACACCGCTGCAGACACGTCAGACACGTCGGCATTTCCGTGCTCCTCCCCCCGACCCCACGCGCTCCGGACACATTCCGTCTTGTTCTTATATATGGAATGTGTTTCCTGTATGTTGAACCGACTCTAGCGATGTTGACCCGGCGCGTCAAGCTCGGCCGCGTGCCCGCCGGCGCCTGCACCGGGCACATCACGCCACCTCGCACGCCGCGAGCCCGGCGGCAAGCGCGCGCCTGTCGAGGTTCCTGCCGATGAAAACCAGCCTGCTGAATCGCGGCTCCTCCGGCCGCCATTCACGCTGAAAATCCGCCTCGAGCAGCCTATGCACGCTCTGAAAGACCAGGCGCCGGTCTTCGCCGCGCAGATCGAAGATGCCCTTGCCGCGCAGAATGTCCCGTCCACGGCCGGCCACGAGATCGGTGAGCCAGCCGGAGAGCCTGGCGCCGTCGAGAGGGGTGTACGAAGTGAGCGAGACGCTGGTAACGCAGCCATCGTGCGGTGCGTCCGTGACCTGCTGCGGCATCGAGAGGTGCTGGCTGTCGACGCCGCGGTGCCCGAGCAGCTTGCCCAAGTCCACCTCGGCGCGCCGCGCATGATGGATCGGCGCGAACTGATTCAGCGTCCGCAGGCGCGCTTCGACGGCCGCCAGTTCGCCGGCGCTCACGAGCTCGGTCTTGTTCAAGACGATCTGGTCCGCGAAGGCGATCTGCTCGGCCGCTGCGGGGCTGTCGCCTAAGCGAAGACCGATGTGCGCGGCGTCCACCACGGTCGTGACCGAATCGAGAATGGTGCGGGCCGCCAACATCTGATCGATGAAGAAGGTCTGAATCACCGGACCGGGATTCGCGACGCCGGTGGTCTCGATCACGATGCAATCGAAGGCACCGCGGCTCGACAGCAGCTGATGCAGGGTGCGGACCAAGTCGCCCCGCACCGAGCAGCAGATGCAGCCGTTGCTCAACTCGAATAGCTCTTCCTCGGTGCTCACGATCAAGTCGCCGTCGATGCCGATTTCGCCGAATTCGTTGACGATAACCGCATAGCGCCGGCTGCCGTCGCCGGACAAGATGCGGTTCAGCAACGTGGTCTTCCCGGCCCCCAGGAAGCCCGTCAGCACCATCACGGGAACGCGCTCCGTCACCGCCTGCGTTCTCGGCGGATCGCCGGCCAACGCCGGCCGCTCATTGCCACGGCAGCAGCGATACGTGAATGACGTCCTTCGCTCCCTCGTTCCCCACCGACTTGATGGCATATTCGGCTTCGCTGAGGCCGAACGTATGCGTCGTCACGAGTTCGAGCGGGAAGCGGTGCGAGGCGAGCTGCTGTAGAGCCAGTTCGCAGGCCTTGTAGCTATGGCCCCGGGCGCTCTTGATCGTGATGTATTTGACGGTAAGCTTGCCGATCGGGAAATTCGGGAAGTCCGTCATTTCTCCCTGCACCAGCAGCGTACCGCCTTTGCGCTTCAGGGCCTCGACCCCCAGCAAGACCGCCGCCGTGCCCGCACCGGCCGTGCAATCGAGGGCCACATCCACGCCCGCGCCGCCGGTGATTTCCTCGATGCGTGCGAGCGGATCCTCCTTCTGCACGTCGATCACATGGTCGGCGCCGAGAACCTTGGCGATTTCCAGGCGCTTCGCGTCCTTGGTGGTGCCGGTGATGATGATCAAGTCGGCACCGGCCTGCTTGCAGGCCACGATCTGCGACAGCCCCTGCTGACCCGGGCCCTGGATCAAGACACGTGAGGCATAACCCACCTTGGAGTCGAACAGGGCCCACTCGATGCCGTTCGACAGCGGCGTCACGATCCCCGCGAGCTCCGGCGTCACCCCGGCGGGCACCTTGTGGACCACTGCATTCCAGGGCAGATAAGCGTACTGCGCAAACCCGCCCCACAAGTGGTGGGGATTGTCCGACGTCGTATAGCCATAACGCCGGCTGTCGGGATTGGCGCGCCAGTCGGTGGCACTGCAGAGGCGATACTCGCCGAGGTGACACCACTCGCACTTGAAGCAGGGGACATAGTGCTCGATGAATACCAGGTCGCCTTCCTTGACGCCCTTGCGTTCGGTGAACTTGCGGCCCGCCTGGGCGATGTAGCCGATGTTTTCATGGCCCATGATCACCGGACCGCCGGATAGCGGCTGCTTGAACATCTTGACGTCGGTACCGCAGATGCCCGCGACTTCCATCTTGAGAAGCGCGCTCTCCTCATCGATCTGCGGCATCGGAAAATCGCGCAGCTCCAATTTGCCGGCACCGACCTTTACCGAGGCAACCACTTTTTCCACAGATCTACTCCTTAGCCGGGATTGTTCATATCGAAACTGATTCAGGTTCGGCCGGCAACACCGCGCGCCGCGCGCAGATCCGCGAAGCTGCGCGGCGCCGCGCACATGAGGTACCGGTAACCCTCGGCGATGACGCGTTCGGCATTCGCCGCCGTCACGTGGGGGTGGCCGACGATGACTCCGCGCTGCCTGCAGATCGCCACGATGTCGGCCATCGCCTCGAGCACCGCCTTGTGTTCGGTCTGGCGCGGATAGCCCAATTCCTGGCTCAGATCGCCTTCGCCGATCAGAATCGCGCCGATGCCCGGAACGTTGTCGAGCATGTCGGGCAGGTTGCGGATTCCCGCGGTGTCCTCGATTTGCAGCACGACCAAGATCTCGCCCTGCGGGGCGAGCGGCCACACGTCCGCGCGCTCGTAGTATTCCTGCTGGGAGATTCCCCAATAGCGCACCGCCTGCATCGGCCCGTCGCCCCGAATGCCGGCAGGCTCATAGAGCGGCTTGTGCGCGAGCCGCTGGTAGCGGCAGGCGGCCACTGCGTTGTAGGCCTCCTCGACAGTGCTGATATGCGGCCACACGATGCCGTAGCACCCAAGATCGAGCGCCTGCTTGGCGAGGAACTGATTCTTCTCCCCGCCGTTGGCGGGAATCCGCGCGGTGGGGGTGATGTGCGGAGCCACCGAGCCCGTCTCGGCGATCTGCCGCCGGTTGAGCAGGTACTGCAAGCCGTCGCGCAACGCCCGGATGTCCCAGCCGCGGTGCTCGCCTTCGAACACCACGCCGTCATAGGTCGACTGCTGCAGCTCGACCGCGAATTCGACTTCGCAGGGTGCAAATAGCGTGAACGCATGCTGACCGGATTCAAGGGCGCGGATGATGCCGTTCAGACGGCCGGGTTTCGACATGCGTTTTCCTTTTCCGGGCTATCAAGCCGCGTGGTGGAGCAGAGCGAACAGGATCAGGTAGGTGCCGGCGACGGCGGCAACGATTCCGTATGTGCTGATCTTGGTGGTGCTCTGCAGGATGCAGACGGCGACCGTCGTCGCCAGGGCAAGCACGCCGGCGTGGGCGGCGCGGAGAACTATCACCATGCCGGCGAAAATCAGGCCGACGGCGACCGGCGCGAGACCCTGCTCGATGGCCTTGCGGATCGCCGATTTCTCGTTGCGCAGCCACCAAGAACTCCCTGCATACATCACGACGGACGAGGGTACGAAAATGGCGAGCGTCGCCACCAGCGCCCCCAGAAACCCGGCGACCTGCCAGCCGATCAGGGCCACGATCAGCGTGCTCGGTCCCGGCGCCGCGCGCGCGATGGCGAACAGATCGGCGAATTCGCCATTGGTCAACCAGCCATGGACGGTCACCGTCTGGTGCTGCATTTCCGGGATGGTCGCCTGGCCGCCGCCGATGGACAGAATGGACAGGGGCGAAAAGACCAGGATCAGCGCAAGCAATCGGTTAGCCGGCATTGGCCGCCCTCCGGTTCGCAACGAACGCCAGGGCAATGCTCGCTGGAATGGCGACCGCGACCACCGGAATCATCGGCCATCGCAGCTCGCCGATGACGAAGAATACGGTGACCGCAATCAGCACCGTCACCAGATTGCGCGGCAAGCGCCGCGCCACCTTGATGCCCATGGTGAGCGTGGCACCGACGCCCGAGGCAGCCAGGCCGGCGAGCACGAAGTGCACCACGGCCAGGTGGCCGTAGCCGCGATAGAAGTAGCCCAGGCACAGGATCACGCAGAAGGCC
This sequence comes from uncultured Gammaproteobacteria bacterium, assembly GCA_963734645.1. GTDB lineage: Bacteria > Pseudomonadota > Gammaproteobacteria > Steroidobacterales > Steroidobacteraceae > Bog-1198. Next base: position 282,015 of record CAVTID010000003.1, read on the forward strand.
GGCACGACCATGCCGATCACGGCGACCGCGGCGCCGACGCCGCCCCGCAGCTTGAGACCGACGTAAAGCGCGATATTGACCGGATTGGCGCCCGGCAGCACCTGCGCCACGGTCAAGCCCGAGAGGAACGCCTTGTTGTCGATCCAGCCGAGACGCTCCACCACTTCGCGATGAACCCAGGATTGCACGCTGCCGCCGAAGGTCATCGCTCCCAGGCGCACGAAGGTGCCGAGGAGCTGCAGCAATCCGACGGCAGGCCGAGCCGGCGGGTCGGACTCAGTCACCGCGGGGTCGGCCTCAGGCGGCATGGCGCGGCGGCGGCAGCTCCGCCAGCTCAGCCTGGTAAGCCTCATCCATCCGCGGTGTCATGCCGTGTTTCGCCAGCGCCTCGCTGAAGAGCTGGCGAATGACGGGTTTTTCGTCGGCATAGTCGATCTGATCGCCGCCGACGCGCCGGCTGATCCAGGCCTTCGGCACGCCCTGCGCGTTGCGGATCGAAACCACTTCATGCTTGAAGGCGAGATATCGTCCCGGCGACGCGCCGGTGTTGAAATGCTGGTGAAACCACAGGTTGGGCGGAACGACCATCGATCCTTCCTGCCAGGCGTAGCGGCGCGGTTCCTCGCCCTCCGGCCACATCAGCGTGTAGCCCTCGCCGCTCATCACGATCACGTGCGCGCCCGGCCCATGGCAGTGCGCCTTCTTGTAGGTGGCCACCGGGAATTGGGAGATGTGGCTGTTCATCGAGCCCTTCGCCATGTTGAAGCGGATGTGGCCGCCGCCGGCGCCGCGCTCCTTGGCGCTGATCAGCGGCAGATTGATGGCGTCCGCGACGAAATTCGTCTCGAGCAGCAGGCCCTTCTGCTCGCCCTTGTTGGCGAAGTAGTCAGGCTCGCCGGAGAAGCGGTTCTTGAAATCGTACTCGGTATTGAATACGAAATTGACGTCCTCATAGAGATTGAGGACAGAGGGTCCGTTGGTGACGGCGACGTATCGCGCCGGCGCCGAGCCTTGGCCATTGAAGTGCTGATGCCAGCAATTGATCGGAATCGCGAACAGCGATCCCTTGTTCCATTCGAAGGTGATCTTCCGGCCGGCGTCATTCCAGACGGCGGTGGAGCCGCGTCCATCCAGCACGTAGATCATTTCCTCGAACAGCTGGCGCTGCGGGGCGAGCTTGCCGCCGGGCGGGATTTCGCACACATAGCAATCGTTCGACGTGCGCGAGGCCTCGTGGTTGATGTAGACGCCGCGGCCGCCGCGCCGCGCCCAGGGCTTCAGGTCGACCGTGTGCAGGTTGGCAATATAGTGGGCGCTAATGATCTCGAGCCCCTCGCCGCGCACCCAGTTCGTGTACGGAGTTTCCTTCTCCGTCGCGAATTTGCTGGCCATTTCATCCGAAACCATTGCATCCTTGTTCATCTGAGTCATTCTCCTTTCTCCGTACGCACGCGAAATAGCGGGCTGCGATCAGGGTGATGGTGCCCGTGGTTCTCACGACCGTGATGGTGATGGCCGTGGCGCCCTAAGTGTTGGTGGGGCTGGGAGTGGTCTTGAGGGATATCCTTGAACACCAGCGATTTGACGGTGACCGGCACGGTGTGCGACGGCAGCCGAATCTTCCCCAGATCGATGTAATCGAAATCCACGAGTACGATGCCGTCGATCACCAGCACCTCCGACCCGACGCCGAGATCGTCGCGCAGCACGCCGCCCAGAGTCTGTGCCAGATCGCCGTCGAGAATCAGGTAGAGCGGCTGTTTGCGCGCGATGGTGCGCGCCAAGCCGGCGACGATGCCCCGGGCGAAGGCGACGACCCGCTCGTAGGCCGGCTCGCCCCGCCACTGAAAGGCCAGCGCGAATTCCTTGTCTTCGTGGGCCAAGTCGAATAATGCCAGGTGCCCCCGGATCGTTTCGGCCACGCGGTGCGGATCGATGACCGCGGGAAATTCGCAAGGCGGCTTCAGCACCTGCAGATTGCGCCGCGGCAGCAATGCGCCGTGGTGCGAGATATAGATGGTGTTGCCGGTGAGCTGAATCGAGTATTCGGAAGCGCCCAGCGCCGTGGCGCGGATACATTCCTTGGCGGGCAGCCAGGGCCAGGGCAATTCCCCTGCTTCGAGTCTGCGGCGCAGAGCCGCGCCGAGACGCCTTCCGAGATCGCCGAAATCGCGGTTCTCCCTGCCATAGATGTATTCGGCCACACCGCCGGAGAACATGACGCCGTCGATGGGCCCCACGTCGGGCAATCGGTCGGTCAAGTAGAGCTCCTGGATGTCCGCCGGCGGATCGGCATCGCGCACCGCACACACCGCGGCTTCCGCCATCGATTCGGCCAGAACATCGAGCGCGGCCGGGTCTATCACATCGCCCACCGACCAAGAGAAACCCGCGCGCGCCGCGAGCCGCCGCCCGCCCGGGTCGAGCCGCACGATGCGATGCCGGCCATCCACGACCTGCAAACGGCCGCCGATGTGAAACGCCGCCGTCGCCACGACGCGCCCCGCCTCGATGACGGCTAGCTTCGTGGTGCCTCCGCCGATATCGATATTGAGCAGCCGCTGGCCCGCATCGGCGGACACCCGCGCCGCGCCGGAGCCGAAGGCGGCGAGCATGGCTTCCATGTGGTGGCCCGCCGTGGCGCAGACGAAGTCGCCGGCGCGCTCCGCCACGATTCCGGCGATCGCCTCGGCGTTTTCGCGCCGCAGCGCCTCGCCCGTGAGGATCACGGCGCCGGTATCGACTCCTTCCGGTCCGATGCCGGCCGAGTTGTAGGCATCATCGATGATCGCTCCCAGCGCGCCCTGGTCGATCCTCTCTTCATTCTTGTACGGGGTCAGTACCACCGGCGACTGGAACAGCGTTTCGCGTGAAACGACGAAATAGTGGCTGGACAGTTCCTCTCCCAGCCTGCGCAGATTCAACCTCGAGAAAATCACCTGCGTGCCGGAAGAACCGATGTCGATTCCCACGCTGGTCAGCGACACATGATCCTGGATCCAGATCGGATTCGCTTCGAGCGGCCCCGCCGAATCGAAGTCATCGTGATCATGATCGTATTCGGCGCCGGGCGCGTGAGCGTGAGTCAGTTCCCGACCGTAGGCATGATCCTGCAGCGCATGAGCCTGGGCCGCGGCCGACGGCTTTTCATCGGCCATGGCCGCCTCCTGCCACACAGTCATCACGCGACGGGTAATCGCCGTAACACAACGTGATCATCTCCTCGCTACCGAGACATCGTCCGAACGACTCGGGCCGCGCGGCCTTCGAGGAAACGCGCGCCATCTCGAATGCATGGGTTTTGTTCCTCTATACGGAATATCTTTCCTATATGCAGAACAAACACTAACAAGGCGCGATAGTGCTGTCAATTGCCCGCCTCCTCGCACGTTTGCGCATTTACCCAACCAGGCCGCGTTTTGCCAGCAATCCGTCGAGCCGCGGATAGACCCGGCGCGCATTGCCCGCAAATATCTTGCGCCGGCTGTCCTCGCTCAGGCCTTCAACCTGATCGATGTAACGCTTGGTATCGTCGAAGGGGTGCCCGGTGTCGGGATCGATGCCCGGCACCGCTCCGAGCATTTCCGAGGCAAACAGGATGTTGTCGATCGGCACGACCTTGGTGAGCAGTTCGATGCCGGGCAGATGGTAGACGCAGGTATCGAAGTACACGTTGTTCATCAGATGCTCGAGCGCCTGTTTCTTGATGCTGAGACTCAAGCCCCGGTAGCGTCCCCAGTGATACGGCACCGCGCCGCCGCCGTGCGGGATGACCAGCCTCAACGCCGGGAAATCCCGAAACAGATCGCCTTGGATGAACTGCATGAAAGCCGTGGTATCGGCGTTGATGTAGTGGGCACCGGTATAGTGGAAGTTGGGATTGCAGCACGAAGAGACATGGATCATCGCGGGCACGTCCAACTCGCACAGCTTCTCGTAAAGCGGGTACCAGTACCGGTCGATCAACGGCGGATCCGTCCAGTACCCGCCGGACGGATCGGGGTTCAAGTTAACGCCCACGAAGCCCAGCTCGTTCACCACACGCTCGAGTTCGGCGATGCAGTTCTTGGGCGAAACGCCGGGGAACTGCGGCAGCTGCCCGACGCCGGCAAAATTATCGGGCAACAACGTGCACAGACGATGGATGAGATCGTTCGACACGACGGCCCATTGCCGGCCGACCTCCTCGGTGCCCACATGGTGCGCCATGCCGGAGGCACGGGGGGACAGGATGGTCAGCGTGCTGCCGCGCTCGGCCTGCAGCTTGAGTTGCGGCCCGACGCTCTTGATCAGGACTTCGTCGCTGATGCCGAGCTCGGTCGTCGCCGGTTTGCGGGCGGCATCGGCCAATCCGGCGAGTTGCCTGTCGCGAAACCGGCGCAGCTCGGGCGGCTCGGTGGTGTAGTGGCAGTGTGCATCGATGATCATGGGGCGGCAGACTCCAGGCTGGCGGGCGGGGTGGACCCTGAGATTGCGGCGGCGAATTCCAGCAAGCGGGCGCAGGTCCGCTCCTCGGTCTGCTCGGCCACGGCCGCGTCCCAGTATTCGGCGTTGGGCAGGCACTCTTCGAGGTAGCGCGCGGCGGAGGTGGCGTGCGAGGCGTCGTGGCCCGGAATGATCAGGGCCGGGACGCCCAGCCCCAACAGGTCCTCAGGCTCCGCTCCGGGCGACGTATCGCGATCGAACAGCCGCCGCCCCATGCCCGCCACGATGAGCTTGTAGCGCTCCACATCCTGAGCGGCAAAAGCCTTTGCAAAGGCCGGATCGTTGCGGATGACGGAGGCCCAGGGCCCGCCGCGCGGATCTGCGCCGAACGGTTTGCCTCCCTCGATCGCCAGTGCCGCGACCTTCTCCGGCCCATGCTGGTGGACGAAGGCCAGATGTTCCGCGAAACGTTGGTGGCTGCTGAGACGATATTTGGCGCCGCCCACCGGCCAGTAGAGGATCAAGCTGAGCGCAGCCTCCGGATGGGCCACGGCGAAGGCCAGTACCGGCGAGCAACCCATGCAGCCTCCCATGAGATGGGCTCGCTGGATCCCCAGGTGATCGAGCAAGCCCTTGCCCTGGGCGACGTAGTGACCCCAATCGATGCGCTCGACCCGGCCGCCGGATCGTCCGGTTTCGCGCCGATCGAAAATGATGCAGGTGAAGCGTCGGCTCAAGTGCTCGAGCGGCTTGGTCCGTGCATAGGCGCCGAGCGACGACCAGGTATCGAGCGTTGCATTGAATCCGCCCGGCGAGAACATCAGCAGCGGCGGCCCTGCACCCAGCGACTGCGTAGCGAGTCGGAATCCCGTCGATGGTGACCATGGGCATGGCGTGCTCCGCTCAGAGTCCCGGCTTGATGGGTGGGGCGCCCTTGATCTGGCGCGCAGCGCGCACGTCGGCGGCGTACGCGGTGATCGCATCGAGCGCGACGCGGGCGACGTTGGCATAGCTCTCGACTTTCGAGTCGATCGAACTCGCCGCGTAGCCGATCGCGGCGTGGGCCATTCGCATCCGGCCATCGAGCCAGGGCCCGCCGCCGAATCCGCCGATCACGGGAATGCGAACCGCCTTCGCGACCGCCGCGCCGGCAACCGGCCCGGAGTTGGTGAAATCGAGCAAACATGCACCCGCACCCTCCAGCCGTTTGGCCTCCTCGAGCAGCCGCGACGTCATCTCCGGCGGCACCTGCGCGCCGGGCGAGGATGCAGCGCCATAAGCGATGCCGTACCGAAGGGCCGTCTGCGGCGTGATGCCGAACTGGGCAAAGACCGGAATGCCCGCACGGACCAGGGCTTCGACCGTCTCCGGAAAATCGGCGGCGCCGTCGAGCTTGATCATGTCGGCCCCCGCCTCCTTGATCAGCCGGATGGCCGCGCGCAAGGCGGCGGCGCACGCCCTGTTGCAGCGGTCCGTAGGGGAAATCGCAGCTCACCAGCGCGCGCTTTACGCCACGCCTGACCGCCTTACAAACGATGAGCATCTCCGCCATGCTGACTTCCAAGGGATTGGCGTGGCCCCACAGGTTCACGCCGACCGTATCGCCGACCGACACGATGTCCACTCCGGCGCGATCCACGATCTGTGCGATCTGGAAGTCCCACGCGACGACGCCGACGATCTTGCGGCCATCGAACTTCATTTGCTGCAGCGCCGGAACGGTGACCGCGGATGTTTCAGATTTCACGAACGTATCCTCAGGCCGCAAGCCCGGCCGTGCCCGGCGCGAACAGCTCTTCCACCGCGAGAGGACCGCAGATGATCCGTTGCTCCTTCGCGTAGCCGATCAGTGCCTCCAGCATCCGCCGGTTGGGTGCGATGCCATAGGGCAAGGGATCGGCACCCGTGATCTCGAATACGCGCCGGTACATGCGGTCGGCTTTGGACGGCGCGGCGATCTGATCGTTGCGCAGGCGCTCGAGATAGGGCCGCTTGGCGGCGGCGAAAGCCTCGAAAATCTGCGCGGCGAGATCCGGATGATCCTGGAGCACGGCATCTTTGACGACCAGCACGTGATTGATCGGATAGTGGCCGCAGCGCGCCAGCGACTGGAATCCCACCTGTTCTGCGTCGGCGATCAAGGGCGCGACATCCGGATGCTCCACTTGCACGCCGATGGCGGCGGCAAGCTCGCCGGCCGCGAGCGCGGTCTGCAGAGTCTTGCCGGTTTCGAGGGATACGACATTGGGCGGCGCCTGAAACTCCGCCACATGCTCATCGCCCGACAATATCCACGTGATCTTGCCGAGATCGACGCCGTGCTCGTGCTGCAGAATGCTGCGCGCCCACACTCCGGTGGTTACCGTATAGCCGCGGTTGACGCCGACCTTCCTGCCCTCGAGGTCCTTGGGGCCGCGGATACCGAGCGTCGTGTTGTATAGAATGGCGCCGTGGTGAAAGCCGCGCACCAAGAAAATCGGCAGCGCGGTGAAAGGCTTGTGGTGCGCCCGAGCGGCCAAATACGTGGTGAGCGCCATCTCGCTGACGTCAAATTCGACGCCGCGCACCATCCGCCGGAACGCCTGGATGATGGCCGGGACTTCTTCGAACTCGAACTCGAAATCCTGCAACCCGACGGTGCCGTCCTTGAGCGCACGCGTATGCCCCAAAGTCTGCAAGGCAGCCTTCAACTTGTGTTTCGTCATCGGCACGTCCGGCCCCTCAGCAGCAGTCGCCGTCGAATCCCTCCGGCGCGGCCAGCGAGCGCATCAGCCAATCGTAGGGTAGATCGTCTTCCGTCACCTGCACCACGGGCTTGAAGATCCTGAACCGGTGGCGCACGCCGTCCGGCGTCCAAAACACCACCACCGTATCCACGGGCGGACAGCCCGGAAGAGTACAAGCGAGTTCCGCCACCAGCACCACCGCTTCCGGTCCGAGCTTGAATCGTTTGCGCGTCCGTTCGGCGACGCTGTCGAGCGCCTGCCGGTGATCGGCGCCTTTCTTGGGAAACCCCAACGTGATCATCGTTCACCTGACATGCTCGCAGGCCGCCGTGGAATTGCCTCTTCATACGGACGTCTGCGGCTCGCCCGGCCGGACCGTCAGCGCGTCCCTCGCAGCTTGGTCGAAAGACCGATCCGGCGCGAGTATCAGGGCCGCAGAGCGCACGCGGTGGTGCGCCGGATCGACGCCCGGCGGGATCGTGCCCTTGTCCGCGAGCGCCATGGCCGCCTTCATCAGGCGCATGCGCGCCATGACGATGCCGTTATCCGTCGAGCTCAGATTCTCCTTGGTCCGATCGGCGATCGGACCCATGCTCTCCTGCAGGGATGCATCCTGCATGCCGATGCCGTCGATGCCGCTGTAGGCGCGTCCGGCTTTCTGCGCGGCGCGGTCCATCAGATAGTCGTTGTCCTGGTTGGCAATCGGCCGATAGGTCCCCGGCAGGGTGGCGACGTGAATGCCCTTGCCTTCCCGCATGGCCTTCACTTCTTCCGCGCTCAGGGCGCGCACCGGATGGTAATCGAAGCTCCACGCCCAGCAATTCTCGTCGTCGATCGGAATCCAGAAGTGGCCGTGCACCGGATGATCGCCGCGCGGGGGGACCATGGTGAAGCACGGCATGACCCAGGGGGTGATGCGCCAATAGTAGTTGCCTTGCTCGGCATTGCGTCGCGCACCGATGAGCAATCCGCCGTCGGACGGCACCACTTCGAATACCGGCTTCACGTCGCTCAAGTTGTACTGATTACCCTTGGCGCCCTTGAAGAGGGGATCGCTGTTGAGGTTGGCGCGATGCAGCCAGGAAACATGACTCGAATCGATGCCGCCTTCCATGGCCTGCAGCCAGTTGCATTCCTGCCATCGCTTCGAGGTGAAGCTCTGCGCGGCGGGTACCAGCGAGAACTCGAATTCCGGCAGCGGAGGCCGCTTGTCCGCGGCGCCCATGTAGGTCCACAGCACTCCACCCTGCTCCACCAGCGGATAGCCGGTCAGCTTGATGCGCCGGCAGAAGCCGTTCTCGGATGGCTCCGACGGCACATCGACGCACTGACCGGTGACGTCGTATTTCCAGCCGTGGTACGCACAACGGATACCGCCTTCCTCGTTGCGCCCGAACCAGAGCGATACGCCGCGGTGGGCGCAGAACTCGCTGATGAGGCCGTAACGTCCATGAGAGTCGCGGAAAGCCAGCAGGCTTTCCGACAACAGCTTGACGCGGACCGGCGCGCAGTCATTCGCCGGCAGTTCTTCCGACAACAACGCCGGAATCCAGTAGCTGCGGAACATCGCACCCATCGGGGTTTTCGGACCGGTTAGCGTCAGCAGGTCGTTCTGTTCTCTTCTAAGCATCTCTGCTCCAATCGATACGTCAGATCTTGTGGCCTTCGAGCGTCGAAGGGTGGAACAGCTCCTCGACATCGAGCCTGCGCTCGGACAAGCCCTGCGCGTGGTGATGGTGGAGGAAGTTGTCGAGCACATGCCGGTTCGGCGCGACGCCGTAGGACCAGAAATCGGACCCCATCAGCGCGCGTGCAGCCCGCAGCTGTTCCTCGACGAAAGGCAAGGTCACCTTGGTGGCCGAGGTATCGACCAGGCGCGCGAGCGCGATGCTCTTCGCCGCCTCGAACGCCTTGCACGCCGCCATGGGCAGCCACGGATGCTCCTCGGCAAGTTCCCGCCGGACGCCGAGGATGTGCATGATGGGGAAAATCCCGGTCGCGCGAAAATACTCGGCCGCGGTGCGCGCCGGATCGGGAAAGAGCCAGCCGACTGCGCTGTCGCCGCGCTCGAAGCAGGAGGGGGCACGCGGCCCGACGATGCCGTCGATCTCGCCTCGCTCGAGCATCTGCGACAGGGTGACATCGGCGGGCGCCGTCTCGATGCGGATGTCGGCGGGCAGCTTGAGCGGAATTTTCTCCGGCCGGCCCGGATGCTCCATGCCGCCTCGGACCCAGGTGATGTCGGACGGTTTGACGCCGTATTCGTCCTGCAGAAGAGCACGGGCCCAGACGCAGGCCGTCAATTGGTATTCCGGGGTACCCAGACGCCGCCCCTTGAGATCGGCGGGGCTGCGAATGGCGCGGTCGGTACGGATACAAATCGACGTATGGCGAAACGCGCGGGACGGAAAGACTGGGACGCCCACGTAAGGATTGGTGCCGGCGGCGGTCTTGAGCGCAAAACTGCTGAGCGACAGTTCGCTGATGTCGAACGCCACATCTCGAAATGCGCGGAAGAACATTTCTTCCGGCGAGAGCAGCATGTAGATGGGGTCAGTGCCGTCAATCCGCACCTCGCCGTCCACCAGAGGTCTGGTCCGATCGTAGTTGCCCATGGCGACGGATAATCTGAGCTTCGACATGCTGGCGGCGTCTCAGGCAGCCCTGGCGGCACGTTTGAGGGCACTGCAGATGCCGGCGAGGCTCTGGGACGCGTCGGCCAGCTCGGCGGCGCTCGCCGCTCCCCCGCAGGCTATGATCTCCTTGCCGAACCGGACATCGCGCGCGCTGTTGATGCCGATGGCAGCGGCGAGCTTGCCCCCCCGCAAATGAAAGAATACGACCGGGGTCTGGCCGAGAATTCCGCGCTGGACGACTTCGTCCCCTGCCCGGGGGATGCCCGCGATTTGCAGGTTCAAATCGAACTGATCGCTCCAGAACCACGGCACCTCGGCGTATGGCTTGGCGGCGCCCTGGATGTTCCGCGCTACCGCGATCGCCTGGTTCTGCGCGTTCTGCCACGATTCGAGGCGAAGGCGGCGGCCGAGCAAGGGGTTGAAGTGGCTGGTGACGTCGCCGGCTGCGTAGATCCGGGGATCGCCGGTGCGGCCGTACTCGTCGACGACGATTCCATCATCGACGTCGAGCCCGGCAGCTTGTGCCAGTTCGACATTGGGAATGACGCCGATGCCGACCACCACCGCATCCGCGAGAAACTCATCGCCATGATCGGTGTGCACGAGCGCGCGGCCCTTCGCGTCGGTGATGCGCCGCACGCCGGTCGACGTGTGCAGATTGACACCTCGTTCACGATGCAGGTCCGCGTAGAAGGCGCCGAGCGGCGCAGGGATGGCGCGCGCCATCGGTGAATGCGCGAGCTCCACCACCGTGACGGCGCAACCGCGCGACACCGCGGCCGCCGCGACCTCCATGCCGATGAAGCCGGCGCCGATAACGACGATGTGCGCGCCCGCAGCCAAGCTACGCTGCAGGCGCCGGCTGTCCTCGATGGTCCGTAAATAACTCAACCTCGGGTGGTCGGCGCCGTCCAGGACGAGCGAGCGCGGACGCGTCCCGGTCGTCAGAATCAGATTCTGATAAGCAATCCGCGAGCGGTCATCGAGCTCGACCGCAGCGTGCGCCCGGTCGATACGCACGGCCCTGCGGCCGGGCAGCAGCGTGATGCCGGTGTCTGCATACCAGGCCGAAGGCCGCACCCAGGCAATCTGCTCCGGATTCGCGTCGTTGAGAAATCCTTTCGACAGCGCCGGCCGCTCATAGGGCGGATGGGATTCGTCGCCGATCATCGTGATCGGTCCGCCATGGCCGCCCAGGCGCAAGGCCTCGGCGGCACGGCCGCCGGCCTGGCCGCAACCGATGATCACCACGCCGGCGTCCGGCTGCTGTGCGCGTGATTCATTCATGCAGGCGCGCTCCCGTCCGGGGCTCCACGACGCTCGGCCGGATCGATGCGCAGCTGCCCGTCGATGGCATGCACGGTCCAGGTCCGCAAGGCCAGGGTGCACGGCGCGGCTGTCGCCTGGCCCGTGCGGATGTCGAAGCGTCCCTGATGGAATGGACATTCGATCTCGGTTCCCATCACGAAGCCTTCGGCGAGAGATCCGGGACCGTGCGTACAGGGATCCTGAGTGACATAGAACTGTCCGTCCACGCTGAACACCGCATAAGCCACGTTGTCCAGCACCACTCGGACCGGTGTATCGGGCTCGACCTCGTCCGCGGCACACAGTGCAACGAGCTGGGCCTGGGATATCTGCGTTTCGGCCGGCAACTGTTCGTCCTTTTATTGCTGAGCGCGCGCCTCAGGCGGCCGGAATGTTCATCGTGGGGTTTTCGATGACGGCAAAGCTGGGGGCGTTGCTGATCCGCCGCATCCGCCGCCACAACGTCGTCACGCTGATGCCGAGCTCGGCGGCGGTCTTGCCGCGGTGACCACTGTTGCGATTCAAGGCGTCGCGAATGGACGCTTCCTCTGCATGGGCCACCCGATGGCATAAGTGATTGCCCACGATCCGTTCCGGGGCGCGATGGGTTTGACCGGCAACCTCATCCGCTCCGGCGAAATGATGCAGAAGAAGAGTGTCGCCCTCGGCAAGATTGATGGCGCGCTCCAACACGTTGCGCAATTCGCGGATATTCCCCGGCCACGGCTGCTTGATCAGCCAGTCCAACGCTTCCGGATGAAGCTTGCAGTTCGAATGGCCTCCGGTCTGGCCCAAGACGCCGATCATGCTGTTCACGATCGCCGGAATATCCTCCCGGCGGTCGCGCAGCGGCGGCAGTTGAATATCGATGACGTTCAAGCGGTAATAAAGGTCTTCGCGAAAGAGGCCCTCACGCATGTGGCGGTGCAAATCCCGGTTCGAGGTCACGATGATGCGGATATCGATGGGAATCGGCCTGACCGATCCGATCCGGCAGACTTCGCGCTCTTGGATGACGCGCAGCAGCTTTGCCTGGATCTCGACGTCGATCTCGGTGATTTCGTCGAGCAGGAGCGTACCGCCGTTGGCCTGCTCGAATACGCCCGAGCGGCCGCCTTTGCGTCCACCGGTGAAAGTCCCGTCCATGTAGCCGAACAACATGCTGTCCACCAGGCCGTCGGGGAGTGCGGAACAATTGATGGCGATGAACGGGCCGCCGCGGCGCGCCGACGCGTTGTGGATTGCCTGGGCGAACAACTCCTTGCCGGTTCCGCTCTCGCCGATCAGGAATACGGGCGCATTGCAGCGCGCCGCAGCCTCTCCTCGCCCGATGGCTCTGGTAATGGCGGGGCCGTGACCGATGATGTCGTCCCAGCAATATTTCGCGGCAAGCGTGCCGAAGCCGAATTCGGAAAGCGTTCCGAGGCGCACCGCCTGCGCGGCCGACTTGGAATCGGGGCTCTGAACGATTTCTAGGATCCGGTCGCCGACCGGAAAGGCCACGCGCAGAGCGCCCGTGGTCTCGTCCTCTTCCCACTCCGCCCGGCCGCTGCGGGACACTGCGCGGGCGACGGCGCTCGCATGTCCTACGCGTGCCGAGAAAACGGTGCCGTTGCGATCGACGCGGCGCAGGCAGCACCCATTGCCGTCGGCAATGACGATCTCGCCGCTGCATAGGCGGGCTAAGACCGGCAGAATCGCCGACATACCGTCCTGTAAGGACCCCCCTTCCAGCGCGACGTTTTCCAAGACTCGGTCACGATGTACAGCCAACGAACGCACTCCTCTGAACAGGGAGATCCGCGACAGGCAGCGCCGGCGCCGGTATCAAGCTCATATCCTCGAGCATGGTCCGTGCTTACCTCTTGCTACAGCCTGTGTTGCGGCATTTCTGCTTTCGACCCCCGGAATCCACCGTTCCTATATGTAGAACTGTTTTCCTTTATGTTGAACATAGTTGTAGCAGCGCCGCGAATGCTTGTCAATCGCGGGCGGGCGGCGGCGGACGTCGCGCCGCTTGGCGATTGATTTGCAGGATTTTGTTTGCCGTGCGCATCGTTGCGCGGCACGACAGTGCGGCTCGGCAGCGCGGCTCGGCAGCGCGGCTCGGCCGCACCGCTCAGCCGAGCTGCTCACCCGATCGGAGTCAGAGCACTCTTGACCGGTCGCCGAGGCGCAGCGAGATCGCTTGGGCCGCAGCATTGACGTGGACGGCGAGGGCCCGCAGCCGATTTTTGGTCAGACGCTGGGTCGGACCCGTGACACCGACGGCGGCGACTGAATTGCCGCTGTCGTCCCTGATGGGCGAGGCGATGCTGCGCACGCCGAGTTCGTATTCTTCATCATCGGTCGCATAGCCGCGCGTCCGGATCTTGGCGAGTTCGTCGTGCAGCACCGCCGGATCGATCATCGTCCGCGGCGTACGCCGCTCGAGACCCGCGCTGATGAGCCGCTCGATGATCAGCGGCGGCTGAAACGCGATCAGCGCCTTGCCCTCCGCCGTGCAATGCACCGGCTTGCGCAAACCGATGCCTGAGCTGATGCGATTGACTTTCTTGCTCTCCAGGAAGTTGACGCACACGACGCCGCCATGGTCGAGAATCGACAGGTCGACAGTCTCGCCGGTTTGCTCGCGCAGCGTCATCAGCCACGGCTTGGCTTCCAGGGAGATGTCGATCTTGCGCCGAACCAGCGAGCCGAGTTCGAACACCGCCAACCCCAGACGGTACTTGCCGGTTTCCTTGTTCTGCTCGAGCATTCCCGCCTCGACCAGCGTCGAGGCCAGGCGATGCACGGTGCTTTTCGCCAATCCCAGCCGCTCCGCCAGGGCGCTGATTCCCAGCTCGCTCTGCTCGTCCGAAAAGGTCTTCATCAGGAGGATCGCATTGGCGACGGAGGAAAGCCTGGTTCCTCCATCGTCAGCATGTTTAGCTCGGCCCGCCATGTCGATCAATGTCCCTGTTGTAGAATTGGTTTTATGATAGGCATAATCTGCCATCCGCTGTGTTCGCCGCACAAGCTCCGCTCCCTTCTCAACTCCGAGCGGTCCCGCTCGACGCCAAGACCCCCGGGGCAATGGTAGCAAGTTCCACGCCTAAAGCATGAATACCGCGGCGCGAGCATCGGATTTGCATATCTGAAATAGCGTCCCGCCCTAGAACTTGGCGTTTATGCTGGCGAAAATCACCCGGCCCAGCGAGTCGTAGGTGCCGGTATAGACGTTGCCGTTCGAGCCGCCATTGACGCCATAGATCGCCAAGTCGCTGTTGATCGGCGGATCCTTGTCCAGGATGTTGTTCACGCCGGCGCGAAACGTGTACTTCTTCGCCAGCCGCCAGGTCAGCGCGACATCCATGTAGCTGTAAGACGGGATGACCGCATCGTATGCGTCGTAACTGCCGCCGTTGAGGGCCGGCTGCGAATTGTTGAAATCGAGTTTGACCGCGGACAGATAACGCCAGTTGATCGACAGGTCGACATCCCACGGCGTGGACCAGGTGAGGCGCGCATTGTGGCGCCATGCGAAATTGGGGCCCGGATCGCCGCCTGAGCTGCAAATCGGGCCATACAGGCCCACGCAATTGTAGGAGACCGTGGTGGCAACCGACTGTTCGATCAGATAGCTGCCGGTCAAACTGAAGGAGAGCGAGCCCACATCGGGCAGACCGAGATCCGCCAGCGGCCGGCGGAAATTCACATCGACATCGATTCCGCGATTGTGCAATTCGCCGAAATTGGTATTGGTCTCGACGACGTATCCATTCGTGCCGAACAGCTGGCCGATGCCGGCGCCGCGATGGATCAAGCTGCACAGGCTGTTATTGCCTTGCAGCAGGCAGCCGTCGACGATCTCGGCACCCGATAGGTTGGTGACGTAATTCTTGATCTTCACGTCCCAGTAATCGACCGAGGCGCTGAATCCGCGCAGGAAAGAGGGCGTGAGGACGAAGCCGAAAGATATGGTGTCGGCCACTTCCGGTTGAAGGGCGGTGTTGCCGCCCAACAGGGCGCCGCAATTATTGGAGGGGCAGTCCGGAATTTTTCCGTATTGCGCCGCCGTGACCCCGGTCTTGGCGCAGGTCGCGAGACTCGCGACCGGCGTGGCGCCCGAACAAGGGTCGTCGTAACCGGTGTCCGACGTCAGTGTGGTCGGCTGGAACAATTCATACAGGTTGGGCGCCCGCGCGGCGCGGTTATAGCCGCCGCGGAAGCGGATATCGCTGGTCGGCGAGTAGTCCATCGCGATCTTGAACGTATTGGTGGAAATGTCGTTGCTGGCGCTGTCGACGTGGTAGGCCGAATGGCGCGCCGCGAGATCCAGATCGATCGCTTCGACGAACGGCTTGTCCTCGATCAGGGGCAGGCGCAGCTCGACATATTCTTCCTTTACGTCTTCACCGCCCGACACCGGCGGGAAAAAGGTGCCTTGGCCGAGCAGATCATTGGTCTGCAACTCGTAGTCCGGCAGAAAGCTCAGCTGGTCGCGGCGGTAGGAGACTCCGAATGCCGCCGCCAGCGGATTCCTGGCCAACGGGCTGGTACCGCCGATGGAGCCGAAGTCGCCCGACACGTTGGCGTCGATGGTCGATTCGCGCGAGTCGCCGGTCTTGAGCCCCGGGGTCGTGATGTAGCCGAACTGGGCGGGAGTGATCCCGCCATACTGAAAGATGTTGAGCGGCACGCACCCGGGATTTCCCGGCGCGGTGCATCCATTGACGGCGTTCTGCACCTTGGTGAAAGACACGTCGTTGAGAAAATCCTCGGACAGGAGCGAGTCCCAGTAGGTGCCCGAGACATCGTAGTGCCAGGAGGAGGAGGCGATGTCGCCGCGCGCCCCGACCACCGCCCGCCAATCGGTGTGCTCCAGATTATCCACGCGCGGATAACCGGCGATGCGCAAGCCGGGCATCAGAATGTTCGCGACGTTGGGCTGGCCGTTGGCCTGGTAAATGGGCATCGGGTTGCCGGCGGCGTTCTCGCAGATCACCGCCGCCTGAGCCGCCGACATGAACTGGTTGTTGCAGGGGATCTGCAAAAAGCCGGTCGGACCTTGTCCGCTCTGCAATCCCCCGGGGGCCACCTGGGCCGCGGTCTTGTCTTGCATGAACATCACTTCGGTATAGATGTCGACCGAGGGATTGATCTGCTGATGGCCGATCGCGCCGAGCGATGCACGCTCGTCTTCGCGCTGCAAATAGAGGCTCGGCGTGTTGCTGTACTTTAGACTACTGTTGAAGGGCACGAAGGTGGCGGTCCCGTTGGGATTGAGTGCCAGCTGCTGGCCGTCATTGGTATTGAAATTACCATAGAGACCGTTCGAGGTCCCGTTGCAGAACAACCCTGTTTGCGCTTTGTTGAGCGAGGCGGCGCAGCCCTCGAAGTCGCGCGATCCATCCAACACCGGCTGGGTGTTGCGGAATTCGGCATACATGGTGACATTGCCGCGGTTGTCCGCGGTATTGGTGCCCACCACCAACGTGGTATCGCTGACCAGGCCGTCCAGCTGATTGCCGGGGATGGCCACCGGAATCGGATACGTCGCGGCCTGCAGCACCGGATCGAGCGTACCGCTCTGCGTGTGCTGGGCTTCGTTGAAGGTCTGCGTGATCTGAACTCCTTCGAAATCACGGACCAGATGAAAATTCACCACGCCGGCGATGGCGTCCGAGCCGTACACCGCCGACGCACCGCCGGTCAGCACGTCCACGCCGGTGACCAACGCGGCCGGAATGAAGTTGACGTCGGCCGCGGCACCCTGCGCGCTTTGGGGGTCGCCGGGCCCGAGACGGCGGCCGTCGATCAGAACCAGCGTGCGGGTCGGTCCCAAACCGCGCAAATTCAGATTGGCGACACCGGTCGCGTTGTTCGACGTGGTGTTGCTTTGGCCGACATGAAATTGCGGCAGCTCGTTCAGCACATTCTCGATATTGGTGGCGCCCTCGTCCTTGATTTCTTCGTCGCTCACCGCCGTGACGGGGCTTTCACTGGCCAGATTCGGCGCCCGGATGCGGGTTCCGGTGATGACCACTGCCTCCAGAGTTGCGGGCTGGTCTGTTGGCGCATCTGCGGCCGCGGCCGGCGCCGGATACGCTGCGATGAACGCACCGACGATGACCAGTCCGATCGAAAGCTGCCTGAGCATATATAGATTCCCCTCTCGACGATTCGTTGTTGTAGCTTTCTTCCGCAAGCATCCGATGTCTCGGATCCCAACGGCCTTGCGTGCTGAAGCATCTAGCGTGCCATCCGCCGCAGTCCTGCAATCAAACTGATAGAATCACGGCCTCAGGGCGAGGAGCTGCGAACATGAGCGATCGATCGGGGAGCCATCGCGAGGCGGTGCGTCGGGCACGGCTGCTGCTGAAGCATGCGGCCACTGCGGCGGAGCTGCGCGCCGCACAGTCGGTATTGTTCGTCAGCGACTATGGCTTGTCGTTGCGGCAGACGGCCGACATGATGGGTTGCTCGGTCCCCACGGTGGGCCGGCTGCGGCGCTGGCTCAAGACGACGCCTCCGGACGAGACAGGCACTGCACGCTCACTGGGGCGGCCGTAGACGGCAAAACCTCTCCTTTGCCGAGGAGAAGAAATTCCTGAATACGTTCGAGAATCAACTCCGGGATGGGCGGGCAATCGCGGTCAAATCGATTTGGCGGGCTTACGAAACCCTGTTAGGCCGTTCCGTGCCGGATTCGACCATCTATCGGCTGCTGCAGCGGCATGGCTGGCACAATGCAACGAGGGGCGCCGCACGGCAAAACCGCGGCCGCCCGGCAGCGTCCTCGCTCGCAAGCTGCAAGCCGGCCGCATCCAGGTTCCCGGCGGACTAGAATCATCGAATCATCTTGAATGCGGAATTGGGCGAGCGCCGGCGCTGCCCTTTGCACTTTCTTGGCTGATATGCATTGCGCAACGTTCACGATCAGCCCGGGCGATTTGCATCTCTGAAATGATGTTTCGCCCGGGCTGCCATGCCGGTCAACGCCGCACGCTCAGTCGAGCGTCTCGATCTTGACGATCGAGGCACCATGATTGTTGCCGACCCAGAAGGTAGGGCGAGGTGTCGTGTTGTCGATGAACACGCGGCGGATATTGGTGAACTTGGGCAGCAGGTATTCGACATTTTCGCCTGACGCCGGATTCATCCGCAGGATCCGATCGGTGTTCATGCCGCCGCTCCACAGCTCGCCGTTCTTGTCGTTGACGACGTCATAAGGCGCCATGTACGGCGTGGGCAATCGCCCATTCCTGAAACTTCTCGGTCTTCGTGTCGAACATCGCCAGCTTGTCGCCGTGCCATTCGGCGAACCAGAGGTGCCGTCGGCATCCATGCGCCCGCGTCGCGGCCTGGATTTGCGCGTCGGCGTGGGGAACAAGGTGACCTTGCCGGTCTTGGCGTCGATCTTGCCGATGTTTTCGCCGCCGAAATCACAGAAGAAAATATTGTTCTGCGCGTCGGCGTAAATGCCATAGACCGAGTGCGGCTCGGTCATCGCGAGTTCATCGCCCCCGCTGCTCTGCCTCTTGTAAGGCGCCCACCGCTCCCATTTTCCCGTCTTCAGATCGATCCGGTACAACCCGGGAATGGAGGTGTCGTTCAGCCACACCTTATCGTCCACGCTCCAGGTGCTGCGGGCCGACCATGGATTCCTGCGTCTCATCGGTGAGGTACTGAGCGGGAACCGGGTACATGGTGAACTGGCCGGTCTTCTTGTCGAATTTGGCAATGCCGCCTTGGTTCTGCAGCGAGATCCAAAAATTTCCCGCCTCGTCCGTTTCCAGATCGAGGGCGCCGGTCGGCTGCTTCGGGCGCAATGTCGGTATGGGATATTCCTTGACCTTGCCGGTCTTCGGATCCATGCGCCCGAGAAATTGTTCGCCGAATTCGGTGAACCAGATCGTGCCCGAGTCGTCGAGAACCACGTCATGGGGCTGGGTCATGGGGCGCGGAACGTCATACTCGGTATAGATGACATGGGTCGCCCGGCCTTTCGGCCGCGGCAGCGTCTTGAGCGGGTAGCTCCAGCTTGCCGGTCGTCGCTCAGGTTGATGCTGGCCAGATAGCCGGAGATCTTCGGAGCGTCCGTACCGAAGTTGCGCTGCAGCCCGCGCGGCACCACCCGTCGCTGCGGCTGCAAATCCCACGCGGAATTTGCATACCCGCGCATGCGCTCCAACACGTTGGTGCTGAAGTCATTCGCGTCGTGACTCGACTTCACGATGCGCTCCACGCTGTGGCAGGTCGTGCAGTTATAGAGAAATTTCTTCTGGTCTTCGGTGCCGGGAACGCTGGCGATCCATTCGGCCGAAGTCATCTGGCTCGAGATGTCATCGACCGAACGGAGCTTCAGGTCGACGGTGGCCGATTTCCCCCGGGGCACGGTTGCCTTGGCCGGGCCTTCCAGGTCATAGCCGATGGCCCGGATCCGAAGGGCGTAGTCGCCCGGACCGATTTTCGACGCCGGAAAGCTGAAATGTCCCTTCTCGTCGCTGACGACACTGATCGTGATGGTCGAACCGGTCTGCTTGG
Organism: uncultured Gammaproteobacteria bacterium; assembly: GCA_963734645.1. Taxonomy (GTDB): domain Bacteria; phylum Pseudomonadota; class Gammaproteobacteria; order Steroidobacterales; family Steroidobacteraceae; genus Bog-1198. Next base: position 301,639 of record CAVTID010000003.1, read on the forward strand.
CGCTGACCAGCACCCCTTCCATCGGTCCTTCTTTTGCCGAGCTGACCTGCCCGGACAAGGCAGGACGCGTATCGGCCTGCGCCGCCGGGATGACCAAACCCATGATCGCTGCGAGTACTCCCGCAATGCTCATCAACCGCCGATTATTCCGCTCTGCCTGTTTCATCGCTTGCTCCAATTCGAAAAATGCCTGCACCGCAATTCAAGAACCGATTTCCGGACCGGCTGACGGACTGGAGCCAGGGTGATTTCATCGGCGTCCGCCCTAAAATTTGGCGTTGAAGCTGGCGAAAATCACCCGGCCCAGCGAGTCGTAGGTGCCGGTATAGACGTTGCCGTTCGCAGCCGCCATTGACGCCATAAATCGCCAAATCGCTGTTGATCGGCGGATCCTTATCGAGGATATTGTTCACGCCGGCGCGAAACGTGTAATTCTTCGCACAGCCGCCACGTCGCGGAGACATCGAGGTAGCTGTAGGACGGGATCACCGCATCGTACGCGTCGTAACTGCCGGCGTTGAGGGCCGGCTGCGAGCTGTTGAGGTCGAGCTTGACCGCGGACAGATAACGCCAGTTGACCGACAGATCGACATCCCACGGCGACTGGCCCAGGTGAGGCGCGCGTTGTGGCGCCATGTGAAATTAGGACCCGGATCGCCGCCCGAACTGCAGGTCGGGCCATACAGGCCCGCGCAATTGTAGGAGACCGTGGTGGAGACCGACTGTTCGAGCAGCTAGCTGCCGGTAATCCTGACGCTGAGAGCGAGCCCACGTCGGGAAGCCCAGATCCGCCAGCGGCCTGCGGTAATTCACTCGACGTCGATGCCGCGATTGCGCAATTCACCGAATTGGGATTTCTCCACGGCGCATCCATTGGTGCCGAAGAGCTGGCCGATGCCGGCGCCGCGATGGATCAAGCTGCACAGGCTGTCATTGCCTTGCAGCAAGCAGCCATCGACGATCTCGGCGCCGGACAGGTTGGTGACGTAGTTCTTGATCCGCACGTCCCAATAATCGATGGACGCGTTGAATCCGCGCAGGAAGGTCGGCGTGAAGTTGAAGCCAAAAGATCAAGGTGTCGGCCACTTCCGGCTGAAGGGCGGTATTGCCGCCCAGCAGGGCACCGCAATTATTGGACGGGCAACCTGGAATTTTCCCGTATTCCGCAGCCGTGACACCGGTTTTGGCGCAAGCCGCGAAACTGGCGGCCGGCGCGGCGCCTGAGCAGGGGTCGTCATAGCCGGTGTCTGAGGTCACGGTGGTCGGCAGGAACAATTCATACAGATTGGGCGCCCGCGCGGCGCGATTATAGCTGCTGCGAAAGCGGATGTCCCGGTCGGCGCAGTAGTCCATCGCGATCTTGAACGTATTGGTGGAAATGCCGTTGCTGGCACTGTCGACGTTGTAGTCGGAATGACGTGCCGCCAGATCCAGATCGATCGGCTTCGAGCGAACGGCTTGTCCTCGACCAAGGGAACGCGCAACTCGAGATATTCTTCCTTCACGCTTTCTGCGCCCGACACCGGCGAGAAAAAGGTGCCTTGACCGATCAGATCATTCGTCTGCAACTCGTAGTCCGGCAGAAAGCTCAACGTGATCGCGGCGGTAGGACACGCCGAGCGACGTCGCCACCGGATTCTTCGCCCACGGACTGGTGCCGCCCATGGCGCCGAAATTGCCGGACACGTTGGCATTGATGCGTCGATTCGCTCGAGTTGCCGGTCTTCAGTCCCGGAGTCGTGACGTAACCGAACTGGGCGGGCGTTATCCCGCCATACTGAAAGATGTTCAGCGGCACGCAACCGGTATTCCCCGGGGCCGTGCATCCGTCGATGGCGTTCTGCACCTTCGTGAAAGAGACGTCGTTGAGATAGTGTTCGGAAAGGAGCGAGTCCCAGTAGGTTCCCGAGACATCGTAGCTCCAGGTGCGGAGTCCAGGTCGCCGCGCGCTCCGACGACGACTCGATAATCGGTATGCTCCAGATTATCCACCCGCGGATATCCGGCGATCCGCAAGCCCGGCATCAAAATGGTGGCGACATTGGGCTGGCCATTCGCCTGATAGACGGGTAGCGGGGTGCCGGCGGCATTCTGGCAGATAGACGGCTTCCTGCGCCGCCGAGAAGAAATTGGTTGTTGCAGGGAACCTGCAGAAAGCCGGTCGGACCTGCCCCGCTCGGCCAAGCCCGCCGGGGGCGACTTGGGCCGCGGTCTTGTCTTGCATGAACATGACTTCGGCGTAGACGTCGACCGAAGGATTGATCTGCTGATGGCCGATCGCACCGAGTGAGGCACGCTCATCTTCACGCTGCAGATACAGGCTCGGCGTTGTTGTTGTATTTCAGACTCGAGGTAAAAGGCACGAAGGTGGCAGAGCCGTTGGGATTGAGGGCCAGGGACTGGCCGCCATTGGTATTGGAAATTGCCGTAGAGACCGTTCGAGGAGCCGCTGCATACGAGCCCATGTTTGCGCTTTGTTGAGCGTGGTAGAGCAGCCCTGGAAATCACGTGATCGCATCCAACACGGGGTCGGTATTGCGGTATTCGACGTACATGGTGACATTGCCGCGATCGTCGGCGGTATTGGTACCGATCACCACAGTGGTGTCGCCAATGAAACCGTCGAACTGGTTGCCCGGAATGGTCACCGGAGTCGGATAGGGAGCGGCTTGCAGCACCGGGTCCAGCGTACCGCTCTGCGTGTGCTGGTCGCCGTTCAAGGTCTGCGGTGATCTGGACACCCTCGAAATCGCGGATCAGATGAAAGTTGACGACACCGGCGATGGCATCCGAGCCGTAAACCGCCGAAGCGCCACCGGTGAGCACATCCACGCCGCTGATCAACGCGGCCGGAATGAAGTTGACGTCGGCAGCGGCACCTTGAGCGCTTTGTGGATCACCGGGGCCGAGACGCAGACCGTCGATCAGCACCAGCGTGCGGGTCGGGCCCAGCCGCGCAAATTCAGATTGGCGACACCGGTCGAGTTGTTGGACGTGGTGTCGCTTTGGCCCGTATGAAATTGCGGCATCTCGTCCAGCACATTCTCGATGTTGGTCGCGCCCTGATCCTTGATTTCTATGTCGCTGACCGCCGTGATGGGACTCTCGCTGGCAAGATTCGGCGCCTTGATGCGGGTTCCGGTGATGACCACCGCCTCCAGACTTGCGGGCTGCTCCGTCGGCGCAGCTGCCGGCACATCCGTCGACGCGTCTGCGGCCCGAACCAGCGCGGGGCACGACGCGATGAGCGCGGCAGCACCGATCAACGCCATTGAAAACCGCCGGAGCATCATGAATTCTTCCCGATAGTTCACTATTTTTCCTCGCTCACCCGAAGGCCCATCGTTACCCGACTTGTAATCCAGGAGTGAACAGCATGAAGCGTGCCATCCGCTAACCGAATGCGATCCGGAAGAATTCAAAGCACCGGCGGCCTGAAAACGCAGAGTTGATGCGGCAGAACGTTCGAATGTTGCGACGTGCACCGTTCATGCTTGAAACCGCCGGCCGACCGATTTTGCAGCTGTGCAATGGTTGCCGTGCAGTCTGCTAGTCGAGCGGCTCGATTTTGACGATCGAAGCGCCGTGATTGTTGCCGACCCAAAGTGTGCTCGGGTTTCTACTGTCGTCGATGGAAACCCGTCGGATATTGGTCGGGCGTGGCAGCTGATATTCCGTGTATTGGCCGCTGCCGATGTCGAGGCGCGACACGCGGTCGGTCGACATGGAGCCGGTCCACGCATATCCGTAGCGGTCGGCGGCGGCGTCATAGGATGAACTCCACGGCGTCGGCACCTTCCACTCCTCGATGGTTCCGAGCTTGGGATCGAGCATGCCGATGGCATTGCCCAAATATTCGCCAAACCACAGCCGGCCTTGGGCATCCACGCGTCCGCGCCGCGGATGCGAGTTGGGTGTGGGTGTCGGGTAGAGGGTCAGCACCTTGGTCTTGGCGTCGATCCTGCCGATATTGCCGCCCGCGAAGTTGAGCAGATAGACATTGTTTTGCGCGTCGGCAAACAAGCCGTAGGTGCCGAGCTTCTTGCCGGTCGCCGGGTCCTTGGGTGCGCCGAGGTCCTCCATCTTGTCGGTGCCAAGATCGAGGCGATAGATCTCGGTGCCGTCGGAATTCTTGATCCACACCTTATTGTCGGTGTCGGTGCCGGCGACCGCGAGATGCCCGAACTGGGCGCCATCGCTGTCCCACTCCTTGGGAATCGGCCAGGCGCGAAATTGGGCGGTCTTCTGATCGAATTTTACGATCTCGGCCTGATACTGCACACCCATCCACAGATTGTCGTGACTATCGACTTCCAGATCGAGCGAGCCGACCGGGAATCCCTTCTTGTTCTCAGGGACCGGATATCGCCACACCTTGCCGGTGGCCGGATCGAGCTTGCCCAGGAACATCTGACCGAAATCGGAGAACCAGATGTTTCCCTCGTGGTCGAGCACGACATCGTGGGGCTGGGCCAGGGAGTCCGGCAGGTCGTATTCGGTGATCACCACATGGGTGGATTTGCCGGTCAGCCGCGGCAGGGTCTTGAGCGGCCATTTCCAAGTCGATTGCGCGCTCAGATTGATGCTAGCGAGCCATTCCGTCGTCTTCTTGACGTCGCTGCCGTGCGTACGATCCCGCACGAAATCGCCATAGAGGCGTTGCGGGTGGGTCGGCGTGCTGCCGTTGTAATAGCCGCTCATCCGATGAATGACCTGGGCGAACCCGGCAGCGTCGTGGGTCGACTTCACGATCCGTTCGAGCGTATGGCAGCCGGTGCAGTTGAGCAGGAACTTCTTCTGCTCCTCGGTGCCCGGTATGCTGAGCAGCCATTCGGCATTGGTAAGCTGGTCGGACAAGTTCTTCGTCGGCTCGAGCGCGAGATCGACCGTCGCTGCATGACCCGCCGCGACCTCCGCGGCCGGGGCGCCCTCCGCGTCGTAGCCGACCGCGCGCACCTTGAGCGTGTAATGGCCCGGCTCGAGCCTGGCGGCCGGGAAGGAAAAATGCCCCTTGTTGTCGCTCACAACACTGACCGTGATCGTCGAGCCATCCTTGCGGGCGCTGACCACGACGCCTTCCATGGCGCCCTCTTCAATCGACGTGACCTGCCCGGACAATGCCGCAAGCGTATCGGCCCGCGCCACGCCCAAGCCCGTGAGCACCGCGAGGACTCCGGCGGCACCCTTCAACCACCATTCAGTACGGGCAGGCGCTGCGAACAACCAAGCTCGTTGCATTTGATCGTACCTATTCAACTCCACACGGCCCAGCCTCCGGACATTCCGGCCGGCGCTCGGGATGCAAAGGCCTAAAATTTGATCATGTCGACTTTGGTGAGCTTGACGTGATCGGCCAGGCGTGGCGCGTTGGCCAGATGCCAGGCGGTGTACTGCTCGGCGTAGATGTTGGTCGAGGACATGCCGTCCACCGGCACCACCACCTCATATCCTCGGAACGCGGCGCCCGCGGCGGTATGCAGCACCGCCCCCTCCGCTGCGGTTCCGACCGCAATCAACGTCTTGATGTTCTTACCCTTGAGAATCCCGTCCAGATCGATGCCGATGAACTTGTCGGGGCCGGCGCCCGACAAGACCTGCTCCGCGTCGACCGGTGCCACATCCTTGATGATGTCCGTTTTCTTGCTCTTGCCGGCGAGGGTGTAGAGGACAAACACACCCTTGGCACGCGCTTCGGCAATCAGCTTGTGAACCGCCGGAAGCGTCGCGACGCATCGTGGACGGCGCTCGGTGGTGCAGGACTGGGCGCTGATGTCCATCACGATCAGCGCGGTCGACGCGGGGTCGATGCTGACCGGCTTCAGTTCCGGCGGCGGCGGCGCTTTGACCGTCGCCCATTCATCGATGACGCTTTCCGCCTGCGTCGCAGTCCCCAAGCCGGTGAGCAGCGCCAGGGTCCCGGCAATGCCCGCCATCCGCCATCGATTCCTCTGAGATTGGTTCATCGCATACTCCTATAAAAAAAATGCCTGACTGCCGGCGCTCATCGGCCCGGGGTGTTTAAAACTTGGCGTTGAGGCTCAGAAACAAGATCCGGCCCAGCGTTTCGTAAGCGGTGTAGATGGAAGTTGACGGCGCCGACCGTGATCGGGCTGTCGTTCGAAAGATTCGGCGCCTTGATGCGCGTGCCGGTAACGACGATATCTTGAATGGCTGCGGGCTCCACTTGAGTGTCCGATTGAGAGACTGCTTGAGCATCGGCCGCGCGGACGATTGCCAGACACATCGCCATGCACACACCTGCGCAGAGCAATCTAATCGAATGCTGCCGCCACATCTACCTCCCCCCAACGACTCACTCGCTTTTTGCATGTCCGCGGAAGCGTCCGATGTCCCGAACCCCCAGGCCATCGAAATCAAGCATCAAGCGTGCCATCTGCCGGCATCTTGCAATCAAGTAATATCGCGGACGTGCCGGGCTGGTGATCATTTGCGCCCGATTGGGCGCCGATTGCCGCAAATCAGTTCGCGGCGGTCGAGATCTTCCTAATCATTTTGAATGCCGCATCGAGAGAAAAAACGCCGGCGCATATTGCGGTTTGCCTGGCTGATATTGCACAGCGTAGTTCATGTTTGAAATGTCGGCGGAGCGATTTGCAACTCTGCAATGCCTAGATCGCATCCGTACGAACTTGCAGCGTCACGAGGCTCGAGAACTTCGTGATGAAGCTTGGGAACATCGCGCAGATCCGTCGCGCGACGCGCTGGACAAATTTGTCCGATGTCCTTGACAAGCCGGTCGCACTCCCGCTCCAGTGCAGCACAGGGCTCGAGCTCGGCAGTGTACCCTTGCGCAATGCCGCCGCGCAGGCACGCAGTATTTTACTCGGCTTGGCCGCGGAAAAACTGAGCGAGCCCGGTCGAGACACTCGATGTGACGGACGGCGTCGTCTCCGTGCGTGGCGCGGTCCGACGTGGTGCGATCGCGCGCCGGGTCTCCTATGGCGAGTTGATCGGCGGCCGGTATTTCGACGTACAACTGCAGTGGAACGGGAAGATCGGCAACGAGTTGCTCGTGGGGAGCACGGCACCGCTCAAAAACCACGCGCAGTACCGGGTGGTCGGCAAGTCGGTGCCGCGCGCGGATATCCGGGACAAGCTCTTGGGACGCGAGGTATACAACACCGACATCCGAGTTCCCGGCATGCTGCACGGTCGAATGATCCGCCCACCCGCCGCCGGCGCCGTGCCGGTCAAGGTGGATCAGGCCTCCCTATCGCATTTGCCGGACGTGCAGGTCGTTTGGCACGATGGCTTGCTTGGCGTCGTGGCGGCAAAAGGAGTGGAACGCGGTGAAAGCGGCGCGGGAATTGCGCGTCGAGTGGTCCTCGCCCGCAGCCGCGTTCCCGGCACACGACGCCCTCTACGACGCCATCGAGGCAGCCACGCCGGTGGCCAAGGGTGGGCCCGCGCCGGTGGGCGATACCGAGGCGGCGCTGGCCCGCGCCAGCAAAGTCGTGTCCGCAACTTATCACTGGCCGTTCCAGTCGCACGCCAGCATGGGACCGGCCTGCGCGCTGGCGGATGTGCGGGCGGACCACGCGACCATTTGGACCGGCGATCAGAAGCCGCATTACGTCCGCGACGGCGTGGCTGCCTTGCTCGAGCTGCCGCTCGGAAAAAGTGCATGGCATCTGGCTGCGCGGCCCGGGCTCCTATGGCCGCAACGACGGTGGCGACGCCGCGCTGGATGCGGCCTATCTGTCGAAAGCCGTCGGCAAACCGGTGCGTGTGCAAGGCATGCGGGCCGATGGCACCGCCTGGGACCCGAAAGGTCCGGCCTCCGTGCATCACGTCTCCGCCGGACTCGACGCGTCGGGCCACGTCGTCGCCCTGAGCTACCGGAGCAAGGCTTTCTCGCGTGAAAACATCGCCTCCCACCCGGACGATCCGACTCAGAGTTTGACCGGCCAACTGACGGGCATGCCGGTCAAGACAAAACATGCATTCGACACGCCGGAAGAGGGCTATGATTTCGCCAATCGTGATTTGGGATGGGAGGTCGTGCCGGCGCTGCTCGACCGCGCCTCGCCCCTGCGCACTTCGCATTTGCGCGATCCGCTCGGACCGCAGCTGAATTTCGCGAGCGAGAGCTTTATCGACGAGCTGGCCTTCGCCACGAGAACCGATCCCGTCGACTTCCGCCTGCGATACCTCAAGGACCGGCGCGGCATCGCCGTGATCCAAGCCGCGGCCAAGCGGCCGGCTGGTCGCCCGCCCGGAGCGCACGGCGCAGTGGCTCCCGCTCGCCGGCGTCGCCAAATCGGCCGGCTGACGTGCTCACCGGCCGCGGCATCGCCTTCGCGCGGCGCAAGAACACGCGCGTGGCAGTGATCGCCGAGGTGAGGTGAACCGGCGCACCGGGCGCATCTGGCCGCGGCATTGGACGGTCGCACATGATTGCGGCCTGATCGTGAACCCCGACAATCTGCGGCGGGTGATCGAAGGCAATATTCTCCACGCCACCAGCCGCGCACTGTTCGAGGAGGTGCGCTTCGACCGAGCAGCACGGTCACGAGCGTCGACTGGATGAGCTATCCGATTCTCGAGATGAGGGACGCACCGGAAAAAATCGACATCGTTCTGATCGACCATCCGGATGAGTTGCCGCTGGGCGCCGGCGAACCGGCAACGCGGCCTGTCGCCGCCGCCATCGCCAACGCCGTGTTTGATGCCACGGGTATCCGCCTGCGCCGGGCACCGCTCTGCGCCGAGAGAGTAAAGGCAGCGTTTCTTCAGGCCGCTGGATAAAGATGGAGGCTGCGCCGACACCCCTCGCGGACGCCTGCCTCGCCAACATCGTCTTCGCAATCGCCTACAATTAGGCTATTAACTCCAATATCGACTAGCGCGCGCCGTTGCATGACACCCCTATTCACCGGCGTGCCCCTTACCCGTTAGACTGCCGGCCACATCAACACAGCGGAGCGTGACCCGATGAATCATTCCAAGTTTTTCGCGACCATCATTGCAGCCTGTTTCCTGATCCCGATGGTCGCGGCGGCCCAGGCCACCGCCCCGCAAGCCGATTACCCACGAAGCCCTGTGGATGATGAAGCGAGTCGGCGCTCCCGCGGTGAGCCCCGACGGCAAGTGGGTGGTCTTTTCCGTCGTCGAGCCCTCCTACGATGCGGACAAGAGCGTCAGCGACCTCTGGCTCGTGCCCACCGACGGGCTCAAGCCGCCGCGCCGCCTGACCAACACCAAGGCCGCGGAGGACGATGTCGCCTGGTCTCCCGACAGCGCCGCCATCGCCTTCTCGACCAAGCGCGAAGGCGACGAGGTCGAGCAGATCTACGTTCTGAATCTGGCCGAAGGCGGCGAGGCGCGCCGCCTGACCGGCATTTCCACCGGCGCCAAGCATCCTCAAGTGGCGGCCGGACGGCAAGGCCATCCTGTTCGAGTCCCTGGTCTATCCCAATGCCGCGAACGACGAGGCCAACAAAAAGATTGCCGCGGACCGCAAGGCGCGCAAATACAACGTGCGGATGTACGAACATTTTCCGGTGCGCTTCTGGAATCAATGGCTGGATGACCGCCAGCCCACCCTCCTGGTTCAGTCCCTCGAGCCGGGTTCCACGCCTAAGGACATTCTCTCGGCCACCGCCCTGGCCCGGACCCCGGGGTTCTCCGGAACGGAAACCGAGACCAGCGTCACCCTCGCGCCCCTTTGGAGTCCGGACGGTCATGAGGTCGTGTTCACCGCCACGACCGAACGCTGGAACGCGGCCTTCGCCCAGGTGGGCTATCACCTGTATCGGGTGGCGGCGGACGGCGGCGCGGAGCCGAGCATTATCACCCCCGCCTCGGGCGATTATGCCGAGGCGACCTTCAGCCGTGACGGCAAGGCGCTGTTCTTCAAATACACGCCGGAAGATGCCGAGATCTATCGTCTGGCTCGGCTGCAGAAGCTGGCGTGGCCCGCCGGCGGTGAGCCCACCCTGGTGACCCGCGATTTCGACCGCGAGACGGCACGCTATGCCCTGACCCCAGACGGCAAGTTCGTCTATCTGCTGGTGCCGGACGCCGCCAATGAGAATCTCTACCGCGTGTCCACCGACGGCGGCAAGCCCGCCCTCGTGCTCGCGCCCGTCCACCGGCGGCTACACCGCCCTCGAGATTCCGCAAAAGGCCGCCAAGCCTACCTTGATCGCCAGCTACGGCAGCTCCGTCAGTCCGGCGGAGATCGTGCGCATCGATCCCGCCCGGCGCGTCGCACGTCAATCTCACCCAGATCGACACCGCCGCGGCGGCGGCCATCGATTGGCAGCCGCCGCAGCATTTCTATTTCACCAGCGCCAAGGGCCGCAATATTCACAACATGATCGTGCTGCCGCCGGCCTTCGATCCCGCGAAAAAATATCCCCTGCTGGTCTTCATCCACGGCGGACGCGGCGAGCAGCAACCCGGATCAGATCGGCCTGCGCTGGAACTATCACCTGCTGGCCGCCCCCGGCTACGTCGATCCTGATGACCGACTACACCGGCTCGACGGGCTTCGGCGAGAAATTCGCGCAAGCCATCAAGCTCGATCCTTTGAAGACGCCCGGCGATGAAATCAACCAGGCGGTCGACGAGGCGCATCAAGCGCTACACCTTCATCGACGGCCTCGAGAATGTGCGCCGCGGGCGCCAGTTACGGCGGCCATCTGGCCAACTGGATCGAAGCCACCACCACGCGTTACAAGTGCATCGTCAGCCACGCCGGCGAAGTGGATCTGACCACTCAATGGGGCATCAGCGACAGTATCTACGGACGCGAAATGACCAATGGCGGTCCGCCCTGGGAAGGCAATCCCATCTGGCGTGAGCAGAGCCCCATCACCTACGCCGCCCAGTGGAAGACGCCCATGCTGCTCAGCATCGGCGAGCGCGACTTCCGCGTGCCCTTCGGCAATACGCTCGAGAACTGGAGCACCCTGCAGCGCATGCACGTCCCCAGCCGTCTGCTCGTCTGGCCCGACGCCTGGCACTGGATCACCAAGCCGGAGGACAGCCGCCACTTCTATGAAGAGGTGCACCGCTGGCTGGCCACGTATCTGAAGGACACGGCCACCTGAATATTCGGCAGGAGCATACGATGAAGGACACGCTGAAGCCCGGCATCCGCTACCGTCACACATTCATTCTGCCGCCGTCGAAGATGGTTCCGGCGCTGTATCCGGAGGCGGAGGAATTCCTCGTGATGCCGGAAGTCTTCGCCACCGGCTTCCTGGTGGGATTCCTCGAATGGGCCTGCATCAAGGCCGTGAACCCTCATCTGGACTGGCCTCGGGAGCAAAGCGTCGGCACGCATATCGATGTCAGCCACGAGGCCGCGACGCCGCCCGGCCTCGAAGTCACCGCCTCCGTCGAATTGATCGCGGTCGAGGGCAGGAAGCTCACCTTCACCGTCAGCGTCCACGATGGAGTGGACTTGATCTGCCAGGGGCGGCATGAAAGATTCGTCATCGACAAGAAAAAATTCGAGGCCAAGGTCGGCGCGAAAAAGCGGGGAAACCCCGCATCTGATGCCGGCCAAGGACATTAGACGCATCGCACCGTTTCGCAGGAAGCCGATTCGTAGGAAGATGGCAGCCAATCCCATGCGCCCGCTCCGCTTTGCCAAGGCAATCACGCTCACCCTGTCCGTCATCGCGGGAGCCGCCTCGATGGTCCCGCTCGACGCGGCCGTTTCACCGGTGCGCGCCGAGCAAGCCGCCCCGGTCTCAGAGGCCGACGTTACCTATTTCTACCGCAATCCGAGCGCCGCGCGGCTGGCTCAATTGATGGCGTATTTCAATACTCTCGCACAGTCGGGCAAGCCCTTTGCTCAGCCGCCTTTGATGGGCTTTCTCGCTGCGGCGTTTCAGAAATATCCGGGCGACATCGATACGCTGGTCCCCGCCGACCTGTCGCTGCCCATGCTCGAGATCGTCGCGTACTCGCTGCGGCTCGCGGGCCAGGACGCAAAGGCTCGGTTGATCGCCGAGCGCCTAGAATCACGAGGCGCCGCCGCGCCGGACTTCACCCAGGTCCCCGCCGGCCTGGATGCCCTGGCCGCCACCGGACCCACCGAGTTCGACATGCTGTGGGGAGCGAGCTTCGCCGCCGGAGATCCGCGCTATTGTTTGAAAATTCTGGCACGGTTCGCGGCCGTGGCGAACGTGGACGGCAACGCCGACGACATTCTGGCCATCGCCAAGACCGCCGGAACCGGCGCTGATTTGCAGTGGGTCGCGGATAAGCGCGGTGTCGACAAGGCGCGCGAACTGACCGGCGTGTCGTCAGCGCTCTGGTCTCTCAATGCCAACGCGCGGCAGCATGAGTTCGTGCGCAAAGTGGTGAGTGACTACATCGAAGCCCACCCATCCGAGCCGGCGTCGAAGGCGCTGATCGCGCTGGCGCGCAGCTACGGCCACTACGACATCAAGCAACTGGTCACCGTCACGCAAGCCGCTCCGGGAAAGCACTCCGCAACCATCAACATCGCCTATTTGAGCCAGATCCTGGACGACCTTGGACGCCATGCGTCGACCTACCCGCCGCATTTCGAATCCGCCGAGGATCGCCAACGCGCCGAGCGCGACCTGTCGGCGATATCCAGCCTGCTCGATCCGCTGTCCGCGGATATTTCGCACAGCCCTCCGCTGCTCATGCGGCTGGCCCTCCTGCATGCCTTCGGCCACAACCTCGATGTACCCGACTCTTCGCAGCAAGCGATTGCGGCGTTCACCACGCTCCTGAGTTTGACCCCCAACGACCCACAGGCCAACTATCGATATGGCGTGTTCCTCGCCACGACGACCAAGGGTGGCGAGGGGATCCCGTACCTCGAGAAGGCGAAGAGCCTCGGGGCCGTCAATGCAGATTACTGGTTGGGACTGAGCTATCAGCTCGCGGGCGACAAAGCCAAGGCGTTGGAAAATCTCGAGAATTACACCCAACGCGTGCCGACCGACCAAAACGCAGCCCGCATGCTGGACGCCGTCCGCAACGACAAGGTTGAAGTGAAAACGCTGAAACCCACGCCTACACCGTGACGAGGCGCGCGAAGGCGGGCTCTCCGTCAACATGGCGCTCAGTGGATATCAATTCTATTTGGAATTGGCTATCTGAAGCTGCTCCCTACAATGCCGTAACTGTCGCGCGCGTATTAATCAATGGACTTGGCATTGGCTCCATCCTCCAATTTCTCCCACCTCGATAACTTGGCGTCGTTGTGCCGGGTGTTGACCTGCGCGCCGCCCCTCCAGGAGACCCGTGCTCACCTACCCACACCCCTGATGACCATAGCGGTGGCGGTGGCGGTGGCGGTGGCGGTGGCGGTGGCGGTGGCGGTGGCGGTGGCGGTGGCGGTGGCCATCATGATAGGCGACAAGCCAGAACGATCAAGGAAAGCGGAATGCGCGGTACGTTCCTTATTGGTAAGGTGATTTCCCTAACACCTCGCGGGACCGCCAACGTTAAGGATTGTCCGACTCCTGCCCGCATGCGCGCAACTATTCAACCTTGCAGAGTCCGATGGCCAGCGGTTGGGCAATCCTCGAGGGAGGAAACCGCGGGAACGTGCTGATGAAGTCAGCAGCGGCGACGAGCTATGGGGATTTGAACGGAGCGAATAAGGTCCGGCGTGTCGATTACGGCGACGGCCATTGCACCGCAGCTTAAACCGCCCGAGCAAGAAGATGCGGACTGTGGTCCTGGGACCATGCAAGGACTGAGGATATTGCGCTGGCCCATAGCGGCGATCCTCTCCTTGCCCGTGTCGACCAGCACCGGCGGGTTGATAGCCTTGAAATCATTCGTTCCAGGCGTCGGCCATCCATTGACGGCGACGATGCGCATGCTCGCGCTCACCACGGAACCTTCCGGCCCAGGTAATCCAGATACTGAAGACCTGCTTTTCCGGCCTGCGCATCCATGGTATCCGCCAGGTTCGGTATGCTCTCCTCGATGCTCAGACGCGCTTGGGGGCCGCCCAGATCCGTCCGCACCCAGCCCGGAGCCATGAGCAGCAGAGTTCGCGGATCACCGGCGTGGCGGGCAGCGAAGCTGCGCATGAACATGTTGAGGGCCGCCTTGCTTCCACGATAGACCTCGAAGTTGCCGTTCTCATTGTTGGCGATGCTGCCCTGTCCGGAGGACATGATCCCGATCGTGCCACTCGGAAGTACCAGATCCTGCAAGGTCTCGACGACGCGCATGGGACTTAGGGCATTGGTGATCATCACACGTATGAATTCGTCGGTTGCAACGTCGGCGATCGTTTCACGATCGTCGTTCTTGACGCCGGCGTTGACGAACAGCATGTCGAACTTTCTCGACGTCAGACGCGCCCGCAGCGCTGTCACCTGATCAGGATGGTTGATGTCGACGGTTTCGGTCTCGAGCCGGCCGTCCGAATCCTTCACAAGACTTCGCAACTTGGATGGCGCTCGGCCCCGTTCCGTGGCGACAACGTGCCAGCCGCGCTTGATGTACTCCTCGGCCAAGGCGAGGCCAAGGCCGCGGGAAGCGCCAATGAGCAGGAGCTTTTTGCCAGACTCTCGATGCGACATTTGCAGTGTCCCTTATGGCGATGAGGCGCGGGAGGTCGCGCTCCTTACGGGACCACATTCCGGCGCGCCGGTTCCCTCCTGGAGTGGAAAGGCGGTATCCGTTTTCGACAACACTCCACCGGTGCCGCAAAACTTGATGACTTCCGCGCCGTATTTGTGCCCATAGATGCGCTTCGGCCTTTGTCAGAACGGGCGCGCCGTCGCGCTCGAGGGCAGCGCCGCTGACCGAGACACGGAGAAACGATAACTGGGTCAAGTAATCCCATCTCAGAATGTCGCATAGTGAGTCGGCGCGCCGAACGGCCGGCATTCGGTCGGCGTTGGTATTGGCGCTCAGCAGCAACAAGCTTAGCGTCGCATATGGGCGACAGAGCGAATGCATACACGATTGAGGCGATAATGACGGCAGCCGCGGTTCGCCTCGCCGGCATAGATAAAAGGATCAACCGATGACGATGACAAAAATTCTCGCTGCTGTGCTAATTGGGATCTGCGCCGGCCCGGCAATGGCCGGCGACGTAGGTGTGTCGGTCACTGTCGGCCAGCCCGGATTCTTCGGCCAAATCAATATCGGCAACTCTCCTCAGCCACAATTGGTCTATCCGCAGCCCGTGGTGGTCCGGCAAGCGCCGGAATTCATCTCGGCCCCGCCGATCTACCTGCACGTACCGCCGGGGCACGAGAAGCACTGGAGCAAGCATTGTGCGCAGTACAACGCCTGCGGCCGGCGGGTCTACTTCGTGCGCGATGACTGGTACCACAACGAATACGTGCCGCGATACCAGCACGAGCACGGCGGCCACGATCATGCTGAGGGCCATGATCATGGTGACGGTCATGATCATGGTCAGGGTCATGACAACGGTCAGGCCAGGCGAGGGTCATGACAACGGTCATGGCCATGGCGAGGGTCATGACAACGGTCATGGCCATGACGAAGGACACGATCACTGAGCGCTCCTTCGTTGAGGATTTTCTTTCTCTAATGCGAAGCAATCTTGTCAATTGAAGTCAATGTGACGTAACTGGCCGTAGCGAGCGGCCAGGCGATCGAGTCGCCGTGAACACGCCGACTTTTGAAAAACAGACCGATCGCGCAAATTATAAGGACCGTCGGGATATACGCCGCGTATTGCAGCGTCGCACATGGGCGTTGAGATGCCGCGTTAGAACCGCCGTTTTCCCCACTAAATTCTTCTTGTGAGGTGCTCGGACTCGATGCAGATCGTGACTTGATCCGCTCTGTCGCACGACGACTCGCGGAAGACAGCCCAGATTCGGCCCGAATTCGAGCCGCTATCGGCCGCACAATCTCGGGCGATCCGCCGAAGAGAGGCGGAATTCTTGCGGCGCTGCGTCGATCGCCACTTGTAGGTGCCGATCTCGAATTCGTGCGTTCCAGGGAAACCGGCCGCAAGGTTGACCTTTGACCCGCTACCTTCTCGACACGAACGTCATCAGCAATATAACGAAGCCGGAGCCGTCCGAATGGCTATTGGAATGGATGGGTATGCAATCCGATGGCGACTTGTTCATCTCCTCCCTGACGGTCGCTGAAATCCGGCGCGGCATACTGGATAAACCAAAGGGCAAAAAACGCGAACGATTGGAGGCGTGGTTTGTCGGACCGGAGGGTCCGCAGTCGCTTTTCAAAGGGAGGATATTGCCGTTTGACGAGAAGGCGGCATTGGTCTGGGCTCGTCTCATGGCTGAAGGTCGCGCTGCCGGGAAACCCAGAAGCGACCTGGACATGATCGTCGCTGCCGTCGCCGAAACAAACGAGTGCGTGATTGTAACGGACAATGAAAAGCACTCTTCTTACTCGCCCTCCAAGACAACTGCTGTTCTACGGGCCGATTTCTTGCTGATCGGAAGGATTTGCTGATATTCGAACGAGTCGAGACACCGATTTGCGGTTTCAACGTCCGAAAACCTGACCAACACGAGTCGGGTGGGTGACCAAAGATCCGTCTCCCGAAGGGTCATGCGTCCACCCCTGGCCAAATATTCGCCCCCGAACTTTTCAATCAAGGGCCTGGCCTTCAATTTGTATTCCTCATATAGATCGGCGTCATCAAGTAAGGTATCTACGATGAGATAGGCTGCCATGCACGACTCCACGCATTTAGCTGATGAAATTACAGTAGGGTAGGCGGCGACTCTTTAGGCGGCCGCGTGTTCCTGCGCAAGATACGGCGTAATGTTCCGCATCGCGCGAGAAACGTATTCGTCCTTCTCGCCAACCGGGGCGACATAGTTAAGAGCGCGCTGTGCGGAGTCGATATCCGCCAGCTTCGCGATTACCCAGGCGGCAAGATACTGCGAGGCCAGGCACCCACCGGCGGTAGCGATGTTGCCCTTTGCAAAGAACGGCTGATTTAGAACGGTGACGCCGACTTCCTCTACCCATGGTTTGGTTGTCACATCGGTGCAGGCAGATACGCCATCGAGAAGTCCAAGCTTCGCCAATACGAGCGTCCCTGAACACTGGGCGCCCAGCAATTGCCGGGACGGATCGAGCCGCAGATCAGCCATGAGCGACTGATCCTTGACCACGTCACGGGTATGTACGCCGCTACCGATGATCACGGCATCGGCGGTCCTCGCTTCACGCAGGGAAAGTTGCGCCTCGATGACTACGCCATTCATCGATCGTACGCGCGAGGAAGGACACGCAATCGAAACCCGCCATGCCGGACGCTTGACACGATTAAGAATACTAAACGCGACGAGCGAATCGAGTTCGTTAAAGCCCTCGAACGTCAGTATGGCGATGTGCATGGAGGAGGTCTCATGTGTCATTGGGCAATAGAGAAGTCTACGTGATTCCTAAAACATGGCCATAACCATCGTGCGCCGAACGTCGCCGGCTCGCACCGGGCCTATGGTGTCGCCCAAGTCGAATCACTCAAATGCTCGTCCATGGCTTTCCCCGGGGCACACTGGTCCGAATAATACGCGCCCTGCATACCGCCTATTTTCCCGCGCAGCTGGTAGGCGATGTTGTAGTAGTCAAGAGCGTTTCTCTTGGCCGTCCCGTCGGGAACGCCGAGTAGCTTGGCCGCGCGGTAGTTTCGTTGCACGGCCTCACATTCGGTTCGTGCCTCGTTCATCTCGCCACGGACGTGCATGCTCTCGTGAGTGAATATGTCCAAGCTCTCGATTTCCAGTTCAGTGGCCCGGTTGGGATGAGCCAGATAAGACATCAAGGTGTCGCACCACGGTTTTTGGATGCCGATTTCGCCGGTCAAGGGGTTGGCGTGTCCGGAGGCGAGCATCTCAGAATCGAGCATCGTGTCGAACATGGTGTTGCAATGCACTTTGGCGCGATGGTTGTCAGCCAGTTCGGTGGCTTTCTCGGACAAAAACCGTTGAAAATGCCACCTATGAACCGTCGGCCAAGCAAACAGCACGGCCAGTGCCAGCACAAGAGCCAGGTAGGATTTCGTTACCGGCATGGGCAGATTGAAGCCGGGCGGAGCGACGAAGCTGCTGCGAATTTCGCGGAAAGCGCACCAAAAGAAAAACAACGAGATCAGAATCCACAGCATGATAGAAGTGTCATCAAGTCACCGCACACAACGATCGCACATGGGTGGTCTGAGCACCCAATCACGCGTGATCATCCTTCGCGAGCCTCAGCTCCGAGCGCAACTGCTCGCGGATCAGGAACTTCTGCACCTTGCCGGTGATGGTGAGCGGAAAGCCGTCCACGAAGCGCACGTAGCGCGGCACCTTGTAGTGCGCAATTTGCGCCGCGGCAAAACTCCCGGATCTCCTCCTCGGTGGCGTTCATGCCGCCGCGCAGGCGGATACAGGCGCAGACGGCCTCCCCGTACTTCGCATCCGGGACCCCGACCACGGCGACGTCCAGCACGGCCGGATGCCCATAGAGAAATTCCTCGATCTCCCGCGGGTACACATTCTCGCCGCCGCGGATGATCATGTCCTTCACGCGGCCGACGATGGTGCAATATCCCTGCGCGTCGATGACCGCCAAATCCCCGGTGTGCATCCAGCCGCCCGCATCGATGGCCTCGCGCGTGCGCTCGGCGTCGTCCCAATAGCCGCGCATGACGCTGTAGCCACGAGTCAAGAGCTCGCCGGCGACACCGCGCGGCGTCACGCGCCCCTCCGCGTCGATGATCTTCACCTGCACGTGGGGATGTACCCGCCCGACGGTGCCGACGCGCAGCTCGAGAGGATCGTCCGGCCGCGTCTGGAAGCTGACCGGGCTGGTCTCCGTCATGCCGTAGCATATCGCCACTTCGGGCATGTGCATCTCGGCGACGACTCGGCGCATCACGGCGATGGGACAGGGCGAGCCGGCCATGATGCCGGTGCGCAGCGACGACAGATCGAATTCGCCGAACCGGGGGTGATCCAGTTCCGCAATGAACATCGTCGGCACGCCGTGCAATACCGTGCAGCGCTCCGCCGCCACCGTCTCGAGCACCGCCGCGGGCTCGAAGCCATCGCCGGATAGCACGCTCGCGGCGCCATGTGTCATGGCGGCCAGCACCCCGAGCACCATGCCGAAGCAGTGATACAAGGGCACCGGGATACAGACCCGGTCAGCGGCGCTGAGCCGCAGGCCCTCGCCGACGAAGAAGCCGTTGTTGACGAGGTTGAAATGCGTCAGTGCCGCGCCCTTCGGGGTGCCCGTGGTGCCGCTGGTGAACTGGATGTTGAATATCCGGTCTGGGTCTTGCTGCTCCTCGATGAGCGCCGGCATGCCCCCGCCGGCGCCCTCTCCGCAGGCCATGAGATCCTCGAACGACAGCGTGCCCGCCAAGTGTCCGGCGCCCAGTTGCACCAGCACTCGAAGTTCCGGGAAAGCCGCGCACGCCAGCCGGCCGGGGACGGCCGAGGGAAGTTCGGGAATCAGGGAATTGAGCATGGCCGCGTAATCGCTCGACTTGAAGCGCGGCGCAAACACCAGCGCGCGGCAACCGACCAGGCGCAGCGCAAACTGCAGCTCCGTGCTGCGGTAGGCAGGATTGACGTTCACCAACACCAACCCGGCGCGCGCCGCCCCGAACATCGTCAATAGCCACTCCGTGCAATTCGGCGCCCAGATGCCGATGCGCTCGCCCGGTTTGAGTCCGCAGGCGAGCATGCCGCGCGCAGCCCGCTCCACCTCCCGGTCGAATTCGGCGAAGGTGAACCGCCGCGATTGAAACGGCACGATGAGCGCCGCATGATCCGGCGTCTCGCCCACGGCGGCTTTCAGGACGCCGTCGACGGTGCGAAACAGCAGCGGCCGATCGCTGACGCCCGACACGTAACTCAGCGCGGATTCACCGCTGACGGTCTCGCTCTTTCTCATCTGTCCCTCGTCTCGTCTCGCGTAGGCCGCAGATCCGCGAAATCCTCCTCCCAGAACTCCCGGGCCCGGCGCACGCCGCCGCCCGTCCGCTCATTCTCCGCCGCGCGCAGTTCGACGCGGCGGATCTTCCCGGAAATTGTTTTGGGCAAGTCCGCAAACTCTAGGCGCCGGATGCGCTTGAAGGGCGAGACCCGTCCGCGCACGTAGTCCAGGATGGAGCGCGCCGTCGCCGCATCGGCGGCCGCCCCGGCGATGAGCACGATGAAGGCCTTGGGCACCGCCAGCCGCAAGGGGTCCGGGCTCGGCACGACGGCCGCTTCCGCCACCGCCGGATGCTCGATCAGCACGCTCTCGAGTTCGAAGGGGCTGATGCGGTAGTCGGAGGACTTGAACACATCGTCGAGGCGGCCGACATAGGTCAAGTAGCCGTCGGCATCGCGGCTCGCCACATCGCCGGTGTGGTAATAGCCGTCGCGCATGACCTCCGCGGTCTTGTCCGGATCGTCCAGGTACGCCTGCATGAGGCCGACCGGACGCTGCTGCAAATTGAGGCAAATCTCCCCCTCATCACCCACGCTGCCGTCGGCGGCCAGCAGGGCGACGCTGTAGCCGGGCAGCGGCCGGCCCATGGAGCCCGGCTTCAAACGCTGGCCGGGTGGATTGCCGATCTGCGCCGTGGTCTCAGTCTGCCCAAAGCCATCCCGGATCGTCAGTCCCCAGGCGGCTTTCACTCGCTCGATGACCTCCGGGTTCAAGGGCTCGCCCGCGCCCACCACCTCGCGCAATGCCACCGGCCAACGGCGCAAGTCTTCTTGAATGAGCATGCGCCAGACGGTCGGCGGCGCACAGAAGGTCGTCACTTGGCAGCGCACCAGCTGATCCAGCAGCGCCCGGGCGCTGAACCGCTCGAATTGATACGCGAGCACCGTCGCCTCGGCATTCCATGGCGCGAAAAAGCACGACCAGGCGTGCTTGGCCCAACCGGGAGAGCTCAAATTCAGGTGCACATCGCCGCGGCGCAACCCAATCCAATAAGCCGTGGACAGATGACCCACTGCGTAGGAGATCTGGCAATGCGCCACCAGCTTGGGGCTAGCCGTGGTCCCCGAAGTGAAGTACAGCAGCATCAGCGCATCGGCCGGCGTCGGCGCCGCGGCGCGGAACGCCGCATCGGCCGCATGACTGCGCTCGTACCCGATCCAGCCCGGCACCGTGCCGCCGACCGCGATGCGAATGGGCGCGCCCCGCAAACCCTCGAACTGCCCGGCCAGCGCCCGCTCCGCGACGACGGCACGTACGTGGCCGCGCGCGAGGCGGTCCTGAAGGTCCGCCCGCTGCAGCAAGGGCGTCGCCGGAATCATTACCGCGCCCAGCTTGATGGTGGCCAGCATGGTTTCCCACAGGGCCACCACATTGCCCAGCATGATGAGCACCCGGTCGCCCGGACCCACGCCTTGCGAGGCGAGAAAGTTGGCGACCTGATTCGAGCGGCGCGCCAGGGCGGCAAAACTCACGGCCTGATCCAGGCCGCCGTCATCGACCACCCGCAGCGCCGGCCGGTCATTGCCCGACGCCACCCTGTCGAAGTAGTCCAGCGCCCAATTGAAGTGCGCGACAGCCGGCCAGCGAAAGGAATGCAAGGCCTGTTGATGCGAGAGGCCCTCGCGCAGCAAGCGATCGCGCAATTCGATGAATGCATTGCCGCCGTCCACCAAAACACCTCGCTTGTCCCGAATCAGGCACCTGCCCACAGGCCAACAGGCCCACACGCCGGCGGGAAAGCCCCCTCGACCCCCATCGGCAATTGACGCAGCACCGCGCAACGCAGCGTAGGCGCCCGCCGCCGGCATGGCAACGACCGATTGGCGCGCTCCCTCGCCCCACTTTCCCTGCACGGCACTCTCACGCTATCGTCCCCGCTTGCGAACCGCCGGAGAGATGCCGTGTCGATCAAGGCCGCGATCAAAGCGCACGCCGTTCAGCGCCTGTACGAGGTGTCCGAGGCCTGCGTTCAGGGACTCGCCGACGTGCTGATCGATTGCGTGGACGGCGGCGCCTCGGTGAGCTTCATGTCGCCCGTGCCAAGGGCGAAGGCCCTGGATTATTGGCGCTGCGTGGCCGCGGGCGTGAGTCGGGGAGAGCGCGCGCTGCTCGTGGCGGAGGATGCCGACGGCCCCGTCGGCACGGTGCAGCTCATCCTCGATCAACCGGAGAATCAGCCTCACCGCGCCGATCTATCGAAGATGCTGGTACACCGCCGGGCACGGCGCCAGGGCGTGGGAGCGGCATTGCTGCGCGCCGCCGAGAATGTCGGACGCGATTGCGGGAAATTACTGTTGGTGCTCGACACCGCGAGCGGGGATGCCGAGCGGCTGTACGCCAGATTCGGCTGGCGGCGCGCCGGCGTGATCCCCGGCTATGCGCTTCTCCCGCAGGGCGGCCTCTGCGACACCACATTCTTCTATAGGACTCTATAAATGACTCAATCCATGAAGCGCTTGCAACTCGGCAAGGCCGGCCCGACGCCTCTGCCCTGGGACTGGGCTGCATGGCCATGTCCGGAATGTACGGCCCGTCGGATCGCCGGGAAAGTCTCGCGACCTTGCAGGCGGCGGTCGACGCCGGAATCACCCTGCTCGATACCGGCGACTTCTACGGCATGGGACACAACGAACTGTTGATCGGCGAGGCTCTGCGCACCCTCTCCGGCGCCGGCGCGGGCGATTTCCGCACGCGCTCTCCGCGATTCCAGGACGCGAACATCGACGCCAATCTGGCACTGGTCGAGGCGCTGCGAAAAGTGGCGGCCGCGAAGCACCTCAGCGTCGCGCAAGTCGCCATCGCCTGGGTCGCCGCGCAGGGACGGCCATCCTCCCATCGATGGATGGTAATCCGTACTCTGCGAGTTACCGCCACTATTGACGGCCTTTGGGTGCACAATTGACGTCTTTGTGCGCGGCGGGCACCGTAGCCGTCTCGCACCCACCAGGGAATATCCGCATGACGTCAAACGAACCGCGCCACCTCGAGCGCGGTATTGGTACCCGGCAACTGAGCATGATTGCGATCGGCGGCGCGATCGGCACCGGCCTGTTCTTCGCCAGCGGCGGCGCGATCGCCCAAGCCGGCCCGGGCGGCGCGCTTCTGGCCTACGCCACCATGGGCATCGCGGTCTACTGCATGATGCAATCCTTAGGCGAGATGGCTACGCAGTTGCCCATCGCCGGCTCCTTCGAGGCCTATGCAGAGCGCTTCGTCGACCCGTCTCTGGCTTTCGCCGTGGGTTGGAACTATTGGTTCAGCTGGGCCATCACCCTGGCAGCCGAGCTGGTCGCCGGCGCCCTCATCGTGCAGTTCTGGTTTCCCCATTCGAACTCGGCACACTGGGCCATGGGCTTCTTCGCGGTGCTGCTGGCGCTGAATCTTCTGTCGGTCAGAGCCTATGCCGAAGCCGAATACTGGTTCGCCGGCATCAAAGTCGTCACCGTGATCATCTTCCTGGCGATCGGCGCACTGATGATCACCGGCATGATCGGCAATCACAACAGCGGCTTTCACAACTGGTTCTTGAGCGACCCCGCAACCGGCACCCGCGCGCCCTTCGTCGGCGGGTTCACCTCAGCCCTGGCGGTGTTCCTGGTGGCGGGCTTTTCTTTTCAGGGCACGGAAGGCGTCGGGCTTGCCGCGGCGGAAACCACCAACCCGAGCCAGAACGTCCCCAAGGCGATCCGCACCGTGTTCTGGCGCATCCTGTTGTTCTACATCGGCTCGATCTTCGTCGTGGGCACCGTGATCGCCTACACCGACCCCAACCTGTTGCACGCCGACGAGGGTCACATCGCCTTCTCGCCCTTCACCATGGTGTTCCAGCAGCTGCCGCGTTTCGGCTATTACGCCGCCAATCTCATGAACGCCGTGATCCTCTCCTCGGTTCTGTCCTGCGGGAACTCCTCCATGTACGTGGCATCGCGCATGCTGTACGCCATGGCCCACAGCAACAAGGCGCCGAAACTATTCGGCAAGCTCAACCGGCGCGGGGTGCCCGTGCCGGCCCTGCTGGCCACCGGCTTGGTGAGCGCGCTGGCATTCTTCTCCACCGCGGTGGGCGACCACAAGATCTACCAGATTTTCTACAATGCCTCGAGCCTGAGCGGCTTCATCATCTGGCTGGGCATCGCCGTCTGCCACCTGCGCTTCCGCAAGGCCTGGGTCGCGCAGGGCCGCAGCCTGGACGATCTGAAATTCAAATCCAAGTTCTTCCCCTACGGCCCCTGGCTCGCGCTGATCCTCTTCGTGACCGTGCTGTTCGGCGCCAACATCGGCGTCTTCCAGACGCCGGTGTTCTCCTGGTTCGATTTCATCACCGGCTATCTGATGATTCCCGTCGTCGTCTTGCTGTACCTGGGCCACAAGCTGCGCAACAAGACCCGCCTGGTGCCGCTGAAGGACTGCAATTTCGAGCTGGATTGAACCAACCCGCGAGGTGGCGAACGGTGAAGCAGGACATCCAAATTCGCAATTTTCTGACCGAGCGCGGCATCGAGCACGTCAAGATCGGCGTCTTCGACACCGATGGAATCTTGCGCGGCAAATATTTGAGCCGCGATAAATTCCTCTCGGCGCTCGACAAGAATCTCGGCTTCTGCGACGTGATTCTCGGCTGGGACTCGAACGACCAGCTCTACGACAACACCCGGTTCACCGGCTGGCACACCGCCTACCCCGATGCCACCGTGCGGGTCCTGCCCGAAACCCGGCGCGACATCCCCTTCGAGCCGAAAACCACATTCTTTCTCGGAGAATTTGCCGGGCGCGCCGAATCGGTCTGCCCGCGCGGCACCCTGCGGCGCGTGCTGGAGCGGGCCGCAGCCCACGGGTATGCAGTCAGCGCGGCGGCCGAATACGAGTTCTTCGTGTTCGAGGAGACGCCGCAATCCGTCCGCGACAAGGGCTACCGGCAGCTCAAGACCATGACCCCGGGCGCCTTCGGCTACTCGGTGCTGCGCAGCTCCGTGCATGCGGGTCTGTACCACGAACTGCTCGATCTCGGCCAGACCATGCGCTTCCCCATCGAGGGCTTGCACACCGAGACGGGGCCGGGTGTCCTCGAAGCGGCTCTCACCTACTGCGATGCTCTCGAGGCCGCCGACCGCGCGGCACTCTTCAAGACCTTCACCAAGGTGCTCGCGCAGCGCCACGGCCTGATGGCCACGTTCATGGCGAAGTGGTCCAACAGCGTCCCGGGCCAGAGCGGCCATCTGCACATTTCTCTGCGCACCACCGACGGCGGCAACAGCGTCTTCCACGACGCATCGAAGCCGCAGGAGATGTCGGACGCCATGCGCTGGTTCGTCGGCGGCCAGCAGGCCCTGATGCCCGAACTGCTCGCCATGGTCGCAAGCACCGTGAACAGCTACTCCCGGCTCGTGCCGGGCTACTGGGCGCCCACCTCCGCCACCTGGGGAGTCGAGAACCGCACCACCGCGCTGCGCGTGATCCGCGGCGGCCCGTCCAGCCAGCGCGTCGAGTACCGCATCGCCGCCGCCGACATCAATCCCTACATCGCGCTCGCCGCGGCCATCGGCTCCGGCCTCTGGGGCATCGAGCATCGCATCGAGCCGGACGCGCCCATCGAGGGCAATGCCTACGACCGCGATCACCCGCCGCACCGCCGCCTGCCCGCCACGCTCTACGAGGCGGCCGAACGGCTCGCCGCTTCCAAGGCCGCGCGCGCGCTGTTCGGCGATGAATTCGTCGAGCACTAC
This sequence comes from uncultured Gammaproteobacteria bacterium, assembly GCA_963734645.1. GTDB lineage: Bacteria > Pseudomonadota > Gammaproteobacteria > Steroidobacterales > Steroidobacteraceae > Bog-1198. Next base: position 327,291 of record CAVTID010000003.1, read on the forward strand.
GCGGCCACCCGGCAGTGGGAAGAGCGGGAATTCCGCAAGGCCATCACCGACTGGGAACTCGCGCGATACTTTGAAATCATTTGAGCAGGGGCATGATTTTTTAGCACCGGCATGACAAACGCCTTGAACATGGCAGACACCTCGAACATGGCAGACCATTGATCACCACATGACAGACACGTTGAAGACCATTAGCCCCGTCGACGGTCGGATTTACGTCGAGCGGCCGCTCGAGACCGCCGCGGGCATCGATCGCGCGCTCGAGCTCGCCCGACAGGCGCAGCCCGGGTGGGCGGCGCTGCCGCTGGCGGCCCGCTGCGAGATGCTGGGCCGGGCGGTCGATGCCTTCGTCGCCAAGGCGAACGACATCGCCGCCGAAATCACCTGGCAGATGGGCCGCCCCATTCGTCACTCGCCCGGCGAGATCCGCGGCTTCGAGGAGCGCGCGCGCTACATGCTGGGCCTGGCGCCGGCGGCGCTCGCGCCCGTCCAGCCCGGCGATAAGGCCGGCTTCGACGCGGCAGATCAAGCGCGTGCCGCTCGGCGTCGTCGCCGTCGTGGCACCGTGGAATTATCCCTACCTGACGGCGGTCAATGCCGTGCTGCCGGCGCTGATCGCCGGCAATGCGGTGGTGCTCAAGCACTCGCACCAGACCCCGCTGTGCGCCGAGCGCTTTCACGAGGCCTTCGCCGCGCGCCGGCGTGCCGGCCGGCGTGTTCCAATACCTGCACCTTTCGCACGCCGACACGGCACGCCTGATGGGCGACCGGCGCATCGCCAGCGTCTGTTTCACCGGCTCGGTATCGGGCGGCCGCGCCGTCGTGGCGGCAACGGCCGCGGGATTTGCGACTTCGGGCCTCGAGCTCGGCGGCAAGGATCCCGCCTACGTGCGCGCCGACGCCGACCTCGCGCACGCCGTCGACACCTTGACGGACGGCGCCTTCTACAATGCCGGCCAATCCTGCTGCGGCATCAAGCGCATTTACGTGGCCGCATCGCGCTACGAGGACTTCGTCGACGGCGTGGTCGACCTGACGAAAAAATACCGGCTGGGATCGCCGCTCGATCCGGAAACGACCTTGGGTCCGGTGGTGCGAACCGCCGCCGCCGAGGCCGTCCGCTCCCAGGTGCGCGAGGCCATCGGCCGCGGTGCCCGCCCGCTGATCGACGAGCGCTCCTTCCCAGCGTCCTCTCCCGGAACGCCCTACCTCGCACCGCAGGTGCTGGTCGACGTCGACCACTCGATGGCCATCATGCGCGAAGAGACCTTCGGGCCCGCGGTGGGCATCATGAAGGTCGCATCGGACGAGGAAGCCGTGCGGCTGATGAACGACAGCGACTTCGGACTGACGGCCGCGATTTTCTCAGCGGATGCGGCGCGCGCCGAAGCGCTCGGCGATGCGCTCGAGACCGGCACGGTGTTCCTGAACCGCTGCGACTATCTCGACCCCGCCCTCGCCTGGACCGGCGTCAAGAACTCCGGGCGCGGCTGCACCCTGTCGCGCGTCGGCTTCGAACAGCTGACGCGCCCCAAGTCCTATCACTTCAAGGTAACGATATGAGTCCGGTGTTACGCGGCAATTGGAATTATCCCACCACCATTTGGGCCGGCCCCGGCCGCATCGCCGAGCTGGCCGCGGCCTGCGCATCGGCCGGCATCAAGCGGCCGTTGATCGTCACCGACGAAGGCTTGATCGCCGCCCCGATGATCAAGAGCGCACTGGCCGCCCTGAAGGATGCGGCGCTGTTCGGCGGCGTCAGAGGCAACCCGGCCTTGAGCCACGTCGAAGCGGGACTGCGCGCCTACCGCGCGGGACACCACGACGGCGTCGTCGCCTTCGGCGGCGGATCGGCGCTCGACGCGGGCAAGGTCGTGGCCTTCATGTCGGGCCAGACCCGCCCGCTCTGGGACTTCGAGGATGTCGGCGACTGGTGGACCCGCGCCGATCCGGCCGGCATCGCGCCGGTCGTGGCGGTCCCCACCACCGCGGGCACGGGCTCGGAAGTCGGCCGGGCCGGCGTCATCCTCAACGAGGAGACGCACCAGAAAAAAATCATCTTCCATCCGCGGATGATGCCGCACATCGTCATCTCCGATCCGGAATTGACCGTGGGGCTGCCGCGCGCGGTCACCGCGGCCACCGGCATCGATGCCTTCGTCCACTGCTTCGAGGCCTTCTGCGCGCCGGGTTTCCATCCGCTGGCGGATGGCGTCGCGCTCGAGGGCATGCGCCTCATTCATCGCTACCTGCCGCGCGCCTGCGCGGACGGCACCGACATCGAGGCACGCGCGCACATGCTGGCGGCCGCGTCCATGGGCGCCACCGCCTTCCAGAAAGGTCTCGGCGGCGTGCATGCCATCGCCCATCCCGTCGGTTCCTGGTTCAACACCCATCACGGACTGACGAACGCGGTCATTCTTCCCTACGTCATGAGATTCAACCGGGCCGCCATCAGCGACAAGGCCGATGTCATCGCGCGGGTGCTCGACCTGCCCGCGCGCGGCTTCGACGGCTTCTTCGCCTGGGTGCTCGACCTGCGCCGCGAACTCGGCATACCGCATTCGCTTGCCGACATCGGAGTCAGCGCCGATAAGGCCGCCATCATCGGAAGCGAAGCCGCCATCGACCCGTCGGCCGGCGGCAACCCCATCCCCGTCGCCGCCGCGCAGCTCGAGCATATCTTCCGCGCGGCGGTGGCCGGCCGGCTCGAGGCGGTGGAAGCCGCCGGCATGACAGGCCCGCGGATCCTGATCATCGACGGCAATGTCGCCGAGATCCGCGCACGGCAAGTCGCCGCGCTGGGCTACGACTCCGGAACCGGTTACGCGCGCGTACTACGGCGCATCGATCCCTCCCTGCACATCGACATCCTCACCGCCGCCGACGGCGCCACGCTCTCGCCGGGAGTCGCCCTCGAGAGCTACGACGGCGTCACCATGACGGGATCGGCGCTCAACATCTACCACGGCGGCGCTCCCGTCACGCGGCAGATCGAACTCGCCAAGGCCGTGCTGGCCGCCGGCGTCCCGTTCTTCGGCAGCTGCTGGGGTCTGCAGGTGGCCGTCACCGCCGCAGGCGGCGAGGTGCGCGCCAATCCGCGCGGCCGCGAATTTGGCTTCGGCCGGCGCATTCTGCTCAGCGACGCAGGCCGCGAGCACCCGCTGTTCGCCGGCAAGCCGGCGGCCTTCGAGGCCCCCACCATTCATCGCGACGAGATCGCCTCGCTGCCCGGCGGCGCCGCGACTCTGGCCGCCAATGACTTCGGAGTGCAGGCCGCCTCATTCACCCACGGCCGCGGCACTTTCTGGGGCGTGCAATACCACCCGGAGTACGACTACGTGGACATCGCGGCCGCCGCCGAGCGCTACGGCCAGACCCTCGTCACCGAAGGCATGTTCCGCGACGCCGCTGCGCTCGCCGCCTTCGCCGCCGATCTTCGCGCGCTCCAAGCCACGCCGTCGGACGGCCCGCTGCTCTGGAAGCACGGACTCGGCCCCGCCATGCGCACCGAGGCACTGCGCCTGGCCGAAATCCGCAACTGGCTGCAGGTCCAAGTGCAGCCGCACACCAAGGGGAACGCATAAAAGGACCGGAAGCCCGAGGCACCGAGCCGCCCGAATTGCCCGAATTGCCCGAATTTCCGATAAAATGGGAACTTACCACGCTGTTCCCAGAATGGGAACTTCGTGATAGGCTTGGCTCCAACTAACTGGACGGAAACCACCTATGCGGGTAGTCGGGCGCGAAACGCTCGACCGGTTCTGCTCAAGACACGCGGATGCGCGCGAGTGGATTTCGAGCTGGCTCAGCGAAGTTGAGTCAAGGGCCTGGGCAACACCTCAGGCGATTAAGGACCGCTACGCAAGCGCCAGCTTTGTCGGAGGCAACACGGCAGCCTTGGAACCGAGAATCATCAAGACGGACGAGCAGTACCGCCGCTTCCTCTCGGAGGTGGAGACGCTCGCCGCTGAGGACCCGGACCCGGAGTCGCAGGCTGGCACCCGGCTGGAGCTTCTTGCAAAGCTCGTCGAGGAGTACGAAAAGACTCGCTTTCCATTCGAGAAGCCGGATCCCATCGACGCCATCCTTTTCCGCATGGAACAGCAAGGGCTGCGACAGAAAGATATCGCGGAGCTCCTGGGTGGCAAGAATCGGGCTTCAGAAGTTCTGGCGCGCAAACGGCCGCTGACGCTGTCCATGATCCGGTCGCTGCACGAGCGGTTGAATATTCCGGCCAGCCTGCTCATCCGCAAGCCGGAGGCATCCTACGATCCGTCGGAAAGCGATATCGACCTGAATGCGATTCCAACACGCGAGATTCTGCAGCGCCGATGGGTCAGTACTGCAGCCGATCTGCAAGAGTGGATTCGCAGCGCACTGGCGCCGACCGGTAGCCCGACCTATTTAAAGCACACGCTCACTGTAGGCGCCACGGCGTCGACAAACAGAACGAAGATCTGGCTGTGGCTGGCACGTGTCCGCGAGGTCGCGGAATCCAGGACGTATCTGCATGGCCGATACACCCGGGAATCGCTTGGTCAGGAGGCGCTTGCCTACCTGGTGAAGCTCAGCTGGATGGAACGTGGTCCTCAACTGGCCCGCGAATTTCTAGAAGAGAGAGGTGTTGCCGTCGTCATCGAGCCCCACTTCAAAGGCTCAGGCCTGGACGGCGCTGCTCTTCTCTCTCGAGGTGGTGCGCCGATCATTGGTTTGACCGTGCGTCACAATCGCCTCGACAACTTCTGGTTCACGCTACTGCACGAATGCGTGCACGCGTCGAAGCATCTGAATGCTTCCGGGCTGCGTGCCATCGCGGATCTGGATATAGAGCGGCCGGAAACCGAGCCGAGCGACATCGAGAGCGAGGCCAATTCCGTTGCGGCAGAGCTGCTGCTCCCTCGAGGCGTGTGGCGCAGAAGCGAGGCATACATGAATCCGACCGCCGAAGCTATTCGGGAACTAGCGAGCAAGCACCAGATTAGTCCGGCCATCATCGCTGGACGCCTGCGGTTGGAGCGAAAGGACCATCGAGCCTTCGGCAGGCTCATTGGAAATGGTCAGGTCCGGCGAGCCTTTCCGGAAATCCCTTGGGAGGTCCCGTGAGATCGCAGGTCTACTTTCCCTTTGAGGGCGCCAAGGCCGGCAAGACCGATTACCGGTCGCTCACCCAGCTGTTGAGCTCCTCGACCAGTACCCGCTGATTCTCGGAGTAATCGATCGGGACGGCGACCAGCTGCACTCCGCCTTCGGTGAAGGCCTTCTCCAGCGCCGGTAGAAAATCGCGGATCGCCCCGACTCGCGTTCCCCTGGCGCCATAAGCCTCGGCGTACTTCGCAAAATCCGGATTGCCGAAGGTCATGCCGAAATCGGCAAAGTGATCGACCGCTTGCTTCCAACGGATCATGCCGTAGGCGCCGTCCTCGATCACCAGAACCACCAGGTTCAACTTCAACCGCACGGCAGTCTCCATCTCCTGGCTGTTCATCATGAAGCCGCCGTCGCCGCAAACGGCCATCACGCGCCGTTTCGGATAGAGCATCGCGGCCATCATCGCCGAGGGCAGCCCCGCGCCCATGGTCGCGAGCGCGTTGTCGAGCAGCAGGGTATTGGCGACGCGGGTTCGGTAATTGCGGGCAAACCAGATCTTGTACATGCCGTTGTCGAGCGCCACGATGCCGTCGGGGGGCATGACCTGCCTGATGTCGTGAACCAGACGCTGCGGCGTGAAGCGCTCTTCGGTGGCGCGGTCGGCGATACGGGCGAGAATGCCTTCGCGCAGCGACAAGAGCGCGCCGGCATTCGGGATCCGGCCCTCGACGCGGTCCGCGAGCAGGCCCAGCGACGGGCCGATGTCTCCGACCACCTCGGTCTGAGGGAAGTAGACCTGTTCCACGCTCGCGGGCTGATAGCCGACGTGTACCACCTGGGGTCCGCCGGGACCCATGATGAAGGGTGGTTTCTCGACCGTGTCATGGCCGATGGTGATGATCAGATCGGCGCGATCGATGGCCTCGTGCACGTAGTCGCGCTCGGAGAGCGCGGCAGTGCCCATGTACAGTTCGGTACCGCCGGGCACGGTGCCCTTGCCCATCTGCGTGGTGAAATAAGGAATCCGGGTTCGCAGCACGAACTGCGCAATGCCGGAGGTCGAGCGCGGCCGCGAAGCGGCCGCGCCCAGCATGGCGAGCGGCCGCTGGGCCCGGCAGATCAGCTGCGCGGCACGATCGAGCGCCTGCGTTCCGGCCACGGGCAGCTCGAGCGGGTGAGGCGCGACCAACGCAACCTCCTCGCACTGCCCGGCCGCAATATCCTCCGGAAGCTCGAGGTGCACCGGGCCGGGTCGCTCCTCCTCCGCGACGCGAAACGCTTCGCGCACGAGGGTGGGGATCATGCTGGCCGAGACGATTTGACGCGACAGCTTGGTCAGCGGCTTCATCGTCGCGACGACATCCACGATCTGAAAGCGCGCTTGCCTCGAGGCGAGAATTCCTTTTTGGCCGGTAATCATGATCATGGGCATGGCGCCCAGCAACGCGTACGCCGCGCCCGTGGTGAGGTTCAATGCGCCGGGTCCGAGGGTCGAGATGCATACGCCGGGCTTGCCGGTGAGCCGGCCGTAGGTGGCGGCCATGAAGGCGGCAGCTTGTTCATGGCGCGTCAGCACCAGCTCGATGGATGAGCCGCGGATGGCCTCCACGACATCGAGGTTCTCCTCGCCCGGGATGCCGTAGATTCGGTCGACTCCCTCGTTCTCCAAGGCCGCGACCAGCAGGGTGGATCCTTTGGTCATCGTCGTCTCCGCGCCCGTTACCGAGGCGATTGGGCCTGCAACTATTTTGCCGGCCTGTCGACGCTGCCCGGAACCGCGGCCTCGGCGGCTTTGAAGCCGATCTTGGAATGGGTTCCGTCGCAGAAGGGCTTGTTCGTCGACGCACCGCAGCGACAGAGGTAGAACGGATGCTTGGCGACCGTATACGCGGCGCCGTTCCAGTCGACGAGGGACACATCCGCGCCGTCTACTTGGAGCGGGCCGTTCTGCGAGACTTTGATTGTCGTCATAGGATGCTTCCGGTTGCCCATCGGCACCATAACATAATCGCGATGCGCGCTGGATGCGCTAGTCTACCGGGTTGGAGAACCAACCCGGGTCGGAGCGTCAATGAGGATTTCGGGCACCCACTATCGCACCATCTGGCCGACCGACACGGGATCCGTGCGCGTCATCGATCAGTCGCGCCTGCCCTTTGAATTTGCGACGGTTGATCTCTACAGCCTCGAGGACGCCGCAGCAGCGATCCGGACCATGGTAGTGCGCGGTGCGCCGCTGATCGGAGCGACCGCCGCCTACGGCCTGGCGCTCGCCATGCGATCAAATCCGTCGGATGCACATATCGACCACGCGGCGCAGACGCTCGAGGCCACGCGTCCGACGGCGCACAACCTGGCCTGGGCGTTGACGAGAATGCGCCGGGCACTCGCCGAGGCGGCTCCGCCGGACCGCGCGGACGCGGCGTTTCGGGCGGCCGCGCTCATCTGCGATGAGGACGTTGAACAGTGCCGGGCGATCGGCTCTCACGGACTGGAACTCGTCCGTCGGGCCGCCGCGACGCTTCGGCGGCCCTTGAACATACTCACGCATTGCAACGCCGGTTGGCTGGCGTGCGTCGACTGGGGAACGGCGCTCGCGCCGGTCTACATGGCCTACGACGCCGGCATTGCGGTTCATGTGTGGGTGGACGAAACCCGGCCGCGTAATCAGGGCGCCGCGCTCACCGCATTCGAATTGGGTGCGCACGGCATACCGCACACGGTGATTGCCGATAACCTGGGCGGCCATCTCATGCAGCGGGGCCAGGTCGACCTGGTGTTGGTCGGCAGCGACCGGACCACCTCGACGGGGGACGTGTGCAACAAGATAGGCACCTACCTCAAGGCGCTGGCTGCCCGAGACAATGATGTGCCCTTCTATGTGGCGTTGCCGATGAGCACCATCGACTGGTCCCTCGCCGACGGCGGCGATATCCCGATCGAGGAGCGCTCGCCGACGGAGCTCACGCACATCACCGGCAAAGCGGCCTCCGGTGCGCTCGAATCGGTGCGGGTGGTGCCTGATGCAAGCCCGGCGCTCAATCTGGCCTTCGACGTGACGCCGGCGAGATTGGTGACGGGATTGATCACCGAGCGGGGCGTCTGTCCCGCCAGCCGCTCCGGACTGCGCGGCCTGTATCCCGGCCACGGCGCAACGCCATGAGCGTTCCCAACGGCGCGATGGCAGACCGGACACTGCGTGAAGCCATCGTCCATGGCTGTCGCGAGCTGGCGCGCCGCGGCTTGACCTATGGGAAGTCGGGCAACATCAGCGTGCGCCGCGACGCACACTCCTTCTTCGTGAGTCCCACGGGAATGCCCTACGAATCGCTGGTCCACGACGACATTCCCTTGGTGGATTTGCAGGGCCGCTGGTTCGGCCGTCGCCGGCCATCGAGCGAATGGCGCTTCCACCGCGACATCCTGAAGGCTCGAGGGGAGATCGGCGCCATCGTTCATACTCATTCACCGCAGGCGACCAGTCTCGCCTGTACCGGCCGTGGGATTCCCGCATTCCACTACATGATCGCGGTGGCGGGCGGTGCCGATATTCGCTGCGCGCCCTACCACACCTTTGGATCCCCGGAGTTGTCGGCCGCCGCCGTCGAGGCGCTGACGGGCCGCCTCGCCTGTTTGCTCGCCAATCACGGCGTCATTGCGCTCGGGACGGACCTGGATGGCGCCCTGTCGCTGGCGGGCGAAGTGGAAGACCTCGCCGGCAAATACTGCGCGGCACTCGCGCTCGGGGAGATTCGCATTCTCGACGACCTCGAGATGCAAAGAGTCATCGACAAGTTCCGTACCTATGGAACGCAACGCGCCGTCGATGCCGGCCTGGAATTTGGCGGCGAGACTCTGCCCGAGCCGGCGGCTCCGGAAGGCTAGACATGGAGCAGCCGCACTCGACTTACCAGATCCTGGATGCCACGAGTGTGCCGCCGCTCATCGCGGGTCTCGAGCGGGTGCGTGCACTGCTGGGCGGCCGTCCCGAGGACTGGCAGGTCCGAGAAGTCGGGGACGGGAATCTCAACCTGGTGTTCCTCGTGGACGGACCGGACGGGTCGGTCTGTCTCAAGCAGGCGCTGCCCTATGTTCGCGTGGCAGGTCCGGGATGGCCCATGTCGCCGGAACGCGCCCATTTCGAAAACGCCTACTTTCGTACCGTCGCTCCCCATGTCGGCAAGCTCATCCCGAACATCTACCACTATGACCCTGACCTCCATTTCACCATCATGGAGCGGCTGTCGCCGCACATCATTCTGAGGCAAGGCCTCATTGCCGGGCGCCGCTACCCGCACGTCGCCCGCGATATCGGCGAATACATCGCTCGTGCGTGCTTTTTTACATCCGATCTGGCGTGGCCGTTCGAACGAAAAATCGACGGGATGGCGCTGTTCGCGCGGAACAAGCCCCTCATCCGCATTACCGTGGACTTGATATTCGCCGAGCCCTATTTTGCGGCCGCGCGAAACCGTCACACCTCCCCCCAGTTGGATGACGTGGCGGCGGATCTGCGGCAAGATCCGCTCCTGAAAGTGCGCGCTGCGCGCTTCGGCCAGAAATTTCTCACCGAGGCGCAGGCGCTCGTTCACGGAGACCTCCATTCCGGCTCGGTGATGGTGACGGACAGCGACAGCCGCGTCATCGATCCGGAATTCGCCTTCTATGGGCCGATCGGATTCGACTTGGGCGCGTTTTTCGGCAATCTGCTGCTCAGTTGGTATTCGCAATTCGGCTACGAGACGCACGGCGAGGACCGGTCGGCCCATCGAGCGTGGATTCTCGGCCAAGTGAAGGTCTTCTGGACTGCGTTCCGCAGCCGATTTCTCTCCCTCTGGGCCGAGCACGCGAACGGCGATGCATTCCCCAACGCCATGTTCTGCACGCCCGCGGATGCCGCCGCGCTTCAGTCTGCGCGCGAGGCGTTCATGGCTACGCTGTTTGACGATATGTTGGGCTTCGGCGCCTGCAAGATGATCAGGCGCATCCTGGGGTTCGCCCATGTTCTCGATCTGGAGGGCATCCAGGATCCGGGTGTCCGCGCCGGATGCGAGTCCGCCGCGCTCGCCCTGGCGGCCACCTTGCTCAGACACCCGGAACGATTCAAATCGATTGATGACGTCATCGATACGGTGCCGCGTCTGCAGCCGCGCTTTCAATAATGACGAACGGGCCGCCCTCTCCTCGCCGCATCTTCCTTGTTCTCAATCACGAAAGATCCCCCGGGAAGGCCGTGGCCATTCCCGGGGGGAAGTTCGCGATGAGCCGAGAACTAACTGAGAACTAAATCACCAGCCGACGGCTTCCCCGTCTTTGCGGTGATCCGATCCGGCGCGATAGAAGCCGGCTATCGGCTTTTGCTCACCGAGAGACCAGCCGTTGTCGCTGGATCCCGGTGCGTTCGGTTCCGGCGTAAACAAGATCGCTTGAAACCCGCCGACAGCACCACCATTGGTGGTCTCGACGTTGTGACCCATCGCCTTCAGCTGTGCACCGACTTCGTTAAAGAGCTGTGACTCCAAATACAGCACGTTTGGCACCTGATCATGATAGAAGCGGGCCATGTCGGTCGAGGCCTGCAGATTGGCGCCCAGATCGACCATATTCACGATCATCTGTGCGTGCCCCTGAGCCTGCATGTCGCCGCCCATCAAGCCAAGCGTCAATATCGATCCGTTCGTCCCCATGCCCACACCCGCCATGAGCGTATTGTAAGGACGCTTGTGCGGCTCGATCAGATTGGGGTTCGGCGTCGTAGAATTGGCCGGCTGGAACTTGTTCAACGAGAACAGTCCGCCACGGTTGTGCAGGATGAAGCCATAACCCGGCACCGTGATGCCCGAGCCGAAGCCGTCGTAGTTGCTGTTGACCCACGACACCATGTTTCCCCAACGATCGGCCGTGGAGGCTACCGTGGTGTCGCCCACGCCGCTTCCAATTCCAGGGGCGGTGGCGGAGGCCATGTGCGGATTGATCTTTCCGCACAGCGACTTGGCATAAGCCGGGGTTAGGAGCGTGCCGTTGACCAACTTCAACAGATTCGGATTGAAGTCCGGATCACCGTTGTAGTTGTAAAGATCGGCATAGGCCAGTTTCTTCGCTTCGACGATGAGATGCCAATATTCCGGCGAATTGGGGCCGAGCGTGGCGAGGCTGTACCCGAGAGCCGGGACGCATTCTTGCAGAATGTTGAGCATTTCATTGGTGGCCCATCCCTGTGACGGCGGCGGCAGCTCGTAGACCTCAAAGCCGTGATAATTAGCCGTCGTCGGAGTCACCCATTCCCCGCTGTAACTGGCCAGATCCGCCAGCGTCATCGTCCCGCCCAACGCGGTGGATTTGGCGACGATTGCCCGGGCGATTTCGCCGTTGTAAAACACATCCTTGCCCCTGGCCGCGATGAGCTTGAACGTCTTGGCGAGGTCCGGATTGGCGAAGATTTGCCCGGCGACCGGCTGTTTGCCGTCAATGTACCAAGTGTTGACCGAATCAGGATCGAGCTGTGTGCAGCAGCCGGCCGCAGAGGACGGGACCGGACCCTCGGCATTCGGGAGTTGCCAGTCGTGCGCGATGCGCTCCGAAATCGGGAATCCATCCTCGGCGTACTCGATTGCGGGCTTCAGGACCGCCTCGAAGGGCAGCGTGCCGAAACGCTTGAGAAGTGCGTCCCACCCCCACAAAGCGCCGGGTACGGTCACCGTCGTGATGCCGCCGCTCGGCATCCCGGATCCCGGCCCCCAATTCTGCGGATTTCCAAAGTAGCCCAGCGAATTCATATGGGCCAGCGTGGCTCCGCTCGGAGCCATGCCGCTGGAATTGAGGACATAGAGTTTCTTTTCTTTCGCGATCCAAACCATCGCAAATACATCGCCCGCCATACCCGTGTTCATCGGTTCGACGAGGTTGAGAGTCGATGCGACCGCGATGGCGGCATCGATCGCATTGCCACCTTCCTTGAGAATCCGCAGTCCGGCCTGGGCGGCCAATGGCTGACTGGTTGTGACCAGGCCATTGCGCGCCATGACCTCCGAACGCCCCTGCGGAACCCATCCCTCCGCTCGGTCACCCCGAGCGACGGCATTGCAGGCCGGTGGATTGTTCGTGCCCGAATTGCACGGCGACATTGTCAAGGCTTGAGCGTGGCCATCGCTCGCGTGGAGAGTCAGTCCCAAACAGACGCACCCGGCCACGAGCAACCAGGCTTTTGTAGTGTAACTACGAAGTACCGTACCAGCTTTCATACCCCTCACTCCTTCGTTAGATGTTCTCGTTGATATATGTAATATCGACGGAGCAATCTATATGGACGGGGCAGCATGATGTCTGCCGGGTGTTCTCCCCGTTCTCGGTTCGGGAGAACTCCGTAGGACCAAAGGGGTCATCCGGGGACGGGTTCGTAAAAACCGCCCCGCTGGATTATTTTTTTTACGGCTTCAGTGTCGCCATGTCGATCACGAACCGGTATTTGACGTCGCTCTTGAGCATTCGCGCGTAGGCCTTCTCGATGTCTTGCATGGCGATCATCTCCACATCGCAGACAATCCCCCTCTCCGCGCAAAAATCGAGCATCTCCTGCGTCTCGGCGATGCCGCCGATCAAGGAGCCCGCTATGGACTTGCGCCCGAAGATCATTTTGAAGACCGTGGGCGAGGGATGCGGATGCTCGGGCGCGCCCACCAGCGTCAGAGTTCCGTCACGCTTCAGCAGTTCGATGAACGGATCGAGGTTATGGCTGGCTGACACGGTATTCAGAATGAAATCGAAGCTGCCGGCATGCGCCTTCATCTCCGCTTCATTCTTCGAGACGACGACCTCGTCCGCGCCTAAATCGAGCGCGGCCTGCTCTTTGGAGGCGGAGGTGGTAAAGGCAACCACCTGAGCGCCGAGCGCATGCGCGAGCTTGATGCCCATGTGCCCGAGGCCGCCGATACCGACGACGCCGACCTTCTTGCCGGGGCCCGTGCCCCAGTGGCGAAGCGGCGACCAGGTCGTGATCCCGGCGCACAAGAGGGGCGCCGCCGCGGCCAGTTGATTTGCCGCGTGGCGAATCCTCAGAACGAATCGCTCATCGACGACGATTCGTTGCGAATAGCCGCCGTAAGTATTCTCACCCGACCCGGACACGTGACCGTTATAGGTGCCGGTGAACCCGAGCTCGCAATACTGCTGAAGTCCCTCTTTACACGACGCGCAATGGCGGCAGCTGTCGACCATGCAGCCCACGCCGGCAATCTCGCCGGCGGCGAACCGGGTTACCTTCGAACCTACTGCCGCGACACGGCCGATGATCTCGTGGCCGGGCACGCAAGGATAGCGGGTACCCGCCCAATCACTGCGGGCTTGATGCAAATCGGAGTGACAGACGCCGCAGTAGAGGATGTCGATCACGACATCATTCCCCAACGGCTCGCGACGGTTGAAGCTGAACGGCGCCAGGGGCGAGGAAGCGGACTGCGCCGCATAACCGAGAGTGTTCATAGTCATCTGTTTCCTTAAGTTGGGACCTAATGGACACGGAGGCCCGTGCCACATCAGACGATTCTCGCGAATTTCCCTACAGGATGATTTCCGAATTCCCGGTACTTGATTTCAGATGAAACACTCCTGCGCACACCCATCGCGCATCGATCTGATGACGTCCGTAACGTGCGGGTGGCGGGGAGAAACCGGTCGGTAACCGGGCGTGCTTAGTGTGATCGACAACCTAAGATGCAGAAACACAGTGCCTCTTGGTTTGTTTACTTACCGAGGCATTTGTCTTGAAAGTCCATAACCACACGCGCAAAGGTCGCTCCGTCTGCGGTGCATAGATGACGCCTCTCGCCGTCATGCAAACAGTCGATTGGAAGCGGTTCGATTTGTCGCGCATTCTCATCGCACGCGCAGTCAACCGGAAATTCACACGAGCTTTTTTGCATTCGATTTTATGTTGCTGTTGCATGTCTCGACATGCGTCAGCTCGTTGTTTTGACCACTCACAATTGGAGATTCATCATGAAGACATTCATTTCTCGTAACATCCTGGGTCGTCGGTTGATGCTGGCGTCCGCAGGACTCCTGCTATGTGCCAATGGCGCGTTCGCTGCAGAGGTCGCAGGCGATGCTCAGATGCAGGCCAGGGATCTTCTGTCCGGAACCGTCGGCGGGCGAGCCAAATTTGCCGATGCATCCTCCGCCGTTGCAACCGATGATCCGCAGGTATACCTCGATCCTCAGGAACAAGCGCGCGAGTTGCTTTTGGGCGAGAGCTTCGCCGGCGCCGCTGTTCAGACGGCGAGTCCCGACTCACAGCCCGACGCAATGCCTGTGGCCTCCGTGCAAAGCGTCCGTCGTATCGACATCCGCGGTCAGGAAATGGCACAGCAAATGATTCTGCGTAAAGGAGTCTGATGGCGGACACGCGTCTATGGCGGCGGGCCGGCGAATGCGCTGCGCCCGGCGCATCGCACGCCGATCTCGGGAATCGGCGCAGGTGCGCCTGCCGGAAGCCCTAGTAGGTCACCGCGCGGGCGCAACGCGTGTCGAGTGCAGTATTCTTACCCGCGACGCCCTGACGATTGCTGCCAAATGACCCGAAATATACCCATGCACTGCCCGTGGGACTGGACGCCACCTCCGTAGAACTCCAGTACAGACTGCTCAGCCCGCCAAAGCCCAGTTGCACCAAATTCGTGTCGATGTTGGCAAGCCCCGAAGGACAGCTCGCTCCGGAGCTGCCCCACTCGCAAATCGCGGGCAGGTACCAAGTGCCAATCGCCACGGTGCCGCTGTTGTCCGATGTGATGCCATCGCAGATACCGGCGGCATAATTCGTGTACGGCGTCCCGTAATAAGCCTCGATCTGCGCGGAATCACAAGCGCCATCGGTAGCTCCGTTGCACGGGGGCGCACTCGATGTCTCCGTGATCCCGGCAATATCATTGAAGGTTGCGCTCCAAAAAGTCGTTGTACTCGCGTCACTGTCTGCCAGGACGAGCGCCGTGGAAGCGGTCGGCACGGAAAACACCAGATACCCGTCGACGGTGAACGCCAGCGCAATCGTCGGCGGCGAGGAGATGTTGTCGCCGGTTATCGAGATGTTCCCTTGCGCCACGTACGGCGTGGTCGACGTGAACGTCAATGTGCAGGTGTCGTTCGGTACCAGCAGGGCGCAGTTGCTCGCATCTTGCGTCACGCCGCTCCAGCCGCCCGGCAGCACCGCGGACACATTATAGGCCGTATATATTCCGGTATTGGTGATGGTAATGCTGCCGGAGCCGCCGTTCACGGGGATCGTTCCCGTCGAACTCGCTGCGATCGTCGTCGAATTCGTCACGCAATTCACCGACACGCTGGTCACGTTGGCGGCGCCCATGGTACCCGAGCCGTTGGTGACGGTGCAGGTTTGCTCCGCCGGCTGCGTCTGCACCGTCGCGTCATAGCTGCTTCCGTCGGCAATCGGCGTCGAGAACGTAAATGAGCCGTTGGTGCTGAGCGGCGTACCGTTGGTGCCGTTGTTCTGCAGCGTGACGGTGCCGTTGAGGCCGCTGACCGTGCCGCCCGCCGTGTACGCATTCATCGCGCAGGTCACGGCGATGCTGGTGACATTCGCGCCGCCCATCGTGCCCGTACCGTTGGCGACGGTACACGTTTGGGTGGCGGGCTGCGCCGGGACGGTCACCGAATACGTGCCTCCCTGCGCCACCGGAGTGTTGAACGTGAAGGCACCGTTGCTGCTGATGACGAGCAGGTCGCTGCCGTTATTTTTCAGCACCACCGTACCGACGAGGCCCGAGACCGTGCCGCCGGCGGAGTACGTGTTCGCGGCGCAGACCACCGCGACGTTCGTGATGCGTGCCGCACCCATGGTGCCCGAGCCGTTCGTGACCGAGCATGTTTGCGCCGCGGGCTGTGTCTTCACCGTCACCAGATAGGCACTTCCCTCAGCGACGGGCGTCGGAAACGTAAAGGCCCCATCGGTGCTGACGGATTGCGTGTCGCCGCCGTTGTTCTGCAGTACGACAGTCCCGGTCAGACCCGAGATCGCACCGCCCGTGGTAAAGGCATTGGTGATGCACGTGACGGTCATATTGGTGATATTGGCGGTCCCGACGATCCCCGAACCCTGGGCGAGAGTGCATGTCTGGTCCGCCGGCTGGGCATGTACCGTGACCACGTAAGTGCTGGTCTCGGCAACGGGAGCCGGGAAGGCAAAGGGGCCATCGGCAGTGATCGTCAGAGAATCACCGCCGTTGAGCTGAAGCACGAGGCTGCCGAGCAAGCCTGACACGGTCCCGCCCACGGTCTGAGTGTTTGCAACGCAGGTGAGTGCGAGATCGGTCACGTTGCTCGACCCCGCGGTGCCCGAGCCGTTGGTGAGCGTGCAGCTCTGGCCGGCGGACTGCGTCAGTACCGTCACCGCATAGGGGCTGCCCACGGCGATCGGCACCGCAAAGGAGAACGGTCCGTTCGCGCTGACGGTGAGAGAAGCCCCGCCGCCATTCTGCAGTACCACACTGCCGGTGAGGCCGGTTGCCGTGCCCGTCACGAATATCGTGGAACTTGGGGAGTTCGCATCGTGGCATCCGCTCAACGCGGTCGCAATGAGGCAAACCAAGAATGCAATCGGCGATGTTGTCAGGCGTTTCATAAGGCGGCGGATTATGCCGGTGAGCGCCGCGGAAAAATGTGACCGACGCACGGCTTTTCCGGCCTCCATGGCCTGCAGCGAGTACGGCCCAGCCTGATTCACGCCGACGGTTTTCCCTGAGGCGATCAGCTTGGAACCGACGCTGCCGGGGAGTCATGAGAGTCACGGGGCGGGGGCGATGTGCCCGCCCATACGCGCGAGCGGCGCTTGTCGAATGGCGTCCGACCGTTCGAACCGCGTCCGGCCTTCGACTTCAGCTCATCGAGGTGATGTGCTCCGGCGTGACCTTGAAGATCACTCGCACTTCGCCGGGCTGTCGAAAAGGATATTTATCCTTATCCAGATATTTCTTCGCCATTTTGTCAATGTGCGCGTCCGCGCCGTTCATCGTCCGTTCGCTCACACGACCACGCACTTCGAGGTATCGATATGGATTGTCGGGATCGGCGATCGATATGGACACACGGCCATCACGCTGCAGGTTCTTGTCCTTCTGTCGCCCCGCCGCGGTGTTGAAGACCACCCGCTCGCCATCGTAGTCGATCCACACGGGCGTCACCTGCGGTTCTCCGCCGGGCATCAGCGTCGCGAGATGAGCGAACGCCTTCTTCGTAAACAGATCGAGAAAAGTATCCGGAATGACGGGTGTGCTCATGGGGGGTCTCCGTGGTATCCAGTGACCGGAAGCTTAGCGAAAATACGCCGAGACCGCGAGTACGTGGCGGTGCGGCGGCGCACCGCGCTGGGAATACTCGGCGCGCCGCGGCGACATTCACCGCCTCGCGCAGGCTTCGAACCTTTTTTGCCCTACCGTGTCACCTCGATATACCGCGCATATGCCGGCATCACGGGAGTACGTCATGGAACTGAAAAAGCTCGGAGTCTGGGCCGCAACCGACGGGCTCTCTGCGGCGGATGCCGCCGCGTTCGCGAGGCGCTTGGAAGCCTGGGGCTATGGCGCACTGTGGATTTCGGAAGCCGTGGGACGCGAGGCATTTTCCGCGTGCGCCTGGCTGTTGGCCAATACCAGCCGTCTCATCATCGCCAGCGGGATCGCCAACATTTACGCCCGCGATTCTTTCTCGGCCGCTGCGGCGCAGAAAGGCCTCAACGAGCAGTCCGGCGGGAGGTTTCTGCTGGGGCTCGGCGTCTCGCACATCCCTCTGGTGGAGGGCGTACGAAAGCTTCAATACGGCAAGCCCGTCGCCACCATGCGCGCGTATCTGCGAGCCATGGCCGAGGCGCCTTATCAGTCAGTTGCGCCCGCGGCGCCGCCGAAGACCGTCCTCGCTGCGCTGGGGCCGAAGATGCTGGCGCTTTCCGCCGCTGCGGCCGATGGCGCCCATCCGTACAATGTCACCCCGGAACACACTCGACAGGCACGGGCGATCTTGGGTACGGGCAAACTGCTGTGCGTCGAGCAGGGCGCGATTCTCGAAACGAACGCCGCCGCAGCCCGTGCGATGGCACGTCGGTTTCTCGCCATCTATGTGGGCCTGCCGAATTACGTCGACAATTGGCGGCGTTTGGGTTTCACCGACACGGATTTCGCGGGGGGTGGCTCAGACCGGCTGGTGGACGCCCTGATCGTATGGGGCGACGAAAAGGCGATCCGCGCAACGTATCGATGAGCACTGGCAGGCGGGTGCGGATCACGTCTGCGTCCAGGCCATTGGCCAAACCGCATTGCCCGACGAGCGCCTGCTCGGTCTGCTGGCGCCGCGGCCATGAGACCTCCGCGGCCTTAAGGTGATCGGCTAGCCGAAATGAACTAGCATGAGTAGGGTGAGTCTGGTTTGAGTAAGCGCCAGGAGGCCCAATGAGCTTGACCATGCTTGGCGATCTGACGCATCGGCTCGATCAGCGGCGCGGCGCCTGCGCGCTTGATCGCGATCAAGGAGCGTGTGCACTGCAAAACGCGACTGGCAGGGGCGCTTGCGGCTCCGGCACGCGTCGAACTCGTCCGATCGATGCTTGCGGCAGTGCTCTCGGCCGCGGGCGGCGCACGGACGGTGCGTCACATCATCGTGGTCAGCCCGGAGCGCGACTCCGTACCCGCGGAAATCCCGGTGCTCGCCGATAGCGGCGAGTGCCTGAACAGCGCGCTGACGCAGGCCCATCGGGTGCTGCGCGAATTCGGTTGCCGCGAGGTGGTGATGCTGCCGGCGGACTTGCCGACCATCACCGCCGCGGAAATCGACGCCCTGGTACGCGCCGGCCGACGCGGCGGCTTTGCGATCGCCCCCGACGCGGCCGGGGTGGGTACGAATGCGCTGTGCCTCGTGTCGGCGCATCCCTTTCGTTTTCAATTTGGCTTGGGCAGTCAGCGCTTGCACCTCGAAGAGGCGCAGCGCACGGGCTTGAGTCCGCAGGTGGTCCGCCGCCCCGGACTCGAATTTGATGTGGATTCGCCGGCCGACCTCGATCGGCTCCGAGGACAGCAGAAATGGCTCGCGCGTCTTCAGGCCTAGACGCACTGCTGCGCGCGGCCGAGAGCGGCCGGCCCGATTCGGCCGAGGCACTGGCGTGGCTGCCCGAGGCGCCGGCCGCGGCCCTCATGCCGCTGGCCGAGTCGCTGACGCTGGCCGGATTCGGCGAAACGCTCACCTATTCGCGCAAAGTGTTCATTCCGCTCACGCAGCTGTGCCGGGACGTCTGCCATTACTGCACCTTCGCCAAAGCGCCGCGACGCCTGAAGAGCGCGTACCTCACGGCTGAAGAGGTACTCGCGACTGCGCTCGCGGGCAAGGCCGCGGACTGCAAGGAAGCGCTGTTCACGCTCGGCGACAAGCCCGAAGCGCGATACGCCGCGGCGCGCACCGCTCTCGATGCCGCCGGCGCGGTGAGCACCCTGGATTACCTGGCGCGCATGGCCCAACTCGTGCTGGAGCGAGACCGGGCTGCTGCCTCACCTCAATCCCGGAGTCATGGAGGCTGCTGACTTGCGCCGGCTTCGCCCCGTGAGCGCGTCGATGGGACTGATGCTCGAGAGCGCTTCGGATCGGTTGTGCGAGCGGGGGGGTCCGCACTTCGGTTCCCCCGACAAGGTACCGGCGAGGCGGCTCGCCACCCTGCGGGCTGCCGGTGAACTCGGCATTCCGATGACCACCGGTCTCTTGATCGGTATCGGCGAGACGCGTCGTGAGCGCATCGAGTCCCTGCTGGCGCTTCGCACCCTGCACGAGAGCCACGGCCATCTGCAGGAACTCATCATCCAGAATTTCAAGGCCAAGCCCGGGACAAAAATGGCCGGCGCCTCCGAGCCCGCCATCGAAGAGCAGCTCTGGACCGTGGCGGTGGCGCGCCTGCTGTTTGGCCCGAGCATGTCGATTCAGGCGCCGCCGAACTTACGCCCCGAGGGGCTCGCCGCGCTGGTGCGCGCCGGCATCAACGATTGGGGCGGCGTATCGCCGGTGACGCCCGACCACGTGAACCCCGAAGCGCCTTGGCCTCATCTTGCAGGATCTTGCGCGCGCGACCCACGCGGCCGGGCGGGATCTCATCGAGCGCCTGGCCCTGGTGCCCGCCTATGCCGCAAGGCCCGAAGTGTGGACGGACCCCGTCATCACGCCGCGCGTGCGCCGCTTCAGCGACAGCCGCGGCTTTGCGCGGCCGGACCGCTGGTACTCGGGCGCAGGCTGTGAATTGCCGCCGATCGCCGCGCGCTGGTCATCGGCCGCCCGCGCGCAGGGTTC
The DNA here is from genome assembly GCA_963734645.1 of uncultured Gammaproteobacteria bacterium. Classification (GTDB taxonomy): domain Bacteria; phylum Pseudomonadota; class Gammaproteobacteria; order Steroidobacterales; family Steroidobacteraceae; genus Bog-1198. The sequence goes on from CAVTID010000003.1 coordinate 347,706, forward strand.
GGTCGCGCACGCGCGTGGCTCGACCACGCACGCGCAGGATTCGGCCGCGCCTCCGCCAACCGGGGCACGCTCGGCGCGCGCCGGCGGCGCGGCGGGAATCCACGCCATCCTCACGGCGGCACGCGCAGGGCACGCGCTCATTGAAAAAGACATCGTGCGCCTGTTCGGTGTCGAGGGCCGCGATCTCGACGAGGTCATCGCCGCGGCAGACCAACTGCGTCACGAGTCGGTCGGCGACACGGTCACCTACGTCGTCAATCGGAACATCAACTACACCAATATCTGTCTGTACCATTGTGGTTTCTGTGCGTTCTCGAAAGGCCGGGGGTCCAAGGATCTGCGCGGCCCCGCTTACAATCTCGACCTCGACGAGGTGGCGCGCCGCACGGTCGAGGCTGCGGCCGCGGGCGCGACCGAGGTATGCCTGCAGGGCGGCATCCATCCGAGCTTCACGGGTGAAACCTATTTGAACATTGTCCGAGCGGTCAAGGAGGCGGTACCGTGGATGCACGTGCACGCTTTTTCGCCCTTGGAAGTTCAACACGGCGCGAGCACTCTGGCGCTGCCGCTCGCGACCTATCTGGAACGGCTGCGCGATGCGGGCCTCTCGACCTTGCCGGGTACGGCCGCCGAGATTCTCGATGACGAGATCCGCGCCGTCATCTGCCCGGACAAGCTGCGCACGGACGAATGGCTGAACGTGATCGGCACCGCTCATGAAGTGGGGCTGCGCACCACCTCCACCATCATGTTCGGCCACGTGGAGCAGCCCGTGCACTGGGCCCGGCATCTGCGAGCGCCTGCGCGCACTGCAGGAACGGACCGGCGGCATCAGTGAATTCGTGCCCCTGGGTTACGTGCATATGGAAGCGCCGCTCTGGCGTAAGGGGCGCACGCGCTCGGGGCCGAGTTTTCGCGAGGCCGTACTCATGCATGCCGTGCCCCGGCTGGTGCTGCATCCGTTCATCCGCGAATATCCAGACCTCCTGGGTAAAGATGGGTGCCGCGGGTGCGGCGCTGTGCTTGGACGCCGGGGCCAATGATCTGGGCGGTACGCTCATGAACGAGTCGATCACTCGCGCCGCGGGCGGCGTGCACGGGCAGGAGCTCGATGCCGCGCAGACTGCAGGCACTCGCGCGCCGCATCGGCCGCCCGGCACGTCAGCGCACCACGCTCTACGGCATTCCCGGCGAGGCGCCGGCGGCGTGGGCCATGCGCACTGGGTCCGCGGCCGGGCCCGCGCTCGCCATGGCCGACTGAGCAAGGGGGGCAACCCGTGTCACTGCGACTAGGCTACAAGGCGTCGGCGGAGCAATTCGGGCCCAATGAATTGCTCGACTACTCGATTCTCGCCGAACGGCGCGGCTTCGATTCGGTATTCATCAGCGATCACTTTCAGCCCTGGCGGCATACCGGCGGCCATGCGCCGTTTTCGATGGCCTGGATGGGCGCGCTCGGCGCGCGCACCTCGCGCATCGTCATGGGCACCAGCGTGCTCACGCCGACGTTCCGTTATCATGCCGTCGGTGGTGGCACAGGCCTTCGGCACGCTGGGCGCGATGTTTCCCGGAGCGGATCATCTTGGGCGTGGGCACGGGCGAATCGCTCAATGAAGTGCCGGCATCGGGACTGCCGTGGCCGGAACCGAAGGAGCGTACGGCACGGCTCAAGGAAGCCCTGACGCTGATCCGGCAACTCTGGAGCGAGGAGCGCGTCAGTTTCCAAGGCCAATACTATCGCACCGATAAAGCGACGATCTACGACAAGCCGGCCGTCGCGCCGCCGATCTATGTCGCGGCGGCGGGCCCGGTGTTCGCCAAGTACGCCGGCCAGTTCGCCGACGGATTCATTTGCACCAGCGGCAAGGCGCCGGAGCTGTACCGCGAGACCTTGCTCCCCAACGTCGCGGCGGGAAGGCAGGCGTCAGGCCGCAAGCCCGAGGACATCGACATGATGATCGAGATGAAGGTGTCGTTCGACAGCGATCGTGCGCGCGCAATGGAAGACACCCGCCATTGGGCGGCGCTCGCGCTCTCGGCCGAGGAGAAGATCTCGGTCGAGGATCCGCTTGAAATGGAGCGGCTGGCGGATCAACTGACCGGCGGAGCGCGCCGCCCAGCGCTGGATCGTGTCGACGGATCCGGACGAGCATGTGGAGAAGATTCGACCGTACCTCGACATGGGCTTCCGGCACCTCGTGTTTCACGCGCCGGGCCCCGATCAGGCGCGGTTCCTCGATTTGTACGCCGATCAGGTCCTGCCCCGGCTGCGTGCGGCGTTTGGCTGAACGCGTCCCGGCCGAGGCGATGAGTTCTCCGGTGGAACTGCGGCTCGTTGCGTTGCCCGAATTTCCGCAGGTGGCGAGCGGCGATGATCTGGCCGACTTGACCACGGCGGCGCTGACGCGCGGCCGGCTCGCGCTGCGCACCGATGATGTGCTGGTGTTCGCGCAGAAAGTGATCTCCAAAGCGGAGGGCCGGCGCGTCGATCTGGCCACCGTCGTGCCGAGTGCGGCGGCGCTCGAGCTGGCGCGCACCGTGCAGAAGGATCCCCGGCTCGTCGAGCTGGTGCTGCGCGAATCGCGGCGCGTGGTGCGCTCGGCGCGGGACGTCCTGATCGTCGAGCATCGGCTGGGACTCATCATGGCGAACGCGGGTATCGATCAATCGAATGTCGCCGATCCCGCCGGCGGCGAGTTTGCCCTGCTCCTGCCCGAAGACCCGGATGCCAGCGCCGCGCGTTTGCGTGATCGGCTGCGCACGTTGACCGGCTGCGAGCCGGGCATCGTCATCAGCGACAGTTTCGGCCGTCCCTGGCGTGTGGGAACGGTGGGCGTGGCCATCGGCTGCGCGGGGCTTGCGGCGACGCTCGACCTGCGCGGTCAAACGGATCTGTTCGGGCGTCCGCTGCGCGTCACCGTGGTCGGTCACGCCGACGAGATCGCTTCGGCCGCCTCCGTACTCATGGGGCAAGGCAGCGAGGCTCGCCCAGTGATCCTGGTGCGGGGCATCGGATCGCGAGCTTCCCACCAGCCCGCCGCGGCTCTCATTCGCCCGCCCGAGCAGGATCTATTCCGGTGACCGGCCACGTCGTTGCGCTGTGCGGCGGTGTGGGCGGCGCCAAACTGGCGCAGGGCTTGAGCGTGGCGCTGCCGCCCGAAGAGCTGTCCCTCATCGTCAACACCGGCGATGACTTCCAGCATCTCGGCCTCAGGATCTCGCCCGACTTGGATTCGGTGATTTACGCCTTGGCCGGATTGTCCGATCCGGTCAGAGGCTGGGGACGGCGCGATGAGACCTGGACGTTCATGGCGGCGCTCAAGGGCTTGGGCGGCGAGAGCTGGTTTCAGCTCGGCGACGGCGATCTGGCCATGCATGTGGAGCGCACTTGGCGGCTTGCCCAGGGCGCGACTTTGAGCGAAGTCACGGCTCAGCTGTGTCGGGCCCTGAGGGTTGCCGTCCGGGTGCTGCCGATGAGCGATGACCCCGTGCGCACGCGAGTGCTGACCGCCGAAGGATGGCTCGATTTCCAGGAGTACTTCGTCCATCGGCAGTGTGGGCCGGCCGTGCAAGAATTCATGTTTGCCGGTGCCGAGGCGGCGCGCGCGCAGCCCGACGCGCTGGCTGCTCTCGAACGCCGTGATCTGCGCGCCATCATCATTTGTCCCTCGAATCCTTTTGTCAGCGTCGAACCCATCCTCGCGGTACCGGGAGTTCGTGCTGCGATCCAACAATCCCGCGCACCGGTCGTTGCCGTGACGCCCATCATCGGCGGCAAGGCGATCAAAGGACCGGCGGCCAAAATGATGGCTGAACTTAGGCTGGACGTGAGCGGCGAGTCGGTGGCCCGGCGCTATGCGGGCATCATCGACGGGTTCGTCATCGACGAGGCGGATCCTCTCCCCGAATCTTGGCAAGACATCGAGTTCTTCAGCGCGGCCACCCTCATGATCACATCCGAAGACCGATTGCGGCTGGCGCACGCCGTGCTGCAAGCGGCCGACAGGCTCGGCTACGGGGCCTGACCCTTGTCCTCTACGACACTGTTGCCGCCATCGATGACGATGAGTTGTCCGGTCAAGTACGACGCTCCGGCCGAGCACAGATAGGCGACGCAGCTCGCGACCTCGTCAGGCGTACCGGAGCGACCGATGGGCGTCGCCTTTCCCGCCCGCGCCCCGCCTTCGGCTTGGGAGCCGGTCGCAATCCACCCAGGCGCGACCGCGTTCACCGTAATTCCATGGCGGGCCACTTCCAAGCATAGGCCTCGAGTCAAACCCAACATCCCCGCCTTCGCCGCACCATAGGCAGTATCGAACGCAATGCCGGTCACCGGTCCGGTGGTCGACGCCACGTTGACGATGCGCCCCGATCCACGCGTTTTCATACCGCCCAGGCAGGCACGCGTGACGTAAAAAGCCGTGGTGAGATTGCGCTCCAGGGTACCGGCCCAGGTCGCCGTGGCCATGTCTTCCAGCGGGCCCGTCAGGTCAGAGACACCGAGCGATGCCATGCCTGCATTGTTGACCAGCACCGCGACATCGCCGACCTGAGCGATCAATTCAGACACACGTGCCGGATCGGCAAGATCCGCCGCAAATCCGACGGCATCGATGCCCAGCGCCGTGAGTTCACGGGCGCGATCCTCGATCCGCGCCGTCGTCGACGTGATGGCGACGCGGTGGCCGGCGTGGCCGAGCGCCTTGGCGATGGCAAATCCGATGCCGGTCGGGCTGCCGGCTCCTGTCACAAGGGCGATCGTTCGCGGTCCGGGTTTCATGATCCCAAGGGTATCACGAATGGATCAAACCCCTTGAGTCGGAGTTGCCGAAGCTCTCCTCACGTTGCTGAAGGGATTGACGAAGTGCGAATCGATCGCCACCAATTCGGCGTCCGGATGTTTTTCGCGCATCATCTTGAGCACAACCTGCTCTCGATGCTTGCGGACGTAGACCAATATCAGGTACTTGCCGGCCACGAGGTCGTCGTGAAACTTGGCGAGCTTCTTACTCTCGCTGTCGATTCCCACGAGGCCGCCTTCCCAGGCGCCAAACAACGTGGCCGCTCCGACAAGCAGCGCGTAAACGAGCGTCGGAACCACATGATCGCCGAAGGGCCTCATGTACATGAGCATTCCGACCCCCGCCCATCCGATGAGAAATCCGAGCGCGGCGCCGATGAATCCGTCGCGCGCAACATCCAGAGTTTCGAAGTAGTTGCTGGAATGGATCTGACATCGCTTGAGGCCCGCGTGGTCGCGGCAAACGACGTGCAGGCAAAAATCCATGACGCCGACTTCATGCAGATCGGCCGACACCTGATCGGTCGTTGCTATGGTGGGAGTGAGGTAATAAATGCATTTCATGGCTTCCCCCCGGCTTTTATCGTTGCGCAGAGCCACAGCCCCCTCGCAGCGTGGCACAAGCCCCGTTGCGTTGGAAGATGCGCCTCCATTCGAGACCAAACGCAATGCAACAGAAGCCGGCTGTTCCTCTGAATCAGCGTACGGCGGCGATTTTTTGTGTGCATTGCGGCGTGCCTTCGCGATGCGGCGCGCGAAATACCGCGTGTTAATATGATGCGGCGCCGGCACGGGCTGTTCGGGAGACGAACAATGGACCTATTTGTGGTGGTCATCATCGCAGCGATGCTTTTAACGGTAGGCACGGTGTTCTTGGGCGTATTGACGATGTCCGTCGGCGGTTCGACGAACAAGACCCTGAGCACACCGCTCATGTGGGCACGCATAGGGTTTCAGGCGGTCACGCTATTGCTGCTGTTCGCCGCCATACGATTGCGCTGACTCGTCTCATGGCCGACACCGAGTCATCAGATAGGCATTTCTTCAATTCATTCAGTCTGGTACTCGGTATCCTCATCGCGTTTGCCATCGCCCTGCTCGTGATTACCCGCATGATCGGCGCGGCCACTCAGAAAAAGGAAGTGCTGCTCGATCCGATGCGCCTCAAAGAAGTTTCACTAAACATAGCGCCGTTCGCCCATGTTGCCGTCGCGGGCCACGACAATTCCGCTCTGGCCGCGCCCAAGAGCAATGCTGCGGCGGCGGACGTGCCGACCACCGGCGAACAGGCGTTCACCGAAGTCTGTTCCGCGTGCCATGCGCTGGGTCTCAATGGCGCGCCCAAAGTAGGCGATCATGCGGCGTGGGGACCGCGCATCGCCCAGGGTAAGGAAGCACTTTACACGCATGCCATCGAGGGCAAAGGCGCCATGCCGCCGCGCGGCGGGACGGCGTGGCCTGACGCGACGATTCGGATGGCTGTTGACTACATGGTCTCCTTCAACAAGTAAGCCGATCCAGCGCGCGTAGTGCCGCTGCGCCACTCACCACAGCGGCTGCGCGCCAAAAAGCTTGTCGCACGGCCTGCGATTCTGCATAGTGCGCACCCCTGGCCAGTCATCCGATATCTCCATGCCCGCTTCAATCGAAAATCGCCTCTCTCAGGAGCTGTCCGCCACGGTGCAGCAAGTTGTGGCGGCGATCACGCTGCTCGATGAAGGCGCCACGGTGCCGTTCATTTCGCGCTATCGCAAAGAAGCGACCGGCGGTCTCGACGACACTCAGTTGCGCAATCTGCAGGAGCGGCTGATTTATCTGCGTGAACTGGAAGAACGGCGTACCGCAATTCTGACGAGCATCGAGGAGCAGGGCAAGCTGACTCCCACGCTGCGTGCCTCGATCGACCAAGCCGACAGCAAACAGCGGCTCGAGGATCTGTACCTGCCGTACAAGCAGAAGCGGCGCACCAAGGCGCAGATTGCGCGCGAAGCCGGGCTCGACGGACTCGCAGCCGCGTTGCTGGCCGATCACGCGCTCAGTCCCGAAGCGGAAGCAGCAAAGTATTTCAAAGCCGCGTTCACGACCGAACAGGGCGACAACCCGGGTGTGCCCGATGTGAAGGCGGCGCTCGACGGCGCGCGCCAGATTCTAATGGAGCAGTTTGCCGAAGACGCCGAGCTGCTGGCCAATCTGCGCGCTCATTTGCAGGCCAATGCCGTGCTGGTCTCGGTGCTGGCGGACGGCAAGGAAGAGGCGGCCGCAAAATTCCGCGACTACTTCGATTACCAGGAGGCGTTCAGGAACGTGCCCCCGCATCGCGCCCTCGCGTTGTTTCGCGGCCGCAAGGAGGACATGCTGAAGGTCTCGCTCAAGCTGCCCGAAGATATCGAGGCCGCGGCGTCCGCCGGGTCCGGATCGTTCAATGCCTGCGAACTGAAAGTCGCCGCACGCTTCGGTATTGCGGATCGCAAACAGGCTGCTGATGCGTGGTTGCTGCAGACCGTGCGCTGGACCTGGCAAGTCAAACTGGCCTGGCACCTGGAATCCGAGCTGCTGACGGAGTTGCGCGAGCGCGCCGAACAGGAGGCGATCCAGGTTTTCGCACACAATCTTCACGACCTATTGCTCGCGGCGCCTGCCGGTCCGCGGGTCACGATGGGGCTCGATCCGGGATTACGCACCGGTGTGAAGGTCGCGATCGTCGATCGCACCGGCAAGCTGCTCGAGACGGCGACGGTCTATCCGCATGTGCCGCGCAACGACTGGAACGGCACGCTCAGGGCGCTCGCGATGCTGGCGAAGCAACATGCGGTCGATCTGATCAGCATCGGCAACGGCACCGCCTCGCGTGAGACCGACAAGCTGGCGGGCGAGCTGATGAAGCAACATCCGGAATTGAAACTCACCAAAGTGGTGGTCTCGGAAGCGGGCGCATCGGTGTATTCGGCGTCCGAACTGGCGGCGAACGAATTCCCGGCGCTCGATGTGACGTTGCGCGGCGCCGTGTCGATCGCGCGGCGATTGCAGGACCCTCTTGCAGAATTGGTTAAGATCGATCCGAAGTCGATCGGCGTCGGCCAATATCAGCACGATGTCATGCAGACGCGCCTGGCACGCAGCCTCGATGCCGTCGTTGAAGACTGCGTAAACGCCGTGGGCGTCGACGTCAATACCGCCTCGCCTGCCTTGCTGGCGCGCATTTCCGGGATGTCATCGACGCTCGCGGAGAACATCGTGCGCCACCGGGATCAGAACGGTGCGTTCGCCTCGCGCGATGAGTTGAAGAAGGTGCCGCGCCTGGGCGCCAAGACATTCGAGCAGGCCGCCGGATTCCTACGCGTCATGCAAGGCGACAATCCACTCGATGCGTCGGCGGTCCACCCGGAAGCCTATCCAGTGGTAGAGCGAATCCTCGCCGACCTGAAGCGACCGGCGCGCGATCTGATCGGCGATGCGGCGACGCTCAAGAAGCTGAAGCCGTCGAACTACACCGATGAGCGCTTTGGATTGCCGACGGTGCGCGACATTCTTGCGGAACTCGAAAAGCCGGGACGCGACCCGCGGCCTGAATTCCGGACTGCTGAATTCAAGGAGGGCATCGAACAGATCAAGGATCTGAAACCCGGCATGATTCTCGAAGGCACCGTGAGCAACGTGACCAACTTCGGTGCTTTTGTCGACATCGGGGTGCATCAGGATGGGCTCGTGCACATTTCGATGCTGGCGAATAAGTTCGTCAAGGACCCGCGAGAAGTGGTGAAAGCGGGCGATGTCGTCAAAGTGAAAGTTCTGGAGATCGACGAGAAACGCAAACGCATCGCATTGACGATGCGGCTCGACGAGCAGGCAGCTCGGCAGCGCGATACCGGCCCGCCGCAGAAAGAGGATTCGCGGCCCGCGGCGCGCGCTCCTCGCGAACGGCCGCAGCCTCCCGGGGGCGGCGCGATGGCGGAGGCGCTGGCCAATGCGTTCAAGCGCAAAGCCGACTGATCCGATGTCGCGTCATTAACGTCTGCCCCCGCCTACGTGACCGCCGTGCCCATCCCGCATTTCGCTTCCGTGGAAATGGTTCATCTGATCGACACGCATTGACGGATCCCGGAAGTCGCCACGGTTCGGTATGGCGCCTCTATAGCCGCGCTGAACGTCGAAACGGCCGTCCACGCGGCCGCGAAAGCCGGCAGGGCCGTGAAACCACGGGCCGGCGCCGATGAAGACACCGCCAATGAACCAGTCGGGGCTGTAGTAGCCGTAGGGAGCGCAGGCGTAAGGCGCGTAGTCAAAGTATCCGTAAGGACATGCGGGTTCCGCGCCGATATCGACGGCCACCTGGGCCTCTGCTTTCGGAGCGGTCGCCATGAGACCGACCGTTGCAACGACAGCGGCGAGAGCACAATTGAATCTGTTCATGAATCCTCCTCACAATCTTCAGGATGGTGTGGGAGTCAATGTATGTGCATCGAGTTACGCATCCATGCCCGGATGCCGATTTCCCATTACACTTGTAATTGCGGTTCGGGCGGGCAGCATCGATTTCTTCATGCCGCGCTCCATTTCGGCTCGGGCAACCCTTGCAGTTGCCACTTGCCCTCACCCAGCAATTCGAGCTCCCCGGCATGGAAGCCACGCAAACTACTCCTATGACCGACGCTGACCAGCGTTGCGTCCGGCAAGGACTCGCGCAGCAGCCGATACATCGCGTGCTCCAATCCTTCGTCCATGGCAGAGCTGGCTTCGTCGAGAAACACGACTCGAGGACGGTTCAACAAGACGCGGCCGATCGCCAGCCGTTGCTGCTCGCCGAGCGACAATATCCTCGTCCAGTCATCCTCTTCATCCAGCCGGGCGACCAAATGACCGAGATGGCACCGCCGCAGTGTCGCAGCGGCCGGATCATCGCCCTGCGCAGGGATACTCGTATGCTCGGGGGCTTTGGGATAATACAGAGACAGGCGCAGCGTACCCAGCGGCAGGTAGGGCTTTTGCGGCAGGAATATCGATCGCTGGTCATCCGGCCGGGCGATGGTACCCTCGACGTAGGGCCATAGTCCCGCCATCGCGCGCAGTAAAGTGGTTTTCCCGATGCCCGATGCGCCGCGAATGAGCAGCGAGGAGGCCTGCGCCAGATCGAGATTCAGGTTCTCTACCAAGGTGAGGTTGGCCGGAGTTCTAACCGTCAACGACTTCACGGCGATTCGCTGCGCATCGTGCTCCAGGCGCACGCGGCCGAGACGTTCGGCGGATTCGGTCATGTCGAGAAAGCCTGACAATCGGTTGACGACCGCCCGATAGTCCGCGAAATCGTCGTAGGAGGTACGGAAAAACGACAGCGCGCTCTCGACTTGGCCGAACGATTGCGCGGTCTGCATTACGTCGCCCAAGGTAATCTGTCTGGCGAGCAGACGCGGCGCCTGGACAATGAATGGAAAGACCACGGCGGCCTGGCTGACCGCGAGGTTGAAGCCTTGAAACTGGATCGAGCGGAACAGCATGGCCCACATATTGCGGATCACCTTGCCGAAACGCGCGACGAGGTTGTCGCGCTCCACCGCCTCTCCCCGATAGAATGCAATGCTTTCACCATATTCTCTGAGCCGAATCAGTGCGTAACGAAAATTGGCGCTGAATTGCTCGTTCAGGAAATTCAGGCGTATCAAGGGGCGACCGATCCGTACCGCGAATACCGTCGAGACGATGACGTACAGGTACACGATGAATACCATCGCCCGCGGAATCGTCCAGCCAAACAGCACCAAGTTCCCGGAGAGATTCCAAAGGATGATGCTGAAGGAGAACAGCGACACGGCGGAATCCAGAAGTCCCATCGAGAGGGACAGCGAGCTGCCGACGAAGCTCTCGACGTCCTGCTGGATGCGCTGATCCGGATTATCGACGCGTTCCGGCACGTACTGACTGCGGTAATAGCTTTGCTTTCGCAGCCAACGCTCCATCAGCATGTTCGTCAACCAAATCCGCCAGCGAATCAGAAACGCCTGCCGCAGGTAGAAGCTCAGCAGTGCGCGCGCCACATAGACGGTGGCGAGAGTCGCGAAGATGAACAGCAGAAACCAGAACGCCTTCGCATCCAGCTTCTGCATGGCAGTGTAGAAGCCGTTGTTCCAAAACGAAAAGAGGATGCTCAGACGCACCGAGAACAGCGTCATGAGAACAATCAGGGCGAGCGAGGCCAAGGGCGCCGCGCTGCGGGAAGGGGTGAAGTACGTCCACGAAATGCGCCGCACCAGGCGCCCCCACCCGGTGAAGACGCTAAGAGCGTAAATCGTGACCGCCAGGCCGATCGAGCTGATGACGAATGCCTCGCCCAGCCAAATCAGACTCGTACGCAGTTGATCGTTCCAATTCACTATGGGTCCTTCGTCGCGAAACAAACGCGAACGGGCGACGGTAGAGTCGGCTAGGACCAATATTTCCGTCCGCCCGGTTACTCGGCGATGCCCGCCATCGAAGATGGCGTTACACCCGTAATATGGGCGATGAGGAACCGGCTTGCGGGCAGTGCCGCATGGCGTCATCGAAGCCAAGCCGGGCCGGGCCGGGCCGGGGCCGCCGTTCGCAATTGCTCCCTATGGGCGTCAATTGCGCGCAAGCCCTGCTCGCCAATACCGCCCTATCATTCCTAGCAATTTGCAGCCCGTGATTCCATGAGCCGGGTACCGGCCGCTATGCCGCAGCGACATCGGGCGGCGAAGCTCACGAACGGAGTGTAGTAATGAGAAGTCATCGATTGCAGCTGGTACCGACACTGCTCGCCGCGATTGCCGCTGGTTGCACGACCATGGGGACTGGGACCGGCTCGACCCCTTCCGGAGCGAGTCCCACCACATTTAGCTGGAAGAGTTCCGACGGGGTTTCCGGGACTATCAGTGCCAGCATGTCGAACGGCAAGAAGTACAGCGGGCAGTACTTTCAGATCACCAAAGACACCACAGTCGACACCATCGGGCCTCTCTGGACCGGGTGGGGCGGATGGGGCGGGTGGGGCGGACGAAGGTGGGGCGGGGACTGGGATTATTGGGGCGCCGATACGTCGCCGGATTTCATCACCCATTACACAGGGCGCGTGGTTGCGAATCTCGCGGGACCCGGCGGCTCTCACATGCGATGCCAATTTCAACTCGTGCGGCCCGACGACGGAATGAATGGCGGGGGAATCGGACAGTGTCAGTTGCCTGATGGAACCACCATCGATGCGAACTTCCCGAAAGGCTGAAAAGCGGACTGCGTGCCCCCTGAATGCGTAGTGTCGGCAGACAATCCCGGAAAATTCTCGGCCCCGCACTGATGCTGTCGGGGATCACCACGGCTTTTGGCCAGGATTTGCTGAACGTCAGGGTCTACAACGATACCGCCGATCCAGTCATCGTGACCGTATACGACATGAACGCGACACCGCCGGAACCTGTGCTCGTACGGCAGATAATCGAAGGATTTGCGTGGTTTCCCGCTTTGGTTACGCCGGGTATTGCCGGCCATGGCCATGTGAAGTGGACCGCCGAAACCACCGGCGCGAGTTTTCACAGATGCGGACATCATGAAAGGCGGCGACTGCACAACGACGCGATCGTACACATCTATACAGATTCCAGGTGTCTTGACCGCGCGACTTGACCGCGCGACGGGAGCGACTGAAGGCCTCATATCGATAGACGAAATCCTTTGTAGAGGACTCAAGAATAGGAGTGATCGCCATGCGGTTCAGTGTACAGGTGATCTTTCTCATTGCAGTGAGTGCAGTGAGTGCAGTGAGTGCAGTAAATACAGCAAGTGCAGCGAGTGCCCAAGCAAAAATGGTCGGCGGCTACACGAGTGCGCAAGCCTCGCATGGGGCCACCGTTTATACCCAGTATTGCGTGCAATGCCACGGTGGACATCTGCAGGGCGAATCCGCGCCGGCACTATCGGGTCAAACGCTACACAGCGCATATGGCGGAGGAACGGCCGCGCAGCTGTACGACTTCATCAGCCGCCAGATGCCGCAGAATGCGCCGGGCACTTTGAGCCAGGCGCAGTATCTCGACGTGACCGCCTATATTCTCTCGCGAAACGGCTTTCCCTCGGGCAATTCGCCATTGAATATAAATTCACTCAGCCAGGTGCGCATGTCGGCGCAGCGGATGGGCGGCCCCGCGGGAGGGGCCAATACCAATGAAATCGTGCGTGCCGCGCCGCCGACCCGCACCGTTTACGCGCAGCTTCCGGCGGGGGCGAACGTGAACGTCACGGACTCGATGATGCTCAACGCGGCGTCCAACGAGAATGATTGGCTGTTGCACGGTCGCACCTACGACAACCAGCGATATTCGCCCCTGAAGCAGATTACGGCCGCCAACGTGAATTCTCTCAACCTGGTGGCGCTGGTGCAAACCGGCATGACGGCGAGCTTTGAGACGACCCCGATCGTCGCGAACGGCGTGATGTACATCACGACGCCGGTCGTCAACCACAAGATGATGATCAGTGCGGTCAACGCGTCGACCGGCGAGCGGCTCTGGGAGGTTACCTACAATCTCGGGGCATTCCAGATCTGCTGCGGCCCGGTCAATCGGGGCGTGGCGGTCGGCTACGGCAAGGTGTACGTCGTGACTTTGGACGATCACTTACTGGCACTCGACGCCGCCGACGGCCACACCGTCTGGGATACGGTCATCGTCAGCTCGCAAAACGGCTACTCGGAGACCATCGCCCCGCAGATCTACGACGGAATGGTCATCGTCGGCAGCGCCGGTGGCGAATGGGCCTTGCGCGGCTTCGTCGCGGCCTACGACGCGAACAACGGTCGGCAGCGCTGGCGCTGGATGTCGACCGATCCGAAGTCGTATTCCGGCGATTCCTGGCAGAGCGGCGGTGGGATGGTGTGGACCACCCCCGCGATCGATCCCCGGCTCGGCCTCCTCATCTTCAGCACGGGCAATCCGAACCCCGATCTCGACGGCACGATCCGCAGCGGGGACAACCTGTACACCGATAGCATCGTCGCGCTCGACGTACACAGCGGCGAGCTCAAGTGGTACTACCAGGAGGTCAAGCACGACGTGTGGGACTACGATGCCGTCAGCAATGTCGTGCTCTTCGATGTCCATCAGAACGGCGAAACGATTCCGGCGGCCGCCGAGGCGGGAAAGGTCGGCTGGGTGTTCATCCTCGATCGGCGCACCGGCCGGCTGATCCGCAAATCGGATCCCTACGTCATGATGTCGAAGAACATGTTCAGCACGCCCACGCGCGAAGGTGTCGACATGCTGCCGGGCGCCAATGGCGGCGCGGAATGGTCGCCGCCTGCGTATTCTCCGCAGACGCATTACCTGTATATCCTGGCGATGGACCAGTTGATGCACTTCACGACCAAGCCCGCGACGAGCACGCCCGGTCTCATTCGTCTGGGGAGCGCATTCACGAATGTGGCGCCAGGCAGCATCCAGGACGGTCCTTTCGTCGCGTTGGATGTCGAGACCGGCAAGATCGCCTGGCAGTACAAGGCGCCGCAGCCGCTGATCGGCGGGGCTCTGGCGACGGCTGGAAACCTCGTGTTCATGGGCGAAGGCAACGGCTGGTTCGACGCCTTCAACGCGCGCTCCGGGGATCGTGTTTGGCGCTACAACCTCGGAGCCGGCGTGAACGCTCCGCCCATCACCTACCAGGTGAACGGCGAGCAATATATCGCGGTCGCCGCGGGCGGCAACTTCCAAATGACCTACCCCTATGGCGATACCCTGGCCATCTTCAAGCTGTCCTCTGCGGCGGCCGCGGGTTCGAGAGCGGCGGGGGGGCGTTGAATGACCCTCCGCGCCTTCATCCGGGGCGGCGTGCGCATTTCTCATGAATCCACGTCAAGCGCGCGCAAGCGCTGATTGCGCATGGGGCGTTACTCTCGTTACCGATAGGCGGAGATAGTCATCCGCACCGAGAGCGGAACGGAAGGGCACAATGACTAGACAAGTCGCGAACCAGACTGCAGATGCGCCGGCAACGGGTGCGGAGAAACGCCACCGCGGCAAGTGGGCGGCTTCCGTTCCCGCGTTGATGGTTTCTCTCCTCACCGGATGTCAGCAAGTACAGACGCTACCCCACCGGTTCGCCTATGAGCTGTTTCCCCAGGCCAATAGTCCCAACGCAGAATGTCCAAACCAATATCCCGGTTACGTTTCAATAGATGACGGCACGGCATTTTTTCTCGAATGCTGGGGCGACACCAACGCAGCCAAGGTCTCATTCGATGAATAAGCTACTCGCGACGCTTCTTGCCTCCTCCTTCACACTAGGTGCTTTCGGGGACAATCCGGTGAAGCCGGGCGCTCCCAATTTGATCGAGGGGCAACCTGCAATGTACTTCGGCGTGAAGTCTTGCGGAAAAACGGTCATGTGGATATTGCTCACGAATGGACATATTTTCCGTATAGACGACGATCATTCCCCGCGCGACAAAAAAGCTTTCATGAAGCAACTCGCCGGCGTGAATGGCGACCTCGTCGAGATTCCCTGTCCTGATATTGTCTAGTGAAAGTCAGTGGGCGAGGTGCCTGTCGAAGAAGGCGGTGATCTCGCCGAAGGCTTCCCCGGTTTCGGGGATGCGGTCGTCGAATTGATACTGCGCATGGGACATGCCCTCGAACACCTCGAGCTGGGCCTCGACACCGGCCTTGCGTAGTTTACGGTGTACGCGGACGGTGTTGCTCAGCAGCAGGTCGCGGGTGCCGGTGGTGAGGATGGCGGGCGGGAAGCCGTGCATGTCACCGTTGACGGGTGAGAGCAGTGGGTCGCTGAGGTCGTGGCCGTGGGCGTAGACCTCGGCCGCCGCGTGGCAGAAGCCGTCGGGCGATACCAGGACGTTGTCGACCCATTCATTGGTGTAGAAGCTGTCGCCGGTCTTGGTGACGTCGGACATGGGCGTGCCGGGAGCGATGGCGCCGGGCATGGGCAGGCCGAGCTGCTTGACACGCAGCATCATCTCGAGCACCAGGGCGCCGCCCGCGGAAGTGCCGAAGACGGCCATGTGCTTGGGGTCGGAGTGTTTCAGTTCGGCCTTGTACACGGTCATGGCGTCATCGAGCGCCCCGGGGAAATAGGCCTCGGGGGGCATGCGGTAGTCGACCGAGATGACCTTGTAGCGGCCGAGGCCGGCCATGAGGATGGCCTCGGAGGTGCCGGATTCACCGGGAAACAGCTCGTAGCAGCCGCCGTGGACGTGGAGGAGGAGCTGACCGCGATGCGCGGGCGGGATGACGTCGGGGGTGACGACGAAGGCGCGGACGCCGTCGATGGTCTCGGGCTTGACGGTGACGTGGAGGCGCTCGCGCATGGCGGGCAGAGTCTGCATGGTTATGGCAGCCTGCTTGTCGGCGGCGGCGCGCCACTCTTCGCCGGTCTTCCAGAGGACGTTCCAACCGGGATGGAGCGGAGCGGCGATGAGCCGCTGCAGCTCGGAGCTGACGTCGGTGGGGACGGGAAGCGCCTTAGCGGGGACCTGACGGGCAGCCGGCGTGGCGTTGTTGGCCTGGGCGCCGGCCACGAAGCAGACGAACGCTGCGCAGGCGGGCACGACGAACTTAGTGAAGCGCATGGGGAGATCCTCATCTTTCGGTTCAATTATTTCATCCTAGCCGGAAAGATCTCGGAATAAGAGGATGGCAGGGCCCCGTGTGCGGAGCGATCGGTCGCAGCGCAGATCACCGGCGTATCGCGTCGCATCAGTCACCGGCAGCGAGCGGCGACGCCCGTTATCGGACAACCGTTATCGATATAATCTGAAACAGTATCGAGCCAACGCCGGAGCTCCGCGGGCCTATGACATCGAGGTCTCCAAAATGCCGACTCATTCACACGGGGTGAGCGAAGTCAGCCCGAAAAGACTCAATCCGGCCATCTCATCCCAGCTGATCAAAGGCATGTTTCCCGCCGGCGTGGCGGCGGCCGAGCTGCGGGAACCGGGCGACGTGTCCCTGCTGTTGCCCGGCGAAGCAGAGTCCCTGGGAGGCGCGGTCAGGAGACGAAATCAAGAGTTCGCTGCCGGCCGTTTGTGCGCCAGGCGCGCGCTGCTGGAATTCGGGGTCGAGGACTTCCCCTTGGGGGTCGCCCACGATCGGCAGCCGGCATGGCCGGATTCAATAGTCGGCAGCATTACTCATACGGCGGGCTTCTGCGCTGCCGTGGTCGCCGAACGGCGCCGCTTCATCGGACTCGGGATCGATGCTGAGATCGTCGGGCGCGTTACCGCAGATCTATGGCCAAGCATTTGTACACCCAGTGAAATCGATGGGTTGAGGTCACACGCCGGGCCTGACCAAGCGGCTGTGGCCGCGCTGCTATTCGCTGCCAAGGAGGCGTTTTACAAGTGCCAATACCCCGTAGTCCATGAATGGCTTGATTTTCACGACGTCAGCGTCGAGACCGAGGTGCGCGGCCCAGGGCAGGGAGTCTTTGTCATCACACCGGCACGCCGGCTCCAATTGGCCAATCACGCCACTTTGCCGATGACCGGCGAGTATCGATTTCACGGCGAATGGGTGTTGGCGGGGCTGGTATTGCCCGCCAAGCAAGTGCACGAAAGTCTCCACTAGCCTCGAACAGCGTCGCCATCGGTGTTGCGGCGCGGTATTGCGCACTGATTCGGGTGTGCACTCGGTGTATAGTTTGTGCGGCACGTCCTCTCGAGGTTCCGAGTGTCCATCGATCCCGGGGCAATTCAAGATTCCGTCGTGCGCGCAGCCGGCATGCCGTGGAGCGGCACAACGCTCGTCTGCGGCTGCGAGCCGATCGCGCCAATCTTTCTCCTCTCCCCTCCGCGTTCATTTTCCTCGATCGTGTGCGCGATGATCGGCCAGCATCCGCAAATGTATTCGCTTCCCGAGACCAACCTGTTCGGCGCGGAAACTATCGATCAGTGGCGGGCGCAATGCGCGAATGCGGTCTACAACATGGACCACGGCGTTCATCGGGCGATCGCCGAGCTTTATTTCGGAGGCCAGACGGAAAACACCATTGCCCTCGCCCGCGGATGGCTGCGTCGCCGGTCGCACTTTTCAACAGGTAACCTTCTGGAGCAATTTGCAAAGCGCGTGCATCCGAAGCTCTTGATCGAGAAGAGCCCCAGTTTGGTGTACAGCCCGCAGGCTTTGCACCGTGTATTCGGATTTTTCCCCCGCGCACGCTTCATTCATCTGGTTCGACATCCGCGCGGCCAAGGCGGCTCGGTAATGAAGCGACTCGAGCGTGCGGGAAGGCGCCGCAAGGTGCCTCAGTGGATCACGGACCTCGCTTCCTTTTCCCTTGCGCCCGAAAGTGCGCCGGGCAACCACGAATTGGATCCTCAGGCGGCCTGGTATGCTCTCAATCTCAATATCTGCAATTTCCTCGACGCGGTTCCCAAGGAACAGTGGATGCGGATTCAAGGCGAGGCGGTAATCACGGATCCGGACCGCGCCCTCGACGGCATCTTGACGTGGTTGAATCTGCGCACCGACTCCGAGGCCATGGAACGGATGAAACACCCGGAAGCCTCGCCTTATTCGCGCGTCGGACCTCCGGGCGCGGAAGGAGGAAATGACGTTCTGTTCATGCGCAATCCGTTTCTTCGTTCGGGCCGCGCAGAAACTCACAGCTTGGAAGGACCGCTTGGCTGGCGGCTCGATGGGGCGGGCTTTGCGCCCGTGGTCAAGGAGCTGGCTCGAAGATTCGGTTACGGGTAGCGAGCGTCGAGAGCGCCGGCACTGCCCTCACCGAGCGCCGACGGGGCTACGCGTAGCCAAATTCCCGCGCCAGATTTCGCACTTCCTCCTTGAATTCGGCAGCATCTTCCCGCCACGGCACCGGGCCTTCCAGCGTGTACCCGTCGCCGCTATCGGCGGGTACCATCGGAGAACGAAGGAAATCCTGATCGCCGCCCAGCCGGGCATTCCAGGGGCCGATACCGGCATAGGGCCATCGCTCGGGGTGCATCATCTTGTCGACCGATGAATACTCGCTGCACACGCCCATCCACGCCGCGATGGCCCGCAGAGTGCCGGCCGATTCGCGAGCCAAGTCTTCCACGCGTATGCGCATATGTTGGGCGGGCGGCAACCTGGATGTAAACGACACGATGCCGGAGTGTCGAATGTACCAAGGATCTTGTGGATCCAGCGTGGATGATTCGGAGTCGTTCAGTCCAAAGAATATCGACTCGGAATTGCGTAACAATGCGGCGGTCTGATTGGGAGGCCGATGCAACGCGCTCGCCTGGAAAAATCTCAGCAGTGATTGGCCGTAGGCCACGGGATGACGCGTCAGATGTAGAAAGCGCGCTTCAGGAAACGATTCGAGCACGCGCTCCATGTGCTCCGCCCGAAAGGTGATGATGGGCGAATTATCGATGGGAATGAGCGGGAAGATGACTCCGGTCAACTCCTCGAAAATGCTCGCCGTGCGGCGCTCGATGCGTTTCCACAGCCAACGCTTCGCGCCGTTGACGGCTTTCGGGGTTTGCTCGCCGAACACCATTGCCGCAACGCTCCGCAGCAATCCATGCGAATGCGCGTTCGTACCGAAATCCTCCCACCATGCACCCAGCGTGTCGCGCGCAAACAGTTGAGTCTCCATGAGACCGTAGAACCGTGGATGTTGCGCGAGCATGGCGCAGACCGCCGTGCCGAACGCGCGTCCTGGGCTCAAGATGACCAGAGGGTCCTTGTTCAGCGTGGAATGCGAGTCGTCCATCGTGACCCGAGTGTTCGTGGCCGGGGCTGGGGCTTTGCAGGGTCATCTTACGCCCAGACGGGCTTGTGTGGCGTTGCGCGCTTGGCAGATACTATGGCGACGGGCCGAGGCTACACGAAGATCCGCCCCGCAAAAGTGGCTCAACACAAATGCACGCTCTTCCATACGCGATTCCCGATCCCCTGATCATCATGGCGCTTCCGCGCTCCTTCGGTTCGTTGGCCGGAGCGATGCTGGGACAGCATCCGCAGATGTATGGATTGCCGGAGACTCACCTCTTCGGATGCGAGACCATGGCCGAATGGTGTGATCGATCGTCCAAGGAGTCATTCAACATGGCGGACGGCCTGGTCAGGGTCATCGCCCAACTGTACTTCGGGGCGCAGGACGAGATCGCCGTCGTTCAAGCGAAGGCTTGGCTGCGACGCAGGCTGGATTTCACGACGGGGTTCTTGCTCGAGACGCTTGCGGAACGAGTGAGCCCTCGAATTCTCGTGGATACGAGTCCAAGCATCGTCTACAGCCTTGCGTCCATGCAGCGCGCGTGTTCGATGTTTCCGCTCGCGAAGTTCATTCATCTGGTGCAGCACCCGAGAGGCTACGGGGAATCCGTGATGAACTCCATTCGTGATGCGGCGGAGAACGGACCGGTGCCGACGTGGATGCTCAATCTCGCGTCCTTTCCCGCGGCTCCTCCGGCCGAGGTTGATCAGGCGCCGCTCTACGAGGACCTGGATCCGCAAAGAGGGTGGTATGCGCTGAACATGAATATCCGTGCATTTCTCCAATCCGTTCCCGAGTCGCAGAAGATCTGCGTGCGGTGGGAGAATTTGGCCGCAGACCCGAGCCGAGTGCTGCGCAGCATCACGGATTGGGCCGGAGTGCGCTCGGACGCCGAGGCAATAGAGGAGATGTACCACCCCGAAAGGTCTCCCTACGCATGTCTTGGTCCACCGAGCGCGCGATACGGAAACGACTACAGCTTCTTGGCGCAGCCGGTGTTCAGCCCCAAGTCGACGGATCCGCACACCCTCGACGGGGTGCTGGGCTGGAGACGTGACGGCACGGTATTCTCGGCCACGGTCCGGGAGCTCGCGCAGAGCTTCGGTTACGCATAGTCATCATCGACGGCCGCAAGACTCATGTCCTGCGCCTGATTCGTTTGCCGCTCGGCGGCTCCGCCGGAAGCATGCTGCAAATCCTGCCGTTGACCTCGACGTATTCCCGAATGAATACCTGGAACTTGCGGAATTCCGCGATTTCCCTTTGCACCTTGCGCTGAGCCGCCGGATTGGCGAGGCTTTTCGAGTATGTCTTGCCCCTGATCTTGAAGGTCAATCGAAGGTTGGGGCCATGCCCGGGATCACCAGGCTGAGAACAACGGCAACCGGCCTTCCCACATCGCCTCACCAAGGCGGTGATGCAGCCGGCGCGAAAATTGGCCAGTTGCGAGATCTGTTCGAGCAGCTCGGCACGTCTGCGTTGTAGATCCACGAGTAGATCCGGCATGAGATCTCCTACTCTGCTGAACGTATAGTGGGCGTTCAGCTACGTCAAAATTCTTGACAAAATATCATCGCGGTACTACACCACACACTTCACACAGACGATGGGCCGAGGGAGCGCCACGTTTGCAGCATGCGTGGATCCACGCTCGAGCAGTCCCATCCAGGACGAGTCACGACATCATCTTAATTGCCGGGAGATATCGATGACAGTGGCAACAGTGAGACTCATGCGACGCATCAAAAAGTACCACGCGAACGCGGTGCACTTCCGCAGGCTGGCAAGAAAGCGTCATAGGCGGGCGGCTCTTTGGGCAAGGAGGGCGCTGGCGCTCAAGAGGAAGGGATTCAACGGGCGCGCAGCCATTGCGCTCCGCAACGCAATGCGCCTCAAGGGGTTAGCCGCTCGCGCAGGCGTTCATGCGATGTTCTATCGAAGGCGCAGCGTGGCCGTACGGAAAGTCCGGATGCGCCGCCTCCGGGTGCTCCGTGTCCGAATGCGCCGCGGCGTCGGAATGCGCCGTGCCGCCCGAATTCTGCGCACCAAAGGAATGTAATGCGCTCGATGGCGCGTGGGCTCGGCCGAGCAGCGTCATCAGCCCCATAACCGGGGCGCGCAATCGGCATCCAGGAAATCGGTAACGGTTGATCGCGAACCTGCGGAAGGGAGGTAACATGTCACGGTCCGAACAGTCGACGGGATCGAATTCGCGCAGAGGCGGGCCGCAGTTCCGGGCAATCGCCGGCAGTGAGAAGGAGCCCCTCCCGGGGGCACATATCGTCGGGCGCGCCCATCCACGACGCTGCATCGAAGTCACGGTGCTGGTGAGGCCGCGTCCGCACGCCGCAAGCGAGCACGTGGCGTCGGCCGACGAATTGGGAGCTCAGCTTCCGCGCAAGCGCCACTACCTCACGCGCGAAGCGTTTGCCGCCGAACACGGCGCGGATCCGGCCGATATCCACGAAGTGGCGGCGTTTGCGAACCAAAACGGACTGCGTGTGATCGGGCAGAATGCCGGCGCCAGAACCTTGCATCTGTCGGGAACGATCGCAAATTTCACCAGGGCGTTTCACGCGCCGCTTTACATCTACCGCCACGCCGGAGGATTTTATCGTGGGCGGGTCGGACCCGTGAGCGTGCCCGCCGCATTGGAGGGCGTAATTCAGGGTGTCTTTGGTCTCGATAATCGTCCCGTCGCGAAACCTCACTTCCGCCGGAAGCGGGTGCTCGGCGGCGGATGGGCCCACTCTGAGCAGGTGTCCTATACTCCCGACCAGATCGCCAAACTCTACAATTTTCCCGCGAGCGTCACCGGCGCAGGTCAATGCGTGGGCCTCATCGAACTCGGCGGCGGGTACACCATCCATGATCTGAACCAGTATTTCCAACGGCTGGGTATTGATACGCCCCAGGTGGTTCCGGTGCATGTACAGGGAAGGCGAAATCTGCCGACCGGTAATCCGAACGGCCCCGACGGCGAAGTGATGCTGGATATCGAAGTCGTCGGAGCCGTCGCGCCGGGGGCGAGAATTGCCGTGTATTTCGCGCCCAATACGGATCAGGGCCTAGTGCGCGCGATCAATCGCGCCGTGCATGACAAGATCAATCAGCCCTCGGTCATTTCCATCAGCTGGGGAGGGCCCGAGTCATCGTGGTCTCGCCAGTCCCTCAGCGCAATCGACGCCGCGCTGCAGGCGGCGAGCCTCCTCGGTGTCACGGTATGTGTAGCGTCAGGCGACAGCGGCTCGACCGACGGAGTCCCCGGCCTCCAGGCTCACGTCGACTTTCCCGGCTCGAGTCCATACGCGCTGGCTTGCGGAGGTACGGGAATCCTCTCGCTCCTCGACACGATTATGGCGGAATGGGTTTGGAACGACGGGATTCACGGTGGGGCAAGCGGCGGTGGAATCAGCAATTTCTTTCCGCTTCCGAGCTGGCAGGCCTCAGCGGGCGTGCCGGTGTCCATCAATCCGGGAGGTCGGAAAGGACGAGGTGTTCCCGACGTTGCCGGGAATGCGGATCAGAATTCCGGTTACCAGGTTCGCGTCGACGGAGTTGACGCCGTATTCGGCGGGACCAGCGCCGTGGCGCCGCTCTGGGCGGGTCTCATCGCACTGCTGAACGAGAGCTTGGGTACATCACTGGGTTATTGGAATCCCCTGCTGTATGGGGTCGTCGAAAGTGCGGGTGCACTTCGTGACGTCACTCAGGGAAACAACGACACGACCAAGATGTCCGGCGGCTATGACGCGGGACCCGGCTGGGACGCGTGTACCGGCTTCGGATCCCCCGATGGGATGAAACTCCTTGCCGCATTGCAAGGCTCTTCGGGATCCGCTGCGGCTTCGCAGGGAGGATCCGCGGCGCATAAGAAACGTGCAAAGCGGGCAGCGAAGAAGAGCAGAGCGCGCGCGAAGAGATGAAGGCCACAGCCGCAGCCATCGTCGACTTCAAGAGTAGCCGAACCGTGTCGCCAGTTCGATCACTCGTGCTGTAAACGCCATCCCGTCCGGCCGCCAATCCAGCGGTCCGTGCAGTGTGTGCGGGGGTAGAGGCTTCAGACGAAGCACGGGATCTTGCAAGAATAGACGGTCATTGCCGAATTCCGCGCCGCGAGGTCCGAGATGAGCGTAGGGTGAACGCTCCGGATACTTCATTCGCTCGAGCGCCGGGGCATCCGTGCGCAGGTGCAGCCACTCCAGAATGGGCAGGAAGGCCTGATCGGGTTTGCTCAAGAGGTCCTCGCCACGCACCGTGCGCTTCTGGGACTCAGGCACTGAGTCTAGGAACTTGCAGATGTTGAGATTCAACGCATGCCAGGCATGCTGCGGATCGGGCGTCGCGTCACCGCCGTTGGAACCATGCCCGGCAAGCTGCAGGAGCCAGTGCGACGCCGGAATGGGCCCGTGCTGCTCCCGGACCTTGATAAAGTTCATCACCGACGCACCCTGTCCTTTGGGGTGGCGTACCAGGTGCATGAATCGCGCGCGAGGAAACATACGATACGCCCTGGTCAGCGATTCGCTGTCATCGCTGATGCTGGGGCTCTTTTCTACCGCAGTCGCGGGATAGATCTTCGCGCCCAACCCCCTGAACACTTGTCCGGTCCTCAAGTGCAATCGCTCCACGAGCCAGCGCCGGGCCAGCAGAACGGTGCGATCGGTTTGCTCACCGAAATAAAGCTGCGCTACGGCTCGGAGCAGCCCATGAGCACGAGGGAAGGGCTCCTTGCGGCAGAGATCGAACCATTCGGCCAGCGTGGCGCATTTGAATAGATGCAATTCGGGCATGCCGTACATCTGCGGATGTTGGCCCAGCATGGCGCATACCACGCTGGTAAAGGAACGCGGTGCCGCGAGAATGAACACCGGTGGATTGCAGCGATCTCGACCCTTCTGCCGGTGCGCGTGCGCGGCCTCATTCGCGGCCGGCACCGTTTGCCGGCGGGTCGCGATTGCCCCGCCGCGGTACAGATTCTGCTCGACTCGGTTGGTTGCGCGTTGTCCAAGCCGCTCGAGTGCTTGGGCCCGCAAGGCAAGCGCCCGGCGATGATGGGGCCTGACGCCCAGCACGATGTCCGTAAGTTCGAGGCACAGCCGATCGCGTCCATTGCCGGACATTTGATCGGCTCTTTCGAGCAGCGGCCGCACGCCGCCGCTTGCTTCGACAATCGTCCGGTTGAATCTGCGGCGCGGAACCGGGTCGAGGTGCGTCGGATTCAAGTCGTACCAACCCGTATGTTGCCGATATATTCCGCGTACGGCCCAGTCGACGCTCCCGTACCGCGGCTGCAGGTATTCGAGCGACCGCCACTCGACCGGCAGGCGCACGCGCTGCCGTATCTGCTGCAAAGAGAAACCTCGATTGATCAAATCGACGGTGCGCCCGTGGACATAGCGGATCGCTCCCGCGTAATTCGTGAGCGTCGTCTCGATCTCATCGGGCCCCACGATGGGCAGCCCATGAGAAGGAACCAGACGCCGCGGCATGAGCGCTCGAATGCGGTCCAGCGAATCCGCCCATGCCAGCACCGGCCGATCCGGCTTCATCGGATTGCTCAACATCGGAAAACTGGAATAGAAGTTGTCGCCTGGGAACACGGTCTGTTCGTCGGGCAACCACACCATTATATGATCCACGGATTCCCCCGGCGCGTGATGCAGCTCGAAGCGGACACCCCCCTCCTCGAAACGATATTCGGCGTCGAAGGTAATGTCGGGTGGCACATATCCGCTCGTTCCGCGCGCCGCGTGCGATGCACCCCGTTGGCTTTCGTCGAGGCCGAGGCCGAATTGCAGACGATCGATGCGAGTACGATATGGCAACAGCATCCGCACCCGCGCGAGTTCTTCAGGCATGCTGCGGTGGGCTACGATGCGAGTCGCCGCCGTTCGCATGGCGCTGGTGCCGCGGATGTGATCCGCGTGAGAGTGGGTGTAGATAATGTACGAGACCGGCAATGCGCCGCAGCGCCGCCGAAGATCGTGCAGCGATCTGTCTGCGGCGAAGATGCTCTCCCCGGAGTCGATCGCCACGAGGCTGGACGAGGTCACGACATAGATGATGTTGCTGAGCGAATAGGCGTGAGCTACCCAGATGCGTTCGGTCACTTTCAGTAGGCGCGGTTCCCGGCCGGAGTCGCGCGTCCCCGCCGCGCCGGAAGTCCCCGCCTTTCGGCTGATTCCTTCACCCAATTCGATCATGTCCTCTCCTCCACTCGAGGAAGGCAGGCTATGTTGACACGATAGCTTTGGCGCAGATACTATCGGGCCGTAGTCTGCTCCATGTAGTGGTGATCCGTTCAGTTCCGCCCCCGGGTGTTCGCGGTTTCATCGAGTCCCGGTGACAGTTCCGCAGGCCTATTGTTTTTTACCGCTGCTGTCGATCACACAGAACCGCGATCATTCTCGCCGGAAAATTCGGATAGGGCCACCGTTGATCCGATATTGGTCGTTGCGGCAACCGCACGGCTGATGAGGGATGCTTCGGCCGACAACTTCTGTCGCGGAGTGATGGACCATGCCAAACGTCATTCATTTCGAGATTTGCGTCGACGACCTGGATCGAGCCGTCAACTTCTACTCAAAGGTCTTCGATTGGACCATTCTCAAGGCCGAAGATGCTTCGGACTATCACTTCATCATCACCGACAAGGACGATGAGTTCGCAATCTCCGGCGGCTTGACCAAACGTCTCGACGAATGGGATTCGACGGTGAACACGATCGACGTTCCGTCCGTGGACCGATTTGCGAAGAAGATAGCCGCGGCCGGAGGCCGGATTCTAGCTCCAAAGACCGCCATCCCGGGTGTGGGCTACGTTCAGTACTGCCAGGATCTCGAAGGCAATTCGTTCGGGATCATGGAATATGACGATACTGCGCTATGACGCGGGATGCGGTGGTCCATGGATGGCGGTTGCGATGAATTCCGTGGCATGCCGCGGAGTACCCGCAAGCGCACAGGCGCGATTCGACGACTTGGTCATTTGCCATTGGCCCAATCCCAACGCCCGGCTTCGCTTATTCTGTTTCCCGTTCGCCGGCGGCGGCGCGTCGACCTTCAGTGCATGGCCCGAAGAATTGCCCGCCGACATCCGCGCGCAGGCGGAATTTTGCGCCATCCAGTTGCCGGGGCGCGAAACCAATATGCGCGCGTCGCCTTTCGACGCAATAGCGCCGATGCTCGATGTTCTGGTGCCGGCGATCGAACGCTATCCGCGCACGCCCTTTGCATTCCTGGGTCACAGCATGGGGGCGCTGGTCAGCTTTGAATTGGCTCGGCGGCTGCGGCGGCAGGGATTGCGGGGCCCGGTCCACATGGTGGTCTCGGGACACCGCGCTCCGCAACTTCCGGACCGCCGGCCCCCGATTCATGAATTGCCCGATCTAGAGTTCATGGCCAGGCTGCGCAATTTCGGCGGCACACCCGAAGCCGTTTTGCAAAATCCCGAGCTCATGGAGCTCATGCTGCCGGTTTTGCGCGCCGACTTTGCCGTCTGTGAGAGCTATGTCCATGCGAGCGAAGAACCGCTCGGCTGCCCCATTACCGCCTTCGGCGGCAACGACGACAGCCAGGTGGATCGCGATGAGCTGGCGGGTTGGCATGCCCAAACCATCAACTCGTTCTCCATGCACATGTTTCCGGGGGCCCATTTCTTCATCCAAAGCGCGCAAGTACTGGTCCTCAGAGTACTGGCTCAAGACTTGAAGCAGGTGTTGAGACGCCTACCGTCGGGATAGCACGCGAAAGGGAGAGCAGCTTGCACACTGGCCGTATTCCTTCAAGACCAATACCGCGGCTTCGTTCCGTGAGTGCCGCCCGATGAACTCCTCGATTGACGAGCGGCAAGCAGTTGCCGCGCGTGAACGCAAAACCGGGCACGTGTACGTATTTCCGGCGACCTACGCGCAGCGCAGCTTGTGGATCCTGAACCAGATCGCCCCCGACAGCTCGTTCTACAATCTGCACTCAGGTGTCCGTATCTCGTCCGGGCTGAATGAGCGAGCCCTCGCGCAGAGCCTGAACGAGATCGTGCGGCGGCACGAATCGCTGCGCACCACCTTCAAGTCACTGGGCGGGGAACCGGTGCAGATCGTCGCCGCGAATCGCCATATCGAGCTGCCCGTCATCGACCTGCGGACGCTGCGCGAAACCGAACGCGAGGATCGGGCTTATCGCATCGCTTCGGAACAAGCGCTCGAACCCTTCGATCTCGGCGAATGGCCGCTGCTGAGAACCAGCTTGTTGAGGCTGGGCGAGGCGCAATACATCCACCTGCTGACCATTCATCACATCGTCTGCGACAACTGGTCGATGAACATTCTGCTGTGGGAGCTTTCGACGCTGTACGACGCGTATTGCGCCGGTCTACCCTCGCCTCTTCCGGCACTCGAGATTCAATGTGCCGACTACGCGGAATGGGAGCGCCAGTGGCTGCAGGGACCCTCGGCGAATGCTCATCTGGCGTATTGGACCAACCAGTTGGCCGATCTCCCGGCGCTGCAGCTACCGACGGACCGGCCGAGACCGGCGGTCGCGAGCTTCGAGGGAGCAGCGTTCTACTTCACGCTGCGCGAGCCGCTCTACCACGCGCTCGTCACGCTCAGCCAGAAACAGCGCTGCACGCTGTTCATGACCATGCTGGCGGCATTCCAGACGCTGCTGCATCGGTATTCGGGCCAAGTCGACATTGCGGTCGGCACTCCGGTAGCCAATCGAAACCGCTTAGAGGTCGAGGATCTCATCGGACATTTCGTGAACTCACTGGTGCTGCGCTCCGATCTGTCGGGCGATCCGGGATTCCGCGCACTGCTCGCGAGGGTGCGCAACATGGCGCTCGATGCCTATTCCCACCAGGACTTTCCGTTCGAAAAACTCGTGCACGAGTTGAGGCCTGAACGCGGGGCGGGCCACAATCCATTCTTCCAGGTGCATTTTCAGCTGCTCACGGCACCCGGCGGCGAGCTGGCTCCGGACGCGCAGCCGGACCCTTTGGACGGCGAGGCGTTCGAGTTCGAAGCGGGCACCGCGAAATTCGATTTGGCGCTGGATCTCTGGGAGTATCCCGACGGCATCGAAACGCATTTCGAATACAGCACCGATTTGTTCGGCGAGGAAACCATCGCCCGAATGGCCGGCCACTTCCGAACGCTCCTCGAAGGCATCGTTGCCGATCCGGATAGGCGCCTGTCCGAGCTGCCGCTGTTGAGTCGAGGCGAGCGAATTCAAGTACTGCGCACGTGGAACGACACGCAGACCGACTACCCGCCAGATCTGCACCTGCACCGGCTCTTCGAGTCGCAAGTCGATCGTGCGCCCGGCGCGGTCGCCGTCGTGTATCGCGCAGAACATGTCACGTATGACGCGCTCAACCGCCGTGCAAACCAGCTGGCCCGTCATCTACGGGCTCTCGGCGTCGGACCTGAAACCATCGTCGCGATACGCGCGGAACGCTCGCTCGCAATGATCGCCGGCTTGTTGGGCATCCTCAAAGCAGGCGCGGCGTACCTGCCGCTCGATCCGGCTGAACCGAGGGATCGGCTGCTTTACATTCTGCAGGAATCGCACGTTCCACTGCTCTTGACGCAGCAGCGGCTGGCGGCCGATGCCGGGCCGCTGCCGCTGCATCAAGTACTGTTGGATGACAATCTGGACAATTTCGCGCACCACAGCGCCGCAAACCCATCCTTCGACATGAGTTCCGGCAACCTTGCGTACGTGATCTACACCTCGGGATCCACGGGCCATCCGAAGGGCGTCATGATCGAGTCGCGCTCGGTATGCAATCACATGCTGTGGATGCAATCGACGATTCCGCTGACTGCGGCGGACAGGATATTGTTGAAGTATCCGTTCAATTTCGACGCCTCGATATGCGAAATATTCGGCCCGCTGGTGGCCGGCGCGAGATTGATCCTCACGGAACCGACCGAACACTGGGACGCCGCAGCGTTCGTGCAGTCGTTGATCGAACACGAGATAACGGCCCTCGACGTCGTGCCCTCGATGCTCGACGCGCTGTTGGACGACGCGGATTTCTCTTCCTGCCGGCACTTGCGACGAGTCACGAGCGGCGGAGAGCCGCTGACCCCGGAGCTGAGAGATCGATTTTTCGGGCAGATGGACGCGCAGCTGCACAACATTTACGGACCGACCGAGGCCACCATCGGCGCGGCGCACCACACGTGTCGGCGGGGCGACCCCGTCGACTCGGTTCCCATCGGGAGGCCGGGCGCCAACATGCAGATTTACCTGCTCGACGCCCATTCGAATCCCGTGCCCGTGGGTGTGCAGGGCGAACTGTGTATCGGCGGCGCCGGGGTCGCGCGCGGATATCTGAATCAGCCGCTTCTGACCTCCGAGAGATTCATTCAGGATCCGTTTTCGGCCGCAGCGGATGCCCGCCTCTACAAGACCGGAGATCTTGCCCGGTACCGGCCGGATGGAAACATCGAATATCTGGGACGGTTGGATGATCAGGTGAAAGTGCGGGGCTACCGCATCGAACCCGGCGAAATAGAAAATGCGCTCCTGCAGCACGGCTCGGTTCGCAAATGCATGGTGGTGCCGATGAACGGCGAACCGGGCGGCCACAAGCGCTTGGCGGCTTGCATCGTTCCGGTCCGCAGCGAGCCCGCATTCTGGCCGTCCCTCGGCGAATACGATGTCTATGACGAGTTGCTCTATTACGCAATGACGCATGATGAAGTGCGAAACCATGCCTACCAAGCCGCGATACGCCAATCCGTCGAGAACAAGGTCGTGCTGGACATTGGAACGGGGGCGGATGCCATATTGGCGAGGTTCTGCGTGGAAGGCGGCGCGCGCCGGGTGTACGCGATCGAGGCGGATGGGACCGCCTATCACAGCGCGAAAAGACTCATCGAGGATCTCGCGCTGACGGACCGGGTTACCGTGCTGCACGGCGATTCAGCCCACGTGCAGCTGCCCGAAGCGGTGGATGTCTGCGTTTCGGAAATCCTCGGAACGATCGGTTCATCGGAGGGTGTGGTCTCGATTCTGAATGATGCGCGCCGATTCTTGAAGGACGGCGGAATCATGATTCCGCGGCATTGCGCCACGCTGTTCGCGCCCGTGACCTTGCCGCAGAGCCTCGCCGGCTCGCCTCGCCTGCACGAACTCCCGCGCGCCTATGTGGAGCGCGTGTTCCAGAAGGCCGGCCACCCGTTCGACCTGCGCATGTGCATCAAGGATTTCCCGGCGTGCAATCTCCTGGCGCGTCCGCAACATGTCGAAGACCTCGACTTCACGGGCTTCGTGCGCCCGGAATACACCGCGCAAGTCCGATTCACGGTAGAGCGGGACTCCCGACTCGACGGGTTTCTGTTTTGGTTGAGGCTCACCCCCGGAGCCGACGAAGTCATCGATTCCCTGAGCGGCAATGTGAGTTGGCTGCCGGCATTTTTCCCGGCGTTTTATCCCGGCGAGGATGTGGCGCAAGGAGATGTCATAGAGACCACATGCATCTGCCGGCTGGCTTCCGATGCCGCGTTGCCCGATTACCAGGTGAGCGGCACTGTGCTCCGGAAGGGCCGCGAATCCATGCCATTCGAGTACCGGTCGCCGCGGCGCACGACGGATTTCAAACGGACCCCATTCTACCAGTCGCTATTTTCCCATTTTGGCGAAGGCGGGCCGATCGAACGGCCGACCGACGCTGTCGAGCAGCAGCCCGGAAACGATGCGGCGGCGCACAGTCTGGTTCCCGATCTGCGCAAGTTCCTGCGGGACCGGCTGCCGCACTACATGGTTCCATCCGCATTCGTGGTGTTGGATGAATTTCCGACGACGAGCAGCGGAAAGATCGACCGCGGCGTCCTGGTCGCGATGGCTCAAGGCCGGCCGGACCTCAGGGAGGGCTACGTCGCGCCCCGGAACGAGGCGGAAACGGCGCTGGCGGGAATCTGGAGGGAGCTGTTGGGCATCGAGCGAGTCGGCATTCACGACAATTTCTTCGAACTGGGAGGCGACTCGATTCTGACGATTCAAATCATCGCGCGAGCCGGTCAGGCCGGATTGCGGCTCAGGCCGGCGCAATTGTTCCAGCACCAGACGATCGCCGAGATCGCGGCGCTGGCGGGCCTCGCGCCCGCCCTGCAAACCGAACAGGGCATGCCGGCGGGAAGCGTTCCTCTCACGCCGATCCAGCATTGGTTTTTCGAGCAGAACTTCGCGGACCCGCATCACTACAACCAATCGGTTCTGATGGAAGCACCGCGTTCCGTGGATTCCAGCAAGCTAGCCCTCGTTCTCGATCGCTTACTGATGCACCACGACGCTCTGCGGCTGCGTTTTTCACGGACGGAAGCCGGTTGGCGGCAAACGTACGCAACCGAGGACCTTCCGGCAGTGGAGCGGCTGGATTTGTCGGACTTGCCTGCGGCGGAACGGGGAAGCGCTTTCGAGATGGCCGCTAGGAACGTACAGGGGAGTTTGAACCTGGAATCCGGGCCTCTTTTGCGTGCGATGTTGATCGACGTCGGCGATGCGGACACCATTTATCTGTTCGTGGCGATCCATCACCTGGTCATGGATGGCGTGTCGTGGAGAATTCTGTGTGAAGATCTGTGGAACGCCTACGATCAGTTGATGGCGGGTGGGGAGATTCGGCTCCCTGCGAAGACCACATCGTATCAACTCTGGTCGCAACGACTGTCGGAGTACGCGCAGTCAGCCGCGCTCGCGTCCGAATTCGGCCATTGGCGGTCCTTGACACGGGACGCCGCGGATTCCTTGCCCAAGGACTTTCCACAGGGGGAGAACGTTGCGGCGTCCACCCGAGTGATTGTCGTCACGCTCGGCGCGGAGGAAACCCGAGCTCTATTGCAGGACATTCCCAAGGTGTACCGCACGCAGATCAATGACGTGCTGTTGACCGCTCTGGTTCGCGCCGTCGCACCATGGGCCGGCAATGATTTCTTGCTGGTCGATCTCGAAGGCCATGGCCGGGAGGCGATGGTCGAGGACGTGGACCTGTCGCGCACCATCGGTTGGTTCACGAGCATCACTCCGATTCGCCTCGAACTGCACAAGGGAGCCGATCCGGGAGATGCGCTCAAGCGTATCAAGGAACAGCTGCGTGGAGTACCGAACCGGGGCATCGGCTTCGGCCTGCTCCGCTATCTGTCGCCGAATGACGATCTCAGAGCGATGATGCGCGCGATCCCGACTCCGGAAATATCGTTCAATTACATGGGCCAGTACGCCGCGCAGAGTTCCCAGGCCGGGCACACCAAGCGGTTCGAGCGTTTGACGGGACCGAACGTCAGTCCGCGGGGCCATCGCCCCAATCTGTTCGAGATCGACGCCGATGTCTCGGACGGACGCTTGGAAGTTTCATGGGCATATAGCGAGAACATCCACGCGCGAACCACGGTGGAGCGGCTCGCTCGACGATTCGCGGAGGAACTGCGCATGCTGATTGCCCACTGCGGCTCACCCGATGCCGGCGGCTTTACCCCCTCGGATTTTGCCGCAGCAAAGTTGAGCCAGAGAGATCTCGACAAACTCATGTCTAGATTTCAATGATGCGGCGCACTTAAGCGAGCCCCCATGTCTCAGCACGCAATCGAGGACATTTACGAACTTTCGCCGCTGCAGCGAGGGATGTTGTTTCATACCCTGTATGCACCGCTGTCGCGCGTATTCATCGAACAGGAGAGCTTTCCCCTCCTGGGAGCGGTCGATGTTCACAATCTGATCCGCGCCTGGCAAGCGGTGGTGACGCGGCATACGGCGCTGCGCGCCTCGTTTCACTGGGAGGGTCTGGAAAAGCCCGTGCAGGTCGTGCACCGGGACGTGCAGCTGCCCATCGATCGGCAGGATTGGCGGACGATTCCCGCCATCGAGCAGCAGCAACGTCTGAACGCCTATCTGGGCGCCATACGCGATCAGGGCTTCGATCTGTCGCAGGCTCCATTGATCCGCATCGCCATGGTTCGATTGGCGGAAGACGCGGTTCAATTCGTCCTGAGCTTCCATCATATCTTGCTCGACGGCTGGAGCAGCCGGGTGATAACGCAGGAAGTCTGGGCCCTGTACGAAGCGTATTGCGCCGGCAAGGACTTGCAGCTGCCCCCGGTACGCCCCTATGCGGATTTCATCGCCTGGTTGCAGTGCCAGGACCCGTCGCGGGCTGAATTCTTCTGGCGCCGGGTGTTGAAGGGTTTCGGCGCACCGACGAAGTTCGGCATCGGGCGCACCGTGGCCGAGGAACCGGAGGCGGGCTCGGACCACGGCGAGCAGAATGTGCTGTTGGCGGAGCGGACCTCGAGCGCGCTGCAGCAGTGGGCGCGTGAAAATCGACTGACGCTGAACACACTGGTGCAGGGCGCGTGGGCGATCATCCTCAGCCGCTACAGCCGAGAAACGGACATCGTATTTGGGACCGTGGTTTCGGGCCGCCCCGCGACGCTGGCGGGCGTTGAATCCATGGTGGGGCTGTTCATCAATACGCTGCCCCTGCGGACGCAAGTGCCCCCCGACGCGTTTCTCATACCCTGGTTGAAGGAACTGCAGACCCGGCAGCTCGAAGCGCGTGACTACGAGTACAGCGAGCTGGTTCATGTCCAGCGCTGGAGCGACGTTCCACCCGGCACTCCGTTGTTCGAAAGCATCGTCATCTTCGAGAACTACCCGTTGTCCGATCCGATTGCAGCGGACGACGATCGTTCGGAGAATACTTTCAGATGCTTTGAGAAGAGCAATTATCCGTTGAATCTCATGGTGGTGCCGGGCTCGCGCATCGATCTCAGAATTCTCTACAACGAGCAGCGATTCGACGCCGGCGCGATCAAGGGCCTCCTGAGGCACCTGCGAACCGTTCTCGAGGGGCTCCCTGCCAACTCGGGCGTTCGCCTGGGCGACTTGCCGCTATTGACCGCGGCGGAGCATCGGCGCCTGATAGTGGATTGGAATGCCACGGCGGCCGCTTATCCTGCTGAGGCGGGTATCGCCGAACTCTTTGAAGCACAGGCCGCGCGCACCCCGGAGTCCACGGCGGTCATCTGCGAAGACGATTGCATGACGTACGCGGAATTGAACTCGCGCTCCAATCGTCTCGCGCGCCATCTGCGGACGCTCGGGGTCGGACCCGAAGTACTGGTCGGTATCTGCATCCATCGGTCGATCGATTTCGTCGTGGCGTTGCTTGCCACGTTCAAGGCAGGCGGGGCGTATCTGCCGCTCGATCCCGGCTATCCCAATAACCGGCTGGCGTTCATGGTCAATGACGCCAGGGTTGGCGTGCTCGTCACGCTGAAGCACGCCGCGCCGGAGCTTGCCGTCGAAGGACGGAAGCTGGTCCGTCTGGACGCGGACCGAGAGTTGCTCGATCGATACGCGGATACGGCGCTCGTGAGCGGCTTCTCGCCGCAACAACTCGCCTATGTGATCTATACATCCGGCTCCACCGGCGAACCGAAGGGCGTGGCCGTGGAGCACGGGCAGTTGCTGAATCGCCTGCACTGGATGTGGCACGAATATCCGTTCGCCCCGGCGGAAGTTGCCTGCCAGAAGACCGCCGCCGGTTTCGTCGATTCCATATGGGAGTTTTTCGGGGCGCTGCTGAAAGGCATACCGACGGTCATCATCCGCGATGAAGTGCTGCGTGATGCCGGCCGCCTGGTGAGCGAACTCGCCCGCCGTCGCGTGACGCGGCTGTGGATGGTGCCGTCGCTGCTGCGCGCATTGCTGAGTCTTTACGTTGATCTACAGGACCGCCTGCCGCACCTTCGTTTCTGGGTGACCAGCGGTGAGGCACTCACACCGGATCTCTGCCGGCAGTTCCGGACGCAGATGCCGAACGCGGTTCTCTATAATCTCTATGGAACATCGGAGGTCTGGGATGCGACTTGGTTCGACCCGACTCGGGATGAAGTCGCCGGCGTAGAGGCGCCGATCGGTCGGCCGATTTGGAACGTTCAAGCGTACGTACTCGACGAACGCATGCAGCCGCTGCCCATCGGCGTGGGCGGAGAGCTGTACGTAGGGGGCATCGGGCTTGCACGCGGCTACCTCAACCGCCCCGAACTCACTGCGGCCAAGTTCATACCCCATCCCTTCAGTCGGCAGCCGGGTGCGCGACTTTACAAGACGGGAGATCTCGCGCGGTACCTGCC
Organism: uncultured Gammaproteobacteria bacterium; assembly: GCA_963734645.1. Taxonomy (GTDB): domain Bacteria; phylum Pseudomonadota; class Gammaproteobacteria; order Steroidobacterales; family Steroidobacteraceae; genus Bog-1198. The sequence continues at coordinate 383,363 of CAVTID010000003.1, forward strand.
GGACGGCAACATAGAGTTTCTGGGCCGCATGGACCAACAGGTGAAAATTCGCGGCTTCCGCGTGGAGCCGGGAGAAATCGAAGCGGTGCTCTCGCAACATCGGCTCGTGCGCGAAGCGGTAGTCGTGGCTCGCAAAGATGACCGAGGAGGATTGCCGCTGACCGCCTACGTACTCGCGCACCCCGGACAAGAGCCCGCACCGAACGAGCTTCGACGTTTTCTCGCAGAGCATCTGCCTGACTACATGGTGCCCTCCGCCTTCGTATTGCTGGATCGCTGGCCGCTCACTCCGAGCGGCAAGCTGGATCGCGCCGGATTGCCTACGCCCGGTCAGGATCGGACCGTATTGGATGAGAGCTTCCTTGCGCCGCGGACCGCAGTCGAGCGGGTGCTCGCGCAAATGTACGCCGACGTTCTGGCCGTGGAGCGAGTCGGCATCCGCGACGATTTCTTCGGCGACTTGGGCGGCCACTCGTTGCTCGCGACCCAACTCGTGTCGAGAGTACGCGATGTGTTTCAAATCGATCTGCCTCTGCGCGCGGCATTCGACAGACCGACCGTGATGCAGCTGGCCGAGCAGATTCTTGCGGACCCCTCGCGAAAATCCCGGGCGGAAAGAACGGCGGAACTTCTGCTCACCGTCGCCGAATGTTCCGACGACGATGTCGAGGTCAAGCTGATGCAGCAACATGCATCCGATTCCGCAACGAGCGGCGGGGCGCAAAATGAAAGACACCCATAAAGGCGTCTTCGATTTTTCGCCCAATCAGCGGGCGCTGCTCGATGCCCTGCTGAGGCGGGAAGGCATGGACCCATCGGGGTGCGGCAAGATCTGCCGACAAGCATCAGTCAACGATGCGACCCGCGGCGCTCGCACTTTTCCATTGTCGTTCGCCCAGGAGCGCGTGTGGTTCATGGACAGGCTCACGCCCGGCAGTCCGGTGTTCAACCTGAATTGCGACTGGCGATTCACATATCCGATCGACATCGCTACCTTGCGGCGAAGCGTGAACGAGATGGTGCGCCGCCACGAATCCCTGCGCACCACCTTCGGTTTGAATGACGGCGAACCGGTGCAGATCGTCGCGAACAGCGTGAACGTCGCTCTGCCGGTGATGGATCTCAGCGATCTTGCCGAAGCCGAACGCGAGGCCGCGGTGCTGCGCATCGCGACCGAAGAGGCGCGCCGGCCGTTCGATCTCACGCGCGGGCCGCTGTTGCGCACCACACTGTTGAAACTGGTAGCCGACGAATGCGTCTTTCTGCTCTCCATGCATCACATCATCTCGGATGGCTGGTCTCTGCACGTGTTCTGGGATGAACTTCTGGCGATCTGGACGGCTTACGACGCCGGGCAACCTTCGCCGCTCCCGGACCTCGGACATTCAATATTCGGACTTCGCGGTTTGGCAGAGAAACTGGCTCACGGGGAAAGTGCTGCAGAGTCAAACCGACTACTGGAAGCGGCAACTTGCGGGACTGGCCGTGGTCGAACTGTATACCGATCATCCGCGGCCCGCAGTGCAGACGGCGAATGGCAGCACGCACCCGCTGAGCTTCCAATCCTCGCTGTCGACCGCGCTCAAGGCGTTCAGCCGCGATCAGGGTGTTACGCTGTTCATGACTCTTCTGGCTGCTTTCCAATCGCTGCTGTTTCGTTATACCGGGCAGCACGACATCGCGGTCGGCACTTTCATCGCGAATCGCACCCGCGCCGAATTGGAGGGATTGATAGGCTTCTTCGTCAATACGTTGGTGTTACGCGCCGAATTCTCGGGCGAGGTTTCGTTCAGAGAGTTGTTGAAGCAGGTCCGCCGCACCACGTTGGACGCGTTTGCGCATCAGGATTTGCCGTTCGCCAGATTGGTTCAGGAACTGCAACCGGAGCGCGATCTGAGCCGCAATCCGCTGTTCCAAGTCGCATTCCAGCTCCTGAACATGCCGGGCGCGACGGAAGAGGAAACCGAGACCGATGTCCCCGTACTGGGTGTGCAGCGCGGCGCGGCGGTCCTGGACATCACGCTCAGCGTGTGGGAGAGCACCCTCGGTCTCGCGGGCGAATTCGAATATAACCGCGATCTCTTCGATGCGGGCACCATCGAACGGATGGGGATCCACTACTGCAATCTGCTCGCGGAAATCGTGGTGCGTCCGGATTTGCCCGTCCATGATCTCGCGTTGCTCGACGACGCCGAGCGGCGCCGGATTTTGATTGATTGGAATGCGACGCAGGCGGACTTTCCGCGCGACGCGAATATCGTGGCGCTGTTCGAGGCGCAAGCCGCGTGCAGCCCCGAGGCGACGGCGTTGCGTTGCGAGGACAGGAGTCTTTGTTATGCGGAACTCAACCGGCGCGTCAACCGGCTGGCGCGGCATCTGCGCCGGCTGGGAGTGGGCCGGGAAACGCGGGTGGGCATCTGCATGGAGCGTTCGATCGACATGGTGGTTGGGTTACTCGCTATTCTCAAGGCGGGAGGAGCATATGTGCCTCTGGATCCGGCGTATCCGGCGGATCGGCTGGCCTTCATGGTCAGCGACGCGGGTATCGAGACGCTGCTGAGTGAGGAACGCGTGTCAGGCAGGCTGCCGCGCAGCGGCGCGCGAGTTCTGTGTCCGGAGAACTGGGGAGCGGACGTCGATGGAGACGAGGAGGATTTGCACGTCTCCGTCGCCCCTGAGGACCCCGTGCATGTGCTCTACACCTCGGGTTCGACCGGAAGGCCCAAGGGGGTCCTCGCGACGCATCGAGCGGCCGTCAACCGCCTGGCGTGGATGTGGCGCGAGTATCCCTTCGAGGCGGCGGAGGTCAGCTGCGCGAGGACTTCACTGAATTTCATCGATTCGGTGTGGGAGATTTTCGGGTCTCTCTTGCAGGGCATCCCCACGGTCATCTTTCGCGAAGAGGTCTTGCGCGACTCGAGCCGTCTGGTGGAGCAACTGGCCCACCACCGCGTGACCCGCCTTTGGCTGGTGCCGTCGCTTCTGCGCGCATTGCTGGATCTGCACCATGATCTGCAGGAGCGCCTGCCGCGCCTGCGGTTCTGGGTGACCAGCGGTGAAGCGCTCACGCCGGCGCTGTTCCGGCGCTTCCGGGCCCACATGCCTGCCGCGGTTCTGTACAACGTTTACGGCACCACCGAGATCTGGGATGCCACTTGGTTCGACCCCACCCGGGAAGAGCCGGCCGGCGATCGAGCGCCCATCGGCCGGCCGATCTCCAACGTTCAGGCCTATGTACTGGACGCTCACCTGCAACCGGTTCCGGTGGGAGTGCCCGGCGAGTTGTACATCGGCGGCGCCGGCGTGGCACGCGGCTATCATAATCTTCCCGAACTCACGCATGAGAAATTCATACCTGATCCTTTCGGCAACCGGGCCGACGCGCGCCTCTACGGGACGGGCGATCTGGTTCGATACATGCGGGATGGTCAGATCGAGTACCTCGGCCGCCGCGACCGGCAGGTCAAGGTTCGCGGCGTGCGCATCGAACCCGCCGAGGTGGAGAGCGTGCTTGCTCGACACCCTGCTGTCCGCGAATGCGTGGTGCTTGCCCGGCAGGACGCATCACGGGAACCGATGTTGGTGGCCTATGTGGTGTGCAATACCGACTATGACGGAGCGCAGTTGCGCAGGGGAGTGAATTCCGGGAGCACCGAGCACACTCGCCGATGGCAGGAAGTCTGGGACGAGATTTACAGCAAGGAACCGGTACCCGCCGATCGCACCCTCAATCTCGCGGGCTACGGCAGCAGCTACACGGGATTGCCGACGCCGCCTGATGAAATTCGGGAATGGATAGCTCATTCGGTGGAGACGGTGCTGTCTCGAAATCCCGCCAGCGTGCTCGAGATCGGTTGCGGCGCCGGACTACTCTTGTTTCGCGTCGCGCCGCATTGTGATCGTTACTGCGCCACGGATTTCTCGCAAGCCGCGTTGAATTACGTGAAGACTGCGCTTCACGAATTCAATCTCCCCGGCGTCGGCCTGGAACTTCGGGCGGCAGATGATTTCTCCGGATTCGATCCGGGAAGTTTCGACATGGTGGTCCTGAATTCAGTGACCCAGTACTTTCCCAGCATCGATTACTTGTTGGCCGTTCTCGAGGGAGCCTTCGGTGTCCTGCGCGCGGGCGGCGCCGTCTATCTGGGTGCCGTGCGCAGCCTTTCCTCGCTCGAAGCCTTCCACGCCTCGGTCGAACTGGACCGCGCCCCGGCACTGCTCACGATCGACCAATTGCGACAACGCGTCCGCAGATGCGTGGCGGAAGAAGGCGAGCTGGCGATCGATCCGGCATTTTTCCATGCGCTCCAATGTCGGTTTCCGCAGATCGGCGCGGTGCACGTCAGGCCGAAGCGCGGCCGGTATCAAAATGAACTGACCCGCTTCCGTTATGAAGTCATCCTGCAAGCCGGCGCCCGTCCGAAACCCTCCGGCGAGGTCGAATGGTTGGATTGGAGCCGCGATCGGTTGAGTCTGCCCGCGATACGGCAAGCGCTTCGCGAAGGCCGCGGCGCTACGCTTGGGCTGACGCGCATTCCGAACGGCCGATTGACCGGCGAGTTCAAGGCGCTGGAACTGCTGGCGGATCTGCGCGAGCGCGACACCGTCGGCAATCTGCGCGATGCGCTCGCCGCGTTCCGCGATGAGGGCGTCGATCCGGAGGACTTATGGGACTTGCCGGGAAAGGCGCCCTACACCGTTCAGTTGCATTGGGCGGCGACCGGTGAGGACTATCGCCTGAACGCGCTGATGCGAAGCGGACCGGGGGCGACTGAAGCTGAGTACCCGATGGCCTGTGCGGTGCCAAGCGAGAACATCGGGCGGCGGCCATGGAGCAGTTATGCAAATAATCCGTTGCAGCGAGAGCTTCCCCAAATTCTCATACCGGAGCTGCGGCGCGCCGTGCAGGCCGCCTTGCCGCCTCACATGGTGCCCTCGACATTTATCTTGCTGGATTCTCTGCCCCTGACCCCGTCAGGAAAACTGGACCTGACGGCCCTTCCGACCCCCGATCGATCGAGACCGGGGAGACGCGCGACCTACGTGGCGCCGCGAACGAGAACCGAGCGGTTGCTTGCCGGCATGTGGATGCAATTGCTGGGAGTGGATCGAGTGGGCGCCCACGATAATTTTTTCGAGCTGGGGGGACATTCGTTGCTGGCCACTCGCTTGCTTTCGCGGATGCGCGAAGCATTGCAGCTGGAATTGCCGCTGCGCGCGCTGTTCGAGACTCCCAGCATGGCGGGTCTGGCGCAGTTGGTAGACGAGGGGCTCGCCCGCGGAGACAGGCGACAGGAGCCGGTCATGCTCCGTCTACCTCGGGATGCCCATGCCGCGGACACGCTTCCGGGGGGCGGGGTCTCGTGACAAAACGCAAACGCACTCGTGTCGGGCAGGATGTCGCGATCATCGGCATGAGCGGCCGCTTTCCCGGAGCCGAGAACATTCATCGGTTCTGGGGAAACCTCAGCGCCGGTGTCGAATCGATTTCGCGCCTTTCCGCCGAAGAACTCGCCGCGGCCAACGTCGATCCGGGGTCGCTGGATAATCCGGATTTCGTTCCGGTGGGCTGCCTGATAGAAAATGTCGACCTGTTCGACGCTGCGTTTTTCGGATACAGCCCGCGGGAAGCCGAAAGCCTCGATCCGCAGCAGCGCATCTTCCTCGAGGCCGCATGGCACGCGCTCGAGGACGCCGGCTACGATCCTGAAACCTTTCCCGGATCCGTCGGCGTCTACGCGGGCTGCTCCATGAGCACCTATCTGCATCATCTGCAGAGCAACCCGGCCTTCATGGCATTGCTCGGCTACCTGCAGGTGTACATAGGCAATGACAAGGACTATCTCGCCACACGGGTTTCCTACAAGCTCAATCTCACGGGACCGAGTTTCAGTATCCAAACCGCCTGCTCCACTTCACTCGTGTGCTGCGCCGTCGCGTGCGGAGATTTGATCGAGCGCAAATGCGACATGGCTCTGGCCGGCGGCATCAGCGTCCGGGTACCCCAAGGGACCGGCTATTATTTCGAACCCGGAGGCATCTTTTCTCCGGACGGACACTGCCGCGTCTTCGACGAGCGGGGCCAAGGCATCGTGTTCGGCAATGGAGTCGGCATCGTGGTGCTGAAGCGCCTCGAGGATGCCCGCGCCGACGGCGATGCAATATACGCCGTCATCAAGGGTTGGGCCGTCAATAACGACGGTTCGACCAAGGCAAGTTTCACGGCGCCGGGCGTGGATGGCCAAGCGCAAGTGATCTCGCTGGCGCAGAAGAGGGCGCGCGTGGCACCGGCGAGCATTTCCTATGTCGAGGCGCACGGCACCGGCACCCCCGTGGGAGATCCCATCGAGATTGCCGCGCTCACCAGGGCGTTCCGAACAGGCACGATGCGCAAGCAATTTTGCGCCATCGGCTCGGTGAAGACCAATATCGGGCACCTGGATCCGGCGGCAGGGGCTGCCAGCTTGATCAAGACCGCGCTGGCGCTGCAGCATCGTCAGATACCCGCCAGCCTGAATTGCGATACTCCAAACCCCGCCATCGATTTTGCGAACAGCCCGTTCTTCGTGAACACGAGTCTGCGAGAATGGAAGAACGATGGAGGACCGCGGCGCGCAGGCGTCAGCGCCTTCGGTATCGGCGGAACCAACGTTCACGTGGTGCTCGAGGAGGCTCCCGCGGCCGGGCGGCGGAGCAGTCAGCGGCCGCATCAGCTTCTGGTGCTCTCCGCACGAAGCAGAACCGCGCTCGACAATGCCACCACGAATCTGGTCGAGCACCTCGAAGGCAATGACGGCGTGGCGGCCCAAGACCTGGCCTACACCTGCCAAATCGGCAGGCGAACCTTCAACCATCGACTGGCCGCGGTGTTTCGGGACCGCGACGAGCTGCTTGCCATCCTGAAAGGTAAGGGTGTCCAGGGGCCGAACGTGGCGGCACAGATCCCCCGACAGCGCTCGGTGGTGTTCATGTTTTCCGGACAGGGTTCGCAGTACCTTCACATGGCTCGGGACCTCTACGGCGCCGAACCCACATTCCGTGCCAACTTGGACCGCTGCGCGACGTTGTTGGAACCCCACATCGAGCTCGATATTCGCGACCTGATCTATCCGGCCACACACGCCGATGAATCTGCCGCCGATCGACTCAGCCAGACTCGGAACGCTCAGCCGGCCTTGTTTGCAATCGAATATTCCCTTGCCCAGCTATGGATGGAATGGGGAATACGTCCCGATGCGATGATTGGGCACAGCCTGGGCGAGTTCGTGGCCGCATGCCTTGCGGAGGTTTTCTCGCTGAGCGACGGCCTGGCACTGGTGGCCGAGCGCGGCCGCCTGATGCAATCGCTTCCCGCAGGGTCCATGTTGGCCGTTGCGCTGCCGCCGCGGGACGTCAGCGCCTCCTTGGATGCGGCGCTCGACATCGCGGCGATCAATGAAAGCACTTCATGCGTCGTATCCGGTCCGACGAAGGCGATAGAGCAGTTGCAGCAGCGCTTCTCCACGGCCGGAGTGCAGTGTCAACGCCTTCATACGTCGCACGCGTTTCATTCATCGATGATGGATCCGATATTGAGCGCGTTCGCCGCAAGAATTGCCGCCACGCCCTTGGGCACTCCGCGCATTCCTTACATTTCCAACGTGACCGGTGATTGGATCGGCGCGGCCGATGCAACGAACCCTGAGTATTGGACTCGCCACATTCGCCAGCCCGTACGCTTTGCGCAAGGCCTGGGACTTCTGTTCAAAGAGCAAGACCGGATTTTCTTGGAGGTGGGGCCCGGGCAAAATCTCAGCACTTTTGCGCGCCGGCACCCGGATAAGGCGCCCGGGCACCTGGTCCTATCCTCGTTGCGGCATCCTCATGAGCGGACGGCGGACAGCGTATTTCTGCTGAACGCGTTGGCGCGGCTGTGGCTGTCGGGTGTTCGGGTGGACTGGCGAGGGTTTCACACGCATGAACGCGCGCGCCGCGTCCATCTGCCGGGCTATCCTTTCGAGAGACAGCGGTACTGGGCGGAGCTGCCGGATGGCGCCGAGGCTGCGGAATCCGTCATTTCCAAGGAGCCGGACACCGGCAATTGGTTCTATGTGCCGTCGTGGGAATACGCCATTTCACCGGAGCCGCGCGATGGGGGCGGCAAGCTTTCCTGTTGGCTGGTGTTCGAGGATGAGCACGGTATTGGCCGCAGGATCGTGAATCGCCTGCAACGCGAGGGCCAGGTCGTGGTTGCGGTAAGGCGCGCAAAGCAATTCGCCGAATGCGGCCGCGACGCGTATGAAATAGATCCCGCACAGCCGCGAGATTATCTCGCATTGATGGCGGCCCTGCTGGACTCCAACCGGTTGCCGGATCAGATCATCCATGCCTGGAGTCTCGGGGCCGCCTCGGGAAAGCGCTCGGAATCGGAATTGTTCGACTATTACCAGAGTGTCGGATTCTTCAGCCTGCTCTATGTCGTGCAGGGGCTGATCAAAGTGAAGAGCAACAAGCCGGTGCAAATCGTCGCAGTGTCGGACAATGTGCACCTGGTGACGGGTGCGGAACAGCTTTGCCCCGGAAAGTCGACGCTGCTGGGAGCATGCAAATCCATCTCGCAGGAATATCCCGGCATCACATGCCGCCATGTCGACATCGATCTACAGGTGGGGGACGAGCGCGCGCTGGACGAGACGGCGGCGGAGCTGATCGCGGTGCCTTCCGAGGATGCTTCGTACACGGTGATTGCGTTTCGCGGCGGCCAGAGATGGGTGCAGATATTCGAACCACTGGTTCTCGATGAACCCCCGCAGACCATCTCCGCGCTGCGCCAATCAGGCGTCTATCTCGTGACCGGCGGCTTGGGCAACATCGGCCTGACGTTGTCGGAATACTTGGCGTCGGCCCTTCAGGTGAGGCTCGCGCTCTTGACGCGTTCGAAATTTCCCAGGAAGCAGGAATGGAAGAGCTGGCTTGCGGCACATCCTGCGGAGGATCCCACCTGCGTGAAGATACGCCGTCTGCAGGACATCGAGAAGTCCGGCTCGGAGGTGCTGATCATTCGCGCCGATGTCGCCGATATCGTGCAGATGAGAGGTGCGCTGGAGCACATCACCGCGCGCTTCGGCTCGATCAACGGCGTGATACATGGCGCGGGAAACGTCGATTCGAGCGCTTTCTTCGGCGTGGATCAGGCGAATCCCGAAGTCTGCGAACTGCAATTCCAATCAAAAGTTCGCGGGCTCATCGTATTGGAGCAGGTGATTCGGCGCAAACATCTGGACTTCGTGGTGCTTCTCTCCTCGATATCGTCGGTGCTCGCCGGCCTCGGCTATGTTGCGTATTGCGCCGGCAACATCTTCATGGACGCGTTTGCGCAGAAGTACACTCAGAAGAGCGGCTTCCCTTGGATCAGCATCAATTGGGACACGTGGAACTTCGATTTGGACGAAGCGGCGAACGCCGATCCGACCCGGCTTGCAATGACACCCAAGCAAGGGGTGGACGCGTTCTGGAGGATTCTCTCGGGTGCGTGGTTGCCGCAAGTCGTCGTCTCCACCGGCGATCTGTGGGCGCGCATCGACCAATGGATCGATCCGAAGCATTTGCAGGCCGCACGCGAGGCGGAGAATCGCAAGCACGCGAGGCTGCACTCCAGGCCGGAGCTGGCCAATCCGTATGCGGCTCCCGGCACCGGTGTGGAGCGGGCTATCGCGGAAATCTGGCAGGAGACGCTCGGCATAGAACAGGTGGGCGTGTTCGATAACTTCTTTCAGGACTTGAGCGGCAGCTCGCTCCTGGCCACTCAAGTGGCGTCCCAGTTACGCAGCAAATTCCAAGTCGAGTTGCCGTTACGGCGGTTCTTCGAAGGGCCGACCATTGCCGAATTGGCAGCGGCCATTAACGCGCAGCGGCTCTGTGAGCGCGGCGCCATGCCGATGGTGGACGCGCCGGCTTAAGCCACAGGACAGCCGTCAGCCGGGAATTTTGACAATTGACCCGCAACGCCCTACTTGCACCTGGATAAATGCTGATTTAGCCTGACATCTCCTCGATCATCGAGCCCGAGTCATGCGCACCCACGGCCAATCCGTTCAAGATCAGTTCGATTCTCAGGCTCAGGCCTACCTGACCAGCCGGGTGCATGCCGAGGGCCCCGATCTGGTGCACGCGATGAGTCTCGTGAGGCACGCCGCCCCAGCGAACGGCCACGCAATCGACGTCGGCTGCGGCGCCGGGCACCTGAGCTTTGCGCTCGCCCCCAGCCTCGCGCGCGTGGTCGCACTCGATCCATCGCCGAACATGCTTGCCACGGTCGAGAAGGCGGCCGCCGCGCGCGGCCTCTCGCAAATAGAAACCCGGCGCGCCGGCGCGGAGTCCCTGCCCTTTGCCGATTCCAGCTTCTGCCTGGCTTGCACTCGCTACAGCGCGCATCACTGGACGCGGCTGCCGGCCGCCTTGCGGGAAATGCGGCGCGTGCTTCAGCCGCATGGCCGCTTGCTCATCATCGACGTCCTTGGGCACGAAGAGCCGCTGGTGGACACTCACATGCAATCCATGGAACTGTTGCGAGATCCCTCTCATGTTCGCAACCGCTCGGCAAGTGAATGGCAGTCCCTGCTCGGGGCCGCCGGATTCGCGGACATCGAGCTCACCGAATGGCCGTTGCGGCTCGCGTTTGCTCCCTGGGTGGAACGGATGCGCACCTCTCCCGATCGAACTGCGATGATCCGCGCGCTGCAGAACGACGCACCGCGCGAGGTCCAGGAGGCTTTGGCCATCGAGCCCGACGGTTCTTTTCTCGTGAAAACCGGCCTGTTCTGGGCGCGACGCGCCGGCTAGGCGCACCGACGAGGGGTGCGCCGCATCACAGCAACTGTGACAGGGCCCGTGCACCGCAGAGCAGCGCCAGCAACATCAAGAGTCGCAGTATCCATCGGCGCACGATGGCCGGGTCGGCGTGCTTGAAGCTTCGATTGCCGAGCCAAACGCCCGCAATGAGCGGCGGCAAGAAGCAGGCTGCGCGCCAGAGAGTCGTGAGAGTGATCAGACCGCTCCAGCCCTGCCAACCGAGACCCACGACATCGGTCAGCAAAAAGAATGCAATGAGCGACGCCCGGCCCGCCGCGACGCCCGCCGGCGAGCCAAAGAAAAATAGGACGACTGGCGGCCCGCCCATACCGAAGCCGCCGTTGAAAACCCCGGATGCCGCGCCGGTGGCAATCGTGAAGACCCGCCCCGGCACTCGCTTCATCGCATATCCTTTGGCCAGCAATATCGCCGACGCCAGCACGAATGCCGCCAGCGCCAGCGTCATCGGCGCAGCCGGTGCGTGAGCGAGCGCATAGACACCGAAAGGCGTGCCGAGGCAACACCCGACAAAGAGCCACGACAGGGGGCGCCAGTGAATTTCCCGCCAAACGTCGGGCAGGAGGTGCAGGCTCGCCGCCACCTCCATGAGAAATATCGAAGGCACGATCTGCACCGGCGGCAGCAGCAGAGAGATTGAGGTGATGGCCAGCAAGGAAAACCCGAATCCGCTGTAGCCGCGAACGATGGCCGCGAGGAAAATGCACACCGCGGCATACGCGAATGTCAGAAATTGGACGAGCAAGACTTTCCCCGGCGACGATGCGGTAGTTTGAATTCCCTTGCCCTATGCTCGGACAGTTTCACTTTAATTGACAGTTCGAACGCTCGCCGGTGGACGCGGGCCGCGCCGGGCCGATGGGCGGTGTATATTCTGGTAAAGTAGGGACATTATCGTGGTATAGCGGATAACAGGATGGACGAGCACGTCACGCACGAGAACTTACTCGGGGGCTATCTCAAGGATCGCCGTGTGAAGCTCGATCCAGCCGCCTTCGGCTTTCCTCCGGCACGTCGCCGCACGCCCGGCCTGCGCCGCGAGGAAGTGGCGCAGCGCGCCAACATCAGCCCGACCTGGTACACATGGCTCGAGCAGGGGCGTGGCGGCGCGCCTTCGGCGGACGTGCTCGATCGGATCGCGCGCGCGCTGATGCTCACGGATGTCGAGCGCGAACACCTCTTCCTGCTCGGTCTTGGCCGGCCGCCCGAGGTGCGTTACCAGAAGCAAGAAGGCGTGACGCCGCGGCTGCAACGCGTGCTCGATGCATTGCACCCGAGCCCGGCTCTCATCAGGACCGCCACATGGGACGTCGTCGCCTGGAACCGGGCAGCGACTGTCATGCTGACCGACTATGGAGCACTGCCGCCGAAGCAGCGCAATGTGCTGCGCTTCATCTTCCTCGATCCGCGCGTCCGCGCCGCGCAGTATGACTGGGAAAGCGTGGCGCGGTTCGTAGTGGGCGCGTTCAGGGTGGATGCGGCACGTGCGGGGGCCGCGGCGGAGGTGGAACCTCTCGTCGATGAACTGTGCCGGCTAAGTCCCGAATTCAAGGCGATGTGGCGCGACAACGACGTTCACACCCATGGCGAGGGCGACAAGCACATACGGCACCCGGTTCTCGGCCGGCTCACCTTCGAATATTCGGCCTTCGCCGTCGACGGCCGCCCGGATCTGAGCATGGTGATCTATAACCCCACGACGCCCGAGGATGCGCAGAGAATCAGATCGTTGATCGAACAACCTGCACCGTCGGATGCGCGCTGACCGATTCGTGCAGGCGCCCGGCGGCAGGTTGTTCGTCCGCGTCTGGGGAACGATTGGAAGCTCGACCGGACATTCGGCCATCATCCTGTTCCACGATTCGCTCGGCTGCGTGGAACTCTGGCGTGACTTTCCATTGCAGCTCGCGAGTACGACCGGACTTCCCGTGATCGCCTATGACCGCCTCGGCTTTGGCCGATCGGACCCCCATCCCGGCCGATTGAAATTTGGCTTCATCGAAGATGAAGCCCGCACCGCCGTGCCGGCACTGCGGTCCGCATTGGGCATCGACCGCATGGTTCTCTTCGGCCACAGCGTCGGCGGCGGCATGGCTGTGGCATCAGCGGCGGCATTTCGCGACGAGAGCCTGGCGCTCGTAACGGAGTCGGCCCAGGCATTCGTCGAAGAGCGAACCATCGCCGGCATTCGCCAAGGCCGGCGGATGTTCGGTGCGCCCGACCAGATGGCGCGACTCGCCCGCTACCACGGGGAAAAAGCTCGCTGGGTTGTCGATGCATGGACGGAGACATGGCTCGCTCCGCAGTTCGCAACCTGGACTCTCGACGATGACCTCCGCTCCCTGCAGTGCCCGGTTCTCGCCATCCACGGCGATCGGGATGAGTACGGCTCGTCCGTGCATCCGGAACGGATATGCACCCTGCCCCCGACCCCGACCCAGTCAGTGATTCTCAACGACTGTGGGCACGTACCGCACCGAGAAAAGCCGGATCAAGTGCTTGGCGCGGTAAAACACTTCCTCGCGCCGTCGATCGCCAAGCCGTGAGCGCGATCCTACTACCGGCCATATCGATCCCATGAACGCAGGGCTCTCAAGTCCGGGTGGGTCACGAACCGAAGAAAATTGCCAAGTTCCGTGATGTTCAATTGACCATCTTGATCTCGATCGGCCATCTGGAACTTCGCCTCAATGAAGCGCAGCAGTTGAGTCTTGCTAACTTTGCATTCGTCGCCGCCGCGGGTGCTTTGGTCAGAGTATTCGGCCACAGTCGCTAACCTCCAATATCTCGGGCGCATCACAGGAACTGAAAGAAGACAGATCTCGTTGCGCGCTGCCTCGGAGGAGTCATTGTCCTGCCGGCCATCTTAAAATTCTGTAAAAACACCGGCAGATGGCACGGCGTACCGCGCGGGGCGCCGCGCCGCATTTTCGGCCACCGTTTCGGAGCCTGCCCGCCATTCCGCGGTCGAAAGCCTGCCGCCGTCCTTGACGATGCGGTACTCCAACGCCAGGGACAGGAGCTGCCTTCGCTGACGCAGCACGAGATCGCTGGGTGTTTCGGGGGGCACCGGGTCCTGCGCGAGCAGCTGCGAAAGCGCTTCATAGAGCAGAGGTCTGATTTCGTTCTGGAAGGCGACGTAGCGCGTGCCGTCCGGAGTCGACAAGAACCTGGACAGCGCGTCCATCTCCGAGTCCGTGGCCCGAGCGGCATATTCGCGGGCCGAAATTCGCGCGGTCTGCGCCGTGGACGCCCGCAGGGCCGACTGCACGTCTCTGCGCAAATCGGCTTTGACGAATTCGGATACGGAGTACCATCGGCCGTTGGCCGGCGTCCAGCGGTCATTGTCAGGATCGAGAGCCTTCACGAGATCCCGTGCGGCATCGTCGACCGTCCGGCGCAGGACCAGAGTTTCGGGCTCCACCGGGGTGATGTGCAGCACCTCGAGGATGCGCGCCGCTTTTTTCTCGCGCTCACTGTCGGGGCGATTCGTATACGCCTCGGAGCCGCTGCTCGCGGATGCGGAGCTGGGTGGCGGCGCAGCCGCGTCGGCTTTGGAGTCGCAATTTCTGTCGGAATAAGTGCTGGTCCCGTTGGCGTCCACACAACGGAAAATCGCGGCCGGTACCGCCGCGCTCAACGACAGAAGAGCGCAGGCGAGCGCGGCGTTGCGCAAGACACAGTGGTGCGCGCGAACCATTCGAGCGGGATTTTCGGCAATTGGGCGAGGATTGAGCGTTTCCTGCGCGAGGTCACGGACGCTCGCTTCCGATCGCTCGCTGGAACAATCACTCATTGCCATGGCGTGGAGTCGCATGATGCCGCCACTTTTCGCTGCGGTCGACGGCCGATGCGAGCGCCTTCGCCAGACGGGCCCGATCGATCGGCTTGGACAGGTAATCGTTCATTCCGGCGGCGACGCACTTCTCCCGATCCAACGCGAGAGCATTTGCCGTCAAGGCGATGACGGGAATATTGCGGTTCTTCTGCGTGCAGTTGGAAGCTCGCAGCTGTCGCGTCGCTTCGTAGCCGTCCATCTCCGGCATTTGGCAGTCCATCAGGACCACGTCGAATTCCAGAGTCCGAAGCGCTTCCAAGGCTTCAATCCCGTTGGCCACGCTATGAACATCGGCCGCCAATTTTCGCAACATATGCGCCGCGACCATTTGGTTCACGGCGTTATCGTCCGCCACGAGAACCCGAATTCCGGCTCTCAACACCGGAGCGCCGGTGCCGACCGGCGCGATAGACGAGTCCGTGGCGTCATTTGGCGTGCCTCCCGTCAATGAGTGGATCAACATCGCCGGCTTCGCCGGCTTCGTGATGAATCGATCGAAAAGACTCTTTTCAATCTCCGTCGCGCAACTCGACAGGGAGCGAATCAAGATCAGCGTCGGGGGTGGGGCGGCACAGTCGCGGATAGCTGCAGCGAGCCAGACACCGTCGTGGTCGCAGAGGCGTTGATCGAGAACCACCGCTGCCGGCGGCCTGCCCTCTCCCAGTCTTTTGCGGTAGTAATCCAAGGCTTGTTGTGCCGATTCCGCCAGGCACGGCTCGCACCCGGCGGCCGTCAGTTGCCGGACGATGATCGCTCCTATGCGCGCGTGACTAACGGCCACCAGCACTGCCGTGCCCGAGAGCCGATCCGCCATCGATGCGGCCGGCGGCGCTTCGCTCAACGGCAATCGTAAGGACACATCGAAAGTCGAGCCCACTCCGGGTTCGCTCCGTGCCTCGATCGACCCTCCCATGGCCTCTGCCAACTGTTTGGCAATGGTCAAGCCCAAGCCCGTGCCGCCGAATTTGCGGGTCGTAGAACTATCGGCTTGGATGAACGGCGCAAATAACGCGCCGATTCTGTCGGGCGGAACGCCAATTCCGGTGTCCCACACTTTGAAGTTCAAATGGCCGTTCCGGTCCGCATCCAGGTGCACGCGCAGTGAGAGCCCAATTTCCCCGTGCTCGGTGAACTTCGCGGCGTTGCTCAGCAGATTCAAGAGTATCTGGCCGATGCGGGTCGGATCGCCGCGGAAATTCCTGGGCGAACCGGGCTCGATATCGACGACGAAATCCAGGACCTTTTCGGCCGTGCGCAGCGCCACCGAATCGATCGCCCCGTCGATGACCGTGCCGATATCGAACTCGACCGATTCCAGGTCGAGTCGGCCCGCCTCGATCTTGGAGACATCTAGAATGTCATTGACCAACCCGAGCAAGGTACGTCCGCTCGATTGGGCGATTTCTGCATATTCCCGCTGGTCGGGCGCCAGTGCAGTTTCCAATAAGAGTCCCGTCATGCCGATCACGCCGTTCAACGGCGTGCGGATTTCGTGGCTCATGTTAGCCAGGAATTCGCTCTTCGCGCGATTAGCAGCGTCCGCGTTGACGCTCAGCAATTCCAGCTTACGTGCACGATCCGCTGTCTGCTCACGCGCCTCCATGGCCGCCCAATAATCATCGTGCACCACCTCGGTCGCCTTGAAGATATAGACCAAGAGGATCGAAGCCAAGATCCCCAGCAACACATTCTCATGGGTCGGATGAAAAAACAGCGCGATGATGACGGGGGCCAATACGCAGGTGGGGAACCATATGCGCACGGTGCGATTGAGGGACAGCACGATTGTGCCGGTCGCTCCGATGGCCACCGCACCGAACAGGAACGGAAGAAAGGCCGGCTGCAAGGGAGCCCAGCTAAGACATGCCGCCGTGAGCAGGCCCGAGTGCAGCGACGGCTGCAGGAGCATCGCCAAGCCCACGCTCTTTGCGAAGGTCGGCCGCCTGCTCAACAAATCCGCAAAGCGCGAGTGCAAAACGAGGCGAAACGCCGTGACGCAGCAAAAAATGCCCGTATTGATCCAAAAGAATGCGGGCGCGCGTGCCGGTAAGCCGCTCCAACTCGCCAAGAGCACCCAGGTGGGCAAGTAAACGTAAGTACCGCGCTTGGCCCGATGAGCAAGATCGAGCAGCGCCCGCCGCTCCAGAAGCTGCAGATTCTCGTTATTCACAGTGAATTCCAGGATCGTTCACCGCAGTTTCAATGTTCAGCCGAGCCGGGGAGACCGATCAACTCTAACAAACGTCATTTGATAGCGTGACGCGGCTCACACCGCGCGCCGGCAGTGATACTGCCTATTGCTCGATACGTGCCGCCTTGGATGAACACAGCGTGCTGTTGTTTCGCGAGCAGGACGTCACGGACGACGTGCAGGCAGCTTTTTCCAGGGCTTTCGGCCCGCTAAACCGCCGTGCGTGTGACGAGCGACTGGTTTCACGTCCGCCACCGCGGCGCTCCCACCGGCGTGTTCAATATGGGATCCAATATCGGGATAGCGATCGGGCCTCCGCTGCTGACCGCCTTGATGCTGCTCGCCGGCTGGCGATGGATGTTCATCATCATGGGCATCATTGGTATTGGAGCGTCGGTTTGGCCTGCCCGACAGCGGACGCCTGCGACCGTCGCATCGGTCCCTCACAGTACTCCCGTGCGTCCCGCCCATGTAGCAATGTAGCTCTTGAGGAAAGACATGAACTCCTCCGCACCCGGCGGCAGTTCTCTGGCACGGCTACTGATGAGGTGAAAGTCGAAGCGCACCACGGGATTGATCAGTTGGCTCATCACAACCTTTCGGTTGCGGCACGCCGGCATCCCAAACGACGGAATGACGGCGATGCCTTGTTCTGCTTCCACCAGGGCAATCTGCGTATCGAGCAGGTTGACGATGGATCCGATCTGCACCTTCACACCCGCTCGCGCCAAGTGCTTGTCGATGAGGTGTTGATGTGGGTGTCCCGGCGAAAGCGAAATCAGCGTCTCACCATCGAGTGCGGACCACGTCGTTGTTCTGCGAGGCGCGATGTCGTCCTTGGAAGCTCGAGCTACCATCAGAGAGAAGCGGAAGAAGGGCTCGCGACGCACGTCGGCCATGGCCTTGAATATCCCCAGGCCCATGTCGAGTCTACCGGCCTCAACCATCTTTATCAGGGTCGGCAGGTCAGCATCGAATAACTGAACCCGCACGTCGGGCCGCTGCTTTCGGAATTCACGCATGGCCGGCGGCAGAATGTTGGCGGCCACGAACGGCGTCGTGCCGAGCAATATCTGCTGCTGAGTATGCTTGGCGTTACGTGCGATGTTTGCGATTCCGGCATCGAGCTCCTCCAGGCTTCGCTGAATGACGGCGAGCAGCTCCCTGCCCTGAGACGTCAACTCTACGTGGCGGGTTGTGCGGTCGAACAGCCGGAACCCGACGCGACTTTCCAGCTCTCTGATCAGCACGCTCAGCCCGGATGGCGTAATGAAGAGCGCTTCGGCAGCGCGCGTGAAATTTCGATGTTGCGCCACGAGGCGGAACGCGCGTAGCTGCCGGGTAGTGACTTCCATTATTGATATTTTATCACTATTAGTTAAATACTTTGAACTTACGGTTTATATGAAGTCGACGTATAAAGTCGCCATGAGCTCCGGCGGACGGCGTCGGCTCTGGGAACGAAACATCACAATACTGGAGAACATCATGCCCCCTATTGCAAATAGCGCTCTTGGAGCGATTGTTCTGGTTCACGGCGGATTCGTCGACGGTTCGGGCTGGGAAGGCGTCTACCGGATCCTGAAGAAAGATGGCTATCGCGTCAGCATCGTGCAAAATCCAACCACCTCACTGGCCGACGACGTGGCCGCAACCAAGCGCGTCATCGCCGAGCAGAGCGGCCCAGTCATTCTCGTGGGACATTCATACGGCGGAGTCGTGATCACCGAAGCCGGCAACGACCCGAGCGTCGTGGGCCTGGTCTACGTCGCCGCGTTTGCCCCCGGCCGTGGCGAATCCGTCGCCGCTCTGATCAAGGATCCCCCGCCGGGCGCACCGGTTCCCCCAATTCTCCCGCCGCAGGAGGGCTTCTTGATGCTCGACAAAGCCAAGTTTGCGGCCAGCTTCGCGGCCGATGTGACGCCGGAAAAGGCCGAATTTATGGCGAACTCGCAGGTCCCCTGGGGCGTTGTCGCGCTCAACGGCGCGATCACCCAGCCCGCCTGGGAGAGCAAGCCCAGCTGGTATCTGGTCACCACCGACGATCGGATGATCCCTCCGCCCGCTCAGCGTTCCATGTCACAGCGTGCGGGTTCCAGCGTCGTCGAAATCAAGGGCAGCCATGCGGTCTACGTCTCGCAGCCGGAGGCCGTGGCCGACCTCATCAAGCAGGCGGCCAAGAGTCTCTCGATGAAGTAGCTTCTAAAACGCGAGCGCCGGTAGAAGCCTCGCTACCGGCGCCCGCAGCCGACAGTCGCGGCGGACTCCTTTCGGTCGGTCAAAGGTATCCGAACCCCGTGCGATGGTTGTTACACTCCGTTCGTTGCCGTATGAGCATTGGAGGGTGGCATATGAAGAAGTTAAAGCACGAGGCGGAATTGTTTAAAGCGGCCTTGATCGCCGGCGTTGCATATGCGGAAGGGCGCAAGGCGGTCGAGTTCGAGGCGACGGATTCGGCCAGCGATAAGGCGCTATACGTCTATCGCCTGCTCGTACACGACAAGGTGATCGCGCCAATGCCGGAAGACCAGGTCGGCGACAAGACGATTCGACATCGGCTCGCGGCTTGGTATGCGCATCAATTGCCCGAGGGACATCCGCTGTTGGATTAGAGATCCGCGTCGACATGGGCCATTGCGTTATCCCTTGTGATATTCCTGAGTCAAGCGCCGCGCGGCGAAGCGGCGCCCTGCCCCCCCTTACCCGTTTTTAAAAGCTTGCGGCGGCGTCCGCATGCGGTCGCGCCGGTCGGAAAGTACATCGAACATCTTCATGCCGCTTTCTTGAAGTCTCCAATTTGCGCATCTAACGCACGCTTAAAAGCGGGTCGGCTGGTGCAGCGTTCGACGTAGGCCGCCAGACGCCGGTCGCCGGAGACGATGTCGGTGTGCTTCAGTATGCGCAGGACCGTCGTCATCATAAGGTCGCCGGCCGTAAAGCGATCGCCGTCGAGAAAGGACTTGTCCCCGAGCGATTTGGAGAGGCTCGAGAGGCGCTTCTGCACGAACTCCACGGCACCCGGGCGCCGCAGTTTCGCCCACTCCTCCTGCGCGTAAAAGAGATCGATCACCGCGACATTCATCATGTAGGGTTCAATCGAATTGAGCGCCGATATCAGCCACTGTGTCGCGCGTGCGCGCGCACCGGCTTCCTTGGGCAGCAGCGCCTCGCAGCGCTCGCCTATATGCAGCACGATCGCTCCGGACTCGAAGAGCACTAGGCCGTCTTCTTCGAGTATCGGCACCTGGCCGAATGGCTGCAGAGCCCGGTACTCCGCCTTGTCCTGATCTCCCTGCTGGAGAAGGCGAGTCTGGTAGGGCAGTTCAGCTTCCTCCAGCGCCCAACGTGCGCGCAAGTCGCGCACTTGGCCCTGGGCGAACTCCGGAACCCATTTGAACGCTGAGATCCTGATCATATTTGTATTCCTCGAAGAAATTGTTTGGGCCTAAACGATATGCCTCGCAAAGAAATCCATCACAAGCCTATCGCACGTGGGACTTCGTCAAGGTCGTGCTGTCCGATGTTATCGATATTGAGCGGAACTATCCAATACGATCCTGGTCCGCAGCAGACTGCGCTTACGCTGGTGGCTCAGCCAGACGGGCGGATGGATAGTGGAAGTTGCCGTGAGATACCTTATCGTTCAAACCCTGCCGGTCTCTCGGCCGCCACGCCAAATTCGCGTTCGAGAGCCAGACCGACCCGCCCGATGGTACCCTCGTCGAAAAGACGCCCGATCAAGGTAACGCCGTGTGGTGCGCGCCGGGGCGGGCTGAATTTCGGCAGCGGTTTCGCGGCATCCGGCGCCCAATCGCTGCGCGCCTCGGAGACTTCAACGAACCCCGCGCGAAGGGTCAGCGAAGGATGCCCAGTGGCGTTGGTGATGACCAGAATTTCGTCTCGTAATGAGGGCACTAGCAGTAAATCCACCTGAGAAAAGACTCGCGCCATTTCAATCGCGACTTTGCGGCGCATTCGATCGGTTTGGACCAAATCGACTGCCGAGAGAAATCTTGATTGTCGAAAGATATTGGGCCACGCATCGGGAACTTGCATCTTCAGCTGATTCAGACCTCCGCTGAGCGTCAGCTCTTCGAAGGCCGCAGCCGCCTCCGCGAAAAGAATCACGTTCAGGGAATCGTAAGGCCAGTCCGGGATCGAGACTTCGGTCGCAGTCGCGCCAAGTTTCTGAACTGCCTCGAGAGCGGCACGGTCCACGTCGGTCGCTTCCTGCATCCACTGCGGAAAGTAGCCGACACGCAAGCCCGTTATCGGCGCGGTCGCGTCATAGTCCAGAGTGCTCGCGACGCAGGCTACGTCCAAGTCGTCCGGCCCCGAAATGGCACGCAAAACCAGCAGGGTATCTTCGACGCTGCGCGCCATCGGGCCGAGTTTGTCGAGCGACCAGCAAAGCGTCATCGCCCCAGTGCGCGGTACGCGGCCATAAGTGGGACGCAATCCCGTAACACCGCAGCGCATACTGGGTGCCACGATACTACCGCCCGTCTCGCTTCCAACAGAAAATCCGACCAGACCCGCAGCTGTGGCAGCGGCCGGCCCGGCACTTGATCCGGAAGACCCCTCTTCGAGGAGCCACGGGTTCATCGTCTGGCCTCCGAACCAGATATCGTTGAGTGCCAGGGCTCCCAAGCTAAGCTTGGCAACCAGCACTGCACCTGCCTCGTGAAGCCGCCGGACCACCGTGGCATCCGCCGCGGGTATACGATCCCTGAATGGTTCGGCACCATAAGTGGTCGCAATACCCGCCGTGTCGAGCAGGTCCTTGGCGCCCCAAGGGATACCATGCAACGGTCCCCTATACTTTCCCGCCGCAATTTCGGCGTCTGCGCGTTTCGCCTGTTCAAGCGCCAGCTCGCGCGTCAGCGTGATCACACACCTCAGCTTTGAATCAAAGCGCTCCAACCGTTTAATGTAGATCTGCGTGAGCCTCTCTGAAGACAGTTGCCGCGTCTCGATCCAGTGGGAAAGTTGCGTCACGGGCGCAAAGGCGATGTCTAGATCGCTGGCAGGTAGACGCAGCACCTCGATCTTGCCGCGAACAAATCGGCCCTCATGTGGATTCGCCTTTTGTCCGTACTGATTGGGCTCCCATCGCGAAGCCGGCGCAAGTGCCGCTTCCAACTGCATCTTCTTGGGTCCAGTGCGCCGCTCATAAAGGGAAGCCATGGCTTCTCGCCAACTGCCGGCCGCGTCATGAGATTCCGGGCTGCTCAATTCGACCTGCATTAATTTCTCAGCTTCCACGAAAGTGGCAGCGGAGACTTCTGGCCCCACGGGCGACGAGGTGGCAAATGCGGAGGGCTCACCGGGAGGTGCACCGCTCTGCGCTGGGGCGACTTCGTACGCGCCCATGGAGGCTCCAACGACACCCAGGGATGCGCTGGTCAAGAAATGCCTGCGTGAGCTCGTCAACGTATCTTCCGATTTTCCCTTCATTTTAAATTACCTTGTTATAGCTATTCGTCACCGGCGCGATGCCGGTTATTCGGCTGAGCCAGTCAGTCAACCTGTTTCGCTTTGGGTTGCTGGCACTTATTCGCTTGGCTTCAGATATTTGTCGGTCACTGATATGCCTTGCTGTCGAAAGAACGACAGTTGGTCAAAATATCCCCGCTGGAAGATGATTTGATCGTTCTGGACCTGGAAAAAGCCGCACCCTCGCAGCCCCTTGGGATCCCGCCATTCAAGAATGGCCCAATCGCCATCCTCGAAAATGTTCTCAACCAGGCAGGTCATCGTCGCCCGGCCAAACTCGACCTGGAACATGTGGCGTATTTCCTCGCAGCCGCGTAACGGCTCGGTGACGACCTGATGGTTGATGGCGTCAGGCGCATAGAGGCTCACCAGCTCGTCTATGTTTCCCTGGTTAAATACCTGAACCCATTTTTGCACCAGTTCTTTTGGAGTCATTTCCGGCACTCGGCGGTCAGTGTGAAGTCAAGACCTTGGATATTCTACGCAGCGAGCGCAAGGGTGGAGTTTCCGATAAGCGGACCTTCGCGACAAGTACTCATTGGATCGCGCATGATAAGCAGAGCTTATCGTAATGGACGTGATGGCACTGCTTTCCAAGGCTCAGAAGCCGAATTAGCGGGATCTGGACGAAGTGATTTCGCCGTTAAGAACTCGTATGCATTGCAGGGAGATGCCCAAGTCCTGCTCGTATCGACGGATGAGGCGGGCCTCGGTTTCAGTGACCAGTGACACTGCCGTGCCCTTCGCGCCGGCGCGCGCGGTGCGACCGACCCTATGCAGATAGGCCTTGCTCATCGTCGGTACGTCGAGATTGAAGACGTGGGTTACGCCGGGTAGGTTGAGTCCGCGGGCCGCCAGGTCGGATGCAATCATGATGCGGATGGCGCCGTTGCGAATTCCATCCATCGCCCGCTTCCGGTCCATCTTGGATAGCTCGGAATTCAAGTCCGCAACAGCTAGTTTGTGATGGGTTAACTTCGAGGCGACCTCTTCCGCAACATCGTTGCGATGCACGAACACGATCGAGCGCGGCACATCGAGCGCATGCAGCAGCTTGCGCAACATGTCCGGCTTGTCCCGGCTCTTCACAAACCAGATACAGATGTTCGATGTTCTCGTTGACCGCCGACGCACCCGCGCGAAGCATCACGACATCCGGAGCCAGTGTTTCCAAGACCTGACGAGTCTGCTGCTCGATCGTCGCTGATGCGAAAATCAGCTGTCGAGCCGGCGCCGCCGCGCTGACGATTTTCTGAATCCAATTCAGACTTTCGTCGTTCAGCAGTCGGTCCGCCTCATCGATGACGACGGCGCGGATGTGCGCCGTCTTCAGCTTGCCCCGCTCGATTAGTTCCACGATGCGTCCGGGCGAGCCCACCACGACGTGCGGCTTGGCCTTGAGCTTGTCGATCTGTCGGTCGGTCGCCGTACCGCCGATGAGCAACACCGAGCGGATGGCGCACGCTGCGTTTAGCGCAAGTTCACAGGATTGACGATGGATCTGAATGGCCAATTCGTGGGTTGGCGCCACGATCACGACCTGGGTCGCAGCTTGCGCAGGATCAATGCGCGAAAAGAGGGGCAGCAGATAAGCCAGTGTTTTACCGGTGCCCGTCTCCGCTCGCAAATACGCGTCCTTCCCGGCAGCGAGCGGCGGAATTGCAGCGATTTGAATGGGGCTGGGATCGGATATCTGTTGCTTCGCGAGCGCCGCTATGAGTTCCGGTGGCACCGACAGATCGGTAAACTTCATGAAATCGAACTCGCTACGGTAGCCGGCAACACGTTCTTATCGCGCGGGATGGTTGCTGGACGGGCGGTAATTCTAACAGTTTTGCCTGTGTCACCGGTCGGGGTGGTAATGAGGCGACGCCTACATCGGCATGCCTCATCCAACCGGCGATAAGGCCCCGACAGATGCCTCTAAATGCCGAAATCACCTCCCGAAGTGCAGGAAAGCGAGTCGGCATTTTCAATTGCACTACAGCGGACAGTCATCAGCGGCGGCACTGGGTCGTGTCGCGGGCGTCCAACAAAGCGGATGAGCAGCGTTGTCAGGGCGATCCGAAGCTGCATCTCTCGGTGCACCAATTCGACAATTGTCATTTTTGTGGCAATCCGATAGATTAGCCTTCGGTGCACCAATTCGATAATTGTCGTTTTGGTGGCACGCCTTTCAACCTCACGAGGTGCACCAAAATGGCATCTGCTGGCACCACCCCCTTCTATGGACGTGAGCACGAGCTACAGCGCCTCCAAGAGCTTGCGGGCAAGAAAACCGCCAGCTTGGTCATCATCAAGGGCCGCCGCCGCATCGGCAAGAGCCGCCTTGCCACTGAACTCGCCCGTCGATTACCGGGCTACGGTGCTCTGAGTTTTCAAGGGCTGCCGCCCACGGCGCACTTGACCGCCGAGCAGGAACGCGAAGACTTCGCGCAGCAGATTAATCGCCAGCTCGGCATTCCGGCGCCGCGAGCCGATGATTGGAATACGCTGTTGTGGAGCCTTGCCGATCGAACCAGAACCGGACGGCATTTGATCGTTCTGGATGAAATCAACTGGCTGGGATCGAAAGATCCTACGTTCCTCGGGAAGCTGAAGAATGCCTGGGATGCAGAATTTTCTAAAAATCCGCATTTGATCCTCATTCTGTCCGGTTCGTTGAGCGGATGGATCGAACGCAATATCCTGCATCACACGGGCTTTCTGGGGCGGGTGTCACTGGACTTCACGCTGCCGGAGCTGCCGTTGTCGACCTGCAACTTGTTCTGGGGGAAGCACCGCGATCGCATTACTCCTCATGAAAAGCTGCGCTTACTGTCCGTGACGGGCGGGGTGCCGCGTTATTTGGAGGAAATGAATCCGGCGCTGTCGGCGGACGTCAATATCCAGCGCATGTGTTTCACGCCAGAAGGGCTGTTATTCAAGGAATTTGACCTCATTTTCCACGACCTGTTCAGCAGACGCGACAAGGTCTATCGCGAAATCGTGGCGGCCCTGGTCAACGGCTCTTTGGACCTAGAGGGGCTATACGCCGCACTCGGCGTCGGCAAGACCGGGAAGATCAGCGAATACAGCTCGGATCTGGTGCAGGCGGGCTTCTTGTCGCGCGACTATACCTGGGACCTCAAGACGGCGGATGAGGGCAAGCACAGCAAATTACGCTTGAGCGACAACTATCTGAGGTTTTATCTCAAATACGTTCAGCCCAACCGTGGGCGCATCGAACGCGGAACGTTGTCCCGGTTGCCGAATACCGACGGCATATTGGGCCTACAGTTCGAGAACATCGTGCTCAGGAACCGGCTGGCCATATTCGAGCGACTGCACATCGACCCGAACGACGTGCTGTACGACAACCCGTTTTTTCAGCGAAAAACACTGCGCCACGCGGGCTGCCAGATCGACTACCTGATCCAGATCCGGCAAAAGACGCTCTATGTATGCGAAATCAAATTCTCCAAGAACGCCGTGCCGCTAACCGTGATATCCGACGTGCAGGAGAAAGTCGCGCGGCTCAGTATGCCGCGACACATGAGCTATCGACCGGTGTTGATCTATGCGGGCGCGATTTCCGAAAGTATCGCCGAACAAGAGTATTTTACGTCGGTGATCGATTTCGGCGAGCTGATGACTTCTGCCGACACCTCAACATAGGCCAGATTCGGAGCAGACTCATTCAGATACGCGAAATATCGCCTGATGGCAGACGGTCACGCCGTCCCAGCCCTCTATGTTGCAAGCCGATCGAAATATCTCTGCGGGCAGAGAATGTGGGGATCACACACATTATTCTTCGAACTCGCCGCGTGTGACTGTACGTGTGAATGCTGGGGCAACATAAGGCTACGTGGGGATACACCGACGCACGACGTCGGGCTCCGGCCTTTCCCATAACTGTCGGCCGAATTCCTAGACTCCTTGGAGGAAATCGGTCATTGCGTTGTCGGCTGGCTTCACGGCCTTCATGAGGCTAGCACTGTAGAAATGGCGCGCGCCGCCCCCCCTATTGATGCCGTCAAATATTACTGGACAGGCCCGAAAGTGGCCCTCCGCGACAAGCGTAAATGGCTCTTCCGCCCTCTTCGAATAGGCCGTACGCTCGCTTCCGTCATCCCGTCCGGCGAATGCCGATCGAAATACATTAAGGGCACCAGGACAATGGCTACATTCGGACAGGTTAAACTTTGCGTGATCGCCGCGATGGCACTCCTGTCTTCGCAATCCGGTCTGAATTGGGCGCAAGCTGCGGCCACGACCGAGCATGATGCTCCGGACAGCTCTTTGCCCCGGGACGGCCAACACGACTTCGACTTTCTCTTCGGACGCTGGAAGGTGCACTTGAAGCGCAAGGTGCCAGGAACCGACCGATGGACGGAGTCTGAAGGCTACGGAATCTATCGCAAAGTCTGGGGCGGTCGCGCCAATCTCAACGAGTTTTTCACCGAGAGTCCGAATGACCACGTGGAAGGACTGACCCTGCGTACCTACAACGGGGCAACGCACTTATGGAGTGTGTATTGGGCGAACAGTCGCGACGGAATCCTGTCGAGCGCGCAAGTTGGCAAGTTCGATCACGGCCAGGGCGAGTTCTATGCGCAGGACAACTCCGACGGCAAGTTCACCCTGGTGCGCTACGTCTGGTCCAAGATCACACCGACTTCGGCGCATTTCGAACAGGCGTTTTCGGAGGATGGTGGCAGGAGTTGGGAGGTCAACTGGATCTCCGACATGATGCGCATCGGCAATGCCGAGGACGCGACCTCGTCGGGCGCGGGAACTGTAGATGAGCAGCCCGGACAACGCGACTTCGAGCCACTGTTGGGGCGCTGGAGTTTTCACCTCAAGGCACGATTGCCTCTCACCGGCTCAACTCAGTGGATCGATTACACAGGGCCCGGTGAATGCACACCGCTCTGGCACGGCCGCGCCCAGCTCGACACGATCAATTTAGAGGGTCCCACGAAGCACATCGAGGGTCTCACGGTGCGGCTCTTCAATCCCAAGACGCACGAGTGGCGCCTGTATTGGGCCAACAGCAGGGATGGACTCGTCGTGGTGCCGCAAATCGGACAGTACAAGGCGGGCCATGGCGAGTTCTATGCGCAGGACATGCTCGATGACAAAAGCGTCCTGGTTAAGTTCGACTGGTCAGCGCTGAGGTCCAAATCGCCACATTTCGAGCAATCGTACTCGAATGACGGCGGCAAGAACTGGGAAGTCAACTGGATTTCGGACCAGACCCGCGTCAACTGAACGTACGGAGTCACGCTTTTTCGCTTCATGGGCTCAATCATCGAGCCCCAGCCCTTTCAAAATTCTGGGCGCATGTTTATCCACTCGCGCGGTGCGAGTTGCCGATTGTTTCGCCCCGGCGAAATGCAGTAAATAGCCTTTCTGCCTTCCGGGGGTGAGCGCATAAAAGGCCTCCGCCAGTTCAGGGTCATCGTCCAAACGGGTTAAAAACTCCGCGGGCATCTCATATTGTGCGGCGCTTCTCATCTGCACCTTGGCACCGGATTTCTCAACTGCAATGGCCTCCCTGATATAGGCCTTAACCGCCGCTTTCTGCTTGTTGATATCCGCAAGCGAGGCAAACCTGATCTGCCGCGCGGACTGCACGTTCTTGGTTTGCTGAACGAGGATGCTCTTGGAGTCCTTGAGCAAAGCACCTTTCATGAATAGCACCGCGCAATAATCCTTGAAGCCATGGATCAAAACAACGTTGCCGCCATTTAGATCGTAGCAAGCTTGGCCCCATTTCAACTCTTCATTGAGACCCGACGCAAGGCAGAGTTGGCGGAGCGCGGCATATTCAGCGCTCCAGCGTCTTGCGTTGGCATGAACCTTACTGACGAGTGGATTCATTTTTTCCTTTGATTCGATCCGAATAGTTTCTGGGCGCAGATACCATTTGTTCGCGGCGTGAGTACCGACTAATGATCAGCAGCGCGATGGCACCGATGCTAATGATGCCATGTCACGCCCGACTTGCGACACAGAGGGTGTGGCCCGAGGAGTTTTGGGCAATTTCCGGTGAAAATGCATCAGCCAGGGTGATAGCGGAGATCGAGTGCGCGTCGGATAGTCGTCCGGAACCCGCGGCGATCCGCGAGGGAAGTCATTCGGCGCTGCAACAATCGGCGAGAGCGTTCGGGATCGACTGAAGCGCGCCAACACAGAAGAAGATCTTCCTCCAGACGCTGAGTCCTTCGGCGCCAATTTGCGCGCGATGGCACGGGCGACATTGGCGCAGTGCGCGGACACCGACGCGCCCTGCATCCTCGTGATAGCGCGCCCCTACCACATCGATCCCGGCATCGCCTCGTACAGCGCCAACACGAACGAGATCCTGTGGGTCGCCAAGTTCGCCGCTCGCATGCCCTGGGCTAATGCAACCTCGCATAATCTGCCATATCTTGTATTGTCGGGCGGCAACTTGAGCACGATCCTGCAGGACTTTGCAACTACAGGTTTCATTCTGCGCAGCGTGCCTTTTGGGCGCAGTGTACGGGAGAGCCAGTACCGCCTGATCGATGAGTTCACGCTCTTCTATCTGCGATGGATGAAGCCCCCGGGCACGGACGAAAAGTGGGCCCTCTCGGTGGTTGCAGCAGCGCACCTCCCCGCTGGCATCGCGTGGGCAGGCTATGCGTTCGAAAACACCTGCTTGACACACGTCGCGCAAATCAAGAAGGCGCGCGGAATCAGCGGCATCCTCACCGAACAGAGTGCGTGGCAGCATCGCGTGAGTGCGCGGGATAAGAGTGGAGCGCAGATCGATCTACTCATCGATCGGCCGGATGGGGTCATCAACTTGTGCGAAATGAAGTGGACCGTAAACTAACTGCAACCTTACAAGCTCGTCGGCTTGCGCGCGACTCATTACCGTGGTAATGTACGAGCATGGCAATCGCACAATCAAGGCTGACCGCTCAGGGCCAGATCTCGGTACCGGCTGAGATTCGCAAGAAACTCGGCGTGGGCCCCGGCTCCGTGCTCGAATGGGACGAACAGAATGACCAGGTGGTCGTCCGCAGGGCCGGGCGGTACACGTCCAAGGACATACACGGTGCGCTCTTTCCGGAAGAAGGTGCGAAAAGAGGACCTGTGAATGTGAAGGATGCAATTCGGAAATACATCCGCAAGCGGCATGCGCGCGGTTGACACAAACGTGTTGGTGCGCCTCGTCGTTCGCGACGATGCAAAGCAGGTTCGCACAGCCGAAGAGTTCATCGCAAGTGGAGCATGGGTATCGCATCTGGTGCTGACCAAAACCACGTGGGTGCTCGATGCGGTATATGAGCGTACGGCAGAGCAGATCGCAACGATGATCGACATGCTGCTCAACCACGAGCACCTGACGGTGCAGGACGCCGATGTGGTGAGCGCGGCTACTGAGAAATTCAAAAAACGGCCGGCTCTTGGGTTCTCCGACTGCCTCGTGCTCGAGATCGCGCGAAAAGCGGGGCACCTGCCACTCGGTACATTCGATCGGGACCTCGGAAAGCTCGATGGTGCCGTGCTTTTGAAATAGTGAATGTTACCGGCGGGTGTGACTCAATCTGACCATTTAGCGCCGTTTCTCGCCAGCAGAACTGCGCGCTAACGGCCTAAACTGATTTGATGACCGTGAAGACTGCTGCCATCGATACCGAGGCAATCCTGCGGTCCATCGTCGTCATTCGCGGCCACAGAGTACTGATGGATTCCGAACTAGCCTCCCTGTATGAAGTGGAGACAAAAGCACTTACACGCGCTGTTCGCCGAAAAGCCGATCGCTTCCCTCGCGATTTCATGTATCAACTGACTGCCGAGGAAGCCTCCTCTCTAAGGAGCCAAACTGGCGCCTTTAAGGCCGGGCGCGGAAAGCACCGGGGACTCATGCGTGAACCATAGCCTAAGCGCCGGGGTATGGGGTTCACCGGGGGTTCTTGAGACGATATTAGAAGGCTCAGATGATCTTGGGAGTACGCCACCTGAGCACATTCGCAACACGCAGAAGCCCTTTGAGCACGGCACGGTGATTCGCTTTGACGAGCTTCGCGGCGAGAATTTCTCAGTAGGCTGCAATCCATGACCGGGAGGTGCTGCGCCGAGACCTCTCGTACAACGCGGTATTCGATTAACAGGAGGTGAACCATGACCGAGTGGTCTTCTTTAAGGCAGTTGCCGGCCATGAGCCGTCGATGGTAGATCGCAACTGCCTCGCAGTTAGGTGACGCTCGCAACTCAGGCTAAACTTAGGGAATGCCGAACCACATTTCCTTCCAATCCAACACCGATATTCACATAAGACGGTTGGGCATTGCCGATGCAGATCGGTTTAAGGGGATGCGCGTGGATGCCGCGAAGGAATCCCCAGCCTCGGTTAAGCCAACGCCGGAGGAAGAATTGGAGAAATCAATCGACGATTTCCGGAAGAAACTCGGTTGGGACTCACACAATTTCATTTTGGGGGCATTTGACGGCAATCAGTTAGTTGGTATCGCCGGGCTGCGGCGCGAGCGCGGCAATAAAATTCATCACACGGCAATTCTTTGGGGAATCTACGTAATCCCGCACTATAGAGCCCGGGGCATAGCGAAGAGCCTAGTCAAGGCGCTTCTGGACATCGCCGGAGGGATCGCGGAGATCACGCAGATAAAATTGTGTGTTCACACAAGGAATGAGCCGGCTAGACAGTTGTATACATCAAGCGGATTTAAAAGCTATGGGGTCGAAAGAAATGTCGTTCGAATTGGCGAGGAATCGTTTGACGAAGAGCTCATGATGATGACGCTCCGGTAGCCAAGCGGACAATTTCGCCTCCAGGAAGCTGCCGTTCGCGAAGGACTCCAACGGGTCGCGAACAGTCCCCGGCTTCAGCCCAACGGCTAAGAAGCTGTCGTTGAACTCATGCGCTAGACTTCCACCGTACTTCGGGAATGAATACGCCGGAATATTATGAACCTCGTGCTCCACGCCCCGACATCGATGCAAGTCGAATCCTTCGCCGCCCCCGATCGCGGCGGCGACCACTGCCGGCGGGCATTCCCCTGACGAAGCAGCGGGAATTCTCGCCGCCACGCGCGTTGCGCAACGGTCAGGTACAAACGATGATCGGTAACCTGCCATTCATGGAGTGGCTCACCCGCCGACGAGGCTTGGCGCTCCTTGCGAACGCGCAGGAATGGCTGCTCGATTGCGGCGAGGGTGTCCGCCTGCGGGGATTCCTGAGTCTGACTAGGGGAAATGGCGGGGCAAAGGAGATCACTGTTGACTTGGCAGAGAGTCGGATTGCGCTGATTTTGCACGGCTGGGAAGGCAGCGCTGAGTCCTGCTACGTTGTCTCTCTTGGTGCCCAGTTGCTAGCAAATGGGTTCGACGTGCTGAGGCTCAATCTGCGCGATCACGGCGAGAGCCACCACCTCAACCGCGAGATCTTCCATTCCTGCCGACTGACGGAGCTCGTCGGCGCTACGCGGGCTGTCGCGGAGCGCTTTCCCAAGGCGCAGATCTTCCTTGCAGGCTTTTCACTCGGGGGAAATTTCGTGCTTCGAGTGTCGGCCGACGCCGGCGCTCCCGCAGCAATTGTTGGCGCAGTCGCAATATCCCCGGTGCTCGATCCGGCCGCCACGCTCGAGGCGCTGGAGCGCGGTTGGTCTCTGTACCGCCGATACTTCGTCAGACGCTGGTCCCGTTCGTTGCGTCGCAAGCGGCGCGCGTGGCCCGACCTGCCTGACTTCGAGTCGCTGCTGCGCACTCAGGATCTCCGTTTAATGACCGAGGGACTCGTGCGTCAGTTCACAAATTTCGCGAGCCTCGAATCCTACCTCGATGGTTACGCGATCACCGGGCCGCGGCTCTCAACCTTGCGATTTCCCGCGTCGATACTGCTCGCGGAGGACGATCCGATGGTTCCGGTCGCCGACCTCGCGCGTCTGGCGCGGTCGCCGCTGTTGAACGTGCTGCGCACCCGCCACGGCGGCCATTGCGGTTTCATGGAGCAACTCAACGGGCCAAGTTTCGCGGACCGGTTCGTGGTCACGCAGTTCGAGCGGTTTGCAATAGACGATGCGGCGTCGGTCTCGTCCAATCCCCGGCATTCCCCGACCGGGGCATCGAGGCCGGCCACGCGGGCGTGAGCCGATGCACAGCGTGGGAATTCACACAATTTATTTGTGTGAACTGCTGCGTGTGACTGTACGTGTGATTCCCGGGGAGATGCAGGGATACGTGCGGCCATGAGACCGTCGTCCCCTCGGCGTCGATTCCCAAGACTTTCCCATCGGATCAATGTCTTGACCCTAATCTTGTAGCCCTGCGTTGCCTGGCGTCGCCTGAGAGTGGAGCGGGCGATGGGAATCGAACCCACGGGGAAGGCGCTGCCGGAACTAGAAAACGAGCGGTTTCGTGCTAATGCTGATGCCAAGTGTGATTAGCGTGTGAATTTTCACGGCATGTGGGGCAACGTAAGGCTACGTAGGGATACATCGGTGTCCGAAGTCCCTGGCTCAAGCCTTTCAGTCGTAGGTCTCCGAACGGCCATTACCGGTGATTTGGCTACGGCGCTCAACCTGACGGAAATGGACGTTTCAGCTATTGAATCGCCTGATCTGGGTGAACACTCGCTAGAGCCGCTCGCGCACCAGCACTGCCATACGCTCACCAGTAGTTCCCGGAGGAAAGAACGCGACATAGCGGCCATCTTGATCAAGCAGGTAGGTCAGAGAAGCGTGCTCGATGAAATACGTACTCGATATCTGGGGATAGACCTTGCGGAAATACAGCTTGTAGCTTGTCGCGACGCGGCGGACCTCCGTTTCGCTCCCGCGTAGGGCAACAAGCCGCGAATCGAATGCCGCAACGTATTGCCGCAGAACTTCTGCAGTGTCACGCTGCGGATCGAGCGTGACGAACAGCGGCTGAACCTTCGCGCTGTCGGGACCCAGCACTTGCATCAGGTGTGCTATCGAGGCAAGGTTGGTTGGACACACGTCTGGGCAGAACGTATAGCCAAAATAGAGAATCACTATCCTGCCGCGGAAATCGGCAAGACTGCGGCGTCGGCCGTCAACGTCGGTCAGCGTGAACGGACCGCCGACTGCCGCGGTCCCTGACATCAAGTCGCGCATCATGCGCGCGGCGTCGCCGCGCTGCGGTTCGCCGGCCGCATCAGCGTTCGATCCTGCGAGTAGCGATGCTCCGATCAGAGCAACCGCGACAAGCGCGACCGGCACGATGCGCAGACGATGCATCACGCTCCGAACGTGTATTCGGTCCCGGTCGTGGAGGTAATCAAGCGATCGGGCATCTGCTCGCGTGTGACCTGAACGAATGTGGGTCCCGAACAATGCATGGGAATGACGACGTCAGGATCGAGCTGCTTGAGCTCTGCCACCGTCTTGCGCACATAGTCGTCATCGGCCGCAAACAGATGGAACCCGCCAACCACTGCGTGGACCTTCGAAATGCCCGAAACATCGATCGCCTGGCGCACGGTATTCACGATACCGACATGCCCACAGGACGAAATGACCACCAACCCGCGGTTCTTGACGTTGAAACAGGTACCATGCTCGTCCCAATGTTGGTCGGGTACGAACTTCCCTTCGGCCTTGGCGTCGAGCACAGGCATGTCGCAGCCGAGCCCCTCAGTCTTATGGTATTCGACGGTCGTATTCGGTAGCACGCGCTCGAACGTCCGACGCTCGATGTGGCCGGTCGAGAACGCGTATCCCTCGATGACTCGGGGTTGCTCACACTTCACGATTCGCACTCGCAGCGCCTCGAGCTCCCTATGATCGAGTACGCCCCAGTCGGCGAAATGTCCAGGTGCGCCAATTACCGCCTTGCGATTGCAGAAGTTGTCCTCGCCCCCGACGTAGAGAGTCAGGTCGGAGGGAAGGTTGTCGCGGTACCTTTGCAGAAATCCGATGAGGCCGCCGAAATGGTCGAAATGGCCATGGCTCAAAATCATGGCTTGAACCTTCGAGGGGTCTACACTCATGATCTCCATGTTGTTGAGCAACGCCTCGGACGTATAACCATAATCGAGCAGGAGGTTGCGCGTGTCGTTGCCAACGCGCGATTCCAACGCGAGTGCAAGCCCCCATTCGTTGTGCAACGCCTTGCGGTAGTTCGTTGTCGAGATGAACGACGTGCGTTTCACTTTCACCCACTTCGAGCTGCCGGCACGCGGCGTGTCATAGCTGCTGTCAGTGAGCACCTTGATCACGAGCGTGTCAACGGTGGGAACGGTGGCGAGCTTCGGCGACTGAGCCGAAGTGATTCGGGGGAGGCCACACGCTGCGATGACAGCCACGGATCCGACGACGAAACGGCGCCGCGATGGAATGTTCATGACTCCCCCTCCCATTGGTTGGTCAGACAAGGGAGATTGTAGTCCTCTAGATGGACGCCGGCGAGCGCAGCCAACGCGTAACGCGCCGCGTCGCGATTCAATATCTTTCGGCAAGGCCCGATGGCTGCTTCGGGTCGAACTTGGTCATCGAGCGTCAGAATCCCGCCCTTCCAATAGGATTAACGGCCTGCAGATCCTCGGCATTCGATGCTCCTATTGCGGGCGACTAAACTGTGAAGCGTATAACTGCGCGCGTTTCCATCAACTCCTGCTGAGGTTGGTGCGGCGTTACGCGCTCGCCTGCACCAGTCGCAACCATCGGGCGAAGAATGGATAGACGGTAGCGGTTCGAGCCGATAGTCTCCTCCTCTCGGACCAGTCCTCGAGAGTCCAGGACTTTGAGCATCTTATGCATTGTCGATGCAGCAATGCCGTAGCGGGCCAGCACCGCAGCGGAGCGCAGGTCTGTGCCGCCCTCCTCAATGACCGCTTTGAGCGCAATCTTCTGCGGTCGGGCCCGACATCCAATGTCTTGAACTCGACGCCACATAGCCGCCATTGGCACTGGCGGAAAGAAACCAATGTTGTCGGTGTGCGCCACTCGCTAGGTGCGATGTCGCCCCCCGCTGTCATTCCGTGATGATGCGGTCCGCCCATTCCACGAGCGAGACAAAGATCGTCGGATTGCCGAATTTTGCGCCCCATTGGGCGAGGTCGGCGTCAGTTACTCCACGGGCACGGGAGCACGCGCCACAGGCAAAAATCTGAATCTTCTTCGCCGCCACTTTTTGCAGCGTTTCCTCAAGAGGTGGCCAGCCGACCGGGACGACGGCCTTGGCTAATGACAAGCGCATCAAAGAAACCGCTTCTCCGAGAAGAAAAATCTGCACAGTATGACCGGCGTCGGCAAGTGCATGACCGTGCAAAAATGGAAAGGCTGCCTTGGTGGGGTCGTCGGAGCCCCACGCACTCTTCATCATGATCTTGAGGGGCAACTTCGTCTCGGCTGCTACGGACGTGCCGGCTGCAATCATCAGAGGAATTGCTGCCAATTGCGATAGCGCATTACGACGGCTCATGTCAGGTCCCCTATAATTGTCGATGTTTCGATGGACATACGGCCGCTGCAAGGCAACCGTTGTGTGTCATGCGAGGGCTAGCATAGGCGCGAGACGATTCGTTCAGCAAACCTGTAGAATTTTTCGCGATGTGGCCGTTGGACTCGTTATGATTCGAGGTCGTTGTATCCGCTTGAGGTACTCCGAGCCGGAGGGGCGCCATTGCACGGGAACAAACTCATCGCGGCTGTCCTGTTGGTGTTCACTGCGGCGCGTGGAATGACGCAAGAGCATCAGCATGGGAATGGCGAGAAGCTGGGAGAGGTTCACTTCGCCACATCGTGCAACGAACCGGCGCAGAGCGATTTTAATCGCGCGGTAGCACTGCTTCATTCTTTCCAGTTCAGCCGTGCCATCGATGGATTTAACGCGGTTCTGCGGGAAGACCCTACGTGCGCAATCGCGTACTGGGGAATTGCACTGAGCGATTGGGGAAATCCTTTCGCACCCGGAACAATCGACGTGAGACTACTGCAACTTGGCCGCGAGAACGCTGAACGCGGCGAAAGGCGGGGCGCAAAGACAGACCGCGAACGCGGCTATCTCGCGGCCGTCGGCAATCTGTACAGCGACTTCGAAAGCACGCCGCAGCAAGCGCGATTGCTCGCCTATCGCGATGCCATGGGAGAGGTTGCCGCAAAATATCCGGACGACCACGAAGCGCAGGATCTTCTACGCATTGGCGCTCGCGGTCGCAGCGGATCTCGGCGACAAGACCTACGCAGACCAACTCAAGGCGGGAACAATTCTCGAGAAATTGTTCGCGGAGGAGCCGACGCATCCCGGTTTGGCACACTACATCATCCATGCGTACGACGTGCCGGCGCTGGCGGGCCGGGCCCTAGTCGCGGCGCGACGTTACGCGGAAATTGCCCCCGATGCGCCTCACGCGCTGCACATGCCGTCGCATACATTCACCCGCTTGGGATATTGGCAGGAGTCGATTGACAGCAATGTGGCGGCCGCGCTGCGGCGGCGCGGCGTCAGGGTCAGACGGCCGAAGAGCTGCATGCCAGCGACTACGAGACTTATGCCTACTTGCAAACGGGACAGGACGAGGCGGCAGCCCGGATTGTGAAGTCTCTGCCGGAAATGGCCTCACGCTTCGACCCGAAGGCGGTACTGATCGGCGCCGGCCCACCCTCGGCTGGCTATTTTGCGCTCGCGGCGATCCCGGCACGATACGCGTTGGAGCGCCAGGACTGGCAGCAGGCGGAGAGGCTGGCGCTGTCGGAGACGCCGTTTCCTTACGCCGATGCTGTGACTTGGTTCGCCCGAGGATTGGGCGCGGCGCGATTGGGAGACGCTGCGGCGGCAACCGAATCAGCGACGGCATTGAGGCATATCCAGGCGCGCCTGTCGAAGACCAACGAGCCTTACTGGGCGCAGCAGGTGGAAATTCAGGCGACTGAGGTCGTCGGCATGGGCTGCGCTAGCAGCGGGCAAGAAGGGGGAAGCCTTGCGGGGGATGGAGTCAGCGGCGAAATTGGAAGATGGGACAGAGAAAAGTGTAGTGACACCGGGGCCACTGTCCCCAGCGCGGGAATTGCTCGGAGAGATGTTATTGGAAATAAATAACCCTAGGGAGGCATTGGTTCAGTTTGAAGCGACGCTTAGAAAGGAGCCGCGGCGCTTCCGGTCATTGTATGGAGCGGCGCACGCTGCGCAGCTCAGCGGGAGTAGCGATTTGAGTCTGAGATATTTTGGCGAACTGCTGACAGTTTGTGCGCCTTCCGACAAGCCTGGAAGACCCGAAATCACGGCGCTGGCTGATGCAGAAGATCGCGAGCGGTGGCGATATCACACTTGCGGTTGGCGTTGGCGAGAAGGCCGTAGTGGCGGATCCGATGAAAGCCTGAGGGCAGCACGTGCAGCAGGAAGCGACGCATGAACTCGAGGCCTTCGGTGATCATCTTTACCGATGCCGCTGCGGTCGCTATTTGTGCTGTGATCGCATGACAGTTCTCGCTGGCGCGAGACTATTTATAGCGCACTTGCGGGACGTTGATGAGCCATCCATTCGCGAGCCGCCGCCCGATCCGGCAGACCCGGATTTGTTGAAGGGGTTCTGTGCGTGGATGCGTGAGCAGCGCGGCACCTCCGACTAAACGCTCTACAACTACTGCGGATCGATTCGAGCGTTGATCCGGCATTTTGGGGAAGACCCGAGCAAGCTCGATGCCCGTCGCCTGCGGCAGTTCGTGTTGAAGCGGCGCGCGGGGTGGGCCTCAGCCAAGTGGTGCACAACGGCGTTGCGGATGTTCCTGCGGTTCTTGGTCGCGGAAGGCCGGTGTCACGCGGGTTTGTTGGGCGCCATTCCGGTATTGGCTCACTGGCGCCTTGCGTCTCTGCCGCGATATCTGCCACCGGAGGATGTGGAGCGTCTCATCGGCTCGTGCGACTTGTCCTCACCGATGGGCAGGCGCGACCGAGCCATCCTTCTTCTGCTCGCGCGCCTGGGACTGCGGGCAGGCGACATCGTGCGGATGCGCCTGCGCGATATTGACTGGAAGGGTGCTTGGATTCACGTCAGCGGCAAGAGCCGACGTCAGACGCGACTACCTCTAAGCCAGGAGGTGGGCCAGGCGATCGTCGCGTACGTGCAAAAGGGTCGTCCCGCGGCTGACACCGATGCGTTGTTTCTTCGTGCCCGTGCTCCTTTCCGTGCCTTCGAGTCCCACAGTCCCGTCTCGCATCTCGTCGCAAACGCAATACGTCGGGCAGGTATCAAGCGC
Organism: uncultured Gammaproteobacteria bacterium; assembly: GCA_963734645.1. GTDB lineage: Bacteria > Pseudomonadota > Gammaproteobacteria > Steroidobacterales > Steroidobacteraceae > Bog-1198. The sequence goes on from CAVTID010000003.1 coordinate 421,935, forward strand.
CCGTCCCGCGGCGCGGCCCACCTGCTGCGTCATTCGATTGCCAGTTCGATGTTTAGCAGATCGGACAAATCGTCCAGTTGGCTGCACAATCAGGACAGCGAACTTTGCGCCGCCAGACGTACAGTACACTGTTCGCTCTGTTGTCCTGTACGGGGCTTCGCGTCTCCGAAGCCATTCGATTGCGGTACGGTGACGTGACGACGGACGGGTTGGTGATCCGCGCTACGAAGTTCCAAAAAAACAGAGTGGTTCCGTTGCATGAGACGGCTCGAGCCGGGCTCGAGCGCTACTTGCAGCAACGTCGCCCTTACGCCCCCTTCGACGATCACGTATTTATCTCGCTGAGATGCAAGCCGCTGCTGCTCGTGGACGTTGATTTCGCATTCCGAAAGGTAGTTGCCAAAATGGGCCTACCACAGGGCAGTGGGCGACGCCGGCCGACGCCACACTCGCTGAGGCACGCCTTTGCCGTTCGGGCATTGCTGGCTTGTCCCGATAGTCGGGACCAAATCACCCAGCACATGCTAATGCTATCGACTTTTTTGGGACATAGCAGCGCGGCATACACGTATTGGTACCTGGAAGCGGTCCCGGAACTCATGCGCAATATCGCCGACCGTTGCGAGGCCCACGTTGTGGGAGGTGCGCCATGACTGCGCTTGCCCCACACGTGACCGCGTTCTTTCAAGAACGTCTCCCCCTCGAACGCGCGGCGAGCGTGAATACCTGCGACTCCTACGCTTACGCCTTCAAATTGCTTCTGGACTACGCAAGCAAGAAGCTGAAGGTCGCACCATCGCGACTCGAGCTGGAACAGATCGATGAGCCGCTGGTCGTCGGTTTCCTCAACCATCTGGAGACGATACGCGCCAACGGCGCCAGCTCCCGCAATGTGCGTCACGTCGAACAATAAGCCATAAATAATCTCCTTGTTGGTGTAGGCGATGGCGCTGATGGGCGCCGGCAGGGTGAAGACCACGTGGTAATACGCCACGGGCAAGAGGTCGGCCTGGCGTGCTTCGAGCCAGCGCTGCGCGGCGCTGCTCTGGCACTTCGGACAGTGAGGTCCGCAGCCGTTGCAGCAACACGGGCGAGAGCATGGCGTAGCGATCCTTCGCGCCCTTACCCTGTTCGATGCGCAGGGTCATGCGTTGACCATCAACGTCACCTACTTTGAGCGCCGCCACTTCACGCTAACAGCCGTACGCTGCGGATGTAGGTAGCTTGGGTCTTCGGTGAGAGCTTGCGCATCCGCATGTCTTCGATCATGCGTTGACGCAGCACGGAGGTGCCTTGGGTGGACTCGTTCATGGCTGTGGTTCCTGTCGTAAAGCGAGGCGGATCGCCTCACCGTGCAACATACGAAACGAAGCCAAAGATCTCAGCTACCTTGAGGCCCAGAAACGAAGCCGCCCCTCCCGCGCGAGCGGTTTAGTCCGGCGGGCCAAAACCGGGCGGTGGCGGTATCGAAATGACTGCCGCAAAGCTGACGCTCCCCGGCTGCGGCAGGGGGTTCCTGGTAGGGCCTTTAGCGACGCGAATTGCCCCTTAGTCCAGTAGACGCGCGCACATGCCCGTATCGATACTCAGCGAACGAGAGCCGCACGCCACGGCCCGAATTACCTTGGTTGCTCAACCGATTGAGCGTCCGCGTTCAAACCCGCTGCAGCGATACTTGGATTAAGCACCCTACGAAGGAAAAGCATCATGGCTCTCAAAGAGTACAAGCCTGGGACCGCGTTCAGCGGAGTGATCGGACGCACGTTCGATGTCTCGAGCCCCGCGTGGCCGGAGCCGCTGCGCGCGAAGGACGGCGCGCCCAACGTGTTGTTCATCGTGCAGGACGACACGGGTTTCGGCCAGATGGGTTGCTACGGCAGTCCCATCAAAACGCCGAACATCGATGCGCTGGCGGCGAGTGGACTGCGCTTTAACAACATGCACACCACAGCGCTGTGTTCGCCGACGCGCTCGTGCGTCATGACTGGGCGCAATCACCATTCAAACGCCATGTCGTGCATCACCGAGGGCTCTACCGGCTATCCAGGCGGAAACGGCAACATCCCATTCGAGAACGGGATGCTCTCCGAGATGCTGCTCCAACATGGCTACAACACCTTTGCCCTTGGCAAGTGGCACCTGACGCCGGCAGACCAGGCCTCGGCTGCGGGTCCGTATAGTCGCTGGCCCTTAGGTCGAGGTTTCGAGCGCTACTACGGATTCCTGGGCGGCGATACCAGTCAGTACTACCCGGAATTGGTTTACGACAACCACAGCGTTGAACCGGAGAAAACGCCCGAAGAGGGTTACCATTTAACGCCGGACTTGGTTGACAAGGCAATCAGCTTCGTCGCCGACTCGAAGCAAGTCGCGCCGAACAAGCCCTTCTTCATGTACTTCTGCCCCGGCGCCGGGCATGCCCCGCATCATGTTCCGAAGGAGTGGGCGGATAAGTACAAGGGCCAGTTCGATGACGGCTGGGATGCCTATCGCGAGAAGACATTTGCGCGGCAAAAAGAGTTGGGCCTCATCCCGCAAGATGCCGAACTGTCGCGCCATGATCCGGACGTTCAGGGCTGGAACACGCTCACGGCCGATGAGAAGAAGCTCTATGCCCGCATGATGGAAGTGTTCGCTGGGTTTCTCAGCCATACAGACGACCAGTATGGGCGCCTCTTTGAGTTCCTGAAGACGATCGGCGAGTGGGAAAACACGGTCATCATGTTCATCTCCGACAACGGCGCGAGCGCGGAAGGTGGCCCGACCGGATCGGTAAACGAGAACAAGTTCTTCAACAACGTGCCGGATTCGCTGCAAGAGAACCTGCAGAAGATCGATGCATTGGGCGGCCCAACGACGTTCAATCACTACCCTTGGGGCTGGACCTTCGCAGGGAATACGCCGTTTCGCCGCTGGAAGCGCGAGACCTATCGCGGCGGTATCAGCGATCCATTCATCGTCCACTGGCCCAAAGGAATCAAAGCGAAGGGCGAAATCCGCACTCAGTATGCACACGCCATTGATATGGTTCCGACCGTGCTCGATCTGCTAGGTATCGAGGCTCCAACCTCCATCAAAGGGGTGACCCAGTCACCGATCCAGGGCTTAAGCTTTGCCCACGTGCTGGATGATGCGAAGGCGCCGAGCAAGCACCCCACTCAGTATTTCGAAATGTTCGGGCACCGGTCCATCTATCACGATGGTTGGCGAGCAGTGTGTCCGTGGCCGGGGACGTCCTTCAAAGAAGCGGGTCTGCCGTTCGGCGCACCGATCGACAAGGACAAGCTGACTGAACTTGATGCCAAGGGCTGGGAGCTTTATCACATCGACGCGGACTTCGCCGAGAACCATAATCTCGCAACTCAGAACCGCGCGAAGCTGATCGAGATGATCGCCACCTGGTACGTCGAGGCGGGCAAGTACAATGTCCTGCCCATCGACTCGCGGGGCCAACTGCGAGCGGCTGATCCGCGACCCCAGATCGCGGCCGCGCGCACTCGCTACACCTACTATCCGGGCACCCAGATGGTGCCGGGAAACGCCGGCCCCAATATGATGAACCGACCGTTCAGCATCACCGCGGACGTAGACATTCCCAAAGGGGGCGCCGAGGGGGTACTGCTCTGTACCGGGGACGGCCAGGGTGGTTTTTCTTTTTATATGCAGAATGGAAATCTGCACTACGTTTACAGCTTCGTCGGCAGCCAGTTCTTCCACATTGAATCGAAAGTCCCGGTTCCCACCGGGCGCCATGAGCTGCGCTACGATTTCGAGGTGACCGGCAAACCCGACTACAAGAGCGGCAAGGGCGCGCCGGGGCACGCCAAGCTCTATATCGACGACAAGCCAGTTGGGGAAGGTGATATTCCTCTCACGATGGTCGTCCTGATCGGTCTCGCAGCGGGCACGGTCTGCGGCGCAAGTTCCGGCTCGCCGGTGTGGGACAAATATCGGCCGCCGTTCAAGTTTACCGGCACGCTCTACAGCGCAACGGTGGATGTGAGTGGTGAGTTGATCAAGAACCATGAGGCCGAGATGCGCGTGCATCTGGCGCGGCAATAGGTACGTTCGAGCCCGGCGAGGGATTGCGCAGGCGACAGGAGGGGCGCGAGTTCGATTGATTGCCGGCTAGACCCGTGCGGTCACGAGCGTCATACGGTCACTGGCCCGTGGCGGCGCGATCGAGCCCCAGTATGATCACCTTGGCGCTGACCGGCTTCGTCGGCCATGCGACCATCGTAAAGCCGTCTGCGACGGCAATTTTTTGTGCACCATTCACGGTATAGGTGATGATACCGCCGCCGATGCCGCCGCCGCCGTCAAGCACCTGACCCCAAAGTTTCTCCCCGCTCGAGGAATCGAGCGCATAGAAGTTGCCGCCCACATCGCCGAAGAACACGACGCCTCCGGCCGTCGGGGTGACAGCGCCGACGATGGGGTAGTTCGACTTTACACGCCACTTCCACACGCCACTGTCGGCGTCGGTGGCATACACCCATCCCGCCCAGTGTCCGTCGGTCTTATCTTCCTTGCCGAACATGTTGACCGGGTTCAATGCCGCCATGCCGGTCCAGGGTTGCCCGACAGCCACGTTCCGAAGTTTTCTGTCATCCACGACAGTCACTGTGTCGCACCAGTCGACCGTACCGCTGATGATGAGGTTCGTGGTCGGATCGTAGCCGGGGGTATTCCATTCATCACCGCCGACGACCCCGGGACAAAAATGCACGGGCCTGCCGATCGCGAAAATTTGGGCGTCGTTCTCGATCGTGGTTATCGGCACGCGGTAGAGCAGCTTGTCGTTGTCCGCGAGATCGTAGGCATAGAGGTGGCCGTCTTTGGGTGCCACCGACAGGATCTGCTTGCCGCCCATCGTCTGAAGTAGGATGGGCGGGTTGGAGACGTCGTAGTCGTGCCAATCGATGGGCACGACCTTGAAATTATTCTTGAAGTCCCCGGTCTTGGCGTCGAGCACCACCACCGAATCGCTAAACAGGTTAGTTCCCTCCCGTGCTCCTGCAGCGAAGTCGGGAGCTGGATCGCCTCCCGGGACGTATAACAGGCCGTTCTTGATATCGAGAGTGAACGACGTCCAGGTCCCGGCGCCACTCACGGGTAAGCCGGGCGCCATTTGCCAGGTCGATCCGTCGAGCGGCGTCTTGCTCAACGGTCCGCGCACTTCATCCCCGGGTACTTGGGGGGCGAGAAAGAACTCCCAGACGATTTTGCCGGTCTTTCCATCGAGCGCGTACATATGCCCCTTGCCGCCTTTGTAATCGCCCCCCGAATTGCCGATGTACACCATGCCGTCCCAGGCAATCGGCGCCGAAGGCACGGACTCGCCGTGTTTCGGGTCCGCGATTCTCGTCGCCCACAGTTGCTTGCCGGTCTTGAAATCAAAAGCCAGCACCCGCGCGTCCTGGGTGCCGCGAAACAGCATGCCGTCCATGTAGGCAGCGCCTCGGTTGGACGGCAGGAGGGCGCCGGGGTAGTCCAGATGCGTGCGCCAATTCTCGGCGCAGGTCGCCGGGTTCAAGGAGAAAATATCGAACTCGGAGGTGCCAATCAAAGCGCCGTCCACCATGATCAGAGAGGACTCAAAGGAGGTGAACTCATGAAGGTCGTAGGTGCACAGCACTTTCAGCTGGCCAACATTCTTGGTATTGATCTCATTCAGCGGCGAGTAACGCTGCGATGAGGGTGTTCTGTTGTAGCTTGGCCAGTCACCAACCGCCGCGTTTGGCCACGCGTCCGCTGGAGGAGGCGAGGCCGCGGCAGCTACGGGGGCTTGGTAGGCGGGATTCGCCTCCGTGCTCACCGTGCCCGCGGGCGTGGACAGCGTCAGGAGATAGTTACGCGCCGTACCCCCGTAGGTGGTCACCTGCACCGGAAAAGTCACGTACAGAATGCCGGCTAGAATCACGCCCGCCGCAAAGAGCGCGCCGACGATGACAAGGAGCTTTCTCTTAATGTTCGTCTCCCAATCCACGCTGCGACGACGTCCAGACAGCTGCTGCTGGCATCTACGCGCGGGCAGTTTGTCCAGGATGTGGAGCGTAGGCAATGGGACCAAAGGGCCAATCAGCGCCTCGCGAATTCACGCGAAATATCGAGAACGCAATCGCGGGGCGTTCGGCCCGCCGCAAAGCGGCTGCCCGCGGCGAGCAGGCATTGCACCTAAGGCTAATAGGTAGCCAAGACGATGCTAGGTAGCATTGACCAGTCTTGTGTCGCGCAAAAAAAGCGACGACGAGGGGCCGATACACAGTCCGGGAATAATCTCCCAAAAAGGTCTCAACATGAAGTTCGTGATCCAGCTTCTGTTCCCGTTATCCTTGCTCGTTTGCTCGTTTGCACGTTGGCATTCATGACTACTCGGGTTGGGGCGCAGGGGCCGGTGGGCGGACAGCCAGCCCCTGACGCCAGGCAATCGGTGGCTGACCTGGATGAGCAAGTCGCCTATCAGCGCGCATTCGAAGCGGTGTTGTGGGCGATGCCCGCCTCCGCGATCTACCGGTTTCGCGTGGGATTGTTGGAGCAACCTGGAATGGCTGACAACGTGATCACCGCCTTTTCCGGACCCTTGCACACCTTTCACGAGCTAATCACGCCAAATCAGGTAACCCCATACATCGGTGCTCTCGCCGACCTTCGCAAGGGTCCGGTGGTGTTGGAGGTTCCAGCCAAGACCGCCAAGGGGGTTCTCTATGGACAGGTCGTGGATGCGTGGCAGGCGACCATCGCCGACATCGGTCCGTCGGGACTGGACAAAGGCGCGGGCGGTAAATACTTATTCCTCCCACCCGCCTATAAGGCTGAGGTTCCGAAGCCGTTCAACCCGCCGGAGAAGCTCAAGTCGGCCATGGAGAAGGGTGTCGTTGACGCCTACTACTACATGCAGAATCTGGACACGAAGCTGTTTGCCGCGAATCTCTATTGGCCGGATCGGCACTGGAACTTTGCGATGGTTCCAGATGCCCAGCGCGGTTTTGACTTCGTCAGCAAGGATGCGGTCGAGATCGACAAGCGCGCCGCCGCCTGGTTCTTCTTTACGTTCTATCCGCAGGAGCTGACCGACCGCGCAACCTGGGCGTTCGTTAGAAACCCTCTGGACCGGGCCGGCTTGGGCTCGTTCAACTTGAACCAGATGAAGACGAACGCTGACGGCAGCGTTGATCTCTACGTCGGCCCGAACGCCCCCGCGGGGCTGGAATCCAATTGGATTCCGACCATGGGCAAGGAGCCGTATCTCTGGTTCCGGCTCTACGCTCCCGAGGAGGCGTTCTGGAACAAATCGTTCAAGATGCCTGATGTGGAACTTGTGAAGTGAAGCAACGAAGTGGCGTCGCCACGAAGCCGGCCTGCGTCGGAGTTTGCTCCTCAAAACGAGGCCACGTCGTCCGGCACGTCAAATTCTTCAAGCGCGGAGTCGCAGGATTTATTCTCGGCTTCGGGGTACTTGTCGCGGGCAGTGCGGCTGCTCAGGACGTCATCGCCGTCGCTGACGGGGTGAACATGTGGGACGGCCAATGGCACGTTGAAGCATCGCCATACGGATGGTTGCCGTGGATGTACACGACGGTGCAGCTCCCACCCATTGCTGGCGGAGGAAATCCGACCATCGAGACCCAGCCGAGCCAATACTTGAAGCATGTCAATATAGCCGCGTTCCTCGACGGTACCCTCCGCAAGGGCGATTGGGCGATCTGGACGGATCTTGTGTACATGAACTTGTCGGCCAACCCGACTCACGAGAGGCAGATCGGCCTGCCTGGTGGCGCCGCCACGCTGTCCGTGACTCGCACTATCGACGCCGGAGCGCGGGCGTCGATCTGGACCCTCGCTCCCTCGTACACAGTGATGAACAATAACGTCGGCACGCTCGATGTGATGGCGGGGCTGCGCTACACGAGCCTCGCGATCTCACTCTCCTACGAGTTCACCGCCCCGCCGCTCCCGATCATGGTGGGCGGTGGCTTCTGGCCAAGCGCGGATTTCACGGACGGCCTCATCGGCGTGAGGGGGTCGCTCCGCTTGAGCGGCGACGGTAAGTGGTACCTATCCTATGAGGCGGACGTCGCCGATGGCCACAAGAACTGGGAGAATAACGAGTTCCTCGGTGTCGGTTATCACTTTCGCTGGGGCGATGTATCGCTCGCCGTTCGCAATCTGACGTACCAACTGTCCGACCGGCCGATTTTGGAGAAGGTGCGGATGACAGGCCCCGTGATTGGAGCAACCTTCCGTTGGTAAAGCGCAAAGCCACGGCTCGTCTTAAAATTGCGGGATAACGCGCACCTGTTCAATCGACGATCTGTTGAAATAATGGCGCGAGCGTCGGAGGTCGGAGCCTCTCATAAAGAGTCGACCATGAGATTCAGCGGCGCCTCCATTCTCGTTGCCCCGTAGCGGTCAGTCGTAGCCGGCAGCAGAGGGTCGAACTCGGTCATCAAGTTTCAGATAATGCCGCCCTTCCAATGGGATTAATGGGCCTGCAGATCCTCGGCATTCGATGCTCCTGTTTCTGTGAAGCGTATTACTGCGCGCGTTTCCATCGACTCCCACTGAGGTTGGTGCGGCATTACGCGCTCGCCTGCACCAGACGCAACCATCGGGCGAAGAATGGATCTTCCAGGCGGTAGCGGATCGAGCCGATAGTCTCTTTCTCTCGGACCAGTCCTCGAGAGTCCAGGACCTTGAGCATCTTATGCATTGTCGATGCAGCAATACCGTAGCGGGCCAGCACCGCAGCGGAGCGCAGGTCCGTGCCGCCCTCCTCAATGACCGCCTTGAGCGCAATCTTCTGCTGTCGGGCAAGACTATTCCAAATTTGGGTGTATGAGGAGTTCTCTCGGGTTACCAGTCGCACCAACGCATCGTCGATGCGGCTTGAGGTTAGAGTTCCTCCGCCGGACTCACGCAGCAGCTCCCAGCATACGTTTGCGAACTGCTGAATATTAAATGGCACGTCTTCGGCTACGTCCATCAGGTGTTCAAGTGCGGCCGATTGAACTCTGAAGTTCGAACGCGTAAATCCACGAATCAGGAATTCGCGCCATGCGGCGCGCGGGATCGCATCGAGGAACAGCCGTGAGCCCAACTTCCAGAATGCACGTCCGGGATCGTTCGTCATATCGGCGAGCATGCGTGTGTTGGAACCGGCAAACACATAAGCAGTGTTGTGATGTCGTTGGACCGTGCCGCGTATCTGACGCTCGGCGGTTGCACCGCCCTCTTCGATGATCTGTTGAAATTCATCTAGAATTACAGCCGCTCGCCGACCGGCGGCCGCAGCCATTCTGTCGATAATATTGAGCACATCGGTCAGAAGCGGCAGACCTTTCGTTTCCGGTTTCCCAGATGTGCCCAGAGTAATGCTTAAGGTCTGATCCGCGAGATCGTAGTCCACCTGAGGTTTGAGTTTGGACGCAAACCGCTTAATAGCCTCCCCCGCTTTTTCGAGCGTTGGAGTAAGACTTTTGGCAGCACCTGCCAAAAGCGCCTCGGCGAGGTGGCCCAGACTTTCGTAGACTTCGGCGTCGTAGCGCAGCACGGCGATACCGGAATCACTCAGTTTTTCCTCGGCGGCGGCCAGAATTGAAGTCTTGCCGTAACGGCGCGGCCCGATGAGGAATAACTTGCCGCCGTTCTCTATAGTACGAATCACCAAGTCGAGTTCCTGTTCGCGATCGATCAGGGCTGATGCTTTCAGTTCTCCGCCGAACTCGAAGGGGTTGTGCCGCGAGGGGACGGCCGGCATGGCTTTTTCCTGGAAACTGAGGTGCGATTGGTGTAATTCACGAATCGTGATTCACAAAACGTGAATCGCGTATTGTGAAATTGTTGCGAAGCAACACTCGGTGCCGGCACGGCGGATTGCGGGCACTGGTATGCATTGAGACTGTGGGAACTGGGCGACAAGCTAAGTCGCGTCCTAGGACAACGCAGAGACACGCCAGGCAACGAAAAATGGAGCGGGCGATGGGAATCGAACCCAAGACCGCGCAATCTATTTTCCTCGAGCGTTCAATGCCTTAGCACTCACCCGCATCATTGCGTGTGACCAGCGTGTGAACCCGGAATATGGCGAATGCCCGCGTCTGCACACTTTGGACGAGTGCTCTAGGGAGTGCGCAAAAGGGCAGGCATGCGGCAATTACTCTGCTTGTACGGAGTTCGGTACAGTAGTATTGTCACTTTGATACAGATCATCGGAGACACTACATGGCGTCTGCACCACGGCACTCTGAACCGACGCGGCGAATGGGACGCCCCCCAAAGGGCTGGGTACGCAAGAATCTGCACATCGATCAGCGGAAGCTGGACGCTGCCCGCAAGGCGCTGGGCGTGAAGACGGAGACTGAGGCCGTGGACGCTGCATTGGACGCAATCGCATTTCGGGGAGAAGTTGGGGAAGGCATACGGCGCTTACGCGGAGCAGGTGGATTGACTGACATCTACGAGGAACAGCCATAGCTGGGACGAGTCATGCCCCGCAAGTACATCCTGGATACCAACATATACATCGACGCAATCCGGGATCCTGAAAACGAAGATGCGCTTGGAGTCTTTCTCGAGAGGAACACCCCAATGACATTCATGAGCGCCGTCGTCATGCAAGAACTGCGGGCTGGCGCCGTTACCGATGCACAGTCACGCGCCCTCCAGGACGGAATTTTTGGTGCGTTCGAACGTCGCAACCGTATAGCAACTCCCTCAGCCAGCGCATTTAAAGATTGTGGTCGAGTCCTGGCTGCGCTCTTTCGTAAAGACGGGGTGTCCTATCGAGATCGCCCTCGATCACTGGTCAATGACATCTTGATCGCCATAACCTGTCGGGAAGGCGGTTTAACCCTGATCACTGCTGATGATGACTTCAGGATCATTCAACCCTACCTACGCGGATTCAAATACTTCCCACCATGGCCGGAATCAGCTCGGAGTTGAATACGATGTTGGATGTAATCGCCACAGATCGAGGTACGGATCGCGCTTTCGTTGAAATCGTTAGTGACGATTAGTACCGGCGCTCGGAATCCCGGCGCGGATCCTTGAGGCTCTCCGAGAGACCCATAGGCATCGCTAGAACGCGAACTCGCCGTAACCGCGAGCCATGGCGGCGGCAAAACTAGTCAGTGGCTGGTTCGGGCAATGCCGGTGTTCAATCCGCTGAATTGAAGGGTGGAGCGGGCGATGGGAATCGAAAATACCGCCCGAGTACTGCGGACCTTTTCGAATCATGGTGTTGCAAGCGTGGATGAGCACCGCGTGCGATTATTGTGCGAAAAACGTTGCCACACCAGCCAATGCCAGCGAACCGCAGCCAGTGTGACGAATATATCGTTGGCATTCGGTTGTTGGGTGATTGACTGCAAATCATTCGCTATTCTAGATAGGGCGCGAGCACATTTTCGATCCATTTCATGAATGCACGGACTCGGCGCGACAGGTTGCGCCGATGCGCTACTACGAGGGAGACGGCAAGCGACCGACGACGAAAGTCGGGTAGAATTTCCACCAGCGCTCCACTGTCCAAGTATCGGCCAATCCCAAGAAGTGGGGCCTGAATCAGGCCAAGACCGGCGAGCGCTGCGGCTTCGTAGGTTTGTGCGCTGTTGACATGCAGCGCACCTGGCAACTGAAGCGTCGCGTAACTTTCGCCGTCCGGGTATTCCCATCCAAGGGGTCTTGCGCCCAGCGTTGTCTCAAAGTGAATTGTCCGGTGTTCTTGGCGCTTAAGATCTCCCAGCGATCGAGGGGCGCCATAGCGCGCAAGATAGGCGGGGCTGGCGGCGTTGACTATGCGCAACTTGCCCAGCGGGCGGGCAATCAGTGTCTCGTCCCCGATGGGACCAACTCGCAATACACAGTCAAACCCCTCTTGAACTAGATCAACTTGGCGATCAGTACTCGACACCTCCAGCTCCAACTCGGGATAAGTCGCCATGAAATCCGGCAAGGCCGGCACGATAGTGGTGCGCGCCAACTCGCTCGGCAGATCAACCCGTAAGCGCCCGCGAAGTGCCACTTGATCGCTTGCGAACATTGAGTGCAGATCATCAACGTCAGCAAGCAGGTCGCGGGCGCGTGCATGAAACACCCGTCCGTCTTCGGTCAACTGCACGCTACGCGTCGTCCGGTGCAGAAGCCTGACACCGACATCTTCTTCCAGCTTCCGGACAGCCGTTGAGGCTCTGCCCTTCTGTATGCCCAGGCTATCGGCCGCGAGGGTGAAGCTCCCCCTTTCCGCGACCGTTATGAAAATGAGGAGGGGTTCGAGATTCTGCATTTCGTGCCTCGGCATTGTTCACCGCAGAGAGAACAGTGAGTTCAGTTTCGCGGTGATTATCATACCTAAGAGACACAGTAAGCTACGAATATTGGGATTTCCCCATAGGAGAACGACAAGTGTTCGAAACCATGAAACTGCATCGCGTGCCTGAAACCACAACCCTGCATGGCGCCCTGTGGGCCGGCCGAACAATGAGCGCACTCGTTGTTATCGCTCTGGTGGCAGACGGCACTATTCAGCTCTTCGCGCCTGTACAGATCGCGAGCATGTTGCGGGAAACCGGGTTCGCGATCGACCTGACCCGTGTCTTGGGTCCGATCGTACTCGCCTGCGCCATCCTTTACGCCATCCAGGCCACCGCCGCGCTCGGCGCGATCCTAGTGACGGGCTTTTTGGGAGGCGCCATCTGCGCCCATGTCCGCATTGGTGAGTTGGGGTCGCCGCCGGAAATCATTGCCCTGCTTCTGGGCGCGATGACATGGGTCGGCCTCTACGCGCGCGATCCCCGTATCCGGGCCATTCTGCCGCTCATCCATTGAACCAACTGGGGCAGTGCTCTGTTCCTCAACATCAGGAGATAACGCATGTTTTTAGTCATGGGAATCACGGGAAAAGTGGGCGGCGCGACGGCCGAACATCTGTTGGCGCACGGCAAGAAAGTACGCGCGCTAGTCCGCAATCGTGAGAAGACGTCAAGCTGGGCGAACCAGGGCGTGGAACTGGTTGACGGTGATTGGAATGATTCGGCAGCCATCGAGCGGGCGCTCAAAGGCGTCGAAGGCGCGTTTGTCATGTTGCCGGCTGTCTGGGCCCCCTCGCCCGATTACAAAGAAGCCAAGGGCGTGATTGCGAACTATGTCGAGGCGCTCGCCAAGGCAGCGCCGCCGCGGGTGGTAGCGCTTTCGTCGATGGGTGCGAACAGGACCAGCGGGCTTGGGATGATCACGGCCTTGTCGCTTCTCGAGCAAGGTTTTCGCGACCTGGCATCGCCAATCGCATTTGTGCGCGCAGGTGGATTCTTCGAAAACTTCCTCTACGGCTTGCAGGTCGCCGAGGGTGGAATGCTACCGGTCTACTACAATCCGACAAACCGGAAATCGACCATGGTCGCGACGAACGACATCGGCGCCGAGGTGGCGTCGCTGCTGACGGGGCCCGCATGGTCGGGGCATCGCGTCATCGAACTTGGTTCGATGCTCAGCGCGAATGAAGTCGCGGCGCAACTGGGCGATGTCATGCAGCGCGACGTCAAGGCCTTCGCTGTCCCGCGGGCCGAGTGGCCGGCAGCGTTCGAACGGTTCGGCATCCCCAAGGGCCAAACCGGACCGGCTGAAGCGATGTTCGAGGCCGTCAACGCGGGATGGATGGACCTCGGCGTCGCGGGCACGGAGCACGTCGCCGGCACAACGCCTCCTCGTGACGTGTTCGCGGCGGCGCGGCAGGCCGTCACCACGTGAACCGCACCGTACCCATCAGAAAAGATCGAGGTCAAACATGAAGATATTGGTTTTGGGCGCAACCGGCGGAACCGGCCAGCTCATCGTCCGCGGCGCCGCGCAGAGCGGTCACTCCGTAGTGGCGCTGGTTCGTGCGAAAGCGCGCGCCGACCTGCCGGGAGCCGAGCTGATCGAGGGCGAAGCGCGGGACGAGGCGACCCTCGTGCGCGCTTTGGACGGCTGCGATGCCGTGGTCAGTGCGCTGGGCACCGGTATGGGCTTCCGCCAGGTCGAGCTGCTGACCGTCGCGACCCGCGCCCTGGTCGCGGCGATGACCCGCACCGGCGTCCGCCGGTTAATATGCATCTCCGCGCTCGGAGTCGGCAACAGTCGCGGCCACGGCGGCTTCGTCTTCGACCGGCTGTTCCAGCCATTGCTGCTCGGCCCCGCGTACAAGGACAAGGACCGCCAGGAAGCCGCGATCCGCGCCAGTTCGCTCGACTGGGTCGTTGTCCGCCCCGCTATGCTTACCAACGACCAACCGCGTGGCCGCGTCAGGGCCACCGCCGACCTCGCAGGCGTTAACGGCGGCAAGATAGCGCGCGCCGATGTCGCTCAGTTCGTGGTCGAGCAATTGACGACCGACACCTGGTTGCGGCGGACACCCGTCATCCTGTGGTGAAGAGTGGTTTCATAGATAACTATTCGAACAGCATGGTCGCGTCGAACGACGTCGGCGCGGAGGTCGCAGCCCTTTTGACGGGGCCAGCGTGGTCAGAGCAGCGCGCCGTCGAGCTTGGTTCGATGGTCACCGCGGATGAAGTCGCGGAGCATTTGGGTGAAGTCCTGAATCTCGACGTGAAGGCCTTTGCAGTCCCGCGTGCAGGGTGGGCGAAAGCGTTCGAGCAGTTCGGCATCCCGAAGGGTCACACCGGACCTGCCGAAGTAATGTTTGAGGCCGTGAATGCAGGATGGATGGACCTCGGTGTCGAGGGTACAGAGCACGTAGCGGGTACGACGTCCGCACGCGACGTCTTTGCGGCGGCCCAAAAGGCCATGGCGGCGTGAACCGCGGCGTTCACGCCAATTAAGATCGAGATCTAACATGAAGGTTCTTGTCTGGTGCAGCGGGCGGAACCGAAATCGATCCGGGGTAACGGGACGCTGCGTGTGAAACCACGGCCAATGCCAGCCAATGTCAGCGAACGTACTACGTGATACGAGGCTGGTACTCAGGTTGGCTGGCATTGGCCAGCCATGGCTGGAGTGGAGCGGGCGATGGGAATCGAACCCACGGGGAAGGTGCTGCCGGAACTATAAAACAAGCGGTTTCCTACGGATGCCGATGCCAAGTGTGATTAGCGTGTGAATTTTCGCGGTATGTGGGGCCACGTAGGGCAACGTAGGGACAAACCGGCGTGCGAAGTCCCCTGCTCGAGTCTTTCAGGCGTAGGTCTCTGACCGGGCCAGAAGTGGAGCGGCATGAATGGCAAGCAGGGCGGCGATCCGGCCAAGCTGGCCAACGCGATCGTGCAACTCGCCGGACTCAAGGAACCTCCGGCTCGGTTCGCCGCCGGCGCTGACGCGGTGCAGACTCTCGAAGACAAAGCTAAGGCTCTGCTCGCCCAGGCCAACGCCTACCGGGACCTGTCCTCCTCTCTCACCCACTCGGATCCCTGATCACGCAGATCGCATCGAGCTCCGTCGGAGCAGTCACAGCGCAGGCTTTGCGGGCGATGACGGACGGATGAGACCATCGAGAACGGACTCGACCGAAGGGCCAATCAACGCGTTCGATCAGAGGAACTGTTGCAGCCGCGTCGAGACTATGGGAACTGGGCGATAAGCTAAGTCGCGCCTCAGGACAACATAGGGACACACGAGACTATGAAAAATGTGGCGGGCGTTCGAACCCACGCGGCTGGCGCGTTCGAAGCTTGAAAACATGCGGTTTGGCGCGGTGGACTGATTCCAAGTGTGACTAGCGTGTGAATTTTCGCGGTTTGTGGGGCCACGTAGGGCTACGTGGGGATACTCGACGTGCGAAGTGCAGGGCTCGAGCCTTTCTGTCGTCGGTCTCCGATCGGCCAATGGCGGCTATTCGCTATCCCCAATTGCAGCCCAGTTTACATTCGCTCGAAGCAATTTAACGGATTCGCGTCATCTCAATGAGAGATTCTTCGACACCTTTTAGGGTTTTCGACTTTGCGTTCATGATTCTCTCAAGCCATACGCCATCTGCTGCAAGTCTTACGACACGAAGCTCAATTCTCGAATCAGTCTTCGAATGTCTCTTTAGGCGATCGCTCAGCCAGGTATCCCACACCCATCCGACCTGATCTTTAGAGGCCAACAGACTCAAGAGCGCGCCCCACACTTTACGTTCCGCTGCACCTTCGGAGAATGCGGCCCTAATGTATGCACGAGTAAAGCATCCGTCGGAATTCCCTTCCTCCGTCATCAGTCGGTCAAACTGCTTGTCCAATCGCGTCAATAGCATCTGCATCAGCTCCGTCACCAACGTCTCTTTGCTATCGAAGTGATGAAAGAAAGCCCCCTTGGTAACGTCCGCCAATTCGCTCACTTTGTTGACGGTGACATCAGCTATGCCCTTGGTCGCAGCGAGTTCGAAGGCGGCAGATAAAAGGGATTCCCTAACGAAGAGAGGGTCCTTCTTTTTCATGTAAGCGTTTTTTACTTTAGTCGCCTTCATTTTCGAGAGTCTCCTCAACGTCTCAAAATTATATTCCTTTGGATGAGACCGGTGGCGCAAATAAACTGATTGCATTAAAAGATACCGAGTGGTATCTTTCGCAACAAGGCTTTTTAAGACGAACCGCGAGTTTGCTGTATGAGGGTTGCCTTCATTCCATCCGGGACTCAAGAGTCGCGGTGAGATCGTCGTTCTTAAAGACCGTCAAGGCTCCCGAAGTGGTAAGGCATTTTTAAAGAACAGCTTGTGAGGTGAAATCATGACCGGTTTGGCATTGAGCGAGACGAAGACTGCCGCTGACTTAGAATTGGCAGTAGCCCACCTTGTTTTTAAGGTGGTTGACCTTAAGCGCAGTTGCCATTTCTACTCGAATCTCGGCATTCGTCCATTTTTTACTGACGATGAGGTCGCGATCATTGAACTACGTGGAGGCACCCATCTTATCTTGCTATCAGTTGATTCGATGGCCGGAGAAGGCATAGCGGAGAGTTTGACAGGACAATTCCATAAGAGATTTTCGGAGCAATTTGACCTCATGATTGAAGGCAAAGGTTTGGATGAGTTGAAAAAATATCGGTTGGAGATAATCAGTCGGGGAATCGCGGCAGGAGAGATCCCTGATGAAACGTTTTTTGGACATCATCTTTTTTGCACAAAGGACCCCGATGGGAACAGTATAACGGTTTATACCAGCCACTCAATTTACTGATGTGCCATCGATTGCTGCGCGGGCGCCCGCGCGATGGGACACCTTAGGGCGCGGTCGTTCAGCCTGCCGTCAAGCCGACATTGACCACGGACCCGCTTCGGGTCCGAGTCCAGCCACCTGCAATCGCTCTCGCTATAAGTGGAGCGTGGGAATCACACAAATTATTTTTGGGAACTGCTGCGTGTGACTGTACGTGTGAATCCCGGGGCAATGCAGGGATACGTGAGGCCATGAGACCGCCGCCCCCTCAGCGTCGATTTCCCAATACTTTCCCATCGGATCAATGTCTTGACCCCATTCTTGTAGCCCTGCGTGGACTGGCGTTGCCTGAGAATGGAGCGGGCGATGGGAATCGAACCCACGGCTCAAGCTTGGGAAGCTTGGGTATTACCATTATACGACGCCCGCGCAGGATGGATTCTATGCGCCCAGCCGAGGTCAGCGCAAATCAGCCGGCCCGGACGCCGGCCGGCGCCTTGCCGCGCTCCTCGAACAGGGCATGCGCGCCCGGCGGCACCCCTCCGGCGATCAGTTGACGAGGGCGATGACAAAAGGCTTCAGGCCGGTCGTCACGGTCGGCACGCTCAGCGGGGTCAGCGACCCGTCCGCGCCGATGGCGAACTGCGATACGGTGTTGTCGCTAGTGTTTGTCACGTAGGCATACTGCCCCGCGCGGTCGACGGTGATCCATGTCGGTCCTTTTCCGGTGGCGACCGTCGGTATTGCCATGGGTGCGAGCAACCCGCCTGCAGCGATGGAGTACTGTGAAACCGTGCCGGCGCCCGCCAAGGTGTAATTCACGACATAGGCATTTTGGCCGTCGGGATTCACGGCGATGGATACGGGCCCCGTGCCGGCCGCCGCGGTCGGTGGATTTTGCGGAGCTAGAGTACCCGCCGTGCCGATGGTGTACTGCGAAACAGTGTTGTCGTTCAGATCGGCCACGTAGGCGTAGAGACCGGCGGGATCGATGGCGATGCCGCTCGGGAGGGCCCCGGAGGCCAGCGTCGGCGGATTCAGCTGCGTGAGGGCGCCGCCTGTTCCGACCGCGTACTGCGACACGGTATTGTCCAAGTGATTGGTGACATAGGCGTACTGACCGGTCGGATCGATGGTGATCTCCCGGGGCTGAGTGCCCGTGGCAATGGTGGCGGGCGTCATCGGCGCCAACGTGCCGCCGGCCCCGATGGTGTATTGTGAAACGGTATGGTCGATGTTGTTGATCACATAGACGTACGATCCGCTCGGGTCGATGGAAACGGCCCACGGCCCGCTTCCGGTTTGGACGGTGGCGGGGGTCATCGGCACCAGCGAACCGCCCGTTCCTATGGTGTACTGCGAGACGGTGTTGTCGTTCAGGTTCGGAACATAAGCGTAGCGGCCCCTGGGATCGACGGCCACGGACTGCGGCGCCGTTCCAGTTGGCACGGTCGGCTTGCTCATGGGAGTGAGTTCGCCTGCGACGTTTATCGTGTACTGCGATACCGTGTTGTCGCCGCTGTTCGCCACATAGGCGTACTGCGACGGAACGGCGCAGCTGACGATGACCGCCGTCACGTCGGCGCTGACATTTGAACCCGTGGCGTTCGCGACTGCGCAGGTTTGCCCGGCCGGCTGCATCGCCACGCTCACCGAGTAGCTGCCGCCGGCCGCAACCCCGGTAGCGAAGGTAAACGCGCCGTTTGCGTTCAACATGAGCGAGTCCGCTCCGTTATCCGTCAATTCCACCTGTTGACCGGCTGCCAACCCGGAGAGCGTGCCCCCGATCTTATACTGGAGCGGCGGCGTAAGGCCGTGTCCGCCGCTGCCGCACGCCGCAAGGCACAGCAGGGCGAAGGTGACGATCGTCGAGCGAATCTCACAGCGTGGCGTCATGGCGTTCTCGCCTCAAAGTCGGTGACCGTCAGCGGCGCAAGTACGCGCCGGTGCCCGCAAGCCCATCCTAGCGAAAATCTTCGGCGTTCGCCGCCTCCAAAAGATTCCGTGCCGTGAACGACGCCCGCATCGGGCATCGTTCACGGCGACTTTTACCCCGCTATCTTAGCGCAAAGCCCGCAGAAGATTTGCCACGTCCGGCACACCGAGTCCGCTGGCCTGATCGTAGCCGCCATGCGCGTTGTAGTGCCAGTTATCGCCATTGGTGATGTCCCGCAGCGGTGCCTCCGGCCCTCGGTACGGGTTCCCGAAGCGAACCAAATCGTAGAGCGCGAAATTGAGCAGGCCGACGCGGCGGCCCACTGCCTGGTCGAACAACGCCGTCACGCCGTTGAACTGAGGGGCCGCAAAACTCGTGCCACCCCAGCCGGTCTGAATGCTGAACGCCCCTTGGTCGTCGGTGTAGTAAACCTGGTAGCCGGTCTGCGGATCCGAATTCAACGAAAGGTCGGGCACATTGCGGCCGGGATACCCGCCGGGCAGCGTGACGACGAATGCAGGCGGTGTTTGCGAATAGTCGAGCTGCGTCTGTCCGAACGCGGTGGTTTGAATGCCCGGTATGCCGAATTGGTAAAACGGCAGCGGCACATAGGAGCTGACGCCGCCCCCGCCCCCGCCCGGGTAGGTACCGCAGCTCAGCGGATTCAAGCCGAGTGCGGTGCACAGCGGATTCAAGTAGTCCCAACCCCATGCCTGCTCCGTGGGAATGTCGATGGTGAGATTCTTTTTGCTCGTGATCGCATAAGTCTGCGGGCCCGCCAAGGTCGTACCGCCCATGGCGGTGACCCACTGCTGAGCGGCGGGATCGTCCACGGACAGAACCACGGAACCTTTGGGCAGCGGCCAGGACGGCGGGGTGAAGAAATCGGTGTCGTCATACGCGCCCGCATCGCCGGCGGCCACGTACATGCTCTGCCCCTGCAAAGCCGCTTGCACGAACAGGTCGTTCACCGCCTGCAGGGCGCTGGTGGTACGCCCGGTGACGGGATCCGTCACGATGTTGCCCTGCGCAGCCAAATCGAAGAACTCCCACTCGCCCCAGCTGCAGGAAATCGTGTCCGCCGCATTGCTGTCGATCGCCTTCGCGAAGGCATCGATGAATCCCTGGTCGGTATTGGGCCCTTCGTAGACCATCACTTTCGAACCCGGCGACAGCCCGCCCGACTGCTCGACGTCGAGCGTAGTCTCGAGCGAGCCGCCCACGTCGCTGACCGGACCGGAGCCGCCGTCGACTTGCACTTCATGGATTCGACTGGACGAAACATTGAGTCCGAGAGCTTGCCAGTAGGCATAGGCGTCGCCGGGAGTGAATGAGGCAAATGTGACGATGCCGATGGTCACTCCCTTGCCGGTCACGCCGCTGTGATACACGGGATTCACGTCGTAGTGAGTGGCGAAATCGGTCACCGTCAGCGAACCGGGTGCATTCGCAGAGCCGGGCGCGGCCGCGGCCGGGATTGCAACCAGCTTGCCTTTGCTCTGCGCACCCGCCGAACGCAGCAGATGCGGCCGGAAATGCGGCCGGGTGTCGAAGCCGTCGACGCTTTGCACCGCGTCCGCGATGTCGGCAGCTATCTGTACCGTTCCGGCCGGCGACCTAAAAGTGTATCCGGCGGTGCTGGCAGTCGGAGCCACTGCGTAAGCGTGCAGCTGCACACCGAACTCGGCTTGAATCGCCGACGCGCTTCCCGACACCGAGAGATGCGTGGCGGTGAGCTGCGCAACGTGCAAGCCGGATTTCTGAAAATGCTGCGATACGCGCGCGATGGTCTCCGCTGTCGGACCGAACTTGGCGGCGAACTCCTGAGCACTCAGGAACTTCCGATAGCCGGGTGCGCCGGCTGTGTAGGTCGCTTGCAGCAGCGACTCTATCTGGTCGGCATTGCGTAATTTCAGCGCGACGGTCACCGACACTTGCGCCTGACCGGCAACGTACTGGGCGGATCCGAGATCGATGACTTCCGGTTTGGCATTGATGAGCGCCGGCGTTGCCGACGCACTACCCATGGCTGTCGCCGCGATGGCGGCAACAACCCACATGCGAGTCGCTTGCATTGCTATCCCCTTGCTGTTTCTTATATGTCTTCCCGCACCGAGCGGGTCCCCTTTATGGGATTCAGCTTAATCGCGCACGGGTCCGTTCACCAGACCGGCGGCGCCAGATTACATAATGCGGCCCACTTGGCGGTCGGGCTCGCCCGTGGCCTCTATCTCCACCAGCAAATCCTCCCGGCAAACATCCGCCTGCAAGTACACGATCGGGGTCGAAGGCCGCAGCGACCTCGACAAAACCCCTTCGATGGCGCCGAGGTCCGACGGACGCCGGACGTAGACCTTGAATTTGAGCCCGCCGAACGAGTAGCGCCCCTGCCCCACCACGCGATTCGCCTCGTCCAGCAACGCGTTGATGTTGGCGATGGTCTCTCGTGTCTGTGCGCCGACATCGCCTCGATGGATGGTTTCATGACCGACGATACTGGCGGTGCCGGAGACGAACAAACTGGTCCCGGCGGACGCATTCAATACACAGGCACGCGAAAAGATCGGGCTATGCCGGCCGAATTTCGGCGGATAGTGATACGCACTGGTCTGCCGTGGATTTTCGATCATCGTCGGCGGCTCTCGGGCGGCCAGGAAGTAAATGGAAATGGGGCTCCCCGCGGGCGAGCCCAAGGCGCTGGCGGCGGGCACGGTCCCCACGGTCGCCTGTCCCGATTTACGGAAAGCCAGTTGCCGTGCCGAGTTGAACAGGCGGTAGCGCTCGTCGCCGTCGGCTTGACGATTGATCTCGGGCAGATAATTCCAAATGCGGATCAGGTGCCGGTGCTCGGTTTGCCTGAGCACCGCGAAGATTTCCTGGTACGCGGTTTCGGTTGCCCGCAACAGCGCCCCGGCATCGGCGCCGTCGATCTCGCCGCGCAAGGCACCATCCGCGTCGAGTACCCGCTCCTCGACGGTGACGGAACCGAACAGCAGCTCCTCGCTGTAGCGATAATGCACGCGGCCCTGCCTTGCCGCACCGTTCGATAGCCGTACCGGCGGCCCCGCGACTCGCCAGACCTCGCAAAGATGGTCGTTCGAACGCAGCGGAGGAGTCATGCTGGCGGTGACCGGAACGCGCACTTCGTCGAAGAATGGCGGTTTCTCGAAGCCCACGATACCCAAGACATTTTGCCACCACGAGGCAGGCTGCGATGCCAGATGATCGGAGGACAAATAGTCGAGACGTAAAGCGGCCGCGGTGGCTTCCGCGGTCGCCCCGGTGATCCGCGTGGTAGTCATTGCGCAGCAGTTTATCCTGCCTCGCGAACCCGGGGTAGCGGATTAGAAGGCGACGTAGGGCCCCGTGCCGACGGAGGTCGCGGCACCTTGGATCGCCGTATAAACCGTGCGTCCGAAGTAAAACGGCAGGCCCCAATCGAAGGTGGTTGAAGCGTCCTGGCCAGGAAAAGTCCCTGCCAACGACGGGAATGCCGCATCGCCGGCCGCAACCGACTCAGCATTGCCGACGCTGAAGCTGACGCTCGTCGATACGGCGTTTTCCCCCTGCAGCGTCGCAGTGAGGGCTAGCGTGCTGGTCGGGCAATAAAAAGTCGTGAGGCCGCTGTCGGTGCATGACGCAATGTCGGTGTCGTTGAAATAAAACCCGTTCGATCCCGTATCCAGAAAGCTCGTGGTCAAGCTTTGGCCATTGAAAGCCGTCGTGAACCCGCCGGGGTTGGCACCGCTCGATGCCACCGTCAGGACCGATTGGCTGCCGGATTTATTGTTCGTCTGTGTGTCGATGCCAAAAATCATGTAGCCCGACACCGTTGCCGCTCCCGCCGCGGCGACGCTGGGCAGTTGGATGATGACGCCGTTGTTGTCGGTGGCAAAATAGGTGATCGGGTTCGTGACCTGACTGGTCAACGAGGGCACAGCCGTAGACTGGCACGGCGCCGATGCCGTAGTGCAGGCATAGTAATACGGATTGCCCGCGGGTTCGCAGCCCGGCCCGCAGTCTTGGGCAAAAACACCGACGCCTATGATGCCGTTGGCGCCGAACTGGACGACGGTGTCTTCCGCAGTGCCGACACTGGAACAGTCCGCGGGAACATTCGCAAAGTTCGGGTCCCCGATCACTTGCACCGGCACGGAACTTGCGGACTCGCCCGAAACTTGTATATCCGCCAACGCGACCGGTCCCCAACTGTAGCCGTCGGCAAAGACGGCGCATTCGACCAGCGAGCCGCCGTTAGACGCCGGCTGCACCGGCAAGCTGATGGTCAGCACCGGAGCCAGAATGCGCAGCCCATAGGACATCGTGTCCACTTGGATGTGATCGATGGTTTGGCAATCCGTGGTGCTGCCGGGAACGCACACCGTGACCGTGGTGAACAGGGTATTGAGGTCGGGGCTGGTGCTGGTCGGACCCGCGTCGACAACGACGCCGACCACGTTGGAGCCCGTCGGAGGCGGACTGGCGGAAGAACCGCTCGATCCCGAAGAACCGCTCGGCGAGAGGCCGCTGTCGCCGCCGCCGCAGGAGAGCACCGATGCACACAGGACGGCACACACACTGAAGCGCCGCGCGCGGGAGGCGGCTCGCAGGAATCGGACCATTAGTGTAGATCTCCGATGCTGACGCCGGCGGGCACGGCCTGCGGCAGGTACGCTCGTCCCGAGAAGGTGCCGCGCATGTGGCCGCTGGCCTGCACCACCAGATCGCTTTGTTGGATTTGCAAGTGATGGTGGTCGCCGTGCTTGGCTCGCGCCGCGGCCACAAAATTGTCGAAATACTGTCCCAAAGTCTGGCGCAAATTCGGCACGGTCGGGCCGCTCCACGCAACCGCAAATACCATGCCGTCCGATCCGACGAACTCGCGCACCAAGGTGCCGGAGGGCAGCTGAATTTCCTGCACCCGATAACCCGCATGCTCGGTGGCCTTGATCGATCCCTTGAGCTGCACCGCATCGGCCTGCACCGTGGATTCGGGCTGACCCAGGCCCGCATCGGCAATACACGGACTCAGGGCGGCCGCGAGCACCGCGCAGGGGAGCATGAACTTCGTGATATTGGCGATCGATCGCGCTGCAGGCATGATGTTGTCCTTCCGAGACGTTCGAGCAAGAATACGCCATTTGGTTCACACATCCGGCCGAATGTGTCACAGGTCGGGTGTCGGATTTCAACGACATGGGCCGCGGCGATCGTCGGCGTCGCGGTCGGTCGGCACGATGACCCTGAGTGCTGCGCCGCTACACATTTCTTGACGCAAAAAGCCGGCGCGGCCAGGAATGATTTCGAGAGGCTGCGGTCTTAAGTATCCAGCGTGACCAAATTGGGAGAATCTCGCGTGAAAACGTTCGGATGGATGTCCATCGCCGCAGCCGCACTGGCGATTCTGGGTTGCAACCTCGACGGCAAGTACACCGTCGGGGGCACCCTGACCGGTCTGCTGGGCCAGGGGCTGGTACTCGAAGACAATTCCGGCAATTCCCTGAGCCTCGCTTCGAACGGCGCATTCGTCTTCTCGGGCAGCGTCGGTAACAGCGCCGCCTACTCGGTCACCGTCGCAACACAGCCATCCAACCCGGCACAGACCTGCACGGTCCACAACGGTTCTGGCACCATCGACAAAGCCAATGTCACCAACGTCATCGTCTCCTGCACGCAGGCCGGACGCCTCGCCTACGTCGCCAATCAGGGCTCAAACGACCTGTCGGTTTATTCGATCAACTCCTCCACGGGCTACCTGACACCCATCGGCACGTTTGCGGCGACGGGAACGACTCCGGTGTCGCTGACCATCGATCCGAACGGCCAGTTTCTCTACGTCGTGGACAATGCCTCGAACGATGTGTCGGTGTTTTCCATCAACGGCACCACCGGGTTACTGGCCCCTGTGGGCGTGCCGATGGCCACCGGCACCGGACCCTTCGCCGTGGTCGTGGACCCCACGGACACCTATGTCTACGTGGCGAACTTCGGCTCGAACAGCGTATCCGCCTATCTCATCGACAGTTCCACGGGCCTGTTGACTGAACTCAGCAATTCGCCGTTCGTCGTCGGCTCGGAACCCACTTCATTGAAGATCGATCCGAACGGTAATTTTCTCTATGTCACCAACTACGGCAGTGCGGATGTCACGGTATTGGCCATCGATTCCGCCACCGGCTTCTTGAGCGCGGTCTCCGGATCCCCGTTCGGCGCCGGTGCCGGCGCCCTCTCGATTGCCATCGATCCGGCGGGAACCTTTGCCTACGTTGCCAATGAAACGGCCGCCACCATTTCCGAGTACTCGATCAATGCAGCCACTGGCGGCATGACGCCCGTGGCCGGTTCGCCCCTGTCGAGCGGAACCAGCCCCGAGTCGCTGGCCATCGACCCGGCGGGTTCCTATCTCTATGCGGCCAATGTCACGGCCAAGAACGAAGTGGCCGGCTATTCCATTACGCCGAGCTCGGGCGTCTTGGCGCTGTCCGGCACGCCGATCGGCGCCGGCACCTTCCCGATCAACATTGTGCTCGATCCGTCCGGCCTATTAGCCTACGTCGCCAACGAAGATTCGGACGATATCTCCGTGTATGCCGTAAACGCCACGACCGGCGTTCTGACGTCGGCAGGCGCTTTCGCCGCGGGCAGTCAACCGCGCTCCATAGCCATCGAGTGACGCGCCGTCCTTGAGGTTATCATGTGCGGAGGCAATTCAGCCGCAGACCCAAGGATCGACGCTCGATGAGCATCCATGATGTGACTCCCGGCAAGCGTGCCCCTGAAGAATTCAATGTGATCATTGAGATTCCCATGAACGGAGATCCGGTCAAGTATGAGGTAGACAAGCGCTCCGGAGCGCTGTACGTCGATCGCTTCATGATGACCGCCATGCACTACCCGGCCAACTACGGCTACGTGCCGCAGACGGTCGCCGACGATGACGATCCCGTCGACGTGCTGGTGCACACGCCGTTTCCCCTGCTGCCGGGGGTGGTGGTGCGCTGCCGTGCGGTCGGAGTGCTGCGCATGGACGATGAATCCGGCGGCGACGCCAAGCTCTTGGCGGTCCCGGCCGATGACATCTGCCCCCTGTTCGAGCATTGGAAATCGATCGCGGATGTGCCGCAGATCCGCCTGCAGCAGATTCAGCATTTCTTCGAGCACTACAAAGATCTCGAGGAGGGCAAATGGGTCAAGATCATCGGCTGGGCGGGAGTCGACGTGGCCCAAGCCGAGATTCTGAACGGGATGAAGCGCTACGAGGCCGAGAAGCGCGACCGCGCATAGCGCCCCGGCGATAATCGTCATGGCCATGGCAGGCAATCGCGGACTGATGCTGGCGCTGGCAGGGATGGCGCTGGTGCTGGCATCGACGTGGATCGCCTACCGTTTGCCCGCACCGCTGGGGCCGGATGCCCCGCCCGGCGTATTTTCCGCGTATCGCGCCAAGGCCATCTTGCGGGATTTGGTCGGCGACAATGTCCCTCATCCCATCGGCAGTGCCGCGGATTTACGCGTGCGCGAGGCCATCGTCGGGCGATTGGCCGATTTGGGATACGCGACCGAACTGCAATCGGGGTTTGTTTGCGGCGACGAAGGCGTGTGCGGCAGTCCCGTCAACATCATCGCCAGGCTCGGCGCCGGATCCGCGGATCCGGATGCGGTTCTGCTCGCGGCGCACTACGACTCGGTGCCGGCAGGTCCCGGTGCTTCCGACGACGGCGCTGCGGTCGCGAGCGTGCTGGAGATTGCGCGCATCCTGGCGGCGCGGCCGCAGCCGCCGCATCCCATCGTTCTGTTGATCACCGACGGCGAAGAAGCGGGATTGCTGGGAGCGACGCTGTTCGTGCAGCGGCATCCCCTGTCGAAACGAGTGAGAGCGGCGGTGAATATGGAGGCGCGCGGCACCTCGGGTTCCAGCCTGATGTTCGAAACCGGCACCGCGAACAGCTGGCTCATGCATTTGTATGGCTCGGCGATTGCGCGGCCGGCCACCAACTCGCTCTACTACGTCGTATACAAGCTGCTGCACAACGACACTGACTTCAGCGCGTTCAAGACCGCGGGCTATCAGGGATTCAATTTCGCCTTCATCGGCAATGTGGGCCGCTACCACACACCGCTCGACAACCTGGCCAATGCCGACGCACGCAGCATTCAACAGCAGGGCGATAACGCGCTGGCGGCCTTGTCGGCGCTGGCGAATTCCCGGACTTTGCAGCCGCCCATCGCGGAGTCGGTGTTCTTCGATGCCTTTGCGCGCACGCTCATCGTCTGGCCGTCCGCGTCCACCCTGGGGGCCGCACTTCTGGCCCTCGCCCTGTTGCTGTCCGAAGCCGCGGTTTTGATCCGCCAGGGAGCGGTCACCGGCCGTGAGATCCTCTGGGGAGGGGTGGGCACGGGGTGCATGCTCGCCCTGGGCGTGGCGCTGTGCGCCGGGCTGCTCGCCTTGGGCCTGGCCTTGGGCAAGGTGCCGCCGCTCGCCGGCGCATCTTGGATTGCGCATCCGGCGCCGATGCACATCGCCTCCGCCGCGCTCGCCCTGCTCACCGCGGCCGGCGCGAGTGCATGGCTGGCGCGGCGTGCCGGCTTCTGGGGATTTTGGGTGGCTGCGGCCCTGCTGCACGCGCTGCTGTCCGTCGCCTGTGCCGTCGTCATGCCGGGGGCGAGTTTTGTGTTCCTGCTGACCGCCGTTGCCGCAGGACTGGGCGCATTGCCGGTCACGTTCAGTCTGGCGAGGTCCCGCCCAGGAGCAAGCTGGGCGGCAGCCTTCGCCGCGCTGCTGCCCTTGCTGGTGATTTTTACCGCCCTATTCGCCCAGCTGCAATTCTTATATACCGCGCTGGGCAGCCTGGCCTGGCCTGTGTCGACGTTGGTGCTCGATTTGGGGGCGGCCACTCTGCTGCCGCTGCTGGCCGCCGCGACCCGCCGTGCACGGCGGCGAATAATCAACGCGGCCGCTCTGCTGGCGGCGGGTGGCGCACTGCTCACGTTCTGCCTGCCGACCTATTCGACTGAATGGCCGCAGCGGATCAATCTCGAGTATTGGTTGGATGCGGACACCGGCCAGTCACACTATTTGGCGCGGTGCGACTCGTTGCGGTTGCCGGCGACGCTCGCTGCCGCGGCACGCTTCGATCCCGCGCCGCGCCCACGCTTCCCCGCAAGCGCCTCGCCGGCATTTTACGCCGCCGCATCGAAGCCGCCGCTTCGGGATTCGATGGCCGCCCCGGAGTTGCTGTTGACGGCGCCGCCCGCATTTCAATCCATGGCCTCACAACCCGCGGGCTCCCTCACTCACTACGCACTTCGCCTGCGCTCCGCGCGCGGCGCACCCGAAGCGCTGGTAGTTTTTCCGGGGAGCGCGCAGGTGGGGAGCGTCACGTTTACAACGGCGCAGGGCCCGGTACAGGCCAAATTGAGCCGGTTAAAGAGCGGCGCGACCCTTCTGGACGTCGTCGCACTGCCGGCCGGCGGAGTGGAATTCAGTGTCGATGCGGCGGGACAGCAGCCCGTATCGATCCAAGTGTTCGATCAAAGCTATGCCTTCCCCGAGGAGGGGCAGGCCTTGCAGCGCGCGCGGCCGGCGAACGCGACCCGCTCGCAGGACGGCGATCTTACGGTGGTGCACCGCACCGTTTCGCTTGACCCTGCGGCCGGCCGCGTCGGTTCAAACCCCACTTAGCCGTTCTTCGAGCGGGTGGCGTGAAGCGCCGCCAGCCGCGAATTGTCTATTTGCCGCACCGCCCTGGCGACGGCCTGACTGCGGCATGCTTCGACCTGCCGCTGCAGACCGAAATCTCGAATCGGAGAATCGGGGCAGACCTGCTTGGCCGCAGACACGATTCGGCGATACAGTTGGTTCACGCCGCTATCGGTGGCAAGAGTAAGATCACTGTACTTGACGACGACGCTGGGCGGGTTGTCGGAGGTTGCGGCGCCGGCTACGCCGGCGGCCATGACGCCCGCAAGGCCACCCAGCAACAGCAGCGCCAATCCGGCGCGGCGCGGTTTGAAAGTGCTCATGAATGTCTCCTTGGTGACGGTGTTGTGTGACGCGTATATAAGACGCGCGAGGAGCCGTCCGAGTCTGTGGCCGACCGTCGAGGTCGTCCCGCCCAGTGACGGTTTCGTCCCGCGCCGTCGCGTGAGAGGCCGCAATTGCCCATTACTTGCGCTAGGCTTGCCCCCATGATCGGACCAGGCATCGCAGAAACCCCGACTCGGCGCTTTGCCGGGGGCCTGAGCCTGCGGCAGTTTCTGGGCATCAGCTGCCTGTTCTGGGCGTATGTGGCCGTGTCGAACATCCTGTATGCCTACAGCATGCGCAGCGGCATGGCGCATATGACCAATGTGTCGTTTTTTGCCGCCTGGGACGCACGCCTCTTGCAGCACGTGCTGCTGCTGCCCATCCTGCTGGTGTCCTTTTGGGCGTCGCTGCGGATTCAGTGGCGGCCTCTGTTGATCGCGGTGCCCTTGCAACTGATTCTCGGCGGCGTGTTCGCGGCCATCGCCTATCCGGCCATGCTGGTCTCGGAGATGACCCTGGGTACCGAGGACTGGCATCACGCCGTCTCCGAGCACGCCACCGGCGGCACCTGGGTGGAACCGCTCTTCTCGCTGTGGACGGCCAGTTTCGTTTCCTTTCTGCCGACCTATGGATTTGGATTGGCGCTGATCACGGGGTTGGCGCTGTATACGCGGTTTCAAAATTCCGAGCTGCGCCTGGCGGCGCTCGAGCGCGAATGGAGCACCGCCCGGCTGGCGGCGCTGCGCATGCAATTGTCGCCGCATACCCTGTTCAATCTGCTGCACACGATTCGCGGCTATATCGAATGGGATCCGAAGGGCGCGCAGTCCATGGTGGTCCAGCTCGCGGATTTGCTGCGGCGGCTGCTGAACGCCGGGGAGCACGACTTCTCGAAGTTGAGCGATGAATTGCAATTCGTCAGATTGTATTTGGAGCTGCAGCAGCGGCGCTTCGCGGATCGCCTGACCGTGATTCTGCCCGCCGCGAAAGACATCCCGGCCGTGTGGGTGCCGAGCCTGATTCTGCAGCCGCTGGTGGAAAACGCCGTGGTGCACGGATTGTCGGGGCATCAAGGCCGCGTGACCGTGCAGGTCACCGCGCGCATGGCGCAGAACGTGCTGACGCTCTCCGTGCTCAATACGATTGCGCCGGACAGGCCGGTCGGCGAGGGAGGCATCGGCCTGAACAATGTCCGTGAACGGCTGGCGGTCCAATTCGAGCGGCGCGCCGAGCTCACCGCCGGCGCGATCGACGAGGATTGGTGCAGCGAGATCTCGATGCCGGCGATTCGCCAGTCGCCGGTGCGCGAGGCGCGGCCCGCGCCGGCATTGGCCGACGCATGATGGATGTCATCATCGTCGACGACGAGCAAGCCGGCAGGCGCACCTTGCGCGAATTCTGCGAGGCGGAAAGCGACCTGCGCGTGGTGGGTGAATACGGCGACGGAGCCGCCGCCCTGGCGGCGATTCGATTGCAGACGCCGCAGCTGTTGTTTCTGGACATTCAGATGGATCCCCTGAACGGCATCGATCTGGCGCGCGCGCTGCCGCCTTCGCAGTTGCCGTCCCTGGTGTTCGTCACCGCCTACGACACCTATGCGGTCGAGGCATTCGAGGTCAGCGCGGTGGACTACCTGCTCAAGCCCTTCGATCAGGAACGCTTTCGCCGGACGCTGCAGCGCGTGCGGCCGCGCCATGCGCAGTCCGGGGCCGACGAGCGCCAGGCGCTGCTCGCGGGACTGCTCGCGCATTTGGAGCACGGCGCGCGCCCGCACGGCGAGGAGCGGCCGCGGCTGCTGGCGGAATTCGGCGGCCATTTACATGTGCTCGAGGCCGCGCAGGTGGAAATGATCGAGGCGGACCGCAACTACGTCGTGATCCGCGTGGGGAAGGACAGCTTTCACGCCCGCAGCACTCTGCAGCAGGCGGAGCTGGCGCTGCGCTCGCAACCCATGCTGCGCATCAGCCGCTCCTGCCTGGTCAACATGAACTACGTCAGGGAGGTGAATCGCACCCTGCGCGGGGATTTCATCCTCGTTCTGGCGGGGGGCGCCACCGTGACGAGCAGCGAGGGATTTCGCGCCAAGGTCAAGGACTATTTGAGCACGCTGCGGATTTCGTAGTCACAGCAATTCCTCCGGCGCGAACGGCGCCAGCATTTTCAGCGTGAAGCGCTGCAATCGCGTGGTTTCCGGGTCCGTGAACCATGTCCTTTCCGAACCCGGTTCGCCGCTCGACCACTCGATTTGATTGGTGTGGTCCACCAACTGCAGTTTGTAGCTTCCGTCAGCGCTGATGTCATCGAGCAGACTGGTGACCTGGCGGGCGATCTCCGCACTGCGGATGACCAGTCCCAACTCGCTGTTGATGCGCGCCGAGCGCGCGTCCATGTTCATCGATCCGATGAATACGGTTTTTTGGTCGATCACCAGCGCCTTGGCGTGCAGGCTGGCGTTGGAGCTGCGAAACGGATGAAAGCGGGCGCGCTTTTGCCCGAGCTTGGGCCGCACTTCGGAAAGCTCGACGCCGAGCTTGAGCAGCTCCACGCGGTAGCGCGAATAGCCGTTGTGCACCAGAGGCGAATCGGTCGACGCCAGCGAGTTGGTGAGTATCCTGATGTGCACGCCCTCGCCCACCAGCTTGGCGAACAAGGCGACACCGTCGTCGCCGGGCACGAAGTAGGGCGAGATCACGATGAGCTCTTGCGTGGCGGAGCGCATCAGAGCGGCGAGATTGTTGGCGATCGTGACCTCCTCGTCGGGAGAGCTCTCGCTGGCGATCTTGGCGGGCCGATCCGCGAGCACCGTGGCGGGCACCCAGATCAGATCCAGCCTTCCCGCCGCCAGTTCGCGCTCCAGCCAATCGGCGCTCGCAGCGATTGCAACGTCGGCGGGCGGCGGCGATGCCGGCTCGGCACTCGCCGGCGAGGCCACCGAGGCGATCGGGTAGGCGTACTTGCTGTTCCAAAAGGCATCGAACGAGGCGGACAATTTCGGCACGATGGCGCCGGCCGCCACCACGTCCAGATCGATGAAATTATTGTGCTGATCGCGCGTGAAGTACTGATCTCCGATGTTGCGGCCGCCGGTGATGGCCAGTGCGTTGTCGGCGACGAACAGCTTGTTGTGCATGCGGTGATTGATGCGGCGAATGTCGCTCGCCGAGGCGAGCAATCGGGTCCAGGTTGCGAATCTTCCGCCGGGAAACGGATTGAAAACCCTGACCTCGACGTTCGCGTGTTCGCTCAAATGCAGGAAGCGCCGGTCTTCACCCGCGGTATTGAGGTCGTCGACCAGGACGCGCACGCGCACTCCGCGGTCCGCCGCCAGGCGCACGTGATGCAGCAGCAGCGCCGCGGATTCGTCCTGCTCAATGATGTAGTACTGAATGTCCAGCGTGCGTTCGGCATGATCGGCGAGCGCGATGAGATCGGCCAAGGCCTCCTCGCCCGACGTCAGCAGGCGAATGCCCGATAGATTCTTGTTGGCTTCCTCGGCCGCAACGAGGCGGCCCAGTGCCGTCGTCTGCGGATCGGGCAACGCTTCGCTGTGATATTTCTGGACATGCCGCGGCAGGCCGACGCAGCCCGACAGCAGGAGCAGGAGAAGCGCCATGGCGGGCCGCACCGCCGCGCGCCTCGACTCCACATCCCACTTCGGTTTACGCATCGCGTCATGATATCAGGCACACTTCGTGCCCATGCAGACTCAACGTCACATCCGCAGCTTCGTCCTGCGCGCCGGCCGCATGACTCCCGCGCAGGAGCGCGCACTCACGGAACTGTGGCCATCCTACGGCGTGGATTTGGGCGAGGGCCCTTTGGACTTGGAGGCGATTTTCGGACGCCGCGCGCCGCGCTGCCTGGAGATCGGCTTCGGGGTCGGGGAGGTGATCGGGAGTCTGGCGGAGCAGTCATCCGAACAACGACTACCTGGGCATCGAGGTGCACCGTCCGGGCGTGGGCCGGCTGCTGCTGCGCGCCGCGGAGGCGAGAGTGCGCAACTTGCGTGTCATCTGTCACGACGCCGTCGAGGTATTGAGGGACCGGCTGCCGAACGACTCCTTCGACGAGATCCTGGTGTTCTTCCCCGATCCCTGGCACAAGAAGCGTCATCACAAGCGGCGCTTGATCGATGCGGCGTTCGTGGCGGCGCTGGCGGCCAAGCTGCGCCCCGATGGGGTGCTGCGTCTCGCCACGGACTGGCAAGCCTATGCGGAACAGATGCTGGCGGTGTGCAATGCCGATCCTCATCTCGCGTCGTTGAGCCCGGATGGGACCTATGTGGCCCGGCCGCAGTTCAGGCCGCCGACGCGCTTCGAGAGGCGCGGCGAGCGCCTGGGCCACGGTGTGTGGGATCTGGCATACGCCAAGCTCGAGAGCCCGTGACCATCAGAGGAAGCTGCCGCGAATCCCGTCGACGATGAATTGCACTGCGAGAGCGGCGAGAATCACGCCCGATAGCCGGCTCACCACGTTCGCCCCGGTCACGCCGAGCACCTTCATCAGCGCGCGGCGTGGCCAGCATCAGAACCCAGCAGACGATCAGCACCAGCGCGACCACGCAGAGGAAACCCGCGAACAGCAGCGGCTTGGCGCCCACTTCGCCCGCGGTCAGCAAAATGGTGGCGAGCGCGCCGGGCCCCGCGATGAAGGGGAAGGCGAGCGGGAACACCGAAATGTCCTCGCGCTTCTTGGCCTCTTCCTGTTCCGGTGCTCGTCGAGCGAGTGCCCGAGGTGCGCGCGAACACCATGTCGAGCGCGATCAGGAACAGCAGAGTTCCGCCCGCAATTCGGAACGCGCTCAGGGAAATCCCCATGATGTCCAGGAATCGCGCGCCCACCAGCGCGAACAGCACGCAAATCACCAGCGCGATCACGGCCGATTTGCCGGCCATTTTTTTCTTGTAGCCGTTGCCGGCGCCCTGCGTCAGACCCGCGAACAAGGGGATCAGCGATATGGGATCGACCACGACGAAAAAGACGACGAAGAATTTGACGAGCGTTTCG
The DNA here is from genome assembly GCA_963734645.1 of uncultured Gammaproteobacteria bacterium. Lineage (GTDB taxonomy): Bacteria > Pseudomonadota > Gammaproteobacteria > Steroidobacterales > Steroidobacteraceae > Bog-1198. The sequence goes on from CAVTID010000003.1 coordinate 456,034, forward strand.
ATCACTGGCGATGTTGCTGCGCGCAAAATATTACATATTGCGCGAATGATTCATTGGTAGTTGAATGGAGTCGAGCATAGCAGTCGGAGGCCGGTCAAGATGAACGCAATCAGGCCGATCGTTGGGCAATGGTATCGGGGCGGTACCAACGAGCTCTTTGAGGTGGTCGCCATCGACGACCAAGATCAAACCATAGAAATTCAATACTTCGACGGTACGGTCACCGAAATGGAATTCGACTCGTGGAACGAGCAGCTGCTGGATGAGCTCATCGATTCGGCCGATGCACCGGAGGACTGGTCGGGCGCCGTGGATATGGAAGCCGAAGACCTGGATCGCGAGTTCGAGGACAACGCGCGCAGCCTTTGGTCCACGCCGCACGATCGCTCGCTGCGCCGCTGAGCCATCCGCGAGCCGTTGCGCGGCGGCGGCCGCGGGCTAGGTTTTTGCGGCTTCGCGCGCCGACAGTTCGTTCAAGGGCCCGCGCAATATCACCAGCAGAATGAGCCCCGGCACCGCGCTCAGGCAGGTGACCATGAAGAAATTCGCCCAGCCGATCACCGGCACCAACGCCCCCGCGATCGCGCCCGTCACGTTTCGCGGCAGCACCGCCAGCGCGGACAGCAGAGCGTACTGGGTGGCGCTGAAGTCCGCCGAGCACAGCGATACCAGGAAGGCGACGAACGCCGCCTGACCCATTCCGCCGATCATGGTGTCCAAGGATGTCGCCAGCACCAGCAGCCACACTTTCTTGCCGGCCAGCGCCAGCCACATGTAGAGCAGATTGGTGAGCGCCTGGCCGATGCCGAAAATCAGCAGGGAACGGAATGTTCCCCAGCGTATGTAGACCCATCCGCCGAACGCCACGCCGATCATGGTGGAGACCGTCATGTTGAGCTTGCCGGCGATGCTCAATTCATGCAGAGAGAATCCGACGCCTCGGATCATGAAGGTGCTGTACAAGCTGAGCGCCAGGGCATCGCCCAGCTTGTAGAGCAACACCAGCGCCAGAAAACCCCAGATGCCTTTTTCCTTGAGCAAGGCGCGCAAGGGATGCCAGACCGCATCGGCCAGGGTGCGCGGCGCGTGGCCCGGCGCGTCCGGCTCCGGCGCCCAGACCGTGGCCAGCATGGTGGCCGCCATGAGACCGGCCACACAGAGGAAGGCCAGCTGCCAGCCGAGGCCGGCGGCGATGTAGACCAGCACGGCGCCCGCCAGCATGGCCGCCGTGCGGTAGCCGAACGCGGCGGCGGCCGCGGCCAGCGCGCGCTCGCTCGCCGGAATGGTGTCCACGCGATACGCATCGATCACGATGTCCTGCGACGCCGATAGGAAGGCCAGGAAGACCGCGATGGCACCGAGCACATAGGGTTCCTTCGTCGGAGAACTGAAACCCATGACGCCGATGCAAATGGCCAGGCAGGCCTGGAACACCAAGATCCAGCCGCGGCGCCGGCCGAGCAGGGGCGGCAGATAGCGGTCGAGGAAGGGTGCCCACAGGAATTTGACGTTATAAGGCAGCGCGGCCAAGGAGAAGATGCCGATGGTCTTGATGCTCAGGCCGGCCGATGCCAGCCAGGCCTGCAAGGTGAAATTGGTCAGATTGAAAGGCAGCCCGGAGGCGAAGCTCAGGAACAGGATGGCCACCATCCGCTTGTCGCCCAGCGCCTGGCGCAGTGTAGGCTTCGCCGCTCCGGTCAAACGCAGAAACTCGACATCGGCATCGAAGCGCAAATTCCGGGCATGAACCAAGAACCCATAGGTATTGGACGACTCTCGCTACTCGGGTTCAACATGACGACGCGCATGGCGCACGATAGTATCAGGGCCCTTGACGTCCACAAGCCACAGCTCCCCTTAAGGCATGAAGGCCCGCGTTTCACAAGACCTGCGTTTCTCCTGAGAGAGTCATACCTTGGCATATCAAAGCGAATTCATCGATTTGTGCATGCGGCAGGGAGTCCTGCGATTCGGCAGCTTTACGCTGAAATCGGGCCGCGAAAGCCCGTATTTTTTCAATGCCGGCCTGTTCAACACCGGCGCGGCCATCGGCGCGGTGGGACGCGCCTACGCGGCGGCGCTGGCGGCTTCGGATCTGGAGTTCGACATGCTGTTCGGCCCGGCCTACAAGGGCATTCCCTTGGTCACCGTCACGGCGGCGGCGCTGGCGGAAACTGCCGGCCGCAATCTGCCGTTTGCCTTCAATCGCAAGGAGGCCAAGGACCACGGCGAGGGCGGCAGCATCGTCGGCAGCCCCTTGAGCGGGGGGGTCCTGATCGTCGATGACGTCATCACGGCGGGCACGGCAATCCGCGAATCCGTCGACATCATTCGCGGCGCAGGCGCCCGGCCGGCCGGGGTACTGCTCGCCCTGGACCGCCAGGAACGCGCCCCCGAAAGCCGCTTGTCGGCGGTTCAGGAGGTCCGCGACCGCTATGGCATTCCCGTGGTTTCGGTCGTCAATCTGGCCGACCTCATGCACCATATCTCGCTGCAGGGTCGCAAGGACGACCTGCTCCGCATGCAGGCCTACCGGGAGCGCTATGGGCTTGCAGATTGAGGCACAGGCCCTGGAAAACCCGGGGCGCTCCGCTCACAATGGCGGCCGTTTCTCTCAAGGGATACGCGCTTGAAAAACGCTCGCCTGGATCCTATGCGCCGCGGCCGTGCTCGCCCTACCGGGTTTCGCGGCCCGCCCGGCGACAACGGCCGCATCGTCTACAAGTGGGTGGACGCAGCAGGGGATTACCCACTACGGCGATCACATCCCGCCGGAATACGCCGCACAGGAGCAGCATGTCATCAATGCTCAGGGCGTGGAGATCGACCGTCTCGACGCGCAGAAGACTCCCGAGCAGCTGGCGGCCGACGATCAAAAAAAAGCCGAAGCCGAGCAGAGCCGCAACCGAGATCGGAATTTGCTGAATACCTACGCCTCGGTGCAAGAAATCGAGCGCCTGCGCGACCAGCGGGTGACGCTGCTGTCCGATCAGATCAAGGTCACCTCGCAATTTCTCGAAGTGTTGAACGGCAGGCTGAAGAAGCTGCGCGCCGGCAGCCTGCACTACAAGCCGTACAGCAGCGATCCCAAGGCGCCGGCCATGCCGGATCAGGTCGCCGAGGATCTGGTGCGCGTGGGCAATGACATCCGCACGCAGGAGCAGAACCTGCAGCGAGAAGCACAGCGAGGAGACGACGATGAGCAAGCAATTCGAGAGCGATATCGATCGCTTCAAAGAACTGAAGGGCATCCATTGACGCCGAAGACTCGAGTTCTGCTGGGCGTCACGGGCGGCATCGCCGCCTACAAGAGTCCCGATCTGGTGCGCCGGCTGATGGAACGCGGCGCGGACGTGCAAGTGGTCATGACGGACGCGGCGCAGAAATTCGTGTCGCCCATGAGCTTTCAGGCGGTATCGGGCCGGCCCACCCGCAGCGATCTGTGGGACGACGCGGCGGAAGCCGCCATGGGGCACATCGAGCTGGCGCGCTGGGCGCAGGTGGTGCTGATCGCGCCGGCGAGCGCGGACTTCATGGCGCGGCTGGCCGGCGGCCGGGCCGATGACTTGCTGTCCACCCTGTGCCTCGCCACCGAGGCGCCGCTCGTGCTCGCGCCGGCGATGAATCGCGTCATGTGGGCCAACAAGGCCACGCAGGCCAATGTGGAAACGCTGATTTCGCGCGGCATCCGCATTCTCGGGCCCGATTCCGGCAACCAGGCTTGCGGAGAAGTCGGCGTGGGACGCATGTGGGAGCCGGTGAAACTCGCCGAAAGCCTGCTGGAACGCCCGGCCAACGCCGGCCTGCTGGCGGGGCTCAATATATTGATCACCGCGGGTCCGACCCGCGAACGCATCGATCCGGTGCGCTATCTCACCAACCGCAGCTCGGGGAAAATGGGATTTGCCGTCGCCGCCGCGGCCCGCGAGGCCGGCGCGCATGTCACCATCGTCACCGGACCCGTGCAATTGCCGACGCCCGCGGGCATCACGCGCATCAATGTGGAGAGCGCGCGCGATATGTACGCCGCGGTTCACCGCCAAGTGGCGGATGCCGACGTGTTCATCGCGGCGGCGGCGGTGGCCGATTTTCAGCCGGTGACGCGTCGCCAAGCAAAAAATCAAGAAACAGGGCGTGGCGGTCAAGCTCGATCTCGAGCCCGCGCCCGACATCGTCAAGTCGGTCGCGGACATGGCCAAGCGGCCGTTCGTGGTCGGGATTCGCGGCCGAGACCAACGACGTCGAAGAGAATGCGCGCAGCAAACTCAAGCGCAAGAAGCTCGACATGATTGCCGCCAACCAAGTCGGCGAAGGGATCGCCTTCGATTGCGACGACAATGCGCTCACGGTCATTTGGCCCGCCGGCAAAGTCGAGGTTGCGCGCGGGCCGAAAATCGACGTCGCGCGCCAGCTCATTGCGCTGATCGCCCAGCGCCTGCCGCCGCCCGACGGCAGCCCGCGGCGCGGTCTGCGCAAGCGCCGGCCCGCCGCCCTGCCGCGCGATCGAGTGCGCGCCGCCGTGCGCGGCGCTCGGTAACAACGTGCGACGTACCATCAAGCTGCGGATCCTGGATCCGCGCATCGGCCGGGAATTCCCCTTGCCGCAGCATGCCACCGCCGGGTCGGCGGGCATGGATTTGCGCGCCTGCATCGACGGCTCCGCTGACGCTGCCGCCCGGCGCCGCCGAGCTGATTCCCGACCGGCGTTTCGATTTACATCGAGGACCCCGATCTTGCCGCGGTGCTGCTGCCGCGCTCCGGACTCGGCCACAAGAACGGCATCGTGCTCGGCAATCTGGTCGGCCTGATCGATTCCGACTATCAGGGACCGCTGATGGTGTCGGTCTGGAACCGCGGCGCCGCGGCCTTCACCATCAACCCCGGCGACCGCATCGCGCAAATGGTGTTCGTGCCGGTGGTGCAGGTCGGCTTCGAAGTGGTGGAGGATTTTTCCGCGACCGCACGCGGCGCCGGCGGCTTCGGCAGTTCGGGACACGCTGAGAGCTGCGAGCCCGCGCCAATCTGCCCGCTCGCCAACGAAATGCAGCTAGAGTGTTGCCGGCCGCGCCGGTCATGCTCGCCGCCATGGCAATCCGGGATTGGCCCATCGACGAACGACCGCGCGAGAAGCTGCTCGACAAAGGCGCCGGCGCTCTGTCCGATGCCGAACTGCTGGCCATATTGCTGCGCACGGGAACCCGCGGCCGCTCGGCTCTCGACCTCGCGCGCGACACGCTCAAGAGCTTTGCATCCCTGCGCAAGCTGATCGCGGCCGATCGCCAGAGATTCTGCGCCGAGCACGGACTGGGGTTGGCAAGGTTCGCGGAATTACAGGCGGCGGTCGAGATCGCCCGCCGGCAGCTGTCGGAGACCTTACGCACCGGCCCCTCGCTCGCGAGCCCGCGGGTGACCCGCGACTTTCTCTCCTCGCAGCTGCGCGATCTCGAGCACGAGGTGTTCTGCTGTCTGTACCTCGATAAGCGTCATCGCCTGATTCAATTCCAGGAGTTATTTCGCGGCACGATCGACGGCGCCAGCGTGCATCCGCGCGAAATCGTCAAGCTCGCCCTGCAGCGCAACGCCGCCGCGGTGATCATTGCGCACAACCACCCGTCGGGTGTGGCCGAGCCCAGCCAGGCCGACGAACTGATCACTCAACGGGTCAAGGAGGCGCTGGGCCTGGTCGACATTCGGCTGCTGGATCACATCATCGTCGGCGACGGCGCGAGCGTGTCGCTGGCCGAACGCGGGCTGGTCTAAATGACGGTATAATCCCATGCTGGTGCACGGCAGCGGTTGTCGCAGGGAAGCTCGATTTGAAAAAAACAAGAATTCCGGCAATCGTTTGGATGATGTTCGGCGGCGTGGCCGCCGCCCATGCGGCAGCGCCATCCGCGGAGGAGTTTGCTCTTCGGCCGCACGTTGAAGACGTGTCGATTTCGACGGACGGACGCTATGTGGCACTGATCCGGACACTCGACGACGGGCGGGCCGACGTCGTCGTCGCGGATCGGCAGACCGGCAACGATCAGGCCGCTCGTCGCGTGATGACCGAGCCCGACCACTTCCAAGTGACGTGGTGTCGCTGGGCGACGAATACACGCCTGCTCTGCGGGTTCAGCGGCATGGTCGATCGGGGGTTCGTGTACGGCATTACGCGGCTGGTGGCCGTCGATGCCGACGGCAAGCACTTGCGCGTGCTGATTGCAAAACTCCTTCGAAGCACAGGGGCAGTTCCAGGACCGGATCATCGACTGGAATCCCGGGCCGGCCGATACCGTGCTCATCGAGGCCGATGAGGGCTTGAGTGCGAACCAAGTGGCAACCGGAGTTCAGGTGTACGGCAACGTCGGCACCCACGCCCTGCCGGCGGTGTTCGAACTCAACGTCGTGACAGGGATCCTGAGGCTGCGCCAGCAGGCGCGCGATCCGATCCGGCATTGGATCACCGACAAGCACGGCCACGTCAGGCTGGGGTGGGGATTCTCCGGTACCACGATTTCCTACTGGGCCCGCCTCGACGGCGACTCGGATTGGCGGCGCTTGACCAGATTCGAAGTCTTTACCCGCGAAAATCAATTCGAGCCCGTGGCGATCAGCGCCGAAGATCCCAACATGGCCTATGCGCTCGGGCCCTCCGAAGGCCGCAGGGCGGTCTGGCTCATCGACTTGAAGGACAAAGAGGATCCGAAGCTCGTATTCTCGCACGCCCTCGTGGATGTCTCGGGTCCCCACGCTGGGGCTGGACAACCGGCTGATCGGCGTTCGATACGATGACGGTTATCCTCTGATGTACTTCGAGGACAGCCGCGTCGGCACATTGATGGGTGCGATTCAAAAACTCGAGCCCGCGCGATTCGATCAATTCCATGGGTCGTCGCGCGATGAGAGGATTTTGCTGATCCGTTCCGTGAGCGATGTCGATGCGCCGAGATTCATGCTGTTCAACAGCGATACAAATCAGCTCAGCAATTTCGGCGCATCCTACCCCGATCGCGATCCGGCGACTCTCGCCCCCATGCGGCCCATCTCCTATCCGGCGCGCGACGGTACGCGCATACCGGCGTATCTGTCGGCACCTCCGGGCGCGCCGCCCGCACACCTGCCGCTGATCGTGATGCCGCACGACGGGCCCATTGCGCGCGATACCTGGGGTTACTCTCTTTCTGCGCCAGTTTCTGGTCAGCCGGGGATATGCCGTCCTGCAGATGAATTTCCGCGGTTCGAGCGGATACGGAGAGGACTGGTTTTTCGCCGCGCACCAGGACTGGGGTGGTTTGACCTATGATGACGTGGTGGACGGCGCGCGCTGGGCCATTCAGCAGGGCATCACGGACCCGCAGCGGGTCTGCATCGTCGGCTGGAGTTTCGGCGGCTATCTTGCCCTGCTCGGCGCACAGCGCGACCCCGAGCTGTTTCGCTGCGCGGTCGATATCGCGGGACCGAGCGACCTGGCCCTGCTGATCGATGAGGGACACCATTGGCTGCGCGCGGCTGCCATCAAGAGGCAGATCGGAACCGATCCGGCCAAGCTGATGCGCGATTCGCCGCGCTTGCATGCGGCGGACTCGCAGATTCCGCTGCTGATGCTCCATGGCAAAATGGACGCACAGGTGCCGTTCGAACAATCCGAGAAAATGGACCAGGCCCTGAAGCGGGCGCGGTAAGGAGCACCGATTCGTCGTCGTTGCCGGCGCCGATCATCAATTCAGCGACTTCAAGGACCGGGTGACTCTGCTGCAGGAGACCGAGGCCTTCCTCCGCGAGCATCTGCCGGTCGCAACTCATTGAATTCGAATAATTAAATGTTCGCGGCCTTGCCTGCCCGGGGGCGGCCTGGTATAAAGCGCGGCTGTCCAAGAGTGTTCAAGTCCAAAGGTTTACGCCATGTCGCGAGTCTGCCAGGTCACGGGCAAAGCCCCCAAAACGGGTAATACGGTTTCCCACGCGAACAATCGCAAGCGGCGCCGCTTTCTGCCGAATTTGCATACCCACCGCTTCTGGTCGGAAACGGAGAAGCGTTTCCTGAGCTTGCGCGTGATCGACGCGGGGCCTGCGCACCATCGAGAAGCGCGGCGTGGACGTGGTGGTGGCGGATTTGCGCGCCAAGGGCGTCAAGGTTTAAGGAGCGGCATATGCGCGACAAAATCAAATTGGTCTCTTCGGCGGGCACCGGTCATTACTACACGACCACCAAGAACAAGCGCCTGCATCCGGACAAGCTGGAAACCAAGAAATTCGATCCGGTCGTGCGCAAGCACGTCGCCTACAAAGAATCGAAGATCAAGTAACGGCCTCGACCTCGCCCGAGCCTCACACGCCCGAGCTTCCTGAAGTAGAAACGACGAGACGCGGCATCGCGCCTGCCTTGCAGGAGCGGCGCGTGCTCGAGGTCATCGTGCGCGAGCGCCGTCTGCGCTGGCCCATCCCGGCCGCACTTCGAAGCCGCCATTCGCGGCCGCACGGTTCTCGGCGTCGATCGGCGCGCCAAGTACATCCTGATCCGCTTCGACACCGGCACCTTGATCCTGCATCTCGGCATGTCGGGAAGCCTGCGCCTGGTCAAGGCCGGCACCCCGCCGAAGACCCATGATCACTGGGACATGCACATGGACAGCGGCTGGGTACTGCGATTTCACGACCCGCGGCGCTTCGGCAGCCTGCATTGGACCGAAACCGATCCCGACGCTGCACCCCTTGCTCGCCAAGCTGGCGCCCGAACCCTTGAGCGACGGCCTTCGACGGCGAGTACCTGTTTCGCGCCACCCGCAAGCGCAGCGTCGCCATCAAGCAATTGATCATGAATTCGCAGCTGGTCGTGGGGGTCGGCAACATCTACGCCAGCGAGGCCTTGTTCCGCGCGCGCATTGCGCCGCGCCGCGCGGCCCGCCGCCTCACCCGCAAGGAAGCCCACGCGCTGGCACAGGCCATCAAGGACGTGCTCGGCGAGGCGATCAAGATCGGCGGCACCACGCTGCGCGATTACGTCAATGCCGACGGCGCGCCCGGATATTTCCGCCAGAAATTATTCGTGTACGAGCGGGCGGGAGAGGCTTGCCGCGTCTGCAAGTCGCCCGTCAGGCAATTCGTCCAGGGTCAGCGCTCCACGTACTGGTGCGCGACCTGCCAACGCTGAAGCGCGACGGCTTGCTAGTACACCAGGCCCGCGCCCTCGCCGCGCGGATCGGACGCCGCCTCCACCTTGCCGGTGGCGAAATCCCAGGTGATGACCTGCATATTGCCCCACTGCCGGCCGGACAGCTGGAGCGTGTGCCCCATGGCCTGCAGCTCCTTGATTTCGCCGTCGGTCAGCGCATCCGGCTCATAGTCGACCACATCGGGCAGGTATTGATGGTGGTAGCGCGGGTACTTCACGATGTCCGCCGCATTCATCCCGTCCAGATAATTGAGCGTGCCCAGCAGCACCATGCTGATGATGTAGCTGCCGCCGGGCGAGCCCTCGATCATCAGGCCCTTCGAGGTCTCGACGAAGGTCGGGGTCATGCTGGAGAGGCTGCGCTTGTTCGGCGCGATGGCATTGGCCGCGGCGCCCACCAGTCCAAATTCATTGGGGATGCCGGGCTTGGTGGAGAAATCATCCATGGTGTCGTTGAGCAGCACGCCCGTCTTCGGCGGCATATAGCCCGCGCCGAAGTACAGGTTGATGGAGATGGTGGCGGCGACGCGATTGCCGTCGGCATCCAGAACGGAAAAATGCGTGGTGTGCAGGCCGCCGGGTTCCGATTCGATCCCCGGCAGCATGTTGGACGGCATGGCCTTGTCGGTGCGGATGCTGCTGCGCTGCCCCGCCGCGTAGTCCAAGCTCGTCAGCTGCGCCAGCGGCATTTTGACGAAGTCCGGATCGCCCAGGTAGATCGCCCGGTCGCGGTAGGCGCGGCGCATGGCCTCGATGACCAAGTGCTTGCGCGTCGCGGAATCGTAGCGGCTGCATATCGAAGCCGGACAATATATTGAGCGCGTCGAGCAATGCGACGCCGCCCGATGAGGGCGGCGATGCCGACACGATGCGCGCCCCATGATATTCGCCGACCAGCGGTTTGCGCTCGACGACCCGGTAGGCCGCAAGATCCTGAAGCGTCCAGATGCCGCCGTCCGCACGCACGCCGTCGACCAGCTCCGCGGCAACCCGGCCTGTATAAAAGCCCTTGGCGCCCTGATCGGCGATGGCCTCGAGGGTATTCGCCAAATCCGGCTGCTTGATGAGGGCGCCCAGCTCGGGAACCGCGCCGTCGGCGGTCAGGAAAGCCCGCGCCGCATCCGGCGAACGCAGCAAAATCTGCCGCTTGTAGCGAATGGCTCCTTGCAGGCGCGCATACAGCGGAAAGCCCTCGCGCGCCAGGCGAATCGCCGGCTGCAGGCTTCGCTTCAGGGGCAGCTTGCCGTACTTGCGCGCCAGGTACTCGAATGCGGCCGGCTCGCCCGGAATCGCGGACGCCAGTGCCCCGTAAATCGACGCATTCTCGATCTCGTTGCCGGCCTTGTCCAAGTACATGTCGCGCGACGCGGCGCCCGGCGCCTTCTCCCGTGCATCGAGCATGGTTTCGTAGCCGTCGGATTGCCGATGCAGCAGAGTAGAACCCGCCGCCGCCCAGACCCGAGCTGGTGGGTTCGACCACGGCGAGCGCCGCGGACACCGCCACCGCCGCATCGAAGGCATTGCCGCCCGCCGCGAGAATTTCCTGCCCCGCCTGGCTCGCCAGGGGATAGGCGCTGGCGATGGCCGCCTTGTGCGCAACGGCCGTGCGCTCCGCAGCGGCCGACGCGCATGCGCGGCGCCGCTGCGGCGCGGTCGGCGAGCGCCCGCGAGTGGCGGCGATCGCGACGCAGCGACGCAACAGCAGTCCGGAATGGCCGCGCGCGGCGCGGTGCGGATGATGGCTCGATCAAAGCTTGCGGTGCCGTTTCAGTTCGATCTCGACGATGGGATGCACGAACTCCGACACATTGCCGCCCAGCACCGCGATTTCGCGCACCAGAGTCGAGGAAATGAAGGTGTACTGCTCCTGCGGGGTCATGAATACGGATTCTATTTCAGGCGTGAGATGGCGGCTCATATTGGCCAATTGAAATTCGAATTCGAAGTCCGACACGGCGCGCAGGCCGCGCACGATCACCGACAGGCCATTCTGCCGCGCGAAGTCCACCGTCAGGCCCACATAGCCCATCACTTCGACATTGTGCACGTCGGCGAGCACGCGGCGGGCCATGTCGACCCGCTGTTCCAGACGTGAACATGGGCGCCTTGTTCGGATTGGCCGCGATCGCCACCACCAGGCGATCGAAAATACTGGCCGCCCGCCGCACCAGGTCATGATGACCATTGGTGATCGGATCGAAGGTCCCGGGATAGACGGCTGTTCTTTTATGCATTCACTCAAGCTCGCGCATTGACGCGGGCCAAATGATACCCCACCTCGCCCGCCGACTTCGATTTGAGCAGCTCCCAATGCGCGGGCAGCGCCGGAACCCCCTCGGCTTTCTCGTTTTCCAGGTACACCAGCGCCCCCGGCTTCAGCCACGGGCCCGTCATCCAGCAAGGGAACATATTCCGCCAAGGCGCCCCGCCCGAAGGGCGGGTCCAAGAAACACGATGTCGAAGGGCTTCCGCGGGCGGAACGCAGATAGCGCGCGGCACCCATTTCCAGCACCTGCGGCCTCGGCATTCGCCGCCCAAGCGGATCAGTTGCTCCTGCAGGGAGCGCGAGGCGGCGACGGCCTGCTCGACGAACACCAGCTGCCTGGCGCCCGCGGGAAAGCGCCTCGAGGCCGAGCGCCCCGGAGCCGGCGAACAGATCCAGGCAGCGAGCGCCGGCGACGGCGTGCTGCAGCCAATTGAACAAGGTTTCGCGCACCCGATCGGGCGTCGGCCTAAGGCCCGGAATGTCCGGGAAAGTCACGCGCCGGCCGCGCCAAGCGCCGCCGATGATGCGCACCGAATTGCGGCCGCCGGAGGCGTTCGATACCGTCTTGGGAGTTGTCACTCCCGGTATCATACCTGCCTATGACGAACGAAGCCGATAAGCCCGGTGTGCGCGGGATTCTTCAAGCGCCTGCGCGCCAAGTTGAATCGTAGGGCCCGCCTGGCTCACCACCGACCTCACCGAACTGCTGCCCGGACGCAAGATCGATGCGGAAATCCTGGATGAGCTGGAGACCCGCCTGATCACCGCCGACGTGGGCGCCGAGGCCACGCGCCGAATTCTCGAGGAGCTGCGCAAGCGCGTGGCGCGCAAGGAACTGAACGACGTGGATGCGCTGCTCAAGGCCTTGCACGAGGCCATGTTCGACATCTTGAAGCCCGTGGAAATGCCGCTCGCCATCGACCCGACGCATCAGGCCCTACGTCATTCTGGTGGTGGGAATCAACGGCGCCGGCAAGACCACCACCATCGGCAAGCTGGCGCACCGGCTGCTCGCCGAAGGGCATAGCGTCATGCTGGCCGCCGGCGATACCTTTCGCGCGGCGGCGCGCGAACAATTGGAGGTTTGGGCCGAGCGCAACAAGGTGCCCATCGTCGCTGCCCAAGGCGGCGCGGAGCCCGCCGCCGTCATCTTCGACGGCCTGCAGGCCGCGCGCGCGCGCAACATCGACGTGCTGATCGCCGACACCGCGGGGCGCCTGCATACCCAGACCCACTTGATGGATGAGCTCAAAAAGGTCAAGCGCGTGCTCGCCCGCCTGGACCCCGGCGCGCCGCATGAGGTGCTGTTGGTGCTCGACGGCACCATCGGCCAGAACGCCGTGGCGCAGGCCGAAGAGTTCAACAAGGGGCTGGGAGTGACCGGTCTGGTCGTCACCAAACTCGACGGCACGGCCAAGGGCGGCGTGGTTCTCGCCATTGCGCAACGCCTGAAAATTCCCATCCGCTTCGTCGGCGTCGGCGAGCAAACCGAGGACTTCGGCGTGTTCAACGCGTCCGACTTCGTGTCCGCTCTGCTGAAATCCGGCCCCGACGGCGCCGGCACATGATCCGCTTCGACCAGGTGCACAAGCGCTATGCCAACGGCCGCGAGGCTCTGGCCGGCGTGTCCTTCAAGATCGACGACGGCGAGCTGGCCTTCTTGACCGGCCACTCCGGTGCGGGCAAGAGCAGCATCTTGAAATTGATCGCGCTCATCGAACGGCCCACCCGCGGCCAGGTATTCGTCAACAACCAGAATACCGCGGGCGTCAAGGCCGCGCGGCATCCCGCATTTCCGCAGAAGCCTCGGCGTGGTCTTTCAGGATCACAAACTGCTGCATGACCGGCCGGTGGCGGACAATGTGGCGCTGCCGCTCATCATCGCCGGCGTGCCGAAGCGCGAGATCGACAAGCGCGTGCGCGCAGCGCTCGATCAGGTCGGCCTGCTGGGCAAGGAGAGAAATCCGCCCTCTGGAACTGTCGACCGGCGAGCAGCAGCGCGTGGGCATTGCCCGCGCCGTGGTGGCGCAAGCCGACGCTGCTCATTGCCGACGAGCCGACCGGCAATCTCGATCCCGAACTCGCGCTCGAGGTCATGAAGCTGTTCAAGCGCTTCAACGAGGTGGGCGTGACGGTCGTGATCGCCACCCACGATGTGCATCTCATCGAGCAGTTCGGCGCGCGGCGCATCGTCTTGGGCGACGGGCGCGTGGCCGACGAGGGGCGGCCGGGCGCGGTTTCCGCGGAAACGTCGCAGTGAGCAATCAGCGGATGACATCGCGTTTCCGCGGAAACGTGCAAGCCTACTTCGCGCGGCATGCGCAAACCCTGGTCGGATCGCTGGGCCGCATCGTCAATCAGCCGTTTGCGACCCTGATGACCATGGGCGTGGTCGCCGTGGCGCTCGCGCTGCCGCTGTTCCTGAGCCTGTTCCTGTCGAACATGCGCACCGCCACCGGCAATTGGAACGAAGCCTTCGATTTGTCGGTCTACATGAATAAGAAGGCGGGCGCCGCGCGGGCGGCAGTCGGTGGCGAAACAGCTGCGCCAGCGCGACGATGTCGGCGACGGTGCGCGTGATCACGGCGGACCAGGCCCTGGCGGAATTTCGCGACGATTCGGGATTCGGCAAGGCACTCGATGCGCTGAGCCGACAATCCCCTGCCCGACACCTCGATCGTCACGCCGACGCTGCCGGCGAGCACGCCCCAGGGCACGGATGCGCTCGAAGCAGGCGATCGCCGCCATCGCCGATGTGCAAACCGTGCAGCTCGACACCGAGTGGGTGAAGCGGCTGCACGCCATGCTGGACATTCTGCGGCGCGTGGTCTTGCTCACCGCCGGGCTGTTGGGCGTCGGGGTGGTGCTCATCGTGGGCAACACCATTCGACTGGATATCTTGAATCGGCGCGCGGAAATCGAGGTGATGAAGCTGGTCGGCGCCAGCGACGGATTCACCCGCCGGCCCTTCCTCTACAGCGGCATCTGGTACGGCCTGGGCGGCGGCTTGATGGCGCTGATCCTGGTCGCCCTTGCCGCAGCGGTCTTGGCGAAGCCGGTCGACGCGCTGGCCCAGTTGTACGGCAGCCAGTTTCACCTGCAAGGGGCTCGGCTTCACCACCGCCGCCGGCGTGCTCGCCCTGGCCGTGGGCCTGGCCTGGTTGGGCTCCTGGCTTGCTGCGACGCGGCATATCCGCGGCATCGAGCCGACTTAAATATATATTTTTCAACTAGTTATGCATGTCATGTGAACTATCGGTAACATTAGCAGTCAGATCCTAGGAGTGCTACCATTGCACCCGCGCTGATTGGGAGGTTTGAGCTGATGTCTACTGCTTTAGTCGCTAAGCAAACGAGCGGATTGGTGTTCGCGGGCCCAGTCGGGAGCCTGGACTCTTATATAGACCGCGTGTCCCAGATCCCGGTTCTGTCGAAGGAAGACGAAGTCGCCCTCGCGGTTCGTTTCCGCTCCGAGGCCGATTTGGATGCCGCCCGGCAACTGGTGCTGTCGCACCTGCGATTCGTGGTGCACATTGCCCGCGGCTACTTGGGCTATGGCCTGCCCATGGGCGATCTGGTGCAAGAAGGCAATGTGGGCCTCATGAAGGCGGTCAAGCGCTTCGACCCCACGGTGGGCGTGCGCCTGGTGTCCTTCGCGGTGCATTGGATCCGCGCCGAGATTCACGAGTATGTGCTGCGCAACTGGCGCCTGGTGAAGGTCGCCACCACCAAGTCGCAGCGCAAGCTGTTCTTCAATCTGCGCAAGATGAAGAAGAATCTGGCCTGGCTGTCCGAAGCGGAGACCGCGGCCGTGGCCCGCGACCTGGGCGTCGACGTGGCCGACGTTCGCGAAATGGAACAGCGCCTGTCGGCGCGCGACATGTCCTTCGATCCGACGCCGGAAAGCGACGAGGAAGAGACCTACTCTCCGGCCATGTACCTGCCGGCCAGCAATGCCGATCCGGCCGTCGAGGTCGAGAACGAGGAGTGGGAAGAGGACTCGACCGAGCGCCTGGAGCATGGCTCTCGAGAAACTCGATGAGCGCAGCCGCAGCATATTGAAGCGGCGCTGGATGACCGACGACAAGGCCACGCTGCACGAACTGGCGGATGAGTACGGAATTTCCGCCGAGCGCGTGCGCCAGGTCGAGTCCAATGCCATCAGCAAGCTCAAGGGGTTGATGGCGGCTGCCTGACGCGCGCGGCGATGCGTTCGCCGAGACGGTTGAAGTGCTTGACGTTCCAGGTAAATAGCGTCTGCGCGTCGGCTTTCAATGCGCAGTGCGCGACGATCGCATCATAAGTGGTGCCGCCGGCGATACCGGCTGCGGCGGCATTCTCCAACACACGGAAGTATTCCGTTTCATCGAGCGCGACCAAACTTAAGTGTTTGCGAACGTCGTGCAGGAACAGCAACGCCTCGTCGGGACTCGCCCGATCCTTTCCCGGCATTCCGGTAACTACGGAATAGACTTCGGCGAGGCAGTGCGCCGCCGTGCAGGCAGTTGATTTTTCCTGCTGCGAGAAAAGATCGAAGCTCGGCTCATGGTGTTGGTGCTCGTCGTAGAAAACGGCTACGAGCACCGAGGTGTCAAAAAAAGCCTTCACACCTTCGAGCCGCGCAGCTCGCGGTCACGCTCTTGCCGTACGCTCTCCAGCGCCCGGTCCGTTTCTGCCGCGCTGATTTGCCGGCCGCCGTGAAACACCCAAATGCCGCCCTTTTTGCGCAATGGAGATTGGGAACGAACCGGGCGAAGCGTTACTTGATCGCCATCGGACTCCAAGGTCAGCGAATCCCCCGGCGCCAGCCGCAGCTCGTCGCGCAGGGCTTTGGGAATGATTACCCGACCGGCCTTATCCAGCGTGACTGCGCTCTTCATAATGGCATTATAGAATGGTAATTGCCATTTATCCAATGCCATTTATGGGAGGGTCGACTTTGGTGCCGATCGACGGTTTGGCGGGATGGATTCGACCGCACATTTGAATCGCAGCTCGTGCGGGCGTAGCGTTCACCCTCATGCGCACCGCCGATCAATGGCTGGATGACTACGGCGACAGCCATCGCAATCACACCAATAAGGCGCTGCATTGGATTTGCGTGCCGGTGATCGCCTGGTGCGTGCTGGGGCTTCTCTGGTCAGCGCCCTTTCCGGGCGGCATTCGCTCGCTGCATCCGGCCTTCAACTGGGCCAGCCTCGCGGTGCTGGCCGCGCTCCTCTACTATTCGGTATTGTCCGTCCGCCTGGCGCTGGGCGCACTCCCCTTGCTGCTGGCCTTTCTATGGTCGCTCGACCGGCTCGATCGCTGGGACGGCGTGCCGCTGTGGAGCCTCTGCGTGGTCCTGTTCGTCGCGGCGTGGATTGGCCAGTTCATCGGCCATGCCATCGAAGGCAAGCGACCCTCCTTCTTCAAGGACGTGCAGTTCCTGATGATCGGGCCGCTGTGGCTGCTGGCCGATGTGTATCGGCGGCTGGGGATCCGCTTTTAGAGGCGATCAGGCGGCGCGGCGCTTCCGTGCGAGCGCACCCAACCCGCCCAGCCCGGACAGCATCAGCCAGAGGGCGGCCGGAACGGGTACCGGCTGCAGATCCACCGATCCGATGTAGCTGCCGCCGCTCGTGCCGGTGGCAATGCCGGCCACGTCCAGCATGTACGTGCCGGACTGAATACCGCTGAACGCAGCGGTCATCGAATTATCGCCGGGAGCCAGGCCCATCCATGCGGTGACGAGCGTGCTGCCCGCAGGGATCCCGCCCACGATGGGCTGGGTCGTGGCGCCGGCCACTTGATACAAGCGAAACTGCAGATTCGAGATGTCATACAGAGTCCCGAGGCCCAGCGATGCCAGCAAGGTGTCGCCGCTGGCGCTGGTGCCCACCGTGAACTGGTAGCTGTCTTGGAAGTCGTAGGCCCCGACCGACGAGGTACCGAGATTTTGGCTGGACGACTGCGGCGTCGTGAACGTATCCGTAAAGGTGTACTGCCCGGGCACCGCGAGGTCATAATTGTCGCCCACCGCCGGCGTGGTCGAATTCGGCGCGACATACTGGTACGAGTAGGTCATACCGCCGCTGCCGTCCAGCGTCACCGTGGCGGCTCCGGCGGCACACGGCAACAGCGCCACGAAGGCGATGGCACCGGATAACGCCCATCCGGGGATGCGAGCCATCCCTGCCGGATTTCTCTTGAATTTGCTGTGAGTCACGCGATGCATCCCTTGATTCGACGGGCCGGATTGTTGATATCGATGCGGTGCAGCTTATTCACCGTATGTAACAAGCACTCGCAAGCTATTCTTACAGTTTGACGACACGCCGCACCCCGGCCCATACACCGAGCACCCCCAGCATCCACCAATCCACCGCGCCGCCACCGCCGCCGGATTTTGTGGCCGCGGCGGTCGCCGTCACCGTGACCGATTGAGCGGCGGAGCCGCCGGGACCGGTGCAGGTCAGGGTGAAGGTCGCGGTTGCGCTGACGATCACCGCCAGCGTGCCGCTGGTCGACTCGGACCCGGTCCAGGCGGAGCTGCCGCCGGCGGTGCAGCTGGTCGCGTTCGTCGAGCTCCAGGTGAGCTGTACGGTCTGACCTGCGGTAACCGTCGACGACGCCGCCGAGAACACCACCGTCGGCGGCGAGGAGGCCATACGAATGGAGTACAGGCCGTAATTCTGGGTAGCGGCGGCGCCCTGGCTATTGGGGGTGGCGACGAAGGTCAGGACGTACTCGCCGGGAGTCCCCGAAACGCTGAACGTGCCGCCGCCATAGATCTTGCCCAGCACTTGGCTGCCGCGCGATAGGACCAATGCCAGATTTTGAAACGAGGCGGGAAATCCCAGATCGGTAAGCGTGACGTCATAGCCGCCCGAAGTACCCAAGTTGATCGTGTTCGTGGAGAACACTCCGCCCACGGCCTGAGTCTGATCCAACAAGATCTGCGGCGATGTGCCGCTGGTTTGCACGGTCACGCCGAATATGCCGTTGCCGCTTTGCGGAGCCACCGCGTTGACGACCACCACCACGTAGCCGGCGGCGGCCGTGAAGTTACCCGAGGTCTGCGGCAGCACCGTCCCGTTCTGAGCCACGGTGGCGCTGATCGATTGCAGGCTCGAGGGAAATTGAAAATCGCTCGTGACCAGATTGTAGGTGCCGGCGGACGGCAGATCGACGGCGAAGGCAAAGGTTTGTCCGGTCGTGGCGGCGGGGTTCACCACCTTGGTGAGCGAGTACAGGCTGGCGGAGCTGCTCGACAGACCGACACTGTAAACCCCCGGCTGCGCTCCCGCGACGGCATACTGCCAAATCTCGACGCTGCCGGCGGGCGCGACGAAATTGTTCAATGAGCCGGGCGCGGTCAGCTGCGCCAGGGAGGCCGAGCCCTCCGTAATGGCCACGCCCACGCTGGCCAGCGCAGCGGGATAGGCGAAATCGGTCAAGGTCAAATTCAGCCCCTGCGCCGAGGTGTTGTCGACGATGGTCGAGGCGGGCAGGGTTCCGACGGGTATGGTGCGATTGAACACCGTGGCCCCAGTGGGGTCGGTAATCTTGATCCCATAGAGTCCGGCCTGCACCGTGGCATTGGCGATGCCCACCGCCAAAAGCTGGTAGCTGGTGCCCGCCGCCAAGGGCACCTGCGTGGGCGTGCCTGGCGGAATATTGACCACCACCGGCGTGGCGCCCAGCAATATCCCCGCCGACGAGCCCGATTGCAGCGCCACCGGAAAGGCATCGTCCGTCATCGTGACCGTGTAGTTCCCCGCCACGGTGGAGGTGAAATTCGTGTTCAACGTCGAGGTTCCGGTGGTCGACGCGGTGGCCGGTATCTGGATATTGCCGGAGTAGGAATCTGCAGCGATGCAACTCGCCGGGCTCGCGGTCGGCGCCACGCAGACCCCGAAACTGCCGAAGCCCTGCGTGGGCGACGTTCGGCGTGCCGATGACATGGAGCACGTAGTTGCCCGCCGCGGCCGGCACCGCCACGGTCGCGGTGTGGGTCGTGGCATTGATACTGGCGGGGGTGCCGACCACCGCGTCGTCCAGCGTCACCGCGATCTGCAAGGACGTGAAGGCCGCGGGCTGCTGGAAGTCGGTCAACGTGACGGTGAGCGCCTGCGCAGTGGCGGCGGTGAAGGAGAATTCGGACGGCTGGGCGACGCTGGGCAAGCCGACCAAATTGGTCTCATCCAGCAGCACGTCGGCGCCCGCCGTCGCCGCCAGCAGCGGCGCGAATGCGGCGATGGCCCAGAGGCATTTGATCAACGTCCCTCTCATGAGTACTCCCTTACTCCGCGATTGTTATGACTTCGGCGCGGGACCGGCACTCGCCAGCTTGGCCAAACTATCGAGCTCCGCTTTGGCCTCATCCATTCCGGGGAAATTCTTCCCGGAGTGCAGCGATCGGCTCAAACTATCCCGTGCCGCATCCGACAGTCCCGCCGAAGCCTGCGCCATTCCCAAGTGATACAGCGAAGCCGGAGAGTCGGGTGCCTTCGATACGACGGTCTGCAGCGCCGCGACGGCGGCCGCGGACTCGCCGCGCTTGTAGAGCATCCAGCCGTAGGTATCCAGAAAGGATGCATTGGTCGAATTGGCAAAGCGCTGCGTCAGCTCCTTGGCCCGGTCCAAGCTCGGCCGATCCTTCTTGTACGTGATCAGCAGCATCGCCAGATTATTGGCCGCGACATCGGCGCGCGGATTCTTGTGCAAGGCCGCCTCGTACATCTGCATGGCCTCATCGGGTTTGCCCATGCGCTCGAACAACAGGCCGAGCTCGATTTGCAAGGGATCCGCGGAGTCGGCCTTGAGAATTCCCGCCTGCAAGGTGGCGGCGGCGCCCGCCAAATCCTTGTCCGCGGCCTGTGCCCGCGCAAGATTCTGGTACGGAATTCGCCACTTCGGCTCGCGCTCGATCGCGCCGCTGAAGGCGGCCTTGGCGTCGGCCGGACGGCCCATGGCCGTCAACAGCTCGCCCTTGATATTCAGGGCAAACGGCAGCTTCGGATAGCGCGCCGCGACCTCATCCAACCGCTGAATCGCCGCCGCGCTTCCCTTCACGCCGACCAGCACGCGAGCGAGAGCTTGCAGCGGCTCGGGGGCATCCGGCTGCAGGTCGAGCGACGCCGAATAAAGGCGCAGGGCGTCGGCGGACCGCTTCTCGCTTTCCGCGACCGTGCCTTCATAGTAATAGCCGATCGAGCCTTTCGGCTGCAGCGCCGACCATGGCCTCCGCCGCCGCCTTGGCGCCCGCCTCGTCCTTGGTCGCGGCCGCGACATGGAATTGCGCATCCAGAGCGCGCATGTTGTTCGGATCCTGCTTCACCAGATCATCGACGACCGGCTTCGCTTCTTCGGGCTTGCCCAGCTGCAGCAGCAATTGGGCCAGATCCAGCCGTGCGCTCGGGTCCTTCGGATTCACATCCACGGCGCGGCGCATGGTTTCCTCCGCCAATGCCGGCTCGTCATTGGCCAGATGCGCGCGCGCCAGGGAGCGCATGACACCGACCGCGTTCGGCTGATCGCGGAGCACGGCGCGCAAATCCGTGATCGCGCTCTTCGGGTCCTGATGTACCAACGCCAGGTTGCCTCGCAAGATCAACGCGTCGTTGTCCCGCGGACTCTTGGCCAGCACTTGCGCCAACAATTTCTCCGCGCCGGCGCTGTCGTTGTTCTGAATCAATAGCGCGGCCAGACGATCGCGCGCCGTGAGCCCGGCCGCATCCAAATCGGCGTCGGCGATGACCTGCCGGTAGATGGCCTCTGCCTTGTCGATTTGCTTGCCCTGCTCGTAGAAGTCGGCCTGCGCAAATTTGAGCGAATAGTCCTTGGGATTCGCGGCGATCATGGCCGACAGCTCTTTGTCCGCGGCATCGCGTCCGCGGCGCGCGGCGAGGAACTGCAGCAGATCGAGCTTGAGACTGTGATCGTCCGGCAGCGCCTTGATCGCTTCGCGCAGCACGCGCTCAGACTCGTCGATGTGATTCAAGCGTGCGTAGTACTGCGCCAGCCTCAAGCCGATGCGCCGGCTCGTTCGGCCTCAGGCGCACCAGATCGATCAGCAGCGCTTCGACTTGCGGCTCCTGTCCCTGGCTGGCATACAGCTGTGCCAGCGCCAGCCGCAAATCCACCGTCTGCGGAATTCGCTTCACCGCGTCTTCGAGCAGCGCGCGCGCCTTATCGAGCTGCCCCGCCGACTTGTAGATCCCCGCCAGCGTCGGCGACGGCGTCTTCGCTGTTCGGCGCCAGCTGCACGGCTCGCTCGGCATCCTTCAGCGCACCATCGGTGTCCTTGAGCTGCGCACGCGCCGCCGCGCGCACCGTCAATAGAGCCGCATCGTCCGGGTGCTTGAGCAAGGACGGCTTGACGGTCTCGAGCGCTTTGTCGGGCACGCCGGACAGCACGATACAAGCGTCCGAGGCTCGCACGGGCGCCGACATTGTCGGCGTTGGTATCGATGGCAGCCTTGATAGAACTGCGCCGCCTCGCGCACGTTGCCGAGCTTCTCGTCGACGACGCCGTTCTCGTAGCGCACTTCGCTGTCGGTGGGAGCGATCTGCAGCGCGTTGCGAAACTCGATGCGTGCTTTCTCGAGATTGCCCTTCGCGAGGAAGGTCTGGCCCTTGGCCATGTGCCGGGCTTTGCGCGATTCCGCTCCGCCGCACCCGGCCGCGACGAGCGTGACGGCGGACAGCACGGCGATGACAAGCTGGCGTCTTGCGAGAAGCGAAGGCATGGGACGATCCCGTCAATGCGGAGGGGAAACGAGTGTAAGAAGCGCAAATGACGTTCGCGTTACACTGCCGCTAGAAAGGAACCAGATGGACGCACCGCCAGGCCCGCCAGAACCGCCGCCGCCGCGATGCGTACCCAGGCCGCCCGCCCTTCCGCGCGGCTGACCAGCATTTCCACGGCGTAGAACACGATGACCAGTTTGGCGATGGCATGCGCACCGCCCTGCGGCAGGTGCAGCGTTCCGGGGAGACTCGGAACGACGAGGGCCATGAACAGGACGATCAAATCGAGGGGTGTCACCTGAAACCGCCGGTCGTTGTGCAATCGCAGCCTCACCGCGGAGGCGATCGCGGCCATGGCGACGGCAACCCAGGTGAGGACTGAAATGAGGCGGTCCGGTGTATCGACCAGGGCGTCGAGATACACCAGCACGGTGGCGGTCACGTACACCACCGCCTTCTCGGCCAAGCTCAAGGGCCGGCTCCGCAGTATCACCAGGAATCCCACGGCGACCGCCAGCAATGCGCTGATCAGCAGGCGCAGATCGCTGGAGAACCGGGCGGTTTTCAGCACGATCAGCACGGCATAGATCGCCAGCGCCCAGGCGATGACTCGATAAGACAGGCGCGGCAGCATCTCCGGCGCCTGCAGCCGCGTGACGAGCCGGGACAGGCCGGAGTCGGCCGCGGCACGGCTGCCACGGCGCAGCCGCCATCCGGAACGGGTGGCGGTTTGAAACACCGTGATGGACAGGGCAAAGAATATCGTGACGACGCCGAGGATCAGCAGATCCGACTCGAAGCGCAGGAAGTACGCCAAGAGGAACAGCGCCGCCTGCAGCACGTAGATGACCATGACTGCTTCGTGATGGCCGAAGCCCATGGCGAGCAGCTTATGGTGAATGTGATTCTTGTCAGGACTGAACGGCGAACGGCGTTCGCTCATGCGCTGCACCATGACGCTCAAGGTGTCGAGAATGGGCAGAGCCAGCAGCAGCACGGGAATCGCGGCGCTCACTTGACTGGCCGCCCCCTGCGTCGCGCGCACGCTGAAGACGCCGATGGCGAACCCCAGTACCTGACTGCCCGCGTCCCCCATGAAAACGCTGGCGGGATAGGTGTTGAAGCGTAGAAACCCCAGCACGGCGCCCGCGAAGGCCAGGCTCAACGCCGTGCCGGCGCCCTGATCGCCCACGCTCGACAGCAGCGCCACCGCACACAGGCAGAGAAAGGTGGTGCCGCCCGCCAAGCCATCGAGGCCGTCCGCCAAGTTGATGGCATTGGTGACGCCGACGAGAAACATCACGGTCAATGGCAGCGAAATCCATTGCGGCAGGAGGACGACGTCGTCCAAGGTGATGGTGCGCACTTGCACATCGCCCGCCATTACCGCGATACCCACGGCGAGTAATTGGCCGATCAGCTTGACGCGGTAATCCAGATCGAAGCGATCATCCAGCGCGCCGAAAAGCACCAGCACCCCGGCCGCCGCCAGGAACCAACGATCCTGTGTCTGCAGATCGATCGTGAGCAGCGCCGCGACCAGCACGCCCACCGCCATGGCAATACCGCCGACTCTCGGCACGGGAACCGAATGGACCTTGCGTACCCCGGGCTGATCCACCATGAGCCAGCGGGTCGCCAGCCGGACCAGCGCCGGGAGACAGGCCATGGTCACCACCATCGCCAAGACGAAGGGCATGACGTAGCGCATGGCTAGTTCGGAACGAAACGCGTCAAATCGGGTACGGCGCGAGAGGCCAAATCAGTGAGCCGGCGGTCCGCCTCCGCCTCGCTGCTCGTCGCCGCCAGCGGCGTGATGAGCCGCACCAGTGAGCCGTCGGTGCGGTGCTTGGTGAGCGCATCCCAGAATAAATACCATTTGACGGCAAACTCGTTGTCGATGACCCGGCCGCGCTGTTGGAACCAGTAATAAACGAGCTGTCGCTGATTACCGAGCTCGATCAAGGTTCGATTGACGCGCAAGGGCTGGCCGTTGACCGACACGTTCTTAAGCTCGCGCTGACCGAAGTCCCGCATCTGCCAGCCGCCGCCCGGCAGGCAGGAACGCGGCGAATGCACCGCTTCGCCCTTACGCTGCGAGTCATAGTAAGCGATGTAGAAATTCACCACATCGCCATTGCCGTTCGCATAGTCCGCCAGCAGGTAATCGTCCAGCATCAGCTGGTCGGTGAACACCGTGTCCATCGCCTCGCGATGCCCGTGCCACACCCCGATGTCCATGGGAAATTCCACGAACGAAGCCCGCGCCGGAAATACTTCGGCGGGCCGCGGAATCGCGAGGGTGACGAAGATGAAGCCGATCAGCAGCACGCTGGCGACGATGAAGCTGCGCGACAGGTGCCGCTGTTTGACCGAGACGCCGCTGGGCGTCGGAGCCGGAAATTCCACACCGAAGAGCTGGCGCCAAGTGCCGCTCTCATGGCCAATTCTATTCAGTACGGCGATTTCACCCAGCATCAGCAGGGTGCTGATCATGAAAATCATCCATCCTTGGAACTCGTGCAAAAACCCTTCGGCCATCCCGATGCCCCAGTGTTCCACCATCACCCCGATGGTGCCGACGCGGATGCTGTTCATCAGCATCGTGATCGGTATGCTGGATAGAAACAGCACGGCTCTCTTCCAAAAGGCGCCCTTGTAGAAATACGCCATCAGGAACCCGAGGGTCATCAACGGGAACAGGTAGCGCAGCCCGCTGCAGGCCTCGGCCACCTGCAATTTATAGCCGCCCAGGTCGATGACATTGCCCTCGAGAAATACACTGATGCCGAACAGCCGCATGAAATACACGCCGATCTGCGATGAGAGCAGCTGCAGCTTCGTCGACAGATTGTTCATCACGAATTCCGGCAGCGGGATCATGAACAGCAGGATCAGCAAGGGAACCGCGATGAGCCGGAACGCCGGCCAACCCAGAAACGACAGGATCAAGCCGTACAAGGTGATGACGTAGGCGTACTGAACCGCCGTATAAACAGTGCCGAGCTGACCGATGACCAGCAAACCGCCGCCGAGCAACACGAGCAGCACGCCCCACCAGTTGGCCGTAAAGGGAATGCGCTCCAACCGGTCCTTCTGCTGCCAGATCAGGAATACCGCAACCGGCGGTATCAGCAAGCCGTGGCTATATTCCGGCTGGTCGATCCACCACCCCCACATCCGGGTCAATCCGTCCCAAAAGGGCCACAGGCTCAATAACCCGACGATCGCGGCAACTAGCACGAGACCCCAGGACAAGCGCCATACGGGCGGCACGGTCGCGGCGGGATCGATCGACTGAATGGACATCGGACTTCCTGAAATGGATGACGCAAGGTTCCACCAAGCGCAGCCAGACTTCATACCGCCAATGTGTTTCAGGGAGGTGACATGGCGCGCCGAGGAGTGCCGTGCGGGATTTGTTGCACCGGCTTAACCGTACCGTGAAGTTATTGCAATTAAGCCAACGCTCGAGCCCTTCCCGCGGTTTAGACGAGTGCTTTTAGCAACGCATTGAGAACAAGGCTGTCCGGGCGCACATGAGCCCGGTAGTAGCAATAATTGTTCCACATGAGCGAACTGATCAAGGATCGATCGCAGACCAGTCTGCGAATTGCGCCCACCAGTTCGTCCGCGGTCGAAAACTCGAGATAGTTGCGCCCTGCTCGGAAATCGCCGGGCAAATCATCGTGAATCTTCTCGCTTACGATGGCACGGGAGGCCGCCACATATTCGCCCAGCCTCCAACCGGTCGACAGATGCAGACCGGTCGTTGCGATGCAGATTTGGCTGCTTTTGACAAGTTGCATATAGCTCTGCTTATCGGTCATTCCGACGGCCGCAATGAGGTGAGGGGCAATCCGCCGGGCATAGGGTGTGTCGGACAGGCCGCCGGTGAAATGGCCGGCAAAAGCGGCGCGACAGGCTTCGAGGCATTCGATCCTGACACGATTGATCGAACTCCGATCGCGTGCACCGCTTTCCCGCACCGTGGCGGCCACCGATGCGACTTCCTCGCCGACGGGATCCCAGAGTCTGGTCAGCAGCAGAATCCGGGGAGGCAGTTCCGGAGGCTGCGGCAGGGGCGCATGCTCGAAATTTTCGATGTGAAATAGCCGGTCGGGGACCCTGCCCAGCGCTCCGCACAGAATAGCGCTCCTTTTCAGCCGCTTTTTCAGTTGGTCACGCCAACCGTAATAGCGCCGATCCATGGCATTGCAGGGGCTCGTCACGTCGTAATTCAACCCCAGCGGCTGAAACTTCGCGGCAGCGTCGCCGAATCTGCCGACCATTTGCGGATCGCAGCTGCGCTTAAACACGTAGCGGAATCTCGGCAGAATGCGCTCGGCAAAATAGCCTATATTTCGATCCAGGTTGTCGTGTATCCAGTAAAAGCCGTCATTGGTATCGAAGAGCAGATCCATGTCGCCGTTGACGGTGACTTTGATGAGATTCTCGGTCTCATGGCCAAGGTTCCAATCCTGTTCCACCAAGCCGAGATCGATCGCGCCCGATTTTGCAAGTTCGCAAAATCCCGCAAAGATCTGCCGGGAGTGTGCGCCGTTGGTCTTTCGGCTGTAGTAGACGGTAACGGAACATTTTTTCACGACGGACCTACCGTCGCCATACCGTTGCAACATTTACCGGATTCGATGAAACAGTCCATTCATCTGGACTTGCTGCCAGGAGGCGTCATCGAACATCTCGGGCTCCAAGGAGAACACGGCAAATCCCTTGTGGTACAGCAAGGACAGAACTTCGTGAATCAACGGCTCTCCTGCGTACAATGCAACGACCGACAGTTCGACCTCCAATCCCTGTACTCTGCCGAGGCTCTCCGCGGCGCCCTCCAAGACCCTGGAGGTAAATCCTTGAGTATCTATTTTTAGGAAAACCCGGTCGCCGGGCACGACGTGACGATCGAACAATGAATCCAGCCTATGAACGGAGACTTCTTCGCGGCCGATGTAGCCCGTGAAAGGGGCGATCTCGGTATGACGTGGAAGCATGTCGAGCAGCGAACTGCTCGCGGAAGCCCCCGAGATGTTGATTGACGATACTTCCTCGCGGTCGCCCAGAGCGCATCGTTCGGTATGCCACAGCGTGTCGCCGGCCGCCCTTTTCTGCAGTTGCGCGAATGCGCTCGAAAGGGGCTCGAACGACACGATTTTGCCCTGATAGCCGCAGTGCCTCAGCCATTCTCCGTATTGACCGGAATTGGCACCCACATCCAGGATCGTATTGATGGAAGCCGACTCTAGTAATCGCTGCCGGACGGCATCCGAGTCGCGGCGAGGATCGTACCGCGACGCGGTATATCCGGCGCCCCGCAAAACTCTCTTTATCAGATCTCTAATCATTCGGCGCGATCCCCATTACTCTTCGTAGCGCGGCGGATACCACGGACAGTCGGTGCACAGTATGCCCCACCGCCAAGTCACACCTGCAACCATCGCGCGCCCATCCGCGCCCAGCCGTCATTCCGCGTTTGGTCAAATTGATGCCACAAGTCAAAATGATGCAACAATCAGGGAGGATCATTCCTTCGGTCAAACTCGATTTACTCCACCGGCTGCGCTATGGAATTTGAGATACTTTCCCACGCCGGCCTGAGAATCGAGCACGGCGGTTCGACCTTGATAGTCGACCCGTGGCTGATCGGCAGCGCCTACTGGCGGTCGTGGTGGAATTACCCGCCCGTCGACCGCGCCGGCGTGCAGGCCTTGAAGGCGGACTTCATCTATCTGAGCCACATCCATTGGGACCATTTTCACGGGCCTTCCCTGCGCATGCTCGGCAAGGATGTGCAAGTACTCATCCCCGAGGATCGCTACTCGCGCATGCGCGACGATCTGCGCGCCATGGGCTTCAAGCGGGTCATCGAGCTTCCGCACGGCAAGTCATTCACGCTCTCTGCCGATTTCGCCATTACGCCCTTTCTTTTCTTTCCATTGACCGACTCCATGCTCGCCGTTCGGGCGGGCAACACGGTTTTGCTCGATGCGAATGATTGTAAAATGTGTGGATTGCCGCTGCGCCACGTAAAGCGCCGGTTTCCGTCCATCGATTTCGTGCTGCGCAGCCACAGTAGCGCCAATACCCGCGTCTGCCATGAGTACCTGGACGGCGATAACAGCAACTATGGCGGTGTCGACGACAAGGAAGGCTACCTTCGCTCATTTTCCAATTTCATGAGTGCGGTCAAGCCGCGCTATGCGGTGCCCTTCGCCAGCAATCATTGTCATCTGCACAGGGAAGCGCGCCGGTTCAATCGGTGGCAGCAGACGCCGAAGGACGTTCAAGACTACTTCCGCCGCTACAAGGCCGAGACAGGAACTGTGACTGATCTCGTCACCATGCTTCCGGGTTCCGTGTGGAACGATCGTACCGGATTCTCTCTCGCCTCCGAAGCGCAATGGTTCTCAGACCGGGAGCGGCAGATCGAGGCCTACGCTGAAGCCAACGCACAGACGCTTGCCCAGCACTATGCGCTCGAGGACAACGCGGTCGTGTCCGAGGCCGATCTTCGCAAATATTTCAGCCGCCTTCATTCTCATATTCCCTGGTTTTGGCGCAGGCGCTTCGCCGGGCGGCCGGTGTATTTCAACTCACGCAGCGGCGAGCGCTCGGATCTGTGGAAAATCGATATTCACGCCAACAGCGTGACACTGGCGACGCGGGAGGAATATCTCTCCTCCGACATGAGAATCGAGATGCCGGCCGTCATGCTCAAACAAGCTTTGCGCATGAACATGTTCGGCCATGCCGGCATCAGCAAACTCGTCAAGTGGGTCGTGACGAAGCAATCCGTGGGATTGCTGGGCTTCTTCATGATGATGTTGGATTTCGAGGAATATGAATTGATCCCGCTGCGACGGAATCTATCGTGGCGCAGCCTGCGCGTTTGGTCGCGGCGTTGGCGTGAAGTACTGGGTTACGCGCAGCTGACATGGATCATGAAGAGCCGCAAGATCGCCGGCAAGGAAGTCGAGCAGGTGGCCCTGCTCGAGTATTCGTAGCTCACGGAGCGTATCGCGCCGGCAAGCGCAGACGGAAACGGTGTTTCACGTCATCAGATTGGGTGGACGTGTTTGCATGACTGGTAGAGCCGATTTCGCCCGGACTCGATGCTCGCGGGTCAAGGAGTACCCCGCCAGCAGAAAGGCAGGTATCTGCAAGTTGCCGTAGAACGAGTCCCCGTCGAACATCAATAGAAATGTCATTATCACCTGAAGAAAAAGTGCGGTCCGCACCGCGTATCCCAATGGGTGTCTGCCATCGACATTGCCATAGTGTTCAAGAACGAAGGTCAGCATGAGGGCGATGAGCAACGCGACGCCTACGCAGCCGGTCATGATCACGACGTTCGCCCAGGCGATGTCGGCCGAGTAAAAGGCCAGAGTATAGTGGCCGTCGGCGTCGTTTCTGGAAAAGGCGGTCGGATCTGCGGCCGTGCCGCCCAGCGGCGTCCCGTACCTCAATCCGTTTCGCAGATCGGCAGACACATCCTCTTCATGGAGAAAGCCGTATCCGACGATGGGATTTTGAGCCCATACGAGCGAGAAGCGTTCCGCGGCCAAGCCCAGCCGGCCGGCGAAAGTGTCGTCCTTTCGGTGGCCGGATGCCGATGAACTCGATTCCAACATCTGCAGTCCGTTCGCGGCCCGCCCCACGACCTTTCCCGCGACGCCAGAAGCCAGGAGAACGGTAATTACGACGATCGCTGCCAACGCCGCTTGGAACATCGATGAGGCCTTCAGCGTGCGCTCCTTCGACATGGTGAATACGAGCAAGCCGCCGGTGAAAATAAACGCGAGGTAAATGCCGCGCGTGTAAGTCAAAGCTACGGTGACCAGGACCAGGGCGGCGTAGATCGATTCATGGACTGTCAGCCTTTCGGATGACAGAAACTTCGTAAGAATGATCCAGAAGTTGAGCAGGCAAAGCGGCAAGAATCCAGGAATTGCGCGAAGCGCGCCTTCATAGTCACCGATCTGCATAAACAGCAGGTGCCTTTTGGTTACATACTGAATCAGGAACACCGGCATCAGCACGAAAGTCAACCGGTAGAACCATTTCATCAGAAACTCGAAGGCGTCGGTTTGCACGGCAAATAGCCGGATGAAAATCAGGGTCATGGAGTAACCGACCACCATGTATCTCGCGCTCTTGATGGTATGCATGACCGGATATTGGTAGATCAACAATGACCACGCGAAACATATGAATAGCCACGCCAGCAATACCTTCAAAACCGTGAGGTAAGTATGATCTCTCGGTTCCAGGGCCGGTTGCCGAAAGAACACCTCGGCTGCCGTGATCA
This sequence comes from uncultured Gammaproteobacteria bacterium, assembly GCA_963734645.1. Taxonomy (GTDB): domain Bacteria; phylum Pseudomonadota; class Gammaproteobacteria; order Steroidobacterales; family Steroidobacteraceae; genus Bog-1198. The sequence continues at coordinate 486,514 of CAVTID010000003.1, forward strand.
ACATTAGAATTGCGCCGTAGTCCCATGCATAAACGTTGAAAATCTTATCCGGCGCAATATTGAAAAAATGCATCATGAGAAAGAAGGCTATGAGCGCTTTGACCTTCGGCTGCAGGAGTAGGAATACCATAAATCCGATGGCGCCCAAGCTGAGATAGAGGGCCATCAAGGCGTACCGCTCAGCGGGGCTTCACCGCTCCGACCATGTGCAATCGGGAGCACTTATGTCCCCCGCTTTCGCGTGACCCAGCGGAGAATTTCGCCTCTAATCGGATGCGACAGTGCGGGTGCCAGAAAGATGGCCACGAAACTAAACAGTGCCGCCAACGACGCCGCGATGTCCCCAGCCCGCAGCTTCCCCGTGGGGATATACGCCAGCAGGCTCGAGGGATCGAGTGTGCGCACCCACTCTGTCGTGAACTGTCCGAGGAAGAGGCCGAGACCGCAAAACAGGACCAGACTGATCCCTCGGGGCGGCACCAATCCCCTCAGACCGAAATTGCTTCTCAAGCAATACCCGATGTGCATCACCAATCCGCCCGCGCCGAGGGCAATCGCCCAACCCACAACCACCCCGTATCCGCCCCACAACTTACCGAGACCGTATCCCAACGCCAGGTTGAGCACGGACATCAACACGTGTGACCGGACCACCGCGCGCATGTCCCCCGTCCCCAGGCAGGCGAAGTAGGCGGGGACGGTCAGTGTATTGACCAACCATCCCGCGCAGAGAATGTAGGTGATTTTGACGAAGATCGGCTGCTCGACGCCGAGCCATACCAGGCCCAACAGCGGCAATCCGGCGGCAAGCAGCCCGAACAGGCAAACGGTCACGTAAAACATGACCGCATAGGACTTTCGAAACAGCGTTTCGACTTGCGGCGCGCCATCGCGGCTCATCTCGGCAAAAGTCGGGACAAGGACTTGATTGGCATTCACCACGAGGCCGCGCACTTGCCCAATCAGACGCGAACCCATTTCGAAGTAGGTCACCATCTCCAGGGAGCCGAATCGGCTGAGCATGCCCTTGGTCAAAGGGTCCATCACCATGTTCAGCAAGGCGATGAATTGAAAGCTCAAGGCATAGCCGATCAATTCCTTGAAGTATATTTTTTTCCAGTGAAGCGGGATCCACGCCAGGAGCGGCACGTGCCGCCTGAGAATCACGGCGGATAGTACCAAGGTGATGAGATTTTGCGCCGCCCGGGCGTAAACCATCCCAAACAATCCATAGCGCGATGCCAGCCCAATGGAAAGAGCGAGGAAAGAAATCGACTCGAAGATCAATATGCCGTTCCGCTGGACGATCAAATGGCAACCATACAGGGCGGACTGATAGATCGATGTGATCATCGATAGGCAGAATGCCACCAGGGCAATCGGCAGAATGGCCACCGCCGTTCGATAGGCATTGCCGCTCAAAGTTGCGGCGAAGTACAGCTTCATGAGCGGCGCGCCCGCGAGGGCCAATAGCATCGAAAACAGGGCCACGGAAACCACGGAGGTCTCGATGAGGCCTGTAAGACGATGCGGATCCCCCGCTGCCTTGCTGTCCGCCACGTGTTTGGTGATGCTGCCGGTCAGCCCCATATTGGAGAGACCGACCACGGAGGTTGCCGCCACTACCAGCGACCAGACCCCGAATTCGCGGGGGCCGAAAATCCCCAACACGACGCGATAAAGCACGAACAGCGAAATCGTCGAGACGAGCAGCTGCACCAAGGAAGATCCTGCATGGCGCAGAGTCCTGCCTCGTAACGTGGGCGGCGTTTCTTTCATCGGTGCAAGAGCCTATGCATCTATTGGCTCCGCATAGAAGAACCGCCATCAACGAGCCGCTGCCGAATGAGTGCCGCAGTCCGCGCCCAAGAGTATCTCGACAGACAGTGCTCCTGGCCTGCCGCGGCCATTGACCGCAATTTCTCGGCATCCGAGAATGCGCGAATCAGGGCCTCGGCGATCGCCTCGGGAGTCGCGTGCCGGACCAGAAAGCCGTACTTCCCGCCACCGGTGATTTCGGCCAGTGCATTCCGATCGAGCCCGAGCACCGCGCACCGGGAGGCCAGCGCTTCCAGATACACCAGCCCCCAAGGCTCGTGCAACGCGGGCATGGCAAATAAGGCTGCGTGGTGGAAAAGCGACTCGAGTTCTTCCCAAGGCAGAGATGTCTTGAACATCGTGTTCGGAACCGACTCTACCAAGGCTTGGTACTTGCGCTCGCATACCATGATCAATTTCACCTTGGGGTACACGGCCGTTAGCTTCCGGAAGGCATCCAGCAACAGCCTGCCGCCTTTTTCCTCGAATCGCTCCTTCGCCACGAATAATACGGTGCCATCTTTATACTCTTTGGCCCCGAAGTAGGGTGTTATTTTCCCTCGCCCCGTGCCGACCACCGTGATGCGATCGGGAGGTACGCCGTAATGCCCGATGAGATCCTCTCGAACATACTCGGAGATTGCGAAGAGGTGTTCGGCGCTGTGGAAAGACCTTCGCTCAAGATCGTCGAATCGCGCTTTTCGCAGAATATGGTATCCCGTAAACTCGTTATTCGAGAGTAAGTGAAAAGTCGAATCGATGAATATGTAGTGCGGTCCGCCGCTCCTTCGGGTCGATCCAACGGGGATGGTCAACGTGCCCATATGTATCGTGGGCTTCGATTGATGGGAAGCGGCCTTAAAGCGATGTCGTGCGCTCACTATCCTCCGAGTCGCCCTCATTCGCATGTAGTCGGATCCCATGCCCGTACCCATGCTCAAACCTTTGAGAAGCCTGCGGATTACCGGCGGCAATTGGAGATCTAGCCCCGTCACGCAGCATCCAGCCTCCTCCAAGGCCAGGATTAGATTTCGAGGAGTGCCGGACCAAGTCTTGGCATCTCTCGGGTCCCCAATTGACGCGAAAGCGATGTTTTGCAAAATGCCCTCTGGCGCTATTCGATATTCCGCGTTGCGCGGTCCTTAGGCAAAACTCGGCACCCTCGTGTGGGTGCCCGTCCGAATATGCTCGACGTCTTGCGCCCAGCCTCGCACGAGGGGCATTTCTTCTTTCGGCATAAAGCCGTCTTGAATGAGCCGTTCGTAGCAGCGAACGACATTTTCCGTCACGCACTCGAGCCCCGGCTGTATCTGCAATTTCTCCAGAGACGAAATCAAGGCATCATTTCTCAGATAGCCGGGTATCTCGGAGTCAAAGTCGCGCAACAACGAATGAGGATTGCGATCTTGATAGACTTCGGGGGCATGGAACACCAATCCGAGATTCAGCTCCCATAGGCATCTCTGTGCCACGAAGCTCCGCCAGATATCGGTCATACGAAAGGAGCAATGACTCGGAAGGTACAGCAGTGGGAACGCGTCGTACCACCACCAGGTCGTTTGGCTGTTGAATGGACACCAAGAGCCCGCAGGGAGCACGACGCTCTCCCTGCGATCGAAACTGAATTCGGTATCCAACACGAGACGCCACACTGCGTCGACATCGGGGGAGATGTTCGCGAGCCCTTGTTGAATCGGCGCCCGGTGTAGTCGTTTCGGTGCCGCTTGCGCGGGAATGGTGGATGCGTCACGGATGAACTCGAGAGGTAATCCTCTCGGCCAGATCAAATGATCCGAAAACCAACGGTACACATTGATCCAACGGGATTGCGCCAAACCGACCGCGTCGATCTCGAGTGTTCGAGCAGTCCATTCCGGCAACGGCGCGTTGTCATCGTCGGTTTCGTAAATGCATTCCGCTCCCATCGACATCGCGACGAGGTAGCCGAGATTTTTCCGGCTGTAGTGCTTCGTGGGAAGCAGTGAAGCCAGAGAAAAGCTCAGAGATTTTTGCCTCTCCAAGCTCCAGAAATCCGTTCCCGCCAGCGGATACTCGAAGGGCCCCGCCGAATCTCCGACTATGATCAACGGAGCCCGCATGGCATCGAGGAGTACAACCAAGTCCCGTACGCATGGCGTCGGCGGCTGGATGGTCGTGATTACGGAAAACAGCTTGGGATGATCCACGAAATGGCCGTCCTTCAAAGTAAAGAGTGTTGCCGCCCTGGGCAGCTCGGCTCCGCGGTGACGCCGGAGTAGATGTTCATCAGTTGTGTAAAGTTTGCCTGCTCCGTCAAATGCGCATCGAAGTAGGCGCGAGCATTGGCACGCATTCTGTTTAGGGCCGGCTTGTCGGCCAGCATGATGCGCACCGCCCCGGCCAGTTCCTCGGGGTCCGCGGCAGTGAATTTTCTGCCGTTCACTCCCTCTTCAACCAGCTCCTCCAAACTGCCGATGCGCGAGGCCAGCACGGGCGTACCGCACGCGAATGACTCCGCGATGACGAGCGGGAAGCCTTCGTACACTTCGGAGGGGACGATAAGCAGATCGGCGCTCGAAATGGCATCCATGACCGTCGGACGGTTCTGCATGCCCATGAACTCGATATTGAGATTCTGGGACCGCGCGAGCGCTTCGAGCTCCGGGCGCAAGGCGCCGTCACCGACGATCTTCAACTTGACTGAGGGCAGATGACGCCACGCCTCCACCAGCGTCTTCGTCCCCTTCCCTTCCAGCAACCGGCCTACGTAAGCCACATACCCGCCGCCCCCGCCACCCGGCGGCGGCGGATTACGTACGAAATTCGGCTTCACGACCAGCTTGTCTTCCGCTATCCCCGCCTTTGCCACTTTTCGCCGCCCAAATTGCGTGAGCACGATATAGCGGTCGATATCGCGCGAATACGTGCCGATGGTTCTATGCAGGGTCAGCATCGCCGCCAAAGTCGCGGTGGCTTTCACGGACCCTCGATAGCATCGATACCGCACGGATTGCAGCAGGCTTTTATCCAGGCATTCTTCGCAAGGCTTGCCGTCTCGCAGGAATAATGCAGAGGGGCAGAAAAATCGGAAGTTGTGCAATGTTTGTACGACCGGCACGCCTTCCGCTTTGCATGCGCCGTAAATACTGGGCGAGATCATCGAAAACGTGTTGTGGACATGGACGACATCCGGGCGGGTGCGGCGCAGAACTTCTCGCAGCTCGGACCTCGAACGCTGGGACCAGATCGTGTTGATTGCCATGGATGTCTTGGCGGTCACCGTGGAATCGTCAAGATCGTCGTTGCAGCGTTCGAAGGCGACCACCTCCACTCCGCGATCCTCCAGCATGCGCTGCTCGTTGGCGACGGCGACATCTTCACCGCTGGGGGCGGAAGTGCGGTATTTGTTATGTACGATGAGTACTTTCATAAATAGACAGCCGCCGCGCGCAGCAGCGCGTCTCGAGTTCGACAGATATAATGCGGCGGGAAGCGGCGTCGCCTATTTACCGGCTGGCGTTTTTATACAAGATTGTCATTGCAGATTCATTGCAAGGGGTTAGAAGGTGCCTGAGGGTCGAGTATTGCCGTCCGTATCTATGGCAACGGCCATTCGCCATATATGAGAAAAATGATGGTTGGCGGTGCTGGCGGTTGGGCGCCATTGAGGCTGAGGGGGCGAGCAACGGTGGGCCGGACTTATTATTGAAATCTCCGACAGATAACCTGGAATTCGGCTGTTTAGCAGTGGCAACCGGCGACTGAATGGAACGTTTGCGCCGAAAATGATTACCTCCACAACCTCATAGCGCATACCTGACGGGCGCCGAGTGCAGGAACTCTTGCGAAATTCGAGTGGACGAGATTATCAGTGACGGGAATTGGATGCGGGAGGGTTCCTTAAGTTCAGGTCGGGCGATATGTCCAACCTGACCTCAAGCGCAACAATTTTGAGTGGGTGAATCCCCGAACAGACTACTTTGGCTCGACTCGTTACGGGGCATCGTAGTTCACAATCGACTCCATCAACCGTCCTGTCTTAGCCGGCGTGAGAGAACTAGATTGTCATTGCAAAGGGTAGAAGCCGTGTCAGAGGGACGAATGTTGGGTGTACACATTGGGACCCGCTCCTTGCCGGAGCTGGTCTCGGCGGCCGAGGCGGCAATGCAGGAGCGCCGCGAGTCTTTTGTCTTTGCATGCGCGAATCCTCACTCGCTGGTCGTCGCACACGCTGACGCCGAATTTCGCGACGCCCTCGAAAGAGCCAGCGCCGTGGTCGCCGATGGCGTGGGTTGCACATGGGCCGCAACGCTGGCGGGGATTTCTGTCGGCCCACGGATTACGGGCTCGGATTTCTTTGTATCAGTCATGACGGCACTGAATCGAACCGGCGGCCGGGCGTTTTTCTTCGGTTCTCGTGATGAAGTGCTGGCGAAATTGGTTGCACGCGTCGCGCAGAACTTCCCCCGTGTCGGGGTGGCAACCCTGTCCCCTCCGTTCCGACAATGGTCGGGCGAGGAGAATGACGAGATGATACAGACAATATGTCAATTCAAGCCGGACGTGCTTTGGGTGGGAATGACGGCCCCTAAGCAGGAGAAGTGGGTGGCCGTCAACGCCACCCGCCTGCAAGTTCCGGTCATTGGATCGATTGGCGCCGTATTCGACTACTACGCCGGGGTGACGCCGCGCGCCCCGCAATGGATTTGCGACCTCGGTCTGGAGTGGCTCTATCGGTTGCCTCGAGAACCGAGGCGGTTGTGGCGCAGAACCTTGGTTTCCGCGCCGTTGTTTCTCTGGTTGGTCTTTCGCGAACGCATCTTTCGGTGACGACGAGGGGAACGTACGATCTCGCGTGACGATCACTTGATGAGCTCATCGCAGGGGTTCCCACAGCGCAGAAAGTTTCTCCTTCCAGCTGTCGAGCGAATGGCGGCTTCCTATCTTCAGCGAAGTCGGGTTCGGGCAATCCAGTTTCAATGCGGCGAAGATTTTCTGCGCAAATTCCCCTGCATCCCTGTTGGGAGCGATAAAGCCGTTACGCCCCTGCTCGATGAGACTGGACGCGCCGCTGACATCCGTCACCACTGCCGGCAATCCGCAAGCCTCCGCTTCCACCAGTGCGGTCGGCCACCCTTCCTTATGGGAGCCCAGCACAAATAGCTGCGCAGAATTCAGATACCGGGCCACCTCGGTCGGCTTGAGAAAGCCGGTGATGAACACCGAATTACCGGCGCTTGCGGCGCGGATCCGCGTTTCGAGTTTGCCGCGATCCTCTCCATCGCCGACGAAGTACAGGCGCGCGGCCGGTATCTCTTCTCGGACCTTCAAATACGCATCGAATACCAAGTCCCAACCTTTGACCAAGTTCAGACGCCCACAACTCACCAGCACAGGTCCAGGCGTCGAGTCCTCGGTGCGGTCGACGTAAAATATTCTGGTGTCGACGAGAGTTGGGGCAGATATCACCGGCCTATGCGACAGTAGGCCGCCGCTCCGGTCCCTCATGCCTTGAATCGCCTTTTCATCGGCCGCCGCCATGATCAACTCGCTGCCCTGCGCGAGCGCCGAAAAAAACCTTCTTTCAAATGGCGCGGCCAGTAATTTGCCGATGGGGTATCTCGGCATGGCCAGCGGATTTTCTACACCCGCAAAGGTGTAGGCCACGCGCAGACCCCACCCTTTGATGGTCAGCATGACCTCGGGGGAGATAATGAAGGCGGCGTCCACGCCAAACGAAAGAATCGCCTTCCTGTAGAGTTTGAGCCGAAGATAGGTATAGAGACGGCGCGGGATGCGCGGCTGCCTGATTGTCGGGTCGACCCGGCCGAAACTGAAGAAATCGAATTCAATTCCATCGATGCACTTCTTCGTCCAGCGGCCTACGGGCTCATCGGCGATGGAAATGCCGACCAACGCCAAGCGGTCGCCGAAGACCGAGATCAACTGCTTGATAGTGGTCAACTGACCGCCGACGGGGTACTCGACGAAATCGCAGGCGTCGATCACCATCGCCGTCGGACCTTTATTTTTCATGCTCGTGCTAGGCACTCAACCGCACCGCGCCCGCCGTGGGAACAAGCCGCGTGTACTCGTCGACATAGCTCTGTGCCGTGAGCTTGATGTCGAAGCGGCCCTGGGCGAGTTCGGCCCGGGATCGCATCCGATCGGCAAAATCCGGTTCACGCGACAGCGCAATCAAATCCAGCAATTTGTTTGAAAGGTCCTGTGCGTCCTCGCTCTTGAAAGACCAGCCAAGTTCGCCGCCCGCGATGATTTCCATCGGCCCCTCGATATCGGAGACCAGCACCGGCAACCCGGCAGCAATGCCTTCGACGATCGTCAGGCCGAACCCTTCGTAGCGCGACGGCTGCACCAGCAGGTCGTATTCCCGGAGCGCATCGTAGACAAACTGCCGCGTGGCCGCCCCGAGGAAGCGACAGCGGCCATCGACTCCATGTTCGACGGAGAGTTGTCGCAGATACGGAAGCGAATTGCCGCCGCCGATGAAGTCCACCGAGACGCTATGTTCACCCAGACGATCGAGAACCGGCCGCAAGGCGCGAATCAGCAGATCCTGCCCCTTGATTTCGTGGGCCAGGCGGCTGACCTGAACGATGCGGAAGGGACTCGACGCGTAATGATCTTTGAGTTTCACGGCTGCAAAATTGATTCCGTTTCGAATGACTCGCGGCCGGCATTCGGGGAAACGCGACACCACGTCGTCCCTGACCGCCTCACTGATACAGCACACCGAGTCATAGGCGGCGAGCCCGTCGCTCAAGGGCGAGCGCGTACCATGGACGGTCAGCACCATCGGCGCCCTGATCACCTTTCTGAGCCGGATAAAGCTCTCCTGATGGGCGTGCACTACGTCGGGATTGATCCACCAAAGCCACAGAATCAGCTTGAGGAGGTACCACGGATTCGAACTCCCCGGAGGCCGACGCAGGGTCACCCATCGCAGGGACGGAGCAGTGCGTAGAGCAATCGATGCATCGATATCCTGATTGACGACGATGATCCAGGTTTCATGGGCGATGGCCTGCTCAATGGCAATGTCGCCCAGCATGGTTTCCGCTCCGCCGACGCCGAGCCCCCAAGTCAGATGGACTATTTTCACGGCTACGGCTATTTACCCAGGCGTATCGGGCGACCGCGATATCGCTGCGGAACGATCCCCAGGTTGATCAAACGCTCTTTGGCCTGACCCTTCGCCCAGTACCACGCCTTCTTGGTTCGATGGTAGGCGATCAGCCGGAATGCGACCTTTTCACGGCGCAGAATGGCGGCAATCTCCCTGGATTGCCGCAGAACATTGACGTGCCCGCTCTTTTGCGCCGCATGATTGCGAAAATAGGCCCAATTCTCGTCCACCATGATCGGCGGCGATATCTTCGCGAGCTTGACCCATAAATCGTAGTCCATGGCCATGTAGCGGTCCGCGTTCCAGCCGCCCGCCGACGTCAATGCCTCTCGACGGAAGAACGTGGATTGCTGCCTCACGATATCGGGATCTCGCACCAGCGCGTCAAAAGTAACGGCCGGACTGCGTCGAAAGACGACTGGCGAACCATCATCGAATACGTCGGCGAGATTTCCTACCACCCACTGCGCGTTCGTCTTTTGAAAACAGGCGGCGACGGAACCCAAAATATTGGGCTGATAATAATCGTCGGAGTTGACCCAGCCGACAATATCGCCGGTCGCCAGGGCAAGGCCCTTGTTCAGTGCATCCGCCTGGCCGCGATCCTTCTCGGACCTCCAGACCAGATGAGGGTAGCGCTTCAAGATATCGACCGTGCCGTCCGTCGACCCCCCATCGACTACGATGTGTTCGACATGCGCGTAATCCTGGCGCAGCACGGACTGAATAGTCTGCTCGATATACGCCCCTTGATTGAACGAGGGCGTGATGATGCTGATCGTGGGATCACTTTTCATCATTGTTCTTTGAACGGCAAATAACGCGTGGAGCGCGATGATGGGGGCTGAATGTGACTCATTGGTGAAATTGCATTGCAATATCCTGGTTTCAGGTGGAGCAGCGCCCGCCCGGAAAGCTCAATTGATTTTATATACCCTTGTCCCATAGGCATTGAACGAGTCTTTGAGCGAGAAACCCGGGGCATCGACGGGTACATCGTCGAAGTAACTCCGAACTTGAGTGGCCTTTGTCCCGAAAATAGGTTTCAGGTCGAGGGCGAAGGATTCCTTCTGGCTATAGACGTGCAGAACGATGAGATAGCAGTCTGTTTTGGTTTTCCACGCCGAATACAAATAGTGCCCCGTGAGCGTCGGCGCCTTTAGCTCCGAAGCGCCGGGATTCAACATCAGAAGGTTGGTGAGGACTTTGACTTCCTCGTTGATCTTGCCGAGCCGGTCCCAAGTCGGTTTGGCATTGGATTTCGTTTGCCAATAACTGTAGTTGCCGCCGTATATGAGATTGACATAGGCCATATAGTTCAGCTCATCACCGGTGGGCTCGCGATAAGCATCCAGGCTACCGTACAGCTGTAGCCAGGAATGCCCCGGCCGTCCGGCCAGCGCGCCGGTTCGCAGCTCCCGAATCGTCTCCAACGTGTAGCCTTCGAGAGTGTTCTTGCTGTAGCCGAATGGGTAATAATCGGTCGAATACAGATCCGAGGCCGCGAGCGAACCGTGGGGTTCCACGCCCACAGTGTCGGAAACATCATCGGAAACCCAATTGATGAATGCCAGCCGGTAGGGATCGATGGCCTTGACCTTGTCGTAGATATCGATCAGATCATTCTTATGCAACGACGGTGCATACGGCTCGTCGACTACGAACCATCCGATGATGACCGGGCTGTTGCGATACCTGCGCACGAGCTCGCAGTAGCGATCCAGCACAGAATTCCAGGAATCGTTCTTTGGCCCCGCGACAGGCGGCCCGACGAGGACCTTGAGGCCGTACTTTTCAGCCACTCTCAGTACTTTGTCGAGCTCTTCGAAATGTAAAGCACCGTTCGCCTCCGAACGCGGGTAAACGAGCAAGGTATTGATTCCGTGGTTGGCGACATCGGAAACATACCAATCGGGCGGAACGAATCCTCCGACCATCATGCCTCGGATGTAGTATCCGGAGTGGTTCAACTCCAAGGTGTTGCGGAATTGATTGATGCGCACTAGCAGCGGATTGGGCGGCCGTACGAGCAGCTGCGCCGATGCGGACCGGCCCGATCCGATCACCGAGCAGGGATAGGCGCCCGGAGCAATCCCACCGAGAGGAACATCGACGACTCCCGTTTGCCCCTGCCGGAGCGCGATCGGCGCGGAAAAGACGGTGGCCTTGTCGCCGGACGAGGAAAGTCGGCTGCAGGCAATGATGCCTTCGAATGCGGAGCCCGGGGCATTGCTGACTTTCAGCCGCGCCGCCGACTCGTCGGTGTAAACGCTGAATTCGAATTTTACCGAGAGCCTCGTCGCCGGCGCGAAACTCGTTGCCGATGCGAGCGCCGCGACGGCGGCGGCGGCAGCGCTTCGTTGAACCGCCGTCTGCATTCCGAGATGGGCGTCCTCCGCAGCCGGAGCATAGGGAGTCATTTGGCTACCGGCCTCAAACTGCGGCGCAGCGATCCAATAGGTTCCCCGACTGGGGAGAGTCAGCATCGGACCGAGCCACACCTTGCCGGAACCGTCATACTTGAATTCGGCGGAATAGCGTTGCCACACCGTTGTCACCGTCTGAGTGATCTTTTGATCCATAAGCTCCCACGCCGGCGCCAGCTCCAACAGACTTCTCGGGCGGTCGGCTCTGACATATACGGAAAATATGTAATTTCCCGCGGGCGGCTGAGTATTCAGCCTCTTCGAGAGCAGGTAGAGAAACGGGAACCCGCTTTCGCTGTTGGTGATTCTCAACACCCGCACCCCGGCGATGGGTGCGGACGGGTCATCGATCAAGTTGTACTGCGTATAAAGATCCCGAAAGCGAAGCGCCGCCACATGATGCAGGTCCCAGTAGTCCGGGGTGGCATGGTTGGTGGCCAATTCAAACGAGGAATTCCGTAGGAGATTGTCGGCGAGAGCCGATTCGAAGGTGAGGAAACAAAGGAGCATCGCGCTTGCGGCCGCGGCGGTCCATCGCACGCTGCGCCGGTTAGCCGTACGGTCATTCATTGTATTTCCCGACGCCCGCATCAGCGTTGAGAGGCATAAGGGCGCGCCAGCGGCTCGCCGATAAACAGCCCCTGCCCCGGCATGGCAACGCTCTTCCAGTACGCTTCCAGCAGCGTATCGCCGCGGCGATAGTGATCGAGAAACACCGCCGGGCTGGGAAATTTTTCCCGCAGATTGCAAGGCTCGGACACTGAACCATAAGAGCCGGTGGCGCCCTGGCGCAGCCATTCCACAGCCGACATTTGATTCGATCCCTCCAGCTGGCCGCCCGTGGAGGTCAGGTGATCGGCCGCGGCGCCGGGCCGAAACTCGAGCAGAGGCAACTCCTCGACCCGCGCCACCCCGGTGAAGTACGCCAATATATTCGTCAGACGCGCCCGGACCGGAGTGGTTACTTCGATGATCCGCAGCCGGTTCGACAGAAGTGCTTCGGCGTTCGCATAGCCCTGCGCACGGACGTTGCGCGGGGAATCCTGCGTTCTGACAAAATAGGCGGTTCCCGGCGGCTCCGAGCCATCGGCCTTGATTCCGCGGTCGATGACCGCCCGCGCCAGCGCCGCATCAGCGCTCGGCAGCAGCATCGCCGGAAGCCATCCCGTCGTGTCCGCCGGCAGCCAGCCGGCCGTGTCGAACAAGGGATTCAACGTCGTGCCCCGGCAACCCGGCTCGCAAAATCCAGGCTGGTAGCCGGCGGCGAATGCGGTGGTCACCGACATGCATTCGACCGCGTACGGCCGCGACCACACCAGCAGCAGCGACTGCACATTGGAGGGCAGCTTGAGCAACATCGCTGCCCGCAGCTGCTTCAGTTCTTCGCGGCTGATGGTTGCGCGGTCCGGGACCGCCAGCCCGATCACGTTGTCCGGCGGAACCCGCCGTTGCGCCGCGTAGTAGTGCGCGACGTCGGAGCTGGAACGATCGTTCGCATTGTAGATGACGCCCAGGCGCTCGGGGCTCAAGGCCTCGGCCTGTGTCCGCCCGGCAATGAGCACCAAACCCAACAGCAGGACATGGCGTAGCACCGTCGCCGACTATGCGGCGCTGTCGTTCGTGATCCCGGCTGCCGCGGAATCGACGCTCGACAACATCATTGAGCCCTGGCCGGCGCCGCGATCGCGCACTACCTGGGCAATCAGATCCGCGTCGATCGTACTTCGCCCATCGGCGAACGCGTATACCAATGCGAAATCGCCGAGCTGATTCAGCAGCCGCGGCACGCCATTGGTTCGCGCGTACATGAACTCGATGGCTTCCGGCAAGAACAGCGCGGCGTCGCCGCCGGCCACTTCGAGCCGGTGGCCAATGTAGGCGTGGGTCTCATGACGATCGAGCGGCCGCAGGTGAAAATCCACCGACACCCGCTGCGCAAACTGCTCCAATTCCGGGCGCGATAGCTTGGCTCGCAGCTCCGGCTGGCCCACCAGGAGAATCTGCAGGACCAAATCCTTTTCGGAGTTGACGTTCGACAGCAGGCGCAACTCTTCCAGGGCCTCGATCGACAGGTTTTGCGCCTCATCGAAAATGAGCAAGGTGCGCCGGCCTCTGGCATATTCGTGCACGAACGAGTCGACCAACGCCTCATAGATGGCGATCTCGGAATCGTCCGTGGGCGCGATGCCCAACGCCGACAGGGCCCAGCCATGAATCGAGTTGAAGCGGCTGTGGGTATTGCTGATCAAACCGACCGCGACTTGGTTTCCCAGCTGCCGCAAAAGCTTACGCACCAGGGTTGTCTTGCCCGACCCGATATCGCCGGTCAGCAAGGAGAACGCCGCCTGGGACTCGAGGCCATATTCGAGCAGGGTGAGCGCCATCGCATGCTGGCGCGAGGCGTACAGAAAGGCCGGATCCGGCGTCAGCGCAAACGGTTTCACCGTGAAGCCAAAATGACGCTCGTACATCGCCGCTCCTCAATAGCCGCTGGGCGTATCGCTCGCCCTGTTCAATACAGTCCCGACCAGTGGTGTTTTATGGAGCAATTCTATCGTGCGCACGAGGTCGTCGCGCCGCGTGCGTCCCTCGGACGCAACCACCAGCCCGCATTCGACCAGCGGCGCAAACGCAAGCGCATCGTCGGCGTTGAGCACCGGCGGCAAATCGAATACCAGGATTCGCTCAGGGTACCGTGACCGCAGTTCGCTCACGACCTCCCGGCTGCGGGGTCCAGCCAGGACCTCGGACGAATTCGCCATCTTGCCCCGGGCCGGCATCATCACGAACCGATCGAACCCCTCGGCGTGGTACAGGCAATCCTCCACCCGGGCCGTGCCGGCCAGCGTATCGTCCGCGCCGAACTCGGGCGACAGGCCCATCAGGGCGGCGAGCGTGGGCCGCCTGAAATCAAATTCGACGAGCAGCACCGTGTGCCGCCGGTCGTTCGCGAGATTCACCGCGAGATTGGCCGCGGTGGTGGTCTTTCCGTCCTCGGCACTGGGACTGAAGATCGCCAAGGAACGCCAGCCGTTCGCATCCATTCTTTGCAGAACCTGCGTGCGCAACATGCGAAAGGCCGCCGCCGCCGGGTCCGAAGAGGCGGGATTGACGATGCGGTTCGCCTCGAGCACCGCGGGGGAGGGAGAGAACACCCGAGTCCGGTTATAGACGATCGAGGTGGGAGACGTCCTCGCCGGGCCCGATCCGGCGGCCGCCAAATCCGGCACGAACGGTGGTCCACCGGGGTCGGGGCGGCTCGCTTCGGCGGGGTTGTCCCGCTGCAGGCGGGCAATGTCCAGTGCTCTTCGAATCCTATCCATGGCCTATATCCCAAACCGTCGCAGCAGGACCTGCCACACCACGTCCAGCGGCCTGACGAATAGGTGAACCATGGCCGTGGATAAGAGCAGGGCGGCCACTCCGCCTCCCCAGGAGAAACGGACGATGCGCCTGCGCCGCTTGCGGTCGCCGGCGGTGACAATGACGGGAATCGACGCGAGCGGGCGCACGTCGAACAGCAGCCGGACATCCGCGGGACCGCGTACCGACCCATCGAACGACTCCCGTGCGATGACCGCGGCTGCTCCCAAGGCCAGCGACATCAGCAGGCCTACCGCCACGATCATCTTGCGATTCGGACTGATGGGCTTTTCGGGCGGCAAGGGCGGCTCGATCAGCGTGAACTTCTCGCCCTTTCGATCCGCCTCGAGGTTCCTCGACACCTGCGCTTCGGTTTGCTTCGCCAGGATGGTTTGATATTGGACCTGCGCGGCGTCGAGCTGGCGCGCCAATTCCCGATATTGGCGCTCGACGTCCGGCGATTTCGCCGTGCGGTTGTCGTAGTCGTCCAGTTTGGCCTGCAATCCGTCGCGCCGCTTGATCTCGGCGTCGCGCTGCGTCGTCAACGCATCCAGCTGGCCTTTGACTTGAATGTACGCGGGATTGTCCGCGTGCGCGCGCTCAATATCTTTTGTGCCGGCCTTCGCATCCGCATCGACGGCCTTCTGCAGACTGTCCACTTCGTGTTGAAGATGCACCACGTCGGGGTACTCGGGCGAGTATTTCTGCAGGTCGACCGCCAATTTGGCCTTGGCCTCGGTGAGTTGACGCAGCCGGTCCGACGTACCGTCCTCGGAGTTGACCTCCTTTTCCAGGCCTGCGACCTCGCGCTGCTCGGTGATGACATCGGGGTGGTCGGGGCCGTAGCGCGCCTTGTCGCTGGCCAGCTGCGACTTCAAGTCCTTCAGCCGATCCTCCGGCCCGAACACCCGCTGGCCGCTGTCCTTGTAGACCTGCGCATTCGGGCTGATTTGGGCCAGCTCCGCCTGCAGCATGATGTTCTGCGAATCCAGGGCGGCGATTTGATTCTGAGTGTCTCTCAGGTCCAGATCGGTCCGCTGGGCCGATTGAATATTCATCTGCAGCAAATCGGGCAGTTCATCGTGATGCTTTTCTTTGAACGCGGCGAGATTCTTGTCCAATTCGGCAATGTGGGCCGCCTGCTGCGTCACTTGTTCGCCGAAGAACTCCGCGGTTTGGTCACCGAGGCGTATTCGGGAGGTGAGATTCTCGTTCAGATACAGGGTGGTGAGTTCGTTCGCGACCTTGAGCGCCAAATCCGGCGCGCGGCTTTGATACGACACTGAAAATGCGATCGTCGCCTGCGTCGGCCGTCCGTTGCGCGGATCGATGACGTCGGCGCTGATCATGTGCATGCCGATGTCGTCACGCATTTTTTTCAGCAGGACTTCGCGGGGCTCCTTGTCGCGAATATCCGGATAGAGTTGATAGCGGTCGATCAGCTGCAGTAGATTCTGCGTGGTCATCACGCGCTGGGTAATGATTTGAATCCGCTGATCGGCAAAGGACGTGATCACCGATCGCACGAGATCCTGAGGAATTTCCTGCTGTTCGATCAGGATGGTCGCCGAGGATTGATAGGTCGCCGGCAGCAGCACGGCCAGCGCTATCGCGGCTATCGCGGCGATTCCGGCCACGACGAAGAATATCGAGCGCCTGCGCCAATACGCCAGCAGCCGCTCACGGGTATTGGGCTGATTTCTTTGTTCCCGGATGTCCATAACGGCTGCCATCAAAACTTGATGTGGTTGAACTGCCGGGAGATCTTGATCGACACTTCACTCGATCCGAGGTCGTTGCCCGGGGGTTGAAAGCGGTCTTCGACGCGCAACGCGCTGAGCGTGACCGTCCAGAACTCCGTCCAGCGCCAATTGGCGCCGAGGCTGATGTTCTTGGCCGCTTGGTTGATGATGCCGCCCTGCAGCTGGGGATCTTGCGCCTGCGCATAATAGGCGCTGGCAGTGTAAGACCAGCGCTCGGAATAGGTGTAAGTGGCCGTCAGCTGGACCAAGTTCTGTCTGGATAAGAAAGCATAGCCGGTGGGCGCCAGCGTGCGCGATGCGATGGCATCGAAGGACAGCCGCTCGCCTTTGCGGCCCAAATCGACCGAATACACCGTACCGTTCTGCGCAGACTCCTCGTTGATCGGAATACTCTGTATCGCCAGCCCCTCGGGCGTCAAAACGTAGAATTCTTCGGCGAAACTCAGCCGATTCAGCGCCCTCGAGTAGCCGGCATTGGCCGTCAGAGACCATGACTCGCTCAATTTGTGCACGAAGCCAACTTGCAGGTTGGCGCTTCGGCTTTCGCTGGAGACATCCAGCGCGTCATAGCGCCCGACGCTCGCCGACAGCGTGAACTTGCCCCGCTCGCCGGAGATCCAGGAAAGCGTCGGCGAAATGTTCGTGTCCTTGTAATCCGTGAGGTTCGAGATGCCGGCCGCTTGGACGAAGCGCATCTGCATGGTGGTGACATCGGTGTCGAGTTCCAGGCGCTCTGTCAGGTGCCGGTCCCAGTTCAGATCGGCCGTCAGGCTATCGCGCCTCACGCCGACGGAACTATTGGCCAGATAATCGGCGTACAGGCTGGAATCGCGGTTCGCACCGGCCGCCATGGTCCAGGTGCTGCGTTCCGTGTCGAATTCCCCTTTGAGGTTCAAATGTTCGTAGTCCGAGGCCATCGATGAGTAGCCCTCGCTGTTGCTGAGGCGAAAGCTCGGGAGGACGAAGAACTCGAAGCCGTTGCCGTTGTAGGCCGTCGGCGCATCCAGCAGTACGGCGCCATTGGCTTCGGCCGTGCGCCCCGTCTCGAGCAGCGCCGGATTCGTGGAATAGTCGCCGATGACTCCCAGCACCGGATCCATGCCCCACACTCCGGCCCGCACGGAACTAGCAGCGCACATCGAAACCGCCGCGAGGCAGGTGCAGGCCCGACGGCCTGACATCATGGGACAACAACCGTGTCACCACTCTGAAGTAAGATGTTTTGCGCGAGTTTTCGGCCCTTCTCGACGTCCCCATAGCGAAAGGTAATGGACGACAAATGGTCGCCATCGCGCCGCAGAATCCGGATCGCGTTCGTATCCGCGAACGGCGTGGCGCCGCCGGCGAGGCTCAAGGCCTGCATGACATCGATGGGACGGATCAACGGAAAATCGCCGGGATGATTCACCTTGCCGATGACATAGACACGATCGCCGGAGGTCACTTTGACGGACACGGTGACGACCGCGTCCGGTACGTACTTTCGAATGCGCTCATCGAGCATCGCCGTGAGTTCCGCAACCGTGTGTCCGGCGGCCTGCAACTCGCCGGCCAAGGGAAACGACATTGCCCCGTCCGGACGGATGAGCACCTCACCCTGCAGGTCGGTTTCCTTCCACACGTTCACCGTCAGCACATCGCCGGGCTGCAGTTTGTAGCTGCTCGCGGCTTCCAAATCCCCGGCCCGGGCGTGGACGCCGCACGCGATGAATAGAATCAATAATCCATTGAGCAGCTTCATCTTCGGCACCACGTTGTTACGCCCTCCGCCACGTAAGGGTCGTGAAGTTTATGGGCCGCATATGTGAGTTTCATTGCAACCGACTACATTTCCACTCCGCTTGTCATCAATTTGTAAGCGCCCGTGGGTTAGGCGGCCGCCGTGGATGCGTTGGCCGCGGCCGGCGGCAGGGGTCGCCGTTGCCAGCCGAAGAGCACTCCCAATCCCGACAGCAGCAACACCAAGGAAGCCGGCAGCGGGACCGGCGTGCCCGTGGGCTGGAATGTGATCTTCACGCCGATGACGCCGAGATCGTAGATGCCCTGTGCATTACCGAACCAATGGGCATAGATCGGGCCGCTGCCGACGCTGAAGGTTTCGCTGCCGCCGACGTTTGCCGCCGGATTGATCAGGCCGCTGGCCGTCGACAGAAAGCAGTTCAATTCGGACACGATGTCCAACCAGGCAATGTCCGTGATGCTCACGGTCAGCGTCCCGGGGCCGCTGATATTGAACGACTGGGTGAAGGATTGCTGACCTTCAACGAAGCTGCTGGCGTCATACAGCACCGCATCGGCCCGCGAGGCGGCGAACGGTGTGAGCCAGATGCCCAATGCCAGGAGGGCCGATGCTGCAAATGCACGTGATTTCATGGACTTACCCCTAAATTAATTGATGAATTCGATTACACGGGCTGACGCAGCGGCGCCCTGTAGGCGCTGTCGCCGGTGAGTATCGCGTCGGCGACCTCGGGTTCATGGCCGTTGGTTCCGTTCGTGCCGGACTGCTTCTCGCCGCTGCGGTAGACGTACTTGTCGTAGAGGTAGCTGCGCAGTGAATGGCCGGGCTGGGTCCCTTCCATCGTCGTCCCGTTGCCGTCTTTCATGCGCATCACCAGGTACTCCTGGCGCAGGCCGTTCATGGCGAGCAGGGCGATGTCGTCGCGTTCGACCTGGCGCCCTTCTTCGACGTTTTCATTGATGATGCTTTCGAGACGAAAGGCATCCAGTTCGAAGTAGCGGATCAGGTCGTCGCCGGACTCCACCAGCACCGGTACCAGATTCCGCCCGCGGATCGCTTCGTCACACAGCGGCGACATCCGGCTCAGCATGGTCTTGATGGCGTAGCGAATGATGTCGGAGTCCCGCACGCCCAAGCGCCGGGCCATTCGCTTGATATTCCGTATGTCGCTCTCGCCCAGCCGTATCGATACCGCCTGTTTTTTTTGTTCCACCGCTTCGACTCCTTCAACCGTCACACGCCACGAGGTCAATCGTAGGAGAAAGGTGTGTCATGAGAATGGCACTTTCATGACGAATTCAACTTATTACGAGGAGGACTCAGAGTGATATGTCATGCCAAGCGCGGCGAAACGCAGAGCGATCGGCAGGGCATATGTAATGCCGATCGACGCGAATACGTTCGAAGAATCAGGAGGGGTTCAGTGATCGCGGCTCTTCGGAAATTTCCGGGCCGGCGCAAATGATCGAAAATTATCTGCGTCGCGAAGTGAGGATTTGCGCGGCCTCGAGCAGATTTGCAGCAACAAAATCCGGCCGGGTCCCGCCCGGACTGTCGGGCCCATCGGCGGCAATCAATATCGTCGTCGCCCCGGCCGAGCGGCCGAACTCGATGTCCGATGCCTTGTCCCCGATCACTACGGCCGACTGGGGGTTGAATCCCAAATCAGAAGCCGCCCGCAGCAGCAAGCCGAGCGCGGGCTTTCGACACGTACAACCCGCATCCGGGGCGTGGGGACAACAATAGATCCCCTCGAGTCGGGCGCCCACACCTTCCACCATGGCATTCAATCGAGCATTCATCGATGCCAGGCGTTCGAGCGGGAAAAGACCTCTGCCGACTCCGGATTGATTGCTGATGACGACGAGACGATATCCATGTGAGTACAGCCACTGCAGCCCTGCGGCCGCGCCCGGCTCGAACTCCAATCCATCGGGATTGTTCAGATAGCCACGATCGATCACCAGGGTGCCGTCGCGATCGAGCACGACCACCCGGTCGGCGGCGCTCATCCCGGGGAACGAGCGGCCCGCTCGACCGTGTGGGTGGTGCTATGACCCGTCAATAGCTCCGCAAGCACCACCCTGCCGCCGCGCGCCTGCACCAGGTCCGCACCCACGACGGTATCGACCGTGTAGTCGGCGCCCTTGACCAGCACATCGGGAGACAGCATCTCGATGAGTTGCAGCGGCGTGTCCTGCGAGAAAATGACGACGGCATCGACGGACTTGATCGCGGCCAAGACGGTGGCCCGTGCCACCTCCCCCTGCACCGGCCGGTTGGGGCCCTTGAGGCGGGATATGGAAATGTCCGCATTCACTCCGACCACCAGCCGATCCGCGGTGCGGCGCGCCTGATTCAGCAGCGACACATGCCCCGGGTGCAACAAATCGAAGCACCCATTGGTGAAGGCGATTTTCAACCCCTCGGCGCGCCAATGGCGCACCAACTCGAGCACGCTCTCCAGGTTGAAGACTTTCATCGGATCGGTGCGCCCGTCGGTCGGCGACAGGGTCGTCATGATCTCGCCCGTGCTGACCGTGGCGGTGCCGCGTTTGCCCACGACGATGCCGGCCGCCACATTCGCCAACGAAGCCGCCTCGATCACATCCCCACCGGCGATCAAGCTCAACGCCAGAGTCGCGACCACCGTGTCGCCCGCGCCGGACACATCGAATACCTGCCGGGCGGTGGTCGGCAAGTGCGTGGCGAACCCCTGCCGGCCGACGACCGACATACCGTCCCTGCCGCGGGTCACCACCAGGAACTCGCATAGTTCCCGTTCGAGAATCCGTGACGCAGCGACCACCACCTGTTCGTCCAGCAGGCATTCTTCGCCCGCCGCCTGCTGCAATTCCAGCCGATTGGGCGTGATCAGGGTCGCGCCCCGATACTTGGAGAAATCCTTGGACTTGGGATCCACGATGACGCGTTTGCCGCGCGCGCGGGCCATATCGATCACGCTGCGTGTCAGGTCGGCCGACATCACCCCCTTCGCGTAATCCGAGATCACCACCAGATCCACCTGGTCCACCTGAGCCGAATACGCCTCCAACAAGCGCTCGGCCACCGATGAACTCACCGGCGTGCAACTCTCGCGATCGGCGCGCATGACCTGCTGCCCGTCGGCCACGTAGCGCATCTTGACCGAGGTGGGACGCGAGCCGTCCGCGATCAAGCACGCCCGGATGGTGGGAGTCTTGGCCAATTGCGCACTCAAGTCCGCGGCGAAGGCGTCTTCTCCGACCACACCGATGAGCACGGCGCTCGCGCCCAGGTCCGCGATATTGCGCGCCACGTTGGCCGCGCCGCCCGCCATATCGGCCTGCCGGTCCACCTTGACCACGGGTATGGGCGCCTCCGGTGAAATGCGCTCCACCGTGCCGTAGACGAAGCGATCCAGCATCACGTCGCCGAATACCAATATTCGGGCGCCGTGAAATCCCTTCAATAAATGCACCAATGATTCGTATCGCATGCGCCGCGCCCGCCTCGCTATACCAATCCCAGCCGCTGCTCCAAGGCCTTGCACCACATGTGGCCGATCAGGATGTGCATTTCCTGGATGCGCGCCGTGACCTCGGAGGGCACCGCAATCAACACATCGCAAAGTTCCGACAGCTCGCCGCCGGGCGTGCCCTGACCGGCGTGGGCACCGGCCGCCCCGGTCAGACCCACGGTTTGGAGTCCCATGCGGCGCGCCTGCCGCAGGCCCCGGAGCACGTTGGCACTCTTTCCGGAAGTGGACAGCCCCACCACCACATCGTGGGCCCGTCCCAGCCCACTGACCTGCCGTTCGAATATACTCTCGAAACCGAAATCATTGGCGCAGGCCGTCACCGCGGAGGAGTCGGTGGTCAACGCCATCGCAGCAATCGACTCGCGATTGCTGCTGTAGCGAATCACCAGTTCCGCGGCGATGTGCTGCGCATCGGCGGCGCTGCCGCCGTTGCCGAAGAGCATCAACTTGCCGCCGCGGCGAAGCCCCGCCTCGAACAGATCCAGCGCCGCGGCGAATGGGCCTTGCAGCATCTGCGCGGTAGCTTCGAACACGGCGCGGTGTTCGCTGATTCCCGCCGCCAATGAGTCCGGCATGATTGAATCCTACGAGTGGCCGCTAACGGTGGAACCGAGGGCGGGGATTCGGTGCCGCAATTGCCGGACAATGCCCTCAAAAACATCATCCCACCGGCCATCGACGCTCTGTCGAAACACTTCGACGGTCGGGTACCACGGGTTGTCCTTTCCATCCAGCATCCAACGCCAGTCCGGGACCCGCTTGAGCACCACCCAGGTCGGCCGGCCCAGCGCACCGGCGACATGGGCAATCGAGGTGTCGCAGGTAATGACCAAATCCAGGCACTCCATGACCGCGGCGGTGTCCACGAAGGCGTCCGGCCCGGCGTCGAAATCCTCTCCCAGAGTCTCTACTTTCATGCCGGCCGGCAGTGTATGGAGCTGCTCGAGACCGGTCCCCTGTTGCAGGCTGATCAGGCGAACTCCGGGAAGCGCCGCGACCCGCCGCAAGGCGTGCAAAGGAAACGATCGGCCCACCCCCGTCTTGATCGTACTGCCCTGCCAGCTGACCCCGATCTTCAATCCCTGCCCGGTCAGCCGATCCCGCCAGACCGCAACCCGTTCGGGTTCTGCCCGCAGATAGGGAACATCGGCCGGAATGGTGTCCAACGTGGTCTTGAACGCACCGGGCAAGCTGGCGAGCGGACAGTGGTGATCGAACGCCGGCGGCGCCTCGGTGTGCCCGAGGATTTCGATGGGGGGACTGAGCGTCGACAGCAATCGGCACAGGGTGCTCTGCACCGACATCACCACCCGCGCCCCGCGCATTTGCGCCAATTTCGCGAAGCGTGCGAATTGAATGGTGTCGCCCAGACCCTGATCGACATACGTGAATAAGGTCTTGCCGCGAATGTCCTGCGTGCCATCCCAGACCGGCTGAGTGAAGCTATGGATCTTCGGCGCCTCGGGAAGCCGGCTGCGCCACTCATATAAGTTCCATCCCCGATCGAATCGGCCGAGCAGCAACAGCAGACCGCCCAAGTTGCAGTTGGTGGTGGCATCGTCCGGTTGGATCGTTCGAGCCCGCTCGAAGCTCTGGATGGCGTCCTCGATCCGGGCCAGATCGCGAAGCGCCGCGCCGCGATTGAAATACGCCGCGGCGAGCTGCGGCGCCAGCTCGATCGCGCGATCGGCGGCCGCCGCTGCCTGCGTGTGACGCCCTAGATACTGCAGCGCCGCGGCCTTACCGGCGTGCGCCTCGGCCATGCCCGGCGCCATCGCGAGAGTGCGCTCATAGCAGGCCAGCGCCGGTTCGTATCGATCCAGACCCGCCAGCGCGAGCGCCTGGCGCAAATACCCTTCGGGGCGCTCCGGCCGCAGCGCGGCGGCGCGCTCGCCGTCGCCGAGCGCCTCCGCGAATCGATGCAGGTCCAGTAAAACCGTGGCACGGCCGCAATGCGCTTCGAAACTGTCCGGCTGTACCGCCAGCGCGCGGTCATAGTCCCTCAAGGCGTCCTCGAGCCGCCGGGATTCGCGATATAAAATGGCGCGATTGATGAGGGCGAAGGGGTAATCGGGCGTCAGCGCCAACGCCCGGCCGTAGCTTTCCAACGCGGCGTCGCGACGCTGAACCCCCGCCAGCGCCAGACCGCGCAGGGTATGGATTTCCACCGAATCTGCCCCCAATTCCATGGCGCGATCAAAGTCCCGGACCGCTTCGTTGCAACGCCCTTGCAGATAGAGCGCACGGCCGCGCTGCGCATGTTCGTCATACGGGTGATTCATCGCTACGACTGCCACTTCCTGAGATATTCGGCGTACGCCGCGCTCCACTTCGCCGAGATGAAATTTCCCGGACTCTCGTGCATCACGGAAATGCCGCAGGTTCCCATGCGCAGACCGTTCAGTTCCAACTGCCGGCAAAAGTCCACATCGTAGAAGTGAAAATCGAAGCGTTCGTCAAAGGTGATGTTCTTGGCGAGCAATACTTGACTGGGGCCGGCCATCCACAATCCGTCCAATAATTTCACCGCCTGATTGGGCGGCCCGTAATAGCTGATCTTGCTCGGCGGCCACTGTGTCCCATGGGCGACGACACCGCTGAGGTTGGTCCAATCATCGAGGGTCCATCGATCATCCAGAAAGCACCATGCCGGCTGCGCCGGCACGCGGCGCTTGTTGCCCGCGAGCCCGACGATGTCGAACGAGCGCAGCGCATCGTTCAAGTGATACGGCCAGTACAAATCGTATATATAGACATCGTCATGCAAGAAAACGAGGATGGCCGGATCATTGGCCGCCTCGCGCAGCGCGATGTTGTAGAGCTTGGGCAGACCTTCCGAGTTCGACCCGAACACGCGAACTTCGACGAAGGGATAGGGCAGCAGCGCGAGCGAACGGCCCAGCGCCGTATGGGTGTAGAAGCGCTCGCGAGGCTCGCGGGTCGCACAGACCAGCCTGAATTTGATCGACATCAGAGCGACTCCCGCCGCCAACGCTCGAGATCGGCTCGAACCCGGGACAGGACGCCGTCCCAATCCCCCGCGCGCTCTTGCCCATAAAGTCGCGCGGTGGGATACCAAGGACTGTCGGACCGATTCATCAACCAGCGCCAGCAGCTGTCGAAGCGATTCATGATCCACACCGGCCGGCCCAACGCGCCCGCGAGATGTGCCACGGACGTATCGACGGAAATGATCAAATCCAGCTGGCTGATGAGCGCCGCCGTATCGGAGAAATCATGCAAATCAGCCGTGTAGTCCCGCATCGGGAGGCCATCCCACCGCGCGTCGATGAGCTGGGCGAGTTCGGCTTGCGCGGGCCCGCCCTTTTGCAAACTATAGAACTCGATGTCAGCAATCTTGAGTGCCGCCAATTTCGCCAGCGGAATATTGCGTCTATCGTTGGCGGACCAAAATTCGGGTTGATCCGGTCTAAATCCTCCTGACCACACCAAGCCCACGCGTTTCCCAGCACGCTCCCCGAGACGCTCCTTCCAATGGCGCACCTTGGCCGTGTCGCATCGTATGTAGGGCACCTGCGAGGGGACATCATGCAGCGTGGTGTGAAATACCGCGGGCACGCTCAGCAGCGGGCAATAATAGTCGAATGCCGGCGGCGCCTCGCCGCGGACGATGGTTTGCGCGACTCCGTCCAGAGTCGATAAGAGCGTCAGCAAGGGCGGGTGCACCTCCAGGATGACCTTGGCCCCCAGTGCCGCGAGCAAGGGCACGTATCGGCAGAACTGAATGCTGTCTCCCAGACCCTGCTCACTGTGCAGGAACAGGGTTTTGCCGATCAGGGGCTCGATTCCGGTCCATCGGGGCTGAGCAAAGCTGCGGCGCTCCTGGTGGAACACATCGTTCGTGAGCCTCCAGCGCCAGTCGAATTCGCTCCATCCTTCGGGATAGTCCCCCAGCCGAAGGCGCAGCAGGGCGCGATTGACATGGGTCTTGGCGTCGTCGGGATTGATTTCCAACGCCCGGGTGTAATCGCTCAAGGCCCGCCCGCAACAACCCAGCCGAGCCAGCGCCAGGCCGCGCGCCCGCAGCGCGTCGGTATGATCCGGCTTTAACTCGATGGCGCGGCCGTAGCCGGCGACGGCGGCCTCCAATTGATCCAGCGCCACGAGTGCGTTACCGCGATTGATGTGCGCCTCGATAAAATCCGGCTTCAGCGCAAGGGCCCGATCGTAGCCGGCCAGCGCCTCATGCCAACACGTGAGCTCCGCCAACACATTGGCCCGGTTCGAATGCGCCTCGGGAAATTGCGGCCGGAGCTCCAAAGCGCGCCCGTAGCTCGCCAGGGCCTCGGGGTACTTGCCCCACTGCGCGAGCGCACTGCCGCGACTGTTGTAAACCTCCGCCTCGCCGTCATCCAGTGCGATCGCGCGGTCATAGCTGTCGATGGCCGCGGCGTACTGCCTCATTGCGCTGAAGGCCTTGCCGCGTAAATGATGGGCTTCCGCATTCGCCGGCTGGATTCGCAACGCGTCGTCGAAACCCGCGACAGCGGCTTCGTAGTGACCGAGTGCACACAGCGCCAAGCCGCGGTTGTTGCGTGCCGGTACATGGCCTTGGGCATGATGGATGGCGGCATCGTATTCCTCGATCGCCAAGTCATACCGTCCGAGGTCAAACAGCGCGTTGCCGCGATCGTAGTGCGCATCCGCCGAGCTCAGCGTCAGTTGGGCAGCGGTCTGCGCTTCTTTCGGGTTCATCATCACGTCACGGCCGCTACTTAGCACTGAGTATCCGCTCCATCGAATCGGGATTTGGGCCGCGTACAGTAGCGAGTACCCGGTGAGATCTTTGCATCAGAATTGTGACAATTCCGTGACTTTTTCTTACCGGACTCGCTTCGCGAGCGCGCCGACGAAAACGCCGCGAATCGCTCGGGTGGCATGTAATCGTGATAAATAAGGGCCATGAAATCCGATGCCCATGGCCACGCCGTTCAAGCCGCCTTCGCACTGGCGCGGAGCGGTCAATTGGGGCAGGCGGAAGCATTGTGCCGCTCGGTATTGGATCAAGAGCCGGATCAAGCCGATGCGCTCTTGCTGCGCGCCGTGATCGAGGTGCAAACCGGCCGAACCGCTCAAGGCGTCGAGTCCATTCGCCGCTCTATTCAACAATATCCGTCGCGAGCGGCGGCCCATGCGCTGCTGGCGGATGCGTTGCTGACCCTCGAGCAACCTCGAGGAGCGCTCGAGAGCTACGATACGGCGCTGCGGCTGGATGCCAATCTGGTGTCGGCGATATTCGGACGCGCCAATGCCCACTATGACTTGGGACAGTTGCGCGAAGCCGTAACGGATTATGACAGAGTGCTGCAATGGCAGGCCGACGATGCCGAAGCCTTGCGCAATCGCGGCAACGCCCTGGTCGGCCTGGGAAGCTTCGATGCCGCCGTTGCAAGCTTCGACCGCGCGATTCGAGTGAATCCTTCCGACGTGACCGCGCTCAATAACCGGGGCAGCGCGCTCTTGAGTCTGAAGCGCTTCGAGGCGGCGCTTGCCGGGTTTGAGGCGGCCCTCACCATCGATCCGGACCACCCGGAGGCATTGCATAATCGCGGTTGCGCGCTGCGTGAATTGGGGCGGCATCCCGCCGCGCTCGCCGCATTCGACCGCGCATTGCAGTTCGGAATCAACCGTACGGACATTCTCGTGGCGCGCGGCGACGTGTTACGCGAACTGAGGCGTTCGGAGGAGGCCTTGCGCAGCTACGAGCTTGCATTGCAGCTGCAGGGCGACAGCATCGACGCGCACCGCGGCCGGGGCGACGCGCTCTTGGACATGGGTGAGCCACTGACCGCTCTCGCGGCACACGATGCGGCGGTGGCCTTGGGTCCGGACCGGAGTGAAACTCACAATAGCCGCGGGAACAGCCTGCGGGCGTTGATGAGATTCCCGGAAGCCGTCGCGAGTTACGACCAAGCCCTGAGCCTCGATTCGAGCAATGCCGCCGCGCACTACAATCGCGCCACCGCTCATTTGGAATGGGATCAGCATCCGGAGGACGCCCTGCCCGGCTATGAACGCGTACTGCAATTGAATGCGGCATTCCCCTTCCTTCCGGGCGCTCTGTTTCACTTGCGGCGAAGTCATGCCGATTGGGTCTCGCGCACTCCGGGCACGAGCCGCGATGAATTGCATCAGGCGGTGCTGGGGGGGAGATCCGTGGCGGCACCCTTTCATTTCTTGTCGGTCAGCGATTCCGCTCATGCCCAGCTGCAATGTGCGAAAACCTACGCCGCGGCCCGCTACGGGAACGCCGATGCGGATTGGTCCCGGGTCCGCCACGGCCGAAGCCGGCTTCGCGTGGCGTATATTTCCCCGGACTTGCGGGAACACGCGGTGTCGTACCTGATGGCCGGCGTCTTCGAGAAGCACGACACCGGCCGCTTCGAGACCATCGCGGTTTCCTTGAGCCCGGAGGAGTCGAGTCCCATGGGGCAGCGGCTCAAGCGCTCCTTCCGGTGCTTCATGGATGTCAGCGGCAAACGCGATGCGGACATCGTGGAGCAGCTGCGATCCATGGACATCGATATCGCCGTGGACTTGGGAGGCTTTACGGACGGCACCCGCCCCCAACTCTTCGCGCGCCGAATCGCGCCCATCCAGATCAGCTATCTGGGATATCCGGGCACCCTGGGAGCCCCTTACATCGATTACATACTCGCCGACGAGTTCGTGATTCCTGCGCAGACCCAAGGTCATTATCGCGAGCGAGTCGTGTACTTACCGGATTGCTTTCAAGCCAATGACGATACGCGCGAGATCGATTGCCGGCTGTCGGTGCGCGCGGACGTCGGGCTGCCGGAGCAGGCGTTTGTCTTCTGCTGTTTCAACAATACCCACAAGATCACTCCCGACCTGTTCGATGTTTGGATGCGCCTATTGGCCCGGGTACCGGGCGCGGTGCTTTGGCTGCTCGCCGCCGGCGACAGTGCCTGCCGGAATCTGCGGCTGCAAGCGCAGCACCGCGGAATCGCACCGGAGCGTCTGGTGTTTGCGTCCCGTCTGCCGTATCCGCAACACCTCGGCCGGTTGAAGCTGGCGGACTTGTTCTTGGATACCCTGCCGTTCAATGCCGGAACCACGGCGAGCGATGCACTATGGGCCGGCCTGCCGCTATTGACCTGCGCCGGGGAAACCTTTGCCGCGCGCATGGGTGGAAGTTTGCTTCGAGCAATCGGGCTACCGGAGCTCATCACGTCGGATCTGACACAGTACGAAGCCCGCGCTCACGATCTGGCGACTCACGGCTCTGAATTGCGGGCTCTGCGGCAGCGGCTGCAACAGAACCGGCTCGACTCGCCGCTGTTCGATACCGACCGCTTTCGGAGTCATTTGGAATCAGCCTTTTCGAGGATATGGTCCACACATGAAGATTGAGATTATTTGCGCCACCCGTCTGTCGGAAGGCGATTTTCGCGACCGGTCGGCGCTGGGGATTTCGTTGCGCCGCTTACCCGATGACGGCCGCTTGTTGGCCAAAATCGCCGTGAACAACAGCCGCGGATTGCCCGATGTCTACAATGAACAGCTCCTGGCCGCGGACGACGGGCACATCGTGGTGTTCATGCACGACGACGTCTGGATCGACGACTTTTTCTTCACTCAGCGCATCATTGAGGGATTGGAGCAGTACGACGTGCTCGGGATCGCCGGAAATCGGCGCCGCGTCGTGCGGCAGCCGGGCTGGCTGTTCATCGACTCGAAGTTCACCTGGGACAAAAATGAGAACCTTTCGGGGGCCATCGCGCACGGCAAGCAAGCGTTCGGATCCATTTCCCGGTTCGGAGACACTCCGGGGGCGTGCGAGCTCATGGACGGCGTTTTCCTCGCGGCCCGGAAATCGACCTTGATGCAGAAGAACTGCCGGTTCGACCCCCGGTTCGACTTTAATTTCTACGACATGGATTTTTGCCGGACCGCCCGACAACGGGGTCTTACTCTGGGGACGTGGCCCATTTGCCTGACGCATCAGAGTGAAGGCCAATTCGACAGCGCCCGCTGGCAGAACGCCTTTCGAGTCTATCTCGAGAAGTGGGGCGCGTGATCGGCGGCGTGAACGAGACGCTATGCAATCTCGAACGATTCCACGGCCTCGCCACGCTCGTGTCGTTGCCACATTTGAACATACGCGCTCTCCAAACGGCGGCGAAAGCGGTCGGTATCGAACAGAGCGCCGCTCGTCCGTCCCTCGTTCAAGCGTGCGCGGACGGCGGCCAATGCGCCGCCATCCGAAGCCAGGGCCAGGGCGAGTTGCTCGTATTCCGCGAAGCTTTCCGTCGCCAATTCCGATAGCCCCACTGCGCGCAACAAGCTGCCGGACATTCGGCTGGCAAATGCCCGGCCGCTGCAAGTAACCACGGGCACACCCGACCACAGCGCGTCGCTGCTGGTCGCACCGCCGTTGAACGGCCAGGTATCGAGACACAGGTCCGCCAGAGCCAGCCTGGCCAGATGCTGCGGGTAGGGCTCGCGTTTCGCAAATGTCAGCCGCTCGGACTCGATGCCGCGACGGGCCGCCTCGCGCCGTAAATTGAGCTCCGCGAGCGCGGTATTTGAAATCAACCACAGCACGCTGTTCGGCTGAGCGCGAAGCAGCCGCGCCCAAACATCGAAGAGGGGCGGATTGATCTTGAAACTCGCATGAAACGCGCACCACACGAACGCGTCCTGCGGCAGCCCGGCCTCCGCTCGCGTCACCGTCCGAGGGTCCGAAAACCGCTTCGAGTCGTTCGCTTGAAAGCATTCCGGGAGCCGAACGATCCGCTCACTGAAGTAATGTGCGCTCGCCGACGGAATCACATACGGGTCCGCGATTATATAGTCCATGTGCTCCGCGCCCATCGTCGCCGGAAACCCGATGTAACTGACCTGAAGCGAGGCGGGCCGCCTCACCAGCACCCCCGGTCTTTCCTCGGCGGTGTACCCCATCAGGTCGACGGCGATATCGATCTCGAGTGCATGGATCAATTCCCCGATCTCCCCATCGGAACGCTCGCTGACGTCGATGAAATGCTCAAAGGTGGCCTTCAGTCTTTCGGCCATGGGCGAGCGCGGATCCGATCGGTAGGAGATGGCGAAAACTTCGAACCGCGTACGGTCATGAGCCTCGAACAAGCCCGCCAGAAGGTACGCCATGGGGTGCTCGAGAAAATCCGCCGAAAGGTAGGCGACTCGAATGCGATCGTGGCCCATGGCGCGCTTAGGGAAGTTGAGCGCGCGCGTCCTGGGCAGGGTCTGGGCGTGAGTCGACGCGCATCGCCACTGCAGCTCGGGATCATCGCTGATCGACAGGAATGTCAACGGCAAATCGACCTTCTTGCGGCCATCCATATCGGCGATGAGCCGCTGCGCCGACCGCTCGAAGTCGCTCCAGTCGAAAATCTGCAGCTTCGCGTTCAAACACGCGCCGCGAGCAAAATCGTAATCCGGTGCAATGGCCAGCAGGCGCTCGAATGCCGCCGCCGCCTGATCGTAGCGCCTCTGCGCCACATGCAGTGTCGCCAATGACAACAGCGCATCCGCGAAATCCGGGCGTAACTCCAAAGCGCGCTGATAAGCGGCGGCCGCGTCATTTGCGTGTCCCAGCTCCCGCAGCGCATTGGCCTGCAGCAGCACGATCTCCGGGTCATCGGCCGCCCCTTTCGGCAAAGCGTCGATCTCTGTCAACACGGAATCAAACCGCCTCAGTCCCATCATCGCCGACCATCTCGCATTGCGCGCCTCGGCGAGAGCCGGTTGCAGGCCAAGCGCGCGCTCGCAATCCGCCAACGCCTCGGAATAGCGCCATCGCAAGCACAACGCGGAGGCGCGGCGCGCCAATAGCCGGGCTTCGTTGGGGCGGGTCGCCAGGGCCGAGGAGAATGCGTCAATGGCCTCCTCGATTCGTTCCAACTTGAGCAAGGCCATTCCGCGATGAGCCAGGGCCTCCGTGAAACCGGGCATGAGCGCCACCGCCCGCTCGAAACTGGCGAGCGCCCCTTGAAAATCGTTGAGCGCGAGCAGCGCGTTGCCGCGGCCGTTGTGCGCCGGTGCATAGTCGGCCCGCAGCGCTGTGGATCGGTCGTAACTCTCCAGCGCCGCGCCGATGGCGCCCATGGCAAATTCGGCATTGCCGAGATTGGCGTGGGCCACGGGCTGCGCGGGATTGACGCGCAAGGATCGACGAATGTACTCGATACCGCTGGCGTGCTCGCCGGACTGCGTAAGCGCCACTCCGAGCAGGTGCAATGCATCCGGCTGTGCGGCGTCCCAGGAAATGATTTCCCGGTAAATGGCGCTGGCCTGTGCCAGCTGCCCCTGCGAATGAAGGCGGGCCGCATTCTGCAATTGAGCGACAATCTCGTTCATCAAGCGCCGTTTCCGCTATTCGCGTCCGGCATGGCCCATCGCCAGGCCTGTTGCCAGTGGTCACGCAACATGAAAGGCAGCCGGCGGCAGCCCTGCCGCGTGACGTTCCCACATCCGCTCGTAGGCGGATTCCAACGAGCGCCGATACCGATCGGTGTCAAAAAACGAATGCTGGATGCGTTGGTTACGCAGCGTCTCGCGCAGCGCGTGCACCCGGTCCGGGTGCCTGGCCAGCTCCAATGCCAGGGCTTCATACTCGGCGACGGATGCCGCGATGAGTTCCGGCACACCCAGAGCGGTCAGTATGCTTCCCGCCATGCGCCCGGCGAAGCTGTCGCCGGCACAGGTCAACACGGGAACACCCATGGATACGGCATCGCTGACGGTGGTGCCGCCGTTGAACGGTAGGGTATCCAGAAATAAATCCGCGTGGGTGTAGCGTGCCATGTAGTCGGCATACGACACATCGCCGGCAAAGACTAGCCGGCCGGCATCAACGCCGCGCAGTGCCGCCTCGCGTCTCAAGTTCTGCTCGGCCGCCGGATTGCTCGCCAGCAACCACAGGACGCTCTCCGGTACGGCTTTGAGCAACCGCATCCACACCTCAAAGCACGCGGGGTTCAGCTTGGTGTTCCGATTGAAGCAACAAAATACGAATCCCTCATCCGGCAAGCCGAAGGCGCCGCGCGGTTGGCCGGAGGGCTTCAAATCGCGTCGATCGTCATTGGGTTGAAATCCGCCGCAAAGCCAAAGCAGTTTCTCCGAGTAATTCGCTTGCTGTGCCTCGGTCACGAGGAAGGGATCGGCGATGAGATAATCCATGTACGAAGCGCCCATGGTGGCCGGCAGCCCCAGATAATTGACCTGCAACGGCGCCGGACGGTGCGCGAGGATACCCGTGCGCTGCCCCAAGGTATGCCCCCCCAGATCGACCGCGATGTCGATTTCGAGTTCGCGCAGCAAATCGGCTGCGCGGCGGTCGCTGAATGAGGTGACATCGATGAATCGAGAGAAGGACGCCTCCACTCTGCGGCGGGCCGGCCCATCGTCGCGCCGGCCCCAGGAGAGAGCCACCGTTTCGAAGCGCTTTGAATCGTGCCGCTCCCAAACGCCGGCGAGCAGATAAGTCACCGCATGCTCGCCGAAATCCCCCGACAGGTAGGCGACTCGGATGTTGTCATGGGCGTAATGCACTCTCTCGGTTCGCAACGGAGCGGCTGGAAAGAACGCATCCGCGTACAGGCGGGCGCAGCGCAATTGCAGCGCGGCCGAGCCGCAAATGCTCAAAAACGCGAACGGCGTCGCCGCGTGCTCGCCGCGTTGTACCGCCTCCACCAGCGTGCCGGTCGCGGCATCGAAGTCTGTCCAATCGCAGCAATGAAGCCTTGCCAACAGCAAATTGCCCTGCACGTGCCTGAAGCCCGGAGCGAGCGCGGCCAATTGCGCGAAGGCTTGACCCGCCTCGGCGAAGCGGCGCAGCTCCATCAGTGCGGTTCCCAGGTTATGCCAGGCATCCACGAACTGCGGGTTCAGCGCCACGGCGCGGCGGAAGTCCTCCGCCGCGGCGGCGCCCTGGCGACAATCCAGGTAAATGAGGCCGCGGTTATTCCGAGCGCTGGGGTAGTCCGGCTGCAGCGCCAGCGCCCTGTTCGCCGATTCGAAGGCTTCGGGCCACTGCCTCGAGGCGCGCTGGGCGGCGGCCAGATTGTTGTAGGCCTGGGGAAAGGCCGGTTGAACGCCGATCGCGCGGCGATAGCACTCGACGGACTCTTCAAAACGGCCCGCGCGTTGCAGGACATTGCCCCGCGACAGCCAAGCCGCCGCCAAATCCGGAGCATCGGCCGGCATGCTAGCCGCTCCGCGAATTGGAGTCCCGTGCGTCGGCCGACTCCGTCAGGCGCATCAGCGGCCCGACGAATGGCGCGTAGTGTCGCCATCGCTCGACCGATGCCTTGCTGATCTTCTGCCGAACCTGCCATTTGCTGAAGGTGCTCACACGGCGCACCGTCCGATGAAACTCCAAACAAGACGCACTCCAGGGCACGCCGACGAAGTCGACCATCTTGCGGCTCCAGAGTTCTTGATCCTCCACCAGGCTCTCGTAGGGCACATCGAGAATGGTGCCTTCCGGCAATACGGATCGCCAGTGACTCATGACGCGCAGGTATTCCGTGTAGCAGTGCGCCAGATCGTCCAAGTCGTTGGTGTACGAATGGGCGATATGGAAATTCTGAAAATAGATCGACAAGCAGGTGTCGATCGGATTGCGCCGCATGTGGATGATTCGGGCATTGGGGAATGCCGCATGGATCATTCCGAGGTAGGCGAAGTTCGCCGGCATCTTGTCGATGACCCGCTCCGCGTCCGGGTCGAATCCGGACAGCAGCCGCAGATAATCGGCGGCGGACTCGCTCAATACATCACCGTTAGCGCGCGGGTCGAGCGCCGACCCGGCGATTTTCGGCGACGCATTTTTCCAGAACGGGAGCTCTCCCGCGCCGAAGATCGCCGGATGCGAGGCGAGGATTTGTTCGGTCAGCGAGGTGCCCGACCGCGGCATCCCCACGACGAACACCGGCCGAGCCGACTCGTTTCCGAACCCGCGAACCCGTTCGAGCCACTCCTTACCGTAGAGTTCGACCACATAATCGAAGGTTCGAGTCAAATTCTGCCGGTCATGAGGCGGCCTAGCGGTCTTGGCGAGTTCGTTGGCGCGCCGATAGTTGGCAAACGCTGCCTCGTACTGTCCGACATCGTCGAAATACTTGCCCAGGGCGAAGCGCAGCTGCATCTCCTCGCGGGGGCGGATTTTCTTGTCGGCGATTCGCTGCGCCGAGGACAGCCACTCTGCGTTGTCCCCCTTCATCTTGCGCAAAACCGCCAATCCCGCCCAGGCGGCCGGCCAGTCCGGGTCTATGGAGAGCGCTTGGTTGTACCGCGCCTCCGCCTCGGGGAATTCCCCTTTGTCGGCATGCATTTCCGCGAGCAGCGATAGGGTGGCTGGTGATTTCGGATTGAGTTCCAGGGCTCGATGGCCACTCGACTCGGCATCCTTCAGCCGGCCTTGCAGCCGCAGCATGACGCCGAGGTTGGTATGCAGCTCCGCGAAATCCGGCGCCAGTTGCACTGCCCGGCGGCAATACAATTCCGCCTCATCGAATTTTCCCAGCTCCCGATAGGCGCTGCCCAGATTGCCGAGCGCCTTGGCAAAATCCGGTCGAAGCTCGATAGCCTTGACGTAGCTTTGCGCCGCCTCCTCGAGCTGCCCTAAGTCCAGCAACGCGTTCCCTAGATTATTGTGCAATTCCGCAGAGGCCGGTTGGATGGACAGCGCGCGCCGATAACTGGCGGCGGCTTCGCCGGTCAGTCCCATGTCGCGCAGCACATTACCGAGGTTGTTGTGCACGTCGGAATTTTGCGGGGTGATCTGCAGCGCGCGGCGGTAACTGACGGCCGCCTCTTCGTACCGGCCGAGGCCGGCCAGCGCTATTCCCAAGTTATGATGCGCCATCGCAAAATCGGGCTTGAGCTCGGCCGCCCGGCGGTAGCTGGCCAGGGCCTCCTCGATGCGGCCCTGATCCTGCAACGCGGAGCCCAGGTTATTATGGGCTTCCGCGTAATCCGCCTTGAGATCGATGGCGCGGCGCTGGCAGGCCGCTGCCTCCTCGAAGCGGCCGCGG
Organism: uncultured Gammaproteobacteria bacterium; assembly: GCA_963734645.1. Classification (GTDB taxonomy): domain Bacteria; phylum Pseudomonadota; class Gammaproteobacteria; order Steroidobacterales; family Steroidobacteraceae; genus Bog-1198. Next base: position 522,316 of record CAVTID010000003.1, read on the forward strand.
GAGCGCAACCAATTACCCAAATTTCCATGCGCCTCGGGGTCGCGCGGCGTCAAGACCGTCACCCTCTGCAAGGCGTCGAGCGCGTCCCTGCCCTGCTTCCATTGCGAGGCGCCGATGAGTTTCCACAGCAGGCCCGAGTCAGAATAGTCCGCCAGTATGCGGTGGGCGCGCGCCTCGAGTTCGGCATACCGGCCCTGGCCATACATGGCGTACAGCTCTTGCGCCTCGGCGGCCGGGATCGCACATTGCGGTGCCGAGCGCGCCGCGTCATTCAACGCGCAGCACTTCTTGAATTTCTTGCCGCTGCCGCACGGACAGGCTTCGTTTCTTCCCAGTTTAGCGTTCATTGCGGCGGCGGCGCCCATGGCCCGCCTATTGCGGGTTCTTCTTCAGTCGCAGCTGCTGAGCCTGCTCCCGATATTCATCGGCCATGTTGTCCAGCCGCGTGCGGGTGATCCGTGTGAAGGGTTCTTCGGCGCTGACTTTGGTGAACAGTCCCACATGCTCGTAGCGATCGAGTATCTGCGTCGCGAGATCGTACAACTGCACATTGTCCTTGGCGCAGCTTTGAAACGCCGCATCCCGCTTGCCCAAGTCAATGCGCAGCGTCGTGCGGTCCGATTCCACGTCCCTGAGGTTGGCCGCCAATTCGCGAAACTTCGCCACCAATTCCGCCAGCCGCTGCTTGTATTGGTCGAGGTTTTTTTCGGTCGTCGTTTGTGCGGCGTTCAGTCGGGCCGCCTCGGCCGCCGCCGTGGCGGCGGTACCGGCGCGTGCCTTCAGGGCATCGCGGTCTTTCTTCGCGGCGGCCAGCTCCGTTTGCGCCGCCTCCAGATCCTTCTTTGCCTGCGCCAATTGCGACTGAAGCACCGTTTTTTCCGCGGCCACCTGTTGATACTGCTGCATGATGCGCGCCGCCTCGCCGCCGCCGCCGCTGCGCTCCGTCTGGGCGTGCGCCGCGCAGGCCAGGAACGCCGCGCTCACCGTCATGACGAGGGCTGCCGTGAATTTTCCGGGGTGATGCATCGCTGCTCTCTCAGAAGTTGGTGTTCACGTCAAATTGCAACACATCGTTGGCAAATTCGGGCCCGTCGATTTGATTCGCGCTCAAGTACCGCAGACGCAGCCATACCCGTGATGCGACGCCGTAGTCTACGATCACGTAGTAGCCTTGGGCGTTGGTGCCGCCAAAGTAGTGGAAATCCGAATCGGTGTATTCGTCGATCACGGCATCACGCTGCAGGTAGCGATACCCCAGCAACGCCCGCCAATTACCGGCCGCCTTCACCGTGGGATAGCCGAAGCTGATTTGCGCTTGATAGCCCTTGGTGCGCGGAGCCACATAGTAGCCGGTGTTCGATTCGACCTGCGAGGCGTTGAAGCCGAAGTTTCGTACCGCATCGACGGTCGCCTCCAGAGTGTAGCGCCCCAGATCCCAGGTGTAGGTGGCGTTGACGTCGCCTTCTCTGAACTTCGAGGCATAGGCGAACAGATTGTCCGAAGGCGTGCCGCTATTGGAGATGTCGAATACGGTGTTGCCCCAGCGCATGAAGGCGGGCGCGGTGAAGTTATAGAGCGTGCTGCCGGGCGCGTTGAGGCGGCCGGTGACGTTCGTAAAGTCGTAAAAGGCGGCCGCGAACCGCAGATGCTGCCCTTCGCCCCAGCGCAGCTTGGTTCCCAATTGGGCGCCGTACAACCACTTGTCCTGAGATGAGAATTCGATTTCCTGCAGCTGATGGGCACCAACGGTGAAAAACAGATTGGACTGTTCGGCGCTGCCGTCGCCCAGACCCAATCGCGCCGTCGCCGCGAGGCCCGTAAACGTCAAATCATAGTGATAGATCAAATTGGTCGGGGTGTCGTAGGGATTCAGGAAACGCCCCGCTTCCAAGGTCAACCAGTCGAATTTTTGCGCGTTGCGCTGATCGTCGCGGATATACATCTCGTCGACGCCGAATTGATAGGGCGTCGTACCATCGATGGTCTGAGTTTCGGAAACCAAGTCCGACGTGTTGCCGGTGGCCAGGCGGAATCCCGTCGAGATTGAATCGGTCAGATCCGATTCCACGCCGAAGTGCAATCGCCCGCGCATCCGGTCGCGGTCGCCGCTGGATTGCAGATAGGCGTTCTCGCCGGCCTGGCTAAAGCCGCCGGCCTGATTGATGGCGTAGTAGTTGAGGAAATTTCCCTGGGGCGCATTATTCTTGTCGAAGAATATGCCCTCGGTGCGTACCGTCACGTCGCCATACACGTGAGTTCGCGACAGCCATTCGGGCAGGGCTGCGGGAACTCCCCACTGCTCCATCTTGGCGTCCTTCACCACATCGGCGACCACCGCGGGTTTGACCTCCTCGGCCACCTGCTTGGCGATTTCATCCTTGATGATTTGCGGCACATAGGGCACGCGCACCGCACCCTCGTCCGACTTGGCCACGGCGGCGGCGTCCGCGGCGGCCTTGGCCTGCGCGGCCTTGACCATCTGGTCGGCCTTTTCCCGCGTGATCACGCCTTGTTCCACCAATCCCTGCAATAGATTGATGACCGTGTTGCGCAGTTCCTCCATCGATTGCCGCTCGTCGGCCGCCCCGCTCGCGACAGGGGCAAGTGCCAACGTCAGGAACGACATCGCGGTTAAGAATTTCTCCTTGCGCATGCTCATCAAACTCCTTGAATGCCCGGGTCCGGGCACTATGTCCGGGCCACTATTTTTAAATTCACTTGCGCCGGCATGCCCGGCGGCACGGGATCGCCGATGCTCGTCACCGAGGTCAAGGCCGAGTCGATGCACTCATCGACTTTGGGGTTTCCCGTGGTCGTGGCCAATTTGATCTGCTTCACTCGTCCGCCCGCTTCCATGGTCACGTGGACCGTCAGCGATCCTTTGGCTGCCTTGGTGCACGGAGCGGCAGCCAGCTTGTCCTTGATGGCATCGCTGATCCGGTTCGTGTACCAGGCGAACGGCGCCGTCCCAGTTCCCCCGATCAGATCTCCTCCCCCGGGTCTGCCCGCCAATCCGAAGGCATCGCTGCCCGCGGCGCCCTGGGCGTCGAGACCCAACGGCTGATCCGGGGGCGGCGATTGGTCCGGCGTCGGTTCGGGCTGATCCTTGGGCAATGGCTGTTCAGTCTTCTCCGGCGGCGGTGGCGGCGGTTGATCGGGCGGCGGCGGCGGTGGCGGTCTGATCACCTGGATGGTTTGCACCAGCCGCTGCGGCTTTCCCGACTTTGCCCCCATCATCACGTGAACGAACCATACGAAGCCCAGAATGAGGCCAATGGCCCCCACGCCCGCGATCAGGCGCGAAGCGAGACGTCTCCGACTGCGCTTGTCGCCCATGCGACACGCTACTTGACGAGTCGCTGGGTCACTAACCCAAGCTGGGTAATATCGAGCCGGCCGACCACATCGAGCACATCCACGACTTTTTGATAGGCGACGGTGGAGTCGGCCTTGACGACCACCGGCAGGTTGGGATTGGCCGCCTTGGCCTGACGCAGCAGATTCTCCAGCTCCGGCAAGCTCACCGGATAGGTGTCCAAGTACATGGTGCCGTCGGCCGTGATGGTGATGGCCTTGGTCTGCGGCTTGGCCAGAGAGGGAGTATCGCTGGCCTTGGGCAAATTCACTTTAATGCCCTGCACCGATGCCGTGGTCATGATGATGAAAATCACCATCAACACATAGGCAAGATCCAGCATGGGAGTGATATTGATGTCGTCGTAGACATCCATGTCGCCGCTGTCGTGGGAGCCTGACATGGGGGCCTTAGCTGTATTGTTCCGCGAGACGAGTCACGAACTCATCGATGAATACGCGGTTATCGGCGGTGATGGATTTGATGCGGGAGTTCAGCCAGTTGTAGCCGAAAAGTGAAGGAATGGCCACCGACAGTCCGGCGACCGTGGCCGCCAGCGCGGCGGCGGTACCCGGTGCAATCGCGTTCACATTGACGTCACCCGACAGTGCGATGGCGGCAAAGGTGATCATGACCCCGATCACGGTGCCGAGCAGGCCCAGGAAGGGGCCGCCGGAAATCGCGATGGTCAGCAGCACCATTTGACTGGACAGACTTTGCTGCAGGCGTGTCATGGACGCATCCATGGCGGCGCGAATGGCATCGATGGATTGCGGCGACAAGATATTGGCGTGGCTGGCACTCACGGATTTCGCGGCCACGCGCTTGTTCACCTCTCTGACCCCGTGATGGTAGAGGCGATACAGCGTGGAGGCGCCGAACTTGTTGGCATCACCCGACGCCAGCGACGACAGGGACGGCGCATCGTCGAGATCGTCCTCGCCTTCCTTGGAGGGACTGTCCAGTGCCGTCGCATCGTCTGCGAGGCGGCGGTATTCCTTCAGGAATTTGGCGTTGGCGCCTTCCACCCGGCTTAAGAAAATCGCCTTGAAAGCCATGATGATCAGCGCGATCACCAGCATGGCCATGCAAATGCCGATGACCACCCAGCCGTCCAGGGTCAAATTCTTCGCGATGGTGACGAAGTAAGACGTCTGGCCGCCGCCCTCGCGTTGACCGTCGGTGCCGTAGATCACCAGATTCGCGTCCATGCCCTGGGAGCGCGCCGACGCCTTGATCCAATCGGCGCTGCGCGCCACTTTGGATACTTCGACTTCATCAACGTCGCCGGTCAGGAATCGCGCACCGGCGGCGGCGCCCACGGTGAATTCGCCGCCGACCTCTTGCAGCGTCACGGGCGCGCTGCCGGCCGCTGCGCCGTCGACGTACAAGGTCAGCTTGCCGGCGCCGATGGTCAGTGCCACATGGTGCCACTGGCTCATGCTCAAGTCGTTGCTTTGGGTGACCGTCACCGCAGGCCCACCCAGCGCGGCGCTCGCCGCGATTTTCGCGCCGGCGACGGTAAGTTCCACGGACTTCGCACCCTCGGTCAGCGCCAACACCACCGCCTGCTGCGGCGTTTCGATGCGAAGCCAGGCGGAGGCGGTCAACCCCTGGTTGGGCAACAGCCGCAGAGAGGCCGTGGCGGGAACCGTAATGCTTTCCTTGCCCGCGAATTTTGCGCCGCCGGCAATCAAGGAGGCGGGAGTCAGAATCGCGCTCGAGGCTGAAGGGTTGTTCTTGTACGCCGTGGAATCCATCGGCAAGCCGCTGGTCTCGGCGAAGGACAGCACCAGCGCCTGGGAAGTATCGTAGGTCCCAGGTAGATCGCCGGCCGCGGGTGCGTCGGCGTTGCCGTAATAGGCATAGATCTTGTCGCTCTTGGCACCGCCGGTGATTTGCGGCGCCAATACCCATAAAAACGCCATTTGATTCTGCGGATCGTAGCGTTCGAAGTGGAATTTCAGCGGAGTCTTATCGTCCCCCGCAATCAAGCGGAAATCCGAGCCGTCGGGCTTGGTGTCGTTGAAATAGCTGAAGTTCGCCAGGGAGAGCCGTATCAACACCGGCAAGTCTTGAACGCTGCCCGCCACGTCGGCGCCGCCCGGTGTCAGATCCAGCGCTATTTCCTTGCGATACTTCCAGTCGTTATTCCACCAGGAAGCCGCCAGGGCCACGGCGGGGATCAGCACTGCGGCGACCACCAAGCATTTGACTAAGCCCTTCATCTATCCCAGTACCTCGTGTTGTGCACGCATTCTCGATAAAGCGCGTGATGCTTTTGTTACAGGCACGCGACTAAACCGATTCTTTACCCGCTAAGTTAACTAAGGGGAGGCGGTTGGCTGGCGCTTCAAGCACTCGACGTCGTCGGGCTTGCAGTTTTCCTCGCCGAGGCCGGTCACGAACACGTCCAGCCAGCTCAAGGCGTTCTGCGCCAGGGGCGCGATGTCCTTCTGCGTGTTGTTCTGCGAATTGACCGCCGCATCCCCGTTCGACGTCGCGGTCGAACCGATCGCCGACGCGCCCGACAGCGTGACTCCGAGATTGCTGACCGTGGCCGGGACCCCGGTGGCAGTGCCCCCGAAGTTGATGTTGTCCACCCCGATGACGTGCGCCGCGGCGATGTTGATATTGCCGGAGGCGCCGATGCCCGCATCGCCGGCATTGACGGTGCCCACGGGGGCGTCCAAATCGACATCGCCCAGCGGCACGTCGGGACTGGTTTGAATGACGCGTATGCCCGATCCGGCGGAAAGCGCGCCCGCGAAACTGATGCTGATCGTCCCATCTTGGGCGACCGTGATGGTCGGCGGCGGAACCGACAGCGCTGATTTGGAGCCGTTGCCGGCATCGATGCTGCCCAGGGTGGACCAAATCAGAATGTTGCCGCCGCCTAAGGTAAAGACGCGCGAGGCATTGACATTGACATCGCCCGTCGAATAGATGTCCACGTTACCCGGTCCTTCCGCGACGATGCCCAGCTTCGAGGCCGGTTTTGTCGATGTGCCTACCGGAGCATGGGCAAGACCCACATCGATTTCCCCGGTGGGGACGAGAATGGAAATATTGCCACCGGTATCGGTGTAGATTTGACTCGAGGTCAGCGTCAAGTTGCCCGCGTAGGGCGAAGGCGTGGACGTGGCGCCGCGGCTGTTGGGGAACAGCGCATCGATGGCCGCGTACCCCTGCGCAAAACCCACCTCGGAGCCGTTATTGGCCGCACGCCCCGACAGCAATAGTTCATTGAAAAATACGTCATCGATCAGCGCGCTTTGCTGGGCGTTCGAGAATTCATGCTCGAAAATCGGCTCGGCCGCAGCGAACGTCAATCCGCTGCTGCCCGTGAGTTCATCGACATAGGATGCGAGTTCATTCTGGTAGGCGGTGGAAGGCGCGATGATGGCGTTCAGGAACCCCGATAAATCCGCTCCTTGGGAACCATAGCCCACCATGAGGCTGATATTGGCTCCGAGGGAGCTGGGCAAATTGGCGTTCAGCAGGCTGCCGGTGGTGATGATGCCGTTCTCCACCCCCAGATTGAGGTTGCGGCCGGCGAACACGTCGAGACTGCCCTGACCACCGACCTGGATTCCCGCAGAGACGGTGCCATCGTCGCGGAGGTCGCGGCCGGCGGAAATCAGGGTGATGTCATTGGCGGAGATATTCTGTCCCTCATAGGAGAGGTTCACGATGTCACGCCCGGCGACGATGTCGGCTGCCTTGGGAATGGACAGGCCCAAGTTCGTGATGTCCTGACCGGCGGTAATGAGGGCAGGATTGGGATCTCCGGTGTGGATGACCCCCTGGAAGGGCGACAGACCAGAAGTGGTACCAGCGGCCCGCGACACCTGAATTTGAGGTTCACTCGCGGTGGGAATTAGATTCAATGCGGTGTCCATCATGGTCAAGCCACCTGAATCTGAAGTTTGAATGTCCTGAGCCGCAAAGAGCGACAACTGCCCCGTGCTCGAGGGAAAGAGATAGCCCGTTCCTTGGATGTTGATGCCGTTTTGCAGCGCCTGAACCGACAGATTCGGCGGGGTGATCTGCAACGCGCTGGTCGCGTTATTGCTGGCATTGCCCAGCAGGGTGGCCATCGCGGTATTGTTGAATTCCACGGTGACAGGGCCCGCGGTACTCGACAGGTTCACCGATGAATTGGCGCCATAGGTAAAATATTGTCCATCCAGGTCATCGACGGCTCCCGCCTCCGATTGCGGCACGAAGGTCGCGTTGTACATGGCATCGACTTGAACGGAATTGCGCGCCCACACCGCCACCTGTGAATCGTCCATGGCGATCGACGAACCCACGGGCAGCTTACTGGCCGTCGCCGTGGTGCGTACCGTGGTCAATCCGCCGCCGGCCGTGAGCGTGCCCACTCCGTTGGCAACGAATATCTGGGCGCTGCCGATGTCGCCGCCCGCCGTGATGGCCAGTCCCCCTCCGGCGCCGTACAGGACCGCATTTCCATCCCCGGTGTTGTCGGCGGCAACCAGGCTGTCGGCCGTAGCGGCGGAAATATTCGTGACGTCTTGGCCGGCTCTGATGGAGACATCCCCGCCGCCCAGCGCCCCGATGTTCCAGTCGAACGCGGAAAAATTGATGCCGTATTGAGCGGGATAGTCCGTGTTGCCCTGGCGCAATTGCCACGCGGTCACGCTGTAATCGCCCCTGTCGGCGGTGGGAAATTTCTGGCCTACCGGCGTGCCGATCACGTTGGCGCCGGCGGTCACCGTCACATTGCCGCCGTTTGCGCCGAAACTTATCAACAGCGGGCTGACGATGGCGTCGTCGATTTCCACCGTACTGCTGACGTTCGCCGGCATGTCGCCGCCCGTATAAACCGAGGTGGCACCTTGCAGATCGACGTTTCCCGCGGCCGCCAGGCTGATGTTGCCCGTGCCGGTGCGGATGACCGAGGGGCCCGTGCCATCCGGCGTGCCATCGCCTGGGGTATTCGAGCTCAGCAGCGTTACACTTGCACTGGAGTTCTTCAACACCGAGAGCGGATTTGCGCTCGTCAAGTCCGCCCCGGCGACAAAACTGAATGACCCCGAGGGCGTGTTGCTCAGAGTGAGCAGGCCGGTATTACCATCGGCGACGAACCCATCGGAAATGGTGCCATTGATGTTGATGGACCCGGCCGCCCGAACATTAAGATCGATGACTTGAGGAGCTTGCTGTCCGGGGCCGTAATAATAGTCGGGATCGCTGTAGGCACTCAGATCAACCAGGCCGCTGACGCTGAGCGTGTCGCCGGGGTTGGGGTCCTGAATCTCCACGCCGCCCTGAACGGAGGCAGAGGTTTTACCGGTGCCCAACCGCGCAAGTATGGGCGTGGTCGCGGTGGTCAGGTAAGCGGAAGCGGTGCTCACGTCGTTCATTAAATCGGAGGTGATATTCGAACTGCCCTGAGGTTCCTGGAACACCATGACGGGCTCGATGATGACTTGGCCGACGCGGCTCACATCGGCTCCGATGCCCTGCGAACCCACATTGATGGCCACATCATTGGTGGCCGTCAGTGCCGGAGCACGCAAGACCAGTTCACCCATTTGCGCCACACCATCCACCTGCGCGACCCCCTGAGCGGTAATCACACTGCCGGACTCCAAAGTGATGGCACAAGTGAGGCAGGTCGCATTGATATCGATTTCGCCGCCGATGCCGTCGCTGCCGATACCGTCATTGTTGAGGCCGTCGGCGTGCAATTGGCCGCCGATGATGACGTTGGCGCCGGCCGACAGATCGATGTAACCCCGTTGCGCGGCCGATGTGGCCGTCAAGGAGCCCTCGATATCCACGTTGCCCGCATCCGCGGTCAGGGTGATGCTGTTGGCGTTGAGGGCGCTGCCGGCGATCAGGGTAAGATCGCCGCTTTGCGCGCGCACATCGATGGCGTCGGTAAATCCGCCGCCGGTGAGGATGGACGCCAACGGGGTCAATCCGCCCGCGAGAGCGCCCGCGTCCAGCGTAAAGCTGCCGCCGACGCCGCCCTTGCCAGCGCCGCTCAATACACCCAGCAGCGATGCCGTACCGCCGCCGACGATATCGATGCTGCCGGCGGGCGCAGCCTGCGCTTGGGCACTGCCGCAACCCACGCAACTGCCGGACACATTGATCTTGGAGCCGGCCGCCGTGCTGATATTGCCGGTGGCATTGAGATAGACCATGCCGCCCGGCGATGGGGCGCTCTGATCGACGGCCGTCAACAGCACGCCCGCCACGTTGATCGACGCACTGCCGCCCAAACTGAGATCGCCGCCGGTGGCGGTCAAACTCACCACGCCCGAGGGCGCGGCGATCACCCCATTGTCGACGATGCTACTACCGGTAAGGGCCAGCGCCCCGCCCACCAGCGTCGTCTGGGCCGTGGCCTTGTCAGTGCCTTGGGCGGGCGTCGTGGGCGCGCCCAAGGTGAGTGTGCCCGTGCTGCTGATGCTGTTCTGCGACCCTGCGCCGGGGTTCAATTGCGCCGCGTTGATGGTCAATTTGCCGCCGACACTGAGTCCTCCCGTATCCCAGGACGTGGAGGCAATGATGCCGCCGGAAGTGTAGTTATAGACACTGGCCGAAGACTGCACCGCGCCCGCTACTTGAATTAGCGTGTTCGCGAACCCGTCGATGGACAGCGGAGTCGGCACGGGAGACGCGGTACTTCCCGCCGCGACCAGCGAATTGCCCTGGAGGTTCAGCGTGTTCGCCACCAGAGTCAGGCTGCCGGCACCGGCGGTGGGCGCAGCGGCGCCTGAGGTATTCTCCCCGGACAGCGTGAGATTCGCCGCGCCGAACACGGAATTTCCATTGGCCTGATTGTTAATCGCCGCGGCATTCAGCGTGAGTGAGCTCAAGCTGGGTGTCGCCGAGGCGCCGGTGGCGCCCAGCAGCACCGGCGTGAACACATCGATGTTCCCCTGACTGGTGATGCTGACGGCGCCGGCCTTTTGCAAGTCCGACGCGATGCTGGGGGAGAGATTCAGCGTATCGGTGTCGGCCGCCGGCAGCGGCCCCGAGCCCACGAACGCCACGCCGTCCGAACTCAAGGACCAGCTCGCGCCCTTACCGTTCAAGGCACCGGCCAGCGCAATGGAACCCGGCGCGTCCACCGCCAGGGCGCCGCCCGAATTCAACGCCGAATTGGGCGCCAGAACAATCGTCGCGCCGTTGACCACGGGACCCGACCGCGCAACCTCCGGCAGTCGCCAGATCCGAGACCGCGAGCAGCGCCGCCTGCGGCAAGGCTTGAGGGTAGGCGCTATTCGCGTTGGTCAAGGTCACCGTCTCGATCGACGGCAGAGTGCTCAGCACCTTTCCCGCCTTGCCGGAGGTCGAGGACAGCGATGCACCTGAACTCACGTCGATCGACTGCTGGGCCACCAACAGGATTTGATCCGCCGTCAGATTCACGCCGGAATCGACGATGACGTTATTGGCGGCCACCGCCACATTCAGGTCGAGAGTACCGGTGGGGCCGGTGCTCTGGCTGCTCGTGCCGCCCAAGGTGATGGCGCTGGCGTTCCAGCTTTGCAACACCGAACCCGAGACCGGCAAGAAGCCGCTCATGGCTTCCTGGAATCCGGAGGTGACTTCCAAGTTCGGCGCACTGATGTTCACCAAAGCACCGCGTCCGCCGGTGGCGGCCGCGGTCAGCACGCTGCCCTGCAAGCTGAAGGAGTTGTTCAATGATTGCGCGACGATGAAGCTCAAGGTGCCCGCATCGGCGGGCTCGGCCACCGGCCCGGTTCCCGCCTCGGTTGCCTGCGCACCGAAATACGTCGACGCATCGCTGATGGTGTAGGCCGCCAATAGCTGGGCGTAGCTGCCGGGGTAAATTGCGAAGCCCTCGTACTCGGTCACCGTGGGACTGGTATGCAGACCCGTGGTGCCGGAACTTAAGTATCCGGCGACGATGGGTGTGCCGTTCGGCAGCGCCGCGATTTGACCGCCGTTGGCACTGGTATAGATCGGCTGGATTTGGATTAGGTCGGCACCCGGCTCGAGTGCATAGCGCGCCGGCAACAGCGCATAAAATCCGGCGGCGAGTCCCGCGCCGCCACTCAGATAGACCGTCTGCGAGGGGATCGACGTGCCGGACTCCTGGGGATCGTAAGGCCCCGCTTGACCCCTGGCGGCCGGCAGAATGGCGTAGTAGCCCGCATAACTTCCGGTCGCCGGGGTGTAATTCGTGCTGCCCGGCGCGCCGGAGGCTGCCGCATTCGCCAGCATGTCATAGCTGCCGCCCGTGCCCGGAACCCATTCATAAGCGTATAGATCGCCGCCGCCTTGGAGATTGATGGTGGCCGAGTGCTGCACGGAAATCGCCGGCGCGGTGAGATTCACTTGCTTGGTGGGTACGCCGGTCACGGGCGTATCGGGGCTGCCCACTGTCGAGTAAAACCATTGGGTGCCGTTCTCCTGGGTCTGTCCATAAGGCACTTCCAGGCCGGCACCGCTGACGGACACCAGGCTCCCGCCGGCCAAGGTCAGTGAATCGTCCGCGCTCAGATTGATCGTGCCGAATGGCGCCAGCACCGTACCGCTGATCACGACATTGGCCGCGTGTAGATTGAGCACGCTGCCCGCCGAGAGCGGCGTCCCCGGCGACGGGGTGGTCTGACCGATGATCAGTGTACCGCTCGATGCCGGCGCACCCGTGGGCGTGGTGCTGGCATCGACGGAGTTGATCGTGAAATCAGTATAGGTGTCGGGATAGACCCGGGCCGCGTTGATGGTGAGATTGCCCGTCGTCAGCAAAGTGCCCGTCTCTTCCTGGCCCTGCGGTAATGGGCACGCCTTGCAGTTGCACATCGCCCTGACTGGTCAGGTGGCATTGGCAATGCCCTGCAAGGCGAAATTGCCCTCGAGATTCATTTGCTCCGCAGATACGCTGAGCTGGCCGGTGCCGCCGCTGAGCGTCTGCGGTGCGGTGCTGCCGCTCGATGCGGTGGCCGGATTGCCGATCGACACATAGGGAGCGCTGAGGCTGGCGGAAATGCCGTTGGCGACCGTGATGCTCTGAGATTCGAGCACGATCTGGCGGCCGAGCGACAAGGCCTGTCCCGTTTGTATGTCGATGTCGCCGGGCGTTTGGCCGCCGGCGACCAAGGTCAATGAGTCGATCCCCGAGTTGGCGATTTGTGCCACACCGACGGTGCCGGAATCCACGGTGAGAACCGGGGATAAACCGGCCGTGGTCCCCAGCAGGCTGAGCTGCATGGTACCGCCTACGTCGGGCTGGCCATTGATGGTCACGGAGCGAATGAGATCGATCTCCAGCGATCCGGCCGCGGCCGCACCGCTATTACCCACGCCGGCTTTGCCAGTCATTGCCCCCAGAAGATCGATCGATTCCACCGAACCGATGGTCAGCGATCCGCCTGGGCGTGGCCACGGTTTCCCGGGTGTAGCCTCCGGCCGTCCCGGTATTGGCAATATCCAGAACGGCCGACGTGCCGGAGAAATCGATCATCGATCCCGCATTCGTCAGCACGGTGCCGCGCTGCGCATTGATGTCCACCGTCCCGCCGGACAGCAGAGTGCCCAGTAACAAATTTTGGCTGTTCGGCGTCATGACGGGGGCGCCGGCGCTGACGTCGATGACGGCCGCCGAACCCAGGGTAATCCCCAAGTCGGCGACATATCCGGGGTCGAAAATGCCCGCCGTACTCGAGTTGTAGCTGCTGGGCGAGAGCACCTGCACCGTCACATCGCCGCCCGGCGCGCTCAGAGTACCGTCGATGGAGATGCTGCCTTCGCCCTGGATGTTGATCGTGGCGCCGGGGTCCGTTTGAATGGAAGCGCCCCGCTGCAAATCGATGGTCCCATAACCTGTGCCGTCCAATGGCCAATCGTCCGCTTCCCGCAGCACCTGCAGCGAGACGCTGGTGGTCGGCCGCATATAAGGAGGTTGGACGATCTGCTTCGAGAACCCCGCGATGGTACCGCCGCTCACCGCCGTTTGATAACCCGGCTGCAATTGCAGCGAACGCGCCTGCGCGATGATGGAAGTTCCGGAGTCGACCGTCAGTTCATCTTCTGTGGCGGCAGTGGGTTGCACCGCTCCGGTGGCGATGAGCGAAATCGACGAGAATCCATAGTTCGAAAACAAGGGCGCGTAAACGTCCAGCGACGCTCCCGGCGTGTTATCCGCTGATTGCAGATCATCGACGAGTTGCGCCGTAGTCCAAGAAGTCCCATTGCCCTGCGAAATGTTGATGCGCGGAGCGCTGAGAGTGAAATTGCCGCCCGCCGCCGTTCCGGCGCCGAAGGCCGCCAAGTTATCCGACTGGCCGATCTCAAGTGCGGCATACGCCGGGCTGGCGTCGAGATCGATGCTGCCGCCCTTGCCGTAAACCAGGGTGTTGCCGGTTTGCAGCCAGGCCCCGCCATTGGCCACCAGTGACACATTGTTACCCAGGGACAGCTCGTTGCCGGGTTGCGTCAATTGCAGGCTGACGGAGCCGCCGTTTTGCAGCGTGGGCTGAGTGCCCAATCCACCGGCCGCCTGCGAATCGTTGGTCCATTGTCCGCTGACGTTGAACTCGACGTTGTTGCCGACGCCGATACCCAGTCGCGGAGTCCCCGTCAGCGTGGGATCGAAGGGATTTTGATCGGCGATGGTAAAGGCCGTTTGAAACGCTAGGGTGCCCGCCCAGTCGGTAATGCTGGAGTCGATATCGATACGCGATGCCGTGACTTGCAAGGTGACGCCCGCCGGCAGTTTCAAGGGCAGACCGGCCGGAAGGTTGAAGGTGGTGTTGGAATTGATTTGCGTGTTCGTCATGCCATCGCTGGTCAAATACGCGGCGGGCAATTGCAGGGTCTGCGGCGGCAAAATCGCGTTGTCGGCGACCACCACCGGCGTGGGATCGGCAGTGATCGTGACGGCCGGGGAGAGGTAGTCGTACGGCGACTGATTGGTGCCGCCAACGTGGATGCCGGAGCCGCCGATCATCAAGGTTCCGCCCGGCACCGCATCGCCGTACAGCCCACTCGCCGGAGTTGATGTTGGCTTGGGTCGGCGCGACGATGGGTCCGCGCTGATAGGGACCGTTGACGGCCGTCGCTTGAAGGGAGCCGTCGAGCGCCATGCTGGGCGCGGCGAATTGAATGGTTCCCGCGGCCGCACCCTGCTGATAAGAAGACTGATACTGGCTCAAGCCCGGGGTGGGCACGACTTCCTGGACGCCCCACTTATCGTAGGTCTGCGTCAAGGTGGGATTGATCAAGCCGGTGTAGGTCTGCAGCGGGCTCGCGCTGCCGATATTGTAGAGCTTGCCGTTGGCCCCGATCAGCGTGGTGGTCTGAATGGTGCCGGCTTGATACGTGGTGGCGCCGCCGGATACATCGATGGATGCGCCCGGATTGAATACCACATCGCCGGTGGATTGAAACGTCGCGGCCCCCCCGGCTTCGGTGCGCTGTGCGATAGTCTGTCCCACCGCGGCGATCGCCGAGGCCACATCGGCAATCGGCGTACCCAGGCCGCCGTCGGCACGCATGTCCACCGTGACCGTCTGCGCCTGCAATGCGCCGTTGCGCTGGGAGGGATCATCGGCAAATTCATTGGAGCGCAATTGCACCGTGACGAGGTTGGCATCCATGGGCAACACGGCGTCGGTTCCGGCCAAGTTGATGCTGGTCCCGGCGTCTATGCGAATGCGCGCCTGGGTACTGCCGCCGGTAGTAACGCCGGTGTTGGGATCGGCCTCGGCGGTGACCGTCAACACCCCGCTTGGCGCGGTGATGGTCCCGCCATGCAGGAGCACTTCTTCGCCGTCCATTTTGATGGTGGATTGCAATTGCGCTTGCGCCGCAACCGCGGTGGCGGTATCGGTGTACTCCGGCAAAATGCTGATGTCGCTGCTGCTCCCGATGGTCAGTGTGCCGCCCTGTGAAGCGGAGAGGGGGGTGGTGCCCTGGACCACCGCTTGATCGGCGGCCTCGAGAACGATGGAGCCATTCGCCGCCACGGAGGTGGTGGCGGAAATTCTCCCCTCCTGATTGACCGCAAGCCCTACCAGCGTGATATTGCCGCGGGGTGCCGAGAGCAGTCCCGTCGCTTGATTGGTGACCGTGTTGGCGGCCAATTGAGCAGCCGCCGGGGTACCCCCATCCACTTCCACCAACAACCCCCGCACCGAGGGATCGGTGCTCGCCTGAAGATAGGCGCGTTGCCCGGCTGCCAGCACGATTTGCCCATCGGGAGCGGTCAAGGTGCCCGCGTTCTGCACGGTCGGAGCCGCCAGCAACAGCCGCCCGCCGTCGGCCGCGGTCAGCTGGGCACCGCTCTGCACGGTAATGACGCCGGTGTTGGTGATGCCCGCGCCGGTATCCGTGGCGAAGTTCTGGGAACTACCTGTGAATTGCTCCAAGGCCGCGGCACTGGTGCCGGTATTGTTGAGCAGCGGCGAGAGGATACCGGCGGCAAAGGTCTTGTCGGTGATGTTCAGAGAGGAGGCGATGATGCCCGCGACGTTCAGCGTCGAGGTGGCGCCAAATATAAAGCCATTGGCGTTGATCAAGTAGATCTGGCCATTGGCCGTCAGCGTGCCGAAGATGCTGCTGGGATTGGATTGGTAGATTCGATTCAGGGCGATCGACGTACTGGCCGGCTGTTGAAACACCACTTTGTCGCCGGTGCCCACGTTGAAGGTGGCCCAGTTGAGCGTCACATCGTTGCTGGTTTGATGCACCGTCAGGGTATTGCCGGATTGCACGGCGGTCGCGGCATTGGTGGGGCTGGTGGCCACGAAAGAAGTGCCCGTGCCGCAGGCACCGGGCTGACAGGGCACCGGCAAGACGTTCGCAGCCAGCGCGTTGGCACCCTGCAGGCATGCCGCGTACAGAGGTAGGCTGAGTCCGCTCCGTCTCATGAAAAATGCTCCGTACGCCAATCGCCCCAGCAATTTATCCACGCAATGTGACATTGTCTTGGCGCGGGGGTATCAAAAGGATCCGCGCAGCAAGAACAAGGCCCGCGAAGAACCCGCCTTGGTGACGCTGGCCGCATCCAAGGCCTTGGCCCAGGCCACCGATCCCGTTACTTTCTCGCCGGGCAATAGATCCAGGCCGATTCCCCAGCTGTGCAAGGTGATGCCGGCGAGTTCCCCGGCCAAGGGGTCGATCACCGTCATGCTGGCCGCGTCGTAGAATCCGTACACATCGCCCAAGACGTGCGTGCCATGGCGCCAGCCGGGCGAGGTCAGTTGAATGGTGCCTTTCACGGCCTTGTCGCCCAGTTCCTCCGCTTCGAGATAGCCCCTCACTCCGTCGATGCCGGCGATGGAATAATCCTCGTTGGTGATCAGCGGTTCCGTGGCCCCCTGGCCGGCAGTGCGCAAGCGCAGATTGAAATCCGCCGGCAACTTGATGACCGTGGCCAAGTCCCAGCGCAGGTAAAAGTAATTCGCCTCGACCCTTGTAGCGATCGTTGGCAAAGGTGGTGGAGTTGTTGACCAGGCCGCGCGGCCCGGCGTCGGCGGACAAACTCAAGGTGGTCGAGAATCGATCCGTCTTCCAGAAGCCGTCGTACTCGGCCGATAGGTTCATGTAGGTTATCGGCGTCACCAGAGCGGTGGCATCGTTCTGGTTGATGGTATTGCGAAAATGCTTGTAGTCCGCGCCGATACTCACCGATTGCAGCGAATTCGGCGTGGTCAATAGCAGGGTAGGCCAATTTGGCGCTGGAAATTTCACCGATGCCGAGCACCCCCGACGTGCCCGCAGCCGGGCACGTTGCTGTTGGAGTCGATGAAGGTAAACGAGGGTTGCAATCCAGAGTCGAATGCATGCATGACGTAGTTGGCCGCAAAGACCCGGACCTGGTCGAACAACTGCGGCGTGAATTGATACTGCAAGGCGAAATTGTCCAGCCGCCCGAACATATCCCCGTAGCTCACGCTGGCGATCGAACGCAATTCCCGGGTGTCGATGGTGGCTTGATTATTGACCTCGAGGCTGCCGTGCAGCGGCAAGGTGTCGTTGACTTGCAGAGCGATGTCCACGGTCCCCGGGGCGGAACCGGCCTTCAACACGGGGACCACCGAACGATCCGCCGTGTCGTTGTTGACCGCCGTCAATTCACTCTGCAGTTTCGAGATTTGCAGCACCGTGCCCGGCGTGGCGGCCGGCAGTTTCGCCATGACGTCCCGTTCCGGGAAGTAATGTGCGCCAGTGATCTGCGTGCGCTCGATCCGTCCTTCCGTGACCCGCAAGCGGACGATGCCCTCATCCACGGTTTGCGGGGGAATATCGACGAAAGAAGCCCCGTAGCCCTGGTCGTGATACAGCTTCTCCAAGGCGGTGCGCGCCGCTTCGACGTCGGCAAACGTCTTGTTCGGTCCGAGCAGCGGATACAGCAACCGCTCGATGTCTCTGCCGGGCAGAGCCGAATTGCCCACGACGCGATATTCATTCACGTCGAAATGCTGTACGGGTTGAGCCGCAGCGGCGGATTGAGAAGCCGCGGAGCCCGGAGGGGTGGTATTGGCGTCCGGCGAGGCGGCCTGTGCTCCCCGAGAGGACCACGAAAGGCTCAACCCCAACGCCAAAAGCGCCGCGGTGGCGCAAGAATTATTCGACATACACTCGGCAATCCGCGTACGAATTAGTTGTCATCCCAAAATAGAACTGGCCTCCCGTGCGGGAGGCCAGTCTTTTTACCATCTTTAGCTTCAGGCGTTGCACCTGAAGGGCAGGATGTCGCTTACGGCGTGGCCGCGGAGTACTGCGGTACGCTGCAGGTGGTCTGGTTACGCGTGAAGGGGTTGGTGTAGATGGGTGTGCTACCCAGTCCCGTCAGCGAGCCAGTCGCCGTATTGGCATTGGTTGCCACGTCGATGTGGGCAACGTTGCCGGCAATGTTGGGAATCGCATTGATGTCTGCGATATGCGGCGCCGTCGCAATGGACTGCAACGTGGTGGTGATGTAGGTCACCAAATTGGTCTGCGCCGCCGACAGAGTGTTGTTCGGATTGAGCGCAACCGTGGCTTCCACCCAGAACGGGTACAGGCCGATGGCGGCGTTGGTGTTCGCGCGGGCCAACCATTGATGCTGATGACCTGCTGATTGGCGCCCACCGGTGAATTGTCGATCGTCGCGTAGGTGATGGAGCCGTTGGTCGAGCTCGCGGCATTCAACACGTCGCCCGTCGAGAAGTAGTCCGTGGTCCCGGCGGGTTCCTTGATACCCAGTGTCTGCAGGGTCTGACAGGTGTCGCCCACGATCAGAAGATCGGTGGCGGTGCGGCTGCCCGAACCTTGTTCACGATTCACGATCACGATGGGCGTGGACACGGTGGCAACCTGATTGCCCGTCGTGTCGGTGACCTTGGTCCAGTTGGTGACTTTCTTGGTCATGATGGACGTCAGCATTTCGCTGCTGAGACTCATGCCGCTCTCGATGGTCGAGCCGTTCACGAAGATGCCGTACACCTCGTCCAACAAGCCGGCAGCCTGCAGGGTGGACAGTCCGGCCTGGTTTTGCGGACCCCAGGCAGTGGTGGAATACGCCGTCGGGTAATTGTTGGCCGTGGCGAGAGCGCTCGGCTCGACGTCCATGATGCCCAGTTGCACGCTCTTCTCGCTCACGGCACCGGTGAAGGTGTCCGTCGTGCCATTGGCGGAGCTGGAGCCGTTGACCGTCGCGTTGCAGACGCCGGAGGTGCAGGTGATGAAGCTGGTCAGGGATCAGATCCAGGGTCTCGACGAGGTCGTTATTGACCAAGGGCAGAGCGCCCGTGACCGAGCCGCCTTCGAAGCGATAGTAAACCGTGTAGTAGGTGTTGCCATCGGCACCGGCAACGCCGGAGGCCGGCGTGCAGGAGACGGCACCGAAGTTGGTGTTGCCCACGCTCGATACGACCAGTGCGTTGGCGACGCCACCGCAGAGATTGGTTTCCAGCGCGCCGAGAACCGCCTTCTTCGCCGCCGAGGAACCGGCAACGTACAGCGACACGGCAGAGCTGCTGGCTGCATCGGCCAGGGTGGGAGGGACATCGTTGGCATAGGCCAGTCCGGAGACCGACACCGTTCCGAGCACGGCCGCGATGGCCGTGCGGAGGTTGGTATTGCAATTCATTTAAAGACTCCTAGGTAAAGAACTTGGTTCAGACCGCAGTCGGGACGACGGCCTTGCGGCGGCCCACGCCGGCGAGACCCAGCAAGCCACTGCCCAACAGCCAGATCGCGGCCGGGAGCGGCACCGGGGTCGAGCTCGCGGCGGCGAAGGTGACGCCATTGGCCGTCAACGTGGCGGTACCCAAAAGACTCAGCGCGACGGGACCGGCCACCGCTCGGATTGGCGGTGCCGGTGACTCCGTAGAGGTTCCACGCAGTGCCGAGGCCGCTGACGCCGGTCGCACCGCCAGCCAGGTACCAGTTCGCCGGGTTGGCGGAGATGGTGGTGCTGTCAAAAATGCCGGCGGAGGCAGTCGCGGTGCCGAACACAGAACTTGGGCCGCTTGCCAAATTTTGGGGGTTGCCTGCGTTCGTGTTCAAAGCACTCGTGGTCTTGGTCAATTCCGTTCCACGTATCAAGCACACCGCTCGGACGGAGCGCCCATCTGACCGGTGTTGTTGTTGGTCGTGTGGTGACGAATTGCGAGGCACCGACGTCGGCCAATTCACCATCGGCGCCGCTCACTTGGCCGCCACCTTGAATGGACCAATTGAGCGTGTTGGTGCCGGTGTCCAGGGCGAGCAGCGAGGCAAGGTTGCCCGTGCCATCGTTCATGGACGCGGTTTGATTGGCGGAGATGGCGGCTTGAGTGCCGAGCACCGTGACGCCGGTATCGCCGGCATACGAGCCGACGATGACGCCGTTGCTGTTCAGCGACGTCCGCGAACAGGATCAGGTCACCGGGGCTGGAAGTAGAGGGCACCGCGAAGGCGGCGTGGGCGGATACGGCGCCGAGCGTCATCGCGGCGGCAATACTGGCCTTGACAATCGGATTCATAGAAAACTCCCTGCGTGGTTAAGATCAAAACAAAAATCGGTTGCGCAACTTCCTCACGTACATCCCGCGGTGGCGTTGAGACGCTGGGGGACGATTGCGGTCTGCAGTCAACTTGGGCGGTATGGTGATGCGACCGTGTGGCATCACGGTGATGGAAATGTGAACGTTTTCACACAAAAGGGGCTTTAGATATTCGATTGCTGTGCCGAGCGTCGTCGACAGACGACGTATGTCATACGTTATGAGTACGTCTCGTATTCGAGTCGTGCTCATCACGTACTGTGAAGCGAGTCGCAGTCCTTGATCTGCAATGATTGCCCTCTACCATGGCTGTGATGCAGGCACTTGCACATACCGTGGAACTGTACCGGCGCGGGCAACTGCGCGAGGCTGAGGCGGCCTGCCAACATTTTCTTGCGCTGTCGGGAATGATGGCGGCGCCTTGGAATTACTGGGTGAAATCCAGCTGGCGATCGGCAAAGTGCCCGCGGCGATCGAGAGCCTGTCGCGCCTGGCGGTACTGCGGCCAGAGCGACGCCGCCAATCTTCGCCGGCTGGGCGGTGCGCTTTTGTCGGCGGGCAACGCGATCGACGCCGCGAAAGCCCTGCAGCAGGCGCTGGACATCGAGCCCGACAATGTCCGCGCGCACAATAATTTGGGTCAGGCTCTGCTGCGAACCGGCAAGGTACCCGAGGCCATTCGCCACTTCGAACGCGCGTTGAGTCTCAATCCCGACTACTCCATCGGCTATAACAACCTGGGGCAGGCGTTAATCGCGGGCGGCGAGTTTGCAAGGGCGATCGCACCGCTGCAGCGAGCCATCGCCCTGGACGCAGCCTTGGTCGAAGCGTGGGTTAACTTGAGTATCGCCTTCGAACGCACGGGTGAGCTGGCGCAGGCCTTGCAAACTCTCGAGGAGGCGCGGACCCGGTTCCCGTCGAGCGCCGATGTGTGGGCGCAGCGCGGCGCGGTGTTGAGCCAGCTCAAACGCTACGGACGCCGCGCTCGACAGCTTCGACACCAGCATCAGGCTGCGTCCGCACGACGCGACGACCCTGGCCCGCAAGGCGTCGCTGCTGATGTCGCTCGAGCGCGCGGAGGACGCGCTGCGGTTCGCGGATGAGGCGCTGCGATGCCGCGAGGGATATACCGAAGCCCTGAACATCAAAGCGGCCGCCCTGACCCAGCTCAATCGCCCCTTGGATGCGCTGCCCTGGATCGAGCGCGCGCTCGCCTTGGACCCCGGGTATGTCGAGGGCTGGCGCACCCGGGCGATCATTCATCAAAACTTGGGCGATCAGCCGCACCGCGGTCAGCAGTTATCGTCGGGCCTTGTCCTTGGACCCCGGCTGCGTCTCGGCTCGCACCGGCCTGCTGGCCGCGCTCATCCCCCGCATCCCGCTCTCGCAGGATGAGTCCGACGCTGCGCGTGCGGCCTTCGACAGCGAACTGTCGGCGTTCGAGCAATGGCTTGGGACACACCGCCTGGATTCCGGCGATGCCTGGTCGGTGGCGAGGCAATCGTTCTTCTACCTGAGCTACCAAGAGCAATCGAACAAATCGCTGCTGCAACGTTACCGTCGTGCCAGCCATTCCCAGCTGTCGCGCATTGGACAAACGGATACGCCTCGATACGCTCCACCGCGGACGGATGCCATGAGTCCGCGCTGTCGGTTGGGGATCGCTTCCGCGCATGTCTTCGAGCACTCGGTGTTTGCCGCCCTCGTGCAAGGCTGGCTGCGATGCCTCGACCGTAGGCGGTTTGAGATCCATGTCTTCAGCCTGGGGAGCAAGCGCGATGCCGTGACCCAAATGGCCAGGGCCGACGTGGATCACTTCGACCAAGAACCGAGGACCGTGGCCGACTGGGCCACGCTGATCGAAGACCGGCAATTGGATGCGTTGATGTTCCCCGAGGTGGGCATGGACGCGGACACCCTGGCGCTGGCCACGCTCAGGCTCGCTCCCCGTCAATTCGCCTCCTGGGGGCATCCCGAAACCACCGGAATGCCGACCATCGATTATTATCTCTCCGCCGACGGCTTCGAGCCGCCGGACGCGGACGATCACTATACCGAGCAGCTCATCCGTCTGCCCAACCTGGGTGTTCATTACCAACCCCATGCCATCACGCCGGCTTCGGTGGATATCGCGCAATACGGAATTCCCGGCGACGTTCCCGTATTCATTTGTCCCGGGACCCCGTTCAAATATCGCCCGCAGGACGATGAGGTGCTGGTCGACATCGCTCGCCGTCTCGGGCGCTGCGCCTTCGTCTTCTTCAAGCATGACAAAGCCGAACTCAGCAGACGACTGCACGCGAGGATGGCGGCGGCGTTCCGCCTTGCGGCCCTCGAGCCGGCACAATTCCTGATTTGGGTGCCATGGCTGCCGCGAGCGGCGTTTCTCGGTCTCATGCGCCAGGCCGACGTGTATCTGGACACCATCGGCTTCTCGGGATTCAACACCGTCATGCAGGCCGTGCAGGTGCACCTGCCGGTTGTGACCCTGGAAGGCCGGTTCATGCGCGGCCGATTGGGCAGCGGCATCTTGCGCAGACTGGGAATGCCGGAATTGATCGCCGCAACCAAGACGCACTATGTGGACATCGCGGTGACGCTGGCCGAGGACGTCGCGTATCGAACCCGGATGCGCCGCCGGTTGCAGCTCGCCGAGAAAGGTGCCTACGGCGACCTCAGCGCCATCGACGCACTCTCGCGGGTGTTGCTGAGTTGAGTCAGGGTATGGTTTTGGTGAGATCCTGATAGCCGGCCGCACGTAGAGTCAGTTGATCCCCGGACACCATCTTCAGTCCCCAATCCCGGCCGAAATGCATTGCGCCATTCGGCTGCAGCACCAGCTGGGCCTGCGTGGTCTCCATCGTGGGCAAATTGACTTCGACGACCGTGAGGGGAATCCGCTTATCGGAGGAATTGAGGAGGATTCCATCCGGTTGAATCTCGCGCCGCGACGGGCCTTCATCGTCGTTTATGGTGACGGGCTTGGTATTCAGGCTGAATATGACTGGGAGCGGCGCGTCGTCCGCGCCGCCGGACGGCGTTGCTTCCACCGCCGGCGCGGCATGAATCGCGCCTTTTTCCGGTGAAATTGCGGTATTTCGTGAAATCGCCGGCGCCGACTGCGCCGTCTTTTCACGCGGGAGCGGGAACGGGTGCGGCGATGACGGCACTTTGCGGCTCCGGTTCCGTCACCCGCTGCACCACAATGCGCTGCCGGTACAGGTATGCGAATGTCAGAGTAAAGCTGACCATCATCGTCAGTACGATGGATAAATTGTGGTGCTTTTCCACCTTCATACCCGCAAGGAGTTTGGAGTGGTAGTTTAAGAAGATCATGAGAACGTTTGATTACAAATTACGCCAGGCTAGTCAGTGTTACGCCGCGGGAAATTGGAACCTTTAGGGCAGGACCCTCCTGATTCATAGCGAGCAGGGGCTCGGAGATACCATTCAATTCTGCCGCTATGTCCCGCTGTTGGCGAGCGGGGGTGCGAAGGTGATTTTTGAAGTACCCGGTCCGTTGATGCAATTGCTCGCCGGACTTAAGGGCGTCGCCCAACTCATTTCGCGCGGCACCACCCTGCCCCATTTTGATTATCACTGTCCCCTGATGAGCCTGGCGCTGGCGTTTGGCACCACCCTGGCCACCGTCCCGGCGGAGGTACCCTACCTCACCGTCGATGCCGAGCGCCGAGGCTATTGGCGAGGCAAATTGGGCGAGCGAGGCAAGCCTCGAGTGGGCCTGGTGTGGTCGGGCGGATTCAGGCCCGATCAACCCGAGGTCTGGTCCGTCAACAGTCGCCGCAATATCCCGTTGGCGAAGCTCGCTCCGCTCAGTAATTCCGGCATTGAATATTACAGCTTGCAGAAAGGCCAGCCGGCCGAGTCGGAGCTGGCGCAATTGAATGCCCACGACTGGGAGGGCCCGCCGCCCATCGACTGTGCCGGCGAACTCGATGACTTCGCGGATACGGCGGCGTTGATCGAGCAATTGGATCTGGTCATCTCGGTCGATACGTCCACGGCCCATTTGGCGGGCGCCCTGGGCAAGCCCGTGTGGATCTTGAATCGCTTCGATACCTGCTGGCGCTGGTTATTGGATCGCGCCGACAGCCCCTGGTATCCGACGGCGAGGCTTTATCGGCAAGCCAATCCCGGAGACTGGGACGCCGTGGTGGAACAGCTGCGCGGTGATCTCCAGCGGCTTTTGCTTTAACCCATCGTGGCCGCCGGCGGCCCTCAGAGGGTAGCGGCCGAGTCGCCGCAATACTTCACCCATACCCGCCGATAGACCTCTTCCATATTCCGCGCGAAGCGCGGCCCATCCATCAGCGCTGAGCGCTCGAGCCGCGGGCGCAGCGTTTGGCGAAGCGCGGCAAGGCGCGGCCAATCATTGGCCAAGGCCACCGCGGCGTTCACAAAGCCAGCGTCGGACTCCGCGGCCAACTCGAGAAGATCGACGTGGAACAACTGGCTCAAGCCGCCGCGGCCCACGCAGGTTCGTCCCACCCGCGTGACCACGGGCACCCCCATCCATAGGGCGTCGAGACTGGTGGTATGTCCATTGTAGGGCAATGTGTCGAGTGCAAGATCGATGTCGAGATAGGCGCGCAGATATTGCGCCCGGGGTTGAAACTCCACCAGGTCGACCCGCGAGGACGCGATGCCGTGGGTCTCGAGGCGCCCCAATAGACGCCCTGCGTACTGCCCGCCGGGCGACAGCAGACGCAGCCGCGCGCTGGGCAGCGCGCGCATGACCTCGCTCCAGAGCTTGAGCGTGGTGTCGGTCACTTTGCAGGGGTTGTTCAAACATCCGAAAGTCGGATACCCGCGCTCGATCGCAGGCAGTGCATTGAGGGGCTGGTCGGCCATGGGATCGTAGCACCAGAACGTATCGGGCAGGCGCAGCGTGCGCTCGCTGTAATAGCGATCGAACCCCTCCGGGTCCAATCGCGGATCGCTGAGGCGGTAATCCATGGCGTCGATCCCGGTGGTACCGGGATAGGCGAGCCACGCGATTTGAATGGGCGCCGGTTTGCGGGCGAACACCAGGGGCCGCCCGTTGGCCATGTGCATGGTGAGATCCACCAAGATGTCGATGCCATCCTCGCGGATGAGTTCCGACAATACGGCATCGTCGAGCAGCCTTACTTCCCGCCATACGTCGGCCAGCGCCGCAATGCGTCGTGTCACATCGTCCGGCTGTTCCACGGTGGAATAGCAAAATATTTCGAACAGCTCATGGTCGTGGCGCTCGAGCAGAGGCAATGTAAAAAGACTTTGGCAATGATCGCGAAAATCGGGCGAGACATAGCCGATCCGTAGCCGTCGGTTGTGCGAACTCTTGGGATGATGGGTGGTGTGCGTGGGTACGTTTCCCGCCACGCGGGCATTCCAATTCTCGCACACCGCCCGCAAGGGTTCCGGGTCCAAGGACTGGAAGGTCAACGAGTAAGCCAGATTGCTGTGCGCGGTTGAATTGGAGGGGTCCGTTTCGAGCGCCTTGCGGTAGCACTCTATCGCCTCATCCAACCGGCCCATGTCCTTGAGCACGGTGCCGAGATTGGTGTGCAGAGCGCTATTCCGCGGATCGATCCCCAAGCCCCGGCGCAGCACTTCCTCCGCTTTGTCATGCTGCCGCAGGAGGCAGAGAAGCGCCCCTAAGTTGCCAAACGCCGGCACAAAATCCGGTCGAGCGCCGATAGCCGATTCGCATGCCGCGATGGCTGAGGAGAAATCGCCGAGCGCCTTGTACGCGTCGGCCAGCACATTCCACGCTTCCGCGTAGTTCGGGCGCAGCGCGACCGCGCGCCTGAAATATTCGAGAGCGTCTTGGGGGAGGCCTTGGCCCTGCAGGGCACTTCCCAGATTCAGCGCGGCATCCGCGCGGTTGGGCTCGCGCCTCAATGCGTCGCGCAACAGCGTTTCAGCGGCGCAAAAGTCGCGCTTGCGGCACAGCGAGACCCCCAGATTGACGGCGTACGACACGATGCCGGGGTCGAGGGCCACTGCAGACTTAAGCGAGCGGATGGATTCGTCGATATCGCCCAGTTCCCGTAGCACGGTGCCCAAGTTGCCCCACACGCGGGAATCCTCGGGCCTCAGCGTCAACGCCCGACGATAAGCCGCGGCGGCCGCGGCGAGTTGCCCACTCCTCTGCGATACGATGCCGAGAGCCATTTGGGCGTCGGCGAAATTCGGCTCCAAGTCCAATGCCCTGCGATAAGCGTCAGCCGCCTCGTTCCAGCGCTCGAGCGCCTGTAGCGTATGGCCTCGATACAGTTCAAACGTGGCCTCCCCGGGGGCGGCCGCGCTTGCCCGGGTGATATAAGCCAACGCCGCGCCCGCGTGACCCGCTCGCAACTCCAATAGACCGACGCGGAACAGTGCCGCTGCGCATTGCGGATCCGCGGCCAGAATATCTTGATAGGAACGCCGCGCGTCGGCCAGATTGCCGACGCGATGCTGTTCGGCCGCAATCTCCAACAATCGGTCGGTGTCGGGAATGCTCATTCCGCTGATCTACAGGTGTTCCGCCGGCAATCCCGCCTGATATCGGTCATATACCCTCGCATAGACCGACTCCAGATCACGGGTGTACCGCGAGATATCGAACAACGCCGCCGTGTGCCGGTTGCCGGCCAGCCGCCGGCGTATCTCCGTCAAGCGCGGCACGTCAACCGCCAACTCGATGGCGAGTCTTTCGTATTGCTCCAGCGTCGTGGTAATCAGTTCCGGGATCTCGATGGCGTTGAGCAGGCTCGCACCGACCCGGCTGGCAAACGCGTCGCCTGCGCAGGTCAGCACCGGCAATCCCGCCCACAACGCGTCGCCGGCGGTGGTATGAGCCCCATAGGGAAAGGTGTCCAGGAATAAATCGGCGGCCCCGTATCGCGCCAAGTGCGCCTCCATGGACGGCAATTGGGGTGCGAACACCAGCCTGTCGGCCGCGACGCCGCGGGCCTGCGGCCTCTCGTTTGAGATTCGCCATCGCGATCTCGTTGTCACTGCGCAGCCACAGTACGCTGCCTTGGACTCTGTCGAGTATCCGCATCCAAACGCGGAACATGGCGGGGGTAATCTTGTAATGGGTATTGAAGCAGCAAAAGACGAAGCCCGTCTGCGGAAGGCCCAACTCCTCGCGGGTCGGGAGCTTTTCGGCCAGTTGGGCGGGTCGACGGATTCGGCTGAAAGCTGTGCAAGCTGAGGATCTTTTCCGCGTAATATCGTCGATGCGTGGGCGGCACGATGATCGCGTCGGCGATCAGATAATCCATGTAGGGCGCCCCCAGAGTGCCGGGATAGCCCAGGTAGCCGATTTGGATCGGCGCGGCGCGCAGCGCCAGTATTCCCGGTCTACAGTCTTCGGTGAACCCGCCGAGATCCACCGCGATGTCCAATTCCATGCGCCGGGCCAGCAATGCAATCTCCTGATCGGACCGGTCACGCACGTCGATGAAGCGCTCGAAGGCCAATTGCAGCCTCTTGCGCATGTCGTCCTGGGTATCCGGTCCATAGGAAAAGGCCGCGACCTCGAAGCGGGACCGGTCATGCGATTCGAACAGCTCGACCGTCAGCGATGCAACGGGATGCCGGCGAAAGTCCGGGGAGAAATAGCCGATCCGAATCCTGTCGTGTCGATTCCATTTCGGTATCGGCGCAAGGGATGGATCCGCCGGACACTGCTCGCGCACCCAAATCTCGGCGGCGCCCCTTTGCAGCGCCGGGTCGGCCGTCAATCCTAGGACCGCGAATGGCGGCGATACCGGCTCGCCGCGCTCGATGCCCGCGGCCATGGCCGCAATGTCCGCCTCCACAGTCCGCCACGCGCACACTTGCATGGATGCATGCAACCGTTGACCCAACAGAAACGGCAAATCCGGACTTCAAGGCGAAGGCGCGGTCGTAGCCCGCCATGGCGGCGTCGAATTGCATCAGGCGGCGCAACACGTCCGCGCGATTGAAATGCGCTTCCGCAAAGCCGGGGTTGAGCACGACCGCCTTATCGTAGTTGTCGAGCGCCGCCTGCCATTGCCCGAGTTCTTTGAACACATTGCCGCGGTTCGAATAGGCATGGCAAAAATCATTGTTAATGTCGATGGCCTGGCCATAGCTGCTCAGCGCCGCCTGGAAATTCTTCAGCTTGGCAAAGGCTGAGCCGCGGCCGTTATAGGCCTCCGCGAAACGAGGGTTGTATTCGATGGCCTTGTCATAATCGATGATCGCGGCTTGATGCCGCCCGAGATCGCGAAGCGCGTTGCCGCGGAAACAATGGGCCTCGGCGTTGTTCGGCTGAATCGCCAATGCCCGGTCGTAGTCGGCGATGGCTGCCTCGTAGTGTTTGAGGCAGGAGCGCGCGAGTCCGCGGTTGGCATAAGCAAGCGCGTGGTCCGTCTTTATCGCTACCGCCGCGTCGTAACTCTCGATCGCCCTCTGATAGCGATGCAAATCGAGCAAGGCGTTGCCGCGATTGTAAAATGCCTCCGCGTAGTCGTCCTTGAGTTCAATTGCCCTCTGGTAGCTCGCGATGGCCGCCTCGCACCGCCCCGTCATGAGCAGTGCGCTGCCCAGGTCGTTGTGCGCCTCAGCGCAGCGCGGATTGATCGCCAGCGCCTTCTGAAACAGTTCCAGGGCCGACACCGGATCGTTGTTTTGCATCTCGATCAAACCGAGCAAATGCCATACCTGAAAATTTTCCGGGCGGACACTCAGTGCCTGCCTGTACAGCTCCCGGGCCACGATCAATCGCCCCTGTCGATGCGCGGCAAGTCCCTCTCGAAAAGCGGCTGCGAATTTTTCCTCGGCGCTCAGTGGTCCATTCATGATCCCGTACCGTCTTCACATGCATCACAGCTCGGAATCCCATGATACCTAGGCTCGCCCGGCCCGGGGGCGGCGTATGCCCGGCAGTGCGCCTCGACATCGACCTGTCATCTGTGCGTGATAGAGTTTCGATGCGGTTTCCGCTATAGCCCAGGAACTCAGCGTTCTTGGGCAAAAGATTTCGCGGGCGGCTGTGAGTTCATTCGTGGATTACACAGGGAAGGAAACATGCAGGAGAGCCAGAGCTTCGTTAATACCTGATGCTGTTGGCAGCGGCGTATAGCGCGCCGTGCCTATTTTTGGCAGTGCTCGATCAAAAACAACAATGGCGTATCGGTCGTTCAAGTGTCTTGAGACGTAACGTATGCCATCGACCAATTGAGGGTGCCGATGCGTCATTGACAAATCAAGCCTGCGTGAAGCGTTCTGCTGCCGCTTTAACTGCAGCGAGTTGACCTTTGTCCAAAGCCTGTATCGGAGTCAGACCCGAGAGAGAGCCCTTTGGGGTTGTGAAAAAAAGCCACTTGCCGCCACCTGGCACATCACCAAGCATACGGCTCACTGCCTCTAGATGCCTACGCTCATGTCGCGGGTCTGTAAAAAAAGCAGGAAAGTAGCGGTCACCACGGGCCTCTAGAAAGAATACACGATTGGCTCGCAAGGCCTTGCTCAGAGCTTGTCGAGTCCAATTTAGCCGCTTTGTGAAATTGCTAGAGTCCAGCAGTTCCTGCATTTTGATCGATTTCAAGAGAGCAGGACTACCATGTACCGTCGGTGCGAGGGCCTTAATTTCTGAAGACGGCTTATGCGTGAGCGCGCGTTGCACTTCCTCCAGTACACTCGATGCCGTTGCCAAATTGCGCGACAATTTTCGAACCTTAACCGGATCTGATGGGAGTTGACTCAGGATCGCAGATGCGGATTGTTCGAACACCTGTGACGTGAATTTCTCGAGCGTTGATACAAAATCAGACGCTGAGGCTTCAGCCCCTCGAAGGGCGCGCATGCGGACAGAGTTACCAGACATCCAAGACTCCTATCTATGAGGTTGCATGGTATAGCAACCATGTAAACCATGTCAACTGAATCTACCGAATAAAAGAGCCCCGGTCATGACCACCCATCAGCGACGGGCTTGGATCGCTTAGTCGAAGCGAGAACGAGAATCGCAAACCCGCAGGCGAGTACGAATTGACCGCCGCCTTCCAGAAATCGCGACCAGCGCTCCCAAAGCGTCACCGGATTGATCTCTCCTGCCAACATCGCAGAGACCTCGGCCATGGAATGCATCAGCTGAATGCCTGTGGTGATCGCTTCCACGCCTAGAAATACAGGGATTCCGATGGCCAGACGGATCAAGCGCTGTCGCATTGAGTTCGCGGGCCACATCAACAGCAAAGTCCAGAACACGACCGGCGTTTCAACCGCCTCGCCGACCTGGA
Organism: uncultured Gammaproteobacteria bacterium; assembly: GCA_963734645.1. Lineage (GTDB taxonomy): Bacteria > Pseudomonadota > Gammaproteobacteria > Steroidobacterales > Steroidobacteraceae > Bog-1198. The sequence goes on from CAVTID010000003.1 coordinate 552,921, forward strand.
CGTGGCTGATGATTCTGCCGGCGTACCGAGGATCCTCCGGCCGGCGCCGGACATCGCCCACGAGCTGCAATTCGGGGCTCGGACTCTTGGTGCCGGGTTTCACTGCGACTGAAACGATGGTCCAGGGATGCCCCAGAGAGAGGAGTCGAGCCACGGCAGCGTAATAAGGCGCGGCGAGTCGCGCGTAGGGCGCGGCGCAGGCAACTCCGAGGGTGAGTGCCAGGGCGGCGGCGAGCGTCCAGCGAATTTCAAGTCGCACGGACTTCGGAATTCACGCTGGAGCCCGTGGCGCGCGCCGACCAGCGCATGAAGAAGAGCGCCATGACGATGATCGGCCCCAAGGGCAGCACGAGTCCATGCAAGGCTTCCCACGCACTCGGGCTGTAACGCAGGATGTAGTGCAGTACCATCAGCCGAGCGACGCTGAGCGCATAGGCCACGATCGAACCGAACAACAACCCCTGCGCTCGCCGCTTCCCACTCGCCGGGAAGGCGCCGATGCCGGCGACCAAGAGCAGGAACATCTCGATGCCTTCACAGCCGCGCGTGACATTCAAATTGGCGCCCGGCGATGAGATGACCCGGCCGACCAGAGTCGCGTGCTCCCCCGGAGTCACTGCATTGATCAGGGCCGTCGTCGGCACCAAGATCATATTTTCAACGACGAAACGTTCGAACGCAGAGCCGCGGGAGGCCTCGATCGCGCCGCACAACAGCGCAAAGTAGAGAATGAATTTCAATGCGAAGGCGAGCGGCGATGCGGCTGATGCGGCTGATGCGGCTGATGCGCTGATCATGGAAGACAGTTTGACATGATCCATTCTTGAGACACCGGTTTGTCATCTACAGAGGATAGCCTGGCGTTTCCTCATTCAACGCCCCAAGCGCCTGACATCCGCAGCATGCGCCGCCATTCCCACAGCCAAAACTCCTACAGCGAATCCAGCTACGACAATTATCTGTGTCTGAAGCCGCCGCTGCTGCTATGGCTCGCCGTTCTCTACCTGTGCAGAGCGGTGACGCTGCCGGCGGCCATGGGAATCGGCACCTTTGCCGGCGTCAACGCGGACGCCATCGCCTTGTTTCACGGGCTGTGGAGCATGCAGACGCTGCTCCCCTCTGTAATTGCCCTCTGTGTTCTTTATGCCTTGTGCAGGCGCGTGCCAAATGCCTCCGTGCCGGTGCGTTGGATCTGGGCGAACGGGCGGATTTTACTGGTGGTGTCCGCTGGCATGGACCTCGCTCTGTCGTTGATCTCGCTGATTCGGCAGGGGGAAATCGACGATCAGGCCATGATGTCGCTGCTCGCTGCCGCGGCGGATGCGTACTTCCTTCTCTATATTCTGCTGGCGCGGCGCGTGCGCGACGCCTTTTCCGAATTCCCCGCTCCTCTCGACGCCGCCCGGAAATAGCCACTAGTACCTCGACACAATAATGGCACGGCAACTGCGACTGCTCCGTCTGCGCGGTGATGTATGTCGGCCCAATGCGAACACCCGCCAATCGCTCAAAATCCCTGTGTCGACGTAGTCATACTCGCGCCCCCGCCCGCCCGAGCCGCCGCCGCGCAATGACCCCCATCGAGATCGCGAGCAGGCCGTAGCTCCAGGGCGGAAGGGGACCATCGGTGGAATTCCCCGATGGGGCGGCGCCAAAGGCCAGGGTCTGTGCCGCCGCGGATGCCGTGTTGACTTCATCGCTGCGGACCGACGCGCTGTCGTACACCGCTCCCGACACCGTCCACTTGACGTTCAGCACGACGGTGTCATGGCCGCCGGCGGCCAGAGATCCCAGTGCGCAGGTCACCGTGGAACCGCTCGAGGTGCAGCCGGCGGACTTCGATACCAGAGATGCACCGGCCGGCAGCGTGTCGGTCACCACGACATCGGTTGCGGCGAGCGGGCCGGAATCGGTGACCGTAATGCTGTAGGTCGCCGTGCCTCCCAGCGTCGCCTGGGTCGGGCCGCTGCCCGACAGAGCCAGCATCGTCCCTTGATTGACGGCAGCCAAGAGGTCGAGCCTCGGCTTGGTGAGACCGTTGGCGGGGTCCGTATCCTGGATGTCGGACAATTGTAATCGCTGCAGCGTTTCCGCCAGGCTCTCGGCGGGGTAGCGGGCGCGCAGCACCGCGACCGCCCCGGAGACATGCGGCGTGGCCTGCGAAGTGCCTGACTGCTGAAACGAGGAGTTCGGAGCATTGACGAAGGTTCCGGGCGCCAGCATCGATAGATAGCTGGCACTCTGCGAGAAGCAAGTGACGTGATCGGCCGCGCTGGCATCGGTGCACACTCCGCCGGAATCGGCCGCAGCCTCCCATTCCACGCCCCCATACGAGGCATCGTAGACCGCGCCGACCGAGACCACCCCGGGGCTGCACGCGGGATTCCCCAGACCGGTCTTCGACCCGCTGTTGCCGGCCGCCGCGACCGTCATGATGCCGGCATTGCCGGCGCTCGCGACGGCGGATGCAAAGACGCTGTCGGGGCACTGGCTCGAATTGCTGCTGCCGTCGCCCAAACTCAGGTTGATGGCAACGATATTGTAGGTTGCCTGGTCGGAAATCGCGGTATTCATGGCATTCAGCACGTCGGTGGAAGACGCCGAAGTGCCATTGAAAACGTCGAACATCGCCAGCTTGGCGCCCGGCGCCACGCCGAGCGCAATGGCGGACACGTTGGTGCCGTGCACGGTCTCGCTCGACGCCCCCGGGTACAGGTCCACGTTGAACACCACACGGCAGGTGCTGGCCGGCGTATCGACGGCGGTACAGGTGCCGAAGTCCGAATACGCCGTATAGTTACTGCCGAGGCCGCCATCGATGACCGCGATCGTGGTGCCCGCCCCGGTGGCGCCTTCCGCTGCGGCCTGCGGCTGATTGATGAACCCTAAGTCGCTCACCGACACCGGGTGCAGCGGGATATCTTCGTGCACCGCCCGGACGCGTGAGTTCGATTCCAGGCGGGTCAGCGCGGACAGCGAGGCAATGCGCCAGACTGCCAGGGGAAAATGGGCGTAATCCAGCACGCGGGCCGCATCGGGTCCGCCCGCATCGAGCTCCACCTGGGCCTTGACCGCCGCATAGCCTTTCGCGCGCTGCGCGAGGATGGCCGCGTCGTCATGGGCGAGCCCGCGGCGGCTGCGTTCGGCGTTTGCAGCGGCATCGGTGGCCGCACCGTCGACCTGGACTATGACGTACGAGGACTTTCCGGCAGCCAGCTTGGCGTGGGTGGCCGCGGACAGTGGCGCTGCGGAAAGCACCTTCGGCAGGGTAAGTGCCGCAAGCAGCAATAGTGTCCGCACGATCACGAGCATCCCTGCCGACGTCGGGCGCTACGCCGCCGACATCACCTTGCGGTACGCCGGTTTGGACTCGGGTTCCGGATACCCGCCGTCGTATTGACCGTCGATTTCCGTCAGTTGATCGCCCAAGGCGTCGCGCAGGCATTCGAGTTCCATCAAATTCGTGCGCGCGCGCCGCCAGGCCAATTCGGCGGTTTCCAGAACTTCGCGCAGTACTTCGCATTCGGCCTGCATGGCCCGCGCCGCCGCGATCGACGAAAACCAGCGGCGCTCGAGCAGATTGGCCGCGGCGTCCCGATCCATGTAACGATCGCTCATATCAGTCGTGGCCCAGCAGGCTGTCTTCGAGGCGCTCAATTTTCGCCATGATCCTGGCCTTCAGCGCTTCAGTACGGTCCAGACGGTCGCGCGCCAGATCGAGCAGTTTGGCGTCCGTCTTGGGACCTGCGGCCAAGGACTGATAGTCGGCGCGCGCCACGATGCTGGACTCGTACGCCAGGCGCCACTCCTGTTCCAGATTATTCATACGGCTGTCGAGATCGAAGTCGAGACTGCTCATGGTTTTTCTCCTGGACGAAGGTTATGTCCAGATGCTGCCTCGCCAACATGACGGTTAGCGGACAGTTATGCGGCAGTTCGTTTAAACAAGCAGGTCTCGCCCGTGAGGCCTTGAGCGAGGGCCGAGGAATCGACGGCTCGGTGGCGGCGCCCGAGCCTGAAGGGCTATTGCCGAACTTGCGCCGCCGCCGGCGTCGGGTGCCGAACCCGGCTCAGCCAGGAATTCGCGGGGACGGCAAAGCCCCGTATCTTGACGCTGCCCTGCACTTTGGCAACGCCCCGCACATCGATCGCTTTCAAGACGGGCGCCGAAAACTCTGGCAAATCCCCGCCGAGGCCTGCGGCGAGATTCTTCTGCAAGGCATGCCAGGGCCGGCTCCACATTTCGCAACTATGGTTCATGTCTCTCTCGTTCAGGCGGCTTGGCCGACGGGCACCGCAACGGGTTTCTCGGGGCTCGCCTGCTCGCGCAGCTTGGGCCAATCGATCAGGCGCAAATGTCCGTTCATGTCCTCGACCAGCGAAGTGCAGCTCTCCACCCAATCGCCGTCGTTGCAGTAGAGAACTCCGTCGATGTCGCGCATTTCCGCGCGATGGATATGGCCGCAGACCACCGTGTCGACGCCGCGCTTGCGCGCCGCCTGGGCGACGGCTTCCTCGAAGCTGCCGATATATTGAACCGCCGTCTTGGCCTTGTTCTTCAGGTAGGAAGACAGCGACCAGTGCGGCAGGCCGAACTTGCGCCGCACCCAGTTGATGTAGGGATTGGCCGCCAGCAGCAAGTCGTAAATGTCGCTCCCGAGCTTCGCGAGCCAGGGACTGCATTTCACCACGCTGTCGAATTCGTCGCCGTGCAGGACCAGCATGCGCCGGCCGTCGGCACCGTGGTGGACGTACTCGCGGTGAATTTCCAGATTGCCGAACACGGCGCCGTCGAATTCGCGAAACACTTCATCGTGATTGCCGGGAACGAAAATCACTTTGGTGCCGCGCTTGGCCTTGCCCAAAATGGTCCGCACCACATTGTTGTGCGACTGGGGCCAGTACATGCTCTTCTTCATGCTCCACACGTCGATGATGTCGCCGACCAGGAACAGCGTATCCATCTCGGTGTGGTGCAGGAAATCGAGCAGCCAATCGGCGCTGCAGCCCTTGAAACCCAGATGGATGTCTGAGATGAACACCGTCCGCAATCGCAGCGGCGATGTGGCGTTACGTTCGAGCATACCTCGTCCTCCATTCCTCGCGTCGACCTTCAAGATCGCGATTTCTTGTTACGAAGTCGTTACTCGGGAAAGAAGATTTGTTTACAAAAAAGGAACTTAGGCGTGGAACATCGCGTGGAACAGTAGAAATGAGAACTAAGACTCATTCCACCCGGACGGCCGTCGGAGCGGCGAAGCGGTAGCCGAAACCGCGCACTGTTTGGATGTAGGCCTCATAGCCGGGCTCCGTGAGGATCTTGCGCAGGCGCTGCACGTTGACGTCGACGGTGCGTTCGTCGACTTCGCTGTCGCCGCCCCACACCTGGGCCAGCAGCTGCGTCCTATTGAACGTCCTGCCGCGGTGGGACATCAGGAACTCGAGCAATCGATATTCGACGCCGCGCAGGTTCAGCAGCCTGCCGTGCGCCGTCACGCGATTGGTCGAGGCATCGAGCACCAGTTCATCGCAGCTCAAGGCCACGTGCTGTACATCATGCGGGTGGGTACGCAACAGCACCGAAACCCTCGCCACGACTTCCCGCAACGAGAATGGCTTGGCAATGTAATCGTCGGCGCCGAGATTCAGGCCCGTCACCACATCTTGCTCGCCCGACAAGGCCGACAGGATGATCAGCCTGACCGCCTGCGGAGTGCGCGCCCGGCGCACCCCTTGAATCACCTCGAGCGCGGCCAGACCCGGCATGTTCCAGTCGATGATGACCAGGTGCGGCGGACGCTCCGTCACGGCGGAAAGGGCCGCGGCACCGTCGGTGATGGCTCGCACGACGAATCCGGCTTCGCCCAATCTCTGGCGAAGCGGCTCGACAGCGGCAACATCCCGATCGACGATGAGTATCTGTTTATTGGTTTCGGTGGCAAGCATGCGCCGCGTCATTAGAGATACCGAGCTTTACAGTACGTTTACGCTTTTGTGACCCTTGCAAAGAAAGGTTGCGCGAATCGACGGCGGCCGGCGAGAAGCGGCGGCCGATTCGGCGGCGCCGAGCGGCGCGCGGCGGCTACGCGTTTGTCGGGGAGCCGCTACGTGCTCGCCGGAAAGTTACGCAGCTCCGCGGAATGAAGCGTCGCCGCGCGCACGGATACCGAGGAATAGCCGCGCAACGTCTCGGGCCGGCGCCGCGCCGGCGTGGCCGTTCCGTCGTCCGATGCATTCCACGCGGCGAGCAACACTCCGAGCGCCAGCCAGTTCAACGATGCCTCGCGGTGCTCGGACCACCATGTTTCCCTGCGGCCCGCGTGCCACGCCGAGCTCACCGTGCACAGGGAATGGCCGTTGATCTCCCGAATCGATGCAGACATGTGTTGACTCCTCGCTTGAGTACGAGGCCAGTGTCCGGTGCGATTCGCGGTTCTTTCGGGCCTGAATGGGGCAATCCGGCGGTAGATTATGGCGAATGATGGCATGTGCTTTTTGCGGCGGATTCCCCACTCGGTCCCGGCCTGACGCCCCGCCATCGGCTATGATTCAGCCATGAAGAAGCACATCGCCATAGTCGAGGACGAGCCGGCTTTGCGCGAGAATTATGCGGCGGCTCTGGCGCGGCACGGCTACTCGATCAAGACTTATGTCAATCGCAGCACCGCCATGCAGGCCTTCAGCACCCACCTGCCCGATCTGGCCATCATCGATATTTCGCTCGAGGACGAGGCGGAAGGCGGATTCGACCTGTGCCGCGACCTGCGCGCGCTCTCGGCCGAGCTGCCCATCATCTTTCTCACCGCCCGGGACAGCGAATTGGACGCCGTCTCCGGATTGCGCCTCGGCGCCGATGACTTTCTGACCAAGGATGTGAGCCTGCCGCACCTGGCGGCCCGCGTCGCCGCCCTGTTTCGCCGCATCGATGCTCTGCGGCGGCCGGGCAATGCCGCCGAAGTCGTGCGCCGCGGCGCCCTGTCCATCGATGCCGAGAGAATGCAGACCAGCTGGAACGGCACGGCGGTGACTCTGTCCCTGACGGAATTTTGGATCGTGCACGCGCTGGCGCGCAACCCCGGGCATGTGAAGAACCGGCAGCAATTGATGGACGCCGCGAACGTCGTATTGGACGACAACACCATCACCTCTCACGTCAAGCGTATGCGCCGGAAATTCCAGCAAATCGATCCGGCGTTCGATGCGATCCAGACCGTGTACGGAATGGGCTATCGCTGGGTCGAGTGAGCATTCGCCTGCAATTGTTGGTGGTCGCGCTCAGCACGCTGGTGCTGCCGTGGGCCGGCTGCCAATATGCGCGCGAACTCGAGACCGCACTGCGCGACTCGCAGGAGCAGTCATTGCTGGCCAGCGCCGGCACCATGGCCAATGCGCTGTCAGCGCAGCCGCAGCGCGTGTTTCGCGACCCGGACGACACGCCCGTGTTTGCGGCACACCGCGGGGACTTGTACGTCTACCCGCTGCATGGCCAACCCCTGCTGGATGGCTATCGCGACGATTGGGGCGTGGCGGCGGACCCTGCGCCCCTGCCGGGCACGGGGTATGCGGCGCGGGTGCAGGCGGGCTCCACCGACCGATACCTGTATCTCTATATCGAGGTCGACGACACCCACTTCGACGCCGAGCCCAGCAATGTGCATCCCGAACATGACCGCTTCGATCGAGTCGATTTGACACTGCAGCTGCCGGACGGCACGCGGGAATTCTATTTTTTCGGCACCAATGCGCCAGGCTTGATCGCGGCCCAGAGCATCGTCAACGGCGGCGACGGCCAGGACGATGCGGCCGAAGAGCCGCGTATCCAGGCATTCTGGCTGCAAACCTCGGCGGGCTACCACATCGAGGCGCGCATTCCCTTGAGCTTCGTCGGCTCGCGGCTCTGGATCGAAGCGCAGGACGGGCGCGGCAGCGGGAAAGCCGGCCTCGACGCCATCGAAGCACCGGACGGCGGGCGGCTTTTCTTCATGACGGAGGGGCTGAGTGATTTATTGGGCACCTTCATTCGCGACGGCACCCGCGCCACCGTCATCGACACCAATGCACTGAAACTCGGGGCGGCGGGCACCCTGAGCTCGGATCCTCTGGGCGAGACCGGGGAGAACGCAGAGTCTTGGTACCGGCACTTGATGACCGTGGACACCTCGAGTTTGCCTCAAGCATCGTCGGCCCCCGACCGGCTCGGCGGCAACAGCGTAACCGCCGCGCTCGCAGGCCGGCCGCACGCGGAATGGGTGCGCGGCGCCGGCAGTGAGGAGCTGCTGCTCACCGCGGCCGCGCCCCTGGTGATCGACGGCCGCACCCGCGGCGCCGTGTTTCTCGAGCAGGCCGGAGATCAGCTGCTGGCGCTGCGCGATCGGGCCGTGACTCGCCTGTTCAATCTCACCCTGCTGGCCACGGCCGCATCGGTCATCGTCATGTTCGGCTTCGCGACCTGGATCAGCGTGCGCATCGGGCGCCTGCGCGACGCCGCCGAGTCCGCGGTGAGCAGCGACGGCAAAATCCGTCTCGACATGCCGGAATCGGCCGGCGCCGATGAAATCGGCGCGCTGTCGCGCGGCTTCGAGCGCCTGCTGGCGCGGCTCAACGAACACACCCAATACCTGCGCACCTTGGGCGGCAAGCTCTCGCACGAGCTGCGCACCCCGCTGACCATCGTGCGCTCCTCGCTGGATAATCTCGAGTCGGAGGGCCTGCGCGACGACCAGAGGCACTTCGTCACACGCGCACGCGAGGGGACTTTGCGCCTGCAATCCATCTTGAGCGCATTGGGCGCCGCGGCACGGGTGGAAGAGAGCATCAAGCAAGCCGAATGCGTGAGTTTCGATTTGCGCGAACTGTTGGCCTCGGCGGTCGCCGCCTATCGCGGCGGCTTTCCGCAGGCGCACTTCGCCCTCGAGACGCCCGCCGATCCCTGTTTCCTTCGAGGCGCGCCCGATCTGCTCGTGCAGCTGCTCGACAAGCTCATCGAAAACGCCGTCGATTTCTGCCCCGCCGCCGGCGTCATCACCGTGCGCCTGGAACGCGCACCGGGCAACTACGTGTTGCAGGTGCAGAACGACGGGCCGCCCATTCCGCCGGCTCTGCACGGACGGTTGTTCGAGTCGCTGTTCGAGCAGCGCCAGGACCGGGACGACAAGCCGCACTTCGGCTTAGGGCTGTACATCGTGCGGCTGGTGGCCGAGTTTCACGGCGGTACGGCGGTCGCCGACAATCGGGCGGACGGCGGCGGCGCGATATTCACCGTCACTCTGCCCTTGATTTAGCGCTGACGCGCGGATCTACGGGGTCGAGGCGCTCGGCGCCCCTCGTCCGAGATCACCCCGCGGCGAATTCGAAGCCGCGGCTGATCGCTCCCTCATGGGTCAGCAGCCAGTGCTTGCGCTCCAGGCCGCCGCCGTATCCCGTCAAGGATCCGTCCGCGCCGATCACCCGGTGACAGGGCACCAGAATGGAGATGGGATTTTGCCCGTTCGCGAGCCCCACCGCCCGCGAGGCGTTGGGATTTCCGAGCCGCTTCGCGAGCTGCCCGTAGCTCCAAGTCGTGCCGTAGGGAATCTCCGTGAGCTCCTGCCACACGCGAGTTTGAAACGCCGTGCCCTGCAAACGCAGCGGCAAATCGAACTCGCGCCGCGTCCCGGCGAAGTATTCGTGCAGCTGCCGCGCCGTCTCCGCCAAGGGTTCGATGCCGGCATCCTCCACCCAACCGTCGGTGGACTGCGCCTTGCGGCTTGGGTTCGTGTACAGACCCGTCAGCGCCGTCCCGTCGGACGTCAGCAATAGACGGCCGATCGGACTGTCGACATGGCAAAAGGTGTTCATTGGCTGACCCCCAGTGACTGCCAGAGATAATGAGTGGCGTACGCCCGCCATGGCCGCCACGCCTGCGAGAGTTCCTGCAGCCGCCGCTGACTGGCATTCGCCGCGCGCATGAGCATCAGATCCCCGCTGGGAAACGCATCCGGCCAATGCAGCGCGCGCATCGCGATGTAGTGCGCCGTCCAGGGCCCGATCCCCGGCAGGCGCATCAATGCTTCGATCTGATCTTCGACATTCGGTGCAAACGCCAGTACCACCTGCTTATCGAGCACCGCCCGGGCCAGCGCCGAGAGGCAGCGCGCGCGGGCGCCCACGATGCCGAGCGCCGCGATTTCGTCGACCGTGACGGACAGCATGCGCCGCGCGCCGGGTGTCAGACGATTCAGTTCGGGAAAAGGCGTGGCGATAGGCGCCCCGAAAGCCTGGGCCCAGCGGCCCGCCAGCGTCGTCGCACCTTTCACCGAGACCTGCTGCCCAAGAATGGCGCGCACCGCCAGCTCGAAGCCGTCGAACGCCCCGGCGACCCGCAAGCCGGGAATTCTGCGCACCACCTTGGCGAGCAGAGGGTCTTGCTGCAGCAAGGCGCTGACGGCGTCCGGCACGGCGCCCAAATCGAACAGCCGCTTGACGCGGGCGATCACCGCGCCGATGACCGGCGTCAGCGACGGCGAGATCTCCACATCGAGCGCATTGTCCTTCTTGCCCTGCGACACCGCGATCCACCCTTGGGTGTCGTCGATCGCCACCGTGCGCCGATAATGCGTCGCGTCCGCCATCTCGACGCCCGGAATGGCGCGCCGGCCTAGGTAATCCAGCAGGCGGCTCCAGGCAAACGGCGGCCGAAATTCCAACTGGCAGTGCAGCCCGTCGGCGACATTCACCGAGCCGCGCAGCGCGCGGGGGCTCAGGCCATAGCGCGATTTGAACAGCGCATTGAAACGCCGCACGCTGCCGAAGCCGCTGGCAAAGGCGATCTCCGTCTGGCTCAGGCGTGTCTCTCCGAGCAGGCGCTTGGCGAGCAGCAGCCGCTGGGTCTGCGCAAGTTCTATCGGCGACACGCCGAGTTCGGCTTCGGTCACGCGGCGCAGGTGGCGATCGCTGACTCCCAGCGAGGCCGCCAGCTGGCCCACGCCGGCGCTGGACAGCGCATGTTCTTCGATGCCGTCGACGGCGGCACGCACCAGCCGGCTCACCGCATCGACAGGCGCGAGCCCCGGCGCGCGTTCCGGCCGGCAGCGCAGGCACGGCCGAAACCCCGCGCCTTCCGCCGCAGCGGCGCTGGTATAGAAGCGCATGTTGCCCCGCTTCGCCGGGCGCGCCGGGCAAATGGGACGGCAATAAATGCGCGTGGACGCGATGGCCACGAAAAAACGCCCGTCGAAGCGGCGGTCGCGGGCCCGCACCGCACGAAAACAAGCGTCGGAGTCGAGTTCCATGGCCGCAGGATAGCCAAAGCGGGCGGCCAATACTCGCCGTTTTCGGACCTCGATATTTTGCTCGCCGATCGTGGGGGCAATGGCGCCGCCGTTCGTATCCCGAGCGGTATCATGCAAGCCGCTCTACTCAGCATCGATGAGGTCGTCGACATGCGCGAACAGGGAGGCGAAATCGTGATCAAACCGATTCGCACCGGCCGGGCGGCCTTCCCGAGTTTTGAGTTCTTTGCGCGTTTTTTCGCAATATTGCGAAAATTACGCAGCTATGCGTAAATATGCGTAATGGACACCCAACTGCCTGATCTTTGGCGCTTTTTACGCCCAGCCCTGGCCCGGGATCTATTTGCCCAAGTCGTGAGCGGAACCAGCGGCCGGCTGGCATTGTTTGGTCCGCGACGGACCGGCAAGACCTCGCTCATTTGCCGTGAGATCCTGCCCTTGGCCAAGGACGCCGGGCTCTTCTCGGTCTATTGTGATTGCTGGCAGGACCGTAAGGATCCTTTGGGATCGATCCTCTATGCCTTCAAGTCGGCCTTGGAAGCGCTTGATGTGCCTACCTCAACGACCGGTCGCATGCTTAAGACCGAAGTGAAAAAATTGGCGGCCGCGGGGTTTTCGATCGAATTCGGTGCGGAGCCCAAAGGCGACCCGCCCGCCTCACCTTACTTGCAGCTCGACTGGCTGCTGGGCGCGGTCATTGCACGGGCCAAAAGGCCGATCTTTCTCATCATCGATGAAGTGCAGAGCATTGCGGAACACAAGGAGGCGGAGCGCATTGCGGGGGCACTGCGCGCGGCCATTACGCGGCACGAATTTGCGGTTCGAGTCCTATTTACCGGCTCATCCGAGACGCAGCTCACCAAGCTCTTCGCTGCCACGCGGGCGAGCCTTTATCAGTTCGCCTCCCGCGTCGCCTATTCGCCGCTCGACGCGGAATTTGTCGCACACGTTGCGCATCGTTTCCACGCGGCAACTCGCCGAGAGCTCAACCAAGAGCACGCTCTTGAGATCCTCAGGCTTCTTGGAAATCAGCCCGAAGCCTTCTTGTCAGTTGTGCAAACGCCCTTGGCGCTCTCGGATTGTTCCCTGCAGACGGGGCTTGAAGCGCTATTGAGCCCGGATAACAACACCCCATGGACGCAGTACTGGTGCGAGTCCACGGCTCTGCAGCAGGCGCTGCTCATCGCGGCGAGCGATGGGTTTCAGGTCACCACGGAAGAGGGCCTCACTCGCATCGGTGCGCTCATGGGTACGGCGCCCAAGAGTGCATCGAGCGTAAGCCGCGCGGCGAGCGCGCTCACGACGCGCGGACTCATCGAGCGCTCAAGCCTGTCGAGCAAATCCATCTATGCCTTGACAGACCCCGTGTTCCAGCTCTGGATTCGGCAAAATGGCACAGCCCTCTTAAAAGGCATACCGCCGCGCACCGCGAGCCAGTTAAGGAGAAACACGCGGCCTTCTTAGCGGAACACACCGGAGCGGATCTCGGGCATCCCGTGGAGAAGGAATCGCGAACGGGGCGCTTTTAATTGCACCAGACTTTCAGGGAGCCAGAAGAATGAATCATTCGCTATCGGTGTGGCGGAGAATCCCACGCATCGCGGCGGCGCTGATTATGGCGCTGCCGCTGTCCTTGCCGGGCTTGCGCTCGGCCGCAGGCGCGGAAGTTGCCTCTGGCCCGGTCGGGCCGGGCTACGACATCGAGATGAGCCGCATGATTCCCACGCGCGACGGCACCGAGCTCGAAGCTTGGATCACGAAACCGTCGAACCCCCAGGGAAGGCTGCCGACGGTGCTCACGCTCACGCAGTACGACATCGACGGCGGGCGTCACAAGGACACGCCGGGCGCTTATGCCCGGCATGGCTATGTGTTCGTGCAGGCCTACGTACGCGGCCGCGGCCGCTCGGGAGGCTTCAAGAACGACGACACCGGCTTGACGGTCGGACGCGACGGCTATGACCTCGTGGAATGGATTGCCGCGCAGCCGTGGAGCGACGGCAAAGTCGTCATGTTCGGCGGCTCCTTCGTGGGCATGACTCAGTGGCACACCGCCGCGCAGCACCCACCGCATCTGGCGGCGATTGCACCCTACGTCCCGATATACCCCGGCTGGGATGTGCCCAACTCCAACGGCATTCCCCAGGCGTGGTCCGCCGTCATCATGGGCTATGTGTCGGGGCGCTCTCTCAATACCGGCTTCATTTCCAACCACGCCTACTGGTCCGGGAAAATGCTCGAGCACTACGCGAATTATCGCCCCTTCCGCGATCTCGATGCCGCAATCGGCATCGCTGCGGACGATTGGTGGATGATCGATGAGCGCGGCCAAAAAATGTCGTACATGGACATGTGGCTGGACCATGTGGGCGACGAGGCGTTCAACCTCGCGGCGGAACCCACGGCTCGAGATTACGCTGCGATGACTTTTCCGGTGCTCACGGTGACCGGCTTCTACGATGATGATCAGCCGGGAGCCCTGCGCTACTACCGGGGACACATGGCGCATGCGCCCGCAGCGGCGGCGGCTCAGCACTACCTGGTCATCGGGCCGTGGGACCATGGCGGGTCGCAGGCACCCGAGAAAGTGATCGACGGCGTATCCATCCCGGATTCGGCCGTGCTCGACATGGAAAAGCTGCACCTGGAATGGTACGACTACGCGCTCGGCCGCGGTCCGAGGCCTGCTCTGCTTCGCGACAAGGTGGCCTACTTCATGCTGGGCGCCGACGAATGGCGCTACGCCCCGACGCTCGAAGCGGCATCCTCCGGCGGAAACTTGGCTCTCTACCTGGCCGACTCCGGCGGGACCCCCGAGGACATGTTTCATTCTGGCCGGCTGGTGCCGAAGCCTGCCGGCAAGGAGCCGCCGGCCGTCATCGTCAGCGATCCTCATGAACTGCCGGAGCTCGAGGTCGCGGCCTTGGCCGACAGCGAGGACTTGACCAGCCAGTTTCGCGGCTTCCAGCGGCGAGCGATCAATTTTCATTCCGAACCCTTTGCAAAGGATGTCGAAGTGGCCGGGCAGATGCGCCTGACGCTCTCGTGCGAGGCCGACACGCCGGATTTCGATCTATGGGCCCAAGTGCTGATGGTGCGCGCGGACGGCACCAGCGTGAGACTGGGCGAGGACATCCGCCGCGCGCGCTTTCGCAACAGTCAGTTCAAGGCGGAACTGCTGCGCCCGGGGCAGATGGTGCAGATCCCCTTCGAGTTCCATTGGATGGCGCGGAGAATCCCTGCCGGCGCGCGCCTGCGGCTGACCATTGCGCCGTTGAACTCGCCGAATTTTCAGAAAAACTACAATACCGGCGGCCGCGTGGGATACGAAGAGATCAAGGATGCCCGAGTCGCGCACATCCAGGTGTTTCACGATGCGGCGCGGGCCAGCCGGCTGATCCTGCCGCTGGCCCGATAACGCCGGCGGCCGCCTTGGGGGTCAGTTCTGCGCCTGTCCCCGCAGGCCCAGGTAGCGCAAGATCCCCTGCGCCGCCTCGCGCCCCTCGAACACCGCCGTCACCACCAGATCCGAGCCGCGCACCATGTCGCCGCCGGCGAATACCTTGGGATTGGTGGTCTGAAATTTAGAAGTGGGCGCCCCCGACACGCGCACCCGGCCGTTGGCGTGCAAGGCGATTTGCTGTCCGACGAACCAGTCCGGCGGGACTCGGCAGGAAGCCGAAGGCGACGATCACGGCGTCGGCGTCGATGGTCTCTTCCGTTCCGGGTACGACTTCCGGCACGCGGCGGCCCGCGCGGCCCCGGAGGGCCTAAGCGAGTCTCCACCAATTTCACGCCCTGCACCCGATCGGTGCCGACGATTTCGATGGGCTGCTTGTTGAACAGAAAGGTGACGCCCTCTTCCTTGCTGTTCTTGTAGTCGCGCCGCGAGCCCGGCATGTTGTCTTCGTCGCGGCGATACGTGCAGGTGACGCTGCTCGCGCCTTGACGGATGGCGGTTCGATTGCAGTCCATGCCCGTATCGCCGCCGCCGAGCACCACCACCTGCTTGCCCCGCATGTCGATGAAGCCGGCTTCAGCATCGTCGATTCCCAGCTCGCGATTGATGTTGGATACGAGATAGGGCAGCGCCTCGTGCACTCCGGGCAGGTCCTCGCCGGCGAAGCCACCTTTGACGTAGGTGTAGGTTCCCATGCCGAGAAACACCGCATCGAATTCTTCGCGTCAATGCCTCGAAGGCAATGTCGCGGCCGACATCGACGTTCAGGCGGAATTCGACGCCCATGTACTCCATGATCTCGCGGCGCTTCTCGACGACGTCCTTTTCCAGCTTGAACGGCGGAATGCCGAAGGTCAGCAGTCCGCCGATCTTCGAATACCGGTCGAACACCACCGGCTTCACGCCGTTGCGCGCCAGAATATCGGCGCAGGCCAGCCCCGCGGGGCCGGCGCCCACGACCGCCACGCGTTTGCCGGTGCGCACCACATTCGACATGTCCGGCTTCCAGCCCTGCTTGAAGGCCTCGTCAGTGATGTACTTTTCGATGGCGCCGATGCTCACCGCGCCGATGCCGTCGTTGAGCGTGCACGCGCCCTCGCAGAGCCGGTCCTGCGGGCAAATCCGGCCGCACATTTCCGGCAGCGAATTGGTCTGATGCGACAGCTCCGCCGCCTCGAACAGCTTGCCGTCGTTGACCAGCGCCAGCCAATTCGGAATGTAATTGTGCACCGGGCACTTCCACTCGCAGAAAGGATTGCCGCAGGAAATGCAGCGTCCGGCTTGGACGCGAGGCCGTCTCGGCGCTGTATTGCGAATAAATTTCGCGAAATTCCTTGGTGCGCACCTCCACCGGCGAGCTTGTCGGGATCCTTGCGCGGAACTTCGAGAAATTGCATATGTTTGTCGGTCATGCGGAGTGTTTGAACTCGTGCTTATGTCGGAGCTTTGGGTGCGGCCGCGCTCAAGCGGCGCGCCGCAGATTTTCCAGCAGCGAATCGATGGCCGCCGCCTTGGGCTTCACCACCCAGAATCTGCCGATATAGGTGCGGAAATCGTTGAGCAATTGCGCGCCCCACACGCTGTCCGTGGCCTCGACATGCTGTTCGATCAGGCCGCGCAAATGCTGCACATGGGTTCCCATGCCTTCGGGGGATACGCGGTGAATGTCGATCAATTCGTGATTGTAGCGGTCGACGAAATCGCGCTCCATGTCGAGCACATAGGCGAAGCCGCCGGTGAATCCCGCGCCGAAATTCACCCCGGTGCGCCCGAGCACGCAGACCACGCCGCCCGTCATGTATTCGCAGCAATGATCGCCCGCTCCTTCCACCACGGCCAGCGCGCCGGAATTGCGCACGGCAAAACGTTCGCCGGCGGTGCCCGCGGCATAGAGTTCGCCGCCGGTGGCGCCGTACAGGCAGGTGTTGCCCATGATCACCGTGTCGCGCGCCACGAAGCTCGAGCGCGCGTGCGGCTTCAAGACGATCTTGCCCGCCGCCATGCCCTTGCCCACGTAGTCGTTGGCCTCGCCCTCGAGATGCAGATGCAGGCCGCCGGCGTTCCAGACGCCGAAACTCTGTCCGGCGGAGCCTTTCAGCGTGACGATGAGCGGCGCGGCGCTCATGCCGGTGTTACCCCAGCGCTTGGCGATTTCGCCGGAAATTCGCGCGCCGATGGAGCGATGATAATTATGGACCTCGATAGGAAAACCTGCCGCCCGGATTTCGTGGCGATGGCGCCCTGCATGTCGTCGAGCATTTGTCTCGGCCAGCACGCCCTTGTCGAAAGGTTCATTGTGCGGATCGAGGCAGTATTGCGGCTTGTCGGACACCAGCGCGGAATTCGCCAGCACCGGCGACAAATCCAGCTTGCGCTGCTTCGAGGTTTCGCCCGGCAGGATTTCCAGAAGCTCCGTGTGTCCGATCAGCTCGGCCAGGCTGCGCACGCCCATGGAGGCCATGATTTCGCGGCATTCCTGCGCCACGAACTTGAAATAGTTGATCACCATGTCCGGCAGGCCGATGAAGTACTTGGTGCGCAGCACATTGTGCTGCGTGGCGACGCCGGTGGCGCAATTGTTCAGGTGACAGATGCGCAGATACTTGCAGCCCAGGGCGACCATGGGCGCGGTGCCGAAGCCGAAGCTCTCGGCGCCGATGAGCGCCGCCTTGATCACGTCGAGGCCGGTCTTCAAGCCGCCGTCGGTCTGCAGGCGCACGCGATGCCGCAGCTCGTTGGCGCGCAGGGTCTGGTGCGTCTCGGCCAGCCCCAATTCCCAGGGCGTGCCCGCGTACTTGATCGACGACAAGGGACTCGCGCCCGTGCCGCCGTCGTAGCCGCTGATGGTGATCAAATCCGCGTAGGCCTTGGCGACTCCCGCCGCGACCGTGCCGACGCCGGGCTCGGCCACCAATTTGACCGACACCAGCGCGTTCGGATTGACCTGCTTCAAGTCGAAGATCAGCTGCGCCAGATCCTCGATGGAGTAGATGTCATGATGCGGCGGCGGCGAGATCAGGCCGACGCCGGGACGCGCAAATCGCAGGCGCGCGATCATGTCGTTGACCTTGTGCCCCGGCAGCTGACCGCCTTCGCCCGGCTTCGCGCCCTGCGCGATCTTGATCTGCAGCACCTCGGCATTGATCAGGTATTCCGGCGTGACGCCGAAGCGGCCCGAAGCCACCTGCTTGATCTTGGAATTCTTTTCCGTGCCGTAGCGCGCGCGGATCCTCGCCGCCCTCGCCGGAATTCGAGCGCGCGCCCAGGCGATTCATGGCGATGGCCAGCGCCTCGTGCGCCTCCGGAGACAGCGCCCCCAGCGACATGCCGGCGCTGTCGAAGCGCGCGATGATGGCGGAGATCGGCTCGACCTCTTCGATCGGGATGGCGGCGGCCGAAGGGCTTCAGTTTCAGCAGATCGCGAATGCAGGATACCGGCCGCTCGTTGACCAGCGCGGCGAACTCTCGATATTGCTCGTAGTCGCCCGTCATCACCGCCGACTGCAGCGTGGCGATGACGTCCGGGTTGTACATGTGGTACTCGCCGTTGTGCATGTACTTGAGCAAGCCGCCCTGCTCGACATTCTCGGCCGGATCCCAGGCGCGCCTCGCCAGAAAATCGGCATCGGCCTTCAGATCCTCGAAGTCCGCGCCCTGAATGCGGCTGTCGGAGCCCTCGAAACACATGCCGACGACCTCGTCGCTCAAGCCGACGATTTCGAACAGCTGCGCGCTGCGATAGCTGGCGATGGTGGAGATGCCCATCTTGGACATGATCTTGAACAGGCCCTTGCGTATGCCGCGCCGGTAGCTGCGGCCGAGCTCCTGGCGCATGGCCGCTTCCATTTTCAGCGCGCCCTTGCGCATGAGATCGAACAAGGTCTGGTAGGCAAGATAGGGATAGACGGCGGTGGCGCCGTAGCCGATCAGGCAGGCAAAATGATGCGCGTCGCGCGCCGTGCCGGTCTCCACCAGAATATTGCACTTGCAGCGCAGCCCGGTCTTCACCAGGCGGTGATGCACGGCGCCGGTGGCCAGCAGCGCGTGCACGGGCACCTTGCCCTTGACCAGATACCGGTCGGACAGCAGCAGCACGATCTTGCCGTTGCGCACCGCGGCTTCCGCCTGATCGCAGACCTGCGACAGGGCGGTCTTGAGATCCAGATGCTCATCGTATTGCAGATCGATGAATTCGTTCGGCACGCCGGAATCCGCCAGCGCCACGATCTGCCGCAACTTGCGCTGCGAGAGCACGGGCGATGAGAGCACGATTTGCTCGGCATGCTGCTGCGCCGGCACGAAAATATTGCATTCGGGGCCGATCTGCGTCTGCAGCGACATCACGATGCTTTCGCGCAAGCTGTCGATGGGAGGATTGGTGACTTGCGCGAACTGCTGCCGGAAATAGTCGTACAGAGAGCGCACTTTCTTCGACAGCACCGGCATCGGCGTGTCGTCGCCCATGGAGCCGACCGCCTCGCTCTCGTCTTCCGCCAGCACGCGGATGATCTCGTCGCGCTCCTCCGCCGACACGTTGTACATCTTCTGGAACAGGGCCAGGGTATCGCGATCGAAGGGTTCCGCCGCCAGGCGCGGATCGATGAGATCGGTTTGCAGGTAGCGCACGCCCTTCTTCAGCCACACCTTGTACGGATGCCGGCTCTTCAGCAGATCGTCGACCCGCTTGGTGTCCATGAGTTCGGCCGGTCTGCAAATCGAGCGCGAGCATCTCGCCGGGCCCGAGCTTGCCCTTCTTGACCACATCCTCCGGCTGATAGTCCCAGACCCCCGCTTCCGAGGCGATGGTGATGTGCCGATTCTTGGTGATGACCCAGCGCGCGGGACGCAGCCCATTGCGATCCAAGGTGCAGCAGGCATAGCGGCCGTCGGTCAGCACGATGCCGGCCGGGCCGTCCCAAGGTTCCATGTGCGTGGCGTAGTACTCGTAGAAGGCCTTGAGGTCCGGATCGATCATGTCGACCGACTGCCACGCCGGCGGCACCAGCATGCGCATGGCATGCATGGGATCGAGACCGCCGACCAGCAGCAGCTCGAGCATGTTGTCGAGCGACTGCGAATCCGAACCCGTCAGGGACACGAGCGGGCAGAATGTCGCTCGAGATCCGGCAGCACCGGCGAGCGAAACAAGGGACCTCGCGCCACGGCCCAGCTGCGGTTGCCTTGCACGGTGTTGATCTCGCCGTTGTGGGCCAGGTAGCGATAGGGATGCGCCAGGCGCCACTGCGGCAGGGTGTTGGTGGAAAAGCGCTGATGGAACACCACCACCGACGCCTCCATCCGCGGATCCTTCGAGGTCGGGATAGAACTGCGCCAGGAACTGCGGCATCACCATGCCCTTGTAGACGATGGTGCTGGCCGACAGCGACGGGATGTAGAACACCGGGTCGCCGGCTTCCAGGCGCTTCTCGGTGCGGCGCCGCGCCAAATATAATTTGCGGTTGAAGGTGGCCTCGTCGAGGTCGCTGCCCGCGTTGACGAACACCTGCTCTATGGTCGGCAGGGTCTTGAGCGCCTCCGAGCCGCAAGCTTCGGCCGCGACCGGCAGGGCACGGAAGCCGGCGACCTGCAGCTTCTCGATTTGCAGCTGCTCGGTGAGAACCGCACGGGCGCTGTGCGGCCCGGCTCGGATCCCGATTGAGGAATACCAGACCGGCGGCAAACAGCGGCGCCAGCGTGAACCCGGATTCCGTCGCGGCCGCGGCCGCAGGAAGGCGGTCGGCTGCTTGATCAACAGACCACAGCCATCCCCGGTCTTGCCGTCCGCGGCGATTGCACCCCGATGGGTCAGGCGATTGAGCGAGCTGATGGCCGTCTGCACCACCCAGTGACTGGCCTGATCGTCGAGACTCGCGATCAAGCCGAATCCGCAGGAGTCCTTTTCATAGGCTGACCGGCAAAGGCCCCAATCCCCACATACGCGGGTCCGCCCCGTTGAGGCTGGTCGTGAACTCTGCGATGTCCCGATTCGGCATATCTTGCGCCCGTACTTAAGCCTGCCCTGCAGTGAACTGCAGAGCCTTTTAAAAACAACAACTTAAATCGGTTCTTGGCCCTCGAACTCGAGTGCCAGGTTGGGGCAAACGCCGCTAGGCGCGCCTGTGTATGCGACTCATAATACCTAGGTCGCGATCATCGTCAATCGTCGTGTCACCGGCGGTGACAGGCCACATGAAGACGGTTCTTGCCCCTGGCTTTCGTCCAGCGACTTCGCGGCGCTAAAATCCTTAGTAATGTACGTGCGAATGCGCTCGCGTACCTCGTCGGCAATGGCAGTTTGATCGACCAAAGCGAGCAAGCGTTCCTGAGAAACGAGCCCTCGACGAGCGAGCTCACGAGTGAAGATCAGATCCTTTTCCCTGCGAGCGACGTATTTGGCAATAGCCAGGTCATGAGGGTCCAGACAGAGTCCGTGCACGCCCTCCGTGTCCCCTGCAGGGAGATTGACCAGGCGACCTTGCCAACCCTTGGGAAGGGTCGCGGTACTACGATCGACCGGATCCGCGTAATAACCAAAGCTCTCATGAAATGGCGAATAAGCGCCGATCACCTCGAGCCATTCTGTCCGATGGGTGTTTTTCAAGGCCATCAGATCGACCTCGAAAGACTTGACCAGGTCATCGGCAAGATCAGGAAATTTTCCATGCAGAGACTGGCTGCCGATGATGATGAACTGCTTCTCTCCGGTTATGCGGCCGGCGGCTCGCAGCACATGATCAACCTCCCGCTTCTTCATTTAGCTTTCTTACTTCTTCGCGGGACAACAGTCCTACGAATGGCATCGATTGCCGCAGCCGCACCGCATTGTCGTCACGTCCCAGCATCACGGCGAAAAGCGCACCGTCGTCCTCGGATTGCGCAATTTCCAGCCACTCCTCGTACGCCGGACCCCACGTGCCCTGGCTCCTCCATCGATGGAGATTCGCGAGCATCTGGGCTCTGATTTGCCTGGGCGTGAAGCCGCCTACAACGGCAACTGCAAACGATCGTTTCAGTTCATCCAATGCCGGGTGCGGCAGACCACCCCGTGCCGGAGGTCGGATGTGGCGTTCCGTGAGTTCCAAATAATCGCCCTCGCCCACACTCCATCCGTCGAGAGCGGCTTTCGGAAGAATGACGCCCAGGGAGTTTCCCACACGTCGTATCGTCAATTTCATTCCGTTATTATAACTTGTTATAACAGATGATGGCAAGGCCGGAGACACCATTGCGTGGCGTTCCCAGTACCTCGACACGGTGATATTGGCCGGTTGGAACACCCGCCAATCGGTCAAAATCCCCGTGCCGAGGGACTATTGGGTCAAACTCTCACCCCGCGATGTACCGCTCCAATTGCTCGATGTGCTCGGTCTGCTCTTGGATGACGGCCTTGACCAGGTCGCCGATGGACAGCATGCCGACCACGCGGCCGCCCTTCACCACCGGCAGGTGGCGAAATCGCCCCTCGGTCATGATCTGCATGCAATGGTGCACTGTGTCCTCGGGCGTCACGCTCACCGCGGGCGAGGTCATGATGTCGCTCACCGGGGTGTCGTGGGATGAGCGGTTCTTGAGGATCACCTTACGGGCGTAGTCGCGTTCGGAGATGATGCCGATCAGCGAACCCTGATTCATGACCAGGAGCGCGCCCACATGCCGGGTCGCCATGACCTCGATGGCATGCAGCACGGAATCCTGGGGTGTGACGGAGAAAACCTCGGTGCCCTTGACCTTCAGCAACTGGCCTACGGTGTGCATAGTTCCTCCTAGGGGCTTCAGTCAGGCTCTGCGGCCCTGTTCAACTGACTATACTCCCGCCCGACCCGAGGACAAGTAGCACAAATCCCCATGAAAGAACCGGACTCCGAGCCCCCCATTGCCGCCGTGCGGCCGCACTCCGTGACCTCGGCGCATGGGGCAAGAACAGACTCCTACTACTGGCTGCGCGACGATGAGCGTGCGAATCCGCAGGTGCTGGCGTACCTTCAGGCGGAAAACGCCTATCGGGAGCGCTGCACGGCCGCCGACAAGCCGCTTGAGGAGGCCTTGTACGGGGAAATCGTCTCCCGCCTGAAACAGGATGATGCCGGCGTGCCGTATCGCGAGCACGGCTACTGGTACAACTCGCGCTTCGAACCCGGCAAGGAACACCCCATCTTTGTGCGGTGCAAGGGCTCGAGGGATGCGCCCGAAGAAGTGCTCCTGGACGCCAATGCACTGGCGGTGGGACACGACTACTACCGGATCGGCGCGCTGGAAGTCTCGCCGGATGGCGACTGGCTCGCATTCTGCGAGGATACGGTCGGCAGGCGCCAGTACACTCTGCGCTGCAAGAATTTGCGCACCGGCGAAATTCTGCAGACGGCGATTCCCGATGTGGAGTCAGACCTCGCCTGGGCCAACGACAATCGGACCCTGCTGTACGTCGAGAAAGACCCTGAGACGCTGCTCGGCATCTACGTCAAAAAGCATGTGCTGGGGACGGATCCACGGCTCGATGCTTTGGCATTCGAACAAACGGACAGAAGCTTCTACACCGGCGTGTCCAAATCGAAATCCGATCGATTCATATTCATCCACATGGAAAGCACGGTCTCCTCGGAGTGGCGGTACGCGCATGCCGATGATCCGGCGCTCGAGTTCCGGACTTTCCTGCCGCACGAACGCGACCACGAATACCAGGTGGAACATCTCGGCGACGCCTTCATCATCAGAACCAACTGGCAGGCCCGTAATTTTCGCGTGATGCGGGCACCCATCGGCCGGGAGGGCGACCGCGCCGACTGGCAGGATGTGGTTGCGCACCGCGACGATACCTTCATCGAAGACTTCGACGTGTTCGACGGATTCCTTGTCCTATCGGTGCGCACCGGCGGCCTTGCCAAGATCTGCATCACGCTCGTGACCCCGGATCCCGCCGTGCCGGGCGCGCTGCCGCCGCGGGGCGCCCTGCCACGAGGCGCGACGGAGTTTTTCATCGCCAGCGATGAGGCCGCTTATGCCACCTCGCTGTCGGTCAATACGGAACTCGACACCGACCTGGTGCGCTACGCGTATTCCTCGCTCACCACGCCGACGACCGTGTACGACTACAATGTACGCACCGGGGAGAAGACCCTGCTGAAGCGCGATCCGGTCGTCGGCAGCTTCGATCCCGCCAATTATCGAACCGAACTGCTGTTCGCAGCGGCGCGCGACGGCTCCCGGATACCCGTGTCCCTGGTGTACCACAGGAGCTGGGTGCGCGACGGTACCGCGCCGCTGCTGCAATATGCGTACGGCGCCTACGGCCTGTCCATGGACCCGAGTTTCTCGTCGGCGCGACTGAGTCTGCTGGACCGCGGTTTCGTCTATGCCATCGCCCACGTGCGCGGCGGCCAGGAAATGGGCCGCGCGTGGTACGACGATGGGCGCAAGCTGCACAAGATGAATTCCTTCACTGATTTCATCGACGTGACGCGCCATCTGGTCGCGGAGCGCTACGCCGCCAAGGACAAAGTGTTCGCCATGGGCGGCAGCGCCGGCGGTCTGTTGATGGGTGCGGTCGCCAACCTGAGCCCCGGCGACTACCGCGGCATGGTCGCGCAGGTTCCCTTCGTCGATGTGGTCACCACGATGCTGGACGACAGCATTCCCCTGACCACCAACGAATATGACGAGTGGGGCAACCCCGAGGAGCGCGCAGACTACGACTACATGCTGTCCTACTCACCCTACGATAACGTGCGGGCACAGGCCTATCCGGCCATGTTCATCACGACCGGTCTGTGGGACAGCCAGGTGCAGTACTACGAACCCGCCAAGTGGATCGCCAAGCTGCGCGCCCTGAAGACCGACCAAAACCTCGTGTTTCTGCATGCCGACATGGACGCCGGACATGGCGGCAAGTCCGGGCGCTTCCAGCGTTATCGCGAGATCGCGATGGAATACGCCTTCCTCTTGACCCAAGCGGGAATCACGCGATGAGGGAAATCATGCTCGCAAAAAAAACGCCGCGAGCGGGGGAAGCAAATCGCGGCGCCAAGATCGACTCAAGGGAGGGAGAACTCGAGATCTATGCCGCCGACACCTCCGCCACTTCGTAGCCTACGACCGCCGAGGTGGCCGGATCCACGATGGCAGGACCTTGGCGAAACCAATTTGCGGCAACCCGTGTAGCAGTAGCCACGCGGGCGTCGATTCCTTCGAGCGCAAACTGGCCGTCGCCACGGCGAACCAACAGGGTCGCCTTGCGGCTGCCCGCGGGGACCAACAATGCGATGACTTGCGATTGCATCCTGGATCCTTACCGTGACACGGAACTCACCCCGAGAGTGAAGCAAGCCGCGTGCCAGGCTTCGAATGCAAGGGAATTCAGCTAGTTACGTCCGTCAGCGCAGGCGCCGGACCTGACAAGAATTGTCACTGGTGACGCGCGCCGCCAGATCCTGCCCGCCCGGACCAGGCCCTCATGCCGCCTTATGATGAGCGGAATGGATTACGACGCAGGCTTGCGAATGGGCTTTCAAGGACTTGCAAATCGCGCGGGCGTGCTTCTCGGTGAGCCCCACGACCTGCAGACGATACAGAGTTCCCGAGGCGGTTTTCCGCGGAGCCACCGTGGGCGAGAGTCCGGCGAGCAGCTTGGGGTATTCCTTATCGAGGTGCGCCCAACGGTGTTTGGCCGCATCGGCGCTCGACTTGAACGCTCCGAGCTGTATGCCATGGTCCCCGGACCTTGACTCGGGCTTCGCGGGCTTGACCGGTGACGCGGCCATCGCCGGTGCGCCGGCCGACGGCTTTGTCGCCGCGGCAGCGGCGGGGGCCGGCAGTGCCGGCGGGGGCCGCGGCGCCGCCGGCGGGACTACCTGCAGTATTGGCGGCTTCCGCCCCGGCGGGTGCGCCATTCGACGGCGCCTGGGCCAGCGTGAAATTTTCCACCCGGATGCGGGCTTCTTCCGTCCATTTGCCTTCCGGATATTGCTTCAGGAACGCCTGGTAGGCCTCCTGCGTATCGGCGTCGCGCGCTTTCTGCCAGTCGCGTTCCTCGTACAGTTCCTTGACGCGGGCCTGAGCCTGCGCCGTGAATTCGCCGCTCGGATATTTCTTTATGAATTGCTCATAGGAATCCGTGGTGTTCGCCGCCCGGGTCTTTTCCCAGTCGCTTTGCTGGCGGCTGCAGCCGGAAATGCCGAGCAGCAGCGTGAAACAGAGACCGATGACCGCTTTATTCATGAGCATTTATGGACCATTTTGGGCACTCGAGGGAAGGTTTCCGGTAGATCCACATTCTACTGCGATTTGCGAGGTCGCGGCGACGCCAAGCTCGTCACACCACGGCCGGCCCCGAATAGGGTAATAAGCCCCCATGAGCGAACAAAAGCGGCGGTTCTTCGAAGGCAATTCGGCGACTCCGACTTTCATCGGCGCCGAATCCGTGTTCGTCGGCAATATTCGCGGCGCCGGGCATTTCGTGGTTTCCGGCGAGGTGCATGGCGACGGCGATTTGCAGGGCGGCCTGCAATCTGTCCGCCACGGGAAGCTGGCACGGATTCATCCAGGCGCAGCAGGCGATAGTCGCCGGCAAGATCACCGGAGGCCTGAGCGTCAGGGACAAGCTGGAAATCGGCTACACCGCCGTGATTCGCGGCAAGGTCAGCGCCCGGACCATCGCCATCGCCAAGGGAGCCATCGTCGACGGGGAAATCGAAGTGACTTCGGGCGCGCCCGTGCTGGAATTCGAGGAAAAGCGCGACGGCAAGTGAGCGAAGCGCCGAATATCCTGTCGCCATTCGCTAACAGCGACTCGGCTCACAAAGCGAACAGCTAAAGTACGGGGTCGGGGTCGCATCGACCCCGACCCCGTAGATTCGGCGCGAAGCGCCTAGGAAGCAATGAAACAATACGATGTCATCATCGTCGGCGGCGGCATTCACGGAGCCGGGGTTTTGCAGGCTGCCGCGGCGGCAGGCCATAGCGCCCTGCTGATCGAAAGGCTGGGCCTCGCCAGCGGCACGTCCAGCCGGTCCAGCAAATTGATTCACGGCGGGTTGCGCTATCTCGAATCCGGCCAGTTCGCGCTGGTGCGCGAGAGCCTTCGTGAGCGCGCCATTCTCTTGCGGATCGCCGCGGAACTGGTCGAGCTCAAGGCATTTTTTCTTCCGGTCTATCGCGATACGCGGCGCCGGCCATGGCAGCTGAAACTTGGATTATGGATGTATGCACTCCTCGGAGGTTTCGACGCGAGCACCCGCTTCGGCTCCGTGCCCAAACCCGAATGGTCTTCTCTCGACGGTCTCGAGACTCAGGGCCTCGATGCCGTCATTCGCTATCACGACGCGCAGACGGATGATGCCTTGCTGACCCGCGCGGTGGTGCAGTCGGCGCTGTCGCTGGGCGCGGAGCTCGCCATGCCCGCGGATTTCACGGCTGCGGTCCTCGGCGACGAGGGCGTCGACCGTGACCTACAGCCAAGATGGCCGCGCCGTGGAATGCACCGCCCGGGTGCTGGTGAATGCGGCGGGCCCTTGGGCTGCGCACGTGGGAGGCATCGTCCGGCCGGCCATCCCGATTCCGAAAGTCGACCTGGTGCAGGGCACGCACATCGTCCTGCCCTTCCCGGTGACGGCCGGGATCTACTATGTCGAAAGCCCCACGGACGGCCGCGCCGTCTTCGTGATGCCGTGGCACGGCGCGACCTTGATCGGCACCACCGAAACTCCCTACCGGGGCGAGCCGGGCGACGTGCATCCTTTGCCCGCGGAAGAGGAATACCTGCTCGCCGTCGCGCGCCACTATTTTCCGGCATTCAGGCACATGACCCGCGAGCACATCACGCAGCGCTTCGCGGGATTGCGCGTTCTGCCCGCCGCGACTCAGGCGGCATTCGATCGGTCGAGGGAAACCATATTCACCACGGACCGCGAGCTCAAGCCGCGAGTGCTCGGCATCTACGGCGGCAAGCTCACCGGCTGGCGCGCGGCCGCCGCCCATGTCTTGGAGCGCATCGGTACTTCCTTGCCGGCGCGCCCCCGGCGGGCCGAAACGGATCAATTGATTTTGAGGAGACCCACATGATCGACAAAGGCATCGCGGCACTCGGCCTGGCGCTGCTGGCCACTCTCGCCCACGCTGACGATTACCTGAGCCCCACCGACGAACGCGTCCGTCTATCGCTGGGCGTCATGCACCTCTCATCGACGACCGACATTCGGTTGGACAGCAGCGCAGGCGTGCAGGGCACGCCCATCAACGCGGAGAACATTCTGGGTTTGGACAGCTCCGACTTCGAAGTCAAATTCCAAGCCATGGTTCGGGTGGACGAGCGGCATCGGCTGCGCTTCGATTATTTCACGTTGGATCGAACCGGCCAGGCCACTCTCACCTCGCCCATCATATTTCGCGACGTGGTCTTGCAAACCGGAGATCCGGTGGATTCCAGCTTGAGCATGCGCACGCTCGGCATCACCTACGAATACTCGTTCATACACAGCGAGAAATTCGAACTCGCCGCAATCGCCGGCCTCAACGACACGGACATCTCGGCCCAGGCACGCGTGTCCACGCAATTCCGGCACGTGAATCAAACCGAGGATGAGGCGGGCCCGTTCCCGACGCTGGGTCTCGACTCCACCTACGTGATCAGCAAGCGATTTTATCTCGACGCCCGCGCGCAGTACTTCAAAGTCGCCATCGACCACCTCGACGGCTCGCTGGGTTTTTATGAATTCGATGCGCTGTACCGGCTGCGCCCCAATGTGTCGTTCGCGCTGGGCTACACGGCGGTGAAGGCGATCCTCGACTCGCGCAAGCCCGGGAATTCAGGGTATTTCTCTTTCGACAGCAAGGGTCCCGAGTTCTTCGTCAGGGTGGCCTTCTAAGCGCGCGGCGCCGGCCGCAAGCTCACTGCCCGGAACCGGCTTCCGCCGCGAACTCGACGCGATTGTTGACCGCGGCCGCGCGATTCCACTCGCCCGCCGTGAGCGATTCGGCGCGCGCCGGATAAGGCATGCTCGGGTGCGTACTGCCGGCGTTTTCAATGGCGACGGTGATGGCTCCCCCGGTGCGCTGCCGCACCCCGGCAATCAGGTTGGCGAATGCCAGCGACTGCCTCTGCTGACCCGACAGGGATTCCTCGAAGGGATTGCCGACCACATCGCACTTGCTGACCAATAGGCTCGCGCCGGCGGGCGCATATCCGTCGGCCGCGTTGCCGCTGAGACAGAACAGCCCCGACATGCTGGTGATCTTCACGACGCCGTGAAATCCCTGCGCTTCGAGTTTCGTCAGCACATCGCGCAGCACGTCGAGGCGGCCGCGATCGAAGGGAATTTCGCCGTAGGGAACCGGTTCCGACCGGGCTGCAAGCGCCGGTGCGCCCGCGCCGGCAGGCACGCCAGCCGTCGCACCGATGCTCGCCGAGGCGGCCGCCAAGGCGGCGGTAAGATCCTTGACCGAAGCGGAAAGATCCGACCGCGCGCGCTGCAATTCGGCATTGGCCGCGGTCAAGCCGGCGACATCGGCTCGCGATTTCGCCAAATCATCGCGCGCGATGAGCCAGCATGCCGCGAACGAAGCCGCGACCAGGCAGGCGGCGACGAGCCCGGCGGCCCAGGGCCATATCGCATGGCTCGGGACGGCCGGCGGCGCCGGCGGCTCGGGCGAGGGCGCCGGCATGGAATTGCGCACATCGCTCACGATACGCGAGGCGAAACTGTCGAGGCTTGCCACGATGAAGCGGCGCACATCGACCGCCTGGTCCTTCACCGCCGATTCGATCCGGCGTCCCCAATCGACGCTCGCCCCGGCGCCGGCCGGCGCCGCGGGCGCTCTCTGGACCTGGACCGGCGTGCCGCCTTCGAGTTCCACCGGCGCCAGCGCCGCTTCGGTCATGTCGCGCCGATCCGGCAACAAATGCAATTCGTACAATACTTTCGACACATCGACCGGACGCACCTGTTTCGGCAGCACCCCCATCGCGCCGAGGGCGCGCGCCTGACCGACGTACAGCTCGCCCTCCTGCGAGGTGTACATCATGATCGGGATCATGGCTGTCTGCGGATTGCCCTTGATGGCCTGCACCGCCTGCAAACCGTCCATGCCGGGCATGAGATGGTCCATGAAAATCGCATCCGGGCGATTGTGCTTCAAATATTCAATGGCTTGCTCGGCGGCCTCCGCCATGTCGACTTCAATGTCGTACTTCTCGAGCATGCGGCTCAAGATGACGCGAGCCGACTTCGAGTCGTCGACGACTAGTGCGCGTTTGCGGGCCATGTCCATAGTGTATCGCAGTCGTTGCGGCGTCCGATGCGGCTCCAGCCGATGTCGCACATTGCGGACACAGCGGCGGCGCGTTTACCGCGCCGCCGCGAATCCTCGGCCGAGCACCGCTTGCTGTGCGCAACCACTGGATCAGGCGCAATCTTAGGCGGCGGGCTCGGCGCTCTGCGATTCCTTGTTCTGTCCGATCCACGTCAACGCGGATTCGACGTCGGCGAGCTCGCTGGCCGTGAACCCTTCGATCCTGACGCCGGTGGCTTCCGCCTTTTTCTTGGCAAGTTCGGCGGCCGCCACCGCATGGACCCACACCAGACCACGGCGTACTTTGGCCGTGAATTTTTGCTGCTTCTCTTCGGTCATACTCGTCTCCTTGAAATTGTCTGGACTTAAGTAGGCACGATACACGACTAGGGTGGCCGCGAGGAAATCGCGCTATCCAACCGTTCACTGTAGGCGTTGAGCGCGTGCGCGACCACCCCCACATATTGATTCGCTTCGTCCCAGCGGCGCTCTTCGATCGCCTCGCGAATGGCCGGCAGGGTTTTCACGCCGTATCCCGTATACATCCCCGGCGCATATATCATATGCTCGATACCACTCGCGGCCGGGCAGTCCTTTCGGATCGGTGAGGGATTGCTCGAGATCCGTCAGCGTTGCGTTCAATCGCTCGCGCGCGGAATCGGCGTCTGCGCCTCCCGCGGCTTCGAGACGCGCATAGGCCTTGTCGAATGCCTTCGCACTCTGTTCGAGCTTTGCGCGGGCATTGTCGAGTTCGGCGAAATTCAGGTACGGAACCTGCGCCGCCCGCGGCGGCGGAGCGCGCGGCTTCGTCGGGATCCGTCGCCAGCTCGTAGGCGCCGTCGTCCAGCAGCTTCGACAATTCGAGCGTCTTCGCCCGCATGCCGTCGGCGAGCTTGTGCAGCTCTTCGTCGTATCCCGCGATCGACGCCGCGAAATCGCTTTCTCTCGCCGGCAACAATTGCGCCTGCGACGCTCGCAGCATCAGCCGGCCCGCGACCTCGGCAAGCGCCACGCCGTACTCGAACGTGGGATCGACGAAGCGCCGAAAGTGATCGAATGAATCGTAGGCGGAATGATAGACGCCGTATTCCGCTTCGCCCTCGAAACCGAGGTTCAGGGAGTTCACGCCCAGGTGCTGCAGGAAGGGAGTGAAGTCGGAGCCGGAACCGAGCGCCTCCAGATCCAGATCACCGCCCGAGTTGCCGTGCGCGCTCGATTCGTAATCGGCGACTCGTTGCCTCGCCACGGCGCGCGCCAAAACGCTGGCGCCGGTTTCGGGATCTTTCACATCGCGCGCCGCCTCGCTCGCGAAGCGCTGTAAGGCATGACTGCCGCCCACGCCGAGATAGCCGCGGCCGTTCGTGTCCGAATTGATGTAGAGGACCGCCTTGACCTTGAGTTCGGCCGCATGCGGCTCCGCCCATTCCGTGGAACCCAATAGGCCCGGCTCTTCGCCGTCCCAGCTCGCATAGACCAGGGTGCGGCGCGGCCGCCAGCCCTCCTTGTACAATTTGCCGATGGCCTTGGCTTCAGCCATCAAGGCGACTTGGCCGGCGAGCGGATCGGTGGCACCGAACACCCAGCCATCGTGATGATTGCCGCGAATGATCCAGCGATCGGGTTCTTCGCGCCGCGAATCTTCGCAATGACGTCGTACAGCGTCTTTTGATTCCAGTCGGAAAGCACTTTGAGATGCACCTTCGCCGGACCCGGGCCCACATGGTAGGCGAGCGGCAATCCGCCGCGCCACGCCGCCGGCGCGACGCGGCCGCCGAGCGCGGCGAGCAGCGGCTGGGCCGCCGCATAGGAGATCGGCAGCACCGGAATTTTCAATATGGTTTTGGCATCTTTGATCGCCAGTCTTTTGGCGTCGGCCGTTGCGCCCACGCCGGGAGTCAATGGGTCGCCGCTGTAGAGCACCAAATCCTGCACCGAGCCGCGCTGCACGCCGTCGGGCGGCCGATAGCCGCCTTTCGGATAGGTATCGCCCGCGCCGTAGCCGTCGTCGCGCGGGTCCGAATAGATCAAGCAACCCACGGCGCCGTGTTCGTAGGCGAGCTTCGGTTTGAGGCCGCGCCAGCCGCCGCCGTATCGAGTCAGCACGATGCGGCCCTTGACGCTCACGCCCTGCCGTTCCAGTTCGTGGTAGTCGTCCGGCATTCCATGATTGACGTAGACCAGTTCGGCGGTCACGTCGCCGTCCGCGCCGTACACGTTGTAGGCGGGCAGCTCGTCCTTGGTTTTCGAGGACGTGCTGTCGCCGGCGATCGGCGGCTCGGTCAAGCGTGCCGTGAAATGAGTCGGCGCGACGAGTTCGACCGATACTTCGCGAGGCGTCGGATACAGCACGGAGAACGTCTCGATCGACGCGTCCCAGCCCCATTCGCGAAAACTGCGCAGCTGGAATTCCGCGTTGGCCTTGTCGTGAGCGGAGCCGACGTGATTCGGCTCGGAGGCCATCTGCTGCATCCACGAACGCAAATCCGCCGCGGACAAGTCGGAGTCGAAGCGCCGTTCAAGCTGCGTCTGCGCGGCCGCGCCGCTCGAAGAGAAGCCTTCGATCCCGGCGGCCGCCGGCGCATCGGCTTCGGCCGGTCCGGCGCCCGGCACGGCGCCGGCGGCGGCGCTTGCCGCCGCGCAGGCGATCAAGGCGGCGGCTGCGCCCGCAAGCAGCGCGCCTGCACGGCGCCACGGCGAGGCTGATTCATGCGTCTCGACGGACATATTGCTCTCCTCGTTCTCTAGTCGCGTATGCCGGTGCCGCGGTTCAGCAGCGTGACGGCCAGCGCGAACATTCCCGCGGCCGCGCCAACCATGATTCCATAGGCCAGCCGCAGATCGACATCCGAGGTGCCGAGAAAACCGTAGCGGAACGCGCTGACCATGTACAGAATGGGATTGGCATGCGAGACGATGAGCGCCCAGTGCGGCAGCATGGTGACCGAATAGAACACGCCTCCCAGATAAGTGAGCGGCTGGAGCACGAAGGTCGGGAACCACGAAATGTGATCGAAGTTCTTGGCGAACAGCGCGTTGATCAAACCGCCGAGGGAGAACACCATGCTGGTGAGCAATACCGCGGAGACGATGGCGAACACATGCGTCAGCACCAGCCGCGTGAAGAACAGCGATACGATGGTCACCACGGATCCGACGAGCACGCCGCGCAACATTCCGCCGCCCATGTAGCCCGCCACGATCAGCCAATTGGGCAGCGGCGAGACCAGTAATTCCTCCAGGTGCTTGCCGAATTTGGCGCCGAAAAACGACGACACGACATTGCCGTAGGCATTGGTGATCACGGTCATCATGATGAGCCCGGGCGCGATGAACTGCATGTAGTCGTAGCCGCCCACCTGCCCCACCCGCCGGCCGATCAGGCTGCCGAAGATGATGAAGTACAAGGTCGCGGTGACGGCCGGAGGCACGATGGTCTGCCCCCAGATGCGCACGATGCGGCTGAACTCGCGGATGATGATGGTTTTGAAACCGATCCACTCGGTTCGGGCGCGCGACGCGGACATGTTCACGATCGGGAAACGGCGATGGTTCCGGCGTCGGCGGCCGCGGCGCGGCCGGCCGAGGCACTGCCGTCGACCAGACGGATGAATAACTCTTCGAGGCGATTGACCTTGTTGCGCATGCTGTTCACCGCGATTCCCTGCGCCGACAGCTGCGCGAATATGTCGTTCAGACTCTGGGTTTTCGACATTTCTATTTCCAGGGTATGGGGATCGGATAGCACGGCGGTGAACCCCGACAGCGACGGCGCGGCTTCGCGCAACTCCCGCAAATTAAACACGAACACCTCGGTCTGCAGCTTGCGCAATACATTGGCCATGCTGTCGCGTTCGATGATGTTGCCGCCCTCGATGATGGCGACATTGCGGCATAGATTTTCGGCTTCTTCGAGATAGTGCGTGGTGAGGATGATGGTGGTGCCTGCTTCGTTGATGTTGCGCAGGAACTCCCACATGGAACGGCGAATCTCGATGTCGACCCCGGCGGTGGGTTCGTCCAGAATCAATAGTCTCGGCTCGTGCATCAGGGCGCGCGCAATCATCAGGCGCCGCTTCATGCCGCCCGAGAGCGAGCGGGCGATGGAGTTGCGCCGTTCCCATAATTGCAGTTGCTTGAGATATTTCTCGGCGCGCTGCTTCGCCAGCGGCCGCGGTATTCCATAGAACCCCGCTTGGTTGACGACGATGGTGAAACAGGTCTCGAACTGGTTGAAATTGATTTCCTGCGGCACCAGGCCGATGCAGGACTTGGCGATTTCGAGCTCCCGATCGATATCGTGCCCGAACACCTCGACGATGCCGCTGGTTTTGTTGACGAGCGAGGTGACGATGCCGATGGCAGTCGTTTTGCCGGCGCCGTTCGGCCCGAGCAGAGCGAAGAAATCCCCCTCTTCGACCTCGAGGTCGATGGCTTTGAGCGCTTTGATGCCATTTTTGTAGGTCTTGACGAGCTGGCGAAGGACTAGGGCTTGCATAGGAACCCGTTAGAGTAAACCTCGCGAGGCTTCGCCCGCAATGCCAATCATCGCTGCGGCCCGTCAGGGGCCAGGCAGCCGCGCCGCGGCGGCGAGCTGCAGTCCGTGGAGCTGAACCCGGCGCAGCGTCCTGAGGTCCGTGCGCAATGCGGCCGCCGTGAGGGCGCTCCAAAAAGTGGTGCAGTCGCTCCATCTTGCGGACAGATGCTTGGCCTCGGTGGCCACCAGCGCGGGCAGTTGATTGACCGAGATGCGGCGGAATTCGGCGGCGGTGCCGCTGTTCATCCCCAACAGCAACTGGGCCTTGATGCCCTCGCTCGAGGCCACGTGCCAGGCATAGAACAGCGCCAGGCGCACGAAGCCGATTGTATCGTTATTTTCCTGGATCGGTCATCTTCCTGGTCATCGGCCGCGGATTCGTCCGCGACATACCAGGACCTAAGGCTCTGCAGCCGCACTCGCCAATGTCCGTCGTCCTGAAAGCGCAGGTCAAACAGCGCGTAGGGGCAGCTGGCCGCCGCTGCACGCTGGGCCGCGGACAGGGCCGCCACCTGCCCGGCCACCCACCCGGTCCGTGAGGCGGCCAGGTCCAAGAACCGATGGTTCAGGTCGCGTAGCGATCCCAGTATCTCGGCCGACAAATGCGATTCCCGCGCCCAGCTGCCGACGTGTGCTTCCTGCATCGCCGCCTCCCGTCCGTTTGCTGTTTCAACCTCAAGCGGGGTGCCCCAAACGGCACCGGTGCATATCACCACAAATGCAGCGGCAATCGCACGCCGAAACCACTTGGCAGTCACGCTAACTTTGTGATTAATTTCTGTCAAATTGTTTTTCACCCCGAAACCGTGCGAATTGCCACAAGGAAGCCGACCATGAGAGTGTCCGATGACCGTTATACGAGGGACCGGCAGCGCCTGGATCTTGCGCTGCGCCTAATTCGCCATGAAGCCCGCACGTTCACCATTCGTCAGTGGACGGGCTTGAGCGACGACCGAATTCGCAAGCTGTACCGCAGCTACGTCATGAATCTCGATTCCCGGCGGGTGTCCAGGCACCGCGGCAAGTCGCCGCGCCAGGCGGCCTTCTTCTTCAGGAACGCCGAACTCAATTTTCAGTCCACGCAATTGGCCAGTCTCTACGTCATGTACGGACTGCTGTTCGGCACGGATACCGGACTCGAGCCGCGTTACCGCGTCGGATCGTTGGAGTCGGGTGCCCTGCTCTGCCGGGCCTACGAGGCGTATCTCGAGCTTCACTCACCTGCGAACATCTCTTTCGAGCACGCCTGGTTCCTCTTGCTTGCGCTGGCGCGGCACGACGAAGTCGCCATTGCGCGTTGTGGCGTGTGCGGTGGAGTCCGCTTGCGCGACTTGCTTGCCAAGCACAAGGTTGCCTGCGCCGCCTGCGGGCCGGCCATCCCGGCGCCGGAGCCGGTGCCGGTGCCGGTGCCGGTGCCCGAGTGTGCGTCTGCGCCTGCGCTCTCACCCGCGGCGTCGATCTGCCCAGCCGCGCCCTGCTAGAATCGGCGGATGCAGCCAAGGAATATCTTCGCCGGTCCGTACCTGGACCGGGCCGCTCATTTGCGGCGGGATCCCGCTTGGTTCGCCGCCGCGCTCGCCGACGAGCGCAGCCGTGCGATTCCGGTGTGGAATTCGCGCAGCCTCATTGCCGAGGGCGACGCCCCGCATGCCGCCTATCTGGAGCTGGGCAACGTGCCGCCCGAGCGGCGCAACGACGCCGATTTGATCTTGCTGGGACGACTCGGCGACACCCACTATTTCGCCTACGAGATCGAATCGACCGAACCCCCGGCCTTGCTGCCGGGAACCCGGTTCGAGGATCTGCGTCTCTTGGCCTCGGTACTTCCCATCGACGAAGCGGGACTCTTGGGTTATGCGCGCGCCATGATTTCCTGGCGGCGGCGGCATCGCTTCTGCGGCATCTGCGGCGCGCAGACTCTGCCTGCCAAAGGCGGCCACGTCCTCGTGTGCAGCAATCCCGGCTGCCGCCATGAACAGTTCCCGCGGACCGATCCGGCCATCATCGTGCTGGTCAGCGACGGGGAGCGTGCGCTGCTGGGCCGCCAGGCCAGCTGGCCGGTGGGGCGCTACTCCACCATCGCCGGATTCGTCGAACCGGGAGAGTCGCTCGAGGATGCGGTGACGCGCGAGGTTTTCGAAGAAACCGGCATCGAAGTCGACCGGATCGAGTACTACTCGTCGCAGCCATGGCCCTTCCCCGCATCGCTCATGCTCGGGTTCACCGCGCACGCAGTGACCACGGAAGTGCGCCTGCACGATCAGGAGCTGGAAGACGCGCGCTGGTTCACCCGCGCCGCCCTGACCTCGAATGAGGCACTGCTGCCGCCGCGGCAATCCATCTCGTACCGCTTGATCGAAAGCTGGTTCGACGGCGGCGGGGGAACTCCCTTGCGCGACATTCAAGGGAGCACGCCCTGGCCGACATCGCGTTAGGCGAAAGCGACGCGACCCTTGGGTTGGTGGCTCGCTAGCCGCGCTCCCAATGTCCGGGCTTCATGCGCCAGCCGTCGCCCTGCCGCACCCACTGATTGGCCACCCAATGATGCCCGGGCTTGGGCGGTGACCAGCGGCCCGCGACCCATTCATGCCGGCCGCCGACCCAATTCCAATATCCGCCTATCCACACATATCCCGGCGACGGAGCTTCCCCGATCACTTCCACGCGCGGCGCCGGCGGTGCGACCATCACCAGGCCGTCGGCATAGTGACGCTGATCGGGAACGACCACACATCCGGCCAGGGTCATCGAAAGCACCAATCCGGATGCCAAACTCGCGCTCAACCGCAGTCGCTGCCTCATTATGGGTACCACGTATTGTAAGAATCGTTGGGTAACCTAACGTAATCCGCCCCGCGCCGTTGACGAGAGGCCAGCAGCAGAGAATAGCGTTCTCGCTTACGGATCACCACTACCGGTGGCATCACCGTCCGGACCCGACGTGGAAGCATCGCTGCGGCGCCGGGATGGCCGGGGGTGGTGCATGCTGCCGAGGCTCACCATCGGATGGGCCAGCCGGGCCTTCAGGCGATACATGGCCTGGTCTGCATGATGCAGGAGCTCCTCGGCGCTCGACCCGTCGTGCGGAAATATCGACTCGCCGATGGCGGCGGTCAAATGCTGCTCATTGCCCTGAACCCAATACGGCAGCGCCACGCGCTCGCGGATCGTGTCCGCCACCCGCGTCACGGCGGCCGCATCGGGGACGCTGGGCAGGATTACGACGAATTCATCGCCGCCGTAGCGGCAGACGAAATCGCCGGTGCGCACTCTGGCCGCGATGCGCATCGCCGCCGCGATCAGAATCTTGTCGCCCGCAGCGTGTCCGTACTCGTCGTTGACGCCTT
This sequence comes from uncultured Gammaproteobacteria bacterium, assembly GCA_963734645.1. Lineage (GTDB taxonomy): Bacteria > Pseudomonadota > Gammaproteobacteria > Steroidobacterales > Steroidobacteraceae > Bog-1198. Next base: position 590,811 of record CAVTID010000003.1, read on the forward strand.
TGAAGCCGTTCAGATCGATGAACAGCAGACCCACGCACTGCCAAAGCTGCGTGGCCTCGGTGATGGCCGAATCCAATAGCTCCATCATGCGCCGGCGGTTGTACAAGCCGGTCAAGCCGTCCCGGTCGGCGAGCCGCTGGGCCTGCGCCTCACGCTGCTGGAGTGCGGCCAATTCGCGCAACAGGCGCGCGTTGGTGGAACGCAGGGCCTCGAGCTCCTGATGCGCGCTGCCGGGATTGCGCACCACGGTGCGCAACGGCATCGCGCCCGTCGTCAGAAGATCGCCGTTCAAGAGCATTTTGCTTCGACCGTATGCCATAGGTGCGTACCTGGTAGATTGGAATGGATTTTCGCTAACCTGCCGGCCGCTTGGCGATCGGCAGCCGGCTCACTCAGATGTAAGATTTAGCTGACTGAATTTGGTTCGCAGGTTCGAGCCACGGAGCCAACGCATGTCCTACACCGCAGATCCCCGAGTGTTATTCGCCGCCGAACGCACCTTGCTGGCCTGGCAACGTAGCGCGATAGCCCTGATGGGTTTCGGCTTCGTCGTCGAACGGTTTGGCCTGTTTCTTCAGATGGTGGCTCACCAGCCTCTATCAGGGTCGCAGCGCGGCTTTTCGCTCGGCCTGGGCGTCGTCCTGCTGGTGCTGGGAGCCATGGTTGCCCTGATTTCGGCGCGGCAATTCCGCCAGATCGCCAAAAGCCTGGACCCTGCGGTGGTGCCGCCGGGCTATTGGACCCATGTCGGCGTGGGCCTCAATGTCGTCATCGCGGGGGTCGCCCTAGCCCTGGCTCTGCGCCTTTTGTGGCCGGGTCGGTAGGGAAGCCCCCTCCCTGGCCACCGCGGCAGGCGATCCGCGCGCCTGGCTGAGAGCCCAAATCCGGGGTGCGGCGCCACTCGTGGGAAATACCCCCAGATGCCCTCATGCATCGCGTGCTGTGGGCCTCGCGGGCCGCGAGCCGCTATGAGCAAGGCATCGACCCGGTGGATCTCGCGGCATCGAGCCTGGGTAATTATGCGCGTCCCGAGACCGTAACGGCGCTGCGGCGCGCCTCTTCGTCCTCCCAGGCCCTGGCCTTGTTGTTGATGAGCCCCGAATTTCAGCGGAGGTAGCCATGCACCGGTATCCCATGAACATCGATCGGCGCCGCTTTCTCCGGGTGCGCCTTTCTCCTCGGCGGGGCCGTGCGCGGCGGCCGAGTGATCGCCGATTGGCCGGGACTCGCGCGCACGGCGCTGCTCGATAGCCGCGACCTGCGGCCGACTCTCGACCTGCGCAGCGTTTTCAAAGCCGTGCTCGACGAGCACATGCACGTCGACGCGAAAGCTCTCGCCAACCGAATATTCCCGGACAGTAGCGGCGCGCGCCCTCTCCAAGGGCTGATGCGCGCCTAATTTGCCTTCGGCGAAATTAAAACGCCAAGGGTTCCGTACTGGGAATCGACGCCGATGCCGGCGTCTCGGTGACCGGCAACGCGGGCGGCGCCGCCATCGGTGCCGGAGTCAGCGGTGCGGCCACTTTTCGCCGCGCTGCCGGCTTGGGTGCCGCCTTCTTGGCCACGGCCTTGGCCTTCCGGGGCACAGCCTTCACGGCCTTTTTGACGGCCTTGACGGCTCTGCCGGATTTCTTGGCCTTAGCCTTCACCTTACCCCTCACCTTGCTCTTCGTCGGCCGGGCTTTCTTTTTTGCGATGCTCTTCTTGGCGACGCGGCGTGTGGCCTTTGCCGCTGGACGCTTCTTCGACTTGCTCTTCTTTGCCATGGTCACTCTTCTCCTAGAGATCGTACGAACTCGCTGCGAGAGTAGCCCCGAAAAAGTCTGCTGTCATCTGTGCGTGAGGCTGGAGTCGGTAACACGGATTGCGTAGGCTGCCACGATGTTGCCGACCGAACCCATACGCCCGCTGAAAGATGTCTGGCTGAGACCCCGTCGCGTGTTTCGCGAACTGGCGGCATACCCCGTCGGGATCGCCGACTACTTGCTGGCGGCCGCCCAAGGAGTAGGCAACTTTTTCGCGCTGTACCGCACCGAGGGGGCTGGGGCGCACGCCAGCGTGGAGGAAATTCTCGCGGATTCCTTCGCCTACGGCACCGTCGCCGGGGTGGCAAGCCTGTTCTTGATGGCGCTCATCTATCGGCGGCTGGGCATTCGCGCCGGCGGCAAATCGACGAACACCCAAGTGATTCATGTCCTCGCCTACGGCAGCGTGCCCATGGCGGCTTCGCTCGTGATCTGGGTGCTGACTGCGCTCATCGTCGGGGAGGCCACCTTCGTCGAGACTCCGCGCGGCGATCTCGAGGGCTTCCTCGTACTGCTGCTACACCTGCAGTTTGCTTCGCATGTCGTGCTACTGATATGGAGCATCGTGCTGCAGGTCATGGGCTTCAGCGAAATTCAGGGGCTGACCACGCGCAAGGCCTTTGGGGTGTGGGTGCTGGGGCAGATCGTCGGGTTTCTGGCATCCCTATTCCTGGCCATGGTGGTCGGAGCGCTTTTTCCCAGCGCCATGCTCCACTTCATCCCGCAGAGTTGACGTCGGGCGCGGGCGGCAGGCTTTCGATATCCGCGGCCGAGTGATCCGCCGTCGCACGCGGCGCCGGCGCGGGCACTGATTTGGCCACGGACGGCCGTGTCGGAGCCGCACGCCGTTTCGGCACAGCGGATCGCTTGGGGCCAGGGGGCTGTTTTGGCGCGGCGGCACGAGGTGTCGCCGGCGCCGGCCTACGCAGTACTGTGCGGCGCGGTTTCGATGCCTTGCGTTCAGGTGCCTTGGCGCGAACTTTCTCGCGCCCAGAGGCCTTTCCGGGACCGGCCGGCTTGGATGCCGGAGCCCCCAAGGCGGCCTGCGCCGCTTCGGCCTTCTTCCTGGCTTGCTTGGCCGCTTTCTTACCCGCCCTCGCCAATTTTCGCGCTCGCTTGAGGGCGTTCTTGGCCGCCCGTAGCTGCCGCTTCGTGGCGTCGGCGCGCGCGGCAGCCTTGTTTGCCTCGGCCACAAGCCGTTGCATCGCCGCAACCCGGCTCGCGGGCGTCCTGGGTGATCCCGTCTTGCGTGATCGAGAAGTGGCCACGTCGTTCTCGCTGTATTAATGGCGGCCGCTGAGCTTAGCCCGCGTCGCGGGCGCTGTCACGCGACTGTCACCTGCCGCGGCGCCGCTAAGGAAGGACGCGCAGCAGGAATTCGCGAATATCGGTAATTTCCGCTGCGCAGACGGCGTGTGCCATCGGGTATTCGTGCCACTCGACCGCATAGCCCTGCGCCCTCAGAAAGTCGCGCGACAGCACTCCCAAACTCATGGGCAGGACGTTGTCCCACTGGCCATGGGCCATGAATATCGGCGTGGCGTCGTTGGCCGCTGCACGCTCATCGCTGAAGCTGCTTTCCCGAGGCAGGTAGCAGGACAAGGCCATGACCCCCGCCAGCTTTTCCGGCAAGCGCGGTACGGTATACAGCGACACCGCACCTCCTTGCGAAAAGCCGGCCAGAACGATCCGATTCATCGGAATGCCGCGCTCACCCTCCCGGGCAATTAGTTGCCGAATCTGCGTATCGGTGTCGCGAAAGCCGGCCACATCTTCGGCGGCCCTGCGGTCCAAGCCCTTCAGGTCATACCAGGCGCGCATGCTCATGCCGCCATTGATCGTCACCGGGCGCACGGGAGCGTTGGGAAAGACGAAGCGCCAGGCGCGTTCGCCCCGGCGCACGATCTCGGGCACGATGGGTTCGAAATCATGCCCATCGGCGCCCAGGCCATGCAGCCAGATCACGGTGGAGTTGGGCTTTGCGGCGGTTTCGATTTCAATTGTTTCAAGCATGGCAATTGTTTTGAGCATTGGCGTGAATGTGCTGGGCGGTGGGTACCGGTGAATGGGTATCATTGTGGCATGAGGGTCACCTTGGAGCATCTGCGCCGTTACGCCGTCGCGCGTTCCCTGTTCAAGCCCACGACCCTGGGGCGCGCAATCGGCAAATTGGGCTTCGTGCAGGCCGATCCTATCCGTGCCCCGGCGCGCGCTCAGGATTTGACGCTGCGTCACCGCGTCGAGGGCTATCGAGCGGGCGACCTCGAGCGCCTTTATCCGAAACTGCGGCTGGAAGAGGATTTCTTCGTCAATTACGGCTATCTGCCGCGCGCGCATCACCAATTGATGCATCCTCGAACGGCGCGCACGGTGTGGACACCGGCGCGCGCGGCCCAGGCAGCGGCCGTGCTGGCATTCATTCGCGAACGCCGCACAGTCCACCCACGCGAAGTCGACGCGCATTTCGCGCACGGCAAAGTAACCAATTGGTTCGGCGGTTCGTCGAATGCCAGCACGCAGTTGCTCGACGTCATGCATTACCGCGGCATGCTGCGCGTGGCGCGCCGCGACGGGGGCACTCGGATCTACGCGGCGCGCCAGGCCGCGGCGGAGCCCGGCGAGACCCCGATTTCGCTGGACATGGGTACGGTCAGTGCACGCATGGACGCACTCGTGGACCTGGCCATCCGGAAATACGCGCCGCTGCCGGCAAGCACCCTGGGCCAATTGGTCAGCCATTTGCGCGGCGGCGCGCCGCAGTGGACGGCGCAGCGCGGAGCCGCGCTCGCTCGCGCCAAGCAGCGCCTGGGTCACGCACGCATCGAGGGCACGGACTGGTACTGGCCGGCCGAGGAAAGGCCGAATTCGATCCGCTGGCAGCCTGACGAGGGCGTGCGCCTGCTCACGCCCTTCGACCCCATTGTTTGGGACCGCCGCCGCTTCGAGATCTTCTGGGACTGGGCCTATCGCTTCGAGGCCTACACGCCCGCGGCAAAGCGCAAGCTCGGCTACTACGCGCTGCCCCTGCTGTGGCACGAACGTGTGATCGGCTGGGGCAATGTGGCGGCCACCGATGGGGTGCTGCGCTGTTCTTTCGGCTACGCCGCGGGCCGCGCCCCGCGCGATGCCGCGTTTCGCCTCGGACTCGAGGCGGAGTTGGCGCGGGTGCGTACTTTCCTCGGCATGCCGGGGTAAGCCCATCGGCGGCCGGCGGGTGTTCGAACCGGTCAATATCACGGTGCCGAGGGACTAGAGGCACTAAGAGTGTGGGCGGCAAGCTCAGAGCTTTTGAATATCGGCCGCGATTTCGTACGAGCGCAGCCGCGCCGCATGATCGAATATCTGCGCGGTGATCATCAATTCGTCGGCCTTTGTACGTTCGATGAAAGCCGCCAGCGCATCGCGCACCGTCCGGGGCGAACCGATGGCTGCGCAAGTGAGTACGTCTGCGAGCAATGCCCTGGCGGGCGGCGGCAGCTGGCTCTCATAGCCTTCGAGCGGAGGGGGCAATTGCGTGGGCCGGCCGCTGCGCAGATTCACGAAGGCCTGCTGCACCGAAGTGGCCAGGAGGCGTGCTTGCGCGTCGGACTCTGCGGCGATGATATTGAATCCCAGCATGACATAGGGGCGATCGAGCTGCCCGGACGGCTGGAACCGCGCGCGATAGATGTCGATGGCCTGCATCATCATGCCGGGCGCAAAGTGCGAGGCAAACGCAAAGGGCAGTCCCAGCGCCGCCGCGACCTGCGCGCCGAATAGGCTCGAGCCGAGAATCCAGATGGGCACCTGCAGGCCGGCGCCGGGCACGGCCATGACGCGTTGCTCCGGTGAGGGGGGTGCAAAGTATCCGATCAATTCCAGCACGTCTTGGGGAAACTGGTCGGGGTCCGAAGCAAGATTGCGCCGCAGGGCTCGCGCCGTCACTTGATCGGAACCCGGCGCCCGGCCCAGCCCGAGGTCGATGCGGCCCGGAAAAAGGCTCTCCAAGGTGCCGAATTGCTCGGCAATGACCAGGGGCGAATGATTCGGCAGCATGATGCCGCCGGCCCCGACGCGAATGGTCGAGGTTCCCGAAGCCACGTGGCAGATCACGACCGAGGTGGCGGCGCTGGCAATTCCCGGCATGCTGTGATGTTCGGCCAGCCAATAGCGGCGATAGCCCCAGGCTTCCGCATGCCGGGCAAGGTCCAGAGTGTTGCGCAGCGACTGTGCCGCGCTTCCGCCCATGGCTACCGGAGATAAGTCGAGCACGGAAAACGGAATCATGGGCTCACCGGCGCGGACAACCCTACCCTATCGACGATGTTTCGCAGCGGCGACAGGGATCCCATCGCCTCGAGCTGCCGAGACTCACCCAGCAGCACGACCTTGCCGTGCGCCTGGTCCACGACCGCGAGCAGCCGCTCCAGTTGCTTCAGCCCGATCATCTCCGCCCCTTCGACCACAAGCACGTGATTCGCGGAGCAGGGGTCGCGCCCTTCCTTCCACTCCTCTTCCTGTGAAGCCAGAGTGAGCGACGGGATCCCGGACGAGGCTTGCAAATGCTCCGCGGCGATCCGCGAGAGCGCGACGCCAATGACCCGCAAGCTCTGCGACTCCCAAAGCCCGCGCGCCGCAGCGAGCAGCGTGTCCGTACCGCCCTCCTCCGTCACGGCGAGCGCCTTGATGTCACCCTCGGCCAGCAAGTACGCGAGCGCGCTGCGCTGCTGCTCGGACAGCGAGCATGGCGGCAGCTCGGCAGCTTGCGGCGGGAGCGGAACACCATGGCCGCGTCGCGAGCTGCATCGCCGCCGCTCGCTTCATGAGCGACTTTTCCGCCTCGAGCATATCCCGGCTGGTGAAGCGGGGCGGTTTTCCTGCACCGCAGGGCAGCGCGGCCAGTTCGGCCGATGCCATCACGGCGGCCAGCGCCGCCTCGAGCTGCGCCGGGTCTCCGGTGCGCGGCTCGAGAAATCGGACCAGTTCCTCCCGAGTGAAAGTCTGGCGCTGGCGACACAGGGCGCGCAGCGCCACGCTGGGGTCGCCGATGATCAGCTCGCCGTTTTCGATTGCGATCCTGTGCTGCTCGGCGACGCGCTCCTGCATGTGGCCCGGCAATGCCTGCTCGCCCTGCCTGCCGCGCCCGACGCCCATGTTGCGGCCCGGCGTGAGTTCGATCTGCTGCGCCTCCAGGGTTCGATGATCGATACGCACGGCATGCCCGGCTCGCGCCAAATGCTGATTGGCGCGCTCGGCCCAGGCGGAACGCCACTCCAAGAGATTCGACTTCCGGTTCCAGTGCCGCGCCTTGGGTCCGAACCCTGTGGGCGTGGCTTCGCGCAGGGTCAGCAAGATATGGGCGTGCGGATTCTCGGGGGTTTTCCGGCGAATGCAGAAGTCCGCGATCATGCCCTTCGAGACAAACTCTTGCGCAATGTAATCCCGCATCAGCGCCACGCACTCCGTAACGGACAGCTCGACGGGCAGGCTGATCTCGATGGCGCGGGCGAGTTGCGCATCCTTGCGGCACTCGCCGGCCTCGACACGATTCCACAAGGTTTCCCGATCTTGTACCCAGTCGGGCGCGCCGCCGGGAGACATGATTTCCGCATGCGCAACCCGGCGGTGGCCGGTGTAATTATGCGTAAGCCCATAGCGTTCATCCCGCAGTGCCGACCCGGATCGATACGCCGCCACGGCAGTGACACTCTGGCCTCGCGCCCTCGAGATGACTTTCGCCGTCAAATGGTAGATCGCCAAGATCGGTCTCCCTCCAATCGAGCCGGGCACAAATGTATAAGTGCATCACGCCTACTCGTCTCGCGACTGTACGCGTAGCTCTATGCGAAAATCAAATCGCAGGCCAAAGTAGGGGACAGCCATGCCCAAACTCGATGATCAGATTTCGACACTGCAGGAGAAACTCGGTCAACTGAAGCTTCGGCAGCAACGGCTCGATGCGCGCAAGCGGGCGATCGAGGCGCAACGAGAACGCAAAGCGGAAACCCGGCGAAGCATACTCGTCGGGGGGGTCGTGCTCGCAAAAGTCCGGCAGGGCGAGATCGACGGCGAGCTGTTCCGCGGATGGTTGGACCGGGCCCTGACTCGCGCCGCCGATCGAGCCTTGTTTGATTTGCCCGCGAGCGGGGCGGAACGGCTTGACCCGGTGAACGGTGGCCCCGGACAAGAACCTCGTGCGGCACCGGCACCTGCGAGTGCACCTGGTACCTCGGCCGAGTGATGTTGACCGATTGGCGGGTGTTCGCATGGGGCCGATGTACATGCGCCCGCCGGCGTTGACAAGGGGTGCATTTTTATGCAGGATGCGCGCAAGTTTATGCATAGAGACTGAAGTGCTTCGATCCGAAACCGACAACGGCAGTGCCCCCGCGCGCCGCACCACGCTCGCGAAGATCATCCGCGAGCAGATCGTGGGGCGGCAAACCGAGCTGGTCGCGATGCTGCGCAAGCACGGACATGTCGCCACCCAATCGAGCGTCAGCCGCGACTTGCGCGAGCTGGGTGTGGCCAAGGTGGGCGACCGCTATGTGCTGCCTGACGCCGCCACGGGGCCGAGGAACGATTTCTCGACTCTCAAGCAATTCGTCAGGGCCCGCTTGACGGCAGGCACGAATCTGACCGTGCTGAAGACCACCATCGGTTCGGCACAAAGCGTGGCCGTCGCCATCGACACCGCCCGATGGCCCGAGGTCGTCGGCACCATTTCCGGCGATGACACCATATTCATCGCCACCGCCGGGACACTCGAGCAGCGCCGGCTCGGCGATCGTCTTTTCGCGATTTTCGGACGCTAAAACCCATGACATCGACTTCAAGGCAGGGCGCCGAGCCCATTCTTTTGGCATTTTCCGGCGGGCTCGACACCTCGTTCTGCGTGCCGTGGCTCAAGGACACCTATCACCGGCCGGTGATCACGGTGACGGTCGACACCGGCGGCATCGATGAGGCGGCGGCGCGCTCCCTGGCCGAGCGTTCGGCCCAACTGGGCGCCGTCGAGCATCATCTGATCGAGGCGCGCAGCGCTTATTTCGAGCAGGTGCTCAAGTACTTGCTCATGGGCAATGTGCGCCGCGGCGGGGTCTACCCGCTGTGCGTGGGCGCGGAGCGCGTGCTGCAGGCGCAGACGATTGCGCAAATGGCGCTGTCGCTCAACACGAAGATGGTGGCGCACGGCTGCACGGCCGCGGGCAACGATCAGGTGCGCTTCGAAGTGGCTCTGCGCACCTTGGCTCCCGACCTCGAGATCATCGCGCCGGTGCGCGACCGCGCGTTCAAGCGGCCGGAACAGCTCAAGTATCTCGAGGATCATCGCCTCCCCATTCCACCCTTCGGCGCCGCCTATTCCGTGAACCGCGGACTCTGGGGGGTCACCATCGGCGGCAAGGAAACACTGACCTCCGGGGGCAGCATTCCGGATGAGGCATGGGTACTCTCGCGGGACGCATTCACGACGCCGCGCGCCGCGGAACGCCATGCCATCGGCTTCAAGCGAGGCGTTCCGGTCAGCCTCGACGGCGCGGCGTTGTCCGCCGTCGCCATCATCGAGAAGCTCGAAACCTTGGCCGGCCCCTTCGGCATCGGCCGCGGCATTCACTTGGGCGACACGGTGATCGGCACCAAGGGCCGCGTGGCGTTCGAAGCGCCCGCAGCCGAAGTGCTGCTGACGGCGCACCGCGAGTTGGAAAAGCTGGTGTTGACGGGCAAGCAGGCGCGCATCAAGGACACCGTGGCGCAGCCCTACGGCGACCTCGTGCACGAGGGACAGCACTTGGATCCGGTCTGCCGCGATATCGAGGCCCTGCTCGTATCCTCTCAGGCCCGCGTCAGCGGCGAGGTCAGAGTCCTGTTCCGGCCAGGCTGCGTTTTCGTGGAGGGCGTCACCTCGCCATACTCGCTGATGGCGGCATCGAAGGGCGTCTATGGTGAATCGGCCGGCGAATGGACGCCGACCGATGCTCTGGGCTATTCGAAGATGCTTGCCCTGACCGGGGTGTTCTACCAGCGTGCCGGAGCCGGCGAATCGTGAGCGGCATGCGCACCATCGTCGTCGACAAAATCGCATCGGTGACGCAGGCCTGCGGCCTGTCTCACGAGCTCCGCATCGCCGCGGACATTCCCTGCGAGGAAGGCACGGTGGTGGTCGTCGAGATCCTCAACAACAAGGCCACCTACAATACTCTTGAGCTGACCAGCGGCCGCATGGCGAAGGTGGCGCGAGGGGATGTGGTGGTCGGCGCGCTGGGCCATCGCAAGGCCCTGTTCGGCTACTCGGGGCATATTCCCGCGGAGCTCAAACCGGGCGACGTGATTCAAATGCTGAATATCGGCGGCGTGCTCGGCATCTGCGATTCCGCGACTCAGGACAAGGGCAAGCCCTTCGACTGCAAGGTCCTCGGCGCGGTGCTGACTTTTCCCTACCTCGGCGAGCGCATCGGCGTGCCGGCCAAGGCCGGATACAAGGCCTTGGATTACGATGCCGCGCTGGACGTGCGCGGCGTGCCGGTGGTGGCGTTGGCGGGCACTTGCATGGAGGCAGGCAAGACGGCCGCGGCCTCCGCCATCATTGCGCGCATGCGCCATCGCGGCCTGGTGGTGGATGCTTTCAAGGCGACCGGAGTGTCGTTGCGCCGCGACATCCTGGCCTTCGAGGACTCGGGCGCGCGCCGCACCATGATTTTTACCGACTTAGGGATCATCACCACGACCGAGAAATGCGGTCCGGCGCTGACCCGTGCCATGCTCAACGAAATGGCCGCGGGGCAGCCCGATGTCATCGTGTTCGAATTGGGAGACGGGCTCTTGGGAACGTACGGCGTGGAATCCATCCTGCGCCAGCCCGACATCAAGGCGGCGCTGACCGCGGTGGCGCTGTCGGCCAACGATCCCGTCGCGGCCTGGGGCGGCGTCAAGCTGCTGCGCGAGCGCTTCGGCATCGAGCCGGCCGTGGTCACCGGTCCCGCGACGGACAATCTTGTGGGTGTCGAGATCATTCGCGAGCAGATGAATGTCGAGGCCTTCAACGCCATCAGCCATCCGGCGGACCTCGGCGATCACATCATCGCCAGGCTGGGATTGAGCCACGTGCGCGAACCCAAAGTGGCCGGCGAATGAACGCCGTCACTCCCGCCATCGTGCTGGGGGGCACCGGCTACGTGGCCGGCGAGCTGCTGCGGCTGATCGCGGGGCATCCGCAGCTCGACGTGGCCGCCATTCTGTCGGATAGCCAGCCCGGTGCGCCGGTGGCCGGTGCGTTCCCGCACCTGCGCAGCGCCTATCCGCAGCTGAAATTCACCGACCTCGAGTCGATCGAGACTCTCATGCGCGCCGCGCCGCGCTGCGCGCTGTTCTCGGCGGCACCGCACGGCGTGGCCGCCGCCATCATCGATCGTCTGCTGAGGGCAGCCGAGTCGGCGGGCGGACGCGTACACTGTGTCGACATCTCGGCCGACTTTCGCTATTCGAGCGCCGCCGCCTATGAAGCCGTATACAAGCATGCGCACGGCGCGCCGGCGAGAATTCGCGAATTCACCTGCGCCGTGCCCGAGCACTTGCAAAAGTCGCCGACGCCGCATGTGGCGCATCCCGGATGCTTCGCCACCGCCACCCTGCTCGCCACCGTGCCGTTGCTGGCCCTAGGGCTCACCGATACGCGGCTGTTCGTGACCGGCATCACGGGCAGCACCGGTTCCGGCCGCAAACCCGTCGAAGGCACCCATCATCCGCAGCGGCACAGCGATCTGTACAGCTACGGCGCCTTGAGCCATCGTCACGTGCCGGAAATCATCGCCTGCGCGAAGCTCGCCACCGGCATCGAAGCAGAACTTAATTTCGTGCCGCATTCCGGCCCATTCGCGCGCGGCATCCACGTCACCGTGCAAGCCAGCCTGAAGAAATCGATCAGCACGGCGCAGGCGCTCGAGGCGCTCGGGTCCTACTACCAGAACTGCCCCTTCGTCCGGGTCACCGATACCGCCCCGCGGGTCAAGGACGTGGCGGCCAGCAATTATTCGAATCTGAGCGCGGTGACCAACGGCAATTCCATCGCCGTCATGTCGGTGGTCGACAATCTCAACAAGGGCGCGGCCGGCGGCGCGATTCAATGGATGAATCGCCTCTTGGGCCTTGCCGAGACGACCGGTCTGACAGCACCGTCGCCCGGCTGGACTTGAAGCCGGGGGACGAGAGGATGCGGTACACACTCGCGCGGCAAACTCGGCGGGATACTCTGCGGAACACTCGGCAGCGACCAACTCGGTAGATGAATTCAATGGCTACACCTTTGACAAGCTCGACGACCCAGACTCTCGCCAGTCACCTGGCGCAGGTGTTTGCGCAATATCCCATCGAAGTGGCCCATGGCGAGGGCGTGTGGCTGCACGCGCGCGATGGGCGCAAGATTCTGGATTTCTACGGCGGGCACGCGGTTGCGGGTTTGGGCTACGGTCATCCGCGCTGGCTGGCCACGCTCTCCGCCCAAGCTCGGCAAATGGCGTTCCAGACCAATGCGCTGCCCATGGTCATTCGCGAGCGCGCCGCCGGCCGCTTGACGAAATTCGTGGGACTCGGCCTCGATACGGTGTTTTGGATCAATAGCGGCGCCGAAGCCAATGAGAACGCGCTCAAGCTCGCCTTCAAATTGACCGGCCGCAACAAGGTCGTGGCTCTGCAGCACAGCTTCCATGGCAGAACCGCCGCCGCGGGAGCCGTGACCTGGGGCGCGCTCGAAAAATGGTACGGCTTTCCGCGCACTCCGTTCGAGGTGAGCTTCATGCCGCGCGACGATCGCGACGCCGTCGAGCGACTCGTCGACCGCGACACGGCCGCCGTCATCGTCGAGCCGGTGCAGGGCGTCGGCGGAGCCTACGAGGTGGGCAAGCCCATGCTCGAGGCGCTGCGGCGGCGTTGCGATGAAATCGGCGCGCTGCTGATTTTCGATGAGGTGCAATGCGGCGTGGGCCGCACCGGCGCGCCCTTTGCCGCAAATTTCTACGCGGTCACTCCGGACATGATCACCGCCGCCAAGGCCTTGGGAAACGGGTTCCCGGTGTCGGCTCTGTTGATGTCGCGCCGCGTCGCGGGGCAAATCAAGTACGACGACATGGGGACGACTTTCGGGGGCGGTCCCATGGCGTGTGCCGTGGCCGAAGCGGTGATCGAGACCATCGAATCCGAATCGCTGCTCGCGAACGTGCGTCAAGTCTCGGCGTATATCCGCTCGAGCTGCATCATCGGCCCCGTCACCGGCGTGCAGGGCGCGGGCTTCTTGTTGGGCCTGAAGACCTCGCGTCCGGCCAAGGAAGTGCAGGCGGCGCTGCTCGCGAAGAACATCCTCGCCGGCACCAGCGCCGATCCGCACATTCTGCGCTTGCTGCCGGCGTATATATTGAACGAAGGCCACGTGGATCAGCTGAGCGACGCGCTCGCAAGAATTCCCGCATGAAGCGCTTTCTCGGCCTGGCCGATTTCAGCCGCGAGCAGATTCTCGATCTGCTCGCGCTCGCCCAGTCTCTGCAAGACAAACCCGAGCCGCGCGCGCTGGCAGGCAAGATCCTGGGCTTGGTGTTCTTCAATCCATCGCTGCGCACTCTGGCGTCCTTCCAGGCCGGCATGGCGCGCCTCGGCGGGTCTTCCTTCGTCATCAATCCGGGCCAGGGAACTTGGCAGTTGGAGACGCGGCCCAATACCGTCATGAACGGGACCGCGGCGGAACATATTCGCGAGGGCATCCCGGTACTGGCATCGTATTGCGATGCGCTGGGCGTGCGGGCCTTCGCCGAAGGCAAGAATCTCGCCGGCGATCTCGGCGAAACGCTGTTCGGACTGATAGATGCTCTGTGCGACAAGCCGCTGATCAATTTGGAATCGGCGGCGAATCACCCCTGCCAGGCCCTGGCGGACTGGCGGACGATGGACGAGCTCGGGGTGCCGGCGCGGGCGAAGTTCGTCCTGAGCTGGGCCTATCATCCGAAGGCGCTGCCCCTGGCGGTACCCGCGGCCACCGTGCACATGGCGGCGATGCGCGGCATGGAAGTGGTGGTGCTGCGGCCGGAGGGCTTCGCATTGCCGCCGCAAATCATGACCGTCGCGCGAGAAGCGGCCGCGGCGGCCGGCGGTTCGCTGAGCGAGACATCCGACCGCGCGGCGGCGCTCGCCGGCGCGAGCGTGCTGTACGCCAAGGAGTGGGGCACCACCGCCCATTACGGCGACGTCGAGGCGGACTCGCGGCTGCGCGCCGATCTGTCCGATTGGTGCGTGCGCGAGCGTTGGTTCGCGGCGGCATCGCCCGACGCCAAGCTCATGCACTGCCTGCCGGTGCGCCGCAATGTCGCGGTCGCCGATGAAGTTCTCGACGGCCCGCGTGCCGTGGTCAAACGCGAGGCCTTTAATCGCATGGTGGTGCAGATGGCCGTTCTGCATCGCATGCTGGCTTGATGACCGAAGTTCCGGAGTGTCCTGAAAATGATTATGACCCGACCCGATCCTTCCATCGCCGTGCGCGCACTGAAGAGCGCGGCGCCGTACATTCGCATGTACAAGAACAAAGTATTCGTCATCAAGGCGGGCGGCGCGGTATTCAGCGACGAGATTTCGACCCGCGCCTTGATCGAGCAAGTGGCCATCCTGCATCAAGTCGGGATCAAGACCGTCCTGGTTCACGGCGGCGGCCCGCAGCTGGACAGCTTGCAGGCCACGCTGGGGCTGGAAACCCGCATGGTCAACGGCCGGCGGGTCACGGATCAGAAATCGATCGACGTGACCGCCATGGTGCTCAACGGGCTGATCAACACGCGCATCCTGGCGATCTGCCGCGAGCTCGACATCGAGGCCATCGGCTTGAGCGGCGTCGATGCGGGATTGATCCGCGCGCACAAGCGCCCGCCCGTGCGCCTCGCCGAAGGCGGCGGCGAAACCGTGGACTACGGATTCGTGGGCAACGTCGACTCGGTGAACGCCGGGGTCATCGAGAAACTGCTCGAGAACGGGTTGATGCCGGTGGTCAGTCCCTTGTCGGCGGATTCGAACGGCATTTTGCTCAACATCAACGCGGACACGGTGGCCGCGGCCATCGGCGGCGCGCTGTCGGCGGAAAAGCTCGTGCTGTGCACCGGTGCGCAGGGAATTCTCGAGCGCGTCGAGGATCCCAGCTCGGTGGTTTCCTACACGGACATCAAGGGCTTGAAGCGCCTGCGCGACCAGGGCTCGCTCAAGGACGGCATGCTGCCCAAGGCGGCCGCGATCGAGAATGCCATCCGCGGCGGCGTGCGCCGAGTGCACGTCATCAGCTACCGATCCACGGATAGCCTGCTGGCGGAGATTTTCACGAACGAAGGCACGGGGACGCTGGTGGTGGCGGACCTCACGGCCTTGAGTCCCGCGGAACAGCTCAGCGCCGCGGGCACTTGAAGATCATGGCGGCCAGGCTCGTGACGGCGATCGCTCTGCGCATGCGGCGGCGGCAATGACGCGGCTCTGGGACAAGGGCACGCCGCTCGACGCCCGCGTCCTCAGCTATACGGCGGGCGAGGATTATGTTCTGGATAATCGCCTGGTGCGCTACGACATCCAGGCCTCGATCGCGCACGCGGACATGCTTGCGGTGCAGGGTCTGCTGTCGGCGCAGGATCTCGAGCTGATCCGTGCGGCCCTGAGCACCATCGGCGAGGAACATGCGCGCGGGGCCTGGCGCATCGCGCTGGAACAAGAAGATTGCCAGACGGCCATCGAGAACCTGCTCACCGCGCGCATCGGCGCCGCCGGCGGCCGCTTGCATGCCGGCCGTTCGCGCAACGATCAAGTGCTCGCCGCCCTGCGGCTGTACTTGCGCGATGCCGCGGAAGAATTGCGGGGGGGCGCGACGGCCGTGGCGGAGGCGCTCGATGCGCTCGCCGTGCGGCATGGGACCATGGTGCTTCCCGGCTATACCCACATGCAGCAGGCCATGCCGAGCAGCGTCGCCCTGTGGGCGCAGGGCTTTGCCGCGGAAATACGCGATGACGCCGAGGGCCTTGCGCTCACGCACAGACGGATAGGGAAAAACCCGCTGGGATCCGCGGCCGGCTACGGGACGCCGAACCTCGAGCTCAGCCGCGAGGAGACACGGCGGCGCTTGGGATTTGCCGTCACTCAGGAGCCGGTGACGGCGGTACAGCTCTCCCGCGGCAAAGCCGAGGCGCAGTTATTGTTCGAGATCACCTTGCTCGCGCAGGACATGGGACGCCTCGCGGCCGACTTGATGCTCTACTACACCCAGGAATTCGGTTTCGTGGCTCTCCCGGCCGCCTTTACCACCGGCTCCTCGATCATGCCGCAAAAGCGCAATCCGGACGTCCTCGAGCTGGTGCGCGGCCGCAGCTCGGTCGCGCAAGCGGCGCTCAACGAAGTACTCGGGATCACGCAAAAGCTCACGTCGGGCTATCACCGCGAGCTGCAGCTGATCAAGCCTCCCTTGTTCCGCGGCATCGATTCCTGCCTGCAGACGCTCGAGATATTGCCCAGCGCACTCGACGGAGTGAGCTTCCGGCCGGAGAACATCCGGCTCGATCCCGGCATCCACGCCGCCGCCGCCGCCAACGCCTTGGTGGCCAAGGAAGGCATTCCGTTCCGTGAGGCCTATCGCCGCGTGGCCGCCGAACTGAAGGACCCCAAATGATCCCATGGCACGACTTGCGATCGGTAAAGGAATTGAACTCCGGCCGCGGCGGGACTCTGATCGAGCACCTCGGCATCGAATTCACCGAAATCGGCGAGGACTTCATTCGCGGCACCATGCCCGTCGACGGGCGAACCCGGCAGCCCTATGGATTGCTCCACGGCGGTGCTTCGGTGGCGCTTGCCGAAACCTTGGGCAGCACGGGCGCGGTGATGTGCGTCGACCCCGCGGAGTACCAGTGCGTGGGACAGGAGATCAACGCGAATCACGTGCGGGCAGCACGCACGGGGCTGGTCACCGGCACCGCGCGTCCGGTGCACTTGGGCGGGCGCACGCAGGTCTGGACCATCGACATCGTCAATGAGGCCGGTAAGCTGGTCTGTACGTCGCGCTTGACGGTGGCCGTCATTCGGCGCGGCGCCATCGGCGTCTAAAGCCGCGCTGGCATTTGTAATATCGAAAGGCGTATCTTGCGCGACATGAAACACACGAACATCGGAATTTTGCGCCGCATCTGCGGCGCATGGCTCATGGTTGCGGCCGCGCCCCTCGCCGGCGCCCAGACTCCCTCCCCGGCGCCCGCACCCGCGAATGCGCCGGCCGCGCCGAGCGCCGGCCAGAGCGGCTACTTGTTTGGGCTGACCTTCGGCGAACAACTGCACAACGTCGGGGTCGGCGACCAAGTGGCCATCGAGGACATCGAGCGCGGCCTGAAAGACGGCTTACAGGGCAAGAAGAGCACTGCGGCCGATCGACAGCAGATTCAGGAGTTCGTGCGCACGGCGATGGCAGCCGCCATCACGCGCAATCAGGCGGCGGCCAAGGATTTCCTGGCGCGCAACGGGCACGAGAAAGGCGTGATGACCACCGCTTCGGGGCTGGAATATAAAGTGATTTCGGCGGGCGACCGCAAGGCTCCCGCGATTGCGCCCACCGATTCGGTGACGGTGCAATACCGGGGCAAACTGCTCGATGGCACGGAATTCGACAGCACCTACTCCCGCGGCGCGCCCGCGTCCTTCACCGTGAACGGCGTGATCCCGGGGTGGCAAGAGGCCTTGGTGCTGATGAAGCCGGGCGCCAAGTGGCAGCTGTTCGTCCCGCCGGAACTCGCCTATGGCGCGCGCGCGCAGCCCGGCATTCCGGGCGGCTCGCTGTTGATATTCGACGTGGAGTTGGTCAGCGTCAAATCGAGCGGCGCGCCGGCAGCGCCCGCGAAGCCGGCACCCAAGGCGAATTGACGACGCGGGCCCAGGCGGCCCGCGTCGCCTACGGCCGCAGTTCGAGCGCGTCGGTCAAATCGCCCATCGGCGGGGCGCCGTGCTCGGCAAGTCCTTTGTCGCGCATCGCGATCCCCGGCAATACGTCGAGGCCGAAGCGGCGCGTGATCAATCGCAGAATCGACTCGGTGTCGTACTGAGTGTGATCGACGGTGCCGTGCTTCGCGAATGGCGAGATGATCAGTGCGGGAATGCGCGCACCCGGCCCTAATAGATCGCCTTGCGGGGGGGCCACGTGATCCCATGCGCCGCCGTATTCGTCGTAAGTGATCACGATTACCATGTGCCGCCACTGCGGGCCGGCGCGCAGCTTGGCAACCAGATCGGCGATGTGAGCGTCGCCTTCGGCCACCGATGCATAGCCGGCGTGCTGGTTCACATTGCCTTGCGGCTTGTAGAACACGACCGCCGGCAGGCGGCCTGCGGCCGCGTCGGCGAGCAGCGCACCGTAGTCCTTCAGATGGGCGGCGCGCTGCTCCGCGTGGGCTACCGGATCGAAGCGCTGGTAATAATTGAAGGGCTGGTGATGCGGCTGGAAGTCGGGATCGCCGCCGGGAGTCGCGGGCGCATAGATTACCTTGCGCGGCTCCAGGGGGAGCGCCGGCCGTCGGCCAGTGCCGCATCCCAGGACCCCGAGTACCAGATCCAGTCGACGTGCTTGGCGTCCAGGACATCGCCGATGGTCGCCTGGTCCTGAGGCGGCAAAGTGGTGGCGCGGTGGGGATCGGCGTAAAGGGTGTCGGCGTCGCCGGCGGCCGGCGCGTTGCCGCTCGGCTGATACGCGGGTTGCATGGTGTTCACGGCGTAGAACTTGCCGTCGCCGAAATAGTTGGCCGGGGTGATATTGCCGCTTTTCGCGAACCTCGGCGGTCCGTCCAAGGCCGAGGACTTCGCGCCCTTGGCGAGCGTCAGCCGCGGCAAGTAATGCCCCGCGGCGTCCGTGTCGAGTATGGCGATGGACGGCTTCGCCGCCGCCGTATCCGCGTTGGGATATACCGGCGCGCACGCGCAAATCAAGTATTGGTGATTCAGAAAGGAACCGCCGAAGGCGCCCTGGAAAAAATTGTCGGCGAGCACGAAATCCTTCGCCAACGCGTACAGAGCCGATTGGCTGTAGTCGTAGTGTCCCATCGCCAGGCCGCCGGCGTCGGACCAGGCGGCATAGCCATCGTTCCTGCCGCCGTCGATCTGCATCTGGTGCTCGAAAAAACGGTGCGCCAAATCCCGCGTCACAGTCGATGTGGACAGAGTGACATTGGATTGCGCCGTAAAGGCGTGCTCGATCGAGAACGGCGCATTGGGCAACCCCATGCTTTGCGCCTGCGTCACCACCGGCTCGCTGCCCGCGGCAGTGACACCGCCCCAAGCCGGCGGCAGCACGGGAAGCACCGACCCATCGCGATCGATCTGCGGCACATAGGTCGACAAGGGCCGGCCCGTACGATCCACCACTTCGGCAAGGCCGTGCGCTCCGGGAAAATTACCGTACAAATTATCGAAGGCGCGATTCTCGGCGTAGATGACCACGATGGTGTCGATCTTCGACCGCAGCGCTCGAGTGGTCGGGTCGGCGCCGGCGCTCGATACGAGTTCTTTATCGGCACACCCGACAAAGACGGCGCAGAAGCCTAGCGCGAGCAGCAGGGCACGGACGGCATGGGGGGTGGAGATCATGCGCGGCAGTATAGATGTTGACCGGTCGATTTGTGGTATTCGCCCGGGAGGCTAAGCCCGCGGCCCGGCTCCGGGGGAGCAGTTGCCGGGCCGCGGGCTTAGCCTCCCAGGCGAATTCTCGTACCGCTCGACGCACGCCGCAAAAGGCACGGAACTGCTCCGTCCTGCGCGCTGATGTACATCGGCCCAATGCCTCCCACCAGTCGGTCAATATCGCTGGGCCGAGGTATTAGCGTAGCTTGATACGAATGCGCGTCTTCGTCAGAACGTCCAGGTGGCGCTGACCGTCAAAGCGTCCGGGTCGCCGAACTGTGAGCTGATGCGCTCATATTCGGCACGGAACGAGATCCCCCAGGCTTTGGACTGCACGCCGACGCCGTAAGCGAGGCGGGTATTGGCCTCATTTTGGCGGTAGAAAGTGGCCGTCGGGCAACCTGTATTCTGAGCGCACGCCGGCCCTTCGAAGGTGGTGACGTCCGTCTGCAGCCGCGCGACGCCCAACTTGCCGAAGACATCGATGAAAGGAATCGGAAGCGGCAAATAGCCCACGCCGAACAACGCCTCCGCGCGCGGATGAGAATCGAGCCCGTAGTTGTTGATTCCGCTATAGCCGAAATCGTCGGTCGGATGACCGAAGTCGATATATTCGAACTCTGCACCCGCGAAGGGGATGGGCCGCACACCGGCGATCAGCTTCCACGCCGTCTGGTTATCATTGAAATAGCCCGGAAGCCCGTAGGCAGCATCGTCGCTTCGGACCGTGGAATAGCCTACGCCGGCGCCGAGATAAAATCCGGCCGGATTGTCCGCCAGAGCCGCAGTCGAAGCCGCGCACGCGCCAACCGCCGCGACTGCCAGCAGAGTTCCTGAGATCCGCTTCATCAATTTCTCCAATAAAAGTACTGCACTTTCCGACCGGCCGGCAGTGTGAGAAGTTCCGAGCAAACAGCCGCGTTGCCGCAAGCGGTATACTCCGATCATGAAATTTGTGCACGTGTGGATTGCCCTCTGCCTGGCCGGTTTGCTGGCCGGATGCGGCCAAAAAGGACCGCTGGTGCTCCCCGATGCCCCCAAACACAAGAGAGTGCTGCCAACCCCACGAGCCCCGCGCACGCCTCCCGCGAGTACTCCTCCCACAGGCACGGCTCCCGCTAGTACGCCTCCCGCGAGCGCACCTCCCGCGGCCAAACCCGACGCGGCCGCACCTTCCCCCAGCGCCCCCGGGTCGGGCGCGCCGGCCGGCACGCCGCCCGAGGCCTCGGGCAGCCTATCGAACGCCCCCGTAAAGCCCTGATTGGGGCATTGCCGAGTCCATGAGCGCAAGCAAACTCATTCTGGTCGATGGCTCGGGTTATCTGTATCGGGCCTTCAACGCGCTGCCGCCGCTCAGCAATTCCAAGGGGGAACCGACCGGCGCGATCCTGGGCGTGCTCAATATGCTGAACAAGATGATCAAGGAGGAGTCGCCCGAGCGCATCGCCGTGGTGTTCGACGCGCCTGGCCGCACGTTCAGAGATGATTTATTCGAGCAGTACAAGGCGCATCGCCCGCCCATGCCCGATGATTTGCGCTCGCAAGTGCAGCCGCTGTACGACGCCGTGGCCGCCATGGGATTGGCGCTGTTGCGAGTGCCCGGCGTGGAAGCGGATGACGTCATAGGCACTCTGGCGAAGCAGGGAGCCGTGTCGGGCTACGAGGTACTGATCTCGACGGGCGACAAGGACATGGCCCAACTCGTGAGCGCGAATATCGGATTGATCAACACGATGAGCAACACGCGCCTCGATCGCGCCGGGGTCAAGGCGAAATTCGATGTGTTTCCCGAGCAGATCGTCGACTACCTGGCACTGGTGGGCGACAGCTCGGACAACATTCCCGGCGTCACCGGCGTGGGGCCCAAGACCGCGGCCAAGTGGCTCAATCAGTATGGAACCCTGGATGAACTGGTCGCTCACGCCGCGGACATCGGCGGCAAGGTGGGCGAGAATTTGCGCAACGAACTCACGATGCTCGAACTGTCGCGCAAACTCGCCACCATCGACACCGGGCTTACATTGGACGTTACTGCCGACGGGCTTGCCGGCGGCACTCCCGATCTACCGCGGCTGCGGGAACTGTACACCCGGCTGGAATTCAGGACTTTGCTCAAGTCGCTGGGCCCGGATGCCTCAACGGAAACGCCCGGCGATCCAGCCGCCGCCACGGCGTCGGCCGAGGCGCCGGCTTCCGTTGCGCCGGGCCCTTCCATGCCGCGCGACTATCACAAGATCGTTTCGCAAGAGGCCTTGGATGTGTGGCTGGCGAAGCTCGCCGCGGCACCGCTCATCTCCTTCGACACGGAGACGGACAGCCTCGATTACATGCAGGCGCGCATCGTCGGCTTGTCGTTCGCGGTCGCCCCCGGCGAAGCCGCCTACCTGCCGTTGGGCCACGATTATGCCGGCGCTCCGCACCAGCTCGACCGTGAAAAAGTGCTCGCGGCGTTCAAACCGCTGCTCGAGGACGCCGCCCGGCCGAAGTTGGGACATCACCTGAAATACGACACCCACGTTCTCGCGAACTACGGCATCGAGCTCGCCGGACAGCGGTTCGATTCCATGCTCGAGTCCTACGTGCTCAACAGCGTTGCCACGCGCCATGACATGGACTCGACCGTGGAGAAATACCTCGGCATCAAGACCATTCACTTCGAGGACGTAGCCGGCAAGGGCGCGAAGCAAATCACCTTCAATCAGGTGGACGTGGACCGCGCCGCCGAGTATTCCGCCGAAGACGCGGACGTCACGCTGCAGCTGCATCTCAAACTATGGCCGCAAATCGAAGCGCTGCCGGCTTTGAAGGCTGTCTACGAGACCATCGAACAGCCGCTGGTGCCCGTCCTGTATCGCATGGAGCGTGCGGGCGTGCTCGTGGATCGCGAGTTGCTCAAGATCCAGAGCTCCGAACTCGCGGCGCGGATGCAGGAGCTGCAAGCCCAGGCTCACGCCGAAGCAGGCGGCGTGTTCAATGTCGACTCGCCGAAGCAATTGCAGGAGATCTTGTTCGGCAAGCTCGGCATCCCGGTGGTGCGCAAGACCCCGACCGGCCAGCCGTCGACGGCGGAAGACGTGCTCGAAGAGCTCGCCGCAACCTATCCGCTGCCCAAGCTGATATTGGAATATCGCGGCGTCGCCAAGCTCAAATCAACCTATACCGACAATCTCCCCAGGCAAATCAATCCGGTCACCGGGCGAATTCACACCTCGTATCATCAGGCGGTCGCCGCCACCGGCAGACTGTCCTCGACGGATCCGAATCTGCAAAATATCCCGATCCGCACCCAAGAGGGACGGCGTATTCGGCAGGCCTTCATAGCGCCGCCCGGCCGCTCTCTGGTCGCCGCCGATTATTCACAAATCGAATTGCGCATCATGGCGCATCTATCGGGCGACGCGAGCCTGCTGCAGGCCTTTGCCGAGGATCGCGACGTTCACCAGGCGACCGCGGCCGAGGTGTTCGCCACGCCTCTGAGCGCGGTCAGCGCCGATCAGCGGCGGTCCGCGAAGGCGATCAACTTCGGCCTGATGTATGGGATGTCGGCGTTCGGGCTGGCCCGCCAGTTGGGGATAGGACGGGGCGACGCGCAGAGATACATGGATGTGTACTTCGAACGGTATCCGGGCGTGAAGCGCTACATGGAAGACACGCGGCGCCGGGCGCGCGAAACGGGTTTCGTGGAAACGGTGTTCGGACGGCGCCTGTACCTGCCGGAGATCCAATCGCGCAACCAGGCCCTGCGCCAATACGCCGAACGCAGCGCCATCAACGCGCCCATGCAGGGCACGGCCGCCGACATCATCAAGCGTGCCATGATCGCCGTGAACGGTTGGCTGCAGAGTTCGCGGATTCCGGCGCGCCTCATCATGCAGGTGCATGACGAGCTGGTCCTCGAAGTGGCGGACGAGGCCGTCGAGTCCATCGTGGATCAACTACGCAATCATATGGCGCAGGCGGCACAACTGGCGGTGCCGCTCAAAGTCGATGTGGGGATAGGACGCAATTGGGACGAAGCGCATTGAATGGCGCCGGTTTTGAGCCGTATTGCCCTACAGCGCGTTGCAAAGTTCCCTGTAGGACAAGCACGCACAACGCCGTAGGACAGACACTGAGCCTGCTCAGGGAAGCCCTGCGCGGCATTGTCTTTTGGGGAAAAATCCGGGCAAATTCAGCCGGTTAGGGCCTTCGGCCGCACGCAGTGCGCAGCAGAAAAATTGCTGTTGCCGGGGCTGGAACTTTCGGGAGGCATCCCCATCTAATCCAGTGAGCGAGTAAGACGCTCCCCGCTCTTCTCCCTGAGCGGGAATGACCCGGTTTGTCATCCCCATGCCGGGTTGGTCTGCCTCGGTGGCTGCTTTTAGTAACCACCGGGGCCTTTTTTTATGGGCCGTTCAGCCAGCCATCCAGAACCTGGCGCGCTTCCTCCATGCCTTGCTTGGCATGCGCCGAAAACAACTGCGCCGTCACCGCCGTATCAGAGCACGCTGCCCGAGTCTCGCGCAACACCCGCTCTGCGTCGCGCCGATTCAGCTTGTCCGCCTTGGTGAGCAGGATATGGGCGCGCCGGTCTCTGGCGAGCACCCATTCGAGCATGCCCGCGTCCTGGGTGCCCAGGCCCCGCCGGCTGTCGACGATCAAAATCAGGCCGACCAGGGACTCGCGCACATTGAAATAGTGCTCCATCAATTGCAGCCAATGCAGCCGCACCCGTTCGGGCACCTTGGCGAATCCGTACCCCGGCAGGTCCACGAGGCGACGCTCGGGGACCAGTTCAAAGAAATTGATCAGTTGTGTACGCCCCGGGGTGCGGCTTACCCGCGCAAGTCCCGTACGCTGAGTGACGGCGTTGATGGCGGTGGATTTGCCGGAATTCGAGCGTCCTGCGAAAGCGATTTCTCTGCCCGAGTCCGGTGCGAGTTGATGCGCCTCGGCCGCACTGGTCAGGAATTTTATATGGGGATAGGTCGACATAGCCGCCGCGTGAACGCAAATTATTGACTCTAGTGTACAATTTAGGGTCGACAGCAGTTCACATTACACGGGGTAACAGGCGATCATGAAGCGGCTTTGGATTCTTGCAGCAACAATTTCCGGCGCGATCGTCAGCAACTCGGCCTTGCCGGCCGGCAGCGTCGAAGCCGGCGCCACCAAGGCCGTCGTCTGCCAGGCTTGTCATGGTGCGAACGGCAATAGCGCGAATCCCCAATGGCCGAGCCTCGCCGGCTTGGGCGCGGATTACATTGCAGAGCAGCTGAAGAACTTCAAGGACAATAAACGTAACAATCCGGTGATGACGCCGAATGCAGCTTCCCTGAGCGCCGAAGACATGGCGGATTTGGGCGCCTATTTCGACAGCTTGCCCAACACGGGGCTGGAAGCCGACCCTTCTTACTGGCAGGCGGGCGAGAAGCTATACCGCGGAGGCGACGCGGCCCGTGCGATTCCGGCATGCATGGCCTGTCATGGCCCGACCGCTCACGGCAACGAACCCGCGAAGTTCCCGGCACTGCGTGGACAACAATCGGTGTATGTCGTGAAGCAGCTAAATGACTATGCGTCGGGTGCACGGACCACGGGACCGAACGGCATCATGGAAACCATCGCCAAACGCCTGTCGCCCGAGGACATCCGCAATGTGGCCTCCTACCTCCAAGGCATACGCTGACGATGCGCGCCTCACGATTGGCCCTCTGCCTCGGGCTGGCGCTCGCGCTGGCTGCGTGCGGCAAACAACAGTCCGCGGATGAGAGCGCGCCCGCCGGAAATTCCGGCTCCACGCCGGCGCCGGTTGCCGCCGCACCCGCAAGCGTAGCCGCGGTCAAGCCAAAGACGGCGGAGCAGGCGTCCGATCTACCGTCGAAAATCACCCGCATCAATGAGGACGGTTCCGAGACCGTGGAGGATGTGCCCAGCGACAGCGGCGCGCACAATCCGCTGCTGGCCGCGGTCGCGTCGACGGTGGCGGCTTCGACATCGGCGGCCGCTGCCGCGACGACCACGGCCCCCACTCCCTGGCAGGAAGGAGTCAACTACACCCGGCTGGTGCCGGCTCAACCCACCGAGGTTCCTGCCGGGCAGGTCGAGGTGCTGGAATTTTTCTGGTACGCCTGCCCGCATTGTTACGCGATCGACCCCCAGATCGAATCGTGGCTGAAAACCAAGCCGGACTACATCAGCTTTGCCCGCGTCCCTGTAACCTGGAACGAAGGCGATCGCGCCCTGGCGCGGCTGTACTACACGCTGCAGAATCTGGGCAAGCTGGACCAGCTGCATAGCGAAGTTTTCAAGGAAATTCACGTTCACGGCGATCCTCTCGTCGCCCCCGATCCGACCAACGCGGCGGAGACGGAGCATATGCAAATGGTGTTCGCGAGGAAATTCGGCATTTCGGAAGCCGACTTCACCAAGGCTTATCACTCCTTTGGCGTGGAGACCGCCCTGCAAAGAGCGGACGAGCTGGTGCAACGCTACCGAATCGACGGGGTTCCCACCTTCGTCGTGAACGGCAAGTTCATCGCGGACGTCGCCAGTGCGGGCGGCCCGCAGCACCCTGCGGACGCGCCGGAGCGCTTGTTGAGGCTGGTCGGCGACCTGGCGGCGCAAGAGCACAAGCACTAGCGGGGTCATGCGTACCCATACCGGTGGCTGTCATTGCGGGCGCGTGCGCTTCGAAGTGGTCGCGCCGGCGAAGCTCGAAGTCGCGGACTGCAACTGCTCCATCTGCAGCAGATTCGGATATCTGCATTTGATCGTACCGGCCGATCGATTCAAGCTGATCAGCGGCCGCGAGGCGCTCACGACCTATTCGTTCAACACGCACACCGCCAAGCACTATTTCTGCTCCACCTGCGGAGTGAAATCGTTCTACATTCCCCGCTCGCATCCGGACGGAGTCAGCGTCAACGCGCGCTGCATCGACAGCGATACCATCGAGTCGATGTCCGTGAAGCCTTTCGACGGCCGCGAATGGGAAAAGGGACGAGCCGAGTATCGCGACGCAACGGATACTTGAGTGCGGCGCACGAGGAACATAATGAGGCGCCAGTCCTTAGATTATGTTGAGCGGAGCCGCAGTGGACCGCGCTTGCGCCGCGAATCTGTGACGCCTGTCACGCGGCGACTCGGCGAGGGTTGGAGGATGCTATGCGAGCCCATAGGTCGCGATGAAGTATCCACCGCCATGTCGGAATTTCGTCCATCCAATGATGTGCCGCCCCTCGACGCCGCGGCGCGCTGCAACAGCCTCCGTGACAGGATGCTGATCGGCATGATGTTGATCACCTTGGTCCGAACCAGCGAGGCGCTGGCGGGCGATCAAGCATCGATTGCCAATGCGCACGCTGGGATGGGCCGGGCGCTAGGCGGCTTTGGTCTGGCATTGCCGCCCGCACCGGCGCTGATGGCACCCTTGGATTCTCTCCGCGCGCCGCCCACCGTCACGGACCATCGGACATTCTCGGCCACGGATTTTCGCCCGCGCAAGCCGACGGTATTCGACAGCGACCCCACGGTGAACTCGCGTTCGGCGACACCCCGCTGCTTCGGAACACCACCGTCTGGCAGCGGCTGTCGGAGTACCGATCGCATGATCGGGTGCGATTGTTGACTCTGTGGGAGTCGAACAGCAGCACGGTTTCCCTCCAGGCGGGCAGACGGGGAGATCCGTCGCTGCAATGGACCAGCCGTCTGATGAATCGCGGCGGAGTCGACCCAGGGGGTGCTCGATCGATTGTTTTCGACCTCCCTCGCGCGCGCGGGCATGGGCCTGCGCAATCTGTCGCGATCGGCCAACGGGCCCGCGCCGCCCAAGCCGGCAGGCATTGCGGAGACAGCCGGCTTGAAGTGACGAAAAGTCTCAGGCGCGAACCGACGGTTCCGCGGAAACGCATATTCACTCTAGTTCTGGGCATGCTCGCTAAACGACTGATTTATAAGCGAGCATCGATGATTTTGGTGCGCCCGACTGGATTCGAACCAGTGACCCCTGCCTTCGGAGGGCAGTACTCTATCCAGCTGAGCTACGGGCGCATCGCGGGCTGGCGATACTACGCGCCGGGTGCAAGCGGAGTCCAGCGGACCTTGAGCTATTGCCTTGGGGTAGAGAATCATTTGCGTGCAGCGAAACAGCGCCAGGGTCTTGCCCGATTCCTTGTGGGTGACGGCGGCGTCCCAGACTTGAGTGGTTTTGCCGAGGTGCGCGGGCTTCGCGCTGCCGAGGATGGTTCCGTCCCGGGCGGTCCCCAAGTGATTGGACTTCAGTTCGATCGTGGTAAAGCCGATCGCACCCGCCGGCAGATTGGCGATGCATCCGTAGCCGGCGCAGGTGTCCGCAAGGGTGACGACGCGTACCCGCGTGCAGGAACCCATTGGGCGCCATGAGCGTTTCGTTGACCGGCAGTTCGGCCCGCACCTCGGTTTCATCGACGTGCGTGATGACGATGCCGAGATAGCCGGGCAACTTGCCGACGCCGATATCATTGAGATTCTCGAGAGTGATCATTGAGATCGGGTCTCCGACAATCCATCGAAGAAATCCACGACGCCGGTCTCCAAGGAGTATTCGGCGCCGACGATCATGAGTCCGGCTTTTTGGATGAGCTGCTCGATGATGTCCGAGCCGTGCCGCAATTGCTTGACGGACGCCCGGATATTGGCGCGAACCGCCGCTTGACCCAAGGCGTGCAGATCGTGCCGCAGTTCCGTTGCCAGCAGGCCTTCGACGGACGGTCTGATCAAATCGACGATGGAGTGCAGATTGCGCGACTGGTTCTCGATCGGCCGCCGCAGTTGCTGCAGCGTCGTCTCGATGGCACCGCACTGAGTGTGCCCCAGCACCACCACCAAGCGGGTGCCGAATTGCTCCGCAGCGAACTCCACGCTGCCGATCAGGGAAGGCGCAACGATGTTGCCTGCGACTCGAATGACGAAAAGATCGCCGAGACCCTGGTCGAAGACGATCTCGACGGGCACCCGTGAATCGGAACAGCCGAGGATGGTCGCGAACGGTTCCTGGCTCGCGGCCAGCTCGAGACGGCGAGCCCTGCTCGCAATGGGGTCGCGGTTGCTGATATCCGATACGAAGCGGCGATTTCCCTCTTGCAAAAGGGCGAGCGCTTCCCGGGCCAAGATCATCGATGACTCACTTTGGTTCTGCTGATGGCTGCTCGACGCTGCAGGCACGCGTGCATCGAGCCGGCGCGGACTCGGCCTCGCCGGCTAAGATGAGCGGCCTACCGAGCCGTCACGGTATCCGAATATGCGTGCGGGTAGAAACAGGATGGCCCGCAGCAAAGCGAACAGGGCCTCGAATGTAATACCGATCACGCGAAACGGGAGCGACAGGAGCCACAGTACGGGCCAGAGAACGATGGCCAGGACGGCCAATGGCCAGCACAAGAATAACAGCAGGCACCAGCCGACGATGACGAGCAACGCTTTCACGGGGGTCTCTCCACGTTTCCTGGGTGCAACCTTAGCATACCCTCCGGTGACCCAGGTGACCCGCCCGACTGATCGACCGTGCCGCTACGCATCATGAGCCTGTGCGCTTGCGTGCGGTCACTTCGATCTCGATTTGCATGCGGGGGTCGGACAGTCCGGCGGAAATCATCATTGCCGCCGGCCGAACCGCGCCGAAATACTTGCGCAGTATCGGCCAGCAATCGGGGAAGCGCGCGGCATCGGGCAGCACATAGGTCACTCGCACGACGTCCGTGAACTCGGCGCCCGCCTGCCGCAGAGCGGACTGGATGTTTTTCATGCACTGCTCGGTCTGATCCAGCAAATCATCGGAGATGGTCATGGTCGAGTAGTCGAAACCCGTGGTTCCGGACACGAATACCCACTCGCCATCGACGACCGCCCGGGAATATCCGATGTCGCGTTCAAATTGAGATCCTGAGCTGATCAATTGACGGGTCATTGCGTACTCCTGGGGTATTGCGCTCGAGACTGATCGGCAACCTGCCATGAAACCCGATGTTCCAGCCACACCTCCAGGGTGGGCGGAAAGAGACTCGGATTGTCCAAGGATGCCGTGGTGATATCGATGGTCGACGGGCTCTCGGCGCTTTCGTAGGAGATCTGGCTGCCGCAGGTGCCGCAGAACTGGCGGACGACGCCCTGCGAGGAGCGGTAGGTGCGCGGGTGACCGGAGAGCATTTCGACCTGCCCTCGGTCGAAGGTCAGCCAAGCCACCGCCGGGGCGGCACTCGCTCTGCGGCAGGTGGCGCAATGGCAGATGCTGGAATCGATGGGCTCTCCGGAAATGCGAAACCGAATTGCCGAACAGAGGCAGCCGCCTTCATTGATTTGCATGGTTTCCGGCCCCGTTTGGACGCTAGGACATCGTGCTATGCCGTATCGAATCTTATCAAGACTGCGCGGCAGCGAATACCGGATGGACCGCGTATATTGCAGGGCGCATGGCCGAAACCTTACGTGTTCAGTGCTGCATCGCCGGCGGCGGACCCGCCGGCATGATGCTCGGCTATTTGCTGGGACGGGCGGGAGTCAGTACCGTCGTCCTGGAGAAGCACGCGGATTTCCTGCGCGATTTTCGCGGCGACACGGTGCATCCCTCGACTCTGATGATCATGCATGAGCTGGGACTCATCGACGACTTTCTGAAATTGCCGCATTCCGAAATCCGCGCGCTGTCCGCGCGAGATCGGTGATACCCGCGTCAAGGTCGCGGACTTCTCGCGCATTTCCGCGCCCTGCAGGTTCATCGCCTTGATGCCGCAATGGGATTTCCTCAATTTCCTCGCCGAGCAGGGCAGCCGATTTCCGGCCTTGAAAATCAGGATGTCGGCCGAGGTGACCGGTCTGATCCAGAACGCGGGCCGGGTGGTCGGCGTCAAGGCGACGACGCGCGGACGGCCCGCTCGAAGTTCGCGCCGACCTGGTGGTCGGCTGCGACGGCCGCGCCTCGACGGTGCGCGCGGCATCGGGTCTCGTTGGTGCAGGATTTGGGCTCGCCCATCGACGTGCTTTGGTTCCGACTCTCGAAGAAAGCCGGGGATCCGGAGCAGGTTCTTGGACGCCTCCGGGCCGACACGATGATCGTGACCATCGATCGCACCGACTATTGGCAGTGTGCTTTCGTCATCGGCAAGGGCGGCATTGGGCGCATACACGCCGCGGGGCTCGAGGCGTTCAAGGCCGCCGTCGCGGACGGTGCGCGCTTTCTGTCGGACCGGGTGGACGAGCTGAAGTCCTTCGACGACATCAAGCTGTTGAGCGTGTCGGTCGATCGGCTGACGACATGGTCCAGACCGGGCTTGCTCTGTATCGGCGATGCGGCGCATGCCATGTCCCCCGTGGGCGGAGTGGGCATCAATCTGGCGATTCAGGACGCGGTGGCGACCGCGAATCTTCTCGCCGCGAAGCTGAAGGCCGGAAGACTCGATGACGCACGATCTGGATTCCGTGCGGCGGCGCCGGCTGTTTCCGGTGAAAGTGATTCAAGGGTTGCAGGTGGCGATTCACAATCGAGTGCTGAAGCCTACGGTCTCAGGCCGGGTAGCGCACCTTGAAAGTGCCCTGGCCCTTGAAGATGCTGGACGCCAACGCATGGCTGCGGCGCTGGCCGGCGCAGATCCTGGGTCTGGGCGTGCGCCCGGAGCATGTGCGTTCACCTGATTGTCCCTGAAGCGGCGTGCTCCCGCGGTGGGACTGGTTGCGGGCTTGTCGAAATACCACAGACCGCCCGAGAACGCGTACCACCACAGTACCGCGAGCCACCATCGGCCCAGAGAATGGAAGCGCGCGAGGGTAAAAAAGGCGGCACAGGCAGCCAACAAGCAATTCACGCAAAGCACGGCGAGCGAGCGCGCGGTCAACTCATAGATCCCGGACAGGTGGATCAAAGCCCCGTAAGCCGCTGCGCCCAGTCGCGCCGCAGAACCCGAGCACCGCATAGGCGCTGCATTTCCGCGGCCCGTGCCGAGCAACTGCCCTGCAATGATGCCGAGCTGGAGGGTCATGGCGCTGAGAGCCGCGGCCACGGCGATGAATGAGACACTTGCGCCAAATGGGATGGTGCGCGCGCAGGGCGATGACCAGCGCGGCGGCATGAAGTGCCCCATACAGAGCGAAACTCAGTGAGAGGCCGGTCGCGATATGCAGCTGCGCCATCGCGATCAGCAAGACGCCGAAGCAGGCGAGCAGCGAGAAGTGCAGCGGGTAGCGAAAATGATCCAGAGAGAGCCGGCCTTAGATCCGAACTCTGCCGTTCAGAATATCCCACCAAAGCCGCCAGTCGCCCATCAGGCTGAACCAAGGATATTTGAACGTGGCCGGCTTGTTGTGCTCAAAGAAGAAGTGGCCGACCCAGGCGAATGCGTAACCCTGGACCAGCGCCACCGCAATCAGCCACCAGCGTTGGGTGGCCACAGCGGCGATGAGCAATACGGCGGCAATGCTCGTGCCTGCGAAATGCAGCCGCCGGCAAGTCCGGTTGGCATGTTCGCCGAGATAGAAAGGATAGAAGTCGCCGAAAGTGGGAAATGAGTTCCGGTCATTCACTGGATTCTCCGCATTTGGAGTTACCGCGTGGCGTGCGGAAGGACTGCACCCGGCGAGCAGCATGGCGACCAAGTTGGAGGCGAGAAATGCGCGAAGCGCGATCATCGGCATTATGATGATATGAGCGTTGATGAGCCGTCAATGCTCGGGATTTCATGCACCAAACGGCACGAGCGCCCCTCCCCGAGGTCATTTTTCGACCTCCGGCGTGGAGCGACCCGCGGGCCTATCGCGCCCGTTCCCCTCGCCGGCTATTCCGTGATTCGCCGGCTGTCGCTATACTAGTGCCGCTCCCGAGATGTTTTTTCACCGAATTTCAGCGAGTTACCGTGTCCAACACCGAATCTTCAGATACGCACTTCTTCAATTCCTTTAGTTTGGTGCTGGGTATCCTCATCGTTTTCGCGATCATCTTGTTCGGTGTCGCGCGCTCGATCGGCGCGGATACTCAGGCGAAAGACGTGTTGCTCGATCCGCTGCACCTCAAAGAGGTCCAGCAGAACATCGCTCCGTTCGCGCAAGTCGCCATCGCGGGCAAGGACAACTCCGCGTTGGCCGTGGTGACGGCGCCGGCGGGCGCGGCGCCCGGCGCGGACGTGCCCACGACGGGTGAACAGGCATTCACGAAGGTCTGTTCGGCCTGCCATTCGACGGGTGTGAACGGCGCGCCGAAGATCGGCGATCATGCGGCATGGGGCCCGCGCATCGCTCAGGGCAAGGAAGTGCTCTACAAGGCCGCCATCGGCGGCTTGGGCAATATGCCGCCCAAGGGCGGCACGAACTGGCCGGATGCGACGATTCGTATGACCGTCGACTATATGGTGTCGCTCAACAAATAGCGGTCTCGCTCAACAACCAGCCGCATCGTTTGCCGGGCATTTGTCGAGCGCGCGCGGCTCAAGGCCGTGCTCAAGTACTCGTTGTGAACAGTCACCGCTACTGCGGCGTGAGCTTGGCTTCGATCTCTTTCAGGCGCGCCTCCATGGCGGCCAACTTTGCTTGGGTGCGTTCCAGAATGGCCGCCTGCACATCGAATTCCTGCCGGTTCACCAGATCCAGTTTGCTGAGCTGGGCCTGCAGCACGGCTTTGAAATTGCCCTCTAAATCGCGGCCGAACGCCCGCACCGACTCGGGAACCGAATCCGCCAGGCGCCGCGCCAACTCATCCAATCCGCTCGAATTGATAAAACTCATAGGAGTCTCCATCTGTCCGCGCGTTCGCACTCCCGTAACGCACGTCCGGCCGGAGCCGCGCCATGTCGGTGCGTCCCGGCGCCCGTCATTGCGCAACCCATTGATTCAGATGCCCCTCAGGTCTGGCACGGAAGCTGCATTGATCCAGATCAATAGTACGCGGAAGCGGTGTCGGAGGCTCTGAGTCTAAACGGGTGAAAGCGGGGACAAATGCATGAAGCTGATCACCGCCGTCATCAAGCCTTTCAAGTTGGACGAGGTTCGGCAAGCGGTGGCGGATATCGGCATTCAGGGAGTGACGGTCACCGAAGTACATGGTTACGGACGGCAGCATGGGCACACGGAGTTCTATCGCGGCGCGGAATACCGGGTCGACTTTCTGCCCAAGGCCAAGATCGAGCTCGCGGTGGACGATTCGATTGCGGAGCAGGTGATGGAGGCGGTTTGCAATGTGGCCAGGACCGGGAAAACAGGCGACGGGAAGGTCTGGATACTCGAGCTGGAACAGGCGTTGCGGGTTCGCACCGGTGAAACCGGTCCGGACGCCATCTGAGCGAACGTACCGAGGATTTCGGAATGCGAGGTTTCGAGTCTCGCCCAGCGGGCGGCCACATTTTTGACGATTTAGGAGCATCTCGCGCCGGCAAGCCAGCCAACTCCCCCGTCGGTGCGATATCCCGGCGGCGCGGGTCCCTCAAAGGACTCGTGCCGTTTTTTATATTCGCGCGCCCGGCGCAAGACGCCCGGCGTTTATACAATATAAAATTGCAATACTCCATGCTGTGTTGCAGCAATATCCTTTCAAATTCCGCTGTTAGACTGCGCCTTATTCGAAATGAGGAGTTTGCCCGCATGAAAATGGTCATCGCCATCATCAAACCATTCAAGCTTGACGATGTCCGCGCCGCCCTGGCCGATGTGGGGATACAGGGCATTACCGTGACAGAGGTCAAAGGCTTCGGGCGGCAAAAAGGCCACACTGAGCTGTATCGGGGAGCGGAATACGTCGTCGATTTCCTGCCCAAGGTGAAACTTGAGCTGGCGGTCGATGACGAACAGGTCGATCGGGTGGTGGAAGCCATCATTGAAACGGCGCGCACGGGCAAGATCGGCGACGGCAAGATCTTTGTGACGGAGCTGGGCCAGGCGGTGCGGATTCGCACCGGAGAAGCCGGCTCGCGTGCGTTGTAGAATTCGGACGGGTTGTCTCTAGCGAGGATCGGACCATGAAACGCCTTTTGTTATTCGCGGCCTTGATCGCTTGGTCGGGCATGGCCGGAGCCGTCGTCTACAAGTGGGTCGACGCGCAGGGCAAGGTGCAGTACGGCGACCGGCCGCCGGACGGCGTGCATGCGGAAGTGGTCGAATTGCTGGGCACTCACGCGGCACGCGTCGCGCCGGCATCCGAGACCGCGCCCGCTGCAAAACGCGCCAGCCCGCCGAATCAAGACGATGCCGCCGACAAGAAGGCCGTGGAGCAGCGACGTGGCGCAGACCCGCGACAAGCAATGCACCGAGGCGCAGGACCGCTACAAGAAATTGATCGAGGGCCGGCAAGCTCTACAAAACCGGCCCCGACGGCGAACGCCAGTACCTGACTTCCGACGAAATCGACACCGCAGCGGCTGAACGCCAAGCAGGACGTCGACACCATCTGCAATAGCACCACCTGAGCCGCCGCACGCTAGGACTGCTCCGCGCGCGCTCACGCGCGCTGCGAAGCCGCAGGCTTTGCCGCGGACGCGCAAAGCCTTAGGCTACCGTCCTTGGCGGAAACGCGTATGCAAACAGGCTTCGTCGGATT
The DNA here is from genome assembly GCA_963734645.1 of uncultured Gammaproteobacteria bacterium. GTDB lineage: Bacteria > Pseudomonadota > Gammaproteobacteria > Steroidobacterales > Steroidobacteraceae > Bog-1198. Next base: position 625,782 of record CAVTID010000003.1, read on the forward strand.
GGGTGCCATGGGCGCGCACATGGCGCGCAGTCTGCACCGCGCCGGGCTGCTGACGGGTGTGTGGAATCGAACCGCCGACAAGGCCGCGGCGCTCGCCAAGGAATTGCACTGCCTGGCCTTCGCCAGCTTGACGGAGCTGGCCGGGAACTGCGAGGCCGTGGTGATCTGCGTGTCCGCCGACGAGGACTTGCGCGCGGTGGTCGCGGCTCTCGAACCGGGATTGACTCCCAACATGATCGTGATGGACTGCTCCACGGTGGGCGCGGGGACGGCGCGCGAGCTTCACGCGGCGCTCGACGCGCTCGGCGTCGGCTTTCTCGACTGTCCGGTGAGCGGCGGCGTGGAAGGCGCGCGCACCGCTTCGCTCGCCATCATGGTGGGCGGCGATGAACCCGTATTCTACGCGCGCGCAGCCCATCTTGGCAGGCCATGGGCAAGACCGTCGCCTATCTTGGCGCAAGCGGCGCCGGTCAGGCGGCCAAGGCCACCAATCAAATCATGTGCGCGGGCATCATCCAGGCCGTCGGCGAAGCCATGGCTTTTGCGCATGCCGAGGGCCTGCCTCTCGATCGATTGATCGAGCTGCTGGGCAAGGGCGCGGGCTCGAGCTGGTACTTCGTCAATCGCGCGCCCTTCATGGCGCACAACGATTTTCCCGCGGGTTTCCGCGTGCGGCTGCATGCCAAGGATTTGCGGATCTGCCGCGAGATGGCGGCACAGCACGGCGCGCAGCTGCCGGTGGTCGAATCCACTCTGGCGCAGTATGAGCAGTTGATCGTCCAGGGCTTCGGCGATGAGGACATATCGTCCATCTACCGGCTGAAGTCCGCGCTGTTTCCCGCCAAGCCCGAACCGGCATGAGCCCAGCGCCGGCCGCGCCGCTGCGGATCGCCACCCGCAAGAGCCCGCTGGCTCTCTGGCAGGCCGAGCACGTGGCGGCGCTGCTGCGCCGGGCGCATGGCGGCCTCGAGATCGAGCTCGTGCCCCTGGTGACGCAAGGCGACCGCATTCAGGATCGGAGCCTCGCGGCCATCGGCGGGAAGGGCCTGTTCATCAAGGAACTCGAGGTCGCCCTCGAGTCGGACCGCGCCGACATCGCCGTGCATTCGATGAAGGATTTGCCGGGCGATCTGCCCGAAGGGCTGATCATCGCGGCGGTGCTCGAGCGCGCGGATGCCCGGGATGCGCTGCTGACCGCAGCGGCGGCGGCCGGGATCGGCGATTTGCCGCGGGGCGCCCGGGTAGGCACCTCGAGCCTGCGTCGGCAGGCGCAATTGCTGGCGGCCCGGCCGGATTTGCGCATACAAACCCTGCGCGGCAATGTGGATACCCGGTTGCGGCGCCTCGACGGCGGCGACCTGGATGCCATCGTGCTGGCCTGCGCGGGCTTGATTCGGCTGGGCTTGGAGGCACGCATCACCGCCCGCCTCGATCCGAAGATCTGCCTGCCGGCCGTCGCCCAAGGCGTCATCGGTATCGAGTGCCGCGGGGCCGATGTGCGCACGCGGGCGCTGCTGTCCGTTCTCAACCACGAGGCGACGCGGCGGACCACGGACGCGGAGCGGGCATTTGCGCACCGGCTCGGCGGCAGCTGTCAGTCACCCATCGCGGCGCACGCACGCATGGAGGGAGAACGCTTGATGCTCGACGGCCTGGTCGCGGAACCTGACGGCACGCGGCTGCTGCGCGACGCCCTGTCCGGCAGCGGCGCCGATCCGGCCGCTCTGGGCCACCGCCTGGCCGAGCGAATCCTGGCCGCGGGCGCGGGCCCGCTGCTCGAGCGCCTGCGCGCCGGCTGACCCCATGCCCGCATTGCACGGTGTCGGCGTCCTCGTCACTCGGCCCGAGCAGCAGGCGATGCCGTTGTGCCGGCTGCTGGAACTTCAGGGCGCGAGCACGCTGCGGCTGCCGGCGCTTGAAATCAAGCCCGTCGGCAATCGGCGCGAGACGGCGGCGCGGCTGGGCGCTCTCGAGAACTTCGACGTCATCATTTTCACCAGCGCCAATGCCGTGCGCTTCGGTGCCTCGCTGCTCGATCAGAAGCGCGGCCTGACTCTGGCCGCCATGGGTCCCGCGACTGCGCGGGCGCTCAATCATGCCGGCTATCGCGTGGCCGTTCAGCCGCCGCAAACCTTCGATTCCGAGAGCCTGCTCCGGCATCCGAAGCTGGAACGTCCGGCGGGCAGCCGCATACTGATCATCAAGGGCGGCAACGGACGGCCATTCCTCGAACAGGAGCTCGCGCGGCGCGGCGCGCAAGTGGCGACGGCCGATGTCTATCGGCGCGTGCCGGCGACTCCCGAGTCACGCGGTGCTCGCGGCTCTGCTCGACCGTTTCACCGAGGGAGCGGTGCAGGTGATCACCTCGACCAGCCTGGAAATTGCCGACAGCCTGCTCGGCATGGCCGGTCCCGCGTTACGCGAGCAATTCGAACGCGTGCACTGGCTGGTGCCCGGCGCGCGCGTGGCGGCCGCCGTACGCGAGCGCGGCCTGTCGGCGCCGCTCGTGCAGGCTGAATCGGCCGAAGATCAGGATTTGGTGGCGGCGCTCGTCCGTTGGCGGGCAAGCGCGTCGGGCGCAGTAATCGAAGGAATCGAAAAACAGCCGGCTCGGCGCGACTCCGCGCAGCCCGAATTCGCGGCGCACCGCTGCTATCATGGCCGGCGGCCCCGCCGCATACACCGCGTATTTCTCGAGATCGCCGATGTCCTCGAGCACGGCCTCGTGCACCCAGCCGCGGGCACCCTTCCATGCGGGCGAGGGCTCGGACAGCACCGGCACATAGCGCAGCCGCGCGGGGCGGTCGCCGGCGAGCTTTTCGAGCACGGCGCCTGCGTACAGATCCCGCTCGCTGCGCACGCCCCAGTACAGAGTCATGTCGCGCTCGATGCCGTTCTCGGCCACGTGCCGCAGAATGCTGAGCAGCGGCGCGATTCCCGTGCCGCCGCCCACCAGCAGCATGGGCGCCGTTCCCGGCCGGTACGTGAACTGTCCCAAAGGCCCTTCGATGTTCAGCAGCGCGCTGCGCGCGCCTGCATCGAACAGGGGCGCGGAGAATTCCCCGCCGGCGACCCGCCTCACGTGCAGTTCGAGCAGCCGCGAGTCATGCGGCGGCGAGGCGATGGAAAAGCTGCGGCGCCGGCCGCCGGGCAGCATGACATCGATGTACTGGCCGGCCTCGAAGCGGAAGGCTTCCGCCGCCGGGAGCCGCAGGTACAGGCCCATCACATCGTGCGACAGGAGCAGCGCACGTTCGACGCGCGCCGGCAATCGCTTGATGAGAGCTTGGTCGGGGGCCGTGATTTCGTAGGTTTCGAGACACAGATCGCTGCGCGCCCGCGCCTGGCACATGAGCACGAAGCCCTCGGCGGCTTCGGCCTCCGACAAGCCCAGCGGCGGCCCGTTGGGATAGTAGATCTCACCTTGCAGCAGCCGGGCGCGGCAGGAGCCGCAATTGCCGCCCTTGCAGCTGTGCGGCAAATTCAAGGAGGCACCCAGCGCCGCGTCGAGCAGCGACTGATCCGGCTCGACGCTGAACGCAGTGTTGGACTTGGCTAAGCTGATGCGCACGGGGCTTCCTAGCCTTCTCGGCGGGTGCCTCCCGCCAGTTAGTCAATATCGCCGCGCCGAGGTCCTAGTCCGCCGGCTGGCTGCGTTTGCTGTCCAGCCATGCGCCGATCGGTTCCCACTGCTGCCAGTCCGGCCATGCGAGATATTCCGGCAGTTCCAGCACGCCCATGCCGCGCGCATAGGCCCGCACGTAATTCTGCGCCTCGCGCAGGCAGCCGAGGTAGGGCACTTTGAGCTTGGTCAGATACTGATCCAATTCTTCGTATATCAGCGTGTATTCGCGCACCCGATTGGCGACGACGGCCAATCGCGCCTGCTTGCGCGATACCTTGCCGATCTCGAGCAATTCCGCCATGAAGTGTCCGCAGGCCTTCATGTCGATGCTCGAAGGCAGCACCGGAACGATGATGGTTTCGGCGCGGCGCACCAGCTCGTTGAGCTCCGTGCCATGCACGCGGGCCGGGGCATCGATCACCAGGATCTCGGTATTGCGCGCCACATTGCGCAAACCCTCGTCATAGGCGGCTGCGCCGCTGATGGCCGGCAAATCGGCCGGCCGCTGCGCCAGCCAGTCGAGACTGGAGCGCTGCGGGTCGTAGTCGGCGATGCATACTTGGTGACCGTCGCGGGCGAAAAATACGGCGATGTTGGTGGCGAGAGTGCTCTTGCCGCATCCACCCTTGGAGTTCAAGATCATTACGTGGCGCATGGATCCCCGACTTTGTTGTTTTCAGTAAGGTAAAACCCAGCGCTGCATTGCGCAACCCCTGCTCGCGACAAATTGACGCATGGGCTATGCTCTTGAAGTATGCGCATCGAGTTTTTGAAGATGCAGGGGCTGGGCAACGATTTCTTGGTATTCGACGCCCCCGCCGGCAATCCATTGGACTCGAGCAAGCTGCGCGCCCTCGCCGACCGGCATACCGGTGTCGGCTTCGATCAGGCGTTGATGTTGGAAGCTCCGCGTGACGCAGGCAGCCGTGTGTTCTATCGGATCTTCAATTCCGACGGCACGGAAGTCGAACAATGCGGCAACGGCGCGCGCTGTATCGCGGCACTCCTGTACTCTCGCGCGCCGCAATTGGGCCGCCGCCTGCAGATGGACAGCGCGGGCGGCACGGTGCGCGCCGAGATTCGCGAGGACGGGCTGGTGTCGCTGGACATGGGGGTGCCCAACTTCGATCCGGCTGCACTGCCCATGGTGGCCGCGGGCGGCGGCGCGCTCGCCGAGGCGTCCACCTACTCATTGAGCGTCGACGGCGCGGATCTCGAGATAGGCGCCGTGTCCATGGGCAATCCGCATGCGGTGCTGCGGGTACCCGACGTGAAATCCGCGCCGGTGGAGCGGATTGGGCCTAGTATCGAAGCTCACATGCGATTTCCGCGGCGCACCAACGTAGGATTCATGCAAATCGTCGGGCGCGACCACATTCGATTGCGGGTGTACGAGCGCGGAGTGGGCGAGACGCTGGCTTGCGGCACGGGAGCCTGCGCCGCGGTCGCCGTCGGCAGGCGGCACGGATTGCTGGATGCGGAAGTGAAAGTAGACTTGCCGGGAGGCGGCGCGATGGTTTCCTGGGCTGCAATGGGCGAGCACTTGTGGCTCACGGGGCCGGCCACCACGGTATTTGCCGGATCGATCGATATTTAAAGTGAACGGGAGCTGAACAATGACAACCGGTCAGGCGCGCGGAATCAAGCAGGAGGGCCTCAACGACGCCAATGTCGCGGACTACCTGCAAACCTATCCCGATTTCTTCGAGCGTAATTCTGCGTTGCTCACCAAATTGCGCCTGCCGCATCTGCGCGACATGGGAGCCACGGTGAGCCTGGTCGAGCGCCAGGTGGAAGTCCTGCGCGAACGCAATCAAGCGCTGGAACGCAAATTGAAGGAACTCGTGGACGTGGCCCGCGCCAATGATGCACTGGCCGATCGCATTCACCGCCTGAGTCAGCGCCTGATTCGGGCGCACACCCTGATCGAGACCATCAACGCCGTGGAGACCTCGCTGCGCGAGGATTTCGACGCCATGCATTCGGTGCTGGTGCTGTTTCTCGAGCAGGCGCGTACTCTGGCACCGGAGGCCGGCCGCTTTCTGCGCTCCGGCGATCCGGCCGATGCCGACATCAAGACTTTCGAATCGCTGCTGCAATCCGGCAAGCCCCGCTGCGGGCAGGTGCGCGATGCGCAGCGCGACTACCTCTTCGGCAAGGACTCGGTGGAGATCGGCTCGGTCGCCCTCACTCCCTTGGGTCCCAAGGGCGAGTTGGGGATTCTGGCCATCGGCGCCAGCGACGCGGAACGTTTCCATCCCGCCATGAGCACGGAATTCCTGTCCCGAATCGGCGAACTCGTGACTTACGCGCTCATGCGCCAGTGAGCGGCGATGGAATCAGCGGAACGCGGCTGGATCGATGGATTTTTATCGCACCTCGCGCATGAGCGGCGCATGAGCGGCCACACCATTGCGGCGTACCGGCACGACCTGCTTGCCTTGGCTGAATTCGCCGCGCGGCGCAAGCTGAGTGCCTGGACGGGCTTGGACAATTCCTCGATCAGAGCCTTTGCCGCCGCCCAGCACGGAGCGGCATTGAGTCCGCGCAGCATTCAGCGGCGACTGTCGGCCGCACGAACCTTTTTCGATTTCCTGATGCGGGAGGGCCATTGCGCGCGCAACCCGGCGCTGGACGTGCGCGCGCCCAAGACCAAGAAGCGGCTGCCCGACACCCTGGACGCCGATCAAATGGGACGGCTGCTGGCGTTCCGGGTCGACGATTCCTTGTCCGCCCGCGACAAGGCCATCATGGAGCTGTTCTACTCCTCGGGGCTGCGCCTGGCCGAACTGACCGGCCTGGACGTGGCCGCCGTCGACTTGGCGGACCGCACCGTACGAGTGCTCGGCAAGGGCAATAAGACCCGAATCGTGCCCGTCGGCCGCCAGGCAGTCGATGCGCTGAAGGCTTGGCTGAAGGAGCGCGCGGCGCTGGTCAAACCCGGGATGGAGACCCTGTTCGTCGGTCGGAGTGGCCGACCTCTAACGGTCCGGGCGGTGCAGCTGCGGGTGGGCGCATGGGGCCGCCGGCAGGGCATCGGTGTGCATGTCCACCCGCACATGTTTCGCCACTCCTTTGCCACTCATCTGCTCGAGTCCAGCGGTAATTTACGGGGAGTCCAGGAATTGCTGGGCCATGCCGACATCGGCACCACCCAGATCTATACCCATCTGAATTTCCAGCATCTGGCAACGGTTTACGAGAATGCACATCCGCGTGCCCGGCGCAGCCGGCGCAGCGCTTGAAAGGGCCGGCGCGAGGCCCCACCCTTCTCTCCCATGAATCACGATCATCTTGTCAGTCACGATCCGGAGCGAATCTACGGCACGACGATTCTCGCCGTGCGGCGTGATGGGCGGGTTGCCGTCGGCGGCGACGGCCAGGTGACCCTGGGCCAAAGCGTCATGAAGGCCAATGCCCGCAAGGTGCGCCGCCTGTACGGCGGAAAGGTATTGGCGGGATTCGCCGGGGGCACCGCCGATGCCTTCACCCTGTTCGAGCGCTTCGAGGGAAAATTGGAGAAATTCGGCAATCTCACCCGTGCCGCCATTGAATTGGCCAAGGACTGGCGCAGCGATCGCAGCCTGCGCCGGTTGGAGGCCTTGCTCTGCGTCGCGGACACCGCAAGCACCTACGTGATCTCGGGCAACGGCGACGTCATCGAGCCCGAGCACGACCTGATCGCCATCGGGTCGGGCGGGGGTTTCGCCCAGGCCGCGGCGACCGCCTTCATGCAAGGGGAGATGTCTGCGCGCGACATCGTCGAGCGCTCGCTGAACATCGCCGCGGACATTTGCATCTACACGAACCGCAATCTGACGATAGAGGAACTGTAGCGCCCCATGTCGCAGATGACGCCGCGTGAAATAGTCGAAGAGCTGGACAAGCACATCGTCGGCCAGAAGGCGGCGAAACGCGCGGTCGCGATCGCCCTGCGCAACCGCTGGCGCCGCGGCCAGGTCGCCGAGTCGCTGCGTGCCGAGATCACCCCGAAGAACATACTGATGATCGGCCCGACCGGTGTGGGTAAAACCGAAATCGCGCGGCGGCTGGCGCGCCTCGCCAAGGCACCCTTCATCAAGGTGGAAGCCACCAAGTTCACCGAAGTGGGCTATGTTGGACGCGAAGTAGATTCGATCGTACGCGATCTTGTCGAGATCTCCGTGAAAATGACCCGCGAAGAGGAGATCGCCAAGGTGCGTCACCGTGCCGCCGACAGCGCCGAAGAGCGCGTACTCGATGCGCTGCTGCCCCGGGCCTCGGCGGGTTTCACCGCGGATTCGGCGCCGAAGGACGAGACCCGGCAGCGTTTTCGGAAAATGCTGCGCGAGGGCCAGCTCGACGATCGCGAAATCGAAATCGAAGTGCGCACCATGCCCATGGGGGTCGAAATCATGGCACCCCCCGGCATGGAGGAAATGACCCAGCAGCTGCAGGGCATGTTCCAAAACCTGGGCAACGGCCGGACACGCCAGCGCAAGCTCAAGATCAAGGAGGCGTTGAAGCTGCTGGTGGACGAGGAAGCGTCCAAGATGATCAACGAAGAGGAGCTGAAACTTCGCGCCGTCGAGAATGCCGAGCAGAACGGCATCGTATTCATCGACGAAATAGACAAAATCGCCCGCCGCCAGGAGACCACGGGCGCCGACGTATCGCGCGAGGGCGTGCAGCGCGATCTGCTGCCCCTGGTCGAGGGATGCACGGTGAATACCAAGTACGGCACGGTGAAGACCGATCACGTGCTGTTCATTGCATCCGGCGCCTTTCACATGTCCAAGCCCTCGGACTTGATTCCGGAGCTGCAGGGCCGCTTGCCGATCCGGGTCGAGCTCGAGCCCCTGGTGGTCGATGACTTCGTGCGCATATTGACCGAACCCGATTCCTCGCTCTGCCGCCAGTACACGGCGCTGCTGGCCACCGAGGGGGTGGCACTGGAATTCGCCGCTTGCGGCGTGCAGCGGCTGGCCGAGGTGGCTTTCGAGGTCAATGAACGCACTGAGAACATCGGAGCGCGGCGCCTGCACACGGTGATGGAGCGGCTGCTCGAAACGGTGTCCTTCGATGCCGCAGACCGCAACGGCACCCATGTCCTGGTCAATCGCGAGTATGTCGAGGGCAACCTCGGCGAGCTGGTGAAGGATCAGGACCTGTCGCGATACATTCTCTAGGCGCGGCGACGCCCTCCAAGCGCAGCGGTATTTTTATGCCTCAGCCCACCGACATTAAATTGCGCACCCAGTCGCGGCTGCTCGAAGTGCGCTTCGATGACGGATCGCATTTCGAGCTGCCCTTTGAATACTTGCGGGTTTTCTCTCCATCCGCCGAGGTGACCGGCCACGGCGGGGGCGAAGGGGTGCTGCAGACCGGCAAACAGAACGTCGGCATCACCGGGGTCGAGCCGGTGGGAAACTATGCCCTGCGGCTGCTGTTCGACGACGGCCACAACACCGGCCTTTACACCTGGACCCTGCTGCATGAGCTGGGCCGCGACCGCAGCCGCAAATGGGCCCGCTATCTCCAGCGCTGCGCCGAAGCCGGAAATCCTAAGTAGTCCCTCGGCGCAATGATATTTGGCCGGTTGGCTGGCATTCGCCCCGAGTTCTTGGTCAGGGATGCCGCCCCGGTCGGCTACAATGCGTCCATTAGTTCGAGGGACGCCATGGCTAACTCCGACCCCCAGGTCGATTTCGGATTTGAGAAGGTCGCCCGCAGCGACAAGGCGGCGCGCGTCCGTTCGGTTTTCGAGTCCGTGGCCGGCAAGTACGATGTCATGAACGACTTGATGTCCTTGGGCGCGCATCGTCTGTGGAAGCATTTCACCCTGTCCTTGACCGGCTTGCGGCCCGGCCAGTGCGCCCTCGACGTGGCCGGCGGTACGGGCGATCTGGCCGCAGGAATGCTGCGCCAAGTAGGCAAGACCGGGCGGGTCGTGCTGTCGGACGTGAACCCGAGCATGCTCGAAATCGGCCGCGACCGGCTGCTCGACAAGGGCTGGGTGGGGAATGTGGAGTGCATCGTGGCAGACGCCGAGCGCCTGCCCTTCGAGGACAATGCCTTCGATTGCATCACCATCGGGTTCGGGCTGCGCAATGTGACCGACAAGGAGGCCGCGCTCAGGTCCATGTACCGCGTACTGAAACCCGGCGGCCAGCTGCTGGTGCTGGAGTTTTCGACGCCGGTGGCGCCCGGCCTGAAACCGATTTACGACGCCTATTCTTTCCAGGTGCTGCCGCTGCTGGGCCGGCTCGTGGCCCAAGACGCCGCCAGCTATCGATATCTGGCCGAATCCATCCGCATGCACCCGAATCAGGAAACTCTGCTCGAGATGCTGCGCACCGCCGGCTTTGCCCAGGCGCGCTACCACAATCTGGCCGGCGGCATAGTCGCCGTGCATCGCGGCTACAAGATCTGACATGCCTGCGACCGCCGCATGGCTGGCATCGGCCGAAGCCCTGCTCAATCGATGCATCGACGCATCGGCGCAGGCCGCGGCGCTGGCGCGGCGCCTGCACGGCACTTCCCTGCAAGTCGACATCGATGGGGTTGCCCGCGTTCGGGCGAGCGCCTGCGGCGGCCGGCTGATGCTGTCCGCGGGCGACGATTCCGCGGCGGATGCGGCCATTTCAGGGACGGTGCCGGCGCTGCTGCAATTGCTCAAGGGCGGCGCGAGCCGGGAACCCGGCACCACCGCGGCGCAAATTCGCGGCGATGCGGAAATCGCCAACCGCTACCGGGAACTGTTCATGCTGGCGCGGCCGGACCCGGAGGAGGAGCTGTCCCGATGGATCGGCGATTTCCCGGCCCGGCGGGTATCTCAATTCGCGCAACGCGCGCTGGCCTTCGCGCGCCGCGCCCGCCGCACGGCCGGGGAAAACATCGCCGAATATCTGCAAGAAGAGAGCCGTGATCTGGTGAACAGGACCGAGCTCGAGGAATTCCTGCGCAGTGTCGATGAATTGCGGGAGACGGCCGATCGAGTCGAAGCGCGGCTCGGGCGTCTCGAAGCGCGCCTCCGGGGTGCGGCCTGATGCGCCCGCGGGTACTCGCCCGGCTGCTGCAAATTCAACGCGCTCTGGTCAGGCACGGACTCGATGATTTCGTGCGCGCCACGCATCTGTATCGGCCGTTCCGCTTCCTCGTCTATCTGTCGCCATGGACTTGGTTTCAACTCAGCGTCGGCGTCACCCGCGGCGAGCGGCTGCGGCTGGCGCTCGAGGAACTGGGGCCTATCTTCGTCAAGTTCGGCCAGGCGCTGTCGACGCGGCGGGATCTTCTGCCCGCCGACATCGCGGACGAGCTGGCGAAACTCCAGGACCGCGTCCCGCCCTTCGACAGCAGCATCGCGACGGCATCCATCGAAAAGGCCTTCGGGCTTCCGCTCGACGCCATCTTCGGCAGTTTCGAGCAGGCGCCGCTCGCCGCGGCTTCGATCGCCCAGGTCCACGCAGCCACTCTCAAGGGCGGCCAGGAGGTCGTGGTCAAGATACTGCGCCCCGGGATGCGCGAGATCATCGATCTGGACCTCGAAGTGCTGCACTCCCTGGCCGAGCTGGCCGACGAGTACTGGACGGATGCGCGCCGCCTGCGCCCGGTCGAGCTGGTGCGCGAATACCGCAAGACCATTCTCGATGAGCTGGACCTGTTGCGCGAAGCCGGCAATGCGGCACAGCTGAAGCGCAATTTCGCCGGCTCGTCCCTGCTGTACGTGCCCGAGGTTCATTGGGACTACTGCCGGGTCAACGTCATGGTCATGGAGAGAATTCACGGCGTCATCGTCAATGATCTCGAAGAATTGCGCGCGCGCGGCACGAATATCGCCAGGCTGGCGGAGAACGGCGTGGAGATTTTTTTCACGCAGGTGTTCCGCGACAATTTTTTTCACGCCGACATGCACCCCGGCAATATCTTCGTGCAAACCGACGACCCGCAGAACCCGCGCTATGCGGCGGTGGATTTCGGCATCGTCGGCACGCTGCAGGCGCGCGATCAGCATTACTTGGCCGAGAATTTCATGGCCTTCTTCGACCGGGACTATGCCCGCGTCGCCGCCCTGCACGTGGAATCAGGCTGGGTGCCGCGCGGCACGCGCGTCGATGAGCTCGAGTCCGCCGTGCGCACCGTCTGCGAACCGATTTTCAACAAGCCGCTGAAGGAAATTTCCTTCGCGCAGGTGCTGCTGCGCCTGTTCGAAACGGCGCGCCGCTTCGACATGCAGGTGCAGCCGCAGCTGATCCTGCTGCAGAAGACTCTGTTCAACATCGAAGGACTGGGCCGGCAGTTGTACCCGGAGCTCGATCTTTGGCGCACGGCCCAGCCGTACCTGCGCAAATGGATGCGCGAGCGGATGAGTCCGAGGACGGTGCTGCGGCGGGTTCGCACCCACCTGCCCGACGCTCTGGTGGCGCTGCAACAGGTGCCGCAAATATTCCAGACCGCCGTCCGCGACGCCGCCGAGGGGCGCCTGCGCCTGCAGGTGGAGAACACGGAGGTCAAGGAGCTTCGCGCCGAAATGCGCCGTAACCACTCGCGGCGCGATGCGACTCTGGCGGCAGCCGTCCTGTGGCTGTCGGGGTTGGCATGGCTGGCTTTTTCGACTCAAATCCCCTGGCTGGGCTGGCTGCAGATGAGCGCCGCCATCGTGCTGTTCGTCGCCTCGCAAACGTCCGGGCGGCGCGGCGAATGAGAATACCCATCGGGAGCGGGACCAGCTACCGCGGCCGCAATTCGCGGCCGAATTGGCTGCTGCTCGCAGCCTCGGTCGGCGCGGCGCTGGCCGCCGGCGCGCTCGGTGCGGTCTTTTCGCCGCGCATGTCGGCGGCGGCGGCGCAATGGTATGGAATGCTGGCAAAGCCCTCGTGGACGCCGCCCGAGCGATGGTTCGGACCGGTGTGGCTGCTGCTCTATGTGTTGATGGGCACCTCCGCTTGGCTGATCGGGCGTGAACGCTATCATCGCCGCCGGAACGCGGCGCTCGGCGCCTACGCAGTCCAGCTGCTGCTCAATGCGGGCTGGGCGCCACTGTTCTTCGGCGTAAAAAATGTCGGCGCCGGCCTGTTCGTGATCGTTGCGCTGTGGCTTGCCGTCGCGTGGACCGTGCGGGAATTCGCCGCCGTGAGAGCCGCCGCCGCGTGGCTGTTGGTGCCGTACTGGATCTGGGTCAGCGTCGCGAGCGCGCTGAATTTCGCGATCTGGAAATTGAATCAGTAATCCGTAATATCGTGGGTATGCAGGAAACACCGCGACGCTTCTCCTCGCCCCATCACGCCGCTCCGCGTACCCATTTACTGTCGAACGGGAACTATTCCGTCATGTTGACCGCGGCCGGCTCGGGGTATAGCCGTTGGCGGGACATGGCGTTGACCCGCTGGCGCGAGGATCCGACCTGCGACCCATGGGGCTACTACGTCTTCCTGCGCGACGTGGCCGACGGCCGGGTGTGGTCGGCGGGCTATCAGCCGGTGGGATGCGAACCCGACCGCTATGAAGCCGCTTTTTTTGAGGACAGGGCGGAAATTTCCCGGCGCGACGGGTCCATCCTCACGTCGACGCAAATCCTCGTGGCGCCCGAGGACGATGCGGAAGTCCGTCGAGTCGCGCTGACCAACGAGGGACCCCGCACGCGGGAAATCGAATTGACGGCCTACGCGGAAATCGTACTCTCGTCACCCGCCGCGGATTCCGCCCATCCGGCGTTCTCCAAACTCTTCGTACAGACCGAATATGTGGCCGAGAGCGGCACTTTGCTTGCCACGCGAAGGGTCAGAGACCCCGGCGAAGCGCAAGCGTGGGTCGCTCTCATCAGCGTCGTGGAAGGCGAAGCCAACGGAGGCCTGCAATTCGAAACCGACCGCGCCCTCTTTCTCGGGCGCGGGCGCGAGTTGCGCGATGCCGTATCCATCGTCGAGGCCCGGCCCCTGTCCAACACCGCAGGCACGGTTCTCGATCCCGTGCTGGCGCTGCGCAGGCGCGTGCGGATCGCGCCGGGGGCCACCGTGCGGGTGGCGTTTTGGCTCGGGATGGGCGCGAGCCGCGCGGCGGCGCTGGCGCTCGTCGACAAGTACCGGGACTTGGCCGCATTCGAACGCGTCAAGGACGGGGCCCGCGCTCTGGCTGAGGCGCAGCTCCGGCGCCTGGCCATCGGCTTCGAGGCAGCGGGACAATTTCAGTGCATCGCCAATCGAGTGCTGTATGCCGATTCCTCGCTGCGCGCGGCCGGCGAGATCCTCGAAAGGAACCGGTCAGGGCAGTCCACGCTCTGGCCGTACGGCGTATCCGGGGACCTGCCCATCGTGCTGCTCAAGGTGGACGACGCGAACGACCTCGAGATCGCGCGGCAGCTTCTGAGCGCACACGACTATTGGCGGCTCAAGCGGCTGTCCGTGGACCTCGTCATTCTGAACGAGGAGTCTTCGTCCTCGGCACCGCGGCTGCAGGAGGCGCTGGACGCCGCCATCGCCGCGTCCCAAGCCGCCAGCGGCCAGGACGAGGCGGGGCGCGGCAAAGTGTTCTTGCTGCGCGCCGATCAGATGCCGGCATCGAGCCGCGATCTGCTCGAGACGGCGGCGCGCGCCGTGTTCGTCGCGCGGCGCGGCAGCTTGAGCGCGCAATTGCGAGAAGCGCAAGAAGCCGCGCCGTCACCGCGGCCTCGGCGGATCGCGGATGCCCCGGGAGACACCGCCGCGCCGGCGGCGCCGCCGCTCGAATATTTCAACGGAGTCGGCGGATTTGCCGCGGACGCCCGCGAATACGTCGTGATGCTGGACCAGGGACAATGGACACCCGCGCCATGGATCAACGTGATCGCCAATGCGCAGTTCGGCTTTCTCGCTTCGGCCGACGGCTCCGGCAGCACTTGGTCGCTCAACGCGCAGCAAAACCAGCTCACGCCGTGGTGCAACGATCCCGTCAGCGACTCGCCCGCGGAGGCCATCTACATTCGCGACGAAGCGACGGGAGATCTTTGGAGCGCAACTCCGCTGCCCATCCGCCGGCCCTCCTCCGCCCATGTCATTCGCCATGGCTTCGGCTATAGCCGATTCGAGCACACCTCGCACGGCATCGCGCTGGATCTCCTGCAATTCGTGCCGCTGGCGGATTCTCTCAAGATTTCGCGCCTCAAGATCGTCAACGTGTCGGCCGAGACCCGGCGACTCTCGATCACTCATTACTTGGATTGGGTGCTGGGAAACCAACGCAGCAGGACAGCGGCGTTCATCGTGACCGAAATCGAGCCGGCGACCACCGCTATGCTGGCGCGCAATCCCTGGGGCCAGGACTTCCAGTCGCGAATCGCCTTCATGGACATGGCGGGCCGGCAGCAGTCCTATACCGCCGATCGCGCGGAATTCATCGGCCGCCACGGCTCCCTGGCCGAGCCCAAGGCACTGCTGGGCAGGCAGGGCCTGTCGAATCGCGTCGGCGGCGGCATGGATCCCTGCGGTGCAATGCAGACTCAGATTACCTTGGCGCCGGGCGAGAGCTTGGAGCTCAGGTTTCTGCTCGGCGAAGAGGCATCGAACGCCGCCGCCGTTGCGCTCATCGAGCGCTATCGCACTGTCGATCTGGATGCCGCGCTCGAGGAAGTGACGAATTTTTGGGATCAGACCTTGGGCGCCGTGCAGGTGAAGACCCCCGATCGTTCCATGGACATCCTGCTCAACGGCTGGCTGTTGTACCAGACGCTGGCCTGCCGCGTATGGGCAAGGACGGCGTTCTATCAATCGAGCGGTGCCTACGGCTTTCGCGATCAATTGCAGGATGTCATGGCGCTCATGGTTTCGAGACCGCAAATCGCGCGCGAACATATCCTGCGCGCGGCGGCGCGCCAGTTCGTCGAGGGCGACGTTCAGCATTGGTGGCTGCCGTCCTCCGGACAGGGAGTGCAGACCCGGGTTTCGGACGATCGTGTCTGGCTGGCGTTCGTGACCGCGCACTACCTGGAGGTCACGGAGGATTTCGCCGTATTGGACGAGAAGGTGCCGTTCCTGGCGGGGGGTCCTCTGGCCGCGGGAGCCCAAGAGAATTTCTCCGCGCCCGGATCGGCCGGCACAGGAACCCTGTTCGAACACTGTGTCCGCGCTCTGGATTCGAGCCTTGCGATCGGCTCGCACGGCCTGCCTCTGTTCGGCACCGGCGATTGGAACGACGGCATGAATCGAGTCGGCGCGGCGGGGCGCGGCGAGAGCGTCTGGCTCGGCTGGTTCCTGCACGCAGCGTTGCTGCGATTTGCGCCGATCGCCGAGCGGCGGGGCGAGCCGGCAGCGGCCTTAGGGTGGCGCAAGCACGCGTTTGCCCTGCAACAAGCCATCGAGCGCGAAGCCTGGGACGGCGACTGGTATCGGCGCGGCTACTTCGACGACGGCACGCCCTTGGGGTCCGTCCTCAGCGACGAATGCAAAATCGACTCCATTGCGCAGTCATGGGGGGTGATCTCCGGCGCCGCGGAGCGCGAGCGGGCGGTGCGGGCAATGTCGGCGGTCAATTCGCAGTTGGTCAAGCGCAGCGACGGCCTGGTCCAGTTATTCACCCCGGCCTTCGATCGCACCCCGCATGACCCCGGCTATATCAAGGCCTATCCGCCGGGCTTGCGCGAAAACGGCGGTCAGTACACGCATGCCGCCATGTGGTCGGTGCTGGCGTTTGCACAGCTCGGCGACGGCGACCGGGCCGAAGAGCTATTCTCCATTCTCAATCCCATCAATCATTCCAGCACCCGCGCAAGGGTTCATCGCTACAAGGTCGAACCCTATGTGGTCTGCGCCGATGTGTACTCCTCCGCGCAGCATGTCGGCCGCGGCGGTTGGACCTGGTACACGGGGTCGGCGGGCTGGATGTACCGCGCCGCGGTGGAGGGAATTCTCGGCATTCATTTGCGCGGCCGTATCCTGTCCGTCAATCCTTGCATACCCCGCGCTTGGGCCGGCTTTGAGATCACCTACAAGCACGGAACTTCGCGATACCGCATCGCCGTCGAAAATCCGCATCGTGTCTGCCAAGGCGTCATCCACGCGGCACTGGACGGGCGGAAAATATCAGGAACATCCTGCGACATCGCGCTGGTGGATGACGGCAGCGACCACTATGGGCTGGTCACTTTGGGCTGAGCCGCCCAAGGGCGCGGTTCATTCCTTTTTTGTGCGCAACGCAGCAAACGCGCGGGTCAGCATCATCTTGGCGAATGCGCTGGCCGGCAGCATCCGCAGCAGGCGCAGCGCCAGGGCGGGACGCGCCAGCAACAACCCGGTCGCGGCGGCGCCGATAATTCCCAATCCGCGTTCGCTCATGAGCATTTGCATGGTGCGGCTGCGGGGAAAGCCCCCGGGATAACCGCCGGGAGTCGAGCTGCCGTTCGTCTGCGGCTCCTGGCGGGGCGGGTCGAGCAGCCGCCGCAATTCCTCGCGCGATACGGCAAGCCTGGCGAGAATCTCGGTTCGGGCAGCGGCATCCTGATCCTTCATGGGCCCTGGTCCTTCATGGCTGATCATTCCTGATCCGACGACAATATGCGCTCGAGCAGTACGCTGTCTTGCAGCCATTCCCGGCGCACGGAAGCAAAAAGCGGCGTTCGGGCGCGCGCGGCCCTTGCACGGTATGCCGCCGCCGCGGCGGCAATGAACAGGAATCCGCCGCCCATCCAGGCAATGGCGGCGACCCGGTGCGGCGTGTCCCAGGTATACGCCACCACGAGCAGGCAGCCCATGAAAACGGTAAACAGAGCGCAAATGGCCACTACGGTCCATGCCAGCAATTGCGCTGCGATTTCGCTTTGCGCCTTGGCCAAATCCAGACCCGCAAGATCGACATAGGCCGCCAAATGGCGCAGCAGCGCGGGTGCCGCCTTCGGCAGTGACCATAACAGCCGCATGTGGGCGGCCCTAAGAGCGGCGGGTCGCTAGAATCCCCACGACTGCACCCACCAGAGCGGCGATGCCCACCGCCTGCCAGGGGCTGTCGCGCACGAAATCGTCAGCCGTGCCCGCGACGCTTTGCGCGTGCTGCCGTATCGCATCGGCACCCTCCGCCAAGCTCTGCTTCGTTGCATCAACGGCGCGCTGGACTTTGCTGCGCACCCGCATCACGTCCGCATCCTTCAAGTCGGCGATTCGTGCCATGAGATCTTCAACGTCCGCAATCAGGCTCTTGATCTCGGTCGCAGCGGCCGCCTTGAGATCTTGCGCGCCCTCGCTCACATCGTTCTTGACGCGACGGCCGCTCGCACGCACCTGCTCAGTGGTTCCGTCGAATGTGGTATCCATTGTTATCTCCTATAGAACACAGAGAACAGTATCACACCTATTCTGAGCCCGGCTCGGGAGCCCTACCATCGGTTTCCATCCCAGCCTTCCTGTAGGAATTGCCCCACATGCTAGACTTTATGAGTTATAGCGGACGCACCACATGAAAATCTTGGGCGAGGAATTGGGCGAAATAGGACGATGGTACATCGCCTTGCCGCCCCTGCTGTTGATCGGCTTTCTGGTCGGCTTGTTCTTCCTGTCGGCGGCCGGACAGTCCCGTCTGAACGCGGCCAACGAGCGCGTGCATGAGTCGCAACTGCGGCAACAAGCCTTGAGCGAGTTCATCGCGCTCATCAGCGATGCCGAGTCGGGCCAGCGCGGGTATCTGTTGACCGGGGAAAGCTCCTACCTGCAGCCGTACACGGAGGCGGTGACCAAGGTCGAGGCCGCGCTCGACCGCGTGCATCAGGCCTACGGCGGCAGGGACGACAGCCGTGAATTCCAGGAACTGCGGATTTTGACCGGGAAAAAGCTCGGCGAACTCGAGGATACCCTGGCGCTGTTCAAGAGAAGAGGCAGCGCGCCGGCGATGAGCATCGTGCGCACCGACGCCGGCAAACGCACCATGGACGACATATCGAGGATCATCGCCGATTTGCGCCTCACCGAGGCGCGCGAACTGGCCGCCGCCACGGCACAGTGGCAGGCGGACTACCAGATGTCGCGCTGGGTGTCGGCCGCGGGGGTGATTCTCAATATCGGTCTGGTGCTGCTGGCGACGCATCTGGTATACGGCGACATGCGCAGGCGCGCCCGTCAAGCCACCAACCTGCGCGATCAGAAGCAGGAACTCGAACGGCAGGTCGATGAGCGGACCCGGGAATTGACCGCTCTGTCGACCCACCTGCAAGGGGTGTCGGAGGAGGAGAAATCCGCACTGTCACGCGAATTGCACGACGAACTCGGCGGCTTGCTGGTGGCCGCGCGCATGGATTTGTCCTGGCTGCAGCAGCGGCTGCCCACCAGCGATCCGAGCATCGAGCAGCGCTTCAAGCGCATCCACGAATCCTTGAGCGCGGGAGTGGATTTGAAGCGCCGTGTCGTCGAGGAGCTCAGGCCCACCTTGCTGGACAATATGGGCCTGTTTACGGCGCTGCGCTGGCAATTCAAGGAAACCTGCCGCCGCGCCGGACTGAAGTGCACGGAATCGATCCCCGACTCCGAGCCCAAATTCAATCCCGATGCCGCCATCGGCGTTTTCCGCATCGCTCAAGAAGCGTTGACGAATATCCTCAAACACGCAGAGGCGAAATCCGCGAACTTGGTCATCGGCATAGAAAGCGATGTCTTCGTGCTGCGGGTCTCCGATGACGGCAAGGGTATACCGCCGAACCGGCTGCAGACCATCACATCGCACGGTCTGGCATCCATGCGCCATCGAATTACCGCGCTCGGCGGCAGCTGGGACGTCAAGAGTCCGAGCGGCGGCGGCACCATCGTGACCGCGCAGATTCCCTTGCCGAGAATGCTATCGGGAGAAGCCGCCTGAGGGAGCCCTCGGCCGGGCACGGCGGAATTCGCCGCCGGCGCGCAGTGCCTGGGCCGGTGCTCAGTGCTTGGAGAGATGCGTCTCGCAGATTTCGTGCAGCACTTCGGGCAGCCTGCCGTAGTCGCGCGCCTTGTCCAAGAAGTGCGTTGCGCCCAGGGCGATCGCGGCATTCTTGTATTCGGGCAGATCGTAGTTCGTCAACACGATGATGCGCGGTTTCAACTGCGCCGTGGCCAAGGCGCGCATGACGCCGAAGCCCGTGCCCTGCTTCAAGTGCAAATCCAGGATGATCACATCGACGGAATCGCGCTTGGCCGAAGCGACAGCCATCGCTTCGGTGTCAGCCGTACCGATCAATTCCACTTGAGGAATCTGCCTTATCGCTTCAGTCAATCGCTCCGTCAGAACTTTGGAGTCTTCAACGAGCAGGACTCTCAAATTCTGAGCCATTGACAGTGCGTCCGTAGTAATGGTGTACATGGATGTCGCAGTTTAGCGTCATGAACCGCATACCGGCCAGAGCAGGTACTCAGGTTCTGGTGTAGGAGTTTTCTCACAGGGGGTCGTTTATTGTATTAGCCCATTCCGCAAGGCATAGGACGTGATGTCCGCATTCGCGGTAAAGCTCATTTTTTCCAGAATGCGACTTCGATAGGTGCTCACGGTTTTTACGCTGAGGCTCAGCTCGTTAGCGATGTCCGAAACCCCTCGCCCCGCCGCCAGCTTGCAGAAAATTTGGAACTCGCGGGTCGACAGGCGCGCATGCAGCGGCCTGTCCGGGTCGCCGTCCAAATCGGCCACCAAGATCTCCGCCAATGCCGCGCTGACATAACGCCGCCCTGCCAGCACCGTGCGCACCGCCTTCATCAACTCCTCGGGGGCGCTGTCCTTGGATAGATAGCCGCTGGCCCCGGCGCGCAGCACGTTGACCGCGTACTGCTGCTCCGGCAACCCGCTCATCACCAGCACTCGCACGGTGGGGTGGCCGGTCTGAATGTGGCGCAGGATATCCAAGCCGCTGCGGTCCGGCATGTGGATGTCCAGCAGCACCAGGTCCCATTCCTGTTGGCGCAGCAGATCGAGGGTCTCATTGCCGCTGCCGGCCTCGCCCACGGCATTGATGCTCGAGTCGGCTTCAAGGAATTGCTTGAATCCGGCGCGGACCACCGCATGATCGTCGGCGATCAGTACTCTTGACACGTTTTTCTCTCCATTGGCCGCGCGTTCAAGTATTCGCGCACTCTTGGCTCTGTGAATATCCGTTGAGCTTGTTATACAACGTCTTGAGACTGCAGCCCAGCGCGTCGGCCGCGCGCCGCTTGTTGCCTTTGAAGTAATCCAAAGTCGCCTCGATCAAGGAGCGCTCCATGTCGTAAATGCGCGATCCCACGCGAATGTTCAGCCGCTCGCCCTCGCCGCCCGCTTCGCCGTCGCGTACACCGGTACCGGGAATCAGGGGCGTCACTTCCAGAACGGCGTCGCCCAGTATGAACGCGCGCTCGACGCAATTCTTGAGTTCGCGGACGTTGCCGGGCCAGGGATGCTGCTTCAGCGACATCCGGGCGAGGGTTGAAAACCGCTTTTGCGTTCGCGCCTGCGCGTTCAGCTCCGCCAGGAAATGCGCCGCCAGCAATTGCACGTCCTCGCCCCGCTCGCGCAGCGGCGGCATGGCGATGGGAAACACGGCCAGGCGGTACAGCAGATCCTCGCGAAGGCCGCCGCTCTGCACCGCCTGCAGCGGGCAGCGGTTCGTCGACGCGATGAGACGGACATCGGTGGTGAACGCGGTGGTTGCCCCGACGCGATAGAACTTCTGAGTCTCCAGAACGCGCAGCAGCCGCGCCTGCATGTCGAGCGGCAATTCCGTCACTTCATCGAGCAACAGGGTTCCGCCTCGGGCGCGTTCGAACGCTCCGGCGTGCGCCCGCACCGCCCCGTTCAGGCTGCCCTTCTCGAAACCGAATAACTCAGCCTCGATCAAACCGGCCGGTATGGCGCCGCAATTGATCGCAATGAAAGGGCCGTCGCGACGCAGGCTGCACTCATGAATCGATTGCGCCGCCAGCTCCTTGCCCGAGCCGCTTTCGCCGGTCAGCAGCACGCCGGCTTCGGTGGGCCCGACGCGCTCGATGAGGCGATGTACCTCCTGCATGGCCGGGGAAGCACCCAGCAGGTTTCCCGCGGTGAAGGCTCCGGCCGCCGAAGGCGCCGACCGCGTGGCAAAATCATGGCTGACACTGCTCATTACAAACCTCCCCGGTGGCGCTCGTGTAATCGTTACACGGGGATTTGTAACCTGGGCAGACCGCGCTCGCCAGGGACTGGTGCTGAACCTCGGCTCAGAATTCAGGCGATTTCATGTCGGTGTTTGTCCGACACGGCAGAACGCCGCTAGA
The DNA here is from genome assembly GCA_963734645.1 of uncultured Gammaproteobacteria bacterium. Taxonomy (GTDB): domain Bacteria; phylum Pseudomonadota; class Gammaproteobacteria; order Steroidobacterales; family Steroidobacteraceae; genus Bog-1198. The sequence continues at coordinate 647,589 of CAVTID010000003.1, forward strand.
TCGCGGGCGATGCACTCGAGCCGCAGCGCCAGCAGCTGGTAAATTGCGGTTCGAGTACTTCGCCACACACTTCGCAGGTCCAGGAGGCGCCGGCCGGCGCCGCGGCCGCGCGGGCCAGGGCGCGCAGAGCGAGTTGCTCATCCGCGTCCTCGACATAGAGCTGCGGCCAGGTTTCCAGCATGGGCAAATCGCCGAGGGCGCCCGCCAGATACTGATTGCGCAATTCGCTTTGGATCCCGGCGGTCAGCAGCACATTGCGGGCATGTGCCACTTGCAGCAACGAGGCGGCGCGGAACACTCGCCTCATCGCGACCGTCCGGCGCTGCGGGTCATGCCGAAGCCGGGCGCAAGGACCGCAGAAAGGCCCTGACATCCCCGCCCCGCTCCAAGATCTCCACCAAGGCGGAACCCACCACCACGCCATCCACGTGACCGGTAAAGCGCGCCACCTGCTCCCGGGAGCGGATACCGAAACCCGCGCACACCGGGACGTTCGAGCAACCCCTGACTCGATCCATGTACTCGATCACCTCCGGGGGGACCTCGGTTGCCGGCCCCTTGGTCGCCCCGGTGGTGCCCGTCATGGTCACCGCGTAGACAAAGCCCTTGGCCTTCCGGCACAGCATCGCCAGGCGCTCGGGAGGCGTCACCGGCGTCACCATTTGCACCAGCGCCAGGCCTTCGCGCTCGAGCGCACCGTTGCAGATCGCCGCTTTCCTCGAAGGGCAGATCGGGAACGATGAATCCGGCCACGCCCGCCGCCGCCGCCGCGCCCGGCAGTGCATCCAATCCGACGCTGAGAAGCGGGTTCAAATAGCTCATCAGGAGAATGGGCGTCGCGGGCCTCGATTCCAGGGATTTGAGCGTCTCGAGTATCCAGGGCAGCGTGACTCCGTCAGCCAGAGCGGCGAAGCTCGCCCGTTGGATGGTGGTTCCGTCGGCCATCGGATCGCTGAAAGGCACCCCGATCTCAACCACATCGCATTCGCCGGCGACAGCGGCCAGGTTGTCCTTGAACTCACGCCGAGTCGGAAATCCGGCGGTGAGAAAGCCCACCAATGCCGGCCGGCCCTGCCGGGCCGCCGCTCGAATGGCGGCGCAGATCGTGTCGCTCGGCGCCGTCATCGCAACTCAAAGTCCGCTGCAGGATGGGCATGTCCTTGTCGCCCCTGCCGGAGCAGCCGATGAGAATTCGCGCTCCCGGGTGGGCTTGCGCATAGCGCCGCGCGCCGAAAAACGCATGCGCACTTTCGATGGCCGGCAGAATGCCTTCGCACTTGGCGCATTCGGCGAGCGCATCCAAGGCTTCATCGTCGGTCGCCGATTCGTAGGCGACGCGTCCGCTTTTCATCAAGTAGGCGTGCTCGGGACCGACGCCGGAATAATCGAGACCGGCGGAGACCGAATGCGTTTCCCGCACCTGACCATAGGCGTCCTGCAGTATCAGCGTATAGCTGCCCTGCAGGACGCCGGGAGTTCCGAAAGTCAGCGAGGCCGCATTGTCACCGAGGCCCGCGCCGCGGCCGCCGGCCTCCACGCCGATCAGTTTCACCCCGGCATCGCCCAAAAAGGGATGAAACAGACCAATGGCATTCGAGCCGCCGCCCACGCAGGCCACCGCCACATCCGGCAGGCCGCCCGCCAACTCCTGCATCTGTGCCCGCGCCTCGCGGCCGATCACCGCCTGCAGCTCGCGCACCAGATAGGGATAGGGGTGCGGTCCCACCGCCGAACCGAGGCAGTAGTACGTGCCGTCGGGATCGGATACCCAGTCGCGCAGGGCCTCGTCGATGGCCGCGCGCAGGGTGGCATCGCCGCCCGTCACCGGCACCACGGTGGCACCCAGGAGCTGCATGCCGCCCGACGTTCGGCGCCTGCCGCTCCACGTCGACCGCACCCATGTAAACCACGCAGGGCATTCCCAAGTGAGCCGCCGCGGCGGCGCTCGCCACCCCATGCTGGCCCGCACCGGTTTCAGCGATGATGCGCTTGGCCCCCAGGCGCTTCGCCAGGAGCGTCTGGCCGACGGCGTTGTTGATCTTGTGCGCGCCGGTGTGCGCAAGATCTTCGCGCTTGAGCCAGACTTGGGCTCCCCAACGCTTGCTCAACGTCGGCGCATGGGACAGAGCGGTTGGGCGGCCCACCCAGGTCTTGAGCTCGAAATTGAACTGCGCTTGAAAGTCGGCGTCGTGCAAATACCGCTCGACGCCGGCTTGCAGCCGATCGAGCGCCGGCACCAAGGTCTCCGGAACATAGCGTCCGCCGAAGGCACCGAAACGGCCGCGGGCATCGGGAAGATTCATTGATCGGTTTCCAGCCCCGCCGTCGCAATGCGGGCCGCGCGGACGAACTCGCGAATTTTCGCCGGGTCTTTGACCCCGGGCACTTCCTCCACGCCGCTGCTCACATCCACTCCGAACGGCCGCACCGCCTGAATGGCTTCGGCCACATTCTGCGGCGACAGGCCGCCGGCGAGAATGACCTCGGTTTGCCGTGCCAGCTCAGCCGCCCGCCCCCAGTCGGCCATCTCGCCGATACCGCTCGACGGGCCTTCGAACAGCATGCGCGCCGGCAACGGATTCGGCGTCTTGCGCCCGAAACGCACGACCGGAAGCACCTTGATGTGCGCAGGAATCTTCAATTCGCGCAAATCCTCGACATCCGTTTGAAAGTAATCCGGCTTGAGTATTCGGCAGATTTCGTCGACCTTCATCTGCAGCGGGTGCTGTGCCACCGCGATGCGCAGAATTCCCGGCGGCGCCAACGCGGCCAGCTGCGCCGCCTGGCCCGGCGTCACCTGCCGCGGGCTGGGCGCGAATACGAAACCGATGGCGTCGACATTGGCCTCCGCGGCCGCAGCCACCGCGTCCGCACTGGTGATGCCGCAGATCTTTATCCACATGGCGCCGAGTGTAGCCATTTAAGCTTGCACTGTCCGCGTCGCATGGAATATTTCTCCCAGCAGCCGCGATGGATCTTCGCTCGCCATCAGCGCCGTGCCGATCAATGCCAGGCCATAGCCCAATTGCTGCATGCGCAGTGCGTCGGCGGCCGAGGCGACGCCGCTCTCCGCGACCGCCGGCCGGCCGGCGCGGCAGCCGCGGCGCAAGCGTCGCGAATCGTTCCGGCACCACTTTCAGCGTCTGCAAATCACGGCTGTTGATTCCAATCAAAATCAGCTCCTCATGTTCCCGCGCTCCGCTCGCACGATGAGCCGCGTTGCAATGTGCCGCGCGCGAGGCCGGCAGGGCGGCCGCCATTTCCAGATCAGCCTCGTCGAACGCTTCCAGCAGCACGAACATGCCGTGCTCGGCCGCAACGTCCAGCAGCTCCACGATTCGCGTGCGAGGCAACATGCGCAGGATCACCAAGACTCCGCCCGCACCGGCGGCGCGCGCTTCCAATACCTGGTAGGGATCGACCAGGAAATCCTTGCGCATTGCCGGCACGCCGAGCGGCGCCAATACGGCCGCGGCCTGGCGCAAATGCTCGAGCGTTCCGTCGAAACGCGAGGGCTCGGTCAGAACCGACACGGCCGCCGCGCCGCCCCGGGCATAGGCGGCGATGCGCCCCAGCCAGTCCTGGCTCTCATCGCCCAATTGGCCGGCGGCCGGAGAACGCAGTTTGAGTTCCGCGATGACGTCGAAGCCCATGCCCGAGAGGCGCAAGCGGTGCGCTGGGCGGTGCCTGGCGTGCGCGCCGCTCCAAGGCGGGCAGGGATTCATGACGAAGGGCTTGCGCCACGCGCGCCGCGCTCGAACGGGCCATGTCGTCCAAGAAACCGCTCATGGGTCTCTGCACCGCAAACTCCCGCAATTGCCGTAGCCACTGCGTTTGCCCGGCCGCTGTCCAGAGCGGCGCGCGCCGTGTCGATTCCGATCTGAATGCTCGCCGCCCGGCCGGCGATGAATAAGGCGAGACCGCATTGCAAGACCAGCGCCCGCAGATGCGCACCGCGATCGCGGCCTTCGAATACCGCGAGCAACGCCGCGAAATTCGCGGCGGCATCGCCGCCCGCCAGCTCCGCCTGCCCGCAGGGCGCCAGATCGAATTCGCGCGGATCGATTTCGTAACGGCGAACCTCGTCCCGCCGCACATCGAATGCCAGGAAGGGACCGATGGGCGTGGCTTCGTCCCAGCCCGCCGGCGCCGTGCACCACCCAGGCGCGCTCGATGTCCATGCCCGCCAAGGTGCCGGCCATCAACTCCGCGGTCGGCGCATCGTAGGCGCCGATCAAGCGAAAGCGCGGCGCGGCGGGATTCGTCAGCGGCCCCAGCAGATTGAACACGGTGCGAATGCCGAGCGCGGCGCGGATCGGCGCCAGCGCCTTCATCGCCGGATGAAAATACGGCGCGAACAGGAAGGTGAATCCGGTGGCGACAAAACACTCGCGCCGCCCGAGTCTCATCCAGCGGCAGGGTGAATCCCAGCTGCTCGATCAAGTCAGCGCTGCCGCTGCGGCTGGAGATCGGAGCGATTGCCGTGCTTGACGACGGGCAGCCCGCAGGCGGCCGCCAGCAAGGCCGCGCCCGTCGACAAATTCAGGCTGCCCGAGGCGTCGCCGCCGGTGCCGACGATGTCGATGGCATCCAGGCCCGCCGGGCAGCGCGGGCTTGCGCGCCAGCGCGCGCATGGCGCCGGCGAAACCACGCACTTCGTCGGCCGTGACGCCCTTGGCGCGCAGTGCCGCCAGCAGTGCGCCGGCCATCGCGGGCGCAAGCTCCGCCGTCGTCAGCAGTCGCAGAAGCGCCGCGCCTCGGCTTCGGTGAGATCGCGGCGCTGCGCCAGAGCTGATCGAGGGTGTCGCGTGGATTGTTCACTTCAGCTCTTGAGGAAATTGCCCATGAGAATGCGGACCGTCCGGCGTCAGCACGCTTTCCGGGTGAAATTGCACGCCTTCGATGGGCAGAGATCGGTGCCGCACGCCCATGATTTCGCCCTCCGCGGTCCGCGCCGTGACTTCGAGCACGGCCGGGATGCTGTCCGGCCGCCGCGATCAGCGAGTGATAGCGGCCCGCATCGAACTTCGGCGGCATGCCGGCATACAATCCCTTGCCATCATGCAGCACGGGCGACACCTTGCCGTGCATGAGCCGCGCGGCGCGCACCACCTTGCCGCCGAATACCTCCACCAGGATTGATGGCCGAGACAGACGCCGAATATCGGGATGCGCCCGGCAAAGGCCTGAATCATCCGCATGGAGATGCCCGCGTCGCGCGGCGTGCCCGGTCCCGGTGAAATGACCAGGTGCGATAGGCTCGAGCGCCAGGGCCTCATCGACGCTGATGGCATCGTTGCGATGCACGTCGACTTCGGCTCCCAGCACCAAGAATGCCTGCACCAGGTTGTAGGTGAAGGAATCGTAGTTGTCGATCAGCAATATCTTGGGCCGCAATTACAGACCCTCCGCCGCAAGCTCGAGCGCGCGCCGCAGCACGGCGCTCTTCGCCATCAGCTCATCGTATTCGGCCTTCGGGGAACTGTCGGCGACGATACCGCCTCCCGCCTGGTAGCTGTAGGAGTCGCCGCGAAAAACCAGAGTGCGGATGGTGATGGCCTGATCCATGTCGCCGTGCCGGCCGAAGTAGCCCACCGTTCCGCCGTAGAGCTGCCGTCCCACCGGCTCGAGCTCGTCGATGATTTCCATGGCGCGCACCTTCGGCGCCCCCACCAGGGTGCCGGCCGGAAAGGTCGCGGCAAACAGATCGAAGGCATCCTGCCCCGGCAGCAGGCGGCCGTTGACGCCGCTCACGATGTGCATGATGTGGCTGTAGCGCTCGATCACTCGGTAGGGATCGACCCTCACCGAGCCCGCGATGGCCACCCTTCCCAGGTCGTTGCGCGCCAGATCGACCAGCATCACATGCTCGGCGTTTTCTTTGGGATCCGCCAGCAAGCTCCGCTTCCAGGGCTGCGTCGCGGGCGTCATCGGCACCGCGCGGGCGCGAGCCCGCGATCGGCCGCAATTGGGCGCAGCCGCCGTGACACTTCACCAGGGCTTCGGGCGAAGAACCCACCACCGTGATGTCGCCCAGCTCGCAATAGAACATATAGGGCGAGGGATTGAGCAGCCGCAGCGCTCGATACACCTCGAACGGCGCAAGCGCATGGCGGCCTTCGAATCGCGACGCCAGCACCAGCTGGTACACGTCCCCGGCAGCGATGTACTCCTGCGCGCGCCGTACGCGCGCGGCGTGCGCCTCCTGCGTCAACGATGGAGTTGCCGGGGAGAAGCGCCCTGGGAGGAGGATGGACGGAACGGCGCCGCGCAATGCCCGTATTACTTCACGGCGCAGGCTCTGCCGTTCAGCCTCGCTGCCGTCATGGAGCAGGGCGACGGTGCGAGTCAGGTGATCGAACACCAGCAAGGACTGCGGCGCGACATAATGCGCATGCGGCGTCTCGGTGGCATCGAGACTGCGCCCGGGCACGCGCTCGAAGTAGCGGACGGCATCGTACGCGGTATAGCCGACCAAGCCGCCGAGCAACGGCACCCCCGGCACTTCCGGCAGCGGCTGCGGGGCTCGGGCCAGCGCGCCGCGCAAGGCGTTCAGGAACTCGAGCTTGGACTGCGGCCTGGGGGAATGCACGCCCCCGATGAACAGCCCCGCGGCCTCCAGGCGCACTTCCAGGCAGTCGCCGAATCCGATGAAGGAATAGCGTGCCAGCCGCTCTCCCCCCTCGACGCTCTCCAGCAGGAATCTCGGCCGAAAGGGCGCCAGCTTCAGATAGGCCGACACCGGCGTATCGAGATCGGCTGCGATGTCAAAGGGTGGTTTCATGCGTTCCTGCAAATCTCACGGACAACAAAAAACCCACCACCGGCTTTGAGGCGGAGATGGGTTCTGGGTATCGACGAATTAAATTGAAAAGACCGACCAGCGCCCACTCCTAGGAAGTGCGCCACCACCAAGCGTTGCGAAGGATGCGTGCGGTCGACATGCCGGGAGTATCGCCTTCCAGAGCGAGCAGCGTCAAGCCCGCCCGCCTAGCCGGAAACCTGGAGTTTCTTCTTGAATTTGCGCGTCAGCTCGACGAACCGCGGGCGTGAGGCCGATGTCCTCGTAGAGCGGGTCGCCCTGATCGTCGCGCGAAATGACCTTGGGACCCCGCTCATAGGGCATGGCGGCGGCGATTTCGTCGAGGCCGGCGCGCAATAAATCGGTAATGATGACTTCGATGGGCTGCCCGGGAAACAACTCGGCCAAGGCATGCAAGCGCGCGGCATCGTCCAGGTCCAAACGAATCGGGTACTCCTTCGCGGTCCGGGCCGGCGCCGCATCTTTTTTCCAACGATCGAGCAAGGGCTTGAATTTCACGACTACTCCGCCATACCAGCCTATCGGGGTGCGCGCATTATAGACCGCGGGGTCCTGTGCGCACCGGCACCAGAACTCATTCCTCGGCAAACCGCATGAACGAAGCAACGAACAGTGAGGAACGGTAACGGCCCGGCACTTCTGGGCCGGGCCGTGCCGGCGGCCGACCCCGCGGGTCTGCAGCGCAGCTTGTTCGGCGTCTTCGCCTACAGCAGCCGCGCACTCTCGCTGGTCTGGACCACCAACAAGCCGCTCAGCATCGCGCTCGCCCTGCTTACGCTGGTGGCCGGCGTGCTGCCGGCGGCGGTCGCCTATGTGGGCGCGCAAATCGTCGACGCCGTCATTCATGCCGCCGATCTGCACCGCCACGGCGGCACGACGCAGCTCGCCCACGTGTTCAGGTATGTCGGGCTCGAAGCCTTGCTGGTCGCCGCCACGTCCGTGGCACAACGCGGCATCTCTCTCGCGCAATCGCTGCTGCGCGCGCAGCTCGGACAGCGCGTCAACGTCATGATCCTGGAGAAGGCGCTGACTCTGGATTTGACGCAATTCGAGGACTCCGAGTTCTACGACAAGCTGACGCGTGCGCGCCGCGAAGCCTCGAGCCGCCCCTTGAGCCTGGTAATGCGCACCTTCGGACTCCTGCAGAATGCGAATCTCGCTGGTGTCCTTCGGCGGCTTGCTCATCCGCTTCTCGCCGTGGGCCGTCGTGCTCCTGATCCTCGCGGGGCTGCCCGCCTTCCTGGCGGAGGCCAAATTCTCGGGCGAGGCGTTCCGCCTGTTCCGCTGGCGCGCCCCTGAATCGCGCATGCAAATCTATTTGGAATCGGTTCTGGCGCGCGAGGACACCGCGAAGGAAGTCAAGCTGTTCGAATTGGGGCCGCGCCTGCTGGACCGTTACCGCGACATATTCACGCGTCTGTACCGCGAGGACCGCGATCTGACTTTGCGCCGCGATGCCTGGGGTTTCGGCCTCGGGCTGGTGGGCACGGCGGCGCTTTACGGAGGCTACGCTATGGATTGCCGCGGAAACCGTGCTCGGCGCCATGACCGTGGGCCAGATGACCATGTACCTGATGTTGTTTCGCCAGGGACAGACCGCCGTGAGCGCGGCGCTGTCGGCCGTCAGCGGCCTGTACGAGGACAACCTCTACCTGTCGAACCTCTATGAATACCTGGAACAGCCCATCGGCAGCCGCGGCGGGCATGCGAAGCTTGGGCCCCGTCCCGGCGACGGGATCCGCTTCGAGGACGTCGAATTCGTCTATCCCGGCGCAGGCACCCCCGCGCTGTCGGGCATCGACCTGCACGTGCGGCCGGGAGAGAGCCTGGCCTTGGTGGGGCAAAACGGCTCGGGCAAAACCACGTTGATCAAGTTGCTCACCCGCCTCTACCAACCGACGCGCGGGCGAATCCTCTTGGACGGGCTCGACCTCGAGAAATGGGACGAGAGCACGCTGCGCCAGCGGATCGGCGTCATTTTTCAAGACTTCGCCCGATACCAAATGATGGTCGGTGAAAACATCGGTGCGGGCGATGTGCGCGCCTTCGACGACGAGACGCGCTGGCGCAGCGCCGCGGCGCAGGGCCTGGCCGCGGAATTCATCGATACCCTGCCGGCCGGCTACCACACCCAATTGGGCAAGTGGTTCAAGGACGGCCGCGAGCTGTCGGGCGGTCAGTGGCAGAAAATCGCCCTGGCCCGCGCCTTCATGCGCAATGAGGCGGACATCCTGGTTCTCGATGAGCCCACCGCCGCCATCGACGCGGGGGCTGAAGCGGAGGTGTTCGAGCACTTCCGCGAGCTGACCCGCAACCGCATCGCCATCGTCATTTCGCATCGGTTCTCGACGGTACGCATGACCGACCAGATTCTGGTGCTCGAGGAAGGCCGAATCGTCGAACGCGGCAGCCATGAATCGCTGATGGCGGCCGACGGCCGCTACGCCAAGCTATTCACCTTGCAGGCGCGCGGGTATCGTTAGCGATGGACCGGTTACTCGCGGAGACCTGATATGCCTTCTTTCGACGTCGTGTCTGAAATCGATACTCATGAATTGACCAACGCCGTGGATCAGGCGATCCGCGAGCTCGGGCAGCGCTTCGATTTCAAGGGCACCGACGCCAGCTTCGAACTCGAGGAAACGACGGTGACGATGACCGCTCCCGCCGATTTTCAACTCAAGCAGATGCTGGACATACTCAAGCTCAGAATCGCCAAGCGCGGCATCGACGTCGCCTGTCTCGAGGTGAAGGATCCCGAGGTCAATCTGGCGCGGGCCAAGCAGCTCGCCGTCTTGAAGCACGGAATCGACGCGGAGGCGGGCAGGAAGGTGACGCGCCTGCTGAAGGACTCGAAACTGAAGGTGCAGGCGCAGGTTCAAGGCGACAAGGTTCGAGTGACCGGCAAGAAGCGCGACGACTTGCAGGAAGCCATCGCCTTCCTGCGCAAGGCGGAGGTCGGTGTGCCGCTGCAATTCAATAATTTCCGCGACTGACCGTGCGAGCATCCGCGGAACGGCGGGCTTCATTCCCGCAGCAGCCGCACCAATCCAAGCAGCTCGTCCCAGCCGGTATCCGAAACGGCGCAATAGTCCAGGTCTCCCTCACGCCAGAAGGCTAGGTGATAGCCGCTGCGGGTCGCATTGTCCGGCAATGAACGCCGATTGCCGGCCCAACTGAAGACATTGATGACATGCGCGCCATGCCGGTAGACCACCACGGCCGAGCGCTGATGATCCAGGTAATCCGCGCGGCCGCCGATGAGCTTGTAGCCCTGCGCTTCGAAATCGGCGACGACCGGGGAGACGTCGGCATGCCCTGCAAACCACGGCTTCACCGTGTGCTTGTCGGTTGATGCCACATCGATGAGATGCGCCGGCATCAGCGAACGCACGTGCGCACTCACCAGCTCGTCGAGCAACGGGTTGGTAAGCCGCGGCACGAGGAGCAGAAATGCGAGGGTCGCCGCCAGGCCTGCGCCGCCGGCCCCGCCGAGAACGCCCATCCAAAACGAGCGCGGGCGGCGCGGCGATGGCCGCTTCGCAGTCTCTGCGGCGCCTTCTTGATCCAGAGCCCGCATGATCTTGGCGCGAAGCGCCGGCGCGGCGCGGACGTATTCCGCATCCCGGCGCAGCACGGCGCGCACCTGTTCGAGATCTTCCAGCAGCGCGCGGCACTCGGTGCAATGCTCGATGTGACGTTCGATGTCCGCGGCGGAAACCGCATCGAGCTCGGCGTCGAAATAAGCCTGTGCGCGCAGAGATTCAGGGCACTGCACGCGGCACTCCTTCGGCTTCCTCAAGCCATCGTGCCCTGAGCGCGGCGCGCGAGCGCGCCAGCCGCGACATCACCGTGCCGATGGGCACGTTCGTGACCAGGGCTATTTGACGATAGTCCATTTCCTCTATTTCCCGCAGCATCAGCACCGTACGGTGCTCTTCGGGCAACGCCGCGATCAACCGATCCAGAGTGCGCTGCTCGTCGCGCCGGATCGAGGCGATTTCCGGACCGGGGGTCGTCGCCGTCATCGCGTAGCCGTCATGTGCATCGCTTTCTTCCGGCAGCGGCACGAAGGCGCGCCGCTGCCGCTGTTTCAGCGCTGTGGCGTGGCAATTTCTCACGATCGCCAGCAGCCACGCCTTCACATCGGAGCCTCGCAGAGCGTCGAACCCGCGAAAAGCGCGCAAAATGGCTTCCTGCACGATATCGTCGGCGTCGGCGGGCACGCCCGATAACCATCGGGCGAACCGGTACGCGGCGTCCAAGTGCGGCAAAACCTGCGCCTCGAAGCGGGCGCGTTTCTCATCCATGGAGGCTAAGACTCATGGCGGGCCTACTTTATTCCCTTTGCCCGTACGGCGCATGAACCCGAACGGCGCCTCGCTGCCCTCGGCCGTTTCGCCTAGTTGGCCGGCGCACGCCCCGCCGCACGCTCCATGCCCTTGGAGTGGATCACCGTGCCGTCGAGCTTGACGATGATGGCATCGATATCGTCGAGGCGATTGTAGATCTCCATCGCCTTTTCCGGGCCCAGCACGAAGGCGGTCTTGGATAGACCGTCGGTACGCGTGGCATAGGGTCCAATCACCGTGGCGCTGCGCACTTTGCTGGCGGAGTGGCCGGTATGCGGATCGATGATGTGGTGGTAGCGCACGCCGTTTTCCTCGAAGAAGCGTTCGTAATCGCCCGAGGTGGAAATGGCCGCATCGACCAGGGGAATTCGAGCGATCACTTCCCCTTCGCCTTTGCGCGGATCACGAATCCCGACCACCCAGGGTTTGCCGAATCTATCCCCGATGATGCGGCTGTCGCCGCCGGCCGAGACATAGGCCCTCGTGATGCCGAAGGATTTCAACACGTCGATGCCTCGGTCCACGGAGTAGCCCTTGGCGATGCCGCCGAGGTCGATGCGCACGCCTTTCTGGGAAAACTGCACGGTTTGGCTCTTCGGGTCGAGCAGCACATGGCGATAGTCGACCGCCGGCAATGCCTTGGCGATTTGCGCGTCGTCCGGACGCACGTGCTTGCGAAAATCGTACATGTAGCCGACGCTGGCATAGGTAATGTCGAAGGCGCCGTCGGTGATGACCGAATACTCCTTGGCCGTGGTCAGCAGATCGAACAGTTCCTTGCTGATCTTCATGGGGCCGTCCGCGGCCTTGGCGTTGACCTGCGAGACCTCGCTGGTGGGCTTGTAAGTGCTCATCGACTCGTCGATGTGGCGCATTTCCTGGAGCAACGCGTCGATCGCTTGGTTGCCCTTTGCCTCATCGTCCGACCACAGCTCCACGGTAATCCGGGTGCCCATGATGCCGTCCGTGACGCGGCGCACCCACCCGGCCTGCGCCGACGCGGCCAGGCACAACAGCGCCGCCACCCAGGCCGCTTTCTTCAATACTTGCGGTTTCATGGGCATAGGGTAGCCGGTTCCCGGGGCATCGGGAATCGACGAGCTAGCGCGCCCGTGCGTAGCGCCATTGCAAGATCACCAGAGCGCTGCCCACCATGCCGCCGAGATGGGCGAAATGCGCGACTCCCGAGAGGGTGCCGGTGACGCCCAGGAAGAGCTCGACTGCCGCATAGAGAGTGGCGAACAGCCACGCCGGCATGGGTATGGGTGGAATCAGGGGAACGACCTTGCGCTTCGGAAACAGGAAGGCGTACGCCAGCAGAAGCCCGAACACCCCGCCGGAGGCGCCGATGGTCGGACCCGGCGGCGCGCCGAACAGCAGGGGAACGAAGAGCTGGCTGAGCGCGGCGGTGACCACCGATGCGAAGTAGCAGGCAAGCAAGCGGCGCGGCCCGACATAGCGCTCGACTTCGGCGCCGAACATCCACAAGCCCAGCATGTTGAACAGCAGATGAGTGATGTTCCCGGTGCTATGCAGGAACGCGTAGGTAATGATTTGCCAGGGCCGGAAATTCGACACGCCGTCGATGGGCTGAATCGGCCACAGCGCCAGTCCGTCCAGAGCGCCGTTCGACATGCTCTGCAGAACGAACACCAGCACGTTCGCTGCGACCAAAAACTTGACTGCGGAAATTTTCATGAAGGGCCGTGCATTCTACGGCACGGCACCAATAACATCGACGTGACTGCGGCGCGGCGAACCGCTGCTCGAGCCCGAGCCCGGCAGCGACGCCGCGCGGGGCGTGCTCAACCCCTGGCTTGCTTCTTTTCCTTCTTCGCAGCCCGCTTCTCCTCCAGAGTCTTGGTCGGCTTCTTTTTCTCTTCTTTCTTTCGGTCCATACCCTTGCCCATGATTCACTCCTCGTTTAATCAACCCACCTCGATTAATCAACCCGTTCGGCGTCAATTCTTCGCTTTGCGCCGGCTGAGCATTTTTCGCTCCGTATGCCGGCCGGACGAATCCCTGGGCGGCTTGGGCGGCTTCTCGCTCACCCGGCTGATCCGCAGCTCGCGGCCCACCACCCGCACCTTCTGCAAATCCTTGAATATCTGCTTCGGCATGCCCTCCGGCAAGTCGACGAAACTATGATCCTCCCGAATGTCCACTCGCCCTATATGCACGCCCTCGATTCCCGCCTCATTGGCGATGGCACCGACGATGTTGCCGGGCTTGATTCCATGTACCGACCCTACTTCGATGCGAAAAGTTTCCATCAAGCTGCCGGCGGATTGGGCGCGAGGCTTGCGTGGCGCCGCGGAATCCGCGGCGGCGTCGGCGATATTCTCGAAGCCGCGCGTTTTTTCGCTTGCCCCGGGCTTCTCGATCGACGGCGCCGCATCGCGGGTCCGCGGCCTCTCCGGTTTGGGCGCGCGTTCGGCGGCGATTGAGCGCTCCGGCGCCTGTGCGCGTTGCGGCGAGTCCTCTCGACGCGCCGGCCGAGGCGGCCGCTCCTCGCCCGGGGCGTAGGCTTGCGCCGGCGGCTCCGATTTGCCCGTCAGCAGCAACGGCGTCGTGCCCTGCGACAGGCTCACCAGCGCAGCGGCAATGTCGATGAGCGGCAGACCGGTTTCTGCCTCGAGCTGCTCCAACACGGGCCGGAAAACCATTGCGTCTCCCTTGGCAACGGTCTCGGTGACCCGCTGTTTGAATTTTGCGATTCGCAGCGCGTTGACCGCGTCGACCGTCGGCAGGTTCATCGGCTCGATCACCTGCCGCGTGGCGCGCTCGATGGCGCGCAGCATATTGCGCTCCCGGGGCGCGATGAACAGGATGGCCTCGCCCTTGCGTCCCGCCCTGCCCGTCCGGCCGATGCGGTGCACGTAGGATTCGGTGTCATACGGCACGTCGTAGTTCACGACATGGCCGATGCGCTCGACGTCGAGGCCGCGGGCGGCCACATCGGTGGCGACTACGATGTCGATTTGACCGGCCTTCAGGCGCGCAACCGTGCGCTCGCGCTGCGGTTGGGGAATGTCGCCGTTGAGCGGAGCGGCCGCGAAGCCCCGCGCCTCGAGCTTTTCCGCCAGTTCCACCGTCGCCTGCTTGGTGCGGGTGAATACCAGCATGCCGTCGAAGGTTTCGGCCTCGAGTATGCGCGTCAGTGCATCCAGCTTGTGCATGCCGCTGACTATCCAGTAGCGCTGGCGGATATTGGTCGCGGTGCTGGTCTTGCTCTTGATGGTGACTTCGATCGGCGAGCGCAGATGCTTCGACGCTATGCGGCGTATCGGCGCGGGGAGGGTGGCGGAGAACAACGCCACCTGCCGCTGCGGCGGCGTCTGTTCGAGAATGCTCTCGACGGCATCGACGAAGCCCATGCGCAGCATCTCGTCGGCCTCGTCCAGAACCAGCAGCGTCAACCCCGTGAGCTTCAAGGTGCCGCGGTTCATGTGGTCGATGACCCGTCCCGGGGTTCCGACGACCACATGCACGCCGCGCCGCAGGGCGTTCAGCTGCGGCTGGTAGCTTTGGCCGCCGTAGATGGGCAGCACATGAAACCCTTTGAGATGCGCGGCGTATTTTAAAAACGCCTCCGCCACCTGCAGGGCGAGCTCGCGCGTGGGCACCAATACCAAAACTTGCGGTTCATGTTTGGACAGATCGATGCGTGTCAAGGCGGGCAAGGCGAAGGCGGCGGTCTTGCCGGTGCCGGTCTGGGCCTGCCCCAGCATGTCGGCCCCCGACAGCAGCACCGGTATGGTTGCCGCTTGAATGGGTGAAGGGGACTCGTAGCCGACGTCCGTCAAGGCACGGAGCACGGGCTCGGAAAGCTCAAGATCGCGGAAACTGATCGCGCTCGGACTGACGTCCGCAGGAACTGCACTCATGGAGAATCGCCTTGAGATAAGGAGCAGCAAGTCTAGCGGTTTGACGCGGTATTGCTACCATGTGCGCCATGGGACGCATATTCGAAGTCAGAAAGCACGCGATGTTTGCGCGTTGGAACCGGATGGCAAAGCAGTTCACGCGCGTTGCCAAGGATATCGCTATTGCGGTGCACGCGGGCGGCCCCGACCCCGCGGCGAACCCGACGCTGCGCCGGGTGCTGCAGAATGCACGCGCCGTCAACATGCCCAAGGACAAGACCGATGCGGCGATTCGCCGTGCCTCGGGCAAGGAAGCGGCCAACTATCAGGAGATCATCTACGAAGGCTACGCCCCTCATGGGGTCGCCCTGCTGGTCGAAACCGCAACCGACAACCCCACCCGCACGGTGGCCAGCGTGCGCAATATCTTCATGAAGGGCGCGGGCAATCTCGGCACCACCGGCAGCGTCGGCTTCCTGTTCAAGAAAATGGGTGTGTTCCGCCTGGACCCCGGGGCCGTCAAGGATCAGGACGAACTCGAGCTGGATTTGATCGACTTCGGTCTCGAAGAAATGGGCGACAGCACCGGGGACAAGGGCGAGCCGCAGCTGGTGATCCGCGGCGCCTTCAATGATTTCGGCAGGCTGCAGGAGGCTCTCGAGAAACGCGGGATCACGCCGCTGTCCGCCGAGCACGAGTACATTTGTTCCGTGCCCATCGAACTACCCGAGGATCAGGCGGCTGAGGTGCTGGGGCTGATCGACAAGCTCGAACAAGATGATGACGTGCAGAAGGTGTTCCACTCCTTGGCGTAATTGCCGGCCTTTTGGGGGGGCCGAAGCGGCCCTCATGCGACATAAGCTTCCTTAAGCCTTGTTCATGCTGTCATCCCCCACCCCCCCGTCGCGTTGTTCTCCCCGAGACGCACAATCTTTAGGAGAAAGGTCATGAAGAATCTATTTAAATTATTGATTCCGTTAGGCTTTGTGACGGCGACCATGGCCGGCTGCGTCGTCGCTCCGGCGGGCTACTATCACAGGGGGTATTACGGCCCTCGCGTGGCGGTGGTGGCCCCGGCGCCGGTCGTGGTAGTGCACGCCTACCCGTAACCCGGTGACAGTGACGGCCCGGGTATCGCCGAATGTCGAAGGATACCCGGGCGTCGTCGGTGCTAACCTAACCCCGTCATGGCGACTCATCCGTTTCGCATCGTCAATGTCTTCACCCATAATCGGGGCGCACTGACCGGCAATCCGCTGTGCGTGTTCGAAAACGGCGCTGATTTCGACACCCGGGGCATGCAAGCCCTGGCCCGGCAGTTCAATCTCTCCGAGACCACCTTCATTCTGCCCTCGTCGCGCGCCGATGCGTGCGTGCGCATTTTCACACCGACCTACGAGATGCCCTTCGCGGGACACCCCACCCTGGGCACGGCGCATGTCTGCCGCGCCCTCGGCTTGGGTGGGGAGTCGCTGCGGCTGGAAATGCAGGCCGGCCTGATCCCCGTGCGCGCGCAGGGCGACCGCTGGACGTTGACCGCTCCCGCGCCGACTTGGCGTGAACTCGAGGAACCGCGCGCAGTCCTGGCCCAGGCACTGGGGCTGAAGGAGGCCGACATCGGCGAACGGCCCCTGTGGATCAAGGCCGGCAAGGAACAGCTGATCGTGCCGCTCACCTCCATGGATGCCGTTCGGCGCGCAACGCCTCAGCCGGAGGCCCTGCGCAGGATTCGCAGCGAAGACGGCATCGGCATGGCCTATGTGTTCAGCCTGGACGGCTCCCGCGCCGCCTTGGCCCGCTTCTTCTTCCCGCAGGGCCCCGCCGTCCTCGAGGACCCCGCGACCGGGTCCGCGACCGCGAACTTCGGCGGCTGGTGCCTGGCGACCGAGCTCGAACTGCCCGTGGAATTGCGGATTTCTCAGGGCGAGTTCGTCGGGCGGCCATCCACCCTCTATTTGCAGGTCACGGCCGGGCGCGAGATCCTGGTCGGGGGCGACGTGATCGAGCTCGGCAGAGGCGCGATCAATATCGGCTAGGGCTTCGGGCTGGGCTCGTGATTGATGACGGCGTGGGCCCAGCGAACGACCGGCTGCAGACGCGGCGACACGATGGACAGGGCCTTGGCAAATTCGACCCAGCACGCCTCATGATGCTCGGGCGTGCCCAGATCGGGATTGATGGGCAGCCGCACCTGCGTCTCCTTGCTGCGTGCGATGTAGTAGCGCGAAATCTTGCCCTTGTTGTAGGGGCCGGTTTCCATGTACTCCAAGCCCCAGTCGAAGGACAGGTCGTCGAGCGTCGTTTCCTCGCGGACCTCGCGCAGAGCGGCGTCGATGGGCTCCTCGCCCGTCTCGACCAGGCCCTTGGGAAAGTCCCAATTGCGGTAGGCGCGCAGCAGCAGATATTTCAATTTCCGCTGCGCCAAGCTCACCACCACGACCCCCGAGGACAGTCGATGCGATCGTGCGGCTGAATTCATGGATGCTCTCCCTACCGAGCCCCCGCCCATCACGGCAGCCTCGAGATCTAGGCGGCGGCGGACAGCGGCGAGCGGATCAGGTGATCGAAGGCGCTCAGCGAAGCTTTCGCACCTTCTCCCACCGCAATGACGATTTGCTTGTAGGGTACTACGGTGCAGTCTCCCGCGGCGAATACGCCGGGCACGGACGTCTGGCCGCGCGCGTCGACCTCGACCTCGCCGCGCGGCGAGAGCTTGACCGTGCCTTTCAGCCAGTCGGTATTCGGCACGAGCCCGATCTGGACGAACACACCGGCGAGATCCAGCGTGTGCCGGGCACCGCTTTGCCGGTCCTTGTAGACCAGCCCGTTCACGCGCTCCCCGTCGCCCGTGACCTCGGTGGTTTGCGCGCCCGTGATGATGGTGACGTTGGACAGGCTGCGTAATTTTCGCGTCAGCACGGCATCGGCGCGCAATTGCGCGTCGTATTCGATCAGCCACACGTGACTTACCAGCCCGGCCAGATCGATGGCGGCCTCGACGCCGGAGTTGCCGCCGCCGATCACGGCGACTCGCTTGCCCTTGAACAGAGGGCCATCGCAATGCGGGCAGTAGGCGACGCCGCGGTTGCGGTATTCGCGCTCGCCCGGCACGTTGATTTCGCGCCAGCGCGCGCCGGTTGCGATGATCACCGACCGCGCCTTCAGCGCCGCGCCGCCGGCCAGCTTCACCTCGATCAGCTCGCCCGGGATCAGAGCCTCGGCGCGCTGCAGATTCATCACGTCGACGTCGTAGGTGGTGACGTGCTGTTCGAGACCGGTCGCCAATTTGTGACCTTCGGTCTCCTTCACCGAAATGAAATTCTCGATGCCGACGGTGTCGAGCAGCTGGCCGCCGAGGCGCTCGGCCGCGATGCCGGTACGGATGCCCTTGCGCGCCGCATAAATCGCCGCCGCTGCGCCGGCCGGCCCGCCGCCGACCACCAGTACATCGAAGGGCAGGCTTGGCGCTCAGACGGTCGGCCTCGCGCTGCCGCGGACCCCGCATCCAGCTTGGCGAGAATTTCCGCCAGCTCCATGCGGCCCTGCCCAAAGGGCCGGCCGTTCAGGAATACGGCCGGCACCGCCATCACCTGGCGCCGCTCCACCTCGTCTTGAAATAGGGCGCCGTCGATCATGGTGTGCCGCACCTTCGGGTTGAGCACCGCCATCAGGTTCAGCGCCTGCACCACATCGGGGCAGCTCTGGCAGGTGAGTGAAACGAAGGTCTCAAAGTGGTACTCGCCGTCCAGACTACGGACCTGTCTCGACAGGCCGCGGGATCGACTTTCGGCGGATAGCCGCCGGTCTGCAACAGTGCGAGCACGAGCGAGGTGAATTCATGGCCCATCGGCAGCCCGGCGAAACGCACCCGAGACTCGGCTCCGGGCCGACGCAGGGCAAAGGAGGGCTTCATCTGCGCGTCGTCGCGCCGCACTTCGATCGTGATCAGATCGGACACCGACCCGATGTCGTTCAACAAGGCGAGCATTTCGCCGGACTTGGCGCTGTCATCGAGGGATGCGACGATTTCGACGGGCAGCGAGATTCGCTCCAGGTAGCCCTTCAATTGCGTCTTTAAGTTGCTGTCGAGCATGGGTTCACCCAAAAAATCGATCCACGTTCAGCGAACGAGCCGCGCCGCAAGAGACGCGCGGCTCGTTCGCCGTTTCCTTACCGTTTATCGGCAGCCGGCATCAGATCTTGCCGACCAGATCCAGGGACGGCGACAAGGTCTCCGCGCCCGGTGTCCACTTCGCGGGGCACACTTCACCCGGGTGCGAGGCGACGTATTGCGCCGCTTTTACCTTGCGCAGCAGTTCCTTCGCATCGCGGCCGATGCCGTTGTCGTGCACTTCCATGATTTTGATCAGTCCCTTCGGGATCGATGACGAACGTGCCGCGCAGCGCCAGATCCTTCTTCCTCGATCAGCACCTCGAAGTTGCGTGCCAGCGTTGCGGTCGGGTCGCCGACCAGCGGGTACTGAACCTTCTCGATGGTGTCGGAAGTGTCGTGCCAGGCCTTGTGCGCGAAATGCGTGTCGGTGGATACGCCGTAGATTTCGACGCCCAGCTTCTTGAATTCCGCGTAGTTGTCGGCGAGATCGCCGAGTTCGGTCGGGCAGACGAAGGTGAAATCCGCGGGATAGAACACCACGACGGACCACTTGCCCTTGAGAGTATCGTGCGTCACGGGCACGAATTTGCCGTTGTGATAGGCGGTGGCCTTGAAGGGCTTTATTTCAGTGTTGATCAGAGACATTGAATGATCCTCGAAAGAAGTTTTGATGCCGGAAGCCATCCTAGCAACCGCGCACCTATTAGAGAATTGGATAATAACGATGGTTTTGATAGAGTACGTCTATTGCCACTTCACCTTGGTTGGGACAAAGGCATGAATCTCAAGGACTTGAAATATTTGGTGGCGCTGGCCGACACGGGCCATTTCGGCAAGGCGGCCGAACGCACCTTCGTGAGCCAGCCCACTCTGTCGGCCCAGCTCAAAAAGCTCGAGGACTATCTCGGAGTCAAGCTGGTCGAGCGCCAGCCGAAGAACGTGCAGCTCACCGACGTCGGCAAGCAAGTCGTGGTGCGGGCCCGCCGCATGCTGAACGAGGGCGAGGAGATCATCGCCCTCGCCCGCAACAACACCGATCCTTTCGCCGGCAAGCTCAAGTTGGCCTTGATTCCCACCATCGGGCCCTACTTGCTGCCGCGGGTGATGCCGAAACTTCGCAAGGCGCTGCCGAATCTGAGCCTCATGCTGTATGAGTACCAGACCGAATCCTTGCTGAAGAAGCTGCGCGACGGCGAAATCGATCTCGGCATCATGGCGCTCCCCGCGGCGCAGGACGGCATCGAATCGCGCGAACTCTACCGGGAGGATTTTACGGTCGCCCTGCCGAACGGTCACCCGCTCGGCGCCAAATCATCCATCAAGGTTCAGGACCTGAAAGGGCATACGCTGCTGCTGCTGGAGGATGGCCACTGCCTGCGCGACCAAGCGTTGGAAGTGTGCAGCAGGGTCGACGTCCGCGAGGCCGAGGATTATCGCGCCACCAGCCTCGAAACCCTGCGGCAAATGGTGGTGGCCGGCCTCGGCATCACCTTGCTGCCCGAACTGGCGGTGGAGTCGCCCTTCGGATCCCAGCGCGGCCTCGCCGTTCGCCGGTTCGCCAAGCCGGCGCCGTCTCGCACCGCGGGCGCGGTGTGGCGCAAGTCCAGCACGCGCGCGCCCGTCATCGACGCGGTGTGCGGCGTCGTCGACCGCGTCATGGCGGGCAAGGCCTAAGGCTCGGCCTCGGGAAGCATGGCCACACGCCGGCACGCCGCCCGTCCCGCGCCGCCGCGCTCCGCCGAGAGCGCGGATTGGGCATTTCACGCCGGCGACGAGGCGGTGCTCGAGGCTCTGGTCAGCGGCCGGCATGCCCAGAGCCTGCGCGAATACTTCGGCGCGCCGGCCTACGCGCGATTGTCGCAGCTCGCCGCGGCCGCAGAGCGCGCCAAGAAACCGCGTGGCCCGAAGATCTTGATCTTGCCCGGAATCATGGGCTCTAAGATCGGCGGCGCGGGGCGCGGCGCCGCATCCGAAGTGCTGTGGATCGATCCGCTGCGGATTGCGGAGGGCCGCCTGACCGGCCTGGCATTGCCGTCGGGCAAGGCGCTGCGCGCGGTGGGCGTGCTGCTCTTCACCTACGCGCAGCTCAAGCTCGAGCTGCGGCTATGCGGCCGGGATGCACGGTTCCACGCCTACGATTGGCGCCTGGGCCTCGATGAGCTCGGCGCGCAACTCGCAGCGCGAATTGCCGCGGATGGCGAGCCGGTGATCCTGGTTGCCCATAGCATGGGCGGTTTGGTCGCGCGCATGGCGGCCCGCATGTTGCCGAAGCGGCTGCTGCGCAAGCTCATCATGCTGGGTACTCCGAACGAAGGTTCCTTCGCGTCCGTGCAGGCGCTGCGAGGGACCTACCCCTTCGTACGCAGGATGTCGAGGCTGGACCGCAGGCATTCGGCGGAATACCTCACCGAAAAAATATTCCGCACTTTTCCGGGGTTGTATCACATGCTGCCGCCGCCGCGGCGGCTGCAGGGAATCGACTTGTTCGATCCGCGCGCCTGGCCGGCCGACGGCCCCGCGCCCGATGCAGCGATTCTTGCGCGGGCGGCGGCCGTACTCGCGGCCCTCGCGCCGGCGGATTCACGCATGGTGCACATCGTCGGCGTCAATCAAGAGACCGTGGTGGGCATGCGCCGCGCCGCCGCCGGTTTCGAATACGACATGACGAGAAACGGCGACGGTACGGTGCCGTTGGCCTTGGCGGCGCTTCCCAAACTCAAGACCTATTTCGTGGACGAGCTGCACGGCAATCTCCCCACCAACCCGCAGGTGATTCGAGCCGTCATTGACCTGGTGCGCCGCGGACGCACCCGACGCCTGAGCGAGCGCTGGCGCCCGCGGCGCGGGCCGGTGCGGCGCACCGCCGATGCGCAGCTGCGGATGGAGGCCGTCGAGAAAATCAATTGGCGGAGCCTCACGTCGGCCCAGCGTGAAGCGGCCCTGGGCGAGCTGGACAGTGCGCGCCTGGTCATCCGGGAATAGCCTCAGAAAGAGACAAAATCGTGACGGCCGTCTCGGCCTTAGGTTCGCGGGCAGGGCGCCGAGCTGACCATTTGCCGATCATTTCACGTATTCCGCGCACGAGACCGGTCATGATGCCCGCAAAGGAACGCTTCCAGCATGAACGCTCGCACTATTTCAGGGGGAAATCCCCAGACGGCACCGCCGCGCTTCGATCGCAAATTCATCGAAGATCACAAGCTCGTCGAGCGTTATCTGGAGAACAAGCTGCCGTTGAAGGGTGCCCGCGATCTCGAGAATTGGTGCCGCGAGCATCCCGAATACCTGAATGAGCTCAAGCTGTCGGAGCGTGCTCAAGGCAGCCTCAAGCTGCTCGAGGCCAGCGGCCAGTCGCAGGATCTGCGGGAGCCGCAGCCGCCCTGGTGGAAAACCGTCTACGCCCTGATCGGCCTGGCGGTGGTTGCCTTCTTGAGCCTGGTTGCGTTCTGGGCGCTGTTCGGCAAGTACGCGCTGTTGCGCGGCGAACTGGAAGACACGCGCGCCTCCATGAACCGAGGGTCCCTGGTACAGCCGGCCACGTCGCGCGAGATGTACGTGGCTCCCGATCGCGCTCCCGGAATCGACAGGTCGCGCATCGTCGTCAGCCGCAGCGCGCCGCTGCTGATGGATTTGCACATCGACCTGAGCTATACGAACAAGCAGATGCAGTTTCGCATGTTGGTCGACAAGCAGGATCAGGGACGCGCGCTGGTATTGGAGAACCTGCTCAAGGATTCGAACGGCGAGCTGCGCATGACGCTCAATTCCACGGGCCTTGCCGCGGGCATCTACAATGCCCGCATCGAGGCGCTGCCGCCCCGCGGCATCCCCATTCCGATCGGCTGGGTCATTCTGGAAGTGCAGTAGGCGCCGCAGCGAGCGCGCGCTCATTCGTCCCGCAGCGTGACCACGGGCGGTGTATTGACCACGCGGCGGGTCGCCAGCGTGCCGCTCAAGCCGACCAGAACGGTGCCGCACACCAGACCGGCCGCCCACACCCAAGGGTCGAGCGTGTACTGCAGCGAGAACACCCAGCGCGCCAGCCCGTAGCCGATGGCCGTGGCGCCGAAGGCCGCCAGCGTACCGGAGAGAAAACCCAGCGCGGAAAATTCGGCGGCGACGCCCTGCAGCACCGTGCCGCGGCTGGCCCCCAGGGTACGCAGCATGGCGCTCTCGTAGCGGCGCTCGTCCCGCGTCGACTGCACGGCCGCCAGCAGCACCACGACTCCCGCCGCCAGAGTGAATAGAAAGACATACTGCACGGCCAGCGATGCGCGATCCATGATGCTGCGGATCTGCTTGAGAATGGCGTCGACGTCGAACACCGAGATGGTCGGGAACTGCCGCACCAGATCGGTCAGGGCGGGCCGTTGCGCCGGGGTGAGAAACACGCTGGTCATGTACGTGCCGGCGGCGCCGTCCAGGAGTCCGGGCGGGAACACCAGAAAGAAATTCGGCCGGAAGCTGTCCCAACGGATCTTGCGGATGCTGGCCACCTTCACGGTCAAGGGTTCGCCGGCCACATCGAAGCTGAGCTTGTCTCCCAACTGCAAATGCAACGCCTCTTGATATTCCGTCGATATGGACACCAAGGGTTTGCCGTAGTCCGCGGGGGTCCACCAAGACCCCGCAATCAATTGATTGTCATCCATCAAGCCGGCCGACCAGGTCAGGTTCTGCTCCCGCTCCAGGAACCCGCGGCCGGAGTCGCCGGGAACCTTGAGGGACTCACTGGGCCGCGAATTGATCGCGGTGATGCGCGCCCTCACCATGGGAAACATGGCCGGCTGCCCGAGTCCGTGCAATCGGAAGAACTCCTGCAGGGATTGGCGCTCCTCGGGGCGTATGTTGATCAGGAAATTGTTGGGCACGTCGGCGGGCAGGCTATGCCGCCAATCGGCGAGCAGGTCGCCGCGCACCACCGCCAGCAGCAGCAGAACCATCAACCCCAGGCCGAAGGCGACGATTTGCACGACGCTGCCGCCGCCGCGCCGCGAGACATTGGCGAGCCCGTAGCGCCATGCGACGCCCACCCCGCCGCGCAGCCGGCCCGTGAGCCGCACCAGCCCGTATCCCGCCAGGGTCAGAACCAGACCGACGCCCAGCACGCCGGCAAAGACCGCGAGCACCAGTTCGGTATCTCGCACGAGGCTCCACAGAATCGCGAACAACGCCGCCAGCGCCAGCACATAGCTCAATCCATAGCGCAGCGGCGGGGCATCCACGCTCTTGCGCAGCACCCGGGCGGGCGGCGTACTCTTCAATTGCAGCAGCGGCGGCAGCGCGAAACCGATGAGCATGGCCAGAACCGTGACCAGCGCGATGGGCAGCGGGGCAAGCGAGGCCGCGGGCAGTTCGGTACGAATGAGATCGCGCAGCACCCAGGCAAGACCCGACTGCGCGAGATAACCGAGCAGCGCCCCGATGGCCACGGCGAAGACCGCCAATAGGGTCAATTCTATGATCGAGATCGCCAGGACGAAGACCTGCGAGGCTCCCATGCACTTCATCAATGCCACGGTGTCGATGTGCCGCGCCGCATAGCGCCGCGCGCCCATGGCCACCGCCACCGCGGACAGCAGGACGGACGCGAGGCTGGCCAGATTGAGAAAGCGGCTGGCGCGATCGATGGCGGAATTCAGCTGCCGGCTCGATTCATCGACCTCGCGCAGGCGTTCGCCCGGCGCCTTGGTCGACATCAAGTATTCGCGAAACTCGGCTATCGCGGCCGGTGGGCCGGCGAACAAGGCGGCGTACGTGACGCGGCTGCCGGGCTGGATCAACTGAGTCGACGGCACATCGTCATAGTTGAGCAGCGCGGCGGGCGCGAGATTCACGAATCCGGTGCCCTGATCCGGCCGATAGTCCAGCACCTCGGTCACTCGAAACGTCGCCGCGCCTATCCTCAAAGGCGTTCCCAGCGCTATTTTCAATTGGGCGATGATGCGCGCGTCGATCCACACCTCCCCGCGGCCGGGTATGCGGTCGGTCGTGCGGGCGACGCCGAAGGGCGCGTCGGCGATGCGGACGTGCCCGCGCAATGGGTAGCTCGCCGTCACTGCGTTGAGCGCCGCCAATTGGCTGACATCGCCGCTGAATATCGCGGTCGGAAAGGTCAGGATTTTCGCGGTGCGCAGGCCCCGGGCCTTGGCCTCGGAAAAATACCGCGCGGCGATGGGATTCGGCGACTCCAAGCGCAGATCGGCGGCGAGCACTTCGGCTGCCTGCGCGCGCACTCCTTGGGAAATGCGGCCGGTGAAGAAGCCGACCGCCGTCAAGGACAGAACCGCCACCATCAGCGCCAGCAGCAGCACGGAAAGCTCGCCGGACTTCAGGTCGCGCCATAAGTTTCTCAAGGCGAAGCGCACGACTTGCATCAATTCACCGTATGGCCGGCGTCGAGTTCCAGGACGCGGCCGCAGCGCCCCGCCAAGGCGCGATCGTGCGTAACCAGCACCAATGTGCTGCCCGTGCTGCGATTCAGGTCGAACAGCAGGTCGGTGATGCGCTGCCCGGTCGCCGTATCCAAATTGCCCGTGGGTTCATCCGCAAACAAGACGGCCGGATGCGTCACGAAGGCGCGCGCGATCGCCACCCGCTGCTGCTCGCCGCCGGACAATTGTTTCGGGTAGTGCGCCTGGCGCGGTGTCAGGCCGACTTGCGCGAGCGCGCCGAGCGCCGCCTGCCGCGCATCGCGCCGGCCGCCCAGTTCGAGCGGCAGCATGACGTTTTCGACGGCGGTGAGCGAGGGGATCAAATGAAACGACTGAAACACGAAGCCGACATGCTTGCCGCGAATGGCGGCACGTCCATCCTCGTCGAGCTCGCTCAAGTCGGCGCCGGCGATCAGCACGCGGCCGGTGCTCGGGGAATCGAGGCCCGCGAGCAATGCCAGCAACGTGGACTTGCCCGCGCCCGAGGCCCCGACGATGGCCAGTGTTTCGCCGGTTCGCACACTGAGGCTCACATCGGCGAGAATGGTCAGCCGGCCTTCGGGGCTGGCAACCGTCTTGGATACATTTTTCGCTTCGAGAACGATTTGATCTTGCATTGAGGAGCGCCTGTGAAACGGCTTTTGATCCTATTCGTGCTGATTACTGCATCCGTCTCGGCCAACGGCGCTGCGCCTGCCGAATCACCGGTGATTCTCGTGTTCGGCGACAGCATCAGCGCCGGCTACGGGCTGGCGCACGTAGAACAGGGCTGGGTCGCCTTGCTGCAGACGAGGCTCAAGGACCAAGGGTACGGTTACCAGGTCGTCAACGCCAGCGTTAGCGGCGAGACCACGGCAGGCGGGCTCGCCCGCCTGCCGCGGGCCCTGATGCTGCATCAACCCAAAATCGTCATCCTGGAATTGGGCGGCAATGACGGCCTGCGCGCCCTGCCGATCGCGCAAATGCGCGCCAATTTGACGCGCATGGTGGACCTGTCGACGGCGGCCGGCGCCAAGGTGTTGCTGCTGGGAATGCGGATGCCGCCCAACTATGGCCCCGACTACACGAAACAATTCAGTGCCTGCTACGCCGATCTGGCTCGCGACAAAAAATTGCCCCTGGTGCCTTTTCTGCTGAATGGCATCGCTCTGGTCCCCAGTCTCATGCAGGCCGACGGCATCCACCCCAACGAGCTCGGGCAACCCCAATTATTGGCCAATGTGTGGCCGGTTCTGCAGCCGCTCTTGCGCCGCTGGACTCCGGATGATCACTGCGCCGTCAGCCACTCGGCGACGCCGCCGTGGCTCGAGCAGGTCCCGGAATGGTGCTGCGACTTGGAATAAGTGCCGTCCTTGCACTTGGCGGTCGCTCCGGTCGGATCGGTGTTGCCGGCGGTGGCCGTGGGCGCTGACTTCGAAGCCGTCGAGACTTGGCGGCGGTCGTTGCCGCCAGGCAGCCGGTGCTGCGGTGGAGGCAGCCGGGGCAGCGGGGCGCAGCCACGGCAGGCGCGGTCGCGCCGGCTGCGGGTTTGCTCTTCGAGGGCTTCTGCACACCGCCGTGGCCGCTGCACGCGCCGCGCCCGGTGGCCGTGGTGGTGGTGCCATCCTTGCAGGTGGCGGGAGCACCCGACGCCGCCGGCGCGGCGGAGGCGGGAGCAGCAGCAGGAGCGGCGGCGCGCCTTTTGCACTCCTCCGTGACCGCTGCACGCGCCGCGGCCGGTGGCCGTGGAAGTCGTGCCGTCCTTGCAGGTCGTGGTCGCGGCGGTAGTCCGCCGCGGCCCGCGGGCATCGCCAGAGCGAATACCGTCAAGGGCACCGCAAGAAATCCGGCAAGATTCGTGTTTTTCATGAACTTACTCCCTGGTTTGATTCCAATTCGGGCTGATTGTAATCCGATCGTTCCCATCTTCGCTCCTCAGTGAGAATCGGGGATGGGCAATATGGTGGTCACATTCATGACAAACGGCGTGTGCTGGCGGCCGGACACCGCCGGAAACAGTACGCCATCCACGGTGACATGCGAATTTTCGATGACGTTCTGCGGAAATTCGGCCACTCCGACCAGCTGCACGTCGTTCGCCGGCAGGCAATGAATGCTCTGTGCCGGAGCGTAGACATAGGCGGTGCGGTCCAGAGCCAGGATGGGCACATTGTCCACACCGTCCGGGTTCGGGTAGTCGCGGAAGTGCACGTGCCCCGTCACGGTGTTCTTGAACGGCTGCTGGAACAGGCAGGGCCCGTAGCCGACGACGCAGCCGGACATCCCGAGACACGCCCCAATCAACGTCAGTCGCCAAAGTCTCATCAATCAGGTCTCCGTATCATCCGTCTGCCCTCTTCCGTCAGCCCTCTCCGTCAGCCCGGGGACGCCGTTCTTACATATGAAGATGACGGATGCCGGGGCGGCGCAAGTTTACTCCCGTCGACTGGATCATTGCTGGCATCATGGCCCAATGCTATACACGCCAACCAAGAATATGCTTTCTTCTTGCTCGCGCAGCGAGCAACTAAAGGACGGGGCCGCCTCGGCCCCGTAGCAGTTGCGCGAAGCGCATGAAAAGAAGCGCATGAAAATAGCATGGAGAGTCTAAGTGGATCGTAATTGGCTCAAGCAATACCCGCCGGGCGTGCCGGCGGACATCGACCCCGACCGCTATGCCTCGCTGCGGGATATCTTCGAGGAGGCCTGCGCCGCCCACGGCCACTCGCCCGCCTTCACCAACATGGGCGCGACGCTGAGCTATGCCCAGCTCGATGCGCTGAGCGGCGCGTTTGCATCCTGGCTGCAAAAGAAATCCGGTCTGGCGCCGGGTGATCGCGTGGCGCTCATGATGCCCAATATCCTGCAATACCCCATCGCGCTGTTCGGCGTCCTGCGCGCCGGCATGGTGGTCGTCAATACCAACCCTCTATATACCGCCCGCGAGCTGGAGCATCAGCTGAAGGACTCCGGGGCCAAAGCCATCGTCATCGTCGAGAACTTCGTGCATGTGCTGCAGCAGGTGCTGCCGCGCACCGATTTGAAAAAAGTGCTCGTCACCCGCATCGGAGACCTGCTGGGAGTGCCGCGCGGCTTCATCGTGAATTTCGTGCTGAAGCACGTACGCAAGCAGATTCCGCAATGGAATATGCCGGGTACGCTGACCTTCAAGAGCGCCTTGGGCGGCGGCCTCGGACTGAAGCTCGATCCCGTTCCCGTGGGTCCCGAGGACATCGCCTTCCTGCAATATACGGGCGGCACGACCGGCGTCGCGAAGGCGGCAATTCTGACCCATCGCAACATGGTGGCCAATGTGCTGCAAGCCTCCGCCTGGGTCAACCCGTCCCTGAAGGCCAACGAGGCGCGCATCGTCGTCACCGCGCTGCCCCTGTATCATATCTTCGCGCTCACGACCAATTGCCTGGCCTTTCTCTCGCTGGGCGCCCGCAATGTGTTGATCACGAACCCGCGCGATTTCAAGTCCTTCATCGCCGAATTGAAAAAATACAAGTTCAATTTCATCAGCGGCGTGAATACGCTCTTCAATGCGCTGCTGCACACGCCGGGCTTCGAGACCGTGGATTTCAGCGCGCTGCGCGTCACCTTTGCGGGAGGCATGGCGCTGCAAGGCGTGGTGGCCGCCCGCTGGAAGGAAGTGACGGGCTGCATAGTGACGCAAGGGTGGGGACTGACCGAAACCGCACCGATCGCCACCGCCAATCCCGCGGGCTTGGATTTCAACGGTTCCATCGGCCTGCCGGTGCCCTCCACCGACGTGTCGATCCGCGACGACGCCGGCAAGGAATTGCCGGTGGACGGCATCGGAGAAATCTGCGTGTTCGGACCTCAGGTGATGCGCGGCTATTGGCAGCGGCCGGATGAGACCGAGCAAGTGATGTTCGGGGATTGGCTGCGCACGGGCGACATCGGCCGTATGAATGCCGACGGCTTCGTGTTCATCGAGGATCGGAAGAAGGACATGATTCTCGTGTCCGGCTTCAACGTGTATCCGAATGAAATCGAAAGCATCGTCGCCGCCCACCCCGGGGTGCTCGAGGTCGCCGCGGTGGCGCAGCCGGACGAGCATTCCGGCGAAGTGGTCGCATTGTTCGTGGTAAAGAAGGACCCGGCGCTCACCGCGGAAGCCTTGATCGCGTATAGCCGCACCGAACTGACGGGCTACAAGGTACCGAAGCACGTGTACTTCCGCACCGAGCTGCCCAAGACCAACGTCGGCAAGATCCTGCGGCGCGCGCTGCGCGACGAACTCCGCGCCGCCGCCCAGGCAACTGCGGCGAAGGCGTAATGCATCGGCTCGAGTGCTACTCGACGGAGTAGCTCTGCACGGTGTCGACCAGCAGAGCGACGCGCTCCGGGTCGACGTCGGGGGTAATGCCGTGGCCTAAATTGAACACATGCCCGGCGCCTTCGCCGTAGCTCGCCAGCACTCGCAGAGTTTCCGCGCGCAAGGTGTCGGGTGCCGCGAACAATGCCGCGGGATCAAGATTGCCCTGCAACGCGACGCGGCCTTCCACCGCCTGCCGCGCCGTGCCCAAGTCGGTGGTCCAATCGACGCCGACGGCGTCGCAACCGATGCCTGCGATCTTCTTCACCCACGCGCCGCCGCCCTTCGTGAACACGATGTTGGGTACGCGGCGGCCATCCGCCTCGCGGGTCAGCGCGTCGATCACTTCGGCCATGTAGCGCAGGGAGAACTCTTCGTACTGCGCGGGGGTCAGAACGCCGCCCCAAGTATCGAACAGCATCACCGCTTGCGCACCCGCGGCTATCTGCGCGTTCAGATACAGAATGGTGGCCTTGGCGAGCACTCCGAGCAACCGATGCAGATCGCGCGGCGCCTCGTACATCATGCGCTTGATCACGCCGAAGGTCTTGCTGCCGCCGCCCTCCACCATGTAGGTAGCCACCGTCCACGGACTGCCTGCGAAGCCGATGAGCGGAATTCTTCCGTGCAATTCGCGGCGCACCAGCGCCACGGCGTCGATCACGTACTTCAGATCCCGTCCCGGGTCGGGCACGCCGAGCCTGGCGATGTCCGCCGTGGTCCGCACCGGGCGTTCGAATTTGGGGCCCTCGCCGGCCTCGAACTCCAAGCCCAGATTCATCGCATGCGGAATCGTCAGAATATCCGAGAACAGGATGGCGGCGTCGAGGGGATAGCGCTCGACCGGCTGCAAGGTGATCTCACAGGCGATCTCGGGATTGGTACACATCTCGAGGAAGCCGCCGGCGCGCGCACGCGTCGCGCGGTACTCCGGCAGGTAACGGCCCGCCTGGCGCATCAGCCAAATCGGCCGGCGCGGGGTCGGTTCTCGCAGCAGGGCGCGCAGCAGCAGGTCGTTCTTCGGCGTGCGGTCGACGGCGCTCACGTGCGTTCGCCGGGATCGAACAGGCGGCGATGCTCGAGAATGGCGTAGCGGTCGGTCATGCCCGCAATGTAGTCCGCCACCGCGCGCGCGCGGCCGGCCGGGCCCTGCACCAGCTCCAGCCGCGAGCCGGTTGCCTTGTGCTCGTCCGGCATCAGGGTGGGATCGTCGAAAAACGCGTCGAAGAGTTCGCGCATGACGCGGCGCGCCTTGGATGTCATGCGCCTCACCTTATAGTGCTTGTACAGATATTCGCGCAGGAATGTCTTCAGCGAATAGTTCAGCTCGCGGGTCCTGTCGCTGAATCCGATCAGCGGACTTGGGAAGCGACCTCACCTCGGCAATCGACCTCACCCCCGATGCGCCGAGCCGCGCCGCCGACGAATCGATCAAATCGGTGACCAGGTGATTGATCATGCGCCGCAGAATTTCATATACCAGTCGGCGCCCCGCGAGCGCCGGGTACTTCGCCTGCACTTCGGCGTGATAGTCGCGGAACAGCGGCACCGTCAGCAGCTGCTCCACGGTAATGAGGCCGGCGCGGATGCCGTCCTCCACGTCATGATTGTTGTAGGCGATCTCATCGGCAAAGTTCGCCAGCTGCGCCTCCAATCCGGGCTGCTGGCGGTTGATGAAGCGCTCGCCGAGTTCGCCGAGCTGAATCGCATTGTTGTAGGAGCAATGCTTCAGAATTCCTTCGCGGCATTCGAAACTCAGGTTCAGTCCGTCGAACTCCGCGTAGTGCTCTTCGAGTTCGTCGACCACCCGCAAGGACTGCAGGTTGTGCTCGAAGCCGCCGAAATCCGTCATGCATTCGTTCAGCGCGTCCTGCCCCGCATGTCCGAAAGGCGTATGCCCCAGATCATGCGCAAGGCAAATCGCTTCGGACAGAACCTCGTTGAGCTTGAGCGCCCGGGCGATGGTGCGCGCAATCTGCGCCACTTCCAGAGAATGCGTCAGCCGGGTTCTGAACAAATCGCCTTCGTGATTGACGAAAACCTGAGTCTTGTAGACCAGGCGGCGAAACGCGGTCGAATGGACGATGCGGTCGCGGTCCCGCTGATATTCCGAACGGTAGGCAGGCTTCGGCTCGGGGTAGCGGCGGCCGCGCGAGTGCTCGTCGAGAGCGGCATACGGCGGCGAGAGCGCTCACGCGAAATACTCCTCGAGCGTGGCCTCGAGCGCCGCTTGGGCGTAGTCGCCCGTCACGATGGCCCGTCCCAATCTGTCGAGCAGCACCAGGCGTAACGTGCCCGCAAGCACCTTCTTGTCCATTTGCATGAGTTCCAAGACCTTGGCGGCGCCGATCTGCGGCGCCTCGATGGGCAAACCGGCTCTGGCCAGTATATCGCGGACCCGATTGGTGATGGCGGCGTCGATCAATCCCAGGCGGCGCGACAGATCCGCGGCGATCAGCATTCCCAAGCCCACCGCTTCGCCGTGCAAAAAGGTCTGGTACGCGGTGGCCGCTTCGATGGCGTGGCCGAAGGTATGACCGAAGTTCAAGATTGCCCGCAGATTATGTTCGCGTTCGTCCTTGGCGACCACGGTCGACTTGATCTCGCAGGATCTTGCGATGGCGTAGGTCAGCGCATCGGTGTCTCTGGCGAGCAACTTGGCCATGTTGTGGTCCAGCCAGTCGAACAGCAGCGGGTCCCACACGCAGCCGTACTTGATCACCTCGGCGAGGCCGGCACGCAGTTCGCGATCGGGGAGCGTGGCGAGCGTGTCGGTGTCCGTGATGACGCACAGCGGCTGGTAGAACGCACCGATCAGATTCTTGCCGCCGGAGTGATTGACCCCGGTCTTGCCGCCGACGGAAGAATCGACCTGGGCGAGCAGCGTGGTGGGCAGCTGCGCATATCCGACGCCACGCTGGTAGCATGCCGCGGCGAAGCCCGCGATGTCGCCCACCACGCCGCCGCCCAGGGCCAGCACCGTGGCATCACGGTTCATTTTATTGCCCACCAGCGCATCGAACACCCAGCCGGCGGTTTGCAGCGTCTTGTGCTGTTCGCCGTCCGGCAATATGCACTCGGCGACCCTTCGCCCGGCGAGGCCGCGCATCAATTTCTCGAGATACAGGTGCGCGACCGTGGTGTTGGTCACGAT
Source organism: uncultured Gammaproteobacteria bacterium (assembly GCA_963734645.1). Classification (GTDB taxonomy): domain Bacteria; phylum Pseudomonadota; class Gammaproteobacteria; order Steroidobacterales; family Steroidobacteraceae; genus Bog-1198. The sequence goes on from CAVTID010000003.1 coordinate 680,656, forward strand.
CAGCAAGTCGCGGCCGCGGATGTGGGCATCCAGCAGCTCGCGGTTCGCAATCAGCCCCGAGCCGATCGAGATGGGATAGCGCGAATGCCCGACGTCTACCTGTAGCGTTTGCACGGTGTGGATTATACGGCCTTAGGGAGCCTGCGCCCGCCGCAGCTCGTGCTGAATTTCCTCCGCAACCACCTGCACCCGGCGGCCGTCCGTGGAAACGGTGAAATCGGCTATCTGGGCGTACAGGGCCGCCCGGTGCTGCATCAGATCATGAAGCTTCTGTTCGGGATCGGTGTCGTTCAGAAGAGGCCGGTGCCGCCCGTGCCGCGTACGCTCGATCTGTTGATCGATCGAGGTGGCCAGATACACCACCACGCCGCGCTCGGCCAGCACGCGCCGGTTATCCTCCTCGATCACCGCGCCGCCTCCGGTCGCCAGGACGATGGACGCGAGGCGCGTCAGACGCTCGATGGATTCCTTTTCACGGATTCTGAAGCCTGGCTCGCCCTCCTTTTCGAAAATGAACGCGATATCCACGCCGGTCCTGGCCTCGATGTCCGCGTCGCTGTCGTGAAAGGTGAAGCGCAGCAGGCGCGCCAGATGCCGCCCCACGGCGGTCTTGCCCGAACCCATGGGGCCGATGAGAAAGATGTTTTCCTTGCCGAGCATGTCCACCGCATACTAAAGAAAAAACCGCCTCAAAGGCGGTTTCTTCGATCGACGGACTGCGGCGGGCGATCAGTAGAGATTCGATCCCTCGCGCAGGATTTTCGGCGTGATGAAAATCAACAATTCGGTCTTGTCGTTGATTTTAATGGTGCTCTTGAACAGATTGCCCAGCACGGGAATATCCGCCAGGAACGGCACCTTGTTGGCCGTATAGGAATTGGTGGTATTGAGGATGCCGCCGAGAACCACGGTCTGGCCGTCGTTGACCAGCACCTGGGTGATGATTTGCCGGGTATCGATCGAGGGCACGGAGCCGCCGGTGGCGCTCGTCACCTGCGCACCCACGGTATCGTCCGACACGTCGAGATCCAGGATGACGCGGTTGTCGGGGGTGATCAGCGGCGTGACCTTGAGCGACAGCACGGCGTTCTTGAACTGAGTCGTCGTGGCGCCGCTCGAAGCCGATTCCTGGTAGGGAATCTCGACACCCTGCATGATGGTGGCTTGCTTCTGGTTCGCCGTGATGACCCGCGGCGAGGCAATCGTTTCGCTCTTGCCTTCGTTCTGGGCCGCCGTCAATTCCAGGTCCAGCAAGTGCTTGCCGGAGAGCACCGACAGGCCGATGCTGCCGTTGACGTTCGCGGCGGGCAGATTGACGTTGTAGCGATTGGCCAGCGTCGGATAGTTGATGAATCCGGAAGGCTGCGTGGTCGACGGTGGAAACGCCGAACTCAGCATGGAGTCGGTGCCCACGTTGGATCCGGACACCGTAAGCAGGCTGCCCGCGCCGGCCGTGGTGAATCCGGTGATGCCCAATTGGGCGCCCAAATCGCGCTCGAAGGTATCGCTCACCACCACGATGCGCGCTTCGATCAGCACCTGCTTGACGGGCACGTCGAGGGTTTGCACCAGGCGGCGGATGTCCGCCAGTTTGTCCGCGGTGTCCTGCACCAGCAGGGTATTGGTGCGCTCGTCGATGGACAGGCTGCCGCGGGGCGACAGCATGGAGTTGTTGGCGCTGGCGCCGGCCGTGGGCTTGATCAGCTTGGCCAGGTCCGAGACCTTCGCGTAGTTGACCTGCAGGAATTCGGTGTGAGTCGGCGACAGCTCCTGCACTTCTTTGTGCGCGGCCAGTTCCGCCTTCTCGCGCGCAGGCGAGTTCCGCGGTCGGACCGATGATGATGACATTGTCCTGCCGGCGCTTATCCAGGCCCTTGGTGCGCAGCACGATATCGAGCGCCTGATCCCAGGGAACGTTCTGCAGCCGCAGGGTCAGATTGCCGGTGACCGAATCGCTGACCACGATGTTCTGGCCGCTGGTGTCGGCCAGCAGCTGCAGCACCGAACGCACGTCGATGTCTTGGAAATTCAACGTCAGGCGCTCGCCGGTGTACTCCTTCTTCTCCTCGGCATTGGCGCGCTTCTGCGAGGGCTTGATTTCGACGGTGTACTGGTTGTCGGACTGGTAGGCCAGCTGCTCGAAGTCGCCCTGCGCACTGATGACCAGGCGCGAGCTGCCTTCCACCCGGAGCGCATCGACGGTTTGCACCGGCGTCGCGAAATCCATGACGTCATAGCGGCGCATGAGATTCTTCGGCATCGCCGTGCCGGCGAAATCGACGACGATCTGATTGCCTTCCTGGCGCACATTGACCGGCGTGCGCGGATCGGTGAGCTGCACGATCACCCGGCCGGTGCCGTCGGCACCGCGCCGGAAATCGATGGTGCGAATCGCGCGTTCGGCTCCCGCCGCGCCTGGGCCGGACCCTGCGCCGGCCATCGCCGCCTGCTTGGCCGCGGCTCCGGGCTGGGTGCCCAGAGTGACGAGGATGGTGTTGCCGTCGACCTTGGTGGTGTACGGCAGCAGGGAGTCCACGTTGACGACCACGCGCGTGCGGCCGTTGGCTTCGGCCGCAAGCACCGTGTCGACGCCTCCCGAGCGCACGTCGATGCGCCGCGACGCCAGTGCAAGAGTGGTGTTCGGCAGGTCGAACGCGATGCGCGCCGGCTTGTCGATGGTGAACGGCAGCGGCTCCGGAGCCGGGCCGCTCAGGTGCAGCTTGAGCTGCACCTGTTGACCGGATAAGGTCTGAACGTCGATCGACTCGAGCTTGAGCGGATCTGCGGCCCGCGCCGTCAAGCTGATCGCGCCCATTGCGAGGAGCGCCATCGCGCCGAGCATCGCCGCTCGAATCGTGGCCGTTCGTATCTTGAATCTAATCATGCTTTCTTCTCCCTGTGGCCTCAATCGGTCAACGCCAATGAGGCCGGTCGCTCGATATAGCCGCCGAGACCGTCCGGTACGATTTCGACGAGACTAATTTTTCCGCCGGTAATTTCCGTCACTTTGCCGTCGTTTTGCCCGAGGTAGTTGCCGGGCTGAACCTTGTGTACGAGGCCGTCCTTGGATTGGACGAGCCCATAGAAATTGCTGCCCACCTTGAAGGTGCCGACCATCTTCAGAGTGTCGAGCGAAAAATTCTCGAGGAACTCGCGGTTGCGCCGCGAGCTCGGTCGTCAAGGAGGCCTGGCCGCCGCCCGCGCCCTGCGGCTGGAACGGCGAGCGCATATTGCCGGCGCTGTACACGAAGGTTTCGTAGGGCTTCACTTCCGGCAGCGCCTGTATGCGTCCGCCGGGCTTTTTCTTGGTGTCGGCGATCCACTTCTGCAGATCCGACTGGCCGCCGGAACAGCCGGCCGCGACCAGGCCGGCAAGGACGACGCCGATGACGCTCGATACTTGCGCATATTGTCTCACGTCGCGCCTCCCGCCTTCTTTCTTGGCCGGTTTGCGCGCCGCCTTCATCCTCGATGTAGCGGTAGGTCTTGGCGGTCACGTCCATGGTCAAATTGTCGTAGCCGCCCTTGGCGTCCACCGGCGTTATCTGAATGTCGTGCAGCGTGACGATGCGCGGCAGCGCGGCGATGCCGCTGACGAAATTGCCGAAGTCGTGATACGAGCCCACCAGCTTGATTTTGATCGGCAGTTCGGCATAGAAGCCGTTGCTCTTCTCGCTGCCGGGCTGGAACAGCTTCTCCTGCAGGCCCGCGGCGAGACCGGTCTGCGAAATGTCCACCAGAAGATTCGGCACCTCGGTCTTGCCGGGCAATTGCCGCAGCATGGCGCCGAAGCTGCGCTCCATTTCCGCGAGCTGCGCCCGGTAGGCGTCGAGGTTGGCGGCGCGCTGCTGCTTGTTCTCGAATTGCGAGCGCAGATCCAGCTCGTCCGCTTGCGCCTTCTGCAGCAGCGGGCGGTCGTCGTTCCACACGAACATGTACCAGCCGAAGGCCGCGACGACCGCGAATATCAGCGCGATGAAGAAACCGCGCACCGGCAGCGGCCAGCGGCCGACGTCGCGCGGATCGAGAGTACGGAGTTGATCGACGAAGTTCATTTCGCCGCAACCTTCTTGACCGTTGTTTCGCCGCCGTTGCTCGAGGTCCACGCCGACCACGTCGCTGGTGAGCGTGAAATTCGAGCCGCCCGTCGGGGAGTCCTTGGCGGACTCGACGACCTGCAGCACCGGGTTATCCATCCACACCGAGGAGTCGATGTTGCGCATGAAGGTCGATACGCGCGTGCTCGACTGCGCGACGCCGTGAATCTCGAGCTTGTTGCCGGTCTGCTTGATCGCCGTCAGGTAAATGCCCTCGGGAACCGTCTTCACGATTTCATCGAACAGATGCACGATTTCGGGCCGCTTGCGCTGCAGTTTCTCGATGATTTCCATGCGCGCGACCAGGCGCTGCTTGCGGTTCTCGAGATCCTGGATGTCGGCGATCTGCGCATCGAGCTTGACGATCTCCTTCTTCAGATAGATTGTTCTTCTCGTTCTGGGAATCGGTCCAGCTCGAGTACAGGAGCTTGCCGCCCCCGACGAACACGACGGCGGCGAATACGGCGCCGCCGGCGGCGACCATGAACTCGCGGCGTCGGATCTTGCGTTCTTGTTCGCGCCAGGGAAGTAGGTTGATACGCGGCATGGCTGCTCTTTAGTCGAAGCTTCGCAGCGCGAGGCCGCAGGCTGTGAGTAAGGCGGTGGCATCGCGGCCCACGGCTTGTGCCTTGGCCTTCGATGACACCTTCATGTTGCCGAGCGGATCACCTTTGTCCGCAGGCACGCCGACGCGGCTCGAGATGACATCCGCGACGCCGGGTATGTTGGCGCAGCCGCCGCAAATCAATATCTGATCGGGCTGCGAGCGGCCGCTGCCGGACGCCAGATAGAACTGCAGCGAACGGCTGACCTGCTGAGTCATGTCGTCGATGAAGGGATCGAGCACTTCCGGCTGGTAGTTGCTGGGCAGGCCGCCTTCCTTCTTGGCGCGGCCGGCTTCTTCCATGGACAGCCCGTAGGTGCGCATGATTTCTTCGGTGAGCTGCTGCCCGCCGAACGCGAAGTCGCGGGTGTAGATGACTCTCATGTCGCGCAGCACGCTGAATGTGGTGCTGCTGGCGCCGAAATCCACGACCGCGACGGTGCGGTCGAGACCGCCGTCCGGCATCTGGTGGCGCATCAGGGCGCAGGCATTCTCGAGGGCGAAGGCCTCCACGTCGACGAGGTGGGCGGTGAGGCCGGAGGCTTGCACCGCCGCCTGGCGCTGCTCGACGTTTTCGGTGCGCGTGGCGACCAGCAGCACGTCCAGCATGTCCGGATCCTTTTCCGACGGGCCCACGACCTGGTAGTCGTAGCTGACTTCTTCCATCGGAAAGGGAATGTATTGGTCGGCCTGCATCTCGACCTGGCCTTCGAGTTCGTTCTCGCCGAGGTTCTTCGGCATTTGAATCACTTTCGTGATCGCCGCGTCGCCGCTGATCGCGATGGCGGCGAGCCGGCTCTTGGCACCGGAGCGCTTGACGGCGCGGCGAATCGCCTCGCCGACCGCTTCCGCGTCCACGATGGCCTTTTCGTTGATGGCGTTATGCGGCGTCGGTTCCGCGGCATAGGACTCAACGCGATATTGGCCACCCGACATCGTGAGCTCGATGAGCTTCACCGACGAGGTGGTTATGTCAAGTCCCAAAAGCGGACGATATCTTTTGCCGAACGACCACACAGCTTTTTTCCTTTTATGCTCAGTACCTTGGAGGTCGAAACTGGTGCACGAGATTAACTTAGCCCGAGCAAACTTAGCAAGAAACTGTTAAATGGAACGTGAAGCTACTCACGGTAATGACCGCCGAGCAGCGACGGCTGCGCAAAGTGAGATACGACAAACACTTGTCGCGATCGGTGGAAGGCGTCGAGTCATCCGTTCAGACCTCTCGCCTATGTTCTCCCTAGGCGATTGGTTAATCTTGGTCTGGCAACCCCGCTGTCCCCGGGGCTAGACCCTGTGGACCGGTGGCTTTGCGTCCTCATCTTTCGATGAGTATGCCCATGTAACCGGCGGTAATATGCATGCGCAATATCGCCGGTGCAATAAGTTAGAACGGTTTTCTGTGGCCAAACGTTACCTAGTTCTCATCTCGCGCATTTGTGTGGTCTTGGTTGGCGCAATAGCGCTAATTGCGTTCGCCAATGTCTGTGCTTATGTCTACTTGAAGCCCGCGCTGCCCGACGTGGACAGCCTGCGGGACGTGCAACTGCAGGTTCCGCTGCGCGTCTATACCCGCGACGGGAAGCTGATCGCGGCCATCGGCGAGCAGCGCCGGATCCCGGTGCGCTACGAACAGCTGCCGCAAGAAGCTGATCCAGGCCTTTCTGGCCACCGAGGACGACCGCTTCTTCAGGCACCATGGCGTTGATTGGCAAGGGATTTTGCGAGCGGCGGTGGCCAATCTCAAGGCCGGCGGCATCCGCCAGGGAGCGAGCACCATCACCATGCAGGTGGCCCGCGACATGTTTCTGACGCCGCGGCGCGACATGAAACGCAAAATGAGCGAAATCTACATTTCGCTGCTGATGGAGGCCGAATTCACCAAGGAGGAGATTTTCTCGCTGTACGTCAACAAGATCTTCCTCGGCCAGCGCGCCTATGGGGTCGGCGCGGCGGCAGAGGTGTATTTCGGCAAGAGCCTGGACCAATTGACCGTGGCTGAAATGGCCACCTTGGCGGGGATTCCGACCGCCCCCTCGGTGGTCAATCCCGTGGCCAGCCCGGAAGCCGCCACGGTGCGCCGCGCCCACGTGCTGGGCAGGATGCTCGAGCTCAACTACATCACCCAGGCCGAATACGATGAGGCCAAGAACAGCCCCATGGAATCGAGGCTGCACGGCTCCTCCATCGAGGCGGATGCTCCCTATGTGGCCGAGATGGTGCGCAATGACATGCAGGCCAAGTACGGCGACAGCGTCTATACCGCCGGCTACAAGGTATTCACCACCATCGATTCGCGCCTGCAGGCCGCGGCCACCGTGGCGCTGCGGACCGGGCTGTTGGAATACGATCGCCACCATGGCTATCGCGGCGCCACCGCCAAGGTCGATCTTTCCAAACTCACGACCCCCAAGGAGCTGGACGCCCAGCTCGAGGAATTCCCGGTGATCGGCGGCCTGAAGCCCGCCATCGTGGAGCAGGTCGAGGCGAAAAGCGCCAAAATCTACGTCAAGGACCTCGGCGAAGTCACCCTGCCCTGGGACAAGCTGTCCTGGGCAAGGCGCGAATTGCCCGACGAGAAGATGGATCGGTGGCCGACTCAGGCATCGGAGATCTTGGCCCGGGGCGATGTGATCTACACGGTGGGACGGACGGCCGAATCGCTGCTGTTCGTGCAGGTGCCGGAGGCACAGAGCGCTCTCGTGTCGGTGGATCCGAAAGACGGCGCGGTGGTCGCTCTGGTCGGCGGCTTCGACTACTTTCAAAGCAAATTCAATCGGGTGACTCAGGCCCGGCGCCAGCCGGGTTCGGGCTTCAAGCCCTTCGTCTATGCGGCGGCGTTCGACAAGGGCTATACCCCGGCCAGCGTCGTTTCTGGACGCCCCCATCGTCGTCGACGAAGCCGGCATGGAACAGGCGTGGCGGCCCAAGGAGGATGAAAACAGGTTCGCCGGTCCCATCCGCCTGCGCGAGGCCTTGACGTTTTCCAGAAATTTGGTCTCGGTGCGCCTGATGCGCGCCATCGGCGGCGAGTACGTCCGGGATTACGTGACTCGCTTCGGCTTCGATAAATCGCAACTGCCCGACGATCTGACGCTGGCGCTGGGCACGGCTGAATTGAGTCCGCTGCAGGTGGCCATCGGCTACTCCACCTTTGCCAACGGCGGCTACAAGGTGAGCTGCCTACTACCATCGACCGGGTGGAAGACGCGAACGGGAAGGTGCTGCAGCAGGCCTCCCCCGCCCTGGCTTGCTTCGAATGCGACCGTGTCTCCGATCCGCCCGCGAGCATGGGCGCCGCGCTCACCACGGCCGCCGGCGCGTCCGCGGTCGATGAGGGTCCGCACGACGGCAAGACCGTGATTCCGGCCAAGGATCTGGCGCCGCAGATCATCCGGCCGCAGGTGGCCTATCTACTGGCCGACATGATGAAGGACGTCATTCGGCGCGGCACGGGAGTTCGCGCACGCACTCTCAATCGCGACGACATCGCCGCGCAAGACCGGAACCACCAATGATGCGCACGACGCCTGGTTCAACGGCTTCAACGGCGATATCGAAACGACGGTATGGATAGGCTTCGACCAGGATCGCTCGCTCGGCGAGGGCGAGCAAGGCGGCCGCACGGCCGTGCCCGCCTGGACCTACTTCATGCACGAGGCCCTGGCCGGCGCCCCCCGGCACGGAGTGCCGGTGCCCGACGGCATAGTCACCGCGCGCATCTCGCCCGAGACCGGCTTGCTTGCCAGCTCCGACGATCCCAACGGCATCATGGAGAAATTCATCGAGGGCAATCTTCCCAAGTCGGAAGCCTATGAAGGGCCGAATAACTCGAACCCCATGAACGACGGCGACAAACCGCTATTCTAGAAACCATGCCCAAGAAATTTTCGCAGCGTGCAGAGGATTTGCGCCGCGCTCTCGCCCAGGAGGCGGCGCGCATCATGGCCGAGCACGGCATCGAAGATTTCCTGCAGGCGAAACGCAAGGCGGCGGATCGGCTGGGGGTGAACGACGTCGCGGTGTTGCCGAAAAACATCGAAATCGAAGCGGCGCTGCGCGAGCACCAGCGGCTATTCGGACGCGACTCCCACGACCATACCCTGAAAGAACAGCGCCGCATCGCTCTGGACACCATGCGCATGCTCGGCGAGTTCCAGCCGCGGCTGGTGGGTTCGGTGCTGACGGGCACCGCCACCAATTACAGCGACATCAATTTGCACCTGTTCGCGGACAGCTCGGAGTCGGTTGCCATTCGGCTCATGGAAATCGGCGTTCCGCATGAATTCTACGAACGGCGGGTGAAGATGGATGCGGAACGCAGCCTCAACTATCCGGCATTGCGTTTCGAGGCCAATGGCCGAACGGTCGATGCCACCGTATTCCCCATCGACGGCATCCGCCAGTCGCCCTACTCTCCCGTCGACGGCCGGCCCATGAAGCGGGCGGACACCCGCGAAGTGTCCGAGCTGGTGGGAGCGAACTGACTCACTTCCCCGCCTTCTCCTGCCACACCGCCATCATGTCCGGCGAGCCCTGCGCCCGGACTCCGTTGTCGGTCAAGATTTCGTCGGTCGCCGCCAGCATCGCCGTGCGCGAGAACACCAGCGCCTCATTGCCCTTTTGATCGAATTCGATGGTGACGAAGGGATCCTTCAGGTCGCGCAGCAAGGCAACGAGGTGTTTGAGGCTGCGCACATGCGTGCCGTTGATCGAATACACCACCGAGCCCGCGGGATTCGAGTAGCCGTTGGCGAGCTTGTGCGGGAAGAAGGGCGAGGAGATCACCACCAGCTCCTCGGTCTCGGCATCCGGCGGATCGAAGCCCCGGGTGATCAGCGGGCTTTTCACGGCGCCCAAGAGCCGCATCAAGCCGGCGTTGTTCTCCAGGCCGGAGACCATTTGCCAGGTTGCCGTCGAAAACACCAGCGGGCCGTAAATGAAGTAGGAGGGGTAGCTGCCGTGCAAGTCGGTGATGAGCGTGGGGTGCTGCGCCGACACGGGCACTTCAACCTGCATGGACTTGCCGCCCCTGACGATCGTCATCGGCACCTTATCGTTGCTGGCCGTCCGCTGGATCATGTAGGCGAAGCTGACCCGCAGGTCCTTGTCCAGTTTGACCATTCCCTGATTGTCGATGGGGGTGTCGCCGATGCGGGTCAAGACATCCCACTCCTTGAGCGGGTAGGAGGCATCGGTCTTGTAAGGGCGGTGAACGATCATTCCTTCGACGGATTTATCCAGCTTCAGATACTCGCGCAGCGCCGGATTTTCCAGCGTTTGCAGCTCGTCGTACATCGCGGGCTTGCCGTCGTAGTGTCCGTCGGCAATGTCCTTCAGGAACAAATCGACTTCTTCGTTGGGAATGATGTAGCCGATATTTTCCGTACCGCCGCCCACCAGGTGGCTGAAAGCGAGGCCGATCATCTTATCGCCGGCGACGGCGGGACCGCCGCTGTTGCCGGGGTTGATCGCGGCATCGACTTGAATGCGCAGACCCGACACCGGATAGTTGTACGCCGCGAACTCGATGCGCGACACGATTCCCTTGGTGATGGACAGCGAGTTGCCGCCGGTCGGAAACCCGTAGGCCATTACCGCGTCCTTGATGTGCGGCAGCTTGCTGGCGCGCGCCAGCGGCGGATGCGTGTCGAAGAAGGATCGGGTCGTCGAGCTGCAATACGGCCAAGTCGATGCCCGGAGCGACCGCAACGACCGTGGCCGGCAGCTTGTCGCCGGCCGCATTCGCTTGGATCTGTACCTGGGTGGCGTAGAGAACCACATGGGCGTTGGTCAGGATGCGCCTGCCCTCGATCACGACCCCGGAACCGCTCACTTCGTTGGGCGCCTGTTTGGTCCAGGGCTTGAAGGGATCCGGATAGCGCAGTGGTCGCGAATACCTTCACCACGGAATTTTCGATGGCGGGCGCCTGGTCCGCTTCGGCGGCATGAGCCGGTGATCCCAGCGCCGAGGCCGCATTGAATCCGCAAAATAGACACAAGCCGACCAACGCCAGCCGTTTAGATGATTTCATGTGTGCCTTCGAGTCCTATTTTCCATCCACTGAAAAAGCGAGCAGGGTGTTGCCCGAATTGACGTAAACGGTGCCGTTCACGATGGTCGCGCCACCATGATCCAACGGGCCGCCGTTTGCCTTGACGCCGTTCTTGGTTTGAAAGTCCTTGGCGGTGTCGAAGTCCCACAATATCTTGCCGTCGATGGTCGAGTAGGCGCGCAGGTGTCCATCCATCGATCCGGAAAATGCGCTGCCCGGCATGACCGAGACTGCTTGGGCCTGCGCATGCGAGCAATTGCGCTGACCCGCGGCGCAGGCCGGCTCAGGCGAGGGCATGTGCCAGCGCGCCACGCCCGTCGTGATGTCGAGCGCGGTCAAGCTTCCGGATGCATTGACGGGCTGAGCCAGCAGGCCGGAGAGGGCGACATACAGATTGCGATGATCCGCCGCGAGCCCCCACGCAACCCCCCCCGTGGCGCCCGGTACGCCGGGTCCTGCGGCTCCCGGACCGGCGGCGCCCGCGGACGGTGCGCCGATTTTCGTCTGCCACAGGACATCGCCGCCATGATCGGGATCGAGGCCGTAAACGACGCCCGACTTTTGTCCCGCCAATAAGATTTGATTGCCGGTCGGCAAGGTCCGCAAAATGGGGGAACTCAAAAAGCCCGCTCCGGCCGTTCCCAGCTCAGGCCGAGGCAATTGCTTGACCCATCGCAGCCTGCCATCCGCCAAATCGAAGGCCACCACGGCGTCGGTCAGAGACTGCTCCATGCCGGTTGGGGAGCTGCCCGTCGCGACGTACAACACATTGCGTTTAGTGTCGACGGTCGGCGTGGAGGACACTGCCGCGCCCGACGGGCCGAACTCCTGGACGCCGGCGCTGCTCTTGCGGGTCGGCTGCGGTTCTTCAAGAACGGTATAACTCTTCCATGCGATTTTGCCGCCGGCGATGTCCAGCGCCGCCACGCTGCCGCGAAAGGTACAGCAGGCGTAGCCGGGGTCGGCGGCCGCCGTGTCCTCGGTGGAGGAGACGGCCACATACAGGCGATCGTTGTACAGCGCCAGCGCGCCCACGATGCGGGCCGACGGATGGGTGTCCACTTGGGTTTTCCACAGCAGAGTTCCTTTCTGCGCATCCAGCGCATACACGGCGCCGGTGTCGTCGCCGAAGAACGCGGCGCTCGGCGCTTTGATGACATCCAGATGGGCCAACGTGCGCTTCAGCCTGTGGGGCAGGGCGGCGACTTTTGCGCGCGCCAGTTCGCCGATGGTCACCGCCGTACGGCTGCCGGCGGCGGCGTCATACGTCCAGTACGTGCAGCCCGTCTTGGCGTCGAGCGAGTAGATGCGGCCCGTGGAACTCGTGACGAATAGCCGGTCGTCCACGACGGTGGGTTGGCCGAATTCCGTGCCGCCGAATTTCGTGTCGTTATTGGGGTAGCCGTACGACCATTTCAATGCCAGTTTTGCCACGTCGCTGGCGCGGATCGCAGGCTCGGGCTGGTATCGCGCGTTGTCGAGGCTGCGGCCCCAGCCATTCCATTGCACGCTGCCGAGGGCAACGGCGCCGGCCGGGTTTGGGCAGGTGTTCTCCCCCAAAGCCACGTCGGCGGCGCCCACCAGCAGCAGCGCCGCGAGTGCGCCCGATATCGCGTGAACTCGCGACGCCATCGATCAGCGCTTGTCTATCGGCTGGTAGTCTCGCTGCGTGGGACCGGTGTAGAGCTGCCGCGGCCGCCCGATCCTCATATGGGGATCGGACACCATTTCCTGCCACTGCGCCACCCAGCCGGCGGTACGCGCGATGGCGAACATGACGGTGAACATGGAGCGCGGAATGCCCAGCGCGCTGTAGATGATGCCGGAGTAGAAATCGACGTTCGGATACAGCTTGCGCGACACGAAGTACTCGTCCTTGAGAGCGATTTCCTCCAATTTCAGCGACAGCTCGAATAAAGGATTGTTGGTCTTGCCGAGCTTTTCCAGTACCCGGTAGCACATGCCGCGGATGATCTTGGCGCGCGGATCGAAATTCTTGTAGACACGGTGCCCGAATCCCATCAGGCGCACGTGATCGTTCTTGTCCTTGACGCGCGTCAGGAATTTATCGATGCCCGCGACCGAGCCGATCCCGTCCAGCATGTCGAGCACGGCTTCATTGGCGCCGCCGTGCGCCGGACCCCACAGAGCGGATACCCCGGCCGATATGGCGGCATACGGGTTGGCACCGGTGCTGCCGGCCAGGCGTACCGTCGACGTGCTGGCGTTCTGCTCGTGATCCGCATGCAGAATGAAGAGCAAGTCCAAGGCCTCGGCCGCGACCGGATCGATGGCATACGGCTCGCACGGAACCGCAAAGAACATATTCAGCATGTTGGCGCAGTAACGCAGATCGTTGCGCGGGTAGATGAACGGTTGACCGAGCGTGTGCTTGTAGGCCGCGGCGGCGATCGTGGGCAGCTTCGCGATGATCCGATGCGCGAAGATCTCGCGCTGCCGCGGATCTGCGATGTCGGTCGAGTCCTGATAGAACGCGGCCATCGAGGCGACCACGGCGGACACCATGGCCATGGGATGCGCATCGTGGTGGAAACCCTGGAAAAAGCGCAGCAATTGCTCGTTGACCATGGTGTGCCGGGTGATCGAATTCTGGAAAGCGCAGAGCTCCGCCTTGTTCGGCAAGCTGCCGTTGATCAACAGATTGGCCACTTCGAGAAAGCTCGATTTCTCCGCGAGTTGCTCCACCGGATAGCCCCGGTACAACAGCAGGCCGGCCTCGCCGTCGATGTAGGTGATCTTGCTTTCCGTGCTGGCCGTGGCCATGAAGCCGGGATCGAAGGTGAATACGCCCTGTTCCTTGGTCAGATTCGAAATGTCGAGCGCTTCGGGTCCGATGGTTCCCGAGACGGCGTTCAGTGGGGTGGCTTTTCCGGTCGCGAGATTCTTGAGTTCGTATTTCGTGCTCATGCGCTGTTCCGACGGAGATGTATGAGGGTTCGTTTAGGACCCCGCAGCCTTGCACGGCCGTACATCGGAATCAAGGGAGCGGAACCTGAAGCCGGGGAAACCCGCTCCGCGTTCGCGACACCACGGCGCGGAGACACCGGAGCGGCTCCGTCCTGCGCGCTGAGGTACGTCGGCCCAACGCGAACGGTGAACCGGTCAATGCGAGTGGGCCGAAGTACCTAGCCGGTCAGGCTTTCGCCGCCGCCGTCCCGTACTTCTTGCGGAATTTATCGACGCGGCCGCCGGTATCCACAATTTTCTGCTTGCCGGTATAGAACGGATGGCAATTGGAGCAAACTTCGACCTGCAGATCCTGGCCGATGGTCGAGCGGGTCTCGAACTTATTGCCGCAGGTGCAAGTGACCGCAATGACTTTGTATTCTGGATGGATACCGGCTTTCATAGGAACCTCGATGGGTGAGTAGCGGCAGAATCGACGAGCTCCGAAGATGCACATCGCCACGCCTGGATTGCCCTCTGGATTTTTGGCCCGGCCTATACAGCCGACGCCTAAAACCGGGCCGAGCATAGTATCCGATGGATACATTGGCTGCAATATCTTTGACATAACCCCCCGTCCTACAACTGCCGGCCTATTTGTCCACAATAATTGTGGATAAGTCTGTGGACGGCTGCCAAGTCGCTTGATTCAGACAGCGGAAATTCGAGTAATTGTTAACTTGATCAAAAAATAGACAAGTCACTTTCTCGTGATATTTCAGCATCTTACGACGTGCATCTGACCTACTGTAGGTGCAATGTGCTGTAGGTGCCCCTTTGTGCGGGGTCCGAGCCTCGGTGTGCATAAGCTTAGGCTAGAAAACTCGCCTGCAGATCATTTAGGAAGCGTCGACCCAATTCCGTGGGGCGCCAAACGCCCGCCCGGCGCGCGAGCAACCCCCGCCCCGCCCCATCGGCCAATTTGGCCTCGACCGAATCCATGTCGAGCCCGGTCCGGCGCCGATAGTCGTGAACCGTGAAGCCCTCGTTGAGCCGCAGCGCATTCAACATGAACTCGAACGGCAAGTCCTTCGGCAAGACGAAGGAACTCTCGCCGATGGCCGCCCTTGTTCCGATGGCTGCATTGGGCCCCAAGTCCGCGCGCCGCACCTGCTCCTGATACTCACGGGGTTGCTTGGGTTTCACGGTGCGCAAGATGCGGTCAGGGAGAGCGACACTGAGCTTGCCATGCGCTCCGGCCCCGATGCCGAGATAGTCGCCGAACAGCCAGTAATTGAGATTGTGCCGGCAACGGGCTCCCTCGCGCGCGTAGGCCGAGACCTCGTATTGCGCATAGCCCGCTTCGGCCAACAGGTTTTGGCCCGCGGTTTGAATCTGCCACGCAGCATCCTCGTCCGGCAGCTGCGGCGGCCGGGAATGAAATACGGTTCCGGGCTCGAGGGTGAGCTGGTAATAGGAAATGTGCGAAGGACCCAGCTCGCACGCGATTCGAACATCCTCGAGCGCCTCTTCGATCGTCTGCGTCGGCAGGGCATACATCAAATCGAGATTGAAATTGTCGAGCTTGGCCGCGCGTAATTCCGCCACCGCGCGATGCGTGTCGTCGGCGCAGTGGATGCGGCCCAAGGCTTGGAGGGCGCGCGGCGAAAAGCTCTGCGCGCCCAATGACACTCGGTTGATGCCGGCTTGGCCGTATCCCGCAAATCGGCCGCGTTCAATGGTCCCCGGATTGGCTTCCATGGTGATTTCCGCGTCCTGGGCGAATGCGATTCGCTGGCGCAATGCGCCGAGCAAACGGCTGAAATCCTCGGGTTGAAACAGGCTGGGCGTGCCGCCGCCGAAGAATACCGTGTCGATCCTGCGCTCCCTCAAGCAAGGCAGTTCCGTGTCGAAATCGCGAATCAGCGCATCGATGTAGGAAGCATCGGGCGCCGCCGACTTCAGCTGATGCGAATTGAAGTCGCAGTACGGACACTTGCGCACGCACCAGGGCATGTGCACATACAAGGCCAGAGACGGCTCGATCGCCGGCGGACACGCGTCGCTCGAGCCGGATGCCGCGGTCACGAGCGGGTCTCCGACCGATGGTCCGCCGATTGCCGTTCGCGTGCCGCCAATTGATCCCGTAAGGCTCGCATCGCCATGCCGCGGTGGCTGAGCCGATTCTTCTCCTCGGGATCGAGTTGCGCCGCAGTCAACCCAAGATCGGGGAGCCAAAAATACGGATCGTAGCCGAAACCGCCCGAGCCGCGCGGCGCCTCGAGAATGCAGCCCTCCCATGCCCCTTCGGCAATCACAGGTGCCGAATCCTCGGGGCCCGCGACGAACACCAGCGCACATCGATAGCGTGCACGGCGCTTCTCACCGGGTATCCCCGCCAGGGCGCTCAGCAATTTGGCATTGTTGGCGGCATCGTCGGCGCCGGCGCCGGCGAAGCGCGCGGAAAAAATCCCCGGGGCGCCGCCGAGCGCGTCGACTTCGAGCCCTGAATCGTCTGCGATGGCGGCACAGCCCGCCGCCGGGGCGCCGCGCAGGCCGGCCGCCGCCGCGGCGTGCCTCGCCTTCAACAAGGCGTTCTCGAGAAAACTCGCGCCGTTCTCCTCGGGCGCGGGGATGCCCAATTCGCCCAGGCTGAGCAGGTCGAACGGCATGTCCGCCAGCAGTGCGCGAAACTCCTGAAGCTTGCCCGGGTTGCCGGTCGCGACTACGAGCGGCCTACGCAGCACGTGCGTCGAGCTGGGCCGCATGCAGGCGAGCGATGCCCGACGCCGCGAGGTCCAGCAATTGGTCGAGCTCGTGGCGGCGAAACGCGTGGCCTTCGGCGGTGCCCTGCACCTCGACGAAGGCGCCGCCGCTGTTCATGACCACGTTCATGTCCGTCTCGGCGTTCGAGTCCTCGGCGTAGTCCAAGTCGAGTACCGGCGTGCCGCGGTAAATGCCGACGGACACGGCCGCCACCTGGCCGTGCAATGGATTCGCGCTGATGGCGCGCCGCTTGAGCAGGGTGTCGATGGCATCCGCCAAGGCGACGAATCCGCCGGTAATCGCCGCGGTTCTCGTGCCGCCGTCCGCCTGCAGTACGTCGCAGTCGATGGTCACGGTGCGCTCCCCCAACCCCTTGAGGTCGACCACCGCCCGGAGCGCCCGGCCGATCAGCCGCTGGATCTCCTGGGTACGGCCCGTCTGTTTGCCGCGCGCCGCCTCGCGGGCCGAACGCGTGTGAGTCGCCCGCGGCAGCATGCCGTACTCGGCGGTCACCCAGCCCTGGGCCTGGCCGCGCAGAAAGGACGGCACGCTCTCTTCGATGCTGGCCGTGCACAGCACTCGCGTGGCGCCGAACCCCACCAGCACCGAACCTTCCGCATGCTGGGTATACCCGCGCTCGAAGCGCAACTCGCGTAATTCGTCCGGCGCCCGGCCGCTCGGCCGCAGGCTCATGCGGCCCGCCAGCGCAGCGCGGCCGCACTGGCGTTGTCGCTATACGGTGCAGAGGCCTCCACCGCCTGGGTCCCCAGATCGGTCAAAGTCTCACGCAGCGGCTTGCCGGCGGCCTGTGCGAAGCGCACGAAATCCTGATCTCGCAGATTCGCCCATACGCCGTCGGTACACAGCAGCAAGACGTCGCCGGATTTGAGCTTGCGCCGGGTCGATATGCTCATCTCGGGCAAAGCCGCATCGCCTCCGAGACAGCACTCGACGTAGTTGCGCATGGGATGGCCGTGCACTTCGGCCTCGGTGATCAGTCCTTCGCGCAGCAGCACTTCGACATGACTGTGATCGCGGGTGCGCTCGAGCACCTGGGCCTGCCGCAACTGGTAAATGCGGCTGTCGCCGACGTGCGCCCAATAGGCCGCGGAGTCCTGCACCAGGCACAGCGCACAGGTCGCGCGGGGGCGCGCTTCGACGCTCAAGCCCACTCCCAGCTTTACGACTTCTTCATGCGCGCGGCCCAGGGACAAATGCAGGAATCCCAGAGGATCGAATATGGGATGCGGCATCTGCCAAAACGCTTCCAGCAGAGTCGAGAGCGCGGTTTCGGCGGCGCGCGCGCCTTCCGCATGGCCGCCCATGCCGTCGATCACGACCAAGAGCACCGCCTGATCGGCGGCCGCGACCGCGACTCGGTCCTGATTTTCTTCGCGGTGGCCGATGAGGCTGACATCCGCGGTCTCGATCTGCAATGACAGCTCCTAGGCTTCTGATAAACTGAACGCAAGGATTATGGCCGGTGATTATGGCCGATTTTAGCGCAGACCCCTATGATTCGTAGCATGACCGGCTTTGCGCGGCGAGAACGCCAGTTTCCGTGGGGATTGTTGGCTTGGGAATTGAAGACGGTCAATCATCGTTTTCTGGAGATGGGCTGCCGGCTGCCCGAGGAATTCCGGGTAGGTGAAGCGGAATTCCGCCAGGCCATCGCCGCCTCCGTGCGCCGCGGCAAGGTCGAGTGTTCCCTGCATTTTCGCCCCGCCGTGGTGGCCGGCGCGCTCGAGGTCGATGCCGAGCTGCTGTCCAGCCTCACCCAGCGGGCGCAGGCGATCGCGGCGCAGGCGGGCGCCGCGGCACGCATCGATGCCCTGGATTTGCTGCGCTGGCCGGGCGTGATTCGGGACGGGACCCGCGACCACGCACCCATGATCGCCGCCGCGCACGCGCTGCTCGCCGAGGCACTGGCGGAGCTCGCGCGCTTTCGCGACAGCGAGGGAGGCCGCCTGCGCGACGCTTTGGAGCAGCGCTGCGCGGGCTTGATCGAATTCGCGGCGCGCGTCACCGACCGGCTGCCGGAGGTGCGGGCGCGCATGCGCGCGAAACTGCTGGAACGCATCGCGCAGCTGGTCAGCGACGTCGACCACGAAAGGCTCGAACAGGAACTGGCGATTCTGGCGCAGCGCCTGGACGTGGACGAGGAGATCGATCGCCTGCGCGGCCACGTGACCGAGGTGCGCAAGACCTTCGTCGGACAGGAAGCCGCCGGCCGTCGCCTGGATTTCCTGATGCAGGAGCTGAATCGCGAAGCCAACACCCTGTCGTCGAAGTCCCAGGACATCGAAACCACCCGTGCGGCCGTCGATATGAAGGTGCTGATCGAGCAGATGCGCGAGCAAGTGCAGAACATCGAGTAGCGATCGATGGAGCGCGAGAAATCCATGGAGCGCGGCCGCCTCTACGTGGTTTCGGCTCCGTCCGGAGCCGGCAAGACCAGCCTGGTGAGGGCGTTGATGGAGCGCGAGCCGCGCATCCGTTTTTCCGTGTCGTACACCACGCGCAAGCCGCGGCCCAACGAGGTCCCCGGCCGGGATTATCACTTCGTGACCATGGAACGATTTACGGAAATGGTGGCCGCAGGCGAATTTCTCGAGCACGCGCAGGTCTTCGATAATTGCTACGGCACGGGAGTGCACACGGTCGAGGAGGCGCTTGCGAACGGCGAGCAGCTCTTGCTGGAAATCGATTGGCAGGGCGCGGCCCAGGTTCGCTCCCGGCTGCCGGAGGCGCGCAGCATTTTCATTCTGCCGCCGTCGCGCGCCTCATTGGAGCAGCGGCTCAGGGCCCGCAGCACCGATACGGATACGGTGATCAAGCGAAGACTGCAGGACGCCGCGGAAGATCTCACGCATTGGGCAGAATTCGACCACGTAGTGATCAACGACCGCTTCGAAACGGCGCTCGCCGACCTGCAGGCCATCGTCGAAGACCGCGGCAGCCATCTGGCTGCGCAAAGACCCGAAGTGACGCATTTGGTGTCGGAACTGCTCGGCCATTAGCCAGATCCGTGGTTTTTCTGCTATCCTTACAATCCCTTTATTGGAACCCTTGAGTATGGCGCGTATCACAGTCGAAGACTGCCTGCAGAACGAACCCAATCTATTCAACCTGGTGTTGCTGGCCGCGAAACGCGCCAGGCGCCTGGCCAACGGGGCGGAAGCCACCGTGGAATGGGAGAACGACAAACCGACTGTGGTGGCGCTGCGCGAGATTGCCGCGGGAAATATCACGCTTCGAGATGTTGGAAGAGCCCGAAGAGCCGGCGCAGCCGCCGGTGAGCGAGCTGGACATACCGTCGGATTTCCGTGCGCCGCAACTCGGCCTTGGGGACTAAAGAACCGGTCTTAACCCAAGAGCGACGATGGACTATGCGTCTTCCATACTCGGTTTTCTACCCGGTGGAAGACGCTCCACCGGGATCAGTCAGCTCTTAGACAAGCTCGAAGCCTATCTGTCGCCCCCGCAAGTCGAGCGGGTACGCGAAGCCTATGAATTCGGCGCGGAAAAACACCGCGGCCAGAAGCGCGTCTCGGGCGAACCCTACATCACCCACCCGGTCGCGGTGGCCGACATTCTCGCCGACCTGCGCTTGGATGCCGACACTCTGGTGGCGGCGATCTTGCACGACGTCATCGAAGACACGCCGACCGCCAAGGCCGAGATAGCGTCGATATTCGGGCAGGTCGTGGCGGAGCTGGTCGACGGGGTCAGCAAGCTCGATCAAATTCAGTTCAAGAACCGCCAGGAAGCTCAAGCCGAGAGCTTCCGCAAAATGCTGCTGGCGATGGTGCGCGACATCCGCGTCATCATGGTCAAGCTCGCGGACCGCATGCACAACATGCGCACTCTCGGCGTGATGCCGCCGGTCAAGCGCCGCCGCAGCGCCCGGGAAACCTTGGAGATCTACGCGCCCATCGCCGAGCGCCTCGGACTTTACGCGGTCAAGCTCGAGCTCGAGGATCTGGGCTTCAGGGCGCTGTACCCCTACCGCTACAAGGTTCTGGAGCGGGAACTGAAGCGCGCGCGCGGCAACCAGAAGGAGTTCATCGGCAAAATCGCCGAAACCTTCAAGGGCGCCCTGAAGAAATCCGCAATCACCGGCGGCGTGGAAGGCCGGGAAAAGCATCTGTACAGCATCTACAAGAAGATGCAGAACAAGAAGATCTCCCTGAATGAAATGGTCGACGTGTACGGCTTCCGCATCATCGTCGACAGCGCCGACACCTGCTACCGCACCTTGGGGCTGGTGCACAGCGTCTACAAACCCATGCCGGGGCGCTTCAAGGACTACATCGCCATACCGCGCGTCAACGGCTATCAGTCTCTGCACACCACATTGTTCGGTCCGAACGGCATCCCCATCGAAGTGCAGATTCGCTCCGAGCAGATGCATCGCGTCGCGGAGTCCGGAATCGCGGCGCATTGGAAGTACAAGTCCGGCGGAGACACCTTCGGCGGCATCGAACACGACCGCGCCCGCGAGTGGCTGGCGAGCCTGGTGCAGATCCAAGAAGGCGGCAGCTCCGAGGAATTCCTCGAGAGCGTGAAAGTCGATCTGTTCCCGGACAAGGTCTACGTGTTCACGCCGAAGGGAAAGATATTGCGGCTGCCGAGCGGCGCCACCGCGGTGGATTTCGCCTATGCCATCCACACCGACGTCGGTAACCGCTGCGTGGCGGCCAAGGTCGACCGCCGCCTGGTCCCATTGCGCACCCCGCTGCGCAATGGGCAGACCGTGGAGATCATCACGGCGAAGGGCGCCACGCCCAATCCATCCTGGTCGAGCTTCCTGGTGACGGCCAAGGCGCGAGCGGCGATTCGCGCCTACTTGAAGAATCTCAAGCGCGGCGAGGCCTTGGAACTCGGCAAGCGCCTGCTGGGGCTCGCGCTCGAGGAGTTCTCTCTGAACCTGAAGAAGATTCCGGCGGCCGACATCGACGCGGTGGTCAAAGAATTCAACTTGAAGGACGCCGGCGAGCTGTACGAGAAAATCGGACTGGGCGAGCGGCTGGCCCCATTGGTCGCGCGGCGCCTGCAGCCGGCGCACGGCGGCGAGCATGCCGGAGGGGCCCATAGCGGCCCGCTGATGATCGCGGGCACCGAAGGCTTGTTGGTGACTTACGCGCGCTGCTGTTTTCCCATTCCGAACGATCCCATCATGGCCTATCTGAGCGCCGGCCGCGGCGTGATGATTCATCGGCAGAATTGCGGTAATCTCGCCGAGTACCGCAAACAACCGGAAAAATGGCTGTCGGTCGCCTGGGAAGCCACGGAGGGCCGCATGTTCAGTTGCGAGATCCAGCTGGAAATCAATAACCGGGTGGGCGTGCTGGCGGCGGTGGCTTCCAGCATTGCGGGAACCGAAACCAATATCGATCAGGTGTCCTTGGAAGAACGCGACGTGAGCAGCTCTTCTCTCAAGTTTCAGCTGCAGGTGCGCGACCGCAGGCATCTGGCGCAAGTCATCAAGACCATCCGGCGCATGCCGGATGTGCAGCGGGTATTCCGCACTTTGGCCTAGCCCCAGGCGAAATCAACCCGGCCGGCGCGAAGCCGCTCCATCCATATCGAATCCCAGCAGCAAGGTCATTTATGAGCAAACAAATCGTGTCCACGTCCGCCGCGCCGGCCGCCATCGGCCCTTATTCGCAAGCCGTGCGGGCCGGCAACACCCTGTGGCTTTCGGGCCAGATCCCCCTGGATCCGATCACCAAGGAATTGGTCCAGGGCGACATCGAAACGCAGTCGCGCCGGGTGTTCGACAACATCAAAGCGGTCGTCGCGGCCGCCGGCGCAAACCTCGATGCGGTGGTCAAGACGACGATTTTCCTGACCGACCTGTCGCACTTCGCGCTGGTCAACAAGGTCATGGCCGAATACTTCCGCGAACCCTACCCCGCGCGATCCACCGTCGGCGTGGCCGCGCTGCCGCGCGGAGCCCAGGTCGAAGTGGAGTGCATCGTCGCTCTGTGATCGAGCTCAAGCCGGTCACGGTGCTGCGCGGCGTCGGCGATGCGCTTGCCCAGCGGCTGCGCGCCCTGGGGGTAGAGACCACCCAGGATCTGCTGTTTCTATTGCCGCTGCGCTATGAGGATCGCACGCGAGTGGTGCCCTTGGGAGAGCTGCGTCCCGGACAGCGCGCGGCGGTGGAAGGCGAAGTACTGCTCACCGAGGTCGTTTTTCGCGGCCGCCGGCAGATGCTATGCAAGATCGCCGACGGCTCCGGCTTCCTGACGCTGCGGTTCTTTTATTTCACCACGCAGCAGCAGAACGGTCTCGCGCGCGGCGTGCGCATCCGCTGCTTCGGCGAAGCGCGCCGCGGCCCTCAGGGCCTTGAAATCGTGCACCCGGAATATCGGCGCGTCGACCCGAATGCCGCGGCGGCGCCCGAGGATCATCTCACGCCGACCTATCCGCTGACCGAAGGCGTGACGCAGGGGCGCCTGCGCATGTTGGTGGGCATGGCGCTCGATCAGACCGGTGTCGGCGACGTCGAAGATTGGTTGCCCGCATCCGTCTTGGCCGATTCGCGGCTGCCGTCGCTGCGCGATGCCCTGCTCTATGTGCATCGCCCGCCCACCGACGCTCCCGTGGATCTGTTGTTGAGCGGGCGGCATCCGGCGCAGCGCCGATTGGCCTTCGAGGAGCTGCTCGCGCATCAATTGTCGCTCAAGCTGCTGCGGCAGCGCATCCAGAGCGATCCCGGCTGGCCGCTGGCGCCGGACGGCGACCTCAAGGCGAAGCTGCTGGCCGCATTGCCGTTTCGCCTCACCGGGGCGCAGCGGCGGGCGCTGTTCGAGGTCGAGAGCGACCTTCGGCTGAGCAAACCCATGCTGCGCCTGGTGCAAGGGGATGTGGGGTGCGGCAAGACCCTGGTTGCGGCCCTGGCCGCGGCCCAGGCCGTGCAGGCCGGCCGGCAGGTGGCGCTGATGGCGCCGACGGAATTGCTGGCCGATCAGCATGCGCAAAATTTTCGGCATTGGTTCGAGCCCTTGGGAGTCGCGGTGGCGCTGTTGACCGGGCGGCAGACCGGCAGGGCGCGCGACGCCGTCTTGGAGGGCATCCGCGCCGGACATGCCTCCATCGTCGTGGGCACGCATGCCCTGTTTCAGGAAAGCGTCGAATTCGCGGCGCTCGCGCTGGTCATCGTCGATGAACAGCACCGCTTCGGCGTGCACCAGCGCTTGAGCCTGCGCGAAAAAGGCGCCGCGGACGGCCATCAGCCGCATCAGCTGATCATGACCGCGACTCCCATTCCTCGCACCCTGGCGATGACCGCCTATGCGGACTTGGACGTTTCCGTGATCGACGAGCTGCCTCCCGGGCGCACGCCCGTAAAGACCGTGGTGTTGGGCGACACTCGCCGCGACGAGGTGGTGCAGCGGATTCGAAGCGCCTGTCTGGAAGGGCGGCAATCCTACTGGGTCTGCCCGCTCATCGACGAATCGGAAGAAATGCCCTACCAAGCCGCGGAGGAAACGGCCGCGGCCTTGGCCGCCGCCCTGCCCGACCTGTGCGTCGGACTGGTCCACGGCCGCATGCCCGCGAGGGCGAAGGAGGGCACGATGCGGCGCTTCAAAGAGGGGGCGATCCAGCTCCTGGTGGCCACCACGGTGATCGAGGTCGGCGTCGATGTGCCGAACGCCACGCTGATGGTCATCGAAAACGCCGAGCGTCTGGGCCTGGCGCAGCTGCACCAGCTGCGCGGCCGGGTGGGCCGCGGTCAGCACGCCAGCTCCTGTCTGCTGCTGTACCGCTCGCCGCTGTCCTCGCTGGCGCGCGAGCGATTGGCGGTGATGCGCGACACCAACGACGGTTTCGAGGTCGCCCGGCGCGACCTCGAGCTGCGCGGACCCGGTGAATTGCTCGGAACGCGTCAGACGGGCCTCGCGCAAATGCGTGTTGCCGATTTATTACGCGATGCTGATTTACTGCCGCGCGTGCAGCTCGCGGCCGAAGCGCTGCTGCGCGATTGGCCCTTGAATGTCGCGCCGCTGGTCGGCCGCTGGGTGGGCCATGCAGAGCAATACGGCCGCGTCGGTTAGAATGCCGCATGATCCCGACACGACCTGCAAAAACACGCACCGATTCCGTTCAGTGGCTCCCTGCGGAACGCCTGGGGCAATTCTCCGTGGATGCGCACGTGCGCCCATGGCTGATCGGCAAGGGCCTGCTCACGCTGCGCGTGAAAGCGGTATGCGGCGAACACTTTTCCCTGCGGCTGGTGGATCAATGGAGCGGACTGCTCGGCGCCGCGCTGAAATCGGCGCTGGGCGTGCCGGACAATGCCGGCTTGTTCAGAGATGTCGAGATGTCCCACGGGGAGAATGTCTGGGTGTTCGAGCAGACCGTCATGCCGGACTCCACGCTGTGCGCCCACCCCTGGCTCGCCGAGTTGGGCGATGGCGCATTGGGCGAGACATTGAGCGACCTGTCCGGCCTGGAGCGCAGTTCCTACGAGTACGCGTGGCTGCCCGTGGATGAGGCCGTGACGGCGCGCGCGCTGCGCGACGCCGAGGTCAAGCCCGCCGGGCTGTGGGCGCGCCGCACGCGGCTGTCGTTGCGCGGTGCGCCGCTGCTCATGCAAGAGCTCATCTTGCCCGCCCTCGGCCGTACCTAGAGCCGCCGCAGCGTGCGACTGCCGCGCTCAGGAGTTGAGCTGATCGAGGGGTTCGAGGAGCGCTGGCGCTGGTTCGTCTTTCGCGTCCGCTTCCACCCTTGGACCATCCACGAGCTGCCGCGACTCCGCGCCGGACTGCTGGATTACGCACGGCTCATGCGGCTGGACCGCCCGATCGGCATTTGGCTGCTGCTCTGGCCGACCTTGTGGGCGCTGTGGATCAGCAGCCGCGGCAGGCCGAACCCCCGCGTATTCCTGGTCTTCGTGGCCGGAACCGTGCTCATGCGTTCCGCCGGCTGCGCCATCAACGATTACGCCGACCGCAGCTTTGACCCGCACGTGGCCCGCACCAAGGATAGGCCGCTGGCGGCCGGGCGCATCTCCACTCTCGAGGCCCTGATACTGTTCGCCCTGCTGTCCCTCACGGCCTTGATGCTGGCGCTGCAGCTGAACAAATCGACGCTGCTGCTCGCCGTGGCGGGCGGATTTCTGGCGATCAGCTACCCCTTCGTCAAGCGCTTTCTGCCCGTGCCGCAAATGTACCTGGGGGTGACCTTCGGGTGGGGAATTCCCATGGCCTTCATGGCGCAGTACGAGCAGCTGCCGCGCGTCGCGTGGCTGTTGCTGCTGGCCAATGTGCTGTGGGTCACCGTGTACGACACCATTTACGCCATGGTGGATCGCGATGACGACCTGAAGATCGGGGTGCGGTCGACGGCGATTCTGTTCGGCGACTCGGATCGCCACATCATCGCGGTGTTGCAGGTCATGACCCTGCTTTGCTTGTATCTCGTCGGCAGCAGCCTGCACATGGGCCATTGGTACCACGCGGGCCTGTGGGCGGGGGCGGTGTTCTTCGCTTATCAATTGTGGCTGATCCGCGGGCGCGGGCGTGAGGCTTGCTTTCGCGCCTTTCTCAACAACAACTACTTTGGGATGGCCGTATTCATCGGCATGGCGTTGGAGTATCAGTTTGCGCGCTGACCGCCCGGCAGGCTGCGCCATGAATTCAGCCTGCATGCTGCTCATCGTCTGCGGTGCCGCGACGGCAGGCTGCGGCCGCGACGCCGCCGACATCGCCCCGGTGAGACTTCGTCATGATCCTCCCATCGCACAGCTGGGGGCTGAGCAACTCAGATCGCTGTCGATGGAGTGCGAAAAGTATTCGCCCAAGGATTCGATGCGCGGGCGCTACGATGCCAAGTATTGCGAGGATGCCATCGCCGCGTGGGGCGATTCCCCGCTGCAAATGGTCACCCTACCCTCGGAACGCCCGATCCCTCCCCCTCCCTGACTTCCTTCGTCAACCCAGTCGCGCTCCGTTGGTTGACTAGGAGAGCAGAGCATCGAATACTCGCCGTCCCGCCGCGGGATCACATCGCCGCGGCAACCGGGCACTCGAGAGGTTTTTGTGACAGTACGCAATGATTGGACGCTGGCGGAAGTAAAAGAGCTGTTCGCGCTGCCGTTCATGGACCTGATCTTCGAGGCGCAAACCGTTCACCGGCACTATCAGGTGCCGAACAGCGTGCAAATCAGCACGCTCTTGAGCATCAAGACCGGCGCCTGCCCCGAGGACTGCGCCTACTGCCCCCAGAGTGTGCGCTTCGAGACGGGCCTGGATACACAGGAGCTGCTCGAGCTCGAGGAGGTCGCCTCCCGCGCTCGCGCGGCCAAGCAATCCGGCGCCACGCGCTTTTGCATGGGTGCGGCCTATCGATCGCCGAAGGCGAAGGATCTGCGCAAGGTGCTTGCCATGATCCGCGAGGTGAAATCCTTAGGGATGGAGACCTGCGCGACGCTCGGCATGCTCGGGCCGGAACAGGCGCGCGAACTGAAGGCTGCCGGCCTCGACTACTACAATCACAATCTCGACACATCGCCGCGGTACTACGAGAAAATCATCAGCACCCGCACCTACCAGGACAGGCTGGACACGCTCGAGGCCGTGCGCAGTGCGGGAATCAACGTCTGCTGCGGCGGTATCGTCGGCATGGGCGAGGAGCCGCAGGACCGCGCGGAACTGCTGCACATTCTCGCGACTCTGCCCGAGCACCCGCAAAGCGTTCCCATCAATCAGCTGGTGCGGGTTGCCGGGACACCGCTGGCCGGGGCGGCGGCGCTGGATCCCTTCGATTTCGTCCGCACCATTGCCGTGGCTCGCATTCTCATGCCGCGCTGCCACGTGCGCCTGTCGGCGGGGCGCAGCGAGATGAGCGACGAGTTGCAGGCTCTGTGCTTCCTGGCCGGCGCCAATTCCATTTTCTACGGCGAGAAGCTCCTGACCACCGGCAACCCCGACACCGCACACGATCAAAGCCTGTTCCGGCGGCTGAAGATCGCCGCCGAAGCGGGACCGGAGAGCCGCTCGGCGACGAGCGGTAAACGTGCCGGACGAACTCGTGCCGGACAGCCTCACGGCCTATACGCTCGATATCCATCGGGTGCGCCGTTCCTTCGATCGCGCCGCGACGACCTACGATGCCGCCGCCGTCCTGCACGCGGAGATCCGAGGACCAGCTTCTGGCTCGCCTGGATTTGATGAAGCTGACACCGCGGGTGGTGGTGGACGCCGGTGCCGGTACCGGGCATGCCGCCCGCGCGCTTATACGTCGCTACCCCAAAGCGACGGTCGTCGCTCTCGACACTTCGCAGCGGATGTTGCAAGCCGCCGGCCGCCGGCAATTCTGGCTGCGCCGCTTTTCCCGCGTGTGCGCCGACGCCGCGCACCTGCCGTTCGCGGACGGCAGCGTCGATTTGATCCTCAGCAATCTCATGCTGCAGTGGTGCGACCCTGATGCCGTGTTCGCGGAGTTTCGCCGCGTGCTCGGGCCGCACGGACTGGTGAGCTTCACCACCTTGGGCCCGGACACTCTGCGGGAGGTGCGCAGTGCTTGGAGGGCAGCGGACTCGCGCACCCACGTCAATCAATTCATGGATATGCACGACATTGGCGATGCACTTATACGTGGCGGCTTCGCTTCACCGGTGCTGGACGTGGAGCGGTACACCTTGACCTATCCCGACGTGCGCCGGGTCGCCGCGGATCTCAAGAACACCGGCGCCCACAATGCAACGCTGGGCCGAGCCAGGGGACTGACGGGACGGGGGCAATTCGCCGCGTTTCAGCAGGCCTATGAGACGTTTCGGCACGACGGCCGCTGCCGGCCACTTACGAAGTGGTGTTCGGCCACGCCTGGACGCCCGGCGCCGCCGCCCGGCGCAGCGGCCCGGCGGGCGCCACCGTCTCGCTGGACGACATCAAGCAACAATTGCGTTCGCGACGCCGATGACGCCCGCAGACCCTTGTTCGTCACCGGCACCGATACCGGCATCGGCAAGACGCGCGCCGCCGCCGCCCTGTGCCGTGCCTTCGCGGACCGCGGCGCCCGGGTGGCGGCGATGAAGCCGGTGGCCTCGGGTTGCAGCATCACCCCGCAGGGCCTGCGCAATGACGACGCCCTGGCTCTTCTCGCCGCGATGAACGTGCGTGCCGACTATTCCACGGTGAATCCCTATGCCTTCGCGCCGGCCATCGCGCCGCACATCGCGGCCCGGGAGGCCGGAGTCGACATCGACTTCGGCGTGCTGGATCGAGCCTATGAGCGTTTGCGGATGCAGAGCGAAGTGCTGATCGTCGAAGGGGCCGGCGGCTGGTTGGCGCCGCTCGATGACGCCCGCGGCTTCGCCGATCTGGCGGTCCACTGGCAAATGGATATCGTGCTGGTCGTCGGCATGCGCTTGGGCTGCCTGAATCATGCGCTGCTGACGGCGGAATCCATCGAGCGCCGCGGCTTGGCGTTGCGCGGCTGGGTCGCCAATTCGATCGATCCCCGGTTCGAACGCCTGACAGACAACATGGCCACGCTGCAGAGCCGGATTTCGGCGCCCTGCCTCGGATTTTTTCCCTTCGAGCCCCACGCCGACCCGCAGACTCTGGCGCAGACGCCTTGCGGTCGATGCATTGGCAGCTGCAGCTGAGTTATCCTAGAGGGCATGGAACAGCGCATCGAACTGGCGCCGAATTGTTCGCTCAAACCTACGGGTGCCATGCTTTTCTTCGGGTCTACATGCCTGTTTTCACTGAGTTTTGCCTTGATTTTCGTGTTCCAGGGCTTCTGGCCGGTGCTGCCCTTCTGGGCGCTCGAGATGCTGGCGCTCGGGCTCGCCCTGCAAGCCAGCATGCGGCGCGGGAAATACACGCAAACGGTGCTGATCACGGACTCGCAAATCAGTCTGGTGACGCATACGCGGCGTGGCACGCAAAAACAAGAGCTTGCACGGCATTGGGCGAAGGTTAGACTTCGCAGTCCGCCACGGCGACACGGCACGAGCCGGTTGACCATCGAGAGCCGCGGACTGGCTTTCGAAGTCGGCAGTTTCCTCACAGAGGAAGACCGATGCCGATTGGCGGAGCGTTTACATTACTTGGTGGGCGGCATGAATGAGTCGCCGCCGCTTGAAATTGCGAATAGAGGGGACCGGAATTAGATGAGCGTTACCAGAGGCGGGAATCACGACAGCAACTCGGCCCCTTTTATATTTAGGGGGGGTGCCTGGGCCCGGGCGCTCGGCCTGGCCGCTCTAGGGTTGGCTGCCAAGGCCGGGGCCAACACCTCGAATGGCTACAACCTGCCTCTCGGCGTCACCAGCTTGAGCCACGACATCTACGCCTTGCACATGGAAGTATTCTGGATCTGCGTCGGCATCGCCGTGGTGGTATTCGGAGTGATGATTTATGCCCTGGTGAATTTCCGCCATTCGCAGGGCGCCATACCCGACACCACCATGGTGCACAGCACTAAGGTGGAGATCATCTGGACCATCATTCCGGTCGTGATCCTGGTGGTGATGGCGATTCCGGCCGCCAGAGTCATCCTCATGATGGAGGACACGCGCAATTCCGAGCTGTCGATCCGCGTCACCGCCTATCAGTGGAAATGGCAGTATCAATACATGGATGCGGGCGAGGGGATCAACTTCTTCTCGACGCTGGCGCGCGACTCGAATTTCGCCCGCCAGCTGCATTCGGGCATCGACCCCAAGACCGTGCCCAACTATCTCTTGGAAGTCGATCACCCCATGGTCATTCCGAGCGGCACCAAGGTTCGCCTGCTGCTGACCTCTCAGGATGTGATCCACGCCTGGTGGGTCCCTGATTTCGGCGCCAAGCGCTCCGCCGTCCCGGGCTTCGTCAACGAACTGTGGTTCAGGGTCGACCCCGGCAAGGAAGGCATCTATCGAGGACAGTGCACTTCGCTGTGCGGGCGCGACCATGGCTTCATGCCCATCGTCGTCGATGTACGCACTCCGGACGATTTCAAGAAATGGGTCGAGGAACAGAAGGCGGCGCTGAAGCAGGCGGCTGCGCCCGCGGGTGATCCGCCGCGTTCCGCGCAAGTATTGTCGACGTCGACGAATTAAGCACCGCACTTTACAGAAGAGAGCTATTGCACCATGGCCAATGCCCACTCACGCGACACCGCTCACCACGACGACCCTAGCCACGACCACGGTGACCAGCCCGCGACGGGTATCAAACGGTGGCTGTTCGCGACCAATCACAAAGACATCGGCACCATGTACCTGGTGTTCAGCCTGATCATGTTCTTCATCGGCGGCTCGATGGCCATGGTGATTCGGGCGGAATTATTTCAGCCCGGCCTGCAGCTGGTCGATCCGGGGTTCTTCAATGAAATGACCACCACGCATGCGCTGGTCATGATTTTCGGCGCCGTGATGCCGGCATTCGTCGGCCTCGCCAACTGGATGATTCCCATGCAGGTCGGCGCGCCGGACATGGCGCTGCCGCGCATGAACAATTTCAGCTTCTGGATTCTGCCGTTTGCATTCACCCTGTTGTTGTCCACGCTGTTCGTCCCCGGCGGCTCCGTCGCGGGTGGTTGGACCCTCTATCCGCCGCTGTCCGAGCAGAGCGGAGATAGCTTTCCCATGCTGATCTTTGCGATTCACATGATGGGCGCCTCCTCGATCATGGGCGCGATCAACGTCATCGTGACCATCATGAACATGCGGGCTCCCGGCATGACTTTGCTGAAGATGCCGCTGTTCGCCTGGTCCTGGCTGATTACCGCGTACCTGCTGATCGCCGTCATGCCGGTGCTGGCGGGCGCGGTGACCATGCTGCTCACCGATCATTTCTTCGGCACCAGCTTCTTCAATGCGGGCGGCGGCGGCGATCCGATCATGTTCGAACACGTTTTCTGGTTCTTCGGGCACCCCGAGGTCTACATCATGATTCTGCCGGCCTTCGGCATCATCTCGGAGATTCTGCCGACCTTCTCGCGCAAGCCGCTGTTCGGCGCAACCTCGATGATCTACGCCATCGCCTCGATTGCATTTCTGTCCTTCATCGTATGGGGGCACCATATGTTCGCGGACGGCATGCCCGAGGCGGCGCAGCTGTTCTACATGATGTCGACCATGCTGATCGCGGTGCCGACGGGAGTGAAGGTGTTCAACTGGACGGCGACGATGTGGCGCGGATCCCTGTCCTTCGAGCCTCCCATGCTGTTCGCGGTCGCCTTCCTGTTCCTGTTCTCCATCGGCGGCTTTTCCGGACTGATGCTCGCCATCGTCCCGGCGGACTTCCAATACAACCAGACCTATTTCGTGGTCGCGCACTTTCACTACGTGCTGGTGCCGGGCGCCGTATTCGGGATCATGGCCGGGGTGTACTACTGGCTGCCGAAGTGGACCGGCCATATGTACAACATGACTCTGGCCAAGACGCATTTCTGGCTGTCGGCGATTTTCGTCAATGTCTTGTTCTTTCCCGCAGCATTTCCTGGGGCTCGCGGGCATGCCGCGGCGCATACCGGATTACGCGGTGCAGTTCACCGACTGGAACATGGTGTCCTCCATCGGCGGCTTCGCGTTCGGGCTCTCGCAGATTCTGTTCGTCATCGTGATCATCCAGTGCGCGCGCGGCGGCAAGAAAGCCTCTGCCATCGTTTGGGAGGGAACGCATCCCACCGGCCTCGAGTGGACCCTGCCGTCGCCGGCGCCGTACCACAGCTTCAGCACGGCCCCCGAGATTCAATGAGCACGAGCGAGACGCGGGTTTTGGACTCCTCGCTGAGACGGCGCATCCGCAATGGCGCGTTGGGGCTCGGGATCCTGGCGGCGGCGCTGTATTTTGCTTTCATCGCATTGCTGGTGTACCGCAGTCACCACTGATGGATCCGCTCGACCCGAAAAAGCTCGCCAACCGCAAGCTGGTCAAGGGACTGCTCATCATGACCGCCGGCAGTTTCGCCTTCGGCTGGGCGCTGGTGCCCATGTACGACGTCTTCTGCAGAGCCGCCGGCATCGGCAATGCGGAAGCCAAGGCCGGCAAATCGGTGGTCCGAGAGGCGGTGGATCCCAACCGGGAAGTGACCATCGAGTTCATGGCCGAACCCGCGACGGTGGGCAGCTTCGATTTCCGGCCCAAGGTGGCGTCGATGCGGATTCATCCGGGAAAGCTCTACGAGGCCGATTTCTACGGCAAGAATCTGACCAATGCGGCCGCCGTGGCGCAGGCGGTTCCGAGCATCTCCCCGACCGGCACGGCGAAGTATTTTCACAAGACCGAGTGCTTTTGCTTCAGCCCGCAGAAATTTGCGGCGGGAGAGGGGCGGGAGATGCCGGTGCGGTTCATCGTGGACCCTCAATTGCCCATCAATGTGGACAAGCTCACTCTGGCGTACACCATCTACGATACGACGCAATCGGCAACACGGCCCTAGGCAAACGTTTTAAACTAATGTTTTCATTCACCCCTTAGAATCGAACGACAGAGATCGAACCATGGCGCAAGCGCACGCGGATGCAGATACGTACTATGTCCCTCACAGCAGTCCGTGGCCCATCTATGGATCCATAACGCTATTCACGCTGATGTCGGGCGCCGTCGCCACGCTGAATGACTGGCTGCCGGCCTGGTCCCTGATTCCCGGCTTCGTCATGCTGGCTCTGCTGTTCGTTTTCTGGTTCCACACCGTCATCGGCGAGAATCAGAAAGGCATGTACAACATGGCGGTGGACCGATCCTTCCGCATGGGAATGATGTGGTTCATCTTCTCCGAAGTGATGTTCTTCGCCGCCTTCTTCGGCGCGCTGTTCTATGCGCGAAATTTTTCCGTTCCCTGGCTGTCCGGCGAAGGCGTGAAGATCTTCACCAAGCTGCTGCTCTGGAACAACTACGACGGCATTTGGCCGACCAATGGCCCGGCCGCCGTGGGCCCGCGCGCCGATGGTACTTTTGAAACCGTTCCGGCGCTGGGACTGCCGGCCATCAATACCGCCATCCTGCTCACCAGCAGCGTCACGGTCACGATCGCGCACCACGCCTTGATCACCGGGCATCGGACGCGCCTGAAGATTTTCCTGGCGATGACCTTCTTGCTGGGCTTTACCTTCGTCGGCCTGCAGGCTCACGAGTATCACGAGGCCTACACGGAACTCGGCCTGCAACTCGGCACGGGTATTTACGGCTCGACCTTTTTCATGCTGACCGGGTTTCACGGCCTGCACGTCACGGTGGGCGCCATCATGCTGACGGTGATCTGGTTCCGGGTGATGAACGGCCATTTCACGCCGCAGCGTCATTTCGGCTTCGAAGCCGTCGCTTGGTACTGGCACTTCGTCGACGTGGTGTGGCTCGGGCTGTTTACCTTCGTCTACTGGCTGTAGGTTCGTCTACTGGCTACAGGTCTACCGGCTGCCCGGAGTGACGTGCGGCGGCGATATCCAGCCGCTGTAGTAGGCGACGATCAGCAGCACGAACAGCACCACCGACAGGCCGATGCGCCAGGCCAGTGCCTTGACCATCTTGGTGCCGTCTTCCGGTTTGCGGCTCGTCAAGAAGAACAGGGCTCTTCCGAGGCTGATCACGATCAGCGTCAGCATCGCAATGACGAGATATTTGAATTCCACGGCCGCCCACCGATGTTGAATGGAAGATAGTATATCGTGTCGATTAGAATCGGTTCTCGCATCTTCGAGCCGCGGCTGTTCACGACGCTGCTCGCCATCGTCCTGATTGCCCTGCTCGTGTCGCTGGGCCGCTGGCAATTGCGGCGTGCCGACGAGAAGCGTGCCTTGTTCGATTCATTCGCGGCGGGCACGGACACCGCTCAGCCCATCGATCTACGCACACCGCCCGTCAGGCGGTACCGGCATATCGAGGCCAGCGGGCACTACGATCAAAGCCGGCAGATCCTGATCGACAACATGGTCGAGGCCGAGCGCGCCGGCTACTTCGTGATCACCCCGTTCGCGCTCGCGGGCGGCGGCTGGGTGCTGGTGAATCGCGGCTGGGTGCCCTGTGGGCGGCAGCCGCGCCGAACGGCCCTCCATCCCGGTTGCCGGCGACATGCGGCAAGTGCGCGGCCGCGCCGATCATATGCCCAGTCCCGGCATTCAAATGGGCACCAAGGCGCCGCTGGCGCCGCCCTATCCCGTGGTCGCGGCCTTTCCCAGCCGCGATGAAATTGCCCGCCTCTTGCACGAAACCTCCTGGACTACGGCGACCGATTTGGTGCTGCTCGACCCCGGCGAGCCCGACGGCTACGTGCGCCATTGGTCGCCGCCCGGGTTTCCGCCGGTGCGCCACATCGGCTATGCGGTGCAGTGGTTCGCCTTGGCGCTGACCTTGCTCGTCATATGGGTGGTCACCAACCTGCGGCGGCCCGCTGATCGGCCGCGCGATGCCGGCGAGCCGACATGACCGATGTCGAGGTGAGTCGGGACGCCCGGAAGCGGGACGCAAGGATCGCAGCGCACAGGATCGGCGCCAGCGGCGGCTATTGATCGTCCTGGCGCTGGTGTTTTTCGCCCCTTTGGGCCTGGCTTTCTATTTGTACTACGGTCACGGCACCTGGCACCCCGGCGGCCACGTCAATGCAGGCGAGTTGATCCAACCCGCACGGCCGCTGCCCTCGGTGGCCCTGCCCCTCTGGGGCGCGGGGACCACCGACCCCAATTTCCTCGAGCATAAGTGGACTTTCCTGTATGTGTCGACGCGGGCCCTGTGCCGAGGCGTGCCGATCCCGCCTCTATGACACGCGGCAGGTGCGGCTGGCACTGGATCGCGACATGGATCGCGTGCAGCGCGTGTTCATCGCCGACCCCGAATGCTGCGATGCGCAGTTCCTGCACGAGCAGCACCCGGACTTGATCACGATTCGCGCGGGCGCGGCCGCCGCGCCCCTGCTCGCGCTCTTGCCGGGACCGGGCGGCTCGAGCGACGCCCACGCACCGCGCGTCTACTTGATCGACCCCCTGGGCAATCTCATGATGTCCTATCCGGCCGACGCAAAAGCCAAGGGCATGCTCGAAGACATGAAGCGCCTGTTGCGGCTTTCCTCCATAGGCTAGGGCATGCACCCACAACGACGTTTGTTCTGGTTCCGGCGGCTGGCATTGGCGGGCGCTCTGCTGGCCGCGACCGTGGTCGTGCTCGGTGCCTGGGTACGCCTCACCGATGCGGGCCTGGGGTGCCCGGACTGGCCGGGTTGCTACGGGCATATGTATCCGAATGCCGGTCATGCCGAGGCCCAGGCCGGCGCGCATTTTGCCAAGGCATTGCACGAGATGATCCATCGGTATTTCGCGTCGACCTTGGGAGCGGTCATCACGGTGCTGCTGATCTGGGCGGTGCGATTCCGCAGGGACCGCGACCAGCCGCTGCTGCCCGCCGCCCTGCTGTTCGTCGTCGTGTGCCTGCAGGGTGCCTTGGGCGCATTGACGGTCACCTTGCTGCTCAAGCCCCTGATCGTCACGGCGCACCTGCTCGGCGGCCTCACCACGTTGGGATTGCTGTGGTGGCTGTCGCTGGCTCCGGCGACTCGGCAGCTAACCGAGCGGGAAACCACACTGCGTAAATTCGCCCTGGTGGGTCTTGCCGCATTGATCGTGCAAATCGCGCTCGGCGGATGGACCAGCACCAACTACGCCGCGGTGGCCTGTCCCGATTTGCCGACCTGCCAGCACTCCTGGTGGCCGCCGATGGACTTTCGGAATGCCTTCGTTCTGTGGCGCGGGCTCGACATCGATTACGAAGGGGGCGTATTGGCGAATCCCGCGCGCGTCGCCATTCACTTCACGCATCGCCTGGGCGCGTTGACGGCAGGCTCGATCCTGATCACCCTGGGAATCCTCATCGCCGCGCGCGCCAAGAGCCGGCGGCTGGCGCTGGCCGGGCGCTTGTTGATTTTCGCCGTCGCGCTGCAGATTTCCATCGGAGTGGCCACCGTGCACTGGGGCGTCCCCTTGGCCCTGGCCACCCTGCACAATGCAGGCGCCGCCTTCCTGGTCATCAGCATGGTCACGGTGCTGCGCGCCCTGTGGCCGGCGCCTGCGATCGGCATGGTACCCTTGCAACGTGCCGACCCTCCCCGATAGCCCGCCCATTGCCCTCGTCGGTTTCGGCCGATGGCGGGATTTCCTCGAGCTCACCAAGCCCAAGGTGAGCCTGCTGATCGTGTTCACCGCGGTCGTGGGCATGGTGCTGGCCTCGCCCGGCATGGTGCCGCTGCCCGCTCTGTTGTTCGGTACCGTCGGCATCGCACTGGCGTCCGGGTCCGCCGCCGCCTTCAATCACGTGCTCGACCGCCGCATCGATGAGCAAATGGCACGTACCCGCCGGCGGCCGCTGCCCACCGGGCATTTGCAGAAGAGACACGCGGTGGTATTCGCCGGGTTGCTCGGACTTGCATCCATGCTGATCCTGGCACTGCTCGTCAACCCGCTCACGGCGGCGCTGACATTCTGCTCGTTGATCGGCTACGCCATGGTTTATACGATGTGGCTGAAGCGCGCCACGCCCCAAAACATCGTCATCGGCGGCGCCGCCGGCGCCGCGCCGCCCGTGCTCGGTTGGGCCGCGGTCAGCAACTCCATCGATCCGCAGGCGCTGCTGCTGTTCCTGATCATTTTCACCTGGACTCCGCCGCATTTCTGGGCCCTGGCCATTGCGCGGCGCGACGATTACGCCAAGGCCGGCATTCCCATGCTGCCCGTGACCCACGGCATCCCCTACACCCGGCTGCAAATCGTGCTCTACACCATCCTGCTGGTGCTCACCACGCTGCTGCCGTATCTCACCGGCATGAGCGGATTCATCTACTTGGGGTCGGCACTGCTGCTCAATGCACGCTTTTTGTACTATGTGCTGGCTCTGCAGCGGGGGCTGCGCCCCGAACTGCCCATTCGTACTTTCCGGTTTTCCATCACCTACTTGATGCTGCTGTTCGCGGCATTGATCCTCGATCATTATTTCTTGTTCAAGGTCTAGCACCTCAGCACAGTGATATTGACCGGTTTACAGGGGGTCTGGAGGACCTTAAGCCGACGTACATCATCAGCGCGCAGAGGGAGCCGTTCCGGTTGCCTTTCGCGTCGTGGTGGGGAGCGGGACGAGAATTCGCCCGGGATTCGGAGCCGCATCTGTGTCCTGGAATGAAGTAGAATTCCTCGGGGTTCGTGCCAATTCTGTTTTGCGCATGAAAAATCTTTCACCACACTTGGAAATTCTCCCGGCAGCTCAACGTCAGCTGTGGAACGAATTCAATCAGGTACCCGACGAATTTACGCTGTACGGAGGCACGGCAATCGCCTTGCAGCTGGGGCATCGGCAATCCGTGGATTTCGATTTCTTTGGAAATCGTGCTTTCGACCCCGAAAAGCTTCAGGCTTCGATTCCTTTCCTGGCGCAAGCTCGAATCCGACAACGCGAGAGCAACACTCTCACTGCAATCGTGAATCGAGGGGGTCAAGTCGCGGTGTCGTTCTTTGGGGTACCGAATCTGCCACGCCTCATGCCACCACTGATGAGTGATGACAACGGTCTCAAGATTGCTTCGCTACTTGATCTTGCGGGCACTAAGGCCGCAGTCGTACAAGTACGCCCTGAAGCAAAAGACTACATCGACCTCGACATACTGATCGGCGCGGGGGGAATCAGCCTACCGATGGCTCTGACGGCAGCGCAAACGTTGTATGGCGTATCCTTCAACCCGCAGATTACTCTGAAGGCGCTATCGTATTTCGAAGACGGAGATCTCCGGAGTTTGCCGAAAAATACTAAAGCACGCTTGGCAGAGGCTGCGCGAGAAGTTGACCTGGATCGCCTGCCTGTCCTGGACGATATGATCGGAGGCAGGTCCGAAGAATTTGGGTTAGATATATGAAGGCGATTCCGCTAAACGAAGAAACGGCGACAATCGCCGCGCAAATCATTTGGTTTGAACCACCCGCAAAATCCCTGTCCGATCCCGTACGATTCATGGCCTACGCGATGACGTATGCGATGCATGAGGAGATGCGCGTGATACGGCGTTATGTGTCGGACGAAGATTTCAAGGAGGCGCTCGACCACGCCCCCCCCGGCATCATCGATCCGCGCTCATGGGCGTATTGGAATTCCAAAATGGGACGCTATCCTCCGCCGCCACCGCCCTTACGACAGTTCGAACATATCGTGGGTCCGGAGAAAATTGAATTCGCGACATCCCGCGGAAACGCGCAACCCAACGCCGCGCGACGATTCAGCCTTGAAGAGGAGCGCCGCAACGCGCGCATAGAGTGGCAGAAGATGCGTCAGCAGGAATCTCCCAAATTGAGTCTCGAAGAGATACGCCGACAAGCGCGCGAAGAGTGGAGTGCCAAGTACGGTCCAGGGAAAAAGAGCTGAGATTATCTGGGCTCCCGACTGGGAACCTTTGATCCATGGCGGCTCGTCCCCGGCGGTCGATTCTGCGCGACGTTTCCGCGGAAACGTCAGCGCATCGAACTAGACTTTCGAGAGCTTCTGCCCCGCAATCGGCAATTCCCGCAGCCGCTTTCCGCAGGCGGCAAATATGGCATTGCATACGGCGGGGGCGACCAAGGGAACGGCGGCCTCGCCGATGCCGCCCGGGGTTTCGTCGCTGTCGACCAGATGGATATCGAGCTCGGGCAGCTCGTTGTTGCGCAAGACGCGATAGTTGTTGAAATTGGTTTGCCGCACTTGGCCGCCGGCTATCGTCACTTCGCCCCACAGGGCGGCCGAGAGGCCGAACACGATCCCGCTTTCCATTTGCGATTCGACGATCTTCGGATTGACCATCTGGCCGCAGTCGACGACGCAGGTGATCCGGTGCACCTTGACGTCGCCGCCGATGATGGAGATTTGCGCCACCTGCGCCAGGTGTGTCGAGTAACCCTCCATCAGCGCAATGCCCTGGTAGCGGCCGGCGGGCGCCTTGCCCCATCCGGCGCGTTGGGCGGCGAGCTGCAGTACGTGCCGCTGGCGCGGCTTCCTGGCGAGATGCTGCAGGCGAAATTCGTAGGGGTCCTTGCCGGCCAGGGCGGCCAGCTCATCCATGAAGCTTTCGATGACGAAGCAATTGGGCGAATGGCTCACGGAGCGCATGTAACCCACATCGATGCCGATTTCCTGGCGCGAGTAGCTCACGGCCAGATTCGGAACATCGTAGAGATTGTTGACCGCGGCCTCGACGACGGAATCATCGACCCCTTTGACCGGCGGAAACATCCGCGCAGTGATGGATGGGCTGGTGATGTGCAATTTCCAGGCAATGAGCTTGCCCGCGGCATCGAGGCCGCCGCTGACCTCTTCGTACGCGGGCGGCCGATAGGTGTCGTGAGTCATGTCATCTTCGCGCGTCCAGATCACCTTGACGGGCACCCCAAGCGCCTTCGATGCCTCGACCGCCGCGGGGATGAAATCGATGTCCAAACGCCGGCCGAAACCGCCCCCGATCAAGGTGGTGTAGACCCGGACTTGGGCGGGCGACAACCCCGCCGCCGTCGCCGCAGTGGTCTGCGCGATCTGCTGGACCTGGGTGCCCACGTACAGGTCGCAGCCATCGGCTTTGACATCGGCGGTGCAATTCATCGGTTCCAGGCAGGCGTGTGCCAGGAGCGGCACATAGTAGGCGGCGCTCAAAGTCTGCGCCGCGGACTCGAGCGCCTTGCGCACATCGCCGTCCGTGCGCGCCGACAGGCCGGCACCGGCCGCCGCGGTTTTCTTCAGCAGGGCGCGAATGCCGGCGTTGTCGAGCCGCGCGTTGGCGCCCGGGTCCCAATCGATGACCAATGCCTTGCGCGCCTTCAATGCCTGCCAGAAATGATCGGCCACCACCGCAACGCCGCCGGAGGTGATCAGCACCTTGCGCACGCCGGGCATTTTCTCGGCGGCGCTCGAATCGACCGTCCTGACCTTGCCGCCCAGCACGGGGCTTTGGGCGAGCGCCGCGTAGAGCATTGCCGGCAGTTTGACGTCGATGCCGAACTCGGCGCTGCCGTCGATCTTCCCCGGCGTATCGATGCGCGGCTGCGGCTTGCCGATGATCCGGAAGTTATTTTTGGCCCTTAATTTCACGTCCTTCGGCACGGGCAGCTTCGCAGCTGAATCGGCCAGCTCGCCGTAGGTCAGTATCTTGCCTTGGGCGTTGACCACCGTGCCGTTCTTCGCCTGGCACTGTGCCGGATCGACCTGCCAGCGCTTCGCGGCAGCCGAGATCAGCAGGGTGCGCGCGGTGGCGCCCGCGATACGCAGCTTGTCCCAGGACTCCTGGACGCTGTTACTGGTGCCGGTAATTTGTCCGCCGTTTCCCGGACTGATGTAGGCATCGCCCACCGGTGCGGCAATGACTCGGATCGCGTCGAAATCGATGTTCAATTCCTCGGCCAGCAACATGGGCAGCGCCGTGTACACGCCCTGGCCCATCTCGGAACGATCGACGATGATGGTGATGGAATTGTCCCGGGCTATTTTCAGCCAGGCATTCACTTGATTGCCCGGCAGCGCTGCTCCTGCCACGGCGCCGGGTACGGCCGCGGCGGACACAGCGGCCGCGTGCGCCGCCGCCTTGGAGCTCGCCTGGCCCGACCGCCCGGGAAGCGTCAGCGCCAGTATCAAGCCCCCGCCGACGGTGGCCGTCGCGTTCAGAAAATCGCGGCGGCTCAGATCAGAT
The DNA here is from genome assembly GCA_963734645.1 of uncultured Gammaproteobacteria bacterium. Taxonomy (GTDB): domain Bacteria; phylum Pseudomonadota; class Gammaproteobacteria; order Steroidobacterales; family Steroidobacteraceae; genus Bog-1198. Next base: position 721,713 of record CAVTID010000003.1, read on the forward strand.
GCCGGTTTCACTTCGCCTGGCGGCCTCACTTCGGCGCGCCCGTCTCGAGCAATTCCGCGGCGCGGTGAATCGCCTTGCGAATCCTTGGGTAGGTGCCGCAGCGGCAAATATTGCCGGACAAGGCCGCGTCGATGTCGGCATCGTTGGGCTTTGGATTGCTCTTCAGAAGCGCCGCCGCGGACATGATTTGTCCGGACTGACAGTAGCCGCATTGGGGTACATCGATCTCGAGCCAGGCCTTCTGCACCGCGTGGCTGCGGTCCTTGGACAGCCCCTCGATGGTCGTAATGGACCTGCCCTCCACGGCGCCGAGCGGCAGCACACAGGAACGCGTCGCGGCACCGTCGATGTGCACGGTGCAGGCGCCGCACAAGGCCATGCCGCAACCAAATTTGGTGCCGGTCATGCCGAGGTGATCGCGCAGCACCCACAGCAGCGGAGTGTCCGGCTCGGCATCCACGTTAAGCATTTGATTGTTTAAGGTAATTATTGTCATTGAGCTTCCGTTGGCGAGTTCCCGCACCCGCCGAATCGACCCGAATGGACCCCAATCAGCGATAGTACGCGTATCGAAGAATTTTTAGGAGGCAGCCGGTCGCCCTCGCAACGGCGAATGCTAGGATGCCGCGATGCCAACCCCATCGAGCTTTTATCCGCGTATTTTTGCGCTGGTTGTAGCGGCCGGTTTGGGCTATGCGCTGATCCTGATATTCGTGCCCTTCATCGGACCCATGGTCTGGGCGGCGTTTCTCGCATTCCTGCTCTATCCGTTGAATCTGCGCCTGCGGCGCCGATTCAGGGGCACGGGGCTCGCCGCGGGGACGCTGACGGTTCTTGCGCCCATCGTCATCCTGTTGCCCTTGAGCGCTTTGTCCATCGATTTCGTGACGCAGATTTCGACGCTGCTGCAGAAGCTGCAGAAATCCGCGGGGGAGCTCGATATCAAATCGCTGTCGGATCTGCGGCAATTTCCGCTGATCGCCCGCGTCAACGTATGGCTGGAGGCGCACACGGGAATCTCGGCGGAGCAGATTCAGGCTTGGCTGGTCTCCGGCACCCGCGAAGTGCTGAAACGCGCGGCCAGTCTCGGCGGCGGCTTTTTTCTGGGGGCCTTGGGCTCATTGCTCGGGTTTGCGATCATGCTGTTCTTGCTGTTCTTTTTCCTGCGCGACGGCGATGGCATGGTGGCCCGGGCGCGACGGCTCATTCCCCTCGACGACGACCGCAAGGAGCGGCTGTTCCGGCAGTTGAGCGGCGTCACCCGAGCCATCGTTGCGGGCACCAGCGTAACCGCCCTCTTGCAGGGGATATTGATAGGCATCGGATTCACCATCGCCGGGCTGCCCTCGCCGGTGGTCTTCGGCGTGCTGGCGGCCTTGCTGTCGATGTTGCCGGTGGGCGGAGCGGCCTTTGTATGGGGTCCGGCCGCGATCTGGCTGTTCATGGACGGCCGCTGGGGCTACGGCATATTCATGCTGGGATGGGGCTTGATGCTGGGCGGCCTGGACAATGTGCTGCGGCCCATGCTCATCTCCGGACGCGCGAGAATTTCGGCGCTGGCGGTGTTCATCGGCGTGCTGGGCGGCATTCCGGCCTTTGGCGCCATCGGCATCATTGCCGGGCCGGTAGTGCTTTCCCTGGTACTCGCCCTGATCGAATTCGCCGAGGAAGGCCGCACGCGGACGGCCTGAGCGGCTCTTTGCCCGCGAGGTGCTGCGCGGCGCGCAGGCTAAAGTACAATCCGCGCCCTTATGGACGTTTCACACCTTCTCGACGGCCTCAACGACGATCAACGGCAGGCGGTTGCCTCGCCGCTGGGAGCGGCGCTGGTGTTGGCAGGCGCCGGCAGCGGCAAGACCCGGGTCCTGGTGCATCGGGTGGCGTGGCTGATCCAGGTCGAGGGCGCCTCGCCCAACAGCATTCTCGCGGTCACCTTCACCAACAAGGCCGCGGCGGAAATGCGCAGCCGCATCGAGACCCTGCTCGGGCTGCCGGGCGGCGCCATGTGGCTGGGGACTTTCCATGGACTGGCCCACCGGCTGCTGCGCATCCATTGGCGCGAAGCGGGCCTGCCGCAAAGCTTTCAGATCCTGGATTCCGATGATCAGGCCCGGGTATTGCGCAAGGTCCTCAAGGCGCTCGATCTCGACGAGACCCGTTGGATACCCCGCGAAATCCTCTGGTTCATCAATGCGCAGAAGGATGAGGGCCACCGGCCCAAGCACATCAAGGACGATGGCGACCCGACGCGCCGGCAGCTGATCAGAATCTACCAGGCCTACGAAGAGGCCTGCCAGCGCGCCGGAGTCGTGGATTTCGCCGAGCTGCTGCTGCGCGCCTTCGAGCTATGGCGCGACAATCCGTCCCTGCTGCAGCATTACCGCACGCGTTTTCGCCACGTGCTGGTGGACGAGTTCCAGGACACCAACGCCATTCAGTACCAGTGGCTGATGCTGCTGGCGGGTCCCGCCGGCCTGCCCTTCGTCGTGGGCGACGACGACCAATCCATCTATCGCTGGCGCGGCGCTCGCGTGGAGAACCTGCAGCAGTTCCGCCGCGATTTCCCGCAGGCGGTGCTGTACAAGCTGGAGCAGAACTATCGTTCCACCGGCAACATTCTCAAGGCGGCGAACGCGCTGATCTCGAACAACAATGGCCGCCTCGGCAAGACGCTGTGGACCAGCGGCGAAGACGGCGAGCGCATCAAGCTGTACGCGGCCTTCAACGAGCGCGACGAGGCCGATTTCGTCGTGAATCGCATCCGCGAATGGGTGGCTCACGGCGGCGCGCGCCGCGAAACGGCGGTGCTGTACCGCTCGAACGCACAGTCCCGGGTGTTCGAAGAGGCTTTTCTCAATGCCCGCATGCCTTATCGCGTGTACGGCGGCTTGCGCTTCTTCGAGCGTGCTGAAATCAAGGACACCCTGGCGTACCTGCGCCTCATCGCCAGCCGCGCGGACGACACTTCCTTCGAACGGGTGGTGAATTTGCCGGTGCGCGGCATCGGCGCGAAGACCCTGGACACCGTGCGCGATCATGCGAGAGCCCACGCCACCTCGCTGTGGAACGGTGCGCTGAGCTGCGTGCAAGGGGAGCTGCCGCAAAGAGCCGCCCTGGCGCTGCAGGCTTTTTTGACGCTGATCGACAAGCTGGCCTCGGAAGTTCGGGGGCTGGAACTGCACGAACAGGTCGATCACGTCATCCAAATGAGCGGGCTCATCGAACACTTCAAGAAGGAGAAAGGCGAGCGGGGCGAGGGGCGGATCGAGAACCTGCTCGAGCTCGTCAGCGCCGCGCGAGGATTCTCGCCCGAAACCGAGGCCGAAGCCGAACTATCGCCCCTCGAGTCCTTTCTCGCACATGCGGTGCTGGAATCCGGCGAGGGCCAGGCGGACCCTTACGATGACTGTGTGCAGATGATGACTCTGCATTCAGCCAAGGGCTTGGAGTTTCCGGTGGTGTTTCTCGCCGGCATGGAAGACGGTCTGTTCCCGCATCAGCGCTCGGTCGCCGATCTGGCCGGTCTCGAGGAGGAACGCCGTCTCTGCTATGTCGGCGCGACTCGGGCCATGCGCCAGCTCTACATTACGTATGCCGAACAGCGCCGCCTCTATGGGGTGGATACCTACGGTCAGCCTTCCCGTTTCATCAATGAATTGCCGGCCGAGCTGGTCGAGGAAATCCGGCCGCGCCTGCAGGTGTCCAGGCCGGTATTCGCCAAGCACAGCAGCAGCCTGGAAGAGGCGCCCGCATCAGGGATGCGGATGGGCAGCCGGGTGCGGCACGCGAAGTTCGGCGACGGCGTGGTGCTCAATTTCGAGGGCAATGGCCCGCATGCCCGCGTCCAGGTCAATTTCGAAAGGCAGGGCACGAAGTGGCTGATGCTGTCTTACGCCAATCTCGTTCGTGTAGAGTGACCTTCTCGTGAAAATCATCATTTTGGGCGCAGGGCAAGTCGGCCGCACCGCGGCGTACCACCTCTCTCGGGAGGAGGCGAATGACGTGACCGTCATCGACACGAACGAGGAGATTTTGCGCGATCTGCAGGATCGCCTCGACATTCGTACCGTGAACGGCAACGCGGCCAGCCCGCGCATTCTCGAGGCCGCGGGCATCGCCGCGACCGACATCCTCGTTGCGCTGACCAACAGCGATGAGGTCAACATGCTGGCCTGCCACATCGCGTGGACGCTGTACCGCACCCCGAAGAAAATCGCGCGCGTACGCTCCGCCGACTTCACCGAGCGGGACAAGCTGTTCGGCGAGACTGCCATCGCAGTGGACGTCTGGATCAGCCCCGAACAATTGGTCACCGAGTACGTCGCGCGCCTGATCCGCTATCCGGGCGCCTTGCAGGTGCTGGATTTCGCCGACGGCCGGGTGCGCCTGGTGGGCATTCGCGCCTTGCAGGGCGGCCCCCTGGTGGGCCAGGCACTGCGCACTTTGCGGGAGCACATTCCCACGGCGGACGCCCGGGTCGCCGCCATTTACCGCGCCGGCAAGAGCGTCAAGCCCGAGGGCGACACCGTCGTCGAGGACGGCGACGAGGTATTTTTTCTGGCCGCGCGCCAGGATATCCGCGTCGTCATGAAGGAGATGCGCCGCGAAGAAGCGCCGGCGCGCCGCGTGGTCATTGCCGGCGGCGGCAACATCGGCGTGCGTTTGGCGAGCGAGCTGGAAGACAAGAACCAGGTAAAGCTCATCGAGCGCGACGGCAGGCGGGCGAGGAAGGTGTCGGAGCAATTGAACAGCACCACCGTCCTGCACGGCGATGCGGCCGACGAGGAATTGCTGCTCGAAGAGAACATCGACAGCGCGGATGTCTTCGCCGCGCTGACGAACTCGGAGGAGGCGAATATTCTCTCCGCCATGCTCGCCAAGCGCTTGGGTGCTCACAAGGTCATGGCCCTGATCAACAAGCCCTCGTACGCCGAATTGATCGAAAGCGGTTCCATCGATGTGGCCATCTCGCCGCAGACCGTGACCATCGGCTCCCTCCTGGCGCATGTACGGCGCGGCGACGTGGTGCGCGTGCATTCGCTGCGCCGCGGCGCGGCCGAAGCGCTCGAAGTGGTGGTGCACGGCGACGCCGACAGCTCCAAGGTCATCGGGCGCCGTATCGAAGATATCTCCCTGCCGGAGGGGACCACCTTGGGCGCCGTGGTCCGCGGCGAGGACGTCATCATCGCCCATCACGACACCACCGTGCAGCCCGACGATCACTTGATCCTCTTCTTGACGGATCGCCGTCATATCGAGGCCGTCGAAAAACTCTTCCAAGGCTCCGCCTCTTTCTTGTGAAAGACATTCTACTGCCGGTCGCGCACGTCTTTGCCCTGGTCATGATGGTATTCGCCGTGACCATGCTCGCACCCCTGGTGATGGCCGTGTGGGGACTCGATCCGGCTCTGTGGTCCTTCGTCATTTCCGCGCTGGCGACTTTCATTCTCGGTGCGCTGCTATGGCTCGCGACGCGGCGCTTCAAGCGCGAACTGAAGACCCGGGACGGCTTGATGCTGGTGGCGCTGACCTGGGTGGCTCTGCCGGCGGTGGCCGGATTTCCGCTGTGGCATTTCTTGCCCATCAATTTCACCAAAGCCTACTTCGAGGCGGCGTCCGGCTTGACGACCACCGGCGGCACGGTGCTGTCGGGGCTCGAGTACCTGCCCCGTTCGATCAACCTATGGCGCCATTTGCTGAGCTGGCTGGGAGGCATGGGCATCATCGTGCTCGCCGTGGCCATCCTGCCCATGCTCGGGGTCGGCGGCATGCAGATCTATCGCGCCGAGATGCCGGGGCCGATGAAGGACAGCAAGCTCACGCCGCGCATCGGACAGACCGCCAAGCTGCTGTGGGCGGTGTATGCCGGACTGACGGTGGCCTGCATCGTGTGCCTGAAGCTCGCCGGGATGAGTACTTTCGATGCCGTCTGCCATGGATTCTCGGCGCTGTCGCTCGGCGGCTTCTCCACCTACGACGCCAGCATCGGGCATTTCAATTCATTGCCCATCGAGATGGTGCTGACCGTATTTCAGATCCTGGCGGCCCTCAATTTCGCGACTCACTTTCTGGCCTGGAGCCAGCGCGGGGTGTGGGCCTATTTTCGGGACGCCGAAGCGAAGGCGATCCTGGGCGTGCTCGTCGCGAGCTGCATCGGCATATCCTTGTTCTTGTACTTCAAGGGCAGCTATCCCGACTATCCGACGGCGCTGCGCTATTCGATTTTCAATGTGGTGTCGATCGCAACCGACAGCGGCCTGCACACCCAGGATTATTCGCGCTGGCCGATATTCGCGCCCATGTGGATGATGTTCCTGAGCTGCATCGTGGCGAGCTCGGGATCCACCGGCGGCGGCATCAAGATGATCCGCACCCTGGTGCTCGCCAAGCAGGCGCATCGCGAGCTGAATCAGCTGGTGCACCCGAACATGGTGCGGCCGCTCAAGGTCGGCGGCACGGTGATCGCCAACCGCGTGGTGTTCGCGGTGCTGGCCTTCGTGTTCCTCTACTTCATGAGCATCGTGACGCTGATCTTCGTGCAGCTGGCGAGCGGCCTGGATTTCATGACCTCCCTGTCGTCCATCATCGCCTGCATCAACAATGCGGGCCCCGGCTTGGGGCTGGTGGGTCCGGGAAGCAACTATGGGGTGCTCAGCGATTTCCAGACCTGGGTCTGCTCGGCCGCCATGCTGCTCGGCCGCTTGGAGGTTTTCACCATTTTGGTGTTGTTCACCCCCACTTTGTGGCGGAAATAGCGCCGTTACTTAGCGCGTATGCGTATCGTGGAAATCGGCTGACGATATGAATATTCCACTTTTTGATGGATTTAGCGCCTGTGTCGCTGGTATTTTCCACAAAAAATCCCCATCCCCTACATCTCAGGTAGTTTCCACCACTTCCTGGATAATTATGAAATAGTGGATTATATATGCTAATTTTAGCGCAATAATTGATAAAAAGTGGGCAGAGAAACGAAGCGGGTGAGCGCCCCCGCCTGGCTTCGAATACCTTCCCCAAGAGCCGATGGATTGCCCGCCATTCAACGAATATCCTTGCGGCACCTATGCTATTCCTGCGCTCGCTGGTCTTTAACGTCTTTTTGTACGTGTTCACCGCGGTGTGTTCGATCGTCGCGATGCTGATCGCATTGCTCAGGCCGCGGAAATCGGCGGCCTTTGCCAGATGGTGGTCACGCGCATGGCTCAAAGTCTATGAAATCGTCTGCGGGGTGTCGTACGAGGTGAAAGGCCGGGAGCACTTGCCGGAGGGCGGCTGCGTCATCGCGATGAAGCATCAGTCCACCTGGGACACCTTTGCCATGTTCGCGGTATTTCCTGAGCCGGTATTCGTCTTCAAAAGCGAACTGGCGCGTATTCCCTTCTTCGGCTGGACGCTGCTGCGGATGGGCTGCATCCCGATCAACCGCGGGAGCGGTAAGGCCGCACTCGACAGCATGATTCAGGGCACCCTGGCGGCCTGGTCTCGCGGCCAGCAGGTCGTCGTGTTTCCGGAGGGCACCCGCGGGGTGGTGGGTCAAATCGCCGCCTATAAAACCGGCGTGAGCCACCTCTACCACGCCATCGGCGGCGCCTTCGTGCCGGTGGCGTTGAACTCCGGTCTTCTCTGGCCGCGGCGAAGATTTTTGCGCCCGCCGGGAGTCATCACGTTGGAAATACTGCCGCCCATTGCGCCCGGATTGCATCGCAAGGACATGCAATTGCGCCTCGTTGACGGTATCGAAAAAGCATCCCAAAGGCTCGGCGGGGCGGCGGCGGCGGTCGACCTGACCTCCGACCAGCAGGTCACGGCAGCGAAATCGGCCAGGCGTCTATAAGCCAGTGAATGGCATGGCTTTACTGTGATTGGACTATTGCAGCGCGTCACGGAAGCCGGTGTCGATATCGATGGCCAGAGGGTGGCATCCATAGGCCCCGGACTGCTGGTTCTGGTGGGGGTTCGCCCGGCCGACAGCGAGGCTTCCGCCGTGCGGTTGCTCGATCGCCTGCTGCACTACCGCGTATTCGCGGACGAGGCGGGCAAAATGAACCTGAGCCTGGCGCAAACCGAAGGCGATTTGCTGCTGGTGCCGCAATTCACCTTGGCCGCCGACACGCATAAGGGCTTGAGACCCGGCTTCTCCACCGCCGCGCCCCCGGACCAAGGGCGGCGATTGTTCGATGTTCTGGCGCAGGCGGCCCGTACCCGGCACCGCCGCGTCGAAACAGGCGTTTTCGGCGCCCATATGCGGATATCCCTGGCCAACGACGGCCCGGTGACCTTCTGGCTGGAGAGTTAATTTGGCAGAAAAACTCAAATGCGACCGAACACGCATCGAGGACGCGCGGTCCAATGTCATAATCCCTTTGGCGTATCATTGACGCCCTTTAGGTTTATCCCGGTACCGGAGAAGCGACATGTTCGATTCAAAAATGCTACTGGTCATTTTGGCCATCGCCTTGGTGATATTCGGCACCAAGCGCTTGCGTACGATCGGGTCGGATTTGGGCGCGGCGGTCAAAGGCTTCAAGCAAGCCATGAACGACGGCGAATCGGAAGAGAAAGTGAAGCAGCTCAAGCAGGAGAAGGACGCGGACTTCGAGGCCGGCGCGGCGCCGCGCGAGGCCGAAGTGAAGACTCCCCCGAAATCCAACGCCTGATGCCGCATGCTTGATGTCGGGTTCTCGGAGATACTGCTCACCTCGGCCATAGCACTCGTCGTGTTGGGCCCGGAGCGCCTGCCCAAGGTTGCGCGCCAGGTCGGCAATTGGATGGGACGCGCGCGCGCCATGGCGCGCCAGTTGAGCGAGCAATTGGAGCGTGAAGTCAACGCCGAAGAACTGCTGAAAACCCAGAACAAGTCGACCGTCGATTCTTCATACCCGCAGTCCATTGCTCCTCCGCAGTCCATTGCTCCTCCGCCGGCCGTCGATCCTGCATCCGCTGCCGTGCCGGCGGCTGATGCACCTCCGCCGGCGCCGCGCGAGCCCGATCCGGTCTTCGGCGGACTGCCGCCCTCCGCCACCACCCCGGCTGCCATGCACGCAGCCGATCCGCCCGTAGCCGCGCCCAAACCACCCCATGAGTGAGCCGGGTGAACCGGGCGAACTCGCCGAAGGGACTCTGATCTCGCATTTGTTGGAGCTGCGCGATCGCCTGCTCAAGGCGATGTTGGCGGTGGGCATCTGCTTCATTCCCTGCGCCATGTACATGAACCAGCTGTTCACCTTCGTGGCCGATCCCCTGATTCACAAACTTCCCCGCGGGCGCGACCTTGATCGCGACCAGCGTGGTGGCTCCTTTCACGGTGCCGTTCAAGCTGGCATTGCTGCTCGCCGTCGGTCTGGCCATGCCCTACGTGCTGTACCAGGCATGGGCATTCGTCGCGCCCGGGCTGTACAAACATGAGAAAAAGCTGGCCGTGCCGCTGCTCATATCCAGCGTCGCTGTTGTTCTACCTGGGCGCCGCATTCGCCTACTACGCTGGTTTTTCCCGTCATGCTGAGCTTCTTCGTCGCCACCACGCCTCATGGCGTGCAGATGATGACCGACATGGGCAGCTATCTGGATTTCGTGATGGTCCTGCTGCTCTGCTTCGGTTTGGCCTTCGAAGTTCCGGTGGCTACTGTATTATTGGTTTGGACGGGATTCGTAAGACTCAGCGACACTGAAGAAGAATCGCGGTTTCGTGCTACTCGGGATATTCATCTTTGCCGCCTTCGTGACGCCGCCGGACGCGGTGTCGCAGAGCGCGATGGCGGTACCGATGTACTTTCTCTACGAAATAGGGATCATCATGGCCGGACTATTACTCAAAGATAAAATAGCGGCACGGGCCAAAGAAGAAGCGGAGCAGGCCGAGCGCAACGCCGGAGCCTGATTTGAGTTCCACCTTTTTCGGGCATCCGCGTGGCCTCGCCACGCTGTTCTTCACGGAAATGTGGGAGCGGTTCACCTACTACGGCATGCGCGCCGTGCTGGTGCTGTTCTTGGTCGCCGCGGTCTCGAACGGCGGCCTCGGCATCGACGATAAGACGGCCACGGCGATCTACGGGTTGTACACGGCCTCCACCTATCTGGCGGCGCTGCCCGGCGGCTGGATCGCGGACAGACTGATCGGTGCCCAGCGCGCCGTGCTCGCCGGCGGCATAGCCATTTCCCTCGGCAATGCCCTGCTGGCCATGTCCACCAGTCCGCGTGGATTTTACATCGGCTTGGTGGTGATCGTGCTCGGTGTGGGACTGCTGAAGCCCAACGCCAGCGCAATCGTTGCCGACCTGTATCCGGAGGGCGGCGCGCGGCTCGATTCCGGTTTTACGGTTTTCTATATGGGAATCAATGTCGGCGGACTGCTGGGACCCTTTGTCACCGGTGCGGCTCAATTGTACTTCGGTCTTCGCGCGGGGTTCGCGGCGGCCGCGTTCTTCATGGCCGTCGGCGTACTGCAGTTTTGTTTGACGAGACGGCATTTGGGCACCGCCGGCACTTTCACCGGTACGGGGAGAAAGGTGGCGCTGCAATGGCTGTACTTATGGGTGGCAGTCGGCCTGTCCGCGCTGGTGCTGTCGGCGGTGAGCTTCGGCTGGATTCCCGTGAACGCAGTCGGTTTGGCGAAAATCGTCACCTATGTGATCGCCGCCATGGCCGTGCTGTATTTTTTGTACTACTTCATCGCCGCGGGCCTCAACGCCGAAGAACGCCGGCACGGGTTGGTGATGGTGGTTTTGTTCTTCGGCAGCGCATTGTTCTTTTCGGGCTACGAGCAGGCTGGTTCGAGCTTGAGCCTATTTGCGGAGCGATACACGGATCGGAGCGTGGAGTGGCTGCACTTCGTCGCTCCCGCGAGTTGGTTCCAGTCGCTGAATTCCGCGTACATCATCCTGTTTGCGCCATTCTTCGCGTGGCTGTGGATCGCCTTGGCGAAGCGCAATCTCAATCCTTCGGCGCCGGCGAAGTTCGCCATCGGCGTCATGTTGATGGGCTCGGGGTTCCTCGTCATGGCGGCGGCGGCGGCCATCGTTGCCTCGGGGTCGAAGGTGCTGCCGTACTGGTTGATCATGACGTACCTGCTGCATACCTTCGGCGAGCTTTGCTTGAGTCCCGTGGGCTTGAGCTACTTCACGAAATTGTCTCCAAAGCGCTTCGTGGGACAGATGATGGGAATGTGGTTCCTGTCCCTGTCCCTGGGCAATCTCGTGGCGGGATTGATCGCCGGCGAGTTCGACGCCAATAATGTCGCCGCCATGCCCGGACAGTACATGCATATCGTTTACTTCGCGGTGGGCTTGGGCGCTGCGCTCCTGATCCTCAGCCATCCCGTGAAAAAACTCATGGGGAGCGTGAAATGAACGAGGATCACGGCATGGCCGAGCTGACCGTCCGTGCCATCCTGTTGGGCGGCCTGATCACCCTCGCTTTCACGGCTGCCAATGTCTACCTCGGACTCAAGGTCGGCCTGACCTTCGCCACGTCGATTCCGGCCGCGGTGATTTCCATGGCGGTCTTGCGGCTGTTCAAGTCCTCGAGCATTTTTGAAAACAACATCGTGCAGACCGTGGCGAGCGCCGCCGGTACGCTGGCGGCAATCATCTTTGTGCTGCCGGGCCTCGTCATGATCGGCTGGTGGCACGGTTTCCCGTACTGGATCACCATGGCGGCCACGGGCTTGGGTGGAATCCTCGGGGTCATGTTCTCCGTGCCGCTGCGGCGCGCCCTCGTCGTCAACAGCGACTTGCCCTACCCGGAAGGGGTTGCCGCCGCCGAGGTGCTTCTGGTGGGCGACCAGTCGCGCGGGGGAAATGAGGAGAGTCGCCAGGGACTGGCGGCCATCATGGTCAACTCGGTGGTGTCGGCCGCCTTTTTTGCCCTGAGTCAAACCAGGCTGGTGGTCGACGAGGCCGCCGTCTACTTCCGCGTCGGCGCAGGCGCTACCGGCGTATCAGCCAGCCTCTCCATGGCGCTGGTGGGCGTCGGACATCTGGTGGGCATTTCGGTGGGCATGGCGATGTTCGCCGGCATCGTCATCGGCTGGGGCATCGTGGTGCCCATGCTGACCGGCGGGACAGCGGCGGCGGAGTCGGCACAACACGTGGCGCTGGCGGTGTTCCGCACCGATATTCGATTTTTGGGTGCAGGCGTCATCGGTGTGGCGGCACTATGGACATTTTCCAGAATTCTCGGCCCCATCATCGCCGGCCTGCGCTCGGCCATGGCCGCATCGAGCGCACGGGCCGTGCACGGCCACGTGCTGCCGCTCGTGGAGCGCGATCTGCCGATCAAGATCGTCGGCGGCGTAACGGCCGTGACGCTGGCGCTGATTGCACTGCTGCTGTGGCGGTTCATCGCCGGCGGCCCATTGGCGGCGCACGCGCCCGTTCTGATCGCCGTCACGCTGGTCTTCGTGCTGGTGGCCGGTGTGGTGATCGCATCGATCACCGGTTACATGGCCGGGCTGATCGGCGCCTCGAACAGTCCGGTCTCGGGCGTGGGCATTCTGGCCGTCGTCGCCGCGGCATTCATGCTCATGGCCGTTATCGGCCGCAGCACGGATCCCGGTCAATCCAGCGCCATGGTCGCCTATGCGCTATTCGCCACCGGCATCGTGTTCGGCATCGCGACCATCTCGAACGACAACTTGCAGGACCTGAAGACCGGCCAGCTCGTCGGCGCGACACCGTGGCGGCAGCAGGTCGCGCTGGTTTTTGGCGTGATCTTCGGATCGTTGGTGATCCCGCCCGTGCTCAGCCTGTTGAACAGCGCTTATGGATTCGCCGGCTCCGCCGGCGCCGGCCCCAAGGCCCTGGCGGCGCCGCAGGCAGCGCTGATTTCAGCCTTGGCGCAAGGAGTGCTGGGGGGCCATCTGAATCTGCGCATGCTCGGCTACGGCGCATTGCTGGGCGTGTTTCTCATTGCCGCCGATGCGCTGCTGGGCCGCACCGGGCGAATGCGGCTGCCGCCGCTGGCGATCGGCTTAGGCATCTATTTGCCGATGGGAGCCACCCTGCCCGTGGTGATCGGGGCGGTGACCGGCTACTACTATGATCGCTGGGCCGATGGCACGGCGAGACCTGCGTTTGCCAGGCGCATGGGAGTGCTGATGGCGACCGGAATGATCGTCGGCGAGAGCTTGTTCGGTGTGCTGTATGCCGGCATCGTCGTGGCATCCGGCCAGAATGCCCCCTTCGCCCTCGTCGGAGAGGGCTTTGAGACCCCGGCGTTGATCGGCGGGGCAGTCATTTTCCTCGTGCTCATCGGTCTGCTCTACCGCCGCACGATGACGGGGGTGTCGAGGCAGACTTCGAGGTGAGCGGCAGCCGCAGGGACGCCGCTCGTCATCCGGCAAAGCTCATGGTGTGTCTCAGCACCGTTTATCTCGTCTGGGGCTCGAGCTTTTTGTTCAGCAAGATCGCCGTCGCCAACCTGCCCCCGGCACTGTTTTCCGGGATTCGCTTCGTCACGGCGGGCATCCTGCTCGCGCTCACCGCGAGGTTCTGGGGCGGCAGCCCCTGGCCCGCGCGTCCCATCGAGTGGCGCCACGTCATCATCACCGGCTTTTTCATGGTGCTGGTCAGCAACGGCCTCAATATGTGGGCCATTCAATTCATTCCGAGCAATCAATCGGCACTGCTCAACAGTACGCCCGCGTTCTGGATCGCGGGCCTCGGCGTGTTCGGGAAGCGCGGCCACCCCTTGACCGGCTGGGCCATCCTGGGTTTGGTGATCGGATTTCTGGGCGTCGTGCTGATGCTGATTCCCAAGGGACCCTTGAGCACCCAGAGCTCGCTTGCGCAAGCCGGCATATTGACGGGCTGCCTGTCGTGGTCGTTGGGCACCTTGTACTACCGCAGCATCGATACTCATTTGAGTTCGCTCATGTTCATGGCGCTGCAGATGCTCATGGGGGGACTGATGCTGCTCGGAGTCGCCATCGCCCACGGCGATGCGGCGCGGTGGGTGCCGGACACCTCCGGATTGATCGCTCTGTTTTACCTCACCTTCTTCAGTTCCTGCCTGGCGTACACCGCCTATGGCTGGCTGAGTCTCAATGCCGCGCCCGCCTTGATCGGGACCTACGGCTACGTGAATCCCGCGATTGCCGCGTTCCTCGGCTGGCAATTTCTGCACGAGCATTTATCCGCGGCGCAGCTCGCCGGCATGGTGATCATCATCGTCGGCGTGAGCATTTTGACGCTGCCCGGCGGCAGCCTCACCGATCCGAAGACTCTCGCCGAACCGAAGACCCAGTGAACCGAAGACCCGGTGGCCGGCCGGCCCCCGAACGGCGCCGACGGCGCGGTGTCAGCGGCGCTTCACGATCACTTCGACCTTGCCCTTGCCGCCGACGAACCATGAGCCGACGAAGCTGACCAAGCTCACCAGCACGGCGGTCCAGAATGCGGACCAGAAGCCCGCCACATGCATGCCGGGCAGCATCCACGCCACCAGAGCCACCATGCCGGCGTTGATGACCAGCAAGAACAGGCCGAGAGTGAGGATGGTCATCGGCAGAGTCAGCACGATGGCGATGGGCCGAATGATGGAATTGACGATGCCCAGCAGCACGCCGGCCAGAATCAAGGTGGCGGGCGTGTCGATGGAGACGCCGCTGACCCACACGGTCGCCAGCCATAAACCCAGCGCAACGATGCTTGCGCGTATGAGAAAACCCGAGCATGAGATTGCGAAGGTAGTACGGGGCCGACGGGCCGTCAATAATCGAGGCCGGGCAGAGGCGGGTCCTTGGGAGGGGCGGGCACGGGCTTTTTGGGGACCGGCGGACTCTCGAGCGTCACTTTGATGCGCGCCATGAGGCGCTCCCAGCCCAAGCGCATGCGCACGTAGGTCTTGTCCCAGGCTGCGGACTCCGGCACCCCCGAGCCCAGCAACCGCAGCGAGGTGGTGCCCTCGCCCTTGCGCACATCCAGTATGAAGTCGTCGACCACCGCGCTGTCGCCGGGCGGCCAATTGCCGCCCTTCAGATAGATCAGCCGCAGGCGCCGATTCACCTCGAAGATATCGATGTGCGCCTCACGGCCGTCGGCGTTGCGCCCGCCCAGGCGATACATACCGCCCTTGCGAGGATCGATCTCCGCTTCCTGGCCGGACCAGATGCGAATCAGGCCCGGATCGGTCAGCGCGCGCCAGACCCGGGTCACGGGCACGTCGACCTCGACCAGGTGGGCATAGCCACGAGTACCGTTGCGGGTGGATTTGCGGGGTGAGCTCATATGTCCCATAGCTTGACGGAAAGCCGCCTGAACCGGAGTGCTAGAATCCCTCAACAGGGAGGGAACATCCATGGCTTATGTCGACATTGTGACTGCGCTCGCACTTCTGCAATTCATGGTATTCGGGTTCAAAGTCGCCAGAGCGCGCGGGCGCTACGGAGTCAAGGCGCCGGCCATCACCGGAAATGAGATCTTTGAGCGGTATTTTCGCGTCCAGCAAAATACCCTGGAGCAGTTGATCGGATTTTTGCCCGGGCTGTATCTCTTCAGCCATTACTACAACCCGCTCGTCGCCGCGGCGCTGGGTGTGATCTATCTGATCGGCCGGGAAATCTACGCCATGACCTATGTGAAGGACCCGAAGAAGCGCGAAGTCGGCTACGTACTGACTGCGTTGCCCGTGGCCATTCTGATCCTTGGCGGTCTGCTCGGGTCGATCAGGCAACTCGCCGGACACTGAACTCGTCGGATGCTGCACGCCGGCGCGGGTGGCGACATCCGCGCCGGGACATCCGCGCCGGTCTTGAAAAAGCCGGCCGCTTGGCCGATAGTTCGACACTTGAACCTTGGGGTGGCCTTGATGGGCCTGAGATGCCGGTGAACCGGCGAACCCGTTGAACCTGATCCGGTTAGTACCGGCGTAGGGAGCAGGTGAATGAACTCTCAATGGCTATGCTATGGGCTGCTGACGGCCTATGTTCTGATCGCGCGACCGGCGGCCGGCCGCCGACGACACTCTCGAGGAGATCGTGGTCACCGCCACGCTGCGCTCGACCAGCGTCGCGGAGCTACCGCAGAGCGTGACCGTGCTCGACCGCGACACTCTGCAGGGCGCCGGCGTGCAGCATTTCGAGGACGTGCTGGGGCTGATCCCCGACCTGAACTGGGCGGCCGGAACCTCGCGGCCGCGCTTCTTTCAGCTCCGCGGCATCGGCGAGGTGGAGCAGTACCAGGGCGCGCCCAATCCGTCGGTCGGCTTTCTGATCGATGACATCGATTTCTCCGGGGTCGGCATGCCCGCCACGCTGTTCGACACCCAGCAGATCGAGGTGCTGCGCGGACCGCAGGGCACGACCTACGGCGCCAACGCGCTGGCCGGATTGATCAGCGTGCGCACCGTCGATCCCGGCACCGATTTCGAGCTGAACAGCGAAATCACCGGCGCCGACTACGATACGCGCGCCGCCGGCCTCGCCGTCGGCGACGGCTTTGCCGGAGGCAGCGCCGGCTGGCGCCTGGTCGCCCAGCAATACCTGAGCGACGGCTTCCGCCACAACGCCTACTTGGATGAAAATTCCACCAATGGATACGATGAGGGCACGCTGCGCGGCAAGCTGCGCTGGCAGATCACCGACGACCTGCGGGCGGATCTGACGCTGATGCACGTGAATATCGACAATGGCTACGATGCCTGGTCGATCTACAACACCTACACGACTTATTCGAACGAGCCCGGCCGCGATGCGCAGCTCTCCAACGGCGCGGCGTTGCGGCTGAGCGATTCGATCGCCGGCGTCGGCGAATTGCGCAGCGTCACGAGCACCGCGAATTCCAAGATCACCTATTCGTTCGACGGCGATTGGGGCAACGATGCGTTCTGGGTCGCCACCACCGGCTATGCACCCTATGATTATTTTCAAAGCGACAACCGCAATCGCCGCACCCTGGCCGAAGATGTGCGGCTGATCGGCGATCCGTCGAATGCGCTGTTCGGACGCGTTCGCTGGCTGGCGGGGCTGTATGCACTGCGCCTGACCGAGTCCGACCATCAGGTGTTCACCTGGGACGCCTATGACGCCGGTCCGGACGGCGGCCCGGGCGCGGGCAGCAGCGGCCTGGACAGCAAGTACAGCGCGACCAATGTGGCGCTGTACGGTTCGCTGGAAGCGAATGTCGGCGCGCGCAGCGTGCTGTCGGGCGGCTTGCGATTGGAGCAGCGCGAGGCGCACTACGGCGACAGCGCCGATGTGCAGACCCCGTTTCCGACCAGACCAATCACATGGTCGGCGGCAATCTCTCCTGGGAAAGCGCCGTGGGCGACGGTGAGCATTTATACGTGACGCTGGCTCGCGGCTACAAGGGCGGCGGCTTCAACATCGGCTCGGGAATTCTGTCCGAACAGCGCAGCTTCGGTCCCGAGTCGCTCTGGAGCCTCGAGACCGGCCTGAAATATGCGCAGGCCGACAGCCCGCTGCAGCTGCAATCGGATGTGTTCTACATGCGGCGCCAAAACATGCAGGTGTATCTGTCCGAGCAGCTGCAGCAGAACAACCCCTTGAACTATGTGTTCTACACGCAGAACGCCAGCAACGGCGAGAACTACGGCCTGGAAGGCGAGGCCGCCTACCGCCTGAGCAGCCGCTGGCAGATTTCGGGCAGCCTCTCGCTGCTGCGCACTCGCTATCTCGGTGTGTCCGGTGTGTTCGCCGGTCTCGACATCGACGGGCGCGCACAGCCGTTCGCGCCCGGCTACAAGCTGTCGGCGGCGCTGGAATACCATCATCCGGCCGGCTGGTTCGCGCGGCTGGATGCCTCGGCCATCGGCAGCTTCTACTACTACACCAGCGATGCGCAGGCCTCGAGCGCCTACAATCTCGAGAATCTGCGCGTCGGCTATAAACAGGGCTCCTGGACCACGAGCCTGTGGGTCCGCAATCTTTTCGACGCCCGCTACGCTCAGCAGGGATTTTATTTTGGGGATATCCCGCCGAACTTTCCCAACCAAGCCTTTTTACAGCTGCGGGGATCCCCGTCAGGTGGGCATCACCGTCAATTATGCACTCGGTCACCGCACCGAATAGCGGGCCGAGGGCGCAACTCCACAGGTAGCCGGGCTCAGGTAGCCGGGCCGCCGGCAGTGGCCTCGCGCGGCGGGATGGCTTTTTGCGGATCCGCGGGCGCCTCGTCGCCCAGAAGATAGGCGTCGAGCACTTTGCGCGCGATGGGCGCCGCCGCCGAGGCGCCGAAACCCCCGTTTTCCACCAAGACCGAGATGGCGATCTTCGGATCATCGGCGGGCGCGAAGGCGATGAACCACGCATGTTCGCGCTTGCGCTCATCGGCATCCTTGTGCTTGGTGCTCTCGGTTTGCTTGACGGTAAATACTTGCGCGGTGCCGGTCTTGCCGGCCCATTTGTACTTCGCATCCCGACCCCGGCAGCGTGGGCCGTGCCGATAGGTGACCGCCCCGACCATGCCGTCGTAGACGACCTGCCATTGCTCGGGCGTGGCAATGTCGATGGGCTTCATGAAAACCGGACTGCGCGCCTTGATCACGTTGGAGCCCGCCGCGCGGATGGCCGCGACCAGGCGCGGGGTCGCGATGATTCGTCCCTGTTCGGCAATTTCGGCGGCAAAGTGCGCCTGCTGCAGGGGAGTGACCGTGATCGGCCCCTGGCCGATGCCCATGCTGATGGTCTCGCCGGGAAACCACACCTGATCGGCCTTGCGCTTGAATACCCGCCGCTTCCATTCGGGCGACGCGTACAGCCCGGGCTTCTCGCCCGGAATATCGATGCCGGTCAGGTCGCCATAGCCGAAGGCGCTCATGAACTCGTGCATCCGGTCGATGCCCATCTTCTGCGGCGACTTTGTAGAAATACACGTCGCAGGACTTGGCAGATGGCCTGCCGCATATCCAGGGACCCATGCTTTTCGTCGTCGCGATACTTATTGCTGCTGCCCGGCAGTGTGAAAGAACCCGGGGCAGTACTGGGTCTGCAGCGGTGAAATGATGTTGTATTTCTGCGCCGCCAAGGCATACAGCGGCTTGACCGTCGAGCCCGGCGGATACGCGCCGCGCAGCGCTCGATTGAGCAGCGGCATGTCGATGTCGTTTTGCAGCGCGGCGTACTCCGCCACCGAGAGGCCCCGCACGAACATGTTGGGATCGAATCCCGGGGTGCTCGCCAAGCGCGATGACATCGCCGGTCTTCGGATCGAGCGCGACCACCGATCCGCGCTTGCCGGTCAGCGCCTCTTCCGCGACTTTTTGCACGCGCACGTCCATTCCCAGGATCAAATCGTCGCCGGCGACCGGCGGATGCGTGGTGAGCAGCGGCGTGTACTCTCCCTGCTTCTCGACCGGCCGGCCCGCCGCGTTCACCAGAATCTCCTTGGAGCCCGCGCTTGCCGTGAAGCTGACGCTCGTACGCCGCCTCGACTCCGAGCTTGCCGATGAGACTGGTGCCGGCGTACTCGTCGGTGTCGATTTGCTTCATGTCCTGTTCGTTGATGGCGCTCACGTAGCCGATGGCGTGAACCGCCGTTTCGCCGAGCGGGTAGTGCCTGGACAGCCGCGTGCGAATGTCGACGCCCGAGAACTGGTACCGATGGACCGCGAACAGCGCCATTTCCTCTTCGTTCAACTGCAGCTTGATCGGCACGCTCTCGTAGACCTTGTGCAGCAGGATGTTGCGCCTCGTATTGGCGACCTCCTCGCTGCGCAGCAGTCCGATCTTGACCAGCAGGGACAGCGTGGCGTCGAGCGCCTTGTTGTCCCCCACCTGTTCGCGCACCAGTTCGATTTGATACGCCGGCAGGTTGTCCGCCAGCACCACGCCGTGCCGATCCAGGATCAGGCCGCGGCTGGGCGGTATGGGCTCGGTGCGGATGCGGTTGCCCTGCGACAGAGTGGAGTAATAGTCGTGCTTCAAGACCTGCAAGTAGAACAGACGGCCGGCCACCGCCAAGAGCAGGACACCGGCGACGATGCCGGCCACGATGCTGCGGATCGCGAACAAGCGATTCTCGGCAAAGTAATTCTTTATCCGCGCTTGGCGATTTCTTACCATGGCGGGGAGCGTTCACTCGCGTTGCCGGCGACATGCTGCGTTTGATATCTCAGCGTCGCGGTCTCGCCGGCGGGAATGGTGAGCCGGAAAATCGGCCGGCCATTCTTGCTGTCCAGGGGATGGTCGGCGCGGAGCACGCGGCCGCCTTCCGGCAACCGCAGGCGCAATTCGAAATGGATCTCCGTTGCGCGCGCATTGCTGACCTCGACGCGTTCGACGTCGTCGACTTCCACGGAGCGCAGCGCCGCTACACCCGGCACGAGCGGCAGCAGCCGCGCTCGCGCCGGATCGATCGTCGTATTTTCCTTCCGCGCCGTGACCTCGACGGCGGGACTATCGCCCATGTTGATTTCCACTTCCTCGTCGGCAGCCAGGTCGCGCATGGCGGATTCGTGCTGCAATAATTTCTCGCCTCCTCTGTCGGTAAACACCGCGATGCGTCCCGAGGGCAGAGGCAGGCCCAGATGATTCGCCGCGGTGTTCTGAGTCCGCAGCAATAGGGATGCCGGCGACCGATGCCGCGGATTGATTTGCCGCCAGATCGGCGCCGTAGACAAAGCTCACCGGAATGGCCTGCCGATCCAGCAAACGCACTTGTTTGGATTGACGGCCGGCCACGGTGGTGCGGTCGGGCACGCGGTAGAGTTTAAGGTCGCCGAGCTGTTCCTGCTCCACTCTTTTTTGCGCCGTGAGCGTGATGGCCGCCATGGGCGCCGGAGCGTACATTCGAGAGGTCTGCGTGAGCGCGGTAGCGGCTCCCAGCGCCGAGGCACGATCGATTTGCAGGTACTGCGCCGAATCGCTGGTCGAACCCCGGGGCCAGCACTCGGCCAGGATGGGGCCGCCCGCATCGAGCGGCTCGTACCTCGCCGCTCTCGCGGTTGACCCGCCCGGCGACGACCTGGGCATGGGCGGCGGGAAATCCAACTCCGTTGCCGTTGGCCAGGGTCACCCAGGCGCCCAGATCCAGGGATTTGCCGTCGGCCGACAGGGTGGCGGTGTAATCCGCGGCCCAATCGAAACCCCGGGCCAGGTAGGACAGCGTCACCGTCCTCGTTACGGGCTGGGCGCTGCGTACCAACACCGACAGGGTGGGCGTCGCCGCAAGATCGGTCACGCCCTCAAAGCGGAAGGTTTCAGGCAATCCCGAACAGCGCAGCGCCTCGATTCCCTCGGCGGTTTCGAACACCACCCCGCCCCCCGCATCGGACCTGATCGTCGCCGTCACACGTACAAGCTTGCCGGTTTTCTTGTCGGTCCGCAGCAGCGTTAGGGGTTTGCCGACGGCCGCGGCGATCAGAGCCGATGGGCTCAAGAGTTTGCCCTCGCGATTTTTCTCGAGTACCCCGTCCGGCAGGCCCGTGACGATGGCACTGGCCGGCTCGATTCCGTCGGCCACGCCCTCGAAGCGCAGCCGGCTCACCCCGGCGGGCAAATGCACGGTACGGGTTTCACTGATCAGGGCGAAACCTTCCAGGCGGTCGAGATCCATCGATCCCGAGCCGCGCTGAGGCGCGCGATACACCGTGACCGACAGATCGGAGGGCTTCTCCGCCACCGCGTCGGCGGCAACAGCCGGCACGGCCGCCAGTGCACAGACCAGCGCGCATCCCGATGCCTGCATGCTGACCCGGCGCTTGGCCGCCCCGCGCATTCTGCCTAGTATCGCGTTTCGAAGGTGGCGGTGAGAGCGGCCTTGCCGTTGGCGGGCACCGTCACGGCCCATTCGGCCGTCTCGGCGTCGCGCCGCGTGCTCTTCTGACTCTCGGCGGTGATGCGCGAGTCGCCCCACAAGCCCTCTTGCAGCAGCTTGACGGTGACGGGCCGAGGCAGGGCATTGCTGAACTCGTACCGCATGTCCGACTGCCAGTCGAATGTGCTCAGGCGCGTGCGCTTGTCGACCACGGCGCGCACCTTCACGTCGAAGGCGTCCCCGGTGGCCAGCGACAGAGTCGATCCCATCGGCGTGTGATCGATGCGGCTCTCGCCGATGAACTGCGGGTCGCCGCGCTTGTCGCGCAGGTAGAAGCGCAGAATGCCGGCCGGCAGCTGATCGCCCAAGCCGGCGTGCGCGCTGGTCGAGAAAGCTGTAGATGCTCTTGGCGCTTTGCGGCGTCTCCGCCGTTCCCAGCCAGCGGTTGCGAAATTCATAGCCATGCTCGGCCGGCACGCCATGCACATCGAGAAAGCTCACCTGCTTGGTTTGCTGATTGGCGATGGTGGTGCGTTCCGCCAAGGGATAGAGATAGTAGTCGCCCAGGCGCTCGCGGCTGCCGCTTTCGGTGCCCGCCTGCTGCAGGGTCGGGCGCGACGGCTGCGGGGACGATGATAATTCGGCCGTCCGGCGCCTGCATCGGCCTGCGAGGAGAGCCCGCCACCAGCAGAGTTTGCGCATTGTCGTAAGTGACGCCGCTGGAGTTGGTCAGCGTCACCCATCCCTGCACGTCGATCTTGCCGTCGCTCTCGTTGTACAGCGCCACATAGTCCGCCCTCCAGCCCAAGCCCGGCGTCAGGTAACTCAGGGTGGCCGGGCCGGCTGCCGGCATGGCCGCCGATGACCGTGACCGACAGGGTGGGGTGCGCGCGCAGGTTGTCCGGCACCTTGTCGAAGATGACGCGCACCGGCAGACCGTCATCGCGCAGCACCTCGATGCGCTGCCCGATCTTCAGCACCACGCCGCCGTTGGTGGCCAGCACCTCGGCCTGTTCCCGTGTTTCGGCACCGGTAGCCGGATTGACGCGCACGATGGTGACCTCGTGGCCCACCGCCTTCTCCATCAGCTTGGCGGGAGTCAGGAGATCGAAATCGAAGTTCTGCTCGACGATGCTGATGTCGCTCGCCGTGAGCGAGACGGTTTCCGGTCGGATTTGCGCCGAGACATCTTGGAATTCGATGCGTTGGCGGCCCCCCTTGATGTCGATGTCGCGCCGGTCCTGCACCAGCGCGAGGTCACCCGCGTAAATCGTGACTGATAGCGCTCTGTCGGCGGCCGGCGCGGCCAACGCCGCCGGCAGGCACAGAAGCCAGCAGGGGCGACAAAGCGGGTACGCATAACTCAACTCCGGTCACCGGTGCGGTGACGCGTATTCAGCGCATCGACGCCGAACACGCTCGCCGGCGCTCGCCTCCATCCAAGACTTGATCCGCTTGGCATCCGCGACGCGCGTGTACTTGCCCAACGAATCCAGCAGCACGATGACCACCGAACGGCCTTCGATGACGGCCGACATGACCAGGCACTTGCCGGCCTCGGTGATGTAGCCGGTCTTCTGCACGATGATGTTCCAGGTCGGGTTGGCCACCAGGTTATCGGTGTTGCGGAACTCGACCATGTGCCGGCGGACTTTCACGGCATAGTGGCTATCGGTCGAATACTCGCGAATGCTGGGGTTGTGGGCGGCGGCGATCACGAGCTTGGACAGATCTTCGGGGCTCGCCACATTCTGGCTCGACAGGCCCGTGGGATCGACGAAGTGGCTGCTGCTCATGCCCAGCGCCGCGGCTTTGGCATTCATGGCGGCCACCATCGCGGGCATTCCGCCGGGGTAATTGCTGCCCAAGGCATGTGCGGCACGGTTTTCGGACGACATCAACGCCAGGTGCATCAGGTCGCCCCGGGACAGGGTGGTGCCCACGGCGAGGCGCGAAAACCCGCCCTTCGGGCAGATTGCGGTCGGCATCGGTGATCTGCAGCATTTCATCGAGAGGCTGCTTGGCATCGAGAACCACCAACGCGGTCATCAGCTTGGTGATGGATGCGATGGGCATCGCCACGTCTGGATGGCGCGAGTACAGCACCGTGGAATCGCTCTGATCGATGATGAGCACCGAACTGGACTTCAGCTTCGGATCGCGGACGGCCTTGGGGTCGCGGATGGGTTTTGCCGTGGCCTGGAATGCCAAAATGGCCAAAAATAGGCCGGCGCAGGTACGCAGCGGCACGGACGGCTCTCTGAAGTTCAACGCCATTGACTGTCTCTAGGTTCCGACGAAAGGCGGCAAGCTGACATAGGTCATTCACACCGCGACGTGATGCAGCGCTAACTTTGCCATTATTTTTTGGAAAGTCCAGCACATTCAGGTCGTTGCTTAGATAACCTCAGGCACTTGCCTCGCTTCCGGGCGCCCGCCGCAGTTCCTTGTCGCGGTACATCTTGCGGTCGGCCATGCTGAGCAGCTCGCGCGTGTCGCGCGCATCCTTGGGGTAATTGACCACGCCGATGCTGACGCTGCAGCGAATCATGCGCGAGCGCAGGTCGAGGGTGGTCTTGTAGACGTTGTGCCGCACGCGCTTGACCACGGCCTCGGCGATTTCGGGCGAGGCGCCCGGCAGCAGCACGGCGAACTCGTCGCCGCCGAAGCGCGCGGCGTAGTCGGTGCCGCGAATGCTTCTTTGCAGGCATTGCGCCACCAGCGTGATGGCGCTGTTCCCCGCTTCGTGGCCGAAGGCATCGTTGATGTCCTTGAGCTTGTCCATGTCTATCATGCAGCAGGGCGTACACGCCGCGCTCGCGTTCGGCGGCAGTCGTGCTCTCGCTGCCACACTTCGTTGAACATGCGCAGGTTGTACAGGCCGGTCAAGGCGTCGTTCTGCGCCAGATTCTCGATCCGCTCCCGCGCCTCGGTGATATCCGCCGACAGCGTCGTCGTCAGATAGGCGACCAATAAAAAGGGCGCCAATTGGCCCACCGCCTGACTGGCATAGACCAGCGAAACCACATCGAGGCCCGGGGTGGCGGCGGCGAGCAGCAGATGGCAGACCGCGACCACCGCCACCTGCAGCAGGGTCACCAGGCGTCCGAGCGTCAGCGCGCTCAAGATGATGGGCAACAGGTACAGATTCAGCAGCGGACTGCCGCTCTTGCCGCTGAACCACAGCACGCCGGTGATGAAAATCACCATGGACCAGGATTCGATCAGCAGCCGGGTCCGGGTCCGGCCCGGGAAGAACCGCCGGGCGCGAAATGCCACGATGGCGGCCACGAAGGCGGCGAGCAGGCCGAGCACCGGCCATAGTTGCCTCATCAGCGCGCCGGACCAGACGAGCACCAGGGCGGCGAGCGCCAGGCACAGAATTTCGATGGAACGGGTGCTGCGCACGGCCTATTTAAATCGAGCCGATGCGGACACCGAGCCGCTGCCCTTGATGGTCGGCACCTTCAACTCCTCGACGGCGCGCTTGACTTCGGGGTCGCGCTGCAGCAGCGGCGCGTCGGCGGGCACGGGCACGCTGGGCGGCTTCGGATCGCGCTCGAGCTCGATGTCCGGAGCGATGCCGCGGTGATTGATGGAAATCCCGGACGGCGTGTAGTACAGCGAGGTGGTCAGCTTGAGGGCGCGGTCACCGGAGAGGGGAATCACGGTCTGCACCGAGCCCTTGCCGAAGGTGGTGCGCCCCATCAGCTTGGCGCGATGATTGTCCTTCAGAGCACCGGCGACGATCTCCGCCGCCGACGCCGATCCGCCATTGATCAGGATCACGATGGGCGCGCCGTTCAGCGCGTCGCCCGGAGTGGCATCCATTTCAAATTTGGATTCGGGCGTGCGCCCCTTGGCGGTCACGATGACGCCCGAATCGAGAAAGGTGTCGGACACCGACACGGCCGCCTCGAGCACGCCGCCCGGATTGTTGCGCAAGTCCAGCACCAGGCCCTTGAGCGGCGCGCCGTTGCGCTTGCGCAAGTCCTTGAGCGCGGCCTCCAGGTCATCGCCGGTCGATTCGCTGAACTGGGAAATCCGCACGTACCCCATGCCGGGCTCGAGCAGCTCGGATCTGACGCTGTGCAATTCGACGCGCGAGCGCTTGAGAGTGAACTGCAGAGGCTCGGCGCTGCCCTGGCGCAGAATGCCTATTTTGACCGTAGTTCCTTCCTTGCCGCGCATGCGCCCGATGGTATCCGCCAAGGTCGTGGTGTTCACGGGGACGCCGTCGATGGTGGCGATGACATCACCGGAGCGAATTCCCGCCGCGGCCGCGGGCGAGCCCTCGAAGGGCGAGACCACCACGACCTCCTCGTCCTCCATGGACACCTCGATGCCGACCCCCGAATATTGGCCCGTGCTCAAGATCTTGACCTCGTCGTAGTCCTCGCCGTCGAGGTAGGCAGAGTACGGGTCCAAGGAGGAAACCATGCCGCGAATCGCCGCCTGCAGCAGCTGGTGATCGTCCACCGGATTCACGTAGTCATGCTTCACGCGCTCGAGCACGTCGGCCAAGGCGCGGGCATCCTGCCATGGCAGATCATTCCCGGGCGGCGCCGGCTTGTCGGATTTATCGGCGAGTACGCGGGCCGCCGGCCCAAGCGCCAAAGCGACTGCGATGCCCGCAGCCAAAACCAAGACAAAGCGAGATTTCGTGGTCATCGGACCGCAGCATACGTGCGGCGGCGATTCGCCGCTAGCCGCCCAAGGCCGCCGCTTTTCCCGCGGCGGGATCGAACAAGCCGGTGGACGTGGCAAAGCAGCCGTACAGCGGCAAGTCGTGAATGACATCGTCCAGCGCCAGCGGCTTGCCGATGAGAAAGCCCTGGCCGTAGTCCACGCCCAGCTGCGCGGCACGCTCGCGAATTGCGTCGGTTTCCACATGCCCGGCCACCGTATCCAGTCCGAAGGTAGCCGCGAGCTTGGCTATGGCCAGGACCATGGACTGCGATTTGGGATTGTGGACGAGATCGCGGCTGAAGCTGCCGTCGATCTTGATGCATGACACCGGCAGGGAATTCAAATGGGAGAGCGATCCTAAGCCCCGGCCGAAGTTGTCGAGGGCAAAGGAGACCCCTTGCTCGCGCAGCCTGCACATGAAGGGCGCTATGGTGCCCAAGTGCGCGCTCGCGGCCTCCTCCGGAAATTCAAAGCCGAGGGTTCCGGGTTCGATGCGGCTCTTGCGCACCAGGTCCTCCAGCATTCGCCAGAATTCGGCGTCGGCGAGCGACGCCGCCGACACATTCACAGAGAATTTCGCCGGATTCTCCCGCAGCAATTGACGGCAAGAGGCCAGGCGCTCGATCGCCTGCTCCGTGACCCATCGATCGATGCCGCGGGCCAAGTCCAGGCAAGCCGTGGCGCCGACCAGGCGCTCGAGGCCTAGCCGAGTTCCGTCCACCGCGCGCATGCGCAACAGAATCTCGAAGCGGGGATCGGCAGGCGCCGAACTCAAGGGCAAAATGGGCTGCGCCAACAGCTCGAAGGAATCGGACGCGAGCGCCGCGCTGACTTGCGCGGTGAAGCTCGAGGCCGCGCGGTCGGCGCCGCCGCCTTGCGCATCGCCATCGAAGACCTCGACTCGGTTGCGGCCGCGCTCCTTGGCGGTTCGGCAGGCGAACTCGGCGGCAGCCATCGCATGGTCGAGCCGCCGGTCGCGGTCGCCAAGGCGTGAGACGCCGATGCTCACGGAGACGAGCAAGGGCTTGTCGCCGCGCGCGCCGCTCAAGCGGATGGCCGCGCTGCGCAGCTCTTCGGCGATCCGGGCCGCAGGCTCGATGCCGAAACCCGGCAAAAACATGCCGAATCGGTCCCCGCCGAGCCGCGCGACCAGAATACCCTCGCGAACCCGCCTGGACAGCAGGTCGGCGATGCCCCGGATGACCTCGTCGCCGACATGCATGCCGTGATTTTCGTTGACCACATTCAATTGATCGATGTCGACATGCAGCAGCGCATGCGGGCTGTGCTTCAGATCTCGTGCGGCCAGTCTCGCCGAGGCTTGTGCTCCGAAGGCCTCGCTCGTGAGCAGCCCGGTCACGGGATCGAAGCTCGACCGCAGAATCTGCGCAGCCTTGCGCGCCAGCAGTTCCAAGGCCTCGGCATCGCGCAACTGAAAGTCGCCGTCGGTATCCAAGCGGAACACCGCGAGCGCGCCGATAACCCGGCGAGCCTCATCGCGAATGGGGGTTGATATGGCCTTATATGGCACCGCAGCATCGGCACCGTCGAGCGCGAGGTGGTTGGCCACCAAGGTGCAGCCGTGCAGCTGCGCGCGGGTCATGAGATGGCGGTGCATCTGCGCCAGGACCTCGCTTTCTACTCCGTTGGATTCGCCCGGCCGCGTCCGGCAAATCGTCAAGTTCCGCTCCGGCAGCAGAATGGCGGCAACCATTCCCGCGAGATGCTCGTTGGCCAGCGTCGGAATCCGCCCCAGCGACTCCAAGCCGTGCGCAGCCGCCGTCTCCGACAGCCGCTGAAACAGATCGAGTTCGCGGTTATTGTCGGCGAGACTCTCGTGCAACTCGCCGATGGCGGCGCGGGCGGCTGCCCGCGTCGACAGTTCGCTCTGCAAACAATCGAGCGCCGGCTTGATCAGAGAGTGCACCGCCCACAGTTCCAAGCGCGCCTCGGGCTGCGGCAGTGCAATGACCACCAGGCCGAGCAATTCGCCGAGCGCCCCGCGAATGCGAAAGCCATAGCGCGATTCGGCCCTGTCTTCGGTCTCCGCCAAGCCGTCGATTTCAGTACGGCGGGTGGTGGGCGTCTTGAGCAGCAGAGAAAGCGCGTACTGCACACGGGATGCATTCGAGGGCTCGCTCGACCACCACGTAGTGCCGTCGGCGCCGGCGAATAGAATGTGGCTGATTCTCGGGCTCAGGCGCATGAGCAATTGCGCGTAGGATTGCCAAGTTTCGGCGGGCGCTGACATTGACCCCAAGGTTCCGGCAAGTACCGAGGCGAATCCAGGACGCGTTCGGCAGTTCGCCCGGTATCTTTACGAAAACTTTGCGCTCTTCGTCACAGATCGCGGATCCACCGCGCGCCCGCGGACCGGCTGCGCTCATGGATTCGTCTGCAGCCAGACTTTGGGATCCACGGGCTTGCGCCCTTCGCGAATTTCGAAATACAGCTGCGGGGGGGCGCCGGTGTCGCTCAGGGCCGCGATCACGTCGCCGGGTGCGACCCAGTCGCCCACCGACTTGTAGAGCACTTCGGCGTGGCCGTACAAGGTCATGTAGCCGCCGCTGTGTCCGATGATGAGCAGGAGACCGAGGCCCTGCAGCCAATCGGCATACACGACGCGGCCGAAGAAGGGAGCGCGCACTTTGGCGCCGCGCGCCGCTTCGATCAGTTCGCCGTTCCAGCGCACGCCGGACGCGGAATTCGTGTGCTGTTCCTGATAGTGCGCGCTCACGCGCCCCTGCACGGGCCATGGCAGCTTGCCGCGCATTTGTTCGAAGCTCTGCGTTGAATCGACCGGAAAGTCCTGCAAGACCCGCGCGAGATCCGCCACCAGCGATTCCACCGCCTGCTCTTCGCGCTTGCAAACGGGCAAGCTGCTGATTGCCGCTCGCCACCTGGTGGGTGAGCGCCGCCAGCGCCGCCGCGCGGTCGGCGCGCGCATGTTCCAGTGCGGCCATCTCGGTGCCGGCGTCGGTCTCGAGGGTCTTCAGTTGCTCGCTTTGCTGCTCGATTTGCGCGACCAGCTGCTGCAGGCGCAGAACTTCACTCTGGATGGTGTCGATTTTGCCGCTGCGTTCCCGGGCGAAGTAGCCATAGTAGGTGAGCGTGCGGCCGAGGCTGGCGGGGTTGCTTTGATTCAACAATAACTTGAGTTGCTCCTGCCGGCCGATCATGTACGCCGCCCGCACCTGCGACGCCAGGGCGGCGCGCTGCGCCTGCAGCGCATTTTGCTCGGCCTGCTGCTCGCCGCGCAGCGTCCGATCGGCGCCGCTCCGCGGCGATCTGCGCTGCGCGCAGGGCATCCAGACGCCGGCGCTTGGCGGTAATGAGGAGCTCCGCTTCGCGCAGACGCGCACTCAGTGCGTCGCGTTCGCTTGAGCTCATCGCCCAGACGGCCGGTGAGCTCCGCTATCCGCGCGCGCACGGCCGCAAGCTTGGCCTTTGCCTGCTCCGGACCCATGGGTTCGGACGCCGCCAGAGCAGCGGCGCAATACAGCACGCCGGCGGCGGCGCCCATGCATAAGTATGTGAAACGGCGGTTACTGGTGAGATTCATCTTGAGGATGGCAAGCATACAAGCCTTGTGCCCGCTGCTATACTTACCGGCCCGAAAAACCTATTGTACGAGCCGCATGCAGCGACTGTTCGAATTCATTGGCCACCATTCTTACCTGGCTGCCGGAGCCTTGCTGGCCGCCGCCGCCGTGGCATTTTACGAAATCCGCGAGCGCATCCAGGCCTTTGCCGCCTTGAGCGCCGTGCAGGCCGTGCGGCTCATGAATCAAGGCGCTCTGGTCATCGACCTGCGCAGCAAGCAGGCCTACGACGCCGGCCACATCGGCGATGCGCGCAACGTGCCCGTGGCGGAGCTTGAGTCACAGGCCGAGTCGTTGAAGAAGTGGCGCGACAAAAGCGTGATTACGTACTGTGACAGCGGCGCCAGCGGTGCGAACGGCGCGCGGGTGCTGATGAAGCTCGGATTCACCAAGGTGTTCAACCTGCAAGGCGGCTTGAATGCCTGGCTGAAGGACAACCTGCCCTTGACGAAAACTTCGCCCGGCGGCAAGGGCAAGCTCGAAGTGACCGCGCCCGCCGTGACCCTGTATGTCTCGGACTGGTGTCCGTACTGCCAGCGAGCCAAGGGATTATTGGCTCAGAAGAATGTGGTGTTCAGCGAAATCAATGTCGAGGATGAGGCGAAGTTCCGCGAGGAAATGATTGCACGCAGCAATCGACGCACGGTTCCGCAGATTTTCATCGGCGACAAGCATGTCGGCGGCTGCGACGATCTTTTCGAACTCGATCGCAGCGGTGAGCTGGATCGACTAATTCAGGGGGCTTGATGAACGAGGTCAGAAATCCGGGTCCGGAAGCCAACATCGGCGGCGTACAAGTGAGCTTGCAAAGCGTTTACTTGAAGGACTGTTCCTATGAATCGCCGAACGGGCCGCGGTTGCCGAACAGTCAGACATGGGAGCCGAAGTTTCAGCTCAACATGAATACCTCGGCCGAGGAACTCGCCGCGGATGTACGCGAGGTACTCTTGACCGTCACGCTCGAAGCGAAGCAAGGCGAGGCGACGCTGTACCTGGTCGAAGTGAAGCAGGCCGGAGTGTTTTCGATCGCCGGAGCGTCGGTGGAGGATATGAAACGCCTGATCGGCAGCTTCTGTCCCAGCGTGCTGTTTCCCTACGCCCGCGAAGTCATTTCGGATTTGATCGTCAAGGGCGGCTTCCCGAATTTTCTGCTCCCCTTGGTCAACTTCGATGCCTTGTTTGCGCAGGCATCGGAGACGCCGCAACCCGGCCTGGTCAACTAGGCCGAGCCGGTCGAGTCGGAAGGTCGATCGCTTCGGAGGACCGAGGAATGCATAACCGGCGCGTAGAACCGATGACGGTCATCGGCGCCGGTTCCTGGGGCACGGCGCTCGCCATCCAATTGGCCCGGGAAGGCCATCCCACCCAATTGTGGGGCCGCGACGGCGCGCAGCTCGATGCAATGCGGCTTGCGCGCCGCAATCAACGCTACTTGCCCGACGCGGAATTTCCCGGCACTTTGCAAGTGACCGAGCGACTTGGGGGCGGCGCTCGACAAAGCGCGCGACGCGCTGATCGCCGTGCCCTCGCATGCCTTTCGCGCGACCTTGGAGAACATCAAGCCGCACTTGAGCCCGCGTACGCGGATCGCCTGGGCGACCAAGGGATTCGAGGCGGCAACGGGACTGCTGCCGCACCAGGTGGCGCGGCAGATTTTGGGCTCGCGGCCCGGGGCGGTGCTGTCCGGCCCCACGTTTGCGAAGGAAGTCGGCGCCGGCCTGCCGACCGCCATGACGGTCGCCTCCGAGGACGAGCGTTTCGCCAAGGAACTGGCGCTGAGCTTGTCGGGACCGAGTTTCCGCGCCTACACGCAATCCGACATCATGGGCGTCGAGGTCGGAGGCGCGGTGAAGAACGTCATCGCCATCGGCTCAGGCATTGCCGACGGCATGGGATTCGGCGCCAACACTCGAGTGGCGCTGATCACGCGCGGCCTCGCCGAAATGATGCGCCTGGGGGTCAAGCTCGGCGCCTCCCGCGAGACCTTCATGGGACTCGCCGGCCTCGGCGATCTCGTGCTCACCTGCACCGACGATCAATCCCGCAATCGCCGCTTCGGCATGGCCCTGGGCCGAGGCCAGTCCCCGAGCGAGGCGCAGAGCGGCATTCACCAGGTCGTCGAAGGACTGCCCGCGGCACGCGCCGTCTACGAAGTGGCGCAGCGCCTGGCGGTGGACATGCCCATCTGCCAGGAAATTTACCGCATCATGCACGAGGGCAAGCCGGTTCGAGCCGCGGTGCAAGCGCTGATGGGAAGGGAAGTGCGCTCGGAGACCGAGTGACCGGCTGGTACGCAAAGTCGGTTGCCTGCACGGGTTCAGTGTCGGTCTGATGCGGCCAGTCCGCTTTGATATCCCTCACTTGGTAGCGGCGCTACGGCCCCATGCCGGGGTCGAACATCGGCCGCACCTCTGACTCGCCGACGAATCCGGGCCAGTGCTTTCGATGCAACTCCATAAACTCAGTTGCAAGCCGTGGTACACCAGCCGTTCAAGGTAGAGTGACCTTGAAGAATACACCGGCTCCCATAGATGTATTCGACTCGGATGCACCGCCGGCAGAAGTGGCGCCATAAAGATTGCCGTCCGTACCCTGAATGACACCATTGGGAAACGAACCATCGGTGCCTGGTTTGGCAACGCCACCGGAATTGCCGAACGAATACAGCACACTCTCCACCCCCGCCGGAGTAATCATGAAAACGATACCGCCTGCGCCGGCGCCGCCTAGAAATGTAGTCCCGTAGAGATTGCCATCCGAGCCCAAGATAACGCTGTCGGGAGCTGACCCGTCCAAGCCAGAGCTTGGATTGAAAGTATGCAGCACAGTTTCAACGCCGGAGGGTGTAACCATGAAGACCGTGCCGTACCCCGGCGTACCATTTGCGCCGCCCAATCCGGTAGTTCCATAAAAATTGCCGTCAGTTCCCTGAATCACGTTCGAGGGATTTATGGCATCCGTGCTGGATGTGCCGAAAGAATAGAGCACCGTTTCAACACCCGCCGGTGTTATCTTGAATACGGTCCCTTTATCGGCCGCGCCTCCCAGCGCAGTGGTACCGTAGAAGTTTCCGTCCGCAGCCTGGATCAGGCTCCCGGTGGGACCGAGACCATCTACCTCGGAAGCGCCGAAGGAATACAGCACAGTCTCCACGCCTGCCGGTGTGATCATGTAGAAAGTGCCGTCGCCAGTTGCGCCCGAAAAGCTGCCGGTGCTTAATTTGTTGGCGCCGCCCCCGTACGTGGTGCCATAGAAATTGCCATCTTTGCCCTGTATGGGGGCCTGCGGCCCGCTCCCGTCTGCACTGGTGGCACCGAACGAATGCAACACTGTCTCGTTGCTCGAGGACGCGTCGGTCTCGTTGCTCGAGGACGCGCCGGTGCCGTCGCCTCCACAGGCGGAGATCAACGTAATGAGACAGGCTGCCAAATATCGCGCGGCGCATTCTGAACGAGAACCGGCCGTTGGAACGAATTCCCGCTTTTTTAACATCGCACGCTTCCCTACGTGGTTCGATACGGCCCTGAAGTCATCTTGCACAAACGCTAACTACCATTACCCGAGATGACCGGAACGAGTAGGTCCAAGAACCCGGCCTCCCATTGCTTACAGCGCCGATGGGAGAGTAACACCCCTTTCGGAAGTCTGGATAGCGAGACACAATAGCGCTATGAGGCAATCGATCGGTCAGGTCGCCATCGTCGTACGTGATTACGATGAAGCACTCGGGTTTTACGTCGGGGTTCTGGGTTTCAATCTGATCGAAGACACACCAATTCCGACGCAGAGTAAGCGGTGGGTCGTGGTCGCGCCTCCGGGCGCGAATTCCTCCCGCTTGCTACTCGCACGGGCGGTAGGCGACGAGCAATCGTCGCGCATCGGGAATCAAACCGGGGGACGCGTATTCCTGTTCCTCTACACCGATGACTTCTGGCGCGACTTTCGCGCATACAAGTCAAAAGGAATCGCATTCGTCCGGGAACCGAAAGGAAGAAGAATACGGAACGGTAGCAGTATTCAAGGATCTCTACGGAAACCTGTGGGATCTCCTGGAACTCCGAGCGCCGGCGACAGTTGGGTGATCGAGGCCACGGACTTTTGACCTGAATTACCAGCCTCGACCCTAACCCGTCTGGGAAAATGAAGCAAGAAATCCACCGGATCCACCACGTTTGGTGCATCAGCCTCAGCACCGTATTCTGCGCAATTGCTATTCGCTGTGCCCCTGCGATGTATTCGTCGGTCAATACGATCTGGTGAGCAGTTTTCATATCATCCTTGAAGTTGACGGAGACGCTGCGCTTCGATTATAGCCAAGGGACAGTGGTAAGGCAGATCCATCGCGAATGAGAACTATCGACCCCAAGCCGCCCGATGCGGCAGTCCGCTTCGGAGCAGCTAAATCGCGAGGTTCAATCCTCGAACTCGTATAATCATTTTTGACCGAACTCATAAAATCGCGTTGCGGTGGAGAAATCGGGGTGAACGCGAACGCTCACTTTCCTATTTGGCGAAAATTTCCGCGCAAACCGTTCTGCGTCTCGACGCACAAGAAACGGTATTTCCTCTTCCGTCACCCAAGAGTTCTGTTCGGCATCGACCTGATAACGAATTCTTACCGAGGGACAGCCTATAGGCGGATCTAATACCGAGCTTTCAACTATTGATGCTGTCGCTCTTTTCCATCGAGAGCTTTCTATGTATTCGAAGACGCGGATAAAACTTTTGTACAGGTACGCTACAATGATGTCCAATACGAATCCGGCCACCTTTATCTCCATAGAAGCCCTGAGGCAATGGGTGTGTACCCATGCTCGCCACACTTTACAATCGACGAATCAGAGTATCTCTACCCGTAAGTCCATAGGTAATGAAGTAGATACCTGTTCCAATCAGAGAAAGCGGCGCCGCCCAGTTAAGCCACCAATTCGATTCGAACCGGTGAAAGACAAGGTACACGCCGACCATAATAGACAGCGCGCCCACTGCGCAACCCAAGAGCCGCAAAATGCCGCTGTGTTTTGTGTGATGCGAATCGGATGGGTCTACCACAGAGCCACCCAACGATGACGTTGAGCGACCCCGGAATGGGCTGACCGCAAACAAAGCGGATTTATCACAATCTTCGACCTTCCTCCCGGACTCATCGAAGCTGCGTCCGGTGATCGCTCGAACCGATTCTTAGGCGACCTACACGTATCACCCCTCGATCAGCGAATACCGCCGCCGTGATCAGGGCAATTCCAATGAAATTGAGGGCGAAGAGGACCGAATGCAGTTCCGCCAAGTGTTGCGCCGCTACCGTCGCGTCCTCATATCTGTCAAATGACAGTCGGCGGGCGTAAGAGCGAACGGCGATTGACCCAATAACATTGACAGCAAGCGCAACTAGACCTGGGATGACAAGGCGAGCAGTCCACGGCTGCTGCCGCCGGTGAAGGATGGCGAGAACGATTCCAGTCACCATAACCGCAAGTATTAAAACGGTAGGCGCGACGGCGAACAGATACTGAATGCGTGGATCCATGTGAACTACTGATTAGCCGACAGAAACGTCATGATGAAATGCGACGAATAATATCCAATCACGTTCGTGCACTCCTCATGCTAGGTCCGGGCTCGTTAAGCACAGGCTCAGCTTACTGCAGGCCGCGAACGGCTGCTTAATGGCAAGCATTCTAATGTGCGCTAGTACCGCTTTTGAGCCGCTTATCGCCGGTCAGTTCTCTATTCCCGTGTAGACCCCAAAGCCGGTCGGGTAAGTCGCGCGATTAAGCGGGAACGTAGGTCAATCTAATCACGCCCTCGCCAACGAGATCGCTGGCCACGAGGCGGAGCGGCGGCCGGGGGCCGGCGAAGAATGGCGTGCCGTGACCGAGCACGAAGGGGCGGAAATAGAGTCGATACTCATCAACAAGACCAAGGTCGGTCAGGCTTCGCGCCAAGTCTGGTCCGGCGACGTCAATCTCCCCGACGAGCCGAGCCTTGAGCTCGCGCAGCACGGTCCCGACGTCATTCTGGACCAGCGTGGCGTTGGGGCCGACTGCCTTCAACGAGCGCGACACAACCCACTTTGGTAGGCTTCGCCACGCCGCCGCGAAGTCGAGATCCTCCGCGTCCCAATCGGGCTGGTCTTCGTCCCAATAACGCATGATCTCGTACGTGCGGCGACCATACACACAGCCAGCTAGGTCGCGCACGTGCTCTACGAAGTGACGAGAGAGCGCGGGGCCAGGTGGCCCCATTTCCAGGTGGTCGACGTAGCCGTCCAAGGACTGCTGCAAACCGAATACAAGCTTTGCCATGTTCTTTACCTCCTCCGTTCGTCTCGAGGCTTTGTGTAGGCGACGAACCGCCGGATTCGAATTCGACAAGATGTCCGCTGCGAGATGGCAGACAACACCGCCGGCCATGCTAGTCGGCGAGAGCGGTAGGCGGTGCAGTCCCTTTGTCTGCAGCCTGAGAATTTCTCCTTTGCCCCCTATTCGGGGGATTTATTGAGCTACCGAGTGCCTGCCAGACTTCGCTCCGGTCTGCATTCCAGGACCAATGTTGACTCACGCGCCATTGTTTTCGCGAATTCTGCGCGCATGGGACGGTTCGACGGGCCGCCAACACGCGATGAGTCGGTTGTTATCCCGCTCGAGCAACTGAATCGTTCGGAGGCGGGCTTACCGAAATGGAGCCAATCTTTATGCGCTATTCTGATTACAGATGTTTCCGGTTCGGGTTTGATTCCGGAGTTGCATTCGTCAGCATCGATCATCCGCCGATAAATCTTCTTGATGACGTTCTGTCGCAGGAATTCGACAAACTCGGCAGAGAACTCGAGGCCGATGAGAGCGTCCGGGTCGTGGTCTTGCAGAGCGCGCTTCCTGATTTCTTTATAGCCCACTCTGGATTGGGCAGGGTTGGAGCCGCTTCCAAAACGGTATCCGTTACGCGCAGCTTTCGTTTTACGCAGACGATCGGCGAGCGGTTCAGGAATATGCCCAAGGTAACCATTGCCAAAATAGAGGGACGGGCCCGGGGCGGAGGGAGCGAGATCGCGCTCGCCATGGATATGTGTTTTGCTGCCGTTGGGAAAGCGGTCTTCGGCCAACCCGAGGTCGCGGTCGGGCTCGTTCCGGGCGGCGGTTCTACGCAGAGATTGCCGCGGCTCATCGGGCGGGGACGCGCGTTGGAGGTGCTCCTGGGTTGCAATGATCTCTCGGCGGAGCAGGCGGAACGTTACGGCTATATCAATCGAGCGCTGCCCGCAGACGAGTTGACGCCATTTGTCGAGAAACTGGCTCACCGCATCGCCTCATTTCCCGCGCATGCCATCGCTCACGCCAAGGCGGCCGTGGATGCTGGAGCATTTAGTTCCCTGACAGAGGGGCTTCTCGTCGAAGCCCATGAGTCCGACTTGAGTGTCGCCAGCGAGGTGACGCAGGCACGCGTGAAGGAAGCATTGAAGGTCGGCGCCGAAACTTATGAAGGCGAACTCGAAATGGATTATTTATCGAGGCTCTCCCCGACAAGTCAGACCGGTGCTTGACCGACGAATTTCAGCTGGCGCCAGACTTCGTAGGCCACCAGTGCGACGGCATTGGATAAATTGATGCTGCGGCTTTGCGGCCGCATTGGGATGGACACGCAGTTCTCGTGCCCGACGCGAGTCAGCACGGCTTCCGGCAGCCCGCGGGTTTCGGGACCAAATAGGAAGGCGTCGCCGGCGCGGTATTGGACATCGCTGTAGCGACGCCCGCTACCGGTTTCTACCGCGAAAAGCCGTGCGGTGGCGAGCTCACTCAAACAAGAATCGAGATTTTCATGAACCTTCACGGTTGCTAGATCGTGATAATCGAGGCCGGACCGTTGCAGGCTCTTGTCGTCCAGGCGAAATCCCAACGGCTTGACCAGATGCAGAGTGGCGCCGGTGTTGGCGCATAGACGAATGACGTTGCCGGTATTACCCGGAATCTCCGGCTCGAACAGCACCACATGAAACATAAGTTTTGGTATTTGTTTGGCTATAGCCACTGCGGCAGCATGGGCAACGGCGACATTATTTGCCGCACTATTTATCGGCGGCGCTTCGCGGCGGCTCGAGAATCACGCGCTGCGTCGGATAGTCGAAGTCGACCCCCGAACGGCGGAACTCGTCGATGATGCGGAAATTCACGGCCTGCTGCAGATCGAGCAATGGATTGACAGTGGGTTGCTGCGCGAAGTAGGACAGCTCGAAGTGCAGGGCTGAATCGCCGAGAGTCTTCAAATGACAGCGCTCGAAACGCGCGTTCGGCTGCTCGCGGACGATGCCTTCGAGAAGCTTGGGGATGGCCCGAAGCGTGTCGGTCGGCGTGTCGTAGTTGACGCGGATGGTCGCCAGCGCACGCTGCTCCAAGGAGCGGCCGAAATTGCGCACGCGGCTTTTCAGAATGTCTGCATTCGAGAGAATGATTTGTTCGCCGCTGTCGCTGCGCAGCCGCGTGGTCTTGATGCCGATGTGCTCCACCTTGCCGGCGTAGGTATCGATTTCCAAGCGGTCGCCGGCTACGAAGGGCTTGTCCAGCGCGATCGACAGCGAGGCGAACAAATCGCCGAGCACATTCTGCAAAGCCAGGGCCACCGCCACGCCGCCGACCCCGAGGCCGGCCAGCAGGGCGGTGATGTTGACGCCGAGGTTGTCGAGCGCGACGAGGACCAGCAGCGACCAGATCAACATGCGCACGACGAAATTGATGATGTCCAGCGATCCCGCGAACACCTGATCCGCGCCGCGCTCCAGCTCCTTGGTTTCGAGGTAGAAGCGCACGGCCCGGCCGGCCCAGAGCCCGACCTGCAGCAAAATGAGAATGAGCACGATGTTGGCAACCGCGTGCTGCACTCGATCCGGCAGGGTGAGACTGGCCTGGGCGGCATCGAGCGCAATGGCGATGAACAGGAATTGCTTGGTATTGCCGACGAGGTAGGCAAGGAGCCGGAGTGGCATCCGGTTTTCTGCCGCCGCATACCTCTTGTAGCGCGACGCCCCCAGGCGCCGCAAGATCCACAATCCCGACCACACCGCCACAGCCACAATTCCGGCGATGAGCCAATCCGTCAACGAGTTGCTGCGCAGCACCTCCTGGACGACGTTAATTTTATGCGTGAGGTAATCGCTGATCATGCAGCAATTATTATAAACCGCCGCTCCCTGGCGGCGGCTCGCGTTTTATCTAGTAACTCGGCACCGTGATATTGATCGGTTGGCTGGGCATTCGCCCCGGGAGGCCAAGCCCTCGCCAAGGGCGCCGGAACTGTCCGGTCCTGCGCGCTGATGTACATCGGCCCCATGCGAACGGTCTGGGGAGACAAGGGGGCTGGAAGCCAACTGTTCTCCCTCGTTGGCTTCCAGCCCCCTTGTCTCCCCGGACCCCTGTGAACCGGTCAACATCGCTGCGCCGAGGTACTAGCTGACGTCCTCCATGCCGAGCTCTTTCATCTTGCGCGTCAGCGTGTTGCGGCCCCAGCCCAGCAGCTTGGCCGCATCCTGCTTCAGGCCGTCGGCCTTGCGCAGCGCGACGCGGATCAGGATGCGCTCGACCTCGGGCACCGCCTGATCCAGCAGTCGTTGCGTGCCGGCCGCCAATTCCTGCTCGGCCCAGTGCGAGAGCTTCGCCATCCAATCATGATTCGCGGAATGTCCGGCCGGCACGCCGCCGAGATCGGGCGGAATATCCTCGGCGCGAATCTCGCGCCCCGGCGCGGTCACGGTCAGGCGGCGGCAGGCATTGACGAGCTGGCGTACATTGCCCGGCCAATCGAAGGTGACGAGCGCGGTCTCCGCCGGCGAGCGTCAGCAATTTCGGTTCGACTCCGAGTTCCTGTCCGGCGACGCGCCAGATAGTGCCGCAACAATTCCGGAATGTCCTCGCGCCGCTCGCGCAGCGGCGGAATCTCGATGCGGATCACATTGAGCCGGTGCAGCAGATCTTCGCGAAAATGGCCGGAGTTCACACGCGCTTCGAGATCCTGGTGAGTGGCGGCGATGACGCGCACTTCGACCTTCACGGGCGTCTGGCCGCCGACGCGATAGAATTCGCCTTCCGCCAGCACGCGCAGCAGCCGCGTCTGCAAGCGCCGGAGACATGTCGCCGATTTCGTCGAGGAACAGCGTGCCGCCGTCGGCTTGTTCGAAGCGCCCGCGGCGCAGGGCGTCGGCGCCGGTGAATGCGCCCTTCTCATGGCCGAAGAGTTCGGATTCCAGCAGATCCGCGGTGAAGGCCGCGGTGTTCAGCGCGACGAAGGCCTTGCTGGAACGCGGGCTGTGGCGATGCAGAGCGCGCGCCACGAGTTCCTTGCCCGTGCCCGATTCGCCGGTGATCAGCACCGTCATGCTGGAGCGCGACAATCTGCCGACCGCGCGAAACACCTGCTGCATGGCCGCCGCTTGTCCGAGCAGCTCCGGGATGCTGCGCCGCGCGGCCTCGACGTCGGTGGAGACGGTGGCCTGCTGCGCGGCGCGGCGCACCAGGTCCACGGCCTTGTCGATGTCGAAGGGCTTGGGCAGGTATTCGAATGCGCCGCCTTGATAGGCTGCCACGGCGGCGTCCAAATCGGAGTGCGCGGTCATGACGATGACCGGCAGCCCGGGCCGCGATGCTTGGATTTCCTTGAGCAATTCCAGGCCGCTGCGGCCGGGCATGCGGATGTCGGTCATCAGCACGTCGGGCGCGTCGGAGCGCAGAGCCGTCAGGACATTGTCGGCCTGGTCGAAACACTTGGCGGCCATGCCGCTGCCCTTCAGCGCCTTCTCCAGCACCCAGCGGATGGAGGCGTCGTCGTCGACCAACCAGACTTGCAGCGGCTTCGAGTTCATACCGAGTCCATGGGCAGAGAAATGACGAATATGGTTCTACCCGGCGCGCTGTCGAATTCGATCAGGCCGCCGTGGCGGCTGACCAGATCCTGAGCTATACCCAAACCCAAGCCCGTGCCGTCGGCGCGCCCGGATACCAGCGGATAGAAAATCGTGTCGCGAATTTCGGTGAGCACTCCCGGGCCGTTGTCTTCGAATTGAATCGAGGCAACCAGCCGATGGCGCTGCGCGCCGACGCTCGACATTGCTCGGCCGCGCGAGTCCGCAGGATCAGCCGCGGCGACTGCACGTGACCGCCGGACAGCGCCTGGATGGCGTTGCGGCCCAGATTCAGCATGGCCTGAATGATGTGGTTCGGGTCCACCGTGAGCGGCGGCAGACTGGGATCGTAGTCGCGATCGACGGTGACGCCTTCGGGCGCTTCGCTGCGCAGCAAGTGATAGACGCGCTCCAAGCAGCTCGTGCACGTTGATCAGCTGCTTCGCGGGCGGCCGCCCGGGCCCGAGCAT
Source organism: uncultured Gammaproteobacteria bacterium (assembly GCA_963734645.1). Lineage (GTDB taxonomy): Bacteria > Pseudomonadota > Gammaproteobacteria > Steroidobacterales > Steroidobacteraceae > Bog-1198. Next base: position 763,069 of record CAVTID010000003.1, read on the forward strand.
GGAATCGAGCAGATTGGTGAGGCGATCCGCTTCGCTGATGATGACGCGCGTGTACTCGCGCAGCGCCGGATCCAGGAGTTCCCGTTCGAGCAGTTGCGCAGCGCCGCGCAAGCCGCCGAGAGGGTTTTTGATTTCGTGCGCGAGCTGGCGGACCATCAAGCGGCTCCCGCCCAACTGGGCCAGCAGCGCGTTCTCGCGAGTCAGGCGCCGATGCTGCGTGATGTCCTCGATTTCCAGCAGCAGCCGGAATTGGTCCTGTCCGAGCGTGATTTGAGTCACGGCGCAGTCGAGAATTCGATCGACTCCGCCCGGGGCCGGCCACGCCAGTTCGCGCTGTACCACTGCCCTCGCCGCCCTGCCGGGCGCGATCGAACAGCGGCAGCAAGGTCTCGGCGCCGCGCGTCAATTCCGTGATGTTGCGGCCCAGTGCCTGGTTGGGGCCCACGCCCAGCAGGGTTTGCGCGGCGGCGTTCAAGTAGCCCACGTGCAAGCCCTGATCGAGCAGAAAAACGCTGGTCACCAGGCCGTCGAGCAGCTCGGTGCCCTCGATTTGAATGATGTCCTGCTTGAATTCAGCGGCCAATCGGAGCGTCCGGTTGGCGGGAATCGAGCGTTAGGGCTTCCGATATTGCGGCGACAGCTCGGAGGGCTGCCGAACGTAGAAGGTGACGCTGTCCGAACTTCGCGATTGGCCCGTCGCCGGATCCGTGACGGTCGCGCCGATGGCGTAGGTGCCGCGATCCAAGCGCGGCAGGGTGATCGACGTCGCGGCCGGTCCCTGATCGCCGATTTCGGCGCCGTTCAGATGCCAGGTGACGGTCTGGCCCGCCTTCAGGCTGGGATTCGAGGGCCAGATTGGCGTTGATGGGCTCGTCGCCGAAGAAAGTCTGCTCGGGGGTCGGCGAAGTGATGGAGAATTCGGCGTAATCCAGAGCCCCCGCTTTCTGCTGTCCGTCCGTCGCCGGTGCCGGCGCGGTGCCGGGCGCACCCGACGTGGCCGTATTGGTGGCGCCGGTCGATATCTTCTCGGCTCCCGGCACCGGCTGGTCGGAAAAGTGGACCACCCCGTCGGCGTCGGTCCATTTGTAGATCACGGCGGCCTGCGCCGCGAACGCGGCCAGAGCGGCCAGCACTATCCATGGTCTCCAAGGGTGCATAAGTCCAAAGCATAGCCCTATCGCCTCCCGGCCACAAAACGAGGTGACGGCGGCGTGACCGCCGTCACCTTAAGGCTCGCACCCAACAATGACTTCACAGGCTGTAGTACATCTCCACTTCGATCGGATGCGTGGTCATGCGCAGGCGGGTCACTTCCTTCATCTTCAATTCGATGTAGGCGTCGATGAGGTCGTCGGTGAAGACCCCGCCGGCCTTGAGGAAGCCCCGGTCCTTGTCCAAGTACTCGAGCGCCATGTCCAGCGAGTGGCAAACCGTCGGAATCTTCTTGTCCTCTTCGGGCTCCAGGTCGTAGAGATCCTTGTCGCCGGGATCGCCGGGATGGATCTTGTTTTGAATGCCGTCGATTCCCGCCAGCAGCATGGAGGCGAATGCGAAGTACGGATTGCGCGGTTGCATCCGGAAAGCGCACCTCGATGCGCCGGCCCTTGGGATTGGAGATCCAGGGAATGCGGATCGAGGCGGAGCGGTTGCGCGCCGAATAGGCCAGCTTCACCGGCGCTTCGAAACCCGGCACCAGGCGCTTGTAGCTGTTGGTGCTGGCATTGGTGAATGCATTGATGGCGCGGGCGTGCTTGATGATGCCGCCGATGTAGTACAGCGCGATGTCCGACAGGCCGCCGTACTTGTCGCCGGCAAACAGCGCCTTGCCGTCCTTTTGCAGCGATTGATGCACGTGCATGCCGCTGCCGTTGTCGCCGACGATGGGTTTGGGCATGAAAGTCAGGGTTTTTCCGTAGCCGTGCGCCACGTTCTGCAGCGCGTATTTGAGGATCTGCACTTCGTCGGCTTTCTTGGTCAGCGTATTCGCCGCCACATTGATTTCGCCCTGTCCGGCGGTCGCCACTTCATGGTGATGCACTTCGAACTTCAAGCCCATTTCTTCGCAGGCCATGGACATGGCGGTGCGAATGTCCTGCTGCGAATCCACCGGCGGCACCGGAAAGTAGCCGCCCTTGACGCCGGGCCGATGCGCCCTTGTTGCCGTCCTCGTAGGTCTTGCCGGAATTCCAGGCGCCCTCGTAGGAGTCGACTTCGTAGGAACAGCCGTTCATGCTGGAACTGACGGTGACGTTGTCGAAAATGAAGAATTCGTTTTCCGGTCCGAACAGCGCCGAATCGGCGATGCCGGAAGACTTTCAGATACGCCTCGGCGCGCTTCGCCAAGGAGCGCGGATCGCGCTCGTAGCCCTGCATGGTCATCGGTTCGATGACATCGCAGCGCAAATTGACCGTGGTCTCTTCGTAGAAAGGATCGATGACGGCGGTCGCGGGATCCGGCATCAAAATCATGTCCGACTCATTGATGCCCTTCCAGCCGGCGATCGACGAGCCGTCGAACATCTTGCCGTCCTTGAAAAAGCCCTCGTCCACCAGGCGCGTCGGGATGGTGACGTGCTGTTCCTTGCCAATCGTGTCGGTAAAGCGGAGATCGACGAATTTCGCGTCTTTTTCTTTGATTAATTTCAGAACATCGGCGGGAGTCATGTGCGTCCTCGCGGAGGTTGAGTATGTGGCCCGGCCAGACCGGGGTTCCCTGACAATGCAGCTAATGTGCCATTGGCGATGCATATACAGATCAAGCACTTGCGGGCAGCGGACAGGCGCCCATGCATCATAATGGATCAAATGCAAAAATGACGCGCTCATTTTGGTGCATCGCAGCCGTGTCGAGGACGAATGCTCGGCGGCATTCACGTGAAATTCGCGGCGTCTCGTGAGCGATTTGGGTGCGCGGTGAAGCCTGAGGACACCTCCGGGCGGCGTCGCTATACTCGCGGACTTTGTTCCGCGAGCATCCGATGGCCTCACGCTCCCGCCCCGCCCCGCACCTTTCAGGATCTGATTTTTGCGCTGCAGAAATATTGGTCGGAGCGAGGCTGCATCATTTTGCAGCCCTACGACATGGAAATGGGCGCCGGGACATTCCATTCGGCGACCTTTCTGCGCGCCGTGGGCCCGGAGCCCTGGAGCGCCGCCTACGTGCAGCCCTCGCGCCGGCCCACCGACGGACGTTACGGCAATAACCCCTTTCGGCTGCAGCACTACTATCAGTTCCAGGTTTGCATCAAACCCTCGCCGGACGATTTTCAGGAGCTTGTACCTGGATTCGCTGCGCTATCTCTGGGCTTCGATCCGCTGACGCACGACATCCGCTTCGTCGAGGACAATTGGGAGTCGCCGACGCTTGGGCGCGTGGGGCTTAGGCTGGGAGGTGTGGCTCAACGGCATGGAAGTCTCGCAGTTCACCTACTTCCAGCAAGTGGGCGGACTCGATTGTCGCCCGGTCATGGGCGAGATCACTTACGGCCTCGAGCGCCTGGGCATGTACATCCAAGGCAAGGAAAGCATTTTCGACATCGTTTGGACCGAGGGGCCGTTCGGCACGGTCACCTACGGCGATGTGTTTCATCAAAACGAAGTGGAGCAATCCACCTACAACTTCGAAAAGGCCGACACGGCGGTGCTGTCGGCGGAGTTCGACGCGTATGAAGCGGCCTGCCGAACTGCTGCTCAAGGACAAATTGGTGCTGCCCGCCTATGAGCAGATGGTCAAGGCATCGCACGCCTTCAATTTGCTGGACGCGCGGCACGCCGTGTCCGTCACCGAACGCCAACGCTTCATTCTGCGGGTGCGCACTTTGGCGCGCGGCGTCGCCGAGGGCTATCGCGACAGCCGCGAAGCGCTCGGGATTTCCGCTGCTCAAGAACACTGCCGCGGAGCGGGTGGCCTGATGAGCGCGCAAGATCTGCTGTTCGAGCTGTGCACCGAGGAGCTGCCGCCGCGCACGCTGCCGGCGTTGTCGCTCGCGCTGACCGCGGGCGTGACCAAGGGCATCGACACCGCGGCCATTCCGCACGGCCAGGTTCACGGCTTCGCGACGCCGCGGCGTCTGGCGGTGCGGATCGAAGAAACTGGCCGAGCACCAGCCGGACCGGCAAGTGGAACGGCGCGGACCGCCGCTCGCCAACGCCTTCGACGCGCAGGGCGCTCCGACCCAGGCGGCGACGGCTTTCGCCAAGAGTTGCGGCGTGCCGTCGCCGAGCTGACGAAGCTCAACGACGGACAAGGGCGCGTGGCTGCAATTTCGCGGCACCGAGCGCGGCGCGGCGACCACCGCCCTGCTCGACGACACTCATCAGCAGGCCATCGCGGCGCTGCCGATCGCCAAGCGCATGCGCTGGGGCGCGCACAGCGCCGAGTTCGTCAGGCCGGTGCATTCGCGTGGTGCTGCTCTATGGCGATGAGGTCGTGCCGCTTGAAGTGTTGGGCCTCGAGACCGGACGAGTGACGTCCGGCCATCGCTTCCACGCGCCCAAGCCCATATCGCTCAAGTAGCGCCAAGGGCTACGAGGCCGACTGCGCCGGGCCAAGGTCATGGCCGACTTCGCCGCGCGCCGCGAAATGATTCGCGCCGGCGTCGCGGCGGCGGCGGCGGCCACCGGGGAGCGGCGCCCGCGTTGATCGACGATGCGCTGCTCGACGAGGTCACCGCCCTGGTGGAGTGGCCGGTGCCGCTGACCGGTCAATTCGAGCAGCGATTCTTGAGCCTGCCGCGCGAAGTCGTCATTGCCACCGTGCAGGATCATCAGCGTTATTTCGCGGTGCAGGGCGCCGATGGAAAGCTGTCCGGCTGGTTCGTCACGGTCAGCAATATAGAGAGCCGCGATCCCTCCAAGGTCCGTGAGGGCAACGAGCGCGTGGTGCGGCCGCGCCTCAGCGACGCGGCGTTCTTCTGGGAGCAGGACCGCAAGATTTCCCTGGAGGCGCATGCCGCCACGCTTGAGCGGCGTGATGTTTCAGACCAAGTTGGGCAGTTATGCGGACAAGACCGCGCGCGTGACGGCGCTGGCGCAGTTGATCGGCGGCCGCATCGGCGCCGGACCCTAGGTGGCGCGAGCCGCGGAACTCGCCAAGGCGGACTTGATGACGGCCATGGTGGGTGAGTTTCCGGAACTACAAGGCACCATGGGCCGCTACTACGCCGAAGCCCAGGGTGACCCGCGAGGAATTGGCGCGGGCCATCGAGGAGCATTATCGTCCGCGCTATGCCGGCGATGCCTTGCCGTCCACCAAGATCGGCCAGGCCGTCGCGCTCGCCGACAAGATCGATACGCTGGTCGGAATTTTCGCCATCGAGCAACGGCCGACGGGCGCCAAGGATCCCTTCGGCCTGCGTCGCGCCGCCTTAGGGTTGCTGCGCATCTTGCTCGAGGGGCGGTTGGACTTGGATTTGCTCGAATTGCTGGCGGCTGCGGCCGCCGCGCAGCCGGTGCAGCGGGCCGGCGTGGCCGATGAGGTTTACGACTTCATTGCCGAGCGGCTGCGCGGCTTGCTGCTGGAGGAGCCCGGCACGACGGTCGGAAATGCTCGACGCCGTGTTTGCGAACCGCCCGCGCTCGCCGCTCGACGCGGTGACACGGCTCGAGGCGCTGAAGGAATTCCTGCTGTTGCCCGAGGCCGGCGGTTCTCGCGGGCATCAACAAGCGCATCGCGAATATCTTGAAGAAGACCTCGCTGAGCGGCGATGCGGCCGTCGATGCCGCGGCCCTGACCGAGGACGCCGAACGGCGACTGCACCAGGTGCTGAGCGATTTGCGCATTCCGGTGCGCGACGCGGCCGCGCAACGCCGCTATGCGGACAGTCTCAAGGCGCTGGTAGCATTGCGGGCGCCGGTGGATGAATTTTTCGAGCGCGTCATGGTGATGGACGAGAATCTGGCGCGGCGCAATAACCGCCTGGCACTGCTGCGCGACGTGCAGCTGCTGCTCGGCGGCGTCGCCGATCTGTCGCGCCTGCCGGGTTGAAGCGGCAGCGTACCGCTGTTATGGCCGCTTGCCGCGCCTCCACGGCGCCATGCTGTCGAACACGCCGTCGCGCCGTATCAGCCAGTGCATCAGCGCCGCGCCCAAGTGGGCCATGAACACCGCGAACAGGAGGTAGGCGAAATCGCCGTGCAATTCCCGCAGCCAGGAGTACAGCAGGGGATTCTGCGGCAGGATGGGGGGCAGCCGCAGCGAACCATAAATGACGATGGGATAGGGCGCCGCCGAGAGCATGCCCCAGCCCATCAGGGGAATGACGAACATCAACGCGTACAGCAGCACATGCGATCCCTTGGCGGCGATGCGCTGCCAAGGCGGCAGGCTGCCGGGAAGCGGGGGCGGCGGGTTGATCAGCCGGTTGATCAACCGGACGGCGACGAGAAGCAACACCGCGAGGCCCAACGGCCGGTGAATCGCGATCAGGAACCGGTAGCGCTCGGATACCGAAGCCGCCATGCCCGTCCCGATGAACAGCATGGTCAATACCATCAGGGCCATCAGCCAATGCAGTACGCGAGAGAGCAGCGCAAAACGTGCCGGAGGCGCGTTCACCGCGCGTCTCCGGCCTTAACTTCCCGAGGAGTCACCGCGCTCGGCGCTTTTTTCTGCATCTCACCGGCGCGCAATGTGAAGGAACTTGCGTAGGCCGCGGAGCGGGCGCTGAGCAGCGGATCGTCCGACGGCTCGATGCCGGAAGGCAGCACCAAGGGATCGTAATTGATGTCGGTGCAGGCAGCGGAGCCGGCGTCTTCGCTCGCGACATGATCGATGGAGACCACGCCCGCGTCGACTTGCCGGCGGCTGTCGGGCCAAGGCAGGGTGGCATCGTCGGTCCGATCGCCGGGCTCGCCGACGGTGATCATGAGGCGCCATTGCTGCGGCTGCCGCTGAATCCGCGCAATCAAGTCGTCGAATAAATAATTGGGGTCCGCACCGGCGGGCGATGGTGTCGCCGGCGGCCACGAACTGCTGCAGCGGCACCGCGGCCCATCGCACGGGAACCGACGCACCGGAGGCATTGACCATGCGAAACGCGTCCAGACTGTTGAACGTGGAATCGGCAAAGCTCGAGGAAACGGCACGCGCGCGGATCAGTTTCATGGCGCGCCCGGTCTCCGGATGGCGGGCCAGAAAATTCTGCACGGCCGCGGGATCGGGCTTGCCGCTTGCCGGGTCGGGCTTGGACGCGAGCAGCTGTTCGTAGAAGCCTTGTGCCGAATTGACTACGAACACCGGGATGTTGTTCATGCCCGTGCGCCATTCCTGGCCGCCGGGGGTAACGAGCCGCAGCGCCATGCTGCGCACGGTGGCCGGTTCGTCCGCCTGCGAGGGCATGCCGCCGGCCAGAGCGAACCGGCCTACCAGGGGAACGCGGCCCACGGCGAAAACCTGCGCCTTCGACAGAGCGGCCGCGTTGCCGTTGCTCTCGAACCAACCGGTGACACAAACACCCTTGGCATGGTTGCGGCGAAAACCCGGATGGTCGCCGCCGGCCGCCGCGAAGGCATCCATCATGCGGTCCTGAGTCAGGCGGTTCGGAGAGAACCAGCCGCCGACGTAGCCGAACGCGCCCACCACCGCCAGCAACACCAGGCCGATCAGCGCGAACCGCGCGAGCGCGGGGGCTCCCTGGAGCGGCGCGTGCCCTGTGTCAGGAGCTTCGTTCATCGGCGGCTCGACGGCTCATGGTGGCAAGTGTACATCGCAACGAAGCGGCGGGCGCGTGGGCGTCTAGCGGGCCTTGAGTGCGCCGCGGCATATACGATCCAGAAGTTCGGGGAAATCGATGCCGGCCGCCTTGGCGGCTTGGGGCAGAAGACTGGTCGCGGTCATACCCGGCAGCGAGTTGGCTTCGAGGCACCAGAATGCGCCGGCGCTGTCGCGTCTGAAGTCGGTACGGCTGTAGGCACCCAGCTTCAGCACTCGATGGACTCGCAAGGCATAGTCTTGAATGAGCGCGGATTCAGCCACGGGGATGGCGGCGGGAAATACTTCGCTTGCGCCGCCGGCTTGGTACTTCGACTCGTAGTCGAACACCTCGCCCGGCGGAATGATTTCTCCGGCCGGCAGGGCAACCCCCTCGAGCACTCCCACGGTGAATTCGCGGCCGGGTATGAAGCGTTCGAGCATGACTTCATCGTCGAAGCGCAGCGCCCGGCCGATCGCTTCCTGCAATTGCGCAGGTTCCCGCACCACGCTCAAGCCCACGGTCGAGCCCTGCTTATTGGGTTTCGCGACCACGGGCCAGCCGAGCGCGGCATCCACCGCGTCGGCGCTGACCGGCGCCATCAACCAATCAGCGGTCGGAACTCCGGCTGAGCGAAACAATCGCTTGCTCAAGTCCTTGTCCATGGCGGCGGCGCTGGCGATGTGGTTGCTGCCGGTATAGGCCATGCCGGCCAGATCCAGCAGCGCCTGGATGCGGCCGTCTTCGCCGGCACCGCCGTGCAGCGCCAGAAACACCACGTCCGCGTCGCGGAAGTCGAAGGCGGCCGTTGACAGAGTCATGGCTCCGCCGCGAACCCGCGCGATCTCCGTCGCCGAAGGCGGCGCCGCGGCGACCGCGGCCGACAGCAGCAGTTTTTCTTGTTCGAATCCCAGGCGCCCGGTCGCGGTGTCGACGGCGAACACGTGGTGACCGAGTCCGCGCAACACGGGAATGATCTGCGCCGCGCTCGCGATGGAGACATCGCGCTCTTCGCTGGTTCCGCCGAACAGCACCGCAATTTTCATGAGTCCTCACCACCACCTGGGTCGGCCGATGATAGCTGCGCGACAGAAAAATCTGTAGTTACGCCGCGAGCCATGATAGGAATGGGGCCCCGAGCACGGAGACAGCGGTTGAGCGTATCCAGCGCCGAGATCACCCAGGATAAGTCCGTTCCCCGCCTGCGCGGCGGCGCGCTGAATTTGATCGAGACCGTCGGCCAGTCGCTGGCGGCCATCGCGCCGACGCTCACACCCGCGCTCAATATCTCGGTGGTCGCGGGCCTGGCCGGGCTCGGCTGCTGGCTGTCGTACTTCATCGGTACGCTGGGAGTGGTGCTGGTAGCGGCCTGTGTGGGAATCCTGGCTTCGCGGCATCCTGAGGCGGGCTCGTACTTCGTCTATATCGGCCGCAGCTTCGGACCGTTTGCGGGCGCATTGGCGGGGTGGTCGATGATCAGTGCATACATGTTCACCGCGGTGGCGGTGACGCTGTCTTTCGCCATTTTTCTGAGAGATTTTCTCGCCGCATTCGGAATCCGGCCGGGTATGCTGCCGACGACTCTGTGGATGCTGCTGTTCATAGCGACGGTCACGTATGCGGCCTATCGGGACGTCAAATTATCGTCGCGCGTCGGCCTGATCCTCGAGCTTGCTTCGGTGGCCATCGTGATCGTCATCACCGCCTTCATCGTCCGCGTTCGAGGCACGGTGATCGACCCCGCCCAGCTCAAGATCTCCTCCTTCCACTTTGGCGGCGTGTTTTCCGCGCTGCCCTTCGTGATCTTCAGCTTCGTGGGCTTCGAAAGTTCGGCGACTCTCGCGAAGGAGTCGGCCAATCCACGCAGGAACATCCCTCTGGCTGTGATCGGTTGCGCGGCGTTCGCCGGGATATTCTTCACGCTCATAGCCTATTTCATGGTGTTCGGCATCGGCGGCGATACTGCCGTGCTCGGCAGGAGCTCGGCGCCTTTCGGCGACGTGGCCGCGAGAGCGGGTTTGGGGTGGGCGTCCTTGGTGGTGTATTTCGCGGCCATGATCAGCGTGTTCGCCTGCTGTCTGGCCAGTACCAACGCAGCCGCGCGCCTGCTGTTTTCCATGGGTAGGTATCGGTTCCTGCATCGCTCGATGGGGCTGGTTCACGATATGCACCGGACGCCCCATCGCGCGATCCTGCTGTGCGGCGGCCTGCTGGCCGTGACCTGCGTCGCGATGCTGCCGGCAGGGCTTCTGGATGCTTTCGGGTACGCCGGCACCTTCGCGAGTTTCGGGTTCGTGGTGGTGTACCTGGCGCTGTGCATCGTTGCGCCGATGGATTTGAGGAAGAGCCGCGAGATGAGGCCTCTGCACCTCACCCTCGGCATGGTGGGCGCGGCGCTGATGCTGTTCGTCGTCGTCGGCAGCGTGTACCCCGCGCCGGCGTATCCCTACAACACCCTGCCTTATTTGTTTTTCGCGTACATGGCGCTCGGTGCCGTCTGGTTTGCCGTGCTCAAGCTGAAGTCGCCGCAGATCCTGGAATCGATCCAGCACGACATGGAGGGTTGAGGACGGCGCGGGCGGCTGCGCGCCGCCGGCAGCGCGCTACGCGGCCGCCGGAGTGTGGCCGCTCAACACCTGCAAATAGCGCTTGTGTTCGATGTTGCCGCCGCTGAGCACCACCGCGACGTTCTTGTTCGCCATCTTGCCGCGCTCCTGCAGCAGGGCGGCGAGCGGAACGGCGCCCGCGCCTTCCGCGACCTGATGCGTGTCGTCGAAATAGATTCTCATGGCGTCGGCGATGGCATCCTCGGACACCTCCACGATGCGCGCCGCTCCGCGGCAAATCGTCGCGATCGCCTCCGCGTTGGGTTCCCTGGTCGCCACTCCGTCCGCGAAGGTTTGCGCCGACGGCGCCTTGATCGGATGTCCGGCGGCGAAGGACAGCGCCGTGGCCGGAGCCTTGGCCGCGCACACGCCGATGATGTCGGTTTTCAGGCCCAGCAGGTCGCGCACGGTGATCAATCCGCAGATGCCCGGAGCCCATGCCCACGCCCACGTACACGGCATCCAAGGCGCCGACGGCTCGGAACAGTTCGAGCGCGTAGGTCGCGACGCCGGTGACCAGGTCCCGATGGAAGGAGGGGATGAAGTGCAGACCCTCGGCGGCCGCCACCCGAAAGGCCTCGTGCCGGGCTTCATCGAAGTCCTTGCCGAATTCCACCACCCGGGCGCCGAAGCCGGCGATCGAGGAATTCTGGTCGAGAGAATTGTTGTGCGGTACGTAGATCGTCGCGGGAAGCCCGGTGCGCGCGGCGGCGAAGGCGATGGATTGGCCGTGATTGCCGCGCGTCGCCGAGATGACGCCGGGGGTGTCGGGGGCCGCACGACGCAGCCGGTCCAGGTACACCAGTCCGCCGCGGACTTTGAATGCCCCGGTCGGCGTGTGATTTTCGTGCTTCACCCAGACGGTGCAGCCGGCGCGCTTCGCCCAGCTTCGGCCAGGCGTACTGCGGCGTCGGCGGCAGCACGCCGTACACCAGCGTCGCGGCGTTTTCCAGTTCGGTCATCGCAAACAAGGTTTCATGCGAATTCACGTCGGCGCCTCTCGAGGGTTTGAGCGAAGGTTAAAAGGCTCTCGGGGCAATGCGGCCACCGGCTGCTAGGCCGCGGCCGCACAGTGTGCTTCGAGAAAATGTATGAGCGGCGGGTCGCTCCCATACGCCGCGTTGATTCTCAGATAGCCTTCGCCCTGACCGCTGAGCGAAAACATGGCGCCCTTCGCCAGCAGGATGCCCTCCGCCCGGGCATCGGCGCACAGGCGTTCCGAATCGACGCCCGCGGGCAATCGGCACCAGAGGAAAATGCCGTCCGCGGCCGACGGTTCGATGCTCAAACCGGCTCGGCGCAGTGCAGTTGTCGCCGCTGCGCGGGCCGTTCCGAGCCGATCGCGGAGCCGCTCGGTGTGCTTGCGGTATTTGCCGCTGGCCAGCATCTCGCGCAGCACGAACTCATCGAGCGCCGACCCGGAGAGCACGCCGAGAATCTTCGAGTCGATCAACTGCGGGATGAGCGGCTCCGGCGCCGCGATGAATCCGATGCGCATGCCCGGCCCCAGCACCTTGGTGAAGCTGCCGACGTACACCACCCGTTTCAGCTCGTCGATTTGCGCCAGGGACACGGTGCGCCGCGGTGCAAGGTCGGTGTAGACGTGATCCTCGACGACGACGAAATTGTATTTCTCGGCCAGGGTCAGCATGCCGTGGCAGTTGGCCGCGGTCGAGCTGGTGCCGGTCGGATTGTGGAGCACCGTTTGCGTCATGAACATGCGCGGCCGATGCAGACGGGCGGCCGATTCGAGGGCATCCAAATCGACGCCCTCCGCGACACGCGGGACCGGAATCAGGTGCGCGCCGTGTGCTCGGAGCTGCGCGTGCAGAACGAAGTATCCGGGATCGTCGACCAGGACGCTGTCGTTGCGCTTCAGCAGCGTTCGCGCGATCAAATCGAAGGCGTGCGAGGCGCCGAAGGTCACGACGATGCTGCGCGCGGCGACGGGAAGTCCCGCCATTCGAATGCGCTCGGCCAGCAGTTCGCGCAGACCGGGGTCTCCTTGAACCGCGGCGGACTCCGTCAGCACGCCGGTCCTAGCGACTTTCGAGAGAATGGACGACGGCACCGCTCCGGCGAGCCATGCCGCGGGCAGGAAGCCGGATCCGGCGGGGACCACAAAATTGCCTTGCTCGATGGCCTGGCGGACGAAGCCCAGGATGGGATCCGAACTGGGCGTCGGCGCGGATTCAGGGCGCGGGAGTGCGGTGCCGCTGCGGACCGGTGCGACGAAGTACCCGGCGCCCGCCCGCGCGTCGATCAGTCCCTTGGCGCTCAGGCGCTCGAACGCCGAGGTGATGGTGTAAACGCTGACGCCGACGCGGCGCGCCAGCTGACGCACCGACGGCAGCCGCGAACCCTCGGGAAGCCGTCCGGTCTCGATCAGCTCGGCCACGCGCTCGACGAGTTGGTCGCCGAGCGGGATGGACGATTTGCGCACGACACTGAACATATCAGCCTCGCAGGCTCAAGACGGCCGTGAGGACCAGCAGGATACTCATGGTCAGATTGAATACTCTTCTATAGGCCGGCCGCAACAGCAGGTGTCTCACGCCGCTGCCGAACAGCGCCCATACGCTGACGCAGGGAATGTTGACGGCGAGAAAGATTCCGCCGACGGCCGCGACGAGATGCGGGAACGGCGTGTCGCGCGGCAGAAATACGGCGGCGGTGGTCATGGCCATGACCCAGGCCTTGGGATTGATGACCTGAAATAGGATGGCCTGCCCAATCGTGAACGGCCGCCGCGCGTCGGTCTCGGCGACCGCGCCTGCGTTGAGCAGCCGCCATGCAAGGTACACCAGGTAGGCGGCCCCACCCCATGCCAGCACGGTGTGCAGCAGCGGGAAACCTTTGAAACACGAGCCCGGCCCCCAGCGCAACGAGCAGCATCTGCAGCGCCACGCCGAGGCCAATGCCCGACCACATGCGGCAGCGTCGCTCGATATCCGAAGGCCGCTCCGGAGGCCGTCACCATGACATTGTTCGGGCCGGGCGTTATGGACATGACGGCGAAATACGTCGTCAGTGCAGGGCATATCGATCACGGGCCTTCCTCGGAACGGGACCGCACTGTACCGAGCGCCGCGGCCGCTGAACCGGGCGCCTGAGGGCACGCACGGCAAACTGTCGTGGTCGCCGAACCGGAACAGTCCGCCGTCAAGCGCGAGAGCTCATCTCGACGAGTTTCGCGACCGTATTCAGATTTCTTGCAGTGCCGAGTTTCGCGGCCGGAATCTGCAGTTTTGATTTCCCCATGCCCATTGGGTAATAAACGTAAATTCGCGCTCCCCAAGCCCAATTCCTCCCCGCTTCGGCCGCGGACATCCTCGAAGGCGTCGGCGCGTGGCTTGTCATTCAGAAAGAATGAGTAGGTAAGGTTGGGCTCTTTGTCTGAAAACGGGTTTTTCTCAGACGTTCCGCATCTCGGAGGCGCTTCGCACGAATACTCCAACCGGCTTGCCGGCGTAGGCGAGTAGCCGCTTCTCCAGCTGCGCCTGTACTCGCGCAGCCGGCATGTCGCATTCAAAAACCACGTTCCCGCTGGCTATGTAGGTCTCGACTCGGCCGAAGTTCAGTTCCGTGCACAGCGCCTTCAAATCGGCCATCGGAAGTTTCCCGGTCGCCGCCGACATTGACAGCCCGCAGCAGCGCTATGTAATTGGCCATGAGAGGACCAGAATAGCGCAACGGAATGAGGGGAAAACAGGACCATGACAGATGCCGCTAACTCACCGACGAAATATTCGCGAACCGATTGGAGCGGGCGCGGCAATCCGAAATGCCGCACCATCATACCGCCGGTCCAAGGGGGTTGGTCCGAGCCGGCGATGTTCGAGTGGGAATTGACGGCGGAGTCGTGGACGGATGAGCATCCGCACAGCGAGTATAACTTCGTGATTGAAGGCCAGCTGTTCGTGGAATCCGGCGGCGTAACCGTCGAGGCTCGAGCAGGCAACGTCGTGCGGGTTCCCGCCGGGGCCGTGGGGAAGTACTCGGCACCGAAGTATGCCCGCCTGCTCGCCATCTACGGGCCCAGCAAAGGCGGCCCCAGCAGAAAAGTGAGCTATGAGAAATTGAGCGGCGGATAGCCCGTTAAGAGCTGAATAGCCTCCGCGCCAGCAACGATCCCATGTCGCGGCGACCGTCGGCAACAACATAAACGACAACTCGTTTCGCGTGCACCCTGTAGATCAGTCGGTAGGGTTTAAAGAAGACTTGTCGATATTCAGCGATACCGAGAGAACGCAGTTCGTTGACATAAGAACCACGATCGGGAGACGTTCTAAGCGCATCGGTCGCCTGGACCAGCCGTTCGAGGACCTGGTCAGCGCTTTCTCGGGAATCGTGCTCAGCGATGTAGAGATAGATCTCTTCCAGGTCGCGCTCTGCGTCCTTCGTCAGCGAGACCTCGTAGGGCATCAGGGCTTGGCAGAGCGCAGGCGAGTCGCAACCTCCGCGATCGGCGTGATCTCCCCGCGATCAACCTGTTGGCCGCCGAGCGCAAGAATCTTGAGCAGCGCCAGCGTCTCTTGGATTTCCTCATAAGAGGCAACGTCCTGTATGACGGCCTTGGCTTCGCCATTTTGCGTGATGATCATGGGCCTGCGATTTTCCTCCAGCACCTGAAGGACCTCTGCGGCGTTCGCTTTCAAGTAGCTGATAGGCTTGATCTGGGTCGAGTAGCGCATCGCGGCCCTCAAATGAGAATCGGACTTAATATAGTCTTTTTATGGTCCTGTCGCAAGGAGTGCGGTTTACACGTCCAGATTCGACACCTGCAGCGCATTCTTCTCGATGAACTCGCGCCGCGGTTCCACGGCATCGCCCATCAGCGTCGTGAAGATATCGTCGGCGGCCACCACATCCTCGATGCGCACCTGCATGAGCCGGCGAGTTTCCGGGTTGATGGTCGTGTCCCACAATTGGCTGGCGTTCATCTCGCCCAGGCCCTTGTAGCGCTGGATGCTCTGGCCCTTCTTGGCTTGCTCGAACAGCCAATTCATGGCGACCTTGAAGCTGGCCACTTCCTGCCGGTCTTCGCCGCGTTGGACGTAGGCGCCCGGCCCCATCAGGTCGCTCAAGGTCTTGGCGAGTTCGGCGATCCGCAGGTATTCCGCCGAGTCGAAGAACTCCCGCGGTATGTGTTTCACCGAGGACAGGCCATGCTCGAAGCGCTGCAGATTGACGCGGTGACCGCCGGCGGCCATGGTCTCCACCGTGACGCGATAGCGCCGCGACACATCGTCGAGGGTGTTGAGCCGCTGCTCCAAGGTTGCGGCACCAATCCCGCAGCGTATCGATGCGGTCGAAAGACTCCGTGCTCAAGGCGGGCACGTACAGCAACTGCTCCAGGAAGCGCTCGTCGTAACGGCGCGCCCAGCGCCGCACGATGGCTTGCACTTCGACGTATTTTCTCGCCAGGGACTCGAGACCGAGGCCCGACATGGGCGGAGCATCGGCGTTGACGTGCAAGGCCGCGCCATCGATGGCGGTGCTGAGCAGCACTGCATTCAATTCCAGATCGTCCTTGACGTAGGTTTCCTGCTTGCCTTTCTTTACCTTGTAAAGCGGCGGCTGCGCAATGTAGATATGGCCGCGCTCGATGAGTATGGGCATCTGACGGTAGAAGAAGGTCAGCAACAGCGTGCGTATGTGAGATCCGTCGACATCCGCGTCAGTCATGATGATGATGCGGTGATAGCGCAGTTTGTCGACGTTGAAATCGTCGCGGCCGATGCCGCAGCCCAAGGCGGTGATGAGCGTGCCGACTTCGGCGGACGCCAGCATTTTGTCGAAGCGCGCCTTCTCGACGTTGAGGATTTTTCCCTTCAGCGGCAGGATGGCCTGAGTGCGCCGGTCGCGGCCCTGCTTGGCCGAGCCGCCGGCGGAATCGCCCTCCACCAGGAACATTTCCGAGAGCGCGGGATCCTTTTCCTGGCAGTCGGCCAGCTTGCCCGGCAAGCCCGCGATATCCAGTGCGCCCTTGCGGCGGGTCATTTCGCGCGCCTTGCGCGCGGCTTCGCGCGCGTAGGCGGCCTCGAGAATTTTGTTGACGATGGCACGCGCTTCTTGCGGATGCTCCAGGAGGAATTCTTCCAGACGCGCCGCGACCGCGGACTCCACCACTCCCTTGACCTCAGAGGACACCAATTTGTCCTTGGTCTGCGAGGAGAATTTCGGGTCCGGCAGCTTCACCGACAAAATCGCGGTGAGTCCCTCGCGCGAGTCGTCGCCCGTGGTCTGCACCTTTTCTTTTTTCGCGGCGAGTTCTTTCTCGATGTAGTTGTTGAGCGTGCGGGTCAGCGCCGCGCGATAGCCGGCCAGATGGGTGCCGCCGTCCTTCTGCGGAATGTTGTTCGTGTAGCAGTACATGCTTTCCTGGTACGAATCATTCCACTGCATCGCGACTTCCACTTGCGTGTTGCCGTCGCGAGTTTGAAACCACAGCACCGTCGGATGCACCGCCGTCTTGCTGCGATTCAAATGGGTGACGAATGCTTTCAGGCCGCCTTCGTGCTGAAACACCTCGGACTTCTCGTCGCGCTCGTCGATCAGCTCGATGCGCACGCCGGAGTTGAGAAAGGACAGCTCGCGCAGGCGTTTGGCCAGCGTGTCGTAATTGAACGAGATGTGAGTGAATATCTGCGCGCTCGGCTTGAAGCGCAGCGTCGTGCCCTTCTCGTCGGTGTCGCCGATGGCGACCATGGGAGCCTGCGGCTCACCCAGCCGATATTCCTGGCGATGCAATTTACCGTCGCGCCGGATATTCAATTCCAAATAATCCGAGAGCGCATTGACGACCGAGATTCCGACGCCGTGCAAACCGCCGGAGACCTTGTAGGAGGTGTCATCGAACTTGCCGCCGGAGTGCAGCACCGTCATGATGACTTCGGCCGCGGAGCGGCCCTCCTCGGCATGGATATCCACAGGGATGCCGCGGCCGTTGTCCGACACGGTCACCGACTCATCGGCGTGAATGGTAACCACCACCCGGTCACAATGCCCGGCGAGCGCCTCGTCGATGGCGTTATCGACCACCTCGAAAACCATGTGATGCAGGCCGCTGCCGTCATCGGTATCGCCGATATACATGCCGGGTCGTTTTCGAACCGCGTCGAGCCCTCGTAAGACTTTGATTTTGCTGGAATCGTAAACGTCGCTATCGGCCATGTTGAATCCTATTGGAAGACCCCCCAGCTTAACATTTTTCAACGCACAAAACGAATCTAAATGCTCAGAAAACTCCTTTGCAATCATTAGGTTGCGGGTGCCGATCCCTGCCGTGGCGGCGTAAGTCACTCGTGCCCCGTCCCGGGCGTCTCCGCACGGAGCTAGAACCTCGGACCAGCGATGTTGACCGGTTCACAGGGGCTCTGGGGAGACTGAGACGCTGGAAGCCAACGAGGAAGAGCAGTTGGCTTCCAGCGTCTCAGTCTCCCCAAACCCTTCGCATGGCGCCGATGTACATCAGCGCGTCGGACGCAACGGTTCCGGTGTCTTTGGCGGCGTGTGGGCGCGGTACGAGAATTCGCCTGGGAGGCTAAGCCCGTGGCCCGGCAACTTACATGGACGCCCCTGTATGCCAAGCGATATTTTTCGGTTCTGGATCCACGGGGTAGAGAGTGCAGCCTTACATTCGGCCTGTGTGTGCGAGACGAACTCGCGGGCCCTGATGGAATGTGCTGATCGATGCGATAGTCGGCCCGAAAGTCACGCCCGTGCGCCAGCAGCGCCCAGACGATCCGTGCATTCTTGTTCGCTAAGGCCACGGCCGCGAGGTTCTTGTTGCACCGCTCGGCCGACGCCGCCCCCAGTGCTCGCGCGACTGGCGCTGCAGGGCTGAGCGGGCGCTTACGCTACCTGGATGAGCAAGTGCAGGTCCATCCCATTTGTTCCCCGGCGCCGGGCCGCAGGCCTAGCCTCGCGGGCGAATGCCGCAAATCACCGGTCACCATCATCC
The DNA here is from genome assembly GCA_963734645.1 of uncultured Gammaproteobacteria bacterium. Lineage (GTDB taxonomy): Bacteria > Pseudomonadota > Gammaproteobacteria > Steroidobacterales > Steroidobacteraceae > Bog-1198. The sequence continues at coordinate 781,332 of CAVTID010000003.1, forward strand.
TGCCGAGGTATTAGTTCCACGTGGAACACTCTCCAGGGCCCTGGCCCGCGAAGCGAGGGTCGAGCGTTCTAAACGGGTTGAACCACCCCGTCTGAAACCAAGTACCGCAGCCCGGGCTCGCCGAGCGCCGAGAACTCCGGGTGCAGCGCGGTGACGATGAGCTGAACAGACTGGGAAGCCACCTCTTCGATCAGGCCGGCCAACCGTTCGTTGTCCAGCTCGGCGGCCGGATCGTCCAACAGGAGGCTGGGCCGCACCGGCGAATCCGGCGGAAACATCCGGATCTGCGCCATCAGGAGTGCTGCGGCCAGCAACTTCTGCTGCCCCCGCGAGATGCGATCCTTCACGCTCACATCATCCAAGCGAATGCTGAGCTCAGCGCGATGCGGCCCGACTTGAGTCGCGCCGCTCTCCTGATCGTGATTCCAGCTCTGTTGCAGGGCTTCCGCCAAGCCTAGATCCCGGCGCCCAACCCTGTCGGTAGCCCAGGCTCAACTCCATCCCCAGCAGATTCCGGGCAATGCTCACCGCGTGACTCCGCCAGCAGCTCAACGTAACGGGACCGCGCCATCGACAGGGACTCACCGTAGCGAACCACATCCCCATCCCAGGCCGTGATCACCTGGCGAGCCTGTCGCGATTTCAAGGCCGCATTCCTTTGCTTCAACGCCTGTTGGAATCGTTGCCAGTCATCCACGAACCTTGGTTCCACGTGGAACACGCCCCAATCCAGAAATCGCCGGCGGCGACTGGGGCCTTCCTCGATGAGTCGATGGATTTCCGGGTCGATGATTTGCACCGGCAATAGCGGCGCCAACTCGGCCAAGGAACTCGCCTTGGCACCGCCGAGCTGGGCCCGTACGCCGCCGGCCGAACCCTCGACACCGAGCGAGAGCCGCCGGCCGAATGCGTCGACTTCGCCGAACACCACGAAGCGCTCGCTGCCGCGCCGAATCAGATGTTCCAGCCGCCGCGTGCGAAACGACCGGCCGCGACCCAAGACGTAAATGGCCTCAAGCAGACTGGTCTTGCCCGAGGCGTTCGCCCCGCTGATCAGCGTGAAGCGAGAATCGAGATCAAGAGCCGCCGACTGCAAGCAGCGGAAGTCCGTTACTTGCAACCGGCGAAGGGACACGCCTCAAAGCCTCATCGGCATCACGACATAGCGCGCCGCGGCATTCCCGGGCGAGCGAATCAGACAGCTGCTATTGCTGTCCGTCAGGCCGAGCTCCACCTCTTGGCCATCGATGGCGGCCAGGGCATCCAGCAGATAATTCACATTGAAGCCGACCTCGAGGTCGCTGCCCTCGTAGCTGACCTCGATTTCCTCTTCGGCTTCTTCTTGCTCGGGATTGTGCGCCTGAACCGTGATCACATTCTTTTTCACGGTGACCCGGATGCCGCGATATTTTTCGTTCGAAAGAATCGCCGTCCGCTGCAGAGCCTGGCGCAAGAATGTCTCGATCAGCACGGATGGCGGTGGCCGGCGACGGCCGGAATGACCCGAGAATATTCCGGGAAATCGGCCGTCAATTAGCTTCGAAGTGAAGCGAACATCGCCGATCTGGGCACGAACGTGATTCGTGCCGATGGCCAGGTCCGCGACTCCCTCATCGGTGAGCACTCGTTGCAATTCCAGCACGCCTTTGCGGGGCACGATCACCTGCTGCGAGGTCTTGGCCTTCGCCGCCAGAGCCGTCTCGCACAGCGCCAGCCGATGCCCGTCGGTCGCCACCGCGCGCAGCACCAGCCCATCGATTTCCAGCAGCATGCCGTTCAGGTAGTAACGAACATCCTGCTGCGCCATGGAGAAATGCGTTTTCTCCAGCAAACGCAGTAATTCCTTGCGCGGTACCTGCACCGTTTGCTGCGAATTGATGTCGTCGATCACCGGAAATTCCGCGGCCGGCAGCGTCGACAGGCTAAAGCGGCTGCGTCCGGCCTTGATGACCACTTTTTCCCCTTCCATCGTCAGGGATACCGAGACCTTCTCCGGCAGCGCGCGCAAAATATCCAGGAATTTCCGGCCTGGAACGGTGATATCACCGGCCGCTTGAACAGCCACTTCGGTGGAGGCCACGAGCTCCACCTCCAGATCGGTGGCCGTAATCGACAGCTGGCCCTGGCGAACGCCCAGCAGCACATTGGCCAATACCGGCATGGTTTGGCGCCGCTCCACAACTCCGATTACCGCTTGCAGCGGGGCCAACAATTTCTCGCGCTCGGCCGTCAATTTCATGGGAACACCCGTCTGACCAATCTTAGATTTAGATTCTTAAAAGAGATTATTACTATGATTATGAAGCACCCGCATTTTCGGTATAACTCCAAAAAAACTATAATAATCAATAATTTGTAAACAATACAAGCCTATCTCACTCCTGTCCAATGATCGTTCGGAAGCTGTCATCGATCTGTGGATATCTTTATCCACAACTTCGTCCACAGCTTTTCCTACCCTATCCCGCCAGGGTTCTCAACAGGTTCATATAGTCCTCGCCGATCCGCCGTTCCGTCTCCCGTAACTCCTTGACCCGCCTGCAGGCATGCAGCACGGTCGTGTGATCCCGGCCGCCGAAAGCGTCGCCGATCTCCGGCAGACTGTGATTGGTCAATTCCTTCGCCAACGCCATGGCGACCTGGCGCGGCCGCGCGATGGAACGGCTGCGGCGCTTCGACAGCAAATCGGCGATCCTGATTTTGTAGTATTCCGCCACCGTCTTTTGAATATTTTCGACGGTCACCAGCTTTTCTTGCAACGCCAGCAGATCGCGCAAAGCTTCTTTGACCAAGTCCAGCGTAATGGGCCGCCCCGTGAAATTCGAGGTCGCCACCACTCTGCGCAGCGCACCCTCGAGCTCGCGAACGTTCGAGCGAATGCGCTTGGCGATGAAGAACGCCACTTCTTCCGGCAAATCGACCTGCGTCATGGCGGCCTTGCTCATCAGGATGGCGACACAGGTCTCGAGTTCCGGCGGCTCGATGGCCACCGTCAAACCCCAGCCGAAGCGCGACTTCAAGCGCTCCTCGAGCCCGTCGACTTCCTTCGGATACCGATCGCAGGTCAGGATCACTTGCTGCTGGCTTTCCAGCAGCGCATTGAAGGTGTGAAAGAACTCTTCCTGGGAACGCTCCTTTCCCGCAAAAAACTGAATATCGTCGATCATCAACGCATCCAAGGACCGATACGCCGTCTTGAAATCGTTGATGGTGTTGTGCTGCAACGCCTTGCACCATGTCGCCGACGAATCGCTCGCTGTGCACGTAGGCCAGGCGCGCCTCGGAGTTGTTTTCCTTGATCTTGTTGGCCACCGCGTGCATGAGGTGCGTCTTGCCGAGACCCACTCCGCCGTAAATGAACAGCGGGTTGTAGGCTCTGCCGGGATTACCGGCGACTTGAATCGCCGCCGCCTTGGCGAGCTGATTGCTCTTTCCCTCGACGAAACTGTCGAATGTAAAGCTCGAATTGATGGGGCCGCCCAGCACCGAAGGCGCCAGCCTGCGCGCCCGGGCCGCCGAGCCGTTGGCCGCTGGATGGCCGCCGTTGGCCGCCACCGCGGGGGCTGCGACTCCGCCGGCCCGCGTACCCACGTCCAGCACCACCTCCGGGACCGGCTCTTCGGCGAAAGCCCGAATGAGCTCCTTGATCCGGGGCAGCGAGTTCTGGCCCAGCCATTCGATGACATAGCGATTGGGCGCCAGGAGCTTGAGTTCCCCGTCTCGCTCGATCGCTTGCAGGGGCCGCACCCAGGTGTTGAACTGCTGCTCCGGGAGTTCGCTCTCGAGCACTCGCAGACAGCGGTTCCATAGCGACTCCGACAAGAGCGCTCTCCTAAAGATTAAGGCGACGGGGCAAAGTAAACGAAAGGGCAGGGAGTCTAGCTCCAACTTGAAGGGGCGTCTATTGACACATCCATGCTCGCTCAGTACCCTTGCCGCCTTTCGTAAATCTCCCAATTCATTGATTTGGCCCGCGGTTTTTGTCCGAGTTGCGCTATGAAACGTACTTTCAATCCCAGTAATTTACATCGTGCCCGCACCCACGGCTTTCGCGCGCGCATGGCCACGAAGAGCGGTCGCCGATTGCTCGCCCGCCGCCGTGCCAAGGGCCGCAAGCGCCTCTGCCCCTGACAGGGATTTTCAGGACTGTCTAACGATCCCGCAGTCAATCAAGAGGCTGAAGTTCGAGCCGCGCAAGCGTTTGCACCAGCCGGCCGAATTTCGCGACGTGAAGCGGCGCGGCAAAAAATTTGCCGATGCCTTTTTTAGCTTATCGGTCCTGGCCAATCATGAAACCCATCCTCGATTGGGCTTGAGCATAGCGACGCGTACCTTCGGCACCGCCGTCGCACGCAATCGCATCAAACGCCTTACACGAGAGTCCTTTCGCTTGAACCAACACTCACTGCCGCCGGTCGATGTTACCGTCTCCGCGCGCGATGCCGCGCGTCAGGCCAGCACCGGCGATTTGCGCGCGAGTCTGGACAAGCACTGGAAGTCGATTACGCAACGATGCCGACCTTGAGCCAAATCTTGATGTGGATCATCCGCGGCTACCAGCTGCTGTTGAGTCCCATGCTGGGTCCGCGCTGCCGCTTCTATCCCAGCTGCTCCTGCTATGCGCATACCGCCATCGAACGCCATGGCGCCCTGCAGGGCACCTGGCTCGGCCTGCGCCGCCTTCTACGCTGTCATCCATTCAACAAGGGCGGCTACGACCCGGTGCCGGACAAGAGAATGATCAATGCCTAACACCCGCGTTCTCCTCTGGTTCGCGCTCGCGGCGATCCTGTTCTACGGCTACCAAACCTGGATGCACGACTATCCGCCGTCGGGCGCGCGCGACTCCGCCGTTCAAACCTCCGGCGGCGCGCCCGGCACGGCCGCTACTCTCGGCGACTCGGTGCCGCAGGCCGCGAGCACGGCCGCGCCTCCCGCGACGCCGCGCCTCTGCGGCCGCCTCTGCCGCGGCACCCGGCGGCGCGGACGCCTTCGCCGCACCGCCGGCAAGCACGCGCGCCCGCGCCGGACGCGGGCTCCTCGCAGCCGCTGCACGTCGTCACCGATGTGCTCGATGTGTCGATCAATTTGAAGGGCGGCGAACTCGATCAAGCCGATCTGTTGAAATATCCGCTGCGCAAGGACACGCCGAATATTCCGGTCAGGCTTCTGAGCCGCGAACCGCCGGCGTCCCTGTATCTGCTGCAGACGGGTCTCATCGGCGACGCCGGCGAAGCCGCGCCGACGCATCTCGCGACCTGGACCTCCGCCGAGAAGTCCTTCGTGCTTGCCGCCGGCGCCAAAGAATTGCGCGTGCCCTTGACGTGGACCGACGGCCAGGGACTGACCGTGACCAAGACCTTCGTGTTCACGCGCGGCCTGTACTCCATCGACCTGATTTACGATGTGCAGAACACCGGCGCCGCGCCGCGCAAGCTGGCGTCGTACTCGCAGTTCCTGCGCCACTGGGAGCACGCCTCGCGCTCCTATTTCAACGTCGAGACCTATTCGTTCAAGGGACCGGCCGTCTGGGACGGCACGCAAGTCCCATGACTTGAACGTGGAGAGCGACACCGACAGCAAGTTCTCGCGAGACCATCACCAATGGCTGGCTCGCCTCGCTGCAGCATCAATTCGTGTCGGCCATCGTACCGGCGCCCGATCAAGCCCTATCAAGTACCAGCTGCAGGTCCGCGATCACGAATACCTGCTGAGCGCCACCGGCCCGATGACCGAGGTCGCCGCCGGCGCCAAGGCGCAGTTCCGCGAAAAATTATTCGTCGGCCCCAAACTGCAGTCGCAGCTGGCGGCCACCGCTCCGCATCTGGAGCGCACCGTCGACTTCGGCGTCTTGACCGTGCTGGCGCAGCCTCTGTTCACGGCGCTGAACTGGGTGCACGGGCTCATCGGCAATTGGGGCTGGTCCATCATCATCGTCACGGCGCTCATCAAATTGATTTTCTATCCCTTGAGCCAGGCCAGCGGCCGTTCCATGGCCAAGATGCGCACCGTCGCGCCGCGCATGAAGCAGATTCAGGAGACCTTCAAGGACGACCGCGAAAAGCTCGGCCGAGCCATGATGGAACTGTACAAGAAGGAAAAGATCAATCCTCTGGCCGGCTGCCTGCCCATGCTGGTGCAGATTCCCTTTTTCATCTCCTTCTATCGGGTGCTGCTCGAGAGCGTGGAAATGCGCCAGGCGCCTTTCCTGCTGTGGATCAACGATCTTTCCTCGCGCGACCCGTACTTCGTGCTGCCGCTGCTGATGGGCGCGCGCGATGTTCGCGCAGTTCAAGCTCAATCCGGCGCCGCCCGATCCCACGCAGGCGAAGATCATGCAATTCATGCCGCTGGTCATGACGGGCATGATGGCGTGGTTCCCCTGCGGCCTGGTGCTCTACTGGCTGACCAATACGCTGTTGACCATTGCGCAGCAGTGGCGGGTCAACCAGTTGGTCGAAGCCGAGGCCGCCAAGCAGCGATCGTAAAGCGCCCGTGAGCCCCGTGAATTCGCCGGACACCATCGTCGCCATCGCCAGCGCTGCCGGGCGGGGCGCGGTGGGGGTGATTCGCGTCTCGGGTTCCGCGGGTGCCGCAGATCGCGGCCGGCATTCTCGGCTGCCTGCCCGCCCCGCGCCGGGCGCGGTTCGCGAGTTTTCTCGACGCGCATGGCGACAGCCTCGACCAGGGTCTCGCCCTGTACTTTCCCGCGCCCGCTTCCTACACCGGCGAACATGTCCTGGAGCTGCAGGGCCACGGCGGCGTGCTCGTCGCTCGACCTGGTGTTGAAGCGGCTGCTCGAACTCGGCTGCCGCATGGCGCGGCCCGGCGAGTTCAGCGAACGCGCCTTCCTGAACGGTAAGATCGATATCGCACAGGCCGAAGCCATCGCGGACCTGATCGATGCCGGCACCGCCGCCGCCGCGCGGGCCGCGGTGCGCTCCCTGCAGGGCGAGTTCTCCGCCCGCGTCGACGATCTTGCAGACGCGGATCACCGAATTGCGGGCCTATGTCGAGGCGGCCATCGACTTTCCCGACGAGGAAATCGATTTTCTCTCCGACAAGGCGCTGCGCGAGCGGCTCGCCGCGGTGTTCGCCGCCTTCGAGTCCATCACCGCGGCGGCGCGCCAAGGCGCGCTGCTGCGCGAAGGCTTGAACGTCGTGATCGCCGGCAAGCCCAACGCCGGAAAATCCAGCTTGCTGAACAGGCTGGCGGGCGACGAGGTCGCCATCGTCACCGATGTGCCGGGCACCACCCGCGACGTGCTGCGCCAGCAGGTGCATCTCGACGGCCTGCCGCTGAACCTGGTCGATACCGCCGGTCTGCGCATGCGCCGCCGATGTGGTCGAAGCCGAGGGCGTGCGCCGCGCCGCAATGAAATCGCGCGCGCGGATCGCGTGCTGTACATCGTGGACGCCGGCGTCGCCGGCACAGAGGATGAGAAGAATTCGCGCGCAATGGACTGCCGAACTGGAACAACTGCCCGCCGGAGTTCCGGTGACCCTGGTGTTCAACAAAATCGATTTGACCGGCGCGCCGGCGCGGCTCGATGACACCGCGCGATCCGCCCAGGGTCTTTCTCGAGCGCTCGAACCGGCTCCGGCCTCGAGCTGTTGCGCACTCACTTGAAAGCCTCGGCCGGTTACCGGGAAACCGAGTCCGGCGCGTTCGCCGCGCGCCGCCGGCATCTCGATGCGCTGAGCCGCGCCCGGCAGCACGTGCAAAACGCCGCCGACATCTTGAGCAGCACGCGAGCGTTCGAGTTGTTCGCCGAGGATCTGCGCCTCGCTCAGCACGCCTTGGGCGAGATCACCGGCGAATTCACCAGCGAGGACTTGCTCGGCGAGATCTTCGGCAGCTTTTGTATCGGGAAATAGCGGCTCGCTGCCGATCCGGACCATCGCCGCGTCGATCACCGGCGTCGACCGCGTCAAACGCCTTGTTCGGTCCGCTTCAAATCCGTCATGTCCGAATCGGTCAATCGCGCGAGGCGCGCGCAAACGCCGAGCCCCGCCAGTATGGCGACCGTGACGACGGTAGTGATCAGCGGGAAATGCCAGAACAGCCACACCATGGTGGCCGCGGACAGCGCCAGAATTGCCAAGAGCGCAGCGATATTCGTCCGCGCGTGCGACGACGTCGGTCATGCCTTACTCCCCCCGAATCGAGCCAGTGCTCCCAGGCTCCTTATACAGGTTGCATTGCTAAACGACCATATAGTAAAGACCCCTAATTTTCACCGGGCACTCACGCCGAGACTCTAGCAGCATCTATCCGAGCATGGTCTCGCGCCGCCAGTGCCGGGCGGTCAGCACCATCGAGCAGCAGCGCCAGCGCGAGCGAGGCCGCGGCCGATACCCACACGTCGAGCGCCGCGATGGGTTCGTCCTTGAGCACGCTGGTCATCAACAAATGCTGGCTCAGGGACGGGATGAACATCAGCGACGCTGCGGGTTTTCAGCGAGTAAATGCTGGCGAAGGCGATCGGCAGGGTCGGCACCAGCAGCACGGCGGTGAGGTAGGTCTGAGCCTCGCGATAGCTGCGCGTGAAGGAGGCGACGAAGGTCATGAGGGCCGCGCCCAGCGGCACGAAGGGCAGACAAATCGCAAAGAAAATCAGCGCGGTACCCGCACTCAAGTTGGCGCTCATGCCGAGTCTTTCGAGCGGCACGAAGCGAAACACGCAAACGAAGGCCGTGAGACTCAAGGCCAGCGAAATGCACATGTAGGCACAGGTCGCGAGAATTTTGCCGCCCACCAGGCTCGAGCGCGCCACCGGCAAGCTGAGCAGCGCCTCCAAGGAGCCGCGCTCCCTTTCGCCCGCCGTGGAATCGATGGCCAGGTACAGTCCGCCCATCAAGACGGCGAACAGCACGAAGTAGGTCATGAAACCCAGCACCACGACGGCCCGGCCGGCGGGGGTCGCCACATCGACGTCGTTGACCGCCACCGGCACGGCGAGCAGCGGATTCACGCCGCTGGCCTGCAGCCGCAGCTGCGCGATGCTGCTGGCGTAGCCTCCCAGAATGACTCTGGCGCGATCCGCGATCTTGCGGGTTTGCGAATCCGCGCTGTCGGCGACCAGCAGCACCGGCGCCGGCGTCGCCGCGATGAACCGCGGCGCCGAATTCCGCAGGAATGATCAGCACGACTTGCGCCCTGCCGCTGCGGACGGCGGCCCGCGCCTCGTTCTCCGACAGTTTCGCCGCGGTGAGCTTGACGCCCTGTGATTCGAGATAGCGCGTCAGCCCCGGCGCGTGTTCGCCGCCCGATATCGTGAGCCGCAGCGGCTCATCCGACTCGACCACGCTCTGATTGAGCATGCGCGACACCATGAGCCCGAACAGCAGGGGCCCGAACAGGGGCCCGAACAAGCAGCGCCGACAGCAGCGTGCGGCGATCGCGCAGGTTTTCCAGAAATTCCTTGCCGAAGACGGTGAAGAGCGCGCGCATTCAGCTCACCCCTGCGGTATCGCCCAGCACTTGCAGGAACGCCTCTTCCAAGGTCGCCGCGCCGCTGCGCTCGCGAATCGACTGCACCGTCGCGTCCGCCAGAACCCTGCCGTGGCCGATGATCACCACCCGATCGCAGAGCGCCGCCACCTCCTGCATGACATGCGAGGAGAACAGCACGCAGCGTCCCTGCGCCTTCAGGGCCAGCAGCATTTCGCGCAAATTGCGGATCGCCATCACGTCCAGCCCGTTGGTGGGCTCATCGAGCACGATATTGCCGGGGTCGTGGACCAGCGCGCGGGCCAGCGCCGTCTTGATGCGCTGTCCCTGCGAAAAGCCCTTGGCGCGGCGTTCGATGAAGCTCTTCCATGCCGAGGATGCCGGCGCAGCTCGGCGGTGCGCGCCGCCAGGCGGCCGGCGCCGATGCCGTGCAGCGAACCGAAGTAGCGAATGTTCTCGCGCGCCGTCAGGTTGCCGTAGAGACCCGGCCGCGTGCGGCAGCACGCCCAGATGCGCGCGGGCCTTCGAGGTCTCGCCGCGGATGTCGATGCCGTCGATGCATGCCTGGCCGCTGTCCGGCGTCAGCACGCCGTACAGCATGCGCAAGCAGGTCGACTTGCCGGCGCCGTTGGCGCCCAGGATGCCGGTGATTTCTCCGTCGCGCGCCACGAAGGAGACGTCCCGCACCGCCTCGACGGCGCCGAAGCGCTTGCTCAAGTTCCTCGCTTCGATCATGGCGCCGGGCCCGTCATGCTGACGAAGAAGGGCGCGGGCCGTGTGCTGCTCGAGGCAGGCCGCATCGAGCTTCTCCGGCGCCGCCGCGTCCAGAAACTCCGCCATCAACTCTCGGTACACAGCCGGTGGCCACCTGGCCGTGCCCCTCGCCGCTCAATACCAGGTGCCGGTGGCGCGCAAGCCCGCGGGCCGCGCGCTCGGCGTCGGCGGGCGGCGTCACCGGATCCGCCTCGCCCGACAGCAGCAAGGTGGGAATGTCGCTCCTCAAGGGGCTCGTGCAGATCGGCATCCACCGGCTCCTCGCGGCCAGAGCTTGCAAATCTCCGCAGCGCGTCCAGCTGATCCGTGCCCTGGTAGGTGCGGGAAATGGCGGCCCGGTCGATGTCGGCGCCGAAAAACGGCACGTCCTCGCTGCAGATCACGGTGTTCTGCATGCCGCTCGCGAGCTGATCGGCGACTTGCCGGGCGGTCATGACGGTCTGCGCGGCGAGCGGGCGCCAGGGCGCCTTGCGCCGCCTCGATGAATCAGCGTGGGCAACAGCGAGGCCTGCGTGGAGTTATAGGAGAGAAATCGCAAGCTGGCGTTCGAGCATGCTGCGGTTGAATTCGATCTTCGAGCGGCAGGCCGCTCGTTGGGATCGTCGATGGTCAGCCATCGACTTCTGCGGCCCGAATTGCCAGCAGCAAGCCATCGAGGTCCTGCCGCAATTGCGGGTAGGCCGCGGCGCAATCCGGCGATCTGCGCACAGCGCGCGACGATCAGATCCAGCGCGCGCTGGCCGTCCAAGGGAGTATCGGGACCGATGGCCTGCTCCGGATAGGTCACTCCGTCCAGGATCACCGCGTGAACCGACTGGGGTAGCGCCGCATGTACAGCTGCGCCACGCGCGTGCCGTACGACACTCCGTAGAGATCGATGAGCGGATACCCGAGCGCCTCGCGCACCGCCGCGAGATCGGCAACCGCCGCGCTGCTGGTGTAGAAGCGCACACGCGTCGCCGTACTTGCGCAGGCAGTCCAGAGTCGCCTTCCGCAGCGCCGGCATGGGGTCGTCCGGCGCCTGCCAGTCATCCGGGTAATCGCAGGACAGCGGCGCGGAGTTTCCCGTGCCGCGCTGATCGACCAGCACGATGTCGTGATTGCGATTCACGCGCGCGAAGGCTGCCGCATAGCTTGCATACATGGCCGTGGCGCCTTGGCCCGGGCCGCCGGCCAGGAGAAACAGCGGCGCCGCCGCGGCTGCGCCGATTGAGCGCGGGCACCACGGCCACGCTCAAGTCGATGCTTGCGCTTCCGCCGGCCGCGTTCTATCCACGGAACTTTGAGCACGCCGCAGCGTGCCGCGAATCGATGCCAGCCGCAGCGGATGCTCGAGGCGGCATTCATGCAGCGGCAGCCGGGCCACGGCCGCCGCCGCGACTGCGGGCCGGGTCCACAGACAGGTCGACACCCAGGTGCTGACCGAGATCAATGCGCCGATCAGGACGCCAGAGTAGCAGGACGCCCGAGTTGAGCAAGACACTCCTCAGGGCGCTCGAACCCCGAGATCTCCTCTCACAGGCCGCATGCAAATCTCCGATTTCTGCCGATTGTAGGGGATTCGCTACCTGCCGAAGCCCGCGAGTTGGTAGATTTGCGGCCCAGTTCGTCTTTACCCGAAGGGTTATGCCATGACCGTGATTCGCGAAGCCGATGTGATCGCCAGCGTTGCCGATGCCCTGCAATACATTTCCTACTATCACACGCCCGATTTCATTCGCGCCATGGGGCGTGCCTACGAGATGGAGCAAAGCCCGTCCGCCCGCGACGCCATCGCGCAGATTCTGACCAATTCGCGCATGTGCGCCGAGGGACACCGGCCCATCTGCCAGGACACCGGCATCGTGGTGGTGTTCGTCAAGGTGGGCATGGGCGTGCGCTGGGATGCGACGCTCGATCTCGAGGCCATGATCAACGAAGGCGTGCGGCGAGCCTACTTGAATCCCGAGAACAAGCTGCGCGCCTCCATCGTGTCCGATCCGGCATTCAAGCGCGCCAACACCCGCGACAACACGCCCGCGGTGATCCACACCGAGTTCGTGCCGGGAGACGAAGTCGAGATCACCGTCGCCGCGAAGGGCGGCGGCTCCGAAAACAAATCCATGTTCGCCATGTTGAATCCGTCGGACTCGGTGGCCGATTGGGTGCTGGAAATGGTGCCCGAAATGGGCGCCGGGTGGTGTCCGCCCGGAATGCTGGGAGTGGGCATCGGCGGCAGCGCCGAGAAGGCCATGCTGCTGGCGAAGAAATCGCTGATGGAGCCCATCGACATCGGCGATCTGATCGCGCGCGGGCCGAAGACCAAGCTGGAAGAACTGCGCCTGGAAATATTTCAGCGCGTCAATGCGCTCGGCATCGGCGCGCAAGGCCTCGGCGGCTTGACCACCGTGCTCGACGTGAAGGTTTTGGACTACCCGACCCATGCGGCCTCCTTGCCGGTGGCGGTGATTCCCAACTGTGCCGCCACCCGTCACATTCATTTCACTCTGGATGGTTCCGGCCCCGCGGTGCTCGAGCCGCCGAATTTGGATCTCTGGCCGAAAGTGCAATGGGCCGCGGATGCCAGCGCACGGCGCGTGTCGCTCGACGGCCTGACCCACGCAGCAGATCGCGAGCTGGAAACCCGGCGAGCGCCTGTTGCTGTCCGGAAAGCTCCTGACCGGCCGCGATGCCGCCCACAAGCGCATCTGCGCCTTGCTCGACGCCGGCAAGCCGCTGCCCGAGGGCTTGGATTTTCACGGCCGCGTCATTTACTACGTCGGGCCGGTCGATCCGGTGGGCACGGAAGTCGTGGGACCGGCGGGTCCCGACCACCGCCAATCGCATGGATCGGTTCACCGACACCATGCTGGGCAAGTCCGGACTGCTGGCGATGGTCGGAAAGGCCGAGCGCGGCCCCGAAACCGTCGCGTCCATCGCGAAGCATCGTTCGGCCTACTTGATCGCGGTGGGCGGCGCCGCCTTCCTGGTCTCGAATGCCATTCGCGGCAGCCGCATCGTGGCCTTTCCGGAACTCGGCATGGAGGCGGTGTACGAATTCGAAGTGCGCGACATGCCGGTCACGGTGGCGGTGAGCTCGGACGGCGTGTCCGTGCACGACACCGGGCCCAAGGCATGGGCGGGCAAATTTGCCGGCATCCCGGTGGCGATGGAGTAGCTCGACACGGTGCCGGCGGACTCAATACTTGACCGAGCAGCCGTAGGGCCGGGTCACCGCGTGAGCGACCGGCTTGCCTTGCACCACCTCCAGCATGGCTTCCTTGAGATAGGGTTCGGCATGAGCGATGTCGCCGACGTCCGCGGTGGCGATGCTGTCGATGCCGCCCATGTATTGCAGCGCGCCATTCTTGTCGATGACGAACATATGCGGCGTGGTCTTGGCGTCGTACAGACGACCCACGGTTCCCCGACGGATCCAGCAATACCGCGGTCGGCACGGCGCCGCGCGACTGAGTCAGGGCGTCCGCGGCGGGTCCATTGACGTAGCCCTGCTTGCCCGGCGCCGAGGAAATCACGGTCAGCCAGATCACGCCGTTCTTTTGCGCCAGCGCTTGGATGCTTTGCATGTTGCCGCTGGTGTAGTGCTTGCGCGTGTAGGGACAGTCGGCATTGGTCCATTCCAGAACCACGGTCTTGCCGCGGTACTGGCTCAAGGTCAGCGATTGGCCCTTGCTGTCCGTGGCGGTGAATTCAGGCGCCGGCTGACCGATTTGCGGGGCGCTCGGCGGCCAGGAGAGGCGAGGCCACGTCGCCCCGAGCACGGCAACGATGGCCAGGGCACAGGCTTGACGAGATGGCGAGTGCGAGGCCGGGGCGCATGCGCCTCATTGATCGTTCGCGGAAATGTATAAGTGCTCACCTGATTGGCTCCCTGTCCGACGTTTCCGCGGAAACGCGCGGTCGCGATACGACCTCTTAGGCGCGATACATGTGGCCAAGGTTCCCTGGTAGCTTTGGCGGCGCGCCAGTTTAGAGTGGCGCCTCTTGAAAATCGAGTAGTTACGTATGCGTTTCGATACGGAATACGGGGTGATCGTGATCGGCGGCGGCCATGCGGGCACCGAGGCCGCGCTGGCGGCTGCGCGCATGGGCCGGCGCACCCTGCTGCTGACGCAACAACATCGAGACGCTGGGGCAGATGAGCTGCAATCCGGCGATCGGCGGCATCGGCAAGGGCCACTTGGTGAAGGAGATCGATGCCTTGGGCGGCGCCATGGCGCTCGCCACCGACCAGGCCGGCATCCAGTTTCGCACCCTGAATTCGAGCAAGGGACCGGCGGTGCGCGCCACGCGTGCGCAAGCCGACCGGCAACTCTACAAGCGCGCAATCCGCCGCATGCTCGAGACCCAGGCCGAATCTGACTCTGTTTCAGCAGGAAGCGGCCGATCTGCATGATCGAAGGCGATCGAGTGGTGGGCGTGGTCACGCAGAGCGGCATCGAATTTCGTGCGCGCGCCGTCGTTTTGACCGTCGGCACTTTTCTGGGCGGCAGGATTCACGTCGGCCTCGAGAGCCATCCCGGCGGCCGCGCCGGCGATCCGCCCTCGCTGCAAGCTGGCGGCGCGCCTGCGCGAATTGAATTTGCGCGTCGGCCGCTTGAAGACCGGCACGCCGCCGCGCATCGACGGCCGCAGCATCGATTTCTCGAGCCTGCGCGAGCAGCACAGCGACGATCCGCGGCCGGTGTTCTCCTACCTGGGAACGCGCGGCATGCACCCGCGCCAGCTGCCCTGCCACATCACGGCCACCAACGAGCGCACCCACGACATCATTCGCGGCGCGACCGCGCGCTCGCCGCTGTTCACCGGTTTGATCGAGGGCGTCGGCCCGCGCTACTGTCCGTCGGTGGAAGACAAGGTGGTGCGATTCGCGGACAAGCATTCGCATCAGATCTTCGTCGAGCCCGAGGGCCTGGACACTCACGAGATCTATCCCAACGGCATATCGACCAGCCTGCCCTTCGACGTGCAGTGCGAGTTCGTGCGCACCATCGCGGGGTTCGAGCGCGCGCACATCACGCGGCCCGGCTATGCCATCGAGTACGATTTCTTCGATCCGCGCGATCTGAAATTCAGCTTGGAGAGCAAGTTCCTCGCGCGGCCTGTTTTTCGCCGGCCAGATCAACGGCACCACCGGCTACGAAGAGGCCGCGGCGCAAGGCTTGCTCGCCGGCACCAACGCGGCGCTGCAGGCCGGCGGGCGCGATGCGTGGTGGCCCGAAGCGCAGCGAGGCCTACATCGGCGTGCTGGTCGACGATCTGATCACGCGCGGCGCGCCGGAACCCTATCGGATGTTCACCAGCCGCGCCGAGTACCGGCTGAGCCTGCGCGAAGACAACGCGGATCTGCGCCTCACCGCGCAAGGCCGCGAGCTCGGCCTGGTCGACGATGCGCGCTGGGCATTCTTTCAGCGCAAGCGCGCCGCCGTCGCGGACGAAGTATCGCGGCTGGCCGCCGCCGTCGTGCATCCGGCCGATGTCGACGCCGGCTTGCTCGCCAAACTGGGTTCGCCGCTGTCGCGCGAAGCGCATGCCTTGGATTTATTGCGCCGCCCGGAACTGGCCTACGATGATTTGAACCGGCGTGGCACCGTGGCCGCCGAGCCTGCGTCGGCACCGACGACGTGGCGCGGCGATGAACGCCTCGCCGAGCAGGTGAAATTGCAGGTCGACGTGCAGGCGAAATACTCCGGATATCTGAAGCGCCAGAGCGAGGAAATCGAGCGCCAGCAGCGCAATGATGAATTGCGCCTGCCGCAGAACATCGACTACGGCGATGTCGGCGGACTGTCGAACGAAGCCCGCCAGCGCCTGCGCGACGTGCGTCCCGAAACCCTGGGGCAGGCCGCGCGGATCCCGGGCCTGACGCCGGCCGCGGTGTCGCTGTTGCTGGTGCATCTCAAGAAGCGCGACCGCGCGGCCTGAAGTTCGGCGCGGCTCGATGACCAATTTCTACGATTTCTCGGTGCAGGGCCTCGACGGCGAGCCGGATATTCTCGCGCCATTGCGCGGCAAAGTGACGTTGGCGGTGAACGTCGCAAGCAAGTGCGGCTACACGCCGCAGTACGCGGGCTTGGAAGAGCTCTACCGGGAGCTCAAGAACCAGAATTTCACCGTCGTGGGATTTCCCTGCAACCAATTCGGCGCGCAGGAGCCCGGCACCGCGGCGGAGATTCAAAGTTTTTGCTCCCTCACCTATGGCGTGACCTTCCCGATGGCGGCAAAAATCGACGTCAACGGCCCCCATCGGCATCCCCTGTACGCCTGGCTGACCGCCAAGGAAAACGGCTTTCCCGGAGACATCGGCTGGAATTTCGAGAAATTTCTGATCGATCGCGACGGGCGGGTCGATTTGCCGCTATCCCGCGGGAGCAAAGCCGACGGATCCCACTTTTCTGCAGGATTTGGCCGAGGTTCTGTAGAGCCCGCGCCGCGCGGCAGTTCGGCGCTGCCTGCGAGCCCGCTGCGAGTGGCAATTTGTCCCTCCACTCTTTAACATCAGCGCACTATTTGAACCCGCGGCTCGGAGAATTAGATGCTTTCTCGATTGAATGGCCTGGCGTGGCTTGCAAGCACGGCGTTGAGTTTGAGTTGGTCGCTTGGCGCGCATGCAGCGGGCAATCCGGCGGACGGCGAGAAGAAGTTCTACACCTGCTACGGCTGCCATGGCATCGACAATTATCGCAACGCCTACCCGGACTACAGCGTTCCGAAGCTGCGCCACCAGCATGCCGCCTACATCGTCGCAGCGCTGCACGAGTACCAGAGACGGCGAGCGGCCGCATGCGACCATGCATGCGCAGGCGTCATCGCTGTCCGATCAGGACATCGAGGACATCGCCGCCTACCTGCAGGGTCCCGAACCCGTGAAACCCAGCACCGCCGCGAACGGCAAGGCCCCGAAACAAGTGGCCGCCTGCGTCGCCTGTCACGGCGAAACCGGTCTGGGCGTGGAGGCGCCGCTGACGCCGAAGCCGGCCGTGCTCGCGGGACAGCACGTCGATTATCTGGAACAGGCGCTGATGGCCTATCGAAACGGCCGCCGCAAGAATGTGGTGATGGACGGCATGGCGAAGCTGCTCACCAGCGACGAAGACGTCAAAATCGCGGCGGAGTATTTTGCCGCCCAAGCCTCGCCCCTGGCCACGGCGACCACCGACAGCAAGTAGCGCGGCCGTCGCCGTCTAGCTTCTTCACGCGTCATCAGGAATTGCGCGAACGTCCTGTAGTAGGCGTCGCGGTCGGCTTTTGCGCAAGCCGTGGCCTTCGTCGCCGGCCTGCAGATACCAGACCTCGTCGCCCTTGTTGCGCAGCCGATAGACGATTTGCTCCGCTTCGCTCAGCGGCACGCGAGGATCGTTCTTGCCGTGCACGATGAGCAACGGCCGGGTAATGCGCTCGGCGTTCGTCAGCGGTGAAATGCGCCGCAGGAAGGCGCGCATGTCCGGATCGCGTTCGTCGCCGTATTCCGCGCGGCGCTGATCTTGGGCGTAGGGCGCGGTATTGGTCAGATAGCTGACGAAGTCGGTGATGCCGGACAGGTCGACGCCGCCGCGCAGGCGATCGCCGAAATTGACCAGGGTCGCGAGCGCCAGATAGCCGCCGTAGGATTCGCCGGACACCACGACGTGCTTTGCGTCGAACGCGGTTCTGCAGGCTGAGCCACACCAGCAGCGCGCCGACATCCTTGACGGCGTCTTCGCGCAGCATGCCGTTGTCGAGCGCCAGGTAGGTCTTTCCGTAGCCGGATGAGCCGCGCACATTGGGTGCAACGACGGCGAATCCGAGTTCATTGACCACGTACTGCAGCCACGGATCGAAGCCCGGGCGGAACTGCGATTCAGGGCCGCCGTGCAGGACGATGAGCACCGGGTGCGGACCCGGAGTCGACGGCTCGTAGATATACACCGGCATTTGGCGCTCCCGGCCGTCGGTCCGGTCGAAGGTCGGGAAATGCGCCAGCCGCGGCGTCACGAACTTCGCCAGATCGACCGCGCCCGCTTCGCTGTGGGTCCAGGCCTCCAGGTGATTCGTCGCGATGTCGAGGACATAGGCATCGCGCGGCCGATTGGCCGCCGCGAAGCCGAAGGCCAGGCGGCCGCCTTCCGCGTCGAAACTCAGGGAACTGATGATGCCGGCTGCGGGCAGCTGCGGCGGAATCAGATCCTGGTGGCTGCGCAGATCGAGCACATTGAGCTTGTCGATGCCGGCTTCGTTGCTGACATAGGCCAGGTAGTGGCCGTCGCGCGAAATCGCCAATTCCTCGATGTCCCAGGAAAGACGGCCGGAAATGACGGTCTTCTCGCCGGTGAACAGATTGACGTAGCGCAGCTGCGCGAACTCGCCGTCGCGGTTCGAAATGACGTAGACGCCCTGCCCGTCGCGCGAGAATTTGGCACCCGCAATCCCGACCTTGGCCGGCGCCGGCTCGACCTCGCGCTTCTGCCCGGTGCCGAGATCCACCACGTACAGATAGGCTTCGGAAATCGACACGTACTTCAATACCAGCAGCTTGCGGTCATCCGGCGACCAATCGAGCGGATACCAGGCGGCACTGTCGCCGGTGATCGCGAGCCGCGGCAGCGCACCGGATTCCGGATCGACGATGTCGATGTCGTAGCTGACGCCATCGCGGGCGGTGCTGAAGAAGGCGATTTCGCGTCCGGCGTTCGACCATACGGGGCCGCCGTTCAGGGATTTGCCGTCCGTCAGCAGTTTGGCGCCGGGCTCGCCCAGGCGTTGGTAGTACAGCTGTGTCTTCTCATTCCCGCCCGCGTCCTCGAGGTACACGATAGGCGCTGCGGCCGGGATCCGGCGAAAATGCGGCCTGTGTGATCGGGCTCACGCAGAAAGGTGAGCTGGCGGCGCTCGCCCCCCGGCCGCTCCACGAGATGCAGCTGATCGACGTCGCCGAAGCGCGTGGCGATCAGCAATTGACCTTTGGGCGAGAAGCCGAGCGGAGTTGCCTGGCGGGCGCCCAGGTAGGCATCCAGTTTCTCGCTCAAACCGGCCGCGGGCTCGGGAATGTCGTCGAAGATCAGATTGCCGCGCTCGACGCGCGCCGCGGCCGCGGTGTCGAACAGACACGGCGCCGTCAATAACAGCAGTAAATAAATTCGAGTCATGATTTCTATGTTATCGCACGACGAGGATAATGGGAGCGATGGCAGCCTATGAACATCTGGTGAAATCCTACGACGTGCGCGACCTGCTCGATGACATCGCAAGCGCGGATCCGCCCGTCGTACCTGCGCCGCTGTTTCGCCGAAGGCTACTCCGCGCCGCTCCTTGTCTTGGAGCCGGGTGCAGCAGCTCGCGGTCTGCGCCATGGTGCTGGACGCCATCGTCAATGGCCGCGACTACGATATTTTCGAGCATGAGCTGATCGCTGACTGGCGGATTCACTACGGCGGCGCCTGCGCCAAATTGAAGGACACCGCGGTACAGGCTTTGCGCCGCGTCCTCGAGCGCGATCGGCCGCAGGATCCGGACGCCGCCGCCGAACTCGAGCAGCTCGCGAGCAGCTTGAGCGCCTGATTGACATAGCTGGACATTCATACAGCCCACCCGGAGGCCGCCCATTGAAACACCGGAAAATGCGAAGAATAGCGCGGCATGCGCTGCACGCCGCGCTGTGTGCGACGATGCTCACGACATTGATCGGCTGCCGCGCGCCCCCGCCCCAAGCGACGACGCCCGATCGTCCGCCGGCACGGGCGGACACGCGCCCGCCCGTCGACGCATCCTACGATTGGCACGGTCTGCTCGTCGCGCCCTTCGGCAGCGTGCTGAAGGATGTCCCGCTGACGCTTCACGAGGTGCTGCTGTTTCGGGACGACGCGCATGGCAGCGCCGCGGTCGACGATGCGGAGTGCTATGCCGCCGACACGCCCGCGCCTCGCTTCCTCGGGCGAACGCCGGAAGAGTACCTGCTGTGCTTCAAGCAGGATCGTTTGGCGCGCATTCAAGCCTCCGTGCGCCTGGCGGCGGCCGAAGCGCCCGAGGTGTTCGCAACGGCATGCGCCGGTTGGCTGAAGAATGAGGCTGCAGCTGAGCCCGCAGGCGGCGCAAGCCAGCGACACCTGCCAAGGTCGCGACGGCGCCATCCGCTTCAGCGCCCGCCATGAGGAGCGAATCGGATTCCGCGCAAACGACCTTGTCCATCACCCTCGACCGCGCGTCCGATCATTGAGTCGCCCGCCCGTGACACGAGAGTACGAACTCGAACTACTCGCGGCAGGCGCGCGCGAACTCGGGATGGCCTTGGAGGCACCCGGCGTGGAGTCGCTGCTGCGGCTGGTGGACGAGCTCGAAGCCGGCAATGCGCAATTCAATCTGACCGCCATCCGCGACCGTTTGGGGATGCTGCGCAAACATGTGCTCGACAGTCTCAGTCTGCAGCCCTACTTGCGCGGCGGCCGCATCGCCGATATCGGCACCGGTCCGGGCTTTCCGGGACTGCCGCTGGCGCTCGTCAATCCGCAGCGCCGCTTTACGCTCATCGAGGCCACCGGCAAGAAGGCGCGCTTCGTCGAGCAGACGGCCGAGCGCCTGGGTTGCCGCAATGTGGCGGTGGAGCATGTCCCGCGCGGAAAGCTATAGACCGTTCGAACTTTTCGATACAGTGGTGGCGCGAGCCCTGTCGTCGCTGGCGGATTTTGCGGCCTATGCCGGGCATTTGTGCGCTCCGGACGGGCGGCTGCTCGCCATGAAGGGAAAACGGCCGGATGAGGAGATTTCCGCCCTGCCCAAATCCTTTCGTGTGCTGGCGGTGCACCGGCTCAAAGTGCCGGGGCTGGACGACGAGCGGCATCTTGTGGAACTCTCACCGGCCAGGCCCCGAGCGGCCCCGCCCAAATCGAGCGGAACATGAAGCGGGTCATTGCAGTTGCAAATCAGAAAGGCGGGGTCGGCAAGACCACGACCGCGGTCAATCTCGCCGCTTCATTGACGGCCACCAAACGGCGCGTGCTGCTGATCGATCTCGATCCCCAGGGCAATGCCACCATGGGATGCGGAGTCGACAAGCACAATCAGTCCCGCACCAGCTGCGATGTGCTGCTGGGCGACTGCGGCGCGGCGGAGGCGCTGGTGCCGGTCGAGTATGGCGGCTTCATGCTGATGCCTTCCAATCAGGATCTCACGGCGGCCGAGGTTCGGCTGCTCGGCATGATCACCGGCCGCGAGTTCAAATTGCGCAATGCGCTGAAGCCGGTGCGCGAGGATTTCGACGTGATTCTGATCGATTGCCCGCCGGCGCTGAACATGCTGACCTTGAATGCGCTGGTCGCCGCGGATTCGGTCATGGTCCCCATGCAGTGCGAGTACTACGCGCTCGAGGGCTTGAGCGCGTTGGTGCAGACCATCGAGCAGATCCGGAGCAGCATCAACCCGGAGCTCGAGATCGAGGGACTGCTGCGCACCATGTTCGACCCGCGCAATAATCTCTCGAACGAAGTGTCCGCGCAGCTGATCGAGCACTTCGGCGACAAGGTGTTTCGCACCATCATCCCGCGCAATGTGCGCCTGGCGGAGGCGCCGAGCTTCGGCAAGCCCGCGCTCTTTCACGACAAGGAGTCGCGCGGCGCTCTGGCCTATCTGGCGCTCGCGGGCGAGATGATTCGCCGCGACGAGCTGCCGTCCGCGCCCGTATAATCGGCCTGCCCGTCGAATCGGGCCTATAATCGACATCGTTTACGGGGAATTGTCATGTCCGGCAAAAAGCCGTCTCTGGGCCGAGGCCTCGCTGAGCTGTCCCCCCTGCTCGCGCAGCGCGCCGGCACGCCCGCCGATAAAGCCGCCGGTGCTCGTCGGCGATCGCCTGGCCAGTTTGCCGCTCGATCTGCTGCAGCGGGGCAAGTACCAGCCGCGCGTCGACATGCGCACCGAAACCTTGAGCGAACTGGCGGATTCGATCAAGTCGCAGGGCCTGGTGCAGCCCATCCTGGTGCGCCCCATGCGGGGGCCGCAATCCCGGCGAATCGCAACGCTATGAAATCATCGCCGGCGAGCGGCGCTGGCGGGCGGCGCAAATGGCGGGGCTTGCGGAGATTCCCGCGGTGATCCGCGACGTGCCGGACGAGGCCGCCGTGTCCATGGCGCTCATCGAGAATATTCAGCGCGAAGACCTCAATCCCCTGGAAGAGGCGCGGGCGCTGCTGCGCCTGATCGAGGAATTCGGCTTGACGCATCAGGCGGCCGCCGAGGCCGTCGGGCGCTCGCGCGCCGCGGTGAGCAATTTGTTGCGCCTCATGGAGCTGGCCGACGAGGTCAAGGAATTGCTGGAACAGCGCCGCATCGAAATGGGGCATGCACGCGCGCTGCTCGGCCTGACCTCGCGCCGCCAGCAGATCGAAGTGGCCGGCTTGGTGGCCAAGAAGTCGCTGTCGGTGCGGGAGACGGAGGCATTGGTGCGTCGCATCATCAATCCCCATGCCGACAATCCGCGAGCAATCCCCGGCGGTGGACCCGGATATTCAACGCCTGGAGCGCGAATTGGCCGATAAATTGGGTGCCAAGGTGGCGTTTCAGCACACGGCTTCCGGCAAGGGCAAGCTCGTGGTGAGCTACAACACCTTGGATGAACTCGAGGGCATACTCGGCCATATCCAATGACATAAGCGCCGAAAAAATACAGAGCGCGCCTTGATGCAGCGGGGCAGCGTCTTTATAATGCGCGCGGCTTGTTTTGGCCGCGGCGGCCAGCCACGTGAGCGGAACAGTTCGCTTGGCGTTGGCAGGTGTAAAAGCGAGGCATTCGCGCTTCCCCTATAGACGGGGTGGCGGGCTTCGCCCCACGAGCGGGATATAACGTGATCGCGATCGACTTAGCCCTAGCGCGGCGGCTGGCTCTCAGCGTCGTCCTGGGACAGGCGGCCGTGACCGTAATCTGCGCCCTCGTGGGCTGGCTGATCGCGGGTCCCCATGCTGCATTATCGGCGGCGCTGGGAGGCGGGATCAGCACCGCAGCGAGTCTTGTCATGGCGTTGCTCGGCTTCGGCGGCCGAACGGCGGGCAGCGCGCAGCGCGCGATGCGCGCGTTCTTCGTCGGCGAAGCGGCCAAGATCGTCCTGGTGATCGTGCTGTTCGTGGCGGTGTTGAAGACGATGAAGGTGGTGCCGCTGGCGATGCTCGGCACATACATCGCGACCTTCTTCGTGTTCTGGGTTGCGCTGGCGAACGCGCTGCCGCCGCTGGGCGGCGTGCCGCCGCGCGCGGGTGCGGGCAAGTAGTTGAAACCGATGCGATCGAGCGAGCACATAAGACGTTAAATGACAGCAGAACAGCCCACCACCGCGAACGAATACATTCTTCATCACCTGACGTTCCTGTCCAACAAGGAACCCAAGGGGATGGTGGATTTCTCCGTCATTCACTTGGACAGCGTGTTCTTTTCCGTGCTGCTGGCGCTGCTGTTCGGCGGATCGTTCTTTTTCGCCGCGCGCACGGCCACGTCCGGCGTGCCCGGCAAGTTTCAGAATTTCGTGGAACTGGTGGTCGAGTTCGTCGATACCCAGGTCAAGGACAGCTTTCACGGCACGAATAAGCTGCTGGCGCCGCTGGCGTTGACGATTTTCTGCTGGGTGTTTCTCTTCAATGCCATGGACATCCTGCCGGTCGATCTGCTGCCGTGGATTGCGCATGGCGCGGGATTCGAGCATCTGAAGGTGGTGCCCAGCACCGACCTCAACGTCACCTTCGCGATGTCCCTGACGGTCTTCATTCTCATCATTTACTACAGCATCAAGTGCAAGGGCCTGGGCGGCTTCATCGCCGAACTGACTCTGCAGCCCTTTACCGCCAAGAATCCCTTCGTGAAAGCGCTGCTGGTTCCGCCGAACCTGGTACTGGAAATCGTGCCGTTCCTGGCGCGGCCCATCTCGCTGTCGCTGCGCTTGTACGGCAATCTGTTCGCCGGCGAAATGATCTTCCTGCTGCTGGCGGCGCTCACTCTGCACGGCGTTCAGCAATTATCGAGCGTCGGCGGCTGGGCCCTGCTCGTTGCGCAATTCGTGCTGGCGTTCGTGTGGGCGGTGTTCCACCTGCTCGTGATCACGCTGCAAGCCTTCATATTCATGGTGTTGACGATCGTCTATCTGTCGATGGCGCAGGAGCACCATTGATGCCTCGAGTTCGCCAATCACATAAATCAGTCACCTCAATTTAGCGTCTGTTTCGTTTAGGAGAATTGAATGGAAAATATTGCACACGTTCAAGCCATGACCGTGCTCGCCGTCGGCATCATCTTCGGCATGGGCGCGCTCGGCACCGCCATCGGCTTCGGAATTCTCGGCGGCCGCTTTCTCGAAGGCGCGGCACGCCAGCCGGAGCTCACTCCGATGCTGCAGGTGAAGATGTTCATCGTGGCGGCACTGGTCGACGCGGTCGCCATGATCGGCATCGGCTTCGCGCTGTTCTTCACGTTCGCGAATCCGTTCACCGCCGGGTTGACGCACTAAGGGCGCGACCGGCACGGCGCTGGTCAGGAGACAACTGTGAACATCAATCTCACGTTGATCGTGCAGATGCTCGTGTTCATCGTCCTCATCTGGTTCACGATGAAGTTCGTGTGGCCGATGATTCTGGGGCCGATGGAGGAGCGTTCGCGCAAGATCGCGGCGGGACTTGCCGCCGCCGAGAAGGGCAAGCAGGACTTGACTCAGGCTCATGAGCGCGCCGAGGCCATCATCCGCGAAGCGCGCGACCGCGCGGCGCAGATCGTCGACATGGCGGGCAAACGCTCGAACGAAATCGTCGAGGAAGCCAAGGGCACGGCCTCGAGCGAAGCGCAACGCCTGGTAGCTCAGGCTCACGATGAAGTGGCGCGCGAAAGCGCACGTGCGCGCGAAAGCCTGCGCCGGGAAGTGGGCAGGCTCGCGGTCGAAGGCGCGTCGCGCCTGCTGGACCGCGAGATCGATCCGAAGACTCACGCCGAGCTGCTGGATAAGCTGGCCGCCGAGGTTGCGCGTGGCTGAGCGAGCCACCATCGCCCGGCCCTATGCGAAAGCCGCGTTCGAATACGCGCGCGACGCCAATGCCTTTGCGGGCTGGTCGCAGGGACTCAAGCTGGCCGCGGCAGATCGTCGCCGATCCGCGCGTCGCCGCGCTCACCAAGAGCCCGTCGCTGACGGCCGCCGATCTGGCCGGCGTCATCACCGACGTCGCGGGCGCCGCGCTCGACGCCGGCATGCAGAACTTCGTGCGCGTGCTGGCCGAGAATCGCCGCCTGCTGCTGCTGCCGGAAATCGCGGCGCATTACGAGGAGTTGCGCGCCGCGGTGGAAAATACCCTCGACGTCGAGGTGATTTCCGCCGTGACGCTCAGCGACGCTCAGGCGGACAAGCTGAAGCAGGCCTTGAGCACGCGGCTCAAGCGCGCGGTGCGCATGCAGAATTCGGTCGATTCGACGCTGCTCGGCGGCGCGGTGGTGCGCGCCGGGGATCTGGTGATCGACGGCTCCTTGAAGGGCCGCTTAGAACGGCTCGCCACGGATTTAACTCGTTAAGAACTGATTCGCGGGTGCAAAAGGCACGCAGCAAGAGGCCCGCAGAAAGAGGAAAATATGTCCATCAAGGCATCGGAAATCAGCGACCTGATCAAGGCGCGCATCGATAAATTCCAGTCCGCCACCGAGGCGCGCAATGTCGGCACGGTGGTGAGCGTCACCGACGGCATCGTGCGCATCCACGGTCTCGCCGATGCGCGCTACGGCGAAATGCTGGAGTTCGTCGGCAACACCTTCGGGCTGGCGCTGAACCTCGAGCAGGACTCGGTGGGCGCGGTGGTGCTCGGCGACTACAAGCACATTTCGGAAGGCTCGGAGGTCAAGACCACGGGCCGCATCCTCGAAGTGCCGGTGGGTCCCGAACTTCTCGGCCGCGTCGTCGACGCGCTGGGTCAACCCATCGACGGCAAGGGTCCGGTGAACTCCAAGCTGAAGTCGCCCCTCGAGCGCGTCGCGCCGGGCGTGATCTTCCGCAAGAGCGTGTCGCAGCCGGTGCAGACCGGCCTCAAGGCCATCGACTCCATGGTGCCGATCGGCCGCGGCCAGCGCGAGCTCATCATCGGCGACCGCCAGACCGGCAAGACCGCGGTGGCCATCGACACCATCATCAATCAGAAGGGCACGGGCGTTAAGTGCGTCTATGTGGCCATCGGACAGAAGCAGAGCTCGATCGCCAACGTGGTGCGCAAGCTCGAAGAGCACGGCGCCATGGGCCACACCATCATCGTCGCGGCGTCCGCCTCCATGCCGGCGGCCATGCAGTACCTCGCGCCCTACGGCGGCTGCGCCATGGGCGAGTACTTCATGGACAACGGCGAAGACGCGTTGATCGTCTATGACGATTTGTCCAAGCAGGCCGTCGCTTATCGCCAGATTTCCCTGCTGCTGCGCCGTCCTCCGGGACGCGAAGCCTATCCCGGCGACGTGTTCTACCTGCACTCGCGCCTGCTGGAGCGTTCCGCGCGGGTCAACGAGGAGTACGTCGAGAAATTCACCAATGGCCGCGTCAAGGGCAAGACCGGATCGCTGACCGGACTACCCATCATCGAGACCCAGGCGGGCGACGTGACGGCGTTCGTGCCGACCAATGTCATCTCGATCACCGACGGCCAGATCTTCCTCGAGACCGATCTGTTCAACGCCGGCATGCGTCCGGCCATCAACGCCGGCATTTCCGTGTCGCGCGTCGGCGGCGCCGCGCAGACCAATATCATCAAGAAGCTCGGCGGCGGCATGCGGCTGGCGCTCGCCCAATACCGCGAACTCGCCGCCTTCTCGCAATTCGCCTCGGACTTGGACGAAGCGACGCGCAGGCAGCTCGAGCGCGGCCAGCGCGTCACCGAGCTCATGAAGCAGAAGCAGTACGCGCCGATGTCGGTGGCGGAAATGGCGCTGTCGCTGTACGCCGCGAACAACGGCTATCTTCGACAAGGTCGACCGCCTCAAGGTGGTGGAGACGGAGGCTGCGCTGCAGTCCTTCGCGCGCACCACGCTACGCGGATTTGCTCAAGAGCATCAACGCCAAGCCGGACCTGTCGAGGGAAGTCGAAGCCGCGCTGAAGAAGTGCTGCGACGAATTCTTCGCGACGCTGTAGAGGCAAGAGGACGTAATGGCAGGCGCAAAAGAAATCCGCGGCAAGATCGCGAGTATCAAGAATACTCAGAAGATCACCAAGGCCATGGAAATGGTGGCGGCCAGCAAGATGCGCAAGGCGCAGGACCGCATGCGCGCGGCGCGGCCCTATGCGGAAAAGATCCGCAAGATCATCGGCCACCTGCGCCAGGTGAATCTGGACTACAAGCATCCCTTCACGCTGGAGCGGCCGGTGCAGTCCGTCGGCATCGTCGTGATCAGCACCGATCGCGGCCTGTGCGGCTCGCTGAACTTGAATCTGTTCAAGGCCACGCTCGGCGCGATCCGCGAGGCGCAGGCGCAAGAACGCCAAGGTGTACCTGTGCGTCATCGGCTCCAAGGCGCTGCAATTCTTCCGCCGCCTATCCGGCGTCGAGATCGCCGCCTCGGTCACGCACCTGGGCGACCGGCCGCACGATCAAGGATCTGATCGGCACCACCAAGGTGATGCTGGATTTCTACCGCGACACCAAGGTCGATCAGCTGCTGCTGGTGCACAACGTGTTCGTCAACACCATGACGCAAAAGGCCGTCGTGTCGCAGCTGCTGCCGCTTCAGACCATCGACAAGGACGAGCTGCAGGAGCGCTGGGACTACATCTACGAGCCGGATTCGGTGGAAATTCTCGACGCCATTCTGATGCGCTACATCGAATCCCAGATATTTCAGGGTGCCGTCGAGAACGTCGCCTGCGAAATGGCGGCGCGCATGGTGGCCATGAAGAGCGCCACCGACAACGCCGGCAAGCTCATCGACGAGCTGCAACTCATTTACAACAAGGCCCGCCAGGCCGCGATCACGAAAGAGCTTTCCGAGATCGTCGGCGGCGCGGCAGCGGTCTAGTCAAGAGGATTATCAGTTATGTCCAGCAGCGGCAAAATCGTGCAAATCATCGGCGCGGTCATCGATGTGGAATTTCCACGCGATCAGATCCCCAAGGTCTATGACGCGCTCAAGCTCGATGATGTGGACTTGACCCTCGAAGTGCAGCAGCAGCTGGGCGACGGCATCGTGCGCACCATCGCCATGGGCGCCTCCGAGGGTTTGCGCCGCGGCCTGACGGTCAAGGGCACCGGCAAGGGCATTTCCGTTCCGGTGGGAGCGGGCACGCTCGGCCGCATCATGGACGTGCTGGGCAGGCCGCAGGACGAAAGAGGCCCGGTGCAGACCAAGGAGTACCTGCCCATTCACCGTCCCGCGCCGGCCTACGACGAACAGGCGGGCGGCCAGGATCTTCTGGTCACGGGCATCAAGGTCATCGACTTGCTGGTGCCCTTCGCGAAGGGCGGCAAGGTCGGCCTGTTCGGCGGCGCCGGCGTGGGCAAGACGGTGAACATGCTCGAGCTCATCAACAACATCGCCAAGCAGTACAGCGGCCTGTCGGTGTTCGCGGGCGTGGGCGAACGCACCCGCGAAGGCAATGACTTCTACCACGAGATGATCGAATCGGGCGTCATCGACAAGGACAATCTGGCCAATTCCAAAGTGGCCATGGTGTACGGCCAGATGAACGAGCCTCCCGGCAACCGCCTGCGCGTCGCGCTCACCGGCCTGACCATGGCCGAGTATTTCCGCGACGAAAAGCAGGCCTCGGGCAAGGGCCGCGACGTGCTGTTCTTCGTCGACAATATCTACCGCTACACTCTGGCGGGCACGGAAGTGTCCGCGCTGCTCGGCCGCATGCCCTCGGCGGTGGGCTATCAGCCGACTCTGGCCGAGGAAATGGGCGTGCTGCAGGAACGCATCACCTCGACCAAGACGGGCTCGATCACCTCCATCCAAGCCGTGTACGTGCCGGCGGATGACTTGACCGATCCCTCGCCGGCAACCACTTTCGCGCACTTGGACGCGACGGTGGTGCTGTCGCGGCAAATCGCCTCGCTCGGCATTTATCCCGCGGTCGATCCCTTGGATTCCACCAGCCGCCAGCTCGATCCGCTGGTGGTGGGCGAGGAGCATTACAACACGGCGCGCGCCGTGCAGGCCGTGCTGCAGCGGGCCAAGGAACTGCAGGACATCATCGCCATCCTCGGCATGGACGAGCTGTCCGAAGAGGACAAATTGAGTGTCTACCGCGCGCGTAAGATCACGAGGTTCCTGTCGCAGCCCTTCAACGTCGCCAAGGTGTTCACCGGACAGGACGGCAAGATCGTGTCCCTGAAAGACACCATCCGCGGCTTCAAGGCGATCGTTGCCGGCGAATACGACCACCTGCCCGAGCAGGCGTTCTACATGATCGGCGCCATCGAAGAAGCCGTCGAAAAAGCCAAGACCCTGGCGTAAGAACCATCATGGCCAACACCATTCACGTCGACATCGTCAGCGCCGAAGGACAGATCTTCTCGGGCGAGGCGAGCATGGTGTTCGTGCCGGGCTCGCAGGGCGACCTCGGCATCGCGCCGCGCCACGCTCCCTTGCTGACCACGCTGAAGGCCGGCGAAGTCCGGGTGCAGACGGAAGGCGCCGAAGAACAGTCATTCTATGTGGGCGGCGGCTCACTCGAAGTTCAGCCCAATCGCGTCACCGTGCTCGCCGACACCGCGGCGCGGGCCAAGGATCTGGACGAAGCCGCTGCCCTCGCCGCGAAACAGCGCGCCGAGGACGCCCTACGGCAGCACACCGACAAGGTGGATATCGCCGAAGCGCAGGCCGAACTGGCCCGCGTCGTGGCACAATTGCGGGCAATCGAGCGTCTACGCAAGAAACGCTAGGGACCTCCTCCCAGGGAGTCTTCATGCATCTGTCGGTCGTCATTCTCGCGGCGGGTCAGGGCAAGCGGATGAACTCCGACTTGCCCAAGGTATTGCAGCCCCTGGCGGGGCAGCCGCTGCTGCAGCATGTGATCGACACGGCGCGCGATCTGCGTCCGACGAATATCTACGTGGTTTATGGGCACGGCGGCGCACAGGTGCAGGCGGCCCTGGCGCACGAGCACATCGAGTGGATACTGCAGGCGGACCAACTGGGCACGGGCCATGCCGTCATGCAAGCCATGGGCGTCATCCCCGACGATCACACCGTGCTGGTGCTCTACGGCGACGTGCCGCTGGTCCGCGCCGCCTCCCTGACGAAACTGACGGCGGCGGCCGACGGGGGCGCTCTGGCCGTGCTGTCCGTGTATCCCGATAATGCCACGGGCTACGGGCGCATCGTCCGCGATGCCGCCGGGCAGGTCAGCGCCATCGTCGAGCAAAAGGACGCGAGCCCCGAGCAACTGCAGATACGCGAAGTGAATTCCGGGCTCATGGCGGCTCCCGCGCGGCGCCTGCGCGAATGGCTGCTGGGACTGGGCAGGAACAATTCACAGCGCGAGTACTACCTGACCGACGTGGTCGCCGGCGCCGTGGGGGCCGGCGATCGCGTCGAAGCCGTATGCACCCCGCACGCCTCGGAAGTCCTGGGCGTCAACGACAGGATCCAGCTTGCACACGTGGAGGGCCTGTACCGGCGCGAACGCGCGGAGGAGCTGATGCTCGCGGGCGCCACGCTGGCGGATCCGGCACGCATCGACATCCGCGGCGACGTCCAGGTGGGGCGCGATGTGTTCATCGACATCAACGTGGTTTTCATCGGCACGGTGCGGCTGGGTGCGGGCGTGAAAATCGGGCCCAATTGCCTCATCGGCAATTCGCAGATCGGAGCCGGCACGGAAATATTCGCGAACAGCATCGTCGATGCGGCGATAGTGGCCGAGAATTGCCGCATCGGTCCCTTCGCGAGAATTCGCCCCGATACGGTTTTGCAGCGCGACGTGCACGTCGGCAATTTCGTCGAGATCAAGAGCAGCGAAATAGGCGTGGGCAGCAAAGCCAACCATCTGAGCTATGTGGGCGATTCCCGAGTGGGCAGCGGCGTGAATGTCGGCGCCGGCAGCATCACCTGCAACTATGACGGCAAGAACAAATGGCCGACGGTGATCGAGGATGGCGCCTTCATCGGCTCCGGCACCATGATGGTGGCGCCGGTTCGCATCGGCGCCGGCGCCACCATCGGCGCGGGATCGACCATCACCCAGAACGCACCGGACGGGGAGCTCACGCTGACGCGAGCCCAGCAAACCACGGTCACCGGATGGACGCGGCCGAGGAAGTTCGACGATGACGAGAAGGCCGCCGCGATCGACCATGCGCTGCAAGCGCCGAAGGGCTGATCCTCCGAAGGACTGATTCTCTCAACCTATCCTTCTCGCCGCCTGGTATTCCATCCTTTCGAGGCAACCCACTCGGTCGCGCTTCCCTCGCCGCTGCTTGCGCCGCCGCCCGTTCTGCGCAGCAAGTCGCGGCCGAGCCGCAGGAGCCCTGATGAGTGCGGAGCGGCACCGGAGTAGTCCGCATGCAAATGTCCATGGTCGACGACCCCGACCACCAGCAGAGCCAGGCTCAGCTGCCGAGCGCGATAGAGTGAAATCTTCATGCCGCCACGATAAGGCGGCCGGCCGTAAAAAAGCCGTCAGGTCTGGTCCGGCCGGGCGCAAATAGCTGTAAAAATCCTGGTCGGCCACCCGAGAATCGGGTTCTTTACATCGTTCTTACACGCCGGTCGATTGTTTTAACGACCTTTGACTACGTCGAACTGCGTCCCGAAGCACGCGTCGAACGGCAGGTGTCGGCGCCGAACGCGTCGATCACCGGGTACGCGTACGATAATCCCTGCTATGCAGCGTCCGATCCGCTCAGCCCGACGTGCACGTTCGGCAGCGGCGGACGCACGGCGAGTTTCCCGCAAAACGGCGGCAAACGCTCGCAAGCCATGTTGGCCATGGACGCGATTTTTCATTTCTAAGGTAGGTGAAATGCGCCGCAGCGTCTACTGTGACGGATCACAGTAGACGTTCGCCCCGGGCATGAGGATCATGGAACCGATGCGTAATAAAATCCTGTGCATCGAAGACGACCTCGAAACCGCGTCACTGATCGCCGAGGAGTTCGCGGAGCGTGGCTATGAAATGGCCCTCGCTCATGACGGTCAGGCTGGATTCTCCGCCGTGCTCAAGCTGCAGCCGGATTTGGTGCTCTGCGACGTGAGCATGCCGATCATGAACGGCTTCGAGGTGCTGGACCGGCTCACCCAGCTGACGCCGCGTTTTGCTTCCATGCCGTTCATATTCCTGACTGCGCTCGGGGATCGAGACGACCAGCTCAAGGGCCGCCGGCTGGGCGCGGACGACTATGTCGTCAAGCCCATCGATTTCGAAATTCTCGATACCATCATCCGCGGACGCCTCGCCAAGGTCGCGCGCACCGACCTGTGGTCGCAGCAAGTTGCCCTGGGGGATCGCGAAGCGGAGTGCCTGACCTGGGCGGCCCGCGGCAAAACGTCGACCGAGATCGCACAGATCATCGGCACGAGCAAGCGAAACGTGGATTTTCATATTGAGAACGCCTGCCGCAAGCTCAACGTGGCTACCCGTGTTCAAGCCGCCGTCAAGGCGGTCTCGGGCCGGTTGATCGAGCCCTGACCGCAGAATCCCCGTGTCCGTCGTCGTAAGCCAGGCAGATCAAGGCGCGACTCGCAGCGGTGGCGAGGCCGCGAATCCGGCCGCCCATGTGGAGCGCCCGGGCGGACCCCGCTCCATCCGTATCCTGCTGTCTGCGGCGTCGCTGCTTTTTCTGCTGCTGGTGATCGGGCTCGGGGCCTTCAGCATGCAGCGTCTCAGCGACGTCAACCGGGTATCCGACGAGATCCGCAATCAATGGCTGCAAGACATCCGCTTGATCGGCGATCTGAACAACTACATGTCCGACTACCGCGCGGGCGAGGGCACGCACCTTCTCTCCAATACGGCCGCGGAGCTGGCTGCCGGCGAAAAAGAGATCGCAGAGCTGAATGAGCAGGTCACCCGGGCTCAACGCTCCTACGCTGCGCGGCCCCATGAGGACTCGGAGCAAAGGATTTACGACGAATTCGCACGCCGTTGGGCCGCGTACAAAATCATCGCCGGGCAGGTGCTGGCGCTATCGCATTCGGGCGAGAAGCCGGCTGCCGTCGCCATGTACATGACCACGTCGCGCCGCGCCTTCGACCTGGCGAGCGACACTCTGGGCCGCTTGACGGACCAGACGGTGGCGCGAGCCGGCGAGGCCAGCGCGCGCGCCGCCGGCGCCTACGTGCAGGACGGCCGCCTCATCGTGGCCGCGATGGTCGTGGCGGCCTTCCTCGTGCTGGTTACCATCATTTATATCACGCGATCGGTGTCACGCCCGCTGCTCGGGCTGGCGCACGACATGCACGAGCTGGCCCTTCACGGCGCGGATATCACCATTCATGGCACGCAACGCGATGACGAGATCGGCGAGATGGCGCGCTCGGTGGCGGTGTTTCGCGACAATGCCATCGCGCTGGTGCAGAGCCAGCGCCGGCTGATCGAACAAACCGCCGCGCTCGAGGAGACCTTGGAGAAGGAGCGGCGCATGACGGCGCAACAACGCAACTTCGTCACGATGACCTCGCACGAGTTCCGCACGCCCTTGACCGTCATCGACGCCCAGGCGCAGCGCTTGATCAAGCTCAAGGACCGGCTTGCGCCGGGCGACGTGCTCGAACGCGCCTCGCGGATCCGCAGCGCCGTGACGCGTCTGACCGGCATCATGGACAGCCTGCTCGGCGACTCGCGCCTGCTCGACGGACAAGCGGTCTATCATCCCGGCGAATTCCATCCCGCCGCGCTGCTGCACGAGGCGTGTCAGCTGCATCGTGAAACCACGCGCGGCGCGAATATTCTCGAGGAGTTCGCCGAACTTCCGCCCATCATGCGGGGCGATGCGAAATTGCTCTTCGCCCTGTTCAGCAATCTCATATCCAACGCCGTCAAGTACTCCGCCGCGGGGCGCCCCGTCGAAGTCATCGCGCAAACGGACCGGAGCGGCGGACTGCTGGTGCGTGTGCGCGACCACGGCATCGGAATTCCCGACCGAGATCGTGTCCATCTGTTCGAACGCTACTTTCGCGGCACGAACGCGGTGGGTGTGACCGGCAGCGGCGTCGGGCTTCATCTCGTCGCCATGGTGCTCGAGTCTGCATGGAGGCACGATCGAGGTCGAAAGCCGCGCGGGCGAGGGCTCGACCTTCATCGTGCATTTGCCCGCCGATGCGGCGGCCGTCCGGCCGCCCGGAGTCCATGAATGAGCAATCCGGCAGGCGATCCTGGGCAGCCTCCCAGCGGCCAGGAATCGATCGACCGGCGCGCGTGGTCCCGAGAGCGCCAGTTGCGCGCGGCCGGCATTGCGGTGGCCGCGGCCATCGCCATCATCCTGGGGGCTCGGCTGGGCGGGCTTTTCGGCCGGCATGAAGCGCCGCCCGCCGAGGCGCCCTCACCGCCCGGCACCTTCCGCGCCACGGCACAGCAGCTGAAGACCCTGACCATCGAATCCGTCGCGCTGCACGGGTTCGTCAGCGAGGAGTTGACCGAAGGCAAGATCGCGGTGAACGGCGATCGCACCACGCCGGTGTTTTCGCCCTATTCGGGGCGTGTCACGCGAGTCATCGCGGGGCTGGGCGATACCGTCAAACAGGGCGCGCCGCTCGCCACGGTCGACGCCACGGAATTCGTGCAGGCGCAGAACGATCTGAAGGCCGCGGCCGCGCAGGTCAAGCTTGCGCGCATCAACGAGACTCGCAAGCACGCCTTGTACGATGCCAAGGGCGGCAGCCTGCAGGATTGGCAGCAGACGCAGGCCGATCTGACCGCCGCGACCACCGCTTTGAGCGCCGTGCGCAATCGCCTGAGGATTCTCGGCCAGTCGGACGCGCAGATCGCCGGGCTCGAGGCGGCGGGGAGCATCGATCCGACGGCCACCATCAGCGCGCCCATCGCCGGTGCGGTGGTGGACCGCCAGGTGGGTCCCGGCCAGTATTTGCAGGCCGGAGCGGGCACGCCGGTATTCACCATTGCCGATCCTTCGAGCGTCTGGCTGCTGGCGAATGTGCGCGAGGCGGATACCGCGCTGGTGCACCTGGGGCAGCCGGTGGAAGTCCGCGTGCTCGCCTATCCGAAGCGCTGGTTCAAGGCGCGCGTGACCTATGTCGCGGCCCTGTTCGACCCCGTCACGCATCGATTGCCGGTGCGCGCCGAAATCGACAACCGCGACGGCGCGCTCAAACCGGAGATGTTCGCCAATTTCCGCATCCTGACCGGCGACGTGGCGCAATCGCCCGCGGTGCCGGAGGCGGCCGTGGTTTACGAGGGCGAGCGCGGCCCACGTGTGGGTGGCGGCGGGCGACGGCCTGCTGGCCTACCGTGCCATCCGCACCGGCCGCAACGACGCGGGCCTGGTCGAGGTGCTCGACGGACTGAAGCCGGGTGAGCGCATCGTCACCAAGGGGGGTCTCTTCATCGACCAAGCGGCGGTGCCCGCGTCCTCATGAACGCCATCGTCGCTTTCGCGCTCCGTCAGCGCGTGCTGATGGTCGTGATGCTGGCGGCGATGCTGGGCGCCGGCATCGCCGGCTTTCTCAACCTCAATATCGAGGCCTATCCCGATCCGGTGCCGCCTCTGGTCGACGTGGTCACTCAGAGCACCGGGCAGTCGGCCGAAGAGATCGAGCGCTACATCACCATCCCGCTCGAAATCCAGATGGCGGGCATTCCCAACGTGCAGGCCATCCGCACGATCTCTCTGTTCGGACTGTCGGATGTGAAGGTGCAGTTCACCTACGACTTCACCTACCAGCAGGCCGAACAATGGGTGACCAACCGGCTGTCCCAGCTCGCGGCGCTGCCGAACGGCGCGCAGCCGCAGATTTCGCCCACCAGTCCCATCGGCGAGATTTACCGCTACCGAGTGGTCGGGCCGCCCAATTACTCGGTCACCGATCTGAAGACTCTCGAGGATTGGGTGCTCGAGCGGCGCTTCAAGGCCATTCCGGGCGTCATCGACGTGACCGGTTGGGGCGGCAAGACCAAGACCTACGACATTGCCATCGACCAGAGAAAATTGATGGGCTACGGCCTGTCCGTGCCGCAGGTTCTGACGGCCCTCGGCAACGCCAACATCAACGTCGGCGGCCAAACGGTCGATTTCGGAGCCCAGTCGGCCGTGGTTCGCGGCGTCGGCCTCATCCACTCGGCCGACGAGATCCGTCAAACCATGATCGCCGGCAACCAGGGGGCGCCGGTGGTCATCGGCGATGTGGCCACGGTCACCATCGGCAATCTGCCGCGCCTCGGCATCGCGGGCTACAACGACGTCGGACGACATCGTGCAGGGCATCGTGCTCATGCGCCGCGGCGCTGAAAGCGTGCCGACGATCAAAAGAGTCGAAGCCGAAGTGGACAAGGTCAATCAAAGCGGCATTCTGCCTCCCGGCGTCAGCATTCAGCGCATCTACGACCGCAGCGATCTGATCCACATCACCACCCACACCGTGCTGCACAACATGGTGGCGGGCGTACTGCTCATTTTTCTCCTGCAATGGGCATTCCTCGGCAATGTGCGCAGCGCCGTGATCGTTGCGATGACCATCCCGTTCGCGCTGTCCTTCGCCATCGGCCTCATGGTGCTGCGCGGCGAATCGGCGAATCTGCTGTCGGTCGGCGCCATCGACTTCGGCCTGGTGGTCGATGCCACCGTCATCATGGTGGAGAACATTTATCGGCATCTGGCCGAGGCATCCGCGCATCTGGGCACCGGGCCCAGCACCCTGCACCGCATGCGCGTCCGCAGCGGCTTCCGCGGCAAGATGGGTACGATCTCCATCGGCGCGGCCGAGGTCAGCCAGTCCATATTCTTCGCCGCGGCCATCATCATCGCGGGCTTCGTGCCGCTGTTCACTCTGTCCGGCATCGAAGGCCACATATTCGGCCCGATGGCCAAGACCTACGCCTATGCCATCGCCGGCGGATTGATCGCCACCTTCACGATCGCCCCGGCCTTGAGCCTGCTGCTGTTTCCCCAGGTGGTCCAGGAGCGCGAGACTCCGGTCGTGCGCGCCCTGCGCCGCGTTTATCAGCCGGCACTCGAGTTCGTGCTCGCCAACCGCATCGTCACCTTCACCGGCCTGGGCCTCATCGTTCTGCTGGCGATATTCGCCGTACGCTCCCTGGGACTGGAATTCCTGCCCAAGCTGGAAGAGGGAAACCTGTGGGTGCGCGCCACCTTCCCGCAGTCGATTTCGCTCGAGGACAGCGACTCCTACGTCAATCGCATGCGCGTGCTGATGACCAAGTACCCGGAAGTTCAAACCGTGGTCTCACAACACGGCCGGCCCGACGATGGAACCGATGCGACCGGATTCTTCAACGCCGAATTCTTCGTGCCGCTGAAGCCCTTCGATGCGTGGCCGGCCGGCGAGAACAAGGAGAAACTCACTCAGGAAATGACCGACACTCTGCAGCAGCAGTTTCCCGGCGTCGACTTCAACTTCTCGCAGTACATCCAGGACAACGTGGAAGAAGCGGCGTCCGGCGTCAAGGGAGAGAATTCGGTCAAGGTTTACGGCAATGATCTGGAGACTCTGGAAAAAACCGCCGATGCAATCGCGGCCGTACTCGCCAAGGTGCCGGGCATCACGGATCTCGCGGTGTTTCGATCCCTGGGCCAGCCGACGATTCGCATCGACGTGGACCGCGTGCGCGCGGCGCGCTACGGTCTCGCTCCCGGCGACGTCAACGCGGTGGTCCAAACGGCCATCGGCGGCCAAAGCGCGGGCGATTTGTACGAGGGTACCAGCGATCGGCATTTTCCGATGATGGTGCGGCTGGCCGCCCCCTACCGGCAGAATCTCGACGCGATTCGGCATATTCCGGTCGCGGCGCCGGCGGCCAACGGCAACGGGCTCATTCAAGTGCCGCTCGAGGATGTGGCCGACGTGCGGCTGGTGTCCGGCGCGGCCTTCATCTATCGCGAGCAGCAGCAGCGCTACGTGCCCATCAAATTCAGCGTGCGCGGCCGCGATCTCGGGGGCGCCGTGCTCGAGGCGCAGCACGCGGTGGACTCCAAGGTTCTATTGCCGGGCGGCTACCGCCTCGAATGGGTGGGCGAATTCGGCAACCTGCAGGACGCCATCGCGCGTCTGAGCATCGCAGTGCCCTTCTCGATCGCGCTCATCGTGCTGCTGCTGTATTTGAATTTCGGCAACTTGCGCGATGCCTTGCTGGCGGCCAGCGTCATTCCCATGGCGCTGTTGGGCGGCATCTTCGCGCTGTGGGTCACCGGCACCGCGTTCAGCGTTTCCTCGGCCATCGGCTTCGTCGCCCTGTTCGGCATCGCCGCCATGGACGGAATTCTCGTTCTGTCCTACTACCATTTGAGTCTCGATTCGGGGCTCGATCGCGCCGGCGCCATGCTGCAAACCTGCCGCACCCAGCTGCGGCCGGTGATGATGACTTGCATCGTCGCCTGCGTGGGCCTGATTCCCGCGGCGCTCTCGACGGGTATCGGCTCGCAGGTGCAGCGGCCGCTGGCCTTGGTGGTGGTGGGCGGCATGCTGCTCGCGCCGGTACTGATACTGTTGGTACTGCCGGTGCTCATATTGAAGTTCTCCAAGGCCCGGGAAATTCCCGTGGAAGAAGCGCGGCAGACAGACGAATGACAGTCGAGAATCACAAATTCCGCCGCCGAATGCCGCCCAATGTCGTCCTGGGTGTTTGCGCAGCGCTCGGCGCCTGTGTGGGCCCGAATTTTCATCGGCCGGCGCCGCCGAGCGTCGAACGCTACACGGTGGAACCGCTGCCGGCCGCAACCGCTTCCGCGGCGGGTCCGGGAGGAGCGGCGCAGCGCTTCCTGACCGATCAAGACGTGCCGCGGGATTGGTGGAAGCTGTTCGGCTCCGAGGAGATCGACGCGCTGGTGAACGAGGCGCTGCGCGCCAACCCCGATGTGCTGTCGGCGCAGGCGGCGCTGCGCCAAGCCCTGGAAAACACCGCCGCACAGCGCGGCAGCTTACTTTCCGACCGCGCAGGCCAGTTTCGACGCGACGCGAAATCTCAATGCCGTCGGCGTGCTTGCGCCGAATCTCGCCTCCGGCACGGCGCTCTATAGTTTGTACACGCCGCAGGTCACCGTGAGCTATGTCCCCGACATATTCGGCGCCAACCGGCGCCAAGTGGAATCGCTGGCGGCGCTGGCCGAGGCGAGCCGCTACCAGCTCGACGCCACCTATCTCACGCTGACGGCGAATGTGGTTACGGCGGCCATCCAGGAAGCCGGCTTGCGGGCGCAGATCGCGGCCACCGAGCAGGTCATCGCGCTCGAGCGCGAGGCGCTGTCGGTGCTGCGCCGCGAACTCGAGCTCGGCGCCATTGCCGAGGGGGACGTGTTCGCCCAGGATGCCGCTCTTGCCCAATTAGAGGGCACTCTGCCGCCGCTGAAGCGTCAATTGCAGCAAACCCGCGACTCATTGGCCGTGCTCACCGGGCATTTGCCGGCGGAATTCAAGCTCATGCATTTCGAGCTCGACCAACTGACGCTGCCCGCCGATTTACCCCTGGGCGTCCCATCGCAACTGGTGGAACGGCGCCCGGATGTCCGTGCCGCGGAAGCGCAGCTGCATGCGGCGACCGCGCAGGTGGGAGTGGCGATCGCCAACCTGCTGCCGCAGCTGACCATTACCGGCAACTTCGGCAGCACGGCCACCTTCATGAGCGATTTGTTCAAAGGCGGCACGGGCTTCTGGAGCATCGGCGCCAACGCAACTCAAACTCTGTTCGCCGGCGGTACGCTGCTCCACCGCAAGCGCGCGGCCGATGCCGCGCTCGACCAAGCCGGCGCCCAGTACAAGTCGGCCGTGCTGACGGCATTTCAGAATGTCGCCGACGCATTGCATGCGCTCGATACCGACGCTGATGCCCTGAACGCGGCCGGCCGCTCGGTGAGCGCGTCGCAGAAGAGCTTGGAAGTCGCCCGCCGGCAGCTCGATCTGGGCTCCGTGAGCTATCTGGCCTTGGTCAACGCGGAACAGACCTATCAGCAGGCCGTCGTATCCCAGGCCCAGGCACGTGCCAATCGATATGCCGATACTGCCGCCCTGTTCCAGGCACTCGGCGGATCGATGGCCCCCCTGCCCTCAGCTCACTGAAGGCCCGAACTGATGCCGGCGGCGCCCGGGCTCGCCGCGGGCGACACCAGCAGCGCCTTGGCGTACATGGCGTGCAGTCGCCCGACGCCTCGCGCCACGTGCATGACCAAGGTCAGCAACAAGATGCCCGCCAGCATCATGAAGGGCAGCGCCCACAGCGATTCCAGCCAGGCCGGGTTCATGTGCACGCTGCCGGGTGCCTCGAACCATCCATAGTGATCCGATAAATAGACCAGCGGCGTGAAGGTGAAAGCCAGGCTCAACGACAGGCCGACGACGGCGATGACGAAGTAGGCTATCCCTAAGGGCAGCATCAGGATCAAGTAGGCGAGCGTGGTCCAGGTGCGCCGGTCTTTCAACATCTCGCCGACGCGCGACCAGAATCCCGCGGTGCCGCTCTGGTGGATGGGGCGCCGCGGCATGCGTTCGCCGGTCATGGCCTCGATCAGTCGCCCCTCGGCGAGGGAGATCACGCGGGTGAGCGCAATGAACACGAGAAAAAACGGAACGCCGATGACCAGCACCGAGAGGCCCGCGGACAGCGACAGGCCGGTCACCGCGAGGGTGAAGTAAATGACGCCGGTGGCCAGCGACAGCAGCATGAAGAACAGCGATGTATAAGCGCGTGGATCCAGGAACACACCGAAAAATGCACCCATCCCGCCCTTGGGCGTCTTGCGCGGCGTCGTCATGGCCGCCTTCACCTTGGCCTCGGTATCCCGGTAGGCGGCGGCCACCTCATCCGGTGCCCCGTACGTCGAGGCGATCAATTCGAGCACATCGGATTCGGACTTCTCCGGGTGCGCCGCCACCTCGGCACGCAGGTATTCCTCTGCGTCGTACAAGGCATCTTGTATAAGTGCTGCATCTTCGCCTGCGAGCTCTTCACGCAATTGCCGGAGATACTGGTCGATGGAGCGTGGTGCGCTGCGGTTCATGGTGGGTGTCCTTTATCTATGAAGCGATCGACGAAGCTGCGGGTGCCGGCCCAAATGGCCGTCCACTCCGCGAGCACGCTGCGGCCTTGATCGGTAATGCGGTAGTAGCGCCGGGGCGGTCCGGAATACGAGGGAACGATACGGCTGGTCAGCAGATTCGAAGCCGACAGGGCGCGCAGCACCGGGTAAATGGTGCCTTCTTTGAAGATCGATACACCCTCGTTGGCGCTCGCCAGCCGTTTCGCAATTTCATAGCCGTACAGGTCTTCGGCGGATTGATTGAGGACGGCGAGCAGCACCAGCCCCACCAGACCCCCATTCAGGTCCTTTTGAAACTTCCTGCTATTGCTATCGTCCATAGGCTAATACTATATACATCACAGTAGTGGTGAGCAAATAGTATCGGAAGCCCTGCACTAGACGACTGCCCCGGGGGATTGGGGTGTGCTGGACTTCCGGTGCCGGTCGGGCACACTAAGCAGCCTTTTTCCCCGTCAACGGTGTCTCTATGTGTGGAATCGTGGGTGTGGTTGCGGAGCGCAACTCGGTTCCCATTCTCATGGAAGGGTTGCGCCGCTTGGAGTACCGCGGCTACGACTCGGCCGGCATTGCCGTGCTCGAGGGCGGCCGGGTCGTGCGCCTACGCACCGTCGGCAAGGTGAAGGTCCTGCAGGAGGCGCTCGACGCCGCCCCGATCGGCGGCCATGTAGGCATTGCCCACACCCGCTGGGCCACCCATGGCGTCCCGACCACGCACAATGCGCATCCCCACGTATCGCGCGACGGGGTCGCGATCGTGCACAACGGGATCATCGAGAATCACGAGGCGCTGCGTGCCGATCTGAAAGGCTTGGGCTATGGCTTCACCTCTGAAACCGATACCGAAGTGGTCGTCCACCGCATTCACCATCATCTGAACACCTCCGCCGATCTATTCGAAGCCGTCCGCAAAACCGTCGCCGAATTGCAAGGCGCCTACGCCATAGCGGCGGTCTGCGAGGCCGATCCCGAGTGCATCGTGGTGGCTCGCGAAGGCTGCCCCGTCGTCATCGGGCTCGGTATCGACGAGAACTTCGTGGCGTCCGACGTCGCCGCGCTGTTGCCGGTGACGCGCCGCTTCATGTTCCTGGAAGAAGGCGACGTGGCCGAGATTCGCCGCAAGTCCGTCAAGATCGTGGACAAGGCCGGCACTCACGCGGAGCGGGCAATGCGCGAAAGCGAGTTGCCGGCGGACGCCGTGGAGCGCGGCCAGTACCGGCACTTCATGCTCAAGGAAATTCACGAGCAGCCGCGGGCGATCGCCCAGACCTTGGAGGAGCGC
Organism: uncultured Gammaproteobacteria bacterium; assembly: GCA_963734645.1. Taxonomy (GTDB): domain Bacteria; phylum Pseudomonadota; class Gammaproteobacteria; order Steroidobacterales; family Steroidobacteraceae; genus Bog-1198. Next base: position 823,971 of record CAVTID010000003.1, read on the forward strand.
GTGGCCGGCGGCAAATTGTTGGATGCGGCCTTCGGCCCGGCCGCTCAGCAGGTATTCAAGAAGGTCAAGGCCGTGCACATTGCCGCCTGCGGCACCAGCTTCCACGCGGGACTGGTGGCCAGCTACTTCATCGAGCAAATCTGCCGCATTCCGGCGCGCATCGAGATCGCCAGTGAATACCGCTACCGCGATCCGGTCATCACGCCGGATACCTTGTTCGTCACCATATCGCAATCCGGCGAAACCGCGGACACCTTGGCGGCGCTGCGCAACGCCAAGCGCGCGCAGTACTTATCGACGCTCACGATTTGCAATGTCGCCGAAAGTTCGATGGTCCGGGAATCGGAGCTGGTGCTGCTCACCCGCGCGGGGCCCGAGATCGGCGTCGCCTCGACCAAGGCGTTTACGACCCAATTGACGGCGCTCGCGATGTTGACGGTTGCGCTGGCCAAGCACGGTCCCGCCGCGGCGCAGGAGCACGAACTGGTGTCGCAGCTGATGCAATTACCCGCACTGGTCGAGAAGACCCTGAAGCTGGACACAGCGATCCAGCAGCTGGCCGAAGTCTTCGCGGACAAGCACCACGCGCTGTTCTTAGGCAGAGGACCGCTGCATTCCATCGCCATGGAGGGTGCGCTGAAACTCAAGGAAATCTCCTACATTCACGCGGAAGCCTATGCCGCCGCGGAACTCAAGCATGGTCCCTTGGCGCTGATCGACGAAGACATGCCGGTGGTGGCGGTAGCGCCCAACAATGAGCTGCTCGAAAAGCTCAAATCCAATCTTCAAGAGGTGCGCGCGCGCGGCGGCAAATTATACGTATTCGCCGATCCGCAGGCGCACATGCACAGCGAGGAGGGAGTGACGGTCATCGACATGCCCGCGTCCGCGACCGCGCTGCAAGCCCCCATCGCCTTCGCCATACCCATGCAGCTTCTCGCGTATCACGTCGCGGTGCTGAAGGGCACCGACGTCGATCAGCCGCGAAATCTGGCGAAGAGCCTGACCGTCGAGTAGTGCGGTGACCTGATGGGGGCAATTGTGCGCCGAAGTTAATGTCATTACCCTGACCTGTAGCCCGATGCAAAAAAAATGGGAGACGACCGGTGCGCCACGGACGCAGTTTGCTCGTTTCGACTTGGTTGTTGGGTGTCCTGAGCGCCCTGGGTGCGCTGGGCGCTCGGGCGGCGGTCGATCCTTCGATGGTTCAGGCGCTGCAGTGGCGCCTCGTCGGCCCTTTCCGCGGCGGCCGGGTGCTCGCGGTGACGGGGATTGCCGGGGATAGCCGCCATTTCTATTTCGGCGCCGTAGACGGCGGAGTGTGGGCAACCGAGGATGCCGGCCGGACCTGGCAGCCGATCTTCGACGGCGAGCCGGCGGGCTCGATCGGTGCGCTGGCGTTGGCGCCGTCCGCGCCGGCCACCCTCTACGTGGGCACCGGCGAGGCGGACATGCGCTCGGACATCGCCCACGGCGCGGGCATGTACAAATCCGTCGATGCGGGCAAGCACTGGACCTTCCTCGGACTCGCCGACACCCGGCAGATCGGCCGCATCCTGGTCGATCCACGCGATCCCGAGGTGGTATTCGTCGCTGCGCTGGGACATGCGTATGGCCCGAATGCCGACCGTGGCGTGTTCCGCTCGAAGGATGGCGGCGCGCACTGGCGCAAGGTCCTGTTCGAGAATCCGGACACCGGGGCCATCGATCTAGCCTTCAAGCCCGGCGCGCCCGATACCATCTACGCGGCGCTGTGGCAGACGAGGCGCCCGCCCTGGAGCGTCTATCCACCGTCGAACGGACCTGGGAGCGGCCTGTACGTCTCGCACGATGGCGGCGATCACTGGAGCCCGGTCATCGGCAACGGCTTTCCGGCGCACCCGGGGCGGATCGGACTCGCCGTGGCGCCGAGCCAGCCGGAACGGCTCTATGCGCTCGTCGATGCTCCCCGGGAGGAGGGCGGCCTGTATCGATCGGACGATGGCGGCGTGCACTGGAGTCATGTGTCCGCCGATTCGCGCATCTTCGGTCGCGGCTGGTATTTCTGCAGTCTGACGGTGGATCCGAAGAACGCCGAGCGCCTCTACGTCATGAACACGATCGTGCTGCGCTCGGAGGACGGCGGCAAGAATTTCATCGCGCTGAAGGGCGACCCCACCGGGGATGATTTCCACGCCCTGTGGATCGACCCCACCGATTCGGACCGCCAGATCCTCGGTGTCGACCAGGGCGCTCTGATCACGCTCGACGGCGGCGCGACCTGGAGCAGCTGGTACAACCAGCCGACCGCGCAGATTTATCACGTCAGCACGGACAATCGCTTTCCGTACTGGCTCTACGGCGCCCAGCAGGATTCCGGTGCGGTGGCTCTGCCGAGCCGGACCGAGACCGTCGACGGCATCACCATGCAGCAGTTTCAGCGAGATCACCGCGGGAGGCGAGAGCGGCATGATCGCGCCGGACCCGGACCACCCGAACATCGTCTACGGCGACCGGGTCGACAAGCTCGACACTCGCACCGGCCAGACCCGCGACGTCGATCCCACGCTCGCCTACCCCGAGATCCATCATCGCGGCGCCTGGACCCTGCCGCTCGCGTTCTCCCGCCGCGGCCAGCAGAGCGCTGTACTTCGCCGACCAGCGCCTCTATCAGGACGCTGGACGGCGGCGAGCACTGGACGCCGATCAGCCCGGATCTGACGCGTCCGGATGCGGGAATTCCTTCGAACCTCGACGCCGCGACCGCGGCCGACGATGATCATGTCGGCAAGCGCCGCGGGGTGATCTATACGATCGCGCCCTCGACGCTTTCCGCCGCGACGCTCTGGGTCGGGACCGATGATGGGCTGGTCTGGCGCTCCGACGATGCGGGCGCCCACTGGCGCGAGGTCACGCCCCGGGCGCTCACCCCCTGGTCGAAGGTGGCGGGCATCGAGCTCTCGCATTTCGACCCCGCGGTCGCCTATCTGGCGATCGACCGGCACCGCCTGGACGACGATGAGCCGTATATCTATCGGACGCGGGACGGCGGCAAGGAATGGCGGCGAATCGATGCGGGCATTCCGCGCGACAGCTTCGTCAACGTCGTTCGCGAGGACCCGGCGGCGAGGGGTCTGCTCTACGCCGGCACCGAGCGCGGCATGTTCATGTCGCTGGACGACGGAGCGCATTGGCAGCCGCTGCAACAAAATCTACCCATGACCTCGGTGCGCGACATCGATGTGCATGGCGATGACCTGGTCATTGCCACCCACGGTCGCGGCTTCTGGATCATGGACGACGTATCGGCGCTGCGGCAGATGGGCACGCTGCACCCGGATGAGGCCGTATTGTTCAAGCCGGCGACCGCCATCCGTGTGCGCCCGTCGAAGTTCGCCGGCACGCCCATGCCCAAGGACGAGCCCTTGGCGACCAATCCTCCCGACGGCGCGGTGATCGACTATGCGTTGCCCGCAGCCGTCGAGGGTCCCGTGACGCTGACCATCCTCGACGCACACGATGACCCCATCCGCCGCTTCAGCAGCACGGACCTTGAGAAGCCTCCCGACCCGTCCAAGCTCGAGTTCGCGGCCGAATGGGTGCCGCCAGCAGTGGTGCTGTCCACCCAGCCCGGAATGCATCGCTTCGTCTGGAACCTGCGCTACCCGAGCCCGGAGCCGGCCACCGCGGAGCAGCCGTCGCCGCAGGGAGCCTGGGCGCCGCCCGGGCGATACGAGATCGAGCTGAACATCGCCGGGAAGAGCTTCCGCCAACCGCTCGAGATCAAGGAGGATCCGCGCGTGACCATCTCGCAGGCTGCCCTGCAACGGGAATTCGCGCTCACGCAGCGGATCGAGCAGGCGTCGGCGCGCGTGTCGACCGCGGCAGGGCAGGCGACCCGGCTGCTGGACGCTCTCGAGTCGCGGCTGGGTCAATCCGCGGCTGCGCACGAGGACATGGTGCGGCTGATGGCGAAGGCTTCGAACGTTTCAGGTGTTCCGCCGCACTCGTCATTGCGCCACATCCCGCCCCTGCGCACCGACAGCTTGCGGGCACTCGCAGCCGATCTCGGCAAGCTCGAAGAGGCTGCCGACGGCGCCGATGCCGATCCGGGGCCGGACGTGCGGGCCGCCTTTGCTACACTCTCGCGCATGCTGACCATCACACTCACCGACTGGCAGGCGCTCCTGGATCACGATCTTGCGCAACTCAACGCCCGGCTCAAAGCAGCGGGCGAACCGCCCATCAGCCGGTGATGTCCCGGTGCTTTGGTGGCTTTGGCGGGCGAACGCTCGTCTGCCTGCTCATGCTCTCTTCCGCATCGGTGCTTGCGCAAACGGATCAGCCGGTTGCGAGCGGCGATGCGGATGCCGGCTCCGCCGGCGCGGCGCCGCAGGCCAAGCCACCATCGAAGGCGGAATGCGCGCCCACCTGCCCGGCGGTCATCGTCCCGGGCAGCCGCTACAATGCCGCGACCCGCTACGAGCACTCTCTGCCGGAAGTGAATGGCACGACCATCACGGTCACCAAGAAGACCAGCGTCGTGGATCTCGATCATCTGCCGACCATCATCGACAATAACCAGCGCCAGCTGTTCGACCAGCTGCCCGGCATCGTCATTGCCGAACAACAGAATCCGACCGAGCTCAACCTCTCCTACCGCGGTCTCGGCAACCCTCAGGAAAGCGAGTACATCCTGCTCATGCAGGATGCCATCCCGCTCGAGCTGGACTGGATCGGCTATCCGACCACCTATTATCTGCCGGTCCCGCAGACCTTGAGTTCGGTGCAGATGATCCGCGGGGGATCGGGCCTGCTGTATGGGCCCGAGCCTCAGCCGGTCATCAATTTTATCTCGCAGCCGCCCGACCCGAATCGCCCGCTGACAGGAACGCTGGAGCAGGTTGGCGGGACTCGGGGCCTGTTTTCCAGCTTCAACCGCATTTCGGGCACCTCCGGGGACTGGGACTACGGGGCCGACTATGCCCGGCGCCAATCGGACGGTGAGCGGGTGAACGGGGGCTACGCGCTCGATGCCGGCGATGTGCATCTCGGCAAGCGGCTCGACGGGCAGCAGAAGCTGAGCCTGGACGTACACGTGTACTCCCTGGACAGCGGTCTCGCGGGACTCATGTCCGGCGCCCAGTTCCAGTCGAACCGTTATCAGACCACGACCCCCGATGATCATTTGTGGACCGATCGTGATACCGCCATCCTGACCTACGACAATCACTTCAGCGCGCACGATGTGTATACGCAGAAGCTGTGGACCGGTTATACGGATCTCGTCACCCGCTCGGATACCTATACCCCGACAGAGATCGCCACCGGCTCGACGCTCGCCGGCCAGCGCTTTCACTTCACGGGCTTGGACGGCCGATGGCTGCACCGCTGGTGGAAGGGTAATGCCCTGACGGTGGGCTACACCGCGTACGTCTCGCACAGCCCCTACGATGAGTGGACCGGCGCGAACCCCCTGGTCGGCCGGAACGAGGAGTCCGGCACGCTCTCATACGCCGATGCGCGCAGCACCCAATACGGGGCGCTCTTTGCCGAAAATGTATTTCGCCTGCCGTGGCGCATTCACGTGGTCTCCTCCGCTCGTTTCGATCACGAGCAGCTGGGGACCCAGGAGTCGGTTGCTCCGCATCCTTATCTGGTGAACGAGACCTACCGGAAGAACGCGCCGCTCCTCGGCCTCGGTGTGGGCAACGACTTCGGTCGCGCCAACGAAACCTACCTCAATGTCTCGCAAGGGTTCCGTCCGCTGCGCTATCTGGACATCGCCAGCCCCTTTGGCAAGTTCTCCCCCACGAACGATCCCGATCCGACCAAGTACCTCACCTACGAAGCGGGCGTCCACGGCTGGCCGGTGGAAGGCTTTTACTACGATGCCAGCCTGTTTCAGGTCGACGTCAAGAACAGAATCGAGTCTCAAGCCATCTCGCTGACCGAGACCATCGATGTGAACACCGGCAGCACCCGCAACCGCGGAGCGGAATTCGAAACCTCCTACGACGTGTTGCGCTGGTGGGCCAAGAGCGCATCGAGCCAGCACCTGAGCGTTTTCGTCAACGGGAGCCTGCTGAACGCGCGCTTTACGGAGAGCATCATTACCGGCCAGGTCGGGAAGATCCCGGCGTATTCACCGAATTACGTGCTCAAAGCGGGGCTGGTGTGGCGCGAGGATCGCGGCTACAAGGTCAGCCTGATGCTAAACAGCGTCGGGTCGGAGTTTTTCCAGGACAGCGATGAACCGATCGGCAGCACCCCGGCGCGCATTCCGGCCCATACCGTCGTCGACCTGGCTGCCGACTATAACATCGCCGTTCACTGGCGTTTGCTCGCCGGGGTTTCGAACTTGACCAACCGCCGCTATTACTCGCGCGTATTCATCGCCGGCGGACTACTCGAGCCCGCCCCCTCGGTGGCCGCGTATGCCGGAGCCGCCTACGAATTCTAGGCTGCAGGCTCCTTGATGCGCGCGCGCCGCCGACGAGGGGGCGTCGTCCTCTAATTGGCCATCTGGTGCGCGTTGGCGACGGCGGCCTCGAGTGCCTGCTCGCCGGCTTTCGCCTGCTGATCGAGGTCGCGGAAGACAGCATACTGCGCCTCATTCGGCCGTGCATAGACCAGCTGTACCTCTGCCACCAGGTAGGCCAGATACGCATGGAGCTTGGACTGCTGCAACGAGTCGCCCTCGCTCGAGCGGATCTTCATCTGTACGACGCGGTCAATCGCTCCATTCAGCGTCTCCACGGCGCTTGCCACCCGGCCCTCGCTCAGCTTGTGCCTGGACACCGCTTCTTGCAGCTTCTCGCGGGCGGCCAACGCCTGGTTCACGTGTTGATTCAGGGAATTCATGTCCGCCTCGATCTGCTGCGTCAGCTGCAGACGCGCGGCCAGGTCATCCTCGGTCGCATGCAGCCGTGGGTCCAGAGCGACCGCAAAAGTCTGGCGCGTTCGCTGCCCGCCGTAATTCAGGACCACCGAATACGTGCCAGGTATCACCAGCGGGCCGTTGGTCGAATAGTCCATTCCTCCCCCCGATTCCGGCGAATGGTAGCCATTCACTTCCACCGCAGGCGTGTAGTGCAGGTCCCACTGGAGCCGGTTCATCCCCGGCTCGACCGCCGTCAGCTTCGCTTGCGCCTCCTGAGTCTGCTCAATGGCGCTCTCCGCGCTGTGGTCCGGTTCAGGTTTCCCGGCCTTCTCATCGGCTTTTTCCTGCTTCTCTTCCTTGGTTTCAAGATGCAGGGTGAAGCTGCGCACGACCTTCCCCTGCGCGTCCTCGAACTGCAGCGTAGCGGGCGTCTTGCCGTCGTAATGGTCGGGAATGTGGAAGAACACCGTGGCCCCGAAAGGCGGATTCTCCCCGGAGTTCGGCTCAATTGAGTCAGGGTCCGTCTGCACGCCGTAGGCATGGGTCAGCCACGCATTCTGCGGTGCGAACACATGGCTTTGCGCCGCTGTCACGGCCGGCTTCTGCGTCAGCTGTTCGAGCAGGGCCAGATTGTCGAGCACCCAGAAGGCCCGGCCATGCGTGGCAAGCACCACGTCTCCCTGGCGCGCGTTGATCGCGATATCCCGCACCTCGGCGGTCGGCAGGTTCAGCGTCAACGGCTGCCAGTGCGCGCCCCCATCGAGGCTCACGTAGACCGTGCGGTACGTCCCCAGGAACAGCAGGCTCGAGTCGTTCGGGTCCTGCCGAATGGCGTACGCAAACTCAGCGTCGGGCAGGCCCGCGGTAATCGCAGTCCAGTGCTTGCCCAGGTCCGTCGTCTCGTACACGTAAGGCCGGAAATCGTCCCACATATACCGCCATGCGGTGAGATAAGCGGTCTGCCGGTCGCTATGCGAGGGCTCGATCGAGCTGATCTCGCTCTCCGGCAGCCCCGGCGGAGTTACCAATTGCCAGTTCTTTCCGCCGTCGGTGGTTACGTGGACCAGCCCGTCGGCAGATCCCGCCCACAGCAGATTTCCATCGAGCGGCGAAATCGCCAGCGACGAAACGTCTGGATACACCTCCGCTCCGGTCTGATCCAGATCGACCGGACCTCCGCTCGGGATTTCCGTGCTGGGGTCGTTGCGTGTCAAATCCGGAGAGATGCGTGTCCAGGTCAGGCCGTAGTCGTCGCTCTTGAACACATACTGTGCAGCGGTCAGCAGCTCTCTCGGGTTCACGGGCGAAAATAGAATGGGATGCGTCCACCCAAATCGGTACTTGAGCTCGGCGGAGGAAGCGCCGCTGCGATATTGCGGCCACGGGCTGACGCTTTGCAGCTCGCCGGTGGGCTCATCCTGTTTGACGAAGATGCTGTAGTAGCCGCTGCCGTACGTGATGTCCGGGCTGCCCGGCTGCGGCACGGTGAATGTGCTTTCACCGAACGCCACGGCCTTCCAGTCGGCGAGCGGCACTTGCCCATCGGGGCTGGCACTGGGTCCCTCAATCGAGCCTTCGTCCTGCTGAGCCCCGTAAATGTGAAATGGAAACTGATCGTCCAGATTGACGTGATAGAACTGCCCCGTCGGCTGATTGCGATACGTGCTCCACGTCTTGCCGCCATCGGTGGAGACCGTCGCGCCGCCGTCGTTCCCCTCCAGCAGGACCCGGGTATCGTTCGGATTGATCCAGAGCACGTGATTGTCGCCGTGCGGCGTCTGCAGCTTGGTGAAGGTTTTGCCCCCATCATGGGAAACCCACAGCGCGTCTACCTGAGGCGCGTAGACGGTATTGGCGTCCTTGGGGTCCGCGTAGATTGCCATGTAATAGAAGCCGCGCTGCCGCAGCTTCATCTCGTCGTTCACCCGCTTCCAGGTCGCGCCGGCGTCGTCGGAGCGGAACACCCCGCCATCCTTCGCCTGGAAAATCGCATACACCGTATCCGGGTGACCGGCCACGAGGCTGATGCCGATCCGCCCCAAAACCCCCTGCGGCACTCCGGGGTTGCCGGTCAGATTGGTCCAGTGCTCGCCGCCATCGGTCGTCTTGTAGAGTCCGCTGCCCGGGCCGCCGCTGATCAGCCCCCACGGCAAGCGCTGCGCCTGCCACATCGTGGCATAGAGCACCTGCGGATGGCCCGGGTCCATCACCAGATCAATGGCTCCGGTCTCGTTGTCCACGAACAGAATCTTCTTCCAGCTCTTGCCCCCGTCCGTCGACTTGAATACCCCGCGGTCGGGGTCGGGCACGAACACGTGGCCCATGGAGGATGCATAGAGCACGTTCGGATCCTGCGGGCTCACCACGATCTTGCTGATCGAGTGCGTCTCACGCAGACCCGCATACTTCCACGTCTCGCCCGCATCGGTGGACTTATAAATCCCGTCGCCCGGAATCATGTCGTTGCGGATGTCGTCCTCGCCGGTGCCCACGTAGAGCGTCGAAGGCGCGGACGGCGCCACGGCGATCGCTCCGATGCTGGCGCTTGGCCCGGGCAGCTTCTCATCCGTGATGTTTTCCCACTTGATCCCCTCATCCGAGCTCTTCCAGACCCCGCCGCCGACCGTCCCCGCATAGAACAGGTTGGCATTGCCGGGAACACCGCTCACGGTGATGACGCGGCCGCCGATATACGGCCCCACCGAGCGCCACTTGAGCGGGCTCATCAAGGTCTGCGGTGTCACGAACCCCGTATCCTGCGATCCCGCGAGCGCGGGAAGCGCTCCGACGACGGCAAGAACCAGAAGCGCGCGGACCGTGAAGAAGCAGAAGTCTCGTCTCATGATTTCGATTCGCCTGATTGATTGTTTGTGCTAAGCCGGAAGAACCGAATATAGCATGCGGCTTGTCGTCTGCTGTTGCATCGCAAACGTCGGTGCTGCGGCGTGACCTGGAATATTTCAGAGATTTGTGGCCCGATCACGGTTGACGCAGCCCGCCCACGCAAAACGCAATGATCGTGGTCATCGATCGAGGAGGACCCATGAACAGCGTCGGCCCGGTGGCGATCGGATGGTGTGCGGATCATCCGCCCCAGCGAGTTCGATTCCAATATCGCTCAGACGCCGGGTTTGCACCGCCTCGCCGCGGTGACGACGAAGAACACGGGTGCGACGAAGCTCTGGGCCGGCACCTTTACGGTCAACGCGAAGGCGAAAACCGGCCCCCATCATCACGGCGACCTGGAGACCGTGATCTACGTCCTCAACGGAGTCGCACGACTGCGCTGGGGCGAGCGTCTGGAATTCGAAGCGGAGGCGGCCGCCGGTGATTTTATCTACGTGCCGCCTTACGTTCCGCATCAGGAGATCAATCCGAGCCCCGATTTGCAGCTGCAGTGCGTGTTGGCGCGTAGCGGCCAGAAGGGTCTCGTATTCAACCTGGATATCGAGGGCGTGGAGACGCCCGAGCTGGTCCGATGGATCGACGACCTGCATAAATGACATAAACGACGTGCGCCGGACCTTGGGTTTGAGCCAAACCTACCTAGTCGCAGAGACTCGACTGCTTAGACTCGGGCGCTGATCGTATTTCGCGAAACACGACAGTACAAAGAATCGATATTGCTCGGCTATACCAGCGTCAATATCTGGTCTTGTTATTCATGCGTACAGCAATGGACAGCGTCTTCGCAAAGCACGATTATGTCGCGCTGCCGATATGATTGCACCCCACGCCGGAGAATGACTTTGCAAAATCTAAAATCGCTGGTTCCGGCCGCCTTGGTGGTATTGCTGGCCACCCGGTTATCGGCCGCCGAATCGGCAGACTCGAGCGTTGCGGTCACCACCAAGATCGACGAACCGAAGATCATAACTTTCAAACCGGAGCTGCAGGCGAGCAAGGGAACGGTCATCCTGGCAGGCAAACGCCTGGATTACGATGCCTACGCGGGCACCCTCGTGGTTCACCTCAAGGGCTACGACGATGTGCCGCAGAATATCAACAAGGAAGACAAAATCGGGCCTGCCGAAGCTTCCATGTTCTATGTCGCCTATTTCAAAAGCGGTGCACCCAGCCCGCAGCGGCCCATCACTTTTCTATTCAATGGAGGACCGGGCTCACCCACCGTGTGGTTGCACATGGGTGCCTTCGGTCCGCGCCGGGTGGTGACTGCCGACGATGCGCATACGCCGGCGGCGCCCTACGATGTGGTGAATAACGAGTACAGCCTTCTCGATGTCAGCGATCTCGTTTTCATCGATGCACCGGGAACCGGATTCAGCCGCGTCGCGGGTAAGGATAAGGAAAAGGCCTTCTATGGGGTGGACCCCGATGCGCATGCGTTCGCCGAGTTCATCACCGGCTTCCTGTCGAAGTGGGGCCGCTGGAATTCACCCAAGTACATTTTCGGCGAGAGTTACGGCACCACGCGCGCCGCGAATGTCGTCAATTTGCTCGAGACCCGCAGCAGCGTCGACGTGAATGGAGTCATACTTCTGTCGCAGTGCCTCAGCTACGACGTATTGCCGGATTATCCGGAACTGAATCCTGCCGTCGATCAGCCCTACGAGCTCTGGCTTCCATCCTATGCGGCGACCGCGTGGTATCACCATCGCCTGACCGAAGCGCCCAAGGACCTGGCCACGCTGGTGGATGAAGTCGAGCATTTCGCGTCCGGCGAGTATGCCTCGGCGCTGCAAGCAGGCGCGACGCTGGACCCGGCCGAGCGCAGGATCGTAGCCGCGAAGCTCCACACCTATACCGGACTTCCCGTCGCCTATATCGAGAAGGCGAATCTGCGCATCTCTGCGGGCGAGTTCCGCAAGACCCTGTTGGACGATGCCGACCTGACCACGGGCGAGCTCGATACGCGCTTTTCCGGTCCGACGCTGGATCCCATGAGCAAGGAAGCGGGGTACGACCCCCAATCGGCGGCAATCGGCTCGGCCTATGTCAGCGTCTTCAACGACTATGTGCGCAAGGAACTGAAATTCGGCGAGGGCAAGATCTACCGGGATTCTCTCGATATCGAGCAAGATTGGGACTTCGCGCATAAGCCACCGGGCGCCCGCGAGGCGTTGAAACAGCAGGTCAATGTCATGCCCGACCTGGCGTCGGCGATGAAGCACAATCCAAATCTCAAAATCCTGGTGAACGGGGGGTATTTCGATTTATCGACGCCGTTCTACGAGGGCATCTACGAGATGCGGCAGCTGCCGATCCCGGCGACCTTGCAAAAGAACATCGAATTCAAATTCTACGACTCCGGACATATGGTCTACGCTCACGAAGCGTCGCTCAAAGCCCTGCATGACAATGTGGCGGAATTCATCCGGCGCACGCTCACGCACTGAACTGCGGCTGTTCAATCGCGGCGTCGACCCACGAAGCGTCATATGCGGCGGAACTCACGAACGAACGCCTCTGACACGAGTCATGCCGCTCATTCCCGAGTCGAGGCGCACGTCGAATCCGAGTGTCGTCAATCGGTCGACAACCCGCTCGGGCCGTAGCCGCAGCTTGAGGTAGCTGCTGACGCTCTGGTGCCACCGACCCTGCTCCTTTTCATGAAGCAGATCGTGGACGGCGACACGGTCGCCGGCATACTCGAGAAAGCAGGTCAGAATTCTATTCTCGTCGCTGCGGACGGGGATGAATCGATCATCCCCGGTCAGGGTCTTGGAGTAATCGCGAAACGTGGCGGCGAATACGCCGCCCGGCCTCAGCGCGGCGGCGGCGTTTTCCAATAACGAATCAACAGCCGCAAATTCAGGCAGATGGGTCAGAGTATCTCCCATGCACAGGATCACTTCCGCCGGCCGCTTAACGTACGAGCGAAAAGCGACGAGATCCCCGACGATCGTCTTGATTGGCAGCGGCGCCGACCGCAATCCGAGTTCATTCAGCAGGACTTGGCAGCCATCGATTGCCGTAACGGCATAGCCCCGTTCCGCCAAAGGCAGGCTGTGCAATCCAAACCCCGAGCCAAGGTCGATTGCGGTGCCGCCTGTTGCAATTGGAATCGCAATTTCGTCGAGTTCCGTTCGAGCTCTTGCGAACGCGGCGTCGAGATCGCCGACCATCCATGCATACACAGGGCCCAAGTGCTTATCGTAGTGAGCGGCCGTCGTCGACATCGATCCCCCTCACCTGCTTTGTGCTACCTATCCGCACCCGCCGCGAACGATGTCCTAATGATCCAGCCATGCGGCAAAAAACGGATCCTCAAGACGCCAGCGCATCGAGTTCTGCAACTCTTCGCGACGCAAAATCTCGCGATTTTCCAGAAATTTGAGCGTCTTACTCATGGTGCTGGCCGACACGCCGTATTTCTGCGTGACCGCCTGAGAGGCCAGCGTCATACCGTTTTCCTTCACCACCGCCGTGAGCACTCGCTGCTGAATGGTCGTCAGTCCGTTCCAGACCGTCAAATAGAAGGGACCATCACGCTCGACTAACAGTTTTAGGGCTCGAGCGACCCACTTCGATGTCAGCGCATCGCCTGCTTCATCGCCGAGCATTTCCCACGCCACACTCGACAGCGCCTGTACATTGTAGGGCACGTCCTCCGAACGATCGAGAATCGCGTCCACCGCTCCTGCTTCAACTCGATACCCCGCCTTCTCGAAGCCCTTGGAAATGAATTGACCAAATTCATCGCGCGGCAAAGGAGTCAGAAAATGCCGTATTCCCATTCGATAGAATGGTCTGGCAGGGTTCAGTGTCATGTCGTTCAACAGCGTGGTCTTCGATCCGGCAAAAATGAACCCAACATCGGTATTGCGCTGCACCGCCGCTCGCATCTGTGCTTCCGCGCCCTGTCCGCCCAGCTGGATCACCTTCTGGAATTCGTCTATCACCAAAGCCGTCGGTCTTTTTGCATCCGCGGCGAGCCGCGCCAGGCCATCGATCGCCTCGATTAATAAGGGAGTATGGTCCGCCTCTCCGTTCTTGACCGCGTCCAAAGATCCACTCCAGGTATTGTCGCCCGGGTCGTAACTAATCGAAGGGCGCAGCCGAGAGAAGAAGCGCAAGATTTTCTCGCCTGTTTTGGCGACATCGCTTCTCAGCTTCTGCGCCGATTCGGTTACAATCGCCCGCACCAACCCATCGACCCCGGGATACGCCTCGGCATCCAGCCGGATGACGATGGCACCGTCCCGTTCTGCAGACGCGGCAGCGGCCCGCAGAATGGCGGTCTTGCCAAACCGGCGCGGACCCAGAAGAAAGAGCCTTCCATTTTCGAGAATCGCACGCCGCACATCGCGCAATTCCTGCTTGCGATTCACGATTTGGCTGGGTTTGAGTTCAGCGCCATATTGAAAGGGATTACGCATGTCTTTCCTCAGTAGGAAAGTCCGCTTTGGGCAGTCCTATTGCGACTGTCCTAATAGGACCGTCCTAATAGTGTAATGCCTTCCGCAAATGCGCACCAGTCCACGGTATCCATTCCGGTTCAATTCGCCGGAACCGCCGGAACCGGCCACAGCCCCGTCAATCGAATGCCGTTGACGTCGTATTAGACAGCACGCGAAATCCGCCCGGCGGCGCGGACGTGTATATTGCGCAGCCCATGCATGGGTATTGATCGAGGGTCGAACGTGGCTTCCGCCGGTATTTGGGTCGACGCAGATGCTTGCCCGAATGTCATCAAGGACATTCTGTTCCGCGCGGCCGAGCGCACCGGTGTCGCCGTGACGCTGGTCGCCAATCAACCCCTGCAGATTCCCCGCATTCCCAGCTTGCGCGCGATCCAGGTATCCGCAGGGTTCGATGTGGCCGACGGGGAAATCGTCAAGCGCGTGGCGGCGGGAGACTTGGTCGTCACGGCTGATATTCCGCTCGCCGCTGAGGTCATCGCCAAGGGAGGCGAGGCGCTCAACCCAAGGGGAGAGCGCTACTCCCCGGATACCATTCGCGGAGTGCTCGCCATGCGAGATTTCATGGACACCATGCGCTCGAGCGGCAATGTCGGCGGCGGTCCGCCGCCGCTCACCCAAGCGAATCGCAATGCCTTCGCGGGCCACCTCGATACCTGGCTGGCGAAGCGGAAGACCGAGTAATGCCTTAGCGCGTCTCCGCGGCAACCGCCGTTCCCGGACCCATACCGACGATTTCCAGAATCACATCGCCGTCTCGTGCGCCGTCGTAGTGAACTTGGTTCTTGTAGTGCGTGACGAAGCTTCCGGCCGGCACCGGCTTCATGCCGTCCGGATCGTACTTGCGGCCGGTGTTCACCCACCAGGTTCCCGACAGCACGGTGATGAATCTGTCGTTGGGATGAAAGTGCGGGCGGCTGTTGTGATGAGCTTTCCACTTGACCAGTATCACGTAAAGCCCCGGCTTCGATTCGTCGCCGGCGAGCATCGCGGTTTCCGCTCCGCCGGGACTGCTCTTCCAGTCGATGTCGGCGGGCAGGCGGATCGAGATTGCTTTCGGATCCAGGCTCTTGAAGTCGGCGTCTGCCGCCCGCAGCGGAACGGATGCGGCCAAGGTCAGGGCGAGAGTCAGTGCCGTGCACGGCACGGCCGAGAGGCGCAGCATATGAATCTCCGTCGCGTAACCCACAAAACTCGTTGAGCGGGTCACTTTTCCAACGATTCTTCCAGCCACGACTGTATGCTGCATTCGCGGCGATTCCAAGGTAATTTCCGATTCCCCAGATCAATTCAACGGGCTGCACGCAGATGAGGAACAAACAGGATTTTCGGCCCGCCGGGGAGGCCTTCGACTCCGCGTACTTCCGCAAGTACTACTTCAGCGCGGCCACCCGGGTCACGACGGCGGCGGAAATGCGCGGCCGCGCGCGGCTCATCGCCGCCGTGCTGCATCACGCCGGCATACCGGTGCGCACAATTCTCGATGCGGGCTGCGGCATAGGGCTGCTGCGCAAGCCCTTCGCCGCGGCGATTCCGCGTGCCCGCTATCGGGGTTTGGAGGCCAGCGAATTTCTGTGCTCTCGATACCAATGGATCAAGGGCTCGGTGGTCGACTTCGCGCCGCGCTTCACGAGCGATCTGGTGATCTGCTACGACGTCCTGCAATACCTCGACGACGGCGCGGCGGCGCGGGCCATCGCCAATATGGCGAAGCTCACCGGCGCCGCCCTCTACATATCGGCCCTGACGCGCGAGGACTGGCGCGAAAACTGCGACCGTAGTCTGACCGATGGATCCGTGCACCTGCGGCCCGGGGAGTGGTATCGCCGGCGCCTGCGCAGGCGCTTCAATTATCTGGGTTTCGGCGTTTGGCTGCGCAAAGACGTGACTGCGATACTTTGGGACATGGAGCGGCCGTGAGCTTTCAAAGATTCTCCAGCATCCAAGCCACCAGCTCGGCATGTACGGGATCCCCGGCGCCGTAGTCGGCGCGGTTGTCATTGACCAGGGAGACGAGGATGTAGGTTCTCCCGCTGTTCGCCGTGACATAGCCTGCCACACCGGTGACGCCGTCGAGGTGCCCTGTTTTCAGGCGCACGGCGCCCGCCGGGCTCGCCTTCATGCGAGTGCGCAGCGTGCCGTCGACGCCGGCCAGCGGCAGCGAGGCGAGAAACTCCGGCGCGTAGGGACTGCGGTACGCGGCTCTCAGGACCTCAGCCATTTGCAGCGCCGAAATATGGGTGACGCGCGAGAGTCCCGATCCATTGTCGATGTCCATGCCGCGCAGATCGAGGCCGCGTTCGCGGCCCCATTCGGCTACCGCGGCGGCGCCCTTTTCGAGCGTTGCGGGATCGCCCGATTTCTCCGCACCCATGGTCAGCAGCAGGTGCCGGGCCATCAGATTGTTGCTGAACTTGTTGGTCAGGCGCACGATTTCCGCCAGGCTCAAGGAGTCGAAGGTGAGAAAGGCCCGGGCATCGGCCGGCGCCGCCTCGACGCGCAGCTTGCCGGTGAACTCGCCGCCCAGTTCGCGCCAGAGTTCGACGAAGGTGCCGAAGGCGTAGGTCGCCGGCTGCAGCAGCACGCGGGCAAAGCTGCGCTCGGCGCAATGCGGCGACAGCGCCCCGCTGAACACCACCTTGTCCCAGCTCGCCGAGGCCACCTTGAAATCGACTCTGCCGGCCGCGCCGGCGCAGCGGCCCGGCGGCGAAGCGCACGCGGTTATCAATCTGCAGATTCACCGGCGCCGGACTGGCGATCACATCCACCCGTCGTGCTTCCGCGTCCGGAACGACTTGGAATTCGACGGACTGGAAATTCACCATCAGTGCATCCGGCACGACGTTGTAGGAGCGATTCGGCCGCCCGTCGAATTCCCCGGGATCCTCCGGCGGCAGGGAGAACGCGGTGTCGTCGATGACGATATCGCCGTGGATTCTCTTCAGCCCCTTGGCGCGCAGGGCGCGAGCGAAGCTCCACCATCGCTCCAGGGTCATGTACGGATCGCCGCCGCCCTGCAGAATCAGGTCTCCGTCGAGCACGCCGCCCTCGAGCGCACCGCGAATCGAGGCATGGGTGTGCCAGGTGTAGGCCGGACCCAGCACATCCAGGGCGGCGATGGTCGTGACCACTTTGATGGTGGACGCGGGGCTGCGCGGCGTGTCCGGATTCTGCGCTGCGCACGACGCGGCCGGATTCCGGATCGACGATGACGAAGCTGACCGCGCTCGGCGGCAGCCGTTCCGAGGCGATGATGCGCGTCACGGCCGCGGGCGCACCCGTGCCCTCTGCAGCCCATGCGCAAGCGGGCGTGCAGCAGATCAATACGAGCGCGGCTCGTTTCAATAAATTCAACTTACACGCTCTCAATCGCCATATTTCTCAGGTGAGCGGCAACGCAATGCGTTGCCAAGCGCCGGACCACCAGCGAAGAAACAGCATCGACCCCAGGCAACAAACGTAGATCAAGGCGGCCAACCAGCCGCCGACCGCACCCATGCCGTATTGCGGCAGCCAATCCACCCAGCCGGCGCCCGGTGCGAACGACAGGCTGTGCGCAAGCGGCACGAAGAGCAGCCAGGATAACGCAAGTACCATGACGGCCGGAAGGCGTACATCGCCCGCGCCGCGCAGGCACGCGCCGCTGCTGATGTTGAAACCGTCGAACAACTGATACCCGGCTGCGATCCACAGCAGCCCACATCCTCGCGCCACCACACCGGCGGCGTCCGGATCGGCGGCATTGGTGAAGAACGGCAGCACCCATGGGCCGGCGGCCGCGAGCAGCACGCCGATGGCGCCCATGTAGAGCACGGCCATCCAGATGATCCCGTTGCCGACCTTGAAAGCCCAATCGCGGCGGTGCGCGCCGATGGCCTGCCCGACCAGCGTGGTACCCGCCATGGCGATGCCCACCGCGGGCATGTAGCAGAAGGATGTGAGCATCATGACGATTTGCGTGGACGCGCCGTCGACGGTGCCGAGCCGAACCTGCATCAGCTGAAACAGCGCAAAGCCGAGGATGTCCGCGGCAATCAGCACGCCCATCGGAAATCCCAGTTTCAATTGGCGCAGCAGCGCCCCCGCGTGCAGCCGCGTGGTCAGATGCGAGCGGTAGCGCTCGCGCGTCGCCCTGCCCAGAAACAGCGCGGCCGCCGCGGCGACGCCGATCAGCTGCGCGGCGTCGGTCGCCCAGCCGGATCCGGCAATGCCCAGCCCGAGGTCGAACATGAACAGCTGGTTCAGCAGCGCGTTGACCACGGCGACGCTGACCGTCACCCAGAGAGTGATGGTCGGACGGCCGATGCCGTTGAAGAAGCCGAGAAGCGACCACAGGGCGATGCCCAGCGAGCCGCCGAGCATGCGCGGAAACCAGTACTCCAGCGCGAGCCCGAGGGTTTCGTGGGGAATTCCGAAGGGTGCGAATATCCAGCGGCCCGCCACGCGAGCAAAACGAACAGCGGGCACGGTGAACAGCGACGCCCACAGGGCGGTCCAGGTCGCCTGCGATGCGCGCGCATATCGACGGCCGCCGAAGGCCTGCGCCACCGAGGTCTGCACCGACAGGCCGATGCCGCCGAACAGCAGCACGCATACCAGAACCGGCCAGTACACCGCGCCGATGGCCGACGTGGCGGCCGGCGACAGGCGCCCGATGAACCAGGTGTCCGTCGCGTTCAGCACGGCCTGCACGGCGCTGTTCAGCATGAAGGGAAAGGCGAGCGCGGCTACCGCACGGTAGTCGAGCCGCGGCCGGCCGCTCGAGCTCAATACCTGGCCCGGGAGTAGTTTCATTGACGAGTCCATCCCCGGTAGGATGACGCAATGAAACCGAACATGCGACGCAATTTCCCCGGAACATTCGTGACGCGGAATCTCGGGCACGGCGCGTGGCGGCTCTCGCGCAGCGAGCCGGTGCCCGATCGATGTGTTCGTGCGAGGGGCGGATTTCCGCGCGGCTGAAACTCTTCGGCACGACCGCTGTCCGCGACGTCGACGTCGAATGGCGCGGCGAGGCCGTGGTGTTGACTCTGACGTCGGCGGGACGGCGCCACTCCATGAGCGTCGCAGAGCGCCATCGTGCACGAGCCGCTGGGGCGTCTGTACGAGGCTCTGCCGCTGGTGAGCCTCGACGACAAGGCGAGGCGCTTTTGGCGCCGGTGTTTCGTCTGGTGCGGATTCCCGGCGGCCGCCTCCTGCTCGGCGTTTTGGCGCGCCGCACCCGCGGCCGGGCATTGAATTCGCGATCTGCATCACAAGATCCGGCCGATATTGTCAAGCGATTCGGGAAAACCCTGCAAGCGTTACGTTGAATTGCGACTCTCGTCAAGGCTGAAGCGGCCCGTTTCCAGCACATTGATTCGCGAGTCCCAAACCCCGAACCCCGCTAGGATGGCCGCAGTGCTGGATATCAAGTCGAACGCCATCGAAAGCGCCGCCGCGGACGCTTCGTTCGATCCCTATGGCCGCCTGCTGCGGATGCTCATGCCCAGCCTGCGCGGAGTGGTCGTGCACGACGGCTTCTCCAATTTGGTGTGGGCCTCGGACGAATGGGACCTGTCCGAGGAACCGGATCTCATCAAGGACGCCATCGCGAACGCGCTGACCGACGCCGCGGAATTCGCCGGCATCGCGCGCACCTTGGACGCCGACAGCGCCGTGTATTCCTTCGCCGTACGCGGCGAGCACATCGAATTGCTCGGCGTCGTCAGCCTGATCGGCCGTTTGTCCGGCACCCAAACCGAGCCGCGCCCGCTGCAGACCGTGCGCCAGCTGGTGCAGCCGGCATTGGAGTGCCTGCGCCGCGAGCTCAGCTCTGCGCTCGAAATTGGGCTCGCGCGAACGCGATCTGGACGTGCGCGAACGCGACCTCGATCTGATGCTGGAGATTTCCTCGCATCAGTCGGCGGCCGGCAGCGACAGCGACGAATTCAGCCTCATCATGAAGACGGGGCTGGAACGCATGGGCTGCGCGCTCGCGGCCCTGTGGGTGCCGGACAAGAACATCGCCCTGTCCCTGACGCGCAGCGGCCAGCCCATGTCGCCGGAATCGCTGCAGCGGGCGCAGCATCATTTGATGGCCTGGATGCAGCTGCAGCAGCGCACCATCGTCGTCAATCACATTTCCAAGGTCGCGAGCGACGTGGCGGCTCCCTACAAGATTCTGGCCTGCCCGGTGCGGCACCCTTCCGAACGGGTCATGGGCGTGCTCGCCCTGTTCAATCCGCCGAGCGCGCAGGACTTCGATCTGCACCAAACGCGCATTGCCGAAGTGCTGGCGAAAAGGGCGACCAGCATCATTCAGGCTCAATACGACTCGAGCACCGGCCTGATGACCCGCCAGGCGTTCGAGCGCCAGGCCACGGCGCTGCTCGGATCGGCGAGTGCGGCGGATACGCACATCATTCTCTATCTCGACATCGACCGGCTGCACGTCATCAACGAAACCTTCGGCATGCACGTGGGCGACGATGTGATCGTCAATGTCGCCGAATGCATGGCGAAGTCTCTGCCGCCGGGCGCCCTGTCGGCGCGCATTTCCGGAGATCGGCTGGCCGCGCTCATTCCGAGCTCCAGCATGGAGGCGGCCGCGCTGGTCGCGGAAAAGATTCGCGCGGCGGCGGCCGCCATCGTGCCGCGCGCCGGGCAGGGTTCGTTCGAAGTGTCCGTCTGTCTCGGCGTCGCGCCCATCGGCCGCTCCGACAATCCGCTCGCGCATGCTCTGGCCACCGCGGAGATCGCCTGCAAGGCCGCCAAGGACCGCGGGCGCAACCGCGTCGAAATGTTCCAGGACTCCGATCAGAGCATCATCCGGCGGCACACCGACATCATGGTCATCGGCAAGCTGCGGGACGCGCTGGGCAACGATAGTTTCCGCCTCGATGCGCAGCCCATTCTGCCGTTGCGCGGCAACTATGGCCGCCCGCGCTTCGAGTTGCTGATCCGCATGCTCGGCGATCGCGGCGAAATGATTCCGCCCGGCAAATTTCTCTCGGCCGCCGAGCGTTACCAGCTCATGCCCACGATGGATCGCTGGGTGGTGCGCCGTACCTGCGAGCTGCTCGGCGAGCACGGCGCGTCGGTGGGCGAGGACATCGCGCGCTTCGCCATCAATCTTTCCGGCCAGTCGCTGCAGGACGAGTCGTTTCTGGAGTATCGTGATCGAGCAGATCAAGACCAGCAGCCTGCCGCCCGGCGTGCTGTGCTTCGAATTGACCGAAACTGCCACCATCGGCAATCTGGCCAAGGCGCAGAATTTCATGCGCAGCCTGCAGAGCCTGGGCTGCCAGTTCGCGCTCGACGATTTCGGCACCGGCGTCAGCTCTCTCGCCTACCTCAAGGATCTATCGGTCGACTACCTGAAGATCGACGGCAGCTTCGTCCGCGACGCGATCAACAATTCGCGGTCCGAATCGATGATCAAGGCCATCGCACAGCTGGCGAAGGTGATGTGCATGGAAACCATCGCCGAATACGTCGAGACCGACGTGCTGCGTGCGCGAATGGCGGATCTGGGCGTCGACTACGGACAGGGCTTTGCGATGGGCAAGGCGCAGCCTTTCGAGGAACTGCTGCGGGAACTCGCCATCTACGAAGCCACCGTCAGCGACTGGGCCGGAGCGCCGGAAGCCATGCCGGACGGGCGAACGATCCGACACTAGTCAGCGCAATCCTACAGCGAATCGCAGAAAAGCGCCCACAGCGAAGCACTTTGCGGCGTGCCCTAATGGAGCCTGGGTTCACCCGGAGCTATTTCATGCTGATACTCACCCGCCGCACCGGTGAGACATTGCGCATCGGCGAAGATGTCGAAGTCACCGTGATGGCAGTGAACGGCTCGCAGGTTCGGATCGGCATCAAGGCACCCCGCAATGTCGCCGTCGATCGCGAAGAAATCGCCGAGCGCAAGCAGCGAGAGCGAGAGCGAGAGCAGAAGCTGTAAATCCTCCGGTACCCCCCGTCATCGGCCGCGCCGCCCGCGCGCCGACTCATCGCTCCTAACTCATCGCAGCAGAATTCGCAAGGCTTCAATGTAAAGTCGCCGCACGCCCGTGCGCCCTCTTGTATTTGATACCGGCTTCCGGCACACAATAGGCGCACCGACTCCTTAAAAAAACAACGAAGGACCCTTGCGCTGCGGCAGACTGCCGGCGGCGTCCGCCATTCATGACAACTTCAACGCATGCGCCTGAGCTACTCGTGCAAACTTGGTTCAATACGGATCGGCCGCTGCTGCTTTCCGCTCTGCGCGGGCGGGTGGTGGTGCTCGCGGCATTCCAGGTGCTGTGCCCGAACTCCGTCGGCGGCGGAGTTCCCCAGGCGCGCAGGATCTACGAGACCTTCGAACCGAATGATGTGGCCGTCATCGGCTTGCACGCGACCTTCGAGCATCATGACGCCTTCAGCTCGGCGGTTCTCAAGGCCTTCATCCATGAATACCGCCTGAAGTTTCCCATCGCGCTCGATCAGCCGAATCCGGTGAGCCCGATTCCGCACACCATGGAGCGATACAAGATGCGCGGCACGCCCAGCCTCGTGCTGATCGACAAGCAGGGCCAGGTGCGCAAGCACGCCTTCGGGGCGGTCGACGATCTGCGCATCGGCGCCGAGATCGGTGCGCTCACTCAGGAGCGGGAAGCGGCGGTGCTGACCCGAAGCTCGGCGGCTTGAGCGGCGGCGTCCCGAATCAATTCGCCAGGGCGAAGCGGATTCGAATGCGGGCGCGCTGTGCCACCGGCTTGGCGTCGCGCAGCACCGGCTTGTAACGCCATTGCAATAGAGCGCTGATCGCCGCGTCGTCGAATACGCCCGGCGCGCTGGCGGCGTGGACCACGACATCCTTCACCGCGCCGTTCTCGGCGACGGTGAAATCCAGCTCCACCCAGCCCTGAGCCTTGCTCAATTCGGCCTTCCTCGGATAAGTTGGATTCGCCGATTTGACGAGCGTCAGATCGCCGGCCGCGATTATATTCGTCAGGAAGCGCCGTTCGGCTTCGGCGGCCTCCAAGTCATGCTGCACCGAAGCGGACTCCGCGGACGCGAAGCCGACCGCGGCCGCTTCGCTCAGCCAGCTTCGCGCCGCATCGTACTGCCCGAGGCCCAAGGCGCGGCGCGCTTTGACCACCAAGCGGTTGCCCAAGTCCTGCAAGGCGGCGGGCAGGCCGGCGTTGCCCGGATCCATGCCTCGCAAGGTGAGCAAGTAATACTTCGCGCTGTCATCGGCCGGTTCGATGAGGCGATCCTGCTGCATGCGTTCCGCCGCATTTTTCAGCAACTGAGCCCCGGCATCGGTGTCGGCTTGGCGGCGCGCGGCCGCGAGCGCGGCCTGCGCCGCCTCGATGTTGGCGGGGGCTGCGATGCCGTCGGCGGCCGCAAGCCAAGCCGACGCATGCGCAAAATCCCGGCGGTCGATGGCGTCATGGGCTTGCGTCAGCAGCCGCAGGGCAAGCGTCTTTTCAGCCTCCTGTGCGGCATCGCTGCCGGGATCGAGCTGCAATGCCTGCCGAACGTAGTAGAGCGCGCTGTCGCCCTCGGGGTCGATGAGGTGGGCGTCGCCGAGGCGTTGCGCGGCCAGCTCGAGCAAGGGCCCCGCCTGGTCGCCGGCCGTCTTCGGTTCACTGCGCGCGTGCGCGGCTGCTTGCGCAGCTTTTACCCGCTCGCGCGATTTGGCGAGCTGCGTACTCAGGAACGTGATGCGGCCGTGCTCGACTCCCGATTTGCGCGCGGTCTCGATCGCGGCCGATGCTTCGTCGAGACGTTCTTCGAGCAGGGCGTTCTCCGCTCTGGCCAGCAAGCGTTCGCGCACTTCCGCAAGGCCGGCGCCGGCGGTACTGGTAACGCCGGCGGCACCGGAAAGACCGGCCGCATTCGACAGGGCGTCGTCATTGGCGGAATTCCTCTGCATGGCCCAAGCGGCGACCACGATCACACCCAGGGCACCGAGCGTCCCGCCGATCAGAGTGCTGCGAGGGAGGCGCGGGCCGCGTCTTAGCGGCGCAGTTGCGGCGCTCCTGCGGTGTTCGTCGTACTTTTTGACGGCGGCTTCCGCGAATAGCTTCGCTCGCCCCGGCGACATGGGCTTGTGGATGAACCGATAGACGATGCCCGCGCTGATCAGCCCGGCAAGGGAGATTTCCGCGTCGCGGTTGCCGGCGACCACTACCACGAGATCGGGGAATTGTCGTTTGATCTGCCCCACGAATACGGTGGCGGCTTCGTTCAGAGTTTGAACGTCGAGGACCAGGATGCCTACTTCGCCGGCCACCAAGAGATCGCTGACCTTGTCGGACGAGGGGACATGCCACAGCCGCCGCGAGCCTCCCACCGCTTCACGCAGGGTCTGCAGGAATACCTCGTCCGTGGTCAGCACCACGAGCTCGACGATGTCGCGTGGCGAGGCTGAACCTCAGCGCATCCAGCGTGCCGCCTTCTTCGTCGGAAGCTAGCACCGGTTATTTCCTTTCATTCTGACCCTTGAGGCTGCGTCACCCATGGCGCGATTCCGCACCGCAGCAGTGCAACTCCTGCACATCCTGCTTAGGCTAGTGTCATTCCACGGGCGACGCTATACGATACGTAGTCTCAGCCGGCAGACAATGTCTGTTGCACTGCGTCAAGTTAATTCTGTGACTGGACACTCACTTGAGGGGCGCGCGCACTCATGGCGGGGAGAGCATTGAGCGGTTCAATCGGGATCACGTCGAAACTGGCGGCAGACCAGCGCACTGCGCTGGAACAATTGCTGTTCTTCAACGTCAATCAGCATCGTGTGCGAGTCGGGATTCAGCAATCCATCGAAACCTATGGAGTGCCGGAGATCTATGAGCATGAGGGCGGCTTGCGAGTCCGGGTGGGCGACATCGCCGGAGTGCAAACCCTGTTTGCCATATCCGAGATGGGCAGGCCCCTGGGCGTGGCGGTTTTCGTCCGCTCCGCGCACGAACGATTTGCGGTGCTGCATCTCGGGGTGGAGCCTCGATTGAGTGCAACGCCCGAGGTCAATACCCGGGTGCTGCTGAAATTGATGCACGAAATCCGCAGTACGGCACGGCGCACCCGAGGCGTCGACCGCATCGAGCTGGTTTACAAGGATTGCCACGCCGTTCGTCTGCACGGCTGAATCAAAACCGCCTGATGGCGAGCCCACCCCAGCGTCGGAAACTCGGAGCGCAGCGTCATGCCGACGGCAAGCTGCGCTGCGCGTGGTGTTCGACCGACCCTCTGTACCTCGCGTATCACGATACGGAGTGGGGGGTGCCTGTGCATGCCGAGCGGCAGCTCTTCGAGATGCTGTGCCTGGAGGGCGCGCAGGCGGGCTTGAGCTGGCTCACCGTCCTGCGCAAGCGCGAGACCTATCGCAAGGCGTTTGACGGTTTCGACGCCGAGAAAATGGCCCGCTACGGCGCCGCCAGGCGCAGGCGCCTGTTGATGGATCCCGGCATCGTCAGAAATCGCCTCAAGGTGGATGCCTTCATCTCCAACGCCAAGGCCTACCTCGAGATTCGTGCCTCCTCGAAGTCCTTCGACGACTACATCTGGCAGTTCACCGACGGCAAGGTGCTGCGCCGCCGGCCGCTGTACCTGGGAGACATCGCCCAGTCCACCGTCCACAGCGACGCGATGAGCAAGGATCTCAAACAACGAGGCTTCCGCTTCGTCGGATCGACCATTTGCTACGCGTTCATGCAGGCGGTGGGAATCGTCGATGAACATCAACGTCATTGCTGGGCCACAAGAAGGAAATCGGCATGATTGATCGGGGATGGCTGCAACAGGGTTCAGGGCCGCAGGTCGGCGCGGCGCTACAGGGCGTCGCCGCGGCACGGGCCGTCGCGGCTTTCAGTGTGGCGGCGTTATTGCTGCTCACCCCGTCTGCGCCGGGTTTTGCGCAGGCCGCCAAACCCGCCTTGAAGGCGCTCGATGTTTTCGATCTGCAATGGGTGAGCGATCCCGAGATCGCGCCCGACGGCCGCAGCATTGCCTACGTGCGCATGGGTTACGACATCAAGGCGGACCGGCCGCGCGGCGTCATCTGGCTGGTGGGGGCCGACGGCAGGCATGCGCGCCCTCTCTCCGGCGCCGTGTCGAGCGGCTCGCCGCGCTGGTCGCCGGACGGCACCCGCCTGGCGTACCTGGGGTCGGCCGCGGACGGCTCGACGCAGCTGTTCATCTATTGGAGCGAGAGCGGAGTCACGGCCGCCATCAGCAATTTTACCGAATCGCCCGCAGGCCTCGCCTGGTCGCCCGACGGCCGCCGGCTGGCCTTCACCATGCCGGTGGCCGCGGAACGCAAGCCGCTGAAGGTGGATTTGCCGGAAGCGCCCAAGAACGCCAAATGGGCGGAACCGCCCAAGCTCATCGACAGGATGGTGTTCCGCGCCGACGGCGAAGGCTACTTGCCGAATGTGTTCAGCCAGCTCTTCATCATCGGCGCCGACGGCGGCGCCGCACGCCAGCTCACTCACGGCGATTTCGATCACGACGGCACCCCGGCATTCACGGCCGACGGCAAGAGCGTGCTCATCACGGCCAATCGGCGCTCCGATGCGGATTACGAGCCGCTCGACAGCGAAATCTACCGTGTCGACTTGGCGGACGATTCGATTCACGCGCTCACGGATCGCCGCGGGCCGGACCGCCATCCCGTGGTCTCTCCGGACGGCACGCATGTCGCCTACCTGGGATTCGACGACAAGCGCCTGGGCTACCAACCGACGCAGCTCTACGTGATGGATATCGACGGCAGCCATTCGCGATCCCTCACCCCCAATCTGGACCGCGACGCCGCGGCGCCGCGTTGGACGGGCGACAGCCGGCAGTTGATTTTTCAATACGAGGACGGGGGTTCGGCCAAGATCGCGGCCATCGATCTGGCGGGCAAAATACGTGTTCTGGCCGATGATGTGGGCGGCAGCGACGTCACTCGGCCCTATTCCGGAGGTTCGTTCTCGAGCGCCGCGAACGGCAGCGGCGCCAATGTCCGCTTCGCTTATACCAAGGCCGCGCCCCTCGCGCCCGCGGCGCTGGCCACCGGCACCTCGCCGCGCGACATCGTGACCCTCACCGCGCTCAGCGATGCGGTGCTGGGCGAACGGACTCTGGGCGCGGTCGAGGCGATCTCCTTCGACTCCTCGGTCGACAAACGCCGCATTCAGGGATGGATCGTCAAGCCGCCGGGCTTCGATGCCGCCAAAAAATACCCCTTGCTGCTCGAGATCCACGGCGGACCGTTCGCGAGCTATGGGCCGAGCTTCGCGGCTGAAATTCAGCTCTATGCAGCGGCCGGCTACGTGGTGCTGTACCTGAATCCGCGCGGCAGCACGGGATACGGCCAGCAGTTCGCCGATTTGATCCACCACGATTATCCGGACAATGACTTCGGCGACCTGATGTCCGGAGTGGACGCAGTCCTCGGTCGCGGCTACGTGGATCCGGAGCGGCTGTTCGTCACGGGCGGCAGCGGCGGAGGCGTGCTCACGGCTTGGATAGTCGGCCACACCGACCGCTTCCGCGCCGCCGTGGTGGTCAAACCGGTGATCAATTGGACCAGCTTCGTGCTCACGGCCGATATGACCAATTACTTCTACCGTTACTGGTTCAGCGGTTTTCCGTGGGATGACGTGCAGTCATATTGGAAGCGATCGCCGCTGGCGTATGTGGGCAATGTGCACACGCCGACCATGCTGATGACGGGCGAGGTGGATTACCGTACGCCCTCGAGCGAGGCCGAGCAGTTCTATCAGGCGCTGAAATTGCGCAAGATCGACACGGCCCTGGTGCGCGTTCCGAACGCCTCGCACGATATTTCGGCGCGTCCCAGCTTGCTCATCGACAAAGTGGCCTACGTGCTCGCGTGGCTCAAAGCCCACGACGTCAAAGCGCCGTGACTCGGCGCCGCGCCGCGCTGATTCACTTCTTGTCGACGGTCTGTGCCGTCTGGCCGAAGAGAATTTTGCGCGACTCCTCGTCGACCGTGGGGCCGCTGCTGACCGCCGCGCCGCGCTCATAGGCGCGCACCGTGGCGGGGCGGCCCTTGACGGCGTCGAACCAGCGCTTCAGGTGCGGAAAGTCATCGAGGTTCTGGCCCTGCGCCTCATGCGGCACGATCCAAGGATAGGCCGCCATGTCGGCGATGGAGTATGCGCCGCCGGCGATGAATTCACGGTCGGCGAGACGCTTGTTCAGCACTCCGTACAGGCGATTGGTCTCCTTGACGTAGCGCTCGATGGCGTAGGGGATTTTCTCGGGGGCATATCGGGCGAAGTGATGGTTCTGGCCCGCCATGGGTCCGAGTCCGCCCATTTGCCAGAACAGCCACTGAATCGTTTCCACCCGGCCGCGCAAGTCCCGCGCCATGAACCGTTCGCTCTTCTCCGCCAGATACAGCAGGATGGCGCCGGATTCGAACACGGATATGGGTGCGCCGCGCTCCATGGGCGTGTGATCGACGATGGCCGGCATGCGGTTGTTGGGTGATATGGCGAGGAATTCCGGCCGGAACTGCTCGCCCCTGCCGATGTTCACCGGGATGATGTTGTACGGCATCGCGGTCTCTTCCAGAAAAAGAGTGATCTTGTGGCCGTTGGGCGTCGGCCAGTAATACAAGTCGATCATGGGTGTGCCTCCGGCGGGTCCAGCGCCATCTTGTGTTGTCGCAGAATTGCAATGCAGACGTCTTCTTCGCGCGGCAGCGCGCGCATGTGCACGAGGCGCGCACGGGCGCGCGCGTTCTTCGTCCAGGGCAGCAGCGGATCGTCGAATTTCGCCGCGGCGGCCACGCGCCACTCCAATACATGCTTGCGCTCGGCGATCGCCCGCGCCTCCTTGCTGTCGGGCGCGAACAGATGCCTCTCGATGCTGAAACCCACCATCTGCGCGATGATGGTATCGCCGTGCTGCATGGTCTTGGATAATTTCAGGCACAGATCGCGCCGCTCCGCCGCGGCGCCCGATTCCCGGCAGGCTTCCACCAGCGGGGTGAACGGCGGGATGATCTCGCCGCTCGCGATGCCGCTCACGGTGTTGAGCCGCGCCGAGTCCGACGCCGCGTAGCCGCCCGGCAGTTCGGCGCGCGCCGCCTCCAGAGCATCGACCATCATGACCACGATCCGGTTCCAGTAGAAATCGAAACGCGCGCCGTGCGCCATGTCCGCGAGTACCCGGTCGACTTCCGTCGTATCCCGGTCCTTCTGCGCCGCGGCCAGCGTCTGCAGCCAGGCGGCGCCGTTGTCCGCGTCCACCCACCGCATGACGGTCGCGACGTCGCGGATGTCGCAGGCCGGCGTGCCCGAGCACAATTGCAGGTGCAGCCAGCTGATGCTCGCGCTTTGCGGGTCCAACTCGCTGGCACGGGCCGCCAGGTCCAGGGCCGTGGGGCCGGGCTTGGGATAGCCGGCCTTGGGGTTGCCCGAGCCCACATAGCGCAGCGCCGCAGCCGTCGCCAGTGAATTCGCGTCCGCGCGCGCACCGAGGGCGGCCGCGGCCGCCGTTCTCCACAGCTGGTATTTATCGAGCGCCGCATGTGCACCGGGCCGGCTCGCCGCGGCTCCGGCGGCGCCGGTTCCCGATGCGTCCGCGGAGTGAGCCGCCGCGAGTGCCAGGACCAGCAGGCAGTGCTTGACCATGTTGCCGGGGCCCCTAACCGCCGGCGCGGCTGCCGGCAGCCGTCAGGCCCGCGGTGATCGCCAGCCGCATGGCATCTTCGACCGAGATGTCGAGGGGTTCGATGCGGTCGCGCGGCAGGTAAATGGTGTAGCCGCCGAAGGCGTAGCTCATGGGGAAGTACACGGTCACCCAATCCTGGCCGCCGTGCGCGTTCAGCACCGCCGGCACGTCTTCCCGAGTGACGAATCCGATGGCGTGAACATCCGCAAACCGCGCCAGGACCACGCGCTGCAAGTCGCGCTTCTCGCCGCTGCCGGACGGCAGCAGGCTGACCACGTCGCGAAATCCCCCGTAGAGGGTTTTCACGAAGGGAATCCGGCCCAGGAAATCATCCCAGTATTTGAGGAGGATCTTGCCGGCATAGGCGTTGACCAGGCTGCCGACCAGCAGCAGCAGCAGGAATCCGGCGATCAGTCCCAAGCCGGGCCAATAGTGTTCGGGGCTCACGATGCGCAGCGCGATCAGAACACGGCGCAGCCACCCTTCGACCGTGTTCACCAGCCACCAAATCACGTACACCGTCAATGCCAGGGGCAGTACGGTCACCAAGCCGCTCATGGTCAGCGTCAGGATCTTGCGCATGGGGGGATCATCGCATGATCGGACTTATCGTGCCGCAACCGCACAGAACGTCTGCGAACTGCGCCGATATTCGCCGCTCTGCGCCAGCGCCGCGCTTTTTTGATTCCACACGTAATACTGTGTGACCACCATCGTTCCCTGCACGCGGGAAACGCTCAGCAGCCGGCTGTCGCGCCGAAAAACCACGGCATCCTCGGGCCGGCACGGCAGCGCGCCCTCGATCTCGGCGTGCAGATGCTGCAGCGGCAGCCCCACGATCGCCCCCGTATTCCAATCGATCAGCACCAGGCGGCTGCACGCCGGGCCGCAGCGCGTCAGCGCCGCCGTGACATGGCCGGCGAAGTTCGGACCGCTCGACAGCGCGCGTTCCACGATGCCGCGATTCTCCTCCGAGAGGTCGCTGCCGCCGAAATCGACTTTGGGCAAGCCTGCGGCGCTGGACAAGCCTGTGGCGGCGGGCAAGCCGGCGGCGGCGAAGGGCTCGCTCGGGTATTCGGAGAATCGCGGCGCGCTCAAGGGCTCCGAATCGAAGCCGCCGGCGGCCGCAGCTCCGCGGATGCGGTCTATCTGCTGCGCGATCTGTTCGGTCAAATACCAGTCATCGATGGTCACCGAGGCGTGTGGGGCTTTCGCGGTCACGGCCACCGCAACCAGCGCATGATCCGCACAGCCGCCGTCGCCGTCACGCGGCGCACACAGGCTGTACCGGGTGTAGGCGCCATAGATATTGGGCGCCCCAGGCTCGTTGGGCGCCAAAAACACCAGATAGCGGCCGGAAGGCACCGCGACGGTGAAATTCGCCTGGCCGCGCGCCAGCTGCACGGAGCGCAGCCGCGAGGTGTCGAGTTCGGATACATACACGGTCATCGAGGGCACGAACCGGGTCGGGAAGATGACGGTGCCCGCGATCGTGCCCGCGAGAACGCCGGCGCTCTGCCCGAGCGACGCCACGGCCGCCAGCGACAAGCGCACGAGAAACTGATACCCCAAGACGGCGACTCTCCGCGGTTATTGATTCGTTTCGCTACATGGTAGCGACGCCGGGCGGCGCAAGCTAGTGCCGTAGAGATAGCGCGTGCGCTAGGGCTGCCGCGGCAGAAGAAATCTTATGCCCTGGTAGTTCAGCACCACCCCATCACGCTGAATGCGTTCGATCGTCGGGCCTTCCTGCAGCTTGGCACCTTCGTGATATTTGCGATTGTTGATGTATACGAAGCGCTCCGCCGGCTTGGTTGCGTAAACATGAACGTCGAGGTGCAAATCGGGCAGCGCCTGCGCGCCGCTCAAGCTGATTTCACTGATGGTGGGCAGCACTTCCCCGGGGTCGGCGCCGGCGTC
Organism: uncultured Gammaproteobacteria bacterium; assembly: GCA_963734645.1. Lineage (GTDB taxonomy): Bacteria > Pseudomonadota > Gammaproteobacteria > Steroidobacterales > Steroidobacteraceae > Bog-1198. The sequence goes on from CAVTID010000003.1 coordinate 855,798, forward strand.
CGTGTCGGTCACAAGGGGGGCCGGGTGAGGCGCGGCATGCGCGGCCGTGTCCGCGGCCACCCGCGCCCGCTGCGATTCCGCAGGCGCGGTCCCGGCGGGCGGTGCGACCGGAATCTCCGGCGCGTACTGCGGCGCCCCGTCCAAGGGACTGAAGTGCTGGGTTTCGGGCGGCGCGGCGCCGGCCGCGGGTGGGCGCGCCACGTCCGCCGGCCGCGGCGCCTGTGCGGCGGGCGTGCTTTTTCGCAGCAAGACATAGGTCAAACCCAGTAAGTTGACACCGAGCAAAACGCCGAGCGCGGCGGCCCAGAGCGGCAATCGACTGCGCTTCGGGCTGAGGCGCGTGTCCATGAGCCCCGGCACGGATTGCCGCTGCCGTTCGATTTCCGATTTCTTGAGTGCGTCGAGAATGAAGGACATGAAAACCTCAACTGCCGCGCGGCGTGTTGGGCAGCAACAGGGGGGAACCGGGTTCGGCTAATGCAGTGTCGAGCATGACCTGGGTTTGTAATCCGGCAATGCCGTCGACATTGAGGCGATGCTCGCGCTGGAAATTCTGCACTTCGGTCGCGAGCTGCTCATCGTAGACATCGCCGGTCTCCGGATCCGATGCGGCGCCCTGCAGGGCGTTGAGGCTGCGCCTCAGCCAGCGGACTTCGTCTCCCTTCATGCCCAAGGATAAGGGCCGGGCGCGCGCGGTCTTCGGTTTCCAAACCACGGTGAATTCTCCGAACCAATCCCGCGACAGCTCATCGAGAGGCACTCGCGTGTCGTGTTCGCCCAAATTCAAGGTCGCGAATTTATCGTCCAAGGCCGACAACACCACGTAATGCCTTTGGCCGTGATCGTCGGTCAGGGTCAGAATGGCCGGCCGGTTCAAAGCCTGCACTTGCGCCCAGGAGCCGCGTTGTTCCAGGCAGGACAGGCCCGCTTTGGTCGCCTGCCCGCACGGGTCCTTGTCATTCGCCATGGCCGTTCCCCACAGCGAGAGCAGACGGCGGAAGGCCTCCGCGTCGGTGGTATTGGCGCTGTTGGCGGCGAGCAAGGCGTTGATCGAGGTCGCCACCGGCGCCTCCGCGGGTCCCAAGCGTGAGGCCGCAGGCACGGCTGAAGGCGTGGGAGCGGGTGGTTGTGCGCTGACCGGGAGCGGCGCACCCACCGCTGAATTGGCGGGCGCCGCGACATGCGCCCGGTTGCGGGAAGCGTGCAGGGGGGAGATTTGCCTCTGCCACAGTTGCCAGCCGACACAGGCGGCGCCGCCGATGCCCACGACCCCCAAGGCTCCGGCGACCCAGCCCAGCCACAAGGGTACAAAGCGCCGGCCGTAGACCTCGCCGGCCGCCCGGCGCACCAGCGAGGACGTCACTTTTCGCGTTTCCTGGGTATAGGCGCCCAGCAGTGCGCGGTCGCAAGTCACGTTGATCACGCGCGGGATGCCTGCCGCCAGGCGGTGCACTTCGGCGAGCGCGGAGGGCGTGAATATGTCCTCGGCGGCGCCGGCCACGCGCAGCCGATGGCGCACATAACCCAAGGTCTCCTCCCGCGACAGCGGCTCCAAGTGATATCGGCCGGTGATCCGCTGCGCCAGCTGGCGCAGTTCGGTGCGGTCGAGCAGCTCGCGCAGTTCCGGCTGCCCGATCAGAATGATCTGCAGCAGCTTCTGTGTGGGAGTCTCCAGATTGGTCAGCAGGCGCACCTGTTCGAGCACCTCGGCGGACAGGTTCTGTGCCTCATCGACGATCAGGATGATGCGCCGCCCATCGGCATGGGCCGACAGCAGGCGCCGATTCAGCGCGTCGACCATCTGCTTGACGCTGTCGCGGTCGGCGTCGGCAATGTCGAGGCCCAGTTCTTCGCAGATGGTGAGCAGGAACTCCACCGGTGTGACCCGCGGGTTCAATATCACGGCGACGTCGGCATGATGCGGAACGCGCGACAGCAGGGTACGTACCACGGTGGTCTTTCCCGTGCCCACTTCTCCGGTCAGCTGAATGAAGCCGCCGGCTTCGTTGATTCCGTACAGCAAATGCGCCAGCGCTTCCGCGTGTTGCTCGCTCAGGTAGAGATAGCGCGGATCGGGCGTAATGGCGAAGGGCTTTTCATTGAGGCCGAAGAAGCGGAGGTACATGGCTGCCCTAGAATACCAACTCAGCCGCCCGATCCGGAGCCGCTCCGGGTGGACGGCAGCAGGCTGGCGCGAGTCAGCATCGCGGACCCAAAGCGCCCGCGAATGCCGTCGATCGCAGAGTCCAAGCGTGACGGCTGAGCGGGAGGGCCGGAGAACAGGTCCCATTGCTGCAAAGCCTGCAGGCCGCTCACCCCGACCCCCAATAGCCGCACTGCGGCATTGGGCTGGGCAGCCAGCCATCCTTCGAGCAGAGCCTTCGCAGCGGCCGATACGGCGGCCGTGTCCTGGGTGGGCGGCACCAGGGTGCATTGCCGGGTATAGGTCTTGAAATCGGCACGGCGGACCTTGATGTTCACGGTGCCGGCGCAGAGCTGCTGCGCCCGCAGCCGCGATGCCGCCCGGTCCGCCAGCCGCACCAATTGCGTCTCGAGGGCGGCCGCTCCGCGCAGATCCGTGGCATAGGTTTCCTCCGCGCTGATCGATTTTTCCTCGCGATTCGGTTCGACGGGCCTATCGTCCAAGCCGGATGCGCGGTCCTGCATGGACTTCCCATGCTTGCCGAAGGCACGCCACAACACCGCATCGTCGGCCAGGCGCAAGTCGCCGAAGCTGCGAATTCCCGCCGCATGCACGGCGGGCAAGCTCTTCGGCCCGACGCCGAACAATTTCTCGACGGGCAATGGATCGAGGATTTCGCGCATATTGTCCGCGCCGATGCGGCACATGCCGTCGGGCTTGTTCAAGTCGGAGGCGATTTTCGCCAGCAGCTTGTTCGGCGCAATCCCCACCGAGGCCGTGAGGCCGGTGCGCTCGAGGATGCGGCGCCGGATTTCGCCGCCGATCCACTCCGGGGTTCCGAGCAGTTGCCGGCTCGCGGTGACGTCGAGAAATGCCTCGTCCAGGGACAGGCCTTCCACCAGCGGCGTGAATTCGCGAAAAATCGCGAATACTCGCTCCGAGACCTCTTTGTAGCGGGACATGCGCGGACGCACGCAAACGGCCTCGGGGCAGCGGCGCAGCGCTTCGCCCATGGGCATGGCCGAGCGCACCCCATAGCGCCGCACCACGTAATTGGCCGCGGCAACCACGCCGCGGCCGTCGATGCCGCCCACGATCAGCGGCCGGCCCTTCAGTTCCGGGCGATCCTGTTCTTCGACGGACGCGTAGAAGGCGTCCATGTCGATATGCAGTATCGCCCGCATGTCATTCCACGGTGACGGTGATTTTCTTCGAGTGCAACGGCGGATCGAAGGAGTTGTGCGCGTAGTCTGCAAACAACAGCTCGAGAGTGTGCTTCCCGGGGGCCAATGTCAGCGTAGTCTCGGTTTGGCCCTTGCCGAAGTGCACGATCTTGTCGGTCGCCGGCAGCGGCGCATCGAGCTTCACATCGCTCAAGTCGGTGTCGATCAAGAGGTGATGATGTCCCGTGTTGTCGAATTTGACTCCCGCCGGGGCGACTCCCATTCCCTTCAATCCAAAGCGCACGGTGACCGGTCCGTGCACGGTGGCACCGTTGCTGGGGGAGATGATGTACACCTCGGCATTCGGGGCGGGAGCGCTGCGTTCCTGTGCCACGGCCAGGGTCGCGATGCATGCAACGCCCAAGGCAAGAAGTAGACGGTTCATGAGGATCTCCTGATTGGCGGCTGGTCCATCTTAGCGCCCCTGGGGGCCAGCGGCTATTATCCCTCCTCGTGCAGCACGCTCAGTAACTTGCGGTGGCACTTATGGCGACACGCCATTTGGCGCCGTCGCTCGAGCACCATAGGTCGTGATCGCGCGTGCCGTCATTACCGGCAACGATGCACAGTTGATTGTTGAGCACGAGCGCCTGGGTCTGACTCCGGGGAGTGAACTCGGCCGCGGCTGTCGCTTGCGTCCAGGTGATGCCGTCGGCGGAGGACCAGACGTCGTTTGCCATCGTGCCGCCGCCGAGGTTGCCGCCGATTACCCACATCTTGCCGTTATACACCGCCGAGGCGTGCTGGAAGCGCGGCGAGAAAGCGGCCGAGCCTGTCGCCATGGTCCAGTTCACCCCATCGCTGGAGGTCCAGACGTCGTTGTAAAGGCTGCCATTGAAGCCGCCGATGACAATCAGCTGGTTGTTGAAGGCAAGCGCCTGAAACCAAGAGCGCACGGGGAAAGCGGCCGCCGCAGTGATCTGCGTCCAACTCACGCCATCGCTGGAGTTCCAAACCTCGCGCCCTTGGCTGCCGCCGATCAGCCAGAGCTTGTTGCCCATGGATACCACCTGGTTGCTGGAATTGTTGCCAAAGGCAGGCGAGGCGTTTGCCAGCGTCCACGTTTGACCATCCGCGGAATACCAGATGTCGTTGGTAGGAGGCGTGACTCCCGACGACTCGCCGCCAAAGACCCAGAGCTGATTGTTGAAGGGCAGCCCCGGCATGTCGTAGCGAGGACTAAAGCCCGCGGCGGCCGTGTTCTCGGACCAGTTGACGCCGTCGGCCGTCGACCAGACATCGCGGCGTGTGTTGCCGTCGAAACCACCGATCACCCATGCTCGTCCGTTGAGAGTAAATGCCGCATGCCCATAGCGGCCCACAAAGGGAGCAAAGGGTGTGAGCTGTTGCCATTGCTGCCCGTCGGCAGAGCTCCACACGTCATTGTAGTTGGCGAAGTTCAATGGATCATCGCCGCCCAAGAATAGCAGGTGGTTGTTGAATACGGTACCCGTCGCGCTGATACGCTGCGACCAGCCGGCTGCGCTCGCCATCTGTTGCCAGTTGAGGCCATCGGGCGAGCTCCACACGTCGCTCGGATATCCCGACACTTGGTCGTCGCCGCCATAGACAAAGAGCTTGTTGCCAAGCGTCACCATCTGATGCTGATAACGCGCGGTGAACGGCGCCGCCGCGGTCACCTGACTCCAGTTGATTGCATCCGACGAACTCCAGACATCGGCGGTCGGTGCGCTACCGTTGAATCCGCCGCTCAGATACAGCTCGCTGCCGAGCTGGCTGACGGCAGTGCTCGCCCGGGGTGAGAATGCGGCCGCGCCCGTGCCAAGTGTCCAGGTCACACCGTCGGCGGTCGACCAGATGTCATTGAGATCGCCCGCCGCATCGGAGCCCCCGATGAGCCAGAGGCGATTCTGAAAGGCGACCAACGCAAAGTTCGAGCGGGCCGAGAAGCCAGGCGAGAGCGGCTTCTGTTTCCATGTCACGCCGTCCGTCGACACCCATATGTCGTTCAGCAATTGAGTGCCGTCATAACCGCCGATCAGCCAGAGCTGTCCGCCGAAGGCCGTGAGCGCGAACGACTGGCGTGCCGGGAAGGACGCCGCCGCCGTCACCTGCGTCCAGGTGATACCGTCTGTCGATGACCAGACGTCGTTACGGCGCGACCCGTCATAGCCGCCGACCAAGAACAGCCGTCCGTTGAGAGTGGCCACGCCGGGGCTCTGTCGTGCCGAGAAATGGATTACTGAAACCGGGGATGATGGACTCGGCCGACTCCCTTGCTGCAGCCAGTAGTATGCGGGCGTACTCACCGTCAGCGCCTTGTCGGTTACCGGCGCTGCCGCAAGCACATCGCGCTGTCCCGCTGGGCAGCCGGCATAGCTTGCCAGCAGGCACCCCGGCGAAGTGGAGCGGTAAAAGGTCAGCGACGGCGCCGCCGGGTTCGCCGTGACTAAGGAATCGTCGGCGCCCGTCCAGATGTTGAGCGCCTGCAGCGTACCGGAGACGATGTCGACCGTGAAGCTCGTCTGTGCGGCGGCATGGTTCGCATCGCCCGCCTTGTACACCTCGATGCTCGCCGAGCCCACCGCTAGGGCCGACAGAGCGCCGGTGTTCTGATCCACGGAGAGGATCGTCGGCGCATTGCTGCTGAAGCTCAAGGCTCCCGGTCCGACATTGGTCGCGATAGAAGACGCCCACATGGCGCCGACCACGGCATCGACCGAGGTGTTGGACAGAGTGACCGACTGGGACGCCTTGCCCACGACCAACGAGTAGGACGTTGTCGCGGCCGAAGCGGTGGCCGTGATGGTCGCATTGCCGGCGCCCGCAATCGTCACCGTACCGCTCGAATCCACCGTCGCCACCGCGGATGCGCTGCTGCCGTAGGTAATCATACCCGTGCCGCCCGTCGCCGCATTGGTGAAGGGCGCATCACCGTAGGTCTTCTCGATCGGGCCGGCATTCGCGAAGGACGGGGGAGGCGTCGCGCCGCCGCCGCCGCCGCCACCGCCACCGCCACCGCCACCGCTGCCGCCACAGCCGTTCAGAAGGCACAGAAGGAGAGCAGGAAAGGCAAGCGATGGATATGGGCGCACTTTCGAGCCTTTAGTTCACGTTGATCGCCGTCAGCGTGCCCGGCACGCTTGGGCTGTTCGAAGATTGCTGGCCTTCGATATATAGGATCCCGCTGCGCGATAACACCAGCTTTCCGACCAGCGGGTAGCTCCACACGGTTTGGTGAGTCGCCAAATCGACTCCGTAGGTAGCGAGGTTCGTACTTACGAAGATCATGTTGTTCGTCAGCAACGTCTCGCTGACGAAGCTGGTATCGCCTGCCTGCGGAGGAGTCCACGACCAGAGCAAGCTGCCATCGGACTCTGCCCGCGCTTCGAGCCTGACCGGGTTGTTATTGGCGGCATAAAGCACGCCCGCATTGTAGGCAGGCGTATTGCCGTAGTCGCCGGTCAAGGACCAGGCAATCGATTGTGACTTGGTGTTGAAATTGCTGAGGGTGTTACCGATGGCGCCGCCGTTGAGGATGACGTTGGCATAATCGGCGGCAAAGACCGAGCCGTTGGCGCCGAGTACCGCGGATCCGTTGATCTCATAGATGTAGTTCTGATTGTATGGATCGGCGATCGTGACGCTGGCGGTGCCTAGCAACGGGTCCAGCACTCGCACTGCGTCTCCGGTGTAAGTGTAGACGGCGTCGGCATCGACCGCCGGTGTCCACTGCGAAGTCTGCGGCAGCATGCCGGCGAAGAAAAGTTGCTGGCCGGTGCGATCAAATCCGTACATGCCGCCGTAGGTGCCCGCGTTCGTGTACACGCCTTTCGGACCGATGGTGGGGGCGAGATAGTGTTCCCACTGCGAGGACATCGCGGACTTGAACACGAGCGAGCCGTCGCTCGCGTTGAACGCGAACAGATAAGTGGACGATTGTTGACCGGCCGCCACGTAGACGACGCCGCTGTCGATCGCCGGCGGATTCACCGAGGGGAACTGCAGTCCGGAAAAATCGTAGCTCCACACCAAGGTGGAGTCCGATTCCCGCCGTGCGTACAGCGTAGTGCCTCCGCCGATATAGAAGATGCCGTTCGTGGCGGTGAGCGTGTTGAGATTGCCATAGGACACGGGAATATCCTGCGCCGGTTGCTGCCAACGGGCGGAGAAGGAGTTCGGGTCAAGGTCAATGGGTACAAATCCCGTGTGTGCCGCATTGCCCTGAAACTGGCTCCACTCGGGGACATTGGGCCAGGGGTTGATGGTCGAGAGATTGTTGCCGGGCCACGGGCTGCCTGGCGTGAGCTCGTCGATCTGGTACGGAATCACCAGCGAGGAGACGGCCTGCGGCACCGTGCAGGCGGTATCGCTACACAAGGCGAGCTTCACGCTGCCCTGATAGTGTCCGGGCGGCGTACGATCCGAGGTCGTGAGGAGCAGGGCGATTGCGTCGCCCTGCGTTGCCGTCGTGACGCTGCCGTCGAACACCCCGGCATCGTCGGTGAGCTTCGTGGTCAGCGACCCTGAGAACGCAAAGCCCACCGGAATCACTGAGACGATCACGGTGACCGAGGTGCCGCTCACCACCGTGCGCGAGATGCTGGTGGGCGACGAGTTGAGCGCGATGACCGCTATCGACAGGTTGAACGACGCGGTGCCAGCGCCATTATGAGCGACGACGGTGTACGTGGCCGCGGCCTGCGCCTGCGTCGGCGCGCCGGAAATCTTGCCGGTGCCAGAGTCGAGAGCCAGTCCGGGCGGCAGAGCGGGTGATACCGAAAAGCTCGTGATGCCGCCGCTTACCGTGGGGCTCAATGGCGCGATGACGATTCCGACCGGATAGGACTGGGGACTGGAATAGCTCAACCCGCTCGGTGGTGGGGGACCAGACCCGCCGCCGCCGCCGCCGCCACCACAACTGGCAACGGCAAGAATCAAACAGTGGAGTGCCCAGCGGCGACCTAGTCGGGCCGCAGGCACGGTAGTGCTCAGCAAGCGGTTTCTCCCATCCTTGACGGACTTATCCCCGGCGGGCTTGAACGCCCAACTAACTTGGTAGCTACAAGATTAACCCATCGGAAGATATGCCTTCAAACGATGCGTCGCTTTTAGCCCGTTATGTTGAGCGAGCAGGAGGCACGTAACCTCTCGCACTTGGGCTACACATAGTTCCGGCGGTATAAACCGCTACCCATGCGCCCGTAACGGACCTCATTTCGTATTCATACCGGGGTCCGCGCGCAATTCATGCGGCGCGAAATCATCGACATCGATGAGATTCGAGACCTTGGCCTCGTAGTCCCGCAGTACGGCCGCCTCGGCCTCGGTCAAAATGCCGAGATGCAAGGCCTGGGTTATCTGGCCCGCAATATCCAGTGCGGTCACGCGGCCGGTCTTGACGCCCTCTACCCGGATGCGCTTTTCGAGCGATTCCGCCATGGTCGACAGGATCAGCGCCTCCTGCAGCAAGCCGAGCGGGTTGTGTGCTTGCGGCGTCTTGTAGATGTGCTGTGTCAGCCGTTCCCGCGCCGCGGTCGGATTCATGATCAGATCGACGATGTCGCGCCCCAGGCGGTCGCTCGGCGGAAAATACGTCAGGCCGCGCGGGAAGATCAGCAGCCGCATGAAGGCGGCCAGCGGCCGATTGGGGAAATTGCGCAGGAACAGATGCAGCTGCTCCTGCGCCTGGTACAGCAGGCTGCGGCAGGCCCATTCGACCAGCGGCAGATCGGCGGCCTCGCGGCCCTGGTTGTCGTGATGCTTGAGCACCATGGACGCCAAGTACATGGCCGACAGCACGTCGCCCAGGCGGGCCGACAGAGTTTCCTTTTTCTTGAGATAGCCGCCGAGCGCCAGCATCGCGACGTCGGTGGCCAGCGCGAACGATGCGCTGTAGCGGTTCACGTGCTGGAAGTAGCGCGCGGTGGGGCCCGCCTGCGGCACTTTGGTGAAGCGCGCCAGCGTGAAGGCCATGACCAGCGAGCGCGCCGCATTGGAAATCGCAAAGCCGATGTGGCCCATGAGCGCGCGGTCGAAGTCGGCGACCCCGGCTTCGCGATCCGGATTGCGCGCCGCATTCATTTCCCGCAGCACGAAGGGATGGCAGCGCACCGCCCCTTGGCCGAAGATGATCAAGCTGCGCGTCAGGATATTGGCGCCTTCGACCGTGATCGCCACCGGCACGACCTGGTAGCCGCGCCCCAGATAATTTTTCGGTCCCAGGCAAATGCCCTTGCCGCCGTGCACGTCCATGGCATCGTTGGCGATCATGCGGCCGAGTTCGGTGGCGTGATATTTCAGCATGGCGGATGGCACCGAGGGCTTTTCGCCGCCGTCGATGGCGCCCGCGGTGACCGAGCGCGCGGCATCCATGATGTAGGTGCGCGCCGCCATGCGCGCCAGGACCTGCTCGATGCCCTCGAAGCGGCCGATGGGCATGTTGAACTGGCGGCGGATGCGCGCGTACGCCGCCCGAGGCATACACCGCCGCCTGCGCGCCGCCGGTGGCGTTCGAGGGCAGCGAAATGCAGCGGCCCACCGACAGTTGCTCCACCAGCATGCGCCAGCCCTGTCCGGCCATGGCGAAGCCGCCGATGATGGCGTCGATGGGCACGAACACATCGTGTCCCTGAATGGGCCCGTTCTGGAACGGGATGTTCGAGCGGAAAATGCCGCCGGCCGATCGTGACGCCCGGAGTATCGCGCGGAATCAGCGCACAGGTGATGCCGAGGTCGGCGCGATCGCCCATGAGCGCTTCAGGATCGAAGAGGCGAAAGGCGAGCCCGACCACCGTGGCGATGGGCGCCAGCGTGATGTAGCGCTTCGAGAAATTGAGCTTGATGCCGACGATTTCCGCGCCCTGCCACTGGCCCTTGCAGATGACGCCGGTGTCGGGAATGGAGGCCGCGTCGGAACCGGCGCGCGGGCCGGTGAGCGCGAAGCACGGCACTTCCTCGCCGCGCGCCAGCCGCGGCAGGAAGTGATTCTTCTGCGCCTCGGTGCCGTAGTGCAGCAGCAGCTCGGCCGGGCCCAGGGAGTTCGGCACCGCGATGGTCGAGGACGCGGTCGCCGAGCGCGAGGCAATCTTGATCAGCACGCAGGAATGCGCATAGGCCGAGAATTCCAGGCCGCCGTAGCGCCGCGGAATGATCATGGCGAAGAAGCCCTGGGACTTGATGAAGGACCACACCTCGGGCGGGCAGGTCGGCGCGCCGATGCGTGATGTCCCAGTCATCGAGCATGGCGCACAAGTCCTCGCAAGGCCCGTCGAGAAAGGCCTGCTCGGCCGCCGTCAGCACCGGCACTTTCGCCGACATGAGCTTCTGCCAGTCCGGGCCGCCGCGTGAATAATTCGCCGTCCCACCAAACGGTGCCGGCATCCAGGGCTTCGCGCTCGGTGGCCGACATCGACGGCAGCAATCTGCGGTAGCTGTGCAGGAAGGGCCGCGTGACCAGGCGCAGCCGCAGCGGCCGGACATTCAAAAGCAGCAGCAGAGCGTACGGAACGGAGACGGCGATCTTCCACCACGGCGGCGCCGTCACCGAACGCCCAGTAGCACAGGAGCAGCAATCCGCAGCACGCAGGAACTCGCCGCGAGACTGGCGCGCCGATAGGCGAGAATGCAGAATGACCCCCACGAACAACAGCCGCCCAGCCGCGAACAAGCCCGCGCTCTGCGCCAAGTCATCCAGCTCATGCATCGGATCCATGAGGTACCCGCGCTTAGATCAGATCCTTCACGCCGTCGCGCTCTTCCAGCAGCTCACGATGCGTGGCCTGCATTTTCTCGCGGCTGAAATCACTGATGCTCCAAGTCCTTGGACGATGCTGTACTCGCCGTTCTTGCAGGTCACCGGATAGGAATAGATCACTCCTTCCGGTATTCCGTAGCTGCCGTCGGAGGGGACGGCCATGCTGACCCAATCGCCCGCCGGCGTGCCGAGCATCCAATCGTGAACATGATCGAGCGCCGCCGCCGCCGCGGAGGCGGCGGAGGAGGTGCCGCGCGCCTTGATGACGGCGGCGCCGCGCTGCTGCACCGTCGGAATAAAGGTGTCCTTGAACCAGGCCGTGATCCACCACCGAGAGCGCCGGCTTGCCGTCGACGGTGGCATGATGCAGGTCGGGATACTGGGTGGCCGAGTGGTTGCCCCAGATGATGACCTTCTTGACCTCCGCCAGGGGCGCTCCGCTCTTCTCGGTGAGCTGCGCCAGTGCCGCGGTTGTGATCCAGTCGAGTCATGGCCGTGAATCGGTTGCGCGGCAGCGAGGGCGCGTTGCGCTGCGCGATCAGCGAATTGGTGTTGGCCGGGTTGCCCACGACCAGCACGCGCACATCGCGGCGCGGCCACCGCGTCCAGCGCCTTGCCCTGGGCCGAAAAGATCTTGGCGTTTTCCAGCAGCAGATCCTTGCGCTCCATGCCGGGGCCGCGCGGCCGCGCGCCGACCAGCATGGCGAAATTACAATCCTTGAAGCGACGCCGGCATCGCTCGATGCCGTCACCTTGTTCAGAGTGGGAAAGGCGCAGTCGTTCAACTCCATCACCACGCCCTGCACGGCCGCGCTCGCCGCCGGGATCTCCAACAGATTCAAGTTGATCGGCTGATCGGCGCCCAGCATTTGGCCCGATGCGACGCGAAACGCGAGCGCATAGCCGATATTTCCGGCGGCGCCCGTGATGGTGACAGTGACTGGCTTTTTCATGACTGAGCTCCGGCGCAAAAACCAGGAATGTTAGCGGAAATCGCCGCGGCGGGGTGGCCTTATGGCCCGATCACGAGACCGTTCGAGTGATCGGCGCCGCCGGCTTGCGCATAGCCGGGGTAGGCGCTGCGAAAGCGGCGGTATTCCGCATCGGCGTCGCTGTTGCGGCCGGCGCGGCGCAGCGCGGCGATGTCGGCGAGCCAGGCCGCCGGCGCGCGCGGGCGCCGTAGATCGCCCGCGTAGAGCTGCGCCCGGTGGTTGAGGGAGACGTTCGGTGAGACGTCCGCGCGCGCCGCGACGCGCACGAGGCGCGGCGCACTGTCGTCGGTGCGCTTCGCGGTTTGCGGCCCGAACACGATGGCGAGCACCAACGCCACCGACAAGAGGACACAGGCGGCGAACGCCAGCGGCTGCAAGTACGACGTCAGGCGCTGCGCCGTGCCCTGCGCCTCCCGAGAAAGGCGCAGCACACGGCGGTCGAGGACATGCGGCGGCGCCGGCGCGGATTCGCTTCTGTACCGGCGCGACAGCGCACTGCCGCCGCGCAAATACTCTTCCAGGTCGTCAGGCTGATCCATTGATCAGAGTGTCCTTCAAGTCGCTGCGCGGGCTTCGCGGCTGCGTGCCTTGGATCTGCGCCGCCAGCAGAGACTTCTTCAATTTACGAATCGCATAACGCAGCCGGCTTTTGACGGTTTCGATGCCGACGTCGGTGACTCGCGCGATTTCCTCGATGGTCAATCCGGTTTCTTCATGCAGCAGAAAGGTCTCGCGCTGCTCCTGCGGCAGGGCGCCCAAGGCCGCCAGCAGCGCGGATTGCTGTTCGGCGAATTCCGCCACTCGGTCGGGGCGCTGATGCTCGGGCACTTCGGGCTCCATCGACTGCGCCTCGGCGTCATCCGGCCGGCGCACGGCGTGACGCATCAGAAGATCGCGGCGAAAAAAATCGATGGTGCAGTTGTGCGCAATGTGGAACAGGAAGGTCGCGAATTTTGCGCGCGCTTCATAGCGCGCGCGCGTCGCGATCAAGCGCGACCAGACTTCTTGAAACAAGTCCGCGGCGGCGCCGGCATTGCGCACCTGGCGCAGCAGATAGCGATACAGAGGGCCCTTGTGATGCGCGTACAGCGTCGAAAACGCATCCGCGTCACCGTCCCGGTACCGCAGCATCAGCTTTGCGTCCTCATCCAGCGAGTCCATGGCCCCAGCATACGCGCCGCTTGGCAAAGCCACGGTCCACCGAGATTTTGTTGCGCCGCCAGCATCGACTTCAGAATGCTCGACCCAAAGATATTTTCATCAGGTGCTTGCATGTAGTCAGTGTTGTATGTAACTATATCACCAAGTCACCGAAACACCTCGATGGACTACGAACCACAGGAGATTCACATGAACACTCAGATTTCCACCAAATTCGCAGCCCTCGCCGTCGCCCTGATGATGAACAGCCTGATCATCGGCGGAGTCGCCTACTTGTTCAACGGCCCCTTGCATCAACATACGACGCTGGTCTCCGGCGCGCATGCCGCCGCAGCGACGTTGAACGGCATGGCTTTGAGCCGGTGGCCCAGGCAGATTGCCTTAGAGTAGTGTGCTAACCAGCCATAACAGCACATCGAGCGAGGAATGGATCCGAATTGGAATGACAACCAGCCGATCTATCGCCAGCTGCGCGATCGAATGGTCGCCCTGATTCTAGAGGGCGCGCTCAAGGAGGGTGATCCACTGCCCTCCGTGCGGGCGGTTGCCGCCGACTACCGGCTCAATCCTCTGACCGTGCTCAAGGGCTATCAGCAGCTGGTCGACGAACACCTGGTCGAGAAACGCCGCGGCCGGGGCATGTACGTGAGCGAAGGCGCCCGGCGGCTGCTGCTGGCCGGGGAACGCGAACGCTTCCTGAACGAAGAGTGGCCGCAGATTCTGGCGGTTATCCACCGGCTCGGATTCTCCGCCCAGGAATTGTTCGCGCAAACACCGGCGCTCACCCACCCGGCACCGCCGCCCCGCGGCAGCGATGCCTACGGAAGAATGAGAGTCATCATGCCTGCGCTCATCGAAGCTCGAGATCTGACGAAAAAATACGGCGCGCACGTGGCGCTGGATCGGGCCAATTTCACGGTCGAGGCCGGCCGCATCGTCGGGCTCATCGGTCCGAACGGCGCCGGCAAGACCAGCGCGCTGCGCGCCATTCTGGGATTGACCGCCTACGAAGGTCAGCTGCAAGTGCTGGGCCGCGAACCGTTTCGCGATCGCACCGCGCTCATGCACGACTGCCTGCTTCATCGCCGATGTCGCGGTGCTGCCCGTCGTGGCTGCGCGTCGACCATGCCATCGACTTCGTCGCCGGGCGTGCATCCGCGGTTTCGCCGCGATCGGGCGACGGCGCTGCTCGCCAAGACCGAGATCACCGGCAAGCGCCGCATGCGCGAATTGTCCAAGGGCATGAAGACTCAGGTGCACCTGGCGCTGACCATGGCCATCGACGCCAAGCTATTGGTGCTCGACGAGCCGACTCTCGGCCTGGACATTCTGGCGCGCCGCGCCTTTTATGACGCGCTGGTCAATGACTACATGGACGAGACTCGCACCATCCTGATCACCACGCATCAGGTGGAAGAAGTCGAGAACCTGCTGACCGATGTGCTGTTCATCGACAAGGGCCGCATCGTCCTGGATTCATCGCTCGAGGACATCGCGGCGCGCTACGCGGCCGTCGCGGTGGGCGCCGACCGCCTCGACGCGGCGCGCGCCGAGAAGCCGTTTTACGAGCGCCGCATGCTCGGCAAGATGGTGCTGTATTTCGAGCACCCCGACATGGACAAGCTCGGCGGCCTCGGCGAGATCCACACCCCGAGCGTCTCCGATCTGTTCGTCGCCAAGCTCTCGGGAGATGCCGCATGAACACCTATATCTGGCTGGTCCGCCGGGAATTCTGGGAAAACCGCGCGATCTGGATGATTCCCGCGGTGATCGGCGTGTTCCTGCTGCTGGTCGCGCTGTTCGGCCAGGTCGGATTTGCTGGCGGTCTCCGCGCAGGTGCCGGGCAGCACCGTCGGCCAGGCGTTCTTGGCTGCCGTCGGCGGCGACGTTCTTCGCCGTCATGTCGATCTATCCGACCTGGTACCTGCTGGATTGCCTGTACGCCGACCGCAAGGACCGCAGCGTGTTGTTCTGGAAGTCCCTGCCGATATCCGACACCACGACCGTGCTGTCCAAGCTGGCCACGGCCTTGATCGTCATTCCCTTGGTGTATTTTGCGGCCGCCGATCTGACCACGCTGCTCATGGCCTTCATCATCTCGGTTCGCGCGAGTTCCTTCCTCGGCGGCGCTCTGTGGCACGCCGACCTCTGGCTGCAGATGCAGGCCTTGTGGCTGTACATGATCGTGACGACCGCCATCTGGTACCTGCCGGTCGCCGGCTATCTTGCTGGTCATGTCCTCATGGGCCAGGCGTGCCGTGATGTTCTGGTCCATGCTGCCGCCCATCGCGTTGATTCTTGCCGAGCGCTGGTTCTTCGGCACCCATGTCGATCGCCCACCAGCTCGGGGAGCGCCTGTTCGGCTTTCCGGAGGTGGCATTCAACGCCAATCTCGGCTCCTGGGCGCACCACGGCCGTCGACCATGACACCATCGCGCACTCCGGCCAACATCTGGAGCTTCCTCGACTTCGGCGGATTCCTCTCCAGCCCGGAAACCTGGATCGGCGTCGCGGCCGGAGCCGCGCTGATCTTCGCCGCCATCCAGTTGCGCATGCGACGCACCGAGATCTAAAGGCGCCGCGAACTGCACCTTCTTTCTTGGGATTCGCGCCCAAGCAGTGCAAAATAGCGCTTCGATTTCGAACTCGTTATCTCGAAGGAGCGCCGATGTACAAGACCAAGATCGACCTTTCGGAGAAAATCCGCCGCAACGTCATCCTCATACTCAACGATCGGCTGGCCGACGCCATCGATCTGCAGAGCCAGGTCAAGCAGGCGCACTGGAACGTGAAGGGGCCGAATTTCATCGCCCTGCACGAGCTGTTCGACAAGATTTCCGACCTGGTGCTGGAACAGATCGACGAAATCGCCGAACGCGTGACCAGCCTGGGCGGCACCGCCGAAGGCACGGTGGCCGTGGCGGCCAAGCGCAGCAAATTGAAGAACTATCCGCTGAGCATCACCGCCGGCAAGGATCATCTCTTCTATTTGTCGACGCAGCTGTCGGTGTTCGGCAAGGCGGTGCGGGCGGCCATCGACGACACGGACAAGCTGGGCGACGCGGATACGGCGGATCTGTTCACGGGAATTTCCCGCGACGTCGACAAGTATCTCTGGTTCCTCGAAGCGCACCTGCAAGAGAAGGCCTGATGGCCGACCCCGCGATGAGCGGCCCCGGCAGGAGCCCGGGCCTCGACTCGGCTCTGGCCACGTTGCGGGGATTGCTCACGGCGGGGAGACCCTGGAGGCCTGGGCGGTGCAGCATCGCTTGTTTGCGTTGACGCATCGCCGCGCCTGCATCGCCGCCACCAGCGGGCGCTTCATTTCGCTCAATCGCCGCCTGCTCGGCGGCTATGAGTCGGCCGACATTCGCTGGCAGGACCTCAAGGAGACGCGCATCAGCGCCGGAATTCTCGCGGCGGATCTGACCCTGGTCGCGCAGAGCAGCTCGGACCTCAACATCGGCGCCGAGGTGAATCGCGTATGGACCTTTGCGGGATTGCGCAAGGATCAGGCGCAGGCCATGTACCGAATTTGCCAGCAGCATGACCAAGTGTGGCGCGAGAAGCGCCGCATCCGCGAGCTCGAGGAGTTGCGCGCCAAATCCGGCGGCGTGCAGATCGGCGGCGCTCAGACCGGCGCCGGTCAAAGCGCCTATTCCGGCGCGGACGCGGCGCGGAATCGGAACCGGCCCGGCGCCTGCGCCAGGCGCGCGAAATGCTCGACGCCAAGCTCATCAGCGACTCTGAATTCGAGTCCATCAAGGCCAAAATCGTTTCCGGGCTTAGCTCAGCGCTCCTAGCCCAGCAGGTACGCGAAGTAGCTGTTGCGCAGCCGATTCAGAGGATCGGTGCGCTGGCGCAGCGCGCGAAACAGCTTGAGCGCGCTCGCCGAATGACTTCGACACATGTTCGGGCTGCAGGGCGCGCGTCTGATTGAACGTGGGCGTGCCGCCCAGGCCGGACGCGAAATCGTTGAAATCGATGAGGAAGTCGTCCCAGCCCTGTCTCGCCGGTGGATGAGGGCTCGAGAGTGAACGCGGGGCCCGAGTAGCTGGCGCTGAACAGCGAACCGCGGTCCTGATGCAGCCGGCTCGCGCCGCTGACGACGTTGCAGCGGTAGCGGTGCTCCTTGTAGTACGACTTGCAGAACGCGAAATATTCGCGCCAGCACCTTGGGATAGTCGGCCTGCGGAAACGCCCACAGGCTGTAGGTATGGCGCGCCTTCCAGGCTTCGGCCGGCATGTCGCGCATCCATTCGTGCGCATACATCACGACGCCGCGGCGTGCTGCGGCCCAGGCGCGCGCGTGCACGCCGGAGAGCATCACCGCGCGCAGGCCGGGCGCGGCCAGCACGCTGCCGACGGTCGAGCCGAAGGCCGGCAGCACATTGCGCATCACGGATTTGCGGATCTGCCAGATCCCGGAGCGGCTGAGGCGAAGCCGATTCATCGAGCGTGCGGCGTTCGACCGTGATCCGGTCGTTGAAGGGCGATATGTGCAGCCGCAATGCGCCCGGCGCATTGACGATGGAGGCGAACCGGGCGCTGAATTCCTTGAGCGGCAGCACCTGATAGTCGATCTTGACCGGGGTCAGCGGCCGCACGCGCAGCACGACCTCGTGCACCACGCCCAGCAAGCCGAAGCTCGAGCGCAGCACGCGCATCAGGTCGCGTTCCCGCTCGGTCACGATCATTTGCTTGCCTTGCGGCGTGATCAGCTTCACTTCGGTGACGCAGGACGACAGTTGCGCGATGCCCACGCCGTACGAGGCCTGCGGCAAGGTGGTGACGGCCACGGCGCCCAGGGAAATCTGGCCCATTTCGGGGGTCAGCGGCAGCTCGAGACCGCGCTCGGCCAGCGCCGTGACCAGGGTGCCCACGCGCACGCCGGCCTGCGCGCGCACGCTGGTCTCGCCGAATTCCAGGATTTTGATCCAGCGCGCCCGTGTCGACCGTGGTGCCGCCGTCGCCGCCCACGCAGCGCGTCTGCGAATAATCGGCGCCCACCATGCGAATGGGGGTGGGATAGCTCTTGGTTTTGCTCAGAACGGACTGGCAGGTCTTCGAAGCGCTTCAGCTTGAGGACCAGCCGCGGCCGGCGATAAATGCCCGATGAATCCGCGCCCGGCGAACGAGTGACTTTACTTACCATATGCTTCCCCCCGGAAGACTTGAGCAAGAAAACGCTTGCTGTCGGGGGTCACAAAACCGGACGGTTTCGCTGCGCATGCGTGTATGCGCTTGAGATTCACTGGCGACCCCGCTATCGTCAGACTTCCTTGAGGAAGCCCCTTAGACCGGTGGTTTTGCGTCCCCACCTTTCGGCGGGTTTGCCCTTGAACAGCGCTTCTACTATGCGATGGATGCGGCCGTGGCCTTGTAAAGGGGTTTTTTGGGCCGACCGGCTTTCGAGGGATTTCAGCCCATCAAAAGCAGGGTTTCGGCGTGTTCCACGGCCTCCGGGGTGCCGCACACGACCACCACGTCGCCCTCCTTGAACAGGGTATCCGGGCCGGGTTCGCGTCCCACGATGCCGTCGCGGCGCACCGCGCTGACCGCCGCCCTCGAGCCGCGGGCGGCCAGCTCCGCGATGCTGCGGCCCACGGCCCAGGCGTGCGGCGGCAGAATGACGCTGTGCAGTTCTTCGCGAAAGGCGTGACTCGTCGTCCAGGTGCTCGGCGTCCGCGGCGCGAAAGTACTGGCGCAGCATGCCGTAGCGATGGCTGCGGATGTCGTTGACGGTCCGGATCACGCGCGGCACCGGCAGCTTCAGCAGCAGCAGCAGGTGCGACAGCAGCATGAGGCTGGCCTCGAAGGTTTCCGGCACCACCTCCGTCGCGCCGGCCGCCTGCAATTGCTCGAGCTTGGTGTCGTCCTGGGTGCGCACCAGGATGGGCACGTCCGCCCGCAGTTCGCGCACCGCCCGCAGAATGCGCAGCGCCACCTCGGGGTTGGCGAAGGTGATCACCACGCAGCTGGCATGCGCGACCCCGACGTTCTCCAGCACCTTGACCTGGCCGGCATCGCCGTAGATCACCGGATCGCCGGCCTGCCGGCCGGCGCGAATCCGGTAGGCGTCCAGTTCGAGGGCAATGAACTCGAAGCCCGTCTGCTCGAGCACGCGCGCAATGTTCTGGCCGACCCGGCCGAAGCCGCAGATGACCACGTGATCGCGCTCGGCGACGGCCAGAGTCGCCTGAGTCTCGCGCATGGCCGCGCTGATCGGCGGCCCGGACTCGCGCGAGCAGGGCGCGCGTGATGCGCCGATTGTGGCGTATGAGCAGGGGCGAGAGGACCATGCTCAGCACGGTGGCGGCCAGCAGCGGCTGCACGACGGCCGGATCGAGCAATTCGCGCCGCAGCAGCAGAGTCAGCAGCGCGAAGCCGAATTCGCCGCCCTGGCCGACCACCACGCCCGTGCGCAATGACTTGAACCAGCTCTTGGTCGCCGGCTTGGCGGCGACGGTCACCACCGCCGCCTTGAGCAGCAGCATGCCGGCCAGAATCGCCGTCACCAGCGGCAAATGCCGCAGCAGCAAGCCCGACATCGAGCAGCATGCCGACGGTGATGAAGAACAGGCCGAGCAATACTTCGCGGTAGGAGCGGATCGTCGCCTCGATCTGATGACGGAACTCGGTCTCCGCCAGCATCATGCCGGCCAGAAAGGCGCCGAGCGCGAGCGACAGGCCCACCGCGTGCGTGGCCCAGGCCGAGGCCAGCACCGCGAGCAGCACCGCCAGCGAAAACAGTTCCGCGGAACGCACCGAGGCGATGCATGAGAAACAGCGGACGCAGCAGCCATCGCCCGGCGGCCAGCACCAGCAGCAGGGCGAGCACGGCGATGCCGATGGCGCCGCCGATGTGCCTGGCGTCGGCGGGCTGCCCGCCGCCGCCCAGCACCGACACCAGCGCGAGAAACAGCGGAAAGCTCAGGTCCTGAAACAGGCAAATCGCCACCGCGAGGCGTCCGTGCGTCCGGTTGTTCTCCGACTGCTCGGTGAGCTGCGCGATGATGATGGCCGTCGAGGACATGGCCACGGCGCCGCCGATCACCACGGCCACCGCCGGGACCACGCCGAAGAACAGGACGGCGCCCGCCGCGACGATGCCGGTGGTGATCAGCACCTGCGCGCCGCCGACGCCGAGCACTTCCCAGCGCATCGCCACCAGGCGCGGCAGGGAGAATTCCAGCCCCAGGGTGAATACCAGGAATACCACGCCGAAGTCCGCCAGCAGTTGCGTCGTTTCGTTGTCGAGCGCCAGAGCCAGGGCGTGCGGGCCGAGCAGCATGCCCACCGCGAGATACCCAGGATCGCGGGCAACTTCAGCTTGCGCACGCCGGCGACCACGCACACCGACGCGGTGAGCAGGATCAGGATCTGTAACAGCGGATCGTTGTGCAGACTCATTGCCTGCTAGCATATAGCGGTGAATCGGATACCGATCAATGTGGGCGAGCGCCGCATGCAGCGGATGGCGCGGCCGCGACCCTGTCTGAAGCATGACGGTCCTGGCGCTCGAAGGGGCGGACGGGGATTGGCGTCTGCACCTGAACGGCGATTGGTCATTGGCCGCCATGGCGCAAATCGAGGCGCAGCTCGAAGCGCTGCCGGACACGCTGCACGGCACCCTGGTTTGCGATTGGTCGCAAGCGCGAGACGCCGGGGATCGGCCCGGCATGGGCGTTGCTGATGCGCCTGGCCGGATTTCGGCGCCGCAGCACTTGGACGTTCGCCACGTCGGCGATCCGCCGCATTATCTTGGAATTGCTGCAGAAACTCCATGGCGGAGCGGCATGCCGCGCAGGGCAGGCCGCGCCGCCCTCGAGCCGAGCTTGGAGAGGATGCGTCGGCAATCTGGGGCGCTGGGCCGTGCTTCAGGGCACCGAAGCGCGCGCGCGTGATCGGCTTCTTCGGGCGCATCGTCACGGTTCTCGGCCAGGTATTTTCGCGGCCGCGCGCCCTGCGCACATCGTCGCTGGCGCGGCATATCTACGAGACCGGCATCACCGCCATCCCCATCGTCTCGCTCATCGCCTTTCTGATCAGCGTGATCGTGGCCTATCTGGGGGCGCAGCAGCTGAGCAAGTTCGGCGCCGATATTTTCGTCGTCGATCTGGTGACCATTTCCGTGCTGCGTGAGATGGGAGTGCTGTTGACGGCCATCATCGTCGCCGGCCGCTCCGGCAGCGCTTTTGCGGCCGAGATCGGCGTGATGCAGCTCAACGAGGAAACCGACGCGCTGCGCGCCATGGGCATGAATCCGATCGAGCTGCTGGTGGTTCCCCGAGTGCTC
Organism: uncultured Gammaproteobacteria bacterium; assembly: GCA_963734645.1. Classification (GTDB taxonomy): domain Bacteria; phylum Pseudomonadota; class Gammaproteobacteria; order Steroidobacterales; family Steroidobacteraceae; genus Bog-1198. Next base: position 877,333 of record CAVTID010000003.1, read on the forward strand.
GCCCTCGTCATCTCTCTGCCGTTGCTGACGGTGATCGCGGATGCCATGGGTCTGGCCGGCGGCGGCCTCCTGTCGCTGGTCAATTTGCACATTCCCCTGCCGCAATTCCTCAATCGGCTGCGCGAATCGCTGTCGCCCACGACCTTCTGGTCGGGCCTGATCAAGGCGCCGATATTCGCCATGCTGATCGCCATGGTGGGCACTTACCGCGGCATGCAGGTGCGCGATTCGGCCCGCGAGCTCGGGCGCTTGACCACGGTCGCCGTGGTGCAATCCATTTTCCTGGTCATACTGGCGGACGCCCTGTTCGCCGTCTTGTTCGTGCAGATCGACTTCTGATGCCGCAACCCGACGCAACTCCGGTCATTCGCGTGCGCGGTCTCGTCAGCCGCTTCGGCGCGCAGGTCGTTCACGACGGCCTCGACATGGAAGTGCTGCCGCAACGAGATTTTCGGCGTCGTCGGCGGTTCGGGAACCGGAAAGTCCGTATTGCTGCGCACGATCCTGGGGTTGCGGGAACCCGACGGCGGCAGCATCGAGCTGTACGGCAAGGACGTGCAGGCGCTGGCGGCCGCCGACCGCAGCTCATTGGTGCGAAGCTACGGAGTGACGTTTCAGAACGGCGCATTGATCTCCTCCTTGACGGTTGCGCAGAACATTCAATTGCCGCTGCGCGAATATTATCCGGCATCCGAGCGGACCCTGGACGAACTGGCGGAATTGAATTTGGCCCTGGTGGGCCTGGCGCCGGATGCGGGAGCGAAATATCCCTCGCAACTGTCCGGCGGCATGGTCAAACGAGCCGCGCTGGCGCGGGCGCTCAGCCTCGAGCCCAAGCTTCTGTTCCTGGACGAGCCGACCGCGGGCCTGGATCCGATTTCCGCCGCGGCCTTCGATGAGCTACTGTTGTACCTTCATTCGCAACTGCGGCTCACCGTGGTCATGATCACCCACGACCTGGACACCTTGTTTCGCACCTGCAGCCGGGTCGGAGTGATCGTCGACGGGCGCATGATCACCGACACCCTGGATGGACTGCTGCGGAATCAGAATCCATGGATACGCGAGTATTTTCACGGGCCGCGGGCGCGCGCCGCCGAGAGGGACACTTCGATGGATAGGGATGCAAATTACGTGGCTGTCGGCGCCTTCGTGCTCCTGGTCATCGCCATGGCGCTGTCCTTCGTGCTCTGGTACACGAATCAGAAGGACAAACACGTCTATCTGCGTTATGAAATCTACTTTCCGGGCACCGTCAGCGGACTCACCCCGGGCAGTCCGGTGCGCTATCTGGGCGTCGACGTCGGCAGGGTGGCACGCATTCTGATCGATCCGCAGCAGCGCAACCGCGTGCTCGTCATCGCCGATATCGAAGCCAATGCCCCGATCGACGGGCGCACTCGGGCTTCCTTGAGCCTGCAGGGGATCACCGGCCTGCTGTTCATCGATTTGAAGCAGGATCGGCAGCGCCGCTGCGCGCGCCGGGCGCGCTCGCGGACGGCCTGCACTATCCCGTGATTCGCTCCGCGCCGTCGGACTTCGACGTTCTGTTGAGCAATCTGCCGGCACTGACCACGCACCTCGTGGAACTGGTGGAACGCTTCAATCAGGTATTCAGCGACGAGAACGTGCGCACGTTCAAGGCCACCCTCGACAATGCGCGGCTCGCCAGCGAGCGGCTGCCCGGCACGGTGCGCGACGTGCAGGAAATGGTGGCCGACGTTCGGCACACCGCCCAGGAAGTGCAAGGCAGCCGCGGCCGATCTGCGCGGCATCGAGGCGCATTCCGCACCCAGATCTCGAAGTCGAGCTATCGCGAACGTCCAGGCATGTTTCCGACAATCTGGCGAAGACCTCGGACCGCTTGGAGCACTTCATGGCGGACAACGAGCCCGGTATCTCACGCTTCACTCAACAGAGCCTGCCGGAACTCGAACAGCTGCTGCGCGAAAGCCGCGCAGGCCGCGCGCGATTTCCGCGACCTGTCGCGCAGCCTGAAGCAGAATCCGTCGCAGCTCATCTATGAGCCGAACTACCGCGGCGTCGAGGTGGCCAAGTGAAGCGCGGGGCGGCGTGGGCCGCGGCACTTGCGTTTACTTGTACTGGCGGCCTGCACGGGCTCGCTGTTTCAAAGCAAGGTCGCGCCTCCGACTGTTTATATGTTGTCGGCCGGAGCGGGGTCGGCGGCATCCGCTGCGCCGGCCGGCGCATCGTCTGCGCTAAATTCGCACGGACCCGGCAATGCGTCCCGTGATTCCCGTCGATCTGGCGATTCTCAAGCCTCGCTTGCGGCCCGGGCTGGAGACCGATCGCATCGCCACGCTATATCCGGATCGGCATTTGGACTACTACGCCGATGCACGTTGGAGCGGACCGCTGAGTGAGGTTTTACAAGACCTGGCGGTGCAAGAGTTTCACTCCCACGCTAATTTGCGCACCGTCACCGGAGATGCGTCGGTATTCGGGAGTGCCTACTGGCTGGAAATCGACGTCTTGGATTTTCAAGCCGAATACACCTCCGCGGCCGGAGCTCCCACGGTACACGTGCATTTCCTGGCTCGCCTCGGCCGTTCCGGAGACCGGAGTATTGTGGGTCGGTTTACGGCGAGCGCGCAGCAGCCGGCCGCGGAGAACCGGCTGACCGCCATCGTCGACGCCTACGCGCACGCGGCGGATGCGGCGCTGGCTGAAATCGTTGCGCAGACTGGGGATACTTTGGCCAAGGGCTCAGAAGCTAGTGGCTCGGCCCGGTGATCGCTGATATCGGCCGATGGATGGGAGGCACCCGCCGAGAAGGCTAGTAAGCTCTGAAGGCCCCGTCAAGGCAGCAGGGGCCTTCAGCTTACCAGCCTTCCCTGCGGGTGTTCGCATTGGGCCGATGTACGTCAGCGCGTAGGAGGGAGCAGTTAGGGCTTTTGCGCCGTGGTGGGGAGAGGTGCGAGAATTTCTCTTCAGAAACTGATTGGATTCGCAGCAGCCAAAGCGTACCGGTATCATTGCAACCTAAGCCTTCTGGCATTGATTGCTAAGCCACGAGTTTTCGAGTCAGAGGTGTATTCCTATGAAGCCATCTGCCGCACTTGCCCTCAAGCGTACCGCCGTGCGCGAGGCTACCGGTCGGTTTCGAACGACGAATCCGCGTGTGTTCGGGTCGGTGGTACATGGAACCGATCAGGACGGCAGCGACCTTGACTTGCTCGTCGATGCGCTGCCCGGCGCAACCTTGTTCGACTTGGGTGGTCTACAAGCCGAGCTCGAACTACTCTTGGGCGTGTCTGTCGATCTGGTGACGCCGGGTGACCTGCCATTGAAATTCCGCCAGCGCGTGCTCGCGGAGGCTCTAGCCGTATGAGCGAGACCCGCTTGCCCGACTATCTCGAACACATGCGACAGGCGGCCTCAGACGCACGTACCTTCGTCGATGGATTGACCAAGAGTGAATTCCTTGCAGACAAGCGCACTCAGCAAGCCGTCATCATGTCCTTGATCATTGTTGGTGAGGCGGCCACAAAAGCCATGGACCGACACCCCGAATTCGCCGCCCGGCATCCGGAAGTCCCGTGGCGTAGTATCCGGGGAATGCGCAATCGAATTGCACATGGTTATTTCGACATTAATCTCGACGTAGTGTGGGACACGGTGCAAACGGCGTTGCCGCAGCTCTTGGAGCAACTGCGCAATATCGACCCCGCTTAGTGACGTAGAAGGCGCGTTTCGGCAAACCCGCCGACCGCCGCATTTTCGGCCGGATCTTCAGAAGCTGGATAGTCCGGTGGCCTCGGCGAAGCGATAGCGCCAATAGTCGACGATGGATGCTGGTGCAAAATCCGCGTCGGCGGATGCGCCCGACCACTGTTCGGCGAAGTACTCGGTCGCCGCCCGCGCCGGCGCGGACCGCACCGGCATGCGCAGCTCCACGGCCGCCTCGAGATTCAGATCGCCGAGATTGCGGCGGGTGAAATCGGCCGATCCCAAATTCATCCACAAATCGGCGCCATGCCGGACCAGCAGCAGTCCGGAATGCGGCACGGCGTATCCCGCGGTATACCAACGTACTTCGATGCGGCCGCCACCCTCGCCGAGGAGTTCGCCGGCCACCGCTTGATTCGGCATCGGGTTGCGGGCCAGCAGCACTTGCAGATGTGCGCCGCGTGCGGCGGCCCGCGACATCGCGGCGATGAGCCGCCGATCGCTCAAGTTCTGCACGGCCATGCAGATTTGATCGCCGTTGGCCGCCGCCGATATGGCCTCGAGCAGCGCGCCTTCGATGGCGCCCTCGGTGAGGAATTTCGCGTCGATCGACCCCACGCCGCGGCCCTCCATGCGTGGACTCGAGGGCAGACGATCATCCTCCGTGGACCATGCGGCGATCTGCAGTTCGCCGGCGATCATCGCCCTGGCCAGAGAACCATGCAGTACCAGGCCCGCAGCGCCGCTCGGCTCCATGCTCGCGATCCAGCCGCCGGCACCGTCGTCCGCCACCACGAGTTGCCGTTGATCGGCCTTGAAGTTCCGCATGCGCGACCACGCCGCCCTGGTGAGATCACCCGGGCTCTCGTCGAAGGGATCGCTCCACCAGCCAAACACCAGGCGCCACACTCCGGAATACAGAGGGTTGGAATCGCGCAGACGATCCAGACGCACGCGCGCGACGATGACGCCGGCCTCTTCCAACGAGGCCAGAGTGCTCGGGGCACTGCCTCCGAACGCCTCGTTGCCGGGGTCGGTCACTACCACGATTTTCAGATTGGGCCGCTGGCGCTTTCGTTCCAGCAAGTGCCGGGCGAGCTCGGGGGTCACGGGCGAGCGGTCGACCACGATCAATTGCTCTGCATGATCGACGGCGGCCAGATCCTCAGCCGCCGGACTTTGGCGGCGCGGCGATTCTTGGTACTGCGGCGAGTCCTGGTGCTGCGGCGGCTCATACAGAAATTCCACGTCGGCATCCGACAGGCGCGTGGTCTGCGAGACGATGTGTGTTCCCGGCGGCAGCGGCTTCGCTGTATTCCATAGGACCACGGACAACCACGCGAGCAACACCAGAAGCAGCGTGATCTTGGCGGCGCGCGCCAACCGCGACGCTCCGCCGGGGCGCGGCGGCGAATGTGGCGGCGGGTGTGCCGGTGAGGGGGCCGGTACATGTGCCGGTGAGTGTGCCGGCGCGTGCGGCGGCGGTTCGAGGGGTATGTCTGGGATCGACATTGTGCGCTCAGTGCGGAGCGCCGATTTCTGATTCCGCCGCTTCGATGGCCGTGCCGATCTCCATCCAGCGCGTCTCCATGGACGCTTCGTCGCGCGTCAGTTCGGCATGCTGAGCCTGCAGTCCGCCATGCATGGGGTCCTTGCAAAGCTCCGCTTCGATCAGCGTTCGCTCTTCGGCGATGGCGGCGATGCGGGTTTCGATTTGCTGCGATTTCCCGGCGCAGCTCGCTCAAGCGTCTGCGCGACTTCGAGTCGTTTTTCGGCGCGGTCTCGCGGCGGTCGGCGCCTTGGCGCCGCTCGAGCGGCGCGCTTCGGCACGTCCTTTCCGGCCGCGGTTGCGGCCTGGCCGCCGTCTTGCCGCGCGACCTCAGCCACTGCTGGTAGTCGTCCAGGTCGCCGTCGAAGACCTCGAGCTTGCCGTCGGCCACCAGCCAGAGCGAATCGGCCACGGTTTTGATCAAGTGACGATCGTGGGACACGATCACCATGCCGCCCTCGAAGCTCTGCAATGCGACGGTGAGCGCATGGCGCATGTCGATGTCGAGGTGATTGGTCGGTTCATCCAGCAGCAGCAGGTTCGGCCGGCGCGCCACCAGCAAAGCCAGAGTCAGGCGCGCCTTCTCGCCGCCCGAAAATCGCCCCACCGGCTCGAACGCGCGATCGCCCTCGAAGCCGAATCGGCCGAGGTGATCGCGCACGCGCTGCTCATCGCCCTTGGCGAAATCCGGGCCGCCCAGATTGCGCAAATGCCAAAAGGCATCGCAATCCGGCCGCAGCTGTTCCAGCTGCTGCTGCGCGAAGTAGCCGACGCTCAAATCCGCGGCGGGAATGCGCTTGCCCGCCAGCGGCAGCCGTCTCGCCGGCCAGCATTTTGGTCAAAGTGGATTTGCCCGCGCCGTTGGGCCCCAGCAGCGCGATGCGGTCCTGCGGGCGCGATGGATAGATTGATTCCGCCGACGATGCGGCGCCGCGCATAGCCGCAGGCGGCATCTTCCACCGTCAGCAGCGGACGCGGCGTTTTGAGCGGGGCGGCAAATTCGAACTCGAACGGGCTGTCGACGTGCGCCGGCACGATGCGCTCCATGCGTTCCAGCATCTTGATGCGGCTTTGCGCCTGGCGCGACTTGGTGGCGCTGGCGCGAAACCGGTTCACGAAGGAGGTGATCTCCGCGACTGCGCCGCATTTGCCGCGCCTGCAGCGTCTGTTGCAGCGCCAGTTCCTCGGCGCGCTTTTGCTCGAATTGCGAATAGTTGCCGGAGTAGGCGTGGATGGCGCGATTCTCGATGTGCAGCACCCGGTCGATGATGGCGTCGAGGAATTCGCGATCGTGGGAGATCATCAACAGAGTGCCCTGATAGGCCGTCAGCCAATCCTCCAGCCAGACGATGGCGTCCAGATCCAGGTGATTGGTGGGCTCATCCAGCAGCAATAGATCGGCGCGCGAGCACAGTGCACGCGCCATCGCCAGCCGCACCCGCCAGCCGCCCGAGAACTCGGCCACTTTGCGCTCGTGATCCGCCGTCTTGAAGCCGAGTCCGTGCATGATGGCCGCCGCCCGCGCTCTGGCGCGATAGCCGTCGATGGCCTGCAGCGACGCATAGCCCTCGGCGAGCGCCATGGCCGCGTCGCGCCGCTCGGCGTCTTCGATGACGGCGAGCACGCTGCGCAGCTCGGTGTCGCCGTCCAGCACGAATTCGATCGCGGCGCGGTCGCTCGCGGCGACTTCTTGTTCGACATGGGCAATCTTCAGGTTCGCCGGCCGGTCGATGTCGCCGCGGTCGGCGGCCAGCTCGCCGCGAATCGCCGCGAACAGGCTCGACTTGCCGGAGCCGTTGGCGCCGGTGATTCCGACCTTGTTGCCGCGGAAGACCGTGAAGTTCGACCTGCTCGATGAGCGGCTGCGGACCGCGCCGCAGGGTGAGATCCCGAGCAGATAGCACGGCGGGTTGCTACGAAGACAGTCGAATCGGCCGCAAGCACCGTCGGGACGCACAATGCCGCGTGGTGCGCCTCGCCGCCGACCTGGCCGGCAGAATGCCCAGCAGTTTGTCGGCTTCCATGGCATCGCCGAACAGGCGTCCCTGGGCGTAGTAGCAGCCGTGCTTGCGCAGGAATTCGAGCTGCTCGCTCGCTTCCACGCCTTCCGCGATCACTTCGAGATCGAGGCTCTTGCCCATGTCGATGATGGTGCGGACGATGGCCGCGTCGTTCGAGTCCACGGCGACGTCGCGGACGAAGGATTGGTCGATTTTCAGGGTGCCGATCGGAAACTGCTGCAGCGCCGACAGCGAAGAATATCCGGTGCCGAAATCGTCGATGGCCAGGTTCAAGCCCATGGCATACAGCTCGTTCAAAAGGCCGATGGTGCGCTTCGGGTCCGTCATCAAGGTGGTTTCCGTGACTTCCAGCTCGAAGCAGGTGGGCGAGACCCCGTGCTTGCGGAACACGCCGCGGCAGCGGGAGATGAAGCTCGCCTGCTTGAGTTGCCGCAGCGAGAGATTGATCGCGATGCGGCCGGGCTCCGGCACGATCTTTCTGCCACTCGCGGTAGTCCGAGCAGACGCGGTTCAAGCACCCACTCGCCGATGTCCAGGATCAGGCTGGTCTCTTCGGCCAGAGGAATGAAATGCGAGGGCGAAATGTCGCCGTGGCCCGGCAGGCGCCAGCGCAGCAGCGCCTCGGCGCCGACCACGCGGCCGCTGCGCAAATCCACCTTGGACTGATACAGGATCACCAACTCGTCGCGCTCCAGCGCGCGCCGCAGCTTGCTCTTCAGCATCAGGCGCTCGACGGCCGCGGCATTCATCTCGGGCACGTAGAATGCGCAGGTGTTGCCGCCGTTCTGCTTCGAGTGATACATCGCCGCATCGGCATTGCGGATCAGATCGATCACGTTCTCGGCGTCGTAGGGGCAGATGGCGATGCCGACGCTGGCGGTCAGATAGACCTCTTGTTGATTCACGTAGAAGGTGCGGCTTATTTCGTCGAGCAGGGTGCGCGCCAGGGCGCCGATGCCCGCGCGGTTGTCGACGTCCATCGGCAGATCGTCGACGAACATGGCGAACTCATCGCCCGCCAGCCGGCCGATGACCGTGTCCTTGCTCAAGTTTCGGGTGAGGCGTTCGCTCAGGATTTCCAGAGTGCGGTCGCCGGCGGCGTGACCGAAGGTATCGTTGACCTCTTTGAACCGGTCCAAATCCAGGTAGAGCAGCGCGAGCGAGCGCTGGCTGCGCCGCGCGCGCGCGATGGCCTGCTGCAGCAGATGCTGAAACTGCATGCGATTCGGCATTTTGGTGAGCGTGTCGTAGCGCGCCAGATAGCGGATGCGCCGCTCGGCGCGCTTGCGCTCCGTGATATTGCGCGCCACGTAGATGTTGCCCTGGAACTGCGGATCTTCCGAGGTGATCGCCGAGCTGGCCATGGACACCGGAATGGTTTGGCCGCTGGCCGTGCGCAGCACGGTCTCGCGCGCTTCCGGCGCCGAGTTGGTCAGATCGAAGGCGCCGCGGTGCGCTTCGTCGATGAAGCTGACCAAGGGCTTGCCCAGCAAATCGGCTTCCTGGTAGCCGAGCAGTCTCTGCGTGGCCTCGTTGCAGCTCTTCACGATGCCTTCGGGCGAGGTCACGAAGACGGCATCGCTCAGGCTGTTGAGCACCGTGTTGAGATAATTCTTGGTGATGGTGGTTTCGTTCAGCTTCTGCCGCATGCGCTCGAGCGCGAATTGCAGATCGCCGAGCTCGTCGTGCCGCACCACGGCGAGCGGCCGCGTGTAGTCGCCCTGGCCGATCCGATCGGCGCTCGAGACCAGCGCGGAGATGGGCTTCGCCAGCTGCCGGGCGATGTACCAGGCGCCGGCCAATCCCAGGACCAGCAGCGGCAGCGTGATGCCGGCAAAGAAGCCGCGCATGCGCTTGATCTGCATGCCCTGCTGGCTCTCCAGCTGCTTGCGTATGCTGGCGAGAGTCTCGCGCATTTCGGCGCGGCTCATCCAGATGCGCAATGTGCCGACGCGCTGCACGGGCGCCGACACCAGATTCGAGTGAATGGTGCTCTGAAAGGCGAACCAGTCATCCGACGGCTGGGCGGCGGGATCGCCGCCGCGAAACAGCACCGTGCCGTGCGCATCCAGCACCTCGACCCTCTCGATGTCGCGCTCGTCGAGCAGCCGTTCCGCGATCGACGTGACCGCGGTCTTGTTGCCGGCACTCAGCGCGGGCCCGAGCGAGGTGCCGGTGATCTCGCTCAGGCTGCTGGCGCGCGTTTCCAGGTCGGCTTCCAGTCTTTGCGCGACGGTGGAATAGGTGAGCTGGTTGACGTCGGCGGCATCGACCCGGTGCTCGTAGTACGACAAGGCCGCCCAATAGCAGCGACAGCACGGCGCCGACCGCCAGTGCAAGCAGCAAGTACTTCGTTTTGAGGCTTCGTGCCATTGACTACGCCAACCGTTCGTGTCCTGGAACCTGAGGGAATGATACCCGTTCAGGCCATGCCCTATAAGGGGCCGGGTACAATCCGCTTAAGATGGGCGCCAAATATGCGAATTGATATCTATTCCGACACGGTTTGTCCCTGGTGCTATCTCGGCAAGCGGCGTTTCGAGCTGGCGGTGGCCGCGCGCCCGCAGTACGAGCCGCGCGTGACATGGCGGCCCTTTCGAGCTCAATCCCGACATGCCCGTCGAGGGCGTCGACCGCGCGAGCTACCTGGCCGCGAGATTCGGGACCGCGGAGCGCGTGGCCGAGGCGCATGCCGAATTGAAGCGCCAGGGCGCAGGCGAGCGGCATCGAATTCCGATTCGATTTGATCGAGCGCATGCCGAATACCCGCCGCTCGCATCTGCTCATAGCCCACGCGGCGCGCTCCGGCCCGGCGGCCGCGGTCAAGGACCGGGTCATGCGCGGCTTATTTCGAGGAAGGCTGCGACATCGGGGATATCGAGACGCTGGTCAGGCTGGGAGTCGAAGCGGGCCTCGCGCGAGCGCGAGTCCCGTTCGGCGCTGATATTGCGCGCGGGTCAGGACGGCGTGATCGCCGCGGAGCGTCACGCCGCCGTCCTCGGGATCACCGGCGTGCCCACCTTCATATTCGACGGCCTCTACACCATTTCCGGCGCGCAGGACGTGGGAACCCTCACCCGCGTGTTCGATCAAGTGGCCGAATTCGCCGCGGCGCGCGACGTGGCGTCGTGAACGAGGGCGAACTGACCGGGCAGGCTGCGCACCCACATCGCCGACGTGTCGCGACCCCGCATGCGCCCTGCACGCGCACGTGATCGCGCCTTTCTTGAATTTGCGCCGCGCGGCCGCTGGCCGATGGCTTCGATCTGGTGCCGGTCAGCAGTTTTCGCGGATTTTTCGCGGCAACTGACGATCTGGAACGGAAAATTCAGCGGCGAGAAGCCGATGCTCGACGCATCGGGCCGGCCCATCGAGGCGGCCGGGCTCGACGCCCGCGAGCGCATCGAGGCGATTCTGTTGTGGTCCGCTCTGCCGGGCGCGAGCCGGCATCACTGGGGCACGGATCTCGATCTCATCGACGCCCAAGCCACCGCGCCGGACTATCGGGTACAGCTCACGCCGGAGGAATTCGCGCCGGGCGGGACCGTACGCGGCGCTCGCCGGTTGGCTGGAGGCCAATGCGGCGCGGTTCGGATTCTTCCGTCCGTTTCGCGGCGTACTGTCGGGCGTGCAGCCCGAACCCTGGCATTTCAGCTTTGCGCCGATCGCCGAAAATGCCCGCCGCGCACTTGACTCCGGCGGTGTTGCATAAGGCCATCAGCCGCAGCGCCGATGCTGGGAAAGGACGAGGTGCTCGCGCAACTCGATGCGTTGCATGCACGCTACGTCGCGGCGATCGATTGGCCTTGAGCGCGCCGGACTACCGGTCCGAGCCGAGCGTCGAAGTCTAGCGAGTGCTAAGCCCAGAGTGCCTTGAGATGAGTCAGCATCAGGCCGCGCACCTGGCCTATTTGATTGTCCCCGAGGTGAACAGCGGCGGATTTCGCCGCAGCATGAGCCAGCGCTCGGTGCGCAGCACGCGGTTCAAGAAGACCAGATTGCGGTCGATGGCCTCGAGATAGGGATTCTTGCCGCCGAACAGGGGTTCGACATAGCGGTAGGCGTGTTCGAACTCGCCCTCCAGGCGCTGCACGCGGGTTTCGCGCACGAACTCCGGAGTCTGGCGCAGCAAATCCAGACCCGAGCTATAGCGCACCTGCAAGGCGCCGTCGGTGCCGGTCGCGGCGGCGACTCCGCCGAGCACGAATTCCGGATACAGCCGGTCGCGGCACTTCTCGAGATAGCAGCGATCGGCCATCTGCGCGATCAAATCCGCGGTGCCCAGCAGATGTCCCAGCTTGCGATCGCGGGCATCGGCCAGCTGGATCTGGTCGAGTTTGATTTCATAGCCCGTGAAATGCACGATCCGCGTCGAAACCGGCACCCAGTTTTCCATGCCGATGCTCGGCAGAAAGCGCGCCAGGAAACGCGCGCTGCGCGTCACGTGGTACAGAGTGAACTCGGCGCCGTTGCGATGCTGCCGATCGCCGAATTCCCGTATGTAGCCGGCATCATGAAACAGCGAAGTGACCAGTCCCATGACCGACGCGCTCGGCGCCGAAGCGCATGCGGGGCTCGACGCTGCGCTCGTAGCCCACCAGCAGGCGCGCCATGGCCAAGGTCATGTCCAGAGAGTGCTGGCGATCGTGATAGACCGTATCGACGCCGTGGTAGCCGGGCATGCGGCCCGTGAAGAGCTTGTCGAACTCGTCGAAGGCAACGGCGACTCTGATCGAAGGACTCGCCCGGAAAAGCGGCCGTAAATAGTTCACGCACCGCGGCGGTCACCGCCGCCGTGGAACTGACTTGTACCGAATTCGTAACGTCGTAGTCGTTACGGCGTAGGTCATGCATCCAAGAGTCTAGGCTCTTACAGCCGCCGGCGCCACGTGCCTGGTTCTCCTTTGCGGCAACTCTCTTTGCGCCGCAACGGATATGTCAAAGCCGGTGCATTAAGTAGACCTTGATGCCGCCGAACTTATGTTTGACGCGGCGCGCCAAGGTGGCGTATCCCAGCCAGAAACCGACACCGAGCGCGACCAGCATCGCGGCAACGTCGATCCAGACATGCCCTGCGGGCGCCGCAGCAATACCTGCCGCGCCGCCCGCCGCCCGCGTGGCACCGGCCTCGACCGCTCCCGAGCCCCCTGCGGGCGCCAGCGCTGCATTGGCGGCCATCAGTTCGGATTGCTTGGCCGCCAGCTCGCGCTTGAGCTGCTCCACCTCGCTGCGCGCGGCCGCTTCGGCCAGCGCCGGCGTGGTCGCACGGCTGCGATCCAGTTCATCCTGGAGCTGCTTGACCCGCACGACGGCGGGTTCCTGGGTGGTCAGATACGCGGATTTGACCCACCCGGTGGTGCCGTCATTCAAGCGAACCTGGGTGAAATCTCCGTTGGCGCCAGCGTCTCCACGCTGGCCCCGGAATGCAGCGTGGCCAGGCGTTGACCTTGGTTGTTCTGCTCCGAATAGACTCCGAGCACGAGTTCGTCGCTGACGTAGGCGGCGCCGCCGACACCCTGCGCGGCCAGCAGCGCCAGCGACATCGCGACCAGCCATTTCACGCGGCGATGCCCGTTTGCTTGAGCAGAGGGCGCACGTCGGGCTCGCGGCCGCGAAACCGAACGAAGGCATCCATCGCGTCCACGCTGCCGCCGCGCGCCAGAATCGAGTCGCGAAACCGCGCCGCCGTCGCGCTGTCGAATACACCGGCCTCTTCGAACGCCTCGAAGGCGTCGGCCGCCAGCACCTCGGCCCATTTATAGCTGTAGTAGCCCGCGGCGTAGCCGCCGGCAAATATGTGCGCGAAGCTGGCCGGCATCCGATTGAAGGGTGCCGCCGGCACCACGGCCACCCGCCGCCGCACCCCGGCCAGCGTCTCGGCGACTTTCGCGCCCACCCGCGGGTCGAAATTCGCGTGCAGTTCAAAATCGAAAGCTCGCCAGCTCGATTTGCCGCAGCGTGTCGAGGGCCGCGTTGAAGGTGCGCGTGCCGAGCAGGCGCTGCAGCATGTCGACGGGCAGGGGCTCGCCGCTGTCCACATGGGCGGATATGAGCGGCAGAACCTCCGGGCGCCAGACGAAGTTCTCCATGAATTGGCTGGGAAGTTCCACCGCGTCCCAGGCCACGCCGTTGATTCCGGCGATGCTGGGATAGGCCACACGCGTCAGCATGTGGTGCAGTCCGTGGCCGAACTCATGGAACAGCGTGGTCACCTCATCGTGCGTCAGCAGCGAAGGCGCGCCGCCGACCGGCGCGGTGAAATTGCACACCAGCTGCGCCACCGGCAGCGCCGTGCCCGCAGGCAGGGATTTGGCGACGACGCATTCGTCCATCCAGGCGCCGCTGCGCTTTTCGGTGCGCGAATACGGGATCGAGGAAGAATCCGGCGACGATGTCGGCCGTCCTGGTCGAGCAGATCGTAGTAGCGCACGCTGGGATGCCAGACACCGACCCCGGGCCGTTCCCGCACGGTGATGCCGTAGAGACGCTGCATCAGGGCGAACAGGCCGCTCAAGCACCTTGGGCAGCGGAAAGTACGGGCGCAGCGCCTCCTGCGATACCTTGAAGCGGCTCTCCTGCAGCCGCTCGCCGTAGAACGCCATGTCCCAGGCGTTGAGCTTGCGGCCCGCGAATTCCTCGAGATCCGAAAACTCCTGGCGCGCCGCGGGCAGGCAGCGGCGCGCCAGGTCGTCCAGAAAGGCCAGCACTTGCTTGCTGCTCTTCGCCATCCGCGTGGCCAGGGCGTAGTCGGCGAAGTTCTCGAAACCGACCAGGCGGGCCAGCTCGTGGCGCAGCGGCAGGATGTCCGCAATGATGGGGATTGTTGTCGAATCGTCCGGCGCTCGGGCCCAGTTCGGAGGCTCGCGTGATCCAGGCTTCGTAGATGTCGCGCCGCAGCTGCTCGCTCTCGGCGCTGGCCATGATGGTCATGTAGGTGGGCTGATCGAGCTTGAACAGCCAGCCCGCCTGGTTCGCCTCGCGCGCGTCCGCGGCGGCGCGGTCGACGGCGTTCGCGGGTAAGCCCGCCAGTTCCGACTCATCGGTGACGCTGCGCGTGTAGGCACGCGCGGCGTCGAGCACGTTCTCGGAGAACTTGGTGGCCAGCTGCGCCAGCCGCTGCGCGACTTCGCAGTATCGAGTCTTGTCGTCGGGCCGCAGATCGACCCCGGCCAGCCGAAAATCGCGCAGCGCGTTTTCCACCACCTTGCGCTGCGACGGATCGAGCGCGCCGCCTTCATGCTGCAGCACGTAGGCGTAGCCCGCTTGCAGGCCGGCGTTCTGGCCCAGTTCCGAGGAATAGGCGGTCAGCAGCGGCACGCATTCGTTGTACGCCTCGCGCATCTCCGCGGAATTGGCGACCGCATTCAAATGGCCTATCGGGCTCCAGACCCGGCTCAATCGGTAGCTCAATTCCTCGACCGGTATCACCAGCGAGGCGAAGGTCGGATTCGGCTTGCGCGGTCAGTTCCGCAAGGCGCAGCGCGATTCTCCGCCAGCACCTTTTCCAGTGCCGGGCGGGCGTGGCGCGCCTCGATGCGTCCGAAGGCGGGCAGCGATTCCAATTCCAGGAGTGGGTTGTTCACGCACCAGGATTCTATCAGACGTGCGTCAACATCCAGGTGAGGGCGGCGCGCTGCCCACGAATGCCACCGATGCCGGCCAGCGCGCGGCGCCGGAATCGCCGCGCCAATGATTCGCCGTCCGATGCGGCCAGCAGAAAGGCGCGGCCGTCCATCGGATCGGCAAGCACGTTCACGGACGGCGGGCGCGCCTCGGCGGCGCGCCCGTCCAGAGACCTGCGGCGGGCGGCGGCGCGGGCCTGTTCCCACTCCGCCGCGCTCAAGGTGCCGTCGTGGTTGGGTCGAAGCGCGCCAGCAAGGCCGCCTGGTCCTTTTTCCACTCGTGCAGCAGGTTGGCCGCCGCGGCGATCTCCGGGTCCTCGACGCTGACGCCGCCGAGACTGCGAAATGCGCCGATGGCATAGACATGCTCATGGTCTTGCAGGCGATACTCGGTATAGCGGTATCTGCCTGTCACGAAAGTGTCGACCAGCCAGCCGAAGACTCCGGTGCCGTCGGGTATGTGCACTTCCGGCCATTCCGACGGTCCGTACCAGACGTCGCTCGCGCCGGGAAACACCTCGGCGCCGCGCGGATCGATCAGGCATTGGCCGGTGCCGTCGTCCAGCAGAAAGGGCTCGGTGCTGGTATCGCTCTGCACCGTGGACCAGGCGCGCGACCGGCCCGTGGAGCGGCGTTCCTCGATTTTATAGCGCCACCAAGCGCAGGGCATCCCGGTCAGGGGTCCCTTGTTCGCGGATTTCGGCGGCAGGACGCCGAGTCCGCTGAGTTCGACATAGCCCTGCGCCGCGGAGCGCACGCGCGAGGTCGGCGTGTCCTCGATGACGCGATTCTTGGCGCCACGCCTTGAAGGCATACCAAAACGAATACACCGCCGCCGCGGCGAGGCCCGGCGACGATGAGCCAAAATTTGAATGCATTGCCGGACATGTCCGGATCGGATCTCCAGAGTGACGAATCGTCAGGTGCCGAAGAGCGCGCCGACTTCCACGTCGCGCTTCTCCTCGTTCGTGAATTCCAGCAGCTGCGCCGGCAGGAAGCCGAATCTCTGCGCGATCAGCGACATCCGGGAACACCTTGACCCGGATGTTATTCAGATTGACCTGGTCGTTGTAGAGCTCGCGGCGGTCGGCGATGGATTCCTCCAGGGCGGTGATCCTGCTCTGCAGCTGCTTGAAGGTTTCGTCGCTCTTCAGCTGCGGATAGCTCTCGGCCACCGCGAACAGCCGGCCGACGCCGGCGCGCAGCTGCTGCTCGGCCGCGCCGACGGCGGCGACATTGCCCGAAGTGCTCGCCTGACTGACGGAGGCCCGGGCACGCATCACTTTCTCGAGAGTTTCTTGCTCGAATTGCATGTAGCGCTTGCAGGTTTCCACCAGCTTCGGCAGCTCGTCGTGGCGCTGCTTCAACAGCACGTCGATGTTCGCCCATGCGACCTTGACGTTTTCGCGCAGGCTGACGAGCCCGTTGTAGATGCCGACCAGATAAGCCGACCAATGCCAGGGCCAAGGCCAGGATCACGACGAGACCGATCACGGAGCACCTCATTCTCGGCGAGTTATGACGCCGAGCGCAGTATATCATTGGGTTTTACCTGCATTTCGGCATGGAGTTCACAGTGTCTGAGCAAGCCTTCGATCTCATCAGCATCGGCGGCGGCAGCGGCGGCCTGGCCTGCGCGCAGCGCGCGGCCGAGTACGGCGCCAAGGCCGCCGTGATCGAATCGCAGCGCTTGGGAGGGACCTGCGTGAACGTCGGCTGCGTTCCGAAGAAGGTCATGTGGAATGCCGCGAGCGTGGCCTTGGGGCTGGCCGATGCCGGCGACTACGGTTTCGAGGTCACCGTGGAGGGCAACGATTGGCCGGCTCTGAAAGCGCAAGCGCGATGCCTACGTGCTGCGGCTGAACGGCATTTATGAGCGCAATCTGGCGGCCAAGGGGGTGGCCTATGTGCGGGGCGCCGCCCGTTTCGTCGACCGGAACACCGTCGAAGTGAACGGCCGGCGCATGACGGCGCGGCACATCGTGATCGCGACCGGCGGCAAGGCCATCGTGCCGAAGTTGCCGGGAGCGGAACTCGGCATCACCTCGGACGGCTTTTTCGAACTCGAACGGCAGGCCCAAGCGGGTCGCCGTCGTCGGCAGCGGCTATGTCTGCCTGCGAGCTGGCCGGAGCGTTCCACGAGCTCGGCAGCGAGGTGGAGCTGTTCATCCGCAAGGATCACCTGCTGACGAGCTTCGATGCCATGCTGGGCAAATCCTTGATGCGCGAAATGCGCGAGCAGGGGATGACCATCCACACGCACGTCGTGCCCGCGTCGGTTCGCGAGCATGCGGGCCTGAAAACCCTGGTGGCGGAGGACGGCAGGGAATTCGCGGGCTTCGATTGCCTGCAGTGGGGGATCGGACGCGCGGCCAATGTGGCCGCACTCGACTTGGGCAAGGCGGGCGTCGCGGTGGATGACAGCGACTTCGTGGTCACCGACGGCTTCCAGAACACCAATGTGCCGGGCATCTACGCCATCGGCGATGTGACGGGGCGCGCCGCCCTGACTCCCGTGGCCATCGCCGCCGGCCGGCGCTTGAGCGATCGCCTGTTCGGCGGCAAGGCCGACCGCCGCCTGGAATACAGCATGATTCCGACCGTGGTGTTCACTCATCCGCCCATCGGCACCGTGGGCGCGAGCGAAGCCGAGGCGCGCGCTCAATACGGGGATGCGGTGAAAGTGTATGTGGCCGACTTCACGCCGATGTACCACGCCCTGACGGCGCGAAAGACGCACACCGACATGAAGCTCGTGTGCGTGGGCCCGGAACAGCGCATCGTCGGCTGCCACATCATCGGGACCGGCGCCGATGAAATGCTGCAGGGCTTCGCGGTGGCGATTCGCATGGGCGCCACCAAGCGGGACTTCGACGACACCGTGGCGATTCACCCGACGAGCGCCGAAGAGCTGGTCACCATGCGCTGATCGCGCCAGCTAAGTGTGCTGCGCGAGAGCCTGCAGGACGGGCTGGGTGTCGGGCCGCACGCCGCGCCAGAGCTGGAACGACTCGGCTGCCTGCTCGACCAGCATGCCCCATCCCTTGGTGGTGCGCGCCGCGTGCAGGGATTTCGCCCACAGTGTGAAAGGCGTGTGGCCGCGGCCGTAGGCCATGTCGTAGCAAATGGTTTCTTCGCCGACCAGGCCCACCGGCATCTCGGGCATTTCACCTTGCAGGCTCGCCGAGGTGGCGTTGATGATGAGGTCGTAAGGCGGACCCTGGACGTCGGCGAACCCGCAACCCGAGATTTGACCCATGTCGGCGAATTCGGCGGCCAGCTTGCGCGCTCGGTCGGGCGTCCGGTTGGCGATGACCACCTCGCCCAGATCGCGCTCCAGCAAGGGACCCAGCACGCCGCGCACCGCGCCGCCGGCCCCGAGAATCAGCACTCGCTTGCCGGGGAGACTGATGACCAGATTGCGCTCGAGATCGGCGGTCAGTCCCAGGCCGTCGGTGTTGTCGCCGAGCAGCGAGGTGTCCTCGAAAAAGGCAATGGTGTTGACCGCCTGCGCACGCTCGGCGCGCGGCGTGAGCTCGTTGACGAGCTCGGCCGCCGCTTGCTTGTGAGGCAGCGTGACGTTCATGCCGCGCAGCCCCCCGGCGAACAGGCGCAGCGCCTCGCGCCGAAAGTTATTCGGGGCGATGTCGAACAGCCGATACACCAAATTCTGGGCGGTCGCCTTGGCGAACATCCCGTGGATGAACGGCGACCAGCTGTGGGCGATGGGGTGCCCCGCCACTCCGTATTGATCCGGGGTGTCCGGTACTGCGCTTAAGTTCACTCTGCAAGCCACTCCGCTGCGCGTTTGGCGAAATATGTCAAAATGCCGTCGGCCCCCGCTCGCTTCATGGAAACCAACGCCTCCAGCGCCACGGCACGCTCGTCCACCCAGCCATTGCCGGCGGCGGCCATGATCATCGCGTACTCGCCGCTCACCTGGTAGACAAAAGTGGGCATTCCGAAGCGATCCTTGACGCGACGCACAATGTCCAGATAGGGCAGACCCGGCTTGATCATGACCATGTCCGCGCCCTCGCTGATATCGAGCGCCACTTCGCGCAGCGCCTCGTCGGAATTGGCGGGGTCCATTTGATAGGTATGCTTGCTGCCCGTGCCCAGCATGCCCGGCGGATCCCACCGCCTCGCGAAACGGGCCGTAGAAGCTCGACGCATACTTCGCCGCATAGGCCAAAATGCGCGTGTTGACCAGGCCGGCCGTCTCGAACGCGTTGCGGATGGCGCCGATGCGCCCGTCCATCATGTCCGAGGGCGCCACCACATCGGCGCCGGCATCCGCATGCGAGCGTGCCTGGCGTACCAGGGTTTCCACCGTCAAATCGTTCAGCACATAGCCCTGATCGTCGATCAGACCGTCCTGGCCATGCGTGGTGAACGGATCGAGGGCCACGTCGGTAATGACGCCGAGGCCGGGAAACTCCTTCTTCACCGCCCGCACCGCCGCCTGCGCGATGCCGTCGGGGTTCCAGGATTCGCGCGCATCCAGGGTCTTTTTCTCCTTGGGAGTGACCGGGAACAGGGCGATGGCCGGGATCTTGAGACGCACCAGGGTCTCGCACTCGCGCAGCAGCTGATCGATGGACAGGCGCTCGATACCCGGCATCGAGGCCACCGGCTGACGCTCGCCGCGGCCTTCGACCACGAAAACCGGGTAGATCAATGCATCCACGCTCAAGTGGGTTTCGCGCATCAAACGGCGGGAAAACTCGTCGCGCCGCATGCGCCGCATGCGGGTATGCGGAAATGAATCGTACGGTGTTCCGGTCATCTTGACTGTGACTCCTAGCAATAGCTTCAGCGCCGCAAATTACCTACGCCCCGTCCCGGCTTCGGCCCCAAGCCGTCGGCGACTTTGGCGTAACGCGGTAATATCGCGGGGAAGATATCCTAAGCTGGGTGCTGATTTAAACATGAAGGATCAGATTGGCGGAAATCAGAAGCGCGCCCGCTTCCAGGCGTTATGCCAATCCCTGCGCCCGGACCTTCTGCGTTTCGCCTTTTGGCTGTCCCGCGACCGCGCTTTGGCCGAAGATGTGGTCCAGGAAACCATGCTGCGTGCCTGGAAGGCACAGGACTCGCTGCTGGACGAGGCCGCGGCCAAACCCTGGTTTTTGACCATCATCCGCCGGGAATACGCGCGCACCTTCGAGCGCAAGCGCTTCGTGACCGTCGATGTCGACGAACTGATCGCCCGCGAGGAACCGATGCTGGCGGCGGCCGAGGAACAAGAGCTCGCCGAATTGCGTGCCGCCTTGTTCAAATTGCCCGACGAGTACCGCGAGCCGCTGGTGCTGCAGGTGCTGATGGGCTTCTCCACCGCGGAAATTGCCCGCGAGCTCGGTCTCTCGGGCGCCGCGGTGCTGACGCGCCTATTTCGCGCCCGCAAGCAGCTGCGCGTGCTGTGCGGCGAGGATACGAGCTTGGATCCGCAAGAATGATGGACTGCGCCCACTATCGACGGTCGATGATGGTCGATCCGCGCGATGCCGGACCCGGCGCTGAGCGAGCATCGCGCGACCTGCCACGACTGCAATCTGTACACGCAGCGGCTGCTGCGCTTCGAGTCGCGCCTCGAGCGCGCCCTGGGCGTGGCCGTCCCGGCGCAGGGAGAGTCGGCCGCCAAGGCGGTGGCGCGCGAGCGCGGCGCCGTGATCGCAAGGCTTGGCCGTATCGCAAGGGTTGGCTGGCCATGGCGGCCAGCGTTGCTATTGGCCCTCGTCGTGGCGGGAGGCCTTTGGCTCAGCGTGCCGGGACCCAGCCTCGCCGCCGACGTCGTGACGCATATGGCCGGAGAGCCGCAGGCCTGGCGGCGCACCGACGTGCCGGTGCCCGCGCCGGCGCTCGAGGACGTGCTGCGCAATTCGCGGCTGCGTCTGGGCGCCGGCGCCGGTATGGTCAGCTATGCCGCCAGCTGTGAGTTTCGCGGCCACCGAGTCCCGCATCTGGTCGTGCAAACCGAATCGGGGCCGGTCACCGTGATGGTGCTGGTGCACGAACACGTGCCCAAGTCCGTGCAGTTCGACGAACAGGGTTATCGCGGAGTCATCGTGCCCGTGCCCGGCCACGGCAGTCTTGCCGTGCTCACGCGCGGTCCGACCACGGATCTCAGTACCGTCGAACACATCGCGAGCCGAGTACTCGATTCCATCGTCTGGACCGGCTGAGATGCCCGGATCGACCGGGACCTCAAATTCCCACCTCACCGAGCAGATCGACCAGCCGCCGTGCGCTCGCCGCCAGGGTGGGGTGATCGGCCTCGAATTGCACCGCGATTCTTTCCAATCGATCGGGCAGCGATCCGTGCGTAGAGGCCGGCGTATCTGCGCCCTTGTCGGTCAAACGCTTGTCGATCAGGCGATTGATATCGCCCATGATGTCGCTCAGCGATTCCCGGGATTTCGGATCGTCCTGCAGGGCTGCGGTCAGTTCCGCGTGCAGCTTGGCGGCCAGATCGTGTAAGGAATTTTTGTCCATGATTGAATCCTGCGCGTGCCCGAAGGTTGACCCCTATTGTGCCACTCGCTCGGGAGTCAGTCGGGCTACTTCCACGTAGCCGGCGCCGGGCGCGGCGATCCCCTGATGAATTGCAGCATAGGCCTCGGCCAGGTACTCATCGGCTCCGTAGGGCGGATTGACTATCATCAAGCCGCTGCCCGCCAGCCCGACTCCGGCATCGTCCGGATGAATGGCGAGGTCGGCGAACAGCATTTTCGGAATTCCGAGCGCCTCGAAGCGCGCATGCACCATGCTGCGCTGTGACGCGCTGCGGATGGGATACCACATCAGGTAAATACCGCTCGGCCAGCGGCGGTAAGCCTCCGCGAAGGCCTGCAGCATCTGCTTCAATTCGTCGAGGCTCTCATAGGGCGGGTCGATCAATACCAGGCCGCGGCGCTCTTCCGGCGGCAGAAAGGCCTTGAGCGCGGCATAGCCGTCGCCGATTTCGGTGCGAACCCGGCCGAGCGACTCGATCTCCCGCTCGGCGGCGCGGGCCTCCGCCGGCATCAATTCGACGAACAGCGCGCGATCCTGCGGGCGCAGGCCGCTCGCGATCAGCGCCGGCGAGCCGGGATAGCGCGCCAGACGTTTGCCGCGGCGCGCGCGGATCGCCGCGAAGTAGTCGGCCAGCGGCGCAGCGTCCATGCCGGTTTCGATCAAGCGCTGGACGCCGCGCTCGGCTTCGCCGGACTTGTGCGCCTCCGGTGCCTGCAGGTCGTAGTACCCGCGCCCCGCATGGCTGTCCAGTGCGAAGAACGCCGCGTCCTTGCGCTGCAATGCGCCGAGGCAGTACACCAGGCCGACGTGCTTGGCCACGTCCGCAAAGTTTCCCGCGTGATAAATGTGCTTGTAGTTCATCGCGATGCATTGTGCCTGTGTCGGGCGGGCGAGTCGAAGCGATCCGGGGTATGGCTAGGGCTCGGCTTCACCCGTTATCGCGATGAAGGTGGGAGTGCCGTCGCGCACCACACGAACCAGCAGGGGCGCTTGAGGGCTGGGAGCTGCCACAGGCGCCAAATCCGCCACCGTAATCAGCTGCTTGTTCGCTGCGTGAGTGACGAGGTCACCGACCTTCAGACCCGCCAGTGCTCCGGCTCCCGCGGGGCGCAGCTGCGTCACGATCAGTCCGCTCGGTTCATCGCCGGCCTTGATGGATTTGCGGATCTGCTCCGTGGTATTCGCGACCCCCAGCTTCAAGGCGGGCACCCAGGTATCTTGATCGCCCGTCAGCGCCGGATCCGCAGGAGGGTCCGGCAGCCGACCTATCGTCAGCCCAATGGATTCCTGCTTGCCGGCCCGCAAGATCGATGCCACCACGAGAGTCTTCGGTGCCAGCCGTGCCGTAATCTTGGTCAGATTTTTGAAAGTCACGGTGCTCGGGCCGACGCTCAACAGAACGTCTCCCACCGCCAGTGTGCCGACGGCAGGGCCTTGGGAATCTATGGCGGTGACGAGCACTCCCGTCGCCGCTTTCATCCCGAGCGCCTTCGCCAATAGCGGCGTCAGCGCCTCGCCGGAAATGCCCAAATAACCCCTTTCGACCCGGCCATGCTTCTCGAGTTGACCGACGACCCCAGCGACGGTTTCTGCCGGGATTGCGAACCCCAGGCCGACGGATCCCCCGCTGGGCGAGAAAATCGCGGAAGTGATTCCAACGACCGTGCCGTCAGTGGATAGCAGCGGGCCGCCCGAATTGCCCTGGTTGATGGCGGCGTCGGTTTGCAGGAAGTCGATGTAAGGATCGTCCTCGAGCATGCGCGCGCGCGCTGAGATGATGCCGGCGCTCACGGATTGACCGAGCCCGAAGGGATTGCCGATCGCGATCACCGCATCGCCGACCGAAACCGTCTGCGCGGACCCCAAGCGCAGCACGGGCAAATTGCTTGCAGATACTTTCAGCAGGGCGATATCGGTGACCGCGTCGGCGCCGAGAATTTTCGCGGACAATTCGCGGCCGTCCGACAGGTGTACTCGGACCGTGCGTGCACCCGCGATGACATGTCGATTCGTGACGATGAGGCCATCGGCGCGAATGATGAATCCCGATCCGAGCACGCTGGATGCCCTGTCGTCGCTCCCCGGAGTGGCATTCGCGCCCGACAGCAGCCGTCGAATGATGGCTCCGACCGCGTCGTAACCCGATTCGGCGTTGACTCGCGCGGCGGCACGCGTGCCGGCGCCGACGCGCTGCTCTTCCACGATGATGGTTACCACGCTGGGGGCGACCTGCCGGACGAGCGGCGCGTACCCGGAGGACATGGCATCGCCCGCGGCGCAGGCGAGCGGATGGAAGAGCGCGGCAAGGACTGGGATCAGCCGCAGCGCACGAGCGCAGGTGATAGCCAATCGGGTGCAGATATCCATGAGTCAAAATCCTATGGCAGCGCCTGAACCGGAAGGGATCGATGTGCATGGACAGTTTTGCACCAACCGGCGTCTAAATCGAGCGCCGGCATGCACGAGAATTCCGAGGCGGCCGGCTCACGCGGCGCGCAACGCCTCCGCCACCGGCAGCCTCGCGGCCCGCAACGCCGGAAATAAGCCGCCGAGCAGGCCGATGACGCAGGCCCAGACGACGCCCGTGACGATCAAGGTGGGGGTGACCGTCAGCTGGAACACGACCTGCGCGAAGGCCCCGCCCAGCGTGCTGACGCTATGTCCATTGAAGAAAACCCAGGCCAGTGAAGCACCGATGATGCCGCCGATCAGGGACAGCAGCAGCGCCTCGATCATCACCGACAGCAGCACGGGCAAGGCACCGAAACCGATCGCGCGCAAGGTGGCGATTTCCATGCCCCCGCGCCGCGACCGCGGAGTACATGCTGTTGAGGGCGCCGAACATCGCGCCGATGGCCATGATGATGGCCACCGTCTTGCCGACTACATTGATGATCTGGGTCAGGTCTTTGGATTGCGCTGCGTAATAATCCGGTTCCCGCTGCACGTCGACTTTGAGCTGTGGATCGGTGGTCAGCGCATCCTTGAACCGGGTGAATTCCGCCGGGCTCGCGAGCAGCGCCACCGCCGAGCTGTAGCCGCTGCGCTCGACCGAAGAGCCCACCGTGTCGACATCGGCCAGCAGTTCGGATTCATGGACATCGCCGTTGCTGACGAACGTTCCTGTGACCGTCCAGTCGGCATTGCGTAGATGCAGCACGCTCCCCACCCCGAGGCCGCGAAACTGCCGGGCGGCACCGGCGCCGGCGATCAGTTCGCGCACGGCGGGACGGAACATGCGGCCGCTCACGATTTTCAGCTCGGGGCGTACCTCGGCGAGCTTCAGGCCGACACCGCGCAGCGTGACGTTGGCGTCGGTGCCCGTGTCGATTTTCGGCACGTTCACCACAGTGACCAGCTCGCTCGACAGCAGGGCCTTGCCGGCGGCGTCCTTGGCGAGGCCCGGGGCGTTGCTGATGGTGGCGATATCGGTGCGAGTCAGATTGCTGTTGAGCTCGGCGTCGGAGCCGCCGCGCAGGATGATCACGCGATCGGGGCGGCCGGTGTCCGCCAGTGTGTGCCGGAATCCGGCGCCCATGGCCAGCACGGACACCAATACCGCGACCACGCCGGCAATTCCGATGACGATGACACTGGAGGCGCCGAGGCGCTGCGGCAGGGTTTGTAGGCTCATCCCGATGACGGCGACCACTTGCTTGAACATTTGCCGCTCCTTTCCCGTACTGCTCAGCGTTTGTCCGCCAGGGCATCGACGATATTCAGCCGCATGGCCCGCAACGCCGGCGGCATGCCGACGATCAGCGCCAGCAGGACGGCCGCACCGACGCCGGGAATCAGCGCCTTGGGGGACAGCTCCACGCCCTGCAACCCCATCTTGATGATGGGCAGCGCGGCGAAGCTCAGGGCAAGCCCGATGGCGGCGGCGATCACGCATAGCAGAAGAGATTCGGCGAGGACCAGGCCGAGCACCTTGCCGTCGCCGAATCCAAGGGTCTTCAGAACCGCAAGCTCCGGGATGCGCTCGCGGACCGACTGCATCATCGTGTTGCCGGTCAGGAACAGCAGGGCGAAGAACACCGCGCCGAGGATGGCGCGCAGCACGAAACCGATGTCGCCGAACTGCTTGATGAAGGCCATGGTGAAGTCATTGGCCGGCTGAGTCTTGGTCTCGTTGGGAGAATTCGCGAACAAAGCGTCGATTCGGCCGGAGATCGCGGCGGCCTGCGACGGGTCGCCGACGCGCTCCTCGAGCCAGCCCACCGTTCCCTTGCCGAAGCTGCGTCCCTCATCGAACAGCTCGTAGTGGAACAATAGACTCGAAGACTGCGCGCTGGCCTGCGTCGGGTCCTTGGCGTCGAAACTGCCGACGATGTCGAAGGTCCAGTCGAGCGAGCCGCCCTGCTTCTGCGTCCAGATGGTCGAGTGCAGCGGCACTTTGTCGCCGACCTTCCAGCCGAATTTCTTCATCAGCGCCACATTGGCCAGCGCACCGGTGCGTGTGTTGCGGAACGCCTGCATCTGCCCGTCGCTGACGATGAACTCGTTCTTGTGCACGTTGAAATAGCTGTCGGTGTCGACGGGCAGCGCAAAGACGAAGTTCTTCGACTCTTGATAATAGCCGCCGAACCACGTGATCCACGTGACCTCGGCCACGCCGGGCACCGAGCGCACCTGCTGCACGTCGGCAAACGGCAGCGACAGCACGATCGAATACTTGTTGATCGTGATCAGCTTGTCGGCGCCCGTTATGCCGTTGCTGGGGTGCGCGAATGCGTAGTCCACCGTTTCCAGCACGCCGAACAGCAAGAAGGCGACGACGATCGACAGCAGCGTGAATACCGTGCGGGTCTTCTTGCGCCACAGTGTGGCCCAGATCAGCGGGAGGTACTTCATGGGTGTTCCGATGGGTCAGGCCAAAGTTCCGGCTTCCAGCAGCGCGCCCTTGTCCATGTGCAGGCGGCGGCCGGCAAATTCGGCGGCCTTCGGATCGTGGGTCACCACGACGATGCTCTTGCCGTGCTCGCGATTCAGCACCTGCAGCAGATGCAGCACGTCGTCCGCGGACTTGCGGTCGAGATCGCCGGTGGGCTCATCGCAGACCAACAGAGTGGGATCGGCGACCAGCGCGCGGGCGATGGCCACGCGTTGCGCCTGGCCGCCCGACAATTCGTTGGGCTTGTGCTTGGCGCGGTCGGCGATGCCTACCAGCGTCAGAGCGGCCTGGGCGTTGGCCTTGCGCTGTGCCGCGGACAGATGGGTCAACAGCAAGGGCAATTCCACGTTGCGCTGAGCGCTCAACATGGGCATCAAGTTATAAAATTGAAATACGAAGCCGACGTGATCGGCGCGCCAGCGCGCCAGTCCGCCGCTGCTCAGCTGATCCAGACGCTCGCCGGCGACGGTGATTTCGCCCGAGGTCGGTTTGTCCAAGCCGCCGATCAGATTCAACAGCGTGGTCTTGCCCGACCCGCTCGGCCCCATCAGCGCGACAAACTCGCCCTTTGCAATGTCCAGATTCAGTCCCTGCAGGACCTCCACGCTTTGCTTGCCGCGGGTGTAGCGTTTGGCAACGTTGCGTAAGGATACGATGGCTTCGCTCATGTTTATATTCCTTCATGCGCTTCTTTTCAGGCGCTTCGCGCCGAATCTACGGGGTCGAAGCGACCCCGTCCGATAGGTGCTCGCTGCGCGAGCATTGAAATCTTGCTCATCGCGCCGCGCGTCTGTATCTATTGCTCGACGTGAATTTTCACGCCGTCCTTGAGGCGGGTGAAATCGCCGACTGCAACGCCATCTCCCGCCGCGAGGCCGGATAGTACGGTAACGCTGTCGCTGCTGCCGGCGCCGAGGCGGACCGCGCGCCGTTCGACGGTGCCGCCGTGTACGACGAAGACCACGCCGGTGTCGCCGGACCCCTGTACGGCATTGCTCGGCAGGTTCACGCCGGCCGCCGGCCTGGCTCCCGGCTGCCGCGGCGAGTCGGCGAGAAATGACACGCGCACCCCCATCTCGGGGAGTATGCGCGGGTCCTTTTGATCGAGCGCGATGCGCACCGTCACGGTGCCCTTGCTGCGGTCCGCGGTCGGAATCACCGCAATGACATGCGCGGGAATCTGCCAATCCGGATAGGCATTGAGCTTGGCGGTCGCCTGTTGGGCGGCCCGCACGCGATTGATGAAATTCTCATTGACGTCGACCTGGATCTCCAGCGAATCCATGTCCACGATGGTGCCGATGCCGGTCCGGGTGAAGCCGCCGCCCGCCGAGATCGGCGAAACCATTTCCCCCGGCTGCGCGGCCTTGACCGTGACCACCCCTGAAAACGGGGCGCGAACGACCGTGTCGTCGAGATTGCGCTCGGCCACGTTCATTCCTCGCTCAGCCACATCGATATTGCTGCGCTGGGTGGCCAGCTGCGCCCCCAGCGCATCCAGGGTGGTCCGTGAATTGTCCACGGCAGCCTGACTGACGAAGTGTCCGGCGATCAAGCTCTTCTGTCGGTCGTAATCGCGCTGCGCGTTGGCAAGGTTGACCTGCGTTTCGGCAAGCCCCGCCTTGGCATAGGCGAGTTGGGCGCGGGTCTGTTCCAAAGCCGCGCGAATATTGGTGTCGTCGAGCTTGGCGATGATCTGCCCTGCTTTGACGTGATCGCCTTCCTCGATATCGAGTTCCACCATCTTGGCGGTGATCTTCGATGCCACGGTGGCCTGGCGCCGCGCTACGACGTACCCCGAGGCGTCCAGAACGGAGCCCCCGGCGGCCGCCCCGTCGCCGGCGATCGCCTGCGCCATGACGACATGCACGGGAATTGCGCCCGGCCGCGTCCACCACCAAGCCGCGAGGGCCGCGAAGCCCGCGATAGCCGCAGCCGCGCCCAGCCAGATACGGCCCCTGCCGGATGGCACCGGTCTACTGCCGCGATCGATGCGCAGCTGGTTGAGCAGAGCGGATTTTTCGTCCATGCGTTGTTTGCGCCGTGCCGTTGCAATCCCCAGGAGCGGGAATGAAAACACAAAACCGGACTGAGGCGCCAATTCGCGCGATTACGCTGAGACAATCTATTTATGCGCGTCGGCGGGAATACACCTTATGTGGAGCGGCGCGAATACACCCGATCGATTTCCAGCTCAGGGACCGCGGTACGCCACATCATTTCGGTCGCTTCGTGCCACACGGGCCAGTCAAGGCAGGGAGCGAAAGCGCCGATACGCGACCTTGCCGTCGACGAGAGGTCCGATATGCCATTCAAGCCGGCCTCGAGCAAACGCTGCGACATAGACGTCCGATCCATCCGAATCGGTTCCTGCATAAGTCAACGATTTGAACTCGCCCAATCCATCCATGAGTGCCTTGATCTTCGGCAATTGCCGGCTTACGGCTGCAGCGAGCTGCGGTGACATCTCCTCGTAATTGGGATGGCCCCGTTCCAACGAAAGGATGTAACGGCGAAGAGAATCCTCGGTCCCGGGACTGGCGGGCCTGCTCTTGAGAAGCTCGCCATGATCGTCCGCTGCCTGCGGCGGCATCGATGCCGAATTGGATGCTCCGCGCACCAGCTGGGGTCCGATGACGACGATGACGGCCACCGCGATGAGCGGCACCCACGAGCGAGGATTGCCGACATTCATGGTCCAACCGATCCCCATGCGCTTTTCGACCAACAAGGCCGGATCCGCTGGATTGAAGTAGATGAGTCCTCCGATCCAACGGGCATCCGCTGTCCGGTCTCCGATCGGGCGTCCGCGTAGCCTCGTTTGCCGCGCGCCGCCTTGCCCGGCAAGCATCAGGCTTGAGAGGAAGGAGACGATGGTGACGAGGAGGGCCACGCTCCAGACCTCCATCGCGAGTGCCGGTGCCTGCAGCAGACTAAACGCCGGCGGAAGTATCGTGAAATACTCGGTTATGAGTATCAACAGCAGGAAGCGGCGGCGGAACCGGCGCTCCGCTGCGGCGGATGGTCCCGACAGAGAGACACGTCGCGACCAGTGCAGCACTCCGAACGCCGCCGCGGTAAGCAAAAGGCATACAAACGCGTGCATCGCCAAGAGCCCGATGATCGCCCGTGGAGATGTAATCACCCATCGATTGGGACCGTTGAATCCCCAATGAACCGCAAGGCGGTCCGGCAGCCGATCCAGATGCGGTACGGCCCATAAGCCTAAGCCGATAAGCGCGACTAACGGTAGCAACGCCGCCAAGAGACCCCCTGGGATGTGCTCTTTGGGCGCCGACAGATCGACTTCGATCGCGGTTGAGCGCGCGGTTGCGTGGATCAACGCGCGACGATGCGATGCGACCTGCGCAATGCAGGCGCCGATTGCATACATGAGAAATGCGACCCCGGCTCGATGGAATACCCAAAGGAAAGCGGCCGCCCCGATAGCGCTGCACCAAAGAGCGATGCGATAGCCGCGAAGTATGCGGCGGGCCGCATCGGAGGTGCGGAACGCAGGCTCTACGGTAACTCCAAAGAACACATCCGGCCGCGTGAACTGAGGCAAAAAATGGCCCTGAGCACTCATCGCAAAAAGGCCTATCAGAACGAGGATGGTTGCCGTGTTCATGGGATCAAGAGCCCTCCAGAGCCATTGCGATACGACGCAACTCTCGCGCCAGCGACGAGGGTGTCGCTCCGCTTGCCTGCATCTGGGCGATGAATTCCTCGATGCGGCGTCGATATGTCGCGGCTTCCGGTTTAGAGGCGACCGACATCGAGCGCGCCTTCACCTGCGCGCCTCCGCGGGCACTGATGTGCAACCATCCTTCCCGCGCCAGTTCGCGATATGCCTGTGCCACGGTATTGAAATGAACACCGATATCCAGCGCCAGCCGACGTACAGCAGGTAGCGAATCACCCGGAGCGAGGTCCCCCTTGACCAGCGCAACCCGCAGTCCATCGACTATTTGCCGGTAGACGGCAGTCGCCGACTCAGGGTCGATACGAAGAATCATGCTACCTCTGTACACTGTACACGAACAATATACAGAGCTCATGCCTGGCGCGCAAATCGGTCCGAACGACAGCGGTGGTGCGGTCGCACAGCTGTTCAAAGCACCGCTGTTCAACGACTGCGCAATCGCACTCCTCGGCCGAGGCCGCTGCTGCTGCCGCCCTCAGCGATCAACTCGATACCTAGATCCTCGAGCGCGCGGACGACCTTGGTCAACGAGTCGACATTGCCGCGAATGAGGCCATTGCTCGCCTCCATGCGTTGAATGGTCGGCACGGAGAGCTGTGCTCGCTCCGCCAGAACTACTTGATCGATGCCAAGAAGTGCCCGCGCAGCGCGAAGTTGTGGCGCGGTAATCATGTTTCAGCCATCATAATACATCTGCCAACGGTAATAATATATGTCATTTCCATCAATTCTACTGCACGGGCGCCGAGCGTCCCTACTACCGCCTACGCCGCAATACCCATGATCGCTCTGCTGCGCGCGAAGGCCGACGGCTTATGGACACGAGCCCATATCCGCAACAATGTGATGGCGGGCGTGGTGGTCGGAGTCGTTGCGCTTCCACTTGCCATGGCATTCGCGATCGCGAGCGGCGCGCGCCCGGAACAGGGCCTGTACACCGCAATCGTCGCGGCGGTAATGACCTCCCTCTTCGGCGGAACGCGTGTGCAGATTTCAGGCCCCACGGGCGCATTTGTTGCCGTGCTCGCCATCATTACTGCGCAGCACGGGATTGCGGGCCTGCAAATCGCGACGCTGATGGCGGGGATGATACTGCTCGGATTCGGCGTCGCCCGCTTGGGCGCCGTCATCAAATACATACCGAATCCGGTAATCGCCGGGTTCACGGCAGGGATCGGCGTCATCATATTCGTCGGGCAGTGGAAGGACTTCTTCGGACTGTCCCCGGCGCCGGCGGGCCCGCGCTTTCACGAGAAAATCTTGTCGCTGCTCGAGGCGTGGTCGACGATCGATCCTGCCACCACTTGCCTCGGTCTGATCGCGCTCACGATCTTGATACTGGGCGCGCGTTTTTTGAAGCGCATACCCGCGCCGCTGGTCGCGCTGGTCGTGGTCACCGGGATCCAGACGATCGGGCAGTTCAAAGGCGTGGCGACGATCGGTTCCGCCTTCGGCGGCATCCCTCGTTCCCTGCCCTCCTTTTCGTTTCCGTCCGTGACCTTCACCCAGTTGATTTCTCTGATAGGCCCCGCATTCACCATTGCGCTGCTGGGCGCGATAGAGTCGTTGCTGTCGGCGGTGGTATCCGACGGCATGGCCGGGACCCGGCACGACTCGAATCAGGAACTCATCGGGCAGGGAATTGCCAACATCGTTGCGCCGCTCTTCGGCGGGTTCGCGGCCACCGGTGCGATCGCGCGCACGGCTACCAATATTCGCAACGGCGCAACGAGTCCGCTCGCGGGCATCGTGCATTCATTGTTTCTCGTATCGGTCATTCTGGTGCTCGCCCCGTTGGCATCCGACATACCTTTGTGCTGCCTTTCGGCGATCCTATTTGTCGTCGCGTGGAACATGAGCGAAGTACGGCACTTCCTGCGGATAATCCGCGGCGCTCCGAAGCCTGACGTCGCGGTATTGCTGCTCACGTTTCTTTTGACGGTATTCGTCGACCTCGTGGTGGCGGTCAACGTAGGCGTCATCCTGGCCGCCCTGCTCTTCATGCGGCGGATGTCGGACGCCGTGAGCATTGAACCTCACAACGGGGCGCCGGCAGATGAATTGAACGGCATCGCGGGCGCCGGGGCGGCCGGCGTGGTGATCTACAGCATCGAAGGTCCATTTTTCTTCGGCGCCGCGGAGAAGCTCGAGCGAAGTTTGCAGCACGTTCAGCGGCGCACGACGACGCTGGTATTGCGGCTGGGGAACGTGCCGTTCGTCGATGCGACCGGCATCTTCGCACTCGAGGAAATTCTCGCCGACTTCAAGCGGCATGGCGCCGTCGTGATGTTCACCGAGGTTCGTCCGAATGTGCTTTATAAACTCGAGCGCAGCGGCCTGGTCGACCTCATCGGCAAGGAGAATGTATTCGAATCGCTGAGCGATGCCTTGGCCCGCGCCGAGCAGCCTGGAACGGCCGCTCGCTGACTTAGCGCATGGGAACGGGCGCGCGCCGTCATCCAGGATCTGCCGTTGCCGCAGCCCAGCTTTCGACGGCCGTCTGCTACAGTGCCGCGCCGGCTCTCGAGGCCGGCGCTTTCGCTTTACGAGGTGAGCCATGGCGCTGGGCGCCACGATCTACGTCTTCAACATCGAACTGGCCGATTCCGACCGCGGGGTGTATCAGCCCTTGCAATTGCGCGTGGCTCGGCATCCGTCCGAGAGCGAAGAATATTTTTTGACCCGCGTGCTGGCCTACTGCCTGGAGTACACCGAGGGGATCAGCTTCTCGAACGGACTGTTCGATCCGGACGAGCCGACGATTGCGGTGCGGGATCTGACGGGCGTGTTGTGCGCGTGGATCGATGTGGGCGCGCCGGAGGCGGCGCGGCTGCATCGGGCGAGCAAGGCGGCGCCGCGTGTGGCCGTCTACACTCACAAGGACGGGGAGCAGTTGGCGGCGCGCCTGAGCCTCGAACGCATTCACCGTGTCGAGGCACTCGACCTGTATGCGCTGGATCGGCGCTGGCTTGCGGACCTTGCGGCCAAACTCGCCCGGCGCATGGAGTTTTCGCTCACGGTCGCGGAGCGGAATATTTATCTGTCCCTCGGCGGGGATACGCTCTCCTGCGTGGTCGAGCGAATCGCGGTCGGCCGTCCTTGATGCGGGCAACTTTGATGCGGCCCTCCATGGCGCGCCCGCTCATGATGCGCTGAGAGGCGATGAGGGCGGGCAGGCGGAGAACGAAGCGCAAGGGTTGCCCCGCGCTGCTCGAGGCGGTACCGTGCCCAACCTTTGACTACTTAAGCAGGTAAATCATGGCCAATCGACTGTTGCCGCTGCGCGATCTGACTGCACCCGTGGAGAACGATGCGCCTTGGCCGGGAACCGCGGTGAGCGGCGATCCGCATACCAAAACCACCAATCTGCACACTTCCGACGACGGCAAAATCCTCGCCGGCATTTGGGAATCCACTCCCGGGGTTTGGAAAATCGACTACGACGCCTGGGAATACTGCCATCTGCTCGCGGGACGCTGCACCATCGAGATCGAGGGCAAGGCGCCCGTTACGCTCAAGACCGGCGATGTGTTCATCGTTGAGACCGGCGCCAAAGGCACTTGGACGGTCCACGAGAATCTGCGCAAGTACTATGTATTCGCGCTGGGGCACTAGTTGGATATTTGCGCCGGGGCACTAGCTGGGTTCGAGCTCGGCGAGATAATCTCTCGGCCGCAGGAAATCCCGGTAGAGCCGCGCCTCCGGTGAACCGGGTTCGGGATGCCAGTCATAGTCCCAGCGGGCCAGCGGCGGCATCGACATGAGTATCGACTCGGTGCGGCCGCGGGACTGCAGTCCGAACAATGTCCCACGATCGTAAACCAGATTGAATTCGACATAGCGGCCCCGCCGGTACAGCTGGAACCGGCGCTCCCGCTCGCCGAAGGCTTGATCCTTGCGACGTTCGACGATGGGCATGTAGGCGGGTAGGAAGTGATCACCCACGCTGCGCAAGAAGCCGAACGACCGCTCGAACCCGCCCTCGCTCAGATCGTCGAAGAATAGGCCGCCGACGCCGCGGGTCTCGTTCCGGTGCGGCAGAAAGAAATAGCGGTCGCACCACTGCTTGTATTTCTCGTAGGTGTCCGCGCCGAAAGGCCGGCAGGCATCGCGAGCCGCGCGGTGCCAGTGCAGGACATCCTCGTCATACGGATAGTACGGGGTAAGATCGAAGCCCCCGCCGAACCACCAGACCGCCGGTGCCGCGCCCGGGGAGGCCACCAGGAAGCGGACATTGCAGTGCGTGGTCGGCGCGTGCGGATTGCGCGGATGAAACACCAGCGATAAGCCCATGGCCTCGAAGGGCGCGCCGGCAATTTCCGGGCGCTGATTGGATGCGGACGGGGGCATCTGATCGCCGAATACATGCGAGAACGACACGCCCGCGCGCTCGAACACCGCCCCATCGCTCAAGATGCGGCTTTCGCCGCCGCCGCCTTCCGGCCTCGCCCAGGAGTCGCGCCGGAATTTTGCGCCGTCGACCGCTTCGACGGCTGCGGTGATGCGGTCATGCAAGTCGTTCAAGTAGCGCTTGACCGAGGAGGCGTCCATTGAAGATTACGGCTTCTTCTTTGCCGGACTCTTCTTGGCCTTGATGCCGGCTTTCGGCGCTGCGGCGGCCTTTGACGGGGCCTTCTTGACGGCCGACCCCTTCGCGCCCTTGGCGGCCATTCGAGTCGGCGCCGCGCGGGCCGCCGCGGCGGCGGGCGGTGCGGCGGCAGGCCGAGCCGCGGGCCGCCCGGTCGTTGCGGCGGCCGCAGCCGCTGCAGCCGCGCCCGCGCCACCCTTGGCAGCGCGCTTCTTCGGAGCGCCGGAAGCCGCAAGTCCATTGGTCGCGGCTTTCGCCGCCGCCTCGGTGGACTTGCCATTGGCCGCTTTCGCTTTGCCGTTCAGCCCTTTTTTGTTGCCGCGGCCCCATTTGCCGAAGGTGCGCACGGGCGCCGCCGCCAGCAGAGCCTGGCATTCCTCCAAAGTCAGGCTCTTCGGCTCCTTGTCCTTGGGAATCTTCGCATTGCGCGATTTGTCGGTGATGTAGGGACCGTAACGGCCGTTCAGCACCTGGATGCCGGCGTCGGGAAAATCCAGGATCAGCCGATTGGCATCCGCGATTTCCTTTTCGCGGATGACCTCCAACGCGCGCTCGGGCGTGATTTCGTACGGATCGTCGGTTTTGAGCGAGACGTACTTGGCCCCGTATTTCACATAGGGGCCAAAACGGCCGACATTGGTCGTGATTTCCTCGCCTGCCGCCGTGGCTCCGAGCTTGCGCGGCAGCTTGAACAGCTCGATCGCCTCGGCGTGCGTGATGGCGTCCATCTTTTGACCGGCTCTCAGGCCGGCAAAGCGCGGCTTGTCCGCATCGTCCTTGGTGCCGATTTGCACGAAGGGCCCGAATCGTCCCATGCGCACGCTCATCGGCTTGCCGCTCACGGGGTCCCTGCCCAAGTCCCGGGCCTGCGCGACTTCTTCGCGGCTGACCGAGGTTTCCGTATGTTTCACCAGATCGATGAACGGTTTCCAGAACTTCTCCAGCAAGGGAACCCATTCTTGCTGGCCGTCCGCGACGGCATCGAGGGAGTCCTCCATCTTGGCGGTGAAGTCGTAGTCCACGTAGGTCGTGAAATACTGTGTGAGGAAGCGGCTGACGATTTTGCCGATGTCGGTCGCGGTGAAACGCCTGCTTTCGATATCGACGTACTGGCGGTCGCGCAGGGTCGAAATGATGGACGCATAGGTGGAGGGACGGCCGATGCCGTATTCCTCCAGGGCCTTGACCAACGACGCCTCCGAGAAGCGCGGCGGCGGTTCGGTGAAATGCTGCGTGGGCACGACCCCGGTCAACCGGACCCGATCGCCTTCCTTCATCGGCGGCAGCACATGGTCCGAGTCGTCCTGCACGACGTCGTCCATGCCTTCTTGATATACGGAGATGTAGCCGGGCTTCACCAAGGTCGAGCCGTTGGCGCGCAACACGGTGCGCTTCGGACCGTCTTCGCCCGCAAGCATGTCCACGGCCACGGTGTCGAAGATCGCCGGGGCCATTTGGCAGGCCACCGTGCGCTTCCAAATCAAGGAGTACAGCCGGAACTGATCGGGCTCGAGTTTCTTCTCGATGTCGCCGGGCAGCACATTCGCCGCGGTCGGGCGGATGGCCTCGTGAGCTTCCTGTGCATTCTTCGACTTGGTGCGAAAAACCCGCGGCTCCTCCGCGAGTCCCACCGCTCCGTACAGCTGCACGATGACGTCGCGAATTTGGCCGACGGCTTCCTGGGCCAGATTGAGCGAGTCGGTGCGCATATAGGTGATGAGGCCCACCTGGCCCTCGCCGATGTCGACGCCCTCGTACAGCTGCTGCGCGGTGCGCATGGTCTTTTGCGCGCTGAAGCCGAGTTTGCGGGCGGCTTCTTGCTGCAAGGTCGAGGTCGTGAACGGCGGCGCGGGATTGCGTTTGCGCTGCTTGCGATCCACCGTGTGCACGGTCAGTTCGCCCTTGGCGGCCTCTTGCAGGGTGCGCTCGACGTCGCGAGCTTGCTGCTCGGTGGTGAAGCTGAACTGCTCGACCTTGTCGCCGTGGAACTCGGTGAGCTTGCCCGGAAATTTCTGCTCCGAGTGCTCGAGCTCGGCATCGATCGACCAGTATTCCCGCGCGACGAAGGCGGCGATTTCGTCTTCGCGTTCGCAGATCATGCGCAGGGCGGGGCTCTGTACGCGCCCGGCGGACAGGCCCGGGCGTACTTTCTTCCACAGCAGGGGCGAGAGGTTGAATCCCACCAGAAAATCCAGCGCACGCCGCGCTTGCTGCGCGTTCACCAGATCGACGGATAGCTCGCGCGGGCTGGCCATGGCCTCACGGACCGCGTTCTTGGTGATCTCATAGAACACCACGCGCCGTACTTCTTTGTCCTTCAGTTCGCCCTGGGCCTTCAGGAGCTCGTACAAGTGCCATGAAATGGCCTCACCCTCCCGATCGGGGTCGGTCGCGAGGAACAGGGACTTCGCCTTCTTGAGCGCGCGCGATATGGCGTCGACGTGCTTCTGGTTGCGTTCGACGATTTGATACTTCATGGCGAAGTGGTGGTTCGGATCGACGGCACCTTCCTTCGGCACGAGATCGCGCACGTGACCGTACGAGGCAAGGACTTCGAAGTCCTTGCCGAGGTACTTCTTGATGGTCTTCGCCTTGGCAGGCGACTCCACGATAACGAGGTTGCTGCTCAAAGGCGTCTAATGCAACGCGTCAGAGCGCTCTTCGAAGACCAGGTCTTCCATCTGCGCGTAAGCGGATTCTTGTCCAGGCTGGCTGAATAGCACCATCAAGACGACCCATTTCACTTGCTCAATGTCGATTTCGTCCGCTTCGAGCGCCATCAGGCGGTCGATGACGAGTTCGCGTTGAGCTCCCGAGAGAATCCTTATGTTTTCCAAGTACATGAGATATCCGCGCACATCGGTGTCGAGCCGCAGCAATTCCTGGCCGCTGAACACGCGCACGGCACGCGCGGTGGCTTCCGCGACTTTGCCGAGCTGTTCGCCGGACAGTCCGTCCAGCCATTCCAGGGCGCGCTCGATGTCGGGTTCGGCGAAACCCGCCTTATCGAGTTCAAATTTCAATACATGGCGATCCGGCCGCGGTTCGTCGTCGGCGCTCATGTAATTCTCGAATAGGTATATGAGAAGATCGAGAACGTTATCTTTCACCTCCGGCTCCTAACGACTCGGGAGTAGCGGCCCCCGGGGGCGGCCTGAACGTGGCCTTCGAGCTCGAGGATCAGCATCATCGAGGACACGGCTTCTGGTTTGAGTCCGGTACGAACGACCAATACATCGAGGTCCGCGGGATCAAAGCCGAGCGCATCTAACAAGATTTTGTGTTCCTTGTCCATGCCCGATGCGGGAATCGTCATCGCGGACGGCCCTGCGGGGGCTCCTGCGCAGCCCGCGAAAAACGCCGAAAAATCCAACTCGCTCAATATGTCATGCGCTGTTTCGGTCAGTTTTGCGCCCTGCCGGATCAGTTCGTGGCAGCCGCGGCTCAGGGGACTATAGATCGAGCCGGGGACCGCGAACAACTCGCGCCCCAGATCGCCCGCCAGCCGGGCAGTCACCAAGGAGCCGCTTCTGCGTGCCGCTTCGACCACCAGCGCTCCGAGGCTCAGGCCGGCGATGATGCCGTTCCGCTGTGGAAAGTTCTCCGCTCGCGGAGGAGTCCCGAGCGGGAATCCGCTGAGCAGAGCGCCTCTTTGCTCAATTTCCATGCTCAAAAGTCGATTGCAGCGCGGATAAATGACGTCGGCCCCCGATCCGAGCACCGCAAGCGTGACCCCCTGCGCCCTGAGCGCGCCTCGGTGTGCCGCGCTGTCGATCCCCAAGGCAAGCCCGCTGGTGATGGCCAGCCCGCGCCCGGCGAGATACTCAGAGAAATCCTGAGCCGTCTCCCGGCCTTGAGGCGTGGGATTGCGGCTGCCGACGACGGCCAGTTGCGGCTCGTTCAAGATATCCGCGCTGCCGGCGACATACAAAGCGATGGGATGGCGTTCGGCCTGGCGTAATAAGGCCGGGTAGCGCGGATCCGTGTAAGGCACGACGTGATGGCGGGGGCTTTCCAGCCAGGCATGCTCCGCAGGGCTCAATGCCGCCCTCGCGCTCGACAAGAACTCGCGCGCCGCCGCAGGGGTGCCGGCGCGCTCACGCGCTGCATCGGAGGCTTGGACGAAGCTGCGGGCGGTCCCGAATGTTTCGAGCGCTTTGCCCAAGCTGGGAAGGTCGAGAGCGGGCGCGCGCGTGAGCGTCACCCAAGCGGCGGACTCCTCGCTGGATAGCATCGGCCCGATTATCGGACCGGTTAAGGCGGCAAGTCCGTCTACATTCCTGGGCAGAGCACGCAGATTTGCGCCGTCGAACCAGAGTTGGGGAAGAGTTACCGGACCGCGGGCTTAGCCTCTGCTCTGTCCTGCGTGTTGATGTACGTCGGCCCGATGCGAAGGGTCCGGGGAGACTGAGCCGCTGGAAGCCAACTGTTCTTCCTCGTTGGCTTCCAGCGGCTCAGTCTCCCCAGACCCCCTGTGAACCGGTCTACGTCACTGCGCCGATGCTGTGCGACGGTCAGCTATTCCGCTGCCCTCGCTTTACGGGTTTTCGACCCGATCGGCGACGCGAATGACGTTCGTCGCCTCCATGATCAGCCCGTAGCTCAAGTGGTCGAAGGTCTTGAACACCATGAAGGTGCCGGTGCGCTCATCGGGGAGGTGCACCTTCTTGGCGCCCAGGTGCGCCACCGACAGAAAGCCCTTGTTCGCATTATCCTCGACGGTCTGACCGTGCTCGTACACGGCCAGCACATTGCCCGGCACCAGCCCGTCCGAGGCGCCGCGATTGATGACCACCACCTCGTACTGACCGATGACGGTCACGCCGTTGGATACGGCCATGATGCGGCCGCTGGTCTTGGTCTTCGGCGCGCTGGGAATGAAATCGAGCGGCACGTCGACGCCGCCGGCGAACAGCTTATCCCCCGGTTCGGTTTCTCGCGCCGATTCGGTCATCAAGAGGGTGGTCGGGTCGCCGCCGCGGGTGATGTGGCCGGCACCGGTGAAGACGCCGTCGTAGCCCACGACGCGATGGTCGTCGGGATCGATCAGGGCGTCGCCCACGTGCACCACGTTGTAATGAGTGCCGAGTACGGCGGGGGAGGTAAATCCGCGCGCGTAGATGGTATCGCCGTCCGACATGACCACGTGCAGGTCGCGGGTGGCCAGCACATAGGGCGCATCCTTGATCTGCTCTTTCGTGAGCACCGAGGGCTTGGACATGAAGGCGGCCACGGTCTCATAGGGAATAGAGGTGACCGCGCTCTCGAGCGGCTCGCTGCGAACTCGCGGCAGCACCCGCGCGGAGTCCCCGCGCTGCAACATAATGGTGGGTTTACCTTCGATATAGACCAGGCGCAGGGTGTCGCCGGGATAGATCAGGTGCGGGTTGTGGACCTGGGGATTGACCTGCCAGATCTCGGGCCAGTACCACGGGTCGCGCAGGAACACCTTGGCGATGCCCCACAAGGTATCGCCGCGTTTCACGACGTAGCTGTCCGGGGCATTCGGGTTCAGCCGAGCGCCACCCGCCGCTGCCTGGGACGTGGGCGCCGTGGACGGCCCCGCATCAATCGCCGCTTCCATCGCCGTTCGATCGTCGCCCACCACCGTGCCTTGCACAGTGGTCGTTTCCGGCGGGGCTACCGGCGCCGGCGCCGTCTCTGGCCGCTCCGGTCTGACATCCGGCAAGCACCGCCACCGACAGAGTGAGGGCAATTAATTGATGACCTTGCATTCGTTTCGCTCCCTTGCCACAGCTTATGGTCGCTGACCGGCTGGTATACTGCCGACCTGCCGCCAAAGACTGGGACGTATCGCCCGTTTTTGCCGTTTGCCAGCGCGGCGCGCGCTGCCAATATCAGCATTAAGTTAAGCAGCGGCGGAACTTTAGCAACATTCTTCAGCCAAAAACACGATATTGCTCTCATAACTCCCATGACAAAGCTCGTAATTCTGGAGTATCCCGACCCGAGGCTGCGAAAGAAGGCCGCGCCGGTGGCGGCGGTCGATGACGCATTGCGTCAATTGATCGATAACATGCTCGAGACCATGTACGCGGCCAAGGGCGTCGGTCTGGCCGCCACCCAGGTCGATGTACACAAGCGATTGATCGTGCTCGACGTGAGCGACACGCGCGATCAGCCGCTGGTGCTGATCAATCCCGAACTGCTCGAGGCCGACGGGCTCCGGTCCCGGCGAAGAGGGCTGCCTGTCCCTGCCCGGCATCTACGACAAGCTGACGCGCGCCACGCATATTCGCGTACGCGCGCTGGGCCGCGACGGCGAGCCCTTTGAAATGGAGGCGGAAGGACTGCTGGCGGTGTGCATCCAGCACGAGATGGATCATCTCGAAGGCAAGCTGTTCGTCGATTACCTCTCCGAGCTCAAGCGCCAGCTGATTCGCCGGCGGCTGGAAAAAGAGCGCAGGCAACGCGCCACGGGGAGCGAATTCTCGCGCTTCCGCGCCGGCTCTTTGAGCCTTGAGCACGGATCTTCCTGCCCTGAAGGCTGGGTTTCGCCGGCACGCCGGAGTTCGCGGTTCCGGCGCTCGATGCGCTGCGAAAGGCACAGCGGATTTGCGCCGTGTTCACCCAACCGGACCGCCCGGCCGGCCGCGGCCAGGCCCTGCACGCGAGTCCCGTCAAGGCCGGGCCGTCGAATGGGGGCTCAGCGTGCATCAGCCGGCCGATTTCAAGTCGCCGGAGGCCGTGGAGATGTTGCGCGCCTTGCAGCTCGACGCTTTGGTGGTCGTCGCGTACGGCTTGATTCTGCCGCCCGCCGCGCTTCAGTGCCCCAGGCTGGGCTGCATCAACATCCACGCCTCGCTGCTGCCGCGCTGGCGCGGCGCCGCGCCGATCCAGCGCGCGGTGCTGGCCGGAGACGCGAAGACCGGCGTCACCATCATGCGCATGGAGGCCGGCCTCGATACCGGTCCCATGCTGGCGGTCCGGGAAACGGTTATCGGCGCGCACGACACCGCGAAGACCCTGCACGACAGGCTCGCACGGCTGGGCGCGCGAACTCATCGGCGAAACGCTGGACGAGCTCGCCCTCGGCCGCGTCCGCGAAGTGCCGCAGCCCGCCGCAGGCGTCACTTACGCCGAGAAAATCAACAAGGCTGAAGCGCTGATCGACTGGCAGCAGGATGCGCTGCAGATATGGCGGCGCGTCCGCGCATTCAATCCCTGGCCGATTGCCGAGACGCGGCTCAACGGCGCGCAGCTGCGAATCTGGGAGGCCGAGATGCTCGGCTCGCCGGTCGGCGACAGTCCGGCGCTCCGGGAACGGTGCTCGCCGCCACGCAGGAAGGCATCGACGTGGCCTGCGGCCGCGGCGTTTTGCGCATTCTTCGCCTGCAGCTGGCCGGCCGAAAGCCGCTTCCCGCACGCGAATTCCTCCAGGGACAGCGGCTCGACGGCGCGCGCTTCGCGCCGCCATGAAAACCACGGCCGCCAGCGCTCGTTCTCTGGCCGCGCATGCGGTGGCGCGAATTCTGCGCGAGGGCGTGACTCTCGATGCGGCATTGAAGGATGCCCTGGTCGCGGCTGACTCCAAGCTCGCGCCGTCGGTGCGCTCACTGAGCTATGGCGCGGTGCGCGGCTACTATCGCCACGAGGCGATCTTGGGCCGCCTCTTGTCGGCCCCGGTGAGGTCCCTGGATTTCTTGGTGCGCGCGCTGCTGTCGGTCGCGCTGTACGAACTCGAGGATGAGCGGACGCCGGAATATGCCGTGGTCGACGCTGCCGTGCAGACCGCCAAGGCCACCGACGCCGCGCGCGCAGCCGGCCTGATCAATGCGGTGCTGCGCCGCTATTTGCGCGAGCGCAAGAGCGTGGATGCGGAAATCGCGCGCAATCCCGCCACCCGCCATGCCTCGCCGGTGTGGCTGGCCGATCGCCTGCGCGCCGATTGGCCGGTGCGCTGGACCCAGTTGCTGGCCGCGGGCGACGCGCAGGCGCCGATGTGGCTGCGGGTCAATAGCCGGCGCGACACGGCCGACGGGTACCTCGAGAAACTGCGAGAGGCGGGGATCGGCGCTCGCGCGGAAGCGCGCGTGCCCCAGGCGGTGGTGCTGGATGCGCCCTGCGATGTGCACGACCTGCCCGGATTCGCGCAAGGCTCGGTCTCCGTTCAGGACCTGGGCGCGCAGTGCGTTGCATTTCCTTTGGGGCTGGCGCCGGGTCAGCGGGTGCTCGATGCCTGCGCGGCCCCGGGCGGCAAGACCGCTCTCATCGCGGAACGAGAACCGGCGATGGGCAAATTGGTGGCGGTCGACATCGATCCGCAGCGGCTCGCCCGGGTGCGCGAGAACTTGGATCGCGGGCAGCTGGCCGCCGAGCTCGTTGCCGGCGATGCCGGCATCGCCCGAATCCTGGTGGGATGGCATGCCGTTCGATCGCATTTTGCTCGACGCGCCCTGCTCGGCGCTCGGGGTGATCCGCCGCCATCCCGATATTCGTCTGCGTAAGTCCCCGTCGGATATCGACAAATTGCCGCAGCTGCAGGGGCGGCTGCTGGCTGCCGCGTGGCGCCTTCTGGCGACGCGGCGGCCGCTTGGTTTACGCCACCTGCACCGTGACTCGAAGCGAAAATCGCGACCTGATCGCGGCGTTTCTGCGCGGCACTCCCGACGCGTCAAGTCTCCCGGCGGAGCAGTGGGAGGGCTGGCCGAATCTCGGCGAGGCCGATGAGTTCGGCCGGCAGATTCTTCCCGGAGAGGCGGGTGCCGACGGCTTCTATTATGCTGCTTTGACCAAAAAATGAACGCCGCGCGATCAAACTCCACTCACAGTGCCGGCAGCCGTCCGCGGCCGCCCGCGCAGTCCCTGTGGCTCGCGTGGGCGGCGATCGGCGCGATGCTCTGGGTGCAGCCGCTGCAGGCCGACGGACTGGAGGGGCGCTTCGAAGTCCGCTCCGCCGATTTGCAGCTCAAGGACGGCGTTTATCACCTGAACGCGCACATCGACCTGCCGGTCAGCGAGGCGGTGCGGCGCGGGCTTGCCGAAGGCGTGCCGCTGACGCTCGAGCTCGATCTGGACATCGAGCGGGTGCGCCAGCTGCTGCCGAATTCGCGCGTCGCCGAACTGACCCAGCGCTACCACCTGCAGTACAACGCGGTGAGCGCGCGCTACATTTTGCGCAACGAAAACAGCGGCCAGCAGGAATCGTTGAGCACCATCGATGCCGCGATCGAGCAGCTCTCCGAAGTTCGCGGCCTGCCGGTGCTGGACAAGGCGCTGATCGCCGCCGACCGCCGCTACGAGGCCAGCGTTCGGGCCAAGATCGATTACGGCACCGTGCCGTTCAGCCTGCGCGTGCTGATGTTCTGGGTCAGCGACTGGCATCGCGAAAGCGACTGGTACACATGGACATTGCAGCCATGATCCGCAAGTACGGCGCCACCGTGCTCGGCTCGCATCGGAGTGGCACTGTGGCTGGCCGCGCTGTATCTGCTGGCATCGGCCGCGCAGAACTCGGCCAAGTTCGACCGCTGGCTGCCGTGGATTCTGCTGATCAACATCTCGGGGCTGCTCACGCTGTTCGTGCTGCTCGCCGGCAAGCTCACGCAACTGGTGCGCGACTACCGCAGGCATGCCCCGGGGTCGCGCCTGAAAGGACGCACGGTGGCGATTTTCAGCGCGCTGGCGGTCGCGCCCATTCTGGTGGTCTACTATTTCTCGCTGCAATTCATCAATCGCGGCATCGACAGCTGGTTCGAGCTGGAAGTGAGCCAGGGACTGAAGGACACGCGCGAGCTCTC
The DNA here is from genome assembly GCA_963734645.1 of uncultured Gammaproteobacteria bacterium. GTDB lineage: Bacteria > Pseudomonadota > Gammaproteobacteria > Steroidobacterales > Steroidobacteraceae > Bog-1198. The sequence continues at coordinate 921,680 of CAVTID010000003.1, forward strand.
GCACGCCGCGCTCGAAGTGCGGGTGCGCGAATTCCTGCAGCACACCCAGGTCGTCGCGCATACGTTGTCCGCCAGCTCGGATCTCGAGCTGATCGGCGCGCTCGATCGCGAGCGGCGCGAGAGCACGGCGCTCGAGTTCACCATCGTCGGCGCGCAGGCGCAGATTCTCGCCACCAGTTCCGATCGTCCGATGGATGCCCTGCCCGTGCCCGCCACCGACGAGATGATGCTGCAATTGCGGCGCGGCCGGCCCTACGTGAGCTTGGACACCGACTCGGTGGGCGGCTACGTGATTCGCGCGGCGGCCCCTCTGGACGCCAACGCCAACGGCAGCGGCAGCGGGCGGCTGTTGATCGCCTTGTATCCGGTGCCGCAGCAGCTGAGCCAGCTCGCCGACACGGTGCAGCGCTCTTACACTCAGTACGCGAATCTCGTGCAGCTGCGCCGGCCGCTCAAGTCGACCTTCGTGTTGATTCTGAGCTTCGTCGTGCTGATGTCGCTGATCGCCGCGGTCTACGGCGCGTTCTTCGCCGCCCAGCGTCTGGTGCAGCCGGTGCAGGACCTGATCGCCGGAACGCGAGCCGTGGCGAAGGGCAATTACGACACCAAGCTGCCGCTGCCCTCGCGCGATGAGCTGGGTTTTCTCGTCACGTCCTTCAACGACATGACGAAGCGCTTGGGCAGAGCCCGCGAGGAAACGCGCCGCAGCCAGCAAGCGGTGGAAGCCGAGCGCGCCGGTCTCGCGGTGATCCTCGCGCGCCTGTCCACCGGAGTGGTGTCGCTCGAGGCGGATCTGACCGTGCGCACCGCGAATCAGGCGGCGAGCGCCATCCTGGGGGTGGACCTCGAGGCCGCCGTCGGCAAGCGGTTCGACGAGTCCATCAGCGACACGACCTTGTTCACGCAGTTTCTCGCGGCGCTCAACTTGCATCTCGGCTCCGAGGATTTGGATTGGCGCGAGCAAGTCGAATTGCTGTCGGACTCCGGCAAGCGCGTGCTCATGTGCGCCTGCACGGCCTTGCCCAACGATCTGGGCGGCGCGCCGGGCGTGGTGCTGGTGTTCGACGACATCACGACGCTGCTGCAGGCGCAGCGCGATGCGGCATGGGGCGAAGTGGCGCGCCGCCTGGCGCACGAGATCAAGAACCCGCTGACGCCGATTCAATTGTCCGCGGAGCGCATGCGCCGCAAGTTCTTAGGACAAATGAATGCGCAGGACGCCCAGATCCTCGAGCGCGCCACGCATACCATCGTGGCGCAGGTCGATGCGATGAAGCAGATGGTCAACGCCTTCAGCGAATATGCGCGCGCCCCCGACATGCATTTCTCGCGTTTCGATCTGAACCAGCTGATCACGGAAGTCGTGGATCTTTATCGAGTCCAGGACTCGAGCGCCGATCTGAAATTGCTGCTCGATGCGCACCTGCCGGCCATCTCGGCCGACCGGATGCGGATTCGGCAGATTCTCAACAATCTGGTCACCAACTCGCTCGAGGCCCTCGAGGGCCGGCCGGGCGCCTGCATCGAGATCGAAACTCATGTGGCCGAAGAAGGTCCCAGACAAGTAGCGTCGGTGGCGATCGTGGTCACCGACAATGGGCCGGGGTTCCAGCGGGACTTGATCGGTACCGTGTTCGACCCTTATGTCACGAGCAAGCCCAAGGGCACGGGTCTGGGGCTCGCGATCGTGAAGAAAATCGTCGAAGAACACGGCGGGCGCATTGAGGCGGATAATCAGCGCAGCGGCGGCGCCCGGGTGCGAATTCTACTGCCGTTGGGCGACAGCGCACGCTCCACGGGCGTGCGTGAACCGCGTAAGGGCGAACACAGGAGAGAACGGGTATGACCGCTTCGAGAATATTGGTGGTGGACGACGAGGCGGACATCCGCGGGTTGTTGAAGGAGATTCTTTCCGAGGAGGGCTACGAGGTGGAGGTTGCCGCGGACGCGACCCAGGCGCGCTCCTCGCGCGTGGCCCAGGTTCCCGACCTCGTGCTGCTGGATATCTGGATGCCGGATACGGACGGCATCACCCTGCTGCGCGAGTGGTCGGTGACCGACGGCTACGACTGCCCGGTGGTCATGATGTCCGGCCACGGCACGGTCGAGACCGCCGTCGAGGCCACGCGCCTGGGCGCCTTCGATTTCGTCGAGAAGCCGCTGTCGCTGACCAAGCTGCTGCGCACGGTGGAGCGGGCGCTGGACGCGGGGCGCCGCAAGCGGCTGTCGGCGCGCGCCCAAGGATCGGCCCTGTCCGTGCCCATCGGCAAGGGCAAGGTCACTCAAGCGCTGCGCGAGCAGGTCCAGCACGCCGCATCCAGTTCATCTCCGGTGCTGCTGCTCGGTGAATTGGGATCCGGACGGGAGGCCTACGCGCGCTACCTGCATTCGCTGAGCGCACGCGCGTCGAAGCCGTTTTTCACGGTGGTTGCCGCGAGCTTGGGCGCGGACCCGACCGCGGCCTTGTTCGGCAGCGAGCGGGACGGACGCGTCGAGCCGGGTGCCCTCGACCAAGCGGCCGGCGGCTCGTTGTACCTCAACGGGCTCGAGGATTTGAACAGCGAAGCGCAGCGCGCACTGACGGGCGCCATCGAACAGAGCGGCTACACCCGTGTGGGCGGCCGCCAGAGATTGCCGCTCAACGTGCGCTGGATCAGTTCCGCGCAGGATTCCTTCGAATTGCGTGCCTCTCCGGAACCGTTCCGCCGCGATCTGGTGGCGCACCTGAACGTGATTACTTTGCGAGTGCCGCCGCTGCGCGATTATGCCGAGGACGTGCCGGATCTGTTGCGCTACTACGTCGATCGCCTGGTCGACGATCAGCACCTGCCGCTGCGCCGCTTCAGCGTCGCCGCGCAGAATCGGCTGCGAAACTATCCCTGGCCCGGCAATGTCGGTGAACTGAAGAATCTGGTGCAGCGCGTGCTGATTCTGGGCGCGGGCGAGGAGATTCGGCTCGAGGAGATCGAGCGCGAACTGGCGGTGAAACTGGCGGTGGACGAGCCTCTGGTGAAGCAGGACTTGCTGGCGCTGCCGCTGCGCGAGGCGCGCGAGCAATTCGAGCGGGCCTACCTGCAGCAGCAACTGCTGCTATGCAATGGCAAAGTCGGCCAGCTGGCCAAGCGGGTGGGCATGGAGCGCACCCACTTGTACCGTAAGTTGCGGGCATTAGGCGTCGATTTTCGCCAATTAGGCGAGGATTGAGCTAATCGCCGACGCGGATCACGAGCACGTCGACATCGGCCTTGCGCAGGATCTGGCGCAGGCGATTGAGCTCGTCCAGCTTGGAAATCGGGCCGATGCGGATCCGGTGCCAGGTATCGTTGTCCACGGACACCTTTTGCACCTTGGATTCGACGCCCTGCAGCGCCAGCTGCGCGCGCACGCGGTCGGCATCGGCGAAGTTCTTGTAAGAACCGGCTTGCAGCACATAAGTCCCGCGGCGCGTTTCGGGGACGGACTTGATGTCCGGCCGAACGTCCTTTTCCTTCTCGGGGACCACGACCTCGAATTTCGGCAGCATGTCGTAGAAGGCGTAGGACTTCGACGGATCTTCCGCGGCCGGAATCCGCGGATTCGGCATCGGCGGGTTCGTTGCCGTGCGGCTTCTTCCGGTCGGTCTTGACCGCCTTCGAGATCTGCGCGTCGGGCCGATGGTCCTTGATATAGACGATGCCGGCTACGCCGAGACCGAGCGCCAAGCCGCATAAAACGCCCATCCAGCTGGGAAAGCCCGAGGATTTCCCGCGTCGGGTCTTGTAGTCGCGCGCGGCGGCCTTGGCTCTGGCCATCTCGGCGCCTACATGGTGTCGGGCGCGGATACGCCCAGGAGAGCGAGGCCGTTGCGTATCACGGTCTGAGCCGCCAGTGCGAGATCGAGCCGCGCGTCGCGCAGCCCCGCATCTTCCACGATGAATTGATGCGCGCTGTAATTGGCATGGAAATCATTGGCCAGGTCCCGCAGATAGTGCACCAGGGTATGCGGCGCGCGCTGCGCCGCGCACTGGCGTATCGACTTCCGGAAACGCGCTCACGCGCTTGATCAGCTGCAGCTCCTGCGGCTCGATGAGCTTGCTCAAGGATCGCGAGGCCATGCGCCGGGTCGTGCACGAGCCCGCGCTCCTTGCAGTTGCCGCATCACGCTCGCGACGCGCGCGTGCGCATACTGAATGTAGTACACCGGGTTGTCGTTCGAACGGGCCGTGGCCAGCTCCATGTCGAAGTCCAGATGCTGATCGTTGCTGCGCATGACGTAGAACAGCCGCGCCGCATCGTTGCCCACTTCCTTGCGCAGGTCCCGCAAGGTGACGAATTCGCCCGAGCGCGTCGACATCTGCGCCTTCTCGCCGCCGCGGAACAGGGACACGAATTGCACCAGGCGCACCTCGAAGGACTCGGCGGGGCCGCCGAGCGCCACCAAGCCTGCGCGCAGCCGCGTGATGTAGCCGTGATGATCGGCGCCCCAGATGTAGAGCAGATGATCGAAGCCGCGCTTCGAGCTTGTTGAATACATAGGCGATGTCGGAGGCGAAATACGTCTTGATGCCGTTCTCGCGCACCATCACGCGATCCTTCTCGTCGCCGTAGTCCGTGCTCTTGAACCACAGCGCGCCGTCCTTCACGTAGGCGTGTCCCGCCTTCTTGAGCGCATCGATCGCGCTGATCGACCGAACCGTCGTCGCTCAAGGAGCGTTCGGAGAACCAGCAATCGAAGGTGACGCCGAACTCGGCGCAGGTCCTCGCGAATGTCGCCGAGGATGCCGTCCAGCGCCAGGTCCAGCACGCTGCGGAAGGCCGCGTCGCCGATCAGAGCCCGCGCGCGCGCGATCAGCGCATCGATATAGACGTCCTTGTCGCCGCCCTGCGGTTCGTCCGGCGGCAGGCCCTTGAAGACTTCGGCGGCCGTGTGCCGCCAGGTCTCGCCCTGCGGCGGCGAACAGCTGCTCGCCGATGGCCGCGATATAGTCGCCGCGATAGCCGTTCGCGGGAAAGGTGAAGCGTTCGCCGCAACGCTCGAGGTAGCGCAGCCAGGTGCTGACCGCCAGAATTTCCATTTGGCGGCCGGCGTCGTTGATGTAGTACTCGCGCTCCACGCGGTAGCCGACCGCTTCGAGCAGATTGGCGACGGAGGCGCCGAAGGCGGCATGCCGGCCGTGGCCGACGTGCAGGGGCCCGGTCGGATTCGCCGATACGAATTCCACCTGCACCGATTTCCCGGCACCGCCGATGCGATCGGCCGTACTGCGGCCCCTCCTCGAGCACTTCGCCGATTTCGGCGTGATAGGCGTCCTTTCGCGAGGAAGAAATTGATGAAGCCGGCGCCGGCGATGTCGACCTTGGCGACCGCGGGGTCGGCGGGCAGCAGGCGCACCAGAGCCTCCGCCAGCTTGCGCGGATTCTGGCGCGTCGCCTTGGCGAGGCGCATGGCGAGATTGCTCGCGAAATCGCCATGCTGCGGCGTCGCGGGTGTTTTCGACCTCGATGCTCGACATCGCGCGCGTTCGCCGGCACCAGTTCTTCCGGCAAGGCCGCAAGAGCCCGTGTCCAGCAATTTTTCGATCAAGGTCTTCAAGGCGAGTCCGTAGGGTCAGGGTACGAAAGGGTCGGCAGTTTACCCGAAGCGCCGAAAACTCCGTCCTTAGGGCAATCTCTCAGTCTACTTCCAGCGGATCCACGTCGATCGACCAACGCAGGCCCGGCGGCCCGGGCAGCCTCTCCACCTGCGGCAGCCACTCCTTGAGAAAGCGCTGCAATGTGGATCGTGCGGCGGTCTCGATCAGCAGATGCGCTCGAAAGTGATCGGCCCGCCGCGCAATCAGGGCGCTGGCGGGACCCAGCACCTTGATCGCCGGTTCGCCGAGCGGCCGGCCGGCGTCGGCCGCCGCCCGCAGAAACGCGTCCAGTCCGGCGCTGTCCTTGGCCTCGGCGCGCAGCAGGGCGAGCCGCGAGATAGGGCGGCCAACCGGCCTCGCGGCGCTCTTCCAGAGCGCTGGCCGCGAACCCCTCGTAGCCTTCCTTCAGCAGCCGGTTCAGCAGCGGATGCTCCGGAAACTCGGTTTGAATCAACACTTCACCGGCGCGGGCTTCGCGTCCGGCGCGGCCGGCGACCTGGGTGATGGTCTGAGCGAGACGCTCGGTGGCGCGAAAATCGCTGGCGAACAAGCCCCTGATCGGCATCCAGGATCACCACCAAGCTGACCTCGGGAAAATGGTGGCCCTTGGTGAGCATTTGAGTGCCGATCAGGATCCGCGCCTCGCCGCTGTGCACGCGGTCGAGCACGGTTTGCACCGCGCCGCGCGCGGACGCCGTGTCGCGATCCAGCCGCGCCAGCGGCGCCTCGCGGGAACAATCGCGCCAAGGTTTCCTCGACGCGCTCGGTGCCCTGGCCCACGGGATTCAGCGGTTGGCCGCAACTGCCGCAAATCGCGGGGACGGGGCCGTGCGCGCCGCAGTGATGGCAGCGCAGTTGCTGCGCGCGGCGGTGCAAAGTCATGCGCGCGTCGCAATGCGCGCAGGGAGCGACCCAGCCGCAGGCATTGCAGAACAGGCTCGGCGCATAGCCGCGGCGATTCAAGAACACGATGACTTGGCCGCCGGCCTTCAGGTGATGCTCCATGGCCTGCATCGCCGGCGTCGACAATCCCTGATCGGCGGCGTGCCGGCGCAGGTCCACCAGCGCCATGCGCGGCGCCTGCGCCGCCCCCGGCCGCTGCGGCAGCAGATGCTTTGCGTAGCGCCCCGTGGCCGCATTCTCCAGGGTTTCCAGCGACGGCGTCGCGGAGCCGAGAACGACGGGCACCCCGGCGCGCTGCGCTCTGACCACGGCCAGATCGCGCGCGGAATAGCGAAAGCCCTCCTGCTGCTTGTACGAGGCATCGTGTTCCTCGTCGACGACGATGAGCGCGAGCTTGGGCAGGGAGGTGAACACCGCGGAACGGGTTCCGATGACGATTCGCGCCTGGCCGCCGTGCGCCGCGCGCCAGGCGTCGCGGCGCTCGCCGCCGGCGAGGCCCGAATGCAGCACCGCCACGCCCGAGCTGAAGCGGCGGCGAAAGCGATCGACCAGCTGCGGCGTCAAGGCGATTTCAGGCACGAGCACCAGAGCCTGGCCGCCCTCCGCGATGGCGGCGGCAATGACGCGCAAGTACACCTCGGTCTTGCCGCTGCCGGTCACGCCGTAGATCAGATGCGCCGCAAAGGTCGACAGGGACGCGAGTATGGCGGCGACGCTGCGATCCTGCGCGGCGGTGAGAGCCACCTCGCTGGGGTGCACCTCGAGCGCCACGAGGCCGGGGGCGGCGTCGTGCACCGTCACCCAGCCCCGCGCCGCTCACCGCCCGTCAGCTGGGCGGGCTTGAACGACCTCGCCGACTTCATCGGCCGTGGCGCGCCCTCGGCTCTCGAGCCAGGCGAGCAGGGCTCGCTGTTGGGGAGCGCGCCGATCGGCGGGAGCCGTCAATTCCTGCCGTCCCGGACTCGCTCAAGGCCCACCACTGGGTCACCTCGAGCGCGGGCTGACCCGCGCGCAGGCTGGCCGGCAATGCCGCGGCAAACACTTCGCCCACCGGGTGGTGGTAGTACTCGGCCGCCCAACGCAGCAAATCGAAGGTCACCGGGTCGACGATCGGATCGCTGGTCCAATATGTCGAGCGCCGCCTTCAGCTTGGGAGCGGCGACGGCGGACTCGGAAGCGATCCCCACCAATATGCCGATCAGCTGTCGGCGGCCAAAGGGTACGCGCACCCGCACGCCGAGGCGCAAGGTTCCCTCGGACTCCAGGCCGGTGAACTCCGCGGGGGGGCGATAATCAAAGACGCGGCGCAGCGGAGTATCCAGCGCGATCTGCAGAATCATCTGTCCTTTTGTCCACAAAACATGTGGATAAGTCTGTTGAGAAGCCGGGATCATCTACCTTAAGTGCCCGTTCCGTTTCGAGTCCCATTCAAATTGGCGAAAAAGTGTTCGAAATCGAATTGAATCTTTTAAATTCAATAAGTTACGACACCCTCTAGATTCCGCGCTGAGGTGTTGGCTCGAAATATTGCAATGGATGTCACACGCGGTGTGCGTAAGTCGCTGATCTTGCGCAAACCCCCTGTCGTCAACCGCGGCGGCCGACAGGCGTTTATACCTGGAATGGCGACGGTCCGTCGACGTTGAGAGGACGAGGCATGCCCCCCTTTGATACGCTGAACTCCGCTTGGATGGTCTGGGATGGTCCCGCTCCAGCACCGGAGGTAGCGGTTCTGGAGTACACGCGAGAACTCGAGAAATTCTTGGCCGAGATCGAGCGCCGCGCGTTTCGCATGGCGCAGGTCGCGCTGCGCGACCCCGACGACGCGATGGACGTGGTGCAGGACGCCATGCTCAAGCTGGCGCGCAACTACGCGGCGCGCCCCAGCGCCGAATGGCGGCCCTTGTTTTATCGAATTTTGGAAAACGGCATACGCGATCTGCAGCGGCGCAGGTCGGTGCGCAAACGCTTCATGACCTGGCTGCCGAGCGCGAAGCAAGATCCCGACAACGAGGCCCAGGATCCCTTGGAGAACGTCGCGGACGCGTCTCCCGCGGTTCCGGAAGTGCTGATGAGGGACCAGGCCATGCATCAAGCTCGAGAACTCGCTGCAGGCATTGCCGGCGCGGCAGCGGCAGGCGTTCATGCTGCGTAATTTCGAAGGCTTGGATGTTGCGGAAACGGCGACCGCGATGGGATGCTCGGAAGGCAGCGTCAAGACGCATTACTCGCGCGCGGTGCACACCCTGCGCGAACAACTGGGCGAGGTTTGGTGATGAGCGATCAATCGCAGGAATCCTTCGAGGAGCGCAGCCGCGCGCTGTTTCACGACAGCGTCGACGGCTTGGACTTCGCGCTGCGCTCGCGCCTCACTCAGGCACGCAATGCCGCGGTCGATGCCGCGTCCGCCGGCCGCCGGCCCTGGTTTTCCCGCATCGGAGTGTGGACGCCGGCGGCCGGCGTGACCGCCGCCGCGATTTTGGGCGCCGTCCTGTGGCTGGGGTCGCCATTGGGCCATCACGCCGCTACAGTAGCTGATGGCCAGCCGAATCTCGAAGATTTGGATATCGTTGCGTCGTCCGAAGGTTCGGGTGACGCCATGGACATGCTGCAAGACGATATCGAATTTTATGATTGGGCGGACAAGGCCGCGAATTCGGGATCGGCAACTTCGGGTTGAACCTCAATCAATGCGGGCTCGGCATTGGCTGCTGATCGGCGTGGCTGTGTGCGCCGCCGCAATAGCCGCACCGCCGCCGGGGGCGCAGCAATCGCCTCCGCCGGGAACGCAGTCGCCGCCTGGGGCTACACAGTCCCCGTCGCAGGGCGCGCCCGATGATGACTTCATCGAGTTCTTGGGCGCGGATGATGTGGGTGATGCAGCTTGGTGGGAATTCTTGAAGAAGGCGCCGCCGCGAGGGGGGACTCCTCCCCCCGCGACGCCGCCGCAGGATGCAAAGCAATGATCAGGGCGTGGTTCATCTGTGCAGGTCTGTTTCTCGCGGCGGCGAGCAGTGTCGCGCAGACTCCTGCTGCGCCCGAGCCCGCGCGGCTGCCGCCTGCGCCGCCCGCAGCGCCTCGGGCATGGTCTTCGATGTCGCCTCAACAGCAGCAATTGCTGCACGGCTATCAGGGTCAATGGGACAGCTTGCCCCCGGAGCGCCAGCAGGCGCTGGCCAGGGGCAGCCAGCGTTGGCTCACCATGACGCCGGCGCAACGCTCGAGCGCCCAGCAACGCTTTGCTCAATGGCGCGCCATGCCTCCGGAGCAGCGCCAGCAATTGCGCCAGCGCTGGCAGCAATTCAAGGCCATGCCGCCGGAGCAGCAGCAGCGGGTACGCGAATCCTTCAACCGGTTCCGGCAAATGCCGCCCGAAAGGCGCATGGAGCTGCGCCGGCAGTGGCGTCAAATGACTCCGGAGCAGCGCCGCAGAGGTATCCAGCGGGCGGGGCCGCCGCCGCGGCGCAGCCTGCGATAAATCAAGACCCGCGCCGGCTCATGCGCGCCGATTCACGGGTGGTAGCTGCGCTCGGCGTGTGCCGACACATCGTCAGGATAGAACAGCACGTCGCGGAAACGGCCTTGGGTGAACATCAAGGCCTGATCCGTGAAATGAGGCGAGGCGGGGTCGCCGCTTTCGCCGCCGCTCATGATGGCCTTGGCATGAATGGTGGGACCGAACTCCACCGCCGCGACGAAGCTGTTGCCCACCGATCCATAGATCTTCTTGGTCTTGCGCGGGTAGGGCGAGTCGAATGAGGCCAGGGCGCCCCAGTTGGACGAGGCGAAGCCCACCGGCAGGCTGGGTTTGGCATCGTCGAACGGCTGAACGATGTCGTCGGTCAGGCGCTGGTAGCGGTTGATCTCGCCCCACGGCGTCTGCCATCGGCCGAAGTCGCGCCGCAACGTCGCAACGGCCGCAACCAGGCCGTCGAGCGCTCCGCCGCGGTCAAATGCCCGACCAGGTAGTCGTAGACCGGTTCGTCCGCGTCCCGTGCCTCGGGACCTTTGCGCTCGAGCAGTTCCTGGCCCCAGAAGATGGCGAGGGCCGTCGGGACCGAGTCCGCCGAGGTGCGCCGGTTCCAGCCGCGCAAGCTCTCGATGGGCTCCTCCAGGCCGGCACGCCGCGGATCACTTGCCGCCAATCGATCGAAGTCCTCGAACAAGGGCGGCAGCAGCACGTCGAAGGCGGTGAGGTGGCTGTCGTAGCCGGCGGCGATCAAGCTGTCCAAGGTGACGCCGCGAATATCTTTCAGAACCTCGACGGCATGAATGCCGCGCGGGTTCTCGCCCTTGATCCACATGTAGGCCGGATAGTTCTCGCGCTTCGGACTGGCCGCGCCCGCCGCCGAGAAGGGCCAGTTATTGGTGTTCTGAATCCACCCGGTAGCGGGATTGAGCAGCGTGATGGTGTCCTTCAGAGCATGCGGTCCCTGCCATTCGGTGGCCGGATTGCTGCCGTCCACCGGACGGGTGAAGTCGAACCGAGGGTCGCGCTTGGGAATGAAATTCCCGTGGAAGTAGGCAATCGTTCCGTCGGCGTCGGCGTAGACGGTGTTGTTGGAGGTATCGGTGCGCATGTCCTGGGTCTTGCGGAAGGATGCGTAGTCGGTGGTCTTGGTGCGCAAGTACGATTGCGACAGCGCCGGCACCGGAGCCTGCAGCAACTTGATGGCGATCCACCGGCCGTTCTCGGCGCGGATGATGGGGCCGTGATGGCTGTGATACACCGTGAATTCCCGGTGTCCGAGCCCCGCGCCCTGCTTGAACGCGATGCTGATTTTGCTCGGCCTGCAATTTCCTTAGAGCGGCGCCGTAACGGTAGTACAGTCCGTCGGGCTTCTTGACGATGGTCTCGGCATATTCGTCGATGGCATCGCCGCCGTACGAGGTGTGCATCCAGCCGTTGTGCGCATTGAATCCCTGATAGACGAAGAACTGTCCCCAGGTGACCGCGCCGTACACGTTCAACCCCTGCTCGCTGACCATCTGCAGTTCGGAGCGGAAATAATACGAGGTGTGCGGATTGATCCAGAGCAGGGCATGCCCGGAGGCGCTGCGGCTCGGCGCGATGGCGAATCCATTGGAACCGCCGGGAACCGGCTCCGCCGAGATCGGCCGTGCGGCCGCCGGCGAATTCACCGGCCGCGCCGCCGGCGGCGTGCTGCGTTCCGTAGAATTCCCGCAGCTTGCCTAGATCGATGCTCTCGATGTCGCCGCCGATGCTGCCTTCGGTGAAGGACAGTGCCATCCAAGGTTCGAAGTGATGAATGACCTTGGGCGTGACCTCGGGATGCTTCGACAGGAAGTAATTCAGTCCGTCGGACCAGGCCACCATCAGCGCCTTGAGCCACGCCGGGCTGCTGCGGTAATTTTGCTGCAGGCGGCGGGGATCGATGAACAGTCTCTGCCGCAGGTCGCTGTAAATCGCCGGCTCGCCTTCCGCCTGCGCCAGCATCCCCAGGCCGTTGAGGTAGTTGCGCTCGATGCGGCCGAAGTCGTCCTCGGCCTGCGCATAAATCATGCCGAACACGGCGTCCGCGTCCGACTTGCCGTAGATATGCGCGATGCCCCAGTTGTCGCGCACGATGCGGACGTTCAGGGCGTGCTGCTGCCAGCGCGCGTCCTGGCCGGCGGGTGCGAGGGCAGGACCGGTCGATGCCGCGGCACCGGCAGCACTCACGGCGCACAGAAGGGCCAGGACCAGAAGTCTCATGGCGGCGCAGGCCTCCGGTGCATGGTAATGCGCAACGCGCGCTTTCTAGATCACGCGCCGATCAGCCCGCGGCCTTGACGGCCTGGATCAGCTGGCTCACGGCCGCCTGTGCGTCGCCGTACAGCATGCGGGTTTGATCGAGCACGAACAGCGCATTGTCGATGCCGGAAAATCCCTGACCCTGGCCGCGCTTGATGACGATGACGTTCTTGGCCTTGTCGGCATTCAGGATCGGCATGCCGTAGATCGGACTCGACTTATTGGCGCGGGCGTCGGGATTGACCACATCGTTGGCGCCGATGATCAAGGCCACATCGGCGGTTTCGAACTCGGCGTTGATTTCGTCCAGATCGGAGATCAGGTCGTAGGGCACGCCCGCTTCGGCCAGCAATACGTTCATGTGGCCGGGCATGCGGCCCGCGACCGGATGAATGGCAAAGCGGACCTTGACGCCGTGATCGATCAGCAGCTGAGTCAGCTCCCACACCTTGTGCTGGGCCTGGGCGACGGCCAGGCCATAGCCCGGCACGATGATGATCTTTTGCGAGTACGCCATCATGACCCCGGCATCCGAGGCCTCGATGGCCTTCTGCGTGCCGGTGACGCCGCCGCCGCCCGCGGCCGAAGTCTCGCCGAAGTTCGAGAACAGCACGTTGCCCAGCGAGCGGTTCATGGCCTTGGCCATGAGCTGGGTCAGCAAGGTGCCGGCCGCGCCGACCACGGTGCCGGCGATGATCATGGCGGCGTTGTCGAGCACGAAGCCTTCGAAACCCACCGCAAGGCCCGTCAGTGCGTTGTACAGCGAAATCACCACGGGCATGTCGGCGCCGCCGATCGGCAGTGTCATTGCGACACCCAGGAGCAGCGCAAACGCGAAAAACAACGAAACGGCGGGCAGGCCGTCCAACGGCAGCCCGAAGTCCATGCCGGAGACGACCATGAAACCCAGTGCCACCGTCACCAGCAATATGGCCAAATTCAGAAATTTCTGGCCGCCGAAGCGCACCGACTTGGTGATCAATCCCTGCAGCTTCGCGAAGGCGATCAGACTGCCGCTGAAGGACACCGAGCCGATGAAGCCGCCGACCGTGGCGATGGTCAGGTGCGTGATGCTGTGCTCGCTGCCGCGAAACAGTTCCACCGCCGCGATGGCCGCCGCCGCGCCGCCGCCCATGCCGTTGTACAGGGCGATCATCTGCGGCATGTTGGTCATGGCGACGCGCTTGCCGCTGACCCAGGCCAGAATGCCGCCGGCCGCGATGGCGCCGATCATGAGCATCAAATTGACGGAAGACGCACCCGACACGAATGCGAACGTCACTGCGGTCGCGAGCAGCATGCCCGCACCGGCCCAGCGGACGCCGCTGACGGCCGTGACCGGCGAACTCATGCGCTTCAGGCCGAGAATGAACAGCGCCGCCGCCACCAGATAGGACAGCTGCGTCGCGTCTTGTATGGTCGAAACGGAGGGCATCGCCTACGCTCCCTTCTTTCGGCCGGCGGTGACGAACATCTTCAGCATGCGCTCGGTCACCACGTAGCCGCCGACGGCGTTGCCCGCAGCGAGAAACACGCCGATGACCCCGATGACGCGCAACAGCGTCGAGTCCGCCGCGGCCAACGCCACCATGGCGCCGACCAGCACGATGCCGTGCACGAAGTTCGATCCGGACATGAGCGGCGTGTGCAGGATCACCGGAACGCGTGAAATGACTTCGTAGCCGGTGAATGCCGCCAGCATGAAAATGTATAGCGCTATGATGCCGTCGATCATGACTGTCCCTCCACTGCTTTGCGCGTCGCTTCGTGCTTGATTTGGCCGTCGTGGGTGAGCACGCAGCCCGCGAATACTTCGTCTTTCCAGTCGATGGCGAGCTCGCCCTTCAGCAGCGCCGGTTTCAGCAGATTGAACAGATTGCGCGCGTACATTTCGCTGGCGTGGTAGGGCAGCGAGGCGGGCAGGTTCAAGGGGCCGACGATCTTGACGCCGCCGTGCAGCACCGTTTCGCCCGGCCGCGTCAGCTCGCAATTGCCGCCCTGCTCGGCGGCGATGTCGACGATGACCGAGCCGGCCTTCATGCGCTCGACCGCCGCCTGAGTGATGATTCTCGGCGCCGCCCGTCCCGGCACCGACGCGGTGCTGATCACGGCATCGCTGACGGCGATTCGTGCATCCAGAACTTCCTGCTGCTTGGCCTTCTCTTCGGCGGTGAGTTCGCGGGCATAGCCGCCGGCGCCCTCCGCGGAGACGCCGGTCTCGATGAACTTCGCGCCCAGCGATTTCACCTGGTCCTTGGTCGCACTACGTACGTCGTACGCTTCGACCACCGCTCCCAGGCGCTTGGCGGTGGCGATGGCCTGCAAACCGGCGACGCCGGCGCCGATGACGAGCACCGATGCCGGGCGAATCGTGCCCGCGGCGGTGGTCAGCATGGGCAGAAACCGCTCGAGGGTGTTGGCCGCGATCAGCACGGCCTTGTAGCCGGCCACGGACGCCTGCGAGGACAGGGCGTCCATCGACTGCGCCCGGGAAATGCGCGGCACCAATTCCATCGCAAAACTGGTCAAGCCGCGATCTTTGAGGCTGCGGACCAGGTCGGGCCGCGCATAGGCCTGCATGTAGCCGATGACCACGGCGCCTTTCTTGAGCGCGCCGACTTCCTCGAGACTGGGCGGCTGCACTTTCAACAATACATCCGCGGAGCCGAGAATGGCGGCCGCATCGCTGAACTCAACGTCGGCATACAGGGCGTCGGGGAAATGAGCCGCCGTCCCCGCCCCGCGTTCGAAAGCCACGCGAACGCCGGCCGCCCGCAGCTTGGCGGCGATTTCCGGGACGACCGCGACACGAGTCTCCGTAGGCGAGGTTTCCTTGAGGACACCGACGACGACAGCCATGCAGATCTCTCCCCAAAACCCGAGAATTATTGCGAAACATTGAATTATGGCATAGGACTCGACTATCTTTAGTATGTTATGAAGCCGACGCTTCCGGAAAAGCAGCACTTATTGGACTGGCGGGATGATCTTGCGGTCGTGACGCACGGGCACCCATTGTCGCAGCAGATCCTGCGTACCGATGTGTCCGGGATGCCGCTCGAGTGGGTGGATTATCGCGAGGCCGCGCGTCTTTACCACACCGAGCAGGTGGCCTATACCTGCGGAACGCTGCTGTACCGGCTGTACGGCGGCACTTGCGCGCGGACGGGCTTGCGGACCATCGTGGACGTGAATTCCATCATCGCCACCCTGGGCACTTCCGGCAACCCGGGCAATCTGCGCGGCGCCTCGTACACGCCGCCGCTCAATAATCAGACCTTGTTCCGCCGCGACGCCTACCTGTGCCTGTACTGCGGCGCGCGCTTCACCTACAGCCTGCTGTCGCGGGATCATGTGACCCCGTTCAGCCGCGGCGGGCAGGATACCTGGAGCAATGTGGTGTCGGCCTGCCGCCGCTGCAACAATGCCAAGGCGTCGCGCACACCGGAACAGGCGGGCATGCAGCTGCTCGCGGTGCCGTTCACGCCGACCTACGCCGAGTACATATTCTTGAAGGGCCGCCGTGTGCTGGCCGATCAGATGGAATACCTGATCGCGCACTTCCCGCGCTCGAGCCCGCTGCACGAGCGCATGCAACGCTGGCCGATGTGAGCGCCGGCGCTTTCCCCCTGCAAGCGCGCTCCGGCGTCGTGTACCACATCGACGCCAGCTATTTTATTTTCAGGGCCTATCATTCCATGCCGCCCGACATGGTGGACGGCGACGGCAATGCCACGCACGCCTTGTACGGATTCGCGCGCTTCCTGTCGGATCTTCTCGAACAGGTGCGGCCGGAGCGCATCGGCGTCGCCTTCGATCTCTGCCTTGCGCAGCGTGACCTCGTTCCGCAACGGCATTTATCCGGCGTACAAGGCCAATCGCGACGCGCCGCCCGCCGACTTGGAGCGGCAATTCGCCTTGTGCCGGGAGTTTTGCCGGCACATGGGTCTTGCCGAATTCGCGAGCGCGGAGTACGAAGCGGACGACATCATCGGCACGCTGGCTGCGCGTTCGCGCGCCGCGGGCCTGCGCAATGTGCTGGTGACGCGGGACAAGGATCTCTCGCAGCTCATCCGCGACGGCGATGTGTTTTGGGACTACAGCGGCAACACTCGCTATCACTATCACGACATCGAGCCGCGGTTCGGCGCGACGCCCGAGCTCATCGCGGATTTCTTGGCGCTGACCGGCGACAGCGTGGACAATATTCCGGGAGTGCCCGGGGTCGGCAAAAAGACCGCGGCGCTGCTGTTCGCGGCATTCGGGTCGCTCGATGAGCTGTATGCGAATCTCGACCGGATACCGTCGATGAAGCTGCGCGGCGCCGCCGCCGTCGCCGCCAGACTGCTCGCCCACAAGGAGGCGGCCTATCTGGCGCGGCGCCTGACCGGCATCGTCTGCGACATGCCGCTCGAGGCGACACTCGATGATCTGAAGCCGCGGCGGCCGGACAGCGCCGGGCTCGACTGCTTTTTTGATACGCATGGGTTCGGCAATATTTTGCGACAGCAGGCGCGGCGCATCGCCGCCGCCGCGTAACATGCGAACCTATCGCTAATTCAAAGCCGCGGGGGGCGGGCCATGGCCGAAAAAGACATTCAATCCGTGCTGCAGGAAGACCGTGTATTTCCGCCGTCTGCGCAATTTCGCAAGAATGCCGCGCTCAAGGCGGGCGAACTGCAGGCGATGTACGCCAAGGCCGAGCGCGACTATGTCGGTTTCTGGGCCGATTTGGCGCGCGCCGAAATCGATTGGCAGCAGCCGTTTACCGTGGCTCTGGACTCGGACCACGCGCCCAACTACCGCTGGTTCACCGACGGGCGGCTGAATGTCTCGCACAATTGCCTGGATGTGAATTTGCGCGAGCGGGGCGGGAAGATCGCCATCGTGTTCGAGGGCGAGCCCGGCGATGTGCGCAAGCTGACCTATGCCGAGCTGCACGGCGAGGTGTGCCGTTTCGCCAACGCGCTCAAGGCCGCCGGCATCGGCCGCGGCGACCGCGTCGTCATTTACATGCCGCTGATTCCGGAGGCGGTGATCGCCATGCAGGCCTGTGCCCGCATCGGCGCCGTGCATTCGGTGGTTTTCGGCGGCTTTTCCGCCAACGCCGTCAAGGACCGCATCGAGGATGCGGGCGCCAAGCTCGTGATCACCGCCGACGGCGGCTGGCGCGGCGGCCATGCCGTCGAACTGAAGCGCGCGGTGGACAAGGCGCTGGCCGACGGCTGCCCCAGCGTTCAAAGCGTCATCGTGTACCGCCGCACGGGCGGCGACTGCCCCATGCGCGCCGGCCGCGATCATCTGGTGGCACGACGCGGTGTCCGGACAGAGCGCCGCCTGCGAACCCGAATGGGTGGATGCGGAGCATCCCTTGTACCTGCTCTACACCTCGGGATCGACGGGCAAGCCCAAGGGCATCCAGCATTCGAGCGCCGGATACCTGCTCAATGCGAAGATGACCACGCGCTGGGTATTCGATCTGAAGGAAGACGATGTGTTTTGGTGTACGGCCGATGTCGGCTGGGTCACCGGACATACCTACGTCGCTTACGGGCCCCTGGCGGCCGGCGCCACCATCCTGATGTACGAGGGCGCGCCGACCTTTCCCGACGGCGGCCGCTTCTGGAAGATCTGCGAAACGCAGGGCGTCACCATTCTCTACACGGCGCCGACCGCGATCCGGGCCCTCATGAAATTGGGCGATGCCATTCCGGCCCAGTACGACTTGCGCAAGCTGCGCCTGCTGGGCAGCGTCGGCGAGCCCATCAATCCGGAAGCCTGGATGTGGTACTACAAGGTCATCGGCGCCGGGCGCTGTCCCATCGTCGATACTTGGTGGCAGACGGAGACCGGCGCCACCATGATGACGCCCATTCCGAGCGTCACGCCGGCCAAACCCGGGTCTTGCGCCAAACCGCTGCCCGGTATTTTCGCCGACATCGTCGATGACGAAGGCCGGCCCGTCGCAACGCCCGACGGCGGCGGCTACCTGGTGATCACGCGGCCCTGGCCCTCGATGCTGCGCACGATTTGGGGCGACAACGAGCGGTATCTGAGGACCTATTGGGAGAAGTTCCAGAATCGCTACTACGTGGCGGGCGATTCGGCGCGCCGCGACAAGGATGGCTATTACTGGATCATGGGCCGCATCGACGATGTGCTGAACGTCGCCGGCCACCGGCTCGGCACCATGGAAATCGAATCGGCGCTGGTGGCGCACCCGCGGGTGGCGGAAGCCGCGGTGGTCAGCCAAGCCGCATGACATCAAGGGCGAGTCCGTCTTCGCCTATGTGGTGCTGAATGTGCCGCGCCCGCAAGGAGCGGCGGCGAAAGTCACTGATCGAAGAACTGCGCGCCTGGGTCGGCGAGCAGCTCAGCCCCATCGCCAAGCCCGATGAGATCCGCCTGACCGACAATCTGCCGAAGACGCGTTCGGGCAAAATCATGCGCCGTTTGCTGCGCTCGATTGCCCGCGGCGAGGAGATCACCCAGGACATGTCGACGCTGGAGAATCCGGGCATACTCGAGCAGCTGCGCGGCGAAGGCGCGGCAACGGCAACGGCAACGGTCGCGGCGCCGGCCAAGAAGGCGGTCAAAGCCAAACGCGCGATGGCTGCCAAGAAACCCGCCGCGCGCGCCGCCCGCCGCGCAGTCTCAAGGCGAAGCCGGCCGCCGCGCGCGGCCAACGAGTCAAGCAGTCCAAGAAGTCTGCGAAGACTAAGGAAGGCAAGAAGACATAAGGAAACCAAGAAGACTAAGGTTGCGGCCAAGCGCGGCAAGCAGAGTGCGCGCACGAAGGGAGTCAAGCGCAACGCCGTGAAGCCCAAAACCGTCAAGTCCGGCTCCCGTCGCGCCGCGGTGAAGGCAGTACGCCGCAAACCACGCGGCAAGAAGTGAGGGCGGTCCCATGCCGCTTCTGATCGCGGGATTGGTGTTGTTTCTCGGCGTGCATTCGATCGTCATCGTCTCGCCGTCGTTGCGCGCTCGAACCATCCAGCGGCTGGGCGAGGGTGCTTGGAAGGGACTGTATGCGCTGATCTCGTTGGTGGGCTTCGTGTTGATCTGCTACGGGTTTGGCTTGGCGCGCCAGGCGCCGGTGGTTCTCTATTCACCGCCCTTATGGCTGCGCCACGTGGCGTTGCTCATCATGTTGCCCGTTTTCCCCTTGGCTTTCGCAGCCTACTTGCCGGGACGCATCAAGACCGCGGCCAAGCATCCGATGTTGGCCGCAATCAAATTCTGGGCCCTGGCGCACTTGCTCGCCAATGGTTCCTTGGCGGATGTAATCCTGTTCGGCGGGTTCTTGGCCTGGGCCGTGGCGGATCGAATCTCCTTGAAGCGCCGCTCGGCGCCCCGGGCGCCGCCAACTGCACCGCCGGGACCCTGGAACGACGCCATCGCCGTCGTGCTCGGGCTCGCGGTCTACGCGCTGTTCATCGGGTGGGCGCACGCGCGCCTGTTCGGAGTATCGCCGCTCAGTCCTTGAGCGGCAGATCCGCGAGGGCGGTCGAGTGATACGACCCACGGGGTAACTGTGCCGGCACACCGCACCGTTTCGACCGCAGTCGTGCCATCGCAAGCAGGGCCAGCGCCAGGACGCTCCAGCGGTCGATCGCGCCGCCGCCACTATGACCACTCGTCGCAGCAGCAGCAGCCGACGTGGTGGCTGACGCCTCGTTGGACGCGACACTGGTGCCGTCTGCGGTGTCGGCACGCACCACGTAGTAGTATTGAGTGGCGGTGCCGAGACCGGAAATCGCGGTACTGAGTCCGGTGATGCCGGTCTGTACGGGCGTGGATGATTCACCACCGGCGGTTGTTCCCTGGTAGACATTGTACGAAGTCGCGCCCGACGATGCGCTCCACGTCAACGTGACCTCGCTCATCCCACCCGTTGCAGCGAGATTCGTAGGGCCGGCCGGCGCCTCTGGCATGGCGGAAACTTCCGCTGAAGGCAGACTGGGTCCATTGCCAGTGGTCGCCTGCACGTAGAAGTAGTAGGTCGAGGCGGTGGTAAGCCCCTTGAATACCGTCTGCAAACCCGGGACTGTTTGTGCGGGAGTTGCATTCTCGCCGCCCGCGGAGGTTCCAAGGTAAACGGAATATCCTGTCGCTCCCGGCGATGCATTCCAGCTCACCGCGATCTGTCCGACGCCCGGCGTTACCACGAGGTTCTGAGGCGCGGGGAATCTTAACGCCGTGAACGACGCTTCGTTCGACGGTCCACTCGCCACTGCGCCCGCGACCGAGCGCAGAATTGCATAGTACGTTATCGCCCCGCTGAGGTTGGAAATGGTGGCGGCTGTTCCAGTGATTCCGCTTTGAGACGGACTTGCGGATTCGGCACCCGCCGCCGTTCCGATGTAGAGCTGGTAGCTGGTGGCCCCCGGGGAGGCGACCCAGGTGAAAGCAGCGCCGCCAACGGCAGCAGTGGCCGCGAAAGACGCAGGCGGTGCGGTGACGAGCGGAATCGCGGCTGCCTCGTTCGACGCTGCACTTGTCGCGCCGTTGGTAACGGCCTTGACCGTGAAGTAATAGCTTGTCCCCGGGGTAAGTCCGGTCAGCGTGGCATTTGTCGACGTGATGGAGGTCATGACCGCGATCGATGCCTCGCCACCGACGGAGGTGCCCACATAGACATTGTAGCTCGCGGCATTGATCGAGGCCGACCAGGCCAGCTGCACGTCCGCGCTGCCCGCGATTGCCGTCAAGTTGGAAGCCGGCATGGGCGCGACTGGAATCGCCGTCGCCTCATTGGAGGCCGCGCTGATACCGGCCGACGCAATGGTCTTTACTGTGAAATAGTAGCGCGTGCCGGGTGTCAAATTGGTCATCGTGACGCTGGTGGCTGCAGCTGCAACCCCCGTCAGAGTGGGATTTACAGGCTCGGCTCCGGGCGAAGTCGCTACGTAAACATCGTAAGACGTGGCGCCGGACGCTGCAGTCCACGTCAGCTGCACGGCACCAATGCCGGCGGCTGCGGCGGCGTTGGTAGGTGCCGGCGGACCGAAAATCGAGTAAGCAAACAATTCCGAGCCCGCGGGGACGATGAGCACTCCCTGGGCGATCGCGAGGCCGTACGGCGTACCGAACCATTCGACGCCAGGCGGTATGGCCTGTCCGGTATTCACCTGCCAGGTCACATGGCCGCTTTGCTCATTGACCCCATACAGGATGCCGCTCGCCGAACCGATGACGACGGTGTCATCCACTGCACGCTCCAGCCGGGCGTTCCGGTTGCGGAATCGAACGCACTGAGCAGTCCGGCAGTGCTGACCACGAAGATCTTGCCGCCGTCATACGTGGCACCGATGGCGGAAGGCACCTGCGTCGGACCCCATACTGCGACGCCCGTCTGCACGTCGAATGCATAGAGCAGTCCGTTGGCAACCGCATATACGTTTGTGCCGACAATGAGGGGATAAGCGCTTGCAGCGGGCAGCGTCACCGTCCAGCGCGGCGCCAACTGCAGCGCGAGCACGCCTCCCGAGGTGGTCGCGCCGGCATGATCCACGGTGATTTGGTAGGCCGTCGCATCCGGCGGGGCACTCCAACAAATAGGCGAAAAAACGCAGAGCGCTAACGCTGCAAGTAATTTTGGCATTGTCATCCCTGATCTTTTATTGTTTTCCCGACCGCCTCTTCTCAATATATCAGGCTTTGACGCTCGTGGGTTTGCCGCCCAAAGACCGTCGAAGCGCAGCGTCAATAGCGGTAGCTGCAAGCGTGTCCCCGGTTGCAATGCATCCCGGCAGATCCGGCACATACGCGGAATAGTTTCCGCCGGCATTTTTCAACGCCGTACGGACTGCCCCACGGCCGTTGCGGCCGTAGCCCCTCCTCGCTCCCCTGCTCGCCACCGCGGCGTTTGCCGAGGGGCGTGTTTGATTGAGCTCCGTGATGTGTGACTCATTTCATCGGGACGGCGCGATGCGGCCAAAGCTTTTGCGCTCAATTGCGATCCATGCCTAGGTTTCGCAAGCCTCAGTTTGGCTAAGGTACCTGCAATTGAATCACGAGTGGCTATCTGCAAGGTTATGTTTACTCACGCTCCGAACCGCGCTCATCCACGCCCTGTTGGGAGGGGCGGCATTCCCGCCTGTCTTGCTGCCGGTTCCCGGCTCACAGCGCTGAGTGTCGTACTGTTATTCGGGTTTTGCGAACAAAGTCCCGCTCGGTCGATCCCGCCCACGCCGCGCGCGGATGCCATTCTCATTGTCAAACACGAACGAAAACTCTACTTACTGCACGACAATTATCCGCTGCGCAGTTATCGCATCGCGCTGGGCCTCAGTCCGACCGGCGCCAAAGAGCGTCAATGGGACTTTCGCACGCCGGAAGGTAGCTACGTCATCGATTTTCGCCAGGAGCACAGCCATTACTTCAAGGCGCTGCACATTTCCTACCCAAGCCCCGCGGACTTGAAGCGATCCTCCGCTCTGCATTTCCCTGCCGGCGGGGATATCTTCATCCATGGAGAGCCTAATCGGCCCACCAAGCCAGTCTCCTATTACAAAACACGCGATTGGACCAACGGGTGCATTGCTCTGTCCGACGAGGATTTGCAAGATCTGTGGAATCTGACCGCGGGCAAGACACCCGTCGAGATCGTGCCATAGCCTGCATTATTCACGAACAATCAGCATATTCGCTCGCGGCTTCGTTTCAGCAAAAATCTTGGCGGCCTTGCCGTCTCAACGTACGCGCACGTGCTCGATCGCGCTCATCGCGCTGTACATCGCAGGCGTGATCGTAGACCCGATGTCTTGGGTGTGGAGGCTGACGACTGAGTGACCCACCAGGACGCAATACATGACGCCAATCGCGGCCTTGTCGCCGACGCTCCCGGTCCACCGTACGCGCGCGGCCGGCAGGCCGGCTAGAGATACCTGCTCGATATCGCCCAGTTCGAAGTTCCTTCGTCTTTGCCCAATGCCGTTGACGAACTCCAGCAGATAATGCCTCGCGCCCTCGGCTTGCTGCGCGGGCGAAATACCATCCAGCGATGTACCCACGTCGACCGCGGAGACCTGCAGCAACGTGCCGCTGTCCATACCCGGCTGGCGTCTGACCCACGCGATCGTCACACCCCCATCCTCCTCACTGCGGATCGGCCCCTCGAATCCCTCCGGTACCGAGATGGCGAGCGGCCCCGCGTCGGCGCAAAACGAAGGCTCGCAAGGGAGTACCAGCGAGGCAGAAAGCCACAGAAACGCAATGAGTGTACGCACAGATGATCGCCGTGTTGTGGATTCGCAGTCTGCCAGTGTACCGGTTGCCCTACGCACCGTAACCACGTCGATGTCGAACCAGTATACGAATCCCGGCGCATCGGCCGGGAAGCCGCGCTCGCGACGCCAGGCTGGACAATGATAAATTAGCGGCCCCATCACGTTGGGTTGACTGGAGAACAAATCAGTGGACGCCGTACGATGTGTTGACTGCGGGTATCTATCCAGGCGAGCGCGAATGCAAAATGGAGGATGGCGCGCGCACGAAGGTAATCACGAGGCCGACACCGTATTTCGAAAGAACCCCAGCGAGTCCTTTGAGTTCGTTCCGGATGAAACAAACGCCGTCATCAAGGGGGAAATAGGCTGCTATCGCCAAGCTGCAAATCTACCTCGTGAGATAATCGCCGTGCGGGAAGCGAAACGCATTTCCGCCGTTGATCCTGCCCAGGAGGTAATAGATCGCTCTCGGCAATGCTCCAGATTTTTTGCCTATGAGCCTGGCGTTGACCCGCCCGGACATTTTGTTGAAGAAAAGGCAAACGCGCTCGAGGAGGATCGAAGACGATTTGAAAAGACACTGGCGGACTTTCAAGTGCAGCTGTCCGCCCGTCAAGCTCGCCATAATTGGCGGTTGGCCATTTATGCCCTAATCGTCACGCTGATCATCGGATGCGTTCAAATATGGGCCTCTGCGGTAGCGATGCCGTCGGATGCGATCGGGATAAACTTTGGACGTCGGGTACTGGGGTACACCCAAACCGTAGCATCCTGGTTCAATCGGACATTTTGAATTCAGTAGCATCGGCCGATCGTCAGCGGCGGCGCACCGGCACCGGAATCCGCGGCAGGCATGACGGCAGTTCCGCGAGGTAGTAGGCCAGGACACCCATGGCTGCAACCTGGCTCTGCAGGTTTGCCGGATCAACCTTGTCGAGAGTGTCGGCGGCTGTGTGGTGATAATCGCAATAGCCGGCGTCAAAGCCCCAAGAAGAACTATCAGGCGCGCACGCAATTGCGGCACCCGCCAGTACAGTGCCGCGCAGGGTAGTCGATGGCAGACACGAATGAATGCGGTGCTCAAGGCATTCCGCGACGCATCAGTCTGAGGTGAATTAGATAGGACCTAACGTCTAAGTTGAGCGGCACGCGGCAGCGTAGACCCAGCCGAAGCTACTTTATCGAGATTCATCGAGTCCCTCCGACGCTCAACGAAGCTACGACGCGTGGCCGCTCGAGGTTGAGCGACGCGAGGTTGCGCCGACGACCAACGAAGCTGCTTTATCCCAATCATCTACTCCCTCCTTGGCTCACCGAAGACGCGACCTCGCGATCGCTCGAACTGTTAGACGCCGACCACCCTCAGCTCTCGTGGAGCAATCTCAGCCAGTGCACGGCGCACTTCCGGCATCAGGGGTAGTAGATCTTCGATACGGTTGCCTCGCGCCCGCATCACTAGAACGGCTACCGGTAAAGTGCCGATGTGCTGCTGAAACTGTAGATTCCTATCGACCGTGACGAAGCAGTCGAATTCTGAGGCGGCCTTCTGAAGCAGCTGCCGTTCTTAACGCCAGCCCAGCCCATTTGGGCGGCCGTCTGGACATGGTGATCGGTTAATTCGGATCGCAGTCGCCTAGGCAGGCATTCATCAAGCAACACGCGCATGGGCGAGCGCCAAATCCCCGGCCTGTTGAAGGGCCGTTACCGCCAGCTCCCGGGAAACGCTCGGAAAATCATCAAGAAAGACGTCCAGAGAATCTCCAGCCTCGAGGTAATCTAGAAGCGTCTGAAACGGAACACGGGTACCGCTCAGGCAGGGTGTACCCCCCATGATCTCGATGTCACTGGATATGGCAGCCTTCATGGACTAGTACGATACCGTGAGACTTACCGAGCGGCAAATTCGGGCGCCCGGCGTCTAACGATGAGGTTGAGCGACGCGAGGTTGCGTTGGCGACAAACGTCAAAAGTCCCTTGGACCGGTAGCACTGGAGTTGTTCTGCCGTTTGTAGTGTCGCCGCTGTAGCATCGGAGTCTCAGCGGCGGCGCGCCGTCGCTGATATCGGCGCAGAATACATAGAGGTCGCCGTCCCGGAATCCACCTTCCCCTGCGTTGAACATTTCGAGCGCCTTGGTCTTATCTGCCTTCACAGCCGCCTCCGCCTTCACAACCACGCTCTTAGCGCTAGCGCCTGCGGTGCAGCAAGAAGCCTCAGGTTCGGCGTCCCGCCCTGTGCCGCTGAAACGCGGCGACCGTGCGGCAGACGGCCTTCAGCGCCGCGCGCCACAGGCCTGGAGTCTTGCAACGGCGGCAGCTTGCCGGACAATCAGCCGATCGCTTTCAGCAGTGGCCTAATCGGCTCCCCATGCCAAGCGAATCGCTCAAAGTGTTGTACCGGCAGCGGGCGGCTGAAGAGGTGGCCTTGGTGATGCTTACAACCCGCGTTGGTCAGAAAAATCTGCTGCTCAGGTGTTTCAATGCCCTCTGCAATGACTTCCAATCCGAGAGTCTGGGCCAATGCCACGATTGTCTTTGCGATCGCAGCGTCTCCCGGGTCGGTCAGCACATCGCGTACGAACGACCGGTCGATCTTCAGCTGATCCAAGGGCAAGCGCTTCAAGTAGTACAGCGAGGAATAACCAGTTCCAAAATCGTCGAGCGCGAAGTTTATGCCCACCTTTTTCAACGCCGCCATCTTCTCGATGACTTCCTCTACGTTGTGGAGCAACACGCTTTCGGTCAGCTCCAGCGTCAGTCGATTGGGATCGGCGCCGGTCCTGCGCAGCGTCGAAACTAACTGCTGCACGAATTCGCCCTGCCGAAACTGACTTGCGCTGACGTTAACGGCAAGCCTGAATTCGGCGGTCATTGGCTGCGAGCCCCACTCGGCCAGCTGCCTGCACGCCGATTGGAGGATCCATTGACCCAACGGCAGGATAAAACCGCTTTCTTCGGCTGAGGGAATGAACTCGCTCGGCAGTACAACACCCCGCTTCGGATGCTCCCAACGCACCAGGGCTTCAGCGCCCGTGAGTTCGCCGTCGGGTCCAACTTGCGGCTGGTAGTAAAGCGCAAATTGCTGTTCGACCAGGGCCTGGCGCAGCTCCTTGTCGAGCGCCTCACGTTCCTGTTCGGACGTTTCCATTTGCGGGTCGAAGAATCGGCAGACGTTGCGGCCGGAATCCTTGGACTTGTACATGGCTAGATCCGCCTGCTTCAGCAATACATCGGGGGTAGCGCCATCCCCCTTGAACAGCGTAATGCCAATGCAGGCTCCACCGACGTGGGTAACGTTACCGAGCTGGTGTGGCTGGTTGAGCAATGCCAATAATTCCGTGCCGATCATTTCGGCGACGCCGGCCGCCTCCTTCTCGGTATGGCCGATATCGCTGAGCACCATGACGAATTCGTCCCCGCCGAGGCGCGCTACGGTGTCGCCTTCCCGCAAACTAGCCGTCAGCCGCCGCGCAACTTCGCGCAGATACATGTCGCCAAGGTCATGTCCATGCGTGTCGTTGAGCGCCTTGAACTTGTCCATGTCGATTAGCATGAGCCCGCCGTAGGTGCCGCTGCGCGCACTGTGTGTCTTGGCCCATCTGAGTCGATCCATGAGCAGCTTGCGAGTGGGCAGCCCCGTCAGTTGGTCGAGCCTGAGCTCCGCCGCTTCGCGGCTGGTGTCGCGCAATATCAGCAGGGCGCGCGCCATTGTCCCGACTTCGTCGACTCGCTCGATGTCCGGCACGTCACCGTCCAATTCGCCCTTTGCAACGCTGGTGACCCGAGTGGACAGACGATTCATCGCCTCGGCCAGGTCACGCCCGATGATGAATGTAATGACGCTGGCCACGGCAATCAGGCAGATGAACACCCATAAAGCCGATAGTGCCCTGGCTTGAAACGTGTTCTCGATGTCATCGATGTAGGCACCGGTGCTGATCGACCAACCCCAAGGTTCGAACAGACGCGTATACGCGATTTTTTCCAGGGGGATGGTCTGGCCGGCCTTCGGAATGCGATAGGAAATGGTGCCTTCCTTCTTGTCGCTCTTCGCCACCTCGAGCAACTGGCTCACCATGCTGGCGACGACGGGATTTTTCTTCGCATCCGGCGAGTTCAAAAACGTCCTACCCTCCAGCTCCGGTCTGCCTCCATGGGCAACTCCCGTGCCGTTCAGGTCCCAGATACAATAGTAATTCTTCCCATCGTAACGCATAGCCCGCAGGGCAATCACTGCGGCTCGGCGGGCCTGCGCATCGGTCATCAGGCCCTTGCGAGACTGATCGTAGTAAAGAGCTACTGTGCTGTAGCCGACGTCGAGTAGATTCTTCACTTCGCTGATCCGGTCCTGCATCAGCGAATTCTTCAGATCCATCAGCGATGCGACGGAGACGCCGGCCTGGAAAATGAATCCCATCGCCAGGACCAGCAGGAACCGAGCCGAAACACTGAGGCGGGTCAGGAACATGGCGCCAACATGACCTTTTTTTAAAATGCGACGTTCGTAGCCGAAGTTTCCATTGTTCAACGGTAGAGGCAAAGGAGGCGAATTTGTATTGCGAAGTTCGCAGTTCCAGCTCGATTTCTGTGTACTGGTTCCCTAAATCCCTTCTGCACCGCTTAATGTCCAATGGTTCGGCTCCTCTATGCGAAAGACCAAAGCCGCGCGAACCGTGACGGATTCATCGTAATCGAACCGTTCCAGAATCGGCGCCGCGGTCTCCTCGGCACTCCGTGCCATCACGTATTCGCAGCCTCGGTCGTGACCGCCCCTCCATGGCGCCGACTCAAAGGGTTATCATGGCGATTGAATTCAACCGGGCGCACTGAACTACGATGATTCTTGAATCAGCAGCCTTGCAGATCCGAACGGGACAGTCCGCGGCATTTGAACTGGCATTCCGTGAGGCGCAGGCCATCATCGCATCCATGCCGGGCTATATTTCGCATGAACTTCAGCGCTGCCTCGAGCGCGACGACCACTATCTTCTTCTCGTCCGTTGGGAGAATGTCGCCGCGCACGAAGAGGGGTTCCGGAAGTCCGCGCGATACCAAGATTGGAAGAAGTTGCTCCATCAATACTACGACCCGTTTCCCACGGTACTGCACTACGAATCTGTGCTCGGCAGCGCATAATTTCCAGACCCCAAAAAGCTTGAAAATGTAGTGGTTTTGAGCCCTTCAATCGAATCCGTAAATGGGCCGGGACGTCCAAAAAGTCGGTTTTTCCGCGGCAATGCCGCCTGTGTTAGAATACGGGCGCCGGATTGGGGAGCCGCACGCCTGAGGACGCGACTCCATCCGAGTACCCCCATTTAGTGCAACCGCGGCCCGAACAGGCCGTACTTAGTTGATTGGATAAACATGCTTTCCACTTCCAATGTCGCCGTTCAATTCGGCGCCAAGCCGCTCTTCGAGCAGGTCACGGTCAAGTTCTCCGACGGTAACCGCTACGGCCTGATCGGCGCCAACGGTTCCGGCAAATCCACGCTCATGAAGGTGCTGGGCGGCGACCTCGAGGCGAGTGCCGGCGATGTCATGCTGCAGGCCGGCATGCGTCTCGGCAAGCTGAATCAGAACCAGTTCGGCTATGAAGACGAGCGCGTGCTCGACGTGGTCATGCGCGGCCATGTGGAATTGTGGAGTGCGATGCAGGAACGCGACCGCATCTATGCCGATCCGAACGCCACCGACGAGGACTACATGAAGGCGGCCGAGCTCGAGGGCGTGTTCGCCGAATACGGCGGCTACGATGCCGAGGCGCGGGCGGCCAGCATCCTCACCGATGCCGGCATTCACGAATCGCGGCACAACGGGCCGATGCGTGAAGTGCCCCCCGGCCTGAAGCTGCGCGTGCTGCTCGCGCAGGCGCTGTTCTCGCGACCCGATGTGCTGCTGCTGGACGAGCCGACCAACAATCTCGACATCAATTCCATCCGCTGGCTCGAAAACGCGCTCAACAACTACGACGCCACCATGGTGATCATCAGCCACGACCGGCACTTCTTGAATCAGGTGTGCACGCACGTCGCGGATCTGGATTTCCAGCAGCTGAAGATTTATCCGGGCAACTACGACGACTTCATGCTGGCCTCGGTGCAGGCGCGGGCGCGCGTCGAAGCCGCGAACGCCAAGGCCAAGGACCGGATTTCCGACCTGCAGGAATTCGTGCGGCGCTTTTCCGCGAACGCGTCCAAGGCGCGTCAGGCGACTTCGCGCAAGAAGCAGCTCGAGAAAATCAAGATCGAGGAGATCAGGCCCTCCTCGCGGCAGAACCCCTACATCCGCTTCGAGCAGGGCAAGAAACTGTATCGCTCGGCGGTATCGGTGGAGAAGCTGATCATTCAGCTATCCGGGCTCGGATGAAACAGGTGCTGAGCAATGTCACCTTCAACGTCGAAGGCGGCGAGCGCAGTCGCCATCATCGGCCCCAACGGCGTCGGCAAGACCACGCTGATGCGCTGTCTCGCCGGAGAATTGCGGCCCACGGCCGGGCGCATCGTGTGGGTCGAGAACGCGCAACCGGGCTACATGCCGCAGGACCCTCAGGCCGAGTTCGACGACAAGATCGATTTGTTCTCCTGGATGTCGCAGTACACGGGCAAGGCCGACGACGACCAGATCGTCCGCGCCACGCTGGGCCGGCTGCTGTTTTCGGGCGAGGAGACCAAGAAGTCGGTGAAGGTGCTGTCCGGCGGCGAGAAGGGCCGCATGATTTACGGCAAGCTGATGCTGACCAAGCCCAATGTGCTGCTCATGGACGAACCTACCAATCACATGGACATGGAAACCATCGAGTCCCTGCAAATCGGCCTCGAGCACTATCCCGGCACGCTCATATTCGTGTCGCACGATCGCGAGTTCGTGGGCGGCCTCGCCACCCGCATCATCGAGCTTCGCGCCGGCGGTCAAATCACCGATTTCAGGGGCACGTACGATGAATACCTCAAGGGCCAAGGGATCGAGGTATAGCGCAGACATAGCCGCGAGACCATGCCGTCGGCGCCCTTTACTCCGCCACCGCGGGCCTGGCGATCGCAGCCGAGGATCCCAGGACCACATGAAAGCCCACCGCGGCGAACACGATCGCGCCGCCGATCAGCGTGGCGGCGCTCGGTGTTTCCTTGAACGCCAGCCACACCCATAGCGGCGCCAGCGGCGCGTCCAAGGCTCCGATGAGGGCCGTTTCGATGGGCGGCAGCAGCCGAGCGCCGAGCGTGAACAGAGGCAGGCCGATCGAGAAAACGGCCACGCCGAACAGCGCGAGCAGCATGAGATCGTGACTCGATACACCAAGGGGTGCGCCGAAGGGGATGGAAATCAGGCCGCTGAGCAGCGCCGACAGGCAGGATGCCTGCAAAAAAGGTATGTCGGGAAAACGCCTGGCCACCACCATGGCGACGGCCATGGTCAGGGTCATGCCGAGTGCGAACAGATCGCCGCTCAACCCGCCGTCGCCTCCGAGCCCCACCATGACCGCGACGCCCGCCAGAGCGATGAGACTGGACACCGCGGCGCCGGCGCCGGGCCGCTCGCGCATCGCCAGCCAGCCGAGCGCCGCGGCGAGGAAGGGAGCGGTGGCGTAAATCACCGCCACATGGGCGACGGTGGTATGCCGGAGCGCCATCAAGAAGAAAATCATGCCCGCCGAGGATTGCAGCACGAACAGCCAACCCAGCCAGCCCAGATTGCGCAGTGCCCGCCAACGGCCTTGCCGCGGCATCAGGGTGAGCACCACGGCCAGACTCAGCGCGCCCAGAATGCCGCGCCACGCCAGCATGGTCCAGGCGTCCGCCGAGATCAGCCGGGTGAAGAGTCCCGCCGTACTCCAGGCCACGGCGGAAGCGGTGACGAAAGCGAATCCGAGCCGGTGCGTGGACTGCGTCAAGCCCGTTTCACGCGCCCGCGCCGGAAGTCGGCGATGATTTCGCGCGCTGCATTGTGGCCGGGCGCCCCGGTCACGCCGCCGCCCGGATGCGTGCCCGATCCGCACATGTACAGCCCCGGCAAAGGCCCGCGATAGTCGCCGTGGCCCAGCATCGGCCGCGCCGAGAACATTTGGTCCAAGCTCAGGGCGCCGTGGAAAATGTCGCCGCCGATCAGCCCGAAGGTGCGCTCGAGGTCGAGCGGGCTCATGATCTGCCGCCCGAGCACCGAGGCCTTGAAATTCGGCGCGTGGCTGTTGACGAGATCGATCATGACATCCGCGACTTGCTCGCGATGATCGTCCCAGGAAGCCCCATTGGGCAGCACCGGAGCGACGTGCTGGCAGAATAGGCTGGCCACGTGCTGTCCCGGAGGGGCCAAGCCGTCATCCAGCGTCGAAGGGATCAGGACCTCGACGATGGGCCGCTGCGACCAGCCGCCGGCCTTGGCATCGAGATAGGCTTGGTCCATGTAGGCAAGGCTGGGCGCCATGATGATGCCGGAGGTGTGATGCTCGGCGAGCGCTCGGCCGGGCAGGGCCGTGAAGTCGGGCAGCTCCGACAGTGCAACGTTCATGCGGAAGGTGCCCGATCCGCAGCGCCAGTGGCTGATGCGCTCGCGAAAATCCTGCGGCAGCGCCGCCGGGTCGATGAGCGATCCGTACAATAGTTTCGGATTCAAATTCGACACGACCGTGCGCGCTCGAATGGCCTCGCCCTTCTCGGTGACCACGCCCACTGCGCGGCCGGCTTCGACCAGCACTTCGCGCACGGGGCTCGCGGTTCTAATTTCCACGCCGCGCTCGGCGGCGGCCTTGGCCATGGCCTGGGTGATGGCGCCCATGCCGCCGATCGCATGTCCCCAGGCGCCCTTCTTGCCATTGACCTCGCCGAACACATGATGCAGCAGCACATAGCCGGAGCCGGCCGCATAGGGGCTGGCATAATTGCCGACGATGCCGTCGAAGCCGTAGGCCGCCTTGATGGGCGCGCTTTCGAACCAGGCGTCCAAGTAGTCTCCCGCGGATTTGACGAACAGGTCGAGGAGTTCGCGGCGCATGGGCATGTCGAGCTTGGCGATCCGTTTGCCCAAGCGCGCGCCGCGCAGCAATTCAGGCAGCGCGTCCAGCCAGCCGCCGGCGGTGACATTGGGCGGAGTCTCGAGCACCAGGTCGCGCAGCACGTCGGCGATCACATCGAGGCGCTCGCCATAGGCCGCGAGGCGCGTCGCATCGCGCGTGGAGAACTTCGCCACCTCTTGTTCGGTCTTGCCGGCGCCGATCTTCAGATACTGGTTATCGTTCAGGGGCAGAAAGTTGGAGAGTTTGCGCTCCACCACGCGCAAGCCGTGGCGCGGCAAGTCCAAATCCCGGATCACCTTGGGATTGAGCAGCGATACGGTGTACGCGGCCACGGAATTGCGAAAGCCGGGGTGAAATTCTTCGGTCACGGCCGCGCCGCCCACCACGCCGCGCCTTTCGAGCACGGTGACTTTCAGGCCGGCGGCGGCCAGATAGGCCGCGCACACCAGCCCGTTGTGGCCGCCGCCGATGATCACGGCGTCACGAGGTTTCGAATCAACCATGGTTCTTTCTCGTATCGCTTGTTGAACGGTAGTATAACAAGAGCCGCCATTTGCCACTAGCCGACGTGCCGGGACGGCCTTGCGAACGCGCGATCCATGCGGGCTTTCGCGGGCCGGCAGCCGGCCGCGGCCTTCTCAGGGCTTGCGGCGTTTCGGCGCGGCGGCGGGCTTGCCGGCCCGGGGAGCCGTCATAAGCCGCGGGAAACCGCCCTGGCAAAGAGCGTTGATCCAATCCTCGCAGATCGCGATGGCCTCGCGGGGCTTGAAAACCGTGGGGCTGAGGCTCAATTCGACCCAGAACCCGTCGAGCAGGGCGGACAGCGCGATGGCAGCCGGGCGCACCTTGAACGGCGGCGCCGCACCGGAGTCCACGAGCTGGCCCAGCAGGGACTCCAAGACGGACCGGTATTTGCCATAGGTGCTGAAGTGCACGGCGCGTATTTCGGCCGAGTGCGCCACCATGCTCCAGAAGACCAGCCACACGTTGAACAATTGTGGATCGAGGATCTCGGGCGCGAAGGAGGCTCGGAAGAAATTGCTGAGCCGCTCGCGCGGCGAGACCGCCTTGTTTTCGGCCTGAAGGCGGATCGATTCCAGCAAGGACAGAGCGATGGTTTCGTAGGTTTCGGCGATCAGGCCCGATTTGCTCGGAAAGTGATGGTTGATCAAGCCGATGGACACGCCGGCGGCCGCGCTGATGCGGCGTACGGACACGCCTTCATGGCCGAATTGCTTGAGGCAGCGCAGAGTGGCGTCCACCAATGCTTCGCGGCGCACCGCGGGAGTCGCGCGGTGGAATTTGGGTACATGCCGCTTGTTGGCCATTCTATTTCCTTTTTCGGCAGTATACCGAAGCGCGGCCGAATGGGCCGCCGGAGTATCGGCCGGTGTGCCGGTCGGCCGCCGCGCCGGACCGAAGCGCAGGATCTGCGGCTAGGTTACGCCGGCTGCTCGCCGACGAAGGCCACGATTCGGTCGGTCACGTAGCGCCGGATGTCGAGGTTCCAATCCTCCATCGGCGCGAAGTAGCCCTGGGCGTGAACGCGCGAGCGAATCCCATTCTGCACGCCCGCGCAGACCGCCCAATCCTGGCGGTTGACCAAATCCCAGAAATCGGCGGCATCCGACGGATCGAAGCCGGGCTTGGCCATTTCATGGGTCTCGAACAGAAAATGGCAGGTGATATCGGTGCGTTCGGCGCCGCGGGGCTGCAGGATGAACGCCGCTACATGGTCGCAGGCCACGCTCAGGAATAGATTGGGATAGACCAGCTCACCCTTGTGCCGTACCTGCTCGTCCGCATCCAGGCCGGGAAAGGCGCGCCGCGCCGTCGTCCCGCTGTGCGTGAATGTGTAGGCGCCGTCGCGGTGCGGGATGCCGCGGTTCCAGTCCAGGTTGGCGCCGCCCGCCTCGCGAAACGAAGGCACCACCGCGCAGAGTTCCGGATGAACTCCGGCGCAGTGGTAGCACTCGTTATAGTTCTCGCACACGATTTTCCAGTTCGCCGCGACTTCATATTGAATCGTCGCGCCGATGGCCAAATCGCCGAGCGGGTAGCGCTGCAAGCGGTCCGGTATGCCGCCCAATTGTGCGGCCAGAGGTTTCGCCTCGGCCGGAGTTAAATTCAAAAAGACGAATCCGCCCCAGCAGTCGACGCCGACCGGATACAGGTGGTAGTCCTGCTTTTTGAAGCCCTCGGCGGCGCTCAAGTGCGGGGCGGCGACCAGTGCGCCGTTGAGGTCGTAGGACCACTGGTGGTAGGGGCACACGATCAGGCGCCCGGCGGTGATGCCTCCGGGGAGGGCGACCTGCAAGGCCTGAATTTCTTCCGGGGTGCGGCACAGCCGCGAGCCGCGATGCCGGCAGACATTGTAGAACGCCCGCAATTGACCCTCGCGATTGCGCACCAGCAAGACGCTCTCACCGAACACGTCCAATACCTTGTAATCGCCGGGATTGGGCAGCTCCTCCTCGCGGCAAGCCGCAATCCACTCGCGGCAGAATATGCGTTCTTTCTCGACGCGAAATACTTCGGCGCTGCGATACCAGCTCGAGGGCAGGGTGCGTTCCAATTGGGCGGCGGTCATACGGGGAAATCCCGTGTATAGGGCGCGGCTCCCGGTACCGTGTCGAGTTCGCGCGCATAGCGGTGTCCGCTGTGCACCGCGTGCACTATGGCACCCGGGGCGAGCGCATCGCCGATGCGCGTCACGGCGGCGATACCGGCTTTCTCGAGATCCGGGCCTCGGGCGAGGAGTGCTTGATACAGCTCCTCCCGCGGTGTCCGCACCCCGACGATGACCAAGGAGCGGCAGGCGAGGCGCTTCTCGGCGCCGCTGTACACATCCGCGATGGTGACGGACTCGCCGTCGAAGGCCGTGACCCGCTGCAGAGTATGAATCGGCACATGGGCCGCCGTCAGAGCGCGATGCACCAGCGGCAGCTCATTGGTCATGAACGTCCAGGCGGAGGCGTTGCCCGCCGTGGTCACATAGCTCACATCGCCGACCGTCTTCGCCAGCTGCTCGGCGATGGCACCCGCCAGGTAGTAATTGTCGAAATCGAACACCACGACGGGGCCGGCCGGCACGACGCCGGCGGCAAGGTCATCGGGCGTATAGACTGCCGGTCCGTCCAATTCGCCGACCGGGAATTCCAAGGTCGAAAACAGCATCTTGGTCCAGCGCGCGCCGGTGGCGATGACGACCTGGCGGTGCTCCAGCCCTAAAATGTCCTCCACGCCCAGCTCACTGCCCGGATACAGGTTGACGTTCGGCCGGCCGCGCAACTGCCCCAGGCGCCAATCGGCGACTCGGCCCCAGGTTTTGAGCCCGGGCAGCGCGGTCTCGAAGCGCAGGCGGCCGCCGAACTCCTTGGCCGAATCCGCAATCGTCACGGTGTAGCCGCGCCGGGCGAGCGTGGTGGCGCACTCGAGCCCCGCGGGCCCGCCGCCGACGATCAGCACGGAGGAGTCGCTCCCCGGCGGCGCGAAGCGTTCAGGATGCCAATCGCGCCGCCACTCCTCGCCCGCGGTGGGATTCTGAGTGCAGCGTACCGGCACCCCATCGTGCCAGCTCGAAATGCAGATATTGCAGCCTATGCATTCGCGGATCTCGTGCTCTCGGCCCTCGTTGATTTTATTCGGCAGAAACGGATCCGCGATGGAGGGCCTGGCGCCGCCGATCAAATCGAGGATGCCGCGCCGCACCTGGGAGACCATTACATCCGGAGAGGTGAAGCGGCCCACGCCCACCACCGGACGCTTGGTCAATTGCTTCACGAAATTGACGATGGGCTCGTGGCTGCCCTCGGGGGAAAACCGCGAGGGCGCGCAATCGGTGGGGCTCGAGTCCATTTTGACGTCCCAGAGATCCGGGATATCGGCCAGCAGGGTCACGACCTCGTGGGCCTCGGACGCGGCATTCCTGCCCGGCCTGCCGCGCAGTTCTTCCAGGCTGATGCGCAGCGCGACGGCGCACTTGTCGCCCACGGCGTCGCGCGTCACTTCCAGCAGCTCACGCACCAGGCGCACCCGATTCTCGATCGAGCCCCCGTAGGCGTCGGTGCGCCGGTTGTACTCGGGCAGCAGGAACTCATAGGGCAGATAGCCCATGCCGGCATACACATAGACGATATCGAAACCCGCCTGCATGGCGCGCCGCGCCCCGGCGGCCTGCCAGCGAAGCAGATCTTGGATGTCGGCATTGTCCATGGTTCGCGGACGCAGATTGCCCATGAACCCCAAGTGGGTCGACAGCCACGGCATGCCGGACGGGGACAGGGGCGCGATTCGGCTGGTGCGGTTCAGCGTGCAGGCGCCGCCGTGCCACAGCTCCACTCCGGCCAACGCGCCATGCCGATGGACGGCGTCGGTCATCAAGGCATGGGCGCGAATGTCCCGCTCATCCCACAGCGAGGCGAAGGGCAGCGGCGAGTCATCGGAGCTCTGATGTATCGATACCGCGCCGGTGCACACCACGCCCCAGCCGCCTTCGGCCTTGGTCTCGCGAAAGCTTGCGCGCACCTGCGGCAGCGAGTTGGTCATGCCGCTGGCATGCGGCACTTGATAGAAACGGTTCGGTGCGGTGACGGGCCCGATGCGCACCGGCTCGAATAACACATCGAAGCGCGGATTGCGCGCCATGGTGGATCCCTTAGATTGCTGCGGCTACCTGACGTGTGCGCAGAGTAATTGATCGATCGTACAGTAGCAACTCACCCCGAAACGGGTCGAATTCTCGTCCCGCTCTCCACCACGCCGCCAAAGGCGCCGGAACTGCTCTCTAACTACGTGCCGATGTACATCGGCCCAATGCGAACACCCACAGGGAAGGGTAGGTAGCCGAAGGCCACTGCTGCCTTGACGTGGCCTTCGGCTACCTACCCTTCTCGGCGGGTGCCTCCCGTCATTCGGCCAATATGACCGCGCCGAGCCCCCGCTCAGGCGGCGAGAAAAGCTCGGTAGTTCAGCCCAAGCGCACTCGCGACCGCCTCGTGCGTCAGCTGGCCGGCGTGAACATTGAGGCCGCGCGCGAGGCCGGGGTCGTTGGCGATGGCTCGCTGCCAGCCGTGATCGGCCAGCGCCCTCACATACGGCAAGGTGGCATTGGTCAGCGCGAACGTCGAAGTGCGCGGTACGGCGCCGGGCATGTTGGTGACGCAGTAGTGAATCACCCCGTCGAGAACATAGGTCGGCTCCGCATGAGTGGTGGGCCGGCTGGTTTCGAAGCAACCGCCTTGATCGATGGCGATATCGACCAATACCGCGCCCGCCTTCATCGTCTTGACCATGGCGCGAGTCACGAGCTTCGGTGCCGCGGCGCCGGCGATGAGCACGGCGCCGATGACGAGGTCGGCGTCGCGCACCAGTTCCTCGATGGCGTGAGCGGTCGAGTACACGGTTTTCAACTGGCTGCCGAAGATGGAAGACAATTCCCGCAATCTCTTGACCGAGCGGTCGACCACGGTCACGTCGGCTCGCAGCCCGACGGCCATCTCCGCCGCGTGAGTGCCGGAAACGCCTCCGCCCAGCACCACCACTTTGGCGGGAGCCACTCCGGGCACGCCGCCGAGCAGCACTCCGAAGCCGCCGTTGGCTTTCTGCAGGCTGTTGGCGCCCACTTGCACGGACATGCGCCCCGCGACCTCGCTCATCGGCGTGAGCAGGGGCAAGGAGCCATCGGGCGCCGTGACGGTCTCGTACGCGATCGCAGTCGCTCCAGAGGCCAGCAGCGCCTGCGCCTGTTCAGGGTCCGCAGCCAAGTGCAGGTAGGTGAACAAGGTCTGCCCGCTGCGCAGCTGCTTGCATTCCGCCAGTTGCGGCTCCTTGACCTTCACCACGAGATCGGCCGTTGCGAAGATGTCTTGGGCACGTTGCGCGATGGCCGCACCCGCCGATTGATAGTGCGAGTCCTCGAAGCCGATGCCCGCCCCGGCGCCGCTCTGGACGAGCACCTGGTGTCCGGCGTCGACGAGCTCGCGAACGCCCGCGGGCACCAGGCCCACCCGATACTCGTGAATCTTGATCTCTTTGGGTACGCCGATTTTCATTGTTGTCGCTCCGCTGGATGGGTGGGGTGCGGCTAGATTACGGAAGCCCAGCATCGGAAAATTGCAAAAACTAGTCCGTGAGGGTCTATAAATGGCAGAATACGGCGGTGTGTAGCCATTTCGCGCAAGAAACTGCCGAACCTCATCAGGGGCCCCAACCATGAAATTGGATCGCTACGATCGCGCCATCGTCCGGGCCTTGCAGCTCGACGGCCGCATCACCAACAGTCAACTGGCCGAAAGCGTCAGCCTGTCCGAATCCGCCTGCCTCAGGCGAGTTCGAGCCCTGGAAGAGTCCGGTTTCATCGAGGGGTACACGGCGCTGATCAATCAGCAGAAGGCGGGTTGTCCCGTGAACGTCTTCGTCAACATCACCTTGGACCGCCAGGAGCAGGCGCACCTGCATGAGTTCGAGGAGGCGGCGCGCAAGGTCCCCGAAGTCATGGAGTGCTATCTCATGTCGGGTGAGTATGATTTTCTGTTGCGGGTGGTATTGGCCGACACCGCCGATTTCGAGCGGCTGCACAGCCAGCACCTGACCCGATTGCCGAATGTCGCGCGGGTCCACTCCAGCTTCGCGCTGCGCACGGTGCAAAAGTCACGCGAGTTGCCGGTTCGCTGATTGCGGGCGCGGCACGGCGACATCGCCGAATGCGGGCGGCATGTCAGGACTTAGGCTTCAATATCAGCGAGAAGCTTATTTTCACGGCGTCGGCCACCCATTCGGTGCTCTTCCAGTCGCCCTGTCCCGCTCCGAAGTCCAGGCGGTTGAGCTTGGCGCTGCCCTCGAGCTTCGCGCCCGCGGCGGTCGGCGTGAAGATGAAATTGACCGGTACATCCTTGGTCACGCCGCGCAGGGTCAGCGCGCCGACGGCCGCATAACCCGTGGTGGTCTTGGTAAAGCTGCGAGTCACGTAGCGCGCAGTGGGCCAGTGCGCCACATCGAAAATGTCGGTTCCGCGTATGGTGGTGTCGCGGTCCTTGTCCTGCGAATCCACGGAATTCAAATCGATTTGCACATCGAAATGCGAGCTTGCGAGGGCATCCGGCGCGAACTGGACGGCCGCGGTGAACTTGCGGAAAGTTCCCTTGAATTCCGCGCCGGCCTGCACCCCGACGAAGTCGAGCCGGCTTTGCTGCGGATCGGCGCTGTAATCAGCCGCACCCGCGGCCGCGCCAGCCGTACCCGCCAGGGCGATGGGCGCGAGCAGGGCCATCGCCGTCAGGATTCGCCGCATCACGATCGCTTCTCCGATTTTGCCGCGTCGAATTTGGCGAAGGGCAGCATGCGCAGCAGCACCGTGTCCTTATCCCAGAAATGATGCTTGAGGGCCGCCAGAACGTGCAGCACCGCAATCGCGAACAAAGTGTAGCTCAGGATGTGATGCGTCGAGCGCAGCAGATTGAACGCAGTCTCGTTCTTGGCGATGAGATTGGGCCAGGTGAACACTCCGAACCAGCTGACCGAGTAATTCTTGGCGGAGGACATCAGCCATCCGGTCAAAGGCATGGCAAACAGCAGCACGTAGAACGCAACATGAGTTGCGCGCGCGAGCCTGCGCTCCCAGGGTGTCATGCCGGAAGGCAGCGAGGGCGGCGGGTTCTTCAGCCGCCACAGCAGGCGCAATGTCGCCAGCATCAGCACCGTCATGCCGAAGCTCTTGTGCCGCGCGAGCAGCGCCAGCTTGTGAGCTCCGATCGGTAGATCGTCGGCGAGATAGGCCAGCGTGAATTGGGTCACGATCAACGCGGCGATGAGCCAATGAAATGTTTGCGCGACCGCGCCATAACGTGTCGGCGTATTTCGGCTTGGCATACTTCAGGCTCCGCGTGCAGACTGCACTCGACGTAGTTTATCAAGACAGCGGGGGCCTGCTCGTGTTCAAAAAGCTATGCACCGGTCTCCTGGCGTTGTCGCTGTCCGCGTGCGGCGCGCCGAGGCCGCGCCATGCCACGCCGCAAAACCCCGTCGAGTCTCCATCAACTGCGAATTTACCGCTGCCCGGCCGGGTCTATCGCATCGATGAGAGTCATTCCGAGCTGCGAATACTCGTCTACCGAGCCGGCCCTTTGGCGCACCTGGGACACAACCACGTCATAATCAACCGCTCTCTCCACGGCGTGGTCAATGTGGCGGCGGCCGGGTCCGCTTTCTCCGTGGAGGTACCGGTCGGCGCCTTCGTGGTGGACGACGCGCAGGCACGCAGCCAGGAGGGACCGGATTTCGCCGCCGCCGTCCCGGACGACGCCAAATCAGGAACTCTGCGCAATATGCTGAGCACGGCGCTGCTCGACGCCGATGAGTTTCCGACGATCATCGTCAAGAGCGCGGGTGCCGGCGTGCCAGGTCAGCCAAGCAGCGGCGACGTGATCGTGGCCATGGAGATGAGCGTCGCGGGACATGAATCGACGATCGACGTGCCGCTCAAACTGCAGAGCGACTCGAATCATCTATCGGCCAGCGGATCATTGGAATTGCGGCAATCGGCGCTCGGGCTCACGCCGTATAGCCTGATGCTGGGGGCCCTGCAGGTTCAGGACGCGATGACGATCAAATTCGACATAGTCGCGGATTCAAACTGAGGCCTTAGGCTTAGTCCCTCGGCACCGTGATATTGACCGGTCAAAATCCCTGTGTCGAGTACTAGGCCCGCGGCGCCTCGGTCAGCCATATCGCCGTCCCTTCGGGTGCGTTCAATATCGTGGCGGCTATTGGCTGCAGCGGCGCCGGCACCGCTTGCGCCGGCTCGATGCCGGCGTCGGCGAGCCGCGCCGAGGTTTCTTTGACATCGTCGACTTCGAACCGCAGCGCGGGGCGGTGCAGCTGCGCGGGGTCGTACAGCCCGAGGTCGATGGTGTCGCTGGTGCAGGACACATGGGGCAGCCGGCCATCCCACTCGTCGATGCCGACGAAGCCCAATCGCTCCCAATACGCTTTGGCCGCTTCGAGGCCCGGCGCGGGCAGCGCGATCTCGAGGAAGTAGCCGCATCGCGACGTGTCCAGTGCCGACCTTTTGGTGGGTGAGAAAGTGCGTGCCTCGACGAGTTTCACCCGATGGCCCGAAGCATCCAACCAGCCGACTTCATTGAACACATCATTGCCGAGACGGCGGTACTCGAACTCCACTCCCAGCTCCTCGAGAGCATCCAAGTGCTTGAGCAAGCCGGGTTTGACGAAAGTCAGCGACGGCGCCGGCAGGGTCTGTTGATGCAGTCCGAGGCAAATTCGGCCGTCCGTCACCACCGCATAGGGATACGGCCATGCATCGCCGGTTTCCGCCTGGGTGAATCCGAGCTTGGTATAGAAGTCCAGGGAGGCCCGAATGTCCGGCGTCGCCAGCGAGAACTCCAAGAACCGTCCGAGCACCGCTCTCTAGCTCACTCCGCCGACGCACACGTACTTGATCTCGGTGTAGTCGAGGATTCCGTACTTGGAGCCTTCGCGCCCGATTCCCGATTCCTTGACGCCGCCGAAGGGCGCTACTTCGGTGGAAATGATGCCGGTGTTCAATCCGACGATGCCGTACTCGACGGCTTCGGAAACCCGCCAGCTGCGTGCCAGATCGCGCGTATATATATACGCCGCCAAGCCGAATTCCGTGTCGTTCGCCATGGCGATGGCCTCGGCTTCCGTCTGAAATTTGAACAGCGGCGCCACCGGACCGAAGGTCTCTTCGCGGGCCACCATCATTTTGGGCGTCACTTGGGTCAGGATGGTGGGCTCGAAGAAGGTTCCGCCCAGAACATGCCGCTTGCCGCCCAGCTTGACGGTGGCGCCCTTGGCCACGGCGTCCGCGATATGTTCCTCGACTTTGGCGACGGCTTTCGCATCGATCAGCGGGCCTTGGTCGGTGACGCCGGCCAATCCGTCGCCGACGCGCAACTTTCCCACCGCTTCGGCGAGCTTCTTGGCAAATTCATCGTACACGCCCGCCTGCACCAGCAGCCGGTTGGCGCACACGCAGGTCTGTCCGGTGTTTCGATACTTGCTGGCGATGGCTCCCTGAACGGCCGCGTCCAAATCGGCGTCATCGAACACGATGAAGGGCGCGTTGCCGCCGAGCTCGAGCGATATCTTTTTCACGGTGCCGGCGCATTGCACCATCAATTTCTTGCCGATCTCCGTGGAGCCGGTGAATGTCAGTTTGCGTACGGCGGGATTCGAGGTCATCTCCCCGCCGATCGCGGCCGCGGATCCCGTGATGACGTTGAATACGCCCTTGGGGATCCCGGCTCGATGGCTGAGTTCGGCCAAGGCCAGCGCGGAATACGGAGTCTGGGTCGCCGGCTTGCAGACCAGGGTGCAGCCGGCCGCGAGCGCCGGTCCCGCCTTGCGCGTAATCATGGCGGCCGGGAAATTCCAGGGTGTGATGGCTGCCACCACGCCCACGGGCTGGCGCAGCACGAGAATTCGCTTGTCGGGCTGATGGCCCGGAATGACATCGCCGTACAGTCGCTTGGCTTCTTCCGCAAACCATTCGATGAACGATGCGGCGTAGGCGATTTCACCCTTCGACTCGGCCAGCGGCTTGCCCTGCTCCGCGGTCATGAGCATGGCGAGGTCGTCCTGATGCACGAGCATCAGATCGAACCAGCGCCGCAGCACCGTGGCACGGTCCTTGGCGGTGCGGGCCGCCCATGCCGGGAGGGCCGCCGCGGCGGCGGCGATCGCGCGCCGCGTTTCGGCCGCGCCCATGTTCGGTATGAGCCCCAGTTTTTCCGCCGTGGCGGGGTTGTGCACGGCCAGAGTGCCGCCGCCGTCCGCCGGCGCCCAGCCGCCGTCGATGAAGCACATTTCGCGCAGTAGCAGGGGATCTTTGAGTTTCATTCACGTCTTCCAATTAGCGTATGTGTCGATGCAGCCGAAGCCGCGGCCCGGGCCGGCGTGGCCACAAAGGATAGCGCGTTCATGGACATCGTCAACGCTCGAGGATGGCGGTAACGCCCATGCCGCCCGCGGTGCAAATCGAGATCAAGCCGCGCTTCGCCCTGGTTTTCGTCGAGAATCTTCGCCAGCGTGGCGACGATGCGCGTGCCGGTTGCGGCGAACGGATGGCCGATCGCAAGGCTGCCGCCCTTCACATTGAGCTTGGAGCGGTCGATGGCGCCGAGCGCGCCGGGCAGCCTCAGTTTGTCGCGGCAGAAAACCGGATCCGCCCAGGCCTTGAGCGTGCACAGCACCTGCCCGGCAAAAGCCTCGTGGATCTCGTAGAAGTCGAAGTCCTGCGAGCCCGAGTTGCGCGTCGTTCAGCATGC
This sequence comes from uncultured Gammaproteobacteria bacterium, assembly GCA_963734645.1. Lineage (GTDB taxonomy): Bacteria > Pseudomonadota > Gammaproteobacteria > Steroidobacterales > Steroidobacteraceae > Bog-1198. Next base: position 965,495 of record CAVTID010000003.1, read on the forward strand.
GCGGCACGGCGTAGGCCGGCGCCATCAGCAAGCCTTCCTTCTTGTCGATGTAGTCGACCGCGGCCACCTTGCCGTAAGCTCAGGTACGCCAGCACCGGCAAATTGCGTTCGCGTGCCCAGGCCTCGGACGCGAGCAGCACCGCGGAGGCGCCGTCCGTCATCGGCGTCGAATTGCCCGCGGTCAAGGTACCCGCTCCCGAGGTGTCGAATACCGGTTTGAGCTTGGCCAGCTTCTCCAGACTCGTGTCGCCGCGGATATTATTGTCCTGGCTCACTCCGAGATAGTCGCGCACCAGGTCCTTGTAAAATCCGCGAGCATACGCGGCCGTCGCCTTTCGATGACTTTCCAGCGCCAGCTGGTCCTGCTCGGCGCGCGTGATTCCCCAGGTCTTCACCATGAGCTCGGTGCTTTCGCCCATCGACAAGCCGGTGCGGGGCTCTGCGATGCCCGGCAGGACCGGCCGCAGATTCCTCGGGCGCAAACCGAACCAGGGACCGACGCGTTCGCCGAAGGTCCTGCCGCGATAACTTCGCAGCAACAGCTGCTGAAAGCTCCTGGGGTAGACCACGGGCGGATCGCTCACCGTGTCGACCCCCGCCGCAATGGCGCAATCGATCTGGCCGAGCGCAATCTTATTGCCGAGTGAAATCGCCGCCTCCAGGCTGGTGCCGCAGGCGCGCTGCAAATCGAGACCCGGCGTTTCCGCGGCCAGTCCCGAGCCAAGCACCGACTCGCGCGTCAGATTCCACTGGCTCGAGTGCTTCATGACCGCGCCCGCGGCGACGTCGTCCATGCGTTGGCCCTGCAGCCCGTAGCGCTCGACCACGCCGCGCAGCGCGGCGGTCAACATCTCTTGATTTCCCACTTGCAGAGTAGGCGCCGTTACCGCGCACAAACGGAATGCGCACGCCGCCGACAATCGCGACTCGCCGTGGACTGCTTCCGACCAACATAGGCTGTCTCCCGAATGGCCAAGCTTGGAATTATGAACCTAGCGACCGCATATAATCGATTCATGACCCGATTTTCTCATGCGTTTGCTTCGGACTCGCCCTTTTTGGACTCGCCGCCTGTGGCGGGGGGAGGGCGCCGGCCGCCGCCCCCGCGCCGCCGGCATCCGCGGCGCCCCACGAGAATTTGGCTGCGGATCGTCGAACGGTATTGGGACGAGCGCGCGACCCCGGGCAGTCCGCTGACGCCGCAATTCATGGCGGATTCCCTGGCTGTCGAACGCCGCTTTCTCGCCGAAGTTCTCGCCGTTCCGCGCGCCGGACTGGATGCGGACTCAAGATTGACCTACGACATTTTCAAGCGGCAGCGCGAACTCGAAATCGAAGGCTTTACCTATCCCGCCGAACTCATGCCGGTGAATCCCTTCGATGGAATGCCCTGGCAATTCGCGCGCGCCGCGGCCGCTTTGGGGCAGCACTCCGCTCGGCAGCGCCAAGGACTATGAGAATTGGCTGGGGCAGATCGACGGCTATGTGGGCTGGACCCGGCAGGCGATCGCGAACATGCGCGAGGGTATGCGGCGCGGATACACATCGCCGCAGGGTACTGATGGAGCGGACGCTGCCCTTGCTTCAGGAGCTTGGGGGCCGATACCTCGGCCAATGTGTTCTATCAAGCCGCTGCGCAGCCTGCCGCGAGACCATCAAGGAACCCGAGCGGACGCGCCTAAGCCTCGAGCCTCGACGCGCGGTCAGAGACAAGCTGCTGCCGGCCTATCGTGAATTGCACGATTTCATTCAAAGCGAATACCTGCCGCGGGCGAGAACCAGCGTCGCGCTGTCGGCACTGCCGCTGGGGCCGTCCTGGTACGCCTACCGGGTCGAACGCGCGACCGACACCCGGCTGACGGCGAACGAAATTCACGCCATCGGCGTGGCGGAAGTCGAGCGCATTCGAGCGCGTCTGGCGTCCCTGCCCGCCGGCGTGCCGGCCGCCGGTGCGGCTGCGAATGCAGGCATCGGTACCGCAGCGGATAGGGCCGTAGCCGGCGGCGCCGGAGCAGGCAGCGGCGCAAGTGCTGTCGCGAGCGCTGATGCTGCTGCCGGCTCCGGCCGGCTGTTGAGCGCCTATCAAGAGCTGAAGATGCAAACTCTGGCGGCCATGCCCACCCTCTTCTCCGCCGTCCCGCAGGCGGATTTCGAGATTCGTGCGGCCGGCCCCGCGAGCCGGCCGACGCCGCGTCTGACCTACCAGAGCGCCGCACCGGACGGTAGGACTGCGGCCGTCCTCTATGTGAATGCGGCGACCGGTGCCGGGCGGCCTGCTTCATCGGACATCGCCGGTTTTCTGCAGGAAGCGATACCGGGACGTCACTTTCAAGTCCGCGCTCCAGCAGGAGCGAACCGACTTGCCTAGGTTCCGGCGCTTCGGCAGCGATCCTGCCTTCGTCGACGGTTGGGCTCTGTATGCGGCTTCACTGGGCGAGGAGCTGGGCCTGTACCGCGACGATGAGGCCAAAAGAGCCGCGCTTCTGGCCCAATTGGCATGCGCGGCCGCCGCTGGTCGTCGATACGGGCTTGCATGCCATGGACTGGACTCGCGCCCGGGCGGTCGACTATCTGCGTCAACAGCTGGACGATGGAGGCGGCCGATGCCGACTCCGATGGTGGACCGCTTCGTGGCGCTGCCGGGAGACGCTTTGGCCTGCACGCTGGGCGAACTGAAAATTCAGGCGCTGCGCAGCCGGGCACAACAGGTCCTGGGCGCGCGGTTCGATATCCGCGAATTTCATACCGAGATTCTCAAGGACGGCGCCATGCCCCTCGATATTCTCGAAGCGAAAATGAAGCTCTGGCTGGATGCCCGGCGCTGATGCGGGCCGCCCAAAACAACCACCAGGCGGCAATATCCATCGAACAGTGCGGTCCGATCGGAGTCAGACTATCCAGTGCGCTCATTATTTCATCGTTTGTCTCCTGTTCGCCGCATACGCGGCGCCCGCCGCGGACTTGGCGCAGGAATCCGCACAGCACGGCGACCTGGAAGTCGCGGTGTCGCTCGATCCCGGAGAACAGAGCGGCAGCGCCAGCGCATCGGTCAGAATTCATGCGCGCCGCGAGGTGGTCTGGCAGCTGATCACCAGTTGCGCGGAGGCCCTGCACTTGGTCCCCGGCCTCGTGGCCTGCGAGGTGCTGGAAACGGCGCCGGACCGGTCCTGGCAACGGATTCGGCATGTGATCGACTATTCTTGGTACGTACCCAAGCTGACCTATGAGTTTCGCGCGTCCTATGAACAACCGTCGCGAGTGTCGATCGAGCGCATTTCGGGAGACTTGCGCACCCTTCGAGGTTCCTGGGTATTGCAGAGCGACGGGGACTATACGATCGCGCACTACACGGTCGATCTGGCGCCGGGCTTTTGGGTTCCGCACTGGATCGTGCGCGCGGCCCTGCGGCACGACTTGCCGAAAATGCTGCGTGCGTTGCGCACCCGTGCCGAAGTCGCTGCAGGAACGCAGAAGCACGGATTGACGGGCGCATGCTGAGCCGAGTCCTGCTGTCATTGCGTGGATGGCGTCGGCGCTGGGTCTGGCCGCCTGCGAGCGCGAGCCGGAACCGCCGCCGCCGCGGGTCAAGCAGGTGTTTCATCTGAACCCTTACGAAAAGGACTTCGGCTATTCCCAGGCCGTGCTGATCGACAAAACGCTGTATATTTCCGGCTCGGTCGCCGTGGATCAGAACGGGCGGCTGGTGGCGCCAGGCGATATGGCCGGGCAAATGCGCGCCGCTTACACCAATATTCGCCGCACGCTGGCCGCGCACGGGGCCGGCTTCGACGAGGTCGTCAAAGAGACGATCTATACGACCAATATGGACGCCTTGCTGAAGGCCTCCGACTTGCGGTTCGAGTATTACGACAAGGAGCGGCTGCCGACGACCTCATGGGTACAGGTGCAGCGCTTGGTGGATCCGGGATTCATGGTTGAAATCGAGGTCGTTGCCGAGCTGCCGTAGATCGACGAATCGAGGATCGAGGTATTGCGTAACGTGGTCGACAAGATATTCGAACGCCGCCTCGCGGGGCTCATCAATTCCGGCGAACGAGGCGTACTGCGCGGCGGCCGCAAGGGCGTCGAAAAGGAGTCGCTGCGCGTCTCGCCCGCCGGCGACATCGTGCAGACACGCCATCCCGCCGGCTCTCGGCGCGCCGCTCACCAACGAAAACATCACCACGGATTTCTCCGAGTCGCTGATCGAACTGGTCACTCCGCCGTTCGGCGAGACCTGGGAATTGCTGCAGTATTTGTGCGATATCCACCAGTTCGTGTACCGCCATTTGGACGACGAATTGCTGTGGGCGACCAGCATGCCCTGCGCTCTCGACGGCGATGCGAGCATTCCGCTCGCGCAGTTCGGCACTTCGAACGTCGGACGGATGAAGACCATCTACCGGCACGGCCTGGGGGTGCGCTACGGACGCATCATGCAGGCGATTTCCGGCGTGCATTTCAACTATTCCTTTTCGCCGCGCCTGTGGGGCGTGCTCGCGGACATCAATCAATCCAAGCAGCCGCCGCAGAGCTTCACGTCCGAGCAGTACTTCGGCGTGCTGCGCAACTACCGGCGCTACGGCTGGCTGGTGCTGTACCTGTTCGGCACCTCGCCGGCGGTGTCGAAGAGCTTTTTTGCGGGACGCGAAACCACCTTGGCCAAGCTCGACGCGGACACGTTCTACGAGCCCTACGGCACTTCCCTGCGCATGAGCGACATCGGCTATCGCAACAAGAATCAGGCGACGGTGAGCGTGTCGGTCAACAGCCTGGACGAGTACGTGCGCGATCTGTCGCGGGCGATCGGCACACCCTATCCGCCGTACGAGAAGATCGGCGTCAAGGTCGACGGCGAATACCAGCAGCTCAACAGCCAACATCCTGCAGATCGAAAACGAATATTACAGCTTCATCCGGCCGAAGCGCGTGGCGCGCTCCGGCGAGCGCCCGACCAAGGCATTGCATCGGGCCGGAGTGGAATACGTCGAGGTGCGCGCGCTGGATGTGAGCGCATTCGATCCGGTCGGCGTCAATCAGAACAAGCTGCGCTTCCTGGAAGCCTTTCTCGCGCTGTGCCTGCTGCGGGAGAGCGCGCCGATCGGGCAGGGCGAACAGGCGAGCCTGGATGCCAATCATTTGCTGGTTGCGCGGCGCGGCCGCGAACCCAAGCTCATGCTGAAGCGCGACGGGCGTGATTTTCCCATGCTCGATTGGGCGCGCGAGCTGCTCGACGCGATGCAGGGCCTGTGCGAACTGCTCGATCATGGCGAGTCCGGCGCGCCCCTATGCCACCGCCCTCGAGCAGCAGCGGGCGAAAATCGACGACGTCGAGCGCACGCCCTCCGCGCGGCTGCTGGCGGACATGCGCCAGAGCGGCGAATCGTTTTTTCAGCTGGCGCTGCGGATGTCGAATTTGCACAAGGACTACTTTCTCGGCCTGTATCCGCCCAACGAGCGCCGTCTGGCGGAATTCGCCGCGGCGGCGCGCGAGTCGCACGAGGCGCAGGCGCGCATCGAGGCCGCCGACAAGGTGGATTTCGACACCTATCTCGCTCATTACTTGGCCGATTGAGCGACTTCGGCGGCGCTGCGGGGCGGCGTAGTCGCCGGCCACTGATTTGACATAATGCAGACTCCAGTTCGCTGTCTTTTTGCTCCAAAGAGTGGCGCAGGTCATTGAGGGCGCGCGCCGGGGTGAGTACGGTGCAGCGAATGAGCAGCGCCGATCGACTTCCCACTGCAGATCTGCCGGATTCTCCGCAGGCCCGCCAGTTGCGGGCGGGCTTCCCCTGGCTCACTTTCAATCCGGATCTCGAGAGCGAATTCCGGCGCACTCATTTCGACGAGAACCTGCTGCATACGCGCGTGAATTTGTGCCTGGCCGTGGTCATTACCATGGCCTTTACGGCCATGGAATCGATGGTTCTCGGCCCGGAACTGAACCGCATTCCCAGCATGATCCACATGCTGGTGATCATTCCGATGCTGCTCATCGGGCTGGCGGCGAGCTTTCTCCGCGCAACGCCATCGGATCTATCCGCCGCTGGCGCTGGTCGCATCCACCCTGCTCGGCCTGGGCGTGGCCGCGATTCAGATCATCGCCACGCTGGGCGGCGTGTCCCTCCTGTTTCCCTGCTTGATGCTGACCATCATTTTCATCTACTTCATGGGCGGCCTCATTTTCTATCACGCGGTTGCCGCGAATGTGATCGTGATGCTCGTCTATCTTGCCGCGGGCATCGCGCTGCAGCTGCCGGGCCGGGAATTCGCCTACGATGCGCTCGCCATGGTCGCCGCCAATCTGTTCGGCGCGTCCGTCGTCTACATGCACGAGAAAACCAGCCGCATGCGCTTTCTCGAAGCCTGCCTGCTGCGCGAAATGGTGGCGCGGGACGGTCTGACCGGCATACAGAACCGCCGCATGTTCGACCAGCACATTCAGCGCGTCTGGCAGCAGGCGGTGCGCGAGCAGGAACGCGTGGCCGTGCTGCTCGCCGATATCGACTGCTTCAAGGACTACAACGATCGCTACGGACATCAGGCCGGCGACGAATGCCTGCGCGCCGTCGCCGTCTCCTTGAGCCAGTGCGCGCGCAGGCCCCTGGATTTCGTGGCGCGCTACGGCGGCGAGGAGTTCGCGGTCGTGCTGTACGAGGCCAGCCGCGAATACGTCGCCGAGGTGCTGACGCGAATTCAGCGCTCCATCGCGGAACTCAACATTCCTCATGAGGCCTCCCGGGTGGCCAGCCGGCTGACGGTGAGCATCGGCGCGGCCTTCATCCTGCCGAGCAGCAACCGGACGCACGAAGGATTGATCCAGCTTGCCGACGAAGCCTTGTACAGCGCCAAGGAGCAGGGCAGAAACCGGGTGGTGGTGATGGAAGCCGAATACCACACCTTGAGAACCGGCCGCTTCGAAAAACGCCGCGGGCAGCCGAGGCGCGTCTAGCTCTCGCAGCTGCGGCGTTCAGGCTCGGCTGTAGATCGCGACGTGCGCTTCTTCGCCGGCTCTTCTGCTGGCGCGAAACATTCCTTCGGAATTGAATTCCATGGCGATCTCGCCGTGCCGGTCGATGGCGATGACTCCTCCCTCGCCGCTGCAGGGCCGGGAGTTCCTCGAGCACCACTTCGCGCACCGCCGTCGCTCAAGGCTGCGGCCGCCGAAGCGCATCCGCGCACAAATGTCGTGCGCCACCGCGGCGCGGATGAATATTTCGCCGTGTCCGGTGGCCGACACGGCGCAGGAGCGGTCGTCCGCGTAGGTGCCCGCGCCGATGATGGGCGAATCGCCGATGCGGTTGTAGCGCTTGCCGGTCATGCCGCCGGTGGAGGTGGCCGCGGCCAGCCGGCCGTCGCCGTCCAGCGCGACCGCGCCCACCGTGCCGACGTGCGATATGGTCAGCGCCGAGAGTCCGGCGTCGCCGCCGCGGATGCGCTCGAGCTGGCGCCAGCGCTCCGGGGTGTGAGAAATAGCTGCGCGGCACCAGCGCGAAGCCGCGGCTCAAGGCGAATTCCTCCGCTCCCGCGCCGCTCAGCATGACGTATTCGGAATGCTCCATGACGGTGCGCGCCAGTTCGATCGGGATTCCTGATGTGGGTCACGCCGCACACCGCGCCGGCCTTGAGGCGTGCTGCCGTCCATGATGGCGGCATCCAATTCATTGCCGCCGTCGAGGGTGAACACCGACCCCTTGCCGGCGTTGAACAAGGGATTGTCCTCGAGCACCATCACGGCGCGCGTCACCGCATCCAGACTCGTTCCGCCGTCTCTGCAGCACCGCATAGCCGGCATCGAGCGCCGCGGCCAGACCCGCCGCGGTATTGCAGCTCCCTCTCGCCGCCCATTTCGGCGCGCGGCAGCGTGCCGGCACCGCCGTGAATCGCTAGACCGAACATCTTGATGCTGTTTTCCTCTGGTCGCTCCGATGCTGCAAGGCTATCATCATTTACCGATGAATCCATTTCCCAAGACGGGGGCCATCAAGAGCCTCCTCATCGCGAATCGCGGTGAAATTGCCATTCGAGTCATGCGTGCCGCGACCGAGCTCGGCATTCGCACCATTGCGATTCATTCGCAGGAGGACCGCTTCTCGCTGCATCGGACCAAATCCGACGAGAGCTACCTGGTGGGCGCCGGCAAGGGTCCGATCGATGCCTATCTGGACATCGACGACATCATCCGCATCGCGATCGAGGCCCGGGCCGACGCCATTCACCCGGGGTACGGCTTCTTGTCGGAGAGTCCCGAATTTGCGGAGGCCTGCGCGGCCGCCGGCATCATTTTCGTAGGACCTCTGCCCGACACCATGCGCCGCCTGGGCAACAAGGTCGAAGCGCGCAATCTGGCGGCAGGCCGCCGGGGTGCCGGTGATGCCGGCGACGCCGCCGCTTGCCCGGCCGACGACGCACAGGTGCTCGCCATGGCCCACGCCGTCGGCTTTCCGGTGATGCTCAAAGCGAGCTGGGGCGGCGGCGGCCGCGGCATGCGCATCGTCGAGGACGACCGGGAACTCATCGAGACCGTGGCGGCCGCGAGACGCGAGGCCAAGGCGGCTTTCGGCAAGGATGAGGTCTATCTCGAGAAGCTGATCCGCCGCGCGCGCCATGTGGAAGTGCAGATCCTGGGCGATTCCCACGGCAATCTGGTGCATCTGTACGAGCGGGATTGCACCGTGCAGCGCCGCAATCAAAAGGTGGTGGAGCGCGCCCCGGCGGCCTTCCTGACGGACGCGCAGCGCTCCGATCTGTGCGAGGCGGCGCTCAAGATCGGACGCGCCGTCGGCTATCGCGCCGCCGGCACCGTCGAGTTCCTGCAGGACGCCGATACCGGCAAATTCTATTTCATCGAGGTCAATCCGCGCATTCAGGTCGAACACACCGTCACCGAGTGCGTGACCGGAATCGATCTGGTCAAGGCGCAGATCCGCATCGCCGCGGGCGCGCGCATCGGCACCGCGGAGAGCGGCGTGCCGCGGCAGGAGGACATCCGCGTCAACGCCCACGCATTGCAATGCCGCGTCACGACCGAAGATCCGGAAAACAACTTCGTGCCCGACTACGGCACCGTCACCGCTTACCGCAGCCCTGCCGGCTTCGGAATCCGGCTCGATGCCGGGACCGCCTATGCCGGCGCCATCATCACGCGCTTCTACGATTCCCTGCTGGTCAAGGTGACCGCCTGGTCGCCGACCCCCGAAGAGACCATCGCGCGCATGCACCGCGCGCTGTGGGAGTTCCGGATCCGCGGCGTGGTGACCAACCTGCGCTTCCTCGACCAGCTGATCATGCATCCGCGCTTCGCGTCCGCGGATTACACCACCAAGTTCATCGATCAGACGCCGGAACTGTTCCGCAGTCCGCGCAAGCGCGATCGGGCGACGCGGCTGCTGAGTTTCATCGGCGATGTGATCATCAACGGCAATCCGGTGGTCAAGGGGCGGGCCCGGCCCAAGCAGCCGCGTGTTTCCCCGGCTGCCGCGCGTCGCCTTGGGGCCGCCGCCGGCCGGCACCAAGCAAAAGCTCGATGAGCTCGGGCCGGAGAAGTTCGCCGACTGGATGCTGCGAGGAGCCGCGCATCCTGCTGACCGACACGAGCATGCGCGACGCGCATCAGTCGCTTGCTGGCGACGCGGTTTCGCACCCACGACATGGCGCTGATCGCGCCGTACTACGCCGCGCATGCTGCCGCAGCTGTTTTCGGTGGAGTGCTGGGGCGGCGCGACCTTCGACGTGGCCATGCGGTTCCTGCGGGAGGATCCCTGGGCGCGCCTCGCCGCGTTTCGCGAGGCCATGCCCAATCTGCTGCTGCAGATGCTGTTTCGCTCGGCCAATGCCGTCGGCTACACCAATTATCCCGACAATGTCGTGCGGCATTTCGTCGGGCGCGCGGCCGATGCCGGCGTCGACGTGTTTCGGGTGTTCGATTGCCTGAACTGGGTCGAGAACATGCGGGTCGCCATCGAGGCGGTCCGGGACTACCGGCCGGCTCTGCGAGGCGGCGATCTGCTACTACGGGCAATCTGACGAATCCCCGCGAGACCAAGTACGACCTGAAGTACTACGTCAAGATCGCCAAGGAATTGCGGGCCATGGGCGCGCACGTGCTCGCGATCAAGGACATGGGCGGCCTGTGCCAGCCGCGGGCGGCGGCGGCGCTGGTCAAGGCGCTCAAGGAGGAGGTGGGACTGCCGATTCATTTCCACACGCACGACACCAGCGGGATCGCGCGCGGCCAGCGTGCTCGCCGCCATCGAGGCCGGAGTCGACGCGGTGGACGGCGCCATCGACGCCCTGTCGGGCTTGACCTCGCAGCCCAACTTGGGGTCCATCGTCGAGGCGCTGCGATTCGGCCCGCGCGATGCGGGGCTCGATGCCGACAAATTGCGCGTGATCTCGACTTACTGGGAACAGGTGCGCCGCGGCTATGTCGCCTTCGAGAGCGATATTCGCGCCGGCGCCTCCGAGGTGTACGTGCACGGCATGCCCGGAGGGCAGTACACGAATCTGCGCGAGCAGGCGCGATCGCTCGGGCTCGACGATCACCGCTGGCCGGAAGTCGCGCAGTGCCTACGCCGAGGTCAACGACATGTTCGGCGACATCGTCAAGGTCACGCCGACCTCCAAGGTGGTCGGCGACATGGCCATCACCATGGTCACCAGCGGGCTGACGCGCGAGGCCGTGCTCGATCCGGCGGTGGATATCGCCTTTCCCGATTCGGTCGTGCACCTGTTTCACGGCGACCTCGGCCAGCCGGTCGGCGGCTTTCCCGCGGAGCTGCAAAAAAAGGTGCTGGGCGGCAAGGCGCCGCTCAGCGTGCGCCCCGGCGAGTTGCTGCCGCCGGCCGATCTCGAGGCGGAGCGCCGGACCGCGGAAGCCAAAGTCGGCCGCGCGATCAGCGGAAAATGAACTGGCCTCTTATCTGATGTACCCGAAGGTATTCGCCGACTATGCGGCCGACCGCAGCGCGTTCGGCGATGTCAGCGCGCTGCCGACGGCCGTGTTCTTCTATGGGATGGAGTCGGGGCAGGAGATCAACATCGATATCGAGCGCGGCAAGACGCTGATCGTGCGCTACGTGACCACCAGCGATCCGCACGAGGACGGCACGCGCACCGTGTTCTTCGAGCTCAACGGCCAGCCGCGCCCGATTCGCGTGGCGGATCGCAGCCAGGTGGCGAAGCGGCCGCCGCGGCGAAAGGTCGAGCCGGGCAATGCGGCCCATGTGGGTGCTCCCATGCCCGGCACCATCGCCACGGTGGCCGTGCACGCCGGCCAGAAGGTCGTCAAAGGCGATGCGCTGCTGACGCTGGAAGCGATGAAAATGGAGACCACGGTGCGCGCCGAGCGCGACGGGATCGATCAAAGAGATTCTGGCGCGGCCCGGGCTGCACGTCGACACCAAGGATTTACTGGTCGTTTTCGAGTAGACGCAGCCTCGCTCGCGCAGCTGAGACGCGACGCGAACACGGGCCGCGGCACGGTCGCGACCGAGTCGAAGCGCGTTCCTTCACGCCTGCTGCTCCGGCACGGTGACTTGCAGGCCGTCCAGCTCCGCCGTGACATGGATCTGGCAACTGAGGCGGCTGTTCTCACGCGGCTCCCAGGCGTTCTCCAGCATGGCTTCCTCCATTTCCTCGCGCGGTTCGAGCCGCGCGAGCCACGCGGGGTCGACGTACACGTGGCAGGTTGCGCAGGCGCAGGCGCCGCCGCATTGGGCGACGACGCCCTGCACGCCGTGCTGGCGCGCCGCCTCCATCAGCGTGATGCCGACGGCGCGCATCGATCTCGCGCCGGCCGCCGCCGGGCTCGATGAACACGATCTTGGGCACTAGATCGCGTCTTTGAGCGCGAGCGTGCCGTCCGCCAATTTGTCCGCGTTCAACGGCGTGCGCTCGGCGATGAGCTTGCGCGCCGCCATGTAGTCCTTGGAATGATTGACGGCTTCCACCGCCAGCAGTTCGCTGCCCTTGAGATAGCAGACGCTGAAGCTGCGCGAGGCCGGATCGCCGCGCAAGACCTGCCGGTCGTAGTCCTGCGAGAGCCCGACGATGAGCAGCTTGTTGTCGAATTGATCGGACCAGAACCAGGGCACTCGATCGTGCGCGACCGGCCGGTCGAGCATATTGAGTGCGGCGGTCTTCGCCTGCTCGAAGGCATTATCGACGGATTCGAGGCGTACCCGCCGGCCGAAGCGCGGCGAGGGATGATTGGTGCAGTCGCCCGCGGCATAGATGGCCGCATCGCTGGTGCGGCAGTACTCATCCACCACGATGCCGTTGTCGCAGGCCAATCCCGCCGTGCTCGCCAGTTCGGTGGTCGCAACGGCACCGACGCCGACGATCACCAGGTCCGCCGCGTGGCTGCTGCCGTCGGCGCAGACCACCCGCTCGACCCGGTGCGGAGCCTTCGAGACGCACCACCCGCATGTCGCATAGGATGTTGACGCCGTGCAGCGCGGTGCTCCTGCGGCAAAATATTGCGATACACTGGGTGCGACCACGCGATTCATGATCCGATCGGCCATTTCCAGCACCGTGACTTCGCAGCCCATCTTGCGGCAGGTCGCCGCCGTTTCGAGCCCGATGTAGCCGCCGCCGATGATGACGACGCGCGCCTGCGGCTTGAAGCCCTGCTTGAATGGGCGGCACATCGGCGAGGCCGCGCAGGTAGTGCACGCCCGCCAGCGTCGGCCCCCGGGCAGGTCAGAGCGGCGCGATTCCGCACCGAGGCACAGCAATAGGCGGTCATAGGTCAGCTTCTCGCCGTCGGCGAGCTCGACCTGCCGCGCGGCGGCGTCGAGCCGCACCGCCCGCCTGCCCAATTTGAGCTCGATTCGATGTTCGTCGTAGAAGGAGCGGTGCCGGAACGGCAGGCGATCGGCCGCCATTTCGCCGGACAGGTATTTCTTGGACAGCGGCGGCCGCTGGTACGGCAGCTCCGGTTCGTCGCCGATCAGCACCAAACGGCCGCCGAAACCTTCTCGACGCAGGGTATCGATGGCCTGTGCGCCGGCCTGGCCGCCGCCTATGATGAGGATGGTCGAGATCATTGGATTCCTTGGAAATGCCTCCGCCGGCTCGCCTGTATAGCGGGTCAGAGCCCGCTCGAAAGGGCATATGCGCATATGGCCGTGCCGCTGAAGCACATTCGTAATAGTATTGCCGCGACGGCCCATTTGACCGGAGTCCAGAATGAAATTGATTACTGCCATTATCAAGCCCTTCAAGCTCGACGACGTGCGTGCGGCGCTTTCCGAAATTGGGGTCTCAGGCATGACGGTAACCGAGGTCAAGGGCTTCGGGCGCCAGCGCGGCCACACGGAACTGTACCGCGGCGCGGAATATGTCGTCGATTTCGTGCCCAAGACCCGCATCGAAGTCGCCGTGAAGAACGAACTCGTCGACCAAGTGATGGAAGCCATCGTCGGCGCGTCGAAAACCGGCAAGGTCGGCGACGGCAAGATCTTCGTCACCGACATCCTGCGGGTTCTGCGCATCCGCACCGGCGAGACCGATAACGCCGCGTTGTAAGGGGCCCGCCCCCCGTGGGCATCGAGGCTAGCTCTGCGCCGACTTGCGCCGCCGCGAAATGAGCCAGAGGAAGCCGATGCACACGGCGAAGTTCAGCACCCACCACCACAGTTGCCGGGCGGAGTTCCGATCCGCCGGTTTGCCGGCCGTCGCGGCGACTTGCAGCGTTCCCTTGAGGCTCTCTTTCCCGCTGGCGTCTGCGACGTCGAATTCGACCGCCGCCGCACCCGGGAGCGCGAGGTCTTTGGTCTGCAGAGTGTAGCTGCCGTCGGTTTCGGCGGTGGTCGGATGCGAGGCGCCGCGCAGCACCACCGTCACCGCGGCGTCGCGCACCGGTGCATTGTCGATCACACGGCTGAGATGAATGGTCATTCGATCGTCGCGCACCAGCCCGACCGCCAGCAAATCGGCGGAGCGCGCTTCGATCCGCGCCGGGGACGCCGGTTCCGCCGGACGCCGGCGGCGAACGCCGCGGCCGCAATGAGCGGCACGGCGAGCGCGCATGCGCGCGCGAATGCCGGCGCTCTGTTCAAAGCAGGAAACCCCAAAAGCCCATGACCGTGCCTGCTATCGCGGCGAGCACGCCGAAGATGGGGAAGAAGCTCTTCCGCGCCAGGAAGTACAGGGAACAGAGCACGAGACCCAGTTCCAGCAATCCTTCGCCGATATCGAAGCGCAGCGCGCGAACCTCTTCGACGTCGCTTTCGCCGTCCTTCGCCTTGGCGTCTTCCTGGATCTTCTCGGCGTCGGCGGCATATTTGGCGCGAGCCGCTTCGAGCTTTTGCACCGGCGCCGCCGTCTTGGCCGGATCCGTACCCAGGGTATGCAGCAGGGTCACGCGCGACTTCGCTGCTCGTATTCGCGAATCTTTTTCGCCTGGTAGTAGGCCCAGGCATCGTTCGATTCGGTTCTATGAATGACCGCGTCGGTATGCGCGCGGTGCGAGGCGATGGTGACCACCGACAGAAAAATGCCGACCACACCCACCAAGATTCCGACGCGGCGGGTATTCGGATCGGCGGCATGTTCGGGTTTGACTTCGATTTCAGGCATTAGGCAGCTGTCTCTCGGGAGCGTCATTTGACGACATGCAGGCGCGGATTCGCGCGTGCGATACCGAGGACGCCGCTGCGCACGACTTCGACGATTTCGCCGAACGCGGCGACATTGGCGATGAATTCGCCGATCTCGGTTTCGGTGCTCGTCAGTTCCACGATGTAGCTCGACGGGTTGGAGGACAGCACCCGGCCGCCGACGCGGCGCAGCAGCGCGCCCACGGCCTCGACGTGCTCGGCCGCGATCTGCAGCTTGATCAGCAGCAGTTCGCGGGCCAGAGTGATCGCCGCTGGTCATGTCCTCCACCGCGACGACATCGACCAGCTTCAGCAGCTGGGCGTTGATCTGCGCGATGACGGGGTCGGAGCCGATGGTCACCAGGGTGACGCGCGACACGGTGGGGTCATTGGTGGGCGCCACCGACAGCGACTCGATGTTGTAGCCGCGGGTGGATATCAGGCCGGTGACGCGCGTCAGCGCGCCCGCTTCGTTTTGCAGCAGTATTGCTATGAGGTGTCGCATGGCCGATGAAGCATACGGGAGGGCGGCACTTGGGCGCCAGGGCGAGAACTGCTAGTCTTTGACCGTGAAAGACCGTTACGACATGTTAAATCAAGCCGCACACCCGCTCGCGGGCACCAGCATGACGGGCGCCGATATGCTGGTGCAGGTGCTGGCCGACGAGGGCGTCGACACGATTTTCGGCTACAGCGGCGGCGCGATTCTGCCGATATACGACGCCGTATTCCGCTACAACCAGGAACACCGATCCTCCATGCCGCTGATCGTGCCGGCCAACGAGCAGGGCGCCGGCTTCATGGCCGCCGGCTACGCCCGCGCCAGCGGCCGGGTGGGCGTGGCCCTGGTCACCTCGGGTCCCGGGGCCACCAACATGGTGACTCCGGTGCGCGATTCGCATGGCCGATTCGGTGCCCATCGTCGTGATTTGCGGCCAGGTGCCCACCACGGCCATCGGCACGGATGCGTTCCAGGAGGCGCCCGTGCCGAGCATCATGGGCGCCGTGGCCAAGCACGTTTTCCTGGTCACCGACCCGACCAAATTGGAGGCGACGGTGCGCACGGCCTTCGAAATCGCCCGCACCGGCCGCCCGGGTCCCGTGGTGCTCGATGTGCCGAAGGATGTGCAGAATTGGAAGGGCGTGTTTCATGGCTCGGGGCGCCTGCCGGTGGCCGGCTACCGGCAGCGAATGAATCGCCTGGAGCCAAGCAAAGTTCCGGAAGCGGCCTGCGCCGACTTCTTCGCCGCATTGGGCGCCGCGAAGCGTCCGCTGATCTATGCGGGCGGCGGCGTGATCAACGGCAGTGCGGCGCATGCGTTGCGTGAGTTTTCGAAGGAATTTCAGGTGCCGGTGGTCACCACCCTGATGGGGATCGGCGCCGTCGATACGACGCACCCCTTGTCCATGCGCATGCTCGGAATGCACGGCGCGGCGTTCGCCAATTACGCCGTCGATGACTGCGATTGCCTGCTCGCGCTCGGCGCGCGTTTCGACGATCGCGTCGCCGGCAATCCGGCCAAGTTTGCCGGCGGGGCCAAATTCATCGCGCACTTCGACATCGATGCGTCGGAGATCAACAAGGTCAAGCGGGTCGACTGGAGCCATGTGGGCCTGATGCCGGATGCGCTGCTCAGCCTGCTGGATTACGGCAGGCGCAAGGGCTTCAAGCGCGATTGGTCCGAGTGGCATCGGCATTGCGAGGAGCTGCGGTCGAAGTACGCCATGAACTACGATCGCGACAGCGCGTTGATCCAGCCCTACTACGTGATCGAGGAAATCAATCGCCTGACGCGCGGCGAGGCCATCATCACCACCGGCGTGGGCCAGCACCAAATGTGGGCGGCGCAGTATTTCGATTTCCGCAGCCCGCGGCTCTGGCTGACCTCGGGCAGCATGGGCACCATGGGTTTCGGCTTGCCGGCGGCGGTGGGCGCCCAGTTCGCGCAGCGCAGCCGTCTGGTCATCGACATCGACGGCGATGCCAGCATCCGCATGAATATCGGCGAGATGGAAACCGTCACGACCTATGATCTGCCGATCAAGGTGGTGGTGCTCAACAACTGCGGCGACGGCATGGTCAAGCAGTGGCAGAAGCTGTTCCACAGCGGCCGCTTGAGCGCCAGCGACAAGAGCCTGCACACCAAGGATTTCGTCAAGGCGGCGCAGGCCGACGGCTTCAAATACGCGGTGCGGCTCGATAAGAAAGCCGACGTGCCGCGCGTCATCGACGAGTTCATCCGATTCAAGGGCGCCGCTTTCCTCGAGGTCATGATCGATCCGGATGCCGGCGTCTATCCCATGGTCGGTCCCGGGCAGGCTTACGCGGAAATGATCACCGGCGATCACATTCCCTCGCGCACCAAAGTGGACATCAAGACGCCGGACGCGTCGGAAATGTTCTAGCCGACCCGGCGGCTACCAGGCGCCGATATTGGGCATGCGTGGTCCAAGGCTCCGCCGGAGATAGCGCCGCGCCCTTCTGCAGCAGCTCGATCGATATATTGTCGGGCGAGCGCACGAAGGCCATGCGCCCGTCGCGCGGCGGACGATTGATCGTGACTCCGTGTTCCATCAGTCGCCGGCACGCGGCGTAGATGTCGTCGACCGCGTAGGCCAGATGCCCGAAGTTGCGGCCGCCGGGGTAGGCTTCGGGATCCCAGTTGTGAGTGAGTTCGACCTGCGCCTCCTCGTCGCCGGGCGCCGCCAGGAACACCAGCGTGTAGCGTCCCTGAGGATAGTCCTTGCGCGACAATTCTTTCAGGCCGAGCGCGTCGCGATAGAAGCGCAGCGATTGCTCGATGTCGGTTACGCGTACCATAGTGTGTAAATATTTCATCGGGCATGTTCTCGTGAAGCGGAACGAACGTGGACGAATTTGGAGGAAGACATGCACAAAAGCAAACTGGGCGGATTCATCATCGACTGCCAGACGAACGATCTCGACGGCGCCGCCCACTTTTGGGGCGCAGCGCTCGGCATGCCGGTGCGCGAGTTGCCGGGGAGCGAGGGAGTCTACAAACGACTCGAAGATTCTCAACATGGCTTGGACATCGAGGTGCAGAAGGTGAGCCACGCCGAGCCGCGTGCACCTCGACATCGAAACCGACGATATCGAGGCAGAGGTGCGCCGCCTGGAGAAATTAGGCGCCAAGCGGGTACAAGCGGTTCACGACTGGTGGGTCATGGAGGCGCCGACCGGTCAGCGATTTTGCGTGGTTCGCGCGACTTCGAAGTCGTTTGCGGAACGGGCCACCCGATGGTCCGAGTCGGCACCATTCCGGGTCTGAGCGTTGCTTGTCTGTCACAAATTGGCGACACATTTGACATAGTGCATCAATCTCCAAACATTGCGCCATAACTATTGGATTTATCTATATTATCTGTTATGATCCAGTCGTCGACGCAGCGCGCATTTGTAACCAGCGTTACTTAGTTGCAACACTGGATTGAGACAAACAAGGTCGAACGTAAGGGCACATTGTGCGTACGTATCTTCCAATTAACGGACGTGTCGGGTTTTTACCTAGCACCTGTTCCACTCGAATTCCCCGGCAAGTCCGGGGATTCTTTTGTCCGCACCCCGTGAATCTTCGTACGTGCTGCTTGACCGTACCCTTCGCGACTCAGCGGCAATCGGAAGGACTATTGATGCATATGAGCGACGGGTTTACGGACGCGATCGGCAACACTCCCCTGATTCGCCTGCGCCGGCTGAGCGACGAGACGGGCTGCGAGATCCTGGGAAAGGCGGAATTCATGAACCCCGGCGGTTCGGTCAAGGATCGCGCGGCCAAATGGATCGTCCTGGACGCCGAGCGGCGCGGACTGCTGAAACCCGGCGGCACCGTGGTCGAGGGCACCGCCGGCAACACCGGCATCGGCCTGGCGCATGTCTGCAATGCACGCGGCTATCGAGTGCGTGATCGTGATGCCCGACAATCAGGCGGCCGAGAAATACCAGATCATCGAGGCCCTGGGCGCCGAACTGCGCAAGGTGCCGGCCGTGCCCTACAGCAATCCCAATCAATACCAAAAGGTGGCCGGGCGCCTCGCGCAGGAGCTTCCCGACGCCATCTGGGCCAATCAATTCGACAATACCGCGAATCGCGACGCTCATTTCGAGTCGACGGGCCCCGAGATCTGGCGGGATACCGACGGTAAAATCGACGCCTTCTGCGCGGCCACGGGCACCGGCGGCACGCTGGCGGGCATCGCCGCGCTACCTGAAGTCGAAGTCCGCCGCGGTGCGCATCGTTCTGGTCGATCCTCCCGGCAGCGCGCTCTACCACTACTTCAAGGACGGCGAATTGAAGACCGACGGCGGTTCGTCGATCACCGAGGGCATCGGCACCGGCCGCGTCACCGCGAATCTCGAGGGCGCGCCGATCGACGATGCGCTGCGCATCTCGGATGCGCAGACCATGCACTTCGTCTACCGGCTGCTGCGCGAGGAGGGCTTGCTGCTCGGCAGCACGGCGGGAATCAATGTGGCGGCGGCGGTGACGCTCGCCAAGCAGATGGGTCCCGGCCACACCATCGTCACGATTCTGTGCGACGGCGGAGCGAAGTATCAATCGCGGCTGTTCAACCCGGCCTGGATCGCCGAGCGCGGCTTCGCGGAGGCGATCCGCTAAGTCCGGCGGGTGCGGAGTCTACGGCCGACTGACGACAGCCGTCTGATCTGCGCCGGCAGCGGTGCCGAACCACGCCAGCGTCGAGTGCAGCGCCACGACCTCGCCCACGACGAGCAGCGCCGGCGATTCGAACTTCGCCTCGGCCGCGGCGCCGCCGAATGGTGGCGAGAGTCGCGGCAATGACGCGCTGGTTCGCGCGTCGTGCCCTGCGCAATGATGCCGGCCGGCCGTGTCGGCCGCGGCGCCGTGCTCCAGCAGCTTTGCCACGATGTGATCCAGGCGCGCGAGTCCCATGTAGAACACGGCCGTGGTTCCCGGCATCGCCAGCGCGCGCCAATCGGGCTCCTGGCCGTCGCCCTCGCGCATGACCGGTGACGAAAGTGACGCTGTGCGCGTGATCGCGATGCGTCAGCGGAATGCCCGCGTAGGCGGCGCACCCAAGGCCGCGGTGATGCCGGGCACCACCGAGAAATCGATTCTGCGCCGCCGCCAGCGCTTGCAGCTCTTCGCCGCCGCGCCCGAAGACGAAGGGATCGCCGCCCTTCAGGCGCACGACGCGCCTGCCCTGCTTCGCGTGCTCGATCAGCAGAGCGTTGATTTCTTCCTGCGTGCTGCCGATGTTGCCGGCGGCCTTGCCCACGCAGATCCGCGCGGCATCGCGCCGCGCCAGATCGAGCACCGCCGGAGGCACCAGGCGATCGTGCAGAATCACATCGGCGTCCTGCAGCGCGCGCAGCGCCTTCAGGGTCAGGAGTTCCGGATCGCCGGGGCCGGCGCCCACCAGAGTCACCTCGCCGGCGGCGCGGGGCGCGGTCGAGGTCGTCGCCAGCAGCTGCTGCGCGATGCGCCGCGCGCCCTGGCTGATCGCCGTCGATGAAACGCCGCGCCGCCGGCCCATCCACGACGGCCTCGAAAAATCGCCGCCGCTCGTCGGTGTCGCGCAGCTTCCGGCGCGTGCCCGCGCGCAGCGCCTTGCAGCCACGACGCCAATTCGCCGATTCGCTTCGGGAATCAGCGCTTCGAGCCGCTCGCGCAGACGGCGCGCCAGTACCGGCGAGGTGCCGCCGGTGGAGATCGCCACCAGCACGGGGTCGCGATCGATGATGGCGGGCACGATGAAGCGCGAGGCCTCGCGATCGTCGACGACATTGACGGGAATGTCGCGCGACTCGCTCAAGTTGGCGATCCAGCGATTCACGGCGCGGCGCGAGGTGGCGACGATGACCAGCCGCGCGCCGTCCAGATCCTCGGGAGCGAATTCCCGGATGGCGAGTTTCAGCTTGCCCGCGGCGGCGCGCTCGCATGAGCTCGGGCGCGATCTCCGGCGCCACCACGGTGATCGATGCGCCGGTGCGCTCCAGCAGCGAGATTTTGCGCAGCGCCACTTCGCCGCCGCCGACGATGAGCACTTTTTGCCCGGCGAGATCGAAAAAGACCGGAAAATAGTTCAAGCGGTCCTCGGCGATAGCCTTACGGCTTGGCGCCGCACCGCCGCCAACGCCGCCTTGGCGGCGCGGATGCAGTCCGCACTCGCGCGAGTCGCTGCGTTCCCACCACCAGCGGCCCGACCGCTGCATCTTCGCCGGGCTGCACCGCGCGCGTGCAGGGCGCGCAACCGATGCTCGGAAAGCCGCTGTCATGCAGGGTGTTGTAGGGCAGCCGCTTCTTGCGAATGTACTCCCAGATCTCGTTTTCCGACCACTCGAGCAGCGGACTCACCTTGTGCAGGCCGTACACGCCGTCCCATTCCACGGGCGCCGCCAGTGCGCGGCTCGCCGATTGTCCGCGCCTGATGCCGGTGACCCAGGCGCTGCGGCCGGCGATGGCGCGGCGGAACGGTTCCACCTTGCGAACCGCGCAGCAGCCGCGGCGCTGCTCCAGGCCGTCGCGGAAACCGTTGATGCCGTTCTTGCCCACCCAGCCCTCCACGTCCTCGGTCTTGGGGTAGTAGATCGTCAAGGCCCGCCCGTAGCGTTGCTGTACGCGCTCGATGAGATCGTAGGTCTCGGGGTACAGCCGCCCGGTGTCGATGCTGAATATCTCGATTTCCGGGCACCGACCCCCAAATCAGGTCGGTCAGGACCATGGATTCCGAGCCTAAGCTATTGGCATAGCACACATTTTTGAACTCCGCGACGGCGCGCCGGAGCTGTGAAATGCTGTCCTCTGCGCGCTCGCGCAGGGCCTTGGAGAGCTCGGACATGAAGGGATTCTCGGCGGTTTCGCTCAAAGACTCAAGCTGGAAACTATAGGGCCGGCCTGTCGCTGCGCGAAACGAACTAGAGCGCATGAGGACATGCGTTTTAGTGATGGCGACCGGCAGCGACGAGCGCAGCGCAGGCAGCGTTTAAACTTATATCCTATGGCGACGAACACTCATTCAACTAAAGGCCCGCCGGGCGATGAAATTCCAGCAATTGCGCTATCTTGGTCGCCGTTCATGAAAACGGCCTGAACATCACCGCGGCCGCGCGGCAGCTGCACACCTCGCAACCGGGAGTCAGCCGCCAGCTGAAGCTCCTGGAGGAGGAACTCGGCTTCCAGCTGTTCGAGCGCGAGGGCCGCGCGCTGACGCGGACCACCGACGCGGGCGAGGAAATCATTTCGCGCGCCGCCAGCATTCTGCGGGAAATGCAGAACATTCGCCGTACCTCCGCGGAGCTGCGCAAGGCCGACGGCGGCACGCTGTCGATCGCCACCACGCACACCCAGGCGCGCTACGTGCTGCCGCAGGTGATTCGCGCCTTTCGGCTCAAATATCCGAAGGTGCGCCTGCATTTGCACCAGGGCACCTCGGAGCAAATCGCCGAAATGGTGGCGCGCGACCGCGTCGACTTCGCCATCGCCACGGGCTCGGAGGAGCAATTCCCGCATCTGGTGCGCCTGCCGGTGTATCGCTGGCATCGGGCGGTGGTCGTGCCGCGCGGCCATCCGCTGGCATCGGCCGGCAAGCTGACGCTCAAGAAACTGGCCGAGTACCCCATCGTCACCTATGTGTTCAGCATATCGGGCCGATCTTCGCTGCCCGCGCTGTTCGAGACCGCCGGCTTGTCGCTCGACGTGGCATTGACGGCGCGCGACTCGGACGTGATCAAGACCTATGTGCGCATCGGCTTGGGGGTGGGCATTCTGGCCCGGCTGGCCATCGATCCCGTCACGGACGCGCGATCTGGTCGTCCTCGATGCGGCGCATCTGTTCGAAGGGCATACGACCTGGATCGGGTTCCGCCGCAGCGCGCTGTTGCGCGCCTATATGTACGAGTTCATCGAGCTGCTGGCGCCCCACCTGCCCCGCAAATTGGTGCGCGAAACCGAAAAACTGGAGACCCAGGAAGAAGTGGACCGCATTTTGGGCGATCTGCACATTCCGCTGCGCGACATGCCGTAAGAGATCTAAAACGCGATCAGCTTGGAGCCGACGAGCAGCAATATCGCGGCCAGGAGAAAGCGCAGCATCGTCTCCGGAACACGGCCGGCGAAGTGGCTGCCGAGGTAGATGCCGGGCAGGGACCCGACCAGCAGCGACAGCAACAAGGTCGTATCGACGCTGCCGAACAGCCAATGGCCCAGGCCCGCGACCAACGTGAGCGGCACGGCGTGCGCCAGATCCGAGGCGACGATGCGCGACGCTTTGAGCTGCGGGTACAGAAAGAACAGCGCCGTGATGCCGAGCGCGCCCGCTCCCACGGAGGACACGGAAACGAGGACCCCGAGCACCGCGCCGGTCAGGATGGTGTAGGCAGGATGATGCTCGGCCTGGGGGCTTTGCACCTTCGAGAGGCGGAACAGGTGGGTGCGCAGCGCGAGTGCCGCGGCCGTGAGCAGCAGCGCGACGCCGAGCGTGGTGGTGATGACCTTGGAGCCGCCGATTCCGTGGGTAAAGTGATGCAAGCCGAAGAGCGTGAGCACGGCCGCGGGAAGGCTCCCTGCGGCGAGAAGGTAGGTGATGCGCCATTCGACCCGCCCGTGCTTGGCATGCACGTAGGTCCCGCCCGCCTTGGTGATCGCTGCGTGCAGAAGGTCCGTGCCCACGGCGGTCGCCGGATGAATGCCGAACAGCAGCACCAGAAGCGGCGTCATGAGCGAGCCGCCGCCGACACCCGTGAGCCCGACGATGGCCCCGACGGCGAATCCGGACAGAGCTTGTGCTGGATCGATCATGTAGCCACTTTAACGGCGCGCGGCGGTGCAGGGGAACATGGCGAGCCCCGGCGGTTTGCAGGCGCTGGCAGGTCGTATTCGGCCGGCAGGTGCTGCAGCTTGAACGGCAGTCCCGCGTCGTTCGAGGGCTGATAGGCCTTCGAGAACGTCGACAGCGCCTCGGCTGCATCCTCGATGTCGGCGTCCGCCAGTTCGAAGCTGTTGAAGCCGCAGCGCGCCATGAAGAACAGCTGATCGCGGCGCACGATAGCCCGTGGCGCGCAGCTCGCCGCCGAATTTCCACTGTTCGCGCAGTATGCGCGCCTGGGAGTAGCCGCGCCCTTCGCTGGGTCCGGAGAATTGCGCGCCGATCAGTTCGAACCGCGATAGGTCGGGCGCCAGCAATTCCACCTTGTCCGCCGGCTGCAGCACCACGCCCAGCCGTCCGCCGCGCGCCACCCATGCCGCACGCTCGCTTTGCCACTCCGCGAAGGTCAGGATGAGCGCCGCCGCCGCCGTCCGCGGCTTCGGCGAGGTACGACCACTCATCCTCGGACGATCCGGCCGTCACGCAGCAATCGGCGCGGCATACACTCTTTCCTTAAAGGGCTTCACGCCGAGGCGGCGCACCGTATCGAGGAAGCGTTCATCCGGACGCCGCTGTTCGACGTACACCTCGAGCAGGCGCGCAATCGTTTCCGCAACGTCGGTCTTGGCCACCGAGGGACCGATGACCTGTCCCAGGGACGCGTCCGCGCCCGCGGCGCCGCCGATGGTGATTTGGTACCACTCCTCGCCGCTCTTATCCACGCCGAGGATGCCGATGTGCCCGACATGGTGATGGCCGCAGGCATTCATGCAGCCCGACATCTTGATCTCGAGCTCGCCCAGATCGTAGACATAATCGTAATCGTCGAATCGCTCATTGATGAGCTTGGCCACATCGATGGAGCCGGCGTTGGCGAGGCTGCAGAAATCCAGCCCCGGGCAGCAAATCATGTCGGTCAGAGTGCCGATGTTCGGGGTGGCGAGACCGGCCTTTTCCAGCGTCTGCCAGAGCTCGAAGGTCTTCTCCTGCTCCACATCCGCCAGCAATAGATTCTGGGTGTGGGTGACCCGCACCTCGCCGAAGCTGTAGCGGTCGGCGAGATCGGCGACCAGTTCCATCTGGGCGGCGGTGATGTCGCCCGGGGCCACATCGGGCTTTTTCAGCGATACGTAGACGGCGCGGTAGCCCGGCATCTTGTGCGCCACCGTGTTGTAGCGGTACCAGGCGCGAAACGCCGTGCTCTTCCCGGCGGCCGGCTCACCGTCCGCCAGCTGTCGATAGGCGGGCGGCTCGAAGAAGCCGCTCAGGCGCGCGATCTCGGCGTCATCGACGCGAGGACCGGCCGCCCGGGTCAATTCCCATTCGGCTTCGACGCGCCTGCGGAATTCCTCGATCCCCAAGGAGCGCACCAGTATCTTGATGCGGGCCTTGTGAATATTGTCGCGCCGGCCCTCCAAGTTGTAGACGCGCAGTATGGCTTCCAGGTAGGTCAGCAGGTGCTCGCGCGGCAGGAACTCGCGCACCACCTGGCCGATGATGGGGGTGCGGCCCAGGCCGCCGCCGGCGAGAATCTCAAAGCCCAATTCGCCGCCTGGGCTCCGCACGATGTGCACACCGACATCATGCACCAGTGAGGCGGCCCGATCCTGCGCAGCCCCGGTGACGGCAATCTTGAATTTGCGCGGCAGATAGGTGAATTCCGGGTGAAAAGTCGACCACTGGCGAATGAGCTCGCACCACGGGCGCGGATCCTGAAGCTCATCGGGGCTGACGCCCGCCAGATGGTCCGAAGTGGTGTTGCGGATGCAATTGCCGCTGGTCTGGATGGCGTGCATCTCGACTTCGGCGAGCTCGGCCAGGATATCCGGAACTTCTTCGAGCTTCGGCCAGTTGTACTGGATGTTCTGGCGCGTCGTGAAATGCCCGTAGCCGCGATCGTAGCGCCGCGCAATGCTCGCCCAGCGCCCGCAGCTGCTTCGACGACAGCAGGCCATAGGGCACCGCCACCCGCAGCATCGGGGCATGCCGCTGGATGTACAGGCCATTGCGCAGGCGCAGGTGGCGAAATTCGTCCTCGCTCAGCTCGCCGGCCAGGAAGCGGCGCGTTTGGTCGCGAAATTGTGCGACGCGTTCGTTTACCAGCGTTTTGTCGACTGACGTCATAGCGATACATAGCCCGACACGATACGTCCGGTACCCCTGGCGCCGCCAATCACCGGAAAGCATGAGCTTATGACCGCCGGTCCTGTGCAACCCCTTGCCCGGTTCATGGACCGGTTCACGCCTCGGACACCGATCCTGCCCCGCCTTGGCAAAACCGTGATTTGCTTGGCAGAGGGAATCGACGGTTGACGTGCAGCATCGCTGGAAATCAATCTAGGGGTCCGCATTGGCAACTGATCTCACGGAAGTCATGGTCGCGCCGGACACTTATCATGTCTCGCCCGAACCCATGCTCTTGATCGCCGATTTGCACGGCGCCCTCGCGCTGTGCCTGCACGACGAGGGGCGGGGCGTGGGCGGCCTGCTGCATTTGCGGTTCAAGGGCGGGACCGGCCGTCCCAGCGATGTGACGGACAATACCTTGAGTTCGGTGTTGGTCGTGCTCGACCGCTTCAAGCGCGCGGTGCTCGGCAACGCCACCCGGCGCCGACGAGGTGCAGGCGCGCATTCTCGCGCATGCATCTGCCGCCGACGGATGCCGGCGAGCCCAGCGCCTCTCTGGTCGATTTGATCCAAGCCGATCTCGCCGACGGCAAAATCGCCTGCGGCACGCAAACCACGCGCAGGACCGAAGCGCTGCGGGTGTGCTTCCAGCCCTTCGAAGGCCGCGTATGGATTTGCGGACCGAAGGATCTGCGAGCCGCGCCGCCGCGAGCACACCGTTCGGCGGGCTGAGTCCTGCGCTATACCGGTCGGCCCGGGCTTCATTGTAATATTCCGGCATGCGGCTGGTCGTTGTTCTTCGGTGATGTGCCTGGCAGCTTGTGCAAGCGAAAAGCTTGCGCAGGCGCCGCCGCGCCGGCGTGGATTTCAGCGGAGTGTGGCAGCTCAACGAGGCGGACAGCGACGATGCGCAGCGCCTGATTCTGGCCCAATTCAACGCCCCCGCCGCCAACCAGAGCACTTCGCCGGACGCGGGCGGCGGTGGACGGCCGGGGTGGCCGCGGGCGCAGCGGCGCGGGCGGCATGCCTCTCGGCGGTCCGACGGGTCCGGTCATGCCGTCGGTCAGCGCGCTGAACGAAGCCCTGCGCTGGCCCGGGAAGCAGCTGGAAATCAAGCAAGTTGCGGCGGTGGTGGCCTTTACCTCCGACGGCATGAACCGCATTTGCCAGCCCTCGAGCGGAAAGGCTCACCGGCATCACGGCGGTCAGGACGGCGATTCGTCGGGACGCGACGCACCCAGCCGGCGCGATCCGCCGCCGCCGCACTGCGGCTGGGAGGAGAAGACTCTCATTGTCCGGGGTGGCGATCCCGACGATGACCGTCCGCCGTTCGAAGAGCAGTACAGCCTGTCCGACGACGAGCAGCGCCTGGTGGAGGTGGTGGGCTTCAAGGGAGGCCGCTCGAGCGGATTCACGATGTCGCGCGTATGGGATCGGGCCAAGTCAGCAATAAAAAAGCCGGGCGTATTGCCCGGCTTTTAGGTCCCCATGCCTTTTTGCGGCGCTATTCTCGCGCTCTGGCGATGATTGGTCTTTTTACTTCCCTAGAGTCCTATTGCGTTCGAGCAACACTCTAGCTCCTGAGCCGCCGCCGAAGCTAGTCCTATTGCAAAGAAGTGCAAAAATTAATGTGGCATAAAACCAACAAGTCACACCGGCCGGTCGCAGCGCCGTGGCGCGGCCGGGCCGCGACATCGCGTATTCTTACGCAATAAGTCCAGACACAGGGGGAGAGTCCGTTGGCCAAGGCCTCAAAGTCATCCGTTCCACCCATCACCGTGCGCACCCGCCGGGCTTACTTTGATTGCAAATTCGGGCAATTACACGTGCGCACGGCCTTTCCCGCCACGGGCGGCTTCGATGAGCAAGTGACCTTGTTTTGTCTGCATCCCATGGATGAGTCGAGCCGCGCGTTCAGCCGGTTCTTGGCGGACCTCGCCGACGTGCGTTCGGTCTATGCGCCGGATTTGCCGGGCTACGGCGAATCGGATTCCTCGCCCACGCGCAGCATTGCGGAGGCCGCCGAAGCGATTTCCGATCTGGCACGGGATTTGAGGCTGCGCCAGATCGACCTGCTGGGAGTTCAATACGGCGCCGAGGTTGCCATGGCACTCGCCGCGTCTCGGCCGGAACTCGTGAGACGCGTGGTGCTGGTCCGGCGTTCCGGCCGCCGAACGCCTGGGGTCGGTCAAGCAGCCCCGGCTGGTGCTCGGCTCCGCCGACTACGGGGACGATCCTTTCGGCGCCGGCTCGCAGGCGCTGGCGAAGCAAGTCGACGCGTTCTTGCGCGGCCTACCTTAAGGCAAATCGTTGAGACTCAACAAGTACATCAGCGAAACCGGCGTCTGCTCGAGGCGCGAGGCGGACAAGTGGATCGACGCGGGCCGCGTCACCTGCAACGGTCAGCCGGCCGCATTGGGTACCCAGGTCGCCGACGGCGATGAGGTATGCATCGACGGCGAGCCGATCGGCGCCAAGAAAAAGCAGGTCTACATCGCGCTCAACAAGCCGGTCGGGAGTCACCTGCACCACCGAAGCCCACATCGAGGACAACATCATCGATCTCGTCGGGCACCCGGAGCGCATCTTTCCCGATCGGTCGATTGGACAAGGACTCGGAGGGTCTGATCCTGCTGACGAACAACGGCGACATCGTCAACGAGATCCTGCGTTCCGAGAACAATCACGAGAAGGAGTACATCGTGACCGTGGATCGCCCCATCACCGATCTGTCGCTGAAGATGATGGCGGGCGGCGTCAAGATCATGGGCGAGCTGACCAAGCCCTGCAAGGTCAGCCGCATCGATCGCTGAATCGTTTCGCATGATTCTCACGCAGGGATTGAATCGCCAGATCCGCCGCATGTGTTCCGCGCTGGGCTACAAGGCGCAGCGGCTGCAGCGGGTGCGCATCATGAACATTCACCTGGGAACCTTGGGTTCCGGGCAATGGCGCCATCTGACCGATTCGGAACTGGCCGGTCTGCTGCGGCGTTGAAGGCGCGCTCCTAACTCGAACGCAACGCCGTCGCGGCGAGACCTTCGGACCATTGCCGCGCGCTCGTGACCCGCCAGTCAGGATCTCGGCCTTGGTGGCCAGCCAGCGAAAGAAATCATGGTGCTGATTGGTCCAGTAGGCGTAGCTGTACAGCACGCCGCCGGTGCTCGAGTCGACCGTGAAACGCCTGCGAAACCCGAAGCTTACCCAGCCGCGGGTGCAGCTGAATCCGCGGTGAGTTTTCCGCCAGCGCGTACTGATTGGGGCCGACTTGCAGGCGCAAGCGTCCCGCGTGGCCATACACGCAGATATTCGGTTGCGAGGCGCGAATCAACGCGATGCCGTGCACCAGCGCGGGCGGGGTGTCGCAGGCGGTCCACGTTCCGCCGAGCGCGTGCCATTGCAGCACCATGCTGTGGCGGCGGAAATCGATCACCGAAATAGTCGTGGCGTTATCCGGGGCCATGCTCGCAGCATGCCGCATTCACGGCTCATTGCGAGAAACCTTGGCGAGATCGAAAATCTTAAGGGGCCGCGGCGCGGCTGGGTGTGTCGGCGAACGCCTGTTGCACGACGCCGGCGGTGAGGATCTGCGGCAGAATGACGGGCTCGGACGCACCGGGTTTCGAGTTGTACACCACGTAGAGCGGCACGCCGGCGCGGCCGAAGGAGGCCAGCGCCTGAGTGATGGCCGGATCTCGATTGGTCCAATCGCCCTTCATCAGCGTCACGCCCTTGCTGCGAAAGACCGCCTGAACCGCCGAGTCGGAAAAGGCATTGCGCTCGTTGACCAGACAGGTCAGGCACCAGCTGGCCGTGAAATTCACCAGCAGCGGCTGCCCCGCCGCACTGAGCTTGGCCACTTCCGCGGCATCGTAGGGCTGCCACTCATCCGCCGCGTGCGCGCCGCCCGCGCGAGGCGCCCGATGAGGCCGCGGCGACCTCGGCGAAACGCACCGGCAGGACGACGGCGAGCAGCACCGCCAGCGTCGCGGTCACGAGCGCGGTCACGCGGCCTCCCGTGGAGCTGGACTTGGATTTTTGGTAAGCCCAGGCCGCCAAGGCGATGAGGATGGCGCCGCCCAATGCGGCACCCAGGCCGAAGGACGAGGTCTGCTGGGCCAGCACCCACAGCAGCCATGCCGCCGACGCATAGATCGGGAAGGCAAACGACTTGCTTGAGAGTGTCCATCCACGCGCCCGGCTTCGGCAGCGCGCGGCGCATCCAGGGCGCGAAGGACAGCAGCAGGTAGGGCAGCGCGAGACCAAACCCCAGGGCCGCGAAAATGCACAGCGCGATAGATCGGCGGCTGCGTGAGCGCCGCGCCGACTGCGAAGGCCATGAACGGCGCGGTACAGGGCGTCGCCACCAAGGTCGTCAACACGCCCGTGAAAAATGAGGCGCGATAGCTATCGCCCTGGGTGAGGCCGTCGCCGACGCCCGCGAGTCCGCCGCCGACTTCAAACACGCCGGACAGGTTCAGGCCCACGGCCAGCAGCAGGTACACCAGCAGGGTGACGAACAGCGGCGATTGCAACTGGAAGCCCCAGCCGATCTGCTCCCCGCCGGCACGAAGCGCCAGCAGCACGGCGGCGAGGCAGAGCATCGAGCTAATGACGCCCGCGGCGAACACCAGGCCCTTGGCGCGCACCGCGGCGGGATGCTTCTTGGCCTGCTCGACCAGGCCGATGGCCTTGATCGACAGCACCGGAAACACGCAGGGCATCAAGATTGAGGATCAAGCCGCCCAGGACGGCGAACAGCAGGAGAACGGGAAGCGAGGCGCTCGTCTTGTCTGCGGGGCCCGCGGCGGCGCGCGCAGCGGCAGCGGCGCTGCGGACCGCCTTGGCTTGGGCACCGCCGGCGCCGGAGAAGCTCGCGGCGATTTCCATCGGCACGGTCACCGTGTCGTTGCCGCTTTGCTCGGTCGCCAGCAGCACGCCGCGGATGGGTCCCTGCCTTGGGCGGCTGATAGCCCAGCTTCATCGCGAGTTCGACGGCATTCGGCGCTGCGCGACAGGGTCTGCGGCGCGGCGTACTCGATGCCGCCGTCATCGTAGGGATAGAAAGCCAGCGACTTGATCTGCGGCAGAGTGGCGCCCCACTCCTGGCCGAGCGCGATCACCAGCCGGCCGTCCTGGATCCGCGCGGTCGTGGCGGCCAGTTGCGCGCTGGGCAGCTCGCTGCGCGCGGCCGTGAACAGCGCCGCGTCCGCCGGATCGATGGCGCCGGGCTGGCGCGTTCACCGGCAGCTTCAATTGCAGAGTCGGCATCTTCGGGGATGCACACATCGGAACAGACCAGCCAGCTGGCCTTTGCCGACGAGCACGACCGGCGTGCCCAGCCTGCAAGTCCTTGGGCGCAGTGATATTGACCAGGTGCACGGCGTGCTTGGCATAGCCGTAATTCACCAGGGGCGGAATCTCGAAGCGATGCGGCGTGGTCCAGACGATGTCGCCCGCCGTGAATCCCGGCGGCAGCTGCCAGGCGAGCTTGGTGGCCTGGCCGGAGTCGCCCGGATTGCGCCAGTAGGTGTGCCAGCCGTCGCGAATGTTGAATTCCAGGGCGACCCAGAACGACTGGCCCGGAGCGATGGCGCTCGACCTCGCTGACCAGCCGCGCCTTCACATTGTCGGTGGCGACGGCATTGCCGGAGAGCGCGAAGGCTGCCGGAGAGGCCAGCAGCAGGCCCAACAGCCAATATTTCAACGTGCGCATAGCCGTATGTTACCCAATTAAGCGAGGCAAAACCCTCAAGGTGCGCGGGCTGTGGAGCATCTCACAGTATCTCGGAACCGGCCATACCGCTTCGCGGGCGCTTCAGCTAATGTAGGCGCCCTTCAACGATAGCGCCCCATGCAAGAAAACTACGTAGATCGCATCCTCAAGGCCAAGGTGTACGACGTCGCCGTCGAGACGTCGCTGGAAGCCGCACCGCGGTTGTCGCGCCGCCTGGACAATCGCGTCTGGTTCAAACGAGAAGACCTTCAGCCGGTGTTTTCGTTCAAAATTCGCGGCGCCTACAACAAGATCGCGCAATTGTCGCCGATCAGCGCACAGCGCGGCGTCATCTGCGCTTCGGCCGGCAACCATGCGCAGGGCGTGGCGCTGGGCGCCCGCACCCGGGGCATTCCGGCCGTCATCGTCATGCCGTTGGTCACGCCGGACATCAAGGTGCAGGCGGTCGCCGATCTGGGCGCCGAAATCGTGTTGCACGGCGATGATTACGATCACGCCTACGAGCACGCGATCGAACTCGGCCGGCGAGCGCGGACTGGTATTCGTGCACCCCTTCGACGATCCCGATGTGATCGCCGGGCAGGGCACGATCGCCATGGAGATCCTGCGCCAGCATCACGGCGACGACATCGACGCCATTTTCGTTCCCGTCGGCGGCGGCGGCCTGATCGCCGGGATCGCCGCCTATGCGAAATCGCTGTATCCGCGCATCAAGATCATCGGCGTGGAGCCGGAAGACGCGGCCGGCATGTACGAATCGCTGCGGGCCGGGAAACGCGTGACCCTGGACCGGGTGGGCATGTTCGCCGACGGCGTCGCGGTGCGGCGCGTGGGCGAGGAGACCTTTCGCCTCGCCAAGCAGTATGTCGATGAAATCATCCTGGTGACCACGGATCAGATCTGCGCCGCCATCCAGGATATTTTCCAGGACACGCGCTCCATTGCCGAGGCAGCGGGCGCCTGGCGGTCGCCGGCATCAAGAAATACGTGGCGCGCGAGAATTGCACCGCGCGCACGCTTCATCGCCATCAACGGCGGCGCCAACATGAACTTCGACCGGCTGCGGTACGTGGCCGAGCGCGCGGATTTGGGCGCGCAGCGCGAGGCCTTGTTCGCCGTGCGAGATTCCGGAGGCGCCGGGTTCGTTCCTGCGCTTCTG
Organism: uncultured Gammaproteobacteria bacterium; assembly: GCA_963734645.1. Taxonomy (GTDB): domain Bacteria; phylum Pseudomonadota; class Gammaproteobacteria; order Steroidobacterales; family Steroidobacteraceae; genus Bog-1198. The sequence continues at coordinate 997,989 of CAVTID010000003.1, forward strand.
CGAACTGCTCGGCCGGCGCAGCGTCACGGAGTTCAACTACCGGTACGGGGATCTGCAAGCGGCGCAGATATTCGTCGGCGTCGCGCTCACCCAGGGCAGAGCCGAGCGCGACGAACTGCTGCAGAGCATTTCGGCCGCGGGTTTTGCGGTGCGCGACATGACCGACAATGAAATGGCCAAGCTGCACGTGCGCTACATGGTGGGCGGCCAGCCGCACGGCCTGACCGACGAGCGCCTGTATCGATTCGAGTTTCCCGAGCGTCCCGGCGCGCTGCTCAAGTTCCTGCAGGCCATCGGCACCGCCTGGAACATCAGCCTGTTTCACTACCGCAATCACGGCTCGGATTACGGGCGGGTGCTCGCCGGCATCCAAGTGCCCGCGGAAACCCGCACCGACTTTCTGCTGCATCTGAACGAATTGCATTACGCCTACACCGAAGAGACGGACAACCCGGCTTACAAGATTTTTCTCGGCGGCTGAGCGTCTGCGTCCTTGGCGGGACGTTTCCGCGGAAACGCCGCGGGCGACAATGGCTAGGGGGCGGTACTCGCGGTCTGCAGAGTTGCCGGACGCGTTCCCTTGAGCCAATTCTGCGCGCGGCGCACGACGGGGTCATCGGCACCTCGGGCCTTGCAGCAACACCGGCACATGCGGCATCGAGCTCTTCGGCCGCCTCACGCGGCCTGCCGAGATGCTCCAGCGCATAGGCGTGAATGGCGTGGGCCTGCGCCGTGTATGGGCTCGACGGCGCCGACGTCGCATTCCAGATATTGAGGGATTCCTCGCTCATTGGCGAGCGCCTCGTCGGGTTTGCCGCGATCCACCAGCAGACGCGCGAAATGCATGAGCGCCGATGCGCGATATTGGTGATTGGCGGGCAGCGATTTGTCGTAGATCGGCCAGCGCCTGGCGGAATTCGGCTTCTGCCCCCGCAAGATTTCCCTGGTCGTGCAACAGCATCGCCAGACTCACGCGGGCGTAGGCGACGTTGTAGTTGTCGGGGCCGTAGAGTTTGAGCTGTATGTCGAGGGCGCTGCGCAAAAGCGGTTCTGCTTCGGCCAGTCGCCCTTCGCGCTGCAGAAGCAAGCCGTAGTTGCCGCGCGCCGTGCCGGTTTCCGGATGCAGATCGCCGTAGGCGTGTTCGTCGCGGCGGATCGCATCGCGAAACAGCGTCTCAGCGAGCTTTAGGTCGCCCATGTTTTGCGCGACAAGGGCCAGATTATTCAGACGCATCGCCACACGGGGATGATCGTCGCCGAGAACACGTCGATCGATCTCCAATGCGCGTTCGTAGGTTTGCTTGGCGAGCGACCATTGCTGCTCGCCCGCATACACCTGCGCGAGATCGTCCAGCACGGCAGAGACATCGGTGCGGCGGCGCGCCGGCGGTTTCCAGAATATTCAGGCTGCGATTGTAAAGTTCCTTGGCGTCGATGAATCGGTCCTGTTGGTATCTCAGTACGCCCAAGCGCCCAGAGCGAGCGTCCGGATCTCCATGCTGGCGGCACCGAAATCGCTTTGCGAAAGATGCAGCGCTTCCTGCAATGGCGCCTCCGCACCGCCGAGATCGCCCGCGTTCCAATGGGCGCGGCCCAGCTCCAACAGCGTTTCGATATGTGATTTGTCATGCGACTGCGGCTGCAGCGTCAGCGATTCGGTCAGTATCGGCAGTGCTTCCTTGTATTGTCCCAGGCTGTCGTAGACCGCACCGACCGTCGACAACAGCGCCGCCTTCGTCGCGGGCTGATCTTGCAGTTCCGCCTGCAGGCGTTTCGCGCCCGAGTCCAGCAGTTCCCGGGCGGTGACCTGGTTGCCGCGATTCTCCTGCGGATCCGACAGCTTGAACAGATTCACCAGGAAGCTCGATACTTCTTCGGCGCGAGTCCGCTCGCGCTCGGCCACGGCACGCTGCTCGGCAACCCGGTCGCGTTCCGCCGCGATTCGCAGCGACTGCATGTAGGTGGTCGTCGCGAATGCCAGGATCATGAAGATCACGCTGACGCCGGCCGCTACCGGCAACCAGTGACGCCGGACGAACTTTGCGCTGCGATACGACAGGGTGTCGCGGTGCGCGATGACGGGTTTGCCGTCGAGATAGCGCTGAATGTCGCCGGCCATTTGCTGCGACGAACCGTAGCGGCGTTCCGGCTCCTTGCGCATCGCCATCAGTACGATATTGTCCAGGTCGCCGCCGAGCGTTCGCCGCAATCGATTGGCGCGTTGTGCTGCGTGCTCTCGCAATGCCGCGGATTTCCGCCGAATCATCGGTGTCGACGCAGTGACTGGGAAGCGGCGGATCTTTCTCGCAGATGGCGCGTTCGATATCCGTGAGCCGCATCGAGGGGATGACGAAGGGCCCCGTCCCGGCCAATAATTTATAAAGCAGCACGCCCAGGACATAGACGTCGCTCGATGTGGTAATTGCCTGGCCTCGGACCTGTTCCGGACTCGCATGATCCGGCGTCATGAGCCGAATGTCGGCATGCGTGACCGCCAGCGTATGGTGCACGGCTTGGCGGTCGTCCAATAACTTGGCAATGCCAAAATCCAGCAATTTGGGCACGCCGGCCGCCGTTACCAAGATGTTCGAGGGTTTCAGATCCCGGTGAACGATGAGGTTCTGGTGCGCGTAATGCACCGCGGCACAAACGATCTGAAACAGCTTGAGCCGGGCCACGATGTCGAGACGATTCGAGTCGCAGAAGGCGTCGATGGGGACACCATCGACGTACTCCATGACGATGTAGGCCGTTCCGTCCGGCAGGGAGCCGCCGTCCGAGCAGATGCGCGATGTTTGGATGATCGAGCTGTGCCAGGATTTGGCGCTCGATTTTGAGCCGCGAGTGGACTCCGCGGGCGGCCGCGCCGCCGTGCACCACTTTGATGGCCACCTGCTGCTCGAATTCCGCATCCGCCCGCTCGGCAAGGAATACCTCTCCCATACCGCCGACACCCAAGGTGCGCAGCACGCGATACTGCCCGATGCGGTCTCCCGTCATTTTTCGCAGCATGCACCTCGGCTGCGGGTAAACGGCAAACACCGACGGCTCTTGCGGCAGAGTGCTGCTTGCGTGTATGAAAGCAACGCCATCGAGAAAATCAGGAGTGGGATTCACATGGCAAACGGACACGACCCCAGCAAACCGCCGCCTAATCCAGAATCGGGTACCGGCACGGGCACCAGGACAGGAACGGGTACCGGCACAGGTACCGGCACAGGTACCGGCACCGGATCAGGGAGCGGCATCACCCCGCAAAACAGCAACAAACCCCCGCAGAGCGCTGCAGCGGTGGCCGTTGCCGCCGCGGTGGGCGGCGCCGTCGGCGGCGTAGTCGGTGCGTTGATCGGTAGCGGGATGCACCCCTGATTGGATAGGTTGACGGCGTACCAGGTGCTGCGCGCGCCGCGGCACGAGACTCTGCGCGTACGCGGTCTCGATATGCATCTGACGCGTTGGGGGCCGGAGCCTTCGGAATCCGTGTTGCCCGTATTCCTGCTGCATGGCTGGCTCGATTGCGGCGAGACTTTTCAGTTCATGGTGGATGCGCTGCAGCGGGACCGGCCCTTGGTGGCGCTCGACTGGCGCGGCTTCGGGCGCAGCGAGTGGCCGCAGCAGGGTTACTGGTTTCCCGACTATCTCGGCGACCTCGATGCCGTGCTGGATCAGTTGTCGCCCAACGCACCCGCGTGCTTGGTGGGACACAGCATGGGCGGCAATATCGCCTGCTCCTATGCGGGCATACGGCCGGACCGAGTCCGCTGCGTCGTCAATCTCGAAGGATTCGGACTGTCGCGCACCTCGCCCCAGCAGGCGCCGGCGCGGATGCGCAAGTGGCTGGACCAACTGAAGGCGGTCAGTGAGCGCAAAGACTACGCATCATTTGAGGAATTGGCCGGCATCATTCGATTTCGATACCCGCGATTCTCCGCCGAACAGGCCGCGTTTGTGGCGGAGGCCTGGGGTAAACTCGACGCCGGCGGTCGGGTGCGGCTCGCGGGCGACCCGCGCCATCACTGGGTGAATCCTATTCTGTACAAGCGCGAAGATACCGAAGCGTGCTGGCGCGAATTGCGCGCGCCGCTGTTGATGCTGGTGGGCGAGAAGTCGGATCACCTCGAGAAGCTGGGCGCCGACGGCACGGCGGAGGCATTTCGCGCGAATATTTCCTCACATTGAGATTGCCCGCGTCGCGGGCGCGGGACATATGCTGCACATCGAGAAACCGGATTTGGTGGCGCCGCTGGTCGAAGCCTTTTTGGACGCTCACTAGGGAGGTCTGATTCACTGCTATGAAGACAGCGAGCATCATCGGATCTCGGTCGGGGTCGGCGACGGCGCACGTTTCCGCGGAAACGTCGCAATGACCGCTCAGTGGATGACGGGGCGTTTCCGAGCAATCGTCCCTGACAGCGGCCTGCCAAAAATGACACGGCGCATCTACCCGACTCGCTTCGGACAAATGCACTTGCGCAGCAACGAAGGCAAGGGCAAGGGCGTGCCGCTGGTGCTGCTGCACATGTCGCCGCGCTCCGGTGCCATGTGGGAAATGCTGCAGGAGCGACTGGAGCGGCCGACCTTTGCGCCCGATCGGTTGGGTTACGGCTTTTCCGACGCGCCGCCGTGGGCCCTGTCCCTGGAGCAGTACGCCCAGGGCACGGTGGACACTCTGCAAGCGGCGGGAGTGCAGGGCGAGGTCGATATATTGGGGATTCACACGGGTTCCATCGAGGCCATCGAGGTTGCTCACCAGATCGGTTCCCATGTGCGGCGAGTCATTGCCGTCGGCATGCCGCTGTTTTCGGCTGAAGAGCAGCAACGCCAGATGGAAAAGTACAGCGAACAGCCTCTGCGGCCCGCAGCCGAGGGCGGCCATGTGCTGGGCGCCTGGCGCGGCGGGTTCGCCTTTCGCCAGCCGCCTTACGATCTCGCGGATGTGCATCGCCGCTTCGTGGAGCATGTGCTCGCGGCCAACCCCGGCGCGGCGTTTCGTGCCGCCTGCGGGTATCCCATCGAGAAAAAACTCAAGAGCCTGAAGGCGCCGCTGACGGTGTTTGCGCCGCACGACGACATCATCGAGCAGACCCTGCGGGTCAAGCCTCTGCTCAAAGCCGGCGCCACCTATGTCGATCTGCCGGAGCTGGGCCACGATCCCTTCCACGTCGCCCTCGACCGCATGGTCGCGCTCGTGAATCGTCACTTGCCGCCCTAAGGGTGGCGGCCGCGATGCAAGTCTCCCAAGTGCCGCCGGCCGATGTTCCGACCGCCCGTGCGGGAACCGTGACGAGCGCCGAACAGGGGCCGCCATCCGCAGCCGATATTGCGCCGGCGGCGGACTTTGCCGATATCCGGCCGCTCGATATTTCCGGCGCTCTGCAGATCTTGCTGGCGGAGGTCCGTGCCGCGCTCGATTTGCAGCCGGACGCCGCGATCACACCCGGTGCGATCCCATCGGGCGCGGGCGCGGCCACCACGGCCGCCACACTCGCCGGCGCAAGCGCGCAAAGCCCGGATCAAGCGGCGCGCGAACTGGTGGAGATGTTTCTGCAAGCCTTGCCCGAGGATGCGAGCGATGCGCCGGCATGGACTGCCGCGCTGGTCCGGGCGGATGCGGCGCTGCAGTCGGGCATCGAGCAGGCCATCGGCGTCGTGACCCAGTGGCGGGACGTGCCCGCGGCGGCTGTCGATGCGGTGGCGGACACGCGAGCGTTGTTCATGTCCGCGCTCGGCGATGAGCCGCAGAACCCGCTGTGGCTGCGGCCCGAATGGGTGGGTCTGGCGCCGGTGTTGCATCGTTTCCGCCGCCGCCGCCGCAATGCGCGGCGGCGCCTGACCGACCCTGATTACTCGACGCAGAGTTTGGATGAGACCGAGGAGTTTCGCTGATGACGACCGTGTATACGCGCCCGCAGATCGAGCAAGTCGATCCAGCCCAGGCAGGTCATCGCGGCCATGGAGCGCGCCTTCGTGGCGTACTCGAATGGGGAGGCCGTCATTCCGCCCGTGGGGCAGCTGGATTTCGAGGATCCGCCGGGGGATTGCCACATCAAGTACGGATACTTGAAGCATGGTTCGACCTTCACGATCAAGATCGCCACCGGCTTTTGGAAGAATCCCGAGCGCGGCCTCGCATCCAGCAACGGAGTGGTGCTGGTGTTCAGCAGCCAGACCGGGGAGCTGCTCACCATTTTCCAGGATGAGGGATATCTGACGGACGTGCGCACCGCCGCGGCCGGCGCCGTGGCGGCCAAGTACCTGGCACCGCCGCAGATCGGCTGCATCGGCATCCTAGGCGCCGGTATCCAGGCCAGGCTGCAGCTCGAGTATTTGCGCGAGGTGACTTCTTGCCGGCGGGTGAAGCTATGGGCGCGCTCGGCGGAGCGAGCCCGCGCACTCACCGTCCAGGGTTTCGACATCGAAGTCGTCGCCTCGCCTGCGCAGGTCGCCGCCGGCGCGCAGCTGATCGTGACGACCACGCCCTCCAGGGGCTGGTTGCTCGGTGCCGCGGATGTCAGGCCGGGCACTCATATCACCGCCATGGGCGCGGATGGAGCGGGTAAGCAGGAGCTCGAGCCGGCACTGGTCGCACTCGCCCAGGTCCGCGCCGTCGACAGCGTGAGTCAATGCTCGAAGTACGGCGATTCCGCCTTCGCGCTGGAACAAGGACTGATCCGGCTAGCGGATCTGGTGGAGCTTGGCCGGGTGATTCAGGACCCGTCGTTGCGGCGCCAAAGCGAGCGGGACATCAGCATCGCGGATCTGACCGGCGTCGCGGTTCAGGACATGGCGATCGCGGAACTGGCGCTGCAGGGGTTGCAGCGTCACTGACGCTACCCCCGGTGGCTACCTCCGGTGGGGTTCGCCAGTCACCAAACTTTCCACGGCGCCCGCCCGGAATCCCATAGAGTCTCCAGGAGATTCTTGTCGCGCAGCGTGTCCATGGGATGCCAAAAGCCGGCGTGCTCGAAGGCCATCAACTGGCCGGCCGACGCAAGGGTCGCCAAAGGCTCGAGTTCCCAACTGCTCTCGTCGCCCTCGATCAGATCGAGGCATTTCGGCGACAGCACGAAGAAGCCGCCGTTGATCAGTCCCGCTCCATCGCCCCGCGGTTTTTCGGTGAATCCGGTCACTTCCCGGCCTCGCAACCGCAGTGCGCCGTAGCGTCCCGGCGGTTGCACCGCAGTTATCGTCGCCTGCTTGCCGTGCTCCCGATGAAAGGCGATTTGCGCCGAAATATTCAAGTCCGAGAGGCCGTCGCCGTAAGTGAAGCAGAAGCTCGGCTCATCTTGGATGTAGGATGCCACTCGTTTGAGGCGACCGCCCGTCTGCGTCTGATCGCCGGTGTCTACCAGCGTTATCTTCCAGGGTTCCGCCTTTTGGCGGTGAACTTCCATCCGATTGTTGGCCATGTCGAAAGTTACGTCGGACATGTGCAGAAAATAATTCGCGAAATATTCCTTGATGACGTAGCCCTTGTAGCCGCAGCAGATAATGAACTCGTTGATGCCGTGGGCCGAGTAGATTTTCATTATGTGCCACAGCAGCGGCCTGCCGCCCACCTCGATCATGGGTTTCGGCTTCAAGTGCGTTTCCTCGGAAATTCGAGTTCCGAGGCCGCCGGCGAGGATGACTGCTTTCATGGGTTATTTACCGGTCACGGAGTCCGCTATCAGGCGCGAGTCTAGTGCAAACCCACCACCGTGTAGAGCGAAAAACCGGGCCGCAGGAGAATTTTTTGCACCGTCGAGAGCAACCGCCACCTGAAACAAAAGCTCAGCGCGCTCGTTTCTTGGTTCGCCGCGCGGACGGCTTGGTTCTAATTGCCGCGGCGGCGACGGATTTGCGCGCCCACAGGCTGCACTCATCGGCATCCTCGAGAGTATCCGCCGGCACCTCATAGTACGTCATGCTCAGATGCGGCTTGTCGGCGAAGGGCCGAAACCGGCTCATGCCGCGTGCCTCATAGTCGGGGCGATTGGAGTCGTTCACCTTGAAATACAGAGTGTCGCCGGCAATGAATCCGAAGAACCTCTGCTCATGGTACAGGCCGACGCCGCCGAACATGCGCCGCGTCGTGAGCTGCCCGAGACCGGCCAGCTGCTCGAGTACATATTGCAGGTAATCGTCGGTGACGGCCATTGCGCAGGTATCTCTTTCAGGCATCGCGGCGGCGCATCGCGCCGCGCATCGACAGCCCGCACTCGATATCTTACGATCCGGCGCATGAATTGGAAGCCTCATCTGCCGGAGATATTTCTCGGCATTTCTCTCGGGATGATCGCAATCGAGGCGGCGCTGGGCCGTATCACAGCAGTGCATCCGCTCCGCATTCCGCGGCATCGTCGGCGGCGAGATTCCCGATGTTACGAATATGATTCATGAGGGCAGGGAGGCTGCCTTCGTGCGCATGCGCGCCGAAGCGGATCGCGAACAGGTCCACGGCGTCGTCGGCGTGAACTCCGAGCTGCGCAACCTCAGCGGCAATTCCGAGTTCCTGTTCGTGGGGTCGGGCGTGACCGGCGCGCAGGGAACGACGCTCTTCACCAGCGCCGGCGACGCCCAGGAATTGTACTGCCACATGGATGCGGGCTACGAGCCGCGGGAGTTCGTGTTCGGCAACATCGCCTACTCGGTGGGCGCGGTGGGCGGCATCGCCGGAACGCTGAAGACCTTGGTGCGGGGCGAGATCAAGGAATTCAGCGATGTGTTCAATGAGACCCGCCATCACGCGCTCGACCGGCTGGTCGCGCACGCCCGGGCAGTGCGCGCCAACGCGGTCGTCGGCGTACGGACCAATGTCCTGCATTTCGCGGGCTTTCATGAAATGTACATGGCGGGCACGGCGGCGTTCCACCCGGCGTTGCCGCCGGAATTTCAATCGGCACCCGTGACGAGCGACCTCACCGGCGAGGAATTGTGGGGCATGACCCAGTTGGGATACATGCCCATCAAGCTGCTCATCCCGCCGATTCGCTGACGCACTCAACCTCGTTGGGGGCGGCGCCGGCGGAGCGCGATGCCACCCACACACCGAACACGGTGAGCGCGCCGCCGCAGAGGATGGGGGCGGTCAGCGCTTCTCCCAAAAAGCCGGTGCCGGCAAGCACGCACACGACCGGGATGAGGTACAGCACCAATCCCATGCGTTCGGCGGGGACACGGGCGCCTGCATAGTTCCACAGCAGGAAACCCAGCATGCTGCTGGTCAAACCCATGCCCACCACCAGTGTAATCGTCATGGCATCCGGCATCGTCGGCGCATGGATCATGGGGATGGATATCGCCAACAGCGCCACCGTACCCACCACCACGATGGCGCCGGTGACGCCGAAAGTGCCGTACCGTTGGTTGAGCCTGGAGGCCAGCACGGTGTAGCAGGACCAGGAGGCTGCGCCGCACAGTGCCTGCAGGGTGCTGATCCAACTGAAACTTTGCGGTGCCACCGGCCCTTGGGAGGTGAGCGCGACGCCGGCGAGCGCCAAGGCGCTGCCGGCCCACACGCGCCAGCCGATGCGTTGGCGCTTCAAGAGCAGGGTCAGTGCGACGATGAATACCGGTTCGGTTGCGATGAGCAATCCGAGCCGGCCGGCGGGGACCGTTTGCGCGGCCACCGCAACAGGAACGTTGTAGCCCGGCACCGCAAGCACCGCGCACCAGAGCAGGAGAATCCGGTCGGATGCCGGCCAACGCCACGGGCGCGCGCGCAGGCACAGCGGGATCGCGACCGACCCGGAGGCGGTAAAGCGAATCACGTTGAAAAGAAACGGATCTACCCGCAGGACGAAGTATCGAGTTCCCACCGGCACCAGCGCCCAGATGATGACCGCCGCGACAGCGGCCCCGATCCCTTGCTGGGAGCGGCTAAAACTCACGCATTTTCCGTCCCCGCTTGCTTAGTGGCGGTCAGCGTAGTTACGCTGGGGATGCACGTCAATGAGGGATTCCATGGACAAGCCACCCCTGCCTCCTTTCACTTTGGAAACCGCGGCGCAAAAGGCGCGCATGGCGGAGGATGCGTGGAATACTCGCGACCCTGCGCGGGTCGCGCTCGCGTATACGACGGACAGCCGCTGGCGCAATCGCGCCGAGTTCTTGCAGGGCCGCGACGCCATCCAGGCATTTCTCGCGCGCAAGTGGGCGCGCGAACTCGACTACCGGCTGATCAAGGAAGTTTGGGCGTTTCGCGACAACCGCATCGCCGTGCGCTTCGCCTATGAGTGGCACGACGACAGCGGCCATTGGTTTCGCAGCTACGGCAACGAGAACTGGGAGTTCGACGAACACGGCCTGATGAGGCTGCGTATCGCCAGCATCAACGATTTGCCCATTGCGGAAGGCGAGCGCAAGTATCACTGGCCCCTGGGGCGTCGCCCGGATGACCACCCCGGCGTTGAGCGAGCTGGGGCTGTGAGCGGCGCGTCGGCGGCACGCTCGATTTGCGCCTTGGGACGGCCCCTAAAGCGACATTCAGAGCCGTTTTGCCCGAATTTCGCGGTATTGTGCGGCGGCGCAACGACCTCGCGCGGCCGGGCATCTGGCGTATGCAGACGGCCGGCACAACTAAAGTAAGATGAGCCGGATGGCACAACACGATCACAGTGCGCACGATCACGAGCATGGCACGATGACGATGAGCATCGAGCATGAACATGAGCATGCAGCATGAACGCAGTGCATGGAGCATGCACATGAGCACGGCACGGCGCACGGGCATGCTCATGGAATAGCGACCCAGGGCATCAACACCCGAATGGCCCTTGCGGTGGCGCTGAACCTGATTTTCGTGGTCATCGAGGGCGGCTTCGGCTTTCTCTCCAACTCCGTGGCGTTGATCGCCGATGCCGGCCATAACTTGAGCGACGTGCTGGGCTTGGTGTGCGCTTGGGCCGCCATGTATCTGGGGCGCCGGCCCCCCGGCGCCAGGTTCACCTACGGCCTGGGCCGTTCCTCGGTGCTGGCGGCGCTGGCGAACGCCGTTTTGCTGTTGGTGGCGTGCGGTGCCATCGCCTGGGAGGCCGTGGGCCGCCTCGCATCGCCTCCCGCGGTGGCGGGCGCTACCGTGATGGGCGTCGCGGCAAGCGGCATCGTGGTCAACGGCCTGAGCGCCTGGATGCTGCACGCCGGCAGCCACGGCGATCTGAACAGGCGCAGTGCCTTCATCCATATGCTGGGCGATGCCGCCGTATCCGTCGGCGTACTGCTGTCGGGCGCGATCATCTTGTACACCGGCTGGAGCCGATTGGACCCGATCGTCAGTTTGTTGATCGTCGCGGCGATCTTGGTGAGCACCTGGGGACTGTTGCGCGATTCGCTGCACCTATCGCTCGACGGCGTACCGGCGAGCGTCAATTCCTCGGCCGTGATGTCCTACTTGGCCGATCAGCGGGGAGTGACCGACGTGCACGATCTGCATATCTGGGCGCTCAGCACCACCAGCGTCGCCCTGACCGCCCACCTGGTCGTGCCGGATCGCGGCGCCGAAGATGCGCTGCTCGATTCGCTCACGCCCAATCTCAAGCGGCGCTTCCATATTCACCACGCCACTCTGCAAATCGAGCGAGACCGCTGCGAACACGGATGTGAAGCCGAAGAGGCCTGATCGACCCCGCTGCGCTACTCGATTTGCGCGGCGGCGCGCACGAAGACAGGGCGTCAGTAATTTGTAGAGCGAATAAACGGCCAAGGGAGCGACCAGGATCCAGGCGAGTCCCGCGTGCAGAATCGCGTCCCAGAGCACGGCGATTGCGTGTCCGGCGCCTTGCGCCAGCAGCGCCATTCCTTGCTTGATCGACACGGGTTCGGGAGGCAGCGCGCAAGATCCATTCGCCGAGGCGGACGAAGGGAATGATCAGCAATAATTGCGTGGGCGCCATGGCTGCCTGCACGATTTGAATCGCCGGCAGATTCAAGCGAAATGCCAACGCGATGGCGGCGCAAAGAATGGTCGACACGCCGAGTATGGGGATGTTGCCGACCACCACCCCGATGGCCACGCAGAGCGCAAGCCGATGCGGGGAAATGCCCTGCCTCAACAAGGCCAGGAGAGGCTCGATGATTCTGCGGTTCAGCCAATTCTTCACGAAAATGTTCAGCGGTTCCGGGTCATGAGGGCCATTAGGGCTGCAGGGCGATTTTCGGCGACATAAGAGCACATCCTAAGGGGATTCGGCGACCGCAGCCCGCCGGATTCAAGGCCTTCCAATATATCGGCATGGCTTAAGGCCGGTCGAGCCGCTACAGTCGACCCCAGGGAGAGTCATGCATGTCCAATGAAAATGCGATTCGTCGCGACGTCGGCGCCATCGCGCTGATGTTCACGGGCTTGGGTTCGATCATCGGCTCGGGCTGGCTGTTCGGCGCCTGGCGCGCCGCCCAGCTGGCGGGTCCCGGTGCGGTCTACGCCTGGATCATCGGCGCGGTCGTCATCCTGTTCGTCGCGTTTACCTACGCCGAACTGGGCGCCATGTTTCCGGAGTCCGGCGGCGCGGTGCGCTACGGGCATTATTCGCATGGCTCGCTGGTCGGATTCGTCGCCGGGTGGGCGGCCTGGATCGCCATCGTCTCGGTGATTCCGGTGGAGGCCGAGGCATCGGTGCAGTACATGAGCTCCTGGCCTTGGACCTGGGCGCACGAGCTGTATGTGCACGCCGCCAACGGCCAGGGCGAGCTGACGATGCCCGGCCTGTCCATCTGCCGCCGCGCTGGTGGTGATCTATTTCCTGCTCAATTTCTGGAGCGTGAAGGTCTTTGCCGATACCAACAGCGCCATCACGTTCTTCAAGCTCATCGTGCCGGCGGCCACCGCCGTCGCCTTGGTGTGCACCGGCTTCCATTGGGAGAATTTCCAGATCGGCATCCATGGCGGGAAGCACGTGGGCAACGTCGCCGCCATCCTCACCGCGGTCGCCACCAGCGGCATCGTATTCAGCTACAACGGTTTCCAGAGTCCGGTGAACCTGGCCGGCGAGGCGCGCAATCCGGGGCGCAGCGTGCCCTTCGCCATCTTCGGCTCGATCGCGCTGAGCACCGTGGTGTACCTCATGCTGCAGGTTGCCTTCCTCGGAACGGTGGCGCCGGAGCACTTGCACGAGGGTTGGGCGGCGCTGGAATACAGCTCGCCGTTCGCGCAGCTGGCGCTGGCGCTGAATCTCAACTGGCTGGCTCTGCTGCTGTACGCCGATGCCTTCGTCAGTCCCAGCGGCACCGGCACCACGTACACGGCCACCACGGCCCGCATGATTTACGCCATGGAGCGCAGCGGCACCGTGCCCGAAGTATTGGGCCGGGTGCATCCGCGCTTCGGCATCCCGCGGCCGGCGATGTGGTTCAATTTGCTGGTGTCCTTCGTCTTCCTGTTCTTCTTTCGCGGCTGGGGGAAGCTCGCGGCCGTGATCTCGGTGGCCACCATCATCACCTACCTGGTCGTGCCGATCAGCGTCATGGTGCTGCGGCGCACGGCGCCCGATCTGCACCGGCCGCTGCGCGTTCCGGGTTTGCAAGTGCTCGCGCCCATCGCTTTCGTGCTCGCCACGCTGATGCTGTTCTGGGCGCGCTGGCCGCACACGGGCGAGATCATGCTGCTGTTGATCCTGCCGCTGCCGGTGTATTTCTACTACCAAGGCAAATCCGGCTGGTCGCGATTTCGGCGCGGCATCTGCGCGCCTCATGGTGGCTGCTCGCCTACTTACTGGTGATCACCGTGCTGTCCTGGGCCGGCAGCAAGGAATTCGAGGGGCACGACTACATCCGCTACGGCTGGGATCAACTGTGCGTCGCCGTGGCCGCGCTGATCTTCTATTTCTGGGGGCTGCGCAGCGGCTGGCGCACGCCGGCGATCGAGTCGGTGGAAAGCGGAGCGAAAGCCGTTTAGGGCTGGCGGACCGTCGCTCGGCGGAAGGTCAGGTTCAGCCGTTGGGAGCCCAATATCTCGTGATGGCCGTCTTTGACCGCCAGCACGCCGTGATGATGCAGGCGCGCAGGGCCGCCCCAGACCACGACGTCGCCGTGCTGCAGAGGCACCCGGCGCTGCTTGTCGGTTCGGGCGTTGCCGCCGAAGAGGAAGGTCGCAGGCAGGCCGAGCGACACGGACACGATGGGCGCGCTTAAATCACCCTCGTCCTTGTCCTGATGCAGCGTGAGGCGGGCGCCGGGAGTGTAGTGGTTGACCAGGCAGGCATCGGGCTCGAAACCCACGAACCCGGCGGCCAGCGCCGCGTCCCGGGCCAACTCGAGAAACACCGGCGGCATCGGCGGCCAAGGCCGGCCGCTCAGAGGGTCGCGTGCATCGTAGCGATATCCCCGGCGATCGCTCACCCACCCCACGCTGCCGCAATTGGTCATGGCCACCGACATGCGAAAGCCGCCGGGAGTCACCAGGTGACGGCAGGGAGCGGCAGCCGTGATGCTCTCGATCGCCGCCAGCACCGCGGCGGCTTTGCCGAGCGCAAATCCGCGCAGCAGCCAGGCCCCCGGTGCCAGCCGTTCGTGTGCGGTGTCGAGTGCAGCGCCGGTGAACAGATCGCGAGTGTGTCCTTTCATGTGTCACTGCCGGCGGCCCAGGATTCAACACGCCCGTGCTCACCGGCCACGTCACGGCCGGCGGCTCCACGCCGAGCGGCGCCTCGTGATTGGGATCGAAGCCGCTCAACTGGCGCCGAAACCAGGCGACGAAGCGTTCATCGCAGGCCCGCCGCGAGTCTTCGCTGCCGCGGGCATAGTCCTCGAGCGCTTCCTGTGAAATCACGATGCGAACCATGCGCGAGCGCTTGTTGGGGCGGATCGTGTCGCCGGACAGGCGCCAGGTGGCGAGTATCATCATGTCCTGCGCGCCGCGCGGCACCAGGATTCGCGGGTCATCGCCCAATTGGCGTTTGACGAGTTCGCGAAAATGATTGCTGTAGTCCTTCATGGATGAGGCTTCCTACGCGAACCGTCGATTACCCTAACCGCTGCGGCGCGGTTGTCAACTGTCCACGGGTACCGCCCGCACCAGCCCTGGGTAGTAGCGCAACAGCGTTGCCGTGCGCGCCACATAGTGCACATAGAAGGCGGCCCATAGACCGTGATTGCCGAAGGGCCTGAGCAGCCACCAAGCCGCCAGAAAAATCCCCAGCGACACCAGCATGGCGTTGCGCATGTCGGCGGTTTGCGTGGCGCCGATGAAGATGCCATCGAGTTGAAACGCCCAGACCCCAAGCAGCGGCGCCAGGGCCGCCCACGGCAGATACATCTGTGCGGCGGCGCGTGCCGCCAAATCCACCGTGAGGCGGTCGATGATCCAGGGGCCGCAGAGCAGAAGCGCGGCCGAGACCAGGACGGCGACTCCGGCCGCCCAGGCCGTGGTCATCTTGACGGCGAGGGTAAGACCGCTCCGATGCGCCGCGCCGATGGCGCGTCCGACCAGCGCCTCCGTGGAGAATGCGAAGCCATCCAAAAAGAATGCGGCGACGGAAATGAACTGCAGCAGGATGGAGTTGGCGGCGAGCACCACGTCGCCCTCGCGTGCGCCTTGCGACGCGAACCAAACGAATGCCGAGATCAATGCCAGCGTACGGATCATGATGTCGCCGTTCACGGCAAAGGTGCGCTTGAGCGCCGCCGGCGTCAGAATTTGCCGCAGGCTGCAGTGCCCGCCCATGCCGCGCAGGTGACGCAGCGCCATCGGCGGTGCCGATCACAGCGGCACAGACCTCGGCCGTAAAGGTGCCGAATGCCACGCCGCGGACGCCCCAGCCGAAGCCCAACACGAACAGTATGTCGAGCGCCATATTGGCGAGGTTCAGAACGAGCTGCAGAATCAAGCCGATGTCGGTGCGCCCGAGGCCGATGAACCATCCGAGCAGGGCGTAGTTGGCCAGAGTGGCGGGCGCCGCCCAGATGCGAATGTCGAAATAGCCGCGCGCGAGGCCCTCCACTCGAGGGCTGGCGTGAATGGCAGCGAATGACGCTTCGCGAATCGGCCACTGCGCCACGATCAGCACGCTCCCTGCGACCAGGGCAATCAACAGGGCGCGGCCGAGTACCGTGGCTAGCTCCCCCAGGTCGCGGCGCCCGAGCGCCTGCGCGGTAAGACCCGTGGTGCCCATGCGCAGAAACCCGAAACCCCAGAAGACAAAGGTAAAGATGAGGCCGCCGATCGCCGCGGCCCCAATGTACGCCGCATCGGGAATCTGGCCGACCACGGCGGTGTCCACCACTCCGATCAGGGGCGTGGACACGTTGGAGATCATGACCGGCACCGCCAGCTTCAAGATGGCGCGGTGAGTCAGAGGACTGGCCGAGGATGGGTTGCGAGGCGGCACTAGCGTGAGGGTGTGCGCGGGCGCGCGCGGCGGGTGGGCTCGGCGGTGTAGGGGTCCTCCGGCCAGTAGTGTTTCGGGTACCGGCCCTTCAGGTCCTTCTTCACTTCATGGTATCCACGATTCCAAAAGCTCACGAGATCCCGGGTGATTTGCACGGGACGCCTCGCCGGCGACAGTAATTTCAGCAACAAGGACAGCCGGCCGGCGGCAACGCTCGGCGTCTGGCTCAAGCCGAACATTTCCTGCAGGCGCACCGACAATGTCGGAATATCGCCGTCCAGATAGTCGATGGGTATCTGCGAGCCGCTGGGCACGGTGAAATGCGTCGGCGCCTCGCGCTCGAGGATGACGCCCTGCGCATAGCTCAAACGAGATCGCAGGGCATTGCCCAAGTCCATCCGCGCGAAATGCTCGCGGCGGGTAAAGCCGGAAATCCACGGCGGCGCCCATTCCTCGAGCGTCGCCGCCAGCGCGGCATCGCTCAGGTCCGGCCAGGGTTCCGGCGACGGGACGGCATACTGGCGCATCAAATTCACGCGCGCCTGCCATTGCCGCAATTCCGGGGTCCACGGCAGACTGCCGATGCCCAGCTGCCGGAGACCCGCGAGTGCGGCATTTTGCATGGCCTCGGCTGTCGGGATTGCGTATCTCGGCCGAGTCCAGCAGCAGGGCGCCCAGACGGCGCTCGCGCCGCGCGCGAATCGCGTGTTCGCGATCGTCCCAGGCTATTTCGGCATGATCGAGAATTTGCGCGGAAAAATGCTCTTCCAGGTCCGCGAGCGTCAACGGGTGCGGCAAGAAAAATCCGCGCCTCGCGCTCCGCACCGTCCAATTCCGCCGCAACGATGAATTCGGCTTTGGACAGCGCCTGCGCTTCGCCAAAGCGTGCGCCTCGGCCGTTCGCCAGCAGGTATCGGCCGCCGTCGCCGCGCGCCCGGCCGATCCGGTCCGGATAGGCCCAGGCCAGCAGTATCCCGGTCCACTCGTGCGGATCCGCCGAATCGGCGCGGCCGCGTGAAAAGTCGCGTTGCCAATGCGCCGAGCTGCGCGACGCCTGGTTCATGGCGCGCGCATCCACGGTGATCCCGGGCGGTAGATCCCGCCTATCGCCGCGCAGCACGGCAACCCGCAGCCGCAGGTCCGCATCGCGGGCGCCGGCGCTTGCGCGCAAGATATCGCGCTCGCTCAAGATGGCCGCGAGGTCGCAGGCCAGGCGCGGCGCGCCGTGCTCGCGCGCCCTGACCAGCATATGGGCCAGCCGCGGATGCATCCCAAGCTTCGCCAGGTTTCTTCCATGCGGTGAAACACGCGCGGCGGCATCGATGGCCTCGAGCTGCCTGCAGCAGATCGCGTGCCTGCGCCAGCGGCGCGGCGGGCGGCGGATCGAGCCAGGACAGGCTGACGGCGTCCACGGCTCCCCAGCAGCTGAGCTCCAGAGCCAGGGGCGCGAGATCGGCGTGCAGGATTTCCGGCGCCGTTTGCGGCAGCGAGCGAGCCTTGAGTTCCCTCCGACCAAAGCCGGTAGCAGTGGCCCGCACTCAAGCGGCCGGCCCGCCCGCGCCGTTGATCGGCGGCGGCCTGCGACACTTTGGTCGTGACCAGGCGGCTCATGCCGGTCGCGGGATCGAACTCCGCGTAGCGGCGCAGTCCCGAATCGACGACCACCCGAACGCCCTCGATGGTCAGGCTGGTTTCCGCGATGCTGGTGGCCAGCACGATTTTGCGCTGTCCCGCGGGTGCGGGCGAGAGCGCCGCATCCTGCGCCGCGCCCTCGAGCTCGCCGTACAGCGGCAGCACGCGCACTTGGCCGTCGAGGCCCGACTCCTCGAGGGCACGCTGCACCCGCCGAATCTCCGCAGCGCCGGGCAGAAAGCACAGAATGTCGCCGTCGTGCTCGCGCAAGGCCGCGCGCACCACTTGCGCCGTCTGTTGTTCGAGGTAGATTTCCGGCCGGCGCGCCACGTACTGCGTCGCGACGTCGAAGCTGCGGCCGTGTGCCGTCACCACCGGCGCACCACCGAGCATTTTGGCGATGGGCTGCGAGTCCAGGGTCGCCGACATCACCAGCAGCCGCAAATCCTCGCGCAGGTTCTGCTGGCATTCGATGCAGAGCGCCAGCCCCAGGTCGGCGTTCAGACTGCGTTCGTGGAACTCATCGAAGATCACGCAGCCGATGCCGGCGAGGCCCGAGTCATCTTGCAGCATGCGCGTGAGAATGCCCTCCGTGACCACCTCGATGCGCGTCTCGCGGCTGACTCGCGTCTCCAGCCGGGTGCGAAAGCCGACGCTGCGGCCGACGGGTTCACCGAGGAGGTGGGCCATGCGGGCGGCGACGGCGCGCGCCGCGATGCGCCGCGGTTCGAGCATCAGGATCTTTTGCCCCCCGAGCCAGGGGCTGTCGAGAATGAAGAGCGGCACGATGGTGCTTTTGCCCGCGCCTGGCGGAGCCTCCAGCAGCACGCTGCGGCGCCCGGCCAGCGCCTCGGCCAGCGCCGGCAGGGCCTCTTTGATCGGCAAATCGGGTAGCGGTGGTGGACTCACGGGCGGCCTAAGATAACCCAAGCGGCTTGCGCGCAGGCGTGACAGGACGCCGCATGGTAAGATGCGCCCCGTCGGGCCTGTAGCTCAGTTGGTTAGAGCAGGGGACTCATCAATAATGGTGCCTTCGCATCGCAAGGTGCGAAGTGGACGGGATGAATTCAGGGAAACCTTAACAGCACGGCTGATGGCAACCCTGAGCCAAGCCGGCGGTACACCGCCGGAAGGTGCAGAGACTACCTGAGCGCTTGAGTTGCGCTTAATGACAGGCTAGAGCGTCCCGCACCCCTCTGGGGTGAAGAGATAGTCCACTCCCTCCGGAAACGGCGGGGTCAAGTGAATCCCTTGGTCCTCGGTTCGAGTCCGAGCGGGCCCACTAATTCGCGATGTTCGGTAACGATCGGGGCACGTGGCGAGAGAGCGGCACTTGCAGAATCGGGACCGCCCTGATCATTGGCGGCATTACCCATAATGGTGGTGGTTTAAGTTCTCGTTTGCCGCCGACAGCCTGCCATCAACGTCTTCATCCCCATTCCGGACGGTGGATCGTAACCTCTCCGCTGGCGGTTGACCCTGATCCTTCCTCGCGATTAAAGGGTCTACAAAGGCGCGATGAATAGCTAAGCGACATCGGACCAGTCTGAAAATACTTCAATCGGATGGAATTGGATGGACAATTGGAGGGTGCGCATGAGATAGTGAATTGGATGGAATTGGAGGTATAAATGGATGATGCGCCCAATATCGCGGGTCTAGTCATAACCTCTGACGTGCTGAAACTCGTCAGTGGAATTGATGAATTCAAGGGCGCCTGGCGCGCGATCGGACGTATTGCGCCGGAACGTCTTTCTGCCCTGCGGCGTGTGGCGACCATCGAAAGCGCCGGGTCTTCTACCCGTATAGAGGGCGCGAAGCTCACCGACAGGGAAGTGGAACGGCTTCTCTCCAACCTGAACATAAAGTCGTTCGCCAGTCGCGACGAGCAGGAAGTCGCCGGCTACGCCGAAGTTATGGAGACGATCTTTGCCTCCTGGGACGCCATCGACCTGACCGAAAATCACCTCCGACAACTGCACCGCGACCTTCTGAAACACTCCACCAAGGATGAGCGCCACAGGGGCGAATACAAAACTCTTCCCAATGATGTCGCAGCATTCGACGCCGACGGCAAAAACCTCGGCGTTGTGTTTGAGACCACCACGCCATTCAGCACTCCTGGCCAGATGGCGGCCCTAATCGAGTGGACTGCCAAGGCGCTCAGCGACCAAGCCGTGCACCCGTTGATTATAATCGCCGTATTCATAGTGTCGTTTCTGGCGATCCATCCGTTCCAGGATGGAAATGGACGACTCTCGCGAGTTCTCACGACGTTGCTGCTTTTGCGCAGCGGCTATGCCTACGTGCCTTATAGCTCGCTGGAGAGCGTCGTCGAGCAATCCAAAGAACGCTACTACATCGCGCTTCGGCAAACGCAAGGCACAATCAGAACGGCCAACCCCGACTGGCAGCCCTGGCTGGTGTATTTTCTTGGAGTGCTAACCGAACAGAAATCGCACCTTGAGAAAAAGATCGCACGCGAACGAATCCTGCTTGGCGATCTGCCAGAGCTATCGGTACAAATCCTTGAACTCTGTCGCGAACGCGGGCATGTCACGATCAGCGACATCACAAAGGCAACCAGCGCAAACCGAAACACCATAAAGGATCACGTGACGGCGCTCGTGGACAAGGCTCATCTGGTGCGCCATGGTGCGGGTCGTGGAACCTGGTACGCCCTGTCCTGACGCAGGTTAAATACCGGACAAATCGAAGCGCCAACGCGTCTGGGTAACTTCCTGGGTAACCGCGATTATCGAATTGGCGTTACTCCTATAAAAATAGCCGTTTTCAGCGTTAATTCGATGGTGAGCGGGCCCACTAATTCGCGATGTTCGGTAACGATCGGGGAGGAACAGCCAACAAACAGCTACAGCAGGATCTGAACAAGGCGAATCAAGCGGAGGTGCCGAAATTATAGGAGCCTTACCGGTGCGGACGGACAATCGCAATATGGGTGGGATTTCCGCGTAATTTGGGTAGTTCTGCCGATTCGACGTTGTCTCCTGCAAGGCACGATTCTTCGTAGCCGAGTTCCTCGGACATCATCGGAGATTGAGGCCATGTCCCGCTACCTGATCGAAAGAGAACTTTCCGGACGGCCTCAGCATCCCGCTGAACGAGGACGGTGCGAATCTTTGCCGCAAGGTCATCAACAACAACGCCGAGGACGGCGTCACGTGGGTTCATTCCTACGTCACGCCCGATCGCAAGCGTACTTTCTGTATTTATGACGGCCCCACGCCCGAGGCCGTACGTCGCGCCGCGGCCCGTAACAAGCTGCCCATTTCGCAAATCACCGAGGTTCGCGTACTCGATCCGTACTTCTACAAATAGGCGACTGGAGCCGACTGACTACTGAGGCAAATGCTTCAAGGGTCCGAACCCGTGCGCGCATTGCGCACTTCAAACCGAGTCGAAGGAGACCGCCGATGAACATGTTCCGCCGCCTGGTGCCTGTCTTGCCACTGCTGGCAATATCTCTCATCGCCCGGTGGGCGACCTTCGTACGCCGGCCAGAGTCCGCAGAATGCCTTGCAGACGATCACGGCCCATTCGCCATTGATCGACAAAGTCCGCGCCGCGACGGCGCGATTCAAGGACATCAATGTCGCGATCGTCCGAAGGCTGGGTGCAGGGCACGCCGTGCGTCAGTGGTCCCGATACGGGGGCCATGGGCGTGCATTTCGTCATGCCGAGCCGCATTAATAACTTCGTACTGCAGGCGGACCAGCCCCAAGCCTTGATCTACGAGCCGCTGCCGGGAGGCGAGTTCCGCCTGGTCGGTGTGGAGTTCATCGTCCTTGCCAGCGTCTGGCTGGGCCAGCCGAATGGAGCCACCAGTACCCCAGCACTGGAAGGGGATCTGATGAACTACATCGGCGCACCGAATCGCTACGGGCTGCCGGCGTTCTACGAAGTGCACGTATGGGCGTGGGAGGACAACCCGAAGGGCAGCTTCGCCGATTGGAACACACACGTTACTTGCGAAAAACAGGAGGCCAATTGATATGAAAATACTCGTTGCAGTATTGGCTGTTTTGTTTCTCGCCCCAGCGTTCGCCGCGGACCTGCCGGCGCAGTCCGCGGACGCCACGGCGAAGACGCTCGGTACACCGCTATCTTGTGGAGCGTACCTTCCCGCCAGGCGCGTTGGACGGTCTCAACGCCGCCACGAAGAAAAAGGTGAACGCGAACAATGCGACGGTCGGTGTACGCTGGGTTCAGTCTTATGCCAATGCGGACAAGACGAAGACTTTCTGCGTCTACGAAGGGCCGAGCGAGGCGGCCATCCGCAAGGCCGCGGCGCTCAACGCGCTGCCCGTCGACAGTATTACGGAGGTGCCCGTAACGTTGTCACCGAAGTAGGTGCCGAAGTCAGCGTGGCGTCACACCGACGCCACGCGCTTCATGCGCGCCGGCCTCACCCTGCTGCCGGCGAGCCATGGCGATCGCTTCGGCGCGTGTTTGCACCCCGAGCTTCGCCAGGATCGCCGAGACGTGGTGGTCGACTGTTTTGGTCGAAACGAACAGGCGCCTCGCGATCACCGAATTACGCAGTCCGTCGCAGAGGAGCGTCAGAATCTCGGCCTCACGCCGCGTGAGTCCATGCGGATGGCAGCGCGTCGACGTACGGGCGCCGCGCGGAACGCCGCGTACGCCTCGTGCACGCATCTGATTGCGCAGGGCGAGCGCCGCCGGGCGCGCTCCCAGCTGTTCGAAGATCGTGAGCGCCTGCCGCTGCTCGCTTTCGGCTCCGTACCACGCAAGCATGCAGGCGTGCTCATAGGGGCATCCCAACGCCTGCCAGGCGTGCGCCGCGCCTTGCCAGTCGTGCGATATTTCCAGCGCGTAAGGCTCCGGGATATCGCTCGGGTGCCGCTCGAGGGCATTCACGCGCCACAGCCACGCGGCCAGTTCGCCCTTCATCCGCGGATCTCGACGCCGGCACACCAAGCTCGTACGCGGGCCGCACTTCGCGGAGGACACCGTCACGATCGCCTGCAAGCCATGCGGCCTCGGCGCGCACTGCAGCAAGCGTGCCGATTTGCTGCAGCTCCGGTACCGGGCCGGCGAGCGCACGCGCCTCGTCGAGCGGCGAGCCGGCGTCGGGATCGCCGCGCCGAATTCGTAGGTGCCCGAGAATCCGCAGCGCAGGAATGCGGCTGATCGACGTGGTGCGCGGATGCCGCAGCACGGCTTCTACATCGTCGCTCGCCTCATCCCAGTTGCCCCGCTCAAATCTCATGCGCGCCCTATATGCGAGCATGTAGAGCCACCAGGAGTCCAGGTCGTGTTCTTCGCAATATGCCAGTCCCGCGCTCAGCGTAACGGGACGCCTGCTCATATTGGCGGCCGGAAACAGCCATGGCGGTCAGGTTCGTATAGCAGCCGGCCACCCGTTCCGGCAGGCCGCCGGCCAGTGCGAGCGGCAGACTCCGGTTCAGATCGGCCCAACCAGAGGAGTCGCCGCCAATGAGTCGCACGGTACCAAGCGTATTCAGCGCTTGACTCAGAATCTCAGTGTTCGCCCACGGCTCCGCGAGCGCGATGGCACGCTGCGCCCAGTCGATCGCAGCAGTCCGCCTCGTGGGCCTCCATGGCGAGATCCGCTCGAATGCAATACGCCATCGCCAACTCCGGGCCCGGCGGCAGCGATTCGAGCGTTTTGACCGCATCGATGCCATACTGGTTGGCCTCTGCGCTGATTGCCCGCAAACCAGCTCAGCCATGACAACCACCGTAGCGTGTCGCCTTCCTTCACGCGCTGTCCGGATGCGCGCCAAATCTCCAGTGCGTCGCGTCCGATCTCGATGGCACGCTCGTTGCTGACCCGTCAGATGATATTCATACGATAGATTGTTCCTGCAGATGAACGCGCTCGTCTGGGGCAGAGGTCTCCGGCGTGCCGGAGCGCGGCGTGATAGTGCGATGCCGCTTCACGATGTGCGCCAACTGAGGCGGCCTGCGCGGCGGCAATGGGCGCGAAGCGCAGGACGTCCGCCGCATTGCGCGCGCCGTCCGCGTGATGCGCGAGACGCGCCGCGGGTATATCCGGCCGCGACGCAAGGATCGAGAGCACTCTGGCGTGCAGACTCTTGTTGGCGCGCCTGCGAGAGTGAGTCCTCGAGCGCACGCCGGGCGAGTTCGTGCCGGAAGGCAAGCGCGCCGTCCTCGTCGCGTACCATCCCAATGCTCAGACAGCCCTCGATGTCCGATTCATCCGGGCGAGCGGCCTGCTCCAGCAACCAGGGTTCCATTTTCCCGGGAACGACGCAGACGAGCTCCGCGATTTCGCGCGCTGAGGGGGAAAGCCTGGCCGCGCGCGCGAGCACGGCATCGCGCACGGTGACCGGTACCGTGTCGGTAACTCCGGCCAGCACTTCGGTCACAAAGAGCGGGTTGCCGCCCGTGATGCCGTGCAAGCCCTTTGACGGCCGTCCGGCCCGCCTTGCAAGCTGCACGACCGCGGGCTCCGAAAGCGGCGAGAGCGACATTCTGCGCGTGCTTTCGCGCGGCAAGTCGCCAATGACGAATCGCAGCGGATGCCGCGGGCCGACCTCGTCGTCACGATACGTAACCACGAGCATTGCGTGCGTGCGATGAATTCGACGTCCCAGATACTTGAGCAGGTCGAGGGTCGCTTCGTCCGCCCAGTGCATGTCCTCAAAGACGACCAGCGCCGCTGCCCTCTCCAGTTCATCGAGCGCCGCTGCGAAGATTTCCTCGCGGCTTGCTCCGGAATTGACGACCGCCGATAACGCGCCCCGCGTCTGCCGCGCGATGTCGTGCAGCGGCGAGAGAGGTCGAGGCGTGAAAAGCGCATCGCACGCTCCCCACAGTACACGCGCATGGCCGTGCCGGTTCGAGAACTCATGGAGCAGTGAGGATTTGCCGATGCCTGCTTCGCCGCCCAAAAGCGCGATACAACCGTCGCCTGTCGCCGCGGCACCGAGCCATTCCGCCAATTCGGCGAGACATCGTTCACGCTCGAGAAGTGCCATCGAATTCGTACCCGCGGGCAGGTTCGGTGGGGTAAGTTGTAACCCATCCACGGGCGTCGCGCAAAGGTCGAGAGCTTTCCGCCGCATTGGCGACAGTCATGGGGTCAATGTGCTCCCCCCGGCTCCACGGTCCTTCCGGGCGGCCGACATCGGCGCCAGTCTCCGATCCGCCGGAGTTTGGGGGAAGTTCGCCGGAAAGGCAGAATGCAGGCAAAATCGGCGTACCTGACTCGTGGACTTTTGGGAGAGGAACAGAGCGATGTTGAACATCTCGAGAGCCGCCGTATTTGCGCTCGCATTAATGCTGCTCTCCTGGGCGGACGTACGTGCCGGCAATTCTCCCGGGGCCGCGCCGGAGGAACATAACGCCGCTACTAATCCCGCTACTAAGCCCATTTCCGGCAAAGCACACTATGCGGTCAGGGACGGTCTTCGAATTTATCTATGGGAGAAATACCAAGCAGGGTCGGAAGACTCCTTCGCAAGAAGCGGAAAAGTCGCGCTTCTCGTGCACGGTGGCACGTGGTCGGGACGTCCTGATTTCGACCTGCAGATTCGCGACTATTCTCTGATGGGTTTGCTCGCCGCGAATGGCTACGACGTCTGGGCCATTGATATTCACGGCTATGGTCACTCCGACAAGACGGATAAGGATTGGTCGGGTGTCCAGTCTGCCGCCGCTGATATCGGCGCGGCGGTGGAGTACATGACAAAGCTCCGAGGCGTGAGCAAGGTCGATCTGCTCGGCTGGTCCGCAGGCACCCAGAGGGCCGGGCTGTATGCCATGCAGCATCCGGAGCGGGTGGGAAAGCTGATCCTTTACGCGCCGCAATGGAAGGGAAACGCCGAGTATCGCGAACAAGTCCGCAAGAGGATCGACAATGGAGGAAAGCCTCTGGGGCAGTACCGAATCAACACCGAGGCGGCCGCTCGCAGTGATTTCGTGGAAGGCGAGTTGGCACATGATCCGCAGTTCGAAGAGGACGTCGTTGCGTTCTATGCGCGGGAGGCGCTGCAGACAGACCCGCAATCGCCGAATGCGTTCGTCGAAAATGCAAATGTTCCCGTTCTGGATCCGCTTCGGATTACCGTCCCCACCATGATCATTTTTGGCGAGTATGACTACTACGCCAAGGAGCAGGACCTCTTGCCGTTTTTCGCGCAGCTCAAGTCACGGGACAAGCGATTCGTTCTATTACCCCACGGAGGGCACGCTTTGATTCTCGAGAAGGATCATCGGCGTTTCCAGCAGGAAGTCTTGAGCTTTTTCGACCGCCCATGACCCGGACCACGGTTCTCCCAAACGGGTCACACCCGGGCCGTTTTGGAGGACATATCATGGCGCCGTGATCAAGGTATCCCGACTGGATCTCAGCGCCTTCCCCGATTCGCCTTATGCGGCGGAGCTGGAACGCGGACCCTCGAATCTGTGCTTTGCGCCGCGGCTGGAGGCTGAGTACCTGCAGTCCCGCCTGTCCAACGACCAAACACTCATTCGCACGGCCTGCGTCCTGGCCGCGGTGCTGGCCCTATGCCGCGGAGTGGAACAGACCTGGCGGGGAGCCTGGAAGACCGGACTTCTGATCGAATTCGCGTTCGTCGTTGCCAGCACGGTCGTGCTGGCGGCGATCGCCTTGAGCCCCGGTTTCGAGCGCCAGTATTCACGGTGGGCGCCGATCCTGGTGCCGCTGAGGAACTCCATCGTCGCCGCGCAGATCGCCGCAGCGGCGGCTCACGGGGAGCCTGAAATCCTGATGGCGCTGTCCATCACTGTCATCGGCCCCTTCTTCTTTCTGGGATTGAAATTTCGCACAGCGTTTTTTTGTTGTGCGCTGACGGTGGCGTCTTATGTCATAGGCACCATCCTCTTTGGTCTGGCACTGCCGATTGCCCTGCGCTCGTATGTGTTTCTGCTCGCCGGCGTACCCGCATGGGTCTACGGCGCGCGGAGTCTCGAAAAAATCTCCCGGCGATCGTTTCTCGAGGGCCGTCTCATCGCGGAGCTTGCTCAGCGCGACGCCTTGACAGGGACCCGGAATCGCCGCGTGTTCGACGAGCGCCTGGACGGGCTCTGGCAGCAGGCCATCGACCAGGGGCGGCGCATCGCGATCCTGCTCATCGACATCGATCACTTCAAGGCCTACAACGACCGCTACGGACACCAGGCCGGGGACCGGACACTGCGCCGGGTCGCCCAGACGGCACAGAGGTTTGTCCGCAATTCCCCCGACGTCCTGACTCGCTACGGCGGGGAGGAGTTCGCAGCCATCCTCTACGATGTAGACGGCAACCAGGCACGGGAGGTGGCGGAACGGATGCGCTGCGCCGTGAGAGATCTGGCCATCGAGCACCTCGCGTCCCAGACCACGACCCGCGTCACGATCAGTGTGGGGGTGGCGGCAGTGCAACCCACCGCGGATCGAAGCCCTCTCGGCGCGGTCCAACTCGCGGACCAGGCACTTTACGAAGCCAAATTGCGGGGCAGGAACCGGGTCGAGTTCCTGGATGGCACACAGCACGACCTGCTGGTCACAGGGGTATTTTCGGTCCCCCTCGCGCGCGTCGCGAGCGGCGACGTACGTTGAACACCAGGTGCGTGGCAGCCAGTCAGCGCGCCGTGGCGATCGTCGAGTCCGTCAGGACCCGGGTTCGGTTTCGTGTGTCGATATGAAACAGCTGCGTGGCGAGAGCCCACCCGCCTCTCTGCGCTGCCTGGCACTCTGCAGAATGATACGGCGCCGATGATTATCGACAATGCCCCATTCTTTGATCTCCTCCAAGGATCGAAAGCAGCCGAGGCAGACAAGATTGTCGTCCAGGCAGCAAATTCGTATGCATGGGGATTGAGCAGGACTATCGATATCACTCATTGCCGCAAGGCCCAATTGTGAGGCTCCGAATTTGACCACATAGTCGAACGGGAATCCGGGTAATGCTTCACAAGCAAACCGTATGGCGCGGGTCCCACGGATCCTTCGTCCATGAGTTGGAAGGATAACAGGTCGTCGAATCGGCCGGGCGATCGCTGTCATTGCAGCCCGGCGACCACTCGTGCCAGGCCACCGATGAACTTCTGCCGGCAAATACGCCTGCGCCTGATCCCGGGGCCGCACCGTTAGTTTCGGCAGCACCGCGGAGCCGGCTGTGGTTGAATATCGCAAACTCCAATAATGAGAGCCGCCATGATGCACAGCCTCCGACACACGCTCATTGGGGCACTGCTGCTTACGTTTGCCGTGGCCGGCACGGTGCAGGCCCAAAACTATACGAAGCCGAAAGTCAGGGCGATTACCGGATTCGTGCGCCTCGAACAGGCCGCTTACGTGCAGCAGATTGCCGAGACTCTCACGGTGTTGCGCGCGGCGAAGGACGAATTCGCGCGGCGGGGGTACGAAGTGGAGACTATCCGCATCGTGACCCAGCCCCTGGCTGAACTCGTGAGCGGGTTGTCCGAGGCGCAAGCGCTCGCCTTTCTGAAGGTGTTCGACGATCTTTCGGTCAAGGAAAACTTCTTGCCCAGCGTCGGACCGGGAATGATGCGCGATAGCGACGATCCAAGCACCATGCGCCTGCTCGAGAAGGCACTTTCGACGCTGCCCCACATTCAGGCGAACGCCATCATTGCCGGCGAGGATGGCATCCACTGGAAAGTGATCCGCGAGAGCGCGGCGCTGGTGCGCTACGTGACGGACCACAGCCCTCACAGCCAGGGGAATTTCGAATTCACCGCGACGGCGATGCTCAAGCCATACGGGCCTTTCTATCCGGGCACCTACCACACCGGCGAGGGCCGGCGATTCTCGATCGGATTTGAAGGAGCCAACGTCGTTCAAGAGGTTTTCGCGCGCACGCACGGGGATTTCGCGAATTCGGTGGCGGAATTGACCAAGCAACTGACGGTTCACGCCAAGGTCGCGGAGTCCATCGGCATGCAGGTGGCGGCCGAGAAGAACTGGACCTTCATGGGCGTGGATCCCACGCCGGCTCCCCTCGGCGATGTGTCGATCGCGGCCGCCATGGAGACTTACACGGGCGCGCGATTCGGGTCGAGCGGGACCATGACGGCGGCGCTCATCATCACAACCGCCGTCAAGGCGGTGCCCGTCAAGCAGATCGGCTATTCCGGCTTGATGGTTCCAGTGATGGAAGACAAGCGCCTCGCGCAGCGTTGGGCGGAAGGTGCCGTCAATACGGATTCACTGCTGGCTTACTCCGCCGTATGCGGTACCGGGCTCGACACGGTCCCCTTTCCCGGAGACATCAGCGTGGATCAGCTGGCGCGCATTTTTGGCGACGTGGCGTCGCTCGCCTGGAAGTGGAACAAGCCGCTCTCGGCGCGGCTGCAGCCGGTCTTGGGCAAGAAGGCCGGCGAGCGAACCGATTTCCACAGTCAGTACTTGTTCAACACGACACTGCATGCCCTGCCGTAGAGGCCGCGCGCGGGCCGGGCAGGCTCACGGGGAAGCGGCCTTCTTGGGAGGTGCCAGGCTCGTCTCCATGAGCAGGCGAGTGAAGAGATAGAGGCGGGGCGTCACACTCGACAGGTCGATCCATTCATGATCGGTGTGGAAGGCGTCACCGACGTAGCCGAGTCCGTCCAATGCCGGGGTGCCCACGGACATGGCGACCGCAGATTCGGAGGCGCCGCCATTCCCGGATAACGCCAGTGTCTTACCGAGTTCGGCATAGATGGCCTGCGCGCGCACGCCCAGCGCATCGATTTGCGGGTTTTCGGTCAGCGGCGGAAAAGTGGAACCGTCTTCCCTCACGGTGATGGTGGTATCCGGCACGACTTTGGCCGCCAGTCCGGATTTGATCTCGGTCAGCACGGTATCGAAGTCCGCGATCTTGCGAAAGCGAACATCGAGGGTCGCCTCGGCGAAGTCGGGAATGATGTTGCTGCGGTCCCCGGCCTTGATGAGCGTCAGATTGACCGTGGTGCCGTCGCCGGTGTGCGGGTATGCACCGTCCAGCGCGGTGAGCTGATGAGCGAGTTCCACCGCGGCGTTCCTGCCGTTTTGCGGCACCATGCCGGCATGGGCCGAGCGGCCCTTGACCTGGATCAAAATATCGCCGCTGCCCTTACGCCACACCGTGATCGCGTCCGGCGGGTCGCCGGGTTCCATGTTGAATTCCACATCGTTCTGCTTGGCCAGTGTCTTGATCAGCTCGGTGGAACCCGGGGAACCCAGCTCTTCACTGTCGTCGAGCAGCAGGGTGATGGTCGAGTAGCTCTTGAAGCCGAGATTGTGCAGAATCTCGAGAGCCATGACGGCGTTTACCACGCCCGCCTTTTCATCGCCGACTCCCGGACCATGGGCGCGATTGCCCTCGATACTGAACGGACGCTTCGCCACGGTGCCGGGGCCGAAGACCGTGTCGACGTGGGCGATGATGAGAATTTTCGCGGTGCCGGAGCCATGAAACACCGCGACGAGATTCGGGGGTAAATTGGGTGCCTCGGCCGGCACGTAGCGGACTTCGGCACCGCTCGATTTCAGTCGCGCCGCGAGAATTTCCTCGACCCGCTTGCCTCCCGCGACGTCTCCCGATCCGGAGTCGATGTTGACGATGCTTTTGAGCAGTTCCAGAGCTCCGGCGCGACCCGCCTCCGCGGCTTGATAGACCGGCTCATTTCTATGAGACGCCGCATTCGCGGCCCCGGCCAGCGCCAGCGCCACGCTCGCGGAGACCATCCTTTTCATGAAATTGATCGTCATTGACTTTTCGCTCCTTAAGACCCGCCCATGGTGGCCGCTTCACGTCCGGCGGCACTGTATCTTGAATCGATGCTGCGGTGCACGCGCGCGGCTCATTTCGCTGCCACTGGGGTCGCCTGCTTGAGTTCAACGGCGGGCACCATGAAAGCCATGCCGACGGCAACTACCGCCATGGCGAGCATGGCCCAGAACGTCAGGTTCAGCGAGTGTTGCAGCGCCAAGCGCAGGGCGGCATCGCCGGGCATCGAGCCCGGCGGCAGCTCAATGAGCTGCCGGAGCTGATCCGAGGTCACGGATATGCCTCCCGTCGCGCGGGCCAGTCCGTGATTGAGTACGGCGCCGAGCACCGTGGCTCCCAGGGTGCTGCCGAGGTTGCGTGAAAACAGATTCGAGGCCGTTACGCTGCCGCGCTGCGACCAATCGACGATCTCCTGAACGAAAACGAGCGAACTGACGCTAAGCAGGCCCATACCGAAGCCCATGACCAGAGAGCCGAGTCCGGCAATGCACGGGAGAGCTCTGCGGTGTCAGCAGCACGAACAAGAACGCGCCGATGGGCAGGAGCAGGGCTCCGGCAAGCAGCAGCTGATGCAGTCCGAAGCGGTGAAACAGGCGGGCGGCCAGGGTGGCGCCGACGGGCCAGCCCACCAGCATGGTCGTCAACGCGAGGCCCGCGATCACCGGCGAGCGATGCAATACGATCTGCACGTAGATCGGCACGAACGTCGTCAATCCCATGAGCGCCATGCCCGACAGCAGAGGCGACGCCGTTGGCGGCCGCGATCGGCCGGTGGCTCCACAAGGCGAAGGAAACCATCGGATTGGCGGTCCGCAGCTCCTGCAGCACGAACGCCACGGTCGAGAGGCAGAACACACCGGCTGCCGCCGCGAGCACCACGGTGTTCGAGTTCCCGATTTCCGTCAGGCCGATCAATAACGAGGCGACCGCGATGGTAAAGGTGGTCGCTCCGGCGACATCGATCGAGCGGCGCTCGTGCTTGATGTTCTCGTGCAGGAAGGCGATGAAGCCGGCGGCCGCGATCAAGCCGATCGGGAGGTTGATCCAGAAGATCCACGACCAGGAAACGTTGCGGATGATGAGCCCGCCGACGACGGGTCCGAGCACGGCGGATATCGCCCAAACGCTGGCCAGATAGCCCTGGACCTTGCCCCGTTCGCGCGCCGGATACAGATCGGCGACGATGATCATGGCCACAGGCTGCATCGCTCCGGCGCCGACGCCCTGGACGAGCCGGAATAGAATCATCGACCGGCATCGACCACGCGAAACCGGCGAGTAGGGAGCCCAGTACGAAGATCGCGATGCCCGTCAGCATGATCGGCTTGCGGCCGTAGATGTCCGCCAGATTGCCGAAGACCACGGTGAGCGCGGTCTGAGCCAGCAGAAACGCCGAGAACACCCAGCTATAAAGGCGCAGTCCGCCCAGGTCCGCCACGATCTGCGGCATGGCGGTCGA
The DNA here is from genome assembly GCA_963734645.1 of uncultured Gammaproteobacteria bacterium. Taxonomy (GTDB): domain Bacteria; phylum Pseudomonadota; class Gammaproteobacteria; order Steroidobacterales; family Steroidobacteraceae; genus Bog-1198. Next base: position 1,030,127 of record CAVTID010000003.1, read on the forward strand.
TACGATGGTCGCCTCGATCGCGACCATGCACATGGATGCCATCACGGACGCGATGACGGGCGCCCGGGCGGATTTGATGGGGGGCTGATTCACGGAAGACCCCATTCTACCCGTTCCTACCGGCTGTTCGTACCGGCTTTTCCCCGCTTTTCGGAGATTCACTCCGCCGCCACGAAGCCCATTAAGGCCCGAGCGCACCCAGCGCTGCATTGCATGCCTGAATTTTCCGCGTGACCCGAGCCACCGCCTCCGCGGTCTCGCGCGAGCCGGTCTCGGCGGCCTGCGGTGTGCCCAATGTGTCCAGCGACTTCTCGTACCACGCCTTGGCGGAGCGCCAGTACGGGATTCGCGCGGCGCCGCTCAGCTTCTTGTCCGAGGCCAGTCCTGCGTAGATATCCGCCAAACTCCGCTGCTGTGCGGCTTTCGCCGAGCGAAAATAATCATTCGACGCTGCGCCCCCGACGTCCGCGGCATAGGTTTGCAGCGCCTCCTGAAGCTGCGAGATGGCCAGCGCCGGTTGAGCGCGGTGAACGGCGATGGCCGCCATACCCGCGAGGGAAAGCGCGATGTCGAGACGATATTCCGCGATCTTGGGGTCCGCGGCCGACAATAGCCTGAACTCCTCGAGTGCCGCGAGCTCGTTGGGTTCCGCCCGGTCGAACTCGCCCATCTTGATGAGCACGTCGCCGACATCATGATCCGAGAATGCCGCCAGATGAGCAAAATCGGCGTTGCCCGGCGCGCTTTGGGCCAGGGATTTAATGAGCACTCGAGAATTTTCGTCCATCGCCAATGCCTCCGCATACGTGTCCGGGTCGTGGGACAGGATCTCGGCCGCCCGGCTATACGCCAGGGAAAGCGTCCTGCCGACATGAAGATCTGCGTCGTCGGCCGCCCAGAGCGATTGCAGCGAGGCGATCGATTGCCGAACGCTAAGGAGCGCGCGTGCGGTGTCGCCCTGAATCTTGAATCGCTTGAAGCCATTGTCGAGCAAGCTGCTCGCCAACAGCATTTGATATTTTCTATTTTTCGGATCGATCGCGACGAGAAACCGGCTGTCGCTCACCGTATCTTGCGAGTACCGCATCGCCTCGGCGGGTCTACCGGAGCTCCACATCAGGTCGCTGAGCTTCCCGTAGCTGACGATGAGCTCGCGCCGCACGTCCATGTTGAGAGGCTGCGCGGTGACGATCGACTTGCGCAAATCCAGGGCCTGCCGATAACTGGCGGCCGCCCCGGCGTAGTCGCCCTCATTGACCTCGAGCGCGCGGCCTTGAACGTCCCCCAATCTTTCGTAAGCCGCGGCCAGCTCGCGCTGCAGCGACGGATCTCCGGACGCCTCGTGCGACAAGCTGTCCAGGTATTGCAAGCCGGTCTTCAAAATGAGGTGCCGGGCCGCGCTCGACCCCGATAGATTTTGTATGGAGTCGTTGATGTCGAAGATCAGCGAATGAGCGAGCTTGCGCACGTCCTCGAAACGATGCTCCGCGCGGGCGCGCTCGTTCTGCGCGATCCGCGCCTCGTGCATGGTGACGAAAAGTCCCGCAAGCAGGGCGACGGCGAGTATCACCGCGGCCGCGACGCCCACCGCGTACCGGGCGATGAACTTTGCGCCGCGGTAGCGCAGCGTGTCGGTGCGCGCAATGACCGGGTGCGAGGACAGGTGCCGGCGCAAGTCCTCCGCGAATTGTTCGACGGATTCGTACCGACGCGCCGGTTCGTTGCGCAGCGCCATCAACACGATGTTGTCCAAGTCGCCGCGCAATCGCCTGCTGAGCCTCTGCGGCGTCCCGTCCCGCACCGCGCTCAATGCGTCCGCTCCGGCCGCATCGCCGATCTTGGTTTTCGCATCACGCCGCCGAACCATGGCGCTGGGTTTGCGCGGTTCCCGGTCTTGCAGCGTCGGCGCGGCGGCCGGCGATGCCGACCGGCCGATTTCATGAGGGCGTCGCCCCGTGAGCAGCTCGTACAGCACCAAGCCCAGTGAATAGACATCGCTCGCTGTCGTGATCGGCTCGCCCCTGGCTTGTTCGGGGCTGGCGTATTCGGGCGTGAGCATGCGGAATACGCTTCGTGTCTCGTTGTCCGTGCTCAGCCGCTCGTGCGGCCCAAGTATCTTGGCGATCCCGAAATCGAGCAGCTTCGGCACCCCCTCTTCGCTCACCAGTATGTTGTTGGGCTTCAGGTCCCGGTGGATGATCAGGCGTTGGTGCGCGTACTGGACTGCCGCGCACACCTGCAGAAACAGGCGCAAACGTGCGGTCGTGTCGAATTGGTGCCGGTCGCAGTACCGGTCGATGGGTTCACCCTGAATGAACTCCATGACGAAGTAGGGCAGCCCCTCGTCGGTGGTGCCGCCGTCCAGCAGGCGCGCGATGTTCGGCTGGTCGAGGTTCGCCAGTATCTGACGTTCATTTCTGAAGCGCTGTACCACGAATGCGGAGTCCTGCCCGGCTCTTATCAGCTTGATGGCAACCTGCTTGTGATACTCGTCGTCGGCCCGAACGGCACGATACACCTCGCCCATGCCTCCCGACCCGATCCCTTCGATGAGTTGATAGGGGCCAATGTGTTTGCCCACCCACGGATCCGGGCCTTTGAGTGTGCCGAACCGTTCGATGCCGGCGGCCGGAGTGTTCAAAAATGCGTCGCCTGCCTGGTCGTGCGCCGCGAGCAATGACAGCAACTCGCCGCGAAGATCCGAATCCTCGGCGCTGATCTCATCGATGTAGGCCGCGCGCCGCTCCGGCGTCATCTCGAGCGCCGCGCTCAGGGCCGTTTTGATCCGCTGCCAGCGTTGTGGATTCACGTGCACTCCGTTCGCTGCAGCTCCCGGCGCAGCCAGGCACGGGCCGTCGTCCAGTCGCGCTTGACGGTGGCCGTGGAGATGCTCAACGCTTCCGATGTCTCGGCGATCGACAATCCGCCGAAGAAACGCAATTCGACGATCCGGCCCTGCTGCGGGTCGAGGTCCGATAGCCGGGTGAGCGCCGTATCGACGGCGATCAAATCGACTTCGGATTGAACCGAGACGGCCAATGCCTCGCTCATCGTCACCCTGATACCGCCGTCTCGCTTCGCCGCCAATCGGCCGCGCGCGTGATCGACGAGGACCTGGCGCATCAGCCGTGATGCGAGGGCGACGAAGTGGCAGTGGTCGTGAGTGGGGATGCCCGAGCCCCCAACCAGCCGCAGGTAGGCTTCATGGATGAGGGCCGTGGTCTGCAGCGTGTGACTGGCGCGCTCGGCGCGTAAATGCCTGCGTGCCACCCGGCGTAATTCTTCGTAGATCAGCGGTAAAAGATCTTGCAAGGCCTGCGCGTCACCCGCCCGCCATTTCACTATCAGCTCGTCGGTGCATCGATCAGACAAGCCAGATCCTCATCCGTTGGGATTGCGCATCCGCGGCGTTTACATTTTGTCCTGCGCTGCCGGCCGATTCGAGGTCAATTGCTGCGTCCGCCCGGGATTATGCGACATTGAAATAGGTGTGTCGTCTTTCTTGGGAGACGATGCCGGGTGGGGGAGGTTGAACAGCATGAATCTGAGCAGCCGCCGATCCGCCGATTCTGAACGCGCAATCGGAAAAGCAATGCGGTCTCCCACGGCATACCGGGTCGTTGCGAAAATGTCGGATACCGCAACCCGGGCTCCGTTCCATTTGACGATATAGGCCATGAATCGATAGCCGTTGGTTTCCGTCGTCAGTATTTCTTCGACCATTGCCGTGTCGTTGGTCATGGACATCTGCATGGCTTCGGGCATGTCGCGGCTTGCAGAGGCCGACTTTAGCGCAATGATCAAGACGCCTTGGCCGGCGGTTACCGTCAGGCGGCGCACCACGAGCGAGATTTCATCTCCGACGCGGTGGGGTTTCGCATCGCCAGTGTCGTCGACCACCACGCGCGATCCCAGTGCCCGCACGACATAGGCCGTATAGCCATAGCCGTCGACACTGGTGGTGAGAATTTCGTCTATCACGCCGGTTTCCGTCGATGAGGTGGCGCCCGGAGCCTGCGCGGCGCCCGGAGGCTGCGTGGCGCCCGGGATCAGCGTCGTCATTGGCGTTTGCGTCGGGGTAGGGACCGCCGCAGCGGCGACGGAGTCCGGCCGGCTTTCACTGCCGGCGCCCGCGGGCATGATCATAAAAGACGCAACGCCGGCGCCGTCGAGCTTGATGCGATTGGCCATGAACGAAATACTGTCGCCGACCGCGCTGTGAGTTCGCGCGACAGGGTCCGCGACGGCGAGCCGCGAACCGTGCGATTGAACGATATACGCGACGAAACGGTAGCCGTCTTGCTGCGCGCTCAAGACTTCCTCCACCAAGCCGGTTTTCATTTCTGCGCTGGCCGCCTCCACCACCGGGGCACTGGGCTTCGGTGACCTGTCGTCGCACCGGCACGCCTGCCTGCCATCAAGGACAAAACTCAGAATCCGCTGACCGGCGACCTCGTGTCGCGCCGCGATGAAACTGATGCTGCCGCCGATGCTAAGGTGCGTCCTGGACAGCGGGTCGGTCACGAGCACCCGCGCGCCATGCCAACGCACGACGTAAGATCTGGCCCGATAGCCGTCCTCGTCGGTTGCCATGACTTCTTCAATGGTTGCGGTCTGCGCTTTCGGCGGCGCGCTCGGCGCCTGTATTGCGGAAGGCGCCGCCGTCCCAGCGGCATTTCCCTGTGCGGCGCTCGAGTCCCAGACGGCGACGCAGGCGGCGGCAAGCACCCAGGCCCTGATTTTCATGCCCTCCATTATCTACGAACCGAGTGATATGCGCGCGTCCGGTATGGAAAGGCGATTTCAGTCCTCCCTTTGAGCTGCGGCCAGGTATCTATCAACGCCTGGAGCCGGGCCTTCACCTGGGCCTTGTCGAACTCCAGCAGATGGGAGTCACGCCGAATTCCCCTTTCGCCGTGGCGCCATGCTCGCCCAGTTGTACAATGCCTGCAACCGAATGAAAATCGCCGCCATCTCGGACATACACGGCAATTCGCTCGCCCTCGATGCGGTGCTGGCCGACATCGATCGCCGCGGCGTGGATCTCATCGTCAATCTGGGCGATATTCTTTCCGGCCCCTTGCTGCCGTGCGAAACGGCGGATCGATTGATGGCGCTGGAATTGCCCACCATCCGCGGCAATCACGAGCGCCAAGTGCTGTCGATGGATCCCGGCGACATGGGCGCATCCGATCGCTACGCCTTCGACACCATCACCGACACGCAGCGGGACTGGATTGCTGCGCTGCCGCCCGTACTGCGGGTGAGGCCTGAGGTATTTCTATGTCATGCAACCCCGCAAAGCGACGTGGATTGCTACCTTGAAGACCTCGTCGACGGGGAGCTTCGTCCCGCGCCGTTGCACCGAATACAGGAGCGGACGGGCAACTGCGACGCGTCGCTGATTCTATGCGGGCATTCGCACATTCCCGCGCTGTCGCGCCTCGCCGGGGGCCAAGTCATCGTGAATCCCGGCAGCGTGGGTATCCAGGCTTACATAGGCCATCATCCGGGCCCACACACGGTGGAAATAGGCTCACCGCACGGGCGATACGCCATTGCCGAGCGATTACCGGCGGGATGGACCATCGAGTTTGTCGCGGTGCCCTATGACTGGGATGCGGCGTCGCGGCTCGCACAGCAAAGAGGCAGGCTGGATTGGGTGCGCGCACTGCGAACCGGGTACGTGCGGGATCACCGGGAGATGTGACGGATCGACTCCCGCGCACGCCGGCTGTGGCAGACGGCTCCCGCGAAGCCGGCTACCATTGCTGCTTCTTCGGCAAATCGTCCTCTATGGTGTAGTAGTCCGATTTATCGGCGACGAATATGTGCTCCTCCACGGCAAGATGGGTCGGAGTATCGAGCGTTCCGGCGGTAATGCTGATCGCATCGCGCCCGGCCTGCTTCCAAAACACGTTGCCGCCGCAGCGGCCGCAGAATCCCCTCTCGGCGGTGTCCGAGGACTTGTACCAGACCAGTCGCTCGGAATTCGTCAGTTCGATATTCGCCGACGGCGCGCTCGTCATGGCCGCGTAGTGTCCGCTCGTTCGGCGGCACTGCGAGCAATGACAGGCAATGACGCCGCGCAGTTCGCCGCGTATCCGATAGCGTACTCCCCCGCATAGGCATCCGCCGGTATGCATCGCTTCATTTTCCGTCATACGGTCCTCGGTTCCACGCACGATTTGAATGCCGTGGCGCTTGATCTTTCGGTACGAATGACGCACGACCTTTAAACCGCCATGGCGCCATCGTGTCAAGAGCGAGGTGACGACTGTCACGATAATGAGCGCGAGGGCTTCAGGGGCCGTGCTTCAGCAGCGGCGCCGACAGGCGGGCAATGGTCAGCGAGGCGGATACCGCATGCCGTCGAAGGTGCGCGTGCGGCCGCCTGGCGACGGCGCGCAGCAGCTCGCTGACGGCGGCCGGCGCAAATTGACACCACTCGATGCCGAGGCCGTGTTTGTACTTGCGCGCCACATAGGCCTCGATGACCGGCGACTGGTGCTTCGGACACAGCGGCAGGACGATGGCAACTTGGATCCGGGAGAGCACCCGTACTTCGAAGATCCGCCTCGACCAGCGCTCCGCTGACGCTCATGTCGCCGAGCCGGCCATCTCTCACCGAGTATCGATGCGCCGTTACTCGGACCGGGAAATCAACCTGTACCCGCTCGCCCCACCGATGTTCCATGACGCGATAATTTCACGCACCGCGGCATCTCCCCATCGGACAAACACCGAAATGCCGTGCGATATATCTGACAGGTGTCGCGCGAACGACGCGCCGGAACGTCAAGGCTTTTATGCCCCCGCTGGCGGCGTTCGGCCGGAACCATTAGGCTGGCGCCTGAAGGCCGCGCAATGGGGATTTGCAGTCGTTTGCATGAACGTCATTCAGACCGAGCGCTTGGTGCTGCGTCAACTCGAAGTTGCGGCGACGCGGAATTCATTCTGGAGCTGCTGAACGAGGCGGCGTTCCTGCGATTCATCGGCGACAAAGGGGTCAGAACCCTGGACGACGCCCGCGCGTACATCCTCGAGGGGCCCGAGTGGACAGCTACGAGCGGAACGGCTTCGGCTTGTATGCGGCTTGCCTGCTCGACGGCACGCCGATCGGGATTTGCGGACTGGTGAAGCGCGACGGTCTCGCGGACGTCGACGTGGGATTTGCGTTTCTGTCGCGCCATTGCTCGCAAGGGATATGCCGTCGAATCCGCGTCGGCCGTCTTGGCTCACGCCAGGCAGGTACTGCGATTGCAGCGGATCGTCGCCATCACCTCACCCGAGAACTTCGGCTCGATCGCGGTGCTGGAGAAAATCGGGCTGAAGTTCGAGCGAATGATCACGGCTCGCGGAACACAGCCCCGAACTCAAACTGTTCGGACCTGCGTGACTCTTTTCGTTTGTCGGGCACCGTTCGTGCCCAGATGCTTTAATGGCGGTACCGGGTCATTCCGGACGGCTTATCGGACCATTTCGCGGAGTTGCCAATGCACCCTTTCCCCCATCGCTACGTCGTCAACGCCGCCGTGCGCCCCGCCGGAGATGTGCCGCTGTCCACGGACGGCGTCAGGATCATCGAATCCGCGCCGCCCAAGGAATTCGACGGTCCCGGCAATCAATGGTCGCCCGAGGGACTGTTGACCGCCGCCGTGGCGGACTGCTTCGTACTGAGCTTTCGGGCGATTGCGGCGGCCTCGAAGTATCGCGTGGCTCAGTCTCGAGTCGCGCACCGAAGGCACTCTGGATCGCATCGACGGCAAGATGCGCTTCACCCGCTTCGACACGCACGCCAAGCTGCATCGTGCCCGAGGGCGCGGATCTCGAGCGCGCGAAGAAGCTGCTGGAAAAAGCCGAGCAGAGCTGCCTGGTCGCCAACTCGCTCAGCAGCGAGCGCCACCTCACCGTCGAGGTTACGGCGGGCTAATACCTGGGCGAATGCCACGCCAACTGCTCGAACATCATCGCGCCGAGGTCCGGCGCTGCGTCTGACTAATCGTCCATCAGGAAGCTGCGCAGCTGCTCGCTGCGGCTGGGATGGCGCAGCTTGCGCAGTGCCTTGGCTTCTATCTGCCGGATCCGCTCGCGGGTCACGTCGAATTGCTTGCCCACTTCTTCGAGCGTGTGGTCCGTGTTCATGTCGATGCCGAAACGCATGCGCAGAACCTTGGCCTCGCGCGGCGTCAGCTGCGCCAGCACCGAGTGCGTGGTCTCGCGCAAGGATTCGGTGGTCGCCGAGTCGATGGGCGAGGACACCGAGGTGTCCTCGATGAAGTCGCCCAGGTGCGAATCCTCGTCGTCGCCGATCGGGCGTCTCCATGGAGATCGGCTCCTTGGCGATCTTGAGCACCTTGCGTACCTTGTCTTCGGGCATTTCCATGCGCACCGCCAGTTCTTCCGGCGTGGGCTCGCGGCCCATCTCCTGGAGCATCTGCCGCGAGATGCGGTTCAGCTTGTTGATCGTTTCGATCATGTGCACCGGAATGCGGATGGTGCGCGCCTGGTCGGCGATCGAGCGCGTGATGGCCTGGCGAATCCACCAGGTCGCATACGTCGAGAATTTGTAGCCGCGCCGATATTCGAACTTGTCGACGGCCTTCATCAGGCCGATGTTGCCCTCCTGGATCAGATCCAGGAACTGCAAGCCGCGGTTGGTGTATTTCTTGGCGATCGAAATCACCAGGCGCAGATTGGCCTCGACCATTTCCTTCTTCGCGCGCCGCGCCTTGGCTTCGCCGATCGAGACCTCGCGGTTGATTTCCTTGATCTCGCTGATCAGCACGTGGAACAGGCCTTCGAGGTCCTTCAGCTTGTTCTGGCGGCGCTCCACCTCATCCTTGAATTTGGCGAGCGGCGCCGAATAGCGCTTCTTGGCCTTGATGTGCTTGTCGAGCCAGCGCGTGCTGGTCTCGTTCTTCGGGAACGTCGAAATGAAGTCCTTGCGCGGCATCCCGGCCTGCTTGATGCAAAGGAACATGATTTCCTTTTCGAGCAGGCGCACTTCGGTCACGTGCTGGCGCAGATTGTCGATCAGCTGATCGAACATCTTCGGGCTGAGCTTCAATTCCATCAGTTCGCCGCAGATCTTCTTGCGGATCTTCAGGGTCTTCGGGATCCTTCGAGCCCAGCTTGTCGAGCGCATTCAAGAACTGGTGGTGCACCTTGGCGATCGAGCTGAAGCGCTTCGCGGCTTCCTCGGGATCCGGACCGGTGTCGATGGCTTCCTCGTCCTCGTCGCCCTCGGTCTCGTCGTCGTCGTTGGCGGCCTCTTCGCGCTCCAGCGCCATCATCTTCGGGTTTTGCGGCTGGGCGATTTCGTCCGGCGCATTCGGGTCGACGAAGCCGACGATGACGTCGACGAGGCGCATCTGGCCGGCTTTGACGGTCTCGTAGTGCCGCAGCAGCAAATCATAGGTGCCCGGATAGCTGCCGAGCGCGATCTTGACCGCTTCCAAGCCTTCTTCGATGCGTTTCGCGATGCGGATCTCGCCTTCGCGCGTCAGCAACTCCACGGTGCCCATTTCGCGCATGTACATGCGCACGGGATCGGTGGTGCGCCCGAATTCCGCGTCGAGATTGGCGAGGGCCGCGGTGGCTTCTTCCACCGCTTCTTCGTCGGGCGCCGCGGTGGCGTCGGTCAGCAGCAAGGATTCGGCGTCCGGCGCCTTTTCGTACACCGGAATACCCATGTCGTTGATCATGTTGACGATGTCTTCGATCTGTTCCGGATCGACGATTTCGCTCGGCAAATGATCGTTGACTTCAGCGTAGGTGAGGTAGCCCTGTTCCTTGCCGCGCGCAATCAACAACTTCAGTTGCGACTGACGCTCGTCCGCGATTTGAGTCGCTGTGCCTGCCGGCGCTTTTTTGATCAAGGTGGACGCCTCGTTGAGAGATCTGGACATTTAAATGCAAGCCGACAAGTATACGATTCTGGCCATTCCGTAGCCACCACTATGCTCGGGCTTGGGGGTGCTCAGGAGCGGCCCCTGGACTTGAGAAGTAGGCTTAATTCGGCCTTTTCGTCGTAATTCAAGCCCAATTCCTCCGCTTTTCGCAATAATTCGTCCATTCGGCGGCCCGGACCGTACTCCTCCAGCAGCTTTTCGACCGCCATTTGCAGTTCCTTAGCGGCCGCTTGCGGCCTCCGCCACCAGGGGTTCGGCCATGGCAAGCTCGGCCAGGCGGTCGTATTCGGGACGGTCCCGCCAGCGTTCGAGCAGCATCGCCGTGCTGGGGTTGGACGCCGCCGCCGCTTGCAAAAGCAGCTCCTTGAGCACCGCAACGCCGGGTTTGTCGACACCGCCGAGCGTTTCGGGATCCTTGACCGCCGCCGCCGCCGCAGGGTGGTGCAGCACCAGGGTGATGGCCTGAGTCAGCAAATTGCCGCGCCCGACACTGATTCGACCTCGATGCCGGACGGCGAGTTCCGGCCCGGCCGGCCGGGGTTCGCTTCGGGTCGCCCGTCGCGAAGGACTTCTTGAGCGTCGCGGCCGGCATGCCGACCCGCGCGGCCAGACGGTCGGCCAGCATTTCCCGGTAAATGCCCTCGGGCATGCGGGCGAACAGGGGCGCCGCCAGGGCCTTGAGCTTCGCCCGGCCGTCGACGTGCTCGAGGTTCACCTCGGCCATCGAGCTGCTGGATCAGATACTCGGACAGCGGCAGGGCGCTGTTCAGCCGGCTCTCGAAGGCCTTCGGCGCCTTCTTCCGCGACCAGGGTATCCGGGTCATGGCCCTCGGGCAGGAACATGAACTTCAGCTCGCGCCCATCGCGCGCCAGCGGCAGGGCATTCTCCAGAGCCCGCCAGGCCGCCTGTCGGCCGGCGCGATCGCCGTCGAAGCAGAACACCACTTCGCTGGTCAGCCTGAAAATCTTGTTGAGGTGCTCCTGGGTGGTCGCCGTCCCCAGGGTGGCCACGGCATAGGTGATCCCGGCTTGGTGCAGGCGCACCACGTCCATGTAGCCTTCGACGATCATCAGTCGCTTGAAATCCGCCCGCGCCTGCCGCGCCTCGTACAAGCCGTAGAGTTCGCGTCCCTTGTGAAACAGCGGCGTTTCCGGCGAGTTGAGGTATTTCGGCTCGCCTTGATCGATGATTCTGCCGCCGAAGCCGATGACGCGTCCGCGCGAATCACGAATCGGAAACATCAGCCGGTCGCGGAAGCGATCGTAAAACCCGGCCGCGCGTTCGCCGCCGCGCGTGTCGCGTTCGATGATCAGGCCCAGCTGCAGGAGTTGGCGCCGTTCCTCTTCGGGCGCTCCGAAGCGATTGAGCAGGGCGTCCCAGGAATCGGGCGCGTAGCCCAGGGCAAAACGTCGCGCTGGTTTTCGCATCGATTCCGCGCGCGCCCACGTATTTCTGCGCGCGCGGCATTGTCCGCCAGGTTCTGCTCGAAAAAGCGCGCGATCCGCGCCATGACGCTCGTGCAGATCGGCGCCGCCGGATTCGCGCGGCCTTGAGTGCCTCGCGCGGCATTTCGAGGCCGGCGCGCTGCGCGAGGTCCGCCACGGCGTCGACGAACTCCATCTTCTCGTACTGCATGAGAAAGCCGATCGCCGTGCCATGCGCGCCGCAGCCGAAGCAGTGGTAGAACTGCTTGTCGGGACTGACCCAGAAAGAGGGCGATTTCTCGTTGTGGAACGGACAGCAGGCCTTGAATTCGCGCCCGGCCTTTTTCAGCGGAACCCGCGCGCCGATGATCTCGACGATATCGGAACGGGCGACGACCTCGTCGATGAACGACTGTGGAATGCGGCCGGCCATGGACCGCCTGCGATCAACCGCCGAGCTTGGCTTTGATTTTCGCGCCGACGGCGGCCATGTCGGCGCGGCCCTGCGCCTTGCCCTTGATGATGGCCATGACCTTGCCCATGTCCTTGATGCTTGCCGCACCGGTCGCGGCGACGGCATCGTTGATCAGGGAGTCGATCTCGGCATCGCTCAGCTGGGACGGCAGGTAGCCCTGCAGCAGGGTGATTTCCGCCGCTTCCTTCTCGACCAAGTCCTGGCGATTGCCGGCTTGGAATTGCACCAGCGACTCTTTGCGCTGCTTGATCATTTTCTCGAGAACGCTCAGCACCTGGGTGTCGTCCAGGGTGATGCGCTCGTCGACTTCGCGCTGCTTGATGGCGGCGGTGATCATGCGGATGACGCCGAGCCGCTCCTTCTCGCCGGAGCGCATCGCCGCCTTCATGTCATCCGTAATTCGCTCTTTGAGAGACATCCTTACGCGGGAATCAGCCCTTAGTAGGAGGGTCGAGCCGGAGCCGCCGCCGGGGGGCTTTGCGGGGCGCCCGTGCCGCGCATATTCTCTCGCGACAGGCGCTTCAAATGCCGTTTCACCGCAGCGGCCTTTTTTCGCTTACGTTCCTGGGTGGGCTTCTCGTAGAATTCACGTCGCCGAAGCTCGGTGAGGACGCCCGCCTTCTCACAGGCACGCTTGAAGCGGCGCAAGGCGGCGTCAAAATACTCATTCTCGCGAACACGAACGCTGGGCATTCAAACCTCAAATGTATGGCGCGGCCGCCGGCATTCGGCGACAGGGGGGCGCATTCTAAAGTGCGCCCCCGCAAAAGGCAAAGGCTAAGCGAAAGGCGAGGGCTAGCGGGTTGACTATATGCGCGTTATCGGGATTGAGAGCTCTTGCGATGAGACGGCGGTCGCGGTCTATGACGCCGATCTGGGCCTGCTGTCGCATCGCTTGCACAGCCAGGTTGCAATGCACCAGGCCTATGGCGGCGTCGTGCCCGAACTGGCCTCCCGGGACCATGTTCGCCGGCTTTTGCCCCTGGTCCGGGAGGCACTGGCCGACGCCAAGTCCGGCCGGGAGTCGATCGACGGCGTGGCCTACACGGCAGGACCCGGCCTCATCGGCGCCTTGCTGGTGGGAGCGGGCTTTGCCGCCGCCCTGGGGCTGGCCTGGGGCAAGCCGGCGGTGGGCATACACCATTTGGAGGGACACCTGCTGGCGCCCCTGTTGGAGCCCGATCCGCCGGCATTCCCCTTTCTCGCGCTGCTGGTGTCCGGCGGCCATACCCAGCTCGTGGATGTGGCGGGGCTCGGCCAGTACCGGATTTTGGGCGAAACCTGGACGATGCCGCCGGCGAGGCCTTCGACAAGACCGCCAAGCTCCTGGGGCTGCCCTATCCGGGCGGCGCGGCATTGGCGCGGCTGGCCGAGGCCGGGCGCAGCGACCGCTTCGTGTTCCCGCGGCCCATGCTCGATCGGCCCGGCCTCGATTTCAGTTTCAGTGGCTTGAAGACCGCCGCCCTAGTAGCCTTGCGGGGCCGCGTTTTGGACGACGCGATCCGAGCAGACGTCGCGCGCGGTTTCCAGGAGGCAGTGGTCGACACCCTGGCCGAGAAGTGCCGGCGCGCGCTCGAGGCGACCGGGCATCGGCGCCTGGTCATCGCCGGCGGCGTCGGCGCCAATCGCCGCTTGCGCGAACGGCTGGCCGAGGTGGTGCGCGGCTTCGGAGCGGAATTGCGTTTTCCGCGCACCGAGTTCTGCACGGACAATGGGGCAATGATCGCGCTGGCGGGATGCATGCGACTGGCGGCCGGCATGCACCCCGGCCGCGGCATCGATGCGCGGGCGAATTGGGAACTGGGGGACGGCGGAGCAACAGGGGTTTAGACGGGTCAATGGACAAAATCTTCATACACGCGCTCAAGACCGAGGCGATCATCGGCATTTTCGACTGGGAACGGCAGGTCAAGCAGACCGTCATCGTCGATATCGAGATCAGCGCCGATATCCGCAAGGCGGCTCTCTCCGATTCCATCGACGACACGCTCAATTACAAGCGGGTCGCGAAGCGCGTGCTGGCCTTCGTCGAAGGGTCGAAGTTTCACCTGGTCGAAACTCTCGCCGAGCACATCGCCATGCTCATGCTGGAAGACTTCGGCATCGCCTGGGTGCGCATATCCTTGAGCAAACCGGGCGCCATCCGCAGTTCGCGCGACGTGGGTGTGGTGCTCGAGCGCGATCGCAGCGATCTTGAAACCTGGCGCGCGCATGCGGCGGCCGCCAAGCCTTGAGCTGTGCCCGATCGCCGCCAGCCTCCCATGCCGCAACGCATTCTTCTCGATCGGCCGCTTTCCTGGCGCCAAGTTGAGCGACGTGGCCGATGGCGCGCCGCTCGCTCTGTCCGACGCGGCGCAGGCGCGAATCCGCGCGGCTCGCTCGCTCGTGGAATCCATCGTTTCCAAGGGGGTGCGCGCCTACGGCGTGAATACCGGCGTGGGCGCGCTATGCGACGTGGTGGTGACCCAGTCCAAACAGGAGCAGCTGTCGCGCAATATCTTGATGAGCCATGCCGTGGGCGTGGGACCCGCGCTCGGCGGCATCGAGGTGCGCGCCATCATCGGCCGCCGCCGTCAACAATTTCGCGCATCGGCTATTCCGGCGTCCGCCCGGCGGTGGTCGAGCGGCTGCTCGCCCTGCTGGCCCACGATTGCGTGCCGGAGGTGCCGGCCGCCGGATCGGTGGGGTACCTCACGCACATGGCGCACATTGCGCTGGTGCTGATCGGGGAGGGGACGGCGCGATTGCACGGCCGGTGCCATCGAGCGGCGCCGAAGCGCTGCAGTCGATGCAGCTGGCGCCGCTGGTCTTGGGGGCCAAGGAGGGGTTGAGCCTCGTCAACGGAACTCCCTGCGCCACGGGCCTGTCGGCGGTCGCCCTGGGCAGGACGCAGCGCCTGCTCGATTGGGCGGATGCCGCCGCCGCAATGACATTCGAGAATCTGCAAGGCCAGGTCGCGGTATTCGACGCCGACGCCCTGGGGCTGCGCGTGTCGGCGGGAGTCGCGCAGGTCGGCGAGCGCTTGCGCGCGCTGTTGAGCGGCAGCGCCATCCTTCGAGCACAGCGCCGGCCGGCGAACCCAGGACCCCTTGAGCCTGCGTGCCGTCCCGCAGGTGCACGGCGCGGCGCGCGATCTGTTCGCGCATGCGGTGCGCGTGGTGGACGATGAATTGGCCTCGGTGACGGACAATCCCGTCGTCGTCGGTACGGCGGAGGAGCCGCGCGCGCTGTCGGGCGCGAATGCCGTCGGCGCGGCGCTCGGCCTCATGGCCGATTCGCTCGGAATTGCCGTGGCGGAAATGGCGGCCATGTCGGAGCGCCGCGTGGATCGCTTGGTGAACCCCCTGGTGAGCAGTTTGCCCGCCTTTCTGGCTACGGACGAGGGCGCGGGCTCGGGATTCATGATCGCCCAATACACGGCG
Organism: uncultured Gammaproteobacteria bacterium; assembly: GCA_963734645.1. GTDB lineage: Bacteria > Pseudomonadota > Gammaproteobacteria > Steroidobacterales > Steroidobacteraceae > Bog-1198. Next base: position 1,045,363 of record CAVTID010000003.1, read on the forward strand.
GCCTCGTTGGCCGCCGACAATCGCCGTCTCGCCGCGCCGGCGAGCTTGGACGGCGGGGTCACCTCGGGGCTGCAGGAGGATCATCTCAGCCATGCGACGCCGGCGCGCTCTGAAGCTGCTCAAGATCATCGACAATGCCGAGATCATCGTGGCGATCGAATTGCTGGCGGCGGCGCAGGCCTACGAACTGCAGCGGAGCTCTCGCGGCCCGGGCGGCGCAAACCGATGCCGTTTATCGCAGGATACGCGCCGCTGATTCCCTACTTATAGAGACGATCGCCCCCTGGGAGCCGACATCCAAAAGCGCCCGAGAGCTGCTCGAGACGCCCTGCCGGCAGTGACGCCGGTGGCCACCGCGAATCCGCTGTGCCGAAGCGCATCTAAATACTGCGGCCGCCGTCGACGGCGATGATTTGACCGGTGATATAGGGCGCGTCCTTCGCCAAAAACAGGGCGGTGCGCGCGATGTCCTGCGGAGTGCCGTGGCGCTTGAGGGCGGTCTTGTCGATGATTTCGCGCTTCAACTCATCGTCCATGTCGCCCTCCGGCCACAGCACCGGCCCCGGCGCAATGCCGTTGACGCGGATTTCCGGTCCCAGCTCGCGCGCCAACGCGCGCGTCAGCATGGCCAGTCCCGCCTTGGCCGTGCTGTATACCGGGTGCGCCTTGAGAGGCCGCATGCCGTGGATATCGATCATGTTGATGATGAGCCCGCGCTGCTTGGCGAGGCTGGGCGCGGCCGCCTGCGAGAGAAACAAGGGGGCCTTCAAGTTGCTGCCCATGAGGTCGTCCCATTGCGGCAGCGTGATTTGACCGACGGGCGTCGGGTAAAAGCTCGACGCATTGTTGATTAGAATATCCAGGCGCCCATATTCCAGCAGGGCAGCCGCCACCAGTCTTTCCGGGGCCTCCGCGGTCGACAGGTGCGCCGCGTGGATGGCGGCGGAATGGGGGCGCGATCTGATTGAATTGGTCCGCCAAAGCGATGGCGGCGGCGGCGGAGGAGCGGTAATGAATGAATATGTTGGCTCCGGCCGCGTGCAGCGTGCGCGCTATCTCGGCGCCGACCCGGCGCGCGCCGCCGGTAATCAGCACGACCTGGTCCCGCAGCGAAGAATTCTCGATACTGGGTTTCATGCATCACAACGATACCGCAATGGCCCCGCAGCGTGAACTCATGGGCTGGCAGCGTGAACCCGCGTGAACGACATGCAGGCAGCGGCACTGCGCACGCATGCACGCCCACCTCGTGGAGCAGATCGGCGCCGGCGGACGGCTGGCTGAGCTTCGAGCGATTCATGGATGCGGCGCTGTATGCGCCGGGCCTGGGTTATTACAGCGCGGGTGCCCACAAATTGGGCGCCGGCGGCGATTTCACGACCGCGCCGGAAGTGTCGCGCCTGTTCGGCGCCTGCGTCGCGCGGCAATGCGCCGAGATCCTGAGCGCGCTCGGCGGCGGATCCATCCTGGAAATCGGCGCCGGCAGCGGGCGCCTCGCGGTGGATATTCTGTCGCGCCTCGAGACTCTCGGAGCGCTTACCCGACAGCTATTGGATTCTCGAGATCAGCGCGGACCTGCGCGAGCGTCAGCGCCGGCACTTCGAGCAGTACCTGCCGCACTTGCTGGGGCGCGTGCAGTGGCTCGATCAGCCTCCGCAGGAACCCGTTCGACGGCATCGTCCTGCGCCAACGAAGTGCTGGATGCGCTGCCCGTCGCGCGCTTTCGCTGGCATCGCGGCAGTGTCGAGGAACTCGGAGTGGCGATCGAGGATGGCCGTTTCGCCTGGGGAGCGCGGCCGGCGGCGCCGGCCATGGCTGAGATCTGCCGGCGCCTGTCGCAGTCCGGCGGCGCCTTGGGACGACGGTTACGTGTCGGAGTATTGCCCACGCCTCATCGCCTGGACTCGCGGTGTCACCCAATCACTTGCGCGCCGGCGCGGCGCTCTGGTTCGACTACGGCCTGCCTCGATCGCAGTACTATCTACCGGAGCGGCACGAAGGCACCTTGCTGTGTCATTTCCAACATCGCGCGCACGACGATCCGTTCCGGTATCCCGGGATTGCAGGACATCACGGCCTGGGTGGACTATACGCTGCTCGCCGAAGCTTCCCGCGCGGCGGGCTTCGCGCTCGCGGGCTTCACGACTCAGAGCTATTTCTTGGCGGGCTTGAGGTGTACACGAGGAAATGCAATTCATGGCCGGCGGCGATGACAATCAATCTGCGCGCCTGGCCAATCAGGCCCGGCAGCTGATGCTGCCGGGCGAAATGGGGGAGCGCTTCAAGGCCATGGCGTGGCTGCGCGGCTTGGATCTGCCGATGTCCGGCTTTGCACTGCAGGACCTGCGCCACACTCTCTGACACGAGCGAAAGAATTGCTATGACGTGGACCGAATTGTCCGCCGCGCGCGGCGAATTGCGTTTCGATCGACATGCCGTCGGATGGCTGGCGGTGGCTTATCCGCTGTTCTACGCCGTCGGATTTCTGTCGAAGGCCGGAGTCGGAACCGCGGCGATCTGGCCCGCCCACGCGGTTGCATTCGCCGCCTACATGCTGCTGCCCCTGCGCCTCTGGCTGCTGGTTTCTCTGTGCACAGTGTCGTGGGAGCTGTTGTCGAGGCCGCTTCTTTATTGGGCGCTCGACTCGATCTCACGCCCCACTGGCGGTGACTTGCGGCTTCGCGCTCGCCAACATTCTGACGGCGGTGGGCCCCGCCGCCCTTGCGCGGCTCATGCGGCTTTACCGCCGGCAGAAGCGCTTCGCGCTGGTGATATCGCCGCTCTGGATCGTTGCGTTGTTCATCGGCGGACTGCCGGGCGCTCTGGCTCGGTGCGGCGACTCACGCGCACGCCGCGGGAATTTCGCTGGCCCGGCGGACCTCGGGCTGTGGTTGCTCGCATCGGTGCTCACCATAGTCACATTCGGACCCATGTGTTCGGGCTTCTCCTCGGATTCGCGGAACCGACCCCGATTCCCGCGCGGGCCTGGGAGGGATGGGTCGTCTCGTCCGTCGTGCTGGCGCTTTTCGTGTGCTTCGCGGTCGTACCGTGGCCGGCGGCGGATCCGTTGGGCGAGCCCATGCTGTTTGCCGCCCCGCTCGCCTGGCTGGCCCTGCGGTTCTCGCGCCGCGCGACCAATATCGGGGTCGTGATCGTGGCCACGGGCGTCGTGCTCTTCGCGGAGTACGGCGTGGGCATCTATCGGGCACCTGGCTAACATCGCCGGCTGGCGGGACGTCGTCATCTCGATCGACGTGTTCCTCGTCATCGGTTGCGGCGGAGCCCTGCTCGTCAATTTGATGACACTAGAAGCAACGCGCGCTTCTCGATGAGCTGGCAAAGGAGCATCACGGCGCTGCGCAACTATGCGCGCGCCCTGAGCGTCGCCGAGGAGACCGTGCGCCGCAAGACGGCGGCCGACCTGCACGACGGCATCGGCCAGATCTTGGCCGGCCAGAGCATGACTCTTGCAGCCATGCGCGTGCATGCGAGCCACTCGCCGCTCAGCGTGCTGCTCGATGAGGCATGCGAGGCTTCCCGCGAGGCGCAGGAGGGTCTGCGAATGATGATTCAGGACCTGACTCCTCCGGGGCTCGATCACGCCTCCCTGGCCGAAACGCTGCGCTGGCTGGCCGATTTCTTCGAGAAGCGCTTCGGGTTCAGCGTGGCCTGGCGCGTGACCGGCAGCACGCCGCTGCCGCGCGACCGGATGCGGCTGATCTACCGTTGCGTGCGCGAGCTGCTGATGAACGCCCGCAAGCACTCGGAGCGCCGGTCCGCCGAGGTGGAAGTCGACGTTTCTGCCGATATGGTGGAAATTACGGTGATCGACGAAGGCGTAGGATTCGATCCGCGGCGTGTCGAGCGCAATTCCGGCCGGCGGTTCGGCCTCGCTGCAGCTGCGGGAGCGTGTGCGTGCGGCGGGGGCACCCTCGCCCTGGATACCGTCATCGGCGAGGGATGCCGCGTGACGGTACGCCTGCCGGTGCCCCAGCCCGGATGACCCAGCCGGCATGACAATGCCGGATTTAGACAGGATCATGGCGAGTTCGGATCAGGTGCCGGCCGATTTTCGAGGTACGATCGGGCGCACGGAGTCGTAGGCTGGGAGGCCGGAGGGTTTTCGACTCGAACAACATATTAAATATATCTGGGGATACAGTCATGAATTCGAACCCAAAGCTATCGTGTGCGATCGCGGCGATCCTGAGCGGCGTCTCCGGAGGCGCCGTGTACGCCGACGCGCCGCGGCGCCGCGACCGCGGCCGATACCAGCACCGACACGCTGCAGGAGATCACCGTCACCGCGCAGCACCGCAACGAGAGCATGCAGAACGTGCCGATCTCGATGCAGGCGTTCACCGGCCAGACGCTGCAGCAGCTCAACATCCAGACGTTCGACGATTACATCAAGTATCTGCCGAACGTGACCAGCGCGAACAACGGACCCGGCCAGAACGAGGTGTTCATGCGCGGCCTGAGCGCCGGCTCGCAGGCCAGCCAGGGCAGCGCCGCAACGGGATTGTGGCCGAATGTCGCCATCTACCTGGATAATCAGTCCGCTCAGGTCCCGAATCGCAATCTCGACATCTATGCGGCGGACTTGAATCGCATCGAGGTGCTGGAGGGTCCCCAGGGTACGCTGTTCGGCGCGGGTGCGGAGGCGGGCGTGATCCGCTACATCACGAACGAGCCGAAGCTCGACGTGACCGAGGGGAGCGTCAAGGCCGGCTACGGAGTCACCGCGCACGGCGATCCGAATACCGACGCGACGGCGGTGATCAACCTGCCGCTGATCGAAGGCACGATGGCGGTGCGCGCGGTCATCTACGACGACCATCGCGGCGGCTATATCGACAACGTGCCGGCGACCTTCACGCGCAAGAACACCGACATCGGCATCCACTACGCCGGCTATCCGGCGGTCGGCGGCGCTTGTCCGGACGGACAGCCGAACAACGGCTACTGCGTGCCGCCGGGAAGCCCCTCGCTCAACAACAACAACTTGGTGGGAAATGCCATCAACCCCGTCACCTATCAGGGAATCCGGGCCGAGGTGCTCTACAAGTTCAACGAGGACTGGGACCTGCTTGGTCACGCAGTCGTACCAGGACATGAATTCGCAGGGCGTCTTCTATCAGCAGCCCAATGCCTCGGATGGCGGTGCGCTTGGCGCCGCTCCAGGTCACGCTCTTCAACCCCACCTACGACAAGGACGACTTCGAGAGCACCGCGTGGACCTTGAACGGGAAGCTCGGCGCGATCAAGGCCGTCTACACCGGCGGCTACCTCGACCGCAACGTCCACCAGGCCGGCGACTACACCAATTACGCGCGCGGCGTGTATGCCGATTACTATCAGTGCGTCCCCTCCACCTGCTACTCGCCGAGCTCCTCCTGGACCTCCGTCGAAAAGAACGAGCACTTGCAGAACGAGCTGCGCTTCAGCACGCCGGACGATTGGCGTTTGCGCGGCATCGCCGGCGCCTATCTGCGAGGATAACAAGCTCTACGACCAGACCACCTGGATGTACAAGAACCTTCCCCCGTGCACTTCGAACGGCGCGGCGGGCACGCCGGGCAATACCAACTGCCTGTCGAACGTCGGCACTTTCCCCGGCACGTACGTGCAGAATCCGGGGGTCCAGGGGGACAACACCTCTTTCTACCAGGACCAGTATCGCGAAACCAAGCAGACGGCTTTCTTCGCCTCCGCCGACTTCGACATCATTCCGAAGGTGTTGACGATCACGGCCGGCACGCGCCATTTCCTGTTCGAGAACAACAATCAAGGCAGCGTCCTCTCGAGCTTCGGCTGCTTCGAGGCGGGCACCCCGGCGGGCGGCTGCCAATCGGGCTACAGCTACAATCTCAATGCGCAGAATCTGCGCGATACCGAATCGGGCTTCAAGAGCCGCGGCAACCTCACCTGGCATATCACGCCGGATATGATGGTGTATTACACGTATTCGCAGGGCTTTCGCCCGGGCGGCTTCAATCAGAACGGCGGCGCCGAGCACGCCTTCGGGCCGGATGGCGTGGCGCAGTACCTGATTCCCCGCTCGTTCGCCTCCGATAATCTGACCAACAACGAAATCGGCTGGAAGACGGAATTTCTCGACCATCGACTGCAGTGGAACGGCGCCGTGTACCGCGAGAACTGGAATAACGTGCAGATCGAGTTCTTCAACCCCGGGGTGGTCGGCAATCTCTTCTACGACACCAACGGTCAGAATTTCCTCATCAAGGGCATCGAGACCTCACTGGTGTTCCGAGTGATGAGCGGCCTGACGCTGCAAGGCGCGGGATCCTGGAACCAGAGCAGGCAGCAGAATTCGCCCGCACTGATCGACAACAACCCCGCGAGCGCGAACTACGGCAAGCCGATCACGCAGGTGTGCGGCGCCGGCGGCACCGGCTGCACGGCGGTCACCAATCCGTTCGGCCCGATCGGCGCCCCGAGCGCCGATGCGCCGCCGCTGCAGTTCAGCCTGCGCGCCCGCTACGAGTGGACCATGGGCGCGGACTACACCGCGTTCGTTCAGGCCGGCGCCACCCATCAGGGTATTTCATTCACGCAGGCGGGATCGAACCCCACGATCTTGGCGGGCGGAACCGTCGCCACCTCGAGGGGGCGATTCGAGATGCCCGCTTATTCGACCGCCAACGCCTCGGCCGGTATCGCCAAGGATCCATGGTGGTTCAACGTGTATGTGCGAGAACCTCGGCAACTCCAATGCCAGCACCTTCATCAGCACCGATCAATTCATCGTCGAGCAGACTCCCCTTCGTCCGCGCGTCATCGGTGGATCGTTCGGTTACAAATTTTGATATGACCCCCTCGCGTCAAGTGGCGCGAGGGGTTTTCTCACGGCGAATTTTCACGCCGGCATTCATTCCCTCTCCCGGGCGGTTACCGACCGCTCGCGCAACGCAGCGATTGCCTCCGTGCGCCGCTGATGCAGGCGTTCAGCGATCTGGGCTCCGGTGTGCGCGGCGATGTCCTGCGCCGAGGGCTTGACTCGCGGCGGCGGCGTCGCGCGCCGCGTGCAGGTATTCACGCTGCGGGTAGGGGGCGTTCTCCAACCCCGCCCGGCCGCGCGAGTCCGCCTCGCAGGCCAGCAGCGCCTGCGCGAATCGTTCCGGGCGGCGGAACGCGTCGGCGCGCTCCATGAATTCGCAGGATGGTCTTGGGCCGCAGCTCGAAGGCGCGGTGCACGATGCCGTGATAGCGCGCCACGATGATGCTCAGGTCGCGATATTCGCCCGGCAGCCGCAGGCGATCGGCCAGCGCTTCGATGAGCGAGACGCTGCGTTCCTCGTGTCCGCGATGGCTCGGCCATTCCTCCCGCGGCGTCGTGCCCTTGCCGAGATCGTGCACCAGCGCGGCGAATCGAACCTGGGTGTCGGGGCTCAGCGAAGCCGCTTGGTCGAGCACCATCAAGGTATGCACGCCGGTGTCGATCTCCGGATGCCACTGCGCCGGCTGCGGCACGCCGAAAAGCGCGTCGATTTCCGGATATATGGGCCGCAGTGCGCCGCACTCGCGCAGCACCCGGAAGAATTCACCGGCCCCGGGCTCGCGCAGCGCCTTCTCGGTTTCCTGCCATACCCGCTCCGGCACCAGCGCGTCGACCTCGCGCCGTTCCACCATGGCGCGCATCAGCTCCAGCGTTTCAGGGGCAACCCGAAAGCCCAGCGGCGCAAAGCGGGCCGCGAAGCGCGCCACGCGCAGCACGCGCACCGGATCCTCGACGAAGGCCGGGGACACATGACGCAGCACCCGCGCATCGAGATCGCGCCTGCCGCCATGCGGGATCGATGCAGCGTACCGTCGGCCGACTGCGCAATGGCATTGATGGTCAGATCGCGGCGCGCCAGATCCTCCTCGAGCGTGACCTCGCGGCCCGAATTCGACCGTAAATCCGCGATAGCCGGGCGCCACCTTGCGCTCGAGCCGCGCCAGCGCATATTCCTCGTGAGTGTCGGGATGCAGAAACACCGGAAAGTCGCGGCCGACTTCGCTGATATTTCAGACGCAACAGTTCCTCTCGGGTGCTCGCCGACGACGACCCAATCGCGCTCCTTGACGGCCAGGCCGAGCAAGGCGTCCCGAACGGCTCCGCCAACCAGATACACTTGCATGCGTGAATAGTAGCAGCATCGCCGCCACGATCCGCGCAGCCTTGATAGTCGGCGTTGATCGCGGTCTCGAGCGGCGGCTGCTACCTATTGCAAAGCGTCCAAGGCCAGCTGGACTCTGATGTCCAAGCGCGAACCCATCACCCGCGTGATCGCCGAGCCGTCGACGCCGCCTGCCCTGCGCGCGCAGCTCGAGGCGGTCGCCGCCATACGCGATTTCGCCAGCCGCGAGCTGGGCTTGCCGGACAACGGCAGCTATCGCAGCTACGCCGACGTGCGGCCGCCGCTACGTGGTCTGGAATGTGGTCGCCGCGCCGGAGTTCTCGGTGGACCCCAAGGAGTGGTGCTACCCCATCGTCGGCTGCGTCGCCTATCGCGGCTACTTCGTCGAGGACAGGGCGCGGCGCTTTGCCGCGCGATTGCGCGGCCGGGGTTTCGATGTCACGGTCGGCGGCGTTGCGGCCTATTCCACGCTGGGTCATTTCGACGATCCGGTGCTCAATACCATGATGGGCTGGAACGACGTCGAACTCGCGGCGATCATATTTCATGAACTCACCCATCAGCTCTTGTACGTGCCGAACGATTCATCCTTCAATGAAGCGCTGGCGACCACGGTGGAGGAGGAGGGGGTGCGGCGCTGGCTGCACGCGCAAGGCCGCGATGCGGATCTGGCGAACTACCTGCGTGCAGCAGGAGCGCTATCTCAAGGTCGTCGATCTGCTTGAGCGCGACGCGCGCCGAGCTGCGCGCGGTCTATGCCTCGGGGCTTGCGCCGGCGCTCGATGCGCGAGAAGAAGCGCGCCGCGTTCGCCGCCTTGCGTTCGTCCTTCGCAGCACTCAAGGCGCGGCTGGGGCGGACATGCTCCGTTCGAATCCTGGTTCGACGGATGACCTCAACAATGCGCATCTGGCGTCGATCGCCACGTACTACACCTGCGTGCCGGGCTTCGAGCGCGAACTGAAGGCAGTGGGCGGCGACCTCACTGCCTTCTTACGCCCGAGTCCGCGCGCTCGCCAAACTCGATCAAGAGAAGCGCGATGCCATCGTCTGCGGCAAGCCATAGGCGGCGATGGCGGTCGATTCCGTTCACGCTGTTGAGTGCCTCGTCCTTCAATACACCAGACTGAGCTGAACCACGAGTCCGATGGCGAATACGATGGTGACGGCAAGAAGCCCTTGTGCGAGCCTTGCGGCGAGATGGATTTCGTTCATGATGTGCTCCGAATTGTTGGCTAATCCCGACGAGGAACACGATTGCTCCACGCGCCAATCCGCAACAAATGCAATGCTCTGACGGCCGGTTAAGGAAAACTTAACATGCCGTCCGCCTACGACCGATTGCCGTTGGGAGCCTTGCGGGTATTCGAGGCGGTGGCCGCTCACTTGAGTTTCTCGGCCGCCGCCGATGCGCTCAATGTCACGCCTGCCGCCGTCAGCCAGCAGATCAAGGCGCTGGAGGGATACATCCAGGTGCCGCTGTTTCGGCGCAACGGCCGGCGGGTGGAAATCACCGACGAAGGCCTCGAATTGCTGCCCGCCGTGCGAGCCGGCCTCGAGAAGCTCGAATCCGCCCTGCAGCAAATGAAGCATCACCGCCGCGCGGGACCGCTGCAAATCAGCACGCTTGTCCTCGTTTCTGCAGATCTGGCTGCTGCCGCGCATCCGCTCGTTTCGGCGCAAATACCCCGACGTCGAGCTGCGCTTTCACACCTCGCGCGAGCTGGTGGATTTCTCGCGCACCTCCAATCACGTCGCCATCCGCTTCGGCCGCGGCAACTACCCGAATCTGCACAGCGAGAAAATCCTCGACGACTGGCTGGTGCCGGTGGCGAGCCCGGATCTCATCAAGCAATACGGAATGATCGAGCGCGGAACGGACTTGAGCAAATATCCCGCTGCTCGAAAGCGGCGATGAGCCGTGGAGTGTTTGGAGCCAAACCGATGAGGAGGCCGCGTGGCTTTCGCGAGCGCCGAGCATCGATGACTCGGCGGGTCTGCTGGCGGCGGCGGAAGAAGGCTTGGGGTACGCTCTGGCCAGTTGGACGCTGGTCACCCGCGCGCTGCACAAGGGTACGCTGCGGCTCGCGGGATATGGGGCGCTGCCCTACGGCTCGGCCTATTATTTCGTGTGTCCGAAGAACTTCCTGACGCTGCCCAAGGTGGCGCAGTTTCGCGAATGGCTTATCGCCGCTGCGCAGGCATTTCCCGGCCCCGGCGCGGCGGATTCGCAGAAGCGCGATGCCACGGTCTGCGGCAACCCGTAGCGCCGGCAATGTGCCCCCCAGACAGAGATACAGGCACTGACGCAGGCGCGGACGCCGACTCACGCATCGATGCGCTCATGCGCGCCTACCGGGGCGACCGTGCCCGGCGCCGGGGTCGCGGTGTTGCAGCATGGAGCGCCCATCGTGCGCCGCGCATACGGCCTCGCGGATGTCGAGAATGGCATCGCCGCCACGGCCGCAACCAACTACCGTCTCGCGTCGATGACCAAGCAGTTCACTGCGGCGGCGATTCTGCTCTTGGCGGAAGAGGGCCGGCTGTCGATCGACGATCCGGTGCGCAACTGGCTGCCCGAGCTGCCGGATGCCGCCGCCGCAATCGCCATTCGCCACCTTCTTACACATACCTCCGGACTCATCGACTATGAGGATCTGATTGCGGACGGAACGACCGTGCAATTGCGCGATGCCGATGTGCTCGGGTTGCTCGAAGCGGAAAATCGCACCTACTTCTCGCCGGGAACGAACTACCGCTACAGCAACGGCGGTTACTCTTTGCTGGCGTCGATCGCCGCTCGCGCTTCGGGAATGGACTTCGCGTCGCTTCTGCGCCGGCGTATTTTCCGGCCGCTCGGCATGCAGGGTACCGTGGCGTTCGAAGCGGGTATTTCCGTCGTACCGCACCGAGCATTCGGCTACAGCCGCGTCCAAGGGTCCTGGACGCGCGCCGATCAAAGCCTGACGAGCGCGACCTTGGGCGACGGCGGCATTTATTCCTCCCTCGACGACCTCGCCAAATGGGATGCCGCGCTGGGCGGCGGCGGGCTTCTGCGTCCCGAGTCGCTGCGCCTCGCGTTTGAACCCGCGACCCCGACCGCAGATCCCGCCGTTCATTACGCTTTCGGCTGGCGCATCACCGGCGAATCCGTCTGGCATTCGGGCGAAACGACGGGGTTTCGCAATGTCATCGTGCGCTACCCCGAACGGCGCTTTACGGTGATCGTTCTGACGAACCGCGACGATCCGGCGCCTTACCCGACGGCGCTGGCAATCGCCAAAGTGTTTCTGCCCGCGGCCGATGCCGTACGCGCCGGCCGGCCGGCATTCGGCCCCGATCCGGCCGCGCGTCCGCTGCCGCGCTAGGGCGTGCGGCCCTGCGGCGCCAGGGTGCGGCGCTAGGGTGTCGACAGCAAGGCCGCGGCCAGCACGTCGACTCCCGTACGCACGGGATCGCACACCGGCAATCCCAGCTCGGCCGTCACGCGCCGAAAATAGTCGGCGCAGTCGGTGTCGGACAGGCTCGAGGTATTGATGCTCAAGCCCACGCAACGCATGGCGCGATTGGTCAGCCGGCCGGCACGCAGGTAGTCCTCGATGACCACCCGCAAGTCGGGTATCGGAAAGTCCGGGTACTCATCGATGGTCTGCCGCGACGGGTCGTGGCACAGCACGATGGCGTCGGGCTGCGACCCGTGCAATAGGCCGAGGGTCACGCCCGCGTAAGCCGGATGGTAGAGCGATCCCTGTCCCTCGATCACGTCCCAGTGATCGGGCGCGTTGTCGGGGGACAAATGTTCCGCCGCGCCGGCGATGAAGTCGGCTATCACCGCGTCGATGGCGATGCCCTCTCCGGAAATCATGATGCCGGTCTGGCCGGTCGCTCTGAAGGAGGCGGCGACACCGCGCGCCTTGAGGTTCTTCGCCAGGGCCAAGGCCGTGTACTTCTTGCCGAGGGCGCAGTCCGTTCCCACCGTCAGGACGCGCTTGCCGCTGCGCTTGCGGCCGCTCGCGGCGCCGTAGGTTCTTTCACCGTGCCGCACATCGATCAGCCGAACGGCGCGCCGCGAGGCGGCTTGCACCAGCTCCGGGAAGGAGGTCAGGCGCGTGTGCAGGCCGCTCACCACATCGAGGCCGGCGTCGGCCGCGGCTGCCAGCTCGGCGACCCAATGAGCCGGAAGCGTGCCGCCGATCGGCGCAATTCCGACGATGATGGAGCCGGCGCCGCGCGCCGCGGCCTGCGGCGGGGATAGGCGCGGCAGACCGAGCGTCACGCCGCAACCGGGCAGGCTCCATTCGCCGACCACGTCTTCGGCGCACCAGTCCTTGAGGCCGAAGGCGGTCTTCGCCGTCAGCTTGTCCTGCACGTCGCCGAGAAAAAGCAGATAGGGCTTGCGCAATCGATGCATCGAGGTCCTCCCGCTACGGCCGGATCGCGGTGTTGCGGCCGGCGCTGGCGCGGTTGTGGCTGAGGCGGGCGTTGTCCTCGAGAGCGCCCAAGTACTGGCGCGCGGACGCCACCATCGACTGCGGCTTCAATCCAAGCCTTGCGAAGCCGTCCTCGGTGCAGACACTGTCGACGGTCAGCGAGCGATAATTGTCGCTGGAGAACGGCCGTCCCGGCACGAAGTCCATGACCAGCGCCTGCAGGCGCGCCACGACATCGGGCAAGCCGACGATCCAGCGGCGCCGACCCGTGAGCTTGGCCACCAAGCCGACGATTTCGCGCAGGGAGTAGATCTGCGGGCCGCCGAGTTCATAGGTTTGACGGCTGGAAGCGCCGCCGTGCAGACAGCGCAGCAGCGCTTCGATCACATCGTCGACCAGCACCGGCTGAAAGCGCGCATTGGGCTTCGCCAGAGGAAAGACCAGCGGGACCGCCGCGAGCAGTCCGGCGAAGCGATTCAGGAACGAATCGCCGGGACCGAACATCACCGACGGCTTGAGGATGGTCCAGTCCAAGGCAAAGCTTGCTTCGCGGATCAGCTGCTCCGCCTCGCCTTTGGAGCGCAGGTAGTAGCTCGGAGCGTCGGCGGCGGCTTTCAGGGCCGATACCTGCAGCAGCCGGGTGACGCCCGCGGAGCGCGCCGCCAGCAAGACGCCCCGGGTGAGCTCGGTGTGCGCGCGCCGAAAGCCGCGCGCCGCCGAATCCGCGTTCATTGAGTATGCCGACGAGATTGATCACGACGTCCTTGCCGCGGAAGCGCTCGCTCAACTGCGCCTCGTCGTAGACATCGCAGTTCTCCAAGGTCAGCCCGGGCAGCACCAGCAGGTGCTTGTGCTGCTCCCGGTCGCGCGACAGCACCGTGACCCGATGGCCGTCCTTGATCAAGCGCGCGACCAGCCGGGTTCCCAGGAATCCGGTGCCGCCGAGAACGGTGATGGATTGCGCGCGCATGGGATCAGCGAATTTGAATCAGCTGCGATGGCGGAGCCGCGCCGCAGGTTGAGCACCAGGACATTGGCGTTCTTCGCCGCTTCCTTGAAGGTCTTGGTGTTGGTGACCGGCGTGCGGCCGACGCCGACGATCAAGATCATTGGCGCGCAACCCGTTTTGCGCCGCCGGGCTGCCGTCCTGGATGGTTTTCACCAGCACGCCGCCGCCGTCCGGCGCATCGCCGAGTTCGGCACCTTCCAGGCCCTTGTTGATGTCCGCGGCATTGGCCGTCTCGACATCGCTGCGCTCGGCGATCAGAGCGGTGACCTTGCGCGGCTTGCCGTCGCGCAGCAGGCCGATCTCGACTTTGTCGCCGATGCGCAGCATGCCGATGGTATTGCGCAGCTCGCCGGCGTCTTTCATGGCGACGCCGTTGATCGAGGTGATGATGTCGCCGGTCTTGACGCCCGCACGCTCCGCGGCCGAACCCGGCGCCACCCCGGCGACCAATGCGCCGCTCGATTCGGTCAGCCCGAATTCCTTGGCGATGTCCGGAGTGACGTTATAGATGTTGACGCCGAGCACGCCGCGCTTGACCTGGCCGTACTTGATCAACTGGTCCATGACGCCCTTGACCATGTTGACCGGGATGGCGAAGCCGATGCCGATGTTGCCGCCGCTGCGCGACAGAATGGCGGAGTTGATGCCGACCAGTTCGCCGCGCAAATTCACCAACGCGCCGCCGGAATTGCCGGGATTGATGGAGGCGTCGGTCTGGATGAAGTCCTCATAGCCGTCGGGGTTGATGCCGGTGCGGCCGAGCGCGCTGACGATGCCGGCGGTCACGGTGTGCTGCAGGCCGAAGGGGTTGCCGATGGCGACGACATAGTCTCCGACCTCGAGCCGCGCGGAATCCCCGAGCGCCATGGCGACCAGATTCGGCTGCTTGGCCTGCAGGACGGCGACATCCGCGCCTTCGTCGCTGCCGATGACCTTGGCGGAAAAGGAGCGGTTGTCGAGCAGGGTGATGGTGATTTCGCTGGCGTTCTCGACCACGTGATAATTGGTGATGATGTAGCCGTTCTTGGCGTCGACGATGACGCCCGAGCCGGCGCTTTGGAATTGGCGCTCGCGCGGCTTCGAGTCGGGCGGGGCATCGAAGAAGCGCCGGAAAAAAGGGTCGTCGAGCAGCGGATTGCGCTGGCCGGGATCTTCTTTGATGGTGCCGCGCGTCGCGATGTTGACCACGGCGGGCGAGACGCGCTTGACCATGGGGGCAAGCGACGGCATCGGCGCGGCGTCCGCGACGGCGGCGGGCGCGGCGGCGCACACCGGTCCGGCAATGCATGGCGGCCGATCCGGCGATGAGGGCCGCGGCGAGCGTGGCCGCTGCAAATTTGAGACGCAGATTCATGCCCAGTCCTTCCGTATGATTTGTTCTCTGGCGGGCGCAACGAGGCCGGACGAATTCGTCCGGCCCCGATGCCGCCGGCATCGTCCCGCGATATTACACGGAAGATCGCGCTCGGCGCGTCCCTCTTAGGCGGCTTCCACCGTGATCCGGTGCGGCTGCACCTGCGCCAGTTTCGGAATTGCGACTTCCAGCACACCATTGACGAACTTCGCCTTGATGTTCTGCGTGTCGGCCGAATCCGGCAAGCTGAAACGGCGCTGGAACGCGCCCGTGATGCGCTCCACGCGACGATAGCCTTCGCGCGACTCGCGCTGCGCATCCTCGCGCTGTCCGCGAATGGTCAGCACGCCCTGATCGGCGGTGATTTCCACCGCTTTGGGATCCACTCCGGGCAGATCCACGTGCAGGACGAACTGGTTCGCTTCCTCGTGAATGTCCACCGGCGGCAGCCAGGCGCCGGAATCCGCGGCCGTCGTCAGCGGCGCGCCGAACAGGCGATCGATATCCTTCTGGAGCCGGCTGACGAGTGCCCAGGGCTCATAACGTACGACAGTCATTGCTGATACTCCTCAAATAAATGTGGTTGCTGGCGTTCATGCCGAATTCAATTTTCAAACGCGCGCTTGACACCGAAGTTGGGTCTTGACTGCACATTTCAACTGACAGATCGGTGCGATGCCGGCGGCCGCGGCTGGCGTCGAGGTCCGCAAAGTGAGACGTGGTTCAAAGTCAATGGGACATAATGTGGATAAGGTGTGCAAACACAAGATGTTGCGATTAGGGCTTTTTCCGCTTGACCCGGCGCTCCCGAAGTGTAATCAGCCAATTTCTCGGGACATATTTGTAAGTGATTGATATATAATGATTTTTTATATGCAAAAAATCTATGAAAAATATCTTGACGATGATTGCCGTCGCGCCGTAACCTCTTCGTCCGCACACAACATGTTGTGGTCGGCAGTTCGCGTTAGTCCCCCATCGGTCTTGATGTAAGTCAGCATACTATTATTTTCGCGGGACCGCCGCAATTTGTGTTCAGTCTTTAGCTCGAGAATTATAAGGGAGCGGCTTTAATACCCATGAATACGGTGGTCAAAATACAGCCCAAAGACGTTGGCGATATTTCATTCCAAGAGGCGTCCTTCGACATCTGGGATAAGAAATATCGCCTGACCGCAAAGGATGGTTCGCCCATCGACAACACGATGGACGATACCTATAAGCGCGTCGCGCGTGCGCTCGCCGATGTCGAGAGCGAGGAATGCCGCGAACAGTGGTACGAGTCGTTTCTGTGGGCGCTGCGCCATGGCGCGATTCCCGCGGGCCGCGTCACCTCGAATGCCGGCGCGCTCGAACACAAGCCCGCCACATCGACCATCAATTGCACGGTGTCCGGCACCATCCGCGACTCGATGGACGATATCTTGAACAAGGTGCACGAGGCGGGCCTCACGCTCAAGGCGGGATGCGGCATCGGCTACGAATTCTCGACCTTGCGGCCGCGCGGCGCCTACGTGTCGGGCGCCGGCGCCTACACCTCGGGCCCTTTGTCGTTCATGGATATCTACGACAAGATGTGCTTCACCGTGTCCTCGGCCGGCGGCCGGCGCGGCGCGCAGATGGGCACCTTCGATATCGGGCATCCCGACGTGCTGGAGTTCATCCGCGCCAAGCGCGAGAACGGCCGTCTGCGGCAATTCAATTTGTCCTTGCTGGTCACCGATGAATTCATGAAGGCGGTGAAGAGCGACGGCGAATGGACAGCTGGCGTTTCCGCTGGGACGCCAGGAATTCGAGGCCGAACAGCCCGATCTCGACGACGAGACTCGAAGTTCGTGTGGCGCGAATGGCCGTACACGGAAGGCTATGTCGCGAACGAGGAGGGTCTGGTTGCCTGCAAGATCTACAAGACCTTGCCGGCGCGCCGCGTGTGGGATGTGATCATGTCCTCCACCTACGACTTCGCCGAGCCGGGATTCATCCTGGTGGACAGGGTCAACGAGATGAACAACAATTGGTGGACGGAGAACATCCGCGCCACCAATCCTTGCGTAACGGCCGACACTCGTCTTGCGACGCAATTCGGCATGGTGAAGATCGGCGATCTATACGATGCACGGGTCGATATTCAGGCGACCGTGGATTGCCGGGCGCTCGGAGAAGGAATGGGCGTGACGGCGCGGCCGGCTGTTCCGGCTTTCATGACGTCATCGTCTGCAGATGTTTATCGCGTCGTGACGCAGGACGGCTATGAGATCAAGGCCACCGAATGGCATGACTTCTATACGACTCGCGGCAAGATCAAGCTCAAGGATCTCAAACCGGGCGATGAATTGCTGATTCAGTCCGGCAAGGGACAATTCGGCGGCTGCGGGAGCGCAGAGCTCGGACAGTTGCTGGGATTGCTCGCAGGCGATGGTCATTTCACGAATCGCGGCAAGGGCGAGGAGGCGGCGGTCGTCAATCTGTGGGGAGCCGACCGCGCCGTCGCCGACACCGTCGTGGCGTACGTCAACTCATTGATTGCCGGATCTGCGGAGAGCGCGAGGAACTACCAGGTGGGCGCGGTTGCGATCCCGCAGCGCAATCTGGTGATGATCCGTTCGGTGATTCTCGCTCGTGTGTTGGCGCAGTACGGATTCACTGCCGAGACCAAGCTCAAGGTCCCGGAAATCGTCTGGCGCGGCAATGAGGAGTGCGTCAAAGGCTATTTGCGTGCGTTGTTCCAGACCGATGGAACCGTACAGCGCAATGATAAGAACGCTCATTGCACGATCCGCCTTGCGTCGAGCAAACAGACCTTGCTGAAAGACGTGCAGATGCTGCTCGCCAACTTCGGCATCTTTTGTCGAGTCCTGAAGCGCCGCGATGCTGGTCAGCGGCTGATGTCGGACGGCAAGGGCGGAAAGCGGTTATATGATTGTCAGACGGACTACGAATTGATTATCGGCTCCGAGTCGCGCGACTACTTCATGGAGAAAATCGGATTTCTGACCGACGAAAAAAATACCAAGTACCTCGACTGGAAGCTGAGGCAGAGAAGCACACGCCGTGAGAAATTTGTCAGTGCCATATCGACGATCGAACATGTCGGTCGCGAGGCAGTATTCGATACGACACAGCCCGATAGGAACAATCTGATATTTAATGGAATTGTGACAGGCAACTGTGGCGAACAACCACTTCCGGCCTACGGCTCGTGCCTGTTGGGCTCGGTGAATCTCACCAAGTTCGTGGTCGATCCGTTCACGGAGAATGCGCGCTTCGATTGGGAAACCTATCGCAAGGTCGTGAAGGTGTTCACGCGCATGCTCGACAACGTGGTCGAGATCAACGGCCTGCCGTTGGCGCAGCAACGCGACGAAATCATCCGCAAGCGCCGCCACGGCATGGGTTTCCTGGGGTTGGGCTCGAGCATCACCATGCTGTGCATGAAGTACGGCTCGAAGAAATCGGTGGCGTTTTCGCAGAACGTGTCGCGGGAAATGGCCGTGGCCGGCTGGGAAGCGGCGCTCGATCTGGCGCGCGAGAAGGGTCCGGCGCCCATCATGAACGAGGAGTTCACGGTGACGCGCGAAATGCTGCGCAAGCGCCCCGAGATGGTCAAGGACGGCTGGCGGGTCGGCGCGCGAGTCGCGGGCCGGGTGCTGCATGCGCGCTACAGCCGCTACATGCAGCGAATCGCCGAGGCGTCGCCCGAATTGGTCGATGAACTCGCCGAGGTCGGCGCGCGCTTCACGCATCACACCTCGATCGCGCCCACGGGCACGATCTCGCTGTCGCTGGCCAACAATGCATCGAACGGCATCGAACCCTCGTTCGCGCATCACTATTTCCGCAATGTGATCCGCGAGGGCAAGAAGTCCAAGGAGAAGATCGACGTGTTCTCCTTCGAGCTGCTGGCATACCGCGAACTGGTGAATTCGCGCGCCATGCCGGATTCGCAGAATCCGGCGGAGAAGCTGCCGGATTACTTCGTCTCGGCGGACGACATCGGTCCGAAGGAGCACGTGGACATCCAGGCGGCGGCGCAGCTGTGGGTCGATTCGTCGATATCCAAGACGGCGAACGTACCGACCGACTACAAGTACGAGGATTTCAAGGACATCTACATGTATGCCTTCGAACAGGGCCTCAAGGGCTGCACGACGTTCCGCTTCAATCCGGAAGCCTTCCAGGGCGTGTTGGTCAAGGAAGACGACCTCAAGAACACCACCTACGTGTTCACGTTGGAGGACGGCACGGAAGTCGAGGCGAGAGGCGATCAGGAGATCGAATACGACGGCGAAATGCACACCGCCGCCAATCTCTTCGATGCGCTGAAAGAAGGCTATTACGGGAAATTCTGATCATGGCTCACATCAAAATCGACAAGAAGATCGCGAAGTACCGCGTGCAGAAGCCGGAAGCGAAGGACGCGCCGGCGGCGGCCCCCAAGGAAGCGCCGAAGACGCAGGACAACGTGATCTGGATGCACGAGAAGCTCGAGCGCCCCGAGGTGCTGATCGGCTCGACCTACAAGATCAAGACGCCGGTCTCCGATCACGCCATGTACGTCACCATCAACGACATCGTGCTCAACGAGGGCACGCCGCACGAGCAGCGGCGGCCGTTCGAGGTGTTCATCAACTCGAAGAATCTCGATCATTTCCAGTGGATCGTCGCGCTGACCCGGGTCATTTCCGCGGTATTCCGCAAGGGCGGCGATACGACGTTCCTGGTCGAGGAATTGAAGGCGGTATTCGATCCGAAGGGCGGCTACTGGCAGCCCGGCGGCAAATTCATGCCCTCGACCATCGCCGAGCTGGGCTATGTGATCGAGCGCCACCTGCAGTCGATCGGCTTGCTCAAGAAGCCCGAACTCGACGTGCATCAGCGCAAGCTCGTGCAGGAAAAGCGCGCCGAGTTCGAGGCGCGCACCAAGCAGACCGATGCCTTTTCAAAGTCGCACTTCCCGGAAGGCGCGCAGCTGTGCGCGAAGTGCAGCACCGCCGCCGTCGTCATGATGGACGGCTGCAACACCTGCTTGAATTGCGGCGATTCGAAGTGCGGGTAGCGGGGTAGGTAGTCCCGCCCTTCTGG
>CAVTID010000004.1:0-646346 GCA_963734645.1 uncultured Gammaproteobacteria bacterium
GGGTCCGCCCGCTCCCGGCGGCCGAGCGCGTAGAAGACGACGCCGATGGCAATCCCCGGCCCGGCCCGGGTCTCCCGAAAGGCTCAAAAATAGAACACGTTTCAGTCTTGCCCGTCGCCCCGGACGGTTCTACGGTGTGCTCAGGCCCCAGCCGATCAAGCGCTTGATTCGGATTCCGGGACCATCCTCCGACGACCCCCCACATCGAAGAGGAGAGCCAAAATGGAGCCCCGCCATGCCCCTCGCCCGTCCGGTTTAGACCAATCTGTCCCATCTCGCAGGCCATCCCGGCGCGCCTTTATGGCGGGCGCAGCCGCGGCCGGCGCCCTGGCCTGGGTGCCGGTGTTCCGGGTAACCCCGGCCAGCGCGCAGGCCACCACCTCCCCGCCGCCGAACTTCCCGCCGTCGATCTCGATCTACCAGCAGGCGTACCAGAACTGGGCCGGCATGATCGTCATAGACGACGTCTGGACCTGCGCCCCGGCCTCGGCCAATGACGTGGTCACGCTGGCCAACTGGGCGTACGCCAACGGATACCGGCTGCGGGCCAAGGGAATGTCCCACAACTGGTCGCCGATCCTGCTGCCATCGGGCAGCACCGGGGCCGGCTACGTGCTGCTGGACACCACCCAGGACCTGACCTCGGTGTCGATCAGCGCGGGCTCGCCGGCCACGGCCACGGTGGGCACCGGCGTCACGATGAACACGCTGACCAGCGCGATAGCGGCGGCAGGCTACGGGTTCTGCGCGATCCCGGCGCCCGGCGACATCACGGTCGGCGGCGCACTGGCCATCAACGCGCACGGCAGCGCGATCCCGGCGACCGGCGAGACCATGCTGTCCGGCCAGACCTACGGCTCCCTCTCGAACCTGATCCTGTCCCTCACCGCGGTCGTCTGGAACTCCTCGTCCGGGCAGTACGTGCTGACGACGTTCCAGCGCTCGAACCCGGACATCCGTGCGTTCCTGGCGCACCTGGGCCGCGCGTTCATCACCTCGGTCACCCTGCAGCTCGCCGGGTCCCAGAACCTGCAGTGCCAGAGCTGGGTGGACATCTCGGCCGCGGACCTGTTTGCCCCGCCAGCCAGCGCGGGGTCCAGTTCGCTCGCCAGCTACGCGGACGGAGCCGGCCGCGTCGAGGCGATCTGGTTCCCGTTCACCGACACGCCGTGGCTGAAGGTGTGGTCGATCAAGTCAAGCCAGCCGCTGCTCTCGGTGAAGGCAACCAGCCCGTACAACTACTCGTTCACGAACAGCGTGACCAGCTCGGAAAACACGTTCTTCGACGAGGTCGCGGCCGGCGACGTCTCCGGCACGCCGGCCTTCGAGGATGCCGCGATAGCGCTGGTGGACACCGGCCTGGTGTTCACCGGCACCTGGGACCTCTGGGGTCAGTGGCAGAACGTGCTGCTGTACGTGGAGCCGAGCACGGTGCGCATCGTGGAGGCCGGCTTCGCGATCATCACCTCGCGCGCCAGCATCCAGCAGGTGGTCAGCGACTTCTACACGCAGTACAGCAGCCTGCTGTCCAGCTACGCCGCGCAGGGCCAGTACCCGATGAACGGGCCCATCGAGATCCGGATCACCGGCCTGGACAAACCCTCGGACGCTCTGGTCAGCGGCGCCCAGTCGCCGATCCTGTCCTCGCTGCGACCGCGGCCCGACCAGCCCGGCTGGGACACCGCGGTCTGGCTGGACATGGGCACGCTCCCGGTCACAGCCGGATTCTCCGCGTTCTACGCCGAGATGGAATCGTGGATCTGGAGCCACTACACCGGCAGCTACGCGTGCGTCCGGCCGGAATGGTCCAAGGCCTGGGGGTGCACGTCGGCTGCGCCGTGGACCAACTCGACGATCCTGGGCAGCACGATCCCGGCCGCGGTCAGCGCGGGCCAGGCGAGCAACGACGGCTGGAGCACAGCCGTCTCGATTCTCACCTCTTACGACCCGAATTCAGTGTTCAGCAGCCCGTTCCTGGACACCTTGTTCGGCTGAGCCTCCGGCAAGGCCGGGCCGGGCCGTACCGTGTCCTGGTGGCGCAGAAACTGGCGATCGTGGTCCGGACGGACCTCGGCATGGGACGCGGCAAGATCGCCGCCCAGGTCGCCCACGCGGCAGTGGCCGCCGTGCTGGACGGCCTGGGCGGCGCTGACCTCGCGGCCTGGCTGCAGCAGGGCCAGCCCAAGGTCGTGCTCAAGGTGGCGGACGGCGCGCAGCTGGATGACGTGGTGCGGCAGGCTCGCGCCACCGGACTGCCAACCGAGGTCATCCGCGACGCTGGCCGCACCCAGGTGAGCCCGGGCACGCAGACGTGCTGCGCGCTCGGGCCCGCCGACAGCGAGCGGATCGATACGGTGACCGCCGACCTGTCCCTGCTCTGAGGCACGATGGGGCTGTGATCACACGAGAGGTGCCCGGCTTCATCTACCACATCGCCACGGCGTCCGACTGGGCACAGGCGCAGGCTGCCGGTGAGTACACGACGTCAACGCTCGGCAGGACGCTGGCCGAGGAAGGATTCATCCACTGCTCGGCCGCCGGCCAGGTGGCGGGGGTGGCGAACATGTTCTACCAAGGGCTGCCGGACCTGCTGGTGCTGGCCATCGACACCGGCCGCGTCCGGCCAGAGATCCGGCTCGAGCAGGTTGCGGGCTCGGCTGAGCCCTTTCCGCATATCTACGGGCCGCTCAACGTGGACGCGGTGGTGGAAGCCCGCCGGTTCGAGCCGGGTCCCGACGGCCGGTTCGCCTTCCCCGCAGGTGTTCGGCCGGGAGGCGAGCTGACATGACCGCGGGCCATGCAGGCCATCCGCGCCGGCACGACCCAGCCCCCGTTCTTAGCGCGTGTCTTTCAGCGCACCCCAGCCGTGCCAGGCTTCCACGGCGATCCAGGCGCTGATGCGGCCCCGGTCGCGCTGCCGGTACGGATGGCCCGTGTAATGCCTGGCCAGGCGGTCGATGTCGGCCAGGTCGGTGTCGTCGCGCCACTCCTCGACGTGGCCGATGATGCTGACGTGGGTGTACCAGTCGCTTTCATCGAGCACGTCGAGCGCAACCCGGGGATCGTCGCGCATGTGCTCCAGCCGTTTGCGGCCCTCGTCCATGTTCACCAGAACCCGGCCGTCGTCCCACTGATACCACGTGGCTGCGGAGACCGGCTGGCCGTCCCGCCGCAGGGTCGTGATGACCGCCGGGTTCGGCTTAAGCAGCAGGGCTACCGCGGCCTCGGGAAGCGGTGGTTTCGGCATTCGGGCCTCCACAATCGGATGCTGGGACAGGCGCAGTTGGCATGCCGCCCGCCGGACTGCGACGCACACTCACCGAACGATCTTAGGCAGCAGCCCCGACAGAAGTTTCTTCTGGCAGAGTGTCGAATCCGGATCGAGCCGTTCGTATATGAGGTGAGGGGCGGCCGGAGGGGTCGCCAGGACAAGGAGCCATGGGATGACGCAGTACCTGATCTCGTTCGATGACGGAGCGATGACCTTCCCAGAGGAGGACCTGCCCGACGTGGCCAAGGCCGCGCTCGCGGTGGCCCGGGAGGCGCGGGACGCCGGCGTGTGGGTTTTCAGCGCCGGACTGGAAAGCCAGAGGGCGAGCATCGTGGCCACCGACGGGACCGTCACCGACGGCCCGTACCCGGAGACCAAGGAAGTCATCGGCGGGTTCGCGGTCGTCGACGTGCCCTCACGCGCGGAGGCGCTGGAGTGGGCTGCCAAGATCGCCGTCGCGTGCCGCTGTGCGCAAGAGGTACGGGAGATCCTGCCCGAGCCGACCGTCTGATTCAGGGTCTGAGGCTGTCGCGGCCCAGCTGCCGTAGAACCTGTTTCATGGTGTCGTACGGCTCGGACCCTATTTCCTGACGCCACCGGGCCTCGACCGAGGCAAAGGCGCGCTGAACTGCATCTGCGGCCTCGTCGCCGAGATCGGTCCGGTAGAGCCTGCGGACCCGGCGGTCGGGGTCATCTCGCTGGCTGGGCGGGCCAGGTGATCAGGCAGAGCGTCCGGCGGGTCGGAGGAAGGTGGGTGGATCGGCGTCGCTCAGCCGGAGAAGGGCTTGCGGCCCATCCCCGCGTAGCACGGGATTGGGTACCCCGACCCCACACCCCGCCATTCGGGCAGAGGGACGACGCCCGGCTCGGCCAACTCCAATCCGGAGAAGAACCGCTCGAACTCCGGCCGGGAACGCAGGGTCAGCCGGGTCGGCCCCATCCGCTCGTTCAGCCGCGCTGTGCCCTCGGTCACCCGCTGAGTGTCAATGTCGCGCACGGTATCCGAGACGGTCAGGTAGCTGCCCGGGGCGAGCGCATCCACCAGCCCCGCGACAATCCCCCACGGGTCATCCTCGTCCGGCACGTACTGCAGGATCATCAGCGCCATCACCGCGACAGGCTGCGACAAGTCCAGGGTCTCCGCCGCGCTGGCCAGCACCTTCCCGGTATCCCGGATGTCCGCCTGCACGTAGGCGGTTGCTCCCTCGCTTGTGCTGGTCAGCAGCGCCCGGGCGTGCGTGAGCACGATCGGGTCGGTAACCATCGGGTAGTGTGCATGGCATGACGGATTACGGATTCACCAGGGTCAGCACGGGTAGCCAGGATGCACAGACGCAAGAGCGAGACATCCTCAGCGCGTCCCCCGGTGCGGTCATCGTGCGGCCGGACACCAAGTCCGCTAGCGCGTCCAAGGGTGCGCAGCTTGACGCACTCGACAGCGTGATAGCCAAGCTCCGCAAGGGCGATCGAGTCATCGTTACGGACAGCTCGCGACTCGACAGGCGCGACAACCTGACGTCTCAGGTCGAAACGATGATGGCTATCCGCAAGAGCGGAGCAACCATCGTTTCGCTTGCGCCTGGGGAAGAGACATTCGCCAACGGTGATGATCTCGGCAGTTGGGTTACGACGCTCGTCAAGCAGAACGCGAACGCTGAGAAGTCGCGCACCGTCAAGGTTCAGACGTGGCGCGGTGTGCAGTCCGTCATGAACAACGGCGCGCACTACGGTCCTCTTCCGATGCTGTGGGCAACGCGCGGCGTGCGCTACTCCAAGCAAGCATTCTGCACCGACGCTGGCATCGTGACTGAGATCTACCAGGCAGTTGCCGATGGCGAATCGCTGCAAAGCGTCGGCCGTCGTTACGACGCATGGCCGCAGCAAATCAGGAATCTAGTTCGCTTCGAGGCCAACCACACTGGCGTCATTCGCTGCACGTACACCTACGATGGCGAATCCGCAGAATGGACGCACGCGGTTGCCCCGGTAGTCGAGTCTCCGCTGTGGTGGCGCGCGAACCAAGTGCTTGTGTCCAACTCCACGGCATCACGGGCAAACAAGGGTGGACGTCCCGTAGGGCAGGCTGCAAATTGGGTCTCCGGAGTGTTCACTTGCCCTAGCTGTGGCGGGCACCTATTCGTCAACGCAGGACACACGCCAGCCGGTAACGCGCGGACGCCAAAGCTCCGCTGTGGCGGATTCGCCAAGACCCGTAAGGCATGCGGACAGTTCCGCGGCATGGACCTTGCACCGGTCATCGCGAAGCTTGACGAGCTGTTCGCCAGTGACGAAACAGAACTGCTCGCTTACCAGCGGATCGCTGGCAACGCTCACGAGCTTGACGAGATGAAGGCCAACCTAGCGCGCCTGCAAGCACGTCTGAGCGCCACAGAAGACGATGACGAGCTAGACGCACTCGTGGCTAGCCGGAAGTCGCTCAGGGCAGAGATCAGGCGCGTTCCAGATAGTGCCTGACAGCTTCGACTACGCACCGGTCAGCGACGGACCGCGGACGGTTGCCGAGCTTTGGTCATCGTCGGACGATGCCAAGCGCAACATCGTCAAGGCAGCCAAGCTCGCGCTTGGTCTCGAAGTGATCGAGCTAGGCGACGATTCCCCCGTGCGCATGTTCCCCGCGGCCGACATGCTGTCAGGCGACAGCAACGGCATTGTGGACCTGGGCGCGGGGGTCTGTTTCAAGGCAGAACTAGCCGCGTAGACCCCCGAAACGACTGAGACCCCCTAGCCGATTGGCAGGGGGTCTCGTCATGCTCCCGACGCGCGTTGCTGAGCTGCACGTTCTGAGCGTCATGGGCCTGTTTGCATATCCGTACTAGGGTCCGAGTTTTCAGGCCCGCACAGACGCTCTCAGGGCCGCGAGCGAGTTACAGGTTGAGCGTATCCACAGCCTGTGAAACGCTCGCATTGGCTTCCAGGAACGAAAGGTCGTTCGCGGCTCCGTACACAGTGATTGTGTAAGAGCTGGAAACCGCAGCACCGGCAGTGTCGGTCAGCGTGATGACCACGCTTGAGTTGACACCCGCTGCGGTTGGTGTGCCAGTAATGCGCACGCCGCACGACTCAGCGAATGAGCTGTGAACTAGCGACAGGCCAGCGGGAAGCCCAGAAGCGGACGCCGCGCTAAGCGCGGACGCCGCCCCATGATAGGCGATACCAGCCTCATAGGCCACGCCAACGAATGCAGGCGGAAGGTTGACGGAATCGTAAACGATGTCAGCAGCCATCTGGCTAACTCCGAATCAGGTAGTCGAGGGAAGGACGGTAACAGCCGCGCGAAGGTCGTTCGGCTGAAAGTCGAACCTCTGATATCCGATGAAGCCAACCTGCAAGTAGTCGGCATACCGCTCGGTCAGCCGCATGATCTCAGCACCGGCCACCATGCGCTGCACCATTGCGTGCTGCATGTTTCCGAAGATCGGGCCGCCAACAGTTGACGCCGCGAGGTTCGGAATTTCCGGCACGCACATAACCGGGAAACCGACGATGGAACCGATAGCGCCATCTTCGAACGCGTTGTCAAAGTTGATGAGCGGTCGTCCGTTGGAGTCAACGATCTGACGCATGTTCGTTGCCTGTACCGGATTCAGGTAGAACTTAGCTCCATCCCAGTAAGCAGGATCGACGCTCGTCAATCATCGCTGCACACGTCTGAGGGACGAGGACATTCTGTCCCAGCTCTGTCGCGCTGGAGTTGCAAACAGCTTGACCCCCGTCGCGGTCCCCAGGTCGTACACGCCGCCCGTACCGGTCGAGGCTGTACCGAACGCGTTAAGCGAGGGAATGATCCCCGTACCAGCCTTAGAGGCTGCGCCCAGACCGCTCACAGCTTCCGCTGCCAGCTTACGGCCGATCTGCTCGCCCGCCCTATCGGCCACAAACTGGTCAACGTCAATGGCGGAATCCTGGATAAGCTGGAGACTGGCCAGAATGGCACCGGTCGTCAGCGTCCAGGCGAACAGCATTCCCTGACCAAACACGTAGTTGACGTTAGAGACCTGAGTATTCTCGGTCAGGTACGTCGCAAGCGTGGTAGTCGGGTTGTTGGTCGGCCACGGCATGACCCGGCCGTCATCAGTCTGCACCTGCTGATAGTCAGACGAGATTCCGCCGTACATCTTGAGAGCGACAGACATGCGCGCCCAGAATGACTGCGGCACCATATAGCCACCGGCACCGCCAGTAGCCTCACCCGCGGCGCGGAGTTCCTCACCAGCACGGCCGGTGCGAAGGTATTCCGTGAATACGCGCTCCTCGCGTGTCTCGGTACGGTTGGAAGAGAAACCGTTGAGACCGGCAACGTCCGCAATGTCAGCATCGCTGGCACCAGGGCCGTTGCGTTCCTCGCGGGGAATGTTGTGACGGCGGTCAAGCTCGTCACAGATAGCCCGGTGCTCGTTGCCATCGGCCACGGTTAGCCTACCAGGCTTATTGGAGATCGCATTCATGCGGTCGATTAGCTGACCTTCGGTCAGCGTGGAGTAATCCATTGTGTGATCCCTGTTTGGGACACACGGCAATTGTGAGTGTTTGCAGACGGCTCACAGCCGCTAGGGAATCCGGTTAAGGCATCACGCATGAATGATCCGGAAACGCTCCATGCGTGCCTGGCAACTCGCTCGTTTGCAACCGTGCGAATTACCGCTCGCGATAATCGCGAGACAAGTCTGTGTGTGGGCTAACCGATAATCGGGCCGCGGCCGACAATCGCGTATATCGGCCACCAGGAACTCCAGGTGGCCGGGCCGCTCCCGAGAGCGTGCGGCCCCGATCATATTCGGGGAGCTGTCGACGCCGATGACGTGAGCGGCCTGCCAGTGGCCGGCGATCAGCTCGGTGTTGTTACCCGGTCCGCGGCCGAGGTCCAAGACCAGCGGCGGCGCAGTGGCCGGCGTGACCGGCGGGTCGAGTCCCGAACGAGTACGCGGGCCTGGCCAGCGGAGTCACGCAAAGATTGGCGCCAACGCCGTCGTGTTGCGCGATGTGCCCGCGGGCGCAACGGCCATAGGCGTACCCGCGAAAATCACTTTAGAATGAACCATGCGGCCTTTTTATGCCGCTCAAACCTCATAGAGTAAATGGGGCCAAACCGATGTCTCGGCTTCGACCCGCTCCCCATCGGTCGGGCGGCGGCATCTCTCCACTCAAGTTGGCGATCTCGGACTGGGAGCGCTCGCCGCTCCCTCAAATAGTCGCCGAGGCGACCGCGCTTCGCGTGCCCTCGGTTCCATCCGTCGCATCGGCGGCCACTGCGAAGTACCAGGTACCGGAGGCAAGCCCGGTGATCTCATAGCTAGTCGTGGCTGCGCCGCTGACGGCAACGGACTTGGTCAGAGCGCTCGCTGAAGTGCCGTAGTAAATGTGATATCCCGTCAGGCTGCTCAGCGGCATTGGTTCGCCCTCCGTGTTGGCGGTAGGCGCCGCCCAGGATAGTGTCGCCGTGCCGGTCGCAGCGGTCGCATCGCCGTCGATGGTTACGATGGCGGAGGTCGAGCTGCCGAGATCGACGTTGACGGCGTCGGCGATGGCGACCGCCAGCGTCTTGGTGCCGCTAAACGGCTTTGCATTGCTGACCGGAATGCTGAAGGTCTTGGGTGCCGCGTCGCCGTTTGCCCATGACAACTCGCCTTGTTCAGACGTGTAGTCGGTCCCCGCGATTGCGGTCTTATTGGCCGTGGCGTAATACACCACCGCCGGGCCGACTGAACCGCCCGTGCGATTCACGGAAATCGTTGCATGCCCTGCGCTCTGCGCGACCGTATAAGTGGGTGCGGCGACCGATACTGTACCGCCGCCCTTATTGCCGAAGATCGTCACGGTGACCTTATCGCTCGAGCTCAGTGTGATGCCGGTCGGGTCGGACAACTCGACGAGTAAATGTCCGCGGGCCGCTGAAAGGCGTGGCATCGCTAATGGGGACGCTGCATACCTGGGGCGTTGCCTCTCCGCTCGCCCAGTGCAGCGTCGTGCTCACGGCGGTGAAGTCTCGCCCCGATACCGCAGTGCCGTTGACGGTCTGGCACAGCACGCTGACCGCGCCGCTGGTACTGCCGTTGCGATACACGGTGACACTCTCCGCGCCGCTATTCTGTACCAGGGAGGCGGTTGTATGGGCTACGTAGAGATCGTCGGTCGTGGCGGCATATGCGAGGCTGCCTGGAACCGCTGAGCAAAAGGAAAATGCGGCAATTAAAGATACTACGGCTCGATGTGACGACATCAAGTTCACCTGTTTATTCGGTTGTTGAAAAAATCGCGGACAGTGACATGAAGCCACGGCAGCGGAAAACCGGTGCGCCCGCGTCTGACTAAAAATCAGGTGAGTGTTTTAGCCGCAATGAGAATGGGTTTCTACTGTCTCTATTCTGCGTCGTCGATGTCGCCGAATACGTACACCATGTCGAAGGAACGATCTGCTACGGCGATAGGGCGTTAGATTGTCTTTGTGCCCACGCTGCTCTGCGCGCTCTCGGTTCCATCCGCCGCGTCGGCCGCTACGGCGAAGTACCAGGTCCCTGAGGCAAGCCCGGTGATTTCGTAGGTGGTCGTCGTTGCGCCGCTGACGGCAATGGACTGCGTCAAGGCGCTTTGGTTGGTGCCGTAATAAACGTGAAACCCAGTCAACGTGGTCACCGGCGTGCCGTCGGCATTGGTGGTGGGTGCCGTCCAAGATAGGGTGGCCGTGCCGTTCGTGGTCGGGGTGACGGTCACGGTCGCGCTCTGCGTGGCCGGTCCGCCGGCGCCGGTGCAGGTGAGCGTGAACACGGTCGTGGCGGTCAAGGTCGGGGTGTTCGCGGATCCGCTGGTCGCCTCAGCGCCGCTCCAGCCGCCCGAGGCAGCGCAGGAGGTGGCGTTCGTGGACGACCAGGTCAGTGCCGATGCGCTACCGCTGGTGACGGTGCTGGGATTTGCGGACAGCGTGATGGTCGGAGCCGGCTGGTCGTCACCGAGACGGTGGCGGATTGTGTCGCACTGGTGCTGCCGCCGCCGGTGCAGGAGAGTCTGTAGGTCGCATTGGCGGTAAGGGCGCCGGTGGACTGCGAACCGCTCGTGGCCTTGGTGCCCGACCAGGCTCCCGAGGCGGTGCACGAGGTCGCGTTGGTGGCGGACCAGGTCAGCGTCGAGCTGCCGCCGCTCGCGACCGTGCTCGGGCTTGCGGACAAAGGTCACCATCGGAGCCGGTGAGGTCACCGAGACCGTCGCGGACTGCGTCGCGCTGCCGCCGGTGCCGGAACAGGTGAGTCCATAGGTTGCGCTGGCCGTCAGCGCGCCGGTGGATTGCGAGCCGCTGGCGGCCTTGGTGCCCGACCAGGCGCCCGAGGCGGTGCAAGAGGTCGCGTTGGTGGCCGACCACGTGCACGGTCGAACTGCCGCCGCTCGCCACCGTGCTGGGGCTTGCGGACAAAGCTCACGTCGGCGCAGGCGCGGTCACCGAGACCGTCGCGGACTGCGTGGCGCTGCCGCACCGGCTACCGGTGCAGGTCAGCGTATAGGTGGTGCTGGCCGTGAGTGCACCGCTGGACTGGGAGCCGCTGATTGCTTTGCTGCCTGACCAGCCGCCCGAGGCGGTACAGGCGGTGGCGTTGTTGGAGACCCACGTCAAGGTGGAGCTGCCGCCGCTGGCAACCGTGCTCGGGCTGGCGCTCATGCTCGACCGTTGCGCGTCGGAGTTCGCGCTGACGGTCACCGTGGCGGACTGGGCGGCGCTTGCCTCCCGGACCGGTGCAGCTCAGCGTATAAGTCGCGTTGGCCGTCAGTGCGCCGGTCGATTGGGTGCCGTACACGGCCTTCGTGCCCGACCAGGCCCCCGAGGCGGTACAGGAGGTGGCATTCGTCGCCGTCCAGTTCAACGTCGCGCTGCTGCCGCTGGTGATGGCGCTGGGACCCACGCTCAAGCTGACGGTGGGTGCGGCTGATTTGATGGACACCGTGACGGACTGGGTCGCGGTGCCTCCCGGTGCCCGAACAGACCAGCGTGTAGGTCGCATTGGCGGAGAGGATGCCCGTGGATTGCGATCCGCTCAGCGGCCTTCGCTGCCCGACCAGGCACCCGAGGCGGAACACGACGTGGCGTTCGTCGCGGTCCATTTCAGCGTCGAACTCGTGCCGCTCGCGATGGTGCTGGGGGATGCGGAGATGCTGACAGCTGGGGGCTATCGCATTCACCGAGCACCGTCACGGACTGGGTCGCCGTGCCGCCGGTACCGGTGCAGGTCAATGTATAGGTCGTGCCGGCCGTGAGCGCGCCCGAGGATTGCGAGCCGCTGAGCGCCTTGGTCCCGGGCCAGGCGCTGGAGCCCGAACACGAGGTGGCGTTCTTCGCAGCCCAAGTCAGGGTCGTGGAGGCGCCCGAGTTGACGGTGCTGGGATTGGCGGTCAGCGTGATCGAAGGCGCCAAAGCCGAGACGGTGACGATGGCCGATTGCGTCGCGGAGCCGCCGGTTCCCGTGCACGTCAGTTCGTATTCGGTCGTATTGGAGAGCGCACCCGTCGACCAGGTACCGCTGGTCGCCACGGCGCCCATGCCAGCCTCCCGAGGCGGTACAGGAAGTCGCGTTTTGCGATTGCCAGGTCAGGCTGGACACGCCGCCGTTGGCAACCGTCGACGGGTGATGCCGCCAGGGTGATCGTCGGGGCGGGCGAGATCACCACGACCTCCGCCGACTGCGAGGCAGACCCGCCGGGTCCGGAGCAGGTCAGCGTGTAACTGGTGGTCGCGGTCAGAGGACTGGTGGTCATGGTGCCGCTGGTCGGCTCGGTGCCGCTCCAGCCGCCGGAGGCTTTGCAGGACTGCGCGCCGGTGGCGCTCCACTGCAAGGTCGTCGAGGTGCCCTTGGTGACGCTGCTTTTCTTGGCCACCAGAGTGACCGCCGGCTTGGCCACTTGGCTGAGCTGGTCGAGACCGAAGAAGGGCTGCTGCCGGTCGGAGGGGATGTCTCGGCGGACGAAGAGTGCTGACATGCCGCCAACGCGGCGAATGCGGCAAATCCGAAGGGCCCAACTCAACAGGCGTACGACCGTGGCGGAACGTCCCTGTTCGGCGAGCGCCGCTGATTTTAGAGTCGCGCCCTTGTGCCGAAGTGAGTCCGGATTCGAGGTTGGAGTGGCGACCAATTAAAATCATTTATGTGTCTCCCTTGCAATCGGCTTGGCGGTGATCGCCATGCTTTTCTCAGCGCTCTGCAGCGGTAGTCTCGACGGGGGGATAATCAGTCGCTTTTGCAAGCCTGCCAACCTGTCGCAAAACGCTTACGTGTCTGTAAATCGAGCCAACTTCGCGATCCATCGCTTATGTTCAACGAGTGATCGAGAAGCTATCGATGGGCGATCGAGAGTCGCTCGGAGGCGTGGCTGGATTTTGCGATGCGTCGAGAATCTCTCAGCGAGCGCAGCCGAAATCTAGAAGCGTTTCAGTCAGGTGCCCGGTTCAGGATGGGCGCCCCTTCGGCCTTACGCACCGCGATTGCAGCGCGTCATCGATGTAGGTCAAACGCGCGCTTTATTTTTCCTCCGGCTAGAATGTCTCGACCACGGTGGCCGGAGAGGAGGTAAAAGCCTGCGTCCCGCATCCGCTGCCCGTAACGGACCCGACAATCCAGTTCGAAGGCCGCGTGGCTGCAAGTCTTGGGGCAGCGTGCCACGCGAGACCGACTATCGCACCGCCAGGGAGTTCCTTTACGCGTAACACACGCCGATTGCGCCGATTCGTCCTTGTGACGATCCTAGGTCCGTTGCTCACGGCATCAGGTCCGCTTTTCGCGCAATCAGTGCATAAGGCGCCACAGAGAGCGCCGCAGATCCTTCCGCTCGATGATAGCGACACCGGCTTTACGCCCATCTTCGACGGCACGACTCTCGATGGATGGGACGGAGATACTGCATATTGGCGCGCCGAGGACGGTGAACTGATTGGCGAAGTAACGGCGGCCAATCGGCTCAAGCACAACAGTTTCATCATCTGGCGTGGCGGCAAGCCGAAGAATTTCGAACTTAAAGCCGAGTACCGTATAAGTGATTTCGGCAACAGTGGAATCAACTATCGCAGCGTCGAAATCCACGGCAGCCATTGGGTACTGCGCGGTCCGCAGGCGGACATTGACGGCCAAAATATCTACACCGGGCAAAACTATGAAGAGGGTGGCCGCACCGTTCTTGCACGGCGCGGCGACGTGATTCATATCGCCACGGGAGCGGATCCCCAGGTCATCGCCACGCTGGGAACGGCCGAAGAACTCAAGGCGTTCATTAAGGTAAACGATTGGAACAAATACCACCTTATAGTGCGTGGGAATCTCATGATTCATATCTTGAACGGCCACATCATGAGCGAAGTGATCGACGACGACAGGGTCAACCGCAGATTTAGGGGGCTAATCGGCGTCCAGGTTCACGTCGGACCGCCGATGAAAATCGAGTATCGTCACGTATTGCTAAAGACGCTCAACTAGTCCCTCGTCCCGGCGATTTCGACCGATTGGGAGCCAGAGTTGGAGAACGCAATGTATCGCGAAACGCCGGGATTTCGCCGACGTGCACACAATCTCCGTCGAGTCGCCTCAATCGGGGCGATCGAATTGATTTCCATTAGTCTGCTTATTTTGCCGTTATTGAATGAGGCTCGTGCTGCCAGTGCCTTCAACGCACAATCGGCGATGGGAATCAATCTCGCGGCGGTAAACTACTTCGCGAGCGAACAGCCATTCATCAATGCCTTTTTGGAATCGCAGCAGTGGATTACTCATTCAAATGCGACCTGGGATACCAACGAAGAGCAGTACATTAACCTCGACGCGAACGGGTGGCCCATCACGCTCACGAGTGTCCGCGCGCCCTCCGCGCAAAAATTCAATTCCGTGGGGGTGTTGTTTCTTCAAGGTATGCCAAGCACACCGAACGGTGTCTATCCCGGTGGCCAGTACGTTGTGCTGTACGACGGGCAAGGAACGTTGACCTATGGGTTTGACGCGACGCTGGTAAGCCGCTCACCCGGGCGAGACGTGATCAACGTAGTTCCCAGTAACAACGGTATCGATCTGCGCATTGTCGCGACGGATCCCCACCATAACGGGAATTACTTGCGTAACATTCGATTCGTAACGGCAGCCAATGAGGCTGCTGCGAAAGCAGGACAATTGTTCAACCCGGCCTTTCTTAAACTCATTCAAAATTTTCGTGCACTGCGATTTATGGATTGGTTTCAAACCAACGGCAGTACGCTCTCGTCCTGGTCCGATCGCCCAACCCCTACTTACGCTTTTTTCGGCACGCTAAAGGGAGTTCCCATTGAGATTGCGCTGCAACTCGCCAACGCGGTTTCCGCCGACGCGTGGATGAACGTCCCAGTCATGGCCAATGACAATTACATTGCCCAAATGGCTAGGCTCGTGCGCAGTCAATTGGGCGCGAGCCAAAAGATTTATGTGGAGCTGAGCAATGAAGTGTGGAATTCCTCGTTTAGCCAGTATCACTACGCGGCAACCCAGGGCCACGTTCAGTGGCCGAGCCAGCCGTCGGGTGATGGCGGATTTGAATATAACCGCGAATGGTTCGGAATGCGCACGGCGCAAATGTGTGATATCTGGAAATCGGTTTGGGGTTCCGATCCCAGGCTCGTATGTGTGCTCGGCGCGCAGGCGGCTTGGAGTTTCTCGGCGACCGAAGCGTTGAAATGCCCGTATTGGACTCAAGGCGCTCCCTGTTCCGGACACGCGATCAACGCAGTCGCTATCGCGCCCTATATGGGCGGCGCCGTGCCTTCGGCCTGGACTTCGCAAGCGGACGGAGGGCTCGCAAGTTTATTTCAATCCTTGTACTCGCAAGACGACCCTACGAGTGACGACGGATCCTATTTTTCGCGCATTTTGAGAAGGTGGTCTCGGCCCGCAACGATGATTCCTCCGGGAGGATTTATTGCTCAGGACGCCGCCTGGGAACAGGACTTCATTAAGAGTCTCGCCCCCTACAAGCTCCCTCTTTTGGCGTACGAGGGTGGACAGAATTTCGCGAACGGATCGGCGGACGCCCTTGATACTCTCTACATGGCGGCCAACCGAGATTCGCGAATGGGCCAGGCGTATACACGGTATTTTCAGCAATGGAAAACCGGCGGTGGGCAACTCTTCATGTACTACAACGACGTCGGAGTAGAGAGCAAGTACGGCTCGTGGGGAGCCCTTGAATCAATCATGCAAACGACCACTCCGCTCAGCAGCGCTCCGCCGAAGTGGCAAGCCATCCAAAATTTTATCTCTGGAACGCCTTGTTGGTGGCCGAATTGTTCGGGCACCGTCGCTGGGGTGGGTGCCTTACGCGCGCTTACGACCGCGCAGCACGGCGAGACTGAAAAATAGCAGCGTCAGCGTGCTTGCCGCGGAGGCGGGGTCGATCTCTGGGGCCGAAATGACCGCACTGCCAGTCGCGTAGGAGTTGATCACGTCCATTTCGCCGAAGTTCAATGCGGTGAATGTGATGCTCGTGATCGGACCGGACTTATCGGTCGCTCCAAAGAACGTGGTGGGAATGCTGGAGGATACAGCCACCGGACCAACCGCCGATCCATTGACTGAAACGTCGATGGTGGAGGCTTGGCTATCTGCGCCCAGGGTGAATGCGAGCGCGGTCACGTCCGCAGCGGCACTGAAGGACACGGTGACCGAAGCAGGCTGGTTACCACCTCCGAAGGCTATGGGATCGTCGGAGACATATTGAACGCCGGTGCCGTATTGGCCGTCGTTATAAATGAGTCCGAATCCCTGGCCGGTGGTGAACGTGCCGGGACCGAAGGTTACGCCGGACTCGCCAAAGACCGAAAGTGGCCCCACGGCTCCCGAAAAGTTGTAGTCGGATACGTCGTTGACGGCCGTCGACCACCCAGCCGCCGAGGTGTATTCGCTAACGCCTTGGGCTGACGCGAGTCCCGTTGCGGAAATACCGAGGAAGCCAATGCATAATCCCCCAAGCACTTTCAAGCTCACCGCGATACTCCTTGTTCGAGGCTAAAAATTCGACGCTGCCGGCGCGATACGATTCGAACCCGCGAGCGACTCTCGGCGTTATCGAGTTCGAATGATAGGTGCCGGTCCAAGAAGGTGCTGTGAGCTATTGGGCACCTGTAAAAATATTATGTCAGATAAATGGCTAATTAACTGATTTACCGCGAACTACCCAGGCGATTGGCCACGCGTTTGGCCGCAAAATTGGCCCCATACGCGAATCGCAGGAGCGGGCCGAAACTGTTGGCGGCGGCGACGCCGACAAAGTAAAGACCGGGCACCGATGATTCGAAGTGCCGGTTTAGGATGGGCGCCCCTTCCGCTTTGCGCACGCGCGATTGCAGCGCCTCATCGATGAAGGTCAAACGCGATACGGCCGCCCTGTATCCGGTCGCCGCGATGACATGATCGACTTCGATCTGGCTGTCTTCCCGGCCGGGTTGCCGCAATACGAGGCAAGGCCGCCCGTCGCGCGCGTGGATGCCTGCGACCGTCACTCCCAAGTGCATCGGCAGGCGGTTGGCAACCGCGTCGCGCACGAACCAGCAAGGGGCGGGACCCAAGTGCCGCGCCACCGCTCGGATACGCAGCGACTCGGGCATGGCATGAAAAACCAGCGGAATGTCGGTGCACATGCGCGACCGCCAGCCCGTGCCCAGGCCGGAGCGCGGCGCCTTGATTCTTTGCAGTAAGGGCCGCGGCTCGTTCGGCGGGTCGTGAAACTGAAGCGACTCGCGCCGGGCGACGAGTTCTGCGTTTGCACCGCCTTCCAGGAGAAGCGCGGCGATATCGAGGGCGGAGGCTCCGGCGCCGAGCACCGCGACCTTTCGGCCTTTGAATCCGCTCAGATCGCTGTGCTGCGAGCTATGCGAGACCATCGAGCCGGGCATCGACGCGAGCGGCGGCGGCAGATAGGCGAAACTGACGATGCCGGCGGCAACCACGACCTGTCGAGCCCGCAGGTCTTCGCCGGCCGCCGTGGTCAGCTGAAAGTGATCGGATGATTGCTTCAGCGAGCTTATCTGGACGTTTTCCAGATGCGGCACATAGCGGCGCTGAAACTCCTGACCGTAGGCGATGAAGGTTTCGATGGGCACCGGAAGACCGATGTCCGCATAGGGGAGGGCACGCTCGGCGCAGTAGCTTTTGAGAGTAAATTCAGCCTTCGGATCGTAGAGACTCGAAGCGAAACCCTCCGATTTCAGGTGCATCCCTCGCGGCATGTGGTTCGACCAAGAATTCATCGGCGAGCCGAAAATCCGCACGCTCTGCTTGCCGTTGCGCAAGTGCGCCGCCAGCGACAATCCATAGGGCCCGGCCCCGATAACGGCAATGTCCACAGTGCTGATCGTCAAAGTACACTCCAATGAATGGGGTTGGCCCACGGCCAGGATAGCCGGCCACACGGGCAGGCCGGGTTCCAAAAGATGATGGCAGGAACCGTGTTGAAGTATACCGATTGGATTTAATATTAACATTCGCGCCCGGGCCAATAATTGCGAGCAAGTTCACGGAGGCCGGTCGCTTCAAGCCTGCTGCAAAATGTGGACGATGACCGTTACTCGGGAGTGCGCTTGGGTTTAAATGACGGTGACTGATGGCGAGATGGACTTCGATGAGGTTCAAGGAATGATTGATCCTGGCAGACCTCACCCGTCCGTGTTGCTGGTGGCCGCCAAATGGTGGCCCTTGTCGGCGCGATTGGCGTTGGCTTTGATCCGGCACGGCTGCAAGGTGCAGGCTCTTTGCCCCGCTGGACACCCTTTGACCCACGTGTCCGGCATTCGCCGAATCTATCCCTTGGGAGGAATATTCTCGCTCTCCAGCGTTCGACGCGCCTTGCTGGAATGCAGGCCGGATTTGGTCATACCTTGCGATGACGGAGTCGTATCACAACTTCATGAAATTCATGAGCTTGAACCATCATTGAGATCCTTAATAGAGTATTCCTTGGGGCCTCGCGAGAGTTATCCGGTGGTGGAGAGCCGCTACCGATTTCTCAGCATGGCGCTCGAGTTAGGCATACGCGTGCCGCGAATGCGGGCGGTTGCGAAGGCCGAAGATCTGGCGGCGTGGCATGCGGATATTGCATCCACGGCCGTCGTGAAAGTCGACGGAGAATCCGGCGGAAACGGCGTCAGAATCTCGCATTCGCTCGATGAGTCTCTGGCAGCTTGGCGAATGCTGAGCGCACCTCGCGGCGTGGCAGTGGCTTGGAAGCGGCTGGCGATCGACCGAGATCCGCTCGCCTTTTGGCTGCGTCGCCGGCATCGCGTACCCGAGTGAGCGTGCAGGAATTCATCCCCGGGCGCCCCGCCAATTCCATGATGGTGTGCTGGCGCGGTGAGCTGCTGTCCATCGTGTCCGTCGCCGTGGTCGCGGCCGAAGGGCCCACCGGCGCCGCAACCATCGTTCGAGTGATTCAGGACGAGCGGATGAAGAACGCCGCAAGACTCATGGTCTCACGGCTGAAGCTGTCGGGTTTCTACGGTCTGGACTTCGTCATCGAATCCGGCACCGGCGTGCCTTTTCTGATCGAGATGAACGCTCGTTGTACCCAGCTCGGGCACATTGAATTCGCCGGCCAAGGCTGTCTCGCCGGTGTCTTGGCGGCGGTGTTGCGCGGCGAGCCCCGACCGGAGGTTCGCAGCCCGGTGCTGAACGACACGATTGCCCTGTTTCCCCAGGCGCTCGCGGCGGGGGAGCCCTGCCGTCCGCACCTCGAGGCGAGTTTTCACGATGTGCCGTCGGAAGAGCCGGGCTGGTGGATGAGCTCATGTTGAAATCATGGCCGCAGCGCCGCTGGGCGGCTCGCATTTATCACGCATTCAAGCCGTTGCAGCGGGCCGAGCCGGTCTTGTTCGAAGCCTCTTCTTGATCAGTCATGGCCACCCATACTTCAGGCGGCCGAGGTCGAGCTGGCCGGCTCGCCGCGCCTGCGGTAAACCCTGAATCTGCCCCGCAAGGGCAATTTAATGTGCAATGGCGCACAGACTCGTGAACTTCGTCACGTTTAGTCTCTCGCCGGCATTTGACGGATCTCAAGGTTTCAGTGGAGTCCACGCTCAAATCCGGGCGGTATCTCGACATTGGAATCGAGCGGTCCCGGAGCGGTGAATGTCAGTAGAGAGCGTCATCAGACTAGGGGCTTCGAGGGCGGACTTGATGCCATCGCCCATCCGTCCGAACTGGGTGCTGGAAGGAAAGCCGGTGGCACGCAACCAGCTGCTGTCGGTCAGCGCCGATGGCAACGCACGAAGCTACATCTGGGACTGCACTGCAGGGCGGTTCAACTGGTTCTATGAGGCCGACGAGACGGTCTATGTGATCGAGGGCGGTGTTGTCCTCAAGGACCCGGCAGGTGCTGCCCGCCGTTTGAGTGCGGGGGATACGATCTTCTTCCCGGCCGGAGCGCACGCAGAATGGAATGTCGAAAATTACATCCGCAAGTTTGCTTTGATCCGCACACCGTTGCCCAAGCCCCTGGTGCTCGCAAGGCGCGGCTATAGGTTCATCAAGCGGCTTCTTCCGCGGTGGCGCCGCACTCGGGATGCCGAGGCTCTAGGGACGTTCCAAAGCGGCCAGCTTCAAAACGCGGTGCCGAGATACTAGTAGGCGTTGCGGTCGTAAGCCACCATCAGCGCCGTTCTCGCCAGGATTTTCAAATCCAGCCATAGCGACCAATTCTTGAGGTAGTCGAGGTCGTACTGGACTCGCCGCTGCATCTTGTCGATGGTCGATGTTTCGCCGCGCAGTCCGTTGACCTGCGCCCAGCCGGTGATGCCGGGGCGCACTTTGTGACGGATCATGTAGCCATTGATCAGCTTTCGGTACTCTTCATTGTGAGCGACCGCATGCGGCCGCGGACCCACGAAACTCATCTTGCCCTCGAGCACGTTGAAGATCTGCGGCAGTTCGTCCAATGAGGTGCGCCGCAGGAATGCGCCGAGCGGGGTGACCCGCGAGTCCTTCTCGGTGGCCTGAGCCACGACCGGCCCATCCTCGCATACCGTCATGCTGCGGAATTTGTACACCAGGATTTCCTCGCCGTTCAGGCCGTAGCGGCGCTGCTTGAACAGGACAGGACCGGGAGATGACCGCTTGATCGCCAGCGCCATGATGAGCAGCACGGGCGAGAAGAACACCAGGGCGAAGCAGGCGAGCACCACGTCGAACGCACGCTTCCAAAAGCCGCTCATCCCCTGCAGCGGCGAGTCGCAGATCGAGAACGCCGGCATGCCGTTGATCTCCACGTAGCGCGCCTGGACCAGATCGAAGGCAAAGATGTTGGGGACGAAGTAGACCGAGGCCGTCGTATCGCGCAATTCCTTGAGCAGCTCCTCGATGCGCGGTGCGGTGGAAATCGGCAATGCCAGATAAACGCGGCTGATCGCGTGGGCGCGGACGAAATCCGCAAAATCGCGCGCCGAGCAATTGCCCGTCACCCACTTGTCGAGTCCGCCCGCGGCGCGCTCGGCGCTGCGGAAATCGAGGAAGCCGAAGAACTTCTCGCGGGCATGGCTGGTTTCGATGCGGCGCGCCAGCTCGGCGCCGACATCGTTGGCGCCGATGATGATGTAGCGCTGAACCATGCCGCGGTCCGCCGCCAGCCATCGAGCGACCTGGGCTCTGCGCGAGTCCACCAGCAGCAAGGCGATGGGCGTCAGCAGGAACCAACTCACGATGATGTCCCGCGAGAAGATATGCGTGAGGTTGAGCGAGGCTGAGAGAAATACCAGGATGGCCGCCACACAACTCCACTCGAGCAGAATGCGCGACACGGTTTTGCCGGTCCGCTCGGCGCCGCGGCTGTTCTGCAGATCCATGGGACTGAACACCTGCGCGGCGATCAGAAACGCCGCGAGGCCTACCGCGTAGAATTGCGACGACAGGGTTCGGCCGCAGGCGAGCACGCATACGGCGAGCATGAGAACGGCGACCAGCGGGAGGAGGGTGCGTTTCGCCAATGTGACATGGGCGGGCTCCAAACTGCCGGACCGCACGGTCTTGTGCCGCACGGAGCCGCCGCCCGGCAGGTCGAGGGCGGCGCGACTGCCCCAGGGCGGCCGGTATTGCGCGTTATCGCGCGACAGGCGTTCCGCGCCTGCTGGGTTCTCAGACATCGCAGCACTCCGTTGTTTGTCGGCATCATGATCTTGAACAGGAGTGGTGGCAACATCCGCGCCGTCGCAAATCGCAGACTATTCCAATAAAAATGATAGGCTTGTGCGGGCCGCGTCGGCAGCTTGCGCATGGCCATATCGTCGGTTTTTGGCAACAAAGAGGGGCAAAATAGGACTGAGGCATAAGCACTCCAACAATCCCGCGGCGGCCGCCTCCATATTCTTAGGCTGCGCGTTGACCTGGGCGGCGTCCCCGCAGCACGGCGAGGCCGCCTAGCAGCAACGTGAGCCCACCGGCCGCGGAGGAGGCGTCGATTTCGGGGGCCGATGTAACCGCACTGGCCGTCGCATACGAGCCGATCACGTCAATTTCTCCGGGGTCATAGTTGGTATTTCCTCCCCCATATTGCGCATTCACAAGGGTGAAGCTGATGTCCGTGATGGGAGTGGTATGGGTGAGGCCAAGGAAGATCGGGGAGTTCCCGTACGAAAACCCAAGCGGAGTCAGCGCCGATCCATTGACTGATACGTCGATGGTAGCGGAGTAATCGACTGACCCTAAGGTAAAGGCGAGCGCGGTGATGTCGGAGGAGGCGCTGAAGGCCACATTGGCAATCGCGGGTCCACCGTCGCCGAAGGCTTGGGGACTTGCGGCAAAATATTGCACGCCGCTGCCGTACGCGCCGTCGTTAAAAATGATCGGGAGGTTCGCCGGAGTAGTGAACGTGCCGGGACCAAACGCGATTGGGCCAGTCAGAGGATTAACCTGAGGAGTGGGTAGCACGACCCCATCAGACACAAAAGGCGGCGTCAAGATCGTGTAGGTTGTTACGTCACTGACCGCCGAGTTCCAGCTCGCAAGCGACGTGTATTCGGTAACGGCATCGGCCGACACGAGTCCCGCTGCGAGAGTACCGAGGAACGCGATGCATAATTCCCAAAACACTTTCGATCTCATGATGATGTTCCTTTCCACGAGAGGTTGATAATCCCAGCCTGAGGGCCGAATGCGCTATACGCGACCGTGCGGCATTCGAAATGTGTATCAGCAAGCGCAAGGCTACTGAGCGTGAGCGCGGCGATTGGTTTGACCATGTGCATCTGAGGATCCCTCCTCATCAGTTTGTGGTGCTTTGAATGCGCACCAGCATAAGGGATGGCCAGACTCGGAGGAAGCCGCACATACGGCGATGGCGCGGCACGATTTAGTTTTGAAGAGAGCCCAAGCTCTCAAAGAGCTATTGAATAACTCGATTGCAGCGAGGAACGGTACCCTTAAGAGGATTCGCAGAAGCTAGGCGTCGGCTATTCCGAAATTGAAATCAAGAGCTAGGGGGCGCACCAATACGCGAACCTTAGCCGCCGCGAACGAATCACGCCGCGGCCACGCGTATTTATGCCGTAATCGCGTAGATATTGTGACTATAGACCCACACTGTGATTTTGTACAGTAGGACATGCGGGACCCAATAATTACGAAGCTGAGCGAGGAATTCGGACAGTACACGCTCGTATTGAAATGCGGTTTCTGCCTTCGTGAGCGGCATTGCACGCCGCACTGTTGGCGAAGCTCTGCGGCTGGGACGCCAAGCTCTGACAACCATTTAACCTATGACTGCGATGGCGCCGGTTCGGTCGCCAAATTTGATGTAATTGTTACATAATGGTCGCTGCAACCATTTTTAGTTGCAGAATTGGGAACGGATGCCGATACTATCGTGGCTAGGAAGGACAAACTGATTGAGCGGCTTAAGAGCAGGCCTAAAGACTTTACATGGAGTGAAGCATGCGCAGTTATGTCGGCGTGCGGATTTGACCTTCAGAATCGCAAAGGGTCCAGGCGAATGTTTACTCACAGTGAGACTCGCCTAAAGGTCGGCATGCATGAGCCTCACAACAGATCGAATTTGTTACCTTACGAATTAGATTTATTGCTCGACGGACTCAAAGGAACTGGGCAAATCACAGATGACTAACCAATTTGAATATGCAGGCTACATCGGTTCAGCTGAGGTCGATATCGAAAACGATGTGCTATTTGGCCGGCTGCTTTTTATCCGCGACGCAATTGGCTATAGCGCCGAAACGGTCGAGGGACTGAGGCAAGCGTTCCAAGAGGCAGTTGACGATTACTTAGCGGCTTG
This sequence comes from uncultured Gammaproteobacteria bacterium, assembly GCA_963734645.1. Classification (GTDB taxonomy): domain Bacteria; phylum Pseudomonadota; class Gammaproteobacteria; order Steroidobacterales; family Steroidobacteraceae; genus Bog-1198. The sequence goes on from CAVTID010000004.1 coordinate 23,549, forward strand.
CAAGGAAGATGGCTGCGAACCTGATGTTCCCTGCAAAGGTAGTTTTAACGTACGCGTCGGCCCTGACCGACATCGGAAGGTGGCTATAGCTGCGCGTAATCAGGGCATTGGCCTAAATGAATTCGTTGCCTCTGCTTTAGATAAGGCCGTGGAGCCGCAAGGACCAAAAACCGTTGTCCACAATCACCAATGGATTATGGTGGCCGGAGAGCAGCGAACCGCGTTCACGGGTGATCCAACAAGATTAACTTTCGCCGCGAACTGGGGAACAGGGAATGACGCCGCCAGACATTGACGCGCCAGCGGCTCCTGTATCTCCGGTTCCGCTCTCTCTGAAAGAGGTAGGGGCAGTGTTGGTGAAACACTATGATCTGCATCAGGGAATGTGGGACGTGGCAATCGAAATGCAAGTCGGAGTCGGCCAATTCGGTGGTATGCCGCCGGATCAGGCAACGCTTCCCGGTGCGATTTTTAGAGTCTCCAGGGTTGGCTTAACTCAGGCGCTGCAAGTCGGCCCATTAACGGTTGACGCGGCGGAAATAAATCCGCTTTCGCCCTAAAGCATTATGAGGTCGGGTCGCGCGCGGGCCGGCTGGATGCGCTGGCTTCGAGCGCCGCGACAGGTAGGCGCAATTCCCGCAGCTGCCTTCAGTTAGTCTGTCCATTCGCGATCCCTGCGCGTCGATTGGCGCGCGCCTTCCAACTTTTGCGTGCCGGGTCGCTAGATTTGGCTAAGTGCTTGATTTTTATGGTGGGCGGTACAGGGATTGAACCTGTGACCCCTGCCGTGTGAAAGCAGTGCTCTACCGCTGAGCTAACCGCCCGTTAGTCAGCAGCAAAGTATGACAGCGGGCATCTGTTTAGACAACCGTGAGGCGGCCCGCTAGGCCTTACCCGCGCTCCTCCAGAGGGCCTCTGCTAAACTCTGCGCCCCCTAATTTCCCCAGATCATCCATGACTGTTCGCACCCGTTTCGCTCCCAGTCCCACCGGCTTTTTGCACATCGGAGGGCTGCGGACCGCATTATTCTGCTGGCTGTACGCCCGGCGTCACGCCGGCCACTGCGTCCTGCGCATCGAGGATACCGATCTCGAGCGCTCGACCCCCGAGGCCATCCAGCAGATCTTGGACGGCATGGAATGGGCCGGTCTCGACCCCGACGAAGGTCCTTTCTTTCAAACCAAGCGCTTCGACCGTTACAAGGATGTCATCGAAGAATTGCTCGCGAGCGGCAACGCCTACCGCTGCTATTGCAGCAAGGAGGAGCTGGAGCAGATGCGCGCGCAGCAGATTGCGCGCGGCGAAAAGCCGCGCTACGACGGACGCTGGCGCGAGCGCACCGACTCACTCCCGGGCGTCTCGCCCGTCGTGCGCTTCAAGAATCCGCTGACGGGCGAGGTGGTCGTCGATGACGTCGTCCACGGCCGCGTCGTGTTTCAAAACAGCGAGCTCGACGATCTGATCATCGCGCGCTCCGACGGCACGCCCACCTACAATTTTTGCGTCGTGGTCGACGACATGGACATGCAGATCACGCACGTGATTCGCGGCGACGATCACCTGAACAACACGCCGCGGCAATTGAACATGCTGCTCGCGCTGGGACATCGGCCGCCGGTGTACGCGCACCTGCCCATGATTCTGGGTCCCGACGGGGCGAAGCTCTCGAAGCGCCACGGCGCGGTCAGCGTGCTGCAGTACCGCGATGAGGGGTTCCTGCCCGAGGCCGTCCTCAACTACCTGGTCCGCTTGGGCTGGTCGCATGGCGACCAGGAGATTTTCTCCATCGAGGAGATGATCCGGCTCTTCGACATCGCCGACGTCAATAAATCGGCCTCCGCTTTCGACGTCGAGAAGCTCACCTGGCTCAATCAGCAGCACATGATGCGCGCGCCGCCGTCGCGCATCGTGCCGGTGCTGCGCTGGCACTTGGATCGCGAGGGCATCCAGGCGGCCGATGAGGCGCAGCTCGAGCAGATCGTGCTGTCGCAGCGCGAGCGTGCAAAGACGGTGCGGGAGATGGCGGTCAACAGCGTGTTCTTTTTCCGGGCGCCCGACGGCCTATGACGAGAAGGCGGTGCGCAAGCACGTGACCGCCGATGTGCTGGCGCTGCTCGGCGAGGCCTCGGATGAGCTGGCTCGAGCTGACGGAGTGGTCGGCACCGGCCATTCACGCCCTGATCAGCGGTTTTGCGGCGGCAAAAGGCATCTCGCTCGGCAAGCTGGCCCAACCGATTCGTCTTGCGGTCTGCGGCGGTACGGTATCGCCGCCCATCGACGCCACGTTGGCTATTTTGGGAAAAACCGAGGCCTTGGCTCGATTGACGCGCGCGCGGGCCGTTTGGGGCGCGTAGCTTATTCAATTCCTTGACGAATTGATCCCCGTCCGGTAACGTCCCGCGCCTCCATGTGGGGCCATAGCTCAGCTGGGAGAGCGCTTGCATGGCATGCAAGAGGTCGGCGGTTCGATCCCGCCTGGCTCCACCAGATTCAGTGTCGGTGAACGATTGATTTTTTCAGGCCTGCGTCCCCATCGTCTAGAGGCCTAGGACACATCCCTTTCACGGATGCGACCGGGGTTCGAATCCCCGTGGGGACGCCACTTCCTTGGCATCCGTCAGAAGAGCTTCGTAAAGCTCTGAAAGGGCAAGCAATTCAGCGCTATTTTCAGAATTGCCTACTTGCGGCGTAGCGTCCAAAATGCCGACCATGAAATTCTTGGATCCAGACACCGAGAGCGCCGTACGCGACTTCCTCGCGCGGATTCCCGCTGACATACGGCTGGAGCAAGCGATACTTTTTGGCTCGCGCGCACGCGGAGAGCACAGGCCAGATAGTGATGCTGACGTTGCCCTCATCTTGCACGAACGTGGTGATGATGGGATAACTTTGATGATGTTGGCTGAATTAGCCTACTACGCGTACCTTGATACGGGGATCATGGTTCAGCCGGTTCCAATTGCGATCGAAGATTGGCGAAACCCAGCGGGATTTCCGAGGCCGGGGTTTCTAAGGAACGTCGCGCGCGAAGGTATCGTTCTATGACGAAGGCGCCATTCGAACGTGCCTTGGTGCGAAAGGGCCAAAGGGCTCTGAAAGTCGCCAGGCTCGCTTTGAACGCCGGCGACAATGATAGCGCGGTGAGTAGATCCTATTATGCGATGTTCGACTTTGCACAAGCCGCACTCTTGCGTGCCGGTGTTACCGAAGACAAGCTGCCGCGAACGCATAGCGGAATCATCGAGGCATTTCGCCGCCACGCCGTTCAGTCAGGACAAATTGATCGAGAGTTCGCGACCCAATTGAGCCGCACGGAATCACTGCGGATAAAAGCCGACTACACTGGGACTGAAATTGAGCTAAGCGAGGCCAAGGAAGTTGTCCAGAACGCCGAGCTTTTCGTGCAAACGGTCGAACGGGTATTTGGTCTTGATAAACCCTCCTTGGCGAAGGAATACGAGAACCCTACTTCGAAGGACGATGATAAGGTTTCAGAGCCGACTGTTGCGGTAACGGAAATCGAGAGAAAGAGTGCAAAACTGGAGCCAATTTCATTAGAGGAGATTCGCCGTCAGGCGCGCGAAAATTGGTTGCAGTTGCGGCAGCAAGTGGTCAGCGAAGCAAAAAAAGGGGCGACCCATTCCAAAGATGCTGACCGGGGCGCCAAGAAGGATCAAGGCCATTCAAGTGACGACGATCTTGATGAGTAGCATTGTGTCGTCCCAATCCTATGGTGATCCATCTCCTGCGATGAGGGGCGCGTTAGGCTTTCAAGGTAATCATTCCATTCTTCGAGGGTTTCAAAAAGCTGGTTCGAACTTTCTAGATTTAGGGACGCCACACTGGCTGCGGAGACGCGTGCGTCAATCACCCGGACCTTTCGCGTTATCGTGATTGCCACCGCCGAAATTCATTAGGGCGCAGCCGAAATCGTGCGATATTGCCCTCGTGCAGCCGCGCGATCTCGACAAGGACTAAGTCGCGAAACTGCTCCAGATCTTCAGGGAGCACGAACGGCACAGCCAGCGCATCGATCTCTTCGGCTGCGGGCTTCAAGCCGCGACGAACAATCGCCCCCACGACTTCGATGAGCGCGTCGCGGTACTTGAGACGAAACCGATCCGGCTCCGGGAGCGAATCGCGTACTGTTTTGTATCTGCGGCATGACCGCTCGTAGGCCCAGACGAATACATCGCGCAGTAGTTCCACTCGGGTGTGTTCGTATACGCCGATCAAGCCATCGATGTAGACCGACTCCGGTAGGTCGATGAACGACAGCGGTACGAGATTGCTCTTGATGAGCGATATATTGGCGGCCAGTCGCGACGTGCGCTTGTTGACGTCGACGAAAGGCTGCAGGTAGGTCAGGCGATTCAATATGTCGCGCGCGTAGGTTCCTGCCGGGCGTTGATCGTCGGGCGTGCGCCCGAGTTCATGCAATACTCGTGCCGCGCTTGCGTCATTTCCGCTCGACTCCCATGATAAGCGAGTAACTCGTGCTCCGCCCGCCACCGGGGTCCTTCCGCAGCGCGCCGCGCTCGACGAGATCCAGGATGTCACGGTAGGCCGTGTCCTGCGAGCCCTTGGTGAGCTTGGCGTATTTGGATGTCGTGAGTTTTCCCTCGAAGCCGTCGAGTAACCTGTTCAGCACCTTAACCTGGCGCGCATTCAGCGACTGTTGTGCAAAGCGTTCCCAGAAGCGCGCCTTCCCCAGCACCGCACCCAGAGTGTCTTGCGAGCCCTCGATCGCGCGGAGCAGGCACGAAAGGAACCATTCCTGCCACGGCGTAACATCGAGGGTACCCTTCTGCGTGCGTTCAAGCGTCGTGTAATAGTTGCTCCGCTCGCGGCGGATTTGCGCTGACATACTGTAGAAGCGTTGGGTGCTTTGTTCGGAGTGGGCGAGCGCCATGTCGGCGATCGCGCGCGCAATGCGTCCGTTGCCGTCATCGAAAGGGTGGATGGTGACGAACCACACATGCGCGAGCCCTGCGATGAGAAGCGGGTCGATTTTGCCGGGTGCCTCGAACCAGCTCAGGAAGCGGTCCATGTCTTCCGGGACGCGCGCGGCGGGCGGCGCTTCATAGTGAACCTTCTGCCGGCCGATCGGCCCCGAGACAACCTGCATCGGCCCGCCGCTGTCATCCCGCCAGTTGCCGGCGGTGATTTTCTGAAGGCCGATTCGACCCGTGGGGAAGAGTGCCGCGTGCCAGCCGAATAACCGGTCGACCGTCAGGGGCTGCGCGTAGTTAGTAGTTGCGTCGAGCATCATTTCGACGACGCCCTCGACATCGCGGTCGGCCGGCACTAGCCCGCCAACATCCATGCCGAGCCGCCGTGCGATCGAGGATCTGACTTGATCGCTGTCGAGTTTTTCTCCCTCGATCTCACTTGAGCGGACCACGTCTTCGGTCAGCGTGTTCAGCTGGGCCTCACGACGCAGGTCGAAGCCGAGATCCTGCATCCTGCCGAGCAGACGACCCTGCTCGCGCGAGGCCTGCCCCAGCAGAGCGACAAGGTGGGCGCTATCCCAGGTCAGGCCAGGCCAGTCAGGGCGCTCCCAGATGTACACTTTAATCTCCGCTTTTAGTGCGGATATTATGCCCTCCATTCTCCGCATTGGCAAGTACATTCTCCGCACTTAGCGCGGAGAATGGGGCGGCTATTCTCCGCAGGAGTCGGATTACCAATCTATCCAGACCCATATTCATGGGTGATAATTATGCAAGCCTGTCGGCAATCGGGACCTAATTCATGAGCACCACGAAAACCACCTTGGAAATGTCCGAGACTTTGTTTCGGAGGGCTAAGGCTACCGCTGCGGGCCGCGGCCAGACTCTCAAGCAATTTGTAACCGGCGCTCTTGAAAAGGAGTTGGGCTCGAGCGAGTCCGGCGCTATCGTCAGTGCTAGCGCGGCTCTTCGGAAGGTTCGGCTGCTTGCCAAGATGAACGCTGTCAGTTGGCAGACGGATCAAGATGCGGTCGAGGCGGTGCGCGAGCAGCGGCGGGGATGATCGTCGATGCGTCCGTCTGGGTGGCAATATTTCGTGAGAATGACGTTCATCATGCTGCCAGCATCGCGTTCTTGGACTTGGCGGTCGAGAATCAGCGAGATTTAAACGTACCCAATTTGGCTCTCGCCGAGATCGCGGGTGTGGGATCGGGAGATCCTGGAACGGTCATCTCGGGTCGTCGAAGCCGAAGCTCCCGATGTGTGGGTGCATCGCCAGTCAAGCCGGTAATCGCCGCCGTTCCAAGCCGTATTTACGGGGGTTAAGTTGGTGTACCCGTGGGGACGCCAATTTTAAACCCGGGCGACTCGGCCTCCGGTCCGTCGCGGTCTCCATCGGAACGGATTGCCATCTCAGTCGGCTTCCGTGCGTTTTATCTCCAACCATGCGGTAATTGAGCCGCGTTATGTCGGTTTGAATGTCTTGACGCCTGCTTTATTCGCTGCGCGCCGAAGGTCGTCGTCGAGAGTCGCTATCGGGGCGCCGTTGCGCAGGGCAAGCTCCAGATACGATGCGTCGTAGGACGACAGCCGATAGCGTCGTGACAGCTGCAGGGTATCGGAAAGGACATGCGTGAACGTATCGGCATCGACTTCCATCGATAGGCCTTCGAGCAACGAGATGAACGACCCGCTCTGTGCTGCGGTCACCAGTTCTTTGGCTTCACTGCGTGCGATAACGGTTGCAATCTCGAGTCCCCATGTCGTTGGTACCATGGCCACGGTGTCGGGATCTCGTAGGGCATTCAAAACTGCCAAAGGGTAAGCCTCGTCGCGCGGGGCGGTGTCCCGCAGTAACCAGGACAACGTGACCGAGGCGTCGAGAACAAATCTCATTCCCGGCCTTCTTCGATGGCGGCCCTGATGTCGATTTTCGTTCGCACCGGATTGCTTTTCTTGAATGCGAGAAATTGATCGATGGCTGCCGCCGGGTTTTTGGCTGTCTGGCCCTCGCTCGGAACGAGATCCGCGATGGCCTTGCCCCTATTCGTGATGGTGAATCGTTTGCCTGCCTGGACTTGGCGCAACAACTCCGGGAGTTTCGTTTTTGCCTCGTATGCGCCGATTTCAATCTTCATGAGTAACTGCCTCAGTCGATCTTTAAAGACTAGTCTATAGACTAGTCTTTTACAACTTGAAGTGTATGTATCAATTGAATCAAGCGGATCGCCGAGAGCGCAAGGCGCGAGAGCCAGCATGAGTTGACTGGGTAGAAAGCCGCACCGCGGTAGCGCTCGTCTGACCAGCGTGGTAAACGTCGTGCAGGGATGCCCGATGTCGGGCGGAACAAGAAAAAGTCTTGGCAATGGATGCACAACGCCCGCGCGGACGCTCGGTGATCACCGTGGCAACAGAGCTTTCGGAACTGGCAAATCTCTTCGGATTCCGTTATCGGATTTATGCCGAGGAAATGTCGCGGAAGCAGAAGTATTCCAATCTGCTTCGAAGCAAATCCGCGACCCTCTCGATCATTTCGTTATGAACCTGATCGCGCGCGATGCCGGCGGCGCGTTTATTGGGGCAGTGCGAACCAATTTCGGGGACGCGATGGCAATTTGGGGGACTACGAGGGAAATCGATAAAAGGGGGACTCATGGATACGCAATCCTGGTTGACCCGCCTTGCGCTGCGCACGTGCAACTGGTCGGAACGCTGGTTTCCGGATGCCTACGTGTTCGCGGCGCTGGCGGTAGTGTTGGTAGCGCTGGTGGCCATGGCCGCCGGTGCTTCGCCGACTGCAACGGCCAGCGCCTTCGGCGATGGCTTCTGGAGCCTGATCCCCTTCACCATGCAGATGTGCTTCATCATCATCGGCGGCTATGTCGTGGCCGCATCGCCGGCGGCGTCGCGGGCGATCGAGGCGCTGGCGCGCTTGCCCGGCAGCGGACGCGGTGCGGTGAGCTTCGTGGCACTCTTGAGCATGCTCGTCTCGTTGCTGCATTGGGGTTTGAGCCTTATCTTCAGCGGCCTGCTTGTCCGTGCGCTGGCGCGCCGCGAGGACCTGCGTGTGGACTATCGAGCGGCGGGCGCCGCCGGTTACCTCGGAGCGAGCTCGGTATGGGCGCTTGGCCTATCCTCCTCCGCTGCACTCCTGCAGGCCAATCCGGCCAGCATGCCGCCAGCGCTGCTTGCGATCACCGGTGTGATCCCGTTCATCGAGACGATCTTCTTGTGGCAATCGCTGCTGTTGACGGTGATCCTGATCCCCGTGTCCGTCGGCATCGCCTGGTTGTCTACGCCCACGGAAAACGCCGTCTGCACGGCCAAGGAGCTCGGCGTGGCAACCGAGGCGGCGCAAGCGCCGCTGCCGCCGCGGACCCGGCCCGGCGAATGGCTGGAACACAGTCCGTTGCTGAATCTCGCGCTTGTGGCTCTAGGCGGGGGTTGGCTCGCACATGAGGTAGCGGGCAAGGGCCTGGCGGCCATCACGAGCCTCAACACTTACAACTTTCTTTTCCTGATGGTGGGCCTGTTGTTGAACTGGCGGCCGCGCGTGTTCCTCGACGCCGTGACGCGAGCGGTCCCCAGCGCCACGGGCGTGCTAATCCAATTTCCGCTGTACGGTGGCATCGCCTCCATTCTGACCGCCGCCAAGGGCGCCGGCGGCCAAAGTCTGGCACAGCAGCTCGCGGCCTTCTTCACTCATATTGCCACTCCCGGCAGCTTTCCAGTGGTGATGGGGCTTTACTCTGCCTTGCTCGGATTCTTCGTGCCTTCCGCCGGCGGCAAATGGCTGATCGAAGCACCTTACCTGATGCTGTCGGCGAATCAGTTGCACGCCCATCTGGGCTGGGCAGTACAGGTTTACAACGCCTCCGAGATGCTGCCCAATCTCATAAATCCGTTCTGGATGCTGCCGCTGTTGGGCATCATCGGCTTGAAAGCGCGGGACCTGATCGGTTTCACTTTCCTGCAATTCGCGATGCACCTGCCGCTGGTGCTGTTCCTGCTGTGGCTGCTGGGACTGACTCTGCAGTATCACCTGCCGGTGATACCAATGACCCATTGACGGCAACTGTTACCTGGGGGCGGCTGGGGTCTGGATAGGCTTTACGCGGTAGCGGTCACAAGCAGCTCTGCCTCGCAACGAAACAGAGGGGATGACCATGTCAAGGTTCGTGCTAGCGATGTTAGTAACGCTTGACGTTATTAACGCATCTCGTTAGTATCTGCCATGGCGATCAAGTCGTTCAAATGCGTGGATACGGAGAGCCTGTTCAAGCTGAACCGAGTCAAGCGATTCGTGAATTTTGAGCGTCCCGCCATGCGCAAGCTGAAGCAGCTCGATCTTGCCGTTCGCGTAGGCGACATGCGGGCACCTCCCGGAAATCGATTGGAGGCGTTGAAAGGCGACCGAGCCGGCCAGTGGAGCGTGCGGATCAATGACCAATTCCGCATCTGCTTTCGCTGGAATGATGGGGCGGAGGACGTCGAGATAGTGGACTACCACTAAGGAGCGACCATGACCAAGAAGCTAGATCCCGTTTCCCCTGGCGAGATGTTGCTGGAGGAATTTTTGAAGCCGCTGGGCATGAGCAAGTACCGGCTGGCGAAAGAAATCAACGTGCCCGCACAGCGTATTGGCGAGATTATCGCCGGGCGCCGCGCCATCACGGCGGACACCGATCTGCGCCTGTGCCGGTTCTTCGGCCTCTCGGACGGCTGGTGGCTGCGCTTGCAGGCCGACTACGACACGCAGATGACGCGCGGCCCGCTCGCCAAGGTCTTGGCGAAGATCAAGCCGTGGCCCGCATCCGCAACGGGCAATGGCGCGACCGCCTAAAGCTGGGGGATCGAGTCTTCGGAAAGGTCTACCTTCGTCGTTCACTAAGTCCGGTGCTGCCAAATCGCGGGGTCCCAGCTGCCATCGAACACGGCCAAGGCGACGATTCGTTGTTCATCCGCTCGGAAGTAGACACATGCCGAATCATGAGATCGACGACTTGGAATCGTTGGCCTCAAACGACGCGCCGTTGCATACGGCCTATTCGGGCACCCGCTCCGAGTCCATGGTCGCCGCAAGGTCCATCATCAGAGTTTCAGCCACACCCTCTTCATGCACGACGACTCGCCGCTCCGACATCGCGCTAGTGAGGCGATCGTCCCATCGCGCCACGACGGGTTTGTCGCCCCGCAGCGCTATTCTGTGGTCTGCGGTCGCCGACAGGTAGTCCTCGACCCCGAAGCGCCAGGGCTCCGCCCCGAATTCACGCATCACGAAATTGCCAATGACCAAACCAGGCCAATCGAAATCCCCGTGATAGCGCAGTCGGGCACCGGCGGAGGCGAGCTGGGCGAGCAGGGTTTGCTGGGCGGCTGACGGCATCCCGTCCGTACAGGTCAAGGGCGCGCAAGCTGCGCCTAAGCGGTCGGCGGCGATGGCGACGATGTTGGGGTTCTCGCAGACGAACACGTCGCGTTGCGCCACATGCCAGGTGGGGGGACGGCGTAACAGAGTGCGCAGCGATAGGTGCACCGGCTCGCCCGGAGACAGACGCGCGACGTCGATGTCCAGACTCGGGAGGTTGAGACATAGCGCTGGGAGTGCCAGCTCATTGACCGTGATACCCAGACGAGCCCAACGGTCGCGGACAGATTCTTCGGCGTCTTGTAGTCCAGCCGCTTCGATGACGTCGATAGACGTCTCGGCGGCGCACGCCCGCAACACGATGGTTGCGACGGGACGTCCGTTGTCGAGGCTGTGCGAGTCGCCCAAAACTTCGGCCGCGAGTTGTGCCCGTGAGATGCCGTGCCCTGGCAGCCGGCCGAGTACGCAAGCGGCCTGCGCCAGCAGCAGTTCGGCTCGGGCAGGATCGCTACCCGAGAGGCGTTTCACCAATGCGGTGCCGGTCGCATCGGTCAACAGAGCGGCGAGTCGCGGCTCCGCCGTGAGAGAGAGCGCGGCACTCCACGCTTGCTCGCGCGCCACTCGATCGGCCCGGCGGTCGGACAACGGTCCGTCGAGGAACTCCAGCGCCTCGCGCAGTGTGACTGCGATTCCCGCATGGTCCAGCGCTGCGTCGAGTTCGGAGCGCCGGATGCGCATGGAGCCTGCGGCGAGAGCGCGCCGGCCGAGCAGGCCGGCGAGCGCGCGGCGTTCGTGGCCCAAGAGATCCGTCAGGGTAAATTCGTCGCGCGACGCGCCTCTTTCATATCGGGCGCGGAGCCGCAGGCGCAGATTCGCGAGTTCGACACCGCCCAGCAGCTTCTGCAGGCGTATCCCGTCAATGGAATCCCTGCTCATTCGCCCGCAACGGCCGCTTCCGGGAAGCGGCGCACGGGATCCGCTTCCTCGCGACGCTCGCGGCCGTCCCACGACCAGCGCGACACGAAGATGGCGTCCATATCTTCGCGGCGCACGATCTGACAAATGCTGAGACCGGGGATCTCCGCATAGCAACCCCATTCGCGCTCGCTGGTCATCACGAAGTCGAGATCGAACTCACGGATCAAACCCATGCAGCTCGCGCGCGCCTCGTCGTCGATGCCGGCGAAGGCTTCGTCGAGCAGCACCAACCGCGGAGCGTGGGGGTCCGAACTCTCGTAGTGGCTGCTGGCTGCTGCAAAAAGCGGTACCGTCAGGCCGAGAGCCCGTTCGCCGCTGGATGCGGGGCCGGAGAGCGGCTTCCACTGCCGGTCCTGGTTGCGTTCGACGCTGAATCGATGCCAGCGGCGATAGTCCAGCGCCCGCGCCAGGCTGTCGTACAACGTGCCGCGCTCGTCGCGCTGCCGTTCCGCATCGATGCGCGCCTGGAGAAATTCGCCGACGAGCCGCCGGTCCTCGGCGGACCAGGCATCCGAACTGGTATTGAGCAACCGCTTGCGCGCCAGCTCGAGTCCGGGCACCGCATTCTCATCGTTATCGGGGAGGGGATCCCAGACCAGTCTGTAGCGCATCCCGGTGGAGGTGGGTCGTTTATGCAGTTCGACGTTGATCGCCGTGACTCGCTCCTCCGTGTCGCGAATCATGCGCTGCAAGTTGGCAGCGATCTCCTTCTCGAGATGCTCCTCGAGCAACGCGCGCTCCTGGGCGGACAGGATGAGGCGTTGTTCTGCCAGTTCCGTGTCGAGGCGCTGTTCGAGGGCGTCGGGGCGCTCCGGTCGCTGCTGATAGACGATGCGCACGATGAGTCCGTGGTCGCTGGGCTCCGCCGTCGCGGCGTGGCCCTGGGTGGACATTGTGCTCTGCAGCTCCGTGAGGTCGCGCCCGATCTCGCGTTGCACGCGATCCCAGTCCGCCTCCTCCGCCGGGATATCGGCCAGCGACTGTTCGGCGCGCCTAGCGATCGTCAGCGCGGCCTCGATGCTCCATGCAGCCGTGTCGTCCGGCACCGGCAGAGTCCGGAACGGCGATGGCCACGAAGCCGGTCTGCTGCGTGTACGCCTGCAGTGTCTCGACGGCGGTCTGACGCACTTGCACGCGCTCCTCGAGTTTCCGGTTGAGCTCCGAGTGTTTCTGCTCGGCGGTGCCGCGTTGAGTGGCGACAACCACCAATTGTGCCCGCAAGTCTTTCAGCGCGCGCTCGTGTTTCTGCTGTGCCTGCTGGGTGGCCTCGATGTCGCTCAGTAGTTCGTTCACCTGTTTGCCGACCGTGGCCTGCAGCGTGGCCACCGTCTCGGTCGCGGCGCGGAGCAGCGTCTGCTTCTCCCGATGATCCTCGATGGCCGCGCCCAAGGATTCGCGCGCGTCGGCTTCGCGCAGCGTTTGGTCGGCAAGTTCGGTCAGGGCGGCTTTGTGCTGTCGCAGCGCATTGGCAAGTTCCATGACCGCCACGCGATATTCGCCGAGCGATCGTTCGATGACATCGAGATCGGCGGCGGCGGCCGGTAGATTCAGATCGCGTGCGTCCAGACTCAGGTCGTCCCGCGCGCGTGCGAGGGCGTGGTCGGCCTGCGCGAGCTTGGACTCTGCCTCGCCGAGACGCGCCTGCGCCTCACGCCGCCGTTGCTCGGCGGCATTGTTCTCGGCATGCCAACGCAGGAGGCCGTCGTCGGTCGGCGCACGTGCATACTCGTTGCGCGCGTCTTCACGGAAGGCGGCGAGTTGCTCGGCGGCCGACTGTTGGGCCGCGAGTGCCGCGGCGAGTTCGCCCAAGCGGGTGGCGATGTCATCGAGGCGCGCCCGGCGCGCGGCCTCGCGCGCGGCGTGACCGATATAGCGCGCGTCTGGTTTCGTCCAGGCGCCCCGCACGGTGCCCACGCGAAATTGCCCGCTCGGCGATACCCAGGTTTCGGCATCGACCGGCTCATCCTCGGCGCAGGCCACCGAGCGCAATAGGGCGGACAAAGTGCCGGCATCGATACGGGCGCCGCCGCCCACGGCCGGGATGGTGGGTATCAGCCAGTCCGCCAAGGAATTCGCATGCGGCGGCCGCACGGTCAAGATGACATCGTGGGTGCGAGCATGGACTACGGTGCCTTCCGGGAGCACCCAGGCGTCGAGGAGGCCGCCGGCCTCCAAGGCCGCCTCCACTCCCGCGCGGGCGCCACTCGGCACATGGGAGGCAAAATCGACGAGCTGCCACAGCGGCGCACCGGCCGCTTCGGCGCGGATCGACGCATCTCGGGTGTAGGGCACAGGAGGCGCCTGGTCTTCGCCCGCCTCGAGACGCGCGCGTTCCGCGTGCAACTCGCTCTGCTCCAGGGCCAAGAGCCGGCGTTCCTCTGCCAGCGCGGCGGCGCGCGCCGCGAAGTCCTGTTCCACAAGCTGGAGCACGCGATCCAACGCCGCGCGCATGGGATTGATGCCGCTCAGGGTGGCATGCCAAAGCTCCAGCTCGTCCAGGACAGCATCGACCTCGGGAATGCGCAGCGCCTGCGCGGCCTGTCCATACTGCCGCCACGCGGCCAGGAGTTTGGCGCTTCCCTCCAGCAATTTCTCCGCGGCGTGCCGGGCGGCCTCGGATGCGATGTCGAAGGCCTCGGCATGCAACGCTCGAGCGTCCTGTGCGCGGGTGCGGGCCTGCGCGGCCGACTCCACCTCGCGCAGACGTTTGCGGATCACGGCAATCTCCTCGCGGCGGCGCGCTTCGGATTCGCGCCGCTCGCGAAGCAGGGCGGTGATGCCGGCCTCGGGGAGATGCGTCACGCCGTCAGGTAGAGAGACGCCCTGCAGCGCGCGTGCATGCCCGTCGGCGAGTCCCGTGTCGCGCGCGAGATCGGCAGCACTGGATGCGGAGTCCACCAGCGTCGAGCGACTGGCATCGGCCTGCCCGCGCCGACGATTGGCTGCCTCCGCTTCGCGAGTGAGTTGGGTGCCTGCGAGTGTTTCCCGTTTCGCGGCCTCATCCATTAGCACGCGGCATTCGGCGGCTCGATCACGGGCACTGGACAGCCTGTTCGCATCTCGCATGATAGGGTCCGATCGCAACACGAGCAGGCGGGCTTCGTCGGCCGCCAGCTGTTCGTCCAAGCTCTGCTGTTGCGACTGGTAACGGATGACCCGGGCGCGCGCCTCGTCGAGTTCCGTCTGTGCGGCGTTGACGTCACGGCTCGCATTGTCGAAATCGGTCTGCGCCTGCCGCAGGGTTCTTGCACGGCGCCGGGTGGCCACCTGGGCGTAGCGTCGATAGCGGGTGCCGAACGATCCGATCGCTTTGCGCATGGCCTCGATCTCTTCCAGGTCACGCCGGATGTCGGCGAGTTCGCTCATGGCTTCGGCGACATCCTCGAGTGGCGGCACGATCGAGCGGCCGCAGGGCGTGGGTCAGCGCTTCCGAGAGTCGCCCCTCGTCGGGGTTCTTGGACAGTTGCGGCTGGCGCAACTGAATCAACGTGTCGACCAGCGCGTCATAGCGTTCGGTCCCCAGACGAAACAGCTTCTCATCCACGGCGCGACGATAGGCTTGCGCGGTGGGGAATACCTGGCCATGGGCACCGATGGCCTCGATCAAGCGCTCCCGGGATAACGCGGTCTTCTCCGGCGTGGTCAGCCACAGATCCGCGCCGATACGTTGGTCGGTGATGAAGAACCATGAGTCCGTCGTCGGGCGGCCGGCGATGGCGCGCAAACCGCAGCCCAAGGTCAGCGTCAGGACTTTCCCGGCGCTGTCGAGGCGGCCGAACTCCATCCACGTGTAGCCGATGCGGCGCTCGTACCGCTTGTTCATCAACAAGTTCCATTCCATGCGCTTGCTGCGGTCGCCGTCCGGTTCGACGCGGGAAGCGCTCAGGTTGGCATCCAAGAGAAACGGCAGCGTGAGCGATAGCACCTTGGATTTGCCGGTGCCGTTGTTACCCCGGAGCATCAAGTGACCGTCGCGGAACCAGAACTCCTCGACGTCGTAGTGATACAGCTCGACGAGACCGAGGCGCAGCGGCTGCCAACGGGTTCGTCCGGGGGAGGGCAGCGGAATCGTGGGTGGGATTTGGGTCAAGTCAACGGCTCGGAAATGGCGTAGCGATGCAGGGCGGGAAGCGCCTGCACCCCGTTCTCGAGGCGTCGAACCAGCCGGAGCGCCTCGAGACGATTGACCGCCTCGGTGGCGAGCTGCACTTCGGCGCCCGCTTCGCGCGCATCCTTGCGCCAGTAGCGGCCGTACCGGTCGCCGGCGGACCGCAGGTAACCCGCCAGTTCGTGCAGCGAATGAATCCGCTCAGGCTCGGTGCGCGCGGCGCGGGCCAGGTGCTCGGCCACCAGCAGCGTCGCGTGTGCTTCCGTGCCCACCGCCGGCAGGTGTTTGTCGGAGAGTTCGCCGTCGCCATCGACGAGCGCCAGGCCTTCGGCGCGCAGCTCGGCGGTGAGTCCGGTTGCCTGCGCCAGTCGATACGCCAGGGGTCCGCGCTGGCTGACCAAGTACTCGCGCTCCTCCGGGGAGAGTTCGTCGTGATATAGCACGGGATCATCGAGCAGCCGCCGCGCCAATCGATGGCGCAGTGCCATGCGCTTGCCGTCGGGACTGTCCGGTACGTACTCATCCACGAGCGCCGCGAGCCGGCCGTCGAAAAGGAGGTCTGCCTGAGTCATGGCGATGAGACTGGCGCCGCGCGTGCCGGCGGGCAATCGCGCAAGTACGCGGCGATGGACGTCGTACAGAACGTCGCCGGATTGGTTGACGTAACCCTCTTCGTCGCCTGCGACGCGCGTGAGCACACCGAGTTCCAGCAGTAGGCGGCACACGGCAACCAGCGAGCGTCGCTCGCGCGCGTGCTCGAGGGTAAAGACAAATCCGCACGCTGCGAGATCGGGGTCTGCCGTGGCTTCCAAGAGACGCTCACCCAAGGTTCTCAGGGTGATCTGCGATTCGGCGCGCTCGAGCACCGCGCAGGCGAGACATAGGAGCACATAGCGATCCTGATCGAACTCCGGCAACCCTCTCGTTGGGTCGTCGAGTGCAGCGGGCCTTTTGTAGAGCCGCGCGCATTGCCGCTCCACCTGCAGGTTCCATCCCGTCTCACGCCCGAACCAGTCACGCAAGTAGCTGGCATGTCGACGCACGAGTTCGAGCGCCGGGTCACCGGCAGGCATGAGCGGACGCATCAGCAAGGCGCGCAGTGCACGCTCGCGCTCCTCAGCCTCCTGGTGTTTCAGAACGTCCTTTAGTCCGGGGGCTAGCATGGGTTAGGTTCTACGAATGAGAAGGAGATGGTCGCGACCTCGGAAGGTCCCTAAGTCCGTTGCAATTTCTGCCTCCGTGTGAGCAGCGAGCGGAACGAGCCGAACGACGAGCGTACCATCGCCAGTCAACCGTTCCACCGGCTTGTCGGGATCCGTCTGGCTGGCGAGAGCCTCGCCCAGCAGTGTGAGGAACAATCGAAACGACGACGAATCGAGCCGACCCAACTCGGACAGCCGGGTCTCACCGTTGGTGGCCAGGCGTTGTCGCGCCGCTTCAGTTTGAGCCGCCTCTTTTGCGACGCGGGCCGCGAGCAAGCTGCGCTCCGCGGAGCGGTCCAGGATCCGGGGCGGTGCGCCGCGGGTTGGTAGCACGCCTTGTTCGCGAAGTTTCGGCAGCACCGCGATACCGGGCGAGTCGCGCCATGGTGTATTCGCACTGACCTTCTCGTCGGCCACCGCCAAAGCTAGGTGCCGCGCCGGCGATAAGGCAAAGGCGGCCCGCCATAGCCGATGCGAGTTGGCGTCGCCGCCCGCGACGGCGAACCACAGCGCCAGGCGCCGAAAATCCGCCGCGCGATCGCTGCGGCCCGCGCGGCGTTCGTGCAGCAGCGAGACGGCCTGTAGTAGGCGAGGAATCGCCGACAGAGCGCTCGCGCGCAAAAGCTCCGCTTGGGCACGGTCCCGGCCGTCGGACACGAACCACCGCATGAGGCCGGCCCAGCGCTCGTTCCACGCGATGAGTCGGGTGTCGACGGCTTCGGTGTCCATCGCGACATCACCAGGTGCCGCATTGCGTGCATCGCGCTCGGCGGCGATTTGTAACAACGCCCGCTCGAGCGGCCTCAGATGGATCAATAGTTCGGCGATTTGACTCGAGCGCGTGACCAAATCGCCGATGAAGCGCTGCAGGTAATCGATCAGCCGCGTCTTGAAGCTCATCACGGCGGCGACCTCGGCACGTTGGAGCTCGATGGTGCGTGCGAGACCCGCCATGAAGGCCTCCGCGTTGTTCGATAAGTCTTCGAACACATGCACGAGATCCCGAAGTGCGCCGTGGACCTTGGCCGCATCGGGGGGTGATTCGCGCATGAGCTGCTCGAGGGAGATGAGGCGTGCCCGGATATCGTCGAGCGCCACGGACTGCAATTCAGCGCGCCGCGCAAGAGCCTCGACGAATGCCTGCAACCCCGCCTCGACCGCTTCTCCGCCGGAGGTCATCCGGTAGAGCAGGCGTTTGCGGTAAAAGTCTTCGATTGTCGCGACCCGGGCTGTGTCCGGTTGCGACTGCAGATTGCCCCAGTCGACGAGTTGTCCGAGGGCTTGCTGGACGGTCTCCGGCGTAGGGGGGCCGCCTGGCCAAGTCGCTTCGGCGAGCACGTCGTCGGGGCGCAGATGCAGGCGGAATTGGCGCTTCGATGCCGCGAAG
The DNA here is from genome assembly GCA_963734645.1 of uncultured Gammaproteobacteria bacterium. Lineage (GTDB taxonomy): Bacteria > Pseudomonadota > Gammaproteobacteria > Steroidobacterales > Steroidobacteraceae > Bog-1198. The sequence goes on from CAVTID010000004.1 coordinate 41,544, forward strand.
ACATCGAGAATGGCGCGGTACAGCGGCGCGTTGTCGGCCATGACATGGCTGAATAGAGCGGACGCGGAGCGCGGAAGCGTGTGAGGCGGCATTGTCCTATTCTCGCAGGCTGGCGCGGCACGCCGCTGAAAGAAAACTGGAAAAAATGAGTCTCCGGACCGTTCAAGCATTTCTGCGGCGCACTAGGGCTCGGATACCTGCCTAGTGAGTGAAATCAATGAATTGCGTGAGTTCCGTGAATCTCGGCGATAATGTTGATATATACATCAATAAATGGCAAGGTATGCCAAAATCATGACGTATATATCAATATGAAGACGCAGATCCCCAGTCGCGTAACGCGGCAATCATCCCGTAGCGCTCGGCTTTCCGGTAGTACCGATCGTCTGCCGTCACCAGCAGTGCGTCTTCGTGCTCAAGCGCGACGGCGTGATATAGCGCGTCAAACAGATGATGATTGGTCTCGATCGCAAGGCTAGTTGCCCGTCGGATGACGTTCGGGTCATCGGTCGTCGGAAACTCCAGCGCGGAGAGCATTTCGACATCACTGACCGCCGTCTGTGGGGCGAGGCGGGCTGCCACCGCCGCCACTTCGGCCAACCAATGCACCGGCTGCAGGATCTCCAATCTGCCACGTACGACGGACTCGACGACGGCAAATGCTTTCTCGGTATCAGGTTCGCGGGCGGGGTCCTCAAGCAGCCATTTGAGAACCACGCTCGCATCGAGCACGACGATCACGGTCGTTCGGCTGCGCGTGCCCTGCGTACCTCCTCGCTGGTGAAGGACGGCCGCTTCACACGCGCGCTGCTCAATTGGCGGAACAGTCGTTCCCGCCTAATGTGGAGCTGCCGCTCGCGCACGGCCCGCCGCATCAGCTCAGCGATGATGGAACTCTTATTCTGATCACCGAAGGCTTTGTCGAACTCCGCCTTCACTTCATCGGGCACGCTGAAATTGACGGTTGCCATTGCCGGCCCCCATTGTTGAAATCTTCAACAACGAAACTATACGCGGGTCGCACGTAGCGTCAATGGCGCTTTCGGGGGCGTTTCGGCTATACCCGTGGGGCCTTCGACGCTGCAAAAAAGCTGCTTACAGAATCAACAGTTTCTGCGTCGTAGCTTTCCTGACCGCGGCGAGCGGAATGCCGGTATCGAAAGTAACGAGCCTTCCTTCATGCTGAACCGCGAGAGCAAGCAGATATATGTCGGTCAGTTGCCGCGGTCCATGAATTCGAGTCGAATCCACGACATCCGAATCCAACAGACTGACTTCATCCGGCCAGAATTCATGGATATCTTGGTGGCAGGCATCGGCTAGATGCTCAATGACAGCTTGGACTGGTAACGGGTTTGGATAGCCCGGATTCGACATGATACGGATACACCCGTTTTGCGTGATTGGACATGATGCCCAACCCTCCCGCGCATGCTTCGCGAACCAATTAATCGCTGAATCGTGGGATGCGTGATCGGAGTCCAGCAACGCGATCAGCACATTGACATCCAACAGTGCGCGCACTTGTTAAAGTCCGCCGATCTCAAGCCCACTGGTGGCGGGATGACGCGCACGAGACCAGCCTGGGTGAGCGCGGCTAGTACGCATCTTCGTCACGAAGCTTGTCGATCAACTCATTCGTGACGATACCGCCACGCCGCGCGAACGGCTTAAGCCCATAAACTGCCTTAGGTTCCTTCACCGAGAGCGGCTCTTGCGGAGTCGTCAGCGCGCGCCGAGCTAGCTCGGAGATCATTTCGCCGATGGTCTTCCGTTCCCGCTTAGCCCGTTCCTTGGCGGCCTGCAGCACATCGTCGGCTATGTCGAGCGTCGTTCTCATGCATCAGATGCTAACGCATCACGCATCACCGGTCCACTCTCCACCGCGCGCGAACTGCAGGACCGCGAATCCGACGGTTCAGTCACCAGATCCTATTATGCGATGTTCGTCTCATCACCCCGATTTGCGCGCAACGATCATCAAGCTCAAAGCGGCATCGTTGGAATCCGGATCAATCCCCGAGAGCCGTTGTGCCCAACGGTACTTTGATGCGGCGAGCTTGAGGCTGCCGAGCGTCACGTCGACGCCGATCGCCACCGCTGGTTTGTCGCCGAGTGATTGCAAGACATTGCCGGGCCCGCAACCGACATCGATGGCCACTTTACCATCGAGGGTGGCGCCGACTGCATGCCATCGCTCGCGAAATTGCGGATAGCGATGGACCGATCTCAACCATTCCTGCATCCACACCAACTGGCTGAAGAAATAGGAGTTTGCAGCGATATTTTCATCGTGAACCGAGTCGAGGCTCGAAGGAATGGAAACGCCGGCGACGCTGCGCACGGTAAGCCGGTTATGCGAGAGTCGCGGTCGGAGCGCGGCTGCGCACGGCGAGTTGCAGATAGGACACGGAGAATCCAGGCCAGCCGCGCGTGGCGGCGACAGAAAAACCACGGATTAACCGGATGGCACCCCGGCCGGACCCGATTCCAGGCCACGTGCGCTTCGTATCAAGGCGTTTTATCCTTCCTATCGGCAAACTCAACGACATTTATCACTTAGAATTCAATCAGCCCGCTGGGCCGCCGGCAGATCAATTGCGTTGCAAATGTGTTCCCGATGAGTGATCAATCATGAATACGCCTTCCGCGCAGCAAACCCGAACTGCAGGTATCTGGGCAAGCAGATGGATGCAACTCTTCCTTGGGCTGGTCTGCATGATGGCTATTTCAAGCCCTCAGTATGTGTGGACCTTATTTACGAAGCCGTTGATGACGCAGTTGGGGGTCTCGCTCACGCAGGTGCAGATCACCTTCTCCATATTCATCGTTCTACAGACCTTTCTCTCTCCGCTTCAGGGTTATCTGATCGAGACATTCGGTCCCAAACTCCTATTGGCAGTCGGCGCGATAATGACCGGTCTGAGCTGGGTTCTTGCCTCATCGGCCGATACGTTGATATCCGTCTATGTAACTTACGGCCTGCTTGGCGGGGTCGGTACCGGTATCATCTATGTCGGTATCATTGGTTTGATGGTCGCTTGGTTTCCCGATAGGCGAGGCATGGCGGCCGGCGTCGTTGCGGCGGGGTACGGCATGGGAGCCGTACTATCTACTTTTCCGGTTACGATCAGTATCGCCAAGCTTGGCTATCAGCCGACGCTCCTGCATTTTGGGCTGATTTTTGGCGCAATCGCTTTTCTTGCCGCACTGGGCATGAAACGGCCGCCCGACGATTGGATGGCAGATTACATCGCCCGCACCAAGAAGACCGAAGGCCTCAGTTCCGGACAGATGCTGAAGACCCCGGTCTTTTGGCTGATGTTTGCGATGATGACGATGATGTCGACGTCAGGCCTCATGGTTATTTCGCAGATGGCGTCTTTTTCGCGAGACTTCGGCATCGCCGGTGCAACGATTCTTGGTATGGGCGCATTGCCGCTCGCTTTGACCATCGATCGCTTTACGAACGGCTTGACGCGGCCGTTTTTCGGCTGGGTGTCGGACCGGATCGGTCGGGAACGCACCATGTTTACCGCGTTCGGGCTCGAAGCCATTGCGATGACGCTATGGCTGCTCACACGCGACAATACCTGGTTGTTCGTCCTATTGTCCGGCTTGGTGTTTTTCGGTTGGGGTGAAATTTTCTCGCTTTTCCCTTCAACGCTGACCGACACCTTTGGAGAAAAGCACGCCACCACGAATTACGGCTTTCTCTACATGGCGCAAGGGATCGGGTCCATCTTCGGCGGTCCTCTTTCAGCCCGACTGCATGAAATCTCGGGCAGCTGGCTCCCTGTTTTTGCCGTCGTGATTTCTCTCGATGCACTGACGGCACTGCTTGCAGTTGCCGTACTCAAACCGATGCGGGAGAAATATCTTCGTGCCAATGCCTCGATCGCTGAAAGCCCACGGCCTGGCGGGAGTATCCCCGGCGGCTTTAAACGGAGATCAACTTGATGCAAACGATTCGTTCCACGAACGGCATGGCGGTTGCGCCCCACGCCTTGGCTTCGCAAAGCGCCCTGGCCGTTTTACGCGACGGCGGCAACGCGATAGAAGCCACGGTGGCCGGCGCTGCAACGATTTCGGTCGCTTACCCACACATGAATGGCATCGGGGGCGATGCGTTCTGGCTGATTGCTCCGCAACAAGGTGCGCCGATTGCGATCGAGGCGGCCGGTCCGGCGGCAGCCAGGGCCACCATCCCAGCGTATCGGGAGGCGGGTCATGCGGTGATTCCTACCCGCGGCCCACTCGCCATGAACACGGTGGCCGGAGCGATCGGGAGTTGGGATGCCGCCCTGCGCATCTCGAAGCAGCACAATGGCCGGCTTCCTCTCGCCCGTTTATTACGCGATGCCTGTCAATATGCAACCGACGGGATCGCCGTCACTGCGAGCCAGGTCGTATCGACCGTCAACAAATACAATGAGGTGGCGCATCAACCAGGATTTGCCGGGCGTTTTCTGCCGAACGGCAAGGTCCCCGCGGTTGGATCACTTTTTCGTCAACCCAGGCTTGCGCGAGTCATGGAGCAACTCATAAGCGATGGTCTGGATGGTTTTTATCGCGGCGCTTTGGCTGAGGCAATCGCCGAAGATTTCAAGTCTGTCGGCGCTCTGCTGTCGATCGCCGATCTGAACGAGTTTCAACCGCGCGTGTGTCCACCGTTGCAGATTGAACTGGCGGAGGGTACCGCTTACAACATGGTGCCGCCCACTCAAGGCGTCATTTCTCTCGCAATTCTCGGCATTCTCGAGCGCAGCGGCATTCGTGCTGTTAAGCCCGACAGTGCCGATCACATTCACTTGTGTGTTGAAGCCACCAAACAGGCATTCAAATTGCGCGATGCGTACGTAACCGACCCTGCCTACATGCAGCTCGAAGTGGAGTCTTTACTCGGTGCCTCCCGGCTCGACGCTTTGGCAAATGAGATCAGCCTGTCTGCCGCGTTGCCATGGGGCGGCGTGTCAAGAACCGGCGACACCATCTGGATGGGAGTGATCGATGCCGACGGCTTGGCGGTGTCATTCATACAGAGCATTTATCATGAATTCGGCAGCGGCGTAGTCCTGCCGACGACGGGGCTCAACTGGCAAAACCGCGGCGCATCGTTTAGTTTGAATCCAAATCACCTGCAGGCGCTGCAACCGCGCAAAAAGCCATTCCACACGCTGAACCCCGCCGCAGCGAGGTTCAAAGACGGGCGATCGATGGTTTACGGAACGATGGGCGGTGATGGGCAGCCGCAAACTCAGGCCGCCGTTTTTTCCCGTGCGATCTGGTTCGGGCAGCCGTTGCAGCAAGCCGTTTGCGCCCCTCGTTGGTTGCTCGGCCGAACCTGGGGACAAACCAGCGATACACTCAAACTCGAAAGCAGGATCCCAGATGCCACGCTCAGCGACCTGAAACTACGCGGTCATGACATTGAATTGCTCGGCGCCTACGATGAAACAGTCGGTCATGCCGGAGCGATCATCAGACATGGCAATGGCGTGCTGGAAGGGGCGACAGATCCTCGCTCTGATGGATGTGTTGCTGGGTATTGAGCAGCGAACCCCCCCTGGGTACAAGAAATTGAATCAATAAGAGGGTGCGACTAGCGGCTTTGTCTGACATACATAAACGTCTTGCACCATCTATAACTACGGGCAGCAATCGGTAGACCGTATCGATTGTGGCACCGACGTGCAGGCGTTCCTGCTCTGGATAAGTCGGTTTAGAGGAGTGCGCCGAAAATCATGGGCACGCAATTGACTATCGCCGATGACAGCACGACGATCGACCTGCTAGACCGCCGCAGGCGAGCGCCCGTCTGCTTCGACCGAGCGATCAAACTCCCTCCGCACCCGTTGAAATTGGCCGCGTGTTGCGGGATCGGTATGTTCTGGTGGATCGATTGGGAAGCGGCGGCAAGGGCTCGGTATTCAGGGCCTTGGATCGCTACCGCGCCAGTCTTCCGTGAAGCTCAGCAGTACGTGGCGATCAAGATTTTGCATGCGACAGCCGCTAACCGCGAGGAGCGGCTGGCAAGCCTACGCCGCGAGTTTTACCGCACGCAGATGCTTTCCCACCGGAATATTGTCAACGTATTCGAACTGGACCGAGACGGCGATCTGGATTTTTTTACGATGGAGTATCTGGAGGGGGAACTCCTGAGCAGCGTGATGCAGTCGATTGCAGCCGTTGCCTATGTCCCGTCCGCAGGCATGGGAAATCATACGTGAGATCGGGTCCGGGCTGGAGTGCGCACATGCCCGCAACATTGTTCATGCGGATTTGAAGCCGAACAATATTATGATTACCGAATCGGGAGAAGTCCGGATACTCGATTTCGGCGCATCGAGCATTTCTGCCGATCAGTCTGCGGAGGGCCAGCTGTCGCCCGAAAAATGCCTTCTACTCGGTGACGCCTGCCTATGCATCCTGCGAACTTTTGGAGGGACGACCACCCGATCCGCGCGACGACATCTACGCGTTGGCGTGTCTCTCCTACGAATTGCTTGCCGGAACGCACCCCTTTCAGCGCCGGCGCTCAACGGAGGCGCGCGATTTTGGAATAGTGCCGAGACGACCGCCGGGACTGAGCCGACAACAATGGCAGGCGCTTACGATGGGGTTGTCCTGGCATCGGGCGCGGCGGTCAATTTCGGTGCGCGCCTGGATGGATAAATTGGATACCGGGCGGGTGGCTGGGCCATTGCCGCCCGCTCATGATTTAGAATCCTCGCCCATAAAGCGCTCGCTGGCGAGGTCCTTCACGGCCACTGCGCTATTGGGCGTCCTGCTGATTTGTGTAACCGCTTGGGTTTCAGTTGCTGGTCTGGTCGGTAGAAAAAGTCAGCAGCAATGCTCTCGTTCCGGCAGCCGTAGCGATCGTGCGGCCCAACACCGGCGCCGTCCCGACGCGTGATGACCGCGGGGCTGCCGGCGGCTTCGGTGGCTGATGCCGCGGTCGATGCGCCGTCACAGACTTCGGAGACGCGATCGCAAACCGCAAATAATGTAACGCGTGATGTCAACCACCCAAAGCCTCTTACCGCGCCGACCAACTCCCCCGTGGTTTCCGCCAGTGACTGTACGGTTCGCTCCGGAGAGCGCTTTGCGGAGATTCGTGTTCATCGTTCCTCTCGCCTGGGTAACGATACTTCATTTGTGTGGTGGACCGAGGCGGCGTCGGCGAAACCAGGCATCGATTATGTGCAGCAAGGAAAAGCAATTCAGTCCTTTCCAAGGGGCAAAACCTCGACCAGCTTCTTTGTAAAGCTCGTTCCCAAAGCGTCCAGAACGCAGCCCGAGGTATTTTATATTGCAATCGCCGCGGCCGGTCATGGTGCATCGTCAGGCAAGATTGCGCGCGCGGCGGTTTGGCTGCCGACAAATCCTGATCAGTCGTAGGCCGTCGCCGAGCGCGCCGGCATGGTGCCTGTAGCTTCAGGCGCGGGCCATGGGCATCCCCGGGGGGAACTCCCGCGAATCAGGCATTCGCTAACGCGCTGTGCCCCTACCTGTCATTGAGCCACCGGCCGAAGAAGCTGAAGGTGCGATCCCACGCTTGTTGCGACCAGACCGGATCGTACTGGGTGCCGGGGATGCGGCCGGGGCCGACGGCAGTCTCGTTGGCGAAGGCATGGCGTGCGAGGTAGCGGTGGAATTCGAAGGCCACGCCGGCGCCGCGCAGCTTGTCCTGCAGCGAATCGATGGTGGCGATGGGGAAGAACTCATCCTGCGTGGCCCAGTGCGCCTGCAGCGGCGCCTTGATCTTGGCCGCATCGATGTATTCGAGCGGCGGGCAGCCGTACCAGACGACGCCCGCGTCGATCTCGGGGGCCATGCACAAGGCCAGCAGAGTCAACGCGCCCCCCATGCAAAATCCGGTTACGCCGACCTTCCCGCTGCGGGTCTTCAGGAACTGCACGGCGCCACGCACATCCTGGGAGGCGGCATCGCCGAAGTTCAGTCCCGTCATCAGGTGATGCGCTTCCTCGGCCTCAACCGTGGACTTGCCGCGGTAGAGGTCGGGCACGAGCGCGATGTAACCTGCGGTGGCCAGACGGTCGGCGACGCCGCGGATTTGTGGGTTGACTCCCCACCACTCCTGGATGACGACGACTGCCGCGGCACCGGCAGCGCGCTCGGGTTCCGCCAGGTAGCCTTGAATAGTTTTCCCATCGGGGCGCTTGAAGTTCACTGTGCTTGCCATCATGCCACCTCGCGTTTGAGCGCGCGCGATTCACGTGAGTGGGCCGGCCCCGTACCCGCGCTGCTGTGCCGGATTGCCTCCGCGATCTCCTCGAGATCAGGGCGGGTGAGCTGGATTGCCGCGGCGCCGATCCAGCCGTCCACCTGATTCGGCGTGCGCGCGCCGACAATGGCTCCGCTCACTCCGGGCCACGAGAGGGTCCATGCGATGGCGATGCATGACACCGAGGTTTGATGCCGTTGCGCAATGGGCTGCAGCGCATCCCGCAAGGCGAGGTTGCGGCCGAGACGCGGCTGTTGGAACTCCGCGGCGCGGCGCCGCCAATCGTCCTCGGCCAGCGCCGCCACGCGTGCCGCCGTGAAACTCTCCGTCAGCAGCCCGGACTGCATCGGGCTGTAGCAGATCACGCCGGTATCATGGCTCGCACACCAGGGAATGTCCTTCTCCGCCGCCGCGCGATCGATCAGCGAAAACGGCGGCTGCAGCGAATCCACGTGCCGGATCGCCTCGCATCGCTCGAGCAGAGTCGCATCGAAGTTCGACACGCCTGCAGCGCGGACCTTTCCCTCCTCGATGAGCTTCACCACTGCGGACCAGGAATCCTCGACGCGCGTACCTGCGTCCGGCCAGTGGAATTGATACAGATCGATGCGCTCGACGCCGAGCCTGCGGAGCGAGGCTTCGCATTCGCGGCGGATCGAGTCGGGACGGAGGTTCCGCTGCGGCGGTTTCATGGGATCGCGCTCGTCCCAGGCGAGGCCGCACTTCGTGAAAATGAGCGGGCGTTCGGCGCGCGGCAACTCGCGAAGCAGCCGGCCTACCACTTCCTCGGAATGGCCGAGCCCGTAGATCGCCGCCGTGTCGATCCAGTTGATTCCCAACTCGAGCGCATGGCGCATCGTGGCAAGAGACGACGCATCGTCTTGCGGACCCCAGCCATAAGACCAGCCGCCGCCGCCGACGGCCCACGAGCCGAATCCGACGCGGGTGATGTGCAATCCGCTGTTGCCGAGAGGGTGAGTGGGTAGTGTCATGGTGATGGTCCAATTTCAATGGCGGTACGCCCGCCTCAGCGAAAGTGTCTGAGTGGGCGGTTACCGGTGTGTTACACCGCGCGGGTCCTGTGTTACGGATGACATACAGCAACTACAAAGCGGATATGGCTTGACATATCTTGACATGAGCTAGCGACGGGATTATATGGGTTCTCCTTCCCGCGATGCTCTGGGGATGCTGTCTAGAGGGCAAACTCGCATCATGCACGCTCTCATTGTCGCAACGGCACGCTCTCACTGTCGCAACGGCACGCTCTCACTGTCGCAACGGAATTACCCGCTCGTTCGTCAGCGGCTCCCTCACCGGTGCCCGCGGAGTTGCGTGCCTAGTCTCGAAGCTCACCCCTCGCTGGAAGTTCACTAACCACAAGAGGTAACCAAACAATTTAACAAAGGAAATTTCACACAACCTGAGGAGGGATTAGTCATGAGGCTACACGTGTTTGTCGCCACGATGATCGTGTGTCTCGCGCTCGCGCTTCTGCCGCCAATCGGTTCGAAGAAAGTATTCTCCCAAAATGCGCCGCCGTCGCTGGCAGAGAGCGCCATAACCTTGCCCCCCGGCTACACGATTCCACCGCAAGACAAGCCCTGCATCTTGCCGGGGAATCGAGTGGACCTTCAGTGTTTGATCAAGAACGACCCCGACTTGGCCCGCGTACGCGCGGAAGAAGCGGCGCTCGAGGCGAAAGCCCTGGTCGCGGCAAAATCGGGAAGGCTTGATCCGTTTCACGCAGTCCAAACTCTCGGCGAGCTGGAGATCTTCGATCCCAATCTGTCGGTCAACAACAATATAGCGTGCAGCTACTGCCATGATCCCGAGGCGGGATATGGAAATGGCGCATCCATCTTGAGCATCTTCACCGGCGGATCGAATCCCGGCTCGGTACCGATTACAAATCACGGCAGATACCCCAACAATCGCATTGCCAAACGCAATCCGCAGAGCTATGTGTATGCGGCGTACTTTCCCCCGCTGCAATACAACACCACCCAGGGCGATTTCTACGGCGGCAATTTCTGGGATGCTCGCGCCAGCGGCTACCGCTTGCAAAACTCTGCCGCGGAACAAGCCCAGGATCCACCCGTCGATCCCGAGGAGATGGCCAATCCGGATACCGCCTGCATCGTCTATAAGCTCTCGCTCAGCAAGTACAAATTCTTCTTCGAGCAGGTCTGGGGCACAGGCTCCCTGGAGATCAATTGGCCCGCCGATGTGGCGACGATATGCCACACGCCGAAAGGCGCCGCCAGTCTCGGCGGCAGCTCCACTCCCTTGACTCTCAGCCCTTCGGATCGCACTCGTGCCCAGCAGGCCTTCGACGAATTCGCCCAGGCCATTGCCGCCTATGAAATCGGAACCACTGTCAGCCCGTTTACGTCGAAATTTGACGGCGTATCTTGCCGGCAGCAATACCCTCACCGCGCAAGAAATGGCGTGGCTATGAGCTGTTCCGCGGCAAAGCCATATGCAATACCTGCCACCTCGACGGCAGATCCAACACGGCCACGGGAACCGACAGCGGTGCTGCCACGAACGTCGCACCGATGTTCACCGACTTTACCTACAACAATCTCGGCCTGCCGAAGAACAAGATCCTCCCGTGGTATGCGGAAAACTTCCCGGATCAGTGGGGCTTCACCGGCAACCCCTTGGGCATCGGCTTCGTCGACTAGGGCATGGGTCTTTTCCTGGATGGCTACTACGGACCGCCGCTCCCTCCAAATCAGACCTGGGCAGATTATTTTCCGTTCTTCGAAGGCAAGTTCCAGACCTCCACAACCCGCGACGCAGGCAAGGTGCCTTACGCCGGTTTCGTCAAGGCGTACATGCACAACGGCTATTTGTTGAGCCTCAAGGAAGTCGTCCACTTCTACAACACGCGCGACGCCTATCCTGGAGCATACGTCGACGGAGCGTGTCGCCCGGGAACGGTGGAGAAAGTGAACTGCTGGCCGCCGCCGGAAGACCCGAACAACGAGAATATGACCATTGGCCATCTCGGTTTGACGAGCGCCGAGGAAGACGATCTGGTGGCGTTTCTGGAAACTCAGACGGATGGCTACGTGCCGACGCCGAGTCCGGCCAGCGCGCCGGCTAGCACGATAAGGAAACCTGCGACACCACCGGGACGCTAAATTGCAATTGTCCCGGCGTTGCTGTTGAGCCGGCGACCCTGAACCCGAGGCGCGGAGATGTTCCGCGCCTCGGGATTTCAACGGTGAACCGGGTGCTCGTGGCGCAATACAATGCGCGATAAAATCTGAATCGAGGAATCGGACCTAACGTTTATGAAAGGTTTCATGCCGACTTTTGCATTCGTGATTACTGCCGGCTCGATGCCGTGGGCGTTTGCGGATGATGCCGTGACGGCGGCGGTGCCGGCGCATCAAGCCGCACAACTTACCGTGGACCCTGAACTGGAATCCGCGACTGACACCTCGGCGATCATTCGCTGGACCACCATCAATCCGGGAGGTACCACCCTGCACTATGGCGTAGTGCACTACGGCACCGATGCCAATGAACCTGACTCAGGTCGCACAGTCGCCCAATCGCCGCAATCCTTCGCATCCCGATATGATTTTCCGCGTGCGCATCATGGGACTCAATTCGAGTACCACTTATTACTACAAGGTGGAATCCACCGGCGCCACCGGCGCAAGCGATGGAGTGTCCAGTTCTGTGAAAACATTCAAGACACAGTAGCGTTACGCAAAGCAGGCGAGCGCGCAATTCCCCCTAGTCAAAGTCCTCCAGGAAGGCGAGTGCCCGCACCGGCAGCGCGCGCGCCTTCGCGAGTGGGTGCTGCGGCGTCACCACCGCGACGATGCGATCGCGGCGGAATTCGACCTCCAGGATGACGCTTACCTTGGGATGGCGGACGTGGAAATACGGCAGGCTGCGACGTATGCAAAAGCTGCGCCGCGGTATTGACGCTGCCGGCCTTGGTGAGATACTAACAATGTATTTGTGGTCTATATCTTTCAAGTCTAGTTTCTGCAAGGAACACTCGGAGGATCTCATGCCACGATCCAATGTGCCGCGCTCGCTGCTGTCACGCCGGCGATTTCTCGCTCATGCGGGCGGGGCTGGTTTGATGGGACTCTTCGGTGCATCGGCATGGACTGCCACGGCAGCCACCCTCGAGTTTCCCTTCGTCAACGGCCGGCGCGACCTGGTCACGAACTTTCCGCAGAAGAGTGCCATGGTGTTGCAGCGCACTCGGCCGCCGTTGCTCGAAACGCCGTTCGAAGTCTTCGATCACGGCGTATTTACGCCTAATGATCGCTTCTACGTGCGCTGGCATCTGCCGAATATTCCCACCGAGGTCGATCCGGCCACGTTTCGGCTCAACATTCGCGGTCACGTTGGACAGCCGATCCAGTTGACGCTCGATGAGCTGGCGCGCGACTTCAAACCGTTTGAAATTGCCGCCGTCAATCAGTGCTCCGGCAATTCACGCGGCTTTTTCAGTCCGCGCGTGCCGGGAGGGGAATGGGCCAACGGTGCCATGGGAAACGCCCTCTGGAAGGGCGTACGTTTGAAGGATGTTCTCGATCGTGCGGGGGTCAAGGCGGGGTCGCTGCAAGTGCGCTTCAACGGACTCGATACCGGCGTACTGCCGCAAACACCCGATTTCATGAAATCGCTCGACATCGATCATGCGCGTGACGGCGAAGTCATGATTGCCTACGCGATGAATGGAGCGCTGTTACCGCTCTTGAACGGCTTCCCATTGCGGTTGGTGGTGCCCGGCTGGTATGCAACCTACTGGGTCAAGATGCTCAACGACATCGAAGTGCTGGACAAACCCGACGACAACTTCTGGACGGCCAAGGCGTACCTCATTCCCGACACGCCGTTCGCCAACGTCGTGCCAGGCCAGAAGAACGTGAAGATGGTGCCCATCAATCGGATGCTGCCGCGGTCATTCTTCACCAACGTGCAAGACGGCGCGGTCCTGAAGGTCGGACAAGCGACGATCGTGCGAGGCATCGCTTTCGGCGGTGACACCGGGCTCGCCAAAGTACTGTTCTCCGCCGATTCCGGCGGTCGCTGGGAGGATGCCCGGCTCGGGACGGATCACGGCAAATACAGCTTCCGGCAGTGGGAAGTGCCCTTGCGCCTTGCGTCCCCGGGTTCGCGCAAGTTGATGATCAAGGCGGTGAATTCGGCAGGCAACGCGCAGCCCGATCATCCCAACTGGAACGGCGCCGGGTTCATGCGCAACGTGATCGAGTCGGTGTCCGTGCAAGCGGCCTAATCATCGAAGGGGGAAATCATGAATACGCGCCTGCGCAACTTCGATCTGAACTCGGCGGTCCCCGTCTTGCTGGGGATCGCGCTGGCCGCCGGTCTGGCGTGGCCGCGCACAGTCGATTCCGAGCCCGCGGCGAAAGAAGCAGGCATGGGTTCGGTCCCAAAGTGGGTCAAGGTCAGTGTTGACCTGCCCGCCAGCCAGATCACGTTTCCCGCGGGTAACGGCGCGGTCATCGCCAATGCCAATTGCCTGATCTGCCACTCGGCAGGCATGGTGCTGCGTCAACCCCCGCTCACGCAGGATGAATGGACCGTGGAAATCAAGAAGATGCGCAATTCCTTCGGCGCACCCATCCCGGCCGCTCAAGTTCAAGCCCTCGCCCAATATCTACGCAGTATCAACGGCCGTCAGTCGCAAAAGGGGCCGTCGGCCGTGGATGGACAATCCAGTTGATCAGCCCGTCGGGAGTGGATTGCCTAATTTAGGCCGTGTTGCCGGCGTCGATCGTCAGGGTCGTGCCGGTGATGTTGCGCCCGCCGTCCCCCAGCAAAAATTCGACACTGCGCGCCACGTCGATGGGATCGGGCATGCGCTTCAAGGCGCTGCGTCGCGCGATCTGCTGGCGTTGCGACTCCTCCAGGTCCTGCGTCATTTCGGTGGCGACAAAGCCGGGTGCGAGCGCGTTCACCGTGATGCCGAGCTGCCCAACCTCGCGTGCCAGAGAGCGGGTGAAGCCGATCAGAGAGGCCTTGGTGGCGCTATAAACCGAGAGTCCGCTGTAGCCGGTGGAAGCCACGATAGAGGCGATGTTGATGATGCGGCCGTTGCGCTGCGCCATCATGGATCGAACGACGTACTTCGACAGAATCAAGGGCGAGATCGTATTGAGTTGCACCAGCCTTTGGATGTCCTGATCGCGCATGGTGCTGAGAAGGCCGCTGGTGCCCAAGCCGGCATTATTGACGAGGCCGTAGAGGGGACCGAAGTCCGCACGCAGCGCTTTCACCAGCGGCGCAATCCGGCCAAAGTCGGATAAGTCGCAGGCGCGGAACTCGATCGCGCCACGGCCGCCGTCGGCTGCCGCCCGGCTCGCAGCGGTCAACTCTTCGGTGGCGCCGCGGGCGACCGCGATGACGCGATAGTCCGAGGCTGCGAGGGTGCGGGCTATCGCGAGCCCGAGCCCGCGGCTGCCGCCGGTTACTATGACATTTTGCATCCGTCATTATCGTCATGCCGTAAAGCAGCGGCAAGCGCGAGCGGCATCCTGGCAAACTATCTTGCGGAGAAATATGTTGAATCCAGCCACCTTGTCGAGCCAATTGGGCGGCTTGTTCTCGCCGGGTGCGGCCGCTGCGACCCTGCGCGAACCGGGAGATCCGGGGCTGCTGCTCCCTGACGAGGCGGCGCAGCTGGGGCGGGCCATCCCTCAACGGGCGCAGGAATATGCGGCGGGGCGCCTATGCGCCCGGCGCGCTATGGCGGAGTTCGGAATCTTTGAGTTCCCGATTCGGGTGGGCGATGAGAGGCAGCCGCTTTGGCCCGACTGCCTGGCCGGAAGCATTACCCACACCGCGGGATTCTGCGCCGCGGCGGTTGCCCTGCGCAGACGCGTCGGCGCGCTCGGGCTCGATAGCGAGGTGGTCGGAGACATCAAGGTCGAGATCTGGCCGCGCATCTGTGTGCCGATCGAAATTGCCTGGGTTCGGTCGCTGGCGGCGGCGGAGCAAGCGGCCGCCGTCACCTTGATTTTCTCCGCCAAGGAAGCCTTCTACAAATGCCAGTACCCGGTGGTGCGCGAACGCCTCGATTTTCGCGACGTCAGCATTGAGGCGGCGGAGTGGGGCGCCTCGGAGGGTGCGTTCCGGATACATCCGACGCGCAGCATTGCCATAGCCGCGCATAGGTCGCTGCCCATGCAGGGGCGGTATCTGTTTCACGATAGGTTCGTGACGGCCGGCATGGACCTGGCCGGCGCCGACGAGGAATCGGCGGCTTCGGCAGAGTCGGCTCAGTAGGCCTTGTCGTCGCGGAATATCTTGACCGCGGTGAGCAGGATGATTTTGATGTCCAGCATGGGAGTCCAGCGCCTGAGGTAGTCCAGGTCGTAGTTCACCCGTGCCTCCATCTCTTCGAGCTGCGAAGTCTCTCCCCGGCAGCCGTTCACCTGCGCCAGGCCGGTGATGCCGGGCAACACCTTGTGACGCACCATGTAGCCCTTGATGAGCTTGCGGTATTCCTCGTTGTGAGCCACCGCGTGAGGCCGGGGGCCCACCAGGCTCATTCGGCCCTGCAGTACATTGATGAGCTGCGGCAGTTCATCCATGGAGGTGCGCCTGAGGATGCCGCCGATGCGCGTGATGCGGCTGTCGGTCTTGGATGCCTGCCGGATCTGTGCGCCGTCCTCGGTCACGCTCATGGTCCTGAACTTGTATACGGCGATTTCGCGCCCGTCCAGGCCGTAGCGGCGCTGCTTGAAGATGACGGGGCCGGGCGATGAGAGCTTGACCATCACCGCGATCAGCAGCAGCAGCGGCAGGAACAGCAGCAGGATCGTGACGGACAATACGACGTCGGTCAGCCGCTTGGTCACGCCGCGGTATCCGTAGAAGGGCGTTTCGCACATGGCGACCACGGGAATGCCGTGGATTTCGCCCGAACGCGCCTGGATCAGGTCGAATACGAAGATGTCGGGAACGTAGTAAATCGAGGCCGTGGTGTCGCGCAAATCGTCCAGAAGGTTCATGACCCGCTTCACATGCCGAATGGGCAGCGCGATGAATATGACATCCGTGCCGTGTTCCTTCACGTAGGCCGACAAGTCGCTCAAGGTGCCCACGAGCTTGGCGTCGGACTCCATGCCGAGCCGGTCGCTGCTGCGGTCATCGAAGAAGCCGGATACTTCCAAGCGCATGACCGGGTTGCTCGTCAGCCGCCGGGCCAGTTCCAAGCTGCTGTTGTTGTATCCGGCAAATATGGCGCTGCGGTTGTCGAAGGCGTTCATCAGAAAGTGATGCATGACTTCCTGCATGGCCAGCGTGGAGAGGATCAGCGCCAGCGGCGTGACCACCGCCCAGGTGAGAAATATTCGGCGCGGGTATTCGGCGAGAGAATTGGTGACGTAGCCGATGGCCAACATGACCGCAAGCAGCAATATCCATCGAAAAATCACGTCCGCGACGCGCCGAAATGCGCGCCGAGGTCAGCTGCGTCGATCACTTCCCGCGGTGCCTGGACCAAGATCAGGCACAGCACGGCGACGATGATGATGGCCTGCGGAAGACCGGTCGAACGCGATGCCGAAGAATATGATGGTCAGGTACAGCGAGCCGACGGCAACCACGGCGGGCATGACTGCCTGCACGCCGGCCAATACTGCGATGAGAAAGCTCTGCTTGAACAAGACCGGCTGGGTCATCGGCTATCCATTGGGCCGCGGGTGGCCTTCGCGACGCTCGCGCGTGGCAGGAGTGCGACAAAATCAGGCGGCATTATCGGCCAAATCCATCCGTTCATGCGTGACCCATTTCGACAAATGTTAAATCCCCCCCGCTTGCAGGCCATGACCCGCCACCCACCAATGGTATTCTACCGAGCTATGACAAACGTCCCATTACTCGATCTTAAGGCTCAATTTGCCCAAATTCGGGCCGAAGTCATGCCCGCCATCGACCAGGTGTGCGCCAGCCAGCATTTTATTCTGGGCGCGAACGTGCACGCTCTCGAGGAGGAGATCGCGCGCTACTGCGGGGCGTCGGCCGGCATCGGCGTATCTTCCGGCACCGATGCTCTGCTGCTCGCGCTGATGGCCCTGAACATCGGCGCGGGCGATGAGGTCATCACCTCTCCCTTTACCTTCTTTGCAACCGCGGGAACGATCGCGCGCACCGGGGCGCGGCCGATTTTCTGCGATATCGACCCCCAAACCTTCAATGTGTCGCCTGCCGCGGTGCAGTCCTTCATCAGTGATCACTGCGTGACGCAGGGCGACCGACTGATCAACCGTGCCACCGGCGGCCGGGTCAAGGCGCTGATGCCCGTGCATTTGTACGGCCAGTCGGCCGATATGGATCCGTTGATGGCGGTCGCGCGCAGGCACGGATTGAAGGTGATCGAGGATGCCGCCCAGGCCATCGGCACGGCCTACAATAACGGCACACGGGTCGGCACGATCGGCGACGTTGGCTGCTTTTCGTTCTTTCCGAGCAAGAATTTGGGCGCGTTCGGCGACGCAGGCTTGTGCACCACCAACGATCCGGAGCTGGCCGAAAGCATGCGGGTACTGCGGGTCCACGGCGGCAAACCGAAGTATTTTCATGCCGTGATCGGCGGCAACTTCCGTATCGATGAATTGCAGGCCGCCGTGTTGCGCGTGAAGCTGAAATACCTGGACGGCTGGACCCTGGGGACGGCAGCGCAACGCAGCCTACTACGACTCGGCCTTCGCCGGCGCCGGGCTGGGCTCGAAGCTGCGCACGCCGCTCGCCGCGGCGGGCCAGCGGCATATCTTCAATCAGTACGTGGTGCGGGCCGAGCGCCGCGACGCTCTGCGGGCGAGACTCGCCGAGCGCGGCATCGGCAGCGAGATCTACTACCCGGTGCCCCTGCACCTGCAGGCCTGCTTCGCCTACTTGAACTACCGTGCCGGGGATTTTCCGCATTCCGAGCGCGCCGCCGGGGAGACGCTGGCATTGCCCATCTATCCGGAACTCGAGCCGGGGCAGCTGGCGCACGTCGTAGCCACCGTCGCCGAGTTCTAGGTAGCTGAGCCTCAGCTCTTCTTGAAGTCGTCGGGCAGCAGCTGGTGGCGCGACAGCAGCTTGTAGAAGTCGGTGCGATTGCGTTTTGCGAGGCGCGCGGCCTGACTGACATTGCCGCCCGTGATCTGCAATATTTGCGACAGGTAATTGCGCGTGAACTCATCGCGCGCTTCATCGAATGAGGGCAGCCGCGTGGGATTGCCGCCGAGCGATTGCTGCACCAGTTCTGCGGTGATGATGGCGCCATGCGACAGCGCCACGTTTTGCCGCACCACGTTGTATAACTGCCGCACATTGCCGGGCCATTCGGCCGTCGCCAACAGCTCCACGGCCTCGGGGGCGTAGATCTTGCGCTGACCGGTTTCCTTGGCGATCTGCTCGAGGAAATGCGCGACCAGCAGCGGAATGTCCTCGCGGCGGCGGCCCAAGGGCCGGCATCTCGATGTGCACCACGTTCAGCCGATAGTACAGATCCTCGCGGAATTGGCCGCCGACCATCAATTCGTGCAAGTCGCGATGAGTCGCGGAAATGATGCGCACATTGGTGGGCACCGGTTCGGCGCCGCCCACGGGGCGAATCTGGTTCTCTTGCAGCACGCGCAGCAGCTTCACCTGCAGCCGCATGGGCATGTCGCCGACCTCATCGAGCAGCAAAGTGCCGCCGTCGGCGGTCTCGAACAACCCCTTCTGCGAGCGGGTGGCGCCTGCGAAGGCGCCTTTCTCATGGCCGAAGAGTTCGGATTCGAGAAGATTCTCCGCCATTGCGCTGCAATTGATGGCGATGAACGGCTTGTTGCGCCGAGGGCTGGCTTCGTGAATGGCACGCGCCAGCAGTTCCTTGCCCGTGCCGCTCTCGCCGGTCAGCAACACCCGCGCATCGGTCCCGGCCACCATGTTGGCCTGCGCCAGCTTGTCTTCCATCAGTTGATTGCGCGTGATGATGTTCGAGCGCCAATCCTCATCCACGTGCGCGAAACCGGACACTTTGAGCGCTTTTTGCACATGATCCAGCAGCTCTTGCTTGTCCACCGGCTTGGTCAGAAAGCCGAAGGCGCCGCTCTGCGTGGCGTGCACGGCATCCGGTATGGTGCCGTGCGCCGTGAGGATGATCACTCGCAGGCCCGGCCAGCGGCTTTGCAGCTCCTTGAGCAAGCCGATGCCGTCCATCTGGTCCATGCGTAAATCCGTGATCACGAGGTCGGGCCGGAAACGCACGCACGCGGCCAGCGCCGCCGCCGCGCTTTCGACCGCTTCGACTTCGTAGTTCTCGGCGCGCAGGCGTATGGTCAGCAGGCGCAATAGTCCGGGATCATCATCCACGACCAAGATGCGCGCCTTGCGCTTTTGCGGTGTCTGCGTTTCTCGTGTGCCGGTATGCAGTCCGAACGAGAGGGGAGTCGTGGCAGCGATCGAGTAGGCGTTCAATGGGGTGTCTCCGGTATCTTTCACGGCGTATGCGATCCGCTCGTTCCGCGATCGTTGATCGACCGCTCGATATGCGTGACCGCCTCGAGTTTCGCTCGAGCTTCGTCCAAAGCCTTGCGCAGCTTCACATTTTCATCCGATTCTGCGGCCAGCCGGCGGTTGGCCGCCTGCAGCTTGTCGCGTGCGTCATCATGCGCTGCATCATCTCGCACCCGCTTGTTCTCGGCTTGAAGAATCAGCCTTTGCTCGACCTCCTTGAGTTCGACCAGGGCCAATGAGCGTTCAACCGGCAAGAGAGTCTCAGGCCTGGCCAGCAGTTCCGACAACTGTCGCTGCGCCGCGACGGGATCGCTGCCGCTGTAGCCGGGCGTGGCCAGCGCCAGGGCGTAGCGGAGCTTGTTGCTGGTGGTCGGGGTCAGATCGGCGGCATCCTTGGTTGCCTGGAACAGCTCCGCTTGGCGCGCCGGATCCCCCTGCGGCAGGCTGCTCATCAAGTCCAGCAGGGGCGCAATGGGGCTCGAGTTCTGCTGCGCATGATCCGGTTCCGACGGGGCCGCCGCCGGTTGCCGGGCAAACGGGCCGCCGATCCCGCAGGAGCTCACCCAGCCGCATGACGAGCGCGCATGCTGCAACGCGCAACAACTTATGCGGCATGAGCTTTTTCACGGGGTGTCGCCGCCTGCCGCATGGGTAGACGCACGCGAAAGTGCGCACCCCCCGCCTTGGCCTCGAGAATCTCAATGCTGCCGCCGTGCGCGTTGACGAATTCCGTCACCACCGACAGCCCGATTCCGGTTCCCTTCACGTGGCCTCCTTGCGGCGTCTTTCCCTGATAAAAAGCCTCGAATATCCGCTTGCGCTCGTCCGCGGGAATCCCCGGCCCGCTGTCGATGACATCCAGCACCAGTTGCTCGCGTTCGCCGCGCGCATGAATCGAAATGGTGCCGCCGCGCGGCGTGAACTTGATGGCATTCGACAGCAGGTTGTCGAGGATCAGGCGCACCTTGCCGCGGTCGGCGAGCGTGCGTGAGATCTTCGACGTGCACGTCGAGCCGCACGCGCTGCGCCACCAGCGTCAGCTGCTGATTCTCCAGCACGCTCTTGATCAAGGGCCGCAGCTTGAATTCGCTGATCTCCAGGCCGACGCTCTTGGCCTGCCAGGCGCTGAAGGACAATAGGTTTTCGATCAGTCGCTGCAGCTTCATGCCGTTCTCGCGCAAGATCGCCGTCACTTCGCGTTGGCCGCTTTGCAGCTCACCGACCGCGCCGTCCATCAAGAGTTCGGTTCCCTCGCGTATATTCGCCAGCGGCGTCTTCAGTTCATGCGACATATGTCGCAGAAATCGGTTCTTTTCCTGCGCCAAATCCAGCAAGCGGCCCCGCAGCCACTCCAATTGCGCCGCCAGACGCTCCAGGTCCGCCGGCCCGCGAATGGCGATGGGCCGCGAAAAGGTGCCGCGCCCCAGTTCGCTGATGGCGCGGTCGATGGCGCGAATGGGCCGGCCGAACAGGTAGGTGAACACGCCGACCACCGCCAGGGTCATCGGCACGAGCAGCAGCGTCTCGCCAGAACAGATTGTCGCTGCGCGCGCTGAGTGGCGAGCTGCAGGCTGGTCAATTCGCTGTCGATTTGCGCGCTGATCCGGTCCGATACCTCGGAGGCCATATCCGAGAGCTGCGGGAAGGCGTTGATCAGGTCCGCCATGCGCGCGGAGTTCGGCGCGTCGTGCTTCAGCTCCTGCGTGCAGCCGCTCCGCTTCGTTTTCCAGGGCGCGCGCACCGTCGCGCGTTTCGGCATCCAGCGGCAGCGTGAGCAGCTCGTTGACGGTGGCGATCAGGCGGTCGTGGTTGCGCGCATAGACATCGAGCAGATCGCGCGTTGCCGATGATCTGATACAGGCGCGCGGTGCGCTCGAGCGCGCCTATCTCCTCGAACATGCGTTGATTGTTGCGGGTGCCCTGCATGCCGTGAACCACCAGCTGTTCGCTGCGGGTCGACAGGCGATTCATCTGCACGGCCGCATTCACGATGGCGAACAGCAGCGGCGCGGCCACGATCGTGAAGCCGATCAGCATCAGCCCGCTCAGTGACTTAGGTCGGGGCAATCGCATGGCCCGCATTCTAGCAGCGTGATTCGCCAAAAAGGAGTGACGGCATCGTACCTGTAGAATTCGTCGCCATGATTGAACGATGCACCTTATTCCGACGCTATCTCCGGAGACCGTCTTGGATGCGATCGAGGCGGTGGGATATCGCTGCGACGGCAGGGTGCTGGCGCTCAATAGCTATGAAAACCGGGTGTATCAGATCGGCATCGAGGATGGCGACGCCGGTGGTCGCCAAGTTCTATCGGCCCGGGCCGCTGGACGCGATGCGGCGATTCGCGAGGAGCACGCCTTTGCCGGCGAGCTGGCGGCCCAGGAAATTCCGGTGGTGGCGCCGCTGCTGCGCGACGGGCGAGTCCCTGCACGTCCATCAGGGCTTTCGCTACGCCGTTTTCCCGCGCCGCGGCGGCCGCTGGCCGGAACTCGGGAACGGCGACGAGCGGGAATGGGTGGGCCGGTTTCTCGGCCGCATCCATGCGGTCGGCCGCGCCGCACGCTTTCAAGAGCGCGCGCGTCTTATCCATGGAGGAACTGGGCCGCAATGCGCGCGATTTCGTGCTCGACGGCGATTGGATGCCCGACTATCTGGCCGACGAAGTACGCCGATCTGACCGATGACCTTGCTGGATGAGATCGAGGCGCGCGCGGAAGGGTGGCGCGGCGCGAGCCTCGGACGCATTCTCGGCGACTGCCACCGCGGCAATATCCTGTGGACGGATCTGGGGCCGCACTTCGTCGATCTCGACGATTGTCTGACCGGACCCGCCATTCAAGATCTGTGGATGCTGCTGGCGGGCGGGCAGCAGGAAATGCGCACGGAGCTGCACGATTTGCTGAAGGGCTACGAGCAATTCCTGCCCTTCGACCGCAGCGAAATCGCGCTGATCGAGCCCTTGCGCGCGCTGCGAATGATCCACTATTCCGCGTGGCTGGCGCGGCGCTGGCATGACCCCGCCTTTCCGCAAGCCTTTCCCTGGTTCGCCGAGCCGCGCTACTGGGAGGAGCACTACCGGGCCCTCGATGATCAGCTGGCGGCCGTGATCGCGCCGCCGCTCGAGTTGTGAACGGCGCGCATATTTGGTGATCATAGGCGATGATGAAGACCGACGAGTCCTAACTGCTCTCTGCATCGTAGCGGCGCTCAGCGCCTGCCATCAAGATTCAGGGGCGGCAAACCAGCCCAAGGCCGCCGCCACCGCGTGCGAGTGTCCCCGCGGTTGCCAAGAAAGGACCGAGCGCGGAGGAATTGACCGCCGGCATGGTCGAGGCGGCCGCCCAAGGGCAAATCCCAGCTGCCCGTCAGGCTGAAGTTCGAACTCAAGCAGCGGCCGATGGTCGGGCAGCCGTTCGACATCGACCTTGCGGTCATGCCGCAAATCGACGCGAGCGCGGCGGACATCCAAGTCACGGGCGGCGATGGACTGACCGTTGCGCCGGGAGCGAATCAGGTCGATTTGCCCGCCGTGGAGGCCGGCCAGGTCTATCGCCAAACCGTCAAGGTGACGCCCACGCACGGATGGCGTGCTGCTGCTGGGTTTGACCGTATCGCTCAAACACGATGAAATGACCGATCAGCCGGGCGTTTTCCATCCCGATCATCGTCGAACGCTGAAACTTAAGGCGCGAGCCGTCCTCGAAGCTCTATAATGGTGGGTTTCCCGGGGCCTCACTGTGACTCAGAAACTTCGCAACATCGCCATCATCGCGCACGTCGATCACGGCAAGACCACTCTCGTCGATCAGCTGTTGCGCCAGTCCGGCACGCTCGATGCGCGCAAGGACCTGCAGGAGCGGGTCATGGATTCGAACGATCTGGAGCGCGAGCGCGGCATCACCATTCTCGCGAAGAACACCGCGATCACCTGGGGCGACTACCGCATCAACATCGTCGATACGCCCGGACACGCCGATTTCGGCGGTGAAGTCGAGCGCGTGCTCGCCATGGTCGATTGCGTGCTGCTGCTGGTCGATGCGGTGGACGGTCCCATGCCGCAGACCCGCTTCGTGACGCAAAAGGCGTTCAAGCACGGCCTGCGGCCCATCGTCGTCATCAACAAGATCGACCGCGACGAGGCGCGCCCGGGCTGGGTGCTGGACCAGACCTTCGATTTGTTCGACCGGCTGGGCGCGACCGATGAGCAGCTGGATTTCCCGGTGGTCTACGCGTCGGCGCTGCGCGGCTTCGCCGGCCTGGATTCGACGGTGCGCGACGGCGACATGCAGCCGCTGTTCAAGACCATCGTCGAGCATTGCCCGCCGCCCGACGTGGATGCGGACGGTCCGCTGCAGCTGCAGGTCACGCTGCTCGATTACTCGAGCTACGTCGGCGCCATCGGCATCGGGCGCATCAAGCGCGGCACGATCAAGCGCGGCATGGCCGTCACGGTGGTCAATCGCGAAGGCAAGCAGCGCTCGGAACGAATCACCCAGATTCTGGGTTTCCACGGCTTGACCCGGGTCGAGGTGGAGTCGGCAAGCGCCGGCGACATCGTGGCCTTCGCCGGAATCGCCGAGCCCAAGGTGTCCGATACTCTGTGCGATCCGGCCAAGGTCGAGCCGCTGCCCAGCCTGACCGTCGATGAGCCGACGATCAGCATGACCTTCGAGGTCAACACCTCGCCGTTCCTCGGCCGGGAAGGCAAGTTCGTCAC
Source organism: uncultured Gammaproteobacteria bacterium (assembly GCA_963734645.1). Lineage (GTDB taxonomy): Bacteria > Pseudomonadota > Gammaproteobacteria > Steroidobacterales > Steroidobacteraceae > Bog-1198. Next base: position 66,009 of record CAVTID010000004.1, read on the forward strand.
CAGCCGGCAGATCCGCGAGCGCTTGGACCGCGAGGCCATCCACAACGTGGCATTGCGCGTGGAACCCACCGCGGATCCCGACAAGTTCGTGGTGTTCGGCCGCGGCGAATTGCATCTCGGCGTGCTGCTCGAGAACATGCGCCGCGAGGGCTACGAGATGGCGGTCTCGCGGCCGCGCGTGGTCATCAAGCAGGTCGACGGCGCCGCGCACGAGCCCTACGAGCAGGTCACGGTCGATGCCGACTCCGATGCGCAGGGCGACATCATGTCGGCGCTGGGCAGCCGCGGCGCGGAGCTCAAGGACATGCAGGCCGACGGCCGCGGCCGGGTGCGCCTGGATTACATGGTGCCGTCGCGCGGCCTGATCGGATTTCAGACCGAGTTTCGCACCATGACGCGCGGCACGGGCCTGCTGCACCATGTGTTCGATCACTACGGACCGGTGGTGCAGCGCGAGCTGGGCCAGCGTCCGAACGGCGTGCTGATCGCGAACGGTCAGGGCGTGGCGTTGGCGTACTCGCTGTTCAGCCTGCAGGAGCGCGGCCGGCTGTGCATCGGTCCCGGGGAAGAGGTGTACGAAGGGCATGATCATCGGCCTCAACAATCGCGACAACGATCTGGTCGTGAATCCGCTCAAGGGCAAGAAACTGACCAATATGCGCGCCGCGGGCAAGGACGAGAACGTGGTGTTGACGCCGCCGATCCGCTTCTCGCTCGAGCAGGCGATGGAGTTCATCGACGACGACGAGCTCATCGAAGTGACTCCCACGTCCGATTCGCCTGCGCAAGCGCAATTTGCGCGAAAACGACCGCAAGCGTTCGGAGCGCGAAACGGTGGATCAGGCGTGATGCCGGCAGCGCGCAACCCATTATTTAACCGATTATTGGCCGAACCGAGACGCCCGTCACGCCGCCGTTGCGGGATCTCCCTAACATCTACTGCATTTTCGGTGCCATGAGGCGCCGTAGATTCAAGTGCGGGAGATCAGGGACTTGTCACGCGATACCGCGGCCGCAATTCGTAGCGAGCCAACACAGCCGGCCGACTGCCTTGAACCCCCTGCTCGAGCGCCAGATCGCGGAGGCGCGAGGCCGCGGCGGCGAGCTGGATCTCGATTCGCTGCTCAAGACCGTCAGCGCGCACTACGACCGGATCGACGCCGAGCGGCGCGGCGTCGTGCGCTCCATGCAGCTCATGTCCGATGAGGCACAGGCGCTCACGCGCGAGATTCGCGAGCAGACCGCCTCGCATCTGCAGGCCATCCTCGACAACGTCAAGGACGCCATCGTCACGGTGGACGACGCCGGCCACATCGAAACCTTCAATCCCACCGGCGAGCGTATCTTCGGCTATTCGCCGGCGGAGATCCTGGGCCGCTCGCTCGGATTCCTGCTGCCCGACATCGCCGCCGGACAGCGGCGATTTTCTCGAGCGTTTCGCCGCCAAGATCGACGACACGCACGTGGACCTGGCGGCGCATCAGACCTGGGGCCGCGCCAAGGGCGGCAATCGCGTCGCGGTGGAGATCGCCGTCAGCAAGGCCAAGCTCAATTGGCGCGACGGCTACATCGTCAGCATCCGCGACATCACCGAGAGGCATCTGGCCGAGCAATCGATGCGCGAAAGCGAAGCGCGCTACCGTACGCTGGTGGAGCATGCTCCGGAGGTGATCGTGGTGTTCGACGTCGACATGGGCAAATTCGTCGACGTCAACGACAACGCATGCCGCTTTTTCAAGATGCCCCGCGAGGCATTGCTCGCCAGCGGACCGGACAAGATCAGTCCCGCGGAGCAGCCCGACGGCACGCTCTCCTTCGGGCGGCCGCGCGGCTTCATCGAAGGCGCTCTGGCGGGCGAGGTGCCGGTGTTCGAGTGGGCGCACTGCGATTCGACGGGGCAGACCATGCCCTGCGAGGTGCGGTTCGTGCGCCTGCCGAGCTCGAACCGGCGGCTGATCCGCGCCAGCATCACCGATATCACCGAGCGCAAGCGCGCGGATGCCATCGCGGCGGGCGAGCGCCGGGTATTCGAGAAAATCGCCGCCAATGCGCCGCTGACCTCGGCGCTCGAGTCGATTTGCGAGCTGATCGAGCGCGTCATGGCGGAGAGCTCATTGCGCCATCAACCTGCTGGATCATGAACGGCAGGCGCTGAACTTCGGCGTGGCGCCGAATCTGCCGCGCGAATTCGTGGCGGCGATGGACGGCGCCCCCGTCGGCATCCGTTACGGTTCCTGTTCCGCCGCGGTGTACCTGGCGCGCCACGTCGGCGTCGCCGACATCGACATCCGACGCGCTCTGGGAATTTCGCCGCGAGGCCGCGCAGCACGCCGCGCTGCGGGCCGCCTGGTCCACGCCCATCGTCGCTTCGGACGGCCGGGTGGTGGGCACTTTGGCGGTGTATCGGCGCCATCCCGGGTATCCCGCCGGCGCGCGATCACGAGCTGATGTCGCGCATGGCGCAGATCGCCGGTATCGCCATCGAACGCCGCGGCGCCGAGGATGCACTGCGCAACAGCGAGGTGAAATTTCGCGGCCTGTTCGAAAGCATGATGGAAGGGGTGTACCAGACGGCGCGCGACGGCCGCATTCTCGTCGCCAATCCGGCCTTCGTGAACCTGATGGGGTACGGCTCGGCCGAGGAACTGTACCAAGTGCCGGCCGAGGCGCTGTACTGGTACCCCAGCGATCGCGAGACCTTCGTGCGGCGCGTGGAGAGCGAGGGCGAACTGCGCAACGAAGAATACGTACTGCGCCGCAAGGACGGCTCCATGCTCGTGGTCATGGACTCGAGCCGGGTGGTGCGCGACAAGCAGGGCCGGGTCACGGGCTACGAGGGGACGCTCACCGACATCACGGAACGCAAGAAGGCGGAAACCGCGGTATTTCAGGCCAAGGAGCGCGCCCAGGTCACCTTGCAATCGATCGGCGATGCCGTCATCACCACCGATTCCGACGGGCGCATCGACTACATGAATCCGGTCGCCGAAAGCCTGACCGGATGGGAAAACCGCGAAGCGCAAGCTCAGCTCATCGGCGAGGTGCTGACCGTCGTCGATGAGTCGTCGCGCGAGTCTGCGGAGAGCCCGGTCATGCGCTGCCTGCGCGAAGGACAGATGCTGGGGCTCGCCGAACACACCGTGCTGGTGAACCGCCGCGGCCAGGAAATGGCCATCCAGGACTCGGCGGCGCCGATCCGCGACCGCGCCGGCAATCTCATCGGCGCCGTCATGGTGTTCCACGACGTCAGCAAGGAGCGCCGCCTGCACCGGGCGCTGCATTACCAGGCGAGCCACGACGCCCTGACCGGATTGATCAACCGGCGCGAATTCGAAAACCGCCTGACCGCCGCCGTCGAGAATGCGCGGCAGGAGGCGGGCGAGCCGCCATGCGCTGCTGTATCTGGATTTGGATCAATTCAAATTGGTGAACGATACCTGCGGGCACCCGGCGGGCGATCAGCTGCTGAAGCAGATCACCGCGGTGCTGCAATCGCGGGTGCGCAGCGGCGACACTCTGGCGCGCTTGGGCGGGGATGAGTTCGGCATCCTGCTGCAAAGCTGCTCGCTGGATCAGGCGCTGCGCATCGCGGAGAGCGCTGCGCCAGGCCATTCGCGATTATCGGTTCATCTGGCAGGACGGCATGCTCGAGGTCGGGGCGAGCATCGGCATCGTCGAAATCACCCGCGAGACGCCGACCGTCGCCAATGTCATGAGCGCCGCCGACGTCGCGTGCTATTCGGCGAAGGACCTCGGCCGCAACCGCGTGCAGCTCTACAAGCCCGACGATGTGCCCGAGCGGCATCGCGAAATGCACTGGGTCTCGAAGCTGACGCGGGCCTGCGATGAAAGCCGCTTCGAGCTGTTCTACCAGCCCATCGTGCCCATCGGTTCGACGCTGCACGAGCGCGAGCATTTCGAGCTGATGCTGCGCCTGCGGGACGAATCGGGCGCCCTGGTGGCGCCGGCCGAATTCATTCCGGCGGCGGAGCGCTACAACGTCATGCCGTCGATCGACCGATGGGTGGTTCGGCAGGCGCTCGACCGGCTGGTGCATCGCATCGGGTCGGGAGTCAAGCCCTTCACCATCGCCGTCAACCTGTCGGGCACTTCACTCAACGACGAGCGTTTTCTCGAGTACCTGATCGCGGAGCTCAGCAACAGTGAACTGGCGGCGGGCGCGATGTGCTTCGAAATCACGGAAACCGCCGCCATCGCCAACTTGAGCAATGTGGTGTATTTCATGCGCGAGCTCAAGGCACGCGGTTGCCACTTTGCGCTGGATGACTTCGGCAGCGGCCTGTCCTCGTTCATGTATTTGAAGACGCTGCCGGTGGACTATTTGAAGATCGACGGGCAGTTCGTCGAGAACGTCACGCGCGACCGGGTCGATCGCAGCATGGTGGAGGCGATCAGCCAGGTCGGCAAGACCATGGGTATTCAAACCATCGCCGAGCGGGTGGAATCGGCGGACGTGCTGGCGGAGCTGGGCCGGCTCGGAATCGGCTACGCCCAGGGCTTTCATATCGCCGAGCCGCGCTCGACCAAGGACTTCCCGTACCTGCGCGAACCTCCGCGAAAGGGGTAGTACGTCGGCCCGGATGATGTTGACCGGGCGAATTCTCGTACCGCTCGACACACGGCGCCAAAAGGCACCGGACCTGCTCCCTCTGCGCGCTGATGATGTATATCGGCCCAATGCGAAGGGCCTGGGGAGAGTAAGGGGCTGGACGCCAACTGCTCTCCCCCGTTGGCGTCCAGCCCCTTACTCTCCCCAGACCCCCTGTGAACCGGTCTAATAGCTGGCACTTCCGGGGAGAAGGGCACTATCCTTGGGAAATCCGGCAGCCGCCGGGCCATGCGAAGGGTGCGTGATGACCGCCAAGATGACCGCCGGCGAGGAGACGGGCCGCAAAATCTCGGCCCGCCGCGACATCGTGCTCATCGTCCTCATCGCGATCGCCGCGGCGTTCCTCTGTGCAAAGTTCAATCTCAGTGAGGCGCTGCTCCGATGGACGCGCCCGCACGAGCGCCTGCAATTGGACGAGATTCCCGGCGTGTTGCTGGTCATCGCGGTCAGCTTGATCTGGTTCTCCTCGCGCCGCTACTTCGAGGCAAATCGCCAGCTTCGCCTGCGCACCACCGCGGAGGCACGGCTGGCCGAGGCGCTCGCGGAAAATCAGCGGCTCGCGCAGCAATACGTCGACATCCAGGAGCACGAGCGCAAAGCCCTGGCGCGCGACCTGCACGATGAACTCGGCCAGTATCTGAACGTCATCAAGCTCGACGCGGTGTCGATCCGTGATACGGCGGCCGGCCACGCCGGGATACGCGAGGCGGCGCGTTCGATGATCGCCAGTGTCGACAGGGTCTATGGGGTGGTGGCGGGTCTCATCCGCCAGTTGCGGCCCGTGGGATTCGATGACCTGGGTGTCACCGCGGCGCTCGAGCACTGTGTCGGCGAGTGGCGCTCGCGGCTCCCGCTGGTCAGCATAGAGATGTCGATCGACGCCGACTTGGAGATTCTGGACGAAGCCCGCGCACTGGTGGTATATCGGCTCGTGCAAGAAGCGCTCACCAACATCGCCCGTCATTCCCGGGCCACGAAGGCCGAGATTCGGATTGTGTCCGTGCGCACCGCCGATCTGGCGCCAAGGGTCGACATTCTCGTCGCCGACAATGGTTGCGGCGCCGACTTGCCGGCGCCCCGGGCCGGCTTGGGCCTGATCGGAATGCGCGAGCGCGTATCCGCTCTGGGCGGATCGATCACGCTGGCGAGCGAGCGCGGCGCGGGTTTCAAGGTCATGTCCTCGCTCCCCCTGTGCGGAGGCCGGCGGTGAGTACCCCGGCAGCCGAGCGGATCAGCGTGCTCCTGGTCGATGATCACGCGGTCGTTCGCGAGGGTTATCGGCGCTTATTGGAACGCGAAAATAGCCTGGTTGTGGCCGGCGAGGCGGCGACCGCCGCGGATGCCATGCGCCTCGACGCCGAGCTTCGGCCGGACGTCGTCGTGCTCGATATTGGGTTGCCGGGAGTCAGCGGAATAGAAATTCTCAGGCGAATCATCGCGCGCAGACCCGACGCATGCGTGCTCATGTTCAGCATGTACCATGACGGGATCTACGCAAGCCGCGCCATCGATGCCGGTGCACGCGGCTATTTGAGCAAGGCGAGCGCGCCTGACCTGCTGGTAGAAGCCGTGCGCTGCGTGGCCGCCGGCCGGCGTTATCTGAGCCCGGACGTCGAGATGGCGATGAATAAGCAGTCCTCGGCGGCAAACGAACTCGCCGGCGCCTTGTCGACCCGGGAACTCGAGGTGCTGCGGATGCTGACGCAGGGGTACGGCGTGGAGGAAATCGGCGAGCGCCTGGGCCTGAGCCCGAAGACTGCGGCCAATCACCAATCGTCGATCAAGCAGAAGCTCGGCGCCGACAGCGCTCTGCAATTGATGCTGATCGCGCAGCGGTTCGGATTGGTGTCGGGCAAATGAACGATTGCCGATAGCTTTGCGCGGCCGAAGCTACCTGTGGGCGGCGCTGCTTGCCTCACTATTGCCGTATGCAGGCACGGCGCAGAAGGCAGGCTCGGCGCAAGATGTAGGCTCAGCACGGGATGCGGCGCCGCAAGAATCGCGCGGCGCCGACGCGGCCGGTGCCGGCTCCGTGGAATCCACGGTCATCTACGTTGTGCGGCGCGGCTGGCACATCGATGTCGGCTTCGCGGCGGCCGATATACAGCCGTCCCTGAATTCCGTAGCCGGGCAATTTCCCGAAATGCGGTACCTGTTTTTCGGATTCGGAGACCGGCATTATCTGCTGGCAAAGCACCGCAATACGTCGGTCTTGCTGGATGCACTATGGCCGGGGCGGGGAATGATTCTCGCGACCGGCTTGAGCTCCTCGCCGCAAGAGGCCTTCGGAACTGTTCACGTGGCCGCTCTGGCCGTCAGCGAAGAGCAGGCGCGCGATGCGCAGGCCTTTATCCGCCGATCCTTGGATGAGCAATCCGCGGGCCGTGAAGGCGGCGCGTTGAAGCCCTACAGGAGCGGCCCCTACGAAGGCAGCTTGTATTTCGCCGCGACGCCGCGCTACTCCGCCTTCCATACCTGCAACACTTGGGCCGCAGAGTCGCTCGCCGCGGCGGGGCTGCCCATCCACAGCGCCGGAGTCATATTCGCCGGCCAGCTATGGGTTCACGTCCGGCGCCTCGAGAAAAAGCAATCGGCCGGTGGCCTGCACGGCACCGATCAGTTGCAGGGCGGTTTGGATCCGTCCTGGCACACCACCGTCGTTCCCGAATTCTGAGGTACGACCACGGTGGTCTTCGCCGGCGGCGAGGGATCGCTGCTGCTGATGCAAGCGGACAGCATGGATGCTGCAATGAGCAAGCTGGCAAGTACTTTCATCGTGGCCTCCTTGGGAGCATTCGACGAATCACTCGACTCGTCATCTTGGTGGTCATTTTCGGTGCCGGCGGGGTCTTGGCGGGAGCGGCAGATCGCGCGTGCGGCTGTCCTCGCACGTCCTACAGGAGGCGCGAGGAGCGGGCGGCTCGGCCATATACAGTGTTGAGCGGCCGCCGGTACTGGATTTACGGTGGCCCGGCCGGCGCGTAGAGTTTGGCCATGAATCGAAGCTTCATGGGCCGTCAAAAATTCAAGGGCCGGGGCGCCGTCTCGAATCCCGCCGTGCGCTTCGACGCCACCTCGCGCGAACAAACGCATGACGGTTGGTACGAGGAGGAGATCGTCGAGCACCTCAGCGAGACGGTTCTCCCCGATCACGCGCGCAGCGTGATCAGTCACAACGATTCACCCGATGTTGGCTTTGACCAATCGATCAATCCCTACCGCGGATGCAGTCACGGCTGCGTGTACTGCTTCGCGCGCCCGACTCACGCCTATCTTGGCCTGTCGCCCGGGCTGGATTTTGAAACCAAGCTGTTCTACAAGGCCGACGCCGTCAAAATTCTCGAGGCCGAACTGGCCAAGCCGAAGTACCACTGCAGGCCCATCGCCCTGGGCATCAACACCGATGGATACCAGCCGCTGGAAAAGCGGCTGAGAATTACCCGCGGCATCCTCGAGGTTCTGGCCCGCTGCCGGCACCCGGTGACGATCGTCACCAAGAGTGCGTTGGTGGTGCGCGACATCGATTTGCTGAGTGATCTGGCCCGAGACCGGCTGGTGCAGGTGATGCTCAGCATTACCTCGCTGACCAACGACATCAAACGCACGCTCGAGCCGCGGGCGGCCTCGCCGCAGGCCCGCCTGCGGGTGGTCCGGGAGCTGGCCCAGGCGGGAATTCCCGTGGGGGTGCTGGTCGCGCCCGTGATCCCCGCCATTACGGATCACGAAATGGAAGATATTCTCGCGGCCGCCAAAGACGCGGGCGCCGGCAGCGCCGGTTATGTATTGCTGCGGCTTCCCCATGAAGTGAAAGTTCTGTTCCGCGAGTGGCTGATCGAACACTACCCGGACCGAGCCAAGCATGTGATGTCGTTGATCAACCAGACGCGCGGCGGCAAGGACTACGATGCGCAGTTCGGCCGGCGCATGGTCGGCACCGGGCCTTACGCGGAGCTGCTGCGCACGCGATTCGAGCTGGCGCGGCGCAAGTGCGGTTTCGATGCGGCCGAAGACCGGTATGCTCTGGCCACTGATCTTTTCCGGCCGCCCGCCGCCGATCATCCGCAATTGACGCTGGGCTTTTAGCTCAGCCCTTGTGAGGCAGTTTGTCGCCGGAGCCTTCATCGTGGCCTGCGGTGGGGCCTACCAGGGCGCCGGCTTGTAGTCCTTAAGGAACTGGCCCCACAGGTGCGCGCCTGTGAGCTGCCCCGAGAAAATCGGATCGACGATGCGCGCGGCGCCGTCGAGGATATCCAGAGGCGGCGAGAAGCCCAATTCGGCCTTGCGGGCCGCGTGAACTGCCGGATCCTCGTCGGTCACCCATCCGGTGTCGACGGCGTTCATGTGAATGCCGTCCTTCACGAAGTCCGGCGCGCTGGTGCGCGTCATCATGTTGAGCGCCGCCTTCGCCATGTTGGTGTGCGGGTGCTTGTCGGTCTTGGTGGTGCGGTAGAACTGGCCTTCCATGGCGCTGACGTTGACCACATGCTTGTGGCGCCCCGCTGTCCGCAGCATCAGCGGCTTCAGCCGGGCGTTTAGAATGTACGGTGCAATGGCGTTCACGAGCTGCACCTCCAGTAGCTCGGGCGTCTCCACTTCATGCATGCGCAGCCTCCAGCTGTTGATCTCGCGCAGATCGATCTGTTGCCGATCCTCATCGTATCGATCCGCGGGAAACAGGGCCTCGCCGTCGAGAAAGTCTTCATCCAGATAGCGCCGCTGCGAGAGCGCCGCGCTGTGCAGGAGCCCCTCGCCGTGCAACTGCGAGGCCGCCGCGAGCAGCGCGCCGTCATGGTGCGACTGCGATCTCTCCAGGGTCCGGCGCAACTCGTCGTGACTCGCGAGCGAACCGCGCCAGGCTGCGGGAAGCGCGGTGAGCCGCTCGGCTTCTCTCGCCAGAAGGTGCTGAAAGAAACCGGCCGGGCGTCGCACGGTTTGGCAGGCGTTATTGACGATGTGGTCGAGCCGTGGCAGTCGCTCGGCCAGGAATCGCGTGAACAGCTCGACGCTCGGCGCGTGCCGTAGATCGAGACCGTGGATCTGCAGACGCTCGCTAAAGACCGGAAAATCCGGCTCCTTCGAGTACCGGTCGGCCGCGTCGACGGGAAAGCGTGTGGTGACGATGACGTGCGCGCCGGCCCGCAGCAGCTTGAGGGAGGCCTGAAAACCGATCTTGACCCGGGCGCCGGTGACGAGCGCATAGTGGCCGTTGAGATCGGCCGACTGCTCGCGTTTGGCATAATTGAAGTCGCCGCAGCCATCGCACATGGAGTCGTAGTATCGATGCATTTTCGCAAAGGGTTTCTTGCAGACATAACAGGCGCGCTCCCGGCGGAATTCGGCCCGGTCCTCCGGGCTCTCGGGCTTGGGCCGCTCCAGCCAGATCGGCGCATACACCGCGGATCGGCGTTGGATGCGCAGCCCGGCCTGCTCGATCACCTTGCGGTCGTGCTCCTTCGAGGCCTCGCGCTCCGCGCGTCGAAATGCCTTCCTCATCTTCACCAACTCGTGCCCCTCGGGCTTCGCGACCAGGCCGGCGAGCGTCAGCAACTCACGGCGGTGTTCCTGGGTGAGGCGTGTCGAGGTGCGAACGATCGGCCCGGATTGCGCGCAGCACGCGCATGCATTCATGCAAATCGCCTTCGGAGAGTGTCGTGTCGAGAGCGGGATTGGGTTGGTTCATGGAGACATTGTATGTCGCCGCGACCATTGTCGCCTTAGCACGAGACACGGCAGACGGGCCGCTTGGCTGCGCGGTCAAGCCCTTTACGCGCCCCGGCGAAACGCTATTAATTCGTTGTTTGCACAGGCTAGCCACGGTTATCTACGCCGCACTTCAGGCTAACATGTGCTCAGATAGATTCCTCGCGGTCTTGCATAACACATTCAACCACTCATGAGTCGGAAGGCATCGGATGCCGATTTCCACCGTACTTAGCCGGGAACAGCGCGGAATCGACGCACTTCAGGTGCGGGTCGAAGTCGACATCGGCCACGGGCTCCCAGCCTTCAACATCGTCGGACTGCCTGAAACCGCAGTGAAGGAAAGCAAGGATCGCGTGCGGGCGGCCATCACTAACTCCGATTTTCAATTCCCCTCCGGGCGCATCACCGTCAATCTTGCTCCCGCCGACCTTCCCAAGGAAGGCGGCCGCTTCGATCTTCCCATTGCGATTGGCATCGTTAGCGCTTCCGATCAGCTGACCGACGTTCGTTCCGAACTGCAAGCATGTGAACTCTACGGCGAGCTATCGTTGAGCGGTGAATTGCGATCGATGAGGGGATTGCTGCCGGCGGCTCTCGCCGCCTCCGTCGCTCGGCACCCGGTGGTCGTGCCCCACATCAATGCTGCCGAGGCCGCGCTTGTCAAGGACTGCGAGGTGATCGCGGCGAGACACATTCGGGAAGTGTGCGCTCATTTCGGCGGTGCCGGCCGCCTGGGGCGTTATCGAGCGGAGCCACTTTCTGTAGCGCCGACTGCGCTCTCTGACTTGTGTGATGTGTACGGCCAAGCGCATGCCAGGCGCGCTCTGGAAATTGCCGCCGCGGGTCAGCACAGTCTGTTGCTGATAGGGTCTCCGGGGGCGGGGAAGAGCATGCTTGCACAGCGTCTGCCGGGCATCCTACCGCCTATGAACGATGCGGAAGCTATGGAGGTGGCGACCCTACGCTCGATTGCCGGCCGTCCGCTGAAGCCGAGCGAGTGGCGCTCGCGGCCATTTCGCTGTCCGCATCACACGGCCTCGGCCTCAGCCCTCGTCGGTGGAGGTGTCACCCCAAGGCCGGGAGAGATTTCCCTGGCCCATAATGGCGTACTGTTTCTCGATGAACTGCCGGAATTCGAGAGGCGCGTCTTGGAAGTGCTTCGCGAGCCGCTGGAAGCCGGCGCGATTACGATTTCGCGCGCGGGGCGGCAGGCGGATTTTCCGGCGCGCTTCCAGTTGATCGCGGCGATGAACCCTTGTCCCTGCGGCTATCTCGGCGATGCGCTCGATAGTTGTCAATGCACAGCCGATCAAGTTCAGCGTTATCGCGCGCGAATTTCAGGCCCGCTGCTCGATCGTCTGGATCTGCATGTACACGTTCCGCGACTAGAGTTCAAAAGTCTGCGCGAGCGAAGCGGCAGCCGCGAGGCAAGCATGGAGGTCGCCGCTCGCGTTACGCGGACGCGAGAGCTACAGATACATCGGCAGGGGGCATGCAACGCGCACTTGGACAATGCGGCGGTGGAGCGTTACTGCACACCGAACGCCGCTGGGCTGGCGATCTTGGAACGTGCCATGGAGCACCTCGGCTTATCGGCTCGCGGCTACCATCGTGTCTTGAAGGTGGCGCGCACGATAGCCGACATGAGCGGCCAGTCGCATATCGACGTGGCTCAAATCACGGAAGCGCTGGCGTTACGATCCCTGGATCGGCAGCCGGCGAAGTAAGGGAAAGTATGAGTAACGCCGATGTGGCCAGATGTTGCCACCACCCAACGCCGATATTCCTGGGAAGAGTTCAGAAAAGCCTATCTGTGTGCTCCGCCGCCCTGTCGCGGCGTAGAGGCCAATTGCAATGGCGGAACTTGACACAGAACAATCAATTCGATAAATATAGAAATATGAAATCGATAGAAGCCGTTAGAGCCCTGGGCGCGCTGGCTCAGGAGTCCCGACTCGCCCTCTTTCGTCTGTTGGTCAAGCGCGGACCGGAGGGCTTTACTCCGGGCGTTCTCGCTGAAAAACTCGCTATCGCGGCTCCCACCTTATCCTTTCATTTGAAGGAATTACAGAACGCGGGACTCGTGTCGGCACGCCGCGAGGGGCGATTCCTTTACTACAGCACCTGCTTCGATCGCATGCGGGGTTTGGTCGGCTTCCTGACCGATGAGTGCTGTAGCCAAGCAGACGAAGCGTGCGATGAGAACTGCAGGCCGATCGCGGTGCAGGCGAGGCGTCGAAGTGCATGAACGCCATGCACGCCATGCACGCCACTGAACCCCTATCTCGCCGACTGCTTGCTGAGGGCTTAGGGTCGGCTTTGCTCGCGGCCGCTGTCGTCGGTTCCGGCATCATGGCGCAGCGCCTGTCAGGCGGCAATACGGCCGTTGCGCTGCTGGCCAATACGGGCGCGACGGTGGCGGTGTTGTACACCTTGATTACTCTCTTGGGTCCCATCAGCGGTGCCCACTTCAATCCAGCCGTGTCCGGCATCGAGGCGCTTCGAGGACGGCTTTCGTGGCGTGATGCCGGCGCGTATACACTGACGCAAATCGCGGGTTGCTGCGCAGGAGCCGTGCTTGCGCACCTCATGTTCGAACTCCCCCTGGTGGAGGCATCCACTCACGTTCGAAGCGGTCCCGCCCAGTGGCTCGCGGAGGCGGTCGCCACGTTGGGTCTGCTCCTGGTTGTGATTGGCCACCGTCGAGCGGAGCAAGCGCCTTGGATGGTGGCGTGCTGGATCGGCGCCGCCTATTGGTTTACCGCATCGACGTCATTTGCGAATCCCGCCATCACGATCGCCCGCTCGCTGACCAATACGTTCTCCGGCATCCGTCCCGTCGACGCTCCCGGCTTCATCGCCGCCCAGCTCATCGGCGCGATCGCGGCCTACGGCCTCGGCCGCTTGTTATTTCCGGTACCCAAGCCGGTGGCTGCGACTCCCGATGTCCAATCTGCCGCTTCATCCACTGAACACGCCGAGGCCGCTCGTGTCTGATTCCACACCTGTAACGATCTACCACAATCCGGCTTGCGGGACCTCGCGCAACACCTTGGCGCTGATCCGCAACACGGGCATTGAGCCGACCATCATCGAGTATTTGAAAACGCCTCCGGATCGCGCGACGCTCGAATCGCTCATCGCGCGGATGGGCATCCGTCCGCGTGATCTTCTTCGCCAGAAAGGCACGCCTTATGACGAGTTGGGGCTGGGATCTGCCCGCTGGACCGACAGTGACCTGATCGACCAGATGCTGAAGTCTCCCATCCTGATCAATCGACCGATCGTCATCACGCCGTGGGGCGTCAAGCTCTGTCGACCCTCCGAAGCCGTACTCGACATCCTCCCGCTGCCGCAAAAAGGCCCCTTTGCCAAGGAGGACGGCGAACCCCTCATTGATTCGGAAGGCCGGCGTGTCAACGCTTCCTGAACTCCCCAACGTTGATCCAGCGCTGTTTAGGACACCCGAGGGGTCGGATTTCAAGGCGGTTGCCGGTTCGACGCACCCGCCGCGCATCTTGTTGCTCTACGGATCGCTCCGCGAGCGCTCCTTCAGTCGTTTGCTGACTTTCGAGGCGCAACGGCTGCTGGACGCCTTGGGCGCCGAGACCCGCGTTTTCAATCCCGAAGGACTCCCGCTGCCCGACGGACATCCGGAAAATCATCCGAAAGTGCAAGAGTTAAGGAATCTCGCGGCCTGGTCCGAGGGCATGGTGTGGACCTCGCCCGAGAGGCATGGCGCCATGACCGGCATCATGAAGGCGCAGATCGATTGGATTCCTTTGAGCATTGGCTCGGTGCGACCGACCCAGGGCAAGACGCTCGCCGTCATGGAAGTATCGGGAGGCTCGCAGTCCTTCAACGCGGTCAATCAACTCCGCATCTTGGGCCGTTGGATGCGCATGATCACCATCCCCAATCAATCCTCCGTCGCCAAGGCATTTCTCGAGTTCGACGCCGCCGGACGCATGAAGCCTTCGAGCTATTACGAGCGCGTCGTGGACGTGATGGAAGAACTCGTCAAATTTACGCTCTTGACGCGAGATGTCGCGCCTTATCTGGTGGATCGCTACAGCGAGCGACGTGAGACCGCGGAAGAACTCTCGAAGCGGGTCAATCTTCGCTCGATTTGATCGTCCATCGGAAACAGGCGGCGAGCGACTGGTTGCCGCATCGCAGCTAGATCACTTTGGGTTGGGGAACAGTAGCTCTCGGTTCGCGTCGGAACAGGCAACCCGGTTGGAGGCCGTGAATCGTGGTTCCTGGCTTGCTTGGAGGTTTTGATCGTTGGCATGACGCACCCGGGGAGACAGGGTATTCTTGTCCCCTTCATACCTGTCCGGCAACTCACAAACTCGCGCGAATACGCAGAAATATCGCAGAAACGCTCAGCATGGAAAGCACTCGAAAATCAGCCATTTCCCCCGAGAAAAAGGCCGCTTCGATCGACCGGAGACTATCGGTCGCCCCGATGATGGACTGGACCGACTGCCACTGCCGCTACGTGCACCGGCTGTTCGCGCCGCACGCCTTGCTGTACACGGAGATGATCGTGTCGACGGCGCTGGTGCGCGGCGATGCGCGCCGCCTGCTGGAGCACAGTGCGGCGGAACATCCGGTCGCGCTGCAGCTGGGCGGCTGCGATCCGAAGGAACTCGCGGCGGCGGCGCGGATCGGCGCGGCCGCGGGCTTCGCCGAGATCAATCTCAACGTGGGCTGTCCCAGCGACCGGGTCAAGAACGGTTCCTTCGGCGCCTGCCTCATGCTCAAGCCCGCGCTGGTCGCCGATTGCGTCCGCGCCCTGCAGGATGCAACGCCGTTGCCGGTCACCGTGAAATGCCGCATCGGCATCGACGATCGCGACGACTATGAGTTCTTTGCCGCCTTCGTCGATGCCGTCGCGGGAGCCGGCATCGCGGCGCTGATCGTGCACGCCCGCGCCGCCATCCTGGGCGGCCTGTCGCCCAAGGAGAATCGCGAGATTCCGCCGCTCAAGTACGACTACGTGCACCGGCTCAAGCGGGAGCGGCCGGAGCTGACCGTGGTATTGAACGGCGGGTTGTCGCAAGTGCACGGAAATCCGCGGCCATGTGGCGGCGGGGCTCGACGGGGTCATGCTCGGCCGCGCCGCCTATCATCGTCCGGCGCTGCTGGCGGAATTGGAGCGGGCCATGATCGATCCGGCCTGGGCGCGTTCCGGAGCCCCCGGAGATCATCGAGCGCGTGGTGTCCTACGCCAAGGTCTGCGCGCGGCGGGGCATACGCCTGCACTCGATCACCCGGCACATGCATGGTTTGATGGCCGGACGCGAGGGCGCGCGTGCCTGGCGGCGCTTCCTGTCCGAGGTCGCGGCACGCCCGGACGCGGTGCCCGAAACCCTGTATTCGGCGCTTCCGATCCTGAATCAGGGGATTGCTGCATAAACGGCCTAAGGCCGCGAGCGCCGGATTAAGTATAATGGCCGTGACATGGGCAAAGAAATCGAACTCGCCATCGTATTCGCGGATGTCGTCGGCAGCACCAAGCTGTATGAGCTACTGGGGGATCTGCGCGCGCGCGACATGGTGGGCATCTGCATCGATGTGATGCGGGCGGCCACCGATCAGAATCACGGCACGGTCATCAAGACCATGGGGGATGAGGTCATGGCGACCTTCCCGACCGCCGACGATGCCCTGAACGCCGCCGCGCAGATGCAGAAGCAAATCGTGCTGCATCCCCAGCTCAAAGTCGACGAACAGACCGTCGCCATCCGCATCGGCTGCAACTTCGGCCCGGTGGTGCAGGAGAATCGCGATATCTTCGGCTCGGCCGTGCACACGGCGAACCGCATGACCAGCCAGGCCAAGGCCGGCCAGATCATCACCACGGCGACCATGGTCGAACACCTGTCGAGCGACTGGCGCGCCTCGGTGCGCCAGATCGACATCGCCACCTTGAAGGGACGCAGCAGCGAAGTGGCGCTTGTTCGAGGTGCTGTGGCAGACCGAGGATATCACCAGCATGGTGCCCGCGATCGCCATCACTTCGCGCGAGCGTGAGCGGGCGAACAAGATCCAGCGGCTGCGCCTGCGCTATCAGGGACAGGAAGTGCTGGTGGACGAAGGGCCGCGCCAACATCACCATCGGCCGTGCCGAGGAAAACGATCTGGTCGTCAAGGGCAATCTGATTTCGCGGCTGCATGCGCGCGTCGAGATGAACCGCAATAAATTCATGCTCATCGATCAGAGCACGAACGGCACCTTCGTGCTCGGCAAGGACGGCGAAGAAGCGTTCGTGCGCCGCGATTCGATGCAGATTCGCGGCGAGGGGCTGATCGGTCTCGGCAAGGCGCCGGACAGCAATTCCTCCCAGGTGATTCGCTACACCTGCGAGGAATGAACCCGCTCGAGCGCGCTCTTCAGTTCGGACTTGAGCGCCTGCGGCACCCGCTCGCCGAATTCGCTGAAATACTTGTCGATGCCGGCAAATTCCTCCTGCCACAGCCGCAGGGTTGACGGCCAGCAGTTCGTCGAGCGCGCCCGGCGCCATGTCCAAGCCCTGAAGATCCAAGTCCGCAGGAGTTCGGCAGATGGCCGATGGCCGTCTCGCGCGCCTCGGCGGTGCCCTTGCAGCGATCGATGATCCAGCGCAGCACGCGCAGATTCTCGCCGAAGCCCGGCCATAGAAATTTGCCGGCCTCGTTCTGGCGGAACCAATTGACGTGGAAAATCTGCGGCGGCGATTTGAGCTTGGCGCCGACATTGATCCAATGCGCCCAGTAGTCCCCGAAGTTGTAGCCGGCGAAGGGCTTCATGGCCATGGGATCGCGGCGCACGACGCCGACGGCGTCGGTGGCCGCCGCCGTGGTTTCCGACGCGACGCCGGCGCCCACCAGCACGCCGTGCAGCCAATTGCGGGCCTGATACACGAGCGGCGCGAGCGTGCGGCGCCGGCCGCCGAAGATGATGGCCGAGATCGGCACGCCGCCGGGCGCGTCGGCCAGCTTCGAATAGCTGGGATTCTGCTTGGCAGCGACGGTGAAGCGGGAATTCGGATGCGCCGCCGGTCCGTTCGCCGGATCGTAAGGCCGTCCCTGCCAGTCCAGCGACCGGCTTGCCCTCGGTCAAGCCTTCCCACCAGGGCTGATTGTCGGCGGTGAGAGCCGACGTTGGTGAATATGGTGTCGTGGCGAATCATGTCGTAGGCATTGCGGTTGGTCTTGGCGTTGGTGCCGGGAACCACGCCGAAGTATCCCGACTCGGGATTGATGGCGTACAGCCGGCCGTCCTTGCCCGGGATGCAGCCAGGCAATGTCATCGCCGACGCGTCCAGACTTTCCAGCCCTTGTAGCTGGCCGGAGGGATCAGCATGGCCAGATTGGTCTTGCCGCAGGCGGAGGGGAAGGCGCACGCCAGGTAGTGAATCTCGCCCTGCGGATTTTCGATGCCGACGATGAGCATGTGCTCCGCGAGCCAGCCTTCGGTGCGCGCCTGCCAGCTGGCGATGCGCAGCGCGTGGCATTTCTTGCCGAGCAGCGCATTGCCGCCGTAGCCGGATCCGAAGCTCTTGATCGACAGCTCTTCGGGGAAATGCATGATGAAGCGGCGCTTCGGATCGAGATCTCCGGTGGAGTGCAGGCCCTTCACGAACTTGCCGTCGCGCGCGATGCGCTCGAGCGCCGCGCGGCCCATGCGCGTCATGATCTGCATGTTGAGCACCACGTAGGCGCTGTCGGTGATCTCGACGCCGCATCGGGAGAACGGCGAGTCGATCGGTCCCATGCAGTAGGGAACGACGTACAGCGTGCGTCCCTTCATGCAGCCGGCGAACAAGGCGTCCATCTGGGCGTGAGCCTGTGCGGGAGCGATCCAATGATTGTTCGGACCCGCATCGTCCTTGTTCTCGCGTGCAGACGAAGGTCAGATGCTCGACGCGCGCCACGTCCGACGGGATTCGAACGCGACAGAACGCAGCCGGGGAAGCTCTGCGAGTTCGAGCGGCAGCAACTCCTTGGAGGCGATCAGCTCGCGCTGCAGCCGTTGAAATTCGGCCTGGCTGCCGTCGCACCAGTAAACGCGCTCCGGCTGGGTCAGCTTCGCGACCTCATCGACCCAGGCCGAAACGTCGCGGTTCACGGACTCGAGTGCGGTGACATGCTGGGGTGCAGTGGCCATGGGGAGGTCCTTCGATGCTGGGCATTATTAGACTTAGAAGGATGACAGATGGCTGGGTTCACCGCCAAGTGCGAGATACCGGGACGTGCGGAAATTGCGACAGCGCTGTCTCTCTGCGCGATGCAGGTTCATGCCTTGTGATCTTTCCTATAAGTAATTGATTATGAATGCCTTACAATGTGGCTCAGACCATGAATACATCTCAACCGGCCTTGCACTCCTGCGCCGCGCTCTTGGCCCTGTTTCTTGCCGTGCAGGCTCGCGGCCAAGTGCCGGCAAGCCCGCTCGAAATCAAATCCATTGCCGAGGTCGAATCGAGAGCAACGGAGCCGAAGGGCGCGCAAGGCGGCCGCGGAGGCGCCAAACTGGTTCCCGCCGACCGAGTCGTGCCGGGCGACCGGGTCATCTATACTCTCGAGGTGCGCAACGCCGGCGCGACGGCGCTGGATGCGCCGGATTTTCAGCTTATCCCGTCCCCGAGCACATGCGCTATGTCGCCGACTCGGCGGTGGGCCCCGGGGCCGAGGTGAGCTATTCGGTGGACGGCGGCCATAGCTTCGACGCGCGCCGAGAATCTCAAGGTGAAGGGGCCGGACGGCAAGCTGCGTGCCGCCGTGGCCGCGGATTACACCGACATCCGCTGGCAGCTGAAGAATAGCCTGAAAGCCAATTCGGTGGCGTTCGTGCGTTTTCGCACTGTCGTGAAATAACCGCGCCGAAACATC
This sequence comes from uncultured Gammaproteobacteria bacterium, assembly GCA_963734645.1. GTDB lineage: Bacteria > Pseudomonadota > Gammaproteobacteria > Steroidobacterales > Steroidobacteraceae > Bog-1198. The sequence goes on from CAVTID010000004.1 coordinate 85,225, forward strand.
GTAGTCTTGACAGACTCAAGGGCTGCAGGGCCCGGCGCACGCGAATACAGCAATGAACAGCGATTACCACGACGTCTTCAACCTCCGAGGGACCGCTGGCGCGGGCCCTGCCGGGCTATGCCTATCGCCCCGAGCAGGCGGCGATGGCCAAGGCCGTGGGCCTGGCGCTGGCGCGTCTCGAACCCCTGATCGTCGAAGCCGGCACCGGCACGGGCAAGACCTTTGCCTACCTGGTTCCCGCGCTGCTGTCGGGGCGCAGCGTGATCATCTCCACCGGCACGCGCACGCTGCAGGATCAGCTGTTTCGCCGCGATGTGCCGCTGCTGGCACGCGCCTTGGGGTTGCCGGCGAAAATCGCCCTGCTCAAGGGCCGCGCCAATTATCTTTGCCGGCATCGGCTCGAGCTCGCGACTCAGCAGGGCTCCTGCTCGGGGGCGAGCGCGGCGCCGCGCGCACGCTGGCGCGGATCTCGCGCTGGGCCGCGACGACCAAGGCCGGCGATCTGTCGGAACTCACCGATTTGCCGGAACAGTCCTCGCTCTGGCCGCAGATCACCTCGACCCGCGAAAACTGCCTGGGGTCGGAGTGTCCCCAGTTCTCGCACTGCCATGTGTTCGAGGCGCGGCGCAATGCCCAGGCGGCCGACATCGTCGTGGTGAATCATCACTTGTTGCTCGCGGATCTCGCGCTCAAGGATGAGGGCTTCGGCGATCTGTTGCCGGGCGCGGAGGCCGTCATCCTGGATGAGGCGCACCAGGTGCCGGACATCGCGGCGCAGTTCTTCGGCCAGACCTGGTCGGTGCGGCAAGTGCAGCTTCTGTTGCGCGACATCACGGCGGAGATGATGGCGGCCGGCGTGCGCGATCCGGCCATCGTCGACGGCCGTCATCGCCGTGGAGAGCCGGCTCGAGGAACTGCGCGGCGCCTTGCAGCGCGGGCCGGGGCGCCACGAATGGGCCGAGCCTGCCGGATGCCTTTCTGGATGCGTTGCCGGAACTCGAGACCGGCATCAGCGACATCGCGTCGCAGCTCGAAGGCCTCGGCGCGGGCGCCGGCGTCGCGAATTGCGCGCGGCGCGCCGCGACGCTGGCCAATTCGCTCGCCGCATTGCGCGAGCTGTCGGACGACACGGGACTGCGCTGGGTCGATGCCAGCCCCAGTGGATTGCTGCTGCAGTACACGCCCTTCGAGATCGCCGAGCGGCTGCGGGAATACGTGGAGTCGCGCCCCTGCGCCTGGGTATTCACTTCCGCGACTTTGGCCATCGGCGAGGATTTCTCGCACTTTGCCGCGCGCATCGGCTTGCCGGAAGCGCGCACGGTGCACATCGACAGTCCGTTCGACTATCGCGGCGCAGGCGCGCATCTTTCTGCCGCCGCGCATGCCGCAGCCGCAGGATGCGGCCTTCGCAGCCAAATTCATCGATGCCTGCGCTCCGCTGCTCGAGGCGAGCGGCGGCCGTGCGTTTCTGCTCTACACCAGCTATCGCGGATTGGCGGAGGGAGTTCGGGCGCTGCAGGCGCGATTCCCCGAATCCGCCGTTTCCGGTGCTGGTGCAGGGCGAGGCGCCGCGCGAAGCGCTGTTGAGCCGGTTTCGCGAGCTCGGCAATGCGGTGCTGCTGGCCACGGGCAGTTTCTGGGAAGGGCGTGGACGTGAAGGGCGAAGCGCTGTCCATCGTCGCGATCGACAAGCTGCCCTTTGCTTCGCCCGACGACCCGCTGCTCAAGGCGCGCCTGGAAGGCATTCGCCGGCGCGGCGGCAATCCATTCTTCGAATATCAGCTGCCGCAGGCGGTGCTGGCATTGAAGCAGGGAGTCGGACGCCTGATTCGAGACTTCGATGATTTCGGCGTCATCGTCATCGGCGACCCGCGGGTCAGGACCAAAGCCTATGGGCGGGTGTTCTTGGAGTCCCTGCCGCCGAGTCCCGTCGTGACCGACAGCGCCGTTGCCGCCGCGTTTCTCGCGGAAAAGTTGGCGAAGCTGCCGCCCCGCGACGGTCCGCGCGTCGCAGGCCACCTGAGCCGTGCGCACCGTCCTTGCGCTCGATACGGCGACCGAAGCCTGCTCGGCGGCGCTGCTGCGCGGCGATGAACTGATCGGCCGATTCTCGCGAGGGCAGGACTGTCTCACGCGCGCCGGATCCTCGGCATGGTCGATGCGGTGCTGACGGAGGCCGGGATGTCCCTGTCCATGCTGGACGGCATCGCCGCCAGCATCGGTCCGGGCGCGTTCACCGGGGTGAGGATCAGCGTGGCGGTGGCGCAGGGTCTTGCCTTCGGCGCAGGCCTGCCGGTGGTGGCGGTCACGACCCTGGAAGCCTTGGCGTCTGCAATGCTGAACCGCGGGGCGGCGGCGCGCCTTGGCCTGTCTCGATGCGCGCATGGGCGAGGTTTATTGGGGCTGCTTTGCCGCGGATGCCGAGCGCGGCCTGATCGCCGCCGGCGCCGCCCGGGTCGGGCCGCCCGCGAGTGTGGGGCTGCCCGCGACCGGCGTTTACCACGGGATCGGCCGCGGCTTTCGCCGCCTATCCGGCGCTTGCCGCGCTGCCCGGTCTTCAGGCTCGATCCGTCGGACAGCCAGGCGCTGCCGGATGCGCGCGAGTTCGCGCGCCTCGGGGCGCTGCGCCTGGGGCTGGGAGAGGGGCTCGATCCCGCCGATCTCAGTGCCGCTGTATCTCCGCGATAAAGTGGCCTTGACCGAAGCGGAGCGCGGGGTCAAATAGGCGGCTGTCATGGAACTGTCACAAGCCGACCGTTGTAATAGTGGGCTAAGGGAATCAAGGGACTACAGCTACATGACAGCCAAGCGCATCCTCATAGTCGAAGACGAAAAGGCGATTCGCGACATGGTCGCCTTCGGCTTGCGGCGCGCCGGCTACGAGGTCCGGGAGGCGGAAGACTGCCGCGAGGCCCGGGCACGAATCGTCGATGTGCGGCCGGATCTGATGCTGGTCGACTGGATGCTGCCGGACATGAGCGGGCTCGAACTGACCCGATCGCTGAAGCGCGCCAAGGATACCGAGGAGATTCCGGTCATCATGCTCACCGCGCGCGCCGAGGAGCAGGACAAGGTGGGCGGCCTCGAGGGCGGCGCCGATGACTACATTACCAAGCCGTTTTCGCCCCGGGAATTGCTGGCACGCATCCAGGCCGTGCTGCGCCGCGCCGCGCCGGCGGGCGCCGCCGACATCGTGGAGGCCGACGGCCTGAAGCTCGACGACTCGAGCCACCGGGTCAGTGCCGGCGATCGCGAAATCGCCCTGGGGCCCACGGAATACCGCTTGCTGCATTTCTTCATGACCCATCCGGAACGGGTGTTCTCGCGCGGTCAGTTGCTCGATCGCGTCTGGGGCGGTAATACTTATGTCGAGGAGCGTACCGTGGATGTGCACATCCGCCGGCTGCGCAAGGCGCTCGAACCTTATCTCCTGGAGCGGTTGGTGCAAACGGTGCGCGGCGCCGGCTACCGGTTCTCCACGCGAGACTCATAAGGGAGGGCGGGCGCGACAGTCAATGGCAGCGATGTGGACTTTCGCGCTCGCGCGGCTCGCGGGCATTCTGGGGTTGGGCCTGTGTTCTGGGCCTGCTGATAGGGCCCGTTTGGCTGTGGATTCTGGCGGCCGCCTGCTTGTACCTGGGCTGGCAGCTGGTGACCCTGTACCGCCTCGACCGCTGGCTGCGCCTGCGCTCGCAAATCGATCCGCCCAATCTCGGCGGGATCTGGGGCGATATCGTCGCCCAGGTCGTGCGGCTGCATCGGCGCAAGCAGTTTCACAAGCAGCGCCTGGTGCAGCTATTTCGCGAGCTGCGCCGTTCGACGGCGGCGCTGCCCGACGGCGTCATCATCCTGAGCACCCAGCGGGAAATCGTCTGGTTCAACCGCCAGGCGGCGCGTCTCCTGGGCCTCAAGCGGCCGATGGACCTCGGGCTGCGGATCGACAATCTGATCCGCTCGCCGGAGTTCGTGCTCTATCTGCACGGCGACGATTTTGCCATGCCGCTGGTGATACGGCCGCCGGTGCAGCTGGATCTGTACCTGGCGCTGCAGGTGGTGCCCTACGGCGGCGGCCAGTCCCTGTTGCTGGTGCGCGACGTGACCCGCCAAATGCGCCTCGAGGCGATGCGCAAGGACTTCGTCGCCAATGCCTCGCACGAGTTGCGCACGCCCTTGACCGTGATTTCCGGCTATCTCGATACCTTGGCCGACGACCCGTCCATCGATCCGGCCTGGGCCGGACCCATCCGGGATATGCGCGCGCAGGCGCAGCGCATGAATGCCATCATCGCCGACCTCTTGGTGCTGTCGCGCCTGGAGTCGACCGACGGCGAGGCGGCCCGCGACTCCGATCGATGTGCCGAACATGCTCGAGCGGCTGCATCGGGATGCGCTGGCCAGCGCCGAACGGCCGCGCCAGGTGGTCCTGGACTTGGAGTCCGCCGATGGGTTGTTCGGTGCCGCCCACGAGCTCGAATCCGCCTTCACCAATCTGCTGGTCAACGGCATGAAGTACACGCCGGCCGAGGGCACGGTGCGCATGCGCTGGTGGACCGACGAGGAGGGGGCGTATTTCTCCGTGATCGACAGCGGCATCGGCATCCCGGCGGAGCACATTCCGCGGCTGACCGAGCGGTTCTATCGCGTGGATGCGGGCCGCTCCCGCGGGCAGGGCGGCTCGGGGCTGGGGCTCGCCATCGTCAAACATGCCTTGCAGCGCCACGGCGGCTGGCTCGACGTGCAGAGCGCGGAGGGCAAGGGCAGCACGTTTACCTGCCATTTCCCGCAACCGCGGGTTTGGCATCAGGCCGTGCGAGCCGCGGTGAGCGCTTGACGTCACAAATATCGCGCACAGTGTTGACGTGCGGTGCAATCGGATGTAAACGAACGCGTGTGTTTTTGAGCGTTCCACAGGTTTGAATGCTAAGGTAATTTCTATGGAAACGGCCGATCTTACCCACCATATTTCCCGCCGCTTCAATGAAGACCTGGAGAAAGTCCGCAACCAGGTGCTGCAGATGGGCGGATTCGTGGAGCAGCAGCTGCACAAGGCGATCACCGCCTTGGTCGAAGGCGACAGCCGGCTGGGCGAATCGGTCGCGACCGACGATTACAAGGTCAACGGCATGGAAGTGTCGATCGACGAGGAGTGCAGCCGCATTTTGGCGATCCGGGCGCCGGCCGCCGGAGACCTGCGGGTCATCGTCGCCATCATCAAGACCATCACCGATCTCGAGCGCATCGGCGATGAGGGCGAGAAAATCGGCTACATCGCATCGCGGCTCGCCACCATGGAGCGGCCCGCGGACAAGTACCGCGAGGTCAAGCATCTGGGCAGGCAGGTCGCGCAGATGGTGCACGACGCCCTCGACGCTTTCGCCCGCATGGATTCCCAGGCGGCCCTGAAGACCGCGCGCGAAGACAAGATGGTGGACGAAGAATACGAATCGATTCAGCGTCAATGCATCACCTTCATGATGGAGGACCCGCGCACCATCCGGCGCGCGCTCGAGATCATGTGGATCGTGCGCGCCTTGGAGCGCATCGGCGATCACGCCAAGAACATCTGCGAGTACGTGATCTACATGGTGCACGGCAAGGACATTCGCCACACCTCGCTCGAGGACGTCGCCAAGCAAATCGACGCCGCGCAAGCTTTGTTGCGCGGCTGATGACTTCGCGCCAGGGGAATCTTCTCGGCTTTGCGGCCTGCGCGGGCTTGCTGGCCTACGCCTACTACGCGCAGGTCGTGCTGCACTTGGAGCCCTGTCCGCTGTGCATTTTTCAGCGCGTCGGCGTGTTTGCGCTGGGCATCGTGTTCCTGATCGCCGCCGCGCACGACCCGGTGGGCTGGGGCAGGCGGGTGTATGCCTGCCTGCTGGCGGTGGCCGCCCTGGCCACCATCGGCGTTGCGGTCCGGCACTTGTACATCCAGAGCCTGCCGGCGGGCAGCGTCCCGGCCTGCGGGGCGTCGCTCGATTTCATGCTCAAGGTGTTTTCCTTGAGCGAGGTGCTGGTCAAGGTGCTGACGCGGCTCCGGGGAATGCGCCAAGGTCACCTGGTCCTTTCTCGGGCTCGCGATGCCCGCCTGGGTGCTGATCGCCGCCCTGGCTCTCGGCCTATACGGCCTGTGGATCAATCTGCGGCGCCAGGCCCCGGTGCTGCGCTTCTGATGACGTCGCCGCCGAAGTCCGACACCCTGCGATTGACGGAGGAGCTGATCGCGCGCGCGTCGGTCAGCCCCGCCGACGGCGGCTGCCAGGCACTGATGATCGAACGGCTCGAGGCCATCGGGTTCACCGTGGAAAGCATGCGCTTCGGCCCGGTGGACAATTTCTGGGCCACACGCGGCAGCGGCGGCCCGGTGTTTTGTTTCGCCGGGCACACCGATGTGGTGCCGTCCGGGGCCGCCGGAGGAATGGCAGAGCGATCCCTTCGTGCCGGTCATCAAGGACGGCTTGCTGTACGGCCGCGGCGCGGCCGACATGAAAAGCGGCCTCGCCGCCATGCTGACGGCCTGCGAGGAATTCGTGCGCCGGCATCCCGACGCATCGCGGCACGATCGCCTTCTTGATCACCAGCGACGAGGAGGGGCCGTCGGTCGACGGCACGCGCCGCGTGGTCGAGGTGCTGCGCGAGCGCAAGCGAGGGCATCGATTGGTGCCTGGTCGGCGAGCCCTCGAGCGAGAGCACGCTCGGGCGACACCATCAAGATCGGCCGCCGCGGCAGCTTGAGCGGGCGCCTCACGGTGCACGGCGTACAGGGGCACATCGCCTATCCGCAATTCGCGGACAACCCGGTGCATGCGGTGGCGCCGGCGCTGGCCGAACTCGCGGCGCGAACCTGGGATCAGCGGCAACGAGCATTTTCAACCCACCACCTTCCAGGTGTCGAATATTTCCGCCGGCACCGGCGCGCCCAACGTCATCCCGGGGGAATTGAAGGCGCGCTTCAATCTGCGCTTCTCGCACGGAACAGACCGTCGACGGCCTGAAGACCGTGGTCGAGGAAATCCTGCGGCGCCATCGCGTCAAATACACGCTGGAGTGGTTCATTTCCGGATACCCCTTCCTGACGGTTCCCGGGGAACTGTCGCAGGCCGCGAGCCCGCGCCGTGCAGGAGCAATTGCAGATCACGCCGAAGCTATCGACCGGCGGCGGCACCTCGGACGGGCGCTTCATCGCCCCCATGGGCGCCCAGGTGATCGAGATCGGCGTGATCAACGAGACCATTCACAAGGTGAACGAGTGCGTGCGCGTCGCGGACATCGACGGGCTGCACCGCATTTATCAGCGCACCTGGAGCTGTTGCTCGGCGCCGTAACGACTCGCTCGAACCGGCTAGAGTTCTTCAGGGGTCATGCGCAGCGTGATGGTGAGCGCGGTGCCCCGGCCCGGAGAACTGTCGATCTCCAGGCGCGCGCCGATGAGATGCGCCTGTTCGTGCAGTCCGACCATGCCGTAGTGTCCCAGCCGCGGGATGTGCGGGATCGAATCCGATGCCGTCATCCTCGATGCGCAATTGCAGCTGCGTGCCGTCGATGGTGCGCAGCGTGACCGCGGCGCGCGTGGCCATGGCATGCCGCTCGATATTGCGCAGGGCCTCTTCGGCCATGCGAAACAGAGTCTCGGCGCGTTCGTCGCCGAAGCCGGCCGCTTCGGGATCGGCGCTGAATTCGCCGCTCAAGGCCGTGCGATCGATGAAGCGGTCGAATGCCGTGCGGAGCGCCGCGCCGAGGCCGGTGTCGCGCACGGCGTTGACCCGCATCTGGGCGATGGCGGTGCGCGCCTCGTTCAAGCCCGTCGTGCGCCACTTCTTCGGCGCGCGCCAGTTCCTCGCGCAGCGAATCCGGATCGTGCACCTGAAGCTTGCGCAGCAGGCGCACCTCGCTGAGCATGGCCATCATCGAGTGGGCGAGGGTGTCGTGCAGGTCGCGGGCGATCTTCAGGCGTTCGCGCACGATGGCGGCGTAGCGCGATTCCTCGGCAAGACGCTCGACTTCGCGCGTTCGGACGGCGACTCGGCGCTCGAGCTCGCTGCTCAGCGTTCAGCAATTCGGTGCGCTCCTGACGCAGAGCGTCCAGTATCTTGGCGAACGCGGCGGCCAGCTGGGCGACTTCATCGCGGCCTCTCGGCACTTCGATGCGCGCCATCTCATTGCGGCCGACCGCGGCGGCCGATCGCGTCAGGCGCCGCAGACGATTCGTCAGGTGGCGCGCACCCAGCGCGCCGATCAATGCGGTGGCCGCGCCCAGGCAGATCGAGATCCACAGAATGCGGATCGCCAGGGCATTCGCGCGCTGATAGACGTGCTCCCTCGATTCGCTGAGCTGCACCTGCCAGCCGAGCGCCGGATCGTGAGCGCCCACGCTCATCGGCGCCCGCGCGACCAGCACCGTCGTGCCGTCGGGCAGCCGCTCGAATCGCGGAGTGCCCGATGCGTCGACGGACGGCGGGTCCGCGGTCGACGCCGGTTCGATCGGCGGCGGTTCCGCGAGCACGACCCCGTCCCAGCGCTTGTCGAGCAAGGCGCCCGGACCGACGAGCACCCTCGCGGCGCCGATCCAGCACCAGAGTCTGCGCGGGGCCGCGAGGGTTCAAAGTGTCGTTCAGGCGCTGCACATCGTTCGATGCCCAGTGCCAGTTCAAATGCGCCGCGATCACCCCGAGAACCCGCCCGGAATCATCCATGACGGGTGCGGAAAAGTCCCCGAGCAGCGGCGTGCCGCCGGCGCGCGGCGTGCCCTCGATCGCGCCGATCCAAGGCCCCTTCAGTCCCTGCGAAAACCAGGGCTTCCCGCTCACGCTGCTGCCGACGCGCGAGGCCTTCCTTCGCGGCGAGCACCGTGCCGCCGGCGTCGGTCGCGGCGATCCAGCCAAGATCCGGATACGCCGCGGCCAAGTGCTCGAAAACCTCCGCGGGAGCGCCGAAGGTCCCCGGCGGCACGCAGTGCGTCCAGGCGCGCGCTCATCGCCTGGCCCAAATCCGAGGCCAGCTGGTCGGTTTCGAGAGCCAATCTGCGCACGTGCTGCTGCAGGACGATTTCGCGCGCCACCCGACCCGCCCAGATCGACGCCGCGATGGCAAAGCTCGCCGCCAGAGCGATCATCAGCCAGATGATGCCCGCGACCAGGCTGCGCCGCGGGTCCATGTCCCGCAACACGGCGATCACGGAATTCGAGAGGCGCGGCGTGCTCATGAGTGTTCATCGACAGTGACGAAGTCACTTCCAAATGATGCCTGTTGAGCCGCATGATTGCCACCGAGTCTCGATGTGAGTGAATTCCATGACCAAGGAAGAGGCGGCCGGCACACCGCGGGTTCGCATTCTGATTGCGGAAGACCAGGCGCTCGTCAGGCGCGGCACCACCGTGCTCTTGTCCATGGAGCAGGATATGGAAGTGGTGGGTCAGGCCTGCGACGGGGTCGAAGCCGTGGCAATGGCCGAACGAGCTGCGCCCCGATGTGGTGCTCATGGATCTGCACATGCCGCGCCTGGGCGGCGTGGCCGCGACGCGCGAGATCACGCGAATGCTTCCCGGTACCCAAGTGCTGGTGCTGACCACGCTGAACGACGATGAAACCGTGTTCGAGGCGGTGCGGGCGGGCGCGCACGGGTATCTGTTGAAGGACGTGACGGAGCAGGAACTGCTCGACACCATCCGCGCGTTGCGGCGCGGCGAGTCGCGCCTGACTCCGCAAATCGCCCGCAAGGTGATGGATCAGTTCCGCTGTCTCGCGGTATCTTCCGAGTACGTGCCGAACGCGGCAAGCGCGGCGCAGAAGCGCGACACCGCGGCCGAGACGCTGAATGAAAAGGAAGAGAAGATTCTGCGGCTCATCACCGAAGGCATGAGCAATCGGCAAATCGCCAATGCGCTGTTTCTGGCGGAAGGCACCGTCAAGAACTATGTCAGCCGCATCATGGAAAAACTGCATGCCAACACGCGCACCGCGCTTGCCGTGATATCGGCCAAGCAACGCCGCTCCGATTAGAAGTGCCTTGCGTCACCGCAACTCGATCTCGCAGCCGGCTGCCGTCAAGAGGTATGCTGTATCGAGCGCTCGTGCACGCTGCAACAACCACCCGAGGAGAAGTCTTGCTAATATCTCGTAACCCAACGGCAACTACAGGCATTCGGATGCGCGCCACGGTGCTTTGCATCTGGCTGGCGGCGGTCTTGGCGGGATGCGCGTCATTCGGCAAGTGCGGGCTGCGCGAGTGCTCCGCGGACGCCAAAATCAGCGCGGAGGTGCGCACCCTTCTCGCGCAGAGCCCCTCTCTCGGAGGTCCGAACCAGATAAGAGTGCAGACCGTACGAGGCGTGGTTTACCTGAGGGGTCTGGTCTCCACGCCCTACCAAATCGCTGAGGCTGGGAGCATCGCCGAGCAGGCGGCGGGCGTGACCGACGTGCAGAATCTGCTGACGATCGATAACTCACGACTAATCCGTCGATCAATTCGCGTCGCTGCTCCAAGCTCGCATTTGTCGCAAACACGCCATGCGCTGCCGGTTTACGGGCGGCCACCCTGGTGCCCATCGGTTTCAGTGCGAGGGATTTCGCGCCGGGAGGCGGCGCCCGCATGCCGTGCGCGGGCCGCAGCCGGACCTGCCGATTCCGGTGAGCGGCCCTGAGCCACCCCCCACCCCAGGGCGCCCGTTTGTCGCGAGAATGGTATTTCGTGTCATACAGATGTAATATTAGAGGCGAATCATAGGGTCATGCCCCCAAGAGCAGCGTGGGCTAAGCGCAACGGGGCACGAAAGAGCAAAGTTTTTAATAGCTCGGAACGAATCAAGGACGAACGAATCTACATAGCCGGACGCGCTCGAAGTCGCCCAACGGCGTCGCGAGATGCGATGCCATCAATAGTGACAAGACGTCTCGGTCCAAAGTAGCTGGCAAGCTATTTATCTTGTGGCCTTAATGCAACAACCGTATTCAAAACTGATGGAGTTCAACGTGAGGAATTTCAATTCGATCATCGCCGCTGCGATGAAGCTTAATCAGAGCCCGCGGTCGTCGCGAGCTTTCGCACCCGGGAGGCAGCCTCCTGGCCTGTGCCTGTGCACTACTGGCGGTGGGAAGCGCCGCGCAGGCGCAGACCACGAGCCGACCGCTCCTACGGCACCGGCGGACGAAAGCCTGACCTGGAACGGCATCACCCTCTACGGCATCGTCGACATGGATTTTCAGTATGAAACCCACGGCGCGCCCTTCAGCAACTACTTCATCTCGGGCGGCTCGGACATCGTGCAGAAGAACAGCAACAATGCCGTGTCCGGCTTCACCTCGAACGGCATGAGCCAGTCGCGAGTCGGCCTGCAGGGCAATGAGCCGCTGCACTTCGGGGATTGGTCGGGCGTGTTCAAGCTCGAGAGCTATTTCAATCCGGCGTCGGGCCAGATCACCGACGCCCTCAAATCGGTGACTCAGAACAACGGCCGCGCGCTCGACGCGCAGAGCACGAACATCGATTCGAGCATCGCCGGGCAGCCGTTCGAGCAAGCCTTCGTCGGTTTGAGCTCTCCCACCTGGGGAACGTTCACCTTCGGCCGCCAGAACACGACGCTCGCGGACCTGATTGCCAAATACGATCCGCAGCAGACCTCCTATGCCTTCTCGCTGCTCGGCTTGTCCGGCACGCCGGCCGGCGGCGGCGACACGCAGGATCGGCGCCTCGACAGTTCGATCAAGTACGACGGCCATTTCTTCGACATCGTGCACGTCGGCGCGCAGTACAAGACCCAGAACTCCTCGGCGCAGAACTATGCCACCGCCGGCAGCGGCGAGGCATTCTCCGGGTTCGAGGTGGCGATCGGTGCGGCGTACGCGGGTGCGTCCGTCGATGCGTTCTACACCAAGATGCGGGATGCGGTTTCGGCGGGTACCTTGAGCACGCGCGCAGCTGGCGGACCTTGCCGGCGTTGAACCTCTCGTCGAACAACTCGGTCTCCGGCACGATCTCGGACAATGCCTCCTACGGAGTCATGGCCTCGTACGCCCTCGCCCCGGTGCTCCCCGTGGTCCCCGTGACCGTCTACGGCGGCTTCCAGCACATCACCTACATGAATCCCTCGATCCCCCTGGCGCGCGGGATTCGACGATATCGGCGGATACGTGCTGGGCGCCGTGAACAATACGGCCTATGCCAAGGGCGACAAGCAGCTGAACGTGTACTGGGCGGGCGCCCGATATGCGGTGACACCGCAATTCACCGCCGCGATCGCCTACTACGGAGAAAAGCAATTCGCCTACGCGAGCGGCGCCGATGCAGGCTGCTCGACCGTCGTCAGCGGTTCCTGCAGCGGAAACTTCAACGCGCTGTCCGTGTCGCTCGACTATCACTTCACCAAGCGCTTCGACACCTATGCGGGCGCCATGTGGTCGAACGTGTCGCATGGTCTTGCCAACGGGTATCTGAACACGACCATGATCGATCCGACCATCGGCGTGCGGTTCTCCTTCTAAGCGGCTCAGGGATCTGATCAAGTCGACCTCATGGCCCAGCCTTCGAGGCCATGAGGTCGACACGAGCGCATGCCGAGGCGGGTAGGATCTGCCTCTACGGACGCCCTGACCGAAGGAGATTCACGCAATGATCGATGCGCAGACAGAAGCGCGGCGGATGGAGCTGGTGGTACCTGCTCTTCGTCATCCAGTTCGCCGTCGCCCTCTGGCCGCCCTTCTACAATAAAGTCGAACCCACCTTGATGGGAATTCCGTTCTTCTACTGGTTCCAGCTTCTGTGGGTCATCGTCAGCGCCGTGTTCACGGCGATGGTTTATTTCGCCACCGAGCGAGTGATCGAATGCCGCTCGGCGATCTGAACCGCAAGAACAACTAGACGAAACGCCGGGGGATTGTCGTGCAGGATGTGAACTGGATTGCGCTGAGCATTTTCGTGATTCTTGTTCGGCTTCATCACCTGGCTGGGATTCGCTGCCGCTCACTGGCGCAAGGGCGATCTCGATCAGCTGCACGAGTGGGGCCTGGGCGGACAGGCGCTTCGGCACTGTCATCACCTGGTTTCTGGTCGGCGGCGATGTCTATACCGCCTATACCTTCATCGCGGTGCCTGCGCTGGCCTTCGGCGCCGGCGCGGTCGCGTTCTTCGCCGTGCCGTACACCATCATCATTTACCCTCTGCTGTTCCTGGTATTTCGCCGCCTCTGGCATGTGTGCCACAAGCATGGCTACATCACGGCGGGCGATTTCGTGCGCGGCCGCTTCGGCAATCGCTGGCTGGCGCTGGCGGTGACGGTGACGGGAATCGTCGCGACCATGCCGTACATCGCCCTGCAGCTGGTCGGCATCCAGGTCGTGATCGGCGCGCTCGGCATCTCGGGGACGGGACTGGCCGCCGATTTGCCGCTGCTCATCGCCTTCGTGGTGCTGGCCGCCTTCACTTATTCGAGCGGGCTGCGCGCGCCGGCGTCGATCGCCATCGTCAAGGACATCCTGATCTACGTCACCGCATTGGCGGCAATCATCGTCATTCCGATGCAGCTGGGCGGCTTCGGCAAGATCTTCGCGGCCGTTCCGGCGCAGAAGCTGCTGCTGGCGGTTCCCGGGCCGAATACCACGGGCTCGTACAGCGGCTATGCCACCTTGGCGCTGGGTTCGGCCATGGCGCTGTTCCTGTATCCCCATTCGCTCACGGGGATCTTGAGCGCCAGCAGCGGCCACGCCATCCGCCGCAATGCCGCCATGCTGCCGGGCTACAGCCTGATGCTGGGCCTGCTCGCTCTCTTCGGCTTCTTCGTCATCGCTGCGGGGATCGACAAGCTTCCGGAATACGCCGCGGGCTTCAAGCAGTTCGGCAACAACTTCGCGGTGCCCGCGCTGCTGCTGCACAGCTTTCCCTCCTGGTTCGTCGGCATCGCCTTTGCCGCCATCGGCATCGGCGCACTGGTGCCCGCGGCCATCATGTCGATCGCCGCGGCGAATCTCTACACGCGCAATATTCATCGCGAGTTCATCAACAAGAATCCGACCGACAAGCAGGAATCGCAGATGGCGAAGCTGGTGTCGCTGGTCGTCAAGGTCGGCGCGCTGGTCTTCATCCTGTTCGTGCCGACGAAGTACGCCATTCAGCTGCAGCTGCTGGGCGGCATCTGGATCATTCAGACTCTCCCGCCGGTGATGCTGGGCGCCTATACCCGCTGGTTCAATTCCTGGGCGCTGCTGGCCGGCTGGGCGGTCGGGACATTCGCCGGCACGCAATGGCCATCGCGACGAAACTGACGACGACTTTTCCGCTCGTGATCGGCGGCCACACCTTCCCGGGCTATACGGCCGTCTACACGGTCATGCTCAATCTGGTGGTGGCAGTCGTGCTGACGCCGGTGTTCAACGCGATGAGCTCGCGGCGCGCGCCGGCCGACGAGACCGTCGCGGCGGACTATCACGCCTGAGGGGCGGTTCTGCGGCATTCGTTCGGACGAGTTGCTTCGCGGGCTTTCGCTATATACAGTAGAACATATCGAGAATCGGCGCCGCATCTGTGCAGCGCCGCGCTTCTGCTGAGCGGCTCTGCGCCGGCAGGCGGTGATCCGCGCCGGCGCCGGGCGCGATTCGGGTCTCGGCGATATGATCAAAACGTAAAGAGGGCGATGCATATGCGGTCATGCGGGTCGATTGCGACGGGTTCGATTATTTTCTTGCTGGGTTCGGGCGCCGTCTGGGCGCAAACGCTCGCCGCCAACACGGACACGGCGGGAGCCTCGGACGGACTCGACCAGATCATCGTGACCGGCTCGCGCCAGTCCGGGCTCAAGGCCGCGGACAGCCCGGCTCCGGTCCAGATCATCAGCGCCGAGGCACTGAAGACCGCCGCCGGCAATCCCGACCTCTTGACGGCGCTGGCGCAGGTCGTGCCTTCCTTCGTCATGCAGGCCTTCGGCAACGATCTGGCCGGCGAGACCTTGCAGGCGAAGCTGCGGGGGTTGAGCTGCAACGACGTGCTGGTGCTCGTCAACGGCAAGCGGCGGCATACCACGGCGAATCTCGAGGTCGATCCGGGCGATCCGTACCAGGGATGCGCCGGCGTCGACTGGACCATGATCCCGCTCGACTCGATCGATCACATCGAAGTGCTGACGGACGGCGCCGCGGCGCAGTACGGCAGCGACGCCATTGCGGGCGTCGATCAACATCATTCTCAAGAAGAACTCTTCGGGCGGCAGCCTCACCGGCACCTACGGCAACTACATGGACGGCGGCGGCAACACCGGCGATGTGTCGGCCAACGCGGGCTTCGCGCCCATCGACAACAGCTACGTGAATCTCACGGCCGAAGTACACCATCACGGCGACAGCAATCGAGGCGCAATCGACCCTCGCGTGATCAATGCGGCCGAGCTCCGGCACCTATCCGAACGACAATGTCGTCAACGCGCCGGGATATCCGTACTTGAACGGCCAGGAAGGCGACGCCGAGTACGATCTGAAGATTTTCTCGCTGAACGCCGGATTCGATTTCGGCAACGGCCAGGAGTTCTATGCCTTCGGCACCTACGGCGACAAGAGAGCCGCCGCGTACCAGAATTACCGTACGCCCAGCAAGGTCTCGTACACCGATCCGGCGACCGGGGTCACCACCTATCCCGTTTCCCTTCGGCTTCGACCCGCAGGAATCGACGCACGAGACCGATTACTCCGTCACCGCCGGCTTCAAGGGCGTCGTCGCCCAATGGAATTGGGATTTGAGCAGCACCTACGGCGGGGACAAGCCCGACATTTACACCTTGAATTCCGCCAACAGCGGCGGTGTACGGGTCCACCGGCGTCCCGACGCCGTCGAATTACTACGACGGATACCTGCAGACGACGCAGTGGACTTCGACGCTCGATTTCAATCGCGATTTCGACGTGGGCATGGCGGGCCCGTTGAACGTGGCCTTCGGCGCCGAATACCGGCGCGATACCTACGGTGTCGGCGCGGGCGTTCCGATCTCGTACGATCGACGGCGGCGCACAGTCCTATCCCGGCTTCACGCCCACCGATGCCGGCACGCACGATCGAAGAAACGAAGCGGTCTACATCGATTTCGCCGGCCAAGCCCATCGACGAACCTGCGCGTCGACGCCGCCGCGCGCTACGAGCACTACAGCGATTTCGGCAGCGCGACCTTGGGCAAACTCACCGCACGCTACGATTTTACGCCGGAGTTTGCCGTGCGCGGCACCGCCAGCAATGGCTTTCGCGCACCGACTCTGGCGGAGGAGTATTACTCGGCGACCAACGTCACCTCCAACACCGCCACCGTGCAATTGCCGCCCAATTCGCCGGGCGGCAAGCTATTGGGTCTCGGCAACGGGCTGCAAGCCGAGCACTCGGTCAACCTGAGCCTCGGCCTGGTGTGGCGGCCGACGCCCGGCCTCAACGCGACGCTGGACGTCTACCAGATCACCATCACCAACCGCATCGTCGCCACGGGTGTCCTCGACGGCACGGTCAACGGAGTCCCGCTGCCGTCGGCCCCGGCCGTCAATGCGGCGATCGCGGCCAACGGCAATTCCCTCGACCCGGATGTGGTGCAGAACGGCACGACGGGTGTGGCCACTTTCGCCAACGGCATCGATACCCGCACGCACGGCGCCGACCTGGTGTTCAATTTCCCCGACGATTACAGCTTCGGTCACATCAACTGGTCGGTGGGAGCGGAGTTCAACCAGACCGACGTCACCCGCGTCCCGGGCACGCCTGCCGAATTGGTGGGATTGACTCTGTACAACGCCGAATCGCTCTCCGATATCACCACCGCCAGCCCGAAGTACGTCGTCAACCTCGGCGCCTTCTGGACGCTGGGCAAGGCGTCGATCAATCTGGTGGAGAAAATCTATGGGCCCTCTTCGGAGTGGGAAAACGACGACGGTGACAACCCGACGAACACCCTCGAGTACTTCAGGACGGATGTCGGCGTGACGCCGGTGACCAATCTCGATCTGGGCTATCAGTTCACGAGCCATTTCAGGATGAACATCGGCGCGCTCAATCTATTCGACCGCTACCCGAACAAGCTCAACGGCGAACTGCGCTCTCACTACGACAATCTCGCCTACAACGACAACCTCGGGGTGCAGCAGTACCCCTCCTTCTCTCCCATCGGCATCGACGGTGGCTTTTACTACGCCAGGGCCACTTTCAGCTTCTGATCTCGCTCACTTCGTCTGCGATGGCGGCGGCCGGTTTGACCGGGCCGCCGCCCGCCCGGTGGCGAGATCGGCGTCCGCGGCCGTTGCTTTGGAAGTAAGCTTGCGGATTTTCCTTTCATTTCTTGCATTTCACAAAACTGTCACAATTCGCACCGATAATTTCAGGTTGACCCCTGAAGGTCCGGCCGCGATATCCGCCCGGCCGAACGAAGCGGAGCAAATGCAAATGAGAATCATCAAAGGTCTACGCATCGCCATGGCCGCGGCCTCCTTGAGTATTGCCGCCGCAGCGGCGGTGGCGGACATCTCGGGCGCCGGTGCCACCTTTCCCTACCCGATCTATGCCAAGTGGGCGGATGCGTACAAGAAGCTGACCGGGGTCGGCCTCAACTATCAGTCCATCGGGTCGGGCGGCGGCATCAAGCAGATCAAGGCCAAGACGGTGACCTTCGGCGCTTCGGACATGCCTTTGAAGCCGGATGATCTGAAGGCCGCGGGCCTGTTGCAATTTCCCATGATCATCGGCGGGGTCGTCCCGGTGGTGAACATCAAGGGCATTCAGGGCGGCCAATTGCACTTGGACGGCGCCACGGTGGCGAGCATCTACCTGGGCGACATCACCCAGTGGAACGATCCGCAGATCAAGCGGCTGAATCCGAAATTGGCGCTGCCGAGCACGGCGATCGCTCCGGTATACCGCTCGGACGGCTCGGGAACGAATTTCCTGTTCTCCGATTACTTGTCCAAAGTCCAGCCCCAAATTCAAGTCCAGCATCGGCGCCAACACGTCGGTGCAGTGGCCGGTCGGGAATCGGCGCCAAGGGCAATGAGGGGGTCGCCAACATGACCACGCAGACCGACGGCGCCATCGGCTACGTCGAGTACGCCTACGCCAAGCAGAACAAGATGGCGTACACGCTGCTCACCAACAAGGCGGGGGCCGTCGGTGGCGCCGAGCGCCGAGTCCTTTCAGGCGGCGGCGGCCAACGCCGACTGGGCCCATTCGGACAGCTACTATCTGATATTGACCGATCAACCGGGCGCCAAGAGTTGGCCGATCACCGGCGCCAGCTTCATTCTGGTGTACAAGCAGCCCGGCTGACGCCGGCTGCGGTCAACGAGGCGTTGAAGTTCTTTGCCTGGGCGTACAAGGATGGCGCTAGTATGGCGGCCGAGCTGGACTACGTGCCGTTGCCCGCACCGTTGATCGCCCAGGTGAAGAAGACCTGGACCTCGGAAATCACGTCGGCCGGCCATCCGGTGTGGAGCGGCAAATAGCGGGAGCGAAACTGACATCGTGGCGATCATCGATCCGAGGCACGCCGCAAAGCAGTTGATTTACGAGAGAATCTTCCGCTCGGCCACGCTGAGCGCGGCGATTCTCGTGTTGTTGATTCTGGGCGGGGTGGCCATCTCGCTGCTGCGCGGCGCGTGGCCGGCGGTCAGCCACTTCGGGTTCTCCTTCGTCACGCGCGAGATTTGGAATCCGGTCACCGATGAATTCGGCGCGCTGGCGCCGATTTACGGCACCGTGGTCACCTCGGCGATCGCCATGCTGCTGGCGGTGCCCGCGGGATTCGGAATCGCCCTGTTCCTGACCGAACTCTGTCCTCCCTTGCTGAAGCGGCCGATCGGCGTCGCCGTCGAATTGCTGGCGGCCGTGCCCAGCATCATTTTCGGCATCTGGGGATTGTTCGTGCTGGCGCCCGTGCTGCAGCGGCACGTGCAGCCGTGGTTGATCGGGAATCTGGGCCACATTCCCTTCGTCGGGCATCTGTTCAAAGGGCCGCCCTACGGCATCGGCATTCTCACGGCCGGCGTGGTTCTGGCCATCATGGTGCTGCCCTTCATCGCGGCGACCATGCGCGATGTCTTCGACACGGTGCCGCCCATGCTCAAGGAATCCGGCTACGGGCTCGGCGCCACGACCTGGGAAGTCATTTGGAACGTGGTCGTGCCGCATTCGCGGGTCGGCATCGTCGGCGGCGTCATGCTGGGTCTGGGCCGCGCGCTCGGCGAGACCATGGCGGTGACCTTCGTGATCGGCAATGCGCATCGCATCAGCTCCTCGCTGCTGGCGCCCGGCACCACGATTTCTTCGGCCATCGCCAACGAATTCACCGAAGCGGTGGGCGACCTGTACACCTCGTCGCTCATTGCGCTCGGCTTGCTGCTGTTTCTCATTACCTTCACGGTGATCGCGGCGGCGCAGGCCATGCTGCGGCGGCTGGAGCGGCGCGGCGGGGCCGTCGTATGAATCGGCGGACTTTGCGCAAGGCGAAAAACGGCGCCTTTCTGCTGCTGTCGCTGCATCGCCACCATGACGGGACTGGCCTGCCTGGCCGCCATCCTCTGGACCCTGCTTTCGCATGGGCTGGCGGGCATGTCCTGCGCATCTGTTCACGCAGATGACGCCGCCGCCCGGCAGCCAAGGCGGGTTGCTCAATGCCATCTACGGCAGCGCCGTGATGACGCTGCTCGGCATCTTGATCGGCTCGCCCATCGGCGTGCTGGCCGGCACGTATCTGGCGGAATACGGGCGCAATTCGCGCCTGAGCACCGTGATCCGCTTCATCAACGATGTGCTGCTCGAGCGCTCCGTCGATCATCATCGGCCTGTTCGTCTATGAAATCGTCGTGGTGCGCATGGGCCATTTCTCGGCCATCGCCGGCGCTCTGGCGCTGGCGATACTGGCGATTCCCGGTCACCTTGCGCACCACGGAGGACATGCTGAATCTGGTGCCGATCGGCATGAAGGATTCCTCCGCGGCGCTCGGCGCCTATCCCTGGCGCACGACGTTGAGCGTGCTGTATCCGGCGGCGCGCAGCGGCATCGTCACCGGCCTGCTGCTGGCCATCGCGCGCATCAGCGGAGAGACGGCGCCGCTGCTGTTCACCGCGCTCAACAATCAGTTTTGGAGCACGCAATCTGAATGCGCCCATGGCGAATCTGCCGGTGGTCATCTTCCAGTTTGCCTTGAGCCCCTACAAGGATTGGCAGGATCTGGCGTGGGCCGGCGCCTTGATCATCACGGTGACCATATTGGTGCTTGAGCATTTCCGCGCGCGTGATACTGGCGCTGCTGCAGGCCGAACGAGGGTCCGGCCGATGATTCCGTCGACCAAACCGCCGAAGCATTTGAAGATGCGCGTGCCGTATGCGGCGGCCGCGGAACCCGCGAAGGATACGGGGCCGCCGAAGATCGAGATTCGCTCGCTTGAATTTCTACTATGGCGAGCTGCAATCGCTGCACAACATCAACATGACCCTGGCCGACCATTCGATCAGCGCGTTCATCGGACCTTCGGGCTGCGGCAAGTCGACGTTGCTGCGCGTGCTGAACCGCATGTACGCGCTGTATCCGAAACAGCGCGCCGAAGGCGAAGTGCTGATCGGCGGCCGCGACATTCTGGGCCCCACCGTGGACGTGGCCGAATTGCGCTACCGGGTCGGCATGGTATTCCAGAAGCCGACGCCGTTTCCGATGTCGGTGTTCGACAATGTGGCCTTCGGACTGCGCCTGGGCGGCGGCATCCGCGGCGCGGAGCTCAAATCGCGCGTGGAATCCGCGTTGCGCGATGCCGCGATTTGGGATGAGGTGAAGGACAAGCTGCACGCCGACGGCCGCAGCCTGTCCGGCGGACAGCAGCAGCGGCTGTGCATCGCGCGCGCCATCGCGGTGAAGCCCGAGGTGCTGCTGCTCGACGAGCCGACGGCGGCGCTCGATCCGATTTCCACGTTGCGGGTCGAGGAAACCTTGCAGGCGCTGCGCGAGAAATATTGCATCGTGGTGGTCACGCACAATCTGCAGCAGGCGGCGCGGGTGTCGAACGTGACCGGATTCATGTTCATGGGGGAACTCGTGGAAATAGGCCCATCGAGCCAGATATTCACGTCGCCGAAGGATCGAAGAACCGACGATTACATCACCGGGCGATTCGGTTGAGACGAGAGCATGGACGAATCCTCCTTCACCGCACGCTGCCGCCGCGGCCCCGCCGATCGAAGCGGCGCGGCCGCGCTTCACGATCCGTTGAGCGACTCCGTCATGACGGCGCGCGGCGTGAACGTCCACTATGGCGACAAGCACGCCGTCAAGAACGTCAATCTCGATATCGGGCGCAATCAGGTGCTGGCCCTGATCGGGCCCTCGGGCTGCGGCAAGTCGACCTTTCTGCGCTGCCTCAACCGCATGAACGACACGATCGCCGGCGCGCGGGTCGACGGCGTGATCACTCTCGACGGGAACAATATTTACGATCGCAAGCAGGACGTGGCGCAGCTGCGCGCGCGAGTCGGCATCGTATTCCAGAAGCCCACGCCGTTCCCGCATTCGATCTACGCCAATGTCGCGTACGGGCCGCGGATTCACGGCCTGACCAGGAGCCGCGGCGACATGGACGAATTGGTTCAGACCAGCCTGGCGCGCGCCGGACTCTGGGATGAGGTCAAGGATCGCCTGTCGACGTCCGGGCACCAGCCTGTCGGGCGGCCAGCAGCAGCGGCTTTGCATCGCGCGCACCATCGCCGTGAATCCCGAAGTCATCCTGATGGACGAACCCACCTCGGCGCTGGATCCGATAGCGAGCGCGAAGATCGAGGATTTGATCGATGAGCTGCGCGCAAATTACGCCATCGTCATCGTGACGCACAATATGCAGCAGGCGGCGCGCGTTTCGCAGCGCACCGCCTACTTCCACCTGGGCGATCTGGTCGAGGTCGGCCCGACGGATCGGATATTCACCAACCCGCAGCAGAAGCTCACCGAAGACTACATCACCGGGCGCTTCGGCTAACTAAAGGACGGGGTCGTCCCCGACCCCGTTGAAAGGTGGCGCGAAGCGCCTAATCGATGTTGCGCAGCAGTTCGTTCAGCGAGGTCTTGGCGCGAGTTTGCGCGTCGACCCGCTTGACGATGACCGCGCAGGCGAGGGCATACCTGCCGTTCTTCGCGGGCAGCGAGCCCGGCACCACCACGGCGCCGGCGGGGACGCGGCCGTACAGGACTTCGTCGCGTTCGCGGTCGTAGATGCGCGTGCTTTGCCCGATGAACACTCCCATGGAGATCACGGCGCCTGATTCGACGATGACGCCTTCGACGATTTCGGACCGCGCGCCGATGAAGCAATTATCCTCGATGATGGTGGGGGCGGCCTGCAGCGGCTCGAGCACGCCGCCGATGCCGACGCCGCCGGACAGGTGCACGTTCTTGCCGATCTGCGCGCAGGATCCCACCGTCGCCCAGGTGTCGACCATGGTGCCGGAGTCCACATAGGCGCCGATGTTGACGTAGCTCGGCATCAGCACCACGTTCGAGGCGATGAACGCGCCGCGCCGCACCGTCGCCGGCGGAACCACGCGCACGCCGGCGTCGCCGAATCGCTCCGCGTTCCAGCCGCTGGTACTTCAGCGGCACCTTGTCGTAGAAATTCAACGCGCCGGCCTGCATCGCGCGCGTTGTCCGCGATGCGAAACGACAGCAGCACGGCCTTCTTCAGCCATTCGTTGACCCGCCACGCTCCGTCGAGCTTCTGCGCCACGCGCAACGTCCCGGCGTCGAGCAGGCCGAGCGCCGCCTCGACCGCCGCGCGAATTTCCGCCGGAAACGTTCGACGGCGTGATCTTGGCCCGCGCCTCGAAGGCGTTCTCAACGGTCGCTTGCAGTTCGTCGTATTGCATGGTGTCTCAAAGTATTGCCGGGTCCGGCATATTAAACGATGCGCCGTCAGAATGGCTCGGTACTAGATCCGGCCGGTGTCGCGCCGGTCGAGCGCCCGCACCAGCGATTCCTGCACCCGCTGGCACGCCTCCTCCTGCAGCAGGCCGCCCTCGGCATCGGTGATGTAGAACACGTCCTCGGCGCGTTCGCCGACCGTCATGATCTTGGCGCCGTTGATCGCCACGCGTTCGGTCCGGAACACCTTGCCGACCTCGGAGAGCAGTCCGGGGCGATCCGCCGCGATCAGTTCGAGAATGGTGCGGTCGTTGCGGCTGTCGACGCTGAAATTGACCTGGGTCGGCGTCGAGAACATGCGCACCTGGCGCGGCGCACGGCGCGTCACCGTCGCCGGCGAATCCTCGGGCTGCTGCAAGTTGCGCCACAGGCCTTGCTCGATTTCGCGAATGCGCCCGGCGTCGGCGATCACCGCGCCGTTGTCCTCGAGCACCACGTAGGTTTCCAGGCTGAAGCCGTTGGCGCTGGTGATCAGCCGGGCGTCGACGACATTGAGTCCCATCTGATCGAGCACCGCCGGTGGTTCGCGCAAAGCTGCGCAGGCGCCGGGGTGCATAGGTGAGCACGGCGGTGCCGCCGCGCTCCGCCAGCTGCCGAATGGCGACCAGGGGCGCGTCGTCGCGCGGATGCCGGTCCGCGAGCAGCGCCGTCTGCCAGGCGATCTCCTCGGGCGTGTAGCGCAAGAAATACGCCTCGGTCCACTGCGCCCAGACCTGCGAAATCTGTTCCGCCGCAACGTCGGGCATCTTTGCGCGCGCTTGCTCCTGCGTTTCGCGGATCAACTCCTCCTGGTCGACCGGGGTCTCGAGGCCGCGGCGCAGGGCGCGCTTGGTGCGTTCGTAGAACTCCTCGAACAGCCGCGCCTTCCACGCATTCCACAGCTTCGGGTTGGTGCCGCGCACGTCCGCGACGGTCAATACATAGAGGTAATCCAGGTGCGCCTGATCGCCCACGTGGCGCGCGAAATCATGAATGATGTCCGGATCGCTGATGTCTTTCTTCTGCGAGGTGATGGACAGGATCAAATGGTTCTTGACCAGCCATGCGACCAGGCGCGCCTCGTATCGGCCGAGTCCCTGTTCGAGGCAAAACGCCTCGGCATCGACCGCTCCCAGTTCCGAGTGATCGCCGCCGCGGCCCTTGGCGATGTCGTGAAACAGCGCCGCGAGATAGGCGATTTCCTGGCGCGGCAGGGACTGCATGATCTGGCTCAAGGCGGGAAATTCGTCGTTGAATTTCGGCATCGCCAGGCGGCGCAGATTGCTGACCACGAACAGGGTGTGCGCGTCCACGGTGTACGCGTGGAACAGGTCGTACTGCATGCGTCCGACGACCCGGCCGAAGGCGGGAATGTAGCGGCCGAGCACGCCGTACAGATTCATGCGCCGCAGCTCGTGCGTGACTCCGACGGGCGCGCAGAGGATTTCCATGAACAGGCGGTGATGCCGCGGGTTCTGCCGGAATTCCTCGTCGATGAGCCCGACATGCGTGCCGATCAGACGGATGGTTTCGGCGCGCACGCCGCGCAGCTCCGGGTGCTGCTGCAGGAGCACGAACAGCTCGAGCAACGCCGACGGGTAGCGCGCGAACACCTCCGGATGCGTCACTTCCAGGTAATCGTTGCGGATCTGGAAGCGCGCGTTGATCGGCAGCGGCGGCCCGCTTTGCGTCAGGATGGCTTCGCGAAACAGCTGCAGCAGCATTTCGTTCAGCAGGCTGACGTCCATGACGGTGCGGTAATACTTCTGCATCAGCTGTTCGACGGCCAGGGTGAAGCTGGCGTCCTCGTAGCCGAACATCTTCGCCAGCTTGATTTGATAGTCGAACAGCAGCCGGTCCTCGCGCCGCCCGGTCAGCACGTGCAGGCCGAAGCGCACCTTCCAAAGAAAGGACTGCCCCGCCTTGAGCTTGCGCAATTCCTCGCGGGTGAGGAAGCCGTGAGCCACCAGTTCGTCGAGCGTGTCGGTGCCGAAATGGCGTTTCGCCACCCAGCCGATGGTCTGAATGTCGCGCAGGCCGCCGGGGCTCGATTTGACGTTGGGTTCCAGATTGTAGGCAGTGTCGAAGTAGCGATGATGCCGCTCGGTCTGTTCCTTGACCTTGGCTTCGAAGAAGTCCTGCGAGGACCAGAGACGGTCGGGCGCCAGCGCGCGGCGCATGCCGGCGAACAGCGATTCGGGGCCCGCCAGCAGCCGCGCTTCGAACAGGGTGGTGGCGACGCTGATGTCGGCGAGACTCTCGCGCTGGCAGTCGTCGATGGAGCGCACGCTGTGGCCGACCTCGAGGCCGATGTCCCAGAGAAAAGTCAGGAACTTTTCGATGTCCGGCTGCCAGTCGGCGGAGTCGCTCTTCGGCAGCAGCACCATGATGTCGATATCCGAGCTGGGGTGCAGCTCGCCGCGTCCGTAGCCGCCCACGGCCACCAGCGCCAGATCGTCCGCAAACTTGCCGGCGTGGCACACCCAGGCGGCGCGCAGGGTAATGTCGACCAGACGCGCGCGGTCTCGAACCAGATCTTCGATGGCCTCGTCCGCCGGCGAAGCGCTCCTGCAGAAGCTCGGTGCCCCTGATCCAGGACCTGGCGGAAGACGATGGGGGAGAATCGGCCCTCCGTCAGGGCGTCGGGTGCGGCCGTCAGATAGGGCCAGTCGGCGGTTTGATCGAGAAACTTGCCGTGGGCGTTCAAGAGGCCGCCGCGGCGGCAGGCAGGCCTACGCTCGCGCCCAGGGTCAGCACCTCAAAACCCTGGTCGGTGACCAAAATCGTGTGTTCCCATTGCGCCGACAGCGACTGGTCCTTGGTGACCACGGTCCAGCCGTCGGGAAGCAGCCGCACGTCGCGCCGCCCGGCATTGATCATGGGTTCGATGGTGAAGGTCATTCCCGTCGTCAGTTCGAAGCCCGTACCGGGTTTGCCGTAGTGCAGCACCTGCGGATCTTCGTGATAGACACGGCCGATGCCGTGCCCGCAGTATTCGCGCACCACCGAGAAGTTGTTGCTCTCGGCGTAGGTCTGGATGGCATGGCCGATGTCGCCCAGCCGGGCTCCCGGCTTGACCACGCGAATGCCGCGCCACATGGCCTCGTGGCACGCGGCCGTCAGGCGGCGGGCGAGAACCGCGGCATTGCCGACGAAGTACATGCGGCTGGTGTCGCCGTGAAAACCGTCGCGGATCACGGTGACGTCGATATTGATGATATCGCCGCTCTTCAGGCGCTTATCGCCCGGTATTCCATGGCATACCACATGATTCACCGAGGTGCAGATGGTCTTCGGGAAGCCGCGGTAATTCAGGTTGGCCGGTATCGACTTCAGCTCGTCCACGATGAAATCGTGGCAGCGCTTGTCGAGTTCCTCGGTGGTCGCCCCGGGCTGCACGAAGGGCTCGATCATGTCCAGCACGCTGGCGGCCAGGCGCCCGGCGGCGCGCATTTTGTCCTGTTCGGCGGGTGTTTTGATGGTCACGTTCATAGGTGGGCAGGCTTTGTTTCTAACAGATGTTCATGGTATAAAGCGCGGCTATTTTTAACAACCCCGCACGCGTGTCGTCACAATCGGCCGGGTGCCCGGCGGCACTGAAATGAAGGCTCAGGCTTCGATTTCAAGGCTAGACGGGTTGCCGATTGGGATACGCGGAGGCTCAACCCGACCAGGAGTGTTTTATGACCAGCGTGTCTATGCGACAAATGCTGGAAGCGGGCGTCCATTTTGGACATCAAACCCGCTTCTGGAACCCCAAGATGGCCCCGTTCATCTTCGGCGAACGTAACAAAATCCACATCATCAATCTGGAAAAGACTCAGCCCCTGTATGCTCAGGCGGCGGCCTTCATCAAGGGCGTGGCGGCCGAGGGCGGCAAGGTGCTGTTCGTCGGCACCAAGCGCTCGGCCCGCGATGCGGTGCAAAAAGAGGCCGCTCGCTGCAGTATGCCCTATGTGAACCAGCGCTGGCTGGGCGGCATGCTGACGAATTTCAAGACCATTCGGCAGTCCATCAAGCGGCTCAACGAATTGGACGACATGGCGCAGAGCGGCGCCCTGGACAGGCGCGGCAAGAAAGAAGCCCAGATGCTGCGCCGGGAGATGGACAAGCTGCTGCGCAGCTTGGGCGGCATCCGCGATATGACGGCGCTGCCCGATGCGCTGTTCGTGATCGACGTGGGCCATGAGCAAATCGCGATTCACGAGGCCCGCAAGCTGGGCATCCCGGTGGTCGCGGTGGTGGACACCAATTGCTCGCCCGACGGCATCGACTATGTCATTCCCGGCAACGATGACGCCATGCGCGCCATCCTGCTGTACGCCGGCGGCGTGGCCGATTCGGTGCTGGAGGGCAAGGCCTCGCTGCCCGAAGTTCCGGTCGGCGAGGACGAATTCGTGGAGCTGGACGAGGAAGGCAATCCGAAGAAGCGCGCGGCCGGCGGCCGCCGTCCGGCTGCCGCCGCCGCGCGGCGGCCACAAGAAGCCGCCGCCGCGCCGCAAGGTTCCGGTGACCGTGGCGCCCGAGCGTGGCCGCCGTGGCGGCCTCGCTCGACGAGAGTCGAGGCCGATGATGTCGATGTCGCGGATGCCGCCGCCGGCGGAGACCCGTCCGGCCAGCGCCCCGCGGCGCCGGCCGGTGGGCCGCACGTGCGCCGAGGCGCGGCGCATAAGGCGGCACGTTCAGTGGGCCGGCGCTCGAAAGCTCGACGCGCCGGCTCCTCGTCAACAATTTTTGAAGGAAACCGCCGCAGGCGGCCGTTCTAAACCATGAATATCACCGCAGATACAGTCAAACAGCTCCGCGAGCGCACCGGCGCGGGAATGATGGAGTGCAAGAAGGCGCTGGTCGAAACCCAGGGCGATCTTGGACGCCGCCGCGGAATTGATGCGCAAGACCGGACTTGCCAAGGCCGACAAGAAGGCGGCGCGCGTCGCGGCCGAAGGGACCGTCGCGGTCGAGCGGGCCGGCAACAGCGCCGTGCTCGTGGAAGTCAATTGCGAAACCGACTTCGTGGCCCGCAGCGATGAGTTCCTGGGTTTCGCACGCGATGTCGCACGGGTGGCTCTCGAGACGGCGCCCGCGCGACGTGAATGCGCTGCTCTCGCAGACAGCACGGCGCCGCGACTCTCGATGAGCAGCGCCGCGCCTTGATCGCCAAGATCGGCGAGAACATCTCGGTCCGGCGCTTCGTGCGCGTGACCGCGCCGGGCGCGCTCGGCACCTATATCCACGGCGGCCGCATCGGCAGCCTGGTGGCCCTGCAAGGGCGGCGATGAAGCCTTGGCGCAAGGACCTGGCCATGCACGTCGCGGCCGTGAATCCCGCCTACATCGATGCGAACGGCGTGCCGGCCGCCGTGCTCGACAAGGAGCGAGAGATTCTGACCGAGCAGACCAAGGGCGAGAAGAAGCCGCCGGAGATCATCGCCAAGATGGTCGAGGGCCGGCTGCGCAAGTATCTGGCGGAAATCACCCTGGTGGGCCAGCCCTTCGTCAAGGATCCGGACACCACGGTCGAGAAGCTGCTCAAGAAGGCCGATGCCACGGTGGTGCAATTCGTGCGCTACGAAGTGGGCGCCGGCATCGAGAAGAAGCAGGACGATTTCGTCGGCGAGGTGATGGCGCAGGTGAAGGCCCAGGAGAAGGGCCAGGAGAGGCGACACGCAAAGGACGACTGAGACCTCAAGTCAAGCTTGGACTGTAAAGACCCCGCGCCTGCGGGGTCTTTTATAGTAGGGTACGAATACGAGATCATGACCAACACAAACGCCACGGCTCGCTATCGTAGAATTTTGGTCAAATTGTCCGGCGAGGCGCTGCTCGGCGACGAGGATTACGGCATCGACCCGGTCATCCTCAAGCGCATCGCCGGCGAAATTCGCGACCTGACCCAGATGGGGGTTCAGGTCGCGGTCGTATTGGGGGGCGGCAATATCTTCCGCGGCGCCGGCTTGGCCCGCGCCGGCATGGATCGGGTGACCGCCGATCACATGGGCATGCTCGCCACGGTGATCAATGCGCTGGCGATGCAGGACGCCCTGGAGAGCCTGGGCGGCTACGCGCGGGTCATGTCGGCGCTGCGCATCAACGAGGTCTGCGAGGACTACATCAGGCGGCGCGCGGTGCGGCATCTCGAGAAGGGCCGGGTGGTGATTTTCGGCGCCGGCACCGGCAACCCGTTCTTCACCACGGATACGGCGGCCAGCCTGCGCGCCATCGAAATCGACGCCGACATTCTGCTGAAGGCGACCAAGGTCAACGGCATCTACGACTCCGATCCGGTCACGAATCCGGACGCCAAGCGCTATGCGCGGCTGACCTTCGACAAGGTATTGAACGACCGCCTCAATGTGATGGATGCGACCGCCATCGTCATGTGCCGCGAAAACAATTTGCCGCTGCAGGTGTTCAACCTGTTCAACGCCGGCGATTTGATGCGTATTGTTCAGGGCGAAGACGTCGGCACCGTCGTAACCGCCGGGCCTTAAGGGGGATACCATGCTCGAGGACTTGAAGAAAGACGCCACCGCAACGCATGCAGAAGTGCGTTTCGGCGTTCAGAGATCAGCTGAAGAAGCTGCGCACCGGCCGTGCGCACACCAGCCTGATCGAGCACATCAAGGTCGACTACTACGGCTCGGAAATGCCGCTGAACCAGGTGGCCAACATCGCGACCGAGGATGCGCGCACCCTGACCGTGAGTCCCTGGGAAAAGGCCATGGTGCCGATCATCGAAAAGGCGATCTACAAATCCGATCTCGGGTCTGACTCCCAACACCGCCGGGCAGCTCATTCGCATCAACATGCCGGCGCTCACCGAAGAGCGCCGCCGCGACATCATCAAGGTGGTGAAGTCCGAGGCGGAGAACGCCCGCGTGGCCGTGCGCGGCGTGCGCCGCGAAGTCATGAACGAACTGAAGGAAATGCTCAAGGAAAAGCTGATCGCGCAGGACGATGACCGGCGCGCCCAGGACGACGTCCAGAAGCTGACCGACAAGCACGTCGCGGAGATCGATCAGGCCATGGCCGACAAGGAAAAGGAGTTGATGCAGGTCTGATCATGCGAGACAGACCCGCATCTCCCCTAATCGCCTATGGCCGACTCGCCGCAGCATGTCGCAATCATCATGGACGGCAACGGCCGCTGGGCCCGATCGCGCGGCATGCCGCGGCCGGCCGGGCATCGCGCCAGCGTCAAGGTGGTGCGCAAGATCGTGGAAGAGTGCGCCAAGCGCAAGGTGCGCTACCTGACTCTGTTCGCCTTCAGCAGCGAGAACTGGCGCCGGCCCGCCCGATGAGGTCGGCATGCTCATGAGCTTGTTTCTCGACGCATTGGTGCGCGAAGTCGCGGATTTGCACCGCAATCAGGTGCGCCTGGGCTTCATCGGCGACCGCGGCCTGCTGGGCGCCGAGCTCGCGCGGCGCATGCAGAGCGCCGAGCAGCTCACCGCGGGCAACTCCGGGACTGCGGCTGATGGTGGCCATGGCCTATGGCGGGCGCTGGGACATCGCGCAGGCCTGCCGCTCGCTCGCCGCGGATGCGGCGGCCGGCGTCCTGGCCGCGGCCGACATCGGCGAGACGCACGTCGCGGAACGTCTTGCGCTCGCCGGCATCCCCGATCCCGATCTGCTGATCCGCACCGGCGGCGAACGGCGCATCAGCAATTTCCTGCTGTGGAATCTCGCCTACACCGAACTGTATTTTTCCGACGACGCTTTGGCCGGAGTTCTCGACGGCGCATCTGGACGCCGCATTCGAGTACTTTGCGCAGCGCGAGCGCCGCTTCGGCAAGACTTCGGCGCAGCTCACGGCGAAAGCCGATGCTTGAGGACGCCCATGCTTAGGACAAGAGTTCTCACCGCGGCGGTTCTTGGCTGCCTGCTGCTGGCGGGCTTGTTCCTGCTGCCGCCGCCCTGGACCGTGCTGGCGTTCGGCGCGGTATTCACCGTCGGCGCCTGGGAGTGGGCGGCTTTCGGCGCGCTGCGCAGCGCTCGCGCGCGCGCTCGCCTACGCGGCCGGCGTCGCGCTGCTGCTGGCGCCGCATGGCGGTGGACCGCCGACCGGCGCATCTGATGCTGCTGTTGGGCGCCGCCTGCGCCTGGTGGGTCGATCGCCCTGCTGTGGCTGTCCCTGGCGCCCGTCCCGGCATCATCCGGCGCTGGTGCTCGCTCTGCGGGCTGCCGGTGCTGGTGCCGGCCTTCGTCGCGCTGGCGCGGCTGCAGGTCGCGAGCCGCGGCTTCGCGCGCGGTCCGCAGATCGTGCTGTGGCTGGTGCTGCTGGTGATCGCCGCGGACGTCGGCGCCTACTTCGCGGGGCGCAGCTTGGGACGGCGAAAACTGGCGCCGCGCGTGAGTCCGGGCAAGACCGTGGAGGGGGCGCTCGGCGGCCTGCTGCTGGTGGCCTTGGTCGCCTGGGGCGGTGCCGCGCATTTCGGCCTGCCGCCGCTCGACCGCGGTGGCATTCGGCTGCGCCGTGGGCATTTTTTCCATCATCGGCGATCTGACCGAGAGCATGTTCAAGCGCGCCGCGGGGCTCAAGGACAGCGGCGCGCTGCTGCCCGGACACGGCGGGCTGCTGGATCGCATCGACAGCGTGACGGCGGCGGCGCCCTTGTATGCGCTCGGGCTGTTCGGCTCCGGAGTGATCGCATGAGCGCGCCCGCGGCCTCGCCATCCTGGGCTCCACGGGCAGCATCGGACGCAGCACGCTCGAGCGTGGTCGCGCTGCATCCGGAGCGGTTCCGGGTCGCGGTGCTGGCCGCCCACGGCAGCTGGGAAGCCATCGTCGAGCAGGCGCGGCAGTTTCGACGCGGAGACGGTGGTGCTCGTGGACCCCAAGGCGGCGGCGCTGGCCCGCGACGGCGCTGCGCGCCTGCGGTTCGGCGACCCGCGTGGAGAGCGGCGCCGAGGCGCTGGCCGAAGCCGTCGCCGCCGACAATGTCGACATGGTGATGGCGGCGATCGTCGGCGCGGCGGGCCTGCCGTCGACCCTGGCCGCCGTGCGCGCCGCCAAGCGGGTGCTGCTCGCCAACAAGGAAGCGCTGGTCATGGCCGGCCAGATCTTGATGGATGAGGTGCGCCACGCCGGCGCCGAGCTCATTCCCATCGACAGCGAGCACAATGCGATTTTTCAATGCATGCCGGCGGGCTATCTTCCCGGCGACGTTGCGCGCGGCGTGACTCGCGTGATCTTGACCGCCTCCGGCGGCCCGTTCCGCCGCGCCGACCCGGGCAGCCTCGCGCACGTCACGCCGGATCAGGCCTGCGCCCATCCGAAGTGGAAGATGGGCCGCAAGATTTCGGTCGATTCCGCGACGCTGATGAACAAGGGCCTCGAGGTCATCGAAGCCACCTTGCTGTTCGGCTTGCCGGAATCGCAGGTGGATGTCATCGTGCACCCGCAAAGCGTGGTGCACTCGCTGGTCGAGTACGCGGACGGCTCGATGCTGGCGCAGCTCGGCGCTCCCGACATGCGCACGCCCATCGCCCAGGCGCTGGCGTGGCCGGAGCGGTTTGCTTCCGGTGTACAATCGCTCGATTTGGCCCAGATCGGGCAGCTCGGTTTCGAGCCGCCGGATCACGTGCGATTCCCGAGTCTCGGGCTGGCCGGGCCGCGGCGCGAGCCGGCGGCACGGCGCCGGCGGTGCTGAACGCGGCCAATGAGGTCGCCGTACAGGCGTTTCTTGACCGCCGCTTGAACTTTACGGGGATTGCCGCGGTCATTGACAAAGTGTTGCAGCGCCTCGATTCGTCTCCCGTCAAGGCTCTGGGCGATGTTTTGGACGCCGACGCGGCAGCGCGACGCTTGGCCGTAGCCTTGATCGAGCCTAGCTCTGGAGCCTTCGCATGAAGATTTTGTTTTTTCTCGCCGCCTTCTTGGTCGCGATCGGGATTTTGGTGGCAGTCCACGAGTTCGGGCATTACTGGGTCGCCAAGAAACTCGGCTTCAAGGTTCTGCGCTTCAGCATCGGCTTCGGCAAACCGCTGCTGATGCGGGTCGGCAAGGACGCCGATCGCACCGAATACTGCCTGGCCGCCATCCCCTTGGGCGGCTACGTCAAATTGCTGGACGAGCGCGAGGGCGAGGTGCAGCGCGGCGGAGCTGCATCGCTCCTTTACCCGCCGTCCCGTGCTGCATCGAATCGCGGTGCTGTTGGCGGGTCCGGCCATGAATCTGCTGTTCGCCGCGTTGCTGTATGCGATTCTGGCGATGGTCGGGACGCGAAATCGTCAAGCCGGTGGTCGGACAGGTGCGGCTCGACAGTCCCGCCGCCGCGGCCGGGCTGCAGCGCGGCGATTCGATCGTGCGAGTCGGCAATCGCGCGGTCGAGGACACCGAAGAGCTGCAGATCGCGCTGATCCGCCAATTCAGCGATGACGGCGTGATTCCGCTGCGCGTGCGCCGCGACGGCGGCGAGCGCTCGCTGACGCTGCGGGTCGACGCAGGATCGGCGCGCCATGACCGAGCCGGGCAAGTTGCTGCCGGGACTGGGCTTCGATCTGGCGACCTGGAACGCCGCCACGCTGGTTCACGATGCGCCCGCGCGGCAGCGCCGGCGCGCGCGCCGGATTGAAGGCGGGCGATCGCCTGCTGGCGGTGGACGGCCAGCCGATCGCCAATCGCACGGAGTTCATCGATCTGGTGAGCGGCGCGCCGGGCCGCGACATCTCGATCGAAGTCGAGCGCGGCGGCGCAACGATTGCGCATCGTGGCGGCGGTTCCGCGCGTCATGGAGCAGGGCAAGCCGATCGGCCGGCTTGGGCATTACGCTCGGAGAAGGGCCGCAGAGCTGGCCGCCGGGACTGGTGGAGACGCATCGCTCCGGCCCGATCGATGCGGTGGTGGGCGGCGTGGCGAAGACCTGGGAGATGTCCTCGCTCACGGTGCAGATGCTGTGGCGTATCGTGACCGGTCAGGTGTCCGCGAAGAACATCAGCGGTCCGATCAGCATCGCGGAATTCGCCGGCATCAGCGCCTACCTGGGGCTCACCGCGTTTCTGGCATTTCTGGCCATCATCAGCGTGAGCCTGGGCGTGCTCAATTTGATGCCGGTGCCGCTGCTGGACGGCGGTCAGGTGGTCTATCAGCTGGTGGAAGCGGTCAAGGGCACGCCGCTGTCCGAACGCACCCAGCTGTTTGGCCAGCAGGTCGGGATTGCGCTGCTGGTCGTATTGATGAGCCTGGCCTTTTATAACGATATATCAAGACATTTGAATTAACGGGAAATCATGATCTATCGAAATAGCAATCGGTCGTTGTCGCGTGCGGCTTGAATTGCGTTTGGCTTGCCTGGTGGCGCTTGCCATCCAGCCCTTGGGGTCGGCTCGTGCGCGCGCAAACGGCGCAGGAAACACGTTCACGGTCGGCGACATCCGCATCGAAGGCCTGCAGCGAATCTCCGAAGGCACGGTATTCAACTACCTGCCGGTGAACATCGGCGATCACCTCGACGGCCAGCGCATCGGCGAAGCCATGCGGGCGCTGTACGCGACCGGCTTCTTTCGCGACGTGGAACTGCGCCGCGACGGCAACACCCTGCTGGTCGTGGTGGTCGAGCGGCCCTCCATCGCCAAGTTCGAGATCAAGGGCAACAAGGACATCAAGACCGAGGACCTGCAGAAGAGCTTGCGCAACGTGGGCCTTGCGCCAGGGCAAGACCTTCGACCGCTCGGTGCTCGACGAAGTGAAGCAGTATCTCACCGACCAATACTTCAGCCGCGGCAAGTACGCCGTGCGCGTCGATACCAAGATCACCGAGTTGCCGGGCAACAAGGTCGACATCATCGTCGACATCAAGGAAGGCAAGCGCGCCAAGATCGAGATGATCAACCTGGTCGGCAACACCACGTTCAAGGAGAAGGACGTACTCGGCACCCTCGAGCTGAAGACGCCGAATTGGCTGTCCTGGTACAAGCAGGATGACCGCTACTCGCGCGAGTCCCTGACCGGCGACCTGGAGAAATTGCGCTCCTACTACATGGACCGCGGCTACGCCAATTTCCAGATCGAGTCGACGCAGGTGACCATCGCTCCCGAAAAAGACGACATGTACATCACCGTGAACGTCAACGAGGGCGACGTTTTCAAGGTGTCGGAGCATCAAGCTCGCCGGCACGATGGTGGTGCCCGAAGAGCAGCTGAAGAAATTGCTGCTGATCCACCCGGGCGACATCTTCTCGCGCAAGGCCGTCACCAGCTCGCAGCAGCTGATGAGCTACCGGCTGGGCGCCGACGGCTATGCATTCGCCAAGATCGATCCGGTGCCCACCCCGGACAACGACAAGAAGACCGTGTCGCTCACGTTCTTCATCGAGCCCGGCAACCGCGTCTACGTGCGGCACATCAATTTCAACAACATCACGGCGATCAACGACGAGACGCTGCGCCGCGAGATGCGCCAGCTCGAGGGCGGATGGCTGTCGAATTCGGCGGTCGAGCGCTCCAAGGAGCGCATTCAGCGGCTGCCGTACGTCGAGAAGGTGGAGTTCGAGAACAAGCCGGTGGCGGGCAGCGCGGATCTGGTGGACGTGGACTACAACATCAAGGAAGGCCTGCCGGGGCAGTTCGGCGGCGGCATCGGCTACTCCGAAGCGCAGAAATTCAGCCTGAACGGCAATTTCGTGCACAGCAACTTCATGGGAACCGGCGATCGCATCGCGCTGGAGATCAACGCCGGCAAGTACAGCAAGAGCTATGTGATATCGCACACCGATCCGTACACCACCATCGACGGCGTGGCGCGCACCACGTCCTTCACCTATCGCGACGTCACGCAATTCGTCGCGGCCTCGTCGGCGTTCTCGACCAAGCAGCTCACCGGCGCGATGCAGTGGTCCTATCCCGATCACCGAGTACCAGTACCTGCAGGCCGGCGTATCGGCCAACAAGAACACCCTGGTCGTCTCGCAGGGCTACAGCTCGCAGCAGGCGGTGGATTGGGTCAAAGCCAACGGCAACACCTTCCAGCGCGACCTGGACGATACCAACGGCGACGGCGTGATCAATTCCCTGGACAGCCCGTACACCGTGTACGGCACCAATTTCTACACCTATGAACTCACGGCCGGCTGGAATTACGATGCGCGCAACCGCGCCCTGTTCGCCGACCGCGGCCTGCATCTGAGCGTCTCGGGCCGCTACGCGCTGCCCTTGAGCGACGTGCGCTACTACGCCACCAACTTCCAATTCCTGCAGTACGTGCCCCTGTGGGGCAAATGGCTGCTGTCCCTGCAACTCGCAGGTCGACTATGCCTCGGCGCTCGGCAAGACGACCTCGCTGCCGCCCTATCTGAACTACTTCGCCGGCGGCCCGGACAGCGTTCGCGGCTATCGCGAGAGCACCTTGGGACCCCGGGACAATATCGGCTACGGCAACCCCTATCGGCGGAAACTTCCGGGTGGTCAACCGCCTGGAGCTGATATTTCCCGGTGCCCGAGAAGTGGAAGAGCGCGGCCCGGGTCAGCTGGTTCTACGACATGGGCAACGTGTTTCAGACCGGCAATAAGGTCAAATTCCTGGGGGAGGACGACATAACGCCGGTCAACTACCACTTCAGTTATGATAATCTGAAACGATCGACCGGGATCGCGGTGCAGTGGCTTGCGCCCTTGGGTCTGTTCCGTTTCTCGTACGGGATCCCTTTGAATGCGTATCCCGGCGACACGGTAAGATTCAACGACGAAACAGAGCGTTTTCAATTTTCCATCGGTCAAGCGTTTTGACCGCAAATATTCGAGGTCTTAAAGATCAATATGTCGACTTTCAATCGCAGCATTGCGTTTTTTGGCTTGTGCCTGTGCGGGCTCATGGTGTCCGCCCAGGCGAGCGCGGAGATCAAGGTGGGGGTGGTCAATTTCCAGAAGCTTCTGGAGGAGGCGCCGCAGACCAAGACGGCGATGCAGGCCCTGGAAAACGAGTTTGCGCCGCGGCGCCGCGAGCTCCTGACCATGCAGAACGACCTGAAGGCGCGCGACGAGAAATTTCAGAAGGACGGCGCCATCATGTCCGAGGCCGACCGCGCGAAGACGGAGAAGGCGCTGCGCGACGAGCAGCGCGAGTTCTCCCGCAAGGCGGGCGAATTCCAGGACGACGCGTCGACCCGCCGCAACGAGGAAATCGGCAAGGTGCAGCGCTACCTGGTCACGGAGATTCAAGGCTATGCCAGTGCGCAGGGCTTCGATCTGGTGCTGGGCGACGGCGTGTTCTTCGCCAAGCCGACCGTTCGATATAACGGCCAATGTGCTGGCGGTGCTTGCGACCAAGCCGACCACGCTGCCCGCCAGCCGCGCCGCCGGCCAAAGGCGCGACCGGGACTGCTCCGGCTCCGGCCAAGACTCCCGGCAGCAAATAGCGTCACTAACCGATGGCTGCCTCGGGGTAAGTGGTGCGCAGGTGCAGGGAGAATTCAGCCTAGGGGATTTGGCGGTACGGTTCGGCCTCGGGCTGCGCGGTGAGCCGGGCCTGCGAGTCTCGCGCGTCGCGACGCTGTCGCAGGCGGACGCCGGGGAGCTTGAGCTTCCTGGCGAATCCGCGCTACCGCAAGCAGATGGAGTCCACCCGCGCCACCGCCGTCCTGGTGGCGCCGGAGCATGCGGCAGACTGCCCGGTTGCGGCGCTGATCGATCCCAATCCCTACCTGGCCTATGCGCGCATCGCCGACCTGCTGCATCCGCGAGGTCGCGCCCGCGCCGGGCATTCATCCGACCGCGGTCGTGTCGGCGCGGCGCGCGCATCGCCCCGTCGGCGAGCGTGGGGCCGCTGGCCGTCATCGAGGACGATGCGGACATCGGCGAGCGGGTGATCGTCGGTCCGGGCTGCATCGTGCAGCGAGGCGCGCGGGTCGGTGCCGATTCGCGTCTGACGTCGCGGGTCAACCTGTACCCCGGCGTGCGGATCGGGCGGCGCTGCATCCTGCACGCCGGCGCGGTGATCGGCGCCGACGGCTTCGGGTTTGCCTCCGATGCGGGGACTTGGGTGAAGGTGCCGCAGGTGGGCAGCGTGCAAATCGGCGACGACGTGGAGATCGGCGCCAACACCACCATCGATCGGGGCGCCATCGATGATACGGTGGTCGAGAACGGGGTGAAACTGGACAATCAGATCCAGGTGGGCCACAACGTGACCATCGGCGCCCATACCGCGGTCGCGGGCTGCGTCGGGATTTCCGGCAGCACGGTCATCGGCCAGCGCTGCATGATCGGCGGCGGGGTCGGGATCGCCGGTCATTTGACGATTGCCGACGACGTGGTGGTGACGGGTTGCAGCCTGGTGAGCGCCTCGATCAGACAGGCCGGCAGCTACTCGAGCGGGATGCCGACCGTGGAGACGCGGCTGTGGCGGCGCATGGTGGCGCATTTACGACGACTGGACGTAAAGGAGCGATGATGGCGGAATCCGGAGAAGATGGATATCGAAGCGATCATGCGGCAGTTGCCGCATCGGTATCCCTTCTTGCTGGTGGATCGCGTTCTGGAATGCGTGTCGGGGAAGCACTGTCCACGCGCTGAAGAACGTGACGTTCAACGAGCCGTTCTTTCCGGGACATTTCCCGCATCGGCCGGTGATGCCGGGGGTCATGATCATCGAGGCGCTGGCGCAGGCCGCCGGAATTCTGGCGTTCAAGACCGTCAGGGTGGTGCCGGACACCGAATACGCGCTTCTACTTCGTCGCCATCGACAATGCGCGATTTCGCAAGCCGGTCGAACCGGGCGATCAGCTGGTGCTCAAGGTCACGTTGAAGCGCGCCTTCAAGGGAATTTGGAAATTTCACGGGTCGGCCGAAGTCGACGGCGCGGAGGTGGCGTCGGCGGAAATCATGGTGGCGCCGGAGACCAAGGGGCCCAAAGCAAAAGGAGAGCGGCGGGATGATCGATCCGCGCGCGGTGATATCGCCGCAAGCGCAGATCGCGGCGGACGTCGAGATCGGGCCATTCACGCGTCATCGGCGCGGACGTCGTCATCGGCGCCGGCACCTGGATCGGCCCGCACGTGGTGATCAACGGCCCGACGCGCATCGGCGCCGACAACAAGATATTCCAGTTCGCCTCCCTGGGCGATGCGCCGCAGGACAAGAAATACAACGGCGAACCGACGCGCCTCGAGATCGGCGACCGCAATGTGTTTCGCGAATCCGTCACCGTGAATCGCGGCACCACCCACGATCAAGGGCGTGACGCGCATCGGCAACGACAATCTGCTGATGGCCTATTCGCATGTCGCTCACGACTGCCAGTTGGGCGATCAGATCGTGATGGCGAATTGCGCCACGCTCGGCGGTCATGTGGAAATCGGCGACTGGGTGACCATGGGCGGCCTGTCGGCCGTGCATCAGTACACCAAGGTGGGTGCGCATTGTTTCATCGCGCACAACGCCGCCGTGACCCGCGATGTGCCGCCCTACATCATGACGGTCGGCCGGCCGGCCGTGCCGCACAGCGTCAATTCGGTGGGCCTGCAGCGCCGCGGCTTCACTGCCGCACAGATCCTGAACATACGCCGCGCCTACCGGGTGCTGTACCGCTCGGGGCTGAAGCTGAAGGCGGCTCTGGAGGAACTCGAGAAAGCGGCCGTGACCCAGGCGGAAATCCGGCCCTTCGTCGAGTTCATCAAACGCAGCGAACGCAGCATCGTTCGGTAGCGCATGGTCCAGTTCCGCTGCGAGTCGGTCTGGTGGCGGGAGAAGCGTCGGGCGATACCTTGGGCGCGGATCTGATCGACGCCTTGCGCCGGCTGCGCTCCGGACACGGAGTTCTTCGGCGTCGCCGGCCCGAAAATGCAGGCCGCGGGCTGCGAGGCCTGGGAGCCGGCCGAGTCGCTCGCCGTCATGGGTCTGTTCGAGGTGCTGCGCGATCTGCCGCGCCTGCTGCGCCTGCTGGCGCGCATCCGAGCGGATGTTCCTGGCCGCGCGGCCGGACGTCTTCGTCGGCATCGATGCGCCGGATACCAATTTGCGGCTGGCGCGCCGGCTGCACGCCGCCGGCATTCCGACGGTGCAGTACGTGAGTCCGCAGGTCTGGGCGTGGCGCCAGGGCCGCGCGCGCAGCATGCACGAATCGGTGGATCTGGTGCTGTGCCTGCTGCCGTTCGAAAAGCGCTTCTACGACGAGCACGGCATGCGTGCGGAGTTCGTCGGGCATCCGCTGGCCGATGCGATTCCGCTGCAACGTCGACCGGCGGCGGCGCGCCGACGCTCTGGGACTGGACGCGGACGCGCAGGTCGTCGCCTTGCTGCCGGGCAGCCGGCGCGGCGAGGTGGCGCGACTGGCGCGAGGATTTCGCCGCCACGGCGCGCTGGCTGGCCGCGCAGCGCCCGACCTTGGTGTTCATCGCGCCGATGGCGAGCGCCGCGACGCGGGAGATATTTTCCCGGGCGCTCGAGCGCCATGCGCCCGGCCTCGAGGTGCAGCTGATCGACGGCCAGGCGCAAACCGCGCTGATCGCCGCCGATGTGGTCCTGGTGGCCTCCGGCACGGCCAGTCTGGAGGCCGCCCTGTGCAAGCGCCCCATGGTGGTGGTGTATCGTCTGGGAGCCATGACGGCCTGGATTCTGCGCCGGCTGAATCTGGTCAAATCCAAGTTCTTTGCGCAGCCAAATCTACTTGCGGATCGGCGCGTCGTCGGCGAGTATTTTCAGGAGGAAATTGTCCCGGAGTCGATCGGAGCGGAGCTCTTGATGTGGCTTGACGATGCCGAACGCCGCAGCGGCTTGGAAGCTGAGTTCTCGCGAATTCACGCCGACTTGCGCCGCGACGCGGGCGCGCGCGCGGCGCAGGCCATCATCGCGCTGCTCGAATCTCGGGGCGCGTCGCGCGGGCGGCATCGCACCCGTGAGGCGGCGAGTCGCCGGCATCGACGAGGCGGGGCGCGGGCCGCTGGCGGGGCCGGTGGTCGCGGCGGCGGTGATTCTGCGCCCCGGCCGTCCCATCGACGGCGTCGCCGATTCGAAGGCCTTGAGCCCGGATGAGCGCGCCGCGCTTGAGCGTGGTCATTCGCCGCGATGCGCTGTGCTTCGGCATCGGCTGGGCGGACCAGGTCGAAATCGACGCTCTGAATATATTGCAGGCGACATTCCTGGCGATGCGCCGCGCGCTGCTGGCGATGACCTTGACGCCCGATCATGTGTTGGTGGATGGCAATCGGCTGCCGCATTTGGGCGGCTTGGGCAAGACGATTACCGCGCGTGCCATCGTCGGCGGCGATGCCACGGAACCTGCGATCAGCGCGGCCTCTATCCTGGCGAAGACCGCCAGAGATGGGTATATGAATCATATGGATACACTATATCCCGCATATTCTTTCGCAACTCACAAGGGGTATGGCACCCCCGACCATCAGCGCCTGCTCGAGCTGCATGGACCCTGTCCCTTGCACCGGCGCTCCTTTGCGCCGGTGCGCCTCGCGCTGCAAGGCGGACCTTTGAGCCAGTTCGTTCATTTGCGCCTGCACACCGAGTACTCCCTGGTCGATGGGATCGTGCGGGTGCCCGAATTGATGGCCGCCGTGTCGGCGGCGGGCATGCCGGCGGTGGCTCTGACCGATCAGAGCAATTTGTTCGCGATGGTGAAGTTCTACAAGGAAGCTCTGGCTGCCGGCGTCAAGCCGCTTGATCGGGGTCGACGCCTGGATTCGCGAAGCGGGCGAGCGCGCGCCGCCGTCGCGCGTGGTATTCCTCTGCCAGAATCTGCGGGCTATCGGCATCTGACCCAGCTGGTGACCCGTTCCTTTCTCGAGGGCCAGCAGCGCGGCGCACCGATGCTGGAGCGCGGCTGGCTGCAGCGCGACATGCTCGGGGGCTGATCGTCTTGTCGGGCGGCGCGGAGGGCGACATCGGGCAGGCGATTGCCCGCGGCCGCGACGATGAGGCGCTGCGCTGTCTCGCTCGCTGGCAGGAGCTGTGCGGCGATCGGTTCTACCTCGAGGTGCAGCGCACCGGCCGCGCGGGCGAGGAGGCGTATGCCGAGGCGGTGATGGACATGGCGCGGGAGCGCGGCG
Source organism: uncultured Gammaproteobacteria bacterium (assembly GCA_963734645.1). Classification (GTDB taxonomy): domain Bacteria; phylum Pseudomonadota; class Gammaproteobacteria; order Steroidobacterales; family Steroidobacteraceae; genus Bog-1198. Next base: position 127,098 of record CAVTID010000004.1, read on the forward strand.
TGGCGGCGGTCGCCACCAATGATGTGCGCTTTCCTGACGCGCGGCGGAGTTCGAGGCGCACGAAGCGCGGGTGTGCATCCATGACGGCGCGCTGCTGGCCGATCCGAGCCGCGCGCGGCGCTATTCCGAGGAGCAGTACCTCAAGTCGCCCGCGGAAATGCTGGAGCTTTTTAAGGACGCACCGGAACTGCTTGATAATACGGTGGAAGTCGCCAAGCGATGTTCGCTGGAGATCCGCCTGGGCAGCTTCCATGCTGCCGGCTTATCCGGTGCCTGCGGGCAGCAGCATCGAAGACTTTCTGCGCGAGGAGGCGGTGCAGCGGCCTGCAGGCGCGCCTGGCGGCGCGGGCGCCACGGCGTGCCGCCGGCGCCGCGCCGCCGCCGCCGCACAGGCTGCCGCCGGCGCGGCCGCCGACTACCAGGCGCGGCTGGATCTGGAGCTCGGCGTCATCTGCTCCATGGGATTTGCCGGATACTTTCTTGATCGTGGCCGATTTCATCCGCTGGGCACGCGAGAACGGCGTGCCGGTGGGGCCCGGGCCGCGGTTCCGGCGCGGGTTCGCTGGTCGCCTATGCCTTGGGCATCACCGATTTCGATCCGATCGAGCATGATCTTGCTGTTCGAGCGCTTCTTGAATCCGGAACGCGTCTCCATGCCGGACTTCGACGTCGACTTCTGCATGGAAGGCCGCGACCGGGTCATCGAATACGTCGCCAACAAGTACGGCCGCGAGCGCGTATCGCAGATCATCACCTACGGCACCTTGGCGGCCAAGGCCGTGGTGCGCGACGTCGGCCGGGTGCTCGGACACAACTACGGCTACGTGGACAAGATCGCGAAGCTGATTCCCTTCGAGATCGGCATCACGCTCGACAAGGCGCTCGAGCAGGAAGAAGAACTGAAGCGCCTGTACGAGGGCGATGCCGAGATCCGCGAGCTCATCGATCTCGCGCGCACGCCTCGAGGGCCTCGCCCGCAACGCGGGCACCCATGCCGGCGGCGTGGTGATCGCGCCGTCGGTGCTGACCGACTTTACGCCGCTGTACTGCGAAGAGGGCAGCACGACGCCGGTGACGCAGTTCGACAAGGACGATGTCGAGGCCGCGGGCCTGGTGAAATTCGATTTCCTGGGATTGCGCACGCTCACCATCATCGATTGGGCGGTGCGCGACATCAATGCGCGCGCGCGCAGCTCAGTGAAGCGCCGCTGGACATGAGCACCCTGCCCATGGACGACGCCGCGACCTACGCGCTGCTGAAGAGCACGCAAGACGACGGCCGTGTTCCAGCTCGAGTCGCGCGGCATGAAGGATCTGATTCGCCGCCTGCAGCCCGATCGCTTCGGCGACATCGTGGCGCTGGTGGCCCTGTTCCGGCCCGGTCCGCTGCAATCCGGCATGGTCGAGGATTTCATCGCGCGCAAGCACGACACCAGCGGCGCCACCATCGACTACCTGCATCCGGATCTGAAGCCGGTGCTGGCGGCCACCTACGGCGTGATCCTGTATCAGGAACAGGTCATGCAGATCGCGCAGATCCTGGCCGGCTATACGCTGGGGGGCGCGGATCTTCTGCGGCGCGCCATGGGCAAGAAGAAGGCCGAGGAAATGGCCAAGCAGCGCTCGGTGTTCGTCAGCGGCGCGGTGGCGCGCGGCGTGCGCGAGGCGCAGGCCACGCATATTTTCGATCTGATGGAGAAATTCGCCGGCTACGGCTTCAACAAATCGCATTCCGCGGCGTATGCCCTGCTGTCCTACCAGACCGGCTGGCTCAAGGCGCATTATCCGGCGGCCTTCATGGCGGCGGTGCTGTCCTCCGACATGGACAAGACCGACAAAGTCGTCACGCTGATCGACGAATGCGCCAGCATGCGTCTGACCGTGCAGCCGCCCGATGTGAACGAGTCGGTGTATGCGTTTCGGGTGTCGGGCCCCATGAGCATTCGTTACGGCATGGGGGCCATCAAGGGCGTCGGCGCCTCGGCCGTGGAGGCCATCATCGAGGAGCGCACGCGCCAACGGGCCCTTCGAGAGCCTGCCGGACCTGTGCCGGCGCATCGATTTGCAGCGGGTGAATCGGCGCGTGTTCGACGCCTTGATTCGCTCGGGCAGCTTGGATCGGATCGGGCCGAATCGCGCGACCCTGACCGCGGAGCTCGATCGCGCCATGCACCTGGGCGAGCAGAATTCGCGGGCGATGAGCGTGGGCCAGGTGGACTTGTTCGGCTTGAGCGCGGCCTCGGACACGGTCGTGGCGGACTGGACCGAGGCGCAGCGCCTGGCCGGCGAGCGCGAGACCCTGGGCCTGTTCTTGAGCGGCCATCCGATCACGCCCTATGAGCCGGATCTGAAGTTTCTGGTGAGCGCGCGCCTCGCGGACGTCGGCGGCCCGAAGCCGGCGGCCGCCGTCGATGGGGTGCGCAGCTGGTCGGCCGGCAAGGCAACCACGGTTGCGGGACTGGTGCTCGAAATCCGCCGCCGGCCGAATCGGGTGACATTGATCCTGGACGATCGCAGCGCCCGGCTCGAAGTCAGCTTGTACGAGGAGACTTTTCAGCAGCATCGCGACATCATCGTCAAGGATGCGATTCTGATCGTCGACGGCACGCTGCGCTTCGACGATTTCATCGAGGCGTGGCGCTTGCAGGCGAAGACTCTGATGGACATCGACCGCGCGCGCGAGCGCTTCGCGCGCCGCCTCTGGCTGCGCTGGCCCGCGGAGTTCGACGGTCCGCAGGGCATGAATCGATTCGAGCAGATGTTGAAGCCGCTATCTGCGCGGTCCCTGCGGCGTCAGCGTGGCGGTCAACCGGCCCGATTACTCCGGACGGCTCAATTTGCCGGACACTTGGTCGGTGCGCGCCGTCGCGGGACTTGCTGGATAAACTGACGGCGCTTGGTGGGCCGGGACGGCTGGTATTTAGTGTATGGTCCGCGTAATGATGTCCGCGGCGAGGAAACCTCTTCATGGCGATGAATTTTCTGGAATTTGAACAGCCGATCGCGGAGCTCGAGGCGAAGATCGAGGAACTGAAATTCTTGGGCGCGGACTCGAGCGTCAATATCACGGAAGAGATCAAGCGCCTGCAATCGAAGAGCAGGGCGCTGACGAGCAGTATTTTTGCCAATCTGACGCCCTGGCAAATCACGGAGTTCGCGCGTCATCCTCAGCGTCCTTACACGCTCGACTATGTGTCCATGATTTTCACCGATTGGCATGAGCTGCACGGCGATCGCATGTACAGCGACGACCTGGCCATCGTCGGCGGATTGGCGCGGCTCGAGGGCATGCCGGTGATGCTGATCGGCCATCAGAAGGGCCGCGACACCAAGGAGCGGGTGCGGCGCAACTACGGCATGCCGAAGCCCGAAGGCTATCGCAAGGCGCTGCGCCTGATGAAGATGGCGGAGCGCTTTCGCATTCCGGTGGTCACGCTTGATCGATACGCCGGGCGCCTATCCCGGCATCGGCTCGGAGGAGCGCGGCCAGAGCGAGGCCATCGCGCGCAACCTGTTCGAAATGTCCAATCTGGCGGCGCCGGTGTTGAGCGTGGTCATCGGCGAGGGCGGCTCGGGCGGCGCGCTGGCCATCGGCGTTTGCGACCGGCTGATCATGCTGCAGTTCAGCGTGTACTCGGTCATTTCGCCGGAGGCCTGCGCATCGATTTTGTGGAAGAGCACCGAGAAGAAGGAAATTGCGGCCGAGGCCATGGGCGGTACGGCGGAGCGGCTCAAGAAGCTGGGCCTGGTCGACGAAGTCTTGAAGGAGCCGCATGGCGGCGCGCATCGCGATCCGCAGGCCATGGCGGAAACCCTCAAGCAAAGCATGCTCAAGGCGCTGGCGGAGCTGCGCAATCAACCGGTGACGCAATTGCTCGATGCGCGGCAGGCGCGCCTGCGCGGATTCGGTGCGTTCCGGGACGCGTAGCCCATGACGCGACGCCCAACACTGCGCGGCGCATAAACCCTCATGAGCTTCTCCGCGGCTGCTCTGCGCGCGGTCCTTGACGCCCAGGTTCCCGCCGGCGCCACGGGGCTGGTGGTGGCCTTGAGCGGCGGCGCGGATTCGGCCGGCTTGCTGGCCGCCGCGGCGTCATCTGGGCGCGAGCTTCCGCGGCCTGCCGCTGCGCGCGGTGCACATCGATCACGGACTGCAGGCCGCCGCCGCCGCCTTTCGCGAGGCCTGCGCGGCGTTGTGCGCGGACTTGAACATTCCCTTGACCGTCATTTCCGTCGACGTCCGAACGCCGGCCGGCGCGTCGGTCGAGGCGGCGGCGCGCGACGCGCGCTATGCCGCGCTCGCAGGCGGAACTGCGGCCCGGCGAATGTCTGTTGACGGCGCATCACCGCGAAGATCAGGCGGAGACGCTGCTGCTGCAGGCGCTGCGCGGCGCGGGCTGCAAGGGCATGTCGGCCATGCCCGTGTGCCGGCCCTTGGGGCGGGGCTGGCACTTGCGGCCGGTGCTCGACGTGCCGCAGAGCGAGCTGCTTGCAGTTCGGCGGGGACGCGGCGCACGCACGGCCGGCGGCGCGGTCCGCGATCCGATGAATGAGGATTTGCGTTTCGACCGCGGCTATCTGCGGCGGCAAGTCTGGCCGCTGATCAAGGCTCGCTGGCCGGGCGCCGGCACCGCACTGTCGCGCACGGCCCGGCACCTCGCCGAGGCGCAAGACTTGCTCGAGCACGCGGCGGCAGCCGACTGTGGGGCGGCTGCGCGACGGCGACGCGCTGTCGGTGCCGGGCCTGCGGGCCCTCGGTCCTCAGGAGCGCATCAACGCACTGCGTTTGTGGCTGCGCGATGCGGGCGGTCGAGCCGCCGTCGGAGGCTCGCTTGACCGAGGCCCTGCGGCAGATATTCGACGCCGACGCCGATCACTTGCCGGCGATCGAGTGGGGCCGCTGCGCCTTGCGGCGCTACCGGCAGAGAGTATTCCTGACGGAGACTCACCCGCCGCGCCTCGACGCGACGCTCGCGCTGGCGGGCGGCGCCGGGCTCGCAGCTCGATCTGGGGCCGGATCTGGGAGTCTTGCGCTGGGTGGCGCAAACCGGCGGCATCGATGCGGGGCGCCTGCCGGACACCCTGAGGGTGCGCCGGCGCGGCGGAGGCGAAACCCTGAAGCCCGCGACCGCGAGCCAAGACCCAGAGCGTGCAGCACCTGTGTCAGTCGCAGGGCGTGCTGCCGTGGTTGCGCGATGCGCTGCCCCTGGTGTTCGCGGGCGACGCCTTGATCGCCGTCGCCGACCTGTGGCTGGACGCGCGCTGGTGCGTGGCCTGGGGCGAGCCCGGTCTCGGCGTCGCGTGGGAAGGGGGGCCGATTATTGTCTAAGTGGATTGTCGCAGGCCTCATGTTCTGCTAACCTGAATTCCCGTCGAATTCCCATTGTTCCCTTTTGGGTTTGTTAGTTCTCGCGCAGCGTAGTCGTTGCGCGATTTGCATTTTTAATCGGCGGTGGCTACATGACTCGATTCGTATTCGTCACCGGCGGCGTCGTTTCCTCGCTGGGTAAAGGCATTGCCTCCGCTTCCCTGGGGGCCATCCTCGAGGCGCGCGGACTGAAGATCAGCATGGTGAAGCTGGATCCCTACATCAATGTGGATCCCGGCACCATGAGCCCGTTCCAGCACGGCGAGGTGTTCGTCACCGCGGACGGCACCGAGACCGACCTGGATCTGGGCCATTACGAGCGTTTCGTGCGCATGACCGCCGGGCGCAACAGCAATTTCACGACGGGACGAATCTACGAGCGCGTCATCGCCAAGGAGCGGCGCGGCGATTATCTGGGCGCGACGGTGCAGGTGATCCCGCACATCACCGATGAAATCAAGTACCGGGTCCGCATGGGCGCCGGCGACGCCGACGTGTGCATGGTGGAAATCGGCGGCACGGTCGGCGACATCGAATCATTGCCGTTTCTCGAGGCGATTCGCCAGATGGGCGTGGAGCTCGGCCGCAATCAAGTGCTGTACATGCATCTGACCTTGGTGCCCATCGTCGGCGGTTCGGGCGAGATCAAGACCAAGCCCACGCAGCATTCGGTCAAGGAGCTGCGCGGCATCGGCATCCAGCCGGACATTCTGCTGTGCCGCTGCGCGCACTCGCTGCCGGACGAGCAGCGCCGCAAGATCGCCTTGTTCACCAATGTCGAGGAGCGCGCGGTCATTTCCGGCGTCGACGCCGACGACATCTACAAGATCCCGATGCTGCTGCACGAGGAAGGGCTGGACGACATCGTGGTCGACAAGCTGCGCTTGGACGCGCCGCCCACGGATCTGCCGGAGTGGCGCGCCGTGGTCGCCGCCAAGCAGAATCCCGAGGCCGTGGTCGACATCGGCATGGTCGGCAAGTACGTGCAAATCCGCGACTCGTATATTTCCCTGAACGAGGCGCTGATGCACGGCGGCATCAAGACGCGCACGCGCGTCAACATTCATTATTTCGAATCGCAGGACATCGAGCGCCTGGGTCCCGCGGCGCTGCAGAACATGGATGCCATCCTGGTGCCGGGAGGCTTCGGCGACCGCGGCATCGAGGGCAAGATTCAGGCGATACGCTTTGCGCGCGAAAACCGCATTCCCTATCTCGGCATTTGCCTCGGGATGCAGCTCGCGATCATCGAATACGCGCGCAATGTGCTGGCGCTGAAAGGGCGCGAACAGCACGGAATTCGACCGCGCCACCAATCACCCGGTGATCGCTCTGATCACCGAGTGGCAGGACTTGGAGCGCGGCCAGCAGGTGCGCGATGAGAAGTCCGACTTGGGCGGCAGCATGCGGCTCGGCGCGCAGGAGGCGAAGCTGGCGGCCGGCTCTCTGGCGCGCTCGCTGTACGGCAAGGAATCGATCTTCGAGCGCCATCGCCACCGCTATGAATTCAACAATCACTATCTCGACGAGTTGACCGCGGCGCGGCATGAGCTTCTCCGGGTTCTCGGCCGACGGCTTGGTGGAGTTCATCGAGCTGCGTTCGCATCCCTGGTTCGTGGCCAGCCAGTTTCACCCGGAATTCACCTCGACGCCGCGCGACGGGCATCCCTTGTTCACGGGCTTCGTGCGGGCGGCGCGCGAGTACCGCGCCGCGCTGCAGCCCGGGCGCGCCACGGCATGAAATTGGCCGTCGTTTCGAGGTCGGGCCCGAGCGTCCGTTCTTCCTGATCGCCGGTCCCTGCGTCATCGAGAGCGAAGCCTTGGTGCTCGATGTGGCGGGCCGCCTGAAGGAAATGACCGGACGGCCTCGGCATTCCGTTCATCTTCAAGGCCTCGTTCGACAAGGCCAATCGTTCCTCGCGCGCCAGCTTTCGCGGACCCGGCATGGAGGCGGGCCTGAAGGCCTTGTCGCAGGTGCGCGATCAGATCGGAGTTCCGGTGCTGACGGACGTGCATGAGGATACGCCGCTCGGCGAAGTCGCCGCCGTCGTCGATGTGCTGCAGACGCCGGCGTTTCTCTGCCGGCAGACCAATTTCATCGTCGCCGCCTGCTCGCAGGGCAAGCCGGTGAACATCAAGAAGGGCCAGTTCCTGTCGCCGTGGGAAATGCAGAACGTGGTCGACAAGGCGCGTTCCACCGGCAACGCGCAGATCATGGTGTGCGAGCGCGGCTTCTCCTTCGGCTACAACAATCTGGTGTCGGACATGCGCTCTCTGGCCATCATGCGCGGCACGGGATGCCCCGTGGTGTTCGACGCCACGCATTCGGTGCAGCTGCCCGGCGGCAAGGGCGACGTGTCCGGCGGGCAGCGCGAATTCGTGCCGGTGCTGGCGCGCGCCGCGGTCGCCGCCGGCGTCGCCGGAATATTCATGGAGACGCATCCGGATCCCGCGAAAGCCTTGTCCGACGGGCCGAATGCGTGGCCCCTGGATCGCATGGCATCGCTCCTGGCCACGCTCAAGGAGCTGGATGCCGCGGTGAAAAAGCAACCATTCGAGGAATCGCTGCTATGAGTCGTATCGTCGATATTCGCGGCCGCCAAATCATCGATTCGCGCGGCAATCCCACGGTCGAAGCCGAAGTCGTGCTGCATTCCGGCATCGTCGGCCGGGCGGCGGTTCCTTCCGGCGCCTCCACCGGTTCGCGCGAGGCGGTGGAATTGCGCGACGGCGATGCCAAACGCTACGGCGGCAAGGGCGTGCTCAAGGCCGTCGCGCACGTCAACGGCGCGCTGCGCGATCTTCTCGTCGGCTACAACGCGCAGGATCAACGCGGGCTCGACGCCAAAATGATCAAGGCGGACGGCACCGAATTCAAATCCAATTTCGGCGCGAACGCGATTTTGGCGGTGTCGTTGGCGGCGGCGCACGCGGCGGCGCGCGACAATGGCTTGCCGCTGTACCGGCACTTGGGCGGCACCGGCGATCTGACGCTGCCGGTGCCGATGATGAACATCATCAACGGCGGCGCGCACGCCGACAACAGCGTGGACATTCAGGAATTCATGATTCTCCCCATCGGCGCGCCGTCGTTCTCCGAGGCGGTGCGCTACGGTGCCGAGGTCTTCCACAGCCTCAAGAAGGTGCTGCACGCCCAGGGGCTCAACACCGCGGTCGGCGATGAAGGCGGCTTCGCGCCCGACCTGCCGTCGAATGAGGCCGCTCTGACGACGATTTTGGAAGCCATCGACAAGGCGGGGTATCGGGCCGGCAAGGACATTTATCTGGGCGTCGATGTGGCGAGCACGGAGTTCTACAAGGACGGTGTGTATACGCTCGAATCCGAGGGCCGGCGCTTCAACTCATCCGAGTTCGCCGATTATCTGGCGGGCCTTGCGGCGCAAGTATCCGATCGTGACCATCGAGGACGGCATGAGCGAGGGCGATTGGGACGGCTGGGCGATTCTCACGCAAAAGCTCGGGATCCAAGGTGCAGCTGGTGGGCGACGATATTTTCGTCACCAATACCAAGATTTTCGCCGAGGGCATCGCCAAGAAGATCGCCAATGCCATTCTCATCAAGCCGAATCAAATCGGCACTTTGACCGAGACCTTGGCGGCCATCGACATGGCGTACCAAGGCGAAGTATGCCGCCGTCGTGTCGCATCGCTCGGGTGAAACCGAGGACTCGACCATCGCCGATATCGCCGCGGCCACCACCGCGACCCAGATCAAGACCGGTTCGATGTCGCGCTCGGACCGTATCGCCAAATACAACCAGCTGCTGCGGATCGAAGGGGAGCTCGGCTCCAAGGCCGCCTATGCAGGGATGCGCGCGTTATCGGTTCCAATCTCTTAAGAGTTCATGCTAAGCTCCTGTCCCCATGAGGATTTTCGCCGCCGTCCTGGGTCTTGCGCTGATATTGCTGCAGTACCGGCTGTGGCTCTCGGATCAAGGATTGCGCGAGGTATCGCGCCTGCAGGCCGCCATCGACGCGCAGGCCTCGGCCAATCGCGAGCAGAGCGAGCGCAACCGGCAATTGGCTGCCGAAGTGACCGATCTCAAGGTGGGTCTGACCGCGCTCGAGGAGCGCGCCCGCAGCGAACTCGGCATGGTCGGCAACAGCGAAACCTTCTACCAAGTCGTGACCGCGGCGACGCCAGCTCCCGCCGCGCCCGCTCCGCCCGTCACCGCTCGAGCGGAATGAAGCGTCCCCGCGGCGCGGCGCGTGTGGGCCATCGTTCCCGCGGCGGGCCGCGGCGCGCGCTTCGCCGCATCGACCGCTGGAGTCTTCCCCAAAGCAATATGCACCGCTGCTCGGCGCCACCGTTCTGGAGTGGTCGCTGCGCGCGCTGCTGGCCGAGCCGCGGGTGCATGCGGTGGTGGTCGCGCTGGCGGCGGATGACGCTCACTGGCCGGGCATTGCGGCGAGGCTCGCGAGTCCCAAGCTGCGGACGACGATCGGCGGCGCCAATCGGCAGGATTCGGTGGCGAACGGCTTGGATGCATTGGCTGGCCACGCCGCGGCGGACGATTGGATTTTGGTGCACGATGCGGCGCGGCCCTGTCTGAGTGCGGCCGATCTCGGCGCCTTGCTCGATGCCGTGGGTGCCGAGACGCGCCGTCCACGGCGCGGTGCTGGCGGCACCCATCGTCGACACGGTCAAGCGCGAGCTGGGCGATCACGTGGCCACCGTGGATCGCCAGGGATTGTGGCGCGCATTGACGCCGCAGGTGTTTGCCTTTGCGCAGCTGCGCCATGCGCTCGAAGGAGGCGACGCTCGCCGGCATCGAAGTGACCGACGAGGCGCAGGCCATCGAGCGGATGGGTTTGCGGCCGACGCTGGTGCAGGGCTCGCCGTTCAACGTCAAGGTAACGCGCGCTGCAGGATTTGGCCATGGCGGCCCAGATATTGAAAATGTCGGAGCCAAAGATGAACGATACGCCGATGCGAGTCGGACAAGGTTTCGACGTGCACGCCTTCGGCGAAGGCGATCACGTCATTCTGGGCGGCGTGCGAATCGCGCACGCCAAGGGCGTGGTGGCGCACTCGGACGGCGATGTGGTCATTCACGCGTTGTGCGATGCCGTGCTCGGCGCGATGGGCGACGGCGACATCGGCCAGCACTTCCCCGACAGCGATCCGCGATATCGCGGCGCGGACAGCCGCGTGTTCCTGCGCGTGGTGGCGGCGCGCATGCAGGCCGCCGGATTGAAATTGATCAATGCCGACGTCACGGTGCTCGCCGAAGCGCCGCGCATCGCCGCGCATCGCGCCGCGATGGCGGCGAATCTCGGTGCCGATCTCGGCGTCGCGCCGCAGTTGATCAATATCAAGGCCACCACGACGGAGCGCTTGGGATTCATCGGCCGCGGCGAGGGGCTGGCCGCGCTCGCCTCCGTGCTGCTGGGTCCGTGAGGGATTGAGCGTGCACGGCAGGCGGGCCGAAGCGTGGACACGGGCTGCATTGCAGCCGCCGAGAGCCCATGGCGCACCGTTGCCGCCGGCGGAACTCAAAGCCCATCCCGAGGATTTTCATGTCGAGGAGCAGCTGTCCTTCGAGCCCTCCGGGGCGGGGCCCCACTGGCTGCTGCGTGTGGAGAAGCGCACCGCCAATACGCGCTGGGTGGCGGCCGAAATTGCCCGCCTGGCCGGGGTACCGTCCGGCGATGTCGGTTACGCGGGCCTGAAGGACCGGCATGCGGTCGCCGTGCAGTGGTTCAGCGTGCCGAGCCTCGCCACCGCGGCCGAGTTCTGGCTCAACGTGCGTACGCCTGAATTCAAGGTGCTCGACGCGCGCGCCAATTCACGCAAACTCAGGCGCGGCGCCTTGTCGGGCAACCGCTTTCGCATCCGCTTGCGCCACGTGACGTGGTCGCGCGAGCAGTTGGATTCAAAGCTGGAGACCTTGCGTGCGCACGGGGCTCCCAATTATTTCGGGCCGCAGCGCTTCGGGCGCGACGGCTACAATCTCGATCGAGCCGCGGCATGGATGCAAAGCGGCGTGGCGCCGCGCGGCCGCGCCGAGCGCAGCTTCGCCCTGTCGGCCGCGCGATCCCTGGTGTTCAACGCCGTACTGGCGCGGCGCGTGGAGGCGGGCGATTGGTCGCAACTCGCTCCGGGCGATCTGGCCAGCCTCGAAGGCAGCGGCAGTCATTTCTCCGTTGCCGCCGTCGACGATGAGCTGCGGCGCCGCTCGAGCACGTTCGACATCCATCCCTCGGGACCGCTGTGGGGCCGCGGCCTGCCGGCCAGCCAGGGGCAGGCGCTGCAGCATGAACTCGAAGTGTCGCGCGAGTTCGCGGCACTCACCGACTGGCTGGCCGCTCAGGGGTTGTCGCAGGAGCGGCGCGCGCTGCGCTGCGTGATTCGCGAGCTATCCGCCGAACGCGACGCCGGCACTCTGACTTTGAGTTTTTCACTGGGCCGCGGCCAGTTCGCCACCGCGGTGCTGCGCGAAATATGCGAATTCGAAGGCGTCCCGGAACTCGATGCGGACGAGGACTAGGTACTGCGAGTGTCCATGAACCGCAGCACGGCGGCCGCGCACTCTGCGGGGCGCGTTTGCAGCAACAGATGCGGCCCGGGGATCTGCGCCAACTCCGCGCCGGGCTGAGCCCTTAGAATCCACCGGCTTGCCGCGGCGGGAATGACGCGATCCTGCGCGGCCTCGAGCACGAGTATCGGCATTTGCAGGCGGGCGAGTGCGGCGGTCTCGTCCACGGCCAGCAGCGCGCCGATGCGCCGCCGAATCACGTCCGGCGCCACTCCCGCCATGGCCCGCTCCATTTGCTTGGGGGCTCGCTGCGGTGAAGCGGAGCCCCACATCAAAGGTGCGCGTACCCAACGCGGCAAGGATTTCAACGGCAGGTAGGCGGCCAGGGGCCGTGCCCATCCCAGCCAGGGAAAGGGATTCTTGGCGAAGGTTGCGCACAGGATGAGGGCCACGAGCCCGGCCGGGGAGCGCGCGGCGATGCGGATGGCGATGGGGCCCGAGAAGGACTCGCCCAATAGAACGAATTGCCGGTCGCGGGGCAGCGCAACCAGCACCAGAGCCTCGAGCTCGTCATATCCCAAGGAGCGATCCTTGGGGTATGCCACGATGAGCGAGTCGACGCTCGACCCCAAGCTCTTCACGAACTCGTCGAACAGTTTCCCCGTGCCGTCCAGCCCCGGCAGCAACACCAGGATCGGATAATCCTCGCGCATCCGAGCGTTCGAAGCGCTGATGCCCGGACTCAAGCCCGCAGCAACACGTACACGGCGCCGGTCCCGCCGTCGATGGCGCGCGCGGACACGAATGCCATGACATCCATGTGCCGGCGCAACCAAAGGTTCACCGCGGTTTTCAGCACCGGGCCGCGGGCGCCCGAACGGTAGCCCTTGCCGTGGATGATTCTCACGCAGCGCAGCCCGCCGTCGCGGCTGCGCGCGATGAAATCCGCGAGCTGGTTGCGGGCCGCCGATTGAGTGAGACCGTGAAGATCCAATTCATCATCGATGGGGTAGAGGCCGCGCCGCAGCCGCCGCATGACCTGGATGCGCACGCCGGCGCGCTGAAAGGAGAGAGTGCCGTCGACGGTCACGGCGTCGGCCGCCGCAGCCCCTTCGACGCCGATCAGAGGCATCGATTCGTCGAGATTTTCCATGACGGAGGCCGCGGGCTTGCGCAGGCGCCGCCCGTGGCTTGGGTTTCGAGAGGCCCGCCGCGACGGGCGTTTGCGCCAAAGGCGTCACGTCACGCACCGCCGCGCGAAATGCCTCGGCATCGGCCGCGACGGCGTCAACCGTGATACGAGGCGGGGGGCGTTGTTTGGCCATGTGCAGGGGACTCGATCGGCTATCGGGGTTTCCAGGGTTACAGTATAGTCCGCACGGCGACACCCGCCAGCTTGAGGCCGGCTGTTAACTCTCGTGAAAATTCTTCTTTCAAATGACGACGGCTACCGTGCCGAGGGCTTGACCGCGCTCGGGGCTGCCATCAGGCCCCTGGGCGCCGTGACCATCGTGGCACCGGACCGCAATCGCAGCGGCGCCAGCAATTCTCTCACCCTCGATGTGCCGGTGCGCGCGGCGCGCTACGACACCGATGCCTACTACGTCAACGGCACGCCCACCGACTGCGTGCATCTGGCGATCTCGGGCCTGTTCGATTTCGAGCACGACATCGTGGTGTCGGGAGTCAATGACGGCGCCAATCTCGGCGACGATACCTTGTACTCGGGGACGGTGGCCGCCGCCGTCGAGGGCCGATTTCTCGGGCTTCCGGCGATCGCCGTGTCGCTGTGCGTCGAGCCGGGCAGCCCGCGCAATTTTGCCGGCGCCGCGCAGGTGGCGGCGCAATTGGTGCGGCGAATGGCGCAGGAGCGGTTGCAGGGGCCGGAGGTGGGGCCGATCATCCTCAACGTCAATGTGCCGGATCTGCCCGACGGTCAGTTGCGCGGCATCAAGGTCACTCGCCTCGGCAGCCGCCATCGCAGCAAGTCCATCGTGAAGGCCAAGGATCCGCGGGGGCGCAATGTGTACTGGGTGGGTAATGCCGGCGATGGCCAGGACGCGGGGCCGGGCACGGATTTTCATGCCGTGTCCGAGGGGTTTGCCTCCGTCACTCCCCTGCAAATCGATTTGACCCGTCACGCAGCGCTGCCCGAGCTGCAGAAATGGCTCGAGCTTGAGTAGCTTCATGGAAGGCCCGCGGCTCAGCGGCATCGGCATGACCTCGGCGCGGACCCGGGAGCGCCTGGTGCAGCGTCTGCAGGAACAGGGAATCGTCGATCGGCGCGTGCTCGATCGGATTCGCAATGTGCCGCGGCATCTGTTCATGGACGAGGCGCTGGCCAGCCGCGCCTACGAGGACACCGCCCTGCCGATCGGGTTCGGCCAGACCATCTCGCAACCCTACGTGGTGGCGCGCATGACCGAGGCGCTGCTGGCGGCCGGCGAGACTCGCAATGTGCTGGAAATCGGCACGGGCTGCGGCTATCAGACGGCGGTGCTGTCGCCGCTGGTGGAGAAGATCTACACCATCGAGCGCATAGCGAGCCTGTTGGGGCGCGCACGGCGTACTTTGCGCGAGCTGAAAATTCGCAATGTCAATTTCCGCCATGACGACGGCAACGTCGGTTGGGCGGCGCGCGCACCCTACGATGGAATCTTGCTGACGGCGGCGCCGCACGCGGTGCCTCCCGCGCTGTTCGAGCAGCTCAGCGTCGGCGGGCGACTGATCGCGCCGGTGGGCCCGGACGGCCGCCAAGAGCTTTATCGTTACACCAAGGGTGAGACGCGGATCGATCGCCAGTCGCTCGGCCCCGTGAGTTTCGTACCCTTGCTCTCGGGATTGCAGCGGTAAAATTGCGCGCCTCGCGCTCGATCTGCACCTTGGGATTGTGTTGTCTGTTGCTGTGCGCATGCGCCGATACCGGCGTCGACGGCCCGGAAAGTTATGTGGTGCGCCCCAACGACACGCTGTACAGCATCGCCTGGCGCCACGACCTCGATTTTCGCGATCTGGCGCGATGGAACAATATCGGTGCGGATTTCCGAATCTCGGTAGGGCAGGTCTTGGTACTCGGCCCCGGAAGAGTATCGCCGGCCGCGCGCGCAGCGCCACGCCCTGTGCCCCGGCGGGCGCCCCCGGCCGCCGCGGCGGGATCGCATGCGCCCGAGACCCCGCAGGTGAGCAAGCCGCGGCCGCTTCCGGAGTCACCGGGGAGGGGCCCGGCACGCGACGGCCCGGCGGGCGAGGCGCAGGGAGCGCCGGGCATCGCCAATGGGTCATTGAGATGGGTGTGGCCCACCGATCGTGCCGGCGCGCCTCGTCCGGTGCCGGGCGGCGGCATTCTGCTGTCGGGACGCTTGGGACAGGACGTGCGCGCCGCGAGCGCCGGCCGAGTGGTCTACACCGGCAGCGGCCTGCGCGGCTACGGCAATCTGATCATCATCAAGCACGCCGAGAGTGTGCTGTCGGCGTACGCCCACAATCGCGAGATGTTGGTGCGCGACGGCCAAGAAGTCGCCATGGGCCAGGTGATCGCACACATGGGCCAGGTCATCGAAATGGGGAAGGGCCCGCAGCAATCGGCCGTCCTGTACTTCGAGATCCGCCAGAACGGCCGGCCCGTCGATCCTTTGCCGTTCTTGCCGCCAAAGTGATTTCTGCGATATCTGCGTAAATAATTGATTTACATAATATATTTACGTAATGGACATATTCCCCGTGGCTTGCGACCGCTGCTTTTCGTGTGTTTAACTGTGCGCTGATCGGGAAAGTCCATTTGCGGGGCGCTGAAGATACACGAGGTTAGAGGGATAAAAGAGTAACAAGATCAAGAAGAAGAACAATAATTCTCGATACCGTATTGATCGTGTATTCCGTAAGCGCCCTGCCATTTTGTTCATGAACGTCACACCATCAGCAACGCCGCCACGCGGCGCTGCTCGGCCACCAGCACATTGAACGTGCGGCAGGCCGCACCCGTATCCATGACCTCGAATCCGATGCCGGCACTCAGGAACTGAGCGCGGAAGGATGCGGCCGGGAAGATTTGACGCGGTCCGGTTCCCAGCAGAACGAGTTCGGGATCCAGCGCGAGGATGCGCGCGAGGTCGAGAGCGGCCAGATCATTCATGTCCCGAACATCGGGCAGCGGCAGCACGGTGGATGCGCTGACGATGACGGTTCCCCGATAGATGTCATCGTCGATGCGCAGCTCGCCGGTTCCGTATCCACGGATGATATGGGCGGCGGAACTCGAGTCTTGGGCGAAGCGCATGTGCGTAAGATACTGAAATTGGTGCCGGAGCGTTTGTGTCCATTCATTATTTCCGTTTTACCCATCGGGGCGCCGGCAACCGGCAGCGCGCCCGGCTGCTCGAAGGGTTGCTGGCGCGTGCCGATGCACCGGCCGTGGTAACGGATTGGCGGGCCGATGCGTATCGCGTCATTGCGCCGAAGTCGGCCGCCATGCCGGGCCTGGGCGCAGCCGCCCTGTGCGCCGAACTGGGGTCGGTCGATGCCGCCTCGGTGTTCATCGCCACACCGGTTCATTACGTCGCCGAGATGAGCAATGTGCGCTTGGCTTCCGACGGTATCCTGTCCCTGAGCCGGCCGGAGGCGGATGCGCTGGTCGCCGATTTCAATCGGGTGTGGCATGACGCGGGCATCCGTTTGATCGCCGGCCGCCCGCAGGCGCCCGGCGGGGAAGGGCCCGCGCCCGGTGCGCATGGGCTGGGCCCGACTCATTTGTTTTGCCTAACCGATCGCCTGCTCGATGCAGAGACTCGCGATCCTGAGGATGCGCTTGACCGACATATTGCGGATTATCTGCCGGCCGGTGCCGATGCGCCGCGGCTGCGGCAGCTCATGAGTGAAATCGAGATGTGGCTGTTCGAGCATATGCTGAATCGAACTCGGATCGCGAACGCGGTGCCCGCGATGAACGGTCTTTGGCTGTGGGGAGGCGGTCCTGCGTTGGCGTCCTTGCCGCCGGTGGAGGGCTGGACGGCGGGGGCCGATGTGTTTTTCAAGGCCTTCGCGACTTCGCGTGCTGCGCCCGCCTCGGGCGTCGCCGTAATCGACGAGGAGCCGGGTTCGGACGCATGGCGTGGCACGGAGTCGCGTTGGCTCGAGCGTTCTCTGGAGGACCTGAACTCAGGCCGGATTTCGCGGCTCGATTTATCGGTGGGCGGCCGGTGTTTCAGCGTCACGGGCCGCTGGAATCGGCGTCCGTGGCGCCGCCGTAGGCCTTGGTGGGAGTCTTTCGCTTGATGGCCACACAGATCCGGCGGCGGTCGGCGGCCGTGGTGGATGGGTTCGCGGCGGATTTACATCCGATTCTGCGCCGCGTCTATGCGGCGCGCGGCTTGCAGACCGATGCGGATCTGGATTTGTCCCTGGATCGTCTGCTGCCGGTCGGGTCGCTCGAGGGAGTGGACTCGGCGGCACAGCTGCTGGCCGGGCATCGCGCCACCGGACGGGTGCTGGTCATCGGGGACTTCGACGCGGACGGCGCCACCAGCACGGCATTGGTCGTGCGCGGTCTGCGCGCCATGCATTTTGCGCACGTCGATTTCCTGGTGCCCAATCGATTCCGTTTCGGCTACGGGCTCACACCGGAAATCGTGGCGCTGGCGGCCACGCGCCGGCCCTCGCTGATAGTGACGGTCGACAACGGCGTGTCGAGCGTGGCCGGGGTCGAGGCGGCGCATGGCTTGGGAGTACCCGTGCTGGTGACGGATCACCATCTGCCCGGTGCCGTGCTGCCGCGCGCGGCCGTCATCGTCAATCCCAACCTCGCGAACGGCCGATTCGCCAGTCCGGCGTTGGCCGGCGTGGGTGTGGCGTTCTATGTGGTCGCGGCGCTGGCAAGGACTTTGGCAGAAGAGGAGTTCCGAGCCGCGGAGCTGCTGGACTTGGTGGCGCTCGGCACGGTGGCCGACGTGGTGCCGCTGGATCGAAATAATCGGGTCTTGGTGGCGCAAGGACTGCGCCGCATTCGCGCCGGCCGCTGCGTGCCGGGCATTCGGGCCTTGCTCGAGTCGGCAGGCCGGCGCCTCGAACAGATTACCGCCGCCGATTTGGGTTTTGCCGTGGCGCCACGCCTGAACGCCGCGGGGCGGCTCACCGACATGAGCGTCGGTATCGCCTGCCTGCTGGCCGATGAGCCGTCCGAGGCGGCGCGTCTGGCTGGGATGCTCGCCAAGCTCAACGAGGAGAGGCGCGAAATCGAGCAGCGCATGCAGCTCGAGGCTCTCGAGCATCGCCGCCGGCGTTCGCTTCGGCGAGGATGGCGACGAATCGCCCGGACTGTGCCTGTTCGAGGAGAGCTGGCATCAAGGCGTGGTGGGCTTGGTGGCCGGCCGGATCAAGGATCGGCTGCATCGCCCCGTCATCGCCTTCGCCCGCGCCGAGGATGGATCTCTGCGCGGCTCGGCGCGCTCGGTGCCCGGCGTCAATATTCGCGATGCCCTCGACAGCATCGCGACGCATCACCCCGGACTCATCGATAAATTCGGCGGCCACGCCATGGCCGCCGGAATGAGCATGCGCGGAGGGAAATCTAGCCGCGTTCAAAGCCGCCTTCGCGGCCGAGATTGCCGCGCGCAGCGACCGCGAATCGCTCACCGGCGTGATTCACTCGGACGGCGGGCTCGCGGCGGTTGAGCTCTGCCTCGACACCGCCCGCGCGCTGCGCGGCGGCGGTCCCTGGGGCCAGGGCTTTCCGGAGCCGGTGTTCGACGGGGATTTTCACATCGTCGACGCACGTATCGTCGGCGGCAAGCATTTGAAGATGCAGCTGAGAGTTGCCGACGGCCCGAGCGGCGGCCCGATCGAGGCTATCGCATTCGGATACGTCGGCGGCGACCGCAGAGGATCCGCTGCTGTGCCGGCGGCGCGCGAGTTCAGCTCGCCTATCGTCTCGAGGTCAACGATTATCAAGGCAGCGAGCGGGTGCAATTGAATTGCCAGCATTTAAAGCTGATTTAGCCGGCGAGACGGGACGGTCACGCGCAACCGGCCCGCATGAGGATCGGGCGAGGATAGCTCCTCGTGTGCTAGGCTACAGCCATGGAACTCAATCAAATCAAGCGATTCATCAAAGATCTCGAAGAGCGCACCGACTCTTTGAGGAGGTATCTTTGATTACGACAACAAGCACGAACGGCTGCAGGAAGTAGAGCGCGAGCTCGAGCAGCCCGGTATTTGGAGCAATCCGGACCGCGCCCAGGAGCTGGGAAAGGAACGCGCCAAGCTCGAGCAGGTCGTCGGCGGTCTCGATCGGCTCGGGCGCGCCCTGGCCGATGCCGCCGAACTGCTGGATCTGGCCGCGGCCGAGGCGGATGCGCACGCCATCGAGGGAATCGAGGCCGACGTCAAGCGATTGTCCCTCGAGGTCGAGCAGCTCGAATTCCAGCGCATGTTCCCCGGCAAGATGGATTCGCACAATGCCTTTCTCGACATTCAGGCCGGCGCCGGCGGCACCGAAGCCCAGGACTGGGCGGCCATGCTGCTGCGCATGTATCTGAAATGGGCGGATGCGCACGGCATCAAGACCGAAATCATCGATCAGAGCGCCGGCGAAGTGGCCGGCATCAAGGGCGCGACCATCAGCATGACCGGCGACTACGCCTATGGCTGGCTGCGCACCGAGACCGGCGTGCACCGTTTGGTGCGAAAATCGCCGTTCGACTCCGGCAATCGCCGCCACACCTCGTTTGCTTCCGTGTTCGTTTCGCCGGAAGTGGACGACGACATCGACATCGAGATCAATCCGGCCGACTTGCGCACCGATGTGTACCGTTCCAGCGGCGCCGGCGGACAGCACGTGAACAAGACCGAGTCGGCGGTGCGCATCACCCATGTGCCGAGCGGCATCGTGGTGGCCTGCCAGGGCGAGCGCAGCCAGCACAAGAACCGGTCCACCGCGATGAAAATGCTCAAGGCCAAGCTCTACGAACTCGAGTTCAACAAGCGCAATGCGGCGGCGAAAGTGCTCGAGGATTCCAAATCCGACGTAAGCTGGGGCAACCAGATCCGCAGCTACGTGCTGGATCAGTCGCGGATCAAGGATTTGCGCACCGGGGTGGAAATCGGCAACACCACGGCCGTGCTCGACGGAGCGCTCGATGAATTCATGCAGGCCAGCTTGAAGCAGGGACTTTGATGAGTCAGCGAATGAGCGACAACGACGAGAATCACTTGATCACCGAGCGGCGCGCCAAGCTCGCGAAGTTGCGCGAGCGCGGCATCGCGTTTCCGAACGACTTCCGCCGCGACGCACTGGCGGCGGATCTTTTGACGGCCTATGGCGAGAAGAGCGCCGAGGCGCTCGATGCCGCGCCCATTCGCGTGAAGGTGGCGGGCCGGATGCGCGCCAAGCGGGTCATGGGCAAGGCGAGTTTCGCACAGGCTCGAGGACTCGAGCGGCGCGATTCAGCTGTTCCTGCAGCAGCAGGCGCTCGGCGAGGTTTACGACGAATTCAAGGGATGGGACGTCGGCGATGTGATCGGCGCGGAAGGAACGTTGTTCCGCACCAAGACCAACGAGTTGTCGGTGCGGGTCGAGCGGCTGCTGTTGCTCACCAAGTCGCTGCGGCCGTTGCCCGATAAGTGGCACGGGATCGCCGACACCGAGTTGCGCTATCGCCGCCGCTACGTCGATCTGATCATGAACGAGGACAGCCGGCGCGTGTTCGAAACGCGCTCGGCGATAGTGCGCTATTTGCGCGCCTTCCTCGATGCCCGCGGATTCCTGGAAGTCGAAACGCCCATGCTGCACCCCATTCCCGGCGGTGCGGCGGCGCGTCCCTTCAAGACCCATCACAACGCCCTCGATGCGGATATGTACCTGCGCATCGCGCCGGAACTGTATCTGAAGCGGCTCACCGTCGGCGGCTTCGAGCGCGTGTATGAGATCAACCGCAATTTCCGCAACGAAGGGGTGTCGACGCAGCACAACCCCGAGTTCACGATGCTCGAGCTGTATCAGGCCTATGCCGATTACACCGACCTGATGGAGATGATGGAAACGCTGTTTCAAGGCCTCGCCGATACCTTGCTCGGCTCGCGCAAGCTCGTGTACCAGGGCACTGAAATCGATCTGTCGCAAAGCTTCGCGCGGATGAGCATCGAAGAGATCATCCTGGCGAACAACCCCGATGTCGACCCGATGTCGCTGCGCGACGTGTCCTATCTGCGCCGCGTATGCGATCAGATGAAGATTGCCTCACAAGGCCGGCGGACGGCCCCGGCAAACTGCAAATCGAGATTTTCGAGAAAACCGGCGAACACACCTTGGTGCAGCCCACCTTCGCGTATGCCTATCCCGCGGAGGTGTCGCCCTTGTCGCGGCGCAACGATGCGGATCCCTTCATCACCGATCGCTGGGAACTTTTCGTCGGCGGCCGCGAACTCGCCAACGGATTCTCGGAGCTGAATGACGCCGAGGATCAGGCGCAGCGCTTCAAGGATCAGGTCGAGCGCAAGGATGCCGGCGACGAGGAAGCGATGTATTACGACGCCGACTATGTGCGGGCGCTGGAATACGGCATGCCGCCCACGGCGGGACTGGGGTTGGGTGTCGACCGGCTGGTGATGCTGTACACGAATTCACCCTCGATTCGCGATGTCCTGCTGTTCCCGCACATGCGGCCCGAGTCTTGAACTGTTCCCGATCGGCGTGTTCGACTCGGGCGTCGGCGGCTTGACCGTGTTGCGGGCGTTGCGTGAAGGGCTGCCCGGCGAGAATTTCATTTACCTCGGCGACACGGCGCGGCTGCCTTACGGCACCAAGAGCGCCGAAACCGTCTTGCGCTACTCCCTGCAGTGCGCGGCCGCATTGATTCGGCGGCGCATCCGCTGTCTCGTGGTTGCCTGCAACACAGCCTCCGCGTCCGCGCTCGACGCTTTGCGGCTGCATCACCCCACGCTGCCGATCATCGGCGTCATCGAGCCGGGCGCGCAGGCGGCGGTCGCCGCATCGGCATCACAGCACATCGCCGTCATCGCGACCGAGGGCACGGTCGGCGGAGGCGCCTATCAGACGGCCATACACCGGTTGAACCCTTCCGCCCGGGTCACCTCCCGAGCATGTTCCTTGTTCGTGTCGCTGGCGGAGGAGGGCTGGACCGAGGGTCCGATCGTGGAGGCGGTCGCACGCCGCTATCTCGATCCGATATTTCGAATCGGATGATGCACCCGACACCCTGGTGCTGGGCTGCACGCATTTCCCGGCGCTGGCCGCGGCCATACGCGCGGTGCTGCCCCCGCAGGTGAGAATCGTCGACTCCGCGGCGACGACCGCCGCCGCCGTCACGCGGCAACTCCATGAGGCGGCGATCGATGAGCCGGTGATTGCCGGCGCGGCCGTAGGTTGCGGCGGCATCGAGGCCGGCGGGGCGCGCGGCAGCGTTGCCTGGCTTGCCACCGACGGCGCGGCGCGTTTCGCGCGGGTGGGAAGCACTTTTCTCGGCGAGACATTGCACGCCGAGGCGGTCGAGATCATCGATCTCTAGATCTCGGCGCGGTGATATCGACCGAATGGCGGGTGTTCGCATTGGGCCGATACACATCAACCGGGTTTCAGACCTCGTAGGGAAGCGGCAATGGCGTGGCGGCGACGGCCGCGCCCGTCCCCGCGTCGCTCTCGCCGTCGGCGCCCGCGCTCGGCTGCACATTGAGCACCGCCAGCGCCTCGAAGCCATCGCCGACTCGAACCGCCTCGACGAGGCGCCCCGCGCGGCCGTCGCTCAGGTGCAGCGGCCGGCCGATGTGCCAGTCACCCGGAGGCAAGCGCAAGCCGATACAGGCGCCGCTTGATGCGGCCCAGGTGCTGGGTGCGTGCGATGATTTCCTGTCCCGGTGTAGCAACCCTTGCTGAAGCTGATGCCGTCGAGCAGGTCGAGATTGAGCATCTGCGCGACGAAGGCCTCGCGCGTACTCAGATATATCTGAGGCAGGCCGGCGCGAATATCGGCGAGGCGCCAGTCACGTTCGATTTGTCTCGGCTTGGAGGAGCGTCGCCGGCGAGTCCGCGCTCCGCCAGAGTCTGCTGCGGCCCCGATGACCCAGTAGCGGCTGGGGTCGCCGTTGACGGCCGCAACGCCGATGCCGTCCGTCTCCGCATAGCCGGCGTTCGATGGAACGGCAATGCCGGCGGACTGCAGGCCGTGTGCGCCATGCAGGCCCGCGACACTCAGCACTTCGCCGCCGTCTTCGATTTTCACTTTGGCGCGCAGCACGAATTTGCGCAGCCCTTCCAAGGTCGGCGCGATCAGATCGCGCGGCAGAATCGCAATCGACGCCGCTGGAATGGGGCAGCAGATGCATGAGCGCCAGCACGCGGCCCTGCGGGCTCGAGTACGCCGCCAACAGGCTCCGGCCCTCCGCGAGGCGCCGCGTATCGTTGGATACCTGGCCCTGCAGAAAGCTCTGGGCATCCGGTCCGGTGAATCGCAATAGGCCCAAATGCGGCAATCGGCCCGACTCGGGCGGCGTGTCGGTGTTCATTCGGACGTCATAGAAATGGGTACTCGAACCTCGATGTCAACCCCGCGGCGGAGGCTGGACCTCGAGCTCGCGGCCGGCGTGCGAAATTAGTCAATCAAGCGTTTATATATCAGCGTTTTCTGGCAAACTTTCGCCGTGATGACGAATTCCGAAGATCAGATCCGAATCGAGCCGCAACACTAAGCCTGAACCGAGCTGAACGGCCCGCCGCGATCGCTGCCTCATCCAAACCCGCGCGAAGTCGGCGGGCCGCGAAGGGCCGGAGCCGACGCGCTTCGGCGATTGGGAGCTGCGTGGCCGCTGCATCGATTTCTAATGCCTTCCACCCTTAGCCGCCAGGAGCGATGATGCCCGCACGCGTCCGTCCGACCTCTCCCCATGTGGGGATTTATCGATGGCAGATCGGCAACAGCCTGTCGATATTGCATCGGCTGACCGGCGTCGCGCTGGCATTGGGTCTGCCGCGCGCTGTGCTATTGGCTGATGTCCGTTGGCCGCGCGGCGAGCACTCCTATGCCGCGGCGTCGAGGGTGTTTGCGAGCCCCGTCGGGAATCGCTGGTGCCTGGTCGGATGGACCTTTGCATTTTTGTTTCACCTCTTGAATGGCGTGCGCCATTTGTTCTGGGATGTGGGCAACGGTTTCGAGCGCACGCAGCGGCACGCGAGCGGCTGGTTCGTGGTGCTCGGTGCGATCGTGCTTGACGCATGGGCGTTTGGGTTCTGACTGTGGGCTCACCGCATCATGAGCTTGCGAAGCCCCTTGGGCCGCGTGCTGGGACTGGGTTCGGCCAAGGACGGCACGGCTCATTGGTGGGCGCAGAGGGTCAGTGCGGTGGCGCTGATTCCGCTGACCTTGTGGTTCATGCTGTCGCTGCTGGCGCTGCCGGCGCTCGATTACGCCACGGTGAGGGCCTGGCTGTCGGTTCCCTTGAGCGGCTTTCTGGCGGTGCTGCTGGTTGCCGTGCTGACGTATCACTCCTACCTGGGAACCACCGTCGTGATCGAGGACTACGTGCATGCCGCGGGCACGAAGCTATTGTCTCTGTTGCTGCTGCGATTCCTGTACGTGCTCGTCGGCGGCGCGAGCATATTTGCGATTTTGCACGTCTCGTTCGGATCTTGAGGATCATGAGCGAATACAAATTTATCGACCACACCTACGATGTGGTGGTGGTCGGGGCCGGAGGCGCGGGCCTGCGCGCCACCTTCGGGCTGGCCGAGGCGGGCTTGTCCACCGCCTGCCTGACCAAGGTGTTCCCGACGCGCAGCCACACGGTCGCCGCGCAGGGCGGCATCTCGGCGGCGCTCGGCAATATGGGCGCGGATGATTGGCGCTGGCATATGTACGACACCGTGAAGGGATCGGACTGGCTGGGCGACCAGGATGCGATCGAGTTCATGTGCAAGGAAGCGCCGGCGGCGGTCATCGAGCTCGAGCACTACGGCGTGCCGTTTTCGCGCACCGAGGACGGGCGCATCTACCAGCGGCCGTTCGGCGGCATGACCACGCACTTCGGCAAGGGCATTGCGCAGCGCACCTGCGCCGCGGCCGACCGCACCGGCCATGCCATGCTGCACACTCTGTATCAGCAATCGCTGAAGCACGAGGCGGCTTTCTTCATCGAGTACTTCGCCCTCGACCTCATCATGGAGAACGGCGAGTGCCGCGGCGTGATCGCTCTCGACATGTCCGACGGCACCCTGCATCGGTTCCGCGCCCACATGGTCATCATGGCGACCGGCGGCTACGGTCGCGCGTGGTTCTCATGCACATCCGCCCATACCTGCACGGGCGACGGCGGCGGCATGGCGCTGCGCGCCGGCCTGCCCTTGCAGGACATGGAGTTCGTGCAATTCCATCCCACCGGCATCTATGGCGCCGGCTGTCTGATCACGGAAGGCTCGCGCGGCGAGGGCGGATATCTGACGAACGCGGCCGGAGAGCGCTTCATGGAGCGCTACGCGCCGAATGCCAAGGACTTGGCGTCCCGCGACGTCGTCAGCCGCGCGATGACGGTGGAGATCCGCGAGGGCCGCGGCGTCGGCGCGCTCAAGGATCACATCGATCTGCATCTGGAGCACCTCGGTCCCGCGGTCATCAAGGAGCGATTGCCCGGAATCGCCGAGACCGCGAGGATTTTCGCCGGTGTGGACGTCAACAAGGAGCCGATACCCGTGTTGCCGACGGTGCACTACAACATGGGCGGCATACCCTGCAATGTGCATGGCGAGGCGATCACGCGCGCGAACGGCAGCGAGACGGTGGTTCGCGGACTCATGGCGGTGGGCGAGGCGGCCTGCGTGTCGGTGCATGGCGCGAACCGTCTGGGATCCAATTCGCTGCTCGACCTGGTCGTATTCGGCCGCGAAGCGGCGCGCCATTGCGCGCGCGTGGTGAAGCGGGAAACGGCGCATCGCGCCTTCAAGGCCGACGCCGGGGACGGCGCACTCGCCCGCCTGGACCGGTTTCGCCATGCCAAGGGCTCGCGGCCCACCGCCGACATCCGCTTGAGCATGCAGCGCGTCATGCAGAGCGACGCCGCGGTGTTTCGCACCGGCGAATCCTTGAACGACGGCAAGCGCCGGCTCGCGGAAGTTTTCGCCTCCTTTGCCGACGTCCGGGTCAGCGATCGCTCGCTGGTATGGAACACCGATCTCATCGAGACCTTGGAGCTCGACAATCTCCTGGGGCAGGCGGTCGCCACTCTGCATTCGGCGGAGAATCGCAAGGAGAGCCGCGGCGCGCAGGCGCGCGAGGATTTTCCGAACCGCGACGATCAGAATTGGATGAAGCACACGCTGTGCTGGGTGGACGCCAAAGGCGCAGTCCGGTTCGACTATCGGCCGGTGCATCTGAACACCTTGACCGACGAGGTCCAATCGATACCACCCAAGGCGCGGACCTACTGAGGCCCGCGGCCGATCAGGAGCATTTGATGGCTGAATTCTCTCTTCCCGCCAATTCCAAGGTGCGCAAGGACGGCCGCGTGTTCAAGGCACCGGCGGGCGCCAAGAATGTCCGTGTCTTCAAGATCTATCGCTTCGATCCCGACTCGGCGGAGAATCCGCGCCTCGACACCTATGAGCTCGACATGGACGCTTGCGGCCCCATGGTCTTGGACGCCCTGATCAAGATCAAGAATGAAATCGATTCCACGCTGAGCTTCCGGCGTTCGTGCCGCGAAGGGATCTGCGGCTCGTGCGCCATGAACATCGACGGCAAGAACGGCCTGGCCTGCATCAGCGCGTGCGCCGACGTCAAGCGCGACATCAAGATCTATCCCTTGCCGCACATGCCGGTCATCAAGGATTTGATCCCCGATCTCACCAACTTCTACGCCCAGTACGCCTCGATCAAGCCCTGGCTGCAGACCCGCACGCCGGCGCCGCCGGACGGCGAGCGCCTGCAGTCGAAGGAGGATCAGGAAAAGGTCGATCGGCCCTCGGCCTGCATCCTGTGCGCCTGCTGCTCCACCGAGCTGCCCCAGCTATTGGTGGAACAGCGACCGCTACCTGGGTCCCGCGGCGCTGCTGGCGGCCTATCGCTGGATCGTCGATAGCCGCGACGAGGCGGCCGGCGAGCGTCTCGACTTTCTCGAGGATCCGTTTCGGCTGTACCGCTGCCATACCATCATGAATTGCACCGAAGCCTGCCCCAAGGATCTCAATCCCGCCAAGGCCATCGGCGAAATCAAGCAAATGATGGCTCATCGCCGCCATTGATGCGCGTCCCGCCGCCGCCGGCCGGCCCTCAGGATCTCGGCAGATTGCGCTGGCGATGCCGCCGCGGCATGAAGGAGCTCGATGTATTGCTGGGGCGCTATCTGGATCGGCAGTTTCTGCAGCGCATCGACCCGGGAGCAGGACGCATTCAGGCAGCTGTTGGAGACCCAGGACCCGATTCTGTACGCCTATTGCCTGGGATCGGAGCCGCCGCCGCCGCAGTTTGCGGCCCTGATCGAGCGAATTACCGCAAACCAGTGCGCGGATCGGGGCCCGGCCGCCCATGGAAACACGCCCGCGGATCGGTAGCCCGGTGCCTGCCGCTGTTAGAATCCTCTGCTGTGCGCAAAGTCACGTTTAAATCCGGTCGGGCTCTGGAATTGTCGAACTTTTCCTCGGCCGGTCGGTCTATCGCGACAGGCTGGGTTGTGAGCTCGCCGGTTTGGGATCACGCATGAGCGTCGAAGAGAGTGACCTCAAACTGGTCGAGAGAGTCCAGCGCGGCGAGCGCGCGGCGTTCGATTTGTTGGTCCTGCGATACCAGCACAAGGTGCTGAAGCTGATCATGCGTTACGTGCACGATGCAACCGAGGCTGAAGACATCGCACAGGAGGCCTTCGTCAAGGCGTTCCGTGCGCTGCAGTCGTTTCGCGGCGATAGCGCGTTTTATACCTGGCTGTATAGAATCGCCATCAACACCGCGAAGAACGCCCTGGTCGCCACGAAGCGGCGCCCCATGGACTACGATCTCGATCTGCAGGATCCCGAACAATATGACTTGCATGCCCGCCTGGCCGAGTCGGAGACTCCGGAAGGCTTGCTGCTCACCGACGAGATTCGCGACACCGTGAATCGCGCCATCGAGAATTTGCCGGAAGATCTACGCACCGCCATCGTGCTTCGCGAGCTGGAAGGATTGAGTTACGAAGACATTGCGCAAACCATGGATTGCCCGGTAGGTACGGTGCGTTCGCGAATCTTTCGCGCACGCGAGGCGATCGACAAGAAGCTACGACCCATATTCGACGGCGGCCTTGGTCGGCCTGAGGACACATGAGCGAACAAATTCGTGAACAGGTCTCGGCATTTCTCGACGGAGAATTGCCCAACTCGGAAACCGAACTCCTGTTGAAGCGGCTGACTCGCGATGGCGAGTTGCGCGAGAGCTTCGGCCGCTACGCCCTGATCGGCGAGGCGGTGCGCGGCGGAACCTCGAGTGTTATGACAAAGGGCTTCGCCGGTCGCGTCAATCTGGCCATCGACGGCGAGCCGATTCCGGCCAATGGGCGTGCCCAGCAGATTCGCGCCGCCCGATGGTGGCGGCCGTTTGCGGGAGCCGCCGTGGCGGCGGGCGTGGCGGCGGTCGCCGTCGTCGCCTTGCAGCAGCGGGCGGTCGCACCGGGATTGCGGCCCGGTGCCACGGTCACGGCCCAAGGCATGGTCCAGGGCACGGCACTCACGGCTCGAGGCGCTGCTGGCTCAGAACGCCGTTCTGGCCCCGGGCGGCGTCCTGCAACCGCCCCACGAGGACGTCTCCTATACGGTGCCGGCGACCTCGGCGGCGGCGCCCACGGCCATGCCGCCGGCGCGGCTGACCAATTACGTGTTCGCGCACAGCCGATATTCCTCCGGCCTCGATCAGCGCGGAGTGCTGGCGGATTTGCTCATCGAAGCCGAGGAACAGCAGCCTCCGGACCACGCAGCGGCGGCGCCCGTTGCTCCATGACGCGATTGACGCGCCATCGAGCCAACTGGCTGATTCCCTGCGCCGTGGTCGGCGCCTTGTTGGCCGGCGTTGCCGCAGCGCTCCCGACGGTGCCGACGATCCGCGCGTATGGCTGCAGAAGATGAATCATGCCCTGGCCACGCGCAATTACGACGGCACGTTCTTTCACTTGAGCGAGGGCCGCGTCGAGACCATGCGCATCGTGCACCGGGTGCGGGCCGGGCGCGTGACCGAGCGGCTGCAGTCCCTGGACGGTTCCGGCCGGGAGTTCGTGCGCAACAACGACGAATTGACGTGTTATTTGCCCGATCAGCATACGGTGCTGGTCGAGCCGCGGCCGGATCACGGCCCGTTTCTGGGTTCGCTTGCCGCAGTTCGGCGCGGACGTGAACGAGTTCTACCGCATCGAGTCCCTGCCCGATACGCACATCCTCGGCCGCGCCGGCGCGAGTCATTGCCGTTACATCCCAAGGATCAGTTCCGCTTCGGCTATCGTCTGTGGCTCGATGAAAAGACCGCGATGCCGCTCAAGACGCAGCTCTGCGATTCGCGCGGCCAGGTGATCGAGCAGATATTCTTCGCGCGCCTGGACATGCCGGAGAGCATTCCGGACAGCGATCTGGCACCGGCGGTGCGCACCGAGGGCATGCGATGGGTGCGCCAGGGACCCGTCGCACGACAATGCCTCGCCGGCGCTGTCGGCCTACCGCGCCAGCGAATTGCCGCCGGGATTCCGCTTGACGGTGGCCGGCGCGCAGACCATCGGAGGGGCGACGGTCCCGGCCAGCCATCTGGTGTACTCGGACGGCCTGGCAACCGTCTCGGTATTCGTCGAAGCGCCGCCGAGCGATGCGCCGGGCGCCGGATTCCAGCTCGAGCGCACCCGCCGAACCGCCCATGCAGGGGCTGGCGCGGGTCGGTTCGGGATACGCCTTTTCCACCGTCGTGCAGGGCCATCAGGTCACCGCGGTCGGCGAGGTGCCCGCGCAGACCGTGGAGTTCATCGCTCACTCGGTCAAATCCTCCGACCGCCCCGAACTCCCTCACCGTTGATTCCATGCCCCGGGAGTCGCCGCGCTTCCTGCTGTACTCGCGCCCCGGGTGCGGCCTATGCGAGGAGATGCTGAGCGAACTCGCCGCGCTGCCGGAGGCCGGCCCCTTCGGGCGTCGACGTGCTCGACGTCGATGCCGACGCCGCGGCGAAAGTGCGCTACGGCCACAAGATTCCGGTGCTGCTTTTCGGCGGAGAATTGGTGTGCCACGGACACTTCGACGCCGAGGAGGTGCATAAGGCCCTCGCTTACCACCGCCGACCGGTATAATCGCGGGTTTGTCCAAGCCCAGGCGTAGATGAAGAATATCCGCAATTTTTCCATCATTGCTCATGTTGATCACGGCAAATCGACTTTGGCCGATCGATTCATTCAGGAATGCGGCGGGCTGGACGCGCGGGAGATGCAGGCCCAGGTTCTCGACTCGATGGATCTGGAGCGTGAGCGAGGCATCACCATCAAGGCGCAGAGCGTCACGCTGGCGTTCAAATCCATCACCGGCGAGCTGTACCAGCTGAATTTCATCGACACGCCCGGGCATGTGGATTTTTCCTACGAAGTGTCGCGTTCGCTCGCGGCCTGCGAAGGAGCGCTGCTGGTGGTCGACGCCGCCCAGGGCGTCGAGGCGCAGAGCGTCGCCAATTGCTATACGGCCTTGGAGCAGGGGCTCGAGGTGCTGCCGGTCATCAACAAGATCGATTTGCCCTCGGCCGATCCGGCCAAGGTCATCCACGAAATCGAAGAAATCATCGGCATTCCGGCCGACGATGCCGCGCTGGTCAGCGCCAAGACGGGGCTTGGGGTCCCTGAGTTGCTGGAACAGCTGGTCAAGCGCATACCCGCGCCCAAGGGCGACCCGGACGGCCCTCTGCAGGCGTTGATCATCGATTCCTGGTTCGACAACTACGTCGGCGTCGTTTCCCTGGTGCGCGTCATGAATGGTGCATTGCACACCGGCGCCAAGATCCGCGTCATGTCGACGGGCCGCAGTCACCAAGTCGACAAGCTCGGCCGCTTCGCGCCCAAGCCCGTGACGCGCGAGTCCCTGAATACCGGGGAAGTCGGATTCGTCATCGCCGGCATCAAGGAAATCGACGGTGCGCCGGTCGGCGACACCATCACGCTGGAAAACAATCCCGCCAAAGCGCCGCTCGAGGGCTTCAAGCAGGTGCAGCCGCGGGTCTTCGCGGGACTGTTCCCCGTCGAGTTCCGACGACTACGAGCAATTCCGCGAAGCGCTCAAGAAGCTGAAGCTCAACGATTCGGCGCTGCATTTCGAGCCCGAGGTGTCGACCGCGCTGGGCTTCGGATTTCGCTGCGGATTCCTGGGACTGCTGCACATGGACATCGTGCAGGAGCGGCTGGAGCGCGAGTATGACCTCGACCTGATCACCAGCGCGCCGACCGTCATCTACGAGGTGCTGCTCACGGACGGGTCGGTGATCAATGTCGACAATCCGACCAAGCTGCCGCCGCAGGATCGCATCTCGGAGCTGCGCGAACCCATCATCACCGCCAACATCCTGGTGCCCCCGGATCACGTGGGCGCGGTGCTGACCTTGTGCAGCGAGAAGCGCGGCGTGCAGAAGAAAATGCTGTTCCTCGGCAGCCAGGTGTCGCTGCAATATGAATTGCCGCTGGCCGAAGTCGTGCTCGATTTCTTCGATCGGCTCAAATCCGCGAGCCGCGGTTACGCATCCTTCGATTACGAATTCAGCCACTTTCAGGCGGCGCCCCTGGTCAAGCTCGATGTGCTGATCAACGGCGATGCCGGTCGATGCGCTGTCGCTCATCGTCCATCGCGACAATTCCTACAACCGCGGCCGGGAGTTGGTCGATAAGATGCAGGAGCTGATCCCGCGGCAGATGTTCGACATTGCGGTGCAGGCGGCGATCGGCAGCCATATCATTGCGCGGGCCAGCGTCAAGGCGCATGCGCAAGAACGTGCTGGCCAAGTGCTACGGCGGCGACATCACCCGCAAGCGCAAGCTGCTCGAGAAGCAGAAGGCCGGCAAGAAGCGCATGAAGCAGGTGGGTCAGGTCGAAATTCCGCAGGAGGCCTTCCTGGCCGTTCTGCAGGTCGGCAAGAAGACCAATTGAGCCCGGCATCCGGTTGACATCTCATTTGCTAATTTTGGGGGTATTTCGTGAATGACGGCGATAGCGTTTTCATGGGCTCTGCTTGTGCGCAGGCGTCGTCTGCGTGCTGGTGATTTTGGTGGACGGCTGGTTCTTCAGGCCCAAGCGCGATCCCGGCGCAACGAGCGCGGAGGAGCCATGGCTGCCGAAAATGGCCGGCTATGCGCTGGTGGTTCTGGCGCTGGCCATGCTGTGGCGCCTGTTCCGCTACGAGGCCGTCGATTTCAGCCTCATGCTGGTGGTGGTCGGCGCCGTTTCCGGCGTCATTTGGGCTGCTGGACCAGGCGTTCTTCGCCCGCCGCCGCAGGCAGGCCGCGGCCGCGGCGGGCACGCCGCCCGAGCGCGTGCGCGAGCCCATCGCCGTCGAATATGCGCGCTCGTTCTTTCCGGTCATCGTGCTGGTGCTGGTGATCCGCTCGTTCTTGTTCGAGCCGTTCCGCATCCCGTCCGATTCCATGATGCCGACCTTGTTCGACGGCGATTTCATTTTCGTCAGCAAGTATTCCTACGGATTGCGCCTGCCGGTCACCAATACGCTGCTGATTCCGCACCGGCACTCCGCAGCGCGGCGATGTGATCGTGTTCCGCCTGCCGCCCAATCCGAAAATCAATTACATCAAGCGGCTGGTCGGCCTGCCGGGCGATCATATCCGGGTGGATGAGAACAACCAGGTGTACATCAACGGCAAGCCCGTGCCGCAGGAGCGCGGACCCGTCTACACGCGGCCCGAAGCAGGATTTGTGGAACTACGCGGGCGCTCCCACCGCCTTCGAGCAGCTGGGCGCCAAGCGCCACCTCATCATGTTTGCCAACGGCAGCGTCAAGACCGGCGAGTGGGTGGTGCCGCCCGGGCACTATTTCTTCATGGGCGACAACCGCAACAACAGCAAGGACAGCCGGTTCCAGGACGATATGGACGCCCCGGGGTTCGTGCCGGCGCAGAATCTGGTGGGTAAAGCGGTGCGAATTTGGCTTAATCTTGATACTCGTGACGGACCTCTCTGGCACCGGATCGGAAATGCGATTCAATGAGGGGCCTCTAGTTGAATCGGCGCGAAGCGCCTAGACCGAAGTAGGAGCTTAGACATGAAACAACCAATGCGCCGGCCGCAGCAAGGCATGACCTTCATCGGCCTGCTCTGCGTTCTCGTGCTGGTCGGCATCATCGTGCTACGCGGGCATCCGGCTGGCTCCCGTGTACCTCAACTACATGAATATCGTGCGCACCCTGGACGCGGTCGCGGCGGAGTTCAAGGGCGATAACCCCGATCCCGAGCGCGATGCGCAACCTCCTTGTCGAGGCATTGGGAGGTTCGAGGACCATCACGGCGGTCGATTACAAGGATATCGAGATCACCAAGGACGACAGCGGCGTGATCGATGCACGTGGCGTATGACGATTCGGAACCGTATATCGGCAACGTGTCGCTGTCCGTGCACTTCGACAAGACCGTGAAGGTGCAGTGATTCCACTGCGCAAGTCGGACGACGCTGCTGGCCTGGGTCGAGCGCTCGTTCGGCTACGTTTTCCGGCAGCCGGCGCTGTGCTACGCCGCGCTGACTCACCGCAGCGCCGGCGCCGATCACAATGAGCGGCTGGAATTCCTGGGCGATTCGATTCTCAATTGCAGTGTGGCGCGCTTGCTTTACGATGCGCATCCCGCAGGCGGACGAAGGGGACCTGTCGCGGCTGCGGGCGACGCTGGTCAGCGGCGAGACCCTGGCGCAAGATCGCGGGCGAGCTGGGTTTGGGCGAGCACCTGCGTCTGGGCCCGGGTGAATTGAAAACCGGCGGGTTTCGCCGGGCGTCGATACTGGCGGATGCCTTGGAGGCTATTTTGGGCGCGATTTTTCTGGATTCGGGGTTCGACGCGGCGGCGGCGGCGGTGGCGCGCATCATGGGCCCGCGGCTGTCGGAGTTGCCGGCGGCGGACCTGCTGAAGGACCCGAAAACGCGCCTGCAGGAGGCGCTGCAGGCGCACGGACTGGCTTTGCCGGTCTATACCTTGACGGCGGTCGCGGGCGATCCTCACGTGCAGTCATTTACCGTGAGCTGCGAGGTTCCCGTGCTCGGGCTGTCGGCCGTGGGCGAGGGCGCCAGCCGCCGCCGCGCGGAGCAATTGGCCGCCGCGAAATTGTTCGAACTGCTGCCGCCCGAAATGCGGAATCCGGCATGAGCGAGCCTAAGTTTCACGCCGGGCATGTGGCCATCGTCGGCCGGCCGAATGTGGGCAAATCGACCTTGGTGAATGCCTTGGTCGGACGCAAGGTGTCCATCGTCACCGCCAAGCCGCAGACCACGCGGCATCGGATCCTGGGGGTGGTCAACCGGCCCGAGGCTCAATTGGTGCTGGTCGATACGCCGGGCCTGCATGAATCGACGCGCCGCGTGATGAATCAGTACATGAACCGGGTGGCGATTTCCTCTTCCCAGGACGCCGATGTCGTCCTGTTCGTGATCGAAGCCATGCACTTCACCGACGAGGATCGAGTGGGTGTGGGAGCGCGTGCGGGGCTTGAAGCAGCCGCTGTTCCTGGTGATCAACAAGGTCGATCGGGTGTTCCCCAAGGAGCAGCTGCTGCCCTTCCTCGAGGAGATGACGCAGCGCATCCCGGCCTCGGGAATCATCCCGATATCGGCGCTGCAGTCCGACAATCTCGATCGTTTGGTCGATCTGATCGGTTCGCGCCTGCCGGTATCGCCGCCGCTGTTCGCCTCCGACGTGGTCACCGATCGGGACGAACCGTTCCACGCGGCCGAGATCGTGCGCGAGAAGCTGACGCTGAAGCTGCGCGAGGAATTGCCCTACGGCATCAATGTGCAAATCGAACGCTTTGCGGACGAGAACAACCGCATCATGATCAATGCCGTCATCTGGGTCGAGCGCGCCGGGCAGAAGGCCATCGTGATCGGCCAGGGCGGCGAGCGGCTGAAGGAAATCGGCCGGCTGGCGCGCATCGAGCTCAACGATCTGTGGCAGCGCTCGGTGCATCTCGAGCTCTGGGTCAAGGTCAAGGAAAACTGGGCCGACAGCGAAATGGCGCTGCGCCAGTTTGGGTACGACACGTTGTGAAGGCGCAGGCAGGCCACCCGCGCGGCGCGTGTGGCTGGCACCTGCCTATGTGCTGCATCAATACGCCTATCGCGACACCAGCCGCATCGTGGAGGTGTTCACCGGCGAGCATGGGCGGCTCACCCTGTTCGCGCGCGGCGCCAACGGACCCAAATCCACGCTTGCAGAGGCGTGCTGCGGCCCTTCCAGCGGATGCTGGTGTCCTGGTCCGGCAAGGGGGAGGCCTGTCAGTTGGTGACGGCGGAGATCGACGGCGCGGTCGACCCGCCTCGCGCCGGAGCGGCTCATGAGCGGATTCTATTTGAACGAGCTGCTGTTGAAGCTGACGGAGCGCTGCGATCCGCATCCCGAGATTTTCTTCTCCTACGCATCCTGCGTGCAGGCGCTGTGCGACGGGGAGATCGAGGAGCCCGCGCTGCGCCGCTTCGAGAAGCGTTTGCTGAACGATTTGGGCTACGGTCTGCGAGCTCGACGAGGACGGGGGAGGGGCTCCCGTGGACCGGGACGGATACTACCGATTCGCCGCTGCAAAGCGGGCCGCAACCCTGCGTGGCCGAGGCGCCCGGCGCGGTGTACGGCCAATCCCTGGCCGATCTGCAGGCGGAGAGCTTCGGCGATGCCCGCTCGCTGCGCGACGCCAAGCGCATGTTGCGTGCGGCCATCGATGAGTGTCTCGACGGCCGCCCGCTGAAATCCCGCGAGGTGGCGCTGGCCCTGCGCCACCGTGAACCGCGCGGATGCGCCTGCGCGACCGGAATGAATCTCTGCCGGAGGAGTACTCGTGAGCGGCGGTGTCTTGCACGCGGGCATCGCTCTCGGCGTGAACATCGATCACGTGGCGACCTTGCGCCAGGCGCGCCGCGCCCGCTACCCCGATCCCCTGTATGCGGCGCTGCTGGCCGAGGAGGCGGGCGCCGACAGCATCACCTTGCATCTGCGCGAGGATCGCCGGCACATTCAGGACCGGGACGTCACGGTGATGCGCGAGGCCTTGCAGACGCGCATGAACCTGGAAATGGCGGTGACGGAGGAAATGGTCCGCATCGCGCAGAAAGTGCTGCCTCAGGATTGTTGCCTGGTGCCCGAGTCGCGCCAGGAAGTCACCACCGAAGGAGGCTTGAACGTGGTGGGCCAGAGCGCGCGGGTCGGCGACGCCGTGAAGGCGCTCGGCGCCTCGGGTATCCGCGTCTCCTTGTTCATCGATCCGGATCCGGCGCAAATCGAAGCCGCCCAACGCGCCGGTGCTCCGGTCATCGAACTGCATACCGGCGCCTATGCGGACGTCGACGGGCGGCGCCCGCTGCCCGCGAATTCGAGCGAATGCGCAGCGCCGCGAAATTTGCCGACGCGCCTCGGGCTGATCGTCAATGCGGGCCATGGCCTGAACTACCACAACGTCGAGCCGATCGCCGCCATTCCGGAAATCGTCGAGCTCAACATCGGCCACGCCATCGTGGCGCGCGCGGTGATGGACGGCTTGGCGAAGGCGGTGCGCGACATGAAAGAGCTGATGCGCGCGGCCCGGGCTTGAAGCCATGGCGTCGACCCACAGCGGCGCAGTTCGATGATTTACGGCATTGGAATCGACGTGCTCAAGGTCGATCGCATCGAGCGCGTGTATGAGAAGCACGGCGAGCGTTTCCTGTCGCATCTGTTGATGCCCGAGGAGCGGGCGCAGTTCGAGCGTACGGCGCGCCCCGTGCGATTCATCGCCATGCGCTTCGCGGCCAAGGAAGCCATCGTCAAGGGCATGGGTACGGGTTTTGCGCACGGCATCTGGATACGCGACGTGGGAGTCGTGCAGAATTCCTGGGGCAAGCCGGAGGTGGTGTACTCGCCTCGGGGTGCCAAGGTCCGCGACGGTCTCGGCATCGGCGAAGGCCATGTGACCTTGACCGACGAGGCGGGCCTGGTGGTGGCGGTCGCCGTTCTGATGCGGCGCGTGCCGGCATGAACATCCCGCATGAACACCTACCTGGTTTTCGACATCGAAACCGTTCCCGATACGGATCTGGGCAGGCGTCTGTACGGGCTGCACGATCTGTCCGACGAGCAGGTGGCGCAGATCATG
Organism: uncultured Gammaproteobacteria bacterium; assembly: GCA_963734645.1. Taxonomy (GTDB): domain Bacteria; phylum Pseudomonadota; class Gammaproteobacteria; order Steroidobacterales; family Steroidobacteraceae; genus Bog-1198. The sequence continues at coordinate 164,265 of CAVTID010000004.1, forward strand.
TTCACCAAGCGCCGCCAGGAAACCGGCAGCGAATTCCTGTCGCACGAGCAGCATCGCGTGGTCGCGATCTCGGTGGTGATGCGTTCCCGAGATGCGCTGAAGGTGTGGAGCCTCGGCGATGAGAGCTTCCTCGGAGAAAGATCTTGATCGAGCGCTTCTTCGACGGCCTGGACAAGTTCACGCCGGATTTGGTTTCCTGGAACGGCGCGGGCTTCGATCTGCCGGTGCTGCATTATCGAAGCCTGCTGCACGGCGTGACGGCCGCGCGCTACTGGGAAACGGGCGATTCGCGATCAGAGTTTCAGATTCAGCAATTACTTGAGCCGATTCCACTGGCGGCACATGGACCTGATGGATATCTTGTCGGGCTTTCAGGGGCGCGGCCGCGCGAGCCTGGACGACATCGCCACCCTGCTCGGCTTTCCCGGGCAAGGTGGGAATGCACGGCGCCGATGTGTGGCCCGAGTATCTGCGCGGCGGCCTGGCGCGCATCCGCGATTACTGCGAGACCGACGTGCTGAATACCTATCTGATCTATTTGCGCTTCGAGCTGCTGCGCGGGCATCTGAACCCGGCCGAGCACGCCCACGAGGTGGCGCGGGTGCGCAAATTGCTGGACGAATCTACCGCCGCGCATCTCAAGGAATTCGCGGCAGCGTGGCCCGCGAGCTTGAATCTCGGCGACATTCAGGAAGCCGATATCGTGGATCTGGCGCACGACGGCCGGGGAATCGCGCGCGTCGACGGCAAGGCCGTGTTCGTCGACGGCGCGTTGCCCGGGGAACGCGTCCGCTTTCGCGTCTTCAAGCGGCGCCGGCAATTGGACGAGGCCGGCCTGGTCGATGTGCTGATCGCCTCGCCGGATCGCGTCGCGCCGCGCTGCGCGCACTTCGGGATTTGCGGCGGCTGCTCCCTGCAGCATCTGTCGCCGGCGGCGCAGATAGCGGCGAAGGAGCGCCAGCTGCTCGACAATCTGCAGCGCATCGGCAGGGTGCAGCCCGGAGCGGGTATTGGCGCCTCTGCGCGGCCCGGAGTGGGCGTATCGGCGCCGGGCGCGGCTGGGCGTCAAGTACGTGCACAAGAAGGGCCGGGTGCTGGCCGGCTTTCGCGAGCGCGAAAAGCCCTATATCGCGGACATCCGGCGCTGCGAAGTGCTGCAGGCGCCGCTGGCCGATTTGCCGCGGGATCTGGCCGCGCTGGTCGAGACGCTCGCCATTCGCGAGAAAATGCCGCAGGTCGAAGTCGCCGGCCGGCGATGCGGCGACCGCGCTGGTGTTTCGCGTGCTGGAGACGCCCGGCGCCGCGGATCTCGAGAAAATTGCGGCCTTCGGCGCGCAGCTGGGCGTGCAGATCTTTCTGCAGACCGGCGGCCTCGACACGGTGCGGCCGCTGCGCTCGGAGCTACCCGCCCCTGAGTTACGCCGTGGATGGCGGCCGCGTCGTCATCGAGTTCGGGCCGGTCGACTTCATCCAGGTCAACCGCGAAATCAACGCCTCCATGGTGGACGCGGCGATGGACATGCTCGCAGCCGGCCGGCGGACGATGCGGTGCTCGATCTGTTTTGCGGCTTGGGCAATTTCACCCTGCCGTTGGCGCGCCGCGCGCGGCGCGTGGTGGGGGTGGAGGGCGATGCGGCGCTGGTCGCCAAGGCGCGAAGCCAATGCCGCCCGCAACGGCGTTGGCAACGCGGCATTCTTCAGGGAGAATCTGTTCGAGCCGGCGCAGTTCGGGCGCCTGGGCAAACGAGCGCTATGATCTGGTGCTGCTCGACCCGCCGCGAGCCGGCGCGTCGGCTCTGCTGGCGCGCATGGCGCATTGGCAGTCCGCGGCGCGTCGTGTATATTTCCTGCCATCCGGGGAGTTTAGCGCGGGATGCTGAGATCTTGGTTCACGACCCAAGGGTTCAAGCTGACCTACGCAGGGGTGATGGACATGTTTCCGCATACGACGCACGTCGAATCGATCGCGGTGTTCGAGGGTCCCGCATGAGCTTGGGACCGCTCATGGTCGATATCGCCGGCACGGAACTGAGCGCCGAGGACGTCCGGGTGCTGTCGCATCCCTTGGTCGGCAGCGTCTGTCTGTTCAGCCGCAACTATCGCGATCCCCGCGCAGGTTTCCGAGCTCACGGCGGCCATCCGCGCTGTGCGCACGCCGCATCTGTTGATCGCGGTGGATCACGAAGGGGGGCGGGTGCAGCGCTTTCGCGAGGGATTTACGCGCCTTCCGGCCGCGCGCCTCCTGGGCCGCCGCTATGACGAGGACCGGCGCGACGGTCTGGCGCTGGCTCAATCGGTGGGCTGGCTGATGGCCAGCGAATTGCGCGCGGTGGGCGTGGATTTCAGCTTTGCGCCCTGCGTCGACCTGGACTATGGGGTGAGCGAGATCATCGGCGATCGCGCCTTCCATCAGCGATCCGGATGCCGTGGCCGCTCTGGCCGTGGCCACCATGTCGGGCATGCGCGAGGCGGGGATGGCGGCGGTGGCCAAGCATTTTCCCGGCCATGGGGCGGTGGTTGCCGATTCGCATGTGGCGTTGCCGGTGGATCGGCGCGAATTCGCCGATTTGGAGGCCGATATTCGGCCCTACCGCCCGCTCATCGACAACAATCTGCCCGGAATCATGGCGGCCCATGTGGTGTTTCCGGCCGTGGACGCGCTGCCGGCCAGCCTGTCGAAGCGCTGGATCAGCGGGGTGCTGCGCGGTGAATTGGGGTTCCATGGCTGCGTTTTCGCGGACGATCTGACCATGGCGGGAGCCGCCGCCTTCGGCAGATGTCGTCGAGCGGGCCGAACTGGCGCTTGCTGCAGGTTGCGACGTCCTGCCCATTTGCAATGATCGACATTCCGTAGAATCTGGTGCTGGAGCGCTGCGGGGCGGATGCCGCCTCCGCGGCATCGCAGGCGCGGCTGGTGCGGATGCGCGCCCGCGGCGAGGCGCCGGCGGATTTGCAGCGGCAACCGGCATTGGCAGGAGACGGCGGCGCGGATCGCGGCCTGTCGGATCCGCCGCCGCCGCTGGTGCTGACGGAGGGAGAATCATGACGGGGTTTGACGCGGATCTGTATCGGCGCTTGGTCGAGAGCTCGCCCGAGGGAGTCGTGCTGGTGGATGCGCAAGATCCGGAGCGCCCGGTGATCTACGCCAATCCCGGTTTCGAAGCCTTGACCGGCTATTCGGCGGCGGACCTGCTGGGCCGCAATCTGCGCCTGCTGCAGGGGGAGGACCGCGAGCAGGACGGCCGGCATCGATTGCGCGAGGCGCTCGGGAAGGGAGAGTCGTGCCGCGTGCTGCTGCGCAACTACCGCAAGGACGGCACGGTGTTTTGGAACGAGATGACGGTGCTGCCGCTGCTCGATGCGGACGGGCGCGTCACTCATTTCGCGGGTCATCATCGCGATGCGGGCGAGCGGCTGCGCATCGACCCGAAGCTCACCCGGGATTCCTTGAGCGGAGCGCACCAGCCGACCGCCGTGGCCATCCGCGACGATCGCCTGACGGGCCTGTTCACGCTGTCCTATCTCGAGGAACTGCTGAAACGCGATTGGTCGGTGGCGCAGCGCGAAAAGCGCAGCATCGCGGTGTTCGCCATCGACATCGACGCCTTGGATCTCTACAACACCACCTTCGGCCGCGCGGCCGGCGATTCGACGATTCGCCGCGTGGCGCACGTGGTGTCCGGATGTTTGCGCCGCTCGAGCGATGTCACGGCGCGCATCGACGGCGGCAGTTTGATCGCCTTCGCGCCCGGCCTGACCACCGAGCAGGCATTGCGCATCGGCCAGCTCATGGCCGAAAGAGTCCGCGATCTTGCGCATCCATCATCCGCGCTCGGCGGTTCTGCGCTATGTCAGCGTGAGCGTGGGCGTGTGCGCCGCCGTACCGGACCCCGCCGACAGCCCGGCGAGACTTGGTGGCAGAAGTCGCAGAAGCAGCTGCAGATCGCCAAGAAGTCGGGGCGCAATCAGGCGGCGTGAGAGCGGCGCAGGAGTGATGACACGTGAGCGGTCAATATCACTCGAGCTAAGTTAATAATGGAGACTTCATGCATTTTACTCGCGCCATAGTACGTCCTCCGGCCCGCACCTTCGCCGCGGGGCTATCGAGCGCGGCGGCGGGGCCGCCCGATCTCGGCCGCGCCCTGGCGCAGCACGCCCTGTATGTAGAGGCGCTGCGCGATTGCGGTCTCGAGGTAACCAGCCTCGGCCCGGACGATGCGTATCCTGACTCAACCTTCGTCGAGGACACGGCCGTGATGACGGAACGGGGCGCCATCGTCATGCGGCCGGGCGCGCCCAGCCGCGCGGGCGAAGTGACGAGCATGAGGATGTGCCTGCGAAATTTCTATCCGGAGCTGCCCGCCATCGAGGCGCCGGGCACCGTGGACGGCGGCGATATCTGCGAAACGGATGGACACTTTCTCATCGGTGTGTCGGCGCGTACCAACGAGGACGGCGCGGGTCAATTGGCGCGGCATCTGCATCGATGGGGATATTCCTCGAGCATCATCGATATCAGGGACAATCCGGCGCTGCTGCACTTGAAGAGCGGCATCGCCTATCTGGGAGACGGCCTCTGGGTGGTGCAGGAGGGCATCGAGCGTGAGCTGCGATCACAGACCGGAATCGTTGTGCGCGATGTAATTACGGTAACGCCCGAGGAAGCTTACGCGGCGAACTGCGTGCGTGTGAATGACGTGGTGCTGGTGGCCGTGGGGTACCCGTCGGCGAATGCGGCCATCGAGGCACGGGGTTGCCGCGTGGTGCCGCTCGAGGTGTCGGAATTCAGAAAAATGGACGGGGGATTGAGCTGCTTGTCGCTGCGGTTCTAACTGATCGCGTTTGCCGCAGGCATCAACAAATCTATTGTGATTTGGTCATGAGACGAGACATGACCTACTCCGTCCACGGATTGATGATATCCGTGCCGCAATCATCGAAATCCTTGACATTGCGTGTCGCGAGGCTTGCCCCTCGCGATCGAGCCATGGCGACAATCATGGAGTCGAACTGGCTGATAGGTTTACCTGCGGTGCGTCGCGAGGCAGAGATCTCGGCATACATGTCTGCCGCCTCACTGTCAAAACTCAGGACGTGACCGGCGAAATCCTCGTCAAATATTTTTATCGCAGCATCCCCTAGTCCTCGACGCCGTTTCCCATCGGATAGCAATCGAATGCCGTAGAGAATTTCACCGCGAGTTACCGCGGTGGTGAACAAAGACGCGCGCGGCTGGTTCGCCAACCAAGCCATGACGGAGGATTCAGGTACGGGACGCAGTACCTCAGAAAGCACGTTCGTATCAAGAACGATCATGTATCGAATTTCACCGGTTCACGCATGACCTCACGAGGCGCAATTTCCAACTCCACGCCTCCCAACGGCTCGATACGAGCACGAATGGAATCCACCAGAGTCCCCCTTCGCGAACGCTCGGTTGACAGCGCCGTCCGCAGAATGTCGCGTGCTTCGTCCTCCATGGAGCGGCCGTGTTGGGCTGCCTGTACCCGCAATCGCGCCTTGAGTCGATCATCAATGTCCCGGATCGTCATACTCGCCATAGGTCCTCCATTAATCATTGATTGCATATTAGTCATTGATTGTGTCGGAGGCAAGCTAAAGGTCCCACACTGCAATCAAACGCCATTGCGCACGGGGAAGCGATTTCCGCTTCCCCGTGACGGCGGCACCGTGCGGTTATTTCGGCGGAGTCTGACTGTGCGCCGCCCCGCGGCCGCCGTCACGCACGTCACGCACGTCACGCACGCCACGCAGGCCGCGCCTCGTATCGTGATCCGCGTCTCATTCCGGCCTCTCGCCATGCGGCGCACGGGCTGCAATGAGACGAAATAAGACAGAGGCACGGCTCTACCGCGGGAATTCTGGTACGAAGGGACGGATGAATATCCGCACCAAAATGATTTCGCTGCTGGCGCTGCTGTTTGCCGTGCTGATCGCCCTCGAGATCGGGGTGCAAAGGCAGGTGCTGATGCCGAGCTTTGCCCAGCTCGAGCGGGAAGACGCGGACACCTCGATGAAACGCATCGCGTTTGCGCTCGACATGACTCTCGAGAGCCTGGAATTGACGGCCGCCGACTGGGGCAATTGGGCGGATGTGTATCAGATTCGTGCAGTCGCCGGACGCGGCTTTCGTCAAGCGCCAATATCACGCCCGGTGGCGATGAAGCAGCTGAAAGTCAATGCCATGCTCATCGTCGATTTGAACGGGCGCTATGTGCTGTCGAGCGCCCGGAGCTTGGAAACCGGGGCAGCCGCTGGATCTCGATCTGGCGGCGCGCAAGGCATTGCCGGCGGACTTTCCCTGGCGCAGGAACTTGGCCGAGGGCAAGCCGGCGAGAGGACTGCTGCGCACCAACCAGGGCGTCATGATGATTGCCGCCGCGCCGGTGCTGGACGGCAGCGGCGGCGGACAACCCATGGGGATGGTGATCATGGGCAGGCTGCTCACCCCCTTCCAAGTGCACTTGATCGGCGCGCAGGCGCAGGCCAGCCTCACCCTGCTGCCGGATACCCCGCGCGGCGGCGCCGAGGAGATCGCCGAGACCGATGCGTCGACGCAGGTCGTCAGGCCCTTCACGGACGTCTATGACCGGCCCGCTGATGAGCCTGCGCGTCGACGTCCCGCGCAGGATCACCGAGCGCGGTCAGGGCGCGGTGACCTATGCCTCGCTGTACCTGATCGGCGCGGCGGTCACCGTTCTGCTGCTGCTGGTCGTCGCGCTCAATCGCATCGTACTCAAGCCCCTGGCCCGCGTGACGCGGCACGCCGTGGCGGTGGGCGAGGGCACCGACCTGTCGGCGCCGCCTGGAACATTCCGGGGCAGGACGAGATCGCCCTGCTGGCGCGCGAATTCGATCGAATGGTCGAGCGCGTGGCGGACTCGCGGCGGCAACTCGTCGATCAGTCGTTCCAGGCCGGATTCGCCGAACTCGCCAAGGGGGTGCTGCACAATCTCGGCAATGCCATGACGCCCCTCGGCGTCAGGCTCTCGAAGCTCGGCGATCGGCTGCGCGATGCCCCGCCGGCGATGTGGATCTCGCGCTCGCGGAACTGGCCAAGGAGCCGTCGAGGCTCGGCCGCGGCACGCCGATCTCGAGGAATTTCTGCGCCTGGCGTGCCGCGAATTGGCGGCAAGCCGTCAAGGATGCGCAGAGCGACGTCGCCGTGGTGCAGCGGCAGGCCACCATCGTGCAGACGGCGCTGAGCGAACTCATGCGCTCCACGCGCAACGCGCACGTGGTCGAGTCGGTGCGGCTGCCCGATCTGGTCGCCCAAACCTTGGAAATCGTGCCCGATACCTGCCGCCAGCGGCTGGTGGTGGACACGCGATGAGTCGCTGCGCAAGGTCGGAGCCGTGCAGGTGGCGCGCACCGTGCTGCGGCTGATCCTGCAGAATCTGATCATCAATGCCGCCGACGCCGTGCGCGACGCGGGCCGCGACAAGGGCGTGCTGCGTTTCGCCGCCGAGATCGTCCGCGACGCCGACAGCGAGCAGCTTCACTTGCACTGCAAGGACGACGGCGTCGGCATCGCGGCCGACAATTTACAGCGTGTTTTCGACAAAGGGTTCTCCACCAAGTCCCGCGACACCAACTACGGCATCGGACTGCATTGGTGCGCCAATGCGATCGGCGCGCTGGGCGGCCGGATCTGGGCGGCGAGCGAGGGCCCGGGATTGGGTGCGTCGATGCATTTGATGCTGCCGTTGCCGGTTCGAGAAGATCGCTCGACTAACTGAGGGATGAGGTTGCCCGTGTCCGACAAAAAACGATTGCCGATTCGAGTGCTCGTCGCCGACGATGAAGCCGAGGTGCGCGACGCCTATCGGCAGATTCTGTCCGAGGCGGACATGAGCAGCGAAACCGCCGTGTTCCACAATTTGCGCGAACGGCTTTTCAGCAAGGCGTGCAGGAGCAGCTGGCGAAGAAGCGTTTCGCCCAGCGATACGACCTTCGCGCCGGTGTTCTGCGAGGGGCGCCGAGGCGGCCGTCGCCGCCGTGCGCGAGGCGCTTGCCGCGGACGATCCATTCGCGGTCGCTTTCCTGGACATGCGGATGCCGCCCGGCCCCGACGGGGTTTGGGCCGCGGCGCGGATTCGGGAACTCGATCCGGCCATTGAAATCGTCATTTGCACGGCCTATTCGGACGTCGACCCGCGCGACATCGGCGGAATGGTGCCGCCCGGAGGAGAAGCTCTCCTATTTGCAGAAGCCGTTTCATCCGCATGAAATCCGCCAGATGACGATTTCCCTCGCCAGCAAATGGCGCTCGGAACATCGCATCGTGAAGCTCGCCTATTTCGACGCCTTGACCGGGTTGCCGAACCGGGAGCAATCGCGAAATCGCTTGAGCAGCGCGCTGGCCGCGGCGAAACAGCATCGAGCGCATGCTGGCCGTGCTGTACCTGGATCTGGACAATTTCAAGCGGGTGAACGACACGCTCGGTCACGCCGTCGGCGACGAACTGCTCTGTCTGGTCGCGGCGCGCCTGCGCAGCTCGCTGCGCGCCGACGACACGGTGGACGAATCGCCGGGCTCCCGGTCGAGCCACATCGCGCGCCTCGGCGGCGATGAATTCATCGTGATCCTGCCGAACATACGCTCCGCCGACGATGCGGCCGCGGTCGCGGCGCGCCTCATCGCCGAGCTGCAGGAGCCGATGCGGCTCGCTCTGCACACCTGGTCGTCACGCCGAGCATCGGCGTCGCCGTGTTTCCGGCGGACGGCGTGGAGGTGGATACGCTATTGCGCAATGCGGACCTGGCCATGTATTTCGCCAAGCGCAAGGGCCCGGGCATGTACGCGTTCTTCGACGCCTCGATGAACGATGCGGCGCTGCATCGCTTCACCTTGGAAGCCAAATTGCGCGGCGCATTGGAGCGCAACGAGTTCACCCTGCACTATCAGCCGCAGTTCGACGTGCGCACGGGAAGCGTGTCCGGAATGGAGGCGTTGCTGCGCTGGACCAACGATGAACTGGGCGTGGTGCCGCCGGTGGAGTTCATTCCGGTGGCCGAGGAGACCGGCCTGATCCTGAGCATCGGCGAATGGGTGCTGCGCAATGCCTGCCTGCAGGCCAAGAGCTGGGTCGACGAAGGCTTGCCGGTGGCGCGCATGGCGGTCAATGTCTCGGGGCAGCAGTTCGTGCTCAAGGATTTTCCGCAGGTGGTGGCCGGCATCATCAAGGAGACCGGCATCGAAGCGTCGATGCTCGAGCTGGAAATCACCGAATCGGTGGTCATGAAGGACGAGGCCTGGGCCGAGCAGGCGCTGTCGCAATTGAAGGAACTGGGCGTGATGCTGGCCATCGATGATTTCGGGACCGGCTATTCGAGCTTCGGGCGGCTGCGGCATTTCGCCGTCGACCGACTGAAAATCGACCGCTCGTTCATGACCAGCCTCATCGACTGCAGCGACGATCGGGCGATTGCCGCGGCCATCATCGCCATGTCGCGATCATTGCGGATCAACGTCACCGCCGAGGGCGTCGAGAGCTTTCCGCAGCTGCTGTTCCTGCAGGAGCACGACTGCCACGAGGCGCAGGGCTTTCTCTTCAGCCGCGCATTGCCGGCGGCGGACGCGCACAAGCTGCTGCGCCGGGCGGCCGAGAGCACGGCGGGCACGCGTACGCAGCGGCTGCGGTCGTTGATCGGCTAGCCGGGACGCCGGCCGGCCCTAGCCCGGTTCCTTGATGAACACCAACAGGCGGTTGTTTGCCGGCAGGTCGAGATCGGCATCCAAGTGCAGGCCGTACTGATCGGCGAGCAGGCTGACCGCCTCGATGTCGCGCAGGCCCGATTCAGGGTCGCGTTCCTGCAGCATGCGGTCGAATTCCCGGTTGCTGTCCGAGGTGTATCGGCCCGCGTAACGAAACGGACCATAGATGCATAGCACGCCGCCCGGCGCCAGCACGGTGCCTATGCCCCTGAACAGCGCCATCACCTCGGGCCAGGACATGATGTGCAGGGTGTTGGCGGTGAACATGGCGTCGACGCCGCGCACCGGCCACACCGCCTGTCGGACGTCGAGCAGCGTGGGCACGCGCAGATTGGCGGGGCCTTCGAGCTTCACGCGCTCGGTCAAATCCGCCAGATACGCCAATTGCTCCGTGGGGTGCCAGGTCAGATGGCCGAGCTCCCGCGCAAAATACACGGCATGCTGGCCGGTGCCGCTGCCGATTTCCAAAACCTGGGTACGGTCGGCAAAGCGCACGCGCAGCACCTCGAGGATGGGGTCTTTGTTGCGCTCGCAGGCTGCGGAGAAGGGGAGCATTGCGACCAGCGATTTTACGCTAAAGTGTCGCCCCTGTTGACGCAGTTCATGAAGGAGATATTGATGTCGATTTCCATGTATGATTTTTCGATTCCGGTGTTGACGCGCGGTTTGACGAATTTGTCGGCCATTCTCGACAAGGCGGCGGCGCATGCCGCGGCGAAGAAATTCGATTCGGCCGTTCTGGCCCAGTCGCGCCTGTTCCCCGACATGCATCCTCTCGTGCGCCAGGTGCAAATCGCCTGCGACACGGCCAAAGGGGCGGCGGCGCGGTTGGCGGGGGTCGAAGTGCCCAAGCACGAGGACACGGAGGCGACGTTTGCGGATCTGAAGGCGCGAATCGCCAAGACGCTGGACTTCGTCAAGTCGATCACCGCGGCCCAGGTGAAAGACTCCGAAAGCCGCAGCATCGAAATCAAGTTCCCGAACGGCAGCTGGAAATTCACCGGCATCGCCTATTTGACGGACTTCGTGCTGCCGAATTTCTACTTCCACACCAGCATCGTGTACGCGCTTGCTGCGCAAGGCCGGCGTCGAAGTCGGCAAGGGCGATTACCTCGGCTCCATCCAGTAACCAATGTCGGATCGTTCAGCGGTTGATACCGGATCGGGGGTAGGTACTCATGAATCGACAACTGCCTCCGCCAGTTGTCGATTCATGCGAACCTACCCGCTTACTCTGGCCTCAACCCGCTGAACGGTACAACGCGAGTTGCTGGGGGAGTCAGGTGAGCTGTTCGACCAGCTCTTCGATCCGCGCGAAGAGCTTCTCTTCGGTGCGCGCGTCGTGGGCGAAGCGTAATTTCAGCGGCCCGTCGAGCCGGTATTCCTTGGGCTTTCCCTGGATCAGCTTGAGCACGCGTTTCGGATCGACCTTGTTGGTTTCCGCGAATATGAAATAGCCGCTGTTGGCGCCGGCGTCGATCTTGCGTATCCCCAGCTCCGCGGCGCGCAGCTTGAGCTGCGTGGCGCGAAACAGCGATTGTGTGAACGGCGGCAAGGGCCCGAAGCGGTCGATCATCTCCACCTTCAATTCGTCGAGCTCTTCGCGCGAGGCAGTGCCGGCAATGCGCTTGTACAGCACCAGGCGCAGGTGCACGTCGGGGACGTAGTCCTCGGGGATGAGCGCGGGCACGTGCAGCTCGACCGCGGGCCCGGCGTCCAGCGGCCGTTCGAGGTCGGCCTGCTTGCCGGATTTCAGCGCCGCGACGGCGCGCTCGAGCAATTCCATGTACAGGTTGTAGCCGATCTCTTGGATCTGTCCGCTCTGCTCATCGCCGAGGAGCTCGCCGGCGCCGCGAATCTCGAGATCGTGGGTGGCCAGGGTGAAACCGGCGCCGAGTTCTTCGAGCGATTCCAGCGCTTCGAGGCGCTTGACCGCATCGGCGGTCATGGCCTTGCGCGGCGGCGTGATCAAATAGGCATAGGCCCGATGGTGCGATCGCCCGACGCGGCCCCGCAATTGATGGATTTGCGCCAGGCCGAATCGATCCGCGCGGTCGATGACGATGGTGTTCGCCGTCGGCACGTCGATGCCGCTTTCGATGATGGTGGTGCAGACCAGCACGTTGAAGCGCCGATGATAGAAATCGAGCATGAGCTGCTCCAGATCGCGCTCGCGCATCTGGCCGTGACCCACCGCGACATTCGCCTCCGGCACCAGCTTGCGAATGGCCTGCGCCGTTTTCTCGATGGTCTCGATGGTGTTGTGGACGAAGTATATCTGGCCGCCGCGGCGAATTTCGCGCAGGGCGGCTTCGCGCACCACGGTTTCATTCCATTCCAGGACGAAGGTCTTGACGGCCAGACGCTCGGCGGGCGGAGTGGTGATCAACGACAGATCGCGCAATCCGCCCATGGCCATGTTCAGGGTCCGCGGAATGGGCGTCGCCGTCAGCGTGAGCACGTCGACCTCGGTGCGCAGCGCCTTGAGCTTTTCCTTGTCGCGCACGCCGAATCGGTGCTCTTCGTCGATCACGATCAGCCCCAAGTCCTTGAAGCGCGTCTTGCCCTGCAGCAGTCGCTGCGTGGCGATGACGATGTCCACCTGGCCCGCGGCGACGCCGGCGAGCACGCCCTCCGATTCCTTGTTGCTGCGAAAGCGCGACAGGCTCTCGATGCGAACCGGCCAGTCGGCGAACCGGTCGACAAAGGTGGTGTAGTGCTGCTGCGCGAGCAGGGTGGTGGGCACCAGGACCGCCACTTGCTTGCCGGCTTGAACGGCGACGAAGGCGGCGCGCAGCGCGACCTCGGTCTTGCCGAAGCCGACGTCGCCGCAGATGACCCTGTCCATGGGCTTGTCGGATTTCAGATCGCTCAGCACCTGGTCGATGGCGGCGGCTTGATCGGCGGTCTCCTCGAAGGGAAAGCCGGCTTGAAAGGCGCGATATTCGGCCTCTCCGGCCAGCATTTGCGTGCCTTGCCGGGCGGCCCGGCGCGAATACAGATCCAGCAGTTCCGCGGCGACATCGCGGATGCGCTGCGCCGCCTTGCGGCGCGCTTTCTGCCATTGCTCGCCGCCGAGCTTGTGCAGCGGCGCGGTTTCAGCCGGCGCGCCGGTGTAGCGCGATACCAGGTGCAGCGCCTGCACCGGAACATACAGTTTGTCGCCGTCGGCATATTCGAGCACCAGAAACTCGCCCGTGTAGCCGGCGACGTCCATGGTCTGCAGCCCGACGTAGCGTCCGACTCCATAGGATTCGTGCACCACCGGCGCGCCGATGCGCAGGTCCGACAGCTCCTTGAGTATTTTCGCCGGATCGCGCTCGGCGCGGCGGCGCCTGCGTTCCTGCCGCGCGCGATCGCCGAACAATTGCGTTTCGGTGAGGATTTCCAGCGCCGGCGCTTCCAGCCGCAGGCCCGACACGGCGGGCGACACCGTGATTCCGAGGTTCAGGGAGCTGCCGACGAAGCTCGCAAAAGCTGTCGAAGACTTTGACTTGAATGCCGCGGCCGCGCAGCAGATCGAGCAGCAGTTCACGGCGTCCCGCGGACTCGGCGGCGAGCAGAATGCGCGCCGGGCTGGCGCGGATGTGCGCCGCCAATTCCGACGCCGGCTGTTCGGCGCGCGGGTCGATGCGCACCGCGGCCGGCGCGCGTGCTGGGGAAATTCTGCATGGGCCCCGGGGTCTCCGGGGGCCATTCGAAGGTGCGCAGCTGAATCTGCGGCCAGGCCGCGTACGACGCCTGGAATTCCGCGGGCGTCAAATACACTTCCGCGGGATCCAGGATCGGGACGGTGGCGGTCGTGGCGCAGTTGCTCATGGCGTTCGACGATGCCGTTCCACAGGCCAGCAACGCCGGATGCGGCATCGTTCATGTCCACGAGGATGCTGTCGGGCGGCAGATACTCGAACAGGTGCGAGGTGCGGTCGAAGAACAGGGGCAGGAAGAATTCGATGCCGCCGGGCGCTATTCCGGCGCTCACGTCGCGGTACACGGCCTGCTCCGACAGATCGCCGGTGAAGCGCAGGCGGTAGCGGCGGCGGAACTCGCGCACGGCGTCGGGATTCAGCGGCGTCTCGCGCGCCGGCAGCAGCTGAATGCGGTCCAGCTTGTCCAAAGAGCGCTGCGAGTCCGGATCGAAGCGCCGGATGCTGTCGACGTCGCGGTCCAGCATGTCGATTCGATAAGGGGTGTCCGAGCCCATGGGAAAGACGTCGATGAGCGAGCCGCGGACCGCGAATTCGCCGTGCGCGACGACTTGCGTGACGGCGGCATAGCCGGCCAACGCCAATTGCGCGCGCAGCGCCTCGAGGTCGAGAGTTTCGCCGACATGCACCTTGAGCGAGTAGGCATCGACGTAGCTGCGGGGCGCCAGCCGCTGCAGCAGCGTGTCGACGGCCACCAGCCACACGCCCTTGCGGGCGCGCGGCAGCTCGGCCAGGGTGGCGAGCCGGGCCGAGGTGATGTCGGGGTGCGCCGAGAAGCCGTCGTAGGGCAGGGTCTCCAAATCCGGGAACACCCGACCGGGAGACCCGCCGCCCGCGAAGAATCGAATTTCATCGCCGAGCGCCTCCGCCTCGCGCGAGCTCTGCGCGATGACGATGAGCGGCCCTTGCGAGCGGGCCGCGCCTTCGGCGATGGCGAGCGCCGCTGCGGCGCCGTAGAGCTTGCCCCATTTGACGACGGGCGCTTCGGCAATGGGGAGACTGGGTTCGAGTAGGGGCATCGACACTTCAAGGAATTCGAAAAAAATAAACGCCCGCCGCGAACGAGTCGCGGTGGGCTTGATCTGGGGATATTACGCGATTTCGACTTAAGAGTTCGGCGCGGCGCGGCTGGGCGTCGCTGGTTGTTGCTGGCGGGCGCCTGGCTCGCGGGCACCGTGCCGTTCGGCACCACGCTGTGAATGACGTGGTCGGCTTCGAAATACACGACGAAGCCGGGATATTCCCAGCGCGAAATCGGCGGCTTGCCGACGGCGGGTACCTTGGTGACCGGCGCGCCGAATTTGGCCGCCACTTGGTTCATGGTCATGCCGCGGGTCGGCGTGGCCATATCGGACTCTTTGACGGCGATGCCATTGTCGACCGCAATGGTCGCGGCCCCTGCGAGGCCGCTGGCGAATACTGCCGCAAGCAGTAGGTTTCGATACCTCATGGCGCACCTCATTTGTTTACCCCCTTATCCTATATAAACCTTGGTCCTCCTAAACTATAGCACCGCCTCCGGGGTCCAATACTTGACCCAATTAACACTCTGATTACATTGCTATTTGTGGTTTAATTCCTCACGCATGTTCCAGCCCCTCCCAGTTTTCGTGGGCCTGCGCTATTCGCTGGCCCGCGAGCACAGCTTTTTCGTGTCTTTCATCACCTGGGTGTCCCTGCTCGGGGTCGCACTGGGCGTGGCCGCCCTGATCACGGTGCTGTCGGTCATGAACGGCCTGGAGTCCGAATTGCGGACCCGCCTGCTGAGCTTGACCGCGCACGCCACTCTGAACGCGGCCGGGGCGCCGATTCGCGACTGGCAAGCCCGCATTCGGCAGCTGCAGGGATCGCCGGGCCTGGTGGGCGCCGCGCCGTTTCTCGATACCGATGCCATGCTGAGCCGGGCACCCGTCCATGAGCGGCGCCATCGTCCGCGGCATCGACCCGGCTCTCGAGCCCCAAGTGACCTCCATTGCCGACACCATGCGCGAGGGCAAGCTGAGCGACCTTGCGCCGGGGTCCAATGGAATCATCCTCGGCCGCATGCTGGCCTACCAGCTGCAGGTGGGCGTGGGCGACACGGTGACGGTGATGATTCCCGGCACCGCCGCGAGCGGCGGCGGCGATGCCATCGTGCCGCGTCTGCGGGATTTTCACGTGGTGGGTATTTTCGAGGTCGGGTTGCAGGAACACGACAGCGTGCTGGCGCTGGTCAATCTGCAGGATGCCGAGGCTCTTCGCGGGCTCGACGGCCCGACGGGGATACGGCTCAAATTCTACGATGTGCTGAAGGCGCCGGAGTTGGCGCGGATCGCCGCGGCGCGGCTTGCGCCCGGCCTGCAGGTGCGCGACTGGACTCAGGACAACGAGGCGTATTTTCGCGCCATTCGCATCGAAAAGACCATGATGGGGCTGATCCTGATGCTCATCGTCGCCGTCGCCGTGTTCAACATCGTGGCGACGCTGATCATGGTGGTGAACGACAAGCGCACGGATATCGCCATCCTGCGCACTCTGGGCTTGAGTCCCCGGGGCGTCATCGCGGTGTTCATGACTCAAGGCGTGCTCATCGGCTGGATCGGCGCCGCCGTCGGCGTGGCGCTCGGCCTCGACGCTTGCGCTCAACGTGGATGTCATCGTGCCGTTCCTCGAGCAGACATTCGGGTTTCACTTCATGGACCCGGATGTGTACTACATATCGGGTCTTCCCAGCGAAGTGCACCCGGGCGATGTGGTGAGAATCGGGATGGCCGCGTTCATTTTGACGCTGATCGCGACCGTGTATCCGGCCCTGCAGGCGGCGCGCACCCAGCCCGCGGAAGCGCTGCGGTACGAATGATGCGCTACTGGTACGAGGGATTCGTCGGCTTGCGGTATCTGCGCGCATCGCCGAAGCGCGGTTCCGTGTCGTTGATCGCGGGCATTGCCATATTCGGATTGGCCCTGGGCGTCGCCGTGCTGATCGTGGTGCTGTCGGTCATGAACGGCTTCGAAGAGGTGCTGCGCACGCGCATCTTGAGCCTGACGGCGCATGCGACGATTTCCGGGCTGCAAGGGCGGATGGCGGACTGGCGGCCGGACGTCGCGAAACTCGAGCACTTTCCGGGGGTCGTCGGCGCGGCGCCGTATATCGAGGAGCAGGGCATGCTGATCCACGGCGACAAGTCCTCCGGCGTCCTGCTGCGCGGCATACTGCCGGACGCGGAGCGGCGGGTCGTGGATTTGCAGCCGCATTTGCTGAGCGGCCGGCTGAGCGATCTGGTCGCGGGCAAGTATCGGGTGATTCTGGGCCAGGCGCTGGCCGAGGAACTCGGCGCCAAAGTCGGCGATCGGGTGGTGCTGCTCGTTGCGCAGGGCGACGTCACGCCGGTCGGCGTCATCCCGCGCATGCGCGCGTTCGAGGTGACCGGCATTCTGTCCATCGGCATGTACGAATACGATCGGCGCATCGCCATCGTGGCCATGCAGGATGCCGCGAAGATGCTGCGCATGGGCGACGACGTCACGGGCATCCGCCTGAGCCTCGCCGACATGTACGCCGCGCCGCGGGTGTCGCGCGCCGCCGCCCTCTCGCTGGGCGGCGATTGGGAGGTGCAGGATTGGACCGCCGAGCACGCCAATTTCTTTCGCTCGATTTCCATCACCAAACGCATATTGTTCTTCATTCTGTCGCTGATGGTGGCCGTTGCCGCATTCAACATCGTGTCGACCATGGTCATGGTGGTGAAGGACAAACGCCGCGACATCGCCATCTTGCGCACCTTCGGCTCCTCGCCCCGCAGCATCTTGATCGTATTCATCGTGCAAGGCAGCCTGATCGGGCTGCTCGGCATCGCTCTGGGCGTGCTGCTCGGCGTCGGTATCGCCGTGAACCTGCAGAGCCTGGTGCACGGGCTGGAGAGCATCGTCGGGTTCAAATTCCTGGATGCGCGCGTGTATTTCATGAGCGACTTGCCGGCGCGCGTGCACACTGTCCGATGTGCGTGCGCATTTGCGGCTTTGCATTCGTGCTCGCCTGCCTCTCCACGATGTATCCGGCGGCGCGCGCCGCGCGCCTGTTGCCCGCCGAATCACTGCGAAACGATTGAGGACCGGAAGATGATGTCGAATGCAAATGGCGGTGCTCGAGGGCAAGGATCTTGCCAAGGAATTCGTCCAGGGCGACGTGAAAATCCAGGTGCTGCGCGCCGTGTCCATCAGCGTCCGCGCCGGCGAGCGCATCGCCATCGTCGGCGCCTCGGGGTCCGGGCAAAACGACGCTCCTGCAGCTGCTGGGCGGGCTCGGATTTGCCGACCCGCGGCACCGTCGAGATCGCCGGATCCGCGATGCACCGCTTGAACGACGCCGAGCGCGGCCATCTGCGCAATCGCGCCGTGGGATTCGTCTATCAATTCCATCATCTGCTGCCGGAATTCACCGCGCTCGAAAATGTCGCGATGCCGCTGCTGGTGCGGCGCATGCAGTCCGCGCGCCGCCAAGGAACGAGGCCGGCGCCCTGCTGGCGCGCGTCGGATTGGCCGAGCGGCTGACGCACCGGCCCTCGCAGCTGTCCGGCGGCGAGCGGCAGCGCGCCGCGGTGGCCCGCGCGCTCGTGACTCGAGCCGAAGCTGGTGCTGGCCGACGAACCCACGGGCAATCTCGACGGCAAGAATGCGGCGCAGGTGTTCGAATTGATGCTGGAGCTCAATCGCGAACTCGGCACCAGTCTGGTCATCGTGACCCACGATGAGCGCCTGGCGGCGCGGCTCGATCGCGTGCTGGTTCTCGCCGACGGCATGCTAATCGAGCGCGACTCCTGTCGCTTGATCGGGCATCGCTTGATCGGGCGCGCCGGCGCCGCAGATGATAGACGACGCGGGCGCGCCAGGCGAATTGCGCCAGCACATAGCCGGACGCCGGCCGCGATCAGATCCGAGCACCAGCGCGCCGAGCAGCAGCGGCGCCCAGAGCTGGCCGACCTGCGTCCATAGGTGCTGATGATGCAGATACGTGCAGGAAGGGCATCAGATCCATTCCCATGAGCTTGGCGCCCACCCAGATGGAGCCGGCGACCTGCGGCAGCCAGGTGAAGGGATTGCTGACGAATACCGTGGCGATCAGCACCGGCAGGTTCAGCCGAAACAGCATCCCGAGTATGACGCAGGTCACGAGATGCACGGGCAGGGGAGTCGGCGGAATAAAGGCGATGAACAGGCCCAGCGCGAACGCCCGCGTGACGCTGTGCCGATTGAAGGTCCAGCAGCCGCGATCGAGCACGATCGACTTGAAAGGCCTCAAACACCAGAGTTTCTCCAGCGTGTGGCGGTCGGGTGTGATGCGTTTCAGCCAGCGTTGCATGGATCGCGATTGACTCCCAGGACGCGGCATTATGCCGTTTTCGCCGATCGGCGACAGTGATCCGCGGCCGGCACGCAAATCAACGGGTTAGCCGCCGGCCGATGGCGGTATCTGAACCGTCGGCGGTCAAGTATCATGCCCGCAGATTTATACTTGACCCAAGAGGACGCAATGTGGGAGATCATCCGCGCAGGCGGCGGCTTCATGTGGCCGATCATTTTATGTTCCATCGCGGCGGTGGCCATCATATTGGAGCGGCTCTGGACCTTGCAAAGCAGCCGCGTCATCCCGCGCGACCTGGCGCAGAAGGTCTGGAACTGGATCGAAGCCGATCAGCTCAGCGACAAGCTGGTGGCCGCGCTGGAGCAGAATTCGCCTCTCGGCAAGCTGCTGGCCATCGGTCTCGCCAATCGCAACAAGCCGCGCGCGCTTGATGGTGGAGCGGCTGGAGGACGGCGGCCGGCACGTGGTGCACGAGTTGGAGCGATTTCTCGAACACCCTGGGCACGATCGCGGCGGTCGCGCCGCTGCTGGGCCTGCTCGGAACCGTGGCCGGCATCATTCATGCCTTCAACGCCATCACCGCCAATGGCATCGGCGACCCGAGGATATTGTCGGGCGGCATCGGCGAAGCGCTCATCACGACGGCCGCCGGATTGACGGTCGCCATCCCCTCGCTGATCGCCTATCGCTTCCTGCGCGGCAAGGTCGAGCGCCTGGTCGTGCGCATGGAAAAGGAAGCCATGAAGCTGGTCGATGCGCTGGACGAGCGCGGCGCGCTGATGGCGGCCGAGTGACATGAACCTGCGTCCACGCCACCGTGAAGATCCCGGAAATCAACTTGATCTCCATGATCGACGTGCTGCTGGTGCTGCTGATCTTTTTCATGGTGTCGACCACGTTCAATCAAGAGGGCCGCGTCAAGGTTCAGCTGCCGCAGGCGAGCGAGATACCCGTGCCGCGCGGCTCTCACGAGCCCTTGGTGATCACGGTGACGGCGGAAGGCAACTACCGGGTCAACGAGCGTACCTTGATCAACGCCAGCCCCGACACCTTGCGGGCCGCGCTGCTCAAGGAGGCCGGCACGGACCGCGGACCCATCACGATCCGCGCCGATGCGCGCACCACGCACCAGGCCGTGGTGACCGCCATGGACGTGGCGGGCAAGCTGGGGTTCGCGCAGCTGAACATCGCGACCGTGCACGAGGACGCTCCGCCTTGAACGTAAAGGCCGCGGCGGGCCTCAGTGCGGGCGGCGATTCCTGGTCGATCTATCGGCGGTTGTTCAAGTACGCGAGGCCCTATCTCGGCGTATTCATGATCGGCGTGCTGGGCTCGATCCTGTTCGCCACTTCCAATGCCGCGCTGGCATATCTGGTCAAGAAATTCCTGAACGGCGCCTTCCTGGCGAAGAATCCGGCGGTATTGTGGGAGGTTCCCCTCGGAGTCGTGGTGCTGTTCACGCTGCGCGGCATCGGGGACTACGTGCAGAGCTACTATTCCGGTTGGGTCGGCAGGCAGGTCATCAAGGGCCTGAGGCATGATGTGTTCTCGCACTATCTGCGGCTGCCTACGGCCTATCTGGATCGACAGCAGTCCGGGCATCTGCTCTCGAAGTTGACGAACAACATCGAGATGGTCGCGGCAGCGGCGACCACCGCGGCCATATCGCTCATCAGCGACAGCCTGACCATCATCGCGCTGTTGATCACGCTGTTCTACATGAACTGGCGTCTCGCGGTGTTCTGCATCGTCGCGGCGCCCGTCATCGCGTGGCTGATGAAAATCGCCAACCGCAGCTTCCGCCGCTACAGCGAACGCATTCAGAACTCCATGGGCGACATCACGCGGGTCGCCAAGGAAGCGATCGATGCGCATCGGCTGATCAAGATTTTCAACGCCGAGGATCATCAAACCGAGCGCTTCGAACGGGTCAACGAGCACAATCGCGTGTCGAACATGAAGCTGATCCGTGCGCGGGCCATCAGCAATCCGGTCGTGCAGTGCATCGCGTCGATCGCGCTGGCAAGCGTGCTGTTCGTGGCGATACAGCAAGTGTTCACCCATCACCTGCGGGTCGACGAATTTTTCGGCTTTTTGACGGCGTTGATGCTCATTCCGTCGCCCCTGCGCAGCCTGGTGAGCATGAGCGGGCCGCTGCAGCAGGGCATCGCCGCGGGCCAAAGTGTGTTCGAGATCATGGATCATCCGACCGAGGGCAGCGGCGGTCCGGTCGCGCTGGCGCGCGCGCGCGGCGAGATCGAGTTTCGCAATGTCTCGTTTGCCTACGACGGCGACAAGGGCGATGTGCTGCGGGATGTGAGTTTTCGCGTGCGTCCGGGGGAAACCGTGGCCATCGTCGGTCCTTCCGGCGGCGGCAAAACGACCCTGGCCGGCCTGTTGCCCCGGTTCTACGACGTGCAGCAGGGCGCGGTGCTGCTCGATGGGGTCGACGTGCGCGAGTACCGCCTCAACGATTTGCGCTCCCAGGTGAGTCTGGTCAGCCAGGACGTCGTCCTCTTCAACGACACCATCCGCAACAACATCGCCTTCAATGCGCTCGGCAAGACGGATGCCGAGGTGGAAGCCGCCGCCCGCGCCGCCAACGTCATGGAGTTCGTCGCGCAGCAGCCGATGGGGTTCGATACTGCATTGACGGACCGCGGCCAGAATTTCTCCGGCGGCCAGCGGCAGCGAATATCCATCGCGCGGGCGCTGCTCAAGGATGCGCCCGTCCTGATCCTCGACGAAGCCACCGCGTCGCTCGACAATGAGTCCGAGAGGCGGGTGCAGCAAGAATTGGGAATTCTCATGCAGGGCCGCACCACGCTGGTGATTGCCCATCGCCTGTCCACGATCGAGGGCGCGGACCGCATCATCGTGCTGGATCAGGGGCGAATCGTGGAGAGCGGCAACCATCAGGACCTGTTGGCGCAGGGCGGATTGTACTCCGCACTGCATGGAATGCTGGCCGGGAAATGAGCCCAGGGCATAAGCTAAGCGCCACTCATGTCGGTTCAATCTTGGCTCAATCGAATCTGGTACGACCATGCGGCGCCGCCTTGGTGGCTGCTGCCGCTGTCTCTCGCCTACCGCGCCGTCGCGGGCTCGCGCCGCTACCTGTACGCTCAAGCGCCTGCGCAAGTCCACCCGGATGTCTCTGCCCGTGATCGTGGTCGGGAACCTGAGCGTGGGGGGAACCGGCAAGACCCCGCTGGTCTGCTGGTTGGTGGCGCGCCTGGCGGATCTTGGATTCAAGCCCGGAGTCGTCACCCGCGGTTACGGAGGCTCCTCCGCAAGCGTACGGCTCGTCGGCCGCTTCGATGCGCCCGGCGTGGTCGGCGATGAGTCCATTTTGCTGGCGCGCCGTACGGGCGTGCCGGTGGCGATCGGCCGCGACCGCCCGGCGGCGTCCCAGCTGCTGGTGAATGCGGGGTGCGATGTCATCGTGAGCGACGATGGCCTGCAGCATTACGCGCTGGCCCGCGATTGCGAAATCGTCGTCATCGACGGCGATCGGCGCTTCGGCAATGGCCGGCTGCTGCCGGCGGGTCCGCTGCGCGAAACCCCGTGCCCGGCTGAGCGCCGCCGATGCCGTCGTGGTCAACGGCGGCCGGGCGCTGCTCGACGGGGCCCTCAGCATGCGGCTCGAGGCAAAAAGCGCCCGGAGCCTGATCGGGGGCACGGTCAAGCCGCTGGAGGAGTTTGCGGGGCATTCGGTGCATGCGGTCGCAGGCATCGGCAATCCCGAACGATTTTTCAACATGCTGCGGGCGCACGGCATCGAAGTGACGGGCCATCCGCTGCCGGACCATGCGCGCCTCCAAGCCGCGGATATTTCCTTCGCCGACGGGCGGCCGGTGCTCATGACCGAGAAGGATGCCGTAAAATGCGAACTCGTGGCCGGGCCGCAGCATTGGTACGTGCCTGTGACCGCGAGTTTCGCCGGGGCCGAATCCGATGCGCTGCTCAAGATCGTGACCCAGGCCATTCAGAGGCGCGTTGCGCGGGTGTGAGGGTGTCATTGCGCGGGTGATTGGGGGGTTGATGGATAAGCGTTTGCTCGATTTGCTGGTCTGTCCCATTTGCAAAGGGCCCTTGCGCAGCTCGGGTGCCGGCAATGCGCAGGAACTCGTGTGCCGCCCGGATCGGCTGGCGTACGCGCGTGCGCGAGGGAATTCCCGTGATGCTGCCCGAGGAGGCCCGCGTTCTGGGTCCCGACGATCCCTTGCTCGAGCACTGACGCAGACCCATGTTTCACGTCGTCATTCCGGCGCGCTTCGCCGCATCGCGCCTGCCGGGCAAGCCGCTCCTCGTCATCGGCGACCGGCCCCTCGTCCAATGGGTGTGGCAAAGCGCACGGGCCAGCGGCGCGGCGTCGGTGATCATCGCCACGGATGATGTGCGCATTTTCGATGCGGCCACGCGCTTCGGCGCGGACTGCCTGATGACTTCGGCAAGGCACGTCTCGGGCACGGATCGGATTGCCGAAGTTGCGCGGGTGAAGGGTTTTGCGGCGGACGATATCGTGGTGAACCTGCAGGGCGACGAGCCCCTGATGCCGGCGGCCGTGATCGGCCAGATCGCAGAAGCGCTGTCTGCCCGGCCGCAGATCGACATCGCCACGGCCGTCGCGCCGATTCTATCCGTGGAGGAATTTCTCGACACCAGCTGTGTGAAGGCGCTGCGTGCTCCGGACGGCAGCGCGCTGTATTTCAGCCGCGCGCCCGTGCCCTGGCCGCGCGACAGCGTCGCGGACGGCGTGCCGACGCGCTTTGCCGGGGCGTGGCGGCACATCGGAATCTATGCGTACCGCGTGCGCAGCCTGCTGAAATTCGCGTCCTGGAAGCCGACGCCGCTGGAGGAGACCGAGAAGCTCGAGCAGCTGCGCGCCCTGGAGCACGGCATGCGGATTCACTTGGTCACCTTCCCGAAAGCGCCGCCCGCCGGGGTCGATACGCTGCAAGACCTGGAGCGTGTGCGCGCCGGCTTGGCCGCCGCGCACGCGCTGCGCTGAATTCCGGCGCCGCCTTACAGCAGGTGGCGCAGCAGCCAGTACAGGCCGCCGGCCAGCGCGATCGACACCGGCAGGGTGAGCACCCAGGCCATCAATAAGTTGCGCACCGTGGCCCATTGCAAGCCGGATTTATTTGCGACCATCGTCCCCGCGACGCCGGACGACAATACGTGCGTGGTGCTGACCGGCAGGCCGTACATCTCGGCTGCGCCGATCGTGGCCATCGCGACGATTTCCGCCGATGCGCCCTGCGCATAGGTCAGATGGGTCTTGCCGATCCGTTCGCCCACCGTCACGACGATGCGTTTCCAGCCGATCATGGTGCCCAGCCCCAGGGCGATGGCCACGGCGACCTTGACCCAGGTCGGAATGAACTTGGTCGAGTGGTCGAGCTGATTCTTGTAGGTGCCGAGCACGGTCCGGTCGGCTGCCGAGACATTCAGGGACTTGTCCTTGCTCATGAAACGCAAGCCTTCGCTCACCAAGTACATGTCGTTGCGGATGTTGACCATCGAGCCGGGCGGAACCTTGTCGATCGAATGATACTGATTGACCCGCGTCGAGATCGATTCGGCCAGCGCGGCGAGCGCCGACACGCCCTGCGCAGTCACGGAGCGCGTGCGCACGACATCCATGGCCGCCGCATGCGGGTCGGCCGGGGCGCCGCCCACGCTGTAGCGCGACAGCACGGTCTGCGCCTGCGCGGAGACCGCAACGAAGTTGTCGATATCCTTCTCGTGCATGGTGCGATTGAGCGCGTAGGCCGTCGGCACGGTGCCGATGAGGATGAGCATGATGAGCCCCATGCCTTTTTGGCCGTCATTGCCGCCGTGGAAGAAGCTCACGCCGGTGCAGGTCAGGATCAGCAAGCCGCGAATCCACAAGGGCGGCGGCTTGTTGCCCTCGGGCTCCTTGTACAGCGCGGGGATCTTGATCGGTCGACTTGAGTATGGTCAGCAGCAAGAAGGCGGCGCTGAAGCCGATCAACGGCGAGACGAGCAGGGTCTCGCCGATTTTGGTCGCTTGACTCCAATCGACGCCGCTGGTGCCGGAGGGACTCGCCGCCATCAGCTGGTTCATCAGGCCCACGCCGATGATGGAACCGATCAAGGTGTGCGAACTCGAGGACGGCAGACCGAAATACCAGGTGCCCAAATTCCAGAGAATGGCGGCGATGCAGCAGTGCGAACACCATGGCAAAGCCGGCGCCGCTGCCGACTTGCAGGATCAGTTCGACCGGCAGCAGCGAAACGATGCCGAACGCGACGGCACCCGTGGAGAACAGCACGCCCAGAAAGTTGAAAGTCCCCGACCAGACCACGGCGAGATTGGGCGACATGGAATTCGTGTAGATTACCGTGGCGACCGCGTTCGCGGTGTCGTGGAAGCCATTGACGAACTCGAATCCCAGGGCGATCAACAGTGCAATGCCCAGCAGTATGTAGGGATAGGCTCGCGTATCGCGGACCACGGACAGGTCATCGGCCAAGTGAACGCCGGCATAGATGATTCCGGCGACCACCACCACGCCCGCCAGGACATTGAACCAGGGATTGGGCTTTTGGCCGATCAGCGTCGAGGCCGTGGGGGCGTGCTCGGCTCGGGGGAGTGCTTGATTGATCGCATCGATATTCGACATGCTGTACCCCGCAAAGGTGGAACCCGGCAAATGGTGGACCGTAACCCATGATTTATAGATCTGTAATATGACGGCGAGATGACAGACCGAGGCTTCTTGATGCCATTCACCATATCCCACGCCGCCGTCGGTACTGCCTTTTTCGCGCCTGCTGGCTCGGTGGCGGCTGCTGTCCGCCGTCGTCATCGGCGCCATGGTTCCTGATTTCGGCCTGTTCTTTCCCTGGCGCGTGCATCGCTTCGAGACGCATAGCGCCACGGCGTTGCTGACTTTTTGCCTGCCGGTGGGTCTGTTCACTTACTGGGTGTTTCAATACCTGGTCAAAGCCCCGATATTGGAGGTGCTGCCCGAGGGTGCTTACGCGCGCTGGCGCCCGTTTTCCTCGCCGGCGGATTTGCGCAGCATGCGCCAGTGGACTCTGGCTGCCTGCGGGCTGTTGGCCGGGGCGGTGACGCACCTGGTGTGGGATGCGTTCACTCACGAGAATGCCCGCGGCATTCGCATGATCCCCTGGCTCGAGGATCCCGTCGTCGACATCGGCAGCCATCGCCTGGCCGGAGTACGGCTGCTGCAGGACGGCAGTTCATTGATCGGGCTTGCGGTCGTGGTGGTACTGGTTTTGTACGGCCTGCGCCGGGGCACGGAGAAAGCCGTGCCGGCACGGCCTTTGCGGGCCGCCGAGCGTCGGCTATGGGTGTTGATCTACCTCGCCTCGGCGGTGGGGCTGAGCGTCACCTGGTGGTTGTGGGCGCGTGTAGAGGCGCCTTCGGGGCACTCCCTACGGGGGCCGAACATGGTCATTACCAGCATGGCGGTGGCCGCCCTTCGTGGGCTCGCCACGGCTCTGTTCTGCACCAGCGTGACCCTGGACTGGCGTCTGCGCGTACTCCGTTCGAGCACGCGCAGATCGCCTTAACCTTGTGAAAACCGTCTAGTGGTCGTCCCCTCCAGGGCGCGGTACGTCGCTCGGAGCAGAGGACCACACGACATACTTGTTGTCGGTGCCGGTACTCGCCGCCGGTGCCGCCGGTGCGATCTCTCTGGCGGGCGCTTCCGTGGCCATGGGCGCCGCCGGCCGCTCGCGCGGGGCCTCAAAGGATGCAGTCGAGCCGCCGCCGGTGCTGCCCTCGCCCGTGCCGGAGGCGCTTCCCGGCCCGGGGCCTGTTTCCGACCCCTGGCCTGACCTTGGGTTCATCGCCTGGCCGGCGCTCTGGTTGCCGCCGTTTCCGTTAGCGGCGTTTTCCCCGCCCTCGCGCCGGCCGCCGCGGCCACGCCGCCGCCGGCTTCGGCCGCCACGCTCGCCGCGCTCGCTGCCGGAGCGCTCGCCGTTCGGGCCCGCGTCACCGGCACGGGGCTCGCCGCCCCGTGCCTGAGAGTCATTGCGCGGCCGCGGGTCCTGGCGCTGTGCCTGATCTGCTCGCGGTGGCTGTTCCGAGCGGGGTTGTTCCGGGCGCGAGGCCGGGTCGGCTCGTTGGGCCTCCGGATGCGTTCCGGCGGCGCTGCGCTCGGCTGGCGCGGCATCGGGGCGACGCGGCGCGGAATCACTGCGGCTCTCGCCGCGTGGACGTCCGTCACGCCGCGGGTCGCGCGGTCCATCACGCCGTGCGTCGCGATTTCGGTCGCGGTCGCCGCGGTCACGATCACGGTTTCGGTCCCGGTCGCCGCCGCTGCGGTACCGGTCATGACGCGCATCTCGATGCTGCCGGCCGGTCGCGTTGTGCAGGCGTCGCGGGCGAGGGCTCCGCCTTGGCGGCGGCGCTTGCGCCGCTGCCGAACAGCCAGCGCCAAAAACGCACCAATGCCCCAGCTTGCGGCGCGGCGAGCGGCGGCGGCGGCTCAGGGGTGGGCACGGGCACGGGCATCGGAATGATGGGTGCCGCCGAGGCCGGCAAAATGCTCGGCACCAGCGGCACATCGCCTTGCGGCTTCTTGTCGCGATTTCCGATATTCGAATCGTCGACGCTGGGCTGATCGGCCAGCTGGTAGCTGACGGTGGTGTTCTCCGGCAGCTCCTTTTCGTCGTCGCGGATGCGACGCAGCGTGTAGGCCGGCGTCTGCATGTGCGGATTCGGCACGATCACCAGCGAGACCTTGTCGCGCGATTCGATTTGACTCAGCCATTCGCGCTTCTCGTTGATGAGATAGGTCGCGACATCGACCGGCACCTGGGCGATCACCCGGCCGGTCCGCTCCTTGCGCGCCTCTTCGCCGATCAAGCGCAACAGGGCGAGCGACATCGATTCGACGCCGCGTATGGTGCCCATGCCGCTGCATCGCGGGCAATTGATGTGAGTGGTCTCGCTCAGCGCCGGCCGCAGGCGCTGGCGCGACAGCTCGAGCAGGCCGAAGCGCGACAGTCGTCCGAGCTGGATGCGT
Source organism: uncultured Gammaproteobacteria bacterium (assembly GCA_963734645.1). GTDB lineage: Bacteria > Pseudomonadota > Gammaproteobacteria > Steroidobacterales > Steroidobacteraceae > Bog-1198. The sequence continues at coordinate 192,081 of CAVTID010000004.1, forward strand.
GCGCGATCCATCTTGACCGCGTCGCGCAGCATGTCTTCGACGGCGCGCTGATTGGCCGTGCGATTCCATGTCGATGAAGTCGATGACGATGAGGCCGCCGATGTCGCGCAGGCGCAGTTGCCGGGCGATTTCCTCGGCGGCCTCCAAATTGGTGTTGCGCGCGGTTGCTTCGATGTCGCCGCCGCGGGTGCTGCGCGCCGAGTTGATGTCGATCGAAACCAGCGCTTCGGTGTGGTCGATCACCAAGCTGCCGCCCGAGGGCAGGGTGACCTTGTGCGAATAGGCGGACTCGATCTGGCTCTCGATCTGGTAGCGCGTGAACAACGGCACCGGGTCTTGATACAGCTTGAGCTTGCGCTGCGCATCGGGCGGCATGAAGCGCTGCATGTACTCCTGGGCTTTCTGGAAGGCCTCAGGCTGGTCGATGAGGCATTCGCCGACATCATCGGAGAAGTAGTCGCGCAAGCCGCGAGTCACCGCATCGCTTTCCTGAAAAATCAGGAACGGCGCCGGCCGGCCGTCGTTGGCGGCCACGATGGCGTCCCAGGCGGTCTTGAGATTGTTCAAGATCCCACTGCAGTTCTTCGGTGGAGCGGCCGACGCCGGCGGTGCGCACGATGGCGCCCATGCCGTCGGGGATCTGCAGGCCGTTCATGGCCTCGCGCATCTGATCGCGGTCCTCGCCTTCGATGCGGCGCGACACGCCGCCGGCGCGCGGGTTGTTCGGCATCAGCACCAGGAAGCGGCCGGCGAGGCTGATGAAGGTCGTGAGTGCGGCGCCCTTGTTGCCGCGTTCCTCCTTCTCGACCTGAACGATCAGCTCCTGGCCTTCCTGCAGCAGGTCCTTGATGTTCAGCCTGCCGCCAGTCGCCGGCTGCGAGCGGAAGTATTCCTTGGAGACTTCCTTCAGCGGCAGAAAGCCGTGGCGCTGCGCGCCGTATTCGACGAATGCCGCTTCGAGACTGGGCTCTACGCGGGTGATCCGGCCTTTATAGATATTGGATTTTTTCTGTTCCCGTGACGGGATCTCAATCGATAAGTCGTAGAGTTTCTGACCGTCGACGAGTGCGACTCGCAGTTCTTCTTCTTGAACTGCGTTGACGAGCATTCTTTTCATGTGCCCCAACTAAGAGTGGTAGGAGCCGAGGAGGTGAGCTTGAGAATAGAAGCCGGGACCGCGACGAATGGGGAGATTGCGAATAGGGATGCGCCGAGCGCGAGCAACGCGACCGCTTCAACCCAATTCTGCCCAAACCCAATTGCGAAAAAAACCATACGGCAAGCCCGGGGCCTTGTTCTCGGTTAACCGCTTGTCAGACACCGAAGCTCAAATCAGGCTCTCTTGCGTCTGTCTCATCGGCCGAGCGATGGTCTGGAAATCCAGAACCAACTAATATGCGGCGTCCCCATCGGATGGGGGCGCCACCGAAACCGGTGTCTATGCAAAACTTAAGAACGGGCATGGCCTAAAATTATGGCCGTCACCCTTCAAATGGTTCAGCGCCTGACACGGTTTTGAGACATTATCACGACACTCCGTCAGGGTCAATGTAATCAATACCTTAGAACATAGCTCAACAAAGATGATCAACGATGAACAGTAATGTGACCGACGCCCGAACACTTGCATGGACCCAAAAGTCCCGTGACTCTGCGCACCGTAACGGCGGATGAGGCCGGCCAGCGAGTCGATAATTTCCTCATGCGGCACTTCAAGACCGTGCCTCGCAGCCGGGTTTACCGGCTGCTGCGCAAGGGCGAAGTGCGCGTCAACCGCAAGCGCGTCGATGCCGAGTACCGCATCCAGGAGGGCGACGAAGTGCGCCTGCCGCCGGTGCGGATCGATGCGGGCGATGAGCCCGGGCGTCCCTCGAGCAGCTTGCTCGAATTGATCGAGCGGGCGGTCATTTTTCAAGACAAGCACCTGCTGGTGATCGACAAGCCGGCCGGTGTCGCGGTGCATGGCGGCAGCGGCATGAGCTTCGGCGTCATCGAGGCCTTGCGGGCGTCGCGGCCGCGCGAAACGCTGGAACTGGTGCATCGTCTGGACCGCGATACCAGCGGCTGCCTGCTGGTGGCGCGCGATCGCAGCACGCTGACCGCGCTGCATGCCTTGATTCGCAACGGCGGCATGCACAAGACCTACCTGGCCCTGGTGGCGGGCAGCTGGCAGCTGGGAACCAAGCGCATCGACGCGCCGCTCGCCACGGACAATCGCCAGCACGGCGAACGGCACGTGCGGGTGGCCGCCGCCGGCAAGGACTCGGTGAGCGTGTTCAAGCCGTTGCAATTCTTCGGGCCGCTCGCGACCTTGATGGAGGTGGACATTCCGACCGGGCGCACGCATCAAATCCGCGTGCACGCGTCCTTTGCCGGCCATCCGCTGCTGGGCGACGACAAGTACGGCGATCGCGAGCGCAATGCCGAGCTCAAGCGGCATGGCTTGAAGCGCACCTTCCTGCACGCGCAATCCGTTGCTTTCGAATGGCCCGGTTCCGGCGTCCCGTTTCACGCCAGCGCGCCCCTGCCCGCCGAGTTGGCCGCGGTACTCGATGCGATTACTCCCATGAAGCGCTCGGCCAAACGCGCGGCGCCGAAAGCCTCCGCGCCGAAACGCACCGCCTCGAAACACCCGGTAAGACGCTAGGGCAGTTCGAAGCCGACGGCGCGCAGCACCTTGCTCGAGCTGAATGAGCGGCAAGCCGATGAGGGCGCTCGGATCCGCGCTGTCGATCGATTCGCACAGCGCGATGCCGAGGCCCTCGCTTTTGAAGCCGCCGGCGCAATCCAGCGGCGACTCGAGCGCCACATAGCGCTCGATGGTTGGCTCGTCGAGCGCGCGAAACACCACCCGGGTGGTATCGACGAACTCGTGCACCGAGTGGCTGTTGTGCCGCAACACGGCCACCGCGGTCATGAACGCCACGGTACGTCCCGAGCAGCTGCGCAGCTGCTCCATGCAGCGCGCGGCGGTGCCGGGCTTGCCGAGGATCAGTTCCTCCCCCGATCCGCTCAATCCGGGCCGCGACTTGATCGGAGCCGATGACCCAGGCATCGGGGTGTTGTAGCGCCACCGCGGAGGCCTTGGCCCTGGCCAGCCGTACCGCCAGGGCGAGCGGCCGTTCACCGCCCCGGCGGGTCTCGTCGACCCCCGGAGCGGTGCAGGAAAAGGGCAGGCGCAGCCTCGCCAGGAGTTCGCGTCGGTAGGCGGAGGTCGACGCTAAAATGAGCGCAGGCGGAGACTTCAAAAACAACGACTTGCACCCGATTGATTTTGACAGGGGTGGGAACCGGCCCTATTATACGCGGCCCATGGCACCGGGCTTGCCTGACCGAGTCGATTGCGCGCACCTGGCTGACGATGCAGTGGTGCTGGAACGTGTCTACCCGCTCGGTCGAGATGCCTCGCTTACAGGATTTGTTGGCCGACACGCGGGGATCGGTACGAGCGAGTTTCGCATTTGCGAAATTAGGCGCGGGCCGCATGGGCGCCACTGTCGCGGTCGAGGCGGTTCCGCAATTGGTATGCCAGCGTTGTTTGCAAGGTTTCGCGTTTGCCGCGGCCGGCAGCAGCGAGATTGAATTTTCGAGCGGTTGGACCGCGGACGCTGCGGATTCGCAGCGCGAGGTCTATGCGATGGATGAGGGCCGGGTGAGCTTGCGCGAACTGGCCGAGGAAGAATTGTTGTTGGCGTTGCCGATCGTTGCGGCCTGCGGTACGCCGCAAACCTGCGGTCGGGCGCCGGCGCACGAGGCGGCCGCAGTGATTCGGGATTTGCCGAGCGAGCGATCGCGGCCGTTTAGCCGCATTGCAGGATTTGTTAAAGAAAACTTGATAGGACACAGCACTCATGGCAGTTCAAAAAAGCAGAAAAACCCCGTCCAAGCGCGGCATGCACCGCTCCCACTCCGCGCTGCCACTACCCGCGGTGTCGATCGACGCCAAGAGCGGCGAGACTCATTCGCGTCATCGAATTTCCCGCGAGGGATTTTATCGCGGCCGCAAGGTGCTGCAGACCAAGGCGGACGCGGCAGCGGCCGAAGAATAAGTCCGAACTCACCGAGCGGCCGGCGGATTCGCCCGCCGCCCGGGCGTGATCGACGCAAGTGTCTGCGCTGCTCCATATTGCCATCGACGCCATGAGCGGCGATCGTGGCCCGTCGGTTTCCGTGCCGGCGGCGGTGGCCGCGGCCCGTGAGTTCAGCGACGTGCGATTTACCCTGATCGGGCGGCAGCCCGAATTGGAGCGCGAGCTGGGCGGCGCATTCCCCGCCAACGTGTCCTGCCTGTTCGCGGCCGATGTGGTCGAAATGACCGATCATCCGCGCGAGGCCCTGCGGCGCAAGAAAGATTCTTCGATGCGCCGCGCCATCGATCTGGTGAAGGCGAATGATGCGCACGCCTGCGTCAGCGCCGGCAATACGGGCGCACTGATGGCGACGGCGCACTTCGTCTTGAAAATGCTGCCCGGCGTGGAGCGTCCGGCCATCGTCTCGCATCATTCCTTCGCGCGGCGGGCACACCTACATGCTGGATCTCGGCGCCAACGCGTCGTGCACGCCCGTGCAGCTGTCGCAGTTCGCGGTCATGGGCTCGGTGCTCGCGGCCGATCTGGAGGGAGCGCACGCCAGGCCGCGAGTGGGCTTGCTCAATATCGGCACCGAAGAAATCAAGGGCAACGACATCGTGCAGGCGGCGCACGAATTTGCTGGCCGCCGGGCGACATCAACTATGTCGGGTTCGTCGAGGGCGACGATATTTTTTCGGACAAGGTGGATGTCGTCGTCACGGACGGCTTCACCGGCAATGTGGCGCTGAAAGCGATGGAAGGCGCCGCGCGCCTGATCGGCGACGCGCTGCGCGAGGAGTTCAGCCGCAGCACGCCTGCGCAAGCTCGGCTATCTCGCCGCACGGCCGGCGCTCGATGCGCTGCGCACGCGGATAGATCCCGCGCCGCTACAATGGCGCGAGCATGGTCGGTTTGAACGGCATCGTCATCAAGAGCCACGGCGGCACCGATCTGTTCGGATTTCAGCGCGCCATCGAGGTCGCGGTACTGGAAGCGCGCAACGGCGTGCCGGCGCGCATCGCGCAACGGTTGGGCGCTTCACGCGAAGCTTGAAGGAATTCAATGTACGCACGCATCGCCGGCACCGGCAGCTATTTGCCGGAAAAAATACTGACCAACGCGGACCTGGAAAAGCTCGTCGACACCAGCGATGAATGGATTCGCACGCGAACCGGCATCGAGCAGCGTCATGTGGCGGCGGAGGGCGAGACCACGACCGATCTTGCGGAACACGCGTCGCGGCGCGCGATGCAGGATGCCGGGGTCACGGCGGCGGATATCGATCTGATCTGCGTGGGCACGACGACGCCGGATCTCGTGTTTCCGAACGTGGGCACGCTGCTGCAGGACCGCCTGGGGATTCATGGCTGCCCGGCATTCAGCCTGGAGGCGGCCTGCACCGGTTTCGTCTATGCGCTGAGCGTGGCGGATAAATTCGTGCGGCTGGGCGAATCGAAGTGCGCGCTCGTCGTCGGCGCGGAGACGCTGACGCGAATCGTCGACTGGAAGGATCGAGGCACCTGCGTGTTGTTCGCGGACGGCGCCGGCGCCGTGGTGCTCAAGCCGTCGGCCGAACCGGGGATCATCAGCACGCGCCTGCATTCCGACGGCAAGTACAAGGATTTGCTGCTGTATCCGGACGGCGTTTCCAAGGGCTTCAATCTGGTGCGCGAAGGCAAGGCCGGCGTGCAGATGAAGGGCAACGAGGTCTACAAGGTCGCCGTCAACACACTGGGCCACCTGGTGACGGAGACGCTCAACGCCAACGGCATCAGCAGGGATCAGCTCGACTGGCTGATTCCTCATCAGGCGAATATTCGCATCATCGAGGCGATCGCCAAGCGGCTCGATTTGCCGATGGAAAAAGTCATCGTGACCATCAACACCCAGGGCAACACTTCGGCCGCCTCGGTGCCCCTGGCTCTCGATACGGGTATTCGCGACGGCCGCGTCCAGCGCGGGCAACTGCTGCTGCTCGAGGCCTTCGGCGGCGGCTTTACCTGGGGATCGGCGCTCATCCGCTATTGACTCGGGCCATCCTGGCCCTCGCCCTGCGGGCGCCCTGCGGCGTCGGCTTCGGCATCCTGCCTCCGCATTGACTCGGGCCATCCTGGCCCTCGCCCTGCGGGCGCCCTGCGGCGTCGGCTTCGGCATCCTGCCTCCGCATTGACTCGGGCCATCCTGGCCCTCGCCTTGCGGACGCCCGGCGGCTGCAATCCGCCGCGCTTTGGCGTAAAAATAATGCTCCCGCACGGGCCGGTTGGCCCGACGTTCCACCACTCTGCGACCAAAGGAGCATAGTCATGAACACGCAACAGATCGCGACCCGCCTGGTCGAGCTTTGCCGTCAAGGCCAGTTCGAAGCCGCGCAGAAAGAGCTATTCGCCGAGGATGCGGTCAGCATCGAACCGCACGCAACCCCGGACTTCCCCAAAGAGACCAAGGGGCTGAGTGCCATCATCGATAAAGGCCACAAATTCGAGTCGATGGTGGAGAAAATGCATGCATGCAACGCCTCAGCGCCGCTGGTCACCGGCAATGCCATCGCACTCGCACTCTCTCTGGACGTCACCATGAAGGGACGCGGGCGCGTGAAGCTCGAGGAAATCTGCGCCTACGAGGTCAAGGACGGCAAGATCGTATCGGAGCAGTTCTTCATGTAGTGCGAAGGGACTCGCGAGCCGGATCCGGGGGGGCCCGCAAGGGAGGTGTGGGCCCTTCTGTCGGCCCAACCCGTTAAACCCTTGATTATCATTGCAAATGGTCGTTTGCCTGGCAGCGCCCCCCGCGCCAAAAAAAACGCCGCGGTGTGACCCGCGGCGTTTCAAGCTCAAGCAAATGTTCGATTTACTTCGACACTGACTTCTTGAACATGCGATCGATCTTCTCGTTGATCGCTTCAATGGCGGTCGAGTTCGACTGCGCGGTCGACAACGCCTGGTTCGCCGTGCTCTGCGCGCCGGAAGCGGCGGACTGGGCGCTGGCAGCGGCGCTTTGAGCCGCAGCCGCTTCAGACGCCGTCTTCTGATCGTCGCTGGTGTTCTTGGCGAGTTGCTGATTTCAGATCATCGATCTGGGCTTGGATGGGCTTCAGGTCCGTGCAACCTGCGAAGGCAACAACGCAGGCCACGGCGAGAGAGGCCTTTAAAGTGGTGGTCAATGTCATAAAAATATTCCCCTAGGGTTAATTCGTTCGTATCGGAAAGTCCGAAGTGCTGCCACAAGCAGGCCCAGTCACGGTGTCGGGCCCGTCTGCGTCGCAACACAGTCACACATAAAGCCAAATTCGCGCGTCGAATGCAACTGAAATGCGCTATTTGTCGGTTCTCAGCGACGTTTTCCCATAAGTTCCATTCAGAGAAATTAAATCATCATTAAATATGCAGCCTCGGAATGTAAATTTTACAGCAGATGGCGCCGATTCACTATCCGCGCAGCAATTCCATGACTGCGCGATGCCCCTGATTGATGGCCGAGTCCGTGTATGCCCCGCCGCCGGAATCGGAATTGGCGATGGCGATGCGGCCGAATTGCGCGCGCCCGATGACGTGCGGCCGCTGTGCTTCGGGAACGTCCGGATCGAACAGCGGGTTGTATTCCGGCGCATAGCCATGCGGCCATCGGTTCACGGTGATGGCGGTGATATCGCGGGCCGGGTCGAAACCTCCCTTCGCCAAGCGTGCGGGCGAGCTGTTCGCGGATATTGCGCTCGAAGGTTTCGAACGTGGTGACTCAATAATTCCGCCCGCCCCGCGCGATTCTGCTCATGCTCGGGCAGCCCCGGCTTGCAGGGCGTGCGGACCATGTGCACGAGAATCGGATCGTTCGCGGACTTCGGGCTCTCGTAGCGCGCCGATATCGACGTGCGGGTTCAGATGAAAATAGGTGTGATAGCCGCCCGGCGCATACACCCGATGGACCTTCAGCGCATCGAAGGCCTGCCGGTTGCGCAGCGCGACGCTGGTATAGACCAGCGGAGTTTTGACCAGCCGGTGCAGCGCGTCCTTCTGCGCCGGCGGCAGTTCCGGGCACAAATAGGGAATCATCATGTTGTAGCAGGCCAGCACCGCGCCGCGAGCGCGCGCCGTGAACGGCCGGCCGCCGCGCAGGTAAGTGACTTCCACGCGCTGGGCCGATTGGGGATCGCCGAGATGGCGCGCGCGGATGGCGATGCTGTTCAATCGCAGGCGAATGGGGGTTGCCGCGCGGTCGAGCTGCGCGTAGTTCACGCGTGCAGTGACCACATCTTCGGCGCTGTCGCCGGGCACTGCGGCCGGTATGAGATTCCTCACCAAGAGGCGCGCGATGGTCGCGTTGCCGTCGGGAAAATGCAGTCGGTAAGATCCCCCGGTGTCCTCGTATCCCGCGGGCGTAAAGCCCATGCGCCGGATCGACCCCTTTGCCAGGTTCATGCCTTGGAATCCGGGGAGGCCGAAACCCCAGCAGTCGAGCGCGGACACCGCGTCGGTGCCGACTCCCCATTCGCCCATGGTGCGCGCGTGATAGAAGCGGAGCACGGCGGGTTCGGCATGGACCAGATCGCGCAGAAACGCTTCGTAGCTCATGCGCGACAAACGCTGCTTCTTCTCGTCGGAACCGAGGCCGGGCAGGTAGTCGACCTTGCCTTCTTGAATCTGGACGATTGCTGTCGCGCGCCGATGCGGAGAGCGGCGCCTGCGCCAGAAATTCCCGCAACGGAAGCCTGGCCGAGGCCGATCGCCAGCTTGTCGGCGCCAAAAGTCTCGCGATCGAAGAACACGCCGCTTTGCAGGCCGAGGTGTTCGTAGAATTCGAGGTTCTGAGTCGTTTTGGCGAGTTTCGGCACATCGATGCCGAGCGTCGTCAGCAGGCCCGCGGCGATCGGACCATAGGGCCGCGGGCTGTCGATTTCCAAGGTGCCGCCATTCAATAAATTCAGGTGGCCGTCCAGGTTGAATTCGTTGCGTTTGGCGTGGCCGCCGAAATCATCGTGATTGTCGAGAATGAGGATGCGGCTGTCGGCCTTGGCGTGCGCGCGATAAAAGTGCGCGGCGGCGAGGCCGCTGATGCCGCCGCCGACGACGATCAGGTCGAATTCCTCGCCGGTATCCGTTGCGGCGGGCCAGGTCTTGCCGTCGCGCAGCGCATGAGCGTCCTCGAAGGAGCCGGGATGGCTGCCGCGCATGCCGGTGAGCAGGGGCGGGTAGTAGCCGGCGGTGTCTTGGGCGGCGGCGGGTAGCTGCGCGGCGCGCGGGGCACCGGGGCGCGGCAGGGTCCGAGAGCGACGCGGCGAGCAGGGGCCCGGATGCGGCGGCGGTGGCGCCGATGGCTATGCCGTTCAAGAAATCGCGCCGCGTGATGGGTTGGTCCATGCCGAGCAAGCGGTCGCGGGAGGGATCTTGTTTTTCTTGTGTCATGGCATACCTGTTAAATGGACGATCCGGCAAATTATCGCGCCCTGGATGGACTTGCCAGTAGCCTTGGAGACTGTATATAATGACAGTCACTGGCTACATATACAGGTGATGCATGTCGGACCTTACTCCCCGTCAAACCCAGATCCTCAGGCTCATTCAAGACGCCATCATGGAAAGCGGAATGCCGCCGACGCGCGCGGAAATCGCGCGCACTCTGGGCTTCAAGTCACCGAATGCCGCCGAGGAGCACTTGCGCGCCTTGCAGCGCAAGGGCGTCATCGATCTCATTCCCGGCGCTTCACGCGGCATTCAGCTCAAGGACATTCTGCGTGAACAATTGGGACTGCCGCTCATCGGGCGGGTTGCCGCCGGCCGTCCGATCTTGGCCGAAGAGCATATTGAAAAGCGCTATCAAATCGATCCGCAGCTATTCCAGCCGCAACCGCATTACCTGCTGAAAGTGCAGGGCATGAGCATGAAAAATGCCGGCATTCTGGATGGCGATCTGGTGGCCGTGCATCGCACGCCCGAGGTGCGCAATCGTCAAATCGTGGTGGCGCGCTTGGAAAACGAAGTCACCGTCAAACGCTACCGGCAAGAAGGCACCATCGTGTGGCTGTTGCCCGAAAATGACGACTTCGAACCCATTCGCGTCAATCTCAAAGAACAGCCCATGATTATCGAAGGGGTGGTCGTCGGGGTGCTTCGTCGCGGTAAAGACGTGGATGCCGCGTGAGGCTATCGTCGCTTGCGGATATTTTGGCCGATGCGACGCGTCTGGAAGTTAAAAGACGCCTCGGCTGCCCCCTCTCGTCCGGTTTGGTCCACCGGTAAAAGCTCGCTGGATGCCCGCTTGCCCGGGGGTGGGTGGCCGACGGCGTCGCTCATCGAGGTGCTGCTGGATGATACGGGCTTGGGCGAAGTGCAGCTTTTTTTGCCGGCCTTGGTGGAGTGCCAGCGCCGGACCGGCCAGGCAGGGCCGAAGAGGCTCCCTGGCTGGTCTGGATTGCACCACCCCATGAACCTTATGCCCCTGCCTTAGCGCAGCAGGGAATCGAACTGGGGCGCTTGCTGGTAGTGCGGCCCGCGAGTGCCACGGAAGCACTGTGGGCCGCCGAACAGGCTTTGGGCTCGGGGGTCTGCGCCGCGGTGTTTCTCTGGTTGAAGGGCACCGATGATCGCTGGCTGCGGCGTTTGAAGCTCGCGGCCGAGGCGGGCGGTGCACTCGGCGTGCTGTTTCGTCCCGAGCGGCATCGTTTCGAATCTTCGCCCGCGAGCCTGCGTTTGTTGATGACGCAGGGTGAGCATGAGGCGCGTCTCGATCTACTCAAGGTGCAAGGTGGCCGGCCCGGCCCGGTCGATCTTGGTGGCCCGTGAAATCGCGAACAGCGCAAATCGCAGACGGCAGATTTGTTTGCCGCAGATGGACGCATCGCCTGCGCGCATCGCCTGCGCCCAAGCTATCCACGCCGACGCTTGCACCGAGCTCGGACCCATGCGGCCCTCGGCGACCGGCTCACCCAGATCAGAGCAGGCGGCGGCACGCCGCCGACGCCGCAGACAGCCGGCCACACGCATCCAAACCAGCTTTGGTATGCCGTGGTATTTCCGGAACTGGCCGATGAGCAACAGTCCGCCGCCGTGCTGCAGCGTCTCTGCCTGCATGCACAGCGATTCACCTCCTTCGTCAGCATCGAGCCGCCCAATGCCTTGTTATTGGAGATCAGGGGCAGCCTGAAGTTATTCGGTCCTCTCGAAACGCTTGCACGCCGCCATCGATGCCTGTTGGCGCCGGCTCGCACTGCCGGCCCACAGCGCCACGGCCCCTTCGACCTTGGCGGCGCTCTGGATCGCGCGGTGCGGCCATTGCGCGCCGGCACGTCGGACGGTGCACCGCCATCCATCGAAGATCTCGGGGCGCTGTCGAGTCATCTGGCGAAGTTGCCCATTGCTTGTACGGCCTGGGATATCGCGCGGCTGCAAACTTTGCGCGCCATGGGCGTGACGCGCCTGGGTGAATTGCTGCGCCTGCCGCGCGCCGGTCTTGCGCGCCGCTTGGGCACCGCCGCCGTGCAGGATCTCGACATTGCACTGGGGCGGCAATCGGCGCCGCGCAGAGCGTTCGTGCCGCGTGAGCGTTTTCGGGCGCGCTGCGATTTCGAAACGGAGATCGAGAATGCCGCTTATCTGGAAAAGGCGCTCGAACCCTTGATCGAGCGCTGCGCGCAGTTCTTGCGGCGAGCGCCAGGCCGGCGTACAGGCATTGCGGCTGACGCTGCGGCATCGGGCGGGGCCCGCGACCTGCGTGCATCTGGGGCTGGCGAGCATCACGAGTGAACGGCGCCGCTTGACGGATGTGCTGGCTCAAAAGCTGGGAGGGCTCGAGCTTCGGGCCCCGGTCCGCGGCATGGAATTGATCTCCGGCTCCCTGCAGCCGCTCTCGGCCGGTTCGCTCGATGTCTTTGCAGGATTGGCGGCTGCGGGCATGGGCGCGGGCGGCGGGCGCGACAGCGCGCCGCAACTGGTGGAACGTTTGCGCGCGCGCTTGGGCGAGGAGGCGGTGTATGGGGTTGCTTCGATTCCGGAGCATCGGCCCGAGGCGGCTTGGCGGCGTGTCCATGAACTGCTGCTGATCTCCGCCCCGCGCATGAGCGAGAGATGGCCGACCGGAGTACCGAGCGGCGGCATGCCGCGCCCCGTGTGGCTGCTGGATGCACCGCTGCCGTTGCCGGAGCCGGACATGCAGCGTCATCAAAGCGGATTGATTCTGGAGCAAGGTCCGGAGCGCATCGAGAGCGGTTGGTGGGACGGCAAGGGCGTGGCGCGCGATTACTACGTTGCGCATCGATGCGCGAGGCAGGATGCCGCAAGCAAAGCTGTGGGTTTTTCAGGAACGCCAATCCAAACGCTGGTATTTGCACGGCATGTTCGCTTGAACGGCGGACGTCGTTGAGGCTGGTCCGTGTACGTCGAACTGCATGCCTTGAGTAATTTCTCTTTTTTGCGCGGCGCTTCGCAGCCCGAGGAATTGGTCGCCCAGGCCAAAGAATTGAATTACCGCGGGCTGGCGCTCACCGATGAATGCTCGCTGGCGGGCGTGGTACGCGCTCACGTCGCCGCCAAGGAGCACGGCCTGCCGCTGATCATCGGCACGGAGCTCAACTGCATCGATGGCCTCAAGCTCGTGGCACTCGCCACCGATCGCGCGAGCTACGGCGCCATGAGCCGCCTGATCAGCCGGGCGCGCCGCGCGAGCGTCAAAGGCCGCTATGCGCTGGCACGCACCGATCTCGAGAATGCTCTGGACGGCTGTTTGATCATCTGGCTGCCGCGCGCGGGCAGGGTGTTGGCGCCGGGGCAGGAGGCGGACGGCCGCTGGCTGCGCGAACGATTCGCAGGACGCTTGTGGCTGGGGGTGGAACTGCTCACCGGCGGCTGCGACGCGCGCCGCTTGGAATTGCTCGAAACGCTGGGCAAGACGCTGGAATTGCCCAGGGTGGCCGCGGGCGACGTGCACATGCATCGCCGCAGCCGCCGCGCCCTGCAGGATGTATTGACGTCGATTCGCCTGAACACGCCGCTGCAGGCCGCGGGCTATGCCGTATTTCCGAACGGCGAGCGCTGCTTGCGGCCCTTGCAGCGCTTGCGCGAGCTGTATCCCGCGCCGCTGCTGGCGCAAACGCTCGAGATCGCCGAGCGCTGCACCTTCAAGCTCGATGAGCTGCGCTACGAGTATCCGGAGGAAATCGTGCCCGCCGGCGCCACTCCCACCAGTCACTTGCGCGCGCTGACGGAGCAAGGCTGCGCGCAGCGATGGCCGGCGGGCGCGCCCGAGGCCGTGCGCAAGAACATCGAACACGAATTGCGCTTGATCGCCGAGCTGAAATTCGAGCCCTTCTTTCTGACCGTGCACGATGTCGTTCAGCATGCGCGCTCGCAGGGAATACTCTGCCAGGGCCGCGGTTCCGCGGCCAACTCCACCGTCTGTTATTGCCTGGGGATCACCGAGGTGGATCCTTCGCGCATGTCCATGCTGTTCGAGCGCTTCATTTCCAAAGAGCGCAACGAGCCGCCCGATATCGACGTGGATTTCGAGCACGAGCGGCGCGAAGAGGTGATTCAATACATCTATACGAAATACGGCCGCGAACGCGCGGCGCTGGCCGCCACCGTCATCTGCTACCGTCCGCGCAGCGCCCTGCGGGACGTGGGCAAGGCGCTGGGATTGGATCTGGCGCAAGTCGACCGGCTCGCGCGAGGCATGCAATGGTGGGACGGCCAGCGCATCGATCCTGAGCGCATCCGCGCCTGCGGGTTCGATCCCGAGGATCCCGTGATCGTGCGCCTCATCGCGCTCGCGGCGGAAATCCTCGGCTTTCCCCGCCATCTTTCGCAGCACGTGGGCGGCTTCGTCATTGCGCGCGGACGTTTGGACGAGCTCGTGCCCATCGAGAACGCGGCCATGCCCGATCGCACGGTGATCGAGTGGGACAAGGACGATCTCGATGCGCTGGGGCTGCTGAAAGTGGATGTGCTGGGCTTGGGGATGCTGAGCGCGCTACGGCGGGCATTCCAGCTGATCAACGAATTCGGCGGCTCATCCGCGGCTCGCCGGCGGGCTCGGTCTGGCCACCGTGCCGGCCGAGGACAAGGCCGTGTACGAGATGATTTGCCGCGCCGACACCGTGGGCGTGTTTCAAATCGAATCGCGGGCGCAGATGTCCATGCTGCCGCGATTGCGGCCGCAAAATTACTACGATCTGGTGATCGAAGTGGCCATCGTGCGCCCCGGCCCCATCCAAGGCGAGATGGTGCATCCCTACCTGCGCCGCCGCAACGGCGAGGAGGCGGTGACTTATCCCAGCAAGGAGGTCGAGAACGGTGCTCAAGCGCACCTTGGGCGTGCCGATTTTTCAGGAGCAGGTCATGCAGCTGGCGATCGTCGCGGCCGGCTTTACGCCGGGCGAGGCGGACCGGCTGCGCCGCGCGATGGCGGCCTGGAAGCGCAAGGGCGGCTTGGAGCCTTTCGAGCGGCAATTGATCGACGGCATGCGCGAGCGGGGCTATCCGGAGAGTTTCGCGCAGCAAATATTCAATCAGATACTCGGCTTCGGCGAATACGGATTTCCGGAGGCGCATGCGGCGAGCTTTGCGCTGCTCGCGTACACCTCCGCATGGCTGAAATACCATGAGCCGGCGGCATTTTGCGCGGCGCTCATCAACAGCCAGCCGATGGGCTTCTATGCGCCGGCGCAATTGGTGCGCGATGCGCGCGCCCACGGGGTGGAGGTGCGCGCCGTCGATGCGGCGAGCAGCGACTGGGATTGCACGCTCGAACGGCGGCCCGATGGCCGGCCGGCGCTGCGCCTGGGCTTGCGCCTGGTGAAGCATTTGTCGACCGAGGGAGCGGCTCGGCTGCTCGCGGCGCGCACCGCGCGCTGCTTTTGACGGCATCGCCGATCTTGCGGAGCGGGGCGAGCTCGACCGGCGGGACCTCGAGGCGCTCGCCGCCGCCGATGCGCTCGGCCGGTCTTGCGGGACATCGGCATCGTGCGGTGTGGCAGGTCACGGGAGTGGAACGTGCACTGCCCCTGCTGCCGGCCGCCACGGCGCGGGAGGAGGGTATCCCGCTGCTGCGGGCGCCGCGCGAGGGCCAGGATATCGTCGCCGACTATGGCAGCACCGGCCTGACGCTGCGCCGTCATCCCTTGGCGCTGTTGCGCGACAAGCTGGCGCGGCGCGGCGTGCTGCCGACCCAGGAACTCTGGGAACAGCCGAATGGCAAGCAAGTGATCACCGCGGGACTGGTCATCACGCGCCAGCGGCCGGGCAGCGCGGGCGGAGTGATCTTCGTCACCATGGAAGATGAGACCGGCTATGTGAATTTGATCGTGTGGAACAGCGTGGCCGTCGCGCAGCGCGCGGCCTTGCTCGAATCGCGCCTGCTCGAGGTGCAGGGCAAGCTGCAGCGGGAGGGCGATGTGCAGCATGTGATCGCGCAGCGGCTGACGAATCTGTCGGCGCTGCTGGGGGATCTGACGGTGGCGTCGCGGAATTTCCACTGATGCTCGAGTGGCCAGAACATCTGCACGCAAGGCATCCAGTTCGCGGAAATGGCAAGCGAGGCGACCGCGCTGCGGAAGTCTTCCTAAGATCAGCGGGACTTCACCGGTTTCCCGCATCTGGAAGCGGCATCGGGCGGGCCGCCGTCTGTCGCCGGCCTAAACTCGTCGGCCCTTCGTTCTCTTCGGCCGGGCCGTCCGAGGGTCCGCATGCCTCGGCATCATCCGCGTCGCCTATCTCGTAGTCGTCGAAGTCGCTGAGCAGTTCCGCGGTGCGCCGTTCTTCCATGACGCGTTCCAGGCGCCGCCAGGTGGGCTCGGCGCCCTTCGGGGCGCGCCGGCGCTGCGACTCGACGTCGCGCATGATGTGATCGACGTCGACATCATCGCCGCCGGGCGCCACATCTTCGGCGTCCTCTTCCTCGAATTCGTCCGATTCAGGTTTCTCGCTCATGCTGCTGACGCTTGTCTCTTTACCGGTGAAGTGACATGCGCGCGTTATAAACGGAAAGGCGGCTCAGGCGCAATACCCTGGCGCACAGTCCTCTATTTGACCAGGTCGTTGAGCTGAAAAATCGGCAACAGGAGCGCAATGACGATGAACATGACGACGCGCGCCCATGAATACCACCATGAAGGGCCCCAGCAGATTGGTCATGGTCGACAGCAGGCCGTCCATTTCGCGTTCCTGATTCGTCGCGGCGCGCTCGAGCATCTTTTCCAGCTCGCCGCTGCTCTCGCCGCTGCTGATCAGGTGAATCATCATGGGGGGGAAGAGCTTGCGGGCGGCGAGCGACTTGCCGATGGGCGCTCCCTCGCGAACCCGCAGCGCCGCGTCCTCGACGGCCCTTTTCATGGGCAGGTTGCTGACCACGTCGGCGGAAATTCGCAGCGCCTCGAGCACGGGCACGGCGCTGGCGGTCAGAATGCTGAACGTGCGCGAAAATCGGGCGGTATTGAGGCCGCGAATGAGCTTGCCCACCAGCGGCACCCGCAGCATGAACCGGTCGAAGCGCAGGCGCGCCTCCGGCGCCTTGAGCCAGCGCAGAAATCCCCAGGTGCACGGCGGCGATGACGATCAGGGCGTAGAACCAATAGTGGCGGATGAGATCGCTCATGCCGATGAGGATGCGCGTGGCGATCGGCAGCTCCTGGTGGCCGGATTCGAATACCGCGACCACCTGCGGCACCACGTAGGCCAGCAGGAAGGACACGATGGCGAAGGACAGAACCAGCAGCACGATGGGATACACCAGGGCATTGCTGACTTGCTGGCCCATGACCTGGCGCGATTCGGTGTAATCCGACAGCCGCTCCAGCACCGAGTCGAGCTTGCCGGACTGCTCGCCGGCCGACGACGGTGGCGCGGTAGATCTCCGGGAAGGCCTGCGGAAAATCCCGCAGGCCGTCGGCCAGCGGGTGACCCTCGACGACCTTGCTGCGCACGCCCAGGACGATTCTCTGCACGCGCGGCTTCTCGGTTTGTTCGGCGACCGCCTGCAGCGATTCCTCGAGCGGCAGGCCGGAACGCAGCAGGGTGGCCAGTTGGCGGGTCAGCAGGGCCAGATCGAGCGTCGAGAGGCCGCGGCGCATGAAGCCGCGGGCGCCGGCTCTTCTTCAGCTCGCGCTGCGCGGTCTCCTGGATTTCCATCGGCAGCAGGTGCTTGTCGCGCAGCAGCTGGCGGACGTGCTTGGGCGTGTCGCCTTCGATCAGGCCCTTGCGTTCGCGGCCTTGGGCATCGAGCGCGGTGTATTCGAACGCGCCCATCAGTCCTCGCGGGTGACGCGCAGCACTTCTTCCAGCGTCGTTTCGCCCGCCATGACCTTTCTGCGGCCGTCGTCGCGGATGCCGGGGCTCGGCGGTGCGCGCGTAGCGCTCCAGCTCCTGCTCGGAGGAGCCGTCGTGAATCATGGTGCGCATGTGATCGTCGACCGGCGATGAGTTCGTAGATGCCGGTGCGTCCGCGGTAGCCGTTGCCGGGTTCGGTGCTCGGGCGGTACAGCTGGACCGGACCGCCCTTCGGATCGAGATTCAGCAGGCGGCGTTCGTATTCGCCGGCCATGAACGGCTCGCGGGTCTCCGGATTGAGCACGCGCACCAGGCGCTGCGCCAGCACGCCGATCAGGCTCGAGGACAGCAGGAAGGGCTCGATGCCCATGTCGCGCAGGCGCGTGACGGCGCCGACGGCGGTGTTGGTGTGCAGGGTGGAGAGCACCAAGTGTCCGGTCAAGCTCGCCTGCACGGCGATTTGCGCGGTTTCCAGATCGCGAATTTCGCCGACCATCACCACGTCGGGATCCTGTCGCAGAATGGCGCGCAGGCCGCGCGCGAAGGTCATTTCGACCTTGGTGTTCACCTGGGTCTGGCCGATGCCGTCGATGTAGTACTCGATGGGATCTTCGACGGTCATGACGTTGCGGGTGTTGTCGTTGATGCGCTCGAGAGCGGCGTACAGCGTGGTGGTCTTGCCGGAACCGGTGGGACCGGTCACCAGAATGATGCCGTGCGGCTTGTGGATGATTTCGTCCATCGATCTCCTGGGTGCGCGGGTCCATCCCCAGCGAGGTGAGTTCGATGCGCCCGGCCTGCTTGTCGAGCAGGCGCAGCACCACGCGTTCGCCGTGCCCGGAGGGCAGGGTGGAGACTCGCACGTCGACCGCGCGCCCGGCGATGCGCAGCGAAATTCTGCCGTCCTGCGGCAGACGCCGCTCCGCGATGTCGAGCTTGGACATGACCTTGATGCGCGAAACCACCAGCGGCGCCACGGCGCGCTTGGTCTGCAGCACCTCGCGCAGCACGCCGTCGACGCGAAAACGGATCACCAGCCGGTTCTCGTAGGGCTCGATGTGAATGTCCGAGGCGTTTTCCTTGACCGCCTGCGTCAGCAGGGCGTTGATCAAGCGGATGATGGGCGCTTCGTCGTCGCTCTCGAGCAGATCGGAGGACTCGGGAATGTCCTCGGCCAGATGCGCCAGATCGGTATTGTCGTCCAGGCCCTCGAGCATCTGCATGGCGGCGCCGGAGCCGGCCTCGTAGGCGATGCGCAGCATGGAATCGAAGGTCTCGACCGACACGCGCTGCAGCTTCAAGGGGACGCCGACGAAGCGGCGCACCTCCGCCAGAGCTCTGCGGCGTCACGCCCGGCCGGCACACCGTGTCCGCCACTCCGTCGGCGATGCCGCGCACCAAGACGCCGTGCCGCTTGGCAAACGGAAACGACAGTTTGCGCTGCTGCCTCGGGGTCTTGGAGTTCCGCGTTCATGGGTTCGGCGGGGGCGCCGGCGCGGGCTGCGGCGCCGGCGCGGCGGCGGCTTGCGGGCGGCGCTGCGGCGAGCCGGTGTCGCCGGCGGCGGCAGCGCAATCGACGGCGGCGGCGCGTTGGGCAGGGCGCCCTGGACATTCGCCCCGGCCGGCGGCGGCGCGGGCAGGCCCGACCCCGGCGGCACGGCCGGGATGGCCGGCTGCTTCTGACCCGGCAGCAGCGTGATGTGCCCGTTGTTGAGGGTCCGCTCCTGCTGCCGCATTTCATTGTACTTGTCCTCGCTGGTGCTCTCGGTGGCCTCCGCGTCGCGCAATATCTTCGGACGTATGAATACCAGCAGGTCCTTCTTCTGGCGCGAGCCGCTGCGCGACTTGAACAGATTGCCGAGCAGCGGAATGGCGCCCAATCCCGGCACGCGGTCCTCGCTCTCCGTGACCGTATCGGACATGAGGCCGCCCAGCACGATGACGCCGCCGTCCTCGATCAGCACGGTGGTCTTGATGGAGCGCTTGTTGGTGGAAATGTCGGCCGAATCGGTGAGCTTCGCGCCCGGGGAGGAGTCTTCCTGCTCGATCTTCAGCTGCACCGAATTGCCTTCGTTGATGTGCGGCGTGACCTTCAGAATCGTGCCCACTTCCTCGCGCTGAATGGTCGTGAAGGGGCTGGTGGTGCCGTTCACGCTCGCGGTCGAGCTGCTGTAGGAGCCGGTGATCAGCGGGATCTCCTGCGTGACCTTCACCTCGGCTTCCTCGTTGTTCATGGTGATCAGCGAGGGCGTGGAGATGATGTTGCTGGTGCCGTCGCTGCGCAAGCGCCTGAACGAGCGCGGCGAAACCCTTGCCCGTGGTCGAGTTGTACTTGCCGATCGCAAAGGTGGCGCCGGTGCCCACCGTTGCGCTGCTCAGACCGCTCGCGACGCCGGTGGTGCCGGTGCCGCCGGTGCCGTTGCGTCGGTGGTGGTGACGGCGTCTCGTTGGCATTGCTCGTAGCGCCCAACGCGGCCGCGGCCAGATCGACGATGCTGGTGCCGCTGCCGGGCAGATTGATCACGCCGTAGCCACAGGCTGTTGCCTGCCGTCGAGGAGCCATTGCACCCCGAGATTGGAGCTCTTGTTGACGTCGACTTCGACGATGATGGCTTCGACCTGAACCTGCGCGCGGCGGATATCGAGCTTGTCGATCACCGCCATCAGCGACTTCATGATTTTCGGCGGCGCCGTGATGATGAGCGCATTGGTGGCGACATCCGCCCAGATGGTGACGCTGGCATCGACATTGGAGCCGCCGCCGCCGCCGCCCGGGCTTGCCGCCGGGGGGCCGCCCTGCGCCTTGGCCGAGGCGGTGGCCTGACCCTTGAGCTTGTCGGCGATCTTTTCGGCGTCGGCATAGCGCAGGTACCGGACCTGGGTGTCGCCGCCGGTGGCGAGCGGCGTGTCCATGTTGAGGATCAAGGCCTTGAGCCTCAGGCGCTGCGACTTCTCGCCGGTCAGCAGGATGCTGTTGGTGCGCTCGTCGGCGACGACTTTGACGGCCGCGGCCGCTCCCTCGGCGCCCTGGCCCTGATTCAGCGAATTGACGACTGCGCACCACGTCGGCGGCACTGGCGTTGTGCAGCGCGATGACCTCGATGGGTTCATCGCCGCTCTCGTCCATGCGCTCGATGATGCGCACGATGCGGCTCACATTGCTGGCGCGATCCGAGATGATCAGCATGTTGCCGGTGGGGTAGGCCGCCAGATGCCCGTATTGGGGAATGAGCGGCCGCAGCAGCGGCACCAGCTGCGCCGCGCTGATGTTCTTCAAGGTGATGATCTGCGTCACGATTTCATCCGACGTCGGGCTCACGCTGTTCGGCAGGTCGTTGGCCGGCACCTGCCGGGCATCGGTGTTCGGAATGATCTTGATGACCTTGCCGGCCGGCACCGCCACGTAGCCATACACCTGCAGCACCGACAGGAACGCCTCATAGAACGCGGCCGGCGACATCGGAGTCGCCGACAGCATGGTGACCTTGGCGTTGACGCGCGGGATCGATGATGAAATTCTTGCCGGTGACTTCGCTCACGGCCTGGATGATCTGGCTGAGGTCCGCGTCCTTGTAGTTGGGGGTGATCGTCGGGCCGTCCTGAGCCTTCGCCTGGCGGCGCCGCCGGCAGCCCCGCCGACACGAGCAACGCCGCAAGCGCCAAGGCGAGGACAGGTGCGATGCGGGGCTTGGGCTGCGGTTTGGCTGAATTCGGCATCATGGGTACTCGTATGTTGAACGCATTCGACCTTCGCTCGCGCTATTCGTTTGGATTCTCATTGGTTGTTGGGACGGTGTCGGGGACGGGAGGCTGGGCGGCGGTGCGCCGACTGCCGGCGGCAGCGCGGCGCCGCGCGGATTCGCGTCGCCCTCCAACTCCTTGGTCGCCTGCGCTGCGACCTGGGCGATGTTCAGGGTGATTTCCTGCTTTTGACCGCCGCGTTCGACGTTCACGGTCACGTGATCCGAAGTCTGGATGGTATTGAAGACCTCCTGGCTGTGCTGTGGATCGTCGAGCGGCGTGCCGTTGATCGCCGTGACCAAATCGCCCGGCTTGAGCCCCAGCTTGCTGAAGATCTGCGCGATTTCGGCCCGGATAGGCGCGAAAGCCGCGCAGTTTGCCGGCGGCGCTGTCGTACGAGGGCACGGTGCGCATGACCTGATCGAGAATGCCGGGATCCTGCTGCACCAGGTGGCGGATGTTGTCGACCGCCGCCACGGTGCGCGGATCGCCGCCGCGCGCGCCGCACGATGGGCCGCGCGCGCATGCCCGGGCCCAGCAGCCTCGGCAATAGCAAGGTCTCCAGCGCGCCGCCGCGATCGAGAATGACATGGTCGAGATAGACTGAATGCAAAGACGCGCCGCCGACATTGTCGCCAACCGAATACACCTTCGAGGGGCCGCCGTCGCTGATGATGGCGACGCCCCGCTTCGGGTCTTGGGTTGCAATCGTCCCGGCAAGCACCAGATTGGCGGTGGACGGCGGTGCGTTGGCCGGGTCCTGAGTACTGGGATCGGCGACGGCGATGCCGAACAGATGGGCGGAAACCACGCTTTGAATGTCGAGTCCGGCATGCCGGGCGCCGCGCGGCGCGACGTTCGCCAGCACGGGCTGGGGGGATTTCACCGGGCCGCCGCCCAGCAGCGAAATGGCGATCCGCGCCAGTTCCACGGCAATCAGCGCCGCCAAGGCCAACGATACCAACCTGGGGCCGTTGCCCTGCAAGCGGGACAGCCACTCTTGTGCGCGCGAATCAAGCATGTGGGAGTCGTGAATGGTTGCCGTGATCGGCAATCATACGGGCTACCCGCTTGACCGCTCAAGCATTTGTTTTTACTTGTTAAAGTAAAGTGACACTGATTGGCGACAGGGCAATTATCAGGAGGGTTTGGTTTACACGTCTTGTAAACGGTCGGAACGCACCCTATAAACTGATGATTCATGAGTGACATCGAACGTGGTCGGGACGGAACGGGCTTGGTCGTCGAGGAAGCGGCGCCGAAGCTCAAGCGTCCGCCTCTGTATCAAGTTGTGCTGATCAATGACGACTACACTCCCATGGAGTTCGTGGTCGATATCCTGCAGCGTTTCTTCGCGATGGACCGCACCAAAGCAACTCGCGTTATGCTGGAGGTGCATACCAAGGGCAAAGGAGTCTGCGGGGTCTTTACTTATGAGATTGCGGAGACCAAGGTGGCTCAAGTGATCGCGTACGCGCGACAACATCAGCATCCGCTGATGGCAACGCTAGAAGAGGCGTAAAGTGCTAAGTCAAGAACTCGAATTTTGCTTGAACGATGCGTTTGCCGGTGCGCGCGAGGCGCGGCATGAATTCATGACCGTCGAGCACCTGCTGCTCGCCATCGTGGATACCCCGAAAGTCAGGGAGGTCTTGAAGTCCTGCGGCGCGGATACCGCCAAGCTCAAGACCGAACTGAAGCAATTCATCGATCAGACCACGCCGCGGCTGCCGGCCGGCGAGGATCGCGACGTGCAGCCGACCTTGGGCTTCCAACGGGTGCTGCAGCGCGCCGTGTTTCACGTGCAATCGAGCGGCAAGAAGGAAGTCACCGTGGCCAATGTGCTGGTGGCGATCTTCAGCGAGAAGCAGTCGCATGCCGCCTATCTTCTCAGCATGCAGGACGTGTCGCGCCTGGACGTGGTCAATTTCATCGCGCACGGCTTGTCGAAGGCCGGCGGCGAGGAGCGCAGCGACCGCGAGGAGGGCGGCGCCTCCACCGATGCCGAGCGCGAGGGCGACGGCGGCGGCAATGCCCTGGAGAAGTATGCGACCAACCTCAATGACTCGGCGCGCAAGGGCAAGATCGATCCTTTGATCGGCCGCAAGCTCGAGGTCGAACGCACCATCGAGATCCTGTGCCGCACGGCGCAAGAACAATCCCCTGTACGTGGGCGAGGCCGGCGTCGGCAAGACGGCGATCGCGGAGGGTCTCGCCCGCATGATCGTCGAGAACCAGGTGCCCGACGTGCTGCTGGATGCAACCATCTATTCGCTCGACATGGGTTCGCTGGTCGCCGGCACCAAGTATCGCGGCGATTTCGAGAAGCGCCTGAAGGCGGTGCTCGCCGAGGTCAAGAAGCAGCCGGGCGCGATTCTGTTCATCGACGAAATCCACACCGTCATCGGCGCCGGCGCGGCATCGGGCGGCGTGATGGATGCCTCGAATCTGATCAAGCCCGCCCTGGCCAACGGCGACCTGCGCTGCATCGGTTCGACCACCTACAACGAATATCGCGGCATCTTCGAGAAGGATCATGCGCTGGCGCGCCGCTTCCAGAAAATCGACATCACCGAGCCGTCGGTTCAGGACACGGTGGACATTCTGCGCGGCCTGAAGTCGCGCTACGAGGAGCATCACGGCATCAAGTACGAGGACGATGCGTTGCGCGCGGCCGCGGAGCTCGCGGCGCGGCACATCAACGATCGGCACATGCCGGACAAGGCGATCGACGTCGTCGATGAGGCGGGCGCCAATTTGCGCCTGCAGCCGGTCGAGAAGCGCGCCAATTCCGTCACCGTGACGCAAATCGAGAACGTGGTGGCGCGCATCGCGCGGATCCCGCCGAAGAATGTGTCGCTGTCGGATCGCGACGTGCTCAAGAATCTTGGAGCGCAATCTGAAATTGACGATATTCGGCCAGGACAAGGCGATCGAGGCGTTGTCGGCCGCCATCAAGATGTCGCGCTCGGGCCTCGGCGATCAGCGCAAGCCGGTGGGCTCGTTCCTGTTCTCCGGTCCCACGGGCGTGGGCAAGACCGAGGTCACGCGCCAGCTGGCCATCGCCATGGGCGTGGAATTCGTGCGCTTCGACATGTCGGAATACATGGAGAGGCATACGGTGTCGCGCCTCATCGGCGCGCCGCCCGGCTATGTCGGATTCGATCAGGGCGGATTGCTGACCGAGGCCATCGCCAAGCATCCGCACTGCGTGCTGCTGCTCGATGAGATCGAAAAGGCGCATCCCGACGTGTTCAATCTGCTGCTGCAGGTCATGGATCACGGCACGCTGACCGACAATAACGGCCGCAAGGCGGATTTCCGCCATGTCATCATCGTGATGACCACCAATGCCGGAGCGTTCGAAATGAGCCGGCCCAGCATCGGATTCACCCAGTCGGACACGGGCGCGGACGCCATGGAGGCGATCCGGCGCTTGTTTTCACCGGAATTTCGCAATCGCCTGGATTCGGTCATTCAATTCGGCAGCCTGGATCAGGACACGATCGAGCGCGTGGTCGACAAGCTGCTGGTCGAGGCCGAGGCGCAGCTCGAGCAGAAGCGCGTCTCGATCTCGGTGGACGAACCGGCGCGCCGCTGGATCGCCAAGCGCGGCTACGACCCGAAGATGGGTGCGCGGCCCATGGCCCGGATCATTCAGGAGTTCATCAAGCGGCCGCTCGCCGAGGAGCTATTGTTCGGCAAGCTCGTCAACGGCGGCCATGTGGAGGTGACCCTGAGCGAGGACGGCGAGAAGCTCAAGCTCGACACGCGCGGCGCCGACCAGCCCGCGCTGCTGTCGCACGAAAGCTAACCTCGGCTCCGTGATATTGACCGATAGCGAAGGCATCCGCCGAGAAGGCTAGGAGCTGAAGGCCCCGTCAAGGCAGCAGGGGCCTTCAGCTTCCTAGCCTTCCCTGCGGGTGCGCATTGGGCCGATATACATCAGCGCGCAGGCTCGGCCTCCGGGCGAATCCCGCACGACCTGGCCAACATCACTGTGCCGAGCGCAGATTATCTGCCGCGGTAGACGATGCGGCCCTTGGTCAGGTCGTACGGGGTCATTTCGACCGTGACCTGATCTCCGGTCAGAATGCGAATGTAGTTTTTACGCATCTTGCCTGAGATATGGGCCGTGACGACGTGGCCGGTCTTGAGTTTGACGCGAAACGTCGTATTGGGCAGGGTCTCGACGACCTCGCCCTCGAATTGAATAGCCTCTTCTTTTGACATGCGTCCTTATGGTATGCGGGAAACCGCGCGCATTGTGCATAAAGCCCCTTGCTAATGCAATTTACGCGGCGGCGGCGGCCCAGCTGCCGCTCGGGGCTGCGCCGGGCATAACGGCTGCAATAAGGCCACAAACTGGCTGCGCGAGACCTCGCGGGCGCCCAGGGAGGCCAGGTGGGAGCTGGCCACCTGGCAGTCGATGAGCTGGATGTCGCGCGCGCGGCACTCCTCGATCAGACGCGCCAGCGCCACTTTGGAGGCATCCCGCCCGCAGGCTGAACATCGATTCGCCGAAAAACACCCCGCCGAGCTGTATGCCGTACAGGCCGCCGACCAGCCTGCCGGCCTCGTAGGTTTCGATGGAGTGGCCAAAGCCCAGCTCGTGCAGTTGTTCGTAGGAGGCGATCATGTCGCCGTTCAGCCAGGTGTCGGGCCCCGTGCGCCGCGGCGCGGCGCAGGCACGGATGGTGGCGCCGAAGGCATGATCGACCCGCGTCGTATAGGGACCGTTGCGCAGGGTCTTGCGCAAGCTGCGCGAGCACTTGAACTCCTCCGGAAACAGCACCATGCGCGGATCGGGCGACCACCACAGGATCGGCTGCTGCGCCGAATACCAGGGGAACACGCCGCGTTCGTAGGCCGCCAGCAGCCGGGCGGGGCTCAAGTCGCCGCCGGCGGCGAGCAGCCCCGGAGGCTCGCGCAGCGCCTGCTCCAACGGCGGGAACCAGTCCGGATCGGCCTGTTCGCCCAGCCATACGAGTCTGCTCAGAGCTGCAACTCCTCATCGGGCGCGCGGTGGTAGGGCACGTGCTCATTGACCGCCGCGGCGTAGCTGTCCACGCCGCGCGCCTCGCGCGCCGCAAAGTCGCGAATGGCCGCGGCAAAGCGCGGGTCGGCGACGAAATGCGCCGAACTCATCAGCGTCGGCACGAAACCGCGCGGCACCTTGTGCTCGCCCTGAGTGCCCGGCTCGAAGCGCTGCAATTTCTTCTCGATGCAGTATTCGATGCCTTGGTAGTAGCAGGTCTCGAAATGCAGGCTGTGATAGTTGCCGCCGGCGCCCCAGTAGCGGCCGAACAAGGCATCGTCGCCGACGAAGAAGACGGCCACGGCGATGGGCTCCTTGCCGATTCGCGCCACTTTGAGCATCAGCCGATCCGGCATGGAGGCGGCCAGCAGCTTGAAGAACTTCAGATTCAGATACGGCTCGTGGCCGTGCCGGTAGAAGGTGTCGGCATAGAAGGCGTACACGGTGTCCCACAGCGCATCGTGCATGTCGCCGCCGTGCAGAGTGTCGAATTCGATGCCGGCCTCGGCGACTCGGCGGCGTTCGCGCTTCGCCTTCTTGCGTTTCTCCGCGGTGAAGGTCGCGAGGAAAGCGTCGAACGACTCGTAGCCGCGGTTGTTCCAATGAAACTGGCAGTCGCGGCGCAGGATCAAGCCGGCCGACTCTCAAGACGCTCGGCGGTGCCGTCGCTGGGAAACAGCACATGCCAGGAGGAGAGCTGCTCGCTCTCGCGCGTAGTCTATCGCCGCCTTGATCAAGAGCTCCCGCCACGGCATTGGTCTCGGCCTGCGGTGCGATCAGCAGGCGCGGGCCGCGCACCGGAGTGAACGGCACGGCGGACAGCAATTTGGGGTAGTAGGGCAGGCCGTGCTGCGCATAGGCGTTGGCCCAGGAGAAATCGAATACGAATTCGCCGCGCGAGTGTGCCTTGCGGTACAGGGGCATCGCGCCCGAGCGGGTTCCCCCGGGCATCCTCGATCACCAGATGCCGCGCGGTCCAGCCGGTGCGCGGCACGGCGCAGCCGGATTGCTCGAGCGCCAGCAGAAATTCGTGGCGCAGGAAAGGCTGGCCGTCACCGAGGAGCGAGTTCCAACTCGCCGCATCGATCTGCGCGATGCTGTCGAGAAATCGCGCGCGGCGGTAGGTCACGCGTGCGCAACGCGCGGTTCGACGCGGGGCTCGGCCTCGGCTCGTTCCAGATATTTGTCGGCATCGAGCGCGGCCATGCAGCCGGTGCCGGCCGAGGTGACGGCCTGGCGGTAGACATGATCCGCCACGTCGCCGGCGGCGAATACGCCGGCGACGCTGGTGGCGGTCGCCTCGCCCTCGCTGCCGCCCTTGACCACGATGTAGCCGCCGCGCATGTCCAGTTGCTTCTCGAACAGCTGGGTGTTGGGCTGATGGCCCACGGCGATGAATACGCCGTCGACGGCGATGTTGCGTGTCGCCCCTCCCGCCACGGCGCGCAAGCGCGCACCGGTCACGCCGTTGTCGTCGCCGAGAATCTCGTCGATCGAGTGATTCCAGACGATGGAGGCCTTGCCCGCCGATTCGAGCGCGAACAGGCGATCCTGCAAAATCTTCTCGGCGCGCAGCTTGTCGCGGCGGTGCACCAGGGTCACATGCGAGGCGATGTTGGTCAGATACAGAGCCTCCTCCACGGCGGTGTTGCCGCCGCCGACGACCGCCACCGCCTTGCCGCGATAGAAAAAGCCGTCGCAGGTCGCGCACGCCGACACCCCCTTGCCGCGAAACGTTTCTTCGGACTGGCAGGCCCAGATACTTGGCCGAGGCGCCGGTGGCGATGATCAGCGCGTCGCAGGTGTATTCGCCGTTGTCGCCGAACAGGCGAAAGGGACGCTGGCGCAAGTCGACGCGGTTGATGTGGTCGAATACGATGTCGGTGTTGAATCGTTCGGCGTGACGGCGCATGCGGTCCATGAGGGCGGGCCCTTGCAGGTGTTCGACGTCGCCGGGCCAATTGTCCACGTCGGTGGTGGTCATGAGCTGGCCGCCCTGCTCCAAGCCGGTGATGAGCAGGGGATGGCGGTTGGCCCGCGCCGCATACACGGCGGCGGAGTAACCTGCAGGACCCGACCCCAGGATGAGGAGTGGACTGTGCCTGTGGACGCTCATGTATAATTTCCTTAGTCAGGCGCTTCGCGCCGAATTCAACGGGGTCGAAGCGACCCCGTCCGATATGATCGGTGCAGAGTCGATTCGGAATGTCTTTATCGGCTCATGGTATGTAAATCTGTGGGCGCCAGCCAGTTCAATCAAGGCCATGCACCTCATCCTGCGGCCAAGGCCGAGGCGATGTTGGAACCTCGAGTTGGACTGGGTTACTATCACATATTATTCAATCAGTTAAGAAGTAAATATCATTAAAGGTCTAGAATTGACTGACGACCCGGCGCCGAAGAAAGCCAAGCAGAAGAGCACGCTCTCCGCCGCCGTGGCGCGATCCTTGCGCGAAGGCACGCTGTGGGTGCTGGCTGCGCTCGCGCTGATATTGTTGCTGGCGCTGCTGTCCTACCACGCGCAGGATCCGGGGTTCGCGGACACCGGAGAGCCGGGACAGTCGGTCAGCAATTGGATCGGTCCGGTGGGCGCCTGGCTTGCCGGCTTCTTCCTGCTGCTCTTCGGCCGGCCGGCGTATTTGTTTCCCGTGATGCTGGCCTACGCGGGCTGGCTGGTGCACAAGGAACAGGCGCTGCCCGATGCGCGCTCGCGCATCAATACCTTGCTGCGCGCCGCGGGATTCGTCTTGACCCTGGTCACGAGCTGCGGTCTCGCGACGCTGCACTGGAATGGGGCGGCGCTGCCGAACAGCGCCGGCGGAGTGCTCGGCGAGCTGGCGGGGCAGGGCAGCGCGCAGGGTTTGAGCTTTCTCGGCGCGACCTTGCTGCTGCTCGGACTGTGGCTGGCCGGCGTGGCGCTGTTCCTCGGCGTGTCTTGGTTCGAGGTCATGGACAAGCTCGGCGCCTGGGTGCTGAAGGCCATCGACTGGGCTCGGACGCGGATCGAGCAGCGGCGCGAACTGGCCTCGGGCCAGCAGCGCAAGCAGGCCCGCCAGGAAGTGGTGCGCGAGGAACAGAAAAAAGTGGCGAACCGGCCGCCGCCGCGCATCGAAGCCCCCGCGCCCGTCCCGCAGAAGAGCGACCGCGTCGAGCGCGAACGCCAGGTGCCCCTGTTCGATGCGCCGAAATCGAGCGAACTGCCGGCCTTGTCGCTGCTCGATGAGGCGGGTCCCCGGGAGCAGTCGTATTCGGATGAGGCGCTGGAGGCCATGTCGCGCCTGGTCGAGCTCAAGCTGCGCGATTTCGGCGTGGAAGCCGAGGTCGTCGCGGTGCAGCCGGGTCCCGTGATCACTCGATTCGAATTGCGGCCGGCCCCCGGCGTCAAGGTCAGCCAGATCAGCAATCTGTCGAAGGATCTGGCCCGCGCGCTGTCCGCCATCAGCGTGCGAGTCGTCGAAATCATTCCCGGCAAATCCGTCGTCGGCCTGGAGATTCCGAACGAGAAGCGCGAGATCGTGACCTTGGGCGAGATCATCAAGTCCAAGCCCTACGATGATGTGAGCTCGCCGCTGGCGCTGGCGCTGGGCAAGGACATCGGCGGCGTGCCCATCGTCGCCGATCTTGCGCGCATGCCTCACTTGCTGATTGCGGGCACGACGGGGTCCGGCAAGTCGGTGGGAATCAATGCCATGGTCCTGAGCCTTCTGTACAAGGCCACTCCGGAACATGTGCGGATGATCATGATCGACCCGAAGATGCTCGAGCTCTCGGTGTACGAGGGTATTCCGCATCTGCTGTCGCCGGTCGTGACGGACATGAAGCAGGCGGCCAACGCGCTGCGCTGGTGCGTGGCCGAGATGGAGAGGCGCTACCAGCTCATGTCCATGCTCGGCGTGCGCAACATCGGCGGCTTCAACCGCAAGGTCAAGGACGCCGCGGATGAAGGCAAGCCCATCAAAGATCCGATCCGCATGCAGAAAATAGCGCAGGGCGTTCCCGGCGTGGTCGCGGAAGACGTGCCGGAGCTGACGTCGCTGCCCTTCATCGTCGTCATCATCGACGAATTGGCCGATCTCATGATGATCGTCGGCAAGAAGGTCGAGGAACTGATCGCGCGGCTGGCGCAGAAGGCGCGCGCCGCCGGCATCCACCTCATCCTGGCCACGCAGCGTCCGTCGGTGGACGTCATCACCGGGTTGATCAAGGCCAATATTCCGACCCGCATCGCCTTCCAGGTGTCCGCCAAAGTCGACTCGCGCACCATCCTCGACCAGAGCGGCGCGGAGTCATTGCTCGGCCACGGCGACATGCTGTACCTGCCGCCCGGCACGTCCATTCCCACCCGGGTGCACGGCGCCTTCGTGTCGGATCAAGAGGTGCATCGCGTGGTCGGCGGCCTGAAGTCCGCTTCGCCGCCGATTTACATCGACGAAATTCTCGATGGTCCGCGCAATCCCATCCCCGGCTTTCCCTCCGACGAGGAGGAGAGCGGCGAGGGCGGTGCCGGCGATGCCGAAGCCGATCCCCTGTACGACGAGGCGGTGCGCATCGTCACGGAGACGCGCAAGGCGTCGATCTCCGGCGTGCAGCGGCGCCTGAAGATCGGCTACAACCGCGCGGCGCGCCTGGTCGAGGCCATGGAGGCGGCGGGCTTGGTGGGCCCGTTGCAGTCCAATGGCGGCCGCGAAATTTATGGGGCGGCGCCGCCCGAGGAATGATATGACAGACGATGAATCAGCGTGGGCCTGATGCCGTCGCGGCCGCGGGCCGAATGGTCGGTGCGGCGGCTGATGTTGCTGTGGGCATTTTCGGCCGCGCTGCCGGCATCCGCGGCGCAGCGGTCTGCATCGCCCGCGGCCGAAGTCGAGAAGTACTTGAGCGGCCTCGCCAGCTGGACCGCCGATTTCGAGCAGACCATCGATGATGGCCACGGCAATGTCCTGCGCAGCGCCGCCGGCCGGCTCTATCTTGCAGCGGCCGGGGAAGTTTCGCTGGGACTACGTCAAGCCTTCCGAACAGGTGATTCTGGCGGACGGCAAGCAAATCTGGTTCTACGACAAGGATCTGGCGCAAGCCAATGTGCGCGACATGGATACCAGTCTCGCCAGCACGCCGGCGAGCCTGCTGTCGGGCAGCGGCTCGGTCAGCACCCAGTTCAACGTCACCGCCCTGCCGCCGAGCGGCGGGATTGCAGTGGTTCCAACTGGTGCCGAAACACACCGACACGGATTTTCAGCTGGTGCGCATCGGTTTCGACAAGGGCGAATTGCGCTCCATGTTTCTCGCCGACAAGCTCAATCAGATCACGCAGCTCACGTTTTTCAATTCCAAGCGCAACGACAAGCTGGCGCCGGATTTGTTCACCTTCGTGCCGCCGCCGGGAGTCGACGTGATCGGACTCGGCGCCAAATGACGATGGATTCTTCGTGCTCGCGCAGCGAGCACCTATAGGACGGGGTCGTCTCGACCCCGTTGAATTCGGCGCGAAGCGCCTGACATGAGCCGGCACGGCATACCGCCCGCTGGCTGACCGGCTGCGCCCGCAGTCCCTCGATGAGTACGTGGGACAGTCGCATTTATTGGGCGCAGGTGCGCCTCTGCGCCGCGCCTTGGAATCCGGCCGTCCGCATTCGATGATTTTGTGGGGCCCGCCCGGAACCGGTAAAACCACCCTGGCACGATTGGTCGCCAATTCGGGCCACGCCGAATTCATCGCGCTGTCGGCGGTGCTGGCCGGGATCAAGGATATCCGCGCGGTGGTGGAGCAGGCGCGTGCCTTGCGCGGCACGCGCGATACGGTGCTGTTTCTCGACGAGGTGCATCGCTTCAACAAGTCGCAGCAGGACACCTTCCTGCCCTATGTCGAGGATGGCACGCTGATTTTCGTCGGTGCGACCACCGAGAACCCGTCCTTCGAAGTCAACAACGCGCTGCTGTCGCGGGCGCGCGTTTACGTGCTGAAGTCCATCGATACGGCCGATCTCGGCAAGCTGCTCGATCGGGCGCTGACGGATGGCGAGCGAGGCTTGGGCCAGCTGGATCTGCACATCGATGCCGGTGCGCGCGAGCTGCTGCTGGCCGCCGCCGATGGCGACGCGCGTCGCATGCTCAATTTATTGGAAACCGCCGCGGATTTGAGTTCGCCGCAGGGCGCAGGTTCATCGCAGGAGGCGGGAGCGCCGCCGCGGTCGGGCCGCCGCCTGGACACCGACACCATGCGCGCCGTGATCGGCAGCACCTATGTGCGTTTCGACAAGGGCGGCGAGAACTTCTACGACCAGATTTCAGCCCTGCACAAATCGGTACGAGGCAGCGATCCGGACGCGGCGCTGTACTGGCTCTGCCGCATGCTGGCCGGCGGCTGCGATCCCCTGTACATCGCCCGCCGCGCCCTGCGCATGGCGAGCGAGGACATCGGCAATGCCGATCCGCGGGCACTCACCCTGTGCTTGGAGGCTTGCGCGGTGTACGAACGCCTGGGCAGTCCGGAAGGCGAGCTCGCCATCGCTCAAGCCATCGTGTTCATGGCCTGCGCGGCCAAGAGCAACGCCGTCTATACGGCGTACAAGGCCGCGGCCGAGGATGCCGCGAGCTTAGGTTCGCTCGAGGTCCCACTGCACCTGCGCAATGCGCCCACCCGCTTGATGAAGGAAATCGGCTACGGCAAGGGCTATCGTTACGCACATGACGAGCCCGGCGGCTACGCCGCGGGCGAGCGCTACTTACCCGATGAGATGCCGGACCGGCGTTACTATGTGCCGGCGCCCCGCGGATTGGAGATCAAGATCGGCGAGGCGCTGAATGCGCGGCGCGAGCGCGACCGGCAGGCACGCGGTGCCGGAGGGTCTTAGGACCTGTGCGGCCCAGCCGTGCGTTCGCCTACAATAGTGATGTTTCCGCGGAAATACGCTGACCGTCAAAACATTTTGCTAGGTCCCGATAGTGGGCGATAGATGCCGAGAGGTCTGTGCTTGAGTATGGTCGCGATTTTTGTCCTCCGCGAGGAATGAGGACCGCCATTCCCCTTGATCGGGGTTTGGGTAGCTCGTGCTCGGCTGTGCCGTTCGGACTCGTATCACGTTGCGGTTCATTGCTATAGAAAAGACAATTGCGATGTTTATAGCAATGAGCTTAGTGGCCAGCCTCGAGTTCGGCGATGAGCCCAAACCGCGCCAGCTACCGACTCAACCGGAACTTCGCTTGGATTCACTCGTCGGGCGAATAGCAACCGCCGCGGGTAGACGCGTGCTGCTGATGCTCGACGACATTCAAGCCTTAAGCGCTCTTCCGAACGCTGATTCGATCGTCGCGACGCTGCGAGCGGTTTTGCAGAAGCGAAAGAAGCAAGTATCCGCTGTATTCGCTGGATCGTATCAGGAGGATCTGGCAGTGCTCGTCGCCGCCGCAGGCTCAATGTCGGCCGAAGGAGTGACGGACGTCGACTTCGCGCTGCAACGTATGATGAAGGACGACCGGCAAGTCGCAGGCTGGCGAGGATTGCTCGCCGGGCTCCAGCCGCTCGACCGGGAAGTGCTGTTGCAAGTGGTGCAGGGAAACGCGCCACTGGGACAGGACAATTTGAGGGAGCTGCGCAACATCGCAAGCCTGAAGCCGACAATCGCTAGGGTACGCAAGGCGCTGGATAACCTCAAACGCGCAGGGATATTGGCCAAGCCGGGCGGCAGTTACATCGTCGAAGATCGTCTGTTCGCGGAATACTTGGCGACGATCACTAATCCCGCCATGCCTGACCCAATCCCGAAATCCGCAGGCAATCGCGTCGTTGTCGAAAACCGCCACAAGTCGCGGGAGAAGAAATGATGCAGCCGAGTGCAAGCAAGCTCGGCGAACTCGAAGGTCGCAAGTCGACCCGTTGGAGTCCTTCGCGAACGGCAGCTTCCTGGAGGCAAAATTGTCCGCTTGGCTACCGGAGCGTCATCATCATGAGCTCTTCGTCAAACGATTCCTCGCCAATTCGAATGACATTTCTTTCGACCCCATAGCTTTTAAATCCGCTTGATGTATACAACTGTCTAGCCGGCTCATTCCTCGTGTGAACACACAATTTTATCTGCGTGATCTCCGCGATCCCTCCGGCGATGTCCAGAAGCGCCTTGACTAGGCTCTTCGCTATGCCCCGTGCTCTATAGTGCGGGATTACGTAGATTCCCCAAAGAATTGCCGTGTGATGAATTTTATTGCCGCGCTCGCGCCGCAGCCCGGCGATACCAACTAACTGATTGCCGTCAAATGCCCCCAAAATGAAATTGTGTGAGTCCCAACCGAGTTTCTTCCGGAAATCGTCGATTGATTTCTCCAATTCTTCCTCCGGCGTTGGCTTAACCGAGGCTGGGGATTCCTTCGCGGCATCCACGCGCATCCCCTTAAACCGATCTGCATCGGCAATGCCCAACCGTCTTATGTGAATATCGGTGTTGGATTGGAAGGAAATGTGGTTCGGCATTCCCTAAGTTTAGCCTGAGTTGCGAGCGTCACCTAACTGCGAGGCAGTTGCGATCTACCATCGACGGCTCATGGCCGGTTATCGACCAATTAATCGGTTACGTTCAGGCCGGTTTTCGCATCGCGTCCAACGCCGCTCGGGCGAGAAACCCAGAGCGTGTCTCACCCTGCTTACGCGCGTGGGCATCAACTGCGCGAAGGATTCGTTGCGGCAAAGTGATGTTGACTCTGGCAGCCTTATCTCCGAGCTCACTGACGTCAACGTCCACGATCGCCCAGGTCCAGCCGCGATAGCTTCGCTTACTGCGCAACGGCTCGATGGCGGACGGCTTTGGAAAGGATTGGCCCTTATCCAGTAGGCCTTCCAGATGAAGCAGGATCGCCTCTCGCGCGTTAGTCAGTGCCTCATCAAGGGTATCCCCTGCCGAAAAGCAGCCTGGCAAATCAGGCACTACTACACCGTAGGCATGTTTGGAATCGCCAGACTCAATTGCAATAGGATAGCGCATACATTAAAACCTCACCTCAGACCGGCCTGCTTTCGAATCGCCCTCACAAGGCCTTTCCCTAGATCCTTCTTTGGATGCGGCACTGTTACGGTGCCCGGCTTTGTCGGATGCACGAACTGGTGGTGACTGCCGCGAGTTCGCTGCAGTTGCCAGCCATCCGCCTGTAGGAGCTTGATTAGCTCTCGACTCTGCATCGTGTGTATTATACACATCAACTGTCGCTTGATCGAATGGCGATCCATCCGCTCAACCATTCGGTACCCCGAGTTGCCCCGTGGGCCGACCAGCGGCTTTACCCGCCGGCCGGCCTCGTCCGGTCACACTTCGGTCTGTTCAGCCATCTCAAGGGCATCGTCAACCTCAATTCCGAGGTAGCGCACGGTGCTTTCAAGTTTGGTATGGCCGAGCAATAGCTGTACCGCCCTCAGGTTCTTCGTTCGACGATAGATCAGTGTCGCCTTCGTTCGTCTAAGCGTGTGGGTACCGTAACTTGTCGTATCCAATCCCAGTTGTCGGACCCACGAATCGACGATCCTGGCATACTGTCGCGTAGATAGGTGCGGTGACGAGCGTATTCGGCTAGGAAACAGATAATCCTCGGGCTTCAACTGAGAATAAGCGATCCAAGCCAGTACCGCGTCTCGCGTCGGCTCTGTGATTTCGAATTGAACGGGTCGCTGAGTCTTCTGTTGCAGAACGAGTGCCCGAGATGCCATGGTCTGACCGTGGCAGACGTCGCGCACCTTCAGCTGCATGAGATCGCATGCTCGAAGCTTGCTGTCGATTGCCAAATTGAACAGAGCAAGTTCCCGGCACCGCCTCGCCATCTGCAAGCGCACACGGATCGCCCAGATCTCTTTGAGTTTAAATGGGGTTTTCTGGCCTACGAGCTTGCCCTTATTCCAAGGTTCGCGAGTAGTGGTTGTTAATGCAACGGTTTCCATGATCGGCTCCTTTTGTTGGGGGAGCCAGCATTTTGCAGTTTTTTGAAAAGACACTAGACGACCCGTTCCGGTCCTCGGTCACCGTCCGGTATGGAGCACCGGAAAATTGCAACCATTCACAATAAGGAGCATTGGACCGCGCCCTAGTGCCCTTGCAGAACACTTTAGGACGGCGCGTGATCGCAGGCAGCAACAATTATTTTGGAAACAGAAATTGCACCAGCAGTTCCAAGGTCCACTTAGAGGCGTCAGTTGGCGCCGCCACATTGTAGTAGGCCGTTGCCTGTAAGTTGACGGACTGGCGGCCAATTTTCACGAGCTGACCGATGCCGAGAGAGATCGGCACCGTCCAGCGTTCTCCGCCGCTCGCTTGCCAGTTCGCAATGATAGTCGGCGAGAAGCTCAGGTAGCGATTCGGATTGTCCTTGAAATTGTAGTTGACCTCCGGCTGCAGCTGCATCTGGTTTACCGCTGGCCGGCTGGTATCGCCCGCAAACGACCAAATATTATTGATTAGGGCACCGAACGTCCACTGTACGCCGGACCACTGTACCCCCGCGATAGGTCCTGCCCCCCACTTGCCCTGACCCAATGTCACATTCGCGGCTGTGGGCAATTGAAACACCGGCCCGATACCCCAAACCAGGCTTCCGGTTCTGGCGGGGGATAGAAATGCCGAAAATTGCGTGTCCCCAACGCCGCGAATCCCTATCTCGCCCGGCGCGAGCCCCGGCTGAGAAATGAACGGCAATATCGTTCGCGTGATGATGCTCCAGTTCGGGCTTACGGCGAACGGAATCAGCGGCTGAACGGTCAACACCTGCTGTGTCTGATTGCCCGGTTCTAGCCCCAGGTTGGCATCGTAGAAGAACTGCAGGTTGGTGACGTCGGCGAATGGATTCTTCGCCTCCCGCACGAGCGACTCCGCGTCTTGCGCGGACGCAGGCAATGCGAGGGCAGAAAAAAGTGCCGCTGTCGCGTAGCGGATCAAGGCGTGTGCTCGAATGTCATGTCAGGACATCCAACGGCTTCACTTAGTCACCCCACACCTGAACCGGTCTACACGCGTGTCGATATCGCGGAGACGCTACCTGCGCGTTCGATCACGCGTCATTTAAACCCAATCTGGCCTTTTGCCGCGAGTGCGGCGGAGAGCAAACCGGAAACCTACTTAATCGAGTATCAAGCGTTCCGACCGAGTGTTTATTTTACTGGGAATGAGGGCCCCGACACTGCGACTTTCACCGCCGTCCAATCCGAACCCGAGTGGAGGGCGCTCTGGGCGAAATTCAGGGGTTGCTTCAAATCACGAGTCACCCAATCGCTCTGCTCTTGATCGGCAAAACGTCCAAGCCCGTGCGTTTCGAAACTATGCGAGCCGAACTAGCCGGTAATTAGTCTAGGCATCAAGCGTCACGTTCTTGAGCAGTGGCCGCCAGGAGCCTGTCGGCCCGACATGGTGGTGAATGAGTCCTTGGAAGCGGCAGCCAAGACGAAGAAAGACACCATTTGCGCCATCGTTCATGCCGACACCTTGACCCGTTGTGACGCAGCAAACTGGACCGTAAGTCCAATAGTCAGACGCGGTTTCATGAGTGTTATATGAAACCAGCACGACGAGATAATTGTCGCTGCGGAGCACAGTCATGATAGCCAGCAACTCCCCGGCGGCCGGTGGCTCCTCGCCACCGTATTTTTCAGCGTTTTAGGGGACATCAATGGGAAAAAAAGCCATGACAAACCAGTCAGAGGCCCAAAGCAGCGAGCCCGGGACAGCCACCTCCCTGGACCGTACCGTGCTGCCCATACCAGAGCCTAAGTATCCGCCAATCACCGAGCTTGATGCGCACAACGCTAAAGCCCCACCGCGGTTCGAGGTGAAGGCACCGAAAGGTGCGCCCAACGTGGTGGTCATCCTTCTCGACAACATGGGCTTCGGCGACGTATCGACGTTCGGAGGGCCGATCCAGATGCCGACGCTGGATCGTCTGGCGCAGACCGGGCTGCGCTACAACAATTTCAAAGTCCCGCCGTTGTGTTCGCCCAGCCGCGTGGCCTGCTTAACGGGTCGCAATAGCCATAGCGCAAACTTCGGCGTGATCTCGGAGATTGCCACCGGCTTCCCGGGGTACACCGCGGTGCGCCCCCGCAGCGTCACGAATCTGCCCGAGATCTTACGGCTCAACGGCTATAGCACCGCCATGTTCGGCAAGTGTCACGAGTTGGCGCCCTGGGAAGGCAGTGATGTCGGGCCGTTCGATCGCTGGCCGGTGCATAGCGGGTTTGAGAGGTTCTACGGCTTCATGTCCGGCGAGGCGGATCTCTTTCATCCGGTCATTTACGACAACATGACCAGGTTGGATATGCATCCCGATCCCGACTATTACGCCAGTACCGACATCACCGATAAGGCGATCCTCTGGCTGCGTTCGCAGCGTTCGCTCGCGCCCCAAAAGCCATTTTTCGTCTACTACTCGGCGATTGGCACCCACGGCCCATTCCACGTGCCCGAGACGTGGCGCGACCGGTACAAGGGCAAGTTCGACCAGGGCTGGGACCAGGTGCGTAAGGAAACGTTGGCAAGGCAGATCGAGTTGGGGGTCGTGCCCCCGGGCACCGATCTGGCGCCCAAGCCGCCGGGAATCCAGGAATGGGACGACTTGACGGCCGACGAGAAGAAGGTCTTTGCCAGGTACATGGAGATCTACGCGGCCTTTGCCGAGGTGACTGACTACGAGGTCGGCCGGTTTCTCGACGAGATCGAGACCTTGGGCGAAATGGACAATACGCTGATCCTCTACATCACTGGCGATAACGGTTCGGTCTTCCAAGGCGGCCTCAACGGCGCCTTCAATGAGTTGTCCGTGTTCAACGGGATACCAGAGCCCCTGGATGTTCCGCTGAAGCACTTCGACGAGATCGGCGGCCCCAAATCCCATATTTTGTACAACAATGGCTGGGCTTTCGCCGGCGCCACGCCCTTTGGTTGGGGCCACCAGGTGGCCTCCTACGGCGGAGTCTGCCAATCCATGGTGGCCCACTGGCCGAAGGGCATCGCGGAGAAGGGCGGCCTGCGTACGCAATGGACGCACATGACTGATATTGCTCCGACGGTGTTGGAGGCAGTGGGTGTGCCCGAGCCCGCGGTCGTCTATGGCGTCAAGCAAAGACCCCTCGAGGGCGTGAGCATGCTGGACACCTTGAATAACCCCGATGCGAAGTCGCGGCACACCACGCAATACTTCGAGATGGCAGGCAACCGCGGCATCTATCAGGACGGTTGGTTCGCCACCACGGTGCACCGACCGCCGTGGGAGCCCAAGGCGCGGGCTACGTTTGAGAACGACAAGTGGGAGCTTTACAACGTAGAGGAAGATTTCAGTTGCGCGCACGACCTTGCCGCGAAGTATCCCGACAAACTGGAGAAGCTAAAAGCCGTCTTCCTGGAAGAAGCCGTCAAGTACAACGTGCTTCCTCTTGATGACCGCGCTTGGGAGCGCTTCAACGCTGCTCTGGCGGGTCGTCCGGATCTGATGGAAGGGCGCACCGAGATAACGGTCTATGAGGGAATGAAGGGAATTCCCGAGAATGGCTTCATCAACATCAAAAACCGCTCCTTCGTGGTCACGGCCGACATTGAGGTCCCGAAGGCTGGCGCACAGGGGGTGGTCATCGCCCAAGGCGGGGAAATGGGCGGCTGGAGCCTCTACGTCAAGGACGGCACACCCCGGTTCGCCTATAACTTTCTCGGTCGCGAGATTTACAAGATCGCCGGCCCCGCTCGCCTGCCGGCCGGGCGGGTGACGTTCCGCTTCGAGTTTGCTTACGATGGCGGTAAGCCGGGTGCAGGAGGTAACGGTGTGATCTTCGTCAACGGTGAAAAGGTCGCCGCGGGGCGGGTCGAGCACACTCATCCGTTCGTATTTGGCGCGGAAACTACGGACGTGGGCGAGAACCTCTATACGGCTGTCAGCGACGACTACAAAGTGGGCGATAGTAAGTTCACCGGCAAGATTCACAAGGTGACCGTCCAGGTCGGGAAGTCCAACCTCAGCGAGGAGGCCCAGAGGGCTATCCAAGAGCTGCATATGAAGAAAGCGCTGTATGTCTAATCGTGCCGTTGAGCAGTATTTCGCTCGGGTCCTCGTTCGACTCCTGGTGGCGCTACCACAGACGATCGCCGACAAGGAAGCCCGCCCAGCTGATAGGCTGCCGAACGATAAGAGCCTCAGAGCTAGGTTCTTCGAAGAGGGTGGGTTCTAACGCGCTGGTATTCGATGATCGCTTGGTTGGAACGAACGTCTGCTTCGACTCGGTGATTTCAGGACCCTCACCGTCCGGAGTTGGGCGATCAGCGACAATCCGGCCCGAGGAATGCGCAGCGCCGTGCCGGTTAGACCGGAACAGTACCGGGGAGCCGAGCTGCTTTTCCGTCGAAGGTCGCCGTCGCACGGCATCCCATCCGGCGATTGTGCGCGGCAATGAGGCAATCCGAAAAGCCGCACGCACTATCCTTCCAGTGAAATAGCGCCTCTTCCAGCGCCGGCTCATCCTCGAACGAGAGTTCACGTGCCTCAAGAAGCGCGCGAAATATGCTCAGAATCGCTACCCGACTAAACTTGTAGCGACTGCGCAGCACCCATTCGCACTCGAGTAGCACTAGCAGCGATATCAGCACCGGTTCCTCGCGGCTGAGCGTTTGCTCGATAAGCTTGCGCGCCCGATCTGTTTGATCCGCGTCGTCTGCGACGACGAGTCGCACGACGACATTCGTGTCGATGCCGAGCATCGGTTTGCGGCTATCGATTCATCTGTGCGATCGACAGGCGCTTGGCGCCCGGAGGCCTGAACGAAATATTTCTAATGCTTCTGTTCTTCACACGAACGATGATCGTGCCGTCCTCGAGAACCGTGAAATGAATCCGATCGCCGGGCTTTAGGTTCGCAGCCGCCCGCACGTCTTTCGGTATCGTCGTCTGCCCCTTACTGGTGACTGTCGCAAATGCCATTTCGGTCTGCACCTGTTCTTACGTTTGGTAATATTGTAAGCGAGCCGCTCGCGCCAGTCCATTGGACTATTTGGCGAATCAGCGCAATTAATCCCGCCTGCCCACAAACCGTAGTTCAGTCGGGATGGCCGGGTGGCCCACCGCGAATGTCGGGGCACTTGATCCAGTCGAATGATTCGATGTCCTCCCCGAGTGGGAACAACTTGGCAGGGATAGTGAGTCGGGTCGTTGCCATTCTGCTTAGGTGATCGCATTCGCCTATAATGGCGCACGTTTCCGCGGAAACGTGAACGTCCGGCTTGTGGACAATCGCTACGTTTCTCGTCTTTGCGACCAGTAATTCAGATCTTCTTTAGACCAAGGAACTCAACGTGCTCGATCCGAAGCTGCTGCGCAGCGACTTACCCGCCGTCGCCGCCGCCCTGGCGCGGCGCGGCTTTGTGCTCGACGTCGCGGCCTTCGCCGCCCTGGAGGAGCGGCGCAAGGCGGTACAGATAGAAGCCGATCGGCTGCGCGCCGAACGCAATGCCACTGCCAAAGCCGTGGGGCAGGCCAAGTCCAAGGGGCAGGATGCGAGCGCGTTGCTTGCCGCGGGCGAATCGCTGGGCGCGCAGCTGCAGGGGGTCGACAGGCAGCTCGAAGCAATCCAGGCGCAGGTGTCGGAGTTGCAGCTGGGCCTGCCCAATATTCCTCATTCGAGCGTTCCCGACGGGCGGGAGGAGTCGGCCAACGTCGAAGTGCGGCGTTGGGGCAGTCCGCGGCAATTCGACTTCGCGCCCAAGGACCACGTCGCATTGGGCGAGCGGATTGGAATGGATTTTGAAGCAGCCGGGCGTATCTCCGGAGCGCGGTTCGTGGTGATGACCGGACACCTGGCGAGGCTGCACCGCGCTCTCGTGCAATTCATGCTCGACCTGCATACCCGCGATCATGGCTACCGCGAAGCCTATGTGCCCTACCTGGTGCATGGCGCGGCGCTGGTCGGCACCGGGCAATTGCCGAAGTTCGAGCAGGATCTATTTGCCGTGAGCGGCGATCCCGGGTTTCTACTTGATTCCCACGGCCGAAGTGCCGGTGACGAATCTGGTCCGCGATCAAATACTCGCGCCCGAGACGCTGCCGCTCAAGTTCGCGGCGCACACGCCCTGCTTTCGGTCGGAGGCGGGCGCGGCCGGCAAGGACACGCGCGGCATGATTCGCCAGCATCAATTCGAGAAAGTGGAATTGGTGCACATCGTGCGCCCTGAGGATTCCTATGCGGCACTCGAGGAACTCACGGGTCATGCCGAGGCAGTGCTCAAGGCATTGGAATTGCCGTACCGGGTGCTGGCGCTGTGCGCCGGCGATACCGGGCTTCAGCGCGGCCAAGACCTACGATCTCGAGGTGTGGCTGCCTTCGCAGCAGCGCTACCGCGAGATTTCATCCTGCAGCAACTGCGAGTCCTTCCAGGCGCGCCGCCTGCAGGCGCGATGGCGCAATCCCGCCACCGGCAAGCCGGAATTGGTGCATACCTTGAACGGGTCGGGGGTTGCGGTGGGGCGTGCGCTGGTCGCCATCCTGGAGAACTATCAGCAGGAGGACGGCAGCATTGTCGTTCCCGGCGCGCTCGCGCCGTACATGGGTGGAATCGTCAGATCGCATCGGAGTGACGCGGCCAGTGATTCCGGTCCGGGGAAGGAGTGGAGGCCAACGGGTGGGATCAGTTGGCCTCAACTCACGCCGACTGGCCGCTATGGCCGAGGTGCATCACCGATGCGGCATAGCGGCGGTGCTAGTTGCGGCTGCCCATCACCAGGCGCAGCACGTACCAGAACATCAGTGCGATCGAGGCGAACAGCTGCATCGCGGCCGATACGTAGCGATCCTCGGGATAGTTGTGGATGATGTTGGAGGTGTCGTAGAGCACCGCGACGCCGGCGAAGCCGATCATGGCCACCGAGAACCAGGTGCCGAGCTGGAAGCCGAAGACGGCGCCGCCGATCATGGCGACCAGCGCCAGAATGCCGCCCCACATGAGCAGGGCGCGCAGGAAGGAGAAATCCTTGCGAGTGCGGTGCGCGACGAACATGAGGCCGCCGGCGCCCAATGCCGTCACCAAGGTGGCGCTGTCGATGGCGCCCGGAGCCTTGGCGTCGGCGATGTAGAGAAGAGGCACGAAGATCAGCGCTTCCGCGACCACGTACGCGCCGTAGGCGAAGTACTGCATGCCGATGGATGAGCTGGTTTGCGCGGTGCGCGAGGCCAGCCAGCCGGTCAGCATGAAGGCGCCGAGGATCAGGAACCAGTTGAAGCCCAGCATGAACTGCGCGATCTGCAGCGCAAGGCCGGATTCGAACAGCGCCAGCTCGACCAGGATGAATCCGAGGATGCCCGCCACCAGGTGGGTGTAGGTGCGCGTGATGAACACGCTGCGGCTGTCCGCCGGAACGCCCGGAAAGGCGAGCATTGTTGCTGGGGAAATTGGCCATGGACGTTCTCCAGTAGATCTCGCAGCGCTATTTTAGCACCCCGCCGACAGGAGTGCTGAATCAGCCCGTACGTGCAGGATATGGGGGCGAATATCATGCGATCAATGGGCTTGCGCGTCGAATTCCGCGCCCATCCACCGCTGCAATGCCTCTATAGACTGCGGGCGGCCGAGAAAGTTCTTGACCAAATCATTGGCCGATTCCGAGCCGCCCGGCTCGAGCACGGTGCGCCGGTAGCGCCCCGGGGTATCGCCGGCCAGCAGATTGTTGGAGTCGAATTGCTCGAAGAAGTCTTCGGCAATGACCTTGTCCCACATATAGGTGTAATACGCGGATGAATATCCGGCAAGGTGCCCGAACGAGGCATACATGTGCGTGTCCGCCGGCAGGGCAAACAGGGCGTACTTGGCGGTGTCGCGATCGGTGACCACATCGAGGTTCACGTCCTGCGGCTGGGTGGCGTAAATGTCATAGGACAGCGCCGCGAAGCCGTTTTGCTGGCCGACGTAGCTTGCGCGCCCGAATGCCGATGCGCGGTTCATTCGCAGCACCACATCGGCGGGGATCGGATTGCCGGATCGATAGTCTCGAGCAAACGACGCCAGAACCTGCGGGCTCTGTATCCATTCCTCCAGCATTTGCGACGGCGCTTCGACGAAATCCGATTCCATCGATATGCCGCTGATTCCCGCCCATGCTTGCTGGCCGCCCAGAATGGCGTGCATCAGATGTCCGAATTCATGGAAGAACGTCTGTACATCGCCGTATTCCATCAGGCCCGGGTCCTGCGGCGTCGGCCGCGGGAAATTGCAGATCAGAGCGCCCTCCGGCAGCTGCTTG
This sequence comes from uncultured Gammaproteobacteria bacterium, assembly GCA_963734645.1. Lineage (GTDB taxonomy): Bacteria > Pseudomonadota > Gammaproteobacteria > Steroidobacterales > Steroidobacteraceae > Bog-1198. The sequence goes on from CAVTID010000004.1 coordinate 236,411, forward strand.
CCGCGGATACCGTCGAGCACCGGCATCATTTCCGCGTGCGAGAATTTGCCCGCGCGCGGGTGCATGTCGAGATAGAAGCGCCCGATGACCTTGCCGGCATCGATGACTTGCCAGGTTTCGACCGACGGGTCCCAGGCCGGGACGCCTTCTTCCCGCCGAAAGCCGACGTGGAATAGGGTGGCGGCGGTGTCGAGTATTCCCTGCTTCACGCGCTCGTACGGGAAGTACGGGCGCACCGATTGGGAGTCGAAGTTGAAGCTCGAGCGGCGCACCTGCTCCTGGTAGTAGCTCTTCTCCTGAAGGCCGATGGTCGTGGCCCGCGGATCGGACTTGCGTTTTTCCGCGAGCAGCATCTGAAATTCCTTCTCCGCCACGGGGCGCACCGCCTTGTCGAGATCGCGGATGAATCCGGCAATCCGCGATCCGCTGACGATCATTTTATCGGCCGCGTTGTAATCCGCCCAGGATGGGTAGCCGAGCAGGGCGGCGATTTCGTGGCGCGTATTCAGCATCCGCATCAGCACATCGCGGTTTTCAGGGTACGCGCGGTTATAGAATGCCGTCAGCAGGCGGCTGCGGAGCGCGTCGCTCGCCGCGAACTTCATCGCCGGCAGGTAGTCCGGATAACTCGTGTTGATGCGGATGACGCCGTCCTTGTCCGGCCGGTGGCCGTCGATATAGTCGGCCGGCAGGCCGGCAAGCTCCGACGTGTCGCGAACCTCGACCGTCTTCTGCCCGTCGTTGATGTTGCGCTCGAAGGCCGATTGCTCTTCGGTGAGATCGTCGTTGAGCACTTTCAGCCGCGCGCGAGTCTTGTCGGATTTGTCGACCCCGGCGAGACGAAATTCGAGCAGCTGGCGCTGCACGTAGTATTGGGTCGCCGGATCGGCGCGCGACAGCGGAATCGCCGCGAGGGCCTGGTAGACGCCGCGATTCAACGACAGTTCGGTCTGGACGGCGCTCGCCTTGCGGGTCATCGACGTGGCCCGGTCGCGGAACGCCGCGTCCGGGTGCACCGCTTCCATGAGCGATGAGAAATAAATGGCGGCATTGATCTGCCTGATGGCCTCGTCGTAGTTCGACAGGGTGTTGTCGATGGTTCTCGGCCCCTTCACCGCGGCGATCTTGTCGATGGCCCGCTGCGCCGCCTCGAGCCGGTCGTTCTCCATCTTGTCGAACGCGGCGGCGTCGGGTTTCGTGCTCCAAATCGGCGGCTGAGCTTGCAGCAGGTCCCGGGATCCGGCCGCCGCCGCGCTCGAGGCCGTGATGAATCCGAAGACACATAGATTGACGATCCGCATGATTCGCCCCGATCTGAATTTCGATGCGAGAGTATAAGAGGCGAGGCGTCGGTCGCCTGGACAGAAGCGCCTGAGAGGTTTCTGCCTCGCCGGTGTTCCTAAGCGCATACGCGCGGCATGTCAGGTAAAATCGCGCCGTAGCGAATCAGGTGGAAGATTGAGATAGATACTGTAAGCTATTGATTATGATCTGATTGTGGTGGGATGGCCGAGCGGTTTAAGGCAGTAGTCTTGAAAACTACCGAAGGGGCAACCCTTCCGTGAGTTCGAATCTCACTCCCACCGCCATTTCAGTGGAGCATGCGCTGGGTCATCGGCGCCGGTGCCGACCCGGGGGTGATTGTGCCAGTATGCCGCTGGTTCCACGGAATAGGCTCAAGCATGGCTAGCGTCGACGCCGGCGACTCGCATCGCCCACCGCCCACGGTTTTTCTCAGCTACGCCTCGGAGGACCGCGAGGCGGCGCGCCTGATCAAGGATGCCCTGCCGGCCTTCGGGCTTGAAGTTTGGTACGACGAAAGCGACTTGGGCGGCGGGGAATTGTGGGATCAGAAGATCCGCAGGCAGATCCGCGAGTGCGACTATTTCATGCCGCTGGTCTCGGCACGGACCGAAGCCAGGCACGAGGGCTATTTCCGCAGAGAGTGGCGCTTGGCTGTCGAGAGAACTCTCGACATGGCCGACGATCATCCCTTTCTGCTGCCCGTCGTCATCGATGCCACCGATCAGGCCGGAGCCCGCGTTCCAGAGAAGTTTCTGACGGTGCAGTGGCTGAGGGTGCCGGGAGGCCAGCCGACTGCGGCCCTGGAGACTCTGTGCCGAAGAATCGCTTCGGGCGGCGCGGCGGAACCTCAAGCGGCGCGCAAGGAGCCGATGCGGCCCGGCAAGGCCGGTGCGCCGGTGCTCAGCCCCGGCTTCCCGGAATTCCCGAGAGAGGAGCCGGGGCAGAGGGTCAGGTTCTGGGCGCATGTAATCGGATGGGCGTTTCGGTGCGCATGGCTGCTCTTCAAACGATTGCCGCGCTGGATCAGGATCATCGTCAGCCTGTGGCTGTGCGTGCTGCTGCTGTCCCGCGGAGGCTGCACGCCGAGGCATCACCAAACCGCGGAAATGTCGCCCGCGGCCGCGGAGAAACTCAAGGAGATTTCGGGCGCGTACCAGGGTAGTGCGAACAAGGCCGACGTCGCGAAGCTGGGCACGCAGATCGCCCGCGAGATTTCGGGCAACGCCGTAGAACCTGCGGCGCAGCGAAGCCCGCTGCTGGCCATCCCCTTCACGGCGCCTTCCGGCGATGCGGCGGCTGCCAAGCTTGCGGATTCCACCTTCGCGCTGGTGTATGGGAGAATCGCCCTGACGCATCACGGGCAGGTGGGCTTGCCGAAGGATCCGCTGCCCTCCGCAGATTTGGCGGCGGCCTTGAAGCGCGGGCGTGCGGACCATTCGACCTACGTGCTCTGGGGCACCATTGAATCCCAGGCGGCTGAATCCCAGGCGGCGACGCAGACGCTTACCGTCAAGATTCTCTCGGTGGAGGATGACGCCGTGGTTTGGTCCAAGTCGTATCCTGCGCCATCCGCCGATCCGGTGCAGATCGCCACGGAAGTGAATTCCAACCTGCCGTCTCTCGAGGATTGACGTTCGCTTCAGGATGCCTTGAGCTTTCTCGGCCGCCCGCGCACGGCGGCGGATTTTTCATTCAGCAGTTTCGCCTTGGATTCGGTTTGCTCCACTAATTCCGCCGCCGGCGCCGAGCAAACGGCGAGGACGTGTGCGCCGCCTTTGGTCTTGCTGATATAAGCGTGACCCATGCGGCTGTCGAGGTAGATGCTATCGCCCACGCCCAGGCGTTCCGGTTCGTAGAACTCGCTATGGACCTCGATTTCCCCCTTGAGAACGTAAATCCACTCTTCGCCTCCATGGCGCAGATAGGGTCCGAACTCCTCCAGGCAGGTGGCCTGTATCTTCACGAGAATCGGCACCATCTGCTTGCTGCTGAGTTCGGGCGAGACGTACAGATACTCGTAGAGGCCGGTCGAGACGGTTTTGCCGCTGCCGCTGCGGGCGATGCTGCGGCGACCGACGGCCTGCGACTCCGGGGCCTGAGCCACGCCGGTAAATAAGCTGCTGATGTCGACGTCGAGCGCGACAGCGAGCTTGATGAGCTTGTCGTAGGTGATGCCGAGCTGCTCATTTTCCATCTTCGACAATGCCGACACCGAATAACCGGTTCGCTTGCCTACGGCGGCCAGCGTCAGCCGTTTGCTCTTGCGCAATTTGCGCAATTTCTCGCCGATGCCGTCCTTTTCCTCCATCACGCGATTCCCTCGTACGATCTGCGCCCGATTCTGGGAGGTCAGGAGGCGGGTGTCAAAGTTTCCGATAAGAGCCGGCACACCGGGAGATTGGGATTTCTCGCAATTTGCCAAAGTGGCACAATGAGAAATAGTTTCCATTACAGAAAGAAATGGGATACATTCAGAAACTCGCCGCTCGAGGCAAAAATACAAACAGAGGGTGCATTCTGGTGCGTTCGCCCTACGGGTTGAATCCGGACAAATATGGGTATTCCGCCTGGTTGCGCGAGTATCCTCACCTGATGAAGGACGGCTATATCTTCGCATTTCAGGATACGCGCGGACGAGGAGCGTCCACGGGCGAGCCGATTGCGCATCTGTTCGCGGCTACCACGGGTTCGGACAGCGATTGGGTGGTCAAGCTCATCGACGTCTATCCGGATATCACGGAGCCCGCGAGCATGGGCGGTTTCGAGTTCATGCTGGCCGAAGAGGTGTTTCGCGCGCGCTATCGGAACAGCTTCGAGAAACCCGAAGCGGTGACGCCCGGCAAGATCACGCCGTATGCCTTCAGCCTGCGCTCGCGCGATCATACCTTCAAAGCCGGCCACCGAATCATGGTGCAGGTCCAAAGCACCTGGTTCCCGTTGATCGACCGCAATCCGCAGACTTATGTGCCGAACATTTACGAGGCTGCGCAGAGCGACTTTCGAGCCGCAACGCAGAGCGTGTATCGTTCGCGCGACGACGCCTCCTATGTGAGCCTGCCCGTGAACACGAAGTAGGGGCTCCGGCACATGCTCTCAACCATAAACCAGTCCCCTGTACGCACTAGAAAGCCAAGCGATGGCTTTGAGGATTTCATGATCGATCTTTCCCGTCTCCACCCCTATCTGCTGTTTCTTGGCGATGTCGATTCCGTCCCGTATGCCAAGACCGCTTTCGGCCTGCGCGACTGGGCGCGCGAGCGCTGCGTCGGCGAGTATGCGCTGCCGGCATCGACGGTGACGACGGGCTTGCCGCGTCTTACGCCGGCGCAGGCGAGCGCGCAGGGCGCCCGCAGCCTGGTGATCGGCGTGGCCGCTCCGGGCGGAGTCATTACCGCGGCGTGGGTGCCGGCATTGGTCGAGGCTCTGGAGGCGGGGTTGGACCTGATCAGCGGCATGCACACGCGGCTCGAGACCGTGCCGGAACTCGATACGGCGGCCTCGCGTCTGGGCCGCCGCCTGATCAACATTCGGCAGCCGCCGCCGGGTTTGCCCGTGGGAACGGGGCTCAAGCGCACGGGCAAACGCCTGCTGACGGTGGGTACCGATTGTGCCTTGGGCAAGAAGTACACCGCCTTGTCCCTGACGCGCGAATTCAAGAAGCGTGGAGTCGATGCGGATTTTCGCGCCACGGGCCAGACGGGCATTCTGATCGCCGGCGGCGGCATTCCCATCGACTCCGTGGTGTCGGATTTCGTTGCCGGGGCTGCGGAAGTGCTGAGTCCCGCCGCGGCGGCGGATCATTGGGACATCGTCGAAGGGCAGGGCTCGGTATTCCATCCCGCCTACGCCGGTGTATCCCTGGGCCTTCTGCACGGCACGCAACCGGACGTGATCGTGATGTGCCATGAGATCGGCCGCGACCGCATGGTGGGGGCGCCGAGCTTTGCGCCGCCGGGCATCTCCGAGGCCATAGAGCTGACGCTCGTTCTGGCTCGCCGCACCAACTCCCAGGTGCGCTGCGCCGGCGTGTCATTGAATACTTCGCGGCTGAGCGCCGCGCAGTCGCGCTCGGTGCTGGAGGAACACAGTCGAGCGCTCAATTTGCCCGTGGCCGATCCGCTGCGCCCGGGCGCCGAACTGGACCGGCTGGTCGAGGCCTGCCTAAGAGGATCTTTACAATGAACGAGGGCACAGCACAATGAACAAGGGCACAGCCGCGTCACTGACGCTGCGGGTAGCGGTCGAGAAGTTTCCGCTCAAGGAGCCGTTTCACATCACCGGCCACACCATGGTGGACGCGGATGTGGTCACCGTCGAGCTGGAGCAGGACGGCCATGTCGGCCGCGGCGAGGCCTCCGGTGTCTACTATCGCAAGTTCGATGACGCGCCCAACAATGCGAGGCAAATCGAGGCCGTGCGGCCGCGAATCGAGATCGGCATCGATCGCGAATCCCTGCAGCATCTGTTGCCCGCGGGCGGCGCGCGCAATGCGGTGGACTGCGCGCTATGGGATCTGGAGGCCAAACGCACCGGCCTCAGCGCCTGGCAGATCGCGGGGTTGACGCGACCTCAAGCCGCTGCTCACGACGATGACGGTGGGCGCCAATGCTCCGGAGAAGATGGCGGCGGACGCGCGCGCCTACGCTCAGGCGAAGGCCATCAAACTGAAATTGACGGGCCAACCCGCCGATGCCGATCGCGTGCGCGCGGTTCGCGCCGCGCGCCCCGATGTGTGGTTGGGCGTCGACGCCAACCAGGGGTTCACGAGACTCTTTTTGGAAACGCTGCTGCCCGTGCTGGTGCAGGCTCGGGTGGAGCTCATCGAGCAGCCGTTCAAGGTGGGAGAGGAGGCGCAGCTCGATGGCCTGCACTCGCCGATTCCGATCGCGGCCGATGAAAGCGTGCAGGGCCTCGCCGACGTGCCGGGCCTGTCCGGCCGCTTCGACGTGGTGAATATCAAGCTCGACAAGTGCGGCGGTCTGACCGAGGCGCTGGCCATGGCGCGCAAGGCGCGGCAGCTCGGCCTCGGCGTCATGGTGGGGAACATGGTGGGAACCTCGCTGGCGATGGCGCCGGCATTCCTGGTCGGCCAGTTGTGCAATATCGTGGATCTGGACGGGCCGGTGTTTCTGAGCAGCGATCGCGACCCGCCGGTGCGCTACGAGCAGCGGCATGATTACCTGCCCCGAGGGGCTGTGGGGAGCGCCGGAACCGGCGCCATGAGCGGCGCGCGGCCTTCCTGGTTTCAGCGCTTCCTGCTGCCGGGCTTTGCCTTCAAGGCCGTGGTGATCGGCGGCGGCTACGCGACGGGCCGCGAGCTGGCGGAGTTCTTCCTGCCGAGCGGGCCCTGGGGCGGCCTGGCCGGCATGCTGCTTGCCATGGCCATTTGGAGCGTCGTGTGCGTGACGACGTTCCTCTTGGCGCGCGCCTCACACTCGCTGGACTACCGCACGTTCTTCAAGCAACTCCTGGGCCCGTTCGCCATTCTGTTCGAGCTGTCCTACTTTCCGTACGTCGTGCTGATTCTGGCGGTGTTCGGCGCGGCGGCGGGCGCCGTGGGCGAGGCGGTGTTCGGCTGGCACAGGCTCTATGGGACGCTGTGCCTGATGGCCGGTATTGCCTTCTTCACCATGTTCGGCAACGCCTCCGTGGAGCGGCTCTTCAAGTGGGTGTCGATTTTTCTCTACGCCACTTACGCCGCCTTTTTGATCCTGGCGCTGGGAAAATTCGGCGGCAAGATCGCGCCGAGCTTTGCCGCTCCCGCGTCCACCGCCGGCTGGGCTTTGGGCGGCCTGACCTATGCGGCCTACAACATCATAGGCGCCGTGGTGATCCTGCCGGTGGTGCGCCACATGACGAGCAACCGCGACGCGGTGCGGGCGGGCCTGCTGGCGGGACCGCTGGCGATGCTGCCCGCGATCATTTTTTTCGTCTGCATGTGCGCGTTCTATCCGCAGATTCGCGGCGAGACGCTGCCCTCGGATTTCATGCTGCGGCAGATGAACCTGCCGGTCTTTCACATGGCCTTTCAGCTGATGATTTTCGCTGCGCTGCTGGAAAGCGGCACCGGCTCAGTGCATGCCGTCAATGAACGCATCGCCGCGGCGTACCGCCGGCGCCGCGCCGTCGACCTGCCTCATTCGGCAAGGCTCGCGATCTCGGGCGCGCTGCTCATTGGCTCGATTTTCCTGGCCGATCGTTTCGGCTTGGTGACGCTCATCGCCAAGGGCTACCGAATTCTGGCCTATGCCATGCTCGTGCTGTACGTAGTGCCGTTGATGACCTATGGCCTCTGGCGCCTGTGGAAGCACGACGCCGCAAATGAGCGGCTCGCGTCTCACACTTCCAGCCGATCGCCGGAGCGGGCCACGAGGGCATAGAGCACCGGCATCAGAAAGACGCTGATCAACAGCCGCGTGAACAAGCCGCTGACGATGACCAGGGCAAACGGCCGCTGAGTGTCCGTGCCGACACCGGTGGCCAGCGCCACCGGCAACAGGCCCAATGCCGCCACCAGCGCGGTCATCATGATCGGACGCAAGCCGCAGGATCGCGCCTTCGCGAATGGCCTCGGCGACCGGGGTGCCGCCGCGGCGCAGCTCGTTGACATAGGAAATGTAGACGACCGCGGTCTGCACCGAGACGCCGAACAAGGCCAGGAAGCCGATGCCGGAGGAGACCGAAAACGGCGTGCCGGTGATCCACAGCGCCACGATGCCGCCCACCGGCGCCGACAGCACCACGCCGAGCACGGTGATGAACGGGAATTTGAAATTGCTGTAGAGCGCGAACAGCAGCAGGAAAATCAGGAACAGGGTCAGCGGCAGAATGACATTCATTTGCGCGCGCGAAGCCGTGTATTCCGTGTATTCGCCGCCCCAATCCAGACGGTAGCCCTGCGGCAAGGTGACCTTCTGGTTGACCTGCTGCATGGCATCGTCCACCGCGCCGGCCAGATCGCGTCCTTCCACCGAGAACTGCACGCCGATGTAGCGCGAATTGTCCTGGCGGTAAATGAAGGAGGCGCCGCTGGTCACCTGGATGTCCGCGAATTCCTTGAGCGGAATTTGCTGTCCGCCGGGCGTCGCGCACCAGGATGTTGCCGATTTCCTCGCGGATTGTCCCGGTATTGCTGCTCGAGGCGCACGACGAGATCGAACTGCTTTTCCTCCTGCACCACCTGGGTGGCCACGTCGCCGCCGATGGCCGTCTGAATCAAGCCGTTGATGTCGGCGACGTTCAATCCGTAACGGGCGATCTTGGCGCGATCGATCTTGATGGTCAGGCTGGGCTGCCCGAGTTCCTGCACCAGGGTCACATCGCGGATGCCGCGCACGCGCTCCAGGATCTGCTTGATGGCTTTGCCCTTCTTTTCGCAGCGTATCCAGATCGGAGCCGAAGACCTTGACGGCCAGGGCGCTTTTCAAGCCCGTTTCCGCCTCGTCCACCGCATCTTCCGCCGGCTGGGTGTAGTTGAAAATGATTCCGGGAAATGCCTCGAGCTTCTTGTTGATGGCCTCGATCAGCGCCGGCTTTGGTGCGATAAGCGCCGGTCCAGTGCGAGTAGGGCTTCAGATCGACGTAAAACTCGACGTTGAAAAAGCCGGTCGGATCCGTGCCGTCGTCGGGCCGGCCCAGTTCCGAGGCGACCGTGGTGACTTCGGGAAAGGAGCGCAAAATGTCGCGCACCTTGGGCGTGATCTTCGCCGATTCGTCGAACGAGATGGTGTAGGGCATCGTGGCGCGCACCCACAGCGCGCCTTCATCCAGTTGCGGCATGAACTCGGCGCCGATGCGGGGAATGAGCAGCAGCGAACCGCGCCAGCAGAATGGCCGAGGCGAATGTCGTCCCCCAGGGATGCGCGAGACAAAAATCGAGGCCCTTGGCGTAGACCGATTTGATGGCTTCGAAAGCGGCATTGCGCCGCTCCCGCACGCCCTTGCGCATGAACCACGCACACAGCACCGGCAGCAATGTCAGCGTGACGATCAAGGAGCCGATCAGCGCGAAAACCATCGTGTCCGCCATCGGCTTGAACAGCGTGCCGGAAGGCCCGGACAGCACATAGATCGGCAGGAAGCTGGCCACGATCACCGCGACCGCGTAGAACAGCGGGCGATCCACCTCCGCCGCCGCATCCCGGATGATTTCCTTGACGTTGAGCGGCGTTCCCTTGCGCGCCGCGATCTGGCGGAAAATGTTTTCCACCATCACGACCGCGCCATCCACCAGGATGCCGAAATCCACCGCGCCGATGGAGAGCAGATTGGCCGAGGCGTTTTGCAGATCGAGACAGATGAACGCGAACAGCAGCGCCAGCGGGATGCTGACGGCGACGATCAATCCGGCGCGAAAATCGTAGAGAAAAAATATGAGGACCACGACGACCAGCACCATGCCGCGCAGCAGGTTTCGCTCCACGATCTGCGTCGTCAGCGTCGATCAAATCGCTGCGGTCGTAGAACGGAAGGACTTTGACATCCTTGGGCAGGATTTCATCGTTGAGTTCCTTGGTCTTGGCCTCGACCCGCTTCAGCACGTCCTGAGTCTTCTCGCCCGTGCGCAGCAGGATGACGCCTTCCACGGCGTCGTCCTGTTTCTCGTAGCCGAACTCGCCCAGGCGCGGGGCGATGCCGATGACCACGCGGCCGACGTCCTTGACCAGCACCGGGGTGCCGTTATGCACCGCCAGCACCACGTTGCCGATGTCTTCCAACGTGTCCAGGCGCCCCATGCCGCGCACGTAGTAGAACTGGCCGCCTTGCGAATAGAACCCGCCGCCGGCATTGCCGTTGTTGGCCGTCAGGGCGCTCTCCACCTGCGTGCACCGACAAGCCGACCGCGGCGACCTTCGCCGGATCGAGCAGCACCTGGTATTGCATGGTGCCGCCGCCAAATCCCGAATCATCCGCCACGCCGGGAACGGATTTGTATTGCGGGTTCGACGGTCCAGTCCTCGAAGGTCTTGAGTTCCATCGGCGAGCGGTCGGGGCTTTGCAGCACGTAGCGATAGATGAGACCCGGAAGGCGCGGACATCGGCGACACCGAAGGGCGTCACGCCGGTCGGCAGGCTGAGATCGCCCAGCCGGTTGAACACCTGCTGGCGGGCGAAGTAATTATCCGTGCCGGTCTGAAAGGTGAGGATGACATCGGACAATCCGTAGAGCGAGATCGAGCGGATCGTGGTCATCTGCGGAATGCCGTTCATCTCCGTTCGACGGGCACCGTGATCAGCCGCTCCACTTCCTCGGCGGCGTGCCCGGGCCATTGGGTGATGATCTCGACCATCGGCGGCGACAGATCGGGATAGGCATCCACCGGCAGGCGATCCAGCGAGCGCGATCCGGCGCCGATGAGCACGCAGCGTCATGAGGACGACGAGAAAGCGCTGCCGCAGCGAGGAGGCCACGATCCGGTTCATGATCGAAGCGGCTGCGCGGCGCGGATTCGCTCGGAGGCAGATGGGTCGCTCATTGATTTTGCATGAACTGAACGAAGATGCCCCCGTCGACCACGATCTCGATCGCCGGCCTTGAGGCCGTCGGCGATGTCGTATTGATCGCCGGTGCGATAACCCAAGGTCACATGCTGCCGCGCGAAGCTGCCGTCGGACTGGGCGACGATAGACAAACGGCAGGTTCTCATCGTCGCGCAAGATCGCCGACACCGGGACCAGCAGTCCGGTGCTTTCCTGGCGGGCCTGAATCAGCACGCGGACGTACATCTGCTTCTTCAGAAAGTCGCCGCGGATTTTCGACGACCACGCGCACCACCACCGAACGGGTGTCGGGATCCACCAGCGCCGAGATGTTGTCCACCGTTCCGGAAAAGTCATTCGCACCGATGCCGGTCACCACCTCGGCCGGATCGCCGACGCTGACCGACGCCAGGTCGGAACCGAAAATCTGCGCCATGACCCAGACGCGCGACAGGTCGGCCACGGTAAAGCACGGCGTGGTGCCCGCCTCCAGCAGTTCTCCGGGCGTGATCAGTTTTTCCACCACGGTTCCCGCGATCGGCGAGCGAATCATGCCCTCGAGCGCGCGAAACGGGCCGGCCCTCCTGAATGTCCTTGATGGTCTGCGGCTGGAACATTCAGCGAGACGAGCGCCTGCAGGGCGGCGTCGCGGTCCGCCTCGGCGTTGACGGCGTCGGTTTCCGCCTGCTCCGCTTCGCGCTGCGCGACGCCATCATGCTGCGAGCAGATCCTTGTCCAGGTCGGCAAGCCGGCGGTCGGTCTTGGCGGTGGCGAGCGCCTTGCGATAGGCGCTGATGGCGGCCGCAAAGTCGGGCGAATCCACCGCCGCCAGCGGATCTCCTTTCTTGACCTGGTCGCCCGAGGGAAACCAGCAGCCGCGACACCGGACCGGAGAAGGGCGCCAGCACGCTGGTGGCCTGATCGTTGTCGAAATCGACGACCCCGGTGGTCTCGATGGTCTTGTGAAATTTGGACGGCTCGACGGTGTAGAGGCGGATGTTCTGCCGCTGAGCCGCCGTCAGCGTCACATTGCCGGCCGCCGCGGCCGATGTCGGGGTAGCGTCGCTTTTCCTCGAACAGCCGGTGACCGGACAGCGATTGCCACGACCGCGGCGGCCGCTGCCAGCAGTCGCGCAAATCCGCTGCGACGATCCCGGCGAGGGGCTGCCGCAAAACAATTTATTTTTCATGATTCTCCGTCGCCAAATCCGCGCGGTGCCACCAGCCGCCGCCGAGCGCCTGAAACAACGCCGCCGTATCGGCATAACGATTGGCCTGCGCCTGCACCAGGTTGATCCGGGTCTGCTGATAGGCTTGTTCGGCGCTCAGCAGCGCGAGATAGCCGGCGTAGCCGTCCTGCCATTGTCGCTTGGGCCAAATCCAGGGTGACCTTGGCGGCATCCGCGGCGGCCGCGGCCGCCTTCAAGGCCTCGGCGTCCTGTTCGAGCGCCGTCAAGGTGTCGGCGACATTCTGAAAGGCGGTCAGAACCGTGCTGCGATATTGTTCAGCCGCCTGCGCGTAGGCCGCCTTTGCGGCGCGCTCCTGATGCAGCAGTGTTCCGCCCTGGAAAATCGGCGCCGTCGCCGCCGCGCCCACGCCCCAAAAGCCCGTGCCCGAGGTGAACAGCTGACTCATGGCCACCGCGCGAGCTGCCGGCATTCGCGGTCAGTACGATATTCGGCAGCCGATTCGCGATGGCGATGCCGATCTTGGCGCTGGCGTCGTGCAGGTTGGCCTCGGCCTGCAGCACATCCGGACGCTGCGCCACGAGCTGCCGAGGGCAGGCTCACCGGCAGTTCCTGCGGCAATTGCAGGCTCGAAAGCTCGAATTTCTCCGCCGGCGCCTGGCTCGGAAACCGGCCGGCCAGAACCGCCAGCAGGTCTCGCAGCTGCGCCAGCTGCTTGAGGAGCGGCGGCAGCGTGGCGGCGACTTGCGCGAGCTGCGATTCCTGCGCGGCCACATCCGAGCCGGCTGGCATAGCCTTTGGCAAATTGATATTGCAGGATTTGGAGCATGTTGGAATTGATGTCGATGAGTTGGCGGGTCGCGTCGATCTGCATCTGCAACGAGCCCTCCTGAATCGCCGTGACCACCACATTGGCGGTCAACGTGGTGTAGGTCGCGATCATTTGAAAGCGCACTTCCTGTTCCTGCGCCTGCAATGACTCGACGGTCCGGCGGTTCAGGCCGAAAACATCGGGCACATAGGAGACGCTGACCTGCGGGGTGAAAAGATTGTATAGAAAGGCGTTCGAATTGAGCGCGGGCGCAATCTGCCCCGATTGCCTCTGGCGGCTGGCCGAGAAGTCTGCCGCGACACTGGGGTAGTAAACGCCCCGCTGCGCCAGGACATTTTCTCTCGCCACCGACAATGCCGCTTGCGCCGCCTTGAGGTCGTGATTGTTCGCGAGCGACAGTTCGATCAGCTCATTGAGCGGCTTGGAATGAAACAAGGTCCACCAGTCCGCGGCAATGTCGCTTCCTTCGGCAAAGCGTTGGGCTTCTCCGCCGGAGACGTTTGCCGTTGCGGCGGTGGCTCGAGAGCGGATGGGCGGTGTAGCCGCCGACATCCGGAGGCCGCAGGTCTCTTGAAGTTGGGACCCACCGCGCAGCCGGCAAGGAGCAACAGACCCAGGCCCGCGACGCAAGTGCAGCACGGGCGATTTACCTGCCAGGCTCATAAAGAATCGGTTGAGAATCGCCGGATGATGCCGATTTCCTCTTTGTTTTTCGCCGCCTGACCGCGCAACCGCGAGAGTCTAGAGTAAGACGGCTTAGCCGCAAAGAAATTCCCTGACATCCGGTGATCATCTGAAATGTCGCCGCGCGGAGTGGCCGGGCCGCGGGGCTAAAGGCGGCCCGGTCAGGCTGCGGGCATGGGACGCAGTTCTGCCCGCTCCTCGCGCGCATCTTCGAGGCCATGGCCGTGGGGACCCGTTTCACGGCGCCAGAGCAGCACGGCCGAGGACAGCGCAACCAGGCTGAGCAGAAAGAAGAACCACATCATGACCGCATATCCGGCCGGGTTTTCCGCTCCGGCGCCCGCCGTGTCCGCGAGCCAGCCCGCCGCAAGGTTGGATGCCGCCATGCCCAGCGCCTGAATCAGCGTGATCAGGCCCAGCGCGGTGCCCAGGCGACGCGGCTCCACGATCAGTGTCGTGGCGGGCCAGATGACCGCCGGCACCAGCGAGAAGCTGATGCCCATCATGACGGTCGACACCCAAAGATTCAGGTGGGTCAGCCCCAGCACCATGAACGTCAGCGGCAGCAACAGCGTGCCGAAAATCAGCATCAGCGCGCGATGTCCGAACCGGTCCGCGAGCAGGCCGAAGAACGGCGTGGCAAAGATGGCCGCGAAGAACACCCAGCTGTTGGCCACTCCGGCCTGGCTCAGGGTCGAGTCCCTTGACGTGCTGGAAATACTCGATGACGTAGGTCGTTCGGAACGGGAAGAATACGGCGGCATAGAGCACGTGCAACCCGAGGATGTACCAGTAGGACCGATCGAATTTCAGCAGGTGCCGCCAGTCCACCCGCTCGCCGCCCGCGGCAGCGGCGGTCGGCGCCCGCGGCCGGTGCCGCCGGTCGAGCCCGTAGTACAGCAGCGCCGCGACCAGCCCTGCAACGGCAATGCCCGCGCCCAGCCACAGGGGCGGCTGCCAGCCGCGCTCGTAGAGAGGGCTTGCCCATGCCGTCGAGGTGTCCACGGCGTAGGAGCCGACGCGGGCGAGGCTCAAGTAAAGCGCCGTGGCGAGCGCAATGCCGCTGCGCGAGAACCACTGCGCAAGGCCTGCGACCAGCGCTATGAAAATCGCTCCTTCGCCGACGCCGAAGACGAAACGGCCGGCCACCATGAGCCCGTACGGCGTGCCGACCGCCGTGAGCGCCGCGCCGAGCACCGCGAACGCCGCCGACCAGAGCGCGACGCGCGCGGCTCCGTAACGGTCGATCAGCACGCCGTTGATGAGCGCAAGCCACACGTTGGGGATGCTGATGACGCCGTTCAGCATGCCGAGCTGCGATTGGCTGAACCCGCGTTGCCGATGCAATAGATCGGCGATCGGGCCGATCACATCGTCATTGTAGTAGCTGCTGGATACGGCGATCGCGGCCAACGCCAGCACCCACCAGCGCAGCCGCGAATTGCCGCCGCCGCGGCTGTCGTCGAGCCCGGCCGCGGCTTGATTCACCGGAAGCGCGCGCCCTGCCGCGCAAGTTCCTTCTGCACCGCTGCGATGTTCAGTTGATCGAACGCTTCCTCACGCTGCAGCGATACGGCCGCCGCGACCCCCGCGCCTTGGCCGCTCACGGCGCAGCACATCATGTTGCGCGCCGATGCGTGCGAGACCTTGTCGCCGCCGATGCACCGCCCGGCGACGAGCAGATTGCCGACGCCCTTGGGCACCAGAGCGCGGTACGGCACGTGCCAGTAGCGCCCGGTGGTCGGCAGGATCAGGATTCCGTAGCCGTCGATGAACTCGGGAAAGATGCCGATGGCGTCGTCGAAACGGCCTTGCTCGCGCACATCGGTGCCGGTGAGATTGTAGAGCGCATCGATCTTGCGGGTGTCGCGGACGCCGAGCGTCATGCCGAAATTGCGCAGCTTGGCATGCTCGCAGCCCGGCATGAAGCCGCGCAGCGCCTCGAGTGCATAGATGGCCTCGCGGCGCCCGCGCATCTCGCCGATGGTCAGATCCGCCGGGTCGGTGCCGTCGATTCCGGGCACGTGCACGAGATTCAAATACGTCAGGTCGCCCTGATCGGTGACCGTGCCCCAGGTGCCGGCAATCGTTTTCAGACTCGGCGGGATGATGCCCGCCTCGAGCGCCTTCTCGAACGGCTTGCGCAGGAACGGGGAGAACAGCTGGTCTTCCTTGCCGGTGGTCTCATAGTCCCATTCGCCGTTCCCCGACCAGTCGGCATAGGTCTGAGGATCGGCCTTCACGGAGTCGATGAATTCCTTCTTGTTGACTCCGCTCATGGAGAACATGACGGACACCGCCATCATCTCTTCCTTGGGCGATTTGCGCACCGGCGCCCCGGCGCGGGTGGCAATGTCGGCATCCCCGGTGGCGTCGATCACGCGCTTGGCGAGGATGGCTTCGCGGCCCGCCTTGCTCTCGGTAATGACACCGCGGATCGCGCCGTTCTCCATGATGGGCGCCACGCCGAGACGGTGCAGCAGCGGCGTGACGCCGGCTTCCTGCACCAGCACGTCGGCCACCCACTTGAACATCTCGGCGTCGAGCGCGTGGCTCAAGGACTGAGGCTCGGGCATCGCCGCCCCCATGGCCTTGGCGCGCTCTTCGAACTCGATGCCGATGCCCTCGCAGTCCACCGTGTGCTCATGGCGGTACCAGGCGAAGCCCTCGACTCCCACCTGGGTGATGTTGCCGCCGAAACAGCCGTTGCGGTCGATCAAGGCCGTGCGAGCGCCGGCGCGCGCGGCGGCGAGCGCCGCGGCGAGACCCCCCGGGCCGCTGCCGACCACGAGAACATCGGTTTCCAGAACGACGTCGATCGAGCGGGCGGGTTCGGCGATCTGCTTCATGGTGGTGCAGGGTCCTTCGGGATCGGGGCGCCAATCATGCCCTAAGGCGAAGGAGGTCCGGCGACCATTCGAATGTCACCATTTTGCAACTTTCGGCTTTTAACATTTTGCAGTTCGCGATCAATCGTTGTAAAAAGACACCAGGGATGAATTCGAGATTTGCTGCGTTGCGGCGCCGTCGGGCATGCTCGCGGGCGTCGGTGCGCGATCGTTGACCCATCTGTATGACCGGGTACCGGACTGCAGACTTATTGGCTTTGCTTGGCCGATGCCATACCGACCGACCTGAGTTCAAAAAATGAAGGGATGTAACTAAATGAACTCAAATCCAAAGCTGTCTTATGCGATTGCCGCGATCTTGAGCGGATCAGGCTTGGGAATCGCGCACGCCGCGCCCGCGGCAGACACCACCGAATCCGAAGGGATTCAGGAAATCACGTGACCGCGCAGCGCCGGACGGAGTCGATTCAAAACGTCCCCGTCACGATCCAGGCGCTCACGGGCGAGCAACTCGGTCAGTTGAACGTGACGACCTTCGACGATGTCCTCAAGTACCTGCCGAACGTGACCTTCAGCTCGAACGGCCCGGGCCAGGGCAACATCTACATGCGCGGCCTGAGCGCCGGCTTTGCCGGCAACCAGTCGAGCGCGGCCATCGATCCGTTCCCGAACGTCGCGACCTACCTGGACGATCAGTCGATGACGTTCCCGGCGCGCAATGTCGATGTCTACATGGCGGACATGGAACGCATCGAGGTGCTCGAAGGTCCGCAGGGCACGCTGTTCGGCGGCGGCGCCGAGGCGGGCGCGATCCGCTACATCACGAACAAGCCGAAGCTGAACGTCACGGAGGGCAGTGCGGATGCCTCCTACGGCACGACCGCCCATGGCGATCCCAACACCGCGATCACCGCGGTGATCAATCTGCCGCTTGATCCAGGATACGCTGGCCGTTCGTGCGGTCATCTACAACGATCGCCGCGGCGGCTACATCGACAATGTCCCCAGCCAGTTCACGCGCTTCCCGACGGATCCGGGCACCGTTTCCTATCACCTCCCCTACCCGGCGGACGCGGCAACTGCCAACAACTACAATCATCGCCGGGAGGGCGCAGAACCCGGTGACCTACCAAGGCATCCGTGCCTCGGCGCTCTGGCAGATCAACGACGACTGGAACTTGCTGATCCAGCAGAGCTACCAGTACATGGACGCGGAGGGCGTGGACGAGCAGTTCCCGCTCAGTTCGCAGGAGACGCCGCTCGGCCCGTGGCAGGAGACTTCGTTCACGCCGTCCTACGACAAGGACAAGTGGGAGAACACGTCCTGGACCGCTCAACGGCAAGGTCGGCGATCTCAAGCTGGTATACACGGGCGGCTACCTCGACCGCACGATCGACAATGCGGCCGATTACACGAACTACACGCGTTCGGCGGGCGGGTTCTACTACAGCTGCGCCGGCGGCGGCGCCCCCATCGGCAAGGGAGTGGGTCCGCTGACCTGTTACTCGCCGGTCATGTCCTGGCAGGACCACGTCGAAACCACGCACCAGAGCCATGAGCTGCGGCTCAGCACGCCCGACGATTGGCGGCTGCGGGGCCTCGTCGGCGCGTTCTGGGAGGACTTCGACATCAAGGACGACATGAACTTCCTGTACAAGACGATCCCGTCCTGTACTCCGGCGAACCTCGCGCTCTATGCAGGCGGGTACACAGGCGTGCGTCGGCAACGTGATTCCCGCTCCCGGGTACGCGGCGATCGATCCGACCGAGCGCAACGACAATGTCGCGTTCGGCGAGGACCTCGAGCGCGGCTACAAGCAGACCGCGTTCTTCACCTCGATCGACTACGACCTGATCCCGAAGGTGCTGACGCTGACCGGCGGGACGCGCTATTACCACTACAAGGAGACCTTCAAGGGCTCGCAGTACTCTACGAGCACCGGATGCGCGGGTATCCCGAACGGCCAATGCGTGGGCTCCGCGCTCACCGACGCGACTCACGATGCGACCTACAGCGGGTTCAAGAGCCGCGGCAATCTGACCTGGCACGTCACGCCGGACGCGATGGTCTACTACACGTTCTCGCAGGGCTTCCGCCCGGGCGCCGGCAACCGCAAGAACAGCGCCGAGGTCAAGATCGACGTGGATCGCAGAATGCCACCGGCGACTAGGTGCCGACGGTCGGCCCGGATGCGAATCCGACGCTCGTCAAGCAGTACAACAAGCCCTATACGTATCCGCCGGACACGCTGGTCAACAACGAGATCGGCTGGAAGACGGAGTGGCTGGACCACCGGCTGCAGGTCAACGGCTCGGCGTACATCATGGACTGGAAGAACGTCCAGACGCTGATCTACAACCCGCCCATCTTCGGCAACACGACGTTCGGCGTGGCGGGACCCGACTATCGGATCAAGGGCGCCGAGCTGCAGATCGTCGCGCGGGTCACCGACGGGCCTGACGCTGCAGGGTTCGATTTCGCACAACAACGCCTCGGAGACGAACTCGCCGTGCATCACGTCGTCGAACACGGTGGCGAATAACCCGACGCCGATCGGCAGCTGCATCACGCAGGTCTGGTCGCCGGCGCTGAGCGAGAACGTGCCGCTGCAAAACCCGCTCGGGACCGTCGGCGCAACGCCGGCCTTCTCGCCGACCATCGAGTACAACCTGCGCGCGCGCTACGACTGGCACGTCAACGATTACAAGATGTTCTTCACGGTCGGCGCGCAGCACGTCGGCGACATGCAGAACGAGCCGAGCAGCTTCCAGTCCGGCGCAGGAGTCACCGTGCCGACGACGACGTGGCTGCGATACGACCAGCCGGCATACACCACGTATGACGCCTCCCTCGGCATCGCCAAGGACCAGTGGTATGTCCAGGCCTACGGCACGAACCTCGGCAACTCCGACGCGAGCCTGTTCACCTCGTCCGCGCAGTTCATCGAGTCGCAGGTGCCGCTGAGGCCGCGGGTGCTGGGCGTGAAGGTGGGCATGAAGTTCTAGTCGTGCAGGGCAGGGTTGCGCTAGACTGGAGGGTGGGCAGCGATGCCCACCCTCTATCTATCGGATGCCCATGACTGCGCCGCTCAGACGCAACGAACCGTGCCCCTGCGGCAGCGGCCGCAAATACAAGCACTGCTGCGGCAAGACTGGCGGCCGATGCGTCGCGCCGCTCGAAACAGCCGCTGCCGGGCGATGCTCAGGTGCATTATCTGCTGGGCCAGGCGCTCGAGGAGCGTGGCCTGCTCGAGCGGGCAGCCGAGAGCTTCGGGCGCGCGACCGCTCTGCGTCCCGAGTTCGCCGACGCGCATAACGACTTGGGCGAAGTGCTGCTGCGGCTGGGACGGGCGGACGCCGCGATCGCGAGCTGCCAGCGCGCGCTCGCGCTTCGGCCACGCTTCGCTGCGGCCCTTGGCAATCTCGCCAACGCGGAGCGTGCTCGCGGCGCGCTCGCGGCGGCCATCACGGGGTACCGGCGCGTGATTGCGCTCGAACCCGGACTCGCCGAGGCTCACCGCAATCTCGGCAGCGCGCTTCTCGAGACCGGCGAAACGGAAGCGGGGATCCACAGCTTGCAAAGGGCGATTGAGCTGCGCCCCGAATTTGACGCCGCCGTGACGCAACTCGCGCGTGCGCTGACCGCCGCGGGTCGCGCAGCGGAGGCGATCCCCCACTACGAGCGGCTGTTGGCGCGCAACCCGAGCGTCGCCGCCCTCGATGAGTTTGCGACCCTGCTGGCAGGGCTCGGGCGCTACGAGGCGTCGGCAAGCTGCTATCGCGACTTGCTCGGCCGGACGCCGGATAATGCGCGGCTGCACGCCAACCTCGGTCATGTGCTGCATTGCCTCGGCGACTTCCGCGCCGCGATCGAGCACTGCGGGCGGGCGATCGAGCTCGATCGACGGCTGCCGGAAGCGCACCTGCACCTCGGCAACTCGCTGCTTGCGCTGAATGCCTTGCATGAGGCCGATGCGGCCTACCGCGCCGGACTCGAGATCGCCCCGGATCATGCCGCGCTTCACACGGCGCATGCCATGGTCGAGCGAGCCCTCGGGCGGCTCGCGGATGCGCAGGCGAGTGCGCGGCGGGCGTTCGCGCTGCGCCCTGACGCTGCCGACACGCTCGCGCTGCTCGGCAGCCTCGCCATCGACCATGGCCGTTTCGATGAGGCCGAGGACTGGCTGCGCCAAGCCTTGGCCATCGATCCGGGGCTTCCCGAGGCGCTGGCCAGCCTCACTACGTTGCGCAAGATGAGCCCGGCCGACGCGCCGTGGCGCGATGCCGCGGAGCGCGTGCTGGCACGCGGCTTAGCCGTAGCACATGCCATCAACCTGCACCATGCGCTGGGCAAGTATTACGATGACGTCGATGACCCCGATGCGGCTTTCCGGCATCATCGCATGGGAAACGAGATCGCCCGCCGCAGCCGATTACGCTACGACCGCGCCGAGATGACGCAGCGGGTCACGCGGACTCTCGCGGCCTTCGATCGAAATGCGCTCGCGTCCCTGCGGCCGGGAGGACTTGCCTCCGATCGCCCGGTATTCGTCGTCGGAATGCCGCGGTCGGGCACGAGCCTGACCGAACAGATTCTCGCCTCGCACCCGCAGGTCCATGGCGCGGGCGAGCTGCTCTACTGGATCTTTGCGGCGGACGCCGAGCGCGCGGCGAACCCAGAGCAGCGTGCTGTGAACCCAGAGCAGCGTGCTGTGAACCCAGAGCAGCGTGCGGAAGCCGGAGCAGCGTGCTGCGATGATCGCCGAGTTCGGCCGTGCCTACCTGGAGGGGCTCGCCACGCAGGCACCCGACGCGACTCGCGTCGTCGACAAGCTGCCCGTCAACTTCAGGAACGCCGGCCTCATTCACGCGGCGCTACCGGGTGCCCGGTTCATTCATCTCGAGCGCAATGCGCTCGACACGTGCCTGTCGATCTACTTCCAGGGATTCTCAGCCGCGCATCCCTACGCGACCGACTTCGGCGACCTCGCGCATTACTACCATGAGTACCGGCGCCTGATGGCGCACTGGCGCTCCGTGCTGCCGCCGCAGACGCTGCTCGAAGTCCGCTACGAGGACCTCGTCGACGATCCCGAAGGCTGGACCCGCCGGATGCTCGCGCACATCGGGCTGCCGTGGGATCCGCGCTGCCTCGAGTTCCACCGCACCGAGCGGCCGGTCCTGACCGCGAGCAACTGGCAGGTGCGCCAGCCCATCGGCAAGGGCTCGGTCGGCCGGTGGCGCCGTTACGAACGGTTCATCGGGCCGCTGCGCGAGGCACTCGGCGAGGAGCCACATGGGACATGACGCGCGCCGGCCCTGGGTCCGCTGCAGTAGAATCCAGGGGCGGGACACGATACCCGCCGTTACCATCAGAGCCCCGTGGACCCTACAGCCCCCGATCCGACGACGCCTTCTCCGGTGGAACTGGAAGTTCGCCGCGCGCGCGAACTGCTGAAAAGCCGCGACTATGCGGGGGCCCTGCGTGCCGCCGAAGCCCTCGCCGTCCAGGTGCCTGAAAACCGCGACGTGCTCTACCTGATTGCGGTGAGCCGGCGGTTCCTGGGCAAGATTCCGGAGGCGCTGCAGGTTCTCGAGCGCCTCGAAGAGCTTCATCCGAGGTTCAGCCGCCTGTATCAGGAACGCGGCCATTGCTTCGTGGCTTTGCGGGACGCCCCGCAGGCGATCGAGTCCTTCTTGAGGGGCGTGAACATCAATCCCGCGCTGCCCGCGAGTTGGCGCTTGCTCGAGGGCTTGTACCGAATGACGGGCCAGCCCGAGAACGAGCGCACGGCGGCCGCGCATGTCGCCACGCTCAAGGATCTTCCGCCGGAGATCCTGACGGCCACGGGCCTGTTTTCCGACGGTGAATGGCTGCTTGCCGAGAACATGGTCCGTGCGTTCCTGCTGAAGCACGGCGATCACGTCGAGGGCATGCGGCTGCTCGCCCGAATAGGGATTGAGCGCGACGTATTGGACGACGCGGAGATTCTGCTCGAGGCCGTCCTCGAGCTCGCGCCCGGCTATCAGGCGGCCCGCTACGACTATGGCCGCGTGCTGCTCGGGCGCCATAAGTATCTGCGCGCGCGCGAGGAACTCGAGAAACTGCTCAAGCTCGAGCCCGAGAACCGAACCTACCTCACGCAGTACGCGACGGCGATCGTGGGTCTTGGGGAACACGAGAGGGCCATCGAGATTTATCGCGAGCTTCTCCTCGACTCGCCGCAGACGGCCGATCTGCACCTGTCGATCGCCCATTCGCTCAAGACCATGGGAAGGCAACCGGAATCCATCGAGGCCTACCGTGCCGCCGCGGCCGCCCGCCCGAATTTCGGCGATGCGTATTGGAGCCTCGCCAACTTGAAGACCTATCGCTTCGGCGAAGGCGAGATCGCGAGCATGCGCGCCGAGGAATCTGCGCCCGGCACCGCGCTGGTCGACCGCTATCATTTGTGCTTCGCCCTCGGCAAGGCCTTGGAGGATACGGGTCGGTTCGAAGAATCCTTCCGCTACTACGAGCGCGGCAATGCATTCAAGAGATCGGAAAGCCGCTATCGCCCCGAGATCATCGAACGCAACACCCATTTGCAGACCGAGACATGCACCGCCGAACTCTTTGCGCGCCACGCCGGCGCCGGTGCAAGGGATCCGGACCCGATTTTCATCGTCGGGCTGCCCCGCGCCGGGTCCACTTTGCTCGAACAGATCCTCGCTTCGCATTCGCGGGTCGAGGGTACCCAGGAACTGGCGGACATTCCCCGGATGGCGCTGGATCTTCAGGGTCGCGATCCGGATCTGGAGCACCCACGCTACCCCGGCGCTCTGACGGGCTTGAGCCGCGAGGAGTTGCTGCGATTGGGCGAAAAATACCTCCGCGATACCCGCGCTTACCGGACAGGCAAGCCGTACTTCATCGACAAGATGCCGAACAACTTCAGGCATATAGGCCTGATTCACCTGATATTGCCGAACGCCAAGATCATCGACGCGCGCCGCGAGCCCATGGCCTGCTGTTTCAGCAATCTGAAGCAATTGTTCGCCTCCGGGCAGGAGTTCACCTACAGCATCGAGGACATCGCGCGCTACTACCGCACGTATCTCGAGTTGATGCGGCACTGGGAAAGCGTGCTTCCGCGAAAGATTCTCAGGGTCGAGCACGAGCACGTGGTCGATGACCTCGAAGGCAATGTGCGGCGGATTCTCGACTTCTGCGGCCTGGAGTTCGAGCCGGGCTGCGTGGAGTTTCATAAGACCGAGCGCAGCATACGCACGGCGAGCTCGGAGCAGGTGCGGCGGCCCATCTTTCGCGAGGGGCTGGATCAGTGGAAGAACTACGAGCCCTGGCTCGGACCCTTGAAGGCCGCACTGGGCGACGCGTTGGTGCGCTATCGCGACCGATGACCCGCGTCGCATCAACGATCTGCAATAATGCTAAACTCTGTTCAAGCTATAACGAGCCGGTGGTGAACCGCGCCCGCATGCACAAGGCGGCCGCCGCCGCGGAGTAGAACATGCCCACCGACCTTACCGTGAACGGCCGAACCTACCATTGGATGCAGCGTCCGCTGGTCGTCGTCTGTGTCGACGGCTGTCAGTTCGAGTACATCACGGCTGCCGTGGCCGCCGGGGCGGCGCCCTTTCTCGGCAGGCTGCTCGGGGGGGCCGGGACTTGTTTCATGGCCGACTGCGTCATGCCGAGCTTCACCAATCCCAACAATCTGTCGATCGTGACGGGCGTGCCGCCCTCGGTGCACGGCATATGCGGCAACTATTTCGTCGATCCGGAGAGCGGCGAAGAAGTCATGATGAATGACCCGCGCCATTTGCGCGCCGGAACCATTCTCGCGGCGTTCTCCGCGGCCGGCGCCAAAGTGGCCGTGATCACGGCGAAGGACAAGCTGCGCAAGCTGTTGGGGCATCGGATGCAGGGCATTTGCTTCTCGTCCGAAAAGGCCGACCAGGTCACCTTGGCCGAGAACGGCATAGAGAACGTGCTCGGCCGCGTCGGCATGCCGGTGCCCTCGGTATATAGCGCGGCGCTGTCGGAATTCGTCTTCGTCGCGGGCGTCAAGCTCATGGAGCGCGAGCGGCCTGATCTGATGTACCTGTCCACCACCGACTACATCCAGCACAAGGCCGCCCCCGGCACGCCGGCGGCGAACGATTTCTACGCGATGATCGATCGGAATCTCGCGCGGCTCGACGAATTGGGGGCCACCATCGTCCTCACCGCCGATCACGGCATGAACGCCAAGCACGCCGCCGATGGCCAGCCCAATGTGATCTACCTGCAGGACGTCCTCGATACCTGGCTCGGGGAGGGCAAGGCGCGGGTGATTCTGCCGATCACCGACCCCTATGTCGTGCACCACGGTGCGCTCGGCTCCTTCGCACTCGCGTACCTGCCCCCACTGGGCATCGAACAGGCGGTGGCCGAACGGATCGCGAAGCTTCCCGGAATCGAAACCGTATTGACGCGCGCCGAGGCAGCGGAGCGATTCGAGCTGCCGGCCGATCGCATCGGCGATCTCGTCGTGGTGTCGCTAAGGGACACCGTAATCGGCACCAGCCGCGATCGGCATGACCTGTCCGGCCTCGATGTTCCCCTGCGTTCACACGGCGGCACCTCGGAGCAGAAAGTGCCGCTGCTCGTCAATCGAAGCGTCGGCAAGCAGCCTGACACTCGGCGCTGGCGCAACTTCGATGCATTCGACCTCGGGCTGAACCTCGCCGCTCCGCTCGGGTAGATGACGATGTCCGCCAGCGCCACCCCCACTGCTCCCCGCCGGCCGATACATGAGTCGCTGCGCATCGCGGGCGAGAAAGTGCGCACAGACCGGGTCATCGAGGTCCGCCATCCTTATGACGGTGAATTGATCGGTACCGTCCCCAAGGCCGGCCTCGGTCATGTGAAGCGCGCGTTGAGCATCGCAGGCGGGTTCAAGCCCACGCTCACGCGCCACGAGCGCTACAAAATCCTCATGAAGGCGGGCGCCATCATCGATTCCAGGCGGCCCGATCTCGCCCACCTGATCACGCTCGAGTCGGGGCTCTGCCTGAAGGACTCGCAGTACGAGGTGGGCCGCGCTGCGGATGTCCTGCTATTCGCGGCCAATCTGGCATTGGTCGACGACGGGCAGGTGTTCTCCTGCGATCTCACCGCGCATGGCAAGAGCCGCAAGGTCTATACCATGAAGGAGCCGTTGCTGGGCGCCATTGCCGCGATCACTCCTTTCAACCATCCCCTGAACCAGGTGATCCACAAGGTGGCTCCGGCGGTGGCCACCAACAACCGGGTCGTGCTCAAGCCCAGCGAGAAGACGCCGCTGACCGCCTTTGCACTCGCGGACATCCTGTACGAGGCGGGGCTGCCGCCTGAAATGCTCTCGGTGCTGACCGGCGATCCGGCCGAGATCGCCGATGAGCTGCTGACCAGTGCGGACGTCGACCTCATCACATTCACGGGCGGCGTGTCGATCGGCAAGCACATTGCCGCCAAAGCCGTCTACAAGCGCCAGGTGCTGGAACTGGGCGGGAACGATCCGCTCATCGTACTCGAGGATGCGGACATCGAAGAAGCGGCCGCTCTGGCGGTGAGCGGGTCCTACAAGAATTCGGGTCAGCGTTGCACCGCCGTGAAGCGCATGCTGATTCAGGAGAGCGTGGCCGACCGGTTCGTCGAACTGCTGGTGGAGAAGACGCGTGCCGTCAAGTACGGCGATCCTTTCGATCCCGCCATGGACATGGGCACGGTGATCGATGAGGCATCGGCGCGGCGGTTCGAGGCCGTGGTGAACGAGGCGGTGGCGGACGGCGCGAAGCTCCTCACCGGCAATATTCGCCGCGGCGCGCTCTACTCGCCGACCGTGCTGGACCGGGTCACGCCGAACATGACGGTGGTGCGGTACGAGACCTTCGGCCCGGTCTCGCCGGTGATCCGCTTCAAGACGGTGGACGAGGCCATCCGCATCTCGAACGGCACTGCCTATGGCCTGTCATCCTCGCTCTGCACCAACCGCATGGACATGATCACGCGCTTCATCCGGGAGTTGCATGTCGGCAGCGTCAACGTGCGCGAGGTCCCGGGCTACCGCCTCGAGATCACGCCGTTCGGAGGCATCAAGGACTCGGGGCTGGGCTTCAAGGAAGGCGTGCTCGAGGCCATGAAGAGCTACTGCAACACGAAGACTTATTCTTTGCCCTGGTGAACCCACATGCAACCGCTGCCCACGCCGCCGATTCTGCTGACGCCCGGCCCCTTGACCACTTCGGCGGACACCAAGGCCGCCATGCTCTCGGACTGGGGATCGTGGGACGGGTCTTTCAACGAACTCACCGCAACGGTATGCCGTGATCTCGTTGCCATCGTCGATGCCCAGGGCGAGCACGCCTGTGTGCCGCTGCAGGGCAGCGGGACATTCGCGGTGGAAGCCGCGCTCGGCACGCTCGTTCCCCGGGGAGGCAAGGTGCTCGTGCCGGACAACGGCAGCTACTGCAAGCGCATCGTGCGGATCCTGGGGTATCTGGGCCGCGAGGCCGTCGTCCTGGCGCACGGCGAGCAAGAGCCGGCGGATCCCTCGCGCATCGATGCCGCACTGGCCGCCGATCCTGCGATCACGCACGTCGCGCAGGTGCATTGCGAGACCGGTACGGGGATACTCGAACCCGTTGCCGCAGATCGCGGCCATCGTCGCGAAACACGGCCGCGGCCTGATCGTCGATGCCATGAGCTCCTACGGCGCCATCGCCATCGATGCCCGGACCGTCCGCTTCGACGCCCTCGTCGCGGCGTCGGGGAAATGCCTCGAGGGAGTGCCGGGCATGGGCTTCGTCATCGCGCGGCGCGCGGCGCTGGAGCGCTGCGCCGGCAACAGCGGCTCGCTGGCCTTGGATCTGGTCGACCAGTGGCAGTACATGCAAAAGACGGGACAATGGCGCTTCACGCCGCCGACGCATGTCCTCGCCGCTCTGCGTGCCGCCATCGATCAATACCGGGCGCAGGGCGGACTGCCGGCCAGGCTGGCACGCTATACCGAGAATTGCGCGGCGCTGATCTCCGGCATGCGGGCGCTGGGCTTCAAGACATTCCTGCCGGATGCTCTGCAGGCGCCGATCATCGTCACCTTCCACGCGCCGCCCGATCCGGCATACGACTTCAAGCAGTTCTATGATCGGGTGCGCGACCGCGGATTCATCCTGTACCCGGGAAAGCTGACGGCGGTGGATACATTCCGCGTGGGCTGCATCGGCGCCATCGGCCCCGGTACCCTGAAGCAGGCGGTGGCCGCCGTCGCCGACGTGCTGCGCGACATGGGAGTCCGCCGGCTCGCATGATACCTGGGCAAATCGAACAGCTGCGTGACAAGGGTTATGTCGTGGTACCGCGGTTCGTGCCGGCTGACGCACTGAGGCGGCTCAACGAAACTGCACGGGCGCAATTGGCCGCCCGCGCGGAGCCGCTGGAATTCGAAGCCGATCTGCAATATCCGGGCGCGCCGCCGTCGCGTGCGGCCGCCGGAGGCGAGACCGTACGGCGGCTGCTCGATGCGTACGGCCGCGACTGCGCATTCGCGCAGTGGGGCACTGCGCCCGCGTTGCGCGAATGGATGGAAGCGTACTTCGGTGAACCTGTGCTGATGTCGCGCACCCATCACAATTGCCTGATGACCAAGCATCCGCTCTATGGAAGCCTGACGAACTGGCACCGCGACATACGCTACTGGTCTTTCGAGCGCGAGGATCTGGTGTCGGTCTGGTTTGCGCTCGGCGAGGAGCGGGTCGAGAACGGCGCGCTGTGGTTCGTGCCGGGTTCGAACCGCATGGTGTTCGATGCCGGCCGGTTCGACGAGGCGAGATTCTTCCGCAGCGATCGCGCGGATAATGCCGGGCTGCTGCGCGCCGCCGAATCGCCCAGCCTCGCGCCGGGCGACGCGGTGTTCTTCCATTGCAATACCCTGCACTCGGCCGGCAAGAATCAAACCGATACGGTGAAATTCTCACTGGTCTACACCTACCACGGCCGCAGCAACGCCCCGCGGGCGGGCACGCGGTCGGCGTTGAAGCCCGAAGTCGAACTGCTGCACCGGCCGCCTGCCTGACGGCGGCGCCCGGCCGATGCTATCCTGCCCGCGAATCATTGCAGAGGATGCGAACGGTGGCAAAGATACCTTTCGGCGTGGGCCCGCAGTTCCCGCAAGTCGTGGTTCTCGTAGGCGCCACGGGCGACCTGGCTCGGCGCAAGCTGCTGCCCGGCATGTTTCACCTGTCGCGCGCGGGATTCATTCCCGGGTGCCGTATCATCGGCCTGTCCCTGGATGAGCTCGACACCGACGGCTTTCGCAAGATCGCGCGCGACGCGCTCACGGAATTCTCCACCCGTCAGGTGGTCGAAGCCGACTGGGCTGCGTTTGCAGCCAACCTGCAATACGTACCCATGGCGGCCGGCGCCGAGGTTCTCAAGGCGGCGGTCATCGAGGCGGAGCGCACCTTCAACGGTGAAAGCCGCCGGCTGCACTACCTGAGCGTGCCGCCCAACGCGGCGCTGTCCGCGGTGCGCCTGCTGGGGGAGGCCGGGCTGGTCGATCGGTCCCGGATCATCATGGAAAAGCCGTTCGGCACCGACCTGGCGAGCGCGGTTGCGCTCAATTCCCGGCTGCACGAGGTATTCGACGAAGACCAGATCTTCCGCATCGACCATTTTCTGGGCAAGGAGGCGGCGCAGAATATTCTCGCGTTCCGTTTCGCCAATGGCTTGTTCGAGCCGATTTGGAACCGCAACTTCATCGATCACGTGCAGATTGACGTGCCGGAGACCCTGGGTCTCGGCAAGCGTTCCGGTTTCTACGAGCAGACCGGCGCCTATCGGGACATGGTCGTCACGCATTTGTTCCAGATTCTGGGCTTCATGGCGATGGAGGCGCCCACCTCCTTGGAACCGACGCCGATCAGCGAGGAGAAGAACAAGGTCTTTCGCAGCATGCTGCCGATCAAACCGGCGGATGTCATCCGCGGCCAGTACACCGGATACCGAACCGAAGAAGGAGTCTCGCGCGACTCGGATACGGAAACCTTCATCGCTCTGCGGTGCTTCATCGACAACTGGCGCTGGGCCGGGGTACCGTTCTACTTGCGCACGGGCAAGCGGCTTGCGCAGGGGCAACGAATCATTTCCATCGCGTTCAAAGAGCCGCCCAAGAGCATGTTCCCCGCCGGCTCCGGCGTCAGTGCGCAAGGCCCGGATCACCTGACTTTCGATCTGGCGGACGCGGCGAAAATGTCGCTCTCGTTCTACGGCAAACGCCCCGGCCCGGGCATGCGGCTGGATAAATTGAGCATGCAGTTTGCGATGCACGATACCGGGCATATCGGCGATGTGCTCGAGGCGTACGAGCGATTGATCCTGGATGCCATGCGCGGCGACCACACGCTGTTCACGACCGCCGAGGGGATAGAGAGGCTTTGGGAAGTATCGACCCACTTGCTCGAGTCGGCCCCGCCGGTTCGATTCTACGACCCTGGATCCTGGGGCCCGAACGCCATCCATCAACTCATCGCGCCGCATGCCTGGCGGCTGCCCTTCGAGAGGGTTTGGCGCGATCCGAACAATGTAGGGAGTTGATCGACACACGACATCAATGATGCAAGAAAAGCTCACCGATCCCGCCGATCCGTCCGAATGGCAGGCCGTCGTTTCCGGCAATGCGGAGCTCAAGCTGTCGGCCTCGCCCGCCGGGCGAGTACCTGCTCTGCGCATGGACTTCGATTTCAAGGGGGCCGGGGGATTCGTGGTTGCGCGCCGCGCACTCAGCCGCAGCATGCCCGAGGAATATGCGGTCAAATTTCGCCTGCGCGGCCGCGGCCCGGTGAACAACCTGGAGCTGAAGCTGGTCGATGCCACGGGCCAGAACGTCTGGCGGCACGTGCAGAAGGACCTGCGGCTGCCGGCGCGGTGGACGCGCGTGACAGTACCCAGCCGGGACATCGATTTTGCCTGGGGCCCGTCGAGCGGCGGCCGCCTCTCGACGCTGGGCTCCCTGGAGCTTGCCATCGTCGCGGGCGAGGGCGGACGGGGCACGCTGTGGATCGCGGATGTTGAGATCGAGGATGGCACTCCCGCACACGCTCCAAGGGCCACGGCTTCGAGCGAGCTTGCCGATTTCGAAGCCGGCGGCGCTTTGCGCGAATCCGGCTGGAAGCCCCGGCCGGACGACCCTCGGCCGTGGATCGTGATCGATTCGATCCAGCCTCGCGGGATCGGCGGTTTGATCGTCCATTGGCTCGAGCACGCGCCGGCGAGCGGCTTCCGTGTTCGCGGCTCGAACAGCGGACTGCGCTGGAAAACCCTGTACTCGGCGAGCGCGGCGGGCGGCAAGCGCAGCTATGTATATCTTCCCGGGCTGAGAACTCGAATGCTTCGGCTGGAACTCGATGAGCCATCGGCCGGAGCGGTGTTGCGCGTGCAGTCCTTCGAGTTCTCGCGTTCGATGGACGCGTTCTGGAACAACATCGCCGGCGGCGAAGCGCGCGGCTGGCATCCTCGCTGGCTGCACAACGAACAAAGTGTGTGGACGCCCTTCGGCACCGCCGACGGTGTTCATTGTGCGCTCATGAACGAAGACGGCATGGTAGAGGTGGATCAGGGTTCGTTCTCCATCGAACCCATGCTGTGGGTCGAGGGGCGGCTCTTCACCTGGGCGGACGTGATCCCGCGCCAGGAGCTTTTGCGGGAATGGATGCCGGTGCCCTCGGTGATTTGGGAGACCGACGATTGGCGCCTGGGCATGCGGGCCGAGGCAACGCCGAGCGGCGTATCGCGCGTGCGTTACCGTCTGGAGAATCTCACGGGCCGGCAACTTTTCGCGCGCCTGTTCGTGCTGGTGCGCCCGTTTCAAGTCACGCCGCCCTGGCAGAGCTTTCGCGGCCTGGGCGGGGTCAGTCCCATCCAGACCCTCGCCTGGCGCGATGCGGCGGTTCTGGTCAACGGGACCACCTTGATCGTGCCCGCGAGCGGAGCGGGAGCGGTGGCAGCGGCGCGATTCGGAGCGTTGAGTTTCGACCAGGGATTCATGGCCGCCGGTTTGGTATCCGGCGCGCTCCCGGCGGCCGCGCAAGTACATGATCCGTTCGGTTTCGCCACGGGCGCGATCGAGTTCGAGCTGTCGCCCGAGGCACACCGGATCGTCGAGAGCGCCGTGAACTGCATGCCGGCGGCGGCGCGCTCGAGCGATGAGCCGGCGTTCGATTGGAGCGCCCGGGTGCCCGCGGCTCAATGGACCGGCAACGGCTGGTTGGCGGATGCGGCCCACGCGGCGCTTACGGCGACGGCGCACATTCTGGTCACCCGCTCCGGCCCGGCTCTGCAGCCGGGCCCGCGCCGCTATACGCGGTCTTGGATTCGCGACGGAACCATGATGAGCGCGGCGCTGCTGCGCATGGGACGCGCGGAGGAGGTCCGGGAGTTCATCCGCTGGTATGCGCCGCATCAGCGGGCGGACGGCTTCGTGCCCTGCTGCGTCGACCGTGAGGGCACCGACTGGCTGGTGGAACACGACAGCCATGGAGAGTTGCTGGCGCTGATCGCCGACTATAGTCGATTCACGGCGGACGGCGCCTTCCTCGAGGAATGCTGGAAGTACATCGACAAGGCGGTCACGTGCATTGAAAGCCTGCTCGGCCCGGACGGGCTGCTGCCGATTTCGGTGAGCCATGAGGGCTATCTTGCGCAGCCCGTGCATTCCTATTGGGACGATTTCTGGGCGCTGCGCGGGCTGCGCGATGCCGTGGATTTGGCCCATGCGGCCGGCCGCGAGACTTCAGCGCAAAGCTGGGCGGCGCTCAGTACACGCTTTGCCGGCTCGCTGTTCGCCTCGATCGAGACAACCCGCGCGCAGCGCAAGCTGGACTTCGTTCCGGGGAGCATCGAATGGGCGGATTTCGATCCCACGGCCACCGCGAATGCGATTTACCTGCTCGATATCCCCGATGGCCTGGATCGCCGGGCCGTCGATCATACCTTCGACAAGTATCTCGCCGACTGGCGCGGCAGGCGCAGCGGCGCGGTGGCATGGACCAATTACACGCCGTACGAAATACGCATCATCGGCGCCCTGGTGCGACTGGGCAGACGTGACGCGGCGCTGGAATTGCTGCGGTTCTTTTTGTCGGATCGCCGCCCGCGGCCTTGGAATCAATGGCCGGAAATCGCCTGGCGCGATCGCAAGGCGCCCGCGCACGTCGGCGATCTGCCGCATACCTGGATTGCGGCCGAATACATCCTCGCCGTGCGCAGCCTGTTTGCCTATGAGCGCGATGCGGATCGCAGCCTGATTCTCGCGGCGGGTCTGGCACCGGAGTGGATCGACGGCGCCGGGGTGCAGGTGAACGCGATGCCGACGGCGTACGGGACCTTGAGCTATTCGCTGCGCAGATTGAATTCCACGACATTGCGATTCGAGATCGCGTCCGGGATCGCGGCCAAGATGGTTCTACGTCCGCCGCTGGGAGCTTCGCTGCGCGGCGTGACCGTCGATGGCCGCGAATGCACGAGTTTCGATGAGGATTCGGTGACGCTGCTCCGCAGTCCCGCGGAAGTCATCTGCACCACGTGGATGGAAAACCCAACAGAAATCTCCGGCACTGTCATCCGAGGGTGAAACCGCCCATTTGAGCTTCGCGCGGCAGATTGGGCTCGTCAGCCGCACGATATTCCGCTCGCCCGTGGGCAAGACGCTCACGGTGTTGATGGCCGCCATCGTCGCCGTCGTCGCGGCCACGGCCTACGGGCAAATTCGCCTCAACGGCTGGAACAAGCCCTTCTACGATGCCCTGTCGCGCCGCGACCTGCGGGATTTTCTATTCCAGCTCGGCGTCTTTTTCCTCATCGCGGGCGTTCTGCTCGCTCTGAACGTGGCGCAGCGCTGGCTGGTCGAAACGTTGGAGCTCAAGCTGCGCGAGGGGCTGGTGCTCGGCCTGCTTCGGGATTGGATGCTGCCGCGCCGGGCGTTTTGGCTGGCCAACGCGGGATCGATGGGCGTCAACCCGGATCAACGCATCCACGAGGATGCGCGCAAGCTGTGCGAGCTGTCGGCCGACCTCGCCGTCGGGCTGCTTCAGGCGTCGATATTGTTCTTCTCTTTCGCGGGCATTCTCTGGGGTCTGTCGAACGACTTCATTTTTCGCATCGCCGACCGGGATTACACGGTTCCCGGCTTCATGGTGTGGGCGGCCATCCTCTATGCCGGCGCCGGCTCGCTGCTCAGCTACTGGGTGGGCCGCAGCCTCATCGGCCGCAACGCGCAGCGCTACGCGCGCGAGGCGGATCTGCGTTTTTCGCTGGTGCGCGTCAACGAGCACGTCGATGACATTTCGCTGGCCGAGGGAGAGGCGGACGAGAAACGCCGCATCGAGCTGCATCTCGACAATGTGCTCGCCGCGACGCGCCGCATCGTCAGGGGCCATGCCAATCTCACCTGGGTTACCGCCGGCTTCGGCTGGATCACGATAGTCGCGCCCATCCTCGTCGCGGCGCCTCTGTATTTCAGCGGCAAGGTTTCCTTCGGCGGCTTGATGATGGCGGCCGGCGCGTTCAGCCAGGCGCAGTCCTCGCTGCGGTGGTTCATCGACAATTTCAGCGCCATCGCCGACTGGAGCGCGACCTTGCTGCGAGTCGCGAATTTCCGCCACGCCCTGACCAGCGCCCACGAGCCGCAGGGATTCGAAAGCCGCATCGCCTACACCGAGGGTGAACCGGGCACGATCTCGATCGACGATCTGGAGATCGTATCCGCCGCGAACGCCGACCGGCTCAAAGAAACCAAGGTGGTCGTGAGGAACGGAGAACGCGTGCTCATTCTGGGCGCGCCGGGAACCGGCAAGACGCAGCTTTTTCGGGCCTTGGCGGGACTGTGGCCCTGGGGCAGCGGGCACATCACGCGCCCCGCGGGCGAGCAGATATTCTACCTGCCGCGCGGCACGCCCTACATGCCCCGTGGAACCTTGCGCGAAATCATGGCCTACCCCTTGAAGGCCGAGAGCTTCGACGAGACTGCTTTCAAGCGCGCCCTCTACCGGCTCGGGCTCGAACGGCTGGCGCCGCTTCTCGATACCACCCACCGCTGGGACCGGGAGTTGAATCAAGACGAGCAGCTCTGCCTCGCGGTGGCCCGCATCCTGCTGCAGAAGCCGCCATGGATACTCATCGACGGCACGTTCGGGTCTCTCGACGACGACGTCCTCGAGCTGGTCACCGACGTCTTCACCAACGAGCTGCAGCGCAGCGGCGTCATCCACATTGGCGGCCCCGCCCAGGCTCACCCCCTGTTCACGCGCGTTCTGCACCTGGTCAAGGCTCCGCGGATACGCACGAACGCGGCGCCGGAAAAGAGCGCGGCGCCCGAAAGAAGCGGAAATAAACAATGAACGGAACGCCGATACCGGCCGGATCGAGCAGCCTGAGGCGGATGGCGAATTGCCTCGCCGCGCTTTTTTTCATTGCGATATCGCCCGCATGGGCCGCCGCGCAGACTCTGGATTTTCGCGTGCCCGCGTCCGCGGCGGATCCGGCGGCCGCCGCGGCCATGCGCGATCTGGCCGCGCGGCTCATTCCCGTCTATCAAGACCCCGACCCGGACCGCTATCTCGCGAATTTGTCCGCGCTGCAAATGGTGGCCGGCAATTATGCGGCCGCGGATATGTCGCGCCAGTCGCTGCGCGAGCGGCGGCAGCGCTCGAACGGCGCCCGGCCGGTCGACCGCGCGGTGATATACGACATGTATGTGCACGCCAGAGCCACGGAAGCCGAAAGCAAAATTCCGTTCGCGCAGGCATTCGCAAGTTCCTACCTCGACGTGATTCCGCACCTCGGCGACCAGGACGCCTACCGCGTCACGGAGTGGCTCGGGACTTCTCCGCTGGCGTTTCGGGATGCTCTGCAAAGATCGTTCGATCAGCGGCGGGCCCAAGACAGCATCGGAGAGTCGGACGCGGTGGATCTCATTTGGGCATACCTGTCCTTCGATGCCTACCGCAGCTTCGGTCCCTTGG
The DNA here is from genome assembly GCA_963734645.1 of uncultured Gammaproteobacteria bacterium. Classification (GTDB taxonomy): domain Bacteria; phylum Pseudomonadota; class Gammaproteobacteria; order Steroidobacterales; family Steroidobacteraceae; genus Bog-1198. The sequence continues at coordinate 271,791 of CAVTID010000004.1, forward strand.
TCGGTTCTCTCGATGCCGAGGATGACCGCCGGCGCTATATCTTCGACAGCAAGGTCCTCATCGAGGCTCCGGGCGGAGCGCGCATTGCCGCCGAGCTGGTTCGCCCAAGAAATCCCTCCAAGCCGCTTCCGACGCTGCTCGAGTTCACGATCTACGACGCACGCAACTATGCCAAGGAGTGCGCGGCACACGGTTACGCCGGCGTAGTGGCTTACACCCGAGGAGTGCGCAGCAGCCCTCACCATGTGGTCCCTTACCAGCACGACGGCGACGATGCGCGCGCGGTCATCCACTGGATTGCCAAGCAATCGTGGAGCGACGGCCGCGTGGCAATGTACGGCGACGGCTATAGCGGCTTCGCCGCGTGGGCCGCCGCGAAGCATCCGCCGCCGGCTCTCAAGGCCATTGCGACATCGGGGCCCAGCGCGCCCGGAGTCGATGTCCCCATGGAGGGCAATATCTTTCAGAATTCGGCGTACCGCTGGTCCTCCTATGTGACCAATACCAAGGCAGCGGACGAGAAGGATTATTACGACGATGCACTGTGGCGCGCGCTGGATCAAAAATGGTACCTGAGCGGACGGCGATACCGGGATTTGGGCCTCTTGCACGGCAAGCCCGATCCGATCTTCATTCGCTGGCTGAACCATCCGAGCTACGATCGGTACTGGCAGGAAATGGTCCCCTACCGCGAACAATTCGCGCACATCAACATTCCGGTGCTGACGATCAGCGGCTACTACTCCGGCAGCGAACCGGGCGCGCTGTACTATTTCACTCAGCACCATCGATTCAATCCGCACGCCGATCACACCCTGATCGTCGGTCCCTACGACGATGCCGTCATGGAACGAGGGCCTTTGCCGACATTGCAGAGCTACTCGGTCGATCCGGCCGCTCTGGTCGACCTCCATGAGCTGCGCTATCAGTGGTTCGACCACGTGCTCAAGGGCGGCGCCGTTCCGCCCCTGTTGAAGAGCCGGGTCAACTTCGAAGTCATGGGAGCGAATGAGTGGCACCACGCGGCGTCGATCGAGGCCATGGCCAAGGGGTCGTTGAAATTCTATCTGGATGCAGGCGCCGCGCCCGGCGGCGGCCATCGGCTGACGCTGCGCAAGAGCTCGCCGGCGTTCGTCCGCCAGTCGGTGAACTTCGTCGATCGCAAGGACTCGGCCTGGGTGCCGTCCATCGACCTGATCAACGCTAGTCTCGCGACCCGCAACGATGTGATGTTCGTGAGCGAGCCGCTGACGAAGCCGACCGAATTCAACGGCCTGTTCTCCGGTCGGTTGGATTTCACCGTGAACAAGATGGACATGGACCTGAACCTCATTCTGTACGAGCGCCTGGCAAGCGGCGAATACATTCGCCTGTTCAGTCCAAGCTACGAACTGCGGGCAAGCTATGCGCGGGACCGCGTTCACCGGCATCTGCTGAAGGCGGGGGAGCGCCAAGAACTGACCTTCCGAAGCGAGCGGATCACGAGCCGGCAGCTCAGCCAGGGCAGCCGCTTGGTTCTGGTCCTCGGCATCAACAAGCGGCCCGATCGCGAGATCAATTATGGAACGGGCAACGATGTGAGCGAGGAATCCATCGCCGACGGCAAAGTACCGCTCAAAATCCGCTGGCACAGCGACAGCTACATCGAAATCCCGATTCGCCGGTAAACGGGCGGCTTTAGATGCCGGGCAAATAGCCCGGGACCGCTCTTGCGCCGGCCGCGTGCTCGTATCCCGCCGCGAGCTTTATCAGCGTCGGCTCGCTGAATGCGGCGCCGAAGAACGAGAGCCCGACGGGAAGGCCGCGATACAGGCCGGCCGGCACCGTAATGTGGGGGTAACCCGCAATCGCCGCGGGGCCGGAGCAGCCTCCCGTGTCCGAATCGCCGTTCACCGGATCGATCAGCCAGGCCGGCCCGGAGGTCAGCGCCACCATGGCGTCGAGGCGGTGCTCGCAGAGCACCGCATCGATGCCGCCACCGCGTGTCGCAGTCAAGCAGGCCGCGCGGGCATCCTGGTATGCCGCCTCATCCAGTGTGCCTTTTGCCTGTGCCTGGCGCAGCAGTTCCTGGTCGAACAGCGGCATTTCCTGGGGCGCGTGCGTCTCGTTGAAGCGTATCAACTCGGCGAGCGATCGAACCGGAAATCCCGTCGGCAGGCGGGCGAGAAACCTGTTCAGGTCGGCTTTGAACTCGTACAGCAACACTTCCTGCTCGGCGGCCGCCGCCGCGCCGTGCATGGGCAAATCGGCCGGGTCGATCACGGTCGCGCCGGCGCGTTTCAGCGCAGCGATGCGCTCGTCCAAGAAGCTGTTCAGGGGCGCGCTGTCGGGGAAGAAGCGGCGTGCGATCCCCAGCCGGGCGCCGCGCAACCCATCGGGATCGGCGAAGCGCGCATAGTCGCTTTCGACTCGTTCTGCGGCGGCGACGCTCGCCGGATCGGCGGCGTCCGGGCCCGCCATCACGCCGAGCAGCAGGGCGGCGTCGCGTACGCTTCTCGCCATCGGGCCCGCCGTGTCCTGGCTATGCGATATCGGCACGATCCCGCCGCGGCTGACCAGCCCCACCGTCGGTTTCAGGCCCACTATGCCGTTTATCGACGCGGGGCTGACGATCGAGCCGTCGGTCTCCGTGCCGACCGCGACGGCGCACAGGTTCGCAGCCACGGCGACGGCCGATCCGGAACTCGATCCGGACGGCGTCCGATTGAGCGCATAGGGATTGCGGGTTTGGCCGCCGCGCCCGCTCCAGCCGCTGGATGAATGGCTGGACCGAAAATTCGCCCACTCGCTCAGGTTGGTCTTGCCGAGGATCACGGCCCCCGCGGCGCGCAACCGGGCCACGAGGGGCGCATCTTTCGGCGCGTACCATCCCTCGAGCGCCAGCGACCCCGCGGTCGTCATCATGCGATCCTGCGTCTCGACATTGTCCTTGATCAGGATCGGCACGCCGTGCAGGGCTCCGCGCGGCCCGCGCTTGCGGCGTTCGTCGTCGAGCTCGGCCGCGGCGTCGAGCGCGTGAGGATTGGTTTCAAGGACGGCGCGCAGCCCGGGACCGCGGCGGTCGAGCGCATCGATGCGCTCGAGATACAGTTGAGTCAGCCGGCGCGACGTCAGGCGTCCGTCCGCAAAGGCGGCGGCGATGTCCGCCAGGGTCAGTTCTTCCACGGCGACGGGAGCCTTGGCGCTCGCGGCGATTTTGGGAACGGCAATCGCGGCAACCGCGGAGGCCAGGAGAAAATTGCGCCGATCCATCTTTGTTGTCCTTCTTTTGGCTCTTCATGTGGCTCGAGTCAGCGTCGAGACGAGCAAGCTACCCGATGATTAAACCGACGACAAGCATGGGCGGTTCGTCGTAGGCTCTCACGATGAGTCCACAGCGATTGCCGTTGTTCAAATGGCTGGTCACATTTGCCGCCGTATTCACGGTAGGCGCCGTCGGCCTCAAGCTGCCGAGCGCCGGCGCGCACCCGACGTTGCCGCTGTTGGCGGGCGGCATTGCAGCCGCCGCGTGCATTCGCTGGGGGCGGCGCATGTGGCCCGCCGTATTGGCTGCCGGGGTGCTCATCGATACATGGACGCATCAGGCGCTGATTGCATCCGTGGCTGTCGGGGTGGGCGCCGCGGGGGCGGCGGTATTCACGGCATGGATTCTCGAGCGGCGCGGTTTCGACTCGGGTTTCGGCCGTGCGCGGGATGTTCCGCTATTCATTGCCGCCGCGGCGATCGGCACGATGATCCTTCCGACGGTGGGCTTGCTCGGCTTCCGTCTCGCCGGCGATCAGGCTGCGGCAACGGATCTGTTTCGCTGGATCCGCTGGTGGAGTAATTCGACCGCGGGACTGTTGCTCGTGGGGCCGATGTTGGTGGCCGTGAGCCGGGAAAGCCTGTCACAGTTTGCCCGGCATTGGGTCGAAGGGAGCCTGTGGCTGCTGGCCGTGGCGCTTTGCGTCGGAGGCGCACTGTGCTTCGCCGCCCCCGGGGTCGGCAGGCCCTTGATCGTCATGCTGGCCCTCGTGTGCGTTGTGGTGGGCGCCATCCGTTTCGGTCTCGTGGTCGCCGCGTTCGGCGGCCTCGTCATATCGGCGGCGTCGGGGCTGAGCTTCGCGTTCGGCCGCGGGATCTTCGTGCGCCACGACGAACTCGCCGGACTCGCAACCATCTGGTCATTGAGCACCTCGCTCACGGGTGTGAACCTCATCATCACCGCGCTGCTCGCCGAACGGGATCGCGCGGGTACCGAGCGGCTGCGGGCCGAGCACCGCTACGCGCAGATATTCGACGGCAGCCCGCAGCCGCTCTGGGTCCACGATCCGACGACACTGGCGTTCCTGCTGGTCAACGAAGCGGCGGTGCGCCAGTACGGCTGGAGCCGCGAAGAGTTTCTTGCGCTGCGAGTACCGGCGCTGGCCCCGGCCGGCACGCCGCGCGTCCTGCCGCCCGCCGTGGGCGGCACCGATTCGGCGCCCGAGCCCTTTGAAACGCGGCACCGAACCCGGGATGGGCGCGTGCTGGCCGTCGAAGTCTGGACGCGCGCCATCGACTTGGGCGGCCGGTCCGCGGAGCTGGTGTTCGCCAGCGACGTCACCGAACGCCGGGCGCTCGGCAGCGCTCTCATCGACGCCGTCGGCACCGAGCAGCGCCGCATCGGCCAGGAATTGCACGATGGCCTGGGACAGGAATTGACCGGCCTCGCGCTCTCGGCGCGCGCGCTGGCAACTCGTGCCGAACGTCTGGGTCAGCCCATCGCCGCGGATTTGGTGCAGCTGGCCGCGCTGGCGGCGAGCTGTATCCAGGCGGCGCGCCGCATTGCGCAGGGAGTCTCGCCGCTCACCGACGCCGACGGCAGCTTGCAGGGCGCGCTCGAAGCGCTGGCGGCCCGCAGCTCGCTCGGCCAGACGGCGGTGCGCTTCGGCTCGCGTCTCGATGCCTCGATCACTCTGGACCTCGAAGCCCGCAATCACCTGTTCCGGATCGCACAGGAAGCGGTGCAGAATGCCCTCAAGCACGCCGGCGCGGGCACCGTCGAGATCGATCTTTGGGTGCACGTGCGCGGCCTGCGCATGACCATCCAGGACGACGGGGTGGGATTGCCGCGGGCCGGCTCGCTCAGCAGCGGACTCGGCATGCGCACCATGCAGTTTCGCGCCAGCTCGATCGGCGGCCGGCTGCTGATCGCGAACCGCAGCGAAGGGGGCCTGTGCATCAGCTGCGAAGTCGTGCAGCCCCAAGCTGCGGCCGCCGGCGCCTGAGAATCCGGAGCATGGGAAATCGCGGGTCGCCGACCGTCTCGCGGCCGGCGAAAATGTGACGCAGGTCTGCGTTGAACTGCCGTCAAACGCGGCTGTCTTATATAATGGCCACAACACTTCCATCGACAGGCCATTGGTGACGTTATGCAAAAGCCCCGGATGTTCCGTTCACTATCGTTGATTGCCTGCGGCGGAATCGCGGCCCTGGTCATGAGTGCGCCCGTGTACGCGCAGCATGCGGGCGGCGGCGGACACGCGGGCGGCGGCGGCGGCGGACACGCGGTCGCGGGAGGAGGCGGGCACGCCGCGGTCGGCGGCTATCGTGGCGGCTATCGCGGCGGATATGGCTATGGTGGGTACCGCGGCGGCTACTACGGTTGGCGAGGCGGCTACGGCTGGCGGGGCGGCTATTACGGGGGTTGGGGCTGGGGTGGGGCGGCCTTGGGTTGGGATTGTATTTTGCGAGCCTGCCCCTGTACTACTCGACTTACTGGTGGGACGGCGTTCCTTACTACTATGCGGACAACAACTACTATCGCTGGGACGGTGCGGTCAACCAATACGAGACCGTAAGCCCGCCGCCGGGTCTTCAAGGGCAGGGTGGGGCGGCGGCGCCTCGCCGTATCGGAGTTGATCGCGTATCCAAAGAATGGCCAGAGCCAGGAGCAGCAGGGGAAGGATAAATTCGAGTGCCATCAGTGGGCCGCCTCGCCAGACGGGGTTCGACCCGACGCAACCGGCGGCGGCGACGGCCGCCGACCGGCGCTCGGACTACTTTCGAGCGCAGGCGGCCTGCCTCGAAGGCCGCGGATATAGCGTCGAGTAGCAGGCGAACCGCCCAATCAGGCCTCGGATGAGGTTAAATGGCCGCCGCGCGCTCGGGTAGGCGGCCAATTCCGATTTTTTCGACAGGCACCTTGGTGTCATGTCAGACTATGCGGTTTTGACGCCGGGCCACTGCGGCCCATCTTAAATTTCACTTTTACGGAAATGCCATGCCCCGCACTACACCTCTTTCCGATATCCGCAATATCGGCATCATCGCCCACGTCGACGCCGGCAAGACGACGACGACCGAGCGCATCCTGTATTACACGGGCCGTAAGCACACCATCATCGACATTCACGATACCAAGGATCTGAAGACCTCGACGACGACGGACTATCTCGAGCAGGAACAGAAGCGCGGCATCACGATTCAAAGCGCGGCCGTGTCCGCGTTCTGGCGCGACAAGAAAATCAATCTCATCGATACCCCGGGACACGTGGATTTCACCATCGAGGTCAATCGTAGCTTGCGCGTCCTGGACGGCGCGGTCGTGGTGTTCGACGGAGTCGCCGGCGTCGAGCCGCAATCCGAGACCAATTGGCGCCTGGCCGACAACTACGGCGTGCCGCGCATTTGCTACGTGAACAAGATGGACCGCAGCGGCGCCAATTTCTTGCGCTGCGTCGATATGATCAAGAAGCGCCTGGGCGCGCGCCCGCTGCCCGCGCAGCTTCCGATCGGATCGGAGGAGAATTTCAAGGGCATGATCGATCTGGTCGAGATGAAGGCGCTGGTCTGGGACTCGGACGACAAGGACGCCCAGTGGCAGGTTCTCGACATCACTCCGGACATCGCCGACAAGCTGCACATCAATACGCCGAGCGATCGCAAGATCCTGGACGACATCCAGAAATACCGCACCGAATTGGTCGACACCTGCCTCGAGCAGGACGATGAGGCCATGGAGGCATACCTGACGCACGGCACGGTTCCCTCGGCCGACGTGCTGCGCAAGGCCCTTCGCAAGGGAACCCTGAACTCCGCGTTCACGGTGGTCCTGTGCGGCTCCTCGTACAAGAACAAGGGTGTGCAGCAGGTGCTCGACGCGGTCGTCGATTACATGCCGGCTCCGACCGACGTTCCCTCGATCAAGACCGTCGATGCCGACGGCGAGCCCATCGGCGAACGCAAGTGCTCGGACGACGAGCCCTTCTCGGCCCTGGCCTTCAAGGTCATCAACGACGCCTATGGCGCCCTGACCTTCATTCGCGTCTATTCCGGCGTGCTCACCAAGGGCGCCTCGGTTCAGAATTCCACCCGCGGCAAGCGCGAAAAAATCGGCCGCATGGTGGAGATGTTCGCCAAGGAAGCCAATCCGGTCGAAGAAGCGCGCGCCGGCGACATCATCGCGCTGGTATCCCTGGCCGATACCGAGACCGGCGACACTCTGTGCGATGCGGCCGACCCGGTCGTGCTCGAGCGCATGCGCTTTCCGGACCCCGTCATCAGCGTTTCCGTGAAATCGAAGCTCAAAGCCGAGCAGGAAAAATTCGGCACCGCGCTCGGCAAGATGGTCCGCGCCGATCCCTCGTTGCACCTGGAGACCGACCGGGAAACGGGGCAAACCATCCTGCGCGGCATGGGCGAGCTGCATCTGGAAGTCACGCTGGACCGCATGCGGACCGAATTCGGCGTGGAAGGCATCATGGGAGAGCCGCAGGTCGCGTATCGCGAAACCTTCACCAAGAAGCTGACCGAACAATACATCCACAAGAAGCAGACGGGCGGCTCCGGCCAGTTCGCCGAAGTGTGGATCACATTCGAGCCTCTGGCGCGCAGCGCCGGGTTCGAGTTCGTCGATGAAACCGTGGGCGGATCGGTGCCGCGGGAGTTCGTGCCCTCGGTCGAGAAGGGACTGAAGATCCAGAAAGAGGACGGCGTGCTCGCTCATTACCCGACGGTGGATTTTCGCGCGACTCTGATCGACGGCAGCTTCCACGACGTCGATTCCAATGCGCTCACGTTTGAAATCGCCGCCAAGGCCTGCTTTCGCGAAGCCATTCGCAAGGCCGGACCGATACTGCTCGAGCCTGTGATGAAGGTGGAGACGGTGACCCCGGGCGACTATCTCGGCGATGTGATCGGCGACATCAACCGCCGTCGCGGCGCCATCCAGGATCAGCTGGAGCGCGGCACCAATATCGCGGTCGTGGCGAACGTGCCGCTGTCGGAAATGTTCGGCTACATCGGACAGTTGCGCGGCATGACCAGCGGCCGTGCCTCCTACACCATGGAGTTCTCGCACTACGAGCCGGTGCCGCGGCAGGTCGCGGATGAGGTCATCGCCGAGGTGGCGAAGGCCAAGGCCGCGGCAGTCGGCTGACGCCGAGCGCCAACCGCGAGCGGTCGATTCTGCGGCGGCCCAGGCATCACCCTGGGCCGCCGCCGGATTCCACAGGCAGCCCGCGGCGAATCGAAGTCCTCGTGGAGCCGCGGCTCGGCCTTCGCACGAACTCACCTTTCCGCCCGCGCGACTTCGCCTTTCCGTCATTTACTTCTTTACACTGTTGCAGCGCGGGTCTATCGTCCCGCCCGTCATCGGTTACACAGGCCGTCCTCGTGAGTAGTTGTACGTGTGGTGATCGGTGCTGCGCACGCAGCACCCGCGCTTTGGCTCGATGACGCCGTAGGTTTCCCGAAGCGCCGTCCGGCCGAGAGCGGGAGGCGCAAATGGCTCGAATGTCGCGCTTCGGGCCGCTCTTGATCCTCCGATTTCCACCCCTTCTCCCCATGTGGGACTTCTGATCCGTTTTTTGGGATTTGGCCACGTTTTTGGAGTTTGGCCATGGTCAATCTGATCAAAAGCATCACGGAAGACCCGCGGGTGAAACAATTGGGCCCCGGCCTCATCACGGGCGCCGCCGATGACGATCCGAGCGGCATCGCCACCTATTCCCAGGCCGGCGCGCAGTTCGGCTACAGCATGCTGTGGACCGTGCTGTTCACCTATCCTTTGATGGTCGGCATCCAGATGGTGAGCGCCCGTCTCGGCTGCATCACCGGCCGCGGGCTGGCGGCGAATGTGAAGGCGGTGTTTCCGCGCTCCGTGCTGTACGGGATCGTCGGCCTGCTGCTGATCGCCAATACCATCAATATCGCGGCGGACATCGCGGCCATGGGCGAGGCGCTGAGTCTGCTGCTCGGCGGCTCGGCGCATCTTTATTCAGTGGGATTCGGCGTGCTGTGCCTGGGATTGCAGGTCTTTCTGCGCTACGCCGACTATGTGCGCTATTTGAAGTGGCTGACCCTCGCGCTGCTGTCCTATGTCGCGGTGATATTTACCATCCACGTCCATTGGGGCGCGGTTCTGTCCGAGATGGTCATGCCCCGGCTCGTCCTGGATCACAACACCATCACCATGGTCGTGGCGGTCTTCGGCACGACGATCAGCCCGTACCTGTTCTTCTGGCAGGCCGCGCAGGAGATGGAGGACCTGCGGGCGATCACCGCCCGCAACGGCGGCGGCTCCTTGCTGCCGCACGCCGAAGAGGTGGCGCGCCGGCACCTGCGGCGCATCCGCTGGGACACCTATGTGGGCATGGGGTTTTCGAACCTGATCGCCTTCTTCATCATCCTGAGCACGGCGGCCACTTTGCATGCGGCGGGTGTCGTGGACATTCAGACGTCGGCCCAGGCCGCTGAAGCGCTGCGCCCCCTGGGCGGACAGACTACATTTCTATTGTTCAGCCTGGGGATCATCGGCACGGGAATGCTCGCCGTGCCGGTGCTGGCGGGATCGGCCGCCTACGCGGTGACGGAGAGCTTCGATTGGCAGTCGGGCATGGACATGAAGGTGCATGAAGCATTGGAATTCTACGGCATCATCGCCATTGCGACGGTGGGCGGCGTGGCGTTGAATTTCACGCATCTGGACCCGATGCGCGCGCTGGTATGGAGCGCCGAAATCAACGGCGTCATCGCGGTCCCCATCATGGCCATCATGATGCTGCTGGCCTCGCGCGAGGACATCATGGGGCGATTCGTCATCCGGCCGCGATTGCGCCGCCTGGGATGGGTCGCCACCGCGGTGATGGCGGTGACCGTCGCGGCCATGTTCGCCACGACGTGACGCCTGGCGACAGGTTAAGCTAGGTATTCATGAATGATCAGCCATCGCTTCCCCTCGCCGTCGCTCCGGATGAGCGTACCGAGAAGCTGAATACCAAGGCGGCGGGCATCATCGGCCTGGCGGTGATGTGCAGCCGGCTGCTGGGACTGGCGCGCGATCAGATCTTCGCCGCACTGTTCGGCGGCGGCAGCGCGATGGATGCCTTCACGGCCGCGTTCCGCATTCCGAACCTGCTGCGCGATCTGTTCGCCGAGGGTGCGCTGTCGACCGCGTTCGTCACCACCTTCAGCAAGACCATCGCGCGCGGCGGCGATGACGCGGCGTGGCGCCTCGCGAACAAGGTGGCGACGTTGACGGCCGTGGTGCTGGGTCTTCTATGCCTTGCCGGTGTGGTCTTCTCGCCGCAGCTGGTGGCGGCAATGGCGCCGGGCTTCGAGCCTGAGAAGGCGGCGCTGACCGTACAGCTGACCCGCATCATGTTTCCGTTCATTTTATTGGTGTCGCTCGCGGCCTTGGTCATGGGGATGCTCAATTCGAAGAACGTCTTCGGCATGCCGGCGATGGCATCGAGCTTCTTCAATATCGGCTCCATCGTCGGCGGCGTGGCTCTCGGCTTCTGGATCGATCCTCACTTCGGGCCGCACGCTCTGGTGGGCCTTGCGGCCGCCACCGTCTTCGGCGGTGCGCTGCAGCTCGCCGTGCAGCTGCCGTCGCTGGCGCGGCAGGGGTACCGGTTCCGCCCGGATTTTCGCTGGCGCGACGCCGGCGTGAAGGCGATTTTGTTGCTGATGGGCCCTTCGGTCATCGCCGCCAGCACCACGCAATTCAACGTGCTGATCAATTCGATGTTTGCCTCGACGCTCGGCGATGGGCCGATCTACTGGCTGTCGATCGCGTTTCGGCTGATGCAGCTGCCGCTGGGGCTGTTCGGCGTCGCGCTCGGCACCGTGACTTTGCCGCTGTTGTCGCGCTTGGTGGCGGCCGGCCAAATGACGGCGTTTCGCGCCGAGCTGGCGCGCGCCATGCGCTTGGCGCTGCTGCTCACCATTCCCTCCACCGTCGGCCTCATCATGCTCGCCGAGCCCATCATTTCCGTGCTCTATCAGCACGGGAAATTCAATGCCCATGAGGCGGCACAGGCGGCCGGTGCGCTGCGATTCTATGCCATAGGCCTTGCCGGATACGCCGCGCTCAAGGTCCTGGTGAACGCATTCTATGCGCTCGACAGGCGCAAGACTCCCATGCTCGTGAGCTTCGTGGCGGTGGGGCTGAATTTGCTGCTCAATTGGGTGTTCACTTTCCGCCTGGGGTGGGGACACCGCGGACTGGCGTTCTCCACCGGCTGTATTGCCACGGTCAACTTCCTGCTCCTCTATTGGCTGATGAGCCGGCAGCTCAAGGGACTCGAAACCCGCCGCATGCTCATCATGCTGGGGAAGGTAACCCTGGCGGCCGCCGCGCTGGCAGCGGTTTGCGCCGCCTCGTCTCACTGGCTGCTCGCGGATTGGCAGACACAGAGCTTTCTCGGGAGGCTCGGGGCGCTACTGGCCACGATCAGCGTCGGCGCACTGGTGTTCGCAGGCGCCGGCGTTGCGCTGCATATCGAAGAACTCAAGGAATTGCAGGCCGCGCTCAGCCGCCGGTTCCGGCGAACGCGCTGAGGAGCCCGCTTAAAAGCGCAGGTCCGTGTACCGGCCGAGCCTGCGCGCCAGCCCTCGCCGCTTGCTATGGGGTCTTGCCGGGGATATCGAGGCCCCTCACCACCGCGGGGCGCGCCACGAACGAGTCGAGTGCCCGCGTGACATGCCGGAAGTCCGTGATGCTCACCAGGTCCGCCGCTTCGTAGAAGCCGATGAGGTTGCGAACCCAAGGGAAGGTGGCCACGTCGGCGATGCCGTAGGCATCGCCCATGATCCACGCCCGGTCCGCCAGCCGCCGGTCGAGCACCCCCAGCAGGCGCTTGGATTCGGCGACATAGCGGTCGCGCGGGCGCTTGTCCTCGTAGTCCTTGCCGGCAAATTTATTGAAAAACCCGACCTGGCCGAACATGGGACCGACTCCGCTCATCTGAAACATCAGCCACTGAATCGTCTGATAGCGGCCGGCCGCATCGTGCGGCATGAGTTGACCGGTTTTTTCGGCCAGATAGATCAGGATTGCGCCCGACTCGAACAGAGCGAGCGGCACGCCGGCCGGTCCATCGGGATCGAGGATGGCGGGTATCTTGTTGTTGGGATTGAGCGATAGGAACTCCGCTGTCATCTGGTCCTGGGTGTCGAAGCTCACGCGGTGGGGCTCATAGGGCAATCCGGTCTCCTCGAGCATGATCGAGACCTTGACCCCGTTCGGAGTGGGCAGGGAATAGAGCTGAAGCCGGTCGGGATGCCGCGCGGGCCACTTCTTGGTAATGGGGAAGCCGGATAGATCTCTCATGTTGAATCCTGCGGCGGCGGGTTGAGCGCCTATGGTAGCGAAAATCTACCTCAGAACCGTGATCGGAGATAGCGCCACCGGCGCTTGCGCCATCCGCGAGCTGTCGCAACGCGGGAGGTGTGCGCTCCGCTACGGCGCGGCTCAATGAGAGCCGCGCGGCGCTACTTGAACGAGCGATAAATAGTATATTACTCTTCGTCTGCGGCGACAGTTCTGGGAGCGCCGAATCGGCCGGCTGCGTAATAACAAAGAGGGCGTTCATGAATAAGCATATTTCCTGCTTGCTGATCCTATGTTTGGGTCTGTCGCCGCTGATGTCCAACGCCCAGTCCGGGGGCGCCGCAACGGCGCCGGCGCCTCAGCCGGTCACCGTCATCCGCGCCGGAAAATTCATCGACGTGGAGCGGGGCCGCGAGCTCTCGAATCAGATCATCGTCATCCGAGGCACCAAGATCGAGGCGGTCGGTCCGAACCTGACGGTGCCGGAAGGTGCCAAGGTCATCGATATGTCGAACATGACCGTGCTGCCGGGTCTGGTCGACTGCCACACTCATTTGGCCGATCTTGCGGAGGTCGAGCCGCTCGATGTTCTGCAAAGAACCGCGGCGGAATCCGCCTATGCAGCCATCCCTAACGCCGCTGTCACCTTGTTGGCGGGATTCACGACGGTGCGCGATGTGGGCGTATACCGCGCCTTCAACGACGTGGCCATGCGCGATGCCATCGCCAAGGGCATCTTCATCGGCCCGCGCATGTACGTGGCGGGCGCATATATCACCATCAGCGAAGGCGCCGGCGCGATGACCGGTCTCGCACCCGATATTCAATTGCCCTGGGATCTTCGATACGGCGAAGCGAACAGTCCCTGGGAGGTGCGGCAAAAGATCCGCGAGCTCGCGCATCGCGGCGCCGATCACATCAAGGTCTTGTCCACCGGCGCGGTGCTCACGCACGGCAGCAATCCCAAGTCGATTGAATTCACCCCCGAGGAACTGCGCGCCGCCGTCGAGGAGGCCGCCAATTTCGGCCTGAAAGTCGCGGCGCACGCCCATGCCGCCGAAGGCATCAAGAATGCGATTCGCGCAGGGGTTGCCTCCGTGGAGCATGCCACCCTCATCGACGATGAGGGCATCGCACTGGCCAAGCAGCACGGGACGTATCTGGACATGGATATCTATGACGAGGAGTGCATTCGGTCGGCTCCGGGTACGCCGGCTGATTTCCTGCAGCATGACGCGGATCTGGCGGAGGCTCAGCGGCGCAATTTCACCAAAGCCGTGCACGCCGGCGTGAAGATGACCTTCGGCACCGACGCAGGAGTGTGCCCGCATGGCATCAACGCGCGTCAATTTGCCTTCATGGTGAAGTACGGGATGACGCCGATGCAGGCGATTCAGGCCGCCACGGTCAATGCGGCGGACCTGATCGGGCATTCAGAGTTATTCGGCTCCATCACCGCCGGCAAGTCGGCGGACATCATCGCGGTGAGCGGCGATCCGCTGGCCGATATCCATGAACTGGAACATGTGCACTTCGTGATGAAGGAAGGCAAGGTGTACAAGCAGGATCTGTGAAGGCTTCCTAGCCGCTTCGCGAGACATGCTCGGCGATGGCAGCAAGGAAGGAGCCCCCATAGCGCGCCAGCTTGGCATTGCCCACGCCCGGAAGTTCGGCGAACTGATTCAAGGTGAGCGGACGGCGCTCGGCCATTTCGCGCAGCGTGGAATCATGGAAGACGACGTAGGGAGGCAGGCCATGCTCGTCCGCCAGGCGCTTGCGCAGCGCGCGGAGTGCCTCGAACAAAGCGCCGCTTTCCGGCGCGAGTCCGGGCGCGCGATAGCCGGCACCGGCCACCCCTGCGCCGCCCGCGGCCGATCCGGCACCCACGATCGATGAGGACCCTGTGCCTGCGGAGGAGCGCGAGCGGCTGCGCTTGACCGGAGCGGCGATGCGCACGGCGAGTTCCTCGCGCAACACCTGCCCGCTTTGTGAGTTGAGCGAGAGCACAGGGTAGCCATCCTGGCTCTCGGCGACGAGTCCCTGGTGAATCAGGGCGCGCGCGAGGCCGCGCCATTCCTCCACCGATCGCTGCTTACCGATGCCATAGACGCTCAATGTATCGTGTCCGCGTGAAAGCAGGCGTTCGCTGCGTGCGCCGCGCAGGATGTCGATGAGGTGGGCCGTGCCGAATCGCTGTCCGCGCTGAGCCAGTCTCGCGATGCAGGACATGAATTGGCGCGCTTCCGTGCTCCAATCCTGCATGGCCCGAGGTTCGCAGCAATTGTCGCAGGCACCGCAGGGACCGGCGAAATCTTCACCCAGGTAACGCAATTGGATCGCTCGGCGGCACTCGGTGGACTCGGCGTAATTCAGCACCTGGCGCAGTTGCTGACGGGCGATTCGCTGCTCCTCCTCGAGGGGCGCGCCCGTATCCGGATCGACCTTCTGCTGGATCAGGAATTCGGATGTGCGTACATCGGAGCCGCCGAAATAAAGCGTGCAGCGCGCCGGGTCTCCGTCGCGCCCGGCGCGGCCGGATTCTTGGTAATAGCCTTCCAGTGTCCTCGGCAGATCGTAGTGCGCCACCCAACGCACGTCCGGTTTGTTGATGCCCATCCCGAATGCAATGGTGGCGACGATCACCTGAACATCGTCGCGAATGAAAGCCTCTTGATTCTCGCGACGGGCGGAGGCATCGAGGCCTGCGTGATAGGGACGCGCCCTGATTCCATCGCCCCGCAGCTGCAAGGCTAATTCGTCTACGCGCCGCCGCGACAGGCAGTAGACGATGCCGGCGCCCCCGCTGCGTACCTGCGCCAACAATTCCGCATAGGTATTCTTGCTCTTGGCGCGCACCTGGTAGAACAGATTCGGCCGATTGAAACTCGAGACATGGACCGCCGGGTTGCGCAGCGCAAGCTGCGCCAGGATGTCCGCCCGCACTCGCGGGGTCGCCGTCGCCGTGAACGCCAGCATCGGGGTGTGCGGGTGACGGCGGCGCAAGCTGGAGAGTTGCCGGTATTCACGCCGAAAATCGTGTCCCCACTCCGAGACGCAATGAGCCTCGTCGATGACGAAGGCGTTGATTCCAGGGCTCCGGCTCAGGGCGCGCAGCGGCCCGTCGAGAAAATCGGGCAGCAGCAGCCGCTCCGGCGCCAAGTAGAACAGCTTGTAGTCGCCCCGCAGCAGCGCCGCCGTGCGCCGCGACAGCTCCGGGGCTTCCAGGCTGGAGTTGATGAAGCTGGCGGCGATATCGTTGTCCCGCAGCAGGCGCACCTGGTCCTGCATGAGGGCGATGAGCGGCGAGACGACCAGGGTGACACCGGGCTGCAGCAGTGCGGGAAGCTGAAAACACAGGGATTTTCCTCCGCCCGTGGGCATGAGGGCGAGAATGTCGCGGCCCGCCAACGCGTCGCGCACCACGGCTTCCTGCCCGGCCCTGAACTCATCGAATCCGAAGATCCGTTTCAACTCCGCCTGCAATTCCGTCATGTCACCTGCCCATTGAATTCGGTGGGGATTCTATCCGAACGGCGCGAGGTCGCTGCGGCCGCATCACTGCGCGTTTACGCGGATTCGGCGCGCTTGCCGGCGCCCGGTCGGCATTCGGCGACGGTGGCCGCAGGGGGCGGCCGTGGAATGGGCGGTATCGGCTATGATAGCGGGCACTCATTGTACCCGGGAGGTCGTCGTGAAGTTAAACCTGCCAACATTGGTTTGGCTCGCCCTGTCGGCATGGGCCTTGGGCGCCGCCGGCGCCGCAGCGGCCCCCGTGTCCCGTCTCGAAGTTCGCGTCGTCACGGGCGCCCAGGAACTGAGCGCCGGCGGCTCGCTGGAATTGCGCATCTATGAGGGGGCCAAGAGCGCCAGGCACCTGGCGCTGACGCACGGCGAAGCATGGCCGCGCGATTCGACTCACATCATCCCCGTGAAATTGACCGAGCCGCTCGATCCTCGCAATGTGGTGCGCTTCAGCTTGTACTATCGCAGCGCCAGTCCCTTGACTCCCGATTTGGAAATCGTCGCCGCGGACGTCGAATTGCCCTCGACCGCGGGCGCGCCCGAACTGTTGCTCGGCGCCACGCTCTCGGGCATGGTCGGCCGGCAAGGCGAGCTTGCGACCATGGACCGCGACCAGACGGCCCTCGCCTGCAGGAGCGACGCGGACTGCGACGACAAGCGCAGCTGCAATGGACAGGAGCGCTGCGCGCCTCATTCCCCGGATGCCGATGCGCGCGGCTGCGTCAAGGGCACCCCGGTGGTGTGTCCGGTCAACCAGGTGTGCAGCGAAGGCGTGGGTTGCCGCGGCCTGGCCGGAGCGCCCAAACCCTGAGGGCGCCCTCAGCCGCCCAGGGCGTCGTGCAGTGACCCAAGATGCTGTTTGGCTTGAGTCAGGATGGCCGCGCAGTCGTTCGCGGTCAGACCTATGTGTTGAAACGCGCTGATTCCGTCCATGGCTACGGGCGGCGATGAGGGGCTTTTCATGGCCGCGGCGAGCACGACGCTGACGACGAGAATGTCGGATAATTCCTCGCCGCGCATCCAGCGGCGTTCGTGGTCGTCTTGATCGCCCACGGCATTGCTCATCTGCTCCGCGAAGCGCCAGTTCTCGAGCACCGCCTTGCCGATGGATGCGTGCCAATCGGCGATGAGATCCAGAAAGGATTGATCGCAGCCGAGCTTCTCCGCTTGGCCCACCGCGCGCACCATGATGTACAGACGTCCGATGCCATGGAGCAACCCGGTCAAGAACGCCTCATCCGGGCTGATCTTGGTGCGCTCGGCCACGGCCCGGCTGACCGACGCGACTAAAATGCAATCTCTCCACAACTCGTTCAGGGGCTTGGCGATGGAGCGCAGCATCGGAGCGTGCTTCATCTGCTGGATTGCGAAGGCCACCGCCGCGCTCTGGACCAGCTGCAGCCCCAGGCGAGTAATCGCCGAACGCAAGTCCGTCAGGGGTTTGCCCGAGGTATTGAACGCGGCCGAGTTGGCCGTCTGCAGCAGCCGTGCCGCCAGACGCGGCTCGTTGCCGACGATGGCGACCGTCTGTTCCATGGTCGTGCTGGGATTCGCCAGTGCGTGGCGAATTCGCACCACCACATCCGGGAAGCAGGGTAAATCCACGCTGCCCTTGGACACTTCCATGGCCAGCAGACGCAGAAAATCGAGCGCGGCGCCGCGCGTCTCGGGGGCTGCTCCCTTGCTCGCCGCCGGCGCGGATCCACCGCCGGATTGATAGGTGGGTGTCGTGGAAGCAGTCGGCATAAGTTGGTCCTGTCTGGGCGAGCCCACCATCTATGGGGTTTCGGCGGGGCGCCGTTAATCTTAAATCCTACAGCGACGGAATTATGTCGAATCGCCTGCGCCGGGTGGCGATTCATGCGCCAGGCGCTCCAGGGTCTGGCGGGCGAGTAGCTGGGTCAGTGGCCCGGCCGGCACCGACCGGCGAGCCAATCGAACCGCCTGACCCGACCACAAATTGGTGAAATCACCGCTTCCCGCCTCCTCGGATTTCGCTTTGAGAGGCGCCAACGCCGCGGCGGCCAGAAGCCGCCGGTCAGGCCAGTTTTTCAATACAACCTCCTCGTGGCTCAACGAAAGGCGACGACGACGGCGGCCGTCAGCGCCAGCAGTGCCGCGGCCAGGAAGCGGTAATCTTGCCACAAGGGAAGCCGCTGCAGCCGCAGTTGCTCGGCGCGGCTGAACGCGAATTTCCACAGGGTGATCCCGCCGGAAGCCGGGGAAGTTGCGCGCGTGTACCGGCTGACGCCGATCAGAATCGACGCATCGAGCGCCGTGAGAATCGGCGCGGCGTACAGAAAATGGAAGTGAGTCCAACCGAGCACCACGTTGATCAGAAAGAGAGCGAACCCGCACAACGGCCCGAGCAGCATGGTTGCCGCGGCGCCATCGGCGTTGGCTCCGCGCCAAAACATCCCCACGAGAAACAACGCGACCACCGGCGGCACCGCATATGCGAGCACCGCCTGCAGGTATTGCCACAGCGAGGGAAACAATTGCAGCTGCGGTGCCCAGGCCACGGCCACCACCAACAGGGCGACGGTGCTGACACGGCCGATTCGGACCGTCTGGGAATCCGTCAGGCCGGGCTTGAGTTGCTTGATGACGTCCATGGTCAGCAGCGTCGACGCGGAATTGAGCATGGAGGCAATCGACACCATCGTCGCCGCGACGAATCCGGCGACCACCAATCCCACGAGTCCGGCCGGCAGAAGGTGCAGAATCAGATTCGGATACACGAGGTCCGGCCGCGGCAGCTTGGGGAACAGCAGCAGGGCGCACGTGCCCGGCAGCACGATCAGGAACAGCACCGGCAGTTTCAGCAACCCGGCGAACAGGGCGCCCCAGCGGGCATGATCGAGGTTCTTGGCCGACAGCATGCGCTGCACGATGGATTGATTCGTGCACCAATAATAAAAACCCAGCAAGGGAATTCCGAGCAACAGCCCGGGCCACGGCACGCCGGGGTCTCCGATCGGCCGGATGAGCGATGTCATCGCCGGCTCGACGCCGCGCATGACGGCGTGCCAACCCCCGGCGCGGCTGAAGGCGCCGATCGATATCATGAGCGCGCCCAGCATCAGTACGATGGCTTGCACCGCTTCGGTGTAGATCACCGCACGCAGCCCGCCCAACGTGGTGTACAAACCGGCCGCTCCCGCCAGCAGCGCGACGATCAACCACAGAGGCCATGCGGGAAACAACAGCTGGCAGACCAGCGAGCCGCTGTACAGCACGCCGGCGGAGTCGACGAAAATATTGAGGAACAAGGTCAGCAGCGCGAAATGCAGGCGCACTCGGCGGTCGTAACGCCGCTCGAGGAACTCCGGCATGGTGTAGGTCTGGCTGCGAATGATGGACGGCAGCAGGAACAGGCAGAAGAACACCAAGATGACGACGGCCGACCATTCGTAGTCGTAGACCGAAATGCCGATGGCATAGGCGCCCCCGGCCAAGCCCACCAATGCCGTCGACGACATGTTGGATGCCAGCAAGGCCAAACCGATCACGGGCCAGCGGGTTGCCCGCGAAGCCAGAAAATAGTCCACGGGCGCAAGGCGACGCCGCGACATCAACAGCCCGAGGACGATGAGGCATCCGGTATAGGCGGCGACCACCACCCAGTCGAGCAGGCTCAGCAAGCCGAAGGAGGCGGCGCTACCCGGCATCGTCGGCGCTCATTCCGCCACGAATTGACAGCGCTGACATTTTCTCATGTAATCCTGTAAGCTGCCGTCTCGGAGGCGAGCGCCGCACTGTTATCAGCTGGGTCGCATTGATTAAAAGTATAAATATTACAAATAGTTACAGCACATTCATATATGAAATTGAGTCTGCGAGCGGGGTGTTCTCCTGGGCGCCGGCGGCTCAACGTCCCAAGGCCAGATAAGGGTCGAGTTAAGGAGAGTTTCGTGTCGTCTTGCCCAGCATTCTCTGCCGCCGCGTTCATGTTGTTCGTTTCCGCCGCCGCATCGCCGGCGCCTGCCCCATCGATGAGTGTACATCCTGAGCTCTGGCCCGCCGCAGAACCGGCCGCGACCGACCCTGCCACCGAGGCGTTCGTGCAGCAACTATTGGCGCATATGAGCTTGGAGGACAAGATCGGTCAAATGATTCAGGCCAACATTGCGTCGATTTCTCCGGCAGATTTGCGCGTCTACAAATTGGGCTCGATTCTCGCAGGCGGCAATGCCGCTCCCGGCGATAATGTGCGCTCCGCGCCGCAAGCCTGGCTGAACCTTACCGACGACTATTACCGCGCATCGCTGTCGGCCCTCAGCGCGGCGCATCAGCCCATCCCGATTCTATTCGGCATCGACGCGGTGCATGGAAATGCGAAAGTCGTGGGCGCCACTATTTTTCCCCACAATGTGGGGCTGGGAGCCGCGCACGATCCCGATCTGGTCCGCCGGATCGGCGCGGCGACCGCGCAAGAGGTGGCCGCCACGGGCATCGAATTGGACTTTCGCACCGACCGTTGCCGTCGCGCGCGATGTTCGTTGGGGCCGATCCTACGAGAGCTACTCTGAGTCGCCGGACTTGGTGGCCGAGTACGCCGCGGCCATGGTCGAAGGGCTGCAAGGCCGGCGCGGCACGCCGCAATTCATGGCGCCCGGGCACACGCTGTCGTCGGTGAAGCATTTTCTCGGCGACGGCGGCACGGTTGCCGGGCGGGATCAGGGCAATGTCATCCTGCCCGAGGCCGAGCTCAGCGCGGTCCATGGAGCGGCGTACCCGGCCGCAATCAAGGCCGGCGCGTTGATCGTCATGGCCTCGTACAACAGCTGGAATGGCGTGAAGATGCACGCCAACCACTATCTGCTGACCGACATATTGAAGGGACGGCTCGGCTTTCAGGGATTCGTGGTCGGGGACTGGAACGCGCACGAAGAAATTCCGGGCTGTACCAAGTACCGGTGCGCGGCCGCCATACTCGCCGGCGTCGATATGCTGATGGCGCCGGACAGCTGGCGAGAGCTGTACAAGAACACGCTGCAGCAGGTGCGCTCCGGGGAGATTCCGCAGTCCCGCATCGACGACGCCGTGCGGCGCATCTTGCGGGTCAAGCGCATCGCCGGCCTGTTCGAGCGAGCCGCGCCCGAAGCAGCTTCCCGCCGCTGTTGATTTATCTGCCTTGGGCAGCGCGGCTCACCGAGCGCTGGCGCGCCAGGCGGTGCGCGAGTCCCTGGTCCTGCTCAAGAACGATCGCCACACTCTGCCGCTGAATCCGAGCGCAAGAATACTGGTTGCCGGCGATGCCGCCGATTCCATCGGCATGCAGTGCGGCGGCTGGACCATCGACTGGCAGGGCGATCACAACAGCAACGCGGATTTCCCGGGCGGTACGTCCATTTTCGGCGGCATCCAGGCGGCGGTGAGCGCGGCCGGAGGATCGGCGGTGTTGAGCAAGGAGGGGACATATGTGGAGAAACCGGACGCCGCCATCGTGGTTTTCGGTGAAAGCCCTTACGCGGAATTCCAGGGCGATCGCGAGAATCTGGAATTCTCGCCGAACGACGAGCACGAGCTTGCGCTGCTGCGGCGATTGCACGCGGCCGGCGTACCGACCGTCGCCGTGTTTCTGTCGGGCCGGCCTCTGTGGGTGAACCCCGAGATCAACGCATCGGACGCCTTCGTTGCCGCCTGGCTGCCGGGAAGCGAGGGCGAGGGCGTTGCCGATGTGCTGTTCCGCTCCACCGGCCGGGAACACTATGATTTCACGGGGCGGCTGGCGTTCTCGTGGCCGCGGACCGCGATGCCGGTGACGTTCGATGCAGCGGGGCAGGTGTCCGGTGCGCTGTTCCCCCGAGGATGGGGCCTGGACTATCACAGCGCCGCCGATTCGCCGCGGCTGCCGGAAGATGCGCAAATACCGCCGCACTGGGCGTCCCCCCGCGGCAGCCTATTTCACGAGGGACAAGTCACCGCACCGTGGTCCCTCTTTGTCGGCGACGACCTGGCCGAGGTCCATGTAACGACGGCACGTCAGGCAAGCCCGCAGGGCAGTGTGGTCGCCGCGCTGGTGGCGGACGGTGCTTCCGTCGTTTGGGCCGGCACGCAGAGCGGCGTGTTCATTATTTCCGGCCGGCCCGGCGATTTGCGGCCGCAGGCCACGCAGGGCATGGTCATCGATTTGCGCTATCGTGTCGACCGAGTCCCCGATCAGGAGGTCAAGATCGGCTTGCGCTGCGCCGAACCCCTGTGCGGCACTCGGGGCGGCGCCATGCTGGATGTGACTCGAGCCTTCAAGGACTCGCCGCCCGGAGATTGGCGTACCCTGTCGATCCCGCTGTCCTGCTTCACGGCCGCGGGGGCCGACCTTGCCGAGGTCGCGGAGCCGTTCGCGGTCGAGACCTCGGGTCACTTCGGCCTGACCATCAAGGAGGTGCGCCTGGCGCCGAGCACCCGGGGATCGGCGTCCCGGTGTCCCGGCAGG
This sequence comes from uncultured Gammaproteobacteria bacterium, assembly GCA_963734645.1. GTDB lineage: Bacteria > Pseudomonadota > Gammaproteobacteria > Steroidobacterales > Steroidobacteraceae > Bog-1198. The sequence goes on from CAVTID010000004.1 coordinate 294,332, forward strand.
ATCTAAAGCGTTTAGGAGCCCGCGGACCCCGGCGAGCCGCTAAAATGGGCTCACGCTCCCGAGGTCTCCACATTGGCCATTAATCTAAGTCCCGCGTCCGTCACCATCCAAGAGGTCGCGGATCTCGCCAAGGTCTCGCCGAAGACGGTATCGAGGGTCATCAACAATGAACCGCGGGTCCGTTCCGACACCCGTGCGCGCATTCTCGACGCCATCGAGCAGCTGAACTATCGGCCGAATCTCAACGCGCGCGGCCTGGCGAGCAACCGCTCCTTTCTCATCGGGCTGTTCTGCGAAAGGCCCGGCGATTACTTGAGCGAATTTCAGGCAGGCGCGGTCGCGCGCTGCCGGGAGTCGAGCCTGCACCTGATGGTGGAGCCCTGGGATGTGGAGAATCCCGACATCGACAAGCAGATCGATACCTTGCTCGGGCAGCTGCGCCTGGAAGGAGCCATTTTACTGCCTCCCTTGAGCGATCATCCGGTGGTCTTGAACAAGCTGCACGAGGCATCCATCCCCATCGTGCGAATCGCGCCGAAACAGCATTTGAGCGCCACCCCGTCCATCGGCATCGATGACTACGCGGCGGCTCGGCAGATAACGGCGCATCTGGCGGGCCTGGGACATCGTCGCATCGGCTTCATCCTGGGTAGACCCGAGCATGGCGCCACCGAACAGCGCTACCTCGGATTCGTGGACGAGATGCGCGCCCGGCAGATTCCCGTCGACTCGGATCTGGTGCAGACCGGAAATTTCGATTTCGGCGACGGCTTGATCTGCGCCGAGCGGATGCTGCGCGCGGCCTCGCCCCCCACCGCCATCTTCGCCAGCAATGACGATATGGCCGCGGCGGCAGTGTCGATGGCCCGTAAATTCGGGCTCGATCTGCCGGGCCAATTATCGGTGGCCGGTTTCGATGACGCGCCCGTCGCCAGCATGATATGGCCTGAGCTGACCACGGTTCGCCAGCCGGTGGCAGCGATGGCGAGAATCGCCGCCGACTTGATCATTCAGTTCGAACCGCGGCGCAACGGCTGGCCCGACCGCATTCCGCGGCACCTGCTCGATCATGAATTGGTCATTCGCAGCTCGACTGCGCGGCCGCCGGCACGGCGTTGACTCAACGAGGGGGGAGATCGGAATGCCGAAGAAAATCGATGTGAACTCGACCCAGGCCGTTGCCGGCTCGCGCTATCCGCCGCCCTATCACGAGCCCTGCACGCAGCGGCTCCGGCGCCGCCTCGGAGACGCCGCGGGGCTGACGCAATTCGGAGTGAATCTCACGCGCCTTCCCGCCGGTGCCTGGTCGAGTCAGCGGCATTGGCATGCGGCGGAAGATGAGTTCGTTTACGTGGTGGAGGGGGAACTCGTGCTGGTCACCGATGCCGGCGAAGAAGTCCTTCGCGCCGGCGATTGCGCCGGATTCAAAGCGGGGGAGCCGGATGGGCACCAATTACAAAACCGCAGCGGCAGGGATGCGCTTTTTCTGGAGGTGGGCTCGCGCTGCCCGCAGCAGGATGAGGTTGCATACCCGGACATCGATCTGCACATCAAGGGCGGCGCGGGATTCACACGCAAGAACGGTCAGCCGTACTAATCCTCGGCCCAGTTGCGATATTGACCGATGTGCATCACAGCGCAGACGGAGCCGGCAGCTTCGACAGCGGCCCCAGGAATTTTTCGTAGTGGCGCCAGCGGCCGATGGATGATGCGTTGAGTTTCTGGCGCACCTGCCATTTGCTGGCCGTGAGAACGGTGCGCTCGGTGCGGTGGAAGTCCAGGCAGCGCGGGTCCCAGGGCAGGCCGACGAAGTCCAGCATTCTTCGGGTCCACGCCTCCTGATCGCTCACCAATCCTTCATACGAGACGTCCAGAATCACGTGAGCGGGCAGGGTCGATCGCCAGTGATCCATGAGTCGCAGATATTCCGTGTAGTAGTGCGCCAGGTCATCCAGGTCGTTCGCGTAGGAAACCGTGGTTTCAAATTGCTGCATGTAGATGGAAAGACAGGTATCGAGGGGATTGCGCTGCATGTGGATGATGCGCGCGTTCGGCAGCGCCGCATGAATCAGCCCCAAGAAAGGAAAATTGGTGGGCATTTTGTCGACGACCCGCAGCGCGCCGTCGGACAGCTTGCGTAAGGACCGAAGGTAATCGTCGGCCAGCTCGCGCAGCACGCCGTCACTCATCTCTGCGTTTCCGGGGGACGCGGCATGCGCCGCCCATGCGGCGCTCCAGAATGTCAGTTCGCCGGCGCCGAAAACGGCGGGGTGCGAGGCCAGAATCTGCTCGACGAGCGTGGTGCCGGAGCGCAGCATCCCGACGATGAATACCGGGCGCTCCGATTCGTTCGCGTTGATCCTTTGCCGGACTGCGTTTAGATCCCAGGACCGCATGATGACATCGGCGGTCCGCGCCAGTTGTCCTCTGTCATGCTTCGCCCGGCGCAGGCTCGTCAGCTCGTTCGCGCGGCGGAAATTGACGAACGCCTGCTCGAAATCCTGCACGTCATCGAAATATTTGCCGATGGCATGGCACAAGCAGATTTTGTGACGAGGCGGCAATCCCTGCGCCGCGATTCGCTGCGCTTGCGCAAGCCAGGCAACGTCGGCGACAGTCATTTTCCGCAAGCGGGCGAGACCGGCCCAGGCTTGCGGCGAATCCGGCTCAATTGCGATGGCGCGCTGGAATGATTCCTCGGCCTGCGCGAATTGACCCCTATCGGCGCTCGAATCCGCCAACGCCACGAGAGCCGCGGCCGACCGTGGATTTAGTTCCAGCGCGCGACGGCAACTGTCCTGGGCCTGCGCGCTGTTTCCCTGCAGCCTCAAGGTCACTCCGAGGTTGGAGTGCGCCTCGGCGAACTGCGGATTGATCTCGAGCGCCCGGCCATAGCTTGCCGCCGCATCCTCGAGCTTGCCGAGGGTCCGTAAACCGTTGCCGAGGTTATTGTGCGCCTCGGCCAACTTAGGATCGATCGTGAGGGCTCGGCGGTGGCTGGCCAGCGCTTCGTCGATTCTACCGAGCTCCAGACAGACGTTTCCCAAATTGCTGTGCGCTTCGGCGAAGTCAGGCTCGATTTCGAGCGCCCGGCGATGACTCGCCAGAGCTTCATCGACGCGGCCCAGCGCAAGCAGTGCGCTGCCGAGATTGTCATGCGCCTCCGCAAGCCCGGGCCTGAGTTCGGCCGCGCGGCGGCAGCTTGCCGCCGCGTCATCGAACTGCCCGAGATCCAGCAGCGCATGGCCCAAATTATTGTGCGCCTCGGCGAAGCCCGGGCTGAGTTGCAGAGCGCGCCGGTAGTGTGTGACCGCATCGTCGAGCCGCCCGAGCCGGCCCAGCGCATTGGCCAGATTGTTGTGCGCGCCGGCATCGTTCGGCAGCAATTGCGCCGCCATCTGCAGGGCTTGCAGACAGTCCCTGCCTTGCCGCGTCAGAGATACGCCCAATATCTGCCAAATGATTCCGGAGCTCGGATGCAGCACGAGCAGCTCCCGTGCCTTGCTTTCCAGCTCCACATAGCGTCCCGCATCGATCAGCGAGGCAAGCTGATTCAATTCAAGCTGATTCAAGTGGGGCGTAGCTTCGCCCGCCGGCGATCGGCCGGGCTGTGCGCCGGCTCCTAGTCGCCCACAACATTCCTTGAATTTTTTCCCACTGCCGCAGCGGCACGGATGATTTCGCCCCGGCGCCGGCGCCGGCCGTGGCACGGAAGGGCGCTGCGTCAGATTCAGGGCCGCAATCGCACTCACCAAGTGATAGAAGGTGCTGGCCGGCACGGGCGAGCCGATGAACTCACCGTTCGGCAATCGCACATCCCGCCAAAGGCCGGGCACAGCGGTGTTCAAATACGGGAAAATGCTCATGACGGCGGCCTCGGCCATGGCTTCGTACTGCGGCTCCCCCGTGAGGGCGGCGGCGAGCAATGCCGCCTTGAGCCGCTCGGTTTGCGGCCAGCAACGCGCTCGAGCGTCTTTGATCGAGAAATCATCATACAGCGCGTTGATCGCGACGCCGTCGCAAACGCCGAACCGATCGCCGATCGAGATGAGCCGCAGAGCCGCGCCGCGCAAGGCGGGGGCGGAGTGCCAGCGCTCGCAGCGCAGCAGCAGCCACGCCCATTCGAATTGATGCCCAGGCTCGATGATGCGGCCGGCGATTCCCGGCACCGGCTGCCATGTGGCCAGGTATGATTCGCCGATCGCGCCGCTGTCCCTGTTGATGAGGCGCGACAGTGCCAATTCGGCCATGGCCCGAACGCCCCTGGCCCATCCTGCATCGTGTCCGATCTCGGCCCACGCCAGGTACGCCTCGAGCAAGTGCATGTGCGGATTCGACTCTCGATGGTCCAGCGACCCCTCGCCGGAATGGTACGCGCCGTCCTCCGCGCGCAAATGGGCCTCGATCGCCTGCCGCAGCGCGAGTGCGCGCGTCTCGAACTCCGCGCGCGCATCGAGCGCGGCCGCCGCCGCCGCATACCCGAGCAGCGCAAATGCCTGGTCGTAGAGCAGGGCACTCTCATCGAGCGCCGCGCCGTCGGCGCCTGCCAAGGCGCGAAACAATCCATCCGCGCGCCGATAATGCGTCTCAAAATAGTCCATTCCGCCGCTCACGATGCTCCTTACATCGCCTCGCCAGCCCAATGCGTGTGCCTGGGAAAATGCGTACACCTGGCGTGGATGAACCCGCGCGCGGCGGGGCAGCGCAATCGCATGTCCGTTGCCATCGAGCGCCTCGGCGAAGCCGCCGTTGCGCGGATCTATGCCATTGTGCGACCACAGCGGGTACGCGGCGGCGACCAGCCATTCGACGAGTCTTGCCCGCGGTGACTCGAGCGCCGTCATGTCGGTTTGAGGAGCGCGAAGCGCGTCGGCAGCCACCGATAACTGAACGGCAGAATGGCGGCGCCGACGGCCGGCGCATCGTCCGATGTCAGGGCGCGGGCGACCGGTGCGATTGCCGGGATTTGCGAGGCGAATGCGGTCATCCGCCGGTTCAGCGATGCTGCGAGCCGGTCGACCAGCGCGGCGGGGAGGCGTCCGCCGATGAGTATGGCTTCCGGGTTGATCAGACAATTGATGGCGACGAACGAATCCACCAATGCCTCGGTGGATTCGTGGATCCAGCGATCCACGATCAGGCGCGCGAAGGGCTCGAGGTGCATGAGCCCGCGCGGCGTCGCTACGCGAAAACCCTGCTCGGCGAGGCGGCTGTAGAGGCAGGACAGAGAAACGATGTTCTGCAATTGACTGTCCTTGCCGGTTTCGCTGCGCGCGCGCAGCCAGCCGATTTCGCCGCTGCGGCCGTTCGCGCCGCGAAAGTAGCTGCCATCGGCCACCAAACCGCCGCCCAGGGCCGCGGTCACCAGCAGATAGAAAAAGCTTCGATAGCGATGCCCGGACCCGAACTGCATTTCGCCGATCGCCGCGGCCGCCGCGTCGTTTTCGATGAACACGGGAATCCCGAGCACATCCCTGATCAGGTCATCGATTTTGACGGAGGCCCAGGCCGCATAGTCGGCCGGCTGATCCGGCAGGTGCGCCCGTGCAATGTCGTCGGGAAAGGCGACGCCGACTCCGATGAGACGGTTGCGCGCGATGCCCGCCCTGGCCAGCAGCTGGCCGATAGAGCGCTGAAAGAAGGTACGCACGGTCGCGGGCTTTGCGAAGTGAATTTCCCGCGAGGCGCGCGCGCGCACTTTGCCGACGAAATCCAGCACCACCAGCGTCACATGATCGCGATCGACATTCAGCCCGATGGAGAAGCAGCTATCGGGATTGACCGCGAATTTGCCGGCCGGCTGTCCGCGCGCCCCGTGCGAGCGTCCGGCGCGCAGGATGAGCCGATCGCGGAGCAGCCGGTTGGTGATGTTCGCAATCGCGGCCGGCGTGAGGCCGGTCTTCAATGCAAGCTCGGTGCGCGTGACCGGTCCGTTGACTCTCACCGCGTGCAGCGTGACCCGCTGGTTGTGGTCGCCGGCGCGCGCCAGGTTGGTGCCGGACAGCTGCGGCCCAGCGGATTCGGCTGCCTGCACTTGGGTCTGGGCTGGGCTCTTCTTTCGCATGGGCGATCAAATCGTGTCGGTTGCCAGCGCCAGCGCGCCGAGCGGCCCCGCCAGCGGCCCGAGCCCCGGGGGCACCGCGTAGGCGTCGATGCCGCCCGTGAGCCGGTCCAATTTCAAGTATCCGTTCAAACTCTCGAGAAGTTGCCGACGCACGGATCGGAGAAGCTCCGGCCGGCCCTCGGCGACTCCGCCGCCGATCAAAATGCGCCGCGGCGCCGTTGCCAGCACCAGGGTGTGCAGCAATTGCGCCAAGGCATGCGCCACCAGCTCCCACACCGGGCTATCCTGCGGAATCTGATCGGCGGGCAGGCCCGCACGCGCCGCGATCGCCGCTCCGGAAGCCAGGCCCTCGACGCAGTCGCCGTGAAACGCGCATGCGCCCTGCCAGTGGTCTCCCGCCTTGCGCGCGATGCGGATATGGCCGAGTTCGGAATGGCTGAACCCGTAAGCCGGCCGCCCGTCGACCACGAGACCGACGCCCACGCCCGTGCCCACCGTGACGTAGGCGAAATCCGCCAGGTGTTTGGCGGCGCCCCAGCGCCCTTCGGCGAGCGCGGCGCCGTTCACGTCGGTGTCGAAACCCACGGGCACGGGAAAGATCTTCGACAGGCGCCGCGCGACGTCGGTGTTGCGCCATCCGGGCTTTGCCGTCGATGTGACGAAGCCATAGCGCGGCGAGGTTCGATCGAGTTCCACCGGCCCGAAGGAGGCGATGCCCAGTGCCGCGATCGGGCCGTACAGAGCTTTCCAGCCGTGAAGAGTCGCTTCGATGCGGCTCAAGGTCGAGTTCGCATCGGCCTCCGTGGGTATGGCAATTTGCGCGCGGATATCGTCCGGGCCGGTGCCGATCAGGCACACGCACTTCGTTCCGCCCAACTCCACCCCGCCCAGCAGCGGCTTGGGCGCCATCATCGAATCGGGACCTCAGTGGGGAAATAGCTGTCGTGAGAGGGCACGGAGCGGGAGGCCAGCGCGGTGTCCTTGGCGATCGCGCCCAAGATCTCCTGCAGTTGATTCATGTTCACGACATCCATCAATGGGTCGTGGCTCTCCGGGTTCATGCCTATGCCATCGAATATGTAGAACCAGCTCAGGTCGGTGAACAATTCGCCCGGCTTGCAGCGGATGCGGCCGGTGTGTTTGTAGAGCTCGATGCGCTGCGCGAGGCTGTCGGGCAGCTTCATGTTCTGGCAATACGCCCAATGCGGCGTATCGGTGCGCCCCGTCAGGTAATGCAGAACGATGAAGTCGCGAATGCGTTCGATTTCCTGAATCAATTCGCCGTTGTAAGAGTCGATGTTCGATTGCGCGAACGAGCTGTTGGGGAAGTGCTCGAGCAGCTTGTATGCGCCGGCCATCACCATGTGAATGCTGGTGGACTCGAGCGGCTCGAGAAACCCGGACGCGAGGCCCAGAGCCACGCAGTTGCGGTTCCACAGCAGCTTTCGCCGCCCTGTCACGAACCGCAGGAAAAAAGGATCCCACAGCGGCTTCTCCCCGACTGCGGACATGAGATCGTCGAGCGCCGCCGTGTCGCTGATGTGGGCGCTGGAATACACGTAGCCGTTGCCGACGCGGTGCTGCAGCGGTATGCGCCAGCGCCAACCGGCGGCGCGCGCATTGGCCTCGGTGTAGGGTGGCCGGGTGGCGGGCCTCTCGGTCATTACCGCGACCGCGCGATCGCAGGGCAGCACATCGGTCCAATCGATATAGCCGGTCTCGAGCGCACCTTCGATCAGTACGCCGCGAAACCCGCTGCAGTCGATGTACAAGTCCGCCTGCAGACGGCTCGAGTCGCTGAAGATGATCTCGTCGATGAAGCCGTCTTGGCGCAGGGTGGCCTGCGCGACGGTGCGCTCCAGGCGCGCGACGCCCAGGCGCTCGGAGTAATTGCGCAAGTACTGGGCTACCAGCCCCGCGTCGAAGTGCAGCGCGTACCGCAGCCCGGAGACAGGTCCCTGCACCGTGGCATCGGGAAAGCGGAACTTGCCCGCATCCCCGAGCGTCGAGCACAGACTAAAATCGTTGAACCGCGGCGCGAGGCCGGCCGCCTTCGCCTTGTGCCAGGCGTGAAAGAAGGGACGCAGATTGATCATGCTGCCGAAGCTGCCGAACGGGTGCCAGTAGGAATGCCCGGTACGCGGCCAGTCGGTGAACTTGATGCCGAGTTTGTAAGTCGCCTGCGTGTGCTTGACGAAATCGCCTTCGTTGATGTTGAGAAACCGCAGCAGATCCACCAGCGGAGGGATGGTCGCCTCGCCGACTCCGACCCTGCCGATGTCGGGCGACTCGATGACGGTAATGGCGCACCCGGTTCCCGGCAAAGCGCGCGCCAATATGCTGGCCGCCATCCAGCCGGCGGTGCCGCCACCGACGATGGCGATGCTTTTTATTTGGGAGTTGTCCGGCATGTGGATCAGGACCTTCGATCGAGAGCGATCCAGGACGCGCATGGACGCATCGCCGCACGCGGGTGGATGGAAAACGGCACCGTCGCATCGGCCGGATGCGGCGGTGCCGGAACTCCTTACAGCTTACCCTTGATTCCCAAGAAGAAGCGCCGTCCGCTCTCGTCGTACGTCAACGGCAGGTTCGACCATTGCAGGTAGGTGTGCTGCGCCGAATTGGTCAGATTCTGGAAGGAGAGGAACACGCCCACATGCTTGTTGAAGTCGTAGCCCACCTGGCCGTCGAGCTGCCCGTACGGTGCGGAGAATACCTGGTACGTGGTCTCCACCCCCTTGGCATTCGGGAAGGTGAAGGTGGAGCCGACCTGGCTGTCATTGACGGCCTTATCCCGCCAGGTGTACGACACTCGGGTCGAGAAGCCGAAGCGCTCATAGAACAAGGTCCCGGTCGCGGCGTTCAGTGCAACTCCGGGTATCGCAGAGTCGTAGGAGAAGCTGGTGCTCGCGCTGTCGGTCGTCGACTTGGAGTAGGTGTAGTTCGCGGCGAACCCGAAGCCATTGAGCCAATCGGCCAAATTGGCGAAGGCGTACTGCGCACCGGCCTCCACTCCATAAATGCGGCCGGAACCTTCGTTGACCGGTTGCGTGACGTCGCCCGTGTCGCCGCCGAAATCATCGTTGACGAAGGTGGGGATGGTCTTGATCTCGGTGAAGTTGTCCACTTGCTTGTAGAAAGTGGACAGGCTTGCGATGGCACCCGGCGCAAAGTAGTTCTCGTACGACAGATAGAACTGCGATGCGCGATAGGGATCGAGCTGCGGATTTCCCGCGGTGCCGTTGACGAAGAAGAACCCACCCACCGTGCCGTTGGGCTGCACCCGGGTGGTGCTGCGCGTGAAGTTGAATGTATTGCCCACGCCCAGCTGGAACAGATCCTGCGGCGACATGACGCGCGCCGCGCCGAACCGGAACTTCTGCTGTTCGGTGAGATCGAGCACGAAATTGAACGAGGGCAGCACGTCGGTGTAGTTGCGCCGTGTGGTCACGGGCACCACATTGGAGTCGACGCCGTTCCACGATGCCGATCCATAGTACGTCGGTGACGCCGCCGTCTGGCCGCCTTGGATGGTCAGGTCGGTGTCGACGAGCCGGACACCGAAGTTCGCATGGAACCGGCTCGCCGGGCCGCCGATGTCCATCATCAGGTAGCTGGCGGTGGTGCGCTCGGTGACCTCGAACGAGCTCAATTTATCGACGAAGAACCGCTCGGTATTGTTGGGCACCCCGGCGCCCGACCAGACCGACTGCAGGAAGGTGGACGGATTGGTCATCCCGCCCGTGGCGGGATTCTTCACGGTGATGCTGCCGACCGCAAAGTTGTTGACGTTCAGAGCCAGGGCCGGGTTCGACAATGCCGTGGAGTAGGGGATGTTGGGTTTGCCGTAGCCCGGGTCCTGGTAGTACAGCCACGGGCCGCAGGGGCAGTTGTTGTCGCCGCCCGCAACTTGGCCGTCGGCCAGCGTGCCATTGATGAGGTAGCGGCCGAAGGTTTGATCGACATCGCGGCCGGCGTAGCGCACGCCTGCCGATAGGGTCGTGGGAACCTCGGTAATGAAGGCCGGATCCCAGTGGATGTCGCCCTTGATCGCAAACTGCTTGTTGTCGGTGAGGTTGGCCCAGGCCCAGTTTGACTTGAACGTGGTGTAGTTCGGATTGTTCAAAATATCCGCGTAGGGCGCCAGGTAACCGACGGACGGCAGACCGGAGGTGCCGCCGTTCGCGTACGTAAACTCGTACCCATGGTGGCTGGTTCCCCCCGAGCAGGTCGATGAACCGTTGTTGCAGCCGGGTGCGGCGGGCGCGGTCGCCACACCGGCGCTGGTCAGATACTGCTCGTGTTCAACGTCGGCTTGATCGGCCTGCAGGTTCGACGTGGCATGCGAATACGATGCATCGACGCTGCCGCGCACCGCGCCGCCCTCATTGAATTTAGTGAGCCATTGGAAGTTGTTCGCCTGAGATTTGTTCTGCTGATACAAGGTCGCGGTTTCGGCGCCGTTGGCATTGAACGTGCCGTTTTGCACCACGCCGTTGCCGTCGATGGAATACGGCTTCGTGGGGTCGATGCCCGGGACCAGGGTGCCGGACGCCGACCCCTGACCGTTGAACCACGCCTTATCGGTGTAGCTGTAGAGGGTGTCGTTCTCATTCGAGAAGAACCAATTCAAGCGGGTTTCGATGTGGTCCGTCACCTTGGCGGCGACACCGAACGAAGCACCCTTATCGTCACGGTAATCATAGGCATCCGTGAAATAGCCCAATTGCGGGTCGATATAGGTCTTGCCGTTGGGAAGGGCGGAAAGGCCGGCTGCGGTCAAGGAACCGGTGTAGGGCCCGGTCGCCCCCGGCGTGATGATCCAGTCGGCGCGATTTTCATCCTGGAATTCCTTGGTGTGGGTCTTTTCGTCGTCAAACGTAAAGCTCCCGGTGAAGGCCAACCGATCACTGAGCCTGTAGGAGCCGACCACGGTGCCCCCCGGAGTCTTGCTGTTGTCGGTGAAATCTCCGCTGGTTTCTTGCAGAACCCCGCTGAGGGAAAGGCCATCGGGCTGCGCAAACGGATCGAGGGTCTTCAGATCGATGGTGCCGCCGAGCCCGCCCTCAGTCATCGACGCATCGGGATTCTTGTACACATCGATCCCGCCGACGATTTGGCTCGGAATGCCTTCGAGGGAGGCATATTGCGAGGTGGCACCGCCACCGGCATTCGCCGCTTCGCCGGATACATAGAACTCCCTGCCGGTCAGAAATGTGTCGCCGTTGAGGGTGGTCAGATTCTGGCGCAGTCCGTCGATCAACACCGACGTGCCTTCGCCCGCCTGTCCACGGTCGATTTGGACGCCGGGCAGGCGTTGCAGAGACTCGGCGACGTTCTGGTCGGGCATTTTGCCGATGTCTTCGGGAGCCACCGACTCCAACGGGAGAATGGAATTGCGCTTGGTATCCAAGGCCGTCTGCAGCGATTGGCGGTACCCAGTCACCACGATTTCCTGCAAATCGTCGGACTTGGCCGACGTCTGGGTCGTTGTCTGCGGCTGATCGGCGAAGGCTGCATGCCCGATGAACGAGGCTTCGAGTGACACCGCTGTCATTATTGCTAAGCGAGCAGCTTGGCGCGCCCGCTTTTCCCTACGATGCGACATGGTACTAAGTCTCCCAGTAATTTGACTTTCCGGCCATCGGCGAGGTTCGACCGATGCCGGCGTCACGCTTGGGCGTGCTTCTGCCGGGTCTGCGGTCCCTCTGCTTCTTCCCCATCAGTCGGGACATCGCCCGACCTGATCTGGGCCGAAGGCTAACTCCGATTCGCACTCAGAGTCAACGAATAAATATTTTCTGTGTCTTTAATCGCCGGTACCGCGCTTTCGCGCCATTCCTGGATTCACATATTGCGGCGTGTGGCGCTTCGGCGCGCCGCTCGCGGAAGATCGCTCATGTGTTCGAGTGCAGCTCACCGCGTCTGCGGCAAGAAGAAAAAGCGGGCGATGAATTGCAGCGGCATCATGCCGGCGAAGAATGCAATTGATGCGCTCTTAGAATGTGCGGCGATCGCCGCAAAGGCTTGGAACAAGCCGACGAAAGCGCCGCGAGGATGCGCCGGCGAGATTTCCGAGAGGTACGCCCAAGCAGGCACTGAAGATTCCGCCGATGGCGATGCCGGTGAAGAAAAACGATAGACGAGCAACGAAGAGTTTGCGCAAAAACGCCGCCCGGCGCCGAGATCACATGGGGCATCCGCGGCTCGCAGCAGTCGCGGCTCGCTTAGCGATCGCTCGGGCGACCGGCAATGAGTGCTCGGCGCAATGTGCCCCACCGCACACTCGAGACCGCCGCTCCGAGACCGGACGAAGAGAGTGAGAATACTTCGCGAGAGTGCGTGCGTGAGAGCGGCGATGACGGCCGTGGCGCAGCCGAATGATGTGCCGCCCAAACTTTGCGATGATGACCGCCTTGATGTGCTCCGCGCCGCCGCTGGGACTTCTCTTCGACGCCTTGCCGCGTGCGAACGCCTGTTGGAAAAGTGGAAAACAGGGTACCGTGGAGTGTCAGCGTTGTCATATCAGCTCAGTGGAGCCAGCATGCGGAAGCGCTCAATTTGCGGTCTCGCCGATAGCGCGTTCTGGGGGAGCGTCACCGTCTGGCTGGCGCTGTCACCCGCAGCCCTAGGGGCCGCGGCGACTAATTTCGGCCCTTACAACGCAACTTTTCTGGATGGTGGCGTCGGTCTGACTCGTCCGTTGTCGGAGCAGGCGGCTCCTCTGGCGGCGAATGCACCGTGGTCCATGTCCGGCTGGCTGCGCATCGCACACGATCAGTCCGGCGAGGCGATCGTCTCCGCCGTCGGCGATGTCGCGGGCGGCGAATGGTGGGGGCTGGCGCTGGCGGACGGCTCACTGTGCCTGGTCGTGGGATCCACGACGCTGCGCGCCGGCGCCGCGCTCGAAGCGGGCCGCTGGTACGCGGTTGCCGCGGTCTTCGATGGTGCGGCTGCGCACCTGTATCTCGAGGGCCGGGAAGTTGCGGTCCAACCGCTCTCGACACCGCGGGTACCTCCAAGTCTCGAGCTCGCGCCCACGGCGGCGTCGCCGAAAGTTCGCGCGCACTTCGGCGGCTCTCTGGCGCAGTGGACACTGATGTCCACGCCCCTCGGTGCCGCGGCAGTGCAGTCCCTGGCACAGGCGCCGCCGAATTTCTCGCTGGTGACTTTCGATGCCGTCGGGGTGGGGTGGCCTTGGCAGGAACATGCGTGGCGTGGCCTTCAGAATCCGCAAGATGCGTGGACCTTGCCGCGGGCGAAGAGTCCGCCCGGCGCACCCGTGGCGGAGCCCGTGCCTGCTTCAAAGGGCTTGGAGCCGCGCGGCCCCGAACGATGGGCGCTCGGTTCCTGGCGGATGAGTCCCGCTCCGGCGCTCGAGTCCGGGCGCGCGGCCGGGCTGGGCCTCGGTGGAGCGCTGTCGCAGCCGCGGTACGACGACTCGCGCTGGTACGCGGCGGTGGTTCCGGGCACCGTGCTGACCACCTTGATTGCACGCGGCGTCTATCCCGACCCGAATTATGGATTGAACAATCTTGCCATCCCGGATTCTTTGAGCCGGCAGGACTACTGGTATCGAAGCGTCTTCGATGTGCCCGCCGGTCTGCAGGGCAGGGATTTCACGCTGACCTTCAAAGGCATCAACTACGCCGCCCAGGTGTGGTTGAACGGCGTGTGTCTGGGGGATATCAAGGGCGCTTTCATCCGCGGCGTTTTCAATGTCACCGGGCAGTTGCGGGCCGGAGGCAGCAATGTGCTGGCGGTGCGGGTGTCGCCGCCGCCTCATCCCGGCATCCCGCATGAGCAGTCGATCGCCGCCGGCCCGGGGGAAAACGGCGGCAGTCTCGCGATCGACGGTCCGACCTTCATCGCCGCCGAGGGCTGGGATTGGATTCCGGGAATTCGCGACCGCGACACGGGTATCTGGCAGGACGTCGAATTCGCTGCGACGGGCAAGCTGCGGCTTCTGGACCCGCATGTGGTCACTCGTCTGCCGCTGCCGCGCACGGACGCCGCCGATGTCTCCATCGCCGTGGCGATCGAAAATCGAGCCCGGTCCGCGGTTCAGGCCACCCTGAGAGCGCGCTTCGGCGGCATCGAGGTGCAAAAAACGGTCAGCCTCAATCCGGGTATCAGCGAGGTATCGCTGGATCCACGAGAATTCGCGCAACTGCATCTGAAAGAGCCGCGCCTCTGGTGGCCCAATGGTTATGGGCCGGCGAATCTGTACACGCTCCACCTCGATGTCCTCGGCGACGGCGCGCTCTCCGATTCGGCGACGCTCGAGTTCGGCGTGCGCGAATTGACCTATGAATTGTCGCTGTTCGACAGCCAAGGCCGGCTGCGGCGGGTCGAGGTGGATCCGGCGGCCGGCACCGCCTTGGGCCAGCGCTTGGTCGATGTCCGTCATGAGGCGATCAAGCGCACCCCGCAAGGGTGGGCCGAATCGCTGACGCCGGCGGGTGAGGCATCGCCGGCGGTACACTCCATCGGCAGCGAATCCTTGACGCCGTATCTGGTCATCCGCGTCAATGGCGTACCCATTGCCGCGCGCGGCGGCAGCTGGGGCATGGACGATTCGCGCAAGCGCATCTCGCGAGCGCGCCTGGAGCCGTATTTCCGGCTGCATCGCGCAGCTCATCTGAACATCATCCGCAATTGGCTCGGACAGAATACCGAAGACGTCTTCTACGATCTCGCGGACGAATATGGTCTTTTGGTATTGAACGACTTCTGGGAGTCGACCCAGGACTTCCAGGTGGAGGCGCAGGATCCGGCGCTGTTTCTCGCCAACGCGCGCGATGTGATCAGCCGCTATCGGAATCATCCCTCGATTGCGGTCTGGTTCGGGCGCAACGAAGGGGTGCCGCAGCCCATCATCAACGAAGGCTTGGCCGACCTGACCGCTGCGCTCGACGGCACGCGTTACTACACGGGGAGCTCCAACTCGGTGAACCTGCAGGGCAGCGGACCCTACAACTACCGGCCGCCGGAACAGTACTTCACCGGGCTGGCGCAGGGCTTTTCGGTGGAGGTGGGAACACCTTCCTTGTCGACGCTGGAGTCGCTGCGTGCGTCCATTCCGGCGGCCGACCGCTGGCCATTGAGCGACACGTATGCGTATCACGACTGGCATTTCGGCGGCAACGGCGATGTGGCAACGTTCATGGCGGCGCTCGTGCAGCAGCATGGCGAGGCCGCCAGTCTCGAGGACTTCGAGCGCAAGGCGCAACTCATGGACTACGTGTCATACCGCGCCATTTTCGAAGGATTCCAGGCGCATCTGTGGACCAAGAACAGCGGGCGGCTGCTGTGGATGACGCATCCTTCGTGGCCGAGCAATACTTGGCAAATTTACAGTTCGGACTACGACACGGCAGCGGCCTACTACGCGGTCAAGAAGGCGTGCGAACCGGTGCACGCCCAGCTCAATCTGCCTGATTTCGCGCTTTCCGTCGTGAACATATCGCGCGCGGCCCAACCTCATTTGAGTCTTCGGACCCGCATCGTGTCGCTCGACGGCCGGCTGCTCGCGGAGCGCGTCGATCCGGTCAGCGTCGCGGCGAATTCGGTCGCGACGCTGCCGCCGCTCGACCTCGACCGGCTGCTGAGGCGCGAGGCCTTGGTGCTCGTGAAGCTTACCTTGACGGATTCCGGCGGGACAATACTGTCCGACAATCTGTACTGGCAGAGCCGCGACGCCGCGGGTCAAAGGCGGCTCGACGATCTGCAGCCCCAACCGATTGCCGTGTCGGCACGCGCGCGCAAGGATGGCGAGGACACGCGCATCGAAGTGGTGCTGACGAATCAAGGCCGGGCCGCGGCGCTCGCGGCAAAAATAACCATGCTGGACGGGCAGGGCGCGCGCGTATTGCCGGTGTACTACGATGACAACTATGTCGCGCTGCTGCCCGGCGATTCGCGCCGGATCGAGGTGCTGTGCCCGGCCGCGTCCGGGCAATGCGCCAGGGTGGCATTGCGGGGTTGGAACGCCGAGGCGCGAGAAGCCGCGGTGGGGCCATAGTACAATGAGTTTCGGCTCAAAGAACGGAGACTCCATTGGACGCGCGCCGCTACGACATCGATTTACGCAGTGATACGGTCACCCGGCCCTCGCCGGGAATGCGCGCGGCCATGGCCGCGGCGGAGGTGGGCGATGACGTCTATGGCGACGACCCCACCGTCAATCGCCTGCAGTCGCTGATTGCCGAGCGGTTCGGCTTCGAGAGTGCGCTGTTCTTCGCCAGCGGCACGCAAAGCAATCTGGCGGCCTTGATGGCGCATTGCGGCCGCGGCGACGAGTACTTGGTCGGCCAGGAGGCTCACACCTATAGCTACGAACAGGGCGGCGCCGCGGTTCTCGGCAGCATTCAGCCGCAGCCGTTGGAAAACGAGCCGGATGGCGGCATTTCGCTGGATCGCATCGCCAAGGCCATCAAGCCGCAGGACATCCATTTTGCCCCGACGCGATTGCTGGCGCTGGAAAATACCATCGGCGGACGTGTCCTGCCGCAGGCCTACCAGCGGCAGGTCACGCAATTCGCGCACGAGAAAGGCCTGATCACCCACCTGGACGGAGCGCGAATTTACAATGCCATCGTGAAACTCAACGTCGACGAGCGCACCGCCGTCGCCGGCTTCGATTCGGTGTCGGTATGCCTATCCAAGGGCCTGGGCGCTCCCGCCGGTTCGGTGTTGCTGGGTACCCGGGATTGCATCGCGCGGGCGCGCCGCTGGCGTAAGGCTCTCGGCGGCGGCATGCGGCAGGCCGGCGTGCTGGCCGCTGCGGGGCTTTATGCCCTCGAACATCATGTACGGCAGCTCGAGCAGGATCACGAGAACGCAGCCCATCTTGCCGGCGGCTTGCGCGCCATGGGGTTGCGCGCCGAGCCGCCGCAAACCAACATCCTCTATGTCGCCATCCCCGCGCAGACCGTGGAGGGATTGAAGAGCCATCTCGAGGGGTGCGGCATCCTCGCGACCGTCGCGGAGCGCACACGCCTGGTGACCCATCTGGATGTGCCGCGCGCCAAGATCGAGACGGTTCTACGAGCGTTTCGCGATTTCCCTCAGGGGTTCTAAAGCAACCTCGCCCTGGATCGCGCACAATAGCGGCAGATGCCGACACAGAGCGAACAACGCCCCGATCCCGATCTACTGCTGGCCATGGTCAAGCGCCAGGAAGCCGGACGCCCACCGCGGCAAGCTGCGGATCTACTTCGGCTCTTCGGCCGGCGTGGGCAAGACCTACGCCATGCTGGTGGCGGCGCCGCAATCTCAAGGCCGAGGGGCGCGAGGTCGTCATCGGCATCGTCGAGACCCACGGCCGCTCCGAGACCGCGGCGCTGCTCGGCGATTTGGAGATCCTGCCGCCGAAGTTGATGTCCTATCGGGGCAAGGATCTGGGCGAATTCGATCTCGACGCGGCGCTTGCTGCGCCGTCCCTCGCTGATCCTGGTCGATGAGCTCGCGCA
Source organism: uncultured Gammaproteobacteria bacterium (assembly GCA_963734645.1). Taxonomy (GTDB): domain Bacteria; phylum Pseudomonadota; class Gammaproteobacteria; order Steroidobacterales; family Steroidobacteraceae; genus Bog-1198. The sequence continues at coordinate 311,873 of CAVTID010000004.1, forward strand.
CTCGAACGTTCAAGGAGCGCGCCATCCGAAGCGCTGGCAGGACGTCGAGGAACTGCTGGCCGCGGGCATCGATGTATTCACCACCCTGAATGTGCAGCATCTGGAGAGTCTCAACGACGTGGTCGGCGGCATCACCAATGTGCGGGTATGGGAAACCGTGCCCGACACGGTGTTCGACGAAGCCGACGAGGTGGTGCTGGTCGATATCCCGGCGGAGGAATTGCTGGAGCGACTGAAGTGCCGGCAAGGTGTACGTGCCGCAGCAGGCGGAACGGGCGGCGAACAATTTCTTCCGCAAGGGCAATTTGATGGCTCTGCGGGAGCTGGCCCTGCGGCGCACCGCCGACCGCGTCGAGGGCGACGTTCAGGCCTATCGGGTCGACAAATCGATCGGCTCCGTTTGGAAAACCGCCAATGCGCTGCTGACCTGCGTGGGTCCGGACGCCGGCGCGGAGCGGGTGGTGCGGGCGGCGGCGCGGCTCGCGGGACAGTTGAATGCCGAGTGGCATGCCATCTACGTGGAAACGCCGGGATTGCAGCGTTTGCCGGCGGCGCGGCGCGAGAAAATCCTGGGCACACTGAGCTCGGCCAAGGAATTGGGCGCCACGACGGCGGTGATCGCCGATGCCGATGTGGCGATGAGCGTGGTCGCCTACGCGCGCAGCCACAATCTGTCGAAACTGGTCATCGGCCGCGATCCTGCGCGGCGGTTGTGGCCCTGGCAGCGATCCAGCGGCCAGAAGCTGGCATTGCTGGCGCCGGACATCGATCTCATCGAGATCGGCCGCACCGACGGGGCCATGCAGAACGGGGAGGCGAAGAATTCCGCATCGTCGTGGCCCGCCGCGTCCGCGGCGGAATCCGGCGATCGCCGCAAGTTCAAGCGCCTGCGCTATGTGTGGGCGGCGCTCGCCTGCGTGGCCGTGACCCTGCTGTCGATTCCGTTGGCCGCGCATTTCGACCGGTCGAATATCGTGGCGATTTTCATTTTGACCGTGGTGCTGGTCGCCGTGCGTTTCGGCCGCGGCGCCGCCGCTCTGGCGGCGGTGCTCAGCGTTTGCTCCTTCGATTTCTTTTTCGTTCCGCCGCGCTTCTCGTTTGCGGTGAGCGATGTGCAGTACATTCTGACGTTCTTCATCATGCTGGCGGTCGGCTTGATCACCGGTCAATTGACCGCGGGCCTGCGTTTTCAGGCGCGCGTAGCCGGCCATCGCGAGGAGCGCGCGGGTTCCTTGTACGAGATTGCGCGCGACTTGTCCGGTGCGGTGCAGATCGATCAAGTCGTGAAAATCAGCGATGAATCCATCGAGCGGACCTTTCGCGCCAGTGCGGCATTGCTGTTGCCGAACGCCGCCGGCCAATTGACCGCGACGTCGGCGCGCACCGATACGGCGCTCGCCGTCGACATCGGGCATCGCGCAGTGGGCGTTCGACAAGGGCCAGTCCGGCGGGTTTCGGCACGGATACCTTGCCGGGCAGCGAGGTGCTGTATATTCCGCTGCGCGCCCCGTCGCACGCGCGCGGTGTATTGGCGGTCAAGGCGCGCAATCGCCGGCTGCTGCGCATCCCCGAACAGCGGCAGCTGCTCGACACCTTCGCCGCGCTGATCGCTATCGCGCTCGAGCGTGTGCACTATGTGGAAGTCGCGCAGAACGCGGTGGTGCGGATGGAGTCCGAACGGCTGCGAAATTCACTGCTGGCCGCGCTGTCGCACGATCTGCGCACGCCGCTGACCGTGCTCGTGGGACTGGCGGAATCGCTGACGCTCACCAAGCCGCCTCTGTCCGAGGCGCAGATCGAGAGCGCGGAGGCCATCCAGGATGAAGCCCGGCGCATGAGCACCCTGGTCAGCAATCTGCTCGACATGGCGCGCATCGAAAGCGGCGAGGTCAAGCTCAATCTGCAATGGCAGCCCTTGGAGGAAGTGGTCGGTTCGGCATTGAACGCGGCGCGCGGCATGCTGCAGCGGCACCTCGTCGAGGTGCACCTGCCGCGGGATCTGCCGCTGGTGCGCATCGATGCGCTGCTGATCGAACGAGTCTTGGTCAATTTGCTGGAAAATGCGTCGAAGTACACTCCGCCGGGGAGCACCATCACGCTGGCCGCCGAGGTCGTCGGCGATCAACTCAGCGTGTCGGTGTCGGACAACGGTCCCGGTCTTCCCGCCGGACGGGAGGAAGCGGTGTTCCAGAAATTTACCCGCGGCGAACGCGAATCGGCGACACCGGGAGTGGGGCTGGGCTTGACGATTTGCCGCGCGATCGTCGAGTCGCATCAAGGCAAGATCGTCGCCAGTCACCGTCCGGGCGGCGGCGCGCGATTCACGTTCACTTTGCCGCTGGGACACCCGCCCGCCGGCCGCCGAGGAACCGGAGGCCGGCCATGGCTGAGCCGCTTGCCCGTGGCCATTCTCGTCGAGGATGAACGCCAGATCCGGCGCTTCGTGCGCACTGCTCTGGAGGCCGAGGGCTGGAACGTGCATGAGACCGATACGCTGCGGCAGGGATTGGTCGATGCCGGCACGCGCAAGCCCGATCTGATCATTCTGGATCTCGGCATGCCCGACGGCGACGGTATGGATTTCCTGCGCGATTTGCGCGGCTGGTCGAATGTTCCGGTGATCGTACTGTCGGCCCGGGTCGGCGAGCAGGATAAAATCGAGGCCTTGGATGCCGGCGCCGACGATTATCTGACCAAGCCCTTCGGCGTCGGAGAGCTTTTGGCGCGCGTGCGCGCCGCCTCGCGCCGGCGCCGCGATGCGGGGGCAAGTCTCGGCTCGGTTTTCGAGTTCGGCGACGTCAAGATCGATTTGAGTCTGCGCACCGTCCACAAGGGCGGGGCGACCGTACACCTGACCCCGATCGAATACCGCTTGTTGACCCTGTTGATCGCCAATTCCGGCAAGGTGCTCACGCATCGTCAAATCTTGCGGGAAGTCTGGGGACCGTCGCACACCGAGGACGGCCACTACGTCCGGGTGTACATGGGTCATCTGCGGCAGAAGCTGGAGGACGATCCCGCGCAGCCCAGACATATCCTGACCGAAACGGCGGTCGGATATCGGCTGGTGCAGAGCGCCCTAGGGACTGACGCCGGAACGGCGCCGGCGCGCGGCGCGCAGATCCTGCGGCGTATCGACGTCCAGCGCAGCGGAGGGAAGATCCACCAGCACTCGCTCGTCCGCCGGCAAGCCATTGACCAATTCCCGCAGGCCGATGTCGCCGGTCACCGCCAGCGCGCGCGAGTAGAGCCAGCGCGGCAGGATCAGAGGCACACCGCCGTGCGGCCCCCGCCGGCAGTCGTGCGTGCGACCACGCGGCGCCGTGCCGCGCGCCAGCGCGAGATCAGGCGCGTTAGGTCGCGCTTGGCGCACGGCGGCCAAATCGACCGGCAGCAGCAGGAGAGCGGGGGAGTAGCGGGCCTGCGCGATGCCGCGGCGCACGGAGCTCGACAGACCGTCGGCGCGCCGCGGATTGACGACAAAGACCACCTTGAAGCCGGCGCGCTTCGATCCGGTAGCGCGCGGCGCGGCGCGGGAGCGACGACAATGATCTTCGCGGGTGCAAGGCGCACCGCCAGGATGAGGGTTCTGCGCAATAAGCTGACCGCTCGAACCCGGGCGAGGGCCTTCGGGCGCCCCAATCGCGAGGAAAATCCAGCCGCAAGGATGAGAATTTGCAGCTCTGGCCGGACTGTGCGGCATTCATTGATATGATGGTGCCATGAAAAAGGACCATGTGAGCTTCCAGCGCCGGCCCTTCTTGATCGCCGATCTGGCTGACCGCGATCTCGGCAGCAGTGGTGCTGGGCTTCGCGATTTTTGCGGTATGGGTGTGGGTAACGGCCGGCTCGACCACCGTCATCGTCATCCGCCACGCCGAAAAGGATTTGAGCGTCAGCGTCACCGATCCGCCGCTCAGTCAGGCGGGGCAGGCGCGGGCGGAGTTGCTCGCGCGCATGTTCGGCGATGCCAAGGTCTTGGGTCACCTGGACGCGATTTACGTGTCACCGGCTTTGCGCAATCGACAGACTGCCGCGCCCCTGGCGGCGCGTCTGGGACTGGACGAGACCGTGGTGCCGGCCGACGACCCCCGGGCTCTGGCGCGCCGGGCGCTGCGCGAGCACCGCGGCGGCAGAATATTGATCGTGGGCCACAGCCGATACCGTGCCTGAAATCGTGGCCGCATTGAGCGGCAATCCGGATATTCCCCGAAATCGGCGATCAGGAGTACGGCACCATGTACATCGTCACGGTGCCGCGCATCGGCCATGCAAACCTATTGCGTTTGAACTACTAGACGGACGGGCTAGGGAGCGGTCGTCGCGCGCAGCATGATGGCCTTGCGGACGAAATCCTCGTGACGGCCGATCTTGAAATCCGCCAATACCGCGTCGCGAATCCGGCGGCTCGCGTCGATCAGGTAGGTGGCCCGGCGCACGCCGATTCCCAAGGGACCGTTGACCCCGTACATTTTGATGACGGTTTTCTGTTCATCCGACAGCAAAACGAAGGGCAGATTGTACTTGGCCTTGAATTTGGCATGCGATTCGGGGCTCTGCGGGCTGATGCCGACCACCCGCAGGCCGGCGCTTTGGATGTCGGCGTGGATGTCGCGCAGTACGCAGGCCTGGCGGGTGCATCCGGGGGTAAAATCGGCCGGGTAGAAGTACAGAACGATCGCACCGGCGCTCAGGAACTCGGTCAGCGATCGGTCCTTTGCCGTCTCATCCGGAAGGGTGAATTCCGGTGCACGTTCGCCTACTTTGATCATAATGACCCCTCCTAGGGCCTATCCTAGCCTAGGTTCGGCCCGTCCAGGCGCGATACTTTGGCATGCGGAGCCTTTGCTGCTAGTATTCCGGGCCCTTTTCAGGGGGAGTAGCTCAGTTGGGAGAGCGTCGCGTTCGCAATGCGAAGGTCGAGGGTTCGATCCCCTTCTCCTCCACCACCATTTAGGGCCGGAGGCAGCGCTCCGGCCCTAAGTTCTTGGCCTCGGTAGCTCAGTGGATAGAGCGAGTGCCTCCTAAGCGCTAGGTCGCAGGTTCGATTCCTGCCCGGGGCACTCTCCTTCCAGCACGGTGGTAGCCAGTACTGTCTTGCTATCGGCGAACTCGTACACCAGGCGGGTCAGCGGGAAATGCCGCGCACAGCCGTAATCCACGTTCTCCCCGCACGTACATACCGCCCCGACCTGCGCAATCTCATACCCACTGCGCAAGGGGACCAAGATTCGGCCATCCGACAGCGCCACCGTTCTCACGTCAGCGCCCCCGCCACCTTTCTCGTCCCCTTCAACGCCCGCCACACCGCCTGCAACGCCAGCAGCTTGGGCGACAGTGGCGAATGAACTACCGCAATTTTCGTGATCGTGCGAGTTACCGTCCACTGTGCACTCGAATAGCGCGGGAAGAGCATGGATGAGCCGGCGGTGAGCCTGTACTCGCGCTGATTCGACAGATCGCGAATCACTGCCTCGCCGCTCAACACATAGAGCGGCTCGTCATAATCGTAGTGCCAGTTAAATTTCCCCGGCGTGCATTTCCACTGAACGGTCAATACCGAGCGATCGGCAGTTTCCGATAGGATGATGCTCGATGCTTGCGGGTCGCCCTCTAGAATCCAGGTGGGATCGATGGGGGCGCTATTCCAAACGGTTTTTTTCGGGCCGTGTTGGATCATGTTTTCACCTTGCAGAGCCCGGCACGGTCGAAGCGCGAGAAACATACAGTGGTGCGGGTATCACGGCGGCTTCACCACATCCGCGCGGTGCACCGCATCGGTCTCATAGGCGCGATGTACTTCCATGCTCGGTTCGCCGGCGCAGCTGGGTGTCATCACTACATCCACGTGGGGCGTAGAATAGCCGAGCGACCCGTGAGGCTTTCCCTGGTTTACCGTGCCGCCATGCTCTTACCACAGTGCCGCAGGGGAGACCCTGTTTTGCAGATCTTGCCTCGACATGCGCTGTTGACAGTGAGTCGCTCAATCTTGAATGAAATCAGCGGCGTACCAAGGAAAACCCTGGTGCCTTCTAAGCGCTTACACCGAGGATGATCCTGAAACGGCTGTTCAAGACCAGAACCCTGCTACATGGGTCGCGAGTTAAAAATTACAGGTGTAGTGCGATTGCCAATTCCGGAAATCGATGCGTAATCCGGCGACGCGATGCTGCATGCATGGCGAAATCGAGCGTTTGAGTGTCGCTGACCTGGGTCTCAGTGCCAAGGAGCGAAGAGGAGAGCTTAATGGCCCTACGACGCAGTATTGTTGCCGCAGCTGCTGTTGTTCTGATTGCTGCATGCGCCGGCGAACGCCAAACCTATGACATGAGCGGTGGCCAGTCAGTGACCATGCCCAAGGGTACGCTGACCGGCGGCGCATCGGTCGGTGACGCCTATGCGCTGGCACAGATGATCGTCGATGGCAACAACAATGCCATGTCCCAGTTCGATAAATTCGGTGGGGACATGAGCAGGATGCAGGCGACCGAGAACCAAGACCTTAAGACTTCGGAGGAGGCGCTTGCAAAGCTCGAGCAGCTGTCCGAGGAGCAGGGCTCGGGCCAGAATTTGCGTATCGTCGCGGCCTACGACAAGGCACAGCTCAGCGGCTCATGACAGTAGACCTACACAAACCGCATTTACAGGTGACCTGAACTCTTTCCAATCTTCCATACAAGATGCCAACTATTTGGCATGAGGAGCATGCAATGCCGTTTCTCAGAGTTGATGCCTACGAAGGCCGCAGCAAGGAACAGGTCAAAGAACTTCTTGATGCAATCCACCGGGCCGTCCTCTCGGCCTTTGGAGTCCCTCCGCGCGATCGTTACCAGGTCTATCAGGAGCACTCTGAAGAGAACTTCGTCGTCCAGGACACAGGGCTCGGCATCGAACGAACCAAGAAGGTTGTCTTCATCGGGATCACGAGCCGGCAGCGAACCGAGCAACAGAAGACGCACCTCTATACAAAGCTCGTCGAGGAATTGAAGGCCTGCGGCATCGAGCAGAACGATATCGTCGTGTCCCTCGTTGCCAACTCCGACGCCGACTGGAGCTTCGGAAACGGACAGGCGCAGTTCCTCACCGGCGACCTATAACCGGCGACCTATAAGGACGGTAACCGGATCTAAACTCCCGGCAAATCGAAGACCAACACTTCAGCATCGTGCCCTTGATCGATGGTCACGGTCGTGCCGGCAGTTATCTTCAGCGCATCCCCGGCATCGAGGACTATTTTGTTTGCCGTCAATCGCCCGCGTGCGACATGCACGTAGATGCGGCGACCCGGCGCCACTCCCAGCGTCTGGGCCTCAGAGCCGTCGAATAGGCCGGCATAAATGCGGGCATCTTGGTGGATGAGCAATGATCCCTCGGCCCGGTCGGGCGACACGATGAGCCGTAGCCGCCCACGCTTCTCCTCATCGGCGAAGCGCTTCTCCTCGTAGCTCGGTACTATGTTATTGACGCTGGGTTGAATCCAGATCTGCAGAAAATGCGTCTCCAGACTCGGCGAGGGATTGAACTCGCTGTGCCGTATCCCGGTCCCGGCGCTCATGCGCTGCACATCGCCCGGCCGGATCGTCGAGCCGTTACCCATGGAGTCTTTGTGTGCCAGTTCACCGGCCAGCACGTAACTGATGATCTCCATGTCGCGGTGAGCATGGGTACCGAAGCCTTCGCCGGCCGCGACGCGGTCCTCATTGATGACGCGCAGCGGCCCGAATTCCACGTGCTCTGGATCAAAGTAGTCGGCAAATGAAAACGTATGAAAGGACTTGAGCCAGCCGTGATCGGCAAAGCCGCGCTCTGCGCTGCGCCTGATATCGTTCATGGATTCCTCCTATTGGGCGTTGCCGAATAAACTTACTACGCGAAACCACACATTTCACTCTCTTGCGAGGAGTGCCGTATCCCCCAAGTTGGGGAGGCGGCGATGAAAATCAACCGCCTACAACGATACGGTATTGGCACGGGACTTGGCACCGCACAGCAACGATCACTCCCCCTGTGCCCTGACCAGGTGCGTTGATCTTGGGTCCTTCGCCGATTTGAAAGCGACGTACCGCCTGCTCCGAAATCCGATCGGCCTTGGTCACGCGCCGGTGCAGCCGCAGATGTTCGAGCCAGGAGTCCGTCAGAAAGGTCTCGATGAAGCGACCCTCGTCGGCGGGGTCCTCGAAAATGCCCCAGTCGTATGCGCCGTCGCGGCGGCGCTCGCGCGAGTTTTGACCGAGCGCATGTAGAAACGCCTTTCGGTTCTTCGGATCAATACGGTATTCCACCGTTACCAGAACCGGTCCTCGGTCCGGCTTCGATCGCGTGAGTCGTGACCGGGTCAGGCCACTGCATTGACGGCGAGAAATCAACATCCGCGCCTGTCTGTAACTTCCACCGCCCGGTCAGGGGAATTCCGATGACCGCGCCCGCCGCGGCGACGAGGAGCAGAGCCGCCGGCAGTCCGGCAACAACGGCAAGTTGACCCCAAATCGCGCTCCCGATGGTCAACGCACCGAACATCACGGTCACATACATGGCGAGACCGCGACCGCGAACCCACTCGGGCAAGGCGACCTGCGCCGAGACGTTGAGGCTCGGATACAGCGGCGATCCAGGAGGCGCCCGCAATGAAACTGGCAACCATCGCGGTCGCTGGGTGGCGAGCGAGCGCAAACAACGCCGTTGCGATCGCGGTGCCGAGACTCGCAGCTGCAACGAGGGAATCGGCTCCCAGCTTTTCCCTGAACCGTCGCAGCAGGAACGCGCCGCCGACGGCCGAGGCGCCGATGGCACCGAGCAGCACTCCGTACAGCGCCGGGACCGCCGGCGATCTGCGTGCGAGCGACCAGCGGCAGAAGCGCCCAGTACGCGCTGCCAAATACGAAGAATGCAGTCGTGCGAATCAGAGTCGCTCTGAGATAGGAGTTGTATCGGGCATAACGCATCCCGGTGCGTATCGCGCTTCCGAAGGGTTCGGGCGGCAGGGCTGAGCCGCTTTTCTTCGGCGCACGCCACCATATGAGAGCTGCGATGACCCCAATGTTGCTAAAGGCATCGAGCCAGAAGGGCGCGGCAATTCCAAGCGCTCCGACGATGACGCCGCCGAGCGCCGGACCGATCGCACGGCTGACGTTGATGCCCACGCTGTTGGCAGCAACGGCCGATGGCAAATCCGGCTTCGGCACCAGCTTGGCCACCACCGACTGCCACGCGGGTGCGGTCATGGCCGAGCCGACGGTCACAACGAAGCTGAATACGCAGCAAACTGCCCGGCGTGATCAGATGAAGCCATACCAGCGCAGCAAACGCGGCCGAGACGATGGTGATGGTCGACTCGCCGACGATCAAAAAGCGGCGCTGATTCACAATATCCGCGAGCGCACCCGCCGGAATTGCAAACAGAAACATCGGCAGACTGTTTGCGACCTGTACCATCGAGACGATGAAGGCGTTGGGGTCGAGGCTCGTCATGAGCCAGCCGGAAGCGACGTTGTACATCCAGCCGCCGATGTTCGAGACGACCGTCGCAATCCAGATTACGGCGAACGCCCTATGACGAAAGGGCTCCCTGCCGGGGCGACTGAGTGCGGTTGTGCGGTAGTGCGAGGGTCTTTCATCGGCTCTCTTTCAGCGGCTTCCACGGCAATCGCGCATGATTATGGAATAAATGGCTCTGTTCCGAAGTCTTCTCTTGCGAACTGCAACTCGAGGAGACTGACATGTCGGATGATCATTCGCTGACTATCGCGCCGCAACGCACTCAAATGCATGGCCTATGGCGGGGCCGGGACCCTGTTCGCGCTGTCGGGCGGCGTGTTCACGCCGATTGATCTGGCGATGGCGGCCGGTGACAAAAAGGACGCTGCAAAACTGGGCAAGCCGCTGTTCGTGCAGATCAGCGACACTCACATCGGCTTCAACAAGGAAGCCAATCCGGACGTCGCCGGGACCTTGACGCAGACCATCGACATCGTGAACGGCATGTCCGATCAGCCGGCACTCATCATCCATACGGGTGATATCACGCACCTGTCGAAGCCCGCGGAATTCGATCTGGCGCAGCAGCTGTTCACTCGACTGCGCGCCACCGAGATGCATACCGTGCCGGGCGAGCACGACACTACCGATGCGACGGTCACCGAATATTTCAACCGATTCGGAAAGGCCTCCAACAACAAGGGATATTACAGCTTCGATCACGCCGGCGTGCACTTCATCGGGCTCATCAATGTACTGCAGTTCAAGCCGGGCGGTCTCGGCACCCTGGGTGAGGAGCAGCTCGCCTGGGTTGCGGCCGATTTGAAGGGACGATCGGCGAGCACCCCGATCGTGGTCTTTGCCCACATGCCGCTGTGGACGATCTACGAGCCGTGGGGCTGGGGAACCGGTGATGCGGATCAGCTCATGAGCCAGTTGCGCCGCTTCGGTTCGGTCACCGTGCTCAACGGGCACATCCATCAAATCGTGCAGAAGGTCGAAGGCAACATGACCTTCCACACGGCGCGCTCGACTTCCTATCCGCAACCCCTGGCCGGCGTCGGGTCGGGACCCGGGCCGCTCAAGGTGCCTGCCGATCAATTGGCCTCGATGCTCGGGATGACCAGCGTCTCGGTCGTGAAACACCCGAGCGCACTGGCGCTCAATGACACGGCGCTCGCCTAGCAAGGCGCCGAAATCCAGTGTAGGAGACACTCACGTGAATATTCGACGAACTCGAGTGGTACTGACGGCTGTTGGCATGGCGATCCTAGGAGCGATGGAGGTGCATGTCCCATCGGTGGCAGACACCGCAGACTCGACCAGGATCGTCGTCAAGGATTTCATGTTCAACCCGACGCCATTGACGGTCAAAGCAGGTTCCACCGTGACTTGGACCAACATGGACGATGAACCGCACACCGTGGTCAGCGACACGGGACTGTTCAAGTCCGGCGGCATGGATACCAACGAGAGCTTCTCGTTCAAATTCGACAAGCCCGGTACCTATCACTTTACGTGTTCGATCCATCCGCGCATGGTCGGAACGATCGTCGTTCAGTGAACCGCTAGTTGACGCGCAGTTGGTACTTCGCGCAGGATTCTAAAGCGACGAAACTGTCCGGAAAAGGCGGCTCGTTGCATTTGCGCCGGCTGGTCTCGTCCAGGGTTGGGAACTCGTTCTGAATGACGAGACGAGTCCAGGCACCCATTTCGTCTTGCCTGCACCTCGCCGCGACCATAGTGGGGTTGGTCGCGTTCGAGGTTATCTTGCTGCAATAGGATACGATCCGATCCGCAGCTTCGGGATCTTTCGCGCGGACGGGAACCAAATCGTCGGCGACGGATGTAGACGGTGTTGGAGCGGTTGCGGTCGAACCGGATACGGCGCCAGTCGTAGGCTGCTGCGAACTAGCCGCTTCACCGGCGCTGACGGTTGCAGGCGCCGCTGCGCCGGCAGATCCCAGGCTATTGTCGAGCTTCGGACGCCGGCGTGCAGACTGCCTCCGATAGCGCCGACGCGGACGCCGGCGTTGGCAGGGTAGCGGTCATCTCCGTGACTGCCGGCGCCGGGGCGGACGCCGGCGTTGGCAGGGTAGCGATCATCTCCGTGACTGCCGGCGCCGGGGCGGACGCCGGCGTTGGCAGGGTAGCGATCTTGTCCGCGACTGCCGGCGCCGGGGCGGACGCCGGCGTCGGCAGGGTAGCGATCTCCTCCGTCACTGCCGGCGCAGGCGCGGACGCCGGCTCTGGCAGGGTAGCGATCTCCCACGTCGCTTCCGGCGCCGCCGCGCGGTTCGGGGTGCCTCTCGAGGCTGCGGTCCGCGCAGTTTTGCGCGTCTCGACAGCCGGCGCCATGCAGTCGTATTTCCACAGATGGGCGGTCGGTAGGTCCGGAATCGCCGACATGGTGGAGCTTAGGTGGCAATCCTCGAGAGAGACACTCTCGCGCGCTGTCGCCGCGCAGGACTTGGATAGAACACGGTCATTTTTGGGATTCGAGTTCACCTGCGCTGCGATGGTGTCGTTGCTTGCCAGACAGGTCTTTCGCGACATCGGGCCCACGATGTATAGGGGCGAGTTGCCGCCCTTGCTGGACATGGATACGGCGAGATAGACCGGATTGGAACCCGAATCAACGAGCACCAGCGCGCAGCCGCTACCATGTAATCTTGTCTCGAGGCGTTGCAGCTTGTTGCACTGGATCTCTACCGCATCTTCTTTTGAAAGCTGCGCTGCAGCGGACCTCTGATCATCGGAGAGAACCATTTCGGCTCTGCTGTTGCTGCCCGAGTGAAGCGTCACGACGGGATGACCTGAGATATCCTCGTTGATCTCGGCTACGGCACCGCTTACGCGAATCGGTTTCTCGCCGATCTTGCTTTGGATGGCCACCTCATTTGCGTCATAGTCTTGATAGAGTTGTTCGAGACTGGTCGCATAGACGGGGCTGATTGCAGGCCTGGACTCGAGTGTGGCTTGAGCGCCCGCAACGGGGGGAACTGGCTCGGCCATCTTTGCCGAGGCTTTGACGGTCCGGAAGGGGCTGCTGGCGGCGCCGATGAAGGCGGCCAGCTGCTTCGGTTCAGGGATTATCCCCGTCAGCCACAGTGTCGTGAGAGCTGCCCATGCCAGCAGGACGATAATCAAGACGCCGTAGAGCCAAGGTTTGACGCGGCGCGGCGGACGCCGTATCGGTTCCGCAATTGATACTCCGCAGTGAGGGCAGCGCGCGGCCTTGTCGGAAACCTTTCGAGTGCACTCTTTGCAGGCAATGATTGCCAGAAGCTTGGCTTTTCAAAAGCGAAACCCGAACGAGATGGGCACCAACTTTGTCGGATTGTTATTGGGCATTATTCGTAGATAGCGCGCTTCCATGAAGAACGATGCTCTGTCGGACATCGCGACTTGCCACCCCACTCCGGCATTCCACGCACGGTGCCAGTCACTGGTTCTGCGCTGCTCGGCTGTCACGGCGGGGAAATAGCCCGGCCAGCAATAAAAGAAGCCGCACACGGTGCCGCTGACCCACGAGACCTGCTGCAGTACGGTTTGCTCGCGATACCGGCCCACGCCGCCAAGCAGGTAAAATTGTGAGGCCGATGAGCGACTTGCGAGGTTGAGCTGCAGGTCCGCGTCGCCTCCATAGATATTCTCGTGGCCGGAAGTGAAGTTTCCGGTATTGAGGAGCTGATCCTTGGCTCGAAACGAACTGTAGCTGCCGTCGACTCGAAAGCCGATCGGCAGCGCCGACATCGGAAACCAGCTCAATCCCAGCCCACCATTCCCGCCACCGTCGAAATTTTGGTTCGTCGTTCCGGTCGTCGCGGTGTAGCCGCCGTCGATCTGCATGGCAAAGGGGTGGTATTTTAATTCCGGGCGGGGTGGTGGTGAATTCCGAACAACGATGGGCGGTCCCGTGATGGCGGCGTCGGCGGCGCAGTAACCGGCGCGACAAAGCGCACGTTGTAGCCGCGTCCCTCGAGACAGGCCGCCATCGCGCGCCCGAACTGCTGACGGCGCAAAGTGTAGTCAGCCGGTGCCACGCCGCCGCCGATCTGCCCCAGGTCGAAGCCCGTCTGACCCTTCGCCCAAGTCCGGCATTCGGCGCGATCCGTAGCCAGTTGCTCCAGGGTCTGGCCGAACTTCGGCGTAGCGGAAAGATTCTCCGCAATTGTGGGTACTGCAGCGGAGCCAGGCGCCGGCAGAGTCGACGTAGTTTGCGCAAATGCCGTCGGCGGTGTTGCGCACAGCAGCAAGATCAAGAATTGTTGGACGATGTTGCTCGGAGAAAAACCGGCAAGAGAGATTTGCGTTGTCATAGATTCAGGCGCTGCTCAAGCGCCGCCCCCCATGTGTTAACGCGATGTCATCCTAGACGAAGGTGGGACCTCAGGAAAATTGAAAATGTTCCGCAGAAACTGATCGAAATATAATCGTCTCCGGCTGGTGGTTCAATATGCTCACAAAGCGTACAGCGATATATTTTTGATGTATCAATCTGAGCGCTTGGAGCGCGCGTGCTGCACACGCTGCGCTGACGCACAGATGTCGCGCAGATGACGCTATGCCGTTCGAGCTCGCCGCAGCTGCTTGACTGGCCGGTGCGCCGCAGCAGAGCGGTGCACGCCCGAATGACACGGACGGCGCGACGCCTGCGTCGCGGTCCGGACATCGTTCGAGCAGACTGAGGGCGCCGGGGGATTAACCGCCCGGCATGCTCACGGTGAGCCGACGACCAGCACCGTGAACGAATCGGGCACGGCTGCCGGCCGGGGGTGCGGTTGCTGCGGCGTCGGCGCGGCCGGCGGTTCGAAGTCGGCACTGACCAGATAGACCTCGCCGCCGGCCGCATCGAGTGCCATGGTGCGCGCGCCGCGCTGAGTGGGCACCGTGGCCTGCACGGTGTAATGATCCGGCGTCCGCTGCCGGACCACGGTCAAGGTGCCGTCGCCGTTGGAACTGAACGCCAAGCCGCGCTTTGCATCGAAGGCGGCGGCATCCGGGCCTTCCCCAATCGGCACTCGGGCGATCTGGCGGCCGGTGTGGGCGTCTGTGATCGCCATGATCTTGCCGTCGCACACGGAGAACAACCGATGATGCAATTTGTCGATGGCCAATCCGCTCGGGCTGGCGCAGCCGGGCAGTGGATAAACATGCTCGATCGATAATTTGCGGCTGTCGATGACGGCCAATTGTCCCGCTTCGCTTTCGATGTTGACGTAAATGCGGCCGTCGCCTCCGTCGACCGCGAATTCCGGCTTGTCGGGAACCGCGAAGGTGGCGACGACGGCCAAGCTCGAGGCGTCGAGAACGGTGACGTCTTTGCTCTTGCCGTTGAAGGTGAAGACATGCTTGCCCACGGGCTCGTACAGAATGGCGTCCGGATTATGCGCCGCAAGCTTCACCTCTTGGATGACCTTGAAGTCATTCAAGTCGAAAACCGTCACGGAGTCCGCTTTGCCGTTGCTCGCGTAACCTCGCTTCAAGTCCTCGGCCAGCGCAATGCCGTGGACGCCCAGGGTGTTCGGAACGGTGCCGATCACATGCCCGGATGCGGTATCGACGATGTCGACGTGCGTCGCGCGGCTCAGAAAAAGATGCTTGCCTGCCGCATCGACAGTGAGGTAGTCCCAACCACCGGTGCCTCCCAGCTTCCAGCGCTGCAGCACTTGCATGTCGGAAGTCGCGGGTGCGGCGGCGGCGAAGGATCCCGCGATCAGCGTCGCGAACAGTCCTAATCCGGCGGCTCGAAGCATCGATGTGGTATTCACGGTCATGCACTCTCCTTGGCCGCTACTATGCCTGCGGGGCACGCCGGCGTTGCTTGTAAATTTGTAAGGCGCGCCGGCGTTATCAAGCCGGCGTCCGTCGGGCCATGCTGCCGGGCTATGCTCGGGGTTGTGCGCGGATGAACGGGGCTTTCTGCGAGGGCGGCACCGGGCGCCGCCGCGACTTGCGCCACAGATCGTAGACCGCCAGAGCGCCGGTCAGCGAGGCGAGGGTGGCGAAATAGGCGCGCGGCCCGTACGCAGTCATCAAGCTGCCGGCCAGCAGGGGCCCGATGGCCGCGGCGGATCCGTTCAACAGCAGCAGGGTACTGCTCGATGCGACCATCTGCGCCGGCTCGAGCTTGTCGTTGACATGGGATACGGACAGCGAGTAGAGCGTCAGCGCGAAGCCGCTGAACAGGGCGGCGAGAATCAGGAATGCTGCGTGGGGCATTTCCGGGAAGGCGACGATGGCGCCGGCCACCATCGCCGCGAGCGTGCAAACGGCGGCGATCACCGTACGCCGATCCATGCGATCCGACAGACGGCCAATCGGGTACTGTGTAACCACGGCGGCCAGAATGCTCGCCGCCATGAAAGCGGCGACGCGGCCGGTGTCCAAGCCGCTGAGCCGCGCGTAGACCGGGCCCATGGAGAAAATGATGGCGGAAACCAGGCCCGATACGGTGACTCCCACCACGCCGAGCGGAGAATTGCGGTACAGGTCGGGCAGGCGCACTTTGCGCGGCGCGGCGTGTCCAGGCAATTGCTGCGCGGAAATGACTATGGGCACCATTGCCAGCGAGATCAGCACCGACACCAGCATGAACGGGGTGGGTGTGCGCGGGTCCGACAAGACCAGCAGGAACTGTGCCGTGCCGAGACCGCCGTACAGCACCAGCATGTACACCGCGAACAGCCTGCCGCGGTTTGCGCGGCTGGCGCGATCATTGAGCCAGCTTTCGGCAACGACGTAGATGCCCGCGAAGCACAGGCCGGAGACCAGGCGCATTGCGCTCCAAGTCAATGCGCCGACGAAACAGCCTTGGACGAGAATCGGCCCCCGACGCGACGGCCGCGAGGGCGGCGAATACGCGGACGTGCCCGACCTGGCGCAGCAACCGCGGGGCGATGAGGGTTCCGAGCAGATAGCCCACGTAGTAGCAGGACATGATGATGCCGGTCACCACGGTGGGGAAGCCTTCGAGAGTGGCCCGCACGCCGAGCAGGGTGCTCTGCAGGCCGGCGCCCAGCATGAGGACTCCCATGCCCAGAAGCAGCGGCCAGGTGGTGCTGACGACGCTAAAGGGCACGGCGCCTCGCGGGGCCGCCGGGCGCTGACGATGAATTGATTTTTCCTTCCTCCGAGCGAGTCATTGACGAATGAGCGCGGTGCCCCGCCGCAGGCGCATCATGCATGCGCGCAAGGGATATTATAGGCGGTATTCGATCAATTCTTTGTAGGAGATCAGGATTTT
Source organism: uncultured Gammaproteobacteria bacterium (assembly GCA_963734645.1). Taxonomy (GTDB): domain Bacteria; phylum Pseudomonadota; class Gammaproteobacteria; order Steroidobacterales; family Steroidobacteraceae; genus Bog-1198. The sequence continues at coordinate 328,596 of CAVTID010000004.1, forward strand.
AAGCCGGCGGAACAGTCTCAGGCCGATCGCAATCCTCTTGACATTCTCGGTCGTGGGCGCCGCGCCGAATGCCGGGTCCAAGGATGTTTACAACCTGACCGGATTGCCGGTCTACCCCTATCTGACGGGGGCGGAAATGGACAGCGTGGCGAGGACCGACACGATGGGACACTGGTGCATTCGATTTACGGCGGAGGCGTCATCTCCCCTCCAAGTCGTGGAAGATTGGTATCGCAATGCCTTGGTCAATGCCAGCGAAACCAATTTGCGCAATGACGAGAGATATAAAAGCTACGTCAACCTGTCCGGCATCAAGCTGGCCGTGGGAATCGACTCAGTCACGGTGTTCAGAACCGGCAATCAATCGACGACATCGATCGAGCTGTTCAAATGCCGCGCCGGCAAATGACTTCTAGGCGCCTGCGCGCCACCCTTCAACGGGGCCGATGCGGCCCCGCCCTAGGATACGCGCCGCCGTCATTGACTCGAGACGAAGCTCGGAATGATGCCGGGCACGAGGTACTGCTGAATGATGACGATGACGACCAGCACCAAGGTCAGCACGACGCTGTGAATGAAGGTGCGGGCCAATACCGCTCCTTCCTTGCCTTTGAGATCGGTCACGGACACGCCGGTGGCGATGTTCTGCGGCGAGATCATCTTGCCGAGCACGCCGCCCGAGGAGTTGGTGGCGGCGAACAGCAGGGGATTGAGATGAAGTTGCCGGGCTGCGACCACTTGCAAGTTGCCGAAGAGCGCATTGCCGGAGGTATCGCTGCCGGACAGGAATACCGCGATCCAGCCCAGGAAGGGTGAAAATAGGATGAACGCATGCCCGGTGGACGCGACGGCGAGACCCAGCGTGTAGGCGAGACCGGAGTAGTTCATCACGTAGGCAAGGGCGACGATCAGCATGACGGTCGCCACGGCCTGCCAGATCTGGCGAATGGTGCGCACGGCGCAGCGCAGGAATTCGGCGGGCGAGAGTCCCACGAGCAGGGCGGTAATGATGGCCGCCAACAGGATGGCGGTACCGGTGCTGAGGGGCTGGAAACTCCAGACCGCCGCGTAGGGCTTGTCGTGGTAGAGCGTGATCGATACGGCCTTGTCCAGCCCCGGCCAGTGAATCGCCATTTGACCCACCGTGGCAATTTTCAGGTAGGTCCACGCAATCACGATGGCTGTGACGAGCAGCCACGGCATCCAGCCCTGCCAGGCAGGCACCGGGCGCGATGTGACGACGGTGCTCCTGAGCGCCGAGGGGGCGATTGCGAATTCCGGATCCACCGCGGGACGCCAGACCTGCAGGAACAGCAGAGTGATCGCCAGCGACCCGAGTGCCGCGAACACGTCGGTCAGGGTGTAGTCGAGGTAATTGGAGGCGGCAAATTGCGCCAGGCCGAAGCTGAAGCCGGCCACCGTCAACATCGGCCACAGGGCGCGGATCGAGCGCCACCCGCCGTACAGGGCCATGACATAGAACGGCAGGAAGGCGGCGATGAAAGGCAGTTGGCGGCCGATCATGGCGGCCAAAGCCGGCGCCGGCAGACCGGTCACCGCGCCGAGTACGGTGACGGGCGCGCCGAGGGCGCCGAAGGCCACCGGGGTGGTGTTGAAAATCAGCACGAATACCAGGGCCTCGAGCGCGGGAAAGCCGCATATGATCAGCAGCGACGCGGTGATGGCGACCGGCGCGCCGAATCCGGCGATGCCCTCGAGCAGTGCACCGAAGCAGAATCCCATGGCGATCAGCACCACCCGCCGGTCATTCGGCAAGTGCTTGATCACCCATGCGCGGAAGGCGTCGAAACGGCCCGACGCGACGGCGACGTTGTAGAGCAGCAGCGCGTTGATGACTATCCACATCACCGGCCAGAGCGCGAATACCGCGCCGTTGAGGGCCGAGGCGACCGCCATGTTCACCGGCATGCTCCAGACCGCGGTGGCTATGGCTAAGCCGACGGCGAGGCCTGCCAGGGCAGCCTGCCAGGCCGGCCGCTTCAGCAATCCCAGCAGAACCAGCACGGTGGCGATGGGCAGTAGCGCGACCAGGAAGGACAGCGCCAGACTATCGCCGACCGGCGTCAACAACTGATGAAACATGAACATTCTCCGTTCGCGGTGGATTCACGCCGCCGGCTTGGGCTTTTGCCGAATCCTACACCTGTGCCGCCGATTTCGTCACCTCTCATGGTTGCCCGCAGCCGCGGTCGCGGGGTCAACGGCAGTCATGCATAATATCGGCCATGGAGACCTCATTACCGCGGGGCGATGCACCGGGCGCCGATGCGCGCTCCCAAGCCGCGCGCCAAAGACGCCAAGCCGAGGTGGTGGCCGCGCTCGGCGAGTGTCTGCCGCGCGCGGCGCTCTTGTATCGCCATGAGGACACCGCACCTTATGAGTGCGATGCGCTCACCGCCTACCGTGTCTCGCCGCTGGTGGTGGTGATTCCGGACACCGAAGCGCAGGTCGCGGCCATACTCGGGATCTGCCATCGCTTGGGGGTGCCCGTCATCGCGCGCGGGGCGGGCACGGGATTGTCCGGCGGCGTCACTCCGCACCCCGAGGGGGTGGTTCTATCGCTCGCGAAGTTCAATAAAATCCTCGCCATCGATACCGCGGCCTGCACCGCGACCGTGCAATGCGGCGTGCGCAATCTGGCCATCAGCGAGGCGGCGGCGCCGTACGGTTTGTACTATGCCCCGGACCCGAGCAGCCAAATAGCCTGCACCATCGGCGGCAACGTGGCTGAGAATTCCGGCGGCGTGCACTGCTTGAAATACGGCCTGACTCTGCACAATGTGCTGCGGGTACGCGGCTACCTGATCGACGCCGAGCCGGTGGAGTTCGGTTCGCAAGCCCTGGATGCGGCGGGCCTCGATCTGCTCGCGCTGATCGTGGGCAGCGAAGGCATGCTGGCCGTCACCATGGAGGTCACGGTGAAGCTCATCCCCAAGCCGCAACTGGCCCGCTGCATCATGGCGAGCTTCGGCGACATCGAATCGGCGGGCGCCGCGGTGGCCAGCGTGATCGCGCAGGGCATCATACCCGCGGGCCTCGAACTCATGGATCAGGCGATGACCGCCGCGGTCGAAGCCTTCGTGCACGCGGATTACGATCTCGAGGCTGCCGCCATCCTGCTGTGCGAGAGCGACGGCACCGAGGAGGAGGTGGCGGAGGAAATCGCCCGGATGGAGCAGGTTCTCGCCGCCGCGGGGGCCTCGCGCATCGAGGTCAGCCGCGATGAGTGGCAGCGCCTCAAGTTTTGGAGCGGCCGCAAGAATGCCTTTCCGGCGTCCGGCGGCATCAGCCCGGACTACATGTGCATGGATTCCACCATCCCCCGCAAGCGCCTGGCGCAGATGCTGCGCGCCATCGAGCAAATGCAGAGCAAGTACGGCCTGCGGTGCGTGAATGTCTTCCATGCCGGCGACGGCAACCTGCATCCCCTGATTCTGTTCGATGCGGACGTGCCGGACGAGATGCGCCGTTGCGAGCTGTTCGGAGCCGACATCCTGGAGACCAGCGTGCACTTGGGCGGCACCGTCACCGGAGAGCACGGAGTGGGGGTCGAGAAATTGAACTCCATGTGCGTGCAGTTCTCGCCGGCCGAGCGCGCGCAATTCCTCGCGGTGAAGCAGGCCTTCGATCCGCTCGAGCTATTGAACCCGGGGAAGGTGATCCCGACCCTGCATCGCTGCGCGGAGTACGGCAAGATGCACGTGCACCGCGGCCTGCTGCCCTTCGCTGAATTGCCGAGGTTTTGATGGATCGGCAGGATCCGGCACTCGCAGGGTTGATCGACCGGGTCATGCTCGCGCAAGCCAATCGCGCGGCGCTCGACATCCGCGGCGGGGGTACCAAGAATTTCTACGGCGGGATGCACAGAGGCGAACCGCTGCCCGTGGCCGGCCTTGCAGGCATCAGTTCTTATGAGCCCACCGAATTGGTCGTGACGGTGCGCGCCGGCACGCCGCTGGCCGAATTGGAGGCTGCGCTCGAGGAACGGGGCCAATGCCTGCCCTTCGAGCCGCCTCGGTTTGCGCCCGGCGGTACCGTGGGAGGTATGGTGGCGGCGGGACTGTCCGGGCCGGCGCGCGCGACCGTGGGAGCGGTGCGCGATCACGTGCTCGGGCTGACGCTGCTCAATGGACGCGGCGAGGTGCTGACTTTCGGCGGCCAGGTCGCCAAGAACGTCGCCGGCTACGATGTGTCGCGGCTGATCGTGGGGTCATTGGGTATTTTGGGCGTCATCTGCGAGGTCTCGCTGAAGGTGCTGCCGATCAACCGGGCCACGGCGACTCTGTGCTTCGATTGGGAAGAGAATCGGGCCCTCGAGCAGCTGAGGATGTGGGCCTCCCAGCCTTTGCCCGTGAATGCCAGCGCCTGGCACGACGGGCGGCTGCACCTGCGTCTGGCCGGCGCGGCCGCGGCGGTGAGCGCGGCATGCGGCAAGCTGGGCGGTGCCGTGGTCGCCCCCGAAGCGGCGCGCACGTGGTGGCTGGGCGTGCGCGATCAAGCTCAAGATTTCTTTTCGCTCAGCGCATCCGATTTGGCCGGCGGGCAATGCTTGTGGCGGCTGTCGTTGCCTGCCACCGCCGCGCCCGTCAAATTGCCGGGGCGGCAGTTCATCGAGTGGCACGGTGCGCAGCGTTGGTGGCGCACCGCTGCGGGTGCCCGAGAGGTGCGCGAGGCGGCCGCGCGCGCCGGAGGACATGCCACCCTGATCCGGGGCGCCGGTAAAGCCGACGCCGTGTTTTCGCCGCTGAGCGAGGCGCTGATGCGCATTCACCGTGAATTGAAGCGCGCCTTCGACCCGGCCGGCATCTTCAACCCCGGGCGCCTGTACGCCGAGCTTTGACGCCTATGCAAACCCAATTGAGTCCGGAGTTCGAGAACACCCCCGAGGGCGAAGCGGCGCGGGACATCGTCCGCAAATGCGTGCACTGCGGCTTCTGCAACGCCACCTGCCCGACTTATCAGTTGTTGGGCGATGAACTCGACGGCCCGCGCGGGCGCATTTATTTGATCAAGCAGGTGCTCGAGGGCGGGGTGGCCACGCGCAGCACTCAGCAGCACCTGGATCGCTGCCTGACTTGCTTGAACTGTCAAACCACCTGTCCGAGCGGTGTCGAGTACGGGCACTTGGTCGATATCGGCCGCAAGATCGTCGATGCGCGGGTGGAGCGCCCGCCGGCGGAGCGGACCGTCCGCTGGCTGCTCAAGGAGGGCCTCACCTCGCCGCTGTTCGCTCCGGCGATGCGCATCGGCCGCGTGCTGCGGCCTGTATTGCCGGCCGCGCTCAAGAACAAGGTGCCGTCGGGGAGCGCGGCGGCACCGCGCGCGGCGCCGAGCCGCGAACATCAGCGCAAGGTGCTGATGCTGCAGGGCTGCGCACAGCCTTCGATGATGCCGGGTATCGACATCGCGGCCGCGCGCGTACTCGACAGGGCCGCCATCCAGACCGTGTATGCAAGCGGTGCCGGCTGTTGCGGGGCCGTGCGCACCCATCTCGGCGATCAGGCGGGCGGCCTCGATGACATGCGCCGCAATGTCGACGCGTGGATGCCCCAGGTCGCCGCGGGAAATGTAGAGGCCATCGTCACCTCCGCCTCGGCCTGCAGCCTCGCCATCAAGGAGTACGGCCACGCCCTCTCCGGCGACGCTCAGTATGCCGACAAGGCGGCGCGAATCAGCGCGCTGGCCCGCGACTTGAGCGAATTGCTGCCGCAACTCGTACCGGCGCTGCGCGGCGGGCTGCGGACGGGCGGCGCTGCCGCGCCTTGCTCTGCACCCGCCCTGCACCTTGCAGCACGGCCAGGGGCTCAAGGGGGGAATTGAATCGCATCTGCGCACGCTGGGATTCGATATCGGCGTCGCGGGCAGCGAAAGTCACTTATGCTGCGGATCGGCGGGCACTTATTCGCTGTTGCAGCCGCAGATCGCAACGCAATTGCGCGACCGCAAGCTCGACAATCTCGCGAAGCTCGAACCGCAATGCATCGTGTCGGCCAACATGGGCTGCATTCAACACCTGCAGTCGGGCACGGCTACGCCGGTCAAGCACTGGATAGAAGTAGTGGACGAGGCCCTGTTGCCGATGACCGGCGCTTAAGGCCGCTGCGGGAGGCTTCGATGTGCCTGGTTCTGGTCGTATGGCGCGTTCATCCACGCTACCCCTGCCTGGTGGCGGCGAATCGTGATGAGTTCCACGCGCGCCCGGCGGCCCCAGCCGGGTGGTGGCCGGACCATCCGGCGATACTCGCCGGGCGCGATCTCGAGGCCGGAGGGACCTGGCTCGGCCTGACCCGCACGGGCCGATTTGCCGCGCTCACGAATTACCGCGACCCGCGGCAGCAGCGTGCACAAGCGCCCAGCCGCGGCGCGCTCGTGACATCCATGCTCGAGTCGGGCGCCTCGGTCGCCGACGGCTTGGCCTATCTACGCGGCGTCGGCGCCGACTACAACGGCTTCAACATGATCTTCTCGGACGGCGAGCGGCTCGGCATCTACGAAAGCGTGCGCGGCTCCGGCCGCGAACTCGGACCCGGGATCTATGGGCTGTCGAACCACTTGCTCGACACGCCTTGGCCCAAGGTTCAAAAGGCCAAGAGCCGACTGCAAGCGGCGCTGTCGGACATGACCGATACGGCGCCTCTGTTCGCTTTATTGCGCGATGATCGCCCGGCACCCGATGCGCAGCTGCCGCAGACGGGCGTGAGCCTGGAATGGGAGCGCCTGCTTTCGAGCGCCTTTGTGCGCGCGCCGGATTATGGTACGCGCTGCTCGACAATTATTCGCCTTGACAGCCGGGGCCGAGCATACTTTGATGAGTGGAGTTGGAACCCCAGCGGGTCGGACACCGGCAGGATCAGTCTGCAGTTCGAACTGGAGTGAATATGTTCAAGCGGGTGCTGCTCTGTTACGACGGTTCTGCGGCAGGCCGTCGGGCGCTGAAGCGCGGTGCCGAACTCGCGATACTGGTCGGCGCACAAGTCTACGTACTGTCGATCATTCCAAACGAAGTGGCGACCGCCGCGACCGTGGCCGGCGCCGCGGGCCATGCCTGCCTCGTCGATGAGGCGGGCGACTATAGCAACCTGCTCAACGAATCCATTGAATGGCTGAGGGCACGCGGCGTATCCGCAGAAGGGTACTTGGCCACCGGCAACACCATCGAGCAGATCGTCGCGTTCTCCCGGCGACTGGCGATCGATCTCATCGTGCTGGGTCATTACCCCCAGCCTTCGGGCGGCTTCTGGTGGGGCAGCTCGCATCGCACGTCCTTGGCCGAGCGCGCTAACTGCTGCGTCTTCGTCGCCGTCAACGTTACGGATGAGACGCCGCCCAGCCGCGCGTGACTTTCCCTGCGGGGCGCCGCGGCGGTATGAGAATATATCGCATGGAATCGCCAGCCTCCCCTGTCCCGGATCCGTCGCCGCTCGCCAACCGCGAACGCGCTCTGGGGATCATAGCGACCGCGTCGGTATTGACCCTGCTGTACTTTGCCCGGGACGTGCTGGTTCCGATCACCCTGGCCATCATTTTGAGCTTGCTGATCGCGCCCCTGGTGCGGGCACTGCGGCGTCTGGGCCTCGGCCAAACCCTGTCGGTGCTGGCGGCCGTGCTGGTACTGGCGCTTTCATTTGCGGCGGTCGCCGGCGTCATCGGCTCCCAACTGATGCGTATGGCGCAGAGTCTGCCTCGCTACGAACGAACCATCGAGCGCAAGCTCAGGACACTGGACGACATGACCGTCGGCCGGTTCAATGCGCTCACCGGACAGGCGGGGCGCTTCCTGAATCCGCACCCTGCGGAGGAGCAGCGGGCGCCTTCCCAGAAATCCCGCGCTGCGCAGCGAGCGGAAACCGCGCCGGATTCGGGCACCTCGCGAGAGCCGGACGCCTCGCGAGAGCCGGACGCCTCGCGAGAGTCGGACCCTTCGCAGGGGTTGGATACCCCGCAGGTGTCGGACACCCCGCAGGTGTCGGACGCGTCGCAGAAGCCGGGGACTCCGCAAGCACCGGGGACTGCACCGGAGTCGGGCACTTCGCAGGAATCCGTTGCTTCGCAGGAGTCGGGCGCCTCACCGAGGTCGGCCGCTTCGCAGGATTTGGCCAGCACGCAAGACCTGGGCGTTTCGCGCGAACCGCAGACCGCGCAGCCGCCGGGGACTGCTCAGCATGCAGGGGCTTTGCGCCAGTCAGGGACTTCGCGCCAGTCAAGGATGCTCGACCAATTGCCGCTTCCGATTCCCGTGGAGCTGCACGAACCGCCGCTCAACCCCCTGCAGATCGTCGAAAAGATTCTCGGATCGATCTGGGTGCCGATCGAGACCGCGGGTATCGTGCTGGTCGTGCTGATATTCGTTCTGCTCGAGCACGAGGCACTGCGTGATCGCTTCATCCGCATCGCCGGCGGCGCCGATATCCGGCTGACCACCCTGGCGATCAATGATGCCGGGGAGCGCCTGTCGCGGTTTTTCGTGTCGCAGTTCGCCGTGAACTGCGGGCTCGGGCTCACCATCTGGATGGGGCTCATCGTGATCGGTCTGCCGCACCCGCTGCTGTGGGCGGCGCTGGCGGGGGTTCTGCGCTTCGTTCCCTACGTCGGGGTGTGGATAGCGGCGCTGTGCTCGGTGTTGCTGGCGGCCGCGGTCGATCCGCACTGGACGCTGGCCTTGGAGACTCTGGGCCTATTCGTGGTCGTCGAGTTGATTGCCGGGCAGCTGGTGGAGCCGCAGCTGTACGGCCATACCACGGGCTTATCGCCGCTCTCGGTGGTCATTGCGGCGATATTCTGGAGCTGGCTGTGGGGCCCAATCGGCTTGATCTTGTCGACTCCCTTGACTCTGTGTCTGTTGGTTGCCGGACGGCATATCAAGGCGCTCAGCCTGCTCGATGTGCTGCTGGGGGACACCCAGGCGCTGACCATGCCCGAGCGTTTCTATCAACGTGCGCTGTCGGCCGATGCGGCCGAAATCATCGCCAGCGCCCGAGGATTTCTCAAACGCAATACGTTCGCGAACTATTGCGATTTGGTATTGATGCCCGCTCTGCACCTGGCGCGCATCGATCTGGTGGCGGGCGCCATCAGCGTTGACCAGCAAGCCAAGGTGCGCAGCGCCATGGTCGCCGTGATTGCGGCCATCGGCGGGGAGAGCCGCAAGCTGTCGCGCCGCCATCAGCAGGCCTCGGTTCTCGATGGCGCGAACGCCGGCCTGCAGCTGCGCCGGCAGCGGGAGCAAATCAGCGGCCGCTGGCAGGGGCCGTTGGTCGTGCCCGCAGGATCGGTCGCGGTGTGCGTGGGCTTGGGATCCATGGCCGACGATTTGGCGACGGAACTGCTGGTGCGCATCTTGCGCGACCAAAAAATCGATGCTCGCCACATGTCGCTCGAGGACATGAGCGCCGTGCCGCCTCCCGGGGCTGCCGACGCGGTGTCCATCGTGTATGTGGTCAGCGCCTTCCCGAGCGAGGAGCGAGGCCGCGGAGAAGCGACGGCGGAGGAAATGCGCCGGCGATTCCCGCATGCATGCATCGTCGCGCTGCTGCTGCCGGGGATGCTGCTGCAACCGGAAGCCGCGGTCGAGGGCATACGCGGAGCCGACAAGGCGGCCTCGTCCCTGGGGCACGCGGTGCAAATCTGTCTCGATTTGCATCGACAGCCGGCTCAAATCTGATGCAGACCGTTGCGCCCCTGCCGGCGATCCGCATCCGCTGGCGTATTTTCTCTCTGTTGTTCGGCTTCGGCTTTCTGGCCTACTTGCAGCAGAAGAGCATCACGGTGACGGCCGAACCCATGATGCCGGAATTGGGGCTCAGTCATTTTCAGATCAGCATGATCGAGTGGGCTTTCGTTTTGGGCTACGGGCTCTTCCAGCTGCCCGGCGGCATATTCGGCCAGCGCATGGGTGCGCGGCGCACCTTCGTCATCGTCGGCATCGCCGCGTTTCTGGCGACCGTTGCGACCCCGCTGGCGCCGTACTGGCTGACCGGCGCCGGCTTGTTCGCGGCGCTGCTCCTGCTGCAGCTGCTGCTGGGTTGCTCGCAGGCGGCGATTTTCCCGGTATCTTCCGGTGTGTTCGAGGTGTGGTTTCCGCCGCGCCGGTGGGCGTCCGTGCAGGGCCTGCAGACCATGGGACTGGGTCTCGGCGCGGCCTTCACGCCGCCGCTCATCGCCAACCTGATGTCGATGATGGGATGGCAGCGCGCATTGCTGTGGGCCAGCTTGCCGGCCGTCGTCTTGATTGCGATATGGGCCTGGTATGGGCGCGACTCGCCGCGCGAGCACCCGTCGGTGTCCGCGGAGGAACTCGCGGAGATCGGCGGCCAGAACATCGCGTCCGTCGACGCCAACATCAGCGCCCGGAAGGTGCTGAACATTCTGACGAACCGCAACGTGCTGCTGCTGGGGATTTCCTATCTGTGCATGAATTATTCCTTCTACCTGCTTTCCAACTGGGTGTTTCTCTACCTGGTGGAGGAGCGCAAATTCTCGGTGCTGGAAAGCGGCTGGCTGGCGAGCACCCCGCCGCTGGCGGCGGCCGTCGGCGCCGGCGTCGGTGGCCTGATCACCGCCGCACTGTGCGCTCGCTTCGGCAATCGCTGGGGCTACCGGCTCATGCCGCTGTTTGCCATGCCCTTGGCCGCCGTGTTGCTGCTTCTCTCGGTCGATGCCGCGAATCCCTACCTTGCGGTGGCGGGGCTCGCCTGTTGTTTCGCAGCCGTTGAACTCAATGAAGGCGCGTACTGGGGCGCAGCCATGACGGTGGGGCGCGGCGAGACCATGGCCGTGAGCGGTGTCATGAACACCGGCGGCAATCTGGGCGGCATCATCGGCATACCCATCATCGGCTATTTGGCCGGCGAGCATCTGTGGCGCACCGCCTTCGTCATCGGCGCGGGATTCGCCGTCGCCAGCGCCGTGGCGTGGCTGGGCATCGAGGTCGATCATCCGGCCGCGGGTGAATAGCCATGTGGCTGCGGCAAACCAGCGTCAAACAGCGCCGCGCGATGCTGGCGGCCTACGCGGGTTATGGATTGGACGGTTTCGACTTCATGGTTTACACCTTCGTCATTCCAACGCTGATTAGTCTGTGGGGCATGGACAAGGCGCAGGCCGGCTACATCGCGAGCGCCTCGCTGATCACGTCGGCCGTCGGCGGCTGGGGCGCGGGCGTGCTGGCGGATCGCTACGGCCGAGTGCGCATTTTGCAGCTCACGGTACTGTGGTTTGCGGCATTTACCTGCTTGAGCGGGTTCACTCATTCTTATGGTCAGCTGCTGTTCACCCGCGCGATGCAGGGGTTCGGTTTCGGGGGTGAATGGAGCGTGGGTTCGGTGCTGGTTGCCGAGACCATCGAGGCGCGCCATCGCGGCAAGGCAGCCGGCGTGGTGCAAAGCAGCTGGTCGCTGGGATGGGCCGCCGCGGCGCTCGCGTTCTGGGGCGCCAGTGTGCTGCTGCCACCCGAGTTCGCATGGCGAGTCCTGTTCTGGATCGGCATTCTTCCGGCACTGCTGGTCATCTACATCCGCCGCAGAGTGCAGGAGCCAGCGATCTACCTGGACATGCGCGCAAGGCGGGAGCGTGCGCGAACGAGGGCGGGGGCGGCCGATTTTTTGGATATTTTCCGGCCGCCCTTGCTGCCCACCACCCTCCTGGCGAGCCTGCTGTCGACCGGAATGCTGGGCGCCTACTACTCGGTCACGACTTGGCTGCCGACGTTTCTGCAGACCGAGCGGCATCTGTCGGTGACGGGCAGGACCGGCTACTTGCTGATGATGATCCTCGGGTCGCTGGCGGGATATCTGACCAGCGCCTGGCTGTCGGACGCCGTGGGACGCCGCCGCGGGTTCATGCTGTTTGCCTGCTGCGGAGCCTTGCTGATTCTCGCCTATACCCACATGCCGGTGAGCGGCGGGATGCTGCTGATCGGTTTCCCGCTGGGATTCTTCGTGCTGGGGATTTTCTCCGGCATGGGCGCATGTTTCGCTGAATTGTTTCCGAACGCGGTGCGCGGCTCGGGCCAGGGATTCTGCTACAGCATCGGCCGCGCCATCGGCGCCGCCTGCCCGGCATTGATCGGCATCTGGAGCACGCATGTGTCATTGGGCGAATCCATCGGCGGCATGACCGTGGCGGCGTATGCGCTGGTGGTGCTCGCGGCCTGGGCGCTTCCGGAAACTCGCGGCCGCGTGCTCGGCCTCGAGGCGAACGCTGCAGGCTAGGGCATGAGCGGCCGCTGGCAATTTTGGATCGATCGGGGCGGCACATTCACCGACATCGTGGGGTATGCGCCGGACGGCGGGCTGCACACGGACAAGCTGTTGTCGGAGAATCCATCGCAGTACGCGGACGCGGCGGTGGAAGGCATCAGGCGGCTGCTGGGGCTGGCGCCGGGAGAGCCGATCACGGCGCAACGCGTGGCCTGCGTGAAGATGGGAACCACGGTGGCCACCAACGCGCTTCTGGAGCGCAAGGGTGAGCGCACCGTGCTGGTCATCACTCGAGGCTTTCGCGATGCGCTGCGGATCGCGACCCAGGCCCGGCCGCGGCTGTTCGAGCGCCGCATCGTGCTGCCGGAATTGCTGTACGAACGTGTGATCGAGGCGGCGGAGCGCGTGGGTGCCCGCGGCGAGACCATCGCCCCGTTGGATGAATCCGCGCTGCGCTCCGGATTGCAAGGCGCCTTCGACGAGGGTTTTCGCTGTTGCGCCATCGTGTTCCTGCACGGCTACCGCTACACCCGGCACGAACTCGCCGCCGAAAGCATCGCGCGCGAGATCGGTTTTACGCAGATTTCGGTCTCGCACCGTGTCAGTCCGCTCATGAAGCTGGTGCCGCGCGGCGACACCACCGTGGTCGATGCCTATTTGTCACCGATTCTGCGGCGTTATGTGGATCGAGTGGCTCGGCTCATGCCCGGCGTGCCGCTGCTGTTCATGCAGAGCTCGGGCGGTTTGACCGAGGCGCACCGTTTCCAGGGCAAGGATGCGATTCTTTCGGGTCCGGCCGGCGGCATCGTCGGCATGGCGCGCACCGCGCAGGCGGCCGGGCACTCCAAGCTCATCGGCTTCGACATGGGCGGGACCTCCACCGACGTGAGCCATTTCGCGGGCGAGTACGAGCGTGCCTTCGACACGGAGGTGGGCGGCGTGCGGGTTCGCGCGCCCATGATGAGCATCCACAGCATCGCGGCCGGCGGCGGCTCCATCATTCGCTTCGACGGCGCACGGTTGCGCGTGGGTCCTGAGTCCGCGGCCGCCAACCCCGGACCTGCGAGCTATCGGCGCGGAGGGCCGCTGACCATCACCGATGCCAATGTCTTGCTGGGCCGAATCCAGCCGCAGTACTTTCCGCGAGTGTTCGGCCCCGCGGCCGATGAATCTCTGGACGGCGACGCCGTTGCACGGCATTTCACCGAGATGGCGCAGCGAATGACGCTGGCCACGGGCCGCGCCATCGCTCCCGAGCAGGTCGCGGCCGGCGCTCTGCAGATCGCCGTGGGAAGCATGGCCAATGCCGTGAAGCGCATCTCGGTCATGCGTGGCTACGATGTGGGCGGCTACACCTTGCAATGTTTCGGCGGCGCCGGCGGCCAACACGCCTGCCAGGTGGCCGATGCGCTCGGGATGACCCGCGTTTTCATCCATCCCCTGGCCGGGGTCCTGTCCGCCTACGGGATGGGACTGGCCGACCAGATCGCCATGCGCGAATCGGCGGTCGAGCACGAACTCACCGAGGCGGGCATTCAAGAGGCGCGCAAGCTGGCGGGGCGTCTGCAGGCCGAGGCGGGCGCAGAACTCGAGGCGCAGGGCCTGAGCGCCGCGGCGCTGCGCGCCGTGACGCGCGCGCACATCCGCTACCAAGGCACCGACACGGCACTGGCCGTGGAACTGCCCCTGCAGAGCGCGCCGCTCGATGCCGTGGCGGCAATCCGCACAGGCTTCGAACACAGCTATCGCCGCCGCTTCGCCTTTTTGATGCCGGGTCACTCCTTGGTGATCGAGTCGGTGTCGGTGGAATGCATTGCCAGCGGAACGCAAGCGCCGGCCGCCTTGGGCGCCGCGCCGGCGGCGGCCTACGAAGCTCCCGCGGATGCCCTGTTGCGCATGTACTGCCTGGGGCCCGATGAACCCGCCGGCTGGCGTGAAGCACGGTTGTTTCGAGTCGAGGCACTGCGGCCGGGGGCGAGTATCGAGGGGCCGGCCATGCTCGCCGAGCGCAACGCGACCACGGTGGTCGAGCCGGGTTGGCGGGCGGCGGTGACGGCCGCCGGCAGCATCGAATTGCGGCGCATTCGCCCGCGCATCGCGCGCCATGCGGCGGGCACGCAGGTCGATCCGGTGATGCTGGAGCTGTTCAACAATGTGTTCATGAACATCGCCGAACAGATGGGCTTGCGCCTGCAGAACACCGCCTACTCGGTCAACATCAAGGAGCGGCTGGATTTCAGCTGCGCCTTGTTCGACGCCGAAGGGTCGTTGATCGCCAACGCGCCGCATATGCCGGTGCATCTGGGATCGATGAGCGAGTCGATCCGCACCGTCATCGCGCGCAATCCCGGGATGCGCGGCGGCGATGTCTACGTCTTGAACGATCCGTATCACGGCGGCACCCATCTGCCGGACGTCACGGTGGTGACTCCGGTGTATCTCGATGACGGCGACGCGCGCCCGAGCTTTTTCGTGGCCTCGCGCGGTCACCATGCCGACATCGGCGGCACTACGCCCGGCTCCATGCCGCCGTTCTCGACCAGCATCGCCGAGGAAGGCGTGCTGATCGACAACTTCAAGCTCATCGAGCACGGGGCGCTGCGCGAAGACGCCCTGCGCGGCTTGCTGGCTGCGGGGCGCCCATCCGTCGCGCAACCCGGCACAGAATCTCGCCGACCTGCGCGCGCAGATCGCTGCGAACGAGAAGGGCGCATTGGAACTGAAGTCCACGGTGGCGCACTATGGCCGCGACACCGTGGCGGCCTACATGCGGCATGTGCAGGACAACGCCGAGGAGTCGGTGCGCCGCGTCATCACGGCGCTCAAGGACGGGGAGTTCACGCTGCCGCTCGACAATGGTGCGCGAATCCACGTGAGCGTGCGGGTCGACGCGCGCCGGCGCAGCGCCCGCATCGACTTCAGCGGCACCAGCGCGCAGCTTGCGAACAATTTCAACGCGCCGCGCGCCATCACCACGGCCGCCGTTTTGTACGTGTTCCGCACCCTGGTCGACGATGACATTCCGCTGAACGCAGGCTGCCTGAAGCCGCTGCACATCATCCTGCCGGAAGGCTGCATGCTGAATCCGCGATCGCCGGCCGCCGTGGTGGCCGGCAATGTCGAGACCTCGACCTGCGTCACGAATGCCCTGTACGGGGCGCTGGGGCGTGATGGCGGCCGGCCAGTGCACCATGAATAATTTCACCTTCGGCAATGCGCAGTATCAATACTACGAGACCATCGCCGGCGGCTCCGGCGCGGGCCCTGAATTTGCCGGCACCAGCGTGGTCCAAACGCATATGACCAATTCGCGGCTGACCGATCCGGAGGTGCTGGAATTTCGCTTTCCGGTGCGCCTCGAGTCCTATGAGATTCGCGCCGGCTCCGGCGGCGCCGGGCGTTGGCGAGGCGGCGACGGCGGAGTGCGGCGGATTCGCTTCCTGGAATCGATGACGGCCTCGATCTTGAGCAATGGCCGGCGCCACGGCGCCTTCGGCTTGCGGGGCGGCGAGGCGGGCGCGACGTGGGCGAGAACTGGATCGAGCGAGCGGACGGACGAACCGAGCGCGCTCGATCACATCGGCCAGGCCGAGATGCAGCCCGGCGATGTGTTCGTCATCTGCACCCCGGGCGGCGGCGGCTACGGGACAGTCGGTATAGAAATAACATGATCATACTTCTTTAACACATTGAAATTAAAGAGTTTTTTATGTCGAACATAGAGATGGTCGAAGTCGGTCCCCGCGACGGCCTGCAAAACGAATCGGTGCTGTTCACCACCGCGCAGAAACTCGAATTGATCAACCGCGCGCTCGACGCCGGCGTGCGGCGCATCGAGGCGAACAGCTTCGTGAATCCCAAGATGGTGCCGCAGATGGCCGACGCCGAAGCCGTCGCGGCCGGACTGCCGCGCCGCGAGGGGGTCACCTTCATCGGCTCTGGTGCTGAACAAGCGCGGCGCCTTGCGCGCCATCGAAGCGGGCATGGACGAGTTGGGCGCGGTGTGCGCGGCGTCGGATGGCTTTGCCACTCGCAATCAGGGAATGACCTCGGATGCATCGCTCGCCATGTGCTGCGAGGTGGTGCGGCTGGCGCGCGAGCACGGCCGACGCGGCGCAGATCACCATTTCAACGGCCTTTGGCTGTCCCTTCGACGGCGAGGTGGACCCCTGGCGGGTGGTGGAGATGGCGCGGGTGGCCGCGGCGGCGGGCCCGGTGGAAATCGCGGTGGCGGATACCATCGGCGTTGCGACTCCCGGAGAGGTATCGACCCTGGTCGAAAGGGTGGCCGCGGCCATCAAGCCGTTGCCGGTGCGTGTGCACTTTCACAATACGCGAAACACCGGACTCGCCAATGTCTGGGCGGCGGTGCAGGCCGGCGCCAAGATCGTGGACGCCTCCTTGGGCGGCATCGGCGGCTGTCCGTTTGCGCCGCGCGCCACCGGCAATGTTCCCACCGAGGATGTGGCGTACATGCTGCATCGGTCGGGATATCACACGGGTTTGGACTTGGATCGGCTGATCGCCTCCGCGCGCTGGCTGGGCAATGCCATGGGCCGGGATGTTCCGGGAATGTTGAGCAAGGCCGGCGCCTTCCCGAAGAGATTACCGGAGCCGCATGTATGAGTCAGCTGGTGGCCATGTGCGATCTGGTCCGCCGCGCAGGAGGGGGTTTCGGCATTCCTCGAGAAGCGCGACCCGAAATGGCCGGCGGGCCCCTCGACGTGACCGCGCACACGGCTTATGGCCTTCCCGGGCCCGGAGAAGGGCCTAAGTCGCGAAAAATGTTGCAAATTCGCTCATCGGGGGCGACGGATTTGGGCATTTGTTTCGCTGCCCCGGTTCTCTAAAATGCGCTGGACAAGCCTGTTTCTCTGGGTAACAGGACGCGAGCATCCCATGAGCGCCGTTTCCATCGCCGCCAAGCCGATCTATCAGCCCACGAACAAGGTTCGGTTCGTCACCGCCACCTCGCTGTTCGACGGCCATGACGCCTCCGTCAATATCATGCGCCGGGTGCTGCAGGCCTCGGGAGCCGAGGTCATCCACCTGGGTCATAACCGCTCGGTGCAGGAGATCGTCAGTGCCGCCTTGCAGGAGGACGTGCAGGGTGTGGCGATCACCTCCTACCAGGGCGGCCATGTCGAATTCTTCAAGTACATGATGGACCTGTTGCGCCAGAACGGAGGCGACAACATCAAGGTGTTCGGCGGCGGCGGCGGCGTCATCGTGCCGGCGGAGATCCGCGAGCTGATGGCCTACGGGGTGACGCGCCTGTACTCCCCCGAAGACGGCGCCAAGCTGGGCTTGCAGGGCATGATCGACGATGTCATTCGCACCAGCGACTACGACCTGTCTGCGCTCGCGCCCGCGGAGGCGGACGCCCTGCAGGCGCTGCGATCGGGCAACCGGCGGCAGCTGGCGCGCGTCATCACGGCGGTCGAGAACCGCACCTACTCCATGCGCGCCCGCCAGGCATTGCTGCAGGCCGCCGCCGGCATCAAGACCCCGGTACTCGGCATCACCGGGACCGGCGGCGCCGGCAAGTCCTCGCTGACCGACGAGATCATTCTGCGGCTGCGCCTCGATCAAGACGATCGGCTCCGCGTCGCCGTCATCTCCATCGACCCGTCGCGCAAGCGCACCGGGGGCGCTCTGCTGGGCGATCGCATTCGCATGAACGCCATCGAGTCCGACAAGATCTTCATGCGCTCGATGGCCACGCGCGATACGGGCACGGAAATCTCCGCCGCGCTGCCGGAGGTGCTGGCCGCCTGCAAGATCAGCGGCTTCGATCTGATCGTGGTGGAGACCTCCGGCATCGGCCAGGGCGAATCCGCCATCGTTCCGCTGGTCGATACCTCGCTCTACGTCATGACTCCGGAATTCGGCGCGGCCTCGCAGTTGGAGAAAATCGACATGCTCGATTTCGCCGACTTCGTCGCCATCAACAAATTCGACCGCAAGGGCTCCGAGGACGCGCTGCGCGACGTGCGCAAGCAATACCAGCGCAACCATGAATCGTTCGCGCAGAGTCCCGGACAGCATGCCGGTGTACGGCACCATGGCCTCGCGCTTCAACGACGACGGCGTCACGGCGCTCTATCAGGCCATGCTGCCGCGCCTGCCGGAGACAGGGCCTCAAGCTCGGCGCCGGGCAAGCTGCCGCCGCGTCGCGGTGAAGGCCTCCTCGCGCGGCCGCGCCATCGTGCCGCCCGAGCGGGTGCGCTATCTGGCGGAGATCTCCGAATCGCTGCGCGACTTTCACCGCTTCGTCGGGCGCCAGGCGCGAATCGCGCGCGAGCGCCAGTCGCTGAGCACCTCCAAGGCCTTGTTTGCGGCGTCCGGGCGGCCGGTCGCGGGCTTCGATGAGCTGATCGCGGCGAAGAACGCCGAGCTCGACCCGGCCGCGCGCCAAGCTGCTCGAGCAGTGGCCGAAGACCCAGGAGCTGTACGCGCAGCCCGAGTACGTGGTGAAGATCCGCGACAAGGAGATTCGCACCAAGCTCACCTACGATTCGCTGTCGGGCACCAAGATCCGCAAGGTGTCGCTGCCGCGCTTCGAGGACGAGGGCGAGATCCTGCGCTTCCTGCTGAAGGAGAACGTCCCGGGCTCCTATCCCTACACGGCCGGCGTGTTCGCCTTCAAGCGCGAGGGCGAGGACCCGACGCGCATGTTCGCCGGCGAGGGCGATGCCTTCCGCACCAATCAGCGCTTCAAACGGGTGTCCGAGGGCATGCCGGCGCACCGCCTGTCCACCGCCTTCGATTCGGTGACGCTGTACGGCTGGGATCCGGATCTGCGCCCGGACATCTACGGCAAGGTCGGCAATTCCGGCGTGTCGATCGCGACGCTGGATGACATGAAGGTGCTGTACTCGGGCTTCGACCTGTGCGCGCCGACGACTTCGGTGTCCATGACCATCAACGGGCCGGCGCCGATGATTCTGGCCATGTTCATGAACACCGCCATCGACCAGCAGGTGGAGAAGTTCCAGCAGCAGAACGGCCGCGAGCCGACCGCGGACGAATACCAGAAGATCAAGGCATGGACCTTGTCGACGGTGCGCGGCACGGTGCAGGCGGACATATTGAAGGAAGACCAGGGCCAGAACACCTGCATCTTCTCCACCGAGTTCGCGCTCAAGATGATGGGCGACATGCAGGAATACTTCGTGCACCACCAGGTGCAGAATTTCTACTCGGTGTCGATTTCCGGCTATCACATCGCCGAGGCCGGCGCGAATCCGATCTCGCAGCTCGCGTTCACTCTCGCCAACGGCTTCACCTACGTCGAGTCCTACCTGGCGCGCGGCATGCACGTCGATGACTTCGCTGCCGAATCTGTCGTTCTTCTTCTCCAACGGCATGGATCCGGAATACTCGGTGATCGGCCGCGTCGCGCGCCGCATCTGGGCCGTGGCGATGAAGAACAAGTACGGCGCGAACGAGCGCAGCCAGAAGCTCAAGTACCACGTGCAGACTTCCGGGCCGTTCCCTGCACGCGCAGGAGATGGCGTTCAACGACATACGCACCACGCTGCAGGCGCTGTGCGCCATCTACGACAATTGCAACAGCCTGCACACCAATGCCTACGACGAGGCCATCACCACGCCCACCGAGGAGAGCGTGCGGCGCGCCATGGCGATTCAGCTCATCATCAATCGCGAATGGGGCCTGGCCAAGAACGAGAACCCCAACCAGGGCAGCTTCATCATCGATGAGCTGACCGACCTGGTCGAAGAAGCGGTGCTCAAGGAGTTCGACGCCATCGCCGACCGCGGCGGCGTGCTCGGCGCCATGGAAACCGGCTACCAGCGCGGCAAGATCCAGGAGGAGTCGCTGTTCTACGAACGGCAGAAGCACGACGGTTCCTATCCCATCATCGGCGTCAACACCTTCCGCAATCCGAACGGCGGCGCCGCCCCGGCGACGATCGAGCTGGCGCGTTCCACCGATGCGGAGAAGCAGTCGCAGCTCGAGCGCCTCAAGTCCTTCCACGAGCGCCATGCCGAGCAGGCGGCGCGGCTGCTCGAGCGCCTGCGGCGCACGGTCATCGACAACGGCAATACCTTCGAAGTGCTGATGGACGCGGTGCGCGGCTGTTCGCTGGGCCAGATCACACACACTCTGTACGACGTCGGCGGCCGCTACCGCCGCAATATGTAGGATCGAACATGCACGAATATCAAGCGCCGCTCGCCGACATGAAGTTCGTGCTGCGCGAGCTGGTGGATTTCAAGCTGCTCGCGCAGCTGCCGGGTTTCGGCGACATGACGTTGGACGTGGCCGAGGCGGTGCTCGGAGGAGGCGGCGAAATTCGCCGCCGGCGTGCTCTCGCCGCTCAATCGCAGCGGCGATCTGCAGGGGGCACGCTGGCAGGAGGGCGAGGTGCTGACCGCCGACGGCTGGAAACAAGCCTATGTCGCGCTTCGTCGCGGACGGTTGGACCGCGCTGTCCTGTCCTGCGGAATTCGGCGGCCAGAATTTGCCCCGCGTGCTGTCGGCGCTGATCGAGGAGATGTGGAACGGCGCCAACGTGGCCTTTGCGCTGTGCCCGATGCTGACGCGCGGCACGGTCGATGCCATCGAGCTGCGCGGATCGCAGGCGCTTCAGCGACACCTATCTGTCGAAGCTGGTGAGCGGGGAGTGGACCGGTACCATGAATCTCACGGAACCGCAGGCCGGTTCCGACCTGGCGGCCGTACGCACGCGAGCCGTTCCCACCGACGACGGCCGCTACCTGCTGACGGGCCAGAAGATCTTCATCACCTACGGCGAGCACGACCTGACCGACAACATCGTGCACTTGGTGCTGGCGCGCATCGCCGGAGCGCCGGACGGCGTCAAGGGCATGTCGCTGTTCGTGGTGCCGAAGTTCCTGGTCAATGCCGACGGCTCCGCTGGGCGCGCGCAACGATGTTCACTGCGCGTCCATCGAGCACAAGCTCGGGATCCGCGCGCAGCCCCACCTGCGTTCTGGCCTTCGGGCAGAACGGCGGCGCCGTGGGCGAGCTCGTCGGCGAGGAGAATCGCGGGCTGGAATACATGTTCATCATGATGAACGCGGCGCGGTATTCGGTGGGCATCGAGGGCGTGGGCCTTTCGGAGCGCGCCTACCAGACCGCGCTGGCCTATGCGCGCGAACGAATTCAGAGCACCGAGGCCGGCCGGCGCGGCGGGGCCCCGCGTGCCCATCATCCGGCACCCCGACGTGCGCCGCATGCTGTTGCTCATGAAGTCGCAGACCGAAGCCATGCGGGCGCTGGCCGCCGTCGCCGCGGTCTCGCTGGACGCCGCCCGCCTGCATCCGAACGCCGAGGAACGCGCGCGCCACCAGGCCTTCGTCGATCTGATGATTCCCGTGATCAAGGGCTGGTGCACCGAGAATTCGGTCGACATCGCCTCCTTGGGTATCCAGGTGCATGGCGGCGTCGGATTCGTCGAGGAGACCGGCGCCGCGCAGTATCTGCGCGATGCGCGCATCACGCCGATCTACGAGGGCACCACCGGCATTCAAGCCAACGATCTGATCGGCCGCAAGCTGGCGCGCGACGGCGGCCACGCCGCGCAGGCGGTCATCGCGCAGATGCGGACTCTGGCCGGAGAGCTTGGCGGCCGAGCCGAATTTGTCGCGCTGCCGCGCCGGTATTTTCCGCGGCCGTCGATGCGTTGGAGCGGGCGATTCGCTACGTGGTGGAGAACTACGCCACCGATATCCGCGGCGTCTCCGTGGGCGCCGTGCCCCTGCTCAAGTTGTTCGGCATCGTGGCCGGCGGCTGGCAGCTGCTGCGTTCGGCGTCGATCGCGCAGCAGCGGCTCGCCGCGTCCAAGGCGAACGGCGCCGATGCCGGCTTTCTACGAGGCGAAGATCTTGACGGCGCGCTTCTACGCGGACCATGTGCTGTCGCAGGCACCGGGACTGTCGCACAGCATCGTCCACGGTGCGGCGGCTGCGTTGGCCGAGGGCGTGCTTTAGATCAGCGCATGGACGGCCGCTATCCAAGCCGCATCGTTTGTCTGACCGAAGAGCCCACCGAGGTTCTGTATGCGCTCGGGCTGGAGGATCGGATCGTCGGCATTTCCGGCTTCACCGTGCGTCCTTCGCGGGCGCGCCGCGAAAAGCCCCGGGTGTCGGCTTTCACCAGCGCCAAGGTCGACCGCATTCTGGCGCTGCAGCCGGATTTCGTGGTCGGCTTCTCCGATATCCAGGCCGATATCGCGCAGGCGCTGATCAAGAGCGGAATCGAAGTCTGGATCAGCAATCATCGTTCGGTCGAAGGGATCTTGGGCTATGTGCGCCGGCTCGGCGCATTGGTCGGCGCCGCCGAGCGGGCCGAGATCTATGCTCTGGAACTCGAAGCGCATGTCGAAGCGCGTGCGGCAGGCGGCCGCTCTGCTGCCCCGCCGTCCGCGCGTGTACTTCGAGGAATGGGATGAGCCGCTCATCACGGGCATCCGTTGGGTCAGCGAACTCATCGGCATCGCCGGCGGCGATGATGTGTTCCCCGAGCGCGCGGTTTGCGCGCTCGGCAAGGATCGCATCCTGGCCGATGCCGGCGAGGTCGTGCGCCGCGCTCCCGACATCATCCTCGGCTCCTGGTGCGGCAAGCGCTTCCGCCCGGAGCGGGTGGCATCCCGGAGCGGCTGGGACGCCGTGCCCGCGGTGCGCGACGGCGAACTGCACGAGATCAAGTCGCCCATCATCCTGCAGCCGGGACCGGCCGCGCTGACCGACGGGCTCGATGCAATACACCGAGTACTGCGGCAATGGTCGGAGCGGCCCGCTGCCGGGTGCGCGCGTCGCCGTCTCGGCACCGTAGCCGCATTGCGCAAGTGAGGCCGTTCAGTAGCGCGTAGTCAGAGCCGTGAGCCATGCCGGCGAATGATCGAGCAACCAAGCCTCGACCCGATGATCCGTATGCGACAGAATCAGCACGCCGACCAGCAGCAATGCGATGCCGAGCACTTGCTTGCCGCGCTTGCCGGCCGTATTGAGTGAACCTCGAACCCGCAGCAGCGTAGCCCGCGAGAGGGAGCCGAGCAGGAGCATCGGGACGCTGGCGCCGATGCCGAAGACGGCCATGAGCACGGAGATCTGCCCCAGGTCCCGGCCCTGGCTCGCAAGCGTCGTGGCGGCGCCGAGCATGGGCCCGACGCAGGGGCTCCAGACGATTCCCAGCAGCAGCCCCAGTGCGAACTGGCCGCCCAGCACCGTCGAGGGTGAATCGGGACAAAAGCGTCTGGCCGGAGCCGGTGAGACCGGCGGTCGCCCGCACGAACAGCGCCTGAAGGCGAACCGACACGAGGATGAGCCCGAAGAGAATCAACAGCAGCGGCCGCGGTCTGCCGGAAGGTTTCTCCATCGAGGCCGAGCGATGCGCCGACGCTGACGAGAAACACGCCGGCTATGGTGTACGACAGCGCCACGCCCGCGGCAAGCGCCCAACGGTCCCCAGCGATGGGCGGTGACGGCCGACCCCATCAGGACCGGCACCAGCGGCAGGACGCAGGGCGACAATGTCGTCAAGATACCGGCCAGCAGCGCGATCCCGTAGGTTCCAACCCCGAATGTCATGGGAAGGAGTCCCCGCGATGCGTCAGGAGAGGGCTTTCTTGAATAGTGCCGCGAGACCCTCGCGGCTGGTATCCCCGGTCGAGCGTGCGACTTCCTTGCCCTGGCGGAACACGACGAAGCGTGCTCTGATTGGCAACATTCAGCGACTTTCGCAGCGCGTGCTCGGTGTCGTAATTGGCGATCAGAACGGTGACGTTCTTGAGTTCGGGCGTCGAGAGCAGATCCTTGACGATGGGCGCCTGGGCGCGGCAGGTCGGGCACCAGTCGGCATGGAAGTCGACCACCACCGGCTGGCCGGCGGCGAGCATCCGCTGGAGAGTGGCGGCATTGTAGGGTTGTTCGCCGGCCATTGCAGGCGCCGTCAGCAGGATCAAGGCCGTCGTCAGGAACGCGAGCAAGGTTTTCATTGAGATCTCCAACACGGTTTTTGCATGAGCACAGCTTGGGTGCACGGGCCGCAGGCAGCTTCCTTGGCTGCCATTGATAGAGACCGTGCTCCTGGACAAAATATTACAAAACCGCTGCCACAGGGGTGTATCTATGAGTTCCGAAGACATCGATCTTGCGAAGAGGCGCTTTGTTGTCTTCAATTCGTCACTTCCGTCTTGGGCTCCTGCTTGGGTCAAAAGCCCATCGAGGGTTCGAATCCCTCCCTCTCCGCCATATAGAAAATCCCGGTAAAATCAGGATCTTGCGGAAGAATGGAGTCAGTTGAAGAGAAACTGGCTTTCTTCTACTGCCAGCTACTGCCAGCTATGTGCTGAGCGGTCAATGACGAGCTGGCGCGTGAAGAGCAATCTTTGATGAGGTGTGCTGCCTGAGATTCCGACAATTCGCGCTCCTCACCGGCAGTTCGAAGTGAACAATCCATAATGGCGTCTAACCACCTAGTTGAGCGGCGCGCGGCCGCGCAAATCTAACGGTAGCTGCTATATCCCGACTCAACGACTCCCCTGACGATCAACAAAGACGTCGCTGCGTGTCCGCTCTAACTTCTAACGAAAGTTAGGCTGCACGGCCAAACACAAACCGGTATCCCTCCATAAACGGGAAAGGCCACCGACGCTACATGCAACAAATCGTAGTGGATCGTGCCGGCGAGCTTAGCTGTGTCGCTCTCATGGCCCCAGACCTCGATGCAATCGACCTGATCTCCGCGCCCAATCAAGATCCTCACGAGACTAACAAACTCAAGCGTTGCCGCGATGTCCGCAGGCTCCTCTTTGAGCCAGTCCTGCGGCACTGCCTTCCGCCGTGGCCCGGCTCAAGGAGATGCTCGTTCGTCGCGCGCTCGGCTAGGCGTTTGCTCGCCGGAATTGGGCCAGCGCCGCGCCTTCGGGATCGGTCAATAACTGAGCTTGAACGTCGGCGAGTCTTCCGGCCGAGTCTCTTGGGTCGATCATAGAGATGCGTAGTCGCGATGTCGGCGCGCACTGCCAGGCGGTGCGGCAACGGTGCTACCGGCCGGTGCGCCTCACGGCCACGCACGAACGCAAAAATAGTGACGGATCAGGGTTCCGCGGCAGCGAGGGTGGCCAGCACAGTGGCAACAGTACTCTACGCATGGCTAGTTTCGGCGCTTGGTTGCGCCCACGTCTCGATCACGAAGCCGCACGCCACGACCCCCGACGGTGCTGACGCCACCTTCGCCAATTAACTCTACACCCATGTCCTCGAGCGCCTGCACGACCTTCGTCAGCGAATCCACGTTGCCGCGTATGAGCCCGCCACTCGTTTCCATGCGCTGAATGGTGGGCAAGGATAGCCCGGCACGCCGGGCGAGCTCCGGTTGGTCAATGCCGAGCAGAGCGCGGGCAGCACGAAGCTGAGATGCAGTTATCATGTTTTAAACATCACTATGCATGTACTGTAATTGATAAAGAACGCTATTAGTATTACTCTTGAGCGGCATGTGGTGTCCTTTGTTGAGGGCGAGGCTCGTGATTACTTCGATACATGAGGGCTTGCAGGCCATTTTAGGATCGGCTCGGCAATTAGTGTGCAGGACACGCCCGCGAGAAGCCACGGCCCTGAATCACCGACTCCCAGCCGGGGTCCCGGTGGCCACGGATTCCGGTGGGCGTCGTCCACTTCATGGCACCCGTGGCGTTGTGATTTGCACTATCGATGGCCCGTTTTTCTTACGCTCTGCCGGCATGCTCGACAGCATGCTCGCATACATCCCACGACCTACGACAACGCTCATTTTGTGGATGGGCACCGTGCCGTGTATTGACGCGGCCGGTGTTTTCGAACTCCGAAGAATCGTTGCCGGCTTCAAACGCCACGGCGTGAAGGTACTGCTGGTCGAAGTCAGGCCGCGCGTCCTGCAGAAGCTCATCCGTACGGGTGTGATCGCACGCCTCGGGGCGGACAATGTAATCGATACGCTCGAACATGCAGAGACGCGCACGCAAGCATTCTATCTTGATCGTCAGCAGTGATTCGATCTGTGCGCATCTGAAAATGAATCAAGTGGCGAAACTCCAAAACGGCGAAGTGGCGCAGCGTACGCGCAGTTGCAATCGAAATGGACGGGGTCAGAAACTGATGAGTAATAGCGGTGAGAGAAGTTTCATCTTCCCAGGGGTCTCGTTAAGCGGTGACACATTGTTGCGCTTTCGAGAGCCAAAGGAGACGGTCTCCGACGTGTTATTCGGGCGGGTAGTGGAAGGTACCTACGACAAGCCATTCGTGGTGGAGGATCGCGAATTCCGGGCGATGTGCTTCGCACTCGATGGAAGTACTCAAAGCGAGATGCGTCTCGACGATCCAGACGCCTTGGTCAGCGCCTACACCCGCAAAATGATGGGTTTTCTCCTGTTTCGCTCGCGCCTTCGTCGCATATTGATGATCGGACTTGGGGGTGGCTCGTTGGTCAAGTATTGCCACCGGCACTTACCGACAACTCACATCACAGCGGTCGAGATCGACCCTGAAGTAATAGCGCTGCGAAAGCACTTTCATGTGCCGCCCGATGATCGCCGCCTGCGCGTCGTCAATGACGACGGTACACGCCATGTCGCCGCCATGGCACACGCCGATCTGCACACTGACGTGATGCTGGTCGATGCATACGATCGACGCGGTATCGCCAACGCTGTGGTCGAGTTCTCATTTCTCGACAATGCAAGGCGAGTCCTCTCGCCGCGCGGAGTATTCGTGATGAATCTAGCCGAAGATGCGACCGAGTGCGACCGTCACATTGAGGCTATCCGGTCGGTATTCGGTGACCCCGTCATGGCGGTTCCCATGGAGCACACGGACAATGTCGTCGTGTTCGCCGGAAGTGCGCTCCGCGATCGGCGGCGCCTGATGACGGCTGGTCGCCAATCGCATCGTATCCGAGGTCGACTCGGGTTGCATTTCCCCACCCTGCTGCGCCGTACCAGCGAATTCCAAAAGCAGTTGCGTAGGCAAGCAGAGCAGGGCGCGCCGCGGCGATGATTCATTCCGATTCCATCATTGGGCACCTTCGATAGCGATAAGCAACACCATAACGAATTGAGCGGCATAGGACATCGCAGCATGACCAAAGTATTCACATCCGATACCGTGGGTGCGAGCCCAAGCGTGCGTCATCAGCAATTAAAGGCCTGGGTGGCCGAGATCGCCACGCTGACTCAACCTGAGCGGATTTACTGGGCCGATGGGTCACAGGAGGAGTACGACCGCATTTGCGCGGAGATGGTGGCAATCGGGACGTTGATCCGCCTCAATCCGGAAAAGCGTCCGAACTCCTATCTCGCCTGGTCAGACCCGAGTGATGTAGCCCGGGTGGAGGATCGCACCTTCGTGTGCAGCACCTCGAGCCTCGACGCGGGCCCGACCAACAATTGGATTGATCCAACAGAGATGCGGGTGACACTCAACGGGCTTTTCAACGGTTGTATGCGAGGTCGAACGATGTATGTCATTGCCTTCTCGATGGGGCCGCTCGGCAGTGCCATCTCCCATATTGGCGTTGAAATCACCGACAGCCCTTACGTCCTCGCCAATATGCGGATCATGACGCGGATGGGGAGCGCCACTCTCGATGCGCTCGGGTCCGGCGGCCGGTTCGTTCCGTGCGTGCACTCCGTCGGCGCACCGCTCGAGTTAGGCGCAAAAGACAGCTGCTGGCCATGTAACGCCACCCACAAATACATTGTCCAGTTTCCCGAAACACGGGAGATTTGGTCGTTTGGATCCGGCTATGGCGGCAACGCGCTTCTCGGCAAGAAATGCTTTGCGCTTCGAATTGCCTCGACCATGGCCCGGGATGAAGGATGGCTGGCGGAGCACATGTTGATCCTCGGCGTCGAGAATCCAGAGGGTGAGAAAACTTATGTCGCCGCGGCCTTTCCGTCAGCGTGCGGCAAGACCAATTTCGCCATGCTCATTCCACCAACCAATTTTGACGGTTGGAAAGTCACGACGGTGGGCGATGACATTGCATGGATCAAGCCGGGTGAAGATGGACGGCTTTATGCGATTAATCCTGAGGCAGGCTTCTTCGGCGTGGCGCCCGGTACGTCGGAGACGACGAATCACAATGCGATGGCGACCTTGAAAGCCAACGTGATCTTTACCAACGTTGCACTCACGGACGACGGCGATGTCTGGTGGGAAGGCATGACTCCGACGCCGCCGGCACACCTGATTGACTGGACCGGCCGGGAGTGGACACCTGAGATCGGCGCCAGTATGAATCGAAAGGCGGCGCACCCTAACTCGCGCTTCACCGCGCCTGCGGCTCAATGCCCATCTATCGACCCGTCTTGGGAGGATCCGGCCGGGGTTCCGATCTCTGCGTTTATATTTGGCGGTCGTCGCGCGGATACGGTTCCGCTGGTCGTCGAATCACGTCATTGGAATGGGGGCGTCTACCTCGCCTCGACGCTGGGCTCTGAGACGACCGCGGCGGCACAAGGGCAGCTAGGCGTGGTGCGGCGCGACCCGTTCGCGATGCTGCCGTTTTGTGGCTACCACATGGGCGACTACTTCAAGCACTGGCTGCAAGTAGGGAAAGGGTTAAACCCTAAGCCTCTTATCTTTTGTGTCAATTGGTTCCGTCGCGACGAGAGCGGGCAGTTTATGTGGCCTGGATTCAGCGACAACATGCGAATCCTGAAATGGATAGTCGATCGAGTCCACGGCCTCGTCGGTGCAAGGGAGACACCGCTCGGGTTGGCGCCGAAATACGAAGACATTAACTGGGACGGGTGCGCCGTCACGGCGGAGCGATTCGCAACACTCACGCGTGTTGATCTTCTCGAGTGGCAACGAGAACTCGAGTTGCAAGGCAAATGGCTTGAGGGACTCGGTCAGCGAGTACCGCTGTCGCTTGTGCTCAATCATGATTCGCTGGAAGGGCGTATCACGACCGCAAAGGCGTGACGGGCGCGCGCATGCGGCTCGGCGCAGAGGATGATTGACGACCAGTGAGGCATCGGTGGTCACCGCGTTTCAAGGACATCGATCGGGTTGGTGGCAAAGTCTCTGAGACGGTATTCACCGTACCCACGGAGGTGGGTACATAAGGACCGGCCGACGAAACACGTGGACGGCGAACGGTTGACGCAATTGAAGGATCGCCAACATGAAGTCACCCATTCTATTATTTGACCCTGATCCGGTGGCGTGCCGTGTTCTAGCGACGCAATTGCGGCACGCAGGGTTTACAACATACATGGCGTTTGACGGCTCCGCGGCGGTATCAAGCGCCCGCAGTCAGCAATTCGCGTCGATTGTAGTAATTGCCGACTTGGCAAACTCTCAGATGCGACGGTGTTTGCATGAGCTTCGTGGCGCCGATCCTGCCGCGTGGCTCATTGTCATATCGAGCCCCGCGGTAGAGGGTGATCGTGATGTCGTCCGCAAACTGGGTGGTAATGCGATGATGGATATGCCATTCACCATTTCGGATTTAGCGCAGCGCCTGAGCATGATTGCGTCCCGCGCCCAACCGGTCGTCTGATACGCACGTGTTGATCTTGACCCGGAGGATTGGCGAAACGCTACGAATCGGTGACGACGCTTCCGTGACGGTGTTAGATATTCGCGGTAATCAGGTTCGCCTCGGCATTCAAGCGCCGATGTCGGTCAGCGTGCATCGCGAAGAAATCTTCAACCGTATTGTCAGGGACGGCAGGGCCGTCCCGGCCGCTCCCAAAGTGACCGTTCGTCCGCGTCGCTCTCGGCGGTGAACACAAAAGGTCTTCACTCGCACCGGTCCGCGCATCCCGCGTGCGAGTACTCGCGTTGCGGCCGGTGCAATCACTCGGGCGGTAGCCGGACCCAATGATCGCCACGACTCGTTACGGCCGAATCGTCCCCTGAATGGGAAATACCCGCGAACTGAACGTTGTTTATCAATGTCAAAGCATCTATAGTAATGTTTATAACATGATTACTGCTCCGCAACTTCGCGCCGCTCGTGCGCTGCTGGGGATCGACCAAGTCGAGCTGGCCGAACGCGCCCAGCTATCCGTGCCGACGATTCAGCGCATGGAGACCAGCGGCGGTCTTATTCGCGGTAACGTCGACTCATTGGTGAAGGTCATACGGGCGCTCGAAGACCTCGGAGTCGAGCTCATTGGGGAGGGAAGCACCAGCAACTTGGGTGGACGCGGCGTGCGGTTACGCGATCGCGAGATTCGCCTGACCCAGATGAGCGTCAAGCAGCGGCCGAAAGCCGGACGAGTGGCGGTCGGCTCAAGCGTGCGCGCGACAGGCGGTCAGGAAAACTAGAATTCTTGCCCTACGCTGATTAATCGCCGAGGGTTGGCAGCTTATACTGGACATGCTGTCCTAGGGTTCGATTGCTTGGGCGTAACGGACCGCAGCATTTCTTAGGGGTAGGCATGCTGCGGCGCACGCGGCCGGGCGATCAGTCATCATCTGGAAAATTTCCCATTAGGGGAGCCTCGCCACGAGATCGCGATAGGCTGTCTAATTGACGTCTCGCGTCTGCGAATGCGTCGTGGATTGCGACATACACATCGCAATGGGCGATGCCCGAGCGATACTCGGTGCTGGTGTGAAGAAGCGCATTGGCCAGCGTCAATTGGACGCGGACGATGTGCCACGCCTCTTTCAGCGGGCCTTGGACGGTAATGTGACAGGCGGTGATTCGGCCGTCCAATAGACATAATCGCGTCCCAAGTGCGCGCGCGTGCGAAGTTGCGCCGGCCGACGGAGCGCAATGTCGAAACGATACCGTCAACTTGCAGCTCATAGTTTCTGCTGAAGGGGCAATACGCCCATTAGCATGCATTGTGTCGTGCACCTGCGAACTAAGGGGTTTCCCGTAGTGGACATCACCGTCCTATTCGGGCTTCAGGAGAGATCATCATCTGCGCCGACGCCACCTCACAGCCGTCCACTTCGGCGCGTGTCTCGAACCGCCATATTCCCTTCAACGATCTCAGAAGATTCGCTTTCAAGATAATTTGATCGCCTGGCATCACCGGTTTACGGAATCGCCCTTTGTCGATGCCAACGAAATAAAACACTGAATCGGCGTTCAGAGTCACGCCCCGACTTTCCAACGTGAGAATTCCGCAGACCTGCGCCAGGGCTTCCATGATGAGTACGCCTGGCATCACGGGCCGGTTAGGCAAATGTCCTTGAAAAAAAGACTCGGTTATGGAGACATTTTTGACGCCATGGATATATTGTCCGCGCACGAGCGCGGTCACTCGGTCCACCAGCAAAAAGGGATAGCCATGCGGTAAAATTTGCATCACCCGTTGGCTATCCAATGTCATCACCTCATCTATCGGTGCCAACGGATTGTTCATCATGACTCCTGTGGGGTAAGTTACGACTGTGCTCGTACAAGTGACCACCAATGGTTTGGCGCGCCACGGCGGATCGAGCACTGCTATCCGCAATGACTCTGCACGGCAGGGCTTGCAAGGAACGGAATTCGTGGCATTTTCGGTACACTCGCTTATCCCCATTGATAAGTTGAGGCCTATCACAGAGGCCGGGCGCGCGACTGAAATGCGGTGAGTCGCATAGTCAATTCATCCACTGATACCGGCGCGGTCACGCACGCATCCCCGCCGTGGCGATAGATGAGATTGCAAGTCTTCGCATCGCACCGGGGGCTGACCACGATTATCCAGCTGCGCGCCGCTGAGCGTCGCAAATGATCGAGCCAGTCAAGACAAGCTTTGTCGTCGAGGTCAGCAACGACGATCAGCGTAGCGAAGAAGGCGTCCTTCATTGCCGCCTGTGCTCCCGCTCCGGTATGCTCGATGCGGGTCGGAAAGCCATTCAATTCCAGATGTGTGGCAAGCTCCGCAGCGCGATCCACTGCAGGATCGAGCAACAGAATGGGCTCGTGACTTACTTTGATACGCCAGATTCGCATATCAGTTCTCCAATTAACGGCGGAGCCATCCCAACCGAGTAAAGGCATGACTTGACCGAAAAGGCCTTGAGATCACACACTGCTCCGCCGATTTGAGGTTTCCGGTACCCCTTTGGAGATGGCCGTCAGAATGCCGCTGAGAATTTGCCGAGGACTCGGTGGACATCCGGGCACCGCCACATCGACGGGAATTACATTGGACACGCGACCCAAACTGGCGTAACTCTCTCCGAAGATTCCGCCGGTGCAACCGCAGTCGCCGATTGCAACGACGAGCTTCGGGTCCGGCGTCGCTGCGTACGTCCGCCGCAGCGCCAATTCCATATTTCTTGATACCGGTCCCGTGACCAATAGAAGGTCCGCGTGCCGTGGGCTAGCTACAAATCGGATACCCAGCCCCTCGATATTGTAGAGCGGGTTATTGAGCGCGTGGATCTCCAGCTCACAACCGTTACAGGACCCCGCGTCAATGGCCCGAATACACAGCGCCCGACCGAGGACCTCGAGAATGCGCGAGTGCAACGCGTCGGCGATACGCAATGCATCGTCACTTAACGGCGGTGGCTCCGTGATGATCCCTGTGCGACAGATTTGCCGTAATGTTTTCAGCACGGCTAGAGGTCGTGTCCACTGTAGGACAGATTGAAGGATTTATTGATCAGCGGAAAATCCGGTACGATGTTGTCGATGATGGCATGCTCGATCACCGGCCAGTTTTGCCACGATGGATCGTGTGGATGACAACGACGGATCATTCCGCCATCGCCGGCTTCAAGCGCAAGAAATATTGGGCCGCGCCATCCCTCGATCATTCCGATGCCCAGAGCATCCTCGTCGGGGTTGGAAAGTGTCCACATGATGCAAACCGGTCGGCAATTGCGACAGGATCCGCTGCATGAGACCGGTGGATTCGGTGACTTCATCAAAGCGCACGGCGACCCGCGCCGCGACATCGCCCTCAGTGTGCACGGCCTTTTTGAGCTCCATGCCTTCATAGGGGTCGCACGGCAAATCGCAGCGTAGGTCAAACGCCTGGCCGCTCGCCCGCCCCGCAAGCCCCGTCAGACCCAGCTTCGCGGCCAACGCCGGCGTGACGACGCCGGCTCCCGCAAACCGGTCGCGCAATCCCGAATGTTCATCATAGATGGTACGCAGTGTTTTCACTTCAGCTAAAATTGATTCGATGGACTCAAGCAGCAAGACTGCGCCGGTCGACGACAGATCGACGCGCGTGCCGCCCGGCACGATGAAATCCATGAGATAGCGCTGCCCGAGTGCTTGTTCGGTTACACGCAGCAGCTGTTCCTTGAGCCGGGAAAATTGGGCGAGTCCGAAGGCGTAGCCGGCATCGTTGGCAATCGCACCGAGATCACCCAGGTGATTGGCAAGACGCTCTAATTCCAAGGCCAGCGCCCTTAGGCAGTTTGCGCGGGCAGGTAAATGCGTCGCTGCCATCCCCTCGAGTGCTTGGCAATAGGCCCACGAAAATGCAACGGCCGAATCGCCGGAGACGCGCGCCGCCAATCGGTGACCACTGAGCAATGGAAATTCAGTGAAGCGTCGTTCAATGCCCTTATGAACGTAACCCAGATGTTCCTCGAGTCTGAGAACTTTCTCACCAACCACCGAAAAGCGGAAGTGACCCGGTTCAATGATTCCGGCGTGAACCGGCCCCACCGGGATTTCATGCACGCCATCGCCCTCGACCGGCACGAATGCGTAGTGGTCAGTGAGCGGAACCGTCGGCGATGGTGGTGCACCAACGTCGATTAGCGGATGAAAGGTGTCGGGCCAAGCGGCGTGACGTAGCCAAGGCCGCGCATCCACATCCGTACTACGCAATCCGGACAGATCTGTCGCGGCGCGCTGCATGCGGCTTGCACTCGGAAACCATTGCTCGATCCCAGGATACGTGTCTGACGCCGTCACAGGTAAGCTCAGTACGAGCACGCCAGAGTTGGCAATAAATGCGGCTTGGACGGCGTCCTCTCCTGTGCCGTCGCGACTGGCCCATAACGACAGTAACCGGCCGCCGTGGGTCGCCATATCTGCGGCGGCTTGACACCATTCGTCGCGTGTGACGGTTAGGCCAAAGACCTTAGAAGCGCCGGCGTATCGCTCCTTCCCCGTTCGATGGGGATTGCCGGGCCGCCTGATCGAACCATCGTTGCAGAGCCATCTCATTCTCCGCCGATCAAGCGCGCCGCCGCGCGATACCAGTCAGCGAGGTAAGGCGGAATAAAAAACCCCAACACGAGTACCAACCCCAGATGCGCAAACACCGGTACGAGCGCGGGCGGATGTGGCAAGCGCTTGGCCGTCGTGTCTCCAAAGACCATCGACTGCACGCGACCGAAAATTGCCGCGAATGCCACACCGAGCGCCAGCAGCAGAATCGGAGTAGCCCAGGGTTGCTGTTTCATGGCCGTCGTCAGGATGAGAAATTCACTGGCAAAAACCCCGAACGGTGGCGTGCCGAGAATCGCCAGGGTACCCATCATCAATCCCCAGCCGACGGTTGGGCTCAGGGTGATGAGACCGCGAATGTTATCCATGAGTTGTGAGCCCGCTTTTTGTGTCGCGTGCCCGACGGCGAAAAAAATGGAGGATTTTGTCAGCGAATGCACCGTCATGTGTAAGAGCGCAGCGAAGTTTGCTACCGGCCCCCCCATCCCGAACGCGAAAGCAATGATGCCCATGTGTTCGATGGAGGAATAAGCGAACAATCGTTTGACATCGCGCTGTCGCCACAGGAAAAACGCCGCGAGCACGACTGAGAGCAGCCCAAAACCCATTAACATGCGGCCGGGCAGGGTAGATTGCAGCGAACCCTCGACGAGCACCTTGCAGCGCACGACCGCGTACATGGCGACGTTGAGCAGTAGTCCGGACAAAACCGCCGAAATGGGTGTCGGGCCTTCCGCGTGTGCATCCGGCAACCAATTGTGAAGCGGCGCGAGACCCACCTTGGTGCCATATCCGACGAGCAAGAACACGAAAGCCAAACCGAGAACGGAGGGTTCAAGCTGACCCTTCACCGCATTCAGGTGTGTCCACAGCAGCGCACTCACGCCCTCGGAGCCTAGAACCTTCTCTGCCGCAAAGTACATCAGAATGGTGCCGAACAAGGCTTGGGAGATGCCCACGCCGCAGAGAATAAAGTACTTCCAGCCCGCTTCGAGGCTCGCCGGGGTCCGATACAGCGTCACCAACAACACGGTGGACAAAGTGGCAGCCTCCATCGCAACCCACATGAGTCCCATGTTGTTGGTCGTGAGGGCAATCAGCATCGTTGCTATGAACATTTGGTACATGCTGTGATACAAGCGCAATTGTCCGGCCGATACCCGTCCGTGCTCAGTCTCGATGCGCATGTAGGGGCGGGAGAACAACGACGTGGTCAAGCCGACGAACGCCGTCAGTGTCACTAGAAACACGTTAAAGGCATCGATAAAGAATTGCTCGTGCGCGACCGATAAGTTGCCGTGTGCGACGACTCTCGAGGTGAGCGCACAGGCGGCGAGGAACGTGACCAGCGAAAAGGCCACGTTCACCTCGGGTGCCCAACGCCGCTCCCCTAACAAACCGAATGTCAATGCACCCAGTAGTGGCGTCCCCAGAAGAACAAGGAACTCCATGTTATTGATCCTCCTTCAGGGATTCGAAATTCTTCAGATCCAGACTGTCGAATTGATCGCGAATCTGGAAAAAGAACACACCGAGAACGAGCATCGCCACCAGGACGTCAAGCGCAACTCCCAGCTCCACGATCATCGGCATGCCGTAAGTCGCGCTCATCGCACCAAAGAACAGCCCGTTCTCCATCGATAAGAACCCGACGACCTGCGACATCGCTTTGCGGCGCGTGATCATGGTGAGGAAGGCAATCAGGATCACCGCCACGGCAATGCCGATCGAATTGCGTGTTGCCGTGCTCGCCAGTGCCGAAATCGGTTGCGCCAGCCCAAACGCAAAAATCACGACAAGCACTCCCACCAGCATGGTCCCGGTCATATTGAGTAATGGCTCCGTATCCCAATAAACACCGAGGCGGCGAATGAGACGATGCAATAGCCAGGGCAGGAAGATCACTTTCAGTCCGAGCGTAAGCGCTGCCGACACGTACAAGTTACGATCGCCGGTCCGCCAAGCGAGCAACAGGGTAGCCGTGAATAACAGAGCACCCTGCAATGCCAGCAGATCGACCAGGCCCACGATACGTCGCTGCGAGAGCATGGCGAAGGACAGGAGCAGCAATAGCGCGGCCAGAGTGTTGAGGAGCTGCAGATCCCATGGCAATGCGCTCATGCTCACGCTCCCAGCAACAACCGCACGAGCAGTCCAAGCACTGCAAACAGGAAGGCGGTCGCCAGAAACTCCGGTGCTCGAAAAACACGCAGTTTCGCCGACACCGTCTCAATGAACGCCAATCCGATGCCCGCAGCCAAGAGCTTTACGCCCAGCAACATGACCGACGCCGCCAAACTGGATGGGGTGTCACTGGTCGCAATGCCCCAGGGAATAAAGACTGCAAACCCGATGCACGCATAGTTGAAGAGCTTCAATGCCGCGGCCCATTCCATGAGCGCCAGATGACGCGCCGAATATTCCAGCAGTAGGGCCTCGTGAATCATGGTCAATTCAAGATGCGTGGCGGGATTGTCCACCGGAATGCGGGCATTCTCGGCCAGCAATACCATGGTGAACGCCACCGCGGTGAAGGCGAGGCTGGGATTGAGCGCGAAAGACTGCGCGGATAGCCGTTCCGCGATGATGGGGAGTGCGGTGGTTGCGCACGTCAAGGAAACGACAAAAATCACGACCAAGAGCGCAGGTTCCGCCAGGAAACCGATCATCATTTCGCGGCGGGCGCCCAGCGTCCCGAAGGCCGTCCCTACGTCCATCGCGGCCAGAGACACAAACACCCGCGCGGTCGCGAGCAGCCCGACCAGCGCAATCGCGTCCGCGGCTCGCGTGATGGGTAGACGCGTCGCAATCGAGGGGATGACGGCGGCGGCGGCCACCATGGCGCCAAAGACCACGTAAGGGGCGAGACGGAATAGGCGCGAGGCGTTCTCGGCTATTACCGCATCTTTGTGAAAAAGCTTCCGGATGCCGCGGTAGGGCTGCAGAATGCTGGGGGCCGACTTATTCTGGAACCAGGCGCGGCACTGATTCACCCAGCCGACGAACACGGGTGCCGCCGCCAGCGCCAGGGCGATTCCCATCACTTGCACAGTCCAGTCGAATACCCTCATAGCATCAGCGCCAGCAGGACCACGAGGGTGACGAAGCTATAGAGCAAATACGTCGCAATGCGGCCTTGCTGCAGCCAAGCCACGTTGTCGGCCACTCGCCGAACGAGTGGGCCCAAAGGCTGATATAGAGCGCACCAAATGCGATCGCTAATCTCTAAGCGATACTTGGGTTTAGTGTCGAAGGGGCTGGGCAACTCCCGAACGATGGCGAAGAGGGGTTGGAACAGATGCCGAATCGGTTGACCGAATCCTTCCGCAGTGTCTTGCATGCGGCTATTGAGACCACCCAATCCGCAATCCCAAGCGGGACTTTTGCGAATTCGCTGGTGATAAAACAGACGCACATTGAAAATGGCCAACACTACTACGACTAGGATCACGGCAAAGAAGACCAGCGGTGCGTAGGACGATTCCCGCTCGGGAATCGGTACGAGTAGCCACCAGGGTGCATTGCTCGACGGCAGTCCGCCTAGTCCAAGCTGTTCGGTGACGATGCCGAAATATGAAATGACACTCGTCGGGAAGAAGCCGAGCAGTACGCAGCCTAGTGCAAGCCATGTGAGCCCGAGGCGCTCGGCAAACCCGGCATCGTGCGCACGTTGCAAGGCGGCCTCTCTAGGCTGCCCCAGAAAGATGACCCCGAAGAACTTGACCATCACATAGCCGGCAAGCGCGGCGGCGAGCGCAAGCAGTGCGGCACCCAGCGGTAGGAGCATGTTGATGAACGGGTGTGGCACCTTGTACGCGAGCAGAAAGGACTGTAGTAATAGCCATTCCGACACAAATCCATTGAGAGGCGGTAGTCCGGCAATGGCAAGCACGCCGATGAGCGTCAGCCACGCAACCCACGGCATTCGATGGATGAGGCCGCCCAGGTGCCCCAGGTTGCGCTCGCCGGTGGCGTGCAATACTGCGCCGGTTCCCAGAAACAACAGACTCTTCATGAATGCATGATTCATCGCGTGATACATCACGGCAATCAAGGTGAGTACCGCAGCTGCGCGCATGCCGACGCCCGCGAATACGATCGCAAGCCCAAGTCCGGTAAACATGATTCCGATGTTTTCGATCGAGGAATAGGCCAGCAGACGTTTCATATCGGTTTGTGCAGCCGCGAACACAACGCCATACAGCGCGCTGAACAGCCCGAGGGAGAGCGGCAACAAACCCCACCACCATAGCGGTTGACCCAGGAGATCAAAGCTCACTCGAATCATTCCGTACAAGGCGGTCTCGAGCATGACGCCGCTCATGAGCGCGGATACGGGAGAGGGCGCGGCGGGATGCGCCTCAGGCAACCATACATGCAGTGGCACGAGGCCCGCCTTCGCGCCAAACCCAA
This sequence comes from uncultured Gammaproteobacteria bacterium, assembly GCA_963734645.1. Taxonomy (GTDB): domain Bacteria; phylum Pseudomonadota; class Gammaproteobacteria; order Steroidobacterales; family Steroidobacteraceae; genus Bog-1198. The sequence goes on from CAVTID010000004.1 coordinate 367,356, forward strand.
TCAGCGCTAGACAGAAAGCAATCGTCGCCCAATTGGGAGCGAGGTGCGCGGCACGCATCGCATCGAACGTGAAATGCCAGCTACCCCCTTGAAGAATTCCAAAACTTAGCAGGATCGCTATCGCACCTAGATGAGCCATCACCAGGTAGAGAAAGCCGGCCTCGCGAATTTCGGGAATACGATGTTGGGTCGTGACTAGAAAGTACGACGACAGTGCCATGGTCTCCCACGCCAACATGAATGCGTACGCGTCATCGGCGAGCAGAACGAAGCCCATGCTCGCGAGAAACAAGTGGTATTGCAGACACAACAGGCCCGGCGCCGTACCTTCACCCCGCCGAAAGTAGCCCGCGGCAAAAATCGAAATCCCAGCGGAGGTGGCACCAAGCAAAATCAAAAATACGCCGGAGAGTGCGTCGAGACGCAGATGGACAGGTAAGTCCGGCAGTCCGATTGGCAATACGAGTTGTTCCGCTGGGTGAGTAAGACTCATTGCTGCGACAGCTGCCAACGCGGCGCCGACAACAGCGCCCACCGGAAAGAGCGTCCGTCCTACGAAAGCGATGCTCAGTGGCCGCAGCAACCCTGCGAGTCCAGCCGTGCACCACGCCGTCAGCAGCAGTGCACATAGCGTCAACGGCGAAGTGGAATCAAAGCTCACAAGGTACCGGCCCTCATAGTCGGGGGTAATGGTCGACTACACGGATAAACCGAACGCAGCCATTTGCGGTCATTAGCGTTCTATTATAATCTTACACACATTGACATGTCACTTAATGTGAGTCCTATTTGTCTACCGAAGATCGCACCGCTCGGCTTACCATTTTGGTTGACCCACGCAAGAAGAGGCTGTTTGAGCAATTGTGTGCGGAGGAGGACACGACGCCTTCGCAGGTCGTGCGTCGCCTAATTCGAGGTTACATAGAGGAACGCATTGGTGAACCATGGACACCCGCTTATGAGCGACCTGGAACCGCACGCCGTCGTATTTCGGCCCGTCGAGCTTGAACGCGATTCCGCTTCGGGTAACCGTGAAACAAACACGAGAAGCAGTTCGTGATGTTCCGATGCGGACAGGTACGCGGCATTCATGTTCGAAGTCCACAGATGATTCGAGTCAATGCGTTACACAAAGCATTGCCGGGGGATGGTCTTTAGGGGCTCTTGAAGGAATGCGCCTCACAGCGCTATCGATCGGCCAGTCTCAACAACGCGGTTTTTACCCGCTGATTTCAAGGAATAGAAATACGGGTTTGCGGCCGCAGTTGCGACGTACCTGAGCGCGCCTTCGAGGAAGACTCAGATGCGAGTCTGGATCACACGAGCTTTCGGTCCCAGCGTAGCCGCGATCACGTCGGCGCTTACGCCGTCGATTTTCAGCATTTTCCGGCGGCTGGTGGCCCCGGAAACTATACTCACGCGGCTCTTCGCGATGCCTAGATGTTGCGCAATGAACTCTACCAAGGCGCGATTAGCGGCATTGTCGACCGCCGGCGCCGCAATGCGGATTTTGATCATACCGTCATGCATGCCAGCGAGTTCCGTCTTGGAGGCGCGTGGTTGGACGTAAACGTAAAGGCGGACGGGCGACATACAAATGCGATTCTGCCAGAGTGGGTTTTCCCACAGTCTGTCCTAAACGGGAGTTCTCCTCTAATTTTTTGAGATGAGATTGCGCAGAGCCTGGAAATACCAGGCTTTGCGCGATTTCTTGCGCCCGCTGTCGGTGCATAATGTAGCCATGTAAAGTCGGCTTTGGGGGTTGTTTTTTGGTCAGCGTAATGGCATCATGTAGCCATGCATATCGATGGCGTGCCGAACCGAACCTCGAGGCCCACGTACCTGCTGCGCGAGTCGTACCGGGAGGGCAAGAAGGTGCGTAAACGCACGCTGGCCAATCTTTCAGCCCTATCCGACGAGCAAATCGAGGCCATCCGCGCGGTTCTCTCGGGGCAGAGCGTGCACCCGGTTGAGGAGCTGTGGCAGACCACGCGGTCCCGCTCTCACGGCGCAGTGCAGGCGGTGCGTGTAGCCATGCAGAGGCTCGGTTTTGAGTCCCTTGATCGCCTCGCGGCCGAGCCCCGAGCGCGATGCGGTCTGTGCGATGGTGGCGGCGCGAGTCTTGGCACCGCACACGAAGCTGGCCACCACGCGCTGGTGGCATACGACGACGCTGGCGGAGGAGTACGCCGTGATGGAGGCCGATGAGACGGATCTGTACGCGGCGATGGACTGGTTGCTCGAGCGCCAGGAATTTATCGAGAAAAAGCTCGCTGCTCGACACCTGTCCGAGGGTGCGCTCGCGCTGTACGACTTGAGTTCGAGCTACTTTGAAGGCAATAGCTGTCCGCTGGCGAAGATCGGCTACAGCCGCGACGGCAAGCGCAATACGCCGCAGGTGAACTACGGCCTGTTGACGACGCGCGCCGGCTGCCCGGTGGCGATCTCGGTGTACGAGGGCAACACGGCGGATGCGAGCACGCTGATGCCGCAGGTGACGCAACTGCGGGAGCAGTTTGGCCTCGAGCGACTGGTTCTCGTCGGGGATCGCGGGATGATCTCGCACAAGGCGATCGGTGAGCTGCGCGCGCTCGACGGGCTCGCCTGGATCACGGCGCTGAAGAGCTCGCAGATCCGCGCCCTGGTGCAGGGCGGTGAACTGCAGTTCGGTTTGTTCGATGAGCGCAATCTCTTTGAGTTCGCGCATCCGGACTTTCCCAACGAACGCTTGATGGCGTGTCGCAATGTCGATCTGGGGAAACTGCGTGCGCACAAGCGCCAGGCGCTGCTCGAGGCGACGGAGAAGGAACTTCAGAAAGTGCGCGCCCGCATCGAGAACGGCTCGCTCGCCGGTCGCGACAAGATCGGCGTGCGGGTCGGCAAAGTCGTCAACAAGTACAAAGTCGGCAAGCACTTTGCGCTCACCATCGAGGAGAACGGCTTTGAGTTCCGGCGGCTGGAGAAACAGATCGCCGCCGAGGCCGCGCTCGATGGGCTCTACGTGATCCGCACCAGCGTGCCGAAGAAGCAGATGAGCTCGGCCGAGGCGGTGCGCAGCTACAAAGCGCTCGCGGAAGTCGAGCGCGCGTTCCGCTCGATGAAAACCATCGATCTACACATCCGTCCCATCCACCATCGTCTGGAGGATCGAGTGCGCGCGCACATCTTCCTGTGCATGCTCGCCTACTATGTCGAGTGGCACATGCGCGAGGCGTGGCGCGAGTTGATGTTTGCCGACGAGGACCTGGAGCGCAAAAAGCATCGCGATCCGGTCGCCGCCGCCGAGCGATCCGAGGCCGCGCTCGATAAAGTCGCCACTCGCAAACTCAAAAACGGTTCACCCGTGCACAGCTTTCGCACGCTGCTCGATGAACTCTCCACCATCGTGCGCAATACCTGCGAGGCACGGGTCGGCAGCGCAGACCGCATCCACCTTCCAGATGACAACGATGCCCAATCCCGCTCAACAGCGAGCCATGCAGTTGCTGCAGTCGATCACCGTGTAGCCACACGCTCGACACCGCGAAATGCTTCAACTCTCTGATCTACCGAGAAATCTCTTTCACCCTGACCAAGATCTCCCGACTAACGCGCCTGCATTCTGACCGCGCCGTCGAGACGGATGGTTTCGCCGTTCAGCATGACGTTCTCGATGATCTGGCCGACCAAGGCGGCGTATTCGTCCGGTTCGCCCAGCCGCGGCGGAAAGGGGGTTTGCTTGCCGAGCGAGTCCTGCGCTTCCTGGGGCAGCCCCTTCATCATGGGCGTGGCGAACAGCCCCGGTGCGACGGTCATGACGCGAATTCCGGATGACGCCAATTCGCGCGCCATGGGCAGCGTCATACCGACGATGGCGCCTTTGGAGGCCGAGTAGGCCACTTGCCCGATCTGGCCGTCGAAAGCGGCGACCGATGCCGTCATGACGATCACACCGCGTTCGCCCTGGGAGTTGGGGGAATTCCGCTGCATGGCGACGGCGGCCGCCTTGGCGACCAGCACGGTGCCGACCAAATTGATTTCAATCATTTTTCTGAAGAAGGCGCCGGCCATGGCGCCTTGTTTTCCGACCATTCGCGCAGGCGTTGCGATGCCCGCGCAATTGATCGCCGCATTGATCGAGCCCATCCGCTCGAGGGCGCGGTCGATCGCGCCGTTGACCGCGGCTTCATCGCTCACATCGGTGGCGATGAAGGCGGACGCGTTCGCCGAGCGCCGCGGCGGCCGCTGCTGCCCTGGGTCTCGTTGACATCGAGGAGCGTGACTTTGCCGCCGGCCTGCACGATTCGCTTCGCGACGGCAAGGCCAAGCCCCGAGGCGCCGCCCGTGACGACGGCATGTGTTTCTTTCAACTGCATGGGTGAGTTCTCATAGGTTGTCGAAGGTTGCGAAGGGATGCGCGGCAGCGCTCCACCGATTGCGGAAAAAGGCGTCGATCATGGCGTCGGTCACTTCTTCGATCCGGCCGGGCTTCCATTGCGGAGCGTTGTCCTTGTCGATGATCAGAGCACGCACTCCTTCGACAAAGTCGCCCTGCAAGAAGGTTTGCTGCGCCATGGCGAGTTCCATGCGAAAGCAGGCGGCGAGGCTCAGCTCCTTGCCGCGCTGCAGCTGGCGCAGCGTGACACACAGCATGGTCGGAGAGCGGCTGCGCATGAGCTTGGCGGACTGCTGCGCCCAATCGGCATATTCCGGGCGCGTCTCCGCCTCCAGCGAGGCCAGGATGGCCGGCACGGTGGGCTGAGAGAAATGCGCGTCGATGCCGGGACGCAGCAGGCTGAGAGACGGTGCCGGCAGCCCCAGGGCGGCGCGGGCATGAATGAATCGCCGCAAGTCGGCCCGGGGGTCCTCGCTCCAATTCAAGGCCGTCAAGTCGCCGGTCAGCGACTCGATTGCAGGTGGCGGCAGATACACATCGGCCAATTGGCAATACAGTGCGTCGACGCCGCGAATCTGTATTCCGGTCAATGCGAGGTAAACCCCGAGCGCGCCCGGCAGCCGCGACAGAAAATAGCTGGCGCCCACATCCGGAAAGAAGCCGATCGCCACTTCCGGCATGGCGATACGCGTGCGTTCGCCGACGATGCGCAGCGTCGAGCCCTGGGCAATGCCCATCCCGCCGCCCATGGTAATGCCGTCCATCAAGACGGCGTAGGGCTTCGGATAGGCATAGAGCAAGTAATCGAGCGGGTATTCCCTGAGGAAGAACTCGCGATGCAAGGAACCCGAGGCCTTGAAGCTTTGGTACAGCGCCCGAATGTCCCCGCCGGCGCAAAACGCCTTGTCGCCCGCACCCTGGATCAAGCACGGCGTGAATGTGCGGATCGGCCGCATAGCCGCGCAGCAAGGTGCGCAGCTCGCCGATCATGTCGAGCGACAGGGCGTTGAGCGCCTCGGGTCGGTTCAGCGTAACGAGAGCGACGTGGTTGCGAATCTCGCTCAATATTTCTCGAGCATTGGCGGCATCCGTGCCTGCCTCGCCGTTCATGCCCGTCAAGCGTTTTTCCAGCACGGGCGCGCGCTTTCTCGAAGAAGGCATTGACGCCTTCGCGCTGATCCGTGCCGTCGAACAAATCGACGAAGCGCTCCCTTTCCAAGGCCAGCGCCGCGGCACGCGGCGTGCCCTGGCGCGCTTGATGGATCAGGCCCTTGGCGTAGGTGACCGCGCGCGGGCTCAAACCAGAAGCTCTTTGCGCGAGTTCGAACGCGGCTTGGCGCGCTTGGCCGCGGGGCACCACCTGCTCGACCAAGCCGATGCGCAGGGCGGTCTCGGCGTTGACCCTCTCGTTGGTGAGTATCATGCGTTTCGCCCAGCCCTCGCCGACCAGCCAGGGTAGGGTCTGAGTGCCGCAGCCGCCCGGCAGCAGTCCGACCGACGTTTCCGGCAGCGCCATCTGCGCATGCTCTTCGGCGATGCGCAGGTCGCAGGACAAAGCGCACTCGAGTCCGCCTCCCATGGCGTAGCCGTTGATGGCGGCGATCACCACGGGCCGCGCTTCCTGCAGGGCTTCGAAGGCGGAGCCGAAACGGCGAATCATGAGCCGCGCCTGGGCCTTGTCGCCGTCGGCAAAAGCCTTCAGATCGGCCCCGGCGCTGAAGAATTTCTCTCCCTGGCCGCTGATGACCACGGCGTACACGTCCATGTTGCGATTCAAGTCGCCGATGAGGGTTTCGAGCTGCAGCAAGCCGGCCGCCGTAAAGGTATTTGCCGACGGGTTGTTCAGGGTCAGCACGGCGACATGACCGTCGATCTTGCATTCGATCAAGGGGGGAATTCCTCAGGTCATTTCAGGCTGATGGTCGTGTTGACGCCGGCGGACGTGCCGCCGTCGTCGAACCATCGCGAGGTGATGGTCTTGGTCTGGGTGTAGAACTGCACCGCCTGCTTGCCGTAGGGACCGAGGTCGCCGAGCTTGGAGCCGCGCGATCCGGTAAAGCTGAAGAAGGGCACGGGCACCGGAATCGGCACGTTGATCCCCACCTGGCCCACGTCGATCTCGTTTTGAAATTTGCGCGCGACGGCGCCGCTTTGCGTGAAGATGCCGGTGCCGTTGCCGAAGGGATTGTCGTTGATGAGCGTGATCGCCTCGCCCAAGGTATTCACGCCGACGATGACCATCACGGGCCCGAAGATTTCGGTGGTGTAGATTTTCATCTCGGGCGTCACGCCCGAGAATATCGTCGGGCCGATGAAATTGCCTTGCTCGTAGCCCGGCACCTTGATGCCGCGGCCGTCCAACTCGAGCTTGGCGCCTTCCTTGATGCCGTCCTCCACCAGGCCGAGGACGCGATGCTTCGCGTTCTTCGAGACCACGGGCCCGAGATCGGTGCCTTTTTCCACGCCGGCGTTGACCTTGAGGGTCTTGGCCTTGGCCACGATGTCCGGTATCCACTGCTGCGCCTCGCCCACCAATACGGTGACGGAGGTGGCCATGCAGCGCTGCCCCGCGGCGCCGAAGGTCGCTCCGACCAGGGAATTGAGCGACTGCTCCTTGTTGGCGTCCGGCATCACGACGGCGTGATTCTTGGCGCCCATCATGCATTGCACGCGCTTGCCGTGCTGCGAGGCCAGATTGTAGACATGCGTGCCCACGGCGGTCGAACCGACGAAGGAGACGGCGACGATGTCCGGGTGCGTGCAGATCGCATCGACGGCGCGCTTGCCGCCATGAATGATATTCAATACGCCCGGCGGCAGCCCGGCCTGCAGGGCGAGCTCGGCCAGCAGCATGGGGGTCAGCGGGTCCTGCTCGGAGGGCTTGAGCACGAAGGTGTTGCCGCAGACGATGGCCATGGGAAACATCCACAGCGGGATCATGGCCGGGAAATTGAAGGGCGAAATGCCCGCGCATACGCCGATGGGCTGGCGCAGGGTGTAGGTGTCCACGCCGCCGGCGACGTTCTCGGCAAATTCGCCCAGCTGCAGGGTGCCGATGGAACAGGCGTGTTCGACCACTTCGAGCCCGCGGAACACATCGCCCTCGGCGTCGGCCAGGGTCTTGCCCTGTTCGGCGCTCAAGGTCTGCGCGATGCGGCTCATGTGTTCGCGCACCAGGGCCTGCAGCTTCAGCATGATTCGCGCGCGAGCGGCCAGCGGCGTGTTCTTCCAGGTCTTGAAGGCCTGCTTGGCCGAGGCCACGGCGGCGTTGATTTCATCGTCGGTGGCGAAGGGAACTTGAGCCAGCACCTCCTGGGTGGCCGGGTTGACGACGTCCTGCCATTCGCCGGTCTGCGAATCGATGAATTTGCCGTCGAGCAGCATTTTGACGGTGGGAGTCTGATTTGCCAGCGTTGCGGGTTTGCTTGTCATGATTGCCTGAGGTCGTGGCTAGGTGAGCCGTCCGAGCTCGCAGTTTAACCCGGCACGGTTCCCAGAGGCAGACCCCGGACGGCTGCGGCGGACCGCCTTCAGCGCGATCCCGCGTACCGCATCGCGTAAACTATAGGGCCTTCCGCCGACCGCCTTGGTGCCCAAACCGTTCAAAATGCGTAAGCGAAATTGCAACACCGACCCTGTCTCGGCGAGCCGGGGGGCTGAGCGGCGGCCGCCCGGACCGCGGAACCGGGAACCATCGCGATTTGCTTCGTCGCCGCGGCGCTGCAAAGTGTCCGCGCCCGCGACCTGAATGCGGACGAGCTGCTGGCGAACGTGGGCCTGTCCTCGAGCCTGCTGCAGGTGCCCCAGGCGCGGGTTTCGGCCAAGCACTACGGCGCGCTGTGGCGCACCATCGCGCTCGCCCTCGACGATGAATTCTTCGGCCAGGATTCGCGCCGCATGAAGGCCGGGAGTTTCGCCATGCTTTGCCATTCGGTCCTGAGCTGCAAGACCTTGGGCCAGGCGCTCGACCGCAGCCTGCGATTCTATGCGCTGCTCCTGGACGACATCTCCGGCACGTGCCGAACGCGACGCGCGATGAGGCGCAGAATCGTCCTGCACGAGCGGGCCGCGGGCGCGGGCCAGCGGGTGTTCGCTCACGAGCTGCTGTTGATGCTGCTCTATGGCGTGTCTTGCTGGCTGGTGGGCCGGCGCATTCCCATCCTGCGCACCGAGTTCAGCTATCCGGAACCCGCGCACAGCGCCGAGTACCGGCTGATGTACAGCGCGGAACTGAGCTTCAACCGGCCGAACACCGTGATTGCCTTCGACGCGAGCTACCTGGACCTGCCGGTGGTGCAGAACGAGCGGTCGATCAAGGAGTTTCTGCGCACCGCGCCGGAGAGCATCTTGGTGAAATACAAGAACGGCAGCAGCCTCACCGCGAGGATTCGGCGGCGGCTGCGCCAATTCCTGCCGGGTGAGGTTCCTGACTTCGAATCGCTGGCCGAGGAGCTGAACATGACGCCCGCGACCATGCGCCGCCGGTTGCACGAGGAGGGCGAGTCCTACCAATCGATCAAGGACCAGCTGCGGCGGGATCTGGCCATCGGATACCTGAGCCATTCGAGCCGCAGCGTCATGGACATTGCCCTCGAACTGGGATTCTCGGAGCGCAGTGCGTTTCATCGCGCGTTCAGAAAATGGACCGGCGCCTCTCCGGGGGAATTTCGCCGCACATTGCAGGCGTGACGGACAGCGAATGTTGCAATTCTGCTCAGCTATTTTGAGCGGTTTAGTCACCCTGCCCACGGCAGCGAATCAAGGATAATTCAGACCATGAATATCAATCGGGCAAACTTCCCAGCGCATCTCCCGGCGCGCGATTTCGCGCAGCCGTCGCCGAGGAACGCCCCCTGCAAGTCGTCGGCGCCATCAATGCCTACGCCGCGAGAATGGCGGCGGCCTGCGGATTCAAGGCCCTGTATCTGTCGGGCGGCGGCGTCGCCGCCAATTCGCTCGGGGTTCCGGACCTCGGCATCAGCACCATGGACGATGTGCTGATCGACATACGCCGCATCACCGATGCCTGCCCGCTGCCGCTGTTGGTGGATGCCGATACCGGATGGGGCGGAGCGTTCAATATCGCGCGCACCGTGAAGTCCTTCATCAAGTTCGGCGCCGCCGGCTTGCATATCGAAGATCAGGTTCAGGCCAAGCGCTGCGGCCATCGGCCGGGCAAGGAAGTCGTTTCGCAAGCAGGAAATGGTGGATCGGGTCAAGGCGGCCGTCGATGCGCGTACCGATCCCGAATTCGTCATCATGGCGCGCACGGATGCCCTGGCCGTCGAAGGCATCGACAAGCGCCATCGAGCGCGCGGTCGCCTGCGTCGAGGCGGGCGCCGACATGATATTTCCCGAGGCGATGACCGAGCTTCCCATGTACCGGCGGTTCAAGGACGCCGTCAAGGTGCCGGTTCTCGCCAATATCACGGAGTTCGGCCATACGCCCTTGTATACCCGGGATGAGCTGGGTTCGGTGGGGGTCGACATCGTGCTGCATTGCTGCTCGGCCTATCGGTCGATGAATGCGGCCGCCCTGGCGACCTACCAGGCGATTCGCCGCGACGGGACGCAAAAGAACGTGCTTGAACCTCATGCAAACCCGCGCCGATTTGTACAAGTACCTCGACTACTACGCGTACGAAGCCAAGCTGGACGAGTTATTCGCCGTCGGCAAGGAAAAGTGACGGCTTTTAGGAGACGACCATGCCCGAAGCCCCATCCCAAACCGCCGCGTTCAAACCCAAGAAATCCGTCGCATTGTCCGGAGTGACGGCGGGCAACACGGCGCTCTGCACCGTGGGCAAGACCGGCAACGACCTGCATTACCGCGGCTACGACATTCTCGATATCGCCACCGAGTGCGAATTCGAGGAGATCGCGCACCTGCTGGTGCACGAGAAACTGCCGAATCGCGCGGAGCTCGCCGCCTACAAGGCCAAGCTCAAGGCGCTGCGGGTGCTGCCCGCCGCGGTGACCACGGTGCTCGAACAGCTGCCGGCCGCCAGCCATCCCATGGACGTGCTGCGCACCGGCGTCTCGGCGCTCGGCTGCTGCGTCCCCGAAGCCAACGATCACGAGAGCGCGGGCGCGCGCGACATCGCCGATCGGCTGTTGGCTTCCTTGGGCTCGATGCTGTGCTACTGGTATCACTTCTCGCGCGACGGCGGCGCATCGACGTGCAGACCGACGACGACTCGATCGGCGCGCATTTCCTGCATCTGCTGCACGGTCGCAAGCCCTCGGCGTCGCTGGGTGCGCGCCATGCACACCTCGCTCAATTTGTACGCCGAGCATGAGTTCAATGCCTCGACCTTCACCGCCCGGGTGATCGCGGGCACCGGGTCGGACCTGTACTCCTGCATCACCGGCGCCATCGGCGCGCTGCGCGGGCCGAAGCACGGCGGCGCCAACGAGGTCGCCTTCGAAATTCAGAGCCGCTATGCGACGCCGGACGCCGCCGAAGCGGATATCCGCAGGCGCGTGGCGGACAAGGAGGTGATCATCGGGTTCGGTCATCCGGTCTACACGATTTCCGATCCCCGCAATCAGATCATCAAGGAGGTGTCGCGCGGCCTGGCGCGCGAGGCGAAGGACATGCGCGGATTCGAGGTCGCCGAGCGGATCGAATCGGTCATGCACGATATCAAGAAGATGTTTCCGAATCTCGACTGGTTCTCGGCCGTGTCCTATCACCTGATGGGCGTGCCGACCGCGATGTTCACGCCGCTGTTCGTGATCAGCCGCACCTCGGGCTGGGCGGCGCACGTCATCGAGCAGCGCGAGGACGGCAAGATCATCCGCCCGAGCGCCAATTACATCGGACCGGACAATCTTCCCTTCGTGCCGCTGGCGCAGCGCCCATAGCGCCGCGTCGCGAGCCCGGCGTCCGGTACCTCAGCCCAATCAACAGTTCAGTCCAATCAACAGCGAGTCCGCCATCTCTCATGTCCCACGATATTAAATCCGCCGAGCGTCCCGCGCCCGATCAGATCCTCACGGCGATCGCGGACTACGCGCTGAGCTTCGAGATCAAGAGCAAGCTCGCCTATGAGACCGCCGGCTACTGCCTGATGGATACCCTGGCCTGCGGCTTTCAGGCGCTGAAGTATCCGGCCTGCACGAAACTGATGGGACCGGTGGTTCCGGGCGCGACGCTCACCAACGGCGCGCGCGTTCCGGGCACGGCCTACGAACTCGATCCCATCAACGCGGCGTTCAATATCGGCGCCATGATTCGCTGGCTCGATTTCAACGACACCTGGCTGGCGGCGGAGTGGGGACACCCTTCGGATAATTTCGGCGGAATTCTCGCCGTGGCCGATTATCTGTCGCGCTCCGGCAAGCCGGTCGTCGGTGCGCGACGTGCTCACCGGCATGATCAAGGCGCATGAAATCCAGGGCGTGCTCGCCTTGGAGAACAGCTTCAATCGCGTCGGGCTCGATCACGTGCTGCTGGTTCGCGTCGCCTCCACGGCCGTGGTCACCGCGCTGCTCGGCGGCTCGCGCGAGCAGATCATCAATGCCGTGTCGAACGCCTGGGTCGACGGCGGCGCGTTGCGAACCTATCGGCACGCACCGAACACCGGTTCGCGCAAGAGCTGGGCCGCGGGCGATGCGACCAGCCGCGCCGTGCGGCATGCGCTGTTCGCCCTCAAGGGCGAGATGGGGTATCCCTCGGCGCTGTCGGCCAAGACCTGGGGTTTTCAGGATGTCTTGTTCAAGGGAAAGGCGCTGTCGCTGCCGCAGCCCTTCGGCAGCTACGTGATGGAGAACGTGCTGTTCAAGATCTCCTACCCGGCGGAGTTTCATGCGCAGACCGCGGTCGAGGCGGCGATGACCTTGCACGGCGCAAATCGCCGCCAAGCTCGGCGAGATCGAGCGGGTCAGCCATCGAGACCCAGGAACCCGGGGTGCGCATCATCGACAAGACCGGACCGCTGGCGAATCCGGCGGATCGCGATCACTGCATTCAGTACATGGTCGCCATTCCGCTGCTGTTCGGCAGGCTCAACGCGGCGGACTACGAGGACCGGATCGCCAGCGATCCGCGCGTCGACGCGCTGCGCGCCAAGATGCAGGTCAAGGAAAATACGACCTTCACCCAGGAATACTACGACCCGAACAAGCGCTACATCGGCAATGCCGTGCAGGTGTTCTTCAAGGACGGCACCGCAAGCCAGCGCGTGCAGGTGGACTACCCCATCGGACATCGCAAGCGCCGCGAGGAGGGCATGCCGGTGCTGGTGAAGAAGTTCGAGGCCAGCGTCGCGGCGCATTTCAACCCCAAGCAGACCGAGTCGATCAAGGCGATGTTCGCGGATCGGGACGCTCTGGCGGCGATGCCGGTGAGCGAGTTCGTCGCCAAGCTGGTGACGGCGTCTTAGCTCCGAAAAAATACCGGCGCCGCGCGGCGCGCATTATGACGCATCGAGCTTGCCGAGCACCGGCCGAGGTGTCGGGATAGTGTCGCGTGACGATGAGTGCGAAGCGGAACTGCGTCGTGGAGATCCGCCAGCTTGGACGCCATCGACCGCGGCGCACATCGCGCCGACCGGCGCAGCCGGCTCTTGGTGGTCGGTTTGTTACGGCAGTTTCAATCCCCGCCGCCGACACGCCGCCGCGGCGCGCTGGATGACTCCCGCTTTCACTCGCTGGATTGGCATTCGGCGCACTTGCTGGCGGTGGCGATCGGCATCTTGTTATTGAGCGTGGCGGACGCATTTCTGACCTTGGTGCTGCTGCAGGCGGGCGCCGCCGAGATGAATCCCATCATGGCGCTGCTCGTCTACCGCAGCGTGGCGGCGTTTGCGGCGCTCAAAATCGGCCATGACCGGGCGTAAGCATCATGTTGCATGGTGCTTCTGGCGCGCTACCGCTTCATGCGCCTGCTGCGGGTCGAATGGGTGTTGTACGGGGTTCTGATCGTCTATGTCGGGCCTCATCGGCTACGAGATTTGGATGCTCAAGAGCCCGCTCGACCTGCTGCTCTTGTAATTCTGCCGGACTGCGTCACATTCCATATTGTGCCGCCTTCGGCTAAACTAGGCGCTGGTTTGCAAACCCGCCTCCTACTTCTCATCATATTGATGTACTTGAGGTTTTTGCCGCCCTCGCCATGAGTCAATCACTCGCCGACCAATTAGCCACCACGGCGCTCTCCGGCGGAAATGCCGGTTTCATCGAGGATCTCTACGAACAGTTCTTGAAGGATCCGGCGGGAGTCGATCCGACTTGGGCCGCCTACTTCAAGGGTTTGCGGGGAGGCGCCGGGGGCGAGGTCGCCCATAGCCCCATTCGCGAGCGCCTGTTGGCGCGCCTGCAAATCGCCGCCGGCCGCCGGCGGCGGCCGGGGCAGCCGAATCCGGCGGGGCGAGCGCCAAGCAGGGCGCGGTGTCGCGGCTCATTCAGATCTATGCGAATCGCGGTCACTTGGCCGCCAATCTGGATCCGCTCGGCCTGCAGGAACGGGCCAAGCCCTATGTGCTCGACCTCGAATATTTCGGTCTCTCCGACGCCGATCTGGATACCGAGTTCTTTACCGGCAGCCGCAATCATGCGATCGCCGAACGCGCCAAGCTCAGGGATATTCTCGCGGACCTGAAGTTCATTTACACCGATACCATCGGCGCCGAGTTTGCGCACGTATCGGACACCGATGAGCGCCTGTGGCTGCAGGATAGCTTCCAAGTCGGCGCGCATGCAGCGCCGCTTCAGCGCCGATGAGAAGAAGAACATTCTCTGGCAATTGACCGCCGCGGAGGGCCTGGAGCGCTACCTGCACACCAAGTACGTGGGCCAGAAGCGCTTCTCGCTCGAGGGCGGCGACAGTCTCATTCCCTTGCTCGACGATCTGGTGCAGCACGGCGGGAAGATGGGGGTCGAAGAGGCCATCATCGGCATGGCGCATCGCGGCCGCCTCAATGTGCTGGTGAACCTGCTCGGCAAGTCGCCCAAGGACTTGTTCAGCGAGTTCGAGGGCCAGTACGATCTGGCGAAGCTGCGCGGCTCGGGCGACGTCAAGTACCACAAGGGATTTTCCTCGGACCTGAAGACCGCATCCGGCAATGTGCACGTCGCGCTGGCCTTCAATCCCTCGCATCTGGAGGTGGTCAACGCGGTGGTCGAAGGGTCGGTGCGCGCGCGCCAGGAGCGGCGCGGCGATGCGCTGGGCGACAAGGTGCTGCCGGTGCAGATTCACGGCGACGCGGCCTTCGCCGGGCAGGGCGTCATCATGGAGACCCTGCAGCTGTCGCAGGCCCGCGGCTTCTACACCGGCGGCATCGGTGCACATCATCATCAACAACCAGGTGGGCTTCACGACCAGCGATCCGCGCGATGCGCGCTCCACGCTGTATTGCTCCGATGTGGCCAAGATGGTCGAAGCGCCGATTTTCCACGTCAATGCCGACGATCCCGAGGCGGTGTGCTTCGTCACGCGCTTCGCGCTCGAATATCGCATGAAATTCCACAAGGACGTGGTGATCGATCTGGTGTGCTACCGGCGCCACGGCCACAACGAGGCCGACGAGCCCGCCGCGACTCAGCCGCTCATGTACCAGGTCATCCGCAAGAAGCCGACGGTGCGCCAGCTGTATGCGGACAAACTCGACGGCCGAAGGCGTGCTCACGGCGGCCGAAGCCGCGGCCATGATGGAGCAGTACCGCGACGGCCTGGATGAGGGCAAGCCGCAGGCCCGCGCGGCGCTCGGCCTCATCGGCAATCAAATTCACGGTGGATTGGAGCGAGTACCTGGGCGCGGATTGGTCCGAGCCGGTGAAGACCGGCGGTGGACATGGGGCGCTTGCGCGCGCTCGGCAAGGCGATCACCACCTATCCTGCGGACTGGGTTCTGCATCCGCGCGTGCTCGCCATCATGCAGGCGCGCGAGAGAATGGTGAACGGCGATCTCGCGCTCGATTGGGGCGCCGCCGAGAATCTGGCGTACGCCAGCCTGGTGCAGGAAGGCTATCCGGTGCGTCTCACCGGCCAGGACAGCGGCCGCGGCACGTTTTTTCACCGGCACGCCGTGCTGCACGATCAGGCCACCGGCCGCCGCTATGTCCCGCTGCAGCACCTGGCGACCAATCAGCCGACCTTCACGGTGATCGATTCGGTACTGTCCGAAGAGGCGGTCATGGGATTCGAGTACGGCTTCTCGACCACCGAACCGCATTGCCTGACCATTTGGGAAGGTCAGTTCGGCGATTTCTGCAACGGCGCGCAGGTCATCATCGATCAGTTCATCAGTTCCGGCGAGGCCAAATGGGGCCGCCTGTCCGGCCTCACCCTGTTCCTGCCGCATGGCTACGAGGGCCAGGGGCCCGAGCAT
The DNA here is from genome assembly GCA_963734645.1 of uncultured Gammaproteobacteria bacterium. Taxonomy (GTDB): domain Bacteria; phylum Pseudomonadota; class Gammaproteobacteria; order Steroidobacterales; family Steroidobacteraceae; genus Bog-1198. The sequence continues at coordinate 383,064 of CAVTID010000004.1, forward strand.
TCCTCGGCGCGCCTGGAGCGATTCCTGCAGCTGTGCGCCGAGTACAACATGCAGGTGTGCGTGCCCTCGACGCCGGCGCAGATGTTTCACATGCTGCGCCGGCAGATGGTGCGCCCGCTGCGCAAGCCGCTCATCGTCATGACGCCGAAGAGCCTGCTGCGGCATCCCTCTGTCGGTGTCGCGGCTCGAAGAGCTCGGCACGCGGCGGCTTCAATGCCGTGATCGATGAGATCGACGATCTCAAGCCTTCCGCGGTGACGCGCATCGTGCTGTGCAGCGGCAAGGTGTATTTCGATTTGCTGAAGTCGCGGCGCGAGGCCAAGGCCGACTCGGTCGCCATCGTGCGTCTCGAGCAGCTCTATCCCTTTCCTTCGGACGAATACGAGGCGATTCTGCGCAAGTACGCGAATGCCCGCGAAATCGTCTGGTGCCAGGAAGAGCCGCAGAATCAGGGCAGCTGGTATCAGATCCGCCATCGCCTGCAGTCGAAGCTCGGCGCGAAGCACGAGCTGCTGTACGCGGGACGCGCCGGCGCGGCGGCGCCCGCCACGGGCATAGCCGCGCTGCACGAGCAGCAGCAGAAAAATCTGGTGACCGCGGCGCTGCAGGGCGTTCCGCCGGAAGAAACCTCTCGACAAACGATGCGCCTCCCGGCGGCTCAAACTAGGACGGGTTCATGACTATCGAAGTTCGCGTGCCGCAGCTACCGGAGTCGGTGGCTGACGCCACGATTGTCTCGTGGCACAAGAAGCCCGGCGATGCCGTGGCGCGCGATGAAAATCTCGTCGATTTGGAGACCGACAAGGTCGTTCTCGAGGTGCCGGCGGCGGCGGCCGGCGTGCTCAAGGAAATCAAGCTCGGCGACGGCACCACCGTGACCAGCGGCCAGGTGCTGGCGCTGATCGAGGAGGGCGCCACGGCCGCTGCCCGGCGCCAGCGCACCGGCCGTCATGGCCGCCTCCGGCGGTCGCCGCCACGCCGGCGGCGGAAGCCGTCGCCGCGGCCAGGAAGCCGCCAAGCCCGATGCGGCGGCGGCCAAGCTGAGCCCCGCGGCAAAACGCGTGGTCGAAGAGAACAAGGTCGATCCGAAGGCCGTCAGCGGATCCGGCCGCGATGGGCGGGTCTCGAAGTCGGATGTCGTGAATTATCTGTCGGCCAAAGAGCGCCGCGCCGGCGCCACGGCAGTCCGCCGCGCCGTCCAAGGCGCCGGCGGCAACGGCGCCCGCTCCGCGCGGCGCGCGGCGCGCGCGCCGATCAGCGGGTGCCCATGACCCGCCTGCGCGCGCGGATCGCCGAGCGCATGGTGCAGGCGCAGACCACTCAGGCCTTGCTGACCTCGTTCAACGAAGTGGACTTGAAGGCCGTCAATGAGCTGCGCGCACGCTACAAGGATCAATTCGAGAAGCAGCATGGCGTGAAGCTCGGCTTCATGTCGTTCTTCGCCAAGGCCTGCGTCGAGGCGCTGAAGAAATTTCCCGCGGTGAACGCCTCGGTCGAGGGCAATGACATCGTCTATCACGAGTACTTCGACATCGGCGTCGCGGTTTCCACCGATCGCGGCTTGATCGTGCCGGTGCTGCGCGATGCGGATCAGCTGAGCTTCGCGGACATCGAAAAGTCGATCGCCAATTTCGCGGCGCGCGCACGTGCCGGGACCATCACCATGGAGGAACTCACGGGCGGCACCTTCACGATTACCAACGGCGGCGTGTTCGGATCGCTGCTGTCCACCCCCATCGTCAATTCGCCGCAGAGTGCGATTCTCGGCATGCACAAGATTCAGGATCGCCCCGTCGTGATCGACGGCCAGGTCGTGGTGCGCCCCATGATGTACATCGCGCTGACCTACGATCATCGCATCATCGACGGCCGTGAAGCGGTGCAGTTCCTGGTGACGGTCAAGCAATGCCTGGAGGATCCGGCGCGCATGGTGCTCGGCGTATGAGCGAGCTCTACGATGTGATCGTCATCGGCGCCGGCCCCGCGGGCTATCCGGCCGCGATTCGCGCCGGGCAAAACAAGCTCAAGGTGGCCTGCGTCGATGAGTGGAAGAACACCGACGGCAGTTTCGCGTTCGGCGGCACCTGCCTGAATGCCGGCTGCATCCCCTCGAAGGCCTTGCTCGAATCCTCGGAGCTGTATCAGCGCGCCAAGGATGAGTTCGGCGTCCACGGCATCAAGATCGGCGAGCTGCACGCTCGACCTCGCCGCCATGCAGAAGCGCCGCGCGTCCGTGGTCAAGACCATGACCGGGCGGCATCACCGCGCTTGTTCAAGGCCAACGGCGTGGTCGGCATTCAGGGCCATGGGCGGCTTGCTGCCCGGCAACAAGGTGCTGGTGACCGGCGGCGGACGGCGCGGAGAAGACCCTGGAAGCCAAGCACGTGGTGCTGGCCTCGGGCTCGGTGCCCGTGCAGCTGAAGAGCGTGCCGCATGATGGAAAGTACATCGTCGATTCCTGGAATGCCTTGGAGTTCGACGCCGTGCCCGCGCGTCTCGGCGTCATCGGCGCCGGCGTCATCGGCCTGGAGCTCGGCAGCGTGTGGCGGCGGCTCGGCAGCGAGGTCACGGTGCTCGAGGCGTTGGAGCAGTTCCTGCCGATCGCGGACGGCGCGATCGCGAAGGAGGCCCAGCGGCATTTCAAGAAGCAGGGGCTCGACATCAAGCTGGGCGCCAAGGTCTCGAGCGCCGCGGTCCAGGCGATCGCCGTGGATGTCACCTACACCGACGCCCAGGGCGAGCATTCGCTGCAGGTGGACAAGCTGGTGGTCGCGGTCGGACGCCGACCCTTCACGCAGGAGCTGCTGGCGGAGGGCACCGGGGTCAGGCTCGATGAGCGCGGCTTCATCCAAGTCGACGAGCACTGCCGCACCGGCGTGCCCAATGTGTGGGCGATCGGCGATGTGGTGCGCGGCCCCATGCTCGCGCACAAGGGCAAGGAGGAGGGCGTGATGGTCGCCGATCTGATCGCCGGCCACTTCGGCGAGGTGAATTACAAGGTCATTCCCTCGGTGATCTACACCGCCCCGGAAATCGCCTGGGTCGGGCAAACCGAGGAGCAGGTCAAGGCGAGCGGCCGGCCCTACAAGGTGGGCACCTTCCCGTTCGCGGCGAGCGGCCGCGCGCGCGCCATGGAAGCCGCGCAGGGCTTTGCGAAGATCGTGTCCGCCAAGGACGACGATGAGGTGCTCGGCATCCACGTGATCGGGCCGATGGCCGGCGAGCTGATCAGCGAGGCGGTGCTCGCGATGGAGTATTCGGCGAGCACCGAGGATATCCAGCGCACCATTCACGCCCATCCGACGCTGTCGGAGGCGATTCACGAGGCGGCGCTGGCGGTGGACAAGAAGGCGATCGACGGCATCAATCGCTAGGGCCGCGATCCGATGTTTTTGCTGCGCCATGGCCAAAGTTACTTCAACCTGCTGTTCAACGAGACGCGCGTCGATCCGGGGATCGAAGACCCGGAATTGACGCCGCTCGGCCTGCAGCAGGCGGCGGCGGCCGCGACGCGGCTCGCGGACACGGTGCTGACGCACGTCATCATCTCGCCCTATACGCGTGCCTTGCAGACCGCGCAGCCCATCCTCGGCATTCACAAGGTGCCGGTCACCATCATGCACGAGGTGCGCGAACAGGCGGCGTTCGCCTGCGATGTGGGCAGCGCGCCCGACTTGCTCAGCGCCCGCTTTCCGCATCACGATTTCGCGCACCTGCCGCCGAAGTGGTGGAATGAGCCGGGAGAAACGCACGGAAGCAGACGCGCGCGCGCGCGGATGCCTTCCGGGATCTCATGGCCGCCCGCGACGACCAGAGACGACGCTGCTGGTCAGCCACTGGGCCTTCATTCAGGCGCTGACGGGAATTTCGCTGGCCAACGGCGAGCTTCTGGAATACGACCCCTGACGCTGGCTGGTCCCAGATCGCGGGCTATTTCTTTCGTCTGGCGCTGATGACATTGGCCAGCTTGCGCGATGCGTGCCAGCACCTGCGAGAGCTGCGGCAGCCCCGTGATCGATATCTTGATCAGCATGTGAGCCACGTTGTCGCGCTTGTCGGTGACGGTGTTCATGCCCGAGGATGCTGATTTTGTCGTCGGCCAAGCGCGGCGCTGACGTCGCGCACCAGTCCGCGGCGATCGAAGGCTTGTACTTCGATGTCCACCGGAAATTCGTGCGACGCCAGCTTGCCCCAGGTCACGGCCAGCACCCGCGCCGGGGACTTGACGCTGAGGCGGCCGAGATTGGCGCAGGATTGCGCATGGATGCTGACGCCCCGGCCGACGGTGATATAGCCGACGATGGCCTCGGGCGGCACCGGTTTGCAGCAGCGCGCGTACGTGGACAGCAGATCGCCGATGCCCTGAACCTCGAGCTCCGGTCCGCGATCGGCCGCCGGGCTTCTTGGCGCGGGCGGCCTGCTCGGGCCGCGCTTCGCGCGCGTGGACGATGCGCTGGATGGCGCCCGCCATTTGGGCGGGGCTGACTTCGCCCAACCCCAAGGCCTCGTGCAAGGCATCGGTGCTGGGCAATTTCAGTTCGCTCAGCAATTCGGGGACGGGCGGATTGTTGATCCCCAGGCGATGTATTTCACGGTCGAACATCGCCCGGCCTTCGGCCTTGTTCTGCGTCGCGTTCTGCTTGCGGAACCAGGCGCGCACCTTGTTGCGATGCCTGGGGCTCGCCAGAAATCCGGACTGGGGCGAGAGCCAATCGCGCGACGGCTGCCCCGTCTTGGCGGTGATGATCTCCACCGTTTCGCTGTTCTTGAGCTGGTAGTCGAGCGGCCACCATGCGCCCGTTGACCTTGGCGCCGCGGGTGCGATGGCCCAGGTCGGTGTGCACTTGATAGGCGAAATCCAGCGGCGTGCCGCCCACCGGCACATCGACGATCTCACCCTTGGGCGAAACCACGTAGATCCGATCCTGAAACAGATCCACGCGCATGCGGTCGAGAAAATCGCGCGACGTGTCGCCGCCTTCGGCGGCGCCAGCAGGGAGCGCAGTTGGTTGATCTTGCGTTCGTAGGCCTGGTCGCTGCGGCCGCCTTCCTTGTAGCGCCAGTGCGCCGCGACGCCGCGCTCGGAATTCGCATGCATTTCATGCGTGCGAATCTGGATTTCCACGGGCTGCGCTCCCGGTCCGATGACGGCCGTGTGAATCGAGCGGTAGCGGTTGTCCTTCGGGCGTCGCGATGTAGTCGTCGAATTCCCCGGGGATGAACTGCCACAGCGAGTGCACCACGCCGAGCGCCGCGTAGCATTCCGCGACGCTGTTCACGAGGACGCGCGCGGCGCGAATGTCCATGAGCTGCTCGAAGGCGAGCTGCTTGGCCTGCATCTTGCGCCAAATGCTGTAGATGTGTTTCGGCCGTCCCTCGATGGCTCGCCTCGACGCCCGCGTGCGTGCAATTCGCTGCGCAGCATGCGTCTTCAGCTCTTCCATGTAGCGCTCGCGTTCGGCGCGCCGCACCTTGAGGGCGGCGGCGATGCGCTTGTAGTCGGCCGGCTGCAGGTAGCGGAAGGCCAGATCCTCGAGCTCCCATTTCAGCTGCCACACACCCAGGCGATTGGCGAGCGGCGCATAGACTTCGCGGGTCTCGGTCGCGAGCTTGCGCTGCAGGATCGGGCTCGAGCGACTTGGCGGCGCGCATTTTTTGCAATTGTCCGGCCAGCCGCACGACCACCAGGCGCACATCGCCGATGACGGCCAGCAGCATCTTGCGCAGCGCCTCGGCCTGGCCGGCTTCGAGGCCCTGTTCCGGCGTCCAATCGGCCGGCAATCCGAACTCTCCCAGCTGGCTCAAGCTGCGCGCCAGCCGGACCGCATCGGCGCCGAAGCGCTTTTCGGCGGCGTCTCGATCCAGGAGCTCGGCGTCGAGCAGCGGCTGCAGCATGGCCGCGATCACCACCTCGTCGTCGGCATCGAGAGTGCGCACGATCTCCGCCACATCCAGGCCGGCGCGCAGTACGCCCGAGCCGCTGTCGGGCAGATCGAGGGCGCGCACGGCTGCAAAGGCGGCGTGCAGCCGCTCGCTCGCCGTGATCCGGGTTGATAGCCGTCGTTTCCACTTGAAATGCGCTGCCTTGCCGGTGGGTTTAAGCGCCTATTGCCGGTATCATACGCGTCAAATGCAGGATCCGAAGAATGCGGCTCGAGGGTCGGCGATGCGCGACTTGCGCGGCGCTGAGCCGGCCGGCGTGCGCGTGCTGGGCATCGATCCCGGTTCGCAGCGCACGGGATTCGGCGTCCTGGACGCCGCGGGTCCCCGCTTGACCTATGTGGCGAGCGGCGTGATCCGCACCCAGAAGGGAGAGTTCGCCGATCGGCTGTGCGAGATCTTTCGCTGCGTGCAGACCATCGTCGCCCAGTACCGGCCCCACGAAATCGCGATCGAACGGGTTTTCGTCAATCGAAATCCCGACAGCGCGCTGAAATTGGGGCAGGCGCGCGGCGCCGCCATCTGCGGCACCGCGGATGCCAACGCCGAGGTATTCGAGTACGCGACGCGGCAGATCAAGCAGGCCGTGGTGGGATCGGGCAGTGCGGAGAAGGCACAGGTGCAGCTCATGATGAAAAGCATTCTCAAGCTCGAGGGGCCGCTGTCGCCCGATGCGGCCGACGCCCTGGCCGCGGCCGTGTGCCATGCGCTGCGCGGCCGCGTGCGGGTCTCGGTGCGGCGCTCTGCGAGCCGCGGGTGATCGGCTTTCTCAAGGGCCGCTTGGCGGTCAAGCAGCCGCCGTTTCTGATGGTCGACGTCAACGGCGTCGGCTATGAAATGGAAGCGCCGATGTCGACTTTCTATGGACTGCCGGCCGCCGGGCGAACCCGTTGCGCTTGTTCACCCACTTGGTGGTGCGCGAGGATGCGCATATTTTGTACGCCTTCGGCACCGACGGCGAGCGGCGGCTGTTTCGCGGCCTGCTCAAGGTCTCCGGGGTGGGGCCGAAGATCGCGCTGGGGATACTGTCCGGGCGCCAGCGTCGAGGATTTTCTGCGCACCGTCGAGGCCGAGGATATCGCCATGCTCACGAGGATTCCGGGCATCGGCCGCAAGACCGCGGAGCGCGTGATCATCGAGATGCGCGACAGCGTCAAGAAGCTGTCGATGCCGGCGGCCGGCGCCGGCACCCGCGGGCATGGGCCTGGGCGCGACTGCGCAAAGCGAGGCGTTCAGCGCGCTGATCGCGCTGGGCTACAAGCCGCCGGAAGTGGTGCGGCTGTTGAAGTCGGTCGATGAACCCGGATCTGGCGACCACTGAAATCATACGGCGCGCCCTCAAGGCGGCGGCCAAGGCTTGAAGAACCCGCATGGGCATCGAACAGGATCGGATCATCGCCGGGCCGGCCAAGCGCGAAGACGAGGTGGTCGATCGTGCGGTGCGGCCGAAGAGTCTCGCCGACTACGTGGGACAGTCGAACGTCAAGACCCAGATGGACATCTTCATTCAGGCGGCGCGCAATCGCGGCGAGGCGCTGGATCATGTGCTGATTTTCGGGCCGCCCGGACTCGGCAAGACCACGCTGGCGAACATCATCGCCAATGAGCTGAAGGTCAATTTGCGGCAGACATCGGGCCCGTCTTGGAGCGCCCCGGCGATTTGGCGGCCTTGCTGACCAATCTCGAGCCGCGCGACGTGCTGTTCGTGGACGAGATTCATCGGCTCAGTCCCGTGGTCGAGGAAGTGCTGTACCCGGCGATGGAGGACTCGCAGCTCGATCTGATGATCGGCGAGGGCCCCGGCGCAAGGTCGATCAAGCTCGATCTGCCGCCGTTCACGCTGGTGGGCGCCACCACGCGCGCCGGGCTCCTGACCTCGCCGCTGCGGGACCGCTTCGGCATCGTGCAGAGGCTCGAGTTCTATTCCACGGAAGATTTGACGAAGATCGTCACGCGCAGCGCCTCGATCCTGAAGCTGCAGCTGCAGGCGGACGGCGCGCATCGCATCGCCGAGAGATCGCGCGGCACGCCGCGCATCGCCAACCGGCTGCTGCGCAGGGTGCGCGACTTCGCCGAGGTCAAGGCCGCGGGGCTCATCAGCGCCGAGGTCGCGATCGCGGCGCTCGACATGCTGGCGGTGGATCCCGCAAGGGTTCGACATGCTGGACAGGAAATTGCTGCTGACGGTGATCGAGAAATTCGACGGCGGCCCGGTGGGCGTCGACAGCCTGGCCGCCGCCATGAGCGAGGAGCGCGGCACCATCGAGGATGTCATCGAGCCCTTTCTGATCCAGCAGGGATTTCTGATGCGCACGGCGCGCGGCCGGGTCGCGACGCGCAGCGCCTATGCGCATTTCGGGCTTGGCGGCGCCGGCGGTGGACCGGGACTTGAATATGCCCTGTTCTAGGGATCGTTCCTGAGTATTCGCGGTCCAAAGTGTCATGTTCGAGCGCCTCGCCTTCGATACTGTAAAATGCACCTGCAATTGCGCCGATCCAAAAGAAGGCTCGTAACTAGTTGATTAAGAAAGATAAAACCCATGAGCACCGCTTCGAAATCAAGACGCGCATCTACTGGGAGGATACCGATGCGGGCGGCGTGGTGTACTACGCGAATTACTTAAAATTCATGGAACGCTGCCGGACGGACTGGCTGCGGGCATTGGGGATCGATCAACATCAGCTGCGCGCGGAGCGGCAGCTGCAGTTCGCGGTGGTGAATGTCGCCGTGGATTTTCTGCGGCCGGCCGTGCTCGATGATGAAATTCTCGTCACCGCCGAGCTCGAGCGCCTGAGCGGCGCGACATTCTCCTTCAAGCAAACCATCATGCGCGGCGACGTGCAGCTCATCGATGCGAGCACTCGCGTCGCCTGTCTCGATTCCGGGACGCTGAAACCGCGTCCGATTCCTAAGGATTTATTCGTGGAGTGGCGCAATGGGCAATGACTTATCGATCTGGACCCTGGTGCTCGATGCGAGCGTCATCGTACAGGCGGTCATGGTGCTGCTCATGATCGCATCCATCGCGTCGTGGGCCGTCATCTTCAAGAAGGGCCGCGTCATCTCCCACTCGCGGCGCCAGGCCGATCAGTTCGAGACGGCGTTTTGGTCGGGCGGCGATCTGTCGACGCTGTATCGCAGCATCGAGACCAAGGGGCGGGCGGGCACGGGCGAGCAGAGCATTTTCGAATCGGGCTTCGGCGAGTTCAGCCGGCTGCGCCAGCTGGGAACGCCCTCGGATCAGTTGCTCGAGGGCGCGCGCCGCGCCATGCGGGTCGCGCAGATGCGCGAGATGGATCGGCTCGAGCGCAATCTGGCCATGCTGGCCACGGTCGGATCGACCAGTCCCTACGTGGGCTTGTTCGGCACCGTGTGGGGCATCATGAGCGCCTTCCACAATCTCGGCAATGTGCAGCAGGCGACTCTGGCGGCCGTGGCGCCGGGTATCGCCGAGGCGCTGATCGCCACGGCGATCGGCTTGTTCGCGGCGATTCCCGCGGTGATGGCGTACAACCGCTTTGCCGATCAGGTCAGCCGCTTGGAGCTGCGGTTCGACACCTTCGTGGAAGAGTTCTCGACGATTCTGCAGCGCCACGGCCCGTCGCGCCCGGCCCAAGCGTAACGCCCATGGCCAAGCCGCTTCGCCGCCGCAAGCTGATGGGAGAGATCAATGTGGTGCCGTACATCGACGTGATGCTGGTGCTGCTGGTCATCTTCATGATCACGGCGCCGCTGCTCAAGGAGGGCGTCAAGGTGGACTTGCCCGACGCCGGCGCCAAGCCCATCGACCCGGAATTCCTGGCCAAGCATGAGCCGCTGATCGTGACCATCGATGCGCGTGGGCGTCTGTACGTCAATTTTGGACCGAACCCCGACAAGCCCGCCTCCGAGGCCACGGTGAGCGCCCGCACCGCGCGCGCTCCTGCGCCGCGACCCGCAGACGCCGGTCCTGGTCAAGGCCGACACGACGGTGCCCTATGGCACGGTGGTGCGCGCCATGGTTCTGCTGCAGCATGCCGGCGCCGTCGAAGGTCGGGTTCCTGACGGATCCGGTGCGGCCTCCCGCACGGGGGCAAGCCGGTGGGGCCGGCAACGGTGCGGGTTGAATGCGGGAATTCTTGCGCGAACATTCGTGGGCGGTCGTGGTGTCCGTGCTGCTGCACGGACTGCTGGTGGGCGGCTTGATACTCACGGCGTTCATGTCCTCCTTCCGCACCGCCGTCGAACCTGCAGCCGCTGCCCATCGATGCCGTCGTGGTGGATTCGCAGGTCTCTGCACGCCGCGCAGCACGCGCAACAGCAGCGCGACGCGGAGGCTGCAGCCAGTGCGCAGGCGGCCGAGCAGGCCAGGGCTGCCGCGGCCGACGCCAAGGCGGCGGAGGAGGCCAAGGCCGCGGAAGACGCCAAGGCCGCGGAGCGGCCAAGGCTGCCGCAGACGCGAAAGCTGCAGCAGCAGGCCAAGGCTGCCGAGCAGGCCAAGGCCGCGGCCGCCGCGGAGGATGCCGCCAAGGCGGCGGCGGCGGAACAGCAGCGCCTAGTCGATGCACAGAAAGCCACCCGGGCACAGAAAGCGGATCTCGCGCGGCGTGCCGCGGCGGCCGAACTCGCTCAGGAGGCCAAGATAGCGGCCGAGGCCAACGCCGCAGCGGCAAGGCCGCCGAGGCCAAGCAAGCCGCGGAGGCGAAACAGGCCGCGGAGGCCAAGCAGGTCGCCGATGCCAAGCACGCGGCCGACGAGCGGGCCCGCCAGGACCGCGAGGCCGAATTGCGCAAGCAATTGGCGGACGAGGAACACCGCAGCGCCGTCGAGTCCGGTCCCTTGCGCGACAGCTATATCGCCAAATTGCGCAATAGAATTCAGAATGCCTGGATCAAGCCGCCGTCGGCGAGCGTCGGTCTTGATTGCTTGGTGGAGGTCACTCAGGTTCCGGGCGGCGAGGTGACGAGCGCGCACGTCACCCAGTGCAATGGCGATGCCGCCGCCCGCCAGTCGATCGAGAATGCGGTGTATCGTGCATCGCCCCTGCCGGATCCCCCGGATCCGGCGCTGTTTGAAAGAAACTTCGTATTTAGGTTCAAACCCGATGAATAAACGCTTCTCCTGTCTTGCTGGCGCTCGGCTTTCTGCTGTTCTGCCCGCGGACCTGGGCCGAACTCGTCGTCGAAATCACGAAGGGACAGGCCGAAGCCATTCCGATCGCCATCGTGCCCTTCGGTTCGCCGGCGGGCCGCCGCCGCGCCCTTCGACGTGGCGCAGCTCGTGAGCGCCGATCTGGCCCGCAGCGGGCGCTTCAACACCACGGATCGCAAGGACATGATCGAGCAGCCGCACACCGGCGCCGCCATCTCCTTCGATGATTGGCGCCGGCTCAACAACGACTACATCGTGGTCGGGCAGGTCCAGACCGTGGACCCCGATCACTTCAATATCACCTTCGAGCTCTACAACGTCCTCACCCGGCAGCGGATGCTGGGCTACCAGATCAGCGCCAACAAGCCCGGGCTGCGTCTTGCGAGCCATCAAGTGGCCGACATGGTGTTCCAGAAAATCCTCGGCATACGCGGCGCGTTCGCCACGCGCATCGCCTATATCTCCGTGCTCGGATCATTGCCGCACCGGCAGTACCGGCTCATCGTGGCGGACGCGGACGGGGAAAATCCGCACGTCGTCATGCAGTCGAACGAGCCGCTGATGTCGCCGGCCTGGTCGCCCGACGGCCAGAGCCTGGCCTATGTGTCCTTCGAGGACCGCTTGCCGTCGGTGTACGTGCAGTTCCTGCAGACCGGAGAGCGGCGGCGGGTGTCGGCGCGGGCGGGCGTGAATCAGGCCCCGGCCTGGTCGCCGGACGGCAAGAAGCTGGCGCTCACGCTCTCGACCCGGGACGGCAATTTGGATGTCTACGTGCTGGATCTGGCCACTCAGGCGCTGACCCGCATCACCACTGATCCCGGCATCGACACCGAACCGCAGTGGTCGAAGGACGGCCAAAGCATTTATTTCACCTCGGATCGCGCGGGAGGTCCGCAGATCTACCGCGTCGGCATCCACAGCGGCGACAAGCCGCAGTCGTCTGACCTTTCAAGGCAGCTACAACGCGCGGCCCCGGGTGTCGCCGGACGAATCGCAGCTGGCTTTCGTCACCCAGGAAGACGGCGGACTATCGCATCGCGACCATGGATCTTCGCGGGCGCGGCGATGTCCAAGTGCTCACCAAGGGTCGTTTCGACGTGTCGCCGAGCTATGCGCCGAATGGCGCGGAGATCATTTACGCGACCCGCGACCAGCGGGCGCGGCGTGCTGGCCTTGGTCAGCGCCGACGGCCGGGTGCAGGAGCGCTTGGTGTCGAGCGAGGGTGAATTGCAGGAACCGGCATGGGCGCCGTTCTAGCGGCGGCGGTCAAACAAAGTACACAAATCAGGCATTCGTCGGTAGGCTTAACGTGTTACGTCAATCGGATGGAGAAATAAATGAAACGAATCATATCGATCGCGTTGCTGTTGGCCGGAGCGGCACTGCTGGCGGGCTGCCCCAAAAAACACAATGTGATTGAGCCGCCGACCGCCGGCTCTCAGGTGTCCGGTGCGACGTCCGGGGAGGGCGCATCGACCTCGGCGAACGCTCTGGGAGGCGATGCCGCCAGCCAGGGCGCAGACGCCATGGGTGCGAACGGGACGGGTCCCTTGGCGCGCAAGGTCATTTATTTCGACTTCGACAAGTCGGAGATCAAGCCCGAGTTCGCCGACGTCATCTCCGCCCATGCGCGCAATCTGACCAGTCATCCGAACTTGAAAATGAAACTCGAGGGCAATACCGACGAGCGCGGTACCCGCGAATACAACATCGGGCTGGGCGAGCGCCGCGCACAGGCGGTGCGAGCGGGCTCTGATGCTTCAAGGGGTCGCCGAATCGCAGCTCACCACGGTCAGCTTCGGCTCCGAGAGGCCTGCGGCCGAGGGCGATGACGAGGCGGCCTGGGCGCAGAACCGGCGCGTGGAAATGGTCTACGTCCCGTGATTTCCCGCGCATCATTCAGCTTGGGCGGCGCCTGCCTGCTGGCACTCGCGATGGCGGGGTGTGCGGGCACCCCGCCGGACGAGGATCCGGTGCAAATCAAACTGAAGGATCTCGACACCCGCCTCGCGCGCATCGAGAGGGTGGTGGCCAATCAAAGTCTGCTGGATTTGGCCAATCAAAACGAGGCGCATGCGCGCCGACTTGCGCGCCATGCACAACGACATCGACCAGTTGAACAATAAGCTCGAGACCGAGCCGCAAGGAACAGCGCGACTTGTACGCCGATCTCGATCGGCGCATGAAGGTCCTCGAGGCACGCGGGGCGGCGGTGCGGCCGCTGCCGCCGCAGCCGGGCCGGGCGATGCGGGCGCAGCCGGCGCCGCCGGCGCCGGGCGCATCGGCGGCTCCGGCGGCGACGACAAGGCCGCCTATCAGGCGGCCTTCGATATGTTGAAGAACAGTCAGTTCGACGCTGCCATCGCCGCGTTTCAGAAGTTCCTGGTCTCGTATCCCGACAGTCACGCTGGCCGACAACGCCCAGTACTGGCTGGGCGAGGCCGACTACGTCAACAAGTCGTTCACGGACGCGCAGGCCGCCTTTCAAAAGGTGGTCGACAAATACCCCCAATCGCGCAAGCTTCCCGATGCCTTGCTCAAGATCGGCTATTGCCAATATGAGCTGAAGCAATTCGACGCGGCCAAACAGACCTTGTCGAAGGTGGTGGCACAGTTCCCCGATTCACCGTCCGGGCATCTGGCGCAGCAGCGTCTCGACAAAATGGCGGCCGAGAAACATTGAGTGACGCGGTGCGCAAATCCGACCGCCTGCGCGTCAACGAGATTTTTCATTCGTTGCAGGGGGAGGCCGATGCCGTCGGCTATCCGACGGTGTTCGTGCGGCTGACGGGCTGTCCGCTGCGCTGCCAGTATTGCGACACCGAATACGCCTTCCACGCCGGCGATTGGTTCGATCTCGACGACATCGTGGGAAAGGTGCGCGGCTACGGCGCGCAGTATGTCTGCGTGACCGGCGGCGAGCCCCTGGCGCAGCCGAATTGCCTGAAGCTTCTCGAACGCCTGTGCGACCAGGGCTTCAACGTGTCGCTGGAGACCAGCGGCGCGCTGGATATCGCCGCGGTCGATGCGCGAGTCTCCCGGGTGGTGGATGTGAAGACGCCGGGCTCGCACGAGGCCGCGCGCAATAGAATCGAGAACTTCGAGCCTCCTGACGCCGCGCGACCAGGTGAAATTCGTGATCTGTTCCCGCGAGGACTACGACTGGAGCAAGGCGTTCATGCAGGAGCATGGCTTGGCGCGAGCAATGCCGGATTCTGTTCTCGCCCAGCTACAACGAAGTCTCGCCCACCGCGCTGGCGGACTGGATTCTGGCGGACCGTCTGCCGGTGCGCTTCCAACTGCAGCTTCACAAGATTCTGTGGGGCGATGTTCCCGGCAAGTGACCGCCGCCGGCTCGAGCGCGCCAGCCGCGGCGCGCCATCGTGTTGCTCTCCGGCGGATTGGATTCGTCCACGGTGCTGGCGATGGCTCGCGCGCGAGGCTTCGAGTGCTATGCGCTGAGCGTGCACTACGGCCAGCGTCACAGCGCCGAACTCGCAGGCCGCGCGGCGAGTCGCCGACGGCACTGGGCGCCCGTGAACATCGAGTCATGGGGGTGGATCTGGCCGGCATCGGCGGATCGGCGCTGACCGACGCCGGCATGGCCGTACCTGAATCGCCGAGCGCCGGGATACCGGTCACTTACGTGCCGGCCCGCAACACCCTGTTGCTGGCGCTGGCGCTCGGCTGGGCCGAGGTCGTGGGCGCCGCCGATATTTTCGTGGGCGTGAATGCCGTCGATTACTCGGGTTATCCCGATTGCCGGCCGGAATTCATCGAGGCCTTCGAGAGTCTCGCGCGATTGGCGACCAAGGCCGGCGTCGAAGGCGCGCGCTTCAAGATCCAGGCGCCGCTCATCGCCATGTCCAAGGCAGACATCATCCGCGCGGGCAGCGAGCTCGGCGTCGATTTCAGCCTGACCGTGTCCTGCTACCAGGCCGGCCCGGACGGCGCCGCCTGCGGACGCTGCGATTCCTGCCGCCTGCGGGCAGCCGGATTTGCCGCTGCCGGCATGCCCGATCCCACCCGGTATCGCTGACGGGACGGAATTTCGCGGTGATCTGTCAGCGGAGTTCGGCTATCATGCGCGGCTGATCGGGACGGTAGCTCAGTTGGTAGAGCAAGGCCCTTTTAAGGCTTTGGTCCTGGGTTCGAGTCCCAGCCGTCCCACCATTAAATCAATGACTTAGGCAATCTTTAGGGTTCTGTACAGAAACGGTAGGGAAATTAAACTTGGTGCGATTGTCCGCTCACCAGGGGGACTCCCTAGGTTGGTACAACCTTGCGCGAGATCGTGGTACCTGGCGCATGACACGCGGCCGGAGCAATGGTTTTCGGGGGATAGCAGTTGTTCCACCCGTGTTCCTTCGGTGATCGGGCCTACGATCGGCCGCAGGGTCGAGTGTTGTCGCGCGTTTAGGCGGATGCACCCCAAAAAACGCTAGGCTGCCGTTGGCGAATCCCGAAACTTGCACCTGTATGGACGTCTGCACCCGACGCTCAGCGACAATCACCGAATGATGATCACTCCGTGGCCCCATTACGCCGTTGCGACACTGGCTTCCCTTATGCTGATCACTCGCTGGTTCCAATGTGCCGATCAGTGACACCGTGCTAGGCCGACCTTAGAATTCCGCTTTGTCCTTGCCAAACATCCCGTCGTAAGGCCCAGCCGGAAGCCCTGTGCCCTTTAGGTTGATAGCACCGCCATTAGCTTGCCGAGCGAGCGGCATATAGTTGGGCGCGGCCTTGGTGACCGCTGCGGCGATAGCATTGGCCACGAGGCCTGCGATGCCGCCAGCGGAACTTTGCTGTGGCTGGTAGACCACGACTTGATGGTTCTTCCACAACTCCTGGCCGGTATGCGTGCTTTTCAAGCTGTAATTCAATTCGACCGTGACCTTGGTCGAGAGGACCACATATTTGGCGTCCCAGCGTTCGATGGAGATGTACAGGATGGCATCGGTGCCGAAGAGTTCCCCTAAGCGCCGAGGATCCCCAGCGTGAACCAGATTTGCATCGCTTAAGCCGTCATCCGCCAGCACTGACCTGACCATATTGATCGGGAACACGTAATAACCGCGCTCCGCGAGCGGAGTCGCGATCGTCGCCAGGAAGTAATCCGGTGCGTTCACGTCTACGCTTTTGTTGGTCACCGGCACCACGAGGATGGAGCGGGGGCCTTCGGCGCGAAATTGGGAATAGTCATAGTGCGCAGGCGAGCTCGCGCAGCCAGCCATGAGCGCGACGAGACCGGCAAGGCTCAAGTGCTTGAGAATGTTCATGGTTTATCGCTCACAGAGCTTGCGGCAGCAGCGGGGGTGGCGCCGTGGGTCGAGGCGACCTTAATCATGCGGTCCATGAACACCTTCGATTCCGGCCAGTGGCTCTCCTCCAGCTTGAAGAGGTCGATCGCCTGCGCGTTCTTGCCCTGCTCAAGTTGCAGATATCCGTACTCGGCATAGATACCGGGCGGTACCAGTGTTTGATTCTTGGCAGCCGTATCGATAATCGCAACCAACGTGGCAGCAAGTTCCCCTTCCTTGGACGGATTCTTGTAATAGCCATAGAGCGACGGGTCGTAATCGCCCCAGTTGTAATGCTGATGTTGGGTCACGCAGCCTGCGCTTAAAAAGAGGATTGCCGACGCCAATGGAAGTCGCAGCACAGCCCTCACGGCGCGTTACCTTGAGTGACGGTGACGGTGTGGCTCTCCCCGCCGCTTACAAAGGCACGCTCCTGATACACCGTAGTGTCCCCAAGGCGCACCTCAACCTTGTGGATACCCTCGAGCACGGCGAGAGTCTTTGGGTTGCCGTCGTATTGGGTGGCATTTCCCATGGCAAGGCCGTCGATGATGAGAATCGAGCCCACGGGGGCGCCTTTTACGATCAAGGTCGGGGGTGCCGAACCGGTGCTCACCTTGGTTGTTGGAAGGGCGCAGCCGACGAGTAAGGCCAGCGCTACGGAGGAGACTACCAGTTTCATGCGCCTTATTCCTTTTCGCTGAGGTAGAGGCCCCTCTTCTGCGCATCGGTGATGTCGCCCGAGAGGATGTCGGCGATAGAGCCCTCGTCGGTTTCGTTGTCCCCGAAGCGGCTGACGATGCGTACCTGGCCGACGGTCTGTGCGGGGAGGGTGATGTCAAAGCCCGACTGGGAGCTCTTGACCTTTTCACCCGCCTTCAACACGTTCAACACGTCCCCCACTTGAATCCCTTGGCGCGCGCCACCTGACAAGTAGAGTTGACGGCCCTCGACTTTGAGAATGTCGGAGCGCCAGGGGCGCTCCTCGAGTTTGGCGATGAGGGAGTTCTGCACATCGGAGATTGCGGCGCCGATGGCGCGATCATTGAGCGTGGCATCGTAGTCGGCCTTGCTGCCAAAACCCGCGATTTCGCCCGACTCCGTGCTCGCATCGCCGGTACCACTCGCCGTGAAAAAGACGTATCCGGTTTTGACATCGACCAAGCGTATTTCGACCTTGGCATGAGCATTTTGAACTTTGGTGCCGCTCAAGAAACCCGACTTGCCCGTGGTGCTGCGACCAAACTCGGTAATCGACCCGATTACGAGCGCATCGACGCCAACGAGTCCCGACTCGTGCGTGATCGACTGCTCCGCCTTCACCTTGTCAAGGTCGGGGCGCTCGAACACCAAGAACTTTTGCGAGGCAACCAGGCGGGTTGCGAGCATGTCGGAGACTTGCTTGCCCAAGGGATCGTTGTTGGCATCAACTTGGAAAGTTTTGCCGTAGCGGGTTTCGTTCGTGAAGCGCCCGATTGCGACCTTGCGTTTGAGCGTCTTGGTCTGCGGAAGGGCGGCCTGGCGCTGGGCGTCGGCTTGCCGTGCAGCCGAAACGGGGGCGGCAACGACTTGCTGAGGCGTGGACGTCGTCGCACAGCCTGTGGCCGCGAGGGTAGCAACAGCCACCGCGGTAACGGCCCGAATCATAGGGCTGGAAAAGTCAACATGACGCATATGCTTGCTGCCTCCTTGCGCTTAGGTGGATGGTTCTTTAGGGTTGTTTTGAGCATCTTGCCACAATGAAAGCGGGCCATTGTTAACGGAGTACCACTTTTTAATTGATTGATCGGAAGATTGGCTCGCTTATTGAGACGAGCATACTGCGGGAATAAACAGGGCCAGCGTCGCGCGCTTTTCGGCGTTTGCACAGCCTCTACCAGTTCCTCCACGGCAGTTTTCGGGCAAGGCCGGCGGTTATGCCAGACGTAACCTCGGTGAGGCCGGCTGCGTTTGAGTTGTCGTGGGTGGTAACGGCTGGAGAGCGATGATGGCGAGGAGGCGAGGACGGAGCCGGGTCAAGCGCGCGAGCGGCGCGATCCGGGCGAAATGGCCGGCGCTGGCGCGAGGCGATGTCGGGAGTCGAACGGAATGTTGTTTGCAGGCGTGAATCACTCCGTCCCGTGACCGGCGTCGCGGCGGCATTCTTGGCGTTCTGCACAAAATTGCCGGTCTGCGGATGATGGGGGAGGCGAGTGATGGCGAAGCGCGACCGATTCTTGGACGACCTACTGGCTGTGGCTTCCCAATTGCCGTGGCAGGTCGGTGTGGGACTTGCAGCTGTTTCGTTTCTTGTGCTGCACTTCGTCGCAGCGGCATTCGGCGTGACGCCAGCCGCAACCAATCTAGCCGATATGGGATCGGTCGTCGGTCACCAGGTTGTCCACGTTTCCGCGTTCTTTTTTCAATTTATCCTGCCGCCCGTGTTCCTATTCGGCGCCGTGGCGTCATTCATCAAGCGGGTTAAAAGAGGTCACTTACTCGACGCCGCTGCTACCGATCCGCGCGGCGCGGTATCCGCAATGGGGTGGCGGGATTTCGAGGCGCTAGTGGGCGAGTCATTTCGGCGGGACGGCTATCAAGTGGACGAGCGGGGAGGTTCGGCTCCGGATGGAGGAATTGATCTCGTCCTTCTTAAGGGCGGGCAGCGGTATCTCGTTCAATGCAAACATTGGAAGACGCAGCAGATTGGAGTCACGGTCATTCGTGAACTGAATGGCGTGATTGCGGCGCACGGGGCGCGCGGTGGAATTGTCGTGACCGGGGGAGGATATACGCGTGACGCGCGAGAGTTTGCGGACCGGTGCAAGATTCGGCTGATTGGCGGTGAGGAACTCGTACGATTGATTGGATCCGGGTCTCCGATCGTAACGTCGCCGCCGCAGTGTCCGGAGTGCGGCGCCGAGATGGTCGAGCGCATTGCCAGGCAGGGGAAGTTTGTTGGGAAGGCGTTTTGGGGCTGTCGCCAGTATCCTAAGTGCCGAGGGATCTTGGCAACTGCCTGATTGACCGCGATAACAAAAGCCAAAAGAGAGTCACGTGGTGAATGGAAGCAGCTGATTCGTGACTATGATGTGCGCATCGGCAAGCAGGCAAAGCCGAAGGCAAGACACCGAATGCCAAAGGCATCGACGGGCCAATCAGCGAAGGCGAAAGACGACATCTTCGCGCGCGGCTCCCGTGCCGAGGGTTCCGGTTGGAAGGGACGCCGACAACAGTAGGGCGGACGCAAACCGGAATCTTGCTTCTCTCCCTCGCCGGACGGCCTCTCGATTCTGAGGCTTCCTGGCACTCGGTTTCGTTGAGGATCATGGCAGTCCTGAGCAGCGACCAAAGACCGACGCATATCATTTCAAGCTGCCGCTGAGTGCTCAAGGGGTTCAATCTCCCGCAGCGCGCGCTTCGTTTCCGCAGAACGCTCGGCTGTGCGAAGATCGTATATAGATTGCAAAATCAGCCAGAACTGCGCGGTGCCGCCAAAGTAGCGCGCGAGGCGCACGGCGGTATCGGCAGTGACACCCCGGCGCTCCAGAACGATGTCACCAATGCGCGACGGGCTCAGGCGCAGCGCCTTGGCAAGCGCGTTTGCGCTCAAGTCCAAGGGCTTCAAGTACTCCTCACGAAGTACTTCGCCGGGGTGAACCGGCCGCATTCCGTTTTTGAAAGTCATATAATCCAGCATCTCATGCGTAATGGTTGGTAATCTCAACGTCCGTCGGCCCTGTATTTTCGCGGAAACGACAGCTCCTAGGCCGTCTGCCGCCCGATGCGGTCAATGCCCGGACCCACTGCCGCCTGTCGTGAATGTCGGGTTTCCGGCAGCGTGATTCGGGATAACCGCGGCAAATTTGCGCTGTTCGTGCGACCGCAGTTGCTCCTACGCGAGCGCGCTGACCATGACGTAGTAGCCCTCTGGATCTCGGAGCGCAAATTCCATTGTCCCGGTAGCAGGGTTCAAATGAGGCTCTTCGTCGAGTCGCGATACAAGCTTGCGAGCTCGCTGAAGTGCCATGTCGAAATCGTCAACACGGAAGAACAAGAGGAGCCCGTTTCCGGGTCGCGCCGTATCCCGACTCATCAGGGACGGATGGTCATGCGAGCCCCACTGATGGAGGCACAATAATACGGTACCGTCCGAGTCGCAGATCTGACCCCAGTAGTCATGAGCCGGATTCATTTCCGGTCGGCCAAGCAGCGACTGGTACCACTGGAAACTGCTTGAAACGTCTTTGACGCCGATGATTGTCCATGTGCGCTTCATTGGTGACTCCGGTCTAGCCCTATCTGCCTAGCTGCCATTCGCGGGGGGCCTGTGGTCCCAGGGGCGCAATGGTACCTGACCGACCGTTCGACTGGGGCCGACCCGTTGCTGCTGGTGGTGAAAGACCGCTTTGGAGAAGTACAAGTGGCGAGCCGCACCGGTATCCTCGGGAAGCCTGAGAGGCGATTGGTGAAATCACGGGAGGTACCTTCATAGGAACCTGGCGCGCGTTTTGCGCGAGATTAAACGCAACCATAAAAGCTATATTTCTCTTTGGTGCGTACCTATCATGCCAGGCAGCAACGCGCCGCTCGCTGGTTCCCGCTCGGCATCCAAGCCGGAGAGTCTGTGAGGCGGGCAGGAGGGCTCGCATGAAACAAATTGTCTTCGCTATCCTGGGTGTCGCGGCATCGGTTGTTGCTGCAAGCCAGGCTTTGGCCAATGCATTCGGCCATGCTACCTACGATTCCAAGAGCGATAAACTCGTCGTGACCATACTCTACAGCGGCACGAATCCAAATCATGTTTTTTCGCTGAAATGGGACGAGTGCATAAAGCACCCCGATGGCACCACCGATGTGACGGCCGAGGTGGTCGACAGTCAGGAGCGAGATGCGGCGAACCAGGATTTCAAGAGGACTGTTCGCTTGAGTCTCGAGGGATTAACCTGCCGCCCAGCGACGGTCACCCTGCGCGCGGGGCCACGCACCTACATCGCAGTGCGCGTCCCGGCGGCTTAGGACCACACAAACGCTCGAAGAGATGGGGGGCGATACGCCGCCCGCAGCGGCCACATCGGCACCAAGCTAGGGCGCACCGCGCGGGACACCCCGTGATCGGTTCGATATGGGTACGAACGGTAGCTAACTGGCGACCGTTTTAGAACCGCGAACTTCCGATATTGGCCGACTGCTGACCCCCGCTCCTAACGCGCGGGACTCCAGACGCGCAGCGGGCAATGCCGCGCGGCGAGCGTGAAGTCAGCGTCCGTCGTCAGTAAGGTCAATTCGTGGCGTATGCACAACTGGCCCAGCAGCGCGTCGATCGTCCCGATCTGGACCCCAGCCCGCCGGCAAACGTTGCGAATGTCGGCGGCATCAATGTAGTCCTGCCGATCCGGCACCAGGAGCGGTAGGGCTGCAAATCGCTGCACGATGTCCTTGCGGGCACGCGGACCAGCAAAGCCCTGCAACAGTTCCTGCAGTACCAGGCCGGTGGTGACAATCGCATCACCGCCGTCGATCGCGGCTCGTAGTGTCAGCACCTCGGGGCCAGAAACCGGTGCGTCCCTGCGAAAGGCAAGCGACCAGACGCTGGTGTCGACCAGCATGGTCATCGACGTGAACGCTCGGCCTTATAGTCGAATTCGGTGTCCCATTCGAGCTTGCCCATAAGATCGAGCAAGTGTTTCTGCTTGCGGCGGGCGATGAATTCCTCTAGCGCGCGCGTCACTGCGGCCTTCTTTGTGCGCTCACCGCTCACTTTGACGGCTTGCTCGATGAGCTTCGGATCGAGCGATAGATTGGTAGCCATGTGTCACCTCTCACACAGAAGTCTACACATTGAGGCGGCCGCAGACAACTTGAATTCTTGGCCCAATTGTCCGGAGTTAGGCCGGCAGCAGTTAGTCCACTTTACGTTTGAACTCACTGGGCATTATGCGAAGTTGCGGTGCGGCACCGATGTTTAAGGGACCGCTGTCGACTCGAAGGGCCCAGTTGAAGCGGACCTGATCCACACCGTCTGCGACCCGAAGCGGCCCAACAGCCGGCGCGCGATCAGGCTGTGGCATCCTTGCATCGATGTTTACATGTCGAACCCGCAGGCGACGGTGGTGGCTCGGAGCGATCGCCACGGGGCTGGTCGTAAGCCTGGCCGCGCTGTTGCTGAGACCCATGCTCGAGCACCGGGTGCGAGCGCGGATCGAGTCCGCGGCCCTGCGCCATGGCGCGGTTGCCCGAATCGGTGTGGTACACGTCGGCGTCTGGCCGTTGCTGCGATTAGAGGGATTCGATCTCGACCTCGGTCATGGAGTGCGACTGCATGCCGACATGATCGCCGCCACGTGGCCCGGCCGTCTGCAACTCGCAGTTCGCGCCGCCACTCTCGCGGGGCCAGCAGGGGTCAGGGTCAGCTCGCCGGCCACTGCCTGGGACATGGCGGGCATTTTCGGCGAGGACCTCCGGCTCACGCTGGTGGAGCCACAGGCCGGCCTGTCAATTCGCAAGCTGGCGTATCCGGTGGGCAGCGCGTGGAATATCGAGGCGCGTGGGCTTGACGTCGGACGTCTGCTCGACGTGCGGCGCGACGCCCGCCCGCTGTTCGATGGTGGTATCGCGGACGGCCGCGTGGACCTTCAGGCCAGCACCGATGCGCTCCGTTTCCACGTGGGCATGGGCGCACGCGGCACGCGATTGGGAGCGCTGGCGGATAACGCCGCCGACGAGCCGCAGCTCGGCGATCCGACGGACGTGACCATACGATTCGATGGCGCCTGGCGCCGGATCGGGGGCACCATCGAGATCCCGGAGGTCCACGCGACGGTGGCCGGTGCCGCTCTGTCGGGCTCGATCACACTGCGCGATCTCGACACCGATCCGGTCGTCGATCTCGCACTCGGCATGCAGAATCTGGACTTCGCGCAACTTCTGGGTGCATCCGGGCTCGCGGTGCCCGAAAGCTTGGGAATGGCGTCCGGCGTCGGCCATGACCTTGGCTCGGCCACGATCGACGTGCGTGTGCGCGGACGCCTGGCGGACCCTGCCTCGCTTTCGGTGAGCCAGAAGATCGACTTCAGGCCGCCACGTCAGATGCCGCCGGCAGTCGCGCGCTTGCGCGGCGATTTCATCTTCCGATCCGAAGACGGCCCCGGGCCGCACCGCCCCATCGACGTCTCGCTCGCGTCCCCCGACTTCATCGCCCTGCGCGACGTTCCGCCGCTATTCGTGCGCACTCTGCTGCTTGCCGAAGACACAGGCTTTTACGGGCATCGCGGCATCGACCTGCGCGAACTACCCGCAGCGC
Organism: uncultured Gammaproteobacteria bacterium; assembly: GCA_963734645.1. Taxonomy (GTDB): domain Bacteria; phylum Pseudomonadota; class Gammaproteobacteria; order Steroidobacterales; family Steroidobacteraceae; genus Bog-1198. Next base: position 406,723 of record CAVTID010000004.1, read on the forward strand.
TGCTCACCGACTGGTCGCGCGGCGGCGCCGCGCGCGGCGCGTCCACAATCACCCAGCAGCTGGCCAAGAACCTGTTCCTGTCACGCGACAAGCAGCTCGGACGCAAGCTGCAGGAACTGGCGATCACGTTCCTGCTCGAGTCGGCGCTCGGCAAGGATCGCATCCTCGAGATCTACCTGAACATCATCGAGTGGGGACCGCACCTGCGTGGTCTGCGGCCCGCGGCCCGCCACTATTTCGGTCGCGAACCCCGAGAGCTGACGCCGGCCGAGATGGCCTTCCTGGTCGCGATCATCCCCGGGCCGATCAAATACCAGAGTTCATTCGCGCACGGCACGCCGGGGCCTGGGCTGCGTTCGCTGATCGATGAGCTGCTGGCGAAGCTGCGGTCGGTGGATGCGATCGGCCAAGAGGAATATCGGCAAGCGCTCGGAGAACCCATCGTCGTTGCGGGCGGCAGGCCGCCCGGATGATCGGTGGCGAGTGGAAACGGGCGGGAGGGGATCGACAAAGTCCCCTTCTAGTTCGGTTCACGCTGTATCGCACTATCGCTCTCCCGTTGGCGTCATATCGGGACTCATATTGTTTCGTTTTGTAGCGTTTGGGGGACGGCAGATATAGCTGTCTACTCGTTGTATCGCGTACAGATCGCATTGCGCTAGGTGAATATGTGGCGAAGGCATGTTGATCCCGCCATATGCAAGGCATATGCTAAACGGGAATTACCGTCTGAGGGATACGTGATGAAGCGCGCGCGAACCGGAAAAAGTAGATTAGTGACATCGAAGGCGGCGGCAAAATCCATGTCCGGCAACGTCTCTAAGCGAGCGTCCATATTTCGAAATGGTGCCAACCAGGCCGTGCGACTCCCCCAGGAATTGCGTTTCCCGGCGGACGTCAAAGAGGTCCGAATTCGCAAACAAGGAGATGGGTTGTTCATTACGCCCCTCAAGCCTAACTGGGCATCGTTCTTTGCGCTGCAGGCGGACGTGCCCGATGATTTTCTGGAGAACCGTCACGATTCGCCTCCACAGTCGCGCGACGCACTATGACGGGGTTCATGCTGGATACGGATATCTCCAGCTACATCATCAAGCGCCGACCGGCGACGCTTGTAGAAAAATTCGAGACGCACGCAGAGACACTGAGCGTCTCCGTGATGACTGCCGCGGAGTTACGTTTTGGCGCAGAGAAAGCGGGTCGGCCGAAACTCGCCGAGCTGGTCGAGGCGTATTTGGACCGACTTGCGATTTTGGACTGGACCAACGAGGTCAGCGCGCCACTATGCACGGATTCGCACCGAGTTGGAACGTTCCGGCAACCGGATCGGAAATATGGATCTTCTTATCGCTTCACACGCGGTTTCCCAGCGTATGACGCTAGTCACGAATAACCTCAAGCATTTTTCGAACGTGCCCGGTCTCAAGGTTGAAGTGTGGAGTTGATCTACGGGCACCACGGCGCAGAGGGAAGAATATCAGCGCCGTGGATCGTAATTTCGATGGGCATAGCTCAATGTGTTCCTTCGTCCCCGAAGAAAATACTTCGCCCAGTCGTAGGTTACCCGGAGCGCTTATTCATGTGTGAGATTCGCGGGGGCGAGTTCGCTCCGTTGCGGTCTGTCGGCATTCCCAAGACAGAGAGATCGCGGCCCGGAGGTTGGAACTTAGGAGCGGTAGCTCAGCAATAGACCGTTTGGCACGTTCTGCAAGAGCATTGGCGTCTTTTGCTAGTTACGCCGACCCGCTTTTGAGCCAGACTGAAATTGTGAGCTGGGGTCCTGAGAGACACAGCGACCTTGGCAAAGCCGATACCTCATCAAGGGTGACACAAATGAAAACACATGAAACCACGACTCCAGTAAGAGCCTTTGATCGCGCCTATATCAACGGCCAGTTCGTCACTCCCCATGGAACGCAGATCGTCGATCTGGTGAACCCGACCGACAACAAGGTTATCGGCAAGGTCACCATGGCAGACGAAGTCGACACCCGAAAAGCCATCGGTGCGGCGAAAGAGGCCTTCAACTCCTTTTCGCAAAGTAGCAAGGAATACCGGATGGAGCTCCTGCAGCGGTTGCACGACGCCGTGGCCAAGCGAATGGATCCACTCGTTGAAGCGACGGTCGTGGAATACGGCGCACCGCAAGACCGTGCGAAGGGCTCCAACAACCTCGCGGCGAACATTTTCCTGCACTTCAAGAAAGTCCTCGAAGATTTCGACCTGGTCAAAACTGTCGGCACATCTAAGGTCGTGATGGAGCCGGTCGGGGTGGTGGGAATATTTACGCCATGGAATTCGAGCGCAGGCTCGATCGCGATCAAGGTGGCGCCGGCAATCGCTGCCGGATGCACGGTCGTCATCAAGCCCAGCGAGATGAGCGCTATGCAAACCGAAGTGTTGATGGACGCCTTTCATGAAGCCGGGTTGCCTCCTGGCGTCATCAATGTCGTGACGGGCCTCGGCGAGGTCGTCGGGACGGAGTTAACGCAAAGTCCCGACATTCAGAAAATCGCTTTCACCGGTTCGACGCAGATCGGAAAACTGGTCGCCAAGAACTCCCTGGACACGATGAAGCGCTTGACGCTGGAGCTCGGAGGCAAGTCGCCCAACATCATCCTGGACGACGCTGATCTCTCCACCGCGATCCCGATGGCCATCAACGCCTGCTACCTGAATAACGGGCAGGCTTGCATTGCGGCTTCGCGTCTGATCGTGCCGGAAGGCCGACTCGACGAAGTGAAGCGATTGGCCAAGGCGGCCGTCGAAAAAATCAAAATGGGCGATCCGAGGGATAAGGACGTCACCCTCGGCCCATTGGCCAGCACAAAGCAGTACAATCGCGTGCAGGAGTATATCAAGTCCGGCATCGAGGAAGGTGCGGAGCTCGTCATCGGCGGGGAAGGTCATCCCCAGGGACTTGAAGATGGGAATTTCATCAAGCCCACCGTGTTTGCCAACGTCACCCGCGAGATGCGTATCGCGAAGGAAGAGATCTTCGGACCGGTTCTGTCGATACTGACGTACAAGACGGAAGCCGAGGCCATTGAAATCGCCAATGACACCCAATTCGGCCTCATCGCCTACGTAAGCTCCGCGGACCCGGAAAGGGCCACCCGTGTGGCGCGCAAACTCGCCGCCGGCCGCGTCCTGATCAACACAGTCAGTCACGATCCGTTTGCTCCCTTCGGTGGGTTCAAACAATCGGGGATCGGTCGGGAGGGCGGGATCTTCGGGCTGCAGGAGTACCTGGAACCCAAAGCGATCATCGGCTAACCCGAGGAATGTCTTGACAGCGCGATTGCTTCCAGACGAAATGCCGGCGAGAGAAACAATGACCGTCCACGTGCCAGACCGTTTCAAAGCCGCGAACGCCTTTTGGATAGGGCTCGCTAAGATCGGACTTACGCCAGCAGCGGTCTTAAGCCAAGCTCGGTTGCCACTGACTGTTTACGACGGCAAGAAGAACCTCGTCACAACGGCGCAGTTCTTCGCACTCTGGCGTGCCGTAGGCGAGGTCTCCGGTGATCCGGCCGCGGGCCTAAAAATCGCCACCCAGATCGACGTTGGCAATCGGCCACCGTCAACTATGGCGGCCTATTATGCCCGTGACTACCGGGATGCCCTCACCCGCCTTGCTCGCTTCAAGCAACTGTGTTCGCCCGAGGAACTGCAAATCAAGGTGAGCAAGGACGAGTACGTGATCGAGCCTGTATGGCTCCACGCGCAGGAAGAAACGCCGCCCCTGCTGACGGACGCTGCCTTTGTCTCCTTCGTTGAACTGGGTCGCCGCGGCACAGGGCATTGGGTGACGGCGAAGAGGGTTGAGCTGAAGCGCAGCGCGGAGGCGACCGGCTTCCACGAAGCCTATTTCAAGGGCCCGATCACGTTCGGAGCGCGACGGAATGCGCTCGTCCTGCACGCGACCGATCTTGATCGGCCGTTCCTTACCTACAACGCCGAGTTGCTTGAGATGTTGAATCCGCAGCTCGAACGCGCGCTTGAGGAGCGCCGTGCGCAAAGTTCGATCAGTGAGCAGGTGAAATGGATTCTCAAACGCCTGCTCTCGGGAAGCCGGCCGGAGATGGCTGCCGTGGCGCGCGAGCTCGGGTTGAGCGATCGGACCTTGCAGCGTCGAATCATCGATGACGGCGCAACCTTCCGGCAGTTGCTTCTTGAGGTGCGGCAGGAACTGGCGCACGAGTACCTCAACCGCCCGGAGATGGATGTCACGGAGGTGGCATATCTGCTCGGCTACGAGGATTCGAATTCTTTCTATCGAGCTTTCCGAACGTGGGAGGGGACGACACCCTCCCAGTTGAGGGCAGCGCTCCGACGATCTGAAACTAGGCAATAAGTGCAAGAGGATAGGCGAAGCGGCGGTAGCAGGATCCATAAAGCGGCCAGTGAATCGCACAACCGGAAACCATACTTACGATAGAAACCGTCGGCTGGTGCGGGAGGGGCGTCGTGTGCACCGTCTCGCGGGACGGTGCGTGATGCGCTGGCCGTATACCTTCGGAATGTGCGTGACATCGGCCGCAAGGACACCGCATGGGAAGCTGGTCAGCGGTTCCTGCTCACCGTGCCGCGCAAAGGCCGGTTTGGCACAACCAAGCTCGAAGACCTCACCCGTGAGGACGCAGAGAAGTGGCGCAAGGATCTAAAAAAATCCCTCCCGCATTGTCGTGGTGTCATTGATCCCGTGGCGTTCTTCGAGACCGAATCCCTTTCTTGACGGGCAGCAGTCGTGCGTCGAACGTGTAGGCGTCGGGCCCCGTCACGACCCATTTGAGTGAGAACTGCGGATGGAGGGGATTCACGAGTACATTCCATTCGCCGGGAGTGATCACGGTGGGCACCCGCAGTGCCGGTAAATTGTTCGTCTTGAGCCATGCATCGCCAAATGCTCGACTGACCGCGATCCGGCTCTTCCAGCGTACCGGCAAAGACTTGGGCGTCAGAATGAGATGGTCGGGGATTTCCATGGAATAGGCGTAAAAAGGTTGAATGTCATTGGTCTGTTTGAGGCGGACCAGAATCTCCAAGGCGGCGAGGGAGAGAGATTGTGCTGTGTAAAGGATCGGACGGCCGGCGCTGTGCCAGCGGGCTGAGGCGTAAACGCCGCCCTGACCGCTGAATGCCTCTTTCCGGGTCCGTGTAAAGACCGCCGCCCCGATGCGGAAGACCCGCATGCAGGTTAGACGAACTGGCCGTAAGCCAACGAGCGAAGCAGATTTTCCACTTCACGGGCGCCGAAATCGGTATCCAATAAATCGAGGGGCGCCATATTGCCCAAAGCCTGCTCGGGCTTCGTTAGCCACTCCGATACCGCTGCGTCGGTCGTAAACAGTGCGCGGCCGAGATTGCGTACCCGCGCGGCCCGCAGCAGCTTCTCCGAAGTCTCGCTGGACAGGGGCGCGCCGTTGCCTCGTTTGCGGGTCACAGTACGACGGGCAATTCCCAACTTTGCAGCTAACGTGCTGGTGGAAAGACCCAATGCTGAGGCAACCTGCTCGAACATGGGCGCCGGCAAGCCTTTGCGAACTTGAGTAAGAATCTCTAACAGGGGCTTTTCAGCTAAGACAAAGGCGGATTCCATCGGATTTTCCCCTTGAGCCAAATGGCCTTATAAGCGGGGCCATTATACCATCTCAAAGGCCGATCGAGGGGACGATGGTCCCCTGGGCGTTTCCGCGCATCTTCAATGCGTACGCTCAATCAGTGCAAGATCCGAGTTCACCTGTAGTCGATCGAACACAATTTCCGATCCCGCAGCCGAGATGTCGAAGTCGCGAGCGATGAAGTCCTCCGGAAACTCGGCGAGTTTGCGCTGGACACCGGTCCCTATGACGTGCACCAACGCATGTTGCTCCGCCTCAAATACCACGTTTACTGCAAATGATCGTCCTGCCTCGCCAAGGCGACGGTGAAATATGCGGATCTCAACGTATCGAGTCCTGCAGGTGCGGCCGCGCTTTATGCACGCATTAACGCGGCGGCCAATGGGGTGTGCCGGACCCTCGATGGCCGCGACCTCGCGTCCAAGACTCACTTCAATCGCTGCGTTCACAAAGCGATCGCCGATGCAGTAACCAGGGTCGACCAACCGGCGTTGTACTCGATTTATGACGCGAAGAACTCAACCCAGAAGCCGATCACGCTTGCATCTGGCCAGAATCGCTAACCGCCCGCGCTGTGCGGCGGCGACGGCTACCGCACAGCGCCACGGGGACCCCGGCAACTCGCGTGCCGATCGACCGGTACGACTGGACCCGACGCCGGGGCGGCGACGGTCACGTTACTGCATGGCAAGGCGACCCGAGCGCACTCTAGGTTCCGATGGGGCAGCCGCACCGTATCGCCGGTGGGCTGGCGCAATTCGGCTTCGCGCATCGGCCACTCCGTTTCCGGTTGCGGATTCATGATCGCCAAACGGCACTCTTCGAGCTGGTGTTTCAGCAACGGCAGCAATTCCCCCTGCGGTTCAATGTGGGCGGAGTCGCTGCCGAAATGCGTACTGCAAAAGAGTTGGAAGTACTCCGCGTAGAGCTCCACATAACGCCTCATCGGATCGAAAAAGCCCGGGTCGCGCACGACATTGCCGCCGACGTGGCTTGTGCACAGAAAACTGCAGGCCTTGCGCAGATACAGTGCATGCTCAGCAATGACAGATCGGGTGTAGTCCTGCGCCGGATGGAATGAGAAGATGATGCGGCGGCGCACGGTGCCGCGAATTTGCCGATCGCGCAGATATTCGAACAGCGCCTTGCGATGGATCAGCCGAAATGTCGCCTTTTTGAGCAGGGCCGCTTGCGTACGCCTGAAGCCGGGGTTCGCGACCTCTCGCATCAGCCCGGAATGCTCGCCCTCCCAGATTTGAAACGCCGATGGACTCTCCAATAGCCGGCTGGCGACCAATTGTTCGTTGGGATTCTCGCTGTATAGCGCGCTACGCACACGATCGGTCGATTCGCGCATGAGGCGCTGGTGATCGACGGAGTTCCGGTGCACTTTTGCAGCCTCTTAGGTTATTTTTACAAGCTGCACAAGTCCCTAGTTCGCAGTATTTGCAGATTCAGGGTTTTGCTGAATCATGTCAATGCCATTCTCAATGGAATTTCCGGGTGGTCGCCGCGGTCGCGGTGCACAAGAAGCTGGGAGCCGCGTTCTTTGGCAGCGAATTCAAAGGCCCAATGACTTACCTCAACATCGAGCCCATTGGCTGGGTCTAGACAAGAATGCGGTAAGCTCGCCAGTGCAGCGCAGCACACAGTGACTGATGCTCGGCGCCGGACTCTATGGGTTTAGCCGTAGCCCATCCATCAGAATGTCGATGAGTCGCCGCGCGCTCGCTTCCCAGCCCGCGTCGGGATTTCCGTAGCTCACACCTACCAGCGCACGTAGCAAGTCCGATGGCTCGATTCGACGTGCATCGAGGCTTTCATCAGTAGCAACAAATGCGAGGGGCCGCTTGGGCAGGGTCGATGCTGAGAAATGGGTAGGAGGCATGGGTCGGTACTGAATCGTTCACTGGCATCCTTGATCGCAGTGGTACGTGATGATCTTGGCCTCTTCGCAGGCTTGAAGGTAGTCGGCGACCGTCTCCAGTGGCAGCGGGAAGAATTCGGCGGATACGGCATCGCGGATGTCAGCGACTGTGCGCTTGCCATCGACGAAGTTGAGAATTTCATAGGCGTAGATCGCGCCCTCGCTTTGAGCGCTCAGCAGCCGACTCGAAGCGCCGCCTAGCAGTTGGATTCTCGAGGCGCGGGCCGCACCGAGGCGGGCTTGCAAGACATCGTCATTCTGGTAGGTGAGCGGGCCGAATTCGCCGGTCCGATGCGGGATACGCAGGGCTATGGGTTGAGATCGCCACCGCGGTGTCCCGCGGGTGTTTTCGAGTCCGAACTGCAGCGCGGTTGCATCCAGCCATCCATCCAGTATCGCCGCCTGAGACTTCAGCGCTGCGATGGAGTTCGCGGCGCTGCCTGGGTTGCCGTTCGCTTCGATCACGAAATTTCGCAGCATTGCCGACTCACGTTGCAGAGCCTGGGCAATGAGATTGTGGGCTTCGAATCCCGCCTCGGCAGGCGCGATCGTGCCATGACGCAATAAGCCTTGTGCACGCTCGAACGATTTGGCCAGGCGCTGTTGCGAACGTGCCGCGAAGAAGGGCAGGAACTCGGGCACCTGGGCGCTGCGCAATGCGGCGTAGGTGTAGCCCGAGGCGGCGCCGAGCAATGCGACGCGCCGCAGTTTGGTCGCATCAATTTGACTCAGCGAATCGTGATCGGTGTGGATATAGATGTCGGGCCAGTCGCGCAGGTACAGCGAGGGAATGGCGACCGTGGAAGAATCATAGACATCATGATCGCTGCCTTCCTCGTACGGCGTCTGATCGACGAAGAAGGCATTGCGGGTCCCCGGGGCGCCATTGCGATCCTCGAGCACCGCGGCGGCCGCGTCGCTGCCGTCTTCCGTATAGGCGCTCGCGCCGGCGCGTATGGTTTCGGCGATCGCGGCCCCGACGTCGGTCACATAACTGGGCAGCGACCAGGGCGTCTCTGTTACATGCAATACGGACTTGTTCTTGAACGGATCGCCGCCCACCATGTCCATGTGCACGTCGGCGTGCATGGTATTGCGGATATCGGGATGCATGGCAAGAAAGGCCATCGTGCCTTCGATCTCGGGGCTCCAGATGAAGCGCAGTGTGCGCGCGGGGCGCGGCAGCCGGCCTTCACCGATCAGCCGGCTGAGCACGCGGGCGGATTCCAGTATGGTCACGCAGCCGCTGCCGTTGTCGTTCGCGCCGGGTCGTTCGTGATCAAGATGGCAGCTATAGACAATTTCGCCGGCGCCCGGATTGTCGCCGGGTATCGTGGCTGTCACCACGGTCCAGTGGCCTGGACCCACCTCCGCCTGGATCTGGGCGTGGAGTACCACCGGCTGCCCTGCCGTCATTTGCGCGCGCAATGCGGTGGCGGTCGCCTTGGAAACCATGAACGCAAAGCCGCGCGGCTGACGCGCATCGAGATGACCCCAGCGTATCAGGGTTGGGTCTAGTCCCGACCAGGCAGTGGATTGATTTGGCATGTCGCTGACGATGCCGGCGGCGCCAAGTTTCATGACCGCGAGCGCCTGGACTTCGGCCAGCACGCCGTCGGCGAGCACGATCTTGCCGCGCACATCTCTACCAGCGTAGTCAGCGTCCTTTGTGCCATCGCCCACATCGATGAGATGCGTCGAAACGTCCGCGCTGCGACTGTAATCGGCGAGGCGGATCGGATCGGTCGACCAGTCGGCGAGCAGATTCGGTTCAGGACCGGTCTGCCACAGGCTCGCCGACTGAACTTTCCAGGCGAAATACGAGCGCATCAAGCCGTAGTTAGTGTGGCCGTCGATCTCGAAGCGTTCCGCATGCGCATCGCTCAATCCGTATTCTGTCGCTTTGCGCAACACAAAATCGGCAGCTTGGTCGAAGGCGTCCGTGGCGGGTACGCGATGCAGTCCGGTCAGCAACCGCAGGTTTTCGTACGGTGCCGTGCCCGTCGTGGAATCGCGCAGGAGATTCCAGTCAGCCGTTGCCAGAAACGGCTGCTGGGCGTGAGCTGCGACGCATACAGTGAAGGCGGAGAGAAGCAGGCAGATGCGAATTGGCCGGAAACGTGGCATGAAGATTCCCTTCTAAGGAGCGCTAAATCGGCGTATGGGTGCTCAGGATACGCGACTTGCCAGTCACGAGGTTACGGATTGGACTTGATTGGGCAGTTGGCCGATCGTATCTTCGCGGATGCCACCTCATTCAATTTGTCCTGACTCGTTACAGGAGAGAAAGCGATGAATAAAATGCGATCGGTGTGGGCGGTTCTCATTCTTGCCGCCGGGACCAGCGGCGTTAGCTCCGAAGCCAGTGAGGATTCCTCGAATGCCGGCACGAGCGGCGGTTATCACAACGGCATGGCGGTATTTACCGTGGCGAAAGGCGGCCTGATGTATGCCGCGACGATTTCGGGTCAAAAATTCACCTATTCGCCGCGGGGCGGGACCTAGGCCGGGTATCGATGTCACTTGCCACGCGATTGAACAATCGTGTCGGCGCAAAGCCCACAGCGATCTAGGCGGATTCCTACAGCGAAAGAAGCTGGATTGAGTTTGAAGCACTTGCGCTCGGTGACTCAAATGGAGGATCTGCGCATGATAGTAGGGACTGAGGTGCACGAGCCGCAATCAGAGACGGGTAAGGGCGGTCATGGATGGCAGACCCGCATGCATGAAGGCAGCATGGTGCTCTCGTTGAGCGGCGATTGGACTGCCCGCAATGAGGCCGCGCTGGCCCAGGCACCCGGGCCTCTGCTGGAGCATTCCGATATCCGGGCTATTCTCTTTGACTCGAGCAACCTCGGCCAATGGGACAGCTCCTTGCTCATTTTTCTGTTATCCGTCCGCGAGGTGTCGAGGCGACGTCACATCGTCCTCGATCCGAGGGGGCTCCCGGCCGCAGCGTGCCGCTTGCTGGCGCTTCTTCCGGCGGAGCCGCAGGCGGCGATCGCATCGCTGCCGCGCACCGGGCTGGTGCAGCGGGCAGGGGGATGGATCATTGGAAATTGGCTCGATGCGGTTGCGTTTACTACGCTGCTCGGCGAGGCCGCACTGCGTATCGTGCCTGCCCTGCGTGGAAAAGCACGCATGCGCGCTGACGATCTTCTCGCCCGCATCCATGACGCCGGTATTGCCGCGCTGCCGATGGTGGCGCTCGTCAACATTCTGGTGGGTGCCATCGTCGCGTTCGTGGGAGGCGTCCAATTGCGCCGCTTGGGTGCCGAGATCTACGTGAGCAACTTGATCGGGGTCACCGAGGTTCGCGAGATGGCTCCTTTGATCACCGCGTTCGTGATGTCCGGACGCACCGGCAGCGCCTACGCGGCGGAGATTGCAGCCATGCAGGGCAGCGAGGAAATCGATGCCCTTCGGGCCCTCGGGGTGCCGGTCTTCGACTACCTGATCCTGCCGCGCGTGACGGCGCTCACTGTCATGATGCCGCTACTCTGTACGTATGCCGGCGCCCTGGGAATGCTCGGCGGCTTGGCGGTCGCCATCGACATGATGCATGTAACGGCCGGAGCCTTCGTGACCCACCTTCGAGCCGCTGTGACGGGATCCGATATTGTCTTGGGCTTGGTGAAGAGCGTCGTCTTTGGAAGCTGGATCGCGACGGCGAGCTGTCGAATCGGAATGAAAGCCGGACGCAGTGCGACGGATGTCGGCCATGCGGCGACCACGGCCGCGGTGAGCGGCATCGTCGGGGTCATTGCACTCGATGCGCTGTTCGACGCGTGCGCCAGCGCGCTGGGGATTTGAGCAAGATGAGTCAAACCGGCGACAGCCCGATTCTGAAAGTCCATGGACTCGCGTTCGGCTACGGTGGCGAGCGACTGCAGCACGATGTGTCATTCGACGTAAAGCGCGGCTCTATCTTCGCCATCATGGGCGCGAGCGGCAGCGGCAAGAGCACGCTGCTCAAGGTGCTGATCGGGCTGCTGCGTCCGAGCGCGGGTCAAATTTTCTTCGCCGGGGTGAATTACTGCTCGCTGGGCGATGCACGAAGGGCGGAGATCGGGCGTCACTTCGGCGTGCTGTTCCAGGGAGGTGCATTGTGGAGTTCCCTGACGGCCGCGGAAAACGTCGCACTGCCGCTCGAGATGTTCACTCAGCTCAACAAGCCGTCAATCGATGCATTGGTGCATTTGAAGCTGTCCTTGGTCGGGCTGGACACGGGAAGGGCTCGCATGCCATCGGACTTGAGCGGCGGCATGCGCCAGCGCGTCGGACTCGCCCGCGCGCTAGCCTTGGATCCGGCGATATTGTTCCTCGATGAGCCCTCAACGGGACTTGATCCGATGTCTGCGAGGCACTTCGATGATCTGGTCAAGGAGCTGCGCGACGGTCTCGGCGTAACCGTCATCATGGTGAGTCACGAGCTGCCGAGCCTGTTTGGCATTTGCGATGACGGCGTGTTCTTGGATGCCGAGTCGCAGACCGCAATCGCCCACGGCGCACCGCAAACCCTGCGCGATGAGTGTGCGCATCCCACGGTACGCGCCTTCATGCATCGAGACCCGCCCCCGGGGGATCTCGAGAGAGTGGGCTGCTCATGACACCCGCCAAGCCCGTCTTGGTCGGTAGTTTCATACTCGGGGCAGCGGTGCTCGCAGTGCTTGCGATCCTCACCTTCGGAGGATTGAACCTGTTCGCGAAGAACCTTCGAGTGGTCGTCGTCTTCAGGGATTCGATCGCTGGTCTCGAGGTCGGTGCGCCCGTCACGTTTCGCGGCATGCGGATCGGAAGAGTCGAGGGGATGCGGCTGCACGTCGATGTGAAACACCAGACGAGCTGGATACCGGTCCACTTGGAGATCAACCTCGACCGCATCTCCTGGACCGGCGGGTCAGGAGGCAATGGTGCCGATCTTCAGGCGGCGGTAGACGCGGGGTTGCGGGCGCAACTCGTCTCACAAGGCCTGGTGAGCGGGCAGGCGAGCGTGAATCTCGACTATCATCCCGACACGCCCGCGCTCCTGGCCGGTCACCCGGAAGATGCATTCGAGATCCCGACCATTCCCTCGGACATACAAGACCTGAAAGATCAGCTTCGCAAGCTGGATCTGCCCGCGATTGGTATGAAGACTCAGCAGGTGTTGGTCAGCATGCAGCATGTCTTGGATGACCTGAACGGCCGCATCGGACCTCTCGCCGACGGCCTGAAGGCCACGTTGACCACTACCGCAGATGCCGTGCACCGGCTCCAAACCGATTCGACGCGGACATTGGCGGATGTCGACCGCCTCGCCAACGAGAGCCGCCACCAGATCATCACCAACGGCGACGAGCTCAACCGGTTGCTGAAGACGGCCGAGCAAACGACCGCTCAGGCCGACGAATTGGTGGCTTCGTTGAATGACATGAGCTCCCCGCGCGGAGAGCTGCAGGCATCGCTTCGAGACCTCGCCGCAAGCGCAAGTTCGCTGCGAAGCCTGACGCATGATCTGGAACGCAATCCGCTTGGAACGCTGCTGCGGAAGGAAAAATGATGAGCCGCCGCTCAATGATGCTCATCGTGCTGATCTGCATGACACTCACCTCCGTTATCGCGGGGTGCATTGCCGGGCGTGCGCAGCAGATCTATGTGCTTAACGACGCAGTCGATACGCCGATGGATGACAAAGCCGCCGTGGGACGGCCCGAGCTGCAGCTCGAGCGCGTCCTGGTTCCGGACTATCTCGATACCACCGACATTCTTTCGCGCGTCGGGGAGCATGAACTGCGCGCAAGCTCCTCCGGCCGCTGGGGCGAGCGGCTCTCGTTGGGAATCATGCACGCTCTATGGGCCGATCTTGCCATCCGCCTTCCGCAGGAGAGGGTCATGCTCGCTCGACCGGTGGAGAAATCCGCCCGGCAAATCCGGGTAAACGTCGATGCGTTCGACGTCTGGCCGAACGGGCACTGCGTACTGGCGGCAAACTGGACGATACTCGACACCGATCGCACGGTGGTCCTGGCCGCCGGCCGCGGGACGTTCATGGTGCCCACTGCTCGCAGCGGCAAACCGAGCGACGGCGAGGTTGTCTCGGCCATGGCCGAGGCTCTCAGGCAGCTTGCCGAAAACATCGCCCTGGCGGCCAAAGCGCTTCCGCCTCATCCTGCATGAATGCATCAAAATACATAAGCTACGGTAATGAAGTCTTCGCCTCGATTCGGTTTTTTCAATCCTGCGTCGCTCACATGCCGAACGACGAGTTCGAATCCGGGGCGGACTTCAGAGCGCGTGAAACGCCATCCGAGTTGTTCGGCAAAATTCAGGCGCGAGCCGTTTACAATATCGGTCTCGCTCTTATAGGCGCCCCCGAGGCCTGCGAACAGGTTGCCTTTTGCGGTGCGAATGAAAGTCCACCGCCTGGAAATCGCATAAATCCAGTTGGGGTTTGCAAGCGTGAGCCGGTATCCCATGCCGTCCTGAACCTGGGCTTTCAGGAATCTAAACGCGGCAGCCTCGAACCGATCACGATCCCAAGTCCACGTCAAAGCGGCGATAGGGGCGTGCGTGTAGCCGTCAATGTGATATTCCACGGTGGAACCGCCGCCCAGGCCAAGGTGCCCATCGCTCACCGAAGAGAAGCTCTCCTGGGCTCGGGCCCAGCCGGACACTGAAATCGAGACCAAAAGACCAAGAAGAATGGCTAGGGAGTTCTTCCAAGCGATATGAACGGACATGCCGCCTCGCCTATGCTCAATGCGATTGCAGAGCCGCATGAAGCATATGCGGTATCCGGCGCGTGGCGACCCGAAGATTGGCGATCTATTGCGAAGGATTTTCCCACAGCGCTCCGTGGGATTTTTCTTACATTAATTGCTGCCCCGGGGAGCGGCGATGTCGACTAGGCGCGCGGCTGCAGCGCCCGCGCGACCGGTTCGGCAATATCGCGGCGGATGAGCGGTTTGTGGAGCACGTCGATGATCCCTGCGGCCAGCGCGCGTTCGCTCAATTGCGCGCCGCCGTAGCCGCTCATGAGTATGATCGAGATCTCCGGTCGCAATTGCCGGATTTCACGCGCAAGCTCGGTCCCCGTGAGATCGGGCATCGTTTCGTCGCTCAGCACGAGGTCGAAGCGCTTCGGTTCCTCGCGAAACGCCTGCAAGGCGGCGAGGCTCGAGGCAAATCCCACCGGCTCGTAGCCAAGCTCGGCAAGCGTCTCTTCCGCGAGCGCAACCAGTGCAGGCTCGTCGTCTACGATCATGACGGTCTCACCGTTGCCTCGCGGCAGCTCACCCGCAGGTTCCGCCGGGAGCGTGGGCATTTGGCCGGCGGCGGGCAGCCAGATCGCGAAGGTGGTGCCGACTCCCAGTTGGGTCGCGACGTCAATTACACCACCGAAATTGGCGACGATACCATGCACCAAGGCGAGGCCAAGGCCGGTGCCGTCCCCGACACGTTTCGTGGTGAAGAACGGATCGAACATGCGCTTGAGCACCGCGGGCGGAATGCCGCCGCCGGTATCACTCACCAGGAGGCGCACGTAGCCGCCGGCACACAGCGCGCCGTGCGACAGTAAGCGGCGCGCGTCGACCGCTACATGCTCGAGCACCACGGTGAGCACACCGGCCCGTTCCATTGCCTGCACCGCGTTCGTGCAGAGATTCATGACGACTTGGTGGAGCTGGGTCGCGTCGCCCACCACCGTCATTTCGGGTGCATCGAGGCGCCGCTCGAGACGCACGTCCGCGGGCAGTGACGCTGCAAGTAATGCGAGCGTCTCTTCGACGACCGATTGCACCTGCACCGGCTCACGCTCACCCACTCCACTGCGGCTGAAAGCGAGAATGCTGTCGACCAGTCCCTTCCCACGCATGCCTGCGTGCATTACCTGATCGATCTGGCGGCGCACGGCGCTGCCTTCGCGCAGGCTGCTCTGCGCGAGTTCGCCGAAACCGAGAATCGCGCCAAGGATGTTGTTGAAGTCGTGCGCGATGCCACCGGCCAGTCGCCCGACCGCCTCCATTTTGGCCGCCTGTTGCAGCTGCCGCTGCATCTCCTCGCGCTCCCGTTCCTGTACTCGTTGCGCTTCCTCCGCACGCTTGCGCCGGGTGATGTCCATCACCGCACCGACGAACTCGAGGTCGCCTGATTCGTCCGCCAGGGCATGAGCCACCACCTGGAGATGCTTGACTGAACCATCCCGCATCAGCAGCCGGTACTCCAGATCAAAATCCTTCTTCTCGCGCCGGGCACGATCGAGTATCTGTTGCTGGAAATCTCTGTCTTCGGGATGCGTTTGTCGAACGATTTGTGCGAGCTCGAGCGCAGCCGCCCGGTCCAATTCGTAGATGCGAAAGGTTTCCGCAGACCAGTAGATCTCATCGGTTACGGCATTCCAGCCGAAACTGCCGGTGTGGCTCGCCGCCTGGGCTTGATCCAGGTAGGCCTCGCTGCGCCGCAAGGCCTCCTCGGCGCGCCGACGCTCGCCGTCTTCCTGCTTCAGGTCCGTGTAGAGGTGGGCATTTTCGAGCGACACGGCGGCCTGGGAGGCAATCAGCTTCAGCACCGCGCTCCGGGCGGGCGTGAATGCGTGGGGGGTCAGGTTGTTCTCGAGGTAAAGCACACCGATCAATGTGGCCTGCTTGATCAGAGGCAGGCACAGAACGGAGCGAACGCGATTGCGGCGGATGTACTCATCGGCGGAAAACATGTTTTGCGTCGCGGCATCATCCAGAATCACACTCTCCCGTGTCCGTACGACGTAGTGGAGGATGGAGTCAGGCAGTTCCAGCGCGGAGGTGCTTGCCTGGTGGAAGCGGACCGTGATGGTATCGCCGCTGGTCGTGGCTTCCGCATCGAGCCGGTGCGCGCCGCCGTGCGGAACGATCAAAAGCCCGCGCTGCGCTCCTGCGTGCTCCAGTGCGGTTCGCATGAGAGTGTCGATCAATTTCTCCAGAACGATCTCACCCGATACCGCTTGGGAAACTTTGACAACGGTCGCGAGATCGAGGTGTTCAACTTGGGCCCGGATCGTGGTTGTCGGCGGGGCCGGCAACGGTTCCGACCGCAGATGCGGGTAGGACTCATCCAGTTGCCTCACCTTCCCGTCTGCCCCCCAACGCAGATAGCAGTAGCGGGCGTTGCGCAGGTATGCCCGTGCAATGGTCTCGAAGCCACGTGCCGCGTAGAACCGTGCCGCCAGCTCGCCGGCGATGGCCTTCGTTCTGAATGAAGCCGTTCTCGCGCGCCAGGCGGATAGCCTCTTCGTAGAGATGCTCGGCGTCGAGCAGCCGCCCTTCGATGCGGGCGATCTCGGCACCGATCAACGCCGTGCAGTTGCCGAAATTCTCGGGGCAGTGATGCGCCCATATCTCGAGCTGCCGATGATGCACGGCGAGCGCTTCCAGGTGCAGAGGACGCTGGTCGGCCGACGATCGCGTTGCAGTATGCCGCTCGTGCAAGCGCGGCGTAAAAGCGGAATTCGGCCACCTCAATGAATGACGGTGAGGTCCACAGCAGCCGTTGCGCCTGCAATTCGGCATCGATGGCAGCCTCATAGTCGCCGGCATAAAAGCGCGCCTGGAGCTTGCGGATCCAATACCAACACGAGGGAAGTGCGAGACGCGGATCCGCCTCGAAGTGCTGCTTCGAAGCGGGTCTCGTCGAACTGCGCATCGTTGAAGGAGTTGAATGCCGGCGTCAGTCCCCGAAGCGTCAGGATCAGCCTCAACTGAGCGGTGATGATGTCGATGACCAGACCGAATCTTAACTTGCGCGCGAATGCGAGGCCGGCCTCGGCTTCCCGCTGGATGTCGGGCAGCGGCTCGCCGGAAGCGAGCAGGTTGGTGATCAGGTTGTTGCAGCTGTAAGCCGCAAAGGTGAGGTCGCCGATCTCGTTGGCCGTGTTGAAGGCGCGCCGCACCAACGCGCGGCCGGTGCGCACGTGTTTCGTCCATGGATTGACGAGGTTGCCGAAGGACATGTAGACACGGGCTTTGAAGCGATCCAGGCCGCCCCGCTCGACCAGCTCGAAGCCGAGCTGTCCGAAGCGGAACGCCGTGGGGTAGTCGTTGAAGTGCGGGCCCACGATCATGCCGAGCCAGACATAGGCGAAACACGATGCGCTGCTGTTGCCGTGCTCGATACTAATATTCGCCATTCGGCACAGGACCAGGCAGAGCAGATTGTCGTCCGTAAACAAGGCCGGTGTGACGACTTGGGCGAGGACATCCAGGGTCGCGCGCCACTCCGGATCGCGGATCACCGGCAGGTTGACCAGGTCCTCGATGGAGCGGCTGCCAATGCGCCGCCAGATCTCATCGTATTCCGTCCGCACTTCTTCCTTGGTGGGGTGCGGCGACCATTGCACATCGATGCGCCGCAGATACTCCACGCACAGATCGACGCAGCGATCGCTGCGGTCCAAGGTCGTGTACAGCTCCAGGCGCAGGCATGCTACCGCGGCATTGTCGACCAGAGTCGCGGCACGCGCCGCGAGCGCGGCGAGCCGTTGTTCCGCAGCCGCCACCTGACCGATCAGGAACTCGCACTCCGCGCGGTGAAACTCCAGCGCGAACGTGAGCGGATATAACTGCTCCCAGGCGTCGTCCGGCAACAGCGTCCGGCCCGCGACAAAATAGGTCAGCGCCGAAGCGTAGGCCGTTGATGTTTTAGCCCGCTCCCCGGCAATCAGGTTCAACCCGGCGACTCGCTCCCGCTCTTCCCGGGCAGTGATCAACTCTGCGCCGCGGTTGAGCTGATTCACGATCTCGAAGATACTGTCCCCGAGTCTTTCCGAGGGGGTTTGACCCGCGAGCGCCCGGCCGATCCGCAGATGAATCGCGGGACGCTCACGTTCCGGGATGAGTCCATAGGCCGCCTCCTGAACGCGGTCGTGGACGAACGCGTAGCCGCCGTCCTGCCGGACGATCAGTTCCATGCGCACGCTCTCCCAGAGTGCCGCGTGGATCTCCTCTTCCGATAGCCCGTGAACCAAGGTCAGAGTGGCGATCTCGGCTGCATTCCCCAGGCAGGCAAGTTGCTTGAGTCGTTCCTGCGTTGCGTCGGACAACCGCTTCAGCTTGCCGGCCATGAGATCGGCCACATTGTCGGTGTAGCCTTTGGCCTGGATTCTAGCCAAGTCCCACTTCCAGGCGGCAGCGTCCGGTTCGAAGGCAAGCAGCCTTTCGTCAGCCAGCTCGGTGAGAAATTGGATCGCGAAAAAAGGGTTGCCCAGCGTTTTGTCGTGCACAAGCCGGGCAAGCGGCTCGGCAGACGCGTGCGCACAATGCAGAGTGTCAGCGACGAATTGGGTCACGTCGCCGAGCGAAAGAGGCGCGAGAGCGATGTCACGCACCACGGCCTCGGTTGCGCGAATGGCATCCAGAGTCTGCATCAAAGGGTGAGAGGAGCTGACTTCGTTGTCACGGAAGGCTCCGATCAGGAGGAGGTGACGGACGTCAGGATGCGTCATGAGGTGCTCGAGCAGCTTGAGGGTCGCCGCATCCAACCATTGGAGATCGTCGAGAAAAACGGCGAGCGGGTGCTCCTTGCAGGCGAAGACAGCCAGAAAGGATCGGAACACCATGTGAAAACGGCTTTCGGCGTCCGTGGTCGGGAGGGCTGCAACGGGCGGCTGCTTGCCGATGACGAGCTCGAGCTCGGGGATGAGGCTCACGACGAGTTGGCCATTCGGGCCAACGGATTTCTGAATCGCCTCCCGCCAACGCTCGACCTCCGACTCGCTCTCGCTCAGGATCTGGCGAATGAAGATCCGGAACGCGTGAGCCAACGTGGCGTACGGAATATCCCGCCTGTACTGGTCGAATTTCCCGGAAAGGAAAATTCCGCGCGGGAGGACGATAGCTTTGTCCAGCTCATGGACGACCGAAGATTTGCCGATTCCGGAATAGCCGGACACCAGAACCAGCACCGGTGTTCCGGTGGCGACCACGAGGTCGAAGGCGGCCAGCAGGACCTCGCGCTGTTGGTCACGCCCGTACAGTGTCTCGGGCATGACAAGTCTGTTTGAAGTGTCGTGCGTGCCGAGGGTGAAAGGGTCGATGCGTCTCTTGGTCTCCCATTCATCGAGGCACCGCCTGAGGTCGGCTTCGACACCGGCCGCAGTTTGATAGCGTTCTTCGGCGGTTTTGGCGAGGAGCTTCAAGATGATTGCAGAGACTGGGGCCGGGACATCCTTCGACCGGACGGCGGGCGGTACCGGCTGTCTTGCGATATGACAGTGCACCCACTCCATCGGATCGGATGCGGTGAACGGCAGACTGCCGGTCAGCACTTCATACAGCGTGACGCCGAGTGAATATAGGTCGCTGCGGGAGTCGATCGAACGATTCATTCGTCCGGTCTGTTCGGGCGCCATGTAGGCGAGTGCTCCGGCGAGAATTTCCGGTGGGTCGGGCGCTTGACGCTCGCGTTGCAGCCGCGATGCGATCCCGAAGCCCATCAGCCACACCCGGCCGGTCGCAGGGTTCACGAGAGCGTTGGCGGGCTTGATGTCCTTGTGGATGAGTCCGTTCCGGTGAACCCGGCCGAGCGCGGCCGACAGCCCAATGGCGACACGAAGGAATTGTCGCAACTCAAGCGCCGTTCCAACCAGACGGCCCAGAGGTACTCCTCCGGGGTCCTCGAGCACCAGCGCAGGACGGCCTTGGTGCGCTGCGAGTGCGAGAGGCCGGACAGCCCAGTCGGAATCCAGCTCGGCTCGCAACGAATATTCGTGCTCCATACGGCGAAGACTTCGTGGCGCGGTATGCTCCCGGAGCGGTGCAACTACCAGCGCTGGTCGCGGAGTTCCGCTGGGTGCGCTCCGGTACCAGGCACGGTATAGAGCGAACTCGCCATCGTCGCCAAGCCTTTGGAGCGTCCCCTCCGCAAGCTCCAGCGTGGCCGTCTGCCGCCTAGAATTCATGCGGACGATACTACGCGATGTGCGTCCGGTGGGCAGCAGTCACACTATTTATGCCGTTAAATCAATTCATTGTGAGATATATCCAGAGTGTGGATGAATTAGCGTTTCCGCGGAAACGTTCGTCCATGCCACTTAGGTCACTATGGCATTGATCAATTTCGCGGAAGATTTCGCCGTCTGCGCGATGCGCTCACCCGAGCTTCCGCCGGGCCCGCCTTGCCGCGCGCATCGGCCAGTGACCAGCCATCGAGAATCGTTGCCGTACTGTCGCGCAGCACGCGAAAAATCTTTTGCAGCTCGCAAGCCCGGGTGGCAGTGCAGTCCACGCACCGCTGGTACTGCGTCACGCTGACACAGGGAATCAGGCCCAGCGGACCTTCCATCAGCCGGACCACGTTGCCGAAGGAGATTTCCGCAGCGCCGCGCGCAAGCCGATAGCCGCCGCCTCTCCCGCGCTGTCCGCGAACCAGGCCGTCGCGTTTCAATTCGACGAGAATCGCTTCGAGGAACTTGGACGGAATTGTGCGCCGCGCAGAAATTGCCGCGGACGATAACGTAGCGCCGGCGGGAAGCGCGGCAAGTTCCAGCAAGGCCTTGAGTGCGTAACGGGTTTTTTGCGAGAGCATGCGTCAGTCCTTCTTCTTTCAGCGGCCTTATGCCTATTCGGCATTTGTTAGGTGCAACTCGGTATTTCCGATGCCGGTGCTAATTCATACAATCCCTATCATATTACTGGGTGTCAAGAATACACCGCCAACGGAATAGGGAGATTTGATGAATTGCATGAGTGGATTGCGTTTATCGGGATGGTGCGCACTGGCCCTGATGGGTGCCATGGGCGCTTCGGCGCCGGCATCCGCACAGCAAAAGACCGGACCGGGGATCACCGGCGATGAGGCCCTCACATGGAATGGCATCACGCTGTACGGCGTCATCGACATCGGTTTCCAATACGATACGCACAGTGCTCCGTTCACTCCCTTCCGTCCGGCCGCCAGTGGAAACATCGTGCGCCAGAACGATTACGGATCGGCGAACGGTCTCACACCCAGCAACATGGGCCAGTCGAGAATCGGCCTGCAGGGAGTCGAGCCCCTGAACGAGGAATGGTCGGCCGTTTTCCGGGTGGAGACCTTCTTCAATCCCCAGTCCGGCGAAATCGCCGATTCTCTGAAGTCGTTGGCCGTGAACAATGGCCGATCCTTGACCAGCCAAAGCATCGGTCTCGACGGCAGTTCGGCGGGCCAGGCTTTTCAGACTGCCTATGTGGGCTTCAGTTCGGCGCGATTCGGAACCCTCACCTTCGGCCGACAGCAGACGCTGCTCTCGGAGGGCGGCATCAAGTACGATCCCAATTACGGCGCGACGGCCTTTGGTCTAGTCGGTGCGTCGAACACGTATTCCGGTGGCGGCACAAATGAAGACAACCGGCTTGATTCGACTGCCAAGTACTCCATAAGCTTCAACGACCGGGTGCACATCGCCGCCCTGTACAAGACCAATGGATCCAATGGGGCAGCCAACACGGCGGTCCAGGCTGATGTAGGCGGTCAATACGCGGGTCTCTCGGTCGATGCGTATTATTCGAAGGTCGACAGCGCCATCACGGCGTCATCCTTGACTGCCGCTCAAGTGGCCAAACTTCCGGCGTTGGGCTATTCGTCATCGAATGCTCTGGCGGCGACCATTTCGGACAATACGACGTATTCGCTCATGGCGTTGTACAACTTTGACCCGCTCAAGTTCTTTGCCGGCTACATGCACATCAAGTATGCAAATCCAGCGGACCCCTTGAGCGCCGGATTCGAGGACATCGGCGGATACGTGCTCGCGTTCGTCACCAACAATGCCTATGAAAATCCGAAGACCGTCCAGGTGTATTGGACCGGCGTTCGCTACACCCTCGTTCCCGGCCTCGACCTGACCGCGGCTTACTACGGCTATCAACAGAACGCCTACGGTACCGGAACGCAGGCGGGCTGCTCGACGTCCGCGCACAGCACTTGCAGCGGCAGCTTGGAGGCCTTTTCCTTCGACGCGGACTACCGATTCAACAAGCACTTCGACGCTTACGCGGGCGCCATGTACAGCGGCGTGCACGATGGCGTGGCCAGCGGTTACTTCTATTCGACGAACATCAATCCGACCATCGGCGTGCGCTACAAGTTTTGAGATTCAGATCTTCAACAGGGACGTACTTAACGGCAGCTTGCGCACTCGGCGGCCGGACGCGGCAAAAATCGCGTTACAGAGTGCGGGCAGGGCGGATGGATAGGCGGGTTCACCAAGTCCAGTGGGCGGAAAATCCGTCTTGATGAATTCGATGTGCATCGGCGGGATTTTCCGGTTTCGAAGCAGAGTGTAGTTGTCATAGTTACTTTGTTGGACCCGGCCGTTTTGGAATGTGATTTGCTGTCCGAATGCCGCGGACATACCGTCCACGATGGATCCGATGATCTGATTCTCCGCATTCGTCGGATTGACTATGTGCTTGCCGACGTCTACCGCTACCCAAATTTGTTGCGGGGTCACCGTGCCGTCCGCAGTGACGGCTACTTGATGGATTTGGGCGACATAGCCGACATGACTCCAATAACAGGCGAATCCCATTCCCGTGTGCGCCGGCAAATGGTGGCGAGAAGTCCAGTTCGAGTTAGCGCGGGCGCGTTCGATGACGGCGATCATGCGCGCGGCCATAAAGCCGGGTCCAAAGCGACCGGGAGGTTTGCCCTCACCCTCGCCGGGATTCGGATTTCGCAGTAGCGCCAACTGAAAGTCGATCGGGTCGCGTCCGGCAGCGTGCGCGACTTCGTCCAGGAAGGATTGGAATACCCACGCGTGCGCGTTATCGCCGGGTGCGCGCAGCGGACCCACGGGAACATTGAACGGAATACGAGACGTGCGCAGCGCGTAGTTTTCGATGAATCCAGCGGGAAAAGAGTCTCGATTGGGGACCGCCAAGCCGGCGAAATATTCGTTGCGCGCGAACCCGGCAAAATGATTGTTCCACACCTCGAGCCGGCCGTCCTTGCTGAGTCCCGCTGTCAGATTGTGATAACCGCCAGGCCGATAGAAATCATGTTGCATCTCGTCCTCACGAGCCCACAGCACTTTGATCGGGCCATTGATCTGCTTCGAGATCGCGGTCGCCTCGATCATGTAATCGTTGGCAAGCCGCCGGCCAAAACCGCCGCCGCCTCGAATCATGTGAATCGTGATGTCGTTGGGATCGATGCCGAGCAGCTTGGCCACCCCCGCGCGTCCTGACCCCGGATTTTGGGTGGGGGCCCAGATTTCGACTTTTCCGTCCCGGTAGGAAGCTACGCAGTTCTGCGGTTCCATGGTGGCGTGCGAAATGAACGGGTATGAATAGGTGGCGCGCACGAGTTTGGCTGCGCCTTTCATCGCAGCATCGGGATTCCCGTCAACCCGGACCTGTCCCTGCGGTGCCTGCGAAAGCAATTCCTTGGCCTTCGCATCGAAGCCGGCGGTCGAATCGTTGGCATGCGGACCCTCGTCCCAGTCTATTCGCAACTTGCGTCGCGCTGTTTGTGCATGCCACCAAGTATCGGCGACGATGGCTACGCCGCCGCGCAAGCCATCATCTATGCCCGGTCCCGGCATTCCCGGGGCGACCTCCATGGCGCGCGCAGAACCCTGCAGCACAAACACATGGCTGACACCGGGCATGGCCTTGATTTCATCCAGATTGGCGCTCTTGACCGCCGCGTCGAAAACCGGACCCTTTTGGTACACGGCATACTTCATGCCCGGCACTTTGACATCGATGCCAAACTGCTGTTGGCCCTTCACAATCCGCGCTTTGTCCGGATCGACGACTGATTTTCCGATGATCTTGAACGTCGATTCGTCTTTCAGTTGGACTTTCTCGAGATCCGGCAGCGGCAGCTTGGACGCATCCTCCGCCAGCAAGCCGTAGGTCAGAGAGCGGCCACTCGGCGCATGACTCACGATGCCGTCAGAAGTCGAGCATTGCGAAGCGGGGACGCCCCATTTCGCCGCTGCTGCGCTAATCAGCATCTGTCGACCCGCCGCACCGGCTTTTCGCAGCGGCATCCAATTGGCCGGGGTTGAGTAGCTGCCGCCGGAGGACTGGCTGCCCATTTTACCGCCCTGATAGTCCGCCATTTCGATCACGACATCCTTCCACGCGACATCGAGCTCTTCCGCAAAGATCATAGGCAACGCGGTCTTCGTCCCCTGACCGACTTCGGGATTTGGCGCGAAGATGGTCACGACACCCGCAGGAGAGATGCGCGCAAAGAGCGTGATCATGCCGGCGTCGGCCCCCGCGGCCATGGCGGTGCCTCTCAGCGAGGGAAACGTCGCGGCAAATAGGATGCCTCCGCCGGCGGCGAGGCTGGCCGTCAGGAAGCCGCGTCGCGACAGTGCGCTCTGCGGGGGGCAGATGTCGAGATCAGAAGGATTGGTTGCCATCGGGTGACTCCTTTAAGCGTTTTGCGCTTCACCAAGGTGCTTAATGGCTGCGCGGATCCGTGTGTAGCAACCGCAGCGACAGATGTTTCCCGCCATACCGGCATCGATGTCCCCATCCGTGGGGTGAGGCGTGCGCGTGAGCAAGGCGGTCGCCGACATGATTTGTCCGCCCTGACAGTATCCGCATTGCGGCACGTCCAGGGTGAGCCAGCGCTCCTGGACTTTTTTGCCGATTTCCGTCTCGCCGACGCCTTCGATGGTGGTGATGTGCAGGTTGACCGCGGCGTGCAACGGCAATTGACAGGAGCGGACCGCCGAACCATTGGCATGCACCGTGCATGCGCCGCACTGGCCGATTCCGCAGCCGAATTTGGTGCCGGTCATATCGAGGATGTCACGCAGCACCCACAGTAGCGGCGTATCACCCTCGGCATCCACGTCGCGCTTGACGCCGTTCACTTCGATGGTGTAACTCATTATTAAAGCCTCTGGATTAAAGCCTCTGGATTAAAGCCTCTGGTCTTATTCGGGATGTCGACAACCGTTACGGGTTCCGTCGTAGACCATAGGACAAGCCCGGTAGTTCCACGACCGGCCGGTGCCGTCCGCACCGATTGGCAGCTTCAAGGATGATTCACGGCGGCGATGCTCCCCAGGTCGAGCAGCGCCGCCTCGACCGCTTCGTCCAGCGGGGTGTGGGGCTCTCGCCCGAGAACCGCCGTCAAACGCGCGTTGTCCATCCGCACGGGTTCGAGCCACAGGTAGCGCATCTCACGCATCTCGCGGAACGTCGTGACGAAGGGCGAGGCCATTGCGATCAGCCACCACGGAAATCCCGTGATCCGCGGCTTGCTGCCGGTCCGGCGCGCAACGACTCGCTGGATCGACTCGGTCATCTGCCCGCCGTCCGCATCCCAGTGGCCGGCCATGTGGAACACGCTGAACGCTTCGAGTGAATCGCGGCGCGCGAGCAGTTCGATCATCGTGCGCGCCACGTCGGGAAGATACGACCACAGGTGCCCCACGCCCGGACGGCCGGGATAGCTCACTGCCGTAACCGGCTTGCGCGGCTTGATCAGCCCCTGCGAAAACCAATTGTTCTTCGCCTGACCGCCGAAGAAATCCCCGGCCCGCACGACTAGGACGCGGGCGCCGCGGCTGCTCGCGGCGAGCAACCGGCGCTCCATTTCTGCCCGGATGGCACCTTTGCGAGTGACCGGGTGTTGAGGAGACTTCTCGGTCAGCACCGGAAGGGCGTCGGGACCGTAGTTGTAGACCGTGCCCGGAAACACAATGGTGGCTTGCACGCTGCATGCGGCAGCGATGGTGTTGTCCAACATCGGCAGTACGAGCTCCGGCCAACGTCGGTATCCCGGGGGGTTGACCGCGTGAACGATGACCGAACAGCCTCTCGCCGCGGCCATGACGTCCTCGCGATTCATGGCATCGCCTCGAATCCAAGTGATGCCGTTTCGCCGCTCGATCGGCTGAGCCGCCTCTCGTTGCAGCCCGCGGACGTCCCAGCCGGTGTCCCGCAGTTGACGCGCCACCTCACCCCCGATTCCCCCCGTTACACCCAGCACCAAGACCGTACCGCTACCGACCATCGTATTTCTCCGTTAGGTTGCCGACGGGGGGAATTCTGGGCGTGCGCTCGTACTAATGGAATTGCCTAATGGGTACGAGTTGCTATACATTTATGTATGGCTACGGATATTGCTTGGGAGCTTTACCGCACATTCCGTGCAGTCCTCGATGAAGGGTCGCTTTCCGGCGCGGCGCGCGCGCTCGGCGTCGCGCAACCGACCGTGGGACGGCATGTCGCGGCCCTGGAGAAGTCACTGGGCCTCGCACTGTTCACGCGTTCTCAAATTGGGCTGATGCCGACCGAGGCCGCCCTATCGCTGCGCAGTTACGCCGATTCGATGCACAGCACGGCTGCCGCGCTGAAGCGTGCCGCAGCGAGCCAGGGCACGGGAGTGCGGGGTACGGTTCGGATCACGGCCAGCGACGTCATCGGCGTGGAAGTGCTGCCGCCCATCATCGCCCGCCTGCGCGATGAGCACCCCGGTCTGACGGTGGAATTGGTGCTCACTGACCGCGTGCAGGACCTTCTGCGCCAAGAGTCGGATATCGCCGTGCGCATGCTGCGCCCGCGGCAGGAACTGCTGGTCGCGCGCCGGGTCGGCCAGATCGCGTTAGGACTGTATGCGCATGAGCGCTATATTGTGCGGCACGGCACTCCGAGCAACCTCGCCGATCTGGCAAAGCACGCCCTCATCGGTTTCGATCAGACGACGGCCTTTGTTCGTAGCGCCGGCAAGGCATTGAGCGGCTGGCGACGGGAAGACTTCGCGATGCGCACGGACAATAACCTCGCCCAGCTGGCGCTGATTCGCTCCGGTGCCGGCATCGGCGCATGCCAAGTGGCAATCGCGCGCCGCGACGACTCGATGATGCGGATTCTCCCGAGACAATTCTCTCTGTCGCTGGAAACCTGGATTACCATGCATGAGGACCTGCGCAATAGTCCGCGCTGCCGCGTGGCCTTCGACGCACTGGTCCGAGGGCTGCAGCAGCATGCCGCGTAGAAGCCAATTTCTACAAAAAAAATGTCTTGAAGCTGTGATCGATCTGGCATAGCGTGAATGCCAGGAGGGAGAAGAATATGAAGTGGTATTTGGCGGCGTTTCCCCTTGCCGTTTTCTCCGTTACGGCTTACGCCCAGCAAGCGGACCCATGTGCAGGGTTGTCAGGTGTTGCGTTGGGCCAGTGCCAAGGTAATCAGCAGAAGCTTCTACGGCAGCAGCTGGATCAACAACAACAACAGATTCAAACGCAACAGGAGCGCCAAAACCAGCTAGATCAGCAACAGCGGCAAATTCAGCAGCAATTGGAAAACATGCGACTGCAAAATGAGATTCTCCACCAGCAATTGGACCATGAGAAATCGGCGAATCAACCTGCACGGGAGCTTAAAACTCCCGAACTCAAGAGTTGGAAATCAGACAATCCGTGGTACGGGACAGACTACGCCAAAACACAGCTTGCAATGCGTTATGCCAAGCAACTTCAGAAAGAGCGACCGGACCTGGCGGGTCGTCCATTTCTTGATGCCATTTCAGCGAAGGTGAGGGATACCTTCCCTGCCTCTAATTGAGGTTGATCGGCGGCTGGTGCCGCCGCGCGGCTTGGGACCAACGTGGGTCGCTAGTCATTCGTTGCGACGGACTCGTATCGTCTACGCCTTGCCATCGAGCCGCATCTCATCATTGGTGCGGCGATCACACCGGTCGATGAAGTCGCTCATTCAAACCAAGAAGTAAGTCGTGGGGCTCCGACCTAGTCACCCAACGTGTGGGTATAAATCCCCATTGCGACAACACCAAGCGCGATGTGACTATGGAAGCAGGATATT
Organism: uncultured Gammaproteobacteria bacterium; assembly: GCA_963734645.1. Taxonomy (GTDB): domain Bacteria; phylum Pseudomonadota; class Gammaproteobacteria; order Steroidobacterales; family Steroidobacteraceae; genus Bog-1198. The sequence goes on from CAVTID010000004.1 coordinate 435,063, forward strand.
AGGCTAGGCAGAAAAATCCAAAAATATAGGGCCGCGGCAAAATCTGAATAGCGGGCTATTGCGACCGAAGGGGGATGCTAAGATGACCAACGCGAATTCAGGTCAGGGTTGGCTGCTGTGAGGTTATCAAGACTCGGCGCCCTGACCGCCGTTGTCCTAGGCGGATCAGCGCTGATGCTTGTCGCTCAGCCGGCACGCGCCATTCCACCCTTCGCCCGGCAGACGGGTTTGGCCTGCGAGGCCTGCCACACGATGCCGCCCGAGCTCACGGCATTCGGCCGACGGTTCAAGCTCAGCGGATACACGCTGACCACGAGACCACCGCTGGTCAATGACGTCGATGACCACAAGAAGAACACGTTGTGGCTCACCGATATGCCGGGAGTCGCCATCCTCGCGCAAATGGGCTACGACCATTACAACCGGGCGCCGCCGGATAGCGGTCAGCCTTATCCCGCCCACGCGCAAAGCGATACATTTCAGTTTCCAGATCAGTTCAGCCTGGTGTACGCGGGAGCCGTCTCGGATAAGGTGGGCGCTTGGTTGCAATTGACCTACAACGGGCAAGCCGGCAGCGTGGGGGTCGACAATATCGATATCCGATACAGCGATCACACCGCCGACAACAAGTGGGTGTGGGGCGTCACGGCCAACAACTATTTAACCTTCCAAGACGTCTGGAACGGAATCGGAAGCTATGCCATTCCGAACTTCAATACCGTGACCTTGTCGAGCGGCGGCGTCGGCGGCACCGGGACGAGTGGGCCGATCCTCAATGCTTTGGGGCCTGGGAGTGTGGCCGGTATCGGCGCCTACGCTTTTTTTAACGACTCGCTGTACTTCGAATTGTCGGCATATCACTCTGCGGTTGCCGGCGGCAATTCACCCACCGTTGACAGCGTCAGTCTTGCCGCCAATGGCGGTGCCGTCGATCGGTTCGCGCCTTACGCGCGCATCGCCTACGAGCGCGACTGGGGCTACCACTCCGCGGAGATCGGCGCCAGCGCGCTGTACGTCAACTGGATTCCATCGGTCGGTTACATCTCGGCGCAGCAACAGGCGGCTGCCGCTTTAGCAGGTAATACCTACACGCCCACGCAGACCTTCAACCCGGGAGTCATCAATCGGTATACCGATCTCAGCGTCGATTGGCAGTACCAGTACAACGGTCAATCCAACATCTTTAGCTTTTTGGGTCATGTCACCCACGAGCGGCAACAGAACAGCGATCAACTGGTAGCGGCGACCTTCACCGGTGCGTCGTCACCGATCTACACCAATCCGACGGACACGCTGACGCAGTTTTTGGTCACGGGCGAGTACTTCCGTAATCGTCACTATGGCGGACTCGTGAGCTTCACGCGGACGACCGGCACGTACGATCCGCTCGCGAATGGGGGCAATGGCTCACCGGCCAATCAATTCGAGACCTTTGAGCTAGATTACGTCCCCTGGCTGAACGTCAGGCTCATCCTGCAGTACGATGCCTATCAGGTGGTGGCCAACAACCAAAGCCCCTTTAATCTGAGCCACGCCAACTTTCCCAATTCCCCAGGCTTTCCCGATGTCAAAGCCTCGGACAACAACACCTGGGTGGTGGGACTATGGATGGACTTCTAATGCGCAAGCTGGCAACAATCTCGCTTGGTATCGCTGCGATTGCGCTCGCGGCAATGGCCGTTCGTGACGCGTACTCGGCGACTCTGATCGTGCCGCCGGATCCATCCACCATGGACACCAAGGCACTCGTCAATAACGCGTGTTCCAAGTGCCATGGCGAATATGGAGTCAGCATCTCGCCGCTCTTCCCGATTCTGGCTGCGCAGCTGCCCGGCTACATCGAGGCTGAGTTGAAGTTATTTAGGTTACGTGGTCGTAGCGATCCCCGCGGGCGGGCATTCATGTGGGGGATAGCCCGGGGTCTTACGGATGAGCAAATCAAAGGGGTCGCACAGTACTTCTCGAAGCAACCATCTGTAAAAGGCAGCGGGACGAGCAACCCCGCACTCGCCGACAAAGGCAAGGTAATGTACGAAAACGGCGCGCCGGATCGTGACATTGAGGCCTGCACCGTCTGCCACGGTCACAGCGGGGAAGGAGTCAACACCCAGCCACGGCTCGCCGGTCAGCATCCAGACTATGTTTCGATACAGATGTTCCAGTACCGCGGTGGGCTGCGAGAAAACAAGGTCATGCAACACGTCACCGAAAAGATGACCGATGATGAGATCGCTGCTGTAGTCGACTATGTTTCGACCTTGTAGGCTCATTGGAAGCGAAGCACTAGTCACGCTGTTGCTTTTGGCGGGCCCGGTTTGCGCACAGGAAGTGGGAAACGCGCAGCAGGGTAAAGTCGTCTATGAGAAGTACTGCGTCCTCTGCCATGGAGAACAGGGCGACGGCAAGGGTCACTTTTCCGAAGCAACGACGCCGGTGCCGCGCGATTTCCGGCAGGGTACTTTCAAGTGGCGCACCACGCCGTCGGGCTCGTTGCCCACCGATGCCGATCTCGAAAGAGTCTTGATGACAGGTCTGTATGGCACGTCCATGTCAAGCTTTGCCACTACGTTGAGCCATGCCCAAAGGCTCGATGTCATCGCCTACATCAAGACTTTTTCGCCGCGCTTTGCGACCGAGAAGCCTGAGCCGACGATTACCATTCCGCCCGAACCTCCGTACACACCCAAATCCGTGGAACGCGGCGCGGCCATATACGAAAAATTCAACTGCGCGCAATGTCATGGCGATGCCGGTGAGGGTGACGGCCCGTCGGCAGATGATCTCATGGATGATTGGGGCAACCCCATCGTGCCGTATGATCTCACCGAAGGCCACATCAAGTGTGGTGACAGCGGACCTAACATTTATCGAGTGTTCGTTGGCGGCCTGAACGGCACGCCGATGCCTTCGTTCGCCGATTCGATCAGTCCCGCCGAGGCTTGGGATCTGGTGCATTTCATACAGAGCCTGAGCCCGGTCTACCCGAAGAACCTGAGCGGGGCGCCGCCGCCCACCACCAGGGCGCGCGACGAAACAATGAGGCGAATGCTGTCTCGATCAGATTCAACTATCAAGAGTTCCTCGGCCGTATGTCCGAAAGCAGCAACTGGGTAGTTCTACGTATCTGCCGAATTCGCGGGTATATGTCCCCATTGCGACGACTTCGAACGCGATGCACCATGGCACTGTCCGCGATTGATTCACCCAGAAAATAAAGCGATCCAGGGTAAATAGAAATTGCATTGGGGGGGGATGATGAAAGAATTGGCGGTCGGACGATATCTGCTGAAAACCTCCCCGAAGATGCGCCTTGGGGTGCGTAGCGCGGTAGTCATAATGGGCACACTGCTGCTGACGCAACTGGCTGTCGCGGAAGCGTATACAGTCATTACGGTCTCCAATGGAGGCACCATCCAGGGAGTGGTAAAGCTCTCTGGCACGGCGCCCACCATCGCTCCCATCGAGGTCACCAAGAACCAGGACTATTGCGGTGACTCAATACCGAACCCCGTGTATGTGGTCGGTAAAGATGGCGGTCTTCAGAACGTCGAGGTGTACCTCAAGGACGTCACCACGGGCAAGGCACTCCCGACCGAGCCCGTTGCCATTTCTCTGGTGAATACCCACTGCATGTTCAAGCCGCGGGTGCAGGCTGCAACCGTCGGTCAACAAATCACGATTTCCTCCGAAGATCCGGTTCTGCATAACACGCATCCACAAAACAGCGTTACCAATGCGACTATCTACAATATCGCGTTGCCCTTCAAGGGGTTCTCGGTCACCAAGCCGTTGCCGGCAACCCCGCAGTTGATCAAGGTCAAGTGCGACGCGCATGAGTGGATGCACGCATGGATCTGGGAGTTTGACCATCCCTATTTTGCGACCACCGGAGACGACGGTAAATTCACGATCAAGGATGTGCCGCCCGGTACCTACACTCTTGTGGCATGGCAGGAAGCCGCGGGCGAGAAATCAATGCCGGTCACGGTGACTGCAGGCAAGACGGTGACCGCCGACATCCAGCTCGCACCTAAGTAAAGATACCCTCAGGCGAAGTCGCGCACGAAGACGGCTCAGCCGCTGCGAATTCTCCGGAATATAGGCCCGCTTGGTTCGCTACAGACCAGATACATCGAATTACGGGGTTGAGCTCATGCCAGAGGCGACAGCAGGGACGACAGCAGACGCATTGCATGGTCCGTACGCCGGACTCGATCTGGATTCACTGGTCGATTGGCCGGTGGTGCGGACATGGCTCTACTGGGGCATGTTCTGGCTGATGGTCGCGCCCACGGTCGGGGCGACGATATCCGGGTTGTTCAATTATCCCGACTATCTCGGGACGCACTTGGCGCTGACCTTCGGGCGGCTTCGCCCGGTGCACGTCAATGGCGTCATCATGGGCGCGTTCTCGGGCCTGTTCATCGGCGAGTGCTACTACCTGGTGCCGCGCCTGTGCGGCGTGCGGGTGGCGTTCAATCGCTACGGCGTGCTCGTCGCCTGGGTGTGGAACGTGTTCCTGGCCGCCGGGCTGTTCTCATTGCCCCTCGGCTACAATCACGGTCTCGAAGCGGGTGAGTTGCCGCTGCTCGCCGAAATTCCGATCTTCATCTGCACGGTCATCGCCACCTTGCAGTTTCTGACTACGATCGGCCGGCGCCTCGATCCGTCGCTCTATGTGTCACTCTGGTATCTGATCGGTGCCTTCGTGTGGACATCGCTGAATCTGGTGTTGGGCAGCTTCATCCTGCCCTACACGATCGCGGGCATCAACAGCGCGGCGTTCCACGGACTTTACATTCACTACATCGTCGGACTGTGGATCACGCCGGCGGGCTATGTGTTGATCTACTACTTCCTACCGCTCAGTGTGCGCAATCCGCTCTACGCTCATAAGCTCTCGCTGGTCGGGTTCTGGTCGCTTGCGCTGTTCTATCCCTTCGTGGGTATTCACCACTATCTCTACAGCCCGATCGCCGATTGGGCCGAGACGCTGGCGATCATCACCTCCATGTTTCTGATCATTCCGGTGTGGACCGTGCTGGTCAACTTCTTCGGCACCGTGAAGGGACGCTGGCGTGAGTTCGGGTCGAACCTGTCGGCGAAATTCCTGATCATGGGCTCGCTCATGTACCTGGTCGGGTGCTTTCAGGGCTCGACCGAGGCGTTGCGCTCGGTCCAGCAGCCAACCCATTTCACGGACTTCGTGATTTCACATTCGCATCTCACGGTCTTCGGAACCTTTGTCGTGTGGGCGATGGGCGGATTGCTGTATCTCTGGCCGCGCATGTGCGGGCGAGAACTGTGGTCTTTCAAGATGGGCAACTGGTCGTTTTGGCTGATCACCTGCGGCATCTCCATCATGGGTCTCGTGCTGAGCGCCGCCGGCCTGCAGCAGGGCTTCCAATGGATGAACGGCGTGGAGTGGATCGACACGGTGGTTCAGATGCGGGCCTATTGGCTGATACGCACACTGGCGGGGATTTCGATGGATATCGGGATGTCGCTGCTGATCATCAATCTCATGATGACCGCGCTGAAGAGGTCGGATACGGCGATCGGCTTTAGGACTCAAAGTTCTGCGCCGGACAGCGGGACGGCGTTTGTGGCCGGGGAGCCTGCAAGATGAACGCACGCTTTGTTGCACTGGTGGCCGGAGTCGGCTTTTTCTTCCTCGCCTTGGTCACCCAGGGAGTGCTGCCGTTTTTCGAACCCTCGGCAACCACCAACCACGTGACGGCCGTGATCCGCAACGATATCGGCCAACTCAAATGGATGGAAACGTCGGCCACCGACTACACGCCCCTCGAGAACCTAGGCAGGCATGTCTATCTGCGAGAGGGCTGTTGGTATTGCCATTCCCAGTACGTGCGGCCTGTGACCGGCGAGACGCGTCGCTGGGGCCCGGTGAGCGAGGCGGGTGAATATGCCTATGACGTGCCGCATATGTTCGGCACACGGCGCATCGGTCCGGACCTGACCCGAGAGGGCCTCAAATACAGCGATGAGTGGCATCTGGCGCATTTCTGGAATCCACGGATGCTGACGCCCGAGTCGGTCATGGACCCGTATTCCGGTCTGTTCAATGCGCCGTCCGAACCGGTAAAGATCGTCAAAGACGCTTCGGGTGCCACGCTCGAGCGAAATGCAATGACCGAAAGGCTGTTCGACTTCGCGAGTAAGGAGCAGGTGAAGATCACGCCCAATGCCGACGGGCTGCTGTTCGTGCCTATGGTCGCGCAGGGCAAATACCCCGTGGTGTTTACGCCCAACAACGAGTACGCCGGCGGCAGTGTCAAACTGGTCATCGAGACCAAAGAGGTCGAGGGTCTGATCGCCTACGTGCAGAAGCTGGGGATGAACCGCGGCAAGTGGCGGGATTTGTTCGAGCCGCAGCAGTTCGAGGCGGCCGGGATCACGCTGCCGCGCTCGCAAGAATGGATCGACTACGGCAAAGAGGTCTACGAACGCCGCTGTGTTGGTTGTCATGGCGTGCATGGCGACGGCAATGGGCCGGCCGCGACCTTCCTGTACAAGCAGCGTCCGCGCAACTTCACCCAGGGGGTATTCAAGTTCAGGCTGACCGAGGACCCCTTGCCGAGCGATGGCGACATGCTGCGCACCATCACGCGCGGGGTGCGCGGCACTGCGATGCCACCCTGGTACGACCTGCCCCTCAATGATCGACTCGCGGTGATCCAATACATCAAGTACGTACTGGCGGTGGACCGCTCCGATCCCCAGAGGCCCGCATATTTCTTCGTCAATGCGCCGCCCGGTCAGCCGCTGTATATTCCCGCGCCACCGCCGGCTACGACGGCCATGATCACTCACGGCAAGGAAGTCTGGGTACAGGCCAAGTGCTGGGAATGCCATGGCAACACGGGTAAAGGCGACGGCGAGAAGGCGGCCGGGTTGACGGATGATCCGGGATTCACCATCCATCCCGCGAACCTCACCAGCGGCCAGTTTAAATCCGGTCCTGCGGTCACCGACATCTATAGGACCATCTCCACGGGCTTGAGCGGAACACCGATGCCTTCCTTCCACGATTCGTTCTCGGATGCGGATCGCTGGGCGCTGTCTTATTACATTCTGTCGCTGTCCGCCTTCACTGACCCGCTCACCGGGGAGCCGTTGACGATCTCTGCGACGGTTCGTGAGGCATTGGACAATCCAAAGCTGGAGACGCCCGGCCCGGAGCAAGCCTATGGGCTGCTGGGACCCTAGGGCCGGCCGTCGCGGCCGGCTCGTACATCATCCGTTCCGAGGAGTAAGCTAAGCCATGGCGGAATACGAAGTCCTGGGCCCGTATGCACTCGCAATTCTGATGGGATTGGGGTCCACTTGTATCTTCATCTGGGGGGTCATGGCGGGAGCCCTGAGTGAGACCGACCAGGCAGCCCTCAACTTCTATCACGCGGAGATGGCATATGACCGAATCAAACACCACGTTGACGGGACATAAGGCTGAGAACGAAGGGCACGAGACGCACGACCTGCATGAGTATGCCGGCGGCTCCATCGAGGCGCACGAGGGCGTCATTCCGGTCTGGTTGTTGTTTGTGTATTTCGGTCTGTTTTTTTGGGCCTGCTACTACATTGTGACCTACTGGGGCGGAGTAGGGCCGGGCCGGGTCGGCTAATTGGCGTTTCTCAAGCGGAGTAAAGCTATGCAGGGCGTTAAAATAATTTTTGGAGTCGCCGTCATCAACCTGATGTTCTTGGGTTTTGAACTCGTCATGAACGTGATCCGCACCGTTACCGGCTGAGGAGGACGAAACCATGCTGGCTGAAACTGGATTCTCGCTGGCCCGGGCCAGCGTGCAGCAGGAAGTCGCGTTCGTCGGCTTCGCGATCTTTACGATTGGGTTCTTCATCTGGCTCGCTTTGTTGGCGCGAAGAAAATAACGCACCGTCGCTTGGCCTCCGCTGTCGCGGGCGGTTGGTCCGGGAACACCGACCATGACCTACTACGCGCTGCTGTTCCTCGCCGGCTTCGCGGGCAGTTTTCATTGCATCGGCATGTGCGGAGGTTTCGCCTGCGCATTGGGGGCGGATCCGCGCGGCGCCGGCGCCACCTCGGTGCGGCATGTGCTCTACAACACGGGCAGGCTGACGACTTATTGTTTCCTCGGGGGGCTTGCCGGCGGCCTGGGCCAGGCGCTCTGTACATCCCTGGGATTGCGGACGGACCAGGGAACCTCGTTTCTCAGCGCGTCGCTTGACGCTGGGCAGCGTGCTCTCGCCGTGATGGCCGGGCTGCTGATGATCATCATGGCGCTGAGTTTCTTCGGCTTGCGAGGTTGGCACCGCGCCACGAGCAGCTTTGGCGGCTCGACGCTCGTGATCTCGTTACGGGGCCTGCTGCGCACGCCCGGGCACGCCGCGCCGCTTGCCTTCGGTGTGCTCAACGGCTTTCTGCCCTGTCCCCTGGTCTACGCCATGGTCGCCCAGGCTGCGAGTACCGCTGACGTGCTGTCCGGCTGTCTCACCATGGCGGTATTTGGCCTGGGCACTTTCCCAGCCATGCTCGCGATGGGAAGCCTCGGCCGGCTGCTGGCGCCGAGATGGCGGCAGCGCGGTGTGCGGCTGGCCGGTGGCTTCATTCTGGCGTTGGGCCTGATCACCCTCAGCCGCGGTGTCGTGCCGATGGCGGGCGGCCATGGCTTGCACCATCTCTGGCATTTCGCATGACGCCGCTCCCCGACGCTCTGTGCCGCCACTGCCTGCTGCCGGTCGGCCGGCGGGGCTTCGCGCGTACGGTGAACGGTGAGGGCTGCCAGTTCTGCTGTTATGGCTGCTGCATCGCCCACCAGGTGAAGAGCGGCAGTGGCGATGCGTCGGAGGCGGCGTGGTTCCTGGTACGTCTCGGCGTGGGCAGCTTTCTGTCCATGAACATCATGCTCTTCAGCCTGCTGGTGTACTCGGGGGCATTCGCCGGTGCCGACCGGCGGGTGCTGCCTACGATTCACCTGCTTCTCTGGGGGCTTGCGACGCCGGCGGTACTGATCCTCGGCGAACCCTTCCTGCGCGAAACCTGGTCGCAGGCTCGGCGTGGGCGTTTGACCTCCTCGGCGCTCATCGTCCTCGGCAGCCTTGCCGCCTATGCCTACTCCACGCTCGCCGTATTCCACGGGGGCGGCCGCCTTTATTTCGATACCGCCTCGATGGTGCTGATGCTGTTCACGCTCGGCCGGTATCTCGAGGCGGCGGGGCGCGCGCGGGCGTCGCGCGACCTGGCACCGCTGCTGGCCGCCGAAAGCGAATTGGCGACGGTGGTTGAAGGCGTACAAGAGCATCGCCGCCCGGTACGAGAGGTGCGTGCCGGGATGCTGATCCGGGTCAAGCCGGGCGAGCGCATCCCGGTCGACGGCCTGATCGTGGAGGGTCGCTCGCACACCGATGAGGCGGTGATTACCGGCGAGAGCAGACAGGTCGCGAAAGCGGTCGGTGCCGCGGTGCTCGCGGGCAGCATCAATCTCGACGGTCCGTTGCTGATCCGCAGCAGCGGCTCCGGCGGCGAGAGCCGCTGGGCGCAAATATGCCGCTCGGTGCGCGACGCGTTACGGCAGTCGAGCCGTACGCAGCGTATCGCCGATCGCGTGGTGGGCGCCTTCGTGCCCATCGTGCTGGCCCTCGCCGGCATAACCCTGGCCTACTGGGTGCCGCGCATGCCCATCGACCAGGCCATGCTCACTGCGCTTTCGGTGCTGGTGGTGGCCTGTCCCTGCGCAGTCGGCTTGGCCGCGCCGATGGCGCACTCGCTCGGTATCGGACAATTGGCCCGGCATGGCTGTCTGGTTCGCAGCCCCGGCGCGCTCGAAGCGCTGGCCGGGACGCGCTTGATCGCCTTTGACAAGACCGGCACGCTCACTGTGGGCCGGCCGAAGCTCGTCGATCTTGCGAGCGACGGCGTTGGGGAGGAGGAGGTACTGGCCCGACTGGCGGGTCTGGAGCGGCATTCCGAGCATGGTTTGGCACGCGCCATCGCGATGGCCGCCGGCGCGCGTGGGCTCGAACCGATCCTCGCCGGGGATGTGCAGATCGTGCCTGGGCGCGGGTTGCGCGGAGTTGTCCACGGCGAATCCGTCGCGGCCGGCAGTGCGGCTTTGATGTGCGAGCTGGGCTGGTCGCTGCCGCCGGCGCTGTCCGCGCGCGCCGAGGAGATGGCATCGACCGGCCATTCGGTGGTGTTCGTCGGTTGGAGCGAGAATGCTCGCGCCGGACGCGCGCGCGCCGTGCTGTCGTTTGACGACACACCGCTGCCCGAGGCGGGAGCGACCATCGACGCATTGCACGGCCTCGGACTGCGGGTGACGTTGCTCAGCGGCGATCACGCCGGCGCAGCCGCGCGGGTTGCGGCCACGGTGGGCGTGGATGAATGGCAAGCCGGTCTGTTGCCGGAGGCCAAACGGGTGGCTCTCGATCAGTACCGAGCACGCCACGGCGCGATAGCGATGGTCGGCGACGGCCTGAATGACGGTCCCGGTCTGGCCTGCGCCGATGTCGGCATCGCCGTGGGCTCGGCCACCGATCTGGCACGCGAAACCGCAGATCTGGTGCTGCCTGCGGACGGCCTCTGGCTGTTGCCCTGGGTGGTCGGCCGGGCGCGTGCGGTACGTTCCACCATCCTCGCCAACCTGGCGTGGGCGTTCGGCTACAACCTGATCGCGCTGACCTGTGCCGCGCTTGGCCTGCTGCAGCCGATCCTGGCGGCTGCCGTCATGGCCGGTTCGAGTCTGCTGGTGGTACTGAATTCGCTGCGCCTGGAACGACTTCCCGGGCCAAGCTATCCCAGGGCGCTGCAGCCATCTGCGGCCGCGCAGGCGGCGAGCGAGCAGCAGCCCAGAGAGCAAGGCCAAGGCCGCGAGTTGGCGTTGCTCAAGGCAGAGTCTTGAAGCTTCCCACGACCAGAGACCTAGTCCTCGGTGCGGGTTCGCCGTTGCGAGCGGGGGGCTTGCTGCGGCGATGCGCCGGCCCCGGCGGACCCATGCTCCGGGCCCGGCTCCTTTGCGCCGTCATCGGCGTGCAGCAGACCGTTGTCCATCGCATAGCGCGTCGCAGCCGCCGCGTTCTGCAGCCCCAGCCGGTGCATCATCTTGAATCGATGTTTTTCGATGGTCTTGACACTGCGCCCGAGATTCCCGGCAATTCGCTTGTTGGAATATCCCAACGCAACGCCTATCAGCACCTGACGTTCGCGCGCCGTCATTTCAGCAATCTGCGCCTTGGCGGATTGCGCGGTCGAACGCCCTTGCTTGGCCGTAGCGTGCAAGGGCAGTTCAGAATGTTCATAGTCAGACCCCTCCGCGCGGATCGCGCGAAGCAGGTCCTCGAATGGCGAATGTTTGAGGATGTAGCCGTGGACACCCGCTGTCATCGCGGCGCGCATGCATTCTTGGCAACTATGGCCGGTAAGCAGCAGCACGCGCACACCTTCACATTCGCGCCGCAGCCGGCTTATAGCCTGAACTTCGATGATATTCGAAAAGGCGACATCCGTGATCACCACATCCGGCAATAAGCGCCGAGATAATGCGATGGCGTCCTGCATATTGCTTGCTTCACCGATGACCTCCAAATCGGGCTCGGCATCCAGGGTTGCTCGCAGGCCGTGGCGAAGAATCGTCTGGTCATCGGCCAGAACGACGCGAAGCCGGGGAGATTGGTGTGGAAGCCCCCGCGCGCGCTCTTTGTATTTTTTTGGCATCACAGCGATCCCGTCCTTCTTCCGGCTCCGTCCGACATCGTCACCGTTTCCATCTTCAGGACTTGCCGTCTCAACGATCCGTTCGAGCCCTTTACGATAACTGGACGTAGCTTATGGCCATTGACTCTCCCCTGCAAGCTTCAAACTCGTGGGCCAGCGTCCAGGATATCGAGCACAATGCTGATGTGAAGATCATGCGGGGGTCTCATGGCACGACTGAGGGCAACCTTTTGGATCTACGTCACCGCCTGGGTGGTGGTGGTGCACTTGGTGCTGCTACCGGCGCTCTATTTCGGCATGGGTTACGTGATTCGAGAAAGCCACGAGGACTTGTTCGTCGAGCATGCCAGGACCTTTACACGGGTGCTTGCGGACGAATTCGAGGTCGGGGTGGCATTGGACTCCCGGAAGCGAATCGAAGACCTGCTCGACTTCGCGATCACTCACGGCGGGGCCCGCTATGCGGAGCTCTATGAGGGAGGCCGCAGTATCCGCAGCCTGTATGGATCGTCGGATATCAAGACGCCACGTTCCACGGATTTGAGGTTTGGTGAAGGGGGCGACGGCATTTACTTCGTCGAGCGGCCAATCGTTCACGCGCGCCATCATGCCGAATTACGCTTGGGCTTCGACGAGGAGCCTACGCAGGAGAGAATCCAGCTTGCACTGACTCGAATGCTTTGGCTGTTGGCGGGATATCTGGCCATGGCGATCGCCATCGCCATCATTCTGAGTTATCGCCTGTCGCGCCCAATCCAACGCTTGCAGGCCGTCTCTCGCGCCATCTCCTCCGGCGACTACACGCGGGCGCTCAACGTCAACACCGGCATTCGCGAACTGCATGAATTGGCAGTGGATCTCGAAGCCATGCGCCGTGAATTGGTGGGTGTGAATGACCGGCTCGAGGCGAAGATCAGGGAAAAGGAAATATCCGAAGTCAGGCGCGAGGAATTGCAGAAGCAATTGAGGCACCGCCAACGATTGGAGACAGTGGGTACGCTCGCAAGCGGCATAGCTCATGAAATCAACAACGTGCTGGTTCCCATCATGCTTTTTACCGACGCGGCAATGCGGAATTTGCCGCCGGCTGCCGCGTCACGCGCGAATCTCGAGCGGGTGCTTGCGGCCGCGCGCCGTGCGAAGGATGTCGTGAAGAAGATTTTGACATTTAGCCGCGAGCTCGGCGAAGCGAAGCTCGCGCTGATCGACCTGCGAGAGGTGGTGGGCGAGGCTCTGCACCTTTTTTCTGTGCTTGCCCCGCCGACCATCGAGATATGGACCGAGATCGACGAATCGCTTCCCTTCGTGAGAGCCGATGCCACGCTCGCAGCGCACTTGCTGACGAACTTGTGCACCAACGCCTACCAGGCGATGGAGGGCGCAAAAGGCACATTGACGATTGGCCTGAGATATCAAGAACATGCCGACCAACCTGGGATACCATGGCCACGCGTGGAATTGTGGGTTCGCGACACGGGACGGGGAATGGACGCGGCTACGGTCGAGCGCATATTTGAGCCGTTCTTTACCACGCGTTCCGTCGGACAAGGCGCAGGTTTGGGGCTTTCTGTGGTCCATGGCATCGTCGAGAGTTTCGGTGCTAGCATTGCAGTCGACTCGAAGATTGGCGTCGGGACGACGTTTCGAGTATTTTTCCCGGCGGTGGGCCGCCTCGAGCCAATTGGCAATCCAACGGCGCTGGTGGTGTGAGGCGAAGATGCAAAACATTCTGGTTGTCGACGATGAGCCGGACGTGCGCGATTCGGTGAAATATGTGCTCGATCTCGCGGGATACTCGGTCCGTACCGCCGAGAGTGCAATGGACGCGCTCGCCGAACTCGCGCGCAACCCGACGGATCTCGTCATCACCGATATCATCATGCCTCAGGTCAACGGCGTGGAGGCAATCGAATCGATACGCAAGGCATTCCCCTCGGTGCGCATCATCGCAATTTCCGGCGGCGGCAATTTCGGAGTCACGGAATACCATCCAACGGCGATAACGACCACCGCCTATCTTGCCTCGGCCAAAGAGGCGGGAGCGCATCTAGTCCTCACCAAGCCGTTCGAGACCGAGGAGTTGATTCGATCAGTCGAACAACTCCTCGGTGTCGGCCACGCTTGAGCGGCCCCGTGTTGCGGGATTAACGTCTGCCGGGCGTCGGCCGGGGGGATTGGTCGACGAACGGCCAATAGAGTACGTTACCGAACAGACCGCGCGGTGCAGATATGAGATCTCTGGAACTTCCAAATCCGAGGTGAATATATGCGCCGATTTACATTTCTGGTGTCAGCCGCCGTTGCCGGCAGTTGCTTCATGGCAATCGCCCCCGGGGCAGTTGCTCAGGTCAGCATCAATATCGGTGTAGCCCCCGAATGTCCCTACGGATACTATGACGCCGCGCCCTATAGTTGCGCTCCTTCGGGTTACTACGGGCCGGAATGGTTCAAGGGGGACGTATTCATCGGCGCCGGACCATGGTTTCATGGCGCGAGCAACTTTCGCGGCAATGTGAACAACAGTTTCCATCCGCAACACGGCTACAAAGGCCCAATGCCAAACAAAGGCGAGAAGGCAGAGCCGTCGAAGCGTGTCGATAAAAGCCACTTCAAAGGAAACGAAGAGCGGGATGGGCGCGGTCACGCAACCGGGGACAAACGCTAGTCCGCAGCCAGTCGATGCCCGTATCGAGAATCCGTGCCTCGCCGATTACGGCGAGGCACGCGACGCCGGGTCCGCGATCGGTTGCCGCCGTTGAGTTCGCCCTTTAGCGCCGGCGGCGAGACGCTCGTCGAGTTGTCAGACGACGCATTGCTCGACCGGCTGCAGCGCGCAGCCTTTGCGTACCTGACCGAATATTCCAATCCTGAAACCGGGCTCGTCGCCGATACATCGCGTGGCGGATCACCCAGCAGCATCGCGGTGGTCGGCTTCGCGCTATCGTGCTATCCGGTGGCGGTCGCAAGAGGCTGGGTGTCGCGCAGCGCAGCCGCGGCACAGACGTTGAAGACGTTGCGGTTCTTCTTCAATAGCGTGCAAAACGACGGTCCCGATGCGACCGGGTACAAGGGTTTTTACTATCACTTTTTGGATATGCAGAGTGGGCGGCGCGTGTGGCAGTGCGAATTGTCGGTAGTCGACACATCGCTGTTGATCGCGGGAATTCTTACGGCGGGTTGCTATTTCGACGGCGGCGGGAGCGAAGCGGAGATCCGTGGCCTGAGCGATGCGCTGTATCGCCGAGTCGACTGGCAATGGGCCCAGAACGAACGGCAAACGGTCGCTCAGGGATGGAAGCCGGAATGCGGTTTTCTCCACTACGGCTGGGAGGGATACAACGAAGCGACCATCGTGTTCGTCCTCGGCCTGGGTTCGCCGACGCATCCGCTGTCTGCAGCGAGCTTCGCCGGCTGGACTTCCACCTATCAATGGGAAAACTTGCTCGGGCAAGACGTGTTGTATTCGGGTCCGCTATTTACGCATTTGTTTTCTCATGCGTGGCTCGACTATCGGGGCATTCGCGACGCATTCATGCGCGACAAAGGCAGCGATTATTTCGAAAACACCAGAAGCGCGATAGCGATCCATCGGGAGTATGGCGCACGCAATCCGCGGGGCTACGCGGGATATGAGCGGAACTTGTGGGGAATCACCGCGGGGGATGGTCCCGGCAACCGCGAATTGCGCCAAAGCAGCCGCGATCGCCGCTATTTCGGCTATATGTCGCGCGGCGCACCCTATGGACCGGACGATGGAACCATTGCGCCGTGGGCCATGCTGGCGACGCTGCCGTTCGGCGCCGGCATAGCGCTCCGGGGAACACGTCATCTTCTGCGCACGTATCCGCAGGTCTGCGCCAACGATCGGTTTTGCAGCGGATTCAATCCGACCCTGGCAGAGCGCGGCAATGGCTGGCTATCCGACGGATGGTACGGGCTGGATCAGGGTTTGTTGGTAATGATGATCGAAAATTATCGCAGTGGACTCCTCTGGGAAATGACGCGCGACTGCAGGTGGATTCAAGCGGGATTGAAGGGCGCAGGCTTCGAGGGCGGCTGGCTGTCGCGATGCCGGTGAACATCGTGTACGATTTGGCCGTTCTGGGCGGCGGACCGGCCGGATTGGCGGCTGCCGAGTCGGCCGCACGTCAGGGCCGCAGTGTGGCACTCATTGAACGATACCGCCTCGGCGGTAACTCACTCAATGCCGGCTCCATTCCCTCCAAGGCGATCATCGGCACCGCGCGGCTGTTCGCAGCCATGCGGGACGGCGGGGAGTACGGCGCCGCATCATCGAGTAAGCCGCCGACGGATTTCGCCGCGGTGATGGCGCGCGTGCGCCGAATTCGTACCCGCATCGCCGAATACCATTCCATCGATCGGTGCCGCGCGCTAGGTATCGATGTTTTTCTTGGCGACGCGCGTTTCGTCGCTCACAATGCGCTGCTCGCCGGAGAATCGCCGCTATATCTTCAAAAAGGCAATCGTTGCAACCGGCGCGCGGCCTCGGTCATCGAATATTCCGGGGCTCGAGCAAGTGGGATATCTCACCAGTGAAACGATTTTCGATCTTGACGAGCTTGCCCGCACGCTTGGGCGTCATCGGCGGCGGTCCGCTCGGTTGCGAATTGGCCCAGGCCTTCTGCAGACTTGGTTCTCGGGTGACCATCCTGCAGAACGATCCGAAGTTTCTGCCGCATGAAGAGAGAGATGCCGCAGAGCTTCTGTCGATGTCCTTGTCGCGGGACGGCGTGGAGACACGCTTGAATACCACGGTCGCCGGTGCGTACGTGGCGAAAGGCGGAAAGATGATAGAAGCGGTCAATGGCGAGTCAAAAATATTCCATCGCGGTTGATGAGATCCTGCTCAGCATCGGGCGGATGCCGAATGTGGAGGACTTGGGTCTTCGAGGCCGCCGGCATTGATTGCGAGCCGGGCCAGGGAATCAAAGTGGACGATTTCCTGCGCACCACCAATGGCGATGTTTACGCCGCCGGCGACGTGTGCATGACTCTTAAATTCACCAATGTCGCCGAAACGTCGGCTCGATTGGCCGTTCAAAATGCGCTGCGCGGCAAGGCGCAGCGGCAGAGCCGCTTGACGATTCCCTGGTGCACTTATTGCAGCCCGGAAATCGCGCACATCGGCATGAGCGTCAAGGAAGCAAGGGAGCGAGCCATTTCGGTCAAGAGCTACACCGTGATGATGCAGGATGTCGATCGCGCGATCACCGACGGGCAAGACGACGGCTTTGTGAAAGTCTATGTACGAGAAGGGTCGGACACGATCATGGGTGCCACCATCGTGGCCGCGCGCGCCAGCGAAATGATCAACGAAATGTCCGTCATCATGAGCGCAGGAATCGGCATGCGGCAGTTGGCGAACATAGTTCATGCCTATCCGGCACAATCCGACGCGATCCGGCTGGCAGCCTTAGCATATGTCGAAGGCCAAAACCTTAATTATCAATGTATTATGTAGTTAGTGTGGAATTATGATTAACGTGCGTTTCCGCGAAAGCGTCTGGCGTGCGCGGGTCAAGGATCTGACCGCGCGCCGCACATGGCGGCAGAGCAATAGAAGTGGCGTAACATCGAAAGAATGCGTGTTGCCGTACAAGGAACATGATTCGCCGTGATTCGCCGTGATTCGCCGCAGATCTGAATTTCTGTCGAGTATGAAGGACATCATCGGCAAGTCCGTCGCGGGATGGCTGGAGCACGATGCGTCCACTCGGGGCGCCGCATTGGCGTTTTACACCATATTCTCCATTGCACCCATCATCAGTATTGCGATCGGCGCGGTCGGTCTCGTGGTCCGAGCGGACTTCCTGCGGGCGGATCTCTTGAATCAAACCCAAAATCTGCTCGGTGCTTCGGGTACGTCCGCAGTTAAAGCGCTGCTCACGAGTGCCTCGAACCTTGGACGGAACCGCGTTCCGACTTTCATCGGTATCGTGACCTTACTCCTCGGCGCATCCAGCGTATTCGTCGAGCTGCAAAATTCACTCGACCGAATTTGGGAATTACCGAAGCGCAAGCGAGTGAGCGGGCTTTGGCGGATTCTTCGAGCGCGGTTTCTATCGATCGGCCTGGTTCTGGGGGTCGGCTTCCTGCTGATCGTGTCGCTTCTCGTCAGCGCCATGCTGGCCGCCTTTGGTACGTGGCTCTCCTCCATCCTGGGTCCCGGGCGAGTAACGTTATCGGTGATGGATGTGGTGCTGAGCCTGGGGCTGTCTGCGGCGCTATTTGCGCTCCTGTTCAAATATGTGCCGCAAGAGCGATCGGCATGGGCTGATGTGTGGGTGGGGGGCTTGGGGACGGCAATCCTCTTTAACATCGGCAAATTTGCCATCGGCATCTATTTGGGCAGGAGCGCATTTGCGTCGGTATATGGAGTCGTCGGCTCATTTCTCGTGTTGCTACTGTGGGTTTACTACTCTGCACAAATATTTCTTCTCGGTGCGGAATTCACGAGGAACTATTCCTTGATTCTAGGCACGCGTGTGACTTCACGATGAGCAGGTGAGCGCCGGCGGCGGCGATCGCCGCACGAACTGGCGCCATTGTCCTACACGAATCGGATCACGGCGCTGACAGCCTCTCCTGCGGCAAATGGCACTATCCATGTGCCGGTACGGAAGCAACCTTCACACATGACAAGATAAAGAAAAGAGATAAACAATGGATACATTACTCCTCATCATACTTTTGCTATTGCTGTTCGGTGGTGGTGGCGGGCTGTATTGGGGAATGGGCGCCGGATGGGGTATCGGCCCTGTTGGATTGATTCTTATTGTCATCGTGGTCGCTTTTCTGCTCAACGGTCGGCGTCGCCGCCTCTGAACCTCAAGGCGATTCCGCCAAGACGCGAGTAATCGATCGGGCTCATGAGGGCCGGGTCGGCGCATAAATGCCCGGGGGCATTGAAAAACCCGTCCAATTGCGCCAGGGTGTCGGCGTGTTGCCACTTCACCAACGGTTTTTTGCGGGCCTTCGGCCGATCAGCCGCCGCGGGGCGGTGCGGGACTTTCTCGCGGGCGTGAATCTGGCGTCGATCAATATTCCTCAGGTGCTCGGCTATGCCCGCATCGCCGGCATGCCCGTGGTCACCGGGCTCTACACCTTGCTGCTGCCGCTGGTTGCCTTCGCCGTGTTCGGTTCGTCCCGACACCTGGTCGTGGCGGCTGACTCGGCCACGGCCGCCATTTTCTCGAGTTCCTTGTCGCATTCCGCCATACCCGCCAGCGAGCAGTACATGGCGCTGGTCAGCATGGTGGCGCTGCTGACCGGAGGGCTTCTGCTGCTGGCGCGGATCTTCAGGCTGGGGTTTCTCGCCGATTTTCTGTCGCGCACTGTGCTGACCGGGTTTTTGGCCGGCGTCGGGTTCCAGGTGGGCATCGCGATGCTCGCAGACATGTTCGGTGTGACGGTGACGTCCAGCTATTCGCTGGTGCGGGTGTGGGAAGTTTTGAGCGGCCTGCCTCGGTCCAGTCTTCCGACGCTGGCGCTGTCCGGCGTCGTGGCGGGCGGCATCCTGCTAGGCAACCGCTTTGCCCCGAGATGGCCCCTTTCCCTGTTCGCCGTCGCGGCGACGATCTCGGCCAGCAGCGCATTCCATTGGAGCGGGCAGGGCATCGCGGTCATCGGTCCCATCTCCGGCGGCTTGCCGTCCATGAGATTCCCCGATGTCACGTGGGGCGAAATCCTTTCGCTGCTGCCCGTATCCGCCTCATGTTTCGTGATGATCATTGCGCAAAGTGCGGCGACATCGAGGGGGTTCGCTGCGCGCTATCAGGAAAGCGTCGATGAGGATGCGGACATCCTCGGGCTATCGGCCGCGAACCTGGCCGCTTCGCTGAGCGGGACCTTCGTGGTCAACGGCAGCCCGACGCAAACCGCCATGGCGGATCGCGTAGGCGCCCGCAGCCAGATCGCGCAGCTGGTGTTGGCGGGCGTCGTCGTGCTGGTACTGCTGGTGTTGACCGGCCCGCTTCAGTACCTGCCGCGATGCGTGCTGGCGTCCATCGTGTTCACCATCGCGGCCGGCATGGTCGACGTGGCACGCATGCGCGACATCCGCCGCGAAAGCCCCGGCGAGTTTTATCTGGCCGTGGTCACCGCGGCGGCCGTCGTCGCGCTCGGGGTCGAGCAGGGTATCTTGCTGGCGATAGCGCTATCGCTGTTCCGGCACGTGCGTCACAGCTATCGCCCGCATACGATGGTGCTCGAGCCGGATGCGTCGGGACAGTGGATGCCGGCGCCGGCGACGCCGGGCAAGGTGACCGAACCGGGACTCATCGTCTATCGCTTTGGTTCCGATCTGTTCTACGCCAACCAGAACCGGTTTACCGACGAAGTGCGCGCACTCGTGGGGCAGGCGCCGGCGCCGGTGCACTGGGTCGTCGTCGATGCGGCTGCGATCACGGACATCGACTATTCCGCGGCGAAGTCTCTGTGCGATCTGCTCGCTGAATTGGCGCTCCGGAATGTCGGCGTGGTCTTCGGGCGTGTCACCAGTTATTTGCGGTCCGACATGGACCGGCACGGTATCACCGCGGCGGTGGGAGCGGCGCGAATCTTTCCGACCCTCCACGAGGCCATTGCGTTTGCGCGCGGCGGCGCGCCTTCGGCCTGACCTACGCCTCATTCACTGCGGTCGATCGTGAACACCCGTCGCGGTTCGGCAGTGGGCGATGAATCCGCTCAGCGAATCCGACAGCAGCTTTCTTCGATGATGGATGATGGTGAGGCGGCGCGTGAGGCGGGGCAGCCGCGTATCGAGCACGCTGAGCCGGTCGGCGGCGGCCAGATCCCGCACCACATACCGCGATAAGCAGCTCACTCCAAGTCCTTCTGCCACGGCATTCTTGATCGATTCCGAACTGCCCAGCGTCATCGTCGACTGAATGTTGACCAGATGCGGCAGCAGAGCCTGCTCGACCGCTTCACGCGTGCCGGACCCTGGCTCCCGCAGCAGCCAAACTGACTGGCTGAGTTGTTTGGCGGTCAGCTTGCCGCGCTTCGCGGCTTTGGCCAGCGGGTGCGTCGGCGAGGCGACGATGACCAGTTCATCCTCCAGCCAGGGCAGCACGACGATGTCGGAGGCATGGCAAGGACCCTCGATCAATCCGAGGTCGGCGTCGAACTCCCGCACGGCGGTGACGACGTCTCGCGTATTGCCGATTTGCAATTGCAGTTGCGCGGCCGGTACCCGCTCCCGAAAGCGCGCCAGCAGCCGCGGCAAAATGTAGTTGCCGACGGTCGTGCTGGCGAACAGATGCAGATCGATGAGCGAGGCATGATCGGCGCTCAGGAAGGCAGATTCGAGATTTCGCGCGCCGTCCAATACGGCGAGCGCCGTGGGCAGCAGTGCTCTGCCCCTGTCGTTCAGCAGCAGGCGCTTGCCCACCCGGTCGAACAGGCGGGCGTTCAATATGCGCTCGAGCTCGTTGAGGGCCGCGCTGGCGGCGGACTGCGACAACGGCACGCTCTGCGCCGCCGCGGTCGTGCTTCCGCTGAGCGCGATGGCCCGAAATATCTGCAGCTGCCGCAAGGTGACGTGCATTCTAGTCGACAGATTAACCTATTGAATCGATTAATTATAGAGAAATAATCCATTTCTCAAATAGATACGCAGCCGTCATAGTCGGTGCGCAACGAACCTTTGGAGGGCATTCATGACTCTGCGTACGCTGACGAATCCCGGGCCGGCGGCCGTGGCTCACGGCCGGCCCAACGGCTGGCAGCGCGCCGTGAATTGCGTGCCGGGTATCGCCCTCACCGGCGCCTTGGCGGCGCTGGCCATCGAATTCGGCAAGGTCGCTTGGCTGCAGGCCAACGGCATCAGCGCACTGACCTTGGCCATCGTGCTCGGCATGTTGGTCGGCAATACCGTCTATCCGTACATCGCATCGGCAACCGCCGGCGGAGTGATGTTCTCCAAGCAGACCTTGCTGCGCGCGGGCATTATTCTCTACGGCCTGCGATTGACGTTTCAGGATATCGCCAACGTCGGTGTCGCCGGGAGTGGCCATCGACGTCGTCGTGCTGAGCAGTACCTTCGTACTGTCCTGGTGGGTGGGCACGCGGATCTTCGGCCTGGATCGAAGGACGGCTATGCTCATCGGCGCCGGCAGTTCGATCTGCGGCGCCGCGGCGGTGATGGCCACCGAACCGGTGGTGCGCGGCCGCGCCGAGCAAGTCACCGTGGCCGTCTCGACCGTGGTCGTCTTCGGTACCCTGGATATTTTCCTGTATCCGGCCATGTACCACTTGAACGCGCACTACCACCTGCTCGCGATGTCGCCGACCGCCTATGGAATTTACGCCGGCTCGACGATTCACGAAGTGGCGCAGGTGGTTGCGGCGGGGAGGGCGATTACCGTTGCCGCCGCCAATACCGCGGTCATCACCAAGATGGTGCGCGTCATGATGCTGGCGCCCTTCCTGATCATCCTGTCCACCTATTTGGCGCGCGCACCCGGCGGCGAAGACGGCGAAGGCGCCATCGGGCGATGTATCGCCGCCTCGAGTCTCGCAGCGCCCGCGGCGCATCGTGATTCCGTGGTTTGCCCTGGGCTTCGTCGCGGTGGCGGGAGTCAATTCGCTGGCCGTCCTGCCTCATGCCGTGGTCAGCACCGCGGTTGACGTGGACACGGGGCTGCTCGCGATGGCCATGGCGGCACTCGGCGTCACTACGCATGTGTCGGCCATACGCACCGCGGGAATCAAACCGCTCGGCCTGGCGGCGCTGCTGCTCATCTGGTTGATATTCGGCGGTGTGGCCATCAACGCCGCTATATCCGCGGCATTCGCCTGAGGCGCCGCTCGACGCAAACTTTGACGGCCCGCGCCGGCTTCCGATATCTTCGGCAGATGAGAACTTACCGGTACATGGGAGTCCTGTTCGCGTTGGCGATGGCGGACGCGCGCGCGGCGCGCCCACCCCAGCTTCTGCAGGGTCTGTGGGAAATCCGGGTGCAGAGCACCGAGAACCCGGGCGGCAAAAAGACGGAATATGCCTTCAGGCTCTGCCGAGACCATGCCTTCGATAAGGAAACCGACGATCTCGTGAAAAATAACAAGAACTGCACCACCAAGCTGCAGAGCCTGGGAGGCGACAAGTTCTCGGCGGCATCCCGCTGCACCGTGTCCGGCATCGTCATCGTCTCGCAGGGATTGTCGGTTTATCAGAACCGCGGCTCCGTCATCCATTCCGAGTCGGCCGCCACTTACACGCCGCCTCTCTATGGAAAGACCGACCAAACCATGATCGAGGACCAGCACTATCTGGGAAGTTGCCCCGCCGGGATGAAGCCCGGCGATCGGATGATGGCTGACGGGTCGGTGGTGCGTCGCACGAAGTGACGCAGCGCCGGACCGTTAGCCGCCCCCGCCGGCGACCGCGCAAGACGAATCCAGCAGCAGCTCGCCGGTGGGGCCGGTGCCCGTCAGCAAGATGAATCCCGGGCCGCTTTTGTATTGCATGCCGGCGACCACCACGGTGTAGTTGCCCATGTGATGCTTCGCGTCCAAGCTCAGGTTCGCGACCAGCTCGAATGGATTCGCGCCGTCGAGGCCCGAATCGGAGATTTTCAAGGCTTGGAACGTCGATCCGGCAACGCTCACCGGCGACCAGATGTCGCTGACCTTGTCGGCCGCCGTGTGCAGCGAGTCGAAAACATCTTGCCGCAGGCATTCGATGTGAATGTGGAATTGATTCTGCGTTCGCGCGTGCGCGGTGTTGACCGCCAGCGCCACGGCGGTTCTCGGCACATCGTGGCCGACGAATTTCGTGATCAGATCGCGTGCGCCCCAGGCCTCGGCAAAGTAGTTCGGGGTTATCCGGGTCGAGCAATTCGCCGCTTTCTATGCCCGCCATCGTCTGCGTCGGAATCAGCAGGTAATGTGCGCCGCCTTTGCGGTCCGCGAGCACCGCATATCCGAAATTGGAGGCTTTGGCGTCGGCAAGGAAGACGCGCTCGCAGGGCGCAGGGTCCTTATGCTGGGTCCAGTTGATGACGCAGTGATCCTGCACGATCTGCCGCAGGGCGTCCGGGCCCGCGTCGGGCGCCAAATCCGCGGACTTCTCGCCGGGGGTATGCAAGCCCCCCGGCGGCTTGCCGGCGGCCGGAAATGCGGCCGCCGCGGCCACGAACAGCAAGAGAATTCCACGTAGTTTTGCGTTCACCAGGGTACCGTGTGCGGCTTCGAGGCGCCCATCATTGCAAATCGGGGGCATTTTGCCAGTGCCCGGGGCGGGTATCCCGCAAAACGCATCAGCGGCGCGCCGACGGGATTCCCCGAGGGCTACCGAAGCCGCTGGATGAAGCCGGCGATCTTGTGCCAGGCCTCACCGACGACCATCGATTCGCATTCCTCAACCTCGTCCGCCTTCAGATCCATATGCAGCGGGTTTCCATCCACCGTCACGGTGAGCCTGGCCGTGTCCGGATGAGTTTGCGTGCCGCCGGATTTACACCGTATGGACTCGAAGGCAATCCCGGCGCGGTCGAGTTCTTCCCGGACGTGAGCCGCGATTTTCAGCTTGCCTTTTTCGAAGGAGGAAAGCGACAAGGGTTTGCTCCGAGTGCCCGAGCAACCCCTAGGGTACACCATCGCTCTAGCCCGGCTTTCGGGCCACGGTCCGGCGCGCCTGCAGGCGCGCCGAACCGGTTCCAAGGCGCTCGATCATTGCGGCCCGACTCAGCCGGCTGGGCTGCCTTCCACCTGGATCTGCAGCTTCACTTCCTGTTTAAAGCCATACTTGTCGCCGAAGTTGACGCCAAAATCGGCGCGATTGAAGGTGGCGGAGGCATCCGCGCCGCAAACTTCCTTCTTCGACATGGGATTCGGTTTGCAGAGAAAGGAGTTGATGGTCAGTGTCAGGGGCTTGGTGACACCGTGCATGGTCAAGGTTCCCTGAGCTTCCGTGGGCGAGGCGCCGTCGAACTTGGTGAATTTGCCGATGTAGGTCGCGGTGGGATACTTCGCCACATCGAATATTTCCGCCGATTTGGCATGCTCATCGAGCTTCGGCACGCCGAAGTTGATGGAACTCATGTCCACCGTGACGTCGATGGAGCCGGACTTCGCAACCTTGTCGTAAACGACCTTACCGGAACTGGCGTCGAATTTGCCGCGCCATACGGACAATCCGCCCATGTGGTCCGCTGCAAAGCTGGGGAAGGTGTGGTTCGGGTCGAGTACATATGTGACCGGCGCCGCGAACGCGCTCGCGCTCGACCAGCGCGGCGATTGACGCCAAAACAATACGGTTCATTGAAGGCTCCTTGAAGACTCTGTGGGTATAATTCCGAGGCGCCGCCGCGCGGCGCGCTCGACGCCAAATCATAGCCCATATGCCGCGTACGTCCGGCTTTATATCTCGCGATTCGTTTTGATGACTTCTTGAGGACTTCATGATGGAACTATTTGCCGCCGTTCAAACCCGATCTTCCGCCGCCCGCCTGGCGGAGCCGGGCCCCAGTCCGGAGGATCTCGACCGGCTGCTGCAGGCGGCCGAGCGAGCGCCGGATCACGGCCGTCTCAAGCCCTGGCGCCTCATCGTTCTGAACGGCGCCGTGCGCGAAGCCTTCACGGCGGCGGCCGCCGAGGCCAAACGCGCCAGGCTGCCGGCCATGACCGCGGAGCAGTTCGCCGCGGAGCGCGAGAAAATGAACCGCTCGCCGGCGATCGTGGTCATCGGCTGCGCGGTTAATCGCGAACAAACCAAGATTCCGGAGATCGAACAGGTGGTGGCGGTGGGCGCGGCCGCGCAAAACCTGTTTCTCGCGGCGCACGATCTGGGCTTGGGCGTGATGTGGAAGACCGGTGCGGCGGCCTACGATCCGGCCGTCAAGGCAACGGTGGGGCTGCGCCCCGATGACCACATCGTGGCCATCATGCATCTCGGCGCACGGCTGAAGTAGCGGCCGGCGCGGCAAATGAGTGGCTGCGCAGCGATACGGTCTTCACCAAGGCCCAGGCGGGCAGGCCGGGTACGAGGCCCAGTTCGCGCGTGGCGGCCTTGGTGACTCGAGCCATGATCAGAGTGCCGCCGATGTCGATGGCGACCAAATCCGAATCGGCATCGTCGCCCGTCACCGTCGCGACAACGCCGGCCAGAATATTGCGCACGCTCAAATGCTGCGGCACCTGCGTGGCCACGATGAGATCCCGCGCCAGCAATTGAACTCGCAATTTCTCGCCCGCCGCGAAATTCACGGCCTGCAGCTTGAGTTCGCCGTGCCCGACCCTGATGCGCATCAGGCCGCTCGCGGGATCCGTCCCGAGTACCGTGCCATCCACGATGGCGCCCACGGCGTCGGCGCCGATGATGGATCGCAGGCCCGCGTTCAAGCTCATTTCTCCGACTCCGCCCTGGGCGATGGTCCTGCCGGATTCCATGAGCACGACATGGGTTGCGAGCCGCAGGACTTCGTCGAAGTCATGGCTGACGTAGACCATGGGGATGACCAATTGATCGCGTAGAGTCTCCAAATAGGGCAGCACTTCTTCGCGCCGCGCCGCATCGAGCGAGGCCAAGGGCTCGTCCAGCAGCAGCAGGCTCGGCTGCGACAACAGGGCCCGGCCGATGGCGACGCGCTGCCGTTCGCCGCCCGACAGCTGTTGAGTGCGCCGATCCATGAGAGAGCCCAGATCCAGCAGGCCGATGACCGTATCGAGGCTCACGTAGCGGCGGGCCGGCGCGCGCCGTTCGCCGTACTCAAGATTGGCGGCGACGCTCAGGTGCGGAAACAAGCGCGCATCCTGAAACACATAGCCGATGCGGCGATGCTCGGGCGGCACGAAGAGCCGCCGTGCGGTATCCAGCAAGACCTCGTCATCGAGCGCCACGCGGCCGGCGTCGGCCTGGAGCAGTCCGGCGATGACGTTGACGAGGGTGCTCTTGCCGCAGCCCGAGCGGCCGAACAGAGCGACGACCCCCGGGGTCGGCAGCTCGAACCGCGCGTCCAGCGAAAAGGAGCCGCGGCGCTTTTTGACGTCGACGCTGAGCATCAGCGACCCAGCAGGCGCCGCACGCGGCGCGCGAACCATTCCGACAACAACAAACCGCCGAACCCCAAGATCGAGGGAGATGCACGCCAGCCGCGCCGCGGCGGTATCGCCGTCCGGCGTCTGCAGGGCGGTGTACAGCGCGAGGGGCAGGGTGCGAGTCTCCCCGGGAATGTTCGACACGAAGGTGATCACCGCGCCGAATTCTCCCAGCGCGGCGGAAAACGCGGTGATGGCTCCCGCCAGCACGCCCGGCAGCATCAGCGGCAGGGTGATGGTGGCGAACCGGTCGATGGCGCCGGCGCCCAGAGTGCGCGCCGCCTCCTCGAGTCCGCGGTCGACGTTTTCCAGAGAAATTCGCATGGCGCGCACCATCAGCGGAAACGACATCACGGCCGTGGCCAGGGCGGCGCCGTTGCGCGTGAAAATGAGCTCGATGCCGAATACCCGCTCGAGCCAGGCGCCGATCGGGCCGCGGGTGCCGAACAACAGCAGCAGCAGGTAACCGACCACCACCGGCGGCAGCACCAGGGGCAGATGCACGAAAGCGTCGAGCAGGGTGTGCCCCAGAAATCGGCGCCGAGTCAGTACCCAGGCCACGAGCAGCGCCAAGGGCAGGCTCAGCAGGACGCTGCGTGCGGCCACGCTCAAGCTCAGGTGCAGCGCTTCGCTTTCGCTGGGGCTCAGCCACATCATGGCAGGTTGTGCACGGTGCAGGGCTTCATCACGGAGGCAGTATACTGTGCGGGCGACCCAGCTTAAGGATCCGATCAATGGCCTATTATCGCGCCGTGGCGCACGCGGACGCTGCGCGTCGACGCCCGACCGCATCGGCGTGCTGCTCGTCAACTTGGGTACGCCGGATTCGCCGACCTATTTCGCGGTTCAGCGCTATTTGCGCGAGTTCTTGGGCGACCGCCGCGTCATCAACACCTCGCGCCTGATCTGGCTGCCCCTGCTGTATGGAGTGATTCTGCCGTTTCGCCCGCTGCGCACCGCGCGAAAGTATCGCAAGATCTGGCTGCCCGAGGGCTCACCCTTGGCGGTGTATTCCCGGCGGCTGGCGGCGAAAGTCGGCGCCGTCGCTGCAGGCGGATTTCGGCGACCGAACGCACGTCGAACTCGGCATGACCTACGGCAATCCGAGCATCGCGCAGGCCGTCGAATCCTTGAACCGGCAAAACATCAAGAAGCTGCTGGTGCTGCCCCTGTATCCGCAATACTGTTCCTCGACGACGGGCTCGGTGTTCGATCGAACCAGCCAAGTCCTGCAGCGTTGGCGTTGGCTGCCGGAGACCCGCTTCGTCAATGACTACTATCACGAGGCGGGATACATCGACGCGGTGGCGGCCCGAATCCTCGAACACTGGGACGAAGCCGGAGAGCGCTCGCATCTGCTGTTCTCCTATCACGGCATTCCCGCCTCCTATGTCGCCGAGGGCGACCCGTATCAAGCGCACGCGGAGGCGACCACCCGGCTGGTGGCGGCCCGTCTGGGGCTGGCGCCGGACCAGTGGTCGCACTGCTATCAATCGCGATTCGGATCGGTGGTATGGCTGCAGCCCTATACGGAGGACACGCTCGAGCTCCTGGCGGAGCGCGGCGTGCGCAAGCTGACCGTCGTGTCGCCGTCGTTCGCGGTGGATTGTCTGGAAACCCTGGAAGAGGTTGCCATGGACTACCGGGACAAGTTCTTAGAGTTGGGAGGCGAGCGATTGACGCTGGTACCCGCATTGAACGATGACGACCGCCACGCGCAGGCTCTGGCGGCCATCGTGAAGCATCAGCTGCAGGGATGGATATGAGAGCGCCGCGGAGTTGCGTGCCTATTCGTTCCACGCGCGCTGCAGTATCGCGGCGGTGTCGAGCGTCGCGCCGCCGGCGCCGAATACGGCGCCCCAACCGGAATCAGGGTCGAGCCGAGTCGAGCAGAAGCCCTCGGCCACCGCTCTTGCGGACGCGATCGTTCGCGGCGCCGAGCAGCACGCTCGCCTGGACCAGGGTGACGAACAATTGTGCGAAGCGCCGTGCGTGCGCCTCGGCCGGTGCGGATGCGTCGAGCATGGCCGTGAAGCGCCCGAGCGCGGCGTCGAAATTGCGATGGCGTCCGCGCGCCTGAGCGAGTTCGTGCAGCACGGCGTCGCGCGTGTCCGCGGATTTCGCGAACGCGCGCAGCACGTCCAGACACATGATGTTGCCGGATCCCTCCCAGATGGAATTGACCGGCATCTCGCGCGCCATGCGCGCCAGCGGCATCTCTTCGGTGTAGCCATTGCCGCCCAGCACTTCCATCGCTTCGGCGGCCAATTCGCAGCCGCGCTTGCAGACCCAGAATTTTGCGCGCGGAGGTGAGGGCGCGGCGCAGCGCCGCCTCGCTGTCGGCATCGCTGTCGAACGCGCGCGCCAGGCGCATCGCCAGCGCGGTGGCGGCCTCCGATTCGATCGCCAAATCGGCCAGCACGCTTTGCATCAAAGGTTGATCGATCAGCAGGGCTGCCGAATGCCTTGCGATGACGGGCATGATGCACGGCCTGCACGACGGCTTGGCGCATCATCCCCGCCGAGCCCGTGACGCAGTCGAGGCGGGTGTAGGTGCCCATTTCGAGAATGGTGGGGATGCCGCGGCCTTCTTCGCCCATGAGATGCGCCCAGGCGTCGATGAACTCGACTTCCGATGAGGCATTGGAGCGATTGCCGAGCTTGTCCTTCAGGCGCTGGATATAAATGCCGTTCAGCGTTCCGTCGGGCAGCCGCCGCGGCATGAAGAAGCACGACAGGCCGCGGTCGGTCTGTGCCAGCACCAAGTGCGCGTCGCACTGCGGCGCGGAGAAAAACCACTTGTGGCCCGTGATGCGGTAAGAGCCATCGGCGCGAACGCACGCGCCCGCGAACGGTTCGCGCGCACGTCCGAGCCTCCCTGCTTCTCCGTCATCCCCATGCCGATGAGGCCGCCGCGCTTGTGCTCGATGGGAATGTCGCGCGGATCGTACTCGCGCGTGAGAAGCCGCGGCACCCAGTTCCCCTGCCAGCCACGCGTCCCGGCGCATGGCCGCAATCGCGCCGTACGTCATGGTGGTGGGGCAGAGCGTGCCGCACTCCACCTGCGCCTGCATCAAGTAGCCCGCGGCTCGCGCCACGTGCGCGCCGGGGACCGGGCGGCCGTCCACCTGAACCCAGGGTCCGGAGTGATAGCCCCGCGCGGCAATGCCTCGCATCAGGGCATGCCAGGAGGGATGAAATTCTATGGAATCGATGCGCTCGCCCCGCACGTCGAAGGAATGCAGTACGGGAGGGTTGCGGTTGGCGAGGCGCGCATCCTCGAAGGCCGCCGCCGTGCCGAGGGCGGCCCCGGCACTCAGCAGGTCCGGGACGGCCGCGCCGGCGCCCTCGCGGCGTACAGACTCCTGCAGCGCGAGGTCGGTGGCGAAGAGGTTGTAGTCCGCCAGCGGGGGCGTTTGATTGAAAACCGTATGGGTGACAGAAGTATGTTCCATGGCCGCCCGATCCGCAGTGTCCGCGTGCGCAGAACCGCACTCCGATCCGAGCCTAGCGCTATTGCACCGAACATGGCACCAATGCTAGATTCGAGCCGCAATGTGCGCTTCCGCCGGCAAGCTATCCAAAACCTCCCGCAGCTCCGCGCTGCTGGGTTCGCTTGCCCTGCTGCTGCGCCGCTAGGCGCCACATACACGCGCTACCGGTCGGCGCTTACAAGACCGGAAAAATCTTAAAATCGCGCCGCGAATACCAAGGCGCTCGAGATCAGCCGCCTAGCGCCAGTGAGAGAAGACCATGTTGCGTAATCCGTCGACCAAGTATCGCCCTTTCGCCCCCATTGATATCGCCGATCGAACCTGGCCGAGCCGGGTCATTACCGCGCCGCCGACCTGGTGCAGCGTCGATTTGCGCGACGGCAACCAGGCGCTGATCGAACCCATGGACGGCGCCCGCAAGCGCCGCATGTTCGACATGCTGGTGAAAATAGGCTTCAAGGAAATCGAAGTCGGATTTCCCGCCGCCTCGCAAACCGATTTCGATTTCGTGCGCGAAATCATCGAGCAGGACCTGGTGCCGGACGATGTCACCATCCAAGTGCTGACGCAGGCGCGCCCCGAACTCATTGCCCGCACCTACGAGTCGCTGAAGGGTGCGCGCCGCGCCATCGTGCACGTGTACAACTCCACCTCGGCGGCCCAGCGCCGCGTGGTATTTCGTCTGGATCGCGCCGGCATCATCGATATCGCCGTGCGCGGCGCCGAGGCCGTGCGCGAGCACGCGCTGCGCGACCGCGGCACCGAGTGGATATTTCAGTACAGCCCCGAGAGCTTCACGGGCACGGAACTGGATTTTGCCGTCGAGATTTGCGATGCGGTCAATGCGGTCTGGGAGCCGACTCCGCAGCACCGCTCCATCCTGAATCTTCCGGCCACGGTCGAAATGGCCACGCCCAATGTCTATGCCGATCAGATCGAATGGTTTCTGCGGCACATCGCCCGGCGCGATTCGCTGATATTGAGCGTGCACCCGCACAATGATCGCGGCACGGCGGTGGCGGCCGCGGAACTGGCCGTCATGGCCGGGTGCGGACCGCATCGAGGGCACGCTGTTCGGCAACGGGGAGCGCACCGGCAATGTCGATATCGTGACCTTGGCTCTTAATCTTTACTCGCAAGGTGTTGATCCAAAACTAGATTTCTCCAATATCAACGAGGCCGCGCGCTGCGCCGAAGCCTGCAATCAACTGCCCATCCACCCGCGCCACCCCTACGTGGGAGACCTGGTGTTCACGGCGTTTTCGGGGTCGCATCAGGATGCGATCAAAAAGGGCCTCGCCGCGCGCAGCGAGGCGGATATCTGGGACGTTCCTTATCTGCCCATCGACCCGTCGGACCTGGGCCGCTCCTACGATTCCATCATTCGGGTCAACAGCCAATCCGGCAAGGGCGGGGTGGCCTACTTGCTCGAGCGCGACTACCAGCTGGTGATGCCGCGCCGGCTGCAGATCGAGTTCAGCCAGGTCGTACAAGCGACTGCAGATATCACGGGTAAAGAGTTGACTTCGCAGGAGTTATGGGACTCTTTTCGAAAGCGAATACCTCGCACCGCGCACTCCCTATGTGTATCGCTCCCACCAGCTTGCGGCGTCGACGGACGGCGCGGACAGCGAGCGCATCACCGTACAGGTCGAGAATGACGGGCGGCTCGAGACCTGGCATGGCCCACGGGTCCGGACCCATCGACGCCCTGGTCAAGGCCATCGCGCTGCCCTTCGATGTGCTGTCCTATGAGGAGCATTCCCGCGGCCAAGGCAGCGCGGCCAAGGCGGTGTCCTACATCGAGATTACCACCCGATCGCGGCGCACCTTGTTTGGGGCCGGTATGCACCCCAATATCATTACTGCCTCGCTGCTGGCGATTTTCTCGGCGGTGAACCGGGCCGTCGCCCTGCAGGCCCTGCCGGCGCGGGCCGACAAGGTGCGAACCGGCACCTGAGGGGTCCACCGGGGTGCCGGGAGGGCTAAACGGCGCTCGGCCGGACGTGATTTTGCCGCGCTAGTTGAATGACGGGCAGAATCGGCTATAGTGCGCAGCTTCAGCGGTTGGGCTGATTGATCCTATTGATTTCAAGGGCTTTTCTCGAACAATGAGTGAACGCGAAGACGAACATTTCGACATCGACGACGAGTTTCTCGGGGAAGCCGAAGAATCGCACGACTTCGATCCCCTCTTGGAGCGCACCGAGCGGCGCCCCAAAGCGGCTGCCGTCGGCAAACGCGGCAAAGCGGCTTGGAGCCGAGTGGAAGACGTACTCGCCGAACGCCAGTTGGAAAAAGAACTGCGCGACATTTTCGAAGACGATTAGCCACGCCTACCGGCGCCTGTCCGCGAGCCTCGCCTCATCGGGAGCTACGCGGTTGGGCGACGCGGAATTGAAATCACATGTGCGACACTCTCTGTGCCGGAAAATAATCAAAGCTGGGTTGTGCTCAAGTTCGGCGGCACCAGCGTGTCCTCCGCCGCCAATTGGCACAACATCGCCGGCGTAGTCCGGGCCCGCATCGCCGCGTCGCTTCGGCCGGTGATCGTTCATTCCGCGCTCTCCGGCATCACCGATCGCCTCGAGTCGCTGCTGTCGGCCGCCGCGACCGGAACGCACTCCGCGGTTCTCGAGCAAATCGATGCCAGGCACCGCGATCTGGCGCGGACGCTGGGCATCGTGCCCGAGCCCGCTGTTCGAGCGCTTCATGCGAGGAGCTGCGCCAAATGGCCGACTCGGCTGGCGCGCCGCCGCGAGCGTGAGCGACGGCCTTCGCGCGCGCGTCATGGCCATGGGCGAACTGCTGGCGACCACGTTGGGCGCGACATTCTTGAACGCCCAGGGAATCGGCACCGCATGGGCGGACGCGCGCCAGGTGCTGCGCGCCGATACGCGTCCCGGCGCCACCCTGAAATCGAGCCTGCTGTCGGCCACCTGCGATTTCGCGCCGGATGCGCGCTTGCAGGCGCAGTGGCGGGCGCTCGGTCAGGTGGTGATCACCCAAGGCTTCATCGCGGCCAACGAGGCCGGCGAGACGGTGCTGCTGGGCCGCGGCGGATCGGACACCTCGGGCTCGTATTTCGCGGCCAAGTTGAATGCGGCGCGCCTCGAGATCTGGACCGACGTACCCGGAATGTTCAGCGCCAATCCGCGCTCCGTGCCGACGGCGCGGCTGCTGCGCGCACTGCACTACGATGAAGCGCAGGAAATCGCCAGCAACGGCGCCAAGGTCCTGCACCCGCGCTGCGTGCTGCCGGTGCGGCAGTACAAGATTCCGTTGCATGTGTATGCCACGCAGGCGCCGGGCCTGGAAGGCACCATCGTGTCCGCGAACGTCGCCGACAGCGCCGCGCAGGTCAAGGCGATTGCCATCAAGAAGGGCATCACGCTGGTCTCCATGGAAAGTCCCGGCATGTGGCATCAGGTGGGCTTTCTGGCGGATGCCTTCCAGATTTTCAAGCAGGAAGGCCTGTCGGTCGATCTGGTGTCCACCTCCGAGACCAATGTCACCGTCTCCCTGGATCCCACCGCCAATACCTTGGACGCCGCGGCGCTCGACCGACTTGACGGCGGCGCTCGGCGAATCTGTGCCGCGTCGAGATTCTCGGGCCCTGCGCTTCCTTGAGCCTGCTGGGCCACAACATTCGCGGCATCCTGCACGAGCTGGGATCGGCCTTCGAGCTGTTCCAGGATCAGAAGATTTACCTGGTGACTCAGGCCGCCAACGATTTGAACTTCACCTTCGTCATCGACGAGTCCCAGGGCGACCGCCTGGTGCAGCAGCTGCACGAGCGCCTGATTCAGGGCATCGGTTCGGACAAGGTCCTGGGACCCACCTGGCAGCAGCTGTTCTCCGCAGAAAAGCGCGCCGCGCCCGCGGTGAACTGGTGGGAGAAGCCGCACAAGCGCCGCCGCCTGATCGACATCGCCGCGCGCGAGTCGGCGGCTTTCGTCTACGACGCGGCGACCCTGGACGCGGCCATTGCGGCGGTGCAGGGCGTGCGGTCCGTGAAGCGCTGGGCCTATGCCATGAAGGCCAATTGGCATCCGGAGATACTGCGGCGGATGTACGCCGCGGGCCTGACCTTGGAGTGCGTGTCGCAGGGCGAGCTCGAGCATGCCTTTGCCTCGGTCCCCGGCACTCGATCCGCAGCGCGTGCTGTTCACCCCCAATTTCGCGCCGCGCGCCGAATACGAGTACGGCTTCGCCAGGGGCGTGCGCGTCACCTTGGACAATCTGTATCCGCTGAAAATGTGGCCGGAAGTGTTTCGCGGCAAGGAGATCTTTCTGCGCATCGATCCGGGATTCGGGCGCGGCCACCACAGCCACGTGCGCACCGGCGGCGTGCACTCGAAGTTCGGCGTGCCCTTGAGCGAAGCCGATGAATTGGTC
The DNA here is from genome assembly GCA_963734645.1 of uncultured Gammaproteobacteria bacterium. GTDB lineage: Bacteria > Pseudomonadota > Gammaproteobacteria > Steroidobacterales > Steroidobacteraceae > Bog-1198. The sequence continues at coordinate 469,728 of CAVTID010000004.1, forward strand.
GCATTGACGAAGCAGGCCGGCGCGCGGGTGACCGGGCTGCACGCGCACACCGGCAGCGGCGTCTTCAACGTGGACAATTGGACCGAGACCGGCGCGCTGCTGGCGGAGCTGGCCGCCCGATTTCCGCAGGTCACGGTCGTCGATCTGGGCGGCGGCATCGGCGTTCCCGAGCAATTGGGACACAGCGAAATCGATTTGAGCGCACTGGACCGCGGCGTCGCCGGGCTGGCGAAGCGCTTTCCGCATATCGAATTCTGGATGGAGCCCGGCCGCTTCTTGGTGGCCAAGGCGGGCGTGCTGGTGGCGGTGGTGACCCAGTTGAAGGGCAAGGGCGATGTTCAGTATGTGGGCATCGCGACCGGCATGAATTCGCTGATCCGGCCGGCGCTGTACGGCGCGCATCACGATATCCGCAATCTGACCCGGCTCGAGGAGCCCATGAGCCATCGGGTCAATGTGGTCGGGCCCGATTTGCGAGAGCGCGGATCAGCTCGGGGCCGATCGCTGGCTGCCGCAGACGCGAGGAGGGAGACGTGCTTCTCATCGCGACCTGCGGAGCCTACGGTTATGCCATGGCTTCGAACTATAATCTGCGTCCTCCTGCGGCTGAGTTTATTATCGACACATGAAACAGATCGGCATCATCGGTTGGCGCGGCATGGTGGGTTCGGTGCTTCTCGACAGAATGCGCGAGGAGAAAGACTTCGATCTCGTCACGCCGACTTTTTTCAGCACCTCGCAGGCCGGCGCCGCGGCTCCCGGAGTCGGCACGGCGCGGCACGGTGCAGGACGCCAACGACATCGCGGCGCTGGCCAAGCTGCCCATCCTCATCAGCACCCAGGGCGGCGACTACACTCAGGCCATCCATCCCCGGCTGCGCGCCGCGGGCTGGCAGGGCTATTGGATCGACGCCGCCTCGACGCTGCGCATGCACGAGGACGCCGTCATCGTCCTCGATCCGGTCAATTTGCCGGTGATGCAGGCGGCGCGCGAGCGCGGGATCAAGGATTTCATCGGCGGCAATTGCACGGTATCGCTGATGCTGATGGCGGTGGGCGGACTGCTGCGCGCGGGCGCGGTCGAGTGGATCACCGCCATGACCTATCAGTCGGCATCGGGCGCCGGCGCGCAAGCACATGCGCGAATTATTGGAACAGATGGGCGCGTTGCACCGCTCGGCATTCTCGCTGCTGCAGAGATCCCGCTTCGGGAATTCTGGACATCGACCGCGCCGTGAGCGAGGAACTGGCCAGCCCGGGATTTCCCCGGGAGCAATTCGGCGTGCCGCTCGCGGCAAGCCTGATACCCTGGATCGACAAGGATCTGGGCAACGGCCAGAGCCGCGAGGAATGGAAGGCGGGCGCCGAGGCGAACAAGATATTGGGATCGGAGGCGCATCCGGTGCCGGTGGAGGGCATTTGCGTGCGGGTGAGCGCGATGCGCTGCCACTCGCAGGCGCTGACCATCAAGCTGAAGCGGGACTTGCCGCTCGCGGAGATCGAGCGAGTTGCTCGCCGGCGCCAACCCCTGGGTGCGCGTGGTGCCGAATGACCGCGAGTCCTCGATCCGCGAGCTCTCGCCGGCCGCGGTGAGCGGCGGACTGAACATCCCCATCGGCCGCCTGCGCAAGCTGGCCATGGGCGGGGAATATCTATCCGCGTTCACGGTCGGCGATCAGCTGCTGTGGGGCGCGGCGGAGCCGCTGCGCAGGACTATGCGTTTCCTGCTTCCGCATGTGTGAGCAGATGAATCGGCACCGGCTTGACGCGCCAGATGTCCGCGCAGTATTCGCGGATGGTGCGGTCCGATGAGAACCTGCCGCTGCGCGCCGTATTGAGGATGGACATGCGCGTCCAGCGCTCGGTGTCGGCGTAGGCCTCGGACACCTTCGCCTGACAGTCGACGTAGGACTGAAAATCCGCCAGCACGAGATACGGATCGTGATACAGCAGGCCGTCGATCAGCGGACGGAACAATTCCGTGTCGCCGCGCGTGAAGAAGCCGCTGCGGATCAGATCGATCACGTCGCGCAGCCCCTGATTGGCGTTGTAATAGTCCATCGGCCGATACCCCTGGGTCTTCAGGGCATAGACCTCCGGCGCGCTCAATCCGAACAGAAAGAAATTCTCGGCGCCGACTTCCTCGCGGATCTCGATGTTGGCGCCGTCGAGCGTGCCGACGGTGAGCGCGCCGTTCATCGAGAACTTCATATTGCCGGTCCCCGATGCTTCCTTGCCGGCGGTGGAGATCTGTTCCGAGAGATCCGCGGCCGGATACACTCTGCTGGCCGTTGGTCACGTTGAAGTTGGGCAGAAACACCACTTTCAAGCGGTCGCGCACGTCCGGATCGCGATTGACGACGTCGCCGACCGCGGTGATCAGTTTGATCATGAGCTTGGCGAGATGATATCCGGGCGCCGCCTTGCCGCCGAAAATGAATGTGCGCGGCTGAATCTCAGCGTCGCGGGATTCGACTTGATGCCGTGATAGAGCGCAACGATGTGCAGCACTTTCAGGTGCTGCCTCTTGTACTCGTGGATGCGTTTCACCAGGACGTCGAACAGGGAGTGCGGATCGACGGCTATGCCCGTGCGCCGCAGGGCAAGGGCGGCGAATTCGCGCTTGTTGTATTGCTTGATCTCGCGCCATCGGGCGCGGAATTCGGGGTTCTCGGCCAGCGGTTCCAATGCCCTCAGCTGCTCTAAGTCCTTGATCCAGCCCGCGCCGATGTGCTCGGTGATGAGCTCCGAGAGTTTCGGATTCGACAGCACCATCCAGCGTCTCGGCGTCACGCCGTTGGTCTTGTTGCTGAATTTCTGCGGCCACAGTTCGTAGAAATCCTTCAGCACGTCGCGCTTGAGCAACTCCGAGTGCAGCTCGGCGACGCCGTTGATCGCGTGGCTGCCCACGCAGGCGAGGTGCGCCATGCGCACGTAGCGTTCGCCGGTTTCGTCGATCAGCGACAGGCGGGCGATGCGCGCTTCATCGCCGAGAAATCGGATGCGTACTTCTTCGAGGAATTGCGCGTTGATTTCCTGGATGATCTGCAGGTGCCGCGGCAATACCCGGCCGAACACTTCCAGCGGCCAGCGTTCCAAGGCTTCCGGCAGCAAGGTGTGATTGGTGTAGGCGAAGGTGCGGCACATGACCTTCCACGCCTCGGCCCACGGCAGCAGGGCGTCGTCGACCAGAAGGCGCATCAATTCCGCAATGGCGATGGCCGGGTGGGTGTCGTTGAGCTGCACGGCGAACTTCACGTGGAACTGCTCCACCGGCAGCTTCTGCGTGCGCAGGATGCGCAGCATGTCCTGCAAGGAGCAGGATACGAAGAAATATTGCTGCTCGAGGCGAAGCTCCTTGCCGCGCAGCTGCTCGTCGTTCGGATAGAGCACCTTGCTCAGGTTCTCGGATGCCACCTTTTGGTTGACGGCGCCGTAGTAGTCGCCCCGGTTGAAGACCGCGAAGTCGAAGGACTCGGGAGCTTCGGACCGCCACAGCCGCAGCGTGTTCGCGGTGTTGGTCCGGTAGCCTAGGATGGGGGTGTCGTAGGGCACGCCCATGACGGTCTTGTGCGGCACCCAGCGCACCCGCGGCCGATTGCGCTCGTCGACGTAATGTTCCACCGCGCCGCCGAGCTTGACCTCCACGGCCCATTCGGGCCGCACCAGCTCCCAGGGATTGCCGAAACGCAGCCATTTGTCGGTTTTCTCGACTTGCCAGCCGTCGACGATCTCCTGGTGGAAGATGCCGAATTCGTAGCGTATGCCGTAGCCCACGGACGGCACTTCGAGAGTCGCCAGGGATTCGATGAAGCATGCCGCCAGGCGCCCGAGGCCGCCGTTGCCGAGTCCGGGCTCCTCCTCCTGCTGCAGCAGTTCGTCGAAGTCGAGTCCCAGTTCGGCCATGCATTCCTTGACCTGGTCGAAGATGCCGAGATTGATGAGATTGTTGCCCAGGTGAGGCCCCATCAGGAATTCGGCGGACAGATAGGCCACCGTCCGCGAGGCTTGCTTGGTGTACGCCGCCGCCGTGCTGATCCAGCGCTGCAGCATGCGGTCGCGAACCGCGAAGGCGAGCGCCATGTAGTAGTCGTTCTTGGTGGCGAGCGCCGGGAATTTCCCCTGCACGTAGAACAGGTCGTCCAGGAAGGCGTTCTTGAGCGCCTCCTTGGTGAGCGCGGTGCGGTCGTCGTCGAGCTGCAATGAACTCACGGCCGCCTCTTTACGGCGACCACATCACATCGACCGGAGTGCGCGATTGGCGCAGCACGGCGCGCACCGGCATGTCTTCGATCGGGCCGGCCGCGCACGCGGCCGTGTAGGTATTGCCGCTTCGATTCGCCGGTGATCAGCACGACGATGCGCCGCGAATCGAGCAATGCCGTCAAGTTCAAGCTCAAGCGCGGCTGCGGCGCCACGGGAGACCACATGCCGATGCATGCCGGCGGCGGCGGCCGGATTCAAGGCGCTGGGCAGATTCGGCGAGCGGGGAAACAGGGAGGCCGTGTGTCCATCATCGCCCATGCCCAGTATCACGGCATCGAACGGGCGCGGCACTCGCGCGAATGTCTCCCAGGCCGATACGGCGCCCAGATCCGGCGTGGGCGCGCCGTTCTTCAGGCCGTGGAAGCGCGCGGCAGCGGCTCGATCCTTCAGCAGCACCTCGCGCACCAGGCGTTCGTTGCTCGCCGCGTCCTCCGGGCTCACCCAGCGTTCGTCGGCCAGGGCGATGCAGACGCGGCTCCAATCGAGGGGCTGCGCGCGCAGGATTTCGAACATTCTCACCGGCGAGCGGCCGCCCGAAACGACCAGGCTGGCGAGTCCGCGCGCGCCGATGGCCGCGGCGAGAGTCCGCGGCGATTTGGGTCGCCAGCTCGTGCGACACGGTTTCGGCATCCGCGAAGTTTGCACGGCAGGTCCGAGGTTTTGCACGGTCGGCGGAATTCATGCGGTGGTTCACCGTTCATAGGGGTGCTCAGAGTTCATCATGCCACGCAAATCCATCGCGCCCGATCATCGCACTCGAGGCAGCAGGTCCCCAGCTGCCGGCGATGTAGGTCTTCGGCCGTTCGTCGTATTGTTCCCAGCCGGCCCGAATCGGATCTATCCACGCCCAGGCCGCGTCGAGTTCATCCCTGCGCATGAACAAGGTCAGGTTACCCTTCACCGTGTCCATGAGCAGCCGCTCATAGGCGTCGAGGCTGCGGGTCTTGAAGGTCTCGCCCAAATCGAGCGCGAGACTCACGGGCTTCAGGCGCATCCCTTCTCCGGGATTCTTGGCCAGTATGGTCATGGTGATGCTTTCGTCCGGCTGCAGCCGAATCACCAGCTCGTTGGCGGTGCGCGTGGCGGGCGGCTTTTCAAAGATGGGATGCGGCACCTCATCGAAAGTCACCACGAGTTCCGTCAGCCGATCCTGCAGCCGCTTGCCGGTGCGCAGGTAAAACGGCACTCCCGCCCAGCGCCAGGTGTCGATCTCGACCTTGAGCGCCGCGAATGTCTCGGTGCTGCTGTCCGCCGCGATGTCCGCCTCGTCCAGATAGCCCGGGCACCGGCGCGCCGCGCACGGCGCCCGCCTTGTACTGGCCGCGCACCGTTTTGGTGAGCACATCGCGATCGCGCAAGGGGCGCAGCGCCCGCAGCACTTTGAGCTTTTCGTCGCGCACCGCATCGGGATCGCTGCTGGCCGGCGGCTCCATGGCCATGATGCACAGCAGCTGCAGCAAGTGATTCTGGACCATGTCGCGCAGGGCGCCGGTCTTGTCGTAGAACTGGCCGCGCCGTTCCACTCCCAGTTCCTCGGCCACCGTGATCTGCACGTGCTTGATCAGTCCGCGGCGCCACAGCGGCTCGAACAGAGCGTTGCCGAAACGCAGCGCCATGAGATTTTGCACGGCCTCCTTGCCCAGATAATGATCGATGCGATAAATCTGCTTTTCGGCGAATACGGCCCCGACCTCGGTGTTGATGAGGTCGGCGGATTCGGAGTCGTGTCCCAGCGGTTTCTCCAGCACCACGCGGGAGAGCGGCGTCACGACGGCGGCTTTGGCCAGATTCCGGCAAATCACGGAAAACAGATTCGATGCGGTGGAAAAGAAGAATACGCGGACGAAGCCGTCCCGGCCCTCGAGCAAAGCCGCGAGCGCCGCGTAGTCCGCTTCCGCCGCCGCATCCAGCTTGAGGTAGCCGAGCAAGCCGCTGAACGCCGTCCAATGCGCCGCGTCGAATTCCTTGCCGAGAAATTCGCGGCAGGCGGATTCCGCCTGAGTCAAGTATTCGACTGCGCGTCAGCGCCGTGCGGGCGACGCCGAAAATGCGCGATTCCGCGGATACCTGCCCCGCCGCATAGCGCCGGTACAGTGCGGGCAGCAATTTGCGCGTCACCAGGTCCCCGGTGCCGCCGAAAAGCAACATGTCGAAAGTCGGAAGTACCGCCACCGTCGAGAATCCTGTAAAGCGCTTCGCGCTGAATCTACGGGGTCGAGGCGACCCCGTCTAGTAGGAGTTCGGAATGTGGCAGAATGAGGCATGTCTGCGGAATTACCGAAAGTTCACGTTCGCGTACGCGAAGTCACGGAGCGGATCCGCGAGCGCAGCCGCGCGGGCCGCGCCGACTATCTGGCGCGCATGGATGCGGCACGTCAGCGCGGTTCGGCGCGCGCCGGCCTGTCGTGCACCAATCTTGCTCATGGATTTGCCGCCTCGGGCGCCCGGACAAAGACGCGCTCAAGCTCATGCGCTGGCCCAATGTGGCCATCGTGTCGGCATACAACGACATGCTGTCCGCGCATCAGCCCTTGGAGCGCTACCCGGCGCTGATCAAGCGGGCGGCGCGCGAGGCCGGCGCCGTGGCGCAATTCGCGGGCGGCGTGCCCGCCATGTGCGACGGCGTGACACAGGGCCAGCCCGGAATGGAATTGTCGCTGTTCAGCCGCGATGTGATCGCGATGGCGACCGGGGTTGCGCTGGCTCACAACATGTTCGATTCGGCGCTGTGTCTCGGCGTCTGCGACAAGATCGTTCCCGGCATGCTCATGGGTGCGCTGGCCTTCGGGCATTTGCCGGTGATTTTCGTGCCCGGCGGCCCCATGCCTTCCGGCGTGCCGAACAAGGAAAAGGCGCGGATACGCCAGCTCTACGCCGAGGGCAAGGTCGGCCGCGACGAGCTGCTCGAATCGGAGGCGGCCAGCTATCACACGGCGGGGACCTGCACTTTCTACGGCACGGCCAACAGCAATCAGATGTTGATGGAAGTCATGGGCCTGCACATGCCCGGATCCGCGTTCGTGCCGCCCGAATACCCCTCTGAGGGACGCGTTGACGGCCGCCGCCGCGGGCCGTGCGGCGCGGACTACCGCATTGGGGAATGAGTATCTGCCCTTGTCGCGCCTGGTCGATGAAGCGGCCATCGTGAACGCCATCGTCGGCCTGCTGGCGACGGGCGGCTCGACCAATCACACGCTGCACTTGGTGGCGATCGCGCGCTGCGCCGGCATCGCGATCACCTGGGACGATTTCAGCGACTTGTCGGCGGTGGTGCCGCTGCTGGCGCGCATTTATCCGAACGGCAGCGCCGACGTCAACCGCTTCCACGTGGCGGGCGGCATGGCGTTCCTGATTCGCGAGCTGCTCGACGGGCGGATTCCTGCAGGGCGACACCATGACCGTGATGGGCCGGGGATTGAGCGCCTATGCGCAGGAGCCGTGGCTCGACGGCGGCCGGCTGGCCTGGCGCGCAGCGCCCGCATCGAGCGGCGATCTCGACGTATTGCGGCCGGTGGCCGAGCCGTTCAGCGATCACGGCGGATTGCGCTTGCTCAGCGGCAATCTCGGGCGCGCCATCATCAAGACGTCCGCGATGAAGCACGAGCACCATGTCATCGAGGCGCCGGCCCTGGTGTTCAACGATCAAGAAGAAGTCATCGCGGCGTTCCAGGCCGGGAAGCTGGCGCGGGATTTCGTGGCGGTCGTGCGCTTTCAAGGGCCGCGCGCCAACGGCATGCCTGAGCTTCACGCAGTTGACGCCGTCTCTCGCGTCTCTGCAGAGCAAGGGCTTTCACGTGGCGCTGGTCACCGACGGCCGGATGTCGGGTGCTTCGGGCAGCGTGCCCGCTGCCATTCACGTGACGCCCGGAGTGCTTGAACGGCGGCCCCTTGGGCAAGGTGCGGGACGGCGATGTGATCCGCATGGATTGCCACACCGGGGTGCTGCAGGCGAAAGTCGACGAGCACATCTGGCGCGCAACGCGAGACTGCCCGGGCTCGATCATGCGCACAATGAGTACGGCTGCGGGCGCGAGCTGTTTGCGAGCCTGCGCCGCGCCGCCGGCGATGCCGAGGCCGGCGCTCTGTCTTTGATGTGAAGCATACCGTCGTTGATATGAATCATTCGTGAAGATCCGTGAAATCGGGAATGGCGCCGGTCATCCCGGTGCTGACCGTCACCGAACTGCAACATGCCGTGCCGCTGGCGCGCGCCCTGGTCGCCGGCGGCTTGCGCGTGCTGGAAATCACCTTGCGCACGCCGGTGGCGCTCGCCGCCATCGAGGCGATGCGCAAGGCGGTGCCCGACGCCATCGTCGGCGTGGGCACGCTTACCCGGGCGGTGGACTTTGCCGCGGCCGACCGGGTGGGCGCGCAGTTCGGCGTGACACCCGGCCTGACCCCGGAGCTCGCCGCCGCCTCGCGCGGCGCGCGATTTCCCCTGCTGCCGGGCGTCATGACGCCGACCGAATTGATCACGGCGCGCGCCGCGGGGTTCAATGTGCTGAAGCTGTTTCCCGCGCAGCAGGCCGGCGGCGTGGCGATGCTGCAAGCGCTGGGCGCGCCGTTTCCCGACGTGTTGTTTTGCCCGACCGGAGGCATCACGCGCGCGAGCGCGGCGGATTACCTGGCTCTGCCCAACGTGGTGTGCGTCGGCGGCTCGTGGGTGGCGCCCAAGGCGATGCTCGAGGCCGGCGATTGGAGCGGCATCGAAGCGCTGGCGCGGGACGCGGCCTCGTTGAGGAAGCTGATAATCGCAGGGAGGACGGGTCGATGAAGGATCTTAACGGACGGCTCGATCGCCAGGAACATTCTGCAAATGGCGTTGCCGATTGCGGCGGGCATGTTCTTTCAGACTTTGTACTTCTTGATCGATTTGTACTTCGTGTCCGGACTCGGCGATGCCGCCATCGCGGGCGTCGGGGCCGCGGGCAATGTCATGTTCATCGTGTTCGCGCTCACCCAGGTGCTCGGCGTGGGCACGGTGGCGCTGATTTCGCACGCGGTGGGACGCAAGGACCAGGCCGACGCGATCTTGGTTTTCAATCAGAGCTTGGTGCTGTCGGCCACTTGTGCCGCGGCGACTCTGCTGATCGGGTACGGCGTCGGCCATTCGTACATGCGGACATTGGGAGCGGGCACCGCCACCGTGCTCGCCGGAACCCGCTATCTTTATTGGTTTCTGCCGAGTCTCGCGCTGCAGTTCGCGCTGGTCGTGATGGGTTCCGCGCTGCGCGGCACGGGCATCGTGCAGCCCACGATGGTCGTGCAGGTGCTGACGGTGATTCTCAACGCCGTGCTGGCGCCCGTGCTGATCGCAGGGTGGGGCACCGGCCTCCCGATGGGCGTCGCCGGCGCCGGACTGGCGAGTTCGCTGTCCGTCGGCGTCGGCGTGGTGCTGCTGGCGGTGTATTTCCATCGCCTGGAGAAATACGTTGCGTTCGATTCGACCCAATGGCGGCCGCAGCTCGCGACCTGGCGGCGGCTGCTGCGCATCGGGCTTCCGGCCGGCGGAGAATTCGCGCTGATGTTCATCTACATGGCGGTGATCTACTGGATCATCCGCCGCTTCGGCTCGGATGCCCAGGCGGGATTTGGAATCGGCCAGCGGCTCATGCAAAGCATGTTTCTGCCGGCGATGGCCGTGGCCTTCGCGACGGCGCCCATCGTCGGCCAGAACTTCGGCGCGGGAAAGTTCGCGCGCGTGCGCGAGACTTTCGTGCTCGCGGCGCTGATCGGCAGCTGCATCATGGTGATGCTCACCTTGTTTTGCCAGTGGGGTTCGGCGTGGGCCATCCACGGGTTTACCGCGGATCCGACGGCACTGGCCGTCGGCAGCCAGTTTCTGCGGGTGATCTCCTGGAATTTCCTGGCGTCGGGGCTGGTGTTCACCTGCTCGGCGGTATTTCAGGGAATGGGCCATACGCTGCCGGCGGTGTTGAGTTCGGCGAGCCGCCTCGTGAGCTTCGTCGTGCCGGCGTTCTGGCTCGCCGCCTCGCCCCAATTTCAGCTCATCCAGCTCTGGTACATGTCGATCGCGAGCATCACTCTGCAGGCGTGCTTCAGTCTTTGGCTGGTGCGCGGCGAATTTCGGCGCCGCCTGGTCCGTTCCCGCAGCGTCGGTCGCATGACGCTGAAGACCTTCATCGAACTATGCGGGTGGACTGGCGGCACTGCTGATTCTCGGCAGCTACGGCTTGCTGTCGTTCGGCAAAATCCTGGCCCGCTCGCCGATCTACCAGTGGATGAACATCGTCGGCGCCTTGGGTTTCATCATCAATTGTGCCTGGAACGGCGCGTGGCCGTCGGTGGCGCTCAACGTGGCGTGGATGGGAATCGCCGTTTACGCGCTGCGGCGAAACAGCCGGTTGAAGGCGGCGCCTCCCGGACGAATCCCATAAACCAACCGATCAACATCATCGTGTCGAGGTATTAGGAGTCCGGGCGCGCCAGAAAATTGTGAGGAGTATTGGCCGTCCGTCTAAGGAAGGATGGCGAGGGGTGTGCCGATCGCCGTTCGATCGTACAGATCCTGCATGTCGGCGTCGCTCAAGGCGATGCAGCCGCGCGTGTCCTGCGGCGCGCCGCGCTCGCCGTGGCCGTGAATATAGATTTCACCGCCCAGGCGCGTATGCTGCGGCGGCATCCGCCCGGCCTTCAAGGCGTCCAGAATTTGCCCATGTTCCTCGGCACTGATCAGGCCCGCCACCAAGCCGCGCTGCGCATGCTCGGTGTTGGGGTAGCTGATGCACAACGAAAGAAAGTACCGGCTGCGCGGGTTCTTCGCGCAGATGTAGAAATCCCCGAGCGGGGTCGCCTCATCGCCCTCGATCGACTTGTCGGCTGCACCATTGCGCCCAAGCGCAATGGGATAGGTGCCCAACACCTCGGGTCCCGACAACAGGCTGAGCTGCCGCGACCGTTTGGCGACGATGATCCGGTATTCAATCGCCATCGGCGGGTTGATCGCCTGCGCCTGCGCCTGCACGGCGATCGGCGTGCCGCGATTCGAGTTCGGCGACGACCTGGGACAGGGACAGGCCCTTGACCTTGAGGAGCAGCAGCGTGTGATACAAGAGATCGGCGGCCTCGCCGATGATCTCCTCGTCGGATTGCGCAACGGCCGCCAGCGCCAGCTCCAATCCTTCCTCGCCGACCTTTTGTGCGATTCGCCGCGTGCCCTGCGCCAGCAGCTTGGCGGTGTAGCTGCCCGGCGGACGCGTCGTCGATTCGCTGTGCGATGATTTGTTCCAGCCGGGCGAGGAAGGCCACCTGCTGCGCGGCCGATTGGGGCGGACTCGGGCCCCAGCAGGTGGCCGTGCCCAGGTGGCAGGCCGGCCCGGTGGGCTCGGCCAGGATCAGCAAGCGTATCGCCGTCGCAATCGGCGGCGATCTGCCTGACTTCGAGGAAGTGGCCCGAGGTCTCGCCCTTGGTCCACAGGCGGCCCTTGCTGCGGCTCCAAAAGGTGACGCGGCCGGTCGCCTGGGTCGCCGCCAGCGCCTCGCGATTCATGTATCCCAGCATGAGCACGGCGCCGCTGCCGGCGTCTTGAACGATGGCCGGCAGCAGGCCGCCGCCCTTGTCCCAGTCGAGTCCCGGTGAGTGAGCCCGAGCGTTGCTGAGTAGTGTGTCAAGGCCGCACCTCGATGCCTGCGCCGCGCAGCCGGCGCTTCAAATCCGGAATCGCAATCTCGCCCGAGTGAAACACGCTGGCCGCGAGCGCCGCGTCGACCTGGGCCGTCTGGAAGACTTCCGCAAAGTGCTCCGCCGCGCCGGCGCCGCCGGAAGCCACCAGCGGCACCCGGCACACCTCGCGCACGGCGCGCAGCTGCGCAATGTCATAGCCCCGGCGCACGCCGTCGCTCGACATGCAGTTGAGCACGATTTCACCGGCGCCGCGCCGCTGGGCCTCGATGACCCAGTCGAGGGTGCTGCGCGAGGTGTCGCGCGTGCGCTCGACGTCGCCGGTGAATTGCTGCACTCGGTAGCCCCGATCGACGGTCTGGCTGTCCACGCCCACCACCACGCATTGAGCGCCGAAGCGCCGGCTCAATTCGTCGATCAATTCCGGATCGCTCGAGCGCCGGCGAATTGACGGAGATCTTTTCCGCGCCGGCCGCCAATACTTCCTCCGCCTGCGCCACGGAGCGAATGCCTCCGGCCACGCAGAACGGGATATCGAGCGTGCGCGCCACGCGCGTCACCCAGGAGCGATCCACGCTGCGCCCCTCGGGACTCGCGGAGATGTCGTAGAACACCAGCTCATCCGCGCCCTCGTCGCGATAGCGGGCGGCGAGTTCCAGGATGTCGCCGACGACTCGATGATCGCGAAAGCGCACGCCCTTGACGACCTGTCCGTCGCGGACGTCGAGACAGGGGATTATGCGTTTGGCAAGAATGGCTGCAAGTCCTCGACGGGAATGAGTTCTTCGAGCAGCGCCTTGCCGCTGATGGCCGCGGCCGCTCCCGCCTCGGCCAGCGCATGCAGATCGTGCGCGTTGCGGATGCCGCCCGACGCCTGCCATTCGATTTGCGGATGGCGCCGCACGGCTTCGCGATACAGGGCGACATTCGGTCCGGTCAGCGCGCCGTCGCGGCCCACATCCGTGCACAGCACGTGCTTGAGTCCGGATGCGGCGAAATTCGCCACCGCGTCCCACAGCGACAGCTCGGATTGCCGCTGCCATCCATGGGTCGCGACCCGCGGAATGCCGCCGGCATCCAGCCGCACGTCGAAGGCCAGGGTAATGCGCTCGGGCCCGAAGTGCTCGAGCCAGGTTCGCACCTGCTCCACCTGCGTGATCGCCGCGCTGCCGATCACCGCGCGCGCGACTCCGAGATCGAACATCTGCGCGAGGGCGGCGGTATTGCGCAGGCCGCCGCCCACCTGCAAGTTGAGGGCTTGGCGGCCGGCGAGCTGCGCGATGATGGCGCGGTTGCCGAGACTGCCGTCCTTGGCGCCGTCGAGATCGACGACGTGCAGCCAATCGGCGCCGAAGCCGCGATACTTGGCGAGCAGGGCTCCGGGATCCGTGCCGTAGCGCGTCTCGCGGCGAAATCGCCGTGCAGCAGCCGCACGCAGTGTCCGGCCTTCAAATCGATGGCGGGAATGAGTGCTGCATGTCGCGCGTCGCGGCTAATCGAGCGCCAGGAAATTCTGCAGCAGGCGCGCGCCGACCGCGGCGGAGCGCTCGGGATGGAATTGCGCGCCGTAGAAATTGCGCCACTGCACGCAGGCACTGAAGGGCGTGCCGTAGGCGCGTGCTCGCGATGGTGGCCGCGCCCACCTGCGAGCGCGTAACTGTGCACGAAGTAGGCGTAGTCGCCGTCGGCGAGGCCGGCCAGCAGCGCGCAGGGGCGGCGTATGTCGAGAGTGTTCCAGCCCATGTGCGGCACCGGGCGCTCGGCCGCCGGCGCAAAGCGCGCGGCGCGGCCCGGGAATGATGCCGAGGCAGCGCGCATCGCCTTCTTCCGAGGCCTCGAACAGCAGCTGCATCCCCAGACATATGCCGAGCACCGGCTGCCGCAGAGCGGGGATCACGGCGTCCAGGCCGCTCTGCCGCAGCCGCGACATGGCGTCGCGCCGCGGCGCCCACTCCGGGCAGAATGACGTGGCTGGCCGCGCGAATCTCGTCCGGGTCCGCGGACACGCACGAGGCGGCGTCGAGCCGCTGCAAGGCGAACTGCAGCGAGGCGATGTTCGCACCGCCGTTGGCGACGATGACGACGCCGTCGTCAGCTCGCTCGCTCACAGCGTCCCCTTGGTGCTCGGCAATTCGCGGCCTTCGAGCCGAATGGCCTGACGCAGGCTGCGGCCCACGCCCTTGAAGCAGGACTCGATCATGTGATGAGAGTTTTCGCCGCGCACGCGTGATGTGCAGCGCCGCGCCCAGCGACTCCGCGAGCGAGCGGAAGAAATGCGGCACCAGCTCGGTCGGCAGTTCGCCGACCCGCTCGCGATTGAAGCGTCCCTCCCACACGAAGTAGGGCCGGCCCGAGAGGTCGAGCGCGACCTGCGCCTCGGCCTCGTCCATGGCCAGCAGGAAGCCGTAGCGCGCAATGCCGCGCTTGTCGCCCAGCGCCTCGCGCAGCGCGGCTCCCAGCGCCAAGGCGCAGTCCTCGACGGTGTGATGCTCATCGATGTGCAGATCGCCCGCTGCATTGCAGTTCGAGCGCGAAGCCGCCGTGCTTCGCGATCTGTTCCAGCATGTGATCGAAAAACCCCAGGCCGGTGGCGATCGCGCTCGGACCCTCGCGCGACAGGTCGACGTCGACGTGGACGTCGGTTTCCTTGGTCTTGCGATGCACCTGCGCGCGCCGCGCCTGTCCGAGAATGCGCCGCGCGATGGCGGGCCAGGTTTCCTGTGCGTCGCCGTCCAGGCGTATCCGCAGGCCCTGCAGCCGCAGATTGGCCGCGAATTCCATGTCCGTGTCGCGGTCGCCGATCATGAAGCTGCGCGCCTTGTCGAGGGTCTGGGCCGCGCAGGATACTCCTGCACCATGCCGATGCCTGGGTTTGCGGCAGGCGCAGTCCTCGCGCTTGAAATGCGGGCAGATGACACACCGCTTCGAATTCGATTCCCTGCGAGCGAACAGGTCCAGGATGAATCGATGCGCGCGCTCGAAATTCTCCCGCGGAAAGCCGCGCGGTTCCCAGGCCGTCCTGGTTCGTGACCATGACGAAGGCGAAGCCCGCCGCCTTCAGCTCGAGCAGCGCGGGCACGACGCCCGGCATGAGCCGAACCTTCTCCAGGCTGTCGATTTGTTCGTCGGCGTCTCTTCGTTCAAGGTGCCGTCGCGATCCAGGAACAGTATGCGTCGTCCGCTCATTCAGTCTCATGATGAGATCAGGCCCCACGCAGCGAAGCAGCGTATCGTTTTGCGCGCGCGTGCCCACCGAGACGCGCAGCGAACGCGGCAGCAGCGGGTGGGCGCGCAGATCGCGAACGATCATACCGCCGGCCAGGGTGTTGCTCATGAAGCGATCGGCGTCGCGGCAATCGATGAGCAGGAAGTTGGCGTCGCTCGGCCAGACCTTCTCCACCAGCGGCGAGGCCGCGAGGCCGCGCGCCAAGTATTCCCGCTCCGCCAGCAGTCCTTCGAGCCGTGCCTGGCCGGCGGCCAGTTCGAGGGGCGCCAGAGCCCGCAAGGCCGCCTCCACCGTGGGCTGCGCCAGGGAGTAGGGCGGAATGACCCGCTTCGCCAGTTCGATGAGCTCGGGGTGTGCCAGCAAGCGCGCCGACCCGTGCGCCGGCGAGGGCGTGCGCCTTGGACAGGGTGCGCAAAATCGCCAGCGTCGAGAAGCGATCCAGCCAGCGCGTCAGGCTCGCGGAGCGCGACCACTCGATATAGGCCTCGTCGATCACCACGATGGCCTTGCCGTCGAGCGCCGTGCAGATCGCTTCGAGGGCCGCCGCGTCGAGCAGATTCGCCGTCGGATTATTCGGCGAGCACAGATACACCAGCTTGATATTCGGCTGCCAGGCGCTCAGCAGCCGTTCCGGATCGAGAGCCCAGCCCCTGGGCGCGGTCCAGGGGAATCTCGATGACCTGGGCGCCCTGAATGCGCGCCGCCACCTGGTACATGCCGAAGGTCGGCGTGCATTGCAGAATGGCATCGGCGCCGGCACGCAAGTAGATGCGCGACAGCAGGTCGATGGCTTCGTCGCTGCCGCGCGTCGCGAGCACGCTCGATGGCGGGAACGCCGTACAGCGGTGCCAAGCGTTCGATCAGCGCCCGGGGCTGCGGTTCGGGGTAGCGATTGAGACCGGCCGCCGGTCGTGTCGCCCGCGGGCCGCCACGGCGCTTCATTGGCATGCAGGCGTGTGAGCGAGGGCAGCCACGCCGCATGCGCATAGGGTTTGAGCGTGACGATCTCGGGACGCGCCAGGGCAAGGACTGCGTTCACGGCGTCCGCTCCGCCGGCGCCGCGCTTCCGAGCACTCGACGCCGATCGCGGCCAGCCGAATGGTCACCGCCGCCGCGTGCGCGTCCAGCCCTTCGAGATCCGCCAGGATTTGCGCCGTCGGCCCCAGCTCCGCGAGCCCCGCGGGAGTCAGTTCCTGCACCGTGATGCGCTTTTGAAAGTCCTCGAGCGACAGGCCGCTGTAGGCTTTGGCATAGCCGTAGGTGGGCAGGGTGTGGTTGGGCCCGCTGCAATAGTCGCCCACGGATTCCGGCGACCACTGGCCCGAGGAACACCGCGCCCGCGGCGCTGACTCGGCGCAGCCAGCGGCGCGGTTCGCGAATCTCGAGCAGCAGATGCTCGGGAGCGTAGGCATTGGCGATATCGAATGCGGTGTCGAGGTCATCGACGATCAGCAGCCGCATGTGCGGCGATGGACTTCGCCAGTATCGCCCGCCCGCGACAGGCGCGCGGCCTGGCGCTGCCACCTGCCGCGCGACTTCCTCGGCCAGAGCCGCGCAGGTCGTGACGAGCAGGGCCTGCGCATCGGGACTGTGTTCGGCCTGCGCGAGCAGATCCGCGGCGACGAAGTCGGCCGCGGGCCGAGTCATCCGCGATCACCATGACCTCGGTCACGCCGGCGGGAAGGTCCGCGGCCGCGCCCGCGGCGTCCTGCGCGACCAGCATTTTCGCGGCGGTCACGAAGGCATTGCCCGGCCCGAAGACCTTGTCGCACTTCGGGATGGTCGCGGTGCCGTAGGCCATGGCGGCGATGGCTTGAGCGCCGCCCGCCTTGAACACCTGCTCGACTCCGGCCTTGCGCGCGGCGACCAGCACCGCCGGAGTCCGCGGCGCCGTCGGCGCGCGGGCGGCGTGCACATCGACGCGCACCGGACAGCCGGCGATGGCGGCGGGAACGGCGAGCATGACGGCGGTGGAGGGCAGCGGGGCGGAACCCGCGGGCACGTACAGGCCGACCGCGCGGATCGGCACGCTGATGCGCTCGCAGACCACTCCCGGCGCGGTCTCCACGCGCAGCGGCGGCGCAGCCTTGCGCGGCATGAAATCTGCCGCACATTGGTCGATCGCCCGCTCGATCGCGGCGCATTTGCGCGGCGTTCAAGCGCGCGCTCGGCGTCCGCGAATTCCTGCGGCGTCACCGCGCAGCGAGTCCGGGCGAACCGCATCGAACTTTTCGGTGAGCGCGAGGACGGCGGCATCGCCGTCGCGGCGCACCGCATCGATGATGCCGCGCGCCGCGTCCTGGGTGGCTGCGGCATCGCGCTGCGCCGGGACGCCGCAGGGCCTGATCGCGTTGCGCCGCGGACAGCGATTTCCAGTCGAGAATGCGCATGATCGCGGACCGGCCCTAGGCCAGCATTTTCTCGACCGGAAGCACCAGCACCGAACTGGCGCCCACGCCCTTCGAGCTCCTCGAGCGTCTCCCAGAACACGTTCTCGCGGCATACGGCGTGCACCGCCACCCGGTCGCCCCGGCCCTCGAGAGGAATGACCGTCGGCGCCTCGCTGCCCGGCAGCAGCTTCGCGATGGCCGGCAGCGCGGAGCGGGGCGCGTGCAGCATGATGTACTTGCTGCCCTTGACCTGTTCGACGCCGTCGATGCGCATCAGCAGCCGCCGGGTCCACTCCTGCTTCTCCGCGGCGATCGGCACGGGCGTGCGGATCAGCACCGCCTGGCTGTCGAGCACGGTTTCGGCCTGGCGCAGATGATTCGCCGCCAGCGTGGATCCGGTCGACACCAGATCGCAGATCAGATCCGCCCGGCCTAGCCGCGGGGCGATTTCCACGGAGCCCGGACAGAACCACGACCTCGGCGGCGATGCCGTGATCGGCGAGAAAGCGCCCCAGGATGTGCGGATACGTGGTCGCGATGCGCTTGCCCTGCAGCGAGGCCGCGCCGCGATATTCGAATCCGTCGGGCACCGCGATGCACAGCCTGCAGCGCCCGAAATCCAGCAGCTGCACCGTCTCGAACAGCGGCGCGACGCCGCGGGCGGCGAACGCCAGGCGCTTCTCCTGGACCACGTTCAAGCCCACCAGCCCCAGGTCGCACACATCTTCCTGCACCAGATCCGGAATGTCGTCGTCGCGCACGAACAGCACGTCGAGCGGCATGTTCTCGCCGTAGCACATGAGCTGATCCTTGCCGCGGCTGTACTTCAGGCCGCAGCGCGACAGCAGGTCCAGCGAGCTGTCGGTGAGACGGCCGCTCTTTTGCACGGCGATCTTCAGGCGCATCGGATCGGGGCGACTTCATTTCGTTAGCCATTGAGCTTCAGCCGTTCGGTGACGGCGCGGTAGCCGCCGCTTGCCCGACGTCAGATAGCGCGCGACGCGGCCGATGGTGGTGACGCTCACGCCGGTCTGCCTGTGGATTTCGCGGTAGGGCAGGCCGCGCTCCAGGAGCTCGACCACGGCCCAGCGGTCCGCCATCGCCTGCAGTTCCGCCGGCGTGCACAGATCGCGGAAAAAGCTGCGGCATTCCTCCACGCTGCGCAGCGCCAGTATCGCCGTGCACAGCGCGCGTTCGTGCTGCTGTTCCTGGCGCAGAGTGACGGGACGATTGGTTTTCATGGGCGCGGTGCCGCTCGCTAGGTTAATGTATTAATGCGCTAGTACATTAATACATTGGTGAAAGCGGACGCAAGCGCCGCGCGCAAAATGCTTGACGCAATCGCGCGCGGCTGCCTAAAATTCGCACTGCTTATCTAGACCGGCTGAGGGAAAGGCCCTTAGAAGCCGGGGCAACCACCGAGGATCGCTTAAGATACTTCGGAACGGTGCCAACTCCTGCGGAGCCGGGCGAACGCTCGAATCCGGTAGATGGGCGGCCAATTGCGCGGTTCACCGCTGCTGCAATGGGCTACGAGCGCTGACGCTACAGGGGTTATGTAAACCTTAGGAGCGAGCGCACGTGGCCGAAAAATCCATCATCAGTTCAAATCGACCAGACCTTGCGTGCTGCCGCAGCCCTTCAAGCTTGCATTACGGCGACGTCCTGCCGGATGCAAGAGTCGCTTTCCGGCTGGTGGGTCCCGAGGATGCGCCGGTGATTGCCGTGCTCGGCGGCATTTCCGCCCACCGGGTCGTCGACGGGCGCCGCCGGCGAGGGATGGTGGCCGGAGATCGTCGGCCCGGGACTCGGGCGTGGATACGCGGCAGTATCGGGTTCTGGGCATCGACTATCTCGGCGGCCGCGGCGACAGTTCCACGCCGCACAGCCGGCGGCAGATTCCCGCCGCTCAGTTCCTACGACCAGGCCGATGCCTTGTGCGCCATCGTCCGGCATCTGCGGCTTGAAGCCGCTGCATGCCATCGTCGGCGCCTCGTACGGCGGCATGGTGGCGCTGTGCTTCGCGGAGCGTTACGCCGCAGCTGGTGAATCACATCATCGTCTTGAGCGCCGCCGACAAGTCCCAGGTATTGTCGACCGCCTGGCGCAGCGTGCAGCGGCAGATCGTGCGCGAGGCGATCGCGCGGGGCGACGGACCGGCCGGACTCAAGCTGGCGCGCGCGCTGGCGATGGCCACCTACCGCAGCGCCGTGGAATTTCAGCTGCGCTTCGGCGCGGCGCCCACGCGCAACGAAGATCGCTTTCGCTTCCCGATCGAGGATTATCTGTTCGCGCGCGGCGATGACTACGTGCAGAAGTACCGCGCCGAGTCCTTCCTCGTCTTGAGCGAATCGATCGACCTGCACCAGATGGATGCGACCCAGGTACATACGCCGGCGACGCTGATCGCGGTGCGCGAAGACCAATTGGTGCCGTTCCACGACATGCAGGCCTTGTCGGCGCGCCTCAACGGGCCGCGGCAACTCATCGAAATCAATTCCATTTTCGGGCATGACGCCTTCCTGAAGGAAGGCGCCGCCCTGACACCCATCATCAAACTAGCCTTAACGGAGCAGACGACATGAGCAGCAAAGCGCCCCCCAAGAAAAGCATCGCAACGCGGTCGGTCCGCGCGGGGCTCGAGTCGGATGCGCAGCACGGCTCCGTGGTGCCGCCGATCTACCTGTCGACGAATTTCGCCTTCGAGAAGTACCGCAAGCCGCGCAAGTACGACTACACGCGGTCCGGCAATCCGACCCGCGATCAGCTGGGCGACGCCTTGGCGGATCTGGAGGGCGGCGCCGGCGCGGTGGTGACCTGCACGGGGTTGTCGGCCATCACCCTGATTCTGGCGACGCTGCCCGGCGGCGCGCGGGTCATCGCGCCCTACGATTGCTACGGCGGCACCTATCGGCTGCTCAGCGGCCCTGCATGCGCAGGGCAACCTGGTGGTCGACTTCATCGATCAGGGCGACGCCGCCGCCCTGCAGGCGGCTCTCGGTCGAGGCGCCGGCCTGGTGTGGATCGAGACGCCGAGCAATCCCTTGCTGCGGGTGGTCGACATCCGCGCGATCGCCGATGCGGCGCATGCGGCCGGCGCATTGGTGGTCGTCGACAATACCTTTCTCTCGCCGATCTGGCAGCAGCCGCTCAAGCTCGGCGCCGACCTGGTCATGCATTCGACCACCAAGTACTTGAACGGCCACAGCGACGTGGTCGGCGGCGCGGTCATCGCGGCCACGCCCGAAGCTGCACGAGAATCTTGCCTGGTGGGCCAATGCCATCGGCGTCACCGGCGCGCCGTTCGACAGCTTCATGACTCTGCGCGGCGTGCGCAGCCTGCACGCGCGCATGCGGGTGCATGCCGAGAATACGGCTGCGGTCGTGGATTTCCTGAGCGGGCATCCCGGCGTCGAGCGCGTGTACTACCCGGGCTTGCCCGGGCATCCCGGCCATGAGATCGCGCGGCGTCAGCAGAGCGGCTTCGGCGCGATGCTGAGTTTCGAGCTGGCCGGAGGCGAGCCGGCCGTGGAGGCCTTCCTCTCGGGACTCGAATGCTTCACTCTCGCCGAGTCGTTGGGCGGAGTGGAGAGCCTGATCTCGCATCCGGCCAGCATGACTCACGCCGGCATGGAGGAATCGGCGCGATTGCATGCGGGGATCGGACCGGGACTGCTGCGCGTATCGGTCGGAATCGAGGATGCCGCGGATCTGGTGGCCGATCTTGCCGCGGGCCTGGAACGCTGCCGCTAAAGTCCAGCCAGCACCGCATCTGCGGCGGCACGCGTCGTAACCCCCGTGCCCGCGGGGGCCAGATCGGCCGGCAGCGCGCCGGATTCCACGGCGCGCGAGACCGCCGCCTCGACGGCGCGCGCCTCGGTCGTCCAGCTGCAGCGAATAGCGCAGCAGCAGCGCCGCGCTCAAGATCGCCGCGTAGGGATTGGCGATGCCGCGGCCGGCGATGTCCGGAGCGGATCCGTGGATGGGTTCGAATACGCCGCCGCGCGCGACGGCGCCGAGCGATGCCGAGGGCAGCAGACCGAGCGAGCCGGCCAGCATGGAGGCTTCGTCGGTGAGAATGTCGCCGAACATATTTTCGGTCACGATCACATCGAAGTCGCGCGGCCGCTTCAGCAGATGCATGGCCGCGGCATCCACCAGCATGTGTTCGAAGCTCACGCCGGGAAATTCGCTCGGGCATGATCCTCTCGACGACCGAGCGCCAGAGGCGCGAGGTCTCGAGCACATTGGCCTTGTCGATGGACGTCAGCTTGCGGCGGCGGGCCGAGCGCCAGGCCTGCCGCCAGGCGCACGACGCGCTCGATCTCCTCCACCGTGTAGCGGCACACATCGACCGCTTCGGTCGCCGTGCGCGTCTTGTCGCCGAAATAAATGCCGCCCGTCAGTTCGCGCACCACCATGATGTCCACGCCGCGCAGCAGTTCCGCTTTGATGGGCGAGGCATCGAGCACGCTCGGGATGGGGCACGACGGGCCGCAGATTGGCGAACAGCCCGAGCGCCTTGCGCAGTCCCAGCAGTCCCTGTTCGGGCCGAACTTTGGCATCGGGAGCCGACCATTTCGGGCCGCCGACGGCGCCCAGCAAAATCGCGTCCGCGCGCCGCGCCGCCGCCAGCGTCGCCGCCGGCAGCGCCTCTCCCGTGGCGTCGATGGCGGCGCCGCCCAGCAGCGCCTCTTGGAATTCAAAGGCATGCCCGAAACGCGCCGCCACGGCGCTGAGCACGCGCACCGCCTCGGCGGTGACCTCGCGCGCCGATGCCGTCGCCGGCGAGCACTGCGATCAGCGCCTTCATCAGGACGCACCGCCTGTCCGCCTTCGTAACGTTCGATGTCGCCGATCCGGCTGCGCAGATAGCCGAGTTCATCGATGCCGTTCAGCAGGCAGTGACGCGCGAACGCTTCGAGGGGGAAGGACACCGACACGCCCGTCGGCAGCGTCAGGCTCATCGCCTGCAGATCGATGTCGATTTCGGCGCCCGGATGGTTCAGCAGCCACTGCGACGTGGCCTCGTCCACCACGATGGGCAACAGTCCGTTCTTCAGGGAATTGCCGCGAAAGATGTCGGCGATTTCCGTGCTGATGACGGCGCGGAAGCCGTAGTCCAGCAGCGCCCAGGGCGCATGTTCGCGCGAGGAGCCGCAGCCGAAATTGCGGCCGGCGACCAGCACCGCCGCGCCGCGCGCCTCGGGCCGGTTCAATACGAAGTCCGCGTTCGGCGAGCCGTCGGCCCGGTAGCGCCAGTCGGCGAACAGTTGCCTACCCAGGCCCTCCTTGGTCGTCGTCGTCAGGAACCGGGCCGGAATGATCTGGTCCGTGTCGATATTGCTCGAGGGAATGACCAGCGTTCTGGAATGAACTCGCTTCAACGGCTCCAAGACGGCATCTCCTCGCGATCGATCAATACACAGCGGCGCGGCCAAGGTTTCCGCGGAAACGCCATCACAGCATCTCTCTCGGGTCGGCAATCCTGCCCTGCACGGCGCATGCCGCCGCGGTGAAGGGGCTGACCAGCAGGGTCCGCGCGCCCACGCCCTGGCGGCCCTCGAAATTGCGATTGCTGGTGCTGACGGAATACTGGCCGGCGGCCACGGTGTCGCCGTTCATCCCCAGGCACATCGAGCAGCCGGACTCGCGCCAATCCGCGCCGGCCGCCTTGAAAATATCGGCGTAACCCGCCGCCTCGGCTTCGCGCTTGATCTGCCTGCGAACCCGGCACGATGAGCAGGCGCACGCCGGGCGCCACCTTGCGGCCCTTGAGTATGCGCGCGGCCGCCTGCAAATCCGCGAGCCGCCCATTGGTGCAGCTGCCGATGAACACGACGTCGACCGGCTTGCCGAGCATGGCATCGCCGCCGTGAAATCCCATGTAGCGCAGCGCCTTGTCGAAAACCTCATCGCCCGCCTTGTTCGGGATGGAGGCGCCGATGGGCAGCACCATGCCGGGATTCGTGCCGTAGGTGATCATCGGTTCGAGCGCCGAGGCATCGATGTCCACCGAGGCATCGAAGCGCGCGTCCGGATCGGTCACGAAGGTCCGCCAGCGCGCGACGCGCCGCGTCCCAGTCCGCGCCCTGGGGAGCGCGCGGCTTGTCCTTGCAGATAGGCGAAGGTGATCTCATCCGGCGCGATCATGCCGGCGCGCGCGCCGGCCTCGATGGACATGTTGCACACCGTCATCCGCTCATCCATGGACAGCGCGCGAATGGCCGATCCACGATATTCGATCACATGGCCCGTGCCGCCGGAGACACCGATCTTGCCGATGACGGCGAGGATCAAATCCTTGGCGGTGACGCCGGGGCGCAGCCGACCCTCGACGTTCACGGCAAAGCTCTTCGGCTTGCGCTGCAACAGCGACTGGGTCGCGAACACATGCCCGACTTCCGTGGTGCCGATGCCGAAGGCCAGCGCGCCGAACGCACCGTGCGTGCTGGTGTGGCTGTCGCCGCAGACGATGGTCATGCCGGGCTGGGTCGTCCCGAGCTCCGGACTGATGACGTGCACGATGCCGCGCCGCGCGTCGCGCATGCCGAACAGCTCGACGCCGAACTCGGCCGCGTTCTGCTCCAGCTGCCGCACCTGTTTCGCCGCGGCATCCACCTTGATCGGCACGTTGCCGAACACCTGTTCGCGTGCGTGGTCGGGATCGAATGATCCATGGTGGCGAGCGTCCGGTCGGGGCGGCGCACCGGCAGCCCCAGGCTCTTGAGCACGCTGAACGCCTGCGGCGAAGTGACCTCGTGGATGAGGTGCAAGTCGATGTACAGCACCGCCGGGGTGTCGCGCGGTTTCGGCAACCACCTCGTGTGCCGCCCAGACCTTGTCGAACAGGGTGCGCGCGGCCACGAACGTCAGGCCTTCCCGGATTCCAGCCAGGGCATGCGGGCGCGCAGCTGGGCGCCGACCTTCTCGATGGAATGCGTCAGATCCGCCTTCAGCAGCTTGGAGTACTTGCGCCGGCCGTTCTTGTTCTCCGCGATCCACTGGCGGGCAAACTTGCCCTGCTGAATTTCGGCCAGAATCTTGCGCATCTCTTTCTTGGTGGCCTTGTTGACGATGCGCGGCCCGCGGGTCAAGTCGCCGTACTTGGCCGTCTCGCTGATGAAGCGGTGCATCTTCGTGATGCCCCCCTCATGCAGCAGATCGACGATCAGCTTCAGCTCGTGCAGGCACTCGTAATAGGCAACCGCCGGCTGGTAGCCGGCCTCGACCAGGGTCTCGTAGCCTTTGACCACGAGCTCGGTCGCGCCGCCGCACAGCACCGCCTGTTCGCCGAACAGATCCGTCTCGGTCTCCTCGGCGAAGGTGGTCTCCAGGACGCCGCCGCGCGTGCCGCCGATGCCGTCCGCGTAGGCCAGCGCCTTGGCCTTGGCGCGCTTGGAGGGATTTTGCGCCACCGCGATCAGGCAGGGTACGCCGCGTCCCTGCTGGTACTGGCGCCGCACCAGATCTCCCGGTCCCTTCGGCGCGATCAACACCACGTCCAGATCCTTGCGCGGCTTGATCTGCTTGAAGTGAATGTTGAAGCCGTGCGCGAACAGCAGCGTCGCGCCTTTTTCGAAGATCGTTCTTCAGTTCCGTATACAGGGATTTTTGGGTCAGATCGGGGACCAGCATGGCCACCAGCTGCGCGCCCTTGACGGCCGCGGCCGGCTCCATCACTTTCAGGCCGTCTTTCTTGGCCTTGTTCCAGCTGTCGCCCTTGCGGACGCCGACCACCACATCGTAGCCGCTGTCGTGCAAATTGAGCGCGTGCGCGCGGCCCTGGCTGCCGTAGCCGAGGACCGCGATGCGCGCGCCGCGCAGCGCTTTCTTGTCGACGTCTTTTTGCGAATACAAACGCATGCAATTCTCCTGTAACCCTAAATCCATACCTGCAAAATGCAAGACCCCGCCTTCAAGACTTTGGCAGCCCTAGGCGGGGTCCGTTAGTTCGGCGCGTACTTGCCAACTAGCCGCAAATGAGCACCGACAGAATCTGCCCTGATCGCAGAGAGCTGATATTATGGCACGAATCCAACGGTACTTCAATGTGAGGAGCGGTTCATGAATCTCGACAGCGGCAGTGATTCGATTCCGTTGTGGTTGTTGTACGAGAACGAAATCGAAGCGTGGCGCGCGGCGCAAGCGCCGCAGATTGCGCGCTGGCTCGGCGAGCAAAATTTCAAAGGCGAGAAGCATCGCGTCGTGCTGCTGCCGGATTCCGCCGGCGGGCTCACGGCCGCGGTGGGTGGCCTGGGCAGGCGCCAGGGGGAATTGTCGCTGTGGCATGCGGCGGGCTTCGTCGAGCGCCTGCCGCCGCGGCGCTTTCATCTTGCCCAGCAGTTCACGCGCGATGAGGCCACGCAATTGTGCTTGGGGTTCGCCTACGGCGGCTATCGCTTCGACCGCTATCGCGCGGCCAAGAGCGAGGCCGCGAGCATCGAAGCACCGCCGAATGCCGACATGCAATTCGTCGCGCTCGCGGCGGAGTCGTTGCGCATGGCGCGCGATTGGATCAATACGCCGGCGCAGGACTTGGGTCCCGTGGAACTTGCCGCCGCGGCCCGCAGGACTGGCCGAGCGTCACCAGGCCGCCTATCAAGAATGGGTGGGCGAGGACTTGCTCGCCGCAAATTTCCCCGCCATTCACGCGGTCGGACGCGCCAGCAGCGAGGCGCCGCGGCTCGTCGAGCTGCGCTGGACGCCGCGGGCCGGCGAAAGCTATCCGCGCCTGACCTTGGTGGGCAAGGGCGTGTGCTTCGACAGCGGCGGCCTGGACATCAAGCCGGGGTCCGGCATGGCCCTGATGAAAAAGGACATGGGCGGCGCGGCCGTGGCGCTGGCGCTGGCGCACATGCTCATGAGCGTCAAGATACGCGCGGAGCTGCGCGTGCTGATGCCGGCGGTGGAGAACTCCATCAGCGGCAATGCGTACCGGCCCGGCGATGTGCTCACCACGCGCAAGGGCCTGACGGTCGAGGTCGGCAATACGGATGCGGAGGGCCGGCTGGTGCTTTGCGATGCGCTGGCGTTCGCCGATGCCGAGCATCCGGATTTGATCATCGATTTCGCGACGCTGACCGGCGCCGCGCGGGTCGCCCTGGGGCCGGAATTGCCGGCCTTGTTCGGCAACGACGAGGGCATCGTGCAGGACCTCGCGCGCGCGGCGGCCGCCGAACACGATCCCTTGTGGCCCATGCCGCTGTGGGCGGGCTATGAGGATGAGCTCGCCGGCAAGATCGCGGACCTGAACAATGTCGCCGCCTCGACGCTCGCCGGCGCCATCTTCGGCGCGTTGTTCTTGAAGCGCTTCGTGAGCGAATCGACGCCCTGGGTGCACATCGATCTGTACGCCTGGAATTCCAAGGATCGCCCGGGCCGCGGCATCGGCGCCGAAGCGCAGGGCGTGCGCGGCGTCTATCGCTACTTGGTAAAGCGCTACGGCACCGTCTAGCGCCGGCGTTGCGCGCTGGCAACGTGCGTGATCATCCCGATTGCCTGCCTGATCTCCACACTCATCATTTTCTAAGCTCAAGGCCATGCGAAAAAAATACCAACCCGTCGATACCCGTCACTACTCGCGCATCGTCGTCGATGGCGTAAAACAGACACCCAGCCGCGCGATGTTGCGCGCGGTCGGGTTCGCCGATGCCGACTTCGAAAAGCCGCAGGTGGGCATTGCCTCGACTTGGAGCAACTTGACGCCCTGCAATATGCACATCGATGAACTCGCGCGTGTGGCCGCCGGCGGAGTGGAGGCGGCGGGTGCCAAGGCCGTCACCTTCGGTACCATCACCGTCTCCGACGGCATTTCGATGGGCACGCCCGGCATGCGCTACTCGCTGGTGTCGCGCGAGGTCATCGCCGATTCCATCGAAACCGTGGTCGGCGCCCAGGGCTTCGACGGAGTGGTGGCCATCGGCGGCTGCGACAAGAACATGCCGGGCTGCCTGATGGCGCTGGCGCGCCTCGACCGCCCCGCGGTGTTCGTGTACGGGGGCACCATCCGGCCCGGAACCGACCGGCGCGACATCGTGTCCGTGTTCGAGGCCGTCGGCGGTCACGCGCGGGGCACGGTGTCCGAGCAGCAGCTGAAATTCGTCGAGCGCACTTCGATTCCGGGACCGGGGTCCTGTTCCGGGATGTACACGGCCAACACCATGGCCTCGGCCATCGAGGCGCTCGGCATGAGCCTGCCGAACAGCTCGGCTCAAGACGCGATCTCCGGACAGAAGCGCGACGACTGCGCGCGCGCCGGCGCCGCCGTGGTCAATTTGATCAAGCGGGGTATTGCTCCGCGGCAAATCCTGACTCGCCGGTCCTTCGAAAATGCCATCACGGTGGTCATCGCGCTCGGCGGATCGACCAATGCTGTGCTGCACTTGATGGCCATCGCATCATCCGCCAATGTCAAACTCGAGCTCGACGATTTCACGCGCATCGGCAAGCGCGTTCCGGTGCTGGCGGACTTGCGCCCGAGCGGCCGGTATTCCATGTCCGAGCTGAGCGCCATCGGCGGAATTGCGCCGCTGATGAAAACCCTGTTGGACGCGGATTTGCTGCACGGCGATTGCCTGACCGTCACCGGCGCGACCCTGGCGGAGAATCTGCGCGACGTCGCGCCCTACGCGGAAGGGCAGCAAATCGTGCGCCCGCTCGGCGACCCGATCAAAAAGGACAGCCACTTGGTGGTCCTTTCCGGGAATCTCGCACCGGAGGGAGCGGTTGCAAAAATTACCGGAAAAGAGGGGCTGCGCTTCGAAGGCAAGGCGCGGGTATTCGATTCCGAGGAAGACTCTTTGCAGGGAATTCTCAGCGGAAAGGTGCGCTCCGGGGATGTGGTGGTCATTCGCTACGAAGGTCCGAAGGGCGGCCCCGGCATGCGTGAAATGTTAAGTCCCACCTCTGCCATCATGGGCAAGGGGCTGGGACAGGAGGTCGCGCTGATCACCGACGGGCGGTTTTCCGGCGGCAGCCACGGCTTCGTGGTCGGCCATGTGTCGCCGGAAGCGGCGCTCGGCGGCCCGCTGGCCTTGGTCAAGACCGGCGACGGGATCACGATTGATGCGGAGCGTCGTGAAATCACGTTGCATGTCAGCGCGGCGGAGCTCAAGCGCCGGCGCAAATCCTGGGTGCCGCCGAAACCCTATGCGACGTCGGGGCGCACTGGCAAAGTATGCAAGGCAGGTCAGCAGCGCATCCTTGGGCGCGGTCACCGATCTGGAGCAAGCCGCGCCGCGCCGAGCGAAGAGATCCTAATGCCGGTGCATCATGAAGGTCATTCATTGATCAAAGTCGCGCTTGCAGTTCAGGCGCGATGTGTGTCAGTCTCTTTACTCGCCGAGGGGAAAGAAGGGACGCTACGGAAGTCGCGTGCCTTCGAGACGTGGTGGGGACGCGCATAGAGAGGCGCGCGCGGCGCCGCCAGATGAATCGATTCAGGGGTAGGGTCGTTTAGACTTATGTATAAATACGAAGAGCCATCATTGTTTTCCGGCAGGAGAGGCGCCGCCTTCATTGCCGTCATCATTCTTCACATCGGTATCGTTTGGGCGTTTTATACGGGGCTGGCCGGCAAGCTCGTCCAGAAGATCATTCCGCCGGTGGAAATCGCGCAGATCGACAAACCCAAGGACATCGACAAGCCGCCGCCGCCGCCGCCCAAGCTCGAAGAAATCAAGCCCTTTGTGCCGCCGCCGGAATTCGTCGACATCCAGGCGCCTCAACAAGAGACCACGGCGATCACTCAAACGACTCAGGTCAACCGGCCGGCACCGCCGCCGGTGGCTGGCGCCGCCGCCCAAGCCGGGCACGCCGATCCGCGCATGGATCCGAAGCATCCGCTGAAGATCGGCGAGGACTACTATCCCGACGCGTCGAAGCGCGCCAATGAAGAAGGCCGCTGCGTCGTGCTGATGACGGTGGCCGCGGACGGACGCATCACCAATGAGTCCATTCAGACGAGTTCGGGCTTTCCGCGCCTGGACGAAGCCTGTTTGAAGGGTGTGCATGGCCAGCGCATGCTGCCGGCAACCGAAGACGGCAAGCCGGTCGAGAAAACGGTATCGATCCCGATTGTCTGGAAGCTCACGGGCAAGTAGCGATCGCTGATTCAGAAGTCAATTTTTCTAACTATTAAACTATTACGCTTTTCTAAGTAGAGGGAATCGGTCAATGCAAGAGACAGCTGTTGATAACCCATATGGTCTTGGGGCCCTGATCGCGAACGGCGATATTATTGCCAGATCGATCCTCGCCATCTTGTTGATCATGTCGTTGCTGACGTGGTTCATCATGATCACGAAGTTCTTCGACCAACGCCGCCAGCGCAAGCAAGCCATCGAGGCGGAGAGGGAATTCTGGTCTTCCTCCAGCCTGACGGATGCGCTCAACAAGCTGAAGGGCACGTCGAATCCGTTTCGCGCGCTGGCCGAGACCGGCAAGCAGGCGTACGAGTACCACGAGACCAACAAGACGCGCCTGTCGGGCGCCATCGGCACCAGCGAGTGGATCACCGAGTCGTTGCAGCGCACTGCGGACACCGTCATCAGCCGCATGCAGTCGGGTCTGCCGGTGCTCGCGTCCGTCGGCGCGACGGCACCCTTCGTCGGACTTGCTCGGCACGGTCATCGGCATCTACCACGCCTTGATCGCCATCGGCGTGGCCGGACAGGCGTCCATCGACAAGGTGGCAGGACCCGTCGGCGAGGCGTTGATCATGACCGCCATCGGTCTGGCCGTCGCGGTGCCCGCGGTGCTGGGCTACAACATGCTGTTGCGTCGCAATAAGGGCGTGCAGGAAATGGTCAGCCACTTCACCCATGAGTTGCACGCCTACTTGATCTCGGGCGCGAAGATGGGTTTGGGCATGGACAAGGGGCCAGCAGCCGTCGCCAAGCCGGCGCCTGCGGCCGCTCGCTAGGTACAGGCCATGGCGATCAGTTTCGCTGGGGAAGAAGCCGAGGCAATGTCGGACATCAACGTCACGCCCCTAGTGGACGTGATGTTGGTGCTCCTGATCATTTTCATCATCACGATTCGGGTCATCATCCAGCAGGTGCCGGTGGAACTGCCGAAGGCAACCAACTTGCCGACGCAGACCAAGCCGGAAAACATCACGATTGCCGTGGACAAGCAGGGAGCCATTTATTGGAACACGAAGTTGCTGTCGGGCCAGGATGATCTGAAGGCCAAATTGCGCGGCATTGCGCGCGAGGAGCCGCAGCCCGAGGTCCATATTCGCGGCGATGCAAATGTTCGGTACCAGTTCGTGGGTCAGGTGCTCGTGGCCACCCAGCAGATCGGCATACGCAAAGTGGCGTTCATAACCACCCCCGATCATTTCGGTCCCGGAACCTAGGAGAGAACGCATGGCCATGAGTGTAGGTGGAGGTGGCGAAGGCCAGTCGTACTCCGACATCAACATGACGCCGTTGATCGACGTCATGTTGGTGCTCCTGATCATTTTCATCATCACGATTCCCAGCATGACGCATGCGGTGAAGATCGATAACCCGCTGCCGCCGCCGCCGAATTTCGCCGCCGCCGCCGCCGCCTGAAGTCATCGATCTGACCATCGATTTCGACGGCACGCTGCTGTGGAACAAGACTCCGGTGGATCGCGCGACCCTGCAGGGCTATATCAGCCAGGAGGCGGTGAAGACCCCGCAGCCGGAAGTGCACATCTCGGTCGACAAGTTCGCCAAGTACGAAATCGTGGCGCAGACCTTGGCCGATTTGCAGCACCGCGGCTTGAAGAAAATAGGGTTCGTCAACAACGACTATTTCTGATTAGGCATTCCCCAGGTGGTATTACGGCGCGTCAGTCCTCGAATTGAGGTTGACGCGCCGTTTGTTTGACCGGAGGCGAGATGCCGGTGACATGTTCACTGCAGCGGCCAGCCAACAATAAATTCAAGAGTACGTAGCGAGGTTTGGTAATGACTCATTCGACATACGATATTGGGTGCCGGCCGGCGAAGTTCCGGGTCGGCTTTTTGAGCGTGGCTGCGATGCTGGCGCTGGTTTGCGCCGCGGTAGCGCCGCGCACGGCGTTCTCGGCCGATAAGGAAAAGGGTCCGGAGATCAGCCGGGTCATTGCCAAGGAAATGACGCAGGCACAGAAGGATCTGCAGTCCGGCCAGTGGGCCGATGCGCTCAAGAATCTGGACGCGGCGGAAACGAAGTCCGGATTGAAGCCCTTCGACCTGAAGACGATTTACTACTTCAAGGGCTTCGCCAATATCAAGCTGAACAACCTGAAGGCCGCTCAGGCGGAATTCGAGAAAGCCCTGGCCACCGGCGCGGCAACGGCCGAAGACAAGACCAGCATGACCCGTACGCTGTTCGGCATCGCCGCGAGCACGCAGCAGTTCCAGAAGACCATCGATTACGGCAAGGAGATGGTGGATGCCGGCACGGCGACCCCCAACGACGTCGCCATCATTGCGCAGAGCTACTTCCAGCTGAAGGACTGCAAGAACTCGGGCGTTTGGGTGGACAAGGCCGTGGCCGCCAGCCGCAAGGCCGGCGAGGCGCCGAAGGAAAACCTCTATCCTGTTCAAACTACAGTGCGCATCGGATGCGAGCGACAACGCCGCGATGATCCCGGTGCTGATCGATTTGATTCGGCTGAACAACAAGTCCACCTACTGGAATACCTTGCTGCGTATCGAGCGGCAGGATGAGCGGGACGATCACAACACGTTGATGCTGTACCGCATCATGTACGACACCAATGCCATGACCGTGGGCAGCGATTACGTCGAAATGGCGCAGTTGCTGGGCGATGCGGCGCTGCCCGCGGAAGCGCAGACCGTGCTTGAGAAGGCCATTGCCGGCGGCCTGATCACGGATGCGCAAAAGGAGCGCACCAACCGCTTGCTGAATTCGTTCAAGGCACGCGCCGATTCGGACAGGAAGGGGCAGGCGCAGTTGGACGCCGAGGCCACCAAGAATCCGGCGGGCGAGCTCGACGTCAAGCTGGGCGAGGTTTATTACGGCCTGGGCGACTACCAGAACGCGGTAACGGCCATCAATCGAGGTCTGCAAAAGGGCCAGATCAAGCATCTGGATGAGGCCTATGTGTATCTCGGCCGCTCGCAGGTGGCGCTCAAGAACTACCCGGATGCGAAGAAGGCCTTTGCGGGCCTCAAGTCGGTTCCGAATATCAGCCCGCGGGTCCTGAAACTGTGGGACCTGTACTCTGAAACGATCGGCCGATAAGCGGATCGGAGGAGAATTGCAATGACGATCAAAGCCGGCGACAAAATGCCCGAAGGCTCCTTTACCCGCATGACCGGGGACGGGCCGCAGAAGATCACGACGGAGCAGCTCTTTGCCGGCAAGACCGTGGTGCTGTTTTCGGTTCCGGGGGCATTCACTCCGACCTGTGATGCCAAGCACTTGCCGGGTTTTGTTGAGCTGGCGGATCAAATCAAGGCCAAGGGTGTGGATACCATCGCCTGCACCGCGGTGAACGATGTGTTCGTGATGAACGCATGGGGCAAGCACGGCGGTGTCGGCGACAAGATACTGATGCTGGCCGACGGCAACGGCACCTACGCCAAGGCCTTGGGGCTCGAACTGGACGGAACCAAATTCGGCATGGGCATGCGCGGCCAGCGCTTCGCCGTCATCGTGAAGAATGGGGTTGCCACCCAGGTGAACATCGAAGGACCGGGCGAGTTCAAGGTGTCGGCGGCCGAATTCGTCCTCAAACAGCTGTAGCGCGCGAACTAAATTGCTGGCTCTGCGGACTTCGCCGCCGTCCTTCGGCATCGCGGAGGGCGAGC
The DNA here is from genome assembly GCA_963734645.1 of uncultured Gammaproteobacteria bacterium. Classification (GTDB taxonomy): domain Bacteria; phylum Pseudomonadota; class Gammaproteobacteria; order Steroidobacterales; family Steroidobacteraceae; genus Bog-1198. Next base: position 503,049 of record CAVTID010000004.1, read on the forward strand.
ATATCGCGCGCGATCTCTACGGGCTCGCCGTCTCGGTCAGCGCGTTGCCGGGGGAGCGGGACAGCAATTTTCGCTTGCGCACCGCCGACGCGCGCGAGTTCGTGCTGAAGATACAGGCCGTCGCCGCCGACGCCGACAGCACCGGCTGCCTGGTAGCCGTACTCGACCACCTGGCGGAGCAAGATCCCGCTCTGCCGGTGCCGCGGCTTTTCCCGACGCCTGCGCGGAGACGCGATCGGCCGCTTCAGCCGCGACCAGACCGACTATGCGACCTGCCTGGTGAGCTTTCTGCCCGGCCGACTGCTGGCCGAATCGCGGCCTGGTGCGGCACTGCTGCAGCCATGTCGGCGCCACTCTGGCCCGCGTCGATCGGGCTCTGCAGGGGTTTTTTCATCCCTCTCTGACCCGCCGCCTGGCGTGGGATGTGAGGCGCCTGCCCGAACTTGCGGAGTTCAGCGCCTACATCGACGCTCCGGCGCGCTGCGGGAAACCGTCGAGAGGATTGCGGGCGCCTTTCGGGCCTGTCTGCCCCGCTTGCGCGGCTTGCGCAGTCAGGCCATTCATGGCGACTGCCACGCCGGCAACTTGCTGGTGGATGCCGGCGGCCAATCGATCTGCGGCATTCTGGATTTCGGCGACATGATTCACGCGCCGCTGTATCTTCGAGCCGGCGGTCGCCATGTCGGAGCTATTGACCGAGGCGGTGGCACCCGCGGCCTCGGTCGCCGCCGTGCTGCGCGGCTATGCACAGGGCCAGGCTCTTGCAGGCCGAGGAGGTGGAGCTGCTCTACGACATCATCACCGCGCGGCATGCCGTCACGCTGCTGGTGCATGCCTGGCGCCGCCGCCACGACAGCCACGGCGCCCGCGTACTGGATGAGGCGGCGGTGCACAGCGAGCGCTCGCTGGAGCACTTGCTGAGCGTCGATCGCCGGGCGCTGACCGCGCACCTGGCACGAGGCGGCCGGCACCCTGGCGCGTGCCGGCACGCGGCGCAGGCAGACCCGGGCCGTCGATCTTGCGCGGCGGCACCGGTTGATGGGAGCCGGCGCCGAACTCTTCTATGAGAAGCCATTGCACCTGGTGCGCGGCGCGGGAGTCTGGCTGTACGACGCGCAGGGGCGAGCATACCTCGACGTGTACAACAACGTGCCGCATGTGGGCCATACGCATCCGACCGTGGTGGCGGCGATCCAAAGGCAAACCGCGATTCTCGCCACCCACACCCGCTACCTGCACGAAAATATTCTGCAGTATGCGGAACGGCTCACGGCCCGCTTCCCGCCGCATCTCAATGCCTGCATTTTCGTGAATTCCGGCAGCGAGGCGAACGATGTGGCGTGGCGCATGGCCCGGATGGCCTCCGGCCACCGCGGCGGCCTGGTCATGGAAAACGCCTATCACGGAATTACCGATGCGGTGGCGGCGCTCACTCCGAGCGTGGGAAGGCCCCATGATCCGCGAGTCGTGACCCTCGCGCCGCCGCCGGATGGCTTGCGCGCCGGCGATGCGATGAGCGCCGCGCAGCTCGCGGCAGCCGTGCAAGACGCCGATCGGAGCAATCGCCGCTGCTGCGCGAACGAGGCTTCGCGCCGGCGGCCTTTTTCATCGATACGGCGATCACCAGCAGCGGGATATTCGATCCGCCGGCCGCTTGGGCGGCGGCCGTGAGCGCGCGCGTGCGCGCCGCCGGCGGCCTCATCGTCGCCGACGAGGTGCAGTATGGATTGGGCCGTCCCGGTTCGCATTTCTGGGGATTCGAGCGGCGCGGTCTCGAGCCCGACATCGTGACCCTGGGCAAGCCGGTGGCCAATGGCTATCCCATGGGGGTGGTCGTCGCCAATCGCGGCCTGATCGAGGCCTTTCAGGCGAAGTTCGGTTTCTTCTCGACCTTCGGCGGCAATGCCGTGGCCGCGGCCGCGGGTCTTGCGGTCCTCGAGGTGCTCGATACCGAGGAGCTGATGGCGAATGCCGCGAGCGTGGGCGAGCTACTTGCGCGAGCGGCTCGAATCCGTCGCCGCCCGGCACGAGTGCCTGGGCAGGGTGCGCGGCACCGGCCTGCTGTTCGGCCTCGATGTCCTGGAGCGCGACGGCTCGCCCTCGAAGCTGCGCAACAAGCGCATCGTGAATGCGCTGGCGTCGGAGTCCCGCATCCTGATCGGCTACGAGGGTCCGCACGCCAGCATTCTCAAGCTGCGGCCGCCGATGCCGTTCCGGCCGCGAGCACGCCGATCTTTTGGTGCAGGCAATCGATGCGGCGGCCGCGGCGGTCGACGGCGACCGCGCTTAGGCGGTCCATCGCGCTAGGCCCGCCCACGCAGCAGCGCGGCTCAGCCGCTGACCAAGCGCTCCAGTTCCGGCACGATCTGGAACAGATCGCCGACCAAGCCGACGTCGGCCACCTCGAAGATCGGCGCTTCGCCGTCCTTGTTGATCGCCACGATGGTGCGCGCGTCCTTGATGCCCGTCAGATGCTGAATCGCGCCGGAGATGCCGATGGCGATGTAGATGTCCGGGGAAATGATCTTGCCCGTCTGGCCGACCTGCATTTCGTTCGCCGCATAGCCGGCATCGACGGCGGCGCGCGAGGCGCCGACGGCGGCGCCGATTTTGTCGGCCAGGCTGAACAGCAGCTTGAAGTTCTCCGCGCTGCCGAGCGCGCGGCCGCCGGATACCACGCGCTTGGCGGTCTGCAGATCGGGCCGGTCGGTCGAACCGGTTTTCGCGCCGACATAGCGGGTGTGCGAGGGCAGGGCGACGCTCGAGGCTCTTGGATTCGACGGCGGCGCTGCCGCCGGCCTTGGCCGCTTCGAAGGAGGCCACGCGCACGGTCGCGATGAGCTTTCGCGCAGGATCGGCTTCCACCGTGACGATGGCGTTTCCGGCATAGGTCGGCCGCTTGAAGCGATAAGCGCCCTCCACCGCCATCAAGTCGCTCACCTGCGGCACACCGAGCAGTGCCGCGACCCGCGGCATGAGATCCTTGCCGAAGCTGGTCGAGGGTCCGAATACATGCGTGTAGTCGGCGGCGAGCGCCACCAGTTGCGGCGCGAAGATGGCGGCGAGCGGATGCTCGTTCTCGGGCCGATCCACGCGCAGCACCGATTTGACGCCGGCGAGGGCCGCGGCCTGCGCGGCGACGGCCGCGGTGTCCGCGCCCAGCAGGACTATGGTGATTTCAGCCGTCCGGAATGCCGCTCGGCGCAGGTGACGCACTTCGCCGTGGCGGGATTCAGAGTCTTTCCGTCGTGTTCGCCGACAATGAGTATCTTGTGCATTAGATCAAACCCTTCTTCTTGAGTGCGTCGACCAGTTCAGCCACGTCCTTGACCATCACGCCTTTCTGGCGCTGCGCCGGCGGCTCGGTCTTCACGGTCTTGAGCAGCACTGCCGCGCTCACTCCCAGCGCATCGAGCGAGGTCACATCCAAGGGCTTCTTCTTGGCCTTCATGATGTCCGGCAATTTCACGTAGCGCGGCTCGTTCAAGCGCAGGTCCACGGTCACCACCGCGGGCAGGTCCACTTCGATGGTTTCCAGTCCCGCGTCGACCTCGCGGGTGACCGCGGCCTTGCCTGCCGCGAGATCTCGACCTTCGAGGCGTAGGTCGCCTGCGGCCGCTCCCAGATCGCGGCCAGCATCTGGCCGGTTTGATTGGCGTCGTCGTCGATCGCTTGCTTGCCCAGGAAGATCAAATCCGGGATTTTCCTTCTTCGCCAGCGCGAGAAAGGTCTGAGCGGCGGTCAGCGGCTCCACGGCGCCGTCGGTCTGCACCAGGATCGCGCGGTCGGCGCCCATGGCCAAGGCGGTGCGCAGTTGCTGCTGAGTGTCGGCGACGCCGATGCTGACCGCGACGACTTCGATGTTCGTGCCGCGCTCCTTGATGCGCAGCGCCTCCTCGAGCGCGATTTCATCGAACGGGTTCACGCTCATTTTCACGCCGTCGAGCATCACGCCGCTGCCGTCGGGCTTGACGCGGATGCGCACGTTGTAGTCGACGACGCGCTTGATACATACCATGATCTTCTGCATTGACATAGTTGCTCCTCCTGTCAGGCGCTTACGCGCCGAATTTAACGGGGTCGAGGCGACCCCGTCCGATAATGTTATGACAAGATTGCAATCGTCTCAAGCGGCGGTTTGCGGGCGCGCCTTTTGGTGCGGGCCTCGGCCTGTTGTTCCGAAAATAAGGCGCTGATTTTAGCCGCGCACTGGCGCAACTTGGGCAAAAAGCGCTCGACGCCGCTCTTCAGCGGCACGGCGGAGGCGGCAAAGCGCACGGTCAGGCTGGCCAGCACCCGGTCGTGCAGCAGGACGGGCACGCTCAGGCTGACTTCCTCCACCAGGCGGCGGGTGCGCGTCGAGGTCGCGTATCCCGACGCCCTGATCTCCGCGAGCACGCGCAGCAGCTCGGCGCGGGCCCGTGCGGGCTTGTCCTCTTCCTTGTTGGAGCGGGCCAGGATGTCGATGAGCGTGTCGCGCTGCGGCGCCGTGGAATTCGCCAGATAGACGCGGCCGGTCGGCCGTCGTCAGCAGCGGCGCGCGAAACCCGGCGGGATATCGTTCCATCGCCAGCGGGCTGCTGTGATCGGTGGACTCGCGCACCAGCATCGTCGTTCCCGACAGGGTGGCGATGGAGACCGGCCAGACGATTTCGCGGCATAGATTCGTTGATGAAGGGTTTGGCGATCTGAGTCACCCAGGCCTCATCGTCGAAGCCGTCGCTCAAGCCGCGCACCAGAATGGTCAGCCGGTAGCGGTCATCCGCCGCGTCGCGAAACACGAATCCGGCATTGCACAGCGTTTCCAAGATTCGATAGACGGTGGTGCGCGGCAGGCGGATTTCCTGGGCCACTTCGGAAACCGTCGCGCCGTCGCGCAGATTCAGAACGGTCAGCGCATCGAGGCCGCGCATCAGCGCACGGATAGGGCGTGTTGATTCCATGAAACCTCGAAAAATGGGGCGATCGGCTCGCGCCGGGCGTTCGGAGACGCTGGAGCAAATCCGGCGCGCTAGTTTAGGGATCGCCGCTTCGCTTGTCCACCTCGCGGTCAATCGATAGACTGGCCGCGATGCTGCGCTACTTCCTGACCCGCCTGGCCGGCGCGGTTCCCACCCTGTTCATCATCGTCACGCTTGCGTTTTTTCTGATCCGCGCGGCGCCGGGCGGCCCCTTCGATCAGGAGCAGGCCCTGCCCCCGGAAATCATGGCCAATCTGCAGAGCGCCTACGGCCTGGATCAGCCGGTCTGGATGCAGTACGGACGCTACCTTCGGCGCCCTGGCGCACGGCGATTTCGGGCCTTCGTTCAAGTACAAGGATTTTTCGGTGACGGAACTGATCGGCCAGGGGTTTCCCGTGACTCTCGAGCTCGGCGTCGATCGCCATGGCCCTGGCGCTTGCTCTTGGGCATTCCCATCGGCACGTTCGCCGCGCTTCATCACAACCGCGCCGCCGACTACGCCACGATGTCGCTGGCCGTGGTGGGCATCGCCATTCCCTCCTTCGTCGTGCTGCCGTTTCTCGGCCTGCTGTTCGGCATCTATCTGCACTGGCTGCCGGTGGCCGGCTGGGAACCCGGTTCGCTGCGGGATCTGGTGCTGCCGGTCGTCGCCTTGGCGCTGCCGCCGCTCAGCGTGATCGCGCGGCTCACCCGCGGCAGCATGCTGGAGGTGTTGCGCAGCCCGTTCATCCGCACGGCGCTTGCCAAGGGACTGCCGCTGCGCACGGTGATCATGCGTCACGCACTGCGGCCCGCCTTGCTGCCGGTGGCGAGCTACCTGGCGCCCGCGGTCGCCTCCATCATGACCGGCTCGCTGGTGGTCGAATCGATCGCCGGATTGCCCGGCATCGGCCGATACATGGTGCAGGGCGCGCTCAACCGGGACTACACCCTGGTCATGGGCATGGTGATCATCTATTCGACGCTTGCTCATCGTCATGGGACTGCGTCGTCGATCTCTTGTACGCCTGGCTGGATCCGCGCGTGAGGCTGCGCGCGATGAGCAGCCTCGTCGGCGATGCCGCGCGCCGCCTGCGATCGAATCCGGGCGCCATGTGCGCCATGTTCATCATCGCTCGGCATGGTCGCGCTCACGCTGTTCGGACCCTGGCTCAATCCGAACGGCGGCGAGACCCTGGATTGGCTGCACGTGGCGTCGAAGCCCGCGCTGCAGAACGCGCATTGGTTCGGCACCGACCGGCTGGGACGCGATCTGTTCGCGCGCACGCTCGAGGGAACGCGCGTCTCGCTGGCAGTCGGCCTGGTGGCGAGCGTGCGTCAGCTTGCTGGTCGGCATCGGCTATGGCGCCGTCGCCGGCTACATCGGCGGCCGCACCGATCATGTGATGATGCGCATCATCGAGATATTGAGCGGCCTGCCGCTGATCTTCTTCGTCATATTCCTGACCGTCATTTTCGGCCGCAACGAATATTTGTTGTTCCTGTCCATCGGCGCCGTCGGATGGCTCACCATGGCACGCATCGTGCGCGGCCAGACCTTGAGCATTCGACAACGGGAATTCATCGAGGCCGCGGTGGCGTCGGGCGCGGGCACCGCGCGCATCATCGTCAAGCACGTGATTCCCAACGTCATCGGGCCGGTCATCGTCTACGCCACGCTCACCATACCGCAGATCATCATGTTCGAGAGCTTCCTGAGCTTTCTTGGGTTGGGCATCCAAGAACCGAGCGCCAGCTTGGGCACGCTGATCGCCGAGGGCGCGGGCGAAATGGAGGCGGCGCCCTGGATGTTGCTGGTGCCCGGCGGATTTCTGGCGGTGCTGCTGCTGTCCCTGAATATTTTCGGCGACGGATTGCGCGACGCGCTCGACGCCGAGGAACGCTGAATTGCCGCCCATTCTGCGCATCGATGATTTGAGCGTGAGTTTCGCGCAGCCGAATCGGCAGCATCGCGGCGGTGCGGCAGGTGTCGCTGGCGGTGCCGGCCCGCGAATGCGTCGGCATCGTCGGCGAGTCCGGATCCGGCAAGACGCAGGTGTTCATGGCCGCCATGGGACTGCTTGCCGGCAATGCCGCGGCCGGCGGCAGCGTGCGCTTCGAGGACGAGGAGATATTGGGGGCGGCGCCCCGCGACGCTGAATCGCATCCGCGGCTCGAAGCTCACGATGATTTTCCAGGATCCGATGACCTCGCTGACGCCGCATCTGAAAATCGGCACGCAGCTGGCCGAAGTTCTGGTGTGCCACGCGGGCAAGTCCTGGAGCGAGGCGCGGATCGCCGCCCGGCGCATGCTCGAGCGCGTCCGGGTGCCGGAGGCGCAGCGCCGGCTGAATCAGTATCCGCACGAACTGTCGGGCGGATTGCGTCAGCGCGTCATGATCGGCATGAGCCTGATGTGCGAGCCGACGCTGGTGATCGCCGACGAGCCGACGACGGCGCTCGACGTGACCGTGCAGGCGCAGATCATCGAGCTGCTGCGCGCCATGCGCGAGGAGGTCGGCATGGCGCTGGTGCTGATCAGCCACGATCTGGGGGTGGTGGCCGGTCTCGCCGACCGGATTCTCGTCATGTACGCGGGCCGGATCGTCGAGAGCGCCGCCGCGGCCGAGCTGTTCCGGCAACGCGCGGCACCCTTATACCGCGGAGCTGTTGAAGTGCATTCCGAGCTTGTCGGGACCGCGCTTGGAGCGCCTGCCGACTCTTGCCGGGCAGCCGCCGCGGCCGGGAGAGCTGCCCGAGGGCTGCGCGTTCGCGCCGCGCTGCCCGCGGGCCGCGGAGCGCTGCCGCGTGGAGCGGCCGCGCTGCTGGCACAGACGGTGCGGCGCGCGCGGCGGCACTGCGCGTCAGTGGCCTGCCACTTCCCGCTGTCGCATGAATACCGCATGCCATGACCGTCTGCCACGCATGCCGACCTTTGCTGCGAGTCGACGGACCTGCGGGTGGAGTTCGGCGCGCACGCGGCATTGAGCGATGTGAGCTTCGATCTCTTTGCCGGCGAGACCTGGGCCTGGTCGGCGAATCGGGGTCCGGCAAATCGACCTTGGCGCGCGCCATCCTGCGCCTGGTGCGCGCCAGCCAGGGTTCCGTCGTGTGGCGCGGCCAAGATCTACTGTCCTGCGACGGGGCGGCGCTGCGCCGGCTGCGCCGCGACCTGCAGATCGTCTTTCAGGATCCGCTCGCGAGCCTGAATCCGCGCATGACCGTCGGCGAGACCATCGCCGAGCCGCTGCGCATTTTCGAGCCCGGCCTGGACGCGCGGGCGCGCCGCGGGACGGGTGGGCGGGATGCTGGAGCGGGTGGGCCTGAACGCCGACATGATGGGCCGCTACCCGCACGAATTCAGCGGCGGCCAGTGCCAGCGCATCGGCATTGCGCGCGCCATGATGCTGAACCCGCAAGCTCTTGATATGCGACGAACCGGTCAGCTCCCTGGACGTGTCCATCCAGGGGCAGATCGTCAATCTGCTGCTCGATCTGCAGCGCGACGCCGGCACCGCGATGCTGTTCATCAGCCACAATCTCGCCGTCGTCAGGCATCTGAGCCATCGAATTCTGGTGATGTACTCGGGCAGGTTGGTGGAAATCGCGGCGCGCGATGCGCTGTTCGCCGCGCCGATCCATCCCTACACCCGCGCGCTGCTGGCCGCGGTGCCGTCGCTCACACCGCCGGTCGCCGGCTTGCCATCGCCCGCGGCGCCGCCGGCATCGCATGCCGATGATCGCGGGCTGTGCGTTTCGCGATCGCTGCGCCTACGCGCTGGCGGTCTGCGCGCACGACGGTGCCGTCGCTCGAGCAAGCGGCACCCGGGCATTGGGCTGCCTGCCACCGCATCGGTGAATTCGACGAGCCTGCCGGCGGATGCCACCGAGTCGGCCTGACATCATCGTGCCGCGTATCGAGGGCGTGCATATTCCGCTATTCTTCCGCCCATGACGCAACGAAAACCGCTGCGAGCCAGCGACGGCCTGGCGAACGTACGCTATGAGATTCGCGGCAAGCTGGCGCGGCGCGCATTGGCGCTGGAGCGGCTGGGCTACGACATCGTTTCGCTCAATATCGGCAACCCCTACGCGTTCGGGTTCAGGACCCCGGAGACCATGCGCCTGGCGATGATCGAGAATCTGCGCCACAGCGAGGGATACGTGCACCAGAAGGGCATCTTCCCGGCGCGCGAGGCCGTGGTGATGCAGCAGCAGGAGCGCGGGGTGCGCGGCGTCACGGCCGAAGAGGTGTTCATCGGCAACGGCGTGAGCGAACTGATCGATCTGACGTTGCGCGCGCTGCTGAATCCCGGCGACGAGGTGCTGGTGCCGAGCCCCGACTATCCTCTGTGGACGGCCGCGGTGAATCTCAATACCGGACGCGCGGTGCACTATCCCTGTCACGCGGCGCGCGCCTTCATTCCCGATCCGCAGGAGATCGAAGCGCTGGTGACGCAAGCGCACGCGCGCCATCGTCATCGTCAATCCGAACAATCCCACCGGCGCGGTGTACCCGCGCGAGACCCTGGCCGCGATCGCGCAGATGGCGGAGAAGCATCGCCTGGTGGTGCTGTCCGACGAGATCTACGATCACATCCTGTACGACGATGCCGAGTTCGTGCCCATGGCGACTCTGGTGCACAACACGCTGTGCTGCACGATGAGCGGCCTGTCCAAGGTCTATCGGGCCTGCGGCTATCGCGTCGGCTGGGCCGTCATTCTCCGGCGATATCGAAAGCGCGGGCGAATATCTCGAGCGGTCTCGAACTGCTGTCCTCGCTGCGCCTGTGCAGCAATGTCCCCGGCCAGTGGGCGGTGCAAACGGCGCTCGGCGGCTATCAGAGCATTCACGAGCTGACCCGTCCCGGCGGCCGCCTGTACGAATCGCGGCAGACCATTCTCGACGGCGTCGCGCGCAGCAAGTATCTGCGGCTGGCGCGCCCCATGGGCGCGCTGTACTCCTTCGTCGAGGTGCGCAGCGACGTGCTGCCGGACTTCGACGATCAGACCTTCGCGCTCGATCTGCTGGAGAACAAGCACGTCCTGGTCGCGCCGGGCGTGAGCTTCAACGTGCCGTATCGGAACTGCTTTCGCATCACCAATCTGCCGGAGCCGCAGGTTCTCGCGACGGTGTTCGCGCGCATCGAAGAGCTGCTCGAGGCGCAGGCCGCGGCGCAGGCCCGAGCTGCAGCTGGTCGGATCCACGGCAAAGGCTCGGCAACACTGAGCACGGAATCCGCCGTTTCCGGCCTGATGGCGGCCGTCACGGCCGGCCATACCGTTCTGGCGCCGAACACCGAACTTGCGGCGGCGCTGTTCGATGCGCGTCGAACGCGCTCACCAGGATGCGCGGACGCGACGTCTGGCCGACTCCGCGCGTGCGCGATTTCGGCAGCTGGCTGCGGGAAGTGCATGCCGCGGCGGCAGCTCGTCGGATGCCACGCTGCCGCGGGTGCTCGGCGACATCGACGAGCGCGAGCTGTGGCGCACGGTGATCGACTCGAGCGAGGCGGGCAGGGACATTCTCGAGCCGACGGGCGCCGCGCGCGCCGCGCGGCGCGCACGGCGCGCCATTCACGAGTACGGCATTCCGCTGCGAGCGGTCGCCGATCATGCCTCGGCTTCCGAGGAGTCGCGGGCATTTCTGGAGTGGAACCGGCGCTTCGAGCGAGCGCTGCCGGGCAGTTGGATTGCATCAGCGCCGATGAATTGCTGGCGCGAACCCCGCCGCCGGCGCAGCCCATCGCCTGGATCGAGAGTCCGGTGTGGCGGCCGATGGCGCGCCAATGGCTGCAGCGCCATGGCCGGATGCTGGCGCCGGCCGGCACGCGCCATCGCGGCACGGCGTCGCCGGCTGAACGCCGCGTCGCCCGCGGCCGAGCTGGCGGCGATCGCCGATTGGGCGCTGGCGAACCTGCGTTCCGACGGAGCGGTTTCGCGCCTGGATTTGCGTTCCGGATTTGAACCTGCGGCGCGCCGAGGTGGTGGACGCCTTCGATGCCGGCATTGGCGCCGCAGCGCTTTGCGCTCGTCCGAAGAGCGCGGCCGCGGCGCCCTATGCCGTGGCCGGCGGCACGCCGCTCGCCGAGTTCGCACCGGTGCGAGCGGCCTTGGAGCTTCTTGGCCGCGAGCTTGGGTCCGGTTCCGTTCGAGACGATTCAGCAGCGCTGTTGCGCGCGCCGGAGCTGCACGCCTCCGCGGCCGAAGCCGGCGCCGCGGCTCTGCTGGACGTTGCAGCTTGCGAAGTGCAGGGTCCGAGCGAAGCGGATCTCGCGGCGTGGCTGGCGCTGGCGGAGCGCGTAGCGGCCGCGCAGCGCCTCGGCGCCGTCGCCGCGCGTGCAGCGCCTGCAAGGCGCGCTCCGAGCCGCTCGAGGAATTGCGCGGCAGCCATCCCATCAGCCGCTGGGTGCCGGTGTGGATCACAGCGCTGCAAGCGGGTCCCTGGGCGCTGCGGCATCGCTGGTCGAGCGTCGAGTATCAAGCGGCGGAGCGTTTTCGCGAGCTGCTTGGGCAAGCTCGCGACGGCCGATTCGCTCTTCGGCACGCAGTCGCGCGGCTCGGCGCAGCGCATCTTGCTGCGCGCGGCGCGCGACACGGCGTTCCAGGTGCAAACCGGCATTCCGCCGATTTGGGTGAGCGGACAGCTCATCGACCCATGGCTGAACTACGACGGCCTGTGGGTCGGCGGCTGCAGCGATGCGAGATGGCCGCCTCCGGTCGACCCCATTCCCTTGCTGCCCGTGAGACTGCAGCGCGAATTCGGCGTGATCGCCGCCGCGCCGGAATCGCAATTGCAGTTCGCGCTCGATTTGCAGAATCGCTGGGCGGCGCGCGCCGGCCAATGCGTGTTCAGCTACGCGGATCCCGGCGACGGCCGGTCGGCCGCGCCCAGTCCCTCTGCTGCCGGATGCCGCGGCGGCGTACGCCGCCGGCGCTGCCGCAGCCGCACTGGCGGGCGCTGCTGCAGGCCGCGCCCGCGCTCGAGCGATTCACCGATGAAATCGCGCCGCCGTTTGCGGCGGACGAGCGCACGCGCGGCGTGTCCACCTTGAGAGCGCAATCGCGCTGCGCATTTCGCGGCTTCGCCGAGACGCGGCTGGACACCGTGGAGCTCGAGCGGCCGGTGCCGGGATTCAACGATCGCGAACGCGGTGAATTGATGCACCATGCGCTCGAGCACATTTGGTCCGAGCTTGCGCGACTCGAGCGCCTTGACGGTCGATCGCGCCGGACGCGCAGGCGCGGCTGCTGGATGAGGGCGGTGATCGCGCGCGCTGGCGAAGGTGTGCCGGATCCGCGATCCGGGCCCGCGCTGGCGGCTGCGCGAGCGCGAGCGCATGCACAGCGTGCTGCGCAAGTGGCTGGATGTCGAGCGGCAACGCGAGCCCTTCGAAGTGGAGCAGCTGGAGCAGGGCAAGCAGCGTGGTGCGGCATGCGAATCTCGAGTTCTCGCTGCAGAATCGATCGCGTGGACCGGCTCGCCGACGGCGCGCGCGTGCTGATCGACTACAAGACGGGCATGGCGAGCGTCGATTGGCGCGGCGAGCGGCCCGACAATCCTCAGCTGCCCATGTATGCGCTGTGGCGTCCCGAAGCCTTGGTCGCGGTCGCCTACGGCCGCGTGAATGCCGGCGATTGCAGTTTCGTGGCCGAAACCGAGCGGCCGGCGATCTTCAAGCCGCGCGGCCGTAAATCGTCGCTCGAGGGCATGCCGAGTCTCGCCGCACTGATCGAGGTCTGGTCGCAGCGCATCGAGAATCTTGCCGCGGATTTCGCGGCCGGACGCGCGGCCGTGGCGCCCACCTTGCAGGCCTGCACGACCTGCCGACTGCACGGCCTGTGCCGCGTGCCGGCGGCGCTGGAGGAGGCGGCGGCACCATGACTGAGCGCACGCGCAGCGGACTCGCCGATCGGACGCGCGCCTCCGACCAGCGGCCGCGAGCGAGCCATCGACTCGGACGGCTCGGTGCTGGTGCAGGCGCCCGCGGGCTCGGGCAAGACGACATTGCTGGCCCAGCGCTACCTGCGGCTGTTGGCGCACGGTCGATGCGCCGGAGCGCATCCTGGCGCTCACTTTCACGCGCCGCGCCGCGGAGGAGATGCGCGAACGCGTGCTGCAGGCGCTGGGCGCCGCGCGCCTCGAGATCTGTCCGGACGGCATGAACCGCGACGACTTGGCGATTGGCCGTGGCTGCGAGCCGGCATCTGGACGCCTTGCATATCGACATCGAGCGCCAGCCGTCGCGGCTGCGCATCGAGACCATCGATGCCTTCAATGCCTGGCTGGCCAGCCAGCTGCCCGTATCCGCCGGCGCGGGCATCCGGTTTTCAAGTACTCGCCGACGCGCAGACCCTGCTACGAGGAGGCGGCCCGCCGCGCCTTGGCGCACGAGGAGGAGGCGACCGTTCGGCGCCGCCGTCGATCGGGCTGCTCGCGCTCGACGATCAACGCTGGCGCCGGCTGCGTCAAGCTCATCGCCGACATGCTGCCGAGCCGCGACCGCTGGCTGCCGCTGCTGGCGGGACGGCTGCAGGCGGCGAGCGCACTGGACGAGGCGCAGCTGCGCGCGTGCGGCAGCATCTCGATGAGGATTTGCAGCTGTTGGTGTCGCGGGTGCTGATCCGCGCCGCACGACGTCATCGGCGCGGAAAGAATGGCGGCGCTATCGCCGCCTGATGCACGGCGCCGCGCAGCGCGCGGGTGCGGATCGGCCGGAGCTCTCCGCTTGGGCGCAGGACGGCACGCCCCTGCGCGCCGAGACGGCGGATCTCGCGCGATGGCGCGGCATGCGCGCTGCTCCTGTTGACCGCGGACGGGCGAGTTTCGCAAGAGACTGACCAAGAACGAGGGCTTTCCGCCGCAGTGCGCCGACAAGCCGCCGATGCTGGATCTGCTGCAGGAGCTCGATCGTGATCCGCAGGCGCGGCAACTTCTGGTGGAAATTCGCGATCTGCCGGCGCCCGCCTACAGCGACGCGGCAGTGGGGGCGGGTCCGCGAGGTGGCGCAGGTGCTGGTGCTGGCCGCCGCGGAATTGGACGCGGTGTTTCGCGAGCAGGGCAGCGCGGATTTTCCGGCCGTGTCCTTGGCGGCGCTGCGTGCGCTCGGAGCGGCGGATGCGCCGACGGATCTCGGCCTGCGCCTCGACTATCGCTTGCAGCACATATTGCTGGATGAATTCCAGGATACCTCGAGCGCGCAGCTGGAGCTGGTGGGGCTGCTGACGGCCGGATGGCAGCAGGGGGATGGCCGCAGCGTATTTTGCGTCGGCGATCCCATGCAATCCATTTACGGCTTTCGCCAGGCGGAGGTGCGGGCCTTCCTGGAACTCGCCGAGGACGGAATCGGCGAGCTGCGTTTCGAGGTGCAGCGTTTGCGCGATAATTTTCGCTCCGCGCCGCCGGTGGTGGATTGGATCAACGCCTGCTTTTCGCGAGTCCTGCCGCGCATCGACGATCGCGACCGCGGCGCCATCGCCTTTCGGCCCAGCGTGGCGGCCGTGGCGACTCGCCGGAATCGCCCGACCGCCGGCGGCTCCCGGCGTGGCACTGCGCGGCTTCGCCACCCGCGCCGAGGAATCGGCGGCCATCGCCGACATGATCGCGGTCGAGGTCGAGCGGCATCCCGACGTGGCGCATCGCCGTCTTGGTGCGCGCCAGGACGCATGCGCGCGAGATCGCCGCCGCCCTGCGCGCGCGGGGCATTGCCTTTCGCGCCGTGGACATCGAGCCGCTGCAGGATCGCGCCGTGGTTCGCGACATCATCATGCTGACCGGCGCGCTGCTGCATCTTGGCGATCGCACGGCCTGGCTCGCGGTGCTGCGCGCCCCGTGGGCGGGAATATCCCTGGCCGATCTATTGGCGATTGCGCGCGGCGCACCGCTGGTGTGGGACGCATTGGCCGACGAGGCCGTCCTGCGGCAACTCAGCGAGGACGGGCAGAGTGCGCTGCCGGCGGCTGCGCGCGACTCTGGAGGCGGCATTCCGCGTGCGCAACGACACGTCGCTGGCGCGCTGGGTCGAGCGGACGTGGCTGGGCATCGGCGGGGCGAGCTGCGCCTCTGCGGCGCAGGATCTGGATCTGGCCGGCGCCGCGTTTGCGCGCCTGCGGGAACTGGAACAACGCGGCCTGCCGGATCCGGCGGATTTGCCGGCCGCTTTCGCGGATCTGTACGCCGATCACGGCGCGGCGAGCGCGGTCGAAATCATGACCATTCACAAGGCCAAGGGCCTGGAGTTCGACATGGTCGTGCTGCCGGCGCTCGATCGGCACATTCCGCGCAGCCGCGATCAATTGCTGGTGTGGCATGAGTTCGCGCGTACCGGCCGCGACGGCATGGTGATGGCGGCGCGCCCGGCGGTGGGCGCCGACAGCGATCGGCTGTTCGAATTTCTGCGCCATCAGCTGCGCGATGCGGCCGAACTCGAGGCGGAGCGCCTGCTGTACGTGGCATGCACCCGCGCAAAATGGCAGCTGCGGCTGACGGCGACGGTGGGCAGGGCAGAGGGGCCTGAGGATAGCGCTGAGCCGAGGCGCCTGCCACTGCCGAGGCGCCTAGTAATGCCGAGGCGTCGGCCACTGAAGCTGCCGCGCGCCGTCTATGGTCGCCGCGGGCGGGCAGCTTGCTTGCCGTGCTCTGGCCCGTCGTGGGTGCCGAATTCGCGGTGGCCGAACCCCACGCGCGCACCCAAATCGACAGCAAGGCGGCTCCGCGGGGCGGCCCGCTGTGGCGGGTGCCCCAGGACTGGATCCCCGGTCTGGCGGGGGCGCCGCTCACCTCGGACCCGCTCATCGGCGCCGCCCACATTGCGCGAGGAGTCGCCGGTGTTCGACTGGGCGGGCGAAACGGCGCGGCGCGTCGGTACCCTGGTGCACGCCGAGCTCCAGGCCATGGACGCGGCCGACAGCGATGAGACGGCTCTTCGCGCGCGACATCCGCATTTTCGCCGTTGGCTGGCCCTGCACGGCGTTCCGGCCGAGCGCCTGCAGGAGGCGGCGACGCGGGTCGTCGAGGCGCTCGCCGCCGTGCACCGCGATCCGCGCGGCCGCTGGATATTGCAGAAGTCGCGCGAGGATGTGCGCGAGCACGCTCTGTCCGGCCGTGTGCGGGGCGGGGGCCGTTCCCAGGGTGAGGTCGTGCGGGTGGTTTTCGATCGCAGCTTCGTCGACGACCAGGGGATACGCTGGGTCATCGACTACAAGACCAGTCAGCACAGCGGCGGCGGTCTCGAAGAGTTCCTCGACCGCGAGGTCGAGCGCTACCGGCCGCAGCTGCAGCGCTATGCGGTGCTGGCCGCAAGACTGGGCCCCGAACCGGTGCGCCTGGGCCTGTACTTCCCGCTGATGCGCGCGTGGCGCGAGTGGGGGGCGTAGACTTTGCCGGTGCGGCCCATCCACGCCAAGGACGAACTGCAGGTCATGGCGTTTGCGTCGGCGAAGGCGTGGGGACGGTGGCTCGCCGGATCTCATGCCCGCTCGAGCGGTGTATGGCTGCGATTTTTCAAAAAGGACTCCGGGACTGCGTCCGTGAGCCATGCCGAGGCCTTGGCCATTGCGCTCTGCTACGGCTGGATCGACGGCCAGCTCAAGAAGCACGATGAGGAATCGTGGCTGCGTAAATTCACGCCGCGGCGCCCCAGGGGCGTTTGGTCGAAACGCAATCGCGAAATGGCCGAGCAACTCACGGCGGCCGGCATAATGAAGCCGGCGGGCGCGAAGGAAATCGAGGCGGCAAAACAGGATGGCCGTTGGGACAAAGCCTATGATTCGCCGAGCAAGATGGTGGCGCCCGCGGATTTCCTGAAGGCGCTTGCCAAGAACAGCAGGGCAAGGATTTTCTTCGCCACCCTGAACAAGGCGAATACCTATGCAATCGCGTGGCGCCTGCAGACCGCCAAGAAGCCCGAGACCCGGGAAAAGCGCATGCGGGCAATCATTGAAATGCTGGCCGAGGGCCGGCAATTCCACGAGTCGCGGCGGTCCAAAAGGCAAGCTTCCTGACGCTACTGGATATACAAACAGTCGCCAGGGAGTTCAGCACCCTCGTTCAGACGTTTCCGCGGAAACGTGGCGCCGCTCAGGCGCGAATATCCAGGGCTACAGCGCCAGCTCCAGATCCACGGGAACGCGCCCCTGCGGGTCTCGCCCGCGCAATTGGGCGAGGTCGTTGATTTCGCTGAGCAGGGCGGCGGGCGCGCCCGCGCGTTCCTTCAAGGTTCCGGAGAACAGCCCGGTGCGGTCCTTCGCGGAGTAGTGAATGCCGGCCTGCAGATCCAGCGGGCCCCCGGTATCGTTAAGTGTCGCGGTGACGTTGCCGTCGGCGCCGACGGCCCCTTCGGGAAAGCTCAGATCGTAGCCGCCCAAATCCGCACCGCCGCCAATTCGCGACGAGGTGAGATTCGAGACGCGAACGTCGCCGACGGCCGCCATGGGCGCAGGGTTGGTGAATTGGCCTTTCAAAACGCTGAAATTCAACTCGGCGATGCCGCGCCATTCCGGCGCAACGCCGAAGTCGCGCAGATCTTCGATGGGTCCGCCGCCTTTGACGGCCTGCGCCGCATAGCCGTGCCGATCGATTTTGACGGCGGCGTCGGCGACGAAGCCCGCCTTGACCCAGTGCAGGTCCGCCGCCACCGTCATCCCGAACAGGGGCAGCGGATGCAGCCACCACTCGAGGGCGCCGGCGTCGCGCGCATTGACGCTGATCTTTCCTGCGGAGCCGTGCCAGATGCTGCCGGAAAAATCTTCGGCGTGAATGGACGCGGGCAGGAAGTGCGCGACCAGCGACGCGGGCAATGTGGCGACGATCACGGCGAGCACCGCCACCAGCCCGATGAGAACGAGCGGGCGGTACGATCGCGAAGCAGGAGCGGGCTTAGGGCCGCGACTGGGCGAACGTGATGTTGGCATTCACCAGCTCCGGGCCGAACCGCGCGATCCACGGTGATGGATTCGATCGCGAGCCCATAGCGTTCATCGAGCGTGGCGAGCCAAGTAATCATGGTATCGAAGGGCGCGGCCTCGAGCTGCACGCGAACACCGGTTCCACTGGGTTGGGTGCCGCGCATCGCGCGCGGCGAGACCGGCCTCGCGGCCGACTCTGTCGACCAAGACCACCGGCGCTTCGCCGGTGTCCGCGGGCAGCTGATTGCCGGCCGCGCGGATCTCCGGGGCGTTCACCTGCATCCACTCCAGATCTTCGCGCTTGGTCGCATTGCGCGCGACCGCGGTCGACACCGCGGACTGCAGCGGCAGCAGAATTCCCATCACCACTATGAGAAAGGCCGACGACGACGCCGCCGATGGCCACCATGCGCTGCTCGCGCTGCTGCAAATCGGCATACCAGGCGAGAAGTTTGTTCATCGGTGCGCTCGCGATTGGCTGCGCACTTGGATGTGCGCTTCGACGCCGTCGGCACCCGGCGTCGAGGATTGAATGTCGGCCGTCATGCCCTGCTTGCCGATGAGCTGCGAGAGCTGCGACACCGATGCCAGGCTGGGTGCCGTCAGCTTCATATCGAGCGAGTTCTCGTGATAGCTCAAGGCGTCGATGTCGGTCTTCGGCGTCGACCGCCAGGGCGCCGCTCAACACCTTCAGGGTGCGCAGAAAATATTCCGGGCCCGCCCCCGAATTTGCGGATGCGATCCAGCCGCGACTGCATCTGACGGCGCGGATCCTGCAGAGTTTCGGCCGGCATGGCGGCCGAAAACACGCTGGCGATCTGCGTGTCGAGCGCGGCGCTTTCGCGCTTGGCCTGATGGATTTGCAGCCGCCTGGGCTGCGACATGCACGAGCGAGCAGTCCGCACGCCAGCAGGGCCGCGGTGCGCCAGCGGTGCCAGCGCGCGCCGAAGTCGGTGGTGCGCGCGAATTCTCCCTGCAGCAGGTTGACCGCATCGGTGGTCTCGAGCCCGCGCGCCAGCCAGGGCAGCGGCCCGTCGGGCAGAAGCTGTATCTTCAGCGACTCGAAGTTCTCGGTCAGCTCCTCGAACTCCGTCCTGCAAGCGCGCCCAGTCTTCGCGGGTGACGTAGAGCACCGCGCTTTCCGGCACCTTGGGTTCCGAGTGCGGTATCGAGAGGATCGGCAATGACGCCGGCAACCACCAGGGCCTCGCGCACCGGCGAGAGTTCCACGGCGAAGGGCAGCGCGCCCGGGCGCCGCACGGCGAGCCGCTCCTTCTCCAGCCACAGCACCGTTTGGCCCGGGTTCTCCGGCATCAGTGAGATGTCGGGGTACATGGCCAGCGGTTCGAGACCGGCGGCGCTTCAAATCCGCGATCCAGCCCTGCAGGACGGCGCGCGAGACCGCGGCCACGGGCGTGCCGCCGCTCGGGCGGCGCCGGCCGATCGCAAAGCTCATATGATCGATGTCTTCGGTCAGGTGCTCTTCCAGGGCAAAGGGCACGGCCCGGGCGAGCTTGACGCCGCTGCCGGGGGGCAATTCGGGCTCCGCCAATAGAATCTGCGTCGCCGGCGCGAGCGCCACGACCTTGCCGGTGCGCGATACCGCCGCGGCCAGGGTCAAGGATCCCCGCTGCCGAATGGTCTCGGACTGGCCCGTGTCATCGATGATCAGCCACTCGGTCTCTTCTTGGCCGGGCGAGGGAAGGCGCAGCAGTAGTGTTTGTGGCATGTGGCTTAAGGGGTTCCGAATGAGCGCAGCAGCGGCGTGACCTTGCCGCCGTTACCTCGCAGCAAAAGACTGTACAAGGTGAACTCCGTAGTGCCAAGGGTGATGCGCGTCCGTCAGGCGGAAATACTGGCTGACTTGACCGTATCGGCCGTTGATGGCCGCCACGCTGCTGGGGGCCCACCACGTTCCTGAAGGTGTTCAAATCGGGAAAACAGCCGGCCTTGCGGCCGTTGGCCAGCATCTCCGGGTTGTATTCCCCGTTCAAATCATCGGCGAGACTCTCGAGCACCAGCGCCGGCGCCGTGCAGATATTGATCGGCACCGTCGAGCTCGGCAGCGCGGTCACATAGGGCGCGATCTTGCGGTAGCGGTCGGCGCCGAATCCCGGCAGATTCATCAGCTCGCTGGGCGACATCATGGGCCAGTTGCCGGTGCGGTAGGGCGGCGTCTGCGAGGTATAGACCTGGTCTTCGGCGCCGTCCGGACTTCCGGGGATGTCGTCCGCATCGATCCAATCGCGCGCGATGGCCGCCCATTTGGGTTCCAGCCCGACCAAGGCCAGCAGTCTCTGGAACTGCTCGAGGGGCTGCGGATCCTGCGTCGGCTTGACTCACCGGGGTCCAGCCGCACCGGCAACGACTCTTGCCAGGTTGTTGAGATTGAAGCGGCCCTGCATGTCTTCCAGTTGACCCTGCATGGTGCCGATGGGCTCGCCCTCGGGATCGTCCGGGGGCGTGATCGGGCAAGGCCTGGGTGGGCTGCGCCCAGGGCGCGGCCAGGGTGGTTTGCTGGCCGCTGTTCTGCGCATCCTGCGCCAGCACGTCGGCGGCCAGCGCTTCGGCGCCCGAAGCCGAATTGCAGGGCCTGCTCCGCGGCCAGCACGCCGATGGTGCGCCTTCGCTCGAGAAATCCGTCGAAGGTCAGCTTGGTGGCCAGAATGGTCGCGAGCGCCACCAAGATGAGCGCGATGATGAGCGCCACGCCGCGCTGTTTGTCGTGCGCTTCGCGCAACCGTCCATGCGCTTCGCGCACCCCGTCGACGGGGTCGAGCGCGACCCCGTCGCCATTTGGTAAAGAGCATTCATCCGGCGATCTCCACGAGGCGGCGGACGCGTCCCCAATCCTTGAACTCGATGATGATCTCGACAGCCACCGGCCGCATCCACAGGCCATCGTTCTGAAGCGGTACCCGGCGGCGGCCACTGGCTTTGCCAGGTTTGGTTGCCGTCAAGGTAGCGCAATTGAATGGCCTTGACGCCCGTGAACAGGTCCTGCACCACCGGCTTATTGCCCTGCACCGTGTCCAAGTTCACCTGGTAGCTGCGCTTGAGCACATCGTTCACCAGTCCGTAGGACACGCGCTGCAAGGTGCCGCGCTGCTGGCCGGCCGTGTTCGACCAGCCGGCGCGCGTCAAATCGACGATGGGCGCAACGCTCGTACTGCTGCTGCCGGCCAGGCCCGAACCGAGCCCGAGTCCGAGTTGAAGCTCTGGCTTTTGAAGCTCTGGCTGGCGAAACTCATGCTCGAATTGGCGCCGAGGCCCGAGCTCGCTCGTGGTGCTGAGCGTGCCGACGCCGCTCGTGCCCTGCAGGGCCGGCAGGCGGGACTCACCCAGGATGTCGCGCACCGGGCGCGGCACCGTTTCCGCCAAGTCCTGCACCATGATGCGCATCCCGAATTCGATCTCGCGCGAGCGCTTCAGCGATGCTTCGGTGCGTTCGGCGGAGAGGCGCGCGGCTCGATAGGTCCCGTAACCCAAGGCAGCCATGACGCTCAGAATCAACAGCGCCACCAGGATTTCGACCAGGGTGAAACCGGCGCCGGTGCGCCGGGATGCGGTGCGTGTCGGGCCGCTCATTGCGATGGTGTCGGCGGAGTGATCGTGGGTTGAGGCGTCGTGACCACGCCCGGAGTTGCGGTGCCGGGCGTGATGATGCCTTGCGTGGGGCGCGCCTGTATGGGGGTGCCCGGTATGGGGGTGCCGTTATTCGGCGTGGTCGGGATCGCGGTCGTGCCCAGAGTCCAGTCCACGGCGTTGGAGCGTGCCGGGCGTCGACGATCGAACTGCCCAAGAACCCGGTGGATTCGGCCACGGGATTGCCCTTGGTCTTGGCATCCCCGGCATAGACGCGCACCACCACACGCTTCATGGTGGCGACGCTGGTGTCGAAGTAGCGGGTATCGTAGTGCCAGGTTCGATTGGCAAAATTCATTTCCCCCGTGTCGGTGTTCGCAGCGAATTTATTCAAGTTCAGGCGCACCTCGGTGAGCCGATTGAGCGCTATCCACTGCGCCACCGTTTTATCGCGCAAAAAGCCGCTGGTCCGTGCGGTGCTGCTCACTGTGATCATCAGCGCGGACAAGCCGATGGCGACGATCAGCAGGGCGACCATGACTTCGACCAGCGTGAAGCCGCCGCTGCGGCCGGCACGCCGCCGTGGCCGCCGATTCACGAGCGCTTCTCCGGCTTATCCGAACTGACGGGCTTATCCGAACTGACGCGCGTGATCTTGCCCATCGCATCGCCGTCCACCGACGCCTTCGCCGTCGTGCCATCGCGCAGCAGCGTCAGTCGAAAGGGAGTCCCTTCTCCGCTCGCCGCGATGGCGACCTGTGGCCCGGGCGGCGGCGCATCGTCCGACAGGTCCCTGTCTATGGGTTTGATCACGACGACCTGGGAATCGAGCTCGAGCTGGAAACTCACCCCCTTGGGCAGATTGCGATGCCGAAATTCCTGTTCTTGGTCGAGCGACATCCAGCGGTCGCGGTCCGGGTCGTACACGACGAATTCATAGGCGGTGGGTTCGATTCTCAGGCCGAAGTCGCGTCCTTCCAGCAGCGCCCGATCATGCAGCAGGTCGACCAGCCCTGCGATGCGCCGGCTCTCCTCGTCGAGCTGGCTGTCGCGGCCCGTGACGCCGATGGACAATACCGCGAGCGAGACCATGATGGCGATGATCACGATCACCACCAAGATCTCGACCAGCGTGAAACCCTTGTTGCGCATGCTGCGGCACCGGCGTGCGCCGCGCCTATTTCGCGTCGAGAGTCGCGGTGCTGATGTCCGCGTCGTAACCTTCACCGCCCGGCTTGCCGTCGCGGCCATAGGTGGTGATGTCATACTCGCGGCCATCGGCTCCCGGACTGGCGTATATATACACGGCGCCCCACGGATCCTTGGGAAGCGACTTCAAATACCCATTGGGGTTGTAATTGGTGAGCGTAGGATCCGCAGGTTGCTTGACCAGAGCCTGCAAGCCCTGTTCGGTCGTGGGGTATTTGAAGTTGTCGAGCCGGTACAGGTCGAGGGCCGTCTGAATGGCCCGAATGTCGCTCTGCGCGCGCTTGACCTTCGCCACGTCGACTTTATCGATGATTTGGGGCACCACGAGCGCGCCCAGCACTGAGAGAATGACCACGACGACCATGATTTCGATAAGGGTAAAGCCGCGTGTTGCGATTGCGCATAGTGACCTCGAAAATTCTAAGAATGATACCAAATTAAGGGACATCGATGCCTCGCGACGCCGCAAATCGCTTCACGCAGATCGCCGCCGCACTCCAATGGGATCGCGGCCGCTGGATTTGGTTGCTGGCCATCGTGCTGGCGCTGGATGCGGTGTTGGGTCTTGGCGACAGTGTGAGCCAACTCTTACGCTACGATCGCAGCGCCATTGCGGCGGGCGGTTGGTGGCGGTTGCTCACAGCCCACATCGTGCACCTCGACGTTCACCACCTCATTCTGAACGAGTTGGGCCTGGTGCTCATGTGGTCGCTGTTCGCGGACGACTACGACGCCGTGGAGTGGTGCGCAATCGTGCTGGCCGGAGCGCTGGCGATCAGTTGCGGCCTGTGGTGGCTGAGCCCGCGGGTTAGCTGGTATGTTGGCGCCTCCGGAGTGCTGCATTCGGTGATGGCCGCGGGTGCCGCGAAGCATCTCGTGGAGCGCAACTGGGATCGATGGATTTTGATCGTCGGTCTGGGTGCGAAACTGGCGTGGGAGCAATGGGGCGGAGCGCCGGCACCCTTGATCGTGGTCGATGCGCATCTGTACGGTGCGTGCTGTGGATTCCTGCTCGGGGCTGCACTATCCCTGAGGATGGCTATAATTCGCCGCCGCACCCGCGGTTAGAGGCTAATTTCATGTCACTTGCGTTTGTTTTTCCCGGTCAAGGCTCGCAGTCCGTCGGCATGATGAGTGCGCTGGCGAAAGTCTCGCCGTTGATCGAAGCGACCTTTGCCGAAGCGTCGGCGGTGTTGGGGTACGACCTTTGGCAGCGATGCCAGTCCGGACCGCCCGAGGCTCTGAATTCCACCGAATGCACCCAGCCGGCGATGCTGACGGCCGGTGTCGCCACGTATCGCTTGTGGCGCGCGCGCGGCGGAGCGGTGCCGGCGTTGATGGCGGGCCACAGTCTCGGCGAATTTACGGCGCTGGCGGCCGCCGGTACCTTGGATTTCAAGACCGCGGTCGATCTGGTCAGGTACCGCGGCGAATTGATGCAGACGGCCGTGCCGCCGGGCCAGGGCGCCATGGCCGCCATATTGGGGCTGGAGGACATCGATATCGAAGAAGCCTGCCGCGAAGCCTCGCAGGATGAGGTGGTGGAGGCGGTGAATTTCAATGCGCCCGGACAGGTCGTGATCGCAGGTCACGCCGCCGCGGTTGCGCGTGCCATCGAGATCGCGACCGCGAAGGGGGCGCGGCGGGCGCTTGCACTGCCGATCAGCGTGCCCGCGCATAGTTCGCTCATGCAGCCGGCGGCGGAGCAGCTGCGTGTACGGCTCGAGAACACCGCGTTCACACCGGCGCCCGGCGTGGCTGTGTATGGAGTCGACGTCAAGAGGCATGCCGGCGCGGAGGGCATTCGTGCCGGGCTCGTCAAACAATTGTATACGCCCGTGTATTGGGCGGCGACGGTGCGTACCATGATTGCCGCGGGCGCGACTCAGATCGTGGAATGCGGTCCGGGGAAGGTACTGACCGGCTTGAACCGGCGGGTCGACAAGAACCGGGATCTGAAGATGATGGCGCTGGAAGATCCGCTGGCGCTGGAAGATGCGCTGGCAGCGGTGTCCGGTTGAGGATCGGTCTGGTTCAGAGGATGGCTGCATGCTGAACGGTGAAATTGCCTTGGTGACCGGCGCCACGCGCGGCATCGGCGCGGCCATTGCCGAGCGCCTGGCCCGCGACGGGGCCACGGTGATCGGAACCGCCACGACCGCGGAGGGGGCCGCCCGAATCGGCGCGAACCTGGCGGCGCGCGGCGGCCGCGGGCTGGTTCTCGATGTCGTGAAGCCGGAGTCGATCGAGGCGGTGCTCGAAGACATCGAAGCCAAGGAAGGCGCGGTCGGCATTCTTTGCAACAACGCCGGCATCACCCGCGACACCTTGCTGTTGCGGATGAAGGAGGAGGATTGGGATGCCGTGCTCGACACCAATCTGGCCTCGGTGTTCAGGCTGTCGAAGGCGGTTTTGCGCGGCATGATGAAGGCGCGCAAGGGCCGCATCGTCAGCATCACCTCGGTCGTGGGTTTGACCGGAAATCCGGGCCAGGCCAACTACGCCGCCGCCAAGGCCGGAATCCTCGGTTTCACGAAATCGCTGGCTCGGGAGGTGGGTTCGCGCGGCATCACGGTGAATGCCATCGCGCCGGGCTTCATCGACACCGACATGACCCGGGCCCTGGCCGAGGCGCAGCGCGCCGCCTTGAACGCCCAGATACCCCTGGGAAGGCTGGGCCAGCCGGCCGACATTGCCGCGGCGGTGGCATTTTTATGCTCCCCCGACGCGGCCTACATCACCGGCGAGACCTTGCACGTGAACGGCGGAATGTACATGCCTTGAGCTCGATGGGCCCTAACTCGCGAGGGTTTGTCAATACGATCCGGGGCGAGGCCGGAGATCAAATGTGCGTTGTAGGTAGCCGCCGTCCCCGCGTTCACATAAAATACGCGCCCTGTCGATTCCTTAAGGCTGGTCGCGGGCTTAAGTTAGTTCACTGCACAAATAGCAATTCCGAGAGGACACCATAACGATGAGTACTGTTGAGCAGCAGGTTAAGAAGATCGTGGCCGAACAGTTGGGCGTAAAAGAAGAAGAAGTCACCAACGACGCCTCGTTCGTCGACGATCTAGGCGCCGACTCGCTGGATACGGTGGAACTGGTGATGGCGCTCGAGGAAGAATTCGAGACCGAAATTCCTGACGAGGACGCCGAAAAGATCACCACGGTTCAGCAGGCGATCGACTATATCAATTCGCACAAGGGCAAGGCCTGAACCCCATTGGGTGAAGCGTGGCAATGCCCTGACCCCAGCGGGGGTTCGAGGCAGACTATGCAAATCCTCGTGAGGAGTCGCCGTTGAGCAAACGACGCGTCGTAGTTACGGGTCTTGGAATCGTCTCGCCGGTGGGCAACGACGTCGCGAGCGCGTGGGACTCGATCCTGGCCGGCCGCAGCGGCATCGCTGCGGTGACGCGTTTCGACACCAGCAGCTTTCCCACGCATTTCGGCGGCGAGATCCGGCAGCTGGATCTCGAGCCCTACATGAGCGCGAAGGATGCGCGCCGCATGGACGCCTTCATGCAGTACGGGGTGGTCGCCGGCATGCAGGCCATGCGCGACTCGGGACTGGTGGTCACGGAGGCCAATTCCGATCGCATCGGCGTGCTGATGGGTTCCGGAATGGGGGGCCTCGAGTCGATCGAGCAAACCTACGACAAGTATCTCGAGACCCACTCGCCGAAGAAGGTGTCGCCGTTTTTCATTCCGGCCAGCATCATCAATTTGGTGAGCGGGCACCTGTCGATCGCCTTCAACCTCACCGGTCCGAATCTCGCCATCGCCACGGCCTGCACCACCTCGACCCACTCCATCGGCATGGCCATGCGGCTCATTCAGTACGGCGAAGCGGATGCGATGCTGGCCGGCGGTTCGGAAATGGCGACCTGCGTCACCGGCATGAGCGGCTTTGCGCAGGCCAAGGCGCTGTCACAGCGCAATGACGATCCGCAAGGGGCCAGCCGCCCCTGGGACAAGGATCGCGACGGCTTCGTCATGGGCGACGGCGCCGGCGCCATGATGCTCGAGGAGTACGAGCAGGCCAAGGCGCGCGGCGCGAAGATCTACGCGGAGATCGTCGGATTCGGCATGAGCGGCGATGCCTTCCACGTGACGGCGCCGCCGGAAAACGGCGAGGGCGCCCGCAAGGCCATGGCCAAGGCGCTCATCGACGCGCAGCTGAATCCCGAGCAGGTGCAGTACGTCAATGCCCACGCCACCTCCACCGGCTTGGGCGATCGCGCTGAAACCCTGGCGATCCGCCGCGCCTTCGGGCCGGCGGCCGATCAAATTGGCCGTCAGCTCGACCAAATCGATGACGGGCCATCTGCTGGGGGCCGCGGGGGCGGTCGAAGCGATCTTCTCCGTGCTGGCGTTGCGCGATCAAGTCGCGCCGCCGACCATCAATTTGCATACGCCGGGCGAGGGCTGCGACCTCGACTATGTTCCCAACACCGCGCGTAAAATGTCGCTGCAATACGCCCTTTCCAATTCCTTTGGTTTCGGTGGCACCAACGGTTCGCTCATTTTCCGCCGACCTTGAGCCGCTGACTCTCGTCCGGAAGTTTCCGGCGGCCTATCCCGGACTTCTCGAGAGCGGCGCCGGCATGGCCGGCGGCCAGCAGCGGCAGCCGGTTCGACATCCTGCCCATGGCCAACGGCGAGTGCCTGCGGCTGGGTTCCGATGGGCGCCTGTCCGGTCCTCATTCGGCGCAGGCGATCCACGGACGGCTTTCTCGCCGCGCTGGAGCGCTGGTGGACGGCGTTGCGCGTACCCGAGACGGTCTCCCCGCTGCCGTTCATCGGCGGCTGGCTGCTGTACCTGGGCTATGAGCTGGCGTCGGAAATCGAGCCTCGCCTGCGGTTGCCGCGAAGCACCGATCCGTTCACCGCGCTGGCCATCCGCGCACCGGCGGCCTGGGTCCGCGACCGCGCGACCGGCCAGGCATGGCTGGTCGCCGAACCCGGATTCGAAGCTCTGCTCGACGAATTTGAAGATCGCGCGCGCGGGGATGGGCCATGCGGCCACGGTGGGCGACGCGGCCTTTCGAATCGAAGAGGATGAACCGGAGACCTTTCTCGGCTCCGTGCGCCGCGGCCTCGAGTACATCGCCGCCGGCGATGTATATCAGACCAATTTGTCGCGCGGCTGGCAGGGCCGGGCGACGCCGCCGGCCGATCCGGTCAGCGTCTATCAGCGCCTGCGCGCCACCAATCCCAGCCCCTTCGCGGCGCTGCTGTGCCATGAGGATTTTGCGCTGCTGAGCTCCTCGCCCGAGCGGCTGGTGTCCATTCGAGGCAACACCGTGTCCACCCGGCCGATCGCCGGCACCCGGCCGCGCGGCGCCACTGCGGAGCAAGACGCGGCGCTGATTCGATCGCTCTTGGACAACGAGAAAGAGCGCGCCGAGCACGTGATGCTGATCGACTTGGAGCGCAACGATCTCGGGAGGGTCTGTGCCGGCGGCTCGGTGCGCGTGGATGAGTACATGAGCGTCGAAACCTATGCTCATGTGCATCACATCGTTTCGAATGTGAGCGGCCGCTTGCGCAACGACGTGTCGCCCATCGGCGTGATCCGCGCGCTGTTCCCCGGCGGCACCATCACGGGGTGCCCCAAGGTGCGCTGCATGGAAATCATCGCGGAGCTCGAAGGCGTGGGACGAGGGGCCTATACCGGGTCCATCGGCTATTTGAACCGCGACGGCAGCTGCGACCTCAATATCCTGATCCGCACCATCACCGCGCAGGACGGGCTGTTCAAGTTTCGCGCCGGAGCCGGAATCGTGGCGGATTCGAATCCCGCCCAGGAATTGGCTGAAACGCGCGCCAAGGCCGAGGGCCTGCTGCGCGCGCTGGCGGCACCGCATTGAGCCTGTGGATCAATGGCCGCAAGGGCACACGGGTCGATGCCCGCGATCGCGGCCTGCAATACGGGGACGGCGTGTTCGAAACCATGCGCGTGCGCCGCGGCCGGATCCGCTTGCTGGAATATCACCTCGAACGTCTCGATGCCGGATGCAGCCGGCTCGAAGATCGCCGCTCCGCCCGATCTCGGCGCTGCGCCGGGAGCTGGCGCGAGTCGCCGCACCGCGCCGCGAAGGCGTGTTGAAACTGATCGTCACGCGCGGCAGCGGCCGGCGCGGCTATCGTCCTACGGGCCGCGAGCGCTGCACGCGCATCGTCGCCCTGCATGCCCTGACCCGGGCCGCTCTCGGCGGCGCGGCGGCGCCGGCGCGGGTGCGCCTGTGTGCGACGCCGCTGGGCTTGAATCCCCGCCTGGCCGGCCTCAAAACTCTCAATCGCCTGGAATCGGTGCTGGCGCGCGCCGAATGGAGCGATGCGCGGATTTGGGAGGGATTGATGCAGGACATGGACGGTCACATCGTCTGCGGTACGATGTCGAACCTGTTCCTGCGGCGCGGATCGACCCTGATGACACCGATGCTCGATCGTTGCGGTGTGGCGGGCGTGATGCGCCGCTGGATATTGGAAACGGCCGGCGGCCTGCGCTTGCGCGCGATCGAACGCCGCATACGATGGAGCGATTTGAGCGAAGCCGATGAGGTGTTCATGAGCAACGCCGTCATCGGGGTCAAATCGGTCGGGGTCATCGAGCACGGCGGCGAGCGGCTGCGGCCCGCCGCGTTCGAGACGGCGAATCGGACTGCGTCAGCTGCTGGATACGCTGTGAGGCGCGCAGGCCGGCTCGGCCTCGCGGTCTGCGTGCTGCTGCTCGGAGCGGGGGCCGCCGTCGTGTGGCTGGGAGTGCGAAGTCTCGATGAGCCGTTGCGGCTCGCGGCGCCCGTGCAGATTCAAGGTCACTCCGGGCGCGAGCTTTGGGCGGGTGGCGGCCGAATTGGCCGCACAGGGGGTGATCCCCAATCCCCGCGCGTGGGTGATGTACGCGCGGGTATACCGCCTGGCGTCGGCGGTCAAAGCGGGAGAATACGAAATTCCACCGGGAATCACGCCGCGCGCGCTGCTGGCGAAAATGGTGAGCGGCCAGGTGCTGCTGCATTCATTCACCATCGTCGACGGCTGGCGGGTGGAGGACATGCTCGGCGCCCTGCGGCGCAATCCCGACGTCGCCGTCACGCTGGCCGGCAAGGCGCCGGATCTGATGGCCAAGCTAGGGCTCCCCGGCACGGATCCCGAAGGCCAATTCCTGCCGGAGACCTACCGCTTCGTTGCCGGCACCACCGACATCGAACTGCTGCGCCAGGCGCACGCCGCGCTCGCCAAGGAGCTGGACTGCGGATTGGACGAATCGCGATCCCGATGTCCCGCTCAAGGATGCCTACGAATTGTTGATCATGGCGTCCATCGTTCAGAAGGAGAGCGGCTTGCCGCAGGAACTCGGCAAGATCGCCGGACTGTACCTGCATCGCCTGTCCATCGGCATGCGGCTGCAGGCCGATCCCACGGTCATCTATGGGCTGGGAGATCGGTACGACGGCGACATTCACACGGTGGATCTGCGCACGGATGGGCCGTACAACACCTATACCCGCGCCGGGCTGCCGCCCACGCCCATTGCCCTGGCCGGCGCCGCGGTGATTCGCGCGACCGCGCATCCGGAGAAGACCGATGCGATTTACTTCGTCGCGTCGCCCAAGGACGACGGCAGCCATGTGTTTTCCTCCACCTTGGAGCAGCATAATGCGGCGGTGGCGTCGTATGTTGCGCATCAGCGCCGTAAGGCGGCGGAGCGGGTCCAATGAGCGCCGGTCCAATGAGCAGAATAGCGGGGCGATTCTTGACCGTCGAAGGGATCGAAGGAGTGGGCAAGTCGACCCAGGTGGCGCGGCTGTCCCAGGGCCTTGAACGAGCGCGGCATCGCGCATGTGGTGACGCGCGAGCCGGGGGGCACGCCCCTGGCCGAGAGAGTCCGCGACATCGTGCTCAACTCCCGCGACGAGGCCCTTCCGCCCGTGGCGGAGCTGCTGCTCATGTTCGCCGCGCGGGCGGTGCATCTTGCCAATCTCGTGGAACCGAATCTGCGGGCCGGGCGCTGGGTGGTGTGCGACCGCTTCATCGATGCCACGTATGCCTATCAGGGCGGCGGCCGGCAGCTGAGCGTGGACGCCATTCGACCGCTCGAGACCCTGGTGCTGGGCTCGCGCCGTCCCGATCTGACCGTGCTGCTGGATGCGCCGGTGCAGCAGGCCTTGCAGCGCGCACGGCAGCGCAATGCCGGCGCGGCCGCCGATCGCTTCGAGAGCGAGCGCACGGAATTCTTCGAGCGCGTGCGTGCGGTCTATCTCGAGCGCGCGGCGGCGGAGCCCGACCGAATCGCAGTGATCGATGCGGGCCAATCCGTCGACGAGGTCGCCGCACGGATACTCGATCTGCTCGAGGCGCGATCATGGATTTCCTGAGCGCCGATTCGCTGCCCTGGCTGCAGGGCGCGCAAAACCGCATGCGCGCCGCGATCGGCGGCGCAGCGGCTGCCGCATTCGCTGTTGCTGCTGTCCAACGCCGGGACTGGGCGCCGAGCAGCTGGCGAATTGGATCACCGCTCTCGCATTGTGCGAGTCGCAGGGCGCGCGGCCGTGCGGCGCGTGCGCCTCCTGTCGATTGCTGCGCGCGGACAGCCACCCCGATTCGCATATCGTGCGGCTCGAGGAAGATGCGCAGCAGATCAAGGTCGACCAGGTGCGCGGGCTGATCGAATCGCTGTCGCTCAAGAGCTATCGCGGCGGCTACAAGGTGGGGGTCATCGAAGGCGCCGAATCGCTCAATGCCAATGGCGCCAACGCCTTCTTGAAAACCCTGGAGGAGCCCACCGCGAACACGCTGCTGATCATGATTGCGAGGCCCAGCCACCGCCTGCCGGCGACCATCGCCAGCCGCTGCCTGCGGCTGACGCTGGCACCGCCGCCGCCGGAGGCCGCCGCCGCATGGCTCGAGCGGCACGCCGCAGCGTTCTCCAGGCGGCTGCCCAGACGGCTAACGAGGGCAGCTCCGCCGCAACGGCCGCCGAGGGCAGGTCTTGGAGCGCTGCGCTCACGCTGGCCGGCGGCGCGCCCCTGCTGGCCTTGGAGTTCGATGCCGTGGGCATCGCCGCGCTGGATGCGGACATGCGGCAGTCCTTGAAGCAGCTGGCGGAGCGGTTCGGTCGACGTGACCTTGCTGGCCGACCGCTGGATGAAATCCAATCCCGGACTGCGCATCACCTGGCTTGAGAACTGGATCACACAGCGAGTACACGCATCCCTCGGCGCGGACATTTCACCTCAAAGTGCGGAACCGGTCGGCTTGCCTGCCGCTTTACTTAAGCCCAAGATAAGGGCTCTATTCGAGCTGCTGGACGCCGCCCGCGAGTTGCGGCGCCTTGCATCGACCGGAATGAATCAACAGCTGGCGCTGGAGGCTTTGCTGCTCGGCGGCCGGGCGGCGCTGGCGAACTAAGGCTTATCGTGGGAATGATAGGAATTGCGAAGTCCAAGTAATAAACCGGGTTTGCTGACGCTTACGATCAAGGATAAGAGCGCGCTGTATCTCGCCTATATGCCTTTCGTGAAGAACGGCGGCCTGTTCATTCCGACCAACAGCAATTACCGCTTGGGCGATGAAGTGTTCATGCTGCTGAATCTGATGGGCGAGGAAGAAAAGCTTCCCGTCGCCGGCCGCGTGATCTGGATGACCCCCAAGGGCGCGCAGGGCAAGCGTACCGCCGGCATCGGCGTGCAGTTCAGCGATCAGGATCGCGGCAACACTCAGAAGAAAATCGAGAACTATTTGGCCGGTGCGCTCGGCGGCGACAAGCCCACTCACACGATGTAAGCGGGCCACCAGGGGCATCCGAACCGCTCCGGCTCCGTATCCCCCTCAGACCGTGTGACCCGGTGGCTATTACTGCGCCGGCGGAGCCGGTTGCGGCAGGGGCTCGATGTATACCGATTGCACCGGCGGCGGCGGCTTCTTCGGCGCGAGCACCACCCACTTGATGAAGTAGGCGGTCAATGCCAGCGCAATGATTCCGAACACGATGGCGAGAACCCTGTATTCCTCGAACACAGTGCGGGGCTTGTATTGGTGGACGTCGCCGGGCAGCAGAGTGGGCGGTGCCTCTCCGCGAAACCATCTCGGCATGACCGGCCTCTGCATGGGCATGGGCGTCAAGCTCGTGCGAGCGCGCGGCCTCGGAGGCGGCGAGGCCGCCTTTCAAGACATACGCTTCGAAGCCGCGTTCGCTCAGGATGTAGGCGGCGGCGGAGCTGCGGCGGCCGGTATCGCAGCAGACCACGTACTGGGTGTTCTTGTCCAGCGCATTGAGCTTCAGCCGGATGAAGTACAGCGGGATGTTGACTGCGCCGTCGATGCGGAAATTTTGAAATTCGCTGGGCAGCCTCACATCCAGCCACTTGCCGCCGGCGGCGACGATTTCCTTGGCCTTTTCCTGATCCACCCACTGCAGCAGGGGCTCGTTGAGCAGGGTTTGAAAGTCGTTCTTGCCGAGCCGCATGAGCGTGCCGTCGGCCGACATGGTCACCGTGGCGTTGCGTTTCGCCTCGGCGATGAGCGCTTCCTCGCCGAAACTGTCGCCGGGACCGAGCTCGGCGAGCTTGATGCCTTCCTTGTTCAGCGGCGTCTCGCGCGTCACCACGCATTTGCCGGCCACCACGACGTAGAAATAGTCGCCCTCGGTTCCCTGCTTGATGACGACGTCGCCCGCGCGGTAGTTGATGCGCTGCATGCGCATGAAGATCGCCTGGATGTTCGCCGGCGGAATGCGATGAAAGGCCTTGGTTTGCAGCAGCGTGGTCATCCAGTCGCCGGTGACATCGAGGCCGTCGCCGCGCAGTTCGGCCACCTCGTACTGGCCGGTCTGGTCCCAGGTCAGCAGCACATCGAGCAGATCGCTGTCGATCATGATGTACTCGATATCGACCGCGGCACGGGCGGTAAATTTTCGCGGCAGTCCCGGCGCCAGCGCCGCGCGCGCTTCGGGAGTGCCGGAACGAATCGTGCCGATGAGCTTGTCGTCGGCTCGCAGTTCGACGCTGCCGGCCACCAAGTAGAAGGTGCGCTTGTCGGTGTCGCCTTCCTTGAACAGCACGCGCCCGGCGGCCAAATCGCGAATCTGCGTCTTGCGGGCGAGCGCGTGCAGGTTCTCGGCCTTCAACCCGTCGAGCGGCGAGAATGTACGCAGTACTGCGAGTTCGAGAGGTCGTTCATCCATCGAGCA
Source organism: uncultured Gammaproteobacteria bacterium (assembly GCA_963734645.1). Lineage (GTDB taxonomy): Bacteria > Pseudomonadota > Gammaproteobacteria > Steroidobacterales > Steroidobacteraceae > Bog-1198. Next base: position 536,884 of record CAVTID010000004.1, read on the forward strand.
ATTTGCCGGCGCCTTGGGGTTCAAGTCTATGATTTTGGCTGCGAATCCTACCATAGACGGCGGCAGCGCCGCCCACGTAGTGGGTCACAGAGAGCGATGGATCTAGCCGGTCAATTGCTGCCAACCCGGGTCCGGCCGGAAGCGTTCGCCATAGCGCCGAGCGAGTTCCTCGAGCCGCGCAGTGACCTCGGCGATGCCTCGCTCCCGGGCATAGTGCAGCGGACCGCCGCGAAAAGGCGCGAAGCCGGTCGCAAATATGGCTCCTGCGTCCAGCAAATCGGCATCTTCCACGACCCCCTCGCGCAGGCAGGCCACGGCTTCGTTGAGCAGGGCAGTATCAACCGGTCCTCGAGATCCGCCGGCACGGCGAATGTGCGTCGGACTCGGGCTTGACCGGCTTGCCGTCCCGCCACACGTAGAAGCCCTCGCCGCTCTTGCGGCCCAGTTTCTTCTGCTCCACCAGCTTGACCAGTATCTCGGGCACGCGCCGCTGCATCGCGTCCGCGAGCACCCGGCCGACGTGCAGCGAGACGTCCAAGCCGACCACGTCCGTCAGTTCGATCGGTCCCATGGGCATGCCGAACGCCTTGCCGGCACGGTCGATGACGGCGGCAGGGATGCCGCCTTCGAGGGCGAACAGGGCTTCGTTGACGTAGGGCGTCAGAATGCGGTTGACGACGAAGCCGGGCGCGCTGCTTGCACGGCAGCGGCAGCTTGTCGAGCTTGCGCGTGAACTGCAGCGCGCTTTGCGCCACTTGCGGCTGCGTGCCGGCTGCCCCGCACGATTTCCACCAATTGCAGTTGTGCCACGGGATTGAAGAAGTGGATCCCGACCAGGCGGCTCGGGTCCTTCAGACTCTCGCACAAGGTCTCGATCTTGATGCTCGAGGTATTGGTGGCGAGGATGGCGCCCGGCTTGAGCTTGGGCTCGAGCTCGGCGTACAGGGCGCGCTTGGCATCGGCATTTTCGAAGATGGCCTCGATGACCACATCGGCATCGGCGACGCCGTCGCCGTTCACGTCCATCCTCAGGCGCGCGAGCGCGGCGGCCGCCGCGGCGGGGTCCTTGAGGCGCTTCTCGAAGAAGGCCTTGGCCCGCTCCATCGCCGGCTGAATCAATTCCGCGGAGCGATCCTGCAAGGTGACCGTCATGCCGCGAAACGCCGACCAGGCGGCGATATCGCCGCCCATGACGCCGGCGCCGACGACATGCACGTGGCGAAACTCGGCCGGGGATTTTCCGCCCAAGCTCTTCAGCCGATCCTGCAGCATGAACACGCGCACCAGATTGCGCGAGGTGGGAGTGCACATCAGATCGCTGATGGATCGTGCCTCCGCCTCATAGCTCTCCGCGCCGGCGGCGCCATGGCGCTGCCACAGATCGAGAATGGCGTAGGGCGCCGGATACTGATCGCGCCGCACGCTGTGCCGCAGCTCCGAGGCCGCCTGCCGCGCGATGAAGGGGCGTACCGGTCCCAGGTTCAGGAGTCTGTCGACGAAGGGCGCCCCTGCCTTCGGCGGCGATCGGAGCAGCCGCGCCTTGGCGCGCTCGAGAAGCGCCGGCGGCGGCACGAGCTCGTCGATCAAACCCACGGCCAACGCCCGCGATCCCTTGTACGGCTTGCCCTTGAGCATGAGATCGAGCGCGGGGCGCACGCCGATGAGCCGGACGCTGCGTACCGTGCCGCCGAATCCCGGATGAATGCCGAGCAGTACCTCGGGCAGTCCCAAGGACAGCTTGGCATCGTCCGCAGCCACCCGGTAGGTGCAGGCGAGCGCAAGTTCCAGGCCGCCCCCCAGTGCGAAGCCGTGCAGGGCGGCAACGCTGGGGCAGGGCAGATACTCGAGCGCTTGCAGCACGGCCTGTCCGGCACGCACCAGCTCATAGCCCTCCTCGGGGGTGCGTATCTTCAGAAATTCCTTGATGTCGGCGCCGGCGATGAAGCCGCTCGCCTTGGCGGAGCGAATCACCACGCCGGCCGGCGGCTTTGCGGCGATTTCCTGAAGCTGCAGGGCCAGATCGCGCAGCACCGGCGCGGACAAGACATTGGTCGAGGCTCCGGGCGTATCGCACACCAGCCAGGCAATGCGGTCGGCGTCGATTTCCAAGCTCCACGTTTCGGTGTCAGCCATCAAGCCGCCTGCTGAACTCGCTGATGGATCGTGAAATCGCAGATCAGCGGCAGATGATCGGAGAATTGAACGTCGGGCATTGCAAAGCGATCCACCACGATTTGCGCGCTGTGCAGAATGAAATCAAGTTCCTTGCGCGGGCTGCGGCTCGGATAGGACGGCAGGCCGCGAAGGTTCGCGCTGCTCAATCCGGCAGCTTGAGTGAACAAATACAGCTCGTGATCGCCCCAGTAGGTGTTGAAGTCGCCGGCCACGATCACCGGTTTTTGCGTTTTGCGCACCAAGTCATACAGATAGCGCAGCTGATACTGGCGATGCCTGAATTTCAGGGACAGGTGCACGAGGAAAATCGCGACATCGTCCAGTTCCAATTCGATGATCAGGCGTTTGATGCCGGTGTCGAAATAATGGAAGCGCTCGCCGCGGACCCGCGGCGCCGCGAGAAAGGCATTGGCTTGCTTGCGCACGATGGGGACCAGGTGGTTGACCGAGGAGACTCCGTACTTGCACTCGAACGTGGAATAGTGGCCCAGGGAGCGGGCGATGTAATCCGCCTGATTGACCATCCCGGTGCGAATGGAACCGGTATCGACTTCGATCAGGCCTACCACATCCGGGTCCTGTGCCTTGATGAAGTCGGTGATCTGCGACAGAACCTGCCGGCTGGAGCGAAGGTAGCCGGCACCCGGCACGGGAAGGTGGAACGCCGGTCCGGTGCCGGTGGCATATCGTATATTGTAAATCAGCAGGCGCACCCGCCGGATTGTATCGGCGCCCGATGCTTCGCGCATGACCATCGTCAGGCTACACTAGGCCCATGTCGTCGCACGCCAATCCCATTCGCCTGTTCGTCACCCACGCGTGGCTGGAAAACGACGATTACTCGCGAATTTTCGAGTATCTCGAGGCGTCGGGAACTTTTTACTACCTCAATACCAGCCAGCCGCAAGCGAAACGGCCGATCGACAAAGAGTCGCAGCGCGAAGATCTCCGGCGGCAGATCGCACCCAGCGAGGTCCTCATCGTGCTGCCGGCCGTGTACCTGATCGCGCCGGAGCTGGTTTTGTTTCAGATGAATTTTGCCAAGGCGGCCGACAAGCCCATGGTCGCCATGGAAAATTTCGGCTCGACGGACCCTCTGCCCAGGGCCATCAAGGATCTGGCCGACGAAGTGAGCGCATGGAATGAACGCAATCTGATCGATGCCCTGCGCCGCCAGGCGCGGCATCAGGAAACGACGCGCTGGGACACCATAGAATTCAAGCTGGACTAACTTGGGCCACGCGCCAATGCAAAGGGGCGCGTAAGCCCCGGGGTGCTAAATGGCGGCGGTGCGCACCGGTGCTTCGTACTCGGCGGGAGCACAATCCACACTGTGCAACTGCACCACGGTGCCCGACCGCTCCGGCGCAGCGTGCGCGCGGCACATCAGCCCGAACATCTCGACGATCAGGGCTGCGCATTCGTCCGCTTCTTGGTTCGACATCTTGCGCACGGAGGCGGCCACCGCATCCTCTCCGCGCAATGGCTGCACGCCGCGCAGGCACTTCATGACTTGGCCGAAGGATTCCCGGACGTCGCCCGGCAACTGGTCTTCCGGCAGTGCGGCAAGGTAGCGGCGGTAGGCGGCGACCAGGCGCTGTTTGATAGGAGTCGAGCGCACCAGTTCGAGGGTGGCGCAATGGAAACATTCCCAGGCACTGATCATGGACGCCCCATTAGCTTAATAAGACTGAAACCTTAATGTGATTTCGAGGCTGTAACCTTTGCAGGAGTCTTGTTAAATCAAGAAACTGCAGGCGGAATATACAAGACAATCACAGAAACGCAATACGGATTTCGTCGAGTCCTTGACGGACTCGACGTTCGCGCCTTTTTTCGGCGGGTCGACGAAGTTTGCGGGCGAGCGTTAGCGGGTTGCCGGCCTGATTTCTAGAATTGCGGTTACATAACAAGTGTAAGCAATTGATTTAGAACAACGATTGACGCATTACCGCGCCGCATCTGCGACAGGCCCACGCAGCGAGTGGTCGGCACCGATCAGCATGTACACGCCCGGCACCACGAACAGCGTGAACAAGGTGCCGATGGCCAATCCCGTCGAGATGACCAGACCGATGGCGAACCTCGAGGCCGCACCGGCGCCGCTGGCAAATACCAGGGGGATCACGCCGAGCACCATGGCGGCCGTCGTCATCAAGATGGGGCGCAGGCGCGCACTGGTCGCGGCAACGATCGCGGCTTGCTTGCTCTTGCCGGTTTCCTGCTCCTTGTTGGCGACCTCGACGATCAGAATGCCGTGCTTGCTGATCAGGCCCATCAAGGTCACCAGTCCGACCTGCGTGTAGATGTTCAGTGTCGCGCCGCCGACGCCGATGGCGATGAAGATGAGCGCGCCGGCGATGGACAGCGGCACGGAAATGAGAATCACCATCGGGTCGCGGAAGCTCTCGAACAAGGCGGCGAGCGCCAGAAACACGATGATGATGGCGAAGCCGAACGTGGTCATGATGCCGCCGGATTCCTGCACGAATTGCCGGCCTTGTCCGCCGTAGTCCACCGAATACCCCAGCGGCAGGGTTCGCGCTGCGAGACCCTGCAGGTACTTCAAGGCGTCATCCAGCGAAACTCCCGGCGACATGACTCCCGAGATGGTGGCGGAATTCAATTGCTGAAAGTGATTGAGCGTCTCCGGAACCGTTTCGGTGCGGATGGTTGCGATGGTCGACAAGGGGACGGGCACGCTTCCGATCATCGCCACGGGGTAATTCAGCAACTGGTCGACGTTCAGACGCGACACCCGCTCGACTTGCGGGATCACTTTGTAGGAGCGCGTATCCATGCTGAAGTAATTCACGTAGCCGCCTCCCAGCAGGCCGCCGAGCGCGGTTCCCACCTGCCCGAGCGTGAGTCCCACCTGGGCGGCCTTGTCGCGGTCGATTTCGATGACCGATTGCGGTTGGTCGAGTTTCAGGTCCGAATCCAAGAACATGAACTGGCCGCTCTTGAGCGCTTCGCCGAGAAACGCCGTGGAGACCTCGTTCAGCCGCGAGGCTGGTTCGGTGGTCTTGATGGCGAATTGAATGGGCAGACCGAAGGCACCGGGCAGCGAGGGCGGCTGGAATACGGCGATCCTCTGTCCCGTGACGGCGGCCAACTTCTGCTGCAGCATTTGCTGGATTTCGTTGGTGCCCTCTTTGCGCTTCTCGCGCGACGGCAGCGCCACCCCGCTGATCGACTGGCCCGGTGCATCGATCTGGAAGATGTGATCGGGATGGGTGTTTTGCTTGATGATGTCGAAGGTCTGCGCGTCGTACAGCGCCTTGCGCTGCAGCGTCGCGTTCGGCGGCGAAATGGCCTGCATGAGCACGAAGCCCTGGTCTTCCTGCGGCGCCAGTTCGCTCTTCGAGCCGTGGTACAGGAACACGATGCTGCCGAGCACCACCACCACCAGCACCGCGGTGACCGGAGTGAATCGCAGGCTGCGCTCGAGGCGCGCGAGGTACCAGGCGCGCAGGGCGTCGAACCGCTTGTCGATGAACTTGACGAGACGCGTTTCCCAGTCGTTGTGGTCGGCGCGATGCGGCTTCAACAGCTTCGAGCACATCATCGGCGACAAGGTGAGCGCGATGACCGCCGATACCGTCACGGCGGCGGCCAAAGTAAACGCGAACTCGACGAACAGCGCGCCGGTGAGACCGCCTTGAAATCCGATGGGGACGAACACCGCCAGCAGTACCACGGTCATCGCCACGATGGGCCCGGCCAGCTCCCGGGCGGCGAGGCTCGCGGCGGCAACCGACGGCATGCCGCCCTCGAGATGGCGGTTCACGTTCTCGACCACGATGATGGCGTCATCGACGACCAGGCCGATGGCGAGCACCAGCGCGAGCAGGGTGAGCAGATTGATGGTGAATCCGAGGGCCAGCATGATGGCGAAAGTGCCGATCAGCGACAGCGGAATCGCCACCACGGGAATGAGCACCGAACGCGGCGAACCCAGGAAGGCGAAGATCACCAGCATGACGATGACCAGCGCCTCGATCAGCGTGACCGCCACTTCGTGGATGGAGCTGTTCACGAAGTCGGTGGAATCGTAGACGATGGTGCCGTTCAATCCCTGCGGCAGCTGCGAGTGAATTTCCGGAAATACGGCCTTGACGCCGTTGATGACCGTCAGGAGATTCGCGCTGGGCGCGATCTGAATGCCGATGAACACGCCGGTGACGGCCGTCGAAGGCCACCCGCGCCTCGTAGCTGTCTGCGCCCAGGGACACCGTGGCGACATCGCTCAACTTGATGTTGCTGCCGTTGACCTGCTTGATGACCATGTTGCGGAATTCGCTCAGGCTGTGCAGGCTGGTGGTCGAGGTCAGCGTCACCTGCACCATCTGGCCCTTGGTGTTGCCGACGGCGGAAATGTAGTCGTTGTTGGCGAGCGCGTTCGATACGTCGGTCGCAGTCAGGCCGTAGGCGGCGAGCTTCTGCGGGATCGAGCCAGGCGCGCAGGGAAAAATACTGTGCGCCCAGCAGTTCTGCGGTCTGCACGCCCTCGACGGCCTGCAATTTCGGCTGCACGACGCGCTGCAGATAGTCGGTGATCTGGTTGGGCGCCAGCGTGTGGCTGGAAAAGCCCATGTACATGGCATCCGTGGTCTGACCCACCTTGACGGTGATGGCCGGCTGTTGCGAACCGGACGGGCAGCTGGTTGAGCACCGAGTTGACCTTGATGTTGATCTCGGCCGCCGCCTTCGACGTGTCGTAGTTCTGGCGCAGATTGACCGTGATGGTGCTGGTGCCGCTCTGGCTGGTCGAGGTCATGTAGTCGATGCCGTTCGCCTGCGCGACGGCCGCTTCGATCGGCGTGGTGATGAATCCCGCGATGGCGTCGGGATCGGCCCCGGGAAACGTCGTCGTGATGGTGACGATGCCGTTTTCGGTCTTCGGATAGGCCAGCACCTGCAGCGAGCTGTAGGAGCGCAGGCCGACCACCAGAATCACGAGGCTGACCACGCTCGAGAGAACGGGGCGCCGGATGAAGAGATCTGTGAAGTTCATTGGACCTCGCGCTTATTCGTTCGGCGGAGTCGGATTGATGTCGTTGGCGGGCGTGACGGTGTTGTCGATGATCACGTTCGAGCCGTTGCGCAGCTTCATCTGGCCCGCGGTGACGACGACGTCGCCCGCGGCGAGGCCGCTCTTCACCGCCACCTGGTCGCCGCGGGTTTCGCCCAATTGGATGAAGCGCTGCTGAACCGTCGATTTGGGCTTGCCGTGCTCGTCGGTGCCGCTTTGCTGCACGATGAACACCGTGTCGCCATAGGGGTTGTAGGTGATCGCCGCCTGCGGCAGCGTGACCTCGGTAGTCGCATTGCCGTTGGCGATCTCGACCGTGGCATACATGCCGGGCAACAGCCGCCGGTCCGGGTTGGGAAACGAAGCGCGCACCTGCACGTTGCGGCTGGATAAATCGACCTTGGAGTTGATCGAGGCGATCGTGCCCACGAACGGCGTTCCCGGGTAGGTATCCACCGTCGCGGTGGTCGTCTGTCCCACCTTGATGTGGGCGAGCGCCTGCTGCGGAACGTAGAAGTCGATCAGGATGGGATCGAGGGCTTGCAGAGTCACGACCGTCGTGCCGGCGGTCAGATATTGGCCCTCATCGACCTGCCGAATGCCGAGCCTGCCGGCGAAGGGTGCCTTCACGGTTTTCTCGTCGATCAGCGCCTGCTGCGCCGTCACTTGCGCCCGCGCCGATTTCAACGTGGAGACGTCGCTGTCCAGCACCGCCTGGCTGATGGCCTGCGCCGCGAATTGCTCCTGATCCCGCTTGTAGGTCTGCTCGGCGAGCACGGCTGCCGCCTCGAGCTGCGCGAGCTTGGCGGGGTCGTCATAGGCTCTGAGCTTCAGCAGCACGGTGCCCGCGGGCACCTCGGCGCCGGAGTCGATGTGAATCTCATCCACGACACCCGAGGCCTGCGAGGCGAGATCCGCGCCGCGCACGGCACGCAGGCTGCCGATGGCCTGGGTATACGCCTGCCAGCTCGCGCTGGCGGCCACCGCCGTGGAGACGGTTTGCGGCGCGGCCGCGGCCCCGCTCATGTACTTCTTCATCATCTTGCCCATGAAGACCTGCCAGGCAAAGATGCCTCCCAGGATCACCACGACCCCCAGGGCCAGGATGATGAAGGGCTTGATCATCGCTTTGGGCGCGGCTGTCCCGCGGCCGTTGCCGCCGATTTCTGATTCCATAGTGCTCACATTTGCCCCTTGCAGCAGTCATTTGATCTAGCGCCCAGCACATCGGTGCGGTTCCACCAGCCGCCGCCGAGCGCCTGGAAGAGCGCGGCGGTATCCGAGTAACGTTGTGCGCGCGCTTTGACGAGCGCAACGGCCGCGTTTTGATAGGTTTGCTCCGCGGTCAGCACCTGCACGTAGCTGGTGCCGCCGCTTTTGTACTGCGCCTGCACCAGCGTCAAGCTCTCGGCCGCCGAGCGCTCGGCGGCGCTCTGCGCCGCAAGCGCATCCGCGTCGGCTTGCAGGGCGTACAAGGTGTCCGCCACGTTCTGGAAGGCGGTGATGACCGTGGCCTTGTAGTTGGCGGCCGCCTCCTGTGCGGCGTCGACGGCGGCGCGGCGCTGATGCAGCAATTGTCCGCCCTTGAAAATCGGCTGGGTCAGACCGCCGATGAGGCTCCACACATTGGAGCCGGCCGAGAATATATTCGAGAACGAGGCGGCCTCCTGGCCGAAGCTGCCGCTGAGCGTGATCTGCGGCAGCATGTTCGCCGTGGCGATTCCGACCTGCGCGGTGGCCGCGTGCAGCAGGGCGGAGTATTCGCGGACGTCCGGCCGCTGCTCGACGAATTTGGACGGCAGGCTCACGGGCAGGTCCTTCGGGATGTTCAAGGAATCCAGATTGAATTCCTTGCCCGCGTAGTCGGCCGGCAGATCGCCGACGTATGCCGCCAGTTGATTGCGCTGCTGCGCCAGCTGGCTGCGCAAGGCCGGCAGCGTCGCCAGCGTGGCTTGCAGGGTGGCCTGCTGCAGCAGCACGTCGGCGCGCGAAGCGCCGCCCGCGGTGACGCGGCGCTGCGTGATCTCGAGCTGCTTCTGCTGGAAGCCGGCGATCTCGACCGTGGCGGCGATCTGCGCGCGCAGCGAGGCTTCGTTGATGGCCGCGGTGACGATATTGGCGGTGAGGGTGAGATAGCTGGCCTCGAGCTCAAACTGCTGGTATTCGGCCTGGGCCTGCAGCGCCTCCACCTGGCGCCGGATGCCTCCGAATGCATCGAGCGTGTACGACACATTCACCTGCGCGGTCTGCAGGTTGTAGAAATAGGAGCTCGGGAATCCGGGAATGCCGAAGGCGGCGCCGGACGCCTTCTGGCGTTGGCTCTGCAGCTGGCCTGAAACGCTCGGATAGTAGCTGCCCCGTTCCGCGGCCACGTTCTCGTTGGCTTGGCGCAGCGCCGCCTGTGCGGCTTCGAGCGTCGGGCTGTTCTTGAGCCCGCGCTCGATGAGCGCGTTGAGTTCCGCGCACTGAAACAGCGTCCACCACTGGCCGGGAATATCCATGCCGTCCACGAAGTGCTGCGCCTGGCCGCCCGGCAAGTCCACCGCCGCGGTCGCGGGCGCTACTTGGCCGGCCGGCGCGAAGCCCTGGGTGTGCGGCGCTTCCGGCGCCTTGAAATTCGGCCCGACCGCACAGCCCGCCAGCAGCGAGGCGGCCACGGCCGCGGCGCTCGCGCCGAGGGCTGCCGTTTTCGACGAGAGATGGTTCATACCTTAGGCGCCCTGGTGAGTGGGTTGATCGGTGCGCGGTGCGGCCCCGTACAGAAATATATCGATCACGTGCGTCAGATGCGGCGTGAAATCAATTTGCGCCATCGCATCCTCGCGGCCGAACAGCAGGCACTCGTGCAGCTCCGCGCAGATCATCTGCATGAACAGCACGGCGGCCCGGTCGGGGTGGGCCAGGCTCAAGGTGCCGCGCTCGACTTGGCCGCGAAAATAATTCGCGATGGCGCCTTCCCAGCGCAGCTTGCCGTTCTCGCGCATCTTCGCCGCCAACTCGGGAAAGCGAAATGCTTCGGTGGCGACGATGCGAAACAGCGCCGCTGCCTCAGGATCACGTGCCCGGCTGGTGATGGCTTGCGCAATCGCGGTGAGCGCATCCTTCGGATCCAGGCGATCGAGTTCCGCCGTCGCGAGTACCTTCGCCATGTCGTGATCCACCAATCGGGTAATCACTGCGGCCAACAGATCGGCCTTGTTCTTGAATCGCTCGTAAATGGTCCGCGTCGAGACGCCGGCCTCGCTCGCCACCTTGTCGATGCTGGCCAGACCATAGCCCTCGCGCAGGAATACCCGCGTCGCCGCACTGATCAATGCGGCGGTGCGGGCCAATTCGGTGCCGCGCTTGGGTCGCCCGACCTTGTAAGTCGGCTGTTCAGAGGTTTGCATGGGTCATCCACGGCCGGAAAATGACATGTGTCGTTTTCCATTGCAAGAACTATTTACACTTTAGATATTCAGTTGGTAAAATATAATCTATTAAATCATTAGTACGCAAATGAATAATACGGAATTCCCATTCGACAAGTTGGAGACGAACCTGCGAGCCTTGGCCGCGCGAATGCCGGATTTGCCGCTCACCGAAGTGTTGCTGTGCCGGCTGATGCTGCACATGGGACGTGAGATGGCAGCGATGCTCGAGCATCAGATCAGGCCTTTCGGGCTGGCCGAGGCCGAGTTTCGCGTTCTGACCACGCTGTTCTCGCAGCCCGACGGTGTCGCGCATCCCAGCGATCTGTGCGCGCGCGCGGGGCAGAGCCCCGCCAATATGTCGCGCATCAGCGATGCGCTGGTGAGCCGCGACCTCATTACCCGCGTGCTCAGCGTTCATGACCGGCGGCGCATGGTTCTGCGCATCACCGAGCAGGGCGAGGAATTGGTGCGCCAACTGCTTCCCAAGATGTTCGTGCCGTTGCGCGGATTGTTCGCGCAGTTTCCGGAGACGGAGCAGCGCGAACTGATCGGGCAGCTCAAGCGCCTCGCCGCACAACCTGGCCGAAGCGCATGAGGATCTGCCGGAGCGCACGCCATGAGGGGCCGGCACCGTTCTGCGATAGCCGCTTGCGATTCTCTGCGCCGGTTGCGCCGGGCTGCCGCCGAAGCACACGCCCGTCGCTTTGCCGGCCGCGGCGCCGTTGGATGGGTTCGAGGCCGCCGGCGGCGGCGACTGGCCGGCGCAGGAATGGTGGAAGCGCTACCAGGATCCCACTCTCGATCGATTGATCGAGCTGGCGGTGGCCTCCTCGCCGACCTTGGCCACTGCCCATGCCCGCTACGATTCGGCGCGCCAGTCGGTGCGCATCGCGGGCGCGGAGTCCGGGGCCCGTGTGGACGCCAGTGCTGACTTCGAGCGTCAACGCCTGAGCGACAACGGTTTCATCCCGCCGCAATTGCTGGGCTTCACTTGGTACAACCAGGCCGACCTGGGCCTGCAGGCGAGCTACACCTTCGATTGGTGGGGCAAGCAGCGCGACGCGGTGGAAGCGGCCGTCGACCAGGCGCACGCGGCGCAGGCCGATCGCAGCGCGGCCGCGTTGATGCTGACGTCCTCGGTGGCGGATACTTATTTCGGCTGGCAGGCGGATCAGAGCCGCATCGCTCTGGCACGCGAGCGCGCGGACATCGTGGAACGCGAGGGCGAGATCGCCGCCGCCCGCGTCGAGGCGGACCTAGACGCCGCGGAAAACCTCAATCGGTCGGCCCTCGACTTGGCGGCCGCACGCGAGCAGATCGCCGCGCTGGAAGGATCCGCCAAGCTGCGCGTGGTGGCGCTCGCGGCCTTGGTCGGCCGTTCCATCGCCGAGTTGCCGCCCCTGCAGGCGCGGCCGCTGCCCGTGCTTTCCGGCAACCTGCCCGACGACGTCAAGATCGATCTGATTTCCCGCCGTGCGGACATCACCGCCAGCCGCTGGCGCGTGGAAGCCGCCGAACGCAATCTCGATTCCGCGCGCGCTGAATTCTTTCCGGACGTGAGCATCAATGCATTGCTCGGCCTGCAGAGCATCAGCGTCGACAGATTGCTCGAATACGGCAGCCGCGTGCCGCAGGCCAGTGCGGCGATTCACTTGCCCATATTCGATGCGGGCCGGCTCAAAGCGCGTTACGGCGCCTCGCAGGCCGCGATCGATTCGGCGGTCGCGAGCTACCAGGACACGGTGGTCGGCGCCGCGCGCGACGTGGCGACGCAGGCTACGACGCGCGCGCAAATCGAGGCACAGCGAACGCAGCGCGCGATCGAGGTCGACTCGGCGCATCAGCTGCAGAGCAGCGCGGCGGCGCGGGTCAGTCAAGGGATCACCGACTTGCGCACCGAATTGACCGCGACGCAATCCTGGATAGAGCAGCGCGATGCGCTGCTGCAGCTCGACGCGGCGGCGCTCTCGGCGGACATCGCTCTGCAGCGTGCGCTCGGCGGCGGTTACGAAAGCCCACAAAAACTTGTGAACTCCCACTCGACGGTCACGACGACGACACCATGAATGCAAACGTAGCACCCGCGGCACCGGCACCCGAACCCAGCAACGGCAAGCGGCGCAAGGTGCTGCTTCTGATTGCGCTGATCTTCATCGTGCTGGGCGCGCTGTGGGCGGCGTACTGGGTACTCGTGCTGGCAAAGCGCGAACAGACCGACGATGCCTACGTGAACGGCAACAAGGTGGTGATCTCGGCGCAGGTCTCCGGCACGGTCATCGCGGTGCTGGCCGACGACACGCAGCTGGTCAAGGCGGGGCAGGTGCTGGTCCGTCTCGATCCCATCGATGCGCAGACCAGCTTGAGCCGCACGGCCAGCGCGCTGGCGCAAACCGTGCGCCAGGTGCGCCAGGAGAAGGCGACGGCGGATCAATACGATTCGGTCATCGAAACCCGCAAGCTCGAGCTCGCGCGTGCCGAAGCCGATCTGGCCAAACGCGAGCCCTTGGTGGCCGACGCATGCCATCGCGCCGGAAGAAGTGCGGCACGCCCGCGAGAGCGTCGACTTGGCGCGCGCCGCCTTGACCCAGGCGGTGCGCCAGTCGATTTCCTCGCACGCCTTGGTCGACGGCACGCAGGTGGAGGACAATCCGGCGGTGCTGCAGGCCAAGGCGGCCTATCCGCGATGCGTGGATCGCCGCGCAGCGCAATGCCGTGGTGGCCCCGGTCACCGGCTACGTGGCGGAGCGCAGCGTGCAATTGGGCCAGCACATCCAGGCGGGACAGGCGCTCATGACCGTGATTCCGCTGAACGCGCTGTGGGTGGACGCGAACTTCAAGGAGGTGCAGCTGCGGCACCTGCGCATCGGACAGCCGGCCGAGGTGCGCAGCGATCTTTACGGCGGATCCTTCATATTCCACGGTCACGTCCAGGGCATGTCGGCCGGCACCGGCGCGGCGTTTTCCTTGCTGCCGGCGCAGAACGCCTCGGGCAATTGGATCAAGGTGGTGCAGCGCGTGCCGGTGCGCATTCGGATCGACGACGCCGATCTGGTGAAGTCGCCGCTGCGGGTGGGGCTGTCCGCCACCGTGACGGTGGATACCACCAATCGCGACGGGCCGGTGCTGGCCACGCAGGCCGCCGATATGCCGGTGGGCGATACGCAGGTCTATACGCAGGATCTCGACAAGGCCAATGCCGAAGCCGACGCCGTCGTGCGCCGCAATCTCAGGCAAGGCCAGGACGCTAGCCTCGGGGCCGCTCCATGGCTGAGTCCGCACCGGCCGACACGGCCTACGAGTACCCGCCGCTCCACGGCGGCAAGCTCTTGTTTCTGACGGCGGCCATCGCCACCGCGTCGTTCATGGAGATTCTTGACATGACCATCGTCAATGTCTCCGTGCCGGCCATTTCCGGCAGTCTCGGCGTCACCACGTCGGAGGGGACCTGGGCCATCAGTTCCTACATGCTGGCCGCGGCCATCATGCAGCCGCTGACCGGCTGGATCGGGCGGCGCTTCGGCGAGGTCAGAACCTTCGTCACTTCCATTTTGCTGTTCATGTGCTTTTCGGCGCTCTGCGGGCTGGCCACCAGCCTGCCGATGCTGGTCGGCGGCGCGCCTGATCCAGGGCCTGGTTTCCGGACCCATGATGTCGGTGGCGCAGGCCATTCTGCTGCGCAATTATCCGATCGAACGGCGCGGCATGGCGATCGCGCTGTGGTCCATGGTGATCATCATCGCGCCCATTTTCGGGCCCATCATCGGCGGCTGGATTACGGATAATCTATCGTGGCCGTGGCTGTTCTACATCAATCTGCCGGTCGGCGCCTTTTCGGCCGCGGCGAGCTGGTCGATCCTGCGCCACCGCGAATCGAAGAAGGTGAAACTGCCCATCGATGCCGTCGGGCTCGCCCTGCTGGTGGTCGGCGTGGGCAGCCTGCAGTTCATGCTGGACAACGGCAACGAGAAGGATTGGTTCAACTCGCCGGTCATCGTGATCGCAGGCTTGGTATCGCTGATCAGCGTCAGCTTCCTCATTCCCTGGGAACTCACCGACAAGCACCCGGTCATCGATTTGCATTTGTTCGAACGCCGCAATTTCCGGGTCGGCACCGTGGTCATCGGCGTCGCGTATTTCGCATTGTCGGGAGTCAACGTCATTTTCCCGCTGTGGCTGCAAACCACGGTGGGCTACACCGCCACCTGGGCGGGATTGGCGGTTGCGCCGGTCGGCTTGCTGGCCTTGGTGGCCGCGCCCATCGTGGGCCGGAATATGAACCGTTTGAATCTGCGGCTGGCCGCCAGTTTCGCCTTCTGGTGTTCGCCTTCGCCATTTTCTGGGCCGCCACTCTGAACGACACCGCGAGCTTCAGCCAATTCGCCACGCCGCGTTTCCTGCAGGGCCTGGGAATCGCGTTTTTCTTCCTGCCGTTGAATCAAATCATGCTGTCCGGGGTACCGCCGAGCGACCTGGCGTCGGCCTCGGGCTTGAGCAATTTCGTGCGCACCATGTCGGGCAGCATCGCGACGGCCCTCACGGTGTTCTTGTGGAATCGGCGCACCGACTACCATCATGCGGTCCTGACCGAGCATGTCCGCAATTCGGCGGGCGCGTGGACTCAGTACCAATCCCAGCTCAACGACCATGGTGTCGCGGGCACGGGCGCATTTCAATACGTGGACCAGGTCATCACGAGCCAGGCGATGACCCTGGGGGTCAACGATGTATTCCATTTTCTGGGGTGGATGTACCTGCTGCTGATCCCCTTTGTCTGGCTCACCAAACCGCCGTTTACCGCGCGCGGAGCCGATGCGGCGCACTGATCAACGCCGGTGATACCGTGTAGGATCTGCGGTATGTCGGCTTTTACGCGGGTAGACCCTTGAGCTCACCATATATCGTCGCCGTAGGCGGGACGTTGCGCGCCAATTCCTCGACTGAAAGAGCCATGCGGCACGTGCTCGCGGCGGCGCAACGGGCCGGCGCGAGAACCAAGCTCATCAGCGGTGCTTCGCTGCAGCTGCCGCTGTACCAGCCCGACAATCCGGAGCGCACCGATGCCGCCCGAGACCTGGTGGCGGAACTCGCCTTGGCCGACGGCATCATCCTGGGCTCGCCCGGTTATCACGGCAGCATCTCCGGCCTGGTCAAAAACGCATTGGATTACGCGGAAGACCTGCGCACGGATGTGCGGCCCTACTTCAGCGGCCGCGCCGTCGGGTGTATCGCCACGGCCGGTGGGTGGCCCGGCGCGGTGAACACCTTGGGCGCCCTGCGCGACATCGTGCATGCGCTGCGCGGCTGGCCGACACCGCTCGGCGCCGCCATCAATTCGGCGGAAAAAGTATTCGACGAGGAGGGTGCCTGCCAGGTGCCGCGGATCGCCCAAATGCTGGATTTGATCGCCGGCGAGGTCATCGGCTTTACGAAGTAGGACTCAGCCATGAACGTTCTGAAGACAGACGAGCACGACGTGCTGTCGTACGTGCAGCCCGGCACCTTGTGGGGCGCGATTGCCTACCTGGTCATTTTCCTGGCGCTCGCCATGTTCCTGTCCAAGGCGCTGCGCGCGGCCGTTCACGCGGCGATGACGCGAAACGGACACCTCGATCGCACCAGCATCAGCTTCCTGCAGCAGATCTGCACGGCGCTGATCTGGGTGGTCATGGTCATCCTGTACGCGCACCTCATTCCGGCATTGCGATCGATGGGCACCGCGCTGCTGGCGGGCGCGAGCGTCGCCTCGGTGGTGATAGGACTGGCGGCTCAGAGCACGCTGGGAAACCTCGTGGCGGGCATAGCGATCACCATCTATCGGCCGTTTCGCCTGGGCGACACGCTGCAGGTCGCGACGCCGACGGGAACCGACATCGGAACCGTGGAATTGATATCGCTGGGATACACCACCCTGCGCGCGCCCGCCGGCCACCTGATCGTGCTGCCCAACAGCAGCGCGGCCAGCCAGGTGATCATCAACCTGAACTCGACGTTTACACCCTGGCCCATCGTCATCACCATCCGCTTGAGCAGAAGCACCGATCAGGACGTGGCTCGAAAGCTGGCGATCGGTGTCGCCAAGGAACACGCCGGAGAAAAGGCTGTGATCGGCTGCTTCCTGACGAAGATGGACGGGGCGTCGATTACGCTGGAATTGCGCCTGTTGGCGCCGGACGCCGCCGGCCGGGATCCATTGCGGTCGAAATTGATGGCCGAACTCGCGCAGCGCTTCGGCGAACAGCGGCTCGATCCCGGCAATGCCGATATGCCGGCTTTCTCGTAGCCGCGGGGCGCCGCTCGACGCCGCCCGGCTCGACGCCGCGCGCTAGATGTTAGGGTCGTCCCGTCGCACGGCGGCCACTTTCGTGTCCTTTTTCGTGTCTTTTCTCGGATCCGGATAGGGGCCTCCCGCTTTCATGCGAGCACCCCGCAGCGGCACCTCGAGAGGCGCGACTTCGACCTTGGTCACGCCTTGCTTCGGCTCGAGCCCGATTTTCCGGGCCGTCGCCGGCGACAGGTCGACGATTCGGCCCTTCACATAGGGCCCTCGATCGCGAATCGTGACGATGGCCGTGCGGCCGGTCTGCAGGTTGGTCACCATCGCGGTGGTACCCAGCGGCAGTGTCTTGCTCGCGGCATTATTTTCTTGAGGCTGCATGGGAGTGCCGTCTGCCATTTTTTTGCCGGCAAACTCCTTCGCATAAAATGATGCCTTGCCGGTACGGGCGCGGCCCGACGTGTCGAGATGCGGGTTAGGCGAGGGAGTCTCCCGCGATTCCGCTCGGGCGGCATGCGAGTCCTGGTCAGGTTCGCCCGCCAGCGCCGGCAATCCGCTCAACGATGCGAGCGCGGCGAGGGCCGGGGGCAGCATCAGGAGACGTCGGAGCGCAGAGGGGTAGGGCATGAGAGGAGGCACTCGCATGTGGAGATATGCAACAGTTTGGTCGGGTGCCGGCGAAGGGTCTGTAGGCGAGAGCCCCCTACGTAGGTGGGAGGACATGACGTCCGGGCCGTCCGGCCGCGCGCCGCTTGACATATATCCGCCTTGTCGCTGCGAGGAGACGCCGTTCACGGTTTCATGAGGCGCGCTTCGACACTATCGTCACGCAACCAACCGCTTCCGGAAAAAATATGGCCGCGCCGACAAATACGCCTTCGACCGAGGATATTTGGCACTTGAACCTTGAGGATTTATTCGCACCATTGCCGGAAAAGGCCCGACTCGGCGGACCGGGACCCTTTGTGATCAATCTCATCGCCTCGTCCGCCCCGATCGATGTGCCGCCAAAAGGCATCGCCGGCTGCACACACGCGCATGTGTACCAAGTGCAGCGCATCGAGGACAGGCGCCCGCGTTATCGCTTGAGGCTCGGTCCATTCACGCAGGAGGACGACGCGGACGCCGAACTGTTGAAGGTGCGCGACATCTATCCCAGCGCTCTCACCGCGACCGCGGACGCCGACGATTTGCGAATCATCGCGGCGCTGCAGCTGAAGGCACCCGCGCCGCCATCGCCGGCGGCAAAGCCGGCGGTGCCGACACTGCTCGAGGCAGCCGCAAAGCAGGTCGAGTCGCCGACGGCGCCGACACTGGTTAAGGCAGTCGCAAAGCAGGCGGAAGCCCCGATGGTGCCGACATTGGTCGACGCGGTCACCAGGCAGGTCGTGGCGCCGGCGCCCCCGACCCCGGTCAAAGCAGTTGCAACGCAGGTCGAAGCGCCGATGGTGCTGACATTGGTCGAGGAAGTCACAAAGCCGGCGAGTCCCGCCATGATGAGTCCGGTTGCTCCGGCGCCGCTGACGCAGCAACAGAAGCTGGCGGTTCGCGCGCCTGTCCCGCGTCCGGCCGAGCAGCCGCGCGAGCGTGCGCTCAGCCTCGAGTCGACGCAAACTGTCCGCGCGCTGACGCAGCTGGAGCTGGAAGACGATCAGCTTTCGCGCTGGTTCGCCATTCAGCTCTCGCTGGCGGAAGAGGCCTTCGATCCGGAGACCTTGCCCAATCTCGACATCTTCAGGGTGTACCGCCTGTACTCGGTGGCGGGAATCGATCAGGGCCGCATCGTGCACGCCTTGCGCCTGGGCTTTTTCACCGAGCAGAGCGCAGCCGGCGCGGTCGCGAGCTACCTGACTGCCTTCTACGACAAGCCGACGATCAAACGCGTGAGCTCTGCCGAGCGCGAGCGATTCGCCGAGCAATCGCTCGAAGCGCGCAAGGACGTGGGTGCGACCGGCAGACAAGCCGTCATCGAGATTACCGATGAGCGGTACATCCGCGAGAAGCGCGTGGGGCAGGGCGCCGCCAAGTAGTAGTTTCGGTGCTAGCTCCCGCCCTGCTGAGACTGCGCCGTGCGCGGGCGGCTGGGAGGTGCCGCGAAAGACTCGAATTTTAGATTGATGACCGATCCCGAGTTCTCGTGCGGAACGCAGGTGGTGTGATTGTCGACGTTGCGCGTGGTGAACATCGGCAGCACATTGTTGCGAAACTGCTCTACGAGCTCACAGTCCCCGGTGCCCAATTCCCGCGGCGAACGATCGGCAAACGCCACGGGCCGCCAGATGCCGTCGACGGGCTTGCCGCCGGAAGCCGTCGCGGTCGCGCCGGGAGCCGCACCGGGCGCGCCGGGCGCCAGCGTGAAGAACGTCAGGTCGGCGCGCGCGAATTTATCCGGGCGCCCGAAGCCGGACGCGCATGCGCCGGGCTCGCGATTTCACATCGTGCCTCGCTCCGGCGGCGATGAGCAGCAGTTTGAGCTTGTCGGCCAGGCCATCGCAGGAATAGGTCGAGGTGAAGCCCATGAAGGCGAAGGAGTACTGGTGCTTCTGCCAGACGCCGGGCTCGCCCGCGGACGGCGCGTCGGCCAAGGCTGCGCTCGAGATGAGCAGGGTGGGGATCAGGGCGTAGCCGATGACGGCCGCCAATTTCCAGCGTGTGTTCATGAGATCGCTCCTACGGCGTTGCAGCATTATACCGCCAAAGACATAACGAAGGACATACCGTGGCGGTTGACAGCCGACGGATCGGTTACACCGCTCGGGTGAAAAATAAACGAATATCCCGCCGCGCGCTCCATATAATCCGCGCTTCTTTTTGCGCGGGTGCCGCTGATGCTGTTCAAGAACCTGGTTTTTCATCGCCTGCCCGCAGAATGGACGCTGTCCGCCGCGGAATTGGAGGGCCAGCTTGCCGCCCGCACTCTGCAGCCCTGCGGGCCGTTCGAGATGTCGTGCCGCGGCTGGGTGCCGGTCACCGGCGGCGGCCGCCTGCTGCATACCGTCAATCAGCAGCACATGATTGCGCTGGGCGAGAATCAGAAACTGCTGCCCGGGTCCATCGTCCGGCAGGTCGCCCAGGAGCGCGCGGACATACTGGCCGAGGAACAGGGTTTTCCGGTCGGGCGCAAGCAAATGCGCGATCTGCGGGCTCGCGTGGCCGATGAGCTGCGCGCCCGGGCGCTGACGCGGCGCCGGGTCACGCGAGCCTGGATCGACCCCCAGTCGGGCTGGTTTGCCGTGGACGCCGCGGGAATCAGCCGAGCCGAGACGGTCGTCGAGGCCTTGAGCGATACTCTCGGCAGCTTCGCGCCGCTGGCCATCGAGACCGAGCGCTCGCCGCACGCGGCGATGGCGTCCTGGCTGATGCGCGGCGAGGCGCCGGCGACGCTTTTCCATCGATGATGAATTGGAGCTGCAGACGGCCGACAAATCCAAGACCATCATCCGCTACACGCGCCATCCCCTCGACGGCAAGGAAATTCACGCGCATCTTGGATCGGGTAAATACCCGACGCGACTTGGGCTGACGTGGAACGATCGGGTGTCGTTCGTGCTGACCGACAAGCTGCAGGTCAAGCGATTGGAGTTCCTGGAAATGACCAAGGATTCCACGACGGAAGAAGAAGTCGATCCGGCGGAACAATTCGACATCGACTTCGCGGTGATGGCCGGCGAACTGGCGGCCTTGCTCGGAGACCTATGGCGGGTGCTGGGCAAGGAGTCGGCTGAGGCGGACGGTTGGCCGGCGCGCAGCAAGGTCGCGTGAATTGAACAGAATCTAGCCGCGCCATATGGGGCGGCCGTGGCGCCGCGCCGTTGCGTCGGCTTCCATCTAACGCGTCACAGAATTGCGTCACAAAATCGCCAGGTTGCAGGACAGCCTGCTTGAACGATCGGATATCGTGTATTCCTACATGCTTGTCAGCGAACGTCTCTAGCGCAAGGACTTTAGATTCGCTAAGAATCCGACGCCATGAATCTGAAATACTCATCCGCGGCTGCCAATCTCACCGGCGTCGCCGCCGAAGCGGCGCAGATGGCGGTGGAGGCCGGCCTCATCTATGTGTCGGACGCCGAGCCCGGCATCCGGCGCCTGCGCGCGGGTAAGGGGTTTCGCTACCTGACTCCGGAGAATCGCAGGCTCGCCGCCGCCAAGGAACTCAAGCGCATCGCGAGCCTCGCCATACCGCCCGCCTATCGAAACGTCTGGATCTCGGCGCAAGGCGCGCGGCCATCTGCAGGCGACGGGGCGCGATGCGCGCGGCCGCAAGCAATACCGCTACCATCCCGAATGGCGGCAGGTGCGCGACAGCGCCAAGTTCGACCGCATGGTGGCATTCGGCGAGGCGCTGATGAAGCTGCGCCGCAAGCTCAGGCGCGACTTGGCGCTGCCCGGCCTGCCGCGCGAAAAGGTCCTGGCGGTCGTGGTCAGCATTCTCGATGCGACGCGGGTGCGCATCGGCAATACCGAATACGCGCGCGACAACAAGAGCTTCGGCCTGACGACGCTGCGCAATCGCCACGTCAGCTTCATTCGCGACGGGCGCGCGGTCTTGAATTTCCGCGGCAAAGGCGGCGTGCAGCACGAGGTTCACATCGACGACAAGCGCATCGCGCAAATCGTCCGGCGCTGCCAGGAAATTCCCGGCCAGCACCTGTTTCAATACGTGAGCGACGACGGCGAGCGGTGTCCCATCGATTCGGGGCAGGTCAACGACTATCTGCGCGAAGCGATGGGAGATGATTTCACCGCCAAGGATTTTCGTACCTGGGGCGCGACCCTGCATGCCATCACTCTGCTCGCGCGCACGCCGCTGCCGGAACCCGCGAGCGAGCGCGCCTCGAAAAGCCTGATAGCCGACGTGGTCAAAGAGGTTGCCGCGAAGCTGCGCAATACCCCCGCCGTCTGCCGCAAGTCCTACATCAATCCCGCGGTGTTCGATTCCTGGCGCTCAGGCCTGATTCACAAGGTCTTCAACGGCAGCCTGAGCCTCGCGGCTCCCCGCAAGGCGGAAACCCTGGTGCTGGCCTTCCTGCGCCAGGAAGCCGAATCGCCGGTCCGCAGTTAGCCGGGCGCGGCGCGCCGATCATCAGGCAGCCCGTGGTCGCGATCCGGATGCGCGTCCGGAGACCGGCAGAATTCGGCGCCGCCGAACCTCCGGATGGGTGAGAATGCCGCGATGAAACCGGCACCGACCCTGTATTCCGCGGCGTACAAGCGCGTCGTGGTATTGCTCCTGATGACGGCCTACACCTTCAACGCCATGGACCGCAGCATCATTTCCATCGTCGGCCAGTCGATGAAGCTCGATCTGCAAGCTGACCGACACTGAGTTGGGGCTGCTCGGCG
Organism: uncultured Gammaproteobacteria bacterium; assembly: GCA_963734645.1. GTDB lineage: Bacteria > Pseudomonadota > Gammaproteobacteria > Steroidobacterales > Steroidobacteraceae > Bog-1198. The sequence goes on from CAVTID010000004.1 coordinate 559,127, forward strand.
GCACGGCCTTCGCGGTGCTCTATGCCTTCGGCGGAATTCCCATTGCGCGGCTGGCCGAGCGCTTCAGCCGGGTCAACATCATCACCGCCGCGCTCATCGTCTGGTCCGCCTTGAGCGCGCTGTGCGGCGCCGCGCTGGGTTTCTCGCAGCTGCTGCTGATCAGAGTGGGCGTGGGAGTGGCGGAGGCCGGCTGCTCGCCGCCCGCGCACTCGCTGATTTCGGACTATTTCGAGCCGTCGCGGCGCAGTTCCGCGCTTGTCGATTTATTCCTGCGGAATTTCGCTCGGGTATCTGTTGGCCGCGGTGGGCGGCGGCTACGTGGCGCAGCACTGGGGATGGCGCGCCGCCTGCGCCATGGTGGGACTGCCGGGACTGGTGGTCGCCGTGCTGATCAAAATCTTCATTCGAGAGCCGCCGCGCGGCCATTCCGAGCCCAACAATACGCAGCCCGGCAATCCGGACAGGGCGGCCTTGCCGCCTCTCTCCCTGAAATCCGAATTGCGCGAGCTGCGTGCGGTGGCCAAGGCGCTGCTGGCCGACCGGCCCGTTCTGCACATGGTTCTCGGAGTGAACATCGGCGCGTTTGCGGCGTACGGATTTTACGCCTTCCTGCCGCCTTACTTCAGCCGCGCCTTCGACCTCGACTACACGACCATCGGCGTTCTCGCCGGTCTCGCGGGGGGAGTTGCGGTCGGCATCGGAATCATTGCCGGCGGATTCGTCGCCGATGCTCTGGCCTCGCGGGACATGCGATGGTATGCGCTGGTTCCGGCGCTCGGCGGCCTCATCGCCGCGCCATTCTATCTGCTGCGCCGTGCTGCAGCCGGACTGGCGGTGGCGACCGCCTGCTGGCGACTGCGCGGGCTTCTTCCAGTACGCCTCGCTCGGGCCCACTTTCGGCGTGGTGCAGAATGTGGTCGGCCAGCGGCAGCGTGCCACCGCAACGGCTCTGCTGTACATTTGCTTGAATGTCTTCGCGCTCGGCGGCGGACCCTTGTTCACGGGCTGGATCATCGATCGTTTCGCGCGACGCCGACTTTCACTCGCAGGCCATGCTGCGCCTGATGCCGCGCGATGCACGGGCCGGCTCTACATTCGCTCGCAAGCTGCCCGGGAGGCGCGGCCCGGGCGACGGCCGGTACCGCAGCCGAATCGGCCTGTCATTCGACACTGGTGCGTGCGACGCGGCGGGGGATGCAGGTGACGCTGTTGTTCTTCGCCTGGGCGTCCATCCATTACTTGCTCGCCTCGGTCGGCATTGCCAAGATCATTGAAGGCAGCCGCCTTTCGAAACGCCGCCGCTGCAGTAGGAGCGCTTGCGCGCGTTGCCGGCAGCGGCCTGCTTGGCTTCCTCGGTCCAGTCGGATTCGATATAGAACGGGCCCGGCCGCTCCCGCAGCTGCTCGTACTTGCAGATCTGCGGCTCGGCGCCGAGCGCGCGTCGACACGCCGTCGCGAAACGCCCATTCGCCGCGCTCGCTGTCGCCGGCCCGCACGTAGCTGTTGATCATGAAGCGCCGATCGTAGTCGCTGACGTTGGCGGCCGAGCCGTGCACGGTGAACAGCGTCCACAGCAGCAGATCGCCCGGCTCCATTTCGCAGGCGACGATGCTCGAAGGATCGAGGCCGGCGCGCCGCAGCTCCTCGTCCTGAGTCTGGCCGACCATGATGGGGCCGTCGTCGGAGAGCCCAGATACCCGAGCCGATGGCTTCTGGGGATGATCCGCAGAGCGCCGTTCTCGACCGTTTGCCGATCGATGGCGAGGCCGGTCGTCACCGTGCTCTGAAGGTAGCTGAAGTCCTTGATGTTGCCTTCCCGAAAGCGCGCATCCTGGTGAAATCGATAGGAGGTGTATTTCGCGCCGGGCGGCTTCCAATGCACTTGATGCGTGATCTGCTTGATGTCCCGGCCCCAGAAAGGGCTCGAGCACGGCGAAGTATTTCTCGCTGCGCCGCATCCGCTCCATCAGAGGGCTGATCCACGCCGTCCAGTGCGCCTGCAGCACGACGCGGCGGTTGGCCTTGGGGTCATCGAGCACCTCGAACAGCAGGTTCCTGTCGCGATAGGTCGCGTGATGCTTCAGGCCTTCCTGGTACATCCGGTGCGTCTCGGCGCTGATTTCCGCCGTTTCCGCGGGCGAGAGAAAGCCGCGAACGATGGCGTAGCCTTCGGTATGCAGTTGCGCGACGAGATCCTGCATACGCTAGGTGCGAATCATGCCCTTGTAGGCATGCCAGGTCGCGTGGCCCAGCAGCGGCGCAATGATGAGCAGCCCGCACAGCAGCGGCGCGTAGCCGATCGATGGTCAGCAGCAGGATCAGCGCGCTCCATACGATCATGGCGGGTATGTTGTGCAATACCGCGTTGATGCTGGCGCGCATCGCCTGTCCGGCGGAGGCATGACGGTCGATGATCAGTGGAATCGCCACGACCGACACGAGCGAATACGCCGGTGGCCAGCACTCCGCCGACGACGATGTAGGCGAGGACCTGCGAGCGATTGGTCGAGTCGAGAAATCCGCGGTACAGGGTCTCGCTGATATCCGGCGCGGCGATGTGAAACACGGTGCCGAGCAGCAGCGCCGAGATGCCGAACCACACGGCCGCGCAGATGGCCAGGATCACGCCGAATTCAAACAGCGCCGGAGCATTTCGCTTGAATCCTTCCAGGGAGTCGTCGAAGTTCGCCGGTCTGGCCCAGGGAGTAGCGCCGCGACATCTCGCAAAGGCCGGCCGACATCAACGGGGCCGACCAGCAGGAAGCCGGAGATTGCCGCAGCGACGAAGTAGGGGTGAGTGCCGCAAAACACCAGCAGGGTCCAGCCGAGCGCCACGATCAATGCGCCGTAGCCCAGGCTGGCGCCCCAGTGCCTGCGCATGTCGCGCCAGCCCTCGCTCAGCCATACGAAGGGCCGGTAAACCGGGATGTGCATGACGTCGACGTGCAGAATCTGATCTTCGACCGCTGACGAGTGTAGTGCCCATGGTCGCGTCCTCCAATCGAGAGTAACCCACCGAATCACCCTGGGCGGAGTTTAGTCCCATTTGCGGCGCCGCGCCCTTACAATCAGGGTCTTTCGGGCCTTCCTCCCGCAAAACTCGAGTTCGGTACCGTCCGCCGCATGATTTCGCTTTCACCGTGCGTTAAGATCGAGAATTTGGCCGTCGACGGCCGTCGCCGCTGTTCACCGGTTTGCACGATCGACGTTGCCGGCCGCATTCGCGAGGACCTCCAATGACAATTAATTTTTGCATCGAAGGGCGTGCGCGCCGGGGCAGCGGGTCATGAAGAGCGACGACATCAAAGAAGCCCGCAAGAAGGCGGCCCTCGATTATCACGAGTTTCCGACCCCGGGAAAGCTGTCGATCACGGCCACCAAGCAATTGCTCAACCAGAGCGACTTGGCGCTGGCGTATTCGCCGGGCGTCGCCGCGGCCTGCGAGGCCATCGTCGAGAATCCGCTCAATGTCTTTCGCTTCACCGCGCGCGGCAACCTGGTCGGGGTCATCACCAACGGCACCGCGGTGCTGGGATTGGGGGCCATCGGGCCGCTGGCCGCCAAGCCGGTGATGGAAGGCAAGGCGGTGCTGTTCAAGAAATTCGCCGGCATCGACGTGTTCGACATCGAGGTCGAACAGCGCGATCCGCTGAAGCTGGTGGAACTCATTGCCGCGCTCGAGCCCACCTTCGGCGCCATCAACCTCGAGGACATCAAGGCGCCGGAGTGCTTCATCGTCGAGCGCGAGTTGCGCCAGCGCATGAAAATTCCCGGTGTTCCATGACGACCAGCACGGCACCGCCATCATCGTCGGCGCGGCCTGCCTCAACGGGCTGCAGGTGGTCGGCAAGGACATCAGGAAAATCAAAATGGTGGTGAGCGGCGCCGGCGCCGCGGCGCTCGCCTGCGTGGACCTGCTGCTCGATCTGGGCATGGCGCGCGAGAACGTCTGGCTGACCGATCTCGCCGGCGTCGTCTACGAGGGGCGGCGGGAGCTGATGGATCCGGAAAAGTCCCGCTTCGCGCAGCCCACCGATGCCCGCACGCTGGCCGAGGTCATCGGCGGCGCGGATGTGTTTCTCGGCCTGTCGGCGGGCGGCGTGCTGACGCAGGACATGGTCGGGAAGATGGCGCCCGAAGCCGCTGATCCTGGCGCTCGCCAATCCGACGCCGGAAATCCTGCCGGAGGAGGTGCGCGCGGTGCGCGGCGATGCCGTCATCGCCACCGGCCGCAGCGACTATCCGAACCAGGTCAACAATGTCCTGTGCTTCCCCTTCATCTTTCGCGGCGCGCTGGATGTCGGCGCCACCACCATCACGCGGCAGATGGAAATCGCGGCCGTGCACGCCATCGCCGAGCTGGCGCGGCAGGAGCAGAGCGATATCGTCGCCGCCGCCTACGGCGGCATCGAGGATCTGGCTTTCGGCCCGGAATACCTCATCCCCAAACCCTTCGATCCGCGCTGATCGTCAAGATCGCGCCGGCGGTCGCCAAGGCCGCCATGGACTCCGGCGTGGCCACCCGGCCCATCGCGGACCTCGATGCCTATGGCCAGCGGCTGCTGCAGTTCGTGTACCACAGCGGCACTCTGATGCAGCCGATATTTGCCGCCGCGCGCAGCGGTACCTGCGGAACGCAGCCGCATCGTCTATGCGGAAGGCGAGGGCGAGCGGGTGCTGCGCGCCGTGCAGATCGTCGTGGACGAGAAGCTCGCCACGCCCATTCTGGTCGGCCGCCCGGCGGTGATCGAGCGCGGCATCAAGCGCTATGGCCTGCGCATCCGCGATCGGCGAGCACTTTACCGTCGTCAATCCCGAGCATGACGAGCGCTACCGCGAATATTGGCAGGACTATCACCGGCTCACCGAGCGCAGCGGCGTGACCGCGCAGTACGCCAAGCTGGAAATGCGCCGCCGCACCACGTTGATCGCCGCCATGCTGCTGAAGAAGGGCGAGGCGGACGGCTTGATCTGCGGCACCATCAGTACCACCGCGCGGCATCTGCACTACATCGATCAGGTGATCGGGCGGCGCGCGGGAGTCAATGTGTACGGCGCCATGAGCGGGCTGATTCTTCCCGGGCGCCAGGTGTTCATCGTCGACACGCACGTCAATCTCGATCCCAGCGCGCGGCAACTGGCGGAGATCACGCAGCTGGCCGCCGATCAGCTGTGCGCATTCGGCCTCGTCCCCAAGGCGGCGTTGCTGTCGCATTCGAATTTCGGCAGCAGCGACGCGCCGTCGGCGCTGAAGATGCGCGCCACGCTGGCGCTTGCTGCAGGAGCAAATGCCGGAACTGGAGGTGGACGGCGAAATGCACGGCGACTGCGCCCTGGACGAGGCGGCGCGCAGGGCGATACTGCCGGACAGCACGCTGCAAGGGCAGCGCCAATTTGTTGGTCTGTCCCAATCTCGACAGCGCCAACATCGCCTACAATCTGCTCAAGTCGGCCGCGGGCCACAATGTCGCCATCGGCCCGATTTTGCTGGGCTGCGCGGCTCCCGCGCACATTCTGACTCCGGCGGCCACGGTGCGGCGCATCGTCAACATGACCGCGGTCACGGTGGTCGAAGCCAGCAAGGCGCCGGGGGCTGCGCGGCGATGCTAACCGGCGCCATAGGCGCGGTTCTTCCAGCGGGCGCCGCGCCCACGCCAGTAGTTCAGAGCTGAGCCGCAGGTCGCCGCCATGTAGAAGAGCGCAATCAGCGGCAGCGCCAAGGCCCAGAGGCGATTGCGCCGGTATCGCGCCAGGGTGGGTAGATAACTCACGGCCGACAGACCGAAGGCCAGCAAGCCCGCAGCGAACTGCCGGCCATGGCCCAGCAGCATCGCCGCCGCGGGCACCCACCAAACCAGAATCAGGCCGAGCAGGGTGAGGAGCAGCAATGCCGCCGAATGGTGCAGTTGAGTGAAGGCGGTCCGCGCAATCATGTGCCAGATATCGGCGAATCTCGGGTAGGGGCGAATGGACGCGGCCAGGCCGGAATGTCCCAGAAAAATGGGGCCGGATTTCTTCACTGCCGTGGCCAGCGCCACATCGTCGATGAGAGCATGCTTGATCGCGTCGATGCCGCCGATGCGCTGCAAAGCCTCGCGTCGAATCAGCACGGTGCCGCCGGCCGCCGCCGCGGCCGGCGAAGCGGGATCATTGACTCGGCTGAACGGGTAGAGCATCTGGAAAAAATAGACGAAGGCCGGCACCAAGGCGCGCTCCGCGAGGCTGGTGCAGTTCAGCCGCACCATCTCGCTCACCATGTCCAGACGCGATTGCTCGAGCTTCGCCACCAGCGCGGACAGATGCCGCGGATCGTGCACGATGTCGGCATCGGTGAACAGCAGCACGGGAGCGCGGCTCGCCGCAACGCCCTGGCTCAGCGCCCAGAGTTTTCCCGACCACTCTGCGGGCTTCGATTGCAGGGTGATGACCTCGAGCGTGGCCGCCGTGCCCGCCAGAGCCGCGGTGCCGTCGGTGGAATTGTCGTCGACCAGGATGACGCGGAATTTGCCGCCGTAATCCTGCGCCAGCAGCGAGCCGATGACCGGGCCGATGGTAAGGGCTTCGTCGCGCGCCGGAACCACGATGTCCACATCCGGAAATTCCGGGGCGCGGCGGCAGGCAGTTGCGGGGCGGACCGCCAGAATCTTCCATGCGCCAGGAACAGATAAAGCCAGATGATCAACGACAGGAATGCGATGATCGTGGCGGCCGCCGAAACGCTGATCAAATAGGCTCATCCAGAGATTTCGCCAGGGGCGTGAACAGCTGCGGGCCCGACGCGGTCATGGTCCAGCAGTCCTCCAAGCGAATGCCGAACTCACCCGGGATGTAGATTCCCGGCTCGTCGGAAAAGCACATTCCCGCCTGCAGCGGACTGGTATCGCCGTGCACCAGGTAGGCCGGCTCGTGGCCGTCGAGACCGATGCCATGGCCGGTGCGATGAGAGAGTCCCGGCAGCTTGTAGCCGGGGCCCCAACCTTGGCTTTCGTAATAGGCACGCACCGTGTCGTCGATGCGGCCGACCGGCACACCGATCTTCGCGGTCTCGAGAGCGATTTCCTGGCCGCGCTTGACCGTGTTCCAAACCTTGCGCTGGCGGTCGTTCGCCCGGCCGAAGACCCAGCTGCGTGAAATGTCGGACTGGTATCCATGCACGGTGCAGCCGCAGTCCATGAGCACCACCGAACCCTCGCGCACCGTTTGCACTTTCACCGACCCATGCGGATAGGCCGAGGCTTCGTTCAGGAGCACCATTGAAAACTCGGGCGCGCCGCCGAGCGCGAGGGTGGTGCGGTCCATCAGTGCGCTGATGTCCTCCGAGCTCATGCCCTGTGCCACACGCGCATGCAGGATGCGCAGCGCCTCGATGGTCACGTTGTTGGCGATTTGCATGAGGGCCAATTCCGCAGGCGATTTCACCAGGCGGCACGCTCGTACCAGAGAATCCGCCGAGACGATGTCATAGCCGCCTGCCGCGCGCCGTATGCCGTCGACGATGAAGAAGCGGGTGCTGGATTCCACCGCCACCGTGCCCGAGGCGACGCCCCGGTCGCGCAAGGCCTGAACGATCTTGTCGATCGGACTCTCGTGCTCGTTCCACGGCCGCACATCGCCGCCCACCTGCAGAGTCTCGCGCACCGAGGGCTCTTCGAAGGCCGGGGTCACGACCACCACCTCGCCGCGGGCGGGAATGATCGCGAGCGTGATGCGCTCGGAGCGGCGCCAGCGGATGCCGGTGAAATAGTCGAGGGTGGAACCGGGTTCGATGATCAGCGCCGACACCTTGTCCTGCTCCATGAGCGATTGAACCTTGGCGATGCGTGCGTGCCGCTCGTCGGCGGAGATCGGTTTTGCAGCGGCCGTCATGGATTTCAGCGCCATCGCGGACGGCGAGGATGCCGCGGATGCGCATGGATTGCCGGCTCGAGGTCATGGCGATCAGGGGGGCGCCGGCGGCGGCGCCGAGAAAAACGCGTCTGGATAGCATGGTCATCCCTTCTTCGTTCGGTTCCCACTACACTCGTGCGCAAGCATACTGCAATTCGAGACAGGCGAGACCTCGAGACGGTAAGATGCGGGGACATCATCAAGGGGGTGGGGAATGACGGCGGCATACAAGCTCTATGGTAGACCCGGCTCGGGCTCGCTCGCGGTGCAGGTGGCGCTCGAGGAGATCGATGCCCCGTACGAACGGATCTGGGTGGGCCGCGAGGCGGCCGATGTGGCGCGATTGCGCGCCACGAATCCCACCGGCCGAGTGCCGGCCCTGGTGCTGCCGGACGGCACCCTCCTGTTCGAATCGGCGGCCATGCTGATCCATCTCGCGCTCTGCCATCCCCAGCGCGCATTGGCGCCGCACGGCGGGTACCGTCCGGCATGCGGTCTTCCTGCAATGGATGGTGTTTCTCTCGGCCAATGTCTACGAGGCGGCGTTGCGCATGTACTATCCGGCGCGCTACTCGGCTCGCGGCGAGGCGGATGCCGAGGCCGTCCGCACGCAGGGCACGAAGGATTTGTGCAGCGCATCTCGCACTCATCAGCGAGGAGCTCGGGCCCTATGTGCTGGGGAGCGATTATTCCATGGCCGACGCCTATCTTTACATGCTGGCGTCCTGGTACCCCGGTGAGAAGGCCGAGCTATACGCCCGCGCACCGAAGTTGGAGGCGCATGCAAAGCTCGTGGCGGCGCGCCCCGCGGTCGCGAAGGTGGAGGCTGACCACGCGCAGTAGCATTCGAAAGCTGCGCGCGGCGCTCAAGAGGCAGCGCGCACCCTGAATCAGGGCACCGTAGCTATCCATTTACCGCCGTCGTACGATGAGCATCTACGGTCGGGAGCGTTTGGGTGAACGAAGTTTTCGTACGACGCGAGGTGATCGACGGCGCCAAGCTGCGCAGCTTGTGCGTTGCGTCGAATCGTGAGGGCGCCATGCAGACCCTGTCGCATGTGGGGGCCATCGCCGTCACAGGCGCTGTGCTCTGGCTGACCGGCGGAACCTGGTGGGCGGTGCCTATATTCGCCGTGCACGGCGTGCTGCTCAACTTCCTGTATGCCGGGCAGCACGAGCTCAGCCATTGGACGGTGTTCCGCACGGGCTGGTTGAACGAATGGGTGGGGCGCATCTTCGGTTTCGTGCTGTTCTATCCACGCACCTTCGACCAGGTGCAGCACATGGCGCATCACCGCTTCACTCAGGATTGGGCGCGCGACGGCGAGTTGGCGCGCGAGCGCTACACCCTGACTTCCTACCTGCTGTGGATGTCGGGGGTGAGCTACTGGTACACGCGTTGGCGCCGGATCCTGCGATTTTCCTCGAGACGTGATCACGGAGCCTTACTTGCCGGCCAAGCGCCACGCCGAGCTGATCCGCGAGGCACGCTGGCACGTGGCCGGCTACGGCGCTGATTGCCGGCATTTCGCTCTGGGTGCATAGCTGGGCGGCGGTGATTCTCTGGCTGGCGCCGCTGCTGGCGATGAAAGGCGTGCATCAGCTGCAGAACACCATCGAACACTTGGGCCTGCCGCATGAAGACAATGTGCTGGTCAATACGCGCAGCACGCGCACCAATGCGCTCATGCGCTGGCTCGGATGGCAGATGCAGTATCACACCGCGCATCACGCCTTTCCCGGAGTGCCTTTCCACCGGCTGAAAGAGCTGCACCACGCCCTGTTCACCGCGCGCGGCGCGGCGCCTCCGTCGATGACCTATGCTGGGCTTTCAGCTGGCCGTGCTGCGCGCCTTTGCGCGCGGCAGGACCGAGGCCGACTATCCCGACGACCGCACGTGGATCGCCGACCGGCCGCATGGCTAACCGCCTTTTGGTTTACCAGGCCTTGTGGGCCATGGATCGCCTGGCCGTGCCGGAAGCGTCGGTGGCGGAGAAATTCGACCGCGTGCGCGAGGCCGGGTTCGACGGAATGGCGATCGATCTCGGCGCCCTCACCCTGGAGCAGGCGGAGGCCACGGTGCCGCACTTCAGCCGCACCGGCCTGGCGGGCGGGCTCACCGCATTTCCGGCCTCGGTCGAGGCGCTGCGCCCGGCGCTGCTGCTGGCGCACCGCATCGCCGCGCCCTTCGTGGTCGTGATCGGCCAGGAAATGCCGATCGGGCTGGCCGACATGGTGCCCGTGATCGAGGGGTGGCTGCGGTTGGCCGAGCAGGAGGCGATGCCGATCCAGTTCGAGACCCACCGCAACTGCATCACCAATGATCTTTTTACCACCGTGCAGCTGCTGGACGCTGTCCCGCAGATGCGCCTGGCCGCCGACCTGTCTCACTATGTCGTGGATCGTGAGATGCCCTGCCCGCCGCCGCCGCCTTTGCGGAACTTGATAACCCAGGTGCTCGAGCGCTCCGACTCTTTCCAAGGCCGCGTGGCGGCACGCGGGCAGATTCAAGTCGCACTGGATTTTCCGCAGAACGCGAAATGGGTGGCGCTGTTCCGGGACTGGTGGCGGCAGGGATTCGCTTCATGGCTGGCGCGGCATGCGGCGGCGGACGAGGCCTTGGTCTTTCTGTGCGAACTGGGGCCACCCGACTATGCCATCACCGATGCGCACGGGCGGGAGCTGTCGGACCGATGGGCGGAAGCGGCGCTCCTGGCGCAATGGGCGAGGGAAATCTGGAGCGAAGCCAACCTCGCGCGGACCGGGGCCAGGACGGCAACGATCGAACCGCCGCTTCTCTGACAGGGGGTTGATGATCCTTCCTACAGGCCGGACAAGAGAGCCGCGTACGATTACTCGCTGTGACGTGTCGGCCGTTCGCCGGCGTACTTCGAGGAGTCTGTACATGAGCATCAACAAAGACCAAGTGGAAGGCCGCGTCAAAGAAACCGCGGGTAAGATCCAAGAGACGGCGGGCAAGGCGGTGGGTAGCACCAAGCAGCAGGTGAAAGGCACCATCAACAAGAATGTCGGCGCGGCTCAGGCAAAGTTCGGCGACATGAAGAGCCACATCAAGGATTCGAACGACGCCAAGAATGCGAAGTAGCGCCCGGCATCGAGGCCGCTTGTAGCGCCGGCGCCGCTAGGCTCCCGCCGTCACGGGCGGCGAGGGCCTGGGCGCCGCTACTTGGCGCCTCACAGTGCCATGAGCACCGCGCCGGCGGCGATGAGGATGCCGCCCAGCCCCACTTTCCAGGTCAGCCGTTCGCCGAGGAAGGACACCGCGAATAGCACCACGAAAATGACGCTGAGCTTGTCGATCGGAGCGACGCGGGAAGCGGGGCCGGTCTGCAGCGCACGGTAGTAGCAAAGCCATGACAGGCCGGTGGCGACGCCGGACAGGACCAGAAATACAACGCCCTTGGTGGACAGACTGTCCGGCCGCTGCCATTCGTGCCGCGCGCAAATCAGCAGCGCGGCGACCAGCAGAATGACCAGGGTTCTGAGGAAGGTCGCCAGATCGGAATTGATTTCCGAAACGCCCACCTTGCCGAAAATCGCCGTCAGCGCGGCGAAGAACGCCGAACCGAGCGCGAACACTCGCCAGTCTGCGCTCATGGGATTCCGGATGCCTCTCGGGTGGCCATGCGTACTAAGTTAAGACCGTTCGCCGCCGGTTACAATACAAGGCGAGGGCGGTGTAGGAAAGAACCGACGGGCGCGGTGGGCCGGCTGCAATGGCGGCAACGGCGCCGAGCCGATATATTCGCTCCCGGAGTCATGCATGTCCCTGCCGATTGAGAATTATGCCTTGGTCGGCGATTGCCACACCGCTGCATTGGTGGGCAGCGATGGCTCCATCGATTGGCTGTGCCTGCCGCGATTCGACTCGGGCGCGTGTTTTGCCGCGCTGCTGGGCGGCCCTGAACATGGACGCTGGCTGCTGGCGCCCGCCTGCAAAGTCACCCAGGTACGGCGCAGGTACCGGGGCGACACCCTGATTCTGGAAACCGAATTCGATACCGAGGAGGGCAGCGTCCGGGTCATCGACTTCATGCCGCTGTCCGATGAGCGTTGGGACATCGTCCGAATCGTCGAAGGATTGAGCGGCCGGGTCGGCATGCGCATGGAGCTCACGGTGCGATTCGATTACGGCTCGTATCGTCCCCTGGGTGCATCAATCGCAGGGACATATTGCTGCTCACCGCCGGTCCCGACACCCTCGAGTTGACCGCCTCGGTTCCCGTCGAAGGCAAGAATATGCACAGCGTCGCCGAATTCTGTGTGAGCGCCGGCGAGCGCGAGTCCTTCGTTCTCAATTACCGTCCGTCTCATCTGGGTACCGGCGCCGCCGTCGATGCCGAACAGGAATTGACCGCGACCGAAGATCGGTGGGGGGAGTGGTCCGGCCGGTGTACGTATCGGGGCCCCTGGCGCACCGCCGTGGCCCGTTCGCTGATCACATTGAAGGCGCTGACGTACAAGCCGACGGGCGGAATGATCGCGGCGCCCACCACCTCCTTGCCCGAGTGGCCCGGAGGCGTGCGCAATTGGGACTACCGCTACTGCTGGCTGCGCGACGCGACGTTTACCTTGAATGCATTGCTGCTTGCGGGCTATGAAGAGGAGGCCGCCGCTTGGCGAGAATGGTTGCTGCGCGCGGTGGCGGGTTCTCCCGACGATTTGCAGATTCTCTACGGCGTCACGGGCGTGCGGCGTCTCGATGAATACGAAGTGCCCTGGCTGCCGGGCTACGAGAAATCGGCTCCGGTACGCATCGGCAACGCGGCGGCGAAGCAATTTCAGCTGGACGTCTACGGTGAAGTCATGGACACCCTGCATCTGGCGCGGCTCGCGGGCCTGCCGCCGGAGCCGGAGGCGTGGAAGGTTCAGGTCGCGCTGCTCGAAGTTTCTCGAATCGCATTGGCAGCAGCCTGACGAGGGTCTGTGGGAAGTGCGCGGGCCGCGCCGCCATTTCACGCACTCCAAGGTCATGGCCTGGGTCGCCTTCGACCGCGCCATCAAGGATGCGGAGCAGGACGGTCTCGAGGGGCCGATCGAGCGCTGGCGAGAGGTGCGCGATGCCATCCACGCCCAGGTCTGCGAGAAGGGTTTTGACTCGCGCCGCAATTCCTTCGTGCAGTCCTACGAGTCGACGTACTCTGGACGCCAGCCTGCTGCTGATTCCGCAAGTGGGTTTTCTGCCCGCCGATGATCCGCGCGTACTCGGCACCATCGCGGCGATCGAGCGCGACTTGCTGGTGGACGGATTGGTGTTGCGCTACTCCACCGCCACGAAGGTGGACGCGCTGCCGGCCGGGGAGGGGGCGTTTCTTCCCTGTTCGTTCTGGCTCGCCGACTGCTATCTGTTGACCGGGCGCCGCGAAGAGGGCGAGGGCCTTGTTCGAGCGCCTGCTGTCGTTGAGCAACGACGTCGGCCTGTTCGCGGAGGAGTACGATCCGCGCAGCCAAGCGCATGCTGGGAAATTTTCCGCAGGCATTGACGCACATGGCGCTGGTCAATACCGCCCGGCTGTTGTCGATGCCGGAGCACGAGGCTCGAGGCGCGGGTGCAGAGGCGAACGGCCCAGCGCCGCCGCAATTCGCGCCCGCGCCTGACCCTGTGGGATATGACCGTCACGCACTGCCTTCGCGCGCCTACAGAGTTCGCGCGCGCCGTTGAGTCAACCTGTACCCGGACAATTACCAGAGCCGAAGGGCCAAATCAAACCGATTGCAGGAGTAAGATAATGAAACGTCTCATATTAGCCGGCATGTTGGCGACCAGTGTGGTTTGTGTGCCGATGGTGCTCGCGGATGACGCGTCGGCGCCGGATTCCACGCATCACTTCGTCAAGGACTCGGCGATCACCACCAAGGTGAAGCCGAAATTGGCGGCGAAGCATTTGACCACGCTGACGCGCATCAAGGTGGATACCGATGAGAACGGCGTGGTGTGGCTGAGCGGACAGGCACCCACCCAGGACGCAGTCGATTTGGCGGGCATGATCGCCAAGAATACCGAGGGCGTCACTTCGGTCCATAACGACGTGGCGGTCCAGCCGTAGCCTATCTGCGCTATCTGCGCCGCGGACGTATCGAGAGTCCCGAGACTCTTCGGGCGTCCGCGGTGCCCCGGCGATCCCGCATCGACGCGACCCTACTGCATCTGTCCCGCCAGGCGGTCGGCGAGCAATCCGAGACATTGGCTCAACGCCTGTGCCACCGCCGCGTAATCATCCTGTCCCAAGGGCGAGCTGAACACATCGCCGCCCGTGACGTCCTTGCCGGTGCGCGGATCGAGAATTCGCCAGTGTGCCTCGATGCTTGCCTGCCTGCCTCGGTGCACGGTCAATTGCACCACATCGACGTTGACCCTGATGGCGGAGCCGCTCGCGCGATTGACGCCCGAGTCGGCGACCAGCAGGTCGCTGCGGCGGCGCTCGAGATCGCGTGCCAGAGTCTGCGCACACCAGATCGGCGAGCGGAGCGGCCCATCGTTCGTGCTCCAGGACGGTGACATCATCCGCGGAAGTGTTGAGCACCATTTCGGGCCGATCCACCACGAAGGCAGAGTCACTTTCAGGACGACCGGCGCGGCGGGCGAGGTCCGCGCCGCGGCCGCGCCCGCCGGTTGCGTACTCAGAATGTAGAAGTGATCCGGGCTGCGCTTACGGCACAGGCGCTCAGCAGGATCAGGCGCTCGCGGCCGCTAGGAGTTGGTTTCACGGAGAGTCTCCTGGTTTGCCGCGGAGCAGAGGATTCAGGATGGCGTTCGAGGTAGTCGACCAGCGCGGTGATCGATTTCGCGGCCCGCGACAGCTGCAGCAAGGTCGCGCCGAGATCGCTCTGCAGCGGGGCGTCCTGTCCCAATAAATCCTTGGCATTCTTCATGGCCGCCTGTGCTTCGGCCAATGTGGCCTGAACCTGCGGTGCGATGTCTGCCGTCGACATGCCGCATCAGCTGATCGGTGCTCTTCAGGGTCTGTTCGAGGCTGGTCATCGTGGAGAGCAGCCGATAGGAGATCTGATCGAAGGGGACCTTGCTGAGCTTGCGGGCGATGCTTCCCACGGAGTCCTGGATTTCGTCGAGCCCGTTGGACACCGTCGGAAACACCGAGGGCTGCTCATTCCACCAGACCTTCTCCGCGGGCGCGTCCGCATGCATATCCAGGTCCACGTACTTTTGGCCCGTCAGCAAATTGCCGCTCTTCAGTTCGGCCCGCAGCCCGTGCGCCACCAGGCTGTCGACCAGCTTCCGGCTGGATGCCGCGGGGTCGGCGGTCGGCGGCGGGCGGCGGCGCTCCATTCGGTTTATGCCCGCGAATGCGCTGCGGATAGAGCTCGACGACGACGGGAAACCGCAGGGTGCCGGCGTCCCGGTCATACTCCACGTCCACGCTTTTGACCTCACCCACCCCGATGCCATGCAATTCCACCGGCGCGCCCGCCGACAGCCCGCGCAGCGAGCCCTTGAAGTACATGACGAAGGTCCGAATCTCCGTTTCGATCGGCCGCATGGCGCGGTCTTCGTCCATGAATAGAGCGAATGCCGAATCGGCAGGCACCGGGGCCGTCGAGGCGCCGGGCAGCGCTCTGAAGGTAATGCCGCCTTGGAGAATGGAGGTCAGGGATTCGGTGCGCAGCTTGACCCCGTCGGAACTCAGCGACATGTCGATGCCGCTCGCCTGCCAGAACCGTGTGCCGGCGGTGACATAGGCGTCAAAGGGCGCATTGACGAATACCTTGATGGTCACACCGGCACCGCTCGCGTCGAGTGCGTAGCCCACCACTTGACCCACCTCGATGTGCCGATAAAAGACCAGGGAGCCGATGCTCAACGAGCCCAGATCGTCCGCGTGCAGCACGAATTCCCTCCCCGGCTGGTCCGAGGTGACGATGGGCGGGACTTCCAGGCCGACGAATTGCCTGCTGCGAGTCGCCGACGTGCCCACATCGACGCTGATATAGGCACCCGACACCAGGGTTCCGAGGCCCGTGACTCCGGCGGCCGAGACGCGCGGACGCACCACCCAGAAGCGCGTGTCGCCCACCAGATACTCGCTGGCGTCGCGGTGAATGATGGCGGTCACGATGACGCCCTTGCGATCGCGGGACACGTGAATGTCGCTGACCTCGCCGATCTCGACGTCTTTGTAGCGGATCTTGGTTTTATTCGCCTCGAGGTCTTCGGCGTTGCGGAAGCGGATTTCGATGCTGGTTCCCTGCGCCAGCATCTCGTGAATCACGACGAAGGCGCCCGCCAGTATCACCACCGCGGGCAGTATCCAAATCAGCGGCAGCCGTGACCAGCGCGAAGGAGCGGGCACGGCGGCCGGGAGATCGTCGAGATTGGGAGGGGTAGGGTCAGTCATGCCGCGGCGTATCCCACAAGAGTCGCTCGTCGAAGGTCCGCGCCGCGAGCAGAGTCAAGACCACCACGGCGCCGAATGCCAAAGCACCCCAGCCGACGATGATGGAGGCGAAAGACTGTATCTGCACCAGGGTGGCCAGCAGGGAAATGGCATAAACATCCAGCATCGACCATCGTCCTATGAATTCTACCATCCGCAACAGATCGCTGCGCTGCTGACGGCGGCGCGGCGAGGGCCGCCAGGCGGAATACAGCAACACTGCCATTGCCAGGATCTTCAACATCGGTACGACGATGCTGGCAATGAATACCAGCACCGCGATGGGCCAGGATCCCGAATGCAGGAGCACCAGCACCCCGCTCATGATGGTGTCGGGCTCATCGTCCTCCAGGAACGTCCGCGTGGTCATCACCGGCAGCACGTTCGCGGGCACGTAGAGCACGGCGGCGGCAATGACCAGGACGGTGGTAATGGCAAGGCTGTGCGGCTTGCGCTCGTGCAGGCGCGCGCGGCAGCGCGGGCAGCGCAAATGAGCGGCCTGGGTGCCGTGAACCGTGGCATGGCAGGCCAGGCAGACGAGCAGGCCAAGACTGCGCCCGGTCACGGGATGGCTCACTCGCGGCTCCGCTCGACCCATCGCCATAGCTGCTCGGGGGAGGTGATGCTGATCAGTTCGGATAGACAGAGCATGAGCAGGAGACAGGACCACAGTGCGATGCCGGGCGTGATGTGCGCGAATTTCGCCAGACGCACCAGGGCGGCGAGAGCGCCGAGCAAGAACACTTCCATGAAGCTCCAAGACCGCACCTGCGTGAATACGCGCAGCACGGCCCCTTGGCCGGGGGCGCGCCGCCCGCGCCACAGCGGAATGAGAACATACAGCAGCGCCACGATCTGCAGCACGGGCCCAATCACGGTGGTCAGGAATACCAGCGCCGCCAGCGAGTCGAACCCCTGCGCGTACAGGCCGAGCGCCGCGCCGATCAGCGTCGTGTCGCGGGAACTGCCGTTGATCTGCATCGTCACCAGCGGGTAGACATTGGTGAGCAGCAGCAATACCAGGGCACAGAGCGCCAGCGCGATTGCGGTATCGACGGCGGCGTTTGCCGGGCGCTGCAGCGGCGCCCGGCAGCGTGCGCAGCGCATCCGACCGGTGATGGGCGCCGCGGTGAGGCGATGCGCCAGGTCGCAGGCGGGGCAGACCATCACCGACATGCAAGAGTCTCCACACGATTCGCGCGCATCAGGGCAGCTTCGCTCCGGTATCCATCAAAACCCGGGTAAAAAGATACGGTAGCACGAGGCGGGGGACTATTCCTTATTTTGGAACCGGCTAGGCTTACGCGCCATATACAATGGGTGGAAGGCTGCGGCCGGAGACGGCGATTCTTACGGGTATGGCGACGACACGGCGGCATGAACGAGGATATTCCATGACCCTGCAAATCACGGGCTTGTCCAAGACCTATCCGAACGGGGTGCGCGCCCTGAAGGAATTATCGCTGACCGTGGGCAACAACATGTTCGGCCTGCTCGGCCCGAATGGCGCCGGCAAGAGTTCCCTGATGCGCACCATCGCCACTTTGCAGGATCCGGACTCGGGCAGCATAGACCTCGACGGGCTGAACGTGCTGACGCAGAAGAACGAGGTGAGGAAGATCCTCGGCTACTTGCCGCAGGAGTTCGGCGTGTATCCGAAAATGTCCGCCGTCGACATGCTGAACCATTTGGCCATCCTCAAGGGCGTGACGGCCAAGGGTGAGCGGCAGGACATGGTGGATGCGCTGCTGCACCAGACCAATTTGTGGGAGGTGCGCAAAAAGGCCTTGTCCACGTACTCGGGCGGCATGAAACAGCGCTTCGGCATCGCCCAGGCACTGCTGGCCAATCCACGGCTGATCATCGTCGATGAGCCCACCGCCGGCCTAGACCCCGCCGAGCGCAACCGCTTCCTGAATCTTCTGTCCTCCATCGGGCGGGACGTCACGGTCATTCTCTCGACCCACATTGTCGATGACGTTCGCGAGCTCTGTTCCCGTATGGCCATCATCGCCTCCGGTGAGGTGCTGCTCGAGGGATCGCCCAACGAGGCTCTGCTGGCGCTCGAAGGGCAGATGTGGTCGCGCGTCGTCGCCACCGACGAGGAATTACGTACCCTCGAGAGCCAATTGCAAATCGTGAGCACGCACTTGGTGGGCGGCCTGCACGAGATCCGCGTGTTCGCGCCGTCCTCTCCGGGCGCCGATTTCCGTCCCGTGGCATCAGGACTCGAGGATGTCTATTTCTTGAATCTGTCTCGGCGCTCCAAGAATTAGAGTCCGGCCGCGGGGGATACCGTCATGGCAATGTTCTGGGAATTCTTTACCTTCGAGCTTCGCTTCCGCGCCAAGAGCATTTCGACCTACATCTACTTCCTGCTCTGGTTCGCTTTCTCGTTCTTCTGCATCGCCTCGGAGAGCTTCGGGCCGGTCGCCAACTCCAACGGCAAGGTCCTGCTGAACGGGCCCTTCGGCAACACCGTCGACGATGCCTATTCCTGCCTGTTCGGCCTCATCGTCATCGCCGCGATTTTCGGCACATCGATACTGCGCGATTTCCAGCGCGACACCTACCAGATGCTGTTCACCAAGCCGATCTCCAAGCTCGCGTATCTGGGCGGCCGCTGGGCCGGCTCGTTCGTCACGACGGTTTGCGTGTTCTTCGGCTTGGTGGCCGGCGCCTTCGTCGGCACCTTCGCGCCCTGGGCCGACCACGCCCGCATCGGACCGAATCATGCGGCCTGGTATCTGCAGCCCTTCTTCTCCATCGTCGTCGTGCAGATTTTTTTCATCGGCTCGCTGTTCTTCGCCGTCGCCGCGCTCACGCGCAAATTGTTCATCGTGTATCTGCAGGGCGTGGCCCTGTTCATGCTGTACGTCATCGGCCTGACGGTGTTCTCCGCGACGCGCTCGCTCGAGCATTTCTGGTCCGGCATCCTGGATCCCGTCGGCATGCGGCTGCTCGACACCATTACCCGCTACTGGAGCGTGGCCGAGAAGAACAGCCGGCTTCTGCCCTGGGATTTCTCCGGGTATTCTCCGGGAGTCTTTCTCTATAATCGATTGCTCTGGACGTGCGTGGGCGTGATTGCGCTCGCCGCGGCTTGGGCGCTGTTTCCGATGTCGGTGGAGGCGTTGACGGCGCGTTCCCAGGGCAAGCGCGCCGATAAGGCGCGCCGGCAGGAGGCGCAGGCGGCACGCCCGCATCCGTCGCGCCTGGCCTCCAGCCTGCCGCGGGTACACCAGGTATTCGGCGCCGGCACGACGCTGCTGCAGTTTCTGTCATTGACCCGTCTGCGCATTCGCAGCATCGTGCGCGACATTCCGTTCTGGGCCATCGTCGGGCTGCTCATCGCCTTTGCGGTCAACAATGGACATTTCGCGGGGCGGGTGGGGGGGGATAACGTCTGGCCCGTCACCTACCTCATGTTGCAGGCCGTGGAAGGCTCGGCGACCCTGTTCTTCATCATCGTCGCGGTCCTGTACGCCGCGGAACTGCTCTGGCGCGAGCGCGACACCCGCTTCGACGGCATCCACGACGCATTGCCGCTGGCGGATTCCATCGATTGGCTGTCGAAATTCACGGCGATCGCCCTGATACAGGTGTTTCTGCTCACCGTCACCCTGTTGGTGGGCATGCTGATGCAGACCATCGACGGCTACTACCACTACGAGCTGCTGCAGTACTTCAAGGAACTCTACGTCATCACCCTGCCGCAGATGTTGGGGCTGGCGCTGCTGGCCATGTTCGTGCAGACCATGGTCTCGAACAAATTCATCGGCCACGGCATCGTCATCGGCATCGTGGTCCTGCAGCCCATCCTGTTCGCCTTCGGATGGGAAAACACCCTCTACCTTCCCGGCGCCGTTCCGGCCTACCTGTACTCGGATATGAACGGCTACGGCCATTTCGTGCCGGCCCTGTTCTGGTCTACCGTTTACTGGTGCGCCATCTTCGCATTCCTCGGCGTGATCTCCATCGCCTATACCCGGCGCGGGGCCGATGTGTCGCTGGCCGCGCGCAGCCGCCGTGCGCTCGCGTCGCGCGCCGCGTCTCGCGCCGGCGGCGGGGCTATTCCTGGTGCTGGCCCTGGCTTCCGGCAGTCTGGTACTACTACAACGCGCATGTGCTCAACGAGTACATGACGGCGGCCGACCGCCGCCATGTGCTCGCCGACTACGAGCGGCGCTTCAAGAAGTACGAAAATCTCGCTGCAGCCCAAGGTGACGGCCGTGGAGGCGACGATCAATATCTATCCCGAGCGCCGCTCCTTCGACGGCACCGGGCGATTCACGCTGCAGAACAAGAGCGCGCAGCCGATTACCGAGATTCATCTGACCGACCAGCACGAGGCCGTGACGCAGGTGCGGTTCGACCGGCCGTTCCATCTGCTCAGCCGCGAGCCCCGCGATCTGTATTCCATTTACGCTCTGGATCAGCCGCTGGCTCCCGGGGACGTGCTGACTCTCACCTTTTCCGTCAGCCACGAATCGCGCGGTTTCCGCGACGGCAATGAGCTGGCGCAGTTCGCCTACAACGGCACGTTCTTCGACACCGAGTTCTTTCCCGGCATAGGCTACGATGCGGATTTGGAGATCGACGATCCGCGCCGGCGCCGCGAGGAACACTTGGGTTCGCTCGAAGAGATGGCGCCGCGCGGCGATCCCCGCCATTCCCGCCTCAATCTATTCACGACGCAGGCGGACTGGATCACCTACCACACCGTGGTCAGCACCTCCGGCGATCAGCTCGGCATTGCGCCGGGCTATCTGGTGCGTACTTGGGAGAAGGACGGGCGCCACTACTTCGAATACAGCATGGGATCCACGCATATCGTGGATTTCTACGCCTACCTCTCGGGCCGCTACGCCGTGCGCAAGCAGGTGTACTCGGGACCCGGCGGCGCCGTGAATCTGGAGATTTACTACGATCCGGCGCATCAATACAACGTGGATGAGATGCTCGAGGCGTCGCGCGCGGGGCTCGACTACTTCCAGGCGCACTTCAGTCCTTATCAGTTCACTCAGTACCGCATCATGGAGTTTCCGCGCTATCGGACGTTCGCGCAGTCCTTCCCCAACACCGTGCCGTTTTCGGAGGGCATCGGCTTCATCACCCGGGTGCTCAAGCCGACGGATGTGGACCTGACGTATTTCGTGACGGCGCACGAGCTCGGCCATCAATGGTGGGGGCACCAGCTCGTCGGCGGCCGGGTCGAGGGTTCCAATATGATGTCCGAGACTCTGGCGCAGTATTCCGCCTACATGGTCATGCAGCAGAAGTACGGCAAGGACTACATGCGGCGGGTCCTGCGCCATTTCCTGGATCGTTACCTGCGCGGCCGCGCCGGCGAGGTGCGCAGCGAGCGGCCGCTGGCGCTGGTGCAGCGCGAGGACTATGTGTGGTACTACAAGGGCGGCCAGATCATGTACACGCTCGCCGACTATGTCGGCGAGGACAAGGTCAATCTCGCCCTGCACGATTTCCTGATGCAGTACCGCTACGCGAACGCCGCCAATCAGGCCGACGCCGTGCAAAGCATCGCCGGCGCGGCGGCCGAAGATGTGCCGTATCCCGACACCCGCCAGCTCGTCGATGCGCTGCGCGCGCAGACTCCCCCGGATCTGCAGTATTTGATCGAGGATGGTTTCAATCGCATCGTGCTCTACGACAACAAGGCGGTGTCAGCGACCTCGCATCGGCGGCCGGACGGCAAGTACTCGGTGACGCTGACGGTTCAGGCGCGCAAGGTGCAGGCGGACGGCAATGGAACGGAGACCGAGATGCCGCTGGCCGACTACATCGATATCGGCGTCTTCAAGGGGAAAAAAGACGACGAACAGCCTCTCCTCATGCGCAGAGAGAAGTTCACGCAGAGCCGTCAAACCTTCGATCTGGTGGTCGACGAGCGGCCGACCCGTGCCGGCATCGATCCTTACAATAAGCTCATTGACCGTATTGCCGACGACAATGTGATGGACGTAACCGAGCAGTGAAGGCGCTGACAAATGCCGGAAAAATTAGGGGTTTCCCGCACGATGGCGCGGTCCAAATCTGACATAACTCATATCCACCTGGGCAGTGCAGCACTCCAAAATATGAGGCCTCCCGGGATAATCGTCCGCGATGCCCGGCAGCACGGATGCGATCGTCAGGGCATCAATTTCGGCAAAGTCGCGCGCACGGATGCGCGCGCATTTAAACCTTTGAGCTCCCCCTGTCCTCCAATGGGCTAGACATGAGGCAATTGGGACACACAGCGGGGACGGTTCAGATGCTGCAGGTCGCGGACGCGATGGATGCCGCCCGATCCGGCCGAGCTCATAGCCGCCGCGGCCGACGGCGATCTGCGCGCCTTCGAGCATCTGTATCGGCAATTTTCCCCGCGGGTCTACGGCCTGTGTCTGCGGCTGACGGGACAGCGCGAAGCGGCCGAGGACTGCACCCAGGAGTCCTTCGTCGCCGCTTGGCGAGCCTTGGCGAGTTTCGAACAGCGCAGCCGATTCTCGACCTGGCTGCACCGCATTGCCGTGCACACCGTGCTCGCGCGGCGCCGCGGCCTGCGTGTGGAGTACGAGGTGGCCGAGCCGGCCTCGGGCCTGCCCGAAGTGGCCGATCCCGGCGGCGAGCGGTCCGCCGCTCGACATCGAGCGTGCAATCGCGGCGCTTCCGGAAGGTGCGCGCCACGTGCTCGTGCTGGTGGGCATCTATGGTTTTAGTCATGCAGAGGCGGCCCAGACGCTGGGCGTTGCCGAAGGGCACTTGCAAGGCGCAGTTGCATCGTGCGCGCGGCCTGCTGGCCAGCGCGCTCGGATTGGAGAACATCATGAACGATCCAATGCAAAAATCTCTCGATGACCTGCTCGCGGATCTGCCGCGCGACATGCCGCCGCCGCCGTATCTCTGGCCCGGCATCGCCCGCCGGCTGCCTCGCCGCCGCGCCGCCCGCGCCCCATGCTGCTTGCCGCGGCGGCGGGGGTGGCCGGCGCCTGTCTGGCGAGCGCACTCACCTGGGCGGTGCTGCATGGACGCCGCGGCACCGCGCGGCGCCGCGATCGGCTGGCGGCGCAGGTGCCGACCCTGGATGAACCGCGAAACGCGAGCTATGTGGCCGCGCGCGATTCTCTGGAACTGAGTTTTCGCCAGCGGCTGGCGCTTCTCGATCCTGCCACGCGCGCGAAAATCGAAGCCAATCTGGCGATCATTCGCCAGGCGCACGAGGACATCCGCAAGGCGCTGGCGAGCGATCCTGCAAGCCCGGTGCTCGAACAGCTCTGGCAGAGCACCTGGCACGATGAAATTGACCTGTACGAGCATGTCGTGCAGGCCACCCAACCCACGATGACGAGGACATGACCATGTCGAAAGCACAATCCAAGGCCCGCTACCAGTGGCTGGATCATCATTGCCGCGCTGGCGGCGCTGGTCGTTCCCTGGTCGCTGGTGCAGGCGGGCCGGCCCATCCATGAGAGCCGGGCGGCCGATCCGCAAGGCGAGGTCGAGATCTTCAATCTGGCCGGCAAGGTGGAAGTCGAAGGCTGGGACCGCAGTGAGGTCGAGGTCGGCGGCACGGCCGACGACGGCGTGCGACCGGGTCGATGTGACGGGCTCGGGCCGCCGTACATCCATTCACGTCGTGACGCGATCCGCGCACCTCTGGGGTTCGGACGGCGAAGCGCATCTCATCGTGCACGTGCCGGCCAAGAGCTCGCTGACGGTCACTCTCGTCAGCTCGGATTTCAAGGTGACGGGCGTGCTCGGCGACCTGAAGGTACAGACGGTGAGCGGCAAGGTGAGCGGCGAGGCCGGAGGCGATGTCCGCGCGGCCACGGTGAGCGGCAATGTGCGTCTGAAGGCGCCGGGCCGCCAAGTCCATCGAGATCCGGACCATCAGCGGCGATATCCAGCTGACCGGCGGCGGCGGCGAGGTGGACATCAATACCGTCAGCGGCACTGTCGACGCTCGAACTCGCCGACCTGAGCAACGGCCGATTCAAGAGCATCTCGGGCGACATAACGGTGGGGCTGTCGCTGGCGCCCGATGGGCAGGATCGAGAGCGAATCGGTGAGCGGCGATGTGACCCTGAAATTCGCCGCCATGCCGGCCGCGGAATTCGATGTGCAGACCTTCAGCGGCGACATCAAGAACTGCTTCGGACCCAAGCCGATGGAGTCGCGCTACGGCCCTGGATCGCGGCTGCAGTTCATGAACGGCGAGGGCCATGCTCATGTGCGGATCAATACCAAGAGCGGCGATGTCCGGCTGTGTGTCAAGGGCATGACAGACGCAAACACGCACGTCGGCGCTCGAGTTGGCGCAGGCGCGGCTGCCGGTCCAAGACGCCGTCTGGCATGTACGGGGCGTGCGCGTGGTGCTCCCTTACGTGTACTGACCGTCAGAGTATGCCTACGGCGCAGGGTAATGAGCGCCGATTGCGGCGCAGATGGATCGCCCGTATCGTGGCACATCCCAGCCACCGTTACAGCCTTCAGGAGCGCTCAATGAATTCGGCCACTGTTTCATCTCCCCCCATCTCGCTGCCGCCGCTGCCCTACGAGCAGAGCGCGCTGCAGCCCGTCATTTCCGCGAATACTCTGAGCTTCCACTACGGCAAGCACCACAAGACCTATGTCGACACCTTGAACAAGCTCATCGCGGGCACTGAATTCGCGGACATGCCGCTCGAGAAGATCATCAGGGCTACCGCGGGCCAAGCCGAGCACGCCGCCATATTCAACAATGCGGCGCAGGCATGGAATCACACCTTCTATTGGCACAGCCTCGAAGCCCAAGGGCGGCGGCGAACCCCCGGCAGCGCTCAAGCGCCTGATCGAATCCTCCTTCGGCAGCATCGATGCCTGCAAGAAGGAATTGGCGAGCGCCGCCGTGGGGCAATTCGGCAGCGGCTGGGCGTGGCTGGTTCTGGACGGCGAGAAGCTCAAGGTGGTGAAGACGGGCAATGCCAACACGCCGCTGACGCAGGCGGCGAAACCGCTGCTCACCATCGACGTGTGGGAACACGCCTACTATCTCGACTATCAGAATCGGCGCGCCGACCACGTGAACGCCGTGCTCGATACTCTCGTCAATTGGGAGTTCGCGACAGAGAATCTAGGGCGCAAGTAGCCTTGAGCTCGCTACTGTGCCGCGGCCGCGACAGTGTGCGCCGCACCGTGTAGGTCGGCCCGCTCGGCATCGCCCTGCTGCCAGCCGCCGCCCAGCGCCTTCACCAGCAGCACGCTCGCATTCATGCGGCGCAGTTGAATGGTCACATTCGAGAGCTGCGCCGCCAGCGCGGTGTTCTCGGTGGTCGCGACCTCGAGATAGGTCACGAGACCGGCCTTGTAGCGATACTGCGCCTGCTGCAGAGCGGTTCCGGTGGCGGTCACGGCCGCTGCCTCGCTGACGCTTTCCTGCTGCAATTGGCGCAGGGCGGCTAAATTGTCTTCGACTTCTTGGTAGGCGGTCGAGCACGGTGCCTCGATAGTCGGCGACTTGCTCGTCGTAGGCCGCTCTGGCCTGCGCGTTTTGCGCTCGGTGCCGGCCGGCGTCGAACAGGGTCAGTACAGCGGCGGGGCCCACCGACCAGAGCTGGCTGGGGGCGGTGAGCCAATTCGAAGCGCTGGTGCTGTCTATAGCCGGCGGCGGCGGAGAGGCTGAATACGGGGAAGTACGCCGCGCGCGCCACGCCGATCTGCGCATTGGCGGCGGCGACCCGGCGTTCGGCCGCGGCGACATCCGGGCGGCGCTCCAGAAGAGCGGAGGGCAGGCCGGGGTCGATGGGCGGCGGCGCTAATTCGATGGGCAGTGGATTCGGGTCCGCATGGTAGGTGGACGGATTTTCGCCCAGCAAGACGGCGATGGCGTGCTCGCTCTGCGCGCGCTGCAGGCGGATATCGGCGGCTTGGGTGCGCGCGGTTTCGAGCTGCGCCTGGGCCTGGGCCACGTCCGCCAGGGCCGCTCCGCCGCCGTTGTACAGGTTCTGGGTCAGTTTCAGCGAAGCGGTGTAGTCCTCCACGGTCTTGTCGAGCAGCACTTGCTGGGAGTCTTGCGCGCGCAGCGAAAAATAGTCGGTGGCCAATTCGGCGTGAATCGCCAGATTGAGAGTGGCAAGGTCGGCGGCGCTCGCTTGTTGACTCGCCTTTGCCGAGTTCACGGCGTTGCGCACCCGGCCCCAGAGGTCGATCTCGTAGGAGAGATCGGCTTCCACATCGAAATCGTTGTAGACCGGCTCGGCCCCCTTCGGAAAGGTCGGTGAATTGACCGAAGCCCGCGCGCGAGTCGCGGAAGAACCCGCAGTCAGTGTCGGGAATAAGTCCGCCCGCGCGATTCGGGTGGCGGCACGAGCCTGCTGCAGGCGCGCGAAGGCCGCTTTCAGGTCCTGGTTGGCGTCGCCTACCTTGGCCTCCAGCGCATCGAGCTGCGGATCTTGAAAGATCGTCCACCACTCGCCGCGATTCTGGTCGTCCACGGGTTGCGCAGCCTTCCAGTCTCCGGATTCCTTGTAGGCGCCCGTCGCCGGCGCGCTGTCGGGAACCTTATACCTGGGCGCGAACGAGCAGGCCTGCAGAGCGGCGAGCAGGAGAAGCGTTGCGCCCGAGAGCGTTGCCTTCATGTCTTCTTACTCGTGTCCTTCGACGTACTCTGCGCGCGATGATGACGCCGGTGCAGGGAGCGACGACGGGCTCGAAGGACTGGAGCTCGCGCAATTGGCCGCATCATAAAGCCGGGACCCGCGAATTGCGAAATTCGCGCTCAGGCAGCCTCGCGCAATGGTTTCACCGCCGCAGGGCCATGCCGCGCGACGATGTCCTCCGATACCTTCCACAGGCGCTCGGCAAGGCCGGCGTCCTCGAGCAGGGGATTGCCCGGCGGCGATCCGGCAATTCGTCCAATATTCTCCGCTGATCCCGCCGACGCTGGGGTGTGCAGCCAGCAACGCCTGGGTTGCCGCACCCTGCGGCGCCGATTTCATGAACCATTTAGCGGCCGACAGCACGATTCGCAGCGGCAGGGTCAAATTCCGATTCAGGCCGGTGCCGCGGGTGGCACCGGGGTGCAGCGAGTTGACCGCGATGCCGCGGGCGCTCAGGCGGCGCGACAGTTCCTTGGCGAACAGCGCGTTCGCCAGTTTGGACTGCCCGTAGAATGCGAGCGGCTCGTAGAATCGGCGGCCGTCGAGATTGTCGAACATGATGCCTTCGGCCGGCGCCTGGCGGATGCCGGCGCTGCTGCTGACGATCACGATGCGCCCGGTGCCGTTGCGCACCAGGTCCATGAATCTCGTTCACCAGCGCGAAATGACCGATGTGATTGACCAGAAATTGCATCTCGACGCCGTACTTCGTCCGCAGGGTGGGCAGATTGGCGATAGCGGCATTGGTGACGATGGTGTCCAGCGACACATTCAGCGCGCGGATGGCGGCGGCCGCCGCGGCCACCGAACCCAGATCCGCCAGGTCGCAGGCCACGGGAGTGCAGGTGGGACCTGCCTTGCGGCAGGCGGTCTCGGCGTCGGCCGGCGATCGGGCCAGACCGATCACCTGCGCGCCGTTGGCGGCGAGCGCGCTCATGGTTTCGAATCCTATCCCCGAGCTGCAGCCCGTCACCACGATGCGCTTGCCGCTGAGGTCGATGCCCGCCAGCACCTGGTCCGCCGTCGAGCGTGCGCCGAATTGAATTGACTTCGTCATAGAATATTCCTCTACTTGCGCCGGCTTCAACGGCGCGCAGAACATGCGCGCCGCGACCGTCATCGCCCTTCACGAATTCTTCCCGAGATGCCGAACGCTGTTTGAGACCCCGCGCGGTGGCATGCAGGGTCCGCGCCAAATCCGCCGGGGCCATGCCGGCCGTCGCGCAAAAACCGAGCAGCGGCGAATCCGCGATGGCGCGGGTCAGCGCCGCTTCGAATCGGCTCTCGTAATGAGTGAGCGTCGAGCCCGCCAGCGCGGTGCTCGCGCACATCAGATCGGCTGCATCCGCTCCCAGCGAGCCCACGAAGCGGCCCGACCAGGCGTCGCAGGCAGCGATGATTCTGAATTCCAGGCTGTCCCCCGGAACGGACAGGGCGGCGACGGCCGCGTTCAACTGACTGCTGAGCGAGTGCTCGAGCGCCTTGCGGAACAGCTCTTCCTTATTGGCGAATTGCAGGTACAGTCCCTGCCGCGACACCCCGGCGGCGCGGGCCACTTCCTCCATCGAGGTCTTACGAAAGCCGTAGCGAGCAAACACAGCGACGGCGGCATCCAGCAGCGCCGCTTGGCGCGAGTCTGCGGGGTCCAGTGCCGGGGTCGAGATTATGTTCACCCACACACGATAGACAAGATAGGGCCATACTGTCAATCACGTCGCAATGCCGAATTCGTCGCGCGAAATATTATGTCATAGAAAGCAGTAAGATAAGATATTTATGAGAAGTAATTTCTTATGAGCGATATTCCAAATCTCCAGATCCCCACCCTGTGCATCGCGCACTCGAACCAGCGGTTTCCCGTCCGGCGGATATTTTGCGTCGGTCAGAACTACGCCGACCATGCGCGAGAAATGGGGTCCGATCCGCAGCGACAGCTGCCGTTTTTCTTTACCAAGCCTGCGGATGCGGTGGTGGACAGCGGCCTGCGTTTGCCCTTTCCCACGATGACCCATGATTTGCATCACGAGGTGGAACTGGTGGTCGCGCTCGGCCAAGGCGGCATCGGCGTGAAGCCCGCGGATGCGCCCTCGATGATCTTCGGCCATGCGGTGGGAATCGATCTGACCCGCCGCGACTTGCAAGCCGAGGCGAAAAAGACCGGCCGTCCCTGGGATATGGCGAAGGGCTTCGATCATTCCGCGCCCATCGGCCCGGTGATGCGCGGAGTTCCGCCTCGCGAGGGCGCGATTACCCTGAGCATCGACGGCCAGGTCCGGCAAAGCGGCGATCTGGCGGACATGATCTGGAGCGTCGCCGACATCATCGCGTTTCTCTCGACCTATGTCGCCGTCGCCGCGGGCGATCTGATATTCACGGGAACCCCTGCCGGCGTGGGTCCGATCCAGCGCGGCGAACGTGTGCGGGGGGCCATCGCCGGCATCGACCCGGTGGAAGTGACGTTTGCGAACTAACCTGCAAATGAGGGACTCGGCAAAAAAAACCGCCGCGAACGGCTATCATGAACGGCTACCATCGAAAATATCTTTATCTTGTTACGCGGGAAAAACAATAAATGAGTTGTCCGAAATCGGTGCGGGGCAGTGTGATCGGCGTGGTGGGGCTGCTGCTGTGCGCGGCGGCGGCGGCGGCGGCGGCGAGCGGGGATGATTATCAGCAGCGCGTCGAGCGAATACTGCTGCAGACGCCGCTGATCGACGGTCACAACGATTTGCCCTGGGAACTGCGCGAGCGATTCAAGAGCGATCTGTCCGCCATCGACCTGAAATCCGACACCGCTCACCTGCCGCTTCGCGCCGGCGAATCAGCCTTGATGACGGATATCCCGCGGCTCAGGGCCGGACATGTGGGCGGCCAGTTCTGGTCGGTGTGGATCCCGACCGAGATGAAAGGGTACGAGGCGGTTCAGGTCACTCTGGAGCAGATGGATCTGGTCAAGCGCATGGCCGCCAGATATCCCGGCGATCTCGAGATGGCCTACACCGCGGCGGACGTGCGCCGCATTCATCGGTCGCACAAGATTGCTTCGATGATCGGCATCGAGGGCGGGCATCAAATCAACGATTCCCTGGCCGTCTTGCGCCAGATGTACGACGCCGGCGCGCGCTACATGACCCTGACCCACAGCACCAATACTGCTTGGGCGGACTCGGCGACCGATGCACCCGTGCATCACGGCCTCACGCCTTTCGGCATCGAGGTGGTGCGGGAGATGAACCGTCTCGGCATGCTGGTCGACCTGAGCCATGTGTCTCCCGACACCATGCGCGCCGCGCTGGCGGCGAGCGAGGCGCCGGTGATCTTCTCGCACTCCTCGGCGCGCGCCCTGGTCGATCATCCGCGCGATGTTCCCGACGACATCCTGCGGTTGGTGGCCGCGAACGGCGGCGTGGTCATGGTGAATTTCTATCCCGGCTATGTGTCGGACGCGCGCAATCACTGGGATGCCGACCACGCCGCCGAGCAGGCACGCTTCAATACTCCGCCGTTCGGCGGGTTGTACATCGGACAGCCGGAGCGCGCGAAGGCGGCTCTCGCGGCCTGGGAGGAACAGCATCCGCGTCCGGTCACTACGCTGGCCCAAGTCGCAGACCACATCGAGCATGTTCGACAAGTGGCGGGTATCGATCACGTCGGCCTCGGCTCCGACTTCGACGGCATTCCGGATGCGCCCGTCGGGCTCGAGGGCGTGGATAAGTATCCGGCGCTGCTCGAGGAACTGATGCGCCGCGGCTGGACGGATGCCGACATTGCCAAGCTATCCGGCGAGAATGTCCTGCGCGTGATGGCGGCGGCCGAGAAGGTTGCCGTGAAGCTGCGCGCCGCGCGGCCGGCGTCGAACCTGGCGTTCGTGGAGCCGAAGGCGCTCTGATCGAGTGAAATCGGCGCATCACTGTGTTCAGGGAACGCAGTGATGCGCTGCGCACCGGAGTGGCTAGCTGCCGGATTGTCGGGTGCCGACCGAAGGAGAGGCCATCTGATGAGCCAGCGCCGGGTTGTCCTGAGTCTCTCCGGCAATGACGCCGGCGCGGTCCGCCGCGGTTTTGTTCTGGCTGAGCTTGCGCACGCCGATCATCCGGGTGATGTGCAGCACCAAACCGACGATGGCTTTGAGCTGCATGGCCACATAATCCTCCGGCGCGTCGCTGACCTTCCAGGGCGTCTTGCGAGGCCCTTCGAAACGGTTGGTCAGGTTCGTCACGATCTCCAGGATGCGCGCCGGATCTTCGATGATTTCCAATCGGCCGTAGACGTGCACGGCCTCGTAATTCCAGGTCGGCACGACGCGGCCGGTCTCCTGTTTCGTGGCATAGTATGAAGGGCTGACGTAGCCATCCACTCCGCTGAAAATTGCCAACGACTCCACCGCCGTGTCGAGCAGTTTCCACTGCTTATTGGCCCGCGCAATATGCCCGACCAAACGGTCATCCAGCGGCGTCAGCGGCAAATGGGTTGCCGTCATCCGGGGTCCGCCATCCTCTTTGAGCACAGAGACCAGCATGGGCAAAGAGCAGCTTCGCATGATGGCTTGCATTTCTTCGGGCCGGTCTTCGGCGAACAGGGGTGGCACATACATAACGCTTCAATCCTCGATTTTCACAGCATGTTCGGATCGCGCATCGGCGAGGTCGGCTGGGGCGTGTCGGTGGGCGTTGCCGCAGTGTGGCCGGCCGCCCGCTTTCCCGCCCGGTACTTGCGGCGGCCCGGCGCGCCCGCCGATCCAGACCGGGTGTCGAAACCGTAATCGGCGCCTTGCTCCCGTCACAAAATGGACCTATCCTCTCATGGACCCATCCTCCCATTAAGGTCTTGTTTCAGCAAGGATTGGACTAACGCCATGTCTGTACGCAGTCCCTTAGCGACGATCGTAATTGTAAATTACAATTACGAGCGGTTTGTTGGGACTGCGATTGCCAGCGCCGTCGAACAATCCTACGAACCGCTGGAAGTGATCGTCGTCGACGATGGCTCGACCGACGGCTCGCGGCAAGTCATCTCCTCGTATGGCGGGCGCATTCGCGCCGTCTACCAGGAAAATTCCGGACAGGGGGCCGCCTACAACGCGGGGTGGCGCGCGGCGCGCGGCGAGTTCGTTCTGTTTCTGGATTCCGATGATGTGCTGGCGAAGGACGCCATGGCCAAGGTGGTAGCGGCATTCCAGGGCAGCGATGCGGTGAAGGTGCAGTTCTACCTGCGGCAGGTGGACTGCAATCTCGAGCCGCTCGGCTATCTATTGCCGAGCTACGGGTTTTCCCACTTGGAACCGCGCCGACAGATCAGCAGTTACGGCTACTACATCAGTCCTCCGGCCAGCGGCAACGCATTTCGCAAAAGCTTCCTCGATGTCATCATGCCGATCGCGGACATCGAAATGTATCGCCGCGCCGCCGATGGCTATACCACCGGGTTGGCCGGAGTGGCCGGAAAGGTGGCTTCCATCCCGGAGACCCTGGGGTCCTACCGCGTGCACGGCGACAATGGCGGCGGCGAGGGCGGCGTCAAATCCTTGGAGCAACTGCACCACCTGTTCATGCGCGACATCAAGCGCGAAGACTCCCAGCATGCCTTCGGCGATCAATTCGATTTTCACTTTCTGCCGGATAGATCCCGTTATTGCCCCGGCCATACCAAGCATCGCTTGCTGTCACGGCGCCTGTTTCCGGACGCGCATCCGATCAAGTCGGACACAGTCGGCAATTTGGTGGTCAGCGGCGTGGTATCGGCGGCCAGGTTCCCGCATCTGAAGATGACTCGGCGCTTTGCCGTGGGCATGGGATTCGTCGTAATGGGAATAGTCCCGCGGTTTTTGCTGCGCACTCATTTCAGGGCCATCGTATCGGCGCAAAAGCGCAATAGAACGGCGCCGAACAAGGTGCTGTTGAACGCGCGAAACGCGCCTAAGGCCGCCCCAGATCAGCTGCCGTGAAATAGCCATCGGCTCTGTGGTAAGGGATCATGCCGTCTGCACCGACCGTTCGCTCTCTCGGGCGGCCATGGTGGCCTCATGGGCCAGGCGCCATTGCGATTCCAGATCAATCGACCCAATGACCAAAAAAATGCGACCCCCGAGGGCGGCACTGCCCGCGCTTTGCATTCTCGCCTTCGCGCTCGGCACCGCTCACGCGAAGGACCCTGAACTGCTGTCGCTCGGCGTGGATCACTTCAGGGATACCGCAACCGTCATCGATAACCCGCTGGATGCCGTGGTCACGGTGTCCACCGAGAACGGATATAAGGAACATCGTGGCCCCATGCGAGCGCTGTGGAACGATGAGTTTCTCGAGGGGGTCATCGACAAGAAAACCGGCCGGAAGTCCTTTCTGGCGTATGTATGGGTCACGTACAAGGGAAGTGCACGTTCCTACCAGACCGTGCGCTATCTGGCGCCGAATGGGCCGCTGTCCGTGCCGGTGACTCTGACCCGCCTGGAAGTAAATTATTGCGCGGTCGGCGATTGCACCTATACCGAGCACCTCAGCTTCCCGGTGGACGAGGCCATGCTGCGCGAGCTTGCCGCGCCAACCGCGTCGGGCAAGCAGTCCCTGTGGCCCTTCAAACTCGTCGCAAAATCGGGTCTCGATTACAACGGTGGATTTTCGAGTGCAGAGATGGCCGGACTGCTCGCCAAAGTCGACGACTACGCGCATAACCTGCCGCCCGCCGGGGCCGGGGCCGGGGCCGGGGCCGTCGCCGTCGCCGGCTCGGCGTCGCTGCAGCAGGAATTTGGTGTCGGCGGCATGCCGGTCGCCGCAACCGCGGATCAGCCCGATCGAGCGGGTGTTTTGATCATTGCGGTGAGCGGCGGCTCCGTTGCCCACAAGGCCGGCATCATCGTCGGCGACATCGTCTACGAATTCGACGGCCGTTCCGTCAGAACGCCGGCGGAACTTCAAGCGGCCGTGGCCGCCTGCACCGTGAATGCAGCCGTCGCGGTCAAGCTGTTCCGGGGCACTGCCGCCATGGCGGTCACCGCTCGATTCTAGTTTGCGGCAGGCAGGCCGCACGTCGCACGGTGGTCTGGCCGATTCTGCTCATAGTGGCTCTTTCGGCGCAACCCCGTGGCCGGGATAATTGCCTCGATGAGAAATGCAAAATCCCTGCGGGGGGCTATTTTCTGCGCGCTGATTGCTGGTGCGGGCGCGGCGGAAGCAGAGGAGTCCACCGGTGCGATGTCCCCGCGAGAGTCCTTGGACGAGGCTTGGTGGACGGGGCCCCTGTTGGCGGCCAACGCCTCCACGTTGCCGCCGGGACATTTTTTGGTCGAGCCCTACATCTATGATTCCCTGCCCTATGCCCACTTCGACAGTCACGGCATCGCACGCGATGTCGCGCACGCGAATGACTTCGGATCGCAGTCCTATGTGAACTATGGGCTCGCCGATGGGTTCACCGTGGGGCTCATCCCGAGGTTCGGCTACGATCAGCCCCGGAACGGCGAGGGCAGTTCGGGAATCGGCGTGGGCGATCTCTCGGTACAGGCGCAGTACCGGCTCACGCAGTTCCAGGAGGGACACTGGCTGCCCACGATTTCGGTGAACTTGATGGAGACACTGCCGACGGGAGAGTACGACCGGCTGGACCGCTCGAGCGACGGTTTCGGCGCCGGCGCCTACACGACGACCCTGTCGCTATACTCCCAATCCTACTTTTGGCTGAGCAACGGCCGGATTTTACGCGCCCGGTTCAACCTCGCCTATGCCACCTCCGGGCGGATAAATATCGAGGATGCCAGCGTCTATGGGACCACGGCGGGTTTTCATGGCCACGCCCGTCCGGGCGATACCGCCGTCGCCGACTTGGCGTTCGAATACAGCGCGACCCGTCACTGGGTTTTGGCTCTGGACCTGTGGTACGAGCGCGACGGGGCCACCACCGTGTTCGGGAGCAGCCCGTCCCATGGCAATGAGCCGCCTGCAGCCTTTCAGAGCAGCTCCGGCGTCGGCCGCGTGCTCTTCGTTGCCCCCGCCGTCGAATACAACTGGAACAGTCGAGTAGGGGTTATCTTCGGCTTTCGGCTGGCCGCCGCCGGCTGGAATGAAACGGCAACCTTCACACCGGTGATGGCGATCAACTGCTTCATTTAGAGATGACAGCCGAAATACCACGGCTGAACGCGGGGATGTCCGACATACACAGGCACATGAACGGACCCACGATAGGCCTGTCTTAACAGCGTAAGCCGCGCGCAGTGGCTCGTTTGCGGCGACGCGGCATTATGCGGCGCGCGGGACAGCCATGGGAATGGGTGCCTTTCGTGAACGAAATTTTTTCACCGCCAAGCATTGAGGGGGGATCGCAAAACCGGCACCACCCGCGTGGGCGCCTGCCGGACGTCCATTTCCGTTCGACCCAAGCGCCGGCGCCGGCGCCCTTCAGACCCTCATCCGCAGCGGCAATCAATATTGGCTGCGTATTGAAGGACCGCTACCTCATCGAGAGCCGATTGGGGGGGGCGGTATTCAAGGCCACGGACCGCTTTCAGCGCGATGCCGCGAAGCGTTGCGTCGCGATAAAGGTCGTTCAAGGGAGCGGCGCGAGCGGTCTCGGGCGCTTATCGCAGCTGCGCCGAGGATTCCATCGCGCACAGTCGCTTTGCCACGAGACCATCCTCAAGGTCTACGAGCTCGATCAGGTCGCGGACATTACCTTCCTTACGATGGAATTCGTCGAGGGAAGACTTCTGAGCGACATGATCAAGCTCTATGCACCGCGCCACATCCCGCTCCCCGATGCATGGCGCATCATCAAGAGATTGAGTGCCGGACTGGCGTACCTGCATTCGCGCGGCGTCGTTCATGGAAATTTAAGCCCACAAAACGTGATGGTTACCAGGGCGGGGGACGTACGCATGCTCGACTTCGGCGCGTCGCGAACTTGCGAGGGCCGCCGTTCGCGTATGGAAGCCTCCGAAGGAGGCGGCGCCGCGAAATTCACGCCCGCGTACTGCGGCTGGGAAGTCTTGGATGGCCGGCCGGCCGACCCACGCGACGACATCTACTCTCTGGCCTGCATAGCCTACGAGCTGCTCACCGGTGCCCATCCGTTTCGGCGTCGGCAAGCCGATAGGGTGCGACATCGTCGTCCGGCGCTCGAAAGACCGCTGGCGCTGAGCCGACGCCAATGGCGGACACTTCGAGCGGGCCTTTCTTGGGACCGCGAATGCAGGCCGCTGTCCGCAGGCGAATGGTTCGCCGGCCTGGAGGCCGCGCCCGCACCGACGAAGGGGCTGCCGGCGGGACCGCTCCTGTTGGTTGGGCATACGCGCGAAAATAGGCCGCTGCCGACATGGATCGTCCTGCCGATCATCTGCGTACTGGTGGGGTTGAGCATACTGAGCGCGATTCACGAGCGCTCGCCGGCCATCGATTCTCGTGCCGACAATTCCGGCGGCGCCGTGTCGGCGGCACTGAACCCGGTGGCAGATCCTGACGCGTCGCCTGCGGCGCCGCCGGCAGAGGCCGCTTCCCCGAACCCCCCAGTCTCGGTCGCTCGGGCGCAGCGCGCAGAGGCCGGCGGCGCATCGACGACCATCGGCAATATCCTTCTCCCGGAACGTACCTACAACGTTCAGCCGCGGCAGGTCTTTGTTGAGGTCCGCGTCCGCCGCGCCGC
This sequence comes from uncultured Gammaproteobacteria bacterium, assembly GCA_963734645.1. GTDB lineage: Bacteria > Pseudomonadota > Gammaproteobacteria > Steroidobacterales > Steroidobacteraceae > Bog-1198. The sequence goes on from CAVTID010000004.1 coordinate 595,695, forward strand.
GAAGTCCACGGGTGATGTGCGATTCAGTTGGTGGACGGAGCCTGCGTCGGCGAGGGCCGGCACCGACTTCGTAGCGCAAGGCCCGGTAACCGAATCCATCGCCAAGGGAACACGCACGGCCAGTTTGTTCGTGAAGGTGCTGCCGAACGATGCCCGCAAGCAGTCGAAGTCGTTCTATGTCGATGTGGCTGACCTGAGCGACACGAGCACGCCGCCGCCGATCGCGCGCATCGCGGTGGTACTGCCGATGGCGCGCTGAATCTTGCCCGCGCTAGTACAAGCATCACGAAGATAGACGGGGTTTGCCGCGGCGCCGCGAAGAGAGGATAGGGCTTCGGCAACAGCTCGCGTCACGAGCGGACAAGCTCCCGGCCTTCTTCAACAGTTTGGCTGCACTGTCCGGCGGCCGGATAATACCGGTTCCGGGTGGTGTGCTGATGCGTTCGAGCGAAGGGGAAGTGCTGGGTGCGTGCGGAGCGAGCGGCGATACGGCCGACAACGATGAAGCCTGCGTAGTTGCTGCCATCGAGGCAGCCGGGTTCATCGCGGACCCGGGGAAATCACAGTGAAAAAGCACTGACGGGCAGCGCCGCGTCGATGGCATCTCCCAACCGGTCAACGATGGTGCCGATCTGTGCGCCGTTCACGATGAAGGGCGGGGCAATCAGCACGTGGTCGCCGTTGAGCCCATCGATCGTGCCGCCCATCGGATAGACCATCAATCCGCGCGCCATGGCCTCGGTCTTGATCCGGGCGTGGAGCTTGTATGCTGGGTTGAAAGGCGCCTTGGTGGCGCGGTCCGCCACGAGTTCCACGGCCCGAAACAGACCCCGGCCGCGAATGTCGCCGACATGGACGTGGCGGCCCAATCGCTCTCTCAGTCGAAGGTCGAGCAGCTCGCCCATCGCTGCCACGTTGGCGAGTAACGCGTCGCGGTGGATCGTCTCCTGAACGGCCAAGGCGGCCGCGGCGGCCATCGGATGGCCCATGTACGTGTGGCCATGCTGGAAGAAGCCCGATCCTTGCCGAAAAGCCTCGAAGACATGCGACCCGAGCAAAACTGCCCCCGTCGGCTGATAGCCTCCGCCCAAACCCTTGGCAATGGTTACGAGGTCGGGAACGACGCCGTCTTCCTCGCAGGCGTAGAGCCGACCCGTGCGCCCCATGCCGCACATCACTTCGTCCAGGATGAGAAGAACGCCATAGCGGTCGCAAATCCGACGCACTCGCTGCAAATAATCAGCAACCGGAGGCACCGCGCCTGCGGTGGCTCCCACGACCGTCTCCGCGATGAACGCGATCACCGTGTCCGCCCCCAGAGCCAGAATCTGATCCTCCAGCAACTGGGCGGAGCGAGCAGCGTAGGCCTGGTCGGCTTCACCGTCGCGTTGCAGGCGGTAGGCAAAACACGGGTCGATGTGATGAGTCTCGATGAGCAATGGTTTGAACTGACGGCGCCGCCAGTCGTTGCCACCCGCCGCAAGCGCCCCCAGCGTGTTGCCGTGGTAGCTTTGGCGGCGCGCGATAACGTGGCGCCGTTGCGGTTCGCCTTTTTCGACGAAGTACTGCCGCGCCATTTTCAGCGCGGCTTCGACGGCTTCCGAGCCGCCGCTCACGAAATACACGTGGTCGAGATTGCCGGGCGCATCCTGCACCAGCCGATCGGCCAGCCGCTCAGCGACCTCGGTCGTGAAGAAACTGGTATGCGCATAAGCGATCGCATCAAGTTGCGAGTGAAGAGCGGCGATGACATCGGGATGCGCGTGACCGAGGCAAGAAACGGCTGCGCCTCCGGAGGCGTCGATATAGGTCCGGCCGTCTGCATCGACGAGAAATATCCCCTTGCCGCCGACCGCCACCGGCAGCTTCGAGCCGATGTTTCTATGGAGAATGTTGGTCACGGGCGTTTCCGACGCGGTCTACCGTCGATATGCACATTCAATGCAGCGAGTCCGCTTAAGGTACCAGGACCACGCGAAAGCGCGCTTTGCCGCTCATCATGCGCTGATACGCCTCGGCGGCTTTCGCCAACGGAAAGGTCTCGATCGTCGGTCGCACGTCCGACAGCACACTGAATTGCAGGGTGTCCTCGGAATCCGAGGCGCGTCCCTGACGGCCATCCGGCAATGGATCTTCGCGCTCCGATCAGCAGCAGCGGTGAGACCTCGATGGGCTCGCCACTGGCGCCGACGACCATCAGCTTACCGTCGATGCCCAGTCCCGCGATCACCGAACTCATGCTCTTGGCATCGGTCACCGTGGCAAGGATCACCTTCGCGCCGCCGAGCTTGGTCAGCTCTTCGGCCGCGTTTTGAGACGTGCTGTCGATGTAGATGTGCGCGCCCAGCTTTTTGGCCAGAGGCCCCTTGTCCGCGCCGCGTGCAATCGCCACGGTCTTGAATCCCATCCTGGCAGCGAATTGCACGCCGAGGTGGCCCAGGCCTCCGATACCGAGGACTGCAACGAGATCGCCGGTGTGCGCGCCGCTATGGCGCAGCGCGTTAAAGGTCGTGATGCCGGCACAGAGCAGCGGCGCTGCGTCCTCCGATTTCATCTGCTCCGGTATCGATGCGAGCGCCTCGAATGGGGCAATCATGTACTCGGCATAGCCGCCATCGTAGGAGATGCCCGGGATTTGTCCCACTTTGCACGTAATAAAGTCGCCGCGGCGGCACGAGCTGCAATGTCCGCAATGACCGCCGTGCCAACCCACGCCGACGCGCATGCCTTTTTTCCAGTCCGGCACGTCCGCCCCGATGGCATCGATGAGGCCCACCACCTCGTGGCCTGGGACACGCGGGTACTGTATGCCGGGGAAAGCGCCGGCGACGGTGAACATGTCGGAATGGCAGACACCGCATGCCTGCACCTTGATGCGCACCTGGCGGGGTTTGGGGTCGGGTATATCTCGCTCGACGATTTCGAGAGCGGCATTGGGCTTTGTTGCCTGAACGACTTTCATACGCGGCATGGGGGTTCCTCCGGTAGTTGTCGCCCAATGTTAACGCACGAGACCGTGGGTGGTGTGGGCGCAATTGAATCGATTATCTCAGTAGCGCCGCAAGATCCGCCCGAGACGCTCGATGGCGCCATCCATGGCGGCCGTCCAGGGGTGACCGCAGTTCAGGCGCAGGAAGTTGCTGAATTGGCGGCGCGCGGAAAACATGGGGCCCGGCGCGATGGATATGCCCGACTCGAGCGCGAGGCGATGAACTTCGAGTGAATCGACCGTCGCCGCGCATTCGATCCACAGGAAGTATCCTCCGGTTGGCGGCGCGATCCGATAGCCGGCAGGGAAGTGACGTCGCATCGAATCGAGCGCAGCGGCCTGTTGGCCCGCCAATGCGCTGCGCAGCCGTACGAGGTGCGCATCATAGCCGCCGTGGCGCAGCATTTGTGCGATGCCCTGTTGAATCGGCAGGCTGGTGGCCAGAGAGAACTCGATTTTCCGCCTCGCTGCTTCTTTGGCAAACCGGCCCGCGGCAAGCCAGCCGAGACGGTATCCGGGTGCGAGACACTTGCTGAACGAACCGCAATGCAGGACTCCGCCTTTCTTGTCGAATGTCTTGGCGGGCGGCGCGAGCGGCGATGCGAACTGCAGTTCTGCGTAGGCATCGTCCTCGATGAGCGGGATGCCATGACTTTCGAGAAGGCGTACCAGCTGCCGCTTCTTCTCGAGCGGAACGCAGGCCCCGGTGGGATGGTGCAGGGTGGTCATGAACCAGCAGGCACGGATCGGATATTTGGCGATCGCCCTGGCCAGCCCGGCAATATCCACGCCGTGCCGGGGATGGGTCGGAATTTCGACGACTTTCAGTTGCAGTCGTTCAGCCGCCTGCAGGCAGCCGTAGAACGTCGGCGACTCGACGGCGATGGTATCGCCGGGACGCACCACCGTTTGCAAGGCGAGATTGAGCGCTTCCAGAGCGCCGGCGGTGACGATGATTTCTTCGATGTCGATGGTCATCCCGAGCCGCAGGTAGCGTCGCGCGATCTGCTGACGGAGTTCTTTGTTGCCCGGGGGCAGGCTCGCGGAGGTGTTCCAAGGGTCCATGTGCCGCGCGCTGCTGCCAAGGTAGCGCGCCAGCTTGGTCCATGGAAATAGGGCGGGACTGGGAAATGCCGAGCCCAGCGGAATGACTTCGCGATCCCGGGTGGCTTCCAGGGTGTCGAACACCAGGTCGCTCACGAGCACTCGCGTGGAACTTGATTTGGGATTCGATGTAGGCGGCCCCGCGGCCAACGGGCGTTTTCCCGCCACATAGTAACCGGATCTCGGTCTCGGCTCGATGAGCCCCTCGGCGACGAGGGTATCGTAGGCGTGCAGGACGGTGGCGGCGCTCACATTCCTCGTGCGGCTGAACTCGCGCACGGACGGCAGCTTCTCTCCGCTGCGCAGGGTGCCGCTGCGAATCATCCCGCCGAGTTCCTGGGCTACCGCGAGGTAGAGCTTCATAACGGGCTACATTACGGTGTGCGAGCCCAGGCCACCAGCGCTTGCAGTCGAATCAACGAATCCCGCGCGGTTCGATCCACCCAAAGTGATAGCCAACCAACAGCAGCATGAACAAGGCCACCGAGAGCGTGATTCTGACAGTCAGCGCCTGCGCCATCTGCTGCGCCCGATCGGGTCCGGATGACATGGAGAACAAAGCATGACCCAGGCTGCCTACGATGACCATGAGCAACAGGACTATTAGAAATTGCATTCATCCTCCGCCGCTTTCGATGCGGCTTCGTGCGACGCGTCAGCCGTTGCCCGACTTTCGCGACGCACGACGGCAACCACGCTTGCCAGGGCTGCCAGCATCACCCCGACCATCGCGAACATGATGAACACAAGGCCGCCCGCGAGCTTCACGCACTCGTAGAAGCCGCCCAGCAGTCCGATCGGGGTGGTCACCAGAAGCAGGGGCTTCGCAATTCTCATGGGCGCAGTGTGACAGGGTAAATTGCGCATAACAGATGCAGCGCGGCGCAATAAAAAGCGGTACAGAGTGTTTCGCAGGGCGCGCACGATTGGCCGCGAGCCGATTCATCCGGCATCATCGGTCAGTGGAGGCATTGCCAATGCACGTCCTATCGTCCGTCATCGCCGCCTCGTTGATTGCGGCGGGCCTGGTTGGCGCGATCGTGCCGGTGCTGCCGGGCATCCCATTGATTTTCGGAGGCCTTTGGCTGCTAGCCGGCGCGGATCACTACCGACACATCAGCCCGTGGTGGCTGCTGGGTATCGCCTGCGTCGGTGCCGCGGGCCTGACTTTAGACCTGCTCGCCGCAGCTTTGGGTGCAACGCATGTGGGAGCCAGCCGGCGCGCCGTATGGGGTGCCCTGATAGGTACCGGGATCGGTGTGTTTTTCGGATTGCCCGGTGTGCTGCTGGGACCCTTTTTCGGCGCGGTGATCGGCGAATTGTCGGCCGGCAAGAGTATGTTGCGCTCGGCGCACGTCGGCATGAGCGCCTGGGCGGGATTGATCTTTGGCACGATCGTCAAGCTGGTCTCCTCGGTGACCATGCTGGCGCTGTTCGGCGCAGTCTGGTGGTGGAATCGCGGCCCTTGAGAAAGGGCTTATCCTGCGGGCAGTGGCAATACCAGAGCACCGGCTTTATGAGCCCTGCCGCAAGACGGGAGCGCCACCGGGGGTTCTTGGGATAGGCATTCGAGGTGAAGTCCATGGCCGATCGAATTCTCGTTTTATACGGCTCGTACCGCGCAGATCGCAAGGGCATTCGCCTGGCCAAGTTCGTCATGGCCGGACTGGCCGAGCGGGGCAGCCTGCCCGAACTCATCGACGCGAAGGCGGTCGGCTTGCCGATGCTCGATCGGATGTACAAAGAGTACCCGTCCGGCGCCGCGCCGGCCGCGATGGAGGCGCTGGCGGGGAAGATCCGCTCGGCCGACGCCTTCGTGTTCGTCGCAGGCGAATACAATTGGGGCATGCAGCCGGGCTTGAAGAACCTCACCGACCATTTTCTCGAGGAATGGTTTTGGCGGCCGGCTGCGGTGGTCAGCTACTCGGCAGGGCGGCTGTCCGGCGCGCGGGCCAATATGCTATGGCACGGAACTCTGTCTGAGATGGGCATGGTCGTCATTTCAAGCACGCTCAGCGTAGGGCCCATTGACCACAGCTTGAGCATCGACGGCACGCCGATCGGCGATGGCGGTTCCCAACTGCAACGGGCGTTTCCGCGCTTCGCCGACGATCTTGCCTGGTGGGCCGAGGCGGCGAAATACCAAAGGGCGCGACAGGCGCCTCCCTACTGAATTTCCACCCCGGGGCAGCATGCCGCCGCCGGTGCGGCTCAAGATCCGGCCGGTGTGGCCGATAGCCAAAGCTTTGGCTAAATAAGCCTTGATCAAGAGGATCGACTCAATGGCAGCCTTGAAACGTGGGTTCGGCGGCTTTGGTTGGCTGGCAAAGGCGAGGCGTCTGCGCGAGCTGGAGTCCCTGCATTCGGCGATCGATAAGTCGCAGGCCGTGATCGAACTGGCCATGGACGGCGCGGTGCTCACGGCGAACGAGAATTATCTGAAGATTTTCGGCTACACCCTGGCCGAAGTACAAGGCAAGCCCTATTCGATGTTCGTCGATCCGGCGGAGCGCAGCGGGGCCGACTATCGGGGCTTATGGGACCACATGCAGGCGGGTCGACACGAGCAGGGGCGATTCAAGCGCATGGGCAAGAACGGCCGCGAAGTCTGGGTTCGGGCGAGCTTCAATCCGCTCGTCGACCGCGACGGCAAACCTTGGAAAGTGGTCAAGTTCGCGAGTGAAATCACGCCCATCATCATCGAGGCGCGGGCTTTGGATGCGGCAGTGCACGAATCCCAGGAGGTCATCAAAGCGTCACTCGCCGGCGTGGGCGATCGGCGCATCGGCATGGCCGGCAAGACCGGCAACCTCGAACTGCTCGCGCGCAGCATCAACCAGTTGATCGACAGCGTTTCGACGACGGTCGCGGAAACTACACAGGTCGTGCAGCGGGCCGTCGGGCGGTGACCTCGCGTCGCGAATGAAGGTCGACGACAAGTCCGGTCACTTCAAAGCGCTCGCCGTGTCGATCAATTCGATGATTCAGTCCATGATGGAAGTCGTCACCAGTTTGACCAAGACCTCGCGCGAGGTGCAGGTTGGAGCGGAGGAGATTTCCCGCGGCACCCTCGAGTTGAGCAAGCGCACCGAGGAGCAAGCCGCCAGCCTCGAAGAGACGGCCTCCTCGATGGAGGAGATGACCGCGACGGTGAAGAACAACGCGGACAACGCGGCTCAGGCCAATCAGCTGGCAGCGGCGGCGCGCGAGCAGGCCGAACGGGGCGGTCGGGTCGTGGGTTCGGCGGTGACGGCGATGAGCGAGATCAATGTGGCCAGCAAGAAGATCGCCGACATCATCGGGGTGATCGATGAGATCGCGTTCCAGACGAATTTGTTGGCGCTGAACGCGGCGGTGGAAGCGGCGCGTGCCGGCGAGCAGGGGCGAGGCTTTGCGGTGGTTGCATCCGAGGTGCGGAATCTCGCTTCGAGGAGCGCGGCAGCGGCCAAGGAGATCAAGGCGCTGATTCAGGACTCAGTGGGCAAGGTGACCGAAGGAACGAGACTGGTGGACGAATCGGGCACGGTGCTCGGCGAGATCGTGATGCGGGTGAAGAAGGTGACGGACGTAATGGCGGAGATCGCCAACTCGAGCCGCGAACAGGCCTCGGGCATCGAGCAGGTGAACAAGGCGGTGAATTCGATGGATACGATGACGCAGCAGAACGCGGCGATGGTCGAACAGGCCTCTGCGGCTGCGCAGGTGCTGAGCGAACAGGCCACGAACATGATGGAGTTGATCGCGCAATATCGGCAGTCCGAACCGATTCCATCGCCGGCCTTGCGCAAGCAGGTCGCGTAAGCGGGGGCGCGATACAGTTTCGTGGATGGCGACGGCCGCGGCATAATCGGCTCAGGGGTCATTTCCTCCGAGGAGTCAGCCATGGCATATGCATTATTGATCGTCGAGCCCGCGGGACAGCGGGCGACTCGAACCGAGGCCGAGGGGCGCGCGCTTTACGAACGCATGCTTCGGTTCAACGAGGACCTGAAGTCCCGCGGACTGCTCACGATGACACAGTCCCTCAAAACCGATACCCAGGGTGCGCGCGTACGCGTACAGGGCAATCAATCGACGGTGGTCGACGGCCCGTTTGCGGAAGCCAAGGAGATGATCGGTGGGTTCTTCATCTTGACCTGTGAGACGCGTGCGCAGGCGATTGCACTCGCGGAAGAATGTCCTGCGGCGCGATGGGCCACCGTGGAAGTTCGGGAACTCGGCCCGTGCTATGAGTAACGGAGGGGCGGCACCGCGCGCCTCAGTCGATGGGTGACGCGCAAAAAGCGGGGCTAGCGCCGAACGCTAGCCCGCAACTCGACTATTGAATTCGGCCGGCGCTTTTCACACCATAGAACTTGTGCACGCCCGTTGCCCAGGTCGAATCGGCCATTGAGGGCCAATGGTCTTTGTCGAATCCGGGGGCATTCTTGAGTTGTTCTTTGGAGGCGTTGAGAACGAACCGCTTGTTCTCGGTGTCCAGTTTCAATGCCTGCCAAGGAACTGCAAATAGCCGGTCCCCCACGCCTAGAAAGCCGCCGTAGGACAAGACCGCGTAAATGACTTGCCCGGTCGCCATGTCGATCATGAATTCTTTGATGGTGCCCAAGCTTTCGTTGGCGGTGTTGTAGACATCGTTCCCCATCAGTGTGTCGGCTCCCATGAGTTCCGGGCCGGGCCCGCTGCCAGGGCTCTTATACATGCCATAGGTGTCGCGAGAAATATAGTTCGATTCCATTAGGGTCTCCGATTGAATTGAGTAGTACGCGCTCGATTTGAGCTGCGATCAGTCTCAACCAATTACCGAGCAGTGGCTGCCCGTGCGCAGCGCTCCAGGTTGCAAGTGGTTACGCTCACCGTGTGTCGGCGGTCTCCGACGGAGCTGACACGGGTTCCGTGGTTTGATCGAGTGCCGAGGCGCAGTCCTTGTTTTTCGCCAGACCTGGATCAATGAAGGCGATCACCGCAGCGACCGGGGTGAGCAGTGTACCGAGAGCCGCCGCCACGGCCCCCTGACCGGCAAGTTTCTTGACGTCGACGCCGATAGAAGGATGCGCTAGGGTTCCCCCGACGGTGATGGGCGCGCGCACGCGGGTGAATCTGATGTGTTTCGGATCGCCTTTCAGCTCCAAATTCAGTTTCTCATCTTGCAGATTGATATCGCCGCGGCCGCTGATCAAGACATCCGTGGTATCGACAAAGAAGGTCTTCTCGGCCAGCGTGCCTCGTTCCGCCTGGAAATCCATAACGCTGCACCGGATTTCGGTTTTGTGGTCCTTATCCCCGAGAAGCAGTCCTAACCCGCGCGTCACATTGATCCCGGTTAATTCGGCGATCCCGGCCTCGATTTCTCCCTGTGGCACGATCATGCTGATGGCCCCCTGGGCCGACGATGCAAATTTATGAACTGAATCGCCGGCGCCCGTTAGCCGTATTCGTCCCTCGAGAGAACCGGTCAGCGGGGCCGAGGTCATCGCCGGCGATTTAAACTGGCTGAGATCAATATTCGTCATTTGCATATCGATGGTGGACTCCGGTACGTTCTTGCGCGCGTCAATCTTCACCGTGCCGGCGAATTTCCCCCGATCCAGCACGAATGCCAACGGATCGATGGTCAAGACACCTTTGTCGAGCAGCAGATGCAAGCTGACTTGTCTCAACGGCAATTTAGGAGTGATGACCGAGCCCGCCGCGTAGCGTACGTCGGCATCCATTCCTCGCACGCGATCGACCTGTAGCATCGAATCGGGCAAGAGGCGATCATGGAGTTTTTGATAGTCGGTCACGACCGGCTTCGGTGCGGGTCTCGTGGGCGCCACGCTGTTTTTTGAGGTCGCATCGATCGAAGCCGCCGACAGAGTGTCGCCCTTGCCTGAGGCGGGGGCGCCCAAGGCGGGGGCCGTATCGGCTATGTTTAACCTCTTCGATATCAGGTGGCCCGTTAATTTCGGAATTTTCGAACGCGTCTCGACGATGACCGCTCCGGAGACGTCGCTCGATCCTACGCGACCCTTCAAGTCATCCACCGTATACGTCGTGCCGGCAACTTTCACCGAGGCGGCCAATCGATACGGAGGGGTATTCGGAAGTGCAAGTCCTGTCAAGTAAAAGACATCCGCCAAGTCCTTCCCCGTGACGACAAATCCGACGTTGAGCTGGCTCAAATCGAAAGGCCTTTTCACGGTGACCGTCGTATCAAGTTTGATATCGGCGGCTGCGACTTTCGCTGCAAATGTATAGGCCGTCTTCGGCGTCAGATCCTGGAGCGGTGCCCCATCGACGGCTAGGGAGAAGGGCTTTTCATTGAGAGTTCCACGGGCGCGAATTTTGAACGCCGAAGGGTCATTGGATCTCGCGTGTTCCGCGGCGGCTAACGACCCCTCGAACCGCAGCTTGCGCACTTGATCGCGAACGTGCAAGGAGCCGTCGGCGATCGTCAGTGACAAGATGGTGGGAATCTTTGCCGGCTTCGTGGCGTCAGCGGGCGTTCCGGCCTTGGTTCCGAACTCCCAACTGGCGCGGCCTGCCTTGTCTCGCTCCAGATTGATCACGGGTTTGGTCAGCGATAGCTGCGACAAGACGAGCTGGCCGCGAAGCAAACGACCGAGACTTGTGCTCACCCTGATCTGATCCGCGCTGAACATGATGGGTTTATCGGCCCAGGATGGGTTCTTGATCGTAATTCCATTGATTTCGAGGCTCGGTGCCCAGGACAACAGGTGAACGCGAAGATCGCCATTAATCTTGGTCTCGCGGCCTGTCTTGCCGGCGATGGCGTGTTCGAGCGTTGGTCGCAGCAGGTTGGAATTGAGCACGCCGATGATGGCAAGCACCATAATCAATAGGAAGGCGAAAACGCTGGCAATTGCCGCGGCGATCTTATGGGTCCTGAAAAAGTTGCTCACTGGCAATTCACTCACGAATGAGGGACTCCGCGCCGCTTCTGTTTCTAGAGTGCGATGAGATTACGGGAGCGGGGCTTGACCTTTGTATCGGTGTGCTCCGCAAGTCGACGTCAGACTATTGGGCGGATTGATAGTCTCGGACGGCAAGTCAGCGCAGGAGCGGAGCCAAGTACACCGCGGTCTTGCCGGCGCGGTTGGCAATAATGGTCTGGGGGATACCCGCTGCGACGATTTTGCCGCCGTCGTCGCCAGCTCCCGGGCCCAGATCGATAATCCAGTCCGCGGCCGCGGCGACCCGCATATCGTGCTCGGCGACTATCACGGTATTACCGGCATCTACCAAGGCCTCGAGTTGAATCATCAACTTGTCCACATCCGCCGGATGCAGTCCGATGGTGGGTTCATCGATCACGTATAAGGTCGCGCCGCGCGGCATTCGCTGCAGTTCGGTCGCGAGCTTTACGCGTTGTGCCTCTCCTCCCGACAGTTCCGTCGCGGGTTGCCCAAGCTTGAGGTACCCCAAGCCGATATCCTGCAACAGTTGCAAGGGACGATGGATGGTCGGGTACTCGGCAAAGAATTCGCAGGCCTGATCCACGCTCAAAGCCAGCACGTCGGCGATGTTCTTGCCGTGAAACAATACCTTGAGAGTGGCTTCATGGAATCGGCTGCCGTGACAAGTCGGACAGGGTGCATACACGCTCGGCATGAACAGCAGCTCGATGCTCACAAAGCCCTCACCCTCGCAGGTGGGACAGCGGCCGCCGGCAACGTTGAAGGAGAAGCGGCTGGCGGAATAGCGGCGCGCCTTGGCCGCCGCGGTGGCGGCAAACAGCCGGCGAACCTCATCGAAGAATCCAATGTAGGTCGCCAAGTTCGATCGCGGCGTCCGGCCGATGGGCTTTTGATTCACGGCGACCAGTCGTTGCACCATGTCGGCGCCCGCCCCGACGCTTCCCTGGGTGAACTGCGTGACCCTCAGTTCCGGTTCCTCGGTCACTTCCTCTTGAAGATTCGCTTTTGGACCGACGAGCCGGTCCGCGAGCAGTTCAGTCAATGCGGCGCTCACCAGGCTCGACTTGCCGGCGCCCGACACCCCGGTCACGACGGTGAACACGCCAATCGGAAACGACACATCGAGCGCGCGGAGATTGTTGCGCGTGACCTTTTTCAGTTCAAGCCACCCCCGCGGAGTGCGCGGCTGCCGTTGCACCGGCTGAATGTCGGCGAACAAGTATCGGGGCGTGTGCGATTCGCCGACGTCTCGCAAGCCAGCCGGCGGCCCGCTGTAGAGCACCCGGCCGCCGTCCGCGCCGGCGCCGGGACCCACATCCACGATCCATTCGGCGCGACGCATGACATCGAGATCGTGTTCGATCACGAACAAGGAGTTCCCGGCGAGTTTGAGTTGCTCCAACGCCTGCAGCAGTGCCTGGATGTCGGCAGGATGGAGCCCGGCGGAAGGTTCGTCCAGGACATACACGACGCCGAATAGATTGGAGCGAATCTGGGTCGCCAGGCGCAGCCGTTGCAACTCGCCCGGCGACAAGGTGGGCGTGCTGCGCTCCAGCGACAAGTAACCGAGGCCCAAGTGCTGCAGAGTCACCACCCTGTCCATAAAGCTCCCTACGATTCGCTGCGCCGCGACCCGTTTCTCCTCCGACCAGAGTTTGCGGCCTGAGCCCCCAGCCGCGGTCTTCGTCAGAAGCGTCGCCAGATCGTCCAAGGGTAAGCGAGAGAGGGCGGCGATATCTTGGCCGGCAAAGGTGACGGAAAGGGCCGCCCGCATCAGCCGTTTGCCTTGACACACCGGGCAGAGGGCTGCGCTCATGAAACGCGCGGCGCGCTTTTTCATGAGCGGACTCTGTGTGGTTCGAAAGGTTTGCAGCACATACCTGCGCACCCCGGTAAAAGTGCCTTGGTAGCTCGGTTCCTCTTTACGGCGTAGCGCGCGGCGAGTCTCGGCGGGGGTGAAGCCTGCGTAGACCGGGACGGTGGGCTGCTCGTCCGTGTACAGAATCCAGTCGCGGTCCTTCTTCGGCAACTTTCGCCAAGGGGTATCGACGTCGTATCCGAGGGTCACCAGAATGTCGCGCAGGTTCTGTCCGTGCCAGGCGGGTGGCCACGCGACGATGGCGCGCTCGCGGATTGTCAATGAGCCATCCGGCACCATCGACGCCTCCGCCACATCGTAGATATGTCCGAGACCATGGCAGTTCGGGCAGGCGCCTTGCGGAGTATTGGGCGAGAAATCCTCGGCATACAGCAGCGGCTGGCCGCGCGGATAGTCGCCCACACGCGAGAACAGCATGCGGAGCAGATTCGACAGGGTGGTGACGCTGCCCACCGAGGAGCGACTGCTGGTCGCACCGCGCTGCTGCTGTAAAGCGACGGCTGGCGGCAGACCCTCGATCGAATCGACATCCGGCACTGCTATCTGGTCGATGAGCCGGCGTGCGTAAGGGCTGACGGACTCGAAGTAGCGCCGTTGTGCCTCGGCGTACAACGTACCGAAGGCCAGTGATGATTTGCCGGAGCCTGAAATGCCCGTGAAAACGACCAATGCGTTGCGCGGCACATCGACGTTGACGCTCTTCAAATTATGAGTGCGCGCGCCGCGAACGCGAACAACATTGTCGAGCGGCTCGGTCAGGACAAGGCCTGCGGGATCGTCACGGCATCACCGCCGCAAACGAACGCGATGGTACCGTTGGCGAGATGGTTCGCATGTGAGAACTGCAGATGCATGGTTCTTGGACGAGAAGCCTTCTACGTAATGAGTTTAGCGCATAGTAGGCCAGATGGTGCCAAGGGCCTAGCGCGAAATCTGTATTGACAGAGGAAAGCGCCGGCCCGCCGAGAGTCGACGCAAGTATCTCTGATGCATGGCTGTCCTCGGGGAACTCGAAGGTTGGGCTTCGCTTGGTTGGCTTGATTCTGTTCGTTCTGGCGCCGCATCTGCGCTTGTGCTTTCTGTGCGCTGCCGACGGCGATCGCCGATCGGCGCAGCAGTGCCCTGTACAGACGCGATCCGCGGCCGTTTGTCAGGGCACGCATTTCGCACGCAACACGAGGCCGGCGACTGGGTACTGCGTCAAACCAGCGAAGCCGTTCGCCGTTCAGCATTTCTTGGGGATGTCCCGCGGGGCAACTATCAATTGATAGCTGTTGTTGTATCATAGAGCCGATGGCGATCTTCCACGCGATGATTTCAATCTTGGGAGTATCGATATTGGTTTCGACCGGCACAGCCAAGGCCGCGATTCAACCTTCCGAGTGGCATTGGGCCAGCGTTCGCGGCCACAAAATCTACTACGCAGCGAAAGGCAATGGCCCGACGCTGGTGCTGCTGCACGGCGGGGGCGATTCCGGCGAAAACTCATTTGCGCGGCAACTCGACATCTTCGCGCAGACTCATCGCATCGTGGCGCCCGACCAGGTCGGCCAGGGCCATACGCCGGATGTGGCAGGCCCTCTGACCTACACCGCAATGATGGACGATACGGCAGCGCTGCTACAGCATCTCAGCCTCAAGCATGTCGATGTCATCGGGTTCAGCGACGGCGGTATCCTGGCGCTGATGCTTGCCGTCCGCCACCCTGAATTGGTGCGGCGCCTGGTCATCAGCGGGGTGAACATCTCGCCCGAAGGACTGGGTGCGGACAACCTAGCAACGCTGCGCACGACGCAAAATCCGCAACCCCAGACCATCGATGAAAAGCTCGCGCATCTGTGGCTGACATCACCCACGGAAGAGGAACTGAGCCTCGCCATGCTGGCAAAAATCGAGCAGCCGGTGCTGGTGATCTCCGGCGACCGGGACGCGGTCACGCTCGAACACACGTTGACGATTTTTCATGCTTTGCCCGTGGCGGAATTGTGCGTGCTGCCGGGTACGCCGCACGCCACCTTTTCGGGCAGACCGGAATGGCTCAACCCCATCATCGGTGCCTTTCTCGACCGGTCGCTGAGTCAGCACTGACGTAAGGAGTCGGACGGCTCTTACACCATCACTGTCCGAGCGGAGCTTGAATCCGTTCGCTCACCCGGCCACAGTTCCTCGTGATCCTCAACCAGCGGAACGGAGGAATACAAATCATGGGACGCGGAATACTTCTGTGGATGTTGGGTGTGCCTCTGCCGATTATTTTGTTGCTCGCCATGTGTTCGCATAACTGAGGCGCACATCATGGTAGAACAAATAGCGAGTGGCCCGTACGCAGACGGCGGGGCGTCGGTCGCGCTGTCTTCCAAATCGGCGACATCGTGGCCGGCGATCATCGCAGGTGCATTTGTCGCGACTGCCGTCTCTCTGATTCTGCTGGCGCTAGGCTCCGGATTGGGCTTTGCCTCCATTTCGCCCTGGCCGAGCAAGGGAGTCTCAGGAACGACGTTCGCCGTCAGCACGGCGATCTGGCTGATTTTGACGCAATGGCTGTCCGCGGGCATGGGTGGATATATCGCGGGGCGCTTGCGGACCCGGTGGATCGGCACGCATACGCACGAGGTGTTCTTCAGGGACACCGCGCATGGTCTGATTACGTGGGCCGTAGCCAGCGTCCTCGTGGCGGCCACGCTTGCGTCAGCGATGGGTGCGGCAGGACATGCCATTGGCGCCGCAGGGCACGCGGCAGCCGCGGCAGCTGATGGCGCCTCATCGCCTGGCGTCGCATATGATATCGACCGATTGCTGCGGCCTTCCGAGGCCGGTGCAAGCGCTCAACCGGCGTCCGATCCGCGGCCTGAGGTGGCCCGCATCATGGGTAACGCCGCCGTGACCGGCAGTGTCCCCGACGGCGACCGCGCCTACCTGGCTCAGCTGGTCGCGGTGCGCACGGGCGTGACGTTACAGGACGCTCAGAAGCGGGTGGACGGCTTCATTTCAGACGTCACGGACGCGGAGGCGAAAGCAAAGACCGTCGCCGATGCGGCGCGTAAGGCAGCAGCCGAGGCGTCGCTCTATCTGGCGCTGTCATTGCTCGTAGGGGCGTTCATCGCCAGCGTGTCGGCGGCATTGGGTGGCCGACTGCGGGACGAGCATCCGTGATGGTCCATCCCTCGAGCGGGCTACCTTTGGCCAGTCGCAGCGCTGTGCATCGCCAGGCGCAGCAACCCCTCGAAGTCGTGCATTTTGTCGTCGAGTAGATTCAACTTGCGCGCCAGCCCTTGAATCTCGGTCTCGGAGCGGCGATTGACTTCAAAATCGAGCTCGCTGCGCAGCCGGTCTCGGGTGTTCTGCCGATTCTGGCTCATCATGATCACCGGTGCCTGGATGGCGGCAAGCATGGACAGGAACAGATTGAGCAGGATGAAGGGGTAGGGATCCCATGCCCTCTTGTCCAGGAAGATGTTGGCCAGCGTGTAGAGCGCGAGCACGATCCCAAACAAGGAAATGAAGGCCCAGGATCCGCCGAATCCGGCGACCGCATCGGCGACCCGCTCGCCCAGCGTCGCTTCCTTCTCGATGATGTCGTTCGGATTGCGGCTGGCGCGGACCCTCGCCAGTTCCTGGGCGGCGTGGAATTGGCGGCCGAGCACCGTCAAGAGATCCATTCCGGCGTGAGGCTTTCGCTCGCAGCAGTACGGCGATGTCATTTCTGTCGATTTCCAGACAAGTGGATTCCTCGAGCGCGAGGGCGTTGGTGTGGTGCGGCGTCTGTTCGAGCATCGAGGCAAATCCGAAGATCTCGCCCGCGGACGGTTCATCGACGACCACTTCCTGACCGTCTTCGTCCACCGTGGAGACGCGGACCTTGCCCGAGATCATCACGTAGGCCTGGCCGCCCGGCGCCCCCATCTTGTAGATCCTTTCTCGCGCCGAAAATGCCTTGAGCTCGACTTGGCCGGCCAGTACCGCGGTTTCATCGTCATCCAGCAAGGCGAAGAGCGGCACGCTCTTAAGTAATTCCGGCTTGCAGGTCATGAGACATCTCCCTTGCTGAGTGGAATGCAGATGTAAGTCATCTTGGTGAAGGCTAGGTTACAATTTCCCGCGTATGTTTACCGGAGTCGCGGTTTGTCTATTGCTGTTGCTTGCGGCGCCGGCAAGCGCACAGGACGGCGTCGATTGGGTCGGCCGCTGGTTAATCGCGCGACGGCGCGGCGGTCGCCACCTATGCAGGCTCCACGGTGCGCCTCAGTTTCAGACACTCTTCGAGCGTTACGGCCGACCTGACCGTGCTCGAGTCCAGGGGCGCATCAGGATCTGTTCATTTCGGTTGCCGTCGACGGCGGAAAGCCGCTGCGCATGGGCCTGAGCCGAGGATCTCATGAGCGCGTCGTCCTGGCCTCCGGGCTCTCATCAGGCGCGCATCAGGTGGTCGTGAGAAAAGAGGGTGAGCCGGTGTTCGGCGCCCTGCGTTTTGCCGACCCGAAGCTCGATCTGGGCGGCCGCTGGCGCGCGGTGGCGGACGACAGGCCCATCGTGGAGGTCATCGGCGACAGCGATGCGACCGGGATCTGTGCGCTGGGTCCCGACAGTCCGGCCGACGCCAGCAGCATTTATAACTCGCAGTGGGCATCGCAATCGATGTCCTGGGTCGGATTGCTCGAGGCGGAATTGGCGGGAGTGGGGCATCCCGTCGACATGGTCGACCTTGCCATATCGGGCTCCAAGACCGGTTCCGAGGCCAAGTCGTACGAGCCTCACGGCTCCCCGATACAGCGACGCCCCGTTTCTCGCCTATTCGCAATCCGACCGCGCGCATGCCTCGCTGGTGCTGATGTGGGGCGGCGCCAATGATCGTCATGGCGGGGGCGATACGGCGGCGAGTTGCCGGTCACCTACGAGCATCTCAGCAGTTCCAGAAGGGGGTCTACGATCAGATCACCGAAATCATTGCCCGCAATCCCGGACGCCAAGATCGTTCTGCTCGATTACATCGATCCGACCATCCCGGCCTGGAGAGCGGCCTACGACCAGGTGGTCGGCTTGCTGCCCGAGGAGCAGCAAAAGAAGATCCTCTTCCTGCGCGTGTACGACCCGAAGGGAAAGGCGGATGCCTGTGAGATCGATCCCAAAGGCCATCCCAACGTGTCCATGCATCAATCCTGGGCGGCGCAGATTTTCGCCTGGATGATGTCGCCGGATGTCTTTGGACGATTGGATTTCCCGAGCGGCGAACAATGGTATGACCGATGAGCATATGGATCGGCGGTCAGCCAAAGGTGCATACTGCGGCGACAATGATTGAATCAAATCTGGATCCGTGGCCGGTTCAAGCGCTGGATGCCACGCTGGGAATGGCGGCGCGGGCGGCCCCACCCGCGGAGCTGCCGCCGCTGTGGCATTGGTTGTATTTCTTGCCCACCGCGGCGCGATCCGCCATCGGCCCCGACGGGCATATGGTCAATCAGGAGTGGGCGGATTCCACCCTGAGGCGGCGGCGCCTGTTCGCCGCCGCTCGGACGGAATTCATCCGGCCGTTGCAGATCGGGGTGCGGGCGCAAATGGCCGAGCGAGTGCTGGGACGGCGCGACACCCAGGGACGGCATGGGCCATTTCAAATTCTCACCGTGGAGCATCAGTACTTTCAGCATGATAGGCTGTGCGTGCGCGAGGAGCGGGATATCGTGTATCTGCAGGGTCCGGTGCCGGCCCAGCCGGCGCCGAACGATGAGTTCGCCACGAAGACCCCGGGCGCCGACCCATGGGCCCTGTCATTGACCCCGGACCCGGTCATGCTCATGCGGTTTTCCGCATTGACGTTCAATTCGCATCTCATTCATTTCGACCAGTTGTACACGCAGCGCGAGGAGGGCTATCCGGAACGCGTCGTGCAAGGGCCGCTGGTTGCCATCGTGCTGGCCCAGCTGTTGTCATCGAATCAAGTGGGCCGAATCGCCCGTTTCGAGTTTCGTGCGCGCAGCCCGCTCTATGTGAATCAACCCGTGCAATTCATGGGCAAACCCGAGCAGGATCGTGTGGAACTGAGAGCCATAGGGCCCTCCGGCATGCTCGCCATGCACGCCACGGCGTGGTTTGCGCAGACGACTTGAGCCGAGCTAGCATTGCCGCCATGATCAAGATCAACCTCAAAACCAAGGACGGCACGTGCCCGAGCTACGAGTACCGCCCGCAGGGCGCCGGCCCCTGGCCCGGAGTGCTCGTCTTCATGGCTGGTGGCGCTGCTCGACGCGAAGCTGAAGCCATAAGGTCACGGCACCGGCTATTGAAACCCTGCTCCGCAGGCGGCCGCGCGCCCGAGCAACAAGCTGCGTTCGCGCCCATTCTTTGCCAGGGCCGCCGCGCGCCCGAACTCCGTGCGGGCTTCGGCAAAGCGACCGAGCTTCTCGAGCAGATCGCCTCTGACGCTCGGCAGCAAATGGTAGTCATTCAGACGAGTATCGGCGGCCAAGGCATCCACCAGGTCGAGTCCGGCCGCCGGGCCGAAGGCCATGGACACGGCGACGGCCCGGTTGAGCTCGACCACCGGTGACGGCATGAGCTGTGCCAGCGCATCGTACAGTGCGACGATTCGATTCCAGTCGGTCTGCGCCGCGGTCGGTGCGCGCGCATGACAGGCGGCGACGGCCGCTTGCAAGGCATAGGGTCCGAGCGCACTGCCCAGCGTTTCGGAGCGCTGCAGAGCGGCGAGTCCCCGTCGGATGAGCAACTGATCCCAGCGTCCTCGATTTTGTTCCAGCAGTAGAATCGGATCACCGGCCGCGTCGGTGCGCGCGCCGATGCGGGATGCCTGAATCTCCATCAACGCAACCAGGCCGTGCACGTCCGGCTCCCGGGGCACGAGTTCCGCCAGGATACGCCCCAGCCGCAGCGCCTCCTCGCACAGAGCCGGCCGCATCCAGTCATCGCCCGCTGTCGCGGCGTAGCCCTCGTTGAATATCAGATAGATCACCTCGAGCACCGAGGACAGGCGCTCGGCCCGCTCTTCGGCGCGCGGCACCTCGAATGGGATGCGCGCCTCGGCGAGCGTGCGCTTGGCGCGTACGATCCGCTGGGCAATCGTCGGCTCCGCCACCAAAAAGGCCCGGGCAATTTCCGCCGTGGTCAGGCCGCCGAGCAGACGCAGCGTGAGCGCGGTGCGCGCCTCGGTCGCGAGCACCGGATGACAGGCAATGAAGGTCAGGCGCAGCACATCGTCGCCGATATCATCATCGGCCGCCTCCTCGGGTTGCGGGGCTGCCTGACCCAGCAGCGGCGCTTCGAGTGCGATGGCCGTGTTCTTGCGCTCCACCAGCTTGCGCCGCCGCAGTTCATCGAGCGCGCGGTTCTTGGCGGTGGCCATCAGCCAGGCGCCCGGATTATCCGGCGAGCCGGTGCGCGGCCACTGCTCCAGTGCCGACACGAGTGCATCCTGTGCCAACTCTTCGGCGAGCCCGACATTGCGCAGCATTCTGGCCAGCTTCGCGATGATTTTGGCCGACTCCATGCGCCAGACCGCCTCCACCGTGCGGTGAATGCCGGATTCGTAATTCAATGTTGCCCTCGGTGTTTGGCGAAGTCCTCCATCTCGAACACCGGACGAATCTCGATCTGCGCTTCGCCCGGCATGGGGTTCGGACAGCGCTTCAGCCACTCGACGGCCTCATCGATGGATTTGACCTGCCACAGCCAGAAGCCGGCGATGAGTTCCTTGGTCTCGGCGAAAGGCCCGTCGATGACGGTCCGTGTGTCGCCTGAGAACCGTACGCGTTTGCCGTCGGCGCTCGGGCGCAGACCCTCGGCCGCCAGCAGCACCCCCGCTTTGACCAGTTCCTCGTTGAACTTCCCCATGGCGCCCAGCAGCGCCTCGCTCGGCATCACGCCGGCTTCGCTATCCAGGCTGGCTTTGACCAGCACCAAGACTTTCATCGGCGGTTCTCCTGTATGCAGCCCGTAATCGTTCATCGCCATCCGCTTCTGTGAACGACGAACCAGCCGCTCCCGGATCGACACGGCCGAACAGCGACCAGAGGATGATGCACGCGCCGTGTTGCCAGAGCAGCCCCGCTGGTTTAGCTTAACGCCATGCTGATCGCCGCTCCCGCTTTGACGCCAGGATAAGCGAGTCCGCGCGATGAAACTCCCGGGCGATCAAGCGTTGCTGGAAACCTGCCGTGCGCAGTCGATCGCGCTATTGAAGCAAAATCTGACACCCGCCGGTATCCTGGCCGCCTCTCCCGGCCCGAAGGCCGAGAAGCGCGGCTATACGGCGGTGTTCGGCAGAGACGCGGCGGTCTGCGCCATCGGGATGGCGGTGTCCGGGGACCGCACGCTGCAGCGCGCAGCTGCGGCGGGCCTGCACACGCTGGCGGCGCATCAGGCGCCGAACGGGCAGATAGCGAAATTCGTGGATCTGCACAGGCAGGAACCGGATTTCTGGTACCTGGGGTGCATCGATTCGACGCTGTGGTGGCTCATCGCGCTGGCGTTCCTGGATGGAAGATTGCGCAGCGGCGGCCTTCGCCGGCGATATGCCAAGCGCATCCGGCTCGCCGTTCAGTGGCTGCTGGCCCAGGAGCATCAGCGGTTTTTCTTGCTGCAGCAAAACGAAGCCAGCGATTGGGCCGACATCATGCCGCGCTCGGGCTTCGTGCTCTATACGAATGCGCTCTGGTATTTCGTGAAACGGCTCTATGGCATCGCGCATGTGCGGGAGACTTACAGTAACTTCAATGGCTTGTTCCACCCGTTTTCGGCGGGTATCGCGCCGTATCGCCGTGCGCGCCTGCTCAATGATTACGCGCTGCGGCGCGGCCGGGATCGCGATTTGTACCTGAGCTTCGTCAACTTCTCGTTCTTCGGCGAGGAGGGAGATGTCTTCGGCAATGTGCTGGCCGTTCTTTTGGGCCTGGCTGACGCGCGGGCGAGCAGGCGCACTCTGGACGCGCTCGCCGCGGCCCATGTGAACGATCCGTACCCCGTGCGGGCGGTGACTCGCCCGATCAAGCAAGACAGCGCGCTGTGGCGGGCTTACATGTCGCGGCACCGGCAGAACCACGTATGGCAGTACCACAATGGCGGTATATGGCCCATGGTCGGCGGGTTTTGGATAGCCGCGCTTGCGGCGACCGGGCGGCTCGAGGCGGCGCGGGCGGAGCTGGTCAAATTGGCGCGCGCCTGTGCGCTGGGAAACTGGGCTTTTACGGAGTGGCTGCATGGGAAAACGCTCCTGCCCAGGGGCATGCCGGGTCAATCCTGGAATGCCGCGGCGTTCCTGATGGCCGAGTACGCGGTGTCATCGAAGGCGGGGTTGTCGCCGCTGTTTCGCGCACGTGATTACTGAGAGATAGCGCGCAAACCCTTGAACAATCTGGGAGAATGCTCCCCGTAGACCTCTATAATTGTCAGCTGCGCGGCCTGCGGGCCGCAATAGGGGTGCGTAGCTTGCGATATCGCATAATGACAGGATGGCTATTGTTGACCCTGCCGTGCATGCCTGTATGCGCGGCGCAGGACGATTCCGCTCTGTCGCTCATCGAACACGGCACCCTGGCCATGCGCGACAATCCCGATGAGAGCAAGCAGGATGCCGAACGGGCGCTCGAGAAGGTACGGCAGCACCCGGATGCCGACTTGGAAATTCGCGCGCGGCTTTTGCTGTGCGACTACTATTCGGAGCGCGACGGAAGCAGGGCGCAAGCAGCAGATCGATGCCGCCAATGCCTTGCTCTCCCAGGCGCGCCGCAAGGGCCTGCGCGCCGGGGTACTGACCTGCCAGGGCGAGACTTTCGAGGCCGCCGGCGACAATGCGCATGCCGGGACGGATTTCGACGAGGCGGTCGCGGCGGCCACTGCCGCGAACGATGAGGAGATGCTGGCCGAGGCGTTGTTCTCGCGCGGCTATCTGCGCGCCTTACAGGGCGAATATGCGGCGGGCATGGGCGATGTGCGGCGCTCGCAGGAATTGTTCGATCGCATTCCACATGCCGCAGCATTCGCTGACGGTGCTGAACACCATCGCCACGATCTACAACAAGATGGGAGACTACGAACAGGCGGCGCAAATCTATGAGCGTGCGCGAAGCCAGCAGCACGATGCGGGCCTGCGCCGGGATGAGGCAGTGACGCTGTACAACCTCGGACGAGCGCGCCGCAAACTCGCCCAATGGGATGCGGCACGGGCGGGGTTCTCCGGCTGTCTCGCGCTCAGCCGCGAAATCAATTACATCCGGGGAGAGGCCTATGGGTTGCTCGGTCTCGCGTCGGTGCAGAACGCCAATGCAGATCCGGCCGGCGCTCTGCGCCTGCTGGCGCAGGCCGGCGAGCTGCAGCGCCGGGTGCCGGACTCGCGGCTGAATGCGCAAATTCAACTGGCTCGCGGCACGGCGCTGCAGCAGGAGCAGCGCGGCGCCGAGGCGCTGTCGGCGCTCGAACAATCCGCGGCAGCGTTCAAGCAGGCCAATTCGCTCGAAGAACTGGTGGCGACTTACGGCGAACTGGCGGTGGTGCAGGCCCAAATGGGCGACTGGCAAAGTGCCTACAAGTACCGCAGCGAGGCGCAGATCACCTCGGAGGAGCTGCTGCACAATCAGCTGGATCAGCGTTTTGCGACGCTCAAGGTCGAATTCGACACGGCAACCAAGGAAAAGGAAAACACCTTGCTGCTGAGCCAGAATGCGGCCAATGAGAAGGCGCTGGCCGAAGAGCGGCGGGCCAACGCCTTGCAGACGGCCGTCATTCTGCTGAGCTTGCTGCTGCTCGCGCTGCTGACGATTTTGGTGCTGCGCCAACGGCGCGGCGCCCGCCATATGCGCACATTGGCAATGACCGACGAACTCACCGGCGCCCCCAATCGCCGCGCCGTACTGACTTTTCTGGATACCCTGTTACAGCAACGCGGCACGCCGCCATGCTCCATCCTCGTCATCGACATCGATCACTTCAAGAGCATCAACGATCAGCACGGTCATCCGGTCGGCGACCTGACATTGCAGCTGTTCACCGCGACGCTGCGCAACGCGGTCGCTGAACCCGCATTCCTGGGACGCCTGGGCGGAGAAGAATTCGTCGTGGTGTTGCCCAATACGGACGCGCACGCCGCTCAACTGACGGCCGAGCACATTCGTGCGCAGGTGCCCACCATCGACCTGTCGGCTTGGCTGAGCGAGAGGCGCATTTCGGTCAGCATCGGCATTGCGACCTCGACGGGCACGGACACGGTGAGCAGCATGCTTCGGCGCGCGGATGCGGCGCTCTACGCGGCCAAGCACGCGGGGCGTAATTGCGTGCGCGCGGAGGCCTCGGCCGCTGCCGGCCTGTATGCGCCGGCCACGAACCTTTGAGCGCCGGGCCCTCCGTCAAAGGCTGGAGGCGGGCAGGGCCTTGGTGTCGGATTTGCGCACGGAGCCGCCCGCTGCGTGAATCAGCTGTCCTGCGGTCGTGGCGCCCTCGAAACCGATGGAAGGGCTGTAGGCCGTCACGGTGAAACGCGTGACGAGACGATCGGCACGCAGGGCACCGCCGTTCGCCGTGAAATGGTCTTCCGTCACGATCGCGACGCCACAGTGCTCGATCTGCGACTTGAAATCCTCCGCCGTCCATTTCAACGCCAGATTCTCGCGGGCCGTGGCCGCGACATTCAACGAGCCGAGGCCTCCTAATGTTCCGCGACGATTGCACGGATCACCGACCCGCAGATTGCCGTCGCTCTGAACGCGCCAGGTGGGGGAGGCGGGCAGTCCGTCCGCCTCGGGATAGCCGCCGTATTTCTGGGTCAAGCCATTCTCGAGAGCGATTTCGTGAATGGCATTGGCGGGCGAATAGCCCACCGAGTGGATCACTCCCATCACCTGCTCCCGACCCGGGACCGGCGTGAACAGGACCTCGTAGGACTCCCCATCCACCCGGTAGGAATCAGCGGCCGGCGCGGACGGCGGCGTCCACGCGGCAATGACGTTCACGAAACGCCCGTTGGGTAGCGCCTGCACGGCCCCCTTGGCCGAATCCAAATAGCTGAGCGTTTCGGCGGACTCGGTGTAGTCGAGGAGTTTCTTGGACTTGAGCACCGCCCGCACCTCATCGGGCGACATTCCCAATTTCACGCCGCCGATGTCGATCTGATTGGGCGACAACTTGACTGTGTCGGGTAATGCCGCGGGCGCCGCCGGCGCTGCGGCGGGTGTCGGAGCCGGCGGCAGCGCCTCGCGGGGGAGTTCAACCGTGGCGCGCTTGGCTGCATCGAGGCCGTATCCCGCGGTGACCAGCATCCCCTGCCGTTCTGCACTGGCACAGGTGTACATGGAGACGGAACTATTCTTGATGCCCGTCTTGCCGTCGGCCAGGCTTACCGTGTCGCCGAGCACGCCGTTGGGTTCTTTCTCACCCGTCCTGGTGTCCAGCAGGCAATAGTAGCGGTGCAGATTCGGCGGCGATCCGAGGTCGAAGTGACCGCGCACCACTTCGTGGTCGTAACCCTGTTTGGCCGCTTGTTTCAGCGACGAGAAGAAGCCGTCCTGCGGGAGATACTTCGGCACGTCGCCGGCCGGAGGGTTCGGCGGCGGGGCAGCCGGTGGGTCGGCCAAGGCCCGGTTCCACAAGCCAAAGAACGCTGAGAGGCCCAACCCCAAAACGCCGTAGCGTATTTGCCGTGAAGTCCCCACGTTATCTCCCCCGCGCAGGTTACCGGGTCACCGGGGATTCTAGTCTCTTTACGGGCCATTCCGCACTACCCTCGGGAGCGATGTAGGAGCGATGCTTACAGCAAGGGTTGGAAGAACACGGACGGGTGTCCGGGGCGGCGCACGCTATGCTTTGATCGTCAACAGCCCTGGAGCAATAATGAAAACCACACAACGCGTCATCAAAGGCAGCTTCTTGGCGGGGCTGATTGCGCTTGCATCCGCTTGCGTCGTCGCCGAGCCGCGCGAAGGCTTCTACGACCACGATCATCATCGTTACTACCACGAACACTCATGGCACGAGTGCGGCGAGCATAGCGAGTTCTGCCGCTGACCCGGCCGGGTGCCTTTGCATCCGGCGTAGTCTATATTCGGCCGGGTGACACAACATTCGACGGGCTCCCGCGTCGAGACGGGGCTGCTGCGCGTTCTCGGGCGATGGGATCTGCTGGCTCTCGTGATCAATGGCATCGTCGGCGCCGGTATCTTCGGCCTGCCGGCCAAAGTGCAGTTGCTGCTCGGCGTGTACGGCCTTTGGGCCATCCTCGTCTGCGCGGCCGTCATCGGCCTGGTGATCCTCTGTTTCGCGGAGGTGGCGAGCCGCTTCGTCGAGACGGGCGGACCGTTCGTGTATGCGGGCACGGCTTTCGGGCCTTTCGCCGGCTTCCTGACCGGCTGGCTGCTATGGGTTGCGCGAGTGACAGGGTGCTGTGCCATCGCCAACCTCTTGCTCGAATATTCAGCCTTTTTTGATCCCAGCTGGAATCAGGGCAAAGGGCGTGTGGTGAGCGCGGTGCTCATCCTGGGCACGCTCTCCGTCATTCACTATTTCGGCATCAAGCGTGCGGCGCTGTTCGGCAACATCGCCACGGTCGGAAAGCTGGCCCCCCTGCTCATCTTCACCGCGTTCGGTCTCTGGCACATGCATGCGGCGCGCTTCGCTCACGGCCCGGTGCCTCTGAATACACACTTCGCGCAAGCGGTGCTGCTGCTCGGGTTTGCCTTCATGGGGTGGGAGAGCGTGGTGGTCACGGCGGGCGAGACGCGCAACCCCCAGCGTGATCTTCCGTTTGCCCTCATTGCCGGCCTCTCGGCCGTTGCCGTCCTCTACCTGCTGATACAAGTGGTCTGTGTGGGCACGCTGCCGCGGCTGGCCGAGTCGCAGCGGCCCATCGTCGAGGCGGCGGCCACCTTCCTCGGGCCAAGCGGCGCATCGCTGATCACGCTGGGCGCGCTGCTGTCCATGGTCGGCACCCTGCATGTGACCCTGCTGACGGTCTCGCGCCTGCCCTACGCCATGGCCGTGGCGGGGCAGCTGCCCCGGCCGCTCGCCGCGGTCCATCCGCGCTACCGCACTCCGCATGTGTCGGTGGTGCTCTGCGGCATCCTCGTGCTGGCGCTGACGCTGAGCGGCAGTTTCGTCTACCTGCTGACGGTGAGTACCATCTCGCGGCTGCTGGTATTTTCGGTCACCTGCGCGGCTCTGCCGAAGCTGCGGCGCATGGCGGGTGCACCCGCGGCGCGCTTCGTGCTGCCGGGGGGGCCGGCTATTCCTTGTGCGGCGCTGGCGCTGATCGCGTGGCTGCTGGCCAGCTCGTCCTGGGCCGAGACACGCGATGTCATGCTTTTGCTCTTGTTGGGCGCTCTGTTTTACGCATCAGGACGCCGGCGCGGCAAGCGGGGACTGGTGCGAGCTCCGCCTGCCTAGAACTGCAGGGGTCAATTACAGGGGGACGATCCCGTGTCGGATGGCATAACGAGTCAATTCCGCGGCACTGTGAAGCTGCAATTTACGCAAGATATTTCGCCGATGTGCCTCTACGGTGGCGACCGCGATGTCCATGGTGATGGCGATGCTGGCGCTGCGTTGACCCTCAGCGATGAGCCGCAATACCTCTTTCTCGCGCTTGCCCAAGGCATGAGGCTGCGATGGATCCATACCCGGCGACGGTTCATCCCACGACTCCATGACCGCTCCGGTCACCTCCGGGGATAGGTAGCGCTTTCCGCTCGCGACCGCGCGCAGCGCGTGGATTAATTCCCGTCCCGAAGCGGATTTGACTACGTAGCCTTTCACGCCTGCCTTGCTCATCGCGCGCACGAATTGCCGGTCGGTATACCCGCTCAGGGCGACAATCCTCAGCTCCGGATGCCGTTGCCGCACCTCCCGCGCCACCTGCTCTCCATTGATGTGAGGCATGGCGATATCCAGCACCAAAATGTCGGGACGCAATTCCTCGATGCGCGCCAGGCATTCCTGTCCGTCGGCCGCCTCACCGACGCATTCAAAGTCGGGGGCGCCGGCCACAAGATGGCCAATCGCCTCGCGGATCAAGGGATGGTCATCGACCAGCATGACGCGAATGCGCCTCATTTTTTGGCTAAAGGCACTTGGATAGTCGCCGTAGTGCCGCGCTTGGGCGCAGATTTGATCTGAAACGAACCGCCGATATGGGCGATCCGCTCGCGCAGGGTCGCCAACCCGAAGCCGATCGAACCATTGGTTGCCGAGCCCGACGCAAATCCAGCACCTCGATCCTTCACGCTCACGGTCAGTCGATTGCCCTCTCGATGGGTGGTGATATTCGCGACGTTGACGTTCGCGTGCCGCGCTACATTGATGAGCAGTTCCCGTACCGCGCGAAACAAGATCGAGGCCATCACGGAATCCAATGGCTTGGGCGCTTCGTCATCCTCGAACGAAACCTCCAGGCGATAGGTTTTCCGCATCTCTTCGGTCAGCCACTCGAGCGCCGGCACCAAGCCCAATTGCTCGAGAACCGGCGGATTGAGCTGAGCGGTCAGGCTTCGCATCTCACGCACCACGCCCTCGAGCAATTGAGCGATCTCATCGAGCGCCGGCCGCGAGGCCGGCGATTCGTGGCTGTTTCGCAGCGCATCGAGCTTGATCGAAACGGCATTCAATTCCTGTCCCAAGCCATCGTGCAGATCGCGTGCGATGCTCTGTCGTTCGCGCACTTCGGCCAGCGCCAGTTCCCGCGCCAGGCGTCCGAGTTCCTCGGTGCGCTCCCGTACCCTGATTTCGAGCTGCATGTTGACTTTGGCTTTTTCCTCGATTTCTGCGCGCGAGGCGCGTTTGGCCTCCGAGATATCGGCGAAGGTGACCACGACTCCGCCGATCTGTCGGCTGTCCGTGCGGTACGGGACGATACGTCGAAGCAAATAACCTTTGTGCTTGAGCTCCTGAGATCGCGGCGTCTGGCCTTGCAATACCGCTCGCGCATTCTCCATCAAGGTCGAATCGAGCGTGGCCAAGCTCAAATCCGTGATGGGTCGTCCAATATCGGCCGGCAACAAGTTGAAGAGCTGATGAGCGGCAGGGGTGAACCATTTGATTCGAAAGGAGCGATCGATGCAGATGGTCGCCACTTCGTTGGACGCAAGGAGATTGCGCAAATCCGTGTTGGCCACTTCCAGTTCGGTGACTTTGGTCTGCAGCTGCGTATTGACGGTATTTAGTTCTTCATTGACCGACTGCAACTCCTCTTTGGAACTCTCCAGCTCCTCGTTCAGCGACTGTAGCTCTTCATTGCTGGAGATCGTCTCTTCGTGCGATGCCCGCAAATCCTCGTTCGAGATTTTCAATTGACTGACCGCGCTTCGCAAATCCTCCTGGGTCATGCGCAATTGTTGCTGTAACCGGCCGTTCGCCGAGGCGGATGGGCGAGGGAGCAGGGCAGGGTCTGGGACGAGCAATGCACTGCGTGCCAAGTCGTCGTGCAGCGCGAGACGGGCCGCTTGGCTCAGCGGCTCGGGGAGTGCCGGTGATGCGGGCGACCGTGGGGCGCCTGCGGGCCATTCGATCTTATCGCGCGGGGTGCTGCCGATTCGTCGATAAATGTGCCATTTGCGGTCGATGGTTTTAAACAGCGCTCCGTGTACGCCGAGCGTCTCGGCGCTGCCCAGGAAGAGGTGCCCGTCAGAACGCAGTGCGAAATGGCATAACATCAAGACGCGCGCCTGCATCACCGGCTCGATATAAATCAGCACATTGCGGCAGGTGACAATATCCAAGCGTGAGAAAGGCGGATCGGCGAGCAGGTCGTGCTCGCCGAATATGACGCTTTCGCGTACCTCGGCGTTGACTTGATAGTGATGATCGTCTTTGACGAGCTCGAAGTATTTTTTTAACAGCTCCTCGCCGACTTGAGCCCGAATGCCGAGCGGGTAGCGCCCGGCGCGCGCGTAGTTCAAAGAGTCTAAGTTCGCGTCGGTGCCGAATATTTGCACGCCGCAACGCTTGCGCGCGGCTTTGAGGCGAGCCAAAATCAGGATGGCGAGCGTGTAGGCTTCCTCGCCGGTGGCTGCGCCCGCGACCCATGCTCTGATGGGCTCCCCGGCCTTCTTTGCAGCAATGAGGGGGCGCAGCACCTCCTCATCGAACGCGTCCCAGGCAGGACGGTCGCGGAAGAACTCGGTGACGCCGATGAGAAGATCTTTGCGCAAAGCCGTCGCTTCCGCAGCATTGCGCTTTACGCGACGGGCGTATTCGTGAAGCGTAGGAATATTGAGCAGACCCATTCGTCGCTCGATACGGCGCAGGACCATCGCCTGCTTGTAGCCGGCAAAGCTTTGCCGGTGACCTGCCTTTAGCAGGCCGAGAATCATCGCCACCGGATCGCCGCGCCGCGGGCGTGGGGCTACCCGGCTCGGTGCACGAACGTAGGAGTGCCGTGCGTAACCGACCAAGACGCGTGGCATCTTCCTCACCGGAAGTACGTACCCGACGAGGCCTGTGGCGATGGCGCTTCGCGGCATGCCGTCGAATTGGGCGGTTTCCGGCGCCTGTACGAGGACGATACCGCCGTTCGCTACGATGTCTCTTAACCCGAGCGTTCCATCGCTTCCGGTTCCCGACAGGATGATGCCGATGGCACGCTCTCGCTGATCCTGCCCGAGAGAGCGGAACAAGTGATCGACCGGCAACCGATGGCCATGCGCTTCGATTGGTTTTGAGAGGCGTATGTGACCCGCCTTGACGCGAATATCCTGATCCGCCGGTGTCGTGTACACACAATTCGCTTCAAGACGCATGCCGTCTGCAGCCGCGCAAACCGTCATCGAGGTGTGCCGTGAGAAAAGTTCCGCCGATAGGCTCTTCGGTGAGGGGCTCAAATGCTGAAGTATGATGAGGGCAAGACCACTGTTCGCCGGTAATCGGCGTAAAAGCTCGACCAATGCGTCAAAACCGCCGGCAGAGGCCCCGATGGCTACCACGCACGGAGATGAATCGGACTTCTTTGCACGGGTCCCTCGCGCCGCACGGGTAGGCGATTGCACGATCCTGGCCGGCCTTTTTGCCCGCTTAACGCCCATGGTTGCCCCGTCCAGTGGCTGCAAACCTCTAGTTTACGGTACCTCATCGCTCAGGGGGGTTGAATCGGCCCAAGAATGCCCTGCACCGGGGATGCGGGTCAGGGTTCGGTTTTTTCCTCCGCATCGAAGCTGGGCGATTCGAAGATTTCGAGCGATCCCACACGCTGTCCGTTCTCGTATAGCTCGAAACCAGAGTCTCCGTTTGACCGAATTTCCTTGCCGCCACTTAATTGCGCAATGATCTCATCAAAGAATGGAATGCCGACTTGTCGAGCCTCATCAGCGTTGTCGGCGCACAGAATCGGCGGCACGCTCGCGATACCGTCGGGCCCCAGCAGCAAGACCGCCTTGGTCACGACATGCCCCCGCGGTTGCCGGCGCCCAGCGCGTTCATGCGCACATTCGCGTGGTACAAAAGATGCGGGATCGAGACGCGACATCGCGGATCGAACTGCGTAATGCCACCGCTCAACGATAAAGGAAGTCCGTGTATCGTCGGACTGCGCTGGTCAGCGACATCAGTAAGGCGCCTGACCAGCGCCGTGCAAGAGAAGGGGCTTGCGACTCGCGCCAATACCGCAAACCGGTCCGCCGAGAGTCGGCCGATGATGGCCGAGCGCCGAAACACATCGCGTAACGAAGCGGCTGCGCAGATCAAGAGCCTATCGCCAACCTCACTCCCCAGGGCTTGGTTGACGACCTTCCAAAAATTAACCTGCAAAGAGAGCAGAAACGCCCATCGCTCCCCTGGGCCGATACCTTCCAACAGGTGCGCGCCGGCATAGATAAAGCCCTCACGGTTATGCAATTGCGTCAACCGATCGTTGAGCGACATGGGATAGACGGAGAGAAGCGCATCGTTTCCCAATAGGTACTTCAGCGGACTTCCCCTTTGCAATTTCTATAATGTTCTGTTCAATGAGCTGTCAAGAAGCAGCCGCTGTTCCAGGTTTCCTCCGTGAATCGACTCGGCGGCCCGTGTCTCGTCGGGTTACTCGACGATGCGCTGGACTGGTCGCATCCCGATCCCGGCATCGGCGGATGGCCGCCAGTAGCCGAAACCGGAATCGGGCGCGTTCGCAGGGATGCCATACACATCACGCCAGCACGTGCGTCACGCCGGCCTTCGCCGCCGGCAAGAATAATTACCCGCACATTGCACGGCTTCGGGCTCACCCTCTTATCCTTCGGACGAACTTATAGGGTCCGTCAAGGCCAGGGTACGGCCGCTGCGCACCGAGTGATATCAGCCCGGCACGGTAATCCGCTTACCGGATATACGGTAATAGCCACGGTTCTGAAGGACGATCCGCACCTGGAAGACCACGAGGTGGTCGAGCTAAAATAAACGCGGCGCAACAAGGCCAGCTGATCCCGAAGGCCGCCAGCGACCGATGCGCCGGGACGACCTCGGTAGCTGATAAAATTCACTCAGAGGGCGCCGAATGTCACTGGACGCTTCCACACTGGTGTACGACGGCGAATGCGGCATCTGCCGCTACTGGGTTGTCTATTGGCAGGGGCTGACCCAGGGGCGCGTCGTGTTTCGTCCCTATCAGGAGGCCGCGCCCGACTTCCCGGCCATCTCCGTGGAGGCGTTTCAGCGGGCCATTCAGCTGATCGAAGCCGACGGCACGGTGTATTCCGGCGCGGCGGCGACCTTCCGCGTGCTGCGCGGGGTACCGGGTCGCGCGGCGTGGTGGTGGTGCTATACGAGGCTGCCCGGCTTTGGGCCCATCGCTGAGTGGATGTACGCCGGCCTCGCCCGGCGCCGCGGATTGTTGAACTGGCTCACCCACCTGCTGTGGGGACCTGCGCTGCAGGAGGAGCGTTATGCGCTGGTGAGCTGGATCTTTCTGCGGATGTTCGGCCTGATCTACGTCGCAGCTTTCGCGTCGCTGGGCGTGCAGGTCCTGGGGCTGATTGGCCACGCAGGAATTTTGCCGCTGCGCGAGTACCTGCCGGCGGCGCGCGCAGCACTCGGCGGCTGGGCGTACGGGGTGCTGCCCACACTGTTCTGGGTGAATACGAGCGATGCTGCGTTGCTGGCAGGCACGGTCGCCGGCGTGCTGCTGGGACTGCTCGTTGCCGTGGGCAAGTTCACTCGGCCCGCGCTCATGGGCCTATTCGTGCTTTATCTGTCCTACGTCTATGCCGGACAGGCGTTCATGACCTTCCAGTGGGACTCCCTGCTGCTCGAAGTGGGGTTTCTGGCGATATTTCTAACGGGCGGATCCAGGATAGTCATCTGGCTGTTCCGCTGGCTGGTGTTCCGCTATGTGTTCATGTCGGGCATCGTGAAGCTGTTGTCGGGCGACCCCACCTGGCACAATTTGAC
This sequence comes from uncultured Gammaproteobacteria bacterium, assembly GCA_963734645.1. GTDB lineage: Bacteria > Pseudomonadota > Gammaproteobacteria > Steroidobacterales > Steroidobacteraceae > Bog-1198. The sequence continues at coordinate 628,927 of CAVTID010000004.1, forward strand.
GGCCCTCGAGTATCACTTCTGGACTCAGCCGCTGCCGACCCCGCTGGCGTGGTATGTCGCGCATTGGCCGTCCTGGCTGCTCACCGCGGGAACAGCCGCCACTCTGGGAATCGAGCTCGGCGGCGTGTTTCTCATCTTCCTGCCGCGACGCCTTCGAGCCGCGGCCGCCGCTTGCATACTGCTGCTGCAATTGCTGATCACGCTCACCGGCAATTACAACTTCTTCAACCTGCTCACCATGCTGTTATGCGTCTTTCTGTTCGATGACGCTGCGCTGCGCCGCGTGATCCCGCGCCGGCTGGACTCACGGGCGCAAGGGCATGCGCGGCTCCCGAGCCGCAGAGCAACGGCCATCGCCAGCGTGCTCGCGCTCGTCCTGGTGCCCGTCGGTCTGAACCGGATCTGGGAGACGGTGAGGCGCAGCGATTTGCCGGGGCTCGGCGCCTTTACGCGGGCCGTCTCACCCTTTCTGATCGTAAATCCCTATGGCTTATTTGCCGTCATGACGACGACGCGGCCGGAGATCGTGATCGAGGGCTCGGCCGACGGGCAGCTCTGGCGCGAATATGTCTTCCGCTACAAACCGGGGCCGGTGTCCAGGCCCCCACAATGGAATATTCCGCATCAGCCGCGCCTCGACTGGCAGATGTGGTTCGCCGCCCTCGGCAGCATCAGAGACAATCCATGGATCATCAGCCTCATGGAGCGCCTGCTCGAAGGAAGCCCGCCGGTGCTCGGCTTGCTGGATTCCAATCCCTTTGCCGGCAGTGTCCCCAAATACGTGCGGGCGCAACTCTACGACTATCGTTTCGCGGATGAACGCACCCATGCCCTGACGGGCGCATGGTGGGTGCGCCGGCCGCTGGGGTGGTACTTTCCGCAGGTCAGCTTGAGCGACTTCAAACGCACCGCTACCGATACAACCGATTAGGCTAGGCGCGATTTCGCGGCGGCCCGATGGCGCGGCTTTCGAGCGTACTGAGCTTGCGGCGCGCCTCGTTGGATTCCATGCCCTGGGGATACTTCTGCAGGAACGCTTTCAATGACGTCGCGGATTCCTCACTTTGAAGAGACTTCCAAGCCGCGGCGCGTTCCAACCCGGTTATTTCGTATTGCGCATCCGCGGCATGAATTCCGCCGCTCTCCGTTCGCAAGTATTCTCGATAGCCTGCGACGCTATGGGACGCCTGCGCCATCCTCCAGGCCTGGTCATCCTGCAGGCCCATGATTCGCCCGCGCGCATCGTCAGCGCGCCGGTCGGTGGGGTGGTTTTCTACGAATGTTCGATAGGCGGCCAGGGTGCCGGCGGCCATCGCCTTATTCCAGTCGTATTCGGCGGTGCCGCAGGCTGTCATCAGGAGGGCGGCGCACAACACAAGAGCGGTCGGCAGTTTACTCATCAGTGCCTCCTTCGTCCGGCACTCTCTCGCAATACTTCACTGAAAATTACGATACATTTCGTCGAGGAAAGTTCCCGCACTCATCGATCCGTCCATATAGACTGCGACGATAATTAAAGGACGGAGATCCCCTCATGAAACCGGCCACGATCGGTATGGCGATGATGCTTCTCGGCGCGACGGCGGTCTGGGCGGATCCGCCGGCCAAGCCCCTCGTCACCTCGAAACCCGTCAAGGTCACTTCCGCCGACGCTGCGGGCCCGGTGTTTTCCGGCAAGACCGCCGTCAAGGAGAGCGGGCCGGACGGGCCGGCCACCGATGTGCTGCTGCTCCGATCGAAGGACCGCAAGGTCGAGATGGGACTGTACGATGCCGGCCCATCCGAGCAGGACATCGATTCCTACGAGGACGATGAATTCATGTTCTTTCTCGCCGGCGCAGTGACGCTGACCTCGGCGGACGGCACGGTGCTCGAGGCGCATGCAGGCGAGGGCGTTGCCATGCCCAAGGGCTGGAAGGGCCACTGGTCCACGAAGGGCTACAAAAAGTACTACGTGACTTACACAGGCGGCGCGAAGCCGCAGTGAGCCGCGCACCGATCGATTATCTGAACCCCGAACTGCCTGCAGGGCTCGACAGCGTCGCAATGCCGGTGGTGAACGCGACGCCGGCGACCCCCGCCGTATGATGTTGTGGCATGCCAACTATCATCCGGACGGGGGGCAATTATTCTTTCCGCTCGACCCTCGGCCCTTCTACGTGCCGCTGGCCCTCCCGGGCGACGATATCACGCCGCAGCGCTTCGTCTGTTTCCGCTGCGACGGCCGCCACGGACTCTACATTCACCCCAACATCTGGCATGAAGGCGTATTCGGTTTCAGTGGAACGCAGCGATTTTTCGATCGTCAAGGTGCGGTGCATGCGCGTGTCTCGGTGGACTTCGCCAGGGAATTCGGCTGCTTGCTCGAGGCGCCCATTCAGCGGTAGGTGTCCGCATGCAGCTCTTATGGCCCCAGCCGCACAAGTTCAATCGCCTCACGGGCCCATGTAATTATTATATTAATTATATAGTTAAGAATGTAATAGATAAATGTCTTTAATTATCGAACCCAATGTCCTGCTCTACAGAGGCCTTTTGCCTACCGCCATGCAAATGCGGCAAGGGTCTCTGCAGAAACCTCAATCTGCGCGCATACTTGCACTGTACTGTTCGTAAGCGACTTGGAGTCGCTGTCGAGTTACGGAAGGCTCAATGACTGACATCGCTTTGGCCTCGGGCCTCGTTGCGCGGGCGAGCTTTGCCTCTGATGCAGGCTCGAGAGTTCCACGTCAGGAGTGGCTCGGCCCCGCACGGCAAACCAATCGCTCTACGGATCAGTCGGGTCAGGAGGATGCCGGAGAATCGACGCCCCTTCGCCTGATCGGGCACAAGGTGCTTGCGCAGGGAGCGGGCAGGGCGCCGCGCAATCGGCAAGACCTCGCTGCCGCGGATAGCGCCGAACTACCTCCGACCCTCACGACGGATTTGCCGCAGGTCTATTCGACGTCTACGGCCAGCTCGTTGTACGCCGCTCGCGCCATAGCCAGCTTCTCGCAGCAGCTTCGCGGCTATCTCGCGACGAAGGGGACGCGGATAGACACCTACGCCTAAGCCGGTACTCGGTGGAACGGTCGGTGAATTCTGTGAACGAGTTCCGCGGCCCAAGGTCATCCGAAGCCGCTTTCGTGCGTTGCCCCTCTTGAGCTGTGGCTCGCTTTCGATACGAAGGGAGCACTGGCCGGTTCAAGTGAGCAGGAGCGAGGCCGTTGAAACACTTATCTCTCAGGCAACTCGGCGTGCTTTCGGCCCTGCTCGGCGCACTGTCGGCGACGCCTGGGGCGCAGGCCGACGCGGTGTCCGCCGTGCAGGTGCTGCGAGAGGGCGGCTGCGGTGGGTCTTCGCCGCCGGCCCCGCTGCTGCGGCATGACTCGATGCTGGATCGGGCGGCCGCACAATGGGCCGCCGGGCGCAGCCTTGCGGCGGCGGCCGAAGGCAGCGGCTATAAGGCAGAAGCCGCCGCGGGCCTGCATATCACCGGCCCGGAGTCATCCACGATGCAACTGCTGCGGCGATCCGGCTGCCGCACGGCCATAAATCCAGGCTTGCACGACATCGGCGTCTATCATCGGGGTTCGGACACCTGGCTGGTGCTGGCATCCGCCTATGCGGTGCCCGCTCGCTCACAGGCGCCCGTACTCGCCTCGCGCGTGCTGCAGCTGGTCAACCAGGTTCGCGCCCGCGGTGCGCGCTGCGGCGAGCGGGCGTTTGCACCGGCACCGCCGGTGAAGTTGTCCGGAACGCTGGCGGAGGTCGCCCTCGGTCATGCGGCCGACATGGCCGAGCACGGCTATTTTGAACACGAGGATCTCACCGGGCACTCGCCCGCGGATCGAGTCCGCGCCGTCGGCTATCAAGAAAAACTGGTGGGTGAGAACATCGCCTATGGCCCCAAATCGGCCGACGAAGTCGTGCAAGGCTGGCTCGACAGTCCGGGCCACTGCGAAAACATCATGGATCCCCGCTTCGCCGAGATGGGCATTGCCTATGCGCCCGGCCACGCCTCCAAGCACGGCTTGTACTGGGTCCAAGTGCTGGCCGCGCCCCGAGCCGTGCTGTGAGCCGCGCCGTGAGCATGGGCGATTCGCCGGCTCAGGCGGCAGCCAGCGGGTAATAAATGCGCAGGCCGCTTCGTGCAACTTCAGGCGAGGGTAGTTCCACTCGACCCCCCTTGGCCGCGATCCAACGCCGCGCGAATGCGAGGACTAGTTCCTGGGGCTGAAGATTGATCGGATCATGGCACAAAAGCTCTTTCGCCTCGCGGATGGCTCCGTAAGTCATTTCGGAGCGCAGTTCCAGCAGCGCAAAGGAATCTGATCGGGTCAAATCGATGTGCAATTCCGCTCCCGCAGGCAGGGTATCGATCCCCAATGCAAGCAGGCCTAAAATGAGCGACCGTAGTTTGTTTCTTTGAATCAGTACGAGCACATCATCGCAGCCGGACAGCCGCAGCGTAATACCTCGGGTATGCGCATCGTTCCGCAAAAACTGTAGCGTTTGCTCCACCAGTTGCGGCACGTTCACAACCTCGTCAGCGCCTTCAGGTCCGGTCACTTGATTGACGATATCAGACAGCGCTTCTTCGTGCCGTTCCACCGCGCGCTTGGCCATGGATGAGGCTCTGTCGATCAGGGTTACATTATTTTGCAAGTCATTTCTTGCAGAACGAGCAAGCACCTCAAAAGACAAATAAACAGCCTGCAAACTGCCTCGCATGTCGTGAATATAAGCGCGCCGGCAGCGCTCGTTGATCAAAGTCCGAACGGCCCCATCCAGAACATCTTCCATCTGCCAGGTCGTCATTTGAGCCTCGCCCCATTCGGTCGGCGCATGAACACCCAAGTCGCCGCGCGAAATGATATCGGCAACGACTGGCGCGCGCACTAAAGCGCGAAGGGACCGACGCTGCATCTGCGGGCGCGATCGCGCGCCAAGCGCGCTCTGCAGCACGCGCGCGCTCCCCCGCGGCGCGCTCGGCTGCGTCTCAGAAAGCCTCACGAACCAAAGGCGAGGCAGGACGGGCGGCCGCGGCAAGTAAGGCTGCACACACCCGTTCGATCCATTCGCCCTGATTAGAGCAGTGTCGGGAACCGCCCGGGCGATGACCGCAATCGCCAGTGCCGCTATTGCCGGCTTGATCCGGATAGCACCTTGATGACGCGTCGCTCGCCGCTGCCGACATAGGTCTGCTCCCGATAGACAACGGTGCTGCCCATGCGCACTTCCACGATGTGTTCGCCCGCCGCCACGGTCAGAACTTGCGGTTTGTCATTGGCCGTTGCGGTCTCACCGTTTTGTACTCCGTCGATGAACAAGGCCGACCCGGCCGGAGCACCGGTCACGATGAGCGCGGGCGGCTCGGGCATCGGCTTTGCGCGTGGGTGAAACCAGCTGCAGGCAGACAGGCATGCCAATGTCAAAAGCATGAGAATCTTCAAATCGAGGCTCCTGAATCGCGCAACCGGGATCGAGAATACCACTCATTTCCGCGCGGCTAGCGCTTGTTCACGGCGAGCCAGCTCATGCCGCGATAGGAATCCGCCACGACCCAAGCGCCGGCGGTCAGCGCGAACGAGATAACGGTCTCGCTCCACTGGAAGGCATCTTTGGAGCCTGCCGCCATGATGGGTACCCACACCAGCAGCGTGAATATGCCCATCTGCCACGTCGAGAGCGCGGCTGCCAGCCGTGCACACACCCCGATGAGCACCGCCGCGGCCGCCGCGATGTAGGCATAGGCGGTGAAGTACGCCCAGAACGTATGCGATGGCAGCCAGCGAGGCACCAGTGCAGCCGTCTCTTGGACATAGGCGAAATGGGCCACGCCGAAGGGGATCAGGGCCAGGCCGTAGAGCACCCTCGCGATGCGCAGACCCTGGCCGCCGGTGGCGAACCGGAGGCGCTGCCTGTCCCAGTCGGCGGCGAACCAGGCATACAGTACCCAGGCGCCTGCGACGATCACCGCGGTCTCACCGCAACCTGACCAGGAATCTTGCGCCGTAGGCGCGCGGAAGACGTTGGGCACTCTGAACAGCAGCAACCACAGCAGCAGACAGCCGAGCAGCACGCGGGCGGCGAGGGCGGCTGTGCGCCGCCAGAGCAGGCCTGTACCCGATGCCAGGGAGATGACGGCGCAGAGATAGGCCAGTACCTCGCGGCCGGGCACCCCCTTGGGCACCGGCTGCCACACCGGGACGAAATCGCCCTTGATCAGGCCGAGGACTCCGAGGGCGATCATAGTCGCCGCAAAGACCGCATGCCCTACGCTTGCGATGCGCACGTCCCTATCCCCCCTTCATCAATCCGCCGCAGCACGTCAGATGCGTGCCGCCGACTGTTGCTCGGTCGCTCAAGGCGCTTATAGTACCGATACCTTAGATCTTTCGGAGAATCACCATGCTGCCGAAGCGCAAATTAGGCCGCCAAGGTCTCGAAGTCTCGATGATCGGACTCGGATGCATGGGCATGAGCGAATCCTATGGTCCGGCGGATGAGGCCGAATCGGTCGCCACGTTGCACCGCGCCCTCGGCTTGGGCTGTAATTTTCTTGACACCGCAGAGGTGTATGGACCCTTTACAAACGAGGAACTTCTCGGCCGGGTATTGCAGGGTCGGCGCGCTGAGGTCGTGATCGCCACCAAATTCGGCTTTCGCATTGAAGGCGGCAAGCAGGTGGGCGCCGAACGGGACAGTCGGCCCGAGCACATTCGTGAAGCCGTGGAGGGATCGCTGCGCCGTCTGCAGACCGATCACATCGATCTTCTTTATCAGCATCGCATCGATCCCGCCGTGCCGATCGAGGAGGTGGCGGGCGTGGTCGGAGAGCTCGTGAAGGCGGGAAAGGTGCGATTTTTTGGATTATCCGAAGCCGGGAAGGCCAACATTCGCCGGGCGCATGCGGTCCATCCGGTGTCCGCGCTGCAGAGCGAGTATTCGCTCTGGGAGCGAAATCTCGAGCCCGAAATCATCCCGCTGCTGCGCGAGCTCGGTATCGGACTCGTGCCCTTCTGTCCTCTGGGGCGCGGCTTTTTGACCGGGGAGGTCAAGCGGGCGGAGCAGTACCCACCCGGCGATTATCGACGCACCGATCCACGCTACCAGGGTGAGAACTTCGACGCCAACATGCAGGCAGCGCGCGCGGTACGAGAGATCGCTGCGGCGAAGGGCGCAAAGCCCGGGCAGATCGCGCTTGCTTGGCTCCTGCAGAAGGGCGATGACATCGTGCCCATCCCCGGCACCAAGCATCGGCACTATCTGGAAGAGAACGTGGCCGCCGGAAGCATCAAGCTCGAGTCCGCAGACCTGCAGGCGCTCGATGCCGCGCTGGATCCGGCAAAGATATCGGGCAAGCGCTACGCTGATTTGCTCATGGGGATGGTGGATCGCTGAGCGAACTCAGCGCAACTCGCCCGACGCCGTCGTGGTAATCCATGCCTTCGGTGGGCGAACGGAACGCGACCTGTTTCTCCTTCAGCGCGTTCACGATGGATAGGGGCAATTCAACTTCCCGGCCCTCTGCCGCTATACGAAGTGTCTGTTCGGCGTCAACGGAGGCGCCCATGATCCGGTTGCACTCAGCGATGGGATAACGCAAATGAGAGCGCGGCTTCGATGTGAACGACGGACGAATTGACGTACCGAATGCCGTCACAATCGAACGCGGCGCAATCGCGCTGCGCCGGAAACGCCAACGGAAGCTCGGTGCAAGCCAAGCATACCGCAGGCGGATCAGTGAACTGGCGGAGCATGACCTCGTGAACCAGGGCTTTAATGGACTGCGCTGCGCCTTCACTGTCACCGCGCTGCAGCTTGGAGATCAATGACAGCACCGCCTCACGATTATCGGAATCTACGGGCGCGGAGGCCTCGATGTCCTGGGACGTGAACGCTTCACGCAGGACCTGGGAACGCATAGTCAGCGCCGTTCCCAGAATGAGTACCTCTCTATGGCCATCCAATCGGCAGCGCCGCGCCACGGCCTCATACATATTGAGCACAGGGATGTCGACGCCCGTGACGATGGCCGAATAGCGGTGATGGGGTGTGTTGCTCGCCATTATGGCGAATTCAGCTCTGCTCGCCTCAAGGCGCCGCAGGCCGGTGCGGTGATAGTCGTCGAACTGGCGCCAGCTCGATTCGTCGCCATCGGTCCCAATCAACGAAATGGCACGTCTCAAGTCCAAAGACTCGATGCACATTTCCGGTGTGGTCGGTATTCTCGATGCGTCGGCTGCGAGGTCGAGCGCCTCGCTGCGTCGACACAGTTCGGCGTAATAGTGCACTGTCGAGGGCCATCCTGTGCCGCCCAAGATTCCGATCTTTTTGGAGCGCTGCAGGTCAGCCATGAACGCACCGACTATCGGCCGGCGCTTGTTCCCTATCGTGTAGCCCGTAGTCGCGCACCACCGCCGCGATACGCAATCGATAGTTCTGGAATATTCCGGAGCGACCGCTCGCCTGTGCGTTGCGGTGCTCCTCGGTCCCGCGCCACTTCGCAACCGCTTCCTCATCCCTGAAAAATGACAGCGAAAGTATCTTGTCCGGGTCGGTGAGACTCTGAAAACGCTCGATCGAAATGAACCCATCGATACGATCCAGGCGAGGCCGCAATGAGGCCGCCAATCCTAAGTAGGTTTGCTTCGTGTGCGGATGCGGCAGGACTTCGAATATGACGGCAATCATGATTGGCCTATGGTGTTGACGTTGTGGAAAACCGGCAGACGGCCATTCGTCGACGGCTTATAGGTCCAGGCCAGCCTTGCCAACGCGCCGTCGGGCATTGCATCAAATAGCGCCGAAAGCGCCGTGGCGGCGATGGTGCGTGCGAGAGCTTCTCCGGGGCACGCATGCGCTCCTCGGCTGAAACTGAAGACGCATCGGTCCGGGCGCTCGAGGCGAAATCTCTCGGGATCGGGATTTTGGTGCGAATCCCGGTTCGCGGCCGCCAGCACCAGCAGAACGATCGCTCCGGGAGCCAGGTCGACCCCGCCAATGGTTGTGGGCTTAACCACAAACCGACGCGTGTTCTGAACCGGGGAATCATAGCGGCTGGTCTCGTGAACCAGTTGGTCCCAACCGTCCGTCAGAACCCAGACCTCGCCGAGGAGTGCCGGTCGCCTCGCCAACGCCACGATGGCGTTGGCGATCAAGCCCGCCGTTGCCTCATAGGTCTGAGAAAGCAACCCAATGAGGTTCGCGACGATGGAGGCATTGTCGACCCAGCCAGCACTTGCCGCTTGGTCTTGGACGCGAGAGATCAGATTGTCGGAATCAGGTTCAATGGAATCAAGCAAGGAACGCATCCGAGCGCGCAGCTGCGCCGCCGCAGCGCTTGCCGTCGACAGCTGTTCCGGCGTGCCGAGCGGCGACAGACAGGCCACGAACTGACGTGTCCAATCGACGATGGCCGACTGCTCGTCGGCAGAGAATCCAAGCAGATTGGCGACCACAGCGATTGGAGTATTAAATACCCAGGCGTTCAGCGCGGCCGGATCCAGGGAGGGCGGCACTGCACGCGTTGCGGCATGACGAGCCCTGACCTCCACTTCGCTCGTCGGAATTGCCGCCAATGCGCGTTCCAACGCAAGTTTTGGCTGATCGTGGCGACTCCCGTCGGTCATTCGCACGAGGTGCGAAAAGATTTCTCCGGCAGGTAATCCATCCAAGGCTGCTGGAACGGGCTCCGCTACCGGCCGGACGCGGCAGGCGTGGCTGGCAAAGACCTCCGAGACCGTTGTGGCGCGCGCCACGACCCACAGCCGAAGTTCCTCGTCAAAGTAAATCGGAGGACCCGCGAGCAAGCGTGCGTAGTAAGGATAAGGATCGCGGTGCGTAACCGCCTTGATCGGGTTCGTCGGTTCCATGAAAACCATTATTGACCTGGTGACGAGTCTTCACTTCGTCTATCATCAAACAATGAGTGTTGAACTCGCCGACGCCGCGATCGCCCGCGTTGCCGGTGCCATTGCGGAACCCGCACGGGCACGGATGTTATGCAATCTGATGGATGGGCGTGCGCGCACCAGCACTGAACTGGGCGTGATTGCCGAGGTCAGCCCATCGACCGCGAGCGTGCATCTGGCGCGCCTTAAGCAGCTGGAACTCGTCAAGGTGGTGGCGCAAGGCAAACATCGTTACTACAGTCTTGCCGATGAGCGGGTCGCGGCGACGCTGGAATCGCTCATGGTGCTCGCCGGCACGCGCGCCAAGTCCTTTGTTCCCAATACGCCCGCTCATTTGCGTTGGGCGCGTACCTGCTATGACCATATGGCTGGAGAAGTCGCCGTCGCGTTACACGATCGACTTCTTAAGAACAAGTGGATCACGACGACTTCGCGGAACAATGGCGCCTATGAATTGACTGCATTGGCCACAAGGGAACTGACCGCCCACGGTATCGATGTGCCGTCCATGCTCTCTGGACGTCGGCGCATCGCCTGCGCCTGTCTTGACTGGAGCGAGCGCCGACCGCATGTCGGAGGCGCCGTCGGGGCAGCCATATTGCGATCCGCTCTACAACACAAATGGGTTCTGAAGGACCTAGACAGCCGAGTTTTGCGGGTGACGAAGCGCGGTGAGCGTGAGTTTCTCGGTCGCTTCGGCGGCGTGCAGGCGAGATCGTGATTGCCAGCGGTTCTACGGAGTCATTTACTGGCAGCGGATCGAGAGGTTCAAGTGGCGGCGGCTGACACGACTGTTGGCTTTAGGCCTTGATCGAACGTTGACTCGCCTTCGACGAATCGCAAAAGTTGCAATCGACTGGTCGCGTCATCGACATACGTCAGCACCGTGCAGCCGTTGTCTCCGCAACATGCACAAGACCTGTTCTCTCCAAAGTGGAAATGTCGTGTTGGAAGAGCTGGGGAGCAGGGCGCTTCATTCCTCGTGTCGCGCTTTGTGGGCGCGGTCGCGCAACACCTTTCGGTCTCGATAAGGGATCCTTTGACAAGCTTTGTTGCGCCCAAAAGCCGTCCTAATCGTTGACCCGATGAATCCAAGAGGCGGCGTGCTCGATGATTTGCGCAAATTTGCTCAGTGTGTAACTATATACACACTCGGCTAGGATTCACTCGGAGCATCACCGCAATGAGCAAGCGCATCAATGTAATGATTGACGAGGACACCTGGGGGTTCCTTGGCAGGATTCCGGCCGGGGAGCGCAGCCGTGCGATCAATGAGGCGTTACGCGCCTGGGCCATGCGGCGCCGGCGCAGCGACGCGGTGCGTGAAATGGAGGCCCTGCGTGCGCAACTGCCGAAAATTAGCACGGACGAACTGACGAGGTGGATTCGAGAAGACCGGGAGCGCGGCCATTGATGCAAACGCCATTGGTGGTGCCTGATGCATCCGTCTTGCTCAAGTGGGTGTTGCCATCGGATGACGAACCGGACGCAGACAAAGCGTTACTCCTTCGCGCTGCGATCCTGGATGAAGCGGTGCACGCACTTTTGCCTGCCTTGTGGCTTTACGAAGTCGGCAATACGGTTGCACGACGCTTCCCGACGCATGCTTCGGGTTGGCTGTCTGCGCTGATGAAGTTTGGGCTTGAGGAGGCGCTGCCGTCTCCCCCCTGGCTCGCAAAATCCCTGGAACTGACTAGCCGCTATGAGGTGTCGTTTTACGACGCGGCCTATCACGCGCTGGCGCTCATACACAACGGGATGTTTGTCACGGCCGATACTCGGTATGTCAACCGGGCTACAGAGTCGGGATCGGTCATTGCACTCAGCGATTGGCAGCCGCCTCGCACGCCATCATCGCGTCGTCGCAGTACCTAGTGTAGTGTCCCGTAAATAACGGTTCAGCCAAGGCCTGAGTGCGTCGCGATGGGAAGCGTTATTCAGCCTGCAACCCATTTCGGATAGTCAGCCTCATTGCCGCTCTGATCGGCAGGATGGCAGCCAAAAGAACGACTCCTCCCAGTGCCTCACGGCGCACGCTTCGCATAATGTATACAAGGGTCAGCGCATGAAACCCGTATTTCCCAGAGGTTTGCGAGCACTTACGACAGTTTGGCAATTGCCCACAAGGTGCCCCCGATCCAAACGGAGACGGACCAGTGCGCGACGCGGCTGCCAAAGGTTGAATTAATGGGATAGATCGATAAATCTACGCAAACCGGTGACAGCATCTCAGTTTTATCGTGCCACGTCCTGGGACAATTGGGGCGGTAAATCCTAAACCCGCCGAGTGAGCAGGATTTGCGATGTGTAAGGATGCCTCTCCAAGGATCGGAATGGTGTATCGCCATCCGCGCTCTCTCCGCAACGCCGCTGATGAACGCGAAAAGCGCACGGCAACCAGACTGGAGGCAACCGATGAGTAGCCAAATCGGCTCGGCCGTAGGTGCATTCGTCCTTGCCGCAATAATGTCACTCGCGGCCTGCATAGCGACCATATATGTGCTTTCGCAAATTTGGTTCGCAATCTGGTCGGGTGGCGATTCGGCAATGGCGATGCTTCTCACCGTGCTCTCGATTCCCGTCGTAGGTGTCGCATCCCTCGTCTTAATGACTTGGCTCTCCGTGAGGTTCAAGAAATACTTTAATGACGAATAGCGGTTCCGTCCGCACCAGTTCCCTCATACATGCACGACGAAGCTAATGTATACAAGGGTCAGCGACGAAAAGCGCCTGCACCCCGTAATTCGTAGCGTTTGCGTGACGGCGGCGAATAATCACACCGCAGAGTAGAGGGCCATCCCTGGCCCTTAAGATGCACCATCGCAATCTCTTGCACAGCGGGCCCGTACGACTCGATTGCCGAGAAGATGCGCCCCTCGGGCTCGGCTGCTGAAGCTAATCGAGCCGAACCCTATGCAAGTGATTCCGTCATCGAACCGCTGCACAACGTCGGCCATCCATGGCCGCCGCGGACATCCTTTCCGTCAGAGCCGTTGCTTCGTGCAACGGCCCGAGGGAGGTTCAACGCCGAGCGCTCCGGGTACCATAGCGTTAGCGATGAAATACGTGACAAAAGCGGTCAGCAGGCCAATCATTCGCGAATGATTCTGGTGGTAAGTTCGAATCTGGGAGGCGCTTGCATGGCGTATAGCGTAAGGTTACACTATACGAATGATAAGGAGCTTCAGGCATGACGGGATTGAGCGGTTTTTCAAGACCGAATCTAAGGCAGGGATTCAGCCGAAGCATGCCACGAGACTCAAGCTTCAGTTGCAATTGCTGAACACGGCAGAGAGCGCAGCCGAAATGAATGTTCCTGGTTGGAACTGGCATCCGCTGCAAAGCGATCTGGCGGGACACTGGGCGGTCAAGGTGAACGGAAATTGGCGATTGACGTTTTCGTTCGATGGTAAAGACGCAGTCCTGGTGGATTACCAGGACTACCACTGAGGAGGATTTATGGGCGAAATGTTCAACCCCCCGCATCCGGGTCTGATTTTGAGGGATACGGTACTACGGGAGGATGGCGGGATTTCTGTGAAGGAGTTCGCCGAGAAGTTGGGGATGACACGCACGGCGATTTCGCGTGTAGTCAACGGTAAGGCGGCAGTTAGCCCTGAGCTGGCGATACGCCTGGCGGCATTGCTCAATGTCACGGCTCGTTCGTGGCTCACGATGCAGGTTGAGTACGATTTGTGGCAGCTACGCAATAAACGGCGGCCGAAGATTCGGCGCCTAGCGGCGTAGATATACGAAAGAGGTAAGATGGCGGGATCGGCATTAAACCTCTTTTGTCAGGGATATAATCGCCTACAAGCGTACTTCGCAGTCTTGGCAAGTAGGGGAGCCCGTTGCGGTGTAGTTCGGGCTTTAGGGCTCTGTAATTTCCCTGGATTCTCCAATGAATCGGCCGGTTCCATGGCTTTGAGGTGTTGCGACCGTTGGGAATTCCTCCTTGTTGCGTGAACCCGCGCGACGTAAGGCAACACAACGGTTGCTACAGAGGCCTTGAGCTGGCTCAAGGTGTTGCGCTCTGCAGGCTTGCAACTGCACGAGCAGGGGTGTCGACATCACGTTCCGGCAGCGATTCGGGCACAAGACTTGTCATCTCCAAAGTGGAGATGTCGTGTTTATGGAGGAGGGCGCCTTGTCTTTCAGATTTGCTTTTCTGGGTCGCGTTAAGCCACCTCAGTCACCTTGTGCGGATATCCAATGGGCATTATGCCCAGTAGCTAATTGGATAACCGCTATAATGGCTTGCGCTGCCACTATCCATACAGCATAATGCCATTTGGATAATCAGTCGGAATACCCGTGGCTGCGAAATCGATCGAAAGCGCCAATCCCTTCGAATTTGGCAGAGCGATGCGCGCCGATGCTATCGTTGATCGCGAAGAAGAGATGCGCCGCCTGACGGATGCCGTACGTAACGGTGAGCGCTTGTTCCTGATCGGACCGAGGCGCTATGGCAAGACCTCATTGCTAAACTATATGCAAAGCAAGCTTGAAAGCGACGGCGTGATCGTACTCAAGTATGACGTCGAAAAGTTCGAAACCACGCAGCTCCTGGCCAAGGCGCTGCTGACGGGGGCTATCCGCACCCTAACCGATCCAGTGAACAAAGTAAGCGCGTTGGCTGGCCGACAAATCAAACGCTTTTTCGGCTCGCTCAAGCCCGAGCTGAGCTACGATGTAACGGAGCAGGCCTGGTCGGTATCCTTCCTCGGCGACCGCCGTGCCGCGGCCACGAGCCTTCCCGTGCTCACGGAGGTATTGGACGGTATCGAAGCCATGGCCGCATCACAAAAGAGAACCGTCGCGGTCGTGCTCGATGAGTTCCAGCAGCTAGTGGCCGAGGGCGGCGTAACGGCGGAGCGGCAGATTCGGGCTTCGGTACAGACCCACCAGCACGTGAGCTACGTCTTTGCCGGATCCAAGACTCGGCTACTCACCGACATGACGACCGAGCATGCACGGCCGTTTTATCGCATGGGATCCACCCTATTCTTGGGCCCGATCCCGCGCGCCGCCTTTGCGCCCTTCTTGACCGATGGATTTGAGGCCCGCGGCTTCAAAGTCGTCGCCGGCGCCATCGAACGAATTCTGGACCTTGCCGAGGATGTGCCCTACAGCGTGCAGCGCCTGGCGCACCGCTGCTGGGATTTACTCGCTGGCGCCTCGGCGTCGGGGAGAACCTTGACAGCCCTCTTTGTGGAACGTGCATTAGAGCGCATCGCCCTCGAGGAAGACCCGGCGTATACCCAGCTTTGGTTGTCCTTGACCACCGTGCAAAAAAAGGCGCTCAGCGCCGTCATCGGAACCTCCGGTCGATTGCTGCTCTCCAGAGCAGTCAATGACCAATACGGCCTCGCGGTCGCAAGCATGCAAAAAGCGTTGAAGGCGTTGACCGACCGCGGCATTGTTCGCGAAGAACAAACCCTGGGCGCCGTCCGCCTGCGCTTGGATGATCCGTTTCTCGCGACCTGGCTGAGGACGGCGCGCACTGCATAGTATCGCGGAGCACCATGCGTTTTTCCTTTGGCAGCAACCAGGCGATCCTGGAGCGTTCCGCGCGCCCGTTTGACGTGGCCCTTAACTGCCGGCGTATGCGCGCACATGATCTCGATCCCGAGCTCGTGGAGCGCGCGACGATACTGGATCATCCCGTTACCGCCGACACCGGAGCGCTTGTTGACGTGGAAAACGGTGTGCTTGTCGCTTTAGAACGCCACCGGTTTTCCATGGCGTTCTATATAGAGTGGCTGGCCCAGAAAGGGACATTTCTACTTAGCGGAAAGCGGGCATTTCTATTTGGGTATCACACTCATTGTCGGCGCCAGTTAAGAATGTCCCCATTCTCTGCCAAATAGAAATGTCCTGATGGAATATCCAGGAGTGGGAATCGAACCTCTTACTTTCTGTCCCGATGCTCATTTTCATCCGGTTCTTGGATGCGCGGTCTGACGCCGAAGGCGCCAGAAGCTCCCCGTTTTGTCGATCTCCCTGAAGAACAGGCCGCATTAGGGCACCGTGGAGCGGTTTTGGGCAGCGGCACGCTGCGTTGTGCCTTCCCTCGGAGATCTCCAGGTGTCATTGCGTCTGCGGGCGTAACGCGTTACACTGTCACGCGTTACGATCTTGGGGGGAATACAATGGCAGCTGCTGAGCGAATGAGGGCGATGCGTGAGCGACGGCAAGCGCGCGGCTTGCGCGAATTGCGCCTCGTCGTGCCAGATGCACGGTCGAAGGCGATTCGGCGACGGATAGCCAAGGAGGTTGCAGGCTTGGATCGAGCCCGCGAGCTGGCGGCGTTAGGGTGGATTGAGGCGGTATCGGAATTTGACCGCGAATGAAGCGCGGCGATGTGGTTACGGTTGCGGCGTCGGGCGACTATGGCAAGCCGCGGCCGGCGGTGATCGTGCAGACGGATGCCTTCCCGGCTAGTCATGCATCGGTGGTGGTTTGCCAGATGACCTCTGACTGCAGCGATGCACCAGATTTTCGCGTGACTGTCGATCCGACATCCAAAAATGGCTTGCGAGTGAGGTCGCAAGTTATGGCCGACAAGCCCGTCACGATCCGGCGCGAACGAATCGGACGGCAGATCGGCCATCTAGACGATCAGGATATTGCGCGGCTGAATGTTGCCTTGGCGTTCGTCATGGGTCTGGCGGATTAGCCGATTGACGGCTGTCACGTGCCGGAGTCAGCCAAGGACGGATGGTCGCGCCCTGGTTGCCGCTGGCCGCTGCGGGTCCGAAATCTGGCCGTGTTGTGTTGGCCTAGAAATACTCAGAATCGAAGCATAGCGAACTTGTTATCTCTATGTGAGCCTCGCGGGGACAGGGTAGTGGCGAGTAGGGCACTTTACGCTGCGTTTTTCCTGTGGCAGTAGCTTTTGATTTTCGCTGATCAGAGTAAGCATGGCTCCCAATCGTTTGTGGGGCACTACTTCGCCTTGATGAGTTTGCGTTAGTTTGTCGAACTCTCGATACGCGAGTTCCCGACCCTCATATTTGATTTTGATGCGACCATCGGGGTAATCGATCACGGTGACTCGTTTACCGGCGAGTCGTTGGTTCTCGCGGATCGGATCAACCAGATACAAGACCTTGTCGTATTGCAAAGTCAGAGCCGTGGAGAGCGAGCGTTGCTCTTGCCACGTGAAGGTATCATCGAGATTTTCGTACACCATCAGCGGACGATGAACATTGACGGGCAGCGCCGGCGGCTTCGAAAATCGTGCGTTATAGCTCTCTAGGAATTGATCGATCCACGTATTGGCATCTGGGATTGTGGAGATGCCTTCCAACCGCATCTCCTTAACCAGGCGATCCTGAAGCGTTCCGTGCGCCCGTTCGACACGGCCCTTAGCTGCCGGGGTATTCGCGCACATGATCTCGATCCCGAGCTCGTGGAGCGCGCGACCATACTGCGTCATCCCGTTGCCGCCGACACCGGAGCGCTTGTTGACGTGGAAAACGGTGTGCTTGTCGCTGTAGAACGCCACCGGTTTGCCGT
>CAVTID010000005.1:0-97500 GCA_963734645.1 uncultured Gammaproteobacteria bacterium
GCCGCCGCGAAGACGTCGCGTGCGGACGTCGTACCCGCTACGTGCTCCGTACCCTCGACCCCGAGGTCTCTTCTCGCGATTGCGGACTAGCGCGCGTACTTCCTTGCCGCGCGCCAACAGATGTTGCGCCGTCGCGCCGCCCACTTTTCCCGTGATTCCCATTACTAAAAACATGAGTTTTCTCCTGATGTTGAGGGACAGAGCACTGCCCCGGTCGGTTCAACGGATGAGCGGCAGAATGGCCTGGATACGGGGATCGCGCGCGTAGAGGCCGACCCATGTCATCGCGCCCAGAAGCAGGCAAATGATTTCCGGCGGCGAGCCCAACTCACCAATGCGGACATGGGCGCAGATGGCACCTCCCAAAAAGCCCGTCACTAGGATCGCGCCGAGGACGGCGGTGGCCGGGATGGCGTAAAGGATGGCGCAGGCGAGTATGATCGGACCCACGACACGGGTCAGGTCCATCGCGAACCCGGTTTCCCGCAACATGCTCGCGATCTGTGCCGGCGCGAAAAGCTGAATAGCGCCGTCTGCCACCAGAGCGATAACGACAAACGCGCTCATTATCCGGCCGGCCCACAGGGCGCGATGCAAGGTCGTCGTTTCAGGCACCTGATGCAGTTTCATGGTTTTGAACATTGGTCATTCTCCGAATGGGCGGAATCCCAATATTCGGAGCTTACTGTGTCTCTTAGGTATGATAAACACCGGGAAATGAACTCACTGTTCTCTCTGCGGTGAACAATGCCGAGGCACGAAATGCAGAATCTCGAACCCCTCCTCATTTTCATAACGGTAGCGGACATGGGGAGCTTCACCCACGCAGCCGATAGCCTGGGCATTCAGAAGGGAAGGGCCTCAACGGCGGTCCGGAAGCTGGAAGAAGATGTCGGTGTCAGGCTTCTGCACCGGACGACGCGTAGCGTGCAGTTGACGGAAGACGGACGGGTCTTTCATGCACGCGCCCGCGATCTGCTTGCTGACGTTGATGATCTGCACTCGATGTTCGCAAGCGATCGAGTGGCACTTCGCGGGCGCTTACGGGTTGATCTGCCGAGCGAGTTGGCGCGCACCACCATCGTGCCGGCGTTGCCGGCCTTCATGGCGACTTATCCCGAGTTGGAGCTGGAGGTGTCGAGTACGGATCGCCAAGTTGATCTGGTTCAAGAAGGGTTTGACTGCGTATTGCGACTGGGTCCCATCGGGGACGAGACGCTGATTGCCCGCCCGCTCGGCAGGTTACGCATGGTCAACGCCGCCAGTCCTGCCTACCTGGCGCGCCATGGCGTCCCTCGATCGCTGGAAGATCTGCAGCATCAGAAACATCGGGCAATTCATTTCGCACGGACGCTCGGCGCAAAACCCTTTGGATGGGAGTATCCGCACGGCGACAGCTACGCGAGCCTTCCGTTGCCAGGTGCGCTGCACGTCAACAGCGTGCAGACCTACGAAGCCGCGGGTGTCGCCGGCCTTGGCCTGATTCAGGCACCCCTGTTGGGGATTCGCCGTTACCTGGAGAGCGGAGAGTTGATAGAGCTTCTACCGGATTTTCAGCACAGGCCGCTCGACGTCTCCCTGGTAGTAGCGCATCGGCGCAACCTGTCGCGCCGAGTCCGCGCATTCATGAAATGGATCGAAAATGTGCTCGCGCCCCATCTAGAATAGCGAAACGAACCGCTTCGTCCTGCAGCGCAGCCGGTGCTTGCTACGACGCGCTACTTAGAAAGCCGCGGCTCATCCGCGCAGAGGGCGGTAGATTCGGCCCTGCTACTCGGCTCGCTGCTTACTTTGGCGAGGGGCGGGCAGCTGGTCGAGACGCTGCAACACCTGGGTGGCCTGGAACACACGGCCCCACTGGCGCTCGTTCACCAGGCTCACGATGCCCGCGGCGAGTAGGTTGTTGAGCGCAGCGTTCGCCGCAGGCACGGAGAGGCTCAAACCCGCCGCCGCCTGCTGCACCGAGAGCACCGGGTGCCCGATCAGGAAGCGAGGAAGGCGGCGTGTGGCCGAGTGTGCTCGGTAGCGGCGAAGTTCCCGTTCCCAGCGCTCAGCGAGAGCGAGAAGGTCTTCCGCAATCGAGATCGACTCGTCGCAGGACTCGACCACGGCGTGGCCCAGCAGCTCGAGCCACGGACCCCATTCCCCTTGTAGCTGGACGCTCGCGAGCGCTGCGTAGTACTCGGACTTCGCCCGCAGCAACGCTCCGGAGAGGTAGAGCGGCGGGTAACCCTCGGCAACCAGCATGAGCGGCATGAGCAGCCGTCCCGTTCGGCCATTGCCGTCGTGATAGGGGTGGATGGTCTCGAACTGAGCGTGTGCAATCGCAAGCTGGGCCGGTATCGTGAGCACGGTCTGCTCATCTTCGCGCGGCGCGTAATTGAGGATGCTTGCCGCCATCTCCTCCATGCAGCCTTTCACCCGGGCGGGCGGTGCCGGCACGAACGTCGCATCCTCGATTCGCGGCGTCGGTCCGATCCAGACTTGGGTCTCGCGATAGGCTCCAACGGGGAAGCGGGTCGCCTCATCCTGCATCAGCAATGCGTGAAGTTCATGGATGAGCGCCAGGTCGAGCACCGCGCGGCCACCCATGCGGACGCGCTCGAGGCCGTGCTGGAGGGCTGCGACGTAGCGTTCGGTGATCCTCACGTCCGCAGGCAGGCCTCCCGTACTTTGCGTGGCTTCGTAGGTGAGCAACTGGTGCAGGTCCGATTTGGTGCCCTCGATCTGCGAGCTCATGACTGCTTCGCGACGTGCCAGCGTGCGGGTCACCATGTCGGTATTCGCAAGGTGCTTGAGGGTGCCTTGCAGGCGGCCCAAGGCGGCGTGTGCCTTTGGGAAGCCAGCTTCGTGCCGGCCCAGAGGGAGCATGCGCGGAGTGGGCGGTGCCACAAGTGCGCAAGCATTCGGATATCCCTGCGCAGGCACCAGATAAGGCTGGCGATCTTTGGCGATTTGGTCTCGGCGCATGTGCATTCCCGGGTCGAGTGTGGAAGCTTTAGAGGCTTCATCGTCTTTTTAATTATATGCGGGAACCTTAAGGAGCATGCGATTTTTTAAAGGTTCTGCCTTAAGCTTTATAACTGTTGCGCGCTTTTTAAGGATTCTAGCCGGCGCGGGCAACCCCATTGGACACCTGCGGGTACGCGAAGCATTCGAGTGGCTGTGCGAGCGCAGCGACTCTCTTCCAAGCCGCGGCTTTTCGTTCGACGAGATTGCTGCGCGCAGCGACGACTTTGTCGAGTTTCTCTCTTCCCACGGGCTCCTCGTTGCCGGCTCCTCGGGCGTACAAGGAGAGTGGCCCAAGATTTTGCTGACCGAAGATCGAGACGGTTTACTGCATCTCGATCATGTACTTCCGGACGAACTTGCCCACCGACATTGGTTGGTGAAGTTCGGCCGTGGTACCGATTGGGATAGCTCGGCGCATGCGCTGGGACAACGACGACGGCGGTTCTCCTCGCTGGCCGAGTATCGTCGAACAGTGCAGAGAAGCGAGCGGCCTGCCGCTCACCGAACTTCCCGTTGCGCTACGGGAGCTCGGCACCCGCCTTGCGCAACTCGATTCAATCGCGAAAGACGAGTCGATACCCAACGACATCCTCGGGCGCCAGAATCTCGCGATCGCAGAAACACTCGCTCACCTCGAGGCAGTATAGGAGCCGACGATGGACAAGCGAGGCAAACCCCTGACGCCACACGAGCAATTACTGCTCCGTCAGAAAGTCGAGACGATGATCCTCGAGTACCCGGAGTACAGCGTGCCACAGCTCCTCCGCGAGGTACGCAAAACCCTGCATCTCACCATTGCTGAGATGGCCCGGATTGGCCGGTTGTCGGTCCCCGCGCTCAAGAATATCGAGTCCGGGAAGAACAGCCCCTCGCTTGCGACAGTCGAGGGACTGCTCAAGCCCCTGGGACTTCGGCTCAGCGTGATGCATGCCAGGCCGGCCGAAACTTTCGGCGATCAGGAAGCCGAGGATGAAGCACGGAAGTGATCGACGGCGATCGAGACCTAGGGCATGCTTGCCCGCTGTCTGTACCGTTCTAGGCATGGTCGCCCACCCGATTTGATGTCACCTTTCAGAAAGCCGCGGCTCATCCGCGCATTCGCGTTCCGTACGCTGAAAATCGCGGCGTTCGCGCTGCTACTCACGCCGGCACTCTTCGGCTTGGCGGCCGCCGCCGAGCCGCCCGATCCTTTCGCCCATCCTCCGGAGCTCGAGAAGGATGTGCGCTTTTGGATCCGGGTGTACACCGAGGTCACCACCGACCAGGGGCTGCTGCACGATGATTGGAATCTCGGCCTGGTTTACGAGGTGCTGCGCTTCGATCCGGCGTCCTCGCCCGCGCAGCGGGAGCGGCGGGTCGCGGAGGCGAAGGCGCGCTACGCGGCCTTGCTGAGGCGGTTTGCGGCGGGCTCGACCGACGATCTCACTCCCCATGAGCGGCGCATTCTGCATGCCTTCGGCGACAATCCGACGCCGCAGGACTTTCGCGACGCCATCGACCGGATTCGCTTTCAATTGGGACAGGCGGATCGATTTCGCGAAGGACTGATTCGGGCCGCGGTGTGGGAGAAGCAGATTGCGCGCACCTTGGCGCAGCATGGAGTGCCGGCCGAGATCGCAGCGCTTCCCCACGTGGAGTCCTCGTTCAATCTGGCGGCGTATTCGAAGGTCGGCGCCGCCGGGCTGTGGCAATTCATGCCGTCCACCGCCAGGCGATACATGCGCGTCGACAGCGTGGTCGACGAGCGTCTGGACCCGTACAGCGCCACGGAGGCCGCGGCGAATTTGATGCTGTACAACTACCGGCTGCTCGGCACCTGGCCGCTGGCGGTGACCGCGTACAACCACGGCCCCGGCGGCCTGCGCAGAGCCCAGGACGAATTGGGCACCAGCGACATCGCCGTCATCGTCAAGCGCTACCAGGGCAAGACCTTCGGCTTCGCATCGCGTAATTTTTATGTGGCATTTCTGGCGGCGCTCGAAGTGGATCGCAACGCCGACAAGTATTTCGGGTCCGATCCCGCGCCTGCCGGAAACCGACAGCACGACGGTGGAATTGCCGGACTACGTCCCGGTCGATGCGCTGGCCAAGGCATTCAAAGTCGACATGGGAGCGCTGCGCGTGCTGAATCCGGCATTGCGGCCGCCGATCTGGAACGGCAGCCGATTCGTGCCGCGCGGCTATGCGCTGCGATTGCCCGGCACTCCGCCGCAAACCGAGATCGCCGCCGCATGGGAACGGCTGCCGCCGGCGCAGCGCTACGTGGCCCAGCGCAATGACGGCAGGCACAAGATTCGCCGCGGCGAGACCTTGGCCGGCATTGCGGCGGCCAGCGGCGTGAGCTTGAGCCGATTGCTGGCGACCAATGGCTGGAGCGCCGCCCACGCCGTCGCCCGCGGGCGAAGCAGTCCATATTCCGCTGCCGGCGTCGCGGGCGGAGAGTGCCGGCGGCGCGCGCGCCGGCCGCAGCCGCCGTTGCCGCAGCCCCCGCCGTTGCCGCAGCCCCCGCCGTTGCCGCAGCGCTGCCCGCACGCGCGGCGAGCTCCTCAGTCGCACGCGCCCGAAGTCGCCCGGCTGCCGGCCCCGCTGGCAGCCGCGCTGCCGCCGGCCGCCGCGGCTCGCGTTGCTGCTCCGCCGCCCAGGGAGCCGGTTTCGCAGCGGCAAACCGACAGCAACGCGCCTGCTGCCGGTGGCCGCGCCGACGGGGAATTCGGATACCACGGACTACGGCGTCCGCGCCGACAACACCGTCATCGTGCAGGCGGCGGAAACCCTGGGACATTTCGCCGATTGGTCCGGAGTCAGTTCGCAGGCGCTGCGCGCTCTGAATAAATTGCACAAGAATGCGATGGTGACGCTCGGTCACAAGGTCAAATTGGATTTCTCCCAGGTGAGCGCAGAGCAATTCGCCGCGGCGCGCCGCGAGTATCATCATCACCTGCAAGAGGAGTATTTTGCCGCTCATCGCATTGCCGGGACCGAGAATTATGCGGTGAAGCGCGGCGACTCACTGTGGGTGATTGCCGCAACAGCATGCGCGATTTGCCGGTTTGGCTGGTGGCGCAGTACAACCCCGATGTGGATTTCAACGACATGCGGCCCGGGACCGCGATCACGCTGCCGCGGGTGGCGCCCATCAATCGCCAGTGATGCCGCGGTCATGCAGGTACTGGGTCAGGGCTGCATGGGTATCCAGGGTGGGAGCAAAGCTCACGATGGAGCCGTCCACCGCACGAACATCGAGTTCGAGCTTGCGGCTCGCGGCCATGCGCTTGAGCGTCGTCGACCGTGAGGTCGAAGTAGGCGGTTTGGCCCCAGGAGACGACCGGCCGGTACGGATCGTGCCCGAGCTTGGGCGCCTCGCATCGGCGACAGGACCAGCGGCCCGTCGTCGAGAATCAGGGTGAGGGCACCGCGGCGTGCGTATGTCGCCGGGCTGCCGTTCATTTCCGGGGGAAACGTGTATCCACAGGCCGTAGCTGAAGTCGCCGCTGCGATTCCATTCGACCGGGCCCAGGTAGGCAAAGCTCGGGCGCTTGCCGGACACGAGAGCGTCGCGCTTTGTGCGCTCGTGACGCAGTTCGATGGGGTTTTTGAGCGCGCCGACGGTCACCCCGGTTTGCTCGTCCAGGGCTTCGACCGGCTTGACCGTGGATTGGCCGGCGCAGCCGGCCAGCAATCCAAGGAGCAAAATGAGCGGAATCAGAGGGGTACGCATGGGTCCAATTATACCGGGACGTGAGCTAGAGCCGATTATGTCGTACCGACTACACGCTATAATTTTACCAATGAACATGCGAATCCGTCGCCTTCCGGCGAAATCCCTCTGGGCGGCACTGGTGTTGGCGATTTCCGCGGCGGCTCCCCGTGCGGGGCGCATCGGCCGAGGACATCGCGGTCGCCGACCGGGTGGTGGTCCATAAGGCGGAGCACAGGCTGTACCTGTACAGCGGCACCCGGCTGCTGGGCGAGTACAAGGTCGAGCTGGGCTTGAATCCTATCGGGACAGAAGGAGCGCGAACACGATTTTCGAACTCCGGAAGGCCGGTACTACCTGGCTCGGCGCAATACCCGCAGCGAGTACTTCCTGGCCATTCAGGTGTCCTACCCCAACAAGGAAGACGAGCTGCGGGCGCGCAAGAATCGCTGGGCGCCCGGCGGCTCGATCATGATTCATGGCTTCCCCAATCAGCCGAAGCATCCGGCGGCGTACTATGCAGTCGAATGACTGGACGGATGGCTGCATCGCTCTGTCCAACTCCGACATGGTCGAAGTGTGGATGCGCACCCAAGACAATATTCCCGATCGATATCTATCCATAAAGGGTGCCGCGTGGAAACCACGATTCTATCGTCTGACATGGTCGATGCGCGGGTCGCGCCCAAGGGCAGCCTCGAGCACCTGTCGCAGCAGGAAATCGCGAAACTGCTCGATTCCGGGCAGGGCGGCCTGTACCCCTTGTTTCGCAAGTGCGCGCTCGCCGTGCTCAATTCCGGCAGCGATATCGACGATACGCGGGTGATCTTCGACAAAGTACCGCGACTTCGACCTGCGCATCGTGCGCCAGGCCTGGGGCATCAAGCTCGAGATCAAGAACGCGCCGGCGGCGGCCTTCGTCGACGGCGTGATGATCCGGGGCTTGAAGGACCATCTGTTCGCGGTGCTGCGCGACGTGGTGTTCATTTCGAACGAGATCATGGAAAGCGGCCGCTTCGATCTGACTTCCTCCTCCGAGCATCACCAACGCCGTATTTCATATCTTGCGCAATGCGCGCGTTCTGGAATTGCAGGTGCGGCCGAATCTGGTGGTGTGCTGGGGCGGCCATTCCATCCGGCGGATCGAATACGACTACACCAAGAAAGTCGGCTATGAGCTGGGGCTGCGCAGCTTGGACGTGTGCACGGGCTGCGGCCCGGGCGCCATGAAGGGCCCCATGAAGGGCGCGACCATCGGGCACTCCAAGCAGCGCATCGTCGACGGCCGCTACTTGGGGATCACCGAGCCCGGCATCATCGCGGCCGAACCGCCCAATCCCATCGTCAGTCAATTGGTGATCATGCCGGACATCGAAAAGCGCCTGGAAGCCTTCGTCCGATTGGGGCACGGCATCGTGATTTTCCCGGGCGGCGCCGGCACGGCGGAGGAAATCCTGTACTTGCTCGGCATTCTGCTCGATCCGGCCAATCGCGATTTGCCCTTTCCCGTGGTTTTCACGGGTCCGGCCGACAGCGCGGAGTACTTCGAGCAGATCCATCGCTTCATCGGGTCGACCTTGGGAGCGGCGGCACAGTCCCGCTACCAGATGATCATCGACGATCCCGCCGGCGTCGCGCGCGCCATGGTGCAGGGATTGAGCGCAGGTCCGCGATTACCGGCGCCAGGCGAGCGATTCCTACGGCTTCAATTGGCTGCTGAAAATCCCGCTGGATTTCCAGCTGCCGTTCGAGGTCACGCATGCCTCGATGCGGGCGTCTGCGCCTGTCGCGCGATCAGCCCGTGCACGAACGCGCCGCGAATTTGCGGCGCGCGTTTTCCGGAATCGTGGCGGGCAACATCAAGGAATACGGCATCAACGCGATCGAACGCTACGGTCCCTTCGAACTGGCCGGCGAGCCGTCGATCATGGAGCCTCTCGATGCGCTTGCTGCGCTCGTTCGTTGCGCAGGGCCGGATGAAATTCACGGGCACCGAATACACGCCCTGCTACCGACTCGTGGCATGAGCGATCCGCAGCGCATCCGGTATCGCTTCGATTTGCCCGACGGAACGCAGAAGTTCGTGGATTTCAGCTTCGATGCCGTGGATTTTCGGCTTGCCAGAACGCGCCGGCCGCGCCGCCGTTCTGGACGGAATTGAAGTTCAATCAATGCGCCAATTGTCCGCTCAAGCGCGGACGAGCATCCGCATTGTCCGGCCGCACTGCAAATGGCGCCGCCATCGAGTCGCTCAAGGCCCTGGTCTCCTTCGATACGGTGGGCGTGACGGTCACGCAGGCGGAGCGCACGATATATGCGCGAAACCACGGCGCAGCAGGCGATGAGTTCGGTGCTCGGATTGATCATGGCGACCGCCGGCTGTCCTTGGACCGATCGCTTCCGCCCCATGGCGCGCTTTCATCTGCCGTTCGCCAGCGAGGTGGAAACCGTGTATCGCAGCGTCTCCATGTTTCTGCTGGCGCGCGAACTCGCGGGCACGAGCCACGCGCAGGGTTTTGCGGCGCTCGAGGAGCTCTATGAGAACCTGCATGTCGTGAACCGCGACATGTCGCGCCGCTTGGGCGCGGCCACGCGAACCGATCCGGCGCAGAACGCGATGGCTCTGCTCGACGCCTACACGACGCTGTTGCCGGCCGCGCTCGAGTCCTCGCTCGAGGAATTGAAGCCGCTTTTCGATGCCTGGTGAGTGCGGCGAATTCCCATGCCATTTAACTTACCGCGACGGGCTCTGAGATGCGCATCGCAATGCTCGTCGCCGGATCGGCGACAGCGCCCCGGTCCCTGTGACACAGTTCCTGCCCTAGAGCGACGCGCGACACTTACTGTCGTGCACATGGACAGAGGCACAAGCGATGAGCGAAGTTAAAAATCAGACTCGATACAGCGGAGTGGACCGCAGGGCTCCTCGCACGGAGCCGGGCGCACTCAAGCCGGGCCGTCGCTCCGCGCGATATTTACAAGACCGGCGGTCGCCACGGCGCGATCACCAACAATCTCTACAACTGGCACAGCTACAAGAACTGGGCGGAGAAAATCCGCGGTTCCTGGGAAGAGAAGAAATAACGCCGAGCGCGCGCAGCGCTCAGGCCGTCTCGGGCAGCGGATTGATGCCCTGCGCTCGGGCGCCACGCGCCCTTCCTTGGCCTTGAGCCATGCCAGCATGGGCTGCCAGTCCTGCAAGGTCCTGCTCCACGGCGTAGCGCTTCATTTCGTGCAATCCCAGGCCCTGCTCCGCCGCGCGAACGTAGTTCTGCGAGTCGCGCAGGGTCGCGATGACGGGGATCCGCAGGGTCTCCAGAAATCGCATCAGCGACTGATAAATCACGGTATTGCGCTTGACGCGATTGGCGACCACGCCGATGCGGTTTTCGTCGCGCCGCACCTTGGCGATCAGCAGCAAATCGGCGATGCATTTCGAGCAGGCATGAATGTCGATATCGGACGGCAGCACCGGCACGATGATGGCGTCGGCGCTCTTGGTCATCTCCGGCATGTCCTGCGCCGGCACCGCGGCCGGGGTGTCGACCACGACATGCGCCGCGTCCGGCGGAATGCGCATCTGCCAGGCGCGCGTCATGCGGGAGTTGCGCTCAAAGGCCGCGACCCCGTGGATGAATGCCTGCTCGGGCTTGCGCTTCTTCAGCCAGCGGGTGCTCGATCCCTGAGGGTCGTTATCCGACAGCAGCGGACGATCACCCTGGCTCGCAAAATAACTGGCGAGATTCGTGGCTATCGTCGTTTTACCCGAACCACCCTTCGGATTCAGGACGAGAATTCGCTGCATGTAGGCATCAAGCCTACGCAGCCCCAGGCACCATGGCAAGGGTGTGATCCGCACTCACGGCGGGCTGCGGGCGCTCGCCTAGACTCGGCCGCATGGAGTGGATGCTGCAAGTAGTCGACGAAATCGATGACGCCGTCGGCGCGTTGCGGCTGTGCTCGTTGGGTCTGGGCCGCCGAGATCGGCCTGGCGGTGGCCGGCGCCCTCGGGATCGGCGCCATAGGCGCGGCAGTGCGGCCGGCGCCGAGATGACGCTGATCTGTTCGGCGGCCATGCTGATCAGCCTGGCCGGTGCCCTGAAAATTCATGCATCACGGCTCTCGCCCGGGCGCTAAACCGCCTCCGCGGCGAACCCCGCCGCCTTGAAATCCTTTAAGATGCCGGCCATGGCACGCATAACAGCCTTGCGCACGATGGGCCTCGTCGTCCTCGCCGGCTTGATCGCGGCCTGCGGCGGCAAGCCCAGTGCGGCGGTACCCGCGAGCGGAGTCAGCTCGATGCAATCCATCGAACTCAAGGCGGGCACGGGCGAGGCCGTAGCCGCCGGGAAAATTGCCGTCGTGCAGTACACCGGCTGGCTGTACGAGGCATCGGCAAAGGACAACAAGGGCAAGCAATTCGACAGCTCGCGCACCGGCGGCCAGCCTTTTCAATTCCCGGTGGGCACCGGCCAGGTCATCAAGGGCTGGGATCAGGGCGTGCTCGGCATGAAGGTCGGCGAGAGCCGCCGGCTCATCATTCCCGCGGATCTTGCCTACGGCGACAGCGGCGCCGGCGGCGTCATACCGCCGGGCGCGACCCTGGTCTTCGACATCGATCTCGTCGCCATTGAATGAAGCCGTTCGATGGCCTGAACGTCTCCATCGCGGGGCCGGCAGGCGCGCTGGAGGCGATTGTCGAGGACCCCGGCCGGGACGGGACCGAGCTACGCGGTGATTTGCCACCCGCACCCCTGTACGGCGGCACCATGGACAACAAGGTGGTGACCACGGTGGCGCGAGCGCTGCAGGAAACCGGCATGCCGACGCTGCGCTTCAATTTTCGCGGTGTCGGCGCGAGCGCCGGTGAATTCGACCAAGGCGTCGGCGAAACCGCCGATGCGGACGCGGTTGCTTCCTGGGGCGCGCAACGCTGGCCCGGCCGATCACTGGTGATTGCGGGATTTTCCTTCGGCGGCTATGTCGCGTTGCGCCTGGCGCAACGACGGCTGCCCGGCACTTGATCACGATTGCGCCCGCGATTCAGGACCTCGCCGCAGCCTCGACGGCCGTTCCGCCGTGCCCGTGGCTGGTCGTTCAGGGAGACGCGGACGATGTGGTCGACCCGGCGGCGGTGATCGGCTGGGTGAACGCCCTCGACCCGAAGCCGCGGCTGATGGTACTGCCCGGAGTGGGTCATTTCTTCCACGGCCGCCTGCGCGAATTGCGGGACGCCGTCATCGATGCGATTCGGAGCGGCTGAGGCTTTCAGCCGCTCCGAACGCCAAGACACAATCAGTTCACGAATTCCTTGAGCGTCTTGAGCGCGGCAATGCGCACTTTCTTGCTGGCCGGTTTCGCCTTGAACATCATTTTTTCGCCGTTGAAAGGATTGACACCCTCACGCGCCTTCGTGGCCGGTTTCTTCACGACTTTCATCTTCAGAAGTCCAGGCAACGTAAACAAGCCGTGACTGCGAAGACTCTTCTTGATCGAGGCGGAAAGCGAGTCAAACACGGCTCCGACCTGCTTCTTAGAGAGCTCTGTTTCCTTTGAAATGCTAGCGAGAATTTCAGACTTGGTCGGTGCTGCATTCTTTTTCGCCATATTAAATCTCCTGCTGGTTTTGCGAGCGCGGGCATCAAATGCCCAACGTGGGCTGAAAATGCCCTCTAATTCAACTCGGCGCCGAAAATAACATAGAAAAAAGCCGATGTTTAGCGCAAATGCGAAAAAAGATTTGCGCGCGGGTAGCGGCGACGTGCTGGTTTTTCAGGCTTCCGCGCGTTCACCTGGCCGTTTCGCGCTCGCACGGCGTCGCCTCGTTCACTGTGATTTCAGGCATGTAGGAGGCGATGTTCAACGCAGCAGCACCAGCAACGCGCCGATCGCGATCGACACCCAGAGCAAGGAAAAATCTATTTGACCGATCGGCGGAATGATCCGGCGCACGGGTTTTAAGATCGGTTCGCAGAGCTGCGCGAGCAGGCGGACGCCCGGAGCGTAGCCGCCCGGCGACACGAAACTCGTCAGCCAGTAGAGCAGCAGCGCGAACAGATAGACGCGCAGCACCAGCTCGACCAGGTCGACGAGCGGTGATGCGCAGGAACACGAGCCTACGTCGCCGACCCCCGCGCCGGCCAGGCCAGGGCGGCGAAGGTGCGAATCGACGGCCACGGCGAGCACCGCGACGACGGTTGCCGTGTCGACCTTGCCGATGGGCGGCAGCAGCTCGGCGCAGGGGCAGTATCAGCCAATTGGTCACGCGCACGATGGCATCGGCCATCGGATCGCGAAAATTGGCCCGCACCAATTGAAACAACAGACGCAGCACGAAGGCCAGCGTCAGCAGCCACAGCAGCGTATCGACGATGTATCTGATCGCTTCCATGGCGAGGCATGTTTAAGGGGGCGCCGAATTCGGCGGCGAGTTCGGCTGAGCGGCGGTCGGCTGCCGCCACCGCGTGAGCGACGATAGCACGAAGGCCGGCGGCGTCGAGAACCGCGAGCGCCGCGGCGGTCGTGCCGCCCTTCGAAGTGACCTGCTCGCGCAGCGTGGCCGAGCGACTCGGTCGGATTGGCGCGCCATTTGCGCGGCTCCGAAGGCCGTTTCCAGCGTCAATTGATGGGCGACGTCGTTGGGCAGCCCGCGCTCGTGCGCCGCAGCCTCGAGCGCCTCCATGAACAGGAAAAAATACGCCGGACCGCTGCCGGACAGCGCGGTGACGGTATCCATCTGCGATTCGTGCTCCACCCACACGGTGGCGCTGACGGCGGCCATGATCATCTCCGCCAATGCCCGATTGGCGGCGCCGACGCTCGCCGGCGCGAACAAGACCGGTGGCGCCGAAGCCGTTCGAGGCCGGGCCGATTCGGCATGGTGCGTATCACCGGAACCCGCGGCCCGAACCAGCGCGCGAGCGCGGCATGCGGGATGCCGGCAGCGACCGAAATCACCAGGGGATCGGCTTCGGCCAGAGTGCGGCGCCAGCCCGAGCGCCACGGCGCGCATCAGCTGCGGTTTGACGGCGAGCACCACCACCTCGGCTCCCTGCACCGCAGCGGCGTTGTCGGCGGCGGTCTTGACCGCCGTAGTCCCGCACCAGCCGCTGCAGCTGCTCCTGGCTCGGATCGGCAACCACCACCCGCTCGCTCGGCAGGCCGCGCTTGGTCAGGCCGCCGATCAGCGCGGCGGCCATGTTGCCGCCGCCGATGAAGGCCAGTCTTCGTATGTTGTTCATGCTCACCCCTTATTGCTGCCGATTCGTGCAGTGTTCACCGCCTCGAGCGGCCTTACCGGGCGCCGAACAGCGCCGTGCCGATTCGTGACCAGCGTTGCGCCTTCGGCGATGGCGGACTCGAAGTCCCCGCTCATCCCCATGGACAGTGTATCGAGCTTGTGGCCGCCGGCGTTCAGATCCTCGAGCAGCCGCGCGCAGGCGCGCGAATACGGCACGCTCGGCCGCCGCGTTCGGCTGCGGGGGCGGCACGCACATCAAGCCCGCGCAGCGCAGACCCGCGGCAGCTGCGCCACGCGCGGCCGCGAGCTCGGCCGAGCGCGCCCGGCGCGACGCCGCCCTTGTTCGGCTCCGGCACCAGCGCCACCTGGATGCACAGGTTGAGCGGCGGCGCGTGAAAGGGCCGTTGCTCCGACAGCCGCCGCGCGATGCTGAAGCGATCGATGCTGTGCACCCAATCGAAGCGCTCGGCGATGGCTCGGGTCTTGTTGGATTGAATGCCGCCGATGAAGTGCCAACGCAGCGTCAGGTCGGCGAGCTGGTCCATTTTGCGCCTATGCCTCCTGCAGATAGTTTTCGCCGAAATCCGTGACGCCGGCGGTGGCGGCCACCCGTATGGATTCGGCAGTCTGTGCCTTGGTAACGGCGACCAAAGTGACCGCATCCGGGTCCCGTCCCGGCGGCCATGGCCGCCTGACGTATCCGAGACCGGACGTGGTTCACATGAAGCGTCAAATTCTGCGGACCAATTAACATATTGGGTGACAACACCCTCTTATATACTGCTGGTGGCTAACGCACTCAGTCGAATTAGGAGCCGTAAATGGCGGTTGATATCGCGCAGCTTCTCGCCTTTGCGGTGAAGAACAATGCGTCGGACTTGCATCTGTCGGCGGGCGTCCCGCCGATGATTCGCGTGGACGGCGACATGAAGCGCGTCAATATGCCGGCTCTGGTGCACAAAGAAGTGCACAGCATGGTGTACGACATCATGAACGACAAGCAGCGCAAGGCCTTCGAAGAGTTCTTCGAAACCGACTTTTCGTTCGAAATCCCGAAGCTGGCGCGCTTTCGCGTCAACGCGTTCAATCAAAATCGCGGCGCCGGGGCGGTATTTCGCAACATTCCATCCACCATTCTGTCCCTCGACGAATTGAACGCGCCCAAGACTTTCAAAGATTTATGCATGCTTCCCGCGCGGTCTCGTGCTGGTCACCGGGCCGACCGGATCGGGCAAGTCGACGACGCTCGCCGGCATGGTCAATCACTGCAATGACAACCGCCCGGACCACATTATCACGATCGAAGATCCGATCGAGTTCGTGCACGAAAGCAAGCGCTGCCTGGTCAATCAGCGCGAAGTGCATCGCGACACCTTGGGGTTCAGCGAGGCGCTGCGTTCGGCGCTGCGCGAAGATCCCGACGTGGTGCTGGTCGGCGAAATGCGCGACCTGGAGACCATCCGCCTGGCCTTGACCGCGGCGGAAACCGGCCACTCTGGTGTTCGGCACCCTGCATACGAGTTCGGCGGCGAAGACCATCGACCGTATCGTCGACGTGTTCCCGGCCGCGGAAAAGGACATGGTCCGCGCCATGATGTCCGAGAGCCTGCGGGCCGTGATCTCGCAGACCTTGATGAAACGCGTCGGCGGCGGCCGTATTGCGGCGCACGAAATCATGATCGGCACGCCCGCCATCCGAAACTTGATTCGCGAGGGCAAAATCGCGCAAATGTATTCCGCGATCCAGACCGGCCAGGGTCAGGGCATGCAGACCCTCGATCAATGCCTGCAGGAATTGGTGCAAAGGGCGTTGTCAGCCGCGAGGAAGCGAAGTACAAGGCGCAGAACAAGGACAGCATTTAAATGGAACGCGATCAAGCCATACGGTTGATGCAGGACCTGCTGCGGCGCATGGTCGAGAAGAAGGGCTCGGACCTGTTCATCACCGCCGGCTTTCCGCCGGCGATCAAGGTCGACGGCGAAATCAGGCCGCAGTCGGACCGCTCCTTGAGCCCTGAGCAGAGCGCCGGCCTGGTGCGCGCCATCATGAACGACCGGCAAACCAAGGAATTCGACGCCACCAAGGAATGCAATTTCGCCATTGCGCCGCCCGGAATCGGGCGCTTCCGCGTCAGCGCCTTCGTTCAGCAGGGCTTCACCGGCGCGGTGCTGCGTACCATCAACGCCAAGATCCCGACCCTCGAGGAACTCGAACTGCCGCCCGTTCTCAAGGAGGTCGTGCTCTCCAAGCGCGGCTTCGTGATTCTGGTGGGCGGCACCGGTTCCGGCAAGTCCACCTCGCTCGCGGCCATGGTCGGCTATCGCAACGAGAAGACCCGCGGCCACATCGTCACCATCGAAGATCCGGTGGAATACGTGCACGCCCACAAGGGCTGCGTGGTGACGCACCGCGAAGTCGGCGTCGATTGCGAGAGCTGGCATCTGGCCCTCAAGAACACGCTTGCGCCAGGCGCCCGACGTGATTCTGATCGGCGAAATCCGCGATCGCGAGACCATGGAATACGGCATTCAATTCGCCGAGACCGGCCACTTGGTGCTGGCCACGCTGCACGCCAACAGCTCGAACCAGGCCATCGACCGCATCATCAATTTCTTTCCCGAGGAACGGCGCGAGCAGCTGCTCATGGACCTGTCGCTGAACATACGCGCGCTCATCTCGCAGCGCCTGATCCCGCGCGAGGCGGGCTCCGGGCGCATCGCCGCCATGGAAATCATGCTGAACTCGCCGCTGATCTCGGATTTGATCTTCAAGGGCGATGTCACCAAGATCAAGGATGTGATGTCGCGCTCCAACCGGCTCGGCATGAAGACCTTCGATCAGGCGCTGTTCGATCTGTACGAAGCGGGCTTGATCTCCTACGAAGATGCGCTTGCGCAATGCGGATTCGAAGAACGAGTTGCGCCTGCGCGTGAAGCTCGAGAGCAAGCGCGAGATGAAGAACCCGGAAGCGGAAGGCCAGTCGCTGCAGATCGTCGAGGAAGAAGAAGGCCAGGTGTTCTAGTCCATGTCCGCGTCTCCCGATCTTCCGGCTCAGGTGATGAACACCAAGCCGCTGTTCAAGCTGATGGTCGAGACGAAGGCGTCGGACCTGTTCTTTACCTGCAACGCGCCGGTCAAGATCAAGATCGAGGGCAAGATATTCCCGGTCAACAAGCAGATCTTGAGCCCCGAGACCGTGCGCCAGGCGGCGTTGGGACTGATGACCCAGGATCAGATCGAGCATTTCAACGAGGAGCTGGAAATCGATTTCGCGATTTCCGGAGTCCGGACTCGGCCGCTTTCGCGTCAACGTCTTCTATCAGCGCGGCTATCCCGCCATGGTGCTGCGCTACATCACCGCGGAAATGCCCAGGCTCGAGGACCTCGGCATGCCCGAGATCTTCAAAGAGCTGGTGATGCTGAAGCGCGGCATGATTCTCATGGTGGGCGCCGCGGGCGCCGGCAAATCCACCACGCTCGCGGCGATGATCAATTACCGCAACGAGACCTCGTCGGATCATATTTTGACCATCGAGGATCCGATCGAATTCCTGCATACCAACAAGAAATCCATCGTGAATCAGCGCGAGGTGGGCCTGGACACCAAGTCCTTCGCCCGCGCCCTGCGCAGCGCCGTGCGCTCGGCGCCGGATGTGATCCTGGTCGGCGAAATTCGCGACCGCGAAACCATGGAGGCGGCCATTGCGCTCGCCGGCACCGGGCATCTGTGCATCGCCACCTTGCACGCGAACAATTGCGCCGAGACCCTGGATCGCATCATCAACATGTTTCCGCGCGACCAGCACAACCAGATATTCCTGGATCTGTCGCAGTACCTGCGCGCCATCCTCTCGCAGCGCCTGGTCGTCCACGAAAACCGGCTCGCGGGTCGCCGCCTCCGAAGTGATGGTCAACACTCCCTACATGTCGGAGCTCATCAAGAAGGGCGACGTGATCGGCGTGAAGGAGGCGATCCGCACCGGCACGGAACGCGGCATGCTGAGCTTCGACAGCTCGCTCTACAATCTCGTGCGCGAGGGCCGGATCGAGCTCGAGGAAGCGCTGTCGAGCGCGGATTCGCGCACCAATCTCGAAGCCAAGATCAACTTCGGCTGAGCCGGGAATTCACAGCGCTCGAGATTGCTCTCGAATTCGCGGCTGCAGACGTCCCAACCCGATCTCAAAGCGCGCGCCCGGCAGGCAGCGGGATCGACGTCGAGCGCGCGCCGCGCCGCCGCCGCCAGATCGGAGTCGAGAGCGCCGGTCACGCCGTCCTCGATGACGTCGATCGGGCCGGTCACGGGATAGGCGGCCACCGGCACGCCGCAGGCCATCGCCTCTAGATTGACCAACCCGAAGGTATCGGTGCGGCTCGGGAACACCATGACGTCGGCCGCGGCCAAGTGCCTGGCGAGATCCTCGCCGAAGCGGTAGCCCATGAACCTGGCATCGGGATACTGCTTCTGCGAGGCGCGCCCGCTCCGGGCCGTCGCCGATGACGATTTTGCTGCCGGTCCAGGCCATCGTCAGAAACGCATCGACATTCTTTTCGACCGCCACCCGGCCGACGTAGGCCGCGATGGGGCGCGGCAGGCCGAGAAAATCCTTCGCATGGGGCCGGAAGGTTTCCGTGTCCACGCCGCGGCGCCAGCTCGCCAGGTTGCCGAAGCCGCGCGCCGTGAGATCGAGGCGCACCGAGGCCGTGCTCACCATGCAGCGCACGGCCGCGCCGTGGAACCAGCGCAGTGCCCGGTACGAGAGCCCGAGCGGGATCGGAAATCGCGCCCGCAGGTATTGCGGAAATTGCGTGTGATACGACGTCGTGAAGCGCATGCCGTGGCGCAGGCAGAATCGCCGCGCACTGAGGCCGAGCGGCCCCTCGGTCGCGATGTGCAGCGCCTGGGGCGAGAAGGCGAGAATGCTGCTCTTCGACCTTCCGGTAAGGCACGGATCGACAGGCGGATCTCCGGATAAGTCGGACAGGCGATGCTGCGAAAATCGCGCGGCGTGATCATCCTGACCTCGTGGCCGAACCGGCCCAGCCACGCAGCCGTCTGCGCCAGGGTGCTGACCACCCCGTTGGTCTGAGGAAACCACGCGTCGGTAACGATCATGATTCTCATGCCGTGCCAGGTTCGCATGATGCGATGACGATTCGATGAATGAAGGCCGAAAGAATGCGACGCAGGCCGCTGATTGAACGGCAATTGAACCCTTGTAATAGGCTTGTAACGAAAATCCTATATTTGCTTCATAGCCGACTTTATGTAGCAATCCTCGAGGAACTCACTATGCGAAGCTTTTTGGCAGAACTGCGGACTCAACGATGGGACGATCATCGTTACTATCATCACAGCCGCATCAATCAGTCCCTGCATCTGCTGAGCGCGATCAGCTTCATCATCGCCTATGTAACGGCGTTCACGGACCCGGCGAAATCGGCGTTGATCGGCTGGCTGGTGTCCATGGTCAGCCGGCAGTCGGGGCACTTCTTCTTCGAGCCCAAGGGCTACGATACGGTCAATCGCGCGACCCACGAGCACAAGGAAGACATCAAGGTGGGCTACAACCTGCGGCGCAAGGTGATTCTGCACGCCGTCTGGGCGCTGTCGCCCGCGGTGCTGTGGCTGGATCCGACATTCTTCGGATTGTTCCCGCCGCATGCCGGCGGCGCGGAATTCGTGCGTCACGTGGGAGAGATTTGGCTCATCGTCGGCGTCGGCGCACTGCTGTTCCGCATGGTGCACCTGTTCTTCTTGAAGGACGTGCAAACCGGGCTGGTGTGGGCGACCAAGATCATCACCGACCCGTTCAACGACGTGAAGATCTACTACAAGGCGCCGTTTTACTTGCTGCGCGGCGAGCTGATCGATCCCATGGGCGAGGTCGAAGCCCATCGGGCCTGAATCATTTCCTTGAATACGCGGCGCCTGATGGACTTATTGGTGAGTTGCGGGGCGCTCCACCACCAGCCGTCGCGCTGCATTTCCCGGGCCGCCGACAGAATTCTGTCGGCGACCTCCGCGAAGTCCGCTTCGGTGTAGTTCAGGCTGAAGATGAGGCGGCCGGTGCCCACCCAGCTCAAGGCAAGTCCCGCGGCGCGCAGGTAATATTGAAACATCCAGTTATAGCGCGACGGCGCGGCGTAGTAGAGGGTCCATATCGTCGACAGATTGGCGACGCGCACCGGCAGCTGCGCCGCCGTCAGCCGCTCGTTCAGCCGACGCGCGCGCGCGTTCCAGACCTCGTCCAGATCGCGATACAGCCGGCGCACGGCCTCGGTCTCGATACGCAGCAGAAATTCGTGCATGGCGCCCATGACGTAGGGATGCGAATTGAACGTGCCCCGGGCGAAGCAGATATCGGCCGGCCGATCCTCGCGAAAGCGGCGCATGTACTGAGCGAGGCCGCACAGCACCCCGACGGGAAGTCCCCCGGCCACGGTCTTGCCGTAGGTCACCATGTCGGCCCGCACGCCGAAGTATTCCTGCGCGCCTCCCGGTGCGAGCCGGAATCCCACGAAGACCTCGTCGAAGATCAATACGATGCTGCGCGCACTGCACACTTCGCGCAGCCGGCGCAGCCAATCGGCGTAGCCCTCGCGATCGAAGTGCGCCTTGCGGCCGCTGTCGATGAGGGTCGAGTCGCCGGGCGCGCCGGCATTCGGATGCAGGGCCTGCAGCGGATTGACGAGCACGCAGGCGATATCGCGCCGGCTGCGCAGCACCCGCAAGCTCGCCTCGTCCATGTCCTTCAAGGTGTAGGTTTCGCGGGCGGCCAGGGGATTGCCCACGCCGGGCTGCACGTCGCCCCACCAGCCATGATAGGCACCGCAGAAGCGCACCAGGTGGCTGCGTCCGGTGTGGTAGCGCGCCAGCCGTACCGCCTGCATGACCGCCTCAGTGCCCGACATGTGAAAGGACACTTCGTCGAGGCCGGAAATCTGCAGCAGGCGCCGCACATTGTAGGCGGTCACCGGGTGATACGCGCCCAGCACCGGCCCCAGTCCGCGAACGCGCTCGCTGCCCCGCTCGATGCATTCCTTGTAGAAGTCGTAGCCGAATACATTGACCCCGTAGGACCCGGTCAAATCGTAGAGCCGGTTGCCGTCCAGATCGGTGACGGTGACGCCGGAGGAGGACTCGACGAAGGAGCCCGCCTTGAAGTGCCGCCGCACGAATCCGCTGAATTGGAAGGGCACGCGATAACGAGAGGTGAACTGCAGATCGGACACGCTCCCGGCGATATCGGCGGTGAGCTGCGCCGACTTCTTGAACCGCTCGGCGAACACGGCCGCCAATCGCAGGAAGCCGGCGCGCCGCGCCGCCGCCACCTCCTCGGGCGCCGCGTCGGCGCGGAAGAATTGCGATTCGTCGTACTCGTAGAACGGCACCAGCGAGGCGAAGCGGCGCGCCATGCGCGAGTGCCCCGTCAGCGAACGGTGCTTGGCCCGCGACAGTTGCAGGCGGATGTGCAGTTTGCGCAGCAGCACGGCGAGCGCCAGGCCGCCCAGCAGGTAAAAAATAGTCGGTTTAATCGCCGTTTCCTTCTGTTGCCTGCGGTGGGGTCCTCTGCAGCGGGCAAACTGTATTGCAGGCCGATGACACTGAGATGACTGCAAAATCCCTCATCGCGCGGGTCGTGCAGCAGGAGGACATCAACTTTCTGCTCACCAACCGCGTTCCGCGCCGGCTGTTGACCCAGTTCATGGGGTGGCTGAGCCGGATCGAGCAGCCGCTGGTGTGCCGCAGCTGCATCGCGTTGTGGCGGCTGTTCACCGATCTCGATCTGAGCGAGGCCAAGAAAACCCGCTTCAGGAGCGTGCACGAGTGCTTTACCCGCGAATTGAAGGAGGGCGCGCGCCCCATCGATCCCGACCCGCGGTGCTTGGTCAGCCCCTGCGACGCGCTGGTCGGCGCCTGCGGGACGGTGACCGAGGGGTCCGCGCTGCAGGCCAAGGGCTATCCCTATCCTCTCCTGGATCTGCTCAGCGATGAGAAACTGGTGCGCTACTACCAGGGCGGACAGTATGCGACGCTGCGGCTGACCTCGAGCATGTATCACCGCTTCCACGCCCCGGCCGATTGCCGCGTGGAACAGGTCAATTACATTTCAGGCGACACTTGGAACGTGAATCCCATCGCCCTCAAGCGCGTCGAGCGCTTGTTCTGCAAGAACGAACGGGCGGCCATTCGCTGCCGGCTGCCGCAGTCGGGCGCATTGATTACGCTCGTACCCGTGGCGGCCATACTGGTTGCGAGCATGCGGCTGAAGTTTCTCGACGTACTACTGCATCTGCGTTACCGCGGACCCAATATCATCCCCTGCGACGCGGGCCTGCGCCGGGGCGAGGAGATGGGCTGGTTCGAGCATGGCTCCACCATCATCGTGT
Organism: uncultured Gammaproteobacteria bacterium; assembly: GCA_963734645.1. Lineage (GTDB taxonomy): Bacteria > Pseudomonadota > Gammaproteobacteria > Steroidobacterales > Steroidobacteraceae > Bog-1198. Next base: position 22,343 of record CAVTID010000005.1, read on the forward strand.
TTGCGCCTCGGGGCGCTTCCCTGAGCGAAGGGGTTCAGGAGCGCGGTCGTATACAGATGGGACAGGCCTTGATGCGGATCGATGGCATAAAACCGGCCACTGATCCGCCGGGGCTTGCATAAGCCAGTGTAGCGCGACTAACCTGCCCGCATGGCGAGTCCGGTGAACCCAATTGAAGAGGCGGAGCAGGCAGGCTTCGACCTCAGTCTGATCGAGGAGAGCCTGAGCTATTCCTACGAGCAGCGTGCCTTGCATCACCAGGCAGCGCTCAATCTGGCTATAGAGATGGAAAAGGCCGGCCGGCAGCTTCGTGAGCGAGCTCAATCGACTGCTTCAGCGTCTTTGCGACGCTGACATCGACTTTGTCATCGTCGGCGGTTTCGCCGCGACGCTGCACGGTTCCTCGCTGGTCACACGCGATCTCGACGTATGCGCGATATTGAGCAATGAGAATGTAGAGAAGTTGCGTGAGGCCTTGCGTGATCTGCAGCCGACGCATCGTATGACTCCACAAAAGCTCTCGTTCCTCGATAATCCCGATCCGGGCGTGGAGGTCCGCAATCTTTATCTCAGAACTGACCTTGGTCCCGTGGACGTTCTGAGTTCGATTCTGGGTGTCGGAGATTTTGACCGCGTACGTGCCGCTTCAATCGAAATCGAACTGTTCGGACGTAGCTGTCGGGTCATCTCGCTCGACGACCTGATTAGGGCGAAGGAAGCGTTGGGGCGGGATAAGGACCTGCTGGCGGCCAAGGAGCTTCGCGCGGTCCGGGAGACACAGAAGTAGCTATTGCGACGCCGAAGCATCGGGGAGCTAGCCTGATGCATAGGGGTGCGGGAGGGCGGCCGCGATCAAATCGGGCGGGCCTTGATGCGGATCGACCGCATCAAGGCCCGCGCCGGTGGTTCGTCGTTGCCCGCCGGCCCTAGAAACTCTGCTTGTACTGCAATAACACCGTCAGCGGCTGCAGGGTCGCCACCTGGGGAATGATGGTACCCATCGCGTAGTTTTGGTATTGCGCGTAGCCCACATACCCGATATCGCCGAGATTGGGCTTGGCGTTGGTCAGGTTGTGGATATTGAGCGAGAATTCCGATTTCTCGTGATCGATGCCGAAGCGCAGATTGGCCAGCGAATAGGAAGGCCGCGTGGACTCGACGCCATAGCCGCCGTTGAGCAGCGCGACGCTGTTGCCGGTATAGCTGTAGTCGGCCGACACGAATCCATCGATGGTGTTGGTCAGAGGCTGCGTGTACACGGCGCCGACCGAGGCGTTCAAGGCTGGAGTTCCGAGAATGCGCGATCCCGCCTGGATGCCCAGATCGCCCAGGGCGCCCGGATCCGTGATGTCGGTGTGTTCGTAGCCCACGCCGAACCGAACTTGCAGAGCCGGCGTCAGATGGCCGTCGAGCTCGATCTCTCCGCCGTTGATGGTGGCTTCGCCGCCGTTGACGTCGAAATAGAAGCCGCAGGGAAGCGCAATCTGCTGCTGCAGATTCTTCCAGTCGATGTGAAATGCCGCCACCGACAGCAGAAGACCCGGGTGCGGCAGCTGCATTTTGGCGCCCAGCTCATAGCTCCAGAGCGTGTCCGACTTCAAGTTGCTGACGTCCGACGAAGGCAGATTCGGCGTACTGCAGAAAGTCACGTCTGCCTGGGCGCCGCCGGCGCGGAATCCCTTGGACGCGGACGCATAGACCATGGTATCCGCGGTCACCTGGTAGGAGAGTCCCACTTTCGGATCGGTGCCGGTCTGGCTGTTGTGCTGCGGATTGCTGGGCGTGGGGCCGCCGTTCATGAAGCCGTCGGCCGTGTAGTCGGCTTCCTGCGAGAGCCAGTACTGCCGGGCTCCGACGGTCAGCGTGTATTTATCGAAGAATTTGTAGTACAGCTCGCCGAACACCGATTTGTCTTTCTCAATGGCCGGGTTGCTCTGAGTCCAGAGCTCGTCGTTCGGCCACGCCTGAACGGGTGGGCCTGTCGGGGTCGGTGGAGTGCCTATCAGGCTCGGTACAGTGGCCGAGGTCAGACCATTGGCGTAAGTCGGCGGAATGTAGAACTTGGTATGGGTCTGCGAGTAGAAAGCGCCGATCGTGCCGCTGAGGTTGTGCCAGGGATCGAAGGAGGCGCGCATTTCTTCGGTGATCTGGTCGTGGAAGTGCTCGCCGTCCCAGAGAAAGGGCTGGTTGGGCAGGCCGTTGACTAGATAGTAGTTCGTCAAGACCTGCTGAGTGCCGTAGGTGGAGTCCTCGACGTCCTGGGTATGGCGGTAGAAAAAGCTGCTCGAGGAGACGAAGGACCAGCCCTGTCCGGTGTACTTCAGGTCGAGCGAGGGCAGTGCCCAGACATCCGAGGCGTGCGGCTGAACGTCGTAGGCGCGATTGAGCGTGTAGTCCGGAGTAAAGGCGGGCAGCGGCGCGAAGGTCGCTGGAAAGCCATGGTCGGCCGTGTTCTGAAACATCACGCGCAGCGTGGCGTCGAAATTCTCCGTCACCCGCAGCAGCGCCGCCAGGGATCCGCCGAAGGTGCTCTGAGCCCCCTGATTTCCGACGCTGGTGCGGGGCGCGGCGAGGTTGGGATCCCCGGCCGCCGCGCTCGTGGGGTCGGGGAAGGTGCGTGTGAGGTAGCCCGCGTCATGATTGAAAAACAGCACGGTGCGAAATGCCAGCTTGTCCGGCACGGCCACGAGATTGCCGATGATGCTGCCGCCGCCGTCGGCGCTGCCGCCGCCGGAGGTGAGGCCGGCTTGGGTGGTGAAGCTGAATTCATCCTTCTCGAGATTGGGTTTCTTGGTGATCAGCCGGACGTTGCCGCCCAGGGAACTCTCGCCGAACAGCGTGCCCTGCGGGCCTTTCAACACTTCGATATTGTCGATGTCCAGCACCCGAGGATCGACCGAGCCCGGGACCGGCGTATCGTCGATGTAGAAGCCGGTCGCTCCGGAGGTACCGTACAGGTTCTGGCCGGTGATGCCGCGAATGGCCACCGTCCGGGCATCGGAGATGCCGGTGGGGCCGCCGCCGTAGCTGAAGGACACATTGGGCGTCTTGGTGGCGTAATCGGTAAAGGATTGAATGTTGTAGTTCTCGAGAGCCTGGCCCGTGAACACCGTGACACTGATCGGCACGGTCGCCAGCGACTCGTCGCGTTTGCGGGCAGTGACGGTAATGGTGTCCAGCGACTCCGAATCGGCCGCCGCCGCATCCGCGGCATCGGCGGCGCGGGCGGCACCGGCATGCATCCCGATGCCGCAGACCGCCAAAAGCCCGAGCAGCGGCGCAAGCAAGTTCCGTCCACGCGTCGCGTATTCCCCATGATTCATTGCGTTCTCCCGAATGCTGAATGGCGGTTATTTGTTATATTATTTCGATAATAATATGAAAACAGGCGGTACGGCAATGAGTATGAAGGTTGTCAAGGTGATTGCCTCCCTCGCGCAGCGAGCCTATCAGCCGGGGTCGCCTCGACCCCGTTAAATTCGCGCGTCAGCGCTTAAAGAGGCCGGCGGTGTCGCGTGAGGGTCGCGGCAATCGAGGCCAGCACCGCCATGCGCACCGCGACGCCGTTGTTCACCTGTTCGCGGATGACCGAACGCGGCCCGTCCGCCACCTCCGAGGCTATTTCGACGCCGCGGTTCATCGGCCCCGGATGCATGACCAGCACGCTGGGCGCGGCCAATTTCAGGCGCTTGGCGGTCCAGGCCAAAATCACGGAAATAGGCGGCATCGTCGAGAGAGGCGCTTTGCGCCATGCGCTCCTTCTGAATGCGCAGCATCATCACCACGTCGGCACCGGCGATGCCGTCCTCGATGCGGGTGAAGCGCTGCGCGCCGCGAAATTCATCTTCCGCCGGCAGCAGCGCCTCCGGCGCGACCAGCCGCAGATCCGTGGTTCCCAGTGTCGTCAGCACCTGATGGGCGGATCGGGCCACGCGCGAGTGCTTGACGTCGCCGACGATGGCCACCTTGAGCCCGGCGAAGCGGCGCTTGTGGGTGCGAATGGTCAGGGCGTCGAGCAACCCTTGGGTGGGATGCGACAGGTGCGCCTCGCCGGCGCTGATCACCGATACGTGCGGGGCGACATGATCGATCAGAAATTCCGGCATGCCCGCTTCCGAGTCGCGGATCACGAACACATCGGTGTTCATGGCCTCGAGCGTGTAGATGGTGTCCAGCATGCTCTCGCCCTTGGCGCGCGAGCTCGAGTGCAGATCCAGGTTGAGGACGTGGGCGCCCAAGCGGCGGCTGGCGAGATCGAAGGAGGCGCGGGTGCGGGTGCTCGGCTCGAAAAATAAATTGGCGAGGGTCACGCCGGCGAGCTCGCGGCCCTCATAGGCCGGTTGTCCCGGAAGGCGTCGGTAGGTTTCCGCGCGATCGAGAATGGCCGTCAGTGCGTCGCGGGTCAGGCCGTCGAGCGTGATGAGGTGGCGCAGGCCCCCCGCGCTGTCTTGTTGTGAACGCATTTGCGCCTCATGTTTCTTCGGTGAACCAACGTTCCAGGATGACGCAGGCCGCCGCTGCATCGACATCGGCTTTGGCGACGCGCCGCCGGCGCAGGCCCGACTCGCGCGCCGACTTGAGCCGCGCCTCGGCTTCCCGCGACGAATAGCGCTCATCGACCAGCACGACCGGCAGCCGACAGCGGCGTTCCAGTTCGGCCGCGAAGCCGCGCGCGGCCTGGGTCATTGTGCTGTCGGAACCGTCCACATTATACGGTAGGCCGACCACGGCCAGGGCCGGCTGCCATTCGCGCAGCAGCGCATCGATCAGCTCCCAGCGCGGTCCGCCTGCGTTGACGGGCACGGCGTCCAGGGGCGCCGCCGAGCGGCTCACGGTGTCGCCGCAGGCGACGCCGATGCGCCGCTGCCCGAAATCGAAAGCCAGAACGATCCGCGGCGCGCGGTGCGCCGGATCCTTGGGTGCGGCCGGTCCGGGCGTTGCCGGGCCAAGTGCCGGTCCAGTTGCTGCCGATCTAGGCATTGCCGCTGATCGGGCTGATGCGCGACAGCTCCACGCCCAGGAGACGTCCGGCGGCCTGCCAGCGAGATTCGAAGGGCAGTTCGAAAATCAAGCCGAGGTCCACCGGCGCGCTCAGCCATGCGTTCGCCCGGATCTCTTCCTCCAGCTGACCGCCGTCCCAGCCGGCATACCCCAAGGCGACGACGGCTTCTTCGGGGCCCTGGCCGCGGGCCATGGCCGCCAAGATGTCCCGCGAGGTGGTGACGTGGATGACATCGGACACCTTGAGCGTCGAGTCCCATTCGCCGCAGGCGCGGTGCACGACGAAGCCGCGATCGGTTTGCATCGGCCCGCCGCGCAACACCTGGCGCTCCCGCAAGGGGCCCATTGCGAGCTCGATTTCCAGCTGTTCGAATATCTCCCCCATGCGCATGGGCAGGGGCTTGTTGAGGATCAGTCCGAGCGCGCCGCGCGAGTTGTGATCGCACACCAGGGCGACGGTCTGCGCAAAATTCGGGTCGCCCATGGCCGGCATGGCGATCAGCAGCTGATTGGTCAGATAGCCCGAATCGCTAATGGTTGGGCTCCGAATAAAGGACGTCGGCGCCTCGTGCGGCGCCGTCCAGGAACTGCCATTCGTAGGCGATGCGGATCTCATCGTGTTTGGCGCTCAACTCGCCCGGAAACGGATCGAAAGGCGCGGCCAGCTTCAGGATTCTCATGGCGGCCTCGTCGATTTCCGCATGCCCGCTGCTGCGCCGAACGACGGTTTGCAGCAGTTTGCCGTCGGAACCGATGGTCACTTCGATCACCGGCGTGCCCGAAAGCTTCTCGCGGCGCGCGACGTCGGGAAAGTTGATCGTGCCGACGCGCTCGATCTTGCGGCGCCAGCTGTCCAGGTAAACGGCAACGTCGGATTCGCGCGTGTCCGCGGCGATCCACAGCTGCTGCTTCGCCTCGCCGCGCATGCGCAGCTCCACGCCGTCATCGTTGGGGGTCATCGCGAGGTCGGGCCGCTTCTCGAGCAGCAGCGGCAGTTGGGATGACTCCTTCGCGGCCGTGGCCGACGCGAAATACAAGATCTTCTGCGCCGGCCTATGAGTCGCAATGAGTTCCTCCTCTCCCGCGTCCGTGCCGGCCTGCTGCGCCGCCAGCCCCTCGCCGCTGGGGATGCCCGAACGCTCGACGGCCATCAGGGAGGATTTGGGAATCAAGGCACGCTCGTGCTTCAGGGTATTGCCGGATCCTCGCTGGCTGCGCTCGGAGAGGTACTGCGCGTCGGGGTTCTGCGCGACACTCGGCGCCTGATCGTTGACCAGGACGACCTCCAGGGCCGGCGCCTCGTCGCCGTTCGGCTTGCCGCCCGGCGAGCTGAACGTCACCCCCAGGATCACGATCCCATGGATCAGCGCCGCCAGGAAGCATGTCGTCAGCATGCGGTCGTTGGCGGGCGGCAGCCCGGTTGCGAGCATTTCGCCGGCTTGGTAGGTATCGGAAGTCACGCGGCGCTCAAAGTCCTCTGGATCGCCTCCACCAGCATTGCACCAATGTCGACACCGTGTTTTTTGTTTAGTTCGCGAATGCCGGTCGGGCTGGTGACATTGATTTCAGTGACGTAGTCGCCGATGACATCCAGGCCGACGAACATCATTCCGGCCGCCTTGAGCTTGGGTCCGATTTGCGAGCACAGCCATCGGTCGCGCTCGTTGAGCGGGCGGCTCTCGGCGCGTGCACCGGCGGCAAGATTGCCGCGGTTGTCGTCGGGCGTCGGCACCCGCTTCAGGGCAAAGGGCACCGGCTCTCCGTCGACCAGAATGATCCGGCAATCGCCGGCGGTGACGATTTCCGGGAGGTATCGCTGCACGATGGCGTATCGGGTGCCGTAGCCGGTCAAGGTTTCGAATACGACATTGCGGTTCTTGTCGCCCTGTTCCAGAACGAAGATGGACTTGCCGCCCATGCCATCCAGGGGCTTGCAGACGGCTTTGCCGTGCTCGCGCAGGAATTCGCTCATGTCGTGCATGTCGCGGGTGATGAGGGTGGGCGCGCAGCACTCGCGGAAACCAGGCCGTGTACACCTTCTCGTTCATGTCCCGCAAGCCCTGCGGCCGGTTGCAGACCAGCGCGCCTTGAACCTCGGCGCGCTCCAGGATGTAGGTGCTGTAGATGTACTCGGTATCGAAGGGCGGATCCTTGCGCATCAGAATCACGTCGAATTCACCCAGTTTGGCGTTCTGAGCCGCGCCCCGCGCGAACCATGTTCCCGGATCGTCGAACACCTGCAGGGGGGCGAGGCGGCCCCAGGCGACGCCGTCGCGCAGCCAAAGGTCCTTCTGTTCGGCATAAAAGAGTTGCCAGCCGCGCGCCTGCGCCGCCAGCAGTATCGCCAAGGTGCTGTCCTTGGCGGGCTTTATCGCTTCGATGGGGTCCATGACCACGACGAGACGGACTCGGGACGACATGTTCATTGCTTAAGAGGACCCAAAAAAATAGAAAAGCGAATTTCGACGCCATTGCAGTCTAGCGCACGCCCATCGGCGGGTGCCCCCGGCTCTCTTGAGAAAACTGTGAACCACGCCACCGTTGTTTGGGCCAGCTTACCGCGAAATGTCGACCCCGTACCGTGGCTTGCGCGGCCTGGATATGTTAAAAAGCCACAAGATTCCAGCACCTACGCACACGAGGCTCGTCCCCCCGGGGGGGCAGATTCAAGGGCAGATTCATGGAGAGCATGATCAGCAACGGCAAGCCGAAACTCACGGGACTCAAAGTTCTCGTGATCGACGACAGCAAGACCATCCGACGGACCGCCGAGACCCTGTTGACCAAGGAGGGATGCGAGGTATTCACCGCGGTCGACGGATTCGATGCGCTTTCCAAGATCGCCGACCATCAGCCGGACATCGTGTTCGTGGACATCATGATGCCGCGCCTCGACGGCTACCAGACCTGCTCGCTGATCAAGCACAACAAGGTATTCAAGCAAATCCCGGTCATCATGCTGTCGAGCAAGGACGGGCTATTCGATCGGGCGCGCGGCCGCATCGTGGGTTCGGAGCACTATTTGACGAAGCCGTTCACCAAGGACGAATTGCTGGGCGCGATCGAAGCTCACGTCGGCAAATGACGGAGAACATGAGAATGGCATTGATCCTCATCGTCGACGATTCACCCACCGAGGTGTTCGTCATGCAGAAGGCCCTGGAAAAGCACGGCTTCAAGACCGCTGCGGCCGAGAACGGTGAAGAAGGGGTGCGCAAGGCGAAAGCCATGAAGCCGGACCTCATCTTCATGGACATCGTCATGCCGGGCGTGAACGGCTATCAAGCCACCCGAATGCTGGTCAACGACCCTGAAACCAGCTTGATTCCCATCATCATGGTGACCACGAAGGGTCAGGAAACGGATCGGGTTTGGGGGCTGCGCCAAGGCGCGGTGGATTATCTGGTCAAGCCCGTGTCGGCGCAGGCGCTGGTCGAGAAGGCACAGGCCGCACTGGCCGTATGACTAACACGACGAGCGGGTCCGAGTTGAGCTTGCGGAGCTTGCGCGACCGTCCGTTCGAATTGCTCAAGGAACTCGAGAAACGCAGCCGCGCTGTGACGGCGAGCAATGTTCCGGAAGCGAGCCCCGGGCGAGAATGGGTGGGTGTGGCGTTTCGCATGGGCGGTGAGACTTTTCTGGTGGCACGCGAGGAGACCCGCGAGGTTCTGGGCTATCCGGCGGCGGTCACGCGCATTCCCGGCGCGAAGAGCTGGGTCAAGGGCTTGGCCAATGTCCGCGGACAGCTCTTGCCGATGCTGGACCTGCGGCAGTTTCTGGGCAGCGGAGCGACGGCATCGGGCCGCAATACCCGGGTCGTCGTGGTCAATCACCGGGATATCCCGGCCGGACTCATGGTGGACGAGGTACTGGGTTTCCGGCGTTTTGCCGAAGCGGAATTCAACGCCGAAGCGCCGCCGACCGTGATCCGATGCGATAGCTATCTCGCCGGCGCCTTTCGCCGCGGCGGCGAAGTTTGGCCGGTCTTGAGTTTGAAGAGTTTGGTGGAGAGCCAGAGCTTTTTACAGGCCGCTAGCTAAGTCCCAGTGGAACCAAGATGACCACGCGAAAAGAGACAGGTTCTAGGGTGAATTTCTTGCCGGTGCTGGCGGCGCTCATCGTGCTGTGTTTGGTCGGCGCCGCCGCATTGACGCTGCTCACGCACGCCGCCGCTCCGGCGGGGGCGCCCGCCGAGCTGTCCCTGGTGGTGCAGCGCATGCCCTACGAGGCGCAAAACGCTCTGCGCGGCGAATCGAGCGCCTTCGATGCGCTCGCCAAGAGCACGGCCCTGCTGAAGACCTTGCGCGGCGCGGCGCCGGACCAGGGCGCCTCCCCCGCGGCCGGCACGGGCAACTGGAACAAATTGAGCGCCGGCGTGAGCGCGGTCGGCGAAGCCCGGGGCGCCGTGGAGACCATTCAGGTCTCGAACCAAGAGGCGCGTGAATTGGCGCCGAAGCTGCTGTCGGAGCTGGGCGATCTGGCCAGCGCGGTGGGCGTGCAGAAGCTCGAGGGAATGAGCCGGTATGTGGACCGTTTCGAGCTCATGGTCCAGCGCATTCAACAGGATTTGAACGGTCTGGCGTCCGGCGTGAGCGATGCGGCTCCGACGGCGCAACGCCTGGCCGACAGCTTGGAGTTCCTCAATCAGGTGGTACGCGGCTTGTCCGGCGAGGAGTCCGGTCTCGCCCTGAGCCGCGTCAGCGGCGCGGATGCCGAGCAACGCCTCAAGGCCGTGGTCGCGCGCAACCAGCAATACGGCAACAGCGTGCGCAAGGCGATCGGCGCCGCCGAAACGCTCTCCAAGGCACAGGCGGCGGCGCGCACTCTGCCGGCCGTGGCGAGCAGCCTGGCGGCCCAATTGGGCGCTGCGCCCGCGGCGCGCGGCCGATTCCGGCGCCAACTACAAGCCTTGGATATTATCGCTACTGGCGCTTGCCGCCGCATTGCTGGCGGGACTCGCCTGGACCTACCTGAAATCGGTCAATGTGCGGCGCACCAGCGAGCTGCGGGTGCGCGAGAACGAGCGCAATCAAGAAGCCATCATGCGCTTGCTCGATGAGCTGTCGAGCCTCGCGGACGGCGACCTGACGGTGCAGGCGACGGTGACCGAAGACATTACCGGCGCCATCGCCGATTCGATCAACTATGCCATCGAGGCTTTGCGCGAACTCGTCACGACCATCAACGACAGCGCCATTCAGCTGGACGGGGCCGCCAAGCAAACCCAGGCCGTCGCGGCGCACATGGCGAAGGCCAGCAGCGCGCAGTCTCGGCAAATCTCCTCGGCCAGCGAATCCATGGCCGACATGGCCGCCTCGATCGAAGAGGTTTCCGGAAATTCGGAACGCTGCTCGGATGTCGCCCGGCATTCGGTGGATATCGCCCACAAGGGCGGCGATGCCGTCCGGCGGACCATCGACGGCATGAATGCCATTCGCGAGACCATCCAGGAGACCAGCAAGCGCATCAAGCGCCTGGGCGAGAGTTCCCAGGAAATCGGCAACATCGTCGAGCTGATCAACGACATTGCCGAGCAGACGAATATTCTGGCGCTCAACGCCTCGATTCAGGCGTCCATGGCGGGCGAGGCGGGCCGCGGTTTCGCGGTGGTGGCGGATGAAGTGCAAAGGCTGGCGGAGCGCGCGGCGAACGCCACCAAGCAAATCGAGGTGCTGGTGCGCACCATTCAAACCGACACCAACGAGGCGGTGGTCTCCATGGAGCGCAGCACCACGGATGTGGTGGGCGGCGCATTGCTGGCGGAAAACGCCGGCGCCGCGCTCGAGGAGATCGAGCAGGTGTCCAATCAGATCGCGAGCCTGGTGCAGAACATATCGGCCAGCGCGCGCCAGCAAGCGGTCGCTTCCGGCAGCATCTCGAAGAACATGCAGGTGGTGCGGGAAATATCTTCGCAGACGGCCGAGGGTTCGACCGCGACATCCACGTCGATCGCCAAATTGGCGGCCTTGTCGGCGCAGCTGCGCAAATCCGTGGCGGGATTCCGTCTGCCGGATTACGGCGGCGGCACCACCACGGTCGGCGCCACCTCCTCGACGCGCCTGCCCGCCTTGAACGAGCCCTCGAACACCGGGCCCTCGAGCACCGGGCTCTCGAACACCGGGGCAGCGAGCAGCACCGACAGCAGCACCGGCAACACCGGAAAAATGCGCAAGGCCAGCGGCTTCGGCGCCTGACGCTCGCAGACGATTCCGGCATGACCGACATCAGTTCCCAAACTCTGCACATCGTCGCCAAGGAACTGGCGACGACCTTGAACGATGCGCGCGCCTCGCTCGAGGCCTACGCCGAGCGCTCCGATCAGCGGGCGCTGCTCGAGAAGTGCGCCGACCAGCTGCATTCCGCCCACGGCGTACTGCGCCTGGTCGAGGTGTACGGCGCGGCGCTGCTCGCCGAGGAAATGGAGCACGTCACCCGCTACCTGCTGAGCTCGGACAACGACCAGAAGCGCCAGGTCGACGGCCTCGATGCATTGATGCGGGCGATGGTGCAGTTGCCGACCTATCTCGAGCGCGTTTTGTCGGGCGGCCGGGATCTGGCGCTGGTGCTGCTGCCCCTGCTCAACGATTTGCGGTCCGTGCGCGGCAGTCCCTTGCTGTCCGAGGGAACGCTGTTACTGCTCAATCTGAAGTCCGATCAGCCGGCGCAGCCGCAATCGCAACGGCAGGGCGAGCAGGCGATCTCGGTGGCGCAATGGGCCAGGCGCCTGCGGCCGCGATTCCAGATCGGCCTGTTGGGATACATTCGCGGCGAACGCACCGTGCAGAATCTGGAAATTCTGGCGAAGGTGGCCGAAAAGCTCGAGCAGGTCGCCGACGACCCAGCCGGTGTTTCAGCTGTGGTGGGTCGTCGGCGCCATCCTCGAGGCGGTTCGCGCCAACGGCCTGGAGGGCAGCGCGACCCTGAAGCGCTTGCTGGGCCAAGCGGATCGGCAGATCAAGACGCTGTACGAACTCGGCGAGGCGCGCTACTGCGAAGATCCGCCGGTCGATTTGCTGAACAACCTGCTGTACTACGTCGCCCGCGCGTCGACCTGCGGCGGCCGCATCGCCGCGGTGCGGGCCTCGTTCAAGCTCTCCGAACTGCTGCCGGTCGACGACTCGATCGAGCACGAGCGCGAAAGCCTGTCGGCGCCCAGCGTGAAGCTGATGCGCACGGTGGCCGCCGCCATCAAGGAGGATCTGTCCAAGGTCAAGGATGTCCTCGATATCTTCGTGCGCCGCGGCGGCGGCCGCAGCGACGAGCTCCTGCCGCAGCTCGAGCTGCTGAAGAAAATCAGCGACACGCTCGGGGTGCTGGGACTGGGCGAGTTGCGGCAGCGGGTTCAGGATGAGATTTCCGAGCTGTCCGACATAGTCACCGACGGCAAGAACCCCCCCGAGGAGTCGCTGATCAAGGTGGCGGGCGTCCTGCTTTCGGTCGAAGACAGTCTCGACGATCAGCTGGTGCGCCTGATTTTGCCCGCAGCGGCCGTCCGGCCGCGGACTTGCCGGCCGACCACGATCTCGAATTCAAGCTGGTGAGCGAGGCGGTGCTGCGCGAGTGCATCGTCAATCTGGCGCGCATCAAGGAGGCCGTTTCCATCGCCGTGCAGAAGCCCGGCGACTTCCCGCCGCAGGGTCTCGACAATGTGCCGCAGCTGCTGCGCGGCATCACCGCCGGCCTCCTGATGCTGGGCAAGGGCAGGGCGGTGGAATTGATGGACGCGATCGGCGTGCAGGTGCGCATGCTGATCGAGCCGGGCGCGCCCACGCCGGACGCCCTGCGCCTGGAACGAGTGGCCGATGCCATCGTCAGCATCGAGTACTACATGGAAACGCTGCAGAGCGGGCGCACCGATCCTTGGTACATGCTCGATAACGCCGAGATGTGCATCAAGACGCTGGCGGAGGAGGCGCCTTCGCGCGTTCCGAACATAGAAATCTCCGAGCAGCGATGCCGCCAAGACCGTCAAGCTCGATCCGGCGGAGACCATCGCTCTGGAGCGCACCAAGCGGGCGCACGCGGCCACCAATCCATTGATCGCGGTGCCCGAGCCCGAACCCGTCGATCCGCAATTCGTCGAGCTGTTCATCGAGGAAGCCAAGGAAGAGATCGCCTCGATTCAGAGCAGCTTCCCGCAATGGGACCAGAATCCCATGGATTTGGAATCGTTGGCCCTGATGCGCCGCAGCTTTCACACGCTGAAGGGCAGCGGCCGCATGGTCGGCGCCCGCGCGATCGCGGAGTTCGGCTGGTCGATCGAGAATTTGCTGAATCGAATCATCGACAAGACACTGTCGCGCACGCCGGGAATGATGGCTCTGCTGCGCAGCGCCGTCGCGGCTCTGCCGCAGTTGGTGGAACAGTTGGAGACGGGGCGCGCACAATCCGGTGCCGATCGAAGCGTTGATGGCCCGCGCGTTCGCCTACGCCGACGGCCGCGAGGCCGATCAGGGCATCGTGACCATGACGCAGGAGGATCGCGGAACCGCAACCGCGCTCGCGGTGCCCGCGGCGCGACGGCTGCGTCCGGCGCCCGGCCGCGCCGCGCCGCGATGGATCCCGATGCTGCATGACATTTACAGCAAGGAGACTTCGAGCCATCTGACCGAGATTCGCGAATACCTGCGCAAGCGCACCGGTCAGCCGGCGCCGCACGATTTGCCGGAGTCCGTGTACCGCGCCATCCACACCTTGAGCGGCAGCTCGAAGATGGCCGAAGCGCGGCACGGCATCCGCATCACCGAACCGTTGAATCAGGTCATGCGCAAAGTCTTCGACAGCGGTCACGGCTTGTCGGACAGCGGCCTTGCAACCCTCGGCGACGCCGTCCATGCGATCGACAACGTGGTGTCGCATATCAACGAATCGACCGCGTTTTTCTCGGAACAACCGTCGCTGCTCGCGCGCCTGCACGATATCGAAACCGAACTCGATGCCGCGATCGCCCGCGAGGCCATCGACACCAGCGCCTCGGCCCTGGTCCCGTCGCTCGCGCCAATTCCTGATGAGGCAGCCCCCGAGGCACGGCAGCCGCCGCAGGAAATACCGGCCGCGCCGCCCGCGGCAATCTCCGAGCAGGCAGCCGCCGAAGAAATTCCGGCCGCGCCGCCCGCGGAGGAGTTCGATCACGAGATTGCGAACATCTACAGCGAGGAGGCGACCGAATTGCTCGAGGCGGCGGAAGTATCGCTGACCGCCTGGAATCGCGACCGCAAGGACAAGGAGCGGGTCGCGGAACTGCAGCGCCAATTGCACACCCTGAAGGGCGGTGCCCGCATGGCGGGCATCACCGCCATGGGCGATTTGAGCCATGAACTCGAGACCCTGGTGATCCAGATCGACGGCGGTTCGGTGCGCCGGCGACGATCATGCCCACGCCGTCATGCAGGCCAGCCTCGATGAACTCGCGCGCATGCGCGACTTGGTGAGCAGCGGCACGCTGCCGGGCGGCGCGACGGCGCTGATAACGCAAATCCGCGATTTGACGGACCCTTCGCGAACCCGCCGCTTCCATCGCGCACGCCGATCCCGGCCGCGACGCCCGACCGCTGCGCCGCCGGCGATGGCGCCCTCGGCCGCCGCGCTCGCCGCGGCGCCGGCCGACATCTGCGATATTCTGTCCGCCGCTCCGGCCGCCGCGGCGTCGCAATCCAGGGCCGCACAGGAGCCCGCTGCGGCCGCCGCAAGCGAGGATTCGGCCGCGAATCTCGAGCTGAGCAGCGCCCCGGTGCTGCCGGGCCGCGAGGCTGCTCCGGCGGAGCGCGTGGAAATGGCGCGCGTCGATGCCGATCTGCTCGACACCATGCTCAACAACGCCGGAGAGGTGAGCATCTTCCGGGCCCGCCTCGATCAGCAAGTCAACTCCATCGACTTCAATCTGGCGGAGCTGGCGCGCACGGTGACCCGGCTCAAGGAGCAATTGCGCGGCCTGGAAATCGAGACCGAAGCGCAGGTTCTGAACCGGCATCAGGACGTCGGAACCGCGGCGCCACGACTTCGATCCGCTCGAGCTGGACCGATATTCCTCCTTGCAGCAGTACTCGCGCGCGCTCGCCGAGACCTCGGGCGACGTGGCCAGCATTCAGGGACTGCTCGAGACTTTGACCCGCGAAGCGCAGAATCTGCTCACTCAGCAGTCGCGCGTCATCACCGAACTGCAGAACAGCCTGATGCGCACGCGCATGGTGCCCTTCCAGCGCCATGTGCAGCGGCTGACCCGGCTGGTGCGCCAGGCCGCGAACGACACCGGCAAGCGGGCGGAACTCGTGGTGCAAGGAGCCGCCGCGGAACTCGATCGGCAGATGCTGGAGCGCATGGTCCCGCCGCTCGAACACATGCTGCGCAATGCCGTGGTGCACGGCATCGAGACCGCCGGAACGCCGCACGGCGCTCGGCAAGCCCGATGTCGGCCGCATTTCGATCAGTTTGGAGCGCGATGGGGCGGAGGTCGTGATCGTGGTCGCCGATGACGGCGCCGGCATCAGCGTCAAGCTGATCCGCGAGAAGGCGATCGCTCTCGGACTCACCGACCCACAGGCGAAGCTTACCGACGAGGAAGCCGTGCAGCTCATTTTGGAGCCGGGCTTCAGCACCGCGGGCCATGTCACGCAGGCGGCCGGGCGCGGCGTCGGCATGGACGTCGTCGCCACCGAAGTGAAGAAGCTCGGCGGCGGCTTGTTCATCGATACGACGGCCGGCAAGGGGTCGCGCTTCACGATTCGCCTGCCTTTCACTCTGGCGATCAGCCAGGCCTTGATCGTGCGCGTGGCCGAGGAGGCCTATGCGCTGCCCCTGGCGACGGTGGAAGGCGTGGTCCGCCTGCCGAGAAACATCGTTGCCAGGCATCTGGGCAAGGATGCGCCGCTGTTCGAATACGGCGGCCAGAAGTATCGCTTCCAGCAGCTCGGGGCATTCGTCGGATTGGGCGCCACGCGTCTTCCCGAATCGGAAGTGTCGATATCGGTGGTGCTGATCCGTGCGGGCGAGCATTCCACCGCCTTGGTCACGGATGAACTGGTCGGCAGCCGGGAAATCGTCGTGAAATCATTGGGGCCGCAGATTTCGGGCATCCGCGGCATTGCCGGTGCGACGATACTGGGCGACGGCCGCATCGTCATCATTCTCGACATGGGTTCGCTGGTGCGTTCCGAATGGCGCGCACGCCCGACCGAGACCGTGGTTCTCGATCAGCGCGACCGGCGCACCTTCGCGCTGGTGGTCGACGATTCCATCACGGTGCGCCGCGTGACGCAGCGGCTGCTCGAGCGCAACGGCATGCGGGTGCTGACGGCCAAGGACGGCGTGGACGCCGTGTCGCTGCTGCAAGAACATCTGCCGGACATCATATTGCTCGACATCGAAATGCCGCGAATGGACGGCTACGAGGTCGCCGCCCACGTTCGCAACGATCCGCGACTCAAGGACATTCCCATCGTCATGATCACATCCAGGGTCAGTGAAAAGCATCGGGCGCGGGCCATCGAACTGGGCGTCGATGACTATCTCGGCAAGCCGTATCAAGAAAGCCAGTTGCTCGATGCCATCGAGCCGCTCGTCAATCGCCGCACCGCCGTCGCGAGATGAGCTCATGTCTGATTTGCGCGACGAGCTGTACAGCTTGCTGGTGCCACTGGCGGGGGAAAGATTGATCGTGCCCCGGGCCTGCGTCGCCGAGGTCATCGGCTATCAGGCGCCCGCCGAAATGACCAATGCGCCGCCGTGGTACGCAGGTCTCGTGAGCTGGAGCGGGCGCAGCGTGCCGGTGGTGTCTTTCGAAGGCGCATTCGGCCAGACGCTGCCCACCGTGTCCAGCCGCACTCGAATCGTCATCTTTCACGCGCCCGGCGGCACGCTGCAATCCGGATACTTCGGCATGCTGACCCAGGGGTTTCCGCAACTCGTGCGCGTGAACGCCGATGTGCTGCGGCCCGATCCCTCGCGCAGCTTTCCGGAGCGCTCGCCCATCATCTGCCAGGTACGCATGGTCAACGAGACGCCGCTGATTCCGGACTTGGAACGGCTGGAGCAAATGATCGCCGAGGAGACCTCGGTGATGCCCGGCTGACGGGCAGCCGGTTCCCTACATATCGCCGAAACGCGCCTGCAGCCAAACCAATGCCGCAATGGCGGCGGTCTCGGTGCGCAGAATGCGGGGTCCCAGGCCGACCTGGGAGAATCCCGCCACCCGAAAGGCCTCGAGTTCATCGGATGCGAAGCCGCCTTCCGGTCCGATCGCTATCTGCGCCTCGACGAGCTCGCTGCCGGCGGCAGCGCCGGGATCCTGCGCCGCGGCGGACCCATGCGGCGCGGACTCCGGCTCCAACACCAGCCGAAGCTGGGTACCGGGCGCCGATTCCCCGAGGTAGCTGAGCAGCGGCTGAGCCGCTTCGATGGACGGCAGGCGGTTACGCCCGCATTGCTCGCAGGCGCTTACCGCCACGGCGCGCCAGTGATTCGCCTTCGATTCCGCCTGGCTCTTGTCGAGCCGAACGACGCTGCGCTGGCTCAATACCGGCACGATCCGCGCCACGCCGAGCTCCGTCGCCTTTTGCACGATGAAATCCATCCGGTCGCCGCGCGGTATGCACTGCACCAGCGTAATGGACAGGGGCGATTCCCTATTCATCTGCCGGCTCTCTCCGACCGAGGCGGCCACGCGCGAGCCGCGCACGGCTTCGATTGCTCCGTTGAATTCCCGCCCGTCGCCGTTGAACAGAATCAGCTCATCGCCGGCGCGCGCCCGCAACACCTTGGCAAGATGCGCTGCGGTGTCGGGCGGCAGATCGACTCTGCTGCCCGCGGTCAACGGGCCCTCGACATACACCCGGGTCAATCGCACGTCGCGAGCTCGATGCCGTCGGCCGCCACCTGCACCATCAAGTCCATTTCCGTCTCATCGACGATGTAAGGCGGCATGAAGTACACCACATTGCCGATGGGCCGCAGCAGCACCCCTTTCTGCAGAGAATGCCGGTACACGCGCAGCCCGCGCCGCTCGGTCCAGGGATACGGTTCGCGGCTGCGCTTGTCCTTGACGAATTCGACCGCGACAATCATTCCACACTGCCTGACCTCGCTCACATGCGGGTGATTTTCGAGTTCGCGCGCGCGCCGGCCAAGATAGGCCGCCTTCGGCCGATTGAGTTCCACCGTGCGGTCGGCCGCAAATATGTCGAGCGTCGCGAGCGCCGCCGCGCAGGCCAGCGCGTTGCCGGTGTAGCTGTGCGAATGGAGGAAGGCCGTCAAGTTCGTATACTCGTCGTAGAACGCGGCGTAGACATCCTCGCCGGTCAACACCGCGGAGAGCGGCAAGTACCCTCCGGTCAGACCCTTCGACAAACACAGAAAATCCGGCGATATGGCCGCCTGCTCGCAGGCAAACATCGTTCCGGTGCGCCCGAAACCGACGGCGATTTCATCGGCGATCAGATGCACGCCGTACCGCGTGCAGGCCTCGCGCAGGCGAGTCAGATAGATGGGATGGTACATGCGCATGCCGGCCGCGCACTGCACCAGCGGCTCCACGATGACCGCCGCCAGCTGCGCGGCGTGCTCGGCCAGCAAGCGCTCCATGTGTGCGAATTGGCGCAGCGAATAAGCTTCCCAGGACTCGCCGGAGTCGCGGTTGTAGCAATCGGGCGAGGGGGCCGTCAGAACGTCCATCAATAGCGGCTTGTAAAGAGTCTTGTAGAGTTCGACGTTGCCGACGGCCAGGGCGCCGAGGGTCTCGCCGTGATAGCTGTTCTGCAGCGTCATGAAGCGGGTCTTTTGCGGCCGGCCGCGGTTGCGCCAGTAGTGAAAGCTCATCTTGATCGCCACCTCCACGGCGGCCGAACCATTGTCCGCGAAGAAGCAGCGGGTCAGGTTCGGCGGCGCCAGCGCGACCAGCCGTTCGGCGAGGCGTACCGCCGG
Source organism: uncultured Gammaproteobacteria bacterium (assembly GCA_963734645.1). Taxonomy (GTDB): domain Bacteria; phylum Pseudomonadota; class Gammaproteobacteria; order Steroidobacterales; family Steroidobacteraceae; genus Bog-1198. Next base: position 41,258 of record CAVTID010000005.1, read on the forward strand.
TTCGTGGGTGAAACCGGCGAATATCACGTGCTCGAGCTCGCCCAGCTGCGCGGCGAGCGCCGCATTGATGCGCGGGTTGGCATGTCCAAAGAGGTTGACCCACCAGGAGCTCACTGCATCCAGATAGCGCCGCCCTTCGAAGTCCTCGAGCCACGCTCCGCAGCCGCGCCGGACCGCAATCATCGGCAGGGTTTCGTGGTCCTTCATCTGCGTGCAGGGGTGCCACACGACGCGCAGGTCGCGCGCGGCGAGCGAGGCGGAATCAGTCCGATTGTCAGGGATGGCGTGCATATGCGGGGAATTGTCGCATATGCTAATGCCGTGACGGCAACCTCAAGGGTGCGGATGTGGAAGTCGACCTCGACAGCGGGCTGATGCGCGGCGCAAGGCAGATCGCCTCCCCCAATCGCGACTCGCGGCCGCCAGGCGTGGAGGCCGATCTGATCGTCGTGCATGGCATCAGTCTGCCGCCCGGAGAATACGGCGGCCCGTGGATAGAGCGCCTGTTCACCAATACCTTGCCGGCGGATGTGCATCCCTATTTCGCCGAAATAGCCGGGCTGCGCGTGTCTGCGCACCTGGCGGTGACGCGCGACGGCGCGGTCACGCAGTACGTGAGCTTCACGGAGCGCGCCTGGCATGCGGGCAAGTCCAATTTCCAGGGCCGTGAGGCGTGCAACGATTTCTCGGTGGGCGTGGAACTCGAAGGGACCGACACGCAGCCCTACGAGGCCGTGCAGTACGAGCGGTTGGCGCAAGTGGTGGCCGCGCTATGTGCCGCCTATCCGCGGCTGTCCGCGGACCGGCTGGTCGGCCACAGCGATATTGCGCCCGGCCGCAAGACCGATCCGGGACCGGCGTTCGATTGGGTGCGCGCCCGCCGCCTGATCGCCGCCGCAGCGTCCGCGTACGGCAAACCCCTAACGCGTTAAGGGCCGAACCGCGAAGCTCGAGCAGACGTGAACTTCATCACGTTTTGCGGCAGTATATTTTCGCGCCAATTCCAGCAGATTTCCCTGACATCGCCGACACTTAACGGGAATAAAACTAAGCGGCTACGCAACCTGGAGGGCTATTGATTCGTTGGTTCGCCGACCTTCCCATCGAGCGAAAGCTGCGCGTGGTCATCATCGTGCCCGCGATCGCCGTCTTTGCCGTGGCAATGATCGCGCACATTGCGATGAATCTGCTGCACATGCGCGACGACTTGCTGTGGAGCGCCGCGCGCGTCGCGCGGGTCACCGGCGCGGCCACCATCGAGGCGCTGCGTACCGGGGATGATGCCGCCGCGCTCAAGGCCATGAACGGGCTGCGCGACGAGTGGCTGGTGAGCGACGCCGAGGTTCTTGCTCCCGATGGCCGTGCGCTCGCGGTCTACCTCCGCGGCGAGAACGGCGCGCGCTTGGAGTCGGCCGCCCCGCAACGCCCGGCCATTGCGCATGCGGCGCTGCCCGCCGATCCTCGGCACTCACGGCTCTATGTGCAGGGCGGCCGATTCCACATCATCGCGGCCGTCGTGCGCAAGGATCAGGTCACGGGATTCATCCACATACTCGTGCCGATCGAGGTGATGTATCCGGATTGGCCCAGCTACATCCTCATCACGCTGGCGGCAATCGTGGCCGCCGTGCTGACCGCGTACTGGCTCGCCGCGCGGCTGCAGCACCAAATCTCCGGGCCCATAGTCAACCTGGCGCACACCATGCAGCGGGTATCTTCCGAGGAAGACTACAGCCTGCGTGTCGAACGCAACTCTCAGGATGAAGTCGGCTCGCTCATCGACGGCTTCAACCAGATGCTCGGGCAGATTCGATATCGCGACTCGCGGCTGGAGAAGTACCGCCAATTTCTCGAGCAGCAAGTCGAAGAACGCACGATCAATCTGGGCAACGCCAACCTCGACCTCAAGCTCGCCATCGGCGAGGCCAATCGCGCCAAGGAGGCGGCGGAGCGGGCCAGCAGCGCCAAGAGCGAGTTTCTGGCGCGCATGAGCCACGAAATTCGCACGCCGATGAACGGCGTCATGGGAATGTCGGAACTGCTGCAGGCGACCGAGCTCACTGCGCGCCAGCGGCATCTTTCGGAAACGATCGCTCGTTCGGCCGAAGCGCTGCTGCAGATCATCAACGACATCCTGGATTTCTCCAAGGTCGAGGCGGGCAAGCTCGAGCTCGAGCGGGTGGAATTCGGCCTGCGCGAAGCCGTCGAGGAGACCATCGAGATATTCGCCGCACGGGCCCATGCCAAGGGCCTGGAACTGGCATGCGCCATCGAAGCCGACGTGCCGAATACCATCTGCGCGCGATCCCATGCGCCTGCGGCAGGTGCTGATCAATCTGGTCGGCAACGCCATCAAGTTCACGGACACCGGCGAAGTCATCGTGCGCGTCCGGGCCGTCGGCAAGGAAGGCCTGCTGCGCTTCGAGGTCATCGATACGGGCATCGGCATCTCCGAGGAGGCGCAGGCCCACATATTCAACGCCTTCAGCCAGGCCGACTCGTTCACGACGCGCAAGTACGGCGGCACCGGCTTGGGGCTCGCCATTTGCCGGGAACTGGCCACCTTGATGGGCGGGCAAATCGGCGTCCATAGCGAGCTCAACCGCGGCTCCACATTTTGGTTCGAGGTGCGCCTGGACGCCGTCGCCGAAGCGACGCCCACCCTCGGCTGCGTCACCCGAGTGACGACCATGGCATCGGGAGCGGCGGGCGCAGCGCCGGCGGGGGCCGCCGTGCCCGCGCCGGGCGGACGCGCCGCCGGTCCTAGAATTCTCCTGGTCGAGGACAATGCGGTGAACCGAGAGGTCGCCGTCGGCATGCTCGAGAGTCTGGGTTGCGCGGCTCATTCCGCCGAGAACGGCCGGCTGGCCCTCGAGGCGATGAACGCCGCGGCCTATGATGCGGTGTTGATGGACTGCCAAATGCCCGTGATGGACGGCCTGACGGCCACGGCGGAAATACGCCGGCGCGAGCAGCACTCGGGCGGCGCGCGAGTGCCCATCATCGCTTTGACCGCGAACGCCATGGAGGGAGACCGCGAACGCTGTCTGGCGGCCGGAATGGATGATTTCCTGAGCAAGCCTTTTTCACAGCAGCAGCTGGCAACGCTGCTCAGGCGCTGGCTGGCGCTGCGGGCGCTGCCCGAATCGGAGCGGCGCGACCTGTCGCGCGTGCCGCTGATCGATCCCGGGGTATTGCGCAACATCGCCGCTCTGGCGAAGCCGGCGCTGCTGAACTCGATGATCGACCTGTACTTGCGGCACTCGCCGGGCCTGATCGAAGCGATCGAGAGCGCGGCGGCCAACATGCAGGCCGACGCGCTCTCGCAAGCCGTGCACACGCTCAAATCCAGCACCGCGAATTTGGGCGGCACGCGCCTGGCGATGGTCGCCAAGGAATGCGAGGTCTTGGTGCGCGAGGGAGGGATTTCGCAAGCCGCACCGATCGTGCCGAGAATCCGCCGGGAATATCAAGAGTTTTGCGCCGCACTGATGCGCGAGCGGTCGCCCAGCGCGGCGTAGTTGCTGCACATCCGCCACAGGAAACGTAACATGCCCGAAAATCAAACCATGAATCCCGCCACCGTACTGGTCGTCGACGACGATCCCGGCGCGCGGCTGTTGGTGGGGACCGCACTGGAAATGGCGGGCTTTCGCGTCTTCACCGCGGCCGACGGCGAGGCCGCGCTCGGTCAATTTCGCGAGCATCCGTGCGGATTGCGTGGTTCTCGACGTGGTCATGCCGGGCATGAGCGGTTTCGACGTGTGCAGCGCGCTGCGCGCATTGCCGGAGTGCCGTCACGTGCCCATATTGATGCAGACCAGCCTCGATGACATGGAGTCGGTCAACCGCGCCTACAATGCGGGAGCCACCGATTTCTCCTCCAAGGGCATCAACCCCATGTTGCTCGCGCAGCGCGTCAAATTCCTGGTGCGATCCAAACAGACTCAGGATCAGCTGCGCGAGAGCGAGGCGCGCGTGCGCTACCTCGCCTACTACGACCCTCTGACGGCGCTGCCGAATCGCCAACGGCTGCTGCAGATACTGGAGCAGCAGGTCGCGTGGGCCCAGCCGCGGCAACGCGGGCTCGCCGTGCTGATGCTCGACATCGACAATTTCTCCCGCATCAACGACACGCAGGGACAGGCGGTGGGCGATATGCTGCTGAAGGAGGTCGCGCATCGCCTGCAGAATTGCCTGCGCGATTCTCAGCGCTCGCTGCAATCAAGCGGAAGACGCCCTCGAAAAAAAGGACATCAACGACTGGGTGGCGCGCACCGGCGGCGACGAGTTCGCGCTGGCGCTGCCCGGCGTAGCCACGGCGGACGCCGCCCAGGTCGTGGCGCGGCGCGTGCAGCTGGCATTGGCGCGGCCGTTCGTGTTCGCGCAGCAGGAGATACCCGCTGTCGGCCACCATGGGCGTCAGCCTGTTTCCGGGCGACGCGGTCACTCCCGAAGCTCTCGTCAGGAATGCCGACGCGGCCATGCATCACGGCAAGAAGACCGGCCAAGGGGGACTCGAGTTCTTCAATAAATCGATCAGCACGCGCGCCGCCAAGCACCTGTCGATGGAAGCCGACTTGCGCAAGGCGCTGGAACGCGGCGAATTCACGCTGAACTATCAGCCGCGGCTGGCCCTCGAAGGATTTGCGGGTCGAGGCGGTCGAGGCGTTGCTGCGCTGGAAGCATCCGCAGCGCGGCTTCGTCGCTCCCGACGAGTTCATCCCGCTCGCCGAACAAAACGGCTTGATCGTCGAAATCGGCGACTGGGTGCTGCGCGAAGCGTGCGCGCAGGTGCGCCGCTGGCGCGACGCCGGAGCGCCGAACTGGCAGGTCGCGGTGAACGTGTCGGGCGTGCAATTTCGCGACGGCACGCTGGTGTCGCGGGTGTCGCGCGCCATCGAGGCCGCCGGCGATCGAACCACGCATGATCGAGCTGGAGTTCACCGAAGGTGCCCTGATCGAGTATTCAGCCGCGGTGAGCAAGGCGGTCAAGTCGCTCAAGGAGCTTGGCGTCGCCACTGCGCTGGACGATTTCGGCACCGGCTACAGTTCGCTGTCCTACCTGCGGCATTTTCCGATCGACACGCTGAAGATCGACCGGGCATTCGTGCGCGACATCGCCTCGAAGAACGGCGGCAATGCGCCGCTGGTCGATGCCATCATCGCCATGGCGAAGAGCTTGGGGCTGGCGACGGTGGCCGAGGGCGTGGAAACCGAAGCGCAGTGGCAGTACCTCAAGACCCGGCGACGCGAATCAGGTTCAGGGCTTCCTGTTCTGCCGGCCGCTCGCCATCGCGGACTTGGAGCATTGGCACGCGGATTGGCTGCATTCCCACCAGCCGGCCGCAAGCGTGGCGTAGCCGGCGTCAGGCCGGTATTTCTTGCGTTCGCCGCCAGACCACTTCGCTGCCCCGTTCGGCCCGCGCCAGCACCCGCGCCACCACGAACAACAGATCGGACAGGCGATTCAGGTATTTGAGCGTCTCAGGCGAGACGCTCTCGGTGCGCGCCAGCGACCAGCAGCGGCGCTCCGCGCGCCGGCAGACCGCGCGGGCAACGTGGCAGGCGGCCGCCGCCGGACCGCCGCCGGGCAGAATGAACTCCTTCAGCGGCGGCAAGGCCTCGTTGAAACCGTCCAATTCCGTCTCGAGCCGGTCGACATGCGCCGCCTCGATCATGCGATGCCCGGGAATGCACAACTCGCCCCCGAGATCGAACAGGTCGTGCTGCACTTCGGTGAGGCAGCGCGCGACTGCGGCGGCAGCGTGGCGACGCTCAGCACCACGCCGATGGCGCTGTTGGCTTCATCGACGGTGCCGTAGGCTTCGACCCGCAGGTTTTCCTTGGGCACGCGCGATCCATCGCCGAGACCGGTGCTGCCGTCATCGCCGGTGCGCGTATAAATCTTGCTAAGCCGGTTGCCCATGATTCGAAATCTCCTTGCCCGGATGCGACGGTAGCACAAGGTTTGCTAAGGTGGCGGCCATGACAACCTCATCCGAACTGCAAGCCGCCCTCGACGCGGCGGAGCAGGCAGCCGCCATCGCACGCTCCATGTATCCAGCACAATATCGAGGTGCGCATCAAGGCGGACAAGTCGCCGGTGACCGAGGCCGACGTGCGCTGTGAAATCGCGATTCGCGAAATTCTCGAGGCACGGTTTCCCTCCCATGGATTTTACGGCGAGGAAACCGGGTCGCGCGACGCGAATGCCGAAAGCCTGTGGTTGGTGGATCCCATCGACGGCACCAAGGCTTTCGTGCGCGAATATCCGATGTTTTCCACGCAAATCGCCTTGATGCGCCGCGGGGAAATCGTGCTCGGCGTATCGAGCGCGCCGGTATACGGCGAATTGAGCTTTGCCGAGCGCGGCCGCGGCGCGTACCTGAACGGCAAACCCATGGCGGTCAGCCAGCGTTGCGACGCTCGAGTCGGCCGCGCTGTCCTCCGGCAACCTGAAGAGCCTGGCCGACCGGCAGCCGATGGGCGCGATATGGCGCGCTCGTGGCGCACGTCAATCGCATTCGCGGCTACGGGGATTTCCTGCACTATCACTTGCTGGCCGCCGGCAAGATCGACGCGGTGATCGAAACCGATGTGAATATTCTGGATATTGCGGCATGCGCGGCCATCGTGACCGAGGCCGGAGGCCGTTTCACGGACTTGAGCGGTGCGCCGATCACCCTGCAGTCGACCTCGGTGCTGGCGACCAACGGGCACTTGCATGACGCTGTGCTGGCTGCCCTGGGCCAAGCCTGATCAGGGTCAAGCCTGAAAGAACAGCCGCCGGCCGCTGATCTGCGCGGCTTCGAACCGTGTGTCGTACAAGCTCGACAAATGTCGTGCGGTGAGAATATCGGCGACCGGACCGCACTGCCAATGGCCGTCCTTGCCGATCAGCAGAACGGCATCGGCATAGCGCTCGGCGAGATTCGGATCGTGCAGGGTGACGATGACGGCGGCCCCCGCATCGGCGCGCTCGCGCAATAGCTGCAGGGCTTCGAGTTGATGATTCGGATCGAGCTGGTTGGTCGGCTCGTCCAGCAAAAAGATGCGCGGTGTTTGCGCCAGCACCGCGGCCAGCGCGGCGCGCCGCCGCTCGCCGCCGGACAGAGTCAGTACATCGCGCTCTTCATAGCCGGCGAGGCCCACCGCCGCCAGCGCATCCGACGCGATGGCGAGATCCCGGGCCGATTCCCACTGCCATCGTGCGATATGCGGGTGACGGCCGAGCAAGACCGTCTCCATGACGGTCGCCGGGAAGGGGTCTTCGACGTTTTGCGGCAAGAGCGCCAATTCGCGCGCGAGCGCGCGGCGCGGCCAGTCGGCCAGCGGCCGGTCCGAGATCAAGAGCTGTCCCGCCTTGGGTGAGCGCAGGCCGGCCAAGGTGTGCAGGGAGAGGCTCTTGCCCGAACCGTTCGGCCCGAGAACCGCAAGCATCGATCCGCGGCCCACACGCAGATTGAGCCCGCGCACCAAGGTGCGCGACCCGACGCACACATCGATGCCCCGGCATTCGAGCAGAGGCGCGGCGCCCGGCAAGGGGCCGGCTGCGGATTCAGCGAGCATGCTGCGGCCACCGTATTTCCAGCGCGGTTGCAGCACCTATGACCACCTCGTCGAGATTCTCCGCCTGTACCCACTTATCCGGCGCCAGCATGCGCCGCCCCGCCATCAATTCCGCAGTGAGTTGCGGATAGAGGGGTCTTTGCACCGGATCGCCGTAACCGTCAGGGAAGCGCGGTGCGTCGTTGGCGAAATTGTACTTGTCGGTGGCGCCGACCGTGTGCAGCAATTCGTGGGCGATCACCACATCGTTCGCGCCGCTCATCTCGGGCGCCGCGAATGCATACACCACGCCGATCAGCCCTTTCGTGAGGCCCAAGGAGTGCGGCACGGTGGGGGTCAGCGCAGGGTCGTGATAGAGAATGAACAGGCGAACATCCTCCGGTTCATGCGCATGCCCGCTGACCCGCCAGGCCCAGTACCGCAGCCGCAGACTCCATAGAGCGGTCGCAAAAAAGCCCGGCGTCCTCCGCGCGCTGCGGCGGACGATCCTGCAATTCGGGTCTGAGCCGGGTTCTGAACGGCTCAGTCGTGTCCAGATGGTAGCGCCGCGCCTCGCGTGTGAAAAACCGATCGATGGGTTTGAAGCTGTCAGCGTCGAGGGCCGCGAGATACGCTCGCGTCACGGGGCTGTCGTCCGCCGCGATGGGATAGACGGCGACGTACAGCGGCTCGTGCCAGCGGGTACTGAGGTAGCGTTCCTGCCAGGTCGTGAGCGCCACCACCAGCAACACCAGCAGTAGAATCGCTATGCGCAGCATCTTCAATCCGCTGCGCCGCGCGGCGGCATCGCGAGCCGCGGCGGCGGCGCGGGAAGACAAGTCGCGCCGGGGAGGCGAGCCGCCGCCGACCGGCGGGCTGCCGCGGGATGAGGTCACTCGGCGGACTCAACGCTGAATTCCGCCACCTCACCGTCCACGGCGGTGTAGGACACCAGCATGGGCTTGCAACACACGGGGCAATCTTCCACGTACGACTGCTCGGGCACCGACAGGTCGAGGGTGAGGCTGATGCTTTCCCAGCAATGCGGACAGGTAGCGTCTTGGCTCTGCAGAAGATTCATCCTATTTCCTCACGAGTGATGCCGGTCTTCAACTCTCAACATAATGGCGGTTCAACCCAATAGTACCTGGGGTGGGGGCGTTTCGGGGCCGGCGGCGAGGCGCGCGGACCTGGCGTGCCCGGGCGAGTATACTTAGCCGCTGGCTTATGGGGGATCGACGAGGAATCATGGAGCCGACCGATACTTCGAGACCTGATTATTTTCATCGGGTGGTGGACTGTCAGTGGGCTTGCCCCGCACATACCGATGTTCCCGAATACATCCGACTGATCGCTCAGGGCGAGTTCACCGCCGCCTACATGGTGAATCGGGAATCCAACGTTTTTCCCGGCATTTTGGGCCGAGTCTGCGATCGGCCCTGCGAGCCCGCCTGCCGCCGCGGCCGAATCGAGGAAAAGCCGGTCGCCATTTGCAGACTGAAGCGCGTGGCGTCGGATCATCGCGACGACATCACGGCACTGCTGCCGACGGCGCCGCGCGAGAAAAACGGCAGGCGCGTCGCCTGTATAGGCGCCGGACCGGCATCGCTCACGGTCGCCAACGACCTGCTGCCGCTGGGCTACGAGGTGACGATATTCGAGCAATACGCCGTGCCGGGCGGCTTGATGCGCACCAATATTCCGGCATTCCGCCTGCCCGCCAACGTGCTGGACGAGGAGATCGGCTACATCGTGAACATGGGCGCGGACCTGCGCCTGAATTCTCCCGTCAAAAGCATGCGCCGGCTGCTCGAATCGGAAGAATTCGATGCCGTCTTCGTGGGGTCGGGAGCACCCAAGGGCAAGGAACTCGAGCTGCCGGGCCGTCATGACACGGATCGCGTCCATATCGGCATCACCTGGCTCGAGTCGGTTGCCTTCGGCCATGTCGAACGCGTGGGAGAGCGGGTCCTGATCATCGGCGTCGGCAACACGGCGATGGACTGCTGCCGCAGCTCGCTGCGCTTGGGCGCGAGGGACGTGAAGGTCATGGCGCGCAAGCCGCGCCGCTTTTTCAAGGCGTCGGAGTGGGAACTCGAAGATGCCGAACACGAAAATGTCGCGATCGTGATCAATCATGCGCCCAAATCCTTCGTCACCGAGGGCGGGCAGCTCAAGGGCATGATGTTCGAGAAACTCGAGTACGATCTCGAAGAGGGCGACATCAAGACGACACGCATCCTCGGCGAAGTTTTCTTCCCGTGCGACGACGTCATTTTGGCCATCGGCCAGGAAAACGCCTTTCCGTGGATCGAGAAGGGCATCGGCATCGAACTCGACCAATGGAATGTGCCCAAGGTGGACAAGCTCACCTTTCAATCCACGCTTCCGCAGGTGTTTTTCGGCGGCGACGCGGCATTCGGACCGAAGAACATCATCTGGTCGGTCGAGCACGGCCATCAGGCAGCGATTTCGATTCACAAATTCTGCCACGACGAGGCCGTCGCGCAGCGCATGCCGCGCGGCGTGACGCTCTCCAGCCGCAAGATGGGCATGCACGAATGGGCGTACAAGAACGAGTACAACGGCGTCGAGCGGCGTCTGGTGCCGCACGTGGGGCTCGTCGAGCGCTTCAAGAAGATCAACATCGAAGTGGAGCTGGGATTCACCGCCGAGGAGGCGGCTCTGGAGGTTCAGCGCTGCTTGAATTGCGACGTGCAGACGGTGTTCGCCGCAAAACTCTGCATCGAGTGCGATGCATGCATCGATATTTGCCCGGTCGATTGCCTCACCATCACGCAAAACGGCACCGAGGCCGAGCTGCGCGGCCGCCTGACGGCGCCGGCGACCAACCGCTCCCAGGCCCTGTATGTCTCGGCGGCGCTGCCGCAAACGGCGCGGGTCATGGTCAAGGACGAGGATGTCTGCGTGCATTGCGGACTGTGCGCGGAACGCTGCCCGACCGCGGCCTGGGACATGCAAAAGTCGACCATCCGCATTCCGCAGGCCATCGATGAGGAGGTCTCCGCATGCCCGGCCTGACTGCCAATGCCAATCGTGTGAATGATTTCGTGGTGAAGTTCGCCAACGTCAACGGCACCGGATCGGCCAGCGCGAATTCCCTGATCATGAAGGCGATTTTCCGCATGGGCGTGCCGGTGACGGGCAAGAACTATTTTCCCTCGAATATCCAAGGCCTGCCCACCTGGTACGAGATCCGCGTGACGCGCGACGCCTATGCGGCCCGCGCCGCGCAGGTCGACATCATGGTGGCCATGAATGCAGAGACCTATTCGCGCGACGTTCGCGAACTCGGCTCCGGCGGCTACCTGATTTACGACTCCACCTGGCCGCGCAGCTCGCTTCTGCAACGCGGCGACATCACGGTGATCGAGGTGCCGCTCGCCAAGCTGGTCAACGAGAATTTCGACGGCGTGCGCAATCGCATACTCCTGAAGAACATCGCCTACGCCGGCGTGCTGGCCGCCCTGATCGACGTCGATCTGGAGGTGATCAGCGGCTTGTTGAGCGAGAGCTACGGCAAGAAGCCGAAGCTGCTCGATTCGAACACCAGGGCTCTGCGCCTGGGCTACGACTACGTCAAAAGCAACCTCGCATCGCCGCTGCCGCTGCGCGTCGAGCACATGGATAAAACCCGCGGCCATATCATGATCGACGGCAACACGGCCGCCGGCCTGGGCTGCGTGTACGCGGGCGCAACGGTGGGCGCGTGGTATCCCATCACCCCCTCGACCTCATTGATGGATGCATTCAAGGGCTTCTGCGAACGCTATCGCGTCGATCCACAGACCGGCGAGCGCAATTTCGCCGTTCTGCAGGCCGAGGACGAATTGGCGGCGGTCGGAATGGTGCTCGGCGCTTCCTGGAACGGGGCACGCGCCTTCACGCCGACCAGCGGACCGGGTATTTCCCTGATGAACGAGTTCATCGGCCTCGCGTACTACGCCGAGGTGCCCTGCGTCATTTTCGACGTGCAAAGGGTCGGGCCGTCCACCGGCATGCCGACTCGGACGCAGCAAGCCGACATCATGCTGTGCGCGTACGCCTCGCACGGCGATACCCGGCATGTGCTGCTGTTCCCCGCGAATCCCGAGGAATGCTTCTACATGGCCGTACAGGCCTTCGATGCCGCCGAGCGATTGCAAACGCCGGTGTTCGTCCTGTCCGATCTGGACATCGGCATGAACGATTGGATGTGCCCGGATCTGCAATGGAACGATGCCTATCGGCCGGATCGCGGCAAGGTGCTGTCGGCGGAAGAGCTCGCGGGCCTGGATAAGTTTTATCGCTATGTCGATCGCGACGACGATGCGATCCCTTACCGCACCTTGCCCGGCACCAGCTCCAAGGGCGCCTACTTCACTCGCGGCTCGGGCCACAATCAATATGGCGGATATACCGAGGATTCCGCCGAATACCAGGTCGTGCTCGATCGCTTGAGGCGAAAATTCACGAACGCGCCGAAGTACCTGCCCAAGCCCGTCATGATCGGCAAGGGCGGCAGCGAAGTCGGAATTGTGAGCCTCGGCAGTTGCGACGGTGCGATTCGCGAGGCGCTCGACATCCTCGGACGGCAGAAAATCGATCTGGACTATCTGCGGGTCAAGGCGTTTCCGTTCAATAGCGATGTGGAGGCTTTTTTAAAGTCGCATTCGACCATCTTCGTCGTCGAGCAGAATCGCGACGCCCAGTTGCGGTCTCTCCTGACCCTCGAGACCGCAGTGGAGAAGTCGAAGCTGCATTCCATCTTGAGTTACAGCGGATTTCCCATGTCGGCCGAGCCCATCGTCAACGGCATCCGGGCGAAGCTCGCCGAGGCGCCGCGGCTGACCGCGGTTCCGCGCTAGGACACGGAGCCCAAACATGTCATACATCAACAAACCCAAAGTCGCCCATCCGTCGCTGCCGACCAATACGCTGGGCATGACTCGCCGCCAATACGAGGGCAGCATGTCGACCTTGTGCGCCGGCTGCGGCCACGATTCGGTGACGGCATCGATCATCGAAGCCTGCTGGGGCCTGTCGCTGCGCCCCGAGCAGCTGGTCAAACTGTCCGGCATCGGCTGCTCGTCGAAGACCACGGCGTACTTCGTGGGTGGTTCGCATGGATTCAATTCGGTGCACGGCCGCATGCCGTCGATCGCGAGCGGGGCGAACGCCGCCAATCGGCGGCTGACCTACGTGGGCGTGTCGGGTGACGGCGATTCGCTGTCCATCGGCATCGGCCAATTGGTGCACGCCATCCGCCGCAATGTGAACATGCTGTACTTGATCGAAAACAACGGTGTTTACGGTTTGACCAAGGGACAGTTCTCCGCCTCCGCCGATATCGGCACCAAGGCGAAGCGCGGCGACATCAATTCGACGCCGCCGATCGATCCGGTGCTGCTGGCGCTGACCCTGGGCGCAACCTTCGTGGCGCGCAGCTTCTCCGGCGACAAGGCGCAGCTGGTCCCGCTCATTCAGGCCGGATTGCAGCACAACGGCTTCGCCTTGATCGACGTGCTGTCGCCCTGCGTGACCTTCAACGATCATGAGGGCTCGACCAAGAGCTACACCTTTACCCGCGAGCACTATCATGCGGCGGTCGAGGCGGATTTCGTGCCGCGGGCGCAGGAAATCGCGGTCGATTATGCGGCCGGCGAGTCGATTCCGGTGAGCCTGCACGACGGCAGCCGGGTCATTTTGCGAAAGCTCGACCCAAGCTACGATCCCACGGATCGGAGCGCCGCGTACAACTACATCGAGACCAAGCTCAAGCATGGCGAGTACGTGACGGGACTGATTCACATCAATGAAACGGACTCGACGGAATTCCACAACCTGAATCGCACCGCGCAAGCTCCGCTGAACAGCATCCCGTTCGACAAGCTCTCCCCGGGGAGCGCCGCGCTGGACAAGCTGATGGGGCGCTATCGGTAGGGCAGTGTAGCAACGCGTCTTAGGCAAAGCCCCGAGTTGCTTCCATGGAAGTCAGGATTTCCCGCTATGCCGATATCCTCCGGCGATTCAAGGCTGCAGGCGGGTGACCGACCAGGGTGTATCCGAGCCGGCGATGCTCCGATCGGGCAGAGATCGCGTCCAGCGCGCGCGGTCGTGAATACGGAACTCGCCTTCCACCCACAGCTCCACGGCATCGGCGCGCAGCCGATACCCCCCCCAATGGGGCGGCCGCGGAATCTCCACGGCGACATCGTCGGGTTCCGCGCTGCCGGGACCCTGGTAGGGAATCCCAAAGCGGCGCGCCGCGGCAGTGACGTTGCGCGCCAGCGCCTCACGCGATTCCACGGGTTGGCTTTGCTCGCTGGCCCAAGCCCCGAGGCGGCTTTGCCAGGCTCGGGTGATAAAATAGGCGTCGTTCTCGGCATCCGAGAGCAATTCGACCTGCCCCTCGGCGCGCACTTGCCGGTGGCGATGGTCCCAGTGAAAAACCACCGCGGCCCTGCGATTGGCCTCGAGTTCCCGGCCTTTGCGCGATCGGTAGTTGGTGTAGAAGAGGATACCGCCCAGCCGGGTGTCGATGTCCTTGCAGAGCACGACTCGCGCCGACGGGTAGCCGCGAGCGTCCACCGTCGCCAAGACCATGGCGTTGGGATTGGGTTGGGCGGCCTCCTGCCGGGCCTGCGCCAGCCATTGCGCGGCGACGATCAAGGGGTCCGCCGGCAACGGTTCCGGCAGCGTTTCCGTCCAAGAGGTCTTTATGCTGCTGTTCATTTGCGTATGGTAGCCGTGACGATGTGCTTGCGGTAGCGTGGGCGGCCAGTAGAAGGGGGGTGGTAGGAATGGGAGTGCTGTGACGACATGAATCTCGACGAATTGCGAACCGCGCTGACCGATCTGGACGGACAGCTGGTGGAACTGGTCGCGCGCCGCCAGGCTTTGAGCGAGCAGGTGGCGGCCGTCAAGCGCGCCACCGGGCGCGCCACCCGCGACTTCGGCAGGGAACGCGAGGTGATCCTGCGCGGGCGTAACACCGCCTCGCGGCTGGGCGTGTCACCGGACCTGGCTGAATCGCTGTTGCGGCAACTCATACAGTCTTCGCTCGCCACGCAGGAGCATGCACGAGTCGCTGCGCAGGCGCACGGCAGCGGCAAACGCGCCTTGGTCATCGGCGGCCACGGCAAGATGGGTGGGTGGTTCGCCGATTTTCTGGCGTCGCAGGGTTTCCGTGTCGCCATCGCCGACCCTAAGGGCGCTCTGCCCGGCTTCGATACGGTCGCCGACTGGCAGAACGACGCCCTGGATTTCGATCTGATCGTGCTGGCCACCCCGTTGAGCATCACGACGCGCCTGCTCGAGCTGCTGGCGCGGCGCGCGCCGCGCGGCCTGATCTTCGACTTGGGATCGCTCAAGACGCCGCTGCGCACGGGCCTCGACGCGCTGGTCGAAGCCGGCTGCCGCGTCACCTCGCTGCATCCCATGTTCGGCCCGGACACCGAATTGCTGTCGGGCCGCCATGTGATCTTCATCGATTTGGGCAATCCCGAAGCGCTGCAGGAGGCGCAGGAGTTGTTCGCTCCGACCATGGCGGAACGCGTCGTCATGGGTCTGGACGAACACGATCGCCTGATCGCGTATGTGCTGGGGTTGTCGCACGCGCTCAACATCGCTTTTTTCACGGCGTTGGCCGACAGTGGCGAGGCGGCGCCCCGACTGGCAAGATTGTCGAGCACCACTTTCGATTCGCAATTGGAGGTGGCGAGCCGTGTCGCCGCCGAAAGCCCCGACCTGTACTTCGAAATTCAGAGCCTGAACGAGTATGGCGGGGAATCGTTGCTCGCTTTGCAAACGGCGGTGGAGCGGCTGATCGCCACCGTGAAAACCGGCAATTCGGCGGAATTCAGCGCCATCATGAATCGCGGCCGCGCCTATCTGGATGTGCGGGCGGCGGCGCGTGCGGGCTGATCGCTAACCTTGGGGGCGTGGCATATGGATGAGATCGCGCAGGAGAACGAAGAACTCAAGAAACGCCTTCTGGATATGACCGCGGAGGCTGCGAACAACGAGGCCATCTTGAAGCGCACGCAGGCGCGCGAATTGACGCTGCTGCGCACCGACAGCCTGGCGCAGCTGCTGCACGCCATGGTGGACGGCTTGCGCGAATCCTATTCTCTCGACACCGTCAGCGTGGTACTGCTGGACCCGCAGCACGAGGTTCGGCATCTGTTGTTGGCGGGCGGCGATCGGCCGGAGGAATTCAAGCAGATTTTCTTCGTCGATTCCTTGGTCGGCCTTGCGCCGCAGTTGTCTGCCCTGCACAAGCCGTGGCTGGGCCCGTTCATCGCAGCCGATCACCATCTCCTCTTTCCGGGTGCTTCGAATCTCAAGAGCGCCGCCTTGGTTCCGCTGCCGCGCAAGGATCGCGCGACCGGCGCGCTGTGCTTCGGCAGCCGCGATGCGACGCGCTTCACTCGCTATCATGGAACGGATTTTCTGACGCACTTGGGCGCGGTGGCCGCCGTGTGCGTCGAGAATGCGGTGAACCGGGCGCGCCTGCTGCGCGCCGGCATCACCGATTTTCTGACGGGCTGGCACAATCGGCGGTATTTGCAGCAACGCTTGAAGGAAGAGCTGGCGCGCGCGCAGCGGCATGCCGGAACCATGTCCTGCCTGATGATCGACGTCGACCGCTTCAAGAGCATCAATGACGGTTACGGGCATCTGGCGGGGGACAATGCGCTCAAAGAGATTGCGCACCGCGTGGTGGCGCAAATTCGCAGCATGGACACCGCCGCGCGGTTCGGCGGCGACGAATTGGCCATTCTATTGCCCGAGGCCACCGCGGCCGAGGCGGCGCGCCTGGCCGAACGCATTCGCGATGTCGTCGCCGCCGTGCCGTTTGTCCTCACCCCGCAGATCGAACGCAACTTGACCGTGTCGGTGGGTGTGGCATCGATCGCTCCGGGACGTCACGAAACGGACTTGAAGGCGGTTGCCGACCGATTGTTGGCCGATGCCGATGCGGCGCTGTATCGGGCCAAGGCCCTGGGGCGAAACCGCGTACAGGTGGGCACTGGGTAGTGCTGCGCTTCCGTCAGAATAACCCCACGTTTTCATAAGGTTACATCGCCTCTCTGCACCTCGGACAGGGGCCGCGAAACACGCAAAAAAAGATGAAGCTGGGTTTATATACAGCTATACTACTGGATATCGCCAATAGAGCTTTCACGGGGTACGGCACCCCAATCGAGGTGTAGCTATGTCATCGCAACGATTTGTCTCCGGGACTCGGCGCGCTCGAAATCAGCCCGGAATAAAGACTCGGCCCGCCGCACACGCCTACGGTGTGCCTGTCCCCGAGGGTCTGCACGAGGCGATAGAGACTGAACGAGGCAACCTCTCCAAGGCCGAGTCGGTGCTCGGCTGCTTGGCGATCTCGATGGAATACGACGCCGACTCGGCCCACAAACCCTACTACCCCGATGTGGCGCAGCTTGCGCGCGAACTGGTGAGGCAGTCGATCAACGGCTTGGACTCCCTGGTGCTGCAGCAGCGCCTCTTGCGGAACAAGATCAAGGAAAGCGCCGGTTTATCGTTGGCCGAGGGAAGCTACGCCTGCCATTAGCATCCCCTTACTCGTGCCTCAACAAGAACAGGCCATACCGGTAGATCGGCTCGATCCAACGGCGCATCAGCGAAAAGCCCGCGCGCTCCAATATCTCGGCGAGTTCGTCCGGATCGAATTTCCACATGACTTCCGCATCGATGAGCTCCGCCGCGCCGAACGCTACCGTGAAATTCAGGGAGGCGAGCGTGACGGCCTGATCCACGAGGCTCTGGATTCGGACGTCGTTTCTTTTCGCGAGCGAATCATACTGGGATCGATACCGGAAATTACTCATGACGAAATTGCCGGCGTAGCGGCGGTTGAGATGATCGAGCATGTTGAGGGTCGAACGCGGGCCAAATCCGGCCGAGTCGTTGTATGCCCGATCGATGATGGCCGGATCTTTGTCCAAATCGGCACCGAGCAACAGATGATCTCCCGGCGCGCCATGGTCGAACAGTCGCAACAGCAGGGCGTCGATTTCCGGGAGCTCCATGTTTCCAAGAGAACTCCCCAAGAACACGAACATTCGCGGACCGGAGCACGGCGGCAGCGCAGACAATCCCTTCTCATACGTCGCGCCCAGGCAGTGAACGAAGAGCAATGGGAAAGCCGAAACCAGCCCGTGTGCGGACTGCGCGAGCGTGTCCATGTCGACATCGATCGGAAAGTAGTCGCAGCGCAACGCGCGTCTCGCATACTCTGCCAATAGGATCCGCGTTTTCTCCGCGGTGCCCGCGCCCAACTCGACGATGGGGGGGAATCCGCACAACGCGGCGATGTCGGCGGCGTAACGATTCAACAGCCGGGACTCAATCCGCCTCAAATAGTATTCCGGCGTGCCGCATTGGAGTTCAAAGAGCTCCGTACCTCTTTTGTCGTACACGTAGTACGACGCGATTTTCTTCGGCCACCGGGTGAGATTGCGGATTACGTTCGGTGCGTCCTCGGCCAGCGGATCCCCCGCCGAGCGCGCGAGGTAGCGTATTCGTCCTTCCGCTTGCCGGGAATGAGGCTGCATGAGCTTTGACGCCGAAGCCGGCTCCGCCCGTATGTCAGCAGCGCGCCGCGGCGCCAAAAATCGTGTCGCCCAGATGCCGAAACATCCTGTGATATAGAGTCAGATAGGCCAGCACGCCCGCCCGCAGCATCTGACTCTCCTCGGGGAGCACATCGAGATATCGCGCGATGCAAAGTTTGGCGCCCTGGATGTGGTGCGGCTCGTGAACGAAGTGGGCTCGCATGTACGCGAATTCCGGCACCTCGCGTGCGAAACGGTATTGCGGAAATTTCAGAAAAATATCGTGCCAGGAGACGAACTCCTCCACGCTGGTCACCTCCGATGCAGCGTGCACGCCGAGGGCAAAGGCGACCGGCCGGTCCCGATACCAGGAAAACAGCGCATCGCCGAGTTCGGCGGCCGCAGGGCATGCATTGTCGGGTGCTTCGACTTCCTCCGCCGAGACGCCCAAATATGCGGCGAAACTTCGCGCCAATTCCACGTGAGTCGCGGTTTCCCGCAGGCCGTACTCATCGACCGCCGCATCGAGCACATACGCTCCGATCTCGTGCCCGTTCCTCGGCAGCAGGGGAAGAACTTGATCCGACAATCTTCCCGCGAGTATCGCGATGCCTCCGATGGTATGTCGATTGAAAGCGGCCATGCTGGCCAGGAAAAGGGTCAGCTCGGAATGTGTCAACGGCCGGGAAGAAAACCTCTCATTGAATGACCGCAATGCCGCGATCGCCGGATGATTGAGGCATCCGTCGTAAATATCATCGGGCTCGCGAAATCCACGCCCTGGACGAGCGATCGTACCGATCATTGCCTGCGCCGTATCCATATGGCTACCCTCCGCTTCCGTTGCAGAAACTACGCATTCCTCGATACCGCCGGGTTACCGGCGGCCGGCGCGTAGGTGTGAATGATGGTACGGAGAATGCAGAACAGCAAGGATGGGTTCAAGCGATGTTTTGTCGCGCTGCTGGTGATCTGTGGTCACTCAAGAACGCGCGGGCCTCGGCGGATTTCAGGTGTTCTCGCGGCGCCGCGCGCTCGAGTCCGCGCGCAGGCGATCGATGCTCCGGAACAGCCAATCGCGAAACGTCGCGAGGGCGGGGTGCTTCTCGGTCCCGTAAGGGGTGACAAAATAATAGGCATTCTTGGACAGCAAGGAATAATCGAAGAGCTTCACGAGACGCCCCTCCGACAAATACAGTCCCGCGAGGAAATCATCGCCCATGGCGACGCCCTGTCCGCGGACGGCGGCGTCCAAGCAATCCGCTGTTTCGCTGAAAACAGAGCCGGATCTGAAATTGACATCGGCGGCTATGCCGCAATTCTGAATATATTCCTGCCATTCGAGCAGCGTTCGATCGTGCAATAACACATGATGGCGAAGATCTTCCGGCGTACGCAGCGGCGGCCCCTGAATGGAATCCGGAGCGTATACCGGAAATAGACTGGATCTAAACAGCACCTCCCCGTTTTCAAGCCGCAGTCCCGCTTCGGCATAGTAGATGGCGCAATCCATCCGGGGATTGAGTGCTGCATCGGCGCCCCTCTCGGCGAGGATTTCCACGAGAATATCCGGTACGAGTGCATGAAATTCCGCGAGTCTCGGGACGAGCAACAGGCTGGCAAAATCCGGATCAACGGAGATGACCAGCCTTTCCGGATTCTGACTCCCGCTCAGCTGCGCGATTGCACGCTGCATGATGGAAAACCCCGTGGCCACCGCACGCAGCAGTAGCTCGCCGTCAGCGGTCAGTACGATCTTTCGCGCATGCCGCTCGAAAAGATCCCGCCCCAGCTGCTGTTCCAATTTCTGGATAGGCCGGCTTACCGCGGCGTGGTTGACGTGCAGCT
This sequence comes from uncultured Gammaproteobacteria bacterium, assembly GCA_963734645.1. Taxonomy (GTDB): domain Bacteria; phylum Pseudomonadota; class Gammaproteobacteria; order Steroidobacterales; family Steroidobacteraceae; genus Bog-1198. The sequence goes on from CAVTID010000005.1 coordinate 61,246, forward strand.
CTTCGCAGGCTTTCCTGATGCTTTGGTAGCGCGCCGCGGCTTCGAATGCTCTCAGCCAGTTGAGTACCGGAAGGCGAAATTTCCACATAAACACCCCATTCCTTAGGGTCGAGACGAGGGTTCACTAACCCGATGAGCGGCCGTCGCACCATTACCGAACAGCGACAACGCATTGTTTCTGACGAGTCTCTTGCACGAGAAGTTCCCTCCGGCAACAGAGAAATGTCATGCGACGAATCGATCGGCACACATGAAACGCCGCTGCACCCACCCTGAGGAATCCGGCAGGTATTCCACTACAGCGGTGTAGGGGAGCGGGGCAAGTCGCAGATTTTCAAGGCCGGCACGAGGACATCGCTCGAGACCGAACCCTGGCGAATCGAGCCGCAAACCATGGCCACCGTACTTGCGTGACTATTTGAGTGAACATTGACCGCACAAAGACTCACGCTCCGGATATTGCGTTAGCCGCGCGAACGCATAGATTTGGAAGCGCTTTCGCGAAAAGCACAGATCGAACCAAATTGGCATTATCGAAGGAGATTGTCATGAACACAGACAAAGTCATTGAGCTGGGCAAGGTCTCGGAGGAGACGAAGGGGATGGATCCGGGGACTGTTGAGGGCCCGGAACTGACCCGGATTTCTGGCGGCTAAACACTCAGTAACGAGTGTGGGCACGGCGCGCGGCCGAAGTTCGGCGCGCCGTGCCAATCTTCGGAGGGGGCGACACGGATCATGAGTGCCACCACGTATTTCCTGTCGAAGGATTGCTTCGTCTGCAGGATAGGGTGCTATTGGATCATCCTCAGCGCGAAGAGAGATCGGTATCTTTGTGTGGCGCATGCCGAATTGGCCTCGATCGGCGAACAGCTGCACGGCTGGCGGAAACGGAGCGACTCGACAGCGCGGCCATCGCCAATCGGTGCAGAAACAGACAAGCTGGTCGAATCGCTGACCATCAACGGAATCATCACCAGCAATCCAACAATTGGAAAGCCTTTTACCGAGTCAGAGTGCCCGACCCCAGAGAGTCGCATCGAAACATCCGAATCGACGACGTCGGCGCATGTCCCCTTGTTTTGGGTCCTCCGATTTTTCCTGGCTTGCGCGAAGGTCGACTGGCAGTTACGCACCAAGGCGTTTTCTTGCACCCTGGCAAGGGTTGAACGGCGCCGACTTCGCGCCGAATATTTAGGGGCCGTTCGCACCACCCCGCGCGCTTCGTCACTGGTTGCCGCCTTCCAAAGGCTTCGCCCGCTTTACCCACGCTCGTACTTATGCCTATTCGACTCTCTGGCGCTCCTCGAATTCCTGGCGGGCTATCGCTTTCTTCCGCGCGTTGTCTTCGGCGTCGTCGCCGACCCGTTCCAAGCGCATTGCTGGCTTCAGGATGGTTCGACAGTGATCAATGATGATCTCGAGCGCGTCGGTAAATATAAGCCTATCCTGAGCATGTAGACAGGTACTGTTGCGTGTATCGCTACGTAGCCTTTTTGCGTACCACCCATGGATCTCACCATGACAGGTCCACGCCGCTGCTAGCGAATCAGTTCCGTCACAATCACCCGACATGGAAGCTATTGCGCAGCGGCACGGGGATTTTCCTGTTTCATTTGCCGCCTGCGGGCCGATCCCTCGCGGCAATTGAGCTGCCCGACAGGCAGTGGCGCAATACTGGGCACGCTATTTCCCAAGGACCTGGAGACATCGCCCCTCGATTGGAATCCGACCATCGACGAAAAGCTCGCGCGGGAGATCGTGCAGACCCGTGGCCGACATTTGATCGACAATTATTGGGGAGGATATGTCGCATTCCTCAGCGATCATGGCGGGAGGCATTATGTGCTGCGCGACAGTTCGGGGAAAATTCCCTGTTACGCGATTACTCACGGTGATATCAGCATCCTTACATCGAATATAGAAGATCTTTCCGGTCTCGAACTACCTCCGTTTTCCATCAACGTTCGGTATCTCGCAGGTTTCATCTACAACGCCGAACTATCGCAGAGAGAGTGTGGTCTAAATGAAGTGCACGAGCTTCTCGCCGGAGAGTGCCTAGAGTTGAGTGAATCTCATGCGAATCAATTCTGTCTCTGGGACCCGCGGACGATATGCAGGGAACGCGCAGTGGATGACTTCGAGGAAGCCTCCCGCGAAGTGCGGCATGTCGCGCAGGCATGCGTGGATTTCTGGGCTTCGAAGTACGATCGTATCGTGCATCAACTGTCCGGCGGGCTGGACTCGTCCGCAATTTTAGGCTGCTTGAAGCGACTCGGCGTATCGCCCGGTCGTGACCTGTCTCACATTGGGAGTCGGGAGGGGCGGACGACAAGGACCGGGCCTTCGCGCGAACTCGCGGCGAGAGAGGCGGGCGTCGAACTCGTGATTCAATCTGGATATTCCCGCCAGGCAATGTACGACGAGCGAGTTTTTCGTCTTCCGAGGGCACCGAATCCAAGCGTGGCGAATCTGGGCATCACTCTCGAATCGGATCTGCGAAATCTCGTTCCTGCAACGAACCAAGGCCGAGTCGATCTGGGACGGTCAAGGCGGTGATCATCTATTCTTCGAGTCGCGTTCGCCGTTCGGCGCGGTGGACTATGCGTTTGCTCATGGGATCACCGGCGAATTTCTCCCGGTGCTTCGCGATGCAGTACGCCGGTCGAGGCTGTCCCGATGGGCGGTGCTCAAGAGGTCCATTCGACTGGGGCTGCTTCGGGGCGGTGGCAACCCGGGGATGAATACGACAGAGAGGCGGTGTTTCTGAACCCGGAAATGCGTGCCTTCCGACATCGCCGACTATGTATGGCAACCCTGGCCAGGGACGCTTCGGATCTTCCGCCCGGCAAGCGATGGCAAATCTGTCTTCTCGCACGCCTGCTTCACAGGCATCGTCCCGTTCCCGAGCTTCAGTACGCCGGCGAGCATCATCCGCTGTTCTCTCAGCCGTTGGTCGAACTCTGCCTGCGTATTCCGCTCTATACCTTACTGCGCGGGGGAATCAATCGCGCATTGGAACGCGCCGCGTTTCGCGATTGCGTGCCGGAGACAAATCATTCGCCGCGAAAACAAGGGCACGGTCGCTCGATAGCCCTCATGAGCAAGATTCGCGAGGACCTGCCATATCTGCGCGATTTGATGCTCGATGGCGTGCTGGTACAAGAGCGGATCATCGAACGGTCCGCATTCGAGCCTTATCTGGCGGGGAATCGACCGATGAATCACCGCGGCACTTTGGCCTTTCTTGTCCTGCATCGCCGCGGAAGTGTGGGCCCGAAAATGGGCCATGGCGGCATGGCGCATCTAGGTTATTGCTGCTGCGACGATTTCAACTCGCGCGGCTACTCATCTCGAGAACCATTTTCCCGGCGGCATCTCGTTTTCACATTCAGATATCTGTCGAACCAGGAGAAGATGTTCTTCCACATATGCCTGATGTTCGCCGGGCTCGACGGCGCATGCCCTTCACCTCGGTAGATGAGCAGCCGCGCATCCTTCTTCTGGATGTAGAGAGACGTAAAGAATTCCGTGTAGCTGGCGTCGATCAAACTCATCCATGTCGGAATGAATCAGGAGAACGGGCGCCGAGACGCCATCCGAGCGCCACAGTGGGCTGTTCTGAATGTATCGCTGGGGAAACTTCCATGGAGTGCCTCCCATGCTGAACTCGGTTCCGGCCGGAGTGAGATACCTCAATCGTCGCCTTGACTTGGCATTTCCGTCGGCGCGAATTGCTGCGCCCAGTTCATTCGCAAAGAAATTACTGGCTAGATCGGACCAACCGTTGAGCGACACAACCGCCTTATATCGACGGCTTTGCGTGGCGATCCACAGAGACGCGAACCCACCCTGACTGAAGCCCATCAGGCCGATTCGGCCCGGATCCCGTAACCGGCCGCGAGGACGGCATCTACACCGCGATCGACGACGCCGGACAGAGCAGCCTGAGGGCCGTCGGCCGTGCGGCTGATTCCGCCTCCGGTATCCGGCCGAAATACAATGAAACCGCGGGCGGCCAGGAGATGCTCGCTGTATGGGGTGGGTCGAGTCGGCGCCCATGGCAAACCGGGCGCGCTGTTCCGGCGCGGCGCAACCGCCCGGCCGATCAGGGTACACTTCGACGATCAACGGGTATCTGCGACCGGATTGTAGTCGGGGGGAAGCAGCAAGCATCCCGATAGCTGCGGCTCGCGCGGAACCCTCGGCATTGGCATAGTCGAAGTCGCTCCATCGCGTTTCGGCAATCGAATCGAGGAACGGATTCAATTCGCCCAGCATCCGAGGTTCAGTCCCGCCGGGACGATGAGAGCCAATCGAGCGCCCTTTCCGACGCCAATTTGCGATAGCAGCCGTGCCGGATTTCGAGATCGCCAAGTACCGAGTCTCCGGCGGAGTGTCGAGCAGTTTCAAGATCGGCGATCCTCCTTTGATATCGATCTGGGCGAGCTTTCCCGGTGCGCCGGCGACGGGGAAGAAATCCCTTCCCTCCGCTCGTCTTCGCTGAGAAACGGATCGGTTTCCAGAAGCGTCGAGCCGTTGCGCGAATTCCGGAAAAAGGCGCGACGGCGGCCCGGATGCATCCAATCCCCAAGCCTGCCCATCGCCCACAACGATGAGCTCTCGACTCATCGGCAAGAACCGGGATCGGCGACACCTTTTGCATGCCGGGCGTCAAATCGCGCGGCTCCGAATTCGTCGCCAACAAAAACCAATGTGCGGGAAGGGAGGCCACCGCCACTCGCGGGTCCACGACTTCATTGATTTCGTTGTCTTCGAACGCCAGTGTCCAGGCTGACCGGCGTAGAGTGGGCGAAGACGGCGAGCGAATCATGGAACCACATCGCGCGTTCCGGCCACTGGGCCCCGCCACGTGCTCGCTGAGACTCGAGACTGAGCCCCGCGTGGGGAACGGCTTTGACGGCGGAACTCGATGGATCGGCTATCCAGAAGTTTCCGTTTCGCAGCCCCGTTCCGGCATGCCATGCGAAAAAAGCCAATTCCCTGCTCGATGGATTCCATTCCATGCTGTCGGCAGCACGTCCAAGTCCGCTGCAATGTCTCGCTCGCTGCGCTCGCCTGTTAACGAGAATAAAGTCAGGACTGAACGGGCATAGGTCCAATCGATGCGAGGGTGTTCCAAGGTTGCTTGAGGCAACTTCGACTGCCGGACTGCGGCCAACCATCGGCCGTCGGGAGACGGACGGAGTGCGGAGAACTGACCGGACGCCAATTCTTGAACATGACCGGATTCCACGTCGACCACGACCAGCCGGCCCGGAAGCGGCTGAGCAATGTCGGTCGCGGAACTATCATATTGATCGACCGAAGCCTCCCGACCCTGCCAGGATTTTTCCCAACTGTGAATGAGGCGAGATCCAATTGCCCGCCGAAACGTTAGCTGCCATGGTCCTTCCCCATCCGGATACGCCGCAATGGCGAGATGGCGATTGTCCAGCCATACCCAGTCAGCGTTCGGCACCAGAGGAGGAAATCGAGGAGCGAGCGGATACTCCGTCAGTCTTCTGTCGCCGAAAGTCGTACACGTCGACTTTCACCTTGCCGTCGCGAGTGGCCAGCAGTGTGAGGAAGCGACCGTCATTCGAAAAATCACCGAGCAAGTAGGTGGTGCGTTCACGGGGTTGAAATAGCTTTCTTGGCGCGCCGGAACCGGACGGCACCGTGAGAATTTCGTAGTCGCTGCCTTGCCAGGTGCCCGTGACCCCCGCGCCGTAGTCTCCGAGGGTGTCGTACGGAGGAGACTGCTCCCACACGAAGGTGTCGGTTCCCGGTCGTGCGGCCGCTTTTCCGACGCTCGATAATTTCAAGAAGTCGTCGACCGTCAGGGCTCTTTCCATGCTCACGGCGGCATTTGCCCATGGTGGGAACACGACCATCGCGACCAGCACCATGGCGGTGCTGCGCAACCAGCGCACGCCGCTGAAGCGCTGAGGCGCCATCCGTTCGGGACTACGCATTACCAGCGCTTCTGCAGGCGGAGCGAAAAATATCTGCCCAAGGCGTTCGCGTTGACCCCGTCGTAGGTGATTGGATAGCCGTTGGGATTCGTAACGTAGGGGGGAGCCCGGTCGGTCAGATTGATCACGCTCAATGAGACCGAAACGCCGCCCAAGGGCGTCGCCGGCCGCACCCGAACTGCATAACTTGCAACCGCATCGGCCGTGGTCCACGACGAAACGTGGCCATACGGCGTGACGTTAGTGTCGGAGTAGTCATTGGTGAAATTGACGTACAGGCCGCCGCTCAACGCCCCATGGTCGAGTAACGCGCGGCTCGCGAAACCTCAGATTGGTGGGGTTGTATGCGGTGTTCAAAATCGAGGCGACGGGCGCGGTGCTCGAAAATTGATTGTCGAACGTGAAGATGTAGGTGCCGTCTATGCCCGTGTCGATCCCAGTGCCGAAGAGCGTTGTCTTGTATCCGACGCCGAAGTCCAGTCCTCTCGTTTTCACCGTTGACAGATTCATGGTTGCGGATGTCGTAAATGGCGCCGATCGTGGTCGGGTTAACGTTGAAAGGATTCATGATAGGTCGGTTCAGAGAATCAATTGTTGGATCAGCGAACTAGGCGGATTTCGCTGCACGATGCTCGGGCCCAGAATGGCCTCGTCGACGAATATGTTGCAGAGATGCTCGCCGGCGGGTACGATGATTTCGTTCGTGAATACAATGTCGTAGTAGGTCAGTTTCGCGGTAAGGCCTTCGACTTCGCGGCGGCTTGAAATCGAGCCCGACCGTCCAGACTCTGGCTTTCTCGGGCTTTAGGTTCGGATTGCCGCCATCTACCTGCCAGAGTGTTCGGGATCGTTCCTCCCGGCACCGGATTGAAGAGCGTGCCGGGAAGAGGTAACACCCCCGACGGAACGGGATTCAATTCGCTGAGCAAGGGAGCCACGAACGACGTGCCGTAGGTGCCGCGAATCGCCAACGCTCGACAATGCCTTCCAGATCAATCCAATTTGGGGATTGTTGGTGGACTCCAAAATCGCTGTAGTGTTCGCCGCGATCGGCCAAGGTCAATTCGAGCGCCGGATCGCCGCGGCTGGCTCGTTGTCTGACCAATGATCGGGAACGTGCAGCTCGACATATCCGGCGTCCACATCGCGGCTCGGGTAGAAGGTATTGTCCGTCACGGGAAGTAGGTAAGGTATTGCCGAACGACTCCTTACGATACTGCGCGCCGACGGCGTATCGAACGGGTCCCGCGGGAAGTGAAGCGAGCACTCCGTCCAGATTGGCATCCACGGAAATGATGGCGGATTTCGTCTTCAGTACACGAATTGCAGACGGCGACGCAGACGGTGTTTGAAACTATTGCTGGGCCGTGTCGCTCTCCGAATAGGTCGCCGTGACCGCCAGCTCGCTCTGACGAGGCAGCTTGACGGTGGAGCCGAGCGACGATGCTGTAGCTGTCGATTTTCGAGGGCTCCGCAACGTGGAATGAAGCCGAGTCGAGATCGCCGGCTGTGGTTACGATATTCGTCGATCGATGCGAGTAGATCGGCGTCGCCGTGTATATCGAACCCGGGCGCGACTTCCTGATCGACGTTGGCGAATACGGCCTGCTGTACTTGCTCGGGAAGCAGATTGAACGGCAGTGGTACAGAGTGCAGATAGTCGCGACTTGCCGCCGACAAGGGAGTTTGATCGAAATACTGGTAGCTGAGCACGCGCCGATCCGCCCGTCCAGTCGTCACCCACGGTTTGGCCGACTTGAACGTTGTGCATCGAACCGTGCTGACCGCATCCGAACTGCGCGCGACTTTCCGCGCCGTCGAATTTGGTACGCAAGATGATGTTGACGACGCCGCCGACGGCGTCGGAGCCGTAGATGGCGGACGCACCGTCGGTGACTATTTCAATGCGGTCGACCGCGGTCAACGGGATCATGGAGATATCGACAAAGCTTCCGTCGCTATTGCCGGGCGCCACTCGATGACCGTTGATCAACACGAGCGTGGCGCCCGCGCCTAGTCCCCGCAAATTCGGCGCGCTGCCGTTGACGGTGTTAGTCGTCTGTGTGCCCGCAATGGCACCGATGTGTGTTTTCAGACGCGCCGCCGAAATTCTGCGGCAATGACTGCAGGAACTGCTGAATCGTATTCACGCCGGCGGCATCGATGTCATCCCGGGTGAAGACCAGGACCGGAGACGGCGAGTCCTTGGTGCCGCGGATGTGGGTGCCCGTTACCGTAATTTCATCAAGATCATTCTTGTCGCGCGTCTTGGCATCGTTCGACGAAGAATCTTCCGATTTGATTTCCGGCGATGTGCCGGATGCAGGAGGCGAATCGGGGCCCATCTGGGAAATCGCGCCGGCGTCCGGGCTGCGCAAGTAGTGATTGTCGCGGGCCTCAGCGGCGCCGCGCGCGGCGGAATTGGCCTTTTCGAGGATTCGAATTGTTTTTGTGTCGACGTTGACGGCACGAAGCTTCGTGCCCTTCAGCAAGAACGACAGCGCGTCGCCGACCGTGAATTCTCCTTTGATCGCCGGCGCCTGCAGGCCGGCGACGATGGAAGGTTCGTAGGAAATATTGCGGTTCGCCTGAACCGCAAAATCTCGGAGCGCTTTGTCCAAGGGACCCGCGGCAAGATCGAAGTGCAATTTGATGTCCGAGCCGAGCGCAGAGGTGGCGCCGGCCGCAGGCGTCGAATTGGGTGCGGCCGTAGAACCGGCAGGGGCGCGGCTCGCCTGCCGAAGACGCCGAAGCGTTGAGTGAAAGTAGAGCCGCACAAATCGCGGGCAAAATAATCCCTGCGCGTACACACATTGAATGAATCTCCCGGCAAAGGTCTTGCGTTTACGTCGGTATGAATATTTGAGTTATTCGGGAGCGCATTCGCGGCTCCCGAATAATTCAGGACGTAATCGGCACGTCCGGACGTCATCATTCGAGCGGAAATATTTTTCTGCTTATTGCGAGTCGGATCGGCGTGGTCGGTGAGAATGATCGTCTTGTCTCGCGAGTGATGATTCGCAGAGTGATAGGTGCTCTGCCATGGATCTGCGCAAAGCTGTAGGGGTCGCTGATTCTAAATACGCCGCCGACGCGCAGCGTTTCGAGCGGCGGGTCCTTCGATCACCAGCCGGCGAGTGCCGTAGCGATTGAATTCCGCCGCTGCCTCGCTCAGCGACGCGTCGTCGAATATCAGCTCGCCGCGCCGCCATGCGGTGACTTTCTCGATGGAAGGGGAATCCAGCGTCTCGGTCGTGTCGCCGGTGAATCGAAGTCTCTGGCCCGGATTCAGCAGCTTCACTCCGCTCGGCGCCGGCGCTCGGCAGTGCGTCGGGCCATGAAATGGGCTCGATGGCCACGCGGCCTTCCACGAGGGTGACCGCGAATGTCGATCCGGCAGGTTCCTCGCGCCGGACTTCGAAGGAGGTTCCCACGGCAATGACCTTGCGGTCGCCGGCGATGACCACGAAGGGTCGCGCGCGATCCTTGGCCACATCGAACAGCGCTTCGCCGCTCTTCAAGAGTGATCTTGCGCACGCCATCGTCGTATTGAACGACGACCCGGCTATTGGCGTTGAGCGTCACCTGGCTGCCGTCACTGAGATCGACTATTCTCTGCTCCGAGGGTCCGGTGGCCAGGGTATCGTCGCGCAGGAAATAGATCGCGCAGGCGAAGCGCGGCACACAGGGCGGCCATGCCGGCCAGCGCCGCACCGGAGGCTCCGCGTGCGCTTGCGTGCATCGCATCGGACTCGGGCACCCGCTCCGGCAAGGAAACCGCGGAAGGTTGCCGGTCTGCGTGCCAGGAGTCGGTGGCCGTCTCGAAGGCCGCGGCGTGCCGCGGATCGTCTGCTATCCATCGCCTTACCCTTGATTCGAGCTCGCTCATCGCGATCCGGACTGTGCAATTCCATGACCCACACGGCCGCCTCCGCGTCGATGCGCTGAAGCGCTTTGCTATTCTGCCGTGCGATTCGAGCTGCCATCTTCTTCCGTTGCGCCTTTTTCGTTCCTGCTCTGCTCCATGATGGCCAACAGGGCGCGCGCTATGTGCCGTTTGATCGTGATGTTCGAAATGTCCATCTGCTCGGCGATTTCCGCATAGCTATAGCCGGCGCGGTGCGCGAAATAGATCTCGCGTGTCCGCAGGCTGACGGCTTCCAGCACCGCCGCGGATGTGATTCAGAGCGTTGCTGAGCTTCGATGGTGTCCTCGGGAGTGGCTTCGGGCCGCCACCAATGGGGTATGGGCTTCGACGTCATCGATGGGCACTTCCCGGCGCAGATCCAGGCGGTCGCGCCGATGCTGATCGATGGACAGGTTATGCGCGGCGTGCCGCACGAAGGCCTCTTCGTTCACGACAGGCGCGTCGCGGCCGTACACATGCAGGCGCAGCATGGCCTCTTGGATCAAATCCTCGGCGTCCTCGCGCGACCGGCCCTTGCGGCGCAGGAACTTCAGGAGGCGTTCAAAATAGGCGGGGCGCGATGCCATCAGCGTGTACCGCGATTCTCAACAGCATCGCTATCCGTCAAGGGCGAACGTGCGGCATCCGATGTCCCCTCCTCGTCTTCTCGAGAATCTCTTCTCGATTTACGATGATCTCGCGCGGCGCGTTCACGCCGATCCGGACTCGGCCGCCCTTGATGTCCAAAACGGTAATGGTGACGTTGTCTCCGATCACCAAGGTTTCGGTAGGCCGACGAGTCAGAATCAGCATGTTCCATTGCCTCCCGGCGTGAGTTGCATCCATTGCGCCACGATCAACATTATAATGTTCAAATATTATTGTGTTCAAGGATCGAATCTGGCGATATGCGCGCGCAGGCGGCCTTGCAAGAGCGACCTAAATCGTCGTAAGGGATTGAATTGACATTATAATGTCTGGACGGCATCGGGGTGAGGGATCGAACCTTGTGCGTGCGCACAAGATCGATACTTCGAAGCCTCGGTGAAGAAGTTCGGGAACGCCGTAAACAGCGCAACCTGAGCCAGGAGGCGCTGGCGCTTCAGGCGGGTATCCATCCCAATGTGGTGGGACGCATCGAACGGGGTATCTACAATCCCAGCGTCTTGATCCTTTATGCGATCGCCGTGAAGCTGAACATCTCGGTGCTGGAATTATTCGCGGGCGCCGACAAGCGGCAATAGCCGTTCGCCGGCGCTGGAAGCCGCCAGACCGCAGAGGGCAACGTCGCCCCCGCTGCAAAGCAAAGTGCCGTGAAACGATGCGCTATAAAGCGATGCGCTACGAGGTGATGCGCCGCTCTCTGCGCATCAGAGATCAGGAACAGCGGCACCCCGATCAGTGCGGTCAATGCGCCGACCGGCAGCTGGCGCGGCGCTGCGGCGATTCTTGCCAGAGTATCGGCCAAGGTCAGCAGATGTGCCCCCCAGCAGTATGGACGCCGGCACGACGATGCGGTGATTGCTGCCCGCGACCAGCCGTACCAGATGCGGTGTGACCAGACCGATGAAGCCGATGCCGCCGGCCGTGGTGACGGCCGTGGCGGTCAGCGCGGCGGTGGCGCAGAACAAGCGCAATGCGCGCCGGCGACAGCGCCACGCCCAGGGATTGGGATTCGATCTCGCCGCGCGCCAGCACGTTCAAGCTGCGCGCTCCGGCGATGGCGAGGCCGCCGACGACCAACAGCAGGCACAGCGCCACGGGCGAGAAGGGCGCGAAGGATAAATCGCCCATCAGCCAGAACAGCATGCCGCGCAATCGAGTTTCGTCGCCCAGGGCGAGCATCAGACTGACGACGGCGGCGCAGCCCGAGGCAACGACGACCCCGTTGAGCAGCAGTCTTTGCGGCGTCCAGCCGCCGCGGGCATGGGCGAGGGCGAACACCAGGAGGGTTGCGCCCAGGGCGCCGGCTCCCGGCCGCCCAGTCGATGATCAAGCCGCCGAAGCCCAATAGCATGGCGCCGAGGGCCGCCACGGCGGCTCCGCCGGAAATGCCGAGCACGTAGGGATCGGCCAGAGGGTTGCGCAGCAATACCTGCATGAGCACGCCGGCCAGTGCCAGCAGACCGCCGGTGCTGAAGGCATTCAGGGCGCGCGGCAGGCGCAGGTCCAATATGACCTCGCGCACCACGGAATCGTGGCCGCCCAGCAACGCCGTCAGCACGGTATCCAGGCGCAGGGAGGTGCTGCCGACCGAAACGGCCAGTCCGATGCTCAATAACGCGATCAGCGACAATAATGGGAGCAATCTGCTGGATTTCATGTGACGCGTACCATAGGGCGCCTGCGCCGCGACCACAAGCAGGCCGGTGATATGGAACAATTGACTCCATGTCCATCCAGCCCGCCATCGACTACATCGACAAGGACGGTTTCCGCGCCAACGTGGGAATCGTGCTGACGCGCGCGCTCCGGGGAGGTGTTCTTGGGCGGCCGCGTCGGCGGCCGCGGCTGGCAGTTTCCCCAGGGCGGCGTCAATCGCGGCGAACGGGTCGAAGAGGCGCTGTTTCGCGAGCTCAAGGAGGAAATCGGCTTGGAACGCGGCGACGTCGAGGTGCTGGGCTCGACGCGCGGCTGGCTGCGGTATCGCCTGCCGCGGCAGTATGTGCGCGACCGCTGTATCGGGCAGAAGCAGCGCTGGTTTCTGCTCGAAGCTCATCGCCGACGAATCGAGGCTGCGCTTCGATTCCACCGCCACGCCGGAGTTCGACCGCTGGCGCTGGGCCGACTATTGGACGCCGGTGCGCGAAGTCGTCTATTTCAAGCGGCGGGTTTACGTGCGGGCGCTGCACGATCTGGGCAAGCCATGTTCCCCGAAGGCTTGCCGCCTTACCCCGAATGGTGGCCCGAAATCGAGCCGCGCCGCCAACTAAAGTCGGGGCGCGTCGACCCGTGAATTGCGCGAGCACATCGGGCGCGCGAAGCGGCTCAACCAGGCTTGACGACGGCCAGCACCACGATGGCGATCAGCAGCAGCGAGGGCACCTCGTTGAAGCCGCGGTACCACTTGGCGCTGCGCGTGTTGCGATTCTGCGCGAAATCGCGCATCAGCTTGTAGCAGAACACGTGGTAGGCGATCAGCAACAGCACCAGCAGCAGCTTGATCCGCAGCCACTCCATCGCCAGGTAAGCGGGCGCCGCCGCCAGCATCGCCGCGCCGAAGGCGACGCTTGCCACGGCGCCGATGGTCATGATGGCGAACAGGCGGCGCTCCATGATCTTGAAGCGCTCGATGCTGATCGTGTCCTTGGCGTCCGCGTGATAGACGATAGAGGCGCGGCAAATAGAACAGGCCGGCGAACCAGGTGACCACGGCGATGACATGAAATGCTTTGAGCCAGAGCATGAGTGCCGGCATCGTATACCGTGATGCGCCGTCTGTCGCCGAATGGCGCCATTGAGCGCGGGCGTGCCCATCGAGGCCCTGCCCGTCAAAGACCTGTCTTAGGGGTCGCCGCGCGTGTAATGTCTCCTACTCCCTAACGGTCGGGCCGCTTCGACCCCGTCGAAGCGACGCGCAAGCGCTTAGGAACTCGAGAGATATGGCGGATTTGTTCGGCAAATTGGTGGTCAGACCGCATGCGCCAAAGCGCCGCGCGGTGCTGTTCGGCGTCGGCCGTCGCTGTGCGGCCTCGCGATACTGTACGCGACGTTCGAACTCGGCCGCTACGACGCGGGCTTTCGCGTCGTCGATTCGGTGCGCGGCGCATTGTCGGCGAGCGCGCGCATCCGCGAGCTCGAAGCGGAAAACGAAAAGCAGCGCGGCCAGCTGGAAGCCGCGGACGTGGCGCGGCGCGTCGACCGCGAGGGCTACAAGCAGGTCGAACGCAGTCTGGGCGACATGCAGAGTCAAATCGCGCGCCTGAACCAGGACCTGTCCTTTTACCGCGGATTGGTGCAGCCCGACTCGATCATTCACGTGAAAGTGCAGCAGATGCAAATCGTGCCGGAGGCGGCCGCCGGGCCAATACCGCCTGAAATTCGTGCTGATGCAGACGGGAAAGCCGGACAACGTGGTGGCCGGCAACGCCGCGATCACCATCGATGGGTTGCTGCAGGGCAAACCTTCAGCTTGAGTTTTGCGCAGGTGGCGCCCAACCGGCGCGTCAGCCTGGCATACTCCTTCCGTTACTTTCAGGACTACGACGAGCCCATACAATTGCCGCAGGGATTCGAGCCGACGCGCGTCGGGGTCGAGATTCACAGCGGCAGAGACAGAGATGCCAGCCACAGTTTTCGGCAGGCCTTCGTTTGGAAGGCGCAGGGAATGTCGGTGGAAACCGAGGCCGGCGCGGCACTCCTCCGGCCAAGGGTGACGTAGATGTTCAAACAGAAACCGAGTAAGAACGCGAAAATCGACACCTTGATCGGCGCCAAGACCCGCATCAACGGCGACGTCGAATTCGTCGGCGGCTTGCATCTCGACGGCTACATCAACGGCAACGTCAAGGGCGAAGCCGGCAGCGGGCGCCTTTCTGTCGGTGAGCGAGCAGGGCTGCATCGAAGGCTCGGTGATCGCGCCCAATGTCATCCTGAACGGCATCGTCAAGGGCGACATCGAGGCCGGCGATCGGGTCGAACTGGGCTCGAAGGCGCGCGTTCTGGGCAATGTTCACTACACCATCATTGAAACCGCCGTGGGCGCCCAAATCAATGGGAAGTTGATCCATCGGACGAATCCGCGGGCCGACGGCGCCGGGCAGGCGGCCGGCACGGCAATTCGGGATCAGCGGGGTGAACCCGGTCCCAAAGAGAGCCCGGAACTTTGATTGGCCACGGGCCGGCGAGGTAGAATAGCATCCATGAGTGCAACATACGAATCCATGCCGCGGCCGATCTGGCCCCGCCGCCGCCGAATGTGCTGGTCTTCACCGATGCCGCGGCCGGCAAGGTGGGCGAGCTGATCCGCGAGGAAGCGAATCCGAACCTCAAATTGCGGGTATTCGTCTCCGGCGGCGGCTGCTCGGGCTTTCAGTACGGCTTCACCTTCGATGAGAAGATCGAGGACGGCGATTTCTGCGTCGAAAACCACGGCGTGCAGCTGCTGGTCGACCCGATGAGCGCGCAATACCTCATGGGTGCGGAAATCGACTACAAAGAGGATCTACAGGGCGCCCAGTTCGTCATTCGCAACCCAAACGCGAAAACAACCTGCGGTTGCGGGTCTTCATTCTCAGCCTAAGAATGTTGACCGCGTAGATGAGCGGCGGTCGTGTCGTACCCGACGTGCTCGCCGCCGTCGATTTGGGCTCCAACAGCTTTCACATGGTCGTGGCGCGTCATTCGCACGGCCAGCTCGTCATTCTGGATCGACTGCGCGAAATGGTGCGCCTGGCCGCGGGCTTGGGCGACAGCGGGCGGCTGGACGATGCCGCGACGGAGCGCGCATTGCGCTGTCTCGAGCGCTTCGGCCAGCGGCTGCGCGCCATGCATGCCGACAGCGTGCGGGTGGTCGGCACCAATGCCTTGCGCCGCGCCAAGCGCAAGCGCTGGTTCCTGGAACGCGCCCGCGCCGCGCTCGGTCATCCCATCGAAATCATCTCCGGGCTGGAAGAGGCGCGGCTGATCTACTCCGGCGTCGTGCACACCAGTCCCATGAGCCCGGACAAGCGGCTGGTGATCGACATCGGCGGCGGATCGACCGAGGTCGTGATCGGCGAGGGATTCAATCCCCTGCTGCTCGAAAGCCTGTCGGTGGGCTGCGTGGGCTTGAGCACCATCTGTTTCGACGACGGCAAGATCTCCGAGAAGCGCTTCGAGCGCGCGCGCACGGCGGTCAGGCTCGAACTCGAGCCCATACAAGAGGCCTACCGCAAGCTGGGCTGGCTGCAGGCATTCGGCAGTTCCGGGACGGTGCGCGTCATCGGCGACGTGCTGCGCCGGCTCAATCCCGATTCGCCGCGCATCACGCTCGACAATTTGCGCTCGCTCGCCGAGCGGGTGATCGCCGCGGGCCATGTGGATGAACTCGATCTGGAGGACGTGGATGCCGAGCGCGCCCCGGTGTTTCCCGCCGGGCTGGCGATTCTGCTGGAAGTCGTCGAGAACTTCGGCATCGATCGGGTGCGCGAGGCCGAAGGCGCCATGCGCGAAGGGCTGCTGTACGACCTCATGGGGCGCTTCACCGACGAGGATGCGCGCGTGCGCAGCGTGCGCGCCATGGAAAAGCGCTACCACGTCGATGAGCGTGCAGGCGGACCGCGTCGAGGCGACGGCGGTTGCGCTGCTCGAGCAGGTCGAGTCCGAATGGGGCCTGGAAGATCCGCTGGCCGAGTCCGTGCTGCGTTGGGCGGCGCGGCTGCACGAGACCGGCCTGGACATCGCGCACTCCAAGTATCACAGGCACAGCGCCTACCTGCTGCAGCACGCCGACATGCCGGGTTTCCCGCGCGAGGAGCAATTGCTGCTGTCGGCCCTGGTCGGCGGACATCGCCGGCAATTGTCCTTCGAATCCCTGGAGGATCTGCTGCCGCCCTGGGATCGTCTCGCGGAGTTTCTGATCGTGCTGCTGCGGCTCGCGGTGCTGCTGCACCGGGGACGCAGCCCGCAGCCCCTGCCGGAGGTGCAGCTCGGCGTCAAGGGCCGCACCGTGAACATGGAGCTGCCGCAGGGATGGATGAAGGAGCATCCGCTCACTCTCGAGGATCTCGAGCAGGAGCGGCTGTATCTGAAGGATGCCGGCTTTCGCCTGAACATCGTTTGACGCGACCGAAGCGCCGGGCCGGCGGCCGGCTATCGCTCAGGCGTCGGTGAGCGGCACCCGTTCGTCGTACAGGCTCAAGAGGCGCATTTGCGCGCACACATGGTCGGCGCCCTCGGCGCGCGAGTAATGGCCGGCGGAATCCAAAATCCAGGCCTGCGTGTCGTCGGCCAGGTACAGCTTCAAATCATCGGCGACCCGCGATTGCAGCTCGGGCGCTTCCACCGGGAACGCGACCTCGATGCGGCGGAATAGATTCCTGTCCATCCAATCGGCGCTGCCGCAGTAAATCTCGCGCGCTCCGTCGTTCTCGAAGTAATAGACGCGGGAATGTTCCAGGAAGCGGCCGACGATGGAGCGCACCTTGATGCGCTCGGAGACGCCGCGGAACGCCGGGCACGCAGGCAGCACACGCCGCGCACGATGAGGTCGATGTCGACGCCGGCGCGCGAGGCCCGGTACAGCGCCTGGATGACGGTCGGCTCGGTGAGCGCGTTGAGCTTCGCGATGATGCGGGCCGGCTTGCCGGCGCGCGCATGGGCGCTCTCCCGGTCGATCTTGGCCAGCAGCGCCTGATGCAGGCTGAACGGCGCATGCAGCAGCTTGCGCAGGCGCGGCACGCGCGTCAGGCCGGTCAGCTGCAGGAAGATCTCGTGGATGTCCTCGCCGACGGATTCGTCGGCCGTCATCAGGCCGTAGTCGGTGTACAGCCGCGCGGTCTTGGCGTGATAGTTGCCGGTGCCCAGGTGGCAGTAGCGCCGCAGGCCCTTTTCCTCGCGCCGCACCACCATCACCAGCTTGGCGTGGGTCTTGAAGCCGAATACGCCGTACATGACGTGGGCACCGGCTTCCTGCAGCTTGGTCGCGATGTCGATGTTCGCTTCTTCGTCGAAGCGCGCGCGCAGCTCGATGATGACGGTCACGTCCTTGCCCGCCTGCGCGGCCTCGGCGAGCGCGTCGACGATGGTGGAATCGCTGCCGGCCCGATACAGGGTCTGCTTGATGGCGAGCACCTGCGGATCGCTTGCCGCCTGCTTGATGAAATCCGTGACCGGGCCGAAACCTTGAAACGGGTGATGCAGGAGCACGTCGCCGGCGCGCAAGGTGGAGAACAGATCGCTGCCCATGCGCAGCCGCTCGGGAATGCTCGGCGCGAACGGCGCGTACTTGAGTTCGGTGCGGTCCACCAGATCGTACACGGCCATCAGGCGATTCAGGTTCACCTGTCCCGGACACCTTGTAGAGATCGTCGCCGGTGAGCCCGAATTGCCCGAGCAGGTAGGCGAGAATCTCGTCGGGGCAATCGTGCGCCGTTTCCAGTCGCACGGCGTCGCCGAAGCGGCGCGAGGCGAGCTCGCCTTCGACGGCGCGCAGCAGGTCGTCGACTTCTTCCTGCTCGACGAACAGGTCGCTGTTGCGCGTGACCCGGAACTGATAGCAGCCGCGCATGTGCATGCCGGCGAACAGCTTGGAGACGAAGGCCTCGACGATGGTGCCCAGGAACACGAAATTGCGGCTGCCGAGCTCGTCGGGCAGCCTGATCAGGCGCGGCAGGGAGCGCGGCGCCTGCACCACCGCGAGGCCGCTGTTGCGGCCGAATCCGTCCTCGCCTTCGACCACCACCGCGAAGTTCAAGCTCTTGTTGAGTATTTTCGGGAACGGCCGCGCCGGGTCCAGAGCCAGCGGGCTGAGCACCGGCTCGACCTCGCGGCGAAATAGTCGGCAAGCCAGGCGGCCTGGGCCTCGGTCCACATGTCGGGCGAGACGAACACCACGCCGTTCTGGGCGAGTTCGGGCATGAGCACATCGTTCAGCAGCTGATACTGCTCGTCGACCAGGCGCACGGCGCGGGCGCGAATCGCCTTCAGCTGTTCGGGAACCGGCAATCCGTCCGGTCCGCCTTGCACCGCGCCGGCCTCCAACAGCTCTTTGAGGCCGGCGACGCGGATCTCGAAGAATTCGTCGAGGTTCGCGCAGGAGATGCACAGGAACCGGACCCTTTCCAGCAGGGGAATGCGGCTGTCCTTGGCCTGCTCCAATACGCGCTGGTTGAACTCCAGGAACGAGAGTTCACGATTGATATAGAGCTGCGGCGCTTGCAGGTCGGTGTCGTTCATGCTGTAGCGGTTACGCCGTAGCGCTAGGCGTACCGATAGATACCGAATCAGTTGATCGAGATTCGCGGCTCGATCATCGCCGAGGCCGGAACTCGAATCGCCGAGGATGGAGGAGACGCTGAACACGCCGCCGGCCGACGGCTCCTCGGCGAGCGGGCCGCCGCCGGGAACGGTGCCGGCCGGGCGACGGCAGGGGCCGTGCCCGTGGCGGCGGCCGTGCCCTGGGCAGTCTGCTGCGGCGACAGATCGGCGAGCAGCGGCGCGGTCTCGCTGCGGAATTTTTGCAGCGCCTCCGCGCGCAGCGGTTCGGCGCCCGGCAGCTGCACGGTCTGCGGATTCTTGTGCACACCGTTCACCAGGTACTCGTAGTGCAGGTGAGGACCCGTGGCAAGGCCGGTCATTCCCACGTAGCCGATGACCTGGCCCTGCTGCACGTGCGCGCCGACGCGCAAATTCTTGCGCGAAGCGCGACATATGGCCGTACAGGGTCGAGACGCTGTTGCTATGGGCCAGCACCACGGCGTTGCCGTAGCCGCCTCGCCGCCCGGCGAAGCTGACCCGTCCGTCGCCGGCCGCGTGCACCGGAGTGCCGGTCGGAGCGGCATAGTCGGTGCCCATGTGTCCGCGGATCAGGTTCAAGATGGGATGCAGGCGATGCGGATTGAACACCGAGCTCACGCGGGTGAATTCGACCGGCGCGCGCAAGAAGGCCTTGCGCATCGGCAGGCCGTCCGGAGTGTAGTAGCTGACGCTGCCGTCCTCGGCCACGAAGCGCACCGCGCGATACACTTTGCCGTCGTTGACGAACTCGGCGGCCAGCAGCTCGCCGTCGCGAAGGTACTTTCCGTCCTGATAGATTTGTTCGTAGACGGCGGTGAAACGATCGCCCTCGCGGATGTCGAGCACGAAGTCGATGTCCCAGGCGAACACATTGGCGAGTTTCAGCGCCACGATGTCGGAGATGTCGGCGGCCTCGGCGGCCTGAAACAGCGACGAATCGATGGTGGCGGTGGCGGTGCGGATCCGTGTTTGCACCGGATTGTCGATCATCTTGGCCGCGAACCCGGCATCTTCGCGCACCACTTTGAGGGTTTGAGTCTCGCTGACCTTGCGCGTGAGTTCCTTGATCTCACCCGCGGTGTGCGTGAGCTTGATGGCATCACCCGGCTTGAGAAAGTCCAGGCTTTGGCGAATGCCCGGCAGCTGGCGAATCGCGGCGAGGTCGGCCGTGTCGAGCGCCATGCGGCGAAATATGGCGTCCAGGGTGTCGTTTCTGCCGACGATCACTTCGATCGTCGAGCCGACGCTGGCTTGCTGCGCAATGGCCCCGGAGTTGCCTTGGGCGGCGGCCGGCGGCGGCGCGGCCGGCGTGGCGGCGGGCGGCGCATGGGGGTAAATCAGCGGTGCGGGCGCGTAGGCCACCGACGTGGGGGTATCGCGCGCGGCATGCCAAAGAATCAGCGCGGCACTCGCCGCCGCCGCATAGGGCGCCAGCCTCGTCATCAGCTCCTTGAATCGCCTTGGATAATTGAGAGGTTCCGAGGTTGTTGCGATGCATCAGATGATCCTAGCGAAACGGCTGCTTAGGCTAGCCGCGAGCCTTGGCTCGGTCAATGGAGCCGGGACAGGAGTTTCGCGATGTCCTCGGCCGGCAGCGGGCGGCTGAAGAGATACCCTTGCGCCTCGTCGCAGCCGAGCGCGTACAGCCGCGCGGCCTGCTCTTCGGTTTCCACTCCTTCGGCGACCACATAGATGCGCAGGGCGCGCGCGAGATTGATGATGGCGGAGACAATGGCCATGTGCTCGCCGCTGATGGTCATTCCGGCGACGAAGGAACGGTCGATCTTCAGGGCGTCCAAGGGCAGGTGCGCGATCTGGCTCAAGCCCGAATAGCCGGTGCCGAAATCGTCCATGAAGATCTGCAGCCCGGCCTCGCGCAGGCGCAGGAGCTTTTGCACGTTGGCGCCGGTGTTCTGGGCGACCATGGTTTCAGTGATCTCCACATCGATTCCGGTGGCGCGATTGAAGTCGGGCCCCAAGGCTCCGAGCACCGTCGCGACGAAATTCGGCTGCCTCAGCTGCACCTCCGAGACGTTCACGGCCACGCGCGGCACCTCCAACCCCAGCGATCTCCATCGCTGCGTGTCGGCGAGCGCCTGTTCGAACACCCACCGCCCCACTTCCACGATCAGCCCGGACTCCTCCAGCAGGGGCACGAAATCCAGCGGCGAGACCACGCCGAACTCGGAGTCGTTCCAGCGGATCAGCGCCTCGAGTCCGCGAATCCGGCGGGTCGCCAGATCCACCTTCGTCTGATAGTGCAGCACGAATTCCCTCTGCGTCACCGCCTTGCGCAGGCGGCTCTCCAGGTGCAGACGCTGGGCGACTCGCGCGTTCATTTCCGGCGAGTAGAAGAGATAGGGATCCGCGGCATCCTTCGCGCGCTTCAGCGCGGCTTCGGCGTTCACGAACAAGCTCTCCGCGGTTTCAGCATCCGCCGGATACACGGCAATGCCGATTTTCACCGTGGTGCGCAATTCGATCCCATCGATGACGAGCGGCTCCGCGAACGAGTCGATGATCCAGGCGTCGATCCAGCGCGCCATCGAGGTTCCCGCAAGATCGGGGACCGCCACCGCGAAGCGATCGCCGCCGATGCGCGCCGGAGTGGCGGACTCGCCCACCGACCGCCGCAGCCGGCCCGCGAGTTCCTTGAGAATCTGATCGCCGGCATAGCGTCCCAGGGTGTCGTTGATCCTCTTGAATCGCTGCAAATCGATGATCATGACCGCGAGCTGGCGCCGCTCGGCCCGCGCCGAGTGCAATGACTGCGCCAAGCGGTCGAAGAACAATTGACGATTGGCCAACCCCGTCAAGGTGTCGTAGTAGGACACATAGGTGAGCTTCTCTTCCTTGCCGATGTAATCGAGCGCGAACGAGATGTCGCCCGCGAGATCCTTCAGCAGCTTCAGCTCCTCATGGTCGAAGAAGCCGGCTTCCGCCGCATACAGCACGAGGACGCCCACCGCCTGATCGTCGACGAGCAGAGGCATGGCCATCTGCGAACGAAAGCCGCGGGCCAGCGCTTCTCGTTTGAGCAGGCGCTGCGAGGAGGCTTCGATGTCGTTCACGACCACCATTTTCTTTTGACGCAGCGCCCAGCCCACGGGGCCGGGATCCTCGCTCCCGATTCGCGAGAACCAAGCCGATTTCCTGCAAGAACCCTTCCTCGAAGCCTTCCCAGACCAGAGGGCGTCGCCTTCATGGCGCCGGGCTCCACCAGGCCGATCCATGCCATCCTGAATCCGCCTTGCTGCACGGCGATGCGGCAGGTCTCGCGCAGCAACTCGCGCCGCTCCCGAACCCGCACGATGGTGGAATTGATGCCGCTCAGCACGGCCTGAATGCGGCTCAGGCGCGCGATCCTCTCTTGCTGCGATCGGTGATGGGTGATATCGCGAGCCACGCCGCGGTAGCCGACGACATTGCCGAGCGAATCGAGCAGCGGCAGCGCATTGCTGTCGAGCCAGCGAATGCCGCCCCCCGCGTGCTGCAGGTGCAGCTCCAAGTCGCGCCAGCCGCGCTTTTCCGCGATTTCGCGCCGCAGCAGGTCGGCCATGGTTTGCCGGATGTCCGGCGGCATGATGTCGAGGCAGCTCTTGCCGATCAATTGGTCCGGGGCGTACCCCAGGATGGCCTCCACCGCCGGGCTGCAGAACGTGTAGATGCCGTCCGCATCGATTTCCCAGATCCATTCCTGGGTGGCCTCGGCAATCGAGCGGAATCTCTCCTCGCTGGCGCGCAGCGCCCGCTCGGCGTTGACTCGGTCGGTGATGTCCTGGATCTGATAGATGAAATAGTGCGGCTCGCGCGATTGCAGCCAGACCAGGGAGCCGCTCAGTTGAGTCCATACGACATGGCCGTCCTTGCGGACGAAGCGCTTGTCGGTCTGATAGGTCTCGATGGCTCTGTCGAGCATTTGACGCAGCTGAACGGCGTCGGCATCCGCGGTCGTCCGGGTAGGTGATGGACTGCACGTCCGTGGCGAGCAATTCGTTCTCGCCGTACCCGACGATGTCGCACAACGCGGGATTGACGCCGAGCCACCGGCCATCCGGAGCGACCAAGGCCATGCCGATCGACGAAAAATGCATGGCGAAGCGGAACCGCTCTTCGCTCTCTTCGAGCTCTCGCTGTGCCCAGCGCCTGGCCTCGCGCTCTTCGGCGTCGCGCAGCGCCCGCTCGATGGCCGGCACCAGCCGCGCTCGATTCTCCTTCAGTACATAATCGACCGCGCCTTGCTTGAGCGCCTGGATGGCGCGTTCCTCGCCGATGGTGCCGGAGACGAATATGAAGGGTGTGTCGGGGCGCAGCAATTGCGCGATTTGCAGCGCATCGGTGCCGTCGAATCCCGGCAATGTGTAGTCGGACAGGATGAGATCCGGCGCGAAAGCCGTGAGCGCCTCTTCGTACACGGCGCTGCTGTCCACGCGGCGGCTGACGAAGTCCAGACCCTGCAGGCGCATTTCGCGCAGCAGTATTTCCGCGTCCTCCACGCGGTCCTCGACGAGCAGGACCTTGATTTTGCGGCGCGTGCTCATCGATTGGGAATGCGGTTCATGACCGTTGACCGAAGGATTTGCCGCACTGCGATACCGTACACAATCGGTCTTGGCTTCTAAACCTCTGGATAGCGGAAATACCCCCGGCGAAGCGAGCCGGTAAACCCCGCATTTGTGCTGGGCAAAACGCTTTTATCCGCCCTAGGAAGCCTGTTTGGAAGCAATCATGACGCGGACTCGTTCCTGCAGGATGCTCGGTCCGAAGTTGCGCAAGCGTTCCATGAAAGTCTCCGTGACTTCAAATCCCTTGGGAACCAATAGTGTACCGACGTTGGTGCGCAGATCGTCCATGAACACCATGCCGGGTATGACGTCGCCGACCGTCACTTCGCTGAGCTCCTGGGCGCTCACCAGAGCGCCGACCAGCAATTCGAGCCGCTCGATCAGCTTGACGTCGTGCCGCGACGTTTGAGCGCGAATGGCGGCGATCGCCTCGGGGACCGGGCGGCCCTGGAGCGATCAGGGTATCGTAGTCCAGCACCAGGCGAAGAATTCCCCCGCCCAATTTGATCAATCCCTCGGGCATCTCGCTCTTGGCTTGCTGGCTGACGGCCAGAATTTCCATGACCGGTTCGAGCCGGGGAATGCGCGCCGAGCAGCTTTTGCGCGACCTGGGGCGCGCCGTCCGCCAAGGCGCGCTCTTCGGCGTCAAACGCTTGCCGTAATACAGCTTTTCGACCAGCTCCGCGGGCAGCGATATGTAGCCGATCTGCGAGAGCATGGCCGCCGCCTCGAGCTGCCAGAAGCCCTTGGCGCCGGCGGCCGCGGCCATATCGGCGGCCAGGCGCTTGACGCGGGTGGCGCGGCCGAATGCCACGGGGTTGGTGATCGCCAGTATGTCGACCAGCGCTCCGATGCAGCCGATCAAGGTTTCCTGCAGCAGAACCTTTTCGGCAATCAGCAGCCGGTGATGGATGACGCCGGCCTCGATGGCCGAGCGCAATTGTTCGGGCGGGCAAGGCTTGGTCAAATAGCGGAAAATCTGGCCTTCGTTGACCGCCGCCATGGCGACGTCGCGCCCCGGGTCGCCGGTCAGCAGGATGCGCGTCGTTTCCGGATGCAGGTGCTTTACGTGCTTCAGCAGGGTTGCGCCGTCCATGCCGGGCATGCGCATGTCCGAGACGATGACCGCGGGTGCGCCGTGCTCCTTGATGAGCTGCAGGGCGCCGTGCGCGCCATTGGCCGTTCGGACCTGATAGTCGCGTCTGAGGTGCAGAGCCAAGCCGTCCACGACTCGAGGTTCGTCGTCGACACACAGGACATGGGGCAGGTCTTCGCGGTTCATGTTTCAGGCCATCGGTTTGCAGTTGTCATTTCGCGGGAGACGCGCTCGCCAGCACGCGACGCTCGGGCCTCGTCCCAATCGAAGGGTGCATTCAGACTCGCAAGATAGCCAGCATCCACTCCCGGGTCGGCCATGCCGGAGACGGTGAGCCCATGCGCGCCCGCCGGATCGAGCAGCGCGTGCGATACCGCGAGCGCGCCGAGCAGATCGTAGCCGTGCGCGGTGACGGCGGCCGGCGTGTGGTGCAAGGCCACCGCTTCGACGATCGAATACGGCAGTCCCCACAGGCCGAGCAGGTAGGCGCCGATCTCGGCATGGGTTGCGCCCGTCGTCAGCCGTTCGCACTCGAACAGCGGGCGATTCTCCGCCTGCGACAGCTCGAGCGCCCGCCTCAGCTCGCCAGGGCATTCTTGCACCAGTATCCAATAGCCGATGTCGTGCAGCAGGCCCGCGAGCCACGCATCGTCCGGGGAAGCCCGTCCGCCCGCCAGCGACTTGCAGGCGGCCGCCGCCAGCTGCGCGTGGTTTTGCAGCTGTTCCGGATCGACATCCGGCAGATCACGGGAGCTGTTCCACTGCGAGAAGATCTCCGCGGACAGAACCAGGTTGCGAATCGTCGCGAAGCCCAGATACGTCACCGCGTCCTTGATGCGCACCATCGGCTTGCGCAGGCGGAAGAACGCCGAATTCGTGATTTGCAGTACCTTGCTCGCGATGGCTGCATCGGCGTTGACGATGTCGCCGACCTCGGCGGCCGTCACGGTGGGCTGCGACAAGGCCGCCTGCAGGCGGCCATAGGTCTTGGGCATGGCAGGCAGCTTGCCGATGCTGCCGACCACCTTGCGCAGCGACTCCTGAGCCAGCAGATCCTGAAGATTGAAGCAGCGCTCGATGATGTTTTCCAGCTGCCGGCCGTCGCAGGGCTTGGCGATGTATTGATGCGCGAGCGAGGTCAGCCTTACCGCCTGCACCGGGTCGGAATAGCCCGACACGATGATGCGCACGGCGGTCGGCCAGCGCTGCTTGACGACGGTCAGCAGCTGCCCGCCGTCCATTCCCGGCATGCGCACGTCGGAGACGATGAGATCGACGTGCTGCTGCTCGAGCGCGGCGATGGCCTCATCGCCGCTCACGACGAATTTCATGTTCCAGTCGTGCCGATGCTTGTAGAGGCGCGCGCGCAGGCTGTCCAGCAAGTCGCGTTCGTCGTCTACGAAAAGAATGTCCTTCATGCGTGCGCCTTCGCGGCACGCCCGTGCGATGGGCAGCCGCAGCGTGAATTCCGTGCCCATCGCCCAGCGTTGCTGCTGACGCCGATCTGGCCGCCGTGCTTGTCCACCACGATCGAATGGGTGATCGCGAGACCCTGACCGGTGCCGCGCCCCACCTCCTTGGTCGTGAAGAAAGGATCGTATAGCTTGGATAGATTATCCGCCGGAATGCCGCAGCCGTTGTCGCGGACGCGGATCACCACCGCATCGCCGTCGACCGCCGTGCTGATGTTGATTTCGCCCGTGCTCGAATCTCTGCCGGCGTCGTGAATGGCATGAGCCGCGTTGACGATGAGGTTCAAGAATACCTGGTTGAGCTCGCCGATATTGCAGACCACCGCGGGCAGCTCGGCGAATTCGGTATGGACCTTGGCCACGTACTTATACTCGTTGGAAGCCACGAGCAGCGTCATTTCTATGGCGTGGTTCAGATCGGCGGGGCTCTGCTCGTTCGCGTCGGGATGAGCGAACTCCTTCATCGCCTTGACGATGTTCGTGACGCGTTCCACTCCGTCCGAGGTTCGTTCGAACGCCTTGGGAATCTCCGCGCGCAGGAAATCCACGTCGTACTTCGCCCACGAGTCGGCGAACTCGCCGCGAAGCGCATCGTGCGCGGGATCTCCGGGCAGAGCATCGACGGCGCTGCGCCAGCTGTCGAGCAGACGGTTGAAGTCCTCGTAGACGCTGCGCAGGAAGTACACGCCGTCGCCGACGTATTGAATCGGAGTATTGATTTCATGGGCGATGCCGGCGGCAAGCCGGCCCACGGACTCGAGCTTCTGCGCCAGCTGCAGCTCGATGACGACGCGCGCGCGTTCCTTCATTTCCTCCACGAGCTTGTCTTGCAGCTCCTGTTTCTTGCGGTTCTCTTCGCGTTTCGCCGATATGTCGGCGCCCATGGACACCGAGTGGGTCACGCGTCCGGCCGCGTCGAATATCGGCCTGATGGACACCCCCAGCCAGAACTTGCTGCCGTCCCGGCGCTCGGCCTCGCTTTCAAAGTGAAAGGTCCTGCCCGCGCGCAACTCCGCGTTCACGTCCGACACGTAGCTCGCGTCATGGCCCACCCACTGGGTCAAGGTGGAGACGCTCCTGCCTATCAATTCGTCGCGGCGAAGTCCGTGCTCATCGGCAACTATCTTGTTGCAATAGACGATGATGGGTTCGGGCCCCGTTTGCTCGGTGATGACGAAGAACGTCGGCGTTGCATCCAGCGCCTGATCGCGCAACGTCAGCTGCTCGCGCAGCGCCTCGTTTTGGGCGCGCAGACTCGCGATTTCCGCGCGCAGCCGATCGAGCCGCGCCGCGGATTCCTCCAGCACCGCTTCGAGCGAAGGGGGGGTCGGCAGGGGCCCGCAGTCATTGCTGATGTCCTTAGAATCTCTTGGGTCGGGATGCCTGCCCTGCAGCCGCGTCCCAATGGCTCTCAATCCATCGTATATCGTTCGCGCGTGCGGATTCTTGAGGGCCGCGGCCGCCGTCCGCCGCCGCGCCGGCAAAAGTGTGACGGAATCCTGGTAGCAAAGTGCCGCCGATACATACTGCGACGGTACTCACAGATCGTGATTTTTACGGGTTTTTCCTGCTTGCGGAGCCGTGCTGCAAAGCGCAATGTTCGCACGTCGATGCGCAAAGACGTCGCGCTCCGATGAGCGAGACCCGTGATGCAGAACGGTTGATGGAAACTACCCGTGGCAACGTTGAAGACAGCAGACGAGCTTACCGGCGCGATATCCCCCAGGCCCCCGGCCCGTCCGCGGGTGCCTTCGATGCTGGGCATTGCGAGCCTATTTCTGGCGATTTTGGCCGCCTCCTCGCCGGCCGCGGCCGACGCGGGCTCCTCGACCATCGGTGAGCTGAAACAGCTGAACGTCGAGGACCTGATGAATGTCGAGGTCACGTCGGTCTCCCGGCATCCGGAGAAGCTGCTCGAGGCCGCGTCGGCGATCCAGGTCATCACCCAAGAGGACATCAGGCGCTCCGGGGCCACGAGCATTCCGGAGGCACTGCGCCTCGCCGACAATCTGCAGGTCGCGCAGAAGAACTCCCATGATTGGGCCATCAGCGCCCGCGGTTTCAATACCGATTTGGGCAACAAGCTTCTGGTCATGATCGACGGAAGAACGGTGTATACACCGCTCTATTCGGGGGTCTTCTGGGACGTGCAGGATTATTTGCTCGAAGACATCGATCGCATCGAGGTCATCAGCGGGCCGGGGGGCGCGCAGTGGGGCGCGAATGCGGTCAACGGCGTGATCAATATCATCACCAAGAGCGCGGCGGATACCCAGGGCGTTTACGCGGAGGCCGGCGGCGGATCGCAGCCTCGGGACTTCGCCGGTGCACGCTACGGCGGTCAGCTGGGGCCGGATACCGCCTACCGCGTCTATGGAAAATACTTCGATCGGGGCGATGAAGTGCTGGCCAACGGCGAGCCGGAATCGGACGCGTGGCGGCAGAGCAGGGCGGGCTTTCGCATCGATTCCCAGGCCTCAGCGCGCGACAAGCTCACGCTGCAGGGCGATGTCTACGACGGCAGCGAGAATGAACAGACCGGCGGCGCGTCGGGCGTGAGCGGAGCGAACGTGCTCGGCCGCTGGGGGCGCACCCTGTCGGAGGACTCGGACCTGAGTCTTCAGTCCTACCTGGAGCAGACGCATCTGTCCGATCCCGTGCCGCCCTTGGTGCTCGCCGGATTGCAATTCGGTCCCGCCGGAGTGTTCTTCGACGACCTGACGACCTACGATGTGGATTTCCAGCATCGATTCCGCTTAAGCGAGCGCGAGCGGATCACCTGGGGCCTGGGCTATCGCTACACGCATGATGCCGACGTCAATGCGCCGGGGCTCGGGCTCTCCCCGGCCGTGCTGGATCAGAACCTGTACAGCGCGTTCGTCCAGGACGAAGTCCGGCTGCGGAGCAATCTGTCGTTCACGCTCGGCACCAAGCTCGAGCACAATGACTACACCGGATTCGAATTCGAACCCGATGCGCGCCTGAGCTGGATCTTGAACCCGAGCCAGTCGCTTTGGACGGCCGTATCCCGCGCCGTGCGCACTCCCTCGCGCATCGACACCGATCTGACGGAGGGGACGCCGCCGTACCTCGAGGTGCTCAAGGGGAGTTCGGATTTCACTTCCGAAGCCCTGATCGCGTATGAGTTGGGCTATCGTGCGCAGCTGAATTCGCAAATCACGACGTCCGTGTCGACCTTTTACAACCAGTACAACGATGTGCGCAGCACGAGCTACACTCCCGCCACCATCCTGCCCCTTGTACTTCCAGAACAACCTGGAGGGAGACACCTACGGCATGGAGTTCAGCGGCAACTATCAAGTCTCGCAGGACTGGTCGCTGCACGCGGGATACACATTGCTGAGGGAGAACCTGCGCGTCAAGCCGGGCGAGTACGACCTGGACGGCGCGCTCAACGAGACGGCGGATCCCAAGCACCAGTTTTCAATTCGCTCCTCGGTGAACCTGCCGGCGCGCGTGCAGCTCGACGCCGCGCTGCGCTGGGTCGATACGCTGGTGACCAACAATGGGCCGACGCCCGGAACGGTGCCGGCCTACTTCGAGCTGAACGCGCGTACGGCGTGGCACGCCAGCGACCGGCTCGAGCTGTCGCTGGCAGGAGCAGAACCTGCTGCACGCTCGCCATACCGAGTACGGCTTTCCCGATCCAACGCGACCCGAAATAGAGCGCAGCGTCTATGGAAAGCTCGCATGGCGGTATTGAGGCGGCCGCTGCGGGTGTTGTTTTGGTGCACGCTGGCCATGACGGCGTTGGCCTATGAGGCTTGCGGCGCGGAGGCGCCGACCGAGTATCAGGTCAAGGCGGTCTTCGTCTTCAATTTTGCGCACTTCGTGGAATGGCCTGCGCAGGCGTTCACGGCGCCCAACGAGCCCTTCGTGATCGGCATTCTGGGAACCGATCCGTTCGGCGCGCGCTTGGACGAGGCCGTGCGCGGCGAGCAGGTCGGCGAGCATCCGCTGCTGGTGCGCCGCTTCCGCAATGCCGGCGAAATCGGCGACTGCCAGATCCTGTACATCGACCGTTCCGAGGGCGCGCAGCTGAGCCAGATTCTCGCCGCCCTGAATCACCGCACCACTCTGACCGTGACGGATCTGGACGGCGCCGCCCAGCGCGGAGTCATGATTCAGTTCGTGACCGAGAACAGCCGCATCCGCTTGCGCATCAACGTCGAGGCGGCGCGCGCCGCGGGACTGACGATCAGCTCGAAGCTGCTGCGGCCCGCCGAAATCGTCGCCACGGAAGGCGGGGGCTGACGTGCCAAACTCATCCACGCCGATTCGGCGCACCCTGATGCGGATGATCTTTCTCTCGAGCGGAGCGGTGCTGGCCGTCACCACCATCGCGTTCTGCACCTACGAGTTCCTGACCTTCCGGCAGTCCAGCGTCCAGCAGCTGCAGACCTTGAGCCAGGCGATCGCGAGCAACAGCACGGCCGCGCTGGCGTTCGACAATGCGGACGACGCGTCCACCGTGCTGGCCGCGTTCAGGGCCGATCCGCACATCGTCGCGGCGGCCTTGTACGATGCCGGCGGCAAGCTTGTTCGCAACCTATCCGCGCGGGCTGCCGGCGGCGCGCTTTCCGTCCCGGGTCGGCGCGACGGGCTATACCTTCAGCCGCGCCGAGCTCGCCGGTTTTCAGCCGGTCGCGGAGGGCTCGAGATCGGCTGGGGACGCTGTTCGTCGAATCGGACCTCGGCGCGATGTATGCGCGCATGAGACTGTATGCGCTGATCGTCCTCCTGGTGATTTGCGTTTCCTTGCCGCTGGCCTATCTGATTTCCCGCCGGCTGCAGCACCAGCTGCTGCACCCGATTCTGGCGCTCGCGGACACGACCCGGGCGGTGTCCGAGCGTCACGACTACACCGTGCGCGCCGTGCGCACCGGCGCCTACGAATTCGATCTGTTCACCGACACCTTCAATCAAATGCTCACGCAGATACAGCAGTCCGAGGGCAAGCTGCATGCGCAGCTCGGCCGCCTGAGCCTGCTGCAGCACATCACCCGCGCCACGGGCGAGCGCCAGGACCTGCCGAGCATCTTTCAGGTCGTGTTGGGCAGCCTCGAGGAGAATCTGCCCATCGATTTCGGCTGCTTTCTGCTGCACGACGCCGCCGCGCAGTCGCTGACCGTCAGCACGCTCGGCGCGGCCGGCAGAGCGCTACGCGGAGAAGCTCGGTCTTGACGGAAGGGCTGAATGTGCCGATCGATGCGAACGGACTGTCGCGGTGCGTCGCCGGGCAGCTGGTCTACGAGCCGGATGTGCTGCAAGTGCCCTTTCCGTTTCCGCAGCGGCTGGCCGCCGCGGGGCTGCGCTCCATGGTCATCGCGCCGCTGATCGTGGAGAACCAGGTGTTCGGCGTGCTGGTATGCGCGCGCCGCAAGGATCAGGCCTTCAGCAGCGGCGAGTGCGAATTCCTGAGGCAGCTGAGCGAGCATGTCGCGCTGGCAAGCCATCAGGCGCGGCTGTACGGCGCCCTGCAGCAGGCTTACGACGACCTGCGGCAGAGCCAGCACACCGTCATGCAGCAGGAGCGGCTGCGGGCGCTCGGGCAAATGGCGAGCGGCATCGCCCACGACATCAACAATGCGATCTCGCCGGTGTCGCTGTACACCGAATCGCTGCTCGAGCGCGAGCCGAATCTCAGCGAGCGGGCGCGCGGCTATCTGACCACCATTCAGCGCGCCATCGAGGATGTGGCCAGAACGGTGGCGCGCATGCGCGAGTTCTATCGCGAGCGCGAGGCGCAGCTCACGCTCGAGCGCGTCGACATCAATCGCGCCGTTCGGCAGGTGGTGGAGCTGACGCGGCCGCGCTGGAGCGATCTGCCGCAGCAGCGCGGGGCGATGGTGGATCTGAAGACGGATTTGACGGAATCCCTGCCGGACATCATGGGCGCGGAGCACGAGATCCGCGACGCGCTCACCAATCTGATTTTCAACGCGGTCGACGCCATGCCGGCCGGCGGCACGCTGACGGTGCGAACCCGCAAGACCACGGACGGCGCCGGCGCGGACAGGGTGCTCATCGAGGTGACCGACACGGGCATCGGCATGGATGAGGACACGCGCCGCCGCTGTCTCGAGCCCTTCTATACGACCAAGGGCGAGCGGGGAACGGGGCTCGGGCTGGCCATGGTGTACGGCATGATCCAGCGCCACAGCGCCGAACTCGAGATCGAGAGCGCGCCCGGCCAGGGCACCACCGTGCGATTGTCCTTTCCGGCCGACACATCGTCCTTCGTGTCGGCCACCCAGCCAATCGCAGCTCCGCGCCCATGGCCCGCCGCCTGCGCATCCTGCTGGTCGACGACGATCCGATGCTCATCAAATCCCTGCAGGACACCTTGCAGGAGGACGGGCACGTCATCACGGCGACGCACGGCGGCCAGGCGGGCATCGACGCGTTCGCGGCCGGACAGAAGCGCGGCGAACGATTCGACATCGTCATCACGGATCTCGGCATGCCGCACGTGGACGGCCGCAAGGTCGCCTCTACGATCAAGGCGCTCTCTGCCGCGACGCCCGTGATACTGCTCACCGGTTGGGGACAGCGGCTCATCGCGGCGAACGACATCCCCGCCCATGTCGACAAAGTGCTGAGCAAACCGCCGCGGCTGCACGAATTGCGCGCGGCGCTGTCGGAGCTGGCTACATGACCGGCGCCGCCCGCCTGCTCATCGTGGACGACGAGGTGGCGCAGATGCGCGCCCTGTGCGATACGCTGCGGCCTCGAGGGATATGCGACCCAGGGTTTCAGCTCGGCGCAACACGCCTTGGAGACGCTGCGGCCCGGCGAGTTCGATCTGCTGCTCACCGATCTGATGATGCCGGAGATGGACGGCATCGCGCTGATCGATGCGGCAAGAAAGATCGATCCGACGCTCGGCGCGATCGTGATGACCGGCCACGGAACCATCGATACGGCGGTGCAGGCCATGCAGGGCGGAGCGCTCGACTACCTGCTGAAGCCGTTCAAGCTCAACGTCATATTGCCGGTCATCGCGAGAGCGCTGGATGTGCAGCGACTGCGCAGAGAAAACGCGGAACTGCAGGAGCGCGAGCGGCAGCGATCCGAGGAACTCGCGGCCGCTTATCAGGACTTGGAATCGTTCTCTTATTCCATTTCGCACGATCTGAGAGCGCCGCTGCGCTCGATCGACAGCTTCGCGCAAATTCTCGAGGAGGATTTCGCCGCCGGGCTCGGCGAGGAGGGGCGGCGCATCATCGGCATCATCCGCGGCGGCAGCCGGAAAATGGATCAGCTGATCGTGGGACTGCTGGAGTTCTCCCGGGCCGGCAGAGAGCGTCTCGATTTCGACAGCATCGACATGACGGCGCTCGCCGGTGCGGTGGCCGCCGAAGCGACGGCGCTGTACACGGGCCCCAAACCCCGCATCGACATCGCCGACCTGCCGCCCGTCCAGGGAGATGCGACCGTCATTCGTCAGGTCTGGTCGAATCTCATCGGCAACGCACTGAAGTACAGCGCGAAGCGGCCGGAACCACGGGTCAGGATCAGCGGTCGGATCGAGGATCGGGAAGCCATCTACCAGGTGGAGGATAACGGGGCCGGTTTCGACATGCGCTACGCGGACAAGCTGTTCGGCGTCTTTCAGCGCCTGCACCGGCGCGAGGATTTCTCCGGAACCGGCGTGGGACTGGCGATTGTGCATCGCATCATCGCGCGGCACGGCGGCCGCGTATGGGCGCAGGGGACCCCGGACGCCGGCGCTTGTTTCCAGTTCTCACTACCGGTTGGAGCGGACTCATGATCTACGCGATCAGGCCGACAAAGGTCTCTCTATGAGCGCGAAATTGCAGCTGGTGGTCGTCGAGGACAGCGTCAACGACGCGGAACTGGTGGCGCAGGCATTTGGCCAAGGCCGGCTTGGACGTGGTCATGCATCGGGTGCAGACCGAATCCGAGTTCGTGTCGGCGCTGCACGAGAAGCGGCCGGATCTGATTCTCTCCGACTTCTCGCTGCCGCAGTTCAGCGGACTGCGGGCCTTGGACGTCGCCATCGCCCACGCCCCGGAAACGCCCTTTATCTACGTTTCCGGAACCATCGGCGAGGAGCGCGCCATCGATGCCCTGCGGCGCGGGGCGACCGACTATGTTCTGAAGAGCAATCTGTCCCGCCTGTCCTCCGCCGTGGAGCGGGCGCTGCGCGAGGCCGCGCTCAAGGCCGATCAGCGCAAGTCGGAACAGCAGCGGTGCGAGCAAGAGGTCCGCCTGCAGCGGCTCACGCGCACCTACCGGATGCTGAGCAGCACGAGTTCGGCGATTCTGCGCCTGCGCAACCGCGCCGATCTGCTCGATGAAGTGTGCCGCATCGCCGTCGATCAAGGCGGCTATGAACGGGTGGCGATCAGCCTGATCGATTCGGACGCGAGGGTTCTGCGGCCGCGCGCCTGCGCCGGGGTGGATACGGAGCTTCTGCGGGCCGTCGACTCCGCGGTGCTCGATTCCGAGGCGCAGCCCGGCACGGCCGAGCGCGCGATTCGCACCGGCGCACCCAGCGTTCGCAACGACCTGGTGGGCGAGCCGTCAATCCGAGGAACAGCACGAGGTCCTGATCGCCCACGGCTACCGGGCGCTCGCCGCGCTGCCGCTGCTCATCGACGGCACCGCCGATCGGCGTGGTCACGCTGTACAGCGCGCAGAGCGAGATTTTCGACGAGGCCGAACTGGGCGTTTTGCTGGAATTGACCGCCAATCTGGGTTTTGCGCTTCAATACCTCGACAAGGACGAAGCCGTTCACTTTCTGTCGTATTTCGACAGCCTGACCGGCCTCGCCAAGCGGCCGCTCTTCTGTCAGCGCCTGGCGCAGCGCCTGGCTGACGACGCCGCCAACGGCAACGGCCGCACCGTCGTGGTGTTCGATGTGCAGAAATTGGGCGCCATCAACGATTCGCTCGGCCGCTACGTGGGCGACCGGCTGATCGAGAAGGTGGCGGCGCGGCTCAAGCAGGCGTACGCGGATCCCGAATGCGTGGCGTACTTCGGCGGCGGCACCTTTGCCGTGATGCTCGCCGAGGTGGGCAGCACGGCGGACACCGGACGGATCATGCAGAACGCGGCGGCGCAGACCTTCGTCGAGCCCTTCTATATCGACGGCCATGAATTGCGGATCTCGATCCGCTCCGGGCTCGCCTTCTATCCGCATGACGCGGATTCGGCCGACGCCTTGGTGCAAGACGCCGAAGCGGCGCTCAAGGCGGCCCGGGAAGACAACGAGAAGTACATGCTGTACGGACTCGTCACGCAGCGTCCGACATCGCGCAGCCTGGCGCTCGAGGCGCGCCTGACCGGTGCCCTCGATCGCCAGGAGTTTCTCCTGCACTATCAACCGAAGGTCGATATCGAAAGCGGCCGGATCGAAGGCCTCGAAGCGCTGCTGCGCTGGCAGGACAGCGAAGGACGGCATGGTGCCGCCCTCTATTTTCGTCCCCTTGCTGGAGCGTTCCGGCGCCATCGTGGATGTCGGGGAGTGGGTTCTGCTGCAGGCCGCCCGCGACATCCGTCGCTGGCTGGCGTCCGGCATCGCAGACGTGC
Source organism: uncultured Gammaproteobacteria bacterium (assembly GCA_963734645.1). Classification (GTDB taxonomy): domain Bacteria; phylum Pseudomonadota; class Gammaproteobacteria; order Steroidobacterales; family Steroidobacteraceae; genus Bog-1198. Next base: position 96,780 of record CAVTID010000005.1, read on the forward strand.
GCGTCGCCGTCAACGTCTCGCCGCTGCAGCTGCGCAGGCGGGACTTCGTGGATCGGGTGCTGGACAGCCTCAAGCCGGCGATCGACCGGCCCGCGGGCGTGGATCTGGAGATCACGGAGAGCATGTTGATGCAGGACTTGGAATTGTCCATCGGCAAGCTTTCGCAGCTCAGAGAGGCGGGCATCGGCATCGCGATCGATGATTTCGGAACCGGCTATTCCTCCTTGCGTCTACTCGCCAAGCTGCCGGTCGACACGCTCAAGGTCGACCGTTCATTCGTGCAAAGCATCGCCGATACGCCGAATATGCTGACGCTGGTCTCCACCATCGTGTCGCTGGCGCGCGCCTTCAACATGAAAACCGTCGCGGAAGGCGTGGAGACCGCCGAGCAATTGCAGATGCTGCGTCTCATCAAGTGCGATCAGGCGCAGGGCTTTCTGCTGGGCCGGCCGACTCCGGCGGCGGATGTGCCGGCGGCGATAGCGCGTCTTTCCGGCGCGGCACGCGAGACCTCGACCTAGTGATATTGACCGAATGGCGGGAGGCACCGCATTGGGCCGATGTGCATCAGCGCGCAGGAGGGACGGCCCGCGTCAACGCCAAGACGGTGACTCGCATCATCGTGCCCTTCGAGGGCTATTGCGGCCGCTATGTGTGGCATTGCCACATTCTCGAGCACGAGGACAACGAAATGATGCGTCCCTACGAGGTGCTCCCCGCG
>CAVTID010000005.1:100000-125494 GCA_963734645.1 uncultured Gammaproteobacteria bacterium
CTTTGAGATGTCGCATTCGAGAACCAGTTGATTGAGTGATATGACTCCAAATCGCTTGGGGTTATATGGTCAAGTGAATAAGCGCACATGGTGGATGCCTTGGCGACAGAAGGCGATGAAGGACGTGGTAGCCTGCGATAAGCTTCGGGGAGCCGGCAAATATGCTTCGATCCGAAGATTTCCGAATGGGGAAACCCACCTCTTAGGAGGTACCTTTAACTGAATACATAGGTTAAAGGAGCGAACCCGGTGAATTGAAACATCTCAGTAACCGGAGGAATAGAAATCAACCGAGATTCCGTTAGTAGTGGCGAGCGAAAGCGGAACAGCCCAGTGCTCATAATTGCGTAAGTCCTAGTGGAACAGTCTGGAAAGTCTGGCCATAGCGGGTGATAGCCCCGTACATGAAAGGACGAGCGCATGGAGCACGAAGAGTAGGGCGGGACACGTGCAATCCTGCCTGAACATAGGGGGACCATCCTCTAAGGCTAAATACTCTCTGTCGACCGATAGTGAACTAGTACCGTGAGGGAAAGGCGAAAAGAACCCCGGAGAGGGGAGTGAAATAGAACCTGAAACCGTGTGCGTACAAGCAGTGGGAGCCCCGCAAGGGGTGACTGCGTACCTTTTGTATAATGGGTCAGCGAGTTACTTTTAGTGGCAAGGCTAACCGAATAGGGGAGCCGTAGGGAAACCGAGTCTTAATCGGGCGTTTCAGTCGCTAGGAGTAGACCCGAAGCCAGTCGATCTATCCATGTCCAGGGTGAAAGTAGGGTAACACCTACCGGAGGCCCGAACGAACCACTGTTGCAATAGTGCGTCGATGAGGTGTGGATAGGAGTGAAAGGCTAATCAAGGCTGGCGATAGCTGGTTCTCCCCGAAAGCTATTTAGGTAGTGCCTCGTGTCATTCACCCTGGGGGGTAGAGCACTGTTTAGACTAGGGGAACATCCCGTTCTACCAAATCTATGCAAACTCCGAATACCCAGGAGTGTTATCACGGGAGACACACGGCGGGTGCTAACGTCCGTCGTGAAGAGGGAAATAACCCAGACCATCAGCTAAGGTCCCAAAGTTTCGGCTAAGTGGTAAACGATGTGGGAAGGCTAAAACAGCTAGGAGGTTGGCTTAGAAGCAGCCATCCTTTAAAGAAAGCGTAATAGCTCACTAGTCTAGTCGGCCTGCGCGGAAGATTTAACGGGGCTTAAGCCGAGCACCGAAGCTATGGGTTTGAATGATCTTCGGATCGTTTAAGCGGTAGGGGAGCGTTCTGTACGCCTGCGAAGGTGAACTGTGAGGTTTGCTGGAGGTATCAGAAGTGCGAATGCTGACATGAGTAACGTTAATGCGGGTGAAAAACCCGCACGCCGAAAACCCAAGGTTTCCTGAGCTATGTTAATCAGCTGAGGGTGAGTCGGATCCTAAGGCGAGACCGAAAGGTGTAGTCGATGGAAAGCAGGTTAATATTCCTGCACCGATTATTACTGCGATGGGGTGACGGAGAAGGCTAAACAAGCCGGGGTTGGTTCCCGGTTCAAGGTCGTAGGGAGAGATTCCAGGTAAATCCGGAGTCTCATTCAATCCCAAGAACTGAGTACGAGGACTCTTCGGAGTTCGAAGTTGTCGATGCCACGCTTCCAGGAAAAGCCTCTAAGCTTCAGGTAATAATCGTCCGTACCGCAAACCGACACTGGTGGGTAGGAAGAAAATTCTTAGGCGCTTGAGAGAACTCGGGTTAAGGAACTCTGCAATTTGACACCGTAACTTCGGGAGAAGGTGTGCCTTTGATGGTGAGGGGATTTACTCTCCGAGCTGTTAGAGGTCTCAGATAATCGGGGGCTGCGACTGTTTACCAAAAACACAGGACTCTGCGAACACGAAAGTGGATGTATAGGGTCTGACGCCTGCCCGGTGCCGGAAGGTTAATTGATGGGGTCAGCCGCAAGGCGAAGCTCTTGATCGAAGCCCCGGTAAACGGCGGCCGTAACTATAGAGAGACGGTGGTAAATGGTTGAATATTGTAGAGTTCGGGTGAAATTTAGGACAACTAATCAGTTGTAGTTACGTTAATAAACTTGGCCATATGCTGGAAACACCGAGTATCCACAGGTACTCATCGTTCGAATCTGAACGGTAGTGAAAATCCTCGTGGTGCGGTCAATCAGCAGGAAAGGCCTGACGCAAGTCAGGAATCCTCAGAGACTTAACGCCAGGCTTCAAAGGGTCTCCTTTTGAAGATGATAAAGTCCGATCTGCATGGCGACATGCAGGAAAAATTCTACGGAGAGTTTTTCGCGAGAGGTGCGATGGCGCGTCGCTCGTAACATCAGAACGGTCCTAAGGTAGCGAAATTCCTTGTCGGGTAAGTTCCGACCTGCACGAATGGCGTAACGCTGGCCCCACTGTCTCGACCCGAGACTCAGTGAACTTGAAATCGCTGTGAAGATGCGGCGTAGCTGCGGAAAGACGGAAAGACCCCGTGAACCTTTACTATAGCTTTACACTGAACTTTGAATTTGTTTGTGTAGGATAGCTGGGAGCCTACGAAGTGGGGACGCTAGTCTTCATGGAGGCAACCTTGAAATACCAGCCTGACAACTTCGCAGTTCTAACCTTGGCCCGTAATCCGGGTTGGGGACAGTGTATGGTGGGTAGTTTGACTGGGGCGGTCTCCTCCCAAAGAGTAACGGAGGAGTGCAAAGGTACCCTCAGCGCGGTCGGTCATCGCGCATAGAGTGCAATCGCATAAGGGTGCTTAACTGTGAGACGGACATGTCGAACAGGTACGAAAGTAGGTGATAGTGATCCGGTGGTTCTGTATGGAAGGGCCATCGCTCAACGGATAAAAGGTACTCCGGGGATAACAGGCTTATTCCTCCCAAGAGTCCACATCGACGGAGGAGTTTGGCACCTCGATGTCGGCTCATCACATCCTGGGGCTGTAGCAGGTCCCAAGGGTATGGCTGTTCGCCATTTAAAGTGGTACGCGAGCTGGGTTCAGAACGTCGTGAGACAGTTCGGTCCCTATCTTCCGTAGCCGTTGGAGATTTGAGGGTGAGTTGCTCCTAGTACGAGAGGACCGGAGTGAACGTATCTCTGGTGTTCCGGTTGTCACGCCAGTGGCACTGCCGGGTAGCTATATACGGACGGGATAACCGCTGAAAGCATCTAAGCGGGAAGCCCCCCCCAAGATTAGATCTCCCTAGACCTTTAAGGTCTCTAAAGGGCCGTCGAAGACTACGACGTTGATAGGCTGGGTGTGTACGCGCAGTAATGCGTTTAGCTAACCAGTACTAATTGCCCGTGAGGCTTGACCATATAACACCCAAGCGATTTGCCTAACGTCGAATCGTGTGTGGGTATCAATTGTGACTTGAATGCGACCAAGCATCGAAACAAATTGTACGAATTCGTGAAGGGGCTGAGCCATGACTCGGCCCCTTTGCAACCGGTTTGCCTGGCGGCCATAGCGAGTGGGAACCACCCGATCCCTTTTCGAACTCGGAAGTGAAAACGCTCTGCGCCGATGCTAGTGTCGACTTTGTCGATGTGAAAGTAGGTCACTGCCAGGCTCTTAATTTGATGAAAACGAAACCCCCGTCGGCGAAAGCCGGCGGGGGTTTTTTCATCTATACGGCTCAACCGTATGTGAGGTCCGTGCTCTGTCCGACCTCGATAATATATCCGTCCGGATCGCGGATGTAGCAGCGAGTCTCGCCGTACTTGGGGATCGGCTCCGTGATGAACTCCGCTCCCCGGCTTTTCCATAATGCATAACACGCTTGAATATCCGCAACGCGGAAATTCATAAAGCTGTTGATGTGATTCGGGTCGGGTACGCTGAGCGTTACCGTCGGCTTGTCCGGGGTCGGGCCGCCTCCGACGTTCAGAATCATCCAAATATTCGCCAGCTGAAGGTACCCTGGCGCGTTGCCGTCACCCAAGCTCAGAATGCGGGCGCCGAAGACTTTTTCGTAATAGCGAGCCGATCGCCCGACGTCGGCGACGGTGAGAAAATGCGCGATGCTGATCCCCTCTCGCGGGGGCATCTCATAACTCTTCTGCCCGATTTGTACGCTGCTCATTGACGACTCCTATCCGATAAACAGTGCGCATCGGCTGATTCTCGTTCTTTCGCATTCGTACCTGCGGCCGATTAAGCCTGACGGGGAAAGGCAAAACAATTGCACCAAGGTATCGGAGTTCTCGGTGTATGAGCTGCACTTATACGTTTGTGTGGCGGTCGCTTGGAGCGAATGCCGCCGCCATGACCTCGATATCCGCCCTGGAAATGCCAATCCGTCCAGCAGCCTCGCGCCAGCGCCGGGTTTCGCTCATCACCTCCGACACGATTGCCGCGCCCCGGTCCTTCGACAGCTGGTACCACTCTGCCGTATCGATGACGGTGGCCAGGCTCGGACGGTTGTCCGTTTCGTCCAGATTGAGGACGTGGTCTGCTTTGTCGATGTTGGGATTGAGGTCGAATGCCGGCGCCAACCGCCACCCCGTCGGCGTCAGCAGAAATCCATGGTTTCGCAGGTGATCGTCGCGGTTGCCGACGGCAACGTTGAACGCCACGCGTCGGAAGAGCTGCTCGAGATCAGAGGCTATGTGATCTTTTGCGCCTTGCTGGTGAAGGAATTCCGCGAGGTCGAGGTAGCTGGTGCCTTCGCTCCCGTCCTTGCGAAGCATCGCCATGGCGGACGCGTAGAAGCGGCGCCGGGTGGCCATTCGATCGAAGCGCTGCGTACAGAAGGTATGGAAATGCTTCTGGAAGGAGAGGAGCTTCGACGGAGGAACATCGATACCGGCGTGCCGTGCCAAGCCGTGAGTGAGGCTCTCCCACGCGCCGATGTCGCGCTCGTCGTCGCGGCTCGGAAACTTCGCGATCCACAGGCTGCCGTCGGCCTCGGTGAAATTGGCTTTCGGACGTGCACCGCCGAGGGAAGCTCCCGGTGCCACCAGCACCGCGAGCCACCTGCGCAGGGCGTCAAGGTCGTCGATGTGCTTGCTCGTGAGCTCGATGGCCACATTCTCGAGCTCGCGCAGACCGGCGACGGGCGGCGCGGGTCGCTCGTGATCGGCCAGGAAAGCTTGGCCGCCGGGGCGCCGAAACCGCAGTGCTCCCTGGCGCGTGAAATCCTGAACACCCAGCAGGAAGTCCCAGGCATACAGCGTGCGCGGCGATCGTCCCTCGTCTTTGGCGAGCAGGGCTTCACGCCGGCGCATCAACATCTGGCCCCACCGGTCGGGCGCGGAATCATCGAAGACTCGGAAGTTGCCTTGCTCGGCCTTCGGGTGAAACGCCCCCGCATCGAGTGTAAGTTCCGGATCGAGAGCGAAGCTGAGCGAATGCTTCAGCCAGGACTCCTCGTAGGCAAAGCGCACCGCGCCACGATCGTGTGAGAGCGTTCCAACGCGCATTCTCTCGCTGACGAAGTCGGCGTCGAGCCACACTTCGACGGATTCGTTCACGGGGGCCCACCGGGACGCGTTCGCCGAGGCGCCCGGCGGCGCTTCGGCAACTCAGTGTCCTGAAGAAGCCGACCGAGCTTGTCATCCCGCGCGATCAGTTCGAGATCCGTCTCGAGCTTCAGCGCCGAGAGGATACGTAGGTAGGTGCCGAGCGCCACCGCGGGGCTGCCCTCCTCAGCGCGGTAAAGCGTCATTCTCGAAATATTTGCCCGCTCACACATCAAGTCGACACCGAATTGGCGGCGAAGGCGCGCCAGCCGCAGTCGCTCACCGAACGCAGTCAGCAGCTTTGTCTGGCTGGGATACATGACGGGTTGCTTGGTTGGCATGTATCGTATTATAGACAATTACATTGAATTAGTCTATAAAGTAATACATTAGTCGAACCTGCCGCTTCTCATTAATCGACATTGAAAGTGGCGGCGCGCTCAGCCTCTTCCGTCACCTTCACTGATAAATGACACATTGGTTACTGAAATGGTAACTATTGCGCTATCTGGAAAAGGGGCTTCGGCGCTTTGGCGCTCGCTCCGTCGCATAGTCCGCGGGATTGAACGCCCGTCTCTGGCCCCGCAGCGGGTCGCCGTCGATGCGCTCGGCGAGACTCTTGAGATCCGAGTCCGTGACGGCGCACGCAGCGAAGTGTTCCCGCCATCCGTCGACTACCCTGATGACGCGAACGACTTCGGCGGCTGCCTGCGCCGGCGTGTAGCCAAAGAGCTCGCATTGCGACATGGCGTTGGAAAGCGTTGAATCTCGCTGATCGGTTCCGACAATGAACTCCTGGTAGCCTGCACCTGAGTTCGTGGTCAGGATGTCGTAGGCCGGTGCCAGCCGATACCGGCCCTGCCGCGTCGGCGCGACCACTTGAAGCGCGTGGTTCTTCTCATGGTCGTCGGTGTTGTCGATGAGAATGTTGAACACCATGCGGCGGAAGAGCTCGCGCATGTCGCGTAGGTTCTGATCCTCGTCCGTCACACCGGCGCGGCGCAGCAGCTGAGCGAGGCTCGGGTAGCCCAGCTCCGGTTCCTGCCCGGCAATGGCCTGCGCGCGCAGCGCGGTTCCGGCGGAAATACAATGAATGCGCCGAGGCGCCGTCTCGATCGTAGCGGCGCACCGCCAGCGCGTTCTCACCGGCCAGCGGAACCACCCGCGTTTCGGCCACTGTGATGCCGGCCAACTTGGCGAGCGTCATCGACGCGTGCTCGATGAGCGGTACGTCGATGGGCTCATTGTCGAAGAACTTGATGAGCCACTGCACTCCGGCAATGTCGATGAGCGCCTTCGGCTTGGCCCCGCCGAAACTGCCGCCGGCGTTGAGCATCCGGCGTTCGAGGCTGCTGACCGGTGCCCTGGCGCTGACCTTGTGGACGACTTCGCTGAGTTCTTGCGCTTGCTTCAACCGTGGCAGCGGACTCTTGGTACGCGGAAGGTACTCGGCCTCCGATGTCGACACACCGAGCGCACCAAAGCGGTCGTCGCCCGCGTAGTACAAGTACTCCATGAGGGAGAGGCGAGCGGGCTTATCGAGGTACTGAATGACTCGCTCGCCCCAGCGATCCGGGCGAGCATCGTCAACGGCACCGACGGCCATGCCCTTCCAGCGCGGCAGCTGTTCGATGTCCGTGAGCACCAGGTCTTCGCTCAGCGGGAAGCCACCGGCCAGCCAGTCGGCTCCATACTGCAGGGAGACACCCTTGCCGGCCTCGACGAGGCGCAACCGGCCAACGTAGCGCGGCACAGCGGGGTCGGCCAGGAACCATAGATACAGGTCGTCGTATCTCATGATCCCTGCATCGGCTCGAACGGCGACGTCCGGTTTCTGATCCTGCCGCTGGGCTCGCTCTTTTCAACTTCGCTTGCGCCGTTGCACGCACGCGTGCCTTGCCCAATGTTTCCGCTTGGCGCACGTCGAGCTCCAGTGCGCCGCGGTCTTCCTTGGGCGTGGCCGAGCGCCCCGAGTGCCGCATCGCGGCCAATCAGCCAGAGCGCGGTCGCAAGCACGCCCAGGCTGACGCTGGGTTCACCGGCTTCAAGCCGCAGCAAGGTCGGAACACTCACGCCGAGGCGTTTCGCCCAGGTCTTGAGTGACTCTTTGCGACGAAGGCGGGCGACCGCGAGGTCTGCGCCCAGCTGTGCCAGCGCTGCGAGAGTCGATGGCGGCATCTGGGTGAGGGCGGGCGATGCTTTAGTCATAACATATAGTTTACTGAAAATGGCATAAACAGTAAAGTATATGTATATCTCAAAGATGACCGAAGTCGGGCTCCACATGGCTGACACGTTGAACTCATCCTTGTACTTCGCGCCGGTCGGTGCCAAAATGACACCAGCCCAATTATATTCAAGGTAAAGGTGATCCCATGGCGTCCGATACGGCAGCCTTGGAGAAAGAGCGCATTACTGCCCGCGTACCCAAAGATGTGCGCGAGCGGATAGAAGAGGCAGCGGATCGCTCCGGAGCGACGCTGAACCAGTTTCTGGTGCAGGCGGCTATCGAGAAGGCCGATCAAGTTCTGGAACGCGAGACAGTAACGCGGCTGTCGGCACGCGATGCCGAATGGTTGTTGAGCGTACTCGATCGGCCCCCGCGATCTCCGAATGCGAAGTTGCAGCGCGCGTCCGAGAACTACGAGAAGGCGACCCGTGGCAATCCGAATCGAGCTTTTGACTGGCCAGCACAACCGGACGACGTTTGAATGCGGCGAGCCCTCGCTCAACGATTGGCTCGCGCGAATGGCACTACAGCAACAAGACAAAAACTACGTACGAACTCGAGTCGTCGTCACTGAAACTGCACCGGTGAGAATCTTGGGCTATTACAGCCTCCTGGCGCACGAAATAGACACCGGCCAGGTGCCCAGCACGCGCAAGTTGCCGCGGCGTCTTGCCTGTGTTCTGCTCGGACGCTTAGCGGTGGATCGTAGCGCGCAGGGGAGGGGACTCGGTCGACTCCTGTTGCTTGACGCGATCGCACGCACTCGATCGACGATCGCGGAGGCCGCCGGCATTGGACTCACCGTCGATGCGTTGCACGAGCGGGCTGCCGAGTTCTACCGCAGTTTTGGATTCGAAGCGTTCAAGGATGATCCACTGCGATTGTTCCTCCGAGTTGATTGGCCTTGAGTCGGTTAACCAACGTATGCCAGCTTCCGCTCCGAAACGCCTCACTCTCACCGTCAACGACGCGACGCAGGTCTCGGGATTGCTCCTGCACCCTCGTGGCTCCCGGCTGTGCGTGGTACTCGCGCATGGCGCCGGGGCAGGAATGGAACATCCCTTCATGGAAGCGCTGGCGAAGGATCTCGCGCTCCGGGACGTCTCGACCCTTCGATACCAGTTCCCGTACATGGAACGGGGCGAGAGGAGGCCCGACTCCCCGCCCTTATGCCACGCCACCGTCCGCGCCGCCGTCGCCGCGGCACGAGAGCGGCTGCCTGAATCAAGGCTCATCGCCGGGGGGAAATCGTTCGGCGGCCGAATGACTTCGCAGGCCCAAGCGAAAATGCCGCTCCCGGGGGTATCCGGATTGGTCTTCTTCGGATTTCCGCTGCATCCGGCCGGCAAGCCGTCGACCGATAGAGCCGCCCACCTGTCCCAGGTCAGCGTACCCATGCTGTTCATTCAAGGAACACGCGACACATTGGCAGATCACAGCCTGTTACGGCCTCTCGCCGAAAGCCTTCCGCTGGCGACGCTCGAGGCGATCGAGGGCGCGGACCACTCCTTTCACGTGCCGGCGCGCAGCGGTCGGACCGATGCACAGGTGCGGGCGGCGATGGTGGACACGTTTCTTGCCTGGTCAGCAAAAACGAAGGTGTAACAGGTACGGGCGTTCCGATAAGTCGGGTTGCACTTGTACGTTGTTGAGCACCTATACATTCAGCTCAACCGGCAGCGCCATCAACCCCCGAAAGCTAATGCTCGGATTGTGCTGCGGCGCCGTGGTGTCGACTTCCAGCTGCGGAAAGCGGCGCGCCAGCTCGCTGAACGCAACCTGCGTTTCCATGCGAGCGAGAGCGGCCCCGAGGCAGGTGTGAATGCCATGGCCGAAGGAGAGCGGACGCTCTCCCAAGCGTTGCAGGTTGAGAACCTCGGGTTCGGCGAAATGCGCTTCGTCGCGGTTCGCCGAGCCCAGAAACACCGTCACGCGTTGTCCCTGCTTGATGATCTTGTCCGCCAGGGGAATGTCCTCCAATGCTTGGCGCCCGGTCGACTGCACGGGCCCGTCGTACCGGAGCAGTTCGTTCACGGCAGTCGGTGTCACCGTCGGTGCGGCGACCAGACGTTGCCACTCGCCGGGGTGGCGGGATAAGGCCAGCAGGCCGTTGCCGAGCAAATGGGTGGTGGTGCCGTGACCGGCGGCGAGCAGCAGGATCAGATTGACGATCAGCTCTTCGGTATTCAGCCGGTCGCCGCGTTCTTCGACCTCGATCAGGCCGCTCAGCAGGTCCTCGGCGGGATGTTGGCGCCGTTCGGCAATGAGATCGCGGAAATAGTTGACGAATGCCAGCACGCCAAGCTGCGCTTCGGCCAATTCTTGCGGCGAGAGTATCCGCCCATTGATGAGCTTGCCAAACGCCACCGACCAGTCCCGCAACCGGTCTCGATCCGCCGTCGGCACCCCCAGCATCTGCGCGATGACGGTCACGGGCAGCGGGATGGCGAAATCCTGGATGAAGTCGATCGCACCACCGGCGTCCTCGGCGCGGTTCAAGTACTCGGTCACCAAGGTCGTTACTTGGGGCTTGAGTGCTTCCATGCGCTGCGGAGTGAAGGCTTTGGTAAAGAGACTTCGCAGCCGCGTATGGTCGGGTGGGTCCAGAAACAGCATCTGGCGAGCAAGCGCGGCCTGCACCGCGCTCGAGGCGCCCGGCGCATCGCTCCCCAATAGGGTTCGTTGCGCTGAGAATCGGCGGTCCGCCAGGACCCTTTCGACATCGTCATAGCGGGAAATGATCCAGCCGCGCCCCTGCGGATCTTCGTGCACGGGGTCTTCCTGGCGCAGACGGCGGAATAAGGGATAGGGATCGGCGAGTACGTCGGGACGGAGCAAGTCCGCAAAGCTCACGTGCCGAATGTCCATGTCATGCATGAGTTACTCCCTGAGCCAACGCGTGAATCAACAAAACGCGCGTGTCGCGGGGCGGGAAGAGTGTGTGCTCTTCACAAACGCCGAGGGGGCTATGAGCGCGCCCTATGGCGCTCGATCTATGTCGTCGTGGTCCCCAACGCGCCGAAGAGACGCGATCGATCCGCTGATTTCCATTGAGATCTTGAAGCTCCCCGTCACATGAATCGTATATATGGAGGGGTTTTGGTAGCCCTGCAATTTCTCGAACCGAAGGCCAGCGGCCGGGGGTTGGACGCGAGGTCCTGTAGCTTTGAATCGACCAGGTTGCGCTGCTCAATTGTGAGCTTTTCGTAATCCTTGTGAAAACGCTTCAGTTTCGACCAGCGCGTGATTGTCACGCCGCCGGCGCCGATCTCAGTCACGGGAGGGCGGGGAATGGAGATCGTTCATCATGTCTCCAAGCGATTCAAAGCTCAGCTGCGTCCGGGGCTCGGCCGCAAGGTCATGGGAGATTACAGCGGCGCGCAGCATTTTCGCACTCTCAATCAAGCCGGCGAAGGCGGAGATAATGCGATCATAAGCCGTGTGAAGCAGCTCGCAATGATCTGCCTTGAGCGCATCATCCTTGTCGATCGCTTCCTTCTTGAGGAGCAGCTTCGGCAGGTTTTGCTCCAATCCGTGATAGGCGGATTCCAGCTCGTTAATTACCTTGTCGTCTGGATCCAGCATTTGTCCAACAGCCGGTTCCTTTTGCCGAATGACGCTGGCCAAGAGGGAAGCGTTCTCGGTAGTCGCGCGTGCGAGCCGTTCGCCCGCCTCCAAGTTATCGACTGTCGTCTCAATAGCTCGAAGCAGGTAGAGGCTTGTGCCTTCCACAGACGCGCCAAACGCGCTCAGGCGATCGCTGAGATCGTTCTCAATAAATTGAACAGTGTGCATGCCGCTCACTTTGCCCAGGTTCCCTCAACAATGAAAATTACCACATGGTGCATGGCAATAGATATCGGGGCTGTCTCAGCTTTCTGTAGTCCCGGCACCGCGTCTCTTGAATCCCCATTTGGACTGCACAGGCGGCAGTTTGGTTCGCTGCTTGTCATAAGTCTTGTACATAAGTGATTGGTGGACGGCGTCAACCTCCCGGTCAGATCCGCTCACGAACTTCATCGCTTCGCCGCTTCCGTAGGGGGCAGCTGCCCGCGCACCAACCGCACCAGATCGGCAAGGCGCACCAGTGCGCCGCCGCGAGCGCGCAACTTGCGCAGCTCCCGAGGCGTCGGCCAGCTTTGATAACTGCCGGCGCCGCTCTGCGGGCTGCCCAGCGCGCCGCCTTCGACGGGGCCGACCGCTGCCGCCAGCAGCTCGGCGCCCTCGCGAAACAACACGGCCGTCGCCTCGAACACGCTCCATGCCGCGCGTCTCTCGATCGAGCGCTGCGCCACGATCCGGCCGGCATCGAGTTCCGGGCTCATGAAATGCACTGTGACGCCCAGTTGCGGCGCGCCGTGCAGCATCGCCTGAAACACCGGGTCGACCCCCTTCGCCTCGGGTAGCAGCGAGGGATGGATGTTGAGGCAGCCGCGGGTCGGCAGCGCGAGCGCGGCCGCGTTCAAGCGCTGATTGAAGAAGGAGCTGACCAGCAGGTCGGGCGCGCACTCCGCCAAAAACCGCAACCCCTGGGCATCGTTGAGATTGCGCGTCGCGAGCACGGGCAATCCCGGTGCGGCGGAATGCAGGGGGACGGCTCCGACGCCGCCCAGGGCGCACAACCAATCGGCGAATGTCGTGGCACACCACAAATAGAGCGAGTAGGCGATGCCGCTGCGGCGAACTTGAGCCACGGCACCCCGCAAAAAGCCGAACCCGGGATCGAGCACGCGCGTCGAGCGGACCACCGCGCAGATCTCCAGCCGATCGCAGGCACGCAGACGGCGCAACACCAATGCGCCGTAGAGCCCGCCGCAGGTACACAGCACCGTGCGCAACCGCGCCGGCGCGGCGGCACTCCCCGCGGCCGCCTCGCTCACAAGCGCCGCATCTCTTCGGCGAGCGCCTCGACCGCCATGTGCACCTGGGCTTCGGTGTGCTCGCTGCTGATGAAGAACCGCAGCCGGGCGCAGCGCTCCTGCACGGCGGGGTAGACGATCGGTTGCACGTTGATCTTGCGCCGGAACAGCGCTTCGGAGAGCCGGGCGGCCTTGAGCGAGCTGTGGGTGATCGCCGGAATCACCGACAGACCGATGCTCAGGCCGGTATCGATGCCGCGCGCGCGCGCCGTCTCGAGGAACAGCCGGCCGCGAGCCTGCAGCGTTCTCGAGCGTTGCGGTTCGGCGCACAGCAGGCGCAGCGCCGCCAATGCGGCGGCGGCGGCCGGCGGCGGCATGCCGACGCTGTAGACGAAGCCGGGTGCCGCGCATTTGAGATGCTCGACGAGCGCGCGCTCTCCGGCAATATAGCCGCCGCAACTGGCGAGAGATTTGCTGAGCGTGCCCATCCAGATGTCCACATCGCTGCCGCGCAGACCGAAATGTTCCTGGATGCCCAGGCCGCCGCGGCCCAGCACGCCGAGCGAGTGCGCCTCGTCCACCATCAGGAAGGCACGGTGGCGCCGCTTGATCTCCACGAATTGCGGCAGGTCCGGAACGTCGCCGTCCATGCTGTACAGACCCTCGACCACGATCAGCACGCGCTCATATTGCAAGCGGCACTGCGTGAGCAGCTGATCGAGCGCTTCCCAGTCGTTGTGGGCGAACGGCATGCGCCGCGCCCCCGACAACTCGCTGCCGATGAGCGCACTGTTGTGGATCAGCGCGTCATGCACGATCAGATCCCTCGGCCCGAACAGGTGCCCGATCGTCGATACGTTGGTCGCATGGCCGCTGACGAACACGACGCAGTCATCCACTCCGTGCATCGCGGCGAGCGCCTGTTCGAGTTCACGGTGGATCGGGCGTTCTCCGGAGACCAGCCGGCTCGCCGACGCCGAGGTGCCGTAGCGGTCGATCGCCGCCTTCGCCGCGGCATTGACTTCGGGATGCCCGGCCAGCCCTAAGTAGTTGTAGCTCGAGAAATTCGTGAAAGTCTCCCCGCCGATCACCGTCGTCGCGCCGGCGAGTCCGTCGTGCACGCGAAAGAATGGATTGCTGACGCCGAGTTTCTCCGCGCCCTCGTTCAGGATACGCAGCTGCTGGTAATCCGGATGCAAATCGAAGCGATACCAGCTATCGGGAATCGAGTCGGGGTGCGCCGAGCGCGCGTCGAGCGCCTCGCGCGTGGGCGCCGGCGCGTCTCGTTCGAATTCGGTCTTGCGCATGCGCCGCTGCAAGGCCTCCTGGATGAGCCGCTCCTTGAGCGGCGCTGTGAGCCCGTGCAGTGCCTTGCGTGGTCCGCTCACGGGCGCTGTCCGGCGGTGAGCGACAGCGGAGCCGCGGCAGCGCCGATTTCGGCGCCGAATTCGGCCGCATTTTCCGCGGTGAAACCGCCCATATGCTGTCCGGCCACCGCGAGCACCCGCGCTTCGAGCGCGGCGCTGCCGGCGGGCGCCGCGGCCTGATCCTCGGTGGGGTGCAGCAGCCGCATGATGCGCTCCACGACGCTCTCGATGGTCGGACCGCCGCTGAGCGCCAGCGCCGAGAGTTGAATGTCGAGCCGCGCCTCGATCGAGGTGGCGAGCTCCACGGCCATCAACGAGTCCATGCCCATGTCCAACAAGGAGGTTCCCGGTTCGATCCGTTCCGGGACGATGCGCAGAATTTCAGCCACCTCGGCCCGTACGATCTCGGTCAGGGCATGGACCAATGCCTCTCCGATGAGTCCGTCCAGCCGGCGGCGCAGATCCTGCGAGGACTCCGCCCCGTGGGCGCCCCGCTCGCCGACGACGGTGCGCGCCAATTCAGAGAACTTCGGGGCGTGCGCGCCCGGCAGGAAGCGGCCGAGCGTCGACCAGTCCAGATCCATCAGCCCGAGGTTCCCGGCGGATGAACCGAGCAGCGTCTCGAGCGCGCGCAGCGCATCCTCGGCCTTGAGCGCCGCGCCTCCCATGCGGCCGACGAGCGCATTGAGCACGCGTTCGTTGCGCGCCAAGTAGCCCGCGTCGGCAATCGGACCCCAGCCGATACAGGTGGCCGGCAGCCCGAGCGCGCGGCGTTCCGTGGCGAGCGCCTCGAGCGCCCATGTTGGCCGCGACGTAGGCGGCCTGACCGGGATTGCCGAACAGCGTCGTCGCGGACGAATACAGGATGAAGAAATCCAGCTGCCGTTCGCGCGTCGCCTGGTGCAATTCCCATGCGCCGCGGATCTTCGGCGCCAGAACGCGCTGCAATTGCCCGAGGTCAAGGTCGCGCAGCAGCGCGTCCTCGATCACCATCGCGGCGTGCACGATGCCGCGCAGCGGCGGCAGGTGCGCCGCGATCGACGTCGAGCGCGCCGCGCACCGCGGCCGCATCCGCGACGTCGCAGGCCGGTGCAATGACCGCGACGCCCGGCTGCGGCAAACTGATCGAGAATCGCCTCGGCCGCCGGGCGTGGCGGCCGCGCCGCGCCGGCTCAGCAAGGCGAGATGCCGCGCACCGTGGCGCACCAGCCACCAAGCCGTGCGCAGGCCGAAGCCCGACAGGCCGCCGGTCACCACATAGGTGGCGTCCGGCTTCGCCACCGGCGGCGGCTCGGCCGACGGGAACCCGAGCGGATCGAAATCCGGCGCAAAGGTCACCACGACCTTGCCGATGTGGCGCGAGGCCTGCATGTGCCGAAAGGCCGTGGCGATATCGGCGGCGTCGAACGTGCGGTGCGGCAGGGGGTGCAGCGACCCGTCGGCAAACAAGGCCATCAAGTCGATGAACACCCGGCGCGCCGTGTCGGGGCGTTGCGCCAGCAGTTGGTCCGCGTCGATGCCGAAGTAGCTGATGTTATTGCGCAGCGGCCGCAGCCCGATGCGCGAATTCTCGTAAAAGTCGCGCTTGCCGAGCTCGAGCATCCGGCCGAACGGCCGCAATAGCCGCAGGTTGCGCGCGATCGCATCCCCGGCGAGTGAGTTCAACACCACATCGACGCCGCCGCCGCTGGCGCGCATCACTTCGTCCGCAAACCCGAGCGAGCGCGAGTCGAACACATGGTCGGCACCGAGCAGGCGCACAAAGTCACGCTTCGCATCGCTCCCGGCGGTGGCGAAGATCTCGGCGCCCAAGTGTTTCGCGAGCTGGATCGCGGCGATGCCCACGCCGCCGGCGCCGCCGTGGATGAGCACCCGCTCCCCCTCGCGCAGGCGCGCGAGCTCGTGCAAGGCATAGTAGGCGGTGAAGAAGGCGGTCGGCACGGTCGCCGCCGCGGCGAATGACCAGTGCGCGGGTTTGCGGGCAACGGCGAGCGAGCGGGTACGCACGCGATTGGCAAAGGAGGCCGGCGCGAACGCAATCACGGCATCGCCGAGCGCCAGGTCCGTGACCGCGCCGCCCAGCCGGGTCACGATCCCTGAGACTTCCATCCCGAGCGTCGGCCCGCAGAAGCCGTCCTCCACCGCCTCGTCCGGCAGCAAGCCCATGGCATACATGACGTCGCGGAAATTCAAGCCCGCCGCGCGCACCTCGATCTCGACTTCATCGTCCGCGAGCGAGTCCTGGTCCGGGGCGGCGCGCCAGCCGAGGTTGCGAAAGGGTCCGGGTATCGAACAGTCGAGCTGCACCCGCGGCCGCCGCGGCTGGGGTGCGGTCAAGGCCGGCGGCCGCGGCGGCGCGGCCAGCCCCAAGCGCGGCACGTAGCGGCCATCCGCAGTGAGCAGAATCTCATCCTCCGTGTCCGGATGGAGTATCTCTTGCGCGAGTTTTGCGGCGCTGGCGGCACAGGGAAGCGGATCATGGAGGTCGAGCCAACGGATGCGCTGGTCGGCGAACTCCTGCATCGCCACCCGCGTGATGCCCCAGAGCGCCGCGTCCCGAAGGGGATCGAGCAAGGGCGCCGGCGTCCCGATTGGCGCGGATGCGGCCACCGGCAGCAGCGCCGTCCCGGCATGAGCGGCGATGACCCAACACTCCGGTTGGACCCCGCGCCGTGCGCAGGTCTGCAACCAGGCCGTGAAGACGGCGGCGCGCGATTCCTGCGCAGCGGCGCGCGCCGCGAGCGGCGCCGAGGCCGTTTCCAAGTCGAGGCCCGCCAGGTGGATCCAGCCTTGCGGTTCCTCGCCGGCGTCCCGCAGCGTCGCGAGCAACCGGTCCCAGTGCGACGGGTCGCAGGGATCCAGTGCATGGCACGAGGGATCGATGCGCGCATCGATCGGCGCGGCGATGACGGTCAGCACGCGCTGGCCGGCGGCGGCGAGGGCCGCGCCCAGCGCCTGGCCGAGGTCGGCCGAGAAGCCCGCGGCATCGCGCGCGATCAGCCAGGTTCGAACCGGCGTGGGTTGCGGCTCGAGCGTCGCCCGATGTGCACTGCCGGCCTGCGCGATCAGCACGTAAGGACCGGTCGGCACTTCCGGCACATCGTGCACCGCCTCGACCGCGTCGAAACCGGCATGCGCGAGCAGCGCGCGCCAGGCGTCCGGCGCGCGCAGGCGCGACCGCACGGACTCGGCTCCATTCTCCTGCGCTTCGCGCCACCAGTGGGGTTCCAAGCCGAACACCAGATCGGCGGCACGCGATGCGTGCTTCTCGAGCAGGACCAAGCGGCCCCCGTCGAGCAGCAGACGCCGCGCGTTCTGCAGCCGCAGGCCGGGGTCGGGTGCGTCGGCCACCCCCTCGCCGAGCACCACGATGTCGAATCCGCCGCCTTCGGCGATGAGCGGCGCCGAGTCGCAATCCAGATCGACGATCCGACACGCCAGGGTGTCGATCGCGGGCCAGCGCCCGCGCAAGTCGTCCAACAGGGCCTGCGACGCCGTGCCGATCACCACATCGCAGCGGTCCGCATCGAGTGGCGGCACCAAGGCGAGCCCCTCCACCGGGGCGGCGCCGACGACACGCAGCACGCGCAGGCGGGCGTGCTCGGGTTGGGCGGCGGCCGCACGGCACAGCACGTCCGCCAGAGCTTGCGCCACGGCGGCCGCCTCCTGCTGGGTGCAGCCGTCGGCCCAGGTGGACGCGGCGTCGGGGTGTCCCGCTTTGGTGCCCAACGCGTGCAGGCCGGCGTGCAGCCGCGCGCCCAGATGCAGCCCGGCCGCGCCCACCCGCGCGGTGAGCAGCGCATATTCCGGGTGGTCGGTGATCAAACTGGTCCAGATGTCTTCGGGCTTGGACAGCGTGACCTCGGTGCGCCACAGCCATTGGTTGCCGATGGGTTGTACGGCCCCGTCCTCGGTCAGCAGCTGTAGCAGATTGCGCAGCATGGGTGCGCTGTTCGCGGCGACCCGGCCCGATTCGATCAGCGCCCGCGGCTCGATGGGCTGATCCCCGGCCAGCTCGCGCACTGCATGGGCGGCGAACGCCGCGCACAGCGCATCGAGCAGCGGTTCGAACTCCTGGGAGAAGCGCCGTCGCGTGGCGAGCCGCTCGGGTGTGTGCAGGCGCGCCGCGCAATGACTCGCCAGCTCCCCGATGGCGGGCAGGGCGAGGGCGCGAAACGGATCACGGCGCGGCATCGGCACGGCGCGCGTGGTGATCCAGTGCGCGCGATGCGCGGCGCCCGCGTGAACGGCGACCGCGCGAAAGCGCACGCCGTGAACATCGGCGACCGGTGCACCGAGGGCATCGTAGAGGGTGAAATCGGCGCGCACGGATCGCCGGCTGCGGGAACTCAAATCCGCGGGTGTTGCGAGCGCAGCCGTGACTCGGGCATGCGGCTGTAACAGTTCGAGCCGGGCGATCCGTACCGGCAGAAAGGCCGGCAGGTCGGCGTGCTGCGCCGGGTTGTCCCGCTGCTCGCGCAGCGACAGATCCGCGAGCAATTGAAACGCGCCGTCCAGATAGGCCGGATGCAACAGCGCGGTGGCGCTCTGCGCGGCGATCTCCGGGGGTGTCGCGATGGCCCCCAAGACGCCCTCGCGCCGGTACCAGGCCGCGGCCACGGAGCGAAACGCCGGTCCGTAGTGCAGACCGAGCGAGCGCGCGAACTCATAATGAGTCTGCGCCGCCACATCCGGTGGGCGGGCCGGTATCCCCGTCATGGGCGCTGCGCCGCTCGCGAGGCAATCCTCGGGCAGCCGTCCGGTGGCATGGGTGCGCCAGGGATCGTCGTGGAGGCGTTCGCGGCTGAGGATGGTGAACCGGCCATCGCCGGCATGCAGGCGCAGACGTACGGTTCTGGAACGGTCCGCTTCGAGCAGCAAGCGGTGCCAGGATTTCCAGATCCTCGATCACCTGCGGGCCCTCTTGCGCGCCGGACCCTAAGCGCCGGCGTTCGAGGCCGGCGGCGAGTGCCATCTCGACGAATCCCGAAGCCGGCAGCACCACGCCGCCGCCGACCCTGTGATCGGCGTACACCGGCAGCTTGGCGAGATCCAGCTGGTTCTCCCAGTGCAGTGTCTCTCCGGCCAGCGCATAGCCGAGCAGCGGGTGCACAACCCGGCGCGTGAGCCGCCCTTGCGATTCGGAGGTGCTCGGCTGCCAGTGCCGCTCGCGCTGCCAGGGATAGTGCGGCAGATCCACGTAGCGCCCCGGCGCCGGAAACAGGCGCGCGCGGTCGCGCAAACCCCCGGCGAGCTCGAGCTGGGTGGTGAGCGTCGCGAGGCGTGCGCCGCCCGAGTCCTTGCGCGTCACGCTCGGCAGCACCAAGGCTGCGTTCCCCAAGGGTTTGGTGATCTCCGTCAAATACGCGGTGAGCACGGCACGCGGACCGATCTCGACGAAGGTGTTGACGCCGGCATCGATCATGGCGCGGATCGCAGCCTCGAAATTCACCCGTTCACGGACATTGCGCCACCAGTACGCCGCGTCGATCGCGTTCGGTCCGACGCGATCGCCGGTCACCGAGGAATACATCGGGAGCGCCGCCGCGCGCATCTCCAGACCGCTCAAGGAGTGCACGAGATCCGCACCGATCGGGTCCATCGCCGGGCTGTGAAACGCATAGTCCAAGGCGAGGCGCCGGCAGACGATGCGGCGCTGGGCGAGGGCGCTCTCGAGCTGCGCCATCGCCTCGATGTCGCCCGCCACGGTGACGGCATGGGCGGTGTTGACCGCGGCCAGGGTCAGCCGCTCGCTGAGCTCGAGCTCGGCCAGCAACTCGGCGGCCCGATCCTGCCCTAAGGCAACGGCCGTCATGCATCCTTGGCCGCGCGTGCGGCCCTGGTGCGCACTGCGCTCGTGAATCACGCGCACCGCTTGATCCAGCGTCAAAGCGCCGCTCGCCCAGGCGGCCGCGACCTCCCCGACGCTGTGGCCGCAGACGGCGATCGGCCGCACGCCGCGACGCTCCAAGCTGCGGGTCAGCGCGACCTGGACTGCGAACAGCGCCGGCTGCGCGATCTCGGTCAGTGCAAACCTATCGGCGGTGGGCGCGGCGTTGAGTTCCTCGAGGATCGATTCGCCGCAGCGCCTCGAATACACCTCGTCCACCTCGATCAGCGCCTCGCGGAACACCGCGTCGTCCTCGAACAGCTGCAAGCCCATGCCGGCCCACTGCGAGCCGTTGCCCGAGTACACGAAGGCGGGCGCCGACGCTTCCGGACGATGCTTGCCCAAGGTGATTCCGACCGCAGCGCCGCTGCTCCCGAACTGCTCGAGCGCATGCGCCAGCGCGTGCCGGTCGATGCCGCTCGCCGCGAGCCGATGCGGGTACACGTCGCGGTGATACGCGGCGCTATACGCAATGTCATATTCGCTCTGGTCTTCGCGGGCCCGCAGATGCTGCGCCATGTCGCGCGACAGGTCGCGCAGCGCTTGCGGGCTGCGCGCCGACAGCAGCAGCGGCGGAATCGGCAGCGCATGAGTCTCAGGGAGGGCAGATCGCCCCCCGACCGCCGGCTCATCTTTCTGGTAGCTGGTCAACACTGCGTGGGCATTGGTGCCGCCGAAGCCGAAGGCGCTCACGCCGACGACGAGACGGTCATTGCCCAGATCGAGAGGTTCGGTGACGGGCGCCAGGTTCCAGCCGCGGACATCGATGTGCGGGTTCACGGTGCGCACATGGAGATTCGCCGGAACCCGCCGATCGCGCAGCACATGCAGCGCTTTGAAAAGCCCGGCCATGCCGGCGGCGGCCTCGAGATGTCCGATGTTGCCCTTGATCGAGCCGATGGGCAGCGGATTCTCGGGCGGGCGGTGCCGGCCGATGGCCTCGCCGATGGCGCGTGCCTCGAGCGGATCACCGACCGCGGTTCCCGTGCCGTGTGCCTCGAAATAATCGATGTCTTCGGGCGCAATACCGGCACGCCCATACACTTCGCGGAGCAGTTCGGCCTGCGCCTCATGGCTGGGCACCGTCAGCCCCGGCTTGCGCCCATCGCTGTTGACGCCGGTACCCGCCACCACCGCCAGGATCCGGTTACCGTCGGCGAGCGCCCGGCTCAGGGGCTTCAAGAGCACGACGCCGCCGCCTTCTGAGCGCACATAGCCATCCGCGCCGGCATCGAACACCCGGCAGCGGCCCTGCCGCGACAGCATCGAGGCCTTGGAGAAGCCGATGAATCCATACGGGTGCAGGTGCAGACTGATGCCCCCGACCAGCGCCGCGTCCGTCTCCTGGCTCCGGATCGACTGACAGGCCTGATGAAAAGCGACCAGCGAGGACGAGCAGGCCGTATCGATCGTCATGCTCGGCCCATGCAAATCGAACACATACGAGAGGCGATTGGCGGCAATACTCCCGGCGTTACCGGTCATGGTGGTCGCGTCGATGGCGCCCAGATCGTCGGCGCGGCGGTAGGCATAGTCGACGCTCGACAGGCCCACATAGACGCCGCAGCGGCTGCCGCGCATCGAGGAAGGGGGGATGCCGGCCTGCTCGAACGCCTCCCAGGCCATCTCCAGCAATACCCGCTGCTGGGGGTCCATTTGCTCGGCTTCCCGCGGAGAAATGCCGAAAAAAGCCGCATCGAAGCCCGCTACGTCGCCGATCGAACCCGCCGCGAAGGTATAGGACGTCCCGGGTTCGGTCTTGTTCGGATGCAGGAGGGTGTCTTGCGACCAGCGATCGGATTCGACCGACGTGACTAGATCGCGACCGGCCAGCAAAGCCTGCCAGAGCGTTTCGTCCGTGCCTCCTGGCATCCGGAACGAGAAACCGATCACCGCGATCGGTGATCCATCCCTGTAATATGTCATACCAAGATTGTATTTGTTTAAAGGAGCGCTTAACTACGACCCGCGTCGTATTTTTCATGGATTAGACTATTGCATTGTTAGCATGAAATATGCACTGCCGTGCGGAATTTATTGTTTAGTTAGACTCTGAGGGTATTTTTTGGCTACCGAGAGACTGATCCCAGGCGAATATCCTCATCCCATCCTTCGCGCCAAGGATCATAGAGCCATCGACATCATAGTCCCGGTGTACAAGAGTGTTCACCTGACGACCCGCTGCCTCAACTCGCTGGCGGACCACATCCACGAAATCGCCAGCAGCGATCCCCGTTTGATCGTCATCAACGATTCTCCCGGCGAGCGTGACGTGCGTCACATGCTGGCCGCATGCATTCTCTCGATAGACGGAAGGGGAATGCGATTACCGCTAGCGTGAGAACCGTATTCTGGTCCGAACCTGGGACTGGCTGAAGCATTTTTCTACTTTCGCTGTCGAAAAGTATCGGAGGGATCCTAATGTTGAACAACCCGATCTTTGTTCGCACGCTGGCCAAGCAATTCGCTCTTATCGCGCTCAGCGGGATCATCCTTGTATCCAACTCCGCGCTGGCGACTGGAAATATGGCTTTCCGGGACGTATCGAGTGCTGCGGCGAACGTCCTATAAAAACGGTCCCCCTCTGACTACATGCAGCTCTTCGAGGACAATGCTCCTTGGGGGGAATGCCGCCGCTAACGTTAAAGCGTTCAAAACTACGACGCAATTCGTCGTTGGAGCTACCGACGTCCAATTGACCAAGATGTTCACAAGTCTGAGAGAAGCGTTGAATTGCGTTTGCCATGGAAACACTAATGTTGCCCGTGGGAGACAATGGCTGCGGCAATGGCATCGAAGGGTACTTGGACCCACATGGGCTGCAATTGGTTATGGATCGCATTCGGCGATTGGGAGGCGACCTGCGCTACGTCGCGATGGATGAACCTTTGCGGTCGGCCACGCCGTAATCTGCCAAACGCATGCCATTCCCCGATTGAGCAATCGCGCGGGATGTTGCATTCAGAGTTTCCGTCATAAGAGAAGGTGTTCCCGAGCAATGTGGAGATTGGCGATATCGAGCCAATTGCCACGTCCGTTCAGCCCAGCGATTGGTTGGATGAAGTTACGCTATGGTCTGAAACGTACGAGAAAGCCGTTGGCGCTCCGTTGCATTCTTTCGATGCCGACGTGACGTGGACCGGTCCCTGGAAATCCCAATTGAAAACATTGGCGACACGCTTACGTAACCATGGCGTCGCGTTTGGGATCATCTTCGATGGAGACGCAACTGATCAGGAGGGGGGCGTGGACAACGCACGCGAGGAAAGATTTACTCAAGTAGAGAGTGATCCAGCCCGAGATTCCGCAAAGAGCAATTCTTCAGTCGTGGACATTGCAACCCTCCCACATGCTTCCGGAAACCCAACCGGGAACCATGACCTATTTGGTAGACCGTTACGTGGCCCGCCAAGTTGTTCTAACTGGTTAATCGCGTGGATGGACGCTTGACTGACATCTTGCCGATGTGTCCGGTAATCCGGTCAGTGGTGGGCAGGTTGCTCTTTTCGCCGTGGATGGCGGAAATGCAGCGGTTAAGAGCGTGCGCACTCTAACGGGCGATGTCCCGGTGACGGCGACCAAGGCGATCGTTGGCCTCAGGATAAACCGGAACGGCGGTCGTTCCGGGCCGGCAAAGGTCGATATTGAACGATGGATTACCACGATGGCGGCGCCAACGTGGCACTGCGAAGCCCGCTACTGACGACAACGCCGACACCGAATTTTCCGCCAGCAGCGGACAGGTGATTTCTCGAAATTCCGAGATTTTCGCGGTCGCCGCGGGGAGCCATTTCACCCTCGAGGTACCGATGGGTGTGACTGCGGCGTTGAGCAACAGCGGCTGACTGGGGCTTATATTTCTGGATGCGAATGGCAAAGAGGTTCGGCGCATCCGTCTATCATTTCAGCCGTCATCGAAAAGTCTTGGAACTGCCACGACCGATTCCGGGGGTAACTTTACACTCCAACCGTCGGCGGCCGTCACAAACTCGTATCTCAGCTATCGTGCGACATACTCAGGCGGCACCGGATATCGCCTCATGTCCGCTATGATTCAGTGACGACATTGAGGATGTGCGGTGAAATGGGTAAGGCGGAATCAATGCTGATCGCCAATTCAATACCGTCAATCCGCCCTTGCTTTCGCGTCCCGATGAATGTCAACTCGTTTCAGGTAAGAGCGCATTTGGCTTCGTCATGTGAAAAGACGACCGAGGCCGCACCGCGAGTCCTGTATTTTCACACGGGCACCTGGAAGACGGGTTCCACGGCATTACAAGCCGCAATCCCTGGACGGCAACGAGTCGCGGCTCGCGAACATAGGCATCAGTTATGAATTCTACCCTGAGGCAGATCACAAGGAAGGCAATGGAAGATATCTGAATCAAGCTCTCTTCGATCGCCAGCTTCCGCACGAGACTTTGGATGAGATATTGGAGTACTACCTGGCCGGCCGCAAAATGGCGGTTTGCTCGAGCGAAGACTTTACAAAGTTCCGCAGAGAAGAATGGGGAACAGATAGCCGATGCCGGCCGGCGGCTCGTGCAGGTGCCAACCATTACGTACCTACGAGACGTCGGCCCATATTATGCGTCGATGCATATGCAATTGTTCAGGCAGGACAGCACTACTGCGACCTCGAAAGAGTTCTGTGCGCAAGACTGCTATCGGACTGTACTGGACTCGCTGAAGTACATGCATGATGTCCTTGGCCGGGAAGCCATGGCGGTTATCCACTACGAATCGACAATCGACAGCCTTGACGTTCCCTTCATGTGCACCGAAGAACGATGCGATGAGTTTGACCGGTCGATGCTGGCCAAGCGTGCGAACCGCAGTTTGAAATCGAAGTACGAATGGAAATGCTTCGCAACATTATAAGGAAAACAGGGGGGCAATTTCGCGCCGGACTTCGTGACTTCTGCCGGAAGCGGCCTGATCTGCCGCCCACTTGTATGCTAGACCGTATTTGGCGGAACAACTGACGCTGCGGCACCGGGAGGACATTTCCTGGTTGAACGGGCGATCCTTCGGCGGCGCTAATGCAGTCAAGATTCATGATAACAATTCGGGCAGGTACTGTGAAGTTGCGCTGAGGTGCCATACGGCAGGCTGATCGACGGCGATATTATCATCTGGTGCATATCGATATCGGAATGCGCGCAGCGGGCCGGAGCGGAATTTTGTCGTGATGAAATTGACCGCAATTGACTGGAGAAATATCGGCAACCCGGCGATCCCTCCGGATTTTGATAAAGTTTGACTTGGATATTCGCTTTTCAATTTGACGTATTAAAGGCTGGGTGCCTCCGTGCCAGCACTTCATCACTTCGGACAGCATGAACAGGGTAGGAGATGGAGATGGAGAGTCGATACACTGAAGGCCCGCACGGCGCTTCGTTGGTGCCTGATGGAGAGCTATTCTGCCGGAAATCATGACCTGGCGATATCGAGCTGAGCATCTGGACCGATATAAATTCTGCCGCTCAACTCGCGAGGAAAACAGTGCTGGATATCGCCAGCGGCGAAGGCTACGGGAAGCGCATATCTGGGACGCGTGGCCTGATGTGTAATCGGCGTCGACATTGCGGAAAGCGCGATTGAATCCGCGCGGGGGAAATACCAGCATCCCAATTTGGAATTTCTGTGGAGCAATACGTACTGGTTCGTGGCGTTACAAAGAAA
>CAVTID010000006.1:0-1297158 GCA_963734645.1 uncultured Gammaproteobacteria bacterium
TATGCAGCTTGACCGCGATGAGCGGCCCGGCCTTCCTCGGATCGGTCAGCCGGTGCGGCGCCACCACGCAAAAATCGGTCGCCGAATAGTCACGGGCAGCGCGGATTGCGGTGATCTGACCGTCCTGCTGAACCTATTGGCCACCTCCCGGTCGCGGGCGGTGACCGCGGCCGCCACCGTGGCGTAGTCCAGCGGGTCCACATCGGGCAGCTTGTTCATCGCGGTCACCAACTCGCGCAGCGAGTTCCCGCTGACGAAGTCCACACCCCGGTCGACGAAGGCCTGCACGGGTCCGCCGGATCTTTTCTCGCCAATGGCGATGAATTGCACGCCACCCTCGATCCGCGGAATTTCGAGCGCTACAAGCCGATGGTGGCCGTGATCAGCAAGCTCGACATGCAGCAGTTGGCCGCGCTCTACATCCACTACTATCCGCTGTTTCAGCAGTCTTACCAGAATCTGGGCTATCCGAACGGCTATTTCAACGACAGGCTGGTGCAGGTGATCGACAACTTGCTGGCGACGCCGCAGCCCGACGGCGCCCATCGCAGCTGGTGCGGCCGAATGTCATGTATACCTTTGCCGATCCGGCGCTCGAGTCGCGTCCCGCCGGGCAGAAATTGCTGATCCGCATGGGTCCGGAGAATGCGGCCGCCATCAAGGCCAAACTGACGGAGTTGCGGGCGGTGATCACGGCGGCGCCGCCCAAGCATAGCTAGCGACAGTAATGAACTAAAACTTCGAAAGGGGGAGTCTATGGCTACCACGTCCTCGACGCCGCACTGCCCAAGGCAGCGGCAGGCGGCGCAGAACAAATGGCTGGTGATCGGTGCCTCATCGTTGGGCACGGTATTCGAGTGGTACGACTTTTATTTGTACGGCCTGCTCGCGACCATCATCAGCGCGCAGTTTTTCTCCGGCGTCAACGAAGTCACCGGCTTCATCTTTGCCCTGGCTGCCTTCGCGGCCGGCTTTGCGGTGCGGCCGTTCGGCGCGCTGGTGTTCGGGCGCCTCGGCGATTTGGTGGGCCGCAAGCACACCTTTCTGATCACCATGGGCATCATGGGCGATCGCACTTTTGCGGTCGGACTGCTGCCGAGCTATGCGACGCGCCGGCGTGCTGCGCGCCCATCATGCTGGTGGCGTTGCGCCTGCTGCAGGGACTGGCCCTGGGCGGCGAATACGGCGGCGCGGCGACCTATGTCGCCGAAAATTCGCCGCCGGGCAAACGCGGGCTGTACACCAGCTTGATTCAAACCACCGCGACGCTCGGCCTGTTCGCGGCGTTGATGGTCGTCATCGGGACCCGCACCAGCATGGGCGAGGACGCCTTCAAGGCTCTGGGGCTGGCGCATACCGTTCCTGGTGTCGGTCGTTCTGCTCGGCCGTTTCGCTGTGGATTCGCATGCAGCTGGCCGAGAGCCCGGTGTTCGTCAAGATGAAGAACTCAGGGAACGACCTCGAAGGCGCCGCTCTCCGAGGCCTTCGGCCGCTGGGCCAATCTGAAAATCGTGCTCATCGCTCTGTTGGGCGCGGTGATGGGCCAGGCGGTGGTGTGGTACACGGGACAGTTCTACGCGCTGTTCTTTCTCGAGAAGACGCTGCGCGTCGACGGCGCGACCACCAATATTCTGACGGCGATCGCGCTGGTGCTGGCCACGCCCGGATTCATATTCTTCGGCTGGCTGTCGGACAAAATCGGCAGAAAGCCCATCATCATGACCGGCTGCCTGCTGGCGATGCTGACCTA
Source organism: uncultured Gammaproteobacteria bacterium (assembly GCA_963734645.1). Lineage (GTDB taxonomy): Bacteria > Pseudomonadota > Gammaproteobacteria > Steroidobacterales > Steroidobacteraceae > Bog-1198. The sequence continues at coordinate 1,751 of CAVTID010000006.1, forward strand.
CTTCCCGCTCTTCGAAGCGCTCACGCGCTACGCCAATCCGGCGCTGTATGCGGCGCAGTCCGCGGCGCCGGTCACGGTGGTTGCGGATCCGAAGCAATGCTCGTTCCAGTTCGATCCGATCGGCAAGAATCCATTCGATTCGACCTCCTGCGATATCGCGAAGAGCTTTCTCGCCAAAGCCGGCGTCACCTACCAAAGAGTGGATGCGCCGGCGGGCAGCGTTGCGCAAATCCGCAGCGGCAGCAGCACTTTTACGGCGCCGGATCCCGCGACGGTGACCGGCACGGAGCGCAAGGCGGCCATCGCGGCCTTCCAAAAGCAGAGTGAAGTCGGCCCTGACGGCGGCAGGCTATCCGGACAAGGCGGATCCGGCGGCCATCAACAAACCGATGGTGGTGTTGATCCTGTTCATCCTGGTGCTGTACGTGACCATGGTGTACGGGCCCATCGCCGCACTGTTGGTCGAATTGTTCCCGGCGCGAATTCGCTACAGCGCCATGTCGCTGCCGTATCACATCGGCAACGGCTGGTTCGGCGGCTTCCTGCCGACCACTGCGTTTGCGATGGTGGCGGCGACGGGCGATATCTATTACGGGCTCTGGTATCCCATCGTGGTCGCGGGCGCGACGCTGATCCTCGGCCTGTTCTTTCTGCCCGAAACCTTCAAGCGCGCCATCGACAGCTAGGCACGAGGCGCAACACGCGAGGGCGTCGCGGATGTCGCCGTACGGGGACACCCCTCTGGTTACATTCGCTTCACAGATCTGGCTCATGTTCATAGTGTGACGTTATATGTTCCATGGACGGCGTGCGGCTGAGTACGCTGTGGCACAACATCAAATGGGCGGGTCACTATGAGTACATCGAGTACATCACGGACAAGTTCTAATCACACGGCGCTGCCGCTGGCGGGCGTCGCGCTGGCATTGTCGGCGGCGACTCTGCTCGGCGGTTGCGTGGTGCGCGTAGCGCCGCCGCCGCCGCCGCCGCCGTGTTTACGTGGCGCCGCCGCCACCTCCGCCGCCGGCTTACGCGGCGCCGGCCGTCGATGTCGAGGTGCAGGCGAATGAAGCACCGCCTCCCTTGCCGGATTACGAGCAGCCGCCGTGCCCCGATGACGGCTATCTGTGGACGCCGGGCTACTGGGCCTGGGGCGGTGGCGGCTATTACTGGGTGCCCGGAACCTGGGTGCAGCCGCCGCGCGTCGGCGTGCTGTGGACCCCCGGATATTGGGGCTTCGTGGGCGGCGTCTATGCCTTCCACGCCGGCTACTGGGGTCCGCATGTCGGATTCTACGGCGGTGTGAATTACGGCTTCGGCTATGTCGGCGTCGGGTTCGCCGGCGGCCGCTGGGTCGGCAATTCGTTCGCCTACAACAGGACCGTCGACCAACGTGAACGTGACCAATATTCACAACACGTACAACGAGACGGTGGTCAACAACGTCACCGTCAACCAAGGTGAGCTACAACGGCGGACCCGGCGGCGTCGCCGCCGTGCCCACCGCGCAAGAACGAGCGGCTGCGCGGGAGCCGCATATTGCGCCGACGCCGCTGCAGCGCCAGCACGTTCAGGAAGCGGCCCGAAATCCCGCGCTGGCCGCCAGGGCCAACGGCGGTCATCCCGCCATTGCCGCGACGCCGAGGCCGGGCGCGTTCAACGCGCCGGGAGTGGTCGGTGCACGTGGCGCGACGGCGCATCCGGCCGGCGCGCCGCCGGCGGGTGCTCGGCCCAACTTCAATGCGCAGGCAGGTGCCGGCCCAACGTCAATGGCGCGGGCGCCGAATGCGGCGCATCCGCAGCCGGGGAGATCACAGCCTGGGAAACCGCAGCCGCCGAAGCAGCAGCGTCCCAAGCCGCCCAAGGACGAGAGGCAGCCCGAAGGCGGCAACCGGTAGCAACGAAGCGGCGAACACCGATGGCGCGAGCCGGCAATCGAGGCCGGCTCGCGCATTGACGGCGAGGCCGCCTGCTACGGGGACACTGCGGCGGTGCGTACCACCGGCAATTCGACGAAGCTCGCGTTCGAGCCGCCGTCGAATATCTTGATGGTCGCCTTCTTGTAGTCGGCGGGTTTGGCGAAAAAGATATTGTCGACGTAGGTTTGCGGGTTTCTGTCGTACACCGGAAACCAGCTCGATTGCACCTGAACCATGATGCGGTGTCCGGGCAAAAACACATGATTGGCATTCGGCAGGGCGAAACGATAGACCTGCTTCTGATCGGGCGGTATGGCTTTGGGATTGCTGAGCGAATCTCGATACCGTCCGCGCAGGATGTCGGCTGAAATCATCAGCTGATAGCCGCCCATCTTGGGTTCGCGGCCGACTTCATCGGGGTAGACGTCGATCAACTTCACCACGAAGTCGCCGTCGGTCCCGCGTCGTCGAGGCAATGAGGTTGGCAATCGGCTCGCCGCTGATCTTCACCGGCTCCTTCAGCGCCGGCGTGGCGAAGCTCAATACGTCGGTACGCGCCGCCGCGTCCCGTTGGTCGCTGACCAGCCAGGTCTGCCAGTTCGTCTCTCCCTCTCGCCGCCGATATGGATGGGGCGCGGCAGATACGGCACCGGTTTGGCAGGATCGGAGACGTAGGACTCGAAGTCGGACGCCGCGCGCCGCCGGACGAACCCAGGCGCAAATTGCCGCCCGGCTGCAAATAGAGATTTTGATGCTCGATGCCGCAGCCGGACGCGCAGCCGCTCGGCCAGGTCGGCAGCGCCAGCCATCGATTCGTGCCGGTTTCGAAGGCGGTGACCGGCGTCAGCGGTCAGGGGCGCCGGATCGTCCTTCAGATAGTGATCCAAAAACGGCCGCAGCACGTGCAGCCGAAAGTATTGCGGCCGTGTCGCTGCCGAAGCGAATCTGCCCGATCGCGCTGCCGTCGAGGCGCTCCTGGTGGTGGAACCAGGGCCCGATGACCAGATACAGATTGGGATTGTCGGGCTGCTGCGCCTTGAGCGCCTTGTAGAGGGCCATGTTGCCGTAGATGTCCTCTTGGTCCCACAGGCTGTGCACCAGCATGGTGGGTACCGAGACGCCCTGCTTGGCGAGAATTTTATCCAGGGCCTGGTCCTGCCAGAACGCGTCATAGGCGGGATGGTTCATGACCTTGGCGGTGAAGCCCACTTGTTCGAGACCGTGCAGCCGCACCATGTCGCCCGCCGAACCGGCGCTGAGCCAGGTGTCGTAGTCGTCGTAGTGATCGGACCACCATGCAAGCTCGCTGCCGCGGGTGGCTTCCTGGTCATGGAAATAGCGCAGGCTGTCGAGACGAAAGGCGCCGTTGTGGAACCAGTCATCGCCCCGCCAGCCGTCGACCATGGCGTTGATGGGGACGGCCGCGCGCAGCGCCGGATGGGGATTGACCAACGCCATCAGCGAGGTGAAGCCATCGTATGAAATGCCGAGAATGCCCACCTTGCCGTTGGATTCGGGGATGTTCTTGACCAGCCAATCGATGGTGTCGTAGGTGTCGGTCGAGTGATCGACGGCGGTGGGGTTCAGCGGCCCGCGCAAGGGCCGGGTCATGACGTAATCGCCTTCCGACCCGTGCTTGCCGCGCACGTCCTGCATCACGCGAATATAGCCGCCGTTGACGACGGCGTCGTCCGCGACGTCGGTGCTGTCGATGAGCGCGGACAAGTGCGCGCTGTTGTTCTTGGTCATGCGATCCGTCGCGCCGTAGGGAGTCCGCGTCAACAGAATCGGCGCGCGATGCGCGCCTCGCGGAATGAGAATGAGGGTTTGCAGCTTGACGCCGTCGCGCATCGGAATCATGACGTCGCGTTTCACGTAGTCGAAGCTGTCGACGCGCGGCACGAACGCGGCCGGTGTTTCACTCGGCAGCGTGTCGCCGGCGAGCGCTGCCGTGCCGGCCATGGGCAAACAGGCGGCGGCTGCCAAAACAAAGCCGGCGCATTTGCGCCCAGGGTGCATCGACATCATTACCTCCGGTTTGGGTCGCTCAAACGCGGCGCAAGTGTGCGGCATCAGGTGCGGGCGTGCAACGGCGCCAGCCGCCGCCGTGGGGGCGGCCAATTGATATCCGGCGACGACCTCGATCCAGGGATATTGACCGGTTCAAGGGGGGGCTGTGCAGGCCGCGCCGCCCCGTCGCCGCGGTCAACCGGGCGCTAATCCCATTTGACCCCATCTTCAGGCTCGCGCAATTGCCCGCTCCTTGCGGCCGAGGTGTGCAGGGGGCATGATCGCAATACGGACCTTGAATTAGAAGGCGACGACGATAAAAGGGAAGCAGCCGGCTGGAAGCCGATCGCTCGAGGCGAATGTGAGGAGGACATGAGCATGAATAGTTTATCGTTCACGGTTTCCGACGGCGTTGCGACCTTGGCCATACAGCGTTCGGCGGTGAGCAACGCGATCGACATCACCATCATCCGCGCGATGCACCTGGCGCTCGATCAAATTCAAAAAGGCGAAAGCGGCGCTCGAGCCGTGGTCATCACCGGCAGCAACGATGTGTTCTGCAGCGGCTTGGATTTGCATTCGGTCGATCTGAAAACCCAGGAAGCGCGGCAGCGGGCGCATTTCGAAATGCGCCGCTTCATGGATCCCTTGATTCTGCGCCTGAGCGGTTTCCGTTTTCCCATCGTGGCGGCGGTCAATGGCGCGGCGGTGGGAGCGGGCATGAGCCTTGCGCTGGCCAGCGACATCATCATGGCGGGCGACAATGCCTACTTCCTGCCGTCGTTTGCGCGCCTGGGGCTGGTGCCGGATGCGGGAATCACCTTCCATCTGGCGCGCCGCATCGGGGCAGGCCGTTCGCTGTCGTCGCTGATGCTGGCGGAGCGCATCGACGCCAAGACCGCGCTCGATTGGGGACTGGCCTACGCGGTGGTGCCGGCCGCGCGAGGTCGTGGTGCGCGCGCAAGCGGTGGCGCATCGTCTGGCCACGGGGCCCTGCGCCGTACTCGGCCAGATCCGCTCCCTGCATGCCTCGACGTTCGATAATTCGCTGCAGGAGCAGTTGCGCGCCGAGCGCAGCGCGCAGGAAATGACGCTCGAGACCCACGATTGCGTGGAGGGCGTGCGCGCCTTCTTCGAGAAGCGCGAGCCGCATTTTTCGGAGCACTAGCGCGGGTCAGCGGCGCTCGGATGTCGGAGCGGCCGATTCGGGAGCGGTAATGGCGGCGCGAATGGCCGCAAGCGGTGCGTGAGCGTCGAAGGGCTGTGATTTCGGGTCATCCGGAACGCCGAGGCGGGTCCACAAGCCATCGAGATCGGGTGTCAGCGGCGTCGCCCTGACCTTGCGGTAGAGATCTTCCAGCACCCGGGTGCCCGTAGCGGCGTCGCCGATGCGCAGTACCTCGTCGATGTCGCGTTCCGCGCCGATATCCCCCGGTTTCTCTCAATATGGCCCGCAGTGCGGTTTGCAGCCCGACTCGGTTGCCGGTTTGTTCGCGTATCGCCACGTCGGCCTGCAGGCAGTACAGCGCTCCTCCCCAGTAGGTGCGTCCCCAGGTCGGCGTCTCATCCATGCCGCCTTCCCCGGCACGCGGCAGACCGAGCGGCATCGAGTGCCGGTATTCCGCCCAGACGTCGGAGATGTCGCGATTGCCGAATTGCGCGCGCGCAATGCCTTCGACATAGGTCGCCAAGCCCTCCGCCAGCCAATCGTGTCGGCGGCCCAATTCGGGCAGGGCGAGATGCACCATTTCGTGGACGAGCACCCAATCGGCCGCCAGTTCGGCCGCAGTCACCTCGCGCCCCACGGTCACCTGAATGACCAGGCCCGATTCATTGGTGGTGCGCCCGCCGCGCACGCCGTCGCCCGCTGCGGCTTGGATCCGCAGTAAGACCAGCGGCGCGGGAAAGCCGGCGTAGTAACCGGCGACGATGCGCGCCGAACGTTCGATCCAGCTCCTCAATAGCTGCGGCTGGATGGCATGGACCGGGTCGTCGACGGCGGCGCACAGCAGTCCGCCTCCGACCTCGAGCGCGATGGCGGTCCGCTCCGGGCAGCGATCCTGCGTCGCGGCTGCGCCCGCGCCGGCGGGAATCGTGAGAGGCGCGAGAACCGCAAGCACGCAGCTCAAGCCGGCCGCTATGACGGCTGTTCGGGATGCACGCATTGTTTCACGCTGCGAATATCCGCGGGGCCGGTGCGGCAGCAGCCGCCGATCAGACGCGCTCCTTCGGCATACCAGCCGCGGGCCTGCTCGCCGAACTCTGCGCGCCGGGCCGCTGCCGCTCCATTGCTTGGAAGAGGCTTCATAGTGTTCGCCCGAATTCGGGTAGATCAGCAGCGGCTTGTCGGTCTGGCCGCGCATTCGCCGCAGCAGCGGCACGATGTATTGCGGCGGCGTGCAGTTGACGCCCGACGGCGACGATTTGCTCATGACCGTGCAGCTCCGCGGCACATCGGCCGATATCCTCGCCCTCGCAATCGTGGCCGCCGTCCTTGCAGGAGAAGCTGATCCACGCGCAAACGGCCGGAAACTCCCGCAACAGATTCGCCAGCACCCGCGCTTCGCGCAGGCACGGCAGAGTTTCGCACGCCAGCAGATCGGCGCCGGCATGCGCCAATACCCGCAGGCGCGGGCGGTGAAAATCCGCCAGGGCATCGTCATCCAGCGCATAGCGGCCGCGGTATTCCGAGCCGTCCGCCAGCATGGCGCCATACGGTCCGATGGAGGCCGCAACCAGGGGCTTCGAGCGGCCGGTGCGATGGGCATCGACGGACCAAAACTCGTCTCGCGCGGCGGCCGCCAGAGTCACGGCGTCGCACATCAAGCGTGCCGCGGCCGATCTGTCGATGCCGCGCCGGGCAAAGGCCTCGAAGGTCGCTTGGTAGGTTGCCGTCGTGGCCACGTCGGCCCCGGCGCGAAAGTAGTCGAAATGCACCTCGCGGATCAGGTCCGGCCGTTCGATCAGGCATTTCGCGGACCACAGCGGATCCTTGAGGTCCGCGCCGCGCCGTTCGAGTTCCGTCGCCAATGCACCGTCCAGAACCATCAACGGATGCTTTGTGAGGAAACTGCTTATCGGGTCATGCATGATGTTCGCGAAACATTCGGTTTACAATCATACTCTGCGGGCGATTGCCCGTGGATGGGTAAGGAACGTCATTCAGCATGAAGCACCTCAAGACCAACGGCGTGCTCGTGCCCATCGCTGCGCTGATCGCGGCGATGTTTTGCTTTCAACTGGGCGCCGTGCTGGCCAAGGGATTGTTCCCGGCGGTGGGCGCCGCCGGCACTACCGCATTGCGGATGGCCCTGGCGTCTCTCATTCTGTTGGCTGTCTGGCGTCCCTGGCGCCTGCGCTTGAAGCCGCGCGAGATGCGGGTGATCGTCATGTACGGCTTGGCGATGGGCTGCATGAATTTCTTTTTCTATCTGTCGCTGCGCTCCATCCCGCTCGGGATTGCGGTGGCCTTGGAGTTCGCCGGACCGCTGGCGTTGGCCATGGCGGCGTCGCGGCGCGCCATCGATTTCGTGTGGATACTGATGGCGGCGCTGGGGTTGCTCGCCCTGCTGCCGCTGGGATTCGGCTCCAAGCCTTTGGACACCGCGGGCGTCGCTTACGGCCTGGCTGCCGGCGTTTTCTGGGCTCTGTACATTTATTTCGGCCGCAAGGCGGGAGCCGCGCACGGCGGTCAGACCACGGCGCTGGGCATGGTGGTCGGCGCCGTCGTGATCGTTCCCATCGGGGTCGCGGAGGCCGGAGCGCATCTGCTCTCGCCGGCGATTTTGCCCGCCGCGCTTCGGTGTGGCGCTGCTGTCGAGCGCGCTGCCCTATTCGCTGGAAATGATGGCCATGCCGCGACTGCCGACACGAACCGTCGGCGTGCTCATGAGCCTGGATCCCGCGCTCGGCGCCCTGTCGGGCCTGTGCTTTCTCGGCGAACGCTTGAGTTGGATACAGTGGGCGGCGATTGCCAGCATCATGGCGGCCTCCGCCGGCAGCGCGGCGACCAGCCGAGACGCCGTCCCGCAGTTACTGCCCGATTAGCGCGACCGCAAGATACAGGACTGCGGCGCCCGCCAGGGTCATGGCCGTGGTGAGAAATTTCGGATGCGCGTGATAGCTCTCCGGGATCAGATCGCTGGCGCCGATGTACAGAAAGAAACCGCCAAATAGCGCCAGCACGGTGCCGAATCCCGTCGCCGGGCAGAGTGAAGAAACACGTCGAGGCGATTCCCAGCACCGGAGCCAGCGCATCCGCCAGCAGCCAGCGAAACGCCTGCGGGCGGTCGCCGCCGCTCTTCAACACGATGTTCATGGTGTTGATGCCGTCGGAGAAATCGTGGGTGAGCACGGCGATCGCGACCACGATGCCCACCGCGTGCGAGGCCTGAAACGCGAGCCCGATGGCCACGCCGTCGAGCAGGCTGTGAACGCACAGTACGCCGGCGGCGAAGCGGCCGCGGGGCGCGGCGTCGCCGTGAAACAACAGAATTCGATCCAGAACCAGGTACGACAGGAAACCGAGCGCGGCGCACGCCAGAATGGCCGCCGGACCGTGAGATTTCCCGCCGAATTCGATCGCTTCGGGCAGCAGATCGAAGAATGCGACACCGATGACCGCGCCGGCGCTGAATCCCAGTATCAGGTGCAATTTGTCGTGCAGCTTGAGCGCCAGCAGGCCGCCGGCAAACGTGCTGAGAAACGCCGCGACGGCGATGGCTGGGAGCAACACGATTGATTCATTCCACGCTTCGGGTCGACAGGTTATATTGTGCGCACAAAATCGACTGATTGGGGGGAAGCGTGAGCTACGACACGTATCATAAACGCAAAATCGGCAAGCACGTGCTCAAGCCGGAAACCCAGATGATGGGCTATGGCTATGATCCGAGTCTATCGGAAGGGTCGCTCAAGCCGCCGATCTTCTTGACTTCGACCTTCGTCTTCAAGACGGCGCAGGACGGCAAGGACTTTTTCGACTTTACCTCGGGCCGTCGCGAGCCGGGCGCGGGCCAGATCCTCCGGGCTGGTCTACTCGCGTTTCAACAATCCCAACCTCGAGGTGCTCGAGGATCGCCTGGCGTTGTGGGAAGAGGGCGAAACAGCGGCGGTGTTCTCGCAGCGGCATGTCCGCGATTTCCACCGTCCTCTGGACGCACGTGCGGCCGGGCGACGTCGTTCTCATGAGCCAGCCCCTGTACGGCGGCACCGAAACTCTCATCGAAAAGACCTTGCCCGCGTTCGGCGTGAGCGCGGTCAGCTTCACTCAGGGTCATGATAGGAGCGCGGTGACGGAGGCGGCCTCGCAGCGCGTCCAAGCGGGCCGCCGAAACCGGCGGCCGGGTCTGTCTGATCATCGTGGAGACGCCGGCGAATCCGACCAATAGCCTGGTCGATCTTGCGCTGATGCGCGAGATCTCGATGCAGATCGGCGCGCGGCAGAGCGGCGGGCGGCCGCCGGTGGTGGTCGACAACACTTTTCTGGGCCCCGTGTTTCAGCGTCCGCTGGGCCATGGCGCGGACCTGGTCATGTACTCGCTGACGAAGTACGTCGGCGGACATTCGGATTTGGTCGCCGGCGGCGTCGTCGGTTCGCGCGAAGCCGTGGGTCCGGTCAAGAAATTGCGCGGCGCACTCGGCACTCAGCTCGATCCCAACACCGCGTGGATGATCATGCGTTCCATGGAGACCTTGTCGCTGCGCATGCACAAGTCGGCGCAGAACGCCGCCTGGTGGCGAAATTTCTGCGCAAGCACCCCAAGATCGCGAGCGTCAATTATCTCGGGTTCCTGGCGGCCGACGATCCGCGCTATCCGGTGTTCAAGCGGCAGTGCCAGAGCGCGGGCTCGACCTTCGGATTCGCGGTCAAGGGCGGCGAGGCGGAGGCGTTTCGCATGCTCGATGCCTTGCAGGTGATCAAGCTCGCGGTGAGTCTCGGCGGCACCGAAACCCTGATGTCGCACCCCGCGAGCACCACGCATTCCGGCGTGCTCAAGCAGACGCGGGATCGGATCGGCATTACGGATGCGCTGATCCGCATTTCAGTCGGCATCGAAGATGCCGACGATCTCATTGCCGATCTGGGAGCGGCGCTGGACGCGATTTGAGCAATTTCGCCCGCTGATACGTCTCAGCGCGGACGGCGCGCTCAGCGCGGACGTTGCGCGGCGATGGCTGATCTCGGTGCGGTCTCGCGTCCTCACCTCGACCTCTGCCCGGCCGTCGTTGGTGAGTGTCCACGGCAGCGGCAGGTTGTCGGGGACGACGGTGATGATGTGATGGCCTGTCGCCACGACCGGGAATACGAAGCGGCCGTTGGCGTCGGTCTGCACGGAAAATCGTCCGTCCAGCACCACCGTGACATTGGGCGCGCCGGCCTCGCCCGCGTCGGCCTGCCCGTTGTCGTTGGCATCGAGAAACACGACGCCGGCAATTTCACCGGATCCGGCTCCCGGCGCACCGCCGAGCGGCGCGAAATGCGATCCCGCGGCGCGCCGATAGCGAAAGGTCAAAAATATTCCGCGTTCCTGAACGGCGGCGACCGGCGTCGCCACCGGCGGCGTCAGCGGCGACTCCACGATCAGCGGCGTCCATGATCCGATCCGGCTGTCGTAGTACGTGGCCGAGAATCTCCCAGGCCTGGGACAGCTGCCAGGTCAGCGAGACATTCGCGGACACCCCGGGCGCCGCCTGTCCTTGCACCGTCCGCGCCCAGCGCACATTGCCCTCCGACTCCCAAGCCGGTGGTGAATTGACCGCCGCCGTACGCGGCGATGCTCAGCACGGTGCTGTCCTGCTGCAGGTCGTTGATGACGGCGCCGCTGATGCGCTCCACGGCGGCCGACGTGCTGAGCCGCATGCCGACGGGAGTCGACCAGGCCTGATTCAGCGTCAGCAGTGGCGTCCTGACCCGTCCGTGCGTCTCGGCGAAGTCGGCCTGCGCGCGGCCGGTGCCCGCGGCATTCGCGTGATCCATGATAGCCTTCCAGCGACCAGCTGGTGCCGCCGTCGGTGCGGCTCGATGTTGGCGACGCCGCCCACGCCCCAGTCGCGCGATAGCTGGTAGCGCGTGTCGCCGGTGAGAAAGGTGGTGTCGCTGCCGAGGCCGGATACGGAACGCACCTCGTCGACGCCGACGTCCGCCAGCCACTGCCGGCTTTGATAGTTGAGCCGGTAGTAGCCGCCTTGCGCGTCGTTCGAGATCAACTGGTTGCCCCAGGTCATGTTCGGATCGATGCGAAAGAGGCCGGCGTTTTGCAGGAACCGGCCTTGCACGATGGACGCATCCACCCAGGTTCCGACGGCGTTGGTTTTGCCGTTGGCGTCGCCGTCCAGCAGATTCATCTGCACGTGTTCGCCGCCGTCGGCCCAAGCGGCGCTCAGAAGGCCGGTCGTGGAAGACATGAGCGCGGCGCCGTCGATCACCGGGCCGATGGCGAGGTTCACGTCGTGAGCCTCGACGAATTGCCCGCCCACCGTCCATTGCGAGGCCGGCGACCACTGCGCGCCGGCGGTGGCGGTGGAGCCGTCCAGAGTGCGAAAATTGGGCACCACGATGCCGTCGTAGAGACCGGGCACTCCGCCGCCCGCGACCAGCTGCAGGCCGTCGGGCCCGCGCCATTCCGTGGTGAGGCCCTGCATCGGGGCCGTGGGCAGGTAGAAGCGCGGCTGAATCCGCGCCAGGCTGATGTCGGGGGAATTCAGGTCGCCGAGGGCATTGTCCGCCTGCCAATCTCCGTCGAAGGGCATGCCGCGCTGCCGCAGCGTGATGACGCCGCCCTGGCCCTGCTCGGAGGCGCCGGACTCGGAACCTCCGGTGCGCGCAGAGGCGTCGAGCGACCAGTCCCCATAGGTTGCCGTCTCCCATTGCGACTTGACGACGATGCCGTTCTCCGACACGTTGGAGTCAGAGCCGCCGCCGTGGGAGCTCAAGCGCGCTCACGACGCCGTCGATCTGCAGCGAATGCGCGAGCCCCGCGTGTCGCTGGTCGCCTCGTCGCCCGTGGAGATGTCGGGGACGAGCGATCCGCCGTCGATGTATCGATCTTGATAGACGGGTGCCGGCACGGACCCGCCAGGCGCAGCCGATCTGCGCCGTGCGCTGCGCCCGAGCAGGCGAGTCCTCCCGGCCCGCACAGGCCGAACGCGAGCCGGAGGGCGAGGGGGCGGCGCGGTCTCATTCAAAAAGCTGATCGAGCTCGGTCTTCTGCTTGCCCCACTCGAGCGTGCCCTTGACGGTGACGGGAAAGGTGAGCGTCGGGTGATCATCCGTGGCCGTCGAGGGCGTGAGAAAGACCTCGCGTTCTTCGTGCGGCAGAATGGGAAAATCCGAGGGCGTGAAATCGTACGTCGATTCCCTTCGCGTCCTTGCCGGTGAGAAACCCGGTCATGCGGCCGTGGGCGGTGCCCGAGTTGTGCACGCGCAGCGTCGGTATCTGCCGGCCGTTGAGCGTCGTGACTTTCGGGCCGAAGACTTCGAGCACCGGCTCGCCGTCGCCGATGGTCAGGTAGACGATGACGCCGATGCGTCCGGTGACGGGCATGTCCAGTCCCTGGCTGCGGGCGATGGAAGGCTCGGCGCCTTCGATCATCACGGCGAAGCGGCACTCGCCGGCCGGCGCATCCGGCCGGCACGGTGACTTCGAAGCGGTAGCGCAAGGTGCCGCCGCCGGGAACCACGATCTCGGGCCGCTCGATCGCGACCCAGGGGCGGCAGCTGCCGGCTTGCAGATCGTCGTGAAAGTTCACGCTGAAATCCGGCGCAGAAAGTCCAGTCCGCGGTATGCATGAGGTAGCGGGCCGGAGCCGTCGATCGATTGCTCACCTCGATCACGCTGCGCACGGTCTTTCCCGGCCTGCGTCGCGAGCTCGAAGCGCGGCGGCGACACCAGGGCCGCGAAACCCTGCGCCTGCACGGACGCCGAGAATGCGGCGGCCAGCAGAGAGCAACAGAAACAGACCTCGTCGCCGCATGATCAATCCTCATCCATTTCGAAGTGAAAGCTCACCGGAAAGGCTGCGCTGGACCAGCGTGCCGTCCACGCTGAACGGAACGTCAGCACGTCCTCCATGAAGGGCGTCGCGATGGGGCCGGCATAGACCAGCACGCGATTGCCGGACTGCACCTGTCCCGGCAGAAATCGTCCCTGCGTGGTCCACGAGGCGCGCGATGGGGCCGGGCTGCTGCGCCGGCAAATTCAGATAGATCCGCCCGCTGTGGCGCAGCCAGGGCATGACGTTGATGCGCACCCGGATCGTGGTGGTGCCGATCATCAGGTTGTCGGCGCCGGAGCGCGAGGGCGTCGCGCTCTTCCAGCGCAGGCTGACCGACGGTTCGAGCGCCTGCGTGCCCGAGTCATCGATGGTGATTGTTTTCGCCGGCGCCGCGGAGGCCCAGATTATGCTCAATGCACAGGCCAAAAAAAAAGCCGGCCTCCGGGCTCTTGGAATGCGGACGCTCATGGCGCGCTCAGCGTGTAGAGGACGACGCCGGTGAACGTGCCGGCGGGCGGCACGGTGTTGTTCAAATAGGAGAAGGTCCAGCAGCTCTCGTTCCAGGTGTTGCTGCTCATGGAACCGACGTTCTGCACGCCGCCGCTGACGAAGGCGCCCGCCGGAAAAGGTTCGGCGCCGGAATCCCGTTGCCGCTCGAGGTCCAGGCGATTTTCGAGAACGGAATGGTGTCGCCCGTGGCGTCGGTCAATGCCGCCGGCACCGTGGCGGTGACCGTCGCCGCGGCGGTCTTGCCGCCCGTGGTGCGATAGAAGCCGCCGATGTAGATCTGGCCGGGCACGCTGCAAAACGTGTAGCCGTCGTAGTAGCTCTGCGCCGCCGTGCTGTTGGTCGTCATCGGCTGCGCCGTGCCGTTGCCCACCGCCGCCGCCGCCACCGTCGCCGATACGGTGTTGATGGTGGTGTTGTTGCCGGGCTGGCCGCCGTTGATGTAGTCATTCGTGAAGCTGCCGACGCCCACCTGCAGGTAGACCGTCAGCGGCGAGGCCGCGGTGAGAGTGACGGTGTACGCCGAGCATCGGACCGCGCCGACGAGCACGCGCCGAACAGAGCTGCGCCGATCAATGCTCGGCGCAGCCGTTCCGGCCGTGCCGCATTCCGCGAGCGGCAGGCATCTCGATGGACCGCGAGGCCGCGGCGATGGCGGGGTGGCGTGCATCATTGCGCGCTCGGACTCGGCTTACGGCATCGTCGCCGTGTAGATCACGCGGCTGTTGTTCACGTTGACGCCGCCGTAGGTACCGGCCGGCACGTTCGCCGCGTTGGCGTAGCTGAAGGTCCACTTCGCGTCCTGGGTGATGAGCTTGGTCGCCGGTGCGGTCAGCACGACGTTGGCGCTGACGCCGTTGCTCAGCACCGGCGCCGGCAGCTGCGGTGGTCGGAGGTGAGCGTCGTCGCGGCGGTGGTGATCTGCGTGAACGGAATGCTGTCGCCGTTGCCGTCGCTGAGCGCGCCGCTGGCCGTGGCGTTGAGCGTGACGTTGCCGCTGTTGCTCACGATGGCCGCGGTCTCGACGCCGCCCGTCAGATCGCCGCCGGTACCGGCGACCGCGGTGCCATTGCCCACGGTGCCCGCTGCCGGGGAAAAGGTGATCAGATCGACGGTGTTCACCGAGGTCAGCGCCCCGGAGGAGTACGTGGAGCCGGTACCGACGCGCAAATAGAGAATCTTCGGAATCACGACCGAAAAATCCACGTGGGCGGTCGCCCCGGGTGAGACAGTGGCGGTGCCCGTTTGGACATTCGATTCGGCGAAGGCCATGAGCGGCAGCGTCAACGCCGCTGCGCCCAACAAACTCTTCAAGGCAATCGAAGTTTTCATTGTCTGCATCCTGTGCTGTGTTATGCCTAACGGATATTAGGGGATAGCCTTAGGAGCTCGCGGAACCAGGTCGCAATTCGGTTTGCGCGACGCTCAAGTTCCGGACGTTGCGGCCGATATTCCACGGTTTTTGTGCGCTGGTTCGCACCGGGGCAGCCGGTTTGAGCGGGCGGCGATGTGAGCCGCCTCACGCATTCGTGAGGGCATGGACTTGCGTCGCCAGGATGATGTTGACCGGTTGGTTTGCGGGCCTCCCAGACCCCTGTGAAAAGATCGACATCGCTGGGCCGACGTACTAGGGCATCGACACCGTGCAGATAACGCCGGTGGGGGTCAGGGTCGGCGCGCACTGCGCTTCCTGCGCAATGGGTTTTCCGGCCGAGGCATTGAGGATGACATTGCGGCGCGCCGGGGCGCTCGAATCGGGCGCGCGGTCGGTCGAGTTCAAGGTCACATTACGGCCGTTGCTCATGATGGCCACGCTCTGCATGCCGGCGACGCCGTCGTTCCCGGGACCCAAGCGCAAGTACAGAACCTGCGGAATGACGATTTTGAAATTCACATGCGCCATGGCGCTCGAGGCCTTGCTCGTCATTCCCGATTCGATACGGGATTCGGGCACGGCCGCCAGCGGCAGCAGCAACGCGGCGCCCGTCATCAAGCCGTTGAATGCACGATGCCATTTCACGATGAGTTCCCGGGTCCGTCGGACCGTCCGTCCACATCGAAGATATCGACCCGCGCCGGGGGTACTTTAATGATTATCTCTGGGACCGCGCCAATCGGCAGAAGTTAGGCTGGGCGGACATAAGATGGCGGTCGTTTTGACTGCAGGCACTGGGCGGGAGGAAGGGGATGATGAGGGGACGAGTCGCGGTATCGATTGCCGCTGTGTTGCTGGGCTGGGGAGCCCTGAGTCAAAGAGCCCCGGCCGAAACCGCCGCGGAATTAGCCCCCGTCGTCGTCACCGCCACCCGGGTCGCCGAGTCCAGCGCAGACTTGCCCGTATCCATCGATCGGGTGGGTCGGCGTGCCATCGCCGATGGTCAGCTTCAGGTCAATCTCTCGGAATCCTTGATCACGGTGCCGGGCGTGTCGGTGCAGAGCCGGCAAAATTATGCGCAGGACCTGCAACTCTCGGTGCGCGGATTCGGCGCGCGCTCGAGTTTCGGAGTCGGGGCCTGCGGCTGTACTCGGATGGCATTCCCGGCACCATGCCGGACGGCCAGGGTCAGTTTTCGCAATTCGATCTGGGCTCCGCCGATCACATCGAAGTGCTGCGCGGGCCGTTCTCGGCGCTGTACGGCAACTCCTCGGGCGGTGTCATCGCGATCTTCACCGAGGATGCGAAGCCCGGCTATCTCCTCGAGGGGACGGCGCAGTACGGTACCTTCAACACTCAGCGCTACGCCCTGAAGACCGAGGGAGACGATGGCGTCGTCAACTACGTGGTGGACGCTGCGCACTTCCAAACCGACGGCTACCGGTTTCACAGCGATGCCGAGCGCGACAATTTCAATGCGAAGATGCGCGTCCCGACCAGCGAGACGGGCGAAACTGACGGTGGTCGCCAATGTCATCGAGACGCCCATCGTGCAGGACCCTCTGGGGCTGACGCGGGCGCAGCTTGCGGCGGATCCGCGCCAGGCGGGCGTGGGTGCGATCCTGTACAACACGCGCAAGTCGCTCGACCAGGAACAGCTGGGCACCGTGTACGACGAATCGATTGAGCGACAACGACGACTTGTCCGCGATGGTCTATACCGGGCATCGCGCCACGACTCAGTTCCAGGCCATACCGGAATCGACGCAGCAGACGCGCCGTTCTATCCGGGCGGCGTCATCGATTTGGACCGGGCGTACTGGGGCGTCGATTCGCATGTGACGGACGCCCGCGAAGTCGCCGGCACGCCGCTGCAGCTGGTCGCGGGCATCAGCTACGACGATCTCGCCGAGGCGCGCAAGGGGTATCTGAATTACATGGGCGCGGACTTGGGCGTCGAGGGCGCACTGCGCCGCGACGAGGCGAACAATGTGTACGACTTCGATCAGTACTTGCAGGCGCAATGGGATCCCGACGCGCCGCTGGCGCATGATCGCGGGCGTGCGCAACAATCTGGTCGAGGTGACTTCGCATGGCACATCCCGGTGCTCGACGGCGCGGACAGCAGCGCGCGCTACTCGGCCGTCAATCCCGTCGGCGGCGTCACCTATCGCGCGAGTTCCGCGGTCAATGTCTATGGATCGTACGGCAAGGGCTTCGAAACGCCGACCTTGAACGATCTGGCCTATCGTTCCGTCGACGGCAGTCTTCCCGGGCTGAACTTCGGGCTGAAGCCGGCGCGCAGCGACAACTACGAGGTCGGGCATCAAGGCGGGCAACGAGCCCATGCGCGCCGATCTCGCCGCCTTCTACATCAAAACCGTGGACGAACTGGCCGTCCTGCAGAATCTCGACGGCAGAACGGTGTCTCAGAATATCGGCGAGACCAATCGCCGCGGCATGGAGCTGGGCGTGGATGCCGCGTGGACGGGCGGGTTCAGCGCCCGGCTGGCATACACCTACATCCGCGCCGTGGTGGGGCAGCCCTACGTCACCTGCATCGCGGCGCCCTGCAATCCGCTCGCGAATCCGCGGCCCGCCGCCGGCGAACTACAAGACTGTCAGCGCGGGAAATTACCTGCCGGCGGTGCCGATGAATTCCCTGTACGCCGGGCTCACCTGGAGCTATGCGCCGCTGGGATTTTCCGCCACCCTGGAGACGCAAGGCCGCGCGCAGATCTACGCCGATGACCGCAATTCCGCATGCCGCGGCCGGCTACTGGGTGGCGAATCTGCGGGCCGGATTTCAGCAGGAAACGAGACACTGGCGGTTCAGCGAATTCGCCCGCCTTGATAACCTCGCCAATCGAGCCTATGTAGGTTCTGTGATCGTGAATGAGACCAATTCGAGGTTCTTCGAGCCCGCACCGGGCCGGACGGCCTACATTATGTTCAATGCGGCATTGCGGAATTAAGCTGGCGTTATGTACACCAAACGGCCTTGAACCGCGTTATACAGGGTAGGTCTTATGAGTATGGTTTCAAAATGGCCGTGCAGGGGCACGGCCGGTAACCGAAGGTGACAGTCATGAGATACCAAGGGCAAAGGCTTTCTTCTGGCAGCCGGCGTTTTAGGGTCGTTAGTCCTGGGCGCGGCGCCTGCACTGGCGCAAGCACGGCGGCGGCGGCGGTCACGCGGGTGGCGGCGGCGGCGGCCACTTCGGCGGTGGCGGCCACGCGGCTGCGGGCGGTCATTTCGGCGGCGGCGCTCATTTCGCAGGCGGCGCTCACTACGCAGGCGGCGCTCATTACGCTGGTGGCGCTCGCTATGCCGCCGCGGGCGGATACCGAGGCTACGGCGGGCGGGCTATGCCGGAGGGTTCCATGGTTCGGCCTATGGGGGCTACCGCGGAGGTTACGGTTACGGCCGCGTCGGCGGCTACGGGCACGGGTACTCCACGGGAGCCTACTGGCGGGGCGGGTACTGGCGCGGCGGCTTCTGGCCGCGGGCGTACTACGGCGTCGGGTTCTCCTGGTTCCTGCCGATTCTGCCCTTGGCCTACGCCACGTATTGGTACGGCGGCATTCCCTACTACTACGCCAATGACGTGTACTACACCTACAACCCGGACTATGACGGCTATGTCGCGACCGATCCGCCGCCGGTGGCCGATCCCAATGGCGCCGGTGCGGGCGCCGCGCCGAATGCGCCGCCGCCGGGTTCGGCTCAGCCGGACTCTGCGCCGCCGCCGGATGCCGGCCAGGGAGCCAATCCGGCCCCGAGTCAGGCGCCCAACTACGGCGGTGCGGCAGCGGGTCAGATTTTCATGTACCCGAAGAACGGCCAGAGCGCGCAGCAGCAGGCCACCGACAAGGCCGAGTGCCAGCAATGGGCCACGCAGCAGGCCGGGCAGGTGGCGCAGAACGGATCGGACTATCAGCGCGCGATGGCGGCTTGCGTCGAGGGGCGGGGATACAGCGCGCGGTAGAAGTGAATGATGGCCCTGGCCAGGGATTGGCGAGGGTTTTGCGCGCCGGGCGCATGTCCATTGCGCAGGCGCTTTAATCTGGCGTATGGCCGCTCGGCAATAATCGTATTTATATCCGCTCGGATATAATTGTATTTATATCCGAGCGGATATATAATGATCACTGCTAATAAAGCAGGGATCACCAGCATGTGGGCACAATCCGCCGCGGAGGTGGGCAAGATCATCGCCGCGGCGCGCCGGCATCACAAGCTCACACAGGCCGAGCTTGCGCGTGCGCTCGGAGCGACCCAGACCTGGGTCTCCGAAGTCGAACAGGGTAAGGAGACGGCACAGATCGGCAAGGTCCTGCACGCCTTGAGCTACCTCGGTGTCCGGCTGCGGATTGGTGTCGCCCCGTGGAGCGTTCGAAAGGACGCGATTTCCGAGCCCGAAGCCATCTCTCTCGACGCACTCATTACGGCACATGCGGCTCCGAAGCGCCGAGAAAAAAAATGAGACTGATGGTATGCCTGGAAGGGCAACTCGCCGCTACTCTCGATGTGAGCGGCTCACGCCACGGCATCACTTACACCGACGCGTGGTTGAGTCAAAACGGTGCCTACCCTCTATCACAATCGCTCCCGCTGCGGCCCGGACCGCTCACCGGCGCAACGGTCTTCAATTTTCTCTGGGGACTGCTGCCGGACAATGAGCGCACACTCGATGCATGGGGCCGTCAGTTCCATGTATCGGCGCGCAATCCGGCGGCGTTGCTGTCCCACGTTGGCGAGGACTGCGCCGGTGCGGTGCAATTCGTCCGCGAAGCACGGCTGGACGAAGTGCTGACAACCGAAAACCACCCGGCGCAAATCGAGTGGCTGGAGGAAAAGGATCTCGAACACCGAATCTTGCACCTATCCCAGGATGCGGGTGCGGCCAGGGAAAGCGCCGCAGAAGGGCAGTTCTCGCTGTCTGGTGCCCAGGCAAAGACTGCTCTGTATTTCGATCGGCAACACAATCGTTGGGGCATACCACAAGGGCGTACGCCCACTACGCATATCCTGAAGCCGGCCTCCAATGATTTCGACGGCTTCGCCGAGAACGAGCACTTTTGTCTGGTACTAGCCCGGCGCTTGGGTCTTGCCGCCGCGTATAGCGAATGGCGGTCCATAGGCGGCATCCCCACGCTCATTGTCGAACGCTACGATCGGATGCAATTGGAGGGGCGCTGGCGTCGGATTCATCAGGAGGATTGCTGTCAGGCGCTCGGAGTTCATCCAGGCTCAAAATATGAAAACGAGGGCGGCCCCGGTTTTGCGAAGATCATGACCCTGCTCGACGGCACCGATGACCCAGGTGTCGACCGCAATCGCCTGATGAAGACTGCATGCCTCGTATACTTGCTGGCGGCGACGGACGCGCACTCGAAAAATTTCTCACTGCTCTACACTCGTGGGCCGTCCAGACCCAGCATGCGTCTGGCGCCACTGTACGATATCGCGAGCGCGTGGCCGTATCCACGGCGAATTGCCCCGCAAAAAATGAAACTCGCCATGCAAATCGGACGGCATTACAGACTGAAGGAGATCCTGCCCCGCCATTTCGTGGAGCTTGCCAAGAGCTGCCGGTTCCCGGCCGACTCCCTGCTCGCAATGCTCAAGGAACTGGCCGAGCAACTGCCGGATGAAGGATTGGCCGCGTTGCAGGAATCCGAACGCGGCGGCATGGCACGCGAGGTGTTGACTAAATTGCTGGACGGATTGGCCGCGCAATGCAAATCCACGAGCCAGAGCTTGCAGGCATTCTGAATGGCGTTAGATCAATGCCACGGTGGCGGGGGTTTCTGGCCGCGGGCGTACTATGGCGTCAGGTTCTCCTGGTTTCTGCCGGTTGCCAGCAATGGGCCACGCAACAGGCCGTGCAGGTGGCGCAGAACGGCTCGGACTATCAGCGCGCGATGGCGGCTTGCGTCGAGGGGCGGGGGTATAGCGCGAGGTAGCTGAATATGTGTGCAGCGCCATAAATGCACTGCCGGCGCAATTTCCGACACAGGTCTGGACGGCCATCGCGCACGGCCTCAGTGAACAGGCGCGGTTATTTACCGAGTGCGCTTGAGCCGTAAAAATTGAAACGCGCCACGCGAGTCGGACGGCAAGCCGCTAAATGCGTCAGTTGCCCCAGCACGGACTGAGGGAGCTGACGGCCGAGCCCAGCGTCAATTACCCCAGCACGTCGCCGCCGTGCCCGTTCCGGTAGAGGTCTGCTGGCCGAGCTGGTTTACGCTCAAGCTGGCGCAGGTCGTGTCGCCCGCCTGCTGAGGTGCCCGCGATTGGGGTCGCAGTGATCAAATAGGTGTTCGCCGCACCTCCCTGGGTGACGGTATCCGGCGTCACGACGGTAACTTGGTAGTAGTCGGTGCCGCTGCTGCCGACATTGATTGGAAAAGTTGCGGTGGCGGTCCCATAGCCCAAGGCCGCCGGGATGGTGCTGTACGACATTGGTCGTGCTGAAGAGCTTCTCCTCTCTCCCGGCCAAATCCAGTATGGCGCTCCGGGCGTCGGTGCGGCGGGACCTCATCACCTGGCTTTGATAGGACGTGGCAGCGATGGTCGCCAGGATGCCGACGATGGCGACCGTCATCATGAGTTCGATGAGGGTGAATCCGGCGGCCGGTTTGGCCTTGTGCGTTTGTGTTTGCGCGCAGCATGCGGGAGTTACTCCAGCATTTATCGACGTTCAATCCAAGTCAATCGGCTGGCCGTGGGTGTTTGAGGGAGGGTTGTACCTGTCGAGCGGGTGCAGCCGCTGCCGGTGCAGCTGCTAGGGGCGCCGCCGCTGCCACTGCCGCCGCCACCGCCGCCTGACACCGTCTGGTAAACGAGGTTGGTCTTGCCTTCGACGGTAGTGACGACGTAGACGCTGCCGGTGGCGTTGGTCTGGACGCCGGCTGCGGTCGCATCCGATACCAGGGTGGTGACGTTCGTGCTCGGGTTCGTGTACGAGTACGTCGGGAAGGCGTTGTTGAATACGCCGCCATTGGTGACGTTCAGCGCATAGGTGTAGCCGGTGTCCGTGTTGATGGTGCAGGACGTCGCGGTGTTGACCGCGGGGATGGTGGAATTCACGAGCGATCGCGCCCTGGAAGAACACCGGATTGAAAATGATCTGCTCCGACGTGCTGGGCAGGTTGGCGTACCAGCCGAAGGAATTGTTCGACGCGGTGCATGACGTGGTGCCGGCCCAGCAGACGGTGACGTTCGTGCCGTTGACGGTGCCCATCGTTCCGACGGTGAGCGTTTGTGCCGTCAGGTTTCCGTAGCCCAGAGTGTAGGGCGAGGCGAGGCCCGTCGCGGATGCCGCGAGGCTGGCGTACTGGCTGCTCGACGACATGGCGTTCCAGGCCGACAAATTCCAGTCCCAAACGCCGTAAAGGCTTGCGTGCCGCCGATGTAGCTTTCCGGTGCCGCATTGGTGATCTGCGTTCGCTGCCCGGTGCCGAATTCGATGAGCAGGAACTGGCCGCTTCCGGCAACGAGATTCGAGACGACCAGCAGCTGAGTCGTAATGCGCTGAATTTGTCCGGCGGACGATCTCGCCGTGAAAAGGGGCGCCGGCGTGCCGCCGCCACCTTGACCGGGAGCGGTACCGGTCGGGTTGTTGATGGAGACGCCGCCCGCGTTGGTCACGCCCCACTGGCTTGGATTGGCGCTCGTCAGATCGAAGCGCCAGATATTGCCCTGCAGGTCGCCCGCATACACGTAGTCGGTGATGTGATCGCCGTCCAGATCGGCGGGCGTGGTGTACGCAATGCCATTGCCGACCGTGACGGTACCGGAAGTCACCGTGCCGGATGTGCTCACGTTGTACGTACCCGTGCCGCCGGTACCGGTGCCGAAACTGATCACGGTGCTGCCCGGCGTGACGCCTGCGCCGTTGAGCACGTCACCGACGGCAATGATGCCCGCAGTCACAGCGGTGATGGTCACCACCCTGGCCGATTGCGAACCCGTGCCGCTGAAAATTGAGTTGCTGGCTGCTGCCCGACGGATTGGTGCTCAGGTAATAGAACGTCGTGCTTCCATACGTCGGTGTTCCCGAGTTGGTGATCACCATGACGTAGATGCCGGCATCGCCGGAAGCGCTGCCGAAGCCATTGCCGAAGATGGCCGCCCAGTTGCCGTTGTGCAGGCGCCGAATTTGCGGCGTGCCGTAGGTGTTGCCCAGATGCGTGCCGCAGCCGGTGGTCGGGTCTGGCGCAGGTGATGGTGGCCGAATTCCATTCGCCGATGACGATGTTCTGCGGGGCACTCCGCTCTCGGAGAATGCGGAGGGGTTGGTGATGTCGAGCGCATAAATCGCCGCTCCGCCCGCTCCCAGACCGCCCGACCAGCCAGGTGTGCCAGACACCGTTGTAGAACAGGTCGCCCGTTCCGGGGGTGGCATCCACGAAGAAGTTATGGCCGTACGGCGTGGCCGAATAATCGAGCTCGGGGGTCTCGCATGACGTGGCCGGGGACTGGCACCGATGGCCGGGGTCCAGCCATGGATGTTTTGCACCACGGTTCCGGTGCTGATATTGGTGCCGGCGCAACCGCCCGTGGTGGTGGACAGTGCGGGGCTGTACAGGGTCGATCCCGGCATGTAGGCAAGCACTTCCTTGCCATCGTTGGGAGTCGACGCGCAAGTTATCGACGAGTCCGTCGTGCCGCAAAAATTTCCACGGGTATCGAAACTTCCGGCTTCAAAGCCATGCAGGAACCCGTCGTTGGCCCCGGCATACACCACATTGAGCCGCCCCTGCTCGGCGGTTACGTATTGCAGCGTAGGTTTGGGTGCCCGTATTTTCCGGCATCGACGTCGTCGAGTAGAGCCGGTCACCCCAGGTCGCCGTATACGGCAATGACGGCGGGCCGACCCAGGTGGGGCTCGAATCGACGATGTCGCCGAGGATGCCGTCGCGCGCCCGGTACAGGCCCGTCCCCGACGTCGTGATTTCGTTGCTGCGATCGCCGCGCAGGTAATTCAGCCGGTACTGGCTCGTGGCGGCGCTGTCGGGAGTGCCGTTTTCGTCATCGAGCACCGTTTGCTGATTGTTGTTCAAACTGGCCCACTCGAAGGGAATGCCGACATTGTTGGTGGTGTCCCAGGTGAGCATGACGCGAGAGGTCGGCACCGGCGTGGCACTGGTCGGGCCGGCGGCACCGGTGCTGGCGCATCCTCCGCCGGCCGACACGGTGCCGGTGGGGGTGCCCGACAGCACGCACTGCGCGTCCCAATTGGCCTGGCTATTCACGGTGACCACGCCCGGCGGTGTCGATCAAGTAGTTGGCCGTGACCGAGCCGGTCCAGTCATTGGGATTGTAGAAGGCGAAATACGCCTGGGTGCCGGCCTCGACCTTCGCGGCCTGCTTTTGGTTGACGGTCGCCGAGCTGCCCGACGTCGTGGCGGAAGCCGCCTTGAAGCACATGATTTCGTGGATGTTGGTGTCGCCGCCGGTGGAACCCGCGAATCCGAAGCGGAACGTGGACGGCAACGGGCCGTTGGCAGTCGTGATGGACTGGTTCTGAATGATGTACGAATACGCGCCGCCCGTGCTGTAGGACAAGCTCAACAGTCCGTTCTGGGTGATCTTCAGGTTGTACAAAATCGGCGTGGCCTGCGAGCGCGTCGTCGCGCTCTCGTTGGCGATCGTGAAGGCCGTAAGTTCTTTGTACGCGCTCGGAATAGGTGCGTAATCGAGGATGCCGGCGGGGTTCGCCGTGTTGGTTCCGCCCGACGAATTGGTCAGGGTCGCGGTGGTGACGGCGACCGGTGCAGCCGGATCGTAGTAGTTGTACAAGCTCCCGGTGGAACACGCTTGTTGTACCGCGGATTGCGCCAACGTGGTGCCGCTGCCGCCCGACACGGTAACGGGGGAGGTGCTGGGTGTTGTGGTGTAAGCCACCGTCGCCGGCCCTGTATAAGTCGCCGTCGCCGGTCCTGTGTAGGTCGTGGAAACCCCTGCGACCGTCACCTTGTCTCTGCACTTGCCCGTGGTCGAGCTGAAACTTATGGTCCCGGCCGGAGTGCTGGGAGCGCCCGAATAGGCTGTATACGAGGTCGGGCAGGTGCTGGTGGAGTTATAGAGGGTATCGATGCAATGCCCACCGCTGTAACTGATAGTCCCGGCCGGAGTGCTGGGGGCACCCGAATAGGATGTATAGGACGTCGCGGACGGACAGCTACTGACGGAGTTATTGAGGGTATAAGTACATGTCGTTGCGCTGCCCGTGACGGTGCCGGTCGGAGTGCTGGGAGCCCCCGGATAGGACGCATATGCGGTCGGGCAGGACCAGCAAAACTCATTATTATTATTCGTACCGCTGGAGCACGAGTAAGTAGAACTGCCGTACGACGTGGCCAGGCTCGCCGGATAGTAGGGCAGGCCGCTGCCCTGGTAGGTGCCGTAAGCGGCTGTCAGCGCCGCCCATGAGATGCTGCCGGCACCCCGCATACCGATGCGATCCGGCTTGTAGCCGTAGCCGTAGGCAGCGTTGTCGCCGGTCGCCGAGTTTGTCCCGGTATAGCCGCTGACCAAGTTCGTGCCGTTCAGGAAGTTGCCGAACTCGTCTATCCCTAAGCCGATATAGCCGCCCGTCAGACCATCGTACGGCACATTGCCCGTTTCGTTCGTACAGGAGTAACCCAAGCTGCCGCCGGTGGCGCCGATGGCCGTGGGCGTGACACTGCCGTTCATCAAGAAAGAAACTGATGCCGTCGGCGCCGTCCTTGCCCGTGCCACCCGAATCGCCGCGGTAAGTCACGGTCTTGAATGTGACTTGAATTCCAGAGCCGGTATCGAAGGTGTTCGCCGAGACGATGGCGCCCCTCTCCTGATGTCCGTAGGGAGACGCCATTGGTGAAGCGCAGTGCGCCGCTGTTCACCGGGTCGGGGGTTTGTGTCGCGCCGCTGGACGGCGTCGCACTCGTACCCAGGTAGCCGCTGTTGCCGCCGACCAGGTAGGGATCGCTGTCCTGCCTGCTCGAATAGTAGTTCGACCACACGCTCTGGCAGCTGGGAACGATGCCCGGGCTGGTGGTCGATGTCGATGTGCCCGCGGTCAGGCAGGCGCCGTTGAAAAAGTACCAGGAATTGACGGTGCTGGTGCCGGTGAAGTTTTCGGTGAAGGCGGTCTGCGCCTGACCTTGGCCTGATGCCAGTGCGCCCAGGAGGACGGCCAAAACCACGAGAGAATGTTTGGTTTTCATTTTACGTCCTGTTTGCTAATACGTCGGATTGAGGAGCCGACGTACACGTCGTAGGTACTTTCGACCACCGCCACCGTATTGGAATTGCCGCCATAGCCCGCCGCGTCGACCTGGTAAATTTCACCCGGTTTGCTCGCGTCGGTGGAGGGGCCCAAGTCGGAGATGTAAAACGTCGGCGCGTTGAAGTAGGTGGGATTGAGTATGCTGTTCGCCGCTGCAGTGGTGGTGGTGCTGATCGCCATGCCGGGGGGGGTATAAGTCACTCCGACGGTGTACGGCGGCGCGGTGACATTGGTCGGCGGCAGGTGTGCAAATCTGCCCCTCGCCTTGATTGGCGTTCAGCAAGGGGGCGACGCAGGCGACGGCCGGGTAGCCGGAGCTGTTGTTCATGAGCCACCATTCGGCGTACTGCTGTCGCGGATACCGCGGCCTGCAGCGCTCGCTGCTTTTCGCGCATGTTGCCGGCGATCTTTTCCTGGATGCCGAAGCTGCGGAACATGCTGAGCGCGATGATGGTCACCACCAACAACAGCAGCAGGCTGGACACCAGCACGATGCCGCGTTGCTCGCTTCGCGCGCCTGTATATGAGTGATCATTCGCACGGGTCCTAGTTGATTCATGACGCCGACGACGCGCTGAATGGAAACCGTCGGCGGTTGACGTGGTAGCTTCCGGCGGTGTACAACGGATTGGTGAAAGTCAGCTGGATCATCACCGAGATGACACTGCTCCAATCTGCCGCCGTCATCGGATCGGCGTTCAAATAAGTGTCGACGTTGTTGCCGGCGGCGGCCGCGCTCGTCTTTACGCCGTAGAGAATCGTCAAATTGGTGACGCCCAGGGTCGTCGTGTTATTGGTGACGCCGCTGACCAGGTTGTAGATCGTGTCCTTGTTCAAGTTGCAAACGAGCTGGCCGTTCGCGACGTAAAATTGGTTGACGTACAGGGTATTCGCGCCGCTGGTGATTCGATAGTCCGCTGCAATTCAGGATGCCGTCGCCGCCTGCCGTCATATAACGTACGTAGAGTGCATCGCCGGGCACCGCCGGCGAATAGGTGCCGTAAATCGACTGCCCTGCCGCAAACGGCGCGACCGCTGTGAGCGTCCCGCCCTGGGTGTTTGAAGGGATGGTGGCGGGGGGGATGGCAAGCGGGAAGTAGCCGGCCGACTGGATCACGTCGGCTCATGAGGTTCATCGCCATCCGTTCGTTATCCTGGAGCTGCGCGAGCTGACTCTGGTCGCCGTAGACGGCGCGATTGGCCTGCACGATGGTGAGCAAGGCGGCGAGCAGGAAGACTCCGATCAACAGCGCGATCAGGATTTCGATCAGCGTGAAACCCCGCTGACTATCCCGAACACGAACTTTGGGATGCTCCGTGCTCATGGGGCTATGGTTCCACGTAAAGTATGTAGGTCGGGGCGAACGTGCCGGCAGCGCCGGCGGTTGCTACATCGCTCACTTGAGTATTGGTGGCGCCTTGGTTGTTGATGGAAACCGCTCTCTCGTTCCAGGTCACCTGAATCGTGCAGGTGATGGGCGTGTTGATGGTGGGGCAAGAAATGGTCGTGACAGGATTTAAATGGTTCAGCATTCGGTCCGTTCAGGGCCAGTGGCCCAGGTATGCAAATCGAAAGCAGCCATCTGACGGCGGGGAACAGGGTGCACCGCCTCCGCCCGAGTAGCAGTAATTTGCGGTCGGTGGCCGTCGTATTGAGAGTGTTGTCGCTGATGGTGCGGTGATGGTGCCGTGCCCGTGATCGTGATCAGCGGTCGGCGCCGCTCCCGCGGACCAGTAGGTGCGGTCGGCATGCATGCTGGCGGCGAGGCCGGACGCCTGGATCGCGACCAGCGAGCGCATGCTGGCGGTACTGGTGCTGGCGTAGGCGAGCGCTTGTATCTTGGCAATGCCGAGCAGGCCGATGGCGGTGACCACCACCGCCACCATCACTTCGAGCAGAGTGAAGCCGCCCGCTCGGGCGCGCGCCGAGGCGCGGTGGGAAGTTGCTGCGTTCGATCATTGGCACGTTACACCTGTGCCACGCCAGTGACGGATTGGTTGTATTTTGCGGTCTGCGTCATCCCGTTCAGGGTCGATCGACAGACATCGAGTCCAAGCGGTCGTGTCCGTGGAGTCATGCAGCGAGATCAAGGTGCCGTTGCCGGCAATGCCGACGGCGTAACCCTCGCGATTGAAGGTAATCGCGGAGGTGGCGGGCGACTGCCACGAACGTATCGGTGCTGGTGAACGTCGTTTGGATGCGAAGGATGGATGTCGCGACGGGAGCGGTCGCGCCCGTGGGGTTCGAATACACGATCCAGCCGCTTTGCCAGGTCGACGTGCCGTCGCAGGTCGCGCCGACCGTGGAGACGCAGACCGTGACGTTCTGCCCCTCCTTGATGGCTTCGGCGCGCGCGAATTGCAGGTCGCCGAGCAGGCCGTTGACTTCGCCGGCGATTCGATTGGAATTGGTGACATAGCGGAACGAGGGGATGCCGATCGTCGCGACGATGGCGGCGATCGCGATGGTCATCAACAGCTCCATCAGCGTGAAGCCGGTCTGGGTGGCGGTCTTCGGCGAGTATCCATGCGCCTAAGGCTAGACGCATACCCTTACGCGAAGCTGACGATTGGGTCCGTTCGCATGGAAGCGTGACGCAGTTCGCAGAATGCCGGGCGGGACCGGACGGGTGCGCGGACGGGTTGCTACGGGATCTAGGGAGCGCCAGCCGAGTCCTTGAACTGCACCAGCACCAGCGTCCCCCGCCCCTGCGCACCGGAGCCCAGAGTCGACCGACGCGCCGTAGAGCCCCGCGATCTCCTCGACTATCGCCAGACCCAAACCGCTGCCGTGGCCGGGGGAATTGGGCAATCGATAGAATCTCTGACGTACGCGCGGGCGCTCCGCCTCGGGGATGCCCGGGCCCGTCGTCCTCGACCGCGAGATAGGCCTTGCCGTTCTTCCGGCCCGGCGCTGACGGTGACGACTGCCGCCGGCGGGCGTGTATTTCAAGGCGTTGTCGACCAGGTTGCTCAGCAGATCATCGAGCAGAGAGGGATCCGCGTGGACGGTGGCGGGCTGCGCCTCGACGCCCAAGTCGATGTTCGACTTGCAGCGCGCGATCGAAGAATTTGGCGGCGACCTCGCCGACGATGGCCTGCAGATCCACGGTCTGATTCTTGGCCGCCAGGTTGGCGGCGGGGTCGGCCCGCGCCAGGGTGAGCAATTGATTCGCGGCAGTGCGCCAATTGCCGTATCCCTTCCTGCAGCGTCAGCAAGCGGCCCTTGATCGGCTGCGCGGCCGGCTCCGCGGCCAGGAGGTCCAGCTGAGCCTGCATGCCGGCGATCGGCGTGCGCAATTGATGCGCGGTGTTGGCGATGAATTGCTGCTGCGATTGCACGGCGGTGCGCAGCATCCGGAACAGTCGATTCAGCGTGACGACGACGGGAGCGATTTCGCGCGGCACCGAGGATTCCATCGATGGGCCGCAAGGTCGAGCGGCGAGCGCGCGGCGATCTCATTGCGCAGTCTTCTTGATCGGGCGCAGGCCGAGCTGAATGCCGACCCACACCAGTACCAGCGTGACATCGAGTTGCACGAAATCCCAGAGCAGGGTGCTCATGAAGCCGTAGCGCGCCGCGGGTTCGATTCCCGGCCTGACATCGGCCGTCGTAATGAGGATGACTCCGGCACGGGTGTCGAAGCGCGTCGTGAGCGTGCGCACGCTGCGGTGATCGACCTGCGTCATGGCAATCAGCTGGCTGGTTTCGCTGGTCATGCGGCACGGCGGGCAGTTGCGCATCGCCGGCGAGCAGACGGCCCTGGCTGTCGCGCAGGGCATACTTGATCGGAGTCCGGCGCCGGCAGGGCGGGCCTGCCTTGCCGCACCGGCATCGAGCGTGACCTCGACCGTTCTTGATCAGCACATGCGCCATCAAGGCGTTTGCCGCCTCCTTCAGCCGCCGGTCGCTGCTGATGACTCCGGGCGCCACGTTGTTGAAGTAGTGCACCAGCGCGCCGCACAGCGCCAGCACCATGAGCGGTATCGCCAGCCAGAATATCAATTGGCGGCTGATGGATGAGGTCACGCGGATTTGGCTTCTTCGAGCCGGTAGCCCAGGCCGCGCAAGGTGCGCACGACGGCGGCGTGCCCAAGTTTGGCTCTCAAGCGCGAGACGTGCACTTCCACCGCGTTCGGCGTGATGTCGTGGTCGGGAGTGGCCACCGCTTGCTGCAGGCGCTCCTTGGAGACGATCAATCCGACCCGCCGCACCAGGCACTCGAGCACCGACCATTCGCGTGCCGTCAGTTCCACTTCGCCGTCGTCGATGCACAGCCGCTTGCCCGGCAGATCGACGCTCATGCGATTGAGCTTGATGATGCCGCTCGACGCGCCGTAGGAGCGGCGCATCAATGCCCGGCAGCGGGCGGCCAGTTCGGCGGCTTCGAAGGGCTTGCTCAGGAAATCGTCGGCACCGAGGTCCAGCGCCTTGACCTTGTCGTTCAGGGTGCAGCGGGCGGTGAGAATCAGCGTGGGCAGGGTTTTGCCCGCGCTGCGCAGGCGCCGTACCAGGCTCAGGCCGTCGGCGCCCGGCAATCCGACATCGATCACGGCCATGGCGAATTCCTCGTTCACCAGCGCGGCTTGGGCGGACTCGGCGCTCGCGACCCGGTGCACGGAGTAATTGGCGGCGGTCAGGCCGCGCGTGATGGCGTCGGCGACGATGTCATCGTCTTCTACGATTAGGAGCCGCACGGCCCATTCTCTATGGGTAGCGCACGTTAGGGAAGCTAGAGTAGCTGCCGCGACGTTTCCGCGGAAACGCCTGTTGTCCGCTGGTCGCACGCCCGGGTAGCAGGCGCCCGGGTGGTCGGGAAGGCGCTAGACATCGCCGATGGCTTGACTGTTCGGATCGGTCGGCGCGTCGCCGTCTCGATCGGCGCCGAAAGCACTGCGCCGCGGAGGAACCAGGGTACGCAATTTCGCCTCGAAGGCCTTGGCGAAGGTCTCGGTGAATAGATGCGGAAACCCGTCTGCCGGGCGTTGCGCCAGGCCCACGAACATTTCCGCGTAGAGATCCCAATACTTCGCCTTGTTCTGCGATCCGAAGACGCCGCGCTTGGTGGCCCGGTCGAAGCGCTCCTCGAGCTCCTTGGGATCCACACGCCCGAGGAATTCTTCGAAGGCGGCGCGGGTGGCGGTGAGCGTTGCGG
The DNA here is from genome assembly GCA_963734645.1 of uncultured Gammaproteobacteria bacterium. Taxonomy (GTDB): domain Bacteria; phylum Pseudomonadota; class Gammaproteobacteria; order Steroidobacterales; family Steroidobacteraceae; genus Bog-1198. Next base: position 32,997 of record CAVTID010000006.1, read on the forward strand.
AGTTCTGCGCCTTCAGTTCGCGGAAATTCTGGCGGATCGCCTCGACGGATCCCGCGCGGGTCGACAGGGTGGTGAGCAGGCGGACCAGGGCTTCGTCGACCCCTCGCGAGAAATTCAGCGGCGATTCCGGGCCGTCGTTGGCGGGCGGCGAAATGCGGAAGCGGTTGCGGAATTCATTGCGGCTCTGATTCAGGTCCATCAAGCCGAGCACGGCCTCGCGCAGCAGCTGGCCGGCCAGCTGCAGCGCAGCGGCGCGGGCCTCGGAGGTGATGTTTTGCGGATCGATGCCGGCGCCGCGGCAGAAGGCCGTGAGGCCGACGTCGAAATCGCCCTCGAAGAGCACGGGATTTTGTCCCCGCGCCGCAGGGTGGGCGCCGCCCGCACTGCCGTCGGCTCGGCTACCCTCGCCTTTGGCGCTATCGCTCTTGGCGCCTTCGACCTTGAGCGGCCGGGTCATCATGTGCCAGGGCGTCCCGGACGCATCGGCCTCGGGCTCGAGCGGCGGATACGACGGCGGTCCCGAGCGGCCGGACGCGGACAGAGACTGGCCATAGGCATCTCGCGGACGGACCCCGGAATCGCCCGCCAGCAGGTCGCTGGGCTCGAGCAGCTGGCTCAAGTCCAGGTCCGCCCCCAAGTCGTTGGCGGTGGATTTCTTGACCGCCGAGGACGGCGATTGTCCGTCATAGGCCACAATGGCGCTCTCTTCGGGCGGAAAGTCATTGCTCTTGTCGATGCTGACCAGCAGCTCATACTCGCCGAGGCGGATGTAGTCGCCGTCCCTCAACGTGTAATCATGGTACTTGCCCAGGGGTACCTGGGCGCCGTTGACGTAGGTTCCGTTGGAACTGGTGTCGACGAGGACATAGGTTCCGGCCCGAAAATCGACTCGCGCGTGTTTGCCTGAGAGGTAACGCTCCGGGTCAGGTAGAATCCACTCATTGTCAGTCGCACGCCCGAGAGTGCCGCCGTGCACGCCGAATACCTTGGTGGCTTGTTCTCCGAGGCGGGAGGCATGTTCGCTGACGACGCGTAAGCGCAAGGCCATATTCAATCCCTCCCACGGGTCGACGGGTATGCGCTAAGTGCCCGTATAATATGGTGAAATACTAGCAATGGTTGGAGCCTCCTAAATGGCCGCGAGTCACATTTTCAAAGTTCTGTTCGTAAATCAGGGCAAGGTTTACGAGATCTACGCCCGCAAAGTGAGCCACGGCACCTTGTTCGGCTTCATCGAGGTCGAGGAGCTGGTATTCGGCGAGCGTTCGACCGTGGTCGTCGACCCCGCGGAAGAGAAGATAAAGGCCGAGTTCAATGAAGTAAAGCGCACCTATTTGCCCATGCATTCGGTGCTGCGCATCGATGAGGTCAAGAAGCAGGGTGTCAGCAAAATCGTGGCTCTGGAAGGTTCGAACGTCTCCCAATTTCCCGTCCCCATTTACACCCCCGGCGGAGATTCCAACGCCCGCAAATAGTGGTATGCCTGCCGGAATAATTCATGTTTAGCCTGTTCGGCGCGCCCGCGCTGTCGCAATTTCGACTCGATCACTTGCTGCGTACGCTGCGGGCGCAGGATCCGCGCGTCACCGCGCTGCACAGCCGCTGGCTGCACTTCGTCGACGATTCGCGCCGGCTGACCGAATCCGAACTCGATGTGCTGGGTAAGCTCCTGACCTACGGATCGCGCGCCCAGCCGGCGGCGCATGCCGGCCAGCGGGTGCTGGTCACTCCCCGCGTCGGCACCGAGTCTCCGTGGTCGAGCAAGGCCACCGATATCGTGCATGTCTGCGGCCTGGGGGCCGTCAGGCGGGTCGAGCGCGGCACGGTCTATTTCATCGACGCTGCCGCACCCCTGGGTCTCGCGGAGCTGCGCCAGCTGGCCGCTCACCTGCACGATCGCATGACCGAGTCAATCTGGATCGAACCGATCAATTCCTCTGCGTCGCTCGATGCACAAGGATCGATAGACCCGCAAGGATTGTTTCACGGTGCCGCGCCGCGGCCGCTGCGGGTCGTGAGTTTCGGCGAGGACGCTCACGCGGCTTTGGGCAAGGCCAATCGCGATTGGGGGCTGGCGCTGTCGAGCGAGGAGATCGATTACCTGGTGGGCGCCTTCGGCAAACTGGGGCGCGATCCCACCGACGTCGAGCTCATGATGTTTGCGCAGGCGAACTCCGAGCATTGCCGGCACAAGATATTCAATGCCGAGTTCATCGTCGACGGCGAGACCCTGCCGCTGTCGCTGTTCGCGATGATCCGCGCCACTTACGAGCGCAATCCCGGCGGCGTGCTCTCTGCGTATCGGGACAATGCGGCCGTCATCGAAGGGGGCACCGCCACGCGCTTCTTCCCCGATCCGGCGACGCGCCGCTACGTGGGCGTCAGCGAGCCCGTCGACATATTGATGAAGGTGGAGACCCACAATCATCCGACGGCGATTTCTCCCTTTCCCGGCGCCGCGACGGGTGCGGGAGGCGAAATTCGCGATGAAGGGGCGACCGGCATCGGCGCCAAGCCCAAAGCCGGCTTGACCGGCTACTCCGTGTCGAATCTGCGGATTCCAGGGATGATTCAAGCCTGGGAAAGCGATTTCGGCAAACCGGAACGGATCGCCTCGGCGCTGGACATCATGATCGCCGCGCCGCTGGGCGCCGCCGCGTTCAACAATGAGTTCGGGCGTCCGAATGTCTGCGGCTATTTCCGCACACTCGAGCAGCAGGTGCAGGAGCCGGGCCGCAGCGTGATTCGCGGCTACCACAAGCCCATCATGATCGCCGGCGGTCTGGGCAATGTGCGAAGGCCCGATGTGGAGAAGAAGGACGTCGTGGTCGGTGCGCCGCTCATCGTGCTCGGCGGCCCCTCCATGCTGATCGGTTTGGGAGGCGGGGCAGCCTCCTCCGTCGGCAGCGGGCAGAGTTCTTCGGATCTGGATTTCGCCTCGGTGCAGCGCGGCAATGCCGAAATTCAACGCCGGGCCCAGGAAGTCATCGACCGCTGCACGGGCCTCGGCGATGCGAATCCCATCTTGTTGATTCACGACGTCGGCGCCGGCGGACTGTCGAACGCCTTGCCGGAGGCCATCGCGCACAGCCGGCGCGGCGGGCGCATCGACTTGCGCAAGATTCCGAGCGCGGAATCAGAATTATCGCCCATGGAGATCTGGTGCAACGAGGCGCAGGAGCGCTACGTGCTGGCGCTGGTCCCGGGAAGCGTGCCGCTGTTCTCAGCCCTGTGCGAGCGCGAGCGCTGCCCCTTTGCCGTGGTGGGCGAGATCACCGGCGACGGCCGACTGCTGGTCACCGACTCGCTTCTGTCCGCCACGCCCGTCGATATGCCGCTCGAGGTCTTGCTGGGCAAGGTGCCGCGCATGACCCGCGATGTGCAAACGGCGGGCAAGGCGGCGCTGGAACTTTCGACCGCGGGGACGGCGATCGGCGACTCCCTCGATCGGCTGCTGCGTCTGCCGGCCATCGCCGATAAATCTTTCCTGATCACGATCGGCGATCGCAGCGTCGGCGGCATGATCAGCCGCGACCAGATGGTGGGCCCCTGGCAGGTGCCTGTGGCCGACGTCGCCGTGACCTTGAGCAGCTACGACGGTTATGGCGGCGAAGCGATGGCGATGGGCGAACGCACCCCGGTGGCGGTGCTGAACGCACCTGCCTCGGGACGGTTGGCGGTGGGGGAGGCGATCACCAACATTCTCGCGGCGGATATCGCCGGCCTCACCGATATTCGGCTGTCGGCGAATTGGATGGCGGCCTGCGGCGAGCCCGGCGAGGATGCCGACCTGTACGCCACGGTGCACGCGGTGGCCATAGAGCTGTGTGCTTCGCTGGGGATCACCATTCCGGTCGGCAAGGACTCGTTGTCCATGAGAACCGCGTGGCAGGATGCCGAGGGCGAGCATGCGGTGATCGCGCCGGTGTCGCTGATCATCTCGGCGTTTGCGCCCGTGCGCGATGCCCGCGCGACACTCACGCCCGAATTGGATTTGTCGCAATCCTCGCGGCTGCTGTTGATCGACCTGGGGGCGGGGAAGAATCGCTTGGGCGGCAGCTGCTGGGCGCAGGTCCACACCCAGAGCGGCGGCGAGCCGGCGGATCTGGACAGTCCGGCGCTTTTGGTCGCGTTGTTTTGCGCATTGCGCGAATTGAAGGATCGCGGCTTGCTCCTCGCATATCACGACCGATCGGACGGAGGGGTGCTGCTGACCGTCCTCGAGATGGCCTTCGCCGGCCACTGCGGGCTTGCCATCGACTTGGGACAGGTGGCCGATCCCGTCGCTGGCTGCTTCGCCGAGGAATTGGGCGTGGTGGTGCAGATACCGGCGCCGCGCGTATCCGAGGTGCTCGAGGTGCTGGCGGGCCAATGGGTTGACCTCGATGACCCGAGACATCGGAGCGCCGCACCCCGGCGATGCCATCGAGGTCCTGGCCGGCGGCCGGATGATTTATTCCGCATCGCGCCTGGACTTGCAGCGCCGCTGGAGCGAGGTGTCGTTCCGCATGCAGGAGATGCGCGACAATCCTGAATGCGCGCGCGAGGAATTTTCGCGGCTGGCCGATCCGGCCGACCCCGGCCTGCACGCCTCCTTGAGCTACGACCCCGGTGAGGATGTCGCGGCGCCCTTCATCGCGGCGGGCGCGCGGCCTGCCGTCGCCATCCTGCGTGAGCAGGGCGTCAACAGTCAGACGGAGATGGCCGCGGTGTTCACCCGCGCGGGGTTCGATGCCTACGATGTGCACATGACCGATATTCTGGCCAAGCGGGTCCGCCTGGGACGGTTTCACGGGCTCGTCGCCTGCGGCGGTTTTTCCTACGGCGATGTCCTGGGTGCCGGCGAGGGCTGGGCGAAGTCGATTCTGTTCAATCCGCGTCGCCCGCGAGGAGTTCGCGGCGTTCTTCGAGCGCAACGCGACCTTCACCTTGGGCGTGTGCAACGGCTGCCAAATGCTGTCCGCGCTCCAGGAATTGATTCCGGGATCGGAAGGCTGGCCGCGCTTCGTGCGCAATCGATCGGAACAATATGAGGCGCGCCTGACGCTTGGTGCGCGTTCCGCCGTCGCAGTCCGTGCTGATGGCCGGCATGCAGGGCTCGGTGCTGCCCATCGTCGTGGCGCACGGCGAGGGCCAGGCAGAGTTCGATTCCGGGTCGAGCGCCGCGAGCCTGATGACTCGGCGCCTGGTCACCTTGCAGTACGTGGACAATCGCGAGCAGCCGACGGAAAAATATCCCTTCAATCCGAACGGCTCGGCGCTAGGCCTTGCCGGACTGTGTAGTGCCGACGGCCGCGTCACCTCGTTGATGCCGCATCCCGAACGCGTCTTTCGTAAGGTGCAAAACTCGTGGTCGCCCAAGGATTGGCCGGAAGACGGCGGTTGGATGCGACTGTTCCGCAACGCACGGGTGTTTTTGGCCTGACGAGGCCCAGCCTGCCTGAGGGATAAGGGCGCGCGTTTCCGCGGAAACGTCAAATTGACCACCCTGCGGACGCACCAACGGATGTAGCCAATTACCGCAGTACTCGGAACTCGTTCGTCAGATTTGACTTGGGCTGCGACCCGGTTTCGGCCGGGGCGGGCGCCACGAACTTGCGGAATGTCATCGCCTGCAGCAGGCGCGCCTTGCGCACGAAGGTTTGATACAGCAGGTCGCGCATGACCTCGAGCAGGATGCCGGCGCGCTCGGCGTCGATCTCGGGTTGGTGCGGCCAGGGATCGCTGTCGCTGCCGAACAGCACCGCGCGCAATGCCGCGAAGGTTTCGTCGTCGAGTTCGGCCAGGGTGCGGATTTCCTGCAGAGTATCGAAGAGCTCGAGCTTGCCGCGTTCGCCGAGCTCGCGGAACAGCGATTGAGCGGTGCGCCGGCTCATGGCCCCGAAGGCGTTGAAACATCCCGCCGTGTAGCAGTTGAGCGCTTCCTTGAACAGGCCCTCGGCATCCTCCGGAAGATAGGTCAGCGGAAAATTCTCGCGCGCGCGTTCGACTTCCGCGTAGTTCGAGGCGAGTTCCACGCGCAGCTGCGGTATAGGCCTTGACCGTGAAGCGGAGGAATACCGGCTCGGCGCAGGCGTCGCAGCGGAATGCGATGCCGACGTGCTTGGGCTTGCTTTGGTTGAGATCGTCGAATTTCGGGACGGCGACTGCCGTGAGGTGGGTCAGTGTCTGGCAATGCGGGCAGGTGAGTGCGATGCCTTGATATTCGACGTGCAGTTCGTCGTGCGGCGTGATGTACATGCTCATTGCGTCACCCTGCCAGTGGTTTGTAGCGAATTCTATGCGGTTGAGAGGCATCTTCGCCTTTGCGCTTCTTGTGGTCTTCGACATATTCCTGATAGTTGCCCTCGAACCAGTGGACTTCCGAGTCGCCTTCGAAGGCGAGTATGTGCGTCGCGATGCGATCGAGGAACCAGCGGTCATGCGAGATCACCACCGCGCAGCCCGGGAAAGCCACCAGCGCATCCTCGAGGGCGCGCAGCGTTTCGATGTCGAGGTCATTGGTCGGCTCGTCGAGCAGCAGGACATTGCCGCCGGCCTTCAACACCTTGGCCAGGTGCACCCGATTGCGTTCGCCGCCCGATAGATCGCCGATCACCTGTTGCTGCTGCACGCCTTTGAAATTGAAGCGCCCGACGTAGCCGCGGGACGAGGTTTCGTAGTTGCCGACCTTGATGAGATCGAGGCCGCCGGAAATCTCCTGCCACACCGTGTTCTTGTCGTTGAGCGCCTGGCGCGACTGATCGACGTAGGCGAGCTTCACGCTGGGACCTAGGCGGATCTCGCCGGCGTCGGGCTTTTCCACGCCGGACAACATGCGGAACAGCGTGGTTTTGCCGGCGCCGTTGGGTCCGATGATGCCGACGATTCCGCCGGCCGGCAGACTGAAGCTCAAGGAATCGATCAGCAGCCGATCGCCGTAACCCTTGCGCAGGTTCTTGCATTCGATGACCAGATCGCCCAGCCGGTCGCCGGGCGGAATGTAGATTTCATTCGTCTCATTGCGCTTCTGGAACTCCTGCGAGGCCAGTTCTTCGTAGCGCTGCAGGCGCGCCTTGGATTTCGCCTGGCGAGCCTTCGGGTTGGTGCGCACCCACTCCAATTCGCGCTTCAGGGTCTTGGCGAGCGCATCCTGCTGGCGTTCTTCCTGGGCGAGGCGCTGTTCCTTCTGTTCCAGCCAGGAGGAGTAATTGCCCTGCCACGGGATTCCGTGGCCGCGGTCGAGTTCCAAGATCCACTCGGCCACGTTGTCCAGAAAATAGCGGTCGTGGGTGACCGCTATCACCGTGCTCGGGTATTCCTCGAGGAAGTGCTCGAGCCACGCCACCGATTCGGCGTCCAAATGGTTGGTGGGCTCGTCGAGGAGCAGCATGTCGGGCTTGGACAGGAGCAGGCGGCACAGGGCCACGCGGCGTTTCTCGCCGCCGGACAGCTTGCCCACCACCGCATCCCAGGGCGGCAGGCGCAGCGAGTCGGCGGCGATTTCCAGCTTGCGCTCCAACTCCCAGCCGCCGACGGCATCGATTTTGTCCTGCATCTTGGCTTGCTCTTCCATGAGCTTGCTCATTTCATCGTCCGACAGGGGTTCGGCGAACTTGTCGCTGATGGCGTTGAAACGGTCGATCAGGCCCTGTACGTCGCCCACCCCTTCGCCGACCACCTCGCGCACCGTTTTGGCTTCATCGAGCAGCGGTTCCTGGGGCAGGTAGCCCACCTTGATGCCCGCCTGAGCCCGTGCCTCGCCCTCGATATCCTTGTCCACCCCGGACATGATTTTCAGCAAGGTGGACTTGCCGGAGCCATTCAATCCCAGCACGCCGATCTTGGCGCCGGGGAAGAAACTCAGGGAAATATCGCGCAAGATAATGCGCTTGGGTGGCACGACCTTGCCTACCCGGTTCATGGTGTAAATGAACTGAGCCATCTGGTACCTATCGAGTGAATCGCATGAGCGCGCGGGGATCAACAGTGAATTATCCGCGAGTACCTGAAACTTGTCACGGCAAAGCCTTTGAGCCGCCGGCAGCACAGGCCTGGACTATCGGCCCGCGGCCGGGGATATTGACCATTCGCATGGGGCCGATGTACATCGAGGTCTCTTTACTCTAGGGCAGTGCAGATATATCAGTTATAATAGGCGGCTATTTATCGGGAGACTCAGCGCATGTTCACCTCTCAAATGACGATCGCCGGCTTCGATCCTGAACTCGCCAAGGCAATCGCCGACGAACGCCAGCGTCAAGAGGACCATATCGAGCTGATCGCTTCGGAGAACTATGCAAGTCCTCGCGTGCTCGAGGCCCAGGGGTCGGTGCTGACCAACAAGTATGCGGAAGGGTATCCGGGCAAACGCTACTACGGCGGCTGCGAACACGTCGATGTTGCCGAACAGTTGGCGATCGACCGGGCGAAGCAGCTGTTCGGCGCCGCCTACGCCAATGTGCAGCCGCATTCCGGCAGCCAGGCAAATGCCGCCGCGTATCTGGCCATGCTCAGTCCGGGGGAGACGATTCTCGGCATGAGCTTGGATCATGGCGGTCACCTGACGCACGGCGCCAAGGTGAATTTTTCGGGCAAGCTGTTCAAAGCCGTGCAATACGGCATCAAGGCTGACACCGGCGAAATCGACTACGATCAAGTGGAGAGCCTTGCGAAAGAGCATCGCCCCAAAGTGGTCGTCGCGGGCTTCTCGGCGTATTCGCGCGTCATCGACTGGGCGCGTTTCCGCGCCATCGCGGATTCCGTGGGGGCCTATTTTTTCGTGGACATGGCGCACGTCGCGGGCCTCGTGGCCGCGGGTGTGTATCCGAATCCCATACCCTTCGCCGATGTGGTGACCACCACCACCCACAAGACCCTGCGCGGCCCGCGCGGCGGCTTGATCCTGGCTCGTCCGCATGCCGAGCTGCACAAGAAATTCAATTCCATGGTGTTTCCGGGCACCCAGGGCGGCCCGCTGATGCATGTGATCGCCGCCAAGGCGGTGGCCTTTCTCGAAGCGCTGCAGCCGGAATTCAAAGCCTATTCCGCGCAGGTGGTCACCAATGCGCGCGTCATGACCCAGGTTCTGCAGCAGCGCGGCTACAAGATCGTATCGGGCGGCACGGACAATCACCTGTTCTTGCTCGACTTGATCGACAAGAACATCACCGGCAAGGATGCCGATGCCGCGCTCGGCCGCGCGCACATCACCGTCAACAAGAACGCGGTGCCCAACGATCCCCGGCCGCCGGCCATCAGCAGCGGACTGCGCATCGGCACGCCCGCCGTGACGACCCGCGGCTTCAAGGAGGCGGAAGTTCGGCAATTGACGAATTGGATAGCGGACGTGCTCGATCATATGGGCGATGAATCGGCGGTGGACCGAACGCGCACCGAGGTGGAGAAAATATGCCGGCGATTCCCCGTCTATGGCTAGTTCCTGGGCCGGCACCCGGGCGCACGCCGAGGTCTGCGTAAGGACCGCCCATGCACTGTCCTTTCTGCGGTCACACGGAGACTAAGGTCATCGACTCCCGCCTCGCGGGCGAAGGGCGGCAAATTCGCCGGCGCCGCGAATGCTTGTCGTGCACGGAACGCTTTACGACTTTCGAGACCGCGGAGCTGCTGCTGCCCACCGTCGTCAAAGGCGACCGCAGCCGCGAGCCCTTCGACGAGAACAAGCTGCTGCACGGAATGCAGAAAGCGCTGGAAAAGCGCCCGGTGGGGCGCGACGCCATCGAGGCGGCGGTGGCGAGAATCTGTCACAAGTTGCGCAGCCTGGGAGAGCGCGAAATCGCCTCGCGCAGCGTGGGGGAGATGGTGATGGAAGAGCTGCGCCATTTGGACGAGGTGGGCTATGTGCGGTTCGCTTCGGTCTACCGCAGTTTTCAGGACATTGAGGCCTTCCGCACCGAAATCGACCAATTGCGCCGCCACCACCGCCGCCGAGAACCCAGCAAGGATCAATTGCCTCTGCTGCCGAACGGTGAAGAAAGCGGCGAGGACCCATGAGGGAGGCGGCGCCATCGGCGGTCGGACCTATGGCGGCGCAGGATCGCGCTCATATGTCGCGGGCGCTGGAACTGGCGGCGCGCGGCTTGTTCACCACGGATCCGAATCCGCGCGTCGGCTGCGTGGTGGCGCGCGAGGGCGTGGTGTTGGGCGAGGGTTGGCATGTGCGGGCGGGCGAGGCACATGCCGAAGTTCTGGCGCTGCGCGCCGCGGGCCCGCAAGCCCGGGGCGCCACGGTGTACGTCACTCTGGAACCCTGTAGTCATACGGGACGGACTCCTCCCTGCGCGGACGCATTGATCGCGGCCGGCGTGGGGCGAGTGGTGTGCTGCAGCGTCGATCCGAACCCGCGGGTGGCGGGCGGCGGCATCGAGCGGCTGAGAGCGGCGGGAATCGCCGTGTCGGTGGGCGAACTCGCGGCGCCGGCGCGCGAGCTCAATATCGGCTTCTTTTCGCGCTTCGAGCGCGGCCGCCCCTTCGCCCGGCTGAAGTTGGCCATGAGCCTGGATGCACGCACCGCGCCCGCCTCCGGCGGGCAGGCGTGGATCAGCGGCGAGGCCGCGCGCGCCGACGTGCAAGGATGGCGGGCCCGCAGCGGCGCCATACTCACGGGCGCGGGAACGGTGCGCACCGATGACCCGCGGCTCGACGTGCGATTGGCCTACGGCTCCTGGGTGCGGCAGCCGCTGCGAGTATTGCTCGATCCCATGCTCTCCTGCGCCACGACGGCCAAGGTGTTTCACGGCGACGGAGCATTGGTATTCGCCGCCATGGATGCCCCGCTGCGCTCACAGGATTCCGCGCGCGTGGAGCGCCTGCCGCGGGCGGCGGGCGGCCTGGACTTGCACGCCGTCATCGCCCGCTTGAACGAACTCGAGGTCAATGAATTGTTGGTCGAATGCGGGCCGCGCCTCGCCGGCGCGTTCATTCTCGCGGGCCTCGTCGATGAATTCGTGCTGTATGTCGCACCCTCGTTGCTCGGCGCGGATGCCGCACCGCTGATGCACGTCAGCGGCTTGGGGCCGCCGGGCTCTCTGCCCGCGTTCGAATTCAAGGATGTAAGGCAGATCGGCGGCGACTTGCGCCTCGTTCTGGTACCCAAGAGCGCCTGATTTTCGGCGGAATCAAATTTTCAGCGGAATCAAACCATGTTCACCGGAATCATCTTGGCAACGGGCCGCGTCAACTCCCTGACGGAGAAGGGCGGCGACTTGGAATTGGGGATCGACGCCGCGGCGCTCGATCTTACGCGCGTCGCGATCGGCGACAGCGTCAGCGTGCAGGGGGCTTGCCTGACGGTGACCCGCAAGCAGGGCGCGTGCTTCTACGCCGATGTTTCGCGCGAAACCATGGCCAAAACCACGCTGGGCGCCCTGAAGCCGGGATCGAAGGTAAACTTGGAGCCGAGCTTGCGTGCCGGAGACGCCTTGGGCGGCCACTGGGTGAGCGGGCACGTCGATGCGGTGGGCAAGCTGCGCGCGCTGGTTCAAGATGCACGTTCGTGGCGCTTGGAGTTCGAACTGCCGGCGTCCCTGATGCGCTTCGTGGCGTCGAAGGGTTCGATCTGCGTCGACGGCGTGAGTCTGACCGTGAACAAGGTCGACGGACGCCGCTTCGACGTCAACATCATCCCGCACACGCTCGAGGTGACTACGCTGGGCGAGCTTGAAATCGACGACGGCGTCAACATTGAAATCGACGTGATCGCCCGCTATCTAGATCGACTGATGACGAAAACCGAAGAGTAAGGCCAAATGTCCGCATTCAATACCATAGACGAAATTCTCGAAGACCTGCGCCGCGGCAAGATGGCGGTGATCATGGACGACGAGGATCGCGAGAATGAAGGCGATCTGATCATGGCCGCGGACTGCGCCGGCCCGCAGGATGTGAACTTCATGGCGCGCTACGGCCGCGGGCTCATCTGCCTCACCCTGACGCGCGAGCGCTGCCGTCAGCTGCGCCTGCCGCTCATGGTGAGCGACACCGACAGCACGCATCGCACCAACTTCACTCTGTCGATCGAGGCCGCCGAGGGCGTGACCACGGGAATATCCGCGCATGACCGCGCGCACACGGTCAAGACCGCCGTGGCGCCCAATGCGAGGCCGGAAGATCTGCGCCAGCCGGGACACATATTCCCGTTGATGGCGCAGCCCGGCGGCGTACTCACCCGCGCCGGTCATACGGAGGCGGGCTGCGATCTGGCACGTCTGGCGGGATTTTCCGCCGCGGCCATGATCGTCGAGATTCTGAACGACGACGGCACCATGGCGCGCCGGCCGGACCTCGAGCGGTTTGCAAAAACGCATGGCCTGAAGATCGGCACCATCGCCGATCTCATCCGCTACCGTTTGAAGAATGAGCGTTCGGTGGAACGCATCTATGAAGACAGCGTCGAGACCGAGTACGGCAGTTTCAAACTGTCTTGCTATGAGGATCACGTCAACAAGACCGTGCATATCGCGCTGGTCAAGGGCGATTTGAATTCCGATCTGCCGCCCCTGGTGCGCGTGCACATCAACGATGCTCTGCGGGACATGGTGGGAGTCCGCAATGAGCGGCTCGGCTGGCCGCTGCACGCGGCCATGCGGCGCGTGGCAGGCGAACCTTCCGGCGTCATCGTGATTTTGCGGCCCGAAGAGACGCCGCGGCACTTCATGGACAGCGTGCGGCTGCTGGACGCGAAGACCGAGAACACCCGCCATCCCGGCGCAACCGTCATTCGAACCTATGGAATAGGCGCACAAATCCTCAAGGATCTCGGCCTGAAGCGCATGCGCGTACTGAGCGCGCCCAAGCAGCTGCAGGGTCTCGCCGCCTTCGACCTGGAAGTCACCAGTTATGTCGACGGCGGCGAATGAGGGCCCCGAAGGCTATACTCCGCGCGAATCTCTACTGAGGAATGACTTGTGCCCAACGATCAGCCGAAGATAGTCGAGGGTGAATTGCTGGCGCGCGACCTGCGCTTTGCGCTCATCGCCGCGCGATTCAACGATTTCGTGGTCGAGCCGCTGGTGCGCGGCGCTCTCGATGCGCTCAAGCGCCATGGGGTGAGCGAAAAGCAGATCGAGATCGTGCGCGTTCCGGGTGCCTTCGATATTCCCATCGTGGCGCGCAAATTGGCGCTGTCGCGCCGCTATGAGGCGCTCATCGCGCTCGGCGCCGTGATCCGCGGCCAGACGCCGCATTTTGATTATGTGGCCGGCGAATGCGCCGGCGGCATTGCGCGCATTGCGCTCGAATCCGGGGTGCCGATTGCGTTCGGCGTATTGACCACCGACACGGTGGAGCAGGCCGTCGATCGCGCCGGCGGCAAGGCGGGCAACAAGGGCGCGGACGCTGCGCTGGTCGCGATCGAAATGGCCAATCTCCTGCGCCGCCTGGATCCTTGAGTGTGACCACTAAGCCCCCTCGCGCGGCGGGCCATCGGGCGCGCAGCCTGGCGCGCCGCTTGGCGCTGCAGGCGCTTTATCAGATTCAGATCAATCCGCGCCCCTTGGCGGACGTCCAATCGGAGTTCGCCGCGGACCCGGAGGCGGATCGGGTGGACCTCGACTACTTTCGGGCGCTGCTTGCGGCGATCGCGCCGCAATCGCGAGGCGTTCGATTCCCGGCTCGCGCTTCTCTGCGAAATTCCGCCGCATGAACTCGATCCCATAGAGCACGCGGTGCTGTGGCTGGGAATTCACGAACTGGAATCACGTCCCGAACTGCCGTATCGAGTGGCGCTGGCGGAGGCGGTGCAGCTGGCCAAGCAATTCGGTGCGACGGATGGACATAAATTCGTCAATGCCGTTTTGGATCGGGCCGCCCAGGAATTGCGGCCGCACGAGTACGGCCGGCCCGCCGAGTAGGGCGACATGACCGCGGGGCCATCCGATCTCGGTGAATTCGAATTGATACGCCGCTTTTTCATGCGGCGTCGCGCCGCGCCCGAGTCGGGGCGCGCGGCGCAATCCGGCGTCGTTCTCGGGATCGGCGATGACGCGGCCCTGCTGGAAATGCCGCCGGACACGGAATTGGTCGCCGCCGTCGATGCCATCGTGGCGGGGCGGCATTTCCCGCAAGGCGCTGATGCTCGTTCGATAGGCCATCGCGCGCTCGCCGTCAATCTGAGCGATATGGCCGCCATGGGTGCGACGCCCGCCTGGGCGACGCTGGCGCTGACCCTGCCCGGCGCGGATGCGGCGTGGCTGGAACGATTCTCCGCGGGACTATTGGATCTCGCCGACGCCAACGGGGTGGCATTGGTCGGCGGCGATACCACGCGAGGTCCCCTGACGGTCAGCGTGCAAATACTGGGACACGTGCCGCGCGGCACGGCGCTGCGCAGAAGCGGCGCCCGAGCCGGCGATCTATTGGCCGTGACCGGCACCTTGGGCGACGCAGGCGCGGGACTTGCATTTCCTCGGCGCGTCGCCGCCGCCCGAAACTCGTCCCGCCGTCCTGGAACTGATCCGGCGATTCGAGTATCCGCTGCCCCGGGTGCAGTTCGGACTGGCGGCACGCGGCATCGCGACGGCGGCGATGGATTTGTCCGACGGACTGATGGGAGATCTGCCGAAATTGGCGCAGGCGAGCGGTCTTGCCGCCCATGTCGCGGTCGAGCGCCTGCCGCTGTCGGAGGCGATGCGCGCGGCGGTACCCGTCGCCCAGGCGCGCGACTGGGCGCTCGCGGCGGGCGACGATTACGAGTTGCTGCTCGCGGTGCCGGCAGCGCGCTACGCCCAACTCGAGGCCGCAGCGGGCCAATTGAACTTAAGGTTGACCACGATCGGCGAACTTTGCGCGGGCGGCGGTGTGACGTGGTCGCTAAACGGCGGGGATTTCGTGCCCGGCGTGCGCGGATGGGATCACTTCGCCTAAGCCTGGACTCAAATCACAGTTTACGTCCGGCCTGCCCAGTATCCTCTGCGTCGATCACTTGAATTCGCCTCCCGGCGCTTGGGTTACCCTTGAGCAACAATCGTCCAAATACTCACGCGAAGCCACAGAACGGCCGCGCCTCGTTGCCCGAGAAGATCGGCAAGTACGTGATTATCAACGAGGTCGGGCGCGGCAGCACGGGTGTCGTGTATCTGTCGCACGATCCTTATTACGGGCGCGACGTGGCCATCAAGGTGTACAACGTCGACGCCAGCGGCGATGAAAATCGCAAGCGCATCGCGCGCAAGATGTTCCTCTCCGAGGCGCACATGGTCGGCATGCTGCAGCACCCGAACATTCTGCCGATCTACGATGCGGGCGAGGAAAACGGCCACTGCTACATCGTGACCGAGCATGTGCACGGGGCCCGCACTCTCGCGGCCTATTGCCGCCCGGACAATTTGCTGCGCATCGACGATGTCGTGGAGCTGGTCTACAAGGCGGCGCGCGCGCTGCATTACGCACACAGCCGCGGCGTCATTCATCGCGACATCAAGCCCAGCAACATCATGCTCACTCTCGACAGCGATGTGCGCATCATCGATTTCGGAATCGCCCTGGTGGCCGATTCGGAAATTTCGCGGATCGAGGGGATCGCGGGCAGCCCGTCCTACATGTCCCCCGAGCAGGTCCAGTCGATCGAATTGACCAATCGCTCCGACCTGTACTCGCTGGGCGCGGTGATGTACGAGCTGCTGACCGGAACCCGGCCGTTTCGGGCCGGCAATCTGCAGAAGCTGCTGCACCAGATCGTATTCGCCACTCCGCCGCCCATCCATACCTTGCGCCCCGAGATCCCCGAGGAGCTCGAGAATGTGACCGCGATGGCGCTGCAGAAGGAGCCCGACAAGCGCTACAAGACCGGGCTGGACTTTGCGGCCGAGCTGACGCGCGTGCACCAGAAATTGCGCGCGCAGTACAACCGGATCGACCAGCAGGAGCAATTCAGCCTGCTGCGCAAGTTGAAATTCTTCCACGAATTCTCGCACGGAGAAATCTGGGAAGTCCTGCGCGCCAGCAGCTGGCAGGACTATGCCGATGCCGAGGAAATCGTCAAGGAAGGCGAAATGGACGATCGCTTCTACATCATCGTGCAGGGACGGGTCAGCGTGCAGCGCCTCGGACGCGCGCTCGGTTATCTCGAGAGCGGCGATTGCTTCGGCGAGACCAGCTACGTGCGCGGCGCGAAACGCACCGCCACGATCAATGCCTCCGGCGCCGTGACGGTGATGAAGGTCAGTTCCACGCTTCTCGAGCAGGTGTCGGCGGAGTGCCAGCTGCGCTTCAACCAGGTGTTCCTGCGCAGCATGATCGGGCGCCTGCAAAGCGCGGAGCGCGGCGTTCCCAGTCCCTCCGGACAGTGATATCGACCACTTGACGGGGGGCTGGAAGGCCCCGGAGCTTACTGCGCTGTCTCTTTGTCGTGCTCGATCATGGCGTAGGCCGAGTGATTGTGAATCGACTCGAAATTCTCCGATTCGACCACATAGGCCCGAACGCGCTTATCCTTGTTGAGCGCCACGGCCACGTCGCGCACCGTGTCCTCGACGAATTTCGGATTGTCGTAGGCGCGTTCGGTCACGTATTTCTCGTCGGGACGCTTGAGGATTCCGTAGACTTCGCATGAGGCCTGTTTCTCGGCGATGTCGATCAATTCTTCCAGCCACATGTGCTCGGTCAGCTTCGCCGTCAAGGTGATGTGCGAACGTTGATTGTGCGCGCCGTAGTCGGAAATTTTCTTCGAGCAGGGACACAGGCTGGTGGTCGGGACCACGACCTTGAGCCAGACATCGGTTTTGCCGCCGCGGTGTTCGCCGAAAATGGTGGCCTGGTAGTTCATCAGGCTTTCGACGCCGGTGACCGGCGCTTTCTTCATGACGAAGTACGGAAAGGTCATCTCGATGTGGCCGGCGTCGGCGTCCAGATGCTCGGTCATTTCCGCCAGCATTTTGCCGAACGAGTCGACTGAGATCTCGCGCTCGTGCCGGTGCAGGATCTCCACGAAGCGGGACATGTGCGTGCCTTTGAAGTTGTGGGGCAGATTCACGTACATGTTGAAATTCGCGACGGTGTGCTGCTCGCCGCGGGCACGGTCCTTCACCTTGACGGGATGATAGATGTCCTTGATGCCGACCTTGTTGATCGGTATTTGGCGCGTGTCGGCATGGCCCTGCACGTCCTCCACGGGCTTCACATTCGGCTTCTTGACGGGGGCGGCGACGTTCATATTGGATATCCTGCTGAAGCGATCACGCCCTACATGGTGACGAAACCGCGAATTCCAAGAATCTTAGACGATTCGCGGCAGCTTGGCTCAAGGCTCGCCTGTTGCGGCAACCGACAGGCGGAATCGGCGGGCGGCATCGGCCATTTGAGGCCTTATTGCCGCCAAACGCATGCCAACAGCCATCGATACGCGTCCGCCAGGTAGTCCTCGCGTCGGCCACGCGGGATCGCACTGCGCCTAAACTCGGCGATCGACCACGTAGGAGGCCAGCCAGGCCAAGACTTGGGCGCGGCCGCCGAACGGCGCCAGGCGCTCGCCGGCGCGCCGCTGCAATTCTCGGGCGCGTCTCTTGGCGCCTTCCAGTCCGAGAACGCTCGGGTAGGTCGGTTTGGCTCGAGCGGCGTCGGCGCCGATGGTCTTGCCCAGGTCCTCGGTGCTGCCTTCGACATCGAGGATGTCGTCCTGGATTTGAAACGCCAGCCCGATGTCCTGCGAATAGCCGTCGAGCGCTTCCCATTCCGCCGGCGTCAGCCGGGGCGAGCAGGCCGCGGCCAGCAGCACGCTCGCGCGGATCAGGGCGCCGGTCTTCAGCCGATGCATGGCCTCGAGTTCCGGCAGATCGATATTGCGGCCCACCGCGGAAAGGTCCAACGCCTGGCCGCCCGCCATGCCTGCGGTGCCGCTTGCATCCGCCAGAATCTGAATCATCTTCAGGCGGGCTTCGAGACTCACGCCGGCGGCCCGATCGCGCGCCAGCAACGAGAATGCCAAGACCTGCAGCGCGTCGCCGACCAGTATGGCGGTCGCTTCGTCGAACGCGCGATGCGTCGTGGGTTGGCCGCGGCGCAGGTCGTCGTCGTCCATCGCCGGCAGATCGTCGTGAACCAGAGAATAGGAATGAATGAGCTCCACTGCCGCCGCGGGCGCATCCAACGCGCTCGCGTCCAGCCCGAGGGCTTCGCCGGTGCAATAGACGAGCAGAGGGCGCAGGCGTTTGCCGCCGCTCAAAACCGCGTAGCGTTGCGCCGCGTGCAGGCGCTGCGGAATCACGTCCGCCGCCGGCAGCACGATGTCGAGGACGCCTTGCACGCGCGATTGATAACCACGCAGCCGTGCCTCCAAGGCGTCGGTGCTCACGGGGCGCGCTCAGCCGGCTTTGGATTCGTCGGCAGTGAAGTCTTCAAGGGCGGGTTCACCGGCTTTTTTGAGCAGGATCTCGACTTTCTGTTCCGCCTCCTTGAGCGCGGTTTGGCAGGCTCGAGTCAGCATCACGCCGCGCTCGAATGCCGCCAGAGATTCTTCCAGCGGCAGGTCGCCTTGCTCGAGGCGGTCCACCAGCTCCTCGAGGTCGCGCATGGCCGTCTCGAAATCGGGTTTTGCATCTTTTGCGGCTTTGGGTGTCGGCATGACCGGGAACGGTACACAGGCGCTGCGGCGGGGTCAAACCGGGGTGGGGCGCGGCCGAAACGGCGCAAGTTTTGTCAAGTCGTGAGCTGCGTCACAGCCGCGGAGTCGCGCCGCGGCCGCATTTGAGTAACATTGCAACTGGAAAGCTGTATGTCAATCTCAATCAAATCAATCGTCGCCTGCGGGGGCCTGGGTGCCGCTATTCTGGCCTCGGCGGCCTGCAGTCCTCGGCCCATTCCGCCGATGACGGTCACCGATCTCATGGAGGATCGAGTGACGCTCGACGGCGTGCTGATGAAGTGCAACCAAAATGCATCCAAGGCGCACACCGATGAGAATTGCCTGAATGCGCGAATCGCCATAGATCGGCTGGCCAGCCAGAACGAGCCGGCCGAAGAGGCGAAGCGCGCCGCGGAATTCGAGCGCAGCCGCGAGCAGCTGCGCTTGGCGCAGGAAAAGCAGCGGCAGGAAGAGGAAGCGAAAAACCCCAAAGTGGATGCCTATCACCTGCCGCTGGTGCCGGTCGAACCGGCCCCTCCGCCCCCAACCCCGGTCAATGAGAATCCGCCCGTGGCCCGCGAGGCGAATCCCTAAGTCCGCTTGGCTGCGGCTCCTGCCCCAGCCTCTGTTACAAGGCGACCTTCACGGTACCGATGTCGGGCATTAGCGGCTGAGGGGCGGCGCATCGGTCTAATTCTGCTTTTCCAAGGGGTAGGTACGAGGGGCTTCCGCGCTGGGTGCGGCGTTCGGTGCCTGTGCGGCCGCGGCCGCCGGGATATCGGCCTGCGGTGCCGGCGAACCACGGACCGCCGTATGAGTCACCTGCGCCAATCGGTCCAGGAAGCGCTGCGCCGTCGCCGGCGCGGCCGGCGCCTGGCCCGAGAAAATCTCCGTGGCCGTCACTCCGCTCTTGCCGTACAGCGAGGCATTGGCGGATCGGTCGATGGAGATGACGCTGCCATCCAGAGCAATGCCGCCGAACAGGCCGCGGGTGCGCGCATAGGAATAAATTTCCGCATTGAACTGCACATCGGTCGCAGCTGAGCCTTGCCGTCCGACCGGACCGGTGGCCACCGACGCGTCCGCACCCAAGGTCAATTTGCCGCCCGCAATGCCTTCGATGCCGGTCTTGGTGGTGAACACCAAAACGATGTCGGAGGACTGCGCTCCCGCCTGAAAGCCCCAGCTGCCGCCGGTCAGCGAGATGAAAGTCGGATTGCTCCACGGCGATGTCAATTTGTCGCGCACCACGAGTACGCCGTTGCCATGGCGGCCGCCGAATATGAAGGCGACCTTGGTGACATCGGGGATCACGGCGATTCCATAGGCTCGGGAGAGCAGCGCATCCGGAATTCGCTGATCCGGCATCGCTTGAACTTCCTCGAGCACCTCGGTGGCCGTGAGTAGCCGGCCCTCTTCGCGCGCGCCGGCATGTGCAACATTTACAAATGCGCCGACGGCGAACATTGCAGAGAAAAACAGCGTAGAAGCGATTTCTTTTCTATTTGACATCAAGAGTCCTCATTTGGCTTGCCGCTGTCCGCTAGGGCGGACCTCGCGCCGGCTGGTGAGCTAAGCTTACCGCTTGTCAGGCGCCGCGAGAACCCGTGCGGCCTCTGAATCGCGGTGATGTGCACGGTAGTATTCGACCAGCCGCGAGGTTGCTTGCTGTGTTGCGGGATGCTGCGCACCCAGCTTCGCCAAGAGTGTCGAGCGAGCTGCGACCAGCATGGGTTCGCCCTCTGCGGCCTTGTCGCGCTTGATCAGCACCCAACCCAGGCTGGCATCGCTGCGCGCGGTACGCCAGCTATCAGCGCCGGCCAGTCCCGCATTCATATCCGACGCCGCACGAAGCTCCGCTTCGGCGGCAGCCAAGGCGTCGCGCCGCAGCAGGACCTCGCCGAGCAATTGGTGCGTGGAGGCGACGTAGAGATGGCGTGGGGGCAGCGCCTGGGCGTAGACGGCAAGCGCCTGGCGAGCATCGGTTTCCGCGGCGGATAGATCATCGGCTTTCAAATACAGGTTTGCCAGTGCGTCGAGATAGTATCCCACCATGAAGTGCTTCGCGCCGAGTCGATCGCGCGTGATTTCCAATGCGGCCTGAGTCGCCGTAACGGCTCGGGTCATGTCGCCTTCGCGATCGTAAAGAATGCCGAAATCCTCTTCGATCGCCGCGATTCGCGGGTTGTCGGTTCCGAATACATTGCGTTCGATCTGCAATGCTTCATTGAGAACTTGCTCGGCCTCCGCGTATTTTCCGCGCTGTGTGAGTATGGATCCCAGAGTCGCCAACGCGATCGCGTTGTCGGGATGATTGCGGCTGACGGTCTCCCGGAAAATACTCAGCGCCTCGCGCTCGTAGTGCTCAGCCAGCGGGTAATCGCTCATCCATACCGCCGCATCGGCGAGGCCGTTCAGCGTTGCTGCCACCTGCAGACTCTGATTGCCGACCGCGCTTCGATAGATGTTGAGCGCCTTGTTGTACAACTCAGAGGCGCGGCTGGGATCGCTCTTGGCATCCAGAGAGAAAGTGGCGTATTGCACCAAGATGTCGGCCGTCTCGACGGCCTGCTGCTCGCCGCCGTTTTCCGACAGGGTCACGGCCTGATCCAGGTAGGCCTCAGCCGAAATCAAATGGCCGGCGTCGGTCAAGGCACGCGCTAAATTGGCCAGCGCCACGGCCACATGGCTGCCGTTGTCGGCGGGCGTTCCTGGCGGCGAATCGCCACGGCCTGCTCGAACAAAGGGATTGCCCGCTCGCTCAAGCCTTGGCGCCGATAGGCGAGGCCGATGCTTTCGAGCAGCTGGGCGCGAACCTCCGGCTGCAGGCTCAGGTTTCCCGAGATCTTAGCCGCACCCCGATCGAGCAAATCCTTGGCAGTCGGCTCCTTACCCTGGGCGTTGAAAGGGTCGGCTTGCGAGAACACGTCCACGAGGAACGCGGACACTTGTTGCGCGCGGTCGCGCTCCTGGGCGGTCGCTTCTCGCGCCAATTCAATGCGATGATTTTCCCAAATCGTGACGCCCGCAAAGAGCGCGAGCGCCACGAAGGCGGTTGTGACGCCGGCCACCGCCAACAGATGCCGCCGCAGAAACTTCGCGCTGTGGTAGCGCCAATCCCCCTGCCTAGCGCGGACGGGCTGGCCGAGAAGATGCCGATTCAGATCGTCCGCGAGCGCTTCCACGGACGGATAGCGGCGATCCGGTTCCTTGCGCATCGCCATCGCGATGATGGCGTCCAAATCGCCGCTCAACCGGGCACGCAGCCGCTGCGGAGAGAGTCCGCGGCGATCGGAGATGCGGCTGCGATCGGCGTCCTTTTCGCCGCTCAATTTGGAAATCACCATTTGGCTCGGCCGCACCGGATCGTCCATGCAAATGGCGCGCTCCAGCTGCAGCTGGCTGTAGCTCAGCAGCCGATAGGGCGAACGGCCGGTCAGCAGCTGATACAGCAGCACACCGAGCGCATAGATGTCCGTGGCCGTGGTGATCGGCCTGCCGAGCACCTGTTCGGGCGCCGCGTTCTCGGGCGTCAGAATTCTTTCCTGCAGACGCGTCACCGGCAGGGTGTGCGACAGACTCTCGGGAGCGAGCAGCTTCGCGATGCCGAAGTCGAGCAGCTTCGGTACACCTTCGCTCGACGACGAAGATATTGGAGGCCTTGATGTCCCTATGCACCACCAGGTTGCGATGTGCGTACTGCACCGCGGCGCATACCTGGATGAACAGTTCGAGCCGTTCCCGAACGAACAAGGTGCGGCTGTCGCAGTACGCGTCGATGGATTCGCCGTCGACGTGTTCCATCACCAGGTACGGCGTGCCGTCCTCGAGATCGCCGCTGTCGATCAAGCGCGCGATCGATGGATGATCGAGAGTGGCGAGAATGTGCCGCTCGCTGTGCAGCCTGCTGCGCAATCGGGGATGCAGCGTCGCGTGCTGCAAAACCTTGATGGCGACGGTTTGCTGATACTGTGAGTCGTCGCGCTCGCCGCGATACACGGTGCTCATGCCGCCATGCCCGAGAATGGACACCACGCGATAGGGACCGATGCGCGTGCCGATCAGGCGATCCTGGTGGTCCTCGAGCAAGGATTCCGCGGCTTCGCCGATGGCGTGCAGCAGCATGTCTCCATGCCGTGCGTCCGATTTGAGCAGGGATTCGACGGACGAGCGCAACTCCATGTCGTCGCCGCAGGCACGCGCCAAGTGCAGGGCACGTTCGTTCTCACCCGTGTCGATCAATTGCTCGAAGAGCGACTGAATCTGCTGCCAGCGCGCGCGCGGAATCATACCGGTCCGCTGCCGCTGATTTCGTTCAGCAGCCACGCGCGCGCCAGCCGAATGTCGCGGTGGACCGTCGCGGCGGACGTGCCGAGCGACGCGGCGATTTGGTCATACGTCAGGCCGCCGAAATAGAACAGCTCGATGACCTGGGCCAAGCGGGGTTCCATCTTCTGCAGTCCCTCGAGGGCGTCGTCGAGCTCGACGACGTCGAAGTCCATGGGCGGCGCTACCTCGCCCGTTTCCTCGGCGAGCACGTCCCTGGCGCCGGAATTGCGCTTCATGCGGGAGCGCGACTTTGCATGATCGACCAACACACGGCGCATGAGGCGCGAGGCCAGGGCGAAGAAGTGACCGCGGTCCTGCAGCGCGACGTTGGCCTGAATCAAACGCATGAAGGCTTCATGCACCACCGCCGTCGCTTGCAGGGTATGGCTGCCGCGTTCCGCCCGCATGTAGCTGCGCGCCAGCCGGCGCAGCTCGTCGTATACCAGCGGCGTCAAGCGCTCCAGCGCCTGGGGATGACCCGACCGCCACTCGGTCAGCAGCTGCGTGAAATTGGCCGGGACTTGCATCGTCGTTCTCTCAGCGCGACGGAAATCTCCGGTCCGTCGGGACCGGGGTTTCCCCTAAGCATACAGTGTGGCTCCGACATGAGGGAATTTCCGTCCGGGCGTCGCTCTTACACGCTGAGGGTCGCCGTAATCGACGACCTGCGTTGTCGTGCTTTTCAACAATTCAATCGGAGAAATCATTATGAAGATCAGTTTAATAGCTTTGGTCGCCGGCTGCGCAGTAGCCAGTTCCGCTTTTGCACTTGACGGATTCGGTGCCCTCGTCCCCGCCGCATGCCATCCCTGATGGATTCGGTGCCCTCGTCCCCGCCGCATGCGTCCCTGATGGATTCGGTGCCCTCGTCGCCGCCGCATGCGTCCCTGATGGATTCGGTGCCCTCGTCCCCGCCGCATGCCTCCCTGATGGATTCGGTGCCCTCGTCCCCGCCGCATGCCTCCCTGATGGATTCGGTGCCCTCGTCCAGCCCCGCCGCATCGCCGTCCCTGATGGATTCGGTGCCCTCGTCCCCGCCGCATGCCTCCCTGATGGATTCGGTGCCTTCGTCCCCGCCGCATGCGTCCCTGATGGATTCGGTGCCGTCGTCCCCGCCGCACGCGTCCCTGATGGATTCGGTGCCCTCGTCCCCGCCGCATGCGTCTCTGATGGATTCGGTGCCCTCGTCGCCGCCGCATGCGTCCCTGATGGATTCGGTGCCCTCGTCCCCGCCGCATCAATCCTAGTCGCGGAGGATCGAGGAATGTATCGTCGTCGCAAAGTAATGGTGACAGCCACGGCGGTGTTCACCATTGGCGTCGCGTTCGCGGCTCAGCCGACATCGCTGCGCGCCGATTGGGGTGAGGCCCCATCGCGGCTGCGATCGCCCTGGGTGCCCGGCACCAATGCGCTGATGTCGGCCCACGAACAGAGCGTCTCTATACTGCCGCCGCCCCAATAGCGGCGCCTGGGCCACCGTTCATGTGCGAGGCTCCGTGACAACGGAGCCTCGACTCATGCCCGCTGTGCGTTAAACTTGCAGGCATCGGCCACAAAAGGGTGCCCCTTGTCCAATATCCTCGTCATTGCTCATCGCGGCGCCAGCGGCGAGCGCCCGGAACACACCCTCGAGTCTTATCGGCTGGCGATCGAAGAGGGCGCCGACTATATCGAGCCGGATTTGGTCATGACCCGCGACGGCGTGCTCGTCGCGCGGCACGAGAATGAGATCGGAGGCACCACCGACGTCGCCCAGCACCCGGAGTTCGCGGCGCGGCGCCGCACCCAGATCATCGACGGCGAAACCATGACGGGCTGGTTCACCGAGGATTTCACCCTCGCCGAGATCAAGACCCTGCGTGCGCGGGAACGCCTGCCGGAATTGCGTCCGCAAAATTGCGCCTTCGACGGACGATTCGCGGTTCCCACCTTCGATGAAATCATGCAATTGGCGGCCGATACGAACCGGCGGCGCGGCGGCACCCAGATCGGCCCGAAGATCGGCGTATACCCGGAGACCAAGCATCCGGCGCATTTCGCAGCCATCGGCCTGCCGCAGGAACAGGCCGTCCTCGATATCCTGCAGCGCCACGGCTATGCCGCGCACGGCAGTCCGGTGTTCATCCAGTCCTTCGATCCGCGCAATCTACGTCAACTGCGCGGCATGACCCGCCTGCCCCTGCTGCAGTTGCTGGAGCACGAGCTGGGCGACTTGGCCGAGATCGCAACCTATGCCGATGGGATAGGCATCGCGAAATCACTGGCAACCGCCGAAGGCGTTCGCGCGGCCCATGCGGTGAATCTCAAGGTCCATGTCTGGACATTTCGCGCCGAGAATGAGTTTCTTCCCGACGATTTGCGCCGTGGCGGCTCGCCGGCGGCGCATGGCGACCTCGAGGCCGAAATTCTGCGATTTCTGCATCGCGGGATCGACGGCTTCTTCGTCGATTTTCCCGCGGTCGGCGTGCGCGTCCGGGACGCCTACATTTCGGCAGCCCAGCCCTTGCACCAGCCGCTGACCGAGACCAGTTTGCCGGGGAATAGGCTGCAAGGACGGTAGCTATTTCCGGCGGCTCCCTGCAGCAGCAGGCAGTTCTCGCAAGTCGACCCGTGCGTGTATTGCGGGTACTTCTTGGTGTCGACTTGAGAGGCATTCAGGACGTAACCCTGGGCGATTGCAGCGGGATCCTTCACATCGAGCCGCGCCGGCTCGGCGCCCTTGGGCACGGCACCAAGGCAGAGCGGCCGAAATGCCGGCGGCAAGACCCAGGTTTTTGACCATGGCACGCCGGGTCAGGGTGTTACGGGGGAAATTTCGATAGCTCATGAAAGCCTGCGCACGCCGTTCGGGTTAGAAGAACATCGACATGAACAACTGAAAGACAGTGGCGTCGAAATGATACAGCGGCTCGGTGCCCGGCTGGTACTGGGGCTCGCCGTAGTCCTTGATATCGGTAAAGTCCAGATAGTGGAATTGAATGCGGCTGATGTCCAGAGTGACGGTGCCGCGCTTGAACATCTTCCATCCGTCCGGCAAGAACGCGTACGTGACCTTCGCGCCGATGGTGGTGTTTTCCGCCGCCGCCAGATCCTGGTCCCGGGCCATGAAATTCTGGGAGTCGGCGTAGGGAAATAAATCGCTGTAAAAAGTCGCTTGGTTCTGCTTGTAGTAGCGGAACCGGCCTTCCAGTATCCATATCTTGCCGATGGGATGGGTGTAGTCGAGTTCGTAGGTGTTGCCCACGATGCCCCAGGTATCGCGAAAGTACCGGTATGAACCGGTGATCGCCGCCCGATAGGGCAGATAGTACTTCGCCCGCCCTTCGACCGCGGTGCTGGTGCGCGTGTCGGGATAGACCTGGCTTGCCAGCAGGTAACCCTTGGCGCTGCCGGGGGCGAGATAGCGAATCGATCGATAGGGGTTGGCCAGGTAGCCGTCGTCGGTGATGACTTCGAGAGTCACGCCGGCGATCAAATTCTTGGTGAGAATCTGCGACAGCCCCGCCGTGTAGCTGCGGTCTTCGGCGTGGCCCAGCCAGGTGATGACGGGAACGAAGGCGGTGCCGTTGTTTTCGCCGACCTGATCGCGGGTGCGGGACCAGCCCAGGTTCAATGTCGTCAAATCGCCGAACATGTCCTGGCTCAGGGCAAAGCTCGTGGTATTGGAGATGTAATCCCTCTCCACGCTGTTGATGTATGAGGCCGTATAGGTGGTCTTGTCGTGGACGAATTCGGCCGTGAGACTCTTTTGCTTGCGTTCGTCCTTGATGACGCTGGCATTGCTCAGGACGTCGATGGAGGCGCCGCTCACCTTGTCGATGAAATAATTGCCTTCGAGCGCAAAGTTCTCCGTGACATTCTTGTGCACCAGCACGGACTCGCCGGTGATGTCCATGCCCGCCGCCGCTGTACTTGCTGTAAAAGAGATCGGCCCGGTCGTCCGGCAACACGTCGGCGCTGGTGGCGCGCACCAGGAGCAGCGCCGTGGCCACGGCGATTCGAGCCAAAATGCGGTACAGCGGCGCCATATTCGTCAATTGCAGCCGCAGCCGCCGCCCGCACCGCCGGTGGCGCCTCGCGATCCTTCGCGAGTCTCACGGATGTGATCCATATAGGCGGCGGAGATCGCGTCGCGGTCCCACGCCATGATGGGGTCCGCCAAGCGGTCTCGTTCGTAGGGCTTGACCCAGGGCTGAATACTGCACGCATTCAGGAACAGCGTGGCGCATATCAAGCTCAGGCAGCGGAGGCGGGTCATCGGCTATTCCCGTATGAGCTGGCGGATGCGGTCCTGGTACTCGTTCTCATCGCCGGGCTTGTAGCCGCGATGGATGTAGCGAATCTGGCCCTTGCGGTCGATGATCACGGAACTCGGCATCTCATCGACGTGGTAGGCCTTGCTGACCTGATTCGCCGGATCGAGCAGCACCGGAAAACTCACGGGCCTGCGCGCCATCAACTCCTTGACGGGAGGAGCGTCTTTGTCCACGTTGACGCCGATCAGCGTGAAGCCGGCCGGCTTGTACTTTTTGTACATTTGGTCCAGCAACGGCATTTCCTGCTGGCAGGGCCCGCACCAGGTTGCCCAGAAATTCACCATGACGACCTGGCCTTTGTACTGGCTCAACGCTGCCGGCTGACCGTCCAGGGTGGTGAGCGTGAATGCCGGCGCCGGGCCGCCGGCGTCGGCCGCGAACGCCGAAGCCGCGATGACGACCGCCGCCAGAGCACAGCGCCTGAAGATTTTTGCGGTAACGCTTTGCATGGATCTCTCCTCAGAAAAATGTGGTCAAACCCAGAGTGGCTTCGATGTTGTGGACGTTCTTGTCCACGCCGAACAAATCCGACTCGAACACGTGATCCCTGACGTCCATGTGCAAGGCAAGCCAGTCGGTGATCAGAATCCGCGAGCCCACTCCGAAATTCAGCGCGAATTGGTCCTGATCGGCGAACTTCACATCGCCGATGCCGACCGTGACGTAAAGGGCCGAATTGAACGCATGCCCCCGCCCGAGAAAAATCTCGCCGGGCAGTACGTTGTAGCCCACGTCCAGGTCGTAATACGTGAACTGTCTCCCAGAGTTGCTGAGGACGGTGATTTGCGGGAACACTTCCTCCAGGCTGCTTTGGCCGGCCTTCGAGCGTGCCCAGATAACCCTCCAGGAAAATATCCTCCGACACGTGATAGGCCGCGCGTACGCCGTAGATCGGATTGGTGCCGAAATCCTCGACGCTCAGGGCGCCGAAGTAGGCGCCGACTTCGAAGTCCTTGGCCTTGATCTTCGGGGTCTTCACTTCGCGGCGGTTGACCTGCGGCTCGATGACCGTGGGCTCCCCCTGCGGCTCATCGGCAACGACCGGCGTCGGCGCCTTTTCGCCGCGATGGAACCAGCTGCAGCCGGACAGCAGCGCTGCCGCTAAAAGAACACTGCAAAGCCGAGTTTCCATTCTTCCAGTTCCTCGCTCACATTCAAGTTATTGAAGACGACGTAGTGGCGCCAATCGGCGCGCCACATGAATCGCCTGGTGATGAACCCGCGGGCGCCCAACGAGACGTAGGCCATCTGATTGCTCTTGTCGAGCGGCGCCGGTGGAACTTTATCCTCGATGTATTGATAGGCGGTACCGATGCCGGCGGTGGGCGAGAACCACTTCCATTCCGGCACGAAGGTGTGCCGCAGGCCGATCGAGGCGATGTAGCGGTTGTCGAGCGTGCCCAGGGCCTGCTGCACGACGAACTCGGCGTCGATGCTGTCGGTGATCGAAAAATCCCCGTAGGCGGTGACCAGATTCTGCCGGTTATAGACGCCGTAACCGGCGCCCACTTCCCAGCGGTGGGTCGAAAAGTCCGGATACGGAGGTATGGGCGCGGGCTCTCCGGACGCGAGCGTGGTGAGCGCCAGGTCCGCGCGCCGCACCCAGCCCTCCTGCCCGCGCGGCGCGCGCACCTTGTACCACTCGGTGCGGCTGTACAGCACCGTGACGAGCTCGTCGCGTCCCACCACGTACACGACGGGAAACCCGCGCCCGGGCCCCGAATGCATTTCCAGGTAGGGCTGGGTGACGACGAGTTCGAGGGATGGGTCCGCGGCATGCGCAAGATTGCTATGAAACGCCTGCAGCAACAGCATCAGCGCGAGCAGTGGACGCATCTTGAAGTTCAGTTCGCAACCGGCGCAACGAAGGGGTCGTTGTAATACTGTCCGCCGATATCCAGCCATTCAGAGATCAAACGCAACTCCGCGGGCGTCAAGTAGCCTGTGTGGTCGAGTACAGGATCATGATAAGTACCGTCAAACATCCTCAAGAACTTTGCCTCCGATCCGGCCGCGCTGCCGGCCGTCATCGGCGCCGTCAGCGACACCGGGACCATGATCGTGGTCGGCAATCCCGTCACCGGATCCGGGGGACCCGGCTCGGGCACCAATAAGTTCTGCAGCACGCCCATATTAAGCGTCTGTTCGTCGTGAGGGAACAGCAGTTGCTCATATGAAGTGACGACGGTCGCGACCACGCTCGATGTACCGCCGGTCAAATCCAGCTGCCCGGTCGGCACTTGGACGGCGTTCGACGTGCTCACTGTATTGTGGCAGTTCACGCAGGTCACCGACGTGTTGGGCACGCCGTTGACGGTCGCCGTCCGCGTCGAGAGGTTCCATATGGGTTGCAGCTGCCCCAGGTTCAGCGGCGGCGCATTCGGGTAATACTCGATGGTGCTGCGGCAATAGGCGCTCCATGGGGCGCAATTCGCGCTGTCCGCCAGGGTGGGCGGCGGCGTGGAAAGGGCCGAATACAGATAAGAGACCGATGCGTCCTGCGGCAATCCTCCGGGCAGCGTCACCCCGGTGGTCCATAGATTGGTGTAGATCACATCGGTGCTCAGGATCTGCGAACAGGTCATGCCGCTGCCCGCAGTGCAGCTGATGCGCGCCAGGGTTTGCGCCATGGTGTCGCCGGCGTCGGCAAAAAGCGCGGGATTGGTGCTCGGGAACGGTTGCCCGGTGGTCGGCGCACCCGGGTTGACCGGGTTCGTCAAACCCGATCGGCCGTGCGAGGTCATGTCGGCCGTGCTGTGGCAGCCGTTGCAGGATTTCGTCTCGCCCGGCAGCAGCTGCAGCCAGCTGGTATGCGTCGCCAGGACGCGTCTTGCGTTCACATCGACGATGTCGACGGTGAACGGGACATCCGCCGGCACCTGGATCTGGACGGATCCATCCGGCTGGATGGGCGCGTAGCCGAGAATTTCCCGCATGCCCTGGGCTCTGCCCAGGGGTCCGAAGTCCGAATCATCCAGTTTGCGCACCTTCTCGCCGGGAATTTCCACGGCCTTTTCGATTCTGATGAAGCGGTACGGCCGCTGATAGAACGTTGCCTGGCTGGGATTCGACACGCCGGCGATGTTCGGACCGGCGGTGTCGACGCCGTCGAAATCATAGACGCTGCTGATGTCGAGCAGGCCGACCCCGTTGATGGCCATGTTCTGCGCCGCGGTCTGAGCCGCGGGGGTCGTGGGAACCGTATCCGGGATGCTGCCGGTGCCGCCCGGGATGGCGGTGCCGTCCGGGATGGCGATGGGAGCGGGCGTGCGCGCCTGCAAAATCACCGGTTCGACGATCATCAGGCCCGCCTCGGCACTCAACAGCGGGCTCAAGGTGCCGGCGTCGAAGTCGTAGACCCAAAGCGTGTACTGCGGCGGCGCAATCTTCACGTTGGCCCCCGACGTATTGGAGCTGTTGCAGACCTCGGTCGCGGTACCGACCAGCACCAGGCAGGGAGACCAGCTCACCAGCATGCGGTTGGTGCCGTCGTAGAGCGGATAGGCGGAGAAGAATCGTCCGCCCATCGAGGGCTTGTTCGCGTCCGTGGTGATCCCCAGGGTCGTGGCGCTGGCCTGTCCCGTGCCGGCCGCGCCGCCGGGAGTGGAGGGCTGATGGATTTCGACGAATCCGGCCGTGTTGATGTCCACGATATCGCCGCCCTGCTGCGTGCCGAGCAACGGCCGCACGATGGCGAGCAGCGTGCCGTCGGCGCGCTGCCGCGCATTCAGGAATTGAATGACGTTGTTGTTCGTGCCGGCAATGTTCGCGCCGGTGGCGTGGCTGTTGGCGCCATACAAGAGCTGCAGTCCCGAGCCGTCCGGGTACGACTGATAGAGACTGACCTGATTGGCGCCGTTGGTGAGCTCCCAACGCGAAAACACGATCTGCCCGTTGCTCAATACCGACGGCGCAAAGTCGTGGTTGGTGTTGAAGCTGATCTGATGCATGCCGCTGCCGTCTCCGTTCATGACGTGCAGCAGAAATATGGGCTGTTCCTGCGGACCATTGTCGGTCACGGCCTGGTATTGGGGGCGGTTTTCGTCCAGCAGGATGGATTGCGTCGCCAGCTGGCGCGTCGATGCGAACACGATGCGCCCGTCCGGCAGGTAGTGCGCACCGACGTCGTGGCCGCTGGTGACGTCATCCGTGGTCAGCTGAGTGACGGTTTGCGTCGTGGCATCGTATTGATAGATCTTCCAGTTCGGCTGCGTGACGTCCGTGTTGGGCTTGTTCGGGTTCAGGGGCAGGCGCAGCGAGAACACTATCTTGGTGCCGTCCGGCGATACATCCAGGTCGCGGACATCGCCCATGCCCTTGGTGATCGAGCCCGTGACGTTGACCTCGGCGCCGGCGGCATTGGCCTGGCTGCGGATGTACAAATCGCCTCCCGGCGTCGAGGTGATCAGGTCGAGCACATTGATGTCGGTGGCTGGCGCCGTCGCGGTTGCCACCGGCACCGGGCGCTTGACGTAGGCCAGGGGGTAATTGGTGATGCCCGGAGTCAGCGTTTCGCCGCCGGCCACGCCCGGGGCATGACCGCTCGCGGCGCTGCTGCATCCTTGTATCGCGAGCGTGGCTGCCGCGAGCATGGGCAGGCAGAGCGACAGCGCCGCCAGCTTGAGAAAAACGTGACGAGGTTCACGCGGACGAGAAATGATCATGGGTCGGCTATCCATATTCAATGAACCGTTCGGCCATAGCCCATGGACCATAGGCCGCGGGTCGAGCGACGGCATTATTGAACTTAATTGGTCTCACATGTGCATCTTCGTTCGATGTTCGTGCGCATTCTGTTAACGCACTCACAGAAGAACTTGGCTACTTCCGTTTCTCTGTGCATGGCGGCAGACGGCGCGCAAATCCCAGCCTCAGGATATAGGCGGGCGGTGGGTGGTCGATATGTCGCGAAATGCCGACGTCGTGCGGATGAGACATTACTAGCGGGCTTTTCGCCTGCGTATATTCGCACCCAGTCGAAAACCACCAACTCACGCGAGTGGATGTGCACATGAAGAACGGGATGGATAAACCAATGAGGCGAATCGCATTCGGTGCCGCGGCGCTGACGCTGCTCGGCACGGCGGCCTTCGCGGCCAACCCCAACGCCAACCAAGCCGCGCGAATATACAACCGTATCGCCGGTGTTCCGCCTTCGGCCACCGTGCTCGGCAACATGATGGCGACGGATGCGGTCAGTGCCGCGCTCATGGCGACCAACGACCCTGCTTTCCTTAACTACACCATCCGCAACCTCGCGGCGCCCTGGACCAATCGGGATCAATCGGTGTTCGTGCCGCTCAACGATTACACGGCGACGGTGGTCGGCATGGTGCGCGACAACGTCCCGTTCAACACCTTGCTCAGCGCCGACCTCGTGTACATCGCCAATGCCAGCGCCACGTCCACCTACAGCCTGCCGGCGTACTCGCCGGCGAACAACAACCTGTATCAGGCGATGGACGACAACAATGTCGATCTGAGCACGGCCTTGACCCCGACCACTCAGTCCTCCCTCAGCGGAATCCCGGCGGCGGCCACCGCCGGCGTCATGACGACCCGCGGCGCAGCCAGCGCCTTCTTCGTCAACGGCACGAATCGCGCCATGTTCCGCTTCACCATGATGAATCACCTGTGCAATGACATGCCCACCGTCATGGACACGACCCGGCCTCCCGACCGGATACGCCAGGACGTGACCCGCAGCCCGGGGGGCGTCAGTTCCTTGTTCTTGACCAACTGCGTGGGTTGCCACAGCGGCATGGACCCCATGGCGCAGGCCTTCGCCTACTACAACTTCACCTACCCCGCGAGCGAGATCGGGGCCACCGCCTGGCCCATCGGCCAGATCGTGTACACCGCCGGGCAAGTGCAGCCGAAATACTCCATCAACAACACCAATTTCCCGCAGGGCTTCGTCACGCCGGACGATAGCTGGAGCAACCGCTGGCGCACCGGGCCGAACCAGGTCCTCGGGTGGAGCGGCGCTCTAACGGGCAGCGGCCAAGGCGCCAAGTCCCTGGGACAGGAACTCGCCAGCAGCCAGGCCTTCGCCACCTGCCAAGTAACCCGGGTGTTCAAGGATGTGTGCCTGCGCGCGCCGAGCAGTGCCGCCGACGTAACGGCGGTCTCGGGGATGATCACCTCGTTCCAGACTGGTTATAACTTGCGGCAGGTCTTCGCGCAGAGCGCCGCCTACTGCATGGGGACTTGAGCATGAACGCAACACGCATCACCGGCTTGCTCGCCCTGGCGGCCTCCCTCGCCCTGGGCGCCTGCAGCGGCGGCACCTCTCCGACGCTAGCCACCCCGGGGGCCGGGGGCGGGACCAGCACGGTCAATTCCTACACGGGGCCTGCGCCGGCAACCGCCGATGTTCAGGCTTTCGACGTCAGTTTCTGGAGCAATGTGCGCGCGCAGAACCGTTGCGGCCAGTGCCACAACGCGACCACGCCCGCCCAGATGCCCAACTTCGCCCGCAGCGACAATGTGAATCTCGCCTATGTGCAGGCCAATACCGTGGTCAATCTGGCGCAGCCCGCCCAATCGCTCATCGTCACCAAGGTGAGCGGCGGCCACAATTGCTGGCTGGCGGACAACAGTGCCTGCGGCCAGATTTTGACGACCTGGATCAGCAACTGGGCGAACGCCACCGGGGCTGCGTCCGCCACCCAGGTGCAGCTGACCGCGCCGCCTGTTCAATCGGTGGGGCAGAGCTTGAATTTCCCGGCGTCGCCGGTCGAGTACGAGAACACTATATATACGCTGACGGGGCAATACTGCTCCGGCTGCCATTCGCCGAACGCCTCCGCGCCGCAGTCGCCTTACTTCGCCGGGCCGGTCACTCAAATCCTGGCCGATTACCAGGCCGCGATACCGAAAATCGACTTCACCGGTTGCTCGCCTTTCATCGCCGGCACGGCGCCGCCGGCCTGCGGCACGAATTCGCGCTTCTTTCAACGGCTGGCCATCGACAACCACAACTGCTGGAGCAACTGCGCAGCCAACGCGGCGGCCATGCTGGCCCAGATTCAGGCGTTCGCACAAAGCCTGACCCCGACCAACATCAACCCGTCGTACGTCGTCAGCAAAGCGCTGACGCTCACCCAAGGCACGGTGGCCAGCGGCGCGAACCGTTACGATGCCGACACCATCGCCAAGTACGAATTCGAGACCGGCACGGGATATGTGGCCTACGACACCAGCGGCATCGATCCGGCGGCGGATCTGACCATCACCGGCAATGTGACCTGGGCCGGCGGCTGGGGCATCAATGTGGGTGCCGGCGGCAAGGCGCAGGCAAACACTTCGGCGAGTTCGAAGCTCTACAGCCTGATTCAGGCCACCGGCGAGTTCTCGGTCGAGGCCTGGGTGGCGCCCGCCCTCGTTGCGGCCAACAATTCCTACATGGTCAGCTATTCGGGCGGCGACACCACGCGCAATTTCACGCTGGGCCAGACCAATCAAGACTATGACTTCATGTTGCGCGGCTCGAATTCGGACCTCAACGGCATGCCGCAGCTGCAGACTCCGGATGCTGCCATGGTGCTGCAGGCCTCGTTGCAGCATGTGGTGCTGACCTACGACCCGGTGAACGGACGCCAGATCTACGTCAATGGGGTGAATATGAATGTGACGGATCCGCAGAAGGGCGGCACCATCTCCAACTGGGACGCCTCTTTTGCCCTCGTGCTGGGCAATGAAGTGTCCGGCGACGACTCCTGGCAGGGCTTGATCAAGTTCGTGGCCGTTCACAGCCGTGCCATGACCGCGGCGCAGGTGCTGCAGAACTACAACGCCGGTGTGGGCCAGCGCTACTACATGCTGTTCAATGTGGCGGGCATCACGGGCGTGTCTCAGTCCTACATCATGTTCACCGTCAGCCAGTACGACAGCTACAGCTATCTGTTCTACCAGCCCACCTTCATTTCCCTGGATGCGACGGCCAAGCCGGGCAGCATCCCCATCGCGGGCATGCGCATCGGCGTCAACGGTGCGATTCCGCAGGTGGGGCAGGCCTATGTGCCTCTGAACACCTCGATCACCGCGGCGAACTACACCTCGCAGGGTGAAGTGCTGTCCAACGTCGGCACCGTCGTCGGCCTGGAAAGCGGGCCGCTCACCGATGTGTTCTTCCTGCAATTCGACACTCTGGGCAGTCAGTCCTACCCCATCGTCGAACCCACACCGGTGACCCCGCCGATGCCGCTGGGCCCGGTGATGGCGGATGTCGGTGTGCGTACCTTTGCGTCGGTCAATTCGACCCTGGCGGCGCTCACCGGCGTTCCGGTCACCAATGCGGTGGTGAACGCCACCTATCAGGGTATGCAGGGAGTGCAGCAGCAGCTGCCTTCGGTGCCGACCCTCGAGGCCTTCTCGGCCGCCAACCAGGTCGGTACCGCGCAGCTCGCGATTCAGTATTGCAATACCATGGTCAATACCCCGACGCTGGCGGCGAAGATGTTCCCGGGCGTGACCTTCAACGCTTCGACGTTCCCGGCACAGACCAGTCTGGTCACCAGCGCGCTCGCGGCGAGGGTGCTCGGTACCAGCATCGCCGGCCAGATGCCAGCGGTCGGCATGGCCAGCCAGCCGGCAGCATCGACCGTCACCACCGAGCTCAATAACCTGATCGGCATTCTCTGCGCCGGCAGCAGTCCGTGCAACAACACGGCGCGGGTCATGGCAGTGACCAGCGCGGCCTGTGCCGCGGCCTTCGGCAGTGCCGACATGTCGATCAATTAAGCAAGACGAAACGAAGAGGCTTTTCACATGCGCAAGATATCCCGGATAATACCCAAGGGCCTGGGACTGCACGAACCGCTCCGTCATCCGGATCACCCGCGGCCGAAGACGCGGCGGCAATTCATTGCGCAGAGCTTCATGACCGGCGGCGCGACGGTGCTCATGCCCTCGATCGTCAGCCTGCTCGCCGATCCGCGGTCGGCGTTCGCGACGGCGCCGCCGCTGCCCACCGACATTCAAAGCGCGATCACCGCCTGTCAGATCACGGCGGGCGCCGGCCTGATTCCCTTCATCTGCTTCGACTTGTCGGGCGGCGGCAATATCCTCGGGTCGAATGTCTTGGCCGGCGGCCCCGGCGGGCAGCTGGATTTTCTGAGCGTGGCGGGCTACAACAAGCAGGGTTTGCCGGGCACCATGGTCCCCAATTCCAGCACCACCGGGAGTTTCGTCGACAGCACCTTCGGGCTGCGGTTCCATTCGGACAGCGGTCACTTGCGCGGCATGAAGAGCGTGGTGAAGACCGCCTCGGCGATGACCAATACCACCGGGACGGTGATACCGGCCCTATCGCAGAACGACACCGGCGATAACCCTCACAATCCGATGTACGGCATTTACCAGGTCGGCGCCCGAGGCGCTTTGCTCAACCTGATCGGCTCCGACAGTTCGGTTTCCGGCGGCAACTCGGTGGCGCCGCCGACGATGATCAATATCGCCGCTCAGCCCACGAAGATTGCGGACTCCACCGATTCGCAGGGCCTGGTCAACACCGGACAACTGAGCACCTTGCTGCCCAATCCAACCGGGCCGATCACCGTCCCGACCGACGTGACCAATGTGCTCATGTCCATGAAGCGCATCAGCGATGCCAAGTACTCGACGGTCACGGCCTATGGAAGCGGTCTGCCGGGTGGTGCGCCCACCGTGGCCAACGCCAATGCACTGGCCTTGGGACCGAGCGGAACGCAGGCATGCGCCTACACCAAGGCGGCCTATCTTCTCAACAGGTACCCCAGCCCCGGCGCCATCGATCCGGACGTCGATCCGAACATCGTCGGTTCGACCGGAATATTCACGACGGCTCAGTACCAGGGCAACTCCGATTTCCAGAAGACCGCCGCCGTCATGAAGCTGGTCATCGACGGCGACGCCGCGGCCGGCACCATCCAACTGGACGGCTTCGACTACCATACGGGCGAGCGTGCCACCGGCGAGACGCGGGATTTCTCGGCGGGCCAGTGTATCGGCGCCTGCCTGGAATATGCCGCGCGCGTGGGCAGCCCGGTCATGATCTATGTGTTCAGCGACGGCTCGCTGGCCAGCAGCGGCATGATCGACACCTCGGTGGCGGGCCGCGACAAGTGCGTTTGGACCGCCGACAACCAAAATGTGGCGGCGACCTATTTCTTGGTTTACGACCCCAAAGCCAAGCCGCAGCCGGCGCAGAAAAATCCGGAAATGAGTCTGCAGCTGGGCTATTGCAATCCGGACGGTTCGCAAAATACGACCAGCAGCCCGGCGGGAAACAATGTCTTCAACTTGGTGCAGACGGTGGTTCTCAACTACATGGCACTGCACAGCACCTCGGCCGCGGCGAATTTCCCCACTCTGTATCCGGCGCCGAACGTGAATAACACGCTGGGTACCGGCGCCGCACTGCAGTCGTTGATTTCCTTTCAACCGCTGGCGAGTCTGGTGAACGGCAAAGTTCCCGGTTGATCGCGGGCAGGCTGTCTCAAAGCAGAGACAGGGTTGTTGCGTGGCAGCCGGTCGCTTGTAATGAATCGAGTTCGCACCCGCGACGGCGCCGTGCGCCGCCCGTGCTCGCCGAATTTCGACCAATTTCCACGAATGTGCGCCAAGTCATGCAGAAATCTAATGAAGCGGCCGGTTGTTGCGTTGACACTAGGGCCCGCATCTGCGATTTTGCATAAGTTGTGATGTGGGCGAATTCGCTGACGAGCGAAGATGCAAAGCTTCCGGTACGGGGCCCTACTTTAAGAGCTAAAGGTCTAGGACAGCGGGGTTACCAGAGTGAGTGATTCATCGCCGCGCTTCGGCCGCGGCTCAACGACGTCGCCGCATGCGTAGAGTACTGCTCGCCGGCTACCTGATTCTCAGCGCCGCATCGACCGTTCCGTCGATCGCCGCTGCGCCGACGCTGCTGGGCAAGGAGGCGCCGGACTTCGTGCTCAAGGCGATGGACGGCAACAACTTGCGCATGTCCGAATTTCGCGGTCAGGTGGTATTGGTGAATTTTTGGGCGCGATGGGCCGGCGACTCCCGGCAGGAGATGCCGGCGCTCGACCGCATCAACACCACCTATGAGCGTGCCGGTTTGGTTGTGCTCGGAGTTTCCGTCGACGAGGATCTGGTCCGCGCACGCGAGTTCGCGGGCGCCATGAAAGTATCGTATCCCATCATGTTCGACACCGGTTCGGACATCGGCCGAGAGTACTTACTGCAGAAAATGCCGATGACCATCCTGGTGGATCGCGCGGGCGTCGTGCGCTACACCAACGTCGGCTTCAAGCGCGGCGACGAGCGCGCTTATCTTGATCACATCCGTGAATTGCTGCGCGAATAAGCAACAGGTCAGTTCTATGAATTCCAAGTATCGAGTTGTGTCGATCATCCTGCGCGGAACCTTGCTGGCCTGTGCCTGGGGCGCCGCGGCGTCGGCCACAGGCGCCGCGCCTGCCGCCACCGCGTCCACTGCCGTCGCGCCCAGCGCCGCCGCACCCGCCGCCGGCGCGTCCACTGCCGTCGCGCCCAGCACCGCCGCACCCGCCGCCGCCACGTCCGAAACGCCCCCGGCCGACGCGCCGCCCGCCGATTTCAAGACTCTGGATCAGGAGGTGCAGGGGCTGAAGAAGGACGTCATCGATCTGAACAAGGATCTGTT
Source organism: uncultured Gammaproteobacteria bacterium (assembly GCA_963734645.1). Taxonomy (GTDB): domain Bacteria; phylum Pseudomonadota; class Gammaproteobacteria; order Steroidobacterales; family Steroidobacteraceae; genus Bog-1198. The sequence goes on from CAVTID010000006.1 coordinate 71,848, forward strand.
CGTGCTGGAAGAGGAGTTGCTGTTCCCTGCCAACACACAGGTTGCCCTGTACGTGTCCATGGATGTCGGCACGTTTTTTGCTTTGGATTCCGTGACCGTCAAGATCGATAACAAGGAAGTGAAGAATTACTTGTATACCGCGCGCGAGGCGGATGCGTTGCTCAAGGGCGGCGTGCAGCAAATCTACCTGGGAAATCTGAAAGTCGGCAAGCATGAGCTGGTCGCTTTCTTCACGGGCAAGGGCCCGCAGGAGCGCGACTACAAGCGCGGCGCCACGATAAACTTCGACAAGGGCGTGGGCGCCAAGTATTTGGAACTCAAGATCACGGATCGCGTGGCCAAGCATCAGCCAGAGTTCATGATCAAAGATTGGGAATGATGCGTGCAGCGTGTGATTAACAGTCTCCGGCCGTTCATTCTGAGCGCATTGCTGCTGGCGCTGCCGGCGGCGGGTGCGCACGCCACGAACGTCAAGCCGGATCCCGACGGCCTGCCTCCGCAGGACGTGAAGGACCTGCATTACGGCGATGTGCTGTTCTATTTCTTTCAGGACGATTATTTCGATTCGATTACACGCTTGCTCGCGGCGCGCCAGCTCGGCCGCATCCCTCACACCCAGGGCGAAGCGGAGCTTTTGCTGGGCGGCCTGTATCTGTCGCTGGGCGAGCATGTCGAAGCCGGCAAGATCTTCGAAGCGCTGCTGAACCAAAACACCTCCGAAGCGGTGCGCAACAAGGCCTGGTTCTACCTGGGGAAGGTCTGGTATCAACGCGGTTACTGGGCCGAGTCCGAGCGTGCCCTGCGCCAAGTCTCGGACAAAATCGACCTGCGTATCAGCGCCGAGCGCTACATGCTGCTGGCGCAGCTGATGATGCGGCAGGGGCGCTACGACGGTGCCATCGCGGCGCTGAGCAATTGGCATGGTGCCGCGGATTGGACCGCCTACGCACAATTCAACTTAGGCGTGGCCTTGGTGCGCACGGACCGGCTCGCCGACGCCCTGCCGTATCTCGATCGGGTGGGGCGCATCGAGACCCGCAGCGAGGAGCTGCTGTCGCTCAAGGACAAGGCCAATCTGGCCTTGGGATTCGCACTGTTGCAGGCCAAGCGGCCGGCGGAAGCAAAACCCATCCTGGAGCGCATCCGTCTCGAGGGTCCTTTCTCGAGCAAGGCGCTGCTCGGGGTCGGCTGGGCGGACGCCGGGACGGGTGAATTCAAGCGCGCGCTGGTCCCGTGGCTCACTCTGCGCAAGCGCAGCTTGCTCGACTCGGCGGTGCAGGAGTCCTTTCTCACGGTGCCCTATGCGTACAGTCAATTGTCGGCGACGGGCCAGGCCGCGGAATACTACAACTCCGCCATCGAGTCCTTCGATGCGGAGCTCAAGCTGATCGACGACTCGATCGCGGCAGATTCGCAACGGACATTTGCTCGACCGCCTGTTGGATGACGACAAAAAGGACACATTGACGTGGTATTGGCAGCTCACGACCCTGCCGAATGCGCCTGAGTCGCGGTATTTGTATGCGCTGTTGGCCAGCAACGAGTTCCAGGAAGGCCTGAAGAATTATCGCGAACTCAATTTTATGAGCCGCAATTTGGATGGTTGGCGCGAAGACGTATCGGCCTTCGATGACATGCTCGATACCCGCCAGGAGGCGTACCGGGAGCGCGTGCCGAAGGCAGATGCCGTCATGGCGGCGACCGATCTCGACGGCCTGACACAAAAGCGCGTGGATTTCGAGTCGCGCATCAATGAAATCGAGCAGTCCAACGACGTTGCGGCCTTGGGGACGCCGGAGGAGCAGCGTACTTGGCAGCGGTTGAAGCGCATCGAGGACTATCTCGCGGCGCATCCGGACGACCCGGATCTCGCCGAGATGCGGGAGAAGCTCCGCCTGATGAAGGGCGTCATGTATTGGCGGCTGTCGTCGAGCTTCAAAGCCAGGCTGTGGAACGAGCGGCGGTCGGTGAAGGAACTCGAGGCCGAACTCAAGGAAACTCAAAAGCGGGCCGTGCTGGTGAGGCAGGCACGGGCCGGCGTGCCGACCGACACCGGTGCCTACGCGGGGCGAATCTCCGACATACGCGCCCGGATGGATCAATTGCAGCAACGTCTTGCCGACGTGTCGCGACAGCAGAATCGATATTTGCAGGCGCTCGCCATCGGTGAGCTCGAGGGCCAAAAGCAGCGCATCGCGACGTACCAGATTCAGGCGCGCTATGAATTGGCGGCGATTTACGACCATGCCGCGAACGACAAGTCGAAGGCGGTGAAGCCGTGATGCGTGCATCGGCCGCGCCGGCGGTTGCGAGCGCGCTGGGCGCCGCGGTGCTGGCCTCCGCGCTTCTGGCTTTGCCGGGCCATGCCGCGGACAAGAATCCGCCGACCATCAAGGATCTCGAGGCGCAGCAAGTCGATGTGAACACCGATCCGCCGAAGAATGTCGACGACAACAAGACCATGGACAGCTATCGGCGCTTTCTCGACCTGAATGCGGGGGACGCTGCGCTGCGAGCGGAGGCCCTGCGGCGCCTGGGAGACCTCAACCTCGAGAGTTCCGAGTCCGAGCGCATCGAGCATGAGCTCGTGACCAACGAGGGCTTGCGCGCCACGGAAGCCATTCACCTGTATTCGGCGTTGCTGAAAACCTATCCGAAGTACGAGCGCAACGACTCGGTGCTGTACCAGCTGGCGCGCGCCTACGAACTCAATGCCCAGCCCGACAAGGCGCTGGCATCCTTGGATCAGCTGACGGCAAGCTATCCCAACAGCCATTACATCGACGAGGCACAGTTTCGGCGCGGCGAATTGCTGTTCTCGGACAAGGCCTATCCGAAGGCGCAGACGGCGTATGAGGCGGTCATCAAGATCGGGACATCGTCCGCGTTCTACAACCAAAGTCTTTATAAGCACGGCTGGTCGCTGTTCAAGCAGGGCGAGAACGAGCGCAGCTTGGATTCCTTTGCGGGCGTGCTCGATTCGATGCTGGTATCCAAGCACGATCCGAACCAGCTGATCGAGCTCGAGACGCTGAGCCGTCCGAACCGCGAATTGGTGGAGGACACCTTTCGCGTCATGAGCATCACCTTCTCCTATCTGGATGGCCCGAAAACCATCGACGCTTTCGTCAAGCATCTCACGCCGCCCGGCCGGCTGCCGCGGCCCTACTCGTATCTCCTCTATGCGCGCCTGGGCGATCTCTATATGGAGAAGGAGCGCTACACGGACGCAGCGGACAGCTATCGTGCCTTCGTTTCACAGGAGCGCAACAATGAGAAGGCACCGTTGCTGGAGATGCAAGCAATCGAGGCCTACCAGAAAGGCGGCTTTCCGCAACTCGTGCTGCAGGGCAAGAAGGAGTTCGTGGAAGATTACAGTTTCGGCACGGCCTACTGGCAGGGTCGAGAGCCCAAGAACGAACCGAAAGTGGTGGCCGTGCTCAAGACCAACCTCAAGGACGTGGCGCAGTACTACCATGCCCAGGCGCAGCGCACCAAGAACGTCGCGGATTATCAGGAAGCCGCGAAGTGGTATCGCAGCTACCTGACCTCCTTCCCGGATGATCCGGATTCGGCCGTCACCAATTTCCTGCTTGCGGACACCTTGTTCGAGAGCAAGCAATACGAGGATGCGGCCAAGGAATACGAAAGCACGGCGTATCACTACGGCAATCACGAGAAGGCCGCGGCGGCGGGTTACGCCGCCATCATTGCCTACGGCAAACAGGAAGAGACTTTGAGCGGAGAGGCCAAGGCGGCCGTTCACAACCGCAACATCGACAGCTCGCTGAAATTCGCAAAGACCTTCCCGGATCATCCGGAAAGTGCGCAGGTGCTGACGCGGGCCGCCACGGATCTGTACGCGGCCAAAGATTATCCGCGGGCGGTCGCCGCGTCCGAGGCGCTGCTGGCGCGTCAGCCCCCCGTGAACTCCACCCAGCAGCGGGTGGCCTGGACGGTGATTGGCAACTCGAATTTCGAGCAGGGCGTCTTCGATAAGGCGGAGACCGCGTATGCCCATGCTCAGACGCTGATGCCCGCCAGCGACCCCGAGCGCGCGGTGATCGTCGAGCGGCTCGCCGCGTCGATTTACAAGCAAGGCGAGCAGAAGAGCAAGTCCGGCGACAATGCGGCGGCGGTGGATGATTTTTTGCGCGTGTCGGCGTTGGCGCCGACCTCGAAAGTCCGCGCGAATGCGGACTTCGATGCGGCGGCGCTGCTCATCAAGGACAAGCAATGGGATCGGGCCATAGTCGTATTGGAGGGCTTTCGCCGTAATTTCCCCCAAAGCCCGCTGCAGGCCGATGTCACGCGCAATCTCGCCGTGGCCTACACCGAGTCGAATCACCCCGGTCAAGCGGCCGTGGAGTTCGAGCAAATTGCACAGACGCCGGGCGAGGCGCCGGACGTGCAGCGCGAAGCCACGCTGCAAGCCGCGGATCTGTACGACAAGTCGGGCAACACGGCGAAGTCGCGCGCCATGCTCGAGGCATTCGTAAAGCATTTCCCGCAGCCTCTGAACCCAGCGATGGAAGCGCGCAACAAATTGAGCTTGATCACGGCTAAGGCCGGCGATACTGCGGCTCGGGATTATTGGCTGAAGGACATCATCGCCGCGGATCGGGCGGCGGGCGCGGCGCGCACCGATCGCAGCCGCGCTTTGGCGGCCAAAGCGACGCTGACTTTGGCCATCCCGCTGCGCGAGGAGTTCAAGAGCATCAAACTCGTGGTGCCGCTCAAGAAGTCGCTGGCCGAGAAGCGCAAGTCCATGGAGGCGGCGCTCAAAGCCTATGAGCAGGCGGCCGATTACCAGGTGGCCGACGTCACGACCGCGGCGACCTTCGAGAGCGCCGAGCTGTATCGTCAATTGGGCAAAGACTTGATGAGCTCGGAGCGGCCGAGAAATCTAAACAAGGACGAATTGGAGCAGTACGACGTATTGCTCGAGGAGCAGGCCTTTCCGTTCGAAGAGAAGGCGATCAAATTGCATGAAGTGAACGCGGCGCGCACCAAGGACGGTACCTACGATGAATGGGTACAGAAGAGCTTTGCCGCGTTGGCGCAACTCAATCCAGGCCGTTACGGCAAGGTGGAAATCGGTGAGCAGCTGGTCGAATCGATTCGTTAGCGCCGCAGCGCTGGCGCTGCTCGCCGCCTGTCACAGCGCGCCGCCGCGGGCGTCGAGCGCGGCCGCGGAAAGCGAGTCTGCGGCCCAATCCGCCGCCGCCGCGGCGTCCGGCGCCGCTGCCGCGCCAGGTTCGGCTGCCGCGACCGGTTCGGCTGCCGCGAGCGGCGCGGCTGCGACGGCCCCAGCCGACGCCGCGCCCATACCCGAGCGTGCGGCACAGCAGTACGCGCAGGCGCTGCAGTTCATGAAATCGGGCCGCGATACCGATGCGGAGCTGGAATTCAAGGAGCTGGTCGTCGGCTATCCTCAATTGACGGGGCCGCAGCTGAACTTGGGGCTGCTGTACTTGCGCGATTCAAGACTTCCCGAGGCAGAGACTGCCTTCAAGACCGCGTTCGAACACAGTCCGACCAATGTGGTGGCCGGCAATGAACTCGGTATCGTCGAGCGTAAGCTCGGCAAATTTACGGAAGCCGAAGCGGTTTATCAGCGTACGATAGCTGCCGATCCCAACTACGCTCCGGCGCATTTGAACCTGGGCGTGCTTTACGATCTATATCTGGAGCAGCCGAAAAAGGCGCTCGATGAGTTCGAGCGCTATGTCGCAATCGCCGGTGAGAACAAACAGGTCACCGGCTGGCTGGTGGAATTGCGCAAGCGCACCGGAGCGCCGGCACGGGCCCCCGCAACGACACCGGCATCGGCACCACCGGGGACGGCACCGACGGCTGCCCCGGGCGCGGCGCCGGCGGCACCCCCAACGGCACCCCCCGCGGTGCCCCAGAAGGAGGCCACTTGAACAGCATAATCAAGATTTGTTTGATGGCTTTGTACGGTGCCGGATCGGCGGCCGTCATGGCGCAGCAGCCGGCGGGCACGCCCACGCCGGCGCCCGATGCAGCAGCGGCTGCCTCTACGGGCAAGCCGGCCAAGACGACCCCGCAATCCGAGGCCGGAGAGCCGCGTGCGGACACTTCGGGCCCGGTGAACGCGGGTCAGCCCGCAGAGAGCCCCCCCGTCACCGCGAGCCCGGCGCCCGCCGCCGCGTCCGCGCCGGGCCGCAGTGCCGCAGCGCCCCGGGCATCGGGCGACCGCACTGCAACGGGAGCGGGCCAGAAGTCAGGTTCCAAGGTCGATCGGCTCGAGTTGGGCACGGCGACCGTCACGGGCGACCGCGAGCAGCCAAAGGTCATGTATATCGTTCCCTGGAAGAAATCGGACATCGGCGATCTGGCCGGCAAGCCGATGAACAGCCTGGTAGATGAAATTCTTGCACCCGTGGATCGGGATGTATTCAAACGCGAGGTCGTTTATTACCACGCCGTACAAGCAGACACGTCTCAAAATGGTGCGCCGCCCAAGCCGGCGCAGCAGGGTGAGAAGTAAGTCCGCCGATAATTGTACAGAATCTGGTTGAATCTCAGTTCGGAGCGGAAGGGCATTTTTTAGGAGCGCGCAGATGAATTTCATGAATTCCGTGGTCAATTTCTTCAAGGACGGAGGAGTGTTCCTCTACCCTCTGGCCTTGATATTCGTGGTCGGGGTATCGATCGCGATCGAGCGGTACGTGTATCTGACACGTGAAACCTTTCGCAACCGCAGCCTGTGGGAGGACCTGGTGCCCGCCTTGAGCACCGGCAATTTCAAGCAGGTGGTGGGCCTGACGCAGAACTCCAAAGCGTCCATCGCCACCATCCTGAACTACGGGGTGGCCCGAGTCGCGAGCGCGCGCCGCCGCGACGACATCGAAAAGGCCATGGATGAGAGCCTGCTCGAGGTCATTCCGCGCATCGAGAAGCGCACTCACTACTTGTCCTCGCTGGCCAACGTCGGCTTGTTGATCGGCCTGCTCGGCACCATCACCGGCCTGATCGGCGCCTTCAGCGCGGTGGCCACCGCGAACCCGGCGGAGAAGGCCAGCTTGCTGGCGGCGGCCATCTCGGTGGCGATGAACAACACCGCCTCGGGTTTGGCGGTGGCGATCACCCTGCTCACGGCGCACATGTTTCTTGAATCCAAGACCACCTCGCTGATCGACAGCTTGGAGATCGCATCGGTAAAATTCCTGAATTCCATCACCGAGCGGCAAGCCGACCGGCCGTCCCATGAGCCCGCGGCTGCGGCTGCGCCCGCTGCCCGCGCTCCGGCCGCCGCCCGCGGCACCATCTAGCCCGAGACCCGCACCAGGATAGCGCTCAATGAAGTCAAAGTCCGCGCGCCTCGTCCGACGCAATCACGCCCGCTACCACCAGGGACGTGACGACCTCAACATCGTGCCCATGATCGACATGATGGTGATCTTGGTGTTCTTCTTGATATTTACCGCAGTGTTTTCCAAGACGAACATTCTTCAGCTGAATCTGCCCGCCAGCAGCAATGCCGCTCCGCTCGACCTGCCCAAGGGGCTGAAGCTCGAAGTCATCATTCGTCCCGACGATCTCGTGATCAACGACCGCAACTCCGGGCCCTTGAAGACATTGGCCAATACCGCGGCCGGCTACGACTACGCCGGTCTGTCGGAATTCATGCGGCGGGTCAAATCGCAATTTCCGCAGATGACCGACGCCACCATCCTGCCCGGCCCCGCAGTCAACTACGACACCTTGGTGCAGGTCATGGACGCGGTTCGCGTGTATCAGCTGCCGGTGGCGCCGTTCTCCAAGGCGGAGCTGTTTCCGGACATCGCCATTGCGGATGCGCCCATATGATGTCCTACCGCATCAAACGCCATCGGCAGCGCAGGCATGGCGCGAATCATTTCGCCTTGATTCCCTTCATCGACATGATGACCATCTTGGTGGTGTTCCTGCTGGCGCACACGGCGGAGGTGGACATACTGCCGAACACCAAGAACATATCGATTCCTCAGTCACTGTCCGACCGCAAGCCGAGTGCCGCCGTGGTGGTCATGATCACCAAGGACTCGGTGTACGTGGACGGGCAATTAATCAGCTCGCTGAACGCCGTCGCGGCCAATCAGGGACCCTCTTTCGCGCCGCTCAAGGCTGCGCTGCTGGCGCAGAACGAGCGCAGCCTGAACAGCGCGCAGAAGACCGACATCTCCAAGCGCGAAGTCACCATCATGGGCGACAAGAGCATTCCTTACAGCGTGCTGAAGAAAATCATGCTGACATGCAGCGAAGCCGAATACGGCAAAGTGTCCTTCGCCGTGGTCGAGCGCGAAAGGGCGGCGACTTAAATGACCGCCGCCAATCCCGCGCAACGCATAGCCACCGGCCTCACGCCGTACTACCGGCGCTATGAGCTGCCGTGGTCGCCGTCGGAGGAAATGGAACGGCGCTTTCGCAGCATTCTGCGCAACCTCGCCATCGTGTTCGCGATTTTCGCGGTCTTGCTGCCCTTCTTGCCGCGCCACGAGCGGGTCGTGAACACCGAATCGTTGCCCGAGAGGGTGGTGCAGCTGGTCATGGAGCCGCCGCCGCCCCCGCCGCCGCCGCCGCCTCCCAAGCCGGAAAAGCCCATCGAGAAGGCGCCGGTTACGGCCAAGCCGACGCCGCCCGTGGATGCGCGGGTGAAGGCCTCGAAGAGCGGGTTGCTGGCGAGCATGGATGACTTGGCGGCGTTGCGCGATCAGGTCGACCTGGATAAATTCGCGAAAGATCAGCCCAAGACCACCGATCCCGGCGATGTCAGCGTGGTGACGCGAAATATCATCACCTCGAAGGCCGGCGGCACCAGCGGCGGCATCAGCGCACCCACCAGCAGCGGCCTGGCCGCGGGCTCAGGCTCGCTGCGCGGCATCTACACGACGCAGGTGAAGGACCCGAACTTGGGCACATCCGGCCAGGCAGCCACGCGCGCCGGCGGCAGCGGCAAGGCGTCGCGCAGCGCGGATGAAATCGCCTTGGTGTTCACCAAGAACAAAGGTGCCATCGATTCCATGTATGCGCGCGCCCTGCGCGACAATCCGGCATTGCAAGGCAAGGTCGTGCTGGAACTGACCATTGCCCCGTCCGGCGAGATCACCTCGGCGCGCATCGTCTCCTCGGATCTCAACGACAAGGAGTTCGAGACCAAGCTGCTGGCGCGCGTCCGCCTGTTCAGGTTCGAGGCGAAGGATGTTGCGACTCTCACGGCCACCAAACCCATCGATTTTTTCCCCGCCGGATGAACATCCAATCAGAAATCGAGTTCTTCAGCGACTTGGGCCTGGTCGACAAGGCTCGGTTCGTGGCGCGCCTGATTTTCGAGGTGGCCGAGGAAGCCAAGGTGGGCGCGGGCGACGGCAACGATGCGGTGCGCCTGCGCTTCGCCAATGAAATGAATCAGCGGCTGGCGCGTTTCGCCTACCAAATATTGGGCGAGGATGCGGCCCGTCCCCAGGACGACGTCGTCATTCGCATGCTGCTCGGCACGCGCACCGACAAGAACGCCGAGCGCATCATGCAGAACGCCTATCGCCGCGTTCTCATGGGCTTCGAGAGCTTCGACACCACGGTGCTGCTCAACAACCCGCGCTGAGGTGCGCGGGGTCAGGCGGCCGGCTCGTCGGGCCGGGCGGCGTCGCTCTCGAACAGCTGTAGCAATTGCTCGGCGGATTCTCGGGTGGTCTGCAGGAACTTGTTTTCATCGTCCTTCACCGCCTGCTGCTTCGCCATGGTGATCTGGTCGTGAGCACGGAATCGGCGCACCGTGTCCATCGCCTTCGATTTGGACAGTCCCAGCGCCTCGAGCACCTGGCCGGACATCTCCAGGCTCGATCCCAGCGTCTCGCGAATGGTGTAGCGCACGTCCAAATCCATCAACCGAAATGCATGCTGGCGATTGCGCGCGCGCGCGAAGATCTTCAAGTGCGGGAAATGCTTGCGGATCAGCTCCGCCGTACGAACCGAGGCCTCGACGTCGTCGATGGCGAGCACGAAGACCTCGGCGTTCTCGGCGTGCGCGGCGCGCAGCAATTCCAAGCGGGAGGCGTCCCCGTAGAAAACCTGGTTGCCGAAACGGCGCAGAAAGTCGACTTGCGTTTGATTGGCCTCGAGCGCCGTGAAGGCGATCCGCCTGGCAGCGAGGATTCGGCCGACGATTTGCCCGAAGCGGCCGAAGCCCGCGATGATCACCTTGGGATAAAGTTCCACCGGCGTATCGAACGGCCGCCCGTCCGTCTCTTTTTTCTTGAACAGGGTGTCGTGAATCGACAGAAGCACCGGGCTCAATATCATCGAACCGGTGACCACCAATACCAGTAGTTCTGCGATTTCGTCATGCATGATGCCCAGGGTCGCAGCGAGGCCGAACAGCACGAAGGCGAATTCGCCTCCGGAGGGCAGACTGAATGCCAGGCCCCGGCCGGCCGTGTTCGGCAGCCCGGAGAGCCGGCCGATGCCGCGCAGCACGGCGACCTTCACCAGCATGAAGCCCACGGTAAGGCCGAGAAGGGTGAGCGGCTTCTCGCGGACCAGCTGCAGATTGGCCGACATTCCGACCGTGATGAAGAACAAGCCCAGGAGCAAGCCCTTGAACGGTTCGATGTCGGCCTCGAGTTCATGGCGAAATTCGCTGTCGGCGAGCAGAACGCCGGCCAAAAAGGCGCCCAAGGACAGCGACAGGCCCACCTGGCCGACGAGCAGCGCGGTTGCGATCACGACCAGCAGCCCCGCGGCCGTGAATGCCTCGGAGACGCGCGTGGCGGCGACGATTCGCAGCATGGGGCGCAGCACGTAGCGGCCGCCGATGATGACGGTCGCGAGCACGGCGAAGAACTTGACCACCAGCCACCCTCCGGGGCCCGCGCTTTTGGCGGCGGCGGCACCCAGCAGCGGCAGCAGGGCGAGCGCCGGCAAGACGGCAACGTCCTGAAACAGTAAGATGCTGAAGGCGGAGCGGCCATAGTGAGAATTGAGCTGGCCCCGCTCGGCCAATAATTGCAGCACCAGCGCCGTGGACGACATCGACAGGCCGAAGCCGATGACCAGCGCGGATTGCCAGGTTTGCTCGAAGCCGAAGTAGGCGGCCGAAGCCAGCCCCACGGTGGTGAGCAGCACCTGCGCCAGTCCCAATCCGAAGATGGGCTTGCGCATCACCCAAAGGCGCGAGGGCTGCAGCTCGAGGCCGATGACGAACATCAGGAGTACGATGCCGAACTCCGCAATGTGCTGGGTGGCATCGACCTTGCTGATGAGCCCCAGGCAGGAGGGGCCGATGATGATTCCGGCGGCCAGGTAGCCGAGAACCGAGCCCAATTTGAAGTAGCGGAATATGGGGATTGCGATGACCGCGGCGGCGAGAAATATAGCGATCTGCGCCAATAAGCTCATAGTAGTATTTCTCCATTCACTATCGCGAGCCTAGCACCATGTATCGCCAAAGCATTCAATTTCCAATCAAGGACTCGGCGTTGCGCGAGGACGTGCATGCCCTGGGCACCTTGATCGGGGAGACGCTTCGCGACCAGGGAGGCGAGGAGTTCTTCAAGCTCGTGGAGGGCGATCGGCTGGCGGCGATCCGGCGGCGCGAGGGCGGCTCCATGGACGATGCCGCAGGGCCGGCCGAAGCCGGCTTGCAAAAGCGCGCCATGGGACGATCGCCGGCGGCGGCCACCGACCTTACTCGCGCGTTTTCCATATGGTTTCAGGTGGTGAACACGGCGGAGAAGGTGCATCGAGTGCGCCGGCGCCGCCAATATCTCAATGATTCCAGCACCGCGCAGCCGGGCGGCATCGCCGATTGCATCGCGCGCCTGAAGAGCGACGGCGTCACGCTGACCCAGGCGTTGGAATTGATCGCGTCCATGAGCATCGAGCCGGTGTTCACGGGCCACCCGACCGAATCGACCCGGCGCACCATCTTGCGCAAGCAGCAGCACATCGCGCAGGACCTGCTCGACCGGCACAACCCGGCCTCGACACCCGGCGAATTGGATACCTTGTGGGCGCGCGTGCGGCTCGAGATCACCAGCATCTGGCAGACCGAGGAGCACCCTCGTGAGGGCTTGACGGTGGTCGACGAGCGCGAGCACGTATTGTTCTACCTGATCGACATTCTCTACCGCGTGGTGCCGCTGTTTTATGAGGAAATAGAGGCGGCGCTGGCGAAGGCGTTCTCGGTGCCGGTGGAATCGCTCGATGTGCCGAGCATTCTGCATTTCGGCTCCTGGGTGGGCGGCGACATGGACGGCAATCCGGACGTGCACGGCAAGACCATCCGCGAGACCTTGCATCGCCACAGCCAAGTGATCGTCTCGACTTACTTTGCGGAATGCGGCCAGCTCGCCGAGACCTTGAGCCAAAGCGCGAACCGCGTCGGCGTGAGCGCCGCGCTGGCCTCCCGCATCGATTCCTACAGCGCGATATTGCCGGGCGCTCAGGCGCTCGCGCCGGCGCGGCACGACCGCATGCCGTACCGCATGTTCTTCGGCCAGATCGGCGAGCGCCTCAAGGCGACCTACGAGGGCCGGCCGAACGCGTATCAGAACCCGGACGAACTGCTGGCCGACATAGCGCTCGCGGCCGACAGCTTGGCCCTGAATCGGGGCCGCCACGCCGGATATTTTCTGGTGCGGCGGTTCATGCGCAGGGTGCGCACCTTCGGGTTTCATCTTGCGACGCTCGATGTCACACAGCACGCGCACATTCACGACCAGGTCATCGGACAGGGTCTCGATATCGCGGATTGGCCGGCGCTGGCACCGCAGGAGCGGCTGCGGCAGCTGCGCGATCTGCTGGCTCGCGATCAGGGACCGACATCGGCATTCGATGCCGTGGGCCGGCGCAGTCTCTGGGTGTTCGAAGCCATCGCGCAGGCGCGGCATAAATTCGGCGGCCGCGCCATCGGCCAATACATCGTGAGCGGCGCGCAGGGGCCCGAAGACGTCCTCGCCGTTCTGTTGCTGGCCCGATGGGCCGATATCACCGATAAACGCACCGGCGAGTCGCCCCTCGATGTAGCCCCGCTGCTCGAGTCCATCGATTCGTTGGAGCGGGCAGGGGATGTGCTGCGCGCGCTTTACCGCGAGCCCGCCTACCGGCGGCATTTGGCCTCCCGCGGCGATCGCCAGATGGTGGTGATCGGCTATTCCGACACCAATAAGGAGGGTGGTATCGCGGCCTCGCGGTGGGCCTTGCAGGTGGCGCAGACGGCGTTGCTGGAAGCGGCGCGCGAGACGGGCATCAAGGCGCTGATTTTTCACGGCCGCGGCGGCACGCCGGCGCGCGGCGGCGGACGCACCGAGAACTTGGTCGAGGCGGTGCCGGACGGCGCCATTCGCGGAGTTCTGCGTTTGACCGAGCAAGGTGAAGTCGTCAATCAGAGCTACGGATTGCGGCCGATCGCGATGCGCACGCTGGAGCGAACGTTCGCCTCCGTGGCGCTGGCGACGGCGCATGCCGGAGAGCGGCCGCCGATTCCGGCCGCGCACCTGGCCGTCATGCAAACCATCGCCGCACGCAGCCTGGCGGCCTACCGCGAACTGATATTCGGCAGCGCGCAGTTCGTCGACTACTTCCGCGCGGCCACGCCGCTCGATGTGATCGAGCGCATGCACATCGGATCGCGCCCGGCGGCGCGCGCCGACGGCAACGGCATCCGGGCGCTGCGCGCCATTCCGTGGGTGTTCGCGTGGACGCAAAGCCGCCACATGCTGCCCGGATGGTTCGGCTTCGGTAGCGGCCTGTCCGCGGCCCTGCAACAGCACGGCGAGGACGCAGTGGGCCAGATGGTCGCGCATTGGCCATTCTTTGCGCACCTGCTCGACGATGTGGAATCCATGCTGGGGCGCACGGACCTGGAAATCGCCGGTCACTACGATGCGCTGGCCGGCGATGCGCTGCGCGTGCACGCCGAGCCCATCCGCAGGGAGTACGAGTTGACGGTGGCGCACGTGCTGCGGCTGCGCGGCACCGCGCGCCTGCTCGACAGCGATCCGACGTTGCAGCGATCGATCAAATTGCGCAACCCCTATATCGATCCCATGCACCTCATGCAGGTGGATCTATTGCAGCGCTGGCGCAAGACGGGACGCGAGGATCGGGCGCTATTCGGGGCGCTGCGCGCCACCATCAGCGGGATCGCACAGGGGTTGCAGGCGACCGGCTAGCACTTCGACCCCTGACCCTTCGCATTGGGCCGATGTACATCACCGCGCAGGACAGAGCAGTTCCATGCCGTTAGGAACTGTATAGTAGCCCTTTACCGGATAGACAGGGAGGTCGCAATGCGCGGGTTGTTGTTCCTTGTGGCCCTTGGCGCGACGGCATCGGCCGCTACGCAGGGTGAAAAACAGTTCGATGCGGCCGCGGCGTTTGGTTCGCGCCCGAGCGTCAGCAGCGTGAGCGTCTCGCCGGATGGAGGGAACATTGCCTTCATCGCACCGTCCGCCGGACAGGGGGCGAGCCTTTACACCATGCGGCTCGATGGCAATCCCCATCCGCGCCCTGCGCTGGCGTCCGACGGCAAGCCTTTTCGCCTGCAGAGCTGCGAGTGGGTTTCCAATACCCGGCTCATCTGCACGGTGCTCGGGCTGCAAAAAGTCAATCTCGAACTCGTCTCTTTCACGCGCCTGGTCGCAGTCGATGCGGAGGGCAGCAACCTGAAGCTCTTGAGCACGAAGCAAGGTCCGTATGCACGCGGCTTGCAGTTGTACGGCGGTGAGGTACTCGACCTTTTGCCCGATGAGGACGGCATCGTCCTGATGGCGCGGGTTTACCTGCCCGACGACCACCTTGGCTCGCACATCGGTTCGGCGCAACGGGGTCTCGGCGTCGATCGAATCGATACGCGCACACTGCAGAGAACGAGCGTCGAGCCACCGCGCGACGGGGCGGTCAGCTACATCAGCGACGGGCGCGGCAGTGTACGCATCATGGGTCTGCAGGTGGGAAATTCCCGCGGCCAAGTGAGCGGTATCATCAACTATCTTTACCGCACCGTCGGCTCACGCGAATGGCGCGCACTCGGTGATTTCGATGAGATCAATCGGACGGGGTTCCAACCGGTGGCCGTCGATCCCGACCAAAACGTTGCGCTGGGCTACAAGAAGAAGGACGGTCGCCTGGCGCTCTACAAAGTCGCACTCGATGGGTCAATGCGCGAGGAGGTGATCTACGAGCGTCCGGATGTCGATGTTGGCAGCCTTATACACATCGGCCGGCGGCATCGCACGGTCGGTGTGGATTATGCGACCGACCGTTCGTATGCATTCTATTTCGACTCCGCGATCGAGGCCGTCCATGCCTCGCTTGGACGAGCGCTGCGGAATCAGCCGAATCTGAAAATCACCGACTCGAGCGTGGACGAGAGCAAGCTGCTCATACTCGCCGGCAGCGACAACGATCCCGGAACTTATTATCTGTTCGACCGCACCGCTAAGCAGGTCAGGCCGCTGCTGGCGGCGCGTGAGCAGCTCGATGGAGTGCCGCTGGCATCCGTCAAACCCATTCAATATCCGGCCGCCGACGGGACGATGATTCCCGCTTATCTTACGCTGCCGCCCGGACGGGAGACCGCTCGAGGCCTTCCCGCCATCGTCATGCCCCACGGCGGGCCATCGTCGCGCGATTTCTGGGGCTTCAACTGGCTTGCGCAGTTCTTTGCATCCCGCGGGTTCGCCGTTCTCCAGCCGAACTACCGGGGCTCGAGCGGCTTTGGCGACATTTGGTTCGAGAAAAACGGGTTTCGTTCGTGGCCGATCGCCATTGGTGATGTGCTCGACGGAGGCCGCTGGCTGGTTGCGCAAGGCATCGCAGACAGGGACAAGCTCGCAATCGTAGGCTGGTCCTACGGCGGCTACGCGGCATTGCAATCGGCGGTGGTCGAACCTTCGCTGTTCAAGGCGGTCGTCGCTATCGCGCCTGTAACCGATCTGAATGCGCTCAAGGAGGAACACCGGCACTGGAGTGACTTCGAACTCGTCGAGCAATTCGTGGGTGAGGGCTCCCATCTGCGCGACGGTTCTCCCTTGCCGAATGCCGCACGCATCAAGGTCCCCGTGTTGCTGTTTCACGGCACGCTGGACCGCAACGTCGGCTACCAGGAGTCCGAGCGCATGGCCGCAGCGCTTACCGCGGCCCACGATCGCTGTGAGCTGGTCACCTTCGAGAATCTCGATCATCAGCTCGAGGATTCAGCAGCCCGTCAGCAGATGCTGAGAAAGAGCGACGCGTTTTTACGAGAGGCGATGGGTCTTTAGCGACGGTTAGAAGACGAGTGCGCGGGCGTCAGCACTCGGGGACGTTGACCGCGAGACCGCCTTGCGAGGTTTCTTTGTAGATGGTCGACATGTCGAGTCCGGTTTGGCGCATGGTGCTGATCACCTGGTCGAGCGATACCTTGTGCGAGCCGTCGCCGCGCATCGCCAGCCGCGCCGCGTTGATCGCTTTGACCGAGCCCATGGCATTGCGCTCGATGCAGGGAATTTGCACCAATCCCGCCACCGGATCGCAGGTCAGCCCGAGATTGTGCTCCATGCCGATTTCAGCGGCGTTCTCGATCTGTTCATTGCTGCCGTTGAGCGCCGACACCAATCCGGCGGCCGCCATGGAGCAGGCGACGCCGACCTCGCCCTGGCATCCCATCTCGGCGCCGGAAATGGACGCGTTCTGCTTGTACAGCATGCCGACGGCGGCAGCGGTGAGCAGGAAGCGAATGACGCCGTCGTCGTCGGCGCCCGGCTCGAAGCGCCGGTAATAATGCAGCACGGCCGGCACGATCCCCGCCGCACCATTGGTCGGCGCCGTCACCACCTGGCCGCCGGCGGCATTTTCCTCGTTGACCGCCAGCGCAAAGACATTGACCCAATCCAGGGCGTGCATGGGGCTCAAGGGATCGCCGCTCATCAGCTGGCGGTAGAGTTTCGGTGCGCGCCGGCGCACGCCCAACACACCGGGCAACAGCCCTTGGGCCTCGAAGCCGCGGCGCACGCATTCCTGCATGACCTGCCAAATCCGCAGCAAGCCGGAGCGGATCTGCGCGTCGCTGCGCCAAGTGCGCTCGCGGGCGAGCATCAGTTCGTGAATTTCCAAGCCGTGAGCCCGGCCGTGCTCGAGCAGACGCGCGCCTGAATCGAACTCGTACGGAGGGGAGGGGCGGGCGGCGCCGACATTCGCTTCGGCACCCGCCTGCACGATGAAGCCGCCGCCGATGCTGTAGTACTCTTCTTTCGCCAATACTTGCAGCGCGGCATCGTGAGCGGTGAAGCGCATGCCGTTGGAATGCCCCGGCAGCGCCTGATCCATGTGAAACAGAAGATTGAGCGGCTCGTCGAACGCGATCTCGTGCCGCCCCAACAGGCGAATACGACCCTCGACCCGAATTCTATGCAGCGTGGGTTCGACGGCGGAGGAATCGATGGTGTCGGGACTCAAGCCCTCGAGACCCAAAAGGATGGCTCGGTCCGTGCAATGGCCGCGGCCGGTCAATGCAAGGGATCCGTAGAGCTGCGCCGACACCTGAGCCGTGCGCTCGAGCAGGTCGCGGGCCGCCAATAATTCAACGAAGCTGCGGGCCGCATTCATCGGCCCCATGGTGTGCGAGCTGGATGGGCCTATGCCGATCTTGAATATATCGAAGACGCTCAAACTCATGTACTGAAACCCGCGCAGGCCCAAGGTGGCCGCCGATCATACGCTGCTGGTACGGCCGTGACAGTCAAAAGGCGCGCCGCCAAGTGCTAGAATGCGACCACTAAGCGCCCATAATAAATCCTGTAACGACTCGAGCCCTGAAACGGAGAATTCCATGACTCGCTACCCGCTCATTCCGGCGGCCGCATTGGCGGCCGCGCTGATGCTTGCCGCAAGCTATGCGACTGCCGCATCCATTCCAGACAATATTGCGGCCGCCGTGGCCGACGCCAACCGGCCCGACGCCGACAAGCAAAGGGACGCGAACCGCAAGCCGGCGGAGACCCTGGCCTTCACCGCTGTCAAGCCCGGAGAACAGGTCGCCGAGCTATTGCCTGGCGGCGGCTACTACACGCGCATCTTCAGCAAGGCCGTCGGCGGCTCCGGACATGTGTATGCCTTGGTGCCGGCGCCCTTGTCCGGCGCGCCGGCGGACGCTCCGGACTTTGCCGCGCGCGTCAAGGCGATCGCAGCCGATCCGAACTACTCCAATGTCAGCGTGGTGGTGGAGCCGTTCAGCGCGCTGGCCGTGCCGGCACCCGTCGATCTGGTGTGGACGTCGCAGAACTACCATGACCTGCACAATTTCCCGGGCCTGGATCTGGGGGTGTTCAACAAAATGGTGTTCGACGATCTGAAGCCCGGCGGCATTTATCTCATCCTGGACCACAGCGCGGAGGCGGGGTCGGGCGTGCGGGACACCAAGACTTTACATAGGATAGACGCTGAAACCGTGAAAAAGGAGGTTTCGGCGGCCGGTTTCGTCTTTGTGGGAAGCAGCAATTTGCTGCACCAACCGGCTGATGGCCACACGCTGAAGGTGTTCGACCCGGCGGTCCGCGGCAAGACCGACCAGTTCATATTAAAGTTTCGTAAGCCGGCGAAGTGATCTCGGGCCGAGAACTTAAAACCGTCATTTGCTGTCAACTAAGGCGGGTCATTTGCGTTGATCAGGTAAGGTTGATTTGGCCCGATTGAAGATTGGCCGGAATTAAAGGATTGGAGCACATGAAATTGGCACATCGTTTACTTACATCACCCGCCGGACTGCGGTTTGCGTTGCCGGTTGGGCTGACGGTTCTATTGGCGGCCTGTGTGACGCCGCCGCCCCGCGTCGTCGCGGTGCCGCCCCCGCCGCCGCAGCGGGTATACGTCTATCCCGCCAACGGCCAAAGCCCGGAGCAAACCGAGCGTGACCGCTACGAATGCCATGTATGGGCGGTTCAGCAAACCGGCGTGGATCCGAGCCGGGATAGCAATGCCTATGCACGGGTCATCGTGCAGCCTGCCAATCCCCCCGGGTCGGGAACCGCGGCGGGCGCTGTCGGCGGTGCGATTCTCGGCGCCCTCATCGCCGGGCCGCGCAATGCCGGCGCCGGGTTGCTCATAGGGGGCGCCACGGGAGCCGTCGTGGGATCGGCGGCGGACGCCAATGCTCAGGCGCAGGCCCAGCAGACCCAGGCACAAATCAATCAGAGCGCCGCTGCCGGCCGCGCGCGGGCCGATTCCTATCGGCGTGCGATCGGTGCCTGTCTGACGGGACGCGGCTATACGGTCACCTAAAGCGCATATAGCCGCATTGGGGGTGGATACCTCCGCGTGCGGGTTGAGGAGCGTGCGGTTCAAGGACTGAGGGATTAAGGATTGAGAATGACGTTTATGAATAAGACACTGAAGATTGCGTTGTTGTCCGCATCCTTGCTGTGTTGGGGCGTCGGGGTGAGCACGCCGGCGGCGGCCGGCGACGAGCCGAACCGGGCCCGGCCCGAGGGACGGGGGCCCGCACCGCGCCCCGCGCCCCGCCAGAACGTGGCGCGGCCGGCATTCGACGGCCGCGGCCAGGTGCTCGATAGCCGCTACAACCATGGGCGCTATTATCCGCCCATGGGTTCCGTCAGGGCGTCGCTGCCGGAAGGCTATCGGCCCTACTTTCGCGGCGGCAATCGCTATTATTTCAGCGGCGGCATCTGGTATGCGCCGCGCGGTCCCGGCTTTGTCGTGATAGCGCCGCCCGTGGGGCTCGCGATCGGTGTCCTGCCGCCTTACTACTCGACCGTGTGGTTCGGCGGGGTTCCCTACTACTATGCCGACAATGTCTACTACACCTGGCAGCCCGACCAGAACAGCTACGTCGTGGCGGATCCGCCCGCAAATGCCGATACGCCTTCGCCGCCGCCGTCCGCGCCCGCGGACGGCACGCAGAACGATCTGATGATTTACCCGAAGAATGGCCAGACCCAGGAGCAGCAGGCCGCCGACCAGTTCGAGTGCAACAATTGGGCGAGGGGCCAGACCGGCTTCGATCCGACGCAGCCGGGCGGCGGAGTGCAGGGCAATCCGGATGCGGCGCGCAACAACTACGACCGCGCCATGTCGGCGTGCTTGCAGGGCCGGGGCTACCAGGTCAACTAAGTACCTCGACACGAATTTGACCGATTGACGGGAGGCCAGTCGACGGCACGGTGCCGAGGTAAGCAGGCGATCCGCTCCGAGAGAGATGTCGCAGATCGGCGCCGTGAGCGCAGTCCTACGCGGAGCGACGCCGACCGCCGACTGTGAGTGAACGCGGGGCCGGGCATAGTGAGCTCAAAGGCACGGTTCACTCTGTCGAGGAAAATTCCATGATGCTGACCACTCACCCAAGCTCCGTCGTGCAGAAGAGGGATTTGCACGTGGGCGGCCTTGGCGCGAGCGCTTCGGGGGCGCTGGCAGCGGTGGCCGACCCCATGATGGTCGTGGCTGATTCATGGGTCGACAGGCTGCGCGTAGCGGTGAGCGATGCGGACGACTACGTGCATGACAATCCCTGGGCCGCACTCGCGGTGGTTGCTCTGCTGGGCGTGGCTGCCGGCTATCTATTGTCGCAGTCGCAGCGTTCGAAATCGGGAACTGGACGATAAAACCTCATGACGAATTTCGACGATGTGCGGCGCAAGTTCTCCAACCACCGGCAGTGGCGTGACGTCATCTCGGCCGTTCACGAATCGATGACTTACCCGTATGCAGTGACCTACCCCATGGTCTTGAATGCGCTGCGGTCCGGGCGAGGCTGGTTCAGCGATGGCGCGGCTCGCGCATCGAGCTGGCTGAGCGGCATCGAAGATAGCCGCCACGAGTTCAAGCCGGAACGCACTTAGCCCGACCCCGGCCCCAACGTCAGTCGTTCAGGGTGCGAATACACATTGCAGTGCGTCTCGCGCAAGAATCCCACCAGCGTCAATCCGGACGTCGCCGCGAGACTGACCGCAAGACTCGAAGGGGCGCCGATGGCAGCCAGCACGCTCACGCCGGCGCGGATCGCCTTTTGAGCGAGCTCGAAGCTGGCCCGCCCGCTCAGCACCACGATGCGGTTGGTCAGGGGCAGGTGGCCCGCCAAAAGATTCCTGCCCACCAGCTTGTCGAAAGCATTGTGTCGGCCCACGTCTTCGGCCACGTTCAGTAGGCTCCCCGAAAAATCGAACAACGCGCTGGCGTGAACGCCGCCGGTGTCGCCGAACTTCGACTGCGCCGCGCGCATGCGGCCCGGCAGTCCCAGCAGCAGCGGCAGAGGGACGTGGCCGGTATCCGGGATGTGCGTGGCGGCGGCGCGCGCGATGGCGGCATCGAGTCCCGTGGTGCCGCACACTCCGCAGCTCGAGCCGGCCGAGAACAGGCGCGAGGGTGTGTTCGGGACTATCTGCACCGAGGAATGCAGGCGCACGTTGACCACATTCGGCCGCCGCGTGCTCGACTCGACGGCCTCGATGTCGGCGGCCTCATTGACGATGCCCTCGCCGTAGAGCAGTCCGGCGGCAAGCCACTCATCGTCGCCCGGGGTGCGCATGGTCGTGCCGAAGGACAGGGGTTCGCCTCCGAGCGAGGGGTGGTGCAGCAGGAACTCCAAGGGCGCTTCGACGGCCACCCGATCGTCCTTTGCCACTTGGCGGCCGTCTGCGCCGGAACGCAAAATACGCACGTTCTGCGTGCCGCCGGGCGCAGGGGGCGCGGATTCCATGGGGAATGCGTTATTGGCCATGCTGGGACCCCCGTTTTTGCTCAAATGACCGCCCAATGATACCGTTCGAAGTCTTGGCAGCGCCATCTAGGGGGACGTGAAAATGTCGAAATCAGCCGAACTCAAAGCCCGCAAAACGGCAGCGGTGCCCAATGGAGTGGGTAGCCGGGGCATCTACGTGGCCAAGGCAGAGAATTCCGAACTGTGGGATGTGGACGGCCGGCGCTACATCGATTTTGCGGCGGGCATTGCCGTGGTCAACACGGGCCATCGCCATCCGCGGGTCATGGAGGCGGTGGCGCAGCAAGCCCAGGCGTTTGCGCATACCTGCTTCCATGTGGCGCCCTACGAATCCTATGTGCGGCTGGCGGAACGGCTGAATGCGCTGGCGCCGGGCGATTTCGCAAAAAAGACCTTCTTCTTGAACTCCGGCGCGGAAGCTGTCGAGAATGCCATCAAGATCGCCCGCTACCACACCAAACGCAGCGCGGTGATCGCCTTCTCAGGCGGCTTTCACGGCCGCACGCTCATGACCATGGCGCTCACGGGCAAGGTCATGCCCTACAAGCGCGGCTTCGGCCCCTTTCCGGCCGAGGTTTATCACGCTGAATTTCCGCAGCCCTATCGCGGCATCACGACGGAGCAGGCGCTGGCCGATTTGGATCGCCTGTTTCACGGCGACGTCGATCCGAAGTCGGTCGCGGCCATCATCATCGAACCCGTGCAGGGCGAGGGCGGCTTCAATGTGGCGCCCGCCGAATTCCTGCGAGCGCTGCGGCGTCTTTGCGATGAGCACGGCATCGTGTTGATCGCGGATGAGGTCCAAGGCGGCATCGCGCGGACGGGCAAGATGTTTTCCATCGAACACGCGGGCGTCGTGCCCGATCTCATCACCATTGCCAAAGGTCTGGGCGGGGGCTTCCCGCTCTCGGCCGTCACCGGCCGCGCGACCATCATGGATGCGGCCCATCCCGGCGGCTTGGGAGGCACCTATGGCGGCAATCCGATCAGCATCGCGGCGGCGCATGCGGTGTTGGATGTGATCGAGGCCGAGGGATTGTGCGCGCGGGCGGCGGCGGTCGGAGAGAAAATGCGCACCCGGCTGCTGGCGCTAGCCAAGGAGCTGCCCTGCATCGGCGATGTGCGCGGCCTGGGCGCCATGGTGGCTTTCGAATTGGTCCAGGACCCCAAGACCAAGGAACCCGACGCCGAGTTGACCGCGGCCATCCTCACGCACGCCGAGGCGCGCGGCTTGATACTGCTGTCGTGCGGTACGTCGCTGAATGTGGTGCGCCTGCTGGCGCCGCTCACCATCCCGGATGCCGTGCTGAGCGAAGGCTTGGACATCCTGGCAGCGGCGGTGCGCGATGCGTACGGCCGGGAGTCCAAGCGGGCGGTGGCCTAGCCATTGACGCCGGAACGGAGGGTGCGCTGAACGGCCCTCCGTTCGGTGGCGTGGAGGGCCGTGAGCGCTACCTCAGAGCCCTCCCGATGAGCTACATGCGGACCGTCGCGGTGATGCCGAAGGTTCGCGGCCGGAACGTGAAGTTGTTCTGCTGCGGCGTCGGCGGGCCGGCCGGATTGAAGCCATCGGCCTGGGTCTGCGCGTAGTTGACCACTGGGAACTTGTTGAACAGGTTGTCGCAAAAGGCCGAGACATCCCAGCCTCCCAGCTTCACGCCGGTTCGCAGCGAGGTGAAGCTGGTCGAGGGCAGCGTGGTGGAGAAGCCGTACTCATATTGGCTGGCATTGTTCGGATCCTGCACGGGCGAGAGCCAGGGATTGCGGCTGGTGTATTCCCAGTCGACGCGGACGAAGGCATCGTGCTCGAAGGCCTTGAAGTTGTACTGCGGTGCAAGAGCGATGGTCCATGGCGGACTCGTGCCCGGCGCATAATTGATCGCCGCATTGCCTGAGATCGCTTCGCCGGCCAGAGCGAGACCGCCGAGCGAATCCTTGGTGAAGCGCGCGTCGGTGTAGCCGGCCGAGGCCTCGAAAGTGAATCCAGCACCGAGGTTCGCTTCCGCCTGGATGTCGAAGCCCTTTGCCACGGCGGTGCCCAAGTTGTCGGTGAATTGCAGGCCGCAATTGCCGGGAATGTAGACGTTCTGCTGAATGTTGTTCCACTTCACGTAGTAGACGCTGGTAGCGACCTTGAACACATTGTTGAAATTGTTCTTCGATCCGATCTCGTAACTCTGCGTATTGTCGGGACCGTAGCCGGCCGGCGCCTGTCCGTTGCTGAATCCGTCGGCGATCAGGCCGGGCCCGCATGCCGGGATCAGCGGGGCATTGAATCCGCCCGGCCGGAATCCCTTCGCGTAAGTGAAGTAGAAGAGATTGTCCTGATTCGCCTGCCAGTCGAGTCCGATGCGCGGGGTGAAGGCCGTATTCGACTGCTTGCCCGCCGCGGGGTAGGGCCCGTAATTCTCGTATCCATTGGAGATATGGTTCAACGAGAAGCCGAGCTTCGAGTAGCGGAATCCCGTCACCAGGGAGAGCGTGTCGACCAGCCGCGTCGTAGCCTCGCCGAAGCCCGCTATCTGCCGATCGTAGCTCTTGTTGTAGTTGTAGTAGATAGAGCAATTGGGAATCGGCACGCTCGCCGTGTATCCCGTTCCGGGACAGTTGTAGTACGAGCCGAAGATGCTGTCGGCGCTGACGCCGTACAAGGACTCGAACAGATTGTTGATGTTCGGGTCGGTGAGCTGCTCGACGGAGAGTTCCTCGGCCAGCTGCCAGAAGACGCCCGCGGTCCACTTGACGCGCGCGTCCGGATCGTTCGACTGCAGGCGGAACTCCTGCGTCCACGACCTTTGCTGGTTGATCATGGTGTTCGGCGTCGCGTAATTTGCGAAGCCGGGCGGCATGTGGATGCCGCTGCCGTCGAGCAGCGGATACCAGGAGCAGGGTTGCGTCGCGGTTGTCGAGGCGGGCCCGCAGCCGAGCGCCGGCGCGCCTGGATACAGCGCATTGGGCCAGCCAACGGATTGGTAGTACGCCAGATCATAGCCGGTGCCCTGGTAGGCGTCGGATTCGTTGCGGTGGTAGTAGGACGTGTTCGAGATGAAGGTCATTTGCGAGAAATCGACCTGCAGTTTGATGGCCGGCAGGTAGTACTCGTCGGGAATCGGGATCCGTTCGGGCGTCGCATTGTTGAAGCGGCCCTCGGACGGATTGGAATACGCCGGCCAGTAGGTCGAAAGATCATGCTGCTGCTTGTTTTGGAACATCACGCTCGGCGTGACTTTCACGCTGTCGCTCGGCTGCCAAAGCAGGGCGAAGCGCGCCGCAGTGGTTCCGGCATAATTGGCATTGGGCTCGGTGATGTTGCCGGCGTTGTCGACGCGGTTGATCCAGCCGCCGTCGTAGCGGTACCAGATGCTGGCGCGATAGCCGAGCACGCCGTCGATGATGGGACCGCCATGCGCGATCCCGGCTTCGCCGCTGGGCTGGCCGAATTCGGTATAGGACGCTTCGCTGCGGATGTAGGTCGACTCCTCGGTCACGCTCGGCTGCTTCATGATGTAGCGGATCGTGCCGCCCTCGGAGCCGGAGCCGAACAGGGTTCCCTGGGGGCCGCGCAGCACCTCGACGCGGTCGAGATCGAAGGTCTTCGGCAGCGTTTCGTCGGGGTTGAAGCCGAGCTCGCGCATCTGGATCGGCGTGTCGTCGATGTAGATGCCGGTGGTTCCCGCGCCCGCCGAAGAGGAAATTCCGCGGATCGAGATTTGGTTGGTGCCCGAGGTGTCGATAGAGACGCCCGGCGTGAACCGCACCAGCTCGGTGATGTCGCGGATGCCCTTCTGATCGAGCATGTCCTGGCTCATGGCCGTGATGCTGATCGGCACCTTGCTGATGCCTTCCTCGTGGCGGGTGGCCGTGACAACGATTTCCTCGAGGCCGCTGCCGGCGGCGGCCGGTTCGGTGGTGGTTGCGTCGTTGGCTACCGCCAGGGTTGCGGTGCAGGCACCGGCACCCACTATAAGGGTGCGTAAAAACAACACTTGCCAGGAAACCCGCCGATTACGAGGCTTGGAGTTAGTGGCTTGCATCGTATCCCCGTAAATTAGTTATATGGTCAGATAACTCTCGGCCGACAGTACCACTGCGCAAAAACTCGTGCAACCGCCGATGCGATAGCATGTTGCATGGCGTTAAAGCTAGAAAATCCCGATCTGGCAGCGGACGGCGCCGCTTGCTGGGTGGTGAAGGACGAAGTCGTTCAGGTGGAATTCGCCTCCGCGGCAGGCGTAATCGAGAGCGCCGTCGGACTCAATCGATATGCGGCGGCGGATGCGCTGCTGACCGGTTCGACGGGGGATCGCTGGTGCGTGTCCCGCGATCGATTCGACGTGAAATACCGGCCGGAACCGCCCACCATGCCGGGCCAAGAGGGCAGCTATCGGAATCGGCCGGTGGCGGTGCTCGCCAAACGCATGAGCGTCGCTTTCGGCATTGCGCGATCGGCGGGCGGCGATCTGCTTCTCGGCGACGCCGGCGATTGGCTGCTGCAATATGCGCCCGGCGACCACGGGATCGTCGCGCAGGCGCGGTTTGACAAGGTATACCGCGTTATTTCATTCGGTAGATGAATGTCAGGCCGATGGTCCGGGGGCGGTAGGTGAAGTCGCGCTGCAGGCGGCTGGTGCCGGGGACTCCGGAATCGATCGACCACTCGTAATTGGTGATGGTATGGGTGTCCGTGAGATTGTCGCAGAAGGCTTCCAGCTGCCAGGCGCCGAAATCAACCCCGGCGCGCGCGGACGCGAAGTTCGTGGATGACAGCGTGTAGTTCGCCGCATCGAACTGCAGGGTATTGGCATCCTGCCCCGCCCCCACCCACTTGGGCCGGCCCTCGAATTCATCGTCCACGCGAACGAAGGAGTCGCGGGTGAACATCGTGAATTTGTATTCGAGTCCCAAGGACACCGTGACCGGCGGCGGCGGCTGGGCGCTTTGGCCGACGATGGCATCGCCGCTCGCGACGATGGGCGTGGTTTCCACGGGCGACAAGCGCGAGGACTCCGTGTAGCGTGCATCGGTGTAGCCGGCGGAGAGCTCAGCGGTGAAATGGTCGGTCAGCGCGATATCGGCCTGAATATCCGCTCCCTTGGCGACCGCTTGGCCAAGATTCGTGATGAACGAGATCTGGCAAATCGGCGGAACCACCATCTGCTGAATGTTGTTCCAGCGGATGTAGTAGATGCTGCTCGCGATCTTCACGCGATTGTCGAAATTGTTCTTGGCCCCGATCTCGAAGCTGTCCGACGGTGTCGGAATTGAACGTGGCCGGAGCCTCCTTGATGCCGAAGTTGGCGAAGTCGCGCGGCACATGCCGCCTGCGGCACCGGATTGTTGGCGCCGCCGGGCCGGAAGCCCTTTGCGTAGGTGAAGTAGTACAGATTGTGCGGGTCGTACTGGAACTGGAGGCTCACCTTCGGCGTAAAGGAATTCTCCTTCTTGTCGCCGCTGTTGGATTGCGGCGGCAGGAATAGCTGCGGACCGCCGGTCAGCGTGTTGAACGAGAACTCGGTCTTCGAGTAGCGCACTCCGACCGTCGTCTTGAATTGATCGGTGAAAGAGTAGGTTCCCTCGCCGAACAAGGCAATTTGCTTGTCCTTGGAGAAAGTCTGCAGGAAGTACGAATCATTGGGGAAGCGCGGATCGTAGGGAACGGGAATGTTATTGCCGGCCGGATCGGTACGTAAAACTCTGCGTATAGGGTACGCCCGCCAGCCGCCTCGGTCAGCTCGTTGAGCAGGGGGTCGTGAATCTGCTCGAGATAGCTCTGGCGATTCGACGGAAGCGAATATACCCGTCGTCCAGATCAGCGGCGCGGTCGGATCCGCCGACTGCAGCCGGATTTCCTGGGTGAGATTTTGCTGGTCGTTGTCGACGGAGGCGGGCGAGCGGTAGTTGGTCGCTCCCGGGGGCAGATGCAGGCCGGTGCCGTCCAGAAGCGGAAACGTGGCCGTCCGAAAACATCGTCTGATAAAAGCCAAGATTGTACAGCGTGCCGTCGTATCCGGTCTCTTCCCGGCGATGATAGTACGAGGTGTTCGAGATCAGATTGACCGCGCCCAAATCCCCCTCGATCTTGAGCGCCGGAAGATAGAAGCGTGTCCGGCACCGGGACGCTGCGTCGGGTTGGCGTTCACGAATCGGTTGCTGCTCGGATTGGAGTACAGCGGCCAGTAGTTCTGTACGTCGTTTTCGTACCGATCCTGGTAGTAGAAGCTCGGCGTTATCTTCCACTGATCGGATGGCGCCCAAACCGCGGCGATGCGGACTAGCATGGTCTGATCGTAATTCGCGTTCTTTTGCGCGGTGTCGAGCGTCACCGGATCGATGCGGTCGATCCAGCCGCCGTCGTGGCGGTACCAGGCGGTTACGCGTACGCCCAGCGTGCCGTCGATGATCGGGGTGCCTCCCGCGATGCCCGCCTCGTAGCTCGGCTCGCCGCCTTCGGTGTACGAGACTTCGTCGCGGCTGTAGATGCTGGTCTGGGTCAGGCTCGGCTGCGTCGTGATGTAGCGCACCGTGCCGCCCTCGGAGCCTGCGCCGAACAGAGTGCCCTGCGGGCCGCGCAGCACCTCGACCCGGTCCAGATCGAAGGACTTGCGGCAATGCCTCGTCGGGATTGAAGGCGAGTGCGCGCATTTGAATGGGCGTGTCGTCGAGATAGATGCCGGTGGTGCCGGCGCCGCCGGTCGAGGCGATGCCGCGAATGGCGATGTTGTTGGTGCCGGAGTTGTCGATGTTCACGCCGGGCGTGAATCGGGCCACGTCCAAGATGTCCTTGATGCCGCGGACATCCATGTCGTCCTGCGTCATCGCGGTGACGCTGATCGGAACCTTGCTCAGGCTTTCCTCGTGACGGGTGGCCGTCACGACGATCTCCTGCAGCGGTCCCGTGGCGTCGGCCCCTGCTGCAGGCGTGTCCGCGCACACGATGCCCGGCGATGCGGCGGCGAGGGCGGCGCACAGCGCACCCAGCGGCTTGATCCAAGCGTGGCCCTTGCGCAACTCGCGATTATCCCTGCGTTTCAGCATGATGCATCCCCAGGCTATTGTTTTAACGGTGTACGCTCGTCCGGCGCGCTAAATCCCTTATCGGCACCATAGCGGCCCGTGGCCCGAAAGGCAATTCGGCCGTTGTCGTGATGACGCAACGCCCGGCCGGGCCACGGCCCCTGCGAGCAACGCCTGCTGCGCGGTTGCGAGTGACTTGTGGGATCATGGCGGCCATGAGTACGAGCGCCGACCGTCCCCGCGCCAAGAACTTGAATCCACTGCGTGCGCTGCTGCCCTTCGTCAGGCCCTATCGGGGCATGCTGGCAGCCGCCTTGGTCGCCTTGCTGGTGGCCTCGGTCGCCATGTTGGCGCTGCCCGTGGCGCTGCGCCAGGTCATCGATCATGTGGTGACCGCCAAGGACTCCGGCGCCCTGAATCGGTGCCTCATCGGCTTCCTGGCTGCGTCGGTGATATTCGGAGTCTCTGCCGCACTGCGCTTTTATCTGGTGACCTGGCTCGGCGAACGAGTGGTGGCGGATCTGCGGGCGGCCGTCTATCGGCGGGTCGTGCGCATGGATCCGCTGTTCTACGAAACCACCCGAGTGGGCGAGGTGTTGTCGCGCCTGACCACCGACACGACCTTGGTGCAGGCCATTTCCGGCGTCAATTTGTCGATCATTTTGCGATCGTCTCTGAGCTTGATCGGCGGCCTGGTCATGATGGGGCTCACCAGCGCGAAACTCATGGGCATCATGCTGGTGCTGATTCCCGTCGTGGTCGTTCCCTTGATCGTCATCGGCAGGCGCGTGCGGCGCCTGTCGCGCGCGTCTCAGGACCGCATTGCCGACACCAGCGGGCTGGCGGGCGAGACCTTGAACGCCATACAGACCGTGCAGGCGTTCACCCTGGAAGAGCTGCAAAGCGAACGGTATCGCTCGGCGGTCGAGGACAGCTTCGTCACCGCGATACGCCGCACGCGGGTGCGCGCCTCGCTCACCGCGTTCGGCATCACGCTGGTGTTCGCCGCCATCACCTTCGTCTTGTGGCTGGGCGTGCGTCAAGTGCTCGCCGGCACCATGACCGGCGGACAGCTCTTGCAGTTTCTGCTGTATGCCGGCTTCGTCGGCAGCTCCGCCGCCGCGCTCACCGAGATGTGGGGCGAGATGCAGCGCGCCGCCGGCGCCATGGAACGCCTGAACGAGCTGCTGCAGGCGCGGCCGACCATCGGCGCTCCGCCGCACCCCGCCGCATCTTCCGGCTCGGGTGAGCGGCGCGCATGCGCTTCGACAATGTCACCTTCCACTATCCATCGCGTCCGGACAGCGCGGCACTGGCCAATTTCAGCCTGGATGTGGCGCGCGGGCGAGACCATCGCCTTCGTGGGTCCCTCCGGCGCCGGCAAGAGCACGACCTTTCAACTGCTGCTGCGATTCTACGATCCGGATTCGGGCCGGGTGTCGATCGACGATCAGCGGCTCGCGGATCTACGGCCGGAGGATGTCCGCGCGCAGATCGGCCTGGTGCCGCAGGACACGGTGCTGTTCGGCGCCAGCGCGCGCGAGAACATTCGTTATGGACGGCCGTCGGCCACCGATGCCGAGATCGAGGCCGCCGCGGTGGCCGCGGCGGCCGACGAGTTCCTGCGCAAATTGCCGCAGGGCTACGACACCTTTCTCGGCGAGCGCGGCACGCGCCTGTCGGGCGGGCAGCGCCAGCGCATCGCGCTGGCGCGGGCCATTCTCAAGGATCCGCCGATCTTGCTGCTGGACGAGGCGACCAGCTCATTGGATGCGGAATCCGAACGACTGGTGCAGCAGGCGCTCGAAAAGCTCATGCAGGGCCGCACCACCATCATCATCGCGCATCGGCTGGCCACCGTGCTCAAGGCGGACCGCATCGTGGTGATGGACCACGGCCATAAAATCGCCGTCGGAACCCATGCCGAACTGCTGGTGCACAGCCCGCTGTATGCGCGGCTCGCGTCCCTGCAATTTGCGGCCGTCGGCAGCGAGACGGTCGACGCGGCGAGCAGCTTGAGCTGAAGCCGCTGATCCTCGATGCGCTGACCTTCGATGCTAGCTCAGCAGACCTTCGTCCTTGAGGGCTTGTTGACTTTGGGGCGCTGTCGCGATGCGGGATTGATAGGCGGCTCAGCACCGGCCACTTGCCCAGATCGATCTCCGACGTGTCCGGTCCAGCTCAGCACCGTGAATAGATACGCATCCGCGACGGTGAAGGTATTGCCCATCAGGTAGGTCTTGTTCCCCAGGAAGCCGGACAGCCAGTCCAATTTCTTGTCGAGGTTGGCCAGCGCGGAGGCTTTCCAATCGGCGGAGATCTTCGGATTGAACAGCGGGCTGAAGCCCTTGTGCACTTCGGAAGTGATGTAGTTCAGTATTTCCATCAGCTGGTAGCGCTCGAATGTTCCGGCGCGCGGCGCCAGCCCGGATTCGGGCTTTTGATCGGCGAGATATTGAACGATGGCCGGCCCTTCGGTCAGCACCCGACCGTCGTCCAGTTGCAGCGCGGGCACGGCGCCCTTGGAGTTGATCGTCAGATAGTCCACGCCGCTCCTCGGTCTTCTTGGTCTTGCGAACTCGATCTTCTCGAGGGTGAAAGGCAGGCCTGCTTCCAGCAGCACGATGTGGGGCGAGAGCGAGCAGGCGCCGTTGGAGTAATAAAGCTTCATACCATTTCCTCTGTTGGGCTGTTCGGATCAATGCGGTGCGATTGTACCTGAGGGCGGCATCGGCGTAGGGCGGCCCTCGCGAGGCGGCGCGATGGCAACGCCTCATTCGGCGCGATGATGCGCCGTGCGCCCAGGTAGCCTCTCGCATAGGGCGGCGCCGCGAGCGAATCGATCCGCACGCGGCCGCCGCGTGGAAGGCGCGTGAACGAATAGTTCACCGTCGATGGCGATGCCGACGTGCAGTTCCTTGTGCGCGAGATGCATGAAGACGAGATCGCCCGCCTGCAGTTCGCCGCGACCGATCGGCTTGCCGAAGCCGCAGCTGTTCCGCGCGCCGTGCGCGGCACATAAATCGCCGGCGCCGGCGGCCGCGTACACGACCAGTCCGCTGCAGTCGAATCCGCCGGGCGCCGCGCCGCCGAACCGATACGGCTGGCCGAGCATGGAGGTGGCGGTGTCGATCATGCGCCCGCGCCGGCCCGGCAGCGGTTGCCTGGCGACAGGTGCCTCGGACGAGCCGGCGGCCTGTCCGGGGGCCGGGTCTCGGCGGACTGTAGAGCTTGGGCGGCGCGCTCGCGCACGCGGCGAGCGCGAGCGCGCGAGAACAGCCGGTTCATCAGCGCCGCTTTGATCGACATCACCGTCGTGGCCAACGCCGCGCCGACGATGCCGGCCTCCGAGCGCAAGGTGCCGACGCACAGCCGCGCCTCGCAGTGCAGTTTGTCCATGAATTTCTCGGGCTCTTCGGTGATGCCGCCGCACAGCACGATGAGATCCGGCCACAGCAAGGCATGCATCTCATTGCAGTACCAGATTCAATTGTTCGGCCCACGCATCCCAGCTCAGGTGCTGGTCCACCTTGGCGCGCCCGGAGGCCCGCTGTTCCGCCTCGCGCCCGGCGACCTGAAGATGGCCGAATTCGGTGTTCGGCACCAGCTTGCCATCGACGAACAGGGCGGTGCCGATGCCCGTGCCCAGAGTCAGCAAGAGCACGGTGCCCGGCACATCGCGCGCGGCGCCGTAGCGCAATTCCGCGAGGCCCGCCGCGTCGGCATCGTTGATGGCGATCACGGGGCGCCGCAGGCGCTCGCCGGCCAGCGCCGTCAGGGATTTGCCGATCCATGCCTTGTTGAGATTGGCCGCCGTGCGCACGATGCCGTTGCGTATGACGCTGGGAAATGCCAGGCCCACGGCATGATCGCCCGGAACATTGGAGACCACCGTCTGCAAGGCGTCCAGCAAGGTTTCGGTGGAGTCCTGCGCCGGCGTCGGCGTACTGAAGCGTTCGCCGGCGAATGCGCCCGTGCTCAAATCCACCAGCGCGCACTTGATGGATGAACCGCCGACGTCGATGCCGACGGCCAGGGGGGAAGGAGTCAATTTAAGTGACGCATTGTGAGTTTCACCCGCTGTCCCTGTGTCAACGACCCTATAATAACCCGATATATGAACTCGATTGATACCCAGTTTGCCACCCGCCGGAACGTGGCTTTGCAGCCCGGCACCCTGCAGGCCGCTTTGTTGGACCGTCTCACTCGGACGCTCGGAAAGAGCGCCGATTCGGCGACGGCGCGGGACATTTACGATGCATTGTCGCTGGCGGTGCGCGAGGAGCTGACCTTGCGCTGGCTGGCCACGCAACGCCGCGTGGCGAACGCCCACGTGAAGCGGGTGTGCTATTTTTCGGTCGAATATCTTCCGGGCCGATCTTTGATGAACGCACTGTCCAGCCTGGAAGGCGGCCTGCTGCAGGAAGCGCGGGCTGCGTTGCGCGAACTGGGCCATGACCTCGAGGATATCGCCGCCCAGGAGGTCGATCCGGGTTTGGGCAATGGCGGCTTGGGCCGCCTGGCGGCGTGCTTCCTGGATTCTCTGGCCACGTTGCACTACCCGGCCGTGGGTTACGGCATTCGCTACGATTACGGAATTTTCACGCAGGTCATCGGCGCCGACGGCGGGCAGCGCGAGGTCGCCAGCAGCTGGCTGCGCCTGCGCAATGTTTGGGAAACGCCGCCCGGAAGCGTGCGCTTCACCGTGCGGTTCGGCGGCCGTGTCGTGGCGCTCGAGAGCGCCGCTCCCGGGGCGGCCGAGAGCGGAGCTCGGGCGATGCGCATCGCTGGGTCGACACCAGCGATATCTACGCCGTCGGATTCGACCAATTGATTCCGGGCAACCGGCGGCCCCACCGTCAATCATCTGCGGCTGTGGTCGGGCCGGGCCATCACGCCGTTTCACATCGACGCCTTCAACGCCGGCGATTATGCCGCCGCCGTCCAGGAGCAGGTGGCGGCGAAGAATCTGTCGCGCGTGCTTTATCCGGACGATTCCACGCCGCAGGGCAAGGAGCTGCGGCTCAAGCAACAGTATTTCTTCGTCAGCGCCAGCCTGCAGGACATTCTCGTCGACCCATTTGCGCGAGGGGCGTTCGCTCGCGTCGCTGCCCGACTCGGTCGCGATTCAGCTGAACGACACGCATCCGGCGGTGGCGATCCCGGAGCTGATGCGGCTGCTGATCGATGAGCACGGCATGTCGTGGTCCGACGGCTGGCGGATCACGACCGCGGTGTTTTCGTACACCAACCACACTTTGTTGCCGGAGGCGCTCGAAACCTGGCCCGTGGCCATGTTCGAGCGGCTGTTGCCGCGGCATCTGCAGATCATCTATTTGATCAACCGCGATTTCCTGCAATCGGTCGAAGCACGATACCCCGGCGACGACGCCCGTCGCCGAGCCTGTCCATCATCGACGATGAGGGCGATCGCCGCGTGCGCATGGCCCATCTCGCGGTCGATCGGCAGCCATAAGATCAACGGAGTCGCTCAGTTGCACTCGGACCTCATGCGCAAGCAGGTGTTCCGCGGATTTGCCGAGCTGTATCCGGATCGATTCATCAACGTGACCAACGGTATCGCCGTGCGCCGCTGGCTGAAGCAGTCGAATCCCGGCCTGTCGGCGCTGCTCACGGAGCGCTTGGGGCCGTCCTGGGAAAACGATCTCGAAGAACTCGGACGGTTGATCGGCGCCGCCGACGATGCCGAATTTCGCCGTCAGTTTCGCGGCATCAAGCACACCAACAAGCAAAGGCTCGCCGACGAGGTCATGCGGCGCACGGGCGTGGAGATGGGCGTCGATTCGCTGTTCGACGTGCAGGTGAAGAGAATCCACGAGTACAAGCGCCAACTCTTGAACCTGTTGTACGTCGTGACGCGCTACCGGCGCATCCGCGAGAATCCGCACGCCGAGGTGGTGCCTCGCAGCGTGATTTTCGCCGGCAAGGCGGCGCCGGGCTATGCGATGGCCAAGGCCATCATCAAGCTCATCAACAACGTGGCGCGCACCATCGATGCGGATCCCGCCGTGCGCGACAAGCTGCGAGTCGTGTTCCTGCCGGATTACGATGTTTCTCTGGCGCAGAAAATCATGCCCGCGGCGGATCTTTCGCAGCAGATTTCCACGGCCGGCATGGAGGCCTCGGGAACCGGTAATATGAAGCTGGCGCTCAACGGGGCGCTGACCATCGGCACGCTGGACGGCGCCAATATCGAGATTCGCGACCACGTTGGAGCGGAAAACATGTTCATTTTCGGGCTCACGGCGCAGGAGGTTGCGGCGCGCCGCGCCGCCGGCTACCAACCGCGGCGCGAGCTCGAAGCCAATCCCGATCTGAAAGGCACCTTGGATCTCATCGAATCGGGATTCTTCTCGCCCGGCCGTCCCGGATGACGCCAAGCCGGTGGTCAATCGTCTGCTGAGCGACGGCGAGCCTTTCTTGGTGCTCGCGGATTTCGCCGCCTATGCGCGGGCGCAGGATCAGGTGGACGCGCTGTACCTTCTCGACGACGAATGGAGCCACAGGGCCTGTCTGAATTGCCTGAACATGGGCTATTTCTCCAGCGACCGCAGCATCCGCGAATATGCGGACCGCATTTGGGCGGTGAAGCCCGTGATGTAGGCGCGTTGAATTGACCGACACGGGTTTTACCGACTTCGATCTGTATTTGTTCGGCGAGGGCAGGCACGAGCGTATTTACGAGAAGCTCGGCGCGCATCCCTGCGCCGGCGAGGGCGCGGCAGGCACGCGATTCGC
Organism: uncultured Gammaproteobacteria bacterium; assembly: GCA_963734645.1. Taxonomy (GTDB): domain Bacteria; phylum Pseudomonadota; class Gammaproteobacteria; order Steroidobacterales; family Steroidobacteraceae; genus Bog-1198. The sequence goes on from CAVTID010000006.1 coordinate 107,339, forward strand.
CGTATGGGCGCCGAACGCCGAGCGCGTCAGCGTGGTGGGCGATTTCAATCATTGGAACGGCGACGTGCATGTGATGCATCCGCGCGCGAGCTCGGGCATCTGGGAAGCGACGATTCCCGCCGTCGGTGCAGGCACCGCCTACAAGTACGAAATTCGGGACCGTGCGGGTCATTTGTTCGTCAAGGCCGATCCTTACGGCTTCGCCATGCAGCTGCGCCCCGGTAATTGCTCCGTGGTGAGTTCTCTCGAGGGGCATTCATGGCAAGACTCGCAGTGGTTGGCGCAGCGCGAACGCGGCGATCCGCGGCACCGGCCCTTCAACGCCTACGAAGTGCACTTGGGTTCGTGGCGCCGTCCCTGGGATCAACGCAGGCCGCCCTTCATGAGCTGGCGGGAGGCCGTGGATCAACTGATCCCCTACGTCGCGGAAATGGGCTTCACGCACCTGGAATTGATGGGCGTGGCGGAGTATCCGCTCGATGAGTCGTGGGGCTATCAGGTGGTCGGCTACTATGCGGCGACGGCGCGCTACGGTTCCCCTCAGGACTTCATGTACTTCGTCGACTGCTGCCACCAGGCCGGTATCGGCGTGATTCTCGACTGGGTGCCGGCGCATTTTCCGCGCGACGCCCACGGCCTGGCGCATTTCGACGGCAGCGCGCTGTACGAGCACGCGGATTCGCGGCTGGGCGAGCACATGGAATGGGGCACCAAGATCTTCAATTACGGGCGCCATGAAGTGCGTAATTTCCTCATCGCCAATGCGCTGTTCTGGGCGGATCGCTACCATGTGGACGGTCTGCGCGTCGATGCGGTCGCCTCCATGCTGTATCTGGATTACAGCCGCAAGCCCGGAGAATGGCTGCCGAACCGCGACGGGGGACGCGAGAACCTCGAGGCCATCGATTTCCTGCGCCAAATGAACGATGCCGTGCACCGCGCATTTCCGGGCGTGCTGACCATCGCCGAGGAATCGACTTCCTTCGCCGGCGTCACGCAGCCGCCCGAATACGGCGGACTCGGATTCAATTTCAAGTGGAACATGGGCTGGATGAACGACACGCTGCGTTACGCCTCCCTGAATCCCGTTTATCGGCGCTACGATCACTCGCTGATCACCTTCTCCTTCGTGTATGCCTGGTCGGAGAATTTCATCTTGCCGATATCGCACGACGAGGTGGTGCACGGCAAGCGCTCCTTGCTGGCCAAGATGCCCGGCGATGACTGGCAGAAGCGCGCGAATTTCCGCCTATTCCTCGCCTACATGTGCGCTCATCCCGGCAAGAAGCTCCTGTTCATGGGCTCGGAATTCGGGCAATGGCTCGAGTGGCGCGACCATGAGCAGCTGGAGTGGTCGCAGCTGGGGGTGCCTGAGCATGCGCGCCTGCGCGATTGCGTGCGCGAGCTGAATCATTTGTACCGCTCGACTGCGCAGCTGTACGGCAGCGATTGCGATCGCGACGGATTTCGCTGGGTGGATCTGCACAATGCCGACCAGAGCGTCTGGGCGTTCGCGCGGCGCAGCGTCGGCGGGGACGCCGGCGCGCCCATCACCTGCGTGTTCAATGCGACGCCGGTGCCCCGCGACGGCTACGGAATCGGGGTCGCGGGCCCTGGGGCCTACCAGAAGATATTCGACTCGGACGACGCGCGGTTCGGCGGCTCGGCCTACAACCAACAGGCGCAGCTGAGCGCAGCGCCTGAGGGCGCGCAAGGGTACCCGTATTCCCTGCGGCTGAATTTGCCGCCGCTCGCAGCGATGTTCTTCATCGGGCCGGCGTAGTGAAGGTCATTCAGGCGGGCTTACCGCGCCCCTTGGGCGCCACATGGAGCAAGCGCGGCGTCAATTTCGCGCTGTTCTCGAGCAATGCGACCCGAGTGGAGGTCTGTCTCTTCGATGCCGAAAGCGGCGCCGAACTCGAGCGCTGCGATCTGCCGGCGCGCACCGGCGATGTTTGGCATGGCTTGATCTCGCCGCGGCGCGCCTGCCCCGGTGTCCACTATGCATTCCATGTTCATGGGCCCAATGAACCGCAGAAGGGCCATCGCTTCGACGCCACGGCGGCGTTGATCGACCCCTATGCGCGCGAGCTCTCGCGTTCGGTGCCGCTGCGCTCGCGAGTCGTCGATGGCGCCTTCGACTGGGGCGCCGATCGGCCGCCCGCCAATCCCTGGCGCGATACGCTCATCTACGAGCTGCATGTGAAGGGCTTTACTCAGCTGCACCCCGCGGTGCCGCCGGAGTGGCGCGGCAAGTACCTGGGCTTGACGGTGGCCCCGGTCATCCAGCATCTGAAGTCCATCGGCGTGACGGCGGTGGAACTGCTGCCCTGTCAATCCTTCCTCACCGAGCAGTTCCTGCGCGAGCGCGGATTGCGCAACTACTGGGGCTACAATTCGATCGCGTGGTTCTCGCCGGCGAATGAATACGCCCTGCACGATGCCGTCGCCGAGTTCAAGACCATGGTCAAGGCATTGCATGCGGCCGGAATCGAAGTGATCCTCGACGTGGTGTTCAATCACACCGCGGAGGGCAACGAAGCCGGGCCGCTGCTTTCGCTGCGGGGCATCGACAACTCGGTGTACTACCGCCTCATGCAGCAGGACAAGCGCTTCTACGAGAATGTCACCGGCTGCGGCAACACCGTCAATTGCGAGCATCCGCAGGTGCGCACTCTGATCATCGACTGCCTCAAATACTGGGTCGATGAGATGCACGTGGACGGATTCCGTTTCGATCTCGCGACGGTGCTGGCGCGCGAAGGCAACGGTTTCAACGAGCAATCCGCTTTCTTCAAGGCGCTGCGCGCCGAACCCGCGCTCGCCTACGTCAAGCTGATCGCGGAGCCCTGGGACGTGGGCTGGGGCGGCTACCAGCTCGGGAGATTTCCGCCCGGATGGGCGGAATGGAACGACCGCTATCGAGATGCGATCCGCTCGTTTTGGCGGCGCGACGGCGGCAAAATCGGCGAGTTCGCCGAGCGGTTCGCGGGCTCGAGCGACGTGTTTCGGCACAACGGCCGCAAGCCGACCGCGGGCATCAATTTTCCGACCGCGCATGACGGCTTCACCCTGTACGATCTCGTTTCCTACAACGAGAGGCACAACGAGGCCAATCTCGAAGCCAACGGCGACGGCCACAACGACAATTTGAGCTGGAATTGCGGCGGCAGAGGGCCCGACGCAGGACGCCGTCGTGAATCAGCTGCGCAAGCGGCAAATGCGCAATTTGCTGGCCACGCTGTTTTTTTCGCAGGGCGTGCCCATGCTGCAGGCCGGCGACGAATTCGCGCGGACGCAGCGCGGCAACAACAATGCCTACTGCCAGGACAACGAGATATCCTGGCTCGACTGGCATCTGCGCAGCGTCAATCCGGATCTGCTGCGCTTCGTGCAATTGCTCGCGCAGTTGCGCAGGCGGCACGTCGAATTCCGCCGCGAGACCTTCCTCAAAGGCGCGGCGTCGCGCGCCGGCGTCAAGGATGTGACGTGGCTGAACGTGAGCGGCGGCGAGATGAAGCAGGGCGAGTGGCAGGATGGAAATCTGCGCACCCTGGGTATTTGGTTCGGAAAGTGTGACAATTTGCAGGGCCGCCTGCTGCTGCTGCTGAATGCCGGCGACTCGGCGCAGACCTTTTCTCTGCCGGCGGCTCCGGCCGGCGAGCCTTGGATCCGGCAATTCGATACGGCGCTCGATACTTACGCAGCGATGAGCCTTGGCCGGGCACGCGATTATCGCTTGGACGCCAGCAGTGCCGCGCTATTGGAGTGCTGAGATCATGGATACGGCTTTGATAGAGCGGTTGGCGCGGCTGCGCGGAATCGGCGACGCCTATCATGATTATCGCGGCGAGCTCAGGTACTTCAGCCTCGAGACGAAGGTGAGCCTGTTGCGCGCCATGGGGTGCCCGGCCGAGGACGGCGCGCTGGCACTCGAACTCAGCCGGCTCGAAGCGGACAGCCGGCGCAAGCTCCTGCCGCCGCTCGCCGCCGCGCGCGGGGCGCGAATCGGCATCGAGATCAATGTGACCGCCCAGGAGTTCGGAGCCACCATGGTGTGGTCGGTGCGCTTCGAGGACGGCTCGCAGCGCGAGGGAATGACCTCGACGGCCGATTGCGCCGAGATCTGGAGGGGCGAAGTCGAGGGATCGTGGATCACGCGCCGGCGGTTTGAGTTGCCGATCGACCTGCCGCCCGGCTATCACGAATTGGAGGCGAAAATCGCCGCGGGCACCGCCGCGCGCTGCCTGCTCATCATCTCCCCGCCGCAGTGCTACGAACCCGCGCCCATCGCCGCCGGCCGGCGGCTGTGGGGCATTGCCGTGCAGCTGTATACGCTGCGGTCGCGGGTCAATTGGGGCATGGGGGATTTCAACGATCTTCGATCGTTGATTCGCTGGGCTGCCTCGCACGGTGCGGGATTCATCGGCTTGAATCCCTTGCATGCGCTATCGCCCTCCGACCCGGCGAGATGCTCCCCCTACAGCGCTTCGAGCCGGCATTTTCTCAATGTTCTGTATATTGCGGTCCCGCTGGTGCCGGAATTCGAGGACTGCGCGGCGGTGCGCGAACGATGGGCCGATCCTTCGATCGCGAGGCGGCTCGGCGAGCTGCGCGATCGTGAATGGGTCGATTACCGCGGCGTGGCGGACCTGAAATTCGAGATTCTCTCGCTGCTGTATCGCGATTTTCGGGATCGGCATCTGACAGCCGGCAGCGGCCGGGCGCGCGACTTCCAGGCCTTCACGGCGGCCGGGGGCAAGCTTCTGCAGATGCACGCCCGTTTCGATGCGCTCGATCGGTATTTTCGCGCCGCCCTGGGAGTGGAATCGGGCTGGCTGAGCTGGCCGGCGGAATTCCGGGACGTGAACGGCCGCGCGGCGCAGCGGTTCGCCGACGCCCATCCTCAAGAAGTCGAATTCTATGCCTACCTGCAATGGCTGGCGCACGAACAGCTCTGGGGCGCGCAGGCGCTGGCACGCGAGCTGGGCATGCCCATCGGCTTGTACGGTGACTATGCGGTGGGCGCCAATCCTTCAGGATCCGAGACCTGGGCGGATCCGGGCAGTTACCGCCTGGGCGCCGAGATCGGCGCACCGCCGGATCCTCTGGCGCTCAAGGGCCAGGGCTGGGGCATACCGCCGCAGGACCCCTCCGACATGCAGGCGCAGCGGCTGCAAGGCTTCGTGCGACTGATCCGCAACAACATGCGCCATTACGGCGCTCTGCGCCTGGATCATGTGATGTCGCTGTTCCGCCTGTGGTGGGTGGCGGCGGGATATTCGCCCGCCGACGGGGCCTATGTTCACTATCCGCTGCAGCCATTGCTCACGGTATTGGCGCTGGAAAGCGCGCGCAGCGGCTGCCTGGTGGTCGGCGAAGATCTCGGCGTGGTGCCCGATGAAATGCGCCGGGCCATGCCTGAATACGGCCTCTACCATTACAAGGTGCTGTTATTCGAGAAATTGGACGGCCGCTTTCGGCGCCCCGACGAGTACGTGCGGCGTGCACTGGCCACGGTGACCACGCACGACATGCCGACCCTGCACAGCTTCTGGGAGGGGCGGGATATCGAGCTGCGCCGGCGCTTGAATCTGTATCCCAGCGCGGAACTCGAAGGCGAAGTGGTACGAGAGCGGGCGCACGACCGGGAGATGCTGTTGGCGGCCCTGCAGGAGCAGGGGCTCAAACCCGCGCAGCCAGCGACGCCGTTCGATCCGTTCACCGCCGAACTCGCGCAGGCCCTGCATTTATACCTCGCGCGCTCGGCGACGGCCTTGACGGCGCTGCAAATCGAAGACCTATTGGGCATGACCGAACCGGTGAACGTGCCGGGAACGGATAAGGAATATCCCAATTGGCAGCGCAAGGTCACCGCCGATATCGAAGACATCGCCGCGCGCGCCGATTTGGCCGCGTACCTCGAGGAGATCCGCGCGGCGCGAGAAGGCACCGGCACTGCTCCGTCTACGCGGTGATGCACGTCGGCCCCCAGACCCCGTATCACTGGGCCGAGGTACTCGGCGAATGAGGGAGCGCCTGTGCCTGCGCGCGCGCGGCCCAAATCCACAGGAAGCCGCCGATCAACACGGCGATGGGCACTATTTTGACGGCCGCTTCCAAGGATGACGCGTCCGACAAGGCGCCGATGAGAAGGGGGGAGGGCACGTCGCCGAGCACGTGGATGGCAAAAACGCTGAGCGCGATGGCCGTTGCCCGCTCGGTGGCTGGGACGAGATTGATGATGGCCGCGTTGATCGGACCGGTCGAGAGGAACAGGCACAGCTGCGCTGCCACCATCCAGGCGACGTACACGGCATGCGACGTCGTGGTCAGCGCGAGCCACACGCAGGGCGCCGCAATCAAGGTCGCGATCGCGGACAGCCACAGATAGGCTTGTCGCGAATACTTGGCGCAGTAATCGCCCAGCCAGCCGCCGACGAAAGTGCCGATGAAGCCGGTGATCACCACGATGGTGCCGAAGCTGACGGTGGCCTCGCTGCGCGGGATGCCGCGGGCGCGCTCGAGAAACGCCGGCATCCAAAACGCCAGGCCGCCCAGGGCGAAGGTGTAGGCGGCATAGGCCAGAACCGTGAGCACATAGGGTTTGTTATGCGTGAGCCGCCCGTAGGCTGCCCAGGTGTCCTTCCCCATACCCGCCAACGAAGCAGACTTCGGCGCAGGTTCAACGGCAGGAGCGATCCCGGCATCCTGCTCCCCGCGCGGCGGATCGCGCAGCAACAGGCACAATGCCGCCAGCAGCAAGCCGGGAATGCCGGCGACGAAGAATGCCGCGCGCCAGCCATAATGCTTGTCGACCAGCCCCCCTACCACATAGCCGAGCGCAGAACCCACCGGAATTGCGCAGAAGAAAATGGCCATTACGCGTCCCCGCTGACGCACGGGAAAGTAATCCGACAGTAAACTCGGCGCGATCGTCACGTAGGCGGCTTCGCCCACTCCGACGGTGGCGCGTGCCGCGAACAGGGTGAGGTAACTGCCGGCAAATCCCGACAGGGCGGTGGCGAAGCTCCAGCAGGCCACGCCCAGGGCGATCAACCGGGGGCGTGAGCGCCGGTCGCCCAACGCGCCGAATATCGGCGCCGTCAGGGTGTACACGATCAAGAACCCCGACATGAGCGATCCGAGATTCGCGTCCGAAAGCCCCATGCCCGCATGTTTCAGGCTTTCGGCCAGCGCGGATACGATGTAACGATCCAGGTAGCTGAACAAATTGATGAAGGCGAGAACAGCCAGGCCGAAGCTCGCGGAGCGCACCCAGGAGTTTTGTGTTTGATCGGCCACGCCCCGGTATAGTAGCAACGCGAGTTGCAATTTAGTTAATTTGCCGGTGAACGTATGGTTGAGCTCCGCAAGTCATGGATGTCCGGGATTGCGGTGCTTCTTTGCACCGTGCTGTGGTTCGCGCTATTGGCGCAGCGACCGCTGTTCGACCCCGACGAAGGGCGGTATGCCGAGATTCCCCGCGAGATGATGTTGAGCGGCGGTGACTGGGTGATTCCGCATCTCAATGGGATCGTGTACTTGGAAAAGCCGCCGCTGCAGTATTGGCTCACGGCCCTGGCCTTCCGCGCCTTCGGCCAGAATGAGTTCGCGGCACGTCTGTGCACCGGGCTGGCCGGTTATCTGTCGCTGGCGGCGGTATTTTTTCTCGGCCGAAAATTGTGGGGATTCGATGCCGGGGTCAGGGCGGCGCTGTTCAGCGCGGCGTCGACTTTGTTCGTGCTGATGGGGCATCAACTGACTCTCGACATGCTGCTGAGCTTCTGGCTAACCGCGGCCCTGAGCTGCTTTGTGATGGCGCAGGCACGGCGCGAAGACGCGGGGCATCGGCGGCCCTGGATGTTGGGTTGCTGGGCTGCGATGGCCCTCGGGCTGCTCACCAAGGGATTGATAGCCGTGCTGATTCCGGCGGCCACCCTGGGCGCGTACGTGTTGTGGCAGCGTGATTGGCGGCTGCTGCGCCGGTTGAATCTGCGCTGGGGTGTGCCCTTGTTCGCGGCGATCGCGGCGCCCTGGTTCGTGCTCGCGGCGCGCGCCAATGGGCAATTCCTGGAATTTTTCTTCGTCCGCGAGCATTTTCTGCGGTTTCTTACGCCGATCGAACACCGCACCGAGCCGTGGTGGTTCTTCGTACCGGTGCTCACGGTGGGAATCATACCTTGGTTGCCTCAGGCGGCGCGTGCGCTGGTGGCGGCGCCCATGGATCGGGTGCGGCGCGGCGAATTCGACACGCTTCGATTGCTGTGGATCTGGTGCGTATTCGTCCTGGTATTTTTCTCCCTCTCCGACTCCAAATTGATTCCGTACATTCTGCCGGCGGTACCCGCGCTGGCGTTGCTGTGCGCGGGACGCGGTGCGGCCCGAGGCGAGAGCGACAGTCGCGGCAGTTTGCTGGCGGGGGCACTCCTCACCCTGGCGTCGTGCGCGGGGTTGGTGGGCTATGTGTGCGGCCTGTGGGGTTCAACGGACGCTCGGGAATTGCTGCCGCTGATACGTCCGGTGCTGTATTGGACATGCGGGTTGCTGGCTCTCGGCGCACTGACCTGTGCGTGGTGCGTGCAGAAGGGCCGGCCACTGGCGGCGCTGGCGGGCTTGTGCGGATCCTGGTTCTTGGCATCGGGGACGATTCTCGTCGCGGCAATTCCCGCGCAGGCGCAGTTCAGCGCCAAGGACCTCGCGCTGGCGTTGCGCAGCCGGGTCGGCGCGGACCCGATATTCGCCGTACAGGCGTATCAGCAATCGCTGGCATTCTATCTGCGGCGCACCGTGGTCCTGGTCGACTACCGGGATGAATTCGACTTCGGCCTGACGCAGTCTCCTCGGCTCGGCATCGCCACCCTGGGGCAATTCGCCGGCGTGTGGCGCCCGCTCGGCGGCGGCTTCGCCGTCATGCCGCCCATTACCCGGGTTCGCCTGTCCGCCCTGGGATTGCCGATGCATGAAATCGTCCGCGTCCAGGACCGGGTGATGGTCAGTCGACGTTGATCGCGCGCAGGTCTTGGGCACTGCCGGCAGCGTTTATTGGTACGCGTTTCGGTGCAGGCAGAGTAGTATTAAGCGGGCGGACCCCCGTCAGGAGAATTAGTTGGCCAAGCCGAATTATCGTCACGCGAAGAAACAAAAAGAGGCAGCCCGCAAAGCTCGCCAAGACGCGAAGCAGCAGCGGCGGGCGAATACGCCGCCGGAGGCGGATTCACCGCCGGTGCCGCCGGAACCCCTGCCGGGCAAGCCGGTCGCCTGACCTGTAAAATCCGTCTCCCGGGCGCTCCAATCGCCCGATTGTCGCCTAAAGGCGACGTCTGCCCGCCGGGCCCGAGCTGACTTCACAGATCTTTTCCTGTTTGCGGCTTCAATTGAAACATGAATCGCTGAACAATACCGTACCCAAAAAAGGGACGATATCCATGAACGCCGCCTGCTCAAACTTTCTCTCCACCGTGCGCCGCGGCTGGCGCAGCGTGTTCCTGGCCCCCCTGGGGGCCGCATTGCTGGCCCTCGCGGCCTGCAACGGTACGGCCGTGGTGACGATGACGAGCACGGCATCGACGGATAATTTTTTGGCGTACCGGGTCGAGCTGGTATCCGTTCAGTTGCAGACGGCGAGCGGCGGCTCGAGCCTGACGATTCTGCCGGCCAGCACCATCGTGGATTTCGCGACCTTGACCAATATGGACGAAGTGCTGGGGGCGGCCCAGATTTCAAAGGGCACCTATACCAGCGCCGTCGTTACATTGGACTTCAGCTCCGCACAGATCATCTATGACAACGGCAGCCTCAACGGCGTGTCGCTCACTCCCGTGAACGCAAACGGCCAGACGCTGGGTCTGTATCAAATCACGGTGACCCTCGATCCGAACGATTCATTCAGCGTCGCCCCCAAGGGTGCGTCGCTGCTGGCCATCAACTTCAACTTGGCGGCGTCCAATCTCGTCGATTTGAACAACAACACGGTGGTCGTTACACCCCTGATCGCAGCAAGCTCCCTGCCCATCGACAGCAAGCAGGTGCGCATCCGCGGTCCTCTGCAAAATGTCACCAATCCGGGCACGGCCGCCACCTCGAGCGCCTCGTTCACCATGGGTGCCATGCCCTTCAACAGCACCACCAACGGCGGGGGAACGCTGTCCATCGTTCCGACCGCCGCGACGACGTACGAAATCAACGGCACAGCGACGATCGGCGGCACGGGGGTGACTCAGCTCGCCGCGTTGAGTTCGGGAAGCTTGGCCATCGCCTACGGAACTCTGACCGCCACCGACGAAACCTCGACCACGACCCAGACGACGACGGCCGAGGGCACGCTGGAGGACAACATCGCCACATCGACCAATGTGACCTTCACCGCCACCCAGGTCTTGGCGGGCAGCAGCGTGCAGGGCGCGGGCTTGGACCGGATCACGGGAGTGGTGACGGCGCGCAGCGGCAATACGCTGGAGCTGCAAGACGCCACCCTGGTCGGCGCGGACGGCACCGATACGTTTATCTTGGGTACCACCCAAGTGACCATCGGCCCGAACACCGCAATCACCGAATTTGGGCAGACCGCCGGGGCCTATACCCCGGCGCAGGTATCCGTGGGTTCCTCCATCGATGCCTTCGGCATACTCACCGGCCAATCTTCGGGAAATGCCACCATGGATGCCAGCGCCGGGCGCGTGCGCCTGGACGTGGCCTCGGCGTCGGGCCTGGTTACGGCGCAGGGTTCAGGCACTCTGACCCTCAACCTCGCCGAGCTCGGGGGAAGGACGGTGGGGGCGACGGCGCCCTTCGTTTTCACCGGGTCGGGCGTGACGTCGGCCGGCCAGTACGCGGTCAGCACCGGTTCCTTGGATCTGTCGAATTCGACGGTGGGGGCGCCGGTCCTGGTGACGGGGTTGACCAGTTCGTTCGGCGCGGCAACGCCGAATTTCACCGCGACGACCTTGCTCGATCCGACCACGATCAATGCGGCATTGGTGCTCGACTGGAGCGCCGGGACGACCACGCCGTTCGCCGCTTACAATGGCACCGGGATCGACCTCGATATCGCCAACGTCGGCATCGGCCTGCGGCACGAGATCCAGGTCGGCGCCCAGCTGATCAATCTCATCGGACTGTCCTCGGACCCACAGATCGTTCCCAGTACCACGACCACGACGACGACCACGACGCCGAACGCGGTATTCACCATCGGCCATTCCGTGAGTTCGACCACCGAGAGCTTCGATACCTTCATCGCCTTCATCACCCAGGTGCAGTCGGAGCTGAACGGCTCGGTTCTGGCAACCGGGGTGACCGCCATCGGGCAGTACTCTCCATCGACATTTACACTGACCGCCTCGAGCATTACCCTCTTCTTGGACAACTGAGGACCCGCTCCGGTGTAGGGACGCGTTGCTAGACCCAAGATTCACACGCCGCGATTTTCTCAAGGCAGCATCGCTGCTGGCCGCGCCGGCGGCTTACCCCTACGCCGAGGGCGCCGCGGCGGCCCATACGTCGCCCGCGGTCCGCGCCGCACCGGCGGTGCCCGTTGCTGCGCCGGCGGCCCATGCTTATGCGTATGTCGGCACCTACACGCCGAATGGCGGCGGCATTTACCTGTTTCGCCTGGACAAGGCGTCCGGCGCCATGACGCAGATGCAGGTGTTCGACGATATCCGAAATCCGTCCTGGCTTGCGCTCAACCCGGCCCAGACGCGCCTGTATGCGGTCAGCGAAATCGACAACTACCATGGCACGCGCAACGGCGCCGTGGTTTCGTATGCGATCGACGCCCAGGATCTGCAGATCAGGCGGTTGGGCGAGGTGAGTTCGGCCGGCACGACTCCCGCGTATGTCAGCGTGCACCCGTCCGGCCGGTTCGTGTTCGTCGCCAACTACGGCGGCGGCAACGTCGCGGTCTTTCCGGTGGGCCAGGACGGCGCCCTGGGCGAGGCCACGGACGTGAGGCCGAGCGTGGGGCCGCACCATCGGGCGCGCGCGGTCGACGATCCTCCGGGGCAATTCGCGGTCAGCGATCATGACAGTCCGCACGTGCACATGGTCGCGGCGGATCCGAGCGGGCAATTCGTCATTGCCAACGATGCGGGACTCGATTTGACCCTGGTCTGGCGCTTCGACCCGCAAGCCGGGCGGCTGCTGCCCGCCGACGTGCCCGTGATCGCCGCCCCGTCGGGGTCCGCGCCGCGCCATTTCGTGTTCCATCCGAACGGCCGGACTTTTCTACAATTTGTACGAGCACGATGCCAAGATTGCGGTCTACGATTACGACGCCTCGAAGGGCGCATTCAAGCCCAGGCAGCTGGTGTCGGTGCTGCCGCCGAAGTTCGCCGGCAGCAATCTGTCGGCCGAAATCGTCATCGCCGCCAACGGCCGCTTCCTGTATGTGTCGAATCGATTGCACGATACCATCGCAATCTTCGCGGTGGCGAATGACGGCCAGCTGCGCATGATTTCCGAAACCTGGGCGCACGCCGACTATCCGCGCTGCCTGACCATCGATCCGAGCGGCGAGTTTCTCTACTCGTGCAATCAGAAGGGCGATTCGATCACCTCGTTCCGCATCAATGCGGCATCCGGGGGCCTGCAATTCACCGGCCGCTTCGAACCGGTGGGCAGTCCCGCGGTCATGGTCATGCTGAAACATTCCTGACTGCCGCGACCCCAGATCCCGCTGTACCTCGCCTCGTGCCGAGATCTATACTCGGGGCTGATGCGTTCGCGCGAACAGGTTGAAAATTATGCAAATTGCAATGATCGGCTTGGGCCGCATGGGTGCCAACATGGCGCAGCGCCTGCTGCGGGGCGGCCACAAAGTCGTCGGTTACGATCCCGCCGATGCGGCTCGCGCGGCGCTCGAGCAGAAGGGCGCCGCGTCGGCCGCCTCGCTCGAACAGCTGGTGGCGAAACTGACGGCGCCGCGCGTCATTTGGCTGATGGTGCCCGCCGGGGAGATCACCGACGGCACGATTACCGGACTTCTGCCGCTGCTCGCCGCGGGCGACACCCTCATCGACGGCGGGAATTCGAATTACCGCGACACGCAGCGCCGTGCGGCTGCCGTCGCGCAGCGCCAGATTCACTACGTCGATTCGGGCACCAGCGGCGGCGTATGGGGGCTTGCCGAGGGCTATAGCTTGATGATCGGCGGCGATGAGGCGGTGGTCGAGCGCCTGCGGCCGATCTTCGAAACTCTCGCGCCGGCGCCGGATCGCGGCTGGGGCCGCGTCGGGGCGGTGGGCTCCGGACATTACACCAAGATGATCCACAACGGCATCGAGTACGGCTTGATGCAGGCCTACGCCGAAGGCTTTTCCATTCTGCAGCACAAGAGCGAGTTCAAGCTCGACCTGCACCAGATCGCCGAGATCTGGCGCTACGGCAGCGTGGTGCGCTCGTGGCTGCTGGATCTGACCTCCAATGCGCTTGGAAAAGAATCCGACCTTGAAGGGGATCGCACCCTACGTGGCGGATTCCGGCGAGGGTCGCTGGACGGTGGCCGAAGCCATCGAATTGGGCGTGCCGGCCTCGGTGATTACCTTGTCGCTGCTGGAACGCCTGCGCTCGCGCGATGCGGATTCGTTTACCGACAAGCTGCTCTCGGCCATGCGCAACCAATTCGGCGGCCACGCCATCAAAGAGGAATAGGATTCGCGAGTCGCCGTTCGCCGCGTAACGGCGACTCGCTCGTGCGTCATGCGCCGGGAATCTCCGCCTTGTGGCGGCTCACCGCATCGCCGTCGCCGATTTTCAGTTCGCTGAACACGATGGTCGACACGATGGTCAAAGCGCCCGAGCGCCCACAGCGCCAGATGGATGCCGTGGATCATCTGCGGTCCCGACGAGTGCACCTTATCGGGGATGAACAGCGCCGCGGCGAGCGAGGCGGCGGCGACGCCGAAGCTCACCGCCATTTGCTGAACGGTGCTGGCGATGGTGCTGGCGCCGCTGGCTTCGCGCGCGTTCACATCGGCATATGCCAGGGTGTTCATGCTGGTGTATTGCAGCGACGTGAGGAACCCATAGGTGAAAGCCATCAGCACTATCGTCCACACCGGCATGCCGACATCGATGGTCGAGAATAGGAAAATCATCAGGCCCAAACACAGGGTGTTGGCGATCAGCACCCTGCGGTAGCCGAATCGCCTCAAGATGAGCGGCATGGTGAGCTTCAGGGACATGGCGGCCAGCGCCTGCGGCATGATGAGCAGTCCGGATTGGATCGGAGAGAATCCCAGGCCGACCTGGTACAGGAGCGGCAAGAGGAAGGGAATTCCGCCGATCCCCAGACGAGTGAACAGATTGCCGGTCAAGGCGACGCGGAAACTGCGAATCCGCACCAACCCCAAGCGCAGCAGCGGATGCGCGGTGCGCACCGTGTGCAGGCCGTAGGCTCCGAGCAGAGCGGCGGACATGGCGAGCAGCCCCAGGATCTCGCGCCCGCTCAGCGTGGTTTCGCCGAATACTTCCAGCACGTAGGACAGCAGCGATACACCGGAGCCGAACAACACCAGGCCGACGATGTCGAGCGGATGGTTGCGCGCCTCGCGGTAATTGGGCAGATGCCGATAGACCAGGTACAAGCCGCACAGGCCGATCGGTATGTTGACGAAGAAGATCACGCTCCAGTGAAGATATTCGGTGATCATGCCGCCCAGAAGAGGCCCGAGCATGGGGCCGATCAGACCCGGTATGGCGACGAAGCTCATGGCTTCGATGAGTTCGGATTTGGCAAAGGCACGGACCATGGTGAGCCGTCCCACGGGGATCATCATGGCGCCGCCGCAGCCCTGCAGCACGCGGCAGGCCACGAGCAAGTGGATGTCGTTCGAGATGCCGCAGAGAAACGAACCGAGCGTGAAGATGCCGATCGCGTACGCGAATACGCGCCGCGTGCCGAAACGATTGGCCATCCAGCCGCTGATGGGAATGAATACCGCGAGACTCAGCGTGTAGCTCGCGAGCACGGCCTTCATGTTGAGCGGCTGCACCTTGAGCGCCTGTGCAATGGCGGGGACCGCCGTATTGAGAATCGTCGTATCCAACGATTCCATGAAAAAGCCCACGGCTATCAGCCATGGCAGCAGGCGCTTGGCCGCGTCGGTGAGGACGATTTTGTCGCGCGATTGCAAGCGGGTGCGCGCGGGCTCAGGGGCCTGCGAGCGCCGTATCGACGATGTGCTGCGCCTCGGCGATCAGTTTGTCCAAGTGGCCCTGGTCGTGAAAGCTCTCGGCATAGATCTTGTAGATATCTTCGGTTCCCGACGGTCGCGCGGCGAACCAACCGCCGCGCGAGACGACCTTGACGCCGCCGATGGGTGCAGCGTTGCCCGGCGCGCTGGTCAGAACCGCCTCGATGGGCTCGCCGGCGAGCTCCGTGATCCGCACTTGAGCGGCGTCGAGCTTGCCGAGCCTTTGCTTCTGTTCCGCGTTCGCCGGGGCGTCCACCCGATTGGAGTACATCATGCCCAGTTCCTGGGTCATGGTGCGGTACGCATCGCCGGGATCCTTGCCGGTGCGCGCCGTGATCTCGGCCGACAGCAGCGCAGGCACGAGGCCATCTTTGTCCGTCGTCCAGACGCCGCCGTCGAGACGGCTGAACGACGCGCCGGCGCTTTCCTCGCCGCCGAATCCCAAGCTGCCGTCCACGAGCCCGGCCACGAACCATTTGAAGCCCACCGGAACCTCGTACACGCTCCGGCCGAGCCGGCGGCCGACCCGATCGATCATGGCGCTGCTCACCACGGTTTTGCCGATGGCTGCGTCCGCCCGCCAATGGGTTCGATTGCGGAACAGATAGTCGATGGCCACCGCCAAATAGTGATTCGGCGGCATCAAGCCGCTGCTGGCGGTGACGACGCCGTGGCGGTCGTGGTCGGTATCGCAGGCGAAGGCGATGTCGAACTTGTCCTTCAGGCCGATGAGCCGCTGCATGGCATACGACGAGGAGGGGTCCATGCGGATCTTCCCGTCCCAATCGAGAGTCATGAAACGGAAGGTGGGATCGACCGCGTCGTTGACCACCGTGAGATCGAGCCGGTAGGCTTCCGCGATGCGCGCCCAGTAGTGCACGCCGGCACCGCCCAACGGGTCGACGCCCATGCGGATTCCCGAGCCGCGTATCACGTCCATATCCAAGATGGCGCCGAGGTCGCTCACATAGGTCTGCAGGTAGTCGTGAGCATGGGTGGTGGCGGCGCGCCGCGCCGCGGCAAACCCCATTCTGTCGATCGCTACCGGCTCCCAGCTCGCAGCAGCTCGTTGGCTCGGGCCTCGATCCACTTCGTCACGTCCGAGTCCGCGGGGCCGCCGTTCGGGCGGGTTGTATTTGAAGCCGCCGTTATCGGGAGGATTGTGCGAGGGCGTGATGACGATGCCGTCGGCGAGACCGGATTCGCGGCCGCGGTTGTAGGTCAGGATGGCATGCGAGACGGCCGGCGTCGGCGTGTATTCATCTCCCGCGGAGATCATGACCTCGACGCCGTTGGCGGCCAGCACCTCGAGAGCGCTGGCGAACGCCGGCGCGGAGAGCGCGTGGGTGTCGAAGCCGATGAACAGCGGACCTTGGATGCCCCGCTGCCGGCGATACTCGCAGATGGCCTGGCTGATCGCGAGCACGTGCCATTCGTTGAAGCTCAAGTCGAACGAGCAGCCGCGATGGCCGGAGGTGCCGAAGGCGACTCGTTGCGCCGGCTACACCGGGATCCGGCCGTTCGCTGTAGTAGGCGGTGATGAGCCGCGGTACGTCCACCAGCGAAGCGGCGGGCGCGGGCTGGCCGGCGAGGGGATTGATCTTCGGACTCAAGAGCGTTGCCAGCGCCGCGCTCTTGTCGGCGATGCGCTTCATGAGTTCGGTCCAGGATTTGACGAAGGACTGCGCCCCTTCCACCTGCAAGCGGGCGGCGAGCGCGTCGACATCGATGCCGGCCGCGGCAAAACGCGCCAGCACCTGCTCGGCGTCGCCGCCGTCCTTCGGCATCACGGACTTGACGCTTGCCGCCGACCGCGAATGCCAGCAAGGTCTTCTCCGGCATGGTATCGATGGTGTCGGGCGCCGCCAGGGCTTCGACGTACAGGCCCGGCGCGGCCTTCGGGTCCTTGGTTCCGGTGCTGGCCCACAACATGCGCTGCTTGCGCGCGCCGGCGGCTTCGAGATCGCGCCAGCGCTTGCTCGCGAGCAATTCGCTGTGCGCGCGGTAAGTGCGCGCCGCGATGGCGATACCCAAGCGGTTGCGCAGTTCCTGCGGCACCTTGTCGGCGACGGCCCGGTCCCAGCGGCTCACGAACAGGGACGCCACCGAACTGATGCGCGGATCGAGCCCGGCGGCAATGCGGCGCTCGATGCCGCGCATATAGGCCTCGGCGACGCGCGAGGTAGTGTTCGCGGGAGAACAGCAGGGTCACGTTGACCGGCACGCCGGCGAAGATCGCCGCTTCGATGGCGGGCACGCCGGCGGGCGTGCCGGGGATCTTGACGTAGAGATTGGGGCGATTCGGCCTGCTTGTGAATGCGCAACGCGGCGTCGATCGTGGTCTGGGTGTCGTTCGCGAGCAGCGGCGAGACCTCCATGGAGACCCAGCCGTCGATTCCCTGCGTGCGGTCGAATACCGGCCGGAACAGATCGGCGGCGCGCCGCAGGTCCTCGAGCGCCAGCTCGACGAACAGCTCCTCGCCGGCGAGGCCGGCCTGCGCCTTGCTGGCGGATGCTGCCGTCGTACGCCGACGTGTTGCCGATCGCCTCATCGAAGATGGTCGGGTTCGAGGTGAGGCCGGTGACCGACAGTTCGTCGATGTAGCGGCGCAAGGTGCCGTTGTCGAGAATTTCACGCGTGATGTTGTCGAGCCAGAGGCTCTGTCCCAAGTCATGCAGGCTTTTCGTGATGGTCATGGGCGTTCCTGGAAGTCGGATAAATTGTGGCTGATAAGATCCCCGATGCGCTCGATCACCCTGTCCGGCGCGGGGTCCGCGGAGGCGGCCTCCGCGGCGAGGGCGTAGTGCCCCTGGCGCACGAACACCGTCGTCAGTCTACTCTCAAGCGTCGATTTCATGGCCGCCAGCAAGTTCGGCTTGTCGTCGACCATGACATAGTGCTTGGCCGGGTAGCGCTGCTGCATATGGTCGAGCACGCGTTCCTTGTGCAGGTAGATCATGACACGGCCTTCGACCGCATCCCAGATTCCCGAGCGCTGAATCTTGCGCGGCTGAAACACGATGTCGCCGTCCGACAGCACCACGGGGCGGCCGAGCGTAGCCAGGTGCGCGATCGCTTCGAGCGCCCGCGGAAACAGCCGCGCCGCGAAGGGATATTCCAGCAGGAACTCCGACATTGCCAGCAAATCCGGATGATCGTCGAGTCCGGCGCGAAATGCCTGCAGGCTTCCCAGGTAGTCGGCGAGCCCGAGCTGCTCGCGCAAACGGCCGAAGATCGTCCAGTAGCGGGCGCGTTCGGAGGCGCCGAAGGCCTGCTCCAAGCGCTCGCCGAGATCCGCGGCGAAGCGATCGTTGTCCAGCAGGGTGTTGTCCACATCCAGCAGAAAAATCGTCTCTCCGGCGTTCAGCACGGCGAGGACTTCTCGGCTGACCGGGTCGTGCCAGGTATCGCCGTCGTTGACGATCTCCGCGGAGGCCTGGGGTCCCCAGGTGCCGGCTGCGTATTCCATGCACCGGGCGTGCCCGCCGTCAATATGGGGTCGACCACGCGCCATGCGGCTTCCACGCTGTCATCCTGGGTGAACAGCGACGTGTCGCCGCGAATGGCATCGCCCAGCAGGCGTTCGTAGGGCGACTTCTCGATTCCGGCGTGGTGGCGGGCGACCAGTTCGACCGGATCGCCGTGCATGTGTTCGCCGTTGCGCTTCACCAGCGCGCCCTCGCTGATCACCACCTCGGGGCTCAGGCGGAGGCGGAAATAGTTTCGGGGCATGACTTCGTTGGGATCGAAGATCGACGAGCGGCGGCCGCTTCAGCGTCACGGTGACCTCCGTCGCGCTGATGGGCAGACATTTGCCGGCTCGGATGTAGAAGGGCACGCCCGCCCAGCGCCAGGTGTCGATGTGCAGGCAGCAGCGCGGCGAAGGTCTCGATCTGCGAGTCCTTGGCCACTCCCGGTTCGTCGCGATAGCCCTTGAATTGGCCGCGCACCACTTCCTTCGGGTCGAGCGGCCGCATGGCGCGGAACAGGCGCAGTTTTTCCGCCTGCATGGCCGCCGGCTCGTGGCCGGTGGGCGGATCCATCGCCAGCAACGCGGTCACCTGCAGCAGGTGGTTCTGCACCACGTCGCGAATCGCGCCGACTTCCTCGTAGAAGGCGCCGCGGCCTTGCACGCCGAATTCCTCGGCCATGGTGATTTGCACGTCCTTGACGTAGTGGCGATTCCAGATCGGCTCGAGAAAGGTGTTGGCGAAGCGGAAATACAGAAGATTTTGCACCGCTTCCTTGCCCAGGTAGTGATCGATGCGAAAGATGGCGGATTCCGCGAACACCTCGTGCAAGCGTGCGGTCGAGCGCCTGCGCCGTCGCCAGATCGCGGCCGAAGGGCTTCTCGACGATGACCCGGGCATCGGCGGCGCAGCCGGACTTGGCCAGTCCCTGCACGACGCTGGCGAACATGCTCGGCGGAATCGCCAGGTAGTGGATCGGCCGCGTCGCAATGCCCCAGCGCTTGCTTCAATTTCGTGAAGGTGGCGGGATCCGTGTAGTCGCCGTCCACGTAGCGCAATTGCGCGGCGAGCTTCTCGAAGCATGCGGCGTCGAAATCGCCGCCGTGCTCGACGCTCTCGCGGGCGCGCTGCTTGAGCTTGTCCAGCGATCCAGCCGGCGCGCGCCATGCCGATGATGGGGATGTTCAGGCCGCTCCGGCACCATGGCGTAGAGAGCGGGAAAGATCTTCTTGTAGGCCAGGTCGCCGGTGGCGCCGAAGAAGACGAAGGCATCGGATTCGAGTGATGGTCATTCAGCGTCTCGCCTTGTAGTTCGCGCCGCAGGTGTTCGCAGTTCTTCCATCAGTTCGAGCGCCAGTGCGACACCGGCGAGATTGAGTTCGAGGTCCCGTTCCAGGCGCAGCGCGAGGCGCGCACGGCGCAAGGCGGCGCCGGTAAAGTGCCATTCGGCCGTGTCGATTTCGACGACGCTGAGCACGCCTTCTTCGACGAATTCCACGATATGCCGTCTCGTCGACCGCGCACATGCGGCTCAAGTCCTTGACCGTGAGCAGCGCGGATTCCTCGAATATCGCGCCGGACAGCGCCTGATCTTCCGATGAGGACATGGGCTTACACTCCCAGATTCGCGCGAGGATTGAAGGGCAGCGCCGCGGCCAGAGCCGCATAGGCGGCCTTGGCCTTCTCGTCGCCGGCGGCGGGCAGGGCAATTTGCAGAACCACGTAAAGGTCGCCGGGCGGGGTGGCGGGGATGCCGCGGCCCTTCAGCCGCAGTTTGCTGCCGGCGTGCGAGGCGGCGGGAATCTTCAAGTCCACCGTCCCCGCCGGTGTCGGCGTTTTCACCGTGGCGCCCAGCGCGGCCTCCCACGGGGCGACCGGCAGCTCCAGATACAAGTCGCGCCCGTCGACTCGATAGAGCGGATGCGGCTGAAATTCGACTTCGATGAACAGATCGCCCGGCGTTCCCTCGCCGGGAGCGCGCGCGCCCTGACCGGCCAATCGAATGTGCTGGCCGGGCAGGATGCCCTTGGGCACCTGGACATTGAGCACGCGCTCCTTCGATACCAGCCTGCCCTCGGCGTCTATTTCCGGGACGCGCAAGGTCAGCTGCCGCGTGCCGCCCCGGAGCGTGGCGTCCAGGTCGAGCAGCACTTTCGCATGATGGTCTTCGCCGCGCCCAGGGTGAAATGCACCGCGTCCATTGCCGGATCCTGAGCGGGCCCGCGCGCCGAACAGCGACTCGAAAAAGTCGCTGTACGCGGAATCGCCGGCGCCGGCGCCGCTGAATTCAAAACCGGCGCCCCAATCCGGAGGCGGACGAAAATCCTGACCGGCGGCATGGTCCTTGTCCCAGTTGATCGTAGGCGGCGCGCTTCTCCGGGCTCTTGAGCACTTCGTAGGCCTCGCCGACTTCCTTGAAGCGCGCCTCGGCATCCTTTTCCTTGCTGACGTCCGGGTGATATTTGCGGGCGAGCTTGCGGTACGCCTGCTTGATCTGCGTCTCGGTGGCGTCGCGCGCCACACCCATGACCTTGTAGTAGTCCTTGAACTCCACTCATGCCGCCATCTGAAGTTTCACACGCGATGACTCTACCCCACCGGGCCGATCAATCAACCTAAAGTTTCGTCTGGGTCACGTGCAGCCGATCAGTTAATCCATGTAGGCGCTTTCCTACCTGCGTCCCGACGTTACAGCCGAATGACGAACGCTATAGTTGATATGCAACGGTCAAGAGCAAGCCCTCACCGATATCGCGCCACAGACCGGGCGCACGGCAGTCATAGGGCTGCGCTTCGGGGATCAAGGCTTGAATCCATTGCGACAGCCAATCGATTTCGGCAGCTCCGTAGAAAACCACGGCGCATTCATAGTTGAGCAAGAGGCTGCGCGAATCCAGATTGACCGACCCGGACAGGGCGAGAGACTGGTCGAATACCACCGCCTTGGCGTGGTTCATGTACGGCAGCAGATGAATCCTGGCGCCGGCCTCCGTCAGAGTGCGCAACGCGCGGTTGCGCGCAAAATCCGCCAGACGATGATTCGAGACGGCGGGAATGCACAAGTCGATCTTCACGCCGCGCCGCGCCGCCAGGCGCATCGCCGTTTCCAGGCTGGCGTCCGGGACGAAGTAGGGCGTGACGGCAAGGATACGTTCGCGCACGTGGAAGCAGGCGTCGATCAGCAACGCGTGCACGGTGTCCTCGGCCTGGTCCGGGCCACTGGGCAGGAACTGCGCCCGGCCGGCGGCGGCGCACGGCTCGGAGGCAGTGACCCCCGGTGGTTGAACCTCTGCCGCGGCGGCGACGTCCGCCGCGGCGGCGCGCGCCGCGGGCTTGCCGCCGGCGGCGACCCAGTCGGCTTCGAATTGAGCGGCGGCCGCCGCCGCCACCGGCCCCTGTAAATCGAAAGTCAGATCGCGCCAGGGCTTGACACCGTCGAGCCCGATGAAGTATTCCGCCGCGAGATTTCTGCCGCCCGCCCAGAGATGTGTTCCGTCGGCAATGACCATTTTGCGGTGATTGCGTAAATTGCGCGGGCCCTGCGTCTTGCGTGCGAACAGGGGACTGAAGACTTCGGTCTCGACGCCGGCGAGGTGCAATTGACGGAAGCATCGGTGCGGCATCTGGGCCGCGCCGACGCCGTCCACGAGCAATCGCACCTGCACGCCCGCGCGCGCGCGCCCGATCATGTGCTGCATCGCCTCCCGGCCGAAAGCGTCGTCGCCCAGAATATAAGTGCAGATATCCAGGCGCTTGGCCGCCTGCGACATGGTGGCAAACAGGGCGGCAGCGGATTCGCCGCCGTCCTGGTGCAGGCGAACCGAGGCGGGAGCGCAGGGCGCCAGGCCGAAGCTTCCGATCAGATCTTCGGCCCAATGCGCACACTGCGCACTGAATTCCGGACCACTTCAGCACCTTGCGCGGCAACTTGCGGCGGCCGAACAGGAGGTATATGGGCAGAGCGAGATAGGGCACCGCGATCATTCCCAGAACCCATGCGATGGCGATGGACGGCGGCCGGCGCTCGCGTTCCACTCGCGTGGTCAAGACGTAGATGAGCACGCTGATCACGATGACCAGCGAATGAACGGTGATCCGCGGAAACCAGGTGCTCAACGGCCGAGACTCACGCGTGTTCCAACCGCCGCAGCACCGCGGGCACGAGGTCCGGCAGATCTTCCGCGATCAGGCCGGGGCCGAAGCTCGCGGCCGCCGCGCCGTGTACCCAGACGCCGGCCGCGGCCGCCGCGAAGGCCTCCATGCCCTGCGCGAGCAAGCCGAGGATCAGTCCGCCGAGCACATCACCGGAGCCGGCGGTGGCGAGGCTGGCGGGGGCATTGGTGTTGACGATGGCGCGGCCGTCGGGAGCCGCAATGACGGTGTCCGCGCCTTTCAGCACGATGACGGCACCGCTCTGCCGCGCGGCGGCTCGGGCGCGGCTCAGCTTATCGCCGTGGGGGTCGAATACCCGCGCGAACTCGCCGTCATGGGGTGTCATGACACAGGGCCCGCGTACCGCTCGCGCCAGTTCGGCCGCCCGGGAGGCAAACACGCTGATCGCATCCGCATCGAGCAGGACCGGCCGGGCGGTCTCCAAGATCTGCAGCGCCGTTTCGCGGGTGGCGTCATTGACGCCGGCGCCGGGTCCGATCAGGAACGCCGTGTAGCGCGAGTCGCAGAGCAGGCGTGCCAAGTCGCCGTCCAGCGTCAGCGGCCGCACCATGATGCTGGTCAAAGCGGCGGCGTACACCGGGAATGCGGCTGCCGGTACTGCGATCGTCGTGAGACCCGCACCGATGCGCGCGGCCGCGCGCGCCGCCATTCGGGCCGCGCCCGTCAGGGGATAGCCGCCGCACAGCAAGGCATGCCCCCGCGTGTATTTATTGGCCGAGGATTTGCCTTGCGGCCATTGCGCCCGCCACAGCGCGGGATCGTTCTCCCAGGTGTCGATGCGCAGCGATTCGAGAGCGGAGTCGGGAATGCCGATGTCGGCAACCACGATTTCGCCGCACAAGTCCCGGCCGGGCATCAGTACGTGGCCGGGTTTTTTGCGCGCGAAGGTGATGGTGCAGGCCGCGGGCGCCGCGCCCACGCTCTCGCCCGTGTCGCCCATGACTCCGCTGGGCACATCGACGGCGACGAGCGGCACGCCACGCTGCGCGACGGCGCTCAAGGTGGCGGCAATCTGCGGATCGAGCGGGCGGCTCAAGCCGGACCCAAACAGGGCGTCGACGACGAGGGCGGCGCCTTCGAGCGCGGCGGGGCTGACCCGATCGATACTGCCGTTCCAGCGCATGGCGTGCAATCGCGCGTCGCCGTGGAGGCTCTCCAAATCGCCGAGCAAGGCGACGCGGACCGGCCAGCCTGCCTGCGCGAGAGCGAGCGCCGCCACGAAGCCGTCGCCGCCGTTGTTTCCGGGACCGCACAGAACGGTGACCGGGCAGGCGGGACCAGCGGCGGACGATCTCTTGCGCGACGGCGTTCCCGGCAGTTTGCATCAGCACGGATCCGGGCGTGCCCGCCGCGATCGCCGCACGATCGGCCGCGGCCATTTGCGCGACGCTGAGCAGCGCGGTTTGTACCGGACGCACGCCGCCCGTCAAGCGACGGCTCCTTGCGTTTCGTCGAAATTCTTCGTCACCGACAGTGCTCCTTCAGCGCAGGTTGCCCGCAATAGCTCCGACCACGCTGGTGACGGCCATGGCGAGCGCGCTCCAAAACGCCACGCGCAGAGCGCCGGTGCGCATATCGGCACCCCCCACTTTGGCGGACCAGCCGCCGAGGATCAGCAAACAGAGCAGCGATGCGGCCACGATGCAGACTATCCGAAAGCGCTGCGGGGCGAATGCCGTCACCAGCAGGGGCAAGAAAGGCGCCGCACGCAAAACTACCGGCCGAGGCCAGCGCGGCCTGCAACGGGCGCGCGCTGGAGACCGTGGAAAGCCCCAATTCATCGCGGGCATGCGAGCCCAGTGCGTCGTGCGCCATGAGTTGCGCGGCCACTTGCGCGGCAAGCTTCGCGTCGAGCCCGCGGCGCACGTAGATCTCGGTCAATTCGCGGCGCTCGCCGGCGAAGTCGACCTCGAGTTCGGCACGCTCCTGCGCCAGCGCGGCGGTTTCGGTGTCCGCTTGCGAATGACACGGAAACATACTCTCCCGTGGCCATCGACATGGCGCCGGCGACGAGGGCGGCGGTACCGCTCAGCAGGATATCGGCCTGGGTGGCGTGCGCGGCGGCAACGCCCAGGATCAAGCTCGAAGTCGATACGATGCCGTCATTGGCGCCCAATACGCTGGCCCGTAGCCAGCCTACTCCGCCCAAATTGTGGCGCTCATGACTGCGTGGGCGCATGAATGTCTCGTATATTCGAGCGGCGGACGCGCCGGCGCCGCGACACCGTCAGGCCTTGCCGGTCTTGGGTCCGAGAAAATACCAAAGAATGAATCCGAGTACGGGCAGGATGATCACCAGCACCGTCCAGAGAACTTTCTTGCCCGTATCCGCGCTGCTTTGAAAGACATTGACGATCGCCCAGACATCGGCGATCAGAACGACGAGACCGAACAGACCCTGGTATTGCATTTCTTATCCCCACGGTTATTGGTAAGCGCTAGGCTACACGGGCGAACGTAATTATAGTGCGCTTTGGCGGCCCCGATTGACAATGCTCCGAGAGGTCTGGACATGCTCGATGCAAGAACATGGGTATGCAGCGCGTGCTCCCCGTTCGTTTGCGGGAAGGAGTTCCCGCCGTCGGTTGCGCCGCCGAGCCGGGCATCACACCGATGCGAGGCAGGGGCAAGCGTATCGACGGCGGCCTGAACATCGGATGGCCAATTTATACAAGGAGACCGCCGAGCCCGCGATACCGGTGCCGGCACTCGACGGGGATGCGCGGGCCGATGTGGCCGTGGTGGGCGGGGGCATCACCGGATTGTCGACGGCCCTGCATCTGGCGGAGCAGGGCGCGAAAGTCGTGGTGCTGGAGGCCGAGCAGCCTGGTTGGGGTGCGTCGGGCCGCAACGGCGGTCAAGTCAATCCGGGTCTCAAACATGATCCGGACACGGTGGAACGCGAATTCGGCCGCGATTTGGGCGGCCGCATGAATGCCTTCGCCGGCGCCGCTCCGGGGTTCGTTTTCGATCTCATCGAGCGCCACGGCATTCGATGCGATGCCCGCCGCAACGGCACGCTGCGCGCCGCGATACGACCGAAGCATGCGGCACAGGTGCGCGCCACCGCGGAGCAGCTTGCGCGCCGCGGCGCTCCCGTCGAGCTGCTGCAGGGTTCGAGCCTCGAGCAGGCGACCGGCACGGCACGCTACCGGGTCGCCATGCTCGATCGCCGCGGGGGGGATCTGAATCCACTGAGTTTTGCGCGCGGCCTGGCGCGCGCCGCGCTCGGTGCGGGGGCCGGCGTGCACGGCGGCACGCGCGCACTCGGCATGAAGCGCGTCGGCGCCCTCTGGCGGATCGAGACCGCCGCGGGAACGGTGTGCGCGCCGCAGGTGGTGTTGGCGACCAACGGCTACACCGACGATCTGTGGCCGAATTTGCGGCGCACGATCGTGCCGCTGTTCGGTGCGATCGCGGCCACCGACGCGCTTCCCGAAACGATCGCGCGCGGCATCATGCCCAGCCGCGCCGTGCTCTATGAGAGCGGCACCGTCACGGTATATTACCGAGTGGACAGCGGCCTGCGCCTGTTGATCGGCGGTCGCGGCCCGATGCGCGAAATATCCGCGGCATCGGCCATCCCCTACTTGCTCGCTTATGCCCGCACCCTCTGGCCCGCTCTCGCGGCGGCTCGGTGGAATTATGCATGGGGCGGGCGATTGGCGATGACCCAGGACCAGTATCTGCACATTCACGAGCCCGCCGGCGGCGTATTGGCCTGCCTGGGCTATAACGGCCGCGGCGTCGCCATGGCCACGGCGATGGGTGCGCAGCTCGCGCGCCGCCTGTTGAATCCAGCGTGCGAGTTCGCCATGCCGATAACCGGCATCAAGCCGATACGCTTTCACTCACTGTGGAAGCTTGCCGTGCGCGCCGCCATCGTGCATGGGCGCCTCAGCGATTTTCTCGGCATCTAAACCCAGGCTCAGTTATCGGTGTAGAACTGGCGCAGCCGGTGCAGGTTGATGACGACGTCATAGCGCTGGTCGACCGGCAACGCGGGGCCCGAAGAGAATTCATAGCGAGAATCGAGATTCGCGATCTCGGGATGCAGGTCGTGCATCGCGCGCTTGAACATTTCCTTCGGCACCCATTCGGAGTTCGATGACAGGGAACCGAATTCGTCGTGATAGATCGTGGCGGTCGATATGTCGGCCGGAGTCGAGGCGATGGCGAAAATGCGCGGACGGGTGCGGTCCAAGTGGACTTGCTGCGCACCCGCCATGATCAGCTGCCATTCATTGCCCTGCGGCACGGCGATCAATGCGTAGACATGGTGATGGGCGGTGAAAAAAGCGGTCGAAACGGCGACGGCGGCGAGAATCCGACGGCCGCGCGAATCCCAGCTCTCCGTCAGCGCGCGGATCGACGCCACCAAGAAGCAGAGCAGCACGGCCGTCATCGCCAAGATCGTGCGGTAGGTCGCGTACCGTTCCGAGGCGACCAAGCTGACGGCGCAGGCAAATACCGGCAGGCCCAGCAGCGCCGTCAGCCAAACGATGCCGCGGGAGCGCCCGTAGCGGCGCCACTCCACATACGCGCCTGCCAGCAAGAGCGCGCCGACGACGGCGGCGCAGCCCATGTACAGCACGTGCTCATGACCATGGTCGTCATTCAATACGAACAGGCTCAGCGCGTTCGGCATGACTTCCTGCAGGAACCAGGCGATCTTTTCGCCCCAGTGGTGCTCGAAGGCGATTCGTCCGGATTTGACGAAGACCCCCATTGCATACAGCCTGGTCATCGCGCAATAGGCCAGCCCCAAACTTCCGACCACGAATCCCAAATGAATCCCGGCCCAGCGCGCGCTCTGTGCCAAGGTGCGATGCCGCTGCACGATCAACGCGCCGGCGAGAGGCACCACATAGAACAGCGCGCTCGGCTGATAAATGAGCGCGCTCGTCACCATCAGACCGAGCGCCACCATCCACTGGCTCACGGCACGGCCGGCGCCGGCGCTCATCCCCACGGTCAATGCCCCTTCGACGGTGAAGAAGGCGCCGAAGGCCAGCAGCGCGGTTGCCACGTACGGCCAGCCGACCGCCCATCCCGCCATGACCTGCGCGGAGGGAATCAAAGCCAGCAGCACGGCGAAGCACAGGCTGGCGGTGAACGGCCAACCCAGCGCGCGCAGACCGCGGAAACTCACCAGCGATAGCGCGCCCAGCAGCAGTGAGGCGGCAAAGCGCATCCACTGCAGATCTTGCACCGTGGCGGTCTGGCCATAAGTCGCCTGCAATAGCCAGCCGTAGATCGGCCGCGCGTGCGATGCGCAGAACTGCACGACCTTGCCGAGTTCCTCGTGAGCCTCGCGCAAATTGGAGTAATCATCGCGCAATCCAAAATCGTGGAAAGTCGCCGGCCAATAGGTGGCCACGGGGACCAGGAATAGCATGGCCGTGAGCAGCCAAGCGCGCAGGCCCAAGGCATGGCGCCGATCTGCCATGACGCCGGCATGGCCAGGATGCCCGGCAAGTCCCGGGTGCCCCGCGACGCCGGGGTCGCCAACGGGAACCGCGATTGAAGTCTCCGCTACGGTGGTCTCGGGAGGGGACATAAAGCTCCGGCTGACTCCATAATGTTGCAATGCAGTGTGAGCATCCGCCCCTCGACCCATTGCGATCGCAAGGCCGTGTCGCGGAGGGGTGAGGGATTGAAGTTAGGAGTGATTCTAGCCACTGCGCGCCGAGAATCCGTTTGCAAATCCTCAAAAATACGTTAATTATCTGTTAACTAGAGCGGATCGGCGCGGACGGCTAGGCGGCGATGCACAGATTCTTGCCGCCGCTTTTAGCGCGATACAGAGCCGCATCGGCGCGATCGAAGGCCCCTCCCGACGCGTCCCCGCAGTTCAATTCGGTGATCCCGCACGAGACCGTGACGCGCACCGGCGTCCCGCGAAAATGAAATCGCAGAGCTTCGACCGCGACTCGCACCTGATTGGCGATATTCACGGCCTCGGGCAGCTCGAGGCCGCGCAGCAGCACGGCGAATTCCTCGCCGCCGATGCGTGCGACGAAGTCGCCGGCGCGCAGCGCCGAGGTGAAACATCCGGCGACGCTTTGCAGAACCCGGTCGCCCGCGCGATGTCCGTAGCTGTCGTTGATGACCTTGAAATTGTCGATGTCCCAGAGCAGCATGACCAGCGGCGCTGCACCCTGCTCGCGCAGGGCAATTTCTTGCGCAAATCGTTCGTCGAAGGATTTTCGATTCGCGATCCCGGTCAGGGGATCGAGCCGCGCGCCATGCTTCTCCAGATCCAGCTTGGAATGCAGCTCCTGCGCCTCGCGCTCGAGGTCCGCGATGCGCTCACGCATGTGCTCGGCGCGCCCGTCATATTCGACGAGGCGGGTCGCCTCGCGGGCGCGAAAGTCGCAGATCTGCAGGGCGACCGACTCGAGGCGCGCGCTGACGGCGGATTGCAGCAGCCCCAGGTCCGTGGCCGCGCTGACTTCGTCGGTGAGTTCCCGGACATGCGACATCACCGTGTCGTTGAGCGATTGGGTATCGTCGAAGCGGTTGCGGCTGGCGCTGTTCGATTCCGCGAGATAACCCGACATTTCCTCCAGTCGCTGAGTCACTTCCGAGAGCACGGCGGCCGCCTGCAGGCGTTCGCGCGCCAGCGATTCGCCGCGCTCGTGAATGAGATCTGCGGCGCGCGCTACTACGGCGGCCAGTGCGGCATCGGTTTCGGCCTTTGCCAACTCGTCAACCAGCTTGCGCAGAGTCGAATGGTCGGCTGCGCCGGCCTCGAGCCGTTCGAGCAAGGCGGTAAGGGCGGCGCAGGTCGAATTCCAGCGCTCGGGTTTCGCCTCGGGAGCCGCGGGGCGCGGCGCGGGCGGGACCAGATGCGGCGGCGGCGCGGTGAATCGAGGCGGCGCGGTGAGTCGAGGCGACGGGGTGAGTCGAGGCGACGCGGCAAGTCGAGGCGAGGCCGATGCGGGAAGAGGGCGCACGGGAGATGTTGCGTCGACCGCCACCACGGCCACGGTCAATGATTCTGCCAGCTTCTCGAGGTGCAGCGCGTCCGCATTGCGCCTGTTGGCGGCCGCGAGCGCCGTGAGTTCGTCGTCGAGCTGCGGGTCCAGGCCCATGCCGGCGGCGCACAGCCGGCCGATGAGGCGACGCAGTACTTGCTCGACCTCCCGCCAGCGCTTCTCTTCGGCTTCCATTTCTCGAAGCGAGTCGCGATATTTTTGTTTCCAGTCGGCCGTGTCGGACATGGGTTTTTACGCGTGATTTACTTAAGGGATATCGGTAGGGCGGGGCGAAGCTTTAGCCTTAATACATCCTGCCACATGTCAAATGGCGGTTTCTTGATGCAGGTCCCATCGGTGCACGCGCCCTCCGCGATAGGCTTTCGCCCAAGGAAGCCGCGAACTCATGGTGCTCAAGACCGCATTTCTGACCGCAACTCTGCTGGTGGCCTCGGCTGCCGCGGCGCACTCGCAGATATATACCTATGTGGACGCCGACGGGCAGAGGCATTACACGGACGTCCCGGACAACAATCGGTATCGATTGTTGATCCTGTCGCCGCGGGACAGGACGGCGAGCGGGGACCGCTACGATGCCATGCTGCTGGCCAAAGCCGGCCAGTACGACTCCATCATCGAGAAAGCGGCGCTCTCGGCGGCCGTGGAGCCGAATCTATTGCGAGCCGTGATCGTGGTCGAATCGGGCTTCAATTCACGCGCCGTCTCGAAGCGAGGGGCGGTCGGGCTGATGCAGTTGATGCCGGCGACGGCGACACGCTTCGGTGTTTCCAATCCCTATGATCCGCGCCAGAACGTACACGCCGGCGCGCGCTACTTGAAGTTTCTCATCGACCGCTTCGGCCAGGACGTGCGGCTTGCGCTCGCGGCATACAATGCGGGCGAGGAGGCGGTGGATCGCAACGGCGGACAAATCCCGCCTTTTTCCGAGACCATGGCCTACGTGCCGCGGGTGCTGAAAATCTATCAAATGCTGCGGAATCAGCCGCCGCGCGCCACGTGACGGACGGGCGCCCCTCGATCCGGTGAACCGGCTGAGACGCCACTACGAACTTGGCCTGCTTAGTGATAGCGTTACATCGTCCAAGGCATCGAGGGATGGAAGATGGCCGACCTGGGCCGCATCACGATTTGCGCCGCAGCAGCGGTATTCGCGGCGATATAGAGGCGTGCCGGAGCCAACCCAAGACGCCGCCGTGGTTTTTCGCGGCTCGAAGCTGCTGTGCCATGAATACAGCTTGGTGCTCGAAGCCAGGCGCATCGAACATGAAGTGCGGGAAAGCGGGGACTCTTGGGTGTTGACCGTGGCGCCGCCCTGGGTTCACACCGCGTATGAGGAGATCAATCGCTATTCCACCGAACGCGGCGCCCCGCGCAGCGTTCCCGCGCCGTTCGTGCCGTTTGCCGGCGCCGGGATCGGTGCTCTCGGCTATGTACTGATTCTATTGCTCACGGCTTACTGCGCCGGCGCCGGACTGTTCGGCGCCGACTGGTTGTCGCGCGGCGCTCTGGACTCCGGCGCGGCGCGCGAATGGTGGCGGGCATTGACGGCGCTGACCTTGCATTTGGACCAGGAACACCTGCTCGGCAATCTGCTGTTCGGAACGGTCGCGGGAATGGCAGTCGGCCGTTTGCTGGGGCCCGGCGTGGCCTGGGCGAGCATTCTCGGCGCGGCCGCGCTTGCCAACACTGTGGAAATACTCATTACACCGGCGACTCATCGCGCGGTCGGCGCCTCCACGGCCGTGTTCGCGGCCTTGGGGTTGCTCGCGGGCCTGGCGTGGCGCCAGGGGCTCAACCTGCAGCAACGGCGCTGGTATCGCTGGGCGCCGCTGATCGCGGGGATCTGCTTGCTGACCCTGCTGGGCGCGGGCAGCGCGCACGTGGATGTGCTCGGGCACGCACTCGGATTTCTCTTCGGTGTCGGTGCAGGCTGGCTCTATGCACGCAGCGGCGTACCCCGCACCCGCGGCAGGCGCCTGCAGATCGCCGCGGCCGCCGGCGCCGTATTGTCGGTAGGCGTGGCGTGGGTCCTGGCCTTGAGCCACGGCGCCTGAGCCACTCCGCCCGGCAATCCGCCGAACCCTTGATTACAGCGTCTGCGGACCGATCGCGAATACCACGTTGACCGTGGCCACGGTGTCGAGCTTTTTGATCGTGGGGGGAGGATTGCTGTTGTTGGTAAATCCATAGCCGACGCTCAGAGCCAATTTATTCGACATCTTCACGTTCAGCGCAATATTGTCCTGCAACATCGTGTTGGTCGAGCCGGATTCGACCAGGAATTTATTCGTGAGCAGGGTGGTTTTCGTAAAGGCGTGCGAGTAATCCAACCCCGCCGTGCCGATCGCCTCGCCCGATGTTTCCCCGGGCACGCGCGATGTCACCAGGCCGCTCGACGGATCCTTATTGATTTCTTCGGGGCGCAGCCGCCGGTAGCCCGCGCCGATCTGGCCGACCAATTTGTCACTGTCCGTATCGAGGAATTTGTACCCCAATCCGCCGGTGGCGCTGGCCTGGTACTGGAAGCCGTCGAACAGATCGTGTTCGAAGCGCAGTCCGCCGAAGGCTGAAGAAATCGCCCGAGATGGTGTAGTTGCTTTGCAGCCGCGTTTCCCAGCGCTCGGCGGATACGACGTCGGAGTTCTTGCCGTAGAGTCCGCCGGCATAAAATTCGTTTTTCCACGCGCCGTCATAGCGAGTCATGTCGACATTGCCGTTGACCGATTCGGCATCGCTGTTGCCGTGCGAATCCAGGAACCCGAATTGCCCTTTGCCCATCCACACGCCCATGGGGGGAGGCGGGGCCGGTGCGTCGGCCCACACGCAGAGGCTGGGGCAGAGGACGAGCGCAGTCGTAGCGATGACGCGAACAATAGTCATGATGTTCCTTATGGCCATTTACTTTGGCGGTTAATTGCTGTGGAAGGCGGGCGTACGCCGGTACGGCGTACGCCCTGTGTGCCGGGAGTCGAGACCTTTTAGGTCCGCTTGGCCAGCAGGTCGCGAATTTCCTCGAGAAGCACTTCTGACCTGGCCGGCGGCGCGGGCGGCGCCGGTGCGGCAGGAGGTGGCTTCTTGAGCCGATTGATGCCCTTGATCACGAAGAACAGTACCAGGGCGATGATGATGAAATCAAAAATGGTCTGCACGAAGGAGCCGTACTTGATCAGCACCTCCTTGCCCGTGGGGTCCTTGCCGAGAGTGACCGCCAAATCCGAGAAATTGATGCCGCCGATCACCTTGCCGAGGGCCGGCATGAAGATGTCGCCCACCAGCGAGGACACTATTTTCCCGAAGGCTGCGCCGATGATGACGCCGACCGCCAAGTCGACCACATTGCCCTTCATCGCAAATTCTTTGAATTCCGCACCTAATCCCACGGCAATCTCCTTATGTAGCGCTGATTGATTTATTGGTTGATGTTTGTCGGCGATATCCACTCGCAACGGTTGCGCCTCGAGGGACGGAACAGTGAGGCCATGGTACTCAAGCGCATGCGGTGCGGGCAATACCGGTGAGCCCGATCGAGTGCCGCCGGCCCGGCGGCCAAAGCCGAACAACTATGCGCCATCTCTGCAGCGCGACGCCAGTGTTGTTTTCATTGCCCCAGTGCTGCTTTCATTGCCCAATGCGCGTCGCAGCGCGGTTGCGAGTGCCGGGGGAGGAGGGCCAGAAGTGCGCCTCTGGCGTATGAGCGCGCCTCTAAAGATACTTCGTGACTGCCTGAAACTCTTTTATCAAATCCCTGAACTCGCGCGGCAATGCCGCGGAAGTCTCTTCCATGCAGTGATGAATGTGATCCTTGATGAGCTCTTTCTTGGCGTTGCCGATGGCTTTTTCCACGGCGTGCAGCTGCTGCGCCAGCTCCAAACACGGCCGGCCCGACTCGAGCATGCCGATGACGCCGGCGAGGTGTCCTTGCGCGCGCTTCAGCCGTGCGGTGATCGCAGGAAACTTGTGCGTCATGTGAGTTCCATAGGATCGTATCCTATCCCCCTAGACAGGATAAGGGAAGAGGCATAGGATTCGCCGCGCCGGACCGGTTGCACTGAATCCATGCTCGGCGATGCTTGCGTCTCGGTCGTCCGCGATGTCATGCGACGCGGTTCCGGTTGCCGGCGCAATCGACAAATTGTCACCTTTGACCGGCAAAGTCGCAGGATGCTTGGCCGCGTGCGAATGAATCTCCTGGGGATACGTAATGCCGATACACGAACATGAGCCGAATTCGCGGGGTCGGGCCTTTCTTTGGGGCGGAGTGATACTGGGCGCGCTGTTCCTGGTTCTAGCCCTCACGCGGGGTTTTGGATTGCTGGGGGGAGGCGGCAAAGGGTCGGAAGAGCCGGCTTTGATGATCCGGCAGGGCGACAAGATCATGGTTCCCGAGGGTTCGGCTCTGCGTGGCCGCTTGAGCATCGAAGCGGCGCCGGCGCAAGCCGTCAGCGCGAAGCTGGTGCTGCCCGCCGTGGTCGAATCCGATCCCGCGCGTACCGCGGCGGTGCTGACACCGTTGGGCGGCCGGCTGATTTCGCTCAAGGTCGCGCTGGGCGACCGCGTGGCGCGGGGCCAGGT
This sequence comes from uncultured Gammaproteobacteria bacterium, assembly GCA_963734645.1. Taxonomy (GTDB): domain Bacteria; phylum Pseudomonadota; class Gammaproteobacteria; order Steroidobacterales; family Steroidobacteraceae; genus Bog-1198. The sequence goes on from CAVTID010000006.1 coordinate 141,753, forward strand.
GCTGGCGGTGATCGATTCGCCGGACCTGGGCCAGGCCTACGAAGACGATGCGAAGGCCGCCGACACCGCCCGCTTGACCGAAAAGAATCTTGCGCGCCAAGAGGCGCAGAACAAGCTCGGTGCCGCCTCGGATCGCGACTTGGATCAGGCCAGAAGCGACCACGCGCAGGCGGCGGCGGAATACAGCCGGACCCAGGCGCGCCTGCAATCGCTGGGGGCGGCCCCCGGCAATCGATCGCCATCCAACCTGTTGACGGTGACCGCGCCGGTGAGCGGCAGCGTCACCGCGTTGTCCGTCACGCCCGGCAACATGATCAACGATCCGACGCAGCCGATGATGACCGTCGCCGATTTGAGCACGGTATGGGTCACGGCGATGGTCCCTGAAAAGGACGTGGCGGCGGTCTCCAAGAATCAGGATGCCGAGGTCAGTCTCGTGGCCTATCCCGAGCGCGTGCTGCGCGGCAAGGTCCTGTTCGTTTCCGCCGTCATCGAGCCCGATACCCGCCGCAACAAGATTCGGATTGCGTTCGCCAACGCCAGACTATTCGCTCAAGCCGAATATGTTTGCCACCGTCACCTTGACGGGCGCTGCGCAGTCGCAGGTGGTGCTGCCGGCCTCGGCGCTGCTGATGAACAACGACAGAACCAGCGTATTCGTCGCCACCGCGCCGTGGACCTTCGAGCGGCGCACCGTCGATCCGCAGCTTGAGGAGGGATCATCGGTCGCCATCCGTTCCGGCGTCGCGGCCGGCGAGCAGGTCGTCGTCAAAGGCGGAATTCTGCTCAATGATTGATCAATTCGTCGGCTTTTGCCTGCACCGGCGCGTCGCGGTCATCATCTTGGCCGTGCTGCTCGCCGCCTATGGCGTCTATGCGTGGGAGACGCTGTCCGTCGAGGCATATCCCGAGCTCGGCGATGTCGCAGCACAGGTCACGACGCAGATGCCGGGGCTGGCCGCCGAGGAGGTCGAGCAGCTGATCACGGTGCCGCTCGAGCGCGAGATCAACGGCACGCCGGGGCTGTTGCTGACGCGCTCATCGAGCACCTTCGGCCTGTCGTTGATCACGGTTCTGTTTCGCGACGGCTACGAAGACTATTGGGTGCGGCAGCGCCTGATCGAGCGCATCAATCAGGCGGTGCTGCCGGCCGGCGCGTCGCCGTCGCTCGATCCGGTGGCCGGTCCCGGCGGCGAGATCTACCGCTACACGCTCGAGTCCGATACCAAGAATCTGCAGGAGCTGTCGGAAATCCAGCGCTGGACCGTGATTCCGGCCCTCAAGTCCGTTCCCGGCGTGGTCGATGACACCAACTTCGGCGGCTTCACCACCGAATACCAGCTCGATCTCGATCCCCGCCAGCTGCAGCACTATGGCCTCGGCATCACCGACGTCATCAACGCCATCAACAACAACAACACCAATGCGGGGGGCGGCCGGGTCTCGCGCGGCGATCAGAGCTATGTGATCCGCGGCGTCGGGCTGATTCACGACCTGCAGGAGATCGGCTCCATCGTCGTCACTCAGGTGGGCGGCACTCCGGTGCTGGTGCGCGACTTGGGACGCACCACGCTCAGCCATCAGGAGCGCGAAGGCATCCTCGGCAAGGACAAGAATCCCGACACGATCGAAGGCATCGTCCTGATGCTGAAGTATCAGAACCCCTCGCAGACCCTGCAGGGCGTCCACGCCAAGGTGGCCGAACTCAACGCCAAATTGGCGGCCGGCGGGGTGCGGATCGTGCCCTACATCGACCGCGACGATCTGGTACACGCCACCATCCACAAGGTCGGACAAACCATTCTCGAAGGCATCACGCTGGTCTTCCTGATTCTGATCCTCTTTCTCGGCAGTCCGCGCAGCGCCTTCGTCGTGGCGGTGAGCATTCCGCTCGCCCTGGTGGCGGTTTTCTCGCTGCTCAATCTCACTCATGTGTCGGCCAATCTGCTGTCGCTCGGCGCGATCGATTTCGGCATTCTGGTCGACGGCGCCATCGTCGTGACCGAGGCCGTGCTGCGGCGGCGCGAGGCGATGCCGAACGAGGAACTGAGCGAGAGCGAGGCCAAGGCGGCGACGCTGCAGGTCACGCGCCCGATATTCTTCGCCAGCCTGATCATCATCACCGCCTATCTGCCGCTGTTCTCCTTCGAGCGGGCCGAGGCCAAGCTGTTTACGCCGATGGCCTATACCATGGGCTATGCGCTGTTCGGCGCCTTGCTGACGGCGCTGGCGCTGGTTCCCGGTCTTGCGTACCTGGCCTTCCGCAAGCCCGGCCGGGTGTATCACAATCGCTGGCTGGAACGCCTGACCGTCATGTACGACCGAGTGCTCGCCGCCTGCCTCGACCAGCCGCGGATCATTTACGGCGTGGTGATATTCGCGCTGCTGGCGGTGGTCGGCCTCGGGGCCACGGTCGGCCGGGATTTCCTGCCGGATCTGGACGAAGGCGCGCTGTGGCTGCAGGTGCAGATGCCGACGGGCTTGGCCCTGAACAAGGCCAGCGACATGGCCAGCGACCTGCGCCGGGCCATACTCAAGTACCCCGAGGTGTCCTATGTGGTCACGCAGACCGGCCGCAACGATGACGGCACCGATCCGTGGACCATGTCGCACATCGAGGCGCCGGTCGGGCTGAAGCCGTACGACACCTGGCCGTCCGGCGAATCCAAGAAGCAATTCGTCGATCGGCTGGCGGCAGGCCTCACCAAGGACCTTCCCGGCTATTCCATCGGCATCAGCCAGCCCATCATCGACGGCGTCAATGACATGATCGGCGGCGCGCACAGTCCGCTGGTGGCCAAGATCTATGGCGACGACCTCAACGAGCTGCGCAGCATCGGCGCTCAGATCGTCGACGTGCTTTACTCCATCCAGGGCACCTCGAGCGCCTCGATCTTCCAGGAGCCGCCGATCCCGCAAATCGAGATCAAGCTGGATCATGAAAAGGCCGCGCGCTACGGCGTGAACATGACCGACGTGCAGAACGTCATCCAGACCGGGGTGGGTCAGGCGCCGGTCTCGACGGTGTACGTCGGCGAGCGCACCTATCCGCTGATCGATCCGGTTTACGCAGGACGCGCGCGACAATCCGCAGGCGCTGGGCAACCTGTTGGTGAATACCGCGAGCGGCGTGCAGGTGCCGCTGTCCCAGATCGCCGACATTCGGGTGAGGTCGGGCGAGAGCACCGTGACTCGCGAGAACGGCCAGCGCAATCTGACCATCCGCATCGACAACCGCGATCGCGATCTGACCTCGTATCTCGCGGAAGCACAGGCCAAGATTGCGGCTCGAGGTCCATTTCGACCCGCGCAAGATCAGGCTGGAGTGGGGCGGACAGTTCGAGAATCAGCGGCGCGCCGAGGCGCGGCTGCTGGTGATACTGGCGCTGGTGATGGGCATGATGCTCATTTTCCTCACCATCGGCATCAAGTCGTTCCGGCAGGCGCTGCTGATTCTCGGCGTGGTGCCGCTGGCGACTCTCGGCGGACTGATCTCGCTGCACCTGACGGGTCAGAACCTCAATGTCGCGAGCGGCGTCGGCTTCATCGCCCTCTTCGGCGTGGCGGTGCAAAACGGCATCATCATGGTGTCGAACCTCAATCGCATGAGAAAATCCGGATTCGAGCTGCACGAGGCCATCATGAAGGGTGCGACCGAACGCCTGCGGCCGGTGCTGATGACGGCCACCGTGGCGACCTTGGGGATGCTGCCGGCCGCCATTCACACCGGAGTCGGCAGCGACGTGCAGCGCGGAATCGCGACCGTGGTCGTCGGAGGACTGGCGATCTCCACCGTGCTCACGCTGTTCGTTCTGCCCTCGATGTATCACGTCATCGAGCATTGGGCCGAGCAGCGCCACGGCGAAGCCCGGTGGGGCCGGTGATGCCTTCCCGGCCGGCCGCCGTGCGTCTCGCAACCGGTGCGCTCATCGCAAGCCTGTCGGCGTGCGCCGTCGGCCCGAATTTCAAGCGCCCGGCGCCGCCCGCCGACACGGGATACGGCAGTGCGCCTTCGCAGGGGCAGACCACCGCGGCCGATGGCACGGGCGGCAATGCCCAGCACTTCGTCGCGGGCACGGACATCCCCGGCCAGTGGTGGACTTTATTTCAGTCGCCCCAGCTGAATCACTTGGTCGAGCAGGCGCTGAAGGCCAATCCGAATGTCGGTGCCGCGCAGGCGGCGCTGCGGCAGGCGCACGAGTTGTACCTGGCGCAACGCACCAGCTTCCTCCCCACCGTGCAAGGGGGCTTCAGCGGCGACCGCTCGGAGTTCCCGGCCAATACTCTCACCAGCCCCACCGTGGCATCGAGTTCAACCTACTACGCTCTACACCGCCCAGCTGAGCTTGAGCTACGCCCCGGATGTCTTCGGCGCCACCCGGCGGCAGGTCGAAATCGCCAAGGCACAAGAGCAGAGCAATCGTTTCCAGCTCGAAGCCACGTACCTTACCTTGAGCAGCAATGTGGTGGTGACGGCGGTGCAGGAGGCCTCGTTGCGCGGACAAATCGCGGCCACGGAGCGGCTGCTCGCGTTGCAGCACCAATTGACCGATACCGTGCAACGCCAGCGGCTGCTCGGTACCGCGAGCGATCTGGATCTGCTGGCGCAACAATCGGCGGAAGCACAGACGGCGCAGACCTTGCCGCCGCTGCAAAAGCAATTGGGGCAGACACGCGATGCCTTGACCGCGCTGCTCGGACGGCTGCCGTCGGAGGAGCCTGAGGAGACCTTCCGCTTCGATGAAATGACTCTGCCGAGCGGATCTGCCGGTCAGTCTGCCGTCGAAACTGGTCGAGCAGCGTCCGGACGTTCGCCAGGCCGAGGAAAATCTGCACGCCGCGTCGGCCGCGGTGGGCGTGGCGATCGCCAATATGCTGCCGCAATTCGCGATCGACGCCGATCTAGGGTCGAGCGCGCTGAAACTCGGCCAGCTATTCACCCCCTACACGGGATTCTGGGATGTGGGGGCCTCGCTGACTCAGACGCTGTTCGATGCCGGAGCGCTGCTGCACAAGAAGCGCGCGGCGGATGCCGCCCTGGATCAGGCGGCCGCGCAATATCGCGCCGCCGTGATTCTCGCGTGCCAGAATGTGGCCGATACCCTGCGCGCCTTGCAGGCGGACGCCGATGCGCTGAAGGCCAGCGCCGACGCGGAGCGCGCGGCTAAGAGAACGTTTGATCTTGCGCAACGCCAACGAGCATTGGGAACGATCAGCTTGGTGGCGGTGCTGAACGCGGAGCAGGCCTACCGTCAGGCGGAATTGGCTTTGGTGCAGGCCCAGGCCAACCGCTATGCCGATACGGCGGGCCTGTTTCAGTCGCTCGGCGGCGGATGGTGGAATCGCACGGAGGAGACTCACTATGAACGATTTGGTCCGTCGGGAAAATAGCGGCGGTGCGGCGACCTTGTGGCTGAATCGCCCGGAGAAATGCAACGCGCTCACCAAGGACGTGTTCGAGGCGCTGGACGAACATGTCGATGCGATTGCGCGCGAAACCAAAACAATCGGCCTGGTCATTCTGCGCGGCGCGGGCGCGCACTTTTCGGCGGGCTACGATATGCACGAGGTGCTCGAGCACGTCAAGGCGCATGCCAAGCCTCATTTTCACTCGGAGGTCATCCAGAAAATCGCGAATCTGCCGCAGCCGGTGATCTCCGCCGTGCAGGGGCATTGCTCGACCGGTGCGCTGGAACTTGCGCTGGCGGCGGATTTGATCGTCGCTTCCGAGTCGGCGCAGTTCTCGGACGTCTACGCACGCTGGGGTCTGACGCCCGTGTGGGGCCTGAGCCTGCGGCTGCCTCACCGCATCGGCACCGCCAAGGCGAGCGAAATGATGTTCAGCTGCCGCAGCTACTCGGGTAAGCAGGCCGAAGCCATGCACCTCGCCAATTTCTGTTTCCCGGACGATCGATTCGATGCCGAACTGAGCGCGCTGTCCGCGGACATATTGCGCAATTCGTGGTACGCCAATCAGGTGAACAAGCGAGCGCTGATCGAAATCGACGGTTTGAGCCTGCACGACGCGCATGCGACTGGAATTGTTCAAGAACGAAGGATTGGCGCCGGATGCGGCGCAGCGGATTGAAAAATTCTTCGCCAAAGCCGAATAGCCGCGCCCCTGATGATCGATCCGAATCCCCTCTAGGCAATCGTCCTACACGTTGTGGGGCGGTCAGCCGACAGCTGCTGCGGCGCTGCGCCTACGGCCGGCGCGACCCCAGCATCAATAATGCTTGCCTGGTGGGATGCTTGATCCGACCCCCTTACGACGGAGCATTCAATAATTTCCGCTAACTTCGACCGGTCTCATCAGGCCGCCGGGTCGCCGTTTCCGCGCGGCGCCAACTGGGACGGCAAAGGCGTCAACTTCTCGCTGTTTTCGGAGACTTCGGAATCCGCCGAGCTGTGCCTGTTCGACGCGTCCGGCAACGAACAGCGCATCCGCATCCGCGAGCGCACCAACGGCGCCTGGCACATCTACGTGCCCGACATCGGCCCCGGGCAGCTGTACGGATATCGCGTGGACGGGCCGTACGTTCCCGAAAGCGGGCAGCGCTTCAACTCCAACAAGCTATTGCTCGATCCCTATGCCAAGGCGATCGGACGGCCGATGACCTGGGCGGACGAGCTCTTCGGTTATCAGCTCGGTGATCCGGGCGGCGATTTGTCCTTCGATGACCGGGACAGCGCGCCGTTCGCCCCCCTGGGTATAGTCGTCGATTCCACGTTCGACTGGGGCGGCGAGAGCCGGCCGTCGCACGCGGCGCACGAGACCGTCATTTACGAGGCTCATGTGCGCGGCATGACTCACCTGCATCCGGAGGTGCCCGCCGCCCTGCGCGGCACCTACGCGGGCATGGCGTCCGAACCCATCATCAAGCACCTTCAGGGCCTGGGAGTCACCGCGCTCGAGTTGATGCCGGTGCATTATTTCTTGCAGGACCGCCATCTCGTCGACAAGGGGCTGCGTAATTACTGGGGATATAACACTTTGGGCTTCTTTGCCCTGGAACCCGGTTATGCCTCCAAACGCGAGAATCCATGCGATGTGATCCGTGAATTCAAGGAGATGGTCAAGGGGCTGCACAATGCCGGCATCGAGGTGATACTCGACGTGGTGTACAACCACACGGCCGAAGGGAATCACTCAGGTCCCACGCTCTCGTTCCGCGGCATCGACAACCTCGCGTATTACCGCACGGTTCCCGGCGATCCCCGGCACTACATGGATTTCACCGGCTGCGGCAATACGCTCAACATGATGCATCCGCATTCCCTGCAGCTGCTCATGGACAGCTTGCGCTACTGGGTCACCGAGATGCACGTGGACGGCTTTCGCTTCGATCTTGCCTCGGCGCTCGCCCGGGAACTGAAGGACGTGGATCAACTGAGCGCCTTCTTCGACACGATTTACCAGGACCCGACGCTGGCCCCCGTGAAGTTGATTGCCGAACCTTGGGATCTGGGCGAGGGGGGGTATCAGGTCGGCAATTTTCCGCTGGGATGGATGGAATGGAACGGCAAGTATCGAGACACCGTGCGCAAGTTCTGGAAGGGCGACATGGGATTGCACTCGGAAATAGCCACCCGCCTTGCCGGCAGTGCAGACCTCTATGAAACCACTCGCCGGCCGCCCTCGGCGAGCGTCAATTTCGTGACCGCGCATGACGGGTTCACTCTGCAGGATCTGGTCAGTTACGATCACAAACACAACGAGGCCAATGGCGAGGAAAACCGCGACGGTGCGGACGACAACAGTTCCTGGAACTGCGGCGCGGAGGGCCCGACGGACGACGCGCAAATCATCGAGCTGCGCGAGCGCCAAATGCGCAATCTCTGGTGCTCTCTGATGTTCGCCCAGGGCTCGCCCATGATCTCCGGCGGCGATGAACTGGGCCGCACTCAGGGCGGCAACAACAACGGCTACTGTCAGGATTCCGAAATATCCTGGTATCACTGGGATTTGGCCGCGCCGCGCGCGGCATTTCTGGAGTTCGCGCAGCGGGTGGCCACCTACCGCAAACGGCATCCGAATTTTCACCGCTATGCTTTCTACGACGACGATCCCGAAGCGAAGCATCCCGACAAGAACATCGTGTGGTTCAGGGCGGACGGCAAGCGGATGGTGGCCAAGGACTGGGAGGACGGCGGCTGGATGCGCACTCTCGGCATGTTCATCAACGGCACGGCGCCGGAGATTCGGGACGAAGCGGGCCGGTGCGCCGAGGACGCGGATTTTCTCTTGCTGCTCAACGCCCATCATGAGCCGGTGTCGTTCCGCATTTCGCATCAATTGTATCCCTCCGGCTGGAAGGTGGCGTTCGACACGGCCCGTCCCGACTCTGCCCATCGAGCAGGAGTCGGTAAAGCGCAATCGGTTGGTCAGCCTGGCGGCCCGCTCCTTCGTCGTGCTGAGTCATGAGCGGCCAGTGGATCGCTAGCTATCGGCTGCAGCTGCATGCCGGATTCCCATTGGGGGCGGCACAGCAGGTGCTGCCGTACCTGGCCGATTTGGGCATCAGCCATGTGTATCTTTCGCCCTGCCTGCAGGCCGTTCCCGGCAGCCGGCATGGCTACGATGTCACGGATCCCACGCGGATCAGCGCAGACCTCGGCGGCGAGCCCGCTTGGGCGGGTTTCGCGCAATGCGCGCGCTCGCATGGTTTGCGCATCCTGCTGGATATCGTGCCGAACCACATGTCCGCCTCGGAATTCAATCCATGGTGGGACGATGTCCTGGCGCACGGGCCGTTCAGCGAGTTCATCGAGTACTTCGATTTCAGGAACCCGCCGTGCCACCCTTTCCGCGTGCATTTATGTTCTCTGGCACGGCCCTACGGGGAGGCCATCGAGGCCGGCGAACTCACGATCGAAGTCAAGGAAGGGCGCCCGCGCATCAGGCACTACGGCAACTCGTGGCCTTTGGGACCCGCCTCATGGCGAAAATTGCTGTCGGCGACCGAACTGGCACCGGCGAACGGCGGCCGTGCGGCGAACGATGAGCCTTGCTTCGGCGAGCTCGAACGGCTGCTCAGCAGGGAATCCGCCGGCGAGCAAGAGCGCAGCGAGTACCGGCATTACGCCGCGCAGGCCGAGAGCATCCTGTCGAGCGCCTGCCGGAGCGGACAGCTGGATCTCGCGGTGGATCGTGCGCGAGGCAACAAGGAGCTGCTGGATGCCGTGCTGCGGCGGCAGTTCTTCGTGCTTCACGGCTGGAAGCTATCGGGCGAACTGACCAATTATCGCCGCTTCTTCGACATCGACTCTCTCATCGGCGTCCGTACGGAAGTGCCGGCGGTGACCTCCGCCACCCACGCGCGCGTCGAGGAGATGATATCGCGCGGCGAGATCGACGGCCTGCGCATCGATCATCCCGACGGCTTGCGTGAACCGGCGGCGTATCTGGAACGATTGCGCGCCGCGCTTCCGCAGGGACGCATCTATGTCGAGAAGATCTTGGAGAACGACGAGCGGCTGAAGGATGATTGGCCGATCGACGGCACGGTCGGCTATGAGTTCCTGGCCAAAGTCAATCGCCTGTGGATGGACGATCAGCGCATCGATGTGCTCACCGCGACCTACGCGGATTTCACGGGGCACTCCGTGAATTTCGCCAAGCTGGTTCGTGAAAAGAAGCGCGCCATCGTCGAGTCCGCATTCTGCCTGGCTCTCGAGCAATTGACCGCGGCGGCTCTTGCAATCGCCCGCGCCGACTGGCGGACTCGCGATTTGCGCCCCAGCCATTTGCGCGAGGTGGTATTGCGGTCAATGGTCGCATTGCCGGTGTATAGAACCTACCGGACGGCCGGCAAAATCGACGACGAGGACAGACGGATTCTCGGCGAAGCCATTCAAAGCGCGCGCATCGGCTCCCCGGAAATCGATGCCGCCGCGTTCGATTTTGTGGCGGCGTTGCTCGGCAACCCTCGGTTGAACGAGGCTGAAGCGGATTTCGTCGCCAAATGGCAGCAGCTGACCCCGGCCGTCATGGCCAAGGGCGTGGAGGACACCACGTTCTACTGTTTCGATCGGCTCGTCTCGGGCAACGAAGTCGGATCACAGGCGTCGCTGGTGGGCATATCCGCCGATAAATTCCACGAATTCTGCCACCACTTGAGTGAGCGCTGGCCGAACAACATGCTGGCCACCTCGACCCACGACAATAAGCGCAGCGAGGATGTGCGCACGCGCATATCGATTCTCTCGGAGATTCCGGAGCGATGGTCCGAGGCCTTGCACGAATGGTCGCAAATGAATGCGCCGGCGTGGCGAAATCGCGTGCCGGACCGGCACGCGGAATATCTGCTGTATCAGACGCTCATCGGCGCGTGGCCCATCGATCGCGAGCGCTGCTGGCAGTACATGTTGAAGGCCTGCCGCGAGGCGAAAATCAGCACCTCGTGGCACGAGCCGAACGGCGGGTATGAGGAGAAGATCCGGGGCTTCATCGATGGGATATTCGAGACGCCGGAGTTCATTCATAGTCTGGAGCGTTTCGTCGATCCGCTCATTCTTCCCGGACGTATCAACAGCCTGGCGCAGACGCTCATCAAGATGGTTGCGCCGGGCGTGCCGGATTTCTATCAAGGCACGGAATTGTGGGACCTGAGTCTCGTCGATCCCGACAATCGGCGTGCGGTGGACTACGAGCTGCGTTCGCAGCTGATCCGGCGCGCACGGGTGCTGTCGGCCCCCGAGGTGCTGGCCGAGTGGGATTCGGGACTGCCTAAATTGTGGATGACGGCGCGTGTTTTGGGCGTGCGCCGCGAGCGCTCCGCCGACTTCTCCGCGCAGAGCAAGTACCAACCGCTGGTTGCACAGGGGACCCATCTGGGGCGCCTCCTGGCTTTTCGCCGGGGTGAGAATCTCATCGCCGTCGTGCCGCGCTTCACCCGGATACTGGGCGGCGAATGGGGGGATACGCGACTACCGCTGCCGCGGGGCGTATGGCGCAACTGCCTGACGGAGGCGATCGTGCGGCGGGAGGTCGTGCCCGACGAGCTGTTCAAGTCCTTTCCGGTGGCACTGCTGATCCGGGAAGACGCATGATCATCGCGGTCTGGGCGCCGTCGGCGAAATCGGTCGAGCTGGTGACCGCCGAACATCGAATCGCGCTGCTTCCGAGTGCGCACGGGGAGTGGCAGGCCGACGTCGACGAATCTCTCCTGCAACGCGGCTATCGGTATTCAATCGACGGGGGCGCCCCGATGCCCGACCCGCGCTCGCGCTGGCAGCCGGGCGGCGTGCACGGCGCGTCGTACGCCGTGGGTGCGCTGCGGCCGCGCGACGCTGCTGTCGCGCAGCGGCCGCTGCGGGACGCCGTAATTTACGAATTGCACGTCGGTACATTCACGCCGGAGGGAACGTACGCGGCGGCGCAGGCGAAGCTTGCGCATCTGATTCACCTGGGTATCACCCATATCGAGCTGATGCCGCTGGCAACCTTTCCGGGGCGCCGAGGATGGGGATATGACGGCGTCGATCTCTATGCGCCGTTTCCTGCGTATGGCACACCGCGGGAACTCGCCGCTTTCGTCGATGCTTGTCACGCACAGGGGATCGCGGTTCTGCTGGATGTGGTCTACAACCACCTGGGCCCCGACGGGAATTATCTGGCGCAGTACGGACCGTATTTCACGGACAGGTATCGAACCCCCTGGGGCGCCGCGGTCAATTTCGACGGCGCGCACAGCGATGCCGTACGCCGTTTCTTCATCGACAACGCAGTGATGTGGCTGCGCGACTATGGATTCGACGGTCTGCGCCTCGACGCGGTACACGCTATTTTCAGCTTCGAGGCGGTCCACCTGCTCGAGGAACTGGCAACGGCCGTGAGAGAATTGGGTGAAGGCCTGCGCCGCAGTTTCGTGCTCATCGCCGAGAGCGATCTGAACGACCCACGCCTGGTCCATCCGCCGTTCAGAGGCGGCTTCGGCCTGAACGCACACTGGGCCGACGATTTCCATCACGCCGTGCATCGATTCTTCACGGGCGAGACCGATGGTTACTACGCCGATTTCCAAGGTCTGGAGGACGTGGCAACGGCGCTGCGCCACGGCTATGTGTACCAGGGGCAGTACTCCCGGCATCGCGGGCGGCGGCACGGGCGTCCGCCCAGAGGCGTCGACGCGGACCAGATCGTCGTGAGCGCACAAAATCACGATCAGATCGGCAATCGAGCCCGGGGAGAGCGCCTGAGCATGATGCTGGGCGTGCCGGAACTCAAAGCGATCGCCGCGTTGACGCTGCTGTCGCCGTTCGTACCGCTGCTATTTCAGGGCGAGGAATGGGGTGCGAAGACGCCGTTTCTGTATTTCACCGACCACGAGGATGCCGAATTGGGACGGCTGGTTGCGGAGGGGCGCAGCCAGGAGTTCGGCAGTTTCAGCTGGCAGGGCGCCGTACCCAACCCCCAGGAACTCGAGACCTTCACCCGCTCCAAGCTTGACTGGTCCGAAATGTCCAAACCGCCGCACGCCGAACTCTTGGAGTGGTATCGGCAGCTCATCCGTCTTCGGCACGGGAAAATGGCCGCTGCATCAGGCACGGCGGCTCGAGGCACGATGGGTCGGGGCAAGGCGGCCGTGAAATTCGACGCCGGCGCCGGGTGGCTCACATTCATCCACGATGGTGTGCTCTGCCTGTTCAATTTTGCCATCGCCGCGCAGCGGGTGCGCAGGCCCAGCGGGGAGTGGGATCTGGTCCTCAGGTCCGATAGACAAGAGGCCGAACCGGCGGACGAAGTGCCGGGTCAGACCGTGTTCATTTATCGAAGGCGGGAGTAGCGCTCACTCTCGCCGATGCCTTCGCAGCCAGCGTGCCGCGGTGCGCCCTGGAGCGCGACTCGTCCGCCATAGCGGGGGGAAACGGACATCATCGTCATATATGAAGCTCCGGACGCAATTGCGTCCGCGGCACTCGCTATGACGCTTGGTGTCTCCGGTGCGTTTTCGTCGATCAAGACAACGCCACTGTTGACGACAGCGGATGCGGTCAAGGCGCTTAAACTGTCGGCCGAGACCAAGGCAGCTTACAAAGCACCCTCAAAGCGACATGACAACCGGCGGAAAGTGAGCGGAACCTCTGCCGCGATACGGGTGCCTTTCACTTCGTTGGATCGGCACGCGTTGCTATTCGACGAGGTCGTTAGATGCCTTTGGTCTGCACATTTTGGAAATGACTCTAAGCCTCAAAGGCTTTGCACTCTTGGAAGGGGAGACGAGACCCGCGGGTTATAGCGAGACGCCCGGGCCGGGATGCCAGCTGTTCTTGTAAAGTGCTCACTCAATGGGCATAATACACCCACTCACTAAGCAATTATGCAATACCATGATATATAAAGGAATTGTGCCCCGCGCGATGGCCCCCGTGGTGTCCCGCGCGCTCGAAATATTCCCGGTGGTGGTCCTGACCGGTGCCCGTCAAACCGGTAAAAGCACTCTGGCAAAGGACATTGAGCCCCTGTCCAATCGTCGCTACGTCACTCTCGATGTGGCCCTGAATCGTAGCCTTGCGGCCTCCGAACCGCAGGTCTTGTTGGCACCGTCCGATGCGGCACCGATCACCGTCGATGAGATCCAGCGCGCTCCTGATCTGCTGCTGTCTATCAAGCAGGCCGTCGACGGGCATCGGGTCAATGGCCGGTTCTTGCTTACGGGCTCGGCCAATCTCCTGCTCATGCAGCGAGTGTCCGAATCCCTGGCGGGCCGCGCTCGCTACCTCACCCTCTGGCCGCTCACGCGGCGCGAGCAACTCGGGCTGGGCGCCTGCGGTATTTGGAGCGAAATCTTCACCCAAGATCAACATCGTTGGCCGGACATCGCTCATGCACAGACCACTGCCTTCGAATCTTGGCAAGAACTCGCCGTGCGCGGCGGCTACCCGCAAGCCGCGTTGCTCGGCAGCGGCCCGAAGGCCAATGACGCACGCAGCGAAATCTTCAGCGGTTATACCCAGACTTATTTGGAGCGCGACCTGCGCGATCTCGCATCGATCGACAACTTGCCCGATTTCCAGCGCCTCATGCGCAGTGCCTGTCTGAGATTGGGTTCAGTGCTCAACCAAGTAGAAGTCGCGCGCGACGCAGGCTTGGCGCGCACCAGCGTCCAACGCCATCTGAACTTACTCGAGGTGTCCTACCAACTCATTCGGATCGAGCCCTATTCGGTGAATCGCACCAAGCGACTGATCAAGTCACCCAAGATTTATTGGAGTGACACAGGGCTCGCCATGCATCTGGCAGACGCCACGACGGCGTCCGGCGCCCATTTGGAAAACCTCATCTGCACCGATCTGCTGGCCTGGCGCGAAACTGAATCGACCCGCCCGGTTATTTTGTATTGGCGCACCTCCAGCGGCGAGGAAGTCGACTTCGTCATCGAATGGCAAGGCAGACTCCTCGCCGTAGAGGTGACAGCGACCACCAATCCGGGCTACAACGACAGCAAAGGCTTACGCAGTTTCTTGCTCGAGTACGGCAACACCGCCCTCGGAGCCCTGTTGTTGCACGGCGGCGATTCAACTTTTTGGATAGCCGCCGGCGTGCTAGCCGTACCATGGTGGAAGATCATCTAGACGCACCGGCTCCGAAGACTTCTACCGGGTCAAGCGTTTGCAGCGACACCGAGGCGGTGTTCCGACAGATCGCGCCACCATGCAGCGGTCAGAAGTTCCGCATGGTGTTGCTTGAATACCGGGCTGAGCGCCGGCGGTATGCACAGGAAAGGCAGCCACTGTTCCGGGAACACGTCGTGCGGGCCGCAGTAATACCAGGGCTCGCCGCTGAACTCCTCATCCTCGCTTTGCGGCGCGGGCAGATCTCGAAACGTGCAATCGGATAGCAGGCAGATTTCGTCGTAGTCGTAGAAGATCACGCGGCCGTGATTGGTCACGCCGAAGTTCTTCAGCAATAGGTCGCCCGGAAACACATTGCTTGCCGCCAGATCGCGCAGGGCATTGCCGTAGTCGATGATGGCCGACTCGGCCGCGGCCGGATCGGCCTCGCGCAAGAATAAATTGAGCGGCCGCAAGCGCCGTTCGATGTAGCAGTGCTCGATGATCAAATCCTCGCCTTCGATCCGGCAGCTCTCGCTCGCCTCGCTCAACAGCTCGTTTGTCAGGGCGGGCATGAAGCGCCCCCGCGGCAGCCGCAGCCGCTTGAATTCCTGAGCGTCGACCAGACGGCCGGCGCGGTCGTGCCGGAAGACGAATTGGTAGCGCTCGATGACATCCTCTCGTGTGCTGGTCTTGGGCGCGCCGAATTGGTCGCGGATCACCTTGAATACCAGATCGTGAGAGGGCAGGGTGAACACGATCATCACCAGCCCGCGCTCTCCGGGAGCATGCACGAAACTGTCGATGGATTTATCCAGGTGTCTTTGCAGCGCGAAATACCGTTCGGTCTTGCCCTGTTTGGCGCGGCCCAGCACCGTGTACAGCTCGTCGATGGACTTGCGCGGCATGAAGGAGCGCAGCAGGGTGATCGCTGCGCTCACGACCGGCAAATCGACGTGAAAGTACGAGCGCGAATAGCCGAAGAGCGAACCGACCTCGCTGCGCGCCAGCATCACGGCATCGACCTGCACGCCCTTGGATGAGTTGGTGAAGGAGATGACCAGCGGCGTGATCGATCCGTCGCCGATCAGGCGCCCGACCACGAAGGCGTGCATGCCGCGATAGAACAACGGTTCGATCAGCTCGATGGACTCGGGGTGGCCGCTGAGCCGGCCGGTCTGGAAATAGCGGCCGATTTCGGCGCTGACGCGGTGCACCGCCGCCTCCGTATCCCCGATGGCCGCGCCGAAGGGCAAATCCGTGAGCACCTCGCGCACGGCCGTGGGCAATGAGCCC
The DNA here is from genome assembly GCA_963734645.1 of uncultured Gammaproteobacteria bacterium. Classification (GTDB taxonomy): domain Bacteria; phylum Pseudomonadota; class Gammaproteobacteria; order Steroidobacterales; family Steroidobacteraceae; genus Bog-1198. The sequence continues at coordinate 157,605 of CAVTID010000006.1, forward strand.
CCGACCCGATACACACGGATCGGCACCGCGCCGGAAGCGCGGCCCACGTTGGTGGCACAGAATTCGACCTCCGGGTTGACGCCCACGGTGCCGAACAGATCGCGCGTCACGGAGTTGAAAAACGTGCGGTAGAAATCGCTGTCCGGCCGGCGCGCGACGATCATCTCGTAGGCGCGCTTGATGTCGATCCATAACGCCACATCGTTGCGCCGAGAATGCAGCTGGCTGGCGATGGCCGCGACCCCGCGCGCCACGCGCAGCTCGTACAGCTCGATGCGGGCGACCGCATCGAGCTGTGCGGTGTGCCAGTCCTCGGCGAGGAAGTTCAGCGCGGCGCGCCGCGTGATCCGGCCGAACTCCTCGTTGTAGAGGCGAAAGTGCTCCGCGATCAGCGCGGCATGATCTTTCGCGGTGACGCCGTCCTTCGTCGCGACAGGGGTGACGGCGGCACTCATACGCGGCCGCTTAGGCGACTTCGCGCTTCGCGGCCGGTTTCGCCGGCGTCGTGAATTGCTCGGTCTCCGTGCTGCCGGCCATTGCACCGGTGGAATGCGCGCCCGCACTGATGGCGGTTTGCACGGCGTCGAAATAGCCGGTGCCCACGAAGGCCTGATGCTTGGCGGCCCGATAGCCCGCGCCTTCCTGACTGAATTCTCGCTGCTGCAGCTGCGAATAACCGAGCATGCCGTCCGCGTGATAGGCCGACGCCAGTTCGAACATGGACAGATTCAACGCATGCCAGCCGGCCAGCGTGATGAACTGGAAGCGATAGCCCATGGCCGCGAGATCTTCGCGCCAGCGCTTCATGGACGCCGCGTCGAGCTTGGCCTGCCAATTGAACGACGGCGAGCAGTTATAAGCGAGCAGCTTGCCCGGGAATTTGGCATGGATGGCGGCGGCAAAACGCCGTGCTTCGGCCAAATCGGGCTTGGAGGTCTCGCACCACAGAAGGTCGGCGTACGGCGCGTAGGACAGACCGCGATCGATGGCCTGCTCGATGCCCGCATTGACATAGAAGAAACCCTCGCTCGAGCGCTGTCCCGTCAGGAAGCGCGCATCGCGCGGATCGTGATCGGTGAGGAGCAGGTCCGCCGCGTCGGCATCGGTACGGGCGATGATCACCGTGGGCACGCCGAGCACGTCGGCCGCGAGGCGCGCGGATACCAGCTTGTTGATGGCTTCGCTGGTCGAGACCAGCACCTTGCCGCCGAGGTGGCCGCATTTTTTCGCGGACGACAGTTGGTCTTCGAAGTGCACGCCCGCCGCGCCGGCGCGGATCAAGGCCTTGGTCAATTCGAAGGCATTCAGATTGCCGCCGAAACCGGCTTCGGCATCGGCGATGATGGGGACCAGCCAATCGATGTCGGATTTGCCGTCCATGTGATGAATCTGGTCGGTGCGCAGCAGCGCGTTGTTGATGCGCTCGACCATCTTCGGCACCGAGTCGACCGGATACAGACTCTGATCCGGGTACACCTCTCCGGCCGTATTGGCGTCGCCGGCGACTTGCCAGCCTGAGCAGTAGATGGCCTTCAATCCTGCTTGCACCGTTTGAATGGCCTGGTTTCCGGTCATGCAGCCCAGGCCCGCGATCACGGACTCGCTGTGCAGCTGGCGCCAGAATTTCTCGGCGCCGATTCGGGCCAGGGAGTGCTCGATGTGCACGGAGCCGCGCAGCCGTGCGACGTCGGCCGTCGTGTAGGGACGTTGGATGCCGGACCAACGGTCGGTGGTTTTATCGCTCAATGCCATTCTCCTTGGGGCGTCAAAATTCGGGGCGTCAGATTCACGCGAGCTTGCTTCTCGGGAAGCCGGCAGCTTAAAGTATGGCAAGCGCGGATTTACACATTAGAAATTTCACACTGTGAATTTCACATGGGGTCCTGATAATCATGGGAACATTGATCCGGCAGGGGCATTTTCTCGGGACCAAGCTCAGATCCCTGCGCAAGCGCAATGGGCTCACTCTGGACGAGCTCTCGGCCCGCTGCGTGCAAATCGACGCGGCAGGGGCGCCCTCGGTGTCCTATCTGAGCATGGTGGAGACGGGCAAGCGCATGCCTTCGGCCGACATGCTGGACATGCTGGCGGGGATCTTCAGCAAGGACGCGCGTTGGTTCCTCGATGAAAACACCGAGGTCGAAGCCGCGCCGGCGCAGCGCGAACGGGGCGGCCTCGCGGCCATGCCCTTGGAACCCGCATTTCTGTTCTCGCATGAGCTGCTGCAGAACGCTCTGCCGGAGCTGCTGTCGCAAACCGGCACCACGGGCCGGCAATTCGCGCAATTATTGATCCGCGTCTGGCAGGAAACCCGCCACAACAATTTCCCCGACATCGAGCGTGCCGCCGAGGAGTGCGGCAAGCGCCAGATGCCGCTCGACCTGGATGCCGTCATGGCCATCTGCAAACGGCATGCACTGCAGGTGCGATGGTTCGACGGCGATGCCCGCAAGCCGAACGGGGCGCTGGTGCGATCCCAGTTCGAAGCGCCCGGGACGGTGTTGATCAACAAGCGCCTGCGCACTCAAGAAGAGCGGCTGAAATACGAACTGGCATTCTTCATCGGCCACAAGATTTTGCACAACGGCGACGGCGCCATTTCCCCGCACAGCGCGATTCATTCGGGCGACGGCGAAGCGGCCGGCTCGGCGGCCGGCATGGGCGCGCAGGATGTGCTGTACGCCTGGCGCGATTTCGAGTGCAGTTTTTTTGCCGGGGCGCTGCTGTGTCCGCGCGTACCCTTCCGGCGCTTCTTGATTCGCGAGGCGCACGCGGTCGCCGCCTGCCGCAAACTGGGGGTGACTCCGGCACTGGTCATGCGGCGCATGACGGCTGTCTCGCCGTACCGGCATTGGCACTACTTCGATGCGTACGCGCCGGGCTACCTGCGCGCGGTGTACCGCGGCAACGGCATTCCCCTGCCCTGGGGAAACATGAGTCTGGTGTCCGATCCTTGCCCGCGGTGGGCGGTGTTTCGCCTGCTGCAAACGACTCCCGCGGCGCTCCCCGATGCAAAAGCCGAAGTCGCAGATTTCGGTGATGGAGGACGGCAAGCGCGCAAGGCTGTACTGCTGTCATTCATTGCTGACTCGCGATGCGCTGGATGAAGTCCATGTGCTCTCCGTCGGGGTGGATCTGCTGCCGGCGCTCGATGCCCAGGGCTTTGACGGCGAGGAGACGGTCGCGGCGGTGGCGGACGCCTGCCGGCGCGGCGGCGGTGACGGCGTGATACCGGAGCGAGCAGCGGGCGCCATTCGCGCCGCCTCGCAGGTGCTCAACATCGCGTGGATTGCCGAGGCGCTCGATTCGCCCGCCAGCGTCATTTGCCCGCGCAGCGGCGCCTGTCCGCGGCAGCCGCAGGGCTGCGTGTAGGCTCATTTGTTGCGCGCCGCGGCTCTTTGCATGGCTTTGGCGATGTTGAATCTTTTGACCGCGGGGGCAGGCTTCGCCGACCCTCTTCCCGTGACGAGTTCCGATGCAAAGATTGTTGGGTTCGGCGGCGGCAATCAGCCCGGAAATAGCTTCTTCGCCGTCTGCGCGATCAGCTGACCCTGGTGGACCGCGCCCGCCAGATCGAGCGCGCTCGGTTGCCGCTGGCCGGCGCCGCCGGCGACCGTCGTCGCTCCATAGGGACTGCCGCCGACGATCTCGTCCAGCGTCATTTGCCCCTGATGGCTGTAGGGCAAACCGACGATGGTCATGCCGAAGTGCAATAAATTGGTGATGATGGAAAACAAGGTGACTTCCTGGCCGCCATGTTGAGCCGCCGTCGAAGTGAACGCGCCGCCGACCTTGCCGTGCAGGGCACCGCGCATCCATAGGCCGCCGGCCTGATCGAGAAAGCTCGCCATTTGCGAGGCGATGCGGCCGAAGCGCGTGGGGGTGCCGACCACGACGGCGTCGTAGTTCACCAAATCCTCGATGTTCGCCACGGGCGCCTTTTGGTCGAGCTTGAAGTGCGCGGCCTTGGCCACTTCCAGCGGCGCGGTTTCGGGCACGCGCTTGATGTCGACTTCGGCGCCGGCCGATCGGGCACCCTCGGCGATGGCGTTCGCCATGGTTTCCACGTGACCGTAGGACGAGTAATAGAGAACCAACACTTTTGCCATGAGCGTCTCGAATTGCGGGCGGATCTGATGAACAAAGGGTATGCCAGCTTTCATTCAGGGACAAGATGGCATGATGAGCGGCACGGCGCCTGCGGGTGCCGCCCAACACACTGAGCCGGCGAGTGCGTCAGCTGGAAGCCGGGGCTGGGCACCCGCCTGATGCAGCGCACGACCCGCAGGCTCACCTACACGGCGGCGGGCTCGCGAGCTGCCGGCCGGCCCCGGGATCGCACTCCTGAGCGCACACTGCCGAGCAGCCAGCGGATTCCGACCGCGGTATCGGCCTTCATGGACTTTGCGGCTGATGAACTTCAGGCCATGATGGGCAGCGAGGCCCCCGTCGGGCCGCAAGGGAGGCCGCAGATGACGAGCATGGTGCAAGGCAAGTGGAATATCACGATCAAAACGCCCGTAGGCGACAAGTCGGGCGTGCTCGAGCTCAAGACCGAGGGGATGAGATTGACCGGATCACTGTCCGATGCCGATCACTTTGCCGCGATCAGCGACGGCACGGTCGAGGGCAACCAGCTCAGCTGGTCGGCTAAGATAACCAAGCCGATGCGCATGAGTTTCAAGTTCACCGCCACCGTCGAAGCGGACCGCATCAGCGGCGCCGCCAAGCACCTGCTGGGCAAGGTCACCTTCACCGGCACGCGCGCCTGATCGGCCGCGGCGCGTTGCGGTCGGCGTCTGTCGGCCGAGGAGATGCAGCGCCGCTATACCGCGCTGTTCGAGAAATAGCGTCCAAGGGTGCCTATTGGATGGGCCAATAGATCTCCGTCCGCAGCTTCTCCGCCGGCGTGGTTGCGGGGTCATCCACATACCAGGAAAACGACGCGCCGTTGGCGGTGTAGCCGTGCGCGGCCATGTAGGCGGGGAAGACACCGTAGGTCTTCCCCAAAGTGTCGTACGGCCCCACATGAGTGCTCTTCAGCGCCTTGCCCGCGTAGCTCCGCGCGAGCCGCACATTGCCGTCGGAGGCGACCTCGGCGCGGTCGACGGGCATGCCGGCCTGAAAGCTGAACGCGGTCGATGTCATCTCGCCGTCGATGCCGAGCGGGGCGCCGCTTTGATGCAGCTTGTTCTTGGCCATGAATTTGCCGATATGCGCATAGCCGTCGGCGTACGCCTTGGATATCGATGCCGTGTCGGGCGGCGATGTTTCGCTCACCACGAGTATGGGCACGGCGGATAATTCTACCGGCTCGGCGACGAAGCCGCTGATGTCGACGTTCGGCATGCCTTCGACCAGCGCTTTGAGCTTGCTCAAGCCTCGCTCGTAGTCCTTGCCGATCATGCGATCCATCATGAGACCGAAGTAGTGGCCGATGGGGCTCGCGCCCATGTCGACATCGAGCATCCACGTGACCCGGGTCGAGGATCCCTGCGGGTCCAGCAGGATGATGGATTTCGCCACACCCATTTTCCCGAAATCGATGTCGCTCGCGACCGAGCGGTCGGCAGTGGACGCGGTGATCAGTTGACTGCCGGAGCCCACCTTGTCGTTGCCGGACCAGACCAGTTTTGCGCCGACCCCGTCGCGCGCGCCCTCCATGGTTTGGCGCATGTTCGGATCCAAGTTCTGCCACGGCGACCATTTGTAGAACAGCTGAAACGAATTGACCGTCGCGTAGATCAGGCTGGCTGGCCGGTCGATACTGACCGAGCGCTGCACGCGGATGTTGCGTGGCAGCAGAAGACCGATGGCGGCGAGAAAGATCAAGACGGTGACGAGGAAGATCAGAGTTTTCTTGAGCACGAAGCCCTCCGGTCGTTATTGATGCGCTTTCCTGTGCGTTTGTCCGGCAATCCCCTAATGCCCAATTGAACCCCGCGGGGCAGGCAAATTGCAAATTGTGCCGGGTTGTTCCCGGGTCGTGCGCTACAGCTTCGCCATGACGCGCCGATATCCATGCTGGACCATGCACATTTCGAAACGTTTATTTGGACGCGTCGGACGGTCCGCTGCTGCACGGGATGCTGGCGGGAATGCGTCATGATGGTGATTTCCTCCCTTGGGCTGTTCTACGTGTGGCACTCGGCACGGCAGTCACAGCTGGACGCCGTGCGCACCGAGCTCGTGCAGTTGGCCCGGGTTGCGGCGACGTTGGTCGACGGCGACCGGCATCGGCTGCTCAAGTCGCAGGCGCAGGCCGGCAGCCCCGATCACCTGAGCCTGCTGGCTCCTCTGGTCAAATTTCACAAAGCCACCTCGGACATCATCTACGTCTACACCGCGATTCTCGACAAGAACCGAATCTACTACGTGTTGGGCACGGACTATCTGTACCGCGTGGAAGGCGACAGCGAAGTGCCCGATCCCATCATGGCGCCGCACGACACCTTGGATGCGACGCTGCGCCGCGCGCTCGAGCAGCACGAGGTTGCCGTCGACGAGGAGCCGGTCAAGGAAGCCGTGCGCAGCTACATGAGCGCGTACGCGCCGTTCTACGATTCGCAAGGGCGTTTCGTCGGAGTGGTCGGCGTCGACATGTGGGTGCGCGACTTCGACGCGCGCGTCGGCGCGATTCGCCGAGCGGGCATCGGCGCCTTCGCCGCCGTCGCCATGTTGTCCGTGCTCGCCGGCTTCGTGGTCTTTCGTCTCAGCCGTACGGCTTCGCGGGCGAGGCGCCGCGATCGGATCATTCAAGCCCGGCTGGCCGACGCGAAACAGCAGGCCGAGGTTCAGGCGCAGCGCGCCGAAGCGGCGTCGAAGGCCAAGAGCGACTTCCTCGCCATGATGAGCCACGAGATCCGCACTCCCATGAACGGCGTGCTGGGCTTCGCCAATCTGCTGCTGGAAACACCGCTCAACGCCGAGCAGCGCGAGTTCGCCGAGACGGTGCAGCGCTCCGGCGACGCCTTGCTCACCATCATCAACGACGTGCTCGACTACTCGAAGATCGAGGCGGGCCGCATGACGGTCGAGCGCATCGACTTCGATCTGTACTCGGTGTGCGACGAGGTACGCAAGATTCTGCGGTCGGCCATCGCCGAGCGCGGGCTGACCATGATCCTGTCGTACGATGCGAGCCTGCCGCGCAGTGATCAAGGGAGACCCGGTGCGCATACGGCAGGTGGTGCTCAATCTGGCCGGCAACGCCGTCAAATTCACCGAACGCGGCGCGGTCCGCATCGAGGTATCGCGGCTCGACGCAGATCGAGGTCAAGATCAGCGTGGTCGACAGCGGCATCGGCATATCCGAGGAACAATTGAATCGGATGTTCCAGCGCTTCACGCAAGCCGACTCCTCGACGACGCGGCGCTACGGCGGCACGGGACTCGGCCTTGCCATCAGCAAGACGCTGGTGGAGCTCATGGGCGGCACCATCGGCGTACACAGCGAGCCCGGGACGGGGTCGACTTTCTGGTTCACGCTGCCGCTGATCGCCGCCACGCAATCGCAGGGCGAAACCGGTGTCCAGGCGGCGGTATCGCCGCCGGCGCTCGCACCGGCGCCGGCACCGGCACGAGTGTCGGCGGCGGTACCGGTGCTGATGGCATGCGGTCGGCGAACCGGCCGCCGCACCGCCCGCCGCCGTCGCGGCGCAGTCCGGCCCGCGCCGCCTGCTCCTGGTCGAGGATAACTTCGTCAATCAACGGGTCGCCGTCTACATGCTGGCCAAGCTCGGGCATCCGGTGGACGTGGCCAGGCATGGACGCGAGGCGATCGACATGCTCAGCAAGTCCGCCTATGACCTCGTCCTCATGGACTGTCAGATGCCGGAAATGGATGGATTCGAGGCGACTCGCATCATTCGCGATCGCGCCTCAAGCGTTCTCGATCATGAGATTCCGGTGGTCGCAATGACCGCGAACGCGTTTCCGGAGGATCGCGCGCGGGCGATCGCCGCGGGCATGAACGATTTCCTCGCCAAGCCCGTGGATCGGTCGGTACTGGCGGACATGCTTGAAAAGTGGCGCAGGCCGGCGCCGGGAAACGCGCCGCGCGCCGCCGCCGGTTAGCGTGGCCGCGGCGCGGGCGGCGCAGGATGCATCAAGCCGAACCGCTCTCGTGCAGCTCGCCGGTGGCGGACTGGATGTAATTCTGCAGCCCCATTTTGTCGATGAGCCCCAGCTGCTCTTCGATGAAGTCGATATGCTCTTCCTCGCTTTTCTGGATGTGCACCAGCAGCTCGCGAGTGACGAAATCCCGGGTCGATTCGCAATGCGCGATGGCTTCGTCGTAGAGTGGATGCGCGGCCATTTCACGCTTCAGATCGCACAATAAGATCTCTTTGACGTCCTCGCCGATGAACAGCTTGCCGAGGTCCTGCAGATTCGGCAGTCCTTCGAGGAAGAGAATGCGTTTGACCAGACGGTCCGCATGCTTCATTTCATCGATCGATTCCTCGTACTCGATCTTGCCGAGGCGCTTCATCCCCCAGTTGTCGAGCATGCGCGCGTGCAGGAAATACTGATTGATGGAAGTCAGTTCGTTCTTCAGCGCCTGATTGAGGAACTCCAAAACTTTCGCGTCGCCCTGCACGGTGGTAGCCCCTTCGTTGTTCGGCGCTTGAATTGCGCTCAGGTAATGAGGGATTGTATGCCCGAGGGCGGTCTCATGGCATCAGTTGGGGGGGCGAGCGGCCAATTTCCTTGGCCGATGTCCCAGCCGGGGAGGTGGCCGCGGGAGGCGTTCAGGCTGCGGTGAGCGCGTTGGCGGGCTGCAGCATTCAGAGCGTTCAGGCTGCGGCGAGCGCGTCTGGCTGGCTGCGCGAATCCAGGGTAGCCGATAGGGTGGCCCGAGCTTCGGGAACGCACTTGCCGCAGCAGGTGCCTACGCCCAGCTCGCGGGTGAGGTCGCGCAGGCTGGTCGCTCCGCCGTTCACCGCGGTGCGGATATGCCTGTCCGAGACTGCTTTGCAGACGCAAATGATCATGCGCGCTATTGTGAACGCGAATGCGAATGATTGTCAATACCGTTCATTTGACTTAAGGCGGACGGGCTCCCGGCGGCCGCCGCATGCATAATGTCGGTTTGGACCGGTTCCGTCATCACATGAGAAATTCGCGATGAAGATTTTTTCCTGGAACGTCAACGGTATCCGTGCGGTGCTCAAGAAAGGGGTGTTCCAACCCTTTCTGCAAAGCTACCGTCCCGATATCGTGTGTCTGCAAGAGACCAAGGCCGAGCGCGGACAGTTCGAGATCGATTTGCCCGATTATCGCGAGTACTGGAATTCCGCCGTGAAGAAGGGCTATTCGGGCACGGCGATTTTTTCGAAGCAGGAGCCGCTGTCCGTGATCAACGGCTTTCCCGAGGAGTTCGCGGCGCGCTTCGCGTTCGCCGACGAATTGCAGCGCGACGCCGCCGAGGAAGGCCGGGTCATGACGGCGGAGTTCGAAAAGTTCTACGTGGTGACCGTCTATACGCCGAACGCCAAGGACGACCTCAGCCGTCTGGCGCTGCGTTTCAAGCACTGGGATCCGGCCTTCCTCGCCTATTGCAAGCAGCTGGAAAAGCGCAAGCCGGTGATCTTCTGCGGCGATCTGAATGTGGCGCACACCGAGCTCGATCTGGCCAATCCCAAACCCAATCGCGGCAAGAAGGGGTTCACGGACGAAGAGCGTGCCGGATTCCAGAATTTCGTGGATGCGGGTTTCGTCGATACTTTCCGGCTGTTCACCCAGGGTAATGGGCATTACTCGTGGTGGAGTCATTTCGCCAATTCACGGGCGCGCAACATCGGGTGGAGAATCGACTACGTTCTCGTGTCGGGAAAATTGCGCGGTGCCGTGAAGCGCGCCGAGATACATCCCGCCGTCATGGGCAGCGATCATTGCCCGGTCAGCATCGATCTCGATGCATAAACCCGCGGGGGCGAAATGGCGCGGGCAGCCGCTATCGGCGGTACTGTTCGATCTGGACGGGACTCTGCTCGATACCGTGGCGGATATCGCATTGGCTCTGAACCGCACCGTCCTCGAATATGGGGGTAACCCGTTGGCGGAGAGCGACGTGCGCCGCATGATCGGCCGCGGTTCGCCGATTCTGATCGAGCGCGCCGCGGCCGCGCAGGGGCTCGCCACCGATGATCCGGCTCAGGCCGCCATGCTCGAACGGTTCTTTCATCACTATGGCGAGCTCGAGGAATCGAATGAAGACCGCGCGCAGCCGTATCCGGGCGCCGCCGACGGCCTGCAGGCGGTGCACGATGCGGGGCTGCGAACCGCCGTGGTCACCAACAAGCAGCATCGCTTTGCCGATTCCTTGCTCAAGCGCCTGAGCCTCGCGGGCTGGGTCGACCTGGTGGTCGGAGGCGATACTTGCGCGCGCCGCAAGCCGGACCCGCAGCCCTTGCTGTTTGCATGCGAATCGCTGCAGGCGCGGCCGTCCGAATGCCTGATGGTGGGCGACTCGGTCAATGATGTGCTGGCGGCGCGCGCCGCCGGCATCCCCGTCGTCTGCGTATCGTACGGATACAATGAGGGCCGAGATCCGCGTACATTGGACTGCGATACGCTGCTCGATTCACTGGCCGACCTTTCCGCGCTGCTCGAGATTCGGCGGCCGCCCGCGGCGCGCCGATAAGGTCCGGATCTGTCCGCCACAGGTGATTGAATGAAAAAAATAATGATGCTGGCGATTCTCCTCTCCTGCGCCGCGCCGGCGTTCGCGGATGAGCCGCCCAGCCGGCCGGGGGTGGACGCACCCGAGCTTGCGCATCTGGGCGACCATGCGGTGGGGGTCAAAACACTGCGCCTGGTCCAGCATGGGCAAATCGACATACTGGCCTTCGATGCGGCCCAGGGCTCCGCCCCGCGGGCGGATCGCACCTTGAGCGTGGAGCTCTGGTATCCGGCGCAGCCGCGCTCCGGCGCGCCGCGCGTGGTGTACACCGCCAGCCTGCCCTCGGAACCGCCCGCACCGCCGGCGCATTTTTCCGTTCCCGGTATCGCCGTGCGCGAAGCGCCGCCGTGGGGCACCGGCCACCCCTTGGTAATCGTCTCGCATGGATACAGCAACGATCCGTATGCACTGACATGGCTCACCGAAAACCTGGCATCCAAGGGATACGTCGTGGCAGCCATCCGTCACGCGGATCCGCCCATCACCGATAAAACCCGATTCCCGCAGCCCTTGATGCGCAGACCCCTCGACATCGCTTTCGTCGCGCAGGCGCTGCAGGGCATGCTGGCAGCGGATCACCTCGTCGATCCGCAGCGCACGGCACTGATTGGCTACTCCATGGGCGGCTATGGCGTGCTGACGGCGGCGGGCGCGACTCTCGACCCCGAAGGCGGCGCGGTCAAGTGGGTGCCCGGAGGCCTGATGCTGCCGTTCGCGCGCGGCGGCGCGTTGTGCGACTCGCTGAAGGTCAAGGGACTGCGCGCGGTGGTGGCGATCTCGCCCGCCGGCGGCGGCCCGCTGGCCTCTTGGGGCGCCGAGGGCCTGCGCGGCATCGCCGCGCCGCTGTTGCTGATTGCCGGCGATGACGACAGAACCGTGGATTACGCAACCGGGGCACGTGCGATATTCGACGGGGCGAGCGCAGCGCACCGCTACCTGCTGACCTTCAAGGGCGCCGGACACGCGATCGGTTTGAATCCGGCGCCTGATTCGATGCGGCAACGGCTTTGGGATGAGGATTGGTTCGAAGATCCGGTGTGGCGCAAGGAACGCATCAACGCCATCAATGCGCATTTCATCACGGCGTTCCTGGATCGCTACCTCAAGGATGATGAGAGCCGGGCCGCGTACCTCGACGTGCCGGTCGCCGAGGCGTCCGCCGGCACATGGCCGGCCACGGTCCCGCCTCTTGCCTACGACGCCTACAGTCCGGGCACTTCGGGTATCACCGTGTGGAAGGGCTTTCAGCGCAACCATGCGGCGGGCTTGGAACTGCTGCACGCTGAAGCGCGGCCGGCGCCATGACCCCGTTGCCGCTCGCCGCGCCCGAAGAAATCGGCCTCTCTACCGCCCGGCTCGCCCGTTTGGGCGAGGTGATGGCCGGCGAGATCGAGCGGGGCCGTGTGCCCGGCGCCGTGGCGCTCGTCGCCCGGCGCGGCCGCTTGGGCTACTTCGAAAGCTTCGGCCGCAGAGACGCGGACAGCGGCGCGCCGATGGCGAAGGATACGATTTTCCGCATCTACTCCATGACCAAGCCCATCACCTCGGTTGCGGCGATGATGCTGTGGGAGGAGGGGCGGTTCCTGCTCAACGATCCCATTGCCAAATATCTCCCCGATTTTTCCCGGCTCGATGTCGCGGTCGATCGGGATGGAGAGATCGAGCGAGTGCCGGCCCTGCGCGCCGTCACCATCCAAGATCTTTTGCGCCACACCTCAGGCCTGACCTATGAGTTTCGCGGTTCCGGGCAGCTGCACAAAATGTACCGTAGCGCGAAAGTGGATAGCCGCGCGCAGAGCAACGCGGATCAGGTGGCCACTCTCGGCAGGATGCCGCTGCTCCATCAGCCGGGGACGCGGTGGGAATATGGGCGCTCCACCGATGTGCTCGGCCGCCTCGTCGAAGTACTGTCCGCGCAGAAGTTGAGCGCCTTCTTCGAGCAGCGCATTCTGGCGCCCCTCGGCATGGTCGACACCGCATTTCACGTGCCGCCGCGCCATCACTCGCGCCTCGCCGAGGCCTTCGGCAAGGATCCTGACAGCGGCGTGACCGTGCAGCTGCTCGAGGTCCGAGATCCGCCGAACTTCGAGTCGGGCGGCGGCGGTCTGGTGTCGACGGCAGCCGACTACGCGCGCTTTTTGCAGATGCTATTGAACGGCGGAGTGCTCGACGGGCGCCGGCTGCTGAGCCGCAAGACCATCGAACTCATGACGGCGGATCACCTCGGGCCGATTACCGGAGCACCCGATCTCCTGCTTCCCGGCCACGGTTTCGGGCTGGGCTTTGCGGTTCGCCTTCACGCCGGCATCGCCCACGTGCCCGGGTCGATCGGCCAGTATTTCTGGGGCGGACTCGCAGGCACCACGTTCTGGATCGACCCGGCGGAGCAGCTGTTTGCCTTGATGCTCATCCAGGCACCGGGCCTGCGCGACTATTACCGCACGCTGTTCCGCGATCTGGTTTACGCGGCCGTAGACGACTGACGGCGACGCGCGTCACACTCCTTGCGCTTATCGATAGGGAAAAGCCTGATGTAAGTCATGAGAGATGACCTTCATCACGTCACTGCGGCCGTCATCATGGCAACAATGCGCCATGTGGTGCTGCACTGCGGTCTAATGCTGACGGGATATGCGAAAACTCGATAAAAATATCGCTCTGCTCGGGGCTCTTGTGCTGTCCGTCAAGTTCGCGTCCGGCGCGGCCGCGGCGTCGACCTTTGCAGATCAGCTCGAGATGCTCGAGTGGTCGGATCCCGAGCGCGCCATGCAGATAGTCGATGCAGCGCCGCCCTTGTCCGCGGACTCCATGGCATCCGAAATCGACATGCTCGAGATTCGCGGGATGGTGTACGCGGACAGCAGCCGTGACGACGACGTGCACGCGGTCGAACGGCGGCTCGAAGGCATCGCGGACGCGGGCGATGGCTCGGCAATTCGAGCGGAGCGCTTCGTGCGGGCGTATTCGGCGCGCCAACACAGCCAGTATGCCGTGGCCGAGGCCGAACTCAAGGGAATCGACTTCGATACCATTCGCGCGGATCCGGAACGTTATCGCGTGCTGACGCTGCAGGGCCATGTGTTGCGCATTCTGGGCAAGGACGAGGCGGCGCTGCCCTTCTTAGAGCAGGCATTGGATCTTGCCAACAAGATGCACGACGAGCCGCGAACCCTGTACGCCATGCTCGCCCTGGCGCGAATTTACACGGACAGTGGCAATTTCGATCGGGCCATCGCGCAATTGGATGCGGCGCGCAGTCTCGCCAATCGCTTGGGCGATGAGGCGGCCTTGGTGGAGACCGAGGAACGCGTCGCCGACGTAGCGGACCGGCGCGGCGATCGGACCGAGGAACGGCGTGCCTCGTTGGCGGGACTCGAGCATGCGAAGCGCGCGGGAAGCAGCAAGTGGCTCGAGCTGGCGCTGGTCAATCTCGGCGACTCCTATTTGAAGACCCGTGATTTCGCGGAGTCGCTCAAATATTCCAAGGAAGCGTTGCCCATCATGGCGCGGACGAATCACCACGACGATGAGCAGATTACCCTCTTCAACGAGGGCCTGGCCTATATCGGGCTGGGCAGCATCAAGGCAGGCGAGAAGCTCGCGGAAGCGGCCATCGCCGACGCGCTGGCCGGCAGCGACCTGTTGGACGCCAAGGAGCTGTTGCGCGAATATGCGGACGCGTTGGAGCACGCCGGCTACCTGATGATGGCGATCCAGGTCTATCACCGCTATGACGAGACCAGCCAGAAGTTCATGACGAACACGCGCCAGCGCGCGTTCCTCGAACTCTCCGCACAATTCGACGACGAACGCAAGGCGCGTGAACTGGAGCTGCTGCGCCGCGACAACGCGCTCAAGGTCTCCGAAATGCGCGAACAACGCTTGCGCCAGCAATTGATTCTGGCGGGCGCTTTGTTCATTGCGCTCATCTGTGCGGCGCTCGTCTGGGCGTTTGCCCGGGTGAGCAAAGTCAACGAGCGGCTGCGCTTCAGCAGTGAGCACGACCCATTGACGGGATTGTCGAATCGGCGCTATTTCAACGAGCGCGTGCTGGCGGTGGACGGCGGCCGTCCGGTCGGCGGCTGCGTGCTGCTGGCGGATCTCGATCATTTCAAGCGCATCAACGATACCTACGGACACCCGGCCGGCGACGCGGTTCTCGCCGCGATGAGCCAGCGGCTCTCCGCGGCGCTGCGCGAGAATGACAAGCTGGTTCGCTGGGGCGGCGAGGAGTTCCTGGCCGTGCTCGGGCCGATGACGCCGTCGCAGGCTGATTTGACCGCCGAAAGGCTGCTGCAAGCGGTGCGGCGCGAGCCCGTCATATGGAACGGGCAGTTGATCCGATGCACCATTTCCATCGGGTACGCGAGCTTCCCGATGGCGGGCTCGGCGACGGACATTACCCTCGACAGCGCCATCAGCCTCGTCGACAAGGCTCTGTACGTGGCTAAACGCCGGGGCCGGGACCGCGCCTGCCTCATCAAGGTGGTGAGCGCGCGCAACGAAAAGGAACTGACGAGCATCAGCTCCGAATTCGAGTCGGCGGCCAAGGACCTCCGGGTTCAGCTGGTAGAGATCCTGGGCGCCGCCGCCTAGCCGCTTGCGGCACCCCGGGCCGGCGATGGGTAAATCACGGTTTCCCAGGGTATAGTCGTCCGCAAGAACGGCGAATAGGGAGCTACATGAAAGCAACGGAGGGCCTCACGCACGCAGGGATGCCGGCTGCGGGATCATCTTGGTCTTTATTCGATCTCGTGGGCAGCGGGGTCGCCGTGACGGCGCCGGACGGCACTTTGGAGTTTTGCAACATCGCGCTGCTGCAGCTGCTGGCGCGAGATGCCGACGCGCTGCTGGGCACGTCGATGTTCGAGCTGCTGGAGGGCAGCTCGAGCAAGGTATTGGAGAGACTGCACCGGGCCGCGCTCGGTGCCGACAATGAATTGCGCGCCCATGTTCGCAGCTCCTGCGGCAGGTTTGTGGCGAGCGCGGTGCTGCGCCGATCGGACGGACACGGCGGCCCGCGGGTAATCTGGTCGTTCGTGGACGCGAGCTGCAGCGAGCCCGTCCCGGAACTGGCTCTGTGGGGCACCGAGATCGGCCTTTGGGACTGGGACGTCGTCAACGACCGGCTGACCTGGATCAATGATTGGTGCGAGCACTCCCAGCTGTCGGCTTTTTCCGGCAGCGGTCACGAGCGGTTATGGCAATCGCGAATACATCCGGAGGACCTGCAGACCTACCGCGGCGTGTTGAGCGCACAACTGGCGGGTCATGCGATGCCGTATGACGTGGAGTATCGGCTTCGCAACCGCGAAGACGCCTGGGTGTGGATACATGAGCGCGGCCGAGTCATCGAGCGCGATTCGAACGGCCGCGCATTGCGCGCGGTCGGGCTGTGTCTCGATGTGAACGAGCGCCACAATTCCGCGCGCGCGCTGGCGCGCAGCGAGTCTCGATTTGCGCACGCGGTTTGGGGAACGAGCGTCGGCTTATGGGACCATGAGGTCGAATCCGACTCTCTGTATTGGTGGAACGATTGGTGCGCGAGCGTCGATTTGGATCCGTGCGGCGGTCCCCGCCATTCGGATCGGTGGACCGGACGCATGCATCCGGATGATTTCCCCGCTTTCTCCCGCCGATATGCGGCGCTGGTCCAAGGCCGAACCACTGTCTATGAAACGGAGTACCGGCTGCGCACCCGGTCGGGAAACTGGCGTTGGATCATGAGCCGCGGGCGCGCGACCGCGCGCGACGATGCGGGGCGGGCGATCGGAGTCGCCGGAGTCACCATCGACATCGACGCGCGAAAGCGCGTGGAACTGGCGCTGCGCGACAGCGAAGCGCGTCTCGAAGCGGCGATTTGGGGCGCAGATCTCGGACTCTGGGACTGGAAACTCGAGGACGACTCGCTGCTGTGGCTGTCGGATTGGCCGACGCGATTTGGGTTCGATGCGGCGGTCCGCACGATCCGCCGCGATGAATGGGTCGACCGGGTGCATCCGCTGGATCGCCAGAAATATGCGGCCGAGGATCACGCGCTGATATTCGACGGCAGCAACGCGGCCGAGAGCGACTACCGGATCCAGTCTTCATCCGGGGAATGGCGCTGGGTGAACGTGCGAACCAGAGTCGTCGAACGCAATGCCGCCGGCCGGGCGGTGCGAATCGTCGGCGCCTGCATCGACGTCGACTCACGGCGGCGCGCCGAGCAGATGCTGCGGACCCAGGCGATGATCCTGGAAACCATGCGCGAGGGAGTCGTTCTGGTGAATCTCGGCGGCCGCATCGAATTCACCAATCCCGCCTTCGATCTGATGTTCGGCCGTCATAGCCAGGATTTGCTCGGGATTTCGGTGCTGGAGCTGTTCAACGACAGGCAATCCCAGTCTCCGGCGGCGACCATCGACGGCTTGCTCGAGCTTCACAGTCGCGGCGGAAAGCGCGACCTGCTGTTTCGCAGGCGCGACGGCGGTCAATTCGCGGGCGAGGTGCTGTCCGGGGAAATCGAGCTGAGCGGGGAGAAGAAGATTCTGGTCGTGGTGCAAGACGTGTCGGAGCGCAAGCAGCTCGAATCGGAGATCATCGAAATCGCCAATGGAGAGCGGCGGCGCCTCGGCGCGGATTTGCACGACGGTCTGGGCCAGGAGCTGACGGGCATCTCGCTCATGCTTCGCAGCCTGGCGAAGCGATCGGCCATGGCGGCGTTTGACGCGGCTCCCGATCTGAATGAGATCATCGTCCTGGTGAATCATGCCATACAGAGCGCCCGCAAGATGGCGCTGGGCATATCGCCGGTGACGCTCGAGCGCGGCGGCTTGCTGCCGGCATTGCAGACTCTCGTCGGCTGGGCGCGGGACAACTACAACGTCGACGTCCGATTGCGGACGTCGCTGAAGTCTCCGCTGCTCATCGGGGAATCCGCCGCGGCTCATCTCTACCTGATCGTGCAAGAGGCGATAAACAACGCCGTGAGGCATGGGCGGGCCCGCTCGATAGTCGTGACCCTGCGCACCGGGCCGGCCTTGGTGTTCCTGTCGATCACCGATGACGGCGTCGGCATTGCCGACAGTCCCGGGCGAGGCTCGGGGATGGGGCTCAAACTCATGGAGTATCGTGCCGCCGTGATCGGCGGCGCCATGGGAATCAAGCGGCGGCCGGGCGGCGGTACACGGATTCGCAGTGTTTGCCCGCAGGATGCCGGCGCCGCGCGGTTCCGCAAGAATCGCCATGCGAGCGTCCTCGACGGATGAGGGCTGCGGACGAGCGCGGCCGCCGTCCCGCGCCCGGCGGCCTCACTGCGCCTGTTTGGCCCGGGGCGAGCCGCCGCGGCGCAGCAGCGTGAGCGCGAGTACCGCCGATGCCATCATGAGAAACAGGCTGACGGCGTTCAACACCGGGGTGGCGCCCTCGCGCATGCGTCCATACATCATGACGGTCAGCGGCGTATCCGCGCCGACCAGCATCAGGGTGGTGTTGAAGTCCGCGAACGACATCAGGAAGGAGATCGCGGCCGAGCCCAACAGCGCGGGCCGCAGATACGGCAGCAGGATGGTGCGAAACACCGCGGCTTTGGAGGCGCCGAGATTCAGCGCCGCCTCTTCCAGAGTGCGGTCGAAGCGCCGCAAGCGGGCGCTGATGGTCAGCGTGGCGATGGTCGCGATGTACGAGAATTGGCCGAGCACCACCAAGGGCAGTCCCGGCCGCAGAAAATCGAGCTCCAGGCCGAAGGTGTCATCCGCGAAATCCGCGAGCGGCTGGCAAAGGCGAGGATGGAAATGCCGAGGATGACGCCGGGGATCACCAGCGGCGCCAGCATCAAGATCGACAAGAGCTGCTTGCCGCGGAAGCGCCCGCGCTCGATGAGGAATGCATTGGTGGTTCCGACCAGCGCCGACAAGCGCCGTCACGCAGACGGCTACGATGCAGCTGGTCCAGATGCTGCCCAGCAATTCGCTGTCCGCGAACAGCCCGACGCGCCCGAGCGCCGCATTGCCGCAGAAACCAATCGAGCGTGAAGCCATGCCAGGGCGGCGCGGGATAGGGCGCATCGTTGAAGGCGAATACCGCGACGACGGCCAGCGGCAGAAACAGGAAGGTGAGAAACGCGATCAAGTACGCCGCCGTGGCGGTGCGCAGCCAGACCGGTCGCGGCAGGGAGGGAATCATGTTCGCCTCATCACGTCGCCGAAGCGCTGCCCGCTGATGCGCAGACCGACGATTACCATGGCGGTGGACAGCCCGAGCAGCAGGAAGCCGAAGGCTGCGCCCTGCTCCCAGTTGAAGCGGGTAATGAACTGCGTATAGATCTGCTCGGTGAACCACTGCGAGTTCTTGCCGCCGAGCAGAGTCGGGCGTCAGGTAATTGCCCAGAGTCAGCATGAACACCACGATGCAGCCGGCCGTGATGCCGGGCGCCGCATGCGGGATCACGATGCTGCGCAGAATGGACAATCCGCCCGCGCCCAGATCGTAGGCCGCTTCGATCAGCGAATTGTCGAGACTCTCCAGGCTCGATACCAGCGGCACCACCATGAAGAGCAGCGAGGTGTACACCAGGCCGACCAGGATGGTCGCGTCCCGATACAGCAGTTCGACCGGCATTGCCGTGATGCCCAGCTTCACCAGCAAGCCGGGCAGAACGCCGGACTCTCTGAGCAGAATCATCCACCCCAGCGTGCGCACCGTTTCGCTGACCCAAAAAGGGATGAGACAGATGATGAACAGCAGGGACCCGGCGCGGCCGCGTGCCAGTTTGGCGATGATCCAGGCGATGGGAAATGCCAGCAGCAGGGTCAGGAATGTGGCCAGCACGGACATGACCGCCGTGCGCAGGAAGACGTGCCAATACAGAGGTTCGGCGAAGAAAGTCCCGTACTGCGCGAGGCTGGGCGACGTACTGGCGGGGCCCGACCCGCTCGCGGAAGGACAGCACGGCGAGATCGACGTGCGGCAGCACGATGAGGGCGCCGAGCCAGAGCAGGGCAGGGGCGAGCAGCAGCCCCAGCGCGAGCCGGCCGTGCCAGCGGGGATCCATGGCCGGCTTAGGCATCCTGTCCCGCTGCGCCGGCGCGCGCCGCAAAGCACACGGCCCGCGAAGGATCGAAACTGAACGCCACCTTTTCCTGAGGCCTCAAGTCCGAAAACTGCCCGGTCTGCGGCAGGGCAATGCGAAACTCGCGGCGCGTGCCCGCTTCCTGCAGCAGGACCGCCGAATTCGCCCCGTCGAACAGCACGCTCTGCACTTCTCCGGCGTGATGCGGGTGCTGGGGCGGCAAGTCCGACTCGCTGCGCGCGAGGATGGCGACTTCCGGGCGCACGAATGCCTCGACGGCATCACCCACGGCGATCGCGCCGGTCTTCAGTGCGCGCACCACCCAGCCGTCGCCGGTCGTAATTTCGGCGATGGCGCCGTCGCCCCGCGTCATGCGGCCCACGATGCGGTTGTTCGCCCCCACGAAGGCCGCCACGAACGGCGTTTGCGGCCGGTAGTACAGATCCTGCGGCGTGCCCAGTTGCTCGAAGCGGCCGTGGCTCATTACGCCGACGCGATCGGACAGCACCAGCGCTTCGGATTGATCATGGGTGATGTACACGAAGGTCGTGCCGAACGACGCCTGCAATTGCTTGAGCTCGATCTTCATGTGCTCGCGAAGCTTCAAATCGAGAGCGCCCAGGGGTTCGTCCAGCAGCAGCAGAGTCGGCTCGAGAACGAGGCTGCGCGCAATGGCCACTCGTTGACGCTGGCCGCCGGACAGCTCATCGACGCGCTTATCCGCGGCATTGCCCAATCCCACTCGTTCGAGCATTGCGCTGCTGCGCTTCACCCTCTCGGCGCGGCCCATGCCGCGCCGTGCCAGCCCGAATGCGACGTTGTCGCCCACGGACATCATGGGAAACAGCGCCAGCTGCTGAAACACCATGTTCACCGGACGTCGATTCGGCGCCACGCCGCTCATGCTCTTGCCGCCGATGGCGATATCGCCGCCGTCCGGCGCGATGAACCCCGCGATCATTCGCAGCAGCGTGGTCTTGCCGCATCCCGAGGGGCCCAGTATGGAAAAAAAGCTGCCGCGTTCCACCGAGAACGACAGGGAATCGACTGCCGTGTGATCCGCGAAACGCTTGACGACGGCGTCCGCCTGCAGATCCGGCGTGCTCAATTCGCGGCCTTCACGCGGTCGAGCACCCGCCCTTCGATTTCTTCGAGACCGGGTGGTATGGCGGGATACCAATGAATTCCCTTCAGATCGCCGTTGGGGAATGCGGCGGCGAATTGCGCCTTCAGGCGCGGGTCGACCAGCGGCGCCGTGTTCATGGCGGCGGAGAAGCTGCCCACCGACTTGATGATTCGCGCGGCATTTTCCGGACGCATGGTGAAATTGATCCAGGCGTAGGCCGCGGCGTCGTTGCGGCCGCGTGCCGGCAGCGCGAAGGTGTCGAGCCAGCCGAGCGCGCCCGAGCGCGGCACGATGAATTGAATGTCGGGATTTTCGCGGTTGAGCGTCCAGCCGCCCGTGTCCCACATCATCGCTGCCACGACTTCGCCGGAGCGGATGCCGTTGAGCAATTGGTCCTTGTTGTCGTAGAAGAACTTGAAATTCGCCTTGCAGGCGATGAGCTTGGCGCCCACCTCATCCATGAGCGCGCCATAGGCCTTGGGATCGCCGTAGAGCGCGAACGGGTCCTTGCCCGCGGCGAATGCGAAGGCCATGAGGGTGGGGCGTTTGAGGCGAACGGCTGTTTTACCCTTGAGATCGGGCCTGCATAGATCGGGATAGTCGGCGATTTTGGCGCGCTTGCTGTTGACCACCAGGCCGTCGGTGCCCCAGAGATACGGCAATCCGTACACCTTGCCGTCGAGGGTGGTGTTCTTGCGGACGATGCCCAGGAACTCGGGCTGGAACTGCTCGAGTTTGATCTTGGCCAGGTCCAGCGGCTTGTAAATTCCGAATTCGCGCTGCGCGGCCAGGATGCGGTCCTGCGAGGGCTGGGCGAGATCGTAGCCCGCGCCCCCCGTGGCGCGCAGCTTGGAGATCATTTCCTCGTTGTTCGACAAGGTCAATTCCACGTCGATGCCCGTTTCTTTCTTGAATGCGGCGATCAGGTCGGCGGGTACATAATCGGCCCAGCTGATGATGCGCAGCTTTTGGCTGTCGGCCTGGGCGCTGCCTGCCCCCCAGCTCACGGCGAGGACAAAGGAGGCTATCAAGAGGTGTTTCATCAATCATCCCCCGGTTTCTTCCCGCATCTTACCCAATCCCGGATGCGCAGGGGGGCGCATAATTCACAGAGTGTCACCGCAGGAAGGATCAACATGGATATGGAGGGGCGCCCATGACCCGTAACAAGACCGCATTTCTCTTCGATCTCGACGGCACTCTCATCGACAGCGTGTACCAGCACGTACTTGCCTGGAAATCCTCGCTGGATCAGGAGGGCATTCCGCTGTCGGTGTGGCGCATTCACCGCAAGATCGGCATGAGCGGCGGCTTGTTCGCGAACATACTGCTGCGCGAGACCGGGTTCGACAATACGCCGGAGCGTCTCGAACGGCTGCGCGTGCGTCACGCCGAAGCCTATCGCGCCCTGTCGGCCAGCGTGCAGCCGCTGCCCGGCGCGCGCGAACTGCTGGACTACCTGACCGCGCAAGGCATGCCCTGGGCCATCGCCACCAGCGGACGCATGGAGACCGCCGGACACAATCTCGCCGCTCTCGGCGTGGATCCGGCCAAGGTGCCGGTGGTCACGCGCGATCAGGTCAAGTACGCCAAACCCGATCCGGATCTGTTCCTCACGGCGGCCGACCGGCTCGGCGTCGACATTCGGGATTCACTCGTGCTCGGCGACAGCATCTGGGACATGATCGCCGCGCAGCGCGCGCGTGGGCTGGGCGTGGGTTTGCTGTCCGGCGGCTACGGCGAAGAGGAACTGGCGCGCGCCGGAGCCTTCCGCGTCTACGAGGATCCGGCGGATCTGCTCAAGCACATCGATGAAGTCGCGGCACGCGCCTGAAACGGCGTTTACTCACGGCACGATGGTCGTGAAGAGATAGACCACGAACACGGTGAGCAGCACCACCCCGTGAAGTATGATGGTGCGCCCGGTGCGCAGCGCCATCACCGCCACGAACAGCGAGAGCACGAGCAGCAGCGAAGATTCGGAATCTATCCCCAGGCGCAGATGAGTGTGCGTGTAGAGAGACAGGAAGCTGACCGTGGGAATGGTCAATCCGATGCTGGCGAGCGCCGATCCCAGGGCAAGATTGAGGCTGGTCTGAAGGCGATTCGACCGCGCCGCGCGCAGCGCCGCCAGTCCCTCGGGCAGCAGGACGATGGCGGCGATGATGACTCCCACCAGCGCATCGGGCGCCCCCAAGCGGGTTACCGCCGCTTCCAGGCTGGGCGCCAGCTTCTTCGCGAGCAGTACCACCGCCGCCAGGCAGAGCAGCAAGAGGATCGAGCTCAAGGCCGTGACCGCATTGCTCGGCGCCGCCGGGTGCCGCCCCGATTGATCGGCCGCGTCGTCGTGCAGAAAGTACTGCCGATGGCTGATGGTTTGCGTAAAAATGAAAGTCGCGTAAATCACCAGCGTCACGCTGCCGATGAGCAGGAGTTGGCCGGATGAATAATAGGGTCCGGGCGTGGTGACGGTGTAGTTGGGGAAGACCAGCGTCATGATGACGATGGTCCCCAGCGCAACCAGTGCCGCGCTCACGCCATCGAGGCTGAACCTCTGCTCGCGGTGCATGAGGCCGCCGACGAGCAGGCACAGCCCGATGATGCCGTTCAGAATGATCATCACCGCCGCAAACACCGTATCGCGCGCGAGGCCCGCCGCCGCCTCTCCGCGTGCGGCCATCAAGGACACGATGAGCGCGACCTCGATGAGCGTGACGGCCAGCGCCAGAACCAAGGTGCCGTAGGGTTCGCCCACCCGGTCGGCGACCACCTCCGCATGATGGACCGCGGCGAGCACGCTGCCGGCGACCCCCACGGCGAAGAAGCCGACGATGATGCCGCCGAATCCCAATCCGGCCGCGAGCAGCACGGCTCCCGCAAATATCGGGGCGGCAATCGTCCAAATCGGAATTCGGGTACCGGTCTGCATGGTGTTCGGTTATTCTCGCAGGTCTGGTGGAAAAACTGCTATGGGGACGTGTTGATCAAGGCGCTCGCGGGTTAAACCCGCTCACGGAGCAGGTATGACGGATATTGCGCAACGCGACTGGCGCCTCGAAGGCGTCAAAGTCATCAAAAGCGACAGGCTGGACACCGATACCGCGCAGACTCCGGGGATGCTGCGTGCCGCGGCGGTGAATTCGGCGCGCGGCGCGCGGAAGATTTGGGCGGGAACCGTGATCATTCATCCGAACGCCAAAACCGGCGCACACCATCACGGTGCGCTCGAGAGCGTCATCTACGTGGTTCGCGGCGTGGCGCGGATGCGCTGGGGCGAGCGGCTCGAGTTCGTCGCCGAGGCGGACGCCGGCGACTTCATCTTCGTGCCGCCCTACGTGCCGCACCAGGAGATCAATCGTTCGAGCGACACGCCGCTCGAATGCGTGCTGGTGCGCAGCGACAATGAGGCGGTGGTCGTCAATCTCAATATCGATGCCGCCGAGCGCGTGGAAGAGGTGTATTGGATCGATCCGATTCACCGCGGCCTGAAAAAATAGCAGCCGACGGCGTTGCCCTACGCGCCACCGGCCGGCTCGCCGCGCTCCGCGGCGATGGCTTTCTCCACCAGGGTGCGAAAGCTCGCCAGCGCGGTGTCCATGCGCATCGCCAGCATGGGCGCGTCGGGTGCCAGATCGAGGATGCGCTGCTGCGCCAGGATGATGTCCATGTCCTCCTGAAATCCCGCCAGCACGCTGTCCCGAAGGTTCTTAGTGACCGACGGATCGTCGAGGGCGAATCCATGAGACTGCTGGAAGAAATAATGCGAGGTGGTCTCGGTTTCCGGGGTGACCGCCTGGCAACCGAAGAATTGCGCCGCATCGGTACGATCGCCCAGCGGCGCGCCCGTGCCGGTCGGGGCGCTCCCCGAGTCCATGAGCAACACACCGGGGAGGACTACATCGTAAATGTTCCAGCGATCGACATTGCCGGGCCAGGTTTTCAAGTTTGCGCAAAAATGGCGCGGGCTCCTCGTCGATCAACCAACGCTCGACCCGCACGCCGCGTTCGTTGCGCGTCACCTTGGGGCGAATGCCGGCGTATTTTGCCGTGCCGCCGAGTGTAGTCTCGTGCACATAGGACAAATGGGAGAAATCAAGCAGGTTGTCGGTGATCAGAAGATAGTTGGCCGCGTAGTGCAAATAGCCCGGAGTGCCGCGCCACCCCGCGTCGTCCAGGTAGTGCGTGTCGGGAATGAGAGAGGCATCCGCCTTGTCGGCGTCGCCCATCCATATCCAGACCCATTTGAACCGTTCGACCACCGGATATGCGCGCACTTTTGCGGCCGGCGGAATGAACTCCTGCGAGGGAATCTCTATGCATTTGCCGGTCCTGTCAAACAGCAGTCCGTGATACATGCAGCGAATATTGTCGCCCTCGCGCCGCCCCTTCGACAGGGGCGCCGCGCGGTGACAGCATCGGTCATCGAGCGCCACCACCCGGCCCGCGCCGTCGCGCCACAATAACAGCGGAACGCGCACGATGGTCCGCGCCAGCATGCCGTCCGCGGCGATCTCATGAGACCACGCCGCGACGTACCAGGTATTCTTCAGAAAAGTGGCTCCAGTGCTCATCACCGTCTCCCTTGCTGCGGGTCATCCGCCGCCGGCCGTCCCGCACACTCCTTTATTTGCGCGGCGGACACTCGTAGGCTTCACCCGAGTAATGGATGCGGCCCCCAAAGGCGTCCGCATCCGTGCGGGTGTATACGTAGGCATTTCCCCCGATGCCGGCAATCAGATTTCGTATCCCGTTCTCTCCCGCCTGGTGCACCAGCTCGTAGCTTTTGCCCATGCCGCGCAATTTAGCGATGTAGTCGACGTTCTTGATGTACTTGCAAAATATCCCATCTTCGGCGGTGATCTCCCGAACGTGCATGCCGCCGTCCGTCAAAGGCGGGACGTGGGCGGTGGCGCATCCGGCCAGCACCGCGGCAACGAGCATCAGTAATTTGCGCATACAGTCATGACCATGGTTTTGCAAAACGGTTCAAAAGAGAGCGCCTATTCAAGCGGTTTCGCCGCCGATATTCAAGGGCCGCCCGGCAGGAAAAGCGCGTATCACTTTCCATCGTTGGGAGAGGGGCCATCCTTGGGGGACAGAGCCGCGATCAGTTCGTCCAGCGTCTCATAAAAAGACGCGGCGAATCGTTCCCCGATCAGCGCTTCGATGTCGCGGTACGTCGCCTCGATCTGCGGGGCCATGCGGGCGCTCAGGGCGCGGCTGCGCGGCGTGAGCGAAACGCGCAGTCTTCGTTGATCGTGATCGAGACGTTTGCGCCTGATGTAGCCGAGTTCCTCCATCCGCGACAGCACACCGGCAAGGCTGGGGCTGGAGATGCGGCACAGCTCGCCGATCTCGCGCGGCTCCAGAGGACCGGTGTCGATCAGAGCGCGCACGATGCGCCACTGCTGCTCCGTGATGCCGTGCTCGTTGAGGATCGGCCGGAAGCGGGCGATCACCTGCTCGCGCGCCTGCAGCAGCAGCAGGGGCAGATTGCGATGGCTCAATTTTACCGATTCAGGATTCACCGTGGCCTCGCGAAGAAGCGCCGCCTTGACAGGGCAATTTATATGCTACTATATTACTAATATATTAGTGAACATCGCTGGATGAGATCGCCGTAGATTTCGCGACGAGATCGTCGTAAATTCACACGGGTGAGCGGATGCGGGCTGACGCAGGCTATTTCTCGATACCGTTCGACGTTCCACCTCATCGATTGAGCGGCGCCGTGTACGGCGCTCTGTTGAACCACCGCTCGGCGCTGGCGGCTCTCGGCGAGTCGGTGAACCAGCCGCCTTATAAGGCTCCCGCCCAGCGCCCCCGTCCTCTATATCAAGCCGCGCAATACTTTGGGGCTGTCCGGCGACGTCGTGAGGATTCCGGTGGGAACGCCCGAACTCGAAGTCGGCGCCTGCGTCGGCGTGGTCATCGGCCGCACGGCGTGCAAGATTTCCGAGTCGCGGGCCCTGGACTACGTGGCGGGCTATCTCATCGTCGCCGACGTGAGCATTCCGCATGCGAACTATCACCGGCCCGTCCGTTCGTTTCAAGGCAAGGGACGGTTATTGCCCGCTGGGCCCGTCGGTCACGGCCCGTGCCGCCGTCGCCGAATCCCGATGCGCTGACCCTGCGCACCTATGTGGACGGCGACCTGGTGCAAACGGCGAGCACGGCTGATCTGATCCGGCCGGCGACCCGGTTGCTGGCGGATGTCACGGAATTCATGACCCTGGCGCCGGGAGACGTGCTTGCGCTGGGAGCTGCGGCGGCCCGCGCCGCGCGTGCGCTCCGGTCAGACTGCGAGCATCGGTATCGAGGGCTTGGGCAGCCTGAACATTCCCTTCATGGACGCGGCCGCGTGATGCGCGCGCGAGTCGCCTACGCCGGTGCCATCCACGATGCCGGACCGCCGTCGCCGCTGCCCGGTGGCGAGGCGCTGCGGCTCGCCGACGGGCGCGTCGTGGCCGCCGAAGATGTCGTCTGGCTGCCGCCGTTCAACGTCGGCACGGTGATTGCGCTGGGCCTCAACTACGCCGATCACGCCAAGGAACTGGCGTTCGACGCGCAGGAAGAGCCGTTGGTTTTTCTCAAAGGTCCCGGCACCTTGCTCGGACATCGCGGCGTGACCCGCCGGCCCGCGGACGTGAAATTCATGCACTATGAGTGCGAACTGGCGGTGGTGATCGGGCGGCCGGGCAGGCAGGTTGCGCGCTCGCGCGCTTTCGAGCATGTGGCAGGGTATTGCATCGCCAACGACTACGCCATCCGCGATTACCTCGAGAACTGGTATCGCCCGAATTTGCGCGTCAAGAATCGCGACGGCGGCACGGTGCTCGGTCCCTGGTTCGTCGACGCGGCCGATGTCGCGGATCCGGCCAACCTCGGATTGCGCACCTTCGTCAACGGCAAATTGACCCAGACCGGCAACACCCGCGATATGATTTTCGACATTCCCTACCTCATCGAATATCTCAGCTCGTTCATGACGCTGTCGCCGGGCGACGTGATCCTCACCGGCACGCCGGAAGGTGTGGCCAATGTGATGCCCGGCGACGTCGTTGCCTGCGAAATCGACGGCCTTGGGCGGCTCGTCAACACGCATCGCGGCGGATGACGAATTCGGCCGTTGAGAGGCGCAATCCATGCAGATACAACACTTGATCGACGGCGCGGCGGTGCGGAGCGCGGAATACTTCGAGACCGTCAATCCGGCCACCCAGGAAGTGCTGGCCGAAGTGGCGCGCGGCGGCGAGAAGGAAATCGACGCGGCCGTCGCCGCAGCCAAGGCGGCCTTTCCCGCATGGGCGGGCCTGCCCGCCACCGAGCGGGCGGTGCTGCTGCGCAGGCTCGGCGACTTGATCGCGAAGCATGTGCCGGAAATCGCCCGCACGGAGACACGCGATACCGGCCAGGTGATCGCGCAGACCGCCAAGCAGCTGGTGCCGCGCTCGGCCGACAACTTCCATTACTTCGCGGAAATGTGCGTGCGCGTGGATGGGCACACCTATCCGACGCCGACCCATCTCAACTACACCTTGTTTCATCCCGTGGGCGTTTGCGCCTTGATCTCGCCCTGGAACGTGCCGTTCATGACCGCGACCTGGAAGGTCGCGCCCGCCCTGGCTTTCGGCAATACGGCCGTCCTCAAGATGAGCGAGCTGTCGCCGATGTCGGCCGCGCGCTTGGGCGAATTGGCGTTGGAGGCCGGAATTCCCGCGGGAGTCCTCAATGTCGTGCACGGCTACGGCGCCGAGACGGGCGAGCCCCTGTGCCGGCATCCCGACGTGCGGGCGATTTCCTTCACCGGGTCGACGGCCACCGGGAATCGCATCGTGAAGGCGGCGGGGCTGAAGAAATTCTCCATGGAGTTGGGCGGCAAGAGCCCCTTCGTCGTGTTCGAGGATGCGGACCTGGCGCGCGCACTCGATGCCGCGTTGTTCATGATTTTCTCCAACAACGGCGAGCGCTGCACGGCGGGCTCGCGCATCCTGGTGCAGAAATCCATTTACCGCGAATTCGTGCGCAAGTTCACCGAGCGCGCGCAGCGCATCGCGGTCGGCGATCCGCTCGACGAGAAGACCATCATCGGTCCCATGATCAGCGCCGATCATTTGCAGAAGGTGCGCCGCTACATCGAGATGGGCTCCAAGGAGGGCGCGACTTTGATGTGCGGCGGCCTGGATGCGCCGCCCTTGGAGGGTCCCCTCGAAAGAGGGCAACTTCGTCAAAGCCACGGTGTTCGCGGATGTCGACAATCGCATGCGCATCGCGCAGGAGGAAATCTTCGGGCCGGTGGCCTGCCTGATTTCGTTCACGGACGAGGCCGATGCAATCGCCCAGGCGAATGACGTCGCCTATGGACTGAGCAGCTACGTCTGGAGCGAGAATGTCGGGCGGGCGCATCGCGTCGCCGCCGCCATCGAGGCCGGCATGTGCTTCGTGAACAGCCAGAACGTGCGCGATCTGCGGCAGCCGTTCGGCGGCACCAAAGCCTCGGGCACGGGCCGCGAAGGCGGCACCTGGAGTTACGAGGTGTTCCTGGAGCCGAAGAATGTCTGCGTCAGCCTGGGAGCGCATCCCATTC
The DNA here is from genome assembly GCA_963734645.1 of uncultured Gammaproteobacteria bacterium. Classification (GTDB taxonomy): domain Bacteria; phylum Pseudomonadota; class Gammaproteobacteria; order Steroidobacterales; family Steroidobacteraceae; genus Bog-1198. The sequence goes on from CAVTID010000006.1 coordinate 187,054, forward strand.
CGCATTGGGGCGCCTGAGCCCATGAGCCTGTATCAGATGCAGAAATTTCTCTTCGACATCAACCGCGACCGCGGCTTGCAGCAGCAATTGCGCACCGACCTGCCCGCAATTCTGCGCCGCTACGAACTCAGCGCCGAGGAGCGCGGCGCGCTCGAGTCGGGAGACATCGGCCTGATCTACGTGCTCGGCGCCAATGGACAACTGCTGATGCATTATGCCGCCTTGCTCGGCATGCCCTGGGCCGACTACATCGCCGCGATGCGCGCCGGCGTCAGCCGTCATGGGCCGGTGCGCGCCGGCGTGTACGCGATGACGACTCGATTGGACGAGAAAGTGGCGGACGTATGAGCCTGGTATTCGCGGGTGTCTGCAGCCACGCTCCCGGCATCACCGGGCGCGCGCACCTGGCCGATCGGGCCATCGTCGACGAGTTCTACGGCGCCTATCGCGGCATGGCGGAGGAACTCGCCGCCGCGAAGCCCGATGCCTTGATCATCGTCGCCGCGGAGCATTTCGCCAATTTCTTCATGAACAACATGCCTGCGTTCGCGATGGGCATGGCCGAGAGCTACGAGGGACCCATCGAGGATCCGCAGTGGCTGGGGATTCCCACACGGCAAAATTCCCGGGCATGCGTCGCTGTCGCAGCGGCTGATGCCCGAGATCATGCAGACCGTGGATCTCGCGTATGCAGAGGAGTGGAAATTCGATCACGGCATCATGGTGCCCTTGAGTTTTCTGACGCCCCGCTACGACCTGCCGGTCATTCCGGTGAACATCAATTGCCAGGGACCGCCGCTTGGCGCCCCTGCATCGGGCATGGGCGCTGGGCGAGGCCCTGCGCCGCGCAGCGGACCTCGTGCCGGAACGGATCGCCGTGGTGGGCAGCGGACGGCATTTCGCATTGGCCCGCGACGCCGGACTCCGGCAAGATCAACGAGGACTGGGACCGGGAATTCCTGCGCCGCTGGCAAACCAACGACAGGGCCGCCATGCTGTCGTACACGGACGAGGCAACCTATCGGGACGCCGGCCAGGGAGGTTTCGAGATTCGCACCTTCATCAGCGTCGCGGCGGCCGCGCGGGGCCGCGGCCGTCTGCAGTTCTACCGGCCGATTCCGATTTTCGCCGTGGGCTGCACCGTCGCCACCATGACCATCGGTACCTGATATGTCGCACATGACTTTGGAGTACAGCGCGAACCTGCGCGCCGAGGGCCGCTTCGGCGAGCTGTGCCGGAAACTGGCGCAATTCATGACGGCGCTGCGCGTCGAGGGCAGCGGCGGTGTTCCCGCCGGGCGGCGTGCGCGTACGCGCCATTGCCTGCGAGGACTTCTGCATCGCCGACGGCACGGCCGGCGATGCGGGATTCGTGCACGCCGTCCTGAAAATCGGCGCGGGGCGCGGCGATGCCGCGAAACAAGCGGCCTGCACCGGGCTGTTCGACATCATCAAAACGCATTTTTCGGAACAATTTGCGAAACAAGGCCTGGCGCTGTCGCTGGAGCTGAACGAATTCAGCGAGGCCGGCACTCTCAAGCACAACAATCTACATGCGCGCTTCAAGAAAGCCTGAGCCGGCGCGGAGCGAAATCATGCTGCCCACTGACACCATTCGATTGCTGGCCCGGCGATTGTACGATGCACGCAAGAGCCGCACCCAGCTGCGGCATTTTTCCGATGCAGCACCCGGACATGACCATCGAGGACGGCTATGCCGTCCAAAGCGAGTGGGTCAGGCTGGAGATGGCCGACGGGCGCAGCATCAAGGGCCGCAAAATCGGTCTGACGTCGCGCGCGATGCAGCAGGCGTCGCAGATCACGGAGCCGGACTATGCGCCGCTGATGGACGACATGTTCTTCGCGACGGGGAGCGACATACCCTTCGAGCGCTTCATCGCGCCGCGGGTGGAAGTGGAACTGGCCTTCGTGCTGCGCTCGCCGCTGAAGGGTCCGGGGGTGACGATTTTCGACGTGCTGCGGGCCACCGACTACGTGACTCCCGCGTTGGAGATCATCGACGCGCGCATCGAGCAATTCGACCGCGAGACCCGCGCGCCGCGCAAGGTGTTCGACACCATCGCGGATTTTGCCGCCAACGCGGGCATCGTCGTCGGCGGCCTGCCCGTCAAACCCGATGCCGTCGATCTGCGCTGGGTCGGGGCGCTGCTCTACAAGAATGCCGTGATCGAGGAAACCGGCGCTCGCGGCGGCCGTGCTGAATCATCCCGGCCGCCGGCGTCGCGTGGCTTGCCAACAAGATCGCGCCGTACGACGAAGGCTTGAATGCCGGCGATATCATCCTGGGCGGCTCGTTCACCAGGCCGACGAACGTCGCGCGCGGCGATGTGCTGCACGCCGACTATGGCCCACTCGGCGGCATATCGATGCGTTTTGTCTGACCCGTGTTGTGTCCTGATTCGAAGAGGCTTCGCGATGGAAATGCCGACCAATGTGTTCAAGCAGGCGCTGCGTCTAGGGAAAGCCGCAAATCGGATTGTGGGTGGGTCTGGCCGATTCCTACGTCGCGGAGCTGTTGGCCACCACCGGGCTTCGATTGTCTGGTGATCGACGCCGAGCATGCACCCAACGATCCGCGCAGCGTCCTGCCGCAGTTGCAGGCGATGGCGCCGTATCCGGTCCATCCCATCGTGCGCCCGGTGTGCGGCTCGGCGGAATTGATCAAGCAATACCTGGATATCGGTGCGCAGACGCTCATCATTCCCATGGTCGAGACGGCCGAGCAGGCGCGCGAAGTCGTGGCGGCGACGCGCTACCCGACGCGCGGCGTGCGCGGAGTCGGCAGCGCACTGGCACGCGCCTCGCGATGGAATCAGATCGACGATTACCTGCGCCGCAGCGACGATGAAATGTGCGTGCTCGTCCAAGCCGAATCGGTCAAGGCCTTGGCCAATCTCGAGAGCATCGCCGCCGTGGACGGCGTCGACGGAGTTTTCTTCGGTCCCGCGGATTTGGCGGCGTCCATGGGCTTGCTCGGCAAGCCCTGCGGATCCGGCGGTGCAGGCCGCCATCGCGCAGGGCATGGCGACGGTGAAAAAGGCAGGCAAGGCGGCGGGCACGCTCACCGCGGACCGCCGGCTCGCGCGCCAGTACTTGGCGCAGGGCGCCCTGTTCGTCGCCGTCGGGGTCGATACCACGATGTTGGTCAAGGCCGCCAAGGAATTGGCCGCGGAATTCAACGGAGCGTCCGCACAGCGCCGCGAGCGACGGCGTGTACTGAAGGCGATTCGTCAGGCCGCCAGGGCCTCGTGCACCAGGCTGATTTGCTTTTCCGCTTCGGCAAGAATGGCGGCGCAATCCGCCGCCGCCACTTTGACGGTCAGAAAGGCGTTGATCCCCTCGTGTGGGCACCGCGCGCGGCTCGGGCATTTTCAGCGTCTCGGCGAGTAGGAGACTGACGATCAGCACATCGGAAAGCCCTGCTTCATGCTTCCAGCGGCGCTCGTGGTCCCCTTGCTCGCCCACGGCGTCGCACAGCTCCTCGGAGAAACCCCAGCTCTCCAGCACGGCCTTGCCGATGGATGCCTGCCAACCCGGCCAACAGATCCAACCAGGAATTCTCGCCGCCGAGTCCGGCCGCCTGAGTGGCTGCGCGCGCCATGATGTACAGGGTGCCGATGCCGTGCAACAGGCCGGTCAGGAATGCCTCGTCCGCGCTCAGCTTGGTTCGTTCGGCGACGATCCGGCTGATCGAGGCGACGGCGATGCTCTTGTTCCACAATTCCGTCAGGGGCTGCGCGATCGATCGCAGCGATGCCTCGTTCTTCATCTGCTGCATGGCATAGGACATCGCGGTCCCGTGCACCATTTGATGCCCGAGACGCGTAATGGCGGAACGCAGATCGGTCAGGGGCTTGCCCGCGGTATTGAACGCGGCCGAATTCGCGGTCTGCAATATGCGCGCCGCCAGCCGCGGCTCGGCGCCGACGATGGTGACCACATGATCGGACGTGGTGTTCGGATCGGCCAATGCCGTGCTGATGCGGATGACCACATCGGGAAAGCAGGGCAGATCGATCGAGCCCTCGGACACTTCCGCCGCCAATTTCTGCAGGAAGGCCAATGCCGCCGCCCGCTCCGCGGGCGTCGATGCGGCTCCGCTCGCAGGAACGGACTGTGAACCGGACCGATAGGTCGGCGGCGCTCCGGGTTCAGACATGGGACGTGCATGCGTCTCAGAAGGAATAACCCACGGACACGACCAACGCCTGCGGTCCGAAATTGATGTGAGTGGTGCGGATCACGCCTGCCGGTATCGGCGGTGAGGTCCGTGCTCACCTTGGAGATGGAATAGGACGCGTACGCATGCCAATTGCCCGCGATGTTGTACGCCAGGCCCACCGTGCCGGCCGGTCCCACCGAGGAGGTCAGCGACAGCTTGGTGGGACCGCCGCTGGCGGCATTGCCCTGCGCGGTCGAATCCCGGTCGTAGAAATTGGTGTAGTTGACGCCGACGCCGATGTACGGGCGAAACTTCGAGTTCTCGCTGAGGAACTTGTATTCGAGCAGCAGCGTCGGCGCCAGCCACCGGGCCGTCGCGATGACTTGACCGTTGTAAGGCACCGAACCCAGTGTGGCGGGGCCCTTGCCGACGGTCTTCTGCAGCGGCGGGTAGCCGGCAGGTCAGTTCCACGTCGAAGTTCGAGGACAGGCTCCTCACATAGGCCAGATACAGCGTCTCCACGTTCTTGGCATCGATATTGGCTCCGGGCGGCACATAGGGACCCGAGAGATCGTCCGCGCTCACATGATAGAACACGGAGTACAAGCCGATGCGCGCGCTGTTGCGGGCATGTCATCGGCCAGCGCCGGCGCGGCGCAGTAAAGAGCCGCGGACACGGTGGCGAGAGCGGCGGACAGTATGCGGCATCAGAGAAAGTCGTCATGGTCCATCCCCTTATAATTCGCTGAAGAATGCGCGCGCGGCCGCCGCGCAGAAGGGCGCCACGGAGGTGTGATAGCCCTCCACGATTGCAGTTGCCGCCGCCTCGCGGCGACAGGCCGCCGCCGGCCGCCGATTCGTAGTAGGCCAATTGCGCCGCCTGGCTTTCCTGGAATCCGGCTTGTATGGCCGGCGAACGGGCCGGCGGGAGTGCCACTCACGTCCAGCACGGTGATGAGGCCGGCCTGCACCAGCGGCGCCCAGAATGCCGCCATGGTTCCGGTGTTCACCGAGAAGAACACCGTGGGATCCGCATCTCCGCCGCACAGCAGGGTCGGAGAATTCGGCTTCCAACCCGCCATTGCGCAGGTCGTTCTTGTAGAAGGCCGGCGCAGCGGCTGCACCGGCTCGGTCGCCGCGAAGCGGCACGCCGGCCCTGGCAACGTAGGACACTGCGCCGTCCGGATTCGTCAGGCCGCATCGAGCCGCATAGGCTTACGCGATACGAATTGTTGATCAGGTAGGGCGAGCCGAATCCGGCCGCAAACAGCGGGGTCTGCGCGCTGGGCGGCACGGGATAATTGGCACTGCCGGGCACCGACAGCAGGGCCGTCAGCTCCCGACAGGACGGGTTGCCGGGCACGGTGACCACCGGCGTGGTGCTGTCGAATAGCGGCGGTCTCCGGCAGCAGGCCGGTGGAGAAAATCGTGTCGATCGGCGTCGCGCTCGGCAGCAGCGTTTCGATTCCGTTCACGTAGGTCGCGGAGTAAACGTCGCCGGGCGTGGTGTAGATGTTGCCGTAGGCTTTCTGGTAGCTGGTGGTGAGCAGCGGCGAGAATTCCGTCGAGCCGAGATCGACGTCGCCGAAGAAAATGGCGTCGCCGAAGGCTTCCAGCGCGTAAGGCCCGGACATGGGCGCGGCTCCGGTGACCACCGCGCCGGTCGCCTCGAGCGCGCGCTGGGTCGCCATGGCCACGTGACCGCCCTCGGAGTAGCCGGTGACGAAGAGCTTGCCGCTGTCGCTGGTCGCCGAGCTCATGGTCTTGGGCAGAGCCGTGCGCGCCGCCGTCAAGATATCGATCATTTCGCCGGACTGCTGCTCGGCATTGAGGAAGGGGTGATAGCCCAGGGTCGATATGTCGTAGCCGGCGTAATTCGGCGCCACCACGATGTAGCCCTGCGCGGCGAACATGGCCGCAATCAGCAGCGCCCTCGGTGTTGGTGGTGTTGGTGATATCGGCGATGTTGAGCGTCTTGTCGGGATTCGTGCCGTGCGCATACAGCACGATGGGACGCGGCCCGGAGCAGGCCGGCGCAGCGCCCGTGGGCACCATCAGTGCGCCGGACGACTCGGTGGTCTCGCCGGCGCCGCCGAGGGTCCAGAACTTGATGTAGTAGAAATCCACGCCGCAAGCTCGGTTTGCCGGTGATCTGCAGCAGCTGCGCGCCGCTGCTGGTTGCGGCGAGCTCCGCCTGGAAAGTCGCGGCATTCAGCGAGGCGATGCGAAACGGCGGGTTCACCGCCAGCGTTCCATGCTCCGTGGAAGTGGCGACCGTCGCGGTCGGGCTGCTCGATCCTCCGCATGCACACAGCAGCGCGGCACCCAGGGCCACACTCAAAGGCGTCAGTAACTTGAACATGGCTGTCTCCCTGCTTCCATCAAGCGAACTAAAAACGCTTCCCCGGCGTCCCGTTATTTTTATTGCTAAACCGCCAGGATCGCATTAGGCGTGCAAGTCTACGCGAACGCACAGCCAACAGGCATCCCCTGAGATGCGCAGACGGCGATGCCCTGCGCTGTCATCAGAGCGGGGAGGATCCGCGCCGTCGCGCCCGGCCAGCCACGCGTGGATCTGACTGACGATGGCGAGCGCAATGCCTTCCGGCGTCACCGCACCGATGTCGATGCCCACCGGGCCGCGAAGCCGGTGCTGCAGTTCGTTCCGCCAGCGGGACCCAGTTCCTGAGCGAGTCGGCTGCGGCGCGCCTCGGGACCCAGCAATCCGACGTAGGCGGGCACTCCGGCCTGCGCCAATTCGCGCAAATACTCTGCATCGGAGGCCAGGTGATGGCTCATCACCACCGCGGCGTGGCAGTGCTCGACGGCGACGGCTGAGCGCAGCGAGTGCGGATCGCACAGGCTGACGTCGGCGCCGGGGAAATCGGCCGCCACCACGTAGGCCGGACGATGATCGACGACGGAGACGCGCCAACCCAGCGCGCGGGCGGCACTCACCACCGGCTGCGCATCCGGTCCTGCTCCGCAGATCAGCACATGCGGCGGCGGCGCGAGGATATTGAACGAATGCCCGCGTGCGCCGTCCGCCGTCTTCCCGAGTCGACGGCGCGGGAGGCCCGCTTCGCGCAGCGATTGCGCGGCGGCGTCGATCAGCGCGGTCGGCAGCGGCGGCTCCGGCGGCATAGGTGCCGAGCGGCAGATCCGCGGATTCGTGCACCGAAATCAGAGATGCCGGCCGACCCGCCTGAGTGGTGCGTCCGGCGCCCGCGAGCGCCGCCGCCGCCGGGCTGCCGGGACCCGCAGGCTCGAGCAGCACGCGCATCGCGCCCTCGCAACCCGCGCCGATGCCGAACAGAATGTCGTCGGGGCCGCGCATGTCGTATTCGACGGCGCGCGGCACGCCGCTCTCCAAGACCTCCTGCGCGTGAAGCTTGAGATCCGCCTCGAGGCAGCCGCCGCTGAGCAGCCCCAGGTAGCTGCCGTCGGCCATGATGAGCATGCGTGCGCCGGGCTTGCGGTAGGTCGAGCCGGCCGTCGCCACCACGGTCGCGAGAACGCGCGAAATCCGCGCGGCGGGCGCTCGTTCCAGCAGCAATTCGAGACTGGTGTCGAGGCGCACGTCGAGGCGAGCGATGGGCATGCCGGTATTGTTTCAAATCGTGGGGCGTGCGTGTGAACATTGTTGCAGAACGCGTTGCCGCGGTTGACGCGCGCGGTGTACTTCGGCTAGGACTCGAAGCAGTCGGCGGCTCTGGCGCGTGTTCAGCGCGGGACGCGGCCGAAGGCCTGACACATCGCATGCTCTTCGGCGATGCTGCCGGCCAGCGACAGCGCCTGCACGCGCGTGGGCGAATCGCGCACCCATCGCGCCCGCGGCGGCAGCGGTTGATCGGTCAGCAGGGCGAGCAGGCTGGCGTTCGTCGCTTCGATCGAGTCGAACGGGGTCCCGTGGCGCGAACCGCGTACCACGACGATGTCGGCTTTGAGCTTCGCGGCCAGCGCGCGCTTTTCCGCGAGCGGAGTGAAATCGTTTTCGGCCGCGATCATCAAGATCCGGCTCGTCAGCGCTGTCGAGCCGATCGATGATCGCCCAGCGCGCCAGCGCCAGTCCCCATGCCCAGATACGAACTGGCGGGGACCGCGCCGACCACGGCGGCCGCGTGCCTGCGAATCGCGCGTTGCCAGGGTTCCGGAAACAATCGAAGCGCGAGCAGCCAGGCTGCGCGCCGCATGCCCAGCAGCCGTACCAGCAATGTCGACACATGCACCTCGAGCCATTTGCGCCAGTCATCCGGCCGGTAGGTCGCCAGGCTGTTGATGAGGCCGAGGCGCGGCACGCTGGCGGGCGCTGCGCCGCCATCTCGAGCGCGACGGCGCCGCCCATGGAAAATCCGATGATGTTGCGTCGCGACACTGCCGAGGTGATCCAGCAGAGACCACAGGGCCGTTGCAAAGCCGGCGATGGTGTATTCATCCCGAGGCGGGGGGCTGTGTCCGCTGCCCGGCAGATCGGGGACGATCACGCGAAATCGCTTTTCGAGCACCGCGACCTGAAAGGCCCAGTCGGCGCCGCTGCCTCCGAGTCCGTGGATGAGTAGGAGATGGTTCGCCACGGCCGCGCACCAGGTAGTGCAGAGAATATTTTTCGTTGTAAAAAAACGCCATGTGCTCGTCTCGTCTCGCTTATATTCGTCTCGTCTGCAATAGATTTTATCTCGCCGCGACGGCCGAGCTCCAGGCCATGCTGCCGAATTCGCTCGCGTTGGTTTGTACGCATTGCCTTGTAGGCGGACTCTGACGGTGTCAGCGAACGCTGACAGAGATTGTCAGCTTCTTCCGGCCCGTGCGGCGCGTCGATCGGCTAAAAATAGCGTCGATGCCCAAAATCGCTGCCACGATATGCGTCCCAAGGAGCGATTCGCTTCCTCGGCACGCTATGTGCGGCGGCGCATCTTGAGTCATGCCATCGTGCTGTCGGCGGTGCTCGCCGCGGTCATCTGCGCGGTCGGCTCGCAGTACGCCGTCAAGAACCTCGTCGACGTGCTGGGCAGCGGCATCCGGCGGCTTATACCTTGTGGGCGCGGTTGCCGTGCTGCTCGCGCTGGTGGCGGGGGACAATCTTCTGTGGCGGCTCGCCGGCTGGGTTTCGACGCATGCGTTCGTCGCGGTCGGCGGCGACATTCGTCTCGATCTGTTCAATCATCTGTCCGGCCAGGGCACGCACTATTTCGTCGAGCGCCTTCCCGGTGCGCTGGCCGGCCGCATCACGGCCGCGGCGAATGCCGCTTGGACCATCGAGAATTCGCTGACCTGGACCACCATCCCGCCCGGGGCCGCGGTGGTCGGCAGCATCGTCATTCTCGGTACGATCAATTGGTACCTGACCGTCGTGCTGCTCGTCGTCGTCGCGGTACTGGGCGTGAGCATCGGCCGGCTGGCGGCGCACGGCAGCCACTTGCATCAGAGCTTTCGCCGGTCACGCGGCGCATGTGAGCGGCGATCTCTCCGACATCGTGAGCAACATCGGATTGGTGCGCGCTTTCGGCGCCGCGCGCCGCGAACAGGATCGCCTGAGCTTCGAAGATCCGCGACGAGATGCAGGCGCAGCGCGCCAGCCTGCGATCGCTCGAGAGATTGCGCTTGCTGCATGCGGTGACCGTCTTTACGGTCACCGCCGGCGTGCTGGTCTGGTCGGTGGAGCTTTGGCGCCGCGGCAAGATATCCACCGGCGAGGTGGTATTGACCACGACGCTCGGCTTCACCGTTCTGCATGCCTCGCGCGATTTCGCCATGGCGCTGGTCGACATGGTGCAGCAGTTCGCCAAGCTGGGCGAGGCCGTGCAGGTGCTCGGGCTGCCGCACGAAATGCAGGACGCCGGGGACGCCAGGCCGCTCGCGGTGCGCGGCGGGGCCATCAGCTTCAGCAACGTGGGTTTCCGCTATCCGAGCGGCCAGCAGGTGCTCAAGGCTTTCGATCTCGAGGTGCCGGCCGGACAGAAGGTGGGCCTGGTGGGCCGCTCCGGTGCGGGCAAGTCCACGATCATCGCGCTATTGCAGAGGCTGTACGATCCGGATTCGGCGCGGTGCTGATCGACGGCCAGAACATCGCGCACGTGACGCAGGAGAGCCTGCGCGGTTCCATCGCGGTGGTGCAGCAGGATATATCGCTGTTTCAGCGCTCGCTGCTGGAGAATCTACGCTACGGCCGTCCGGACGCCAGCGACGAGGAAGTGTTCCGCGCCGTCGAGGCGGCGCGCTGCACCGAGTTCATCAACCGCCTGCCGGAGGGCTTCGATACCCTGGTCGGGGAGCGCGGGATGAAATTATCGGGCGGCCAGCGGCAGCGCCTGGCGATTGCGCGCGCCTTCCTGATGGATGCGCCCGATCGTGGTGCTCGACGAAGCGACATCGTCGCTCGACACGGAGTCCGAGCAGTCGATTCAGGAAGCGCTGTCGCGGCTGTTCAAAGGCCGCACGGTGATCGCCATCGCGCACCGCTTGTCCACGCTCGATGCCTTCGACCGCATCGTGGTGCTGGATCGCGGTGTCATCGTGGAGGACGGAGTGCCGCGGCTGCTGCTGCAAACCCGCGGACCGTACAGCCGCATGTACGGGCGCCAACTGCCCATGAGCCGGGAGTATCGCCAATGACGAAATGCATCGCCGCGCTCGCCGTGCTGTGCGCATTGACGGCATGCCGCAGCGCGCCGCTGGCCGAGCGGGCTGCCAACACCGGGCCGCCGCAGAGTTCGGAGGTGCCGCTGCGCGCGGCGAACGAGCGGTCCCTGGATCGCAGCATCAAAGTACCGATTGAAATCCCGATCGAAACAGGGCTTGAAACGCCGACCGTCGCGCCGCTCTGCGTCGCTCCGCCGCCCGCGCCGCCGAAGCCCCCGCCGAAGGCCAAGCCCGAGACACCGCCGCCCGCGCCGCCCGCTGCCCCCACGCCGGCCGACGGGTCCGAGGCCCAGGTGCGGCCTCTGGAAGGTTCCGTGGAGTCGGTGCTCGGCAAGAAAGTGCAGGGGGCGAAGGGCGAGGATCTGGGCCGCGTAGTCGACGTGCTGGCCGATGACGGCGGCCATGTGCGCGCCGCCGTCATCGAATTCGGCGGTTTCCTCGGAGTCGGCAATCGCCGCATCGCCGTCGACTGGTCGCTGCTGCGTTTTCATCCCGAGGACGAGAGCCACGCGCTGGTCCTCGGGGTGGGCGTGAAGACGCTGCAGTCGGTGCCGGAATACAAGAACTCCACCCACCCGCAGGCATTGACGGCACCGAAACCACCGACGTCGCAGCAAGTTCCCGCCGCGGCAACCCCGCCGAGCGCTGCGCAAGGCAATAAGTGAACGAATGGCGGTCCGCGCCGACCCCCATCGTCCGGCGAATCCGCAACCCGCAGGAACGGCAGCCGCGGGACGCGGGCTGGATTGGTTCAACCTGTTCGTTGCCAACATCCAAACGGGCTTCGGGCCCTTCATCGCGGTGTACCTCGTCAGCCAGCGCTGGACCCAAACTTCGATCGGCCTGGCCCTGAGCATCGGGACCGTCGCCGCGATGGCGAGCCAGGTACCGGCCGGAGCCGTGGTGGACGCAATACCGAATAAGACGCGCGTCGCCGCGTTCAGCGTTCTGGCATTTACCGCCTGCGCGCTCATGTTCGCGATTTATCCGATACCCCTGTTCGTCTATCTGGCCGAAATATTGCACGGCATTTCCAGCTGCACCCTGGGGCCGGCGATCGCGGCGATGAGTCTGGTCATCACCGGGCGCTTCGGCATGGGGCTGCGTCTCGGGCGCAACGCCCGTTACGCCGCCGTCGGCAATGGCGTCGGTGCCTTGTTGATGGGCGCATGCGGGCAATACGTATCGGAGCGCGCCGTGTTCTATTTGACGGCCGCATTCACCTTGCCGGCGCTGGTGGCGCTGCTGCCGCTGCGCCGCGTGGCCGTCGCCGCCGGCGAACTGCGGCCGGCTCCGCGGCGGCAGGGACAGCGTCGGACGCAATTCCTGCACGTGTTGGCGGATCGCCGCCTGCTCATTTTTTGCGGCTGCGCCATGCTGTTCACATTCGCCAATGCGCCGATGCTGATGCTGATGAGCGGCATCATGACGGCGAAAGTGGGCAATCCCAGCCTGCTGGTTGCGGCATGCATCGTGCTGCCGCAGATCATCGTGGCGCTTGCCTCGCCCGCCGTCGGCCGGCTTGCCGAACGGCGCGGCCGCCGCATCGTGCTGATCATAGGGTTCTGCATGCTGCCGTTGCGCGGCCTGCTGTTTGCCGTTTCGACGAACCCCGACGCTCGTGGTGGCCGTGCAAGCTCTCGACGGCATCGGCGGCGCCTGCTTCGGCATCATGGTGCCGCTGATCGTCAGCGATGTCGCGGCGCGCACCGGCCATTTCAATCTGTCGCTGGGCTTCGTCGGATTCGGGATCGGCATCGGCGCCACTTTGAGCACACCGGCCGCCGGCTGGCTGGCGGATCACTTCGGCATGCGCCTGGCATTCTTCTTTCTGGCCGCAGTCGGCTTGGCCGCCGTCGCGCTGGTGGCGGCGGCCATGCCGGAGACGCGCCCGAACGCCGAGGCGGACGGCGATGGCGCAGCTCGTTAGTACCGCACCACGACCACCGACATCGCCGTCGCGGCGCGTCTGCGTCACGGCCACATCGTGCCCGTGCCGGCGCAGCAGCACATCGGCCGATCCGCGGTTCAAACGCAGATTGCGCAGATGCAGGCGTGTCGAGGAAATCGGGCAACACCGGCCGGTAGAAGCGAGATCTCCCCGGTGGATTCCAATAATCTCAGCCCCAAACTGGCCTGAAGCAGCGCGAACACCGTGGCGCTCGCCCACGCCTGCGGCGAGCAGGCCACCGGATACTGCGTCGGGGCATTGTGCTGACGCCGCAAGAAGCCGCAGAACAGTTCAGGCAGGCGCCTGCAGGTCCATGTAGCTCGCCGCGTCGAACATGGCGCTGAAGATCTGCGTGATCGCCTGCTTTTCACCGTAGCGCGCCAGTCCGAGTGCAATCAGTCCGTTGTCATGCGGCCACACGGAGCCGTTGTGATAGGCCATCGGGTTGTAGTGCGGCTCCGACAGACCGAGGGTGCGTATTCCCCATCCGCTGAAGCAGGCTTCCCCCAGCAAGGTCCGAGCGACTCGCTGCGCCCGCTGCGCGTCGGCGATTCCGGTCAGCAGCACTTGGCCCGCGTTCGATGACACCACCCGGCACGGCTGCTTCGCGCCGTCCAGCGCCAGCGCATACACCGACAGTTCATCGCACCAGAATTTGGCCTCGAAGTTCAGGCGCAGCGCCTCCGCCTGCGCCTGCAGGCGGTCGGCATGCGGCTGGTGGCCGAGCGCCGCGGCGAGCGTCGATGCTTGCCGCTTGGCTCCATAGACATAGGCCTGCACTTCGCAAAGGGCGATGGGCCCTTCGGCGTAGCGCCCGTCCCGATGGAATACCGCGTCCTGCGAATCCTTCCATCCCTGGTTGGCCAGCCCTTCCTTGGTCTGGCGGTAGTACTCGACGAAGCCGTCGCCGTCGCGATCCCCGTAGGTATCGATCCAGTGCAGCGCCGCCTCGCGCGTTCGGCCAGAGCCTGCGCACGGTGTCGAGATCGCCGGTGCGGGCGAAGTATTCGCCGAGCAGCAGCACGAACAGCGGTGTCGCGTCCACGCTGCCGTAGTAGCGGCCGAACGGCACTTCGCGCAGATTGGCCATTTCGCCATGGCGCATTTCGTGCAAAATCTTGCCCGGCTCGGCGTCCCGTTCCGGCTCGACGGCGGTGGCCTGCGTCGCCGCGAGAAACTTCAGCACACCCGCGGCGATGCTCGGATCCGCCCACAGCGTCATGAGCGCCGTGATGATCCCGTCGCGCCCGAAGGGCGTGCTGAACCAGGGTGTGCCGGCATAGGGGTAGGGCCCCTGCGGCGTATCGGTGATCAGCATGTAGAGGTCGGATACGGCGCGGCGCGCAATCTCGTTGAACACGGAGTTGGAACTGTCGACGCTCGCCGCGCGCGCGCTCGACTGGCGCAGGGCGTGACGGGCGGCGCGCATGCCGCGATAGAACACGCGGCCGGTCCAATCGGTCTGCCGTCCGCGTCGGGAATGCCGACTCGGACGAAGATCCGCCGTACTTGATTCGGCTTCAGGGTCATCGCGAACCCGGCGCGCGTCGGTGGTCAGCGTCTGCGGCGCGGGATCGAACTCGAGAGTCGTGACGCGCTCGAGCTCGTCGAGGCCCATGTAGCGCAGTGAGATTTTCCGATCGCTGTTGCGCTCGGCCGACGCCGTGCCGCGCGCCTTGCGCCGCTCGCCGCGCACCTCGAATAGATCGGCGAAGTCCGAGGCGAACCGAAGCGCCACGCGAATTTGCAGCGCCCGGTCGCTGAAATTGCGCACCAGGAGACGTTCGTAGCAGGCGCCGTTCCATATGAACTTGATTCGATGCAAGTGGATCTGCTCGCGTCGCAGGGCGATCTGCCCATCTGCCAGCAGGTCCGGATTGCTCAGATCGGCGCTGAACACGGTATTGTCATCCTGAGTCGTCGAACTCAGCAGCAGCGGACGCGCTTCTTCGAGCAGCAGATGTCAACTGCGACAGAATGCGAGTATCGCGGTGGTACAGACCCTTCGGAGCTGCCGAATCTCGCGCCGATGTCGCCGCGGTGATCGAACACGGCGAAGGTGTCGCCGTGCTTCAGCGTGCGCGTGCGGCGCTCCTGCATCGATGCGCTCGCCGCTATATAGAATTGCGGTACGGAGGTTTCGTCCATCGGCGAGTCGCCGGTCTTCAGTTCATCGACGAGCAAAGATGATTTCACGTGCGTGTCACTCCGTCATCACAGTGCTGCGGATTGCAGAAATTACAATGCAAATCTCGCGGATCGGATCTCGGTTACGCTTAAGAGTCGGTCTCACGGCAATCCGTTCCACTCACGCTGCTTCGCATTGGAACTGAATCGATTGAAATACGTCGAAAGTATTTCTCATTCCTGCAATCGCAAGGGAGACTCGAGTCATGAAGATCGCGCAGGTGGCACCGTTGACCGAGGCGGTGCCTCCGAAATTGTACGGCGGCACCGAACGTGTCGTTGCCTATCTGACAGACGCATTGGTGGAACTCGGACACGATGTGACGTTGTTTGCTTCTGGCGACAGTCTGACGAAGGCGAAGCTCGCGCCGATCTGGCCGCAGGCGCTGCGGCTCGATCCGACCATCAAGGATTATTTTGCGCCCGTGTTCATGGAGATGGAAATGGTGGCGCGCCGTGCGCACGAATTCGACGTGATCCACGCCCATCTGGATTATTTCGGCTATCCGCTGCTGCGGCTGCTCGACGTGCCTTCGGTGACGACACTGCACGGCCGCCTCGATCTGCCCGAGCTGCCGCCGCTGTACGGCCTGTACGGCGACGTGCCGGTGGTGTCGATTTCGGACTCTCAGCGCGAGCCGCTGCCGCAGGCCAACTACGTCGCGACGATTCATCACGGCCTGCCGCAGCAGCTGCTGGCGAAGGGTTCGGGCGCCGGCGGCTATCTGGCCTTTCTTGGCCGCATTTCACCCGAAAAGGCGCCGGATGCGGCGATTCGCATCGCCGCCAAGGCCGGCATGCCGCTGAAGATCGCGGCCAAGATCGATCAGGTCGACGAGGAATATTTCAAGACCACGATCGAACCGCTGCTGTCGCTGCGGGCAGGTGGAATTCATCGGTGAGATCGGCGAGCATCAAAAGAGCGATTTTCTGGGCAACGCGGCGGGGCTGCTGTTCCCCATCGCGTGGCGCGAACCCTTCGGCCTGGTGATGATCGAGGCGATGGCCTGCGGCACGCCGGTGATTGCCTTCGAAAACGGCTCGGTCCCGGAGGTCATCGAGGATGGCGTTACCGGTTTCATCGTGCGAGACGAGAATCGAGGCCGTGGAGGCCGTGCGCAGGATCGGCACGCTCGATCGCGATCGCATTCGCGCCGAGTTCGATCGGCGCTTCACGGCGCAGCACATGGCGCAGAACTATCTGAAGCTGTATTCGCGCCTATCGAAAGGCGAGAAGGACGGCCGCTGCGCCCGGCGCCGCTTAGCCATCCCTGGTAGCATTGCCGGGCTTTGGAGCCGGGCAATACGACGCTAGGGAGTGAAAAGGTGAGTTGGCGAGGATGGGGAGCTTTTGCGGCGCTTGGCATCATCTGGGGCATACCGTACTTTTTCATCAAGGTGTCGGTGCAGGAACTCTCGCCCGTCGTGGTGGCGTTCGGCCGGGTGACGCTCGGCGCCTTGATTCTGTTGCCGATTGCGTGGCGGCGAGGTGCGCTGCGCTCCTTGGGGAGGCACAAGGCGGCGATTTTTGCCTTTGCATTGGCCGAGTTCGCCGATTCCTTTTTCGGTGATCTCCTTCGGCGAGCGTTGGATCAGCTCCTCCGTGACCGGCATCCTCATCGCCATGGTGCCCTGCTCGATCGCGCTGATTCAGCGGTTCTTCGGCGTCCACGAGCGCTTGGGAGGGTGGCGCATTCTGGGTCTCGGGCTGGGCTTCGTCGGCGTCGCGGCCTTGCTCGGACTTCGGAACCATCGAGGGAGCGCTTGGGTGGACCGGAGTCGCCTGCATGTGGGTGGCGACGCTGGGCTATGCCATCGGACCTCTCATCATTCAGCGGCATCTCGGCGAGCTGGACCCTTTCGGCCCGCTGGCCGCGAGCCTGGCCGTCGCCAGCGTCGTGCTGCTCATCCCGGCCGTTCTAGCGTGGCCCAGCCATATGCCATCGGCGCCCGTCCTCGCATCGATGGCCATGCTGGGCGTGGTCTGCACGGCGCTGGCCATGCTGCTGATGTTCTATCTCGTGGGTCACGCCGGCGCATCGCGCGCATCCGTGATCACCTACGTCAATCCCGCGGTGGCGGCCTTGCTCGGCGTGTTCGTGCTGCACGAGCGGCTGGGTTTGGGTGGCATCCTCGCCTTCGTGCTGATACTGCTGGGCTCGTGGCTCGCCACGCGGGGAACCGCTGCCTCGCACGGCCGGCCCTCTGAAGCGGCTGCCTAGGCGGAATTTCCATGCCGCCGGCCGAAATGAAGCAACACCCGATCTCCGCATTGCCGTTGTGGATGGAGAACGCCGCGATTGCGCCGCCATCCGCAGGGGAATTGCCCGGCCGCGTCGACGTGCTGATCATCGGTGCGGGCTACACCGGCCTCTCGGCGGCTCGCGAGACGGCGGCGGCGGGACGTTCCACGCTGGTGCTCGACGCCGGCGCGCTGGGCACGGGGTGCTCGAGCCGCAATGGAGGGCAGGTCGCCTACAGCATCAAGCCCTCGTTCGATACCTTGAAGGCGAAGCACGGCGCGGACGTGGCTTTCGGGATTTGCAGGGAAGGCCTCGACGCGGTGGCGTACCTGCGCTCATTGGCCACGCAGGAAATCGATTGCCATTGGCGCGAAGATGGGTGCTTCTTCGGAGCCCACACGCCGAGGCACTTCGAGAGAATGGCGCGGGAAGCGGAGAATCAGCCGCGCGGGCTCGAGCAGAGAATCAGCGTCGTATCCCGAGCGGAACAGCACGGCGAAATCGCCAGCGACTTCTATCACGGCGGCTGCGTTTACCCGGACGACGCGTCCGTCGATCCTACGCGGCTGCTGCTCGGCCTGTTGCGCCGCGCGCTGGACTGCGGCGCGTCGGTGGTGGAACGCTGCCCGGTCAGCGCTTTGCGGGCGGCCCGCGATGGTTTCGAAGCGCTGACGCCGCGCGGAGTCGTTCACGCGCGCCAGGTATTGCTCGCGACCAATGGATACTCGGGTCCGCTGTCCCCATGGCATCGGCGCCGGGTCATCCCCATCGGCAGTTATCAGATCGCCACCGAGCCCTTGGGCGCGGATCGCGTTCGCGCGCTTGATTCCCCACGGACGAAATATCGTCGATTCGCGGCGCGTCGTCGTGTATTTCAGGCCTTCGGCGGACGGCGAGCGCATCGTATTCGGCGGCCGCGCGGCGCTGGCCGAGAAGGACCCGCTCGCCTGCGTGCCTCGTCTCAGGCGGATGATGGAGCGCATACTGCCCCAATTGCATTCCGTGCCGCTGAGTCACGCGTGGGTGGGGTGGGTGGCGTACACTTTCGATACCCTGCCGCACCTGGGCCGGCACGAGGGTATTTACTATTGCATGGGATACTGCGGTCAGGGCGTGCCCCTTGCGCCGTATTTCGGCAGGCGAATCGGGCAGCAAATGCTGGGACTTCCGGAGGGCCGCACCGCTCTCGACGGTCTGCCCTTCCCGTCGCGGCCCTACTATCGCGGAAAGCCGTGGTTTCTCGCGCCGTCGGTGTTTGCTTATCGCTTGATCGATGCACTGGGACTTTGACATGAACCGCAACAGCTACTCCGGCTTGCCGGAGCGCTTCTTCGCACGGCTCAACCCGACGCCGGTGGCGAAGCCGCGGCTGCTCAGATTCAATCACGCTCTCGCGCTCGAGCTGCGGCTCGATATCGATGGCCTCGATGCCGAGGCATTGGCGGGGATTTTTTCTGGAAATGTCGTACCTCAGGGAATGGAGCCGATTGCCGTGGCCTATGCAGGCCATCAGTTCGGCCACTTCGTCCCGCAGTTGGGCGACGGCCGGGCCATCCTGTTGGCGGAAGCCATCGATCGCAGCGGCATGCGCCGCGACATTCAGCTGAAGGGTTCGGGCCGGACTCCCTATTCGCGCGGCGGCGACGGGCGTGCCGCCCTCGGCCCGGTCCTGCGCGAATATCTCGTCAGCGAGGCCATGCATGCGCTGGGAATACCCACGACGCGCGCGCTGGCCGCGGTGGCGACCGGCGAGCCCGTCTTTCGCGAGGCAGAGCTGCCGGGAGCGATATTGACGCGCGTGGCCGCGAGCTTCGTGCGTGTGGGCACGTTTCAATACTTTGCGGCGAGGGATGATGCCGACGCCGTTCGCCGGCTCGCCGACTATGTGATCGACCGCCACTATCCGCAGGTCAAAGACCAGCAATCGCCTTATCTTGCATTGTTGCGCGCGGTCAGCGAGGGCCAAGCCTCGCTCGTGGCGAAGTGGATGCACGTGGGCTTCATTCATGGCGTCATGAACACCGACAATATGGCCGTGTCGGGGGAGACCATCGATTACGGTCCCTGCGCCTTCATGGATTCCTACGATCCGGCGGCGGTCTTCAGCTCCATCGATCGGCAAGGCCGCTACGCTTATGGCAATCAGCCTCATGCCGCCGTCTGGAATCTCGCGCGATTCGCGGAAACGCTGCTGCCCATCATCGACGCGGACGCGGACCGCGCCGTCGAACTCGCCGGCGAGGCGCTTTCGGTATTCTCGACGCGCTTCGCGGATGAGTCGCTGGCCGGAATGCGCCGCAAGCTCGGCCTGTCGGCGCGGGAGGAGGGCGATGCGGCGCTGGTCGAGGACTGGCTCGATGCCATGCATCGCAATCAGGCGGACTTCACGCTGACCTTCCGTGGGCTGTGCGAGGCCGCGGAACGAGAAGCGGCGGATTCCGGCGTACGTGCATTATTCGCGAACCCGCGGGACTATGACGAATGGGCGGTCCGGTGGCGGGCGCGTCTGGCGCGCGAGTCGCTGGATCCGCGGTCGCGCGCCGCGGCAATGCGGCAGGTCAATCCGCTGTTCATCCCGCGCAATCATCGCATCGAACAAGTGATCGATGCGGCCGTCGGGCGCCAAGATTTCGCGCCCTT
This sequence comes from uncultured Gammaproteobacteria bacterium, assembly GCA_963734645.1. Lineage (GTDB taxonomy): Bacteria > Pseudomonadota > Gammaproteobacteria > Steroidobacterales > Steroidobacteraceae > Bog-1198. The sequence continues at coordinate 206,897 of CAVTID010000006.1, forward strand.
CGCGCGCCTTGTCGGACGTGCTCATCCCAACCCTACCAGGCCCGCGAGGGATTCGAGTCCTATGCCGACGCCCCGCAATCCGACGAACTCGTTCGGCAGACGTTCTGCGGGACCTGAGCCGCGCGCTCCGGCGCAAATCCCAGCCGCTCGCGAGTTTCGGGCGCAGTCAGGACTCGCACGCCCAGCAACTCGATGATGCTGCGGGCGCGTTCCACCAACTGAGCATTCGTCGCCGGGATTCCCCTGTCCAAATAGAGATTGTCCTCGAGGCCCACGCGCACATTGCCGCCGAGAAGCACCGCTTGGGCGGCCATGGGCATTTGCATTCGGCCCAGGCCGAAGGCCGACCAGCGCGATCCGGGCGGCAGCGCATCGCGCATCGCCTTCATCGCGTCGGATGTCGCCGGCGCGCCGTATTTGATGCCGAGGCAGAGCTGAAACAAGGCGGGCTGATCGATCAGGCCCTCGGCCATGAGCTGCCTGGCGAGTTCGATGTGGCCGAGCTCGAATACCTCCAGCTCCGGGCGCACATTATTCTGTTGATAGGCGCGCGCCATGGTGCGCAGAAAGCCCGGCGTCGTGCCGTACAGGAGCTCGTCGAAATTCAACGAACCACAGTCGAGGCTGCCGATCTCGGGCAATAAGTCCAGCACATGCGCGATCCGCTCGTGCGGACCTACGAAGTCGGTGCCCGCGCGCAAAGCGAGGGGCGCGTGCTCCGGACCGAACATGAGGTCGCCGCCCATGCCGCCCGTCAGGTTCAAGATCACGCTGCCGTTGCGGCTCCTGATTCTGTCCACGACTTCTCGAAACAGCGCAGGATCGCGGCTCGCCAGGCCGGACTGCGGATCGCGTACGTGCAGGTGGACGATGGCGGCGCCGGCGGCATGCGCCTCGAGCGCGGAGGCGGCGATCTGCGCCGGCGTGACGGGCACGTTCGGGTTCTTGCGGACCGAATCCGCCGAGCCGGTCACGGCGCAGGTTATGAAGGCCTCAGTGGCCAGCATGGAGCAGCGGTCCCAGGTTGCTTAGTATACAAATCAGCATAGCGCATCTCTTCATTTTTGCAATTAAATGGCCGGCGCACCGGTCTCAATCGTAGACCGTACAAGAGCAGAGCGTACAATAATGAGCGTACTGCCATTGGTGTTTTTGGACGGTGCGCTGACCATTTTGAGTCCGTGCATACTGCCGGTGTTGGCACATAATTAGGAACCACTCGTGAAAATATTCAACGGGATGTGGTGGGCTCTGTGGCTGTCCTTGTGCAGCTTGCCGGGACTGGCGGCGGACACGGACAAGCCGCCGATTACGGTATTCGCCGCGGCCTCCTTGACCGATGTGTTGCAGGATCTGGGGGACAGCTTTACCAAGGAGACTTCCATTCCCGTCAGGTTCTCCTTTGCGGCCAGCTCCGCTCTTGCCCGTCAGATCGAAAATGGTGCGCCTGCCGATGTGTTTTTCTCGGCTGATCTCGAATGGATGGACTATCTGCAGACGCGAAATCTGATCCAGCGCGACACTCGTCACGATGTGCTCGGCAATCGATTGGTGCTGATTGCGCCCGCCGGCAGCAAAGTCAAGCTGACCATCGCGCCTCATTGTCGTCTCGCCGCGGCATTGGGGAAGGGCCGCTTGGCGACCGGCGATCCGGACGCGGTGCCCGTCGGGCGCTACGCGCGAGAGGCGTTGACCACTCTCGGAATCTGGAACGATGTCGCGGATCGCTTGGTGCGGGCGGACAGCGTCCGCTCGGCGCTGGCGTTCGTGGATCGAGGCGAGGCGCCGCTCGGCATCGTTTACGAGACCGATGCCTTGATCGACAAGCACGTGCGCATAGTGGGCGTGTTTCCCGCCGACAGTCACTTGCCCATCGTCTATCCCATCGCGCTGACCAGCACGGCGAAGCTCGGCGCGGCCAGATTTGTCGAATACGTCCGCGGACCCGCGGGCGTGGTTGCGTTCAAAGCCAACGGCTTCACGCCGCTGCGTTAGAGGAGACGTCATGAGCGCCGGCACCCTCGATGGACTGCGAATACTACCCACGCAACACACCGTGGCGGAAGTGCTGCAGCGCGTTCAGTCATTGGCGCGCGCGCGGGGCCTCACGATATTCGCGCAAATCGATTTCAGCCGCGATGCGCAAGAGGCAGGCCTTGCCTTGCGGCCGACGGGACTGGTGATCGTGGGAAACCCGAAGGGAGGCACGCCGCTGATCGTGGCGACGCCCACGGTTGCCTTGGATCTGCCGCTCAAGGTACTGGCGTGGCAGGACGCGCAGGATCGGACCTGGGTGGCGTACAACGAACCCGAGTACCTTCAGGCCCGGCACGGGTTTCCCGCCGACCTGTCGAAGAATATCGCCGGCTTGGGCGCCCTGGCGGCGGCGGCCGCCGCCCAAGATCAGTGACGCCCGGGGGCGGGCGGCCGGTCATGCCGACCTCTGGGTCTTTGCGGCCTGGCGAGCGTCGGCCGGCAATTCCGCGGAATCGATTTGCGTGATGCCTTGGCGGATGTCGGCGGAGAAAGTATCGCTGCGATCGGCTTTTTTGGCGCGTTCGGTGATGCACCCGCGTGTGCGCAGTTCCTCGCAGCGCATAACGCTGATCGAGGCCGCCGACGCCGTAGACATACTCGGGAAGATAGCCTGAGAGAATCAGGCGATAGCTCAACGGCAGATAACCGACGATGCGTTCCATCATCTGGTAGACGAGAGTGGTGCAATTGACCGTAATGGTGTTGTAGAAGCGCGGCGTTCGCACTAGTGCATTGGCCTGCTCCACGTAGCTGAGGAACAGCGAGCGCATCGCGGGCACCGGCATGCGGATGCGGTAGAGATAGGCCTGTTCGCCGCGGACATTGGTTCGAACCCGGATCACGTCGCGCTCGTCGGCGGCGATGATGCTCAGTTCGAACTCCTTGAAGAAGCCGCCGATTTCGGAAAATTTCTCGATCTTCTCGCGGCGAATTTCCACGGAAAAGACCACCTGCCCGCCGTCGCCGAAACCGAACGAAATGAGCATGTGAGCGATCGCCGGCACGGTCCAATAGGACATGATCAGATCGACCGAATTCAAGCGGTTGAGGTCGTAGCCGCGCGTTTCCCAGCGCTGGGTGTAGTCGGTATTGCTGCGCCAATCGAAGTTGCGCACGTGGTGCAAGGTGACTCGATGGCCATCGACGGTGCCCGTGGTCATTTGCGCCACATCGTCGGCCCAGATCCGGTCGTTCGACGGGATGAATCCCCTGCCACCAGATCAGCAAGCCGCCGAACAGCGCCGCGAATACGGGCAACGCGAGCGCCGCGCGCCCCTGCCACAAGGCAAACACGAGGATGAGGCAGACGCCGCACCACAGCAGCACGCCGAGCGTCCTCAGCGCGCGGCCTCCCGGTTCCTGATACCACAGGGCGAATGCACCCCAGATCGCCGACGATCCCACGATCAGCGTCGCCAGCAAAGTGGCCGCGATTCGCAGGAGGCTTGCAGCACCGGCGGACACGGTCAGGCGGCGCGGGAGTGGCTGAGTTTCGATCGGCGGCGGTAGCCGCCGCGCCCGGCGCGAATGACCGGCAGACTGCTCAGGAAGTACACCAGGGCCGCGGCCGCCGCCGACGGCAATGAGGCCGTCAGGTAGGGATACGCCGCTATCGAGGCGTAGGTCAGCGGGTTGAGGAATACGACGTAGGTGAGGCAGCCGCTGGCCAGGGCGATCAGGGCGGCCGGATTGATGCCCCGCCAGAAATGATAGGAGCGTGCCGGCCCATCCACGTACATGGCGCGGACATCGATGCTGCCTCGGCGCAGCACGAAATAGTCGACGATTTGGATGCCGCACAGCGGAGCGAAGGCGACGGCGATCAGCGCGAGAAAATTGCCGAATTTGGCGAAGAACAGTTCCGGAATGAATATGCCGACCAAGGCGACCGGCGCAAGGGTGATCAGCAACAAGGTCGTCCAGGTGCATTTCTGCAAGGCCGCGAAATTGCGCAAACCTATCGCGGAGGCATAGATGCCGGCGGTCGTCGTACCGAAATTCGCCGCCGTGACGAAGGTCAGAGAGACGATTGCATAAGTGGGGCCGCCGACGATGCGCAGCCACTCGGTGGGGTCGGATGATTTGAGGACCAGCGAGCCCGCAAGGCCGATGAGGCTGAGGATGGGCACGGGGGCCGCCATGCCGAGCATCACGGGCAGCACGACGGTTCGCCCATGGGGCGCCATGCGAATCATCGCCCCGATATAAGGCCACCACGACAGGGTCGCGCCGATGCCGAGTTCGATCCCCGTGGTGTAGTTCCACAGAGGATGGGGGCTGGCGGCCGCCGGCTGGGCGGCGAGAAGCTCGGGCCAGCGCCGCGACACGAGCAGATAGAGCATCCAAAGCCCGATGAACACGTGTGCGACGAGGATGTTCGAGACCATCGATACGCCCGTCGCGCCGCGCCGCAGGGCCATGAAAATGATCGCGCAGGCGAGCACCGTGAGTGCCGGCACCAATGCCGCGTTGTGCGCACCTGAATCGAGAATGCCGAGCGCCACGCTGAGCTGCACCGCGGACTTCGCAAAGAATATGATCAGCAGGGAATTCCAGCCGATGATGGAAACGGCTTGCAGCGCCGCGGGCAGCACCCAGCCGCGGGAACCGAACTGCGGCTTGGTGGCGGCAATGGAGTCGATGCCGAAACGCATGCAGGTCGGTCCGGCGGCGAGCAGCACCAAGAGCATGCCGATCATGCAGCCCGCGCCGAGGGCAAGGCCGCCTTTGACGAAGCCAAGATAGCTCGCCACGGATTCGCCGATCAGGTAGCACCAGGTGGCGGCTGCCGTCGTGGCCAGCGTCAGGGTCAAGCGTGCCGCGCCCCAGGTACGTTCCTCGGGAAGCAGAGGCCAGCCGCTTTCGTCGGCCTGCGGCTTCGGTCGCGCCGTCACGCCCACCAGCCGGCGGCCAGCAGCGCCAGGGGGACGACCAGGCCCAGTAAAATCATCCAGAACCAGCTCGCGCCGTCGAAATCGGCGGTGGGCGCGGCGTTTTCGCAGGCCGCGATCCGCGCTTCGAGTTCGGGCGGCAATGGCGGTGCCGCCGGCGCCGTGCGGCTGGCCGCCGGATCAGCCATCGCCGCCGCCGGGAAAAGCTTCGGCGTCGGAATAAGGAAACCACCAGAAATCATGCGCCTTCGCGCCATGATCGATCATCGACAGTTTCGTGTGCCTGAATGTGTCCAGCCCCTCGGCGCCGAGCTGGCGGCCCATTCCGGATTGCTTGCGCCCGCCGAACGGCCCCGCATCATTGTCGAGAAGCGGCGCATTGACCCAGACCATTCCCGCCTCCAGCTCGTTGACTGCGCGCATGGACTCGTCCAGGTCGGTGGTGTAGACGGTCGCCCCCAGGGCGTATCGAGAGCGGTTGGCGAGCGCCAATGCCTCCTCGAAGCTTCTGACCATGCTGACGGGCGCGACGGGACCGAATGTCTCGTCATTCATGATGGGAGCGTCCGGCGAGACCTCGCCGAGAACCGTCGGATTCACGAACCAGCCCTTCGGGAGATGCGCGGGCCGCCCGCCGCCGGCCAGTACTTTTGCGCCTTGCGCGGTCGCATGGTCGAGAATACGCAAGTACCGGGTGAGCTCCCGTTTGGATGCGAGAGGGCCCATATCGACCCGATCCAAGCCGTTGCCGACCCGAATCTGCCGGGTGTGATGCACCAGTTTTTCCATGAACTCGCCGTATACCTGTTCGTGAACATAGAAACGCTCGGCCGCCGCGCACACCTGGCCGCAATTGAGAAAGGCGCCGAAGGCGGCACCGCGCGCCGCGATATCGACGGGCGCCGAGGGCATGACGATGAAGGGGTCGTTTCCCGAGGTCTCGATCAAGGTGCGCTTGTAGAGGCGGCCGCAAGTCTCCGCGACCACGCGCCCGGTTTCTATTCCGCCTGTGAAGGCCACCATGTGAGTGTCGGGATGCTCGACCAGGCGCTTGCCGACGGGACCGCCGCCGGTCAGGACTTGCACCAGTCCGGCGGGGAGCGCATCGAAGGCGGCGATGAATTGCAATGTGGTCAGCGACGTCAGTTCGGAGGGTTTGACGATCACCGCATTGCCGCTCGCCAGGGCAGCCGCCGCCTGCCAGCAAAGCAGGCAGAGCGGATAATTGAACGGCAGAATGATCACGACGACGCCGAGAGGGTCCTTGGTCGTGAAATGAAACTGCCCATCCACCGCGGAACCGAGCACCTTGCCGTTTTCGTGACGCGCGATCTCGGCGTAGTAGTCGATGGCGCTGGCGGACCAGGCCACCTCGTCGAAGGATTCCTTGTACGGCTTGCCCATTTCGCGAGTCAGCATCTCCGCCACCAGCGGGCGATCCGCCATCACCCGCCTGGACACTTCGTGCAGCAACTCCGCGCGGCGATGATGGTTCACGCCGCGCCAGCTGCGCTGCGCGGCGTTGGCTTCGGCAACCGCCTGATCGATCTGCGCCGAACTCGCGTCCGCGATTTGGCCGACGCGCTGCTCGGTCGCCGGGTCGCACACATCGAGCATGGCATCGCCGCTCGAATGGACGAGCCGCCCGCCGATTCGCTGCAAGCCGCTCAGTCTGGAGAATGCCGCCATTGCGCTCATGAACCACCTCGTTGGATAGAGGCTGCCGTACGGCAGCCATTGCGTTATTGTTTCAGATACTTGAAGGTTCCCATCGCCTTGGCGATGAGCCGCTGCTCCGTATCGCGCACCTCGCCGTCGCAGAAAGCCACGCTGCTCGAGCGGTGATAGGCGTGCGCCGAGACGATGAGGCGCGTTGCGGCATTGGCCGGCTGCAAGAAGCTGGTCGTCATTTCCAGCGTGACGCCGCCGCCCGCGGTGGGATCCAGCGACCGGCCGGCGACCGCCATGGCGACGTCGAGCAGCGTCATGAGCACTCCGCCGTGAGCGACCGACCAGCTGTTCAAATGACGGGGGGCCAGCTCGAGGGCGACGACCGCGCGGCCGTTCTCCGCGCTCACGAATTCGACGCCCATATCCTTGATGAAGGGGATGTCATTGCGAAATGAGTCGACCGGGTTCATGGGGGGATAATATCGCAATGTCCGGCGCGCAGTGCTCCTTAGCGCGCGAGCGCGGTAGAATCCCGCTTCGTGACCGTCGATCAGGAGGAGGCGCCGCGGTGAAAAATCTAATGAGGGTGATGGCGACACAAATTCTGCTCATGGGGCCGCTTGCCGGCTACGCCGTTTCGCCGGCTGAAAAAGCCGACGACGTCCCCGCGTCCCTGCAGGTTGCCCCCAACGAGGTATTGCGGCAGCAACTGCATGCAGTAGGCGTACAAATCTACACTTGCCGCGCCGGCAAGGATGACACCAAGCACTTTGAATGGGTGTTGAAGGAACCCGAAGCGGAGCTGTCCGATCGGGCGGGCAACAAGATCGCCAAGCACTATGCGGGCCCGACCTGGGAAGCCCGGGATGGGAGCAAAGTGACGGGCGAAGTGAGAGCCCGGGCCGATAGCCCGGATGGGAAGGGCGTTGCGTGGCTATTGTTGAGCGCAAAATCGACATCCGGAAGCGGAATATTCGCGGCCGTGCGGTACATCCAGCGGCTGCATACGGTAGGCGGCAACGCCCCGTCGGGCGGGTGCGGGGAGGCCTCGGCCGGCAGCGAAGTGCGGGTGCGGTATTCGGCGGAATATCTGTTCTACAGCGACAAGCCCTGAGCCCGGCCTGCCGATCTTAAGCAAAATGGTTGTCGCTGATGTCCTGATTGCAATCCTGGTTGCGCTTGCCGGATGGGCGGCCTATCGCCGGCTGAGGCCGTCGAAAGTGCGGCCCTCGGCCGTTTCGGCACCGGCACCGGCGCCTGCGCCGGCAACCGCGCCGGCACCGGCGCCGCCTCCAATCGCGGGGCCGCCGACCGATGCCTCAGTGCTCGAGACGGCGAGCGACGCGGTGGCGCAGCGTCTGTGGCGGCTCGCTTTCGTCGCGCCCTCGGTGGCGCCGCCCCTGGTGCGGGCGCACGCCCGCGTCCGAGATCTGATCTACGCCGTCCTGGAGGTCGATGAGCTCGACCCGAACTATTTTCCGCGGCGCCCCACCTTGATGCCGCAGCTGATGCAAGCCGTCAATGATCCGAGCACGGCATCCGACAAGCTGTCGCGAATGATTGCTCATGATCCCGTGCTGACCGCCGATGTCTTGCGCCTGGCGAACTCGAGCCTGTATCGGACATCGCCCGCGCCGATCGAAAGCATTCAGCGGGCCATCGTCGTGTGCGGAGTGGATGCATTGCGCGGCATCCTGGCCACCGCGATGCTGCGGCCGGTGTTCCGCGCCAGCCGCACCAACTTTCCGAGATTGCCGCGCATGCTGTGGGAACGCACCGAGCGCGCGGCCCGCGCCGCCGAGCTGTATGCCGCGAAGATGCACCCGGAGGATCGCTTCGAGGCGCAGCTGGTCGTCCTGCTGAGTGCCTTGGGTCCGCTGGTCGTCTATAGCGCGGCTCTCGATGGATACTCGCGGGCACCCAGGCTCACGCCGAATCCCACGCTCTTCGTGGAGCTGGTCTGCACTCTGGCGCCGCAGATGTCGCAGCGCATTGCACGCGACTGGGAGACCTCCCCGCGGCTCGTGGCGGCGCTCGACGAAAGCGAGCCGCGAATCTCTGGCGACCGCGCTGCACGTGGGAGAGTTGCTGGGTACTCTGTCGCTTCTCGAATCGCAGACCGTCATTTCGCGCGAGCGAGAGGCTCGATATCGTGAAGAGCGCGGGATTGCCCGAGGACCTGATGGACGGCATCTGGGCGCGCCTCGCCGGCGGCGCTCGCGCGCACGACGAGGCGGCGGAAACTTAATCGGGCGGCTGCAAGGTCACCATGGTCAGGGTTCGCGCCGCCCAGAGCGGGACCCGAGTCGGTCCGGTCGATGACCACATAGAAGCTCTTCGGCTTGGTGCGCGGCGCGCCGGACACGCGGGATGGTCAAGACTGACGTTGGCGCTGCCGTCCCCGAATCTGGCCGAGCCGAGGCGTGACGGCTGCAAAATCCTGGCCTGGTTTCGCGGTGCCGGATTCGGTCCACCATGTAAAGTCGGCGTCGCCGTGAAGATTGCCTTTGCGGTGGACCACGATGGTGGCCGTGGTGTCGGAAGCTGGGACGTCGACGGTGTCGGCAGCCAATTCGATGCGCGTCGGCCCCGCATTGCCGCCGCGGGCCGACGCGTCGCCGGCGGAGGGCCGAGCCGCCGCCGCCGCGGCCGATCGCAGCGAGACGCGGCGGGTTGCCGCGCGGCGCCGGCCGCGCGGAATCTGTGAAGCGGTCGAATTGCGACTGGTGCCGAACGTCGCACGCGGCGGCAGGCGGCGGCGCAGGAGGGCGCCGGAGCGACGTCGGGAGGCGGTGCCTGGATCGGCCGCCGGTGCGGGGACAGCAGGCAATTTACTGGCATCATCGACCGCGGATCGCGCGCGGCCGGTCCACTCCGCGACGTGTTGCTGCAGGGAATCGTAGTTCGTCACCGCCCAATAGTCCAACGGCCGCCAGCAACGCGGCTGCAAGGATCGCCGGCCGCCGCGCGCTTGAAATTGAGTTTCGACGGAGGCGGCGAGTTCACCAGCAGGGGCAATTTGGGCAGGCGAGGCGCGGCGCCGGCCAGATCGAACCGGTCCAGCCATTGCTGTACATCGGCGGGACGCCGCTCGCGCTCCCAGCGCAGGCCCTCGCGCAGGACACGCCACTGCTGGCTCGTGATTCCCGGCGGGCGGGGCGGGCGCAGTCGCTGTGCGCAGGCTTCGACGGCGGTGCGGTTCGGGAAGGGGTGCTTTCCCGACAGCAGCACGTAGGCAACGCAGGCAAATGCGAATACGTCGTCCCGCGCATCGGGATACTGACCCTCGAGCAACTGACAGCTCGCATAGCCGGGAGTGGCGACGGGCGCACGCTCCGACAATTTGTTGTCCGCGTTCCACCTGATCCCGGAGCATCTTGTGGGAGGCGCCGAAATCCAAGACCCGCAATTCACCGTCATTGGTGATGAAAATATTTTGCGGATTGACGTCCCCATGCACGACGCCGCGCGAATGAGCGTGAGCGAGCGCGGCGCCGACATCGCGCATGATGGCGAGCGCGTACGGCCGCGGCAGGGCAACGGCCTTTCTTGCAGCCGAGCGCTTGACTCAGGAGCGCTCCGTTCAGAAATTCCATCGTGAAGAAGGCGATGTCGCCGTCGCGGTCGAATTCATGGACCCGAACGATGTTCGGGTGCGACAGCAATTGCAGATGCTGAAACTCGCGCTGCAGCTCGGAGAGCAGCTCTTCGCGCTCGGCAACCGCCGTATGCAGTACCTTGACCGCCAGACGCTGACTGGTGGTCGGCAGATCGACGCGGTACTCATCCACCGCCTCGAACACCGTGCCCATGCCGCCGTGCCCGAGCACGCCGACTACTCTGTAGCGGTCCCGCAGCACATCGCCTATGGCCACTTCCCGAGGCGCGGCGGTGCGCGAATCGGATGCCGCCGGGCGCGAATCACGTGCTGCGGAGCGCGGGCCGGGCGTCGCGGAGCGTGAATCGCGTGCCGCCGGGCGCGAATCAGGTGCCGCCGGGCGTGAATCGCGTGCCGCCGAGCGCGAATCAGGCGCCGCCTTCCTTTGCGCCGCCGCGACAGGCGCCGTAACGACGGTCGAAGGGCGGGGACGTGCGGTTCGCCGCCAGGCGCGCCGCCACGGTGGCCGCTAAGCTCGCCGTCACATCCTCATCGTCATCGAGTGCCTGACCTTCGAGGCGGGATTTGAGCGTATGGAAAGAGGTCGGCCTTGATCTTGCCGCGGCGATAGTACTGATCGAGCAGCGACAGCAGTTCCCAGTGTCTCTTCGGTGTCTTCCTGAAACTGATTGCGCACCGCCGCCAAGAATTCCTCGGCGGTGCAATTGCCGCTCACCAGGGCATCCAGCCACGCAAGGGCAGCGCCTTCGTTGCCCATCCGCGGCTGCGCCCGTTGTGAGGGCTCTGTCTCAGGGGTCATATCGACGTCCTCATGCAAAGCCATTCTAATGACTTTGTGACAGGAGACAGTACCGAAGATTCCGGGGAATGCTCTAAGTCTTTCTTTTTGCAGTCTTTTTATGATTCAGTCGAGGTCGCGACTCAGGGCGTCGCGGATCGGAAGCGGGTAATGGACTCAGCAGATGCCGATATGCGTCGTGATCGACGCCGATGCTCAGGGAAGCTCCGCTTTTCATCGCCTCGGACATGGAGGCCGACAGCTCAAAGCGCAGAAAATGCACGGCCGAGGTTTTTTCCTCGTTTTCACGCTCCATGTCTTCGTCGGCGACCGCGAATACCCGTTCCATTTCGCTGACCCGCATCCAGCACCGATCTTCGACGCCGATCAGTTTCTCGAGCGCGACCCGCCGCGCATCGGGATCGGGGAATTCCAGCAGCAATGTGACCTTCCAGTTGCTGCCGTCGGGAATCAGCGGATTGTAGGCGTCGAGCTCGGCTTGGATTCCATCGCTTTCGAAGATGCGTTCGGCGCGCAGCATTTCGAGGACTTGATAGCGTATGGTGGTGTAATCCTCGAAACACCACGTCATGTTGGGTCCGACCTGCACGTTGCGCAGCTGCTTGTGGGCGATGACTTCGCTGCGCAATCGCTTCCGCTCGGAGGCGTATTGCTCCAAGCTCATGAGATCCTGGCGCGTCAATTTTTTCACTTTATGTCACTCACCAATCCGTAGGCCATTCTGAGCAGCGTCAGCGGATGCGTCGGCGGGCGCGCATCGTCCAAGCCGCTTTCGATTTGATGGCCCGCCATGGGGCAGTCGCTGGCGTAGAAGTCGGCGCCGCTCGGCCTGCACGCGCTGCATGACCGGCTTGCCGATCTTCATGGACTTGTCGCGAAACTCGCGCTTGACGCCGTACGTACCATTGTGGCCCGAACATCGTTCGATGGGCTCCACCGTGGTTCCCGGAATCAGCTGCAGGACATCGCGAGTCTTCAGCCCGATGTTCTGTACCCGCAAGTGACAGGCCACGTGGTACGAGATCTTGCCGAGGGGGCGGGTGAAATCCGTGCGCATCAGTCCGGCCTTGTGCCGCAGCGCCAAATATTCGAAGGGATCGAACATGTGCTGCTTGACCTTCGCCACGCCGGGATCGTCCGGGAACATCAGCGGCAGCTCTTGCTTGAACATCAACACGCAGGAGGGGACGGGAGCGACGATGTCGTAGCCGCGCTCGATCATCGCGAGCAGATGCGGGATGTTCTTGGCCTTCGAGTCCGCAACCGCCTGTAGATCGCCCAATTCCAGCTTGGGCATGCCGCAGCAATTCTCGGATTCGACCAGCGCGACTTCGATGCCGTTGTGCTCGAACACGCTCGCCAGATCGAGCCCGATCTCGGCTCATTGCGATTTCCGTAGCAGGTGGCGAACAACGCGACTTTGCCGCGGGTGCCTCCCGCCGCCTGCGCCGCGGCGGCGGCCGCCGGCTTGAGGCGCTTGGCGAGTTGCTTGCGCAGGGTGTTGGATCGGTACGGCGGCACGGGCGCATCCGGGTGCACTCCGAGCGCGGCGTCCAGGATCTTGCGCCCCACGGAGCTTCGATTGACCGCGTTGACCACCTCGGCGACGACGGGGATGCCCGCGAGTTTGCCGACCATGTCCGTCGAACTCAGGACCTTGTCGCGCCAGCGCGTTGCTCCGGCGCGATTCTTGACGGCCTTGGCGCGCAGCATCAAGTGAGGAAAATCGACATTCCAGGGATGCGGCGGAACGTACGGGCACTTGGTCATGTAGCACATGTCACAGAGGTAACACTGGTCGACCACTTGCCCATAGGCCTGTCTTGTCGACGCCGTCGAGCTCGCCGGTTTTCGACTCGTCGATCAAATCAAACAGTGTCGGAAAGGAATCGCACAAATTGAAGCAGCGGCGGCAGCCATGGCAGATGTCGAATACTCGTTCGAGTTCCTTCTGCAGCGCGCCGGCGTCATAGAATTGAGGTTCTTGCCAGCCAAGGGCGTGGCGCGTGGGCGCCTCCAGATTGCCCTCGCGGCCTGACTTGGTCTGTCCGTCGGACACGGTTTTCTCCCGACCGAAATGGTAGCGGGCTCCAAGAACGGAGCCCGCTGCATGCATCGCCCCGCGGCGATGTCGAAGGGCTACAGGTTATCCAGCGCCTTCTGGAAGCGATTGGCGTGCGAGCGTTCCGCCTTGGCCAGCGTCTCGAACCAATCCGCAATTTCGCCGAAACCCTCGTCTCTGGCGCTCTTGGCCATGCCGGGGTACATGTCCGTGTATTCGTGCGTTTCGCCCGCAATCGCCGCCTTGAGATTCAGCGAGGTTGCGCCGATCGGCAATCCGGTGGCCGGGTCGCCCACCGCCTCGAGGTACTCCAAATGCCCGTGGGCATGGCCTGTCTCACCTTCGGCAGTGGAACGGAACACGGCGGATACGTCATTGAAGCCTTCGACGTCCGCCTTGGCTGCGAAGTACAAATAACGTCGATTCGCCTGCGATTCGCCTGCGAATGCATCCTTGAGATTCTTTTCCGTCTTACTACCTTTTAAATTCACGACTCACTCCTTCCGATTGAAAATTTCGGAATCAATAGGGAACTGTGCTTAAAGGACGTTAGACCCCGGGGCCGCGCTAAGTCAAATCGCTGCTCTCTATCAGCGCCATAGTCGGCATCAATCGCGGCTCAATGCAGGAGAGGAATTCCACGGATGATGCGCCGCGAGAGAACGGAACGGTACCGTTGCGTTTCATTAATTAGGCGCGTATGGTGCGGGCACCAGGGTCCTCGACTTCACATGAAGGAGTTCGCCATGCCCGGATTCAAACAAGCTCTTCTCGGATCGGCCGCCGCTGCCGTCCTGGCCTGCGCGCCCATGGCACCTGCCGCGGCAGGCGTGCATGGTTTCGGGCATGTGCATCCTTTTGGTTTGGGCAGAGGGCTGTTTGGGGCCGTCCTGGGCCTTGCGACATTGCCCATCGCCATCGCGTCGGCCGCATTGTCGGCAGGCGCGGATGCATCTTCTCAGGCGCCCGCTTACGGCGGTGCGCCGCCTGCGTACGCACCGCAGCCAGGCTATGCACCACAGCCGGCTTATGCGCCCCGTCCGGCCTACTACCCCGCACCGCAGACTTACTATGCGCCGCCCGCGGCCTACTACCCCGCGCCACGGACTTACTACGCGCCGCCTGCGGCCTACTATCCGCAGCCGCGCGCTTACTACGCAGCACCGCCTGCCTACTATGCGCCACGCGCTTATTACGCGCCGCGCCCCGCCTACTCTGGTGGTTACGGCGGCCGTGTTGCGTATCGCGCCGGTGGGTATGCTTACCCGCATCGTTAGGAAAGGGATCAATACCTAGGGAACATGGAGCGCAGGAAGGCGATCAAAACCGCCGGACGCGGCGGGCGGCCATCGCGCGCCGACGCATTGCGTCTGCGGCAGCGAATATTGGAGGTCGCCACCGAGTTGTTTCTGGCCGAGGGCTATGGGTCGACCAGCATCGAAGCGGTGGCCGCACGCGCGGGGATTTCGAAGCGCACGCTCTACCATCGCTTTGACGATAAATCGGCGCTGTTTGCCGCCGTCGTCCATGAAATCATCGCGCAGATCCGGCCTCCCGCCGGCGTGCCCCTGATCGAGGGCGCGACCTTGCACGATGTCTTGCGCCGTCTCGCCGGAATGATCTTGCGCGCCGCTCTTTCGCCCAAAGCCCTTGCGCTGCATCGCCTGGTGATGGCCGAGTCCGCGCGATTTCCCGAACTGATTCGCGCGGTGCATGGCGACGGCAGCACGCGCGAAGCGACCACCTTGATCAGCGGGCTTCTCGCGCGCGACCTGCGCGACTCGAAACTGAACGCCGAGAACCGCGCTTTCGCCGCGGAGCAGTTCATTTTCATGATCGTTTCACTGCCGCAGCGCCGCGCCATGGGATACGGCACGCCGATGACGGCGGCCGAGCTGGATGCCTGGGCCGACAAGACGGTCGCTCTGTTTCTCAACGGCTGCCGCGGCTGGAGCGCATCCTGATCGCGATCTGCGCGGAGCGCGGCTGCTTCACGCGTGGTTCAGCTGTTCCAGCGCCAAACCATTGGTCGAGGGTCCGAAAATCCCGATCACGCCGATACCCACGATCATCGCGCCGCCGATGAATACGGCCACGGCCGGTACGCCGCCGGTGGCGAGCAGCGAACCTGTGATCAGGCCTGAGAAGGCGGCGGCGATGCGGCTCCACGAATACACGAAGCCGACGGCGCGGGAGCGGATGCGGGTGGGAAACAGTTCGGCCTGATAGCCGTGGATAGGCGTAGGACATGACGTTCGCGGCCAGCGTAAAGGCAATGCCGATCGCGAATGAGCGCGGCCGCGGAGGTTGCGAAGGCGAAGGCCGCCATCAGGACGCCCATGCCGGCGAGCCCGGCGATGATTTGGTGCTTGCGTTCGATCCTGTCGGCAAAGTAGCTGCCGAGCAGCGGGCCGACCGGCTGCGAGATGGCGATGATGAAGGCGTATTCCAGGCCGTGGGTGATATTGATGCCGCGTGCAATGAGCAGCGTCGGAACCCAGGAATTGAAGCCGTAGAAGCCGATGACCTGGGCGGCGTTGAATATCGACAGCATGAAGGTTCGGCCGCGGTAGTCGGCGGAAAAAATTTCCGCGAGCCGGGCGGGGCCGTCCGGTTCAGCGGCCGTCGGCTGCGGCGGCGGCAACGTGCCTCCATATTCCGCCGCCACCTTGGCTTCGATGTCACTGACGATGGCGTCCGCCTCATCGCCCCGGTTTTTGCCGGCCAGCCAGCGCGGACTTTCGGGAATGCCGGCGCGCAGTGCCCACACCACCAATGCACCCGCCGACCCCAGCAGGACCACCCAGCGCCAACCGTCGAAACCTAAGGGTTTCAGCGGCACGAGCAGCCATGCCAGCAAGGCGACGATGGGCACGACACAGAACGAGATGAATTGATTGATGGAGAATGCCCGGCCGCGCAAAGTCCGCGGCATGAGTTCGGCAATGTAGGTGTCGACGGTGACCAACTGTACGCCGAAGCCCACGCCGGCGATCAACCGCCAGATGTTCAACCACAGTCCGGACTGCTGGAACGCCATGATGGCGGTGCACGAGCAGTACCAGATCAGGGACCATGTAAACACGGTCTTGCGGCCGAAGCGGTCCGCCGCGTGGCCCAGCGCCACCACGCCGAACCACAGCCCGGCAAAAGTCGAAAACACGAAAGTGCCGAAGCCCGCCACCCGGATGGCCTTCAAGGAGGCGAAGATTCCCAGGGACTGCTGCGTGAACAGTCCGCTCTCGGTCATTCCCGGTGCCACGTAAGCGGTAAAAAACAGATCGTAGAACTCGAAAACGCAGCCCAGCGAGATGAGCATGACGATGGTCCATACCGCGCGGGACGAGGGCAGCCGGTCGAGCCTGGCCGCGATATCGGCCGAAGTGCCGGCACTCACTGAATTGGACTCCCGCTCTGGATGGCCGAGCCAGTTTATCCGATCTGGGGGCTATGGAAATCCTCGTTCAACCGGTAGTCTCTCGGCGACAGGCGCCAACGCGAGGGCAGGTTATGAATTACGAACTCTATTACTGGCCGTCGATTCAGGGTCGCGGCGAGTTCGTGCGATTGACCCTGGAGCAGGCGGGCGCACGGTATCGGGATGTGGCGCGTGAACCCGGCAAGCGAGCCGGAGTAGCGGCGCTGATGCGATTTTTGAATGGCCGTCATGTGCGGCGGGCACCCTTCGCGCCGCCTTTTCTGAAGGCCGGGCGGCTGGTCATCGGGCAGACGGCCAACATCCTGCAGTTCTTAGGCCCGCGTCATGGACTCGTTCCGAAAGAGCAGGCAGGGCGGGTGTGGGTCCACGAACTGCAACTCACGATGGCGGATTTCGTGCGTGGAAATTCACGACACCCATCATCCCGTCGCCTCCGGTCTCTACTACGAGGAGCAGAAGAAAGAGTCGCGCCGCCGGGCCGCGGATTTTCTGCAGAACCGGGCGCCCAAATACCTGGGCTACTTCGAGCGGGCGTTGGGGACAGGCGCTCGAGGATACCACTATCTGACCGGCGCCAAGCCGACTTACGCGGATCTGTCCCTGTTTCAAATCATGGCCGGTCTGAGCTACGCCTTCCCGCGCGCCACGGCGAAGTCCGCGCGCAAATATCGGCGGCTCTTCACCCTGCACACCCGAGTACAAGAACTTCCGCGGATCGCTGCATATCTTGCCTCCCCGAGGCGCATCCCTTTCAACAACGAGGGAATCTTCCGGCACTACCCCGAACTCGACGCAGGTTGAACGGACGCCGGCGGCGAGGACTCGACGCCGTTTGCGTTCCGGCGATAAGGCGGTATTTTCACTGCGTGTCAGATCGTCAAACCCATCAGCCGGTCATCATTGCAGGACATGAGGCGAGCCTGATCGCATGGACACGATCCCGTCAACCCAGAATGGCATGGGCATTCTCTCCTACCTGAAATTCCACGAATTGCGCGGCAGGCGGGATCCGAGGTTTCTGCGCACGGCGTGCGCCATGGGCGACTATCTAGTGAAGGAGGCCCTGACGCCGACAATCCACGCTGTTTCGGGACGAATCCATCGCTAACCGCCATAGTCCTCAGCGGCTTGGCGCACTCAGGCTGGCGTCTCCTTGTTTCAGGGAGACAGCGAAGTCACCGACTCCATCGCGCGACGGATCCTGGACGACGCCCGCCGTCGGCCGTCAACTTCCACACCCATCCGCGGAAATCTGCCAAGATTCCACTGACCTTCTGGACTAGGACGCGAGTTTCGATGCCGTAGATCTTGATAAACGCGCCGGCGATGTCAAATCATACAAGCGGAAAATCTCTAGGTATTCGGTACCGAATGCTGGCCAACGAGTATATGCAAATATAGGCATATATAGTACGATCACGCTATACTTTGTTATACATCCCTATACACCAAATTATGGACCCCAATACCAATCCGTTTAACCCCGGCGCCGGCACCCCTCCTCCAGATCTAGTCGGCCGCGACCCGGTATTGCAGCAGGCCGATATTGCGCTTGAACGCGTCAGGCGGGGCCGCTCGGAACGCTCTTTGTTGCTGGTTGGATTGCGAGGTGTGGGCAAAACGGTTTTATTACGCGAAATCCGCCGCCGTGCATTAGAAAAACAATATGCGGTGGAAATGATAGAGGCCCAAGAGGACCAGACGATCACCGAATTGCTTGCGCCTGCATCGCGCCGATTATTACTCGATCTTGACGATTCCAAACGGACCATAGCGGCCGTGAAGCGCGGCATGCGCGTGTTGCGCAGTTTTTTGGGAAATATCAAGGTGGCTGCAGGCGGAGTGGAGGTTTCGATCGGGGTGGAGGCTGAGCAAGGCCGCGCCGATTCCGGCGATTTGGAATCCGACGTGAAAGATCTATTGGTTGCACTCGGGGAAGCCGCCGCAGCGGCAAAACGGCCCGTGGCGCTGCTGATCGATGAACTTCAATATATGCCTGCACGTCATCTCGCCGCATTGATTCAAGGCATTCACGCGGTAGCGCAAGAGGCGTTGCCGCTGATCTTGTTTGGTGCGGGATTGCCGCAGTTGTTTTCACAGGTTGGCGAGGCCAAGAGCTATGCGGAAAGGCTATTCCGTTTTACGGAGATCGATCGGCTTTCACACACAGAGTCATTCGAGGCGATTCGCGACCCGGTGAAGAATGAACGTGCAACGATCACCGACGCAGCGCTTGAAGAGATTTATAAGCAAACCAAAGGCTATCCCTATTTTTTGCAGGAATGGGGTTATCGGACCTGGAATCTTGCACCACACCGTGCCATCGATGTCGAAGTTGCACGCCAAGCTTCTCGAGTCGCGCTTCGCGAGCTCGATCACCAGTTTTTTCGCGTCCGATTTGATCGCGTGACTCAGGCCGAACGCGAGTACATGCGCGCGTTGGCGGAGCTAGGCGAAGGTGAACACCGCTCTGGTCAGGTAGCTGAATTGATCGGTAAGACGACCCAACAGCTTGGAACGGTGCGCGATATCTTGATTCGGAAAGGAATGATCTATAGCCCCGCCCACGGACAAATTGCCTTCACGGTGCCCCTGTTCGACCAGTTCATGAAGCGTACCCTACCCATGCCGCGAAAAGGGAAACGACGCGGTCTTGCTGGGAATCCTCCGTGACTTGTAGCAAGCCGTTCTCCGCCTACGCCGGGGTCTCAAATCGTCCCTTCGGTGCGGGGCGCTCAGAAGAAGAAAGGGAAGCGCGGGGAGGGCGCGCAGGTGAACCCGCGCCAAGTCGCCATGACGTGGGCGCAGCGATTGAAGCGGGTTTTTCTGATCGATAAGGCGCGTGGCGTTAACCGGTGGGCGTAGGAGTTCCGCCGTTGGCGTTCCGGTGATAAGGCGGTATCTTCACGGCGTGTCAGATCTTCAAATCCATCAGCCGGTCATCATTGCAGGACATGAGGCGAGCTTCGATGCGCAAGGCCGCCTGAGGCCTTGGACCTCATGGAACGAGGCTTTGGACCTCGAGATGAATTTCTACCAGCAGTGTCCCGAGGACCGAGGGTATCCCCGCTTCGTGCTGGCGACTTTCCTGGACGGACAGTGGACTCCCATTCCCGATCGCACGGACACGATTCCGGCAACCCAGAATGGCATGGGCATTCTCTCCTATCTGAAATTCCACGAATTGCGCGGCAGGCAGGATTCAAGGTTTCTGCGCACGGCCTGTGCCATGGGCGACTATCTGGTGAGGGAGACTCTGACGCCGGCTTCGGGCCGATATCCGTCGTTCACGCGCTCGACCGGCCAAGCGGGATCAGTTTCCGCTCGCTGCGGATTGCGGCTCGCAAAGCGATCGTCCTTATGAAATCGAGCCGGACAAGGGCGGTATCGCGGGCTATCGCACTGGTGCTTCTGTCTCAGTCCGCGGGCGAGCGCAGGTACTTCGAACAGGGACTGCAGAACGCCCGCGTGCTCGCGGCCAATCAAACAGGAGGGCGATGCATCCCATTCGCCCTGGCCTTTTCGCGCCGATTATCGGGACGGCGCGGGGCGAGGGCCCGTGTCGGGGAACATGACCTACATCCTGCGGCTCTACGATGTGCTGTTGGAGCAGGGCTACGGGGAGTTTTCCGCGCCGCGCCGTTCACTGTGGACTTGGATCAGGCGACCATCAGATTCCCAATGCCGCAGCCGATGGGTCTCTGTATGCCCAGTTCTTCGAGGATCACGATACACCCACCAACCGTACGGCCTGGGCGCCGCTGAATCTCGCGCGCTACCTGCTCGAGGAAAGGGAATCGCTCGATCCGGATTGGCGCACCGATTGCGGCGCGCTCATCGAGTTCGTCCGCCGCACCTTCACTCATGTGGAATTCGGCATCACGGTTTGCCACGAGCAGGACGAGGACCCGCAAGCCTGGGGCGGCATCAATTCAACGTACGGTGCGGTGGCCGCGCTTTACGCCAAGGCGACCGGGTCGCCGGCCTTGGCCGCCGAGGCGCGGGCTGCGCTGGATTTCACACTGTATTCCATCGACGAACTGGGCCGCCCGCGCGATCTGTCCAAGAACCCCGCGCCTGGCGGCTGGCAGGAGGATGCGCATACGGACGTCATCCACAACTACGTCGATGCCTTGAGAGCCTTTCCCGAATGGGGCGAGCCCCGGTGAGCCGTGGGACCCACGAGGCTTGCCAGACCGACGAGGCTGGCAAGCGCGCCCTGCAGTCGCCCCTGTTCGGTCGGGTCCACCAATCCCGTCATGAGCGTTTGCAATGAGGGCGTTGCAATGCCCCACAAGGCCATCACCGGCACGCCGATCCAAAAAATGGCTCCCGTGGGCGCGAGTCCGTAGATGGCGAAGCCCGCCGCGCCGAACGTCAAACCCAATGCCATCGCGCGCCGTTCCTTGAGCCATCGGACCAGCGGCTTGACCAAAAATCCCTGGACGATGAGCGAAGAAATCCCCACGCCGGCCAGCATGTCGATGAGCACCGTGACGAAAATGAAGGTGACCGCGGCGCTGCGCGGCGCTTGAGTCGGCATGCTTGTATAATACCGCAACAGCAAATGACAGGAGCCATCGATATGCTGCCCACCCGCTCATCCCCCTCGGCGATGGACCCGGAGGAGTGGCGCCTGCGGTGCGAGCTCACGGACTTCTATCATCTGGTCGATTTCCTCGGATGGACGGAGCTGATCTTCAATCATATTTCCGTACGGCTGCCCGGGGCGGCGCACCACTACCTGGTCAATCCCTTCGGACTGAATTACCTCGAAATCACTCCGCATAATCTGCTCAAGGTCGGCATCGACGGCCGCTTGGTCGAAGCGTCCGAGTATTCCGGCAACCCGGCCGGCTTTGCCTTGCACGGCGCCATTCACGAGACGCGGGCGGATGTGGCCTGCGTGGCGCATACCCATACCACCGCCGTGTCGGCGGTCGCCATGAAACGCGGCGGCTTCGATCACAATAATTTCTACGGCGCTCAGTTCTACGGCCGCGTCGGCTATCACGATTTCGAGGGCATTACTCTCTACGACGATGAGCGCAGCCGGATGATTGCCAGTCTCGGCGACAAGCACGTGCTGGTTCTGCGCAATCACGGGGTCGCGGTCTGCGAGCGCGACATCCCCACGACCTTCGCGCTGCTGTGGACGGTGCAGCGCGCGGCCGAAATTCAATGCCGCGCGGACCAACTCGTGGGCGAGAACGTGGTGCTCAGCGAGGCGGTTCAGCGGCGTTGCCGCGACACGGTCATGGATTTGGGCAGCGGCCTGCGGGTCGCCCGACTCATGTTCGATGCCACCGTGCGTCAGATGCGCGCCCGCCGAACAACTGATGTCCCAGTCGAAACAGCGGCCAGCCGGTGAGCAGGATGATGATGCCCGCCAGAGCGAGCTGCGGCTCCAAGGTAAAGACCCGCACCGCCACGCCGAGCAGGCAGACTATGTAAAGAGCCGGCAGCAGGGGGTATCCCCGCATCGAAAAGCCGCCGTCGCCCGTGCGGCGGTGGCGCAGCACGAACAGCGTCGAGGCCACCACCGCCAGCGTGAGGGTGTCGGTAAAGATTACGTAGTTCAGCAGCTTTTCGAACGATCCGAGCAGGAACGCGGGCAGCAGCATCGTGGCCCCGAAGAACAGCAGCCCCACTTCCTGCACCTGAGTGTTCGGATTCACGCGCAGGAACGCTCCGGGCAGCACGCCATCCTGCGCTATGGCATAGAAACTGCGCGGCATCTGCAGGATGGTGGCATTGACGAATCCCGCGGCGGACAGAAACACGGCCACCGAGATCAGTACCTCGCCGGAGGGCCCGAAGGTTGCACGCGACAGAGCCGCCGCCACCAGCTTCGAGCCCGCGATGCCGCTGATTCCCAACACGCGCTGATAGGCGAAATTGAGCAGGAAGTACAGACCGACCACGGTGACCATGCCGGCCGTAATGGCGAGCGGGAAACGCCGCCGGGCCTCCTTCAGATCGGCACCGAGGTTCATGGTCAATTGATAGCCGCCATAGGCGTAGAAGCAAGGAATCAAAGCCGATGCGAGACGCAATCCCGACGGTGCGGCGGGTTGCGGCTCCACTGCATTGACGCGCGGAGCGAGCAGCAGGGCGAGCACTGCGAGACCGACGATCATGACGATTTTGAGAATCGACAGCAGATTCTGCACGCGCGCGCCGGGCTTTACGCCGCGGTAGTTCAAGAACAGCAGGATCAGCATGGTGGCGCAGGCCAGCGCCAGCGAGGCGTGCGCCGTGCGCCATGCCGGCGGCAGCACCACCGGCATCAGGTAATCGGCACCGATGAATGCCACGCCGGCGGCGCCCGCGCCCTGCATCAGCGTCTGGGACCAATTGAGCATGAACGCCAGCGTCGGGTTGTAGCAATCGGCGACGACGCGGTAGTAGCCGCCGGCGCGCGGGTACCGCGATCCGATCTCCGCGAAAGTCAGGGCGCCGATCAAGCTGATGCATCCGCCCGCGATCCAGGCGGAGAAGAAGAGAGAAGTATTGCCGGCGGCGCCGGCAACGATGGCCGGCGTGCGAAAGATGCCGATGCCCACCACCAGGCTGAATACCACCATCGCCGTGTCGAAAGTCGAAAGGCGCGCCCGGATGGAACTCTGGGCCTGCTCAACCGCCACGCAGCGCTTCCTCGAGCAGGCTCGCCAGCCGCTTGAACTGATCCAGATCATTGTAAAGCTGCGCGGAGATGCGCAGCAGCGGGACGGGGTGCGGATACAGCCAGGTCTCGACTCCGCGTTCGCGGAACCAGTCATGCAGGCCCGCGCAGTCGAGCCGATGGGCGGGAGAACCGGCGGTGGCCGGCGGCAGCGGCAGGGAAGCCATCGAACCGATCATGGACTCGGGGCAGGCGGCATCGGCTCCGGATGATTCCAGCAGCAGGGAGCGGGCCTGCAGTGTCAGCGCCCGATTGACCGCCATGACCTGCGGCCAGCCGCCGGGCAGCAGAGCGCCGATGTAGCGCAATGCCTCGGGAATGCACAGCCAGGGCGTCGGATCGAAGGTCCCCGTCCAGTCGAACTCCGCCTGGAATCCCGCGGTGTAGCCGTGGCTGATGACCGTGGGGTGCAGGTGTGACTGCCGGTCGCCGCGCACGTGAAGGAAGGCGGCGCCCTTCGGGGCGCACAGCCATTTATGCGCATTGCCGGTGTAGTAGGCCGCGCCGAGGTCCGACAGCCCGAGGGGCACCATGCCGGGAGCGTGCGCGCCGTCCACCAGCGTATCGATGCCCCGAGTTTGCAGCTCGCCCACCAGGCGCGCCGCGGGCAGTACCAATGCGGTGGGACTGGTGACATGGTCGATGAGCGCCAATCTCGTACGAGGCGAGACGCACTTCAGCACCGAGGAGAGGATCTCATCTTCATGGCGGCAGGGGAACGGCAGCTGCGCCGTGACCACGCGGGCCCCCCTGCGTTCTGCCACGAAGTCGACGGTCTTGCGGCAGGCTGCGTAGGTATGGTCGGTGACGAGCAGCTCATCCCCGGGTTCGATCGACAGCGAGTGCAGCACCGCGTTCACTCCGGCCGTCGCGTTCGGCACGAAGACCAGATTCGGCGGCTCGGCTCCCAGGAAGGCCGCCAAGGTTTCGCGTGCGGCGTTCAGGCGAGAGGGCAGAGCGGCGACCAGGAAGTCGACGGGCTCGCGCTCCATCTCGCGGCGCAGTTCCGCCTGCGCATCCAGTACGGCGGAGGGACAGGCGCCGAACGACCCGTGGTTGAGGTAAACCACCGACGGATCGAGGCTCCAGAGTGCGGCAAAGCTCATTGATGTCCATATTGACATGCAAAACGGACATTTGAGTGCCGAATTGGCAGTCGGCTAATCCACCCGTGCGGGCGCGATCGACGCCCGGCATGTTCCGAAGCCTATCTGCGCGCGATTCGGCGCGACCGCGAAGGCTGAAATGACGATTTCATCGCCATCGGCCAGAAATGTGCGCGCCTCGCCGGTGGGCAGGGTGATGGGCTGCTTGCCGCCCTGAGTGATCTCGAGCAGGCTGCCGAAACTGTCCGCGGTCGGCCCCGAGATGGTGCCGCTGCCGAAGAGATCTGCGGGCCGTAAATTGCAGCCGTTGGATGAATGGTGAGCAATCATTTGCGCAATCGTCCAGTACAGATGCGCGGCGGAGACCGAGCTCAGCCGATGGGGAGGCAGGGACGCTTCGCGCATCTTGGCCGAGCGAATATCGACTTCGAATCGGATATTGAACGAACCCGATCGTTGGTCCCGATCGGACCATAGATGGGGCAGAGGTACGGGATCTTCGGCGGGCCGGGGAAGTTGAGCGACTCGAAATGGTTCCAGTGCCTCGGCCGTCACGATCCAGGGCGATATGGTGGTGTGAAAGCTCTTGGCCAGGAAGGGCCCCAACGGCTGATATTCCCATGCCTGAATGTCCCGGGCGGACCAATCGTTCAGCAGGCACAGGCCGGCGATGTATTCGTGAGCGTCCGCGATGCCGATGGGCTGGCCCAAGGGGTTGCCCTGAGCAATCCATACTCCGAGCTCGAGCTCGAAATCCAACCTGGCGGTGGGGCAGAACTGCGGCGTCGCATCGCCGCCCTGCTGCCGCTGGCCCCACGGCCGAATCACCGGCGCTTCGGACGGCCTCACCGATGAGGCGCGGCCGTGATAGCCGATGGGCATGTTTTTATAATTCGGCAGCAGCGGATTATCGGGTCTGAAGAGCCGGCCCACGTTCATCGCATGATTGATGCCCGCGTAAAAATCCGTGTAGTCGCCGATCGACGCCGGCAGGTGCATGCTGCTGCTCTGCCGGTCGTGGAGCAGGGGACGCGCCAGACCCTCGTAGCGGCGATCGCACAAAGTATCCGAGATCGTCCGCCGCAACGCGGCCCGCCGGGCCGCCGGCCAGGCCAGTATTCCATTGAGCGTGCCCGCGGATAAATCCTCCGGCGGGAACTCGGACAGCAGCTCGGTATCCACGCCGCCGCGCAGATCGAAAATATACTGTCCGATGGCGACGCCGGGCCGGGGCGTGCCGCGCGGCTCGCTGAAGATTCCCAGAGGTAAATTCTGCACGGGAAATTCCGGATGGCCGTCGGCGGTCTCCACCCAGCTGCTGCGGTTGGGATCATGCGTCTCGTCGATCATAGGTTGCCGCCCGACTTGAGAGGATTCAGCGCGTCACGTCGGCCTTGCCGAAGCCGCTCCAGCAGCCATCATAATCCCGCTGCAGCAGCGGCGTATCGAGCGCGAAACGGGTGGGCCGGATAACCCAGCGGCTCTCGAACATGAAAGCCATGGTGTCCTTGATACGTTGCGGCTCGAGGGTTGCCTCGACCGCCTTGCGGTAGCTCTGCAGATCCGGTCCGTGCGCCGACATTTGATTGTGCAGCGTGGCGCCGCCCGGCTCGAAGCCGTCGGCCTTGGCGTCGTAGCGGCCCGTGATCAGCCCCATGAATTCACTCATGACATTGCGATGAAACCACGGCGGCCGGAAAGTCTCCTCGGCCACCATCCAGCGCGGAGGAAAAATCACGAAGTCGCAATTCGCCGTGCCGGCGGCGTCTCCGGGCGAAGTGAGCACGGTGAATATCGAGGGGTCCGGATGATCGAAGCTCACGGTTCCCAAGGTGTTGAAGCGGCGCAAATCGTAGCGGCAGGGTGCGAGGTTGCCGTGCCAGGCGACCACATCGAGCGGACTGTGGCCGAGCTTCGTGCTCCATAGCCTGCCCGCGAACTTTTGCACCAGCTCGGTGGCAGCGTCGTCATCCTCGAATCGCGCCACGGGGGCTTCGAAGTCGCGCGCGTTGGCCAGGCCGTTCGAGCCGATAGGCCCGAGATCCGGCAGGCGAAACGCCGCGCCATAGTTCTCGCACACATAGCCGAGTGCGCTCGCATCGATCAGCTCCACCCGAAAGCGCACGCCGCGCGGGATCAGGACGATCTGCAGCGGCTCCGCCTCGAGCACCCCCATTTCCGTGACGAAGCGCAGCCGCCCCAGCCGGGGTACGATGAGCAGTTCGCCATCGGCATTGAAGAAGGCGCGGCTCGTCATGGACCGATTCGCCGCGTATTCATGCACCGCCATCCCGCTTCCCTGCCCCGGATCGCCGTTGCCCGCGTAGGTGACCAGGCCGTCCACGAAATCCACCGGCTCCCCGGGCGGCGCAGAAGGGTTCCAGCGCAGGCGGTTCGGCGTCGGTTCGGCCTCGCGGAAAGGCCCGGAGCGCAGCAGGGTTTCACGCGGATAGGCAGTGAAGGGCGCATGCGCCGCCGAGGGGCGCAGGCGATACAGCCAACTGCGCCGGTTCTCGTGGCGCGGCGCCGTGAAGGCGCTCCCGGACAATTGCTCCGCGTACAGGCCGAAGGCCGTGCGCTGCGGCGAATTGCGTCCCTCCGGCAACGCGCCCGGAATGCTCTCGGTGGCGAAGTGATTGCCGAAACCGCTCAAATAATTCATCGCACGACTTTGACGACACCGCGGCGGATTTGATCGAGTTCGAGGCTCTCGAACAATGCCTTGAAATTTCCCTCACCGAATCCTTCGTTGCCCTTGCGCTGAATGATCTCGAAGAAGATGGGCCCGACCATGTTTTCGGTGAAGATCTGCAGCAGAATCCCGCCGCCCGTCTCCGGCGCGCCGTCGATCAGAATGCGGCGCTTGCGCATCGCGGCGACGTCGTGGCCGTGCCCGGGCACCCGCGAGTCGATCATGTCGAAATAAGACTCCGGTGTATCCTGGAAGCGGATGCCGTTGGCGCGCAGCTTATCCACGGTCGCGAAGATGTCGTCCGTGGCGAGCGCCAAATGCTGGATGCCCTCGCCCTTGTACTGCTTCAGGAACTCTTCGATCTGGCTGTTTTCATCCTGGCTCTCGTTCAGCGGGATGCGGATCTTGTCGTCCGGCGCCGTCATCGCCTTGGAGAACAATCCGGTCGCCTGGCCCTCGATGTCGAAGTAGCGGATTTCGCGGAAATTGAAGATCTGCCGGTAAAACTCCGCCCAATGAGCCATGCGCCCGCGGTTCACGTTGTGCGTGAGATGATCCAGGGTATGCAGGCCGGTGCCGTTCTGATCCTTGGTCGCGCCCGGTACGGCGGTGAAATCCACGTCGTATATTTCGCGCGCCCCGTAGCGGTCGACGAGATAGAGATTCGAGCCGCCGATCCCCTCGATCGCGGGGATGTTGAGTTCCATCGGGCCCACCGGGCCGCTGATCGGCTTGGCGCCGCGGCGCAGCGCCTCATCGAAGGCGAGGCGCGCATCCTTCACGCGAAATGCCATGGCATTCGCCGACGGACCGTGCTTCGCCCGGAAGTCCGCCACTTGACCGGACGCATCCATGTTGAGCAGGAAATTGATGTCGCCTTGCGCGTAACGGCGCACATTCTTGGAGCGGTGATCCGCCAGATGCGTGAAGCCCATGGCGGCGAACAGGGCGGCCAGCGCTTGCGGATCGGGGCCGGTGAATTCCACGAACTCGAAGCCATCGAGTCCCAGCGGGTTGTCACGTGGATTTTCCATCGCTGCCTCCACCTAAAAGTAGTATCATTTGTTACTATATAGAAAATCCTCTCATTCCGCAAGGTGCCCACCGCCGTGATACGCCGAACCAAGCTAGTTCTCGATGAGTTCCTGCCGTACCGCCTGTCGAGGGCGTCCAATCTCGTCAGCGACACCGTGGCTACCGCCTATGAAGCCGCGTTCGGGCTGCGCATTCCGGAATGGCGGTTGGTTGCCGTCATCGCCGAGGCCGACGCCATCAGTCAATTCGAGATCTGCCGGCGCACGCGCATGGACAAAGTGACCGTGAGCCGGGCGGCGATCGCGCTGGCCGGCTGCGGATTGATCGAGCGCGCGCCCAACCCGCAGGATCAGCGCTCGCACTTGCTGGCGCTGACGGCGCAGGGGCGCGAGCTGTACGGCCGCATTGCACCCAAGGCACTGGCCATCGAGGCGCAGATTTTCGGCGGCTTCAAACCGGCCGAAATTCGCGCGTTCGTCTCGATGCTCGAGCGCATCGACGCGGCGGCGTATGCCGTCGGCGGGGCTTGAGCCTCGCGTCCGGTGCGCTCCGGCATCCGCTTGCTCAAGTACTGGTTTTCGATCACCGATGAGGAGCAGTACCTGCGTTTCCTCGGCCGGATCCACGATCCGCTCAAGCAGTGGAAGCTCAGCCCGATGGATCTCGAGTCGCGACGCCGCTGGGAGGAATACACCAAGGCAAAGGAAATTATGCTCGAGCGCTCCCACATTCCCGAGGCACGATGGTGGGTGGTGCATGCCGTCGACAAGAAACGCGCGCGGCTCAATTGCATCGACCATCTGCTGAAGCAATTTCCCTACAGTGAAGTGCAGAAGACCCCCGTCGTGCTGCCCGAGCGCGAGCGTCACGAGCACTATTCCCGGCAGACCGTGCCGGCCGAGATGCTGGTGCCCGAGGTCTATTGATTGCGCGCGTCGACGTCGTCGAGCTGAATCCCCGGTGGCCTGCCGGGCCGACAGCGCCTCAATGCAGGCCGCTTTCCACGGCGCCGGCGATCTCCAGGAGCCGCCGGTCGGCGTCGCGAAGGCCGAAAATCGTCAGGCCAACGGGGGCCGAGCCCGGCGCGTGACAGGGAATCGAGATCGCGCAGCCGTCCAGGAAGTTGACCATGCTCGAGTTGCGCAACGCCAGCGCGTTGATTTTCGCATAGGCCTCATCCGAGGCCAGGTCGGTCAGCAACGGGGCAATGATGGGTGCGGTCGGCATCAGCAGCGCATCGTAGGCCGCCAGTCGCGGCGTGACCCGAGCGATGAAGCTCGCGCGCTGCGCATGCAGATCGATGTAGTCGGCGGCATCCTGCTCGCGGCCGCGAAGGATGCGCGCGGCCACTCGTGGATCATATTGCGAAACGTCGCTCGCCAGACGCTCGCGATGCAGGGCATAGGCCTCCGCAACGGAGAAGCCGCCTTTGCGATTGATTCGCGGCAGCTCGTCGAACTCTTGAATGACGATGTGGCTCAAGCGGGCGCCCGCCTTTGCGAGCGCGCGCAGCGCCCGTTCCCAACCGGATGCCACCTCCGGCACGACACCCTCGAGCACGTAGCCGCCCAGCACGCCGAATCGCAGGCCCGCGACACTGGTCGCGGCCTCTATTGCCGTGCTCTGTGCCGGACCGAGCGCGGGCTCTCGGGACAGAACGGCATCCATCACCGCGCAGCAGGCAACCGAGTTGGCGAGGGGCCCCACCGAATCCAGTGTCATGGACAGGGGATGGCAGCCCGCCAAAGGCACCCGGCTTGCCGTGGGCTTGAAGCCGACGATGCCGCATAGGGCGGCGGGAATCCGGCAGGAGCCGCCGGTGTCCGTGCCCAATGCCGCGAACGCCATCGAGTCGGTGACCGACACCGCGGCGCCCGATGAAGAGCCCCCGGGAATTCTCCTCCGGCCGCGTTCCCACGGGTTCAGCGGCGTTCCATAGTGAGGATTCACGCCCAAGCCCGAGAAGGCGAACTCCGTCATGTTGGTTCGGCCGATGACGATGAAGCCGGCGGCTTTCAGGCGCGACACCGCGGCCGCGTCCCGAGTTGCCGCCGCCGCGCCCTGAAGTACCGTGGATCCGGCGGTCGTCACGTCGCCGGCCAGATCGAACAGGTCCTTGATCGATACCGGAATGCCGGCGTACGGGCCGGCCGCGGCGCCGCCGCGGCGCAACTGATCGTGGAAGTCCGCCGCCGCCAGGGCTTGCCGCGCGTGAACCTTCAAAAAGACGCGCGAGCCTTCGCCCTCGGGCGCCGCGATGTTCGCCAGGCAAGTCTCGACCAGTTGGCGGCTCGTGACGCGCGCCGCGGCCAGGTCGCGCGCCAGTTGAGGGAGAGTCAGAATGGGTCGGTCGGCGAGCATCAAGCGCTGCGTCCGGCGCGCCCGAGAGTGCGCCGCAATGCGGTCTGCCATCCGGCGACGGCTTCGGCCCGGCGGGCAGCCGCCATCGCCGGAGCGAACACGGCACCCGTCGCCCAGGTTGCGGCCACCGCCTCGAGATCCGCCCAGACTCCCGTGGCGAGCCCTGCCAGAAAGGCGGCGCCGAGCGCCGTCGTCTCGAGCTCCGTCGGCCGCTCGACGCGCGCGTCGAGCACGTCGGCCAGGAATTGACAGAACCAGTTGTTGGCGGCCATGCCACCGTCGACACGGATGGTTGCCGGCGCGCGCCGCGCCGTCCCTGGCCATGGCGGACGCCAGGTCCAGAGTCTGATAGGCCACCGACTCGAGCGCGGCCCGCGCCAGATGCGCCGCCGTCACGTCCAGCGTGAGCCCGCAGATGAGTCCGCGCGCATCCGGCTCCCAATGCGGCGCACCGAGTCCGACGAAGGCCGGCACCATGTACACGCCGTGAGTGTCGGGCAGTTGTGCCGCGAGCGCGGCGGTTTCCGCGGCATTGCCGATGAGCCTCAGTCCGTCGCGCAGCCACTTGACGGCGGCGCCGGCAACGAAAATGGAGCCTTCCATCGCATAGGTGGTACGGCCCTTGATGCGATACGCCGGCGTCGTCAGCAGCCGGTTCTGCGACAGTACCGGTGTCTCGCCGGTGTTGAGCAGAGCGAAACAGCCGGTGCCGTAAGTCGATTTGACCATTCCCGGCTCGGAAGCATGCCTGGCCGACGAGCGCGGCTTGCTGGTCGCCTGCGATGCCGCCGATCGGAATCGGATGCTCGAACAGGCCGGGCGCCGTCTCGCCGTACACCTCGCTGCTGTCCCTCACATCGGGAAGCAGCGCGCGGGGCACGCGAATCAGCCGCAGCAGTTCCTCATCCCATTGCTGCCGATGAATGTCGAACAGCAGCGTGCGCGAGGCGTTCGTCACGTCGGTCGCATGCACGCGGCCGCCCGTCAGGCGCCACAGCAGGAAGCTATCGATGGTGCCGAAGGCCAGCTCGCCCCGCTCGGCACGAGCGCGAGCGCCGGGAACATGGTCGAGCAGCCAAGCGACTTTCGTGCCGGAGAAATAAGGATCGAGCAGCAACCCGGTGCGTTGCCGCACCAGCTCCTCGGCGCCGTCTCGTTTCAGCCCGGCGCAAACCTCCGCGGTGCGCCGGTCCTGCCAGACGATGGCCCGATGAATCGGCGTTCCGCTGGTGCGGTCCCAGACCACGGCGGTCTCGCGCTGGTTGGTGATGCCGATGGCGGCGATGTCGCTTGCGCCCAGGCCGGATTGGGCAATGGCCTCGCGCGCCGTCGCCAAGGTGTCGCGCCAGATATCTTCCGCATCGTGCTCCACCCAGCCTGCGGCGGGATAGTGCTGCGCAAATTCGCGCTGTGCGGCCGACATCTTGCGCGCTTGGTCGTTGAACACGATGCTGCGCGTGGAGGTCGTCCCCTGGTCGATGGCGAGTACGTGTCGAGACCGATGCATGTCGGGATTCTCTCAGGCCGCGCACTATGATGCACTATTCGCGTCGCAATGGCCCGAGCCGGCCTGCGCCGGCAATACAATAATCGGGACTCAAGTCACGCCCCCGGTGCGTAATCCAACCGCATACTCCAAGGAAATGCTTAAGTCCAGATAGGCCGTACTCCAATGCATCGATCCCCAAGCCGAAGCCGCATCAAGCAAGCAGCATCAAGACCCCGTTACTTCGCGAACCGGCTATGGCTGATCGGAGCGATGACCCTGGGCCTCGCTGCCTGCTATTCCGACGACAGCGGCTACATCGTTCCTCCCCCTACCGCTTACAGCGTCGCAGGAACCATTACCGGCCTCAGCGCGGCCGGATTGGTCTTGCAGAACGAGGGCGGTGACAGCTTGGCGGTGAGCGCAAATTCCTCCTCCTTTCGATTTGAAACCCAGGTCGCGGCGGGCGGCGCATACAACGTAACCGTGTCGGCACAGGCCACGGGGCTCACCTGCACCGTCAGCCACGGCTCGGGCAGCAACGTCGCCGCCCCGGTCACCAATGTCAGCGTCGCCTGCAATCCCGTCTCGTACACCCTGGCGGGCACCGTGACCGGACTGACCGCCGGTGGACTGGTGCTGCAGAACAACGGCGGCGATAACCTCGCCGTGAATGCGAACGCCGCGACGTTTCAATTTTCCACGCCGGTCGCCGCCGGAGGCGGATACAGTGTCGCCGCCCTCGCTCAACCGGCGGGGCTGACCTGCACGGTCAGCCACGGCAGCGGGACCAATGTCAGAGCCGATGTCACCAACGTCAGCGTCACTTGCAGCGCCGACACTTTCACCGTCGGCGGAACGGTCACCGGGCTGACGGCGGGCGGACTGGTGCTGCAGGATAACGGCGGAGATAACTTGACCGTCGCCGCCGGTGCCTCCTCCTTCGTATTCGCCACACCGATTGCCTATGGCGGCAGCTACGCCGCCACGGTGTTCGCGCAGCCTGCCGGCCAGACCTGTTCCGTGTCCAATGCCACGGGCACGGCCAAGGCGGACGTATCGGGTGTGACGGTCGCTTGTTCGAACATCGTTACGTACACGCTGACCCCGGCCAGCGGCGCCAACGGCAGCATTGCTCCCGGCGTTCCAGTCACCGTCAACAGCGGCGCCAGTCAGGGGTTCATTGCGACCCCCAACGCAAACTATGCCGTCAATCAATGGCTGGTGGACGGAACCGCGGCGCAAACCGGAGGCGCCACGTTCACACTGAGCGATGTCACGGCCAATCACACGATCAGCGTGACGTTTGGGCAGGCGGCCTTGAGTTCCAGCGTCTCTTCCCTGGCTCTGGCGGCGAACGGCAATGCGAGGCAGATCACCATTACCAACACCGGCACGACGGCGGCTGCCAATCTCTCCGTGGCATCTTCCGGATTTCCGTCAGGCACGGCCCTGACTTCGTCGACCTGCACCACGACCTTGGCCGCGGCGGGCTCTTGCACCGTCACCGTCACGCCGGGAGCGAACTCGACATCGAATTGTGCGACGGGAATCGCTCCGACTCCCGGCATCATCACCGTGTCGTCCGCCAATGCGTCGTCGAGTGCGGTGAACGTTGTGGTATTGAGCTACGGCTGCATCTATCAGGGGGGCTATCTGTACTCGGTGGATGATACGACCGCGGCCACCATGAACATCGGCGGCAAGGTGGCGGCACTGTCCGACCAGTCGGCGGGAGTCCTCTGGAGTTCCAACAACACTGGGTCTTACGACGGCGGCGTGAGCATTTGGGGCATTGCCGAGACGTCGACCTCGATCTCTCCCAGCCCGGCATCCACACAGTACGCGGGGCAATCGAACTGCAATGGCGCCACCGATGGCGCATGCGACAGCAACAACATCAATGTCTATTACGGTTTCGTGGCGTCGCCGCCGGTGCCTCTCTCCTACTTCGCGGCAGCACTCTGTGAGCAAGCCATCAGCGGCTACGCGGATTGGTATCTACCGTCCATTTGTGAAATGGGGTACGACGCAAGTGCCGTCGGCAGCGGCTGCGGATCGTCAGCGGCTCCCACGTTGCAAAATATGCAGTCGAACTTGGTGGACACCGGCACCGCGAATCTTCAGGGTTATTATTGGAGTTCCACCGAATTGAGCGCCAACCCGCAGATCGACGCGTGGGCTCAGTACTTCGCGACCGGCGGCGGCAGCAGTCAGTTCGGCGCGGCCAAGTTCCTTTCGGTCAGTGTACGGTGTTCTCGCGCTCTGTCTCCGTAGGTTCGTGCGGCGCTCCCGGTTGCTCGATGTCGGGCAGCAGCGCCGCCAGCAGGCCGATCAGCGGCAGGAACGCGCACAGGCCGTAGACTCGCTCGATGCCGATGGAATCGGCGAGCGCGCCGAGACAGGCTGCGCCGAGGCCGCCCATGCCGAATGCCAGCCCGAAGAACAGCCCCGAAATCATGCCCACCTTGCCCGGCACCAGCTCCTGAGCGAACACCACGATGGCCGGAAAGGCCGAGGCCAGAATGAGACCGATGATGACCACCAGCGGGCCGGTCCAGAACAGGTTTGCATACGGCAGGGCGAGCGTGAAGGGCAGGGTGCCGAGGATGGAAAACCAGATCACCCGCTTGCGGCCGATGCGGTCGCCGAAGGGTCCGCCGAGTATGGTGCCGACGGCTGCGGCGGCGAGGAAGGCAAACAGCTCGAGCTGCGCCGCCTGCACCGACACGCCGAAGCGGTGAATCAAGTAGAAGGTGAAATAGCTGGTCAGGCTCGCCAGATAGACATACTTCGAGAACACCAGCGCCAGCAACACGCTCATGCCGCGTCTCACGCTGCGAGGCGGCAAGCTGCGCGTGCCGCGCCTTGTGCGCGCCGCCGCTCGAGAGCCGGGCCAGACCGTGGTGCTTGTACCAAATCCCCACATTCCACAGAATCGCGCCCGAGAGCAGCGCCAGCAGCGCGAAGAACACCAGGCTGGATTGTCCCCACCGCACCACGACCAGCGCCGCGGCCAGCGGGCCCAGCGCCTGCCCCGCATTGCCGCCCACTTGAAACAAGGATTGCGCCAGACCGTGCCGGCCGCCGGCCGCCATCCGGGCGACGCGCGAGGATTCCGGGTGGAACACCGATGATCCCACGCCGAGCAGACTGGCGCCGACCAGCAGCACCGTGTAGCTATGCGCGATCGACAGCACCACCAGGCCGGCCAGTGAAAACACCGTTCCGCCGGGCAGCGCCAGCGGCGTCGGGCGGCGGTCGGCGTACAAGCCCACCAGAGGCTGCAGGATCGACGCGGTGAGCTGGTAGACCAGGCTGACGATGCCGATCTGACCGAAGCTCAGGCCGAAGTCCGCCTTGAGATTCGGATAGATCGCGGGCAGCAGCGACTGCATCATGTCGTTGAGCAGGTGGCAGAAGCTGATCGCGAGGATCACGGCAAAGACAGTGTGGTCGGCTCGCCCCAAGGGACGTCCGGTGCTTTGGCCCATGACCCGTTCTTGCATATCTATTCCCGCGGCTCAAAGGGCGCTACCATACGGCCTCCGGCGGCGGCCCGCTTTACTGGGTGGGTCGATAACTTTTGAGAGTGGGCCAATGTTGCAGCGCATTATCTCCAGCGAATTCGAGAATGTTCCCCGGCCGGTGCTGGCCATCAGCAATGACTATCCGGCCTCGTACGAGCTTGACCGTCACCAACATCGCCGCGGCCAGCTGCTCTACGCTGCCCGCGGCGTAATTGCCGTCAGCACTCCCGAGGGTGCCTGGGTGGCGCCGCCCGAAAGGGCGGTCTGGATACCCGGCGGCACGCCGCATTCGGTGCGCATGGTGGGCGCGGTCAGCACACGCAGCGTGCTGATCGAAGCCGGCGTCTGCGCCTCGCTCGGGCGCGCCTGCCGGGTGTTGGGTGTATCGGCCTTGTTGCGCAGCCTGTTGGTGGCTGCCGCGGAGATCCCCATGGAATACGACCTCGACGGCCGCGACCGCATGGTCGTCGATTTGCTGCTCGCCGAGCTGGAGCGCGCGCCGGTGATTCCGATCGCGGTGCCGTTCCCGACCACGCTGGCTCTGGCGCGAAAGTGCCACGCCTTCCTCGAGCGCCCAAGTCCCGCACGACAGCATCGCGGCGTGGAGCGCCGAACTCGGCATCGGCCGCCGCAGCTTTACGCGCGCTTTTCGGCGCGAAACGGCCATGAGCTTCGCCGAGTGGCGCCAGCAGGCCTGCCTGTCGATCGCGCTGCCGCGGCTGGCCGCCGGCGAGGCGGTGACTTCGATCGCACTCGATCTGGGATACGACAGCTCGGCGGCATTTCGCCACCATGTTCAAGCGCCGGCTCGGGATTCCGCCGAGCCACTACCAGTCCTGACTGGCACCGGCCTGCGCACCCGGCCTCAGTTGGGCAGCATGAGCACGAAGCCGTCGCACTCGTACGCGTAAAAGCGCCATTCCCCGACGGTTTTCGGCGTCCCGAGGATCACGAGCTGCTGCCGCAGAGTGGCGAAGTCATCGAACACATCCGCGGCGGCCATGATCCGTCTCGTACTTGCGCAACAGCGAATCGGTCTCGGTGCCCTCGGCCGCATAGGTGATCAATACCTTCAACGGCGCATTGAACAACTGCAGCTTGTTGATCGTTTCGTGCGAGTGGGCGCCGGTGTTTTCGTGTTCCAGAGCGACCGAAATCCATTTCGCATAGGTGGCATGGTTGCCGATGTGATCCGTGCCGCGCTCTTCGTAGAACATCCCAGTCGAGCGTGTGGTACTCCTTTCGTCCACGACAGCAGGCCCAGATGCTTGGCGATCTTGGGGAAAATATTGGAGCGCATGAAGTAGTTATAGGACTTGGTTTCGAAACCGACCGCCGTGCGAAAACCATCCCGCTCGGACTTCATGACCGCTGCGAATGCGTTGCGAAATTCCCTCGGGGTAATTCTAATCATCGCGTCCGTGCCGCGCTCCTCAGGCCCACTGCACCACAAGAAGTGTGTTTTGGCTTCATGGATATTATCATCAGGCGCGCTCGAAGCGAGCCACCGTTTCCACGTGCTCGGTGAACGGCATGAGATTGAATGCGGTGAGCGCATCGAGGCGCAGCTTGCCGCGCGAGGTCAGTAATTCGGCATCGCTGAGAAACGATTCCAGCCCGCAGCTCACGTACACGAAACGCTCGGGCGGCTGCTCGCTGAGATACTCGGTCAGCCCGGGGTCGAGGCCCTTGCGCGGCGGATCGGCGATCACCACGTGCGCGCCGGCTGCGGCCAGGCACGCTGCGCCCGCGGGGCCCGGGACGATCGATATCTTGGCCCGATCCGTCTGCCCAAGTTCGGCGAGTCCGAGCTCCAGCCCGCGCAGAGACTGCGGGCTGACTTCGTTCATGCGCATCTCGGCTGCCTGAGGCAGCACGGACAAGCCGATGGCGCCGACGCCCGCGTAGAACTCGGCGACTGCGCGCGCCCTCGGGAATTTGGGCGCGCACATGCTCGATGATCTGCTGCGCGATATCGAGATTGTTCTGTCCGAATGCGCCCGGCGGATAATGCACCGCGGCTCCGCCGAAATGTTCGATCACGCTCGCCGGTCCACACCAGTTTTGGAAGTCGGGGCCCAGGATGGTGTTGGAACGCTCGAGGTTGGCGTTGAACCACAGGCTGTGCAGTTCGCCGCCGAGCCGCTCTCGGATCAATTCCAGGCAGGCCGCCAGGGGTTCGACGGTCGCGCTATTGGCGACGAGCACCACCTGCGCGGTTTGCGAGCGGCGCTCCACGACCACCTGCAGATAACGCGCCAGGCCCAAATGCGCCTTATCCGAGTAGCAGGTCACTTCGGCGTCGGCCAAGGCGCGCCGCACGATCGAGGCGACGCGGTTGATCAAGGGATGCTGAACGCTGCAGTTCGGGATGTGAACCACGCGATGCGTGCCGAGCTCGAACAACCCGATCTTCGGCGAGCCCAGCCGGCCGCGGATGGCGAGGCGCGCGCGGAGCCGAAAACCGGCGGTTTGACCGGAAATCACCGGGACCTTCGGCAAGCCGTGAACGCGTGCCAACTCCTCGAGCGCACCGCCGGCGGCAGGGGCGAGGCCGTTCTCACCGAAGCGCGGGCAGCCGGGGCAGGGAGGGCGGTGCGGGCACGACGGCGACTCGCTCGTCTGCACTGGGCCCGGCTGCGCTGTGCTCGGCTGCATTGCGCCCAACTGCGTGCGGGTAACCGCTTTCTTTCGCAACCCCGCTTTCTCTCGCGACTTCAACTGAGACGCCGGATCAGGGACATGGCCGCGGCCGGGTTGCGCACCTTGTGGCCGCTGATCACATAGAGGTAGACGTCGCGGGGATGGCCGGGCGCGGGTGGCGGCTCCACGTAGTCGAGCCCGTCCGGTGCGGCGCCGCAGGCCCAGGCGCGTGCCCGCGCCGCCCAGAGATCGAGCGCAGCGGCGGAGTAGCCCAACTCCTCGCTCGCCTGGGTTCCCATGATTCGGGCGTAGACAAACGGAGCGGTGGCATCGGCGATCTGCGGGTAGGCAGAATCGGCGGCGATCACGACGCCGATGCCGTGCTCGCGCACCAGCGCGATGAACTCGGCACAGCGGAAACTCTCGTGCCGGACCTCGACGACGTGACGCAGCGGGCGGCCTGCCGCTTCCCTGGGCAGAAGCTTCGAGGAACGCTTCGAAGTCGGCCGGCTCGAATTTCTTGGTGGGCAGGAACTGCCAGTTGATCGGACCGAGCTTCTCCTTCAGCTCCAGTGACGCCGCTCGCGAGGAATCTTGCGATGGTGCCGCCGGCATCGGCGAGCACCTTGCGATTCATGGCGAAGCGCGGAGCCTTGAGCGGAAAAGACGAAGTCGTCCGGCGTTTCGTCGCGCCATTTGGCGAAGGTCTCCGGCTTCTGCGAACCGTAATAGGTGCCGTTGATCTCGATCGAGGTGAGACGGCGGCTGGCGTATTCCAGCTCGTCTTTCTGCGGCAGTTTGCCGGGATAGAAGCTGCCCCGCCAGGGCTCGTAGGTCCAACCGCCGATGCCCATTCGAATCGCCCCTGTGACCGTTTCGCCCATGTGCATAAGCAATACAACTTGTTCCCATATCCGGTGTGAAATTAACGCACAATGGCACGGATGGACAAGAAGCGGATTGCGGGACGCTGCCAGGAGAATTTATGACGTGGAGCAGAAGCCAGCGCAACGTGGTGATTGCCGCCTATCTGGGCTGGACCTTGGATGCGTTCGATTTCTTCCTCATGGTGTTCATGTTCAAGGACATCTCCAGGGAGCTGCATTCGAGCATGCAGGTGGTATCGACCGCGGTGTTGCTGACTTTGGGAATGCGGCCGATCGGCGCCTGCTCTTCGGCCGCCTTGCCGATCGCTTCGGCCGCAAGCCGACGCTCATGTGGAACATCCTGGCCTACTCGGTACTGGAGATGGCCTCGGGATTCGCTCCGAGCATGACGACGCTGTTGATCATGCGGGCGTTGTTCGGCGTGGCGATGGGCGGGGAGTGGGGCATCGGTTCCGCTCTGACCATGGAGACCATCCCGCCTGCGGCGCGCGGCTTCGTGTCGGGTTTGCTGCAGGCCGGATACCCTTCGGGCTACTTCCTCGCTTCGCTCGCCGTATACCTTTTCTACGACCGCCTGGGCTGGCGCTACATGTTCGTGCTCGGCGTAATCCCGGCCTTTCTCGTGTACTTCATCCGGCGCGGAATCGACGAGTCGCCCGCGTGGAAGGAGCGCATTCATTCCCCGCGCACGGGCTTGTCGGCGGTGCTGCGCCGCGAATGGAAGCTGGCGTGTACGCCGTGATTCTCATGACCGCTTTCAACTTCTTCAGTCACGGATCCCAGGACGCGTATCCGAATCTGTTCTTGAAGAGTTCAGCATGGCTTCGACTACGCAGATGGGTTCGCTCATCACGGCGGTCGCCAATATCGGAGCCATCTGCGGAGGCATTTTCTTCGGATTCATGTCCGAAAGGATCGGGCGACGGCGGTCCATCTGATCGCCGCCCTCATCGCGCTGCCGGTGCTGCCGTTCTGGGCATTCGGCTCAACGCCCTTGATCCTCGCCGTGGGCGCGTTTCTGATGCAGGTTTCCGTGCAGGGGGCCTGGGGCGTGATCCCCGTTCATCTCAACGAACTATCTCCCCGGAAATTCGCGCGACCTTTCCGGGGTTTGTCTATCAGCTCGGCAATCTCCTCGCGGCGGTCAACTTGAATCTGCAGGTGGCGATTGCCGCAGGCGCACGGCAACGACTATGGGCTGGCGATGGCGGCCGTGGTCGGTACGGTGGCGGTGGTCATCGTCGCTGATGATGGCTTTCGGGCCGGAACGACGCGGCATTTCGATGAGCGCGGTGTGCGCTCGCGCCGATGACCGCGCTTGACGCTCTCATCGCCGGGTTGGCCCGACAGGCACCCTCAAGGTAGGATGGCCACACCATGTCCATGCCGTTCGCCATCAGTGCTCGCCACAAGGGTTTCAACCGCGCCGAGATCGTCGACCAGAATTTCCTCGAATTCGTGCAGCTGTGGCGCGGCGAGGTGCAGCGCCGCGCCGCGCGACGATGAGCCGGTGTCGCCGGGCAGCGCGTCTGGAGCGCCGCGATCCTTTCGCGAGCTGTTCGAATCGCAGATGATCTCGCGGCATCTCGATCTGATGGCACGCGTGCTGCGTGTGCAGAACAAGGTGTTCTACACCATCGGCTCCAGCGGTCATGAGGGCAACGCCATGGTGGCGCGCTTGACGCGGCATACCGATCCGGCGTTTCTGCATTACCGCTCCGGGCGCCTTCATGGCCGAGCGCTTCCGCAAACTGCCGGGGATGGATCCGGTGGTCGATTCCGCGCTGAGCTTCGCGGCCAGCAAGGACGATCCGGCCTCCGGCGGCCGCCACAAGGTATGGGGGTCCAAGCCTTTGTGGGTGTTGCCGCAGACTTCGACGATCGCCTCGCACCTGCCCAAGGCGCTCGGCACCGCGGTGGCGATCGAGCAGGCGCGGCGCATCGGTCATCCGTTGCCGATCCCCGAAGACAGCATCGCCATCTGCTCGTTCGGCGATGCCTCGAGCAACCATGCCAGTCGCGCAAACCGCGTTCAACACGGCGGCGTGGACGGCTTACCAAAAATTGCCGGCGCCGGTGCTGTTCGTGTGCGAGGACAACGGCATCGGGATCTCGGTGAAGACGCCCGCCGACTGGATCGCGAGCAATTTCCGCAACCGCCCCAATCTCGATTATTTCTTTGCCGACGGCCTCGATCTGGCCGACGGCTATGGCCAGGTGCTGCGCGCGGTCGAGCATTGCCGCGGCACGCGGCGGCCGACCTTCCTGCATCTCAAGACCACCCGCTTGATGGGTCATGCCGGCACCGATTTCGAGATCGAGTGGCGCAGCATGGAGGAACTGTTCGCGGTGGAGGCGAGCGATCCGCTGCTGCGTTCGGCGGCCATCGCGCTGCGAGTCAGGTCTGTACTCGAAGGACTGAAGTGCTGCAGTCTGTACGAGACCACGCGTAAGCGCTGCTTCGCCGCCGCCGAGGCGGCGGATGCGCGGCCCCGCCTGACTTCGCTCGCCGAGGTGATGAAACCGCTGGCACCGTACACGCCGTCGGCGGTGAGGGCCGAGGCCGAGCGCGCCGACTATGCCGACAAGCGTCTGTCCGTCTTCGGCGGCGAGGCGAAGCTGCCGGAAAATCTGCCGCCGAGGCATTTGGCGATCCAGATCAACCAGGCGCTGCACGACTTGCTGGCGAAGTATCCTCAGGCGCTGCTGTTCGGCGAGGATGTGGCGCAGAAGGGCGGCGTGTACACCGTCACCAAGGGCCTCTACAAGACGTTCAAGGGCAGCCGCGTGTTCAACACCCTGCTGGACGAGACGATGATTCTCGGCCTTGCCCAGGGCTACGCGAACATGGGGATGCTGCCGCTGCCGGAGATCCAGTACCTGGCCTATTTTCACAACGCCTGCGATCAGATCCGCGGCGAGGCGGCATCGCTGCAGTTCTTCTCCAACGATCAGTACCGCAACCCGATGGTGATGCGGGTGGCTGCGCTGGGCTACCAGAAGGGCTTCGGCGGGCATTTTCACAACGATAATTCGATCACCGCGCTGCGCGACATTCCCGGTCTCATCGTCGGCTGCGCCAGCCGCGGCGACGATGCGGCGATGATGTTGCGCACGCTGATGGCGCTGGCCAAGGTGGATGGCCGCGTCTGCGCGTTCCTCGAACCCATCGCGCTGTACATGACCAAGGATCTGTACGAGCCCGGCGACGGCCAATGGCAGTTCGCCTATCCGGCACCGGGCAGGGCGATGACGCTGGGCGAGGGCCGCGTCTACCGGGAGGCGGCGAACGACCTGGTGGTCTTCACGTTCGGCAATGGCGTGCCGATGGCGCTGCGCGCGGCGCGCGCGATCGAGAAGGAGCATGGTTGGCAGGTGCGCGTGGTCGACCTGCGCTGGCTGGCGCCGCTCAACGATGCGTTCATCGCGGCGCAGGCGAAGAACGCCAAACGCATTCTGGTGCTGGATGAAGGACGCAAGAGTGCCGGCGTGGGGGAGGGCGTCATTACCGCCCTCGTCGAGGCCGGCTGCGGCGCGACGCCGATGATACGGGTGGTCGGAGCCGATACCTTCACGCCCCTGGCGGGCGCGGCACTGCTGGTGCTGCCGGGCGAGGCCGAGATCGTGGCGGCGGCGCGGGAGCTGGCTGCCCGCTGATCGTGGGAGGCGCCAGTCCGGCGATATTCATGCCGCTAAGCCGGCGCCGTCAATAGCGCCAGAAGCTTCTGACAGC
The DNA here is from genome assembly GCA_963734645.1 of uncultured Gammaproteobacteria bacterium. GTDB lineage: Bacteria > Pseudomonadota > Gammaproteobacteria > Steroidobacterales > Steroidobacteraceae > Bog-1198. Next base: position 249,573 of record CAVTID010000006.1, read on the forward strand.
TTGCCTCCGAGCACGAGAATTCGAACGGCGACGCGCCCGCGAATCGGGAAGGTGAGCAACACGCCCTCAGCTCACCGCTTGGGCTTGAACGTCGGCCGCCGGGAAGAACTTCTGAAGATTCGCAGGTTCGCTCGCCAAAAGGGCGGGCAGCAGCTGCTCCTGAGCCTTTCGGGACAATTCCAGCGTATGACCATCGGTGGCGCTTCGAAAACCGATGCTCAGCGATCCGTCGGGCAAAACGGCCGCGCTGCCGAGTTCGGACGCACGCATTTTCATGGCTGTAACCTTTGTGAAGCCTATGGGTATATTAACAACTACCATGGAAAGTGATCGCGGTCTGCAACTTTTCGACCCCGAAGTGTGTTATCGCCGTATCAGCGCTCAAAGACTTCAATCTGTGCGCACGGCCGACCCTCGAAGGAGAATGCAATGACGTTGAGCGACGAACTGAGCAAGCTGGCGGAGCTGCGCTCGAGCGGGGCGTTGACGGAGGATGAGTTCGTTCGCGCAAAGGCCCGGCTGTTGAATGCGCAAGGCACGCGACCGGACGAGCCGGTGGTGACGGCGGTCAATGCTTTTCGGCGCAGCCGAACCGACCGATGGCTCGGCGGCGTGTGCGGAGGGATGGCTCGAGCGACAGGCGCCGAATCTTGGGTTTGGCGGCTAATCTTCGCCGTATTGTTCATCTTCGCCGGCGCGGGTCTGCTCGTGTACGTGCTGCTGTGGATCTTCGTGCCGAGCGAGTAGGCTCAGAATTGCCACGCGACGCGCGTCCACGCGCCATGGTTTGCCGAAATAAATCAATTGGATGTGCAGCGAATCGCCTTCGCGTTCGATCCAACTCGGCAAGAAAGCGCGCTTCCCACCGAGGCCCATGGTTTCGGCAACACACATCTCGTCGGCCGGCGATTGCGCGACAATGTGCGATTTGCCGAGATCGCCGTTCAGCGCGCAAGCTTCGAGCGACAACCACTGGCCCTGATCGAAAGCGGACGCCTTCACCGATGCCTCATCCAGCGACGGACTCAAGGTGTAGGGAATGAGCCGCAGCGGCTTGCCGGGCGCCGGCCGGGAGATATTCAGCGCCCAAACGGCATCGAGGGACTCATCGGATCCCGCGGCTTGCGCCACTGCGGAATCCACATCCATGTGCACGCGCCAGATTTCCCAGTCCGCCCGTTGCGTCGGCTCGATGGTGATGACGACGTGCTGCGGAGGGTGGCCGTCCGCCGCCGCTTTGCCCTGGGCCACCTGCGCGGAGTTGTCATAGCGTCCCGCCAACAAAGCCCCGACGTCGGCGATCGAAGCGGCAGCGGCGTCTCGCGCCCTGCATGGCTCCGGCGGATACGCCGCCAGGACGGCCGCCGTCAATGTAATCGACGCACAGGGTAGGAAGCGGATGTAAATGCTCGCGGACAAGGTGCGCGTCCTTTGAATTCGTGCCGGCAATCTCACGATGCGGCGCTCGCGGCCGTGGGTAAACGTTAGCAAACAGAAGCCGCGGTGGACAAGGGCAATTTGCCCGCGGGGGAGGATTTCCTCGCTTGTGATGAGGCTCTCGGTATTCCCTTGAGCGTCGCGGCCAATGCCCTCGGTTTCACCATGCCTCCCTAACTTGTCGGCCTTCGTGGACAATGCGACCAACGCCGATCCGCTGTTGGGTCTCAATCACGCCAGTCTGGGCGACCCGCTTCTCTCGGCGACGGCCATTCGTCCGCTGGCGGTGGGATTGACGGGTTTGTATCGATTCTGAGGAACTCACAGATGAAAAATAAGACCATCCACAGAGCGTTGCGCCTATCGAGTGTTGCGCTGCTGGCGTGGGCCTTGGGCGCAGCGAGCAGCGTTCAGGCGCAGAGCAAGCCGCCCGGCGACATGGACGCGTACGCCGCCCAGGTTCTCAAGACATTCAGCGTGCCGGGATTGTCGGTGGCGATCGTCAAGGACGGTAAGCTGGTGTTCGCCAAGGGCTATGGCGTACGCAAGCTCGGCGAGCCCGCCCCGGTGGATGAGAACACGCTCTTCCCCATCGGCTCGAACACCAAGGCGTTCACGTCGGCGCTGCTCGCTTCCTTGGTGGATGCCGGGAGAATATCGTGGGACGACCCGGTGTACGAGCGCCTGCCTGGATTTCAGATGTACGACCCCTATGTGTCGCATGAAATGACCATCCGGGATCTGTTGACTCACCGCAGCGGCATGGGGCTGGGCGAGGGCGATCTGCTGTTCTGGCCCAACACCACCTACACCCGCGATCAGATCATTTACCAGCTACGGTTTATGAAGCCGGCGTCCAGCTTTCGCAGCCGCTTCGCCTACGACAACCTGATGTACATCGCGGCCGGACAGATCATCCCCGCGGTCACGGGCGAGACATGGGAGAGCTACCTGCATACCCACATACTCGATCCGCTGGGGATGAAGACCACGACGCTCAGCGTGGCGGCACTGAAAGCCAGCGGCAACCACGCCTATCCCCATGAACGAGTGGATGGCGTACTGCGGGCGATCGACTTCGTGCCGTTGGACAACGCCGCACCGGCGGGAGCCATCAATTCTTCGGTGTCCGAGATGGCGAAGTGGGTTCAATTGCAGCTGAACCGGGGAGAATTTCCCGGCGGCAAGCGCCTGTTCTCCGCGGCGCAATCGAATGAAATGTGGACTGCGCAGACCATCCTGCCGAACCACGAATTTCCAGGCTCGCTCGCGCATTTGAAGTCTCCGTTCGCCGCCTACGGATTGGGGTGGGGTTTGCGCGAATATCAGGGGCGGCAACTGGTGGAACACACGGGCGGCGTGGCGGGATTCGTGTCGCGGGTCATGCTGGTGCCGGAGCAGAATCTCGGTGTGGTCATACTGACCAATGCGGAGAGCACCGGGGCGTTCGATTCCCTTCTGTATCACGTTCTCGATCACTACTTCGGCGCACCGAAGACCGATTGGGTGGCGGCTTTCAAGTCGGCCGAGGATCAGCAGTTCGCGCAGGCCGCCGCGTTCATGAAGAGTCAAGACTCCGGACGGGCAGTCGACACGAAGCCGACCCTGGCACTGCAGAAATATGCCGGCGTCTACCAAGACGCATGGTACGGACCGGCCACCATCCGTCAGCAAGACGGCGGACTGGTGTTCACGCTGGACCATACGCCGGCCGCCATCGGCGACTTGACGTACTGGCAGTACGATACCTTCAAGGCGCATTGGCGCGACCGGACCATGGAAGATGCGTTCCTGACATTCACCCTGAAACCGGACGGGTCCATAGATCATTTCACCATGAAGGCCGTATCGCCCTTGGCGGACTTCAGTTTCGACTATCAGGATCTGCTGTTCACGCCGGTTGCAGACGTGAAGAAATAGATGCACTCAGCGCTAGCCGGTCACTGCCAACCCGCGTCGGGGTGGACTGCGAAATCCTTGCGGCCGGCGCCGCGCGCCTGTCCCCTCGGCGCGACTCGCACAGGCTGGTCGAAACGGTTGCCAAAGTGGCAAAATAAATACCAAGTTTCCTTAATAGAAATAAGAAGTGTAAATTAGGAAAACGAGGTACTACAAGAATAATCGGGGTAGCCGCGAATGACTCATCGCCAACGGCTGGCGGGACTACCCCATCTCGAATCTCGAGTTTTCACAAATTGGCCATTGACAGTGAGGGACCATGAATAGAGAAATCTTTAGCCGGCGGGAAGTATGCTTGCTCTCTGCCGCAACCGCGGCGCTGACATTCGTGTCCGGTGCCGGCGCCCAGGGCGCCTCACTGCCGTCGGCGGACACGTCGGCGGTGCCGCCGCTCCTCGGGCGATTCATCGCCGACTATATGCGGGCGATGAATGCACCCGGTTTGACCCTGGCAATGGCGACACGGCAGGGAGCGCCGGTGACCGGCTGCTACGGGTTCGTCGATCTGGCAGCCAAGACTCCGGTGTTGCCCACGCATCGCTTCGAGATCGGGTCCATCAGCAAGTCCTTTGCGGCGCTGGTGATACTGCAGTTGCAAGACGAGGGGCGATTGGACGTCGGCCAGCCCATTCTCAAGTACCTGCCCTGGTTGCCCATAGAGACCGATTACGGCGACATCCTCATTCATCATTTGCTGACTCATTCTTCGGGCATGCCGGCCGACGCGCCTGCGGTGCCCGCCGAGCCGGGCACGCGCGTCCGGCAGACATTCGAGCCCGGCACGCGATTTCACTACAGCAACTGGGGCTTCGAAGTGCTCGGTCGGTTGATCGAAAAGCTCGATGGCCGCCCGTGGCACGCGGCCCTCGCATCACGGATACTGACGCCGCTCGGCATGAGCGACACGGCTCCCGTCATTTCGAGTTCGGGGCGGGCGCGCATTGCACCGAGTTACGTGCCGCAGTTCGACGATCGCCCCTTTCCGCGCCATGGAGCACTCGTCCCGGCGGGCAACCTGACCTTCGGGCTGGCCTCCGGAAGCATCGCGTCCACACCCCACGACATGGGCCGATACATGCAGATGCTGTTGAACCGCGGCGAAGGCTCCTCCGGGCGGCTGGTGTCGCAGAGCGCGTTCAAGTTGTTTTCGAGCCCGCACATACTGGCTCCCGATTTCGGCCCGAAAGCCAGTTATGGCTACGGCATCGCCGTCGATGAGTTCGACGGGCATACACGGCTGCGGCACACAGGCGGCATGGTGTCATTCATGTCGGCCATTCAGCTCGATCTGGACGCCGGGGTGGGCGCCTTCGCTTCCGTCAATGCCCAGCTGGGCTATAGACCGAACCCCGTCGCGCAGTACGCGCTGCGGCTCATGCAACCGGGGGCCGGCCGAAAGCCACCGCCGCCGCCACCGGCCGATGAAACCGCGGTAATTGCCGACGCGGCAGACTACGCCGGATCCTTCCGGGCGCCCGATGGCAGGACACTCGAGGTCATCGCGGAACACGGACAGCTGACGCTGCTGGCGGATGGCGTGCGCATTGCGATGCAGGCACTGAAGGAAGAGCAATTCATTGCGGAGCACGAGCGTTTCGCGCTGTTTCCCCTGATGTTCGGCCGCGCGCCGGCCACAGCCCCGAGCTCGGCTGACGCGCCCGCGGAGCGCGCCCCCGTGGTCGAACTGGTCTATGGACCGGATTGGTACGGGCATACCCGCTACAGCGGCAATCGAAACGCGGTGGCGGCGCCGGAACTCGCGCCATATCCCGGTATGTACTATTCGGAAAATCCCTGGATCGGCACGGTGCGGATCGTGCTGCGCCGGGGACAGCTCTGGATGGACGGCGTGACGCCGCTGGCGCGACTCGGCGGTGATCTGTTCCGCCTGGCCGATGAGCCGTCGAGTCCTGAGACGGCGGAGTTTCGCCAAATGATCGACGCCAAGGCGCAAATACTCTGTCTGGGTGGGAACTTGCTACATCGTGTATCGGCCGAGGAGGAAGTATGAGTGTGCAATCGTGGTGGCGCGGCGTGACCGTGGCGGACCCTGTATTCGCGAAGCGTGTGCGCAGCGCGGTACGCAGCGCAGTGTTCCTGGCCTCGATGGTTCTTGGCTCATCCGCTCTGGCCCAAACCTACGATGTCGTTCTGCAAGGCGGACGCGTCATGGATCCTGAGACCGGTCTGGATGCCACCCGCAATGTGGGCATATCCAAGAACAAGATCGTGCGCATCTCATCCGATGCGCTGGCGGGCCGGCGGGTGATCGATGTTCGGGGGCTGGTGGTCGCACCGGGCTTCATCGATCTGCACCAGCACGCCCAGGATGCGGACAGCGGCCGCCTCAAAGCCTTCGACGGCGTCACCAGCGCTCTGGAGATGGAAATCGGTGTGCCTGACGTTGCGGCGTTTTTGCGGCGAAAGGCCGGCCATTCCTTCATCAACTACGGCACGACCGCGAGTCACGCGGCGGCCCGGGCGATGGTGTTCGGCGCCCCCGTCAGCGAGGAGCAACTCGTGCCTCCCGCAGGGGAAATGGGTTCCGAATACCTTCCCCGGCAAACCCCTCTGCAATGCGCACAGCGTCTGCGCCTCCGGGCCGTCCGAATGACCCGATCTGAAGCTGCCCTATGCTCGTGGGCTGGCGTATAAAGGGGGGAGACCTAACGTGAGGGTGTCTTCCGTCGACTTAGGACTGGTACCCTGAGCTGCAAGGGGAATGGAGAAAGGGGAGATGCGGATGGCGACTGAAAAGCGGAAATGGAGTGGGACGAAAAAGCGGTTCGCCGTCTTGGCGCTCATGTTGCCGGCCGGCGGATTAGTGCATGCCAATGACGCGCCGGAGCCGACCACGAATACCTCGGAGCAGGCGCAGGCCAGGCAGTTCGGGATATTCTTCGGCGGGACGGCCACCCAGTACGATCTGTGCGTGAAGAAGGGTTTTCTGCCCAAGGGCGATCAAAGTGCCGAGGAGATCGCGAAGTCGTTCATGGATAAAACGTGGACGGCGAACCAGGGCACGGACCAATCGGCGTATGTGCTGGACGGCTGGAATATGATGAAGAAGGAGATTTCAGAGAACGAGTCGTTCTACACGCAGGAGAAGTGCGCATCCGTGGGCAAGCAGTGGACGAAGTTGCTGGCGGGGATGCGGAAGAAGTAGGGGACACATCGAGGCACGTCGCATCCGTTCGAATCTCACCAGCCATTCGAAACAGTTCCTTCGGGCATCGGGCGGGCGACAATCCGGGCCAGCAGTGCGACCAAGGGTGCCATCGTGAAACACCACATGCCTGTCGTGCTGAAGAGCAATGCGGCGAGCGCCGCGCCGGCCGCGAAGCTCGCGGCGGCCATGCTCATGCGCCGCATGCGAAGCCGCGTCGCCTCGCGCTGATCCGTGGGCAGACCGTGCAAGGTGTCGGGAAGCGTCGGATTCATTCGTGTCACCATACGATCCTTACCTCTGGACACTATGGGGCGGGACAGATCCTCATCCATTCGAAGAACCCGGGTTCATAGGCAATCGATGCTGCCGACGCTTCAAATGACTCGCTAACCGACCGCAGCAGGATTCGAGAGGCATCCTGCGGATTGATCGGGCAAAACGGCGTATCGAATTCTTCGAATAATTCGAAATCACCCTGCTTCATTCCGCAATGCTCGCAGTGATTCATCCAATAGAACGATTGCGTGGTCTTGCTGAAATTGTTGCGATAGCAGCCAGTGAGGGATTGCATTTGCGACTGCACGCTCGCAGGGATCTGAGTGATGTAGTAGACGATGGCTTCAGATTCCTGTGCTTCCCAGTCGGCTGAATTGTCACTGTATTGCCGCGCATGGTGCCCACGCGGAAGAAGGAAGCTGAATACGCGGGAATCCCGGTCGCAGTGCCAGCAGGTGCGCATCGATTGCGCGATATAATACGAGGCACATCGAAGGTTGATATCCGTTTGTCGTGGCAACCATTTTTTGAAACGCGCCGTCTCTGTGCAGTCGGGCAAGAACCAGGTTTTTCGGACTGCATCCCATCGAGCACCTAGTCGCTTTGCCTCGTCCTTCTCGTGATAAGGCACATTCAGGTCGGTGGGCGGCATGGTGTTGCTTCTCTCGTTGTGGCGGGCTCGGCCAATACCAACCGTAGGAGATCGACCTTGAGTGGCGCAACCCCCCATTTCTGTTCGGTTTTGCAGAATTCGGCTGGCAGGCCTCTATTTCCCACCTGCAACGTCAGTCTGATTTAGCCCATATAAGGATTCAATGTCTTTTTTTAACGATCCATATATAGGCCATCGGCTGTTGATATTAGTCCCTATATGGACTAAATTGTGGTATGAGTCGAATCGACAAACTAGAGGCAGCGGATCCGAGGCGGCGCGAGGACTTGAAGGCCGCGCTCGAGGCCGGGGCGTTCAGGCTTGGTGCCGGCTGCCGATTGCTGCGACAGCTCCACGGGCTCTCCCAGGCGGATCTTGCCGCGATGTTGGGGGTCAATCTCAAGGTGATCAAGGCGCTCGAGTCCGGCAAGGGAAACCCTGGGTTCGCATCGATCGAGAAGATCGCCGAGGCGTTCGGGCTTGCCGTGGTGTTTGTGAAAAAGGACGCCGTTGCCGAGATCCTGGACGGCGGGGCGCGCGCGCGGGAGAAGGCTCGAAGCCGTGAGGCCGATGCCGAAGCGCTTGCCGCCGGCACGCTCTCCGAGCAACAGCTCAATGCCAAGAACGCACTTAAAGTCGGGCGCATGGGATTCAAGATACCGCCGCCGTGACACGGGCGCTGTCTATCCAAGATGTCGCCAGCATCATCGGGCGAGTTCCTGACTTGACCGGAATGATGCTGGTGGGCGGTCAGGCCTTGAATTACTGGGCCGAGACGCTCGGGATAGCGGACGCTAGGTCGACTGGAATTTACGGGCCGGCGACGAGTGAGGATATTGACATCATGGGGTCGATCAAAGCGGTCCGGGCGTTCGCCCAAGCCGTGGGCGGCAAAGCGCATATCGCAGGCTTTGACGATTTGCACAGCCCGAATTCCGGGGTCGTGACCTTTGTTTTCCAGGGCGAAACGCACAGCATAGATTTTCTTGCGCAGATGGCGGGCTTTAAGCCCTTGGAGCTTCCGGCGGTGCTTAAATGCGCGCTTACCGTTCCCCTGTGTACTACCTCGACGGCGCCGCTCTCGGTCATGCACCCGATGCATTGCCTGCAAGCGCAGCTCGAGAACATCTATGGCGACCTATTGAATCGCCGAGCCTGCGCGTACGGAGAACGCTATGTGAGCCGGGTCCGTCTCGCGATCGAAGCTTGCCGCCGCATGGGAGAGCACTGCGCGGAAGGCGGAGACATCCAAAAGGCGTGGGATATCGCAGAGCATGTGTATACCCTCTCTTGCTTGCGATCTGCCTTGCGGGCGCGACACGACGATGGGCTGCACGTGGAAGAGGGGATGTACACAGGAGCGCAGATGCCTCAAGAGTTCCTAAACTTGCGGTTGCCACAGATGATGCGATTACTTGCGCGCAAAGTTCAGAAGTACGAGGAGCTCCAGGAGCGCATCCAGGCGAGACGGGACGAGTAGCCGGCCGTGTTGCACCGAATTCCCGTGCTCACACCGCAGGGGCACCTCGTGCTCGCGCCGACGGACGAAACGCGTACGTTGCCGGGCAATCTGCGAGATCGTCTGGAGGCGGCGTTTGAACGCGGTGCCGGACACGCCCTGCTCGAGCTTGGGATTCGCGAGGTCGGTACGCCTCTACCCGTAGAGTTCGCGTATTGGCGGGATTTTGCCGGCCGCTACGTCACCCTGCTATGCACGTCCGCGCAACCCGCCGGGGTCGCCGGCCCCGCTGCGGCGGGCACCGTTGAAACGCCGCCGGCAGAAATACTTACGGAACTGGCGAGCGCCGCACCGCCGATGCCGGGCGGGGAATATCTGAACGCCGATGTGCTCGCGGTGCTGTGGGATCGTATTGATAGCGCTTGCCGCAGCGAACTCGCCGATGCGAAGCAGACGCTGCAGGAGTTCCTGAAGGGGACGAAATCCCGCCTGGCACCTCGTGGGCCGCGTGCATTTCAATTTGGCCGAGAACCGTTCCGACGAAGAAGCGCCCTTCGCGTTCATTGCGACCTACACCACGCGTCTCTCGGCTCAATCCCGCGCGCAGCACCTGCCGCTTGCCGAGGCGCTGCGCGAATACGCCGGCGCGAAGAACAAGGCGCGTCTGCTCTCGCTTCTAAAACCCGTGCAGGAAGCGGCGAGAGAATGCACATGGCTCACTGCCATGGTGGAATCCGGGGAACTCTACCATCCTCTCAGGTGGTCCGCGGCCGAGGCATTCCAATTCCTGACCGATGTGCCCAAGCTCGAGGCCGCCGGGATCGTGGTGCGCGCGCCGAGTGCGTGGGGTTCGGGCCGGCCGCCTCGGCCCAAGGTCCGGGCGAGCATCGGCGGCCGGGTGCCGTCGGTGCTCGGCAAGGATGCGCTGCTCGACTTTCAGGTGGAGCTGACGCTCGGAGAGGAGCGGCTTACCGCGGCCGAAATCCGCGCCCTGCTCAAAGGGTCCGACGGACTGCAATTCCTGCGCGGACGCTGGGTTGAGGTGGATCGAGACAAACTCAAGCAACTCCTCGACAGATTCCACCAGATCGAAACGGCAGCGGCGGGCGGCGGATTGCCGTTCGCCGATGCGATGCGGCTGGTGGCCGGCGTCGCGGTAGAGGATGAGCAGTCGAGCGACCCGTCCGATCCGGATTGGTCGACGGTGAGTGCCGGTCCGTGGCTCGCGGAGACCCTCAAGGGCCTGCGCAGCCCGGACGGGCTCGCGCGCATCGAGCCGGGTCCTGCGCTTCAGGCGACGCTGCGTCCCTATCAACAAGCCGGAGTCCGTTGGCTCTACCTGCTGCACCGCCTCGGGCTTGGCGCCTGTCTGGCGGATGACATGGGATTGGGCAAAACCATCCAGGTATTGTCGCTGCTCTTGATTCTCAAGCACGAATCGACGGCGCAACGCGCACCCACGCCGACGCGGGCCCCGAGCCTGCTGGTGGCGCCAGCCTCCTTGCTGGCGAATTGGGCCGCCGAGATCGAACGCTTCGCGCCGACGCTGAGCTTTCTCATCGCGCATCCCTCGGCCTCGAGTGCAGAGGATCTGAAGGCGATGACCGCCAAGACGCTCGCCGGGGTTGACCTCGTGATCACGAGCTACGGCGCGCTGCTGCGCTACGACTGGCTGTCGAGCACGGAGTGGCGGGTCGTGGTCATCGACGAAGCACAGGCCATCAAGAATCCGGGCGCCAAGCAGACGCGCGCCGTCAAGCAATTGATGGCCCGCACCCGGATCGCCCTCACCGGCACGCCGGTCGAGAATCGTCTTGGCGACCTTTGGTCGATTTTCGATTTCACTCATCCCGGCCTGTTGGGCTCTGGTCAAGCCTTCGGGCGCTATGTACGGCGCCTCGCTGAAGCGAAAACCTATCGGCCGCTGCGCGAACTCGTGCGCCCTTATATCTTGCGGCGCCTCAAGACCGACAAGTCGGTGATCGCCGATCTGCCCGACAAGACGGAGATGAAGGCGTTCTGCTACTTGAGCGCTCCGCAGGCGGCCCTGTACCAGAAGGCAGTCGAGGAACTTGCGGAGGCGCTCGATCGATCGGAGGGCATGGGGCGCAAAGGCGTCGTACTGTCGTTCCTGATGCGCTTCAAGCAGATCTGCAATCATCCGTCGCAGTGGCTAGGGGACGGAGCGTGGGCCGAAACCGAGAGCGGGAAATTCGCTCGCCTGCGCGAGCTCGCGGAGGTGATCGCCGCCAAGCAGGAGAAGATGTTGGTGTTCACGCAGTTCCGCGAGGCGACCCAGCCGATTGCCGCATTCCTCGGACACGTATTCGGGCGGGAAGGGTTGGTTCTGCATGGCGGCACGCCGGTATCGAAGCGCAAGGATCTGGTTCGGCGCTTCCAGGACGATGAGCTGACTCCCTTCTTCGTTCTATCCCTGAAAGCGGGCGGCGCCGGCCTGAATCTCACCGCCGCCTCGCATGTGGTGCATTTCGATCGTTGGTGGAATCCAGCCGTCGAGAATCAGGCCACCGATCGGGCGTTCCGCATTGGCCAGTCGCGCAATGTTCTGGTGCATAAGTTCGTCTGTCGCGGCACGGTCGAGGATAAGATCGATCAGCTGATCGAGTCGAAGCAGTCGCTCGTCAAGGACGTACTCGAAGGCGGTGCGGAGCTGCAGCTGACCGAGCTCAGCGACCGGGAGTTGCTGAATCTGGTGGCGCTTGATATTCATTCGGCGCAGGCGAATGTCTGACCTGTATCGAACATTGGAGCAAGGCTGATGTATTTTCCCTGGAAGCCGTATGTTCCCGCGGCGGCGCGTCGACAGGCGGCGGACAGGACGGTGGCGAAAATGCAAAAGGGAGGCCAGATGCTCTCGCCGGTCGCCGCACGCCGAGGCGCAATTGCGACATCGTTCTGGGGTAAGGCGTGGTGCCGGAACCTCGAGCGCTACAGCGACTACTCGAACCGTCTGCCGCGCGGCCGCACCTATTTGCGCAACGGCTCGGTGATCGATCTGAACATCGGTCCGGGCGAAGTGACCGCCCAGGTGATGGGATCCAGTCTGTACCGAATCACAGTGAGTATTCGGGAAGTGGCCGCCGCCCACTGGCAGGCGATCGCACGCGACTGCGCCCGCTCCATCGACACATGGGTCGAGCTGCTTCAGGGGCAACTGTCGACGTCCGTCATGGAGCGCATCACCCGCCCCGGAACCGGCCTCTTCCCGTCACCGACGGAGATTTCCTTCAGCTGCAGCTGTCCGGATTCGGCGGCGATGTGCAAGCATGTCGCTGCGACACTCTACGGAATCGGCGCCCGTCTCGACTCGGCGCCGGAACTTCTGTTCGGCTTGCGAAAGGTCGACGCCAAAGAGTTGATCGCACGGGCAGGGGAGGGCGGGACACCGATTCAGAAACTGCCGGGCGCCGGTCGAATTCTCGACTCATCGAAACTGGCCGACGTGTTCGGGATCGATTTCGGCGGCGCGGACCCGAAGCCATCTCATAAACCAACCGCCAAGAAAAAGAAGTCGGTGGCTCCTCGCCGGGCCAAGTCCGCAAACCGCGTCGGCAAGCGGTCGGCGCGTGGGAAATCGGCAAAATAATCGATGACGGGCACCGCCGGGCGGTTCGGTAACCCGGTTCCCGGGGGTGTGGCGCGGCGGTGTCCTTCACGTGTCTGTCATATTGGTTGACTACTTTGCGTGACCAAGCAATTCCAACGATTCCTAGCCAACCCAAAGGGGATTCCCATGAACGTCCGTTCTTCGATCGCCAGCGCCGTTTCGCTGCTGGTGGGCTGCGGCGCCGCCGCATTCGCGCTTGTCGGCACCGCCGCGGCCGATGACTCCTTCCTGCAACCCGGTTCGCTGGTCATCAGCAGCAGCAACTACGAAGGCTGGACCGGGGCGGTGGCGTCCTTGGCGGTCGGCACGCCGCTGGCCAATACGAACACCGCCACCATTCCCGCGGTCTCCGACAACAACTACGTCACCGTCTGGAACAACGACACGGTCGACGGCAGCTTCGGCGTGACCTCGCCCATTTACCTGACGTCTGTCGAGCCGAACAGCGGCCGCGTGCTCAACCGCCTGCGTGTGCCAACCGGGCAGGTCGTGACCAGCTTCTCCTCCAAGTCGGAACTGGCGCTGCACCTCGGCCAGGACGAGCATGGCAACCACCTGGTGTTCGTCGGCTATGCCAGCCCGGGCGTCGGCGCCCTCGACGTCTCGAACTCCGATGCCGTGGCGGGTCAGGACCCGACCAATCCGGTGACCTTCGCCTTCGGCAGCGACTATGCCTTCCACCGCACCATCGTCTCCCTGGACGATGACGGGCACTTCTCCTACACGCCGACGATCAACTACGGCGGCAACAACGGCCGCGCGGCCCTGCTGGGCTCGAACGGGCTGTACTACACCGTGGGCAACGCCAACAACGGCAATGCCGCGACGTTCGGTTCCGCCAGCAACGGCACGACCCCGGATGTGACCGAGACTACGGGCCTGGAGGCGGTCAATCCGATCAACGGCTGGTCGGCCGGCGTGACCATCCCGGACGGCAATTCGGCGGAGGTCAACCCGCTGCTGCAGTTCGGGCTCGGCAAGAAGGGCGCCGACGACAAGCCCGGCAAGGACGACAACTTCCGCGGCATCACCGAGTACCACGGCGCGCTGTACTTCACCAAGGGCAGCGGCAGCAACGGCGTGCAGACGGTCTATACCGTCGTCAATGCGCCGCAGTCGCCGGCCGGTTTCGTGCCGGCACCCAACAGCGGCCCCGCGGCCGGCAATGTGCTGCCGACCGTCGCCAATGCCGGGCAGCAGGCGATCGTCATCCTCAACGGTTTCCCGACCGACTCCGCCCGGGCATCGCTGGCTGACGGCACGAGCGGGGGTGACTACACGCCCTTCGCCCTGTTCTTCGCCAACGATCACACGCTGTACGTGACCGACGAGGGCACGGGCAACAGCGCCGATGCAGCGCATGCGGGCCTGGAGAAGTGGATCCTGGGCAGCAACGGCACCTGGACGCTCGCCTACACGTTGACCAGTGGCCTGATCGGCAAGGTCGACAGCAACCTCGTGGGCTACGACGGCCAGTACCCGAACGTCACGACCATCGGTCTGCGCAACCTCACCGGCCTGGTCAACAAGGACGGCACGGTGACACTGTGGGCAGCGACTTCGACCAGCAGCGCCTCCGGCGACAACGGCGCGGATCCGAACCGTGTCGTGGAAATCACCGACGAAGTGACCGCCACGGCCCTTACGGGCAAGGTGGCCAGCGAGACTTTCCGCACGATCGCGGGTCCTACCTACGGCACGGTCTATCGCGGTGTCGCGTACGTTGCCGCCGGCGATCAGGACCATGATCGCGGCCACGGCCGCGGCTGGTAAGAGCGCGCGCGATTTTGCTCGAGTCGCGCCTGAAGCAGGGCACGGCGGATGGGAGCACTTCCCGTCCGCCGTGCCCATGACCGACGGTCAGCCCGCTATGGTTGCCGGAAATATCCGGAACGGAATTGCGTTTCCCGGCAGATCGATTGGACCAACGAAGTTACACGCCACCACGCACGGATTCGCTCAAACTTGGAGTGTTCCGGTAAGCCGATCCGGAATATGGATCTTCTAATCGCTTCACACGCGGTTTCCCAAGGGATGACCGTGGTTACCAACAATCTCAAGCATTTCTCGAACGTGCCCGGCCTCAAAGTGGCAGGGTCAAGTTGATCTGTCACCGCCAAGTCTACTCAGACTTCGACGAGAGGCGCTGCGTTTCGCACGGGAGCGAAAACGAATCAGCAACCGGGAGATCCTTCATTTCGCACGCCTGCTGCGCCAGGTCCGGGTCATCAGCCCGTACCTCGAGAGTGTGACGTGACGGCGCGGCTCGACAACGTTCGACAGACCGTGCAGATCGATTTTGGCGTCGGCGACGCGGTACATCCGCAATCCCAGGTGATCGAATATCCGGTGCTGCTGGCGCCCAGGGTCTACCGATGTAAGCATGCAGTTTGATGGGCGAACGCGAGCACTGACAGCGCATATAAGGAGATGAAATCGTCATGGCTGTCGCCACTGTCCGCAATCTACCCGAGGAGACACACCGCGCACTTCGCTTGCAAGCGGCTCAGCATGGTCGGAGCACGGAGGCAGAAATCAGGGCGATTCTGGAGGAGGCCGTGCGACCGGAGGGGCGAGTGAAGATCGGCTCGGCACTCGCCGCGTTTGGGCAGCGTTTTGGTGGGCTCGATCTGGAGGTTGCCCGTGATGAGAGTTCACCGCGCGCAGCGTCGTTCGAGTGATCATTCTCGATACGAATGTCGTTTCTGAGCCCATGAAACCCGACGCGGATCGGGGGGGTGCAGGCTTGGCTCGATGAACAGATTGCCGAGACTTTGTATCTCACTTCAATCAGTCTGTCGGAGCTGTTGCTTGAGGTCGAATTGCTCCCGGACGGAAAGCGCAAGGACGGGCTCGCCGCCGCCCTAACCGAACTCCTCGCGACACTCTTCGGGCCACGCATTCTGTCTTTTGATCAGCAGGCGGCCACAATCTATGCGGCGCGCATCAGCCGAGCCCGCGCGTCCGGCCGAACGATTTCCATGGCGGATGGCCAGATCGCCGCTATCGCTGCGGCGCATGGTTTCACGGTGGTCACACGCGATACTGCCGCCTTTATCGCGGCCGGCGTGCCTGTGCTGAATCCATGGGACCAAGGAGAGCAAAGCAAGAAGCCTTAGGGCCTGATCCGGCATGGATTCGCACGAAAAGAACGAAATGAATGGTCGGGGTAACAGGATTTGAACCTGCGACCTATACGTCCCGAACGCAGTGAGTTATAAAGTATAACAAAAACATATAGTTATAATTTTCGCCGCTGCATGATAAAACCATCAGCACAGGCTGGCGGATGACTCGGAGTGGCGCTTGGCAATCGAATTGACGATGGCATATACTTATGTATATGCCAATTCTATGGAGATAATCCATGCAGCGTACAGCCAAGATTTTCATGAACAACCGCAGCCAAGCGGTCCGGCTTCCGAAGGAGTTTCAGTTCAATACTTCTGAGGTGTTTATTCGTAGGCAAGGCGATGATGTCATTCTTTCCGCCCGCCCGATGGATTGGTCTGCCTATCTCACCTCAGGGCCTGTCGCCTCGAAGGAGTTCATGGAGGGGGTCGATGAGCTGCCGATCCAGGAGCGCGAACTCTGATGGCAGAGTACATGCTCGATACGGACATATCGTCCTACATCATGAAGCGTTCCCATGACGCGGTTCTGAGAAGGCTGCAGAAGGTGCCCATCGGCGCCGTCTGCATCTCCGTTATTACCAAGTCGGAGCTGCTGTTCGGGGTTGAAGTGTCTCCCCGACGACAACAGGATCATGCTGCCCTTGACGAGTATCTGCGGCACGTCGAGGTTTTGGAGTTTCCTGACGAAGCAGCCCTTCACTATGCCCAGATCCGTGCAGCGCTCAAAGTGCGGGGAATGATGATCGGCGCGAACGATCTTTTCATCGCGGCGCATGCTCGTTCTCTCGGCATCACTCTCGTGACCAACAATACCGATGAGTTCGGTCGCGTCCAAGATCTCGAGATAGAAAACTGGGTCAAATAGGCGTGCGCGATGAGTGGTGCCGAAGAGTCGGATGCCTCTAAGCATCTGATGCCGGTAGCGGGCTACCTGATCAGACGCGGCATGACGCATTCTCACCCTTTGGGCGCCGTGTGGCGGTTGTCGACACTGAGTGCACCAGCACCGAATGCGACGATTTGCAGCAAGCCACCTGCCATCATGACGTTCTTGAGGAAATTAATCATTTGGTTCTGGTCCGCAAAGTGGCTATGGAATGTCGCCGCGGTAACGAGAGAGAACAGCGCAAGCACCGCAGCGACAGTGCGAGCCTTCAATCCGGCGATCAGAAAAAGACCGCCACCCAATTCGACGGCGACGGAAACGGCAAGAGCCAGAGGCGGGAAGGGCAGACCCACCGAACGAATCGCTTCGGTGGTCGGGCCAATGGCTCCAAGCTTACTCAGTCCGCTCATCGCGAAGGGCAGCCCGATCAATAGGCGACCGGCGAAGGGAACATAGCGGACATGGCATTACTCCTGGGCGATCAGGGATATCAGGCGGTATTTTTTGTTTGAGTCGCCGCGTCGCCTGTAAACCGCGGGGACAATTTGAGCGCGTTGCCGGCCAGAACGGCGCGGGCTTCATTGGCTTGCAGCTCCGCGCTCGATTCGACTTCGTGGCGGCACGAGACGGCGAGGTCTCGGCGAAGATACGGATAATCGGAGCCAAACAGCACCTGACCCATGCCGACCACCGAGCGAAGCATGCGCAAATTCGCGGGATGCCAAGACAAGGCCGTGTCCCAATAGAGCCTGCTCGATGACAGCAGCGCGAACTTTCTCGCCGGAGCGGAGCTCGACGCTTGGTATGCGCCAAGTCTTTGCGGCGACATGCGGACCGGCCTCGGTACCTGGTCGACGAAGGACATCGGCGAGTTTCTCAAGCGTGGCCACAACCGAGTCGGTTCTGCGTTCGGATCGATGACCGATGTTATCAACAACTCCACGTCTTATTTTTCGGACAGCGATATCGACGCCATCGCAGTCTATTTGAAATCGTTGCCGGCGACATCCGCGCAGCAGGCTGTCGCCTATGACAATGCGACAACGGACGCGTTACGCAACAGTCCCACAACGCAACCTGGTGCTGCTATCTACGCGAGCGATTGCGCGAGCTGTCATGGTTTCGACGCCAAGGGCTTCACCTCGTATATGCCGGCTGTCGCCGGCAACCCCGTCGTGCTTGACGAGAATCCGTCTTCGCTCATCAATGTGGTGCTGAACGGTTCGGTACCACTCGTCGTCGAGGGTACGCCTGACGCCTACCGCATGCCGCAATTCCGGCAGCAATTATCAGACCAGGATGCCGCCGACGTTATCACCTTCATGCGCAATCGCTGGGGCAATCAAGCGCCAGCAGTCACCGCCACGCAAGTGGCAAAACTACGGAAGACGACCAATCCAACTAGCGATCAGGTCATCATCTTGAAAATGCGTTAGTGGCTACTCGCGGTGACCAATTGGAACCCGGGCGCATACCCCCTAGCCTCACCAAGTCTGAATCTCGCCCCCAGGATCGCCCCCAGAGGGAAATGTAGGTTTGGAAAGTGCTGTAAAATCAATGGTCGGGGTGACAGGATTTGAACCTGCGACCTATACGTCCCGAACGTAGCGCTCTACCAGTCTGAGCTACACCCCGAATCGGCGCGAAATCAGTTCTTGCGTGCCACCGCGAACTTCGCCAGTTCGCTCAAGCCCTCTTTGAAGGCGCTTTCGGGAAGGGGCGCCAGCGCAGCAAGCGCCTGATCTGCCTCGCATTGAGCGAGGCGCGCAGTGTACGCAAGCCCCCCGAGGCTTGCAACGGCGCGTGTGATTTCGGCCAATTGACCCAAGCCGCCATGCTCGATGGCATGGCGGATCATGGCGCGCTCGTCGTCATTGCCGTGCTGCATTGCATAAATCAAGGGGCAGAGTGGGTTTGCCCTCCGCCAGGTCGTCCCCCAGGTGTTTTCCCAAGCTGGCTTCATCGGCCTGATAGTCGAGCGCGTCGTCGACCAGCTGAAACGCCGTCCCGATATGCCGGCCGTACCGCGCCAGCGATTCCTCGATCTGGGGCGGGGCATCGCTCAACACCGCGGCGATCTGCGCCCCGGCCTCGAACAGGCAGGCGGTCTTGCGGCGAATGACGTCGATGTAGCGCGCTTCGGTGGTGTTCGCGTCGCGCGCGTTCATCAGCTGCAGCACTTCGCCCTCGGCGATGGCATTGGTGGCATCGGCGAGAATCTGCATGATGCGCATGCGGTCCAGCGTGACCATCATCTGAAAGGCGCGCGAGTACAGGAAATCGCCCACCAAGACGCTGGTGGCATTGCCGAACACCTCGTTGGCGGTATCGCGGCCGCGGCGCAGCGAGGAGCCATCGACCACATCGTCGTGCAGCAGGGTGGCGGTATGGATGAACTCGATGATGGCGGCGGCGTCGATGTGCCGCTCCGGCCGTATGGCCGCAGGCGCGGGCCGCCAGCAGCACCAAAAGGGGGCGCAGGCGCTTGCCGCCGGAATAGATAATGTAGGTGGCGACCTGGTCGACCAGCGCTACTTGGCTGTGCAAACGCTGTTTGACGACCCTGTCGACGGCCTCAAAATCAGCAGTTACCAAGCCACGAATCTGTTCTAGTGTCATGAAGCGCTCAAGCGAATGCGCCATGGTACCTAAGAATGCTCTGGCTAGGGCGACGCGGTGGGCGTGCCGGCCAAGGGTCGGAGCCGCAGCGCCCCGCGCTCTGGGTGCGCCAGTTTGACCTAAAGACCGCCAACCCGTACAATTCGCGGCTCTTTTGCGGCCCCATTCAAGCCGCTCTCGGAGTTCCAAACATGTATGCCGTGATTGCCACGGGCGGTAAACAGTACCGCGTTCAAGAAGGTGCCGTGGTGCGTATCGAGAAGCTCGATGCAGACCAGGGCGCCAGCGTCGAATTCAATCAGGTGCTGCTGGTCGGCGCCGGATCCTCGGTGACCATCGGTGCTCCCTACGTGGGTTCGGCCAAGGTGGTCGCAACGGTCGAGAGTCATGGCAAGGGCGACAAGGTGCGCATCGTCAAGTTCCGCCGCCGCAAGCATTACAAGCGCGAGAAGACTCATCGGCAGCCCTACACCGATGTGAAGATCACGCAGATCGTCGCTTAAAGATTTTCAGGAGACACCCTCATGGCACACAAAAAAGCGGGCGGCAGTACTCGTAACGGCCGCGATTCGCATTCCAAGCGTCTGGGCGTCAAGAAGTTCGGCGGCGAGGATGTGCTCGCGGGCAACATCCTGATCCGTCAGCGCGGCACGGTGTACCGTCCCGGCGTGAACGTCGGCATCGGCACCGATCACACCTTGTTCGCCAAGGCCCACGGCGTCGTGGAGTTTCGCGTCAAGGGCGCCGAGCAGCACACCTACGTCAACGTCGTTACCAAGTAGCGACGCGCGGCGGGCCGTCTGAGGCTCGCCGATCGAAATCCGTGAAGGGGGTAGGGCAACCTGCCCCCTTTTTGTTTGCGCGCCCACTGCGCGCGAGTGAGTCACCCATGAAATTCGTCGACGAAGCCAAGCTCAAGGTGCAGGCCGGCAACGGCGGCCGCGGCTGCGTCAGCTTTCGGCGCGAGAAGTTCGTGCCCTTCGGCGGTCCGGACGGCGGTGACGGCGGCCACGGCGGCAGCGTGTACCTGAGGGCGGTCGAGGGCATGAATACCCTGGCCGACTTTCGCATCTCGCGTACCTACAAGGGCCAGAACGGCGAGAGCGGCAGCGGCAACGACTGCACCGGACATGGCGGCGACGATATCTATGTGTCCATCCCCGTCGGCACCGTGGTGTCCGACCGGGACACCGGCGAGCAGCTGGGCGATCTCGCCGCCGAAGGCCAGACCTTGCTGGTGGCCAAGGGCGGCAAGGGCGGATGGGGCAACACCCGCTTCAAATCCAGCACCAACCGCACGCCGCGCAAATCAGGCCTGGGGCTGCCCGGCGAGAAGCGCGAGCTGATGCTGGAACTGAAGCTGATCGCCGATGTGGGCTTGCTGGGACTGCCCAATGCCGGCAAATCCACATTGATCCGCGCGGTCTCATCGGCGCGCCCGAAAGTGGCGGATTATCCCTTCACCACTCTGTATCCCAATCTCGGGGTGGTTACCGCGGGCCCGGGCCGCAGCTTCGTGATGGCGGACATTCCCGGGCCTGATCGAGGGAGCGGCGGACGGCGCGGGTCTCGGCATTCGTTTCTTGAAGCACCTGCAGCGGACCCGGGTATTGCTGCATCTCATCGACATCGCACCGCCCGATCCCGACGCCGATCCGGTCAAGGACGCGCGCACCATCGTCGCCGAGCTGAAGAAGTTCGCCGCCGATCTAGGCACCAAAGAGCGCTGGCTGCTCATCAATAAAATCGATCTGTTGGAGCCGGCCGAAGCCGAGCGGCGCGCCAAGGACATCGTGCGGCGCCTGCGCTGGAAAGGCCCGGTCTTTCGCATTTCCGGCGCCACGGGTGCCGGCACGGACGAACTCAAGCAGGCGGTGATGCGCTATCTCGAGGAGCATCCGCGGGTCCCGGCGATCTCCGCCGATGCGGATGCCGAGGCGCCGGCCGCAGCGGCACGGAGCCGCGTCCGTCTCGCAGGAATAAAAAAGCCGGCACGAGGCCGGCTTTTCTGTCATCGCCTCATACCGAGCGCCTGCCGAGGCTACTTGGCGAGCGCGCGAACCTGCTTGGTCAGACGGCTCTTATGCCGCGCGGCCTTATTGCGGTGAATGATGCCCTTGTTGACCATGCTGTCGATCACCGGCGTCGCGGCGGCGAGGGCGGAGGCCGCCTCGTCGTGCTTGCCGGCCTTGAGCGCGAGGGTGGCCTTGCGGATGGCGCTGCGCAGCTGCGAGGTGAGCGCGTCGTTACGGGCCCTATGCACCGTCGACTGTCGGGCAGCTTTTTCAGCAGATTTCGTATTCGCCAAGCGCGGACTCCTCACTAGACTCGGGTCCAAATCGGACCCCAAAAGAGCCGCGTAGCTTGCCGATTGGCCTCTGCGCTTGTCAACGTCTCAGCCCGGGCGGCGCCTGGCGCTTGCTATAGTGGGGTCACTGAATGAGTGGGAAACCTGAGTATAATCACAGCCTTTCGCCATGGAACTAGTTCGCGGTCTACATAACATCTCGCGGCGCCACCGGGGCTGCGTTCTGACCGTGGGTAACTACGACGGCGTGCATCTAGGCCACCAGCAGATGATCGGCGTGCTCAAGGCGCGGGCCGCCGAATTGCGCTCCGCGGCAACGGTGCTGGTATTCGAGCCGAGTTCGAAGGAGTTCATCGATCCCGACGGCGCTCCGCCGCGCCTGACGCGGTGGCGGGAGAAGTTTCTCGCGCTGGCGGCGCAGGGAGTGCGAGCGCTTGGTGACCTTGCGTTTCGACGAGTGCATGCGCGCCATGACGCCGCGAGTGCTTCGTCGATGAATTGATGGTCGAGAAGCTGGGCGTGCGGCACATGGTGGTCGGCGATGATTTTCGCTATGGCAGCAATGCCGGCGGCACCATCGAGAGCCTGCGGGTCGCGGGCGAGGCACACGGGTTTGGCGTCGAGCAGATCGCGCCCTTCGTCTTCGATGGCGTGCGGGTGAGCAGTACGGCGGTGCGCGAGCGGTTGGAGTGCGCGGATTATCCCGGCGCCGCGCGCTTGCTCGGGCCGCCCGTATCGAATGATGGGTCGCGTGGTGCCGGGCCGCCGGTTGGGCCGCACGCTCGGCTTTCCGACGGCGAACCTGCGATTGATGCGCCGCAAATCGCCGGTGTGGGGCATATTGGCGGTGTGGGTTCATGGGATCGAGGCGCGTCCGCTGCCCGGGGTGGCGAGCCTCGGCACGCGGCCCACGGTCAATGGCATCGAGCCCTTGCTCGAAGCGCATGTGTTCGATTTTTCCGGCGACCTTTATGGCCGCGCGATCGAGGTCGAGTTCGTCGCGAAGCTGCGCGATGAAGTCAAGTTCGATTCCTTGGATGCGATGATGGTGCAAATGAAGGTCGATGGCGCACGTGCGCGCGATCTCTTGTCGAAGGTGAATTGTGGCTGATTACTATGGTTGATTACAAAGCGACGATTAATTTGCCGAACACGGGTTTCCCGATGAAGGCGGATCTCGCCAACCGCGAGCCGGCAATGCTCGCGGCGTGGGAACGCAGCGGCTTGTACGAGAAAATTCGCACCGTCGCCAAGGGCCGGCCGGCGTTCATGCTGACCGACGGTCCGCCGTATGCGAACGGCGCCATCCACTTGGGGCACGCGGTCAACAAGATCCTCAAGGACATCATCGTCAAGTCGCGCACCTTGGACGGCTATGACGCCCCCTATGTACCGGGCTGGGACTGTCACGGGCTGCCCATCGAAATGCAGGTCGAGAAGACCCATGGGCGCGTCGGGCAGAAGATCGACGCCAAGTCGTTTCGCGCGGCCTGCCGCGAGTATGCGCACAAGCAGATCGATGCGCAGCGCAGCGATTTCAAGCGGCTGGGTGTGCTCGGCGATTGGGATCATCCCTACCTGACCATGGCGCCGCGTTTCGAGGCCGAGCAGCTGCGCGCCTTCGCCCTCATCATCAAGAACGGCCATGTGTACAAGGGATTCAAGCCCGTGCACTGGTGCTTGAACTGCCGCTCGGCGCTGGCGGAGGCGGAAGTCGAGTACGAGGACAAAACCTCGCCGAGCATTTATGTGCGCTTCCCGGTGGTCGACTCCGCTGATTTGGCGCAGCGCTTCGGCATCGGCGGGCGGCGAGCCGTCGGAAGTGCCGGCATCGCTGGCCATTTGGACCACGACGCCCTGGACCCTGCCGGCGAATCGCGCGGTGGCGGTGCATCCGCAGTTCGACTACGCGCTGATTGAATTCGAGTTGGGCGGCGGCGCTCGAACGTCTGGTGCTGGCGGACGAATTGGTCGACTCGGTGATGAAGTCCTTGGGAGTCACCTATTGGGTCCAGATCGCGCACCGTCAAAGGCGCGGCGCTCGAGCACCTGCTGCTGCAGCACCCCTTTTACGATCGGCAGGTGCCGGTGATTCTGGGCGATCATGTCACTCTCGATGCCGGTACCGGCGCCGTGCATACCGCGCCCGGGCATGGTCTCGAGGACTACATCGTGGGCCGCCGCTACGGCCTGGAAATCGACAATCCGGTGGGCGGCGACGGCCGATTCCTGCCCTCGACGCCGCTGTTCGCGGGCGAGCAGGTGTTCGACGCCAATGCGCACGTCATCAAGGTGCTTCTCGACAGCGGCCGCCTGCTGAAAGACGAGCCCTACCATCACTCCTATCCGCATTGCTGGCGCCACAAGACGGCGGTGATTTTTCGCGCGACGCCGCAGTGGTTCATCAGCATGGAGCAGGCGGGCCTGCGCAAGGGCGCGCTCGAAGCCATCTCGCATGTGGATTGGATGCCCGCCTGGGGCGAGCAGCGCATCAGCAGCATGATCGCCGGCCGTCCGGATTGGTGCGTGTCGCGGCAACGCACCTGGGGTGTGCCCATCCCCTTGTTCGTCGACAAGGTGTCGGGCGAGTTGCATCCGCGAACCGCTGCGCTGATCGAAGAGGTCGCGCAGCGAGTCGAGAAGGGCGGCATCGACGCCTGGTTCGATCTGGACGCCGCGGCGCTGCTGGGCGCCGAGGCGGATCAGTACGACAAGGCCACGGACGTCATGGACGTGTGGTTCGATTCCGGCGTGGTGCATCATTGCGTGTCGCAATCGCGCCCGGAGATCACGGTGCCCGCCGATCTGTACCTGGAAGGGTCGGACCAGCACCGCGGCTGGTTCCACAGTTCGCTGCTCACCTCGGTGGCCATGCACGGCCGCGCGCCGTATCGCGGCGTGCTGACGCACGGTTTCACGGTGGATGAGAAGGGCCGCAAGATGTCCAAGTCCATCGGCAATACGCTGGTGCCGCAGAAATTGACCAGCACCCTGGGCGCGGACGTGGTGCGCCTGTGGGTGGCGGCCACCGACTATGCCAATGAGATGAGCGTGTCGGATGAAATCCTCAAGCGCATGGCCGATTCCTATCGCCGCATGCGCAATACGCTGCGGTTTCTCTTGGGCAATCTGCACGGCTTCGATCCGGCGCAGCATGCGGTGCCCTTCGATGATCTGGTGGCCATCGATCAATGGGCCATCGCCCAAGGCGTTCACGTTGCAAAACGATGTGGTCACGGCCTACCGCAACTACGAATTTCACGACATCTATCAGAAAATCCATAATTTCTGCGTGGTCGAGCTCGGCGGCTTCTATCTGGACATCATCAAGGACCGGCTCTACACCACCGGCGCCGCCAGCGCGCCGCGCCGCTCGGCGCAGACGGCCATGTACCACGTGGCGCAGGCCATGGTGCGCTGGCTGGCGCCCATCTTGAGTTTCACCGCCGAAGAGGTCTGGGGCTTCCTGCCGGGCGTCCACAACGAATCGGTGTTCCTGAACACCTGGCATCAGTTTCCCGCGGGCGCCGAGCGCGTGTCGGCCATCGATTGGAACGCATTGATCACGCTCAAGGCGGATGTGGCGCGGGATCTCGAGCGCTTGCGGGCGGCGGGGGAGATCGGCGCGCCGCTCGAGGCGGAGGTGACGGTATTCGCACCGGCGGCGCAAGCCGGGCGCTTCGCGGCGCTGCGCGATGAGCTGCGGTTTCTGCTGATTACCAGCCAGGCGCATGTCGTCGAAACCGATACGCCGCCCGCCTCGACGGTTCCGACCAGCGAACCCGGCGTGTGGATCGAGGTCAAACCCAGCAGCCAGCCCAAGTGCGTGCGCTGCTGGCATCTGCGCAGCGATGTCGGCAGCGACCCGCGGCACCCGGAACTGTGCGCGCGCTGCGTCGTCAACGTCGAGGGTCCCGGTGAGGAGCGTCAATTCGCATGACCACTGAGAGAAACGCGGCCGAGCGGCGCGTCATGGCTGTTGCTGTCGGTCTTCGTGGTTCTGGCGGACCAGGTCTCCAAGGCCTATATCACCCGGCATTTCCTGGAATTCGAGTTCACTCGAGTCCTGGCCGTTCTCGATATCACCTGCATGCACAATGTCGGCGCCGCCTTCAGCTTTCTCGCCTCGGCCTCCGGCTGGCAGCGCTGGGTGTTCATCGGCCTCGCCGTGGTGGTCAGCATCGGCATCATCGATCTGGCTGATCAAGCTGCCGCGCGGCGCTCATGCCCTGCTCGCGGCGGGCCTTGCCCTGGTGCTCGGCGGCGCGCTCGGCAATGTCATCGATCGCATCCGCCTGGGGTACGTGATCGATTTCATACACTTTCACTGGGATCGAGCGTATTTTCCTGCATTCAACGTCGCGGATTCGGCGATCACGGTCGGTGCCGCCTGCCTGCTGTTGGATGCCTTATTCGAAGCGAAACGGAAAACCTGATGCAAATCTACTTAGCCAATCCGCGCGGATTCTGCGCCGGTGTGGACCGCGCCATCGACATCGTCGAGCGGGCGGTCGTGCTGTTCGGCGCGCCCATCTATGTGCGGCACGAAGTCGTCCACAACAAGTACGTCGTGGACCGCCTGCGCACCATCGGCGCGGTGTTCGTCGATGAATTGCACGAGGTGCCGGACGGCGCCACGGTGATATTCAGCGCCCACGGCGTGCCTCGCGTGGTGCAGCAGGAAGCCGAGCGCCGCCTGCTGAACGTCTTCGACGCCACCTGCCCGCTGGTGACCAAGGTGCACATGGAAATCACGCGCTATGCCCGCGAGGCGCGCGAGGTGTTCTTGATCGGCCACGCCGGACATCCGGAAGTGGAGGGCACCATCGGACAGTTCGACGCCACTCTGGGCGGCTCGATCTATCTGATTCAGACGGTGGAGGATGTCGCCCGCGTGGTGGTCCGCAATCCCGCGCATCTGGCCTTCGTCACCCAGACCACCCTGTCGGTGGACGACACGGCCTCGCATCGTTGCGGCGCTGCGGGCCCGCTTTCCGGGACTCAAGGCGCCGGTGAAAGAGGACATTTGCTACGCCACGCAAAACCGCCAGGACGCCGTCAAGGACTTGATCGGCCGCTGCGAAGTGCTCGGTGGTGGTCGGCTCGAAATCCAGCTCCAACTCCAATCGCCTGCGCGAAATGGCCGGCAAGAACGACAAAGCCGGGCTACTTGGTGGACGGTCCCGAAGATCTGCACCGCGAGTGGTTCGACGGCGTCAAGACCGTCGGAGTGACGGCCGGCGCCTCGGCGCCCGAGATTCTGGTGCAGGGGGTGATTGCCCAGCTTCGCCAGTGGGGCGGCGAGGTGGCCGAGGAGCTGTCGGGGCGCAAGGAACACGTGATTTTCGCCCTGCCCAAGACGCTGCGCCAGGTCACAAAGGACGGCGCCAGCCTTTCGTCGGTGGGTCCCACGGGTTAGAATGCGGCCCCCTTCGGGTTGCAACGCCGCAATAGCTCAGTTGGTAGAGCAACGCATTCGTAATGCGTGGGTCAGGGGTTCGAATCCTCTTTGCGGCACCACCACCTACTTCCAAGAACGTCCGCAGACGTCCACCCGACACGCGGAAATCCCTGTAAATCAAGGCGTTTATCGTCCAATAATGTCCGGATTCGCATCTTGACAGCCTGACCGACGTGGGGGCATAACTGGGGGCATCGTCACTCCACGGAAGGTCCATGCCCCCATGCTGACGGACCGCAATACGCGCTGCGAAACCGCGCGAGAAGTCTTACAAGCTGTTCGATGGTCTAGGCCTATACCTCGAGGTAGCCCCTACCGGGAGCAAGCTGTGGCGCTTCAAGTACCGCCACGACGGTCGCGAGAACCGCCTCGCCCTGGGTGCCCATCCCGGCACATCATTGAAACAAGCGCGCGAGCGGCGCGACGCGGCGCGCCGGCAACTCGCTGCCGGCGTAGATCCGAGCAGCCAGCGGCAGGCCGAGAAGCTGGCGACCGCGAATACGTTCGAAGCGGTCGCGCGCGAATGGCTGGCCCTGCAAGAGAAGAAACTGGCGCCGTCCACGTTTGCCAAGGCCGGATGGACCTTTGAAACATTGGTGTTCCCGTACATCGGCTCGCGCCCCATCGCCAAGCTCGGCGCGGTGGACGTGCTCAAGGTTCTCAAGCGCATCGAGGGCCGAGGGATTCACGAAACCGCGCACCGTACCCGCCAGCGTTGCGCCCAGGTCTTTCGCTATGCCGTGCAAACGGGGCGCGCCGAGCGTGATCCCACGGTTGATCTCAAGGGAGCGCTGGCGCCGGTGGTCAAGGAACACCATGCGGCCATCACGGAACCGGTGCGGATCGGTGAGTTGCTGCGGGCCATAGATGGTTACGCCGGCCACGTGGTCACTGCGTATGCATTGAAGCTGGCGCCGTTGCTGTTCGTGCGCCCCGGCGAGTTGCGACATGCGGAGTGGACCGAGTTTGATCTTGATAGCGCCGAACCACTGTGGCGGATTCCTGCCGAGAAAATGAAGATGCGCGAGCAACACGTCGTGCCCTTATCCACCCAGGCGCACGGGTTGGTGCGCGAGTTGCAGTCAGTCACCGGGCGCGGCCGGTATGTGTTCCCGTCCCTGCGCAGCGGTTCTCGGCCGATGAGTGAAAACACCGTGAACGCCGCGCTTCGGCGGCTTGGGTATTCGACCGACGAAATGACGAGCCACGGATTCCGTTCGCTGGCGTCCACGTGCCTCAATGAGCAAGGCTATCACCCGGATCTCATCGAGCTACAGCTCGCACATGCCGAGCGTAATCAGGTGCGAGCGGCCTACAACAAGGCCCAACGCCTGCCGGAGCGTCGCAAGATGATGCAGGCGTGGTCGGATTATCTCGACGGGCTGCGCGCGGGCGCGAATGTGGTGCCTTTCAAGCGCATGGCTGGCTGATCTGTGAAATCCCGCACTATCCCGGAGCGTAGCTTTTAGGCTACAGTGAACAGCGTAGAAGTCCGCGAATACCATCCCTGCTGTTATGTGGTAGCGAGAAGAGCACACAAGCGAAGGATATTGAGACAGCCCATGCGTACTGGAAAGACTACAAAGCCCGTCTCGCCAAGCCGCCCGTTCATCACGGCGGAGCACCTGCGAAACGAGGTGGAGGTGGCCGCGTACATTGAAGCAATGCTTGAGGACGGCGACGCGCGCGCCGTTCCCGTTGCGCTACGCACCATCGTCGATGCTGTAGGGGGTATGACCGCACTGGCCGACAAGACCGGGCTCTCCCGCGAGACGCTGTATCGGACCCTTTCCGAGCGGGGCAACCCTCGCCTCGATACCCTAGCGGTGATCCTGGCGGCGTTCGGATTACGACTTACGGTGCAACCGGCACAGAAATCTCGTGCGCGCCGTAGTGAACCACGGCCTGCAATTGCGTGACCGTCTACATAGACGGACGGGCTTCGTAGGGATCAAGGCTGTTGATGTTTCATTTCCGCGGAATCCGATGCAGAGTCGCGGCTGCGCTCGATTCGGATCGCCAACCACACTTGTACCTTACCCTCAATCCATCCAACGGCGCGCAGACCGATTTTTATGCGACGAGGAAAGCGCCGTTCAGCCCTGTCGCAAGAAGTGAAACTCTAGCTTTCGCTGTCACCGGTGCCCATCAGCGTGTCTTCGGTACCGCGGCTGCTGTGAAAAAACATACATAGTCGCATGTAACTATGTATAATTACTCACATGAAATCAAATCTCCGGCAGCTTGTTGCATCTGCGCGCTCCAAGGCCGTGCTGCAATCTCAAGATTTTGCACGACTGCGCATCCATCCACAGGAGATAAGCCGCCTCGTGGGCAAAGGCCAGCTTATCCGCGTGGGTCGCGGGCGGTACGTGCTGCCACAGGCCGAGCACTCTGAGAATCTCGGGCTCGCGCTGGTCGCGGCTGCGGTTCCGCAGTCGGTAATCTGTCTACTTTCAGCCCTTCGGTTTCACGGCATCGGCACCCAGGCTCCCCATGAAGTTTGGATCGCCGTAGCGCAGGGGGCGGCGCGGCCTCGGCTCGACTACCCCCCAGTTCGTGTGACGCTAGTCTCCAGTTCGGCGTTTACATTCGGTGTTGAGCGCCATAAGATCGATGGCGTTCCGGTACGCATCTATTCTCCGGCGAAGACAGTGGCCGATTGCTTCAAATTTAGAAACAAGATCGGTCTTGACGTTGCGATCGAGGCGCTTCGTGAGGCGCTGCGCGCAAAGCGTTGTACCCGGGAAGAACTATGGGCGGCGGTAAAAGTATGCCGTGTGACGACGGTTATTCGCCCGTATCTCGAAGTGATTTAATGGCAGCTTTCACCGTGGCAAAAGATAAACCCACAAATACATCAGCGTCCATCCGCCAGCGGCTGTTGAATCACTCGACTGCCATCAAGACGGATCCAAATCTGGTGCTGATCTGGTACGGGCTCGAGCGGTTTCTTTATCGCCTTTCCGTATCAACCCATAGCGAACGATTCGTCCTCAGGCGCAATGCTTTTTCGTCTTTGGGGCGGCGTGAATTTTCGATCGACAAAAGACCTCGATTTGGAAGGGTTCCTGCAAGACGAGGCTGAGGTGGTTCGGGAAGTCTTCGCCTCAATCTGCGTGCAACCCGTCGAAGATGATGGGCTAATTTTCGAGGCGTCGAGTGTGAAAGTTGCCGAGATTCGCGAAACACAGGAATACGGTGGCTTTCGGGTACTGTTGACGGCGAGGCTCGGAACCGCCGTCTTGCGGCTACAGATCGACGTGGGATTCGGAGATGCAATTACGCCGACGCCGGCCATCACTGAATTTCCGTCAATCCTCAGTCAGTCACGTCCTCGCATCCGCGTCTATCCCCGAGAGACGGTTGTTGCCGAGAAGTTCGAGGCCATGGTGCAACTCCGAATGACGAACAGCCGAATGAAGGATTATTACGACCTTTGGTTCATGTCGAGGCACTTTGAATTCGAGGGGTCGACGCTTGCCGCGGCGGTGCGGGCAATTTTCGAACGCCGTAGGACGGTGATTCCACGCCGGTCGCCGATTGGGCTGACGGTGGAGTATGCAACTGACCTTAATCACATGCGACAGTGGGCGGCGTTCACCAAGAGTCTCGGCGTCGAAGCTACACCGAGCTTGGGCGTCGTGATTGATAGAATTTCAGAATTCGTCTTGCCGCCCGCGATTGCCGCGGCAACCGGGCAACCATTCAATCAGCACTGGGAAGTCCAAAATCAGTGGCAGCCGGGTAGGGCATGAGTTGTAGCGCGGTATCCGGTGCAGCGAGCACGACGTGGGGCACATCAGGGGGCATCCCAAATTCCAAAGTGGAAAAAATACCTTGGTTACAGACACTTAGCACGTTTATTCGAATCCTCGGCCGCATCTCTCCTTGGCAGTTGGCGAACCTTATGGGTGCGTCGAGCTGGACAAAGAGGAAGGTGACGATGAAGAGGCCAAGCGGCAACAAAGTCTCGAAGCCATTTTCCAGGGAAAAATCACGAACGCGGGCCAGAAGCCTATCTATCTCGTCCATGCGCACGTGTCGTTAGGTCCCAGACATCGTGACGGCCCGGAGCAAGTCATGAACGGTTATTGAATGCCACTTGGCGATAAATGTGCGAGGTGCAGATGGCGTTACGCGCGAAGTCGGGCGATATGTCGGCACGGCGATGGAGTGCGAAGGCACCGAATGGATTTTTATTGAACCAGGCTATTTTCTTGAAGTGTTGAACGATCTTCAGCAGGCGAGGCTCCGTCGAAAGCTGCGGCCCGAGGCGGACCAGACATCCACATTAGCCAATCCCGACAAGTGAGAGGGGGAATCGCGTGCGCATCATTCGGACGAAATTCTTGTATCGGGCCGCAGTCAATGAGCTTGGATTCGGGTCATCCGTTCGCGGCCGGCGTGGCCATCTCTCTGCTGCAAGACGCCGTGGAAACGATGGCACATGAGGCAGCTGCTACACACGTACCGATCGAATGGTGAGTCGCCGGATAGCAGGGTGCGTTCATAGGGGGCATCGCCATGATTCGAAACGAAGCAGAGTACCAAGAGGCCTCCCAGCGGCTCGCTCAGGAATCTCTCAGGCTCACCGAACATCGAGTCCGGCTCAAAGAGGCGGGTCTCGGGGACGAAGAGATCAAGCGCGTCATCGACCCGATTGAATCCTTCCACCTGCAGCTGCAGGAGGAAGTCGAGGCGTATGAGCGGCTGAAGCGTGGGGAATTCGCGGAGTTGGACGACCTGCGCGCCGTGGGGCCCCTGCTCATCACGTCCCGTATCGCCCAGGGCATTTCCCAGCGAGAACTCGCCCGCCGACTCGGTGTGCATGAATCTCAAGTATCGCGCGATGAACGGAATGAATACTTCGGAATTACCCTGGAGCGGGCGGCCAAGATCTTGGATGCGCTCAACGTCCGACTACACACGAGGATCGCGATCGAACCGCTGCCACTGGCGCCGGTGGCGCAGGCCTCGTGACATGGGGGAGTTCGTGAGACGGATTTTTATGAAGTACCTTGATCGACTGCGCGTCCACTTTGGCTAGGTCCATTCCGGACAGATGGGTATGTGTCCGAAACGGCAATGTCTGTTCGAGGCTACTGGCCAGTCGTCGTCGCTCAGCCCTCAGCATCCACCAGTCGATACAACGTTGCGAGCGTTGTTGAGCGCATATCCGGTGCCAACGCCACTACATTTGCCGGCTTGTTTTGCTGCGAGCGTGCGGCGGCAATCCGCGTCAACAACGATGTGGCCTCGCGTCGATCCAGCGCCCGAGTGCGCACCGTCGCAAAGCAGCGGCCCGGTCTCACTAATGCTTCGTCGATGTCGCCGATGTTAGGCAGATTGGTGGTAAAGATGATCTTCCGGCCCTGCGCCCGCACCACACCGTCCGCCACGGCCAGGAACCGGTGCAAATCCACATTGCCGTTGGAGCGTGCCTTCAACAAGTGATCCGCGTCTTCGATCACAAACGCGTCGTGGTTGCCGGTGACGAAATCGACGAAAATCTCGTCGCTCTCGAGTGCGCGCATGTCAGCGGTATAGAGAACTTGAGCGCTATCCGCCGTTGTCAAGAACATCAGCGGAAGTCGGTGCCGTCACCGGCCGTTTCCTAAGTCATCTTTGGACCGTGGAGTGCCAGCAGGTCATTTCCTTGAACGAGCGGGTCTTCTGGGTTATTCTAGTCAGAATGACTAGATTATCTAAATCGAAGCTGTCGACGTCGAAAGGCGGTAAGGCCCGCCCTCCGAAGGGACGTTCGGGCTACTGGCTTTTGCAGGATGCCAAGGCGCGCTTCAGCGAACTCGTCCGTAAGGTACGAAGCGAGGGACCGCAGCACGTCACCGTGCATGGACGCGACGAGGTGGTCGTCATTGCGGCTGAGGAGTTCCGCCGTCTCAAAGGTAGCGCGACCGGCCAGGCACTCATTGAAGCCATGCAGGCGTCCCCCCACCGCGACATCGAGATCGCGCCGAGGCGCGGCACCATGCCTGTTCGCGATGTATCGTTGTGATGCGATGGCTGCTCGACACGAACATCCTGTCCGAGCTTCGGCGCCCGAAACCGGAACCCAAGGTTGTCGGCTTCGTCGCCAAGCAACCTCTTGAATTGCTCTATATCAGCGTCGTCACGCTGGCGGAGATTCGGTTCGGCATTGAGGTTTTGCCGGACGTAGCACGCCGTTCCGAACTCAACGACTGGCTCGCCCACAAGGTGCGCCCAATGTTCGAGCAAAGGGTGCTGCCGATCACGGAGGATGTGATGCTCAAATGGAGGCTCCTAGTCGAGGAGGGGCGCAAGATCGGTCATACATTCTCGCAGCCGGACCTCATCATCGCCGCGACGGCGCAGCATCACGACTTAACGATCGTCTCGCGTGACACCAGTGACTTCGAAAAGGCCCGCGTTACGGTGTTCAACCCGTGGGTCGAGGCCGCTCCGCCCGAGACGGAATAGCGGGATGTCGCAATGCGTGTTGCGCTGTTCACTGTAGCCAGTTTCGTACCAGCACAAAGAGATTTTCGCTGCTCTTCCCTGACGTAAACAGTGCTTGGCGTTCGCACGTTGTTGATCAATATAAGCCGTGGTATAGACCTGCGAATTCGTAATGCGTGGGTCAGGGGTTCGAATCCTCTTTGCGCACCATCCACCTCGTCCGCTCGCGACCGGCGAGAGGAGGCGCGGCGACAGACGGCGGCCTGATCTGGATTTGGCGGTCTGAGGCCTTCAGAGGCGACGACACGGATGAATTCCTGGTAGCCGCAAGGATTTTTCAGTCGGTTGCGGGGCGCCTGCACATCGAGGATCACCCCCTTGCTCTTTCGTGAAATCGAATTGCTAGTTCCAGCGTATTGCGTCGCGGTCGTGCGGTCGTTTTCACTGGCCGCACGAACGCTTGGACGAGCGTGCACACGCCTCCAACATTTTACGTGCCGCCGAAACCCTTGGCGCAACGCAAATGGCGGTTTTCAGGCGCCAAACACAAATCAGCGAACGATTCCTGTGGCCGGTTAGAGCCGAACTCTACCAACTTTCGTCGGCGTTTACGCACGCGGGTGATTGGCAGGTCCAGCTCTACCCGGTCATAGGTAACTTTCGGCGCAATTCGGCCGCGCTCGCCCGGTTCGAGTCGAATGAGTCCATATCCCGCCATCGTCTTCAATGTTCGCGACAGATTCGACTTTGCGCGCCCGGTAAGCTGCGCCAATTCCTCGATGGAGGCCGGTGCCGATTCGCTAATGATGCGCAGCAATTCCCGATTACCGGCGGACAGCACCTTTGCAAAGGATTCGGTCGAGGTGAACCAGACCCGTCGGCTCGTCGGCCACCCGATACTCCCCGCGCGCCACCGCGAGGGTTCGAGCCTTCATTTCTGCATATGTAGAAATTCCAACCTTTAATGTTGTCACGTGATGATTCCTCGTTCGCGCAGCACTGAACCGTCAAGGTCCAGCAGCGTATCCATGCCTGGGTCGTGAGGTCCTGTCACCGATAAAGGGTTATCACACTGACATAACCGACTCAAGGCTCTAATCATCGTAGCGTCCGCCGCTGATTACGCGGGATTGCATCGTTCCGTAGGTCCGGATTTTTGGATCGTCTCCAGTGTTTTCTGAAGAGGTAACAAAGGTAAAGAAGGTACGTCCAAGCTGGCAAAAGGCAACGCGGTCACTCTCTCGCCGCATCACGAAGTGGGGACCCGAAAAGGTGGGTGGCAACGAAGCGTTGACGGCCTACACCGTCGTGCTGCGAACACTTCGTGCGGCGAGCGCCGTCATGATCATCGGTAAGCCCAAGAAGACCATATTGATGCCGAGATACAGTCCGATCACCCATTTGGCAGTATTGGGCCATCCATTCCAAATTAGGCCCGCCAACACCAAATTGATCAGACCACTCGCCAGTATCCACATCCAGTTCTTCAAAGAGGAACGGAAAGCGAGGGCGACAAAGATCGCCGCAGCTCCCTCTACCGTGAAGAAGATCGTTAATATCGCGGTCAGCGTGACGATGCCTCGTAGTGGATGACCGATCAACAGCACTCCGAGCACGACGGCGAGCGCGCCGCAGAATAGGGACCACCAAAACCCTGGCATTTGCGGCGTCCCGAGGAGCGTCACGTTCCGAATGAACCCGCCGACGACCAACAGCCAGCCGACCAGTAACTCAATTTCCAACGTCGATATTTGTGGCAATGCGATCGCAAGAAATCCGAGGACGATGGTGATGACGCCGTTGAATAGCAGCAGCTTCCAATTCCCGTGGACAGTCGTCAGCACTTCGCGGCGAATTGAATCAAGGTCGATTTTGCCGGGAAGCGCCATGTCATTGGCCTCGCTTGGAGTACGCCCGCCCACGAACTCGGCGCAGAACTCGATGATAGCCGAATGTTTACCGCGTATGAACATGGCCACGTTCTCCGAGGGAACTCTGCGCAGCATTAGGCATCGAATTTATAAAATCAGCGAAGGTACGACATGGAGGCGATCATGTGGGCGCGCTGCAATGAACCGAGACCATGCCGACGAGGTCGGCCGGATGATGCCGACATGAGGGAGGGAGATCGTCACGCAAGGGTTTGCCAAATACTCCCACTTGAAGTCGTGACCATCACTGCAAATGCCTGATCGGCGAGCTGCGTTTTTCCCTGTTGCAAGTAGGCGATACCAAGGCTTGAAAAACAAATACGAAACGCCGCCCTGCACGACGCCGCCGCCAAGTACGGCCGCGACCGTGGCACGCCAGCGGGGGAGATACGGAAGTCGGATCATTGTGCTCGCGCTCAACCTGCTGTGTGCCAGTGCCTGTAGCATGATTCAGCCCGAGCCGCTGTCCGAGGCGGGAGACACCATGGACCCGCGCGACTGCTCCTTGGAGCTCGATCGAAGTCGGCAGGTCGCTCCTTGTGAACCAAAGGCGGACGGTGCGCCGACCCTGGTGATCATCCGCCTTTCGAGCCTCGGTCGGTCCGGTCCCACCATCCTCGATCGAAGCTTTGTAGAATTTTCAACCGATCAGTCATCTCCCGATGCCGCTGACAAATCGCGTCATACATGGCGCGTCGATTTATTGCATACACCGTCTCCACGGCCAGGCCCGCATCGACTTTTCGACGGCGATTTGATCTATCTCTGGAATGTCACATCGCATCGGTACTTGCGGGTTTCGTCGCCCGCGGCCGCAGCCGCCGATGCCAAACATCGGTCCGACGCTTCGATATTCGTGTTGTACAAGGCCGATGTGACCAATCCGAATCGACCAAGCACGTGCGATGCTCGAGTGCGTGACGGGGACTATGTGTATATTCGTGCGCTCGAACCCAGCACCTGGTTTAGCGTATCCGATGGTGTACTGGAGCCGGCGCCCCTTCAGCTACCCTCGGCAAGCGGCTTGTCGGAGCTGCCCGAAAGGCCAGCCAATTCCGCCGCAAGCCAGCGTTGCCGCACCGATGAACGGAACCAATTGCTGTGCGGCTGGGTCGCGCAATGCCTGCGGTAGCCGTCACGCGCTGAACCGCGTGCGATACTCTTGGGGGGTGACTGCCAGCAGTCGCAGGAAGCTTCGGCGCATCGTTTCCTCGGAGCCAAAACCGCACCGCTGAGATATCCGCTTCACGGGCAGGCCGGATTCCGATAGCAATCGCCGCGCCGCTTCGACTCGCAGTCGCTCGATTGCGCGGGCGGGGGTAAGACCAGTTGCCTCGGCATAGTGGCGGCTGAAACTGCGCTCGCTCATTCCTGCTCGATCGGCCAATACGGGAAGCGGTAGGTCATCGCTCAGGTGATTGTTGATCCATTCGTGAAGCGTCCCCAAATTCATCGTCTGCCGCCTGCAGCGATAGCGCGGTGCTGAACTGTGCTTGCCCACCGGGACGCTTCATGAAAACAACCAGGTATCTCGCTACGGCCAGCGCTACCGTGCGTCCCAAGTCTTCTTCTACGAGCGCAAGCGCTAGATCGATGCCGGCCGTCACTCCTGCCGAACTCCAGACTGGTCCGTCGCGCACGAAGATTGGATCGGATTCGACGCGCACCTGGGGGAAGCGGCGGGCGAGTTCGGCACAATACGACCAATGGGTGGCGGCGCGGCGCCCGTCGAGCAGAGCCGGTTGCGGCCAGCAGAAATGCCCCGGTGCAGACGGAGGCGATGCGGCGTGCCCGTTTGGCTCGCGCCTGCACCCACTCGATGATCACAGGATCCGCCGCCGCCGCCTCGACGCCCTGGCCGCCGGCCACCATCAATGTGTCCACCGCCGCATCGCCGGGCGGAAGTGGAAGGGTCGACAGCTTGAGTCCGGCCGAAGCCGTCACCTGCGCGCCGCTTTGCGCCACAACCCGTAAGATCATAGGGCGGCCGTCCTCCCGCTTCGAGTACGAAATCGTTGGCGGAGGCGAATACCTGAATCGGTCCAGTGACGTCCAGCAACTGTACCAACGGAAAAGCGAGCAATTCGACTACGCGAACGGCATTTGGCGCGAACCGAGGTGATTTCGGCATTCCCGCCAATTCTGCTCGGGTAGATTGACCCTGTCCACCCCAACCTCCGAACCGGGGATGCACACAGGCCTAATGAACGGTTGGCGAAAAGCGAGGGGTTATTGGCAATGCTGCCAAGGCAATCTCCTTTACATTGTCCCCCGTGCTGAGCACGGCGGCAATGATCTCCATGCCACGCGCTGCTACCGCCCTGCTTGACACCCAAACACTAGCCTCAAAGGAGAACACCGTGACAACGATGACATTTACAAAGAAAGAGCCGCCCGAATGGCTGTTGGCTTTCTGGAAGGAAATTGACGACAAGACTTTCGGTAAAGGATTCGATTGCTTTACCAAGGACGCTATCGGTAACCTCGGTGTTGCTGATTGGCGGGGACGCGAGGCCATCCGCGAGAATCTGCGCGCCTTCATCGATACGGGTTTCACGGCCCATCACGACGTCCTCGAATACTGGGATGGCGGTTCGCTCAAGATCTTCCGCGGCGTCGTCACCATGAAGCCGGATGACGGCGGCAAGCCGATCGTGAAGCCTGTCATGTCCCATTTCTTTTACATGGACGAAAAGGATCCCACCAAGGTGCGACACTGGATTGGGGCGGTCGGTCCCGCCCAGTTTTGAGGCAAATGTGTCGTCATTTCAAGCTCGACGACATCGAGCTTGTTGTGTGTGCGGCGTTGGAATATTGCAACTCACCAAGCCATCGTGCCGCCCACGTGATCGCGCCGCGCGCGCCGATAAGCCAATGTGGCGGCGACCATGTCTTCCATCGCGATTCCCATTGCCTTGTAGACTGTGATCTCGCTGTCGCTTGTGCGTCCTGATGCGCGACGGAGCGCCACGGCGCCGAGAGTCGTGCCGTGCACTGGATCGAGACCAGCGAGTTCGCTGCACCCAACGGGGATTGGTTTGAATGCATCCGGCGACTCAACGAAGAGCCGCTGGTCCCGAGAGAGGGCCGCCGGCAATTCGCCAACCGGCGGGTGGTAGCCGACCGATGACACGTGGGTACCCGGCTTGATCCAGGCAGGATCGATCACCGGCGTGGCGCTGTGGGTGGCCAGACAAACGATGTCTGACTCACGGACCGCCGCCTCCAAATCGCGCGGCACGCGCGCCAGCGGGCTGTGGGCCGCCAACCGTTCGGCCTGGTCGGCGTGCAGGGAGCACACGTTGATGTGATCGAAGCTGCGGATCAGCGGCAATAGACGCAGATGCTCGCGAGCCTGGACCCCGGCACCGATGATGGTGGCGACCCGAGCGCCTTGCCGCCCAAGTAGACGCGCCGACAGTACGGCGGACGCGGCGGTGCGGATGCCCGTGATGTAGGTGCCGTCCATCAAACAGCATGCCGCACCGGTATCCGGGTCGTATAGGGTGATCATTGCCAGGTGGTTTGGAAGACCCAGTTCGAGGTTGGCCTCGAAGACGTTGACCACTTTCACGGCGATAGGCATGCCGGGCCGCCATGCAGGCATGGTGAGCGAGAACCCCTTTCCCGGCACGGTCACCTCCGTTCTCGCCGGCGTCTGAATCTCGCCCAACTCGAGACTGCGGAAGCCGTCCTCGAGGCCGTCGAGCAGTTCGCGCAAGTCCAGACATCTTTCGACGTCGGCCTCGCTCAGAGTGACTACTTGTCGTTCCCCTTTGGCGATTTCGAATGATGCCCTGGCGCCCTGGGTGCTGCTGGCCGTCATGTGAGATTTCCTCAATTTATAATGCAAGCGTTGCTTAGATGTCGGCGTAAGAATTCCCTGTAATAGGGGTCTGTTCAAATGATTTTATTTGTGGTGACATGAGTTCTGCTCAACCAATAGGGTAACTCATGGAACTCTACGGCTCGCTTCTGACGAGGTTACGAGCGTTTGAGGCGGTCGCCCGCCACACGAGCTTCAAGCGCGCATCTGAGGAGATGCACGTTACGCAATCGGCGCTCAGTCACCACATGCGCCACCTCGAGGAGGAACTCGGCGTTGAACTGGTGCGTCGCATGCATCGGCGCA
The DNA here is from genome assembly GCA_963734645.1 of uncultured Gammaproteobacteria bacterium. GTDB lineage: Bacteria > Pseudomonadota > Gammaproteobacteria > Steroidobacterales > Steroidobacteraceae > Bog-1198. The sequence continues at coordinate 289,065 of CAVTID010000006.1, forward strand.
TTGAGCTGACCGATGAGGGGCGACAATTGTGGATCGATTGTTCACGCGGATTTGACCTGCTGGCCGCCGCCCTGCGGCGATTGAAGCAGGACGCGCGCGACGACACGTTGACCGTAAGCGTTGCGCCGTACTTCTCCGCTCGGTGGCTCACGCCGCGTTTGGGCCGGTGGTGGGCGCGCCATCCACAGATCGATCTGCAGCTGCGTCACGCTTACCAGCCCGCCGACTTTCTGCACGACCGGGTTCATGCCGGAATTAGCTGGGGTCACGGCGGTTGGGCGGAAGCAGACTCAACTCTCGTGCTCACCGGCGAACTGGTGGCAGTATGCAGTCCGGCTTATCTGCGTAAGTTCAAGCGCAAACCGCTGCCGGCGGACGTAGCCCGGCACCGTCTGTTCTGTGAGTTCGACCCGGCGCACTGGCGTCGCTGGTTCGAGGCAGCCGGCGTGACGCACGCCCACAAACTGGACGTGGTACGCATCGACGACTCCCATGCGCTGCGGCGCACGGTGATCGACGGTCACGGGATTGCGCTGTTCTTTCGCGGACTGCTGGAGGAAGACTTGCTCAGCGGCCTGCTAGTGCAGCCGTTCGATGTCAGTATCGATCCTGGAAGCGCTTATTACTTCGTGCGGCCGCGCGGCAAGCCGGTCGGACGGAATTTGGCCGCGTTTGCGCAGTGGCTGATGGACGAGGTGGCCGAGAATCCATTTGCCTGAACGGTCAGCTCGATCGGCGATGCTAGCCAAGCCCCTTTTCCATGAACACGCTATACGGATCGTCCGCGGGATAGGCGCCGAACGCCGAGCAGCGCCGAAAACCCGAGGCCTCGAATAAAGCCAGGGCTTCAGGCTGAGAAATGCCGGTCTCCAAACGCATCAAACTGATGCCCTCGCGTCGCGCCGATTCCTCGAGCGTTGCTACGATGCGATGCCCGAGCCCCAGGCCCCGGGTGTCCGGCATGACGTACACGCGCTTCACTTCGGCGTAGTCCCTGCCGTACAGCTTGATGGCGCCGCAGGCACGGAAGGCGCCATTGACCTTGGCGGCGAAGAAGCGGACATCGTGTTGCACCAGCGAATGGATGTCCATCAGGTGATTGCTCTCAGCCGGATACAGCTCGCCCATGTAGCGGTCCAGTTCACGAATCATCCCGATAACTTCGGGGATCCGCGGGTCAACCGCCTCTATCGTTACGATTCTTTCTTCAACCATTGGCCGCTCCCGTGCCGTAACCCGATGCAAGATAGGTCGCCGCCGACAAACCCTCGAACACCGCCTCCTCGGCGGTCCTGGGCGCAAGCGCGTCGCCGATCAGATGTGTCTCCAGCCCCAATGCCTTGGCGTCTGCGCATAATTCATCGAGCGGACGATTGGGAGCGGCAACCACGAGCGTATCGACGCCGTCCAAGACGACACTCTCGTGCGAGGCCGTATGAAGAAAATAAACGGTAGCATCCTCGGTGCCGTAAAGGCGCATGAAGGGCAGCATCTCCACGCCGAGCTTGTGCAGTCTCGCGATGGCCTCGTCGCGTACGTAGTTCTGAATGGCAGCCGCCGGGCACACGCCGTTGACGGCAAGCGTCACTCGGCAGCCTTCCATGGAGAGCTTCTCGGCGACGCCGACCCCGATCCAATCCGCGAGCCAGTCATAGACGACGACTCGCCCACCCGCGGCTGTCCGCCCGGATACTATATCCGCAGCGAGTGTCGCCTGCACGCCGGCTCCCTGTGCGAAAGGGGGCAGCATGGGTACGCTGCCCGTGGCAATGATGACCACGTCCGGCCTCGAGGCCGCGAGCAGCTCCTTGGTTACGGCGCTGTTCAAACGGACGGTCGCGCCCGATCGCTCGAGTTCGCGCGCCAAATTGGTGACGATGCCGCCGAATTCGCCGCGATGGGGCAACATCTGAGCCAGGTTCGCTTGACCGCCCAGACGCTTGGACGCCTCGAACAGAGTCACGCGGTGGCCGATCTCGGCTGCCACCGCCGCGGCCTTCATGCCCGCAGGCCCTCCGCCGATGACCATGACGGTGCGGGGACGGTTCGTGGCCGGGCGGGTGCCGAACACGAGTTCTCGTCCGCTTTCCGGATATTGGATGCAGGATATCGACAGTCCCAATTGCGCGTGGCCTATACAGGCCTGATTGCAGGCAATGCATGCTCGAATATCATCCGTACGGCCGGCCCGAGCCTTGGCCGGCATGCTCGGATCGCAAATCATCGCACGGGTCATTCCGCACATGTCGGCCGAACCCTGCGCGATGATCCGCTCGGCGTCCTGCGGTTGATTGATGCGGCCGGCGACGAACACCGCTTTGCCGATAGCCATCTTCAACTGACGCGCAAAGGGTGCGAGGTACGCATTCTTGACGGTCATGGGAGGCGCTATGTGAACTGCTCCCGATGCAGACGCCGACGTACCGGCGATGACATTGAAGTAGTCGAAGTCATCCCTCAACGCAACGCAAATCGCCAGCGCTTCTTCATTGGCGAATCCCGCGGGATCGTACTCGTCGGCGGAGATCCGTGTTCCCAGTATCAGTTCGGCCGGGGCCTGACGCCGCACGGCACGGGTGATGTCGCGCATGAAGCGCAAGCGGTTCTCGAACGAGCCTCCGTACTCATCTTCGCGTCGGTTGATCGTCGCACTCAGAAACTGTGCCGGCAGGTATCCGTGGCTTGCGACGATTTCCACTCCATCGGCTCCCGCCTCCGCCATGCGCCGGGCGGTCGCCCCATAGCATTCGGCCAATTCGGCGACCTCCTCGCGATTCAGGGCGCGCGGCACGATCCGGAATCGTTCGGTGGGCGACCAAGACGCGGAATAGGCGGCCTGCGCCACGCCGTTTCGCCTGCCGAGCAGCTCGCGTCCCGGATGAAACAATTGCACAAAGGCGCGCGTGCCTTCGGCGCGGATGGCATCGAACAGACGCCTGAAGTGCGGGATGCAGTCATCCGACGTGCCGACCAAAACTTCCGACGTGTAGCGCGCCGTCTCATGCACCGCGACAACTTGTACGACGATGAGGCCGGCGCCGCCCCTGGCGCGTGCGCGCTGATAGGCAATCAGGGCGTCCGTCGGCACTCCGTGACGGCCGAGATCCGTGTCGTGGCCGGTGGAAAATATTCTATTCGCGATGGTCACGCCCTTGAGCTGAAACGGCGAAAACAGGTTTGGAAACAACACGGTCGATCTCCTCACGCTATGCGGACGACCGCACTCAGGATCCTGTCCCCGGAAACTTCGTCGGTCCTCCACATTCTATCCCTCAACAGTTGAGGGGCACCTAACGCTCGCCTGGGCTCAAGTAGGCAAGGCCCCCGCCGATAAGGTCCAACGCGGAGACCAAACTCCCTAATCAAACGTCCGGAGTGCTCGTGCCTATAACATTCGATGATCATCCGCATTGCCCGCTCAATCGCGCACGGTGCGCAGATGACACCGCAACCGCATCCGGGTCACGCCGTGGGCGTTCGGCGACCCCGTTTCGCGAGCGGCGCGGCATTTTGAGCGATTTCGTTATTCGAATCGTCATCGTCGGGGTGGGCGCGCTGACACTGGCTGCTTGCGATGGCAGCACCGGCGCGACGGGCGCGACGGGCGCGACGGGCGCGGCGGGACCTGCGGGCGCCACCGGCGCTACGGGCGCGGCGGGACCTGCGGGCGCCACCGGTGCGACGGGCGCGGCGGGACCTGCGGGTGCCACCGGCGCAACGGGCTCCACCGGCCCGGCCGGTCCGGCCGGCCCTGGCATCACGTGGGTCGATGTGACTGGAACGAGCGCTCAGGCCGCCTCGAACACCGGGTATCTGGCAGACAACGCGGCGCAGGTCACAATTACTTTGCCGGCGACCCCGGTGCTGGGAGATCTGGTGCAAGTGTCGGGCGTCGGCGCGGGAGGCTGGAAGATCGCACAGAACAGCGGACAACAAATCAATATTGGTTTCCCTGCGGTGAGTTGGGTACCGAGAGCAAGCGCTCAGAATTGGTATGGCGTTGCCTCGTCCGCGGACGGGACCAACCTGGTCGCGATCGACTACGGCGGCCAAATCTATACATCGTCCGATGCCGGCGTTACATGGACGGGTCAAGCTTCCGGAAATCAGAACTGGCAGGCGGTCGCATCCTCCGCCGACGGCACTAAGCTCGTCGCGGCGATCTACAACGGCCTTATCTACACCTCGCCCGACTCCGGGATCACCTGGGTGCCTCAGGTGGCGGCAGGATCGGGGTATTGGCTGTCGGTCGCTTCGTCCGCCGACGGCACCGAACTCGCCGCGATCATCTTCGACTACAACTCCGGCACTGGATCAATCTATGTGTCGTCGGACTCCGGGCTGACCTGGACGCTCCAAGCTCTCCCCGGCCTCTACTGGTCGTCGATCGCTTCCTCGGCTGACGGTACCCGTCTCGTCGCGACTGGCTCGGACAACACGGGCAACACTGAAATCTATATCTCGTTGAATAGCGGCGCCACGTGGACCTCAAGCGTATCGACCCGTTCCGGCTACGGCGGATTCAATACGATCGTCTGTTCCAGCGATTGCAGTCACATCGCGGCGGTGGGCTCAGCTGGACTCGCCATCTCCGTGGATTCGGGGGCGACCTGGACGATTGACCCGGCCAGGTCATACTGGTCGACGATCGCGATCTCCGCCGATGGCAAAACGCTCTTCGCCGGAGGTACTGCAACTGCTATCTCGATGTCGATAGATGGCGGCACTACCTGGGCGCAGCTGAACTCCGGCCAAGGATGGTACGCGATCGCCTGCGCGGCCAATGCGACGCGCCTCGTCGGTGCAGTCAATGGGGGATTTATCTTCAACCCGAGCTCGGTCACGACCGCCGGTACGGGAGGATCGGTCTCGGGCGCACAGGATCAGGCGCTCACTTTGCAGTATTTCGGCAATGGGCTCTTCTCGGTCATCGACAATCAAGGACTGCTGACCGTGCAGTGACAGGATCTCGGTCAGTGGGGCTGCGCGCGGAAACTCTACACCTGAGCAGAATAGGGTAGGGCGTAACGCGCGGAGGCGCATTGGGGGCATCCCAAGCTCCAAAGTGCCGCCGCGGGAACCATCACGCTGAGCGCTCCCTCATGCGCTCGGGGGGAACGAAAGATATTTCTGCTCGAAATTCTCGACGGGCACGGGCTTGCCAAAGAGATACCCCTGCATTTCGTTGCAGCCCAGCAATCGGAGCTGACGCAGTTGCTCCTCCGTCTCGACACCTTCCGCCACAGTATTGAGCTTGAACGCGTGCGCCAGATTGATGATGACCGAGACCAGTGTCAGGCCACCGGTTGCTGAAATCATCTCCACCACGAACGAGCGATCGATCTTGAGCGTATCCACGGGCAGTTTTGCCAGGTAGTTGAGCGATGAGAAGCCGGTGCCGAAGTCATCGATGGCAATCGTGACGCCCAATGCGCGAATCGCGAGCAGGCTGCCAATGCTGTGATTGACGTCCTGCATGATCACGCTCTCCGTGATCTCCAACTGAAGTCCGGCTGCCGCGTCCGCGGCAACACTGACGGCCTGCTGGATCTCCGCGACGAAATTCTGATTGCGCAGTTGGAGCGGCGACACATTCACCGCGATGCGCACGGCGGGGAGGCCGTCATTGCGCCAACGCTGGTAGTCTTCAATCGCCTTGCGCAGCGCCCAACGCCCTACATCATGGATTAATCCGGTTTCTTCGAGGATCGGAATGAAGCGACCGGGCGGCGTTAGGCCGGACACCGGGTCATTCCATCGGATCAATGCCTCGGCTCCGGTCAGCTTGCCGCTCGCAATGTTTACCTTGGGTTGGTAGTGAAGCACGAATTCTTCTCTTTCGAGCGCTCTTCGCAGGCGATTTTCTATGCCTACGCTCATAGCCACGGTCTCGGTCATTTTCTGTGCGTAAAACAGGTATCTGTCGCGGCTCGCCTTGGCTTTCTTCAGCGCCGCCTCGGCATTGTTGATCAACGTATCGGCGTCAGAGCCATCATCCGGGAATACAGCGACGCCAATTTTGGCGGCCATACGATACACGGCGTCATTCAGGGTGAACTCATGCTTCATAAAGGCCGCGGTCGTTTTCTCGAGCACCCGCGCAACGTTCGCCTCATACATGACTTTGGGCAGCATGACGGCAAAGTGATCTGCATCGAGGCGGGCGACGAGATCGGCGTTCTCGGCGTTCTGCGCCAACCACTCGGCAACTTGCGTCAGAAGCGCGTCACCGGCCGACCGACCCAGACTGTCGTTGATTTTCTTGAACCGCTCCAAATCGATCAGAAACACGGCCATCTTGTGCCCATCGGCGGCGGCGCGCTGCATGCACTGGGCGACGCGTTCAAGAAACGACCGTCGGTTCGCGAGTCCCGTGAGCGTATCGTAATAGGAGAGGCGGTCAAGTCGCTCCTGCCTTTCCAGATGATCTATTGCGAACGCGACATTGCCGGCAAGTTCGGTCAATAGCAGCATGCCCGCTGCGTCGAAGAATTCCGGTTTGCTCGTGTACAGCGCGAGCACGCCGATTGCATTGTCCGAGACAATCAGCGGAAGCACGGCTAACGAGCGGATACCCGAATCGGCATGCATTTTGCGAAATATGAGGCTTTCGTCGTGCTCTACGTCATTCGAGACGGCCGCCGCCTTCTCTCTGATCGCCCGCGCGGCCAACGTTTTTCCTTCCAGCGTGCCCTCGCTCGATGCGAAATGATCCTCAATCGCGGACATGACCGGCTTGTCGAGGCCCGCCCAGGCCACCGGAACAATTCTGTTCTTTTTGGAATCTACGATGGCTATCCACGCCATTTCGAATTCGCCATGCTCGACCGCGGTCTGACAAGAGCGGTTGAAAAGGTCCGTGCGATCACGTGCTCGCACCATCAATGCGTTTATGCCTGTGACCATTGCATACAGGCGATTGAGGCGCTTGAGTCTCTCTTCCGCTCCCTTCCGTCCGGTTCGATCCCTCGTCACCCGCCAACCGGAGAGAGCTGCGATCAATAATGCCAGGGTGCTTCCCGCGATCAAGGCGCCTTGGGTCTCACGATAGCGGTTCACCGCGGCTGAATTGCGTTCGCGCAGCAGCCGTTGCTCTTCCACTTCCATGTCGCGGGCCGCGGCGTGAAATTCGTCCATGAGGGGATCGTCCTGGCCGCTTCGGATGAGGGCCGCCGCATCTTCGGCGGCGGGTGTCCGCCGCAACCGAACCATTGTGTCGCCACGCTGGACCATCCGTTGCAGCAATCCGGAGATAGTGCTCAGGCGTGTCTGTTGACGTGGGTTATCCGCCGTCAGTGCTCGCAGGGCTCTTTGTTCGTTGTCAACCATCGATGTATTGGCGCGCGACGATCGGAGAAATGCGTCGGCGCCGCTCAACGCGAAATCACGATACCCGTTCTCGATATTTTCCGTCCCCAAGCGCAGGTTTGCGAGATGTTCGAGAACCTCGTTCGCGTGCCGGGCCCATTGGGCGCTTTCGAAGGAGGCGAGGACGCTGCGATACGCGATGATGCCGACGATGAGGAGGACAATCATGATCGCGCTGAACGCGACCTGCACTTTTGGAATGGCTGGCAATTGTATTTTCATCTAATCCCATGGACCAAAAGCGGCGCTTCGACCGATCGCAAGGCCCTCAAATAAAGGGCCGGTGCGCACGAATCGCCCCGGCCCTCCATTTAAACAGGCTGCCGGCTCAATGCACGGACCAGGAATGAAGCCGTGGCTATGCGTATAAGTTATAGGCAATCGCCCGCGAAAAGCACTCGGGGCGGCCCTGAATGCGTTCGAGTGTCATGCCAGCAGCAATCCATTCCAAGATGAGGTTCGTATTGAGCGGGAAATTCAAATATCGACCTTCCGTGTCCGCTCCTTCGAGCGCGTGAAGACCGGCTATTTCGGCAAGGGAGCCACACCCCCTAGGTTCACGCTGCTCACCTCGGGCAGCGTCATCAGCGCATCAGAAATGATCCGTACGCCGTAGCTCAAGTCGGTGATCCACAGTTTGCTCGCGAGAGCGCCGTCGCGCGCGGCGAGCGCATCGACAATCTGTGAATGCATCGACTGGAACCAGGCGGATACGTTGAGGCTGCGGATGCCCAAGTAGAGAACGCGCAGGGTCAGATCTTGCAGGCCGGTGATGGTGGCGAGGAGGCGCGAATTGCCGGCCGCCGACGCGATGGTCAGATTGAAATCGCGGTTCGCAGAGAGAAACTCTACCAGTTCGGCGTGGCTCGTCAGCTCGTAACTGCTCTGAGATATCCTCCGCAGCCGCTCGAGAGCCGACGCCGCGAGACCGGCCGCGGCCGCGAGTTGTGCGGCCCTCGGCTCGAGTATTATCCGAAGTCCATAGATGTCCTGCACGTCCTTCAGCGTCAACGGCGCGACACGCAGGTTGCGTTCATCCGCCTTTTCAACCAGACCTTCCTGCATGAGGCGCTGCAGCGCCGATCGAACGGCAGCTTGCCGAAGATTGAATCGCTGGGTCAGCGATGCTTCGGAAACGCGGATTCCCGGGGGTAGCTGGTTGAAGAGGATCTCGGTACGGATTTGCTGGTACGCCTTCTCACTCAAATTGCCGGTGCCCTCGGTGCGAGATCCGCGATCGAGGTGAATCTTCTCGGCTGTGGGGCTGCGAGTCATTGAATGATTCTCTTGTGTTTGTACCCAAGTCCAAGTGGCATCCTGGGAAATTTCAACTTCACTCGTTCATGATGTTGAAAATGGCTTTAAACAGGTTAGCGTGGAGTTTACAACATGTTATAGAGATGCTAGCTTCTTAAACAGGGCCCCGTGTTTCGCAGCGAGGGGTGTGCCCGGCGGCGGGCGTAGCGAGTCAGGGATTTCTAACGGATGCATAACAGCGTTTCGACGGTGGGGCGGGCCTTGGCGGGCTCGCACCGCGATGTTGGCGAATCCCCATGACTGCGAAACGCGAGCCCATCGAATACGCGGACGCCAGCCTTGAGGTGCGCGCCGTCTATGACGACATCATGGCGACGCGCAAAACGGATTGGGTCAACAACTTCTGGAAGGTGCTGGCCCATGATCCGCCGACCCTCAGGCGTATCTGGGCCAATATCAAAGACGTCATGGGCCCGGGGGCGCTCCCGCCCTTAACCAAGGAACTCCTGTACGTGGCGGTCAGCGCGTCGAACGGCTGCCACTACTGCATTGCCTCCCACGGCGCCGCCGCCCGGAAACAAGGTATGACGGAGGCGCAGTACTCCGAGCTGTTGGCCATCGTCGGCCTTGCGAACGAGACCAACCGTCTCGTGACCGCGCTCGACGTTGTGGTAGACCCGGCGTTTCGCTGACCTTGCAACGACAGGCACGCATCTCTCCCGCATGACTTAACGGTGGTACGGAATGAGCATTTCGGATTTTAACAGCGTTACACATCATCGCTGGGACCAAATCCCGGCGGAGCCGCTGAAGGGCACGATCACCCGGCGCCTCATCACCGGCGAACGGATGATGATTGCGCATGTGTACTTGAAAAAGGGTGACGACGTCCCTCTGCACTCTCACCATAACGAGCAGCTCACCTACATACTCGAGGGCGCGCTGCACTTTTGGTTCGGTGCGAACGGCGAGCGGGAGCTTACCGCGAAGGCCGGTGAGGTAATCGTCATCCCCTCCCATGTGCCGCACCGCGCTCTGGCACTCGAGGATACGCTCGATGTGGACATTTTCAGTCCGCCGCGCGAGGACTGGTTGGCCGGCACCGACGCCTACCTGAGACGCGGAGATGGGGGGTGATCGTAGGAGACAGGCGCTGATTCTCGCTGGGGGCATTGAACCGATGGCTAATTACGCGATTCGCAGTGAAGTCTGGAAATCCGTGGCGGATTTTCGCTTGCCGGAAACCCTCGGGTTCGGTCTGGTGCCTGCGCCCGTAATGTACAGCGCAACCTTCGAGAACGGGCGATGGAACCAGGGAGAACTCGTGCCGTACGGACCGATCGAGATACTTCCCGGCGCGCGCGCCCTGCATTTCGCGGAACAAGCGTTCGAGGGCATGAAGGCATACCGGGTGGGACGTTCGGCGGCGAATTTGTTTCGAGCAGGCGACAATTACGCGCGCTTCCGGCGATCCGCCGAACGCATCGCAATGGCCGCGGTGCCGGAGCAGCTGTTTCTCGAAGGGATCAATGCGGTGGTCGGCGCCTGCACACCTTTCGTCCCCGACAAGAGCGGTCAGTCGTTGTACATTCGGCCATTTCTGTTCGGCACCGAACCAGGCTATGCGGTCCGCGCCTCGAACACCGCCCGCTTCATGGTCATCGCCAATCCGTCCGATGCCTATGCCGCCGGCGACATGAAGGTGCTGATCGAGAGAGAGCAAGTCAGAGCGGCTTGCGGTGGACTCGGAACCGTGAAGGCCGGTGCGAATTACGCGGCGTCGTTGCTTGCCTCGACGCGGGCAGTGAGACGCGGCTACACCGTTGCGCTGTGGCTCGATCCGCTGACGCGCCGGAACATCGAAGAGCTGTCCGGGATGAATTTGTTCGCCGTGATTGGCAACGAATTGCATACACCGGTTCTCAACGATTCGATCCTGCCCGGAATTACCCGTGACTCCCTGATGGTGCTTGCGCGTGATTCGGGCTGGCAGGTTATCGAGAGAGCGATGCCGATCGCACAGCTGCTGCAGCAGCTGTCGAGCGGCGAGTGCAGCGAAGTGTTTGCCTGCGGCACGGCAGCCATCGTGTGCCCGATCAGCAGCATCGGTGATGCCGATGGCCGCGAGTATCGGCCGGCCGTGGTCGATGAACGCGCACGCATTCTGCGCGAGCGGCTGCTCGCCATTCAGGAGAGGCGGGCGCCCGACCCCTACGGCTGGACTTGCGAAGTGACCCCGCTCGCCCGGCTTGATTCGTGCTGACGCGCGCGACTCAGTTCGAACATGCACGCCGTTGATGGCCGCTTTGATGGTTTTCTAACATAAAAAAAGTAGCAGAGGGATCATGAACACATTCCATCGGCCGAGATCGCCAACCAGAACCGGACTTATTTGGACTGCGGTTCTGCCGGTGTGCATGGCGACAACCCTCCTGCATGCAGCCGGCGCCCAGGAGGCTGCGGCACCGTCGGGATCGACGCGGCCGCCGGCCCTTTCCGACCCGGCCACGACGCCCAACCTGAATGAGATTTACGCGGCGCTGGCGTCGAAGCGATTCGTCGACCTGACGCACACCTTTGGCCCTACGACGCCGCATTGGAAGGGGTTCGGCGAGGAGACCGTAACGACGCTGTATACAATCAAGAAAGACGGCTTCAAGGTCCAGCAGTTCACTCACGTGGGGCAATGGGGCACGCACATCGATCCGCCCGCACACTTCCACGAAGGGCTGCGCACCGTCGACCAGATACCGCCGAAGGAAATGCTTCTCCCTCTCGTCGTGATCGACGTGCATGCCAAGGTTGCCAAGAACCCGGATTACACGATGACGCTCGAGGACGTGCAGGCCTGGGAGGCGAAGCACGGCCGCATTCCGCCGCATGCATTCGTCGCGATGCGCACGGATTGGTCCAAGCGTTGGCCTGATCAAGATGCGATGCAGAATCGCGACTCGGCCGGTGTGGCTCATTACCCCGGTTGGAGCAAGCCCGTGCTGAAGCTCCTGTATGAGGACCGCGGCATCACGGCCTCCGGACACGAGACCACGGATACGGATCCTGGCGTCGCCACGACCAAGGACGATTACTCACTCGAAAGCTACATCCTCGGACTCAATCATTATCAGATCGAAATGCTGGCGAACCTGGACCAGGTTCCGGAAGCCGGGGCGCTCATTATCGTCATGTGGCCGAAGGCGGAGGGAGGCACCGGATTCCCGGCGCGCGTTATTGCCATCTCTCCATGATCGACGCTGCTTTGGTGGCTAAGCTGCGGGCAGGCGACATCGAGCGATCGAGGTGAGCAGCCAGCGCTGGTCGTCGGATCTGGCATTCTCTCTCAGCGCGGTCGGCGCCGCCGTCGGTCTCGGCAGTATCTGGCGCTTTCCTTATCTCGCCGGCGCCGGCGGCGGATTCGCATTCATCCTGGTATTCGTGATCGCCTGCCTGGTGTTCGGCGCACCCGTTCTGGTCGCCGAAATCCTGATCGGCCGATGCTCGCGGCGCAGCCCGCCGCAGGCGGCGGGAGAAATCGCCGCGCGGTTCGGATTCTCCAGACGGTGGAACGTCGTCGGCTGGACGGGCTCCATCGCCGGCTTCCTGGCCGTCTCGTACTACACGATGATTGCCGGATGGGTGCTCGCCTACACATGGTTCTTTCTGTCCGGGAACTACGCTCACGGCAGGGCGGCGGAGGCCGTGGGGAAGTTCCATGCGTTCATTGCCGATTCGCGTGCCGTTTCGCTGTGGCAGCTCGGTTTCTTGGCGCTCGTTGCGCTCATCTCGGCGCGCGGCGTGAATCGCGGCGTCGAATGGGCAAACCGCTGGCGCGCACCGGCGCTGCTCGCGATTTTGCTGGCCCTTGTGGCGTATTCGCTCGTCACCGGAGATGTGGCGCATGGGCTCAAGTTCGCCTTCGCGCCCGACCTCAGTCGATTATCGCCGTCGGTCGTTCTTGGCGCCGTCGGCCAGTCACTGTTCGCGCTGGGCATCAGCGCCGGGATCATGATCGCCTATGGGGCCTACATGCCGGCCGGAGAGTCCCTCGCGCGTGCCGTGCTGGCCGTTATCGGTTCGATATTCGCGGTATCGCTGCTGGCGACCGTGGCCATTTTCCCGCTGGTGTTTCACTATGGCCTCAATCCCGCTGGCGGACCGCAACTCGTTTTTGAGGTGCTTCCGGTGGCGTTTGCCGAAATGCCGGGCGGGCGGGTCATCGGTACGCTGTTCTTCGCGCTTCTCATTCTCGCCGCGTTCACGCCTTCGGTCGGATTACTCGAGCCCTGGGTAGCGTGGCTCGTCGAGCGCGGCGGAATGCGTCGCCCCCTTGCGGCGTGCCTCTGCATGGGCTGCTGTTGGCTGATCGGGCAGGGCTCCGTGCAGTCATTTGGACGATGGGCCGACTGGCATCCATTGACTTCGGTTCCGGCGCTCGCGGCACTGAACTTGTTCGGTCTTCTGGATTTCTTGACCTCGAATCTGCTGATGCCGATGTCTGCGCTGCTGGTCAGTATCTTTGTGGGCTGGCGGCTGCATCAGCTGCTTCCGGATGCGGAGTTCAGCGGACTGTCCGCCGGATCGCGGCGGCTGTTGGTGTTCGCACTGCGCTACCTGTGCCCACTGGGGATCGTCATCGTGGTCATTGTCGGATTCGTCGGCTAGGCTGCAATTTCTCTCGATTGCGCCGTAGTAATCTGATTTTCTATGGTTCTATTACTCGCCCTAATGGGCGAATAAATGACGTTTGTCGTTGTAAATCGCCAAAATAGACGACTAGCGGTATTACACAAAGATTGATAATATTCGCCCCAAGAGACGAAAATCTCTCGTTTTATCCATGAAATCGCCCATATGGACGAATTATGAGGATTACAACCGAACTGACAGACAACGCGGTTCTGCATGAGATCGGCGACCGCCTGGAGCGCCGTCGCATCGATGCGGGATTGACGCAGGCGCAGCTGGCCGAGGAAGCCGGCATCTCTAAGCGTACCGTGGAGCGGATCGAGGCGGCCCACAGCACTGACTTTGTCATGCTATTGCGTGTTCTGCGGGTGCTGAAACTCCTGGAGGCGCTGGATCAGTTGGTACCCGATCTGCCGCAAAGCCCCCTTGTGCTCCTCAAGGGCCGAGGCCGCGCGCGCAAGCGCGTGGGACATGCGCGGGGGCCGCAGGACGGCACGGCGGCGCCCAAGCCGGCTCCGCCCTGGAAGTGGCGGGAGTAGCGTCTGGCCACCGTAGCGGAAGTGCTGCTGTGGGGCCGAACGATCGGAGCGGTCTCCTTGGAGGAGGGGGGCCGTATCGCCGCATTCCAATATACCCCCGCCTTTCTCGCCAGCGGCATTGAACTCTCGCCGATCACCATGCCCCTGTCGCGACAGGTGTATCAATTTCCTTCCCTGGCGCAGGTGTCCTTTCATGGCCTGCCGGGCCTGCTCGCCGATTCACTTCCGGATAAATTCGGCAATGCATTGATCGATGCGTGGCTCGCCACTCAGGGCAGACGTGCCCGAGCGCTTCAACGCCATCGAGCGGCTCTGCTACATCGGAGTTCGCGGAATGGGGGCCCTCGAGTTCGCGCCCGCGAAGGGGCCGCCGCTGAGACGATCGGCCAAGGTGCAGGTGGATGAGTTGGTCAAACTCGCTTCCCAGGTGCTCACGCATCGCGCCTCGCTGCAGGTGTCATTCGGCCCTGGACGGCGGCACGACGGTCTGCAGGAGATACTGCGGGTGGGCACCTCCGCCGGCGGTGCGCGGGCGAAAGCCATTGTCGCGTGGAACCGGGACACGAACGAAGTGCGCTCGGGGCAGGTGAAGGCTCCGGCCGGCTTCGACTACTGGCTGCTCAAGTTCGACGGGGTCACCGCAAACAAGGACAAAGAGCTCGAGGACCCCAAAGGGTATACGGTCATCGAGTATGCCTACGCGCTCATGGCCGCCGATGCCCGCATCGAGATGTCCGAATGCCGTCTGTTGGAAGAGAACGGCCGGCGCCATTTTATGACGCGACGGTTCGATCGTTTGAGTGACGGCGGCAAGCTGCATATGCAATCCCTGGCTGCGCTGGGCCACTTCGATTTCAACTCAGCCGGCGCTTACTCCTACGAGCAGGCCTTCGATGTGATCAAGCGCCTGGGGCTTTCCATGCATGCCCGCGAACAACAGTTTCGTCGGATGCTCTTCAACATCGTCGCCCGTAACCAGGACGATCATGTGAAAAATATCGCATTCCTGATGGACAAGGCAGGCGTCTGGTCACTTTCACCCGCGTTTGATGTTACCTACGCTTATAACCCGACAGGCCTGTGGACAAACCGCCACCAAATGACGGTCAACGGCAAGACTGACGACTTCACCCGCGAGGATTTCAATGCGGTCGCGCAAGTGGCAGGACTCAAACGGGGAAGGCCGGAAGCTATTTTTACCGAAGTGACGGACACGGTTAAAGAATGGCCGCGCTATGCCAAGACAGCAGGCGTGCTCGGTTCCCAGCGCGATCAAATCACCAACACATTAAGGTTGAAATTCGACCGCCGCGGCATCCTCACGTCAAAGCAATAACCCGTCGGCGGCGTTTGAGCGGATTCACCCTGTTTTTCCCGCCGCGACCTCACGCCAGCGGCAAATTATGCGGCCGTACCAGCAGGTGCCAGTCCTGGTGCTCCTCGAGTATCAGCGCGATCGCGGCCTCGATGGCCGCCTCGAGCGCGGCGACATCGCACGAGGCGCCTGGCTCACCGAGCGCGGCACGGATGCGCGTCATCGCTCCCTGCAGTTCA
This sequence comes from uncultured Gammaproteobacteria bacterium, assembly GCA_963734645.1. GTDB lineage: Bacteria > Pseudomonadota > Gammaproteobacteria > Steroidobacterales > Steroidobacteraceae > Bog-1198. Next base: position 304,466 of record CAVTID010000006.1, read on the forward strand.
GCGACCAGGCGTTCGGAGGTGCTGCCGAGCCGGTAGGCTTCGGATTGCGCCAGCGCGCCGTGCAAGGAGGCGCCGAGCGCGGGGAAGAAGGTCGTCACCAGGGTCAGCCACAGGGAGTGAATGAGCAGGTGCAGCAGCGCACCGGCGCCCGTCAGCGCAAATAGAACGCTGTTCATGGTATGCACCCGGTGCCGCAGCGCATGCTGCTTGTGCGCGATGCGGTAGTGGTAGTGCCGCTGCTGCTCGAGAATGTCCACCGTCCACCGCGCGTAGCTCGAGACGAAAGCGGGGTCCGACCAGGCCTGTGCGAGCTGCCGCCGCGCCAGCGGCTCGAGGGACGCGCAGAGCTTGGCGACGTCGTCGGCGCCGCGCAGGTGCTGGCCGGGATTGAACACGCGCAGATACCAGTTGGCGTCGCCACCCGGGGTGGTGAAGTCGAGGAGGGGCGCGAGCATGGGCAGATACCAGCTCAACTCCGCCGTGGTGCGGGCGCGCAGCCAGAGCGACTGCCAGTCGCTCCGGTGACCCAGCCAGTAAATCACGCTGACCGTGCCGATCACGATGACTTCGCCGATGGCCCACAACGCCGCATAGGGATGCATCAGGCGGTTCTTGCTGTCCCAGCCGAGCGCGAGGGGCATCACCGCGAACAGCACGGCGATTGCGCTCAGCAGATATATGGCCCAAAAGCCGCTCCGGTAGCGGTGTCCATAATGAATAGCCCGCTCGTCGAATCGTCGGTGCGCTCCGGCGATCGCCTCGATGAGCGGCACCAATGCCGCGGGCGGCTCGGGCTCGGGAGGCGGCGGCAGGGATTTGACCTGCGCACCGATCAGGAGCAGCCGCTGAATGACTTGATGTAACGCCATCTGCATCAGTCGATGATTTCGTAGCTGTCCGCGAAGACCGCTTCGGCCACGATCCCTAAGCTGCCGTCGCCATAATCGACCAGCCACTCGCCGGCCTGCCCGGTCAGGAGCGAGACACCGTCGGCGAGCAGCACTTCAAAGGCTTCGGTCATCGGCACCGCCATGATGCGATTGGGCAGGCTGATATATCGTCCCGCCTCGCCGGCGATCGTCGGCGGCACGGGGCGATATTTGTCGGGAAACCGCGCGCGCGACACACGCCAGTGTTCTCCCGCGCCGCCCGTGATGATGGCATCGCCCGGCGCCGCATGCACCAAGCCTTCGGCGGTCTGCACCGTGCACTCGATCGGCGTGAACCTCACGTCGATTTCGCGCTGCCGCTTGCGGGCGAAGACTCGGCGCGGGTCGGCGTCGATCGAGGTCGAGTAGCCCCGCTGTCCGCTCGAGCGAAACAGGGGTAATGAAGCCGGAGCGTTCAACGGGATACCCCGGACGTGTTTGTATCCCACAAGTCTGCCGCAGCGCAATGCCCACCGCAAGCATGGTCATTCCGGCCCTCCGTTATTCGCGCGGATACCGTAAACTGCGCTGCCCATGATCAAATTCTTCTCGCGTCTGCCCATGCGGGCGCTATATGCATTTTCTTCCTTTCTGTACCTGCTGGCGTTCTACGTAGTGCGGCATCGGCACGCGGTCATTCGCGAGCAGATCCAGAAAGTATTTCCCCATTCCAGCGGTGCCGAGCAGCGGCTCATTCATCGGCGATTCTTGAAGAATTTCTGCGATGTCATGGTCGAGGTGCTCAAGTCGGTGTCGATGACCGATCAGGACATGCGCGCGCATGTGCAAATCGCGAATTTGGAGGTGGCCCGGCGCTACCTGGATGCCGGTCAATCCGTGATGTTCGTGACCTCGCATCTGTGTAATTGGGAATGGCTGCTGCACGGGATGACCCTGCAATTGGGGTACCCCGTCGATGCGGCGTACAAGCCCTTGCACGATCAATGGGCGGAGCGGCTGATGCTGCGGATACGCTCCCGCTTCGGCGCCCGGCTGGTCCCCGCCAAGGAGTTGCTGGCGGATTTTCTGAAACGGCGCGGCATCGTGCGGGCGGTGGCCATGAACGCCGATCAGGCGCCGGTGTCGACGGACAAGCGTTATTGGACCCAGTTCTTGGGTCAGGATACGGCCTTCTACATCGGCGCCGAGCAAATTGCGCGCGCGATGCGCCTACCCGTCGTGTACGTGAGCGTGCGCCGAATTCGGCGCGGGTATTACCAGGCCGATCTGAGGCCGCTATGGGACGGACGGGAGTCGATGGAGCCCCATACGGTGACTGAGCGCTACGCGCGCGCCTGTGAAATCGACGTGTTCGCGCACCCTGCCGACTGGCTCTGGTCCTACCGACGCTGGCGGCTGAAAAAGCCCTTGTACGGCAGCGATTGACGATTTCTCTGCTCTATGCGGCAGGCTTCCCTTTGAGCTTGCCCTCGAGATGCTTGGCGAGTTCCGCGATGGTCGGATGATCGAACAGCTCGGTCAGATCGATGAGCCCCGGGAATTCGCGGTCGACGTTCTCGTGAATTTCGATGAGCTTGAGCGAGCTGGCGCCGATCTCGAACAAGTTGTCGCCGACCTCGATTCTCTTGCCCGGCAGCGCCGCTTCACAGATCGATTGCAGGCGGCTTTCGAGCTCGGTGCCGGACACCTGCGGCCGCGGCCCCCGGCGCCTCGCGCAGCGCTTTGAGCTCGGCCAGTTCCGCGTCGAATTCGCCCTCGATATAGGCGCTTTCCAGCAGATGCCGTTGGACCTTGCCGCTGGTGGTCTTCGGGATGCGCTTGGTCGGGATGACTTGAGCGACCTCGAGACCCGTGTGCTCGTTGATGAGGCGGCTGACCGCCGCTGCGGTGGGCAGAAACTCCGCCATGCTGCCGCGATGGAGCACGAACACCACCAGCTCTTCGCCTTGAGAGCCGGGCTTGGCGACCCCCGCGGCCACGAGCTTGTTCAGATCCAGGCCCGGCGCCCGCTGCGCGATGTTCTCCAAATCGTAGGGGTAGTAGTTCTGGCCGTTGACGAAGATGATTTCCTTGCTGCGGCCGGCGATGTACAGCGAACCTTCGTGCAGGAAGCCGAGATCGCCCGTGTCGACCCAGCCGTCCGCGTCGATGGCCAGCGCCGTGGCTTCCGGATCGCCGAAGTAGCCCCGCGTGACATTGGCTCCGCGGATCAATATATGTCCCACTTCTCCCTCCGGCAGCGCGGCGCGCGCATCGTCCGCGATGCGCAGTTCGGTGTTGGGCAGCGACGCGGCCGACGCAGACGAGTTCGAGTGCATCGCGCGCGTCCGGCGGGATTGAGTTCGATCCGCGAACCCACGCCGAGCTTGTGCCGGTTGACGCGAATCCAGCGAAAGTCGCTGCCGGGCTGCGGAAAGGTCACGGCCAGCGAGGCTTCCGCCAGCCCGTAGACCGGGAACATGGCCTGGCGCTTGAGGCCCGTGTACGCGAGCGCATTCATGAACTCATTGCACAGCGCCACCGATATGGGCTCGGCGCCGTTGTAGATCTGCCGGATGGCGGACAGATCGACGCCCTCGAGACGGCGGTCGCCCAGCACCTTCAAGAAATGCCGATAGCCGAAATTCGGCGAACAGGTGATGGTGACGCGCTTTTTCGAGGCCAGCTGCAGCCACAGCAGCGGCCGCCGCACGAACAGTTCGGTGGGCATGAGATTGATGTGCACGCGATTGGCGAACTGCATCAGATAGAAGCCGATCAATCCCATGTCGTGCGTCAGCGGCATCCAGCTCAAGGTGACGTCCTGATCGTTGTACTTGCCCACGGCCGTCGCGCCCTGGGTATTGGCGATCAGATTGCCGTGGGTGAGCATCACGCCCTTCGGCTCGCTGGTCGAGCCGGAGGAGAACTGAATGAAGGCCAGATCGTCCGGCGCCGGCCGATGCAGCTTGCCCGGCCGCGAGATATCGGTGATGGACTCGACCAGGAAGCTGCGCGATTTGAGTTCATCGAACAGGGCGGTTTCGCCCACCTGCGCGGCGAGGGCCTGCAGGCGCTCGAGATTCTTCGAGTCGGTGTACAGCAGAGGCTTGCCCAGCTGCGAGCCAGGGCCGGCGAGCGTGCGCGCCACGCGCAGCAGCTTGTGCCGGTGCTCATCGCTGATGCCGACGGCCAGCGGCACGGGAACGATGCCGCCGCACATCGCCGCCCAGAAGCCGTCGAGGAATTGCTCGTTGTTGTTCAGGAAAATGATCATCTTGTCGCCGCGCTGCGCGCCCATGGCCTGCAGGTGGTACAGGATGCCGAGCGCGCGCGCGTACACATCGGCGTACGGCACGCGCCGCTCGGAATTCTCGCCTTCGACATAGGTGACGGCGCGATCGACGCCGCGGTTGCTCTCGAGAACCTCGACCAAGGTGGTGTAATTCATCGGTGTGCTTGCATCATTCATCGGGTTTCTACCGTCATCATGAGGTTGGATCGGGGCCGCAGATTGATTTGCGCCTCGAGTTCAATGGGTTCGTCGCTCGCCCGGGTCAGGCGAAAGCGGCGCGACATGGCGTGCACGTGCACCAGCATCTCGAACATGGCGATGTTCTCGCCGATGCAATGCCGCGGTCCCACCGCGAAGGGAATGTAGGCGAATCGATGCCGCTCCTCGGCATCGGCGCCGGCGAAGCGTTCGGGCCTGAATTCCTCCGGTTCGCTCCAGAAGGCCGGATGCCGATGCAGCATGTAGGGGCTGATGAACACATCGGTGCGCGGGGCGATGGGAAAGCCGCCGAGTTCGTCCGCCTCGAGGGTGCGGCGCGTGATGAGCCAGCCGGGCGGATACAGCCGCAGCGCCTCCTGCAGCACCTGGTGAGTGAACTGCAGCGATTCGGCGGCGTCGAGCCCCAGCGTCCGATCGGAGCTCGTCGGTCGGCTTCGGCCTGCAGCTGCGCCGCGCGTGTCGGGATGCTGGCTGATCAGATACCAGGTCCAGGTGAGCGCGGCCGCGGTGGTCTCGTGGCCCGCAACGATCAGCGTCAGCACCTCGTCGATCAGTTCCTTGTCGCTCATGGCCTCGTCGGTCTCCCGGTCGCGGGTCGCCATCAGCATGCTCAGGAAATCGAAATGCTCCTCCGGCTCGCGGCGGCGGCGGTTGATCAGCTCCGCCACCAGCTTGGTCAGCGAGCGAAATCGAAACGCGAATTTCAGGTCGCGGTTCTGTTCCTTGGCGACGACCTCGAAGGGATTGGCGCCGAGCTGCTTTTCCAGGCGCGTCCAGATCGCTGCCGAAGATGGAGCGCAGCACGATTTCCAGGGTCAGTTCGCTGGTGTCGTCGCTCAAATTGACCGGCTTCGCGCGCGCGCCGCCTTGTCCGCCCAGCGCGCCGCGAACTTGTCGTTGACTTCGCGGATCAGGGCGCTGAATTGATCGATGACGCGGCGATGAAACGACGGCTGCATCATGCGCCGCTGCCGGCGCCAAAAATCGCCTTCGCTGGTCATGATGCCGTTGCCGAGCAGGATCTTGACCCGATCCATGCCTTCGCCCTTGGTGTAGTTGCGATGGTTCGACAGCAGCACCCGCTTGATGTCGTCGGGATGGTTGATGACGTAGTTATAGACGCCCCGGCCGGGCGCGAAGACTCGATAGATGTCGCCGAACTCGCGCGAAATAGCGGCGCAGGCGCGCCAGCGATTCGTCGCTGCCGCCGAGATCGAAGCCCTCGGCGGGGCCGGGGGGCAGTGCTGAGCTTTGCATCGCCCTATTGTAACGTAGGCCCTACAATGCCGGTCGTGGAAGAGAAACCTGGCGGTGGTCGCGGCGGCGGCCTTCGCAACACCATTTACGAGCAGCAAACCCGCTCCGGCAGACGCCTGACGCGCGGCCGTCTGTTGCTTGTACAGAATCCTCGTGCCGGTGGGCTTGTCGCTGGTGCGATTGGTGTGGGGCTGGTCGCGGGTCGTGCGGGTGATCGGCGCCGAGCACATCGCCGCGGCGCTGGCGCGCGCGCCCTCGTTCATCCCCGTGTACTGGCATCAGCATCAAGTATTTTGCGTCAAGCACCTGCTCGAGCAGCGCCGCGCCGGCGTGAAGTTGGGTTTCTTGATCTCGTCCCTCGGTCGACGGTGAGATCGGCGCAATGATCGTGCGCAATCTGGGCGGCGAGGTGATTCGCGGCTCCTCCTCGCATACCGGGGCGCGGGCGCTGCGCGATTATTATCAGGCGCTGGCGCATGACGGGGTGTCGCCGGCGATCACGCCGGATGGTCCGCGCGGGCCCGCCCTGGAAGTTCAAGCCCGGGGCTGTGCTGCTGGCGCAACTGTCGGGGCGGCCCATGATCCCCTTGAGCTACGCCGCGTCGCGCGCCTGGAAGATCAAATGGGACCGCTTCGTCATACCCTGGCCCCTGTCGAGGATCGTCATCGCGGTCGGCGAGCCGGTGTATGTTCCCAAGGGCCTGGATGCGGCCGGGCTGGAACGCATGCAGCCGGATATGGAACAGCCGGCTGCGGTCGGCTATTCGAGGAGGCGCGTAGCCGACTTTGCGGTTAGAGGTTTCCCAGCAAGCCCTATCAATACAATCGCTTAGCTTGTATTCCTTACAACTTATGCGAGAATCCAAGTGTAGCTGTCGAAAATCGAATCAGAAGGAACTGTGTGACGCATTCGGTTTTGGGCTTGATTACAGTGGCAAACTGTTGATCTATAACCGCGACACTCTTTCCGGGACCTCCGAAGGCGCATGGCAATAGCACCCAACGATCCCCGCCACCCAGACCTGACCGCCTCGGACATATTGTCCCCGCAGACCTGGCCGAGGCGCGGAACTCGTCCCGCCGTGGGCCTCGATGTCATCTGCACCAAGATCGCGGTCGATTTCCAATCGATGACCGCGGTTACGGCGCCCGAGGTCATCGGCGCCAATTTGGAACTGCTGCGCGAAGCGACGCATACGGACACCGCCTTCCATATCCGTATCGACGCTGAGTCGGGGCAGTTCACCGACATCCAGGTGGCGCGCGGCATGCTGGCCACCGGCAATCCGGAACAGCTGCGCGGCCAGTCCTTGGAGGAATTCCCGTGGCTGCAATCGCGCCTGGCGCCGCTGCGGGTGTCGGAGCTGCGCGATACCGCCAAGCCCCGCGGACGATCAGAGCGACGGATGCCGGCGGTTTGGAGCCACCTCGGCATCGGCTCGGTGCTGATCATCGGTTATTTCATCGAAGGCCGGCCGGCCGGCCTGCTCGGGATCGCCGGTGCGCTGCCGCGCGAGAACTGGGAAGTTCAGCTGCATCTGTTGATGAAGCTGGTCGGCAGCAGCCTTGCGACCGGCCTCGAGCGCATCGAGATTCAGCGTCACCTGCGCGATCTGGAAGAGCGCAATGAGCTGGCCCTGTACAGCGCGAACGACGGTCTGTGGGACTTCGACACCGTCAACAATCGGGTCTATCTCTCGCCGCGCTGGAAAGCCATGCTCGGGTACGACGAGGCGGACGTGGGGCACGCGCCGGACTGGCGAACCCTGGTGCACTCGGACGACATGTCGCGCGTACAGGCCGCCATCCGCGATCATGTGGCGGGCAAGACGCCGATATTCGAGAGCATGCACCGCATGCGTCATGCCACCGGCGAATGGCGCTGGGTGATCAGCCGCGCCAAGGCCAAGGTCGACGACAAGGGCCGCCTGCTGCGCCTGGTCGGCGTCGAGCTCGACGTCACCGAGCGCAAGCTGTACGAGGAAGCGCTGTTTCGCGAGAAGGAGAGCGCGCAGATCACCCTGCAGAGCATCGGCGACGGGGTCATCACCACCGATGCCAAGGGCGTGATCGACTACGTGAATCCGGTCGCGGAGGCGCTCACGGGCTGGCGCCTCGAGGACGGCCAGGGCCGCGCCATCGAGGAGATTTTCCGCGCCTTTCACGAGGAGACCTGCGAACCGCTGGAGAATCCGCTGGCGGTGGCGATTCGCCGCACCCGTTCGATCAAATCGGTGCGGCCGATGCTGCTCATCCGCCGCGACGGCAACGAAATCTACGTCGAGAGCACGGCATCGCCCATACGCGACGGCAGCGGCGCGGTGTCGGGCGGCGTGCTCGTGTTCCACGACGTCAGCGAGGCCCGCGAGCTGAACCGGCGCCTGAGCTATCACGCCAGCCACGACGTGCTGACGGGGCTGGTCAATCGCCGCGAATTCGAGAATCGCATGGAGCGGGCGCTGAAGAGCGCCAAGGCGCGCGAGACATCGTACGCGCTTTGCGTCCTCGACTTGGATCAGTTCAAGATCGTCAACGACACCTGCGGGCACAGCGCCGGCGATGCACTGCTCGGCCAGGTCGGAGCGCTGCTGAAGTCCAAGGTCCGCTGGCGCGACACGCTGGCGCGCTTGGGCGGCGATGAGTTCGGCATCCTGCTGGAGAGCTGCTCGCTGGATGAGGCCATGCGCACCGCCGAGGCGTTGCGCGAGGCGGTGCGCAATTTCAAGTTCACCTGGGAGGAGCGCACCTTCCGCCTGGGCGCGAGCATCGGCGTGGTGCCGATTTCCGCGGACAACGCCGATGTCGCCTCGGTGCTCAGCGCCGCGGACAGCGCCTGCCAGGCCGCCAAGGAAGCGGGCCGCAATCGCGTCCACAGCTTCGAGGAGAACGACATCGACCTGATGCGCCGGCGCCGCGAAATGCAGTGGGCGGCACGCATCAACAACGCCTTGGAGGAGAGCCGCTTCGAGCTGTTCAGGCAGACCATCCTGCCTCTGCAAACCACCGAAACCGGCGCGCACTACGAGCTGCTGCTGCGCATGCGCGATGAAGCCGGCAAGATCGTCGCGCCCGACAATTTCATGACCGCGGCCGAGCGCTACGGCATCACGCCGAGCATCGACCGCTGGGTCATCGAAAACGCCTTCCGCTGGCTGGTATCGGAGGCGGACGAGCGCGAGAAATTGACCATGTGCTCGATCAATCTCTCGGGCCAAAGCCTGGGCGACGACAAATTCCTGCCCTATGTCATCGATCAGTTCCACCGCAGCGGCTTGGATGCCACCAAGATTTGCTTCGAAATCACCGAAACGGCGGCGATCGCCAGCTTCTCGCAGGCGAATCGCTTCATTCAGGCTCTGAAGGAGCTGGGCTGCAAGTTCGCGCTCGACGACTTCGGCACCGGCCTGTCCTCGTTCGGTTATCTCAAGCACTTCCCGGTGGACTACTTGAAGATCGACGGCAGCTTCGTCAAGGAGATCCTGCACGATCCCATCGACCGCGAGATGGTGCGCTCCATCAATGAAATCGGACATCTCACCGGCAAGCAAACCATCGCCGAGTTCGCCGAAAACCAGGAAATCATCAACATGCTGCAAAGCCTGGGCGTCGACTACGCCCAGGGTTACGGCGTCTCGCAGCCGCAGCGCGTCCTGAAGGCCGCCAACAGCGCCTGAACGACCGTTCGTCGCCGTTGCCGTCGCGGCTAAGCCTGAAATTCGAAGCGCATGGACAGGTCGATGGCGCGCACGTGCTTGGTGATGCTGCCGACGGAGATGAAATCGACGCCGGTTTCGGCGATTTCGCGAATGGTGGCGGAGGTGATTCCTCCGGAGGCCTCGAGCTTCAGCGGCTTGTTGGCGCGGGCATTGACCGCCACCGCCTCACGCATGGCCGGCAGCGAGTAATTGTCGAGCATGGCGATATCGGCGCCGGCATCGATGGCCTGCAGCAATTGCGCTAGATTCTCGACCTCGACTTCCACGGGGACCTTGGCGCCGCCGCGCCTGCGCCTCGGCCACCGCCTGGGCGATCGACCCCGCCGCCATGATGTGATTTTCCTTGATCAGGATTCCGTCGAACAGTCCCATGCGGTGGTTGCTGCCGCCGCCGACCCGCACCGCGTACTTCTGCGCCGTGCGCAGGCCCGGAATCGTCTTGCGGGTGTCGAGCAGACGGCACTTCGTGCCCTCGAGCAATGCCGCATAGGAGTGCGCGGCGGTGGCGGTGGCGGACAGCAGCTGCAGGAAGTTCAGCGCCGTGCGCTCGGCGGTGAGCAGTGCGCGCGCCGGGCCCTCGACCGTGAACAAGAGCTGATCGGCGGCGGCGGGATCGCCCTCAGCGACGCGCCACTCGACCCGGATCCCGGGTTCGATCGCCGCGAAGCTGGCGTCGACGTAGGGTATGCCGCAAACGATCGCCGCTTCGCGAGTGATCACGGTCGCCCGGCCGATGCGCTCGGCGGGTATCAGGGCGGCCGTCAAATCACCCGCTGCCGATATCTTCGGCCAGGGCGCAGGCGACCTGCTGCGGCAGATCAGAGGGAACCGGAACCGGCGGTGGCAAGCGGCGGTTCCTCTGCCCTTTAGAACGGCAGTCCGTGCGACGGCCCGATCATGCACATCAGCATGGGAATGGAGAGCAGGAAATTCATGCGCGAGGCGTAGAGGGCGGTCTTGCGCGCCGCGGCCTTCTGTTCGTCGGTCGCCGGCACGATTCCCAAGATCTTCTTCTGATTCGGCCAGATCAGGCCCCACACATTGAACAGCATGATGGTGCCGAACCAGGCGCCGATCCCCATGATGACATTGGAGTGGGATACCGGCTGTTCCAGCAGGCCGAAGGTAAAGGTATTGATGAAACGGCCGTGGGTTTGCGACAGCAGGTAGGCGCCCAACAAGCCAGGTGCCGAGCGCCGACCAGCGGAACCAGAGCAGGGCGCGCGGTGCGACATATTTGTTGACGCCGGCACCGCCGGGCCCGCCCTTGTCCGCGGCCGCAACGGCCATGGCGGGAGTCTGCACGGCATTGAAGTAGTACAGCAGGCCGATCCAGAACACCCCGAATATGATGTGCAGCCAGCGGGTCAGGCTGGCCAGAGTTGCCGCGTTAAAGCTCAGTCCGCCCTCCACCAGCGCCGCAATCGCCACTGCGAGCGACGAATCCGATAATTAAAGGCCATTTGACCGTGGTTAATGGATTCATGCGATTCCCCTTTTGTAGTGTTGCTTCGGATCCGCTGTGCCCAAGCCCGTTGGGCGCGGCGCCGCTGCGCGGATCTTGCACTGCGGCAGCTTGAAAGAATAGGGGACCATCCCCAATAATTCAATGATATCCGAGGCCTCCTTCAAGTCCTGCCGTGGCAGAATTTGACGCTTTGAAGGCACACGGATCCCGGCGGGGCTGCTATCGTAGTCCTCGAGGAAGGATTAATTTGGAGATTGTCGATTATGAACGCTATCGAACGGATCAAGAGCCAGCTATCGGCCGCGCCGGTGGTGCTTTACATGAAGGGCACGCCCGATTTTCCGCAATGCGGATTTTCGGCGCAGACGGTGTCGGCGCTGCGAGCCTGTAAGGCGCAGTTTGCGCATGTGAACATATTCGAGGACCCGGAAGTGCGCGAGGCGCTCAAGACCTATTCGAACTGGCCGACCTTCCCGCAGCTCTATGTCAACGGCGAGCTGATCGGCGGCTGCGACATCGCCATCGAGATGTACAAGAGCGGCGAGCTCAAGCAGCTGCTCGCGGAAGCCGGCGCGGTAGCGGCGTAGTACCTCGACCTAGTGATATTGACCCGGTTTACAGGACCGTTCGCATTGGGCCGATATACGACATCACCGCGCAGAGGGAGCGGCTCAGGCCTCAGGTTCGCCTGAGGGCGAGGGCTCGATTTCCAGGGGCCCCATCGACGCCAGGCGCCGGCGGCTGGCGTCGAATACTCCCTGAAACTGATTGCACACCATGCAGAAGAGGTCGGCCGTGCGCTCGGCGTCGTAGGCCGCGGAGTGCGCGGAGGCGGTGTCCCACTCGAGCCCCGCAGCCAGGGTCGCCCGCATCAGCACGGTTTGTCCGAAGGCGACGCCGCCCAGGGTGGCGGTATCGAAGCTCGAGAAGGGATGAAACGGATTGCGCTTGACCTGCGCGCGCGCCACGGCGGCATTCAAGAAATTCAAATCGAAGAAGGCGTTGTGGCCCACCAGCACCGCGCGTGTGCAATCCGCCGCGCGAATGGCATCGCGAACTTCGCGGAAAATGCGTTGCAGCGCGTCCTCTTCGGGGATGGCGGGGCGCAGCGGATGATGCGGATCGATTCCGTTCACCGCCAGCGACGCGGCTTCCATGTTGGCGCCGGGAAACGGCTTCACGTGGTAGCGGATCGTTTCGCCGCGCGCCAGAGTGCCGTCGCTGCGCATTTCGATGAATACCGCGGCGATTTCCAGCAGCGCGTCGGTTTGCGAATTGAAGCCGCCGGTTTCGACGTCGATCACCACCGGGAGAAAGCCGCGGAATCGCGTCGCGAAGGTGATCGGCGCAATCTGCGTCATGCCGGGGCCGAATCGGCGAGACGCCAGGCGATCGGCTCGCCGCTTCGATAGGGCACCAGCGCGCCGTCGCCGAAATCATACGTTGCAGGGGGCACCCAGGACTCCTTGACCAAAGTAATCGTGTCGTCGTGGCGCGGCAGACCGTAGAAGTCGGCGCCGAAATGAGCGGCAAACGCTTCCAGGCGATCGAGGCGGCCGGCCGACTCGAAGGCCTCGGCATACAGCTCGATGGCCGCGTGAGCGGTGAACATGCCCGCACAGCCGCAGGCATTTTCCTTGCTCGCCCGCTCGTGGGGCGCGCTGTCGGTGCCCAGGAAGAAGCGCGGATTGCCGCCGGTGGCGGCGCCGAGCAGGGCCAGCCGGTCGCGCTCGCGCTTCAAGATCGGCAGGCAGTAATAGTGCGGCCGGATGCCGCCGGAAAAAATCGCATTTCGGTTGTGCAGCAAGTGCTGGGGCGTGATGGTCGCGGCGACGCCGGCCCGCGCATGGGTGACGAATTCGACCGCCCGCGCCGTCGTGATGTGTTCGAACACCACCTGCAAGGCCGCGAAGCGCTCGAGCAGCGGCTGCAGCACCGAATCGATGAAGTGCGTTTCCCGGTCGAACACGTCCACGTCGGGATGCGGCGATTCGCCGTGCACCAGCAAGGGCATGCCGATTTCTTCCATGCGCGCGAGGACCCGGTACACCTGCCTCGATGTCGGTCACGCCGGCATCGGAGTGCGTGGTCGCGCCGGCGGGGTACAGCTTGACGCCGTGAACGAATCCCGTCGCCCGCGCGCGATCGATCTCCTCCGGCGGGGTGGCATTCGTCAAATACAGAGTGAGCAGCGGCTCGAAGCGCGTATGGCCCGGCAGCGCCGCCATGATCCGCTCGCGATAGGCGCGCGCCAGAGGCCGCGGTGGTGATCGCCGGCTTCAGATTGGGCATGACGATGGCACGGCCGAATCGCCGCGCGGTGAATCCGGCGACTGCGCCGAGCGCGGCGCCGTCGCGCAGGTGCACATGCCAGTCATCGGGCCGCCGCAGCGTCAGCGTATTCATTTCGGTGCGGGCCGCGCAGCGCCGGCGGCCAGCCACGGCGCAGCAGGTCCAGCGTGTAGCGCACGCCGAAGCCGGTGATTTCGCGTGGCGATGTGGGCAAGGCCGCCGTGACGCGAGCCGGCCGCCAGATCAAGGTGCAGCCAGGCGATCTCCTTGGGCACGAAGCGGCTCAGAAAGCGGGCCGCCAGGATGTGATCGCCCTTGCCCTCGGTTGCACACTGCAGTACGTCGGCCACGCTGCTCTCGAGGTCGGTGTCGAAGTCCGCATCCATGGGGAAGCACCAGACGCGCTCGCCGCTGCTGGCGCCGGCGGACTCGATCAGGTCGCGCGCCTGCGGCCGATTGGTGAATGCGCCGCTGTAGCGTTCCGTGAGCGCGTACACGCACGCGCCCGTGAGCGTCGCGTAGTCGATGATGGCGCGCGGCTTCCTGGCCGCCGCGAGACTCAGCGTGTCCGCCAGCACCATGCGGCCCTCGGCGTCGGTGTGTATCACCTGAATGGTCGTGCCGTTGTGGGCGCGCACCACTTCCTGCGGCTTGTAGGCGAGCGGCCCGATGAGGTTTTCCGTGATCGCCAGCCAGCAGTCGACCGGCAGCGGCGAGCGCAGTGCATGCAGCGCGTACAGGCTGCCGACCGCGACGGCGCTGCCTTCCATGTCGGTGTGCATGTCCAGCATGCCCTTGTGCGGCTTCAAGTTCGTGCCGCCGGTGTCGAAGCAGATGCCCTTGCCCACCAGGCTCACCGCCGGCGCGCGCGGCACCGCGCGGGCGATAGGTCAGGCGCGCGATGCCGGCATCGCGCGTGCCGTTGCCGCGCGATACCGCGAGAAACGCGCCGGCGCCCAGGCGCTTCAGTTCGGCTTCGCCGTAGAACTTGAATCCGAGTTTGAGGCGCCGCGACAATTCCTGCAGAAAGCGCCGATAGCCGCGCGCATCGAGCGTGTTGGGCGGCAGCGCCGTCAGCCAGCGGGCCAGATTGTTCCCGGCTGCCGTTGCGAGGGTCAGATCGAGTTCGGGCAGCTTTCCTGCCGAAGCAATGTCGATGCGTGCCAGCTTGACGCGCGCCTTCGGCTTGCTCTTGAAGGACGCGAAGCGAAACGCGGCGGCTTCGAGCGCCGCGACGGTGGCGTTCAAGGTGGCATTCGCAGCCTCCGCCGCGCAGCCTTGCTGCCACAAAAGCAGCGTCTGCGGCTCGCCGTCCAATGCGCTGCGCGCGAGCTTGCCGGCCGCCTGCAATCGCTCGAAGGTACTGGCCTCGTCGGCCAGGCATGCCACGATCAGCAGCGTCTGCGCGCGCGTGCCCACCCTGAGGTGAAAGCAATCGCCGGCCTTGCGCACCTTTTGCGCGAAAAGGCCGCGCAGCACGGCTCCGTGCGGCAAAGCCGTCCAATCGGCGGCGGCCGGCGCGAGCGGCAAGAATACCAACGCGCTGGAATAACCGGCGAGCCGCGAGGCGGTCGGGCGTGCTCCGATTTGGCGCACGGGCACGAGCAGCTGGTCGAGGGGCAAGCGAGTGGGCATATCGTAAAACCGCAAGCCTATCCCTTGCTTGACCGTGAAAAACCAAACCCCGAAGATAGTGCCGTTCGACACCGCAGTGGCAGTTGGCGCAACGGCGCTGTAACGTGCCTGCCATCTTAACAGGACACGTGAGCGTGTGCATTTATGACTCAACAATCGCCGTTCGAAGATATTGATCCCACAGAAACGCAGGAATGGCTGGAATCCATCGATTCCGTCCTGCGTGCGCGGGGTCCTGAGCGCGCGCATTTTCTGCTCGAAAAATTGGTGGACTTCACGCGCCGCTCCGGCACCTATCTGCCCTTCAAGCCCAACACCGCCTATCTGAATACCATCTCCAAGGCGCAGCAGCCGGATTACCCCGGCGATCGGTCCCTGGAACGGCGCAACGAGGCCTACATACGCTGGAACGCGCTCGCCATGGTGGTGCAGGCAAATCGCCTGAATTCGGAGTACGGCGGCCATATCGCTTCCTATGCATCGGCGGCGACGCTCTACGAAGTCGGATTCAATCATTTCTGGCGCGCCAAGAGCGCGGCGCATCCCGGGGACATGATTTTCGTGCAAGGACATTCGAGCCCCGGAATTTACGCGCGCGCCTATCTGGAAGGCCGCTTGGACGAGAGCCAGCTGCTGCGCTTCCGCCAGGAGGTCAAGGGCGGCGGATTGTCTTCCTATCCGCATCCCTGGCTCATGCCGGATTTCTGGCAATTCCCCACGGTGTCGATGGGCTTGGGCCCGATGACGGCGATTTTCCAGGCGCGTTTCGTGCGCTATCTCGAGCATCGCGGCATCGTCCCGCCCTCCGACCGCAAGGTGTGGGCCTTTCTCGGCGACGGCGAAATGGACGAGCCCGAGTCGATGGGCGCGCTGACCATGCCGGTGCGCGAGAAGCTCGACAATCTCATTTTCGTGATCAACTGCAATTTGCAGCGGCTCGACGGGCCGGTGCGCGGCAACGGCAAGATCATTCAGGAGCTCGAAGCGGCATTCCTGGGCGCGGGCTGGAATGTCATCAAGGTGCTGTGGGGCTCGCGCTGGGATGCCTTGCTCGAGCAAGATCAGAAAGGGCTGCTCAAGCGCGTGATGGAAGAGTGCGTGGACGGCGAATACCAGAACTTCAAGTCCAAAGGCGGCGCCTACATGCGCGAGAATTTCTTCGGCAAGTATCCGGAGCTGAAAGAAATGGTCGCCAATATGTCGGACGAGGAAATCTGGCGCCTGAATCGCGGCGGTCACGATCCGCAGAAAGTCTATGCGGCCTACGCCTCCGCCGTCGCGAACAAGGGGGCGCCCACGGTGATACTGGCGAAGACCATCAAGGGCTTCGGCATGGGCAAGTCGGGCGAAGGCCTGAATTCGGCCCACCAGCAGAAAAAGCTCGGCGACGAGGCGCTCAGGGAAGTTCGCGACCGCTTCAATATTCAGATTACCGACGAGGAGATCGCCGGCTTGACGTTCCGAAAGCCGCGCGAGGACAGCGAAGAGCTGAAGTATCTGCAGGACCACCGCGCCGCTCTCGGCGGCTATCTGCCGGCGCGCAGCGCCTCCGCGCCGCCTCTGGTGGTGCCGCCGCTCGAGGCATTCAGCTCGCTGCTCGAGGGCACGGCCGATCGCGAAATCTCGACCACCATGGCGCTGGTGCGCATGCTGACCACGCTGGTCAAGGACAAGAACATCGGCAAGCACATCGTGCCCATCGTCCCCGACGAAGCGCGGACCTTCGGCATGGAAGGCATGTTCCGCCAGATCGGCATTTATTCCTCGGTGGGACAACTCTACACGCCGCAGGACGCCGATCAGCTCATGTTCTATCGCGAAGACAAGCAGGGGCAGATTCTCGAAGAGGGCATCAACGAGGCGGGCAGCCTGTGCTCCTGGCTCGCCGCCGCGACGGCGTATTCGAACCATGGCGTGAGCATGGTGCCTTTTTATATTTACTACTCGATGTTCGGCTTTCAGCGAGTCGGCGATTTCATTTGGGCGGCGGGCGACAGTCAGGCGCGAGGCTTCTTGGTGGGCGGCACGGCCGGCCGCACCACGCTCGCCGGCGAAGGGTTGCAGCATCAGGACGGGCACAGCCAATTGGTCGCGACCACGGTGCCGAACTGCGTGGCCTACGATCCCACCTACGCCTACGAACTGGCGGTCATCGTGCAGGACGGTCTGCGGCGGATGTACCAGGAGCAGGAGAACATCTTTTACTACATCACCTGCATGAACGAGAACTACGCCCATCCGGCGATGCCGGCGGGCGTGGCGCAGGGCATATTGAGCGGCATGTATCTGCTGCAGATCGGCGGCCGCGGCAAGGTGCGGGTCACTCTGTTCGGCTCGGGAACGATTTTGCGCGAGGTGCTGGCGGCGGCCGCGATCTTGGAGAAGAGCTACGGCGTGCCGGCCGACGTCTATTCCGTCACCAGCTTCAGCGAGCTGCGCAAGAACGCGCTGGCCATCGAACGGCGCAACTTGCTGCATCCGAACGAACCGCGGCAGCAAACCTATATTCAACAGGCTTTGGCTGATCGCGAGGGTCCCTTCATCGCCGCCACCGACTATGTGAAAACCGTCGCGGATCAGATTCGGCAGTGGGTACCGGGCCGGTACGCGGTGCTGGGCACGGATGGCTACGGGCGCAGCGACTCGCGCGCGGAACTGCGGCGCTTTTTCGAAGTGGACCGGCACTATGTGGCGATCGCGGCGCTCAAGGCGCTTGCCGACGATGGCAAGATCGACAAGCAGACGGTGACCGACGCCATGCAGGCCTTCGGCATCGATCCGGAAAAACCCAACCCCCTGTCGGTTTAAGGCCATCGTGACAAATCAAACCGAAGTTCTGGTTCCCGATATCGGCGGTTTCAAAGACGTCAGCGTCATCGACGTACTGGTCAAGGACGGCCAGCAGATCGACAAAGAGACCCCTCTCATCACCATCGAAACCGAAAAGGCGGCGATGGATGTACCGGCGCCCGAGGCGGGCCGCATCACGCAGGTCAAGCTCAAGCAGGGTGACAAGGTGTCCGCGGGATCGCTGATCCTCTTGCTCGAGCCGGCCGCTCCGGTCTCGATGGGAGCGGGGAACGCACCGCCGGCCGTTGCCGGCGCGGCGCCAGCAGCTGCAACGGCGCCACCATCTGCAACGGCGTCACCGGCTGCAACGGCGGCGCCGTCGCGAGCGCCGGCCACCCCCGCGGTCTCCGCCGCCGCACCGGCGTCCACCACCGCCGCGTCATCCGCCGCACCGGCGGCAGCGCCGGCCGGCGCGCGCGCCGCCGCCACGATCGACGAAGCGGCCTTCTCGAAGGCCTATGCCAGTCCTTCAGTGCGCAAATTCGCGCGTGAGCTGGGCGCCGACTTGGGCCGGATCCAGGGAACCGGCGTGAAGGGCCGCATCACGCAAGAGGACGTGAAGGACCACGTGAAAGCAATCCTGACGGGCCTGCAGGCTCCGGCCGCGGCGGGCGTTTCGCCGCTGCCCAAGGTCCCGGTGGTGGATTTCGCGCTCTTTGGGCCCATCGAAGTCAAGCCTCTGTCGCGAATTCAGCGGATTTCCGGAGCCAGGCTTCAGGCCAGCTGGATCAATCTGCCCCATGTGACGCAGCACGAGGACGCGGATATCACCGATCTCGAGGCGGCGCGCATCGCGCTGAAGAGCAACGCGTCTCAAGAAGGCGTGCGGCTCACGCCGCTCACGTTCATCATCAAGGCCTGCTTGCTGGCGCTGCGGGAATTTCCGCGTTTCAATTCGTCGCTGGACGCGGGCGGCGAGAATCTGGTGTTCAAGAAATACTTCAACATCGGCTTCGCCGCCGATACGCCGAATGGATTGATGGTGCCGGTGATCCCGAACGCCGACCGGCTCACGATCTATGAGATCGCGCGAACGCTCGCGGCCCTGTCGGAAAAAGCGCGGGCCGGCAAATTGAAAAATACCGAAATGCAGGGCGGGACTTTTACGATCTCGAGCCTGGGGGGCATCGGCGGCACGGCGTTCACCCCCATCATCAACGCGCCGGAAGTCGCCATCTTGGGTGTGTCGAAATCCAGCCAGAAGCCGGTGTACGACAAGGGCGCATTCCTGCCGCGGCTGATGCTGCCGCTGTCGCTGTCCTATGATCATCGGGTGATCGACGGCGCCGAGGCTGCACGCTTCGTGGTGTTTCTCGCCAAGGTGCTGGGCGACGTCAAGGCCTTGTTGTGAGCATCGTCGAAGTACGCGTTCCGGAGCTCGGCGACGCCAAGGGCGTCAATGTCGTCGATGTCCTGATCAAGAAGGGCAGCGAGATTCGCATCGAGGATCCGCTGATCACGCTCGAGAGCGAGAAGGCGTCGATGGATGTGCCCTCGCCGGTGAGCGGCATCGTCGATTCCGTCGAGATCAAGAAAGGTGATGAAGTATCGGCCGGCGCGCTGATCGCCACGGTGCGGGTCGTCGAAGCGGCGGCAGCGGCGGCAACTGCCGCGGCGGCAACTGCAGCAGCGTCCACGCAGGCGCCGTCGTCTGCGGCGGGTACAGCTACAGCCGCGCCTACTGCTGCGGCCACGGCGGCGTCGGCACCGGCCACTGCGCCGCCGGCGGCGGCGCAAGCGGCTGAGGCGCCCGCGGGGGCTGTCGATCTGGTCGTGCTCGGCGCCGGGGTGGGAGGCTACACGGCGGCGTTCCGGGCCGCTGACTTAGGGATGAAGGTCATGCTGATCGAACGCTGGCCGGTGCTCGGGGGCGTGTGCTTGAACGTCGGCTGTATCCCGTCCAAGGCGCTGCTCCATGCGGCCAAGGTGATCGAGGATGCGGCGGACATGGGTGCCTGCGGCATCGTCTTCGGCCCGCCGCAAATCGATCGCGACCGCCTGCGTGCCTGGAAGAACCGTGTCGTCACCAGATTGACCAATGGCCTCTCGCTGCTCGCCAAGCAGCGAAAAGTCGAAGTCGTTCAGGGCGAGGCCAAATTCTCCGGGCCTTTTTCTCTGCAAGTGCAGGGGGCAGGCGGCTCGCGCCGCGTGGACTTCAAGCAGTGCATCATCGCGGTGGGTTCAGAATCGGCGCGTCTGCCGGGGTTGCCGGATGATCCGCGCGTCATCGATTCCTCAGGCGCGCTGGAATTGCCGCTCGATTGCAAACGGCTGCTGGTGATCGGCGGCGGCATCATCGGTTTGGAGATGGCTTGCGTTTACGACGCGCTCGGCGTGCAGGTCACGGTGGTGGAACTGAGCGATGGCTTGATGCCCGGCACGGATCGGGACCTGGTGCGGCCCTTGCAGAAGCGTATTGAAAAGCGCTACGAGCGCATTCTGCTCAATACCAAGGTTGCCCAACTCGACGCCCTGCCGGAGGGCCTGCGCGCGACATTCGAAGGGCCCGATGTGCCGGAGCCGCAGCTGTTCGACCGGGTGCTCATCGCCGTGGGACGCAGCGCCAACGGCAATGCCGCCAATGCAGCCGCCGCCGGCGTCGCAGTCAGCCCCCGGGGCATCATTGCCGTGAACAAGCAAATGCGCACCAATGTGCCGCATATATTTGCGATCGGCGATGTGGTCGGCCAACCGATGCTGGCGCACAAGGCATCGCACGAGGCCAAGGTGGCGGCGGAAGCGGCGGCGGGGCAGAAATCGGCGTTCGATGCACGTTGCATCCCGTCGGTGGCGTACACCGATCCGGAAGTCGCGTGGGTGGGGATCAACGAAATCGAAGCCAAGGCGCAGAATGTCGAGTACGGCAAGGGACTATTTCCCTGGGCCGCCAGCGGCCGCTCCCTGGCGCTCAATCGCGACGAAGGCTTTACCAAGCTGCTGTTCGACAAAAAGACCCATAGAATCATCGGCGCGGGCATCGTCGGGCCCAACGCCGGCGACTTGATCGCCGAAGTGGCCCTCGCGATTGAGATGGGTGCCGATGCGGCGGATGTGGGTTTGACCATCCATCCCCATCCCACGCTCTCGGAAACCATCGGCTTCGCAGCCGAGGCCTTCGAGGGCACGTTGACGGATCTCTATATTCCCAAACGCTAGCGAGACACCAAGCGAGACGTCATGAAATCGAGCCGCAATTCGGCATTCTGGTGCGTCGTGGGCCTAGCCTTGGCGGGTGCCGCATTGCCGGCGCGCGCCGACGACGCCTGCCTGGATTTCAAATGGGACGTGAGCAAGGAAAGGGCGCTGTTCGCCGGCACGCCGGAAGCATTGACGGCCGGCAAGGACCTGAAGACCGCGGCCGCGGTCGTACCCAATCGCCTGTACCGGCTGCAGCTCCTGAGCCAGGATCAAGTGACCTTCGCCGCATCTCCGGGCAAGAAGGCGGCGGCCACGCCTGCATTCGCGGGCCTGACGACCCTGAAGGTTCCGGCGTCGGGCAGCTACCGCATCGCGTTCGATCTGCCGATTTGGGTCGACGTGGCGTGGAAGGGCACGCTCGTGCAGCCCAAGGATTTCGAAGGTCAGCACGCCTGCAGTGCGCCGCATAAGATCGTGGAGTTCGACTTGGCCGCCACCCAGTCTCTGGTGCTGCAGTTGAGCAATGCAGCGAGCGAACACGTCCTGATGACGGTCACTGCGTCGCCGCCGCGGAAGTTTTAACGAGAGCGTGGCAAGCGAACCTCGCTGCGCCGCAGGCGTTCAGCGGCGCCGCGTGAGTGCAAGGGGTGGTGCCGGCCGCTACGGCGCCGCGATACAAGATTTGAGGAAGGCGGTCTTGTCGGCGCCCAAGAGTTTCTTGGCTTTGGCGTCCTTGAGGCACGCGGTGCGTTTGGCATGTTTTGCGGCCGCGTCGCTCGGGGGCGCAGCGGCGGGCGTGCCTGATGTCGCCGGTGCGGCGGCCGGCGCATCGGCAAGCTGGGCCGGAGCAGCGGACGCGAACCCGGCGGCTGCGGCGGACAGGCTGAGGCACACGGCGGCGGCCACGGCTGAAAAACGCATGGGTATCTCCTTCGAAGACTCAAAGCCGCCGGCAGGCGCTCGTAAGAGGGGAGGATAGCGCTCGCCTACGAGCGCACCGATGAAGCGCGGATGAAGCTTGCTTAACGTTCGAGGCGGCTGCGGGCGAGAGTCAGGTACTGCGCTTCGTCGGGCTGCGTGCCGGCGCGCTGGGCCTGCCACAGTGTCTCGGCGAGCGCTTCCATGAGCCCATGCTCGGCGCGGTGCGCGTCGCCTTGCCGAGCTTGCAATCGGTGGAGCAAATCGCGCACCCCCGGAGGCCTATCGATGGAGACTTGCTCGCGTACGGCGAGATGCAGGCCCATGTGTAAAAACGGATTTTCGCCCCCGGCCGATGCGCCGGATTCGAACGCCGCTGCCGCCTGTGCGTCGGCGACCATGGCCTGATATTCGGGGTGCGCGCCGATGACATCGACGATCATGGCCTCGAGCGGCGTGAGCGGGGAGCGCGCCAGATGCTTGCGCCAGGCGTCGGCGTAGGCTTGGCGCAATTGTCCGCGCGAGTGGGAATCAAAGACCGGCATGGGATTTGTGCCGATACTCGCAAAGGTCCGCGATGCGGCAGCTGGGGCAGGCCGGATTGCGCGCCTTGCATACGTAACGTCCATGCAAAATCAGCCAGTGATGCGCGTCCTGCCGAAACTCGGGCGGCACGAACTTCATGAGCTTGTCCTCCACCGCCCGCACCGTCTTGGCCTTCGCCAAGCCCGTGCGATTGGCGACTCGAAATATATGGGTGTCCACGGCGATGGTGGGCTCGCCGAACGCCGTATTCAAGATGACATTGGCGGTTTTTCTGCCCACGCCCGGCAATCGTTCCAATTCTTCGCGCGTCCTCGGCACGGCTGCGCCGTGGCGCTCGACCAGCAGCCGGCAGGTTGCGATGAGGTTCTTCGCCTTGCTGTTGTAGAGTCCGATGGACTTGATGTGCGGCGACAAGCCGGCAACGCCCAGGGCGAGCATGGCGGCCGGCGTATTGGCGGCGCGGAACAAGCCCGCTGTGGCCTTGTTCACGCTCTTGTCGGTCGCTTGGGCGGAAAGGATCACGGCCACCAGGAGTTCGAAGGGCGATTGATAGTGCAATTCTGTGCGGGGCGCCGGATTGGCTTCCCGCAGGCGCTCGAATAGCGCACGGCGCTTGGCATCGTTCACGGCTCGCCTGCCGGGCGGCGCGGCGCGGCGGCTTTCTTGGCGTCCAGCTCGCGCTGCCGTTCCGCGGCACGGTTCAGCAGCCGCGCCGTGTGCGCCGCAAACCGCTCGCGGTTGAGGACGGCCCGGCTCGCGGCCGGCCCCGGCCTCAGCTCGATGCAATCGACCGGGCAGGGCGGCAGGCATAGTTCGCAGCCCGTACAGCGCTCGACGAGAACCGTATGCATGTATTTCGAGGCCCCGACAATGGCATCCACCGGGCAGGGCGCGAGGCAGCGCGCGCAGCCTATGCAGCGGGCTTCATCGATCCATGCAACCTGCGGCGGGGCCTCCTCTCCGTGGGCGGGATTCAAGGGCAATTCGGCTCGATGCAACAGTTCGGCCAGGCTTGCAATCGTCGCCCTGCCGCCCGGCGGGCATTGGTTGATCTGCGCCTCGCCGCCGGCGATTGCCGCCGCGTAGGGTGCGCATCCCGCATAGCCGCAGCGCGTGCATTGAGTCTGCGGCAGCAATGCATCGATGCGCGTCACCAGGTCCTGCGCGGTCCCGGTGCTCATCTCATTTTACGCGCATGCCGGGCGTGGCTCCCGTGTCGGGCGACAGCACGAATATGTCCCTACCGCCCGGGCCGGCGGCCAGCATCATGCCCTCGGAGGTGCCGAAGCGCATTTTGCGCGGCTCCAAGTTGGCGACGACGACGATGAGACGGCCTACCAAGGAGGCATGATCGTAAGCCGCCCGTATGCCGGCGAAAATCTCACGCTCGCCGAGTTCTCCCAGATCCACACGCAGCTTCAACAGCTTGTCGGCGCCGGTCACGAGGTCGGCGTTCAGCACCTTGGCGACCCGCAGGTCGATGCGCAGGAAATCGTCGATGGAGATCAAATTGCCCTCGACCGCCATGGCCGCCGCCAGGGTGGCCGTATCCGAGGTTCCAGGCGGCACCGGACTGCGTTCGGCCGGTTTGGGCCGGCTGTCCGCCGTCGTTGCCCCGGGCGCAGGCTCCTCGTCCGTTGCAAATAAGGCAGTGAGCTGCTTCGGGTCGACTCGGGTCATCAGGTGCTGGTACGGGCTGATGCGAGTTGGGACCGCTTCGGCGTCGCTCCACAGGAACGGCCGATCGAGCCCGAACAGTTCGCGCGCCACGCGCGCCGTGAGTTGCGGCAGCACCGGCGATAGCAGGACGCTCAGCAGCTTGAAACCTTGCAGCGCCCGCGAGCATGCATCCTGAAGCTCCACGCGCTTGGCGGGATCCTTGGCGAGGACCCAGGGTTGGCGCGCATCGAAATCGTGATTGATTCGATCCGCCAGAGACATGACCTCGCGCATCGCCTTGCCCAGTTCACGAGTTTCGTAGTATTCGGCGACCTCACCGGCAATGTCGCGCGCTTGGGCTGCGATCGGCGCCACGTCATCGGCGTACTCGAGCTCGCCGCCAAAATGCTTGGTGATGAAGCCGGCGGCCCGGCTCGCGATGTTGACGTACTTGCCGATCAAATCGCTGTTCACGCGCGCGACGAAGTCGTCGGGATTGAAGTCCAGATCCTCGACATTCGAGTTCAGCTTCGCACCGAGGTAGTAGCGCAGCCACTCGGGGTTCATCCCAATCTCGAGATAACGCAGCGGGCTGATGCCGGTCCCACGGGACTTGGACATTTTTTCGCCCGACACCGTGATGAAACCATGGACGTACACATGATCGGGAACCTTGTAAGGAGGTCCCGCGAACTTCAGCATGGCCGGCCAGAACAGCGTGTGAAAATAAATGATGTCCTTGCCGATGAAATGCAACTGCTCGGTGTCGGGAGCCGAGAGAAACTGCGCGAAGGTGCGTGTCTCGCCGCGCGCGCGCGCCTTGCCGGTATCGAAGTAGTTCTGCAGCGCCGCGAGATAACCGACGGGCGCGTCCAGCCACACGTAGAAATACTTGCCCGGCGCATCGGGGATCGGAATGCCGAAGTAGGGAGCGTCGCGGGAAATGTCCCAGTCGCCGAGCGCCTCATCGCCCTTGCCGGAGAGCCACTCGCGCGCCTTGTTGACCACTTGCGGCTGCAGCCGCCCCGGGGTGTCCAGCCACCCGGTCAGGAACTCGACGCACTTGGGATCCGACAATCTGAAAAAATAGTGGTCGGAGGTTTTCATCACGGGTTTGGCACCCGACAGCGTCGAGTACGGACCGATGAGATCCGTGGGCGAGTTGACGATGCTGCAGGCTTCACATGCGTCGGCGTACTGGTCCTTCGCGTGACAGTTGGGACACTCACCCTTGATGTAGCGATCGGCCAGGAACATTTCCTTGACGGGATCGTAGAACTGCTCGACCGCCTTGACGTAGACAAGCCCTGCCGCTTTGAGCCGGCGGTAGATGTCCTGGGAAAGCGCAACGTTCTCCGGCGACTCCGTCGAATACCAATGATCGAACTCGATATGGAAGCCCTGCAGGTACCGGGGCCGGTCCGCAGCGATGCGCCTGACCAACTCCTGCGGGGAGATGCCCTCGGCTTCGGCCTTGAGCATGATCGGCGCGCCGTGCGCATCGTCCGCGCCCACGAAATGCACGGCACAGCCTCGCATCCGCTGGAAGCGGACCCAGATGTCCGCCTGGATGTATTCCATGATATGCCCGATATGGAACGGGCCATTCGCGTAGGGCAGTGCCGTCGTGACGAAGAGATTGCGGGTCATCCCCACAGTTTACAGCAGCGACGCTCCTTAGGATGCCTCGCGGTACTGCTCGAACCGGGATTTGTTGATGGCCTTCTTGAAGGCTTCCTTGCCGGTGATCTGCCGCTGCTCCAAGAGCCCTTGAATGGCCGTGTCCATCAGCCGCATGCCCACGGCCGAGCCGCTTTGCATGGCATTTTCCAGCTGGTCCATCTTGCCCTGCCGGATCAAATTTGCGACCGCGGGGGTATTGATCAGGATCTCGAGGGCCGCGACTCGCCCCTGCTTGTCGACTTTGGGGATGAGTTGCTGGGAGACGACGCCGCGCAGGCTGGTCGAGAGCATGGTGCGCACATGGGGCTGTTTGTCCGCGGGAAAGGCGTTCACCAAGCGATCGACCGTGGCCGCGGCGCCGTTGGTGTGCAGGGTGCCCATCACCAGGATCCCCATCTCCGCCGCAGTCACCGCGATGCCCATGGTCTCGAGATCGCGAAGCTCGCCCACCAGTATGACGTCGGGGTCTTCGCGCAAGGCTGACTGCAGGGCGCTCGCGAAGGAGGTTGCGTGCACTCCGATCTCGCGCTGGCTGATCAGGCAATTCTTGCGCAGATGCACGAATTCGATCGGATCCTCGATGGTGAGGATGTGGCCCTTTTCGCGCGTATTGATGTCATCGATCATCGCTGCGAGAGTGGTGGACTTGCCCGAGCCGGTCTTGCCCGTCACCAGGATCAGGCCGCTGTTGATCTTGCACAGACCCATGACGGCTTCCGGCAATTTGAGCTCCGCCGCCGTGCGGGCCTTGGAGGGAATGGCGCGGAATACCGCGCCCATGCCGTTCAGTTGGCGCATCACATTGACGCGGAAGCGGGCGATGCCCGGTATGCTGTAGGCGAAATCGGTGCCGTCCTTGGCTTCGAAACGCTCGACCGACAGCTTCGGCATGATTTCGTACAGCGCCGCCTTGACCATCTCGGCGGCGAGAGGCTCGGGGCTCAGCGCCTTGAGTTCGCCGTACTGCCGCACGCGCGCAGGATCGCCCGCCAGAAAGTGCAGGTCCGACCCGTTGCGCTCCAAAACCTGATGCAAATAACCGTCGATGGCCGGCACGGGATTCTCTAGGAGGCCGCGGTCTCGGGGGGCGGCGCCCCCGTCAGATCGGACACGAAACGTTGAAATTGGCGTTTGTCGGAGGCATAGGTGTAGGCATGCTCGGGATCGACTTCCTTGGCGTTCAGGGCGGCGAGCAATGCCTGATCCATCAGTTGCATGCCGTATTCCTTGCCCATTTGCAGCTGGCTCGGGATCTGGTGCGACTGATCGGTCATGATGAGCTTGCCGATGGCCTTGGTGAGCACCATGACTTCGCAAATGGCGCGGCGTGCGCGCTGGTCGGGGCTCTTGACCAGAATCTGGGTGATGACCGCGATCAAGCTGTTGGCGAGAAAGCTCTTGGTTTGTTCCCGCTCGTCCGTGGGCAATGCGTCGATGATGCGATCGATGGTCTTGGTGGCGCTGGTCGTGTGCAGGGTGCCGAGGACCAGATGCCCGGTCTCGGCCGCGGTCATCGCCATGGAAATGGTTTCGGCGTCGCGCAATTCGCCCACCAGGATGACGTCCGGATCTTCGCGCATGGCCGCGCGCACCCCCTCGGCGAAGGACGGCAGATGAGTGCCCAGCTCGCGCTGGATGACTTGACTGGTCTTGCTGCGGTGAACGAATTCGATGGGGTCTTCCAGGCTGATGATGTTCAGAGCACGGGTCGAGTTCAGGTAATCGATCATCGAGGCGAGGGTGGTGGACTTGCCGGTGCCGGTGGACCCGGTCACCAGAATCATTCCTTGGTGGTAGTCGCACAGCTTGCGCACGATGGGCGGCAGCGCCAGCTGCTCCATGGTGGGCATCTGTGTGGGAATGGCGCGGAAAGCCGCGCCGATGCCGGTTTCCTTGCGGAACACATTGACCCGGAAGCGGCCGCCCTCCGCCGACACATAGGAGAAATCGAGGTCATTGCCTTCGCGCAGGTGCTTGATTTGGTTCTGGGTCAGCACTTCGGTGATATAGCCTTCGAGTTCCGCGTCCCCCAGCTCGCGAAACTTGATGGGCATCAGATCCCCGTGCATGCGCAGCATCGGCGGCACGCCCACGGCCAGATGCAGGTCCGAGCAACCCTGAGCCACGCCTAACTTGAGGAATGCGTCGATTCTTGCCATAACGTGTAAGGCTACCCGTAAGCAATTGGATTTTCGAGCGTTTGGGCCGGAAATGGCCCATAAACGTGAGGTACGTCAACCCCTATAGGAACTTTTCGAGAGATAGGCGCAGTTCGTCCATGCTCTGCGCGCGCTTGGCCTTGTCCAGCGACATGCACTTCATGACCAAGTTGTTCAATTCCACCGGCAATTCCTTGTTGATATCGATGGGCGGACGCGCCTTGCCTTGAACGTGCTGGTACATGACCGACATGTGATCGCCGCGCGAGTAGGGCGGTACGCCGCTGAACATCTCGTACAGAATGACGCCCAGACTGTAGATATCGGCCCGTTCGTCCACCTTCTTTCCCAGAATCTGTTCCGGCGCCATGTACTTCGGCGATCCGATGACGTAGCCGGTCTTGGTCAGTTGAGTGTCGCCCTGGGTCTGCGCCGCCGCCACACCGAAGTCCACGATCTTGAGCAGGCCGTCGTTGTCGATCAAGATGTTCGCGGGCTTCAAATCGCGATGCACGATGCCGGCCTGGTGCGCCACCGCCATCCCGGTGGCGATGTCGATGCCGAATTTGACCGCGCGCTTGAGCAGCACCGGCTTCTCGTTGACGATTTCGCCTCCCAAGGTGTGGGAAGGGAAGTACTCCATGGAGATGGCGTAATTGCCGCGGATGTACAGGAAATCGTAGATGCGGATGACGTTCTTGTGCGTGATCTTGCGGCTGTAGCGCAATTCGTGCACGAAACGCTTCATCATTTCCTCGTCCGCCGACACGTTGGGGTTCAAGAATTTCAGGATCAGCCGCTCCTCGACCACGGTGTCTTCCATGAGCAACACCGTGCCGAACGCGCCCTTGCCGATCTTTTCGATGAACTTGTAACGGCCCTCGATGATGTCGCCGGTCTTCAAAGTCGCGATGTCGAGCTTGTTCGCTTGGACTTCTTGTTCCTGAACGACCTTG
Source organism: uncultured Gammaproteobacteria bacterium (assembly GCA_963734645.1). Classification (GTDB taxonomy): domain Bacteria; phylum Pseudomonadota; class Gammaproteobacteria; order Steroidobacterales; family Steroidobacteraceae; genus Bog-1198. The sequence goes on from CAVTID010000006.1 coordinate 333,126, forward strand.
GCCAGATCCTGATTGTCGATGAGCAGGGTCTTGGCCGGCTCCTGCATCTTCTCCGCGCGTTGATTGGCGGCGATTTGCTGCGTCGAAAACCGGTTGTCCAGTTCCTGCATGGCGCGCACCACGGCCTGGCTGATGGTGGCATCCGCGCTGCTTGCGATCGCCTGCAACCGCACCCGAATGGTGTCGGCGCGCCGCTCGTCCGCCAATTTGGTGAGTGCCGTGATGGCCTCCGCCTTGATCTCGTTTTCCGGCCGCGTCAGCAGGGGCAGCAGGCGCTCGATGCATTTTTGATCGCCGATCTTGCCGATGGCGCGAATGACGGTGGGCAGCGATTTCGGTTCCCCGGCCGCCAGCATTTCCAGGAAGCGCGGCAGGGCTTTGGTGCTGCCGATCTCGGCGAGAGCGTCCACGGCGCGTTCGCTCACCCACCAGTCGGCGTCCTTGGTGGCTTCGAGCAATTGCGCCACCGCGCGCTCGTCCTTGGTCTGGTTGAGAATTTCGATGGCCGCGCGCCGAATGTCCTGATTTTCGTCCTTGATGAGCGTCAGCACGGCATCGACGACGCGCGGACCGCCGATCTTGCCCAGTGCGTCGGCGGCGCGCGTGCGAACCCACCAATCGCTGTCGGCGATCACTTCGAGCAGGTACTTGACCGACTTGGAGGTGCCGACCGCGTTCAGGACTTCGACGGCCGCGCGCCGGGCGTACTCGTTCTCGTCCTTCAGCACATCGACCAGGTACTTGACCGTGTCGGGGTGATTGGCATGGATGACGACGTCCACCGCCTTGTTCTGCACCTCGATTTCCGGATCGCGCAGCATGCCGCAAAGGATCGTCATGTCGAACGGGCCGTCCATCCGGGAGAGCGCCGAGAGGGCGGCGGAGCGGATGATTTTGCTGTTGTCCTTGAGCTGCTTCTGCACGGCTTGCTGCACTTTGGGGGTATTGAAGCGCGCCAGCACATTGATGATATGCAGCCGCGCCATCGGGTCCTTGCCCTCGATCCTGGCGATCAAATCGTCGATCGAAGACTCATCGGCGATCTCGCCGATGACCTTGAACAGTCCGGCCCTTTCGTTCGGTTCCTGGGCATACGCGGCGTTCAGCAGTTCGCGCACCGTGAAGCGGGTCTTTTGCGCGGCGATCACATCGAGAATGGTCTGCTTGGGCATGTCCGGCTTGCCCAAGGCATCGAGCAGCGCGCTTGCCGGATAATTCTTGCTCGACGACAAGGCCCATGCGATTCCGGACGTCGCCCGGCCGTTGGCCTCGGCCATGGTCTTGAACAGCAGCGGCAGCGTCTTGGCGTCGATCAGCCGCGACAGTACCTCGACGTAGGCCAGAGTCTCGCGCTTCTCCGCCGTCGTCAGGGCGGCGACGATGGGATCGATGGCGCTCGGGCCCGAGCGCGAGCAGTTTCTCCAATGCCTTTTGCGCCAGGGGGCTGGCTGGGTTGCCGCTGGATTTAACCTCGGCGATAAGCCGATCGGCACGATAGTTGGCGAATAAACTCATTCGGTGCCTTCAATTTGCACGTCCCTCGGGAGCCATCCATTCTCACCGTCAGCACTGGGGCCCACCGCGGTCTCGATTCTCAGCCTGGGATTATGCCACACCGCACGCGGTTGTCCGCCTGCGGTACAATCGAAAGCCTATATGAATCAACCTACCGACGCGGATGACGCGCTCCGCGAAAAACTAAACTCCTATGCCGATCCCTACCTCGGCCAGACTCTGGGCGAGGCGAAGGCTGTGGAGTCCGTCACACTTGCCGCCGGAACCGTGAGCGTGCACCTCGTGCTGGGCTTCCCCTGTGCGGACTATGCCGGGGAACTTGGGGCCGCCTTGCAGGCCCATCTTCAGCCCCTTCTCGGTCAGAATCGCCTGCAGTTGCAGCTGCGGGCGCAAATCACCGCGCATGCCGTACAGCGCACGCTCAAGCCCCTGGCGAACGTCAAGAACATCGTGGCGGTGGCCTCGGGCAAGGGTGGGGTGGGCAAGTCCACGACCGCGGCGAATCTGGCGCTGGCCTGGGCCGCCCAGGGCGCCAAAGTGGGCTTGCTGGATGCCGATATTTACGGCCCCAGCCAGCCTCTGATGATGGGCTTGGCGGGCGCCAAGCCGGTCAGCGCGGACGGCAAGCATTTGACCCCTTTGCGTGCGCATGGAGTCGAAGTGATGTCCATCGGCTTCATGATCGACCAGGAGCAGCCCATGGCTTGGCGCGGGCCGATGGTGACCCAGGCCCTGACGCAGCTCCTGGGCGACACGACCTGGGGCGAGCTGGACTATCTGGTGGTCGACATGCCGCCCGGTACCGGCGACATCCAGCTGACGCTGGCGCAGCGCGTTCCGGTGAGCGGCGCCGTCATCGTCACCACGCCCCAGGACATCGCTCTGCTGGATGCACGCAAGGGTCTCAAGATGTTCGAGAAGGTCGAGGTGCGCGTGCTCGGGGTGGTGGAGAACATGAGCATGCACGTGTGCAGCCAGTGCGGCCATGTCGAGCACGTCTTCGGCAGCGGCGGCGGGGCGCGGATGGCGGCGCAATACGGCGTGCAATTACTGGGCGAGCTGCCCTTGGACATCCGTATCCGCGAGGATGCCGACGGCGGATCTCCGACGGTGGTTGCCGAGCCCGACAGCGCCCGCGCCCGCGCCTATCTGCAGATGGCGCGGCGCACGGCGGCGCGCTTGGCGACCTTGAACAAGGACTACAGCCGGGCGTTCCCGAAGATCACGGTGGAAGCGACTTAATGAGCATCAAGAGCGATCGATGGATCAGGCGCATGGCCGCGCACAGGGCATGATCGAGCCGTTCTCCGCGGAGCAGGTGCGGGTGGCGGACGGCCACAAAATCGTTTCCTACGGCACCTCGAGCTACGGCTACGACGTGCGCTGCGCCGAGGATTTCAAGATCTTCACCAATATCAATTCCACCATCGTCGATCCGAAGAACTTCGACGAGAAGTCTTTCGTGGATTTCAAGGGACCGGTGTGCATCATCCCGCCGAATTCCTTCGCGCTGGCGAGCACCGTGGAATTCTTTCGTATTCCGCGCAGCGTTTTAACCGTTTGTCTCGGAAAATCGACCTATGCACGTTGCGGGATAATTGTGAACGTAACGCCTTTGGAACCGGAGTGGGAAGGACACGTCACGCTGGAATTCTCGAATACCACGCCGCTGCCGGCCAAGATCTACGCCAACGAGGGTGTCGCGCAGATGCTGTTCTTCGAATCCGACGAGGTCTGCGAGACCTCGTACAAGGATCGCGGCGGCAAGTACCAGGGCCAGCGCGGCGTCACTCTGCCGAAGACCTAGCGATCCAGGGATTTGATGTGCATCGCGAATTCGAGTTTGCCGTCGCGGGTGCGCTCGGCTTGAACCGGCACGAATCCCAATGAAGGCGCGAACCACATGCGCAGGATGCGATTGTTGCCGGCCTGCCGGCTCGACACGATGATGGTGTCGAGCTCGCCGAGGGCGGTTCTGATGCGGGCGTTCCCTTCGTTGCGTGTAGTTGAATTCCTTGAGCCGATCCTTGTCGATGATCTGAAAGGTCTTCGGCAAATCGCCTTTTTTCAGGTCGAGCATGACCTCGACCTGAATGGACATCACGTCCTGCGTCCCCGCCTTGAGCTTCAGATCGACCGGTTTGTTTTCGGACGTGCCGCTGGCGCGCCCCGCATTCCAATCGAAATCCAGATTGACGCGTGGATGAGCCGTCCTCGGCGCGGTATTTGTCGGGGCGAACGTGATCGCCGTTGATGCTGAGCCAGCTCTTCTGAGTGACTTCGCTGCGGTACAGCCGGAAGATGCCGCGGGCCGTGATCGTCCAGGTGTACAGGTAGTGGCCGGGTTCCGTGTCCTGCTTCAGCTCGAGGTCGCTGGTGCCCACGTTGATGCTCTTCCAGTCCGCCAAATAGTGGGCGGAAAAGGGCGCAATGGCCGCATCGGCGCCGGACGGTGCCGGGCCGCCGGCCGGCGCCTGGGCGGCCTTTGTCGCCGCGGTGGCGGTTGGTGCTCCCCGGGCGGAGGAGGCCGCCGGCGCTGCCGCCAGCGATTGTGCCGCTGCGAGCGCCGGTAGGAGGGCGACGAGGTGTCGCACGGCGGTGCGTCTTCGAAGTTTCACTAGGCCCTCCTCATCGTTCGTCACCCGTGAATTGCACGGGCCCGTCCAGTGCCCGGCCGTCCAGCCAGGCGCGGCCGCCCTCGTACCGCAATCGTCCCTCGCAAAACCAGCGGACCGCGAGCGGGTAAATGCGGTGTTCGAGAGTCTGCACTCGCGCCGCAAGGCTCGCCTCATCGTCCGCCGCCGTCACCGCAATCCGCGCCTGGATCACCGGAGGGCCGCCGTCGAGTTGCTCGGTCACGAAGTGCACCGTCGCGCCGTGCTCGGGCTCGCGCGCCTGCAGAACGCGCCGATGCGTGTGCAGGCCCGGATACTTGGGCAACAGGGACGGATGGATGTTCAGCATTCTGCCGGCGAACTCGGCCACGAATTGCGGCGAGAGGATGCGCATGAAGCCGGCCAGAACCACCAGCGACGGCGCACACTCTTTGACCGCGGCGGCCAAAACCGCATCGTAGGCGGCGCGCGCCGGTAGGATGGCGCGCGTCGGCGCGGCGGCATGCGCCGGCTGGTCAGTGTGCGTCGGCGGGTCGGCTTGGGTCGGCAGGTCGGCACGATGCGCCGTTCCGGCCGGACTCAGCGCCTGCGCCGGCACACCGAGGCCGCGAGCCAGTTCGAGCCCGGCGGCGTCGCTCTTGTCGGAGAACACCTTCGATACCGTGTACGGCGCGCCGGCGTCGCGGCTGCGTTCGATGAGCGCGCGCATATTGCCGCCGCGTCCCGATATGAGAATGACGATGGGACGGCGCGGCGGCGGGCTGTTCAAGCGATGACGACACCGCGCGTGCCGGCGCGCACTTCACCGATGAGCAGCGCTTCGATGCCCATGTCGCGCAGGATTGCGATGGCACGCTGAGCGTCGCCCGCCGCGAGTTGAACCGTCATGCCGATGCCGCAATTGAAGACGCGGTACATCTCCGCGTCGGCAACCTGGCCCTGGCGCTGCAGCCAGTCGAATACCACTTCGCGGCGCCAGGCCTTGCGCTCCAGAACGACTTCCAAGCCCTCCGGCACCACGCGCGGAATGTTCTCCACGAGGCCGCCGCCCGTGATGTGCGATAGGCCGTGTACCGGAAGCTCCGCGATCAGCTTGAGCAGGGGCTTCACGTAGATGCGCGTCGGCGCCATGAGACGATCGACGAGACTGGCGCCGTCCAGAGGGGATGCAAGGTCGGCGCCGCTGACCTGCAGTATTTTACGGATCAAGGAAAAGCCGTTGGAATGCGGCCCGGAGGACGGCAGCCCCAAAACCACATCGCCGGCGCGCGTTGCCGATCCGTCGATGATGGCGTCCTTTTCCACGATGCCGACACAGAATCCCGCCAGATCGTAGTCCTCGCCGTGATACATGCCCGGCATTTCGGCCGTTTCGCCGCCCACCAGCGCGCAACCGGCCTGCACGCACCCATCGACGATGCCGGCGATGAGGCGCTCACCCACCCCGACGTCGAGCTTGCCCGTCGCAAAGTAATCGAGGAAAAACAGCGGTTCGGCCCCTTGCACCACCACGTCGTTGACGCACATGGCGACCAGGTCGATGCCCACCGTGTCGTGGCGGCCGCGTGTCGATGGCGAGGCGCAGCTTGGTGCCCACCCCGTCGGTTCCCGACACCAGCACGGGCTTGCGGTAGCGATCCAGCGGCACTTCGACCAGGGCGCCGAACCCGCCCAGGCCGCCCAGCACTTCGCGGCGCATGGAGCGCCTCACGTGGGGCTTGATGCGTTCGACGAGTTCCTCGCCGGCGTCGATATCGACTCCGGCCTCGCGATAGGTGACGGGGGCTCGCTCAGTCATTCTGATCCTCGATGGCCAATTTTCCATGGCCACTCTTTATGGAAAGGGCGGGCCGACCGCTCCGGCGCGGCAGACCGGCCAGCTGTGGTATTTTACCTCAGGCGACTCAATGCTTCCGCGATAACACCATGGCACAGTACTTCAGCGTCTTTTCTCCGCGAAATTTGCGTCCGGCGGTGCTTTTGTGCTTCAGTTTGGCGGCATTGTGCCTGGGCAATGCGGCCGCCGCTCTGACGCGCGCGGAGCTGTTTCAGGCCTCGGCGCCGATGCCGGACCGCTCCGAGGCGGCGCAGACCGGAGCCTTCCAGGCTGCAATGAAAATGGTCCTGGTTCGCGTTACCGGCCGCCGCTCGGCGGATGAGGACCCGGCGCTGGCGCCGCTGATCGGCAATGCGCGCCGTTATGTCCAGCAGTATCGCAGCGGCACGGACGGCCAAATATGGGTGTCCTTCGATGGGCCCGCCATCGAACGTTGGTTGACGCAAAATGGCCAGCCTCTGTGGGGTCGTGAGCGGCCCACCACCTACGTCTGGCTGACCGCCCAAACGGGCCCCCAATCCGGCACCGTCATCACGGCGGAGGATACGTCGGAATTGAAAACCGCGATCGACGCGGCGGCCGCGCTGCGCGGCGTACCGCTGCTTTGGCCGAGCGCCGCGGAAATACAGCGAGATCACCTGGACTATGCCGGCGTGAACTCCGCCACGCCTGCCACCCTGGGGGACATCGGGCGGCGTTCGGGCGGCGAGGGGATACTCATCGGCAGGGCCGCGGGCACGAGCGAGTCCGCGAGCGTGCACTGGACCCTGGTGTTCCAGGACCGCAGCAGCGAATGTTCCGGCGCCTTGGAGGGCGTGAACCGCACGGCGGATTTGTATGCGGGACTGTTCGCCGCCAGCGGCAGCCTCGTTCCCATCGACATCGAGGTGACCGGACTCGGCGATGTTCGAGAGTATGCGGCTCTGCAGGCCTATCTCGAATCGCTGTCGTTCATTTCGCATGTGAGCGTGGCCGCCCTGGCGGGCGATACCATCAAATTTCGCCTGACGACGCGCGGCGGCGCCGAATCGCTGCAGCGCGCGCTTTCTTTGAACGGAAATTTGCAGCCGATCGCCGCCGGCGACAATGGGATGTTGCGCTTTCACCTTCAGCATTAGTCTCGTGTCCTCGTCTCTGCGCCATCTGCCGAACATCATCAGCGCGATCAGAATCCTGCTGGTCGCGCCCATCGCCGTGGCGCTCGCGAATCATCAGCTGACCACGACCATCGTCTTGTTCGGCGTGGCGGGGCTCTCGGACGCCGCGGACGGCTTTCTCGCCAAGCGCTTCGGGTGGCAGAGCGAGTTGGGTGCCGTGCTCGATCCGGCCGCGGACAAATTATTGCTGGCGACCGTGTTCATCACCCTTGCGTACCTGAAGCTCGTGCCCTGGTGGTTGATGGCCGCGGCGGTGGCGCGCGACGCCGTCATCGTGGCCGGCGCGCTGCTCTATAAGTGCTTGATCGGGCCGCTCAACATCCGTCCGTCCATCGTCAGCAAGCTCAATACGCTATGCCAGGCCGCATTCATCATGGCGGTCGTGGGCAGAGAGGAGTTTTCGGTGCCGCCCGCGTGGGTGGTGACGGCGCTCGGCGCCATGGTGTTCGCCACGGTGGCGGTGAGCGGCATCGATTACGTGCTGATCTACGGCAGGCGGGCGCTGAGCCTCTCGAGACCGCGGGCCGCGGCGCGCGCCGGCGACCGGCCGCCGTGAAACAGCTCGCCCTTGGGGTGCGGCTGCGCGCGGACGCCGTGTTCGAGAGCTTTTGGCCGGGGCTCAACGGCGAAGTCCTTGCGGCGATGCGCACGCCGAGCACGGCGCCGCTGTGGTTGTGGGGCGCGAGCGGTTCGGGCAAGACCCATTTGCTGCAGGCGGCGTGCGCGGCGGCGGGGGAAGCGGCCGCGTATATTCCCCTGGCTCGCCCGCTCGCACTGCCGCCGGAGGCGCTCGCCGGGTTCGAGCGCACGCCGCTGCTGTGCATCGACGATGTCGATGCCGTGGCCGGGGATGCGGCCTGGGAAAGAGCACTGTTTCAATTGTTCAACGAAGCGGCGGAGCTGCGCACCCGTTTGATTTTCGCCGCCGCCGCGCCGCCGCGCCAATCCGATTGGTCTCTGGAGGACTGGCGATCGCGGGCGGCCGCCTGTGTGGTGTATCAGCTGCGCGAGCTCGATGATGACGGCCGCATCGAGGCACTGCGGCTGCGCGCGGCGCAGCGGGGCCTGCAGCTGCCCTACGAGACATCGGAGTACTTGCTGAAGCGCATGCCGAGAGACCTGCGTTCCTTGTTTGAGATCCTCGACCAGCTCGACGAGGCTTCTTTGGCGGCTCAGCGCCGGCTCACCATCCCCTTCATTCGCGCTGCACTCGAGAAGCACGCAAGTACAAAATCATAGTGCAGAACCATCCGAATACCAGCAGCAGGGTCAGCGAGGCGGCCCAGCGTGCGGCGGAGTTGACCAGCAATTCCGTCAACGCAAAGGCCAGATAGGGAACGGCGAATAAGGTGGCCCATGCGTAGGTATGGCGGCGGCCGCGTCTGAGGCCATCGAGCGGCGCGAGCAACGGCAGTGCGGCGAGCACGCACAGGCCCCAGGGATACCCGGCCATCATCCAGGCGAGCAGGCTCAGCACGATGGCAAGCCAGAACCACAGGGTGAGCGAACGCGTGGTGGCTTCGACGCTCACGCGCGACCCCGCAGGCGGTCGGCCAGTGCGGCCACCCGCAGGCCCAGGGCGCGTGCCAGTTCGCGCTCCATATCGGACAGCTCACCCGCGCCGCTGAGCCCGGCGACGTGGCTTGCGCCGTAGGGCGTGCCGCCGCTGCGCGTATCGGTCAAGCCGCGTTCGCTGTACGGCAGGCCGACCAGGTACATGCCGTGATGCAGGAGCGGAATCATCATCGATAACAAGGTCGATTCCTGGCCTCCGTGCAGGGTCTGGGTGGAGGTGAACACGCCGGCCGGCTTGCCCACCAGGGCACCGGAGAGCCACAGCGCGCTCGTGCCGTCCAAGAAGAATTTCACGGGCGCCGCCATATTGCCGAAACGCGTGGGACTTCCCAGGACCAGTCCGCAACATTGAACCAAGTCATCGTGGGTGGCATAGGGAGGGCCCTCGTTCGGCACCGACGGATCGAGCCGTTCGACCGTGGCGGCCACGGGCGCCACCGTGCGCAGCCGAGCCTGCATACCGGGTACGGCCTCGATGCCGCGGCAGACTTGCCGAGCCAGAGCAGCCGTGCTGCCTTGGCGCGAATAATACAGAACCAGAATTTCGTTCATCGGCAGTCTTCCGGGAAATCACCAGAGAAATGGCGCACGTGCTGCGCCGGCGCAACGGATTCATCGCAATTGCCGCGCATTGTATAACGGCGGCTGGTTTGACGGCTCCGGCGGCTGTTGCTAGTGTCCCACCACTCTATGTTGCGCTTCCTCGCTGTATTTGTCGGTGTTCGTCTGCCTCGTCGGATGCGCGGGCGCTCCCGTGCAAGAGATGAGCGATGCCCGGCAGGCCATTGCCGCCGCCGGGGCGGCGGGTGCGACGAGCGCCACGTCGCCGGATTTCTCCGCCGCCCAGGCCGCCATTGCGCGCGCGGAAACGCACCTTCAGGCGCAGGAATTCACGCGAGCCCGCCTGGCGGCGTTGGAAGCCAAGCGACATGCCGCCGCCGCCCTCGCCAGCGCGAATGCGCAGCATGCTGAGGCGCCGGTGACTCTGCCGCACTGAGACGATCCCCGTGGACCCCGTCATTCGCCGTTTTTTCGTCCTTGGGAAAGTCCAGGGCGTGTATTTTCGTCACAGCACCCGGCTCGAAGCCCAGCGGCTGGGCCTGCGCGGCAGCGCGCGCAACTTGCCGGACGGCTCCGTCGAGGTGCTCGCGCAGGGCGCGGCCGCTGCGGTGGGGGAACTGCGGGCGTGGCTGCATCGTGGACCCGCCCAGGCGCGGGTCGACGAGGTTCGCGAGACGGCAGCGGATGAGGCAGGGCCACTTGCCGCGGAATTTGGGATTTTTTGACCGATTAGAAGCGCCAGGCGCGCTGCCAGCGCTGCATGACCAGCGCCGGATAGGTGTTGCGGCCGATGCTGCCGTTGTACCGTGCCAGCGCGCGCGACCAATTGTGGTTCTCGGCGCGAAGATAGTAGCGCAGAATCTCGCAGCCCATGCCGGATGTTCGGCGCGACCTGCACCAGTTGATTCTGTACGCCGAGCTGGTGCGGCCAAAACGGCATCACCTGCATGAGGCCCACCGCGCCGGCGGGCGATACCGCCCAGCGGTCAAAACGGCTCTCCACCTCGATCAATGCCAGCACCAGATCGGGCGGCAGCGGCAGTGAGGGATCGCGCTTTGCTTCGCAGTAGACATGATCGAGTATTTCGACCCGCGCTTCGTGCGTGGGCACGAGCCGAGCGAGCCGCGGCTCCATCGTCTTGTACCAGACCTCGGAATCGAACTTATCGGCGAAGCAATCGCTGTCGCCGATGATCTTTTGCAGCAGCGCCTTGAGTTCCGGGTCGCGTTGCTGATCGGCGCGGGCCGTGCCGATCAGGGCACAGCTCCACGCCAGAGCAACGAAGGCGCAGGCGAGAGTCGCGCGCAGGGGCGGCCGCATCTATCATCCCTCAGCCATTTAACTTATGTCGAACATAGCCTACCGGATCCGCCACGGAAATTTCCGTCGATTCGGTCTCGCTGCGATGACGATATTCGAGATTCCCCGCGGCGAGGCCTCGCTCCCCGATCACGATCCGATGGGGTATTCCGATCAGCTCCGAATCGGCGAATTTCACGCCCGGGCGCGCGTCCCGGTCGTCCAGCAGCACATCGATGCCCGCGGCATTGAATTGCTCGTACAGCGCATCGGTCGTCTGTTGGACCTGCGCCGACTTCTGGTAATTGATGGGCACCAGGATGACTTGGAACGGCGCGATCGCCTCCGGCCAGAGAATGCCGTTGGCATCGTGATTCTGCTCGATCGCCGCGGCCACCACGCGAGTCACGCCGATGCCGTAGCACCCCATGTACAGGGTCACGGCCTTGCCCTGCTCGTCGAGCACGCTGGCATGCATGGCCTCGCTGTACAGCTGCCCGAGCTGAAAAATGTGGCCGACCTCGATGCCGCGGGCGATTTGCAGAGTTCCCCGGCCGCTGGGGCTGGGGTCGCCGGCTTGCACGTTGCGAATATCGACGGGCTCGGGCTCCTGCAAGTCGCGCCCCCAATTCGCACCGCGGAAGTGCATGTCCTTTTCGTTGGCGCCGCAGACGAAATCCGCCAGGTGGGCCGCGGCATGGTCGACGAAGATCTTGCCGGCAAAACCGATGGGCCCGATGAAGCCGGGCTCGGTGCCGGTGGCCTTGCGCACCCGGTCGGCGCTCGACATGCGCAGCGGACTGGCGACCCCGGGCAATTTCTGCGCTTTCACCGCGTTCAATTCATGATCGCCGCGGATCACCAGGGCGACGACATCGCCCTCGCTGCCGTCGACCAGCAGGGTCTTGACGCAGCGGGCGGCGTCCACGCCGAGCTGTGCGCTCAGCTCCGCGATGGTGCGTGCGTTCGGGGTCGGTATCTTGGCCAGCGGCTCCGCTGCGGCCGGGCGCGGCGCGGTGGGCGCGAGGGTGGCGGCGACATCGAGATTGGCGGCGTAGTCATCGGCGTCGGAGAAGACGATGGCGTCCTCGCCCGAGTCGGCCAGAACGTGAAATTCCTGCGAGGTATCGCCGCCGATGCTGCCGCCGTCCGCCTGCACGGCGCGAAATTTCAGGCCGATGCGCGTGAAAATGCGCGAGTAGGCCTCGTACATGAGGCGATAGCCCTGGGCGAGGCTCGCCTCGTCCGTGTGAAAGGAATACGCGTCCTTCATCAGAAATTCGCGGGCGCGCATGACGCCGAAGCGCGGGCGGATTTCATCGCGGAACTTGAATTGAATCTGATAGAAATTGACCGGCAATTGCTTGTAGCTGCGCAGTTCGCGCCGCGCGATGTCGGTGATGACTTCCTCGTGGGTCGGACCGTAGACGAACTCGCGGTCGTGACGGTCCTTGAAGCGCAGCAATTCCGGGCCGTACTTGGTCCAGCGGCCCGATTCCTTCCACAGTTCCGCGGGCTGCATGGTCGGCATGCACAGTTCCAGCGCGCCCGCGCGGTCCATTTCCTCGCGCACGATGCGCTCCACCTTGCGCAGGGTGCGCAGGCCGAGCGGCAGCCAAACGTACAGTCCCGCCGCCAGGCGGCGGATCATGCCGGTGCGCAGCATCAGCCGGTGGCTGACGACTTCCGCGTCGGCGGGCACCTCTTTGAGGGTCGAAATCGGGTATTGAGATAAGCGCATAGCCGCATATCTTACATCAGCCCCCCTGGTATTATGGCGCCTCATGAGCGACGACGACGACTCAACAGAGCGGCCGCGGGGGGTGTACTGGCTGCCGAACCTGCTCACGACCGGGGCATTGTTCGCCGGCTTTTACGCGGTCGTGGCCGCCATCGACCTGAAATTCGAGCGCGCCGGTGCCGCGGTGTTCGTCGCCATGTTCTTCGACGGCTTGGACGGACGGGTGGCGCGCTGGACCCACACCGAAAGCGCCTTCGGCAAGGAGTACGACAGCCTCTCGGATATGGTGTCCTTCGGCGTGGCACCGGCCATCGTCACGTATCAATGGGGCGTCGCGCGCATCGCCGAGTATGGGCCGCTGTGGCGCCGGTTGGGCTGGCTGGTGTGTTTTTTCTATGCCGCCGCCGCGGCGCTGCGCCTGGCTCGTTTCAATTCCCGGGCTGCCACCCAGGATAAGCACTATTTCGAGGGTCTGCCCAGTCCCTCGGCGGCCGCCGTCGTCGCGGCCCTGGTATGGCTGGCCAGCGATCAGACGAACATCGGATTGCCCGGCTTGATACTGGCGTTCCTGGTCACCGCGATCGCCGGCGGCGCTCATGATCAGCCGCTTCGCCTTCAACAGCTTCAAACAGGTGAACCCCGGCGCCAGGGTGCGCTTCACTTACATCGTCTTGGTGCCGTTGGCATTCGTGTTCATTTTCCTGCTACCCGGCAATCACCCTGCTGCTGCTGTTCGGGTGCTATGCCTTGTCGGCGCCGACGGTATGGGTCATATCGCAGATTGCGCCGGCGCGCGCGCGGCGTGCCGCACGCATGAACTCGGTGCTGCGCCGGGAATACCTCGCCACCTTGGGGCTCGAAACCTGGGTAGTGCGCGGCAAGTCCGCGCAGGCGGGCGCACCGCGCGAAATCACCGCGCCGGTCGAAACAGCCGCGGCGGGTCCGCGAGCCGTGCCGGTCGAAGCGCCCATAGTGCGCACGCGAGCCGCGCCGGACCCGCTTTCGTCGCATGAGACACCTCGACCGCGCGACGCCGGCGTGTCCCGCGGCGATTCCACGGCGCGCGAGGCCGGCTTCGATTGGGCGGAGCTCGAAGCACGGGTGGCGGCCTGCACGCGCTGCGCCCTGTGCAATACGCGCACGCAAACCGTGTTCGGCGTGGGCAGCCCAACGGCGCAATGGCTCATCGTCGGCGAAGCGCCGGGCGCCGATGAGGACCGGCAGGGCGAGCCCTTCGTGGGCCGCGCCGGGCAGCTCTTGAATTCCATGCTGCGCGCCATCGGTCTGGCGCGCGAACAGGTCTACATCGCCAATGTCTTGAAATGCCGGCCGCCCGGGAATCGCGATCCCGCGGCGAGCGAGGCTTCCGAATGCCTGCCCTATCTCGAGCAGCAGATCGCATTGTTGAAGCCGAAGATCATGCTGGCGGTGGGACGCATCGCCTCGCAGAACCTGCTGCGCACCGACCGCACCTTGGGAAGCCTGCGCGGGCAGGTGCACGCCTTCGGCGCCTCCCAGGTGCCCTTGGTGGTGACCTATCATCCCGCGTACTTGCTGCGCACGCCGGCCGACAAACGCAAGGCGTGGGAAGATTTGAAATTCGCCCGCGAGGTCTGCGCGCGTGTCTAGCGTCAAACAAGAAGTCGAGTTCACGGCGGCCGAAATCAGGCCGATGCACGAGCTCGACGTACCCGTGATCGTGGGCATCGAACGAGCCGCCTACCAATTTCCCTGGAGCGAGGGCATTTTCCGCGACTGCCTGCGGGTCGGCTATGTGTGCCGCGTGGTCGACGTCGGCGGCGACATGGCCGGCTACGGCATCATGTCCGTCGGGGCGGGCGAAGCACACATCTTGAACGTCTGCATCGCCGATGAGTATCGCGGCCACGGCTTTGCACGCAAGGTTCTCGAGTATCTTCTCGACCGAGCGCGCTCCGCCGGCATGTACGAGGCCTTTCTCGAAGTCAGGCCGTCCAATACGGCCGCCGCTCGCCTGTACCATTCGATGGGCTTCGAGCAGGTGGGCATCAGGCGCGGCTACTACCAGGCAACCGTGGGCCGCGAGGATGCGGCGGTGCTGCGCCGAGTGCTGTTGCCCGAAGGTAAGTAGGGCGATGTTCGGAATTCGATGGATCGAAGAGCCAGGTGACAGTGCGGGTCCGAATGGATCCGGCTCGTGCACTGCCGCGCAGGTGCGGCACTCGCCAGAAGAGCTTGCTGCCCCGTCGCACAAGATGGCCGCGCACATGGTGAAGCCTACGCGATCGTCGCGGCGCCCATGAAGCGCTGCTGCACCCGGATTTGTACTCCGGCAGCAGCGGAGCAAAGACCTCGATCTGTTCGAGAAGCGCGGATTTCCCGGACTTTGCCCGCGCTTTGTTGAGGCGCTCGAGCATCAGAGGCCGACGCGGCAGGCCCGGACGAGTGGCGAGGAGCAGAAAGAATGCCAACAATACCGGTATGTCGATCGCTATCGTACCCAGTGCGTGGCGACAGAGGGCGGCCGCTTGTACGGACGTCAACTGTGCCCTCTCGTAGTAGTCCTGCCAGGAGCGCTCGAAACGGAATCGAAAGCAGCGCCGCAGGATATCCGCATCCCCGACAGCGTCATCCGATACGCAAAATGAAGATCGTTGCTGCCGGCCGAAGACTTCCGGATCCTCGCCTTCTCGTGCATCAAAATCGAAGTAAGCTTCCATGCTGCTGGAGAGCACATTCAAATCAGACTCGCCGCTTGCCCAGAACGTTCTCAACAGACCGTGGCGTCCTTGGGGAGTGGATTGAATGAAGACTCCGCGCCGGCCCAAGTTGGCCGACTCCACAGGACTCTTGAAACCATACGTGCAAGCTCGTTCCGCCAGGGTGCTTCGGTCCATTCGACCCATACGCGCTCTGCCGGCACGTGCAAAAGGTCGGCACAGGCGAGTGTACTGGCTCCTTTCGAGTAGGCGAGTGCCGTGCATAAGCGCGTCAGCTCATCGCTCAGGACAAATCGCGTCGCACAACCGTCGATGTCTTTGGAGAATGCGGTTGCGCCGTTCAAGTGCGTGACGGATCCGTCCTTCGTGTTCTTCACGATGAACGGGGTTCGACATTGCGCGATACGATCGGCCAATCTCATCCTTCGAAATTAGCAGTGCCGCAAACGTGCGGAACCACTTTGGGATGAATCGAGCCGTCATCGTGATCAACCCCGCCTTTTCTGAGATAGACGTCATGGGCCTCTACGACGCAGTGCCTCGGTAGCGCTTCGACAAGGCCGGCAGCGGGATGATGCGCAAAATCGAATCGCGATAGGCAGCGCTCGAATACAGGCAAACACCGGAGCTCAGAGTCAAGGCAAATGTTCCATGACCCGCCACTTCGGCATACGACACCGCGGCGGCATTCACCAGCAGCGACCGCTCGATGCGGATAAAGCCAAGCTCTGCAAGCTGCGTCGATAGACGTTTGATCGAATCGCGGCTGAGGTATTCCACCTTGCCGGCGCGCAGGGTGACGTAGTTGCCGTCCGCCTCGATGTAGTCGATCGACTTCGGATCGAGCGGATACAGCCGCCGTTGTCGCTCACCCACCAAAAACCGCGGCGAAACCGGCACCGTGCGACCGAGCTCCGACGACTGCGCGGTCACACGACCGTGCGCGGGCAATACGCAATCGAATCGATGACGGGCGCGAGTCATTGCCTGGTCGAATCGCTCGGCAGCCACCGGCGTCACCAAGTAATCAATGGCGCCTTCTGCGAATGCCCTAACCGCGTGATCGGCGCACTTCGAAACCATGATGCCCAAAGGATGGGTGTCCGCCCCCACCGCTCGCAAGAGCTCGAAGCCGGACATATCCGGCAACTCCACATCCAGCAGCATGATGTCCGGGTCAAGTTTGCCCGCCGCGTCAATGGCGGCCAGGCCGCAGGCGGCCTCGCCGACCACTTGTACATCGTCGTTGCGCTCACAGAGCCGGATCAGGCTGTCTCGCGCAGGCGCCTGGTCATCGACTATCAATATTTTCACGTGCGTTCTCCGACGTGGCCACGTAGAAGAGCACCGTACTCGAGGTAAAATCTGTGTTGAGGAAGCGGTGCGCCGCCACGGTGCTACCTCTACCCGGTGCTCACTGCAGACGGAAAGCTGGATTGCGCACCGAAGTAGCACTCGATGGCTTCCACCTTGTCATCTCTCAGCCGGAAATACTCCACATTGCGGAACGTCTTGCCGTTCTTGGTCCGGCAAACGTACATCACAAACGCCTCGTTGCCGCTGCCAAATACCCGCTGCAAATCAAACCGCTCGATAAAATCGATCTGCGACTCCCAGCAGCGCGTTTTGAAAGTGCTCTTACTGATGTGGTCATCGTTGTTTGCGCTGGTAAATGTGAAGTCGTCCGCCAGCAGGACGTCGACCGGGCGCCAGTCCTTTTTCTCCCATGCCGCATACCATTTGCGGATGGTTTTTTCGCTTCTCTGACTCAGTCCTGTCTGTGCGTGCGCACCCGCAATTGGTGGAATGCCCACCGCGCCAGCCAGTGCGCAGGCTCCCGCCTCGAGGACCGCCCGGCGCGACATTGATGTGTTTCTCATGATTCATTTCTCCCTTACATTACCCGGCTCGCGGATGGAGCACCTTCAGTTGTTCCGGCTGGTCCTTCTCCTCGGACGACGAAACAGCAATTCAACATAGCGACGCAGGTGGTCGATGCTCGCTTCAACCACTCTCGCGTTGCCCTTGGCCTTCGCCAGGATGAACGCGCCCTGCAGCACCGCCTGCGTGTGCAGCGCGAGGCTTTCGGCTGTCCATGGCGCGCGGATGCGGTAAACCTTCATCGCGTCGGCAATGTCGGATTCCACCGTGGCGGCATGACCGCCGATGGATGCATCGCATGCGTGCCGAATGGCGGGGTGGGTACCGTATGTCTCCTGAACCATCGTGCCGGCGAGACACGTGAACTCTGCGACCGCGCCGCGCAGCATTGCCTTGCGAAAATCGAGGTAGCCGAGGAGGCGATCGAGCGGATCGTCGAATCGGTGGTAGGGAGCGGCGGCGAAAAGCGCGGCGCTCAACTCCGTCCAATGATTCGCGGCGGCGACCGCGAGCGAGTCCTTAGTCGGAAAGTGGTGAAAGAACGCACCCTTCGTCACCCCAGCACTGGCGCAGAGTTCCTCAACGGACGTTGCGGCGTAGCCCTTCTCGCGGATGATCGAGATGGCCGCATCGAGTAGCTTGCCGCGCGCACCGCCCGGCGGTGACGGCTCGATGGATTGCGGACTCATGTTCTGACCATACCAACCAGTCGGTACGCAGTCAAGATCGACCCGTTCATTGCTGCGGCGCGTTTCCTCGCCGCGCAGTGGCGAATGGACGAAGCTGAGTTCGGTGTCTTCGGAATCAGCCTTGAGCGTGATATCGACCAATCGTTGTCGATAGTTCACCATAGGGGAAAGTATTAGCCGAGATGGCCGGACTGTCAAGGCAGGAAGCTAGCCCGTTGCGCTTACGCACTCCGTCCCTTGAGACGCATTGCAACAGCTCCCCGCTAGCGACCACCGGCGCACCATCAAAGGACCGCGCAAACAGTTCGGCTGACTTTCGTTCATTTGCCAGCGGCCTTCATCACGCGGCCAGCCGCATTCATCCCATTTTTATTCTCATCCGTCGGCGGGCGGCTATCGTCCACCGCAACAGAGCGGCGTTAATTTGTATTTTATGTTGCGACAACGCAACGGGGGTCTTCGCACTTGCAAACACGCTGACACATATAACTCACGCCGGGGGAGACAAAAATGAGACTGCTGAAGCTAATTGGCGTTAGATCGCTCGTGAAGCGATTCATGATTGCCTTATCGATGTGTGCATGCGCCGCCGCCCTATCGACGCCTGCCGCTGCGCAGCAGGAGCCCGCTGCAACCGCTGCACCGGAGGGGACGCTGCAAGAGGTCATCGTCACCGGGTCGCGCATTCCCGTGCCGGCGAATATCACCGCCACCAGCCCGATCACGGTGGTGACCGGCGAGGACATCAAGGTATCCGGCTATACCGACACCATCGACATGCTGAACTCGCTGCCGCAAAACATCATCAATGCGGGCAACGACTTCGGTAATCAGTCGAGTCCCTTGACCGCCACGGGCGGCTTTGCGACCGTCGATCTCCGGGGAATCGGTCCTCAACGAACCCTGGTGCTCGTCAATGGCCGGCGCTTGGGCGTCGGTGATCCGAGCACGACGAACAGCAACCCTGCGCCCGACATCGACCAGATTCCCTCCCAATTGGTGGAGCGGATCGACGTGGTGACCGGCGGCGCCTCGGCCACCTACGGGTCCGACGCGATCGCCGGCGTCGTCAATTTCATCATGAGAAAGGACTTTCAAGGCATTGAAGTCGACGGCCAATATGGATTCAATCAGCACGATCAACATAACGGCTACATTCAGGATCTCCTGTCACACAACGACCCCGTGACGGGATTCACCTCGACCACGCCGCCGACGGGCAGTATCGCGGACGGGAACAGGCATGATCTGTCGGTCATCATGGGCTCGAACTTCGCGGACGGAAACGGCAATGTGACCGGTTACTTCGTCTATCACGATCAGGCCGCCGTCCCGGGATCGGCTCGCGACTTCGCGGCTTGCGAGCTGGTGTCGAATTCCCTGTTCGGTGCCGTTCCGGTCACCAACGGCGACGAGTGTCTCGGCAGCTCGAACTCGAACATATACACACCGGGTACGGGCGCTCCGGGCTTCGGCAGCGCCTTTACCGTGGTCGGGCACCAGTTCTTACCTTGGCCGCAAGCCGGGTCCAGTCCCCCGGGCGTATTCAATTTCAACGGCTACGAATATCTGCAGCGCGAGGACAAACGCTACAATGCCGGCTTTTACGCGCACGATGACCTGAACGACCACATCAAGCCCTATGTCGAGTTCAGCTTCATGGATGACAGGACCGATGCACAGATCGCGCCGTCCGGGTTGTTCCAATCGTCAAATCCGCTTTCTTCGGACAGCCTGTATCTCATCAATTGCAGCAATCCGCTGCTGAGCGCACAGCAGGCCGGTGTCATCTGCACGCCCGCGCAGATCGCAGCCGACACAGCCAATCCGGGATCCGCCAGCGCCCACGTGGACATCGGGCGGCGCAATATCGAGGGCGGCGGACGCTTATCGGAATACGAGCACACCAACTTCCGCTTCGTGGGTGGTTTGACGGGCGACATAGCGCCGGGGTTCACCTATGATGCCTATGCATCGTATTACTACGTGAACGCATTCGCCGCGAACCTCAACTATCTGAGCTATCAGTCGATCGATAACGCCCTGCAGGTCACGACCAAAAACGGGCAGCCGGCCTGCATCTCCGGCGGACTTTGCGTGCCGTATAACATCTTCCAGACGGGCGGTGTTACTCCCGCCCAGCTCACCTACCTTCAGACGCCCGGCACCTCCGACGGCAACAACACGGAGTCGATCGTGCATGTCGACGCCACCGGAGACTTGAGCAAGTATGGCGTGATCTCGCCCTTCGCCAAGGACGCAGTGGGCGTCAATATCGGTGCCGAGTATCGCAAGGAGAGCGTGACCTTCTCGCCGGACGCGGCCGAGCTGTCCGGCCTGCTCGCCGGATTCTCCGGTGCCTCCGTCCCGACCAACGCGAGCTATGACGTCGGCGAGGGCTTCTTCGAGTTCCGGGCGCCGCTCGTGCAGGACGCGCCGGGAGCGTACGATCTGACCACGGACGCGGGTTACCGCTGGTCGAACTACAACACGGCAGGGGTGACCAACACCTACAAGTTCGAAGTCCAGTACGCGCCGATCAAGGATGCACGCATGCGCTTCTCCTTTGATCGCGCGGTGCGTGCGCCGAACCTGGTCGAGCTGTTCAATGCCCCCTCGATCGGACAAGAAACCAACGTCGGCATCGATCCGTGCGCGCCGGTATTCAACGCCTCCACGGGTGTGTACGCGCCGCCCACCGCCTCGCTGGCGCAGTGCGCGCATTCGGGCGTGACAGCCGCACAGTACGGCTCGATCACGAACAATGGGAAAAATTACACGGGCACCATTCAGCAATGCGTGGCCGGTCAGTGCAGCGAGGTGATCGAGGGTAATTCGGCGCTCAAGCCCGAAGTGGCGACGACATGGTCCATCGGACTCACATTCACGCCCACCGCCTTGCCGAACTTCAACGCGAGCATCGACTACTTTCATATCCATCTCGAAGGCGTGATCACAGCACTACCGTATGGGGTGATCCTCGATGGTTGCCTGCAGAGCGGAAATCCCTTCTACTGCAGTCAGATCAACCGTTCTTCGTTGGGCTCGATTACCGGCGCGACGGTGGCGAACGGCGGCTACATCTACCAGAAGGATTTCAACGTCGGCGTATCGATCGTCTCGGGCATCGACTTGCTCGTGAATTATAAGTACGAGCTTCCGAGCGGCTGGGGAAGCATAGTCACGGCGTTCAACGGCTCGTGGCTGCAACACAGCACCTTCACGCCCTACCCGGGCGCGCCGAGCTACGATTGCGCCGGTCTGTTCGGGTCCACGTGTTCCACAGGCTTGTCGGGCTCCGTGAACCCGATTTGGCGGCATAATTTGCGCATTGGCTGGGAGACGCCGTGGAACACGTTGTTCTCCTTGCAGTGGCGCTTCATCGGTCCGACGAGCTTCGATAATAATTCGACCAATCCCTTGCTAAAGGACGTCGAAGAGGGCGCGTACGACCCGTACAACGCCCGAATTCCGGGCTACAGCTACATAGACCTCGCAGCCATCTGGCATGTTCAGAAGAATATCGAGGTGCGCGTGGGCTGCAATAACTTGCTCGACAAGGATCCCCCGGTCCTCCCCGAAGCGGATATTGCAGGCAACGGCGGCGGTGCGAACTCTTTCCCGACCTACGATTTGCTGGGACGGGACATCTACATGGCATTCACGGCAAAGTTCTAGATCTCAAGGACGCGCTAGCGGATTCGCTTGACCCGTGTCGCACGGTGGGAGTCGCTCGATAGCCAGAACGAGCCCAGTGCACCGTTCGAAATGGTGACTGACTGACCATTTCGCACCGGGAAATCAGGCTCGAGTTCGATCTGCTGCCAAGTCTGGGAGTTATCGAGTACGAACATCAGCCTGCCGTTCGCGCCCTCAGAGACACTCACGATCTGTGCGTGCACCGCGGACGGCGGCGCTTGCGCAGGCTTCGGTTCCAGCGCACGCGCTTGCGCGCCTGAGAATCCAAATTTCTGCTCGGGCGTCGGGGTAGACTCGGAACTCTTCGATGCTCCCCCGGCGCTTTTTCTCAATTTCGCGATCTCTCGATCGAAACAAGCCAGCCGTATCGTGTCCGCAGTGAGTTGCGTACACGCGATCAATGAGTCGACAGGCGATTCTCCGATACCCAGAGCCGGAAAACAGACAAGTATCCACAGCAAGACACCGCGGCCCGTCTCCATGTGCGCTCGACCTTTTTGACCTCGCAGGTCCGTCGCTCTCCTCCAGAATGGATTGACCAAGTTCATGTTGCCGAGCGTTAGCATATTCCCAAACTTGGCCGGATTGAATCTCCCGAGACTCGACGGTCCCCGCATCGCTACGAGAATATCGCTGCAGGAAATCGTGTTTCGACGTGCCTACGGCCTCGTGGCGTTCGGCGGACTTCTGATGTGCTCGCCTTGCGGTTACTGCGATGCAGTAACGTCTGAACCGCAAGATGAGCTTTCAGAAATCGTGGTCCAAGCACCCGAACCCCGCTTTGTCGCACCCACGCGCCGTGATCAGATCGGCAGGATTTGGGCTCCGGTGTGGATCGATGACAAGGGTCCGTTCCGCTTGGTACTCGATACGGGCGCAAATCACTCTGGCGTCACCGCTCAAGTGGCCGAACGACTCGGCATCCCGCTCGATCAGTCGGCGCCCGTCCTGCTGCGGGGAGTCACGGGAATGGCGACGGTGCCGACCATCCGCGTTGACTCCTTTACGGTCGGGGATCTGACGCTCAGTCCGGCGATTCTACCGATAGTGACCGACGCCATGGGCGGAGCGGAGGGAGTACTCGCTACCGACGAATTTAAGGATAAGCGCATCGTGATTGACTTCAAGCATGACCAGATCGACATTCGCCGTTCGCATAACGAGCGCGCTCGTCCGGGGTTCGTAACCATCTCGTTGGAGCATTCCCAGGCGGGGTTGCTGATGTTTCACACACTGGTCGGCAACGTGAGCATCCAAGCGATCATCGACACCGGCGGCCAGAGAACGATCGGCAATCTAGCAATGCGGGATGCACTGCTACGCCACCATGCGCAGGGTAGTCCTGTTCAGATATTTGACGTCACGGCCGAATCCCAGAGCGGGGAAACCTTTCCCAGCCCACCAATCCATCTCGGCTCCATCGAGATTCTCGGAGCACGCATTACCTACGGTGAAATGCACATTTTCGAGCGCTGGGATCTAACCAAAAAGCCGGCGTTGCTCATCGGTATGGATGTGCTCGGACTATTGGATACCTTCATCATCGACTACCGTCGCGGTGAACTGCAGCTGCGGATGCGCACCAACTAACAACGACCATACCAACCACAGCGACGCGCCGGCCTAGGCGGATGTATCGGGGCGTTCCGAGAGCCGGCTATCGCTAAGGTATAATGCCTCGAGCCACTTACGCGCCCGATCCTCGGCCTAGCCCGCGCTTGGACAAGGCCTTAGCGGCAATGCGTACTTTCAATACTGTGTACATAGACATGTACATGTCGAGGATCAGATCGGTGCCTGAAGCAGAAATACCTAATGAAATCAATCGTCGAAGAACGTTTGCCATCATTTCGCACCCGGACGCGGGCAAGACCACTCTGACCGAGAAGCTGCTGCTGTTCGGCGGTGCCATTCAGATGGCCGGGACGGTCAAGGGCCGCAAGGCGACCCGTCACGCGACCTCCGACTGGATGCGCTTGGAGCAGCAGCGCGGCATTTCGGTCACTTCCTCGGTGATGCAATTTCCCTATGGCGATTGCATCGTCAATCTGCTCGACACTCCGGGACATGAGGACTTTTCCGAGGACACCTACCGCACGCTGACGGCGGTCGATTCCGCCTTGATGGTCATCGACTGCGCCAAGGGCGTCGAGGAACGAACCATCAAGCTCATGGACGTGTGCCGGCTGCGCGACACGCCCATCATGACCTTCGTCAACAAGCTGGACCGTGACGGCCGCGCGCCGATCGAATTGCTCGACGAAATCGAAAGCGTTTTGAAGATTCAATGTGCGCCCATCACCTGGCCCATCGGCATGGGGCGGGACCTGCTCGGCGTCTATCACCTGCTCGAAGATAAAATTTATGTGTATGTCCCGGTGGAAAAGGGCCGGGTGGGAACTCACGAGACCATCGACGGCCTCGGCAGCGCCGCGGCACGGGAATTCCTCGGCGAGCGGTACCGGGAGTTCGTGGATGAGGTGGAGCTGGTGCGCGGCGCCAGCCCGCGCTTCGATTTGCAGCGCTATCGTGACGCCAAACAGACTCCCGTGTTCTTCGGCTCGGCCGTCAACAACTTCGGCGTCCGGGAATTGCTGTCGGCCTTCGTGACGTATTCTCCGGGTCCGCTGCCGCGTCCGACGCTGCAGCGCCAGGTCGACGCCCAGGAATCGAAGCTCACGGGCTTCGTCTTCAAGATTCAGGCCAACATGGATCCGGGGCACCGCGACCGCATCGCCTTCATGCGGCTGTGTTCGGGACGGTATGCGCGCGGCATGCGCCTGCACCATGTGCGCCTGGACAAGGACGTTCGCATCGCCGACGCCCTGACCTTCCTCGCCGCGGACCGCAGTCAGGCGGAGGAGGCCTACGCCGGCGACATCATCGGCCTGCACAATCATGGGACCATCAATATCGGCGATACCTTCACCGAGGGGGAAAATCTCACCTTTACGGGGGTCCCGAATTTCGCCCCGGAGATGTTTCGCCGCGCCGTGCTGAAGGATCCTTTGCGGATGAAGGCCCTGCAAAAGGGCCTGTCGCAATTGTGCGAGGAGGGCGCCACGCAGCTGTTCAAGCCGCTGCGCAACAATGATTTGATCCTCGGCGCGATCGGCCAGCTGCAATTCGAAGTCGTCGCCTTTCGGCTGCAGGATGAGTACAGCGTGCAGTGCGTGTTCGAGCCCATCAACGTGGCCATGGCGCGCTGGGTGAACCTGAGCGATGAGAAGCGGCTGCGCGAATTCCGCGAAAAGGCCTACGACAATCTCGCCATCGATCATGCGGGCGAGCTGGTGTACCTGGCGCCCACACGGGTCAATCTCGGACTGACCGAGGAACGGTGGCCGGAGATCGAATTCCTCAAGACGCGCGAGAACCTGGCCGCGTGAGCTGGAACTCGGCGCGATGATGTCGCGCCGGTTGGCGTGGCATTCGCCCGGGAGGCTAAGCCCGCGGCCCGGTGATGTTGTAAACCGGTCCATATCACTGGGCCGAGGTACTACGCACGCGGCGGCTTTGAACTGCTTCGCGGGCGGAAGGCGCGCACGGCGGCGTCGAGCTGGCGGACATCGATGCGCGCGGTGGCGGCCGCATAGCGCAGGTGGGAATAATGCCGGCAGAGTGCGGTGACCGCCGGGCCGAGATCCGGGCGGCGCTGCGCGACGCGCGAGCGCGTAGTCTTCCGCGCCTTCATGCGGCAGGCGCGGTATCCCCACTGCCGCCAATTTGGCGCACAGACGCGAGTAGGCGCGGATCAGCGGTTCTTTCCGGGCAGGATCGACCTCGCGGCGCACGGACCATGTGAGCCAGCACAGCACCACGGTCATTGCAGCCGCCAGGAGGAGCACGAGCTTTTGGCCGTCCGGCTCGGGGATGTTCAGCCATGCCAGCATCTGCTGCTGCGAGTCTTGGTCGAAAAACAGGATTCGTTCGCGCCAGATCTGACGCAGGGCGTCGAGGCGCAGCCGCGCATCGGCCAGCCAGCGGCTATGACGCTGCCAGCGGGCGGCGAGGGGCTCATCGGCGCTCAAGGCATCGTCCGCACCGCGCTCCACGCGGTTCGGGGCGATCGCCGAGGTCGGATCGATGCGCAGCCAGCCGCGCCCTTCGATCCACACCTCGGTCCAGGCGTGTGCGTCGCTTTGCCGCACGATCCAATAATCCGCGAACCGATTGAACGTTCCGCCCTGATAGCCGGTCACGACATGCGCCGGTATTCCCGCGGCCCGCATCAGCGTCGCGAACGCGGAGGCATAGTGGCCGCAGAATCCACGCTTGGTATCGAACAGAAATTCGTCGACGGAGTCGTCGGCCAGTTTGGGCGGCGTCAACGTGTAGTAGAACGGCTGCTGCGTGAACAGCGCGAGGACGGCGCGCAGGTACTCCATGTCGTCCGGGTGCGCGCGGCGCAGGGTTTGCGCGAGCTGCAGGGTGCGCGGATTGCGGTCCGGCGGAAGCCGGGTATCCCGCCTGCGCGATGCCTCGCTCAAGGTCGCCGGCGATTGCACCTGCGTGAACGAGGTGGCAGTCACCTCGATGGGACGCGACACCGGGTCGCGCCGCACCAGCGTGTAGTCGCCGGTGAGCGTGCCTGCCGCAGGGTCCCACTGCGACGGCCAATCGAGCGTGAATATCCAGCGATGCCGATGCGGCTCCAGGCTCACGGTATAGCGGTAGGCCGGACCTTGCGGCTGCAGCGGCGGCGCGCTCAGCGAATTGAAGTACGAACGCCGCCACGTGCGCCCGTCGAAATCGTGCATCACCAGTCCGCGCCAGTACAGCTCCTGCGGCGGCGGCGTGGCGGCCGCGAAATGCACACGGAATGCGACATCATCCGACAGGGCCAGTTGATCGATGTCTCCGGGACTCATGGTGTCGCTCAGTCCGGATTCGGCGCCGTGTCCGTCGTCCGGTATGTGCCACAGCGGTCCGGCGAAGCGCGGAAAGAACAGCCAGAACACCAGCGCCAGAGGCAGTGCCTGGCCGAGTATTCGTCCGGCATAGCGCAGGCTGCGCCGCCAATCCGGGATGGGCGCGGTGCTGGTCAGGCGCAGCAAGGTGGCCGTCGTCAGCCAGCAGACCCCGATGAGGTAGGCGAGCAGCCAGAAGGAGTCGCCCTCGAGCAGCGCCGCGAGACTCACGAAATAAATGATGAGCGTGATGACGTAGATGTCGCGCTGGGTATCGGTCTCGAGGAATTTCAGTCCCGCCATCAAGGCCAGCAGCGCGACGCCGGCGGTCAGACCGTTGAAGGTGTGAAATTGCACGAACAGCAGCGCGATACCGAGTCCGGCGACGAGCAGCCGCACGCCGCGCGGCGGGGCCGCGCGTCCGCGCCGCGCCAGCAGCAGCCGTATGCCGCCGGCCACGGCCACCGTCGCCAGCACCCACACCGGCAGCGACTCGAGGTGCGCGGCCAGGGCCAGCACGAGACAGGCGAAGATCCCCAGAAGCTGTTCGTACGATACGCTTTTGGGGTTCAAGGCGGCCCCTCGATCCCGAAGACGGCCAGTGCGCGCAAGCAGGCGAAACGATGCGCCGCGCCTCTCGCGGGCGGGATTTCCTTGCCGGGGATCCTAAGGCCGAACACTCGCTGCGCGGCGTCGCTCTCCAATACCCACAGGCAGAGCTGCGAGAGGCGGGTCTCGGTATCCCTTCCCTCCAGGGAAGACCATTCCAGCCATTCGGGCTGCGCGGCCAGGCTGGTATAGCTGCGCACCGCGGCTTCGGCGCCGCGCGCCAATACCTTCCACGCCATGTGCTTCAGCGGCACGCCGGGCTCGTAGGCGCGCAAGCCGGCGAAGTCTTCATCGCCGCGCGCTTCCGAGCGAGCGGCCTGTCCGGAGCCGCCCACGGCCGGCAGCGTTCGGGTGCCGTGCGGCGACGGGAGCGACGTAGGCGGTGAGGGAGCCCTGCACATAGGTCCAGGCGTGGAACCAGCCGAAGGGATAGCGGGTGCGCAGCTCGAACTGGGTGATGCGGGTCACTCCGCGCCGCGCCACCGGGACCGCGACCGGTACCGGCTCGCTCGATCGCGCCAATGCGCTGCGCATGCCCGCGGCGCCCAGGCAGCGAATCTCGACGTCGCGGCGGTCGATGCGGCGAATCGTTGCGCAGCACGAAGTCGAAGTTCGCCTCGCCGCCCGCGAACGCATCCACTTCGGCGGTCACATCCACCTGCAGGCCGAGCAGATTGCGGTTGCAGTGATGCATGGTGACCAGCGCAATGCTCGCCATCAGAAAGGCGAAGGCCAACCCCAAGTTGCTGTTGTAGTTCAGGCCGGCAATCAGCATCGCGGCCAGCACCAGCGGCCAGCATGATCCCGAAGCGCGTCGGCAGAATGTAGATGCGGCGTCGGTGAATCCTGATCGGCAGAGAATCGCGGCCGTGCCGGCGCGCGGCCCAGGCGCGCAATTTATCGATGGCTGCCTGCCGCATCGTGTCAGTTTCGCCCCTGTTCAAGGGATGGGAACGGCCTCGAGCAGCCGGGTCACCGCGGTGGGGCCGCTGTCCCGCTGCCGCACACGATGCTCGACCACGGACGGCAAACACCGCCTGCACGTGCTCCGGAATCACGGCATCGCGGCCGTGCGATCAGGGCCCAGGCGCGCGCCGCGCGCAATAGGCCGATGGCCGCTCGCGGCGACAGTCCGGCGTTCAAGCCCGGCGCGCGGCGCGTGTGGGCCACGAGCGCCTGCACGTAGTCGAGCAGCGCCGGCGCGACGTGAATGTCGAGCACGCTCTGCTGCAGCCGCCGCAGGCTGTCCACGGTGGCGACCGTGGATAGGCATTGACCAGGTCGCGCCGATCGACGCCGCTCAACAGCTCGCGCTCCTCGGCGGCCGCGGGATATCCCAGGTGCACGCGCATCAAGAATCGATCCAATTGCGATTCGGGCAGGGGAAAGGTGCCGACCTGGTCCTGAGGATTCTGCGTGGCGATGACGAAGAACGGTTCGGGCAACGCCATCGACTGGCCGTCGAGGGTCACCTGATGCTCCTCCATCGCCTCGAGCAGCGCGCTCTGGGCCTTGGGCGAGGCGCGGTTGATTTCGTCGGCCAGCACCAGCTGGGCGAAGATCGGTCCGCGCTGAAACCGGAATTTGCCGGTTTCGCGGTCGAAGATCGACACGCCGAGCACGTCGGCGGGCAGCAGATCGCTGGTGAATTGCACGCGCTGAAAGGACAACCCCAGGGTCCTGGCGATGGCATGCGCGAGGGTGGTCTTGCCGACCCCGGGAATGTCCTCGATCAACAGATGTCCGCGCGCCAGCAGGCAGGCCAGGCACAGGCGGATCTGCGCGTCCTTGCCGAGGATGACGCGATTGATTTGGGCGAGAACGGCGTCGATCTCGGACTGCGCTGCGTTCATTGGTCCTTGAGCGCGGTCACCCGGGCGATCTGGGCCGAGAGCTGGCCGATTTCCGTGCGCAGCTCGGCGAGCCGCTGCTGGTCCTTGGCCACGATCTCCGGCGGCGCATTCTTGGCGAATTCGGCATTGCCCAATTTGCTTTCCATTTTCTTCAGTTCCATCTCCGCCTTGCCCAGCTGCTTCGACAGCCGCGCAAGCTCGGCGGCGGGATCGATCAGGCCGGCCATGGGCACCAATATTTCCAGAGTGCCCACGAATGCGACCGCGGAAATCGGCGCGGCCTGGGCGGCTCCCAGCACGCGCGGCACTTCGACGCCGGCGAGGCGCGTCAAATAGTGCAGGTTGCGGTCGAGGTACTCCAGATCCTTCGATGCCGCGTTTTGCAGCAGCACCTCGAGCTTGCGGCTCGGCGCTATGTCCAGTTCGCCGCGGATTTGCCGCACGCCCTCGATGAAATCGATCACCCAGCGCATTTCCGCTTCCGCCTGCGGGTCGACTTCGATCCCGGCCGCGCTCGGGAAGGTGCAGCGCATGATGGTCTCGCCGGTCACGCCCGCGCTGCCGTGCACGCGCTGCCAGATTTCCTCGCTGATGAAGGGGGCGAGCGGATGCAGTGCGCGCAGCAGCGTTTCGAGAACGCTGATCAGGGTCAGGCGCGTGCCGCGTTTCGCCGCGTCGCCGGCGGTCTGCGACTGCAGCACGGCCTTCGACAGTTCCAAGTACCAGTCGCAGAACTCATGCCAGGTAAATTCGTACAGCGCATTGGCCACGGTGTCGAGGCGGTATTCGGCGAAGCCGGACTCCACGCGCGCGAGCATCGCCGCGAGCCGCGCACGAATCCAGCGATCGGCCAAACTCAGATCCGCGGCTGCCGCAGTTCGAGCTCCCAACGGCCGTGCCCGCGCTCAAGCCCAAGTCGTGATTCTCGACGTTCATCAGCACGTAGCGCGCGGCGTTCCACAGCTTGTTGCAGAAGTTGCGGTATTCCTCCACCCGGCTCATGTCGAAGCGCAGATCGCGGCTCTGCGTGGCGAGCCGGGCGAAGCACAGGCGCAGCGCGTCGGTGCCGAAGGCCGCGATGCCCTGCGGAAATTGCTTGCGGGTGGCCTTCTCGATGGCCGGCTTCATCTGCGGCTGCATCAGTCCGCTGGTGCGCTTGGCGAGCAGGGCATCGAGCGATATGCCGTCGACGATGTCGAGCGGATCGATGACATTGCCCTTGGATTTGGACATTTTCTGACCGTCGTGGTCGCGAATCAGGCCGTGGACGTAGACCTCGCGAAACGGCACCTCTCCCGTGAATTTCAGGCCCATCATGATCATGCGGGCGACCCAGAAGAAAATGATGTCGAAGCCGGTGACCAGCACCGAGGTCGGATAGTAGGTCTCGAGCGCCGGAGTATCGTCCGGCCAGCCTTGAGTGGAGAAGGGCCACAGCGCGGAGGAGAACCAGGTGTCCAGCACGTCCTCGTCTTGGCGCAGCGGCACCGACGGATCGATGCCGTGCGCGGCGCGCGCCTCGGCCTCGCTGCGGGCGACATACCAGCGGCCGTCCGGCGTCGTACCAGGCCGGAATGCGATGTCCCCACCAGAGCTGCCGGCTGATGCACCAATCCTTGATCTTGTGCATCCATTCGTAATACACGGCGCGCCAGTTGTCGGGCACGAAGCGGATGCTGCCGTCCTCGACCGCGCGGATGGCGGGCTCGGCCAGCGGCTTGATGTCGACGAACCACTGATCGGTGAGCAGCGGCTCGAGGATGGCGTTGCTGCGATCGCCGCGCGGCACGGTCAGCTTGTGCGGCTCGACGCGCTCGACCAGTCCCGAGCGCCTCCAGGTCGGCGAGAATCCGCGTTCGCGCGACGGCGCGGTCGAGGCCGCGGTAGGCGGCGGGCACGGTGTCGTTGAGCGAGGCATCCGGGTTCATGATGTTGATCAGGGGCAGCGAATGGCGCTGCCCGACTTCATAGTCGTTGAAATCATGCGCCGGCGTGATCTTGACGCAGCCGCTGCCGAACTTCGGATCCACGTAGGTGTCGCCGATGACGGGAATTTCGCGCCCGGCGAGCGGCAGGCGCACCCGGCGGCCGATCAAATGCCGATACCGCTCATCGTCGGGATGCACCGCGACGGCGGCGTCTCCCAGCATGGTTTCCGGCCGCGTGGTCGCGACCACGAGGAAGCCGCCGCCCTCGCTCAAGGGATAGCGCAGATGCCACAGGCTGCCCGCTTCTTCTTCGGCGACCACTTCCAGATCGGACAGCGCCGTTTTCAGCACCGGATCCCAGTTCACCAGGCGCTTGCCGCGGTAGATCAGGCCTTCCTCGTAGAGGCGCACGAAGACTTCGGTCACCGCCCGCGACAGGCCCGGCATCCATGGTGAAGCGGTCGCGCTGCCAATCGACCGAGGCGCCCGAGCCGGCGCATTTGCTTGGCGATCTGGCCGCCGGACTGCTCCTTCCATTGCCAAACCCGCTCGACGAAGCGCCTCGCGCCCCAGCTCGAGCCGGCTCTGAGCCCGCGGCATTCAGCTGCCTTTCCACCACCATTTGCGTGGCGATGCCCGCGTGGTCGGTGCCCGGCTGCCACAGCGTGTCGAAGCCGCGCATGCGCCGATAGCGAATGAGCGCATCCATGATGGTGTCTTGGAATGCGTGGCCCATGTGCAAGGTGCCGGTGACATTCGGCGGCGGTATGACGATGGAATAGCGGGCCCCTTGCCGCTCGGCGCGAAATATCCCGACGCCTCCCAGTGCGCGTAGATGCGCGATTCGATGTCGGCGGGCGAGAAGGCTTTATCCATGGTCTTTCGGGATCTTCCTGTGTTGCGGCGTGCTCGCGCAGAATGCGGTCCACCAATTCGGGGAGCTGCGCGCGCAGGCGGTCGAATACGCGTTCGAACAGGGTGGCCTCGATATCCTTGGCCGCTTGGTGCAGCAGCGAGTCGGCGAGCTCCAGGGTCTCGGTCAAGATCGCCGCATGCACGGCCTTGGCGTCCAGGGACAGCGTGACCGGCACGCTCGCCTTCGCGGTCTCGGTGAGGATGGGGATGTCGCGCGGGTCATGCGAAGCCGGTTCCATGGGCGAATCAAATCTCCGCGGTGTCGTCGAGCTGATGCGTCTCGAGGGCCACCTTCAGGTCGCGGTACGCCTTGAAGCGTTCGCGGCCGAGGCGGCGGCGTTCCTCGTCCGCGTCGATGATCTCGGCGATGCGCGGATAGCGCTCCCAGCCGTCGCGGCAGCCTGCCGCGCAAGATTGACCAGCAGATCGGCGCCGGGCATCGGCGCGGGCAGTGCCACGCAGGTGAACCGTGGTCGCGGGATCCACGCGACTGCTCGTCCGAGACAGACCTCGTGCGGAACGAAGGAGCGTTCGTTGAACGTCCACAGCAGTTCATCCAGCGCTCTGCGCATCGGCCAGGGTGTCGTTCGACGATGACGATGCTCAAATCCCGCAGATAGGCTTTTTCGGTCAGGCGGCAGGCAAACGCCCAGCGCTGTCGGGCGGCGGCGCTTTTCAGTACGTAGAAATCGACGCGCTCGGTCATGTCGCCCGAACGCGATTGATCAGAAAGTCGACCAGCAGGGGCACCGGCCGCCCGGTGCTGCCTTTTTGCGCACCGCCGAGCCAGGCGGTGCCGGCCACGTCGAGATGCGCCCACTGCAGATCCTTGGCAAATTTGCGAGAGGAAGGAGGCCGCGGTGCAGGCGCCGCCTTCGCGTCCGCCGACATTGGCGATGTCGGCGAAGTTGCTCTTCAGCTGATCGACGTATTCTTCGCCGATCGGCAGCCGCCAGGCGCGGTCGTCGGCGCGGATGCCCGCGGATTCCAACTCATCGGCCAGCGCCTCGTCATTGCTCATCAGGCCGCTGAAATGGTTGCCGAGCGCGATGATGCAGGCGCCGGTCAGCGTCGCCACGTCGATCACCGCGGCCGGCTTGAAGCGGCGGCTGTAGGTGATGGCATCGCAGAGAATCAGCCGTCCTTCGGCGTCGGTATTGAGAATCTCGACCGTTTGGCCGGACATGGTCGTGACGATGTCGGCGGGCTTGACCGCGCCGCCGCTCGGCATGTTCTCGCAGGCGGCGACGATCGACCACGAGATTGATCGGCAGTTTCAGCTCGGCGATCGCGCGCACGTGCCCAAGACCGCCGCCGCGCCGCTCATGTCGAATTTCATTTCGTCCATGGCGGGCGGGTCCTTCAGGGAGATGCCGCCCGAGTCGAAGGTGATGCCCTTGCCGATCAGGCAGATCGGCGGCGCGCTCTTCTTGCGCGCCGCGATATTCGCACACGATCAGCCGCGGGAGGCTGGTCGCGAACCTTGCGCCACCGCCAGGAAGGCGCCCATCTTCAGCGCCTTGATGGCGCTCTCGTCCAATACCTTGGTCTTGATGCTCGGAAATTCCTTCGCCAAGCCCTGCGCGCGGGTTCCCAGGTAGGTCGGCGTGCATACATTGGGCGGCAGATTGGCCAGATCTCGTGCGACAGCGCGAGGCCGCTGCCGATCGCAGCGCCGATGCGCAGGCCTTCGCGCCGCCGCTTTGCAGGCGCGCGCGTCGGCCACCGCCACGCCGACGCTCGACAAGCGGCGGCGCCTTGGGCTTGGCACCGGTCTTCAGGTCCGGAATCTTGTACAGCTGCGCGCAAAAGACTTCCGCGACGATGCGCGCGCGATACTCCATGTCGAGATCCCCGGCCTGCTCCAGCGCGAGGTACACGACCGCGTCGCGGGCGCCGGTCTTGGCGAGCGCCTGCGCGGTGGACTGCAGCGCCTTGCGGTATTGCTTGCGGCCGAAGTCGCGGCGCGCGTGCCCAGCCCGATCAGCAGCAGCGCGCAGCCGCCGTCCCGGCCGGCAGCCGGCAGCATCAGGACGTCGCCCAGCTTGGCGGAGAAATCGCCGTCCGCGCAGCAGTTTCGCGATCAGCCCGTCCAATCTGCTTGTCGATCTGACGGGCTGCCATGCCGAGATCGCCGTCCTCATAGACGCCGACCACGGCGCAACCCGCGGTCGCTGCGCGCCTTCGCATCGACTAATTGCCTTGAATTCCATGTCTCAGCTCCGTTTTTGTTCGGTTTGTCACCTTAGGGGAATGAGCAAATAGTTTACTAGATTATTGCGAAGGCTCTAAGCTCGACGCCATGAAATGGACAGTGCAAAGATATGTGCTGCGCGAAGTCGTGCAGACCTGGCTCGCCGTGACCGGCGTATTGGTCGCGATTCTGGTATCGAATCAGCTGTCCCGGGTGCTCGGCCAGGCGGCCGACAATCAGTACGGCCGGCATGTGGTTTTCGATTTGATCGCGCTCGGCGCGATCATGAATTTGTCGGTTATCGTGCCGGTCGGCCTGTTGCTGGCCGTGGTGCTGACTCTCGGCCGCATGTACCACGACAGCGAAATGGCGGCGCTGCAGGCCTGCGGCTTCGGACCGGCGCGACTGCTGGCGCCCTTGTTCTGTTTTGCCGCCGTCATTGCCGTCGGGCTTGGCCTGGCTGGTGTTCGTGCAGGTGCCGCGGCCGACAGTCAAGCGCAGCTGTTGCGCCAATCGGCGCTCAAGGAGGCGCAATTCGGCCAGCTCGACGCGGGCCGCTTCACGGCGTTCAGCGGCGGGGATGCCGTGTTTTACGCCGAACGCGTCGATGCGGAGGGCGTGCTGCACAATGTATTCGTGCAGCGCGAAGTCGGCGGGCCGAATCGAGGTGGCGCTGGCCGATACGGCCACGTATTCCAAGGCGGCGGCCGACGGCATGCACCTGGTGACTCTGTTCAACGGCCGCCGCTACGAGGGCGTGCCCGGGCAGCGACGATTTTCGGGTGATTGAATTTCGCGAGCACGGCATTCCCATCGCGACGCCGCACGGATGTCGCCGGCACCCAGGATCCCGACACCAAGCCGACCCGGGAGCTGCTCGGGTTCGCGACGCCCCGTCCGACATTGCGCAACTGCAATTCAGGGCATCCACACCGCTCATGGCGCTGGTGCTGACCCTGATCGCCGTGCCCTTGAGCCGACTGCGTCCGCGCCAGGGCCGCTACGCCCGGGTCGGCTTCGCCATCGTCGTGTACTTCGTCTATTCGAATCTGCTGTCCGCCGCCAAGGTGTGGCTGGAGAAGGGCGACCTGCCGCCGGCGATCGGCGTGTGGTGGGTGCATGCGGCGGCCTGGCGCTGGGGCTGTACCTGGTGGTGCGCGACGCGAGGACGGCATGAACACCCTCGATCGCTACTTGTATCGCACCGTGCTGCGTCTACACGCCATGGCGATGGCGGTGCTGCTGACCCTGGGTGCGCTGTTCGTGTTCATCAGCCAGCAAAGCGATATCGGCGTCGGCAGCTACAGCGCCGGGGACGCCTTTCTGTTCACCCTGCTCAATCTGCCGCAGCAGGCCTTCGAACTGCTGCCGATCGGCGCGATGATCGGCGCGCTGATGGGTCTCGGCAATCTGGCGTCGGGCAGCGAGCTGGTGGTGACGCGCGCCTCGGGCGTGTCGGTTTGGCGCATCGCCTGGCCGGTGGGTCTCGCCGGACTGACGCTTGCGCTGATCATGTACGGCATCGGCGAGTATGCGGCGCCGCCGCTGGCGCAGTTCGCCAAGCGCGAGAAGACCACGGACAAATTGGCGGACGTGAGTTTCGCCGGCTCGAGCAGCGCCTGGGTGAAGGACGGCAATCTCATCCTGCGGGTGCAGACCGGCGAGGTCGACCGGGCCTTCGGCGGCGTCTCGGTGTTCGAGTTGGATGGACCGACGCGACTGCGCTCGATTCAGCGAGCCGAGCGCATTTCGGTCGCCGATCCCGGCCGCTGGAGCCTGCACAACGTGGCGACCTCGCGCTTCGGCGACGACCAAGTCGAAGGCGACACGGTCGGCGAGACGACCATGCGATCGACGGTCAATCCGGAGTTCTTGGGGCTTGCCGCCACGGATCCGCAGACTGCTGACGCTGCGGGGACTTGCCTCGTACATCGATCATCTGCGGCGCAACAGTCTCGACACCGCCTCCTACGAGATCGGCTATTGGTCGCGAATTGCCAGGCTCTTCGCCGTGATCGTCGTGACCCTGCTGGCGCTGCCCTTCGTATTCGGGCCCCTGCGCACCACCGGGGCCGGAACTCGCACGGTGATCGGCGTGATGCTCGGGCGTGGTATTTTTCCTCATCACCCGCACCATCGAGAACGGCGGCCAGCTCTTCGGCCTCAATCCGGCGCTGGTGGGCTGGCTGCCGACGGCGGCGATCGGCTTCTGCACCTTGATCGCGATATCAAGAACTCGCTAGCGAGAATGGCGCCTGGCGCACACGGCGCTAAATTCCGGTGCTAGCGTTCCAGATGGACGACTCGGGTTTTCGACAGCCGATCGTGCAGCGCCAGGTGCTCGGGATCGAGGTACAGCCACAGCACACCGAGCGCCGCCGGCGCCCAGGCGAGCGCGCCGCATGCGAAGCGCAGGGCCGCGGCTTTCCAGGTCAAGGGCTTGCCCGCGTCGGTGACGGCGCGCAGGCGCCAGGCGCGCATGCCCAGGGTTTGGCCGCTGCGAGTCCAGTTGAGCAGGTAATAGCCCGCGATGACGCCGATCAGGCCCGCTCGATACAGATATACCCAGGCGCCCGCGGTTGCAGGCTCGCATCGCACCGGCGATGATTCAGGAATACGCGCGCCGGAGGTGAATACCACGAGCAGGGCGGCCAGAAGTACGCGTCGTACAGCAGCGCGGCCAGACGGCGGCCGAACCCGGCGCTGGTGCCGCTGATCACGACGTGGGCGCGGCAGGAGCTTTTTCTTCGGCGTCGGCACGGGGAGCCGCCGGTTTCGGCCCGCGGCGTGGACGATGCGCGCTCTTGGCGGCGCCCGGCGGCGTCGCCTTCGGCACCAGCAATTGCTCCAGAGGGCCGGAAAATCGCGTCGTAACGGTAGCCGGCAATTTCGAATGCGCGGCCGGCGGTCTTGGCGCTCGAGCGCCGCATCCTTGCTGGCGCTGCAGCTGAATCCAGTGCTTGTCGCCCACGGCCGCGCCGGTCACGGTGATCACATTGCCGTCCGACAGGGTGACCGTCGCGACCGTCGCCTTGCTGAAGTCGACGTCGCCCGCCGGCGCCACATCGTCGGCGGTCAGCGCGCTCAAAGCGGTGGGCGAGGGCGCCAGGGCGGCGGAATCGGCGGCCTTTCGTCCGGTCGGCACGCCGTCGAGGGTGAAGGTCTCAGCCGGCGTCGGCCGGCGCCGGCCTTGTCGCGGCGTGCGTCGCGGCGGCGGCTTTGTCCGCGGGCCGGCGGCTTGCCGCGGCGGACGGTGTAGGCGGGCTCCGCCGCCGGCTTGATTTCGATGCTCTGGATGCTCGTCGGCGGCGATGTCGATCAGCTTCGAGTCGATCCAGTAGCGCGGTTCGGTTTCGAAGGAGATGGCCGGCTCGACGCTGTAGCTGGTCTTCTCGCCGCTGCGCCGCGCGAAGTTGCCTTCGCCGATCGGCTTGCCGATGATCACCGCATGTTTGCCATCCTGTGCGGTGATGCTGATTTCCGCCCCCGTCGCGCCCGGCATCGCCGGGTCCTCGACGCCGATGATGGCGAAACTCGTCCGGATTGGAGGTCTTTTGCTTCGACGATCTTGGCGTCGCTCAAGGCCAGCAGCAACTTGCGCAGCTTCGATACGTCGGCCGGGTAGTCGCCGCGTTCGGCGACCGTCCATCGGCCGTCCTTCTCGTGCACGGTGACCGTGGGCGTCGCGCTGCCGCGGCGCACGCTCAAGGAGGTCACCGTATTCAGCTCGCCCGCCAGCGACGGCAGCAGCGCGGCGCCCTGCGTTTCCCGCTGCGGAGTTGCGCTGCGTGCTCAAGTACAGCGCGCCCGAGATCGCGAGCACCGCGCGCGATCAGCAGCGCCGATGAATCGTTGCCGGCTCATGTGGCGTGCCCGATCGCGGCGGTTCTACGCCGCCGGCGCAGCGACAGAATGATCACGCCCGCGATGGCCACGCACGAGCGGCGCGATGGCGATGTTGATGACCTTCAGCCAGGAATCCAGCCGATCGATGTCCACGTCCAGGCCGCGCTGCGTTTCGCGCAATTCCTTGCGCACGCGGGTCTTCTCGGCCATGAAGCGCTTGAGCTCCGCCTCTTGCTCGGGCGAGAGCATGAGCGATGATCTGATCGTTGCGCTTGCTTTGCAGCTCGGTCAACTTGGTCTCGGTCTGCTGCAGCTCGGCTTGCAGTTCCAGCGCCTTGCTGCGCAGGCGGTCATCGGCCTGGCGCCTGAGCGCTTCGACGCGCTCGAACGGCCGCGAGAAAGTCGCGCGTCCGCGCACGCTGATCAGGGCGCTGCTGCCGCTCAAGTTGTCGAGAATGTTGGCGACCAGATCGCCGTTGTTGGCGAACGCCTGCGCGACGCGCTGGCCGAACACCTCGCGCGTTTGCACCCACATGTAGTCCATCAGCATATCGGTATCGGCAATGATGACGATGTTGGCGGGCTGCGCCGATTTGGCCAGGTGAGCGACCGGCGGACCGGCGGCGGCCTTTTGATCCGGCGGCGGCCCTTGCGGAAACGCGGACTCCACCGGCCCGGTGATGCGCGCCGCCAGGGCGTAGCGGATGCCCGTCGGCTTGAATCCGTCGCGCAGGGTCGAGGGATCGGTCAGGCGCGTTGAAGCGTTGCGCGGGAATCGGCGCCGCGCTCGTCGAACTCGAGCAGCAGCGGCTCGAAGGTGGTCTTGGCGCCGGCGCGCTGCCGCCAGCGAACCGGCGGTCGCGAGATTGATCTTCTCCAGCGATGCGGTGACGACATCCTTTTGATTCATGTCGTCATGGCGCGAGACCCAGGATGCCGATGTGGCGCACCGGCGGCGACTGCATGCGTTGGTGCGCACTTCCAGCCCGCGCTCCAAGTCGCCGATGACCTTGGTCGGATCGTAGTCGACGCCCCAGGCCTTGAGCAGCGGCTCCAGATCCGACGAATGATTGGCCATCATCGCCGGCCATCGGATTGGACGGGTCCTGCCCGCTCGTGTCCGCGCCCGCATTCGGATCGACGAACAGCAGTATTCTGCCGCCGCGCATCACGAATTGATCGATGGCGTACAAGGTCTTCGGCGGCAGCTGCTTCGGATGCACCAGCATCAGTACATCGACGTCTTTGTCGATGTGATCGACGTCGGGCGTCAAGGAGCGCACGGTGAACAGCTCCTGCGAGCTGGGTGTAGATCGGCCAGGGCTCGCCCATCTGGCCGGTCATCGGGATTGAATTGCCCCTGCAGGCCCAGCGAACTCATGAGGCCGATCACCGGCTTCTTCGGCGTGCCCAGCTCATTGATGAGCTTCGCCACGTCGTATTCCAGAAATTCCTCGCGATCGGCCTGGAAAGCTCGGTATCGCCGAGCGGCCGTCGGTGGAATTGGTGCCGGTCAAGTCCAAAATACAGCGCATCGCCGCCGCCGGTTTGCAGCGATTGCAGGCCGAATTCGGCGGCGCGATCCTCGTCGTCGGAGAAAGGCTGCGGATCGACGATGTGCAAGATGAATCTTGCCGTTCGAGCGCGCCGCGAGTCTCCTCGAGGAACTCGCGCACGCGGGTGGCATAGGGCATGAGCGAGCGGCGCTTGCTTCGCGGCCGCTTCGCGCGAGAAATAGAAGTACAGATTGATCGGCTCCTTGAGTTCGGCGAGCACCTGCTGCGTGCCGCGGCTCAAGGTGTAGAGCCTGATTCTGCGTCAGGTCCACGCGCATGCCGCGCAGGCCCACGTTCGACAGCATCACGACGCCCAAGAACAGTACGGCGAGCGCGATCAAGCCCGCCGACCCCAAAGCCCACTCTTTGCCAGCGATTGCCC
Organism: uncultured Gammaproteobacteria bacterium; assembly: GCA_963734645.1. Classification (GTDB taxonomy): domain Bacteria; phylum Pseudomonadota; class Gammaproteobacteria; order Steroidobacterales; family Steroidobacteraceae; genus Bog-1198. Next base: position 372,588 of record CAVTID010000006.1, read on the forward strand.
GTTCACTTATTCCGCCTTTTTCATGTCGAGTACCAGGGCCGTGGCGGCCAACCAAAAGCCGATCAGAGCGCCGAAATACACCAGGTCGCGCAAATCGATGACGCCCTTGGAGATCGCTTCGAAGTGAGTGAAGAAGCTCAATGAGGCGATCGCATCGACGATGGCCTGCGGCAGAACGCCGCGCACGAAATCGAGCACCAGCGGAAATCCCGCCAGCAGGAACACGAATCCGACCAGGGCCGCGGTGATGAAGGCGACCACTTGATTGCGGGTGGCGGCCGACAGGCACATGCCGATGGACAGGAAGCCGCCGGCCATCAGCAGGCTGCCGAGGTAGGCCGCGACGATGGCGCCGTTGTCCGGCGAGCCCGAGATAGTTGACGGTGATCCAGACCGGAAAGGTCAGCAGCCAGGGCGACGCCGGCGAAGCACCAGGCGGCGAGGAATTTGCCGACCACCGCCTGCCACAGGGTGATGGGCAGCGTCATGAGCAATTCGATGCTGCCGCTGTTGCGCTCCTCGGCCCACAGCCGCATGGAAATGGCCGGGATCAGCACCAGATACAGCCAGGGATGCCAGCGGAAGAAGGGCTGCAGATCGGCCTGGCCGCGCTCGAAGAAGCCGCCCACCTGGAAAGTGAACACCGCGGCCAGCACCAGGAAAATCACGATGAACACATAGGCCAGGGGGGTCGCGAAGTAGCTGCGCAATTCGCGCCGGAAAACCACCAGAACTTTGTTCATACGCTCGACTCCCGGCATGGCATCGGACACGTCGATGCCCGGCGGCTGAGTCAAGGAGCGAAATACCTCATCGAGCCGGCCCGATTCGAGGTGCAGCTCGGGCACGTCCCAATCGTTCTTGTCGATGATCGCGCTCACCGCGGACAAGGTATTGGCACCCGACTTCGGCACCGCCGTCAGCCGCAGCTCGCGCGCGTCGAGTTCCACCGCGGCGACTTCCGGGAGCAGGGCGATCTCGCGGCGCGCCGCATCGAGTTCCTCGGCTTTTTCGAAGCGCAGGCTGACGGCGTGATGATAGCGGGAGCGCGCTTCGAGCGCGGTCGGAGTCTCATCGGCGACGATGCGCCCATTGGCGATGATGATGGCGCGTGTGCACACCTCGTGGACCTCCTCCAGGATGTGGGTGGAGACGATGACCAGCTTGTCCTTGCTCAGTTCGTTGATCAGGCGCCGCACTTCGTGCTTTTGATTCGGATCGAGACCGTCGGTCGGTTCATCCAGGATCAGGACCTGAGGGTCGTGAATCAACGCCTGCGCCAGTCCGACGCGGCGGCGAAAGCCCTTGGACAGGGTCTCGATGACCTGATGGATCACCGGAGCCAGGCCCAGCCGATCGACGACGACGGCGCGCCGCTGGCGCCGCCGCTCGCCGGTCAGGCCGCGCACGTCGGCGACGAAATCCAGGAATTCGGCGACCGTCATTTCGCCGTAGCTCGGGGCGCCCTCCGGCAGATATCCCATGCAGGACTTGGCGGCCACGGGTGCATTCTCGATGTCGTGTCCGCAGACCGACACCCGTCCGGCGGTCGGGGCAATGAAGCCCGCGATCATGCGCATGGTCGTGGACTTGCCGGCGCCGTTGGCGCCCAGGAATCCGAGCACTTCGCCCGGCGCCACGGTGAAGGTCAGGTCATCGACGGCCAGCTTGTCGCCGTAGCGTTTCGATAGATTTTTTGTCGTGATCATGGGCGCCTTGGAGCGTTCCTGGACGGAGGAGGTTCAAATTTCTTTTGGTGCGCGATGCATGCGCGTGCACGTTATAGGGCTATGGGTCGATGCGGTCAATCGGCTATTTGCCCCCGGCTTTCGAATCGATGGCCGATTTATTTTCCTTGAGTATGCGCCGCACCTCGGGCAACGACGGCCGGTCCGCCATGCGCGCGATGAGCTCCGGCAATTCGTACCATTTGCGTCCCCATTGCACCAAGCGCGCCGCGTCCGCGATGACTTGTGCGCGCGCGGCATCGGTGGGCCCGTTGCGGTCGGCCGGCTTTTGGGGCACCGCCGCCTTCGCGGCCGTCCCGGGCCTCGCCGCTGGCTTATTGGCAGGCCTTGCGACGGGCTTGGCCGGCGCGGGAGCCTTGCGTTCGGTGCGCGCGACCTGCGCCGTGCCCGCGGGCGGCGGCGTGCGCTTGGTGGCGACGAATTTCGGCATTTCCCGCGTCGCCGTGGCGGTGACCGCGGCGGTCACGGTGACCGTATCGGAGGAGGTGCGGTGGGCGTCGCTGGGCGGCTGGGGCGTCAAGGAGCGCTCGTTCTGCGCGTCGGCGACGGGAATGAAGCGTTCGATGTGTTCGGATCCCACGAGGTTGGCGAGGAAGATCATCAGCTCCAGCGAATCCGAATACTTCGCATCCCCCATTTGCGCGCGCTCTTGCACATGAGCCCGCAGGGCAATGGTTTTTTGCATGGCCAGATCGATGATCCAGCGGCTCGGCCGCTGGTGCTCCACCCACGGCTGGATCTTCCAGTAGCTGTCGTCGTCGAGAGAGGAGTACTTGGCGTGCAGCTCGAGGCTCTCGAGCCATTTGTCCAGTAGTTCCAGCAGTCGTTGGTCGGCGGGTGTTGCCATGTCTTTGCAGCTCCAGGACGCACCCTAAACGAACCGCTGCCCGATGGCTAGCGGTACATCGAGCCGCCGCCGCGCTAGACTGCCCGCCATGTGTGGCATAGCCGGTATTATTGGTTCGCGGGCAAGCGCCGAGATCGCCCGCGACATGGCGCAGCGCCTGCGCCATCGCGGCCCGGACGGCGCAGGGCTGTGGAGTCGGCCGGGAGTCGCCCTGGCCCACCGCCGGCTCGCCATTTTGGATCTGTCGGAGGGCGGCCACCAGCCCATGCTGTTCGGCTCTCAGGTGCTGACCTACAACGGAGAGATATACAACCACGAGCGATTGCGCGCGGATCTCCCGGGCCCGTGGCAATCCACCGGGGATACCGAAGTGCTCCTGCATCTTCTGGCGGAGCAGGGCAGCGCCTGCCTGCAGAGTCTGGTCGGGATGTTCGCATTTGCCGCCTGGGACACCCAGGAGCAGAAGCTGCTGCTGGTGCGCGATCGGCTGGGCATCAAGCCTCTGTACTATCAATTGCTGCCGGACGGCATCGCTTTCGCTTCGGAGCTCAAGGCGCTGCTGGTTCTGGGACGCCCGGAGATAGATCAGAGCGCGGTGCGCGACTTCTTGTTCCACGGCTATATTCCCGCGCCCAAGACCATTTACCGCGGCATCGCCAAGTTGCCGGCCGGACACCTGCTGACCTGGCAGGCCGGCCGCGTCGTCATCGAGCGCTATTGGAATCCGTCGACGGCGATCGTCGCACGCAGCGACGGCGATACCGTGCAGGAACTCGACGCCTTGCTCCGCGACGTCGTGCCGGCCCACACATTATCGGATGTGCCGGTCGGAGTTTTCCTGAGCGGCGGCATCGATTCGGCGCTCACCGCCTATTATCTGGATGCTCCGCGAACCTATACCTTGGGATTCGACGGCGGCGCGCGGTCCGAAACCGAGTGCGGCGCGCCGGGCAGCCGAGCATTTGCATACCGAGCACTTGGAAATGACGGCGCCGCAGGCCGATTTCTCGGGGGCGCTCGAACACATGCCCGAGCTTTTCGATGAACCCTTCGGCGACAGCGCCGCGTGGTCGAATTATCTCATCGCGCAATTTGCCCGCCGCGAAGTGAAGGTCGCATTGAGCGGAGAGGGCGGCGATGAGATCTTCTGCGGCTATCCGCGCTACTGGTCGAGAGTCGGCGCCCGTTCCACCGCCTTCAACCGAACCCTGGCCCGATTCTTGCCGCCCTTGTCGCGCCTGGCATCATCGATGCAGCGGCGCGCCTACGTCGGATTGCCCGCCTACGCCGCGGCCCTGGGAGGCCTGACCGCAGGGCAAATCGATTCCCTGCTGGCGCCGCGTTGGCGGGAGCCGCAGTACGACTATCTGTGGTTCTATCGGCAATTTTGGCGCGAGGATCTGCAGCCCCTGGCTCAACTGCGCTGGCTGGATCTGAATACCGATCTGGCCGAAGGCCTGTTGACGAAAGTCGATCGAACCAGCATGGCGCATTCGCTCGAAGTGCGGCCGCCGCTGCTGGATCATCGCCTGGTCGAGTTCATGCTGAGCGTGGATCCGAATGCGCTGGTCGATCAGCGGCGGCGGCGCGGGAAATTGCTGGTGCGGACACTGATGGAACCGCGATTGCCGGCGCGTCACTTGGAGCAGAGAAAGTCCGGCTTCGGCCTGCCGGTACACGGCTGGCTGCGGCGCCACCCGCAGGTGCTGCGCGAGGCGGTGCGCCGCCTCATGGAGCGCGGCGTGCTGCAGCGTCCGGTGGGAACCGAGTTCCGCAGAGCCTGGTATCTGCTGGTGCTCGATCGTTGGTTTGCCGCCTTTGCCTAACGCTCCGCGAATTCTCTTCGTTCCGGTTTCGGGAGCTTTCGGCATGGGTGAATATGCGCGTTCGCTCGCCATTGCGCGCGCCGCGAGCCGGCGCTGGCAGGGCGCGGCCATCCACTTCGTCTTGAGCCGCGAGGCTCCGTATGCGGCCGGCGCGCCTTTCACCCACACCTTGCTGGCTTCTTCGCCGACGTTTCATTCCGCCGCCGTCGTCGAGCTGCTCGAGACGTGGCGCCCCGACGTCGTGATCTTCGACAATGCGGGCCGCAGCGCCCAGCTGCGTGCGGCGCGGCGCTTGGGCGCGCGCGTCGTTTACATCAGCGCCCGCCGGCGTCAGCGACGCAAGGCATTCCGTTGGCGCTGGATGCGATTGATCGATGAGCACTGGATCGCATACCCGCAGTTCATCGCGGGCTCTCTGGGGTTGCTCGAAAGGCTCAAGCTGAAGATGGCGGGGCGCCCGCGGGTCCGTTACTTGGACGTCATCATGTCGCGGGCCGACCCCGAACAAAGCGGCGCCGTGCTGGCGCGCGCCGGCTGCGATGCGCGAACCTACGTGCTGGTCGTTCCGGGCGGCGGCACGGGGCATCCCGGAGCGGAGGAGGCGGTGGCTCAGTTCATGGCGGCGGCACGCACTCTCGCGGCGCGCGGCGTGGCCACGGTGTATGTGGGTCCCGGCGGCAGCGGCGCAATCGATCCCGGCCGCCATTGGCATCATCTTGGACCGCTGCCGCAGGCCGAGCTGGCGCAACTCATGCGCTCGGCGCGCCTGATCGTGGCCAACGGCGGTTCGACGTTACTGCAGGCCATTGCCTGCGGTGCGGCCTGCATCGCGGTTCCCATCGCAAAGGATCAATTCGAGCGCACGCGCCGCTGTGTCGCCGCGGGCGTGGCCGTGGGCGCGGCTCGCGATGCGGCGGGTATCATCAGCGCCGTGGACCGGCTATTGCAGGATGAGCCGCAACGCGCGGCGCTTGCGCGCCGCGCCGCCCGCTTGGGACTCGCAGACGGCGTCGAAGTGGCATTGCAGGCGCTGGCGGGCCTGCTCGAATCGGCGCCGCACGCGCCGCCGCCTTAAAGAGCCCTTAAACAGCTTAGCGCGGAGGGATTACATGCCGAACGCCGTGTTACTGGGCTACGATCTCGAACTGCCGTCGTTCCGGCACCGCATGCGCACGCTCATCGGCACGCTCGAGGCGGCCGGCTGGCGGGTGCGGGTGGAGCGCTTTCCCAGCGGCCGCTACGGCCTTCGAACCTGGGAGCGGCGCTCGTTGCTGCGCGAGGCGGACGTGGTGGTGCTGCATCAAATCAAACTGAGCGCCATCGAAGCGCGTTTATTCGCCGGGGTCAGCCGGCGGCGGGTATTCGACTTCGATGACGCCATCTACGTGCGCAAGCCGCGGCGGCTGGGCGAAGCGGCCGACGACTCACTCTGGCGCAAGAGAAAATTCGCCGCCACATGCCGCTGGGTGGACACGGTCGCCGCCGGCAACGACGTTCTGGCCGCAGTGGCGCAGGCCTCTGCACGGGATGTCAAGATTCTGCCCACCTCGATCGACACGTCCGCCTATCAGCCGACGAGCGCAACGGCGGCCGATCCACCCACCGTCGTTTGGATCGGCAGTCCGGAAAACCTGGTTTATCTGCAGATCATCCGGCCCGCTCTGGCGCGCCTCGCGAGGCGCTACCCGGCGCTCAAGATGAGGGTCATCTGCTCGCGCTTTCCGGACTGGCCTGAGGTGAACATCGAACGCATCGATTGGAGTTCCGCCACCGAAGCGCAGTCGCTGGCGACGGCGCACATCGGCGTCATGCCGCTCACCGACGATGAATGGGCGCGCGGCAAGTGTGCGTTCAAGCTGCTGCAATACATGGCGGCCGCGCTGCCCTGCGTGGCCTCGCCGGTCGGCGCCAATACCGAGGCGGTCATCGCCGGCTTCAACGGCTTTCACGCGCGCAATGCCGGCGACTGGGAGCGGCACTTGGAGACGCTGATTCAATCGCCTGAGTTGCGGGCGCGCTTCGGCGCAAACGGGCGGGCGCACGTCGAATCCCGCTACGCGATGCGCACCTATCAAGCGCGATATTTGGAATTGCTGACGCGGCTGGCCGCGGGCTCGGGCCGGGATTGAATGCGCCGTGTCCCCGAACCCGGTATCCTTGAAATCATGCATGCAGTGCAGATTTATCAGATCCTGAATCACTATACGCCGCGTGAGGAGTTGGATCCGGGCTTCATGGTCTTGGATAACTCCGCCAATGAGCGGCCGGATTGGTTCGAGTACTGGCCGATCCGTCGATTCCTGCGCAACGAAGCGCTGGACGAGAATACCTTTTACGGATTCCTGTCGCCCAAATTCAAGCTCAAGACCAGCTTGGGTTCCGCTGCGGTGCGCGAGTTCATTCTCGCCGCCGGCCCCGCGGTCGATGTCGTTCTCTTGAGCCCGAGCATTCACAACAGCGCCTACTACTTGAACGTCTTCGAGCACGGCGATGCGGAACACCCGGGACTGAAGAATGTCGCCAAGGCGTTGTTCGAGCGGCTCGGGCTGAGCAGCGACTTGGATTCGCTGGTGTCGGATTCCAGGAACACGGTGCATTCGAATTATTTCATCGCCAAGCCGCGCTTTTGGAGGTCGTGGCTCGCCATCACCGAAAAAATGTACGCGATTGCGGAAACCCCGGGCGATGCGCTCGGCGAGGCATTGTGCGCCCCGACGACCTATCGCGGCGGCACTCAGGTGCAGATGAAGATATTCGTCATGGAGCGAATCGCCACCTGGTTGCTGACCCACGAGTCCCGGATCTCGGGAGGGCCCGCCGCCTTCGTCGCCCGGGTGCGCGATCCTTTCGTGGCGCGCTCGCGGATCTACAAGCTGCCTATCGCCATCGTGTGCGATGCGCTGAAGATCGCCTATGCGACCGAGGGCCGCTCGCAGTACAAGGATGTTTTCCTGATGGTGCGCAGCTTGCGCAAATTCTTGAATTTGCAGATTCGGTTGGGCGGCGCGCTGGGATTTGCGGCGCGTCGCCCCCGCCTTGCGCGTCTTGAAATCGTACTGGGTGCAAGATGGCCGCTAGCGACACGCCGGCTGCGCCGACGCGCGGACGCCATGGCAGAGTTCTGGCGCGGCCGGCGGGTGCTGCTCACGGGGCATACGGGCTTCAAGGGCGCCTGGATGAGCTTGTGGCTGGGTGAAATGGGCGCCGAGGTCACGGGTTACGCGCTGTCCCCGGCCGCCGAACCGAATCTGTGGAACATCCTTGCCGCGCCGGCGGCGGCCCGGGGGCCGCGGCGCCCGGCCGGGCACTCGATAATGGCCGATATACGGGATGCCGAGCGCGTCGGCGAAGCCGTGGCGCGCGCCGATCCGCAGATCGTGATCCACATGGCGGCCCAGGCATTGGTCAGAGAATCCTACCGTGATCCGCTCGCCACCTACGCCACCAATGTCATGGGCACCGCGGCTTTGCTGCAGGCCTGCCGTTCTCTGCGCCGTCTCGAGTGCGTCCTCGTCGTCACCAGCGACAAAGTCTACGAGAATCGGGGTGAGGGCCGCGCCTTCGAGGAAGGCGACCGGCTGGGCGGCCATGATCCTTACAGCAACAGCAAGGCCTGCGCCGAATTGGTGGTCGCCAGTTTTCGCGACAGTTTTTTTGCCGACGGGCCGCCCCTCGCCACCGCCCGCGCGGGTAATGTCATCGGCGGGGGCGACTGGTCGGAGGATAGGCTCATTCCCGACTGCGTCAGGGCGCTTCACTCCGGGAAGGCCGTGAACTTGCGCTACCCCGACGCCGTGCGGCCCTGGCAGCATGTGCTCGAACCCTTGTCCGGCTATCTGACCCTGGCGCAGGCGCTGGTTACGCGGCCGAAAGCGACGCCGCGCACTGTTAATTTCGGCCCGGACCCGGCATCCTTCTGCACGGTGCGCGAGGTGGTGGACGCATTTGGGGCGAGATTTGCGGGCAGCCCCGGATGGGTGAGCGACCCGGCGCCGCAGCCCGCGGAGGCGCAGGCCCTGACCCTGTCTTCGGCCTTGGCCGCACAGGCACTCGGCTGGCATCCAAGGCTGGACATACGCGAATCGCTGTCGTGGACGGCAGACTGGTATTTGGCCCATTCGGCCGGAGAGAACATGGTGACATTTTCCGCGGCGCAGCTGGCGCGCTACCGCGAACTGATGAACCGCGCGCCATGACGGGTCTCGTGACCGCCTGTCGCGCGTGCGGCGGCCGCTTGACCGTCACGATGGCTGACTTGGGATTGCAGCCGGCGTCGAATGCCTACCTCACGTCGCTGGATGCGGCGCACGAGGAGAAGCGCTATCCGCTGCGCGCCATGGTTTGCGAATCCTGCAAATTGGTGCAAGTGGATTACGACGTGGCACCGCAAGAGTTGTTCGGCAACTACGCGTATTTCTCGTCCTATTCGGACGGCTGGCTGGCGCATGCCAAGGAGTATTGCGTGATGGCGCGCAGGCGGTTCGGTCTCGGCTCCGCGAGCCTGGTGGTCGAGCTTGCGAGCAACGATGGGTACTTGCTGAAGAACTTCATCGACATGGGCGTGCCGGTTCTCGGCATCGACCCGTCGGACACCGTCGCGGCCGCGGCCGAAAAAATCGGCGTACCCACCCTGGTCGAGTTCTTCGGCGAGAGCCTGGCAAGGGATCTGGCCGGCGCCGGCCGGCAGGCGGACTTGATCATCGGCAACAATGTACTGGCGCATGTCCCCGTGCTGAACGACTTCGTCGCCGGAATCGCCCGGCTGCTCAAGCCCAAGGGCTCCGCGACGCTGGAGTTTCCTCATCTTCTCGAGCTGATCGAACACGTCGAATTCGACACCATCTATCACGAGCACTACTCGTATATCTCACTGTTCGCCATCGAGCAGGTGTTCAGCCGCCATGGCCTGCGGTTGTACGATGCGGAGCAATTGCCGACGCACGGCGGCTCATTGCGTATCTACGCCGCACACTCGGATCGCACCGACCTCGAGGACAGCGCCTCGCTGCGCAAGCTGCGGGCGCAGGAGAGCGCCGCGGGGCTGGCTGATCTGGCCACCTATTCGCGATTCGCGGAGCGCGTCGAGGAGTGCCGGCGATCGCTGCTGGCGTTTCTCGCCGCGGCGCGGCGCGCGGGAAAGACCGTCGCGGCTTACGGCGCCGCGGCGAAGGGCAATACTCTGCTCAATTTTTGCGCAGTGACGCCGGCCGATATTTCCCAGGTGGCGGACCGCAATCCGCACAAGCAATCGAAGTTCCTGCCCGGCACGCACATTCCGGTGATATCGCCCGAAGCTCTGATGCGGGCAAGACCGGACTATGTGCTGATTCTGCCGTGGAACCTGCAGGAGGAAATCCGCGTGCAATTGCAGGGGATCAAGGAGTGGGGCGGCCGGTTCGTGACGCCCGTGCCCGTGGTGCGCGTCTACCCGTGATGTGCGAGACGCGTCGATCCGCAATGCGCAAGGCCCGTATCGGCGCGGTGGGTCCATGATATTCACTGAATTGCCGCTTCCCGGAGCCTTCGCGGTGGACCTTGAGGAGCTTCGAGACGAGCGCGGCTTTTTCGCGCGATCGTACTGCCCGGCCGAATTCGCCGCGCAGGGATTGGGGCCTGAGCTGCGGCAGTGCAGCGTTTCTTACAATGCCCGACGAGGTACGTTGCGGGGCCTGCACTATCAGGACGCGCCGCACGAGGAGCACAAGCTGGTGCGCTGCACGGCCGGGGCGATCTTCGATGTCATCGTCGACATTCGTCAATCCTCGCCCACGTATCGGCGTTGGTACGGTGCGGAGTTGACCATGGCCAATCGCCGCTCCTTGTTCATCCCGCCGGGATTTGCGCATGGATTCGTGAGCCTCACGGACGGCGCGGAGGTGTACTACATGATTTCGGCGGCGCATGCGCCCGCCTTCAGCCGCGGGCTGCGCTGGAATGATCCCGCGTTCGGCATCGAGTGGCCGCTGGCGCCGACGGTGATCTCCGCGCGCGACGCCGCCTATCCGCTCATGGACGCGTTGGGCGGCGTATGACGGCCGCGGGCCGCGTGCTCGTCAGCGGCGCCGGCGGCTTCATCGGCCGCTGGAGCGTGCCCGTGCTGCTGCGGTCAGGGTACGAAGTGCATGCGGTACTCTCCGGAAACGCGTAATCGCGACGTCCCCGGGCAGCTGCGCGGCGCACGCGTGCATTGCACCGATTTACTGGACGAGTCGGCCGCCGCGGCACTGATGAGCGCGGTGAGGCCGACTCACCTGCTGCACTTCGCCTGGATCGCCACGCCCGGGCTGTACTGGAACAGCGCGGACAATTTTCGCTGGCTGGCGGCGAGCGAGCACCTGCTGCGCTGCTTTCGCGCCCACGGAGGCAGGCGCGTCATGATGGCCGGAAGCTGCGCGGAGTACGATTGGTCGCGCGTCGAGGTGTGCGACGATTTGTTGAGCCCGCTGGCCAGTGAAGCCGCCGCCGACCAGGCACCTGCCGGCTTGAGTCCGTATGCCGCCTGCAAAATCGCCCTGCAATCGAGTCTCGCGGATTTCGGGCGCAGCGAGCGCGTGTCGACCGCGTGGGGGCGCATCTTTTTTCAGTTCGGCCCGCATGAACACCCGGATCGCCTGGTGCCGTCGGTGATCACCAATCTGTTGCTGAACCGCGAGGCGCCGTGCACGCACGGCAGGCAGATACGCAGTTTTCTGCATGTGGCCGATGTCGGAGCGGCCTTTGCGGCCGTGCTGGCGTCGGATTTGCAAGGCCCCGTGAATATCGGATCCGACGAGAGAATCGCGCTGGCCGATCTCGTCGATCGCATCGGCCGGCAGATCGGACGGCCCGATCTGCTGCGGCTCGGTGCGCGCCCCGCGGCACCGCGGGAACCCCCGATACTCGTCCCGGACGTGCATCGCCTGCACCGCGAAGCGGGCTGGCAGCCGAGCTTCAGCCTGGATGCGGCACTGAGCGACACCATTGCGTGGTGGCGCGGCCACCTGAGCGGCGCGGCTGCCCCCACGGTCCCATGAACAGCGCAGGCCGCTCATGAGTATCGAGCCGGGATGGCATCCGATCGCCGTGCATTTTCCGCTGGCCTTGGTGGTGACGGCGGCGTTGCTTCTGCTGGCTGCGCGGCTGTGGCGCCAGGAGCGTCATGCCAAGACCCTGGCTACGGTGGGGACTTGGAACCTCTGCATCGGCGCCGTTGCCGCCCTGTTCGCACTGAGCACCGGGCTGGCGGCGTTGATCGGCCTGCATGCCGGGGTGGCCGCGCACCAGTCGATCTTCTTGCACGTGAAATGGGCCATATTTACCTCGCTGGCGCTGCTGCTCGTGGCGGTGTGGCGCGGCGCGGGCGCCGCGCAAGAATCGCGGCCCTCGTGGCTGTTCATCCTGATACTCATCGCAGTGACCGCGGCACTGGTGGTCACGGGCTACCAAGGCGGTCAGAACGTGTATCGCTATGGCGTGGGGGTTCAGCGCAGGGTCGGATAGGCGATGCTCCACCACGTGTAGCCGGTGATGCCATTGCCGCTGTCGTCCCCGCCGTTGGCCGCCGCGTTCGCAATGTAGTCGAGCGTGCGCACGTAGTCGTCCGCGGCCGTTCGATACATGCGAGTCCGTATAAACCCGGTCGTATCGGGCGCGGTCACGCTGGAAGTCGGAGCGCTGCCGCCGGAACCACTTCCGACGCTACATGCGGCGATCAGCGCAGCGCCGGCGCCGGCCGACCATAATCGAGATGCATTGGGGACCATGATGGCTGTCTCCTCGCGCTGACGGTACAACGGTCCATCCAAGGACGCGTTGACAGCGAACGGCGTCTCCAATCGCAGACGGTCAAAGGGTTTCGCGACGGCAGGCCGCGTTATCGAGGGTGCGTTTGCTCGCAGTACGTCCGCCATGCACTGCGGAAGGCGTGTTCCATGTGCCGCGCAAAACGCGACGCATCCATCAGCGCGGAACGCTCGAGGCGCGCCCGCAGCTCGCGGCGCAGCGCGGCGAGACGAATCAGATCGTGGCCGAGCGCGGCCGCGATGGCGACGAACGCCTCGTCGGATTCGGCGGCAAGATCGAGCAGATCCAATTGGAATAGCTGACTGAGGCCGCCCTGACCGACGCAGGTGCGGCCCACTCGGGTCACGACGGGCACACCCATCCACAGCGAATCCAGGCTGGTGGTATGGCCGTTGTAGGGAAATGTATCGAGACCCAGATCGATATCGTGATAGGAGCGCAAGTACTCTGCGCGCGGCTGAAAGGCTCGAAAGTCGATGCGCTCCGCCGCGATGCCATGCGCCGCGCAGCCGCTGCGACAGGTGTTCGGCGATGCCGGCCGGGCGGCGCCATCAGCAGAAGGCGCGCCGTCGGGCAGCGCGCGCATCACACCGCCCCACAGGCGCAAGGTGTGATCGGTCAACTTGCAGGGATTATTCAGGCAGCCGAGGGTCAGGTAGCCGCGCTCGAGCGCCGGCAATTCGTTGACCCACGGCGACGTCGTCGGCCAGCGGGTCGTAGCACCAAAACGAATCGGGGAGCCTCAGCGTGCGTTCGGTATAGTGGCCGTCGAAGCCGTCGGGATCCAGGCGCGGATCGCTGAGGCGATAGTCCATCGCGCCGATTCCGGTGGTGCCGGGATAGGCCAGCCAGGCGATTTGGATCGGCGCCGGCTTGCGCGCGAAAAGCAGCGGGCCGCCCGCCCGCCATGTGCATGGTCAGATCGACGAGAATGTCGATGCGATCGTCGCGAATCTGAGCCGGCAGAGCGCCTCATCATTCGAGCGCGCGCACATCGCGCCAGACATCGGCGTAGCCGGCGATGCGGCGGGTGTGATCGTCGGGACGCTTGACGCTGGCATAGCAGAAGATTTCGAACGCCGCGTGATCGTGCCGCGAGAGCAGCGGAATCGTGAACAGGCTTTGGCAATGGATCGCGGAAATCCGGCGAGACATAGCCGATTTTCAGCCGGCGGTTCGGATCGGTGTTCGTTGGCCGTGGCTCCGCCGCGCTCACCGGGCAACGCGGCGGCAAAGCGTTCGTTCCAGCGCAGGCATTCCTCGAGAACGGGACCGGCCTCGGGCGATTGAAAGCTGAGCGTGTACGCAAGATTGCTGTGCGTCGCCGCGGCGCCCGGATCGAGTTCGAGGGCTCGGCGGAAACTGGCGATCGCCGCATCGAGGTCGCCGGCATCCTTGTAGACATTGCCGAGGGTGTCGTGCAGCGTCGCGTTGCCGGGATCCAACTGCAGCGCCCGCGAGAGCGCCGTTTCGGCCTCGTCGACGCGCCCCAGGGTTCGCAGGAGGCAGGCCGCGTTATTCAATGCGACGACCGAGTCGGGGCGCAGGCGCAGGGCGCTCGTCGTAGGCCGCCTGGCCTGCGCGCGAAGTCGCCGATTTCCGTCAGGACATTGCCGAGGTTGATGAGGGCGTCCGCATAGCCGGGGCGCAGCGCCACCGCCTGCCGGTATCGGTCGATGGCCTCGCGCGGTCTGCCGAGCCCGTGCAAGGCATTGCCGAGATTGAAGGCGGCGTCGGCATCATTCGGCGCTCGCGCCAGCGCCTGGTTCAGCGTGCGTTCCGCCTCCGCGAAGTTGCCCTGATTCCAATAGGCGATGCCGAGATTGACGGTGTGCGACGCCACGGCCGGCTCGAGATCCGCCGCGGCGCGCAGCAGTTCGACGGCCTCCGCCAAATCCCCCATTTCGCGCAGCACCGTGCCCAGGTTGGCCATGACGCCGGCATTCGCGGGATTCCAGCGCCAGCGCCTGCCGATAGGCCGCCGCTGCCTGCGGAAATTGTCGGCGCAGCTGCCGGCAGATCCCCAGATTGTTCCAGGCATCCAGGAAATCCGGCTGTAGTTTCAGGGCCGTCTCATAGGCGCCGATCGCCGGGTCCCAGCGGCGCAGCGCCTGCAGCGACTGACCCAGCACGAATTGGTAGCGCGGTTCAGCGGCATCGGCCGCCATGGCTCCGTTCGACGAGGAGCAGCGCGGCCTCCGGGTGCCCGTCTTGCAATTCCAGCAGGCCGCTGCGAAACAGCGCCACCGGGTGCGCCGGCACGCGGGCCAGCACTTCCCGGTAGAGCCGGCGCGCCTCGGCGAATTGGCCTGCGCGATGCTGCTCGGTCGCGGCTTCCAGCAATTGATCCGTGGTATCTATGGCCGATCCCTTGCTTCAACCGCCGGACGCCGAATCGTTCGGCGCAATATCGTTCGGCGCAATGTCGCGCGGCGCCGAATCGTCCGTCGCCAGGGGGCCGAGCGCCTCGATCAACGGCCGCAGATGCGGCCGCAGCGAATGGGAGCTGCCGACGCTCGATCGGTAGATCGGCCGGCGAACCTGCGCAAAACTCGCCGTATTGACGATTCGCGGCGTCTCGAAGAACCGCACGCAGGCCTCGTCCCAGGGCAGATCGAGGAATTGCAGCAGTCGACGCGTTTCTTCGCGGGGCTCGGATACCAGCGCTTCGTAGTCGATTTCCATGAATATTCGCGGCGGCAGCAGCGAGCGCCAATGCGCCATTAGAGCATGGTAGTGACGATAGTAAGCGCCCAGTTCGCGCTGCTCATAGGTGAAGCCAAAATCGCCGGCGAACAGCCTGGTGTACGCGGAAAAGCACGTATCCAAGGGATTGCGCCGGCAGTGAATGATCCGCGCATTCGGAAAGATCCGGTGAATGGCGCCGAGATGGAGAAAATTGCACAAATCCTTGTCGATGATTCGAGCGGCCCGCGGCGCGAAGCGCCGCAGTCTCTCTAGAGCCGCTTCGGCGATGGGCCGATCGCCGGGTTCGCGCGCCTCGAAGAACGCGCGCAGCCGCACGAGCTCGCCGGCGCCATGCACCTGCGGATGGGATGCCAGTATCTGCTCGATCAGCGAGGAGCCGCAACGCGGCATGCCCACGACGAAGACCGGCACCTCGGATGAGCGGGATGCCGAGGCTTGCTCGCGAGCGTCGATGTTCGGCGGCTCGATGGCGCTCATGGCGATGTGCCGTGCGGCCGCATTCGCGTCGTAGTCGATGGAGGCGCGCTTCAAGCGGTTGCCCTCGTGCCAGTGCACGAAGGCCTGGTCCGGATCACCGGCATCCATGTGCGCCTTGCCCAGCGCAAAATGCAGCTGCAGCCGATCCCGATACGAACATCGATCGAGCAAGCGCCGCATGCTGTCGATATCCGCGTCCCCGCTCCCAAAGGTCTTGGCGTAGCTCTTGTTGTACCAGGCGTCCGCCCAGCTCGGCTCATGCATCAAGGCTTCGTCGAAGGCCGTGCACGCCTCGGTGAGCCGGCCCAGATGCGAGAGCAGTGCGCCCTTATCCGACAGGGCCGGCGCCGGATGGGTCTTGGCCGAACGGTCGAAGACCGCCAATGCCTCGGTATCCTCGCCCGCCAGTTGCAGAGCGAGGCCGTAGGCGCGAAGCAGGTCGCCGGACTCGATACCCTGAGCCAGAGCGTCGCGGCACAGCGCAACCGCCTCGTCGCAGCGATCATCCAGTCTCAACGCATGTGCCTCGAGCGTCAGCAGATTGATCCCGCGAGGCCAGGTGCTCTCGGCGGCGGCGAGGCGCGCAAGCGCCTGCCGGGGGCGCCCTTGCAGAATTTCTATTTCGCCGGCGCGCACATGGTGATCGAGCTTGTCCGGTTGCTTCGCGATCGCAAGCTCGGCTTGGATCAAGGCCTCCGCGTAACGACCCTGCTCGGCCAAGAAGGACGCGAAACTGCCGATGATTTCCGCGTTCTCCGCGTGCTCGCCCAGCAGGCGCTCGAACTGTGCAATCGCCTCGGCGGGGTCGCCCGTGCGGCCCAGAAGGACGGCGAGGTGGGTGCGCGCCTGCCAGAAAGCAGGGTCCAGCTCGATCGCCCGCTGCAGGCAGCGCCGGCTTTCGTCGAGTTGGCGGCCTTCCAACAGCAGATGGCCGAGGTAGCACCAGGCGAGCGGCAGTGCGACATCCAGCTCGGTGGCGCGCCTCGCCAAATCGAGCGCGGTCCGGCGATCGACCGCCTTGCAGAAGAGTTCGGCATAGGTGAGCAGATACAGGGCCGATGCGCCGCGTGATTCGGTGGCGCGGTGCAGAAGATTCCGGGCGTCGGCCAAATCTCCGTCCCGGTGCGCGATGAGCCCGAGAAGGTGCAGCGCCCCCGCCTCGTCGGGAAATGCCGCGAGGATGTCGCGGCACGACTCGCGCGCGGCATCGAATTCGCCTCGAGAGAAACTCAGGCGCGCTGATTTGAGAGACGCGGCAGGAGAAGACACGTTGACGATATTGGCATGGACCGCCGCCGGGTGCACGGATACCGACAATACGGACCCTGGCAACACGGAGACTGATAACACGGATTTGGCAACCCAATTGGCGACGTAGTACACGTCATCACCGCGCAAAATGTGACAGGTTGCGTACGCCGGCGAGTTGAGGCGAACAATATAATGGGACAATAAAGGACTTGCAGCCGAGGTGCTTCGTGATCCCACTGAACTCGCGGCAATTTCTGCCAACAAAAGCGTTCTGGTACTTCGTGCTGCGTGCATTGCTGACAGCGGCAGTGTGCGTGATGCTCGGCCGCTTCGCACACTTCATCGTGAATTCCCCGGCTGCTAGATGCGGCGGCGGACCTTGTACAAAGGGCAACGCCGGCGTGATGGAGTGGATCTTCTACCTTCTTGCCCTCGTCATGATCGTCAATTCGTTCCTGAGATTCCGGTGGTTCTCGTTCACCCTGACGGAGCGCACCATCAACATCGATTCCGGCGTCTTCATCCAGAGCTCGCGTGTGGTTCGTTTTGACAAGATTCAGGACGTGGAGTCGAGACGGGGCCTTCTGCAGGGGCTGTTGGGCCTGAAATCCGTGGCCATATGGACCGCGTCGCTGGATCAGGTCCGCGGCAACACGCGGCGGCCCGACGGGCTGATCCTTCTCGAGACCGACACCGCCGATTGGCTGGCGAATTTTCTGTCCGATCCCGACCGGACTCACGTTGCTCTGCCGGACATCAGCGGCCGTGCAGGTGCGTGGCCGGCGCAGCGCAGCCGCCCCGGCAGCTTCGGTGCCGTGATTGGAGGCATAGCCGCCGTTTTGATTGCTGTGATTGCGTGGGGGCTGTGGGGTAAGTCGGGGGGCGCCCCCCCGGCCACGATTGCCGCCACGGTTCGCGCCGCGCCAGTCGCTGCGCCGACGCTGGCTGCTGCGCTGACCCCGGCCGCCGTGCCTGCGCCGGCCGCTGCATCGTCGCCGGCCGCCAATTCACAGCCGGCACCGCAGACCTATGCCGTCAATATGGCGGCTGATCCGGCGGATTACACCATTGCCTGCAGCATCACCTCGGGCGGCACACACAGCGTGCCCGCGTGCGACAGCATGAAGTGGGGGCAGCGGTGTGAGCGTGAAGCGGAGTTTCGTTCGAACCCGACCTCCGAGAGCACGCGTGTGGTCATCGCAAACCGCAGCAACGAGACTCTCAAGTTCTACTGGCTCGACCCGTCCGGCCGCCGGGCCCCGTATGCCGTCCTGCCGCCGGGCCGCAAGATCGGCCAGCCAAGCCACATCGGCGCTCACTGGCTCGTTGCCGCTGCCGACGAGCGCTGCGTCGGCATCTTCAACGCCGACACTGCGAGAATTGGGATTTTCTAAGCTCCGGCGCACGCGAACGAGCGTGCCGAAAAACCAGACTTCGTTTGCGAAGCCCACGAGCCGCAAGGCGCTGCACCAATTTTAGGGGTCGAGCGCGATCCGGCGAGTGCGCTACAGTGTGCGGCACAGCGGGGCGCCGCCTCGATTCGGAGCGACACGTGTACCAAAATGATCCTGGGGCCAATCCGCCCGCGTCTCGGCCGCGCGCATTCGGCGTTTGTGGGGCATTGCTGTTGTGCTTGTTGGCAGCGGGCGCCGCTCGCGCCGAGGAACAGCCCTCCGCGGCCATGATGGAGCCGGTACGCGGCCTCGTCACATTCATGAGCAGCCTGCGCCGTGGAGAACAGCCGACGGTGTTCGCACGCCGCGAGTTGTGCATCGTCGAAAATTTTGCGCCGTTTGTCTTCTGCGGCCTGCAGGCGGCGGCGAACTGGTCGGCGGGATTCCGTGCGCACGCCGCAGCGGACGACCTGAAGAACTTGGCCGCCACCTTCGGCGAAGCGCACGACTTCAAGCAGTCGGGCAAGCGCGTCTATTTCTCATTGCCGACCACTTGGACAGGGCTGACGCACGGCAAGCACTTCGAGGAGCATGGAGCGTGGTCCTTCGTGCTGCAGCAAGAGGATGTGGGGTGGCGGATCGTGGGCTACGGGTGGGGAGTCACGGCTTATTCGGAGGCGCCTCGCTGAGGCGCGCCGGCTGAGATAGTCCGCCGGACTCGGCAACCCCAAGGGCTTTGATTCGGCTCCGTAGGTCGGCGGGCACGCCGGCGAGCGCGGATAACCAAGCTTGTCAGCTGGATGAAGGATCGCGGAGGCGACAAACTCCGCGCGGGCGCCACGCAGCATAGCGACCCTTTGCGCATCCGGGCTGTGGACCTTCTGCCCATATACAGGCGCATCGGTTTGAGCGTATGTGGAGGCAATCCTCAGGAGATGCACATGAAAGGTCTATTGATTCTCGCGTTTACATTGGTCGCTTCGAATGCGTTTGCCGACGACTGCATTACTACCGCGACTGGCAGGACCGTTTGCAGGCCCGGTGGAAGTGCCGCCTCAGTCAATCCGGCGACCGGCACGGTGACAACGGCGCAAAAGTACCCGAGTGGGGTGACAACAGCAGAAACAAACACCGGTGCCAAGGCTGCTTATAACCCAAACACGGGCACAGCCGCGACGACGCAAAAATATGCGAACGGGGTGACCACTGCACAATCGAGCACGGGCGCCAAGGCCGCTTACAACCCGAACACGGGCACGGCAGTAACATCACAAAAATATGCGAACGGAGTGACCACGGCGCAATCGAACACCGGCGCAAAAGCAGCCTACAACCCCAACACGGGAAAGGCTGCTACGCAGCAGACCAATCAGAACGGAGTGAAAGACACCCAAACCACCGCCGGTGGGCAGGCTAAGACTAAGAATGGAATGGGAGTCGCGGTAACCCCTAATGGCACGAAATGTGCGAAAGGGGCCAATCACGAAGGCTGCAAGCCGGACTAAATCTGGAGACGATTTCAGAAGGAGATCCCGGCGGAAATATTATGGCTGCAGGCATCATGGATGCAGGAGCCCTCTATGCTGCTGCCAACCGGTCGATTTTCGGGTGGCGCTTCTTCCTCGCCTGCCATAGATCATAGGCGGACTGCATCCCCACCCACATCTGCGCAGACGATCCAAGCGCAGCCTCCAAGCGAATCGCAAGCTCGGCGCTGATACCCGCGCGGCAATTCAGGACACGCGACAATGCCACGCGGCTGACCTTCAGCTTCTTGGCGAAGTCTGTAACCGAAATTCCGCCGTCCTCACGGCAAACAGTGTTCTTGAACGACATAGAGGCCGTCAGGGGTTTTCACCTTTCGGCGGTGCGCATCTCGTAACCCATTGATTTAATTGGCGCTCCCTACGAGATTCGAACTCGTGTACTTGCCTTGAGAGGGCAATGTCCTAGGCCTCTAGACGAAGGGAGCGATGTTTGCGGTTCTGGGCGCCGGAACCCAAGAGGGCTGGTAGTATACGGACCAATTTTTTGGACTCAAGCGGAACCCTTATTTTTGAACGCATCGTCGACGCCATTTGCCCCCCAGATCATCCCTCGCTCCGAGCATTCGATATCGCGCGCAGCGATTTCGCCGAACGCATTGAAAGTCCTCTACCGCCTTAAAGACGCGGGATATCAGGGGTTTTTGGTGGGCGGAGCGGTCCGGGACTTGCTCCTGGGCATTACCCCGAAAGACTTCGACGTGGCGACCAATGCCCTGCCGGAGGAGGTCAGGCGTCTGTTTCGCAACTGCCGCCTCATCGGCCGGCGATTTCGCCTGGCGCACGTGCATTTCGGCAACGAAATCATTGAAGTGGCGACTTTTCGCGCCGCGGCGGCGCCGGAACGCGAAGATGTCGAGGAAATGGACCCCGACCCTGAGAATGAAGGCTCCGCGGGAGAGGGGGCTACCGGGCAGGGAAGCGCGAACGGCAGGTCCGCGGTGGCCGAGCCGGCCGCCTACGATTCCGAGCATCGAGCCTTCGACCAGACCGGCCGCATCCTGCGCGACAATATCTACGGCACCATCGAAGAAGATGTGTGGCGGCGGGATTTCGCGGCCAACGGTCTGTATTACAACATCGACGATTTTTCGATTTGGGATTTCGTCGACGGCGTCAGCCGATGTGCGGGCGCGCCGCCTGAAATTGATCGGCGATCCGGAAACGCGCTACCGCGAGGACCCGGTGCGCATGCTGCGCGCGGTGCGCTTCGCAGCCAAGCTCGACTTCTCGATCGAGCCGGTGACGGAGGCGCCGATCAGCAAGCTCGCTTACCTGTTGGACGGCGTGCCGCCGGCGCGCTTGTTCGATGAGTGCTTGAAGCTGTTTCTGTCGGGATTCGGCGTGAAATCTTATCGGCTGCTGAAGCAGTATGGGCTGTTCGAACATTTGTTTCCGCTGTCCGCGGCCGCCTTTGCGCTGCCGCCCTATGCCTATGCGGAGGAGATGCTGGAGCGCGGACTCATCAATACGGACGAGCGCATCGCGGCCGACAAGCCGGTGACGCCGACCTTCCTGTTCGCGGTGCTGCTGTGGAGCGCGGTGCTGCGCGAACTGAACGAACGGCAGGCGGGGCCGGCACCGGATACGGCGCTGCTCATGCAGGCTTGCGATACCGTGCTCCGGGCGCAGCAGTCGCGCGTGGCGATCCCGCGGCGCTTCGCCATCCCGATGCGGGAATTGCTCATGCTGCAGCCGCGGTTCAACCGCCGCAGCGGAGTCAAATCCTTGAGCCTGTTGCAGCACCCGCGCTTTCGCGCGGCCTATGATTTCCTGCTGTTGCGCGCGCAGGTCGGCGTGGCGGACCCCGAACTGGCGAAGTGGTGGACCGATATTCAAGTGCTGCCGCAGGAGGAGCGGGTGGCTCTGGTTCAGGCGCGGCCCGCGGAGCCGGTCGCCGAGAGCGAGGGCGGCGCGGCGACACCGGCCCGTCGACGCCGCCGCCGCCGGCGCGGCGGGGCGGCGCGCACCTAAGTTATGACCTCGCTCTGGCGCCCCGCGTATGTGGCGATCGGCAGCAATCTGAATCACCCCGAGGCGCGGGTGCACGAGGCGTTCGAGCGCCTCGCGGCGCTGCCCGCGACGCTCTCGGTGCGCCGTTCGCGGCTCTATAAAACCCGGCCTATGGGGCCGCAGGATCAACCGGACTTCGTGAATGCGGCGGCGGGCTTGCTGTCCCAATTGTCGGCGCGGGAGTTGCTCGATGGGTTGCTGCGGATCGAAGCGGCCATGGGCCGAAATCGCCAGGAGCGCTGGGGACCGCGCGTCATCGATCTGGATCTGATCTGGATGCCGGGCGAGGCGATCGACGAGCCTGGATTGACGCTGCCGCACCCCGGAGTGTCGACGCGCAACTTCGTCCTGTATCCTTTAGCCGATATCGCCCCCACGCTTGCGATTCCGGGACATGGCTCTGTTTCGGAGCTGCTGCGCCGTGCCGGTGATGAGGGGATTTCAGTCATGGAGCCGCAGAAGAACTCTTAATGTCGAGCGCAACACCGCACCGATTCATCGTCGTCGAGGGTCCGATCGGCGTCGGCAAGACCAGTCTCGCCCGCCGGTTGGGGCAGTCCCTGGGCGGACAACTGGTGCTCGAGCAGGCGGACCAGAATCCCTTTCTCGAGCGCTTCTACAAGAATCCGCGCGCGGCGGCCTTCCAGACTCAATTGTTCTTCCTGTTTCAGCGGGCGCGGCAATTGGAAGAGGTCCGGCAGGAGGATTTGTTCGGTGCGGTGCGCGTGGCGGACTATCTGCTGGAGAAGGACCGGCTGTTTGCGCGCGTGACCCTCGATGATGCCGAATACGCGCTGTACGAACGGGTCTTCGAAAGGGTGGTCGTGGATGCGCCCAAGCCCGATCTGGTGGTGTACCTGCAGGCTCCCGTGGATGTGCTGATGGACCGCATCGCCAAGCGCGGCATTCGCTACGAGCAGCATATCGAACGCGGCTATCTGGAGAAGCTCACTCAGGCCTATGCGCGGTTCTTCCACAGCTATGACGCCGCACCGCTGCTGATCGTGAATTCGGCGGCCATCGATCCGGTGAACAACGACGAGCGACTATCAGCAGTTGTTCGCCCAGATCAGCAAGACGCGGCGCGGCCGCCATTTCTTCAATCCCGTCGGCAGTAGTTTGCTGCCGCCCTCGGCAGGCTAAAGGTCTCGTCTCGGTTGCCGATTCCTGGGCGGCAACCTTTGAAGAGCGGGACCCTATGGAATTTCTCACACGCAGCGCGTCGGTACGGGATCGGATCCGCCTGTGGCGCGCCGCGGGCGCGCGGGTGGCACTGGTGCCCACCGCGGGTACCTTGCACAAGGGGCACATGAGCCTGGTCGCGGAGGCTCAGGAGCGCGCCGATCACGTCATCGTCAGCATTTTTGCGGACCCGCGCGAGCGCGAGGCGCCCACTCTCGAGGCCGATCGCGAGCTATTGCAGAAGATGGGCGCCACCGTGGTGTTCGCTCCGCCGCAACAGGAAATTTATCCCACCGGCCGGGAATGGGCAGCCCGCGTGAGCGTGCCGAATCTCGACGACATTCTCGAGGGAACTCACCGGCCGGGGCATTTCTCCGATGTGGCGACGGTGCTCAGCAAGCTGTTCAATCTCATCAAGCCGGACATCGCGCTGTTCGGCGAGCGGGATTTTCAGCAGTGGGTGATCGTGCGGCGTTTGGTCGACGATCTTTTCTTGTCCATCGATATCGTCGGGTGCGCCACCTGGCGGGACAGCGACGGACTCGCGGTCGCCACCGCCAACCGGCATCTCACGACGGATGAGCGCGCCGTCGCGCCGCGGCTGTATGCGACGTTGAGCGAGTTTGCGGCAAAAATCGATGCGGGCGCGCGCGATTACGAGACTTTGGAGCGGCAGGGCATGGCGGCGCTGAGGCAGCGTGGGTTCGAGCCGGAATACTTCGCGATTCGCCATGCCGCGGATCTCGGGAAAGTCCGCGCAGGGGCGCGAGATTTGGTGATCTTGGCGGCGGCGCGCCTGAATTCCCACCGGCTGACCGATAACCTACGCGTGCGGGTCATCGATCGTTATTGATCCCGTATCGATCGGTACTGACTCATGCTGAGCCAGCGCCCAGTGCACGTGTTCGCGCACCAGGGGCGAGGGGTGTTGCGCACGGCTTCGCAGTGACTCGATGATCGCGGGCGAGGCCGGTGCATTGCCGAGCGCGATCGCGATATTGCGCAGCCAGCGCTCGTAGCCTATACGCCGGATGGCGCTGCCTGCCGTTCGCTGCAGAAATTGCGCCTCGCTCCAGGAGAACAGCTCGGCGAGTTGCGATGAGTCGAGTCCGTGCCGCACCGCGAAGTCTTTCTCGGCGGTGGGGCGCGCGAACTTATTCCAGGGGCAAACCAATTGGCAGTCATCGCAGCCGTAGATGCGATTGCCGATGGCGCGGCGAAATTCGAGCGGAATCGAACCGGCCAATTCGATGGTGAGATAGGAAATACAGCGCCGCGCATCGAGCCGGTAGGGGGCGACGATGGCGCCCGTGGGGCAGGCGGGCATGCAGGCGCTGCAGGTGCCGCAATGGGCGGTGGCGGCCTGATCGGTGGGCAATTCGAGGTTCAGGTAAATCTCGCCGAGGAAAAAATACGATCCGGCGTCGCGGTCGATCAGATTGGTGTGCTTGCCGATCCAGCCTAAGCCGGCGTTGCGTGCCAAGGCCTTCTCCAACACGGGGGCGCTGTCGGTGAATGCGCGGTAGCCGAAGGGACCGACGGCGTTCTCGATGCGGTCGCAGAGCCGCTGCAGGCGCCCGCGCATGAGCTTGTGGTAGTCGCGTCCCAGGGCGTAGCGGGAAATATAGGCCGCCGTGCGGTCGGCCAGGACGGCTTGGGCGTCGGCCGCATCCTGCGGCCAGTAATCCATGCGCACGCTGATGCAGCTGATGGTTCCCGGCACGAGGTCCGCCGGCCTGCTGCGCTTCACCCCATGGCGCGACATATAGGCCATCTCGCCGTTGAACCCCGCCCGCAGCCAATCGAGGAAGTGCGCCTCGTCGCGCGCCAGGTCGATGTGCGCCACGCCGAGCCGCGCGAAGCCCAGCTCCCGGCCCCAGCGCCGCAAGTCCGCCATGAGGGCCTGCCGGTCGGGTGCGGGTGCGGCGGAGGTCGAGGTGCTCATGCGTCAAGGCTACGTGGGTCACCCGTATAATGGCTAGCAAGGCCGCAACCAGCTGCGCCGGTGGACCCCCATGCCTCGAGTCTCGATGGATTTTGAACTGGCCGACAGCAGTGTCACGGAAGCCTTGGGACATGCCCTCGCGCGAGCGATCCCGGCCTTGCCTAAGGGGGCCGTGGTGTACCTGCAGGGCGACCTGGGAGCGGGAAAGACCACGTGCGTGCGCAGTCTGCTGCGAACATTGGGAGTCACGGGGCTGGTGCGCAGCCCGACCTACACCTTGGTCGAGACGTATGATCTGGCGGCGCTCACCTGTGTGCACGTGGACCTGTATCGCGTGCAGGTCCTCACCGAAATCGATGAATTGGGACTGCGCGACTGGGTGGGGCCCGGTTGCCTGTTATTGGTGGAATGGCCGGAGAAAGGCGGCGCTGCACTGCCTCCCGCCGATGTGAATGTGCTGCTGTGCTACGCGGGCGACGCGCGCCGGGCGCGCTTGAGCGCTGAGACGCCGCTGGGGTGCGCCTGGCTGGGCAACTTGGGACGCGACAATAGCTTAGTACCCTATGTCTCTAATTTAACTTGAAAAATCTCGTTCCTGAGCCTAAGTTATCAGGCTATGAGGTTTCTGGTCTCGCAGGTTGCTTGGATCTTGCTGCTGTCGGCATCGCTGATGCGGCCGGCGCATGCGGTCGATGTGCGCGCCATTCGGCTGTGGGCGGGCCCCGACAGCACGCGCGTGGTGCTGGATCTGTCGGGCAGCGCGCAGCATAGTTTGCAGATATTGAAGAATCCCGATCGGGTGGTGCTCGATGTCGCGGATGCGCGGCTGACGAGCGCTGCGCGCACCGCTCCGGCCGGCACCGGCATGGTGAAACAGGTGCGCCTGGGCCGCCGGCCCTCGGGAGATCTGCGCATCGTTCTGGACATGGCGCGGCCCATCCAGGCCAAGAGCTTCCTGGCGGCGCCTAATAACCGCTATGGGTATCGATTGGTCATCGACCTGGGGCAGAGCCAGGGCATCGAGACGCCGGTCAAGGTGGAGCATGCGCGGCCGGACGCCCGCGATCTGGTCATCGCCGTCGACGCCGGGCACGGCGGGGAAGACCCCGGTGCCATCGGCATGAACGGCACCCGCGAGAAGGACGTGGTGCTCGCCATCGCCCGGGAGCTGGCGCTGAAGATCAATGCGGAGCCGGGCATGAAGGCGGTGCTCACCCGCAACGGCGATTACTTCGTGCCCCTGCGCGATCGCATGCGCCGCGCCCGCGCGCAGCAGGCGGACCTGTTCGTTTCCATTCACGCCGATTCGATCCGCGATCGGCGCGTCGACGGTTCCTCGGTGTACATCCTTTCGCAGCGGGGTGCGACCGACGAGGCATCGCGCTGGCTGGCCGAGCGCGAAAATGCCTCCGACCTGATCGGCGGCGTGTCGCTGGACGACAAGGACGATGTGCTCGCCTCGGTGCTCTTGGATCTGTCGCAATCGGCGTCTCTGAGCGCCAGCCAGGTTGCGGCGGAACGCGTGCTGCGTGAATTGAATCGCGTGGGCGAAGTGCGCAAGCCGCAAGTGCAGCAAGCGCGCTTCATGGTGCTCAAGTCCCCCGATATCCCCTCGATGCTGGTCGAAACGGCCTATATCTCGAATCCGCAAGAAGAGCTGCGGCTGCGTTCGCCGCTGCATCAAGAGAAGCTTGCGGCCGCCATCCACCAGGGCGTGCATGACTATTTTTATGCCAATCCGCCTGCCGGCACGCGCGTGGCGCAACTCGCGGCGGGCGCCGCGCCGCGAGCGGTTCTGGCCACTGCGGGCGACTCGGGCGACTCGGGCGGATAGCGGCGGCCGGCGGCTGCGGCCCATACGCCGCGACGTTGCGCGCGCCCCCGCGCGGACTCGTGCTGTGCGAAAATGCACGGTTTACGAGGTTCCTCTTGCCCATTCAGCTGCTATCCGATGCCCTCATCAGCCAAATCGCCGCCGGCGAGGTGATCGAGCGGCCTGCTTCCGTGGTGAAGGAACTGGTTGAAAACGCCCTCGACGCGCGCGCGCGACGCATCGAGGTGGAACTGGAGCGCGGCGGCTGCGGCTTGATTCGAGTGCGCGACGACGGCATTGGGATTGCACCCGAGGAGATTGCGCTGGCGCTGGCGCGGCACGCCACCAGCAAAATCGCCTCGCTGGACGATCTTGAAAGTGTCGCCACATTGGGGTTTCGCGGCGAGGCGCTGCCGAGCATCGCCTCGGTGTCCCGATTGTCGTTGGTCTCGCGCCCGGCGGTCTCCGCGCATGCCTGGTCGGTCGAGGCCCGCGATGGAGCGCTTGCGGCCCCCGCGCCCGCGTCGCATCCGCCGGGAAGCAGCGTCGAGGTGCGGGATTTGTTTTTCAATGTGCCGGCGCGGCGCAAATTCCTGCGCAGCGAGGCCACCGAATATCAGCACATCGTGCGCATGCTCGAGCGGCTGGCGCTGTCGCGGTTCGAGGTCGCCTTTTCGCTGGCGCACAACGGCAAGACGGTGTGGTCGCTGCCGGCGGCGGGCACCGCCGCGGAGCGCCTGGCGCGCGTGGCCACGATATGCGGCGAGGACTTCGCCGGCCATGTCATCGAGCTGAAGCACGACACCGAGAGCCTGCGCCTCTCGGGATGGCTGGCATTGCCGACGTTTTCGCGCAGCCAGGCGGACCTGCAATTCGCCTTCCTCAACGGCCGATTCGTGCGCGACAAGCTGCTGGCGGGCGCGGTGCGCCTCGCCTATCAGGACGTGCTGTTTCACGGCAGATTTTCCGCGTACCTGCTGTATTTGGAGCTGGATCCCACGGCCGTCGACGTCAATGCTCATCCGCAGAAGCTCGAAGTCCGCTTTCGCGATTCGCGGCGCATTCATGATTTCGTATTTCGCACGCTCGAGCGGGTCCTGTCCGACACCCGTCCCAGCGCCGAGTCGGCGGGCAGCGCCCCGCTGGACTGGCTCACGGGCAGCGCGAGCTTCAATCGAGCCGCGCCGCCCCATCAGGCGCGCTTCGCGCTGCCCGAGGGACGGTCGCCGAGATCGGGCGAAGATGCTTACCGCAGCTTGGTCGAGCGCGGAGCCTTCGGCTCAGGCGTAGGCGAAGCTCCATGGCGCGGCGCGGCCTCATCGCCTGGCGAAGCCCCTTCGAGCGGCGAGCCTGTCGAGCGGCGAAGCCCTGTCGAGCGGCGAAGCCCCATGGCAGGGCGCGGCTCATCGCGCGACAGTGCCTCATCGCACGGTGATGCGCCCCTGGGACACGCGATCGCGCAGCTGCACGGGGTCTATATCCTGGCGCAGACCGCCGAGGGCATCGTCCTGGTGGACATGCACGCCGCGCACGAGCGGGTGATGTACGAGCGGATGAAGAAATTACTCGCGGGGCACACGGCACAGCAGCAACTTCTGATGCCGGAGATTCTGCATGTGACCCCGGCGCAGGCTGAAGCCGCCGAGGCGCATGCGGCGGAATTCGCAGCGCTGGGCTTCGGGGTGATGCGTCTCGCGCCCGATCAGTTGGCGTTGCGGGCGATTCCCAGTCTCTTGGCGGGCCGTGATCCGGCGGGCATCGTGCGCGATGTTCTCTCGGATTTGCTCGAGCAAGGTCACTCGCGGCGGGTCGAGGAGTCGATCAATCACTTGCTCGCCACCATGGCCTGCCACGCCGCGGTGCGTGCGCAGCGCAATTTGAGCCTGCCGGAAATGAACGCCTTGCTGCGTGAAATGGAAGGCACGGAGCGCGCCGACCAGTGCAATCACGGCCGCCCCACCTGGGTGCGCCTGTCGATCAACGATCTTGATCGCCTCTTTATGCGCGGGCGATGATGCGCGAGGCCGCCAGGGCCCAAGCACCGCAACGCGCGGCGGCCGATCGCCGGCGGGCGATATTGTTGATGGGCCCGACCGGCTCGGGCAAATCCGATCTCGCGATGCGCCTAGCCGAAGAGCTGCCCCTCGAAATCCTCAGCGTGGATTCGGCGCTGGTGTATCGCGGCATGGACATCGGCACGGCCAAACCCACGGCCGCCATGCGCGCGCGAGTGACACATCACCTGCTCGACATTCGCGATCCGGCCGAAAGTTACTCCGCCGGCGAGTTCACCCGCGATGCCGCCGTCGCGATGCAGGATATTTGGCGGCGCGGGCGGCATCCGCTGCTGGTGGGCGGCACCATGTTGTACTTTCACGCCCTGACGCACGGCATTGCAAAACTGCCCGCGGCGGACCCGGGGGTGCGCGCCGAGATTGACGCACAGGCGGCGGCCGCAGGATGGGCGGCCGTGCACGAGGAGCTCGGGAAGGTGGATCCGGCGGCGGCGGCGCGCATTCATGTCAACGATCCGCAGCGCATTCAGCGGGCCCTCGAGGTGTACCGGCTGACGGGCGAGAGCATCACGGATTTGCAACAAAAGCGCGTGTCGGTGTTTGACGACGTGGAGGTCACGGAATTTATCGCCGCCCCCCTTGAACGCCGCGATTTGCACACCAGAATCGAGAAGCGCTTCGGCGCGATGATGCATGCCGGCTTCCTGGCGGAGGTCAAGACGCTTTTTGCAAGAAGCGATCTGAGTGCGGAACATCCATCGATGCGTGCGGTCGGATATCGACAGTTGTGGCGACATTTAGCGGGACAGTGCGCATTGGACGAAGCAGAGAACCAAGCAATTGCGGCAACGCGTCAACTCGCCAAGCGCCAGTTGACGTGGTTGCGCCGGCGCGAGCACGCGCAGTGGTTCGATTCCATGCACCCTGAGGTTGCATCGATGATGATGGATGCACTGTCCAAGGGCGGATTCGCCGGGTCGTCCCCAGAATTGGACGATATAACGCCGTGAGGAGTGCTGTGCTAGCATGAATACGTATGTGCCTGGTGCCGCAGGGAAGTGGTTCGGCAGTTCAAATGACACTAAAAAACAAGGAGCTTCACCCATGGCCCGTGGCCAGTCCCTGCAGGATCCATTCCTGAATGCCCTGCGCAAAGAACGCGTGCCCGTCTCAATTTATCTTGTGAACGGCATCAAATTACAAGGACAGATCGATTCCTTCGACCAGTTCGTCGTCCTGCTCAGAAATAGCGTGAGCCAGATGGTCTACAAACATGCCATTTCCACCGTCGTGCCCGCGCGCAATGTGCGGTTGCCGACCGGCGAAGATGGCGAAGTGACGGAACCGGCTATTGTCGAATGAACCCTGGTCGAGTGACTTCGATCATGGCGCGCGCGCCGATTGGGCGAGGCCGATCACACACGTGATTGGGCGGCACTCTGCAGTTGTTTGAACGCCCCCGCGGTGGTGAGCGCGCCGTTCTGGTCGGCGTGGGTATCGGACACCCTGTGGATCCCAACGACACGGCGGAGTTTCGCGCTCTGGCCGCGTCGGCGGGTACTCTGTGCGTAGGACTCGTGCTGGCATCGCGTGCGCGCCCGGATCCGAAATACTTCGTCGGTTCCGGCAAAGCCGAGGAAATACACGCCTGCGCGCAGGAGCACGATGCGGGCGTGATCTTGGTCGACCAGACGTTCACGCCCGAGCCAGGAGCGCAATCTCGAGAAACTCACCGGCCGTCGAGTATTGGATCGTAACGGCCTGATATTAGATATCTTTGCGCAGCGCGCTCGCAGTTTCGAAGGCAAGCTGCAGGTCGAACTCGCGCAGCTCTCGCATTTGTCCACCCGCCTGGTCAGGGGCTGGACCCACCTCGAGCGGCAGAAGGGCGGTATCGGGTTGCGAGGACCCGGCGAGACCCAGCTGGAAACCGACCGGCGCTTGATCGCCAAGCGCATCCGCACCTTGAAGGCACGATTGGAGAAGCTGGCACGGCAGCGCGACACCAGCCGGCACGTGCGGCGCGAGGTGCCGGTGCCCACCGTGGCGCTGGTGGGCTATACCAACGCCGGCAAATCCACCCTGTTCAATGCCCTGACCGGCTCGGCCACCTATGTCGCCGATCAATTGTTCGCGACTCTGGATCCCACGGTGCGGCAGGTCAAATTGGCGGGAGTCGGCGAGGTGGTGCTGGCCGATACCGTGGGTTTCGTGCGCGCCTTGCCCCACGAGTTGGTGGCGGCCTTCCGCTCCACCCTGCAGGAGGCGCGCGACGCCGATCTCTTGCTGCACGTGGTGGATGCCAGCGATCCGCTGCGCGATGAGCGCATCGAACAGGTCCGCGAAGTGTTGCGCAGCATCGGCGCGGGCGACATCCGCGAGCTGGTGGTGCTCAATAAGATCGATCTGGCGGGGGAGAAACCCCGAATCGTGCAGGGCAGGGACGGGGTGGCCGCACTGGTCTCGGCCTCGGCGGTCACCGGTGAGGGCTTGCCGGAGCTGCGCGAGGCCTTGGCGCATGCCGTGCGCCCCAATCAGGTCCGCCGCACCCTGCATCTCGAGCTGCCGGCCGCCGCCGTCCGGTCGGATCTGTATAAGCGCAATGCCGTGCGCGCCGAGCGGCAGTGCGAGGACGGCAGCTGGGACCTGGACGTCGAGCTGGATTTAACCGAAGTTGCCAAATTATTGGGCAGCAAAGGTGTCAATCTGGTGGAAACTACGCAACGGACCCGCGAACAACGCGTGGCTTAAGCTCTCTTGTGGGCGGCGGGTCGGCTGTTAGAATGCGCCGCTCTTCACACATAGGCATGACGCATGGCTTGGAACGAACCTGGTGGCGAGAAACGCAACCCTTGGAATCGTCCGCAACAATCGCAGAACGATTTGGACGATGTTCTGCGGAATTTCCAGCGGCGCCTGTCCGCGCTGTTCGGGCGCGGCGGAGGCGGTACCGGGGGCGGCGGCGGGCAGGGCACCGCCGGTTTCGGCAAGGGCCTGAGCAGCGTCCTCGTCTTGATCGGCGCCGTGTGGATCGGCAGCGGCCTGTACCGCGTCGACGCGCAGGAACGCGCGGTGGTGCTGCGCTTCGGTAAGTATCTGCAGACCACCGGACCCGGCTACAACTGGCATCTGCCCTGGCCGATCGAGCGCAAGATCATCGTCAATGTTTCGCATGAGTACAGCGTCGTCGACGACGCCAGCATGCTCACGGCCGACACCAATCTGGTGGAGGTCAAATCCGCGGTTCAATACATTCAGCCCGACGCGCTCAAATTGCTGTTCAAGGTGCGCGACGTCGAAGACACGCTGACCCAGGTGAGCGAAAGCGCCATGCGCGAAGCCGTGGGCCAGGCATCGCTCGACAAGGCCCTGGCGTTCGATGCCTCGATCACCGACCGTGCCAAGTTCCTGCTGCAAAGGACGCTCGACAGTTACGACATGGGAATCCACATCCTGAGCGTGAATCTCACCGGCGTGAACGTGCCCGAGGCCGTGCAGGACGCGCAGCGCGACGCCATCAAGGCCGACAAGGACCGCCAGCGCTATCAGCAGGACGCGGAAACCTACCGCAACGATGTGCTGCCGCGCGCACGCGGCGAAGCCGCGAAGGAGGTGCTGGACGCCGAGGCATACCGGCTGCAGGTGCTGGCGCTGGCGCAGGGCGAGACGGCGCGGTTCGATGAGGTGCTCGCCCAGTACGAACACGCCCCGGCCGTTACGCGCGAGCGCATGTATCTCGAGGCCATGGGAAATGTCTACAAGAATTCGCGCAAGGTGATCGTCGACACCAAGAACGGCAACAGCATGATGTACCTGCCGCTCGATAAATTGATCGCGCCGGGTCCGCAATCGATCGCCAATCCGAACGACACGATGACGGTGCCTCCGGCGCGCGTCCCCGAGATCCAAGTTGCGCCAGCCGAGGATCCGGCGCGCGCGCGTGGGGTACGCTGATGCAAAACAGAATTCTGTACACGCTCCTGGCGCTGGTCGTCCTCATTCTGGTGGTGCGCGCCAGCGCATTCACCGTCAGTGAAGGGCAGCTCGCGATCAAATCGATCGGCGGTGAAATCGTCGATTCGAACTTCGAGCCGGGGCTGCACTTCCGGATTCCCCTGGTCGAGGAGGTCAGCCGCTTCGACAAGCGCATCATTACGCAGTTGTACCGGCAGGAGATGTTTCTGACGCGGGAACAGGAACAGCTCAAAGTGGATTTCTACGTGAAGTGGCGCATCAATAATTTGCGCCGCTACTACGAGGCCACCGGCGGAGCGGAGGAAGTCGCCAACGATCGCCTGGGCGAGACCGTCAAGGACAGCATCAAGACCGTGGTGACCCAGCGCACGCTGCAGCAGGTCGTCACGGCCGAACGCGCGGAATTCACCGACTCCATGATGAAGAATGCGCGTCCCGCGGCCGAACAGCTCGGCGTGGACCTGGTCGACGTGCGCATCACCAAGATCGACTTGCCGCAGCAGGTTCAGGATTCGGTATTCGAACGGATGCGCGCGACCTTCAAGGCGCAGGCCGCCAAGCTGCGCGCCGAAGGCGTCGAATCCTCGGAGCGCACGCGCGCCGACGCGAACAAGCAGCAGACCGAAATCCTGGCCGACGCGGCGCGCCAGGCCAGCCAGATCCGCGGCGAGGGGGATGCCTCCGCGAGCGAGGTGTACGCCAAGTCGTATTCGAAGAACGCGGAATTCTATAGCTTCTACCGCAGCATGCAGTCGTATCGAGAAGCGGTGGGAACTCAGGGCGATGTGCTGGTGATCGCGCCGGACAATGCGTACTTCAAATATTTCAATAAATCACAGCCGCAGCCTGCGCCGCGATGATGGATATAGGTTGGAGCGAACTGGCGCGCTACTTCGCCGGCGCCTTTGCCTTGTACCTGGTGATCGAGGGAGTACTGCCCTTCGTCAATCCGGCGGCCGCGCAGCGGCTGATGGCGAAGCTCGCCAACACGGACCCCAGGCAGCTGCGCTGGGGCGGATTGATCAGCATGGTGGCGGGACTGGCACTGCTGTGGATGGCGCGTAATGGGTAAAAATCTGGTCGTAATCGGCTTGCAATGGGGCGACGAGGGCAAGGGCAAGGTCGTCGATCTGCTCACCGATCAGGTGCAGGCCGTGGTGCGCTTTCAGGGCGGCCACAACGCCGGGCACACGCTGGTCATCGGCGGCAAGAAGACCATTTTGTCGCTGATCCCTTCGGGGGTGCTGCACGCGCATGTGCAATGTTTGATCGGCAACGGCGTGGTGCTGTCGCTCGAGGCGTTGTTCAAAGAGGCGCAAATGCTGGTGGAACAGGGGGTGCCCGTGTTCGAGCGTCTGCGCGTGAGTCCGGCTTGCCCGCTGATACTCGCCTCGCACGTGGCGCTCGATCGCGCGCGCGAGAAGGCGCAGGGCGCGAACGCCATAGGCACGACGGGCCGCGGGATCGGCCCGGCGTACGAGGACAAGGTCGCGCGCCGCGCCGTGCGGGTCTCGGACCTGTTTCACCGCGAACGCTTTGCCGCGAAACTGGGCGAGATTCTCGATTACCACAACTTCGTCCTGCAGCGGTATTTCCAAGTTCCTGCCATCGACTTCCAGCAGGTGTTGGAATCGAATTTGGAGCTCGGCGAGCGACTGAAGCCCCTGGTCGCGGACGTCACCGGCATACTCGAGCAATTGAGCGTCGATGGCGGTAATGCGCTGTTCGAGGGAGCGCAGGGCGCCATGCTGGATGTGGACTTGGGCACCTATCCATACGTTACTTCGTCGACCACCACCGCGGGCGGCGCTGCGGCCGGCACCGGCTTGGGTCCGCGCCGGCTGCACGAGGTGCTCGGCATCGTCAAAGCCTATGCCACCCGCGTCGGCGCGGGTCCCTTTCCGACGGAGTTGTTCGACGAGTCCGGAGAGTATCTGTCGCGAGTCGGCCACGAGTTCGGCTCGGTGACCGGGCGGCGACGGCGCTGCGGCTGGTTCGACGCGGTCGCGTTGCGGCGCTCCATCGTGCACAGCAGCTGCTCTCTGCTGTGCGTCACCAAACTCGATGTGCTCGACGGGCTGGATACGATCCGTGTCTGCGTCGGCTACAAGATCGGGGGCAGCATTTCCTTGACGCCGCCGCTCCTGTCCGAGCACTTCGGAGCTGCCGAGGCGGTCTACGAAGACCTGCCGGGGTGGAAGGAGAGCACGGTCGGAGTCACCCGCTACGAGGACCTGCCCGGCAATGCCCGCAGCTACCTCGAACGGCTGCAATCCTTGGTCGGCGTGCCGATTACCATGATCTCTACCGGGCCTGATCGGGACCAGACCATCATTCGGCAGAACCCGTTCGGCTGATTCGTAGCGACTCGCTGGATGCGTGTTATAGGGTGGTAGCGGATGACAGCGATGTCACCCGTCTAAGGTATGCTGGTGAAGCATTGGACCGATAAACACAAGGCTTGAGGGGACACAACTACATGGTATTCGAATCCGCAGTCGATTCTTCGCCCGCTCCCACGGATGCCGATGGCAGCGAATCCACCGCCAGCTACGCAACCAATCTGCAGGCATTCGTGTACGCGCTGTTCTTTGCCTTCGGCGGCATCACCAGCCTCAATGACGTGATCATCCCGAAGCTCAAAGGATTGTTCACTCTCAGCTACGGCGAGGTCATGCTGGTCCAGTCGGCCTTCTTCGCCGCTTATTTCATCATTTCGATTCCGGCCGCCGCGCTGGTGCGGCGCATCGGCTATATGCGATCGGCAGTCGCCGGCCTCCTGACCATGACGGCGGGCTGCCTGTTGTTCATTCCCGCTTCCTCGCACGGGCTGTTCGGTTTGTTTCTGCTGGCCCTGTTCGTCCTGGCCTCCGGTATCACCACCGTCCAAGTGGTCGCGAACCCTTTGATCTCGCTGCTGGGACCGGCGCGCACGGCGAGCAGCCGCTTGACCTTTGCGCAGGCCTTCAATTCGCTGGGCACGACCCTGTTTCCCTATGTCGGATCGATTCTGATTCTGGGTTCCTTGGCGACAGTCGATCCGGCGACCCTGTCGGGGGCCGCCTTGGACGCCTTTCGCGGCGTCGAGACCCAGGTCGTGGTCCACACCTATATCGGGCTCGCCGTCGCGCTGGTGCTGCTGGCCGCGGTGGTGTGGCTGCAGCGCAAAAGATTGGTCGAGACGCCGGTGCCGCCGACGCCCATCTTGCGCGCCTTCAATCTGCTCGCTCGGCCGCGCTTTGCCTTCGGCACGCTGTGCATCTTTCTCTATGTGGGCGGCGAAGTGGCCATCGGATCGCTGATCGTCAGTTATCTGATGCAAGCCAGCGTGTTCGGCATGGGCGCGGGCCTCGCCGGCAAGCACGTCTCGTTCTACTGGGGCGGCGCCATGGTGGGGCGTTTCATCGGCGCCTACCTGCTGCGGCTGTTCTCGCCCGGCAAGGTCCTGGCCTGCGCCGCGGCCACCGTCATCGTCTTGCTGACGGTTTCGGCGAATACCGTCGGCGTGGTGTCGGGATGGTCGCTGCTGGCGATCGGACTGTTCAACTCCATCATGTTTCCGACGATTTTCACCCTGGCCAGCGAAGGCTTGGGAAAGCGCGCGGCGGAGGGGTCCGGAGTCATCTGCGTGGCCATCGTCGGCGGTGCCGTCGTGCCGCTGATCACCGGCCATGCGGCCGACTTGTGGGGATTGAAACACGCGCTCATCGTGCCGGCGGTTTGCTACTTCACCATCCTCGCGCTTCGGCTGGTTCGCGCGCCGGCCGCTGCAGGCAGGTCCGCGCTAGCCGCGGGGAACCCCAGTACCTCGCGGCGGTCCCTACAGGTGTTCGGAACCATCCGTCATCATCAGGGAGCAAGTCATGGCCAATACTCCTCTCAAAGGCAGCGAACGCGCCGCGGTGCCGGGCGCCCGCGTGATAGGACCTGCCGAGCCGACGGAACGGTTGAACGTGACCTTGCTCGTGCGCCGCCGTGCGCGTCAGGATTTTGCCGCCCGAGTGGCCGCGATCGCATCCCGCCGCGCGCCCGGTCCGTTCCTGAGCCGCGATGAATTTGCCAAGCGACACGGCGCCGAAGCGTCGGACTTGGTCGCGGTGCGCGCCTTCGCCGCCGCCCGCGGCCTGGCGGTGGAGCAGGAGGACGCCGCCCGCCGCACCGTGGTGCTGTCGGGAACCGTGGCGCAATTCAGCGCCGCCTTCGGTGTTCAATTGCATCGTATGACTCATGCCGGCCGAAGTTACCGTGGCCGCACGGGCGCGATACAGCTGCCCGCTGATTTGTCGGGTATCGTCGAGGCGGTGTTCGGTCTCGATGACCGCCCGCAGGCCTCGCCGCATTTCCGGTTGCGGCGGCCGGCGAGTACGGCCGTGTCCTATACGCCGCTGCAGGTGGCTTCCGCCTATGGCTTCCCGGCCGGCACCGGGCAGGGCCAGTGTGTTGCCCTGATTGAATTGGGCGGCGGATTTGTCGCGGCGGACCTGGACACGTATTTCACGGGTCTTGGCCTGACGACGCCCTCGGTGGTGGCCGTGCCCGTGGACGGCGCCGCGAACAGCCCGACGGGCGATGCGAACGGGCCGGACGGCGAAGTCATGCTCGACATCGAGGTGGTGGGCGCCATCGCGCCTCAGGGGAATATTGCGGTGTACTTTGCGCCCAATACCGACGCCGGCTTTTTGGACGCCATCACTACGGCGATTCACGACACCACGAATAAGCCTTCGGTGATCTCCATCAGTTGGGGCGGCCCCGAGTCCTCCTGGACGGCCCAGGCGATGACGGCCATGGACGAGGCATTCCAGGCGGCGGCCACGATGGGCATCACGGTCTGCGTGGCCTCCGGCGACAGCGGGTCGAGCGACGGTGTCAGCAGCGGCGATCACGTGGATTTCCCGTCCTCGAGTCCCTTCGCCCTGGGCTGCGGCGGCACCAGTCTTCGCGCCAACGGCAGCAGCATCAGCAGCGAAGTCGTGTGGAACGACGGCGCGGACAACGGAGCCAGCGGCGGCGGCGTCAGCAGTTTCTTTGCATTGCCCACCTGGCAGGCGGGTTTGTCCGCCGTCGACCAGGGCCAATCGGTCGCGCTGTCGATGCGAGGTGTGCCCGATGTGGCGGGTAATGCCGATCCGGAAACGGGCTACGATGTGCGGATCGACGGCACGAATAGCGTGATCGGCGGCACCAGCGCCGTTGCCCCGCTGTGGGCGGCGCTAATCGCTCGCGTGAATCAAGTGTCGGGAAAACCCGCAGGCTACGTTAATCCGCAGCTCTACCAAAACCCCAAGGCGCTGCGCGACATCACCAGCGGCAATAACGGCGATTATGACGCGGCGGTGGGTTGGGATGCTTGCACCGGCCTCGGGAGTCCGAACGGCACTGCGCTCGGCGGCATCATTTAGTACCCTCGGCGCAATGATGTTGACCGGTTTTGGCATTCGCCCGGGGCGGCGCTCGTCAATGCAGATGTAACGAGCCGCCGCCGCCGAACAGGCCGAGCAGTCCGGTGACGATCAGATAGATGGCGACGATGTAGTTGAGCAGCCGCGGCATGACCAGAATGAAAATACCGGCGATCAGCGCGACGAGCGGAGCAAGGCTGAGATTCACGTGCATAACGGATTCCTGCGGGGATGACGCCACATTATTGAAACAGCTTCAGCGCATTCTCCAGGGTTTTCATCACGCCCCACAGCAGGGGAATGCCCACCGCGAGCCACAGAACGATGAGTCTTCCCTTCATGCTTGGGTGCTCCCGCGGTAGTAATACTTCTCCTCGACTGCACGCATGGCGAAGTTGCACAGGAATCCGATCAGCAGCAGCCCGCACATGATGTACATGGTGACCGAGTACGCCTGCGCCTTGGGTACTCCGTTGTCGATCTGGTACTGCCGTATGTAATTCACCAGCACGGGCCCCAGCACGCCCGCGGCCGACCAGGCCGTCAGCAGCCGTCCGTGAATGGCGCCGACCTGATAGGTGCCGAACACATCGCGCAAGTAGGCAGGGATGGTGGCGAAGCCGCCGCCGTACATGGAAAGAATGATGCAGAAGGCCGCGACGAACAGCGGGATGGAGCCGAGATGCCCGATGGTCGGCACCGTCGAGTACAGCACGATGCCGAGCAGGAAGAACACCATGTAGGTGTTGCGCCGCCCGATGTAGTCCGAGGTGGTGGCCCAGAAGAATCTTCCGCCCATGTTGAACAGACTGAGCAACCCGACGAAGCCCGCCGCCGAGGCCGGCGTCACCCGTCCGCTGAATATCTCCTGGATCATCGGCGAAGCCACACCCAGCACGCCGATACCCGCGGTGACGTTCATGCACAGAACGACCCACAGCAGCCAGAACTGCGTCGTGCGCCAGGCCATGTCGACCGCCACATTGGCCGTGGTGACCAGCTGCTTCGGCTGGGCCGGCGCGGTCCAGCCGGCGGGCTTCCAATCGGCCGCCGGCACGCGAACCGCATAAACACCGATCATCATGAACATGAAGTAAATCACGCCCATGGTGACGAAGGTTTCGAGCACGCCGTTCGAGGCCGCCGTTTTGAAATGCGCCATCAGCATCACCGACAGCGGCGCGGCAATGAACGCGCCGCCGCCGAAGCCCATGATGGCCATTCCCGTGGCCATGCCGGGGCGATCCGGAAACCATTTGATCAAGGTGGACACGGGAGAGATATAACCGATGCCGAGCCCGCAGCCTCCCAACACTCCATAGCCCAGGTAGATCAGCCAGAGCTGGTGAAAATGAATTCCGACGGCCGACACTATGAAGCCTCCGGCGAAGCACACGGCGGCGGTGAACATCGACTGGCGCGGACCGACTCTTTCCACCCAGCGCCCGAATACGGCGGCGGACAGCCCGAGAATGGCGATGGCGATGGAGAAGATCCAACCCACCTGTTTCAGATCCCAGTCATCGGGCGCCGAATGAGTGAGCCCGATCAGCTTGGTGAGCGGCAAGTTGAAGGTGGAAAACGCGTAGACCTGACCGATGGACAAATGCACGGCCAGGGCGGCCGGAGGCACCAAGAACCGATTGAAGCCCGGCGGCGCAACCGTGTGCTGCCGATCCAAAAACGTAGCAGTCATAGATGACCCATATCAGTTATTAATTGTAGGGCGCAACCGCCGTTAATATGCCCTCTATGGCCGCACTTGTCACTACGCTCCCCGGCAGCAGGCGGTTCACGAGCCGCAGGGGCTGCCTGCGAATCCTGTCACGCTCCGGCGCTCCGGCGCGCCTCGGCCGAGCATTGTGCGCCGTCGCCCGCCGCGGGGGTAAGTGAAAAACCGTGACACTCGGTGTCGATCGACGGTCGAGAAACTCGTACGTTCGCTTCCCTCATGTGCAAGCTCAAGGTGCGCGCCGATTCGGCTATGTACGTTGCAAAGAACGAGGGGCGCGATCCGGTGCGCGTGGCGGACCAGAACTTTCTCGCAACCACCGCCATCCGGCGGGCGCTCCACCGGTGAGGGCAGCCGCGGCGGCGCGGTGGGCGTTAGCGGCGTTTGCCTCTGGGGATGGGCGCGCGCTGCCGAATGCTCTGCGCCTCCGGTGGCGCTATCAGCCATGGTGTATTGAAGGACAGGAACCATTCCGCCCGAATTGCCGCCTGCCTCACCGAAGTGGACAGCGCCTCGAAATCCTCGACCGTCGCCGCCGGTCCGGCGATCACGCGG
This sequence comes from uncultured Gammaproteobacteria bacterium, assembly GCA_963734645.1. GTDB lineage: Bacteria > Pseudomonadota > Gammaproteobacteria > Steroidobacterales > Steroidobacteraceae > Bog-1198. The sequence continues at coordinate 412,798 of CAVTID010000006.1, forward strand.
CTGATTGAATTGAATTTCGGCACGGAGTCCACGACGTTGATATACGGAAACATGAGGTAGGTGTCGCGCCCATGAGTGACGACGCGCGTCAGCGTTTCGTCGATGTCGGCCGGATCGAATGGCTTAAGATTTTCCATTTGCTGTTGCTCGTAAGTAACAGAAATATAACGATATTGTTCAAATGGTGCCCAGGAGAGGACTCGAACCTCCACGAATTGCTCCACTGGTACCTGAAACCAGCGCGTCTACCAGTTCCGCCACCTGGGCAAGATGGGTCCGCCTTACGCGAGGCGCAGAAATGTACGCACTGACCTGGTGCTTGTCAATGACGGCCTCGCCCTTTGGTTAAGTGCGGCAATGAGCGATCATAACCGGCGGGCCTGCGATGCGGCCGCGCTGTCAATTTGTCAGGGAGCACGAACGATGAGTGGTACGCGAAATCAATCGCAGCCAACACCGGCGGAACGCGCCCTGAGACAGCAATTCCTGCACGGCATGAGTCATGCCGCCTGCACGGTCAACGTCGTTACCACCGACGGCATCGCGGGGCGGCACGGAGTGACCGTCTCCGCCATGGTGTCCGTGTCGGCCGATACGCCGCAGCCGACGCTGCTGGTGTGTATTCATCATTTGAGTCCCGTGATCGATGCGGTGCTCAAGAACGGCGTGTTTTGCGTCAACGTGCTGCGCGACGATCAGGCGCATATTTCCGACAATTTCGCCGGGCGCAGCGGCGCTCAAGGCGCCGCCAAGTTCGATTGCGCCAGCTGGACGACGCAACTGACCGGTGCGCCGCGGGTGGTCGATGCACTGGTCGCCTTCGATTGCCGCGTCACGGCGAGCGAACGGGTGGGATCGCACTTCGTGGTATTCGGATCGGTGCAGGATATCTTCGTGGCCGGCACCGGTGCCCCGCTGATCTATGCCAACCGCGCCTATGGGGTGCCGCGGCGGTTTCATCAGCGGCGCTCGCCGCGCGGCGGTGCCGCCGCAGGCGCTCTTGCCATCGGCTGCTACCAAGTGTTCGCGCCTTACATCATCCCGGCGCTCGTATCGCGCATCACGAAATTGCACCCCGGCGTGGCGCTGACATTGATCGAAGCCGACCAAGATCATCTGGTCGCGAGCCTGCGGCGCAGCGACACGGAGATTGCACTGCTTTACGACTTCGGCCTGAGCGAGGACCTGCACGTGGAGCGCCTCGCCGAATTGACGCCCTATGTGCTGCTCGCCGAGGGCCATCCGCTGGCCGCGGCTCCCACGATCGAACTGGCGGAATTAATGGCGGAGTCGCTCATCCTGCTCGATATCGAGCCCAGCCGGAATTACATTCTGTCGCTGTTTCGCGATGCCGGCCTCGAGCCGCAGGTCGGCTATCGCTCCCGATCTCTGGAGATGGTGCGGGGCCTCGTCGGCCACGGCCTCGGATACAGCCTGCTGGCCACGAAGCCGGCGAACAACATGACCTACGACGGCCGCGCGCTGGTGGCGCGCCCGCTGGCCGGCGCGGTGCGGAATAGCCGGCTGGTTCTCGCGACCTTGCGCGGCCGGCCGATGAGCGCAATGGCGCAGGAATTCGCGGAGCACTGTCGTGCGCTCTGGGGCTCAGCCAGGCGCACCCTTGAGGGATGGCGGCGCCGATATGCGCCCGGCGAGCTGCAAAACTGATAACCTGCCACGGTGACACGACGTGGACCTACGGGCTCGCGACGCCCAAAAGCGCACCCGGCGAACACCTCCGGTGCGGATTGGCGCGGCGAGGATCCCAATCTAGAACTCGAAAAATCGCGATACGCGGATCCCATCGCGAGCCGTGAACTGCTGCTCAAGCATTTGGCGGAGGCGGCGGAGCCGCTGACCGCGGCGCGTCTCGCCAAGCGTCTGGGCTTGAATACCGCCGCACAGCGCGAAGCGCTCGACAAGCGCCTCGCCGCGATGGTTCGCGACGGCCAGGCAATCCAGGGACCGAACGGTTTTGCCACGGCGGGCGAGGGCGAGCGCGTGGCCGGCCGGGTGCGCGGCCGCGCCAATGGCGATGTGCTGGTCATGCCCGACGACGGTTCCGCGCCCTTGGTGCTGGCACGGGCCGATACCGCGACTCTGATGCACGGCGACCGGGTCGAGGTGCTCGCCGTCGGGATGAACGAACGCGGCCGGCGCGTGGCGCGCCTGATCCGCCGGGTCGGCGATGCGCCGCCGCGCATCGGCGGCATCTGGCGCGCGGGCCACGACCGCGGCAGCGTCGAACCGGAAGATCCCGGGCATTGGTACTCGGTCGATGTGGCGGCCCGGGATCGGCATGGAGCCGAAGACGGCGACTATGTCATCGTCGAGGTCACCAAGCGGCCGCAAGGTGAGTCCCCGGCGCATGGCCGCGTGGTCGAAGTGCTCGAGAACTTGCGCCCGTCGGATCTGGCGGCGCGTTTCGCGATCCTGAGGCACGATCTGCCGCAGGAGTTTCCCCCGGAGGTCATTCGCGCCGCGAATCGCTTCGCTCCGGAGGTGCAGGCGGCCGACCGGGAGGGGCGCGAGGATTTGCGCGACGTCCCGCTGGTCACCATCGACGGTGAGGATGCCAGGGATTTCGACGATGCGGTGTACGCCGAGGCCCTGCGCGGCGGCGGCTGGCGGCTCGTCGTCGCCATCGCCGATGTCAGCAACTACGTGCGTTACGGCAGCGAGTTGGATGCCGAGGCGCGTTCGCGCGCCACCTCCGTGTACTTTCCGGATCGCGTCATTCCGATGCTGCCGGAGAACCTCTCCAATCATCTGTGTTCGCTGATGCCGCGCGTGGAACGCCTGGCGTTCGTCTGCGATATGCGCGTCAGCAAGAACGGCACGCCGGGCAAGACCCGATTTTACGAGGCCGTGATCATTTCTCACGCACGGCTGACTTATGACCAGGCGTGGAGCTACTTGCAGAACCCCCGGGCACACGCCGCCGATGTGGCACCGGCGGTAGGCATCTCATTGCAAACGCTGTATGCCGTTTACGGCGCGCTCAAGCAGGCGCGCGACACGCGCGGCGCGCTGGACTTTCGCGGCGGCGAGACCAAGGCGCGCATCGGCGCCGACGGCAGGATCGAGGGATTCTACGCCGTGACGCGCAACGACGCGCATCGCCTGATCGAGGAGTGCATGATCGCCGCCAACGTGGAAGCGGCGGTGGCCCTGCGGCTCGCGAAAGCCGGAAGCCTGTATCGAGTCCACGGCCAGCCCGAGGATAAGCGGGTCACCGAGCTGCAGAAGGTCCTGAACGCCCTGCAGGTGGGGGCGGTGTTCTCGGAGAAACCGACTCCCCGGGAATTCCGTCAATTGGTACAACGGCTGGCCGCGCGGCCCGACGGCCTGATGCTCGAGAGCCTGGTGATCCGCTCGCTGGCGCAGGCCGTGTATCAGCAAACCAATATCGGTCACTTCGGCCTCGCGCTCGAAGAGTATGCGCATTTCACTTCGCCGATCCGCCGCTATCCGGACTTGCTGGTACATCGCGCCATCAAGGCCGCGGTACTGCAGAATTCGGCGTCCGGACATCGCTACACGACGGCGGAATTGCAGACTCTCGGTGCCGAGAGTTCGCAGCGCGAACGGCGCGCCGATGACGCATCGCGCGATGTCATGGGGTACCTCAAGTGCCTGTACATGCAGCCGCGGGTCGGCGAGACATTCGATGCCACGATCACCAGCGCGCTGGAATTCGGACTGTTCGTGCAGCTGAAGGAAATGCCCGTCGACGGCCTGGTGCATATCTCCAACATCCCGGGCGACTACTGGGAGCTCGAGAACGGCGGCATGGGCCTGGTGGGCCAGCGCACCGGCCGGCGCTGGCAATTGGGCGATACGGTGCGTGTGCGCCTGAGCCGTGTCGACCTCACGCAGCGCCAGATCGACTTCGAATTGCTCGATGCGGATGGGGCGGCGGGACACGGCACGGTGCGGGCGCCCCGGCGCGGCATGGGCGGCGATGAACATCGCGCGAGACGCGGGCCCGGCAGCACGTCGAGGCACGGCGCGGAACCGCGGCGCGGCGGCCGAGGCGGGGGCTCCAAACGCGGCCGCGGCGGACGTGGCTGATTCGAAGCGCAACTTTGTCTACGGTTTGCATGCCATCAACGCCGTGCTCGAGCGCTCGCCCGAGCGCGTGCTGGAACTTTGGGTCGCGCAGCCGCGCGACGACGCCCGCACTCGCGATCTGAGAGCGCGCGCGCAGGAGGCGGGTGTGCACGTTCAGTCCGCCAGCGGCGAGGCCCTCGCCAAGCTGGTGGGGGACGTGGTCCATCAGGGAGCGGTGGCTGCGGTGCGGCCCCTCAAGGGCTGGGACGAGCACGATCTGCTCGCCGCCTTAAGTCAAGTGACGGGGGACCCCCTGCTGCTCATCCTCGACGGCGTCACCGACCCGCACAACCTCGGGGCCTGCCTGCGCACGGCGGACGCCGCGGGCGCGCACGCGGTGCTGATACCGAAGGATCGGGCCGCCACGGTGGACGGCGTGGCGCGCAAGGTCGCGGCGGGTGCCGCCGAATTCGTCCCCGTGGCCACCGTGACCAATCTCGCACGCAGCCTCGACATGCTCAAGGAGCGCGGTATTTGGGTGGTTGGCACCGACGGAGAAGCCCCTCAGACCCTGTATGCGGCGGACCTGAAGCGTCCGCTGGCCCTGGTGCTGGGAGCCGAAGGAGCCGGCATGCGGCGCCTGACCCGCGAGCGCTGCGACTTTCTGGTGCGCATTCCCATGGCCGGCCAGGTCGAGTCCCTCAATGTATCGGTAGCCGCGGGAATCGCGCTATTCGAGGCGCGCCGGCAGCGCATCAGTTGACCACTCCCATCCCGAACGAGTATCCTTCGCGCTCTTTTTCGCCGGCTGACCGGCCTTACTCCTTGCCTCACCGCTCGCAACGGGAGGCGTTAAACCGTAGGGAGCCTACAATGCGGCATTATGAAATCGTGCTCCTGGTCCATCCGGACCAGAGCGAGCAAGTTCCTGCGATGGTCGATCGCTACAAAGGCATGATCAGTGCCGGCGGCGGCGCCGTGCATCGCTTCGAGGATTGGGGCCGGCGCCAGCTGACTTTCCCCATCTCCAAGGTTCACAAGGCGCACTACATCCTGCTCAACGTCGAGTGCGACCAGAAGACGCTGGCCGAGCTCACCGGTTCGTTCCGCTTCAGCGACGCGGTGCTGCGCAACCTGGTCGTGAAGATGGACGAAGCCGTCACCGAGCCTTCGCCGATGGCCCGCGCGCCGGATGAAAACGCACGCCGCCACGATGATTTCGGCGACGACGGCGACGACGACGATATGCCCATGGGCGCACGGTAAAGGAGGCCAACATGGCACGTTTTTTTCGCCGCAAGAAGTTCTGCCGATTCACGGCCGATGACGTCAAGCAGATCGACTACAAGGATCTGACGACGCTCAAGAGCTACATCACCGAAACCGGCAAGATAGTTCCGAGCCGCATCACCGGCACGCGCGCTCACTATCAGCGCCAGCTGCAGCTCGCCATCCGGCGCGCGCGCTTCCTGGCCCTGCTGCCGTACACCGATCAGCACTAAACCGGCGGGCCAGCACATGGATATCATATTGTTGCAGAAGGTCGCGAACCTCGGCCAAATCGGCGATCGCGTCAAGGTCAAGTCGGGCTACGCGCGGAATTTCCTGGTGCCGACCGGCAGAGCCACCATGGCGACAGCCGCCAATATCGCCAAGTTCGAAGCCCAGCGGCACGAACTCGAAGCGAAGGCGAATCAGGAACTGGCCGCCGCACAGGCGCGCGCCGTCAAATTCGAGAACTTCAAGCTCGAGCTCAAGGCCAAGGCCGGTGCGGAAGGCAAGCTGTTCGGTTCCATCGGCACGGCCGACATTGCCGAGGCCGCCGTCAAAGCGGGCCAGCCCATCAGCCGCAGCGAAGTGCGCATGCCGACGGGGCCGATCCGCGCCACCGGCGAACATCAGGTGCAGTTGCATTTGCACACCGACGTTGATGTAACCTTGCAGGTCACAATCGTCGCCGAAGAGTAGCGGGGGGCAATCGCGTCCCCTTGGGGTTGCGCATGGCCTCTCGAGTCAGCAATCGTTCCTTTGGGCTCGGCGGAGCGTCGGTCGACGGGCTGCGCCTGCCTCCTCATTCGGTTGAAGCCGAGCAATCCGTGCTCGGCGGTCTGATGCTGGATTCCGCGGCCTGGGACCAGGTCGCCGACCGCGTCGTTGCCGAGGATTTCTACCGCAACGACCACCGGCTGATTTTCGAAGCCGTCGCCGGCCTGATCGAGCGCAGCCAGCCCTGCGACGCCGTGACCTTGTCCGGGCACCTGGAGAGCCAGGGATTGCTCGATCAGGTGGGCGGGCTGTCCTACTTAGGTTCGCTGGCGCGCGACACTCCCACCGCCGCCAACATCCGCGCCTATGCGGACATCGTGCGCGAACGCTCGGTGCTGCGGCAACTCATCACCGCGGGCAATCTCATCGTGGGCAGCGCACTCGAGCCGGAAGGGCGCGAGGCGCGTGAAATCGTCGACGACGCCGAGCGTGCGGTGTTCGAGATCGCGGAGGCGGGTTCCCGCGGCAAGGTGGGATTCAGGGCCGTGAAGAGCATTCTGCCGGATGTCGTCAACCGGATCGATGAGCTGTACCACTCCGATGGCATGCTGACGGGTATCCCGACCGGGTTCAAACAGCTCGATGAAATGACCGCCGGCCTGCAACCCGGCGATTTGATCATCATCGCAGGGCGACCTTCGATGGGAAAGAGCACGCTGGCGGTGAATATCGCTGAGAATGCCGCGCTCGGCTCGAATAAGTCGGCGGCGATCTTCAGCATGGAAATGTCCGCGGAGTCGCTGACCTTGCGCATGATTTCGTCGCTGGGCCGCATCAATCAAAGCAACCTGCGCTCCGGCCGGCTGCGAGAAGAGGATTGGCCGCGCATCGATTCCGCCATGACGCAGTTGAGCGGCGCCAAGATCTTCGTCGACGAAACACCCGGACTCTCGCCAACGGAGATCCGCGCACGCGCACGCCGCTTGAAGCGCGAGCGAGGGCTCGACCTCATCGTGGTGGATTATCTGCAGCTCATGCAGGTCGCGGGCACCAAGGAAAATCGCGCGACCGAAATCTCCGAGATTTCGCGCTCGCTGAAGGCCCTGGCGAAGGAACTCAAGGTGCCCGTAATCGCGCTTTCGCAGCTCAACCGCGGCGTCGAACAGCGGGTGGAGAAGAAGCCGGTGATGTCGGATCTTCGCGAGTCGGGCGCGATTGAACAGGATGCTGACGTCATTCTGTTGATCTATCGGGAAGAGGTGTACGACAAGAACACGACGCGCAAAGGCATCGCGGACATCATCATAGCCAAGCAGCGCAATGGCCCGACCGGCGACTTGCAGCTCACGTTCCTGGGCGAGTACACCAAGTTCGAGAATTACGCGCCGGAGTCGTACGCCGAGGGCGTATTTAGGTGATGCCGCGGTGAGATTCCCGTGACGCCGATGGTCAGCGCGTCGGTCGATACCGGCGCTCTGCGCCACAATCTGCAAGTCGTGCGCCGGTGGGCGCCGAAGTCCCGCGTCATGGCCGTCATCAAGGCCAACGCCTATGGTCATGGGCTCGTCAATGTCGCGCGGGCGCTCGACTCCGCCGACGCCTTCGCGGTGGCGCGGGTCGACGAAGGCTTGATACTGCGTGAGGCCGGCATCACCCTGCCCACGGTGCTTCTCGAAGGCGTCTTCGACAGCGAGCAACTCGGCGCGGCGGCGGCCGCTGATTTCGAGCTGGTCGTGCACACTCAGGAGCAGATCGAACTGCTGCGCGCGGCGCCGCCCGGCGTGCATTTCAGGGTATGGCTCAAGCTCGACAGCGGTATGAATCGTCTCGGATTCAAGGGCGCGGCGTTTGCCGATGCGCACGCGGCCTTGAGCTCCTCGAGCGCGGTGCGCTCGCCCGTGAACTTGTTCACGCACCTGGCTTGCGCCGATGAACCGGAACTGACCACGACCGCCGAGCAACTGGCGCGCTTCGCGGCCGCCACACGCTCCCTTCCCGGCGAGCGCAGCATTGCAAATTCCGCCGGCATGCTCAGCTTCCCGGACGCCCAAGCCGATTGGGTGCGGCCGGGCCTGCTCTTGTATGGAGTGTCCCCCAATGAAGGCGCGATCGGCGCGGACTACGGACTGCGGCCCGTGATGACGCTGCACTCGCATGTGATTGCGGTCAAGGATCTGGCCGCGGGGGAGCGGGTGGGCTATGGCGGCGATTGGACCGCTATCCGTCCCACTCGCCTGGCGGTGGCGGCAGTGGGTTACGGCGACGGATACCCACGCAACCTGGCTTCCGGCGCCCCGGTGCTCGTCAACGGCGAGCGCACCGGTTTGGCGGGCCGGGTGTCGATGGACATGATCGGAATCGATGTCACCGATCTGAAGCGGGCGCCCAAATTGGGCGATCCCGTCGTTCTCTGGGGACAGGGACTGCCGGTGGAGGAAATCGCCGTGTGGGCGGAGACCATACCGTATGAGCTGCTGTGTGGAATCAGCCAGCGGGTGGCCGTGACGCTGCGGTAGAGCCGGAGCGTGCGCGGCGGCTAGCTTTCGAAGAACCCCATCTTCACTCCCGCCAGCTGCACCACGTCGTTGTCGTTGAGGCGGCGGGCCTGCGGCCCGATCGGCACTCCGTTGACCTGCGGGAAATCGTTCTCCTTGCCGCTGTCCACGTGCACGATGAAATAGCCCTCGGCGCGGCGCGTGATGGCGGCCACCTGCACGCCCGGACGGCCGAGCGTGGTGAGTGCTTTGGTGAGCTCCAATTCGCGGCCGGCGAAGGCGCCGCTCAGCACTTGCAGTTTGGCCTTCGGCAGCGCCGTGGCATTGTCCGGCACGCCGGTCCGCTTGGGGGCCGCCGCGGCCACCGCCTTCGCGGCTTGATCGACCGCAACCCCGACTCGGCGAATGCGCTCCTCACCCTGCGATGAGGGGGTGATGACCATGGTCTTTTCGAACTCGTCCTGCTCGGCCTCGCCGTCCTGGCTGTCGACGAAGCGCAGCTGATGATGGCCGACCGTGATCACGTCGCCGTGCTGCATGGCGTGCTTCTTGATCAGCTTGCCGTTGACGTAGGTGCCATTGGTGCTGTTCAAGTCTTCCAAGAACGAATCGTTCAGAATATTGATGATGAGCGAGTGATGGCCGCTCACCGCCGGATTGTCGATACGTATATCGTTGTCCGGAAGGCGCCCGATCGTGTAGCGCTCTTTATTCATGTTGTATTCTGCAAGGATCGAACCATCCAAGCTGAGCATCAGGCGTGCCATTTAGACTCCATATCCCTAACCGAACCATCCCAAGATTTTGTCAAATATACGCCGGTGCGCGGGGAACGGCTCGGCCACGTGGGCCATGATCACCGATACGTTATCCCGCCCGCCGTTGTCGTTAGAGAGCTGTATCAATTGTTTAGCAACAGTATCAAGATTAGCACTAAAGGTACTGATTGTTAAGTGAATATCCTCATCCTCGATCATGTCCGAGAGGCCGTCGGAACAGAGCACGTAGTAATCGGACTTCTGCACCGGCTGCTCATGGATCTCCACTTCGACGTTTTGTTCGACTCCCAGCGCCCGAGTAACGTAATTCTTGTTGGTGGCGCGCTGCGCTTCCTGCTGCGAGTAGAAGCCGCGATCCACCAGTTCCTGAAGCAGGGAATGATCCAGGGTCATCTGCTCGAAGCGGTTGTCGCGCAAGCGGTAAAGCCTTGAATCCCCGACGTGCGCGATCGACATCTTGTTGTCGTGAAACAAGCACGCCACCACCGTAGTGCCCATGCCCTCACATTGAGGCTGGGTCTTGGATGTGTGGTAGATGATTTTGTTGGCTCTGTGAATCGCATCACGCAAGATGATGCTGGGGCGGGTCAATCCCGTCTCCGCATCGGGCACGGAGAGGTCCTCGCGCATGATGGCGTCCCGAACCAGATTGATGATGGTTTTGACGGCGATGCCGCTCGCCACTTCGCCCGCGTTATAGCCGCCCATGCCGTCGGCCAGGACGAACAGGCCGATGTCGGCCTCGCTGCCGATCATGTCTTCGTTGTGCTCGCGGACCTTTCCCGTGTCGGTCAGCGCCACGCTGTCGATTTTCCCCTTCAAGCTCATGGGCTATGTCCAACTTCCTGTTCAATCATGGCAAGCCACTCGGTATTCGCGACCTACAGTCTTCCAAGGCTGCGGCCATCTGCGCTCCTGAGTCATACCTCGCATCGGGATTTTTCGCCAGCGCGCGATCGATCACACTCCTCCACGCAGGCGGGCAGATCGGGCCTGAATGCCCGCAACGGCGGGTGCGGTGCTTCGGCGATCTGCTGCATCAGCCCGGTCATGGAATCGGCGGTGAAAGGAAGCTGGCCGGTCAACAATTGAAATAGGCTAACACCCAGGGAAAACAAGTCCGAGTGACCTGTCACAGTTCGTCCCTCGAGCTGCTCCGGCGACATGAAGGATGGTGTGCCGAGCACGATGCCCGTGCGGGTACTGCCCGCGCCCGACAGGCGCGCGATCCCGAAGTCGGTGATCTTCAATATGTCGGTGCTCGGGTCGTACATCAGGTTCGCCGGCTTGATGTCGCGGTGGACGACCTGCTGTTTGTGCGCGAATCCGAGCGCGTCGGCCGTGCGGGCGATAATTTCCAGCACCTTGCGCGGCTCCATGAGACTGTCGGATTTCGCATAGTCGCTCAAGTGCCGGCCCTTGAGATATTCCATCGCGATATAGGCCAGACCCCGCTCCTCGCCCACATCATAGATGGTCACGATGTTCGGATGATTGAGGCGGCCGGCGGTTTCCGCTTCGCGAAAGAAGCGCGATCGAGCCTCGACGAGCTCGGCGTCGCTGAATTCGCTGGCGAGCGGTATGGCCTTGATCGCCACCATGCGGTTGATGGCCGTATCGCGTCCCAGGTAGACGATCCCCATCGCGCCGCGCCCGATTTCGCGCTCGAGCTGGTAGCGGCCGAGGCGCTGGGTGTCTGCCGCGGCGGAGGCGTTCGCATTCGCGCTGCTTGCCGCCGGCGCCGATGGGGGCCGGACTCGCCGTGATCTTGGCGGGGGCTGCGGGCGCGGCTTTCGGCTTGGCGCGCTCGGCATCCATCAGACGCTTGAGGCGCGCGGCGACATCGCGGTAGGTGTTGTCGAAGCGTGCCAGGTGGCGGTAGACGGCAGTGGCCTGCGGCGCGCGGCCGCGCTGCTCCAGCTGGGATCCCAGGGTGTACAAATCACTCAGCACGGTGGCATTGGGCTTGCGGCCCTTCAGCTCGGCGAAGCGCTGTTCGAAGTTGTCGAGCAATCGCGCGGTATCCGTGCCCACCGGTCTCGGGATGCGGGGGGCCGGCGTCGCCGCGGCGGAGGCGGCGAAACGGCACCAGAGCAGAAGGGCGCTGCCGCCGGCCAATAGAACGATCCCCGGGAGCCACAGCCATGTGTCCAGATTTGCGATGATCCTGAGCAAAAGGCCCGATCCTAAGGTCCCCAAGCCCACAATCGTTGCGATCAGCCCAAATTTGCGCATGCAATAGACATAATCCGAATCTAGAAGCCCGGCAGTATAGGTGATCGGGCCGTGATAACGGCAATGCTAAGCTCACAAATCGGCGCGAAGGATGACCATGGCGAAGTCCAAAGAGGTATTTATCTGCCAGAACTGCGGAGCGTCTTCTCCGAAATGGCAGGGGCAGTGTCCCGGTTGCGGCGAATGGAACACCCTGCTGGCCGAGATTTCCCGACGCAAATCCGCACAAATCGCCGGGATCGGCCCGAGCGTTGCGGGCGGACGTCTCCTCTTCGCTGGCCGCCGAGGCGGTTCTGGAACAGCCGCGGTTGACCACCGGGTCGACCGAGCTCGATCGAGTGCTGGGCGGGGGCCTGGTGCCCGGCTCCGTGACCCTGATCGGCGGCGATCCGGGGATAGGGAAGTCGACGCTCATGCTGCAGGCGGCGGCGGCTCTCAATGGGCTGGGGCCGGTGCTGTATGCCACCGGCGAGGAATCCTTGAAGCAGGTCGCACTTCGCGCCCGAAGGCTGGGGTTGGAGACCGCCTCCGCCCGGCTGATTGCCGAGACCTGCGTGGAAGACATCGTCGCCGCGGCATCGGGGCTGGGGGCGCGGGTGCTGATCGTGGACTCCATCCAAACCATGCACTCCGAGCGGATCGAATCGGCGCCGGGCGCGGTCTCGCAGCTGCGCGAGTGCACGGCCGAGTTGGTGCGTTTCGCGAAAGCCGGCGGCACCGCCGTGCTGCTCGTCGGTCACGTCACCAAGGAGGGCCAGATCGCAGGTCCCCGGGTGCTCGAACACATGGTCGACACGGTGCTCTACTTCGAGAGCGACACCGGCAGCCGCTTCCGCGTGCTGCGCTCGGTGAAAAACCGCTTCGGCGCGGCCAATGAGATCGGCGTGTTCGCCATGGTCGAGCAGGGCCTGCGCGAGGTCACGAATCCATCGGCAATTTTCCTGTCGCGGCATGCCGAGCCGGTTCCGGGCAGCGTCATCACCGTGATGCGCGAGGGGACGCGCTCGTTGCTCATCGAGGTGCAGGTGCTGGCGGATGCGAGCCTCGGCGCCAATCCGCGGCGGGTGGCGGTGGGCATCGACGGCAACCGGCTCACCATGCTGCTCGCGGTCGCGCATCGCCACGCGGGATTGCAATTGCAGGGCCAGGATGTTTTTGCCAATGTCGTCGGCGGCGTGCGTCTGGCGGAGACCGCCGGAGATCTGGCCATCGTGATGGCCGCGCTGTCGAGCTTGCGCGACGCGCCGGTCCCCAATTCCTTGATCGTGTTCGGCGAACTCGGGCTGGCCGGAGAAATTCGCCCGGTGCCCTTCGGCGAGGAGCGGCTGCGCGAGGCCGCGAAGCACGGCTTCAAATCCGCCGTGGTGCCCGAAGCCAACGTGCCGAAGCGGCCTCCGGACGGCATGACCGTGCGCGGCGTCACTCGCTTGAATCAGGCGCTGGATGCGTTCTAGATCCTCGGCACCATGATATTGACCCATGGGCGGGAGGCACCCGCCGAGAAGGCTAGGCAGCTGAAGGCCCCGTCAAGGCAGCAGGGGCCTTCAGCTGCCTAGCCTTCCCTGCGGGTGTTCGCATGGGGCCGATGTACATCAGCGCGCAGGACTGGACTCAACGTTATTGGGCGGCCGGATGCGCACTGTCTTGATGGCGTTGTCGGCGGTCTGCAGCACTTCGAGCATGTAGTCGGCCAATTTCAGGGTCGTGCCCGGCTCGGGAATGCTCTCCAGATATTCCACGATCAAGCCGTTCGAGCGTTTTCGGGCCGTCGGTGGGCAGGTTCCAGCGCATGGATCGATTCAGGGCGCGGATGGTCGTCGATGCGTTGGCGACGAAGCTGCCGTCGGCTTCGGCGTGCACGTCCTTGTGCATCATGGTCGCAGGATCCGTCGTGAATTCGCCGACGATCTCCTCGAGTATGTCTTCGAGGGTCACGAGGCCCTGAATATCGCCGTATTCATCGACGACGAAGGCCATGCGGCGCTTGTCGCGCTGAAAGTTCAGCAATTGCGTGTTGAGCGTGGTGCCCGACGGCACGAAGTAGGCTTCGCGCGCGCCCGCCGCTTCGATCAGCGCGTCGCGATCCAGCCGGCCGCGCGCCAGCTCGTGAACGACCTGCTTCATGTGCAGCACGCCGATGATGCGGTCGATTTCCCCCTCGTACACCGGCAGACGCGTGTGCTGGCTCTGGCGCAGCTGCTCGACGATCCGATCCCAATCGTCGTCGACGTCGATGCCGATGATTTCGTTACGCGGCACCATGATGTCCTCCACGGTGGCGTTTTCCAGGTCCAGAATGCTGACCAGCATTTGCTGGTGGCGATGCGGAATCATCGCGCCGGCTTCCGCCACGACGGTGCGCAGCTCTTCGCTGCTCAAGGAATTCGAGGCCTGCAGCGGCGAGACGCCGAACAGGCGCAGCACGCCGTTGGCCAGCAGATTCGTGGCCCACACGAAGGGATACAGCAGCAACAGCAGGGGCGTGTAGATGTAGGCGGCCGGCAGCGCCAGCCGCTCCGGATGCAGGGCGCCGAAGGTCTTGGGCGCCACTTCGCAGAAGATCAGCAGCACCAATATCAGTGCGGCCGCGGCAAATGCCACCAGGAAATCGCCGCCGCCCAGGCGCAGGGCGATGAATCCCACCAACATCGGCGCGGCCACGTTGACCAGGGTGCTCAGCAATAGAATCAGCCCGATCAGGCGGTCGGGATGAGCGAGCAGCGACTCCGCCAGCCGCGCGCCGCGATGTCCTTCGTTGGCGCGGTGTCTGAGGCGGTAGCGGTTCAGGCTCATGAGGGCGGTTTCGCTGCCGGCAAAAAATGCCGCAAGGACGAGCAGTCCCGCCAATGCGCCGAAGAGTAATCCTAGTGAGGGATGCGGCATGTGCGCGGCCCGGCCTAGCCCCAGTGCCGCCCGAGCACATCCTCGAGGACGAATTTCGCGCCGAAATACGCCAGCGCCAGCATGCCGAAGCCGCTCAAGGTCCAGCCTACGGCGGAGCGCCCGCGCCAGCCGAAGCGGATGCGGCCGATCAGCAGCACGCCGAAGATGATCCAGGCGATCAGAGACAGCACCGTCTTCTGGAACAGGTGCTGAGCGAACAAATTGGTGACGAAGACGAAGCCCGTGAACAGCGACAGGGTCAGCAAGACGAAGCCGGCGCCGATCAGGCGGAACATGACCTTTTCCAGCGCGTCGAGCGGCGGCAGCACGCTCGGCAGGTCGGCTATGCGCCGGGTGCGCAGCCGCCGATCGAGAAATACCAGCAGCAGGGCGGTGACCGCCGCGGCGAACAGCAGGGCGGCCGCGCCCATGGACAGCAGGATATGCGCCGTGAGTTCCCAGCCCGGCGCGGTGGCTTCGGCATAGGTATGCCCCGTCCCGGTCACCGCCGCGCCCAACGCCGCACTCGCCAGCAGCAGGGCGCCGAGCACCCGATTCTGCCTTTCGATCGAGATGAGGCAGGCGAGCACGGCGAGGGTCCACGCCAGCAGAGAGATGGCCTCGGGCAGGCCGATGGAAAAGGGCCCATGGATCCGCATCGTGTAGACCAGTGCGTCGCTATGGGCGACGATGGCCGCGAGGCTCAGGATCCAAGCGATGGGTTCCAGGGCGGGTCTGCTTACGCTGCGCAGCATGGCCCAGGCGCTGGCTATGTAGAGCACGAACAAACTGATGACGATGGCAAGAATCACGGCTGGCCTTGGATAAGGAGGGCCTGAATGATGACGCGCAAGATCATGACACAAGCACCAGGGAAGCGCCTAGCCGCCCAACTTTGATAACATCCCTGCATGTTCGACCGACTCACCTCAAGCCTCTCCTCCGCGCTGAAGTCGCTGTCCGGCCGCGGCCGGCTGACCGACGACAATATTACCGACACGGTCCGCGAGGTGCGGCTCGCGCTGCTCGATGCGGATGTGGCGCTCAGCGTCGTCAAGACTTTCACCGACGCCGTGAAGGCGCGGGCGATCGGCGTCGAAGTCACCAAGAGCCTCACCCCCGGGCAGGCCTTCATCAAAGTCGTGCATGAGGAACTGACGCGGCTCATGGGCGAGCCGAGCACCGGCCTGAATTTGCGCGCGCAGCGTCCGGTGGTGGTGATGCTCGCCGGTCTGCAGGGCGCGGGCAAGACCACCAGCGCCGGCAAGCTTGCGCGCTGGCTGATCGAAAAGCAGAACAAGAAGGTGCTGATGGTCAGCACCGACGTCTATCGGCCGGCGGCGATCCTGCAGCTGCAGACGCTGGCCGCGCAGGTGGGCGCGGGATTTGCCGCGGCGCCTCGCCAGCGAAGCGCCGGTGGCCATCGCCAAGCGCGCGCTGACCGAGGCGACGCTGCAGGCCTACGACGTGTTGCTGCTCGACACGGCGGGCCGCCTGCACATCGACGCCGAGATGATGGCGGAGGTCAAGGAGCTCGAGGCGGCGCTCAATCCGCATGAGCGGCTGTTCGTCGTGGACAGCATGGCCGGACAGGATGCGGTCAACGCCGCCAAGGCATTCAACGATGCCTTGAGCCTGACCGGGGTGATCCTGACCAAGGCCGACGGCGATGCGCGCGGCGGCGCGGCGCTGTCCGTGCAGGCAGGTCACCGGCAAGCCGATTCTGTTCGTCGGCACGGGCGAGAAATCCGAGGCGCTGGAGCTGTTTCAGCCGGAACGCATCGCCTCGCGCATCCTGGGGATGGGCGATGTGCTGTCGCTGGTCGAGCAGGTCCAGGGACAGGTCGATCAGGAGAAGGCCGAAAAGCTCGCCAAGAAGATCAGCAAGGGCAAATCCTTCGATCTCGCCGATTTGCGCGACCAACTGAGCCAGCTGCAGAACATGGGCGGCATGTCGGCCCTGCTGGACAAGCTGCCGGCGCAGATGCAGGCCAATGCCGCGGCGGCTGCCGGCGCGGTCAATGCCCAGAACCTGAAGCGCCAAATGGGCATCATCGACTCCATGACGCCGCGGGAGCGCCGGCGCCCCGAGATGATCGACGGATCGCGCAAGCGCCGCATTGCAGCGGGCGCCGGGGTGCCGCTGCCGGAGGTCAACCGGCTGTTGAAGCAGTTCGACCACATGCAAAAGACCATGAAAAAGCTCGCCAAAGGCGGCATGTTGAAGAACATGATGCGCGGGATGGCGGGGCGTATGCCGCCCGGATTCGGACGTTAGGGGGCGGTCAAGCCGCCCGTCCGAGGGCCTGTCACCGCTTCAAAGCGGCCATTTGCTGCCGATTCAATGAGTTGTTGCTCTGGGGCCCCGGTTGTCATTACAATTAGCGGCTACGCTTTGCAAGGTGAATTAAAGATGGTGACGATTCGTTTGACTCGACGCGGCGGCAAGAAGACCCCGTTCTATCACGTTGTGGTGACCGACAGCCGCAAGCGCCAGGGCGGCACCAGCCTCGAGAGCGTGGGGCTCTTCAATCCCATCGCGCGCGGCGCGGAAGTCAAGCTGCGCCTGAACGTCGCTCGTATCGAGCATTGGGTCAGCAAGGGCGCCCATATGTCGGACCGCGTCAAGTTTCTGCTCACCAGCTTCCGCAAGCAGGCCGCCTAAGGACCATTGCATTCGCATTGTAATCGCCTGAAGGGGGCTACGATGAGCGACGAATCATCGGCGCTCATCCAACTAGGGTTCGTGGGGGCGCCGTTTGGCGTTCGAGGTTGGATCAAGCTACGTTCGCACACCGATCCTCCGGAGCGCCTGCTCGATCATCGAAGTTTGCGCATCGGCCGGGGCAGTGTCTGGCAGAACTACCGCATTGAGGCCAGCGGCCGCAGCGGCGGTGCGCTGACGGTGAAGTTGGCAGGGGTCGAGGATAGGGACCAGGCGCAGGCCCTGCGAGGCGCTGAGGTTTGCGTGCCGCGCAGCGAGCTGCCGCAGCGCGACGACAAGGATTTTTACCGCGCCGACTTGATCGGCTGCGAGGTGGTGAATCTCGAGGGCCTCGGCTTGGGGGTCGTGCAGCATTTTATCGAGACGCCGGCGCAGGTTCTGATGGTGGTGCGCGGGGCGCAGGAATTTTGGATACCGGCCGTGCCGCAGCATTTACGGCGGGTGGATTTGCAGGCGCGCCGGGTGGTCGTGGACTGGAGCGCGGCCGGGCCGGGTACCTGAGGCCGCGTGTACCGCCCGGGCAACGAGTGAAGCGCATGCGCATTGCGGTGGTGACGTTGTTTCCGGCGATGATCCGCGAGGCTCTGGCGCACGGCGTGGTCGGACGGGCACTGGAGCGCGGAGTCCTCGAGGTCGAGTACTTCGATCCGCGCGACTACGCGACCGACGTGCATCGCACGGTCGATGATCGGCCCTACGGCGGCGGGCCGGGCATGGTGCTGAAGGTCGAGCCGCTGCGCAGCGCCTTGCGCGACGCCACGGCGGCTCTGCCGCCGGGCAGCCGGCGCGTGTACTTGGGCGCGGACGGGCGCCGGTTCGATCAAGCCATGGCGCGCGAGGCGCGCGAGGCGGCGGGTTTGGTGTTGGTGGCGGGACGCTACGAGGGCGTCGATGAGCGCTTCATCGAGCGCGAAACCGACGAGCAGTGGTCGATCGGCGACTATGTCCTCTCGGGCGGCGAGTTGCCGGCGCTGGTGGTGATCGATGCGATTGCGCGGCTGATTCCGGGGACGCTTGGGCGGGCGGAATCGGCGGAGCAGGAATCGTTCAGCGACGGATTGGTGGACTGGCCGCATTACACGCGGCCTCCGGCCATGGACGGACAAGCGGTGCCGGCGGTGCTGATGTCGGGCGATCATGCGGCGATACACCGCTGGCGATTGCGGCAGGCGCTGGGGCGCACCTGGCTGCGGCGGCCGGAACTGCTCGAGCGGCGCGGCATGAGCGATGAAGAGCGGGCTTTGTTGGAAGAATTCAAGATCGAACGTGCCGGCGGCACGGGTCGAATCGAAGACAGTCAAAGGTGAGGGCCGAAAGGCGAGGACAAGCTTATGAACAAAATCATCCAAGAACTCAACGGCGAACGTGCGACGCGCAAGTTTCCGGAATTCAATCCCGGCGACACCGTCGTCGTGCAAGTCAAAGTGGTGGAGGGTGATCGTGAGCGCGTTCAGGCCTACGAGGGCGTGGTCATCGCCAAGAAGAATCGCGGCCTCAATTCCTCGTTCACGGTGCGCAAGATTTCGCACGGCGAGGGCGTGGAGCGCGTGTTCCAGACCTTCAGCCCCTCGATCAGCGAGGTCAGCGTGAAGCGCCGCGGCGCGGTTCGGCGCGCCAAGCTGTACTACTTGCGCGACTTGTCCGGCAAGGCGGCGCGCATCGACGAGAAAATCTGAACCCCCGGGCGGTTGAATCCGCAAGGGCGGACGTGAGGCTTTGAATGAGTGTCGGGTCCGCTCTGGTCGGGATTTTTCGGGTTGGTCTGGCGAATTCTCGAGCGGATCCGCAAGGTCCTGCACCTGGTTCTGCTGCTGGTGATTTTCGGGTTCGTTCTCGCCGCCCTGCATACCTCCATTCCCACCGTGCCGCGCACCGCGGCGCTGGTGATCGCGCCCGAGGGCGAACTGGTCGAACAATTGTCGAGCGATCCGGTGCGGCGCGCCTTCGGCGAAGCCTCCGGGGGCCCGGCACCGGAGACTCTGCTCCGGGACGTGATCGACGCCATTGCCGCGGCGAAATCCGACGCGCGCATCAAGCTGATCGTGCTCGATCTCGGTTCTCTGGATGCGTCGGGCTTGTCGAAGCTGCAGGAAATCGGCGCGGCGCTGCGCGACTTTCGCGCCGCCGGCAAGCGCGTGGTCGCGGCCGCCGATTCGCTGGATCAAACCCAGTACTATCTGGCGGCGCAGGCCGGCGAGGTGTATCTCGATCCCATGGGGCTGGTGTATCTCGACGGCTTCAGCTACTACCGCATGTTCTTGAAGGACGCGATCGACAAGCTGAATGTCGACGTCAACGTGTTCCGCGCCGGCACCTTCAAGAGCTACACCGACCAATTCTCGCGCAGCGACATGGCGCCGAGCGAGCGCGAGGAGACCTCCGTGTGGCTGGAGGCCCTGTGGAACGCCTACCAGCAGGACGTGACGCGCGCCCGCTCGCTGCCGGCCGGCGCTCTCAATGAGTTCGTCGCGGACGAGCCGGCGGCGCTGGCCGCCGTCAACGGCGATGCGGCCAAGTTGGCGCTGCAGCGCGGCTTGGTGACCGCGTTGAAGAGCCGGCGCCAAGTGGCCGACGAACTGAAGGTGCTGGTGGGCGAGGACGAGGACACGCATTCCTTCAATTCCATCGGAATGAGTCAGTACCTGGCCTCGGTGCGCTCCAAGCATGTCTTGAAATCCAGATCGGATTCCAAGGTCGGCATCGTGGTGGCGGCGGGAGAGATTCTCGACGGCCATCAACCGCCGGGCACCATCGGCGGCGAGAGCACGGCCGATCTGTTGCGCCAGGCGCGCTACGACAATGCCGTGAAGGCGGTGGTGCTGCGCGTGGACAGTCCCGGCGGCAGCATGTTCGCCTCGGAGCAAATCCTGCGCGAGGTGCAGACCCTGCGCAAAGCCGGCAAGCCCGTCGTGGTCTCCATGAGCACCTACGCCGCGTCCGGCGGGTACTATATTTCGGCCGCGGCGAATCAGATATTTGCCAGTCCCACCACCTTGACCGGTTCCATCGGCGTGTTCTCCGTGGTCCCGACATTCCAGCGCACTCTGGAAAAATTCGGGGTCAAGGTCGACGGTCTCGGCACCACCCCGCTGGCCGGCGACATGCGCCAGGACCGGCCGCTCACGGCCGCCACTCGCCAGATACTGCAGTCCTCGGTCGATCACGCCTATGCGGAATTCCTGCGCCGCGTGGGCGACGGCCGCAAGAAGCCGGTCGAGGATGTGGACAAGATCGCGCAGGGCCGGGTCTGGGCCGGCGTCGATGCGCAGCGCATCGGACTGGTGGATCACTTGGGCGGTCTGAAGGATGCCACCGACGCCGCGGCAAAACTCGCCGAACTGGGTTCCGACTACGACGTCGATTACATCGAGCCGGAGCTGAATCTTCGCGAGGAGCTGCTGATGCAGCTGCGCTCCGAGACCCTGCACCTGGCTCAGATCGCCGGACTCATTCCGCCGCGCAGCGACATCGAGCGGGTGCTCGATCCCATGCTCGAGCAGGCTCGCGCCATCGCGAAGCTCAACGACCCTCGAGGGCTGTACGCGTACTGCTGGTGCCGCGAGCCGCGAATGTCGCTCAAGGGGCTCGCCGCCCGCTGAAGTCCGATGGGCAGCTGACTGAACATCCGGCGCCGTTCGAATGTCCGGCCTTCAAAGGCTGGACCAGTCCAGAGTGATCTTCCCCGATTTGCCGGAATTCATGATCTCGAAGCCTTCGCGGTAGTCGTTGATTCCCAAGCGATGCGTGATCACGGGACGCACGTCGAGCCCGCTCTGCAGCATGCTCGACATCTTGTACCAGGTTTCGAACATTTCGCGGCCGTAGATGCCCTTGATCACCAGGCCTTTGAAAATGACCTGGTTCCAGTCGATGGCGGTTTCGCCGGGGGGAATGCCGAGCATGGAGATGCTGCCGCCGTGATTCATGGTGCGCAGCATTTCGCGCAACGCCGTGGCGTTGCCCGACATTTCGAAGCCGACGTCGAAGCCTTCTTCCATCCCCAGATCGCGCATGGCGTCATCCAGGGATTCGCGCGACACATTGAGCGCCTTGGACGCGCCCATTTTTGCGGCCAGGCCCAGCCGGTAGTCGTTCACGTCCGTGACGACGATGTGCCGCGCGCCGCAGTGCCGCGCGATGGCCACCGCCATGATGCCGATGGGGCCCGCGCCCGTGATGAGCACGTCCTCGCCGACGACGTTGAACGCGAGCGCCGTGTGCGTGGCATTGCCGAACGGATCGAGGATGGAGGCGATTTCATCGTCGATGGCGTCCGGCAGCTTGAAGACATTGCTGGCCGGAATGGTCAGATATTCGGCAAAGGCCCCGGCCCGGTTCACGCCCACGCCCGAGGTGTTGCGGCACAGGTGCCGCCGGCCGGCCCGGCAATTGCGGCAGTGTCCGCAGGTGATGTGGCCCTCTCCGGACACGCGGTCGCCGGTGTTGAAGCCGCGCACTTCCATGCCCAGTTCGACGATTTCGCCGGAATATTCGTGGCCGACGGCCATGGGCACGGGCACGGTTTTCTGCGCCCAGGCATCCCAGTTGTAGATGTGCATGTCGGTGCCGCAGATGGCCGTGCGATGCACCTTGATGAGTACATCGTTGTGGCCGACCGAGGGTTCCGGAACGTCCTGCAGCCAGATGCCGGGTTCCGCGCGTGCCTTGACCAGTGCTTTCATGACATTGCTCCTAGTGAATGATGCCCAAATCGCGTCCCGCGCGACCGAACGCCTGCAATGACCTGATCGAGCTGCTCGCCGGGTGTGTGCAGCACTCATCTGGGTGCGAATTCGCGCTTTTCCATGGGGAACGACCGGAAAGGCGAAGGCCACGACGTAGATTCCCTGCGCCTGCATCCGCTCGGCGAGATTGCACCGCCAGCGGCGCATCGCCCAGCATCACCGGGATGATGGGGTGTTCGCCCGGGATCAGATTGAATCCCAAGGCCTGCATTTGCTCGCGAAAGTAGCGGGCGTTCGCATGCAGCCGCTCGCGCAGCTCGGTGGAACTCTCCAGCAAGTCGAGCACCCGGATGGTGGCCGCGGCCACCGGCGGGCGCGATGCTGTTCGAAAACAGATAGGGCCGCGAGCGCTGCCGCAGCCAGCCGACGATTTCCTTGCGCGCGGCGACATAGCCGCCGCTGGCGCCGCCCAGGGCCTTGCCGAGAGTGCCGGTCAGGATGTCGATGCGGCCGATGACGCCGCGCAGCTCGTGCGAGCCGCGGCCGCGCGCGCCGATGAAGCCGGTGGCGTGCGAGTCGTCCACCATGACCAGCGCGCCGTAGCGATCGGCCAGATCGCAGATTTCCTTCAGCCTGCGCGATCGATCCGTCCATGGAAAACACGCCGTCGGTGGCGATCAGGCGCACGCGCGAGCTTTGCGAGTCCTTCAATGCCTGCTCGAGTTCGTTCATGTCGTTGTTGGCGTAGCGCAGGCGGCGCGCCTTGCAGAGGCGAATGCCGTCGATGATGCTGGCGTGGTTCAGCGCATCGCTGATGACGGCGTCCTGTCTCGTCGAGCAGCGTTTCGAACAGGCCGCCGTTCGCGTCGAAGCACGAGGAATATAAAATCGTGTCTTCCATCGACAGGTAGGCGCTCAGGCGCTCCTCCAGCTCGCGGTGCACGCTTTGCGTGCCGCAGATGAAGCGCACCGAGGCGACGCCGTAGCCGTAGCGCTCGAGCGCCTCATGCGCGGCTTTCAGCACCGCCGGATGGTTGGCCAGTCCCAGGTAATTGTTGGCGCAGAGATTGATCATCTCGCGCCCGTCGGCGAGCCGCACCACGGGACCCTGCGCCGAGCCGATGACGCGCTCGCGCTTCAGCAGGCCCGCCGCGTCGAGCGCCTCGGTGTCGCGCGCCAGCCGCTCGCGAAATTCCTTCAGCACGGGGTTCTTGAGTGACGAGTCGAGGCTTTTCATGGCGGTATTATAGCGGCTATCGCGGGCACACGTGCGCATTGCCGCGTCGAAGCTTGAGGACTTATGACAACCGACGAAAAAGCTGATAATCACCGCCTCGACAAATGGCTGTGGCACGCCCGTTTTTACAAAACGCGGAGCCTGGCGACCGCCGCCATCAACGGCGGGCAAGGTGCATTTGAACGCGGAACGCGTCAAGCCGGCGCATCGAGTTCGGATCGGCGATCGCCTGAGCCTCTCGCTGCAGGGCATCGTGGCCGAATTCGAGGTGCTGGGGCTGCCGCTGCGTCGCGGTCCGGCTGCCGAGGCGCAGGCGCAGTATCTCGAGACGCCCGCCAGCGCCGAGCGCCGCGCGCAGCTGCGCGAACAACAGCGGCTGGCGCAGGCGTCCAGGCCTCGGCCCGAGGCGCGCCCGGACAAGCGAGATCGGCGGCGGCTGATGCGATTGCAACGCGACCAAACGTGAGCTGATTGGCGCTTCCCCAATCGGCTGCCTAGACATCCGTAAACGAGATATATCTCTCAGCATCCCCGGGGCCTGCTGCGATAACTTGATCGGAGGGCAGTCATTCAGGTTCCCCGTGCAATCATCCTATAACGCCTGGCTAGTCGGCCTTTCCATTGGCGTGGCCATGCTGGTGTCCTACACCGCCATGCGGCTGGCGGCGCGGGTCGCCACCAGCGAACGCCCGGCAACGCGCATGTGGCAGGCCGCAGGCGCGGTGGCCATGGGCGTGGGCATCTGGTCCATGCACTTCATCGGCATGTTGGCGTTTTCATTGCCCATTCCGCTGGCCTATGGCGTGCCGACCACCCTGGCATCGCTCGCGATTGCGATCGCCACCTCGGGCTTCGCCCTCATTCTCACCGGCGGTCAGCAGCTGACGTTTCCCCGGTTGGCCGGCGGCGCCGTGGCCATGGGCGCCGGAATCTGCGCCATGCACTACACGGGGATGGCCGCGATTGCCATCGTCCCGGCAATTTCCTATGACCCGGCGCTCGTGGCGCTGTCCGTCGCCATCGCGGTAACGGCATCCTTTGTGGCACTGTGGCTGTTCTTCAAGCTACGCGACGGGAGCAGCCGGCTGCAGCGGCTCGCCCGGGTGGGGGCGGCCGTCATCATGGGGTTGGCCATCAGCGGCATGCATTACACCGCCATGGCCGCCGCTCGATTCTCGTCGGGGTCCTTTTGCCGGGGCGGAGTCACCCTCGACAATCTCTGGCTCGCAACGACCATTGGGCTGTTCGCGTTCGGCTTGCTGATCGTGACGTTGATCACCGCGGTGTATGACGCCCACCTGCAGTCGCGCAGCCGCAGTCACGCGCGGCGGCTCGAGGCGGCCAACGCCGAATTGCAGCACCAGGCCACCCACGATGCGCTGACCGGTCTGCCGAATCGGGTGCTTTTCATGGATAGGCTGGGCCGCGAAATCGCCCATGCCGAACGTGACGGTCACCGCTTCGCGGTGCTGCTGCTCG
Organism: uncultured Gammaproteobacteria bacterium; assembly: GCA_963734645.1. GTDB lineage: Bacteria > Pseudomonadota > Gammaproteobacteria > Steroidobacterales > Steroidobacteraceae > Bog-1198. The sequence continues at coordinate 437,355 of CAVTID010000006.1, forward strand.
ACCTCGATCGATTCAAGCTCATCAACGACTCTCTCGGCCATGCGGCGGGCGATCAGCTGCTGGCGGACGCGGCGCGCCGGCTGTGCGGCGCCGTTCGGGAGGTCGATACCGTGGCGCGCACCGGGGGCGATGAGTTCCTGTTATTGATCGCCGATACCCGCGATCAAGCGGATTTGGCGGCGGTGGCCACCAAGATCAATGCGGCGCTGGGGGAATCCTTCCGCGTCAATGCAGCCGAAGTGCACACTTCCGCAAGCATAGGCATCAGCGTGTATCCGGCGGATGGCAGCGATGCGGATGCCTTGGTGGCCCACGCCGATGAGGCCATGTACTTCGCGAAGCAGAGCGGCCGCAACACTTATAAATTCTTCAATCTGACCATGAGTGTGTTTTCTCAGGATCGCTTGGATCTGGAAAACGATCTGCGCCGCGCGCTCTCGATGAAACAATTCGTGGTGCACTACCAGCCGAAGAGCGACGTGGTCTCGGGCCGCGTCAGCAGCGTCGAGGCGCTGCTGCGCTGGCGGCATCCGGTCCGCGGTCTGGTGAGCCCGTCGGTCTTCATTCCCTTGGCGGAGGAAAGCGGCCTCATACTCTCCATCGGAGAGTGGGTGCTGCGCGAGGCCTGCCGCCAGGCGCGCGACTGGCAGCGCATGGGGCTGCCGTTCCTGCGGATTGCCGTCAATGTCTCTCCCGTTCAATTCCGGCAGTCGAATTTCTTGCAGGCCGTCCGCACGGCGCTGCTCGACTTCGATCTGGAGCCCCAGTACCTCGAGATCGAGCTGACCGAATCGACCGTGATGGACAATGCCGAAGGGTCCGTCGAGATCCTCGAGCAGCTGAGCCGCATGGGGGTGGTGGTGTCGATCGACGACTTCGGGACCGGTTATTCGAGCATGAGTTACCTGCGGCGCTTTCCGATCGACAAGCTGAAGATCGACCGCAGTTTTATCAGCGACCTGACGACGAATTCGGCGGACGCGTCCATCGTCAAGGCCATCATCTCGCTGGCCCACAGCCTACGGCTCAAGGTAGTCGCCGAAGGGGTCGAGACGGAGGAGCAGCTGCAGCGGCTGCGCGAATTGGGCTGCGATCAATATCAGGGGTTCTTTCGCAGCGCCGCGGTGCCGGCCCATGAGATCGAGGAGTCATTCCGATCGAGCATAAAGCCGGCGGATCAGCCCGAGGACCTTGAGTTTACGGCGACGCACAGCAGGCTCGCCGCCTTCAAGTCGGGCTGACGGGGAGAAATTCCCCGCGGCCCGGCTCAGGCCCACAGATCCTCCATGCTTTCCGGGTCGTCCAGGTCGCAGCTGACGGCGGATTCGGGCTGCAGCGTTTCCCATCAGGCATTGTGCCAGACGGCGCTGGCGATTCCGGCCGTGGGCAATTCCCTGGGCTGCGGTTTCGGTCCCAGGCGGCTCGCGATTTGACTCAAGCCGGGGTTGTGACCGCAAATCATGATGTGGCTGCAGGCGGTCGTCGCGCCGCGCGAGCAGCCGCCAGGTCGCTTCGGGCGTGGCCAAGTACAGTTCGCGCGCGCATTGCACCTGCTTGGCATCGAGTTCGCAGGCGTCGGCGATGATCTCGGCGGTGGCCCAGGCGCGTTCGGCCGGGCTCACCAAGATCAGGTCCGGTATGAGATCGCGGTACACGATGCGCATCGCCATTTCCCGCGCCTCGATGCAGCCGCGGCGCGTCAGCGCGCGCTCGAAGTCCTCCGCGCAGGCGTCGATGGACTGCGCCTTTCCGTGCCGCAGCAGCGTCAGTCTGCGCGTACCCACAAATGACCACCTTCAATTCTTGTTTCGAACACGCGCACGGGTTCGTAGGCGGGCGGCGACAAGGCTTCGCCGGTTCGCAGGCAGAAGCGGGCGCCATGGCGCGGGCAGATGATTTCCGTCCCCTCGATGGTGCCGCCGGTCAATTCGGCGCCGTCGTGAGTGCAGATATCTTCAATGGCGAAATAAGCATCGCCGCTGCGCACCACGGCGATCATTCGGCGGCCGACCGGAATGGAGATCGCCTGCCCGTCGCGCAAGTTCGCGGTGGGCCCCGCATCGATCCATTTCACTGCCACGTCCTCACAGCGTCTCGGCCTTACATCATGCCGGTCTGCAAGCGGGCTTCGTCCGACATCATGGTCTGATTCCACGGCGGATCGAATACCAATTCGACATTCGCGTGCGCGACGGTGGGGACTATTTGCACCTTGTCGCGCACGTCTTGAACCAAGACCTCGCCCATCCCGCAGCCCGGCGCCGTCAAGGTCATTTTGATGTCGACGGTGCGGGTCGCATCCTCGTTCTTGGTGACATCGCATTCGTACACCAGCCCCAAGTCGACGATATTGACCGGGATTTCCGGGTCATAGCAAGTCTTCAGCTGCTGCCACACGACGTTCTTGATGTCTTCCTCCGAGGCTCCCGGCGGCACCTCGGGCGCCGTTGCGGCGGTCTTGCCGATGGCATCCGCGTCCTGGCCGGCGATGCGGAACAGATTGCCGTCGATGTACACGGTGAAGCTGCCGCCCAGCGCCTGCGTGATGTAGCCCACCGAGCCGAGCTTGAGATTGACTTCGACGCCGGCGGGAATGGCCACGGCCTTGACCTCGCGCTGCACGACGATGGGTTCGTTTTCGTACGAATGCATCGTTCAAGCACTCATTCGGTGGTTACCGCAGGCAGATGCCTGCGGATGGGCGGATCGAAGCGCGGAGGCGAGCGTGTGCCAGCACAGGCTCGCGCACTTGACCCGTGCGGGGTATTCCCGCACGCCGGACAGCGCCGCGAGCTTGCCGAGTTCCTCGGCGGGCGGCGCCGCATCGTCGGTGAGAAGCTGGTGTACGCGATCGAACAGCCGCAGCGCCTCGGCGCGCGTTTTGCCTTTCACCGCTTCGGTCATCAAAGAGGCCGAGGCGGTCGATATGGCGCAGCCCTGGCCCTCGAAGCGGATGTCGCTGATCTTGTCGTCGTCCAGTTTCAGGCGCACCGTGAGCCGGTCGCCGCACATGGGATTGAATCCCTCGACGCTGGCGTCGGCCGGTTCCAAGGCGCCGAAATTACGCGGCCGGCGGTTGTGGTCGAGAATCACGTCGCGGTAAAGATCGTTCAGTTCCATGGCGTCAGGCGAACAGCTTGCGCGCGCGTTCGACGCCGGCGGCAAGCCTGTCGATCTCCTCGAAGGTGTTGTAGAACGCGAACGACGCGCGGGCCGTCGCCGGCAGCTTGAAGTAGTCCATCACCGGCATGGCGCAGTGATGGCCGGTGCGGATGGCGATGCCGTCCTCGTCGAGAATGGTGCCCAGGTCGTGAGGATGCACGCCCGTCGACGACGAAGGAAACCAAGCTCGGCCTTGTCGCCGGCGCGTGCCCACGATGCGCAGCTCCGGAATCTTGCTCAAAGCCGCCGTCGCATGCTCGAGCAGGGCGGTCTCGTGCGCGTGCGCGGCGTCCCGGTCCAGGTCCAGCAGAAAATCGACCGCCGCTCCCAATCCGATGCCGCCGGAGATATTCGGCGTGCCGGCCTCGAACTTATTGGGCAAGCCGTTGTAGGTGGTCTTGGCGAAGGTCACGGCAAGAATCATCTCTCCGCCGCCCTGCCAGGGCGGCATGCGCTCGAGCAGCTGCTCGCGCCCGTACAGGACGCCGACGCCGGTGGGGCCGAACATCTTATGGCCGGAGAACGCGTAGAAATCGCAGCCCAGTTCCTGCACATCGACCGCGCATGTGCGGCACGGCCTGCGCGCCGTCGATCAGCGTGACGATGCCGCGCGCCTTGGCGGCGGCGATCAGGCGCCGGATCGGCAGAACCGTGCCCAGGGCATTCGACACGTGGGCGCAGGCAAACAGGCGCGTGCGCGGGCTCATCAGCGCCGTTACCGCGTCCTCGTGGACCTCGCCGCGCGAATCGATGGGCGCGACCACGAGCGTCGCACCGGTCTGCTCGCAAACCATCTGCCAGGGCACGATATTGGCGTGGTGCTCCAGATGCGTGATGAGTATCTCATCGCCCGGCTCGAGCAGGGGCCTGGCGTAGCTCTGCGCGACGAGATTGATCGCCTCGGTGGTGCCGCGCACGAAAATGATTTCGTGCCGCGAGCGGGCATTGATGAACTCGGCCAGCCGATCCCGCGCGGCCTCGTACATCGCCGTCGCTTCCTGGCTCAAGGTGTGGACGCCGCGGTGGATGTTGGCATGGTGGTGGCGCTCGTAGTCGTCGACGGCGTCGATCACCGCGTTCGGACGCTGCGCCGAGGCGCCGTTGTCCAGGTAGGCCAGGGGCTTGCCGCGCACCATGCGCGCCAGCACGGGAAATTGCCGGCGCAGGCGTTCGACGTCGAAGTCTCGGGTCCGGTCGGCCAGTGCAATATTTTTCATCGGAATTTCCGCAGGGTTTGCGAGTCGGGTAATTGGGCAGATCAGCGCGTTCTCGATCGCGGCCCGCGCCGAGGCCACCGACATGCCGGTGAGCACATCGGCGAGGAAGGCGATATACCAGCAGGCTCTGCGCCGTGTCGCGGTCCAGGCCGCGCGACAGCATGTAGAACAGCATGTCCGGATCGAGCCGCCCGGTGGTCGCGCCATGCGCGCATTTGACCTCGTCGGCGTGAATTTCCAGTTGCGGCCGCGTATCGATCTCGGCGGTCGGCGACAGCAGCAGGCCGCGGCAGGATTGCTGCGACTGTGCAGCGCACGGCGCCGGCGTTGACGATCACCTTGCTGTTGAAGATGACCCGGCTGCGCGTCGCTGGCGATGGCGCGCGCCGTTTGACTGCTGCGCGTATCGGGCGCGCCGTGGGTGACGATATTGACGCAGTCGACGTGCCGGTTCTCGATGTCCCACCAGCAGCGAATAGCTGTCCAGCGAGGCGCCGGGCTTGTCCAGGTGCGCCTCGAGCGTCGTGCGCACCAAACCGCCTCCCAGGGCGATGGTGAACTGCTTGCACCGGCTGTCTCGATCCTGGTGGAGGTTGAGCGAATCGAAATGCGTGGCGCCGGCGTCCGTCGCGTACACGCGGTAGTGCTCCAGCTGCGCATCGCGCCTGAGGGCGATATGCGTGTCGGAATTGGTGAGCGGCGTGTGCTCACCCTGCGTCACATGGTGCTCGATGATGGTGGCGCTCGATCCCGGGGCCGCCTCGATGATGACGCGCGGATAGGCGATGTCATCGGCGCCGTCGCCGGTGGCAACGTGCAGGATGACCAGCGGCACCGGTACGCTGGCCGGTGATCTTGAGATACAAGCCGTCGATGAACAGCGCGGTGTTGAGCAGGGACCAGCGCTGCTGGTCGGCGTCCGACAGGCGGTTCCAGATAGCGCCGCAGCGAATTAGGATCTAGTTTAGATAATATCTCTTATACTATTGATTTCTATGCCATTAATTAGTCCATCGGCAAACGGCATGATGGGATAGCCGTTGACCATGAGCAGCGATGCCGCCCGATCGGTCTTGCCCAGCAGCGACAGCGATGCGTGCGGCTCGATCTCGCCGCGGGTCTTGCGCGGCGCATCCACGAAGCTCTGCGCGGCGAGGCTGCGCAGGTTGGTATAGCGCCAAGTCTCATCGCGCAGGCGTCGGCAGGCCGAGCTTGAGAAATCGCTGCATGGCCTGCTCGCGCAGCGGCGACAGCGAATCGGCGGACCGCGCCCGCCATTGGGCGGCGAAGGAACGCAGCGCCGCCGATTGCGGCGCGGATGTTTCGGCGACGGACTCATGCGACCCGGGTCTCCTGCACCCAGTCGTAGCCGCGGCGCTCGAGTTCCTGCGCCAGCGATCTGTCGCCCGATTTCAATATCCGGCCGCCCGACAGCACGTGCACCTGGTCCGGCACGATGTAGTCGAGCAGGCGCTGGTAGTGCGTCACCAGCACGACGGCGCGCTTCGGATCGCGCAGAGTGTTCACGCCGGCGGATACGACTTTGAGCGCATCGATGTCGAGCCCGGAATCCGTTTCGTCCAGTATGGCGAGCTTGGGTTCCAGGACCAGCATCTGCAGGACTTCATTGCGCTTCTTTTCGCCGCCGGAGAAGCCCTCGTTGACGCCGCGCGTCAGGAAGGATTCGTTCATCTGCATGACTTTCATCTTCTGCCTGATGAGCGTCAGGAATTCATAGGCGTCGACTTCGGGCTCGCCGGCCGCCTTGCGTTTCGCATTGAGCGCCGCCTTCAGCAGATAGACGTTGTTGACGCCGGGAATTTCCACCGGATACTGAAACCCGAGGAACAGTCCGGCGCGGGCGCGCTCTTCGGGGGGCAGCGCCAGGAGGTCGCGGCCCTCGAAAGTCACCGAGCCGCCGGTGACTTCGTAGTCCTCGCGGCCGGCCAGCACCTGGGCGAGAGTGCTCTTGCCCGAGCCGTTCGGGCCCATGATGGCATGCACCTCGCCGGCGCGGACCTCGAGGTTGACGCCCTTCAGTATGTCTTTGCCCGCGACGCGGGCGCTCAAGTCGGTAATTTTAAGCAAGATCATTCTCTCTCGAGCCGTCTAGCCGACGGCGCCTTCCAGACTCACGCTCAACAGGTTCTGCGCCTCGACCGCGAATTCCATCGGCAGTTCCTTGAACACCACTTTGCAGAATCCGCTGACGATCATGTTGACCGCGTCCTCGGCCGAGATGCCGCGCTGCAGGCAGTAGAACAGCTGGTCCTCGCCGATTTTGGAGGTGCTGGCCTCGTGCTCGACGGTCGCGGTCGGATTCTTGACTTCCATGTAGGGAAAGGTGTGCGCCGCGCATTTCGGGCCCATCAGCAGGGAATCGCATTGGGTGAAATTGCGCGCGCCCGCGGCGCTCGGCAGGATTTTCACCAGACCGCGGTAGGTATTCTCGGCATGACCGGCCGAGATGCCCTTGGAGACTATGGTGCTCTTGGTGTTGCGGCCTATGTGGATCATCTTGGTGCCGGTGTCCGCCTGCTGATAATTGTTGGCGACCGCCACCGAATAGAATTCGCCGATCGAGTTCTCGCCCTTCAAGCACGCAGCTCGGGTATTTCCAGGTGATGGCCGATCCGGTCTCCACCTGGGTCCAGGAGATCTTGGAATTGCGGCCGCGGCACTCGCCGCGCTTGGTGACGAAGTTGTAGATGCCGCCCAGGCCGTTTTCATCGCCGGGGTACCAGTTCTGCACGGTCGAGTACTTGATCTGCGCATCGTCGAGCGCCACCAGTTCCACCACGGCGGCATGCAGCTGGTTCTCATCGCGCATGGGCGCCGTGCAGCCTTCCAAGTAGCTCACCGACGCGGCCTCGGCGGCGATGATCAAGGTGCGCTCGAATTGGCCGGTCTTGGCGGCGTTGATGCGAAAGTAAGTCGACAGTTCCATCGGGCAGCGCACGCCCGGCGGCACGTAGACGAAGGAGCCGTCGGAGAACACCGCCGAATTCAGGGCCGCGAAGAAATTGTCGCCCGGCGGCACGACGCTGCCGAGATAGCGCTCGATGAGCTCCGGATGATCGCGTACCGCATCGGAGAACGAGCAAAAGATGACGCCCGGCCTTGCCCAATTTTTCCTTGAAGGTCGTGGCCACGGACACGCTGTCGAATACGGCGTCGACCGCGACGCCGGCAAGGCGCGCGCGCTCGTGCAAGGGAATGCCCAACTTGGCGTAGGTCGCGAGCAGCTTCGGGTCCACCTCGTCGAGGCTCTTGGGCGCATTCGCCGGCGCCCGCGGCGCCGAGTAATACGAGATGTCCTGGTAGTCGATGGGCTTGTAGTGCACGTGCGCCCAAGTCGGCTCCTGCATGGTCTGCCAGTGCCGAAAGGCCTTCAGCCGCCAGTCGAGCAGAAACTGCGGCTCGTGCTTCTTCTTCGATATGGCGGCCACGACATTCTCATCGAGCCCGGGCGGCAGGCTGTCGGATTCGATATCGGTGATGAAGCCATGCCGATATTTTTGGGCGAGCAGGGCTTCGACTTCTTGAGATTTGCTAGACACAGAGTCTTCCAGTTGCGTTGCGTTGCGGTTTGATCATTTAAATGGGGACGGTTTTCCGGTATTCACCACGGATCGCATCAGGTTTCACGCGAATTTCCGACGCCAGGTCGGCGACCCGCAGGGTGGTGGAATCCAGTCCCGCCAGTTGCGCGCAGCGTGACCTCTTCCAGTGCGCGGCGGATCGCGGCGTTCACCCGCTGCCACGCGCCGCCGACGCGGCACTGGCGCTCGATTCCGCACTGGCTCGAGGCGCCGCTGCATTCGGTGATGGCGATCGGCCCTTCGAATACATCGAGAATCTGCGCCGCGGTGATCTGCTCGGGGCCTCGCGCCAGGCGATAGCCGCCTTGGGCGCCGCGCGAGGAAATCACCATGCCGGCGCGCTGCAGACTCCTTGAGCACCTTGCTCACGGTGGGCCGGCTGAGGCGCGTGCGCTCCGCTAATTCCGCCGCCGCGCGGTGCCGCGCGGGCTCTTGCGCTAGACTAGCCAGCACGACGGTCGCGTAGTCGGTCAATTTTCCCATTCGCAGCATATAGAGCCTACGCCCCGGGTCGAAGCATTCATGTGGGACTATTTTAGTCCTATTTGAATTGGAGGTCCACCACGGGGCGGTTTGAACCTGATTTTGTTATCCTTGCCCTGTCCGACACCCGTCCATATCAACGAGACACGCCAGACATGAACACGGTAGAACTGAACGCCACGGCGCGTGCGCTAGTCGCAAAAAGCAGAGGGATTTTGGCTGCCGACGAGAGTACGAGCACCATCAAGAAACGCTTCGACAGCATCAAGCTCGAATCCACGGAAGAGAATCGGCGCGCGTACCGCGAGATGCTGTTTACCGCGCCCGGCGCGAAGGACATACATCAGCGGCGTCATCATGTATGACGAGACCCTGCGCCAGAAGACCAAGGACGGCGTGCCGTTTCCCGCCTATCTGTCGCAGCATGGAATGCTGCCCGGCATCAAAGTCGACATGGGAGCGAAGCCGCTGGCCGGGCTTTCCCGGCGAAACCATCACCGAGGGTCTCGACGGGTTGCGCGAACGGCTCAGCCGAATACCACAAGCTGGGCGCGAGATTTGCGAAGTGGCGCGCGGTGATCGACATCGGGTCCGGAATTCCGAGCCGCTATGCCATCGACGCCAATGCCGAAGGCACTGGCGCGCTACGCGGCGCTGTGCCAAGAGGCGGGAATCGTGCCCATCGTCGAGCCCGAAGTCCTGATGGATGGCGCCCATACGCTTGGAGCGCTGCGAAGAGGTCACCAACGTCGTGCTGGACCGCGTGTTCGGGCACTTGTTCGCCGCGCGCGTAGTCCTCGAAGGCATGATCCTCAAGCCGAACATGGTGGTGCCCGGCAAGAAGAGCCCGCAAAAGGCCAGCCCCGAGCAAGTCGCGGAGGCCACGGTGCGCACGCTGAAGCGTCAAGTACCCTCCGCGGTGCCCGGCATCGCGTTCTTGTCGGGAGGCCAAAGTCCCGTCGAGGCGACTGCGCATTTGAGCCTGATGAATGCCGCCGGTCCGCTGCCGTGGACGCTGACGTTCAGCTACGGGCGGGCGCTGCAGGAGACTGCGCTCAGCGCCTGGGGCGGAAAATCGACGGGATTTTCCGGCGGCCAGCAGGCGCTGTTCGTTCGCGCGAAGTTGAACGGCTTGGCGGCGGTGGGAGCCTACAAGGGCTCTATGGAAGTCTCCGCGGCTTGAAGCTGCGCGCTCTGTTAAGGTGCTTGGCGTCACAGGGACGCCAAGCTCGACAGCCATACCATTGAACCAATCCGCCTCCATCATTGAAATTCGTAATGTCGATTACGCGATCAACGGCCGCCCGGTGTTTGCCGGACTCGACATGGACTTTGCGCGCGGCCGCGTCACGGCTGTCATGGGACCGAGCGGTACCGGCAAGACGACTCTGCTGCGGCTGATCACGGGCCAAGTGCACGCCGACAGCGGTTCCATCGTGGTGGCGGGGCAGGAGTTGCGCGGGGTGCGGCGCTCGGACTTGTACGTGCTGCGGCGTCGCATGGGGATGCTGTTTCAGAACGGAGCGCTGCTGACCGACCTGAGCGTCTTCGAGAACGTCGCCTTCCCGCTGCGCGAGCACACCGATCTGCCCGAGCGGCTCATCCGCCAGTTGGTGCTCACCAAGCTGCAGGCGGTGGGATTGCGCGGCGCTGCCGAACTCATGCCCTCGGAGCTGTCCGGCGGAATGAGCCGGCGGGTCGCACTGGCGCGAGCCATCGTCATGGATCCGGAAATCCTGATCTACGACGAGCCCTTCGTGGGCCTCGATCCCATCTCCCTGGGAGTCATATTGCGGTTGATCCGGCGCTTGAATGACGCGCTCGGCATCACCAGCATCGTCGTCTCGCACGATGTGCAGGAGATCTCGACCGTGGCCGATGCGGTTTTTCTGCTCTCCGGGGGCAAGGTGGTTGCCAAGGGGACGCCGCAGCAGCTGCACTCCTATCCGTCGGAAATCGTGCGGCAATTCATGGGCGGTCTGGCCGACGGCCCGGTGCCGTTCCATTTCCCGGCGCCGGACTACTTCGGCGAACTGCTCGCCCGCGGCGAGGAACCGTGAAGCTGATCAGGGAGCTCTGGGAAAGCCTGATCGAGTCGCTGATGGGGCTCGGTTCGGTGGTGCGTTTCCTGCTGCGCCTGGTGGCCGAGGCGCCGCGCGCTCTGATGAGAGTCGATTTGATCGCGCAGCAGATTTATAACGCCGGCGCCCTGTCGCTGGTCATCATCATGCTGTCGGGTTTGTTCGTCGGGATGGTGCTCGGGCTGCAAGGATTCGAGCTGCTGCAGCGATTCGGTTCCGAAGAGGCCCTGGGCACGGCGGCGACCATCGGGCTGGTCAAAGAGCTGGGTCCCGTGGTCACGGCGCTGCTGTTCGCCGGGCGGGCGGGGACCGCGCTTGGCCTCCGAACTGGGCTTGATGCGCGCCACGGATCAGCTGTCGGCCATGGAAATGATGGCGGTGGATCCGATCCGACGGGTGGTGGTGCCGCGATTCCTGGGCGGCGTGATCGCGATGCCGCTGCTCGCCGCCATATTCAGCGTCATCGGCATCTACGGAGCGCAGCTCATCGGAGTGCAGATCATGGGCGTCGACGCAGGCAGCTTCTGGTCGCAGATGCAAGCTTCCGTCGGCCTGTCGGACATCAATGAGGGCATCGTCAAGAGCTGTATCTTCGGGGTCGCGTGCAGTCTGATCGCGGTGTACGAGGGATACTATGCGACGCCGACGGCGGAGGGCGTCGGCCGCGCGACCACCCGCACCGTCGTCACCTCCGCCGTGGTCATCTTGTTCTTCGACTATTTGATCACTGCCGCGTTTCTGTAAAGGGGTATCGCCATGCGCAAGTCACGAACGTTGAATCTCGGCACCGGCACATTCGTGCTGCTCGGTTTTGCGGCGCTGTTTTTTCTCACCACGCAAACCACCAGCCGCGGTCTGTCCTTCGGCAGCAAGCCGCACTACGATCTGACGGCGAAGTTCGACAATATCGGCGATCTCAAGGTGGGCGCTCCGGTGTCCATGTCGGGCGTCGAGATGGGGCGCGTCACGAAGATCGGCTTCGATACCAAGGAGTACAAGGCGGTCGTCACGCATGCGCATGGATGCGCGCTACAATCAGATCCCGACCGACAGCGACGCGAGCATCTACACGCAGGGTCTGCTGGGAGGCAAGTTCATCGGCATTACCGCCGGCGGCGCCGATACTTATCTGAAGAACAAGGATCAGATCGACTTTACGCAGTCCGCGTTCGTGCTCGAAAATTTGATCGGTCAGGTGTTGGCGAACTTTACGAAAAGCGGCGCACAGTCGGATTCCGGCAAAACGCAGACGGATGCGCCCCGCGGCCGCTGCACCCAAAGCTACGGAGAAAACGCAATGATGAAATTTACGGCTGTCGCCGTCGCCTCGGCCATGCTCGCTTCGACAATAGCGGGCGGAGCGTACGCCGCGGACACCCCGGCGGCGGTGCCGACCGCCGCCCCGAGCACCCTGGGCCCGCAGGAACTGGTGGAGAATTCTGCGAAGCGCATGCTGCAGGAACTGGACGCCAACCGAGCGATGTATGCGAAGGATCCGGCGAAGCTCGACGCCTTGGTGGCCAACGTGCTGCTGCCGAATTTCGACACCGAATATGCGGCGCGGCTCGTACTGGGCCAGTACTGGCGAACCGCGACTCCCGACCAGCGCAAGCGCTTTGTCGATGCGTTCTACCATTCGCTGCTGCGCAACTACGGCGCGGCGTTGGTGACTTCACGGCCGATCGCTTCGTGATTCTGCCGTACAAGGGCGATCCCGGCGACACCATGGCCACCGTTCGAACCGAGGTGAAGAAATCCTCCGGAGAGAAAGTGCCGGTCAACTTCAGCTTGCGCAAGATCGACGGGGTATGGAAGGCCTGGGATGTCGTCATCGAAGGCATTTCCTACGTCAAGAGTTTCCGCACCGATTTCGGGGCGGAAATTCAGCAAAAGGGACTGGATGAAGTGATCAATCGGCTGGAGGCCCAAGACAAGGCCGGAGCGGGCGCCGAGCGTCTGCGCCGAGCAGCCATTGATCGTCAGACGCAAGCATAGCGGCAACGCCCAGCAGGACGCCTCATTCGAAGTTCAGGGAGGCGAGCGCTCGCGCGTGATCGGGTCGCTGCATTTCACGACGGTGAGCGGCTTGCTGTCCGCGGGCACGGAGGCGATCGGCCGCAACGAGGCCTGCTGTGATCGATCTGGCCGGCGTCACCGCGAGCGACAGTGCGGGACTTGCCTTGCTGATCGAGTGGCTGAGCGTGGCCAAGAGCGCGAATCGAACCCTGCGATACGAGAATATTCCGTCCCAATTGCAGCAGCTGGCGCGCCTGAGCGAGGTCGAGGAACTGTTGGTTCCCGGCTGAGTTCGTCAACCTGCGCGCCGGCGGCGCGTTGTATTCCTCGAGTACAATCGATTCGAGGAATTCCGCCATGCACAAGTTAGCCGCGCTCGCGATTACGGCCGCTCTCGGGATCGCCGCAATGGGCTATACCAAGCCTGCCGAGGCGCGTGTTTACGTCGGCGTAGGGATCGGATTGCCGGGGGTCGCGCTGGCCGCGCCGCCGGTGGTGGCCTATCCGCCCGCTGTGGGTGTGTATGCACCGTACTACTACGGTCGTCCTTACTACCCTTACCCTTACTACTATGGCCGCTTTGGATATGGCTTCCGCGGCTACGGCTACGGCTTCCATGGTTATGGCTATGCCCACGCCCACGCCCACGGGTTCCGGCGCTAGCGGGCCGTAAGCCGGGTTCTTTCCCGGGCTAGGGTGTACCCCCGGTCGGCGGCGCCGACGCCGGTGGCGCCGCCCCAGGCGGGGTGGGGGCCCCAGGCGGGGTGGGCGCCCCAGGCGGGGTGGGCGCCGGTGGCGGCGTGCCGGGCGGGGTGTTGGAATCAGGGGCCTCCTCGCCGGGGTCGACCAAGGGCGCTTCCTGTGTCACTTTCCCGTCGGACACCAGGTAGGCGCGGCGCTGTAAATAGGCGTCGCGGATGAAGGCGTACGGGTCATAGACATTCTTCAATGTCTCATCCAAGGGCAGCAGGGCTGCGCGCGTGTCGAGCAGATACGGCAGATAGAGGCCGTACTTCACATAGTCGTTGCGGATGTACTGGCGGGGATTGGTGTAGGTGTCCACGACTTTGCTCGATGCATCGCGCACATCCGAGGGTCCGAGTATGGGCAGTTCCACGAAAGGACCGGGGTGCACGCCCCAATGGCCGAGGGTCTGCCCGAAATCCTCGTCGTTGCGCGCCAATCCCGCCGGCGTGGCCGGGATCGAGTATGCCGCCCACTCCCACGGTCGAATTGAGCAGGAAGCGGCCGAGATCATTCGCCGCCGCCAGGAATTTTCCCTGCAAGGCGTCGTTGATCATGACCGTCGGCGTGTTGAGATTGGCGAAGAAATTGGTGACGCCGGTACGGATGGGCGAGGGCACGACGCGCACATAGGCCTTGGCCACCGGCTTGGCGATGGCGCGATCGAGCTTGTCGTTGACTCTGTAGACCCCGCGGTTCCACGACTCCCACGGATCTTGCGGCACGCGCTGGCTGTTGGGCGGCAAGCGTGACGCAGGCGCTAACGCTCAAGACAGCAGATCACGCCGAGCGCCGCGCGCGCATACCATACTTTCAGCATTTGTGACTTCTCCCTAATAGATCAAATCGGGTAGCGGAACGATACAGGGGTCGGCGGCCGCAATACAGCGGCCGATGGCGGCGCGGTCCGTCAATGCCGGCCGTTGCCGTCGCCGTTGTCGTCGGCGACCGTGTTTTTTCGATCCTTGGGCATCGCGGCGCGCACCTCTTCGAGACGCGCGCTGATGCGCGCGCGCTGAATGGGGTCCAATCCCGGCATGCTCAAGCCCAGTTCCAGCTGGTTCGCCGCCATCTTGAGATCGCCGTTCATCAAATAGTAGTACGACATGTAGTAGTACGAATCGGCGAGGTCGCCGGCGGCGTTGGCGGCCTTCGCGATCAGCCGGGTCTGATCGGGCGTCGGCTCCACCACATTGAACAGATCGTCCAGTATGAGATGCGCCCGCTTGTTGTCGCCCGCATGCATCAGGGTTTCGGCGAGACGGATGGTGATGGGCGCATTGCGCGGGAAATAGATTCACCGCCTTGTCCAGCACCGCCTGCGATTCCTTCATCTGGCCGTTCGCCAGATACGCCTGGCCGAGCGCGCCGTAGAATTGATTCACCTTCGGATACTCTTTCACGAGCGCCTGCAGATCGGGGATGGCCGCGGCGGGATTGCGCGTCGCGATGTCCGCGACGTCCTTGCCATAGCGCTCCTCGATGTTCAGGCCGCCGCCGTTCTTGATCAGGTTGACGTAGTATTCGCGCGCCATCTGCGGATTGCCCACCAGCGATCTCAAGCCGCTCGCGCATCAGCGTATAGCTCAAGGAATCCGTATGGCGAATGCGGCCGATCTGTTCCGCGCGGTTGCGCGCCTCCGCGACGCGATCCGCAGACAAGGGGTGATCGATCAAGAACTCGAACGGCCTTGACCCGGCTCGGATCGGGCGACTGTGCGACCATGTAGTCGAAAAAGCTCGCCATGCCCAACGGATCGTAGCCGGCGCTCGCCATGGTGCCGATGCCGATCCGGTCGGCCTCGAATTCCTGGCCGCGCGTGTAATTGATCTGGTGCTGAATCGCGGCGCTCTGAGTGGCGAGGATGGCTCCCTCCATGGCGCCGGGATCGCCTCGGCCCGCCGTCGCGCCCAATAGAATGGCGGCCAGCATCGCGGCGGTGGACATCAGGCCCGGCATGACTTTGATCGAGGAGTTGCGCGCACGAGATGCCGCTGGGTGACGTGCGCGGTTTCGTGCGCCATCACGCCGGCCAGTTCATTCTCGTTGCGGGTCGCCAGTATCAAGCCGCTGTTGATGGCGATGAAGCCGCCCGGCATGGCGAAGGCGTTGATGATCGGGTCCTTCAGCGACGAAGTAGTAGAACTGATGCTGGCCTTCCTCGGCGTGGCTCGACAGGCTGTGGCCGATTTCCTGAATGTAATCGCTGACCTCGGGATCTTCGAGGACCTGCCCTGTCTGGCGCATTTGGGCGAACCAACCCACGCCGGCCTGATACTCCTCGTCGAGCGATACGGCGGCGGTCGCGGGGCTTCCCAAATCCGGCAGATCTTGATCGACGGCGCTCGAGCCCATGCCCAAGCCGTCGGCCCAGCCCACGCTGACGCTGGCGCTGACGGCCGCTGCAGCGGCGAACGCGGACAGGGACTTCAACAGTGACATTCGGCCTCCGTAAAGCTCCTTGGAGTACGGTTGCCGGACCCAAAGTTCGCTCATATCCCCCGCCAAATCAAAGAACTTCGGAGGCGTAGTCCGCCAGGCGCGAGCGTTCGCCGCGGACCAGGGTGATATGGCCCGAAAACGCCCAGCCGTGGAACCGGTTGACCACGTAGGTGAGACCGGACGTGGTTTCCGTCAAGTAGGGCGTGTCGATCTGCGCAATATTCCCCAGACAGACCAGCTTGGTGCCGGGACCCGCGCGGGTGACCAGGGCCTTCATCTGCTTGGGGGTCAGATTCTGAGCCTCATCGATGATGATGAAGCGGTTCAGGAAGGTGCGGCCCCGCATGAAGTTCAAGGAGCGGATCTTGATGCGGTGCCTGAGCAGGTCGTTCGTGGCGCCGCGTCCCCAGGTGCCGCCGGGCTGGCCCTGCGTCAAGACTTCCAGGTTGTCCATCAGCGCGCCCATCCAGGGCTCCATTTTCTCCTCTTCGGTGCCCGGCAGAAATCCGATGTCCTCGCCCAAGGGAATCGTGACGCGCGTCATGATGATTTCGCTGAAGCGATTGTGATCCAGGGTTTGCGCCAGCCCGGCCGCCAGGGTCAGCAGGGTTTTGCCGGTGCCGGCGGGGCCGAGCACGGTCACGAAATCGATTTCCGGGTCCATCAGCAGATTCAACGCAAGATTCTGTTCGCGGTTGCGCGCGGTGACGCCCCAGACATTGTTGCGTTCGGCGCGGTAGTCGATGTCGAGTTCCAGAATCGCCGATTCGCCCTCGAGCTTGCGAACGACGGCCTCGACGCCGTTCTCGCCGGGATCGTAGACGAATTGATTGGTATGCCATTCGCGCACCAGAGGTCCGCGCACCCGATAAAAGGTGCGGCTCTGCTGCTGCCAGGATTCCATGCCCTTGCCGTGCTTTTCCCAGAAATTCGGCGGCAGCTGCTGCACGCCGCTGGCGAGCAGATCCGCGTCCTCGATGGTCTTGTCGCTCGAATAGTCCTCGGCCTGCACGCCGAGGATGGCCGCCTTGATCCGCAAATTGATGTCTTTCGAAACCAGGGTGACTCGGGCGCTGCGGAATTTCTGCTGCAGCGCCAGCGTATTGGCCAGGATCGCGTTGTCCGCCCCATGTCCCGGCAGGCTGTCCGGCAGCACGGATTCCAGCAATTGAGTCTGGAAGAACAGCCGGCCGCCGGGCGGCCGCTTGCCGTGATTGATCGGCACCGCGGTGGGCAGCGCGAGCCCGCGGTCGATCTGTTTCTTGCTGGCGCCCTTCATCAGCTCATCGAGAAAGCGGCTGACTTGACGCACGTTGCGCGCCGACTCCGACAGCCCCTTTTTGCCGGCGTCGAGTTCCTCGAGCACGGTCATCGGAATATAGATGTCGTGCTCTTCGAAGCGGAAGATGGCGGTCGGGTCGTGCATCAGCACATTCGTGTCCAACACGAATATGCGGCGCTCTTGCTTGGCCTGACGGCTTTTCGCGGCCGCGGCTCCCGGCGGCCGCAGCGCTGCCGGTCACAGTGCTTTCACCGCCGCCAGTACCGCCGCGGCGTGGCCGTTCACCTTGACCTTGCGCCAGACGTGCCGCAGCACACCCTTGCCGTCGATCAGGAAGGTGCTGCGCTCGATGCCCAAGAATTTCTTGCCGTACATGCTCTTTTCCTGAATCACGTCGTACAGCTTGCAGACCTTTTTGTCCGGATCGCTGAGCAGTTCGAAGGGAAACGCCATCTTCTGCTTGAATTTCTCGTGCGCCGCCAGGCTGTCGGCGGAGATGCCGACGATCTGCGCCTTGGCCCGCTTGAATTGAGCATGGGCCGCCGCAAAGTCCGCGCCTTCCTGGGTGCAGCCCGGCGTGTTGTCGCGCGGATAGAAATAAATGACGACGGGGCCGCCGGCCGCGTCGCTCAGCGACCAACTGCCGCCGGTGCCTTCGAGGGTGAATTGCGGCGCCTTCTTGCCGATGTCAATCGTGCTCATGGGCGATCAGCTCTTTACGGGTTCGAAAATGGCATCCAAGTTCAGGTGATCGCAGAAATCCATGAACTCCTCGCGCAGCACTCCGATGTGCAGCCGGCTCGGCACGTTCACGATCATCTGCACCGAAAACATCGGCGCTCCGGTATGCGCGGCCGCATACGAGCGAGTCGACAATTCGGCGATGTCGACACTGCGTTGTGCAAAGAATCCGGACAGCCCCGCGACGATGCCGGTCTGGTCGAGGCATACCACGTCGATGGAATAGGGCAGCATGTCATTGCGCGCCGCGCGCTCTTCGGTGCGCCGCAATTGAATGTTCATGCCGGTGGCGTCGGCCAGCTTCTTGAACTCGCCCTCGAGCTTGGCGAGGGTGTGCCAATTGCCGTTCACCAGCAGCAGCATGGCGAACTCGTTGCCGAGCGAGGTCATGCGGCTTTCGCTGATGCTCCCGCCGCAGTCGGCAATCGCCTTGGAAAGTTCATGGACCATGCCGACGCGGTCGCCGCCGACCGCGGAAATCACGATATGTTGTTTCATCGGTGCAAATTCTACCGGATGGGCGCTTGCCAGGGTGAGTCACGCCACTTAAGGTAGCGATATTTCCTGCGGAGCCCTCTCGATGTTTTCCGGAAGCATGGTAGCGATAGTGACGCCGATGACCGACGGATGGCGGCCTGGACTGGCCCGCGTGGGAGCGATTGCTGGATTTTCATGCGCGCGAAGGCACCGATCCGGGATCGTCGTCGCGGGCACCACGGGCGAGTCCCCGACGCTGTCCCTGGATGAAATCGAGGAATTGACCCGCCGGGCGGTCGCGCGCTGCCGCGGCAAGGTCAAGGTGATCGTCGGATCGGGCACGCATTCGACCTCCGGCACCGTGGCGCGGACCCGCGCCTTGTCGCGCCTGGGCGTCGATGCGGTGATGTTGGTCACCCCGTACTACAACAAGCCCACACAAGAGGGGCTTTACAGGCATTTCACGGCGGCCGCCGAGGCCTCCGAGGCACCCGTTATCCTGTATAATGTGCCCAGCCGCACCGCCGTGGATCTCTTGCCCGGCACCGTCGCGCGATTGGCGCGGAATCCCCAGATCGTAGCGCTCAAGGAAGCGACGGCCTCGTTGAGCCGGGCGCGCGAATTGCAGAGTGCCTGTGCCGCCGGAGTTCACGCTGCTGTCGGGCGATGATGCCACGGCCGTGGATTTGATGGGCGTCGGAGCGCGCGGAGTCATTTCGGTGACGGCCAACGTCGCGCCGCGCCGCATGCGCGAGGCCTGCGATGCGGCTCTTTCAGGGGATTTGGCCAAGGCGCGGGCGATCGATTCGAGCCTGCAGGCCTTGCATAGGGATCTGTTTATCGAAGCGAACCCCATACCGGTCAAATGGGCGGTGGCGAGAATGGGCCTCATGGGGAACGCAATCCGTTTACCATTGGTCGAATTGTCGGCTGCGCACCAAGAAACCGTGCTGCGCGCTATGCAGGCCGCCGGAGTTATTCTTGAGGACCAAGCAGCATGAGTCTTGATCGAGTTTTGATGTTGATTGCCGCTGCAGCGCTCATGAGCGGCTGTCACTTATTCAGCAAACTGACACCGGATTGCCATACGCCCCAGGAATATCAGCGGGCCGGCCAGGTGGCGCCGCTGAAAGTGCCGGAGGGGCTGGATTCGCCGAATACCCAGGGCGCCTTGGTGATTCCCACCGTGGGCCTAGCGCTGCCTCCCCCGGGTCCGAAGGACGCCTGTCTGGACATTCCGCCGCGTTACCAGCCGGCGCCGCCCAATAAGGCGGCCAGCGAGCTGCGCACGGCTCCGGAGCCGGCCCCCCCAGTACCCAAGGTTCCGGCGCCTCAAGGCTCTGCGCCTCCTTAAATTTGATCGCCCGGGTCACCTCCGGTACCCTTGCGGCCGCGCGGAGAGGTGGCCGAGCGGTCGAAGGCGCACGCCTGGAAAGTGTGTAACACCTAACCGTGTTCGTGGGTTCGAATCCCACCCTCCCGCCAAAGGTAGGATCGAGCGTGTTTATGGCGAGGAGGTGGCCGAGCGGTCGAAGGCGCACGCCTGGAAAGGTGCATCGTACGAAGCGAGCCGATGCAACGCCGTCAGGGCGGCCCGGAGGGCGAGGGCGGATCGACGAGATCCCACCCGTCTCCGCGCCAATTTACGGTAACAGTGAGTCTATGGCGGCTCGCGTTTGCATCTTCGCGACGACTGGCCACGAACCCCGTCAGGCCCGGAAGGGAGCAGCGGTAGCGGCTTTAAGTCGGGCGCCGAAGTCCTGCTGGCGCGGGCCGCCTCCTAAAAGCCACGCGACTGTGGTGTTCCGCAGCTAAAATCATCCGTCTATGAGCTACATCGTACTAGCGCGTAAATGGCGCCCCAAGCGGTTTGCCGAAATGGTCGGGCAGGAACATGTGCTGCGCGCTCTCGGCAATGCGCTCGACAGCGGCAAGGTGCACCACGCGTTTTTGTTCACGGGCACCCGCGGGGTCGGCAAGACCACGATCGCGCGCATTTTGGCCAAATCGCTGAATTGCGAGACGGCGGGCGTGAGTTCGAATCCCTGCGGCATTTGCGCCGCATGCCGGGAGATCGACGAGGGCCGGTTCGTCGATCTCATCGAGGTCGATGCGGCCTCGCGCACCAAGGTGGACGACACCCGCGAACTGCTCGACAACGTGCAGTACGCGCCGACCCGGGGCCGCTACAAGGTGTACCTCATCGACGAGGTGCACATGCTCTCGAATCATTCCTTCAATGCCCTGCTCAAAACGCTGGAGGAGCCGCCGCCGCACGTCAAATTCCTGCTGGCGACCACCGATCCGCAAAAGCTTCCCGTGACCGTGCTGTCGCGCTGTCTGCAGTTCAGCCTCAAGCGGCTGCCGGCGTCCCTCATCGGCGAGCGCTTGAAGTTCATCGCCGGGGCGGAGAATCTGCAGTTCGATCCGGCGGCGATGGCGCTGCTGGCGCGCGCGGCCGAGGGCAGCATGCGCGATGCCTTGAGCTTGATGGACCAGCTGATCGCTTTCGGCGGCGGCTCGTTGAACGAGGCCGACACGCGCGCCATGCTCGGCACCATCGATCGCGGACATGTGGGCCGGCTCATCGATGCGCTGGCTCGCGCGGAGACGGCTCCGCGCTGCTGGCGAGGTCAAGGAACTCGATCGCGATGCGCCTGACTACGATCGCGCGCTGATCGAGCTGGCGGCATTTCTGCAGCGCATTGCGATCGTGCAAATCGTGCCCGAGGCCGCGCTCCAGGACGAGGAGTTCGACGCGGATTCACTGACGCGGCTCGCGCAGGCGATTTCGCCCGAGGACGTTCAGCTCTACTATCAGATCGCCTTGAACGGGCGCCGCGACTTGAGCATGGCGCCGGATCCTCGCATCGGATTCGAAATGACGTTGCTGCGCATGCTGGCATTTCGTCCCGACTGCCGCGGCGATTCACGGCAACACAAACGGCCGCACGGCGGCCCCGGGATCGGCCGCCGGCGATGCGCGTGCGCCGTGGCGCACCGGCTATCGCCTCGCCCGAGCCGGCCGCGCCCGAGGCAGCCACGGCAGGTGCCGCCGCGCCCGATGCCTCCGGCGAGCGCTTGACGCGCATCGATGCCGGCAACTGGCCCGCGGTGGTCGAGGCGGCCAATTTGAGCGGCATGGTGCGCCAGTTTGCCTTGAATTGCGTGCCGGCCGCCTTCGAGCACAACCTCTTGGTTTTGAAGCTCGATCAAGCGACCGCGGATCGGCGCACGCGGCCCATCGAGGACAAGCTCGCGCAGGGCTTGTCGAAGTATCTTGGGCAGGGACATCCGCCTGACGTTCGAGACGGCGCAATCGACCCTGGACACGCCCGCGCGCCAGCGCCTGCTGCAGGAACAGGATAGGACCGCTGCGCGCCGCGGCGGCATTCGAGGCGGATCCCACGGTCAAGGGGCTGCGCGAACGCTTCGGTGCCGATGTGGACGCGGCTTCGGTGAAACCTGCGAACTAGCCAGGAGGAGATGGGCATGATGAAGGGTGGATTGGGCAATCTGATGCGCCAGGCGCAGCAGATGCAGGAGACCATGAAGAAGGCGCAGGCCGAGCTCGCGGCGATCGAAGTCACGGGCGAGTCCGGCGCGGGCATGGTCAAGGTGACGCTGAACGGGCACCACGAAGCGAAGAAAGTGATCATCGAGCCGAAGCTGCTCGGCGAAGACAAGGACATGCTCGAAGACTTGCTCGTGGCCGCCTTCAACGATGCGGTACGCAAGATCGCGGCGCGCAGCCAGGAGAAGTACTCCGGGCCTCATGTCCGGACTGAATCTTCCGCCGGGCATGAAGCTGCCGTTTTGAGCAACGCGGCGCATCGATGAAGTACACCCCAACGCTCGCACGCCTGATCGATTCTCTGCGTTGTCTTCCCGGCGTCGGCCCGAAGTCCGCGCAGCGAATGGCGTTTTATCTGTTGGAGCGCGACCGCGATGGCGGCAAGATATTGAGCCAGGCACTGGCCGAAGCGCTCGACAGCGTCGGGCATTGCAAGCGCTGCCGCATGTTGACGGAGAGCGAGTTCTGCACGATTTGCGCCTCGACGCAGCGCGACGTGGCGCAGCTCTGCGTGGTCGAGTCGCCCGCCGACGTGGTCGCGATCGAGCAGTCCGGCGGATTTCGCGGCCGCTACTTCGTGCTGATGGGGCATTTGTCGCCGCTCGACGGAGTGGGGCCGGCGGAGCTCGGATTGGACGACTTCGAGCGGCTGCTGGGCGAGGGCGAAGTTCGCGAAGTGATTCTCGCCACCAATCCCACGGCGGAGGGGGAGGCGACGGCGCACTACCTGGGCGAGCTGGCGCTGCGCCTGGGGCTGAAGGCATCGCGCATCGCCCATGGCGTGCCGGTCGGGCGGCGAGCTGGAGTACGTCGACGGCGGCACCTTGGCGCATGCGCTGGCCGGACGCACCACCGTTTCCTGAGGCGTGTTCCCCTAAGAGGCGAGCTTTTCGTACAGGCGAAACAGGCGCCGATAGCTTTCGTAGCGGCGCGCGGAGCGATTTCCCGGGCCACGACGGCGATGCGCACGGCGCAGCCGGGTTCCTCCATGTGCCGGCAATCCTTGAAGCGGCAGTGAGCGCTGCGCCGCGTGGATCTCGACGAATCCGCGCTCCGCCGCGCGCACCAGGCTGGCCGGCGGCGCAAAGTCGCGTACGCCCGGCGCATCGATGATCGCCGACGCGCCCCCAGCGCGTACCAGCGCGCCGTGGTGGTGGTGTGCCGCCCCTCGACGTCGCGGGTCAGTTCGGCGGTTTGCGCTGCGGCATCCGGGATCAAGGCGTTGACCAGCGAGGATTTGCCGACGCCTGACTGGCCGACGAGAAGCGTCACGCCGCCGCGCGAGGCCGCGCTCGAGGTCGGCCATGCCCGTTCCCGATTGAGCGGCCACTTCGACGCAATTCAAGCGCAAGGCGCGGTAGGTCTCGAGTTCCGGCTGGATGGATTCCGTTCCCAGATCCCGCTTGTTGACGATGAGCAGGCCGTCCAAATCCTTCAAGGCCGCGCCCGCCCAGTAGCGGTCGACCAGGAACCAATCAGGTGCCGGTTCCGCGGCCACCACGATGGCCAGCCGGTCGATGTTGGCCGCGACAGGCTCGGCGCGGCCGCGCGCGTCGATGCGCTCGATCAGATTGCGGCGCGGCTCGACGGACTGCACGGACGGTCCATCGGCGGAGGGCGGGAATGCCCAGGCGACCCGATCGCCGCATACGATGCGCTGCTTGCGCCCCGACAGTGCGCAGTGCAGCGTCGTCCCGTCCGCCTGCACCAAGACGCCGCGGCCGTAGCTGGCGAGCACCGTGCTGCCACCGCCGGCGCGTTTCGCCTCCGTTTGCTCTGCTACCATGCCGCTTTTGGCTGCCGAGACACCATGAAATCTCCCGAGAATCTCATTTGGATCGATTTGGAAATGACCGGCCTCAAACCGGAGTCCGATCTCATCATCGAGATTGCGACGATCGTAACCGACAAACACCTCAACGTGCTCGCCGAAGGCCCGGTTTTCGCGGTACACCAGAGCGAGGCCGTACTCGGCGCCATGGACGATTGGAATCGCAATCAGCATGGCCGTTCTGGCTTGAGCGCGCGCGTTCTGGCAAGCGCCATCGACGCGGCCGCCGCCGAGCGCGCAGACGCCTGCGCTTTCTCGAGACCTGGGTGGAGCCGGGAAAATCGCCGATGTGCGGCAACAGCATATGCCAGGACCGGCGTTTTCTGGCGCGCCACATGCCGGCGCTGGAGCGATTCTTCCACTACCGCAATCTCGACGTGAGCACGCTCAAGGAGCTGGCGCAGCGCTGGGCGCCGCATGTGGCCGAGGGGTTCCGCAAGGCCTCCAGCCACCTGGCGCTGGACGATGTGCGCGAGTCGATCCGCGAGCTGCAGTACTACCGCGAGCGCGTTCCTGCGGATCTAGACCGAGCTATTCGAGCGTCGCCGCGCCAGGAACATCCAGGTCTCGACCACCGTATCCGGATTCAAGGACAGGCTGTCGATGCCTTGTTCGACCAGCCATCGCGCCAGCTCCGGATGATCGGAGGGTCCTTGCCCGCAGATGCCGACGTACTTGCCCTGGGCCTTGCAGGCCTTGATCGCCATGGCCATCAGCGCCTTGACCGCGTCGTCGCGTTCGTCGAACGATTTGGCGACGACGCTCGAGTCCCGGTCCAGGCCGAGCGCGAGCTGCGTCATGTCGTTCGATCCGATCGACATGCCGTCGAAGTATTCGAGATATTGGTCCGCGAGCAGGGCGTTGGTCGGCAGTTCGCACATCATGATGTGCTTCAGGCCGTTCTCGCCGCGCTTCAGGCCGTTCTCGGCGAGCAGCTGCGTGACGGCCTTCGCCTCGCTCAATGTGCGCACGAAGGGCACCATGACCTGCACATTGGTCAATCCCATCTCGTCGCGCACGCGCTTCAGCGCGCGGCATTCGAGCTCGAAGCAGGGCCGGAACACTTTGTCGATATAGCGCGATGCGCCGCGAAAACCCAGCATGGGGTTTTCCTCGTGCGGCTCGTAATTCTTGCCGCCGATCAGATTCGCATATTCGTTCGATTTGAAATCCGACAGGCGCACGATCACCGGTTCCGGCGCGAACGCGGCCGCGATCTGCGCGATGCCCTCGGCCAGCTTGTCGACGTAGAAATTCACCGGACCGTCGTAGCCCGCGATCTGCTTGGTGATGGTGTCCTTGAGTTCGGGGCTTTGCTTGTCGAATTCCAGCAATGCCCGCGGATGCACGCCGATCATGCGATTGATGATGAACTCCAGACGGGCGAGGCCGACCCCGTTGTGCGGTATGCCGGCAAAATCGAAGGCACGGTCGGGATTGCCGACGTTCATGGTGATCTTCACCGGAATCGGGCGGCATGGCATCCATTTCTATGGTGCGCTGATCGATATTCGAGCATGCCGTCGTAGACATACCCGGTATCGCCTTCGGCGCAGGATACCGTGACCGCCTGGCCCTCCTTGATGGCGGTGGTGGCGGTGCCGCAGCCGACGACCGCCGGTATGCCGAGCTCGCGCGCGATGATGGCCGCATGGCAGGTGCGTCCGCCGCGATTGGTGACGATGGCCGAAGCGCGCTTCATCACCGGCTCCCAGTCCGGATCCGTCATGTCGGCCACCAGCACGTCGCCCGCTCGGACTCGCGACATCTCCTTCACGTCCTTGATGATGCGCGCCTGCTCCCGCGCCGATGCGCTGGCCGATGCTGCGGCCGCTGATCAGCACCTTGGAGCGGGCTTTCAGGGTGAAGCGCAGTATGGTGCGGCCGGCGCGGCTCTGCACGGTTTCCGGCCGCGCCTGCAGGATGTAGATCTTGCCGGTGGCGCCGTCCTTGCCCCACTCGATGTCCATCGGCGTGCCGTAGTGTTCTTCGATGATCAGCGCCTGCTTCGCCAGTTCGACGATGTCCTTCTCGTCGAGCGAGAAGCGATTGCGATCGGCCGGCGCGACATCGACGGTGCGCACGCGATCCTTCGAGCCCGGCTCGCCGTACACCATCTTGATCGCCTTGCCGCCGAGATTCTTGCGCAGCACCGAGCGTCGGCCGGCGCGCAGCGCCGGCTTGTACACGTAGAACTCGTCCGGATTGACGGCGCCTTGCACCACCGTCTCGCCCAAGCCGTAGGCGGCGGTGATGAACACCACGTCGCGGAAGCCCGAGTCCGTGTCGAGCGTGAACATGACCCCGGCGCTGCCGAGATCGCTGCGCACCATGTGCTGCACGCCGACGGAGAGGGCGACCGCGCTGTGATCGAATTTATTGTGCACGCGATAGGATATGGCGCGATCGTTGAACAGCGAGGCGTACACCTCGTGCACGCAGGTCATCAGATGCTCCTCGCCGCGCACGTTCAGGAACGTCTCCTGCTGTCCGGCGAAGGATGCTTCCGGCAGATCCTCGGCGGTCGCGGAGGAACGCACCGCGACCGCGAATTCGCGCCGATCGCCGAGGGCCTTGCCCATCTTGCGCCAGGAGTCCAGGATTTCCTCGTGGCAGCCGCTTCGGGAAGGGCGTGGCGAGCATCCAGCCGCGGATCTGCGCGCCCACGACCGCGAGCCGCTCCACATCATCGACGTCGAGCGCCGCCAGAGCGCCGCGGATACGCTCATCGAGCCCGTCCTGAGCGAGAAAGTCCCGGTACGCATGCGAGGTGGTCGCGAATCCGCCGGGCACCGAGACTCCGAGGTCGACCAATCCGGAGATCATTTCGCCGATGGAGGCGTTCTTGCCGCCGACCAGTTCAACGTCTTTGTTCTTGAGCTGTTCGAAGGGAATGATGTAGGGCTTCATAGTGCGCTGCTTGTGGGACGGTGAGTTTAAGTGAAACACTTTGCCGGCGAAAGGCGCCGACATCCGAGGCTACCGTGATCAAACGAACCGTGTTTTTTGTTTCCGATCAAACGGGCATAACGGCAGAAACAATGGGTCACAGCCTCATGACGCAGTTCGACGGCATCGAATTTCGCCAGGTGACTGTGCCATTTATCGCCACGGTTGACAAGGCGATTGAGGCGGTCCGCAAGATCGATCTGGTCGGCGTTCAAGAGGGCGTTCGGCCGATCATATTCAGCACCCTGGTGCGGGAAGACGTGCGCAACGTGGTTCGCGGCAGCAGCGGATTTTTTCTGGACTTCTTCGATCCTTTCCTAGCACCGCTCGAGAGCGAACTCAAGACGCAATCCACCCATGTCGCGAGTAGGACACATCGCATGGCGGACACGCACGCGTACGCCACGCGCATCGACGCCACGAATTTCGCCCTGGCCAACGACGATGGCTCGGTGGTGCGCGATTACGAGCGCGCCGACGTGATTCTCGTCGGCGTGTCGCGTTCCGGGAAGACGCCGACTTGCCTGTATCTAGCGATGCAATACGGCATATTTGCCGCGAATTATCCGCTTGACCGAGGATGATCTCGAATCGCGCAAGCTGCCGCCCGCGCTCGAGCCGTATGCGCGAAAACTATTCGGCTTGACGATCAAGCCGGATCGGCTGCAACAAATTCGCAACGAGCGGCGTCCCGACAGCCGCTATGCGTCGGCGCCGCAAGTGGCTTTCGAAGTCAGGGCGGCGGAGTCGTTGTTCGAGCGGCATGGCATTCCGATGCTCGATGCGACGGAAGTCTCGATCGAAGAAATTTCGAGCAGAATTCTCGACCGCACCGGCATCGAACGGCGCCTGCGGCCCTGACATCGAGCAGCTGCGTGGTATAGTTCGAGGCATGTTAGCGGATCAATGGTGCGAGACGACTTGGCGAGCGAAGCCCGGCAGCTTCGTCAGTCTGATGACGCTGTACGAGAGCAACTTCGTGCGTTTGGGCTGGCTGGTCAGCGACCTTCGCACGGTGACCGCGCGCCGTGTTTCGCAGGTCGCCGTCGGACTGTGATCTCCATCTCATCCCGCAGGAATTGAGCCGCTATACCAGTGTGTTCCGTCTCACATATGAGTTCGAATTCGAGCGCGGCACCGGTCCGCGACCCGGATTTGGAGGTGTGCGTTTATCACGATGCCCGGCTGGCCGAGGTGCGCAGCTTCCGCGGATTCCAACGCCATCCGCAACTCTCCAAGCTGCAGTCGGGACTCAAGCGTGAACTGGATCAGCGCTGGACCCGAAACATGATGTTAAATAAATGGCTGGAATATTGTGCCGAGCGGGGGCATCACTTCTAGCGGCCGAGGTTGCCCTTCGTTGCCGGGGATGTCCCGCAAATTCGCTCTCGAGGCTAAGGCGGGACTTTGATCGATAAGCTTGAGTTTTCTCAAAGGAGGTACGGACGGGGGCGCTGTGAGTCCGGACGAAGAGCGGCTCATGCAGCTCTTCCAGAACCGTGCGGGCCTCAAAAAAGCCTACGCCGACCTCAAGGACGAATTTCACCTGCTGCGCGATCGCCTCAAGCAGCAGGAAGGCGCGACCATACGCGTGCAGGAGCAGCTGGACGCGCTCGGCGATCTGCTCGGCGACCCGAAGACCGGCTTCGGCGCACTGGTGTTCTTTCAGCTGCGCACCTTGTGGAAGACCTGTCACCAGCAGCTCTCGACATTCGCCACCGATCTGACGCGCCAGCAGGAGGCGCGCGAGATGGCGAAGCACAAGGCGGAAATCGAGGCGGCGAAGAACGCGCGGCTCGCGGATGTCGATCAGCGCTTGCAGGCGGCGGCGGCCGAGGCCGACACGCAGCGCCGGCACCTGACCGCAGCGCAGAGCGAGATCGGCCGGCTTGACCGCTTTCTGGCACTATTTCAAGCGCCGCCGCCGCCAGAAGTCCCTCGAAGCGTTGCGCAATCACGTCGTGCTCGCGGACGCCGCGGTCGGCGATCTGCACGCCGAGCGCAGCGCCATCGACCACGAAGCGGCGGCCGAATTTCCCCGGGATCTCGCTGGCCGCGCGCCGCAACATCAATCTGGCCATCATCAGCTTCGCTGAATTGCTGTGCGAAAACGTCGACGCCTACGGGCTGGCGGCGCGCGCCAAGGAGGCCGTGGCGCGCAGAGTTCACGAGATGAGCTTCGGCAGCCGCGCCGATTGCGAGGGCTACATGCAGCGCGTGCAGCAAGCGCAGGCCGCGGTGGCCGGCCAGAAGCAGATCACCGCCGCGCTCAAGGCCAAGCTGGAGCGGCTGCGCGCCACCTGCGAGTACCGCAACAATGCCGACACCGTGCCGACGGCCGACTCGCTGGCCCCCGCGGCCGCGGTCGCGGAAACCGATCTCGGCAAGACGGCGAAGACGCCGCGCGCCGGGGCTTGGAATGTGCTGGCCGAGGACTACTGGGATCTGTACACGCTGCTGTTGCGCTAGTGCTCGGTGCTCCGGCGCTGTCGCCGTGCGTGCGGCGTCGGCGCCGCCGCTGCCGTCGCCACGGCAAGATCCGCAGCGATTTGCGAGGCCTCATCGAGCAAGATTCCCGCGGTCGCATCGTCCTTGATCTCTTCCAGGGACTTCGCCGGCTTGACGTCGTGCGCGGCGCGCCAGGCGTTCTCCCGCTCGAGCCGCTCATCGTCCAGGCGCTTGCGTTCCGCCTCGCGCGTCTTGAGGTTCAGCGACACCGTCTTTTGGCTGCGCATGGCATCGAGAGCGGCGATGTCGTCGTGCAGATAGCGGAAATCCGGCGCTGTTCGCCGTGCGCTCCTCGTGCAATTTCTCCAGAGATGCGGTGAGCGGCTTCAGGTCGCCTTCGACCCTGAATGTGGCGGGCTCGATGTGATCCCAGGGCAGGGCGCGGTCGCGAGTGCTCTCGCCGACTTCATTGGTGTCGATCAGCGACGGCAATGCGATGTCGGGAGTCACGCCTCGGTCCTGAGTGCTCTCGCCGGTGATCCGATAGTACTTGCCGATGGTCACGTTGAGCTGGCCCAACTCGGGCTTGCGCCCGAAAATCGTGTAGTTGAGCGGGTGCGCATTTTGCACCGTGCCCTTGCCGTAGGTCTGCTGGCCGACGATGAGGGCGCGACCGTAGTCCTGCATGGCGCCGGCAAAAATCTCCGAGGCCGATGCGCTGAACCGATCCACCAGCACTATCATCGGGCCGCTGTAGAACACCGACGGCTCGGGATCATCGTCGACCTCGATGCGCCCGGTGGTATCGCGCAGCTGCACCACCGGCCCGCGGTCGATGAACAGGCCCGTCAGCGACTCGGCTTCGGGAAGATAGCCGCCGCCGTTGGCGCGCAGATCCATGATCAGCACGTCGGCGCCGTCCTTCTTCAGTTCCGATATCAGGCGCTGCACGTCGCGGGTGGTGCTGCGGTAGTCCTTCGCCCCGGCGCGGCTGGCATCGTAGTCCTGATAGAAGCTCGGCACGGTGATGATGCCGACCTTCACGTCATGGCCGTTACGCTGCACCACGCGCATGGTCTTGTGAGCGGCCTGAGCTTCGAGCGAGACGCGGTTGCGTGTGAATTCCACGACTTTCTGCGGCGAGCCGGGAGCCGCTCCCGCCGGCAACACCTGCAGGCGCACCTCCGTGCCGCCCGGTCCGCGGATCTTCTGCACGACGTCGTCCAGGCGCCAGCCGATCACGTCGATGAGCTCTCCGGTCTTGCCTTCGCCGACCGCCGTGATGCGATCGTTGGCCGCGAGCTTGCCGCTGGTCGCCGCAGGACCGCCGGCGATGACGTCGATCACGGTGACGTAATCGTCCGTCAGCTGCAGCGAGGCGCCGATGCCCTCGTAGCTCAAGCTCATTTGAATGTTGTATTCCTCGGAGTTGCGCGCCGAGAAATAATTCGAGTGCGGATCCAGCGACAGCACGAAGGCGTTCATGAACGCCTCGAACACGTCCTCCGGCTTGCTCTGATCCATGCGCTTCTCGACATGCTCGTAGCGTTTGCGCAGGACATCGGCGGCCTCGTTCCACTGTTTGCCCGCGGTCACGAGCGACAATTCATCGTTCTTCACGCGCTTGCGCCACAATTCGTTCATCTCGGCGGCGTTCGCCGGCCAGGGTTCCTTCTCGCGATCGAAATTGAACGATTCTTCGATGTCGAAATCAGGTTTCTTGTTGAGCAAATCGATCGCATAGGCCATGCGCTCGCGGCTGCGCTGCTGGATAGCGGCGGAAGATCACGAACGCGGGTTCCACGTCGCCCGCCTTGATGGCATCGTCGAGCTGCGTAGCGATAGCGTTCGAATTCCGCGATGTCGCTGGCGTAGAAATAGCTTCGGCCGCCGTCGATCGCATCGAGGTAGCGGTCGAGGATCAGGCTGGAAAGATGATCGTCCAGCGGCGCACGCCGGTAGTGTTCGCGGGCGACGATGTCGGCGACGCGGCGCGCGACGTAGTTTTCCTGCTCCGTGGGCGCGAGCGGCGCGGCGGCGGCCGGAACGGCGGGCGAGGGCGTCATGGCCGCGCCCAATAGTGCGGCAAGCCCCACTGCGCTCGCGCAGACGGCGATGCCGGTTATCCAGCGCGAACGCTTCGCCCAAGGCCTATTAGTCATCACCGTACCCGTTCTCCTGTAAACTCCGATCCCCAATTCCCTTCAAGGCTAGAGAAGCCTGTGCCCGCTAGCAAGTGTATATGAGCCGTAAGGTATGCGTCCGTTCACTGTTTTGATCGGTATCGTTCTCGGGTCGGCGGCATCGATCACCTTCGGCTTGGGAGCGGTCCTGATCGTGTTCTGCGTCTTGGCCGGCGAACACCCTGAACTAAGGCAGGAAATGCCGCAGCTCCTATGGAGTTGGGTTGCATTCGGTACTTTGACCGCCGCCAGCGCGGGGAGTTTCCTCGGGCAGGTAAAAGAGCGTCCCTGGCGCCTCTGGGCGCATTTGGCGACCGCCGCCTGCCTGGGAGCCATGGTCTTGCTGTACTGGCCGCGCAGCGACTGAACAGGAGTGCGCGATATCATGCGAATTTGGAGAATTTGCGGCATTTTGGCCTGTTCGGGCGTGCTGCTGGCGGCTTGCGCGGGACAGCCCAAGGCGCCGCCGCCCTCCACCGATATCGATGAGATGGCCTATCGCAACCACGTCTCAAGGCTGGCTTCCGATGAGTTCGAGGGCCGCAAGCCCGGCACGCCGGGCGAGGAAAAGACCGTCGCCTACCTGACCGAACAATTTCGCAAATTGGGCCTGAAGCCGGGCAACGGCGAGAGTTTCCTGCAGCAGGTGCCGGTGGTCGAAACCACGGCCGGCGCCGATGCGGCGCTCGCCGTTGCCGGCCGTAATGGGACGGTGCGGCTCGCCGCCGGCAAGGATATGGTGATTTGGAGCAAGCCCGGCTTGCCCGAGGCAGAACTGCGGCACAGCGATCTGGTATTCGTCGGCTACGGCATCGTCGCCCCGGAATATGCATGGAACGACTATGCCGGCGTCGATGTGCATGGCAAGACCGTCATGGTTTTGGACGGGGATCCGGGCTACGGCTCCAAGGACCCCAAGACCTTCAGGGGAGGCGCCATGACTTATTACGGGCGCTGGGCCTACAAAATCGAGGAGGCTGCGCGGCAAGGCGCCGCGGGCGTGCTGCTGGTTCACGATGCCGGTACGGCCGGCTACGGCTGGAGCGTGGTCCAGAGCACCTGGGGCGGCGCGCAACTGGAACTCTCCGCGGCGGACATGGGTGCCGGGCACGCAACCGTTGAGGGTTGGATTCAAAAGGGCGCGGCACGCGAGCTGTTCGGCGCGGCCGGTCTCGACCTGGCGGCGGCCGCGGCGGCGGCGGCCCATGCGGGATTCAAGCCGATCCCGATGGGCTTGTACGTGGATGCGACCCTGCACAGCAGCGTTCGCCAATTCACTTCCGCGAACGTCATCGCGCTGTTGCCGGGCGGCAGCCGCAAACGAGAATATGTCCTATACACCGCGCACTGGGACGGTTTGGGCCGCGATCCGGCGCGCGCCGGCCACAATATTTTCAATGGGGCGGTGGACGATGCCACCGGAACGGCCGGGCTCCTGGCATTGGCACAGTCCTTCGTTCGGACCAAGCCGCCGGCGGATCGATCGATAGTGTTTCTCGCCCTGACCGGCGGGGAATCCGGTCTGCTGGGGTCCCGGTACTATGTAGCGAACCCCGTGTTCCCCTTGAGAGATACCGCAGCCGTCCTCAATTTGGATTCCTTGCGCGTCGGCGGACCGACGCGCAATCTCATCATCCTCGGTTCCGGAAACACGGATCTGGAGGAGTGGGCGCGCACGGCGGCATTACTGCAGGGCCGCACCGTGACCCCCGAGCCCACGCCCGAGCAGGGATGGTATTTACGATCGGACAATTTCAGCTTCGCGAAGGCCGGCGTGCCGGCGCTGTACGCCATGGGCGGCTTCGACGATTCGGCTCGGGGACCGGTTTGGGGCCACGCGCAGTTCGACGACTACATGACGCATCGCTATCGCCAGCCGAGCGATCAATACTCTGCGGATTGGGATGTGCGCGGTGCGCTCGATGATCTCACGCTTTACTATGAGGTCGGCAATCGCGTGGCGCGCACCCGCCGTTTCCCGCGCTGGTATCCCAACAGCGAATTTCGCGATCAGCCGCGGATCGCAAGGCTGTGCCTTAGCGGCTAGCGCTTGCCGACTCTCATCCAGTTCTTCGTGCGGTCGAAGCTGCCTGAGGTATTGTAGGGATCGAAGCCGCGCTTTTCATTCGCCGCCATCAGGGGCTTCTCGTCCAGGCTGAGCTTCTGCTCAGCGTTCGCTTGCCGCAATTCGCGCACGCCGAAACTGAAATTTGTTTCGGGATCGTTCCCGCTCTTGCTGTCGCTCGTCATCGTCTTCCCTCTACAAATAAATGCCAATTCGTCAATGCCCTATCAATCTTTTTTGATTATGCCGACGCGTCCATGTTCCCAAATTGCGACAGCGAATGGCCGCGAGATTGCAAAAACGTGACGCAGGTCAAGTCGATTGAGACATAAGTCGGCGACGCGACTCATGCCGGTGCGCCGCGCCGCGCGCGGCGCCGGAGCATTACGATGAGGAACCGCGGCGTCTCAGCCGATGCGTACCAGCATTCCGGATAGCTGCCGGTCGAAGGGCACCGAGCGGTTGCGGCCGCGCATTTTGGCCGTGTATAGGGCCTGGTCGGCCGCCTTGACGAAATCGGCGACATTATTGAACAGAGTTTCGGTGCCGTGCGTGGCGCAGCCGATGGATATGGTCACCGTGGCGTGCGCGGAACCGATGACATGCCCGGTGTTGCGAAACGCGATCACGATGCGCTCGCAAATGCTGCGCGCCGTCTCGACGTCGGTTGCCGGCAGCACCACGACGAACTCCTCTCCGCCGTAGCGGGCGATCAAGTCCGTCTCGCGAGTGTTGGCGCGCAATATGCGCGCGGTCGCCTGCAAAATCCGATCTCCGGCTTGGTGGCCGAAGTTGTCGTTGACGTTTTTGAAGTTGTCCAGATCCGCGAAAGCCACGCTCAGGGGCCATTTGTGGCGCGTCGAGTTGTCGAATTCGCGGCCCAGAAATTGATCGAGATAGGCGCGATTATAGACACCGGTCAGCTCGTCGCGGCGGGTTTCTTCCTCGAGTTCGAGCGCGCGCGCCGCGGCGCCCTCCGGCGCCGCCCGCAATGTATTGATTTCGCGCAAGCGTGTGCAGGCTGCGCAGCATCAATACCTCGCGAGCCTGCTCGAGGATCAGTTCCGGATGCTGTTTGGCGAGCAAATCGGCTTCGAAAATGGCTTCGGTTTCGGGAATCATGGCGCCGATGGTCCCCAAGACCTGGCCGAACGCCATCTTGTCCAGGCCGAGGCTGCGTTCCGCGCACAGCGCGGTTTCGGCGAATTGCCGCTGCTCGGG
Organism: uncultured Gammaproteobacteria bacterium; assembly: GCA_963734645.1. Taxonomy (GTDB): domain Bacteria; phylum Pseudomonadota; class Gammaproteobacteria; order Steroidobacterales; family Steroidobacteraceae; genus Bog-1198. The sequence continues at coordinate 471,874 of CAVTID010000006.1, forward strand.
GTCGAGCAAAAACAGATCCGCCACCGGACCGGATAGAGCCACGCAGCGATCGAAGATCTGCGCCGGATCGGCGCTGAAGCTCAGGTCCAAATGATGGCTGCGCTCGATGGCGTGATACAGGCGCTCGGGCAGATTCCACCCCTTCATCAGCCAGCCGCCGACGTGCGCATGATCGACTTGCAGGCGCTTCTTTTCGTGCTCGGCGAGCGCCGCATGGTTGCGCTGCAGAGCTTCTCCCTGCGAGTACAGATCGGGCACGGCCTTGTCCAGCGCCAGCATGCCCACGTCCTGGAGCAGCGCCGCCAGGAAAATTTCTTCGGCCAAGGATTGATGCATGGCGTCGCCGAGCGCGCGCGCCGCGGTTGCCGCCAGCAGGGCGCGGCGCCAGTACAGTGCGTAGCTCAGGCCGTTCGATTTGCCGCCGCGCAGGGACTTCACCAAGGAGAAGCTCAGGGCGAGAGTCAGCGTGGCATTCAATCCCAGCACCACCAGGGCCTGGCGCAGGTTTTCGCTCTTGCGGCGCTGCGCATACAGCGGTGAATTGGCGATGCGCAGAATTTTCGTCGACAGCGCCGAGTCCATGCTCAAGGCCTTGGCGACCTTGCCCATCTCGATGTCCGGGTCCTGCGCGAGTTCGATGATGTGCGTCGCCACGCCCGGGGGCGAGGGGAAGTTCACTGACATTCGAAGTTGAGCTTCGATCTCGGGATTCACGCGCTGCTCCAACAGTCAAAACCGGATCAAGATCCGCTTATTGTCAGTTAGCGTCCGCTCGGCAGATAACTTGAATCGCGAATTAGGTTAAGAGGGGGAGTGCGCGCTGCCCCGCCACCAGGCGCGCAAGGCCCCTGAAGAGCAGATACAGGCCATAGGGCCCGAGGAAGACCACCCAGGAGGCAATGGACGCCTGCCCCAGCCCCACGAGCAGGGTGTGATACAGCCGGCCGAGGCTCGCCCCCTCGTAGCGCCCCAGAGTGGCAGCGCCCGCGTAGAAGATCAGGATGGGCATGACGCCCACGCCGATCAGCAGCGCCAGCTGCGGCCAGTCCCAGTTCCACGGACCACGGACTGGTCAACCCCATACTGCCGAAAAGCCTCCGTATGCTCATGTGTCCGATTGTAAACGAATCCGGCCCCGAGCCGCCTCGGCCGCTGTAGAATAGGCTCATGCGACCCTGGACCCCTCAGACGCTGTACGACGCGAAACCCTGGGCTTTCATCGGCATCGGGGTGATTTTGGCGATCGGCATGATGCTGTGGTCCCTGTCGGCCGGTCTTTGGACGGTTTGGCGCGGGCTGCTCTGCTTCGGCGGTGCCGCGCTCGCCATCGTCGGCGGTGCCACCTTGCAATTGCGCCAGGACTACCGTGCGCGCAGCAAGTGGCGGCGAGACGCGCCGCCTTGATGCGCACGGCGGTCGTCGGGGTCGGCTATTTGGGCCGATTTCACGCGCAGAAATACGCGAGCCTGCCCAACTCGCACTTGGTGGGCGTGGCCGACCCTTCCGCCAAGGCGCGCTCGGCGGTGGCGGCCGAATTGGGCGTCGCGGCCTACGCCGACTATCGTGAATTGCTGGGTCACGTCGATGCCGTCAGCATCGTGACCCCGACTCCCTTGCACTTCGAGGTGGCGAAGGATTTTCTCGACGCCGGCGCGAGCGTGCTGGTCGAGAAGCCGATGACCGTGACGGTGGAGGAAGGGGAGAGCCTCATCGAGCTGGCGCGCCGCGCCAACCGCGTTCTGCAAGTCGGTCACCTCGAGCGCTTCAATGCCGCAGTGCAGGCGGTGCAGCCCACCCTGACCGTGCCGCGCTTCATCGAGTCGGCGCGGCTGGCTCCCTTCAAGTATCGCGGCACGGATGTCGACGTGGTGCTGGATCTGATGATCCATGACATCGATTTGATCTTGAGCATCGTGCGCTCGCCCGTGGTCGCGGTCGACGCCATCGGCAGCAGCGTATTTTCGCCGGAAGTCGATATCGCGAATGCGCGCCTGCGCTTCGCCAACGGCTGCGTTGCGAACGCAACCGCCAGCCGCGTCAGCCTGAAGACGGAACGCAAGCTGCGTCTGTTCCAGGACGATGCGTACATCTCGGTCGATTTACAGCAGAAGGTCCTGACCGTGATTCGCAAGGGCGCCGGCGTCGGTGCGGACGGCATGCCGCAGGTCGCCATCGAAGAGAACAGCTACGAGCAGGGCGATGCACTCAAGGATGAGATCGCCGCCTTTCTCGAATCCGCGGCGACCGGCTGCGCGCCCGCGGTGAGCGGCGAAGACGGTTTGCTTGCCCTGCGGACCGCGGTGAGCATCGCCGAGCAAGTGGCGAGCTCGCGCCGGCAATTTTCCTAGGGCGAGGTCGAGTGCCGCTGGGCGCGGGGTGGCATGAGCGGCTGCCCGCAGGCAGTGCCCTGCGCTGCCGGCGCCACGCCGATGTACCCGGCGCCGGCCCGGGCCGGTGCCTGATTGCCGGGCGCATTGTCCGTCACGGTCACGCGATCCACCAAGTAGCGGGTCTCCGCGAAGCAGCTGGTGGGAATTCCCGGATGCTCCGTGTAGTGCAGCTGGACCCGGTGACCGACGGCCTTGCTCAAGTCCGCCGCCACCGACGTTGTCGCGCACGCTGAAGTCCCATAATTGCGGCGATATCCCCGCACCCATGTATTGGCCGCCGCCGTAGTAGAGCGCGATTTCGCCCTCCCGGGTTTTGCAGATCCAGCCGCGGCGCACGAATTTCTGCAGCACCCCCGCACGCTCTCCCTCGGCGTAGGCCCATCCCAGCGTCAACCAGGTCCAGAGGCCGGTGCCGACGATGACCAGCAGCAGCAGGATCATGACCCAGCGGCCGAAACGACCTGTAGGCCGGCGTCTGCCTGCGGAATTCGGAACTTCAATCCGCGTCATGAATGAAAATCGCCTTGGGCCAGATGGTAAAAGCTTGCGTAGTTGTTTCTATGATACTGCCCCGAGGCCGCACACGCAGCAAGGTTGTCGTGCCGAATCCCCGCCCGAACGGCGGCGCGATCAGTGGGGAAGGACGTCGGAACCCGCGGGACTTTACCGGGTGCCGGCGGTCTGAAATCGATGTTTCAGCCGCCAAAAGGCCGGGGACTAACCAAAAATCCCCGGAACTCCTTGATAGCACTATGGTATCCGAAATCCACGCAGGCGGAGGGACGGTTCCCGCAGCGCATCAAGTTGGGCGAGCGGGCTGTGGGATGGCTGGAGAGCGAGGTGCGAGACTGGCTGGCGACTCGAATTGAAACCAGCCGTGGTAACCAGCGTGGCGTAAATTGAAATTGTAAGTTGACCTACAGCCGACTCTTCCACCGGCGCGGATGGCGGCTGCCGTGAAGAACGCCGATCACGACCGCTCCGTCGCCATCAACGAGGTAAAAGACGCCAAAGGGAAATCGGTGCAAAAGCGCGCGACGTAATGACCCGTAAACCGTAGCGCTGGCGAGTGGTCTTTCGGCGATTGCAGCAAATGTTGCCAAAGCCTCATCAAGGAATTCTTGGTCTAACCCGGGCCGCTGATCTTCATACCATCGGGCCGACTCAGCCAGGTCCTGCTCGGCTTCCGGACGGAGCCGGACATCGACGGTCACAGCCGGCGGCGAATGTCGCGAACGGCGTCCGCCGCCGGTCGTCCACGATTCTTGTCAACCGCGTATGTATTGAGACGGTGGTCGAGTTCGGTTCTTTGGTCGGCGGTAATCGGAAGCGCGCCCTGGTCAGCCGCTATGCTGTCCCAGAGATCCTCGACAAGCTTGATGCGCTCGTCCACAGTCAATTGCTGCAACTTCGTTTCCATGATCAGAGCCTCGTTATCCGGCACACAAATAGGATACGCCGGAGTGGTCCGAAAGCCACGGCGCTTTTCTGCTGGATTCCTGGAATTTGGGATTCGGAGCACACCGGCGTCAGCCTGCCTTGAGAATCGGAATCACGTCGGCGCCGTTCTTGAGCTTGTCCAGGTAATCCGCCCAGGCCTGCATCATTTTCCGGCGCTCCGCCAAATGCGCCGTTCGGTTGTAGGCGCGTCCGTTCGGATCGCGCACCGCGTGTGCGAGCTGGTGCTCGATGAAATCCGGCCTGAATCCCAGCACCTCATCCAGGATGGTTCGCGCCATGGCGCGAAACCCGTGGCCGCTCATTTCGTCCGTGCCGATGCCCATGCGACGCATGGCAGCGAGGATGGCGTTGTCGCTCATCGGCCGTTGGCCGCTGCGGCCACTGGAAAAGACGTACCGGCTGCGGCCAGCGAGCGGCTGCAATTCGCGCAAGATGGCAACGGATTGAGACGAGAGCGGCACGATATGCGGCGTGTTCGTCTTGGTGACCGTATAGCGCCACTCGCTGCCATCCAGGTCCATTGCCGTCCACTCGGCATGCCGCGGCTCGCCGGGGCGCACGAATACGAGCGGCGCTAGGCGTAGCGCACAGCGAACCGTCAACGATCCTTCGTACCCGTCGATCGCCCGCATCAGCGCACCAACCCGCTTAGGCTCGGTTATGGCGGCAAAGTGCGTAGGTCTGACAGCGGGGAGGGCGCCGCGCAGATCGCCGGTTAGACGCCTAGCGACACGCGCTTCTCCTTTCCCGCGTAGCGATATTTGAGGCGCCACCACTTGCCGCCACGCGGCGAGACCTCGAGATACAGGCCATCGCGGTCGAACATCCGGACGGTTTTGACGGCTGGTTTGGCGTATCGCGCCACGGTTTGACCAGTTGCCCCCAAGGTTGCCCCCAGTTGCCCCCGGAAGTCAACGGTAGGTGGCGTCGCTCTCCGGGACCCCAAAAGGCATAAAAAAACCCGCGTTTTATGCGGGTTTAGTGGAAGTCCTCGGATCTCTTCGGATCTTATCGGATCTCTCAAATGGTGGAGCCGGGGGGAATCGAACCCCCGTCCATAAGTCCTACGCTGCAAGATCTACGTACGTAGCCCAGTCTATTGTTCTCGCCGCGCACTACCCAACGGGCAGGGAAAGCATGCAGCCAGCCCGGTAGTTTTTTCGTTGAACACACCCCAGACACGTGTGCTCCACTAGCTGATGAGCGCTACACCTAAACGTTCGCATCAGCACGAGCCGCTTAGGTTTCAACCGCGATTAGGCGGCTAGAGCGTAGTTGTCTTGATTGGCAACTATAAGTTTGCAAATGGTTTAACGAGGAACCTGCACCTCGGTACGCCCCCGCAGTTTCGCAACCCATGTCGAAACCGGTCGGCCCCAAATCGAAACCGTAGTTTACGCCTTCTCGGCCTATGAACCAAATGAGGCCGCCGGCGCTCGGCCAGTACCAGTACCAGCGTACCAGCCAGTACCAGTACGCAGTGCCAGTACCCGCACCTCGGGCCGTGTTATCGGCGCATGGCCTTCATGATCCGGCCCTTGTCGCGCTGCCAGTCGCGATCCTTGTCGGTGGCGCGCTTGTCGTGCTGCTTCTTGCCCTTGGCGAGGCCGATCTCGAGCTTGGCGCGTCCTTCCTTCCAGTACAGCTCGAGCGGCACGATGGTGTACCCACGCCGCTCGACCGCCCCGACCATGTGGTCGAGCTGGCGCCTATTCAGCAGCAGTTTGCGCGTGCGCGTGGGGTCGGTGTTGACATGAGTGGACGCCGAATTCAGCGCGCCGATATGGGCGCCGAAGAGGAAGGCTTCGCCGTTCTTCAAGTAGACATACGCCTCGGCGATTTGCGCCTTGCCGGCGCGCATGCTCTTGACCTCCCAGCCCAGCAGGGAGATTCCCGCCTCGAAACGTTCCTCGATGAAGTAATCGAAGCGCGCTTTGCGGTTGATGGCGATCGGCGGCAATTTCTCAGGAGTTTTCATCTTCATTCAGAACAATTATCAGACGGGGCCGCTTCGGCCCCGTCAACAGTTGCGCGACGCGCATGGGAACAGCGTGGGAACAGCATGGGAACATGCGCGCGACAATTCTACCGATTGGCCGGTGGCGGCGCCCGCGCTTTTGCCGGAGAATCAGCCGCCCGGCGCAGCCGGGGAATGCTGCAGCGGCGCAGCCGAGGGAGTGCAAATGCAGGTAGTGGAGCGCAGCTCACTGGTGACCTATACGGCCGCGCAAATGTTTGCATTGGTCAACGATGTGGCCCGTTATCCTGAGTTTCTGCCCTGGTGCGTCGGCGCCCGGGTGGAGGATGTTTCCGCCGGCGAACGCATCGCGGCGCTCAAAGTGGCGCGCGGCGTGCTGCGGACCGAATTCACCACGCGCAATACCCTGGTGCAGGATGCGCAAATCCACATGCGGCTCATGCATGGGCCGTTCCGCGACTTGATCGGCGAATGGCGCTTCGAGGCCATCGGCTCGCGCGGCTCGCGGGTGCATTTTCGGGTCGAGTTCGAGTTCAAGAACCGCCTCACCGCGCACGCTTTCAATGCCGTGTTCGAGGCGATTTGCGGCACCATCATCGACGCCTTCGTGAAGCGCGCGCAGACGATCTATCCCGGCTAGACCCGCATGAGCGCAGCGCCGATCCGGATCGAGATCGCCTATGCCGAGCCGCATCGCGCCATCGTCAAGGCCTTGAGCCTGGCTGCGGGTTCCCGCATCGCCGATGCCTTGCGAGTTGCGGCTCTCGACCCTGATTTCAGCGGCGTGGATCTGGTCAACTCCCCGCTCGGAGTCTTCGGCAGAGTCGCCGGCAAAGAGTACGTGTTGAAGGAGGGCGATCGAATCGAAATTTATCGCCCCCTGGCCGCCGATCCCAAAGCCGCACGGCGCTCCCGCGTTCAGCAAGCCCGCAAAAAGGCCGCGCGCTGATTTCCCGTGCCCCGTCCGCGCGTCAGCGGTAGTCCTCGGCGTAGTGATGTTGACCGGTTCACAAGGGGCCTGGAAGCCTTAAGAGGCTGGAAGCCAACGAGGAAGCCCGGGTGAATGCCACAGACGACCCCGGTCAACATCATGGTGCCGCGGCACAAGAACGCTCAGCTGCGCCCCTTCTTCACCCAACATTTTCGGGCGGGGTCGCCTCGACCCCGTTGAACCCGCGCGTCAGCGCTCAATAAGTTCGGCCGTTCTTGATCTGTCGCTGCGGACGCGTCCTGCGCCGCCGCCTCGGCGGCCGTCGGCTTGTCGAGCCTCGCGACCTTGTCGCCGTCGAAATAGACCGTGACGCGCCGCGAGTCGACGTGCCGGCTGCGGCCCTTCTTCAGGTAGTAAATGTAGTCCCAACGTTACTTTACGAAGGGATCCGCGACCATGGGCGTGCCCAGCAGGTAGCGAACCTGGCTGCGCGTCATGCCGGCCTTGACCTGTTCGACCGCCGCCTGGTCCAGGAAATTGCCCTGTTGAATGTTGATGCGATAGACGCATCCGGAGGCGAGCGCGCCGAGAGCGATTCCCAAGAAAACTCGTTGAAATATTTTCGTCAAAGTGGTGCGCAGCCGTTAAATGATTGATAATTGGAGTCGTATCATACGCATCATACCCGAGGGCACAGCATGCCGCAGCGCCTGAAACCCGACTCGACCAGCGAAAGCAACGATCTGCGCAATGCAGGCCTGAAGGTGACGCTGCCGCGACTGAAAATTCTCGACATTCTGGCGGACGGCTCGGCGCGCCACATGAGCGCCGAGGACATCTACAAGAAACTGCTGGTTTCCAACGAGGACATCGGCCTTGCCACCGTGTACCGCGTGCTGACCCAGTTCGAGGCCGCCGGTCTGGTCACCCGCCATCATTTCGAAGGCGGCATGGCGGTGTTCGAACTCAATCAGGGCGGCCATCACGATCACATCGTGTGTGTTGACTGCGGCCGGGTCGAAGAGTTCATGGACGGCGGAATCGAAGAGCGCCAGCACGCGGTGGCCAAGCGCCTGGGGTTCGAGATCAGCGACCACGCGCTGATCCTCTACGGGCATTGCCGCAAGCCCAATTGCCCCAATCAAAAACGCGCCAGGTAGCCGGGGCAGCCAGGGAGTCAGGGGCATCAGCGCCGCGCGGCCGGTGCACGCTTCTTCTTCGGTTGAGCTTCGGCGGGCGCGGCGTGCGCCAGCATTTCGCGCGCGTGGGCGCGTGCCTGCTCGGTGATGTCGATGCCGCCCAGCATGCGCGCAATTTCGTCGACGCGATCGGCAGGACCCAAGGCTTTGACCGCCGTACGCGTGATTTTGCCGTCGCTGAGCTTGGTGACCCGAAACTGGCTGTGCGCCTGAGAGGCGACCTGCGCCAGATGCGTCACGCACAGGACCTGGGCGCGTTCGCCCAGGTCGCGCAATTGCCGCCCGACGATTTCGGCCACCGCGCCGCCGATGCCGGCATCGACCTCGTCGAACACCATGGACAGCGCGCGAGGTCTTTGCCGCCGCGGCCACTTGCACCGCGAGACTGATGCGCGACAGTTCGCCGCCGGAGGCGACCTTGGCGAGGCTCTTGGGCGCTTGCCCGGGGTTTGCGCTCACCAGGAACTCGACGTCGTCGCTGCCCTTGGAGCCGAATTCTGCGTCGCTGGGCGCGACACTGACCGCAAACCGGCCGCCCGCCATGCCCAGCCCCTGCATGAGCTGGGTGATGTGGGACCCCAGATGGCCGGCGGCGACTTTGGCGCGCTTCGGTCAGGCGCTGTGCGGCGCTGCGGTAGTCGCGGGTCAGTGCGGCGAGTTCGCGCTCGAGGGCGGCCAGGCTGAGCTGCGCGTTGTCGAGGGCGGCCAATTCCGCTTCGATGCGCGACAGCTGCTCCGGAAGCTCCAGAACGCTCAGGCGGTGCTTTCGGCCCAAGGCCTCGAGGGCGGCGGCATGGCGCTCGATTTCTTCCTGGCGGGCCGGATCGATGTCGAGCACGTCCAGGTAGCGGCGCAGCACTTCCGCCGCTTCTTGGGTGTTGATCATGGCCTCCGCCAGCAGCTTCCCGGCCGGCGCGAGCTGCGGATCGGCGTCCGCCACATTGCGCAGCGCCGCGTGCGCTCGGCCGAGTAAGTCGTGAGCGCTGTCGCCGTCCGACTTCATAGGCGGCGGTCAGCGCGTCGCGGGCCGCCGCCGCCAAGCGGCCGCGGCCGGCGACGCGTTTCTGGTCGGCGAAGAGCTCTTCGATGGCGGCCACGGTGGTGACCTCGGCCTTGAGCTCGGCGAGTTGGTAGCGCAGCAGATCGAGGCGCGCGTCGCGGTTCTCGGCGGCCGATTTGAGCGACTCGTAGTCGCGGCGGCAGGTTCGGTAGCGCTCGTAGAGTTCGGCCACGGCGGCCACCAAGCCCGAGTCGGCCAGGTGCTCGTCCAGCATGTCGCGCTGGGTGCCGCGATTCACCAGGTGCTGGAATTCTTGTTGGCCATGGATTTCGATGAGGAACTCCGCCAGCTCGCGCAATGCCTGGATGGGCACCAGTTGACCGTTCACATAGGCGCGCGAGCGGCCGTCCGCGCCGATCACCCGGCGCACCACGAGCTCGCCGTCGTGCTCGATCGCCTGCGCTTCGAGCCAGGCTTGCGCCGCCGGCGGGCAGGGCATCGAAACTCGCCGCGACCTCGGCGCGCTCGGCGCCCTGGCGCACGACGTCGCCCCCGGCGCGGCCGCCCGCAAGGAGCAGCAGGGCGTCGACCACGATGGACTTGCCCGCGCCGGTCTCGCCGGTCAGCGCGGTGAGGCCGGGCTTGAGCTCGAGTTCCGCCTGATCGACGAGAACGAAATCACGCAGCTGAAGGTGGGTGAGCATCGGCCTAATCCGTTTCGAGCTGATCGTCTTGACGGCCGTAAGCGCCGCGGCCCCAGTGCAGTTTCGAGCGCAGCAGCCGGTAGTAGTCGTAGCCCGGCGGATGCAGCAGGGTGATCTGCGCGTCGGCGCCCTCGACATACAGATTGTCGCCCTGCTCGAGATCGCCGATGGCGCTGCCGTCGCAGGTCACCTGGGCGCGGGACTCGAAGCGATCCGACATGCGCAGCTGAATCTTGCTGCCGGCGCGAACCACGATGGGGCGGTCGCTCAAGGTGTGCGGGGAGATGGGGGCCAGCACCCAGACATCGAGGTCGGGCTCGACGATGGGACCGCCGCAGGACAGCGCGTAGGCGGTCGAGCCGGTCGCGGTGGCGATCACCATGCCGTCGCCGCCGTGCGAATTGACGAAACGTCCGTTGATGGAGGTTTCGAAGTCCATGGTGCGGCCGGTTTCCCATTTATTGACCACCACATCGTTCAGGGCGAGGGCGCTCACGGACTCGGCACCGTGCTTTTCCAGGCGCGCGGCCAGCAGCGAGCGCCTATCCTCGGTGTAGCGCCCGGCGAGCACGGTGTCGACGTCCTCGAGCATGGAATCGGGGCTGACGTCGGTCAAAAATCCCAGCCGGCCGCGGTTGATTCCGAGCAGCGGCACCGAATAGCCGGCCACCAGCCGCGCCGCGTACAGCAAGGTGCCGTCGCCGCCGATGGCGATGATGAGATCCGCCCGGGCCGCGAAGGACTGCTCCGGGCAGTAGCAGGACGCTGTCCGGCTGGAAGGCGAGGCCCACGTCCCGGGTCGACCAGGGCGCGCACGCCCGTCGAATGGAAGTGGCCGGCGAGGCTCAGCATGCATTCGGCGACGCGCAAATCCTTGGCATTGCCGACCAGCGCGATGGATTGAAACGAATGGGGCATAAGCGATTCCTTGTAGCATGACGGCGCGGAGCCGGTCACGCCATGAAGCTGAAGATTTTAGGCCGATTCGCTCGACTTGACTTCGGGCGGATACGCTAGGTAGCTTCAAACATGTTATATGGACCGTACCATGACCGAAGGCGCCGATGACGGACTCAACGAGCGAGCGCAGCTGCTGCTCAAAGCCCTGATCGAGAATTACATTCGCGATGGCCAGCCCGTGGGTTCGCGGACCCTGTCGCGCGATTCGGGTTTGAGCCTCTCCTCGGCCACCATTCGCAACGTCATGGCCGATTTGGAGGATCTGGGCTTCGTCGCCTCGCCCGCATACCTCGGCCGGGCGCATACCCACCGACAAGGGCTACCGCTTCTTCGTCGACACCCTGCTCAAGCTCAAGCCCCTGCACCACGAGGAGATCGAGGAAATCGAGCGCCGCCTGGGGTCGGATGCGGCCAACGGCCGCTCGCTGGTGCAGACCGTGTCGCAGATGCTGTCGAATGTCACGCATATGGCGGGCCTGGTGACCTTGCCGAACCCGAACTACGTCGCGCTGTCGCAAATCGAATTCATCGCCCTGTCGGAGAATCGCGCGCTCGCCATCATGGTGATGAGCAACCGCGAGGTGCAGAACCGGGTGGTCCAGCTCGATCGCTACTACTCGACGGAGGAGTTGCGGCGCGCCGCCAACTATCTGAACGAGGCGTTTGCCGGGCGCTCGCTGCCGGATGTGCGGGCCCAGCTGGTGGGGCAGCTGCAGGAGACCCGGCAGCACATGAACCAGATCATGCAGGACGCCATCCAGATGGCGCAGAAGGTCTTCGACACCGAGCCGGACGGGCGCGTGGAATATGTCATCGCCGGCGAAACCAATCTGATGGGCTTCGCGGAGCTGTCCAATGTCGACCGGCTGCGGCGCCTGTTCGAGGCGTTCAACGAGAAGCACGACATTTTGCGCCTGCTGGACAGCTGCCTGCGGGCGGACGGGATCCAGATCTTCATCGGCCAGGAATCGGGCTACCGGATCCTGGACGATATCAGCGTGGTGACGGCGCCCTATACTCTGGACAATCGGGTGGTCGGGGTATTGGGCATCATCGGTCCGACGCGCATGGCCTACGAGCGGGTCATTCCCATCGTGGATGTGACCGCGAAACTGCTGGGTTCGGCCTTGAACGCGCGCAAATAGGCCCCAGTTCAGCCGCTTCGAGCGGCATTGATGCCGCCAATCTTTTGAGGGCATTGCAAGAGTGAATGAAACCAATCATGCCGAGGGCGTGGATGCCCCGGATGCGGGGAACGCGGACGCTGCGGCGTGGCGGATCCCGCGGCATTGGCCGCGGCGGAGGCCAAGGCGACCGAGAATCGCAATAGCTATCTGCGCGCCGTGGCGGAGCTGGACAATTTCCGCAAGCGCAGCGAACGCGAGATCGACAACGCCCGCAAGTTTGCCATCGAGCGCTTTGCCCAGGAACTGGTCACGGTGGGCGATGCCTTGGAGGCCGGGATCAATGCCGGCTCGGCGAATCCCGGCCCGGCGCTGTTGGAAGGGCGCCCAGGCCACGTTGCGGCAGCTGCACCGCGCCTTCGACAAGGCGGGCATCAAGATCATCGACCCGGCGGGCCAGCCCTTCGACCCGGAGTGGCATGAGGCCATGGTGGCCCAGGAGAGCCGCGGATCAGCCGGCCAATACGGTGCTGTCGGTGATTCAAAAAGGCTATTCCCTGAACGGCCGCCTGCTGCGTCCGGCCCGGGTCATCGTCAGCAAGGCGCCGGCGGCGACGGCAATTGAAAAATGCCGCGGACTCCCCCACGTAGCGGTCACAGGTTAAGAATATTTAGAGGGTTTTTACTATGGGTAAAATGATTGGCATCGATCTCGGCACGACCAATTCCTGCGTCGCGATCATGGAGGGCGGCAAGCCCAAGGTCATCGAGAACAGTGAGGGCGATCGAACCACGCCGTCGATCGTTGCCTTCACGAAGGACGGCGAGGTGCTGGTGGGACAATCCGCCAAGCGCCAGGCCGTCACCAACCCCGCCAACACGGTGGCCGCGGTCAAGCGCCTCATCGGCCGCAAATTCACCGACGACGTGGTGAAGAAGGACATGAGCATGGTGTCCTACAAGATCGTCAAGGCCGACAACGGCGACGCCTGGGTGGAAGCGCAGGGCAAGAAGATGGCGCCTCCCGAGGTCTCGGCGCGGGTTCTCATGAAAATGAAGAAGACCGCCGAGGACTATCTGGGCGAGACCGGTCACCGAGGCCGTCATCACGGTGCCGGCGTACTTCAACGATTCGCAGCGTCAGGCCACCAAGGATGCCGGGCCGCATCGCGGGCTTGAACGTCAAGCGCATCATCAACGAGCCCACGGCGGCGGCGCTGGCCTACGGCCTCGACAAGGACGGCGGCGACCGCAAGATCGCGGTCTACGACCTGGGCGGCGGCACCTTCGACGTGTCGGTGATCGAAATCGCCGAAGTGGACGGCGAGCGTCAGTTCGAGGTGCTGTCGACCAACGGCGATACCTTCCTGGGCGGCGAGGACTTCGACCTGCGCGTCATCAACTACCTGGCCGACGAATTCAAGAAGGAAAGCGGCATCGACGTGCGCAAGGATCCTCTGGCCATGCAGCGCCTGAAAGAGGCGGCGGAGAAGGCCAAGATCGAGCTCTCCTCGAGCCAGCAGACCGAAATCAATCTGCCGTACATCACGGCGGATGCGGCCGGGCCCGAAGCACCTGAACATGAAGCTGACCCGCGCCAAGCTCGAGTCCCTGGTCGAGGATCTGGTGCAGAAGACCATGGAGCCTTGCCGCATCGCGCTGAAGGATGCCGGCCTGTCCATGAAGGACGTGAGCGAGGTCATTCTGGTCGGCGGCCAGACGCGCATGCCCCTGGTGCAGCAGGCGGTGAAGGACTTGTTCGGCAAGGAGCCGCGCAAGGACGTGAACCCCGATGAAGCCGTGGCGGTCGGCGCCGCGATCCAGGGCGGCGTGCTCGTCCGGCGACGTCAAGGACGTGCTGCTGCTCGACGTGACCCCGCTGTCGCTGGGGATCGAAACCCTGGGCGGCGTCATGACCAAGGTGATCGAGAAGAACACCACCATCCCGACCAAGGCGTCGCAGACGTTCTCGACGGCGGACGACAATCAGACCGGCGTGACCATCCATGTGCTGCAGGGCGAGCGCGACCGCTCGACCGACAACAAGTCCTTGGGCCGGTTCGACCTGACGGATATTCCGCCGGCGCCGCGCGGCATGCCGCAGATCGAAGTGGCCTTCGACATCGACGCCAACGGCATCTTGAACGTGTCGGCCAAGGACGTGAAAACCGGCAAGGAACAGCGCATCGTCATCAAGGCCTCGAGCGGCCTGTCCGAGGCGGAGATCAAGCGCATGGTCAGCGACGCCGAGGCGCATGCCGAGGAGGACAAGAAGTTCCGCGAGCTGGTCGGCGCGCGCAACAAGGCGGACGCGGCCATTCACACGGTGGAGAAGGCGCTCAAGGATGCCGGGCGACAAGATCTCCGACGACGAGAAGAAGACGGCGAGCGATGCGGTGGCGGCGGTCAAGACGGCCATGAGCGGCGATGACCGCGAGGACATCGAAAGCAAGACTCAGGCGCTCGAGCAGGCTTCCAGCGCGCTGCTGCAGAAAATGTACGAGCAGTCGGCGGCGGGCGCCGGCGGCGGGACCGGAAGCGACGGCAACAGCTCGGCCGGGCACACGGAAAAGCCCAAGGATGACGTGCTCGATGCCGAATTCGAGGAAGTGAAGGAAAGCGATCGCAAGAAGGCCTGAGGGCGCCGGTCGCATGGGATTGTGTCGAGCTGAACCGCCGGTGATCCGCATGCCGGCGGTTCGTTTTTATGGGCCTCAAGCCCTTAGGTGAGCAATGGCGAAGCAGGATTACTACAAGCTCCTCGACGTGCCGAGAAACGCGACGGAAGCCGATATCAAGAAGGCGTATCGCCGTCTCGCCATGAAACATCATCCGGATCGCAATCCCGACGATCCGGACGCGGAGCATAAATTCAAGGAAGCCAAGGAGGCCTACGAGGTTCTGTGCGACCCGCAAAAGCGCGCCGTCTACGACCAGTTCGGGCATGCCGGTCTCGAAGGGGGCCGCGGCGGCGGCTTCAGCGCCGGCGAGGCATTCGGCGACATTTTCGGCGAGATGTTCGGCGATATTTTCTCCGGCGGGCAGCGCGGCCGCTCCCAGGTGTTTCGCGGCGCCGATTTGCGCTACGAGCTCGAGCTCGATCTCGAGCAGGCCGTGTTCGGCACCGAAACCGAGATCCAGATTCCCTCCCTGGCCGAGTGCAAGACCTGCAAGGGCTCGGGCGCCGCCAAGGGGTCCACCCCCAAGACCTGCGATACCTGCCACGGCCAGGGCCAGGTGCGGGTGCAGCAGTCGATATTCACCATCCAGCAGCCCTGCCCGCGCTGCAAGGGCCGCGGCAAGATCATCAGCAACCCCTGCGATACCTGCTTTGGCCAGGGCCGTGTGCGCCAGGAGAAGACGCCTGCCCGTCACCGTGCCCGCCGGCGTCGACACCGGCGACCGCATTCGCCTGAACGGCGAGGGGGAGGCGGGCCGCAACGGCGGGCCGGCCGGGGACTTGTACGTCGAGGTGCGGGTCCGCGAACACGCCATCTTCGAGCGCGAAGGCAGCCATCTGTCCTGCGAGGTGCCGATCAGCTTCGCCACCGCGGCTCTCGGCGGCTCGGTGGAGGTGCCGACGCTCGACGGCGAGGTGATCCTGAAGATACCGAGCGAGACCCAGTCCGGACGGGTGTTCCGCGTGCGCGAAAAGGGCGTGCGCCCGGTGCGCGGCGGCGCGGCCGGCGATTTGTTCTGCCGGGTCGTGGTCGAGACGCCGGTGAGCTTGAGCGCCGAACAGAAGGAATCTGCTGAGGAAGTTCCAGTCGACCCTGGAACAGGGCAGCCACCAGCCGCGCGAGCAATCCTTCTTCGAGGGCGTCAAGAAATTCTTTACCGGCGCGGTCGACTAGGCGATCGAGCATGCAGCCCATCGCAATCTTCGGCATCACCGGGCGCATGGGACAATCGCTGCTGCGGGCGCTGCGGGAGACGTCCGGCTCTCACCCTGAGCGGCGCGGTCGCTTCGGCCGACAGCGCGGCGGCTGGGACAGGATGCCGCCGCCGAGGGCGCCGCCCACCGGGGTGCTGATCACCGCGGATTCGCGGCTGGGCATTACGGGGCGCGTCGGTGGCCGTCGATTTCAGCTTGAGCAGCGGCGTGGCGGAGCATGCCCTGGCTTGCGCCGCGGCCGGCGTTCCGATCCTGATCGGCGCCACCGGGCTCGATGCGGCGGGCCGCGGCGTCGTGGAGCGGGCGGCGCGGGATGATTGCCGGTGCTGATTGCGCCCAATACCAGCGTCGGGGTGAGCGTGGTGGCCAAATTGGTGTGCCATGGCAGCCCGGGGCTGGGACCGGCCTACGATGTGGAAATCTTCGAGGCGCACCATCGCATGAAGCGCGATGCCCCCTCCGGGTACGGCGCTTGACCCTGGGCGAGGCGGTGGCGGCGGTGCGCGGCGCGGCGCTTGCAGGATGTCGCGGCCTATGACCGGCCGGGCCAAACCGCGCCGCGGACCCCCGGCAGCATCGGCTTTTCCAGCTTGCGCGCCGGGGACATCGTGGGCGAGCACACGGTGACCTTCGCCGCCGCGGGGGAGCGGGTCGAAATCACCCACCGGGCCACGGATCGCATCACCTTCGCGCGAGGCGCCCTGCGGGCGGCCGAATGGCTGGTGGGGCGGCCGCCGGGCCTGTACGGCATGCAGAACGTTCTCGGACTTTAGAAGAGGCATGGACAGCCATCGCGGGCATCGTTAATATTCGCGCCCGGAAACTGATCGCGAATTAACCCATGAAGCGGGAGGACGTTCTGAAGGAGCGCCTCCCGCTTTGCGCATCTGCGGAAAGCGCCGTAGCGCAAAGCGAGGAACCGGAGTGTCGACACCTGCAGTGCTAGCTCTCGAAGATGGCACCGTGTTCCGTGGCGTCTCAGTAGGCGCAAAAGGCAACACGACTGGTGAAGTAGTTTTCAATACGGCGATGACCGGGTACCAGGAGATCCTGACCGATCCCTCGTACTGCCGGCAGATTGTCACTCTCACGTATCCCCACGTCGGCAATACCGGCACCACCCCGGAGGATCTGGAATCGGGCGCGGTATACGCCGCGGGCCTCGTGATTCGCGATCTGCCCCTGCTGCATTCGAATTGGCGCGCCACCGAGTCGCTCGCGCAGCTTCCTGCTCCGCTGCAAGGTGGTGGCGATCGCCGATATCGATACCCGCAAGCTGACCCGGCTGCTGCGCGAGAAGGGCGCGCAGTCCGGATGCATCATGACCGGCGACAAGATCGACGAGACCGCGGCGGTGCGCGCCGCCAAGAAATTCCCCGGGTTGAAGGGCATGGACCTTGCCAAGGTGGTCACGACCAAGAAGATCTATCAGTGGAACGACGGCCTGATCTGGAAAACGTCCAGCAAGCCGCCGCGGCCGCAGAGCCGCCTGCATGTGGTCGCCTATGACTTCGGCATGAAGCGCGACATTCTGCGGATTCTGGCCGAGCATGGTTGCCGCATGACGGTTGTGCCGGCACAAACGCCTGCAGATCAAGTGCTTGCGATGAATCCTGATGGTATTTTCTTAAGCAACGGACCCGGCGATCCCGAGCCCTGCGACTATGCCATCGAGGCGATCTCGCGCTTTCTCGAGACCGATGTGCCGGTGTTCGGCATTTGCCTGGGCCATCAATTGCTGGGGCTGGCCAGCGGCGCGAAAACCATGAAGATGAAGTTCGGCCATCACGGGGCCAATCATCCGGTGTCGGAAATCGATTCCGGCCGGGTGCTGATCTCGAGCCAGAACCATGGCTTCGCGGTGGATGAGGCGACGCCTGCCGGCCACGCTGCGCGCGACGCATCGTTCGCTGTTCGACGGCTCGCTGCAGGGCCTGGCGCGCACCGACCGGCCGGCGTTCAGCTTCCAGGGGCATCCCGAGGCCAGCCCCGGCCCGCACGATCTGCGGCTGCTGTTCGAGCACTTCATGTACTTGATGGTCAAGCGCATGCAAGCCAATTCGCGCGGCCGCAATCCCGTCAAACAGAAAACGGCCGAGAGTTAAGTGCCCAAGCGAACAGATCTCGAAAGCATCCTGATCATCGGCGCGGGGCCCATCATCATCGGCCAGGCCTGCGAGTTCGACTATTCCGGAGCTCAAGCGTGTAAGGCCCTGAAAGAAGAGGGTTATCGAGTCGTGCTGGTGAACTCCAATCCGGCCACCATCATGACCGATCCGGAAACGGCGGATGCCATTTACATCGAGCCGATCAACTGGCGCACCATCGCCCGCATCATCGAGAAGGAGCGGCCCAGCGCCCTGCTGCCCACCATGGGCGGCCAGACGGCGCTGAATACCGCGCTGGATCTGGTGCGCGAGGGAGTGCTGGAGAAGTTCAACGTCGAGATGATCGGCGCATCGCAGCGCGCCATCGACATGGCGGAGGATCGGGAGCTGTTCCGCCGCGCCATGGCCGACATCGGCTTGGAGACGGCGCGCGCCCGGATTGCGCACAGCATGGAAGAGGCTCTGGCGGTGCAGTCGGAGATCGGCTTTCCCACGGTGATCCGGCCGTCCTTCACCCTGGGCGGCAGCGGCGGCGGCATTGCCTACAACCGCGAGGAATTCGAAGCCATCGTGGCGCGCGGCCTCGATGCCTCGCCCACCAACGAGGTGCTGCTCGAGGAATCGGTGCTCGGCTGGAAAGAGTACGAAATGGAAGTCGTCCGGGACCGGATCGACAACTGCATCATTGTCTGCTCGATCGAAAACATCGATCCGATGGGCGTGCATACCGGGGATTCCATCACGGTGGCGCCGGCACAAACCCTCACGGATCGCGAGTACCAGCGCCTGCGCGATGCCTCGATCGCGGTGCTGCGCAAGATCGGCGTGGACACCGGCGGCTCGAACGTGCAGTTCGCCATCAATCCGGACGACGGCCGGATACTGGTCATCGAAATGAATCCGCGGGTGTCGCGCTCCTCGGCGCTGGCATCCAAGGCGACGGGGTTTCCCATCGCCAAGATCGCCGCCAAGCTGGCCGTGGGCTACACGCTCGATGAGCTCAAGAATGAAATCACCGGCGGCGCGACCCCGGCCTCGTTCGAGCCCACCATCGACTACGTGGTCACCAAGATCCCGCGCTTCACCTTCGAGAAATTCCCGGGCTCGAACACGCGCCTGACCACGCAGATGAAATCCGTGGGCGAGGCCATGGCCATCGGCCGCACCTTCCAGGAATCCATGCAGAAGGCGCTGCGCAGCCTGGAGACCGGGTTCGACGGCTTCAACGAGCAGCTGACCCTGCCGCTGACCGATGAGGCGGCCGAGAAGCTGTCCTACGAGCTGCGCTGGCCGGGGCCGAACCGGATCCTGTACGTGGCCGATGCGTTTCGCGCCGGCTGGACCCTGCAGCAGGTGTTCGACGCCACCAAGATCGATCCCGTGGTTCCTGGCGCAGATCGAGGATTTGCTGCGCGAGGAAGCGCTGCGTCGCCAAGGACGGGTTCGAGAGCCTCGAATCTGCCGCGCCTGCGGGCGCTGAAGCGCAAGGGCTTCTCCGATTCGCGCATCGCCAAGCTGACGGGGCGCGACGAGGCGGCGATCCGCAGCCGGCGCCGCAAGCTCGGCCTGCACCCGGTGTACAAGCGCGTCGATACCTGCGCCGCCGAGTTCTCCACCTCCACCGCCTATCTGTATTCGACCTACGAGGAGGAGTGCGAGGCGAATCCCAGCGGCCGCCGCAAGATCATGATTCTGGGCGGCGGACCCAATCGCATCGGGCAGGGCATCGAGTTCGACTACTGCTGCGTGCACGCCGCCATGGCGCTGCGCGAAGACGGCTTCGAGACCCTCATGGTGAACTGCAATCCCGAGACCGTCTCGACGGACTACGACACCTCGGATCGGCTGTACTTCGAACCGCTGACCTTCGAAGACGTCATGGAGATCATCGAGAAGGAAAAGCCCGAAGGCGTGATCGTGCAGTACGGCGGGCAGACGCCGTTGAAGCTGTCGCGGGCGCTGGCCGCCGCGGGCGCGCCCATCATCGGCACCACGCCCGGACAGCATCGATGTGGCCGAGGACCGCGAGCGCTTCCAGAAATTGGTGACGACGCTGAAGCTCAAGCAGCCGGCCAATGCCTCGGCGCGCACCGAGGAGTCGGCCGTGCTGCTGGCGCGGGAGGTCGGCTTCCCGCTGGTGGTGCGGCCGAGCTACGTCCTGGGCGGCCGCGCCATGGAAGTGGTGTTCAACGAGGATGATCTTCGCCAGTACATGATCGATGCGGTGAAGGTGTCGAACGACAGCCCGGTGCTGCTGGATCGCTTTCTGGATCTGGCCGTCGAGGTGGACGTCGATGCCGTGAGCGACGGCGAGGATGTGCTGATCGGCGGCATCATGGAGCACATCGAACAGGCCGGCGTGCATTCGGGCGATTCCAGCTGCTCGCTGCCGCCGAACGGCCTGTCGCAGGAAATCCAGGACGAACTGCGGGTGCAGACGCGCAAGCTCGCGAAGGCGCTCAATGTCGTCGGGCTTGATGAACATTCAATTCGCGATACAGAGCGGGGTGATCTACATCCTCGAGGTCAATCCGCGGGCCTCGCGCACCGTGCCCTTCGTGTCCAAGGCCACGGGGATTCCCCTGGCCAAGGTGGCCGCGCGGGTCATGACCGGCAAGACGCTGGCCGTGCAGGAACGCACCGAGGAACGCATACCGCCGTATTTCTCGGTCAAGGAGGCGGTGTTTCCCTTCGTCAAGTTTCCCGAGGCGGATCCCATCCTGGGCCCGGAAATGAAGTCCACCGGCGAGGTGATGGGCACCGGGCATACCTTCGGCGAGGCCTACGCCAAGGCGCAGGCGGCCTCCGGGGTGGTCCTGCCGACGCACGGCCTGTGCTTCATCAGCGTGCGCGACCGCGACAAGCCGGGCGCGGTGGTGCTGGCGCAGATGCTGATTGCGCGCGGCTTCGAGATTGCCGCCACCGGCGGCACGGCCGCTGGTGCTGGAAGAGGCCGGCGTGACCTGCCGGCGGGTCAACAAGGTGCGGGAGGGTCGCCCGCACGTCGTCGATATGATAAAAAACGACGAGGTGGCGTTGATCGTCAATACCACCGAGGGCAAGCAGGCCGTACGCGAGTCGCGCTCGATCCGGCGCGAAGCGGTCGCCAGGAAGGTAACCTATTACACGACGGTGGCCGCGGCGCGCGCGACTTGCGACGCGCTCGATCATCTGGGCGACATTGAAGTGAATCGACTGCAGGATTTGCACAAGGAAATGTTGGCGTGAAGCGACCCCAGACTCAGCACAGAGTATTGCCGACGTGAAACGCACTCCGATGACTCTTCGCGGCGCCGAGCGGCTGCGGGCGGAGTTGAAACAGCTCAAGAGCGAAGCCCGCCCGAACGTCATCAAGGCGATCGCGGAGGCGCGTGCTCACGGCGATCTGAGCGAGAATGCCGAATACCACGCGGCGCGCGAACAGCAGAGCTTCATCGAGGGGCGGATCAATCAGATCGAGAACAGCCTGTCGAACTGCGAGGTCATCGACGTCACCAAACTGAACGCCACCGGCCGGGTGGTATTCGGCTCGACTCTGGAACTCGAAGACCAGGACGGCGGCAACAAGGTGGTCTACCAGCTGGTCGGCGACGATGAGGCGGACATCAAGCAGGGGCTGTTGTCGGTGTCCTCGCCGATCGCCCGCGCCCTCATCGGCAAATCCGAGGGCGATGTGGTGGATGTGACCACCCCGGGCGGCACGCGAAGCTACGAAATCGTGTCCGTGAAATACGTGTGAGGCCGCGGTGCGCAGCCGGCCGGGGCAGCCTGCGCTCGTGATCCGTAATTTCTTCAGGGTGCTGCTGGTGCTGTGGGCCGGCAGCCTGTGGTCGCTGGCTTGGGTGGCCTACACCCTGTTCCACGCGCAGAGGCGACCGTCATCTGGCGGGCATGGTGGTGGGAAGACTGCTCACCGCCGAAACCTACTTGGGGGTGGCGGTCGGCGTGCTGGCCTTGCTGCTGCCCGGCAGAACCAAATTCCTTTGGGGCTATCTGGCGGCCTTGCTGATGGCGGCCAACGAATGGGGGCTGCGGCGGGTCATGGACGCGGCACATGCCCGAGGCAGCGCATGGGGTTTGAGCTTCGGCGCCTGGCACGGGGTGTCCGCGCTGCTCTATGGCGTGGCCTGCCTCGCCGTCGTTTTCCTGATTTGGCGCGAGGAATATCGCTGATGCAGCCCGCATCGAAATGCCCGGCGCCGTAGGCGGTTTCCGACAGTAAGAATATCTGCGCGTAACGCGCGCCGCGATAAATAGATGACATATCTTTAGCGCGCGATACGCCCGCCGCGGAGGCCGGCTCGCGGCGCAACCTGGTATCGACCGACGATGCGTATACCGACGGCAATGTGGTGGTCATGGCGCCGAAGGTCTCCGGGTACGTGGTCGCTTTGTTCGTCGACGACAATACGCGGGTCAGAAAAGGCGACTTGCTGCTGCGCATCGATCCCGCGATTACCTGACGGCCCGCGACAATGCGTCGGCACAGCTCGCGCTCGCGCAAGCTCAGTTCAAAACGGCCGAAAACTCATTGCGCATTGCGCGCGTGCAGTATCCCGCCCAACTGATTGCCGCCGAGGCACAGCAGGAATCGGCGGCTGCGGCATCTGCGCAGGCGCAGGCGTCTTACTCGCGCCAGCACTCGGTCGATCGACGGGCGACCACCCAGGAGAGCATCGACTCGGCCACGAGCCAGCAGCTCAGTTCCGCGGCCGGCTTGAAGGGCGCGAAGGCCCAGGTAGCCGTGGCAAGGCTGGTTCCGGAGCAGATTCAGCAGGCGGTCAATGCAGTGGCGGAGCGAAGGGCGGCGGTGCAGCAGGCCGAGGCTCAGTTGGAGCAAGCGGAGTTGAACCTGAGCTACACCGAAGTGCGCTCGCCCTCCGACGGCTTCATCACCATGCGCAGCGCGCAGCTGGGCACCTACCTGACGGCCGGCCAGACGATGTTCCTGATCGTGACGCCCGATGTGTGGGTGACCGCCAATTTCAAGGAATCGCAGATCGGCCGGATGCGGCCGGGCGACGCCGTCGATCTCGAGGTTGACGCCTATTCGGGATTCAAGCTGCAAGGCCACGTGCAGAGCATCCAATACGGCAGCGGCTCGAGGTTCTCGGCCTTTCCGGCGGAAAACGCCACGGGGAATTTCGTCAAGATCGTGCAGCGCGTACCGGTGAAGATCGTCATCGACAAGGGACTGGATCCGAACCGTCCGCTGCCCCTCGGTCTGTCCGTATCGCCCGTGGTGCACCTCCCGTGACGGAGCCGGCCGCTGCGCGACCGGATTCGGAGTGGCGGCCGGCGGGCAACCCGTGGCTGATCGCCGTCGTGGTGACCTTGGCCGCGTTCATGGAGGTGCTCGACACGACTATCGTGAACGTTGCCATGCCGCACATCGCCGGCACGCTGTCGGCCAGTTACGACGAGGCGACCTGGACGCTGACCTCGTACCTGGTCTCCAACAGCATCGTGCTGCCCATCTCCGCTTTCTTCGGGCGGCTCCTGGGACGCAAGCGCTACTTCGTCATCTGCATCGGCGCTTTCACGGTGTGCTCGTTTCTCTGCGGCATTGCCGATAATTTGTCCGAACTGATCATCTTTCGCGTACTGCAGGGATTTTTCGGCGGCGGCCTGCAGCCGAACCAGCAATCCATCATTCTCGACACCTTTCCGCCGTCGCAGCGCGGCAGGGCTTTCTCCCTCACCGCGGTGGCCACGGTGGTTGCGCCCGTGCTCGGCCCCACCATCGGCGGCTGGATCACGGATAATTACAGCTGGCGCTGGGTATTCTTCATCAACGTGCCGTTTGGCCTGTTGGCCACATTTGCCGTCATCACCCTGGTGGAGGACCCGCCGTGGGCACGCAAGCAGCAGGCCTCGATCGATTACATCGGCATCGGCTTGATCACGCTCACCTTCGCCTCGTTGCAAATCATGCTGGACAGGGGCGAGGACGCCGACTGGTTTTCCTCCGATTTCATCCGCACGTTTGCCGCGCTGGCCGCGGTGGGTGCCGCCGGCGCCTGCGGGTGGCTCTTGTACACGCGAAAGCCCGTGGTCGATCTGCGGGTTCTCAAGGATCGAAACTTCGCGCTGGGCAGCCTCGCCATCGGGTGTTTCGCGATGATTCTGTACGGCAGCGCCATTCTGATTCCGCAGCTTGCGCAGCAGCATCTCGGCTATACGGCGTTGCTTTCCGGCCTGGTGCTGAGCCCGGGCGCGCTCGCCATCATATTTCTCATCCCGGTCATCAGTCTGGCTCATGCCCCGCCTGCAGACGCGCTACTTCCTGACCGTCGGGATTTCTCGTGCTCGGCTGCGCCATGTTGTTCTCGCGGCACCTGACGCCGGACATCGATTTCCCGCATCTGGTGCTGCTGCGCGCTTCGCAATCCGTGGGAATCGGATTCCTGTTCGTTCCGGCCAGCGTCCTCGCCTATCAAACGGTGCCGCAGCGGTTGCGGGGAGATGCCACTGCGCTTTTCACCATGTTCCGCAATGTGGCGGGCTCGGTCGGAATTTCGCTGTCGTACCGCCGCCGTCACGGCGAGAACCCAGGTACACATGGCCTATTTGTCGGGCCACCTGAGCCAGGCCAATCCGAACTTTCGCCACACCTTGTCGCAGGTCACGGCGGCCATCAAGGATCTCGGTACGGTGGCCGGCGACGCCACGCAGGCAGCGATGGGCCAGCTCGAGAAGGCATTGATCGCGCAGGCGGGCATTCTCGCCTACATCGACGTGTTTCTGTACTGCGCCATCGTCGCATTTGCGTTCGTGCCGCTGACGTTTTTCTTCTCGCCGGCGAAAGCCGCCGGCGGCGCCGGAGCCGGCTGATGTCGCCCCTGCGTTCCGTCGGGGCCGCCGTACTCGTAGGCCTATTGGCTGCTTGCAGGGCCGGTCCGAATTTCGTGGCCCCGCATGAGCCGACCCCCCCGGACGTATGCCGGAGCCGCGGAGTCACGGCGGCCGGAACCGAGGCGCCCCGGCCGGCCGAGGGCGAGGCGCCGGATTCGTTCTGGTGGCGCCAATTCCACGACGATGAATTGAACCGGCTCGAAGACATTACCGCCTCCGGCAATCTGGACCTCAAGGCAGCTTTTTTGCGCATCGTCGAGGCGCGTATTCAGGTGCAAACGGCCCGTGCGCAGGGGCTGCCCTCCCTGAACGGCTCGGCAAGTTTTGAACGCGACCAGTTGGGCCTCGCCGGGATTCTCAAATCCCAAGGGATAACGGCGGGCACCACCTCGGCGTCCACACAGGCACTGATCTCGGCAATCGAGCGGCCGGTGAACATCTATCAGCTGGGGTTCGATGCCTCATGGGAGCTGGATCTGTTCGGCAAGGTGCGCCGCACGGTGGAGGCCGCCGATGCGCAAAGCGTTCAGGCGTCCGAATCGCGTAACGACTTGCTTGTATCGCTCGAAGCAGAAGTGGCACAGACCTATCTGCAGTTGCGGGCCGGACAAATGCTGCGGCAAATTACTTCGGCTCTCGTCGCGGATCAAAAAGAGGTGGTCGAGCTCACGAACGACAGGCAGCTGCATGGGCTGGCCAGCGCGGCGGACGTCGAGTCGGCCCGTGGGCAACTGTCGAACCTCGAATCCCAATTGCCGCAGTACGAGCAGACGATCGCGACCTCCCGCCATGCGCTTGCGGTCCTGTCGGGGGAGGCTCCCGAGGCATTGGACTCGGAATTCGGCGAGACGGGCGCGCTGCCGCCCCTGCCCACGGTGGTTCCGGTGGGTTTGCCCGCGACGCTGGCGCGCCGGCGGCCGGATATCCGCAACTCCGAAGCGGCGCTGCACGCGGCGACCGCGCAGGTCGGCGTGTCGGTCGCATCGCTGTTCCCGGATATATCGCTGTCGGGTACTTACGGGCTGCGCAATACGGGCACCGGATATCTCTTCGACTGGGCCAGCCGGTTCTACACCTTCGGCCCGAGCGTCTCGATTCCCATCTTTCATGGCGGGGCCTTGGTGGCCAACGTGCGCCTGTCCCGCGCGGAGGAAGCCGCGGCGGCACTCAACTACCGAAAAACCGTGCTCAATGCACTTCAAGAAGTCGAGGATGGGCTGACCGGCTTGCTTGACGACGCGCAGCGACGCTCCGCGCTCGAGGATACGGTGGCCGCGGACCAGCGCGCCCTGGACCTCGACCTCGATTCTTATCGTCACGGTCTCGTGAGCTACGTTACGGTGCTGACCGTGCAGATCCAGACGGTTCAGGCACGGCAGCAACTGGCGGGGGCATTGCTTACTCAGGGTGTCGATCTTGTGAAGCTGTACAAGGCGCTCGGCGGTGGTTGGGAAGGGGTGCCCGATGCCGGGCGGGGCGCCGCTCCTTGAGGGGTGCGGCGGTAGGAATAGTCCCGCGCTCGAATCGGAGTACGGCGTTTTTATTTTTTGCCGCGCAAAGAGCAATCTGGCGGCGAGCCTCAACGAGCGAAGGGTCAAACGAGCGAAGGGTCAAAGGAGTATCGCATGCACGCATTACCGGCTTATGTGAATGGTGTGGGCGGCGGTCTACGAGGGCGCGGCGCCCGCGACGAGGGTGAGAAGCTCGATGTTCTCAATGTCCTGTTGCGTAATGGCAGCTTGGTTCGTGATGCCCGCTCCTCGAGCCGGCGCCAACTGCGGCACCGCGGACCGTCGCGCGATTCCAAATGATAGGGGCTGGCTTTGCCGGCGGCTACGCTGCGGGGATTGACTTAGGGCGCTTCGGCCTGCCGCGAGGCCGGTACGGACGTGCGGTGGGCAACGCCGCGTATTCCGCCGCGGCTTCCGAGACGCCGAGGGTGAAGGGATTGCGGACGGTGACGCCGCCGTAGACCGCGCGGTCCTGCATATCCTCGGTCAGCAGCAGGGTGCAGCACTGTGCCTGGGCGGCACCGATGATGAGGCTGTCCCACCAGTTCAGGCGATGGCGCCGCTCGATTTCCTTGGCGCGTAACGCGACGTCCCTGTCGATGGGCTGCGGATTCCAGGCAAACAATTCGTGCACATAGTCCCAGGCCTGATCCGGGGGCAGTCCTGGTTTGAGTTTACGGGTCAAAGTGAAATAGCACTCGTTGATCACCTGCACGCTGGTGCGGCCGGTCTGTCCCTTCCAAAGGCTTTCCAGCCATTGCTCGGCGATCGGTTGCTTCAATGGCGCGCTGTTCTGACGCGCATAGACGAACACGTTGGTGTCGACAAAGATGAGAGCGCTCATTTCACGTCTTTCCTGGCCGATGTGTCGGGTGCGGGATTTTCGCGAGCCTGAGCGCGGTCGTTTATCTCCTCCCGCGTGGGACGATGACCGTCGGCCCATACAAAATGAAACGGTTTGTGCGTGAAAAAGCGCCGCTTGGCCTCGTTGTAGTCGCGCGCCTCGCGCATGCGCTCGTGCACCAGGTCGCCCAGGAATCTCGATACGCTGACGCCGCGTTGCGCGGCATTCTGGCGCAGCCACGCGGCCATTTTTTCGTCCAGCGTAACGGTGATGTTCTTCATGGCAGCTCCAGAGGGAAGGCGTTGGAGGTAATTATATACACGAAGCCTGTGTATTAAGGAGCCGCTATTCAGCGGCGCACGGCGGGACGGCGGGACGGCGGGTGGGCTGCGCGGTTGCGCGGCGATGCGGCTGCACGGCGGCTGCGCGGCGATGCGGCTGCGCGGCGGCGGGCTCTGAACTCGGCGCCCGCGTTCAGTCCGGCAGGAGGATTTTTGCCAGATCGGCGCGGCGCCGGTAGAAGACGCCGACGTGACCGATCCGCTGCACGAGTTCGCTGGCGGTGCGGCTCGCGAGGGTCGCCAGGGCGTCGTTGCGCGCCTCGCGATCGCCGACTCGGGCGCTCACCTTGACCAATTCATGATCGGTCAGGGCGCGATCCAATTCCGCGACCACGGCGTCGGTGAGTCCGGCGTTGCCCAGCATGACGATGGGGTTCATGGGATGCGCCAGGCGGCGCAGGTGCTTCTTTTGTTTCTCGGAGAGTGCCATCGGAGCGATTATAGTCTTTAACCGCAACCGTAGAAGGACCCATGCCCAAGCGTTCAAAAAGCAGTGCCCGCTGGCTCGCCGAGCATGCCAACGATGAGTTCGTCAAGCGCGCGCAAAAGGAAGGCTGGCGCTCGCGGGCGGTCTTCAAACTGGCGCAGATCCAGGAGACCGAGCGCTTGCTGCGGCCGGGAATCCGCTGCGTCGACCTGGGCGCCGCTCCCGGCGGCTGGAGCCAGTACGCGGCGCGCATCATCGGCGGCGCGAGCCGCATCGTGGCGACGGACATCCTGGCCATGGACGCCATTCCCGGCGTCGATTTCGTGCAGGGCGACTTCCGCGAGGCGGCGGTTCTCGAGCAGGTTTTGCAGTGCGTCGGGGCGGACAAGGTCGACCTTGTTTTGTCCGATATGGCCCCCAACATGGCAGGCATAGACGCGGTTGATCAGCCCCGATCGATGTATTTGGCGGAGCTGGCGTTGGAGTTCGCGGATCGCGTGTTGGCCCCGGGAGGCGATTTGCTCGTGAAGTTGTTTCAAGGCGCCGGATTCGATCAGATCATCAGGGATGCACGCAGCCGTTACGGGCGGGTGGTGACCAAAAAGCCGAAGGCGTCACGAACGCGCAGCCCTGAGATCTATCTGTTGGCGCGGCAGTTTGGGATGGTGTAAGTTCGGAACGACTGTCAGGCCTGCTTGTCGTAATGTACGCGGATGTAGGTGAAACTTGAACGATTTGACCAAACAAATTCTGCTCTGGGTCGCATTGGCGGTCATTCTGCTCGCTATTTTCAGCCAATTCGGCATGCGCACCGGCCAGCCGGCGACCATCGATTATTCGCAGTTTCTCTCCGAAGTGAAGAGCAACAATGTCGATTCGGTGACGCTCAAGGGCGACATCATCGAGGGCAAGCGGCGTTCCACCGGCGACTCCTTCGTCACCTATAATCCGGAGACCAGCAATACGGCCTTGATCGGCCTGCATGCAGTCCCAGGGCGTGAAATTCCGCGGCGAGCCGCCCAAGCAGCAATCGGTGTTCCTGCAATTGCTGATCTCCGCCTTCCCGATATTGATTCTCATTGGCTTCTGGGCCTACTTCATGCGCCAGATGCAGGGTGCCTCCGGCGGACGCGGGGCCATGTCCTTCGGCAAGAGCCGGGCGCGCCTCCTGGGCGAGGACCAGGTGAACATTACCTTCGCCGACGTCGCGGGGGTCGAGGAAGCCAAGCAAGAAGTGGTCGAAATCGTCGATTTCTTGAAAGATCCCGGCAAGTTCCAGAAACTTGGCGGCAAGATCCCGAAAGGTGTGCTCATGGTCGGTTCGCCCGGGCACCGGCAAGACCCTGCTGGCGCGAGCCATCGCCGGCGAGGCCAAAGTGCCGTTTTTCACGATTTCCGGTTCGGATTTCGTGGAAATGTTCGTGGGCGTGGGCGCATCGCGAGTGCGCGACATGTTCGAGCAGGCCAAGAAGCATGCGCCCTGCATCATATTCATCGATGAAATCGACGCCGTGGGCCGGCATCGCGGCGCCGGCCTCGGCGGCGGACATGATGAGCGCGAGCAGACCTTGAACCAGTTGCTGGTGGAGATGGACGGGTTCGAAGGCAACGAGGGCATCATCGTCATTGCGGCCACCAACCGGCCCGATGTGCTGGATCCGGCGCTGCTGCGCCCGGGCCGATTCGATCGCCAGGTGGTCGTGCCGTTGCCCGATGTGCGCGGCCGCGAGCAGATCCTCAAAGTGCACATGCGCAAGGTGCCGCTCGGCGACAACGTCAAGCCCTCGGTCATCGCCCGCGGCACGCCGGGATTCTCGGGCGCGGATCTGGCGAACCTGGTCAACGAGGCCGCGCTGTTCGCGGCGCGCGGCAACAAGCGCTCGGTCACGATGGAAGAGTTCGAGCGCGCCAAGGACAAGATCATGATGGGCGCCGAGCGGCGCTCCATGGTCATGACCGAGGAAGAGAAGCGCAACACCGCCTATCACGAGTCGGGTCATGCCATCGTGGGCTTGAGCGTGCCCTGAGCACGACCCGGTCTACAAGGTGACCATCATTCCGCGAGGCCGCGCCTTGGGCGTCACGATGTTCCTGCCGGAGAGCGATCGCTACAGCACCAGCAAGCGCCAGCTCGAGAGCCGCATCGCCACGCTGTTCGGCGGCCGAGTGGCGGAGGAATTGGTGTTCGGTGCCGATGCCGTCACCACGGGCGCGTCCAACGACATCGAACGCGCCACCGAGCTGGCGCGCAACATGGTGACGCGCTGGGGATTGTCGGATCGCTGGGTCCGCAGACCTACAGCGAGGAGTCGGGCGAAGTGTTTCTCGGCCGCAGCGTCACGCAGCACAAGCAGGTGTCGGATGTGACCGCGCACGTGATCGACGAAGAAGTGCGCCGCGTGATCGACAGCAACTATCAGCGGGCCTACAAAATTCTGCAGACCAACATGGACAAGCTGCAGGCCATGTCGGAAGCCTTGATCAAGTACGAGACCATCGACGAGGAACAGATCAAGGACATCATGGAAGGCCGAGTGCCGCGCCCGCCGCGCGATTGGGACGATACGCCCACGCCGACGCCGCGGGGTCCTTCGGCGGAGAAGCCGACGACGCCTTTGGTGAATCCGGCCGGACAGCACTAAGACACTGTCCGCGGCGGTACCGGCGAGCTTCTGCGCAAGAGGGCCGGCTCGGGAAGGCCGTCCAATTTCCATGCAATGGCGTTGTCGACATAGAACGATTGATCTCACGCGGCCGGTGGTCATGGGCATATTGAACGTGACGCCGGATTCCTTCTCCGATGGCGAATCGCTATGCGACGGTCGATGCCGCGCTCGAGCGGGCCAGCGCACATCGCCGAGGAGGGAGCGGCCATCATCGATGTGGGCGGGGAGTCCACGCGGCCCGGCGCCGCGGCGGTGGACGAGGACGTCGAGATCGCGCGAGTCGTGCCGGTCATCGAGGGCATCGCCGCCGCCTCCGATATCGCGATTTCCATCGACACCAGCAAACCTCGCGTGATGGCGGCGGCGGTGGCGGCGGGGGCTTGCATCGTCAACGATGTGTATGCCCTGCGAGCGCCGGGCGCGCGATCCTGGGCCGCGGTATCCGAAGTCGGCGTCTGTCTGATGCACATGCAGGGAGAGCCGCGTACGATGCAGGACAATCCGCACTACGACGACGTGGTGGCCGAAGTGTGCGAATTTCTGGCGCACGAGCGGCATGCGTGCCTCGCAGGCCGGCATCGCCCGCGAGGCCATCGTGCTCGATCCCGGGCTTGGCTTCGGCAAGGGTCTTGCGCACAACTTGACGCTTGCTGAAGGAGTTGCGCGCGGATTGCCGATCTCGGCGCACCGCTGCTGGTCGGCGTGTCGCGCAAGAGCTTCATCGGGCGAATTCTCGGCAAAGCCGTGGATGAGCGGCTGTACGGCGGCTTGGGTTTGGCGGCGCTGGCCGTGCTCAAGGGTGCGCGAATCATTCGCACGCACGATGTCGCCCCGACGAGGGATGCGATCGGCATGGTCAGTGCTGTCCTGCAAGGAATGGACAATTGAACAAGTATTTCGGCACCGATGGCGTGCGCGGCCGTGTCGGCCAGGCGCCGATGACCGTGGATTTTGCGCTGCGCCTGGCGAGCGCCGCGGCCCGCGTGCTGGCCCCCGGCGGCGGCCGCGTGCTCATCGGCAAGGACACGCGCGTATCCGGATACATGTTCGAGTCCGCATTGGAGGCGGGATTCGTCGCCGCGGGCGTCGATGTCATGCTGATCGGGCCGCTGCCGACGCCGGGCATCGCCTACATGACGCAGCGCCTGGACTGCAGCTTCGGCGTCGTCATCAGCGCTTCGCACAACCCGTATCAGGACAACGGCATCAAATTCTTCGATGCCACCGGCAGCAAGCTGTCGGACCGAGACGGAGAACGAGATCGAGTGCCTGCTCGATCTGCCCGTGGTGACGCAGGAATCGCAGCACTTGGGCAAGGCGATTCGCATCGACCGCAGCCGCACGCAGTACCAGCAGTTTTGCGCCTCGACCATTCCGGCGGGCATGAATCTGCAGGGTTTCAAAATCGTGATCGACTGCGCCAACGGCGCCGGCTACAAGGTGGCGCCGCGAGTGCTCGCCGACTTGGGCGCCGAGATCGTGCCCATCGGCTGCTCGCCGAACGGCCGCAATATCAACGACGGCTGCGGATCGACGGCGCCGGAACTGCTGCAGCTGACGGTTCCCGGCGTGCGCGCGCAACTCGGGATGGCGCTCGACGGGGACGGCGACCGGGTGGTGATGGTGGATGAACTCGGGCGCTGCGTGGACGGCGATCAGTTGCTCTACATTCTGGCCACGGCGCGGGCACGGCCGGGGCGAGCTCAAGGGGCCGGTGGTCGGCACCGTCATGAGCAATCTGGGGCTGGAGCACGCGCTGGGCGAACTCGGCATCGAGTTTCGCCGTGCCCAGGTCGGCGACCGCCACGTGCTCGCCATGCTCAATTCGGTCGGCGGAACCCTGGGGGGCGAGACTTCGGGGCACATTCTGTGTTTGGACAAGACCACGACCGGCGACGGCTTGATCAGCGCCCTGCAGGTGCTGAGCGTCATGAAACAAACCGGCGCCGGGCTGGCCGAGCTCAGCGCCGGCATGCGCAAGTATCCGCAAGTCCTGCTCAATGTGCGCGTCGCCAAGCGCTTCGATCCGCTGCAGGAACCTGCCGTGGTGAAGATCATGCAGGAGGTGGAGCGTCGCTTCGACGGGCGCGGCCGCATCGTGCTGCGGGCCTCGGGAACCGAACCGGTGATTCGAGTGATGGTCGAGGGCTATGACGCGGGTCTGGTGAAGCAGGGCGCGCGCGAGATCGCGGCCGTCGTCGAACGGCCGCCGGGAGGGCGCGCCGCCGGAAGACTCCGGCCTGAGGGCTTGCAGTTAGCGCGGCCGCGCGGCTAATCTTCGCCGCCTTTCCCGCAGGGCAAATGCCCGAAGGTAGCCTATGCGTCGTCCGATGGTCGCGGGTAATTGGAAGATGCACGGCTCACGGGCCGCCAATCAAGCGTTGCTCGCCGAATTGGAGATGAGTCTGAAGCCGGAGTGGCCGATCGACATCGTGGTCTTTCCGCCTTATGTCTATTTGAGCGATGCCGTCCGCACGTTGGAGGACGGCCCCATTGCGGTCGGCGCGCAGGATGTGTGCGCGGAGTCGGCGGTGCGTTCACCGGACAGGTGTCCGCAGCCATGCTCAAGGACGT
The DNA here is from genome assembly GCA_963734645.1 of uncultured Gammaproteobacteria bacterium. GTDB lineage: Bacteria > Pseudomonadota > Gammaproteobacteria > Steroidobacterales > Steroidobacteraceae > Bog-1198. The sequence goes on from CAVTID010000006.1 coordinate 504,842, forward strand.
GGGCTGCAGCTACGTCATCGTCGGGCATTCCGAGCGGCGCCGCTGGTATCACGAGGATGATGCCTTGGTGGCCCGCAAATTTGCGGCGGTTTTGGGGGCCGGCCTCACTCCGGTGCTGTGCGTCGGGGAAACCCTGGATGAGCGCGAAGCGAAGCAGACTGAAGCGGTCATCTCTCGGCAACTCGACGCCGTGACCGCGATGCACGGGGTCGGCGGCTTTGCCAGGGCCATTCTCGCCTACGAGCCGGTATGGGCCATCGGAACGGGGCGTACGGCCTCGCCGGAACAGGCGCAGGCGGTGCACTCCTTCCTGCGCGATCGTATTCACGCGCAAGATGCTAAGATGGCGCGCCATTTGCGGATCCTTTACGGCGGCAGCGTCAAGGCCGGCAATGCCGCGGAGCTGTTCTCGATGCCCGACGTGGATGGCGGATTGATAGGCGGCGCTTCCTTGAGCGCGGATGAGTTTCAGCAGATTTGCGCGGCTGCGGCCATCGTCCATTAATACCGGGTCCATTAATACCAGGGCCATTGAGAGATTCTTATGTTGCGTGGATTTATTTTGGGTGTGCACGTTCTGCTCGCGCTGATGATCATCGGCCTCGTGCTGCTGCAGCGGGGCAAGGGCGCGGAGGCGGGGGCCGGTTTCGGCTCGGGCGCATCCGGCACGGTGTTCGGTGCCCGCGGCACCAGCACCTTGTTTTCAAAGTTGACGGCAGTGTTTGCGGCATTGTTCTTTGCCACCAGTCTGACTCTGGCTTATCTGGGCGCGCGCCCGGCGGCCGAGCCGACCAGCGTGCTGGAGCGCGCGGCTCAAGCCGCCGCCGCCGCCGCGGTTTCGAAGGCGCCGCCGGCGCTGGCGCCAGCGCCTGCCGCACCCGCACCGGCTGCCCCTGCACCGCCCGCTCCCGACGCACCGAATCCGGCGACACCCCCGAAGTAATCGGTTGAGACAGTCGAATAGTGAATGACAGCGGTCATGACAGTGTTATCTTACCGGCGCGCAGCGCCGCAGAGTTTTCGGGGTCGTTTCGACCCCGTTGAGAGTTGCGCGAAGCGCATGGAAAAGCCGACGTGGCGAAATTGGTAGACGCGCTAGTTTGAGGGGCTAGTGGGGCAACCTGTGCCGGTTCGAGTCCGGCCGTCGGCACCATCACTCGTGTATTCGTGCGATGTTTTGTGTTCGCGAGGCATTCCTTTACGCAACGCAACACGTTCGCGCCTGATACAATTATGGTCAATTGACGTGGTCGGACGCGGATGATGTTGCGACAGTACTTACCGATATTGATTTTTATGGGCTTAGCCAGTGTCCTGGGGCTCGCCTTATTCACCATCGGCTGGATCCTGGGTCCGCGCCGGCCGGATGCGGAGAAGCTGTCTCCCTACGAATGCGGCTTCGAGGCGTTCGAGGATTCGCGCATGCGCTTCGATGTTCGCTACTACCTGGTCGCCATCATCTTCATCGTCTTCGACCTCGAGATCGCATTTTTCTTCCCCTGGGCCGTCTCGTTGAAGTCGACCGGCTCCTTCGGCCTGCTGGCCATGCTGATCTTTGCATTGGTCCTGGTCGTCGCCCTGGTTTACGACTACAAGAAAGGGGCGCTTGAATGGGATTAGAGGCCGTGTCCGCCGATACCAGCACCGTGCGCGGCTTCGAAGTGACCACCGTCGACAAGCTGATCAATTGGGCTCGCACAGGTTCGCTGTGGCCGATGACTTTTGGGCTCGGCGTGCTGCGCCGTCGAAATGATGCATGCCGGCGCCGCGCGCTATGACCTCGATCGCTTCGGGGTGGTCTTCAGGCCGAGTCCCCGTCAATCGGATGTGATGATCGTGGCCGGTACCTTGGTGAACAAGATGGCCCCGGCTCTGCGCAAGGTTTACGACCAGATGGCCGAGCCGCGCTGGGTGATTTCCATGGGTTCGTGCGCCAATGGCGGCGGCTACTATCACTACTCCTATGCGGTGGTGCGCGGCTGCGATCGAATCGTGCCCGTCGATGTGTATGTTCCGGGCTGCCCGCCCACGGCTGAGGCTCTGCTCTTCGGGATCATTCAACTGCAGAACAAGATCAAGCGCAACAAGGCGATCATTCGATGAGCTCGGATTCAAGCGCCGCGGCGGTGGTGGCAGCGCCGACCCGCCTCGAAAGCCTTGCGAGTGCGGTGGCGGCGGCATTGCCCGACCGATTGCGTGCAGTGCCCAATCATGCCGGCGAATTGACCTACGAAACCGACGCAGGCCATTTGCTGGAGACGGCAGCCCTGCTGCGCGATTCTTCCGGCCTGAAATTCGAAATGTGCATGGATGTGTGCGGGGTGGATTATCTCGAGCACGGCCGCGCCGAGTGGAAAACCCAGGACGCCACCTCGTCGGGTTTCAGCCGCGGCGTGTCGCGATGGGCCGCACCCGACGATACCCGCTCGGCTGCGTTGGCGCCCGGACGACGCTTCGCCGTCGTGTATCACCTGCTCTCCGTCTCACTCAATCAACGGCTGCGCCTGCGGGTGTTTTGCGCCGACGATGCCGAACCCATGGTGGATTCGGTGACGGGCATCTGGGCCGGCGCGGATTGGTTCGAGCGCGAGACCTTCGACCTGTTCGGCATTCTGTTCAAGGGTCACCCGGATCTGCGCCGCCTGCTGACCGATTACGGCTTCATCGGGCATCCTTTCCGCAAGGATTTCCCGCTGTCCGGCAATGTCGAAGTGCGTTACGACCCGGAGAAGGGGCGGGTGGTGTACCAGCCGGTGAGCATCGAGCCGCGCGTGCTGGTGCCGAAGGTGATCCGGCACGACAATCGCTATGATCCCGCGCTGACGAACGCTCCTGTGGCCACGAACGGGAAACCCAGTGCCTGAGATTCGCAACTACACCATGAACTTCGGACCCCAGCACCCAGCGGCGCACGGCGTGCTGCGCCTGGTGCTGGAGATGGACGGCGAGGTGATTCAGAAGGCCGACCCGCACATCGGGCTCCTGCATCGCGGCACGGAGAAGCTCGCCGAGAGCAAGCCCTTCAACCAGTCGATCGGCTACATGGACCGGCTGGATTACGTCTCCATGATGTGCAACGAGCACGCCTATGTCTGGCGATCGAAAAGCTGCTGGGAATCGAGCCGCCGCTGCGTGCGCAGTACATCCGCGTGATGTTCGATGAGATCACGCGGATTCTGAATCATCTGATGTGGCTGGGCGCGCACGGCCTCGACATCGGCGCCATGACGGTGTTCCTCTACTGCTTCCGCGAGCGCGAAGATCTGATGGATTGCTACGAGGCGGTGTCGGGCACGCGCATGCACGCCACGTACTATCGGCCGGGCGGTGTGTACCGGGATCTGCCCGACGCCATGCCGCAAGTACCAGCATTCGGAGTGGCGCAGCAAGAAGGATGTGGATCGGCTCAATGAGCGGCGCTCCGGCGGCCTGCTGGATTTCATTGCCGATTTCGTCAAGCGCTTTCCCGCCTGCATCGATGAATACGAAACCCTGCTCACCGACAACCGCATTTGGAAGCAGCGCACGGTGAACATCGGGGTGGTGAGTCCCGAGCGTGCGCTGCAGCTGGGTTTCTCGGGCCCCATGCTGCGCGGCTCCGGTGTCGAGTGGGACTTGCGCAAGAAGCAGCCCTACGAGGTGTACGATCGCGTGGATTTCGACATTCCCGTCGGGCGTCAACGGCGATTGCTACGATCGCTACCTGGTGCGCGTCGAGGAATTGCGCCAGTCGACGCGCATCGTCGATCAGTGCGTCGCATGGCTGAAGGCCAACCCGGGCGCCGTCATGATCGATGACCGCAAAGTGCGGCCGCCGCGGCGCGAAGAGATGAAGGGCGACATGGAATCACTGATCCATCATTTCAAGCTCATGACGGAAGGCTACTGCGTGCCGGCGGGCGAGGTGTACTGCGCCGTCGAGGCGCCGAAGGGCGAGCTCGGGGTGTACCTGGTGTCCGACGGGGCCAACAAGCCTTATCGGCTGAAGGTGCGGGCGCCGGGCTTCGCGCATCTCGCGTCTCTCGATGAGATGGTGCGCGGGCACATGCTGGCGGACGTGGTGGCGGTGATCGGTACGCAAGACATCGTGTTCGGCGAGATCGACCGATGAGCGTGCAGCTGTCCGCGCATGTGCGCGAAGAAATCGATCATTGGGTGGCGAAGTTTCCGCCCGAGCGCAAGCGTTCGGCGGTGATCTCGGCCTTGCATGCCGTCGCAGCACGAGAACAATGGGTTCCTGACTCCTGAGCTCATGGATGCGGTGGCCGCCTACTTGGGGCTGGCGCCCATCCAGGTGTACGAGGTGGCGACGTTTTATTCCATGTTCGAGACCAAGCCGGTGGGCCGCCACCATTTGTCGGTGTGCACGAATATTTCGTGCATGCTGCGCGGCTCGCAGGACGTGGTCGACTACGTCGAAAAGAAGCTCGGGATCAAGACCGGCGAGAGCACGCCGGATGGGCGTATTTATTTGAAGCGTGAAGAAGAGTGCCTGGCGGCCTGCACCGGCGCGCCCATGCTGATGGTGGACCACGTGTTCCACGAGAACCTCACGCCCGAACGCATCGACAAGATTTTGGATGAACTGACATGAGCCCGAATGGCATGAGCCTGAACGGCAGGAATGAGGCCCGCTGATGGCTTACGAGCAAAATCTGGTGTTGTTCGAAGCGCTGAATCACGAGCGTCCGTGGACGCTCGAAAGCTACCGCAAATTCGGCGGCTATCAGGCCTGGGAGAAGATCCTGCGCGAGCAGACGCCGCGCGAGAAGATCATCGAGGAAGTCAAAACCTCGGGGCTGCGCGGCAGAGGCGGCGCGGCGTTTCCCACGGGCGTGAAATGGAGCTTCATGCCGCGCAGCTCGCCGCTGCAGAAATATGCGGTGTGCAATTCCGACGAATCCGAGCCGGGCACCTGCCATGACCGCGACATCCTGCGGTACAACCCGCACTCGGTCATCGAGGGCATGGCCATCGGCGGCTATGCGATGACGGCCACGGTGGGCTACAACTATATCCGCGGCGAATTCCTGGGCGAGCCCATCCCGCGCTTCGAAGCCGCCCTGGCCGAAGCCTATGCGGCGGGGTTGCTGGGCAAGAACATCCTCGGCAGCGGAGTGGATTTCGACCTGCACATGTTCATCGGGGCCGGCGCCTACATTTGCGGCGAGGAGACGGCGCTGCTCGAGTCTCTCGAAGGCAAGCCGGGCAAGCCGCGTTTCAAGCCGCCGTTCCCGGCGAACTTCGGCTTGTTCGGCAAGCCGACCACCATCAACAACACACAGAGCTTTGCGACGGTCCCCACCATTCTGCGCAAGGGGGCCGCGTGGTTCGCCGGCTTGGGGCCGGTCAATTCCGGCGGCACCGCGATCTTTTCCGTCTCGGGCCATGTGACCAAGCCCGGCAACTTGGAGTTGCCCATGGGGATTCCTTTCAAGGATCTGATGGAGCTTTGCGGCGGGGTGTGGAAGGGCCGCAAACTCAAGGCGGTCATCCCGGGAGGGTCCTCTTGCATGGTGGTGCCCGCCGAAGTGATGTGGGGCGTCAACATGGACTACGACTCCCTCAAGAAGGCCGGCTCATCGTTCGGCACCGGCGCCGTCATCGTGATGGACGAGACGACTTGCATGGTGCGCGCGTTGGAGCGGCTGGCGCGATTCTATATGTCCGAGTCCTGCGGCCAATGCACACCCTGCCGCGAAGGCACGGGTTGGCTCGACCGCATGCTGAAGCGAATCATCGCCGGCCAGGGCAGAAGCGAGGACCTCGGGCTGTTGATGGATGTGGCAAACCGCATCGAGGGCCACACCATCTGCGCTCTGGGCGATGCGGCGGCGTGGCCGGTGCAAAGTTTCCTGAAGCATTTCCGGCACGAGTTTCAATACATGATCGAGCACAAGGGCCGATCGATCGTCGAAGGCGCGGCCGATTCCGCGGCGGCGGCCGTGGCGGCGTAAAATCTATGAGCGACGACACGGTCAATATCGAAGTCAACGGTGTGCCTCTGAAGGCCCGCAAGGGTCAGATGATCATGCAGGCCACGGACCCGGCCAATATCTACATTCCGCGCTTTTGCTATCACGACAAGCTGACCGTCGCCGCCAATTGCCGTATGTGCCTGGTGGAAGTGGAGAAGGCGCCGAAGCCGCTGCCGGCCTGCGCCACGCCGGTGACGGAGGGCATGAAGGTGTTCACCAAATCGCCGAAAGCCGTGGCCGCGCAGCGGGCGACGATGGAATTCCTGCTGATCAATCACCCTCTGGATTGCCCGATATGCGATCAGGGCGGGGAGTGTGAATTGCAGGATTTGGCGCTGGGGTATGGGCGCGATATTTCCCGCTTCAGCGAACGCAAGCGGGTGGTCAAGGACAAGAATCTGGGGCCGTTGGTGTCGACCGACATGACGCGCTGCATTCACTGCACGCGCTGCATTCGTTTCGGCCAGGAAATTCAGGGCTACCCGCAAATGGGTACGACCGGCCGCGGCGAAAACATGGAGGTGGGCACCTATATCGAGCACAGCGTCGATCACGAGCTGTCGGCCAATATCATCGATCTGTGCCCGGTCGGCGCACTCAACAACAAGCCCTTCCGCTATCACGCGCGCTCCTGGGAGATGACCCAGCAGCCGCTGGTGTCGCCGCACGACGCCTTCGGCACCAACCTGTATGCGCATGTGCTGCGCGGCAAGGTGATGCGCATGGTGCCGCGCGAAAACGAAGAGATCAACGAAACCTGGATCGCCGACCGCGACCGCTTCGGCTTCGAAGGCATGTATTCGGCCGACCGGGTGTCGCAGCCCATGGTGCGCATCGACGGTGAGCTGCAGGCCGTGGACTGGGAAGTGGCGCTTGCGGCCGCGGCCGAGGGCTTGCAGAAAGTGACCGCGGCGCAGGGCGGCTCCGCGGCGGGATTCCTGGCCTCGCCGATGGCCACGGTGGAAGAGCTGTACCTGCTTGCGCAAATTTCGCGCGGGCTGGGCTGCGCCAATATCGACCATCGGCTGCGGCAGCTGGATTTTCGCGCTCAGGAACACGAGGCGGCCTTCCCCAGCCTCGGCCTGAAGATCGCCGACGTCGAGCGCCTCGACGGGGTGCTCGTGATCGGCTCGAATCTGCGGCATGAAATGCCCTTGTTGGCACACCGCATCCGCAAGGCCGCGGTGAGAAGCGGCTCCGGTGCGAAGGTCGCCTTCCTCAATCCACGCCGCTTCGACTACATGTTCCCGGTGGCCGCATACGCTCTGGCCGAGGCCGATCTGGCGGGCGAGCTCGCGGCGGTGGTGCGCGCGGCCGCGGCGGCCGCCGGCAAGGCCGCGCCGGCCGGTGTGGCGGACGCGCAGGTCAACGATTCTCACCGCGCCCTGGTCGCCGCACTGACGAACGGTACTCGCCGCGCCGTCATACTCGGGACCCTGGCCCAGCGGCATCCCGCTTACTCGGAGCTCAAGGCGCTGGCGGCGATGCTGGCTGAGCTATGCGCAGCCAGTGTGGGCTGCATTACCGAGGGCGCCAATGCGGCGGGGGCTTACCTGGCCGGCGCGGTGCCGCACCGCGAGCCGGGCGGCGCACCGGCGGTCACGCAGGGGCTGTCGGCGCGCGCCATGTTGGAGTCCGCACTGCGGGCCTATGTGTTGTTCGGGGGTCTCGATCCGGCCTCCGATTTCGGCGTCGATCCGGCCGGTTTGGCCACGGCGGAGCTGGTGATCGCGGTCACCACGCATCTGCCCGAGAGCCTGCGCGCGTCGGTGCACGTGGTGCTGCCCATCGGCTCCTTCGCTGAATCCTCGGGTACGTACGTCAACGCCGAAGGGCGATGGCAAAGCTGGGCAGGCGCCGCAAAGCTCCCGGGCGACAGCCGGCCGGGCTGGAAGGTGCTGCGCGTGCTCGCGAACTTGCTGAATGTGCACGGCGTCGATTACAACAGCTCGGACGAGATTCGCGATGCGTTGAAGGCGGTGTGCGGGACGCGCATCGAGGCCTCCAGCAACGGCGTCGATGCCGGCGCGCGCGGCGCCCCCGTGGGAGTGCCCGGTGGACAGGCGCCGGCGGGTTCATGGGTGGATATTCCGCCCTATCAGTGCGATGCGCTGGTGCGCGGCTCCGAGGCTTTGTCCAAAACCAAGGACGGGCGCATGACCCGCACCGTGATTTGAATGTGGGACTGGAGCCCCATTCGCGATTGGCTGTCCGGCGTCATCACGCCGTACTGGACGTCTCCGCTGCTGCTCGCCGTGCAGACTCTGATGGTCATGATCTGCCTCATTCTCACCATGGCGTTCTACACCCTGGCGGAGCGCAAGGTCATCGGCTGGATTCAGGCGCGCAAGGGCCCGAACCGCATCGGCGGTCTGTTGGTGCCGGGGTTGGCGCAGCCGTTTGCCGACGTCGTCAAGCTGATGTTCAAGGAAATCATCATCCCGGCGGACTCGAACGGATTCCTATTCCGCCTGGCGCCGTTTCTGGCGATGGTGCCGTCTCTGGCGATTTGGGCGGTCATTCCGTTTTCTCCGCAACACGCCTTCGCCAATATCGATGCCGGGCTTCTCTATGTCCTGGCGCTCACCTCCATGGGCGTGTACGGCATCATCCTCGCCGGCTGGGCCGCGAACTCCAAGTACGCCTTCCTGGGCGCCATGCGCTCGGCGGCGCAGATCGTCGCCTATGAAATTGCCATGGGCTTCGCCATGGTGGGCGTGCTGATGGCCTCGGGCAGCCTCAATATCGGCGACATCATCCAGGCGCAGCACGGATTGTTCGGCTGGAACTGGACCTGGCTGTTTCCGCTGATGCTCGTGTACTTCATTTCCGGGGTCGCCGAGACCAATCGCGCGCCCTTCGACGTCGCCGAGGGCGAGTCGGAAATCGTCGCCGGGTTCCACGTCGACTACTCGGGCATGGCTTTTGCGCTGTTTTTCATCGCCGAATACGTCAACATGATCCTGATCTCGGCGCTGACCGTGATCTTCTTCTTCGGCGGCTGGCTGTCGCCGTTCGACGGCTGGTCTTGGTTCGACGGCACTCTTGGCTGGCCGCAGCCCGGCTTCTTCTGGTTCGGATTGAAGACGCTCGTTCCCATGTTTACTTTTCTCTGGCTGCGCGCGACGTTTCCGCGCTACCGCTACGACCAGATCATGCGCTTGGGCTGGAAGGCTTTGATTCCGGTCACGCTGGTCTGGCTGCTGGTCGAGGGCTTCATGGTCTACTGCCAGGTGGGACCGTGGAAGGGGCATCCGTAATGCAGGGTATTCGCAATTTCCTCAAGACCTACCTGCTCGGGGAGCTGCTGCAGGGGCTGTGGGTGACCTGGAAGGGGCTGTTCGCGCCCAAGGTCACGGTGAACTATCCGGAGGAGAAGACTCCGCAGAGCAATCGCTTCCGCGGCCTGCATGCGCTGCGCCGCTACCCCAACGGCGAGGAGCGCTGCATCGCCTGCAAGCTCTGCGAAGCGGTGTGCCCGGCGCTCGCCATCACCATCGAGTCGGATGTGAGCGCCGACGGCACGCGCCGCACCACGCGCTACGACATCGATCTGTTCAAGTGCATCTACTGCGGCTTTTGCGAGGAGGCCTGTCCGGTCGACGCCATCGTGGAGACCCGGCTGCACGAGTACCACATGGAGAATCGCGGCGAGAACATCATGAGCAAGGACAAGCTGCTCGGCATCGGCGAACGCTACGAAGCCATGATTGCGGCGGATCGCGCCGCCGACGCCCGGTATCGCTGATGTTTCCGACCATTCTTTTTTTCATATTCGCCGCCATGCTGATCGCGGCCGCGCTCGGCGTCATCCTGGCGCGCAATCCCGGTGTACTCGGCGTTGCTGCTGGTGCTGTGCTTCTTCAACAGCGCCGTCATCTGGCTGCTGCTGGACGCGGAGTTCCTGGGGATCGTGCTGGTGCTGGTGTACGTCGGCGCCGTCATGGTGCTGTTCCTGTTCGTGGTCATGATGCTCGACATCAATCTGGAGGAATTGCGCAAGGGTATTGACGAGGTACTGGCCTCTGGCGGTCGCGGTCGCGGGTTTCGTCGTCTTCGCCATCATCAACGTCATCGTGGTCAAGCATCTGGGCGGCATGAGCTTGAGAACCGCGCCGGCGCTGGCCGCCAACTATTCCAATACGCGGGAACTGGGCACGGCCCTGTTCACCCGCTATGCCTATCCGGCGCAGATCGCCGCGGTCATTCTGCTGGTGGCGAGCGTCGCCGCCATCGTGCTGACGCTGCGGCGGCGCACGGGCGGCAAGCCGCAGAACATCGCGCTGCAGGTGGCGGTGCGGGCCAAGGACCGCGTTCGCATCGTCAAAATGGCCTCTGAGAAAAGACCATGATCACGCTCAACTATGTGCTGACCCTGTCGGGAATTCTGTTCGCCATCGCGGTCGCCGGCGTGTTCCTGAACCGCAAGAACATCATCGTGCTGCTGATGTGCATCGAGCTCATGCTGCTCGCGGTCAATTTCAATTTCGTCGCCTTCTCGCGCTATCTCGGGCGATATCGGCGGCCAGATCTTCGTGTTCTTCATACTGACCGTGGCGGCGGCCGAGGCGGCCATCGGTCTCGCGATCCTGGTCGTGGTGTTTCGCGAGCGCCGCAGCATCGAAGTCGAAGATCTCGACACGCTGCAAGGCTGAGGGACGAACGGAATGCAGTCGATTTATCTCACGATCGCGTTGGCGCCGCTGGCGGCGGCCATCATCGCCGGGCTGTTCGGCAAGAGCATCGGCAAGGCCGGCGCGCACAGCGTCACCATCCTGGGCGTGGGGATTTCGTGCGTCCTGTCGTTCTACGTGCTCTATCAGATCCTGTTCGAGGGGCTCGGCGCCGTACAACGGCACGGTCTATACCTGGCTGGTCAGCGACGGCGTGACCATGGACGTCGGATTCCTGATCGACCGGCTGTCGGCCATGATGATGGTGGTGGTGACCTTCGTGTCCTTGATGGTGCACATCTACACCATCGGCTACATGGACGACGATCCGGGCTATCAGCGCTTCTTCAGCTACATCTCGCTGTTCACGTTCTCGATGCTGATGCTGGTGATGTCGAACAATTTCGTGCAATTGTTCTTCGGCTGGGAAGCCGTGGGCGTGGTGTCGTACCTGCTGATCGGATTCTGGTACACGCGGCCGACGGCCATTTTCGCCAACCTGAAGGCCTTCCTGGTCAATCGGGTCGGCGATTTCGGCTTCGTACTCGGCATCGCGGCGGTGCTGCGCTACACGGGGTCGCTGGATTACGCGACGGTGTTCGCGCACGCCGGCCAGATCGCGGCGGCGCAGATCCACGTCAGCAGCACCATCGTCTGGCCGGCGATCACCTTTACCTGCATTTGCCTGTTCGTCGGCGCCATGGGCAAGTCGGCGCAGGTGCCCTTGCACGTATGGCTGCCCGATTCCATGGAAGGCCCGACGCCGATTTCGGCGCTGATCCACGCGGCGACCATGGTGACCGCCGGCATCTTCATGGTGGCGCGCATGTCGCCGCTGTTCGAGCTGTCGGAGACGGCGCTGTCGACGGTGCTGATCATCGGCTCGACCACGGCATTCTTCATGGGCCTGCTCGGCATCGTCGCCAACGACATCAAGCGAGTGATCGCTTACTCGACTCTATCGCAACTGGGCTACATGACGGTCGCGCTCGGCGCATCGGCCTACAGCGCCGGCATTTTCCATCTCATGACGCATGCCTTCTTCAAGGCGCTGCTGTTCCTGGCGGCGGGCTCGGTGATCATGGCCATGCATCACGAGCAGGACATGCGCAAGATGGGGGGCTTGAGGAAATACCTGCCGATCACGTATTGGACCTGCCTGGTCGGTTCGCTGGCGCTGATCGGCTTTCCGGGCACGTCGGGCTTCTTCTCCAAGGATGCGCTGATCGATGCGGTTCACCTGTCGACACCGGCCGGGCCACGGCTTATGCCTATTTCTGCGTGCTGTCGGGCGTGTTCATCACGGCCCTGTACACCTTCCGCATGTTCTTCATGACCTTCCACGGACAAGCCGCGCATGGATCATCACACGCAGGAGCATCTGCACGAGAGTCCCTGGGTGGTGACCGTGCCGCTGATTCTGCTGGCCATCCCCTCGGCGCTGATCGGCTGGTTCACGGTCGAGCCCATGCTGTTCGGCGGCTATTTCGGCGCGGCCATTCACGTGCTGCCGGCCAACGATGTGCTCGACGCGGGTGGGCGAGGAATTCCACGGCTCGCCCGTGGAGTTCATGTGGGCGGCATTCGACGCGCCGCCGATCTGGCTCGCCGCCTTGGGCGCGTTCACGGCCTGGCTGTTCTTTCTCAAGAAGCCGGCGCTCGCGGATGCGGCGGAGCGGCGCTTCAAATGGCTGTATACGATATTGATCAATAAGTACGGCTTCGACTGGTTCAACGAGCATGTGATCGTGGCGGGCGCGAGGCTGCTGGGCGGCGGTCTGTGGCGTTTCGGCGATCAGATCGTGATCGACGACGGCATGGTCAACGGCAGCGCGCGCACCGTCGGCTGGCTGGGATCCGTGATGCGCTACGCGCAGTCGGGTTATCTGTACCACTATGCGTTCGCGATGATCTTGGGGTTGGCCTCCTTTCTGCTGTGGTTGTTATGGCGAACATGATGTTCGACGGGCATCTGCTGTCGGTGCTGATCTGGCTGCCCATCGTCGGCGGATTCGCCGTGCTGGGGTTCAACGACCGCGTCGCCGCGGCGAAGTGGCTGTCCCTGATCGTCAGCGGACTGAGCGCTGGCGCTCAGCGTGCCTCTGTGGATGCGGCGTTCAAGACCGGCACGGCCGCGATGCAGTTCGTCGAGCGCGCGCCGTGGATTTCGACCATTCATTCGGAGTACTACATCGGGGTGGACGGCATTTCGATGCCGTTGATCCTGCTGACCACCTTCACCACCGTGCTCATCGTGATCGCGAGCTGGACGAATATCGAAAAGCGCGTGGCGCAGTATTTCGCGGCCTTCCTGATCTTGGAAGGCTTGATGATCGGCGTGTTCGCCGCGCTCGACGGCGTGCTGTTCTACGTGTTCTGGGAAGCGATGCTCATTCCGATGTTCATCATCATCGGCGTGTGGGGCGGACCGCGCCGCGTGTACGCCACCATCAAGTTCTTCCTGTACACCTTCATCGGCTCGCTGCTGATGCTGGTTGCGCTGATTTACATGTACCTGAAGTCGGGCAGCTACGAGCTCGCGGTGTTCCAGCAGCATGCCGCTGACGCTTGAGGGAGCAGACCTTCATTTTTCTGGCTTTCTTCGCCGCATTCGCGGTGAAGGTGCCGATGTGGCCGGTGCACACCTGGTTGCCCGATGCGCACGTGGAAGCGCCCACCGGCGGTTCCGTGGTGCTGGCCGCCATCATGCTGAAGATGGGCGGGTACGGCTTCCTGCGGTTCTCGCTGCCCATCGCGCCCGATGCCAGCCGCGAGTTGGACTGGCTGATCATCGCGCTGTCGCTGATCGCCGTGGTGTACATCGGCTTCGTGGCGCTGGCGCAGCGCGACATGAAGAAGCTGATCGCGTACTCGTCGATCGCGCACATGGGATTCGTCACGCTCGGCATGTTCATCGGCTTTCAGATCGTGAGCGCACACCGGCAGGACCAGCGGCATTGAGCTGGGCATTGGACGGCGCCGTGGTGCAGATGCTGTCGCACGGGCTGGTGTCGGGCGCGATGTTCCTGTGCGTCGGCGTGATGTACGACCGGGTGCATAGCCGCGAGATCAGCGCCTATGGCGGGGTGATCAATACCATGCCGAAGTTCGCGGCCTTCATGGTGCTGTTCGCGCTGGCGAATTCCGGCCTGCCCGGCACCTCGGGGTTCGTCGGCGAATTCCTGGTGATCCTGGCGTCGTTCAAGGCGAATGTCTGGTATGCCTTCCTGGCGGCCACCATTCTGGTGCTGGGCGCGGCTTACACGCTGTGGCTGGTCAAGCGCGTCATCTACGGCGAAGTCGCCAACGACAAGGTGGCGGCGCTCAAGGATCTCAACGGCCGCGAGTTCCTGGTGCTGGGCGTGCTCGCCGCCGCGGTGCTGCTGGTGGGACTGTGGCCCGCGCCGCTGCTCGATGTGATGCGGGCGTCCACGCAGCATTTAGCCCAGCAGCTGCTGGTCTCGAAGATCGCTTCCTTAAGGTTCACGCATGAATTCCTTCGCTCAATTCAGTGTCAGCCAGTTCAACGCCGGACTGATCTATGCGTGCCCGGAGATTTTTCTCGGGCTGGCCGCCTGCGCCATATTGATGCTGGATCTGCTGCTGAACGATGCGCAGCGTCGCTGGACCGGGGTGCTGGCGGTGGTCAGCTTGCTGGTTGACCGCCGTGCTGGTGGCGATACAGCCGGTCTCCGATGAAGATCGTGGCGCTCGGCGGGCTGTTCGAATTGGATCGCATGGCGCAGGTGCTGAAAATCGTCACTCTGCTGACGGTGGCCGCGGTCTTCGTGTATTCGACCGATTATCTGCAGCGTCGCGCGATCCTCAAGGGCGAGTACTTCGTGCTGGGACTGTTCGCCACGCTTGGGCGCCATGGTGCTGATCTCCGCCGGCAGCCTGATCACGCTGTATCTGGGGCTGGAATTGATGTCGCTGTGCCTGTACGCCATGGTGGCCTTCGACCGGGAGTCGGGCATCGCGGCCGAATCCGCGATCAAGTACTTCGTTCTGGGATCCATGGCGTCCGGAACCCTGTTGTACGGCATGTCCATCGTCTACGGAGTGACGGGGAGCCTGGAGCTCGGCTGCGATCGCGGGCGCCGTGCACAACGGATTGGGAGGCAATATCGGTTTGGTGTTCGGCATTGCATTCCTCATCGTCGGCGTGGGATTCAAATTCGGCGCCGTGCCCTTCCACATGTGGATACCGGATGTGTACGAGGGGTCGCCGACCTGCGTGACGGTGTTCATCGGCACCGCCTCGAAACTGGCGGCCTTCGCGCTCGCCATGCGTCTGTTGCCGGAGGCATTGGCGGGTTCGCAGGTGGATTGGAGCCAAATGCTGGTGGTGCTCGCGGTGCTGTCCATGGCCATCGGCAACATCGTCGCCATCGCGCAGAGCAATCTCAAGCGCATGCTGGCCTATTCGACGATTTCGCACGTCGGATACGTGCTGCTCGGAATCCTGTCGGGCACGGCGCAGGGCTATCAGGCATCGATGTTCTACATGATCAGCTATGTGATCGTCGCCGCCGGCGCCTTCGGCATGATTCTGCTGCTGGCGCGCCAGGGCTTCGAGTCGGACAAGATCGTCGATTTCCGCGGACTCAATGCCCGCAGTCCGTGGTTCGCGGGCATGATGGCCATACTGATGTTCAGCTTGGCGGGCCTGCCGCCGTTCATCGGGTTCTGGGCCAAGCTCGGCGTCATCCAAGCCGTGCTCGGCGTGGATTACACCTGGCTCGCCGTGGTCGCGGTGCTGTTCTCGGTGGTGGGCGCGTTCTTCTATCTGCGCATCGTCAAGCTGATGTACTTCGACGAGCCGACCGAAACCGCACCCATCGGCGGATCGGCGCTCATGCGGACGGTACTCAGCGTCAATGCGCTCCTGGTGTTCGGGCTGGGAGTGATCCCGGGCACGCTGCTGCAGCTTTGTCAGCGAGCCTTGCAATAGGGGATCCGCGGACCGGCGGGGCAGGGTGCTCGTGGGCTTCCTCCTTAGTTGATCAAACAGACTTCGCCTGACTCTTGCTTTAGCCAAACTGCTAGGTACAATGGGCGGCTACTCCGGTGCGGGGTGGAGCAGTCTGGCAGCTCGTCGGGCTCATAACCCGAAGGTCGCAGGTTCAAATCCTGCCCCCGCTACCAATTAAAACAATGGCTTATGACTTTGGGTTCGCCGAATCCTTTGGGTTTACCCCTAAGAGGGTCCTTGCGTTGTCCAACAAGCCATACGATCGCTCTTCAAGCGCCCACTCTAATGGGAAACTTCCTCAGCTGATCTTGCAATATTTCGGCCGCAGCTTTTGCGCCTGATTCGTTCAGTGGGAAATCGAGCCAGGTGTCACTGGCTCCAACGAATCTCTTCTCCGCCCAGGGTGGTCGCGACTCCAGTTCAAATGAGATTCGCAGCAGGGATCCCAAGGATGAATCGATTTTGGCGAATGAAAGATTGGGTTCGATGAATCCGATCTCGGGGTCCGTGCTATTTCCCCAATCGTTGAGCCACGTCGCAAGGGCTAACGCCTCCCACGTGAGTAGACACGGCTCACTAAATCGCCAATTGCCCAGGGGGTGCGTGATTACGCCTTCGACACGCAGCCAGTCGGCGTCGTATTGGTCCCGGGAATTGTCCGGGTACTGGTAATCCACGATTCGAAGTTCAATTGAGCTACTGTCATTAGAGAAATGTACCGCGGCGCGCCTAAAACATTTCTTGATTTCGAAACGACCATACCTTAGGCAGCCAAAGCCTTCAGTACGTGAGTGGGATCTTTCCTAATAGCGTAAATCAGCGCTTTGGCCGGGCCCGTCGGTTCCCTTCTTCCTTGCTCCCAGTTGCGCAATGTGCTGACTTCAACTCGCAGCAACGCGGCGAACTTCGCCTGGCTAAGTCTGGTTGTTTTACGCAGTTGTTTGATCATCGCCGCATCGACAAAAAATTCTCGAGCGGGTGCGCGCTCACCCCGGACGATTTCCCCGGCTTGCTTGACGCTTTCCATCAGTTCATCAAAGAGCTTCTTTTTCACTTCAATGTCTCCACCAGCTTAGCTAGCTGCTTCAATTGAGCGGGCGTGAGATTGGCCTGCGCATTTTTTGCATACATCGTCAACATTATGATTTGAGATTCGGATACGCGCCAAAAATAAACAATTCGAACGCCGCCGCTTTTGCCGCGGCCAGGCAACGCCCAGCGAAATTTACGAAGCCCGCCGCTGCCTTTGATCAAGTCTCCAGCATTTGGTTTGGCAACTAAGGACGCCTGCAGCAGTCCGTATTGCTCGTCGGTCAAGACCTCGATCACCTGCTTCGAAAAGATGGGTGTCTCGATAAAAACCATACCGGGTATATACGCCGTTGGCGTATATACGTCAATGGCGTATATCTGTCGCGGACGGCTTGGGCCGCAGGGCGCGCTCGTGCGGCGGAATATTAAGTTAAGTGTTTACCCCTTTCTTTACCCCTGGGTACGAAACACTCGGAAACACTGGAAGCAAATCCGCCGGCTCAACTCATAACCCGAAGGTCGCAGGTTCAAATCCTGCCCCCGCTGCCAATCTACGCATAAATACCTGATTTATAAGAGTATTTATAATTATTCGTGGCGCGGCCGCTGCCATCTGTCCGATTCCACTCGTGTTCCGAAAGTCGCGAGCTTTACACCCCAGAGGATACTCATCTGCGGCTAAGAGCAGTCGCTGGCGCTTGCGCGCCTACAAAGCCCAGTCGGTCGAATATAATCGCAAAGCACAGGAACCCGTTGGTTCGGGTCTGGGCAAGTACAGACAATAAATTCACGCGCGCCGGATATCGCGCAGAGCCAAATTTTGCGGAGTCTGGCATTGGTACAGACACGGAAGGTCGACATGAGAATTCTCGCGAAGATCATCCTTTTGGCGGTTTTGCTTGCACCGCTGGCAGTCCACGCAGACGCGCCCCCGGCCTCGCCCGGTGAATCGCAACTTGTTGAGCACGGCTCTTACATCAACAAAGATGGAGTACGGGTTCACTCGCCTGCGCACACTAAAGAGGGCGAACAGCCGGTGGGTGCGTCGGCACAGTGTCGCGACGGGAGTTACAGTTTCAGCAGGCATCACCAAGGCACGTGTTCGCACCATGGTGGTGTTTCGCGCTGGCTCGACTGAGTGTGTGCATTACGAAGAGATTTATGCCCGAATATTGGATTCGATGTATACGTTCAGTCGGCTGAATAGTTGTGCTGGGGGAATTGTGGCAGCCACGGCAGAAATGATTTATCGATACCCCTTTGCTTCCAGCTTTGAAGATGAGGCAGGCAAGCCACGGTTGCGGCTTGCAGCTTCCGGGATGGATCGACGGCTGGATCAATCATCAGATTGACCGCCGGTGGGTCCCCGGAAACTGGTGGCCCATTGTTCGTGGATTGGTGCGCGCTGGAGTCGCCGGCAAACCCGCGCCCGCGACATACATCAATCTCATGGTGAACGGCATCGCCTGGCGAAATTGGCCAAAGGATGCCAAGCATGTACCGCTAAGCGCATTGCTGCTTGAGGACAAAGATCTGCTCGAATCGGAAGTTTGGCAGCTCTTTGAGACCGAGCACAGAGCGTTCGCCAAAGATTGGGTCGCGGCCCGTCCCAACACGCCGGAGAACCATGAGACGTGGACCTTGGCGCTCACCCGATTTGCAAATGCGGGACGCATTGATCGGGCGAGGTTGATTGACGCGGCATTGAACGGTATGGCATCGGGTCTGAAGCCGGCTGCTATAGGTGGCATCGTCAACTTCGCCGAGGCTCTCAAGATATCCATTGATGAGCTTTCGACACGGCAGGTGATGCTTTGCCAACTACTGGCAAACCAGACTGGCACCGCCGTTTCGTTCGCGCTGCAAGGGCTTAGGCGGCTCGAGAGAGCCAAGCTGCTCGACCGGGACAGGCTTCTGGAAATGATCGAGCCTGCCCTGCTGTTCCCGAGGAAGTCGCAGGCCAACGCGGCGGTCGCGTTGCTGAAGATGGTAGCGAAAATCGATGAGACCAGGCGGCCCCAGTGTCTGCTTGCCGCGGCGCGCGCGCTGTCGAACGTGTCCGATGACGTGCAGCGGCGTGCGACCGAATTGATTGAAGCGTATCCGGCAAATCCCGACCTGAGGGCATCTGTGGGTACACAGATCGGGTCGGTGGCGGCCACGATCCGCGATCGACTGGCGACATTGTCGACGGATGGCGATGAGCGGCGGGAAGTCTCCCCATCCGCAGATCTTGGTCTCATCGAGAACCGTGCTTCGCGCCTTCCAGCAAAGGTGATCGAGCGGTGGGGCATCAATCAGGCAATTGACGGATGGCGCGCAGGGCAATATGCGGGAGCGTGGCTCAGGGTCGCATCCGAGGAAGCCGACTATCAGCCAGTTGTTCCCATCGCGTCTCCGGATGAATTGCTCGAGGCCATCGCAGTGGCCGTCGAATCCGTTTCGGGCGCCGATGAAATCGAGCGGCTCGTCGATGGCGTCGCCCGATTCGCCGATCGACGACCGGACTCCAAGGTGGCAGAGACTATTTTCAAGCGATTTCTGGCACCAACTTCCTCGAAGGGTCTGACGTCGAGCATTGGGGTACCGCCGCAGCTCGTAAAGTTGGTGGGGGCGTGGTTCGGTGTTGATGTAACAACCGGAGGAAATTTCAATGAACCAGAGTCCTGGTGGAGGACGCAGGGCGTTGAGATCCCCAATACCCGTCATTTCGGTCCACGTGGAGGTGGCTAGACTAGCGGAGGGTGCGATTTCTGCCAGCGCGGACAATGGCGCTCATCTCACTTCGATTCTCACGAGCTTTGACGGCGGTCGATAGGCCGGAAGCCAGAGGGTGGGCCGCGCGGCAGACGAGTCCACCTTCAAATGGCGGACTTCGTAGTTCGACGGCATCATGTACTCGGTCATCTTCCGGGTCTCGATGTCGAAGCGGTAGATTCGGCCGCTGTTGAAGTCGGTGGTCCACACGATTTGCCGCTTGTCGTCTATGCTCGCGGTATAGGGCATGGGATAGGGTGCGGTGTAGGCTTTTTGGCCGGCGATGAGCGGATACTCTTCGACGGACTTCGTGTCGGGATCGAACATCGCGAGCCTTCCCGTATAGAATTCCGCGGCCCAAAGGCGATCGGACGCGTCGATCTCCCCGCGCCGCGGCCCCGACATCGGCGTCGGCAAAGAGTACTCGGCATAGTGCATGGATTTTGGATCGAAGGTGCCGATCTTTCCGTTGTTCCATAGGTAGAGATCGGTGCGGCCTTTGGAATCCGTGTCGATATCGTAAATGCCATCATTTGCTGGAATTTTATAGACCGTCTGCTTCAAGGTTTCGCTGTGGGTATCGACCTTGACCAGCTTGCCGGTCTCCTCGTACCAGACATTGTCGTCTGGATCCAGACCGAACATAGAACCGCCGGAAGCCCAACCGGTGAATCGGCCGGTCGTCGGATCGTATTTGACGGTCCCCCGCGCCATGCCCAGGATGACATTGCCGTGGTGGTCGAATTGAAGTTCGTGCGCCCCGTGAGCGTCCGGGCTGCCCGGACGGTCGTCGGCATCCAACGGGTTGCGTCCCACACCGGGCGGCGGCGCATAGGGTAATTCCTCGACCTTCTGGGTCGTCCGGTCGAGCCGTCCGAGGATGAATGAGAAGTGATCGGTGTAATAGGCGTAACGCGAATTGAAGATGACGTCGTGCGGCCAGACGAAGCGCGGATCACCACGTAGCATGTACAGCTCGCGCTGGCCGCCCCGCGGCAGGGCGTATTCGGTCACAACGAGATTGGTAGATGCCGGTGCCGTCGGCCTCGGATTGGGCTTGAATGGGATCTTATCCGAGGACCCTGGCCCGCGTATGGAGGCGAGGTAGGCCGCCAGCGGTCCGATGAACCCTTTCTGGCCGAATGCATAGGTGCCGGGCATGACGCTCTGCGCCGCTGCGGCGCCGGCCATCCTCGTGATGATCTGGGTCCATTCGGTTTGCGTGTGCGCGGATCTGAGCGCCCACTGCAGGGTGTGACAGCCACCGCATTGCGAGAACAACACTTTCTGCTGATCGGTGCCGGGCAGCCCGGCAATGATCTCCGACAGTCCTGCATCTTCGTAGGCCACCGGCTTGGATTTCAACGCGAAGTCGACGCGCCTCGTGTTGCCGACGGCAAGCTCGACACCGTCTCGGTGCACGGGCTCGAAATCGGGCAACTCGACGCTCAACGAATAGACGCCGGGCGTCACGTCCGACCAATCCGGGAAGGAATAATCGCCCCGCGCATCGGTATAAACGGCGACGGTCACGTTGCTATGGGCGCGGTGCGCCGCCACGGGAATCCCCGCGAGGGGCTGGGCCGCCGCGGAAACAACCCTGCCGCTGAGCAGCGGCATCCCGTACCCGGGGGAGGATGGCGGCGCGGCGGCACAAGCGGCCCCCAAGAAAAGACTGGCTGCTGCCGCTGCGGTATGTCGATTCATCGCCGTCATCCCTCGGGTGCGTCTGGTGGCTCAATCATAACCGCTGTGAGAGCCGCGTTGCACGCAACGACGGTGAGCGTCTGTGCTCTTGATGAGGTCACGCCCTTCGAGCTTCGCGCAGTCGTCCGCCGCAACAAGCTCCCCTTGTCTACTTGCCGTTCTGGCGCGCAGATCGCCGTTCACATGCGCCGTCGACCCTGCCGCCGGTGCGGTGGACGGGCCACGTTGTGGTTCGGTCGGTATCGAAACTTCCCCATCCAATTGCTATGTGGTTTAGCGTACAGATGGCAGAAGCAGCAGGATGCTTTAATGGATACTGGAATTAACACCAACGACGAGGGACCGCGATGAAAACTCGAGCACTTAGCCTCGCCATATTGCTGCTCGGCGCAACAGGAGTTGCAACCGCGGACCAAGACGACCACCACCGGGACCATGACAGGGTTCACGGCTGGTCGGATCAGCATAGCTCACCCACGCAAGCGCCAGAGATCGATCCGGCTTCCCTAGCGGCAGCGCTGACGCTGCTTGGCGGCGGGTTGGCAGTGCTGCGCGGCCGGCGCCCAATTAATTCGAAAAAATAGTCCGCCAAAAATCTGCGCCGATCCGAGCCTGCTCGACACACGATTCGGCGTGCTGGCGTTTTCCACGACCCTGCCGACAATCCGTCTGTTTCGCACGCTCGATATGTGCGCCAGCGGACAGACCGCGGCGGCGAGTTTGGTATCGTGGATGCATGGCGGTTCACCGCACCCGTGCCACAAAATATTGGGTCATCATCGATGGGTATCCCTACAGCGCAATGGCGATTTGTTGCCTTATTTAGAGGGTTCCACGCCCGGCTGATTTTGATCGCGGCATTACTCCTAGGGTTGGTTGCTGGCTCGCCAGCGGCAATATTGGTTGGCGGTACTGTCGAGAGCTATTCCACACAGTTCTAATCATGAACACTCGTGGCGAGCCGCTTTTTTTCGGCGCATGCTCGCCAATGCTGCCCTGTTGCCCTTGGTGCATCGAGTGCTTGCGGAGTACGAGATCCCACCAACGTTACTCGAACTCGAGGTCGAGGAAGCGGCTCTGGGTGCGCGCTCGGAACCGCTGCGCACGCTCACAAAGGTGTACGAGGCTGGCATTTCAATAGCGCTCGACGGTTTCAACGCCAATCATTCCAATCTTCGGCTGCTGTCCATCTTGCCGATTTCGAAGCTACGGGTCGATCCCTGGCTGCTTCTCAGGATGGCTGACCGCGTCTCAGAGGCGCAGGTGTTTGCGGGCATTCTCGGCGCTGCTCGCGGTTTGGGGATTCTCGTGTGCGCGACCGGCGTTGCTTCAGCGGATATTTTGGCTGCGGTTTTGCAGCATGGCAGGCCATTGGCACAAGGCGCGGCGGTCGGTGCCGCGCTCGACGGCCCAGCGTTTCTCCAGCGATTGCGCAATAATGACATAGACACCGCGACTTTACGGCCGTTGGAACTCGGCGTAGTTACAGCCTGCTCGGAGTTTGGGCCATGCTCGACGTCCGAGAACTCGCACCCGCCATCTGTGTGGTCGATTTAGCCGAGGTCTGACCCGAAGTTTGAGGTGTGATCGGCTGTCCATTCGCGCCCGTCACAATTGACTGGCGGAGTCTGACTATCCGGACTCGAGATGGCGACGGGCTGCTCGCCTGCGGCCTGGGCGGCGGCTCCGACGATTGATCCAACGGCAATTGCAATGAGCGCTTTGCGGTACATAAGTGCCTCCTGTGCTCGCTTTGGGAAGAAAGGAAGGGAAACCGTGAAGTGATGCCGACGTCAGCGGCCTATCGGCCGCACGCCGAACTCAACACCTAGTGGCCCTCTTGGGCTATCTCCCGGGTGCTCGTCCGTGTGCGGTCGCTGCTGTTCCTGTACGACAAACCCCTGGACCAGGGTGAAAAAGCTGTTATAGAAATTCGGGTCCGAGATGGTCTCTCGTTTGACGACACCCAAACTCTTGGCGGAGCCCGCCGGCATGGTGATGGTCGCGGGACCGATTCCCGCGCTCGTGGTCTGTTTCATTTTCTGCAGCTTGCTCTCCTCGCGTTCGGCTGTGGCGAATACGATGCTCGTTCCGTCCCGATTGTTGGCGCAGGTCGTCTGCAAACGCACCGTCACGTTTCGCTGACGATGCGCAACCGGTGAGGAGTGCAGCCGTCAGTACGCATGACACACATGACACTCGTCGCTTCACAGCAATTTCGCTCTGAGTGCTCGGCTCACGTGAACGCCCCCAGGAAGCACGCTGAGACTCTTGTGGGATTGGACCGACGACGCGAGAAAGCGACAGGTCAGGCGAAATTGTCGCATCCAGCTTTGACACCGCAAACCGGCTCGGCTGACGCCGCCCTGGCCGTCCGCATCGGTGACATCCGTAATATTGCGCAGCGGCCGGGAAACCGGTCGGTAACCGAGTGCGACTAGTGTGGCTTATGAGCGAATAGGCTAAACCAACGTCGAGGAGAGAGCCCATGGCACGCAGACCCTACCGAGATGCCCTCAATGATCAGCCGCTTGAGTGCAGACTCATTCCGTTTACCGGCGACGCGATCCGCGACCGCACCGAGGGACTCTCGGCGGCACGGTCCTGGCTGTATTTTCCCTTCCGGAACCCAGAAGATGACTCGCAAGAGGACTCGGATTTCTACCAGTGACTTGGAGGTGGTGAGGCCCGGCGTCGCTGACCGGCCTCACGCCTCACTCTGAATCGATACGACGACCGATGCGATTTGCCGCGCGTTCGCCTTTGTGCAGCGCGTGATCGCCGCTTGCGTTGCAATGACGGGCCTCGCAATGACACATCCGGGTGCCGCGGTCAGTACCTCTACGGCAATAGACCAAAGACCGCGACACTGTTCGTGGTCGCGACGAAGACCTTTCCGTCGGCGACCACCGGGGCGATATTTTTGTTGCCGGCGCCGAACTGGTCACGCCCGTTGGACGCCTGGTTGCTGTTGTACAACTCGTCAGCAAGATTGGTCGCCGCGTAGGCGTGGAGCACGGCGGGCGAAGTGTTCTCGTACGCCCAGACGATCGCATTTGCTGTGCCATTCGCCGAGACAACCGGAAAGGTCCCGGGATAGGTGAACTGCGTGGAACTCTGCGACGTCGGTGAGATCGAGAGCAGCGCGTTAGTCAGCGAAAACGCCATCAACGGGCCGCCCTGCGGGCCGTAGTAAATTCTGGAGTTGAAATAGGCGGGCGTCGACCAGACTCCGCCACCGAGGACCCCGGTGAGTTGCTGCCAGATGTTGTTCCCCACGGAAGTGAACTTGCCCATGTTGTTTCGATCGACGACGTACATGTTGCCGTCCTTCCCCGCTCCGACGGCCAATTGCCGCACCGTGCCGTTGGCGTCGGTCATGTCGGGCAGCAGCATCACACCGCCGGAGCCGAGATCGATGTCGCTGCTCGACTCGGCGATCTCGCCCGACATCGTGAAGTAGTCGGCTACCGCCAGGGTGCCGCTCGAGGCGGAGATCTTCACGAACGAGTTGCCGTAGTCTCCGCCGTCGGGGAATCCGGCGGCGCTCAGAGTGGTCTCGAAACGACCGTTGGCCGTCAGGACATACACGTTGCCCGCGGAATCCGCCGCCGGGCCGCCGCCGCTCATCCAAATCGAAGGGCCCTGGCTGTCAAAGCCGCTGCCGCTCGCATCCATCGCGACGTTGAGAACACTCGTGATCGCGAGCGTGGACTCGCTGAGGGCGATGATCCAACCACCGTAGGGGCCATCGTCGCAATGCGACGCCCAAGTCGTGTAGATCGTGCCGTTGTTCAAGAGCAGTGCGGCGCGCTCCTTGTATTGTCCGGGTGCAAAAGTCGTCGCTCCGAACGTCGCCGCAATCTCGCGTCGGGCTGGCCGCCATTTCTTGTCCCGTCGTAATGTCCAACGCATGCAGCCGCTGGTGATAGTTGGACGAAGTGTCCTTCGTCATCGCGACGACAAAAATCGTGCCATGGGCCCCCGCATTCCGATCGATCACGGGTGTGGACGTGATGCCGATCTCCGGCGTCACCTGGGAGCAGCCGCGATCGTCGCTGGTGGTGTCGCCTCCGCTGAGGAGCGAGACCTGCCACAGGATCGTTCCCGTATCTGCGTCGAACGCGTAGACCGAATCGTGCTCGGTCGCGACGAAGACGACATTGTGCGTGGCGCCCGCCACGGCGAGCTGCGAAAGGTAGAGCGGCTGGGCGTCGACCAGTCCGTCCACCATGAGATTCCGGAGCTTTCCGAAGGTCGCAGAGGTTACGTTGGAGAGTGTCAGCGTCGATTCCGTGAGATTCTGTCCGGTGCGCATGACATCGTACTTGTAGGTCACCACATCGGTCCCCGCGGCAGCCGCAGTCACCGTAAGCGTTGCGGCACTGCTCGTCACGCTGCCCGCCGCATTGGTGACCACCACGGTAAAGCTCGACCCATTGTCCCCGCTCACGGTCGCCGGAGTCGTGTAGCTCGATCCGGTTGCCCCGGTGATGGCGCTGCCATTCTTGCGCCATTGATACTGCAATGGAGCGCTACCCGTCGCCACTACGCTAAAGGTGGCGGTCTGTCCGATGCTCACCGTTTGATTCGCGGGCTGCGTGGTAATCTGCGGTGCGGCAGCGGAAATCGGCGGCTGTGTCCCATCGGCAGTAGGACTGGCACTCCCGCACGCGGTCATCAATGCGACGATCGCAGAGTACGAGAGAAACCACGTGCAACGTCTTGTCATAATGAGGAGCATACCGGTATGGAAGTGCACGCAGAGTCGCAATAATGGGATGACAAGTACATTAGTCTGCGAAGCGCGACGGCGTGGCTCGTACTCAACGAACAAGGAGCAGGCGATGATGGCCGCGATGCACGCACTAATCGAGTGTTTCGAGCGCCGTAAAGACTTACCCGGTGCGCAGGGAGGGTCGGGGTATCCTTACTTCAATTCGGCGTCAGTGGTATCGAGCTTCAGGTGCTTGACGATCCGGTTGAGCGTCTTTCGCATGTCATTGATCTTGCCGACGTTGACTGCCGTCTTCATCGCCTGATGGAGCGGCTGAAGGGGATAGCCGCCGTAAGCGCCCTCTTTGGGGAGGTCCGCGGTCACCGTCGAACGTCCCGCGAGGGTGACATTGTCGCCGAGGGTGACGTGGGCAGTGACCACGGAATTGCCGCCGGTGACGAAGCGCCGGCCGATGGTCGTCGACCCGCCCATCATGAACCCGGCGGTGTAGAAGCCGTTCTCGCCCAGATCGCAGTTGTGCGCAATATGGCAGATGTTGTCGAGCTTGGTGCCGGAACGAATGTACGTCGAGGTCAGCGTCGCGCGGTCGATCGCGCAGCTGCTGCCGATTTCCACGTGATCGCCGATGATGACGTTGCCGAGATGCGCGATCTTGCGCGGCCGACCGCCCGGGTCGACGGCGTATCCGAAACCGTCGCTGCCGATGGTCGAATGCGGATGGATCTCGCAGCCGAGGCCGATTTGACAGCCGGCACCGATGAATACGTGGGGATGAATGATGCTGCCTGCGCCGACGCTGACGTCATTTTCGATGACGCTGTGCGCGCCGATCCTGCAGCCGTCGCCGATCGAGGCCCCCGAGCCGATGACGCAGTAAGGACCGAGCAGTACGTTGCTGCCGATGCGGGCGTCGTCGTGCACCACGCAGGTCAGATGACGTGCTCCCCATTGTGAAAAGCGCAGGTCTTTGGTGTCGAAATACTTCAGCAGGACCGCCATGCCCATCGAGACATTCCCGACCGAGAAATAGCAGGTGCCGGGATCCGAGGGAGGCGGCATTTCCGCGACCATCTTGGAATGCAACACGATGATCGCCGGCGCGTGCGAGCAGGCCTGGGTCAATTGATTGGCACTACTGATGAAGACCAGGCTCGCCGGACATGCCTCCTCAGGGGTATTGCAGCTGCTGGCGGCGGCTTGCAGATCGCCACGCATGAACGTGAACACGTCGGAGTGTTGAGCTTTGATGGCCTGTGCTGTAATCATTGCTCGAGAGACTCCGCAAAAGAATCAGATTCGCCCGAGCGGCACCGCGATCCATTCGCACCCCGCCGCTTCCCTCGTGGAAGCCCTGCGACTCTGCTCGGGTAAGCCAATGAATGTCAAGAACAATCGCAGTAAGCTCGATGCTTTGCGTCGCAAATGGCCGTGGGCTTCGGCCTCGCCTTACCATAAGCAGGCGAACCGAGGTGGCTGGCTGCCACACCTCAATAAGGCTATGTCGGCGGACTAGTCGGCCTTCGGGCGTCGTTTCGCCCTAATCGGCCGCGGGAAAGCGTTTGAGGGAGTCCCTCGACTCTATTACTTGTCGTTCCAGCTCCGTGCTAGTGGAAAGCCCGATTGACTCCGGCGGGGATCGGATCAAGCGCGAATCAGGGTGAGTAATGGGTGAAGACAAAGTCCCGAGATTCAATCGGTGCGTGGCAAGGAAAGCAGGTTTTGAGCAGTGCCTCGTCGGCAGGTTTGCCGTCTTTGAATTGAGCGAACCCCCAGCCGCCCGTCGTCGCGTACTTTTTTGAGTCCTTGACCATGAATTGAACATTGGTGGCAGAACCGGCAACGAAAGATTGGGCACGGCCAAATATTTTATTGTTCTCTTCGGACGAGTCGTAACTCCAGGCCAACCGGGCAATAATTGTGCCGTCCGGGAACGGTAGTTTGTCTTCCCGATAAGCCTTGATCGCAATATCGTTGCCTAGGATGGCGCGAAGATCGTTCAGATTGCCGGCCTCGTGGGCCACGGAGATCAACTTCCAGTCGCGGTACCCGGGGGGAATTTTGATTCCGAAAATCGGGGCCGCTTCTCCATGGGTCTGTTCGGATGCTTGGGCCACGTAGACGAGCGCGCCGGTCATTGCTAGGACTGCACCCGACAAATAGCTGATCGCTTTCATGCGGCGGCCTCC
This sequence comes from uncultured Gammaproteobacteria bacterium, assembly GCA_963734645.1. Lineage (GTDB taxonomy): Bacteria > Pseudomonadota > Gammaproteobacteria > Steroidobacterales > Steroidobacteraceae > Bog-1198. The sequence continues at coordinate 532,888 of CAVTID010000006.1, forward strand.
TTCCAATGTTCTCAGCAGTCCCAGACTAACGTAAAGAAACCCCCGCCACCAGCTCATTAATTATTTGATTATCAAAGGGTTTTTGGGTTTTTACCCTTTGATGCGATCAAATTTCTGACTTGGAATCATCGTCTTTTGGGTCCCATGTAGGGGCTCGCGAAATCGGACCGCGAACGGGCTCGTATCGTCGGAGAGCCGATGGCTCCGCAGACCAGAAATGATGTACCTTGTCAATCCGCGGGCGCGCCGTTGACAGGTCTCTTTCCAAAATTGGGATCGTACCGATGGTCGTTACCGGAACATACAATCCGTATCTGGTCGCGCTGTCCATTCTGGTCGCCGCCTTTGCATCTTATACCGCCCTCGATCTCGGCGGGCGCGTCGCTGCCACCCGAGAAGTTGCGCCCCGGGTGTGGCTGGTGCCGGAGGCGATCGCCATGGGTGGCGGAATATGGTCGATGCACTTCATCGCCATGCTCGCCTTCAACATGCCGACACCGATGTCCTACGACATCGGATTGACCACGCTTTCGCTCATTGTGGCGATCGTCGTAACCGGCGCCGGCTTTTATTTCATCAATCGTCAGAGCGCACCGCCGCTGTCCCTCGTGTTCAGCGGCGTATTCATGGGCCTTGGGATTGCCGCCATGCATTACATCGGCATGGCGGCAATGCGGGGGCACGCCGAGATCAGCTATGACTTTCTATTCGTCACGCTCTCGCTGGTCATAGCGATCGGCGCGTCGACGGCGGCACTATGGCTGGCGTTCCGAACCACGGATCTTGGACAAAAGCTGGTTGCCGCGGTCGTCATGGGCCTGGCCATTTCCGGTATGCACTACTCGGCGATGCGAGGGACCACGTTTGCCGTTCACGGCCCGGTTCACGATGGCGGGGGATACGCAAGTCTCGATCAAACCAATCTGGCTTTGGTGGTTGCAGGCATTACGTTTGTCTTTCTGGCTTTCGCGTTGATTGCCTCCTTGCAGCAGGAGAACAGCGAGCGCCAGCGGGCCGAAGAGGGACTACGGCGCAGCGAGGCCTATTTGAACGAGGCCCAGAGACTCAGTCATACGGGCAGTTTTGGTTGGAACCCGTCCAGCGGGAAAATATACTGGACGGAGGAAACTTTCCGCATCTTTGAGTACGACCCGTCGAGCACCCCGACCTTGGAGCTGCTGCAACTGCGGGTTCACCCGGACGATGTGGCCGCCTTCCGCCAGGTTGTGGAGCGCACATCGGAGGACGGGCAGGACTTCGCTCAGGAGTATCGATTGCAGATGCCGGATGCAAGGATCAAGCATATTCACGTCGTGGCCCGTGCCTCGCGAAATGAGGCAGGCGAGGTCGAGTTCGTCGGTGCGGTGATGGATGTCACCGCGATCCGACTGGCGGAGCTCGAGCTGCACAAAATGCGAAGCGACCTTACCCACGTCGTGCGGGTGACCAGCTTGGGCGAGCTGACCGCCTCGATCGCGCACGAGGTCAATCAGCCGTTGGGCGCCGTCCTCATCAACGCCGAGGCTTGCCAGAGCTGGCTCGATTGCGACCCGCCCAACGTGAACGAAGCACACGCCGCCCTGCAGAGGATCGTCCGAGACGGCACTCGGGCGGGCGCGGTCATTCTGCGCATCCGTGCGCTCGCGAAGAAGGCGGACACGAAAATGGCGCTGCTCAATCTCAATGACGTCCTGAGCGAGGCGCTGAGCTTGGTGCAGCATGAGCTCTTGAGTTCCCGGGTGGCCCTGCGCGTGGAGCACGCGAGCGCGCTCCCCGTCATTCTCGCTGATAAGGTTCAGCTGCAGCAGGTGATCCTCAATCTGGTCATGAACGGCATCGAAGCCATGCAGCCAATCACGGATCGACCGCGCGAGCTCGTGATCCGATCGGAGCAAGATGACGCACACCAAGTGCGGGTCACGGTGACGGACTGTGGTGTTGGGTTCTCCGCAGATAGCGCCGGCCAGCTGTTCAATACCTTCTTCACCACCAAATCCAGTGGCATGGGCATGGGGCTTTCGATCTGCCGTTCGATCATCGAACTTCACGGGGGACGCATCTGGGCCGTACCCAATGTAGCTCGCGGTGCGACCATCCAGTTCACCCTGCCTTTGCATCCAGGGGCGGAATTTCGCTAATTGTGGCAGCCGTTACTTTGCGAAGCCTGGAAGGCAACACGCGGCGTGCGATCGACCTTCGCGAAGGGGAGAAGATCAACGAAGCTGCCTTCAGGCATCTATTCGAGCTCGCGACTTCGCTTTACTTCATCACCGGCGAGAGCCTCTAATCGGCGGCAAGCGATGCGCTGATTCGCGGCTACCGATCCGAGCGGGCGCTCTGCGATGCGGCGCTCGAACGGCTGCCGTTGTTTCTGGCGGTACGCGGCACCACCTATCTCGGTTGGGTGCATACCCGCCAAGGCACGGACACCGCCAAGGAGATGACGCCCTTTCTCATCGAGCGCGTCTGCGCAGTCGCGGAAGAGTATTTAGCGTCCCGTTGACGGCTCGAGCAGCGTGCAGCCGCCGAAAGTGCGGAAGGCTTGGCGGCGTGCGGCGGGCATCCAAAGCCTTGAAATGTGATTCATCCCGCTGGTCCCCGCCAGACACCGTAAACGCGCATGCTGTATAATTGAACCATTATTGAACTTGGACGTTTATGTTCCGCCTCGATCGAAACTTCGTACGCGTACATCGGCCGCATGCCACGGCGGATGACGGCGGGTATATGCCTGGAACAGCGAAAGAACGCTTGAAGGCCCTCGTCAAATTCGGCGCGCCGCTAAGCGCGCCAGCGGGCGCACTCAAGACATGGCAGAAGTGGAAAAACTAACGTCCACTCCGGAGCGAAAATCCACCTGAACCGCTTGCTGCTCATCAATGCATTGAAACTCTTCGGGTAGCGGTTCATCGCTGCGCATCATGAAAAAGATCGTAAAAATCGATGCCATAAGCAAGAAAATCCTGACCATTCTTCAGCAGGACGCCCGCATCAGCAACATCGACCTGGCAGCCAGGGTGGGCTTAAGCCCAAGTGCCTGCCTGCAAAGGACGAAGTCGCTGGAAGAGGCGGGGTATATTCTGCAATACGTCATGGCGGTCGATCTGGATCGCATCTGCATCAACGTCAAAGTCTATGTGGAAATCAGCTTCACGACGCATCGCGTAGCCGACCTGGCCCGTTTCGAGGAAACCATTCGCGCAATTCCCGAATTCGTCGACTGCCTGAGGGTGACGGGCCGCATTGACTACATCGGGTTCGTGGTTTGCTCCAGCGTCGCCGACTTCAATGCCTTGTCCGATGACCTCCTCGGGCGCGATTTGGGCATTGCGCGCATCGATAGTTACATGGTCCTCGACACGCCGAAGTGGTTCGGCGGATATCCGCTGCACCGACTCGAGTGGAAGGCATGAAACCATGGAGCGTCGGGACCGAGCGGCCGTGCAGAAAGTTGCGGTGAAAAAGACGAGAAAGCTCGATGCCATCGACAAGAAGGTCATCTCCATCCTTCAGCACGAGGCGCGGATAAGCAACATGGATCTCGCGGAGCGGGTTTCGCTTTCACCCAGCGCCTGCCTGCAGCGTACGAAGGCGCTGAAAGACGCCGGCTACATTCAGCAATACGTCATGGTCGTCGATCTCGACCGTCTGTGCGTCAACGTCAAGGTCTTCGCCGAGATCACCCTTGCCTCGCACCGTCCGCAGGAATTGGCTCGTTTCGAGGAAGCGATGCGCGGGATCCCCGAGATTGCCGATTGCCTGCGCGTCAATGGCCGCGTGGACTATATTGCGCTAGTGGTATGTTCCAGCATCGCGGATTTCAACGCACTGTCCGCCGATCTGTTGGCTCGCGACATCGGCATCATGCGCATCGATAGCTCCACCGTTCTGGACACGCCGAAGTGGTTCGGGGGCTATCCCTTCAACAAGCTCCAATGGAAAGCGTAATGCCGCCTCGCGGGTGACCGGCCGCGCGGGCACGATACTTTACGATTCTGCGGGAGCCATTTTCCGCACATTATTCGGTTTGTCGCGGGGTTTTCCAGACGAATGCCGTATCGAACTTCGGTATCGTGGACGACGCCGAATTTCATCCCAATTCAATAGCGTCGAGACCTGACTCATGCGCGTAGCAACTGACGTTGGCGGTACATTTACCGACCTCGTGTACCAACGTGGAGACATCGTCGGATCGGTGAAAGTGAATACCACTGCGCCCCATTTCGACTCCGGCGTGCTGAACTCGCTGGATTCCGCCGCCCTCGAGGCCGATGATATTGAATTTCTGGTGCATGGATCCACGGTGGTGATCAATGCTCTGACGGAACGGCGCGGTGCAAGAACAGGCCTCATTACGACGCGCGGCTTCCGCGATGTACTGGAGATCGCCCGCGGAAATACTCCGGACCTCTACAATCTTCGGTACAAGAAGCCAGAACCCTTCATTCCGCGCCGCCTGCGACAAGAGATAACGGAACGAATCGACTATCAAGGCCAGGTACTGCAGCCGGTTCAATTGAGCGAACTGGATGCCATCATCCGGCGATTCGTAGAGTTGGGCGTTGAATCCGTGGCGGTATGCCTGCTGCATTCCTACGCCAATCCGCAACACGAAAGATTGGTGTGCGACGCCCTGCGCCGGAAATGCGCCGCATTGCACGTAATCGCCTCCTGCGACGTTTCGCAGGAGTGGCGCGAGTACGAGAGAACCAATACCGCCGCACTGTCTTCCTACGTGATGCCGGTGACCACGACGTATCTGAATCGGTTGGAGGGCAGCCTGCGCTCGAGGGGATTGAAGAACCGTCCTTACATCATGCAATCGAATGGCGGCATAGCCAGCTTCCACACGGCCGGCGCCAATCCGATTTCACTCGTGGAGTCCGGGCCCGCGAGCGGCATGCTGGGCGCCTTGGCGGTGGGCCGCGTTCTCGGCGAACGCAACCTGATCGCCTTGGATATCGGCGGCACCACGGCGAAGAGTTCTCTCATTTCCAACGGTGAAGTGAGGATAACCAGCCACTACTCGCTCGAGAAATCGGCGGTTTCGCCGGGTTACCCATTGCTGACGCCGGTCATCGACATCGTCGAGATCGGGACAGGAGGCGGCAGCATCGCTTGGACCGATGCCGGACGAGCCCTGCACGTCGGGCCGCGCAGCGCGGGAGCGCAGCCCGGACCTGCGGCCTATGGCCGCGGCGGGCAGGACCCAACCATCACTGACGCCAACCTGTTGACGGGCCGAATCGACAGAACGCGTTTCTCCGGCGGTCGATCCGCCAACTGCACGGAGCTTGCGCATGCGGCTTACGAGCGGCTGGGCTCGTCGCTGGGGGTCACCGCAGAGCAGGCCGCCAACGGCACGCTTCGCATTGCGAACGCCAATATGGTGAACGCTTTGAAACTGGTGTCGCTGAACCGCGGATACGATCCGCGGGAATTCACCCTGATGGCCTTCGGCGGCGGAGGCGGGCTTCATGCGGTGGAACTCGCACGCGAACTGAACATTCCCAAGGTCATCATTCCGCCCCTTGCAGCGGTATTTTCCGCCTGGGCCATGCTCACCCTGGACATCCGACGCGATTTTGTGGCGACCCGCCCGAGGATACTGGATGCGGCGGGATTCAAGTCGATGCAGGCGGCGTTCGCGGATCTGGAAGCGACGGCTCGACTCCAGCTCGAGGCCGACGATGTGACCGCCGATCGCATGGTGCTCGAGTACCGTGTGGATGCGCGATATCTGGGCCAGGAACACACAGTCAAGGTGTCGGTGCCGTCCGCCGGGGGCGATGAAGATGGCCGGCGAGAGCAGCTGATCGAACGTTTCCATCAGCAACATGAGCGCGAATATACGTTTCGATTGCAAGAGACCGTCGAGGTGGTCAATTGTCATCTGACGGCGTTCGGGCTGCTCGACAAGCTCGACCTACGGCCCATCAGTCCGCGGCGCCCGCCGTCGATGGCGAGCGGCAGCCGCACGGTGGATTTCGGTGCCGCGGGTCCGATGCTCGCCACGGTGTATTCCAATGCCGAGGTGGGCTGCGGCCAGCGCATAGAGGGGCCGGCCGTCATCGACGATTCGGCATCGGCGACCGTCATCCCATCGGGAGCCGCCGCGACCATGGATGAGTACGGCGCGCTGCATATAGGCGTTTTTCAATGAACAACGTAGGTGGAGCGTCGCATGGTGCATGAATCGAATCTCGATCTATTTGAGATCGAAATCATCAAGAACACCTTGACCGCCATCGGCGAAGAGATGTTTGCGGCCCAGCGGCGCAGCAGCATGAGCCCCATAATTTACGAGTCACTGGATTTCGGGGTGGGCATCATCGACGCGCGCGGCCGGCTGATTTCGCAGGGCTGCGGAATACCCGGCTTCATCGGCACCTTGGACTCCGCCGTACAAACCGTCGCCGAGAAGTACCGCGACAAGATTCACGCGGGCGACGTGTTCGCCACGAATGACCCCTATTCGGGCGGCGGAACTCATCTTTCCGACGTCACGCTGGTCATGCCGGTCTTCTTCAGCGGCGTGCTGGTCGCTTGGACGGCAAACAAAGCCCATTGGACTGAAGTCGGCGGCAAGGATCCGGGCAGCTTTTGCGCCGACTCGACCGAAGTGTTTCAAGAGGGCCTGCAGCTTCCGGCGATCAAGATCATCGAAGCAGGCATCCCTCACGAGGGCACGCTCGAAATACTGGCGGCCAACGTTCGTATGCCGCGCATGACGTTGGGCGACTTCTGGTCGGGCGTGGCCGCGCTTCGCGTGGGCGAGCGGCGCATCATGTCGCTGGTGGAAAAATACGGTGTCGCGAACATTGAGCTGGCCATCGAGAAGATGCTCGATCATGGAGCCGCTTTGGTGACTGAGGGATTCCGAAGACTGCCGAAAGGAGTGTTTTCCGCCGAAGATTGGATCGACGAGGATGGGCTGGGGAACGGGCCGTTTCGGATATGCGTGACCGTGACCGTGACGGACGAGGAATTCATCGTCGATTACACGGGTTCCGATCTGCAGGCACCGGGCCCGGTGAACAACACCGAGGCGGGTTTGATCTCCGCCGTGCGGCAAGTCTATATGAGCCTCACCGATCCGAGCGTCATCGCCACCGACGGCTGCTTTCGCCGCATCAAGGTGATATGCCCGGAAGGCACGATTTGCCGCGCGCGCCGGCCGGCGCCTGTATCTTCGTATTTCGAGACCGCCATTGTCACCACCGACATCGTGTGGAAGGCGCTGGCGGACCATATGCCTCACGCCGTGCCTGCCGGACAGTTCGGATCCATCTGTTCGACCGTCATCGCAGGTATTCATCCCGTGACCGGCGAATCCTTCGTGTTCGTGGAGCCCTTGGTGGGCGGCTGGGGCGGTGGCCCGGACAAGGATGGAGAGAGCGGGCAGTTCAGCGTCGGGAACGGCGAGACCCACAACGTTCCCGTCGAGATCGCGGAGGCGCGTTATGGTCTTCTCGTTACGCGCTACGAACTCGATCTGGTGGACGGAGGCGCGGGGCAGTTCCGTGGGGGTCGCGGCGTGGTTCGCGATTACCGCATCCTGGGAAAGGATGCCTACCTGACCACCATGTTCGGCCGGGCAAAAACAGCACCCTGGCCCGTCAACGGCGGGTCGCCCGGGACGTGTAATTACGTGCAGATCCACCATGAGGACGGCACGGTCGGTCCGAGGTTCGGTAAAGTCGGCCGGCTTCCGCTGCAACCGGGCGACACCGTTCGTCTGGTGACGGGTAGCGGGGCGGGCTGGGGCCCGCCGAGCGCCCGCAGCTCGGCCGCCATCGAGGCGGATCGCCTTGCCGAAGCTTCAGGGACATAAATGCAGAACCTCGTGCATCCCTTCGGAGAAACATGCCCGCGGGATTCGGTATCGGTGGAGTTTCGGCTGGCGGGGGCCCATTTCACCGTGGCCGTACTGACGGATCGTGCTCCTGTGAGCAGCGCGTACTTCCTGACCGCCGTGGAGGCGGGTGTCTACGACGGCTCGGCTGTGTTTCGCATAGTCACGCTTGCCAATCAACGCCCCGATGCCGAACCGAAAATCGAAGTGATGCAGATGGGACATCGAGCCATCGATGAATCGCCGCCCGCATCGATTGCGCACGAAACCACCGGTACGACCGGCCTTCGCCACCGTGCAGGGACGCTTTCTCTGGCGCGGTTCGCGCCCGGCGCCGTCTACCACAGCGTGTTCATCTGCATGCGCGACGAACCCTGCTTGGATGAGGGCGGTACGCGTCATCCGGACGGTCTTGGGTTCGCCGCGTTCGGCCATGTCGAGCGGGGGTTCGATCTGCTGCGGCGCCTGTTCGACGAACGCTGCTGTGATTCGGAATATCTCGCCGACCCCATCCGCATCGATTCGGTCCGGCGGATTGCCGTCTAAATCCATTGAGCGGCGACTGCCACCACCGTTCGGGATGCATATTGTGCGGTCTGCGGCCCGAGTGGCGAATTTTATGTGCTCAACCGCCGCCCGTTCCCAATTTCGTGCATCGAGACCCATGTAACAATCGATCAATTCAGCGCGCCAATCCGCCGCAATGGGATATTTCGATAGTTCAGCGATTGCAATGCCTTGACCCTGGGGTAGGAGTACAACTATGAGTCCGTTACATGCGCGATCGCGCTTCCGAATGATCGCTTTGGCTGTGACTGCGGCGTCCGGCGCCGTTTGCGTTGCCCCCGCAGGAGCGCAGCAACTCGAAGAACTCGTCGTGACGGCGCAGAAGCGCAGCGAATCGGCTCAGGATGTAGCCGCGACCATCAGTGTTGTCGACAGCAAGCAGTTGGACGCGCAGCGCATCGAACAGCCTGTCGATCTGGCCAATGCCGTGCCGGGCCTCAGCACCTACAACTCGACCTCGGGCGGCACACCCTTGTTCGCGATTCGCGGCATCGGAATGGACGACTTCAATCCCAACAACGCCAGCGGTGTCGGAACCTACATCGACGATGTCTACGCGAGTTCGCCCGTATTTCTCAACGGACAGATCTTCGACGTCGAGCGCGTGGAAGTCCTCGAAGGGCCGCAGGGAACCTTGTACGGCAAGAACGCCACGGGCGGTGCCATCAACTTCATCTCGCGCAAGCCCACCGACGAGACCAACGGATATTTCGATGTCAGCTATGGGCGGTGGAATTCGGTCGACGTGCAAGCCGCGGTGGGCGGCCGACTCTCCGACACCTTGACCGGACGCATTGCCGGCACATGGACCGGCCAGGGCGAGGGCTACCAGACGGATATCGACACGGGCTTCCACGAAGGCAAGCCAAACCGCGGCGCATTACGCGGCCAGCTCGAATTCAAACCGACATCGGACTTTTCGGCCCTTCTGAACGTGCACGCCAGTCGAGACGAATCGACTCCGCCGTCGCCGCAATCATACGGCAACGAGGCGCTGCTGCCGCCGGCCGCCAAGGGCCTCATCGATACGCCCTCGACCGATCCAACCCAGGTACGCGTGGGAAACTTGAGCCCCAAGCTGAATGAACGCGGCTCCGGGCTGTCGCTCGCGCTGACGTATGATGCGGGCGAGTTCAAGCTCAACTCGACGACGGGCTACGATCATTTCGATTATCGAACCATCGACAACAACGACGGCATTGCCGGCCCCACCTACAATTTCTTTCAGGATGATTTGATAGACCAGTACTACGAGGAACTCCGGGCCACATCCAATCGGGGTCTTTTCAACGGACTGGTCGACTGGGTGGTGGGAGCCAGCTACGCCAATGATTCCATCCACGGATTGGACAGCTCGGATCAGAGCGCTCCATTCGTCGGAGAATTCCTCGATCCGCCGAACTTCGAAGAGACCGGCCTGTCGATCGCCCAGGCCGACTACCACCAGACGCGAAATTCATTCGGTCTGTTCGCGCACACCGAAACTCATTTGACCGATCAGCTATCCTACGTCCTGGGCGGCCGATTTTCTCATGACCGGCTGGCCTTCAACGGCGTCACCACGGAGAACGGCAGCGATGAGGGCGGAATCACCTTCCAGGGCGTCGGCAGCGTCATCACTCGCCTCGATCAGGTTCATAACGAGCACAACTTTTCCTATCAGACCGGATTGAATTACAAATTGCTGCCCCATGTGCTTCTGTACGGCACGATATCGACGGCCTACAAAGCGGGCGCGTACTACGCTTCCCCGGCGCTCGACCCCGCGGCGTGGGGCTATGTGAGCCCCGAACACGTGTTCGCCTATGAATTGGGAGAGAAATCGACACTTGCGGACGGCCGCCTGCAGATCAATGGTTCGTATTTTCATTACGACTACACGGATCGCCAATCGCTGGTCGATTTCGTGAGCCCCAGCACGGGAGCTTTCGTCGATTCGCTCACCAACATCCCGAAATCCGAGGTCGACGGCGTGGAACTCGACAGCTCCGTGAGTCCGCTGGACGGTTGGCAGTTGTCCGGCTCGGCCACCTATCTCGATGCGCGGGTCACCCAGGCATTGTTGAGTGTGCGGGGTGCGCCGCTGTTGCTCGCGGTTCCCGATGGAACCCAGCTCTCGATGTCTCCCAAGTGGACCTTTCTGGCCCGTACATCCTACGAGCGGCCGATTTCGGACACGCTGAAGGCGACCGCGGAACTCGACTACAGCTGGAGAGACGATCAATCCTCGCAGCTCGGCGACCCCAATGCGGTCTCCGGCATTCAGAAATTGCTGGGGGCTTCCGTGACGGTGGGCCAGATCACGAAGGGGCTCTCGGTATCCCTGTGGGGCCGAAATCTAACCAACGAGAATTTCAGCACCTATCAATTCACGAGCTTCTACGGCGGAACGACCATGTACCGAGAATTGCCGAGAACTTACGGAATCGAAGTGAGAGATGAGTTCTGACGCCGGCTCGGCGGATGACTATGCGCGGCAGCCGGTGCCGGATGCCGCGACCATCCACGGGTTCGGCATCGCGATAGTGATTGCGGGCATCGGCGCCACGCTGCCGCTGTTTGCAGTCGGCTCGCAGGTGTCGGTGGCGCTGGGTTTGCGGTCGGCGAGCGGGGTGTTCTTCGTCGGATGCGCCCTGGTCGGGTTGCTGTCCGCTCTGACCTCGGTGGTCGGCTCGCGCGCCCGGCTATCCACCTACATGATCATGGCGTTTTCCTTCGGTCAGCGCGGCGCCCAAGCCGTCAACTGCCTGCTCGGAATCATGTTGATCGGATGGTTCGCGACCACCGGCGAATTGCTCGGCGCGGCGGTCCACGATGCGCTGTCCGGCATTTACGGCATCAATCTGCCGACGGTCGCGTACACCATACTTTCTCTGTGCGCGATGACGGTGACGGCGATTTTCGGCTTCAAGCTGATGGAACGCTTTGCGCTTATCACCGTTCCTTTGTTGCTGGCGCTCATGGCCTATGTCGCCTTTCTGGCGTTGGCGCGACACGGCCTGCGCGGCGCGCTGGCACAACCCGGCGACCACAGCATCACGGACGCGGATGCCTTGTCCTCGGTCATCGGCTTATCCGTGCTCACGGCCGTGCTCGCGCCGGATTTGACTCGATTTGCGCGCAACGATTGGCACGCATTGCTGACGGTCTTGGGTCTGGTCATCGGATTTCCGGCGGCATTGCTCGCGGCCGCCGTACCCGCGGCCGTTCTGAGCCAGATCGATCTCATGAAGATCATGATCGCCCTGGGAATTCCGGGGATAGCCGTGTCGATTCTCATCATGTCCACCTGGACCAGCAATACCAGCAATCTGTATTGCTCCACGCTCACGCTGGCGACCTTGTTCCGGCGCACATCGGTGCGCAAGATCGGCATCGGCGCCGCAATCGTGGCGCTCGGCGCCGCTGCATTCGGTTTGGCGAATTACTTCATTCCGCTGCTCGTCACGCTCGGCATCATTTCTTCGCCGTTGGCAGGCATTTATGTGATGGATTTCTTCGCCGTGCGGCGTCAGAGATACGACGTCGAGGCGCTGGCGTCCGGACCTGCGATCAGGATGAGCGCGTTCGGCGCCTGGATTGCCGGAAGCGCCGTGGGATTTCTATCGACGACTCAGCACCTGCGCCTGACCAGCGTCCCGGCGGCGGATTCCATCATCTTGGCATCGGCCGCGTACTGGCTCTTGAATGTAAAGAGGAAACGTCACGAGATTGGCGGTTGACGCCGGCGGATCGTGCCGGCCATAACACACCTTTGGCCTCAATGCCCGGCAATGCGGGCGGGCGCCGCTGCCGATCTGCTGCCGGACGAAATCCTGAGCCGCAACTGCTTGAGCTCGTTGGCTATGGCGGCCATTTCTTCCGGCCTCACCGACGGATCCTGTTTGCTCTCGCCACACAGCCAAGTTCTAATCTCTTCCAAACGTTGATCTGACGGCTTCATCGTAATTCCTTCAGCGGCCTGAACTCGTGATCAATAGTAGGGCCGACGGCGCCGCTGCGCCAGCAAACTCGGCATCGCTCGATTTTTTGGGCGGGTCAATGCAGCGCCAGGGTGTCGCGGCGCCACGCCGCGTCTTGCCAGCGGCCGAAATCGCGTAGCGCATCCGGGGTGCCGGCCTGCCGCACGACGGCTAGATCGTCGAGCCGGAGTTCCTCGAACCGGCGCTGAAACCGTCCGCGGTCCTTGAATTCGCGTGCTATCAGCAGGCGCCTCGTGCCCGGGGCGAAGCCGGCAAAGTCCACATAACCTTCCTCGGGATCGTCCGCTGCGGGTGACAGCACGTCGATCGTCCAGGTTCCCGATCTCTCATGAAACACCCAGAGCTCACGCCAGCTCTCCATGGGCTGCACCGCGAGCACCAGCGCCGGACCTCGTGGGATCGCCTGTGCGGAGGCCATCCACACGATCCCGTAGGTGCAGCGTCGCACGAGTGGCGCTGCGCCGCGCCGCTGCACGTCCGTCAGGGTCACGCACGTTTGTCCCGGCTCGCCCGGAGCCGCGCTGAGAATGAGCGGGCCCGCCTGGGACGCCGGCGTCACCGGGGCCCAGCGGATCGCGCCCACGCGAAGCACTGCATCGACGTACTCGGCGCGACGGTCATCTTCGAGATCATTCTCGTGCACGGCCAGAAGCTCGGCGAGCGCATGCTCGGCCGCGACCTCGGACGGCTGGTCGCGCCGTGCCTGCTCGAAGGCAATTGAAGCCCAAACTCCGGCGCGCCGGGCGTGAATGCGGCTGCTCAGCGTTGCGCTCAATTCCCGATCATTGATTCCGTCGAGCAGTTCGCGGCGCTCATCGTCGAGGGATGCGCGCAGGACCGGGCCCAGGTCCGGATCGATGCAGTCCGGCCGCGTGAGACCGAGTGCGGCGCGCGCGCGCTCCTCGGCGCCGGCACCGGTCACTGTCAGCACGCGTCGGAACAACTCGCCGTCGTAACACACCTGCATTCGACCGTTGCGCTCGAAGGTGCGCATGCGAATGCCGAACTGCTGCACCACCTCGAGGTGCGCGGCGACGTCAGCGAGGTGGTTGGCGCCGCCTGATGCTTCGTCGGCCAGCCGCTCGGCCATCCGGGCAATGGCATCGAAGGGCTCCGCGGTGAGCGCTCGTGCCGGGACGGCTTTGAGGTATGCCGCACCGTAACTGATCCCAAGCGCCTCGGACCCGGGGCTGTCGCGCAGGAAATGCAGCACGGCGAGCAATTCGGGTGCACCGGCCTCGGTGAGATCCACCGGACGGACCGCCTCGCTCCTCAGATATCCGCCACGCTCGCGGCGATAGTCGTAGACCTTCAAGTATCCGGCGCGCTCGCCGCGGACCTCGAGCACATCTCCCTGCCAGAGTGTCGCGAGCTCGGCGGCGTTCGAGTGCGGAGCCGCGCGCAGCGGCGTGTGATCCCGCACGACGATTGCCAGGGTCGCTGCCAGTGCGAGGATCACCGTGAGTTCTCGGCCTGAGATCTCACCGCCGCCGCCGCGGTGTCGATGCCGCTCGTCGAGCCTTGCGCGCCGATGAGGTTCGAGCCTATGAAACCGCCCGCCGCCGGGGTCGGAGCGATGATCACCTGCACCTTGTCGGAGAGCTTGTCGGCCAGCGTCTTCTCGATCAGCAGCGGATAGTGCGCGAGCAGCGCGCCTTCGCGTTCCATCTGACCTGCGTTGGCCTTGCCCACCAGTTCGAGCCGGTAAGCCTCTGCGTCCGCGAGCCTTTGGCGCGAATCTGCCTCGCCTTTGGCCTCGATGCGCCGCGCCTCTGCGGTACCCTCCGCGGTGCGAATCCGCGCCACCTTCTCGGCCTCGGCTTCAAGCTGGCGCTGCTCGATCTGCTTCTGCTTGAAGGGTAGGATGTGCTTCATGGTCTCCTCCTGCGCGCGCGCGGCAATGACTTGCTCCTGGCCCGCAGCCTCGGCCGCCGTTTGCCGCCGCACCTTGTCGGCCTCGGCCTCCAATTGCTGCTGTTTGACCTGCGCCTCCTTGAGCTCGAGGGTGTAGCGAACCTTCTCGGTCTCGAGCTCCTCGGCGAGCAGCTTCTCCATTCCCGCGCGATAGTCCTGCGGCAGATCCACCTTCCCCACGTCTACGCCGCGCAGCCGAAGCCCCATCGCCGCGAATTTCGGCTGCAGCTCGGTCAGCAATTCCTGTTGGATTTCGGCTCGTTTGCGCGAGAAGATCTCGCGCACGGAATACCGGGCGAACAAGGGAAATATGACGCCCTGCACCGCAGGGCCTATGAGATCGGCATTCAGGTCGTCCGGAAACTCCTTCGACATTTGCGCGAGGCGGCCCGGGTCGACGGTCCAGCGCACCGCCACATCGATGCCGATCGACAGCCCCTCGACCGACTGAAACGGTGCCGAACCGGTGGCGCTCGCGCTTTCAATCGGCCGATACACCTGATCCCGGGTCGAGTACCGGCGCACCTGATGGATGCCGGGCAGCACGAGCACGGTGCCTGCGGTGTAGACGCTCGCCGAGCCGTCGAGCAAGTCCGTGCGCACCAGCACCTCGCCTCGGCGTACGGAGGCGAAGGGTGGATGGGCGTAGAGACCATAGGCGAGTGCGGCGAGGAGCACCGCCATCACCAGCCGCCCACGAAAGCCGCGGGTGGTTGCGCAGAAGGAACCGAAAGCCCCGGCAACCCCGGCGGCCAGCCGGCCGAGGCTCTCTACGAGTCTCCGCCGTAGGACATCCAAACGATTGAACATTTGCCTGCACTCCCGCTGATTCGATTGATCGAGTCAGGAGGAGTCTTACAGCCGCTTGTGGCGGCGCTGTGCGGCAATTGTGGCGCTATGTGGCGCCATTGGAGAGGGTTTCGGCGCGCCGCGGGATTTTTTGACGGGTATTTCCCGGGCGCAGCGCAATTTTGATACGCATCAGTCCCGCAGGGGGCGGCAAAAGCCGGCGCTCCATATCGATATACGCCAAAAGCATGGGCCGGCCCGTTCACCGCGGCTATGATGGCCGCCGTGAACAACATCCCTCGGCCTTCGAGCGGCCTGCGCCACAGCCTGAAGCAGCGACACATGACGATGATCGCTCTCGGCGGCGTCATCGGCGCCGGGTCTGTTCGTCGGCAGCGGCGTGGTCATCAAGGCGGCCGGACCCGCGGCGGTCATTTCCTTCGTGATCACGGGGCTGCTGGTCGTGCTGGTGATGCGCATGCTCGGCGAAATGGCCGTCGCGCTGCCGGCGGTGGGGTCGTTTTACGAATACTGCCCGCCTGGCTTGGAGCGACCGCCCGCGGCTGGGCGAGCTGGCCGGTTTTCTGACCGGCTGGATGTACTGGTATTTCTGGGTCATCGTCGTGGCGCTCGAGGCGGTCGCCGGCGCCGGCTTGGTTCGCTTCTGGTTCCCCAGCGAGCCTGCGTGGGTCATCAGCTTGTCGATGATGCTGTTGCTGACCGTGACGAATCTCATCTCGGTGAGGTCGTACGGCGAGTTCGAGTTCTGGTTCGCCTCGATCAAGGTCGCGGCCATCGTCGTCTTCCTGATGCTGGCGGGTGCGTACGTGCTCGGCCTGTGGCCGGGCGTCGCTCCCAGCGTCGCCAATCTCACGGCGCACGGCGGTTTCGCCCCCAACGGCATACTGCCCATCTTCACCGGGGCCGTGGCGGCCACCGGCTTCTACTTCGGCGCCGAGATCGTCACGATCGCCGCGGCGGAGGCGGCCGAGCCCGCCAAGGCGGTCGCCAAGGCGACCAACTCGGTCATCACGCGCGTCCTGTTTTTCTACGTCGGCTCGATCCTCCTGGTCGTGTGCCTGGTGCCCTGGAATTCGGCGGGAATCGCCACTCCGTACGTCAGCGCGCTGACTGCGATGGGCATTCCCGCGGCCGCGCAGATCATGAACGCGGTGGTCCTCACCGCGGTGCTGTCGGCGCTGAATTCGGGGCTGTATGCTTCGTCGCGCATGCTGTTCGCTCTGACCCGGCGCGGCGATGCTCCGCGCGGGCCTCGCCAAGCTCAGCCGCAACGGCGTGCCGACCCGCGCGATTCTGCTGGGAACGCTGTTCGGCTATGGCGCGGTGGTCATGTCGTACGTCTCGCCGGACACGGTGTTCGCCTTTCTGGTCAATTCCTACGGAACGGTGGCGATATTCGTCTACGTGCTGATCGCCGTCTCGCAACTGCGCCTGCGCGCGCGCTGGAAAGGGAGGATCCGGCGCGGCTGCGAATGCGCATGTGGGGCTATCCCGTACCTGACCTATCTGGCGATCGCCGGCATGCTCGGCATCGTGCTGGCGATGGCCTTCATCCCGGAGCAGCGCACGCCGCTCATATTCGGCGCGATCAGTCTCGGCATGCTGCTGTCGGCGTTCTGCGTGCGGGCGCGCTTCGGCAGGCAGCCGGCATTGCGGCGCTGGCGATCGAGCCGCGTCGGTACGAAGAGTTGTAGCAGTCGCCGCTGCGAGCTGATCCGGGCTGCGCTTGCTGCTTAGAAAGGCCGGTCGCCGATGACGGTTGCGCGGTGCATGACGCGCCGCTCGGGCAGATAGTCCGAGACGGCGTAGTGATGGGTGATGCGGTTGTCCCAGAACGCGACATCGTCGACGCTCCAGCGCCAGCGCAGGGTGAATTCGGGCCGCGCCGCGTGCGCAAACAGAAAGGCCAGCAGCGCATCGCTCTCTCTCGCGCTGAGCTCATGGATGCGCGTGGTGAATCCTTCGTTGACGAACAGGCTCTTGCGCCCGGAGACCGGATGCGTGCGCACCACCGGGTGAGTCACCGGCGGATGCTTGGCCACGGCACGGTCGTAGCGCTCCTTGAACATGGGATCCGCCCCCCAGCGGCCGGCGGGGAAGGATTTGACCACGGAGTGCTCGGCGGTCAAGCCCTCGAGCAGCCGCTTCATCGGCACGGACAGGGCGTCGTAGGCGGCCAGATTGCTCGACCAGAGAGTATCTCCCCCCACGCTCGGCAGCTGCTTCGCGGCCAGGATGCCGGCCAGCGGCGGCGTCGGGCTGAAGGTGACGTCGGTGTGCCAGTTGTCGTTGTCCGGAAGAAAGCCTCCATGCGTGTCGATCACCATGATCTCCGGCAGCTCGGGCAGCACGGGATAGATCGGGTGCACGTGCAGCTCGCCGAAGCGCGCCGCAAAGCCGCACTGCTGCTGGGGCGTGAGCGGCTGCCGGCGAAAGAACAGGATCTGATGCTCGACCAGCAGATCGCCGAGACGGTCGACGGACTGCTGCGGCAGTTCATCGGCGAGCCTGACGCCCTCGACGATGGCGCCAAGGGCAGGGGTCAGCCGGGAGATGGTCATGTTCATGGTGATTGAGCTCTGGGTGTCCAAATGCGGTCAATGCTGCCGCCGTCCGCTCATTATAGGTCAGCCGGGTTTCTTGGCGGCGATCACTGCATGATCGGCGCGCCGGAGCAGCATCCGTGTCGCCGCCTTGAGCACGCGATCGATCGCGCCGCGGCGATAGTCCCATATCGGATCGGGATCCGGGGGAAATACCACCATGGTCGCATTGGCTTCGAACATCAGCACCGACGCCGTCGGGCGCGAGCGCGAAGTCGATGCCGCCGTAGTCGAGCCCGAGAACGCCGCGGATTCTCTCCAGCGCCGCCATCGCGCGGGTGCCCAGCACGGACGGCATATCTTCGAGGAAACGGCGTTCTTCCTCGCGATGGCCGGCATCGCCGGCCATGTCGGCGCTGAAATAATGTACCTTCCAGTCCGCGGATATCGCCAGGTGCAGAGGGTACGCCACGCCGTCGATGAACATCACGCGGTATTTGCGGGCCATGCCGTCCGGGCCGCGCGCATCCAGATATTGGATGGCCAGCAATTCCTCTGCGGCCAGAGCGGCGACGGCCGGCGCCAGGGCGTCGCGGCTGTCGACCCGGATGAAATGCCGTCCGGTATGGAAGCCGGGCCTGCGCAGCAATATCGGGAAGGCCAGATCGCCGTCGGCGAGTATCGCGGCCGGGGACAGCGTGCGGATTGCCGGTGCGATCACGCCCTCGAGCGCGGCCAGCCGGCACGCGTTTTCGGCGCGCCCCGTGAGGCGCACCCGCGCCGGCGGATTGATCACCGGCGCGGCGCTGCGCGCGACGATTTCCTCGGCGCGCGCCAGAGCGGCGTCGCAAAGATCGGCGTCCCCCACGGCGTTTACGATGAGCGCGTGCGGCGGCAGTGGCAGGGCGGGATCATGGAATTCGGCATAGATCGCGGTAACCGCAAACTGCCGATCGCTGATCCACAGCTGCGTCGGAATATTGCCGCCGCGCGCCGAGACCAGCATGAGCAGCGGCACGCCCATCCCCGCTGCCGCGGTAGGGCTTGCTGACGACGGCGTGGCCGGAAAATCCCCTGTGCCAATGCCGGTCGGCGCCCTCGAGGCCGAGCTCGTTCAGCACCCAAGCCATGCCCTGGTGAGCCTCGGGAAAATCGGGGTCGACGGCCAGCGCCGCCTCATAGTGCAGCCTGGCTGCCGCAAGATCGCGCTCCTCGCGCAGCAGATTGGCGAGATTGACGCGCACGATTTTATCGCCGGGATGGTGCCGCACCGCCTGCAGGTAGGCGGTGCGCGCGGCCGAACGAAAGCCGCCGGAGAAAGCCAGAGTGCCCAGCTCGTTGAGCGCCGACAAGTGCGTGGGATCCTGGCGCAGGATTTCGATGTAGGCCTGTTTCGCCGCCTCATCCTCGGCCCTCGCGGCCAGCGCACGGGCGCGCTCCAATGTTCCGCCGATGTCCGGCACCGTCAGCGTTCCTCAAACACGGTAATGTCCTACGCTGATGTGATTTTTTCAAGTGTAACCGAAGAGCCGCCGCGCCAGGCTTGGAAAGCCGCGGGCCCCGAAGCTCCGGTGTAGACTTGCGGTTTCGTGGCGCGAGCGCGGAGCGATGTTCTTCGCGGCGTCAGTGGAGGAGAGCCGATGAAGTCCAATGTCACCGCCCCCGACGGCCTCGCTGGGTTTTGGCATTATTCGCAGGGAAACGGACACCAAGCGTCGAAGAGACGAGGCTGAGACGCCGGCGATCCGCAAAGCGAAAGTCCTGGTCGTGGACGAGGACCCTGCATTGCGCCGTCTCATGCTGACTCGGCTGGGCACGGCGAACTACGTGGTGGATACCGTCGCCACGGCGCAGGCGGCATTGGATGCGTGCATTCTGTCCCGCCCGAATCTCGTGATTACGGATTTGCGCTTGACCGGCACGGACGGGCTGGCCTTCCTGAAAGAACTCAAGAGCCGATGGCCGCAGTTGACCGTGATCATATTGACGGCCCATGGAACGATTTCCGAGGCCGTGAAGGCCACGCAAAGCGGAGCCTTCGGATACCTGGTCAAGCCGGTGGGCAAGGAGGAGTTGCTCGGACAGGTGCAGCGGGCGACCGCGGTGTCGACTTTCACTGCCGTCGAGGCCGATTGGCGGGCGAGTATCGTGTCGCGCAGTCAACTCATGGAGGACCGGCTCGCGATCGCCAATCGAGCGGCGGGCAGCGATGTGCCCGTCCTCTTGACGGGACAGAACGGCACCGGAAAGGAGCTGCTGGCGCGCGCCATCCATGCCGCAAGCGCGCGTCGCACCAAGCCCTTCGTCTCGGTGTCGTGCCAAAACACCGACCGCCACGAATTGGAACGCGAACTCTTCGGCGGCAGATCCGGCGAATCGGACGCCGCGGCCGAACTCAAGGAAGGGGCCTTGAAACGGGCCTACGGCGGCAGTTTATTGCTGGACGAAATCGGCGATTTGCCCATGGATCTGCAGACAGCTCTCGCCAAAGCGCTGCCAAAAACGCATATTCCCGCCGGCAAGAGCGCCGGCGCGGTGCGCCGCGAGGCGCGGTTGATCTGCACCACGTCCCGCGACCTCAAGTCGCTGACGGATGGCGGCGGGTTTTTCAGCGATCTGTACTTTCAAATCAACGTTCTGCCGATCGAGATACCGCCCTTGGGCCGGCGCCGCGAGGACATACCCCTGCTGGTGTCGCACTTCCTGGAGCAGGCCACCGAACCGGGCGGCCAGAAGAAAATATATTCCCCCAAGGCCATCGAATTGCTGGCCACCACGGATTGGCCCGGCAACGTCCGCCAGCTCTACGAGCTCGTGCGGCGGAATGTGGCGCTGTCGCATGGCGAGGTCATCACCAAGGAGGTGGTGGAAGAATCCTTGGGCGAGGATTCGGCGAAAATACCCACCTACGAGGAGGCGCGGGAGAAATTCTCGCGCGATTACCTTGCCGAGAACTTACAGCGCACCGCCGGCAACGTGGCTCAGGCCGCCCGCGTTGCCAAGCGCAGTCGGACCGATTTCTACAAGCTCCTGGCGCGCTATCGGCTGCACCCCGAAGACTTCAAGCATCCGGGTCCCAAATCCCGCAAAGAGGGCTAGGCCGCGTGATGACGCCGGGGCAGGATGTGATTCTCGAGACGCACAGCCTGGCCAAGGCCTTCAGGGGCTTCGTGGCCGTCGACGGCGTGTCGCTGCGCGTGCGCCGCGGAGAGATCCACGCCTTGATCGGCCCGAATGGCGCCGGCAAGACGACATTTTTCAATCTTCTCACCAAGTTTCTGCGGCCGACTTCGGGCGCGATTTCCTACAACGGCAGGGACATCACGCGGGAAAAACCCGCGGATATCGCGCGCCGCGGAATAGTGCGGTCCTTCCAGATCTGCGCCGTCTTTCCGCACCTGACGGTTCTCGAGAACGTGCGCGTGGCGCTGCAGCGCCGCCTGGGCACGTCGTTTCATTTCTGGCGTTCGGAAAAAAGCCTCGCGGGCCTCGACGGCAGGGCGATGCAATTGCTCAGCGAGGTCCGCCTCGAAACTTGGGCCCGCATGCCGGCGGCCGACCTGTCCTATGGGCGCAAGCGCGCCCTCGAGCTTGCCACCACGCTGGCCCTCGAGCCGGAGCTGATGCTTCTGGACGAACCGACCCAGGGGATGGGACATGAAGATGTGTCGCACGTCACGCGGCTCATCAAGCAAGTCTCGGCCGGCCGCACCGTGCTCATGGTCGAGCACAACATGAGCGTGGTCGCGTCCATCGCCGATACCATCTCCGTGCTGCAGAGGGGCCGTGTGATCGCGGCGGGGAGCTACGCCGAGGTTTCGAAAAATCCTCAGGTGATCGAAGCCTACATGGGGACATCGAGCACCTCGCTTGCAGGTCCCGGCTGATGGCCCGGGAGATGCTGAAGTTGGCCGGTCTCGAGGCCTGGTACGGCGAATCGCACATCCTGCACGGTGTCGAGATGACAGTGCAAGAGGGCGAAATCGTCACGCTCCTCGGGCGCAATGGAGCGGGGCGCACTACCACCCTGCGGGCAATCATGGGGTTGGTGGGTGAGCGCACCGGCTCGGTGCTGATCCAGGGCGTGGAGACGGTGGGGCTGGCGCCGCACCGGATCGCCCGCATCGGCGTCGGCTACTGCCCGGAGGAGCGCGGCATTTTCTCCGCGCTGTCGGCCGAGGAGAATCTGCTGCTGCCGCCGGCCTTCAACGGCGGTCAGGCGATGCCGCTTGAGGAAATTTACGCCATTTTTCCCCAACTGCTCGAGCGCGCCGCCAGCCCGGGCGCCCGCCTGTCGGGCGGCGAGCAGCAGATGCTGGCGGTCGCGCGCATCCTGCGCACGGGTGCGCGGCTGCTGCTGCTCGACGAAATCTCCGAAGGTCTCGCGCCGGTAATCGTGCAGAAGCTCGGCGAGGTCATCCTTGCGCTCCGGGCGAAAGGCATTACCGTGGTGCTGGTGGAACAGAACTTTCGCTTTGCGGCTCCCCTGGCGGATCGCTTCTATGTGATGGAGCATGGCCGGATCGTCGAGCGGTTCGAACAGGGCGAACTCGTCTCGCGCATGGGGTTGCTGCACGAGTATCTGGGAGTTTGATTCAACACTGAAAAATAGGGAGACGAGCATGCTCAAGGCAATCACCGCGGCGTTTTGCGCGTTATGCAGCGTGGCTGCATTCTCGCCGGCCCGCGCCGCCGGCGAACAAGTAGTCATCGGCGACATCGACGATCTGTCCGGCGTCTACGCGGATGCCTGCGGACAGGGCTGCATCGAGGCCGCCAACATGGCCATCGCGGACTTCGGCGGGACGGTACTCGGCAAGAAGATCGTGCTGCTGAGCGTCGACCACCAGAACAAGCCCGACATCGGCGCGTCGAAGTTCCGCGAATGGGCCGATCAGAACGGCCTGAACATGCTCCTCGGAGGGTCCAATACCGGGGTGAGCATCGCCATGGCCAAGGTGGCGGCCGCGAAGAAAGTGCCGTTCATCGCCATCGGGGCGGGCGGTGCCTCGCTGAGCGGCGCCGATTGCACGGCTTACACGGTGCACTACGCATACGACACCACGGCGCTCGGCAACGGCACGGCGAGCGCCATCGTCAAGCAGGGCGGCAAGAGATGGTTTTTCGTGACCGCGGACTATGCGTTCGGCACCCAGCTGCAGGACGCGGCCACGCGCGTGGTGCTCGCCAACGGCGGCAAAGTGCTGGGCGCGGTGCGCGCGCCGCTGGGCACGACCGATTACTCGTCGTTTCTCCTGCAGGCGCAGGCCTCGGGCGCGCAGGTCCTGGGCCTGGCAAATGCCGGGACCGATTTCTCGAATTCGCTCAAGGCGGCCAACGAATTCGGCATCACCAAGACCATGAAACCGGCCGCGCTGCTGGCGTTCATCAGCGACATACACAGCCTGACGCTGCAAACGGCGCAGGGCCTGTACCTGACGACGGGCTGGTACTGGGACTTGAACGAGGAGACGCGTGCATTCGCCAAGCGCTTCTTCGCCAAGATGAAACGGGAGCCGACCATGGACCAGGCGGCGTACTATTCGGCCACGTTTCAGTACTTGAGCGCGGTCAAGGCGGTGGGATCGACCAATTCGGATCTTGTCATGGCGCAGCTGAAGAAGGTCAAGATCAACGATATGTTCACCAAGAACGGCTACGTCCGCGCCGATGGACTGATGGTCCACACCATGTATGTCATGCAGGTGAAGACGCCGGCGGAGTCGAAGTACCCGTGGGATTACTACAAGGTGATCAAGGTCTTGTCGGGTGAGGAAGCCGACGGCTCGCAACCTGATCCGCTGTGTTCGATCTCGAAGCAGTAGCGTGGCCGCGCCTGCGCGGCCGGGGTTAGGGCAACCCCATGATGGTGCGTGACTCGTGACGACCGTGTTCGGCGTGCCGCTGCCCGCGGTGCTCGGCCAGCTCATGCTCGGCCTGGTCAATGGGTCGTTCTACGCACTTCTGAGCCTCGGCCTCGCGGTGATTTTCGGGCTTCTGGGAGTCGTCAATTTCGCGCATGGAGCCTTGTACATGCTCGGCGCGTTCGCCGCGTACGTGGGCTTGCAATTCTTCGGGCTCAACTACTGGTGCGCGCTGGTTCTGGCGCCGCTGGCGGTGGGACTCTTGGGCGTACTGATCGAGCGCTTGTTTCTGCGGCATTTGTACCAGCTCGACCCTCTGTACGGCTTGTTGTTGACGTTCGGCATCGCGTTGATCGCGGAGGGGGCCATGCGCGGCCTTTTCGGCGTATCCGGCAACTCCTATCCGGTGCCCGCGCTGCTGCAGGGCGGATTCAACCTCGGCTTCATGGTGCTGCCGATCTATCGGGCCTGGGTGATCCTTGCCTCCTTGACGGTGTGCGGCGCGACCTGGTTTTTGATCGAGCGGACTCGCCTGGGAGCGACGCTGCGCGCGGCGACGGAGAATGCCCGGCTGGTTCAGGCCTTCGGCATCAATGTGCCGCTCCTGGTGACGGCTACTTACGGGACAGGCGCGGCGCTGGCTGCGCTGGCGGGCGTGCTGGCGGCCCCGGTGATTCAGGTGAGTCCCTTGATGGGCTCATCGCTGGTGATCGTGGTCTTCGCGGTAGTGGTCATCGGCGGCATGGGTTCCATCTTCGGCGCCATCGTCAGCGGTCTCGTGCTCGGCCTCATCGAAGGGCTGACCAAGGTCGTCTATCCCGAGGCCTCGAACATCGTGGTGTTCCTCATCATGGCGGTGGTGCTCATCTGGCGGCCCTCCGGCCTGTTCGGCAAGGAGTAGCGCAGGATGAGCGCCCAGGCCGCGGTGTACGTCGTATTGGGGGTCCTGGCGCTGGCTGCGCCATGGCTCGGCCTCTACCCGGTATTTCTGATGAAGCTGCTGTGCTTCGCCATGTTTGCCTGCGCGTTCAATTTGCTGCTCGGCTACACGAAGATGCTGTCCTTCGGTCATGCGGCGTATTTTGGCTCCTCGGCCTACGTCACGGGCTGGCTGGCGACGGCCCGCGGTTGGGGAACGATCGAGGCCATGCTGGCCGGCGTCGCGGTGGCCACGTTGCTGGGCCTGGTGATAGGCGCGATCGCGGTGCGCCGTCAGGGGATTTATTTTGCGATGATCACGCTGGCTTTGTCGCAACTGGTGTTCTTCGTCTGCCTGCAGGCGCAATTCACCGGCGGCGAGAATGGTCTGCAGGGAATACCGAGGGGCAGCGTGTTCGGGATGATCGGGCTCGGAGGCGACCTGACCATGTACTACTTCGTGCTGGCGATCTTCGCCGCGGTGTATGTGCTCATTCAGCGCATCGTGCATTCGCCTTTCGGGCAAGTTCTCAGGGCGATCCGCGCGAACGAGCCGCGCGCCGTCTCTCTGGGCTACAAGGTCGACCGCTACAAGCGGGTGGCCTTCGTCCTGTCGGCGAGCCTGGCCGGGCTGGCCGGTTCCCTGAAGGCCTTGGTTCTCGGCTTCGTCACGCTCTCGGACGTGAGCCAGGGAACGTCGGGAGAGGTGATATTAATGACCTTGCTCGGCGGCAGCGGCACCTTTCTCGGGCCGGCCGCAGGGGCCATCATCGTGGTCACTCTGCAGGAATACCTCTCCGACCTGGTGGGTGCCTGGGTTTCGGTGATCATCGGTGCTCTGTTCGTCGTGTGCGTGATGGCTTTCCGGCTGGGCTTGGTAGGGGAAATTCAGCGGCGCTTCGCGAAACGGCTCAGCACCTGAGCGAGCTCAGCCGGCTGAACGGGCTTGCCGATGATGTCGTTCATGCCGGCGGAGACGCAGCGATCGCGGTCCTCCTGCAGCACGCTGGCCGTGAGCGCGACGATGGGCATGGGTGCCAGGCCGGTTTCGGATTCACGGCGCCGAATTTCCGCGGTCGCATCGAAGCCGTCCATCTCGGGCATGTGGCAATCCATGAATATGAGGTTGTACGGCAGACGGGCTGCCATCTGAACCGCCTCCGCGCCGTTGCCGGCGACATCGACCCGGCAGCCAAGACGCTCGAGCAGGCGCACCGCCACCATCTGGTTCACCGAGTTATCTTCCGCGACGAGCACACGGGTCAAGTGAGGCGACGCCGGGAGGCCGGGTGCCGCGCGCGGCGACGGTGCGGCTGCGGTCTTCGGCGCCGGCGTCGCCGCGGGAGCCAGCGCGCGGCACATGGCGTCGCGCAGCAGGCGCGAACGCACGACCGGCTTGGTGAGGTAGGCGGAAAAGCCTCTGTCCAAGAGCTCTCTGGCGCTGCCGATCTGCTCGCTGGTCGTGAGCAGTATGAGTCTCAGGCCGTCGAATCGCGGGTCCGCATGCAGCATCTCGCCCAATTCGGCCCCGTCGACGTCGGGCATCAAATGATCGACCAGGGCGACATCGAAGCGTCGACCCGCGGCGAAGGATTGCTCCAGGACGGCGAGTGCCTGCCGGCCGCCGCCGGTGCAGGTGCATTCGGCGCCCCAGCCCGTGAGTTGCGACTCGAGCACGCGCCGATTCATCTCCAGATCATCGACGATGAGCACGCGCCGCCCGGCGATTTCCCCGGGTGCGGCGCTGCGGCCGGCCGCTTCGGTCGTTTTGACGGGTATGGTGAACCAGAATGTCGAGCCGGTGCCGGGTGCGCTGTCGATGCCGATTTCACCGCCCATCAGGCCGATGAGTTGGCGGCAGATCGCAAGGCCAAGCCCGGTGCCTCCATAGCGGCGGGTCGTGGAAGCGTCCGCCTGTGCGAATTTTTGAAACAGCCCGGCCTGGGCAGCCTGCGGGATTCCGATCCCGGTATCGCGCACGCGGATGTGCAACTTGCAATCCGCATCCCTGCCGCATCGCCGTCACCTCGATGTACACGTGGCCGAGGCTCGTGAACTTGATCGCGTTGCCGATCAGGTTCACCAGAATCTGCTTCAGGCGCCCCGGATCCGCGACGATGCGTTCCGGCACCGAGGGTGCGATCGAGAGCCCGAGCTCCAGGCGCTTCTCCTCGGCTTTGCCCGCCATCAGCGCGACCACTTCCTCGATGGCGTCCGAGAGATCGAAGGGGATGTTCTCCAGGCTCATCGCACCGGCCTCGATCTTCGAGAAATCGAGGATGTCGTTGATGATGGCGAGCAGGTTCTGCCCCGATCTCTCGATGGTGCGCACGAAATCCCGCTGCTCCTCGTCGAGCGGGGTGTCGCGCAGCAGGTTCGCGAATCCCAGCACGCCGTTCATGGGCGTGCGGATTTCATGGCTCATCGTCGCGAGGAATTCGCTCTTCGCGCGATTCGCGCGTTCCGCCGCCTCTTTCGCGGCCTGCAAGGTGTCCCGCGCCTGACGCCGATCCGTAACGTCGGTGGCCACGCTGAGGTAGCCGTTGATCTCGCCGCCGGCATTGCGAATCGCGGTGACGCTCAAGCTCACGGTCAGTCTCGATCCGTCCTTGCGCACGTACGTGCACTCGCGAACCGAAACTTCACCCTGCCGGGCGGCGTAGGTCAAAGTATCGAAGCCGCCGATCGGGCGGCCGCAAAGCACGGTGAGCTCGCGGGACCGTGCGGCTACTTCGCTCTCGAGATGCACGACCAGGGGGTCGGCTTGCCCGATCATGTCGGCGGCTCGGTATTGCAGCATGCGTTCGGCCCCGGAATTGAACACGGTGATGAGGCCGTTGACGTCGGCGGCGATGATCGCGGACTCGGTGGCCGCGTCAAGCACGCTCTGCAGCAAAGTCCGCGCATCCGCGATGGCTTGCATGGCATTGCGCCGCTCCGTCACATCGGTGATGAACCCGTGCCATAGCACACTGCCGTCCGGTTCCCACTCCGGCGCCGCATTGCCGAGCACCCATCGCTCGCGGCCGTCCGGCAGGCGTACGCGGTATTCCTCGCGCCATTGAGTGAGCTGTGCCGCCGAGTCGGCGATCGTGCGGCGCATCCGCGGGAGGTCCTCGGGATGCAAGGCCGCCATCACGCCGCCCGCATCTTCTCGCACCGACTCCGGCGAAACGCCGTAGATCTGCCGAATGCCCTCGCTGGAATACGGAAAATGCCCAGTGCCGTCGGGTCGCAGCCGGTACTGGTAGACCATGCCGGGCAGCTGCGAGCCCATCTTCTGCAATCGGCCCAGCAATTCTTGGCGGGCGTCTTGTTCGCGCTTTCGTTCAGTCACGTCCGTGCAAATCGCCATGAAGGAGGTGAGGGCGCCGCCGGTGGAGTGTATGGGCTGGAAGTCGATCTGCGCCCAGTACCTGGCGCCGTCACGCGTGTATTTCAGCAGTTCGACCTGGCAGCCGCATCCGGCATCGATGGCGGCGCGAAGTGCCGCACGCGCCGCGGGATCCGTCTGATCGCCGCACAGCACCTCATCCTGCTGCCGGCCGGCTACTGCGGCGATCTCGTACCCCGTCAGACGCACAAACGCCTGATTGACCCACTCGATCCGGCCTTTCGCGTCGGATATGATGACGGCGCTGCCCGCGCGCTCGACGATTGCCACGAGACGGCTTTGACGCTCGGCGGCCCGGTCCCCTGCGGAACGCTCGCGCTGCAGGCGCCGGATGAGGGGCTCCACGACGGCCGCCACCAGTAGAATGGTGATGATGACTTGGATGATGGCCAGCATCAGCAGCGAGTGCTGCTGCGCCTCGGTCTGAGCCTTGAAGCGTGCCGTCAGTTCCTCGATCCAGGTGTTGGCGGCCGCGCTGTAGCCGCCTTGCAGAGCCGTGAGCCGCCCGAGCGCCGTGGTGACGGTCGGCAGGCGGCGCTTGCGCGGCGGCGCGCGCCGCGGCCGCAACGGCGCGCATTTGCGCTTCCAGGTCGTGCAAGTGGGTGCATAGCGCGTCCGTGCCGGCACACACCGGCGCAAGGATCTGCGCCGCCTTGGCATGCTGCGCGGCCCAGGCTCCGATCGCCCGATCGAGAATGTCTTCGCTCGCCGCTTGCGGCGCATAGGCGCGGACGAATGCCGCATGTGCCACTTCGGCCGACTGTTCCCGTAGGCGGCCGCCGATGCCGACCATTGCGCCGTGCTCCGCATCCGCGGCGAAAAAGTCGTACACGCCGTGCACGCCCCACATTCTCGCGGCAAATAGCAGCACCAGCACTGCGGCATAGGTGATGCGTAGGCGGCGCCCGATTAGCGCGGCGGCGGGGGTATGCGAGTGTGACATGGATTACCGGAATAGCGGCTGTGGGCCAGATTACTTGACCGGCCGGGATGCCGTCCAGCGCCCGACGGGACGGCGGCCGTGCTGCCTCGGGAAAATCTCCTGGCTGGATTCCGCACCCAGCGCGCTTATACTCGGGTTGGTTCGACCGTGAGGGGAGGATGCCGATGCTTACGCGCAAGCGCACGACCGGGTTCCGTGGTCTTCAATCGCTGGGGGTTTTGCTGATGGCCCTGTCTCCCCTGACGGGACTGGCCGGTCAGAAGCTATCAGATCTGGGTGTCGAACGAGAAATCGGGAGATGTCACCCTCATTGACGGCGGCGACAATCAGGTGCTCGCCACGATTCCGGTGGGCAAGCGTCCGCGCGGCATTCACGCCGCCCCGGACGGCAAGACGGTGTTTGTGGCTCTGAGCGGCACTCCCATCGCGGCGCCGCCTCAGCTCGATGCCAAGGGCAATCCGATCTTCCAAAGAGGCAAGGACGACGATGACGATGACAACGCCAAGGCCGACAAGTCGGCCGATGCCATCGGTGTCGTGGACGTCGCGACAAGGAAACTGACGCGCAAAATATACGCCGGCTCGGACCCGGAGGAATTCGCCCTCAGCAAGGACGGCACCCAGCTCTATGTATCGAACGAGGACGTCAAGACCGCCAGCGTGGTCAATATCGCCACGGGAAAGGTGGAGCACATCATCCCGGTGGGCCAGGAGCCCGAGGGCGTGGCCACGGCGCCCGACGGGAAGCGCTTCTACGTGACCTGCGAGGCGGGCGGCGAAATCTACGCCGTCGAGACCGGCGGCTACACCGTCGTCGGTCATTTCAAGGTGGACGTGCGCCCGCGCAGCATGGCATTTCTGCCCGGCAGGCGGCATCGGGTTCATTCCCTCGGAATCGACCGGCGAGCTGAACGTCATCGATACGGTGAACCTGAAGGTGTTGAAGGTCATCACCCTGCCGCCGGGTTCTCGGCCGATGAGCGTGAAGACGGCATCCGACGGCGGGAAGGTCTATGTCAGCAACGGACGCGCCGGAACGGTCTCCGTGCTCGACGGCCGCACGCTACGAGCTGCTGAATACGATCAAGGTGGGCACGCGTCCTTGGGGAATCGCGCTGTCGCCCGACGGCAAGCGGCTGTACTCCGCCAACGGACCGTCCAACGACGTGTCGGTCGTCGATCTCGAGACCAACAAGGAAATTGCGCGGGTCAAGGCCGGAGAAAGCCCGTGGTCCGTGGCCATCGTGCCCGCCGCAAATTGAGCGCGGGCGGCGCGGATCACTTTCCGACGATGAATACCTGCTGCGCCGTGATGCTGCGCGTGAAGCCGTCCTTGTATGCTCTCGCTCGGACCACCGCGGGATCCGTGAGCTTGATCGGCTTTTCGTAGCGCATATCGGACGGGCCCCGGCACACTGCCATCCAAGGTGTAGCGAATGTCGGCGCCGGGCTCGCGTTCGGAGATGGAGATCTCGACCGGCCCGTTGAAGGTCCCGCCATCCGGCGACATTGCGGGCGGGTCCAAAACCGGGCGCCCGGGCAAGCTCTGGATCCAGTCCTGGAGCAGTTTCACGCCATTGTGGTCGATGGTTTCGCGCGCGACCGGCGGCATCCTGATGTCATCGACCGTGTTCACCCGCATGAAGGCGATCGAGCGCCAGATGTCGTGCGGCGAGATGATTCGCGGTCTATCGATGCCTTGATCGATCAATACCGGCCCATCGATCAGCTCCTGCTTGTCGAGGGGGGTGTCGTAGCGGGCGTCGAAATACGCGACCGTCCCGCCGGGCCGGTGGCATTGCGAGCAATTGGCGTCCAGATACGATCGGGCCCGGTCTTCCAGGCTTCGCGTCGCATCGTCCGCGGCCGCGAGAGTCGGCAGCTTTGCGAGGTCCGCCTCGTTCACTTCCGGCGCGAACATTTTCAAGTGGTTCCATGCGCGAATCTCATTGTCCGTCACTCCCGACGGGTAGGTGAATGCGCGGTTCATCTGCCGCGCCTTGACGCCGAGCACCCCGCTGGTATTCGCGTTGTGGCATTCCAGGCAATCCGGCCGGCTCGGGTAGTACCAGGTCTGATTGCGGATTTCTCCCGCCGCCGTTTTGATCGGAATCGATTCGGTTTTGCTGGCGCTCAGCAAATCCGCGTCGCTGTTGTCCGGCCGCCACTTGTAAACGACGCCGTACACTCCGCCGGCGCTGTCGCATACCAATAGGCGCGTCTCGAGCCGGCGCTTGCTGCGGGGGTCGGCGGCGTCGGTGGGCAGTTCGAAGGTCTTGACGAAGACCGTGCCCTTCGGAAAAGTCCAATCGCCCGTGGGCGAATACTTTATCTTCTCCTTCGGCACGGCAACCCAGCGAGACTTGACGGCGCCGTCCGACCAAAAAGCCACCACGATGTCGTACGGAATCAGGCCCGCGGCGGGGATGAGATTGCGCGTATCCCGGAAGGCCCCCGTTTGAGAGAGCAGCGGCGGAATTTTGCCGCTCGCCAGGTGCGGCATGCGCAGGTAGGGGACCGGCGCCACCCTCGCGGACATGCCGTAGGCGGGAAGCGCACTCTTGCTCTCCACTCCGGCGATCGGCGCTACGCCGAGCGTCAGGGCAACGAACATGAACGCAGGCAGTTTGCGGCAGATACCCTTCACTATCGGTCTTGACCCTGTATGGGCCCGATAGTTGCAGCTATGGAAGGTCAGCGCAAGCGTTCAACGACGACTTGGTCGATCTTCACGGCCGATATCCCACGAGGCTGGGCTCATCGGCATTTGCCGCTTATTGTCAAAATCATGCGCCGCTCTTGCGGCCGCCCGAAAAGGCCATTCACCCACGCGGTGTCGAGCGAGTAAACTCGTTTCACATGCAGCGGCGGGCCCATTGAAATGAGTCGGAACGACGAAGACCGGATTTTGCATGGCCTGTACTACTATCGCGAGAGCATCGACGAGGAAGTGCCGGTCAGCGGCGAGCAGGTCCTGTGGCTTGCGATGCATCCATTGCGAGAGGGGGAGGCCTGGCATAAGGAGGGGCAGCTGCAAAGCGTCGACACATCGGCCTTTCAGGCCGAAGTCCAATCCAAGTTGGTCACCGCGAAATTGGAATTGCCCCTGCGCTACCTGCAGTACCGCAGGCTGATCAAGTACACCGCCCGCAGCGACGCCACGTTCTCCATCGCCGTGACCTTTGCGGGCGCCGATCGCGCGATTCGCCTGCACACGAGGCGCGGCCGCATGGACCTGTGGTACCAGGAAAACAAGGACGGGATCCTCGGCATGATGGTGACCGTCATCGTGTCGTTCGTAACGGCATTGATTACCGTACTCCTGATGAGATGATCCGATTGACATAATCAATTGACCGCTCCGGTGCCACTCTCGGTTTTTCCCGGGACCTGTGTCGAAGATTCCAAGCCTGGCTTGTTGTCTACTGTCGAGCGTGCCGGAACTCGACGGAAAATTGTCCTTGATGGATGCGCTGCCCGATCTGGTCATGCTGCTGCGGCGGGACGGCGTCATTCTGAGCCAGGTCGGCGGCTGTGCCGTGGCTGATTTCTCCTGTCCATGCCCCTGTCGGCTCGCGATCTCGAGCAACGCTTCCTGCGCGGCGCGCAGCAGGCGACCGAGCCCGCACAGGCGTTCCTGGAATCGGCCGCAGGCTCTTCGAGGGTCAGGCGGTGAGCGGCGGCGCCACGCTGCGCAGCCTGCGCAAGGCCGGATCCTTGACCAGGTGCAAAACGCGCGAGAAGAGATGGTCGTGGGCCTCGGCGCGGCCGATATGAATGACGCCGGTGTGCTGCAAATCCTCCGCGAAGATGTCGAAGACGGCCTGGCGCGCATCCTCTTCCAAGGAATCGAGCACCTCGTCGATGAGTATCCACGGCGGTGCGTGCAGCACGATTCGCGCGAAGGCGAGTGTCTGCTGCTCGTCCTCGCTCAATTCATGATCCCAGCGCCGGGATACGTCCAGCAGGGGCACGAGCCTGTCCAGCTTCAGCCGCGCCAGGGCCTTGGCATAGGCGGCCGCATCGAAGGTCCCCGTCGCCGACGGGTAGGCGAGAACTTCGCGCAGCGTGCCGGGAGGCAGATAGGGGGTGCGCGGCATGTACAGGAGCTCTTCGCCTCTGGGGTGGGCGACCTGGCCGGCGCCCCACGGCCACAATCCCGCCAATGCGCGAAACAGCAGAGTTTTTCCGGTTCCCGATTCGCCGACGATCAAGACTCGCTCGCCGGCTCGAATCTCGATTTTCTTTTCCTGGAGCATGGTGGCGCCGGCGGGCGAGGCGATTTCCAGGTCATCGATGCTGATCTTGCCGGGGTCGCCCGTGACGAAGGCGATGCGGCTTTCGACATCGTGCAGCACATCGGTGTCGATGACTGCGCGGCGGAAGCTCGCGACGCGCAGCAGGGTGGCGCGCCAATCGGCGATGGTGCTGAAATTGTCCACGAACCAGCGCAGCGAGGACTGCACCTGGTTGAAGGCGCCGGACGCCAGCATGAGGCCGCCGAAGGAGATATTCCCGGCGAAATACAGGGGCGCCGCGACCAGTATCGGCGCGACCAGCGTGAACCAGCCATAGCCGGCGGTGATCCAGGTGAGATTGGTGAGGCCGGTGACCAGCCGGCCGGTGGCGGCCAGCACCGCCGCCAGATCGATCTCGATGCGCCGCTCTTCGTCCGCCTCGCCGGCGCTCAGCGCGATGGCATCGATGTGCTCGTTGACCCGCACCAGCGAGAAGCGCATGTCGGCTTCGCGCGCATAGCGCTGCGCGTTGCGGTCGACCAGGCTGCGGCCGACCCAATAGCTCAGCAGCGAAGCCGACCCGGAATAGATGATGGCCGCCCACACCATGTAGCCCGGAATCGCGATTTGCCGGCCCCCGAGGTGGAAGGCAAAATTGTTCGACAGCGACCACAGCACTTCGACGAAGCTGACCAGCAGAATCGAGGATTGCAGCAATCCGACGCCGAGATCGGCCGACAGCTCGGTGAGGTGGCGCGCATCCTCGTGCATGCGCTGATCGGGGTTCACGCCGATCGCGCCGGCGCTGGCGAGCCGGAACGCGCGGCCCGGCTGCATCCAGTTCTGAATCAAATCGCGGGCGAGGCCCTGGCGCAGCTTGAGCTTCAATGTTTCGACCGAGCCAGCGCTGCCCGACGTTGAGCACCAGCAGCGCTCCGGCGATCACGCCGAAGACGCCCAATTGCACCATGAATTGTGCAAAGTCATGGTGCGACAGCGCATCATAGAAGGGCTGATTCCAGTTGTTGAGACGTATCTGGCCGTAGGCGGTCACGGCGATGACCACGAACAGCGCGCCCGACAGAAAGAACAGCGTGTTGCGCACCGGCGCCGCCCACAGGGCCCGGACCATCATGCCGAGTTGCGGCACGAGGCCGGAATTGGCAATCTCTTCGGAATTCGATTCGCGATTCATGCATACGCCTCGGGAGCCATGTGATTACGCCATTATCAGGTAATGCCGCCGCCGGGGAGGAAATTAAATGAGCCGGATCGAGACCCTGATCGGCAAGATGACTTTGGCCGAGAAGCTCGGCCAGATGACCATGACCGCCTCCGGCTATGCGGTGACCGGGCCCATCATCGCCGGCGATTCGACCGATGCGATCAAGGCCGGCACCATCGGCAATCTGCTCAATATGGTCGGAGCGGCCCACGTGCGCGAGATGCAGCGGCTGGCGGTGGAGGAATCCCGGCTGGGCATTCCCTTGCTCATCGGGTTCGATATCGTGCATGGGCATCGCATTCTGTTCCCGGTGCCTCTGGGCGAGGCGTCGTTGTTCGATCCTGAAACCTGGGCGCTCACCGCGCGCGAGTCCGCCAAGGAGGCCGCAGCCGATGGTCTGGCCATGACTT
Organism: uncultured Gammaproteobacteria bacterium; assembly: GCA_963734645.1. Lineage (GTDB taxonomy): Bacteria > Pseudomonadota > Gammaproteobacteria > Steroidobacterales > Steroidobacteraceae > Bog-1198. Next base: position 567,552 of record CAVTID010000006.1, read on the forward strand.
TCGCGCCGATGCTGGATGTGGCGCGCGATCCGCGTTGGGGACGAATCGTCGAGGGCCCGGGAGAGGATCCTTGGCTCGGCGCGCGCATCGCGGAGGCCAAGGTTCGCGGCTTTCAGGGCGCCGGCCTCGCGGCGGCGGACGCGCTCGCGGCCGTCGCCAAGCACTTTTGCGCCTACGGCGCGGTCACCGCGGGACGCGATTATGCGTCGGTCGACATCTCGGAGCGAACCTTGCGTGAGGTGTACATGCCGCCGTTCGCGGCGGCGGTCGCATCCGGCGTGGCGGCCATCATGCCGGCCTTCACGGATCTTGCGGGCGTACCCATGACGGCGGACAGGGAACTGCTGCGCGGCTGGCTGCGCGGCCGCTGGGGATTCAAGGGCGTGATCGTCAGCGATTACAACGCCATCGCCGAACTCATTCACCACGGCATTGCCGCCGACCTCGCCGAGGCGGCCGCTCATGCGCTCAAGGCCGGGGTGGATATCGACATGATGGCCGATGCCTATCGCCGCGGATTGCCCGTGGCGCTCGAGCGCCGGCTCGTGACCATGGCGGAGATCGACGAGTCGGTGCGCCGGGTGCTGACTCTCAAGGAGCAGTTGGGTCTGTTCGACGATCCGTATCGCCGCGGCGCCGCCCCCGAATCCGCGGCTGCGTTGTCCGATCGCCGCCGGCTGGCGCGCGCAGTGGGCGCGCGCGCCATCGTGATGCTGAAGAATGACGGAGACACGCTGCCGCTCGTGGGCTCGCCGCGGCGGCTCGCGGTGATCGGACCGCTGGCGGATGCGGCGGCGGAGATGCGCGGTCCGTGGTGGGGCGCCGCGGGCGTGGACGGTCAAGTGAGCGTCGTCGCGGGCATGCGCGCCGTTCTTCCGGAATCGAGGTGCTGCACGCGCCCGGCGTCGCGATCGACGGCGAGGATGTGTCGGGCATCGCGGCGGCCCTCGATCTGTGCGCGCGAGCCGATGCCATCTTGCTTTGCTTGGGAGAAGCCGCCGACCATGAGCGGGGAGGCGGCGAGCCGTGCGCACCTGGGCCTTCCCGGAAAGCAGCGGCAATTCGCCGAGGCCGTTTTCGAGCGCGCCCGCGCGGCGGGCAAGCGGGTGATCGTGGTCTTGTTCTCGGGCCGGCCGCTGGCCGTGCCGTGGCTGATCGAGAAGGCGGACGCCGTGCTGGCGGCATGGTTCCTCGGCAGCGAGGCGGGCAATGCAATCGGCGATGTGGTGACGGGACGGGTATCCCCGAGCGGCCGTACACCGGTGACGTGGCCGCGCGCGGTGGGACAGATCCCCATTATTCTTCGGCGCAGCGGCCCGGCGGCCGGCCCGCGGACCCGAAGGATCACTACACCAGCAAGTATCTCGACTCCGCCGAATGAGCCTCTGTTTTCTTTCGGCCACGGGCTCGGCTACGGACGATTCGTGCTGTCCAACCTGCGCGTGACCCCGGCCGATGTCGAGGACATCGACACCATGCAGATTCGCGTCGACGTGCGCAACGAGGGCGCAAGAGCGGCGCAAGAGACGGTTTTTCTGTTCACGCACGACAAGGTCGCCAGCGTGGCGCGGCCGCTGCTCGAACTCAAAGGATTTCGCCAAGATCGACTTGCGGCCGGGCGAGGCGGGGACGGTGACGCTGTCTTTGCGTGCCGCGGAGTTGCGCTTTCTCGGAATCGATCTCAAGCCCGTGTTCGAGCCCGGCGACGTCGAGATACTGGTCGGACCCTGCGCGGACAGATCGAAGCTGCTGGCCGCGACTATCCGTTTGTCATGGTCGCGCCCCTGCTGAGCCGGCGCCGCAGGTCCAGTGAAAGGCGGATTCGCTTTGCGTGCCCGGAACGATCGCATCCCAGGGCGCCTGCTTGGGATCCGTCTCCTCGCTTTGCTGGCTGCCGGCAAGATTGTTGGCGGTATAGTAGATGATCAGCAGGACCCGAGCCTGCGCCTTGGTGCAGTCGTACTGCACTTTCTCGACGTCGCTCAGGTACGTGTCGCCGGCGGGACTCTGCTGCGCCTCCGGAAATTCCTGCCTCAGCCAGGCAGTGACCTGGTGGCCTGAGCGCTTCAATTGATGGTCGGTGCTGAACATCGCCCAGGAACCGTCGGAAGCCACCGCCTTGAATACCCAGCCTCCCGCGGACATGGGGTCGAGAGTGCGCACCCACGCCATCGGGTCGGCCCGCCGAGCCTCTCGCTGCTTGGCCAACAGTTCCGCCTTGGCCTTGGCTTCCGCCTGCATCTGGGCCCGCTGCGCCTCCCACTGCTTTTGTTCCTCGGGAGTTTGGCCGACGACGGTCGAATAGTGCATGACGCCCGCCGCAACGAGCACAGCCAGCGCGAGCCACTGCAGATTTCGTCCCACTCATCGCATTCCTCCATCCGTACTCGAGACGCCCCGTCACGGGCGCGGCATGCCCCGGTAATTGTAGGCGACCCGATAGTAGTAGTGGCGCACGACTTGACCGTCACGGGTCAGCACCTCGTCCTCGACCGGTCCCAAGCGTTCGGCACGGGATTCTATGGCTTCGCCGGTGAGGTCCCTGGGATCCCAGCGCGACCAGCAGCAGAGTTCTGCCCTCCTGCGCCTGCGGCGGCGTCCAGCGTTCGTACATCAGGCCGATTCCTCCGAACAAATGCGCGCTCGATGTCTCCACGGCGGATTTCGTTCGCTCGGCCCCATAGAAGGCCAGCTCGCTGGCGATGGCGTAGCGATCCATGCCGACGATCAGCGGATCGACTGCCGGTTTCCCGGCGGACTGCCGCCGCAGTCTCCGAAATCCGGCGGCTGAGGTCGCGCCAACCGACCGGAACCAGTTCGATGTGCCGGCCGTAGCCGAGCCCGGGAAGCCCCAGCGCCAGATAGTGCAGGCCCGCGCCGTAGATCAGCAGCATGGTCACGAGTGTCGGCGTCCACGCCGCGCGGATCCATGCGCGCAGTCCGCGCAACTTCGTTCCGGTCGCGAATCATTCCCGCCGCCATGACCGGGAGCGCAGCGACCCAGGGCGCGCCGGTCCAGTCGAGCTTCACTTCGTGGCGCAGGCTGAATACGGCGAACACCGACAGAGGCACGAGAATCGCCGTGTTGAGGAACAGCCGCTGCCGCGGGGCGTCGCCGCTCGCCGGTGTCCGCGGGCTTGGCGCCAAGGAGCGCCGCCGCCACCGCCAGCACCCCTGTCGGCGTAATGAGCACCAGGGCGGAGGCGAGGAGCTTGTGCAGCGCGAACCTGGGAACCTCCGCCAGGCGCCGCGAGGTCTGGAATGCAAAGGAGGCCCAGTCATGCTGGGCATTCCAAAGGATGACGGGTGAAAAGACGGCGAGGGCAAGCAGCGCGGCGGCATAGGGCTCCCAACGCCGCCACCAGCGCCGTGAGTCGCGATCCCAGAGCATGAAGGCCAGCGTCACCGGGACGAGCAAGGCGATGGAGTATTTTGAGATCGCGCCGATTCCCAGCGCCAGCCCCGCACGCCACCAGGCATCGGCGCGGCCCGCCACCAGCGCGCGTTCGAGGTAGTACAGCGACGCCGCCCACGCGGCGGTCAAGGGTGCGTCGGGGGTCATGAGCAGACCCGAGAGAAAGAAGAAGGGCAGTATCTGCGACAACGCCAGGGCGGCCGTCGCGCTCGCCTCTGCCCGAAGAGATTGCGGGTCAGGCGATACGTAAAGACGGAGGCAATGACGCCGCAGCAGAGAGCGCCTATGCGGACCCCGAATTGCGATTGGCCGAATACGGCCGTTCCGCACCGGATCAGCCACGCCACCATCGGCGGGTGGTCGAGATACCCGATGTCCAGATGCCGCGAGTAATTCCAGTAGTACGCCTCCTCCGGAAGGAGTTCGACGGATCCGAGATACGTCAAACGAAGCGCGAAGGCATAGACGATGAGGCCGAAGGCCAGGGTGCGCGCCCGCGCTGCGTCTTCGGCCGGCGAGAGCACCTGCGAATAGCCCGGCAGGGTCACTGCCAGGCCCGCGATCACCGCAAATACGATGGCTATTTGCGCCGGCCAGCCCCAGCCTTGCACTAGAAAGGCCAGCACGCCGCCGCGCAGGAACAGCGCCATGAGGCTCACCGCGAGCAGCCGGGAATGCAGGCGCCAATCCCGCGTTCGCCCCGCAGCAACTACCGTTGAACGAACTTTCAGTAGGTAATTCAAAGCCATGGCGACGGCGAAGCTCGCGATATGGCTGGATCGCAACGGCAGCCCGCTGGCCGAGCAATGCACAGAAAACAACCACGTCGAGCAGCGGTCCCGGCGCCGCTGCGAAGAGGCGGTTCAGTGTTTCATCGTTCTGAAGCAGAGGCGGCCACCTGTCGGAAATCCTGTTACTGGGGAGCGCGAAACGACATCATCTAATTCGTGCGTCGGCGCCGCTGGGTGTTTATAGTAACAACGATGAATAGCGAGCGCTCGGCGAAACTGACGACTTCCGGGAGATGACACACGAGATGAACGTTGCCGAACACCATCGACCGCTCGAGACGTACTTCGACGAGTCAATTCGCGGATCGCACTGCTGCCGATTTCCGGCCCGGAATTGTCGGTCATCGTGCCGACCTTCAATGAAAGGGAAAATATCGCCGAGCTGATCGGGCGCCTGGTGCTGTGCCTGGGGGAGCGTTCGTGGGAAGTCGTTTTCGTCGATGACGATTCTCCCGACGGCACCGCGGAGGTCGTGCGCGAGCACGCGGCGGCGGACAGCCGGATCCGTTGTCTGCAGAGAATCGGCCGCCGCGGCCTGTCCTCGGCGTGCATCGAGGGCATGCTCGCGACCACGGCGCCTTATCTCGCGGTGATCGACGCCGATCTGCAGCACGACGAGCGGCTGCTGCCGCAGATGCTCGATCTGCTGAAACGGGGCGACACCGACATCGTGGTGGGCAGCCGGTACGCGCCCGGCGGCGATATCAGCGATTGGGATGCGAGGCGGGCTCGCATGAGCCGTCTCGCCGTGCGCCTCAGCCGAGTGCTGGTTCCGGCCGATTTGACGGACCCCATGAGCGGGTTTTTCATGATGCGCCGGTCGGTGTTGAACGGCTCCGTGCACAAGCTCTCGGCGATCGGTTTCAAGATACTGACCGATGTGTTCGCCTCCTATCCGCAGCCGCTGCGCTTCAAGGAACTGGCTTACCGGTTCAGGGTTCGCCGGGCGGGCGAGAGCAAGCTCGATTCGGTCATGGCGTGGGACTACGTCATGCTGCTGCTCGACAAATTGGTCGGCCGATGGATACCCGGTGCGCTTCCTCGCCTTCTCGATCGTCGGCGCCGTGGGAGTCGCCGTGCATTTCGCGATGCTCACGCTGGTCTTTCAGGGCATGCACCGCGGCTTCGTGGCGGGCCAGGCGCTCGCGACGCTGGGCGCCATGACTTTCAACTACGCCGTCAACAATGTCGCTCACCTACCGCGACATGCGACTGCGCGGGCTGCGGTGGCTGCGAGGCTGGGTATCGTTCGTGCTCGCCTGCAGCATCGGCGGCTTTGCGAACCTGGGCGTGGCGTCCATGGTCTACGGCTTGGGCCGTGGATGGTTCCCCGCCGCGATCGCGGGAATATTGATCGGAGCGGTCTGGAATTATGCCGTTACGATGCTGCTGACCTGGGGGCGCCCGCGCCGTTGAGTGTTACGGCCTCGAGTTTACGGCAAGTGATGGCGCCGCGCGCGCCGGCGCCTTGACGCCGTATCCGCCGCACATCTTGTGCGCCATTTCGCGTGCGGCCGCCGTATCCAGGGTTCCGGCGCTGGCTGCCCGTGAGGAATGCGCCGAGCTCGGCAAACGTCGCGTAGGCGAACAGGGCGATGCCGCCCCCGATCACCAGCATCGGCAGGAGAACGAACCAGGCGATGACGCATCCCAGCGAGAATAAAATGGTTTTCAAGGACATTGCGAAACCCCCGTCGCCGTGCGGCGCGCTCATTGCAGCCGACACACAGGATGAGAATAACCCTGATGGCATGACGAAAACATTGCACTACGTCTCACTTCCGGGAAATTCGCCCGGCCAAATTGAGTGCTTTGATCACGTCATATTTGCAACATGTTGAATTATGGAAAATAACGCTTTGCCGCAATCAAAGCCCGCGCGATCGATGCATGGCCCGTTCGCGGTCCTAGCTGCTCATGACGGCGCCGCCGGCCGCCGCCATCACATTACCGGCCGCGCTCTCCTGCAGCTGTGTTGCGAGTGGCTGCGCGTCGGCGGTGTCGAGAGGCAAGGTCAGCGAAACGCGCAGACCCGGGTCGCGGTCGGACAACGACAGGGCGCTGCCGTGCAGCTTGGCCACGGCCTGCACGAGGCTCAAACCAAGTCCCACGCCCGGCGTGCCGCGGCTCGCGTCGCCGCGATAGAAACGCTGCACGACTTTGCTCTTTTCCGAATCGGTGATGCCCGGTCCATTGTCCGATACCGAAATCTCGGCGCTGCCGTCGCCGCGCTCGAGCACGGCCACCTCGATGGTCCCGTTCACCGGTGCGTACTTCAGCGCGTTGTCGATCAAGTTGCTCAGCGCCTGGGCGAGCAGCACCGGGTCGCCCAAGACCCGCACGGGACCGTCCGATCGAAACGCCGGATGGATGTTCTTCAGCTCCGCGGCGGGCGCATAGAATTCCACGGCATTCGCGGCAAGGTCGGTTACATCGAGCGAGACGAAGCCGGAGCGGCGCATGCCGGCATCGATTTCCGCCAGCCGCAGCAGGGCGTCGAATATGCGAATGACCCGGTCGACGTCCGCGACCGCGCCGTCGATTTCCGAGTACATCTGCTCGGGCGGCGGCCGGATGAGCGCCAGCTCCTCGAGCCGCGAGCGCAGTTCGGCCAGCGGGGTGCGCAGGTCGTGAGCGATGGAATTGGAGACATTGCGTACGCCGTGCACCAATAATTCGATCTGCTCGAGCATTCCGTTGATGGTGCGCGACAAGGTGTTGAGTTCATCGTCGTTCAGCTGCGTGGGCAGCCGATGCTTCAGATCGCCGTGAATGATGGCCGACACGGTCTGGCGGATGCTGTGGATCCGCGACATCAGCGCGCGGCGGGTGATGAGGCCGATCAACAGCCCGGCAATCGACAGCACCGCGACCGCGGCGGCCAGGCCGTACCAGAAGTGGGTTTGCAGCGGCGCAAACAGGGCGTTGTCCCTGCCCACGAGCAGGTTGTAGCCGCCGCCGAGCGGCGTGACGTGCACCAGAGCCGTCTGTATGCCGTGACCGTGCACGTTGAACTTGATCGTGTAGCTGCCGGAGCTCGCGGGCACGGTCGCCGGCCATGCAGAGAGATTGCCGGCCAGCGGATGCATCGACGCATCGGTCAGCAGCAGGATGCGTTCTCCCGGCGATCTGCATTTGCACGCGGGCATCGATGAAGGTCTTCAGGCCTTCCGCGCCGTCGCGTCGAAAGACGTCGGCCAGGCGCTGTGCGTCGACCTGCAGAAATTCCGCGCGGCCCTCTTGAATGGTGACCTGCCAGGCATACCACAGCGGCGCCGCAAACAGCACCAGCGCCGTGATTCCCAGAGCGACGTAGCCGAGCGCCAGCGACAATGCGGACGAGCGGATCATGCTAGTCACCCGCGGTCACCGTGTAGCCGGCGTTGCGCACGGTGCGCAGCAGCGGGCGTTCGAACTCGGCGTCGATCTTCTGCCGCAATTTGCTGATGTGCACGTCGACGACATTGGTCTGAGGGTCGAAGTGATAATCCCACACGTTCTCCAATAGCATGGTCCGGGTGACCACCTGGCCGGCGTGGCGCATCAGGTATTCGAGCAGCTTGAATTCGCGCGGCTGCAGGGTAATCGGCCGATCGCCGCGTGTCACCTTGCGCGTCAGCGGATCCATATGCAAGTCGCCGACGGTGAGGGGGATTTCCGTGTTGATGGCCTGCGCGCGGCGATGCAATGCGTCAAGGCGCGCGAGCAGCTCGCCGAAGGCGAAGGGCTTGGTCAAATAATCATCGCCGCCGCTGCGCAGCCCGCGGATGCGGTCGTCGACCTCCGACAGCGCGCTCAGAATCAGTATGGGAGTGCGCTTGCCGGCTTTGCGCAGCACCTCGATGATGGCGAGACCGTCGATGTCTCCCGGCAGCATGCGGTCCATGATGATCACATCGTAGGGCTCGCTTGCCGCGAGGAACATGCCGTCGCGGCCGTTGCCCGCGTGATCCGTGGTGTGGCCGGCTTCTTGCAGGCCCTTGACGACGAATTGGCTGACCCGCTCGTTGTCCTCGACCAGCAAAATTTTCACGTGGCCCCTCCGAGCGGCGGTACGGCGTGTTCGGACGAGCGCGGCGGCGGATCCACCTGAGGCGCATCCGGATGCTTTTCGCGGCGGCGGCGCTTGAGCCGCAGGCTGAACTCATCCAGATACAGGTAGATGACGGGCGTCGTAAACAGCGTCAGCGCCTGGCTCAGGATCAGGCCGCCCACCATGGTGTAGCCCAGCGGCTGGCGCAGCTCGGATCCCGTGCCGCGCCCCAGCGCCAGGGGCAGCGCCCCGAGCAATGCCGCCATCGTGGTCATCATGATGGGCCGAAAACGCAGCAGGCAGGCCTGGCGGATGGAGTCGTGCGGCGACAGATGCTGTTCGCGCTCCGCCTGGATGGCGAAGTCGACCATCATGATGCCGTTTTTCTTCACGATGCCGATCAGCAGGATGATGCCGATCAGGGCCATCACCGACAGGTCGATGTGGAATATGAACAACACGAGCAGCGCCCCGACGCCCGCCGAAGGCAGCGTGGAGAGAATGGTCAGCGGATGGATGTAGCTTTCGTAGAGCATCCCGAGAATGATGTACACCGCCACCAGCGCCGCGAGAATCAGATACGGCTGGCTCTTGAGGGAGCTCTGGAAGGCCTGCGCGGTGCCCTGGAAGCTGCCGGTGATGGTGGCCGGCAGGCGCATCTGCGCCGATGCGCGGGTGATGGCAGTGACGGCATCGCCGAGGGCCGCGCCCGGCGCCAGATTGAACGACAGAGTCACCGCCGGAAATTGCCCTTGATGATTGATCGACAGGTAGGTGACATGCTCGTGTGTCGTACTTGGTCATGGCGGAGAGCGGCACCATCTGGCCGGTCAAGGGCGACTTCAAATACAGCTTGCCGAGCGATGCCGGATCGGTCTGCAGCGACGGGGTGATCTCCAGAATGACGTGATAGCTGTTCGCCTGAGTGAAGAATTGCGCCGCCTGCCGCTGGCCGAAGGCATCGTACAGTGCATTGTCGATGGCCGACGGCTGAATGCCGAAGCGCGCCGCCTGATCGCGGTCGATCGTCAGGGACAGCATGCCGCTGGTGGTCTGCTGGTCGGAGGCGACGTCGCGCAGCATGGGCAGCTTCTGCAGTGACTCGAGCAGCTTCGGCGCCCAGCTGTTGAGTTCGTCGATGTCCGAATCCTGCAGCGTGTACTGGTACTGCGTGCGGGTGGTCCGGCCGCCCACATTGAGGTCCTGCGCCGCCTGCATGAACAGGGTGGCGCCGGGGACTTTCGCGAGCTGCGGCCGTAAGCGGGTGATGACCTGATCGGCGCTGGCATCGCGCTCATCGCGCGGCTTCAGGCCGATGACCACGAAGCCATTGTTGATGGGACGGCTGCCGCCGAGCCCGGTACCGTAGCTCTCGACGTCCGGGTCCTTGGCGACGATATCCAGCAGGGCGTGCTGGCGGCGCACCATTTCGTTGAAGGAAATGTCCTGCGGCGCGTCCGACAGGCCCGAGATGATGCCGGTGTCCTGCTGCGGGAAGAATCCCTTGGGAATTTCGATGTACAGGAAGACGGTCGCCGCGACCGTGATCAGAAACGTGATCAGCGTGGCGCGCTTGTGATCCAGGCAGAAGTCCAGGCCGCGCGTGTATCCGGCCAGCAGGCGATCGAAGGCCCGCTCGACCGCCATGTAGGCCTTGCCGTGCTTGACGTGCTTCTCGTCGCGCAGGAACAAGGCGCACATGGTCGGCGAGAGCGTCAGCGAGACGAAGGCCGAAATGACGATGGTCAGCGTCATGGTGATCGCGAACTCGCGGAACAGGCGGCCGATGATGCCGCCCATCAGCAGCAGGGGAATGAACACGGCGATCAGCGAGATGCTGATGGACATGATGGTGAAGCCGATCTCGCCGGCGCCCTTCAGCGTTGCTTCCAGCGGCGACAGTCCTTCCTCGATGTGCCGATAGACGTTCTCGAGCATCACGATGGCATCGTCGACCACGAAGCCGACCGCGATGGTCAGCGCCATCAACGACAGGTTGTCCAGGCTGTAGTTGAGGACGTACATCATCGCCGCGGTGCCGAGCAGCGCCAGCGGCACGGTCACGCCGGGAATGATGGTCGCCCACGCATTGCGCAGGAACAGGAAAATCACCATGACGACCAGGGCGATGGTCAGCGCCAGCGTGAATTCCACATCCCGCACCGCGGCCTTGATGGTGGTGGTGCGGTTGGCGACCATCTCGACCTTGATCGACGGCGGCACCGAGGCGAGCGCATGCGGCAGCAGCGCCTCGACGCGCTGCTCCGCCTCGATGACGTTGGCGCCGGGTTGCTTGTAGATCAGCAGCAGAATCCCGTTGTGGCCGTTTTGCCAGGCTGTCAGCAGGGTATTTTCCGGCCCGTCCACCGCGACGCCGATGTCGCGGATGCGCACCGGAGCGCCGTTCTTGTAGGCCACGATGACGTCGTTCCAGGGAGCGGCCTTGAGCAGCTGATCGTTGTCGTAGATCGTCATGCTGCGCTTCGGGCCGTTGATCGAGCCCTTCGGCGCGTCGACCGTGGCTTGCGCGATGACGCTGGCCACGTCCTCCATCTGCAGGCCGAGCGCGGCCAGCCGGGTGGGGTCGATTTGTACGCGCACGGCCGGCTTCTGCTGCCCGCCGATCGATACCTGCGCGATGCCCGGAATCTGCGATATCTGCTGCGCGAGGATGTTCTCCGAGTAATCGTCGACGGTGGTGACCGGCAGCACGTCGGAGTGCACCGACAGAATCAGAATCGCCGAGTCGGCGGGGTTGACCTTGCGGTAGGTCGGCGGCGTCGGCAGGTTTTTCGGCAACTGGCCGCCGGCGGCGTCGATTCCCGTTTGCACGTCCTGCGCGGCCGCATCGATGTTGCGGTTCAGGTCGAACTGCAGAGTGATCAGCGAGGTGCCGAGCAGGTTTTGCGAGGTCATCTGCGACAGCCCGGAGATTTCCGCAAACTGGTACTCGAGCGGCGTCGCCACCGTTGCTGCCATGGTCTCGGGACTGGCGCCGGGCAACTGGGCCGGGACTTGGATCGTCGGGAAGTCGACCTGCGGCAGCGGCGCTACGGGCAACAGAGGATAGACCACCAGTCCGACGAGAAAAATGCCGCCCATCAGCAGGGAGGTGGCGATCGGGCGCCGGACGAAGGGTTCCGAAATGCTCATGAGTCTTTGGCTTGTGCGGCCGCCGCACGCACGTGCACGCCGGGCTGCAGCCGATATTGATTGCTCGTCACTACGCGTTCGTTCAAGACGAGGCCGGAATCGACGATGGTCAAGCCGCCGCTGTCCACGCCGATCTTCAGCGGCCGTACCTCCACGGTCGAGTCCGCCTTCACGACATAGGTGAAGGGACCGTTGGGCCCGAGCTGCACCGCCGCCGTCGGCACGGTCAGCACATCGTGCGCGGTGCGTATCAGAACGCGGGCGTTGACGTACTGCCCGGGCCACAGCGTGTCGTGGGCATTATCGAAAATGGCCTTGAGTCTCGCCGTACCGGTGGTCTGATCGATCTCGTTGTCGATCAGGGAGAGCACGCCTTCATCCAGTACGGTCCCCCCGTCCCGGGAAAGGGTCGTGACCTTGAGCGGGCCCGCGGACAGCGCGGCATTGACCGTGGCCAACTCCTCCTCGGGCAGGGTGAAGATCACCGCAATGGGCTGCACCTGCGTCACGACCACGATGCCGGTGGTCGCCGCCGCATGCACGATGTTGCCCGGATCCACCAAGCGTATGCCCGTGCGGCCGTTGATCGGCGAGGTGATGCGCGTGTAGTCGAGCTGGGTGCGGGCGTTGTCGATCACCGCCTGGTCGACCTGCAACTGGGCGCTGAGCTGGTCGACCGTCGCGCGCTGCGTGTCCACGGTTTGCTTGCTGGCCAAATCCTGCGGCTGCAATACGGTGTAGCGCCGCAGATCCAGTTTGGCGTTCGCCAGCTGGGCCGCGTCCTTGACTTTGGCGGCGACCGCCTGCTCGTACGCCGCCTGATTCGGACGGGGGTCGATTTGCGCCAGAAGGTCGCCCTTGTGCACCGTCTGGCCTTCGGTGAAGGCGATCTTCTGCAGCTCCCCGTCCACGCGCGCGCTCACCGTCACCGTATAGAAGGCCTGGACCGTGCCCAGCCCCGAGAGATAAATCGGCACATCCGCATGCGTCACGGGGGCTGTATCGACGGCGATCGCAGGCGCCGTCTTGCCCGCGGCGGCGTCGGCCGGCTTGTGGACCAAGGCGCGCCAGACGAACAGCAGCAGCGCCGCCGCCGCGAGCGTCCAAATCCAACCTCGTTTGCGGATATTCGAATCGTTCATCGGCGCTTCACCCTTGATGCCACCCGCCGCCCAGGGCGGTGAACAAGTCCACCAATGCCTGCAGGCGCAGATAATTGACTTGTACCAGTTGATCCTGCGCGCTGAACAGCGCGTTTTCAGTGTTCAGCACCGTCAGAATATTCACGGTTCCCGCGGACATCTGCGCTTGCGCGAATGCATAGGCGCGCTTGGCCGTGGCTACCGCGTCTTGCTGCCGTTTTTGCTGCTCGGCGGTTTGTCGAGTCGCGACCAGCGCGCCCTCAACGTTGCTGAACGCCGTAAGCACCGTCTTGTGGTAGGTCGTCAGCAGCTCGGTATAGCGCGCCTTGCTATAGGCCACCTGGGCCCGCAGCGCACCGCCGTGAAATATCGGCTGAGTCAGGCCGGCGGCGATGGAGTACACCCGATTCGGCGGACTCACCAGCGATGTCAGCGCCGCACTCTCGTAACCGCCCCCCGCAGTGAGCTGGATGTCGGGGAACAAAGCGGCCCGGGCGACGGTGATATCCGCGTTGGCGGAGATCAATTGTTGTTCCGCTTCGGCCACATCCGGCCGGCGAGCCAGGAGCTGCGAGGGCAGGCCCTCGACGATCGCCGGACTCGACAGATTGGTCAGCGTGCCCACGTCCACGTCGACCGATTCCGGCGTTCTGCCGACCAGCACCGCCAGCGCGTACACGGTCTGGCGAAATTGCTGCTGCAGCGGCGGCAGAGCGGCATACAGCAATGCCACTGCGGTCTCTTGCTGTGCGACATCGAGCCCGGTGGCCGTGCCGGCCGACTGCTCGGCCCGGAGTCCTTTGAGAATTTTTTCACCGTTGTCGAGATTCTGATGCGCCACTTCGATGCGGTCGCGCAGCTCGAGCGCCTGAAAATAGGTCGTCGCGACGCTGCTGATCACGGTCAGCGCCACGGTTTGCTGATCGTAGCGGCTGGCCGCCGCGGCCGCGCGCGCGGCGTCGCGCAGGGCGCGATTCTTGCCCCAGAAATCGATTTCGTAGCTCGCGCTCAACTCGGGATTGAAAGCGTTGTACACCTGCGGGCCTTCGCCCGTGACCTGCGAGCGTTGGCGGGCGGCGCTCATTCCGGCGTCGAGCGAGGGCAGCAGGGCGGCCCCGGCGATGCGCGCCTGCGCGTCCGCCTCCTGAACGCGGGCGATGGCGCCGGCGAGATCATCGTTGCTGCGTTCGGCCTCCGCGATCAACTCATCGAGCGTGGCCGATCCGAATCCATGCCACCATTCGGCTTCGGGCCACACCGAAGAGGAGGCATGCGGGCCGGTATCGCCGGCCGATTCGCGCCATTGCGCCGGCGCTGCGGCCGGCGATGCGATATCCGGACGTTTGTAAGCGGGCCCCACACTGCACCCGGCGAGCCATGCCCCGGCACCGCCGCAAACACCGGCATAGCCAAGAATCGCCAGGGCGCAGGGTTGCCATTTCATGCCCGCCACCCTGGGCTGGCGGCCATTAAACACGAGTGGTCGGATCGTTAAGATCCGTTAATAGGCAGGGGGTTCAGGTGAGCATCGATGAGTGCCCGCACGGCGGGTAGCGCCGCACAAATCGGCCCGCTGCCCAGCGGGAAAACCAAGCGCGTGAAATAACCGCCGTCCAGCAGCAGCATGAGCGCATCGCCGAGGGTTGCGGCGTCGCGAGCTCCCATGGCCTGCGCCATGGCCTGCAGCCGCTTGCGCACTTTTTCCTTGTAGGCGCGCACCAGCGTACTCAATTCGTCCTCGTCGTCGGAGATCTCCGCCGCCGCGTTGCCGAGCGCGCAGCCGCGGCATTCGTTGGACATGGCCTTGGCAAATTGCGCCTCGAACAATGCTTCGATCTGGCGGCGCGGATTGCCGGGATATTGGCTCACGGTGGCATCCCACCAGGCCCAATACTCACGTTCCTGCTCGCGCAGGTACTCGGTGACCAGCGCGTCCTTGGACGCGAAGCTGCGATAGAAGCTCATCTTGTTGGAACCGGCCTCGGCGGCAATCGCATCGACGCCCACGCCGTGGATGCCATGGCGGTAGAAAAGGTCGCAGGCCGTTTCGAAGATGCGGTCGCGCACACGCGATTTGGCGCTGGGGATGGCCGCGGATTCCGCATCGCCGCGGCTTATGCCGGATTTATCGCTGCTCATAGCCAACTCTCTATTGACAACAATGTTACCGATCGGTAACTTGCCGCAATGTTACTTACTAGTAACTCACATAGACAGGATCGTCGCCCCAAAGTTCGAAGTCAAGGTCCATTCGGTCCATTCACGGAGCTTCCCATGGTTTTGCGGACATCAACTGCCATTTTAGCGGCAATTTGCACCACCGTACTCACCGCCTGTAGTCATTCTCAGGCCCAATCGGCATCGAATGCTGCGCCGCCACCGCCGGCAGTCACGGTGGCTGAGGTGATCTCCCGGCCCCTGCATCACTGGGACGAACTCACCGGCGAGTTGCAGGCGGTCAACACCGTCGAAGTGCACCCGCGGGTCAGCGGATTCATCGACAGCGTGCAGTTCACCGAAGGCGCCCGAGTCGCCAAAGGGCAGTTGCTGTTCCAGATCGATCCACGCCCCTTTCAAATCGAGATAGAGCGTCTCGAAGCCGAGCTCAGGCGCGCGCAATCGAAGCTGGATTTCGCCACCGCGGGGCGGGCGCGTGCCGAGCGCCTCTATGCGCAGAATGCGATCGCCCGCGAGGAGTACGAGCAGCTCACCTCCGCGGAGACCGAAGCGTCGGGTGACCTCGGTTCCTTGAATGCCCAACTGCACGCGGCGCGCCTGAATCTGGAGTACAGCCACGTGCGTTCGCCCATCGACGGCCACGTGTCGCGCGCCCTCATCACGCCGGGCAATCTCGTGTCGAGCGCCAATTTGCTGACCACCGTGGTTTCGGATGATCCGATCTATGCCTATTTCGATACGGACGAGGCGACGTATCTGAAATTCGCGCAAGAAGAGCAGGCCGTGCGCCGTGCGCCGGTCAATCGGGCCGTTGGCGGAGCCGCCTCGAGTCCGGTTTTCATGGGTCTCGTCGGCGAGCAAGGATATCCGCACCAAGGGCGCTTGGATTTCATCGACAATCAGGTCGATGCGCGCAGCAGCACCATTCACGCGCGCGCGGTGTTCGACAACAAGGACGGCCGTTTCACTCCGGGCTTGTTCGCGCGCATCAAGCTGGTGGCCAACGACAGCTACGACGCCATTCTCATCGATGAGCGCGCGGTGGGTAATGACCTCGGCAAGAAATTCGTTCTGGTCTTGAAACCCGACGACACTCTCGAGTATCGCGCGGTCACTTTGGGAGCGCGCATCGACGGGCTGCGCGTGGTGGAGGAGGGCTTGCGGCCCGCCGACACCATCGTCGTCAACGGGCTGCAGCACGTGGCGGCCGGCGCCAAGGTTCAGGCCACTCGCGTCGCCATGACCGCGGGCGGCTCCGGACTGGCGCAGGTCGAGGCTGCCGCGGGCAAGGCTCTGTTCGTGCGCAGCGAGTCGGCGGCAGCCGCCGTCGGCCATCCCTAATGCGATATAAAGTTAGCTGAGAAATATACCGTAACATATTGGAATGTAAGTGAATATATCTCATTTCTTCATCGAGCGGCCGATTTTCGCCGGCATGCTGTCCGCGCTCATTCTGCTGGCGGGACTCATCGCCTTGCCGGGTCTTCCCATCAGCGAATATCCGGAAGTCGTGCCTCCCACCATCGTCGTTCGCGCAACGTATCCCGGCGCGAACCCGACGGTGATTGCCGATACCGTCGCCTCGCCGTTGGAGCAGGCAATCAACGGCGTCGAGGACATGCTGTACCAGTATTCGCAGGCCACCAGCGACGGGGTGATGACCTTGACCATCACCTTCAAGCTGGGCACCGACGTCGACAAGGCGCAGGTGCAGGTGCAGAACCGCGTCAGCCAGGCATTGCCCAAGCTGCCGCAGGAAGTGCAGCGGCTGGGCGTGGTCACCAACAAATCCTCGCCCGACATCACGCTGGCGGTATTCGTGTATTCGCCGAACGGCCGCTACGATCAAACGTATCTCGCGAATTTCGTCGCGCTGCGCATCAAGGATGAGCTGGCGCGGCTCGACGGGGTGGGCGATGTGCAGCGCTTCGGCGGCGGCGACTACTCCATGCGGGTCTGGCTGGATCCCGAGAAGGTGGCGGCTCGCGGCCTGACCACCGGCGATGTGGTGAATGCCATACGCGAACAGAATGTGCAGGTGGCCGCCGGGCAGGTGGGCGCGCCGCCTTCGGCCAACGGCGCCAATTTCCAGCTTGCGATCAATACCAAGGGCCGCCTGAGCGACGAGACGGATTTCGAGAACATCGTCGTCAAGACCGGCGCGGCCGGACAGCTGGTGCACTTGCGCGATGTCGCCCGCGTCGAACTGGGCTCCGACAACTACGCCTTGCGCGCCATGATCGACAACCGCACCGCGGTGGCCATTCCGATATTCCAGCGCCCGGGCAGCAATGCCATCGCCGTGTCGGACGCCGTACGCGCCAAGATGGCGGAGCTGAAGAAGAGCTTTCCGGAGGGCATCGACTACAACGTCGCCTACGATCCCACCGTGTTCGTGCGCGGCTCGATCCACGCCGTGGTGCACACCTTGATCGAAGCCATCGTGCTGGTGGTCATCGTGGTCATCGTCTTTCTGCAGACCTGGCGCGCCTCGATCATTCCCCTGATCGCCGTGCCGGTCTCGCTGATAGGCACCTTCGCCGTCATGCATCTATTGGGCTTCGGGCTGAACGCGCTGTCTCTGTTCGGGCTGGTGCTGGCCATCGGCATCGTCGTCGACGATGCCATCGTGGTCGTGGAGAACGTGGAGCGCAACATTCACAACGGCCTCGCGCCCATCGACGCCACCCGCCAGGCCATGAAGGAGGTGACGGGACCCATCATCGCGACCGCACTGGTGCTGTGCGCGGTATTCGTGCCGACCGCCTTCATCAGCGGCCTGTCCGGCCAGTTCTACAAGCAGTTCGCGCTCACCATCGCAATCAGCACCATCATTTCGGCTTTCAATTCGCTCACGCTCTCGCCGGCACTCTCGGCCGTGCTGTTGAAGCCGCACGGTGCCGCGCCGGATCGGGTCACGCGCGTTCTCAACTCGGCGCTCGGGTGGTTTTTCAGGCCGTTCAACCGTTTCTTTGCGCGAGCCAGCGCCGGCTACGTCGGCACCGTGGCGCGGGTGCTGCGTTCGAGCGCGATCGCGTTGTTCGTCTACGGCGGCCTCATTCTTCTGACTTGGTTCGGTTTCGCCCACACGCCGACCGGCTTCGTGCCGGCTCAGGACAAGCAATACCTGGTCGCCTACGCGCAGCTTCCGGACGCCGCGACCCTCGATCGCACGGAGGCCGTCATCAAGCGCATGACTGCGACGGCGCTCGCGACGCCGGGCGTGGAATCGGTGCCGGCATTTCCCGGATTGTCGATCAACGGCTTCACCAACGCGACCAACGCGGGAATCGCCTTCACGCCGCTCAAATCCTTCGACGAACGCCGCGATCCGGCGCAGTCGGCCGGCGCCATCGCCGCCGCGCTGACGGCGCAAGTACAGCCGGATCCAGGATGCCTACATCGCGGTATTTCCGCCGCCGCCGGTGCAAGGGCTGGGCACGATCGGCGGCTTCAAGATGGAAATCGAGGATCGCGGCAACTCGGGTCCCGATGAGCTGTATCGCCAAACCCAGAACCTGCTGGCCAAGGCGCGGCAGCGCCCGGAACTGGCCGGGCTGTTCTCGGGCTACCAAGTCAATGTTCCGCAGATTCAAGTCGACGTGGACCGGGAAAAGCTCAAGGCCGCCGGCGTCAATCTGCAGGATCTCTACGACACCATGCAGGTGTATCTGGGCGCGCTCTACGTCAACGACTTCAACCGCTTCGGCCGCACCTACCAGGTCAATGCGCAGGCAGAGTCCGAGTTTCGCCTGAGTGCCGAAGATATCGGCCGCCTCAAGACCCGCAATCAGCGCGGCGACATGATCCCCATCAACAGCTTCATCACGGTGCGCGAGACTTCCGGCCCCGACCGCGTCATGCACTACAACGGCTACGCGGCCGCGGACGTCAACGGCGGCCCGGCGCCCGGCTACAGCACCGGGCAGGCCCAGCAAGCCATGGAAGAGGTGGCGCGCGAGGTGTTGCCGAACGGCATGCGCTTCGAGTGGACGGAACTGACCTACCAGCAGATTCTCGCCGGCAACACCGCGGCGTACGTGTTCCCGCTTGGTGATCTTGCTGGTATTCATGGTGCTGGGCGCCCTGTACGAGAGCGTGAGCCTGCCGCTGGTGGTGATCCTGATCGTGCCCATGTGCCTGCTGAGCGCCATCCTCGGCGTGCAGATCGCCGGCGGCGACAACAATGTCTTCACCCAGATCGGACTCATCGTGCTCGTGGGGCTGGCGTGCAAGAACGCCATTCTCATCGTCGAGTTCGCGCGCGATCGCGAGGCGCAGGGCGAGAGCATCTGGCAGGCGGTGCTGGATGCCTGCCGGCTGCGGTTGCGGCCGATTCTCATGACCTCGCTGGCGTTCATCATGGGCGTGGTGCCGCTGGTGACCTCGCACGGCGCCGGCGCGGAGATGCGCCGTGCCATGGGAGTGGCGGTGTTCTCCGGCATGCTGGGCGTGACTTTCTTCGGCCTGCTGCTCACCCCGGTGTTCTACCTCGTGATCCGCAGGCTGGCCCAGGCGCGCCGGCGCTCGGCCGCGCTGCCCGGCGCATTGGTTCAGGCCGACTCGAGAATTCCCTCATGACCGACAACCGTTTCGTACGATTTGCGCGCGCACTTACCGGCGCATCGCTGCTGGCCGCGCTCGCCGCCTGCGCCGTCGGGCCCACCTACCATCGTCCCGAGACGCCGGCCGTGCAGCCGCGCAATGTCGATGCGCGCTTCACATCGGCATCGCCCGGCGCGGCGTGGTGGCGGCAATTCGGCGATCCGGTGCTCGCCGATCTCGAGGCACGTGCGCTCGCCGGCAATCTCGACGTGCACATCGCCATCGCGCGCGTGCATGCCGCGCGGGCGGCTTTCAGCGAGGCGCAGTACGACTATGCGCCGCATGTGACGTTGGACGGGTCCTACGCCCGCAGCAAGGAGCAGCAGCCGGGCTTCACGCCCGGCCGGGTCGATATCGACAGTTCGAGCGTGGGCTTCGATGCCAGCTGGGAGATCGATCTGTTCGGCCATGTGCGTCACGAGACGGGCGCGGCACGCGCGGCGCTCGGCGCCGAACAGGCCGGGCTGGCCGATGCACAGGTCACCGTTGCCGCCGAAGTGGCGCGCAATTATTTCGAGCTGCGCGGCACGCAGCGCCAAATCGCGGTCGCGCGGGACAATCTGCGCAACCAGCAGTGAGGCACTGCATCTGACCCAGGTGCGCTACGAGGCCGGCAGAGTGACCGAACTGGATACGGACAGCGCGCAGGCGCGGCTCAAGGCCACCGAATCCACGCTGCCGCTGTTGGAAGCGGCGGAAAAGCGCTACGGCTACCGTCTGGCCGTGCTGCTGGGCGTGCCTCCCGGTGCCCTCGACGAACAGCTCGTGGCCGTGCCGGTGCGGGCCATGACGGCGCCATTGCCGATCGGGGACGTGTCGGCCTTGCTGAGAACCCGCCCCGACGTGCGCATGGCCGAGCGTAATCTGGCGGCCGCCACGGAGCGTGTCGGCGTTGCCACCGCGGATCTGTTTCCACGCGTCAGCTTCACGGGCTTCGTCGGCTTTCTTTCCGGCGACACCTCGCAGTTATGGAAGGCATCGAGCCGCGCGTGGCTGATCAATCCGGCGGTGAGCTGGCCGGCGCTCGACTATGGATCGGTGCACGCGCGCCTGCGTGCCGCCAGGGCGGAAGCCGACGGTGCTCTCGCGGCCTATCAGAAGGCCGTGCTCACCGGCCTTGGAAGACTTCGAGGACGCATGCGTGGGCTACGGCACCCAGGAGGCGCGGCTGGCCAGCGTGCTCGAGCAGGCGCAGGCCTCGCGCCGCGCCGAACAGCTGGCGGAAATTCAATACCGCGAGGGCAGCATCAATTTTCTGGTGCTGCTCGACGCGCAGCGCACGCTGTTGCAGGCGGAAGACGAACTCGCGCAGGCCGAAACGGCGGCGAATACCGGTGCGGTCGCGGTGTACAAGGCGCTCGGCGGTGCGGATGGTCGCAACGGCGCCGGCTAGACCTCGACACAGCCATTTTTGACCAATTCACAGGGGTCTGGGAAGACTAAGCAGCGGGAAGCCAACGAGGAAGAGCAGTTGGCTTCCCGCTGCTTAGTCTCCCCAGACCGTTCGCATCGGGCCGATGTACATCAGCGCGCAGGACAAAGCAGCTCGATGTCTAGCCGCTCGTCGGATGGGTCGAGTGCGATGCCGTCTGACGCGTCACCGGGTGGTCCGGCTGCGCCGTTTCGCCCGGCAACGAGGGCGGTTGAAAGACATCCTGGCTCAACAGTTCCCGTACCAGGTGCACAAGGCCCAGCAGCACCAGTCCGCCCAAAGCGAGCATTAAGATGGTGAATATGATGAGGCGCATGAGCTCCCTCCTTCGATTAAATTCGAGTTCGATTGAATCCGCGTTCGATTAAACCCGGTTGTCCTGCGCCGCTCAGTGACGCCCGAGACAGCCGGCGCAGGCGGCCGTCGGGATCGATGCGATCGCGGGATGTTCATGCGGCGCAGCGCGATTCAAGGTCAGCTTGGTGCGTGCGTATAGCCAAAGGCATACGGCAATGACGCTGCCGCCGGGCAGGGACAGTACCTCGGGATCGAAGCTGGCACCGACAGTTTGGATTCCAGCCGCGATCCGGCCGGCACTCGATTCGATAAAATGATTCATTCCGATCTCCTAAACCGCCGCTACGAAGCTGCCTGAACAACATATGCCTGGGCAACCGTTCGGCTCAAAAAAAAGCTCAAGCGTTCGCGAGCATCCGTTTCAACACTTTCTCCACCTCACGCACTTGGGTCTTGCTCACGCCCTTCAATAATCGATTGACCACCTTGGTCAGGCAGGCCAACATCTTCGGAAACGCCGCCTTGCCGGCCTCGGTGACCTCGCAGGGCCATCGTCCGGCGGGTATGGGCGAGGGGAACGCGCCTGATGAGATCCTTGCTCTCCAAGCGATCGATCATGCGGCTCATGGCGCCGCGGTCGTAGTCCATGTACTTGCACAGCTCGCATGCCGAATTCGCATGCCCCTTCAGCAGGTTCGCGATGATGACGAACTGGGCGGCGGTGACTTCGAGCGACGCGACCTCTGCATCGAGCAGAAATTCCTGGTCCATGCCGCTGAGTATGGCCATACGCACCTGGCTCAGCAAAGGCGCCAGGCTGTTGTTCAGATCCATGGTTTTCGATTCGAAGATTTCGCTCATATCGATTCGGCCATAGCCCTCCTCGCACGCCCCCAATATAGTTGCCGCGGCAACAATTGTCAAGGCAGCATCATGGGTCAAATCGCTCGATCGATCAGTTGCAGGGGTTCAACCGGCGGCCAGGGCTCTCAGCAGGTCGCGCCAGCTGACGATGCCGACCGGCTTGGACTCGTCGTCGACGATGGGAAGGCAGGAAATGCGATGCGTGAGCAGCAGGCTGACGGCTTCGGCGACCGCGGACTGCGGGCGCAATGTGATCGGATGCCGAGTCATGATTTGATGAACCCGCTTGTTGAGAGTGGCCAAATCCCGCGCAGTTTCCGCCGCGCTGCCCACATAAGGACTGATGGCTCTGAGAAGGTCCCGGTCCGACACGACGCCGCTGAGCCTCTTGTGCTCGTCGACTACGAGCAGGTGGTGAAAGCTCATGGTGTCGAAGATCTCTTTGACCGCCTCCAGGCGATCGTCCATTTCGACGGTGACGACCCGCGCCGTCATGATATCGCCCAAGGTCATCGGCACGCCCTCCGGCGGAATGAACACGGATAGTAGCGTAGTACCTCGGCACAATGATGTTCGACCGGTTGGCGTGGCATTCGCCCGGGAGGCTAAGCCCGCGGCCCGGCGCCGGGGAGCGGTTGCCGAGCCGCGGGCTTAGCCTCCCAGGCGAATTCTCGTACCGCTCGAGGGATTAACGCGCTTTGGCGTCTCCGGCCGTGGTGCCCATCGGGGGCGTATTCTCATCGAGTTCGAGTCCGTCGTTGTACAAGGTGTCCTCTTCGCCATCGACGCGCACGACGGTGTCGGGATTGCGCCTCTTTTCGTATGCCGTGTGGTCGACGGCGCGCTTTTGTTCCGATCCCGCCAACGAATCGCCGCGAAGCCGGTCTTCGGCCGATTGATCCGTTGCGTCCGGCCGCTCATCAGTAGTGGTTTTCGGGTTGCTCATGCTGGCCTCCATTGATGTGGGTGCGCCAGCCTATTCCCGCTCCGCCGCCGAGAGATGTCCGTGAGCCGGGGCCACGCACTGTAGGTCTTCACCGACACTGGTTCGCCGGGGACGCCCGGACCCAGTATCCTTCGCGACGAATGACCCGAACCGCATTTGCCCTTCTGTTTGCCGTGACGCTCGCTTCCCTGGCGCAGGCAGCCGATCCTCAACCGTACCGCGTCGATATGGCTTCGGTCGGGGAGGGCAACATGGACGCAACCCTCAAGGCCACCTCTGATTTGCTGACGCTGCGCGGCACGGCTCCGGTCAGCCCGTTCGGCCTGATCGCGCGGGCGCGCAGCGATGTCGACCGGCTAACGACGGCGCTGCAGAGCTTCGGTTACTATCAATGCAGCGTAGCCGTCAAGATCAACGGCGCGCTGCTCAACAATCCGGGCCTCGCTGAAACGTTGACCGCACTGCCGAAAGGTAGCGACGCCCAAGTGGCGATCAGCTTCACCCTGGGGCCCCTGTATCACATAGGCAACATCGATATTGACGGGGATCTGCCGGAGGGGGTACGAAGCACGTTGGGTTTGACCACCGGAGAGGCCGCCGTGGCGTCGGCGGTGCTCGCGGGAGGCGCACGATTGCAGACCGCACTGCAGGAGCGAGGCTACGCCTTTGCCAAGGTGGATCCGCCGGTGGCCTACGAGTCGGCGACCGCGCCCCTGCTCGACCTGCGCTTTCATGTGGTGGTGGGTGCGAAGGCGAATATCGGCGAGGTTCGCATCGAAGGCCTGAAGAGGGTGCATGAGTCCTTGCTGCGAGCCCGGCTTCAGCTGCACACCGGGGATACCTACAGTCCCTCCGCGATCGAGAAGGCGCGTCGCGATTTGTTGGGATTGGGCGTATTCAGCCAGGTCAGCCTGCAGATCGGCAGCGCGGTCGACGACACCGGAGGCGTGCCCGTCACTTTCAAGGTGCGTGAGCGCGCACGCCACGCGATCACCCTCGGCGCGGCGTACTCCAGCGATCTCGGCGGCAGCGCTACGGTCACTTGGACGGACCGCAATGTGTTCGGCAATGCGGAGCAGCTGACCGTCAAGGCGTCCGCCAATGACCTCGGCGGCAGCGATACGACGGGATTGGGCTACAATACCGAGCGTCACCTACCTCATGCAGGATTTCGGCCGGCGCGATCAATCGCTGCAGTTCATGGTCGATGCGCTCAAACAGTCGCTGCAGGCCTACGATCAGACCGCCCGCACTTCCGGCGTCACCCTGATTCGCAAGATCTCCACGTCCTGGACCGCCAGTGTCGGAGGCACGACGACCGATGAACAAGTCGTTCAAAATCAACATCACATACAATTACACCTTGTTCGCATTGCCGTTGAACGTGAGCTTCGACTCCACCCGGCTCGCTTCGCCGCTGGACGATCCGCGCCGCGGGATTCGCGCCTCGCTGACCCTGACGCCCACTCTGGCGCTCGGCCATCCCAATGCCACGTTCATCATCAGCCAGCTCAAGACCTCCGGCTATTTTGACCTCGATCATCTGCTGCCCATCGGTCCCGGGCGCACGGTGCTGGCC
Organism: uncultured Gammaproteobacteria bacterium; assembly: GCA_963734645.1. GTDB lineage: Bacteria > Pseudomonadota > Gammaproteobacteria > Steroidobacterales > Steroidobacteraceae > Bog-1198. The sequence goes on from CAVTID010000006.1 coordinate 591,987, forward strand.
GCCAGCGCCTTGGCGGGATTAGCGCAAGGGGCCGGCGAAACCAGCCTGCCTCCCGATCAGCGCTTCTACGCCGGCGGCAGCGGTACGATTCGCGGCTATGCCTACCAGTCGGTGGGCCCCAAGTTCCCGGAGGGGAGTTCCGCCGAAAACTTGCCGACCGGCGGCACCTCGATCGAGGCGGCGAGTTTGGAATTGAGGCAGCGTTTCGGCGCCAATTTTGGCACCGCGATATTCGTAGACGCCGGACGTGTCAGCGCGAACCCCAGGGCGGTGCCCGGCGAGGTCCTCGTCCCGGCGGTGCCCGGCAAGGGCCTCGTCACGATTCCCGAGGGCTTGCGCATCGGCGCCGGGGTGGGGCTGCGTTACTACACGCCGATTGGACCCATCCGCTTGGATGTCGCCGTACCGGTCAATGCCACCGCCAGCGATCGGCTGGTTCCCGGCTATGGTTCCTTTCAGGTGTACATCGGGCTGGGACAGGCCTACTGATGCGCAGGGCGTTGAAAATCTCCGCGTGGGCGGTGGGCGCAGCGGCCCTGCTGGCTCTGTTGCTCGGCGGCGCCGTATTCATTGCGGGCAATACCGGCTCGGGCCGCGCAATGATCGAAAGATTGACGCTGCGCCTGACTTCCGGCCACGTCTCCCTGTCGGGATTGAATGGTTCGTTTCCTCAACGATTGACGCTCGAGCGCCTGCAGCTCAGCGACTATCGCGGCGTGTGGCTCACCGCCGAGAGAGTGTCCGTCGACTGGTCGCCGCGGGCATTGCTGGCGCGCCGTTTCCAAATCGACGCCCTACATGCCGCCGGCGTCGACATGGAGCGGCTTCCGGAATCGCCGCCCAATGCACCTAGCAGCGGTCCCGTGTCCATACCGCGCATCGATGTGGCAGCCCTGTCGGTCGATGCCGTGAAACTCGGTGCGCAGCTCGCCGGCATGCCCGCGACGGTGATGTTGCGCGGCAGCGCCCATCTGCGCTCGGTCCAAGACATGGTCATCGATGCCGCCGCCCATCGCATCGACGGTGACGGGGACTATGACTTGCGGCTGCGATTCGATTCGAAACGCATGGACGCGGCGCTGAATCTGCATGAGCCGGCCGGCGGCCCCTTGGAGAACATCCTGCAGCTGCCGGGCCTCGGCGCGCTGGCGGCCACGGTGAATTTGAGCGGGCCTCGTACTGCTGAGCGTTTCGAACTGTCCGTTGCCGCCGGTGGTCTGCATGGGCACGCGCAGGGCAGTGTCAATTTGAAGGATCTATCGGCGGATCTTGATTTCGCATTCGATTCTCCGGCCTTGGCTCCGCGGCCCGACCTTGCATGGGACCGTGCGAGCGTGCACGGCCGCTGGCATGGCAGCATCAAGGCGCCGCGCGCGGATGGGCACATCGAAATCGTTCGATTGCGGCTGCCCGGGAGCGTGCAACTGGCCAGCCTCAACGGCGACCTGAAAGCCGACTCCGGAAGCGCTGCCCTGCACGCCGTCATCGGTGGGTTGCAGATTCCAGGGCCTCGGCCGCAGCTGCTGCAGGATTCGCCGGTCACCCTGGACGCGTCGATGAGGCTCGATGCGCCCACTCGGCCACTGGATTTGAGGGCTTCGCATCGATTGTTCTCTCTGCAGGCGAGCGCTGCGACCGTTGCGACAATGGGCAAGCGCAGCGCAACCGTGGACTTGCGCCTGCCGGCTCTAGGCGAGCTGGCGGCGCTCGCGGGGCAAAACGTCACCGGCAGCGCGCTCATCAAGGCGCGGCTGCAGGATGACGGCACCGCGACGCATGCGGTTCTCGATGCAAGCGCCGCGCTTCGCCCCGGGACGGAGATCTGGTCGGGCTTGCTGGGGGACAGAGCCACCTTGCAGTTGTCGGGCAGCATGACGCAGCGGGCGATTACTCTCGAGAACTTGAAACTCATCGGCCATGCCGCGTCGTTGACCGCCAGCGGAGATGTTTCGAGGCCGGCCCCGGGTGCCGCCAGGCCGAGTCCTCAAAGCCTGCGTGTGCGCTGGGATGTCGATGTCTCGGACTTGAACAGCGTCTCCCCGTCGCTCGCGGGCACCCTGAAGGCGTCGGGCACGCTGGCGGGGCCGATGACGGCTTTGGCGGGCGAGGCACGATTGATGTCCACGGTCTCGGTGCGAGGGTCGCCGAGCGGGGCAATATCCGGGACGGCGAAGGTGAGCGGCTTGCCATCGGCACCGAGCGGTACCTTTGCGGCCCAAGGAGTTTTGGACGGAGCGCCGATGCACGTCGATGTGAGCGTGGAGCGGGGCCAGGCGGGGGCCGTGCGAGCGCTCATCCACCGCGCCGATTGGAAGAGCGCGCATGCGGAAGGGGATATCACGGTGGCCGCGGCCGCAGCGCAATCCCATGGCCAGTTGCAGCTGCGGATGGGGCAGCTCGCCGATCTGCAGGGCTTGCTCGGAATGAAGGTCGGCGGCAGCTTGGCGGGAACCGTCACGTTGCGCCCCGAGCAGGGGCAGACTCATGTACAGCTGCACCTCGACGCCCGCGACCTGGCGGTTGCACAGCTCGAGGGAAATGCACAGCTGAGTGCGGAAGGCGTCACCAATGCATTGGGTTTCAAATTGGAGCTGCAATTGCCGAACCTGCGCGGCAGCAAGGCGAGTGTGTCGGCGAGCGGATCGGCGAGTCTCGATGGGCGCAAGGTCGCGTTGACCGCCGCCGACGTCAATTATCGCGGACAGGACGTGCGCTTGTTGTCCCCCGCGCAGATCGCCTTGGCGGACGGCGTGTCCGTCGATGTGCTCAAGCTGGGCGTGCAGTCGGCCGTATTGCAGCTACAGGGGGAAATCTCTCCGGCCTTGGACTTGCGCGCATCGCTGCGGCAGGTGCAACCCGCCCTGATCAACGTATTCGCGCCGGGACTGCTGGCCTCGGGCACGGTCGAGGGACGCGCGCGATTGAAGGGCAGCCTGGCGTCGCCCACCGGCCAAGTAAGGCTCACCGCGACGGACATGCGCATGGCGGACGATGCCGCCTTCGGTCTGCCGCCGCTCGATTTGCGGGCGTCGGCAGAGTTGGGGGGAGATACCGCGGACGTCGACGTGCGGCTGACGGCGGGCACGGCATCGCGGCTCAGTGCCACCGGCCGAGTGCCCCTTGCCGCCGAAGGCACGTTGGACTTGAAGATCGGCGGCAGCCTCGATGTGGGAATGATCAATCCCCTGCTGGAGGCGCACGGCCAGCACGCCACCGGCGAACTCAGCGTCGATGCGACGGTTGGCGGCAGCGCTGCGGCGCCGAAGATCGACGGCACGCTGAATCTGACCAAGGGCAGCGTGCGCGACTATGCGCGCGGCCTGGGACTGACCGATGTGACCGCCACCCTCGTCGGCAGTGAAGGTACTTTGCAGATCAAGAGTCTGACCGCGACGGCCGCGCCCGGCAGGGTCTCCATGACGGGCAGCGTCGGCGTGCTGCAGTCGGGCATTCCGGTGGACCTGCACATCAAGGCGGAGAACGCCCAGCCTCTGGTCAGCAAATTGGTGACGGCCAATCTCAACGCGGATTTGCAGGTGAGCGGCACGGCGCGGCAGCGGCTGGACATCACCGGGTCGGTGAATTTGAATCGCACGCTGATCGGTATTCCGAACGGCCTGCCGCCCAATGTCGCCGTACTCGACGTGCGCCGGCGCGGCACCAAGGCGCCGGCGGCTGCGGACAAGCCCTTGGTGATCGGCCTCGACGTGACGGTGACACGCGCCGCAGGAGATTTTGGTCGAAGGCCGAGGTCTCGACGCGGAAATGAGCGGACAGGTGCATCTCAGCGGCACGACGGACACTCCCTTGGCGACCGGCAGCTTCGGGCTGGTGCGGACGCGGCAATTTTTCGATCTCCGGCAACAAGCTCAGCTTCACACCCGACAGCAACATCACTTTCAACGGCGCCGGCCTGAAGAATACGATCGATCCGACCTTGAATTTCACGGCGCAGACGACGGTGCAGACGACGGTCGGGGCCACCACGGTGATAATGAAAATTACGGGTCCGGCGGATGCTCCGCAGTTCGAATTGACCAGCAGCCCGCCTCTCGGACAGGACGAAATCATGGCGCAACTGCTGTTCGGCACCTCCGTCCAGCAGCTATCCGGACTGCAGGTGGCGCAAATCGGCGCGACGCTCGCCACCTTGAGCGGAGTGGGCGGGGACAGCGGCCTGAATCCGCTCGCCAAGCTGCAGAAGAGCCTGGGGCTGGACCGATTGACCGTCGGCTCGGGTACGACCTATACGGCCACCGGGCCTGAGAGTGCCGGCGCCAGCATCGCCGCGGGGCGCTACATCACCAAGCGCGTCTACGTCGAGGCCAAGCAGACTTCGCAGGGCACCAGCCAGCTCGAAACGGATGTGGACCTGACCAAGCACTTGAAGCTGCAGACTCGGCGTGGGCAACGGCTCAGCCTCGGTCCAGGGCGTCACGCCGGACAACGATCCCGGCAGCAGCCTGGGCCTGCTCTGGCAGTTCGAATATTAGCAACGGCCGTCTCCGACCCCATACAATGGGGGATCGTGGTCGCGGAGAACGGATAATGTCCATAGGGTTTAAGCTCTTCCTTGGGTCGTCATTGGCCGGTGCGACGCTCGCCGCATCGCTGTCGCTGGGTGCCGAACACTCATCGCCGAGCGATGCGCCTGACACCAAAATATCGGTGGTTCCAGAGCCCACCGAGTCGCCTCGGTACCTTCACGATGAGTCCAAGGTCACGCAAGGGTCGATCACCATCGGCGGCCGCGCGCTCGGCTATCAGGCTGAAGCGGGTATCCTGGTCGTGCATGTGAAAGACCCCATGGATGACGACGCGCCGCCCCCGCACGACGATAAGAGCGGTGCGCCGCCGCCGCAGCCGCCCGAGGCGGGGATGTCCTATGTGGCCTATTTCCGCGGCGACAAAGAGGACACCCACCGTCCCATCACATTTCTGTACAACGGCGGTCCCGGCTCCTCCACGGTCTGGCTGCACATGGGCGCGTTCGGTCCGAAGCGCGTGGTGACCACCGATGATACGCACAGTCCCGCCGCGCCCTACCGCATCGTCGACAATGAATACACGCTGCTCGACGTGAGCGATCTGGTGTTCGTCGACGCGCCGGGCACGGGATTCGGTCATTTGCGCGGAACGGACAAGGAAAAGGCATTCTACGGCGTCGATCAAGACGCGCACGCATTCGCCAATTTCATCGTGGAATTTCTGTCGCGGCACAACCGCTGGAATTCGCCGAAGTATTTGTTCGGCGAGAGCTATGGGACCACGCGCTCGGCGGCGCTCTCCAACATTCTCGAGAACGAGAAGGCGTTGGACCTGAACGGCATCATTCTGTTGTCGCAGATATTGAACTTCGACGACAGTGTCGACGCGCCGCAATTCAATCCCGGCGTGGATTTGCCGTATGCACTCGCGCTGCCCACCTACACGGCTACGGCCTGGTACCACCATAAGCTGCCGAATCAACCCGCCGAGCTCGAGCCCTTGTTGAAGGAAGTCGAGAACTTCGCGTTGACCGACTACATGCAGGCGCTCGCGGCGGGGTCGTCCTTGAGCGCCGAGCGCAAAACGGAAATCGCGTCCAGGCTGCACAATTATACGGGGCTTGCGGCCGACTACATCGAGCGCGCCAATTTGCGGGTGAACGGCGGGGAATTCGAAAAGACTCTGCTCGGAAGCGAAATTACCACCGGCAGGCTCGACACGCGGTTCGCGGGACCCACCATCGATCCGATGAGCAAGGAGGCGGATTACGATCCGCAATCGGCGGCGATTTCCTCGGCCTATGTGTCGGCATTCAACGATTACGTGCGCACCGTGCTCAAATTCGGCGACAAAAAAACCTACAAGCCCGTACTCAGTGTGGAGAAGTTCTGGGACATGCTGCACCAGCCGCCGGGCTCGGAAACCAAGGTTCCGGGTCCGGTCAATGTCATGCCGGATCTCGCGGTCGCCATGAAACAGGATCCGAACCTCAAGGTCCAGCTCAACGGCGGCTACTACGATCTGGCGACACCGTATTTCGCGGCCGAATACGAGCTGCATCAGCTGCCCATCCAGAGCGCTCTGCAAGGCAATATCGAAATGCATTTCTACACTTCCGGTCACATGGTTTATGCGCATGAGCCGGACTTGAAGGCCTTGCACGGGAATGTCTCGGCATTCATCGAGAAGACCCGCAACGGCAGCGGCAAATAGAGAGGGGGGGGCGCGCTGCGACTCGACAAAGGGATTTGACCGGTTAGCGGGAGGCACCCGGCGGTTGCTCCAACCGGTCAAAGTTCCTGTGCCAGGTATGAGCGATGCCCCTCGTCTTTCGAGGGCCGGTTCGCCGACGCGGCCGGTGCAACCCTGCGGTCCGGCAACCACGTGATTTGTAAATACTTCAAGCCGCGCGAACGCTGCTGATATTTCCTCCGCGGCCGTGATGGTATGTAATTTGCTTGACGTTCGGCGGGGGCGTTCCAAACCGGGTGCGCCGTCGTATAATTGCCGCATATCGTGACAATCTCGTTGCTTCGGGGGTGTCTATGCAGAATCAAGCGCACACGGATTCTACGATACGTCCGCCGGCGGGGGCCGGGGGCCGGCTGTCGAATGTCCAGGCACTGCCGGAGCCGGCGGCAGGAAGCTACCGGGGAAGCGAGCTGGCGTCCGACTTGCTGACGCGGCTGTTTTACCGGTTGCCGTTCAAGCTCACGCTGCGCCTGTGGAACGGCGCCGCCGTGCGGGTGGGCGCGAGCGATTCAGCCGCGCAAGAGTCTCCATTCGCACTGGTGTTCCGCAATCCCGAGGTGGTGTGTTCGGCGGTGCTGGGCAGAGATCCGCTGCGCCTCGCCGAGGCGTATTTTCGCGGAGATCTGGATATCGAGGGCGATTTCTTCGCCGCCCTCGAGCTCAAGGATCATCTACAGGCGCTGCAATTGTCCGTCGGCGAGCAGATTGCGGCGGCTGCCACGGCTCTGCGACTGCGGGCTTTGAATGCGGATCGACGCCATGCGCAGATCCAGTGGACGCCCTCCCATGGGCGCACCGTCAAGGCGCACTCCAAGGCGGAGAATCGCGACGCCATCCATTTCCATTACGACGTGTCGAACGAGTTCTACGCACTGTGGCTGGATCGCGCCATGGTGTATTCCTGCGCCTACTTCGAGGACCCCGGCCTCAGCCTGGACGCCGCGCAGGTTGCGAAGCTGGAGCATATTTGCCGCAAGCTATCCTTGCGGCCCGGAGAGAGCTTTCTCGATATCGGCTGCGGCTGGGGCGCGCTCGTGATTCACGCGGCACAGCGCTATGGGGTCCGTGCTCATGGCGTGACGCTGAGTCCGCAGCAATTGAAGGTGGCGCAGGAACGCATCGCCCAGGCGGGACTCACCGACAGGGTCAGCGTCGAATTGCAGGACTACCGCGATCTGCAGGGCGAGTCGGTCTACGACAAGGTGGCCAGCGTCGGCATGTTCGAGCACGTGGGCATCAAGAACTTGCCCGTGTATTTTTTCACGGTGCAGCGTTTGCTCAAGCCGCACGGCCTGTTCCTCAACCATGGGATCACTCACGATTCCGAGGGATGGCAGAAATCCATGTCGACGGAATTCATCAACCGCTACGTGTTCCCGGACGGCGAGCTGGACAACATCAGCAATATCCAGCATGCCATGGAGAGAGCCAAATTCGAGATTGCCGATGTCGAGGCGCTGCGCCCGCACTATGCGCTGACGCTGCGCCATTGGGTGGCGCGCCTGGAGGCCAATCACGCGCGCGCGCTGCAGTATGTCAATGAAGCGACGTATCGTGTCTGGCGGCTTTACATGGCGGCCTGCGCGCTGGAATTCGAGTCGGGGGGCGTCGGCATCTATCAGGTGCTGGCGACCAAGCGAACTGCCGGCGATCTGCCCTTGCCGCTCACGCGGCGGTACATGTATCCCTGAAGCTCAGCGATCCGTCCGCTTCTGCTCGATCGCGTGCATCGGCGAGTGAGCGTCCGCGGGTTCGGTCGTCTCGGCCCGGGATACGTAGCGGTCGGCGAGCGTTTGGTACAGCGGCGGCGTGACCAGCTTCGATACCGCCGTGGCCAGTGCCGCCGTCACCATCAGCGGCAGCACCATCGCGTGCTGCGCGGTCATTTCCATGACGATCACGAGCGCCGTGAGGGGTGCCTGGGTGATGCCGGCCAGATAGCCGCACATGCCGAGAATGGCGAAGGGAACGGCCGATGATTGGCCGAAAATATCGGCGATGTACTGGCCGAAGCCCGCACCCACCGACAGCGACGGCGCCAGCAGTCCGGCGGGGATGCCGCTCAAGTAGGACAGGAGAGTCGCCAGCGCGCGCGCCGGGGCATAGAACCAGGGCAGATGGGCGTGGCTCATCAGAATGGAACGCGCTTCCGCGTAACCGGTGCCGTAAGTGAGGCCGCCGCACAGGGCGCCGATGGCCGCGACGCCCAGTCCGCACAGACCGGCGAATAGAGCGGGGCGTTCGTTGCGCAGGCGCCCCAATAGACCCGGCAGACTTTGCGTGCTCGCCAGGGTCAACCGGCTGAGCAGCCCGCCCGTCAGACCGCAGGCAATCGCCAGCGCCACGAGGGCGGGGGTAATCGCGCGCACTTCCGTTGCCACCGTGGGCTGACCGAAGTAGGTATAGTCGCCGACCATCGCAATCGAGACCACGCCGGCCAGAATGACGGCGGTGAGCGTCGTGCCGCTGGCGCGCTCCTCGAAAGATTTCGACAATTCTTCGATGGCGAAGACGATGCCGGCCAGTGGAGTATTGAACGCCGCCGCCACCCCGGCTGCGCCGCCCGCCAGGACCAGCGCCCGACGCTGCGCCTCGATTCGGCCATGCGGCATCCAGCGCGCGATGCTGTGCGCGATGACCGCGCCCACGTGCACCGTCGGTCCCTCGCGGCCGATCGAGCCGCCGCAAAGAAGTCCGATCGCGGCCAGCACGACGCGTCCGATCACGACCAAGGGCTTGAGAAATGCGTCTCCCCGTTCGCCGGCCTGCGGCCGCACGGCAAAAATCGTCTGCGGAATGCCGCTGCCCTCCGCGCCGCGGAAATAGCGCTGGGTCAGCCAGGTGATGGCGAAGAACCCGACCGGCGCGAGCAGCCAGGGACACCACGGCGTCACGCCCACCAGGCGCCGTAGGGCCGTTTGGGCGACATCCGCCAGCCCCGCAAAGCCGACGGCGGCCAAACCGACGGCGGCAGCAGCGCCCCATAGTAATAGGCGGGACTTCCAATGGGGTAGGGACCATAAATGTTTGAGGCGCATCGCGCCTAATATAGCAGTGCGAGGCCGGCGCTACTCGGCCGTGTGCGGCCCTCTTTGAGAATACGCCGCGGCAAGCGCGGCCCGATGTTAGTATTTTCAGCGGGGCCCGAAAACAAAAGTAACCACATGACGGCAAAATTCGCCGAATTGATGATTGAAAAGCGCTCGATCGACTACGTGCCCATCGCCGAGCGGCACGGCAAGGTGTGGCATCTGTGGCCGGTTTGGTTTTCGGGCGACGCGCACCTGGCGACGGTTGCGACGGGAGTGGTCGGCGTCGCCATCGGCGGCCACCTGCTGTGGATGGCGATCGCCGTGCTGCTGGGCTGCGCGTTCGGCACCTTCTTCATGGCCTTTCATTCCACGCAGGGCCCGCAGCTCGGATTGCCGCAGATGATCCAGTCGCGGCCGCAGTTCGGCTACTTGGGCGCGCTTCTGGTGTGGGTGGTGGCGCTCATCGCCTTCATCGGGTTCAATGCCTTCAATCAAATACTGGCGGCGCAGACCGTGGCGTCCCTTTACGGCGGCGATCCGACCGTGATCATGCTGGTGTTCACGCTGCTGTCCGTGGTCGCTGGCGGTGATCGGCTATGACCTGATCCACCTCGCGCAACGCTGGGTCGCGTATGTATTGATTGCCGCACTTCTGGTGTTCACGGTTGCGGTGCTTGCCAAACTGCACCTGCCGCCGCAAGAAATCGCGCTGCGGGACTTTCGTGCAGTGCCCTTTCTGACGCAATTCTTCGCCGCCGCGTCCTATCAGATCGCCTGGTCCATCTATGTGTCCGACTATTCGCGCTACCTGCCGCGCGACGTAGGGGTGGGCGCGTCATTCTGGTGGACCTACCTGGGCGCATTCATCGGCGGAACGTGGATGATGCTGGTCGGGACCTTGGCCGCCGCGCTCTTCCCGACGATGGAAGTGGCGACGGCGCTGCGCACGGTGGCGGATATGGTGCTGCCCGGGTTCGGCAAGCCCTTGCTGTTGTGCTCTCTGCTGGGGCTCGTGACGATCACTTCGCTCAATTTTTACGGCGCATCCCTGACCCTCTTGAGCGTCATGGACTCCCTCAGACCCAGCCGGCTGACCCTCGCCAAACGCCTGCTCACCATACTCTTGTCGACGGTGGTCGCGACCGGTCTTGCGCTTGCCTCGACGGAAAACTTCGTTGCGAAATTCAGCGAGTTCCTCGCCGTTCTGCTGTATCTATTCACGCCGTGGACGGCGATCAACCTCGTGGATTTCTATCTGGGTTCGAAAAGGGCATTATTCGGTGCGTGAGATATTCAATCCGCGCGGCATGTACGGACGCTGGAACTGGCGCGGTTTGTGGGCTTACGGCATCGGCTTCGCCGCCATGATTCCCTTCTTCAGCACCGAGCACTTCAAGGGGCCCGTGGCGAAGGCGCTCGGCGGGGCCGACATCGCCATGCTCGTGGGTCTGCCGGTATCGGCGCTGGTGTACATCGCCGCCTGCCGCTCGCTCGACGTGATCTCCGATCGTCACCGTTGCCATGCCGCCGACACCGGCCTCGACCCCGATGCGGCCTAGATCGGCGTGAGATTGCAGCCTAGATCGGTGTTTGCAGAAAGGCGTTGACGGCGTCGGCCACGCCCCGCGGATCCTCCCAAAAGGGGTTGTGACCCAGGCCTTCGAAGATCTTCACCTGGGCGTGCGGCAATGCGTCGCGCAGGGATTGGCGCACGTCTTCTTCCATGATCGGATCCTTGCTGCCCCAAATGAGCAGAGTGGGAGCCTTGAGGCGGGGAAGAGTGCTCTGCAGGTCGCCATAGACATTGCCGGCGGGCAGCGCTTGATCGAGAACGGCGAGCCAGACCCGCAACGGGATGCCGGCGGCATCTTTGCGCTGCCGGCGAATGAAATCAGGATCGACCGGCGTCGGCGAGTCCCACCAGGCGATCATGAAGGGGGAGTCCGGGTCGATGGGTTCCTTGAGTTTGCGGATCTGGGCGGCGAAATCGAAGCCAGGCTGCTTCGGCCGCCCCGGCGGCTCGCCACCGGTCGAGGAGATCAGCACCACGTGCGCGGTTCGTTCCGGCCAGTATTCGGCGAAGGTCTGGGCGATGATGCTGCCCAGGGAGTGCCCGACGATGTCGGCCTTGCGCACGCCGAGCGCGTCCAGCAGCAGCTTGATGTCGTAGGCAAAGTCGAGCCGGGTATAGCAGCATTCGGGCTTGCTCGATTGCCCGTGTCCCCGGATGTCGACCAGGATCAGCCGGTAGCGCTTCGATAGGTAGGGCAGCATGGGCACCCAATCGCGCGCGTTGTCGGTGTAGCCATGGATCAACACCACCACGGGAGCGGGGCGGCCGTCCTCAGTCGGTGCAGGCCTGTCGATGTAGGCCAGCGTTTCGCCGTTCGGCAGCGCGATCGACCGTTTGCTCGCGTCGAATGCGTTGAGGTCGATTTGCAGCGCGCGGCGGTGCAGCCTTGCGCTGCAGCGCCGGCGGCGGACGGTACTGCTGCGGATGAGGCCGTTGCGGATGAGGCAACGGCGAATGCGGCGCGGCGAATGCGGCCGCCGCGAATGCGGCCACGGCGAACGGGTTCATCGCGAAATGTCGATTCATCAGGGGATCCTCATATTCAATTCTTCAACCGAAATCCCGTCTTGAACACCCAGGCGACGATGCCGAGGCAGAACGGCCAGGAATCCCACCGTCATGGCCATGCTGGTGCCGACGCTCACATCGGCGTTGCCGTAGAAGCTCCAGCGGAAGCCGCTGATCAGGTACACGATGGGATTGAACAGGCTGAAGGTGCGCCAGGCCGGCGGCAGCATGTCGATGGAATAGAAGGCGCCTCCGAGGAATGTCAGCGGAGTGATGACCAGCATGGGAATGAACTGCAGTTGCTCGAATCCCTTGGCCCAGATGCCGATGATGAATCCGAACAGGCTGAACGTGAAGGCCGTCATCAACAGAAATGCGATCATCCACGCAGGGTGCAGGATTTTGATCGGCACGAACATCGAAGCCGTGATCAGAATGGTCAGGCCCAGCACGACCGACTTGGTCGCCGCCGCGCCCACGTAGGCAATGACGATTTCGACGTAGGAGACGGGCGCCGACAGCAGTTCGTAGATCGTGCCGGTGAATTTCGGGAAGTAAATGCCGAAGGAGGCATTCGACAGGCTCTCCGTGAACAGCGCGAGCATGATCAGTCCGGGTACGATGAATGCGCCGTAGCTGACGCCGCCGGGCACGCTCAGCCGTGAGCCGATGGCCGCGCCGAAGACCACGAAGTAGAGCGAGGTGGTGATGACCGGGGTCACCAGGCTCTGCACCAGGGTGCGCAGCGAGCGGGCGATCTCGAACTTGTAGATGGCCCAGACGCCGTGCCGATTGAATGCGATGACGCGGCATGGGGGAGATTCATGCCTCCTCGCTCACCAGTTGGACGAAAATATCCTCGAGCGAGCTTTGGTGCATTTGCAGATCCTTCACCACGATGGACAGATCGTTCATCCGCCCGAGCAAGGCGGAAATATCGATGCTGTTCGCGCTGTCGACGGTGTACACCAGATCCAGCCCGCCGGACCGCAACTCCAAGCCCCATGAATCCAATTCGGGCGGGATACTTCGTATGGGATCGCGCAGATGCAGGGTCAGCTGCCGCTTGCCGAGCTTTTTCATCAGCTGCGTTTTTTCCTCGACCAGGATCAGGGCGCCCTTGTTGATCACGCCGATCCTATCGGCCATCTCCTCGGCTTCCTCGATGTAGTGCGTGGTCAGGATGATGGTCACCCCCTTGTCGCGCAGGCCGCGCACCAAGGCCCACATGTCGCGGCGCAGTTCCACATCCACGCCCGCGGTCGGTTCGTCGAGGAACAGAATCTCCGGTTCGTGCGACAGGGCTTTCGCGATCATCACGCGGCGCTTCATGCCGCCGGACAGAGTCATGATCCTGGCATCGCGCTTGTCCAGCAGGGACAGATCGCGCAGCAGGCTCTCGATGAAGGCGGGATTCGGCGCGCGGCCGAACAGGCCGCGGCTGAATGACACCGTCGCCCAGACCGTTTCGAACGCATCCGTGGTCAATTCCTGAGGCACCAAGCCTATCTTGGTGCGGGCCGCGCGATAGTCGCGCACGATGTCATGGCCGTCGGCGGTCACGCGTACCGCTGCTCGCGGTGACGATGCCGCAAATGATGTTGATCAGCGTGGTCTTGCCCGCGCCGTTGGGGCCGAGCAGAGCGAAGATTTCACCCTTGTCGATCTCGAGGTTGATGGGCTTCAGGGCATGCACGCCCGAAGCATAGGATTTGGCCACGTTGCGTATGCGGATGACCGGGTTCATGCCGGGCGGAGTTCGCCGCGATGCCGTCCTCAGGCATTGGCTATGCGCTTGAGGAGCGCGCGCGTGTACTCGGCCGTGGTGGCATGCCCGCCAAGATCGCCCGTTCTCACCTGATCCAGGTTGAGCGCCTGATCGATGGCGGTGCGCAAGCGTGCGGCCATGTGCGGCAGGTGGCAGTGATCGAGCATCATCGCCGCCGCGAGCAGCAGCGCGGTGGGGTTCGCCACTCCCTTGCCGGCAATGTCGGGGGCCGAGCCGTGGACGGCTTCGAATATGGCGGCGTCGGCCCCGATGTTGGCGCCGGGGGTCATTCCCAGGCCGCCCACCAGGCCTGCGACCAGGTCGGACAGGATGTCGCCGAACAGGTTGGTGGTCACCAGCACATCGAATTGCCACGGGTTCAGCACCAGCTTCATGGCGCAGGCGTCGATGATGATGGTCTCCAGGACGAAACGGTCCTTGTACTTGCGTTCGTACAGTTCCTGTCCGGCTTCGAGGAAGATTCCGGTCAAGATCTTCATGATGTTGGCCTTGTGCACGATGGTCACTTTCTTGCGGCCCGTCGCGACGGCGTGTTCGAATGCGAATTCCAGCAGGCGGCGGCTGCCCTGACGCGTGTTCACGCCCGAGGCCATGGCGACGGCGTGCGGGTCGTCGTCGATCTGGATATAGTACTCGTGCCCGAGGTACAGGCCTTCGAGGTTTTCGCGCACGACCACCAGGTCGATCTTGTCGAAACGGCCGCCCGGAATCAGAGTACGGGCGGGGCGCAAATTGGCATACAGCTTGAACTCCTCCCTCAGGCGCACGTTGGAGGAGCGGTATCCGCCGCCGGAGGGGGTTTCGAGCGGGCCCTTCAATGCCAGGCGCGTGCGCCGGATGCTGTCGATGGTCTTGGGCGGCAGAGGATCGCCGGCTGTCTTGACGCCCTCGAGGCCTGCGACCTGGGTGTCCCATTCGAACGGCGCACCGAGCGCCGTCAGGACGCTGACGGTGGCTTCGATGATTTCGGGGCCGATCCCGTCGCCGGGAATCAGGGTGGCTGGAATTGACTGTGGCATCGGCGTTGGCTCTCGATTTGGACGCGAGCGATTAGGATACTCGATGTAGGGACTTCATGAGCGTTGGGCAGACGGAGGATAGTTCATCACTACGGACGAAATCATCGCCGCGACGCGCCGCTGGCTGGAACAGTCCGTCATCGGCCTCAACCTGTGCCCATTTGCCGAGAGCGTCTACCGCGCCGATCGCGTGCGCTTCCGAGTCAGCGAGCAACGGTCCGCGTCGGCGCTGCTGCAGGAGTTTCGCTCCGAGTTGACCGAATTGCGCGCAGCCGACCCCTTGATCTGCGAGACGACTCTGTTGATCCATCCCTGGGTATTGGGGGATTTCCTCGAGTACAACGATTTCATCGGCGCCGCCGAAGAAGCGATCAGCGAGTTGGGCATGGAAGGAGAGCTGCAGGTCGCGGGCTTTCATCCCCGGTATCAGTTCGCGGGTACCCAGTCCGAGGACATAGAGAACTACACCAATCGCTCTCCTTATCCCATGCTGCATTTGCTGCGCGAGGCCAGTGTCGAGCGCGCCGTCGCCGCGGTGCCGGACACGGACGAGATCTACCGCAGAAATATCCGCACGCTGCGCGATCTGGGCCATGCGGGCTGGCAGCGGCTATGGCGCGATTAGCACCTTGCGCATGGGGATGAATTCTATGGTTTCGCCGAGCCCTACGTCGAAGTGCACCATGGCCCCACCGATGTAGCCGCGGGCGGCATAGAGTTTGACGCCGGGGAGCGTGGCCATGAGTTCCACCTGAGAGAAGCCGTGGGCACGCGCTTCCTTCTCGCAGTGCTCGAGCAACAGAGTTCCGATGCCGCGCCGTGCGCTGGCAGGATCGACAAAGAAGGCGCGAATCTTGGCCGCCTGGGTGCGCGGGTCGAGTGCCGATGAATCCCGGCCGGCCCGGGCGTCGCTGCCGAACAGGGTCGACCTGAAGCTCCAGCCGCCGCAGGCCACGAACCGACCATCCTCTTGCACCACGAAGTAGGTCTGGTCGGCCAGCAACTGAGTATCGACGCCGAATGCGGCGCGCAGGGCGCCTTCGACTTGGGAGGGCCGGTACTCATCCTTGCTCAGGCCCCGGGCCGACCGAGCAATCAGCGCCTCGATTTGCGGGATGTCGGGGATATCCGCCTTGCGCAATGTAATCGCCACGTCTATGTCTCCGCTCGAGCCGCCGAGCGCAGCATGGCGAATGCCGCGTAGGCAATGACGAGGATCACCAGCCAGCGCAGCGCGTTCAGAGGCAGGCTCTTGACGACAAAGGCGGCGATCAGCACGCCGATGAGGCCGCCGAATACGAGTCCGAGCGAGGGGCCCCATGCGAAACGGCCGGACTGAAAGAAACGCAAACTCGCGACCGGCTGCAGCAACGCGCAGGCGCCCATCATGATGGGGAAGGCGGCGAGGGGATGCATGCCGAGGAGCGCCAGGGTGACCATGCACGGCGCATACAGCCCGATGCCCACGCTCATGAGTGCGCCGAGCACGAAATTAATGCCTACGGCGAGCCAGAACTTCCAGCCGCCGAGGCTCATGGCCGTGCCGCCCCCGGGAAGCGCGCCCAGATTCATGCAGGCGAAGACGCTGCCGGCGATGAGCAGTGCGATTCCCATGATGACCTGAATCGCGCGGCGCGGCAGGCGCGCCACCACGCCGGCGCCGAGCCACGCGCCCGCCGCCGCGCTGCCGATCACGGTGATCAGCAAGAGCGGATCGACCACGACGGCGGTCACGAATATCAGCGCTTCGGCGACGGCCGACGGAGCATGGCCGATGTTCAGCGTGCCGGGGATCAGCTCGTCGGGAACGATGCGCCGCAACTTGTATATCGCCGTGGTGGGCGCGAACGAGCCGATGCCCAAGGTATCGAAAAAATCAGTGACGAAACCGATGAGCAGTTCGATGGGCGTCGGCCAGCGCAGCGTCGTGCTGCGCCGGGCCGCGCGCACGGCACCGAGGACGAAGGCCGCACCGGCCAAGCCCACGGTCACGAGAAAGGCGAGTTGCGCCGCATTCATGCGGGCAATATACCGGTTGGCGGAGCGGAAATACCGGGCAACGGGTAACAGTATTCAGTTCGGGGCAGTTGACGTACACTGGATCCGAAGAACGCGGCCGGCCGCAAAAACATGCGAGGGACAAAGGGGAGTGCATCGGCGCGAGTCAGCCACCGCCATTCATGCGCGGGCCGTGAAAAATCGATAACAGTGCGTCAAGGGGCCTAATGAAATGAGAGCAAGTATTCTACGGGCAACGCCCATCGCGATTTGCGCGTGGTTCGCCGCAACCGCAGCGGGGGCCGGCGCGGCTTCTCCCGAATTTCCCACTCCTTTGCCGGCCGAGACCATTCCCAAAGTGGAGACGCTGCCCGCAAAGTATCCGACGAGTTGGGCGATTCTCAACTACGCGGGCGATCGCATCGAGATCCGTAACGTGGGCAGCGACAGCCGCGAAGTCAAAGGCCAATTGCAGGCGCACGATTCGGCCACCCTTCTGGTTCCCGACAAGCGTCCGGAACTGTATGTGGCGGACACCGTGTGGTCGCGCGGCTCGCGCGGCACGCGCACGGATTTCATCACCGTCTATGACACGCACACGCTGAATGCGATCGGCGAGATCGTATTGCCGGGCGCCAAGCGCGCCCTGATCACCGCCATGGAAGGTTTGATCGCGTTCACCGACGATCAGCGCATGGCGCTGGTGTTCAACTTCACCCCGGCCTCATCGGTGACGGTGGTCGATTTGGTGAAGCGGCAGGTGCTCGGCGAGATAGAAATTCCGGGATGCTCGCTCGTATATCCGTCGGGCAGCCGTGGCTTTTCCACACTGTGCTCGAGCGGTACGATGCTGACCGTGAGGCTGGACGCCAACGGCGCGGTGGCCGGGCGCAGCGAGTCGAAGGCCTTCAACCCCCTCGATAAGGACCCCTTGTTCACCGCGTCGACGCTGGTCGGCGGGCTGCGCTACTTTCCGAGCTTGCATGGCCGCGTTCAGCCCATCGACATGCGGGGCGATGAGGTGAAGATACTGCCGGATTGGCCTTTGCTGTCGGCCGCCGACGAGAAAGACCATTGGCGGCCGAGCGGTTGGCAAATAGTCGCCGGTGATGAACAGAAATTGCTGTATGTGCTGATGCAGCCGGGTGCCCACGAAGGCACGCACAAGGACCCGGCGACGGAAGTTTGGGTCTATAACACGGCCACCAAAACCCGCATCAAGCGTCTGCGGCTGGTGCGGCCGGGCTCTTCGATCGCACTGACTCACGGCACCGAGCAGCTGATGTTGGTGCAGGCGGGCGAGCGTCTGGACGTGTACGAGCCGGGCGGCGCCCTGGTGCGCAGCCTCGATCTGCCTGGGTTACGTACCCGCATGCTAATCGAGCCCGTGCGCTGATGACGGCCGAGGCATCGACCGCCGGCGTGTTCGAGTTGCTGGTGGCGCAACTCGCGGCTTTTCAGGCCGCGCTGCTGCTGGCATCGGGCCTGCATAAATTGCTGCGGCACGCCCGCACACGGGCCGTGGTGCATGAATTCGCGGGAGTGCCGCGCTCGCTCGCGCCTTTCGCGGTCGCGGCGGCCGTCGCAGCCGAAATGCTCGCCGCCGGATTGCTGTGCACGGCGGCGCATCGGGCCGCGGGCGGCGTGCTGGCCGGGCTGATCTGGAGCGCCTATCTGGCGCTGATCCTGCGCTCGATCGCACGCGGGCGGCGCGATGTGGATTGCGGCTGCACTTTCGGCGCCGCGCGGCGACCCCTGGGCGCCTATGCCGTGGTGAGAAACATGGGGCTCGCCGTCATGGCGGCGATGGTGGCGCTGGGTTCCGCGTCCGTCGCGGCGCCAGCCGTCTTCGGCTCGCAGATTCTGGCGGCGTTGGCCCTGCTGGCGCTGTACTGCGCGCTCGATCAAGCGATGGCGCTGACGCCGCCGCGCATCGGAGAATTGCTATGAGTTTCGTGGTCGCCTCGCAGATCATGCTGTGGATCGGACTGCTCGTTCTCGGTGTGGTGTGCGTCGCGTTGGCGCGCCAAATCGGCGTTCTTCACCAACGCATCGCCCCGGCGGGCGCATTGTCGCTGCGCCAGCCGCTGAAACTCGGGGATCTCACGCCCGAGATGGTGCTGCCCGGATTGGACGGATCGCCGGTGCAGATCGGCGGGGTGCGCGGCGGCCGCAGCCAATTGCTGTTGTTTCTGTCGCCCGGTTGCGCGGTATGCGAAACGCTGCTGCCGGCCGTGCGTTCGGCGCAGGGCGCCGAGCGCGGTTGGCTGGACATCGTGCTGGCGAGCGACGGCGTAGCCGACCCGCACGAGGCTTATGTGCGCGACAAGGGTCTGGCTAAGTTTCCTTACGTGGTATCGGAACATTTGGGGCGCAGCTACGGCGTCGCCAAGCTGCCGTACGCGGTATTGATCGACGAAGCCGGCAAATTGTCCTCGACCGGCCTGGTCAATACGCGCGAGCATTTGGAAAGTCTGTTCGTCGCCAAGGAAACCGGCGTCAGCAGCATTCAACAATACCTCAGTCAACGTGGACCGAGGCATGCATCTTCGGGAGAATAAGAGTGGCTCAATTCGATCATATGGCGGAAAAAGTATTGCGTGGCTTCGCGAGCCGCACGTCGCGGCGCAGCATGTTCAGCGTGCTCGGCGGCTTCCTGGCCGGCGCAGCCACGCTGCCTTTGTTGCCGGTGGCGCGCGCCGCGGAGGGTGATTCGAACTCGGCGGCCGATCCGAATTCCGGTCAGACCGCGCCTCAAGGCGGCACCAACCCTCAGGATCCCGGCGATCAGACCAAGTGCGATTATTGGCGGTATTGCGCCATCGACGGCTCGCTCTGCGCGTGTTACGGCGGCAGCGTCAATTCGTGCCCGCCCGGAACCGAAATGTCGCCCATCACCTGGATCGGGACTTGCCGCAATCCCGCCGACCAGCGCAATTACATCATCTCCTATAACGACTGCTGCGGCGGCGTGCCCTGGGGGCGATGTGCCTGCCAGAACAACCAAGGCGATCGTCCGGTGGTACGCCCGCAGAACAACAACGAGGTGACCTGGTGCTTCGGCACCAAGAGCCAGTCCTATACTTGCTCGACCGCCGTTATTTTGGGCGTGGCCATTGATCAGAAGTAGCGCCGCCCTCGCGCTCGGTGCCGTGCTCGGCGCCGCCGCGACTGGTGCCGCCGAAGAACCGGCGGCCGCGCCGGTCGATGCCGGTTCGGCGGGCGCGACGATATTCGCCGATCACTGCGCTGTGTGCCATGGGCCGGAGGCGGCGGGCATTCCCGGCAGCTTTCCCTCCCTGCATGAGCAGGTCGTGGCATTCGCGAAACTACCGCAGGGCCGGGACTACCTCGTGATGGTCGTTACCACGGGCCTCATGGGCGCTCTGAAGGTGGGCGGCGTCACCTACAACGGCGTCATGCCGGCGCAATCGGGATTGAGCGAGGCGCAAGTCGCCGCCGTGCTGAGTTATCTGGCCGGCGGCCGCGACAAGAATCCATCGGGCGCGGCGGCTCTGTCCGCAAGCGACGTGACCGATGCACGCGCTCGCCATGCCGATAAGTCCGCCCCGGCCACGCACGCTCTGCGGCCGGCCACCGATTTATGATGTATGCGGTGCGGCTGGCCCGGCCGGCGGCGCTGCTGCTGGCGGCGGCGTATTTTTCGATGCCGCGCGCGGGCTCGGGAACCGCCGATGCGCAAACGCCGGCTCCCGATGCCGCGGCGAGTTCGCCGGCGGGGGTCGGCGATGCGCAGCGCGCCTGGCAGCACTGGACGCTCAATTGTCAGGGCTGCCATCGGCCCGACGGCACAGGATCGGCGGGAACGGCGCCGAGCCTTGCCGGCACCGTGGCTCGGTTCTTGTCCGTGCCGGGAGGGCGCGAGTACCTTGGCCGCGTGCCCGGCGTCGCCACATCCCCTCTGTCGGATGCGGATTTATCCGAGGTGATGAATTGGATGCTGTGGCGCTTCGACAAAGAGCATCTGCCGGCGGACTTTCAGCCGTTTACGGGGGCCGAGATCGGCCGACTGCGCGCCGCGCCGCTGCGGCTCGAGGCCTCGCAAATGCGTGCAGAGCTGCTCAAGAAGGCCGGCGGGTCCGACGCCTTGTGACGCTCCCGAGTCAGAGGCTCGTTTTCGGCGCCTGCAGGCGCCCGCGATTGCGGGAATCGCGCCCGTAGTAATCCGGATAGTCGGCGCTCAGCCCCTTGAAGCGGCGGTGCACCCAAAGATATTGCTCGGGCACGCGGCGAATCTGCGCTTCCAATAGACCCATGAAGCGCTCGACGTCGCTAATGGCGTCGGCGCCGGGAAAATCCTCGAACGCGGGTCCGATCATGACGCGATAACCCGCGTTGCCCGGCAGGCGCTCGGGGAAATAAGTCAAGACGGCGGCCCCGGAGATGCGCGCCAGGCGCGACGTGGCGGTGGTGGTGGCGGCCGGGATGCCGAAAAAATTCACCATCGCCGCGCCCTTGTTGCGGTAGCTCTGGTCCGGTGCGTACCAGACGACCTCATTGTTTCTGAGGGCGCGGATCATGGTGCGTATGTCATCGTGAGCAATGGGTTTGCCATGGCGCTCGAAGCTGGTAACCATGATTTGCGAAAGCAGCGCATTTTTCGTCGGGCGATACACCACATTCAGCGGCACCACCGTGCCCAGGATGCGGGTGGCGATTTCGATGGTGGTGAAATGGCCGCCGATCATGATGGCGCCGCGGCCCTTGGCGAGCGCTGCGGTCAAATTGTCCAGGCCCTGGATCTCGGCGAGTTCGTGCACGCGCTCATCGCTGCTCCACCAGGTATTGGCCGTTTCGCACAGCGCCATTCCCAGGCTTTGGCAGTGACGATCGACCAAATCGGCCTGATCCTGAGCCGACAGGGCGGGCATGCACAGCTGGATGTTGCGGCGGGCAATGCGCACGTAGGCAAGAGGCAGCCGACGGATGATCCCGCCCAGGGCCGAACCCACGTGCCGCTGGGCGGCGAAGGGCAGCAGCTCGATGGCACGCAGCACGCTCAAGCCCGCCCAAGTCGCCCAATACTTAGGCAGGAAAAACTCTAACCGCATCGCCCAGGCGCGCCTTCCCTCGACGCCGCCTCCCGACACGCATAGCATTTAGTCAATGTATTCATCACTTCAGCGACTACGGTCCCTGCGACACAGCTTCTGGTATGGCGTCTCTGAGCGCATACGCTGGTCGCGCGGTGCATTTGAGGAAACACCCGCCCGCGTGCTTAGCAGCGCAGACCGCGAGCAGGCGCAAAGAATAGCCGCGTTGCGCGACCGTTACCAGGTGCAATTCGAGCTGCGGATGAGCGCCGCGACCAGTGCCAATAACTACGAATATCTCGACATCCTGGACCGCGGCTGGAGCGGATCGGGCATGGGCCGGCCGGTCGGCGGCGAGCTCTGCGATATCGGCTGCGCCAGCTTCTGGTATGCGGCGACCTTGCAGACTTTCTTCCGCCCGGACCGAATGGTGGGCGTGGAAGTCGAAGGTCACCGGCTGTTTCGAGACGGGCGCGCACGAATCGATTACGCCGCCGGCTATTTGTTACCTCTGCCCAATGCGCGGTTCGTGGTCGCCGATTACACCGCGTACCGCGAACCTGCGGACTTGATCACCTCTTGGTTTCCCTTCCTCACGCCGGCAGCCATACTGGCGTGGAGGCTGCCGCTGACTCTCCTGGCGCCCGGCAGGCTGTTTCGGCAGATTCGACATAATCTGCGCCCGGACGGGCTTTTCTTCATGGTCAATCATGGCCCGGCCGAGGGGGCCATGGCCGAGGAATTGTGCGTCGCAGCAAATCTGCGCTGCGCCGCCCGCTGGTCGGAGCCGGGGATCTTGGGCCGGCACCGAATGCTCCCTCCCGTGCTGTCCTGGTGGCGGCCAGGGTAGGGTAATCCCAGAGAAATATTCGTATTTATCAGCAAATTGCTGTAGTATCCGCCACGGTTCGTGAATTTCTACTTGGTCCGTTTCTGGTCACCGCGCCGCTCCGGCGTCACCTTGGCCACAACCCACAAAGCAGGTTTCTTCGATCCAGGTGGCAGGCACTCTGCACATTGCATCGCAGTACGCACGCGTGACCGGCCGATAGCTTCTTTTGTAGTAGGTATTCTTCACATGACGAAAATGTATGTTGGCAATCTCCCGTTCTCAATGGACGAGTCCGCGGTGCGCGCGCTGTTCGAAAAGCATGGCGCCGTACAGTCGGTGGCGCTGATCAATGATCGCGACACCGGTCGGCCCCGCGGCTTCGGCTTCGTTGAAATGGCAAGCGCAGATGCTGCGCGCGCCATGCAGGCCTTGAATGGCCACGATGTCGACGGGCGAGCGCTGAAGGTGAATGAGGCTCAGGAGCGCACCGGCGGCGGTGGTGGCGGTGGTGGTGGCGGTGGTGGTGGTGGATCGCGCGGTCCGAAGCGCTGGTAAGGCGTTTCAGTTTCAAGCGACAACTGGGGCCGCAGCGATGCGGCCCCAGTCATTTTCAAGTCTGGATATTTAAAATTCGGATTTGGGCAATTAGGGTTTACGCCTAAGTCGGCTTTGCCTATAATCGCGGCCCTCGGCGGGGGACCCAAGTAATTTCGGACCCGCGCCTGAAAGGTAAGAGCCCCGGTGGGGCTTTCGTCGATAGAGAGGGGGCCGATGGTCCCCTTTTTTGTTTGGGGCAGGGTTCAACAGAATGCGTGACGCCTTGATGCGCTTACTAGAGCCGCCGATCGAGGCGTTGGATTATGAGTTGGTCGACATCGAGTTTGCGCGAGAAGGGCGCGGCGGAGTCTTGCGGATATTCATCGATCGCAGAGCGAAGGATTCCGGCGCCGGCATCACGGTCGATGACTGCGCGAACGTGAGTCATGCGGTGAGCCAGGTGCTCGAGAGCCAGGATCCGATCAAGGGACACTACACGCTGGAAGTCTCTTCGCCGGGATTCGATCGGATCTTGCGCACGCGCGCGCATTTCGAGCGGTTCGTCGGCGAGCGGATCTTTGCCGAGTTGAAGCTGCCCATCGACGGCAGGCGGCGGTATGTCGGAGTGTTGAAGTCGATAGCGGGCGACACGATTGTCGTGGAGGTCGACGGCAACGCGCATAGCCTGCCGCTCGAGAGGATTCAGAAGGCGAGATTGCGGCCGGAGTGACGAGGAGTCTAATAGGACCATGAACAAAGAAATCTTGATGGCCGTCGACGCGGTCTCCAACGAGAAGGGTGTCGACAAGGAAATAATCTTCGACGCGCTCGAAGCTGCGCTCGCATCGGCAACCCGCAAGAAGCACGGCGAAGAGCTGGACGTGCGGGTTTCCATCAACCGCAAGACCGGCGGCTACGACACCTTTCGCCGCTGGAAGGTGTTTGCCGACGAGTCCACCGAACTCGAAGTACCGGAGCGCGAACTGCGCTTGGACGATGCGCGCGACATCGACAAGGACGTGGAGCCGGGCGGCTATGTGGAGGAACCGATGGAATCGGTGCCCTTCGGCCGCATTCTCGCGCAGACCGCCAAGCAGGTCATCGTGCAGAAGGTGCGCGAGGCCGAGCGCGCCCAGGTCGTCGACGCCTACAAGGATCGCGCGGGCACGCTGGTCAGCGGCATCGTCAAGCGCGTCGACCGCAACGGCGTCTACGTGGATCTCGGCGCGAACGCCGAAGGCTTCATCGCGCGCGAGGAGATGATTCCGCGCGAGCCGGTGCGATCCCAGGACCGCATCAAGGCGTACTTGAAGGAAGTGCGCACCGAGCCGCGCGGTCCGCAGCTGTTTCTGTCGCGCACCGCGCCGGAATTCCTGATCGAATTGTTCAAGCTCGAAGTGCCGGAAGTGGGGCAGGGGCTCATCAATATCCTGGCCGCGGCACGCGACGCGGGCGTGCGCGCCAAGATCGCCGTGCGCAGCAACGACCCGCGGGTGGATCCGGTGGGCGCGTGCGTCGGCATGCGCGGCTCGCGCGTCCAGGCGGTATCCAATGAAATCGCCGGCGAGCGGGTCGACATCATCCCGTTCGACGAGAACAACGCGCAATTCGTCATCAACGCGATGGCGCCTGCTGAAGTGACCTCCATCGTCGTCGATGAGGATTCGCATTCGATGGACATCGCGGTGTCCGAGGACAAGCTCTCGCAGGCCATCGGCAGGGGCGGCCAAAACATCCGCCTGGCGAGCGAGCTGACGGGCTGGGAATTGAACGTCATGAGCGAATCGCAGGCCGAGGCAAAGAGCGAGACCGAATCCCTGGCGCTGCGCGAGACCTTCATGAAGCAGCTCGACGTCGATGCCGACGTCGCGAGCATCCTGGTGCAGGAGGGATTTTCGACCATCGAGGAGATCGCTTACGTGCCCGCCAGCGAATTGAACGGCATCGAGGAATTCGACGAGGAGATCGTCAAGGAGCTGCGCACGCGCGCGCGCGACGTCCTGCTGACTCAGGCGATCGCCAGCGAGGAATCGGTGGACGGCGCGGAGCCCGCCGCCGACCTGATCGAAATCGCGGGCGAACCTCTGGCCAAGACGCTGGCGCGCAAAGGGGTGCGCACGCGCGACGACCTGGCGGATCTGGCCGTCGACGAATTGGTCGAGATGGGCAGTGTCGACGAGAAGAAAGCCGCAGAACTGATCATGGATGCCCGCAAGCACTGGTTCGCGGAAGAAGCTAAGGTTTAGGAGCAAGTATGGCAGACGTTACCGTCGCCCAATTCGCCGAGGTGCTGAAAGTTCCGGTCGATCGGCTGCTGCAGCAGCTCGATCAGGCGGGGATCAGGGTCGACAGCGCCGAAGACATGATCAGCGAGGATGCGAAGCACGAGCTGCTGACGCATCTGCGGCGCAGCCACGGCCATGACGACCTGCAAGCCGACGCGGCTCCGCGCAAGATCACCCTGCGGCGCAAATCGCAGTCGGAGCTGAAGCTCGCGAGCCCGCAAGGGCGCGCGCGCACCGTCAACGTCGAGGTGCGCAGCAAACGCACCTACGTCAAGCGCGAAGTGCTCGAGGATCAGGCGCGCCATCAGCAGGAAGAGCTCGACCGCCAGCGCGAGACCGAGGAGCAGGCCAAGGCGGCCATCGAAAAGGCGGAGCATGAGCGCCTGGAGAAGGAACGCCTGGACCGCGAGCGCCTCGAGGAGGAAAGCCGGCGGCGCAGCGATGAGGAGAACCGCAAGAAGACCGCGGAGGAGGAGGCGCGCCGCGTCGCCGAAGTGCAGGCGCGCGAAGTGGCCGAGCGCGAACGCAAGGCCGCGGCCGCCAAACCCGGCAAGGCCGCGCGGGTCGAGGTGGACGACAAGGCGACGCGCTACGGCCGGCAGGAATTGCACATCGTCGGCGACGTGAGTTCGCGGCACAAGAAGAAGAAGTCGCGCGACGGGCGGCGCCGTTCGGTTGGCGGCGAATCGGATACCAAGCATGGCTTCGAGATGCCGACCGCGCGCGTGGTGCGCGAGGTGGCGATCGGCGAGGCCATGACGGTCGGCGAGTTGGCGCAAAAAATGGCGGTCAAGGCCACCGAAGTCATCAAGGTCATGATGAACATGGGCGTGATGGCGACGATCAACCAGATGATCGAGCAGGACACCGCGGTGCTGGTGGTCGAGGAAATGGGCCACACGGCGGTGTTGCGCAAGGAAAATATCATCGAGGACGACCTGCAGGGCGAAACCGATTCCTCGCTCGAGGTGTTGCCGCGTCCGCCGGTCGTGACCGTGATGGGCCATGTCGATCACGGCAAGACTTCGTTGCTCGATTACATTCGCCGCACCAAGGTGGCGGCGGGCGAAGCGGGCGGCATTACTCAGCACATCGGCGCGTACCACGTGGAAACCGCCAAGGGCATGGTCACCTTCCTCGATACCCCGGGCCACGCAGCTTTCACGTCCATGCGCGCGCGAGGCGCGCAGGTCACGGATATCGTGATCCTGGTGGTGGGCGCCGACGACGGCGTCATGCCGCAGACCATCGAGGCCATACAGCACGCGCAGGCCGCGAAAGTGCCCATCGTGGTGGCGCTCAACAAGATGGACAAGCCGGAAGCGGACGCGGAAAAGGTCAAGCAGGAACTGACGAAGTACGGCGTGATCCCCGAGGAGTGGGGCGGCGAGAATATTTTCGTGCCGGTATCCGCACGGACCGGGCAGGGCGTGGACCAGTTGATCGACAGCATCTTGCTGCAGGCCGAAGTGCTGGAATTGAAGGCGCCGACCACGGGGCTGGCGGCGGGCTATGTGATCGAGTCGAGCCTCGAGAAGGGCCGCGGCGCGGTCGCGACCGTCCTCGTGCTGCGCGGCACCCTCAAACTGGGAGACCCTCTGCTCATCGGCCAGGAATTCGGCCGCGTGCGGGCGCTGTTCGATGAGGCGGGACAACCCGTGGACGCGGCAGGTCCTTCGATACCGGTGGTGGTGCTCGGTCTGTCCGGCGCGCCGAATGCCGGAGATGAACTGCTGGTGGTCGAGAGCGAGCGCAAGGCGCGCGAAGTCGCGATGCATCGCCAGTCCAAATCGCGCGACGTCAAGCTGGCGCAGAAGAGCGCAAACATGCAGGACGTGTTCTCGACCATGGGCGAGAGCAAGGCGGATTTCGTGCAGCTCTTGGTGAAGGCCGATGTGCAGGGCAGCGTCGAGGCATTGCGCGACGCGCTGAACGGCTTGTCCACGGGCGAAGTCGCGGTGAACATCGTGGCCTCCGGCGTCGGCGGGCTGACCGAATCGGACGTCACTCTGGCCGCCGCCTCCAAGGCGCGCATCATTGCATTCAACGTGCGCGGCGACGCGGCGGCGCGCACCGCCATCAAGGATCACGGCGTCGATGTGCGCTACTACAGCATCATTTACGAGGCCATCGACGACATCAAGGCGGTGCTCACGGGCATGCTGTCGCCCGAGGTCAAGGAGCAGATCGTCGGACTTGCCGCGGTTCGCAGCGTGTTCCGCTCGAGCAAATTCGGCACGGTGGCGGGCTGCATGGTGATCGACGGCTACGTGCGCCGCAACTTTCCGATCCGCGTGCTGCGCAACAACGTCGTGATCTTCGAGGGCGCCTTGGAATCCTTGAAGCGCTTCAAGGACGATGTCAACGAAGTGCGCGCGGGCACCGAGTGCGGCATCGGCGTGAAGAATTACAACGACGTCCAGGAAAATGACCAGATCGAGTGCTACTCGCGAGTCGAAGTTGCTCGTACTTTGTAAACCAGTGTCGACGGGGTCGCTTCGACCCCGTTTGAAGGTGGCGCGCAGCGCCTAGGAACTATGGCTAAAGACAATCCCCGTGCTCGGAGGTTGGGCGAGCAGATCCAGCGCGAGCTGGGCGAGCTGTTACGGCGCGACGTCAAGGACGAGCGCATCGGCAATGTGACGATCACCGCGGTCAATGTCACGGGCGATTTGCGCACGGCGCGGGTGTACTACCTGGTGTTCGGCAAGGACGGTCCTGATCCGAAGGTGCAGCGGGGTCTCGAGAGCGCCGCCGGATTCCTGCGCAACGCGCTGTCGAAGTCGCTTGATGATCCGCTATACGCCGACCTTGAGTTTCGAGCTCGACACTTCGATCGAGCATGGCGTGCGCCTGACCCAGTTGATCGATTCGGTGAACAAGCCCGACGAGCAGGCAGCGGCCGCGCCCGACGAGGCCGATGAAGGGCATGTGGTCGATGAAGGCGACTACATTCCTCCGAATCCTCGAGGGTGATGGGTGCCCGCTGACATTCACGGGATTCTATTGCTGGACAAGCCCCTGGGCCTGAGCTCGGCCGGCGCCGTCGCGCGCGTCAGGCGTCTGTTCAATGCCCGCAAGGCGGGCCATACCGGATCGCTCGATCCGTTGGCCTCGGGATTGCTTCCCATCTGCTTCGGCGAAGCCACCAAGTTCGGCGCGCAGCTCCTCGATGCGGACAAGACCTACCGTGTGACAGTGCGTCTCGGCGAGCGCACGCCGAGCGCCGATCGCGAGTCCGAAGTGATCGAAAGGCGTGAATTGCCGCATTTCACTTCGCAGCAGCTGAGCGAAGCGCTGAGCGAGTTTCCGCGCGACTATGCGCAGGTGCCGCCCATGCATTCCGCGCTCAAGCAGGACGGCAAGCCGCTGTATGAATATGCGCGCGCCGGCATCACGCGCGAGCGGGCGGCTCGCGCCATCATCATCCGCGACATGCGCTTGCTCGATTGGCAGCCCCCCGATCTGTCCTTCGACGTGCGCTGCTCGAAGGGTACCTATATCCGAGTTCTGGCCGAGGATTTGGCCGCACAGCTGGGAACGATTGCTCATTTGGCGGCGCTGCACCGGCTCGGCGTCGAGCCATTTGGTGCAGAACCGCAATGGTCCTTCGAGGCATTGGAGTCCTTGAGTCAGGCGCAGCGGTTGGATGCACTGCTGCCGGTGGATGCCGCACTGACCGGCTGCGGCGCCTGGATCTGCCCGCCGGCGGGGTCAGCGCCTTCCGGCAGGGGCAGACCGTCGTCATTCCCGCCGAAGTGCCCGAAACCGAGCCGGGAACGGTTCGTATCTATGCGGCCGGCTTGGGATTTCTGGGTTTGGGCGAGCTTCAGGCCGCGGGCCGATTGGTTCCGCTGCGACTTATTTCGTCGGTCTTATTTCAACAGCGGCGAATCCCTGCTTGAGGGCGGGTGCCGCGACGCGTACAATGCGCGCCTTCTTTAAAGGTCTAAGTTATTGATTGAGGTTTGATTTCAATGCCACTTACTCGTGAAGAAAAGACGGGCGTCGTCGGTAAATTCCAGCGCAGCGCGCAGGACACCGGTTCACCCGAAGTTCAAATTGCCTTGTTGTCCGAGCGCATCAACGGCTTGAGCCAGCATTTCACCACGCACAAAGCCGACCATGCATCGCGCCGCGGGCTGCTCAAGATGGTCAATCAGCGCCGCAAGCTGCTCGATTATCTGAAGAGCAGAACTCCGGACAAGTACACGCAATTGGTCGAACGCTTAGGGTTACGCCGCTAACAGGCGCCGCTGCAGACGGCGCTCGAGTGCTCGTCTGCGTCCATACATTTCCGATTACGCAAAGGGGCTCTAAGTGAGCGCTATCAAAAAAAGCTTTAAGTACGGTGATCACACCGTAACCATCGAGACGGGCGAACTGGCCCGTCAGGCCGACGGCGCGGTGCTCGTCACCATGAGCGACACCGTGGTGCTGGTGACGGCGGTGGGCCTGAAGAAGGCGACGCCGGGACGCGATTTTTTCCCACTGACGGTGAACTACCAGGAAAAGACCTACGCGGCGGGCCGCATCCCCGGCGGCTTCTTCAAGCGCGAAGGCCGCCCGACGGAGAAGGAGACGCTGACGTCGCGCCTGATCGACCGGCCGATACGGCCGCTGTTTCCGGAAGGCTTCATCAACGACGTGCAGGTCGTGGCGTCGGTCATCTCCGTCAACGCGGAAGTGGATCCGGACATCGCCTCGCTGCTCGGCGCCTCGGCGGCGCTGGCTATTTCCGGCATGCCGTTCTTGGGCCCGATCGGCGGCGCGCGGGTCGGCTACATCGACGGCAAGTACATTCTCAATCCCACGTCGACTCAGTTGATCGAATCGAAACTCGATCTCGTGGTCGCGGGCACCCAGGAAGGCGTGCTGATGGTGGAGTCCGAAGCGGACGGCTTGAATGAAGAAGTCATGCTCGGCGCCGTGATGTTCGGCCACGAGCAGATGCAGGTGGCGATCAAGGCGATCAACGAGCTTGCGGCGGAAGCCGGCAAGCCGAAGTGGTCGTGGAGCGCGCCGGAACCGAACACGGAATTGAAGGCGGCGGTGAGCGCGTTCGCGGAGAAGAATCTCGCGGCCGCGTACACGCTGACCGAGAAACAGCAGCGCTACGCGACGATCAAAGAAGTCAAAGCCGCAACGGTGGAAGCGCTGACCAAGGCCGATGCGTCCGGCGCCGCATCCAAGTTCACCGCCGATCAGGTCGGAGGCGAATTCTTCAATCTGGAATACCGGCTGGTCCGCGAGCGAATCCTCGAAGGGCACCCGCGCATCGACGGCCGCGACACCAAGACCGTGCGCGGCATCAATATCCGCACCGGCGTGCTGGCGCGAACCCACGGTTCGGCGCTGTTCACCCGCGGCGAAACTCAGGCTCTGGTGGTGACGACCTTGGGCACGGGGCGCGATGCGCAGATCATCGACGGCCTCACGGGCGAGCGCAAAGAGCCGTTCATGCTGCACTATAATTTCCCCCCGTTCAGCGTCGGCGAGACCGGCATGATGGGCTCGCCGAAGCGGCGCGAGATCGGCCACGGCAATCTGGCCAAGCGCGGCGTCAAAGCCGTGATGCCCGGCGTGGAGAAATTCCCGTACGTCATCCGCGTCGTTTCGGAAATTCTCGAATCGAACGGATCGAGTTCCATGGCCTCCGTGTGCGGCACCAGCCTCGCGCTGATGGATGCGGGCGTGCCGATCAAGGCGCCGGTGGCGGGCGTGGCCATGGGTCTGGTCAAGGAAGGCGCGCGTTTCCAGGTCCTGACGGACATCCTGGGCGATGAGGATCATCTCGGCGACATGGATTTCAAGGTGGCCGGCACGAAGGACGGCATCACCGCGCTGCAGATGGACATCAAGATCACGAGCATCACGCGCGAGATCATGAAGGTGGCGCTGGACCAGGCGCGCGACGGCCGCCTGCATATCCTGGACGAGATGAACAAAGTGCTCTCCAAGCCGCGCGAGAGGATGTCGGAGTGGGCCCCGACCATCATCACGTTGAAGATCGATCCGGAGAAGATCCGCGACGTGATCGGCAAGGGCGGCGCCGTGATCCGGCAAATCACCGAAGAGACCGGCACCTCGATCGACATCGAAAACGACGGGACGGTGAAAATCGCTTCGGTGCAGGGCGCCGCGGGCCGCGAAGCTCAAAGGCGCATCGAACTGATCACCGCCGACGTCGAAGTGGGCCGGGTGTATGAAGGCAAGGTTGCACGTTTGATGGATTTCGGCGCCTTCGTGACCATTCTTCCGGGGCGCGACGGCCTGGTGCACATTTCGCAGATTTCCGAAGAGCGCGTGGAGCGCGTCGGCGATAAGTTGAAGGAAGGCGACGTGGTGCGGGTGAAGGTTCTCGAGGTGGATCGGCAGGGGCGCGTGCGCCTGTCGATGCGCAACGTCGACGCCGCTTAGGAAGGCACGGCAGCAAAGCATCGCCCAGGCACACGCCTGGGCTAGCCCTGCCCTCGTCGCTGGGCCCCGGTTCACTTCGTGTCGAAGTGCTCGTCGCGCTCTTTGTCGCCCTCGCGCGTGCGGATTGCAGACAATGCCTTGAAGGAATCGTCCGCCGCCGTGCGTATGCGCGGCGGACGGATTTGCGGTTGCTGGCTCATGATCTGCTTCAGGCTCTGTTCCAAGCTACCGCTGACCAGCCCCTGCAGGCTGGTGCCGTAGGCACGGATGACATTGACCATGAAGTCCTGACTCAGAATGGGCTCGGCAAGATGTTCCTGTTCGGCAATCACCTGCAACAAGATGCTGCGCGTAATGTCGGCGTTGTTTTTCTTGTCGACGACTACGAACTCGATCCTTTCGACGACCAAGCGCCGGACATCCGCCAATGTGATGTAACGGCTTTCGACCGTGTCATAAAGGCGACGATTCGGGTATTTTTTTATCACTCGCGGTTCGCTCATAAGGGCTCCTCGCTCGTGTTGGCCGACACGCCGCCGGAAGATGCCGGTTCGTGCCTGACCACGCGTGACCAATCCTGCATGGACGAGATCAAGGATAGCGCAATGCAGCGCTAAGGCAAATCGGCATTTTTTTGTACAATTTTCAATTGCTTACGCGCACATTCAAGCATTTTGGGACGCCGTTGATGTCCCATTGGCCGATCGCCCAGTCCCAGGCGTCGCTTAAGGCCGCCCCGCCCAGAGAATGGGGTGGTGCCAGTCCCAGCATCCCGAACACCGTCAGAAGCTGCGTCAGCGGCGAATCCGCGTCCAAGCGCACGCTGTGCCGCGCCTTGGCGAGCTTGGTGTCATCGGGCTCGGTGAGCACCGGCACGTGCGCATAAGCAGGCAGGGGCAGATCCAGGAGCCGCTGCAAGTAGATTTGCCGCGGCGTGACGTCCAGCAGATCGGCGCCGCGCACGACATGAGTGACTCCCTGCGCCGCATCGTCGACGACCACCGCCAATTGATAGGCGACCAACTGATCGCGCCGTTTGAGAATGAAGTCGCCCACGGCGCGGCCGACGTCTTGACGGTAGGTTCCCTGGATACGGTCGGAAAACTGAATGAACCCGGGTTCGACCCGCAGCCGCGTCGCGGTCGGCACCCCCAAGGACGTCGGGCCCGCGCGGCAGGTGCCGGGGTAGCAGCTCTCGTCCTCCAACTGCAGGCGGCTGCAGGAACACTCGAAGGTCAAATCGCGCGCCTGCAAAGCGCGCAAGGCGGCCGTGTAGTGGCCGGCACGATCGCGCTGGCGGACGACTTCGCCGTCCCACTCGAAGCCGAATGCCTGCAAGGTGCCGAGGATGCGCGCCGCCGAACCCGCGACCTCGCGCGGCCGATCGAGATCTTCGAGCCGCAGCAGCCAGCGTCCTCGGTGCGCCCGCGCGTCGAGGAAGCTCGCCGCCGCCGCATACAGGGAACCCAAATGCAGATCGCCCGAAGGTGTCGGGGCGAAGCGGCCTACATAGGGCGGCGTTCTATCGGTACCTGTCGTCGCGGTCGCCGTACTGCTTTTCGCGGCGTTCGCGCCGCTCCTGAGCTTCCACCGACAATGTCGCCACGGGCCTGGCTTCCAATCGCTTGATGCCGATTTCCTCGCCGGTCTCGAGGCAGTAGCCGTAGGATCCGTCCTCGATGCGCTTCAGCGCCTCGTCTATTTTCCGAATCAGCTTGCGTTCGCGGTCGCGCGTGCGCAGCTCGAGGCTGAATTCCTCTTCCTGAGTCGCTCTGTCGTTCGGGTCGGGGAAGTTGGCCGCCTCGTCCTTCATGTGCAGAACGGTGCGATCGACCTCCACCATGAGGTCTCGTTTCCAAGTCTGCAGTATTCGAGCGAAATGCTCCAACTGCTCCTTGTTCATGTACTGCTCGCCGCGGCGGGCGATGTACGGCTTCACATTGCGCGGGCCTGCCAACAAACTGGCGGAGGCGGCGGACTCGCCGTCACCGTCTTCATCGATTTGCGGCATGCGGGTCATTACGAGCGGTCGGGTATCGAATTTGATCGGAGCAATCTTTTCACTGTTGACTTTGACGGGTTCCGGTTTCGGGCGCGGCGCTTTCGCGGCCGCGGGCTTCACCGGCACGGGTTTTGCGACCGCGGGTTTTGCGATCACAGGTTTGGGAACTGGCTTGTTGGGTTTCACTGTTACCTTCGATGTGGGAGGCGATGGCTTAGGTTTCGCCGGCGGTCGAAGCACCTTCTTGGGAGCGGCAGCTTTGTGAGCCGCTTTCTTGGGTGTCGCCTTACCTGGCCGTTTAGCCGCTTTATTGGGTTTCTTCGAGGGCATTTGAAGTCTCCGCCTCCTAACGAAAGAGCGCGCGATTATACCGACGCAATCAGGCGTGTACAGACCACTGAGGCAACATATTTTGCTCGTATAAGCCTATGATTGAAAAGCGAAACCCGGGAGCGCAGGGTGGGGCAGCGTGCGCCCGTACGCGGCCCGGCCCCTAGGGGAGGGTAATGGCGGCTGCGGAGGTCCAGCCGGGTGCCCGGTGTTCCGCCGCCACGGTCGTGTAAATCCCCCCTCGGACGTTGAATTCGGCCAAAAGGCGCATGAATCTCGGCGCCGTCGCCGCCACCAGATCCCCCAGTATTTCGTTGGTCACGGCCTCGTGAAATGCGCCGCGGCTGCGGAACGACCAAATGTAGAGTTTCAGGGACTTGAGCTCGACGCAGAGCTCGTGGGGGACGTATTCCAGCTTGAGCGTGGCGAAATCCGGCTGTCCCGTTTTCGGGCACAGGCAGCTAAACTCCGGGATGGTCATGCGTATGGTGTAGTCCCGCTCGGGCGCAGGGTTTGCAAAAGTTTCCAGGTGGGCAGGGGGTTCATTCATGGGCGGAGCGGCAATCGCCGGGGGTTTACGAAAGTGACGTTTACTTTACACTACGCGCCTCATCGACGGCCACGCGTCTAGGGTCACCGAAATAATGCGCTTAACGAAACTCAAGATTGCCGGCTTCAAGTCCTTCGTCGATCCGACCACCGTCACCTTTCCCAGCAGTTTGACGGGAGTCGTGGGTCCGAACGGCTGCGGCAAATCCAACATCATCGACGCGGTGCGTTGGGTCATGGGCGAAATCTCCGCGAAGCATTTGCGCGGCGAATCGATGGCGGACGTCATCTTCAACGGCTCCGCGGCCCGCAAGCCCTTGGGCGCCGCATCGGTCGAGCTGGTGTTCGACAATTCCGACGGCAAGATCGGCGGAGAGTACGCCGCCTACAACGAGGTGGCCCTGCGCCGCGCCGTCAGCCGCGACGGAAACTCCGACTATTTCATCAACGGCACCAAGGTGCGCCGCAAGGACATCACGCAGCTGTTTCTCGGCACGGGTTTGGGCACGCGCAGCTACGCCATCATCGAGCAAGGCATGATCTCGCGCGTCATCGAAGCGCGCCCCGACGATTTGCGCGCCTTCTTGGAGGAAGCCGCGGGCATCTCCCGCTACAAGGAGCGGCGCCGCGAGACCGAAAGCCGGATCGGCCATACCCGCGAGAATCTGGACGGCTCAACGACTTGCGCGAAGAGGTGGAAAAGCAGATTCGCCATTTGCAGCGTCAAGCCGCGACCGCGCGACGCTATCAGACGCTGAAGGAAGAGGAGCGCAAGCTGCAGGCCGAATTGCTGGCCTTGCGCATGCAGAGTCTGGACGCCGAGGCGCGGAGTGCGCGATGCCGCGACTTCCGGCTGCGAGACGGCGATGCAGGCCGTGCTCGCGGACCTGCGCGAAGCTCGAAGCGGACATCGAACGCATTCGCGCCGACCAGGCCTCGAAAACCGATGCGCTGGGGGCCATACAGACCCGCTTCTATGAGGCGGGCGCCGAGGTCACGCGGATCGAGCAGGGCATTCAATTCACGCGCGAGCTGCGCCAGCGCCAGCGCTCGGACTTCGAGCAGGCCGAAGCGCAGGTCGCCGACCTCACGGGGGTTCTGCAGCGCGACCGCGGGCAGCTCGAAGCGCTGGCGCAGGAATTGGCGACCATGGTGCCCGGCCTGGACGCGGCGCACGCCGAGGAGGCGCGCACCTCGCAAGCACTGCAAGCGCTGCGAGCAGGCGCTGTCGGCGTGGCAGCTGACCTGGGACACCCATGCGCAGGCCGTGGCGCTCGGCCAGCGGGAGACAGGGGTGGAACGCGCGCGCATCGAGCAGTTGGAGAGCCAGCAGCGGCGGCTGCTGCAGCAGCAGGAGCGCCAGGAGAATGAGCGCGCGACGTCTCGCGCAATTGCAGCCGGCGATAGCGCTGGAGGCTCTCGAGAAGAACGCGCGAATCGGCGCGCGATGCCGGCCAAAAGGCCGCGGCCGAGCTGCAAGAACTGCTGGCCGAGATCTCGGTCACGAGGGACCGCGAGCGGGAACAGTCGCAGGCGCTCAACGCCTTGCGCACGCGCTGGCAGCAGGCGCTGGGTAACCAGGTGTCGACCGAAGCCTTGCAGACGGCCGCGCTCGGCAAGGCCTCCGGCAAGGTGACCGAATGGCTGAAGTCCAAGTCGCTCGACCGGCAGCCGCGCGTCGCACAGCAATTGCGCGTCGATCGGGGCTGGGAGCGGGCGGTCGAGACCGTGCTGGGCTCCTATCTGGAGGCCGTGTGCGTCGACGGACTGGACAGCGTCACGGATCTGCTCGCGAGCTTCGACGGCGGAAATTTGGCTGTCGTGAGTACGGCGGCCGTGAGCACGGGCGAAGCTGCGGCGGCCCCGGCCGGCGCAGCCTCGCTGCAGGCGAAGGTGCAGGGCGCGACCGTGCTCGGTTCGGTGTTGTCCTCGGTATATGCCGCCGAGAACCTGAACGAGGCGCTGGGGCGCAGGCGCCACCTCACGGCGGGCGAGTCGGTGGTCACGCGCGACGGAATATGGCTGGGGTCGGATTGGCTGCGTATTTCGCGCGACGCCGATCCGCATACCGGCGTGATCGAGCGCGAGGAGAGCTTGCGCGAGATTCGCACGCAGGTGAGCCGGCTCGCCGACGAGGTCAAGGAACTGGAACATCGCTTGGAGCTGACCCGCGAGCGCGTGCGCGATCATGAAGATCGGCGCGAGCATTCTCAGGCGGATGTCAATCGGCTGCATCGCGAACACGTCGACCGGCGCGCCGAGCTGGACTCTGCGCAGGCTCGCAACGTGGACGCCGCGCGGCGCCTGTCGCAGCTCGAGACCGGGCTGGCCGACGTGCGCGCCGAGCTTGCACGCACCGACACGGATCTGCGCACGGCGCGCGGGCGCATGGAAACCGCCATCGATGGCCTCGCCGCTCTCGAGCCGCAGCGGGTCGATCTCGAGCAAGAGCGCGACCGCATGCGCAATGAGCTCGGCACGGCGCGCGCGGCCGCGCAGGCCGCTCAACAGCTGGCGCGGGAACTGGCGCTGCAGGTGGAGTCGCGGCGCTCGTCGCACACTTCACTCACCACGACGCTGTCGCGAATCGAGAAGCAACTGGAAGGCTTGGAGACGCGGCGCAACGAGCTGGCCGGCCAGCTCGCGGACGGCGAGGCACCGCTGCTCGCGGCGCAGGCCCAGCTCGAGCAATCATTGCGCATGCGCGCGGAAATCGAAGGCGAGCTGCAGGCGGCCAAAATCGCCAGCGATGAATTGGAGGCGCAATTGCGCGACCGCGAATCCGCGCGTCTGGCCGTCGAGCAGCGCGTCGAGGCTGCGCGAGGCGCCCTGGACGAGGCGCGATTGGCCGCCTCGCAGGTGCGTGTGCGCCGCGAGAGCGTGGCCGAGCAGCTGGCAGCGACGAATTTCGAGCTCGCCGCGCTGCTGGCGCAGCTCGCCGCGGACGCCACGGTCGAGAATTGGGAGTCGCAGCTGGAGGAGACCCGGGGCAAGATCGAACGCCTGGGACAGGTCAATCTGGCGGCGATCGGCGAATTCAAGGAGCAGTCCGAGCGCAAGGAATACCTGGATCGGCAGTGCAAGGATCTGACGGATGCCTTGGAGACGCTCGAGTCGGCGATGCGCAAAATCGACCGCGAGACCCGCACGCGTTTCCAGGATACCTTCGACAAGGTGAACGCCGGTCTCAAGGAGAAATTTCCGCGCCTGTTCGGCGGCGGCCATGCCTATCTCGAGCTGACGGGCGAGGAAGGAGCGGCATCCGGCGTGTCCGTCATGGCGCGCCCGCCCGGGAAGCGCAACAGCACCATCAGTCAGCTGTCGGGCGGCGAGAAGGCCCTGACCGCCGTCGCATTGGTGTTCGCGATATTCGATTTGAACCCGGCGCCGTTCTGCCTGCTGGACGAGGTGGACGCGCCGCTCGATGAAAACAATGTCGGCCGCTTCTGCGACATCGTGCGCGAGATGTCGCGCAATGTGCAGTTCATATTCATCACGCACAACAAGAGCACCATGGAACTGGCGTCGCAGTTGGTCGGCGTCACCATGAACGAGCCGGGGGTATCGCGCTTGGTGGCGGTGGATGTGGACGAGGCCGTGCGCATGGCGGCGATGTAAGGTCTGACGCGCTTGGCCGCCGAGCTCCGCTGGATTTTGCTGGGACTGAGCTTGCCGCTGCTTGCCGGCATTTGGTGGTGGACCGCACGCCGGTCCCGCCAGACTCCGGGCAACGCGGAGTTGCGCGAGTCCGTCGTGGGCAAACCCGCAATCCTGCGGCGGCCGTGCCGACGCTCGATCCTCGGTACGCCGATTCCGACGATGACGCCGATTCCCGCCCGCCTGAGTCGCGCGATTGGGGCGTTCCGCCCTTCGAGCCCCTCAACATCCGCACCGCTGAATTCGATCAGGTCCCGATCTTGGATGGGCCGATGATGGTCCACGCCGATCCCATGCCCGCGATGCAGCCCGACGCGGCGCCGCCGCCGGCGCCCGCACCCTCGGAGGGTGCCTCGATCGCCGCGCCGCCCGGTGCCAATGCCGCCGACCTGCAGAGGATCGTGACCATTCGCGTCTGCGCCGTCGGCGAGACGCGTTGGCCCGGAGCCCAATTGATGGCGGCGTTCGAGACTGCATGGTCTCGCGTTCGGGCGTTACCAGGTGTTTCACCGCAAGCACACCGACGGCCGCAGCCTGTTCTGCGTCGCCAGCCTCATCGAGCCGGGAACTTTCGATGTCGCCGAGATGGCCGATCAAGAGTTTCGCGGCATCACCCTGTTCGCCGTATTGCCGGGGCCGGTGGAGCCCTTGGAGACGATGAACGAGCTGTTCGGCACGGCGCGCGGACTGGCGGAGGAGTTGTCCGGCATGGTGCAGGACGGGAAGGGGATGCCGATGTCGCCGCAGCGGGCCGCCGCTTTGCGCGAGGACATTGCGCGCTTTCAGGCCCAGCTGCCCCGGAACTAGCCTGCATGTGCGCCCAGAAGGCAGCGGCACCGGCCAAGGCGGCAGCGCGCGCCGCCGAGCTCAGGGAGACTCTGGAGCGCTACAACTACCGCTATCACGCGCTCGACGACCCTGAGGTTCCGGACGCCGAATACGACAAGCTCATGCTCGAATTGCGCGCGCTCGAAGCGCGAGCACCCGGAATTGCTGACGCCGGATTCGCCGACACAGCGGGTGGGCGCCGCACCGGTCGCCGCGTTCGGAGTGGTGAAACACCGGCTCGCCATGCTGTCTCTGGACAATGCCTTCAGCGAAGAGGATGTGCGCGACTTCGATCGCCGCGTCCGGGAACGCCTCGCGCTCGAGGCGCCGGTCCGTTATTCGGCGGAGCCGAAATTGGACGGCCTGGCCGTCAGCGCGCGCTATGAAAACGGCGTGTTCGTGCAGGGCGCGACTCGCGGCGACGGCGAGACCGGCGAGGACATCACGCACAATCTCAAGACCATCAAGGCGCTGCCCATGAAGCTGCGCGCCGAGCGGCCGCCGCCCGTGCTCGAGGTCCGCGGCGAGGTGTTCATGCCCTTGGCCGGCTTCGAGCGTTTCAATGCAGAGGCCATCGCCCGCGGCGAAAAGAGTTTCGTCAATCCGCGCAACGCGGCGGCGGGGAGCCTGCGCCAGCTGGATCCGAAAATGACCGCGGCGCGTCCTCTGGACCTGTTCATCTATGGACTCGGAGTCGTGGAGGGCGCCGAACTTCCGGCGCATCACAGTGCGATCTTGCAGACACTGCGCCATTGGGGATTCAAGATCTGCCCGCAATCCCGGGTGGTGGAAGGCGCCGACGGATGCCTGGATTACTACCGTGAGATGGGGGTGCTGCGCGCCAAGCTGCCCTATCAAATCGACGGCGTGGTTTACAAGGTGGACGATCTCGAGCTGCAGAAGCGGCTGGGATTCATTTCACGGGCGCCGCGCTGGGCGGTGGCGCATAAATTCCCCGCCGAGGAAGCGCTGACCACGGTGCGCGGCATCGAATTTCAAGTGGGCCGCACCGGCGCGCTGACGCCCGGTGGCGCGGCTCGAACCGGCATTCGTCGGCGGCGTCACCGTCAGCAATGCGACCCTGCACAACATGGATGAATTGACTCGCAAGGACGTGCGGGTGGGCGATACCGTGGTCATCCGCCGCGCCGGGGATGTGATTCCGGAAGTGGCGAGAGTGCTGCTCGAGCGCCGGGTGGCGGGAGCGCAGCCGGTGGCCCTGCCCAGCGTCTGCCCGGTGTGCGGATCGCCGGTGGTGCGCGAGGCCGATCAAGCGGTGGCGCGCTGCACCGGCGGACGGACCTGCCCGGCGCAGCGCAAGGAAGAGATCAAGCATTTCGCCTCGCGCCGCGCGCTCGACATCCAAGGGCTCGGCGACAAGCTGGTCGAGCAGCTGGTGGACCGCGACTGGGTGCGCACGCCGGCGGATCTTTTCGCCCTGCGGGCGGAGCAGCTCTCGGAGCTCGAGCGCATGGGCGAGAAATCCGCGCAGAAATTGCAGGCCGGCCATCGAGGCTGCGAAGCACACCAGCTTGCCGCGATTTCTCTACGCCCTCGGCATCCGCGACGTGGGCGAGGCGACTGCGCTGGCGCTTGCGCAGTACTTCGGCGACATCGCGGCGTTGCGCCGGGCGGGGGAGGAGGAGATCCAGCGCGTGCCGGACGTGGGGCCGGTGGTGGCAAAGAATGTCGCGGCGTATTTCCGGGACTCCGGCAATGCCGGCATCGTCGATCGTCTGCTCGCCGGCGGCATCACCTGGCCCGCCCCGGTGCCCATCGCTCCCAGTGCGGAACTGACCGGCAAGACCTTCGTTCTGACCGGCACGCTGCAGGCACTGACCCGCGAAGCGGCGGAGGAGGCCATCGTGCGGCTGGGCGGCAAGGTGAGCGGCAGCGTGTCGAAGAAGACCCACTATCGTGGTGGCAGGAGCGGAGGCGGGTTCCAAACTCAAAAAAGCCGAGCAGCTGGGCATCGCCGTGCTCGACGAGAGCGGCGTTTCTGAAACTGCTGAAGAAGTAGCGATCGCGAGGCAGGATGCCGAAGCAGACGCCCGCAGGGGGCCCGATCACGGAGGCAGGATGCCGAATTAGACGCCCGTAGGGCGCCCGAAGGTCGGGGACCAGGATGGTCCCCGTCAACGGCGGGGCCAGGCTGGCCCCCGTCAATCATCGTCAGAGCTTCTTTTCGATCTTGGCGTTCTTCTTCAGGCCGTCGATATAGTCCTGAAATTTCTTCTGCATGATGCCGTTGCTGAGCTGACCCTTCATCTGGTCGAAGGGCGCATCGCGCGTATCGATCGAGCTTGATGATGTGCCAGCCATACTGGGTCTGCACGGGATCGTTCGTCATGTCACCTTTCTTCAGAGCCTTGACGGCATCGCCGAAGGGCTTGACCATGCGCGCCGTCGTGAACCAGCCGAGGTCGCCGCCGTTCGTCTTGGAATTGTCGGTGGATTCGGCCTTGGCGACGTCTTCGAACTTCGCTCCGCCCTTGATCTTCTTGATGAGCTGTTCGGCCTTTTCCTTGGTCGGCACCAGGATGTGCTCGGCGTGATACTCCGTCTTGTCCGTCGCGGCGTCGTACGCGGCGTGCAGGTCCTGGTCCGAGGGCTCGTTGCTCTTCACGTACTTCTGCGCGGCTGCGTCCGCCAGAATTTGCGTGCGCAACAGGGCGATGCGGGTGGCGACGTCAGGATCGTTCTGCAAGCCGTCTTTCTCTGCCTGCTCGGCGATCAGCTGCATGTTGATCATCTGGTCGAGGACCTGATTCTTCTCCTCGGGGGTCACGTCGGTTGCCGGCTTGCCGCGCAACAGACCCTTCAGGTAGTCATCGTAGGCGTCGCGCGAA
Source organism: uncultured Gammaproteobacteria bacterium (assembly GCA_963734645.1). GTDB lineage: Bacteria > Pseudomonadota > Gammaproteobacteria > Steroidobacterales > Steroidobacteraceae > Bog-1198. Next base: position 633,989 of record CAVTID010000006.1, read on the forward strand.
ATGGGCGTGCCGTCGACCACGGCAACCGGGGGCGAAGCGGGTTTGTCGCTGGCTGCGGGCGCCGCGGGCTGCTGCTGTCCCTTGCCGCAGGCTGCCAGCAGGAGGGTGATGGCGGCCACGGCGGACACGCGGGTCCACTGTGTACTGAAAAATTGCGTCATTTGGTTCCTCTACACACGAAAAAAGGCGATTGGCCCACATTGACCGCGCGCCCGGGGGCCGCAGTTTAGCCTTTACCGCGCAATCTTCCCAATTATCCGTGCATTTCGGCCAGGAGTAACCCCAGCGCCGCCGGCTACGCCGGCGGGGGCGACGCCTCGATGGTCAGGGCATGGATGTCGGTCTTCATCAGGTCGTCGACGGCCGCATACACCAGCCGGTGACGCGCCACCGGGGATAGGCCACGAAAGGCCTCGGCCACGTATGGTGACTCGGAAGTGGCTTTGGCCGCCCGCTGCCCCGGCATGGCCGGCGTGCAGGTGGCTCTCGTCCTCGATGATCAGGAGCGTGGGCGCAAAGCGGCTCTCCAAGCAGCTGGCGCAGGCGCTGTTCGCGGTTGGGGCCCGCCTCACCCATGGCCTAGCCGTGCTCCGATTGCGCGGTCTTGGTCTTGCCGCTCAGCCAAAAGACCTGCGGCACCATGAATACCAGCATCGCGACCGTGATGCCGAACACCTTGAAATTGACCCAGATGCTCTCGGCGAAGTTCCGTGCCACGTAGATGTTGGCTATCGCCAGAAGGGCGAGCCACCCCACCCAGAGCGAATTGATCAGCAGCCAGGTGCGCGGGGAGATATCCAGCGGCTCGTTGAACACCGATTCGAGCATGCGCCGCGCGAGAGGCTGCTTGCCGATGAACATGCTGCCGAGAAAGGCGGCCGCCGCCAGCGCGAGCAGCACCGTGGGCTTCCACTGGATGAAGCGGCTGTCGTGCAGCAGCAGAGTGGCGGAGCCAAGCACCAGCACCACCGCGGTGGTGATGATGTGCATGGTCTTGAAGTTGCCGGCGCGCAGCCGGTGCACCACCAGCTGCAGCACGCAGGCGATCATCAGTGCCGCCGTGGCCCAGTAGATGCCCAGAAATTTGAATCCCAGGAAAAAGACGATGAGAGGCGACCATTCGAGGAGCTGATTCATCCGCGTATCATAGCCGACGAAGTGAGCATCTACCTGCAACTGCATCCGGTGTCGCCGCAGACGGCGCTTCGTGCGCCAGGCCGTCGAGGTTCTGCGCGGCGGCGGGGTGATCGTGTATCCCACCGATTCCTGCTATGCGCTCGGCTGCCATATCGGCGACAAGGCGGCGCTCGAGCGCATCCGGGACATTCGGCAAACGGACCGCAACCATCATTTCACCCTGGTATGCCGCGATCTGGCCGACGTCGGGAAGTACGCCATGGTCGACAACTGGCAGTACCGGCTGCTGCGCGCGCATACGCCGGGTCCCTACACCTTTTTGCTCAAGGCCTCGCGCGAGACGCCGCGGCGCTTGAAACACGAACGGCGCGGCACCATCGGGTTGCGCGTTCCGGATCATCCGGTCACGGCCATGCTGCTGCAGCGAACTGGGCGAGCCCGTCATGAGCTCGACTCTGCTGCTGCCCGGCGAGGAACTGCCGCGCACCGATGCCAAGGAGATCTACGAGAAGCTCGAACATAGCGTCGATCTGGTTCTGGACGGCGGCAATTGCGGGCTGATTCCCACCTCGGTGATCGATCTGTCCGGCGATCGCGCCATCGTGTGCGCGAACGGGCCGAGGCGATGTCGGCCCCTTTGACGGACTGCCACCGTATAATGCCGCCGTCGATCGCGGGCAATGAAGCTCGACGTTTAGTTTAAGTAATGAGTGTAAGCATTGGATTTATTTGCATTTCTCTACAAGGTCTCCATCTGGGCAATCCCGGTGCTATTTGCAATCACCCTGCACGAGGTTGCGCATGGCTGGATGGCCAGGTACTTCGGCGACCGCACCGCCGAGATGCTCGGACGCTTGAGCTTGAATCCGCTGCGCCACATCGATCCCATCGGCACCGTGCTGGTTCCGGGCTTGCTGCTGGCCGTCGGCGGCCCCTGTTCGGGTGGGCCAAGCCGGTGCCGGTGGCAACCAGCGTGCTGCGCAATCCGCGCCGGGCAATGATTCTGGTGGCTCTGGCGGGTCCGGCGGCGAATTTCGCCATGGCGGCGTTCTGGTGCGCGGTGCTCGGAGCCATCGCGCGAGTCGACGGCAACGAGACCTTGGATGGTTGGATCGCGCTCATGGCGCAGGCGGGTATCGTGATGAATGTGGTTCTCGCCGTGTTCAATCTGCTGCCCATTCCGCCGCTCGACGGCGGGCCGGGTGCTGGCCGGGCTGCTGCCGCCCCGCTTGAGCGCCCGTTTGGAGAAGATCGAGCCGGTCGGCTTGGTTCTCGTGATCGGATTGTCCGCATTCGGCCTGCTCGGGTGGCTCTTCAATCCCGCCTTCCACGTCATCGGGCGCGTCATCAACGCCTTGTTCGGGTCTCAGGCATGAGCGGGCCCGTACAAAATCGGCGCGTCCTCTCGGGCATGCGGCCCACGGGCCAATTGCATCTGGGCAACTATCATGGAGCCCTCAAGAACTGGATCGAGCTGCAGTACCAGTACGAATGCTATTTCTTCATCGCCGACTGGCATGCGCTGACCACCGGGTACGAGGACACCTCGAAGCTCGAGGAGTACGTCTGGACCATGGCCATCGACTGGCTGGCGGCGGGGCTCGAATCCCGGGGTCGCCACGCTGTTCATCCAATCCAAGGTGCCCGAGCACGCGGAACTGCATCTGCTGCTGTCGATGATCACCCCCTTGGGCTGGCTCGAGCGCGTGCCGTCCTTCAAGGATCAGCAGATCCAGATCGCCGACCGCGACTTGAGCACCTACGGCTTTCTCGGGTATCCCTTGCTGCAATCCGCGGATATTTTGATGTACCGCTCGCAATACGTGCCGGTGGGCGAGGATCAGGTCGCCCACGTGGAAATCACCCGCGAGGTCGCGAGACGCTTCAATCACATCTACGGCCGGGAGCCTGAGTTCGAGCAAAAGGTGGAGAAAGCCATCAAGAGCCTGGGTTCGCGCAACTCGGCCATGTACCGCAGCCTGCGCAAGGAATTCCAGGAGAAGGGCAACGCGGACGCCCTGGCCAAGGCGCGCGCGCTGGTCGAAGCGAATGCCCGTTTGACCGTCGCCGATCGCGATCGGCTGTTCGGCTATTCTGGAAGGCACGGGAATTTCGATATTGCCGGAACCGGAAGTGCTGCTCACCGCCACGCCCAAGGTGCCGGGGCTGGATGGCCGCAAAATGTCGAAGTCCTACGGCAACACCATCGGCTTGCGCGAGGATCCCGACTCGATCGTCAAGAAGCTCAAGGCCATGCAAACCGATCCGGCCCGCGTGCGGCGCACCGATCCGGGCGATCCCGACAAATGCCCGGTGTGGGATCTGCACAAGATGTATTCAAACGCCGACACTCAAGCCTGGGTGCAGCAGGGCTGCCGCACCGCGGGTATCGGTTGCCTGGAATGCAAGGCGCCGCTGATCGAAAAGATCGTCGAGGAGGTGTCGGCGATCTCCAAACGGGCACAGGAGTTCGAGGAGAATCCCGAACTGGTACGCGGTATCATCGCCGAAGGCTGCGAGCGGGCGCGGGGAGCGGCGCGCGATACGCTGGACGCTGTCCGTCAAGCCATGGGCATGGATTACCGATGAAACCTGAACTGACGCTCGTGCAGAACATTGCGCCGCCGCCGGCTACGGCGCCGCAGCCTGCGCAGGCGGAAATGCCGTTTGCGGTCGTGGAGGGTCAGCCCATCACCGAGATGCCGAGAGACTTGTACATTCCGCCCCAGGCGCTCGAGGTGTTTCTCGAGGCTTTCGAGGGGCCGCTCGACATGCTGCTGTATCTCATACGGCGGCAGAATCTGGACATCCTCGATATTCCGATCGCCGAGATCACGCGCCAGTACATGCGCTACATCGAATTGATGCAGGTGCTGCAACTGGAATTGGCGGGCGAGTATCTGTTGATGGCGGCGACTCTCGCCGAGGTGAAGTCGCGCATGCTGCTGCCGCGCATCGGCAACGAGGAGGCGGCCGACGAGACGGATCCCCGTGCCGAACTGGTGCGCCGGCTGCAGGAGTACGAACGTTTCAAGCGCGCCGCCGAGGGCATCGATCGGATGCCGCGGCTGGAGCGCGATACCTGGATGGCATCGGCTGACCTGGTGGACCGGAAGGTCGTGCGTCTGCCGCCGCAGGTCAGCTTGCAGGAAATGCTGCTGGCCTTTCAAGACGTCCTGTCGCGCAGCGACATGTTCGCTCATCATCACGTGCAGCGCGAACCGCTGTCGGTGCGGCAGCGCATGACCGATGTGCTGTCGTCGTTGACCGCGAGCGCCTTCGTGGATTTCGTGCAATTGTTTCGCGCCGAGGAGGGCCGCCGCGGGGTGACGGTCACCTTCGTCGCCATATTGGAACTGCTGCGCGAGGGATTGATCGAAATAGCGCAGGCGGAGGCCTATGCGCCGCTGCACGTACGCCTCGGCAATCCCGCCCGGCATTTAAAACTGGTGGCCGACGACGGCGCCGCCAATGACACCCAAGCGAACACCCAATGAACGATCAATACGTGAAGAATGTGATTGAAGCGGCGCTGCTCGCCGCCGGCCGTCCGCTGAGCATGGATGAGTTGGTGAGCGTATTCGACGAGCGCGACGGGTCGAACGCCGAGGAAGTCCGCGGCGCGCTCGCGGCGTTGACGGCCGACTACGAGACGCGCGGCCTGGAACTGCTCGAAGTGGCGAGCGGCTATCGCATACAGATCAGGGCGAGCGTGGCGCAGCCGGTGTCGCGGCTGTGGCAGGAGCGGCCGGCCAAGTATTCGCGGGCGCTGCTCGAAACCCTGGCGTTGGTCGCCTATCGCCAGCCGATCACGCGCGGCGAAATCGAACAGATTCGCGGCGTGGCCGTCAATCCCAACATCATCAAGACGCTGCTCGAGCGCAGCTGGATCCGCGTGGTCGGCCACCGCGACGTGCCGGGCAAGCCGGAACTGCTGGGCACGACCCGGGAATTTCTCGACTACTTCAGCTTGAAGAAACTCGATGACCTGCCGACGCTGGCGCAGCTCAAGGAACTCGAGGATCTGCGGGTGCAGTTGACTCTGCCGGGCGCGGATCCGCTGGTCGCGGCCGAATCCTCGGACGCGAGCGGCGCGCAGGCTGCGGCGAGCGAGCGGCGGCGGATGACGATGACGAGGCACGACTCGCCGGACGGGCCGCGAGCGGACGACGAGGCAAGACCCGGACGGTGCGGCAGGATGCGGACGGCGACTCGCCGCAGCCGCAGGGCTTGGTCGCCAGCGGTGCGCAAGACGATCCGAATTGATGCGACCCAGAGCGCCGCGCCGGCAACCGTCTCCGCGCAAGCGATCATCGCCGAGCAGTCAATCACCGCCGAAAAAAGATCAGCCGCCGGCAGAACGCGTGCAGAAGCTGCTGTCGGCGGCGGGCATCGGCTCGCGCCGCGAGGTGGAGCGCTGGATCCGCGAGGGGCGGCTGCAAGTGAACGGCGACGTGCCGGCGCTGGGCGCCAAACTCACGCCGCGGGACCGCATCACGCTGGACGGCCGGCCGGTCAGATTGCACGCGCCGGCGGTCAAGGAATTGCGCGTGCTGTTGTTTCACCGCTCGCCGGGCGAGACGCTGGATCTGAAGGCGGCGACCTCGCGCGCCGTCGGAGCATCTGAACTTGCCGCGCTCCTCGGGGCGGTGGCTGGCGATTCAGCCCATGCCGCCGGTCGATGGCGGCTTGGAAATTCTCACCGACGACGGATCCTGGGCGCACCGCGTGTCGCGCGGCGTGCATGCGCTGACCGTCGACTATGTGCTGCGCATGCGCGGGCCGCTCAAGGACGAACTGGTCGAGGAATTTCGCGCCGCCACGGACTGTGAGGGCGAGGCGATGAGCATTCTGCAGGCGGACGCGCAGTACGGCGAGGGATTCAATCACTGGCTCAATGTCACGGTGCGCGCCACGCGCTCCGCCCAGGTGCGGCATTGGTGGGCGGCGCGCGGCATCATCGTGAGCCGCCTGATGCGCGTGCGCTTCGGGCCGGTGCACCTGTCGCGCGAGCTGCCGCGCGGACACTCGCGCGCCATGCTGGCGAGCGAACGCAATGCCCTGATCAATGAGATCGACGCGGCCCAGTCGGCGGTCGAGGCGGCCGAAACCGGCGGCCCAACGCCCATCTGCGACTAGACGCGCCGCTGCCCGGCTATTTGCTAGCCGCAGGCTGCGAGGATTGCGAGCAATTGCGCCAGGTATTGCTGCCACACGGCGGCCCAGCGTGTGGGTGCCGTGGCCGTGAGTCTGATCGGAGGCGGGCAGCAGCACGAAACGTCCGCCTTTGACGCGCTTGATTTCGCGTTCCGCGATGCCGAGTTCGGGCGGGTTGATGAAATCATCCGCCGAGTTGATCTGCATCAGGGGAGCCTTGATTTTTTCCAGGCCGGACGAGGGATCGTAGTCGCGCGACGCGTCCACTTGGTAGAGCAGATCGTTGGCGTCCAGGTTCTCGCAATTCACGTTGCATGAACTTCTCGCACGAACTTGTCGGCGGCATCCCGGGTCGGCAGCGCCAGCTGCATTTGAATCGGGGCGCTGCCGGCGATCAGCAGCAGGCCGGCGGCCGTGCGCAGCGCGCCCACGGGTTCGCTCTGGTATTCGCCTTCGCAGCCACTGCGGATCGTTGCGAATCCCTTGCATGAGCAGTTCGCGCCACACGCGGTTGCGGCCGGCAATTTGCACCGGCAGGCAGGCCAGCGGCATCAGCGCATCCATGAAATCCGGATAGGCCTCCCCCCACATGAAGGTGTGCATGCACCCCATGGAGGTTCCCATCACCAGCCGCAAGTGATCCACTCCAAGACCTTGCAGAACCAAGGCGTGCTGCGCGGCCACCATGTCCGCGTAGGCGTAATGCGGAAAGTGCGCGTGCAAGGCCGTCGCTGGGCTTGCTCGATTTTCCGTGTCCGATTCCGTCCGGCAGAATGACGAAGTACTTATTGGTATCCAGCAGCTGTCCGCTTCCCGAACAGCACGCCGGCGAAGTGCTCGTTGAGCAGGCTGCGGCCGGAACCGCCGGTGCCGTGCAGGATCAGTACGGCGTTGTCACGTTGCCGTGCGCATCGCGGTGCGGTTTGCCGAGAGTCGTGTAATGCACCCGCAATTCCGGCAGCGATCTCGCCCGATGCGAAGTGAAAATCGTGGATGACATAGTCGCTTTCGACGGGCGGCGCACCTGCGGCCGGCGCATCGGCGGCCGGCGATTTGGCGCCGAGGTGCCCGACCACGGCGGCGCATGGCGGCCGACAGTGCGCAAACCATGAGAAGATTGCCGTGACTGCATCGCCGTTCTCCCGGAACGCTATTCTCGTTCGATGAGGCTATTGCGCCTCGATGTATTGACCATCAATACCGCGACTCAGCGCGCTCAGCAAGTACAAAAAGGGTCCGCTCACGGACGCGGGGGCGGGTACCGTGTTCGGATCCTCGGCCGGATAGGCGGCCGCGCGCATCGCCGTGCGCATGCGGCCCGGATTCACGCTGTTCACGCGGATGTTCGTTTCGCCCTCGAGTTCCTGCGACAGCATGCTGCGCACCGACTCCAATCCGGTCTTGGCGACGGCGTAGGCTCCCCAGAAGGGGCGCTGGTTCTTCACCACGCCGCTGCTGACGAAAATGACGGAGGCATCGGTGGATTTGCGCAGATTGGGCAGCAGCACCTGCGTCAGGATGAACGGCGCGGTCAGGTTGACGTGCAGCACCTTGCACCAGGTCGGCACGTCGTATTGTTCGAGCGGCGTGCGGTCTCCGAGCAGTGCGGCGGCATGGACCAGGCCGTCGAGCTTGCCGAATTCATCGCCGATGGTTTTCGCCAGATGGTCGTAGTCCGCGGCGGTCGCGGCGGCGAGGTCGAGCAGGGCGATCGCGGGCTGCGGGCCGCCCAGTTTTTCTATTTCGTCGTAGACGCGGTCGAGCTTGGCGCCGTTGCGGCCCGACAGGATCACGCTCGGCGCCCGCGCGCGCGCATTCGAGCGCCAGCGCGCGGCCCAGACCGCCGCCGGCGCCGGTGATCAGGATGACGCGGCCGGCCAGCAAGCCGGCATCGGGCGTGAATTGCTTGGGAATCATAGCGAGCTCCGAATTCATCGATGGGCGCGGCGCGCCGTCGTCCAGGCGAGCAGCATATCCTTTAAGCGGCGCCGTTCCTGCGGCGCTGCGCGGCTGTTCAAATGCTGCGAGCCCGAGCGCCGCAAGCACCAGCAGGTGCCGCTGCGGGCCGCGGTGCGCCCGCGGCAGCGCCTGCGCGGCGCGCTCGAAGTACAGGGCGGCCCGATCGCGCAGGCCGTCGAGATAGTTTTGCAGATGCGGCGGCGGCGGCATCGGCGAGGAGATCCTCGTTGTCGACGCCCGCCGCCATGAGTTCATCGACTGGCGAAGGGCACGCGCCCGACCCGGGCTTCCCGCCGGTAGCCGCGAATGGCCCGCGACAGGTAGCTCGCGGCCGCCAGCGCGGCCGTGCAATTGCCGAGACCCGCCTCATCGGGAACGTCGGCCGCGAGCCGCGATGCCAGCGCCAAAGGGCCGCCCCACAATGCCTGGGATTGCGGCTCGAGATCGGCGCCGCGTTCCAGGGGCACGCCGCCGACCTGCGCGGCGGCGGCATCGATCGCCGCCAGCAGCGGGGTGAAATCGACCGAGGCGGCGCGAGGCAGGCCGGCGAGATAGCTGCTGATGGGATGAACGGCCGTGCCGGCGGCCAGCCGCTGCATCTCTTCCCGCCACCAGGCGAGTTTCAAGTGCGCGACGCCGGTCTCGGTCGCCGGATCCATGAGCGCCTGCCACTCCGCACCGAGGGCATAGATGCCGAGCAGGGGTGCGCGCGCTTCCGCCGCGGCGAACAGCCAGCTCCAATAGCGCGCCGTGCCCGGCGGTATGGCACGCGCCTGATAGGTCGCATCAAGTGCCTTCAGAGGACAGCCTCACCCGATGAGTCGGGCTCGCCGTCCGCATGGCGCGGGATGCGCGCGAGGCTTGCCACGGGATCGATGGGCTCGATCTCGCGATTCACGCGAAGCCCGAGTTCCGGAAAGCGGCGCGCGGCGGGCAGCACCTGTTGTTCGAGCGATCCGACGGCCTTATTGAAGGAGTCGACGCTGCTGCCGAGGGATTTCCCCAGTTTGCCCAGATGCTCGCCGAATACGGTCAGCCGCTTGTACAGCTCCTCGCCGAGCCGGCGAATTTCCGCGGCATTGTCGGCGAGAATCGATTGCTTCCAGCCGTACGCGACGATCTTCAGCAGCGCGACCAGGCTGGTGGGCGTCGCCAGCATCACGTTCTGCCGCAGCGAATCGTCGATCAGTCCCGGATTCTCCTGCAGCGCCGCCGACAGGAACTGATCGCCCGGCAGGAACAGCACGACGAAGTCCGGGCTGCGCTCGAATTGCGACCAGTACTGCTTGGAGGACAGCTCGCGGACGCGCGCGCCGACGATTTGCGCGTGGCGGCGCAGCTGCGGCCGCGGTCCTCGTCGTTTTGAGCCTCGACCGCGGCGAGATAGGCATCGAGCGGCGTCTTCACGTCGACGACGATGTCGCGCTGCTCCGGCATGTGCACCACCATGTCCGGACGGATCGCGCCGGACTCGGTGCTGCGATGCTGCTGCTCGGTGAAATCGACGTGCAAGGTCATGCCGGATAATTCGACCAGGCGGCGCAGCGTGATCTCGCCCCATTGTCCGCGCACATCGGGGCGGCGCAGGGCGGTGACCAGATTTCGCGTCTCGCGCGAGAGCAGATTCTGGCCGCCGGCCAAGGTCTCCATCTGGGTCTTTATGGTCGCGAACGAGTCGATGCGGTCGCGCTCGATCGCTTGAATCTGCGCCTCGGTTTTGGCCAGCGCCTCGCGGATGGGCTGTACCAGCGACTCGATGGCCGTTTCGCGCTCCTTCAGCGCCTGCGAGGCGTCCGACTGCTGGCGGGTGAGCCGCTCGCGCGCCAGTTGCAGAAACACTTCGCTGTTGCTTTGCAGGCTATCGCGCGCCAGGTCGCCGAACACCGCCTGCAATTGCTCGCGCGCCCGCGCCAAGGCCTGCTCGCGCTCGGCGCTCAAGGTCTCCTCGCTCTTGAGCCGTGCACGCAGCAGTTCCGTTTCGACCGCGATGGTTCGCTCGCGCCGCGCACGCCATACCAGCACCGCCAGCGCGCCGAGCGCCGCGCCGATGAGCATGGCCAACCAAGGCAGGCCACCCGGGGGCGCCGCCGCTCATGCGCGCCCGCTCGCGTCGAGCCAGTCCAGAAGATCCAGCGCCCGCTCCAAGTAGCCGTCCGCGCCCCACGCGGCCGTGTCCTCGCCGGCCTGCAGGTAGCCGTAGTTCGCGACCAGAGCGGGCATTCCCGCCGCGTGGGCCGCCTGCACGTCGCGCTCGGCGTCGCCCACGTAGATGCATTCGCCGGGGGCGGCCCCGGCGAGCTGCGCGGCGTGCAGCATCGGCAGGGGATGGGGCTTGCGTTCGGTGAGCGTATCGCCGCTGACCACGCAGTCGAAGCGCGCCCGCAGACCCAGTTGCTCGAGCAGAGGATCGGTGAGCCAGGCCGGCTTGTTGGTGACGATCCCCGCCTTCAGGCCGCGCCCGGCAAGCGCAGTCCAGCACCTCGGCCATTCCCGGGAAAAGCCGTGTGTCCCGGCTCAGGGCACCGCGATAGATTTCCAGAAAGCGCTGCTGCAAAGCGGCGGCGCTTTCCGATGTTGCATCGGGGAATCCGCTCTTCACGACGCGCGCGGCGCCGTGGCTCACGGCGGGACGCACCGCCTCGTAGGGCAGGGGCTCGAGACCGTCCTCGCGGCGCAGGGCGTTCAGGGCGCCGACCATGTCGGGCGCGGTGTCGAGCAACGTGCCGTCCAGATCGAACAAAACCGCGCGCAAGGGCGAGCTCATCGTAAGTTGCGGGCCGGAGAAATGAGCGAGGTAGTTGACGTCGGTGTTCGGTGAGAGCCGAAACGAGCGCGTGATGGGATTGTAGGAGATGCCCGTCAGATCGCGCAGCTCCAGGCCGGCCTTGCGCCCCCACCGCGCCAGCTCCGAGGGACGAATGAATTTCAAGTATTCGTGCGTGCCCCGCGGCAAAACGCGCGCGATGTATTCCGCCCCGACGATCGCCACCGCGAATGCCAGCGGATTGCGGTTGAGCGTCGAGACGATGACCGTGCCGCCGGGCTTCGCCAATGCGGCCAGTGCCGCGACGCTCGCGGCCGGATCGGGTACGTGTTCGAGCATCTCCATGCAGGTCACGAGATCGAAAGCCGCGGGGCGTTCCTGCGCCAGCTCCTCCGCCGCGAGGGCTCGATATTCCACCGCGACCTTGCCCTCGAGCGCGTGCAGCTCCGCCACGTCGAGCACCCTCTGCGACAAGTCGATGCCGAGCACCTGCGCGCCGGCCCGCGCCATCGCTTCGGACAGAATGCCGCCGCCGCAGCCGACGTCGAGCACCTGCTTGCCGGGCAGGCTCACCGCGCGTTCGATGTACCGCAGACGCAAGGGATTGAGGTCGTGAAGGGGCTTGGAAGGGCCCTTGGGGTCCCACCAGCTCTGCGCCAGCGCGGCGAATTTGGCGAGTTCCGCGGGGTCGGCATTTCGAGTGGATTCGTGCATGAGGGATACCTCAGGATTTCATTCGCATGGCCCAGGCCGCGGCATGCGCGGCCACTTTGGGCCAGTCCAGGCGGGTCAATTCGCCGCCGCCGAGCAGCTGGCGCCCGGCCACCCAAACGTCGCTGACGATGTCGCGGCCGCCGCGAGAACACCAATTGTGCCACGGGATCGAGCAAGGGCTGAGTGGCCGGGCCGCCGAGATCGACGCAGCATAGATCCGCCCACTTCCCGCGCTCGAGCGTGCCGACTTCGCCCTCGAGCCCAAGAACCGCAGCACCGCCGCGAGTGCCCGCGGCCAGAGCATCCCAGGCGGTAAGGTCGGCTTCGCCGGTGCGCCGCAGCCCCGACGTCATCAGCGCAAGCAGTTTCATCTCGCCCCACAGGTCCTGATTCAGGCGGGCGCCGCCGCCGCCGCCGCTGCCCAACCCCAAGCGAATCCCGGATGCCGCCCATGCGGCCGCCGGCGGCAGCTGCCGCTCGCGCTGAATGCTCGACGATGGGCTGAGGCTGACCGCTATGCCGGTGCGCCGCGCGAGATCGACCTCCTCCATCGTGGCGTGTGCCATGTGCACCGCATTCAACGCGGGCGTCAGCAGGCCCAGCCTCCACAGCCGCTCGATGGGCCGCACTCCGTGCATCGCGACGGAGCGGGCGATGTCATCGGCCGATTCGTGCAGATCGATCACGATGCCCGCGTCGAGCTCATCGGCCAGCGTGGCGACCCGCGCAAAGGTCGCGTCGCTGACCTTGTCGGGGGCATGCGGCGCGAAGACAGTCGAAATCAAGGGATGGCCCGCGTATTCGTCGCGTACACGCAGTCCCGCGGTGAGGTACTCAGCCGAGTTCCTTGCCCAGGGGCTGACCGTATCGGCGACCGGCAAGCCGATGACCGCGCGCATTCCCTGCTCGCCGGCGGCCCGCGCGGCCTCTTCCGGGATAGTAGTACCGATCGCCGAAACAGGTGATACCGGAGCCCAGCATTTCGGCGATGGCCGCCAAGGCGCCGTCGCGCACGAATTCGGGGCCGACGAACAGCGCCTCGAGAGGTCGCGGTCGGCGCAATTTGTCCGCGAAACAGCGTCATCGCGGCATGCGTGTGCGCATTGATCATGCCCGGGCATCAACAGATGCCCGGGCCGCTGCAGCGCCACCGTGGCGGCATAGCGTTCGGCGGCTTGCGCGCCGGGCAGTACGTCGAGAATGCGCCCGTCGCGTACCACCAGCGTATGATCCTCGAGCACCCGGCCGCGCGCATGTCATGGGCACGATCCAGCGGGCCTCGATGCTTAAATCGGCGGGAACGGCGGGCATTCCCCCAGTATATCGGCTAATCCAAGCCGTCGGGCTTAAGACCGACGCGGATATGTGCTAGAATTGCCACCATGTTGAGACCATGTCTCGCCTCCTTTAAACCCGCTTAAGTAAAGCCGCGAAGGCTGCACCGGACTCTCGCAAATGGCCGAGATCGCTCGCGAAATATTGCCCGTAAATCTCGAAGACGAGATGCGCAAATCCTATCTGGATTACGCCATGAGCGTCATCGTCGGCCGCGCTTTGCCCGATGTGCGCGACGGCCTGAAGCCCGTGCATCGGCGCGTGCTCTACGCCATGCGCGAGTTGAGCAACGACTGGAACAAGGCCTACAAGAAGTCCGCGCGCGTGGTGGGCGACGTCATCGGCAAGTACCATCCGCACGGCGATGCGTCGGTGTACGACGCCATCGTGCGCATGGCGCAAGAATTCTCGATGCGCTACCTGCTGGTCGACGGCCAGGGAAATTTCGGCTCGGTGGACGGCGATCCGCCGGCCGCGATGCGCTACACCGAAGTGCGCATGTCCAAACTGGCCGGCGAGCTGCTCGCCGACATCGACAAGGAAACGGTCGATTTCAACCCGAATTACGACGAGTCCGAAAGCGAGCCCGCGGTACTGCCGGCGCGCATCCCGAACCTGTTGATCAACGGATCGTCGGGCATCGCGGTGGGCATGGCGACCAATATCCCGCCGCACAATCTGACCGAGATCATCACCGCCTGCATCGCGCTCATCGAGAACCCCGAGATCACTCTCGGTCAGCTGATGCAGATCGTTCCCGGCCCGGATTTCCCGACGGCGGGATTCATCAACGGCGCCCAGGAAATCGTCGCCGCCTACAAGACGGGCCGCGGCCGCCTGCACCTGCGCGCGCGCACTCACTTCGAGGATGTCGGCAAGGGCGAGCGCCAGGCCATCATCATCACCGAGCTGCCCTACCAGGTGAACAAGGCGCGCTTGATCGAGCGCATCGCCGATCTGGTCCGCGACAAGCTCATCGAGGGCATCGCCTCGGACGGCTTGCGCGACGAGTCGGACAAGGACGGCATGCGCGTGGTGATCGAGCTGAAGCGCGGCGAAGTGCCGGAGATCCTGCTCAACAATCTGTATGCCCAGACCCCGATGGAACAGGTGTTCGGCATCAACATGGTGGCGTTGGTCGACGGCCAGCCGCGGCTGCTGAGCCTGAAGGAAATGCTCGACGCCTTCCTGCGCCATCGGCGCGAAGTGGTCACCCGCCGCACGGTGTACGAGCTGCGCAAGGCGCGCGAACGCGGCCACATTCTGGAAGGCCTGGCGATTGCGCTCGCCAACATCGACGAGATCATCGCGGCCATCAAGGCCTCGCCTTCGCCCGCCGAGGCCAAGGTCGCGTTGATGTCGCGGCCGTGGGAGTCGGGCGCCGTGCCTGAGATGCTGGCGCGCGCCGGCGCCATCAGCACGCGGCCGGACGGCGAAATCGCGGCTCTCGGCATCGTGCGAGGGCGGCTATCGGCTGACGGAAACCCAGGCGCAGGCCATTCTGGAGATGCGCCTGCAACCGGCTCACGGGACTCGAGCAGGACAAGATCATCGCCGAGTTCCAGGAATTGCTGGAACAGATCCGCGATCTGTCGGACATTCTGGCGCGGCCGGAGCGTCTGCTCGAAGTCATCCGCAACGAACTCGAATACATCCGCGACACCTTCGGCGACAAGCGCCGCACGGAAATCCTGGTCAATCACGAAGATCTGACGACGGAAGATCTGATTTCGCCCGAGGATGTGGTGGTGACCCTGTCGCATGGCGGCTACGCCAAGGCGCAGCCGGTCTCCGACTATCAGGCGCAGCGCCGCGGCGGCCGCGGCAAGGCGGCCACCAGCGTCAAGGACGAGGATTTCGTCGACAAGCTGTTCGTCGCGAACACGCACGACACGCTGCTGTGCTTCTCCGACCACGGCAAGCTGTACTGGCTGAAGGTGTACCAGCTGCCGCAGGCCAGCCGCGGTTCGCGCGGCAAGCCCATCGTGAATCTGCTGCCGCTGCAGGAAGGCGAGCGCATCAGCGCCATGCTGTCGATCAAGGAGTTCGAGGAAGGCAAGTTCGTCTTCATGGCGACCAGCCTGGGAACGGTCAAGAAGACCTCGCTGGCGCTGTTCTCGCGGCCGCGCGCCAGCGGCATCATCGCCGTCGCCCTGGATGCGGGCGACAAGCTGGTCGGCGTGGCGATCACCGACGGCACCAAGGACATATTGCTGTTCACCACCGGCGGGCAAGGCGATCCGCTTCGTGGAGGAAGAAGTGCGGCCGATGGGCCGCGAAGCGGCGGGCGTGCGCGGCGTGAAGCTTGAGCGACGAGCAGCGAGTCAATGCGTTGATCGTGGCGGAGCAGGGCTTCATTCTCACGGCATCGCAGAACGGCTTCGGCAAGCTGACGCCGCTCGAGGATTTCCCCAAGCACGGCCGCGGCGGCCAGGGCGTCATCGCACTGCAAATCACCGACCGCAACGGACGCATGGTCGGTGCGCTGCAGGTGAGCGTGGACGATGAGATCATGCTCATGAGCCAAAACGGCGTTCTGGTGCGCACGCCGGTCAAGGACATCTCCGTCGTGGGGCGCAACACTCAAGGGCGTGCGCCTGATCCGGCTCGAGGAGGGCGATCAGCTCTCCGGGCTCGAGCGCATCGACGGCCTGGCGGGCGAGGGCGAGGCGGCGGATGCACGAGGCTGCCGGCGACGAGCCGGCGGCCGACGCGGCGACGGCCGGACGCGCCGGCCGACGGTCCGGCCGTCCGCCGACCCTTAAGCATCCCCGCGATGCGCGCCTTCAATTTCTCTCCGGGACCCGCCGTGCTGCCGCTCGAGGTGCTGGAGCAGGCGCGCGACGAGCTGCTCGATTGGCATCAGAGCGGCATGTCGGTGATGGAGATCAGCCATCGCAGCAAGGCCTTCGAGCAAGTGGCGGCCGAGGCCGAAGCGGATTTGCGCGAGCTGTTGTCCATCCCGCGCAACTACAAGGTGCTGTTCCTGCAGGGCGGCGCATCGGCGCAATTCTCCTTCGTGCCCATGAATCTCGCGGCGCCGCAGTCCACGGTCGACTATGTGAATACCGGACACTGGTCCCAGCAAGGCGATCACCGAGGCGGCGCGCTACTGCACGGTGCACGTGGCCGGCGATGCCGGCGGCAACTACACGCGGGTTCCGCCGCAGAGCGAGTTGCGCTTCAGCGCGGGCGCCGCGTATGTGCATTACACGCCGAATGAAACCATCGGCGGAGTCGAGTTCGGCTATGTGCCCGAGACGCGGCGGCGTGCCCCTGGTGGCGGACATGTCATCCAGCATCCTGTCGCGGCCCATCGATGTGTCCAAGTTCGGACTGATCTATGCGGGCGCGCAGAAGAACATCGGGCCTTCCGGGTTGACGGTGGTGATCGTGCGCGAGGATCTCATCGGCCGCGCGCGCGCCGAGACGCCGCAGGTGTTCGATTACAAGGCGATCGCCGACAATCAATCCATGTTGAACACGCCGCCGACTTTCGCCTGGTACATGGCGGGCCTGGTGTTCAAATGGCTGAAGAGCGCGCGGGGGGATTGGCGGCGGTCGGCGAGCGCAACCGCATCAAGGCGCAGACGCTGTATGCCGCCATCGATGCGTCGCAGCTTGTACGAGAACCCGGTCGCGAAGGATGCCCGCTCCTGGATGAACGTGACATTCACCTTGAGCAAGCCGGAGCTGGATGCGGCGTTTCTTGCCGCAGCGGCCGATGCCGGGCTGCAGGGCCTCAAGGGACATCGCGTGTCGGGCGGCATGCGCGCGAGCATCTACAACGCCATGCCGCTCGCGGGCGTCGAGACGTTGATCGCGTTCATGCGTGAATTCGAGCGTCGGCACGCATGAGGTGCGAACATGGCAAGCCGTAGGAAACCGCCGAGCACGCCGAAGGCGCCGGCCGGCCAAGGCGACCGGCCGCGGCGGAAGCGACGCAGACCGCGCCGGGGCTGACGCCCGCGGGCGGCGGGGCTCGGGAATATTCGCGACAGCATCGATGCCATCGATGCGCGAATTCATGCCCTGCTCAACGAACGCGCACGCTTCGCGCAATTGGTCGGCATCTCCAAGTCGGCATCCGGCAAGGCGGTGGATTTCTATCGCCCGGAACGCGAGGCCGAAGTGCTGCGAATGGCGCTCAAGCGCAACCAGGGACCGCTGCGCGACGAGGAAATCGCGCGCCTGTTTCGCGAAATCATGTCGGCCTGCCTGGCGCAGCAGGAGCCTCTCAAAGTGGCGTTCCTGGGGCCGGAAGGCACGTTCACCCAGGCCGCGGTGCTCAAGCATTTCGGTTCTTCGGTGCGGGCGCTGCCGCTTGCCGGCGATCGACGAGGTATTCCACGAAGTCGAGGGCGGTATCGCCGACTTCGGCGTGGTGCCCATCGAAAATTCCAGCGAGGGCACGGTCAATCACACCCTGGATATGTTTCTGTCGTCCGCGCTCAAGATCTGCGGCGAAGTGGAGCTGCGGATCAATCATCACTTGATGGGCAAGATGAGCGGCACCGAAGCCGTCAAGCGCGTGTGCGCGCACCCGCAGGCCCTGGCGCAATGCCGCGGTTGGCTGGACGAGCAGCTTCCCGACGTGGAGCGGGTCGCCGTTTCCAGCAACGCCGAGGGCGCGCGGCGCGCGCGCGACGAGCGCGGCACCGCGGCGATCGCCAGCCAGGCGGCCGCGGAGATTTACGGGCTCAACGTGCTCGCCAACGAGATCGAGGACCGGCCGGACAACACCACCCGATTCCTGGTGGTGGGCAGAAAACTATTCAGCGCGAGCGGCGCCGACCGCACCACGCTGCTGGTATCGGCCGCCGACACCGACGATGCAGGTGCACTGTTCCGCCTGCTCGAGCCGCTGTCGCGAGCATCGGGTCAATATGACGCGCATCGAATCGCGACCCTCGCGCAAGCGCAAATGGGACTATGTGTTCTTCATCGACGTCGAAGGTCATGTCGAGCGATCCGCCGGTGGCCAAGGCGCTCGCCGCGCTCGAGAAGCGCGCCTCGTTGTTCAAGGTGCTGGGCTCGTATCCGCGGGCCGTGCTCTGACGGATGGCGACCGCCCGCAAATTCGAGGCGCAGCCGGCGCGCAGCGTGTCAGGCGCGATTGGCGGTGCCGGGCGACAAGTCCATTTCGCATCGCGCGCTGATGCTGTCCGGCATCGCCGAGGGAACGAGCGAGGTGAGCGGCTTTCTGGCCAGCGAGGATTGCCTGGCGAGCTTGGCCGCCATGCGTGCCCTGGGAGTGCACATCGAGCAGCCCAGCCCCACCGCAGGTGCTGATTCACGGCGTCGGCCTGCGCGGGCTTGCACGGATGCGGGCTGCGCCCTCGACATGGGCAATGCGGGCACGGCCATGCGCTTGTTCACGGGCCTGTTGTCGGCGCAAGCTTTCGATTCGCGGTTGATCGGCGACGCATCGCTCATGAAGCGCCCGATGGAGCGCGTCGCCAAGCCGCTGCGCGAGATGGGGGCCGATGTGCGCACCCGCTACGGGCACGCCGCCGGTCGATATCGGCGGCGGCCGCGGCCTGCGCGGAATCGAGTATCGCATGCCGGTGGCGAGCGCCCAGGTGAAGTCGGCGATTCTGCTGGCGGCGCTGTATGCCGACTCCGCCACCACGGTCATCGCACCGGCGGTCAACCGCGATCACAGCGAGCGCATGCTCGAGAGTTGCGGCGTGCGCATCGACATCGACGGCCTGCGCACGACCTTGCATCCTCCGCAGCAGATTGTCGAATCAGCGGCTCGAATGTGCCCGGCGATTTCTCCTCCGCCGCCTTTTTCATCGTGGCCGGCCTGTTGGGCGCGGCGCGCGGGGGCCTGCTGATTCAGAACGTCGGCTTGAATCCGACACGCACCGGTTTGCTCGATGTCTTGCGCAGCATGGGCGCGTGATATCGAAGTACAGAACCCGCGCGAGAGCGGCGCCGAGCCGGTGGCGGATCTGCTGGTCCGCGCCTCGGCGCTGCATGGCGTGCGAGGTGCCGGCGGCGCTGGTGCCGCTCGCCATCGACGAGCTTCCGGTGCTGTTCGTCGCGGCCGCCTGCGCGCAGCGGCGAGACGGTGGTGACGGGCGCCGAGGAACTGCGCGTGAAGGAAAGCGACCGGATCGCCGCGATGAGCGCGGGCCTGACGTCCCTGGGCGTGGCGCACAGCGTCTTGCCGGACGGCATGCGCATCGAGGGCCGCGGCGAGGGTCCGGCCTTCAGCGGCGGGGAAATCGACAGCTTCGGCGATCATCGGATTGCCATGTCCTTTGCCGTTGCGAGCCTGCGAGCCGCCGACCTCCATCGCGATTCGCGATGTGGCGAATGTGGCGACTTCCTTTCCGGGCTTCGTCGGGCTGGCGCGCTCGGTGGGCCTCGATGTACGCGAATCGGCGCCATAGGGATGAACAATAGGGCTGCGATGAACAAAGTACCCGTCATGACCATCGATGGCCCCTCCGGGTCCGGCAAGGGCACGGTCAGCCGCGCCGCCGCACGGGCGCTGGGGTGGGCGTTGCTCGATAGTGGTGCGCTGTACCGTTTGGTTGCCCTGGCGGGCGGCATGGCCGGCGTCGGCCTGGACGACGGGGCCGCGCTGGCCCGGCTGGCCGGGCAGATCGACCTACGATTCGGTTCCGATCCGGCCGGCGAGGAGGTCGTCTGGCTGGACGGCCAGGAGGTCACCGGCGCCATTCGGACCGAGGAGGCGGGAAATGACGCCTCCAAGGTGGCCGCCTTGCCTGCGGTCCGTGCCGCGCTCCTGGAGCGCCAGCGGCGCTTTGCCGTACCCCCCGGGTTGGTGGCGGACGGGCGCGACATGGGCACCGTGGTATTCCCCCAGGCCGAGGTGAAGATTTTTCTCACCGCGAGCGCCGCCGAACGGGCCGCCAGGCGCCATAAGCAGTTGAAAGAAAAGGGGGTTGCTGCTAACCTTGCCGCCCTTTCGCTGGAGATAGCGGAGCGTGATCTGCGCGATATGAATCGCGCCGCTTCGCCTCTGGTCGCAAGCGCGGACGCGATCCTGCTGGATACAACGGGGATGTCCGTCGATGCAGTGGTCGAGCGCGTCTTGGGAGTGGCCCGCGGACGTCTGTCGCAGGAACTGTTGTAAGTAAAGGTTGCGGCTTTCATGGAATGATCGCCGTTATTTTATGGTAACCCCTCGGGCACACGGGATCCGTGCCAGGGAATAGTTAAGAGAACACATGACAGAAAGTTTTGCGGAACTGTTCGAACAGAGCATCGCGAGCCAGCGCATCCGTCCTGGCACCATCCTCAATGGATTGATCGTCGAAGTAGGCCAGGACTACGTCATCGTCAATGTCGGATTGAAATCCGAGGCGGTCATTCCCTCCGACCAATTCAAGAACGAAAAAGGTGAAATCGAAGTCGTCGTCGGCGAGACCGTCGAGGTCGCCTTGGACAGCGTCGAGGATGGCTCGGGCGAAACCCGTCTCTCGCGCGAGAAGGCCAAGCGTGCCAGAACGTGGACGCGCCTGGAAACGGCTTTCGAAAAGCAAGAGGTGGTCATCGGCATCATCACGGGCCGGGTCAAGGGCGGTTTCACCGTCGAAATCGACAATGTGCGCGCCTTCTTGCCGGGCTCCCTGGTCGATGTACGCCCGGTACGCGATCCGTCGTACCTGGAGAACAAGCCGCTCGAATTCAAGGTGATCAAGCTCGATCAGAAGCGCAACAACGTGGTCGTGTCGCGCCGCGCCGTCGTCGAGCAGGAATACAGCGCCGAGCGTTCCGCGCTGCTGGACAATTTACAGGAGGGCGCGGCGGTCAAGGGTGTGGTGAAGAATCTCACCGACTACGGCGCTTTCGTGGACCTGGGCGGCATCGATGGACTGCTGCACATCACCGACATGGCGTGGAAGCGCGTCAAGCATCCGTCCGAGGTCGTCAAGGTCGGCGAAGAGATCGACGTGCGGATCTTGAAGTTCGACCGCGAACGCCAGCGTGTCTCTCTGGGTCTGAAGCAGCTGGGCGCGGATCCGTGGCAGAACATCGCGCGGCGCTATCCGGCCAACACCCGTCTGTTCGGCAAGGTCACGAACATCGCCGACTACGGCTGCTTCGTGGAAATCGAAGAAGGCGTCGAGGGTCTGGTGCACGTCTCGGAAATGGATTGGACCAACAAGAACGTGAATCCCGCCAAGGTGGTGCACGTCGGCCAGGAAGTCGAAGTCATGGTGCTCGACATCGACGAGGAGCGGCGCCGCATCAGCCTGGGCGTGAAGCAGTGCAAGACCAACCCCTGGAAGGAGTTCGCCGAGAACTACAACCGCGGCGACAAGGTCAGCGGCCAGATCAAATCGATCACGGATTTCGGCATATTCATCGGGCTTGCCGGCGGAATCGACGGCCTGGTGCATCTGTCGGACATCTCCTGGGACATGCCGGGCGAGGAAGCGGTGCGCAGCTACCAGAAGGCGCAGCAGGTCGATGCCATGGTGCTGTCGATCGATCCGGAGCGTGAACGCATCAGCCTGGGGATCAAGCAGCTGGCGAAGGATCCCTTCTCTGCCTACATCGCCGAGCACCCCAAGGGCAGCATCGTCACCGGCGTGGTGCGAGAGGTGGACGCGAAGGGGGCGGTCATCGATCTGGGCAATGGAGTCGACGGACAGTTGCGGGCTTCGGAACTATCGCGCGACCGCGTGGAAGACGCTCGCTTGCTCCTCAAGGTGGGCGAGGAAGTCGAGGCGAAATTCACCGGAGTGGATCGCAAGGGCCGCAGCATCTCGTTGTCGATCAAGGCGAAGGACATCCACGAGGAACAAGAAGCCATGCAGAATTATCGGACCGATTCACCGACCGGAACGAGCCTGGGAGATCTTCTCAAAGAGCAAATCTCCGGCCAGGATTGAGAGGAAAGGCTCGGCGCGGCGGGGTAGACCGCCGCGCCCACCCTCTTAAGTATGTCCAGCGATGCCCACGGATCGATAATGACGAAATCGGAACTCATTGAGATCATTTCGGCCAAGCAGAAGCATCTGCCGGCGAAGGACGTCGAACTCGCCGTCAAGCAGCTGCTGGAAATCATGAGCGACGCGCTGGCCACCGGCGAGCGGATCGAGATTCGCGGCTTCGGCAGCTTCTCGCTGCATTTTCGCCCGCCGCGGCAGGGCCGCAATCCGAAGACCGGAGAGGCGGTCGCGCTGGCCGGCAAGCACGTCCCGCATTTCAAGCCGGGCAAGGACCTGCGCGAGCGGGTCAACGACGGCGCGGATCAGCCGATCCGCGATTGATTTAGGACCTTAAAGGCGGTCTTGGGCAAATGACCGACCTACCACTGTCGGTTTGGGCTTTGGTGGTTGCGGCATTGGTCATCGGGATACTGGCCGGGCACTTCGGCTGGGGCAAGCGCTGGCCCGGCTCTCTCGGCAAGCTGCATCCGGACTATCTGACGGGGCTCGATTACCTCGTGACCGAGCAGCCCGACCGGGCGCTCGACATGTTCCTGAAGTTGATGGATGCCAACGCCGATACCATCGAGACCCATTTTGCGCTGGGTTCCCTGTATCGCCGGCGCGGCGAAGTGGAGCGCGCCATCCGCATCCATCAAAATCTACTGGCGCGCGATGTATTGGCTCCGGAGCATCGCGAGCAGGCGCTGCTCGCGCTGGCGCAGGACTATTTGCGGGCCGGGCTGCTCGACCGCGCGGAGGGCTTGTTTCAGCAGGTGAGCGAGGTTCCGCGTCTGCGCGCGAGCGCGCTCGATGCGCTGCGCCTGGTCTACGAGCGGCAGCATGATTGGCAGCAGGCGCTCGGCGCTTTTCGGCAGCTGGCGCGCATCAAGGCAGCGCCGCCGCGCACGGTCGCGGCTCATTACCTGTGCGAACTGGCGACGCTTGCCATGGAGCGCGGCGACGCCGCGGAGGCGCGGCGCTTGTTGCGCGAGGCTCGCCACGAGGCAAAGCCGTTTCCGCGGGCCGCCCTGCTGCGGGCGCAAATCGCCGAGCGCGACGCGCAGCCGCAGCTGGCCGTACGCCTGCTGCGGCAGGCACTCAGCGATTCGCCGCAGCTGCTGCAGGACGAGCTGCCGCATCTGCTCAAGCCTGGCGGTGCCCGAAGCGCGCGATGCGGTGCTCCGCGAACTCGCGGCGCAGGCCGAGGCGCGGGACTTCGGCGACGTGAAGCGGCTGGTGTTCGCCGCCATCGCCGCCGATTTGGTGGACGCCGCGCCGCTTCGCGCCTCGTTCGAAAGAGTATTCTCGGAGGATGCCACGTTGCAGGCGGTATGGCAGGCGGGCCGGGCGCAGCACGAGCGCACTGCGCACGAGATCGGGGCGTTGCTGGCGCATGCCGAGAAATACCGGTGCAATGAATGCGGCTTTTCCGGGCGCAGCTTCTACTGGCAGTGCCCGGCCTGTCATGCGTGGAGCAGCTTCGAGACGCATGCCATCGTCAAGCTTCGCTAGGCTGTGAGAATTGTCCGACGGCGTTTCCCGAGGAAATCCGTTATTATTTCTCCCATGCCACACAAAGCCGTAAAAACAGTCGTGTTCCCCGTCGCCGGACGCGGCACGAGATTTCTTCCGGTCACCAAGGCCAGCCCGAAGGAGATGCTGCCGGTCGTCGACAAGCCGCTCATCCAGTATGCGGTCGACGAGGCGCTGTCCGCCGGGGCCGAGACCTTGGTCTTCATCACCGGAAGTTCCAAGCGGGCCATCGAGGATCATTTCGACAGCAACCCCGAGCTCGAAGCCGTGCTGCAGGCTCAGGGCAAACAAGAATTGCTCGACACGCTGCGCGGCATTCTGCCGAGCTGGGCATCGTGCGTGTACATCCGCCAGCCCGCGCCCTTGGGGCTGGGTCATGCCGTGCTGTGCGCGCGGCCCGTCGTCGGCGATGCGCCCTTCATGGTGCATCTCGCCGACGATTTGATCGATGCGGAGGTGCCCTGCCTCAAGCAGATGGCCGAGGCGTATGCGATCCATGGGGGCAGCATGCTCGGCGTGCAAAACGTGCCGCGGCAGGATACGGACAAGTACGGCATCGTGACCTTGGAGCGCAATATCGCGCCACGCGTCGGCAAGATGTCTCACATCGTCGAAAAGCCCAAGCCCGACAAGGCAGCGTCCACGCTCGCGGTCGTCGGCCGCTACTTGCTGGCCGCCTCGATCTTCGACGATCTGGCGAAGATCGGCAAGGGTGCCGGCGGCGAGATCCAGCTCACCGACGGTATTGCACGGCTGATGCAGCGCGAGCCGGTGTATGCCTTCGAGTTCGAAGGCAAGCGCTACGACTGCGGCAGCAAGCTCGGATACTTGCAGGCCACCGTGGAGTACGGCCTGAAGCATCCGAGCTTGGGCGACGACTTCGCAGACTATCTGCGGGAACTGGTTCCCAAACTGTCCTAGCGGGAGCGGCCGCGCTGCTGGCCGAAGCTTCTCGTGCCTGAGGCACCGCCGGGCGCACGGCGCGAATCGCGGCCACCGCCGTGACCGTGATGACCCTGGCGGCCCTGGCCCTGCGGACGATCGCCGGAGCCGCGATTCGCCGGGGCGCGATCGCCTCGATCGCCGTGAGAGGCCGGCTGCTGCGCCGACTCGACTATCTTGAAAACCGGTGTGGGCAGCGTCGGAATGCTGCGGCGTAGAACCCGTTCGATGTCGCGCAGCAATCCGGATTCGTCGCTCGACACCAGCGAGATGGCTTCGCCCGCGGCGCCGGCTCGCCCGGTGCGGCCGATGCGG
This sequence comes from uncultured Gammaproteobacteria bacterium, assembly GCA_963734645.1. GTDB lineage: Bacteria > Pseudomonadota > Gammaproteobacteria > Steroidobacterales > Steroidobacteraceae > Bog-1198. The sequence continues at coordinate 658,763 of CAVTID010000006.1, forward strand.
TGCACGTAGTCCTCCGGCACATTGGGCAGTTCGTAGTTGACCACCTGCGGCAGTTCCTTGATGTCGAGGCCGCGTGCGGCGACCTCCGTGGCCACCAATGCCGTGACCTGTCCATTCTTGAACATGTCGAGGGCCTTCACGCGTGCGGCCTGGCTCTTGTTGCCGTGAATGGCCGCCGCTCGAATGCCGGCGCCCTCGAGCTGTTGCGTGAGGCGATTCGCGCCGTGCTTGGTGCGCGTGAAAATCAACACCTGGCGCCATTGGCCTTCTTGGATCAGATGCACCAAGAGGTGCCGCTTCTGTTCCTTTTGCACGCGATAGGCGCGCTGCTCGACCAGCTCGATGGGTGCGTTGCGCGGCGCGACTTGTATCGACAGGGGATCGTGCAGCAGCCGCTCCGCCAAGCCGCGGATGTCGTCCGAATAGGTGGCGGAGAACAGCAGATTCTGCCGCTTCTGCGGCAGCAGCTTGATGATCTTGCGAATGTCGTTGATGAAGCCCATGTCGAGCATGCGATCGGCTTCGTCGAGCACCAGCGTCTGCACCTTGGAAAGATCTGCGGCGCGCTGCTGAGCGAGATCGAGCAGGCGGCCGGGGGTCGCGACCAGGATATCGCAGCCGCTGCGCAGAGCGCTGATCTGCGGGTTGATGCTCACACCGCCGAAGACCTGGTAGGTGCGCAGCTGCATGTACTTGCCGTAGTCGCGCGCGCTCTGAGCTACCTGCGCGGCAAGCTCGCGGGTGGGAGTGAGCACCAGCACACGGGGCGCACGGCTGGTGCCGTTCGCCTGATCTGCGGCTAAGCCGCTGCAAAATGGGCAGCACGAAGCCGGCGGTCTTGCCGGTGCCGGTTTGCGCGCCGGCGAGCACGTCGCGGCCGGAGAGCACCGCCGGAATCGCCTGAACTTGAATGGGAGAAGGCGAATCGTAGCCCTTATCGGCGACAGCACGCAGCAATTCGGGCAATAGCCCGAGATCGGAAAATGACATTAAAAATCCTTAAAAGATAGGTGGACTCGCACGACAGAAGCATTTGCTTCTGCAGCGGTCAGCAGCGAGGAGGGTGAAAAAGCGAAGTGCGTCGAGGACGGACCGCGAGCTTAGGGTGGCGCTGACCGAGCGCCAACCCGAATTAAGCTGGGCGGCACTGTACCTGATTGCCGCTGGTCCGTCCAGGTTCAGTCCAGAACCGCCCGTCAGAACGCGGGAATCACGGTAAGGACCTAACCTTGGCACAGTGATGTTGAGCCGTTGGGCTGGCATTCGCCCGGGAGGCTGATGCCGCGGCCGGGCGCCGGGGAACAGTTGCCCGGCCGCGGCATCAGCCATCCCAGTCGAATTCTCGTACCGCTCGACACCACGGCACAAAAGGAACGGAACTGCTCCCTCCTAGTGCGCGGCCGCCTTTCCTGATCAATCTGAGCCTGATCAGTTCAAAGACGCGTTCGCGGCACCGGTGACTGTCGCCGATGAGGATCCGCCGGAGCGCTGTGCATCCAGTGCCCCGTTGGCGCCGGCCGATGCATGCCGACCCCCGGCATCGACGGTCTGACTAACGCTTCCCGCGATATCGGCAGAGTCGCTGCGTGTTGCGGTGCTTGGCGCCGCCGCGCTCGGCGTTGCCGTGCCGGGTGACTTAGCCGCGGCCGCCGCGGGCGACGCAGCTGCCGTAGCTGCGGTGGTTGCCGTTTCCTTGGAGGCCGAAACGGCGGCAGTGGTTGCGCTTTTCTCGGCCGAGTTCGCGGCGGTAGCGCCGGCCTGGGCGGCGGATGTGGTTGCGCCCTCTGCCTTATCGACAGTTTTTCCGGCGGCCTTGGACACAGGCTTGGTGTTCACCGAGCTGCGAGCATCACTGACGGTGCCGTGCGCTTCGAGGCTGCCCGTGCCGCCCAATCGGCCCGCGCCGCCCGATCCGCTGAAACTTCCGCCCAAGCTGCCCATGCCTCCCAAGTGGCCGGCGTATGCCGGTGCGGTCAAGGCCAATACGGCGGCGGCGGCCAATACGTGTCTGTTGTTCATGTCGTACTCCTGCGTGCCCGCGGACAATCCGCGGCCTTCACTGTTGATACGACGCAGAAGAGCGATTTCTTCCATTTCGATTGGCATCAGCGATGCGTCAGCGGCACGGGATCGATTCGACGATCCTCACCGACCAGGCCAAAGCCATATGTCAAATCCCGGCCCGGCGGCCCCAGGTCGATGGCCGTCTTCGCCAGCGCATCGATGGCGGCCGACGCAGCGCCGACGTCGGGTTTTTCCATCCTCGAGGCCAGCAGCGCGGCGACGAAGGGCGCCGCAAACGAGGTGCCGCGGACGGCGGCATAGCCTTGAGTGCCGTCCGCGGCCGCCAGATCCGCACCGGGCGCGGCAAACATGACCTGCGGCCCACGTGCCGCTTCGATGAGCGCGCGACGATGCGAGTCGACGGCCGTGACGCCGACCACATCGGCGTATGAGGCGGGGTACAGCGGTGGTGCGGCGGGGCCATCATTGCCGACCGCCGCGACGATAATGTAGCCGCCGGCGGTCAAGCTGCCGATCACCCTCTGCAGCATCAGGTTCTTCGGGCCGACCAAACTGACATTGATGACCGGGACTCCTTCTTGTACCAGCCAGCCGAATGCCGCCACCAATGCGTCCACCGCTCCGCCGGTGGGGCGGCCGCAATACACGTCGGCCGCGTACAGTTCGGCGCCCGGCTGCACGCCTTGAAATTTCTCGCTCCGTCCGATCAACAGTGATGCGACGGCCGTTCCGTGAGCCGCCGGAACGGGGCGGTCGCCGCATCCCCATGCATGGATGGCTGAGTCGCGGAAAACCGGGTGCGTCGCGTCGACTCCCGTATCCAGCAAGCCGATGCGCGCTCGGGACGGCGCGGGCGCGTTCTGCGCGGATGTAGAGGCGGGTGCATCGCCGGCGGCGGGTGTCCCCTGGAGCGAACCGGCGCCGCCATAGATGTGGTTGTAGTCGTAACTTCCGCCGGGGTCGGCTTCGCGCAAGATGCGCAATGCTTGCTTCGTCGACAAGTTCTGCGGTGCCTTGAATACCACCAGCCGAATGTTCATCGGGGTGATGAGTTGCTCGCGATCGACCGTGAATCCGCCGGCACGGGCGCCGTCCACCGCGGCATCCGCCGGCGACAGGCTGAGAATCTCGTTGCGAACGATGGGATCGCCGTCCTGATCGGTATCCACGACCCGGTGGTTCGCGCGAATGAGCCGGGCGATTTCAAGGCGGCGCAGCCCGCTCAGCTGATCCGAAGGTTGCGCCTGCAACTGGCTCAGCGTCTGCGGCAGGGTCTGCACGGGGAGCGTGGGCAACGGTATGGCGGGCAGCCGTAACTGGGCATTGGCCCCCGTGACTGCCAATGTCATGGATAGGATGCAGCGCTTCAAAACCCGCATGCTGAAATTCTCGCTTCGCGTCGGACCCGTCGGGCATTCTAGGCGGATATTTTCCATCCGCTGCTACAATGATTGGAAGAAACATCGAATCTCGAACGTCCATCCCATGAGTACGAGTGAGACACCGCGGATCATCCATGAGCAAATCGTCGCGTTGTTGCCGAGGCTCAGAAGATATGCGCGAAATTTGACGGGCAATCCGCACGACGCGGACGATGCTGTGCAAATCGCCGTGGAGCGGGCGTTGACACGGTTGGATCAATGGCGCAGCGATGCGCGGCTGGATAGTTGGATGTTCAAGATCGTCAGAAACGCCTGGATCGACGAACTCCGTTCGCGCGGGCGGCGCGATAAGGTTTTCCTGGCCGCGGAGGCGGGAGACAATGTGGGGATCGACTCGATGGCGCGGGAGGCAGAATTGCTGTCCGTCCACTCGGCGATGGCTCGGCTGCCGGAAGACCAGCGCGAAGCAGTCAGTCTCGTGCTCGTCGAGGGACTGCCCTACCGGGAAGCGGCGAATGTGCTCGATGTCCCCATCGGCACGCTGACCAGCCGCCTGGCGCGGGGCCGCGAGGCCTTGCAAGCCATGCTGGGGACGGAAGGTGAGGGTGCGTGACGATCTCCGATGAAATTCTCATGGCCTATGCGGACGGCGAGTTGGACGCGGTCGCGCGCGAGGCCGTGGAATCGGCCATGCGCGAGGATCCGCAGATCGCGGCGCGCATCGCTCAGCATCGAGCTTTGCGTCTGCAGGTGCAAGCTGCGTACGCCGCCGAACTTTCGGAAGAGATGCCGCAGCGTCTCCTGACGGCGGCGCAGGGCGCCGCGGATACGGAGCGCAAAATAGTGAATCTGCGCGACGCTGCGCGCGCGACGTATGATCGCGGCGTAGCGCGCCGGCGGCGGTGGCGCACGGCGGGGACGCTGGCGGCCAGCGTGCTCGTAGGCGTGGGCGTGGGATTTCTCATCTGGGGACGTGCCGGCTCGCCGTTCGTGCGAGGCGCCGGCGGCGAGCTTCTCGCGCGCGGAGAGCTGGCGCAGGCGCTGTCGAGCCAGCTCGTCGCCGAGCAGTCGAGCCGCTCCGGGGTGCTGATCGGGCTCAGTTTCCTGGCGAAATCCGGCGATTACTGCCGCACGTTCACGCTGGCCGCCGCGCCGCAGTCCGGCCTCGCATGCCGCCACGGCAAGGGGTGGCAGGTGCAGGCCCTGGTACAAGGTTCCGGCGGTACGGGCAGTTCCTCCGAATATCGAACGGCCGCCTCAACGATGCCGGCGACTATTCTGATGCTGGTCGAGGGTCAAATTGCCGGCGAGCCCCTGGATCCGGCGGGGGAGAGGGCGGCGCGTCAGCGCGATTGGAGCGCCGAGAAGCACTGACTCGAGAGATGTCATGCGGCGCGAGGAATGTTTATGCAGCTCGAGGAACGTCATGCAGCCTGAAGAATATATGAAGTTCGACGCCGTCGGCCTTGCCGAACTGGTTCATCGCGGGGAAGCGACGCCGCTCGAGCTGGCCGAAGCCGCGATCGAACGAATCGAAGCGCTCAACCCTCGAATGAACGCTGTGGTTGAAAGCGACTTCGAGGGCGCCCGTGCTGCCGCGCCGGCGATGGATTTGGCGGCACCGCTGGTCGGGGTTCCCTTTCTGGCCAAGGATATGAATATCGAGGTCGCGGGACTGCATCTCACCTCCTCATGCCGGTGGCTCGAGGGGTTGCCGGCCGCGACGCAGGATGCGCCGCTGGCGGCTCGCTGGCGCCGTGCGGGGCTGTCGATACTGGGCCGTACCAATACGCCCGAGTTCGCCGGCGAGTTCGTTTGCGAGCCCACCTGGCGCGGACCGACGCAGAATCCCTGGGACATGAGCCGCAGCCCCGGTGGATCGAGCGGCGGAGCTGCGGCGGCGGTGGCGTCAGGCATGGTGCCCATCGCGCATGGCACGGACTCCGGTGGATCTATCCGCGTTCCCGCCGCCGCGTGCGGTCTCGTGGGATTGAAGCCCAGCCGCGGGTGGGTGCCCGTCGGTCCCCAGCACGATGAGTTGGCGGGCGGTTTGGACTGCGAACATGTCTTGACCCGCTCGGTGCGCGATTCCGCGCTGATGCTCGACTTGACGAGCGGCGCCGAATCCACGTCGCGCTATCCCTTCACGCGGCCGGCGCGAGCATTTGCCGCGGCGGCTGCAATACCGGTTCCCCCGCTGCGCATCGGGATAGCGTTGCGCGCGCCCGGCGGGATCGCACCCCATGATGAGATCGGCGCCGCGGTGGAGCGGGCAGCGGCGGCGCTGCGCAGCGCGGGTCACACGGTCAGCGAGTTTCGCTATCCGGACTCGGCGAATATAGGAGAGATTTCGGCCCGTGTCTGGATGATCGCCATCGCCGAGGAAGTCGATTTCTACCGCGGCCGAGTGGGACGGGATCCGCGGCCCAACGAGATCGAGGCGCTCACCGCTGCCTGTGTGGCAATCGGAAGACGCAATACGGCCGTCGACTATGTGCGCGCACGACGCGCGCTCACCGCGGCCACTCGAGACATGGCGGATGCCTTCAGAAGCATCGATGTGTTGCTACTGCCGGCCACGGCCGGGCTGCCGGTGCACACGGGACAAATCGACGGGCGGACCGAGGCGTTCGATTTTGAGCGCTGGAATCAGGATTCGTACCGCTATGCTCCCTACACGGAGCTGTTCAATGTGACCGGCCAACCGGCGATTTCCCTGCCGCTCGCAATGTCGAGCAGCGGACTTCCCATCGGCGTGCAGCTCGCGGCGCCCCTGGGCGAGGATGCGCGCCTGCTGTCGCTGGCGGCCTGGTTCGAGCGCGAGCAGCCTTGGGAGCCGCGGTTGTCGGAATTACGCCGGCGGCTCCTGGACCAGGACGGCTCCTAAACACGCGGCTTTTGACGCTGCGAGCGTTGCCGACACTGCGTGCGTTGTCGACGTCGCGCGCCGCCGTGCGCTACTGCGCCTTCCGCTCGATCCTGCGGGCGTGCAGAATCGCCTCGGTGTAGCCGTTGGGTTGCTCGCGGCCCTTGAAAATCAAGTCGCAGGCGGCCTTGAAGGCGATATTGCCGTCGGGATCATCGGCAAGCCGACGATAGGCGGGATCGGCGGCGTTTTGTCCGTCCACCACCGCCGCCATGCGGCGCAGCGCCTGCATCACCTGTTCGGCCGAGCACACGCCGTGGTGCAGCCAGTTGGCCATGTGCTGGCTGGAAATTCGCAGTGTGGCGCGGTCTTCCATCAATGCGACATTGTAATAATCCGGAACTTTCGAGCAGCCGATTCCGGAATCTATCCAACGCACCACATAGCCCAGGATGCTTTGCGCATTGTTGTTGAGCTCCTCTTCGATGTCGGCCGCGCTCCACCGCGGAGCCGCCGCGAGCGGCGGCGTCAAGATGTCGTCGAGCGAGGCGCGCGTCCGGCCCGCGAGCTGAGTTTGCACTTGCGCGACGTTCACCCGGTGATAGTGCAGGGCATGCAGGGTCGCGGCGGTCGGGGAGGGTACCCAGGCGGTGTTCGCGCCGGCTTGCGGTTGCGAGACCTTGGTCTTGAGCATGTCGGCCATGAGATCCGGCATGGCCCACATGCCCTTGCCGATTTGCGCCTTGCCGCGCAGGCCGCAGGCAAGCCCGATATCCACGTTTTGCCGTTCGTAGGCGTCGAGCCACACGGCCTTCTTGAGTTCGCTCTTGCGCGTCACGGCCGCCGCGTTCATGGAGGTGTGGATTTCGTCGCCCGTTCGATCGAGAAATCCCGTGTTGATGAACACCACGCGGTGGCGTGCGGCGCGAATGCATTCCGCCAGGTTGACGCTGGTGCGGCGTTCCTCATCCATGATGCCGATCTTCAAAACGTTGCCGGCCAGACCCAGCAGTTCTTCGACGGCGGCGAACAATTCTGCGGCAAAGGCGACTTCTTCGGGCCCGTGCATTTTCGGCTTGACGATGTACACCGATCCCGACCGCGAATTGCGCCCGGCGCCCGCGCCTCGCAGATCGTGCAGCGCGATGAGCGCCGTCACCGCCGCGTCGATGAAAGTTTCCGGTATGGGCTCGCCGCGCAGGGTCACGGCGTCGGACAGCATGTGGTGGCCGACGTTGCGCACCAGCATCAGACTGCGGCCCGGCAGAATCAGATCCGCTCCGCTCGGCGTCCGATACCGCCGATCCGGGTTCAAGCGGCGCAGGGATGTTTCGCCGCCTTTCTCGACGGGCGCCTGCAGGCTGCCGTTCATCAGTCCCAGCCAGTTTCGGTAGACGTGGACCTTGTCCGCCGCGTCCACCGCGGCCACCGAATCCTCGCAGTCTTGAATCGTGGTGATCGCGGATTCCAGCAGCACATCGCTGATGCCGGCGGAATCATCGCGGCCGATATGGTGCGAGCGGTCGATATGCAATTCCACGTGCAGCCCGTGGTGGGCCAGCAGCAGCAGCGACGGGGAGCCGGCCTCTCCTTGGAAGCCGCGGAACGCGGTCTCGTCGTTCAAGTGCGTCGCCGCGCCGCTGTTCAGCTGAACTTCGAGCCTCTGCCCGGCAAGGCGATAGGCCACGGCATCGCGATGCGAGCCGGCGGCGAGCGCAAAGTGCTCGTCCAAGAAATCACGGGCAAAGGCGATGACCTTGGCGCCGCGCTGCGGATTGTATGGGCCGGCGCGGCCCGCGCCGTCCTCGGGAATGGCGTCGGTGCCGTAGAGCGCGTCGTACAGGCTGCCCCAGCGCGCATTGGCCGCGTTGAGGGCATAGCGGGCGTTGTTGACCGGCACCACCAATTGCGGCCCGGCGATATGCGCGATCTCCGCGTCCACGTCGGCGGTATCGACGGCGAAAGGCTGCTTCTCGGGCACCAGGTAGCCGATCTCGAGCAGATATGCCTTGTAGCGGGAGCGCTCGAAGGCGGCGCCCGGGTGTTGCAGGTGCCAGGCATCGATCTGTTCCTGCAATCGGTCGCGCCGCGAGAGCAGTGCTGCGTTTCGCGGCGCCAATGCGCTCACCAGGCCCGCAAATCCATGCCAAAACGCCTGCTCCGAGACACCGGTGCCGGGTATGGCTTCATGGTTGACGAAGTCGTGCAATACCATGTCGATCTCGAGGTGATCGAGGCTGACTCTCGCTGGCATTCCAAGAATTCCTACGGTTGGTTAAAGGACGGACGCGTGAGTTATCGGGCCGAATCATCTACTATATCCGCAAGAATGTCGCCTTGCGACACCACCCAAAGCGCGTTTAACCGCACGGGCGCGCGGAATATCCAATGAAGTGCGGGGTTGCTGCAGCATGAGTTTGTTGACTCGAATCAACCTGGCGCTCGGCGCGGTGTTCATAGTCGCTGCACTGACGGCTGGATATGCGTGCCGGAGCATTCTCGAAGCCAACGCGCAGCGCGAAGTATTCGCCGAGGCCGGCTTGATGATGGACAGCGCCCTGGCCATTCGCGACTATACGGCCAACGAGATCCTGCCCCTGCTCAGCGAGCGGATTCAGAGCGAATTTCCGCCGCAAAGCGTGCCCTTCTACGCGGCGACGCAGAATTTCCTGCGGCTTCGCGCGCGCCATCCCGAGTACACGTACAAGGAGGCCACTCTCAATCCGATGAACCCCCGCGATCGAGCCGTCGACTGGGAAAGCGACATCATTCAACGATTCCGCAGCGATGCGCACGCTCGAGAGATGGTGGGAGAGCGCGATACCCCGATGGGCAAATCGCTGTACCTGGCGCGGCCCATCCGCAACGAGGCGCAGTGCTCGACCTGCCACAGCACCCCCTCCGCGGCGCCTCGAACCCTCATCGCGCGCTACGGCAACGGCAACGGCTTCGGCTGGCAGGACAATGAAGTCGTCGGCGCGCAAATCGTCTCAGTGCCCGTCGCCAACGCCGCCGCGAACGCGGACCGGGCGTTTCAGGCATTCATGGTTTCGCTGGCGGCGGTATTCGCCGCGGTATTCTTCGTGGTCAACGCGGTGCTGTATCTTCTGGTCGTGCGGCCGGTGCGGCAGATCGCGCGGATCGCGGATCGACTGAGCCTTGGGGATATGTCTGCCGAGGATTTCTCCCGGCGCGGCGCCAAGGAAATCGCGTCCCTGACCCGTTCCTTCAATCGCATGCGCAAGAGCCTCGAAAAAGCCTTGCAGCTGCTCGAGAAATAACGGATGGCACGCGACGTATTCATCAGCTACTCCCAGCCGGATCATGACTGCGCCTTCGCGGTGGTTGCACGGCTGGAAGAGCAGGGCGTCGATTGCTGGGTCGCGCCGCGCGATATAGCCCCCTCGGCGGATTGGGCGGCGGAAATCATGGACGCCATTTCCTCGGCCCGCGTCATGCTTTTGGTCTATTCCGCCAACAGCAATCTGTCGCCCCAAGTACGCCGTGAAGTGGAGAGGGCGGTCCACAAACAGCTGAGCATTCTGACGTTTCGGATAGAGGATGTGCCGCCGTCGAAGAGCCTGGAATTCTTCCTCAGCGCGCAGCATTGGATGGACGCCTTCCCCCCGCCTCGGGAGCCGCATTATGCGCGGCTGTGCGCCTATATCAAGGCGCAGCTGTCCTCGGAACGGCCGCAACGACCTTCTGCGGCGAACGCGGCAGCGGCGCTCTCCGCCGTCCAGCATTTCAATGCCGTGCAGCTGCGATATTTCGAGCGATGCCTGGCCGGATACATCGGTCCGCTCGCCAAGCACTTGGTGAAATCGGCGGCGGCGCGCGCGGCCGGCGTCGAGGATCTGATCGCGCGCCTCTCGGTGGAACTGGAGGCCGAGTCGGATCGGTACGAATTCTCCCGTCGGTGCCGCAGCGAAACACCGCGTGAATGAGAGGATTTGGCGTGGATGGGGGGTCTTACTTGGGCTCGACGTATATCGCGACGCCGTCTCCCGCCTTTGGATAGAAGAACGCCCAGCCGCTGAAACCGAGACCATACGGTGAATGCGTGGACTGGTTTTCAACGTCCACTGCGGCGCCCACCGATCTGCCGGTTTGATCGGCCACGCCGTGCAGCAGAATGCCGTTCGCGCCGAGCTTTGCCGCCTGCCGCTTGAGGCGCTCGATGACCGTGTCCATTTTGCCGGCCGCCGTGAACGAGAAGGATCCTCGGCTCGAGGCGGCAAGATTTGCGATCTGCTCGTACCGGGCTTCAGGGGGCTGCAGGTAGATGCGCACCTGATCCGGCGATATCGCCGGTCGGGCCCGGCCGACGAGGACGGCCTGCGAGGAAGCGCATCCGGCGAGAAGCAAAATCATCACGGCGCCGGTCATGCCTCGAGTCCGCGCCGCGCTCCGTGCGCCGCGCGTGGTTTTTTTGTCGATCCCGGTCATTTTGTCTCCGCTTGGACGGGCTCGTTGCCCAGCCCGCGGCATTGCTCGGACACGTGTTCGCGGATGATTTCAGCCAATCGCAGCGCGCCGGGACCTGCGTAATCGCGGTCGGCGAATACCAGGTAGAGCTCGGCCCAGCGCTCACCGCCCTCGCGCAGCGGCAGCGGCTTGAGCTCGCCGTGCTGCAATTCGCCGCGCACCATCTCGTCCGGAAACCAGGCGAACCCCAGGCCCATGCCGGCGGCATGAATCGACGTCGCCTTGTGGCTCACGGTCCAGCTTTGCTCCGCCCCCAGCCAACTGCCGCTGCGACGCTGGCTGCCGGTGTCGCGGATCATGAGGTGGCGGTGCTTGCGCAGATCTTGCAGCGTCAGTTCGCGCCCGAGCCGGTGCAACGGATGTTCCGGGTGCGCCATCGCCATGAAGCGCAGTCGCATCAGCGGATCACCCGCAAAGCCCGGCGGGATTTGCGAACAGACCGCCAGATCGACCTTGCGCTGTAGCAATGCTTCCTCGGTGCCGCTGAGCACGCTCTCGTAGAGCTCGATGCGAGTCTGCGGCCGCTCTTCGCCGAAGCGTGCGAAGCATTGCAGCAGCAGCCATGTCGGAAAGATGATCTCCACCGCGAGCCGCAGTTCCGGTTCCCACCCTGCCGCCAAACCGGCGGCAGCCCCTTCCAGGGCGCCGGCTTCCTCCAGCAAGGCTTTGGCGCGGCGGTACAGTACCTCGCCGGTGGGCGTTAGATGCGCCTTGCGGCCGACCACCTCGAACACTTTCACGCCGAGCAGCGCCTCCATCCTCTGCACGGCATACGTCACCGCTGATTGACTTTTGTGCAATGCCACAGCCGCCTGGGCGTAGCCGCCGGCATCGACCACGGACAGTAGCGAGCGCCATTGCTCCAGGGTAATTCGTGGGTGTTCCATGAAATTATCCATTCAATAGATAGATAGATATCCCCTAAATATTCTGCTTTTTTATCTATCCAATCAATACTTAAATACATCCACGTTAGATCGTCCTAACAGATTCAAGAGGAAAGACCATGACCACCGTGCTGCAGATAAACGCCAGTATCAATGGCAACGGCCAGTCCAGCCGGCTCGCCGACCAGTTCGTCGCCGCTTTCCGCGAAAGCCATCCCGGCGCGAAGTTCGTGAAACGCGATGTGGCCGCGAACGAGCCGGTGCCGCATCTGAACGCCGAGCGCTTCTCCGCCTTCATCACCAAGCCGGAAGAGCGCAATGCCGCCCAGCATGGGGTCGTGGCGTACTCCGACGCCTTGATCAATGAACTGCAACAGGCCGATGTGATCGTCCTCGGCTTGCCCATGTACAACTTCGGCGTGCCGTCGCAGTTGAAGGCATACTTCGATCACATCGCGCGCGCCGGCGTGACGTTCAAATACACCGACAAGGGACCGGTGGGTCAACTCACCGGCAAGCGGGCGTATGTGTTTGCCGCCCGCGGCGGACTCTATGCCGGCACGCCGCTGGACACGCAGAGCAGTTACGTGCGCGACTTTCTGCGCTTTATCGGCATCGGCGACGTCGAATTCGTGTATGCCGAAGGACTGAACGTGAGCCTGGAGAGCAAGGAAGCCGGCTTGGCCAAGGCCGCGGCGCAGATCGCGCGCCTTGCCGCGTGACGGCCGTCGTTCAGATGCAGCAGATACAGCAGAGACAGCAGGAGAAAGCCATGAATACTCGCAGCCTGATTCACGTCATCGAATCGATGCCGACTTCCGACGGCGCCGGGGTGAAGTTGCGCCGCAGCCTGGGCAGCCAGCGCGGGCTGCATGTGGATCCATTCCTCATGCTCGATGAGTTCTATTCCGATAATCCGGACGACTATATCGCCGGCTTCCCGGCGCACCCGCATCGCGGCTTTGAAACGGTGACCTACATGCTCGACGGCCACATGCGCCACGAGGATCACCTCGGCAACCGCGGCGACTTGGGCCCCGGCGGCGTGCAGTGGATGACCGCGGCGCGCGGCATCATCCATTCCGAGATGCCGCAGCAGAGCGAAGGGCGCATGCGCGGCTTCCAGCTGTGGCTCAACCTGCCGGCGAAGGACAAAATGAAGCCGGCGGCCTATCGAGACATTCCGGCCGGCGAGATACCGGTGGTTCAGCTGCCGCAGGGCGGCGAAGTGAAGGTCATTGCCGGCACGCTCACTCTGGACGGCAAGTCCACGAGCGGCCCGGTCAATGGCGGCGGCGCGGCGCTCGGTACGGATCCCCTGTACTTTGACGTGCACCTGCCGGCCGGAGCGCAGTTCAGCGCGCCGCTGGCCGCGGGTCACAACGCCTTCCTCTACGCCTACGAAGGCAACGTCGAGATCGGCGCGGCCGGCGCGGCCAAATCCCTGCCGCATCGCGCGGCGGGCGTTTTGTCCGACGGCGACAGCGTGCGCGTGCAGGCGGGAGCCGCGGGTGCGCGCTTTCTGCTGCTGGCGGCGCGGCCGCTGCGCGAGCCGGTGGTGCAGTACGGTCCGTTCGTGATGAACACCCGCGAGGAAATCGAGCAGGCGCTCGCCGACTACCGCGAGGGGCGCCTGGCCTCGGCGGCGTGAGGCCGGCGCCGAGGCTGCAGGACCTTAAAAAAGGGCGGCGGTGCGCGGATTGGTGTCGGCATCGGCCGGCCATGCCGATCCGAAAAAGGGATGCTGAAGCGCGTCTTCGACCGCGGCCAGTGCCTGGCGCTGCTGGACGGTGACATCGAGCTTCGATTCTTCTGCGGCTATGCGCTCGAGTTGCACGCTCAACAGCGTAGGGCGGTCGATCTCGCCGGCCTTGAACAACCGCAGGGTTTGCCGTTCGCGGTCCTGTTCCCCGCTCAGCAGTGAATCGGCCGTGGCGAGCGTTTGATTGGTCGCCCGATACATCGCCGTCGCGCCATCCAGCGACTCGATGATCTGGGTCTGCAGGGCGGTAAAGCGAGCTGCGGCTTGCTCGCGGCGCGCCCGTGCTTGTGCGATCGGTCCCTGGTTTTGATTGAAGAGCGGCAAATCAACGGCGGGCAGCAGCATGTAGCGGTGCCGGCCGGCATCCCATTCGTAGCCCGGACTCAACGTGAGGTTCGGATATTGGTTCGCCACCTCGAGTGCGAGCGCGGCCTCCGCCGCTGCGTAGTCCGCCAGGACCGTCTGCACATCGCTGCGCTGGGTGAGCGCTTCCTGCCTCAGGTCGCTGTCGGCCACGGCGGCTTCGGGCTGCGCGGGTTTATCGAACGCATCGAAGCTGAGGCGAACGCCCTCCAGCGCCTGCAGCGGGATGCCGATGGATGCAGCCAGTTGCGAGCGTGCCGCGACCGCGGCTCGCTCGGCATCGCGGGCTGCGAGGTTGACCCGGTTGCCGTCGGCGCGTTCACGCGCGAGTTCAAGGCCGGAGGTCTCGCCCACCGCCAAGCCACGCTCGAGCAGGGTGACCAGCTGACCCTGAGCATCGAGTCTCGCCTGCAATAGATCCATTCGTCGCTGCGCCGCCCAGAGGTCGATCAGCGCGTCGCGTACGCCTGCCCGTACCCGCCAGGATGCGCTCCTGAGTTCGCCGCGCGCGGCCTGCAGCATGGCGGTCGCCTCGGCGGTGCGTTTCTCGCGCTTGCCGAAGGTCTCGATCATGAAGTTGATGATCGGGGCGATGGTCCACGCCGTGCCCGGCGGCGCCCCGGGGGCGTAGCTCAGATCTTCGAAACTCAGCGAAGGATTCGGTACCTGGCGGGCCGTCCGAACGCCGGCGCGCGCCTCGGCAAGATCGGCGCGGGCGAGGTCGAGATTCGGATGGAAATAGAGCGCGGCGAGGGTGAGGCTGGCCAAATCCCAATTTCTACCGGCCTGTCCGTCCGCCGCAGCGCCGTCGTCAGCGCCGCTCCCGGCGCGTGAGGGCGCGCCCGCGCGTGCCGCGGCAATGAAGTCCCAAAGGCGCGGGTCATCGAGCGAGCGCGCCTGAATCGCCTGCGCGTTGCGCACCGCGGACAGGGGTGCCGGCCGGTAGGCGGCACAGCCCGCGCAGAGCATCGCGAAGGCGGTCGCGATGATCCTCGAGCGTGCCGGCGTTCGCATCAGTCGACTCCACGAAGTGGAAACACCGGCATTTTACTATAAGTGGGCCACGCTGAAGCCGGATCACAAAGCGTAGCGCAATCCGGCGGGCCTACTGCATTAAGAGGAGCGCGCGCCGTGCTGAAAAATGGCAAAATACCTCTAACGCTCGAAAGGCTTGCGCTATCGTTCTGGAATCAGCGATATGATGGAAGGGATGCGCCACATTAAGAAACCCGGCTGGGCCTCTTTGCTCGTCCTCGGGCTCGTGCTCCTGCGCGGATTGGTGCCGGCCGGCTTCATGCTCGCGCCGGTCGATGGCTATCTGGCATTCGTTCTGTGTGATGCCGATGCACCCATGCCTGCCACGCCGGCCGGTGCGATGCCTGCGAGCCACCACCATATGCACATGGCGATGGATCACGCCGCCCACGGGCATGGGGCGCACGGCGACCCAACCTGTCCCTACGCACAAAGCGGCGGACCTGCGCCGTTGCCAACCCTGCCGGTGCTGGCGGGCGGCACGACATTCGAGCGCCCGCAATTGCCGGCGGCCATCACGCAGACTCTCCTCGGTTTCGGACCGATACGCCAAACTTCGTCCCGCGGTCCCCCGCACCTCGCCTGAACTTGAAGATCTGCTGCGCTTGATGCAAGCCGCGTTTCCGCGGTTTGCGTGAGTGCATCCCTCTCAATTCTTGGTTTGGAACGAGGTCATTATGAGTCATTACACTTGGGTGCGCGGCTCGAAGCCGCAGCGCCTCATCACCGGCACCACTGCCGGGGCGGCAGTCCTCGTGCTTCTCATGTTCTTTCTTCCGGTGCGTGGCTGGGCCGCGGCCTATGGCACCGTGAGTGGCATCGTTAGAGACGAGAGCGACCGGCCGGTAGCGGGAGCGAAGGTGGTGCTCGAATCCGCCACGCGCGTGACCACAGAGCGGCAGACGGACTCGACGGGCCGCTTCGCGTTTCCGACGGTGGCGATCGGCGACTACATGCTCACCATCTCGCAGCGCGACTTCGCGTCGGTCAGCCAGCCGGTCACGGTGAAGGCGGGATATTTTCCGTTCGCCAACATCGTGTTGCGGCCTCCCTCGGAACTCGCCGAAGTGAGGGTGACAGCGGTGCGGCTGCCGGTCGTCGCCTCGGTCACCCCGATCACGATGGTGAGTCAGGAGGATATCGAGAACACCCCGGGAGCGACCAACGTCAACAGTCTCGCCATGATCACCGATTACGTGCCCGGGTCATACCAAGCCCATGACATGCTGCACATGCGCGGCGGCCATCAGACGAACTGGCTGATCAACGGGGTCGAGATTCCAAACACCAACATCGCGGAGAACCTTGGCCCTGCCTTGAATCCTCAGGACGTGGAGACGCTGGGGATCGAGCGGGGCAGCTATCTCGCGGACGAGGGTGACCGCACCTACGGCATATTCAACGTGATCCCGAAAAGCGGCTTCAGCAGGGATAACCAAGCCGAGCTCGACCTCACGGCCGGGAATTTTGGCCAGACCGACGACTACATGAGCGTCGCGAGCCACACGAGCGACTTCGCGTACTACGCGAGTGTCGAGGGCAATCGCAGCAATCTCGGCCTGCAAACTCCCGACTCCCAGGTAATCCATGACCAGACACATGGGTACGGTGCGTTCACCAACTTGCAGTACAACCCGACTGGGCAGGATGCGGTGAGCTTCGTCGCCCAGATGCGCCAGGACGACTACCAGATACCGAACTGCACCGCGCCGCTCCCCGACGACCCGCAATGCGTCGGGCAGTTCGGCGACGTGCAGGGTGAAGCGGACAATTTCGCGCTTCTTTCTTGGGCGCACACCTTCGCGAACGAGGCGGTGCTCACGAGTTCGCTGATGTATCACTTCGAACGGGCGGATTATGACGGGGGCGCCGGCGACTATCCGACCATCACCACCTATCACCACAGCTCGCAGTATGAGGGCGGCGAAGAAAATCTGCGAATGAATGCCGGCCGCAATCATCTGGATGTCGGCGTCTTCGGGTTCGCCCAGCAGGATCAGGCAGACTTTGATCTGGCATTCACCGGCAACAGCTCGCCGGCGCTCACGGAGCTGGAGAGTCCCACCGGCGGGCTCATCACCGCCTGGCTGCAGGATACCTTCGAAGTCACGCAGAGGCTCAACCTGTCGGTGGGCGTGCGTCAGTCACACTTCCAGAGCAGCAGTATCACCGAGAACACGACCGACCCACGGTTCGGCGCGACCTTCCAACTGCCGCGGCTGGACTGGGTCTTAAGCGCCTTTTGGGGCAAGTACTACCAAGCCCCGCCGCTGGAGACGCTTGCAGGCCCGCTGGCAGGTTACGCAACTGCGAGTGACACCGCCTTCCTGCCGCTGCGCGGAGAGCGCGACACGGAACGCCAATTCGGCGTGACGATTCCGGTGCAGGGCTGGACTATCGAAGCGGACTACTTCGTCACCGAGTCGACGAACTTCTTCGACCACAACCCGCTGGGCGAATCCGACATTTATCTGCCGATCACGGACCAGGGGGCGCTCATCGAGGGGCGCGAGCTCACGGTGCGCTCACCGGCCTTCTGGCCGTACGGACAGGTGCACCTCGCCTACTCGAACCAGACGGCGGAGTGCTTCGGGTCGATCACCGGCGGTCTCGTGGTTTCCGGCACGGCCTGCGGCTACCCCCCGATCGGGCTCGACCACGATCAGCGCAACACGCTGAATCTTGGGTACAACGGGAACCTGCCGCTAGGGTTCTTCGTCGGTTCGAACCTGTCGGTCAATTCGGGACTGTCCAACGCCTTCGCGCCGCCGACCCACCTGACGAGCTACACGGTGCTCGACCTGACCGCGGGCCGCAACATCAGCCGCGATCTGTCGGTATCGATCACCGCTCTGAACCTCGCCAACAAGCACTTGCTCACCGACAACAGCCTGACCTTCGGCGGCGTGCACTGGAACAATCCATTCCAGATCTACGCCGAGCTGCGCTACAAGTTTCACTATTAGTGGGAATGCCCATCGGCATTCCCATGGGCATGTCCCTCGACATGGACGCGGTCGTCCAGGGATCGCTACACGCTACAACGAACGCGAAATCAACTCCTTCATGATTTCGTTGGTGCCGCCGTAGATTCGCTGCACGCGCGAGTCCGCGAACATCCGGCACACGAGATATTCGTTCATGTAGCCGTTAAGGCGCGACTCGCGTTGTGCGGTGCGGGGCTGCATCGAGGTTTCAGGCGAAATAAATGCGGATCGGGGACATTTCAACGGTAATCACCGCGACATCCGCCGCCATACTTGACTCATTATGCTAGCCGAACGGATGGTTCTCCCTGACGCACGCCCGCGGTGCATCGCCACGCTTCGGAGGTTGAGTCATGGATCGTTCACGTCGGTGCATGCAATTGTGGATTGCGTTGGTCCTGTGCGGTGGCTGGTACGCAAATGCTTCCTCGGCGGCGGCGCAAGGCACGCCGGCGGCGGCACGCTCCGAGACCGCGGTCTGTCCGGAAAGTGACAGCGGGTTGAAACTGCCGGCCGGCTTCTGCGCCAGCATTTTCGCCGATGGTATTGGACACGCCCGCGATCTGGTCGTGGCTCCGAACGGGGTCGTCTACGTCAACACCTGGTCCGGCCGCTACTACGGCAACGACACACCGCACGCCGGCGGGTTCCTCGTGGCCCTGCAAGACACGACCGGCAGGGGTATGGCAAACGTGGATCGGCGCTTCGGCGAGACCGTGCAGAGCGGGGGCGCAGGCGGCACCGGTATCGGCCTGTACAAGGACGGGCTCTATGCCGAGATCAACGACAAGATCGTGCGCTACGCGCTGCCGGCCGGCTCGATCCTTCCGCGGGGTTCCGCCGTGCCGGTCGTGACAGGGCTGCCGCTGACCGGAGATCATCCCATGCACCCATTTGCGATCGATCGCGACGGCTCCATGTATATCGACGTGGCCACCCCGACCAATGCGTGCCAGGTGAAGAATCGCATTCTTCACTCTCCGGGCATCAGTCCGTGTACGGAGCTCGAGACGCGCGGAGGCATATGGCGCTATGACGCGAATGAGACGAACCAAACCTTCTCGCCGGCCGGACGCTTCGCCACGGGCATCCGCAATGCGGAAGGCTTCGGCATCGATGCCGCCGACCATATCTTCGTCACGCAGCATGGACGCGACCAGCTGCATGCGAACTGGCCGGAGCTGTACAAACCCGAGGAGGAGGCCACGCAGCCGGCCGAGGAGTTGCTGCGGTTGACACAGGGAGGCGATTACGGCTGGCCGGAGTGCTACTACGACGGTATCCAGCGCAAATTGGTTCTCGCTCCCGAATACGGCGGCGACGGGGGCAAGAAGGTGGGACAGTGCGCCACCAAGATCGCCCCGATCGCAGCATTTCCAGCGCATTGGGCACCCAACGGGATGGCGCTGTACGACAAGCAGCAGTTCCCTGCCCACTATCGCAACGGCGTGTTCATCGCCTTCCACGGATCATGGGATCGGGCGCCGTATCCCCAGGGTGGTTACAACGTGGTGTTCCAAGCCTTAGCGGGCGAGCATGCCTCGGGTCGGTGCGAGATATTTGCGGACGGATTTGCAGGGGCGGTGAAAGCGCCCGGCCAAGCCGCGCATCGACCGTCCGGCGTGGCGGTCGGACCCGACGGTTCGCTCTACGTCTCGGATGATATCCGCGGACGGATCTACCGTATCGTCTACCGCGGCGGATCCGGGGCCGAGGCAGAAGCGGCGAGCTTCACGCCCTGCCCCAGCGAGTCGGCACCGGCCGGCGAAGTGAGTGTGGATAACGCCAAGCCTCCGGAAGGTACGCATCCGGACGCCGGCGCTGCCGCCGCGACGGCGAGCCTTCCCGTTCCCGCCGGTGCGACCAAGCAGATGGTTGCGCTCGGTGAGCGCATCTTTCTCGGTCAAGTGGGCGGCGCGACCTGCACGGGTTGCCACGGCGCCGACGCCAAGGGCACGCCTCTGGGTCCCAACCTCACCGACACCCAATGGCTGTGGGGGGATGGCAGCTACGCGTCGATCGAGAAAACCATCACCGACGGCGTGCCGCAGCCCAAAAAATACCGCTCCCCCATGCCGCCCATGGGGGGTGCGCAGCTTACTTCCGATCAGGTGTCGGCGCTCGCCGCCTACATCTGGGCCCTGAGTCACCGCTAGAAGACCACGGCTGGCATACCGCGAACGCCGGGGTGAGGCGAGGCGCCCGGGTCGTTCGCTCGACCGTGCGCCGTATAGAGCGACCCCGGGCATAAGGGGTTGCGCGTCGATTGCACGGCGCTCGCGCGCATTAAGCACGAAATCAGGAGCGACACGCCGGCGGTGACGAGGCGTCGTTTCACTCGTAATCGAGAGCCCGAGGGATGAAATCACCAGGAAGGGTCCGCCGCTCATCCTGGCCTCATGAATATAGTTCGCATGTTCGCCTTCGTCGCCGCGGTGCTGATCACCGCTTTTGTCTTGCGCGTATTTGCGTACCGACTGACGGTCCCGCAACACGCTGCCGCAGGTGCGGCGAGCGCGCAAGCGGCGGCGCATTAAAGGAAACTCCGATGCACGACGCGCAAAGCCGAGTGAATCCCGACTCGAGTGTGCGGGCATCGAGACTCGAGTGGGAGCCTCGTCTCGGCGCGCATTTGACGACCTCGCGCCGTGGATACACCCACCATGGCTTGTACGTCGGCGGCGGCCGGGTGGTGCACTATTCGGGCCTCTCGGGGTTCTGGCAGTGCGGCCCGGTCGAAGAGGTGTCTCTGGCTCGATTTGCGAACGGCCGCCCGGTGCAGATCGTCGATCACCCCGAGGCCCAGTATGCGCCCGAAGAGATCGTCCAGCGCGCTCGCTCGCGCCTCGGCGAGAACGACTATCGGCTGTTGACCAATAATTGCGAGCACTTCTGCAACTGGTGTGTGAGTGGTATCAGCCGCAGTGCACAGGTCGAACGGCGGCTGCAGTTGCCGCTGCGACTCTTCGGTGCCCGGTTTCACACGAGATTGCAGATGTAGTGCGGACGGTAGCCGGCGACATCGTCGCGAAGTCTTCGAACAGGAACCTTGTTGGCGACCCGGCGGCAATTTTTACCGCCGTGACATGTTTACGCAGGAGTTTGTAGCTATGAATCGATCGAACCGAATTTCGATGCTCCTGGTCTCCAGCTCGCTGGTGCTCGCGTGCCTGCAAGTAGGCTGTGCCAGCGAGGAGGCCTACGCACAACCGTTCCCTCCGGTAGAGCTGCCGGCTGCCCAAGTGCCGCAGCAGTCGACGGAAGAGCTCGATGAGCTAGTGGCGCCGATCGCCCTGTACCCCGATGCGTTGGTTGCACAGATCCTGGCGGCAGCGACTCATCCTACGCAAATCGTGGTGGCGGACCGATGGATACAACAACAACCGGGTCTGAAGGGAGATGCGCTCGCCAAGGCGGTTGATGCCCAATCCTGGGATCCCGGCGTCAAGGGCCTCACGCAGTTTCCTGAGCTGCTCGCGATGATGGACAAGAATCTGTCATGGACATCGTCGCTTGGAGAGGCGTACGTCAATGGACAACAGACTGTGCTCGACGCGGTTCAGACGATGCGCCGCCGAGCGCAACAGGCGGGCAACCTGAAGAGTACGCCGCAGCAATCCGTCACGACCCAGGGAAATACAATCGACATTGAGCCGGCCGACCCGCAAGTCGTGTATGTGCCTGAATACGACCCCTGGCTCGTCTATGGTGATCCCCTCGCGTTCTATCCGGGTTGGATCGGCTATCCGGGGTTCTACTTCGACGGGCCGGGAATCGAGTTCGGCCTGGGAATTGGTATCGGACTCTTCGGCGGCTTCGGATGGGGGTGGCACAACTGGGGAACGGATTGGCACGGACACGGCCTGACTTACGGCCACCACCCCTACACTCCCCACAGCGGAGAATTCGGCGGCCACGGCGGATTCGGCGGCCACGGCGGATTCGGCGGCCGCGGCGGATTCGGGGGCGGACATTCGGCCGCCGGAGCATTCGGCCATGCGGGTGCCGGCATGCATTCCGGCGCTTTCAGCGGCTTTCATCAGGGAGGCGAGGCGAGGGGTTTTGCCGCACGCGGAAGGGCGAGCTTTGGCGGCGGCTTTCACGGAGGTGGCGGCTTCCATGGCGGAGGAGGGGGTCACCGATGAAAACGATGCGGGGACGATGGTCATGCGGATCGAAGGAGATTGAAATGATGAATGCAACGTATCGCGGGTTTAAAAGATTTCCCTTGCCTCGGCCGGCCGCAGGTGCCGCGCTGGTGCTGTGCGCGCTCTTGGGGGTGGGGCCTCAACTAAGTCTGGCGGAACCCTCGAGCCAAATGACTTTCCCCTCGCCCGAGGAGGCGGGTCGTGCGCTCGTCTCTGCCGTTCAGGACCATGACGAGCCGGCGGTGACGAAGATTCTCGGAGGAGGGCACGAACTCATCGACGCCGATGATCAAACCGAGGAGCGTCTCGAGCGAGAGCGCTTCGTCCAGAAATATCAGGAGATGCACCGCTGGGTTCGCGATTCGGGCGGATTGAGAACCTTGTACATCGGCGCGGAGAACTGGCCCTTCCCGATCCCGATCATTTCGCGCAACGGCATGTGGCGATTCGACTCAAAAGCCGGGTCGGATGAGATCCTCTTCCGGCGGATCGGCGAGAACGAAGTGGCGGCCATCCGCGTGTGCGACATGCTGGTCACGGCGGAAACACACCCCGGGACGGACAGCGAGGCGGATCGCGCGGCCAAGACGCTGTTTACCCCCGCGCAGGGCGCGGGCACCGCGAGCCCCTTGCACGGCTATTATTTTCGCATCCTGGAGAATCCGGGCGGCGGCTTTGCCGCCATTGCGTATCCGGCTGTGTACCGCTCTTCGGGCGTGAAAGCATTCATCGTCACCCCGGAGGGCGGCGTGTCCGAAAAGGATCTTGGAGCGAATACGGCCAAGATCGCGGCAGCGATGACCGCCTCCCGCATCGATTCGACGTGGACGCCCGTCGAATCGAAGCCTTGACGAGTAGGGATAGGCGCCGTCGAGATGCAGAACAGTGCTTACTGTAGCAGTTCAGATTACAAATGAAACGCAGACGCGGCCCGGCGAAATCATCACGGAATAATCCTGCAGGAACCTCTGCGCTTGGCCGGCGTGACGCGCCTCATTTTGATCCCTCGACCTTGATCGGCGAGGGCGAACACCCAGGAGCTACGATGAAGCAGACTCCCGCCTCTCCAAACCTGACTCACGCAACAGGCGCGCCGGTCAGCGACAATCTCAATATCCAGACCGCCGGCCCTCGCGGCCCGGCTCTGCTGCAGGACATCTGGCTGATCGAGAAACTCGCACACTTCGACCGTGAAGTGATCCCTGAGCGGCGCATGCACGCCAAGGGCGCGGGCGCTCATGGCACTGTCACGGTCACGCATGACATTAGCCGCTACACCAAAGCGAAAATTTTCGCCGAGGTCGGCAAGCAGACTCCGATGTTCGCCCGTTTCTCCACTGTCGCCGGCGAGCGCGGCGCGGCGGACGCCGAGCGTGACATTCGCGGCTTCGCCTTGAAATTCTACACGGAGGAGGGCAATTGGGACGTGGTAGGCAACAATACTCCGGTATTCTTTTTTCGCGACCCTCTGCGTTTTCCGGATCTCAATCACGCGATCAAGCGCGATCAAACGCGATCAAACGCGATCAAACGCGATCCGCGTACCGGCATGCGCAGCGCCGATAACAATTGGGACTTCTGGACCCTGCTGCCGGAGGCCCTGCACCAAGTCACCATCGTGATGAGCGATCGCGGAATCCCGCGCAGCTTTCGCCACATGCATGGCTTCGGCAGCCACACCTACAGTTTCCTCAACGCGAGCGATGAGCGCATCTGGGTCAAATTTCACTTTCGCACCCAGCAGGGAATCGAAAATCTGACGGATGCCGAGGCCGAGGCGCTCATCGGCAAGGATCGTGAGACTCACCAGCGCGACCTTTTCGAGAGCATCGAGGCCGGCCGTTTCCCGCGGTGGACCCTGCTCATTCAAGTGATGAGCGATGCGCAGGCGAAAGCGTTCCCGTTCAACCCCTTTGATCTAACCAAGGTGTGGCCCAGCCAATTGCACCAAGGCCGATCCGGCCTACGGTGCGGGCGTCGCTCAGGCGATTGCGCGCCTGCTGGCAACGACTATTGCCGGGACACCTTCCGAAGCACGATCCCGAACAACCACGGCCGTCGAATGACTAAAATGAACTGCCGCATGCGATGACCTGCGATGTGTCCTCAAGCTTGCGTAGCGCCTGGCGCGCGCCGCGCCGGGCCTGCGCGGGTGCACAGCGGATCGATCAATAGGAAAGCGCGGCGAGCCCGGCCCGGGCGATTTGCGCATCGTGTTCCTTGGTATCCGCACTGACGCCGATCGCCCCGATCACTTCACCCTTCACGATGACCGGCAGCGCACCCTGCATTTCGATGAAGCCGCGCGCGGTGATGGCGGCGGGGCGACCTCCGTTGATCGCATCCTCGAGAGCCTGGCTTGGCTTTTTGAACAAGGCCGCCGTCCGTGCCTTGCCCGGCGCAAGTTCGACGCCGGCGAGAAGAGCGGCATGATCCATCCGTTCGATCAGGATCGGCCATCCGCCGTCGTCGACCACGGCGATGACGCCGGCCCAATGATTGCGCTCCGCCTCCGCCTCGGCGGCCGCCACCATTTTGCGCGCGGCGGCCAAGGTGATGACTTTCTTGTCGGCGAGCTGTGCCGTGGCGCCGCCGGCGGCAATGGTAGCGAGCCCGAAGGCCGCTCCGAGCATCATGCGTTTGCGCATCACATTGTCCTCCTGATCGTGGGCAGCCGGGTCTGCTGGACCAATCCCGGTACGACCATGCTCATTTGACTCCGCCGGCGGTCCGGACCTGCTGGAAATACGCAGCCACGGCCGCGATGTCTCGATCGTCGAGGCGCTTGGCGATGTACCCCATCGTGTTGGCGCTGTTCTTGCGGGATCCGAGCTGCCACATCTTCAACTGAGACGCGATGTATTGTGCGTACTGTCCGGCTAGGTACGGGATCGCCGGTGGCTCGCCCGCACCATCGGGCCCGTGACAATCATTGCAGGACTGAAGATCCCTCGACTCGTCGCCGATCCTGGCGAGTTGCTCGCCGCGTTTGACAATTGTCGGATCTGCACGCGCCACAGGCAAAAAAGGGCTGGCGAGGCCGGCGTAATACGCGGCCAGGTCCGCCTCATCCCCTGCCGACAGCGCCTTTGATATCGGTGTCATGATGGCATTCGTCCTGACGCCCGATGCGAAGTCATGCATCTGCTGGTCGAGATAGAACCGTGACTGGCCGGCTATCCGTGGAAACACGCCGCTGCTCTGGGCGTGGCATTGGGCGCAGGCGGAGACGCTGGGCGCCAGTCCATGGGCTGCGATGATGGCTCCTCTGCCGACATCGGGTGCGCGGATAGTAGACTCTGTGACCGCCTGCGCAACCCATACGACGCCCATGCCCGCGACAGCGGCCGCCAGCATGCCACTGATGATGCGGCCTCGGCTCATGCATGCACCAATGGACCAGGCGCCTTCAAGTATTTGTTCTTGATCGCATCCAACGCCCAATACGTGAGCGCCCCGATCGTCACGCTGTAGTTGTAGGTCCCATTCTGCGGAAACGCTGAGGCCCCGACGCTAAACACGTTGGGAACGTCCCAACACTGTAAGTATCGATTCACGACACTCGTCTTGGGATCTTCGCCCATGATCGCGCCACCCGCGTTGTGCGTACTCTGATAGACGGTCGTGGTGTACGGCCGCTTGGTCCCGCCGCGAATCACAGACTGTGCTCCCATCGCGCGGCCGATCTGAACGACTTTGTCGGCGATGTACTGCGACATGCGTATGTCGTTCTCAGGGAAGTCGAACGTCATGCGTAACAGAGGCAGCCCCCACGCATCCTTGTAGGTGGGGTCGAGATCCAGGTAGTTAAGCCGGCTCGCAGTCGACGTCCCGTGCTGCTGGATGAGAACCGTATGGTTGTAGTGGCGGGCGACCGCCTCCTTCCACCCGAGCCCCCACTTCGGAGTTCCCGGTGGCGTCGGGTGAAACTCGATCGGGCGGCCACCGGTCATGATCGCCCCGACATACTGACCGCCGATGAAGCCGAGCGGCCCATGGTCGAAGTTGTCGCCGCCGAAGTCGTCGATCATCGTCCCGTTTGCACCCGATGCCATGAATGGGTTGATGTTAATGCTCTCATCCAGGAAAACCGTCGCGCCGCCGGTCGTTTGATAGCAGTAGTTGCGGCCGACCACGCCCTCGCCGCTCTTCGGGTCGTAAGGCTTGCCGATCCCCGAGAGCAATAGCATGCGGACATTGTTGAGTGGAAAGGCCGTGATCAGTACCAAGTCCGCGGGCTGCTCAAACTCGGCCCCCGTTGCGTCGGCGTAGGTGACGCCGGTTGCTCTGCTTCCCGTGCTGTCCAGATTGATGCGTAGTACTTGGCAATTGGTTCGAAGCTCAAAGTGTGAACTCTTCAGGAGGGCGGGAAGAATGATGGTTTGCGGGCTGGCCTTTGCGAAGTGCTCGCAGGCGTAGCGCTCGCAGAATCCACAAAAGACACATTGTTGAAGCGTGAGACCCTCGGGGTTGGTGTAAGGCCGGCTAAGATTAGCCGAGGGTTGCGGGTAGGGGTGATATCCGAGATGGTGGGCTCCTCGGCGAAAAAGTGCGCCGAAATAGGGTTCCTTCATCGGCGGGGTGGGATATTCGCGCGCACGCGGTGCTTCGAACGGATTGCCACCCGGCTGGATCGTCCCCTTGATATTGCCGGCCTTGCCGCTGACGCCGCAGAGATACTCGAACCGGTCATAATGCGGCTCGAGTTCGTCGTACGTCACGCCCCAGTCCTGGATCGTCAGGTCTGGATCGAGGATTTTCCTGCCGTAGCGCTGCTCGATATGGGTTTTGTAGATAAAATCGGCGGCCTGAAAGCGGAAGCTTTGACCGTTCCAGTGGACGAAAGAGCCACCGAGGCCGGTTCCCGGCAGGAAACTCTCCCAGCGCCGGATCGGCAGTGCAGTCTGATCGGATGCGTTGCGAAAGGTGACCGCCTCTTTAACGTTGTCCTGCATCATCGCCTTGCGGATTGAGAACCGCAGCTCGTCGTGAATGGCCGGCGACTGGAAATCCGGAACGGTGAAGCGCGGTGCGCCACGTTCAATGCCGACTACCTTCAAGCCCGTCACGTGCAAGCTCCAGTGCCATCAGCGAACCCGTGAGGCCGACGCCTATTGTTACTACGTCGACGGGCTTTAGGCGTTTTGTCACGACATTTCTCAGTTAGGGCGATTGGGCGGGAATGCCGGGATTCAGAGTCACGTGTCCGTGGACATCCTCCGCGAGACTCGTCGGCGCGCGCTCGATCTTGATGCCGTGGCGATCGACCAGTTCATAGTAGGATGCATAGGCGCCTGGAAACCCGACCATGCGCCAGGCCATCATGTCGCGATTGCCGCCGTAAACGGGGTCACTGAAGAAACCCTCCACAGTGCACTGCCAAAGGTGCTCGAAGAAAACGTCGGAAGGCACACCGCCGAGATCGTTCTTTCCGGTCTCAAGACCTCGAAGGTAGACGTTCTGCTGCTCTGGGTTCATCGTGGCGAAGGGTGTTCCGGCGCGCGCAAGATCCTTGTCGATCGCTCCGAGCGCCGTACGGAATAGTTCGGCGGGCGTGAAAGGCAACTGATAGCCTTGACTGGGTGTTCCCGGCCGCCATGGACCGCTACGATACAACCGCTCGCCGGTTCCCCAGGCGCCCGCCAATTGCTTGTCAATGAAGTTCGAAACGCCGGCCTCGAGTGCCCCGGGCCACTTGGCATCCGCAGGGATCAGACGCGATACGGCGCTCTCTATGAACGCGGCCTCCTCGGGATTAAGGAAGAGGTAGGTTATCGATGTTGCGTTCGGAAGTGGGCGCGCAGCGCCGGCAGAGGAAGTATCCTGTCGTTGAGCCGCCGCCGCGGCGGCCATGCCGCCACCGGCCGACAACATGGAAGCGCCGACCGCGCCGGTTGCCCCGAGGAAGAATCTGCGCGTCAGATCTGCCACGTCGTCACCCCATAGGTTTTTGCGGTAGCGAGGGTAGTGCTTTGTCGATGAGAGGCGCTTGCGCACCCTTGTCGTGGATACATCGGCATTGACAGTGCCCGCAGACGACATTCGCAGTCGCAAATCCGCCGAATGGCGATGAGATGCGCTCGGTGCCCAACCGCAGCAGAGTGCTCGAAAGCCTCGCCGAAACGCGAGATCTCCTGCGTTCAACTTTGAGGCGTTGAGGACGAAGGACGCGTGCTCCGGGTCGCAGTCGCGCTAACTCTTCATCATCATCATCATCTTCGTCGTCATCTCCATCCGGCGACGGGTGATAAGAGCGTCGCGACAGGTCTCGCGCTATCTCTGCAACGACAAACAGCATCACGAACAGCACGCCGACGATCAATTCAATTACGATTAGAACGTGCATTTCTCGATCCAAATGTGCGCGGTATGACGGTTGTAGCTCCAGTTTCAGGCTAAATTCAATTCCCGTGCATCGCTTGCGACCGTTTGCGCCAATTTACGTGATCCTGATGTTCTTCGCGGTCTCAAAAATCCGCGTGCTGTCGAGTGCCTGGTCAGACTGGCGGCCAGCCTCCGACAATCCAACGCAAATGGCGGCTGTTTCGCAAAAGCATTCGACTCTCAAGGCGCGCAGTGTGGCCATGTGTTTAGAAGATTGCCTGGCGGCCCCTTCGATGAATGCTCGGTTGTTATCGTGCCTGACCCCCCCCCACTTTCCAGCCTGTAGGCATTTAGCAATTCGAGGAAGGGGCCGCTTTTTTTCAGGGCAGTGTTTTGCCGCGAGTGCCCGATGCAAAAAGGAATGTATCAAGACGCCGTCTCTGGATGCAAAGTCAGAGTGAACCGGAGGGTCGCCCCGTGAGGTAGAGGGGAATCACCGGAAACCCGTGATGGCAGCCCCAATTGCCGCCGAACGCGGCCACGCCAAATGACCCGCACGTTCAAGCGGAAACGGGGACCCGCCTCGAGACAGGCCGGTGTTTGGTTTCATCTGGAACAGAAACAACTGCCGCGGAAATGTCCGGGACATTTGTCGGTTCGAGCCTATATGGATGGCTGAAGGAGACCAAGGCGATGAACGCTCGAGACTTACCGCAATGAAGGCCACCGGCCACAGATCGGAGATTGAGAGCCTGTCGATCGAGCAGGCGGGGCGCTAGATCGCATGCTCGCCATAGTCCGTCTTGCGCTAAACCGGCCCTATACGTTCATCGTGGCGGCCTTGCTGATTTTCCTCATCGGCACGCTTGCCGCGCTGCGCATGCCGGTCGATATATTTCCAAGCATCAATATTCCCATCATCGGGGTGGCCTGGCAGTACCAGGGATTGCCGCCCGACGATATGGCCGGGCGCATCAATACTCCCTTCGAGCGCGCCCTGACGACGACCGTCAATGACATCGAGCACATCGAAGCGAATTCCTACACCACCTTCGGTATCGTCAAGATCTTCTTTCATCCAACGGCCAATATCGCCACCGCCAATGCACAGGTCACGGCGATTGCGCAGACCTTGCTCAAGCAGTTGCCGCCCGGGTCGACGCCGCCGCTGATCGTCAATTACAGTGCCTCGACGGTACCCATCATCCAGCTCGCGCTGTCCGGCAAGGGACTGAGCGAGCAGAACCTCGGGGATCTCGGCCTCAATTTCGTGCGCCCGCCCCTGGTCACGGTACAAGGCGCGGGCATCCCCTTTCCGTTCGGCGGCAAGACGCCGCAGGTGATGTTCGACCTCGACACCGCGGCGATGCAGTCGCGCGGCCTGACCGGACAGGACGTCGCCAACGCGCTCGCCGCGCAGAACCTCATCACGCCGGCGGGCACGGAAAAGATCGGCAATTTCGAGTACACCGTCAACCTGAACAGCGCGCCATCGAAAATTGCCGAGCTTGGCAACCTGCCGATCAAGAGCGTGGGGGGCGCGGTGGTCTACATGCACGACGTCGCACATGTGCACGACGGCAGTGCGGTGCAAGTCAACGTCGTACACGTGGACGGCAATCGCTCGGTGCTCTTGAGCGTGTTCAAGAACGGCAGCACCTCGACTCTCGACATCGTCAGCGGCATCAAGAAGATGCTGCAGATCATCAAGCCCTCGCTCCCGGACGCGCTCGAGGTCAAGCCCATCGGGGACCAGTCCATATTCGTGCGCGCCTCGATCCAGGGCGTGATCCGCGAAGGCGTGATCGCGGCGGCTCTCACCAGCCTGATGATCCTCTTGTTCCTCGGCAGCTGGCGCTCGACGCTGATCGTGACCACCTCGATTCCGCTGGCGATCTTGGGAGCGATCGCCAGCCTCTCGGCGATCGGCGAGACGCTCAACGTCATGACCTTGGGCGGCCTGGCGCTCGCCGTGGGGATACTCGTCGACGAGGCGACGGTGACGATCGAGAGCATCAACTATCATCTCGAGCAGGGCAAGGAGGTCGAAACCGCAATCATCGATGGCGCCTCGCAGATCGTCGTGCCGGCGTTCGTCTCGTTGCTCTGCATCTGCATCGTGTTTATTCCGATGTTCTTCCTGAGCGGCGTGGCGCGCTTTCTGTTCGTGCCCATGGCGGAGAGCGTGATATTCGCCATGGTCTTCTCGTTCTTGCTGTCCCGCACGCTGGTGCCGACGCTTGCGAAATATCTGCTGCACATGCATGTAGCGCGCGACGATCAGCGCGGCGATACCGCCGGTCCGCCGCGGTCGAGGAATCCGCTGGTGCGCTTTCAACACGGCTTCGAGGAGCGCTTCGCGCGGTTTCGCGCCGGGTATCACGACATGTTGGCGCTCGCCATCGAGCATCGGCGAGTCTTCGTCGGCGGATTTCTCGGCTTTATCGCGCTCTCGTATCTGCTCGCGCCGTTTCTCGGCCGCAATTTCTTTCCGCAGGTCGATGGCGGTCAGATGTTGCTGCACGTGCGTCTGCCGGTCGGCACGCGCATCGAGGAGACCGCCGCGCGCTTCTCGGATGTGGAGAAGGCGATCCGCGAGGTGATCCCGCCACGCGAGGTGGCGACGATAGTCGACAACATCGGCACGTATCTCTCGTCGATCAATACCATCTACAACAACACCGGCACGATCGGCGAGTCGGATGGCGACATTCAGATCTCGCTCAATGAGGATCATAAGCCGACCGCCGGCTATGTCGCTCGCCTGCGTGATGAGCTGCCGCGCCGCTTCCCGGGCATGACGTTCTCGTTTCTGCCGGCGGACATCGTGAGCCAGATCTTGAATTTCGGCGCGCCGGCGCCGATAGATCTGCAGGTCCGCGGCAACGACCTCGGTGCGGATTATGCCTATGCCAACAAGCTTTTGGCTCAGGTCCGCCATGTCACGGGCGTCGCCGATGTGCGTATCCAGCAGTCGGCCGCTCTGCCGACGCTCGATGTCGACATCGACCGCACGCGGGCGCAATACACCGGCGTGACCGCGGCTGACGTGACCAACAGCCTGGTGGTGAACCTCGCGAGTTCGCTCCAGGTGGCGCCCACCTACTGGCTCAATGAGAAGAACGGCGTCACCTATCCGATCGCGCTGCAGACCCCGCAATACCAGGTCGACACACTGCCGGCCCTGCAGAATCTGCCCGTCAACGCGACCGGCGCGCCGACCACCGTGCTCGGCGGCATCGCCAACATCCATCGAACTCATCGCGATGCCGTGGTCTCGCAGTACAATATTGCCCCGATGGTCGAGATCTACGCGACCACCCAGGGTCGGGATCTCGGCGCGGTCTCGAGCGACATCCAGAAAATCATCGCCCGGAACGACAAGGACAAGCCGAAAGGCTCGATCGTCGCGCTGGTCGGCCAGACCGCGACCATGAACAGCGCCTACGCGGGCCTCTTGTTGGGACTCTTGGGCGCCATCGTGCTGGTCTATTTGGTGGTGGTGATCAACTTCCAGTCGTGGACCGATCCCTTCATCATCATCACGGCGCTGCCGGCGGCGATCGCCGGCATCGTGTGGATGCTGTTTGCGACGCATACGACGCTCTCGGTGCCGGCGCTCACGGGGGCGATCATGTGCATGGGCGTGGCGACCGCGAACAGCGTTCTGGTGATCAGTTTCGCGCGCGAGAAGCTCAATGAGATCGGTGATGCGACGCAAGCCGCGCTCGAAGCAGGGTTCGTGCGCCTGCGCCCGGTGTTGATGACGGCGCTCGCCATGGTCATCGGCATGCTGCCGATGGCGATGGGCCTGGGAGAGGGCGGCGAGCAAAATGCGCCGCTCGGCCGCGCGGTCATCGGAGGCCTCATCTTCGCCACTGTCTCGACCCTTTTCTTCGTCCCTGTAATGTTCAGCATCATCCACCGGCACCACGGCCCGAAGCCCTTGCCGGATTCGAACTCCGGAGCCCAACATGTCCCAGCCTGATCGAATTCACGGACAACCGGTTGCGAGCCGGCTGCGCCGGGTGGGTGGGGCCTTCGTGCTCCTCGCCATCGCCGTCGTCGCCTATGGCCTGGGCTCGCGCGCGGCGCAAAACTCCAGCCTGCACGAATTGACCGAAGCGCAGGCATTGCCGGACGTGGCGATCGTCACACCGACCCGGGCAGAGAATACTTCGGGCCTGGACCTGCCTGGGCGCCTGGAAGCCTACATCCGTGCACCCATCTATGCACGCGTCCCGGGGTATCTCAAAAGCTGGAAGTACGACATCGGCAGCAAGGTGAAGGTAGGCGATGTGCTCGCCGAGATCGATACACCCGATCTCGACCAGCAGCTCATGCAGGCGCGCTCGAGCCTGCGAGTCGCCGAGGCCAATGCCAAGCTCGCGCAAATCACCGCGGAGCGCTGGCAGTCGCTCGCCAACACCGACGCCGTCGCCAAGCAGGACGTCGACACGCGTACGTTCACCTGGAACGCCAACGTCGCCCAGGTCAAGGCGGCGCAGGCGTACGTCGACCAGCTGGTCGCCGAGGAGGGCTTCAAACGGCTGATCGCGCCGTTCGACGGCATCGTGACCGCGCGCGAGACCGACATCGGCGCGCTCATCAATGTGGGATCCACCGGCGGCGGCATCAGTGTGGGGTCCGCCGGCGGAACGGAGCTGTTCGTGGTCTCCGAAACGGGGAAGCTTCGCGTCTACGTCAGCGTGCCGCAGAACTACGTGCCGAGCGTGCCCCCCGGCATCAAGGCCACGATCACGGTGCCCGAGCATCCCGACAAGACTTACAGCGGAACCGTGGAGGCTTCAGCTCAGGTGGTCATCCCGACCACCGGCACGACGCTCATGGAACTCATCGTCGACAACAGCGCCGGGGAGCTGATGCCGGGCGACTACGCCAGCATCCATCTGCACATCCCCGGCGCGGTCAACGTGCTGAGCGTGCCCTCGAGCGCGCTCATCTTCGATGCCAAGGGGCTGTCCATCGCCACCGTGGATGTCCACAATCGCGTGCTGCTCAAGCCCGTGTCCATCGAGCGCGACTTGGGTGCGGTCGTCGAACTCGCCGCGGGCCTCTCCCCGAACGACCGGGTGATCCAGAATCCGCCCGATGGAATCGGCGATGGCACCGAGGTGCGCGTCACCGGCGCAACATCGGGCGCAGCGGGTGCCGGCCAGGCGGGGAATAAGAATGAAAAGGGCTAAAGGACTACGCCGATGCGGGGCGGCACTGACGCTTCTGCTCGGCGCGTGTTCGCTCGCACCGCCGCTGAAGACCCCGGACATTCCAACCGGGGATGCCTATAAGGAAATCGGACCTTGGACGCCGGCGCAGCCCGCGGACCGCCTGCCGCGCGACAGCTGGTGGACGCTCTACGACAGCGCGGAACTCGACGGGCTCGAGAAGCGGCTGATCGCCGGGAACCCGACGCTCGCCGCCGCGCTGGCGAACTACGCGCAGGCCAAAGCGCTGAGCGATCAGGCGCGCGCGGGGCTGTTCCCTACGCTGAGTCTCGACCCCAGCCTCGGGCGCGAACGCCATTCTGCCAATGCGCCGTTCTATGGGCATACCCAGCCGTATTACTACAATGACAATACCATAGGCGGCAGCGTGAGCTACGAGCTCGATCTGTGGGGGCAGATTCGTAACGAAGTGGCCGTGGGCGAGGCCAATGCCGCCGCGTCCGCCGCCGACCTCGAGAATGCTCGACTGTCGCTGATCGCGCAGCTGGCCGGGGATTACATCCAGCTGCGCAGCCTCGATCGCGACAGCGATATTCTCGACCAGACGGTAACGGCGTACACGCGCGCGCTCAGCCTGACCAAGCAGCGCCACGACGCAGGCATCGCCCCCGGTCTCGACGTCTCCCAGGCCCAGACGCAACTCGATGCCGCGCGCTCCCAGGCGGCACAGACGCTCGCTCAGCGCGCGCTGATGGAACACGCAATTGCGGCGCTGCTCGGCCTGTCGGCCTCGACGTTTTCGATCGAGCCCGCGATCGTCGCCATCACACTGCCGCGGATTCCGAGCGGCGTTCCGGCCACCTTGCTCGAGCGCCGTCCGGATATCGCGGCCGCGCAGCGGCGCATGATTGCGGCCAATGCCAACATCGGGGTGGCGCGCGCAGCCTATTTTCCCACGATCACACTGGGCGCTCAGGCCGGCTTCCAAAGCACCGGCTACTCGAACTTGTTGAGCGCGCCGAGCTCGTTCTGGGCCATCGGACCGAGCGCGCTGCTGAGCGTATTCGACGGCGGCCTGCGCCGGGCGCAGGTCCGCCAAGCGCGCGCCGAGTTCGACGCCTCCGCCGCGTACTATCGCGGCACCGTCGTCAGCGCGTTTCAGCAAGTCGAAGACAGCCTCGCCACGCTTAATCACTACCACGATGCCACGGTAGAGGAAAAGGCCGCAGTCGACGCCGCGCAGCGAACACTGGACTTCGCCATGGCGCTCTACAAGCAGGGTGCAACAGACTATCTTACCGTCGTCACCTCACAGACTGCGCTCCTGCAGACCCAGCTCGAGGCGCTCAATCTCGATACCATGCAGCTGAGCGCCAGCGTGAACCTCATCCTTGCGCTCGGTGGCGGCTGGGAGGACTCCGCGAGGGCGCTGAACGCCAAGGCGACGGAGGTGAAACAGCGCGGATAGGCGTTTCGCCTCTAACGTCCTATCGACGCCGGGTCTATACGGCCCCCGGCCGCAAGCAGCAGTTTGACCATGTCGATATAGCGCTGACCGTCGGCCTGAACGCTGTCCAATTGCGCTTGGCTGTGCAACCGCTCGGCGTCCAGTACTTGCAGGTATCGGGCATCGCCGGCCGTATACGCTTGCCGAGTGAGCGCGAGCGACGCGCTGGCGGATTGCAGCGCGCGCCGTTGCGTGCTCAAGGAGTCCGCGTCGTTGCCGAGCGCCTGGAGGGAGGCGGCGACTTGGCTGAACGCATTCAGCACGGTCTGTTGGTACGCCGCAAAGGCCGCCTGATAGTCGGCTTCGGCGGCCCGTCGTTCCGCGCTCAGCGTACCGCCCCGGAAAAGCGGTGCGGTCAGCCCTCCGAGAAGGTTCCAGGCGGTCTCCGATGGGCCGCCGTTGAGCAAGCCCTCTCCGGCGAGGCTGGCGCTCAGCGTAAAATGCGGATACATCGCCGCCGTCGCCACGCCCACCGCGGCTCCGGCGGCGTGCAGCTGCGCCTCGGCCGCGCCGATGTCGGGGCGGCGGTGGACGAGCTCCGACGGCAGGGCGATCGGCAAGTCTTCCGGCGGCCTGAGTGCCTCAAGGTCCATCTCGGTCGATGGCGCATCGGCGGGTACCACGCCGATCAGATCCGCCAGCGTATCCTGCGTTTCGCTCAACTGTTGGCGCAAGGGCGGCAGGAGCGTGCGATCGTGGTCGAGCTGGCTTTTTGCGCTGAGCACGTCCATCTCCGAAACTGCGCCCAGCTCGCGGGCGGCGCGAATCAGGCTGAGCATGTGCTCATCGTCGGACACGATCTGGCCAGCCACCCGGATCTGCGCGCGCACGGTGGCGATCTGCAATGCCTCGATGGCGACGTTGCCGCTGACTACGAGCGCGACGGCTGCAAGCTGCGCCGACTGGTATTGCGCGTCCGCGGCGGCCGCCTCGACGCGCGATCGCGTGCCACCGAAGACATCGAAGTCGTAACTGACCTCAGCGCCGGCGGCGTAGGCGGAGAACGGCGGAAAATCCTTGGCCAAGGGACCGAGTACTGGGGCGCCAAAGCGCGTGCGCTGCGCTCCGGCGGCCACGTCCACCTGGGGATACCACGCGCCGCGCGCCGCGCGCAGCCGCTCACGCGCGGCCGCCAGATGCGCCTTCGCGCCGGCGACCGATTGATTGTTCTGCAATGCCTGACGCACCAGCCGATCGATGTCCGGCGAGCGGAGCAGAGTCCACCACTGATCGGGCGGACCGCTGCCCAGCGATATGTGTTGAACGGCCCCTGGCCTGGGCCCGGTAAGGGGCGAAGTCTCCGGCTTGATGTACCCGGTCTGTACCGGATCCGCCGGCCGCGTGTAGCGGGTGCCCATGGCGCAGCCGCTCCCCAGGCAGGCACCGAGCAGCAGGGCCAATCCGGCGGCCGCGCTACACGGTCGAGAACGGCTCAACGCGCACCTCCAGCGGCAGAGGATACCGAGGCCTTTCGCAGGAAAAGTGCGGCCACCAGCCCGAGACCCAGTACCGCGCTTTGCAGGACGATGGTGTCGCTGAATCCGAACATGAAGGCCTGATGCCGGATGGCGCGGCCTACCGCCACCACGGCCTGCCGATATGCATCGCCGCGATTGTTCGCATCATGTGCGAGGAAATAATCGACCAGGCCGTCGAGTCGCTGCCGTGTCTCCGGGGCGAGCATGCTTACCTGTGAGGAAAGCACATTGGAATGGAATTGTTCGCGCTTAGTCAAGACGGTCTGCAGCAGCGCGATGCCGACGGCGCCGCCAAGATTGCGGGTTGCGTTGAACAGGGCGGATGCGGAGCCGGCGAGCTCCGGTGCGATGCCCGCAATGGCGATCGCCGACAGCGGTGCCATCGTCATTGCCTGCGCCAGGGCGCGCACCAGGCTCGACGCCAGGAATTGAGGCCCGGAGAAGTCATCGGATAGGTGCATGGCCAGCAAGCTGCCGCCGCTGAACAACGAAAAGCCGATGATCACCAACATGCGAGGCTGGATGCGCTGCATTACCTTGGGGATGAAGGGGATCAGGAGCAGTTGCGGCAGCCCAAGCCAGACCATCACGCCGCCGATCTCTTGAGAGCTGTAGCCCTGCTGGCGCGAGAGATATTGTGGGATGAGATAGATCCAGCCGAACATCGAGAATCCGAAGACAAAATTCGCGCAAGTGCCGAATCCGAAATTGCGGCGCTTCAGCAATCGCAGCTGTAAAAGCGGAGCAGGGCGCTTCAACTCCACATAGATGAACACGGCAAGGCTCACCACGCCGACGACCGCGAGGCGCAGGATGAGCGGCGAGCCGAACCAATCGTCCTTGTTGCCTTCCTCGAGTACCGTCTCGAGACAACCCAAGCCGAGCGCCATCGAGACAACGCCCAGCCAATCGCCCTGGGCCAGCAGGTGCAGCTGGCGCGGAGCGGGCTCGAGCGCATACCACAGCATGGCGATCATCACCAGGCCGGGCGGCAGGCTGAGAAAGAAAATGGATTGCCAGCCGAAATTGTCGCTGAAATAGCCTCCGAGCGCCGGTCCGATCGAAGGAGCGAAGACGACTGCGATCGAGTAGATCGCGAGACCGACCGGATGCCGGGAACGGGGCAGCTTGGTCATGATGATGGTGAAGGCGAGCGGTATCAGTACGCCGCCCGCGAATCCTTGCGCGGCTCGGATCACGATCATCTGGCCCAAGGTCTGCGCGAACGCGCAGGCGGCAGTCAATACCAAGAACAGGGCGGTGCAGCTCAGTAGATAAGCACGCAGCGAGAACACGCTCGCGAGCCAGCCGCTCAAGGGGATCACGATGATCTCGGCGATCAGATAGCTCGTGGTGATCCAGCCTCCGTCGTCGATGCCGGCGCCGATGCCGCCCTGGATATCGGCCAGGGATGCACCGACCACCTGGATGTTCAGAATGGCCAGAAAGGCACCCACCGTCGAGCCGATCACCGCGACCCAGGTCTTGAATGGCACTTGTTCTGCGGCGTCGGTCGCCAACCCTGGTGCGGCGCCGAGCGGCGGCGCACCGGGCACAATGGGCGGGACGGGAGCGCGAGTCAATGCAGTGGACATGAGAGGCTCCGCCGCTCAACGCAGCGTGGCGAACGCCAAGTCGCAGCCCGGAGTCGTCGAGCGGACCGCCGGCCTGGTGTCGATGGACGCTTCGACCGACATTCCCGGGCGCAGGCTGCCGATCAGCGGATCGTGCGGGTCCAGACGGATCCTCACCGGAATGCGCTGTACGATCTTGGTGAAATTCCCCGTGGCATTGTCCGGCGGCAGCAGACTGAATTCCAGCCCGCTGGCCGGCGCCAGACTCTCGACACAGGCCTGCAAGCGAACGCCGGGAAACGTATCCACCCGCAGACGCACCGGCTCACCGCCCCGCACGTGCGTGAGCTGAGTTTCCTTGAAGTTGGCCGTGACGTAGACCGCGTGCAAGGGGACCAAGGCCATCAGTTGCGTACCCGATTGCACGTATTGACCGACACGGATGGTGCGCGCCGCGACGACGCCGTCAATGGGCGCGGTGATCGTCGTGTACCCGAGTTCGAGAGCTGCCTGTCGTTCGATGGCCTGCGAGCGTTCGCGCAGAGCCTGCGCCTGTACGATCTTTGCCTGCAGCACCTTCGCCTGCCCCTCGGCGGAGGCCGACGCCGCCCGGTCTCGGGCAAGATCCGCGGTGCGCTCGCGCGCCTGAGCATCGGCTTCCTGCGACTGTTGCAGAGAACCGAAGCCGATTCCCGCCATCTTCCGGTAGCGCTCGCGGTTGATGTTGGCCAGGTCCAATGCGGCCAGGCTTGCGGCGACGCTCGCGCGCGCCCGGGCAATGATCGTATGCTGCTCCGCGAGCTGCGCTTGTAGGTCGCCGACCTGCGCCTCGCTCGCCTGCACCTCGGCGCGCGTCTGATCCCACGCGGCGCGAAAGTCCCTGGCGTCAAGACGAGCCAGCACCTGACCGGATCTCACCGGCTGGTGATCCGCGATCAGGACCTGCGCCACATAGCCTGACACTCGGGGCGCGACCAGGGTCGAGTCGGCCTGCACATAGGCATCGTCGGTCGATACGACAAAACGCGCGACTGTCCAGTAGTATGCGGCTCCCGCAGCGGCCAGCGCCACCGCCACGGGCACGGCAGCCGCCAGAAGCAGATGCTGCCGCAGCCACTGCATGCCCGCGCGCACGCGTCCTGTGGTGCTGCGCCGATAGGCCGCCGTGATGGCCGGAGCGCCCCCAGCGGGCGAGAGATCAAACGTACTCACCTTGCGTCCTCCGCCTGCATCCGCTGAATATATGGCATGTGGATGGCAAAGATGCCGTGAGGAGATTGCGCTTCTGTTTCGGAGTGTTTGCCGCGGATTTCAGACGAAACCGAATCGACGCAGGGGCGGTGCGTGCAATGATTACGCGCACCGCAGGGCCAGAGCAGTTCCGAACTCTGACCGAAGCGCCGCAGTTTCCAATCTCGCCTTTGAGTGTACGGTGGTCACGGAGGCGCAGAAGCAGTATCCGACCCCTCGCTCCGTTTTGATCAATTCCGGCCTCGACGGATCGATCTCGATCTTGCGCCGCAGGCGCAAGACCTGTACGTCGATGGAGCGGTCGTAGACGTCGGTGCTGCGCAATCGCGATAGGTCGAGCAATTGATCACGGGTCAATATGCGCTCCGGGCGGCCGAGGAACGCAAGGAGCAGACCTAATTCGCCGTTACTGATTGGAACTCGCTCACCCGCCGGAGAGGTGAGGCTGTGCAGGCGGACGTTGAGATTCCAGCCGGCGAATTGGTATGCCCGCACCTCATCTTCCTGCTCGATCGGTCTCTCCACTGCGCGGCAACGCCGCATGACGGCACGAATCCTTGCGAGCAGTTCGCGGGTGCTGAACGGCTTGGTGATGTAGTCGTCGGCGCCCAGCTCGAGACCCATTACCCGGTCCGCCTCCTCGGCACGACTGGTGACGATGATGAGTGGAATCCTCCACGCCTCGCGCAGCTGGCGTGCCAGCTGGAGCCCGTCCTCGCCTCGCAGTTTGAGTTCGAGCGCGACCAGATCGACCGGTTCGTCTTCAAGGATCTCCATCATTCGCTTGCCGCTCTCTACGGGCGTCACTCGAAAGTCGTTGAGTTTCAGGTAGTCCGCTATCCGCTCGCGGGTTGTCGCATCGTCATCGACTACCAGTACGTGTCCTGCCATCGATACCGGACCAGCCAAGCCGCTACCATTCCAGATCGCTTCTCGATGCATACGCGCTTCATACCTCTCTTGTAAGCGGAATATCAAACAAGACACATGCCGGGCATATGGCTACCTCGCCGGGGATCGCTCGGACGCGGCTTCGTGACTAAACGTCGGGGTATGCGCGTACGGTGCGGGCACGTCCCACATGCGGGCGGCATACCACACGGCCCAGGCTATAACGAATAGCGACATTACCCAGACCCACACCGGGATCTGCGAGCGTGCCTCCGCGCGGCGTGGGTCGAACGGATCGTCGGTGCTGAAGGCATCCACCGTAAAGCGCACCGTGCCGCTGCGTATCGAGTGGGGACGCAGGCCCGAAACGATGATGCCCGGCCCGTTGTGTACCACGAAAGGAATTTCCTCTACTCCCTCAGGGCCGTTCTGGCCCTCGGCGCGAATCACCAGGCGATGCTCACCGTCCCGCAGACTCAGCGTGTCGAGATCGATATCGGTCGGCAGCTCGCGGTCGATGATGGGTTGCGGACTGTCATCCAGATAGATCCTGACATGGGGTTTGCCGGCGATGCCCCTACGTTCAGCGGTCACGACGCAGTACCAGGTATTTAGGATGGTGAGGGTCGGTCTCGCCCGGGCGTCGCAGCATCCAGAACATCGCCACGAAGCACGCCAAGGTAATCGCGCCGGAGACCCCGATAATAATCACGTTTCCCCAGTAGGGGCCGATCAGATGGTGATGCACGACGACCTCCGTCTCGGTAATGCCAATTTCGACGTATTCGATTTCATTTATCCTTTGCCCTTTGCGCCGCTACTTGCGCGGCGGCCACCGGCTTACCGTGGTTGCCCCAGGAACTGCGCTCGTAATCGATGATATCGGCGATGTCGGCATCGCTGAGCGTAGCGGCAAACGGGGGCATTGCACTGCCATAGACGACACCACTGACCCTTTCGCCGTGCAAGCCCTGCAACACTACATCGATGTGTTTCGTGGCGTCGTCCTTGTTGACGACGGCATCGTTCTTGAGTGAGGGGAACGCGCCTGGCAAGCCTTCACCGTTGGCCTGATGGCAGGCCGCACAGTTGGCAGTGAACAATGCGCTGCCTTTCGCGGCATCATAGCCACTGGGAGATGACGGGCCACCGGCGGATGCCGTCGCACTTGCCGTGGTTGCTGCTTCGGCTCCCGGCAACGAGGGTTGTTTCAATGAGGCCAGATAGGCGATCAACGCCTCGGCGCTGGGGGTCGGCACCACCACGCCACGTGCCGGGGCATAGTCTTTCGGCAGTGGGACCGCAGTCACGCCGGCGGGTGCCTGATCGACCACGTCGAATAGCCAGGCGAAGGACGGCATGATCGATTCCGGCACCACCGCGCGCGGGTTGTACAGATGGATGTACTGCCACACTGAACTCGGTTGGCGCATCCCGATATTGGTAAGATCGGGACCGGTGCGTTCCGAACCCAGCAGTTCCGGGGTCTGATACTTGAAATCACCCGCCGCGGACGGGCGTCCGAATACCTTGTCCTCATTGAGCGGCCGTACCTGCTGGGTATGACAGTAACTACACCCATTGGCCACGTACACGTCGCGCCCCTCGGTCTCGAGCGCCGTCAGCGGCTTCACGCCGGGGCCGGCCGGAACATTGGACAGTTCGATCCCGGGCAATACGCCCATCATCCACGCAAGGCCGGCGAAGACCAGTGTCGCGCCGCCCGCAATCAGGGCCAGCTTGCTCATGCCGCGGCTTCCTCACTGCGCAAGGACTCGAGTGGAGATGCCACCGCGCCCGGCCCGTGGCACATACGCCAAACGTTCCAGCCAAACACGAGGTGGCTCAAGAACATCAGCGAACCACCCACGCCGCGCCAGACGTAGTAACTCTGCATGTCGACCACGGACTGGATGAACGGCAACCCATGTATCCAGTCGAGTCCTTGGATGGTGCCGCCGATGGACAGCGACGTGACGTAGATGAAGCAGCCGACCAGCGCCATCCAGAAGTGCAGCCCCATGCCCAGTCGGCTGGCCTGTCTACCGGTGGCCGACGGGAGTAGTGCGTAAATGCCGCCCCATATGACAAATGAGATGATGCCGTACATGGTCAGGTGGGAATGACCGACGGTGAAATTGGTGAAATGCCACACTTGCTGCAGCGAACGGAACGCCTCGAGCGTCCCCTGGGTGGAACCGATCAGGTAGCTCATCACGCCGACGAAAATGAACATCAGCGGATACGACTGCATCATGTCGCGCGTGCGTCCACGCATGGTCAGCAGAAAGTTGCTGCTGCCGCCCCATACCGGTACCAGCATCGCCACGCTGAACACGATGGCAGTGGTCTGCAGCCACCAGGGCAGGGGACTGAACTCGAAGTGATGAGAGCCGATGATGGGGTAGAACACCAGGTTGGTCCAGAATGCGAACACGCCCAGCGCGTAGGAGTAGATCGGCCGGTTCAGAAGCTTCGGTAGCGTGTAGTAGATCACGCCCAGCGCCGGCGGCGTGAACAACATACCGACCGCGTTGTGCATGTAGAAACCGGACACGGCCACCTGGCCCAGTCCATACTGATACCACGGTATGACCCCCACGGTCGCGATGATGCCGGCCCACAGCGTGCCGCCGATGATGTACCAGTTGGATAGGTAGATATCTTTGTTGCTGCGCCGCGCGACTGTAGCGATGAGGTTCCACGCCGTCACCAGCATGGCAGCCAAGAAAATCAAGCGGATCCACCAAGGCCATTCGCGATATTCTTGATCACCATCGTTGTAGCCTAGATCCAGCGAAACAGTGCCGGCGACCGCCGCTATATTGAAAAGCACCAGGCCGATCCACGCCAGGGCGGCACTGTGCAGTTTTGCCCCGTTGCTGCGCGCTGCAATGTAGTACCCCAATCCGACCAGGGCGATGGCGGCGAATCCGAAGAAAGTGGCGTTGGTATGGATGGGGCGCAGCCGTCCGAACGTCAACCACGCGCCGGCACCGAAGTCCGGCGCCCCAAACTTGAAAGCCATCAATATTCCCACGCCGGTGGCAAACAGCAGCCAGAGCGTGGCGCTCACCACGTAGGCAGAGAACACCGAAGCCAAGGAGCGATCATCCTGGTCACTCAGGATTGAGTGCCGCGCGGTGACGTCTGCTTGCATGTTCCTTAACCCTTGTCAGAAGTGCTGTGCTGACGGCGATGAGTGCCGAGAAACAGTAACGTCCAATGCAGGAAGGCACCTGCTCGTCCTTGGCGTGAGTTCATCTGAATTGCGCGCGCATACCGTTGGGATCCACGGAATGTCTACACGGAATGTCTAGATGTTAGAGAAAAGCGAGACCAGACCTTCCGCGTAAGTGGGATGTGCGACGATCAACTCCTCAATTGCATGGTAGGAAAGCCCCGCCCGCATGACGATCTGGACCGGCGGCAGCAACTCGCCGGCTCGCGGGCCGAAGGCGGTGAATCCGAGGATCCGGTCGTCCTCCCCGATCAGTGCCTTGAGCTTGCCGCGCGCCTCGCCGGTGGTGCGGGTGCGAAGGATCGAGGAGATGGGGAGCTCCGTCAGGCGGTAGGCGATGCCCTGCTGTTTGGCATCGACCTCGTTCAGTCCGACGCGCGCCAGCTCGGGTTCGAGAAACAGGCAGAAAGGCACCTGCCGCGCCGTGGTGCTGCGCCGCCTTCCGCGCAGATTGTCCCGGACGATACGGAAATCGTCGAACGCCATATGGGTGAACGCCGGGCTCCCCGCGCAGTCGCCCATCGCCCACACGGCGGGAGCGGTCGTCTCCAGCCTGTCATTCACCCTCACGTAGCCGGAGGGGGTCAGCTTGATGCCGGCACGCTCGAGGCCTATGCCGTTGGTGTTCGGTGTCTTACCCAGGGCGACCAACAGATGCGAGCCCCCTATTACCTTCTGCGTGCCGCCCATCATGGCGTGGAGCGCCACCTTTCCGCCGGACCGCCCGGAGGCGCGGTCCACGCGGGCAGAGGTGATGACAGTGATCCCCTCGTCCTGCAGCAGGTTGCGGATCGCCTCGGCGATGTCGACATCCTCGCGGGGTAGGAGCCGCTCGTCGCGCTCGCAGACAGTGACGCGGCTGCCTAGCCGGCGCATGGCTTGCGCGAGCTCGAGGCCAACGTAGCTGCCCCCTAGGATCAATAGATGCTCGGGAATGGTGTCGAGGTCAAGAAGCTCGACATGCGTGAGTGGAGCGGCTTCGGCGAGTCCGGGCAGCGGCGGGAGGCTCGCGAAGGCTCCGACGTCGAGGAAGACCTGGTCGCCGCGCAGCGTGCGTGTTCCGCCACCGTTGAGCGCGACCTCGATGGTCCGCTCGGCAATGAAGCGCCCCCGTCCCATCAACAGTTCGCAGCCGCTGGCGGCGAACTTATTCAGATGCGTTCGGACCAGGCCTTCCACCATCGCCCGCTTGCCCACTTGAATTTCCCGCATCGATACATTCTGTGCGATGCGGGTTCCGAGCGCCTCGCTCGCGGCTACCGTATGAGCGATGCTTGCACCGTGAATGAAGTTCTTGCTCGGCAAGCAGGCGATATTCGGGCAGGAACCGCCCACGTAGCGCTGCTCTACGACCACGACGCGTTTGCCGGCACCGCCGAGATGCCAGGCTATC
Source organism: uncultured Gammaproteobacteria bacterium (assembly GCA_963734645.1). Classification (GTDB taxonomy): domain Bacteria; phylum Pseudomonadota; class Gammaproteobacteria; order Steroidobacterales; family Steroidobacteraceae; genus Bog-1198. Next base: position 703,551 of record CAVTID010000006.1, read on the forward strand.
GACTTTCCCGCCTCGCCGCTGCCGAGCACCACGGCATCATAGGTATCAGCTGCGGCCATGGTCACTCCCACGCATGCCCGGCGCGCCTCAGCCGGACCACCGGCTGAAACGCAGGTCCCTCCAGGGACCACCATCTGCGTACCGCTCAGGATTCAGAACCTTCGAACGCGGGTCTTCCGCGGTGTCGAGCTGAAGGACCATCCACTTCGGATACGGAACGCCGGGATCCGATGCGGCGTCCAGAAGCCTGACGTCCTCGTCCGAGAGCCGCAGGTCCACCGCACCGATGTTATCCTCGAGTTGCTCCACCTTCCGGGCAGCGACGATGACGCTGCTGACGGCCGGCCGTCCCAGCACCCACGATAGCGCCACCCGCGCCGGGCTTGCGCCATGCCGGCCGGCCACCACTTTCAACACATCCACGACGCGATAGCCCATTTCATTGTCGAAGGGCACGAAGGAGCCGGCCTCCGCGAATCGCGTGCCGGCAGGAGCAGGGTTGCCGCGGCTGTACTTGCCCGAAAGGAAACCGCCGGCAAGCGGGCTCCACACCAGGATGCCGATATTGTGGTACTCGGCGAATGACTGAAACTCGTATTCCAAGCCCCGGCCGACGAGACTGTAGTACATCTGCGCCGTCACGTATTTTTCCAACCCAAGGCGCTCCTGCAGCATGACCGCGGTGGCCGCCTGCCATGACATGAAGTTGGAGAGGCCGATGTAGCGGACCTTCCCCTGGCGCACGACATTGTCGAGCGTCCGCAGCGTTTCCTCGATGCGGCGTGTTGCTGTCCCATCCATGCACCTGGTAAAGATCGATGTATTCGGTCTGCAACCGTCGCAGACTGCCCTCGACTTCACGCATGATGTTCACGCGCGTCGCGCCGCTTCGGTTGAAATTGCCGCTCATGGGGAGCCGGACCTTGGTGGCCAGGACGATTTCCTGCCGCACGCCCCTCAAGGCATTACCGACCAGAGTTTCGCTCTCTCCGAGGCTGTACACGTCTGCGGTATCGATGAAGTTGATTCCCCTGTCCAGGGCGAACTTCACCATTCGCGTTGTGTCTTCCTGATCGAGGTTGCCCATGTTCATCCTGCCGCCGAACTGCATCGTTCCAAGCGCCACCTCGCTGACGATGAGCCCTGTATTTCCCAATTTCCTATACTTCATCACCCATACTCCTTCCGCCGCTGCCGCGCGGTCCACAAATGAGTCGGTGTAGCCCAGTCCTTCATAGCGATGCATCGATTGAGTGCGCGCCACCGGGACTCGCACTGCCAGCGGGGAAAGCTCGTCGGGAAGCGAGCCATTCGGCGCGGCGTAGTCGCGTCAGGTTCCCTTTGAGACGATGTGCTCATTGTTGAGGGCACGCGCAGAGGCGACATCGTGCGACTAACTGAAGTTGCGGCGATACGTGCCCGGGGTCACGCCGGTGGCCCTGCGAAACGCCGTGCAGAAAGAGCTGGTGTCGTTGTATCCAATGGCAAGGCTGACATCCGTGACCGATGCAGCGTGCTTTGCCAGCAATGTCTTGGCGCATTCGATGCGCTGTTTCAGCTGATAGCGTTGAGGCGGCATGCCGAAGGATTGACGAAAAGCGCGGCAGAAATAGCAGGCGCTCAGGCCAACCAGTCGCGCCAGCGCTGCAAGCGATATGGGCTCGGCAAGATGCTCCTCGATGTGAGCGACGGCCTTGCGCCGTTGCCATGCGGCGAGACCGCCGTTAATTGGAGCTCCCGCGTTGCGTCTTGCCGAATCGATTCTCACGAGCTCATGCGCCAACACGACCCCCAAGGCTTCAAGGTAAGGTTCATGATCGGAGCCGCCCTTTTCGATCAACGCCGCGAGCTTCAAGGCCGTCTCCATCAGCGCGCTGTCCTCGAAGAAGAGGTGCGGCGCGAGTGACGGTCTTGCACGTCCCGGCTCCGGACCTATGATCAGCGATTCGGGATCAAGAAAGAAAAACACCATGCGCGAGAGCGTACGCGGCTCATGCCAGTCGTGGTATTCATGGCCGGCCGGCACGAAGACGAGTTTTCGGCTGCAGTCCTGCAGCGTCGATTTCGGCAGACCCTCGATAACCGTACAGCCATCCTGACGCACGCCGCGATCGTGTACCACCAGCATGGGGAGGGGACCACGATAGCGGTAATCGATTCTCCCACGTCGGTTCGCTTGGACGACTTCGACCGCCATGCCACGCCAGCTCCCGGTTCGGCGGCAAACGGCGTCGGACGGATAAACTTGCACAGTCTGATCGACGCCGCGGGCCGCGGCTCGATCATGGAGTCGGCGAGCCCGAATGAGATCGGTGATTTCCGGCGGCACGCCTCGTTCAGTTACAGACGGGGCGATTGATCCGTGTATCAGGTAGCTTGGCGGCTCGAAGGCCGACGCATATTCCTCGCGCACTGAATCGGACATGACTTTCATCCTCCTCTAGCTCGACCCCTATCGGGTGTTCTAACTGCTTGCCGCTTTTTGACAGAGTAGTTCGAGCGGAGGAGGAGGTCGATTCTACGAAGGTTGGCGCCTACGGTCTTTAGTTGCGGGGCCTCGATACCAAGATTCAGCGGTGCGCAGAGCGCGGCAGCGCGGCACGTGGCTCACCGGTGTTTCGCATCGTGTGCCGCTATTGCGGTGTCGACGCATTTGATCAATGTGGCTGCGTCGAATGGTTTGGACAGGAAGCAAGCCGCTCCGTCGCGCAACGCCCGCACGCGAGCCGAATTGTCGGGGAACGCGGTGATGAAAATGAACGGTACGCTGTGTGCCTGGCTGCGGAGAACGGTTTGCAGTTCGACGCCGCTCATGTCCGGCATGCGCACGTCCGTGATCACGCACGAGGTGTCATTCAACTTGGGCGACTGCAAGAGCTCCGCCGCCGATGCAAAGGTGCAGACGGTGTAGCCGCGCGACCGGAGCAGACTGTCGATCGCTACGCGAATCGACGCATCATCGTCTACGACTGAAATCACTCGGGGCATATACAAGAGCGGTTCGTCCTGATGAGCCGCCTGTCGGCCTGCGGCAGGAGCACATGGTGGGCCGCAAAGCAATCCGTAAAAAGCTATACTTAGGTTTAGCTGCGTTTCGGCTTGTCGTGTCGAATGCCCAGAGTGTCGGCGATTCGCGCCAGATCGGCGAGCGACCGGGTCCGCATTTTGTGCATTACATGGCTGCGATGGACCTTTACCGTGATCTCGCTGACACCCAGTTCCTCCGCAATCAGCTTGTTCATCATGCCGGCGGTAACGAGGGCCAGCACCTCACGCTCGCGTGGAGTCAGCGACTCGTACAACGCTCGCAGGTCCGAAAGCGTCTTCTCCTCCGCCCGTCTCTTTTCGTCCGCGGCGAGCGCCAGGGTCACGGCGTGCAGCATCTCCTGATGGCGGAAGGGCTTGGTCAGGAAGTCGAGTGCACCGGCCTTCATGGCTTGCACGGACATGGGGATATCACCGTGTCCCGTCATAAAGATGATCGGGATGTGAATGCCCGACTTGGCCAATTCTATCTGAAAGTCAAGACCGCTCGTCCCCGGCAGCCTGATGTCGAGCACCAGGCAGCTGGGGGCGTTCGGAAGGCTGCTTCGCAGAAATTCGGGGGCGGAGCCGAATACCTGGACCCGCAAGCCAACCGACTTGAAAAGGCTCGAGAGGGACTCGCGCATAGCCATGTCATCATCGATGACGAGTACCACGGGCTGATCGTCTCCCTCGACGTTCCCCGGCAATGTGGGACCTGCAGTCACCAAGTGCGGCTCCCATGCACCTGGACGATCGAAGGGAACATCGAGAGCGTCATATTCATGGCACCCACCCCCGCTGTCTATCATACTTTGGTTGGATAATCATCTGGCTACAGCCGATGGCATCCGCGCGCCGGCCGTGAATGTGGCGACGTTCAACGCGCTGCCCATCAATCAGGGGGGGCACCTTACGAATTGCCTTATGGCGCCTTAAGGGTGCAAAATGGTTGCCCACGACGCCCGACGAGGAGAGCAAAGTATGCTGCTCGATCGTGACGATTGGTACGATATCGCTCACGATCTCGACTGGTCGCTGTCGTACGTCGAGCATGATGATGCTTTCCCGGTCGCGTGGACCGGATCGAAGAACATTCCGCACGAGGCGTGGCGCGACTGGGAAGAGCCGTACCGCGTATCCTATCGCGATTACGTGACGGTGCAGCGCGAGAAGGAGGCGGGCGTCGCCGGCGTGCGCGACGCTCTCAAACGCGCGCGGGTCTACCAGAAGCTGCAACCATCGGTTGCCGCGGTCTCCCACCTTCACATGGGGGCGACCTGCATGGTCGAGCAGATGGCGGTGATGATGCTCGGGCGATTCGTACGGTTTGCTCCGAGCCCGCGATGGCGGAACATTTCCGTATTCGGCATGTTGGATGAGATCCGCCATGCGCAGCTCGACCTCTTGTTCTCACACGATTTACTCAAGTACGAATCTCGCTTTGATTGGTGCCAAAAGGCTTTTCACAGCAATGAGTGGGGCATCATCGCCATTCGCAGCTTCTGCGACGATTGGCTGCTGAACGCAAACTGCGTGGATTCTGCGATCGCCGTGCACCTTACTTTCGAGCACGGATTTACCAACATGCAATTCATCGCACTTGCTGCGGACGCGATGAAAGCGGGCGACGTCGAGTTCTCGAACCTGTTGTCGAGCATTCAGACCGACGAGGCGCGCCACGCGCAGCAAGGCTTTCCGACTCTGGAAGTTCTCATGAAGCACGATCCGCAGCGTGCCCAGCGTGTGCTCGACGTCAGCTTCTGGAGGTCGTTCCGGCTGTTCCAAGCAATTACCGGGACCTCGATGGACTACTACACGCCGCTCGACAAGCGGACCATGTCGTTCAAGGAGTTCATGCTGGAGTGGGTTGTCGACCAGCACGAGCGAACGCTGCGCGACTATGGGCTCGAAGAAGCCTTGGTACTGGGACACGTTCCTGCAATCTCTCGAACACGGCCACCACGCCCTGCATTTGGGGATGTGGTTCTGGCGGCCGACCCTGTTCTGGAAACCGAGCGCCGGTGTTTCAAAGGCGGAGCGGCGCTGGCTCAACGACAAGTATCCGAGCTGGGAAGACAGCTGGGGAGTGCTCTGGGACCAGATCATCAAAAACGTCAATGACGGCAAGATGGCGCAAACACTGCCCCAAACGCTGCCGGCGCTCTGCAATCTGACGCAGCTGCCGATCGGCACGCGTTCGGATCCGTCATCATCTCGAGTGCGTTACCAGCGAATATCGCGGCCGCACTTATTACTTCGATTCCGAGGTCTCGAAATGGTGCTTCGAGCAGGAGCCGGAGCGCTATGCCGGTCACCTGAACGTGGTAGACCGATTCATCGCCGGCATGATCCAGCCGGCGGACCTTGCCGGCGTACTGCAATGGATGGGTCTTACCGCCGACGTGATGGGAGACGATGCGGGGGACTATTGTTGGGCGGCCGACTACATTTCTAATGCGCAATTCGCGGAGTGAACGACTGCGGCATTGGCCACTTAGTGTACGGAGGAAGCCAGATGGCGCTAATTCCGATCTATGGACGGTTCGTTGGCGATTTCACCGCCCATCTGGTGGCGGTTGATACCGAGGACACGATTGACCGAAGTCGCGACCAAGATCGCGGTCCACGCGGTCGGCCGGCGGCTGCCGGAGCAGCCCGGCGCCAAAGGTTTCGAGGTATTGGCCGACGGTCGCGACGCTTGCTCCGACCTCCCGCTTGAAGGACATGTCGCCGCGACCGCTGCAATGGCTGGACGTACGTTGGAAATGGTGAACTCGCGCAAGCTCGGCACATTGGCGCCGTCGAGATTTGCGACGTCGACGAACTTTGGGACGGCGAGATGGCGTGCTTCCGCGCGGGCGATACGGCATCCTGCTGCTGAAGCTCAATGGACAGTTCCACGCCTATCAGGGGCATTGTCCTCATCAGGGCGCCGCGCTGGCGGAAGGTGAACTCGACGGCGGACTCCTAACCTGCCCCGCGCACCGATGGCAATTCGACGCCGCGAATGGCCAGGGCGTGAATCCCAGGAGCGCCCGCCTGAAGCGCTTTCCCGTTCATGTCGTTGAGCGGAAGGTATTGATCGAAGTGGAGCTTGGCAGCGTCAACGCCGAGCCGGAGCGGCAGTTCGTGTTCCGAGAGCCTGATGAACGGAGGGGTCCCATGATGGCCGAGCGAGATCAGCGAAGGCGACGAGCCGGACAATTTCGTCGGCCCGGTCATCCGCGCCGGAGATTTCGCCGATGTCGTGGCGCGATCGATCGAAGACGACAATCCCGGCAAGGAAGTGCGGATCGTCGATCGCGGCGACTACGTGCGCATCCACACGGCTCAGGTTTGCCGCCTGACTCGAAAAGCCTTGGAGCGACATCTGGGGCATCCGTACGAATTGCGGATGCTGGAGATCGAAATGCCGTCGTTTTGCGGCCGGCTCAGGACGCGCGACGATGAATTCGTCTGGTTCTACGACAACTGACGGCCCAGCGCGGCGCGAACCCGCGAGGAGAAACCGATGGACACCGGCAACCCGGAAAGAGCCTCGCCGGCCACCGCTCAACACCTGGTCCGCCTTCGGAAATTTGGGCCGCCGGCCGAGCGAGTACGAGATCGTCACCCACAAGATGAACCACACCTTGCGAGATACACCGCTCGAGCTTGGCCCCGATCAGCCATGGCAATCTCTGGCTCGATGCGGCACCGGGACCATATCAAACTCACGGTCCAGGATTGGAATGCGTTCCGCGATCCCGACCAACTCACCTACCGGAAATACGTGACGTGCCAGGACAAGAGCGAAACCTATCTCGACGCGAATCATTCAGGAGTTCGACCCGCATCGGCCGCGCCGAGAGCGCGCCGGACTTTCTGCAGACCTGCCTGACGCCGTCACGTTACCTCGCGCATGGTCTGCAGATGATGTCGGCCTATCTGCAGCAGTTGGCACCCTCGACCTATGTCGGCAATTGCGCGGCCTTCCAGACCGGCGATCAACTCCGTCGCGTCCAGCGTGTGGCTTATCGAACCAAACAGCTCGATCGCACGTATCCGGAGCGTCTGTTCGGAAAGACTGAACGGATTGCGTGGGAGCAACGGCCGGAGTGGCAGGGACTGCGCAAAGGAGTCGAGCGGCTGCTGGTCACCTTCGATTGGGATGATGTCTTCGTCGGCCTGAACCTCGTGGTCAAGCCCCTCGCGGATGAGCTCACGCTGCGGCAGTTCGCGACCGTGGCGCGTCACCTCGAATGCCGAGCTCGATGCGCTGGTCGCCGACAATCTGTTTCTCGATGCCGAACGCAGCCGCCGATGGACCGCTGCGCTCACTCGGTTTGCAATCGCGGACGACGGGGCCAATCGCGAACATCTCCGATGCGCTGGTCGCCAAATGGCGCCCGCTGGCGGACGAAATCGTGGAAACTGGAAGCCACCTGCTGGGATCCTTCTCCGGCCGGCCCGTGCTCCGCCGACCGGATAGCGGCGGCGGCCGCAGATGCATGGCGAAGCTTTCTGGACGGGGCGGGTCTTCAAACCGAATCAGAGGAGGGATTCAATGGAATACGCATCCGTCAACCAAACCGTTGCGCAGAACCGGCCTGGAGGTCTTGGGTGATCGTCCCTGGGGCTCGTCATTTTTGTCTGTTCTTCGACACGAAGAGCCGATCTGCTCGAAATTCTGGTGCCTTATTTCAAGACGGGCCTCGCGCAATAACGAATTCTGCTTTTGGGTGCTCGCCGACCCGCTCACCGAAGACGATGCAGGTACGCGCTCGATCAGGCGATTCCCGCCGCGGATCGACACTTGGTCGATCGGCAAATGGAGTTCATGTCCGCCGAGGAATGTTATCTCAGCGATGGGGTGTTCGATCTGAATCGAGTGACAAGCGAGTGGGGTGCACGTCTCAGCGGCGCACTCTCGGCCGGCTACGACGGGCATCAGAGTGACCGGCAGCACGGGTTGGCTGCAAACGCGGGAGTGGCCGGATTTCTGGAAATATGAGGCCACGCTGAATGAGTCGATCGGCGATCAGCCGATGACGGTGTTATGCACCTATCCTCTCGTCGGCAGCGGCGGCTGCGACATCCTCGATGTCACGCATACACATCAATCGGCCATTACGAAGCGTGGCGGCAATTGGGAAGTTATCGAGACGGCCGCGCTGAAACATGCGAAGGAGGAAATCCGGAAGCTGAACGAAGAACTCGAACAGCGTGTCATCGAGCGCACCCGGGAACTGCAGGTCGCCCAGGCGGAACTGGCGCGTGCGGAAAGGTTGACGACGATGGGCCTGCTCGCGGCGTCGATTACGCACGAAATCGCGCAACCGATCTCCGCGATGGTCGCCAGCGGCGGTTCGTGCTTGAATTGGCTGGAAAACGCGCAGCCCGACCTGAAGGAGGCGCGCGAGGCTGCGCGGCTCATGTTGCAGAACGGCAACCGGGCTGCCGACGTGATCCGAAGCATTCGCTCTTTGGTGCAAAAGGCCGAGCCGCGCGTGACTCGATTGGATATCGACACGGTGATTGACGAGGTCCTGGTACTTGCCAGGGGCGAGTTGCAGCAGAATGAGCGTCGTAGTGCAAACCGACTTTGACGGCGGCTTGCCGCCGCTTCTCGGCGACCGGATGCAGCTGCAACAAGTCTTGCTCAATCTGATCATGAATGCCATTCAGTCGATGTCGGACATACATGATCGGCCGCGCGATTTGATCATTCGATGCAAGAGGGATGCGCCGGATGATGGTGTGCTCATCACGGTGGAGGACTCCGGGACAGGCTTCGATCCCGATATCGGAGAGCGTATTTTCGATTCTATGTTCACCACCAAAGGCGGCGGAATGGGCATGGGCTTGTCCATCTCGCGCTCGATCATCAACGCCCATCGGGGCCGGATCTGGTCATCGCCCAGTGAATCGGTCGGCGCGATTTTCCACATCGCCCTCCCGTCGCAGTGCAGCATTGAAGGTGATCAGATTCAATAGGACGCCCGCCCCGCGCGTACACGGCGGGTCTTCGAAGGGCTCCTCTGCTACCGATGTAATAGGAATTGTTATTTCTGAAATCGGCGCGTAATGCACGACGAGGAAATTGCGGCCGTCAGCATCGTTGGGGGACCGGTTCGTCATCGATCCACACGGGTTGCTCGGCGCGAGGTCCTATCCCTCAACGGCGCACCGGGCGGTGCCAGGAGCGGTCAACATGGCAAGCAAGGTTTGGTTCATCACCGGCACCTCCAAAGGCTTCGGCCGCGTCTGGGCAGAGGCGGCATTGGCGCGGGGCGATGAAGTGGCAGCCACGGCGCGGGATGTGAAGTCGCTGGGGCCGCTGGCCGAGCGTTACGGCGATCGAGTCGCGGCGATCGCGCTGGACGTCACCGACAAGGCTGCGGTCGAGAGCGCCATCCGGCAGGCGCACGCACGCTTCGGCCGCCTCGATGTCGTGATCAACAACGCCGGCTACGGCCTTTTCGGCACGATCGAGGAAGTCAGCGAGGCCGAAGCGAGGGCTCAGCTCGAGACCAATCTTTTCGGTGCTCTGTGGGTAACGCAGGCGGCATTGCCGATCATGCGCGCGCAGGGCTCGGGCCATATCATCCAAGTCTCCTCCATCGGGGGCGTCAATGCCTTCCCGACCATCGGCCTGTACCATGCGTCGAAATGGGGATTGGAGGGCTTCAGCCAGTCCCTTGCTGCCGAAGTGGCCCGCTTCGGCATCAAGGTGACCATCGTGGAGCCGGGAGGCTACGCCACGGACTGGGGTGGACCCTCGGCGATGCGCGCCGCGCAGATGCCGGCCTATGATGGCGCCCGCGCGGCAATCGCCTCATTTCGCAGCAATAACGTTCCGGGGGACCCAGAGGCGACCGGGTCCGCCATATTGAGGGTTGTCGATTCGGCGGATCCGCCACTGCGCATCTTCTTCGGATCAGGCGGGTTGCCGATGACGCGGGCGGAGTACGGCCGGCGGATCGCGACGTGGGAGCAGTGGAACGATGTGTCCGTCGCGGCGCAGGGTAACCTGGCCGCGAAGTAATCTCATTGGCGAGGCCCCGCACGTCCGTTGACGCGAAGGTCTGGCACTTGGTTTCAGCGCGTCGGTTGGGACTTCAGCGCAGCGAGGACCTTGCCCGGCGAAAACGGCACGGAACGCGATCGGACGCCGACGGCATCGAACACCGCGTTGGAGATCGCCGCCGGCACGATGGCCGCGGAGGGCTCGCCGACGCCCCAAGGGACTTCATGCGGACGATCGATGAGTTCGATGTCGATCTGCGGCGCCTCCGCAAAGGTCAGGATCGGGTACGTCTGCCAGTCGAGGCTGGTGACGCGCGAGCGGTCGAAGCGGACCTGTTCGATGAGCGTTCGGCTGACCGTCTGCACCACATTACCTTCGATCTGGTTTTTCACCCCGTCGGGGTTGATGATCTGTCCGCAATCTTGCACCACGGCGAAGTGTTTCGCTCTGATGACGCCGGTCGCGCGGACGATCTCAACCGTTGCCACCATGCCGACATAGGTTCGGTCGTTTTCATACTTGACGAAGGCCATCCCCCGGCCCGTGGCCGTGCTGCCGCTTGCATTTTTAGCGGTGCTCCGCTTCTGCCAATGTGCAAGCCGCGCCAGGCGTTCGAGCACCTCGATGGCGCGCGCATCATCGGCGAGATAGCGCCGGCGAAGTTCAAAAGGGTCGGCGTTGCACGCGACCGCGATCTCGTCGAAGAAGGCTTCGTGAGCGAAGGCGCTTTGCATGCGGCCGGGCGAACGGATCCAGGACGGCCGAAGCGGCGTAGTCACAAGCCGGTGTGCGACCGTCTTGACGTTTGCGAACGTATACGGCACGGCGGTGCCGGCAATGATACCGCCGGGACTCATGGCCGTCTCATGCGGCATGCCGGCGAGTTCGGCCGCCACGAGCTTAACCTTGCCGGCCACGCCTTCCGGTCCATAGAATTGCGAATACCAGGCGCTGACGTTGCCGCTCGCGTCCAGAGCCGCCTGCATGTCGATGAGCGTCGGCGGCCCCTTCGGGTCCCAGCCATGCTCGTCGGCTCGCATCCACTGCACCCGCACCGGGCGATCCACCTCGTGCGCCAGCAGCGCGGCATCGGCGGCCGCATCTTCGTGCCCATTGCGTCCGTAGCAACCCGATCCGTCGATGTAGATCGCGCGCACGTCCGCGTCGGGCATCGTGAACATGAGCGCGAGCTGTTGTCGCAGGGTATGGGTGGCCTGACTCGCTGACCAACAGGTGAGCTTGCCGCCCTCGAACGAGGCGACCGCGCACGAGGGACCGATGGATCCATGCGTGTGAATGGCGAAGTCAAAAGTGGACGACAGTCGTCTATCCGCGGTCGCGAGCGCCGCCTCGACATTGCCTCGGTCGCTGGTCACGTCGTCCTTGACGATTTTGGTGGCACGCACGTACTCCCACAGCTTGTCCTCGTCCGGCAGTCCCTGCCAATCCGACCAGCGGGCTTTGAGCTGCCGTGCGGCGCTGATGGCGCCCCATTCGGTCTTGGCCACGACCGCGAGAAAATTTTCTCGCCGCACCACTTTGACAAGTCCAGGCACGTGGCTCACCGAGCCCATATCGACCGACAGCAGGGTGGCGCCGATGGCGGGAGGGCGAACGACGCGCCCGTGCACCATCCCCTCGACGCGAAAATCCTGCATGTAGGTAAACCGACCCGTCACCTTGTCCGGAATGTCCAACCGCGACTGCGAGCGGCCAACGACGGTATAGCTGCCGGGATCCTTGAGCGGTGCGTCCTTGTCGAGTGCTATCATCAGGGTGCCGCCGCCGATGAGCTCGCCGTAACGGATCAAGGCGTTGCCATCCCTGGGTTTGATGACGCCTGCATCGACGGTCAGATCGCGTTCGTCGATATTCAAACGTTGAGCCGCCTCGCGCAGCAGGGCGCGGCGTGCGGTGGCGGCTGCCAGCCGGATCTGCACTCCGCCGTTCTGGATCGACAGACTGCCGTAGGTGGGACCTTGATCCGGTGTGAGTAAGGTGTCGCCCTGAATGACGTTGACGCGCGCCATGGGCACGTCGAGCTCTTCGGCAACCATTTGAGTGATAGTCGTACGCACACCCGTACCGAGATCGACTTTACCGGAAAAGACGGTTACGTTCCCTTGCGGGTCGATCGCAAGAAAGCCGTCGACCCGATCCGGCGCAACAACCTTGGGCATGTCTGCGGCGGCGGCCGGCGCGGTATTTGCCGCAGCCATCAGACGTACCGGCAGGGAGAAACTTACAATCAAGCCACCGAGCTTTAGAATGTCACGGCGGCTTACGGAATGCGCCGATGACACACTGTTACTCATCACGCGCTGCAGCAGGCGCGTCTCACCGCACGCACGATGCGCAGGTGCGTTCCACACCGGCATAGGTTGTTGGCCAATGCTTGCTTTATTTGCGCGTCCGTGGGCTTCTTGTTCGAGGACATGTATGCCGCCGCCTGCATGATCATTCCGTTGATGCAGTAGCCGCACTGCACGGCCTGTTCATCGATGAATGCCTGCTGCAGCGGATGCGGTTTTTCGGGTGTGCCGAGTCCTTCGAGAGTCACGACGCGGTGGCCGACCGCATTGACGGCGGGGAATACGCACGAGCGTATGGCGCTGCCGTCGAGATGCACGGTACAGGCACCGCATTGGCCTAGGCCGCAGCCGAAGCGCGGGCCGTGCAAGCCGAGATCGTCACGCAACGCGTACAACAGCGGCATCGCCGGATCGTCGATGGTGAGACGCCAACTCCTGCCGTTGACATCGAGCGAGATGGACTGTGGCGTATTCATGATAGGACGGAATACAGTAGCGCTCAGCGGGCGCGAGCCGCTTGCGTGTCCTTGACGTGGATTGGTTGGAATTGACGATACCGCTCGACCTCAGACTGCCGATGGGTAAGGACTCCAAAATTCTGCAGCGGTGAGCCTGTGCCGGATTACAAATGTAACGCAGAGGGACGCCTGGAGAAATCGTCGGGAAATTCTCGAACGCGATAATAATCACTTCAAAGAGGATATCATCCAGGCCTTCTACGGCGGAATCAAGCGCAAACCGGAAACGACCTTCGGCAACGTCAAGGCCGATGTTCCTGCGGATAAGGACCCTACCTTCAAGCGCGGAAACTTCTGCAGTGTCATCCGCGGATCGGCTTGGCCGGCGTGACGTTGGTCACGGTCATTGCATATCTTCGCAATCGGCAAGATCCGGCTGCGTAAGCGCTGCCCGCAGTTCAGCGGTAGAAATACAACTGTAACCGGCGTGTCGATTCCGGACATCGCCGCTCAACCACGCGGACGGACGATGCAGGGAATTCTTGCATATTGCGGAGTCGGAGCGTGTGAGCACAACAGCTACTTCCAGGCCGGGCATCGTTCATCTCGTATTGGCGCTGGGAGGATTTGCGATTGGAACGGCCGAATTCGCGACCATGAGTCTTTTGCCTTACTTGGCGCACGATCTTCAGATCAGTGTTCCTGCAGCAGGGCATGTCATCAGCGCCTACGCCCTCGGCGTTGTTGTGGGCGCCCCGCTGATAGCGGTGCTCTCGGCACGATTGCCTCGCAGCACACTGCTCATCGCGCTAATGGGCTTCTACGCGCTCGCTAACGGCCTGTCCGCGGTCGCCCCAAACTACTACTGGATGCTGGGTTTCCGCTTCCTGAGTGGCCTGCCTCACGGCGCTTATTTTGGCATCGCAATGCTCGTCGCAGCCTCAGTGGTACCCGGCAATCAACGCGCCCGGGCTGTCGGGCACGTCCTGCTCGGTTTGACCGTCGCGACCATTGTGGGCGTACCACTCGCCAATTGGCTGGGCCAAGTGGTTGGCTGGCGATGGTGCTTCGGCGTTGTCGCGGCGTTGGCGCTGTCGACCGCGATTTTGGTGGCAATGTTTGTCCCCAAGGCGCACCAGGACAAGGGAGCAAGCCCTTTGCGCGAACTCGGCGCACTGAAGAGCGGTCAGGTTTGGCTGACACTGGCCATTGGCGCGATCGGATTTGGCGGTGTTTTCTCGGTATATACCTATCTTGCCTCCACCTTGATGGCAGTGACCGCCCTGTCAGCGCGCATGGTGCCGATGGTGTTTGCCGCGTTCGGTGTCGGAATGACTGCGGGGAACATTATCGTTCCCTACTTTGCCGAGCGCGCCCTGATGAGAGCGGCCGGGTTGCTGTTGTTAGGGTCGGCTGTGACCTTGGCACTTTACCCAGTTGCAGCACCACATCTCGGGACGGTCACGTTGGACGTGATGGCTATCGGCTTCTGTGGAGCATTGGCAACGGTTCTTCAGACGCGGCTCATGGATGTTGCCGGCGATGCTCAAAGCCTAGCGGCGGCTCTCAACCATTCTGCCTTTAATGTGGCGAACGCACTCGGACCGTGGGTGGGCGGTTTGGCAATTGCTGCCGGCTTTGGCTGGACGTCCACGGGATGGGTCGGATGCGGCCTCGCACTCGGGGGCTTCGCTGCCTGGGTTATCGCATCGATCACCGATCGCAGCCCTTATGCATCAGTTGATCACGCGTGACTACCAGCGGTGTGACGGGACCTCGCCAGACTCGCGGCTGCACAAAGAACCCGTGCAAACAGTGCCGTCAGTTTGTGGCGGGCTCGCGAGTAACGGGCAATCAGCTCGTCAACTTGGTAGCTTCGGTGTTCACCACGTACGCACCATTCGCAGAAGTGTTCGCAGTTATTCGTCAGCACATGATAGCGATTCTCGCCTAACCGTAAACGGGCCCGACGGACGACTTCATTCCGGTCGAACCAGCGTGACTCCTCCATACGGACCCACATCGAGCATCCCTGCGCAAATTCGGACAGCGAAACCTCCTCCACAGGACCTCGACGCAACCCATGGGACAGTCCGCCGTACTGCACCACCCGGCTTCGACCGACGTAGATGCCGTGATGGGTGTAACCCCGACGTGGCGTCACCATGTGGGCGCCGAAAGGAGGCTCATGCGTCGGGTCGAGCGCCTGATCGCAGGGTCTGAACCCGCGACGATGTCGGTCTTTCCGCCAAACGCTCGAAGTTTCCCGATGAGTGCCTTCGATTTGCATCTTCCCGCTCGCCATCGACTTCTACCGTGGGTTCGAAGAGGCCTGTTCAGTAAGTGGCCATCACGGGAACATCTCATCAGCTGCGCAGAGGTAAATCGATTGGACGATGGTGTTGGCTGGTCGATACTTTGGATTAAATGGTGGGCCGTGCTCCGAGGCGGCTCGCCGGACAGGAATACGAGGGGGTAATTTGTGACGTCTGTCGTTATTGTTCCGGAAATCCAACGTCGCTGGGACAAGTCAAGTTTAGATCCGCGCTCTGAGCAGCACGTGAAATGCCGCGGCTAACAGCAACATCGCCTGCAGGCCGCCGAGGTACAGCACGGCGAACCAGCTGAGCCGCGACCGCAGCGAAGAGCGCTCCGGAACGTCTTTCATCAATGATAGCCCTCGTCGCCGTGACGCACTTTGCCGCGGAACACCCAGTACGACAGCGCCGTGTAGGAAAGAATGACGGGCACGATGATCACCGCACCGACGAGCGTGAAAATCTGGCTCGAGCGAGGCGCCGAAGCGGCCCAGATGCTCAAGGTGGGCGGCACGATGTTCGGAAAGATGCTGATCAGCAGACCGCTGTAGCCGAGAAAGATGATGGCTTCCATCAAAATGAACGCGCGCGCGTCGTGGCCCGAATCCGCCGAGCGGAAGATGCCGATGACGCTCCAACCGCAGCCGAGCGTCGCGTAGGCGACCAGCAGTCCCAGCCCGCAGAACACCGAAAACGGCGACAGCCAGCCGAAAGCGTCGCCGGCAAAGCGGCCGTCGACGATCTTGATGCCATGCAGCAGCGTGCCGAGAATCATGCCCTGGCAGAACGTCGCCGTTGCCGATCCCATGATGAAGCCGAGATCCCACAGGTTCTGCGTGCGCCGCGCCTTGGCGCGAATCTCGAACGCAACGCCGCGGAAAATCAGGCCGCAAAGAGTGTGCGTCAGGATGAGGCTGCCCAGATGGGGTACCGATACGGCGTATTTCGTTCGCTCCTCTCGCATGTCCGGCCACCCGACCAGATTCAGTGCGGTGCCAGCCTTCTCTGTTTCCCAAAGCCCTTCGATCGCAGCGATCTTGGCCGGTTGGTGCTCGAGGGTATTGAGGCCGTGCTGATCCCCAGCGATGATCTGGATCGGCGCGGCCACCAGGATCATGCCGACTGCCATCGAGAATGACTTGGTGACGCCCTCGCCCCGGCGGCCGTTGAGTAGAACAGCATGATGCCGAGGAATCCGGCTTCTAGGAAAAACGCCGACAGGACCTCGTAGGTGAGCAGCGGTCCGTTGACGGAGCCGGCGATGCGAGAAAAGCCGGCCGTAAAATTGTTAAAAGATCGTCAAATCAACTCCTTAGGAGCACTGCTGGCATGGCGCGTGCCGGAGGCTCTTGCACCGTGTGCAGCGCAGCGTGCATGGGGGATCGTCGTGACCCGATTTGACGGGCCTGCGCCTCGGACGGTCGAGCGACGCGCGGCAGTTCCTGCCTTTCACGAGTCACGCCACCTTGTTGAATCGTATCCACAGATTTAGACTCGTGCCAGGCACTCCTTCTGTCGCATTCAGGAGAATGTCATGTCCGACTTGACTAGACGCCAATTCTTGAAGGTTACAGGGATGTCGCTGGTGGGTTCGAGTCTGGTGGCGATGGGTTTCTCACCGGAACCGGCGTTCGCGGAAGTGCGTGAATACAAGCTCGCACGCGCTACCGAGACGCGTAATACCTGCCCCTACTGTTCGGTTGCCTGCGGCATCTTGATGTACGGTCTCGGCGACAGCGCGAAGAATGCGCAGCCGAGCATCTTTCACATCGAGGGCGACCCGGATCACCCGGTGAATCGCGGCACGCTGTGTCCGAAGGGAGCCGGACTGATCGACTTCGTGCACAGTCGAGAGCCGGCTGCAAGTTTCCCGAATATCGAGCCCCCGGATCGGATCATTGGCAGCGCATCTCGTGGGACGACGCACTCGATCGCATCGCCAAGCTGATGAAGCAGGACCGCGACGCGAACTTCGTTGCGAAGACGCCGGAGGGACTGACCGTCAACCGGTGGCTGACCACGGGTATGCTGGCCGCATCGGCGCGCAGCAACGAAGTCGGTTATTTGACGCACAAGGTTGCACGCAGCCTCGGCCTCCTGGCATTCGACAACCAGGCGCGTGTGTGACACGGCCCGACGGTGGCAGGTCTTGCCCCGACGTTTGGCCGTGGAGCGATGACGAATCACTGGGTCGACATCAAGAATGCCGACGTGGTGCTCGTCATGGGCGGCAATGCCGCCGAGGCCCACCCGTGCGGCTTCAAGTGGGTGACCGAGGCGAAGGCGCACAACAAGGCGCAAGCTGATCGTCGTCGATCCGCGCTTCACGCGCTCGGCGTCGGTCGCCGACTATTACGCGCCGATCCGGACCGGCACCGACATCGCGTTCCTCGGCGGCGTGATCAATTACCTGCTGACCAACGACAAGATCCAGCACGACTACGTCGTCAACTACACCGACCTGACCTTCATCGTCACGCGAGGAGTTCGCGTTCACCGACGGCATCTATTCGGGCTACGACGCCGACAAGCACAGCTACGACAAGATCGAGCTGGGACTACGAGGTCGGCGCCGACGGCTATGCGAAGGTCGATCCGACGCTCGCCGCATCCGCGCTGCGTCTACAGCCTGCTCAAGCAGCATTACGCGCGCTATACGCCGGAGATGGTGGAGCGAGTCTGCGGCACGCCGAAGGACAAGTTCCTGCACGATCTGCGAGATGATCGCCTCGACCGCGACGCCGACGCGCGCGATGACCATCATGTACGCGCTCGGCTGGACGCAGCATTCGATCGGCTCGCAGATGATCCGCACCGGCGCAATGGTGCAGCTGCTGCTCGGCAATATCGGCGTCGCCGGCGGCGGCATGAACGCGCTGCGCGGGCATTCGAACATCCAGGGACTGACCGACCTCGGCCTGATGTCGAACCTGTTGCCGGGCTACATGACTCTGCCCAGCGAAGGCGAGCAGGACTACGCCAAGTACATCGCGACGCGCGCGCCTGCAAGCCGCTGCGGCCCAATCAGCTGAGCTACTGGCAGAACTACGCCGAAGTTCTTCGTCAGTTTCATGAAGGCCTGGTGGGGCGATGCGGCGACTGCGCGAGAACAACTGGGGCTACGACTATCTGCCCAAGCTCGACAAGCTCTACGACATGCTGCAGGTCGTTCGAGCTCATGCACCAGGGCAAGATGAACGGCTACATCGCCCAGGGCTTCAATCCGCTCGCCGCCGCACCGAACAAGGCGAAGATGACGGCGGCGCTCGCGAAGCTCAAGTTTCTCGTCATCATGGACCCGCTCGGCCACCGAGACGTCGCGAGTTCTGGCGCAACTACGGCGAGCACAACGACGTCGACTCGTCGCAAGATTCAGACCGAGGTGTTCCGCCTGCCGACCACCTGTTTCGCGGAGGAAAACGGCACGCTTGACGAACTCGGCGCGCTGGCTGCAGTGGCACTGGAAGGGCGCCGATGCCGCCCGGCGAGGCGCGCAGCGATCTGCGAGATCATGGCCGGGATTTTCACGCGGATGCGCACGCTGTACGCGACAGACGGCGGCGCGTTTCCGGATCCCATTCTCAACTTGACCTGGCCGTACGCTCAAGTCCGAGAGCCCCTCTCCGGAAGAGCTGGCGCAAGGAGTACTCGGGCAAGGCGCTGAAGGATCTCGCCGATCCGAAAGACCCGACCAAGATCACGCGCAAAGCCGGCGAGCAGCTCGCGGGCTTCGCGGAACTGCGCGACGACGGCAGCACCGCAATGCGGTTGCTGGATCTTCTGCGGGGCGTGGGGCCCGACGGGCAACCTCATGGCACGGCGCGACAACTCGGACCCGACCGGCATCGGCCAGACCCTCGACTGGGCGTTCGCCTGGCCGGCCAACCGGCGCGTGCTGTACAACCGTGCGTCCTGCGATCCGAGCGGCAAGCCCTTCAATCCGAGCCGCGACGCTGATCGTCCTGGAACGGCAGCGCCTGGGGCGGCGCCGACGTGCCGGACTTCAAGGTCGACGAGAATCCGGCGCACGGCATGAGTCCCTTCATCATGAATCCCGAAGGCGTCGGCGCGCTTCTTCGCGCGCGCCAGCATGGCCGAAGGACCGTTCCCCGAGCACTACGAGCCGTTCGAGACACCGCTCGGCTACAACCCCCTGAATCCGCACCAGCCGCTGGCGATCAACAATCCGGCGGCGCGCGTGTTCCCGGACGATCGCGCGGCCTTCGGCAAGGCGGCGCAGTTCCCGCACGCGGCCACGACCTATCGTCTGACCGAGCATTTCCACTTCTGGACCAAGCACGTGCGCTTGAACGCGATCATTCAGCCGCAGCAGTTCGTCGAGATCGGCGAGGCGCTCGCCAAGGAGATCGGCATCGCCACGGGCGAGCAGCGTCAAGGTGAGCTCGAACCGCGGCTACATCAAGGCCGTGGCGGTGGTGACCAAGCGCATCCGGCCCTTGCACGTCGACGGCAAGACGCTGCACCACGTCGGCATACCGATCCACTGGGGCTTCAAGGGGCTGACCAAGCCCGGATTTCTCACCAATACGCTGACGCCCGTCGGTCGGCGATGCGCAACTCGCAGACACCGGAATTCAAGTCGTTCCTCGTGAAGGTCGAGAAGGCCTAGGAGAGCTGCATGGCACTGCAATCACTCGACATCGTCCGCCGCTCGGCCACGACGCTCGCCGGAGCCCGAGATGCGCGAGCGCCTACACCGGCGCAGGTGCCAAGCTCATCGACACCACCAAGTGCATCGGCTGCAAGGCCTGCCAGGTCGCCTGCATGGAGTGGAACGACCTGCGCGACGAGATCGGCACCAACATCGGTCATTACGACAATCCGCACGACCTGAGTGACGAGCCTCCTGGACGCTGATGCGCTTCACCGAGTACGAGAACCCGAAGGGCGACCTCGAATGGCTGATCCGCAAGGACGGCTGCATGCACTGCGAGGATCCCGGGTGCCTGAAGGCGTGTCCCTCGCCGGGCGCGATCGTGCAGTACGCCAACGGCATCGTCGATTTCCACGAAGAAAACTGCATCGGCTGCGGCTACTGCGTCACCGGCTGCCCGTTCGACATCCCGCGCATCTCGAAGAAGGACAACAAGGCCTACAAGTGCACGCTGTGCTCCGACCGGGTGGCGGTGGGTCTCGAGCCGGCCTGCATCAAGGCCTGTCCGACCGGGCGCCCTCGTCTTCGGCACCAAGGAGGACATGAAGCAGCACGCCGCAGAGCGCATCGAGGATCTGAAATCACGCGGCTTCGAGCAGGCGGGTCTCTACGACCCGGCCGGCGTCGGCGGCACGCATGTGATGTACGTGCTGCACCACGCCGATCAGCCGGAGCTGTACAGCGATTTGCCCGAGAACCCGCAGATCAGTCCCGATGGTGCGCGTGTGGAAGGGCGTCCGCGAAGCCGCTGGCGCTGTTCGCGATGGCATTCGCCACGCGGCGGCCGGCTTCTTTCATTACATCGGCATCGGTCCCAATGAAACCGATGAAGGCGACGAAGAGGCCGCGCGCCGCGGCCAGAAGCTGGAGAAGACGCCATGACGACACACGCAACGAGGCGAGCGTGCGATGCCGCATCCGCTGACACCGCGCGGTACACGCCGGGAGCGCATCAATCACTGGATCGTGGCGATCGCTTTCGTGCTGCTGGCGCTATCCGGGCTTGCGCTGTTTCATCCCGCGCTCTTCTGGTTGAGCGAACCTGTTCGGCGGCGGACCTTGGACCCGGATCTTGCATCCTTTCATCGGGCTCGTCATGGTCGCGGCGTTTTGCTTGCTCGCGCTCGAACTTGTGGCGCGACAATTACCTCGAGCGGCGCGACTGGCATCTGGCTGCGACAGATTCAAGGATGTGATCCAGAATCGCGAGGAGAACCTGCCGGAGGTCGGACGCTACAACGCCGGCCAGAAGCTCCTGTTCTTTACGATCGTTGCGTGCCTGATCGTGTTGCTGTTCTCCGGCCTCGTGATCTGGCGCGCTTACTTCTCGGCGTATCTTCTCGATCGGCGTGATCCGCCTCGCATCGGTCCTGCACGCCTTTATCGCGTTCGTGCTGATCTGCTACCATCATCGTCCACATCTACGCCGCGATCTGGGTCAAGGGCTCGATTCGGGCGATGACGCGCGGCACGGTTACACCCGGCTGGGCGTGGAAGCATCATCGGGCGTGGTTCCGCCAGGTCACGAAGAGCGCTCCGCAGAAGTAGTGCCGCGGTGCACAAAAGCGCTGGACGTTTGGGCCACTTGCGGCGAGGATAGCCGGGTGGTCTGAAGGGTGGCTCAATGGCGCAGCGCATTCTCGAGCCCGGTCAAATCGAAACCCTCGCTCAAGCGGCGATTCCCCGCATTCGGCTGCCGGATCGTGCGTGCGTGTTTGCACGGCGTGCCGCGCGGTTGCGCCAGCTCGCGGAGGGGGCGCGGCTCGGCGACTATTTGCGATTTCTCGCCGCACTGGTGGAGGCGCAGCATGCGCTGCTCATGCATCTGTCGGTACCGGTGCCCGACAGAGCGACCATCGACAGGGCGCGCGAGCACGGCATGCCACCCATCCATGCCTCGGCGTGGCCGCGATCGGCGCAATGGCACGATACGCTCGACGCGATATGCGGTGCGCTTGCCACTCGGGTCGATTTCCCTTCGGGGGTAGGCGCAAGCATCGTCATGATCCGCCAGGGGTCATCCGCGTGGCTCGAGGCTCAGGCAACCTCCATACTGGACGGGCAGAACCAGGCCATTGACGCACGCGTGGCGCCGCTCATCATGGCCGCCTTGCAGGTGCACTGGCTGCAGCTGGCCGGGCACTTCGGCGCCGGGGAGGTCAGGACGCTCGCGGATACCCCCGGCATATGCCCGCTGTGCGGCACACTGCCGGTCGCCAGCGTGGTCCATGCGCAGTCGCCGTATCAGGGTTATCGCTACTTGCACTGCGCGCTGTGCGCTACGGAATGGCACATGGTGCGGGTGCAGTGCACGCATTGCGGCGCCACCGGCAAGAATATCGGCTACCACTCCCTGCAGAGCAGGGCAGCCGAAAAAAGCCCGGACGAGCGGGGCGGTCCCGCGGTGCGCGCGGAGACTTGCGAGAAGTGCCGCGGCTACCGAAAGATCCTCTATCAGGAGAAGGACCCGGATGCGGAACCGGTGGCTGATGACGTGGCGAGCATCGCCCTCGATATGCTGCTCGCCGAACAGGGCTATCAGCGTGCAAGCGGCAACCCACTGCTATGGTTGCCGAACGCGATCTGAGCGTTGCCGCCGTTTCGCGGCGGGGACGAGCCACCGATATTCCGTCGCTCGATCGGCTGTTGAGCGACACCGCTTTCGCACCGCTACTCGCGCACTACGCCCGGACCCCCGTAGTTGCGGCACTGCGTACGGAGCTGGCGCAATTGCGGTCGCGCGCGATGGCGGCCGAACTCTTGGCCGAGGAGTTGAATCCGCAGGCAATTGCAAGAGACGTCGATGACAGGCTTGCCCGCAGTACGCGTGCGCAAATGCGACCGGTATTCAATTTGTCCGGTACGGTGCTGCACACCAATCTCGGACGTGCGTTGCTGCCCGATACGGCCGTCGAATCGGTCGTGCGTGCACTGACCGCGCCCGTCAATCTGGAATTCGATGTGGCTTCCGGTCGCCGCGGCGACCGTGATGATTTGGTGCAAGCCTTGCTTTGCGAACTGACCGGTGCTGAATCGGCCACCGTCGTGAATAACAACGCGGCCGCGGTGCTGCTCATGCTCAACACGCTGGCTCGCCGGCGCGAGGTCATCGTGTCGCGGGGAGAACTGGTGGAAATCGGCGGCGCGTTCCGCATCCCCGACGTGATGCGCAGCGCCGGAGCACAGTTGGTGGAAGTCGGCACCACGAATCGCACGCACGCGTCGGACTTTAGCGAGGCCATCGGCCGGCGCACCGCCCTGCTGATGAAGGTTCACGCAAGCAACTTCGCGATCCGCGGATTCACCGCAAGCGTCGACCTCGCCGATCTTGCCGCCATCGGACACGCCCGCGGTGTACCGGTGGCGGTCGATCTCGGCAGCGGCAGCTTGATCGAGTCTCGAATCTTGGGGATTGCCGAAGGAGCCGACGGTGCGCGATGCGCTGGCCGCCGGGGCAGATCTGGTGTCATTCAGTGGCGACAAGCTATTGGGAGGGCCGCAGGCGGGCATCATCGTCGGGCGCGCCGCACTGATGCAGCGTTTGAAGAAAAATCCGCTGAGGCGTGCGCTGCGAGTCGGCAAAATGACGCTTGCCGCGCTCGAAGCGGTGTTGGCACTGTATCGCGCGCCGGAGCGGCTCGCCGAGCGACTGCCGACGCTGCGTTTGTTGACGCGCCGCCCGGCGGCCATCGAGGCGCAGACGCGGCGTCTGCTGCCGATCGTGCAGCAGGCCGCATTGGGGGAGGCATACGCGGCCGCGGCGGCACCCATGACGGCGCAGATCGGCAGCGGTGCGTTGCCGGTGGATGAGTTGCCAAGCTATGGCCTGCGCATCGCGCAAGGCCGCGGGCAAGCGCGGCAGCCTGACTCGGCTCGAGGCTAAACTGCGCGATTTGCCGCGGCCGATCATCGGCCGCCTCGCGGAGAAGGCGCTGTGGCTCGACCTGCGCTGTCTCGAGGCCACGGACGAGGCAGAGTTCCTCGCCCAATGGGCCGTGCTTCAGCCGATGATCGTCGGTACGGCCGGGCATGTCGACCACGGCAAGACCACCCTGGTGCGCGCGCTCACCGGCGTCGACACCGATCGGCTCAAGGAAGAAAAGGCGCGCGGCATATCGATCGAGCTGGGTTACGCCTACACACCGCTCGCGGACGGTGAGGTGCTGGGTTTCATCGACGTGCCCGGCCATGAGCGATTGGTGCACACGATGGTGGCCGGGCGTGGGCGGCATCGACTTTGCCCTGCTGGTGATCGCGGCCGACGACGGCGTGATGCCGCAGACACGCGAACATCTGGCGATCCTGGAATTACTCGGCATCACTCGCGGTGCGGTTGCCCTGACCAAGATCGATCGGGTGGACGATGCGCGCACCCGCGAGGTGCAGGCGCAGATCGCAACACTGCTGGCAGCGACCGCGATTGCGGGACGCACCACTTTTCCCGCGTCGCGGCGACTGCTTGCCGACGACTCCGGCGTCGGCCTCTTGCGAGCGCACTTGCATTCGACCGCTGCGAACTGGCCAAAGCGGGCGCAAGACGGCCTGTTTCGTCTGGCGATCGACCGTGTCTTTACGTTGCCGGGACGCGGGACCGTGGCGACCGGTACCGCGCGTGCGGGCCATGTGCAAGTCGGCGACACGCTGGCCGTGATGCCGGCCGGCCTGGAGGTGCGGGTGCGCAGCATACATGCACAAAATCGCGACACGCGGGACAGGCAGGGCGGGCGAGCGCTGCGCGTTGAATCTGGTGGGCGTTGAGAAAACGGGGCTGGTGCGCGGCGACTGGTTGGCCGATCCGCGAGCGCTCGTACCCACCACCCGGATCGACGTGCACTTGCGCCGACTGAGCCTCGGCGCGGCCGTGAGGGACCGCGCGCCGCTGCACATTCACCTGGGCACGGCGCATCGAGTGGCCCATGTAGTGCCACTCGAGGCGGATACCCTCGGCGCCGGTGCGCGCGCGCGGGTGCAGCTGGTGTTCGATCGGCCAGTGTGCGCGACCGCCGGCGATTCCTTCATCGCGCGCGATATACAGGCGCGGCATACGATCGGCGGCGGTGTGGTCATCGATCCGTGTGCGCCGGCACGCCGGCGCCGCAGCCTCGAGCGCCTCGCCTACCTTGAGTCGATCGAGCAGCTATGCCGCGGGGAGGGGATCGAGCACTTGCTGCGCAACGCGCCCCATGGGATTGCGATGAGCGAGTTGGTGCGACTATGCAGCCGGGCGCCGGAGCGGATCGGAATGCCGGCGTCGGTACGGACGATCGATGCCGGCGGCGAACGCTTTTTGCTTCATAGCTCACTGTGGCAGTCACTGTCCGAGCGTGCCTTGAATGCCCTGCGAGCCTTTCACGTGCAACAACCGGACGAACCAGGCGTTGATCGGGGGCGCTTGCGGCGCATGACCGCGCCGGGATTGCTCGACGTGGTGTGGCGCGCCGTGGTGGAGGAACTCGTGCAGAAGCAGGCGGTGCGATGCAACAAACACTGGTTGCATTTACCGGAGCATCGTGTGGCGCTGAACGATTCCGAACAGAGGCTTGCGCAGAAGTTGTTCGCGACCATCGCCGCCGGTCGTTTCGATCCTCCCTGGGTGCGGGATCTGGCCGTCACCGCACGGGCCTCGGATGCCGAGGTGCGCCGGGTGCTCCGCAAGGGCATGGCGCAGGGTGAGGTATACGAGATCGTGCGCGATCTCTATTACCACCGCGATAGCGTGGGCGAGCTAGGCCGGGTACTGAAGGCACTCGGGGATCAACATGGCGTCGTGCAATCGGCTCAGTATCGTGATGCGATCGGTGTGGGGCGCAAGCGCGCGATTCAGATTTTGGAGTTCTTCGACCGGGTTGGCTATACTCGCCGCAGCCGCGACACGCGGACTCTGCGAGCCGACAGCAGTTGGTACGATGCGGGCTGGATCTAGCGATACGGAAGGCATGCGCATCCGGTGGTGCGGCCGGACTTCAAACCCGGTGGGGGACGTCAACCGTTTCCCGGTAGGTTCGACTCCTGCTACCTTCCGCCAAAGATGAGCCTTTGGTGCAAGAGATGTGAATTTGGTAGCTAAGAGGTGGCCGGCGGATGACTACACCGCTTACCGTGATGGGGGCACCGCGGTTGACATCGCTATCGCACGGCGGCGGCTGCGGCTGCAAGATCGCGCCGGGTGTACTCGCCGAGTTGCTCAAGGGCTCACTCCCAAGCCGGCAGTATGCCGACCTCTTGGTCGGCACCGACACCTCGGACGATGCGGCCGTTTACCGCCTGAATGACGAGCAGGCCGTCGTGGCGACGACGGATTTTTTCATGCCGATCGTCGATGATCCCTTCGATTTCGGGTGCATTGCCGCGACCAACGCGCTATCGGACATTTATGCCATGGGTGGGCGACCGTTGCTGGCGCTGGCGATTGTCGGCATGCCGATCAATACGCTCTCGCAGCAAACGATACGGGAGATCTTGCGCGGTGGCGAAGCGGTGTGCGAGCGAGCGGGCATTCCGATTGCCGGCGGTCACAGTATCGATTCGGTTGAGCCAATCTATGGGCTTGCCGTCACAGGGGTGGTCAATCCAAGAAAAGTGAAGCGTAACAGCAGCGCGCGCAGCGGCGATGTGTTGGTTCTCGGCAAGCCTCTCGGCGTCGGCATATTCTCGGCGGCGTTCAAGAAGGAATTGCTGGATCAGGCAGGCTATCGCGCCATGATCGACGTGACCACGCAGCTGAATGTGCCCGGCATGGAGTTGGCGAATCTCGCCGGGGTGCATGCCATGACCGATGTCACCGGCTTCGGCTTGTTGGGTCATCTGCTCGAGATGTGTCGAGGCAGCGGCCTCGCCGCGCGCATCGCGGCCGACCAGCTCCCCCTCCTTCCCGGGCTATTGCCGCTGGTGCAGTCCGGCATCGCCACCGGGGCGTCTGCACGGAATTGGCAGTCCTATGGAAAAGATGTTCGGCTCGCCGCGGGTCTCGATGCGACGGTAAAAATCATCTTGACCGACCCGCAGACATCCGGCGGATTGTTGGTCGCATGTGATCCGGACGCATTGCTTCAGGTAGAGAGCATCTTCGAGCGTCAAGGGTTTGGGCAGGCCGGGCCGATCGGCCGCATGGGCGACGGTGATCCGTATGTGCACGTGGAATAGCGGGGCGCCGCAGGCCCGCGCATGACTACGTTGCGTTTATACGAACGCCGGTTGTCGCCAGCTGCGGGAGTTGCGATTCTCTTGGTCCTGGCGATCGGCGGCCTTTTCTACGTCAAGTGGCTGCCGTACTACCACAGGGCATTCGTGGCGTCCGCCAGCCACTCGATCGGCCGCTCAATTTTGATGGGCAGTGCCTCACAGGCGCCCGCCCCCTCGTTGCGCTCCGCAATCGACTACGCGCTGGCCTATGGCAAGGCTATTTGGCAAGCGATGCTTTTAGGCTTGCTGCTCGGAGCCGCAGTGCAAGAGTTCGCACCAACGGCCTGGATGGCGCGTTCGTTGGGCAGATCGAGTTGGAGAAGTGTGGCCATCGGCGGATTACTGGCGATTCCCGGGATGATGTGCACGTGTTGCGCGGCGCCCGTGGTCATTGGACTGCGCCGTCGAAACGCATCCGCTGCCGCCGCTACCGCGTTTTGGTTGGGTAATACGGTGCTCAATCCCGCGACCCTGGTCTTCATGGGTTTCGTCCTGGGTTGGAAATGAGCGGGATTGCGCGTCGCGTTGGGCATGCCGCTGGTTTTCGGCACCGGGTTCCTGATCAGTCGGCTGACCTTGCCCGGGGAAGCCGCTGCGGTGCAGGCACAGGCGAGCCGGTCGATCGGCGAGACCGCACTTGCCAACCCCTCGATCAAAGGCTGGCTAGGTCGATTCTCGAGATTATTAGCCGGTCTGGTTCCTGAATATGTGGTTCTCGTGCTCATCCTCGGTGCGGCCCGTGCCTGGATCTTCCCTGCGGTGGGTCCTGCGATCGGTAACGATCTGGAATGGATTGCCCTTCTCTCGGCCGCGGGACTCATATTCGTGATTCCCACCGCAGGAGAAGTCCCCATAGTTCAGGCAATGCTCGCCCTAGGCGTTGGAGCGGGTCCCGCTGCGGCGCTGATGATGACTCTCGCGCCGATCAGCCTGCCCTCGCTCGCCATGACTGGGAAGGTCTTGCCAATCCCAGTGCTGGGGGTCATCTCCGTCGTGGTTTTCGCGGGGGGAATCATTGCTGGGATACTGGCAATGCTGCTGCGGTTTTAAGGAGGCGCATTGCACGATCACCTATCATAAGGTGTGGCAATGGCTTCGTTGGTTCGAGCGAACACGCTGCTAAGTGTGTTGCCTCAAGTCGGATACCCCGCCAAAACCCCTCTGATCAATGCTGATCAATGCGAGTCAAGCGCGCGCAAGCGGCTATGACCCAGTCAGCGCTACCTTCGCCGACGAACTGACTGGTTCTCCACGATTCGCGAATAACCACGTGTCCCAGGGTGAATGTTAGTTTGCTGAGCATCCACGATGAATCGATGTAGCAGCGGATCTAGACCGGCAAGCGGGTTCCGAGATGCTATGGGAGCACGGATTTAGAGGTGATCATTTGAATCGCTCCGCGGACGCGTTCACAAATCGGCGCATAAGCGGCACCTGTCCCGGCGCTGACGGATCCCGGCGCGCGTACGAATGAACGCCATCGTCCTCATCGCCTTGAAGCGGCCTTACACGTTCGTCGTGCTGGCGATCCTGATTCTCATTTTCGGCGGACGCGCGGCGCTGCGCACGCCGACGGATATTTTCCCGAACATCGGGATTCCGGTGGTCGCGGTCGTCTGGACCTACAACGGTCTGACGCCGGAGGACATGTCGGGACGAGTGGTCTATTACTACGAGCGCGCGCTCACCACCACGGTCAGCAACATCGAGCACATCGAGAGCCAGTCGCTCTACGGCCGCGGCATCGTCAAGATCTTCTTCCAGCCCGGAACCGACGTGGCCGCAGCCCAGGCGCAAGTCGCCGCGGTCTCGCAAACCGTGCTGAAGCAGATGCCGGCGGGGATCACGCCGCCGCTGGTGCTGACCTACAACGCTTCGTCGGTGCCGGTGCTCGACCTGCAGATCTCCTCGGACCAGATGACCGGGCGCGGAGCTGTACGACATGTCATCCAACCTGATCCGCCCGCTCCTGGTGTCGGTGCCGGGCGTCGCGGTCCCTGCGCCCTACGGAGGCACGTCGATCAACGTCGAGGTGGATCTGGATCAGCAGAAGCTTCTGGCCTACGGCCTGTCGGCGCAGGACGTATCAGCCGCCCTGGCGACAGCAGGACATCGTGCTGCCGGCGGGGGATCAGAAGATCGGGGCGATCGATTTTCTGGTCGAGACCAACGCGCAGCCGGTGGACGTGGCGACGTTCAACTCACTGCCGATCAAGCAGGTCGGCAATACGGTGGTGACCGTGGGCGACGTCGCCCACGTGTACCTCGGCGGACAGCCGCAGACCAACGCCGTGCTGGTGCACGGCCGCCAGGCGGTACTGCTGCGAGGTGTTGAAGGCCGGCGATGCCTCGACTCTCGCGATCGTCGCGGGCGTGAAGGCAAAAATACCCGAGATCGAGCGCACCTTGCCGACGGGCGTGAAGATCACCGCGCTGAACGATGCCTCGACCTTCGTGCGAGCCTCGGTCGAGGACGTCGTCCAGGAGATGGCGACGGCGGCCGTGCTGACCGGGTTGATCGTCCTTTTGTTCCTGGGCTCCGGGCGCTCGACCTTGATCGTCGCGACCTCGATCCCGCTGTCGATTCTGTGCTCGATCCTGGCGCTCTCCTGGT
Organism: uncultured Gammaproteobacteria bacterium; assembly: GCA_963734645.1. Classification (GTDB taxonomy): domain Bacteria; phylum Pseudomonadota; class Gammaproteobacteria; order Steroidobacterales; family Steroidobacteraceae; genus Bog-1198. The sequence continues at coordinate 733,146 of CAVTID010000006.1, forward strand.
GCGGGCAGACCATCAACGTCATGACGCTCGGCGGCCTGGCGCTGGCGGTCGGCATTCTGGTCGATGACGCCACGGTGATGATCGAGAACATCGACGCCCATCTGGCGACCGGCGCGGAGCTGGAGCCGGCCATCATCGAAGCGGCGAACCAGATCGTGGTTCCGACCTTCGTCTCGACCCTCTGCATCTGCATCGTCTGGTTGCCGCTGTTCCAGCTGTCGGGCGTCTCGGGGTACCTGTTCCTGCCGCTCGCCGAGGCGATCATCTTCGCGATGATCGCCTCCTTCATCCTGTCGCGCACGCTCGTGCCGACGATGGCAGCCTATCTGCTGCGCGGCGCAGGTCGCCGCGCGCAAGGCGGGCGGGGAGCCGAAGGGCTTTTTCGGCCGATTCCAAGCGGGATTCGAGCGGCGCTTCGAGCGCTTTCGCGAGCGCTACAAGGAGCTGCTGGCGAAGGCGGTTGCGCGGCGCGGCCGATTCATCGTCGTATTCCTCGCGGCGGCGCTCGCCTCGGTGATCCTGCTCGTGCCCTGGCTCGGGCGGGATTTCTTTCCGGGAATCAAGTCGGGCGAGATCGACATGCATTTCCGTGCGCCGATCGGAATGCGGCTCGAGGAGGCCAGCAAGGTCGCGGCGCTGGTGGATACGGCCCTGCGGCGACTTGCTGCCGGGCCATGTCACGCAACGTCATCGACAACTGCGGACTGCCGTCGAGCGGCATCAACCAGGCCTACAGCGCGAGCGCCACGATCGGGCCGCAGGACTGCGACGTCACCATCAGCCTCAACAACCCGGCCTCGCCGGTCGATGAGTATCGCGCGATCTTGCGCGACAAGCTGCCGAAGCTGTTCCCGGGCACGGTCTTCACCTTCCCGCCCGGCGACATCACGGCCAAGATCCTGAACTTCGGGCTGCCGGCGCCGATCGACGTGCAGATCATCGGCCGCGACACCGAAGCCAACATGGCCTATGCGCAGCGCGTCGTCACGCAGATGCGCCTCATCCCGGGTATCGCGGACGCGACGCATCGGCCAGGCGCTCAACGAGCCGACCTTGCTGATCTCCGCGCATCGCGCCTTTGCTCTCGGCGCCGCGCTGACGGAGTCGGATATCGCGAACAACACCCTGACGACGCTGTCGGGCTCCGGGCAGGTGGCGCCGACCTACTGGCTCGACCGCAAGACCGGCGTCGCGCACCTCGTCAATCTGCAGACGCCGCAGACCAGCTCTCCACGATGAGCGATCTGGAGACGGTGCCGATCGATCAGGGGAACGGCGATCCGAGCGGGCAGGGCGCGCAGATTCTCGGCGGCTTGAGCCAGATCAGCCAGATCGGGACGCGCACTCGAGGTGTCGCATCGCGACATCCTGCCGGTGATCGATATTTACGCGACCAATGCAGGGGCGCGATCTCGGGCGCGGTGAGCAAGGCGGTCGAGGCGGTGCTGAAGCGGACGAAGGGCGACGTGCCGCACGGCGCCATCGTGCAGGTGCAGGGCCAGGGCGTGACGATGAAGAGCGCTTATGTGCAACTCCTGATCGGACTCGCCTTCTCGATCGTGCTCGTGTACCTCGTGATCGTCGTCAACTTCCAGTCCTGGCTCGATCCCTTCATCATCATCACGGCGCTGCCGGGCGCGTTGACCGGAATCGTCTGGTCGCTGTTCCTCACGCACACCACTCTGTCGGTACCGGCTCTGACCGGCGCCATCATGTGCATGGGCACCGCGACGGCGAACTCCATCCTGGTGGTCTCCTTTGCGCGCGATGAGCTCGCCGCCCATGGCGATGCGGTCCGCGCGGCCGTGACGGCGGGGTATGAGCGCTTGCGTCCGGTGCTGATGACGGCGCTCGCCATGATCATCGGCATGCTGCCGATGTCGATGTCCAACACGCAGAACGCGCCGCTCGGGCGCGCGGTGATCGGCGGACTTCTGGTCGCGACCTTTGCGACCTTGATGTTCGTACCCTGCGTGTTCGCCCTGCTGCACCAGAATAAGCAATCTGTGCAAGGCAATACGTCCACAGAAGAAGGAGTACGCGCATGAAACGACGCACGGTATTGATGGCAGCCTTGCCGGTGGTCGTCGCGGCCGCGCTGCTGATCGACGGCATCGTCGAGCGCGAGCGGACGCTCGGCAAGCTGACGCAACGTTGCGAAGACGCAGTCGGTCGCCGCGGTCCAGATCATCGCGCCGACGCCCGGGCCGACCACGCGTCCGCTGGTGCTGCCCGGCACGGTGAGCGCCTGGTACGAGGCGCCCATTTTCGCGCAGGTCTCGGGTTACGTGCACAGCTGGAACGTGGACTACGGAGCGACCGTGAAGGCGGGCCAGCTGCTCGCGACCATCGACACGCCGAGCCTGGATGCGCAGTACGCGGCGGCGCAGGCCGATCTGCACGTGGCGCAGGCGAACTATCGCCTGGCGGTGACCACCGCCAAGCGCTGGCAGGCCCTGGCCGGAACGGTGGCGGTCTCGCAGCAGGAGGTGGACGTGCAGGCGGCAGGTGCCGAGGCGCGCAAGGCCGAGCTCGAGGCGTCCTCACAGAACCTCGCGCGCTATGCGGCGCTCGAGGCATTCAAGCGCGTGGTGGCGCCATTCGACGGGGTCGTCACCGCGCGCCTCACCGATGTCGGCAGCTACGTGAACGCGGCGGGCGGCGATGTGTCGGTCCGCGGCAGCTCGACGGAACTCTTTACCGTGGCGGACGTGCATGCGATGCGGGTGTTCGTTTCCGTCCCGCAGGACTATGCGGATGACCTGGTGCCGGGCTTGACGGCAGTGATCCATCTGCCCTCGCAACCGGGCAATCTCATCGAGGCGAAGTTCCTGACGACGGCGCGGGCGTTCAGCGCCAACACGCGCACGGCGGTGACGGAGCTCACGGTCGACAACTCGAATCATACCCTGTGGCCCGGTACGTACGTGGACGTGACGTTTCAGGTGCCGTCCGATCCCAAGGTGCTGACGATGCCCGAGGAGGCGCTGATCTTCCGCGCCGCAGGAACGCAGGTCGCCGTCGTCGACGCCAACAATCGAGTGCATCTGCGCAACGTCACGCTCGGGCAGAATCTGGGACAGACGGTGCAGGTCACGAGCGGGCTCATCGCCCGGCGACAAGCTCGTGAACAACCCGCCCGCCGGCCTCCTCGAGGGACAGACGGTACAGCCGGTCACACCGGTGCCGGGCTATGCCTCGGCACGGCAGATTCCCACTGAGCAGCCGGAGCCGCCGCCCCCGCCGGGATCCGCCAGCGGAGACGGGCACGCAGGGTACGCCATGAAGAGACTGTGTACCGCACTGGCCGTCGCGGCTGGTTCTCTCGGGCTGCGATCTGGCGCCCGTGTACGATCCGCCGCATTTCATGCTGCCTGACTCCTACCAGGGCAGCGGCGCCTTCCGGGTGGCGCAGCCGCAGGATGCATCGTCGCCGCGCGGGGACTGGTGGACGCTGTTCGGCGATGAGCAGTTGAACCGGCTCGAGGAACAACTGGGTCGTGAGAATCCGACCCTCGCGGCCGCCGCGGAAGTCTACACCCAGGCACGCGATCTGGCGGCCGAGGCGCAGTCGCAGCTCTATCCGCAGGTCGGTGCGCAGGCCCTGGTGTCGGACAATCGCGAGTCCGTGCATCATCTGTTCAGCTCCATCACCGCAGCCGAGACAGGAGGCCTCGAACGTCATCGAGGGTAGCGGCCTCGTGGGAGCCGGATTTCTGGGGCGCCATTCGCAACAGCGCGCACGCGCAGAAGCGCCTGGCGCAGGCGAGCGCCGCGGACCTCGCGACGGCGCGCTTGAGTCTCGAGGCGGAACTCGCGAACGACTACATCGCCGTGCGCGGATTCGACGCCGAGCTCGAGGTGCTGCGTCAGTCGATCGTCGCGTACCAGAAGGCGGTCGAGGTGGCGCGCCTGCGCTCGCGAGGGCAAGATCGCTTCCGGCCTCGACCTGGCTCGGGCGTTGAGCCAGCTCGATTCCGCGCAAGCCCAGGAGACGGAGACGCGGCTGCAGCGCGATCTGATGCAGCACGCCATCGCGGTGCTGGTGGCGCGATGCCGAGCAGCTTCTCGATCGCGCCGGTCAATGAGTTCACCTTGACGCCCCCGCAGGTTCCCGCAGGCGTGCCCTCGCAGCTGCTGCAGCGCCGCCCCGACATCGCGAGCGCCGAACGGCAGATGGCGGCGGCGAACGCCGCGATCGGCGTGTCGCGCGCCGCCTTTTATCCCAACATCACGCTGAGCGCGGCGGCGGGATTCGAGGACAACGCATTCAATCTCGCTGAGTCTGCCGAACAGCCTCTGGTCGGTCGGGGCGGGAGCGATGCTGCCGCTGTTCGAGGGCGGCTTGCGCCGCGCCGAGCTGCAGCGCTCCTGGTCGCAGTACGCGCAGACGCGCGACTATTATCGCTCGACCGTGCTCGCGTCCTTCCAGGAAGTGGAAGACGGGCTGAGCCTCACGCAGCGCCTGGCGACGGAGGTCGACGCAGCAGCGCGAGGCGAGCGATCAGGCCACGCAGGCGCTGTCCATCTCGACGATGCTGTACGAGGACGGACTCGACAACTACCTGAGCGTCGCCGTTGCGCAGGTGACCGGCGCTCGCCGCGCAGACCGCCGAGGTACAACTCCTGATCCCGCCAGATGCAGGCGTCGGTGTCGCTGATTCGCGCGTTGGGCGGCGGATGGACGGTGCAAGCGCTGCCGACCGAGAAGCAGACCCTGCCGTTCGGGCCGCTCGACTACGGCGCGTCAGCAAGGAGATGACTGGCACTGAGCGTCACGAGACTTATTCATACGCGTGCGCGCTGCTGAAGATCGTACTTGAGAATCCTTTCTTCTGGTCTAAGGACTTGGTCACTTCACCGCATAAATGGTGTCCTCGACCCGCGCTACGCCCTTGACCTGTCGCGCGACCGACTCGGCAGTCGATCGCATAGCGCCCATGCTGACATTGCCGGACAGATACACCACTCCATTCACGGTTTGTACGTTGATTGTATTGGGCTCTCCCAGCTCCGGATGTTGAGCGAACGCGGCACGAACATCGGCTGTGATCTGACGATCGCCGGGACAACCTTCCATGCCGCACTTCTCGTACGCCGCACATCCGGACAAACCGATTAGGATGAGGACTATGGTCGCTGGTGTTGTCAGTTTCGATTGGCTCATCGGAATGTCTCCCTGATTTGGCCTTGAATACGTTGAAACAATGTAGCCAAAGGGAGGGCAGAGTGCTTTTTCGCGCTTGACGTGTACTGCTCTGACTTGCGCCCTGCCAATTCTGTGAATCGCGTGGGGCGCTGTACACGCCTTATCAATACACCGCCGACCAGCTGAGTGCGGCACCGCAGGTAACGGCGAAGTACCCGTTGTTCCGAGCACCACGCGCAGCGCCATGAGTCAAAACGGCGCGCCGCAGCGTGCTTTGGCGCCCCCCTTTTGGCTTGTCTATTTCATGCGTAACCGGCGCGGTCGCTGGTGAAACGCTGTGGTAATAGAACGCACGCATTGTGAACATCGCATATAGGAGCGTTTATCAATTCTTACTTGTTTTGGCTGCTAAACCGGAGCTTCCAATGTCTGATGTCAAAGTTAGCCTGAATCGCAGAGATCTGCTCGCGGCCGCCGGCCGCCTGTCAATAGCGGGAACAGTCGGCACCGCATTGTCAGCGACCGGCCTCGTGGCACAAGCCGCCGCTGCACCGTTCGACGAAGCCGCTGCCGAGAAGGCGGAAACCGGCACCGAAGGCACGGCAACAGCAGTCATTGACGCACTGGAAGACGCCTATGGGGCGCACCGGGGCCAGAGGCGCAACCACACAAAAGGCGTTGGGGCGTTAGGCAGTTTCGTCGGGATGGCGGCAGGGCGTGCCTATTCGCGGTCCGCTTTGTTTTCCGGACAGAGGATCGAGGTTGTTGCGCGTTTTTCGCTGGCCGGTGGAGATCCAGAGGCCTCCGACGCCGAAAAGAGTCCGCGCGGCCTGGCATTGGAATTCAGACTGCCCAACGGCGCACTACATCACATGACGATGATCCACACGCCGATGTTCTTTGCTGCGGTGCCCGGTACATTTCTCGACAAGTTCGTTGCGCTTACGCCGGATCCCGTGACGGACAAGAAGAATCCGGAAAAGCTCAAGGCGTTCGCGGCGCGCCATCCGGATAATGCAGGTCAGGCGGGCTTTCTGCAGGCCAACAACCCGCCGCCCAGTTACGCCAATTGCGCCTTCTACGGCATCCACACCTTCAAATTCATCAATCAGGAGGACAAGGTCACGATGGTCCGGTTTCGCTTCGTGCCGCAGGATGGAGAGCGACGGCTCAGCGACGCCGAGTTGAAAACCATGCCGCGTGACTTTCTAGAGCGGGCGCTAATGGACCGCATGCGTCAAGGACCGGCGCACTGGGACATGATGTTGACCATTGGCGAACCCGGGGACCCGGAGGACGATCCGACAATACTGTGGCCCGCGAATCGAAAAGAGCTGAAAGTGGGGACTTTGACGATTGCATCGGCGACATCCGAGAAGCAAGCCGGCAGCTACGGCATCAATTACGATCCCCTCATGTTGGACGACGGTATTGCCGCGACGAATGATCCAATTCTCCTGTTTCGTTCTGCAACTTATGCCGTATCGCATACCAGGCGGTTGCAGAATGTGTAGTTAAAAGGTTGGCGAAGTCGGGACGGAGATCAGCCGGGGTATACGCAATTCGGCTCGTCCCTGAGAGTAATTTATCGGCGCGTGACACCTTGGTTGAAAGAATGTCGCCAAACGGAGGGCAAAGTGCTTTCGCGTGCTTGTCGTGTATTGCTCTGAATTGCCTCCATGGACATGCCTCACCGGCTTTCGGGCCTCTGCCGGCGCAGCGCGATAAGTAAAGGTCGATCATCCTTCCATCCTCTCTACACACCGGCGTACCACTCGTATCCTCGATCCTCCCAAAACCCACCTTGGCCTCCGCCGATGCTGCCGAAGTGTTCGACCGCCTGGATTCTCCTCACGTATTTCGCGTGCTTGTAACCCAACTGGCGTTCCACGCGCAGCCGTAGTGGCGCGCCGTTCGCTACCGGAAGGGGTTTGCCATTGAGCTCGTAGGCGAGAATCGTCTGTGGATGGAACGCGTCAATGAGATCGATACTTTCGTAGTAGCCGTCCGCTTCCGTATCGAAAGTATCAGCGCAATAAAATACGATATAGCGCGTTGCCGGTCGCATTCCCGCCAACTTGAGAAGCGCACTCAGCGGAACCCCCGTCCATTGGCCGATCGCACTCCAGCCTTCGACGCAATCGTGGCGGGTAATTTGAGTGCGAGCCGGCATCAAGCGCAAATGGTCGAGCGACAGTTCGAGAGGTCGCATGACCAAGCCATCGATTTTCAAGCGCCATTGCCGAAACTCATCAACCAGCAACTCATTGTACTCGGGGGTGTCCGGGTCGCTGGTCCCGTTCGAGCGAAACACAGGTGACAGGTCGGATTGCTTAAATTCGCGAGCGAGCGCCTGGCGACCAACGAGCAGCCGTTGACCCTGGTAGGAAAGGCTCTCAGCGCTCTCGAGCATACGGCGAAAGGACGGCGATTCGGACAGGCGGTCGCATCCACCCAATAGCAGGCCGCCCAGCGCCGCGGAGCCGCGCAGGAGCATCTGACGGCGTGTCAATACTCGACCCGTCATTTCATCCTACTCGACGGCAGGACGTAGCGACCAGTGATCATGGATCGGATTTCGTTCACAGGACCCGCCAGCACGACCATCGCCAGGTGAATAACGATAAATAAGACCACCGCCATCGCGCAGATAAAATGCAGTGTCCGCGCACTCTGACGGCCGCCAAAAAGGGTGACTAACCAAGGATAGCCGGCGTCGATATCAGGGGACATCGTAAGGCCGGTGGCTAAGATCATCGGCGCGAGCAAGAAGAGAATCGTCAGATACGCGAGCTTCTGCATGGAGTTGTAATGTCTCGCTGCTTCGCCTTTCGGAAAGCGCAGCGTCAGGTGATTCCAGAAGTCGCGCAAGATTTGAGTGGGTGCCAACTGCTCTCGAGTCGGCAAGAGATCGCGCTTTATGTGGCCCCTGACAAAACTAATCGAAAAATACAAAGCACTGTTGAACACGAGTAGCCATGCGAAGAAGAAATGCCAGCGTCGACCCGTGGCGAGGTCCCGATAACTCGGAATCGTCAACCAGCCGGGGAAAGCCATGTCCGGGGAGAATCCCAAAATAGCCTGGGGTCGGCAATTCATGGCCGTCGATGCGCAACATGGCGAGCGCGTGGCCGTTCGACGAGTCACCCGGCGTCATGTCCAGAACCGCCGGGTCCGCATTCGCGCCGTACTGGCCCCAATAGAGTCGCGGATGCGCGTTGAAGATCTGTAGACCGCTCATGAGCACGAGGAATACACACAGTGCGTTTATCCAATGCAGCACGCGAGTCGCAATCGTGTGTCGATAGATGGCTTCGGAGCTATGCATCGTTTTCCCCGCCATGTCGGCTGGTTTCGGCGCCTCTCGGCGACGCAGCTGGTCGCTTTGCGTTCTGTTGCATCAATCGGCGTTTCCGTACCGTTCGAACCGACGCCATCATGTATGAGGTCCCGGCTATTTTGTAGTGAAGGTTTCTACTGGACTGTTGACTCCGTCGCTCTTGCCGCTGGAATCCACCGATTCGACGGTGTAGTAGAGGGTCGTCTTCGGCGGCAGGTCGTACAGGTTCACGCGGAACACCGTCGATGACTGGTAAGGGTTTAACCTGATCGAATTTTTGGCGGTTTGGCTCAAACTTTTTGGATCCCTGCCATAGTGCACAACGCCGTAGTGCACGGGCAAGCCGCCGGGATTGTTTACCGTCCATCGGATAACCGTCAAATAGCCACCCAGCAACGGGACTTCCGGCCCCTCGCTGATCCGAACCCGTTCGGATCTTGGAGTGATTGGACTTTCTTGAGCAAGCAGACTGCCGCTCAAGACCGTGATCGACACTGCCAGAAGAGCTTTATTCATGTTCACACCTCAACTAACTCAAGATGATCGAGAACGAAGAAACTGTGCTCTAGTGCCATCGAACATCTTTAAAGTTCGGCTCGTCCGCCCGCGTATCAAGTTTTGCGAGACGGACGAGCCGAAAATGCCGATGTCACGGCTCCGTATGGCGTATTGCGCTACGGAATCGGCGGGCTCGGGAGCGGTGCCACTCCGCAGATCTCCGGTGCGCAGGGCGGAAGATGCGGAGTCGGGATCAGTTCGCCATTCCCTTGCCGCGAGGGCGAGCAATTGGGATCGTCCGCGTTGCACGTCATACATTTGCCGGTAAAGGTATCACTGTTGGGGTAAGGCGCCGTGTAACCGTCGCTGAGTATTTCCAGGAAGGCGACGATTTGGTCCTCCTCCTTATCGGTCAAGCCGAGCATCCCCGTCGTTGTGTCGAGATTGTTCGGCACTTCTTTCATCGGCCAGCAGGTTACTTTCTCGATCGTTCCTTTCGGGCAGTGTCCGGAAGTGACCTGGTAGGCAAAGCTGGTGTCGCGTGTGTTGTAGAAGTGTACGAGCTGCTTCAGGCTCTTGATGTAGCCGTTGTGAAAGAACTCCTTCTGGAAGTATGGTTTCCCGGGCCGAGCTTCGGTGGTGGGACACTGCGCTGGTGTCATTGCAGCATTGCGCACCGTGGCCACTTGAAATTGGCCGTCGACACTTGGCGCATATTGTATCCAGTTCCGGTTGGGGTTGGGAGCGGAGCCGAAACCGCTTCGCAGGAAAGTTCCCATTCCCAAATCTCTGTAGCCGAAACCGTAAGGATTCCCGATGAACCCAAAGGAATCTGGCGTGGTCTGATAATAGAAAGCATCCCGCGGATTCAGAGGCAATCCTTCATTGGCCGAGCCGAAACAGGTGAATACAGGAGGGTTCGCCGTCGCGGTTGTGCTGGTGTCCACCTGACCTGACTGCAAAGTCGTCCCTCTTCCGTCGACGTGACATGAGTTGCAGTTGCCTTTGCCATTGAATAGATTGAAGCCAGCCATCTCGTCTGGTGTCATCGTGTAAAGGTTCTTCAGGAACGCATCGAATTTAGACGTGAAATTGCTGACCTGCACGGACTGCTCGTATGCGTCAATCGATGCACCCCAGCGTCATAGACCGTGTTTGCCTTTGTGCGCTCTTCCGGTGTCAACTTGATCGGTTCGGGGTTTCCGCCGAACACTGCAGCCCCTCCTGGAGTTGCGCAGATCCACTCAGTATCGCCAGGGAACTTGATATCGAGCGAGCGTTTGCCCCACACCCGTTCGAAGAGAGGTCTGTACACAGCCTGCGAGAGCCGAAACGCCACGCAAGCAGTGTCAGGGAAGCCCATTTCTTGAGTATCAACGGGAGGACCCTGTGCCTGTTCGGCGTCGGGATTCCGTAGCTTGTATCCGGTCGCGCGTGAATCCCAGAAATTCCCACCAAAGAATAGTGCCTGTTCCTGGTTGTATTGCAGCACCGGGAAGAACGGTGCATACGTGTGTCGCTGCGCCGTCCGCTTGCCGGCGCGATAGTGAGCCGTTCCTGGATAAGCGATCATCGTCAGGTTCACCGACGGAATCGGTCCGCTCCAGCCGGCATACGGCATGTGGCAAGACGTGCACGCTTCATTTCTGCCCGGCGACATTTGCTTGTCGAACAGCATCAGCTCGCCCAGAGTTTCGATTGATTCAGTTCCGGTATCCTTAAGGACGGGCGGATTCGGGCCCGGGTGCGTCTCCAATGGTGTCGGCGGCGGTAGGGAGTGCCACCTTTCAATAGCTCTACCTTCGATGACGTCAACCTCCCGGAGGACCCTGGCTATCTCCGAAGCCAAATCGGCCGGAAGAATGCCGGGCGGGTATGGGTTGTAGATCGGCGAAGTATTTTGAGCCTGCGCTTGAGGAAGCGAGAATAACGAACAGGCAGCGATCGCTATCGCACAGATTGCTGCTGGTCCTGCTAGGTTTGGGAATCGCATGGGGCACCCTCCAATTCATGGTTTTGCCGTGGCAAAAGCTGAGGTCAGAACTGTTGGAAGAGAGGAGGGACATGGCAGATTCACACATATCCCTTCTCGTGGTGAGGAAGATTGTGCGGACGTTCAATCACGCCGCCGGTTCGTGCTATACAGGAGATGAACCGGGGCTTCTGCAACTTGCCGAGAAAGAGGCTGACCAGATAGGCGGCGAAAAGTCTGTTCTCTCTGAATGGGCTTGTCAATTTTCGAATCGATCTTCTCTGCCATTTTTTTATTGTTCTTTTGAGTTGCGTTGCGGAATTTGATGGCGAGTGACAGATTCGGTGCCGGCTTCATCGCATCCCATACGCATTGTGCCAGGCGTCAATAGTTTCGTTGTGCCAGGCGTCAATTGTTTCGCAAAGCGTCAAGCGGCAGAGTAGGAACTTTCCCACGCTCAATATGCCGCCGATCCGACAGCTCATTTATCCATTCTGAACAATATCTCGGATATTCGTGCGGTCGAGCGTGCTAGAGTCGCCGCGGGTCACAGGCAATCGGCTTCTTCATCCGGTACCCCTGCATGGGCCGAACGTCGTAGCCGATGCTCGGGATCTCACCAGAATCCGAGGAGCTCGAAGTGGCGACTCACTCGAGGGAATCAATCGATACCAAGTCGCGTGCCCTGACACCTGCGGGCACTGCCGCGCGGCTGGCGGTGATCGGTGTCGTGATGTTGGCCGTGGCCGTCGCATTCGCGGCCGTGGGCGGATGGCTCTCACCGCAGCGTCTGACGCAAGACCGGATGATTCAGGCTTTCCAGGAGATCAGCGGCGCGCATCCGGGCTTCCGCCACAACCATGCCAAAGGGCTGTGTGTCACTGGATGGTTTGATAGCAGCGGCGCGGCGGCTTCCCTGTCGAAGGCGGAGGTCTTGCAAGCCGATGCACGCGCTCAGGTCATCGGCCGTTTCGCTCTGGCCGGTGGGATGCCGGCGCAGGCGGATACGCCCGCGCATGTTCGTAGCATGGCACTGCGCTTTTTATCACCCGGCGGCAGCGAGTGGCGCACGGGCATAAACAATATCCCGGTGTTTCCTGTGAATTCGGCAGAAGGGTTCTACGACCAACTCCTTGCCGCCAGACCCGATCCGACCACGGGCAAGCCGGATCCGGCCGCGATGCAAGATTTTCTGGCACATCACCCGGAAACGGTACGCGCAACGGCGCTCATCAAGGCGCGCACCATTTCCTCCGGCTTTGCGGACAGCACGTTCAACAGTCTCAACACGTTCCGTTTCGTGAACGCCGCCGGGGTGTCGACCCCGGTACGGTGGGCAATGGAACCGTTGCAGCCGGTCATGGCGGAAGCGCCGGCACAGGCGGTGCAAGCCGACAAGAACTATTTGTTCCATGATCTGATCGCGCAACTCCGACAGCATCCACTGAAATGGCGTCTGCTGGTGACTATAGGGCAGCCGGGTGATCCGACGAGCGACCCAACACTACCGTGGACTATGGAGCGGCAACGTGTCGATGCGGGCACACTGACACTCGATGCAGCGTCCAGCGAGGATGGTCCAGGAGCCTGCACCGACATAAACTACGATCCGCTGGTGTTACCCCCGGGTATCGAAGCTTCCGACGATCCGATTCTGAGCGCCCGCTCGGCGGCCTACTCACGCTCGTTCACCTTGCGCGCCGAACGGAAATCCAGGAAGGCACCGAGTGCGGTCACGCCGCAGGAAGTGCGCGCCGGGGGTAATCCATGATCGAGCAGCAGGTGCACGTCATCGAGGGGCAGGCGCGCTTTCCGGCGACCTCCCGATTTCTGCACTGGTTGATGGCCATCATGGTGCTGTCGATGTTGTTCATCGGCATCGGTATGGCGGCGACCGAATCCAACCGTTACCATGTGCTGGTCTCGATCCACAAGCCGCTGGGCATCGCGATCCTCGTTCTGGTGATCATCCGATTTTTCAATCGGCTGTTGAATCCCCCTCCGCCGTTGCCGGCAAGCCTTCCGCGCTGGCAGCGCATGGCCGCCGAGGGCTCACACTACCTGTTGTACGCGCTGATGTTCGCCATGCCTCTGATCGGTTGGGGCATGCTTTCGGCGGAACCCTATCCGGTCTTGCTTGCCAGCGCCCTGCGTTTGCCGCCGATCCTGCCGCAGAACGCAACTCTGTATGCATGGCTGAGGCAACTGCATACCGTTCTGGCTTATCTGTTCTTTCTCACCTTCCTCGTCCATTTCGGCGCCGCACTCTTGCATGGCCTCGTGCGCCGCGACGGCGTGTTCGAGAGCATGGCGTCATTCGGAGGGAACTCCCCGAGGCGGCCGTAACCCATGTGAGTGACGTTCGCCATTACCCAAGAGTAAGGAGTTCCCATGCGATTCGCCATACTCGTCATTGCCCTCGTCGGAATCAGTGCGGTGGGCGTCCAAGCAAAATCGATTGGAGGCTACACCAACGCGCAAGCCGCGCGCGGAGCGACCGTCTACACACAGTATTGCGCCGTATGCCACGGTGCGAGTCTGCAGGGAGAAGCCGGCACTCCCCTCATGGGTCGGACGTTCATGCAGGCCTATGGCGCGGGAACGGCGGCGCAGATGTATGATTTCATCAGCCGTCAGATGCCTCTGAACGCACCCGGGAGCTTGAGCCAGGAGCAGTATCTCGATGTGACTGCGTTCATTCTCGAGCGCAACGGTCTTCCCCCCGGCGAAACGCCCTTGAGCACCGCATCACTTAGTCAAGTGCGCCTCTCGGGGATGCGGTCAGCGGCGCCCGGAAGCTCATCCAATACTAACGAGATCGTGCGCGTTGCACCCCCGACCCGCAAGGTCTACGCGCGGCTTCCCGCCGGGGCGAACGTCAACATCAGCGACGCGATGATGCTCAATGCCGGATCCGACGAGAACGACTGGTTGCTGCACGGCCGAACCTATGATAACCAGCGATACTCGCCCCTGAAGCAGATCACCGCCGACAACGTGCGCTCGCTGACGCAGGTGGCACTCGTCCAGACCGGCATGACGGCGAGCTTCGAGACGACGCCGATCGTTGCGAACGGCGTGATGTACCTCACGACTGCGGTCGTCGATCACAAGATGAAGATCCTCGCAGTCAACGCGGTCACGGGCGAGCGGCTCTGGGACGTGACCTACAACCTCGGGGTGTTTCAGATCTGCTGTGGTCCGGTGAATCGGGGCGCGGCGGTCGGCTATGGCAACGTCTACGTCGTGACCCTAGACGATCACCTGCTCGCGCTCGACGCCAGCGACGGTCACACCGTCTGGGACACGACCATCGTGAGCGCGCAGGACGGCTACTCCGAGACGCTCGCCCCGCAGATCTTTGACGGCATGGTCATCGTCGGCAGCGCGGGCGGCGAATGGGCGCTGCGCGGATTCGTCGCGGCCTATGATTCCATGAATGGGCAGCAGCGCTGGCGCTGGATGTCGACGGATCCGAAGACCTATGCGGGCAACTCCTGGGAGAGTGGCGGGGGCATGGTGTGGACGACGCCCGCGATCGACCCCAAGCGCGGCCTCCTCATCTTCAGTACCGGCAACCCCAACCCCGACCTCGACGGGACGATCCGCCAGGGCGACAACCGGTACACCGACAGCATCGTCGCGCTCGATGTCCATAGCGGTGAGCTCAAGTGGTACTACCAGGAGGTCAAGCATGACGTGTGGGATTACGACGCCGTCAGCAATGTGGTGCTCTTCGATGTGCATCGGAACGGCGAGGTGATTCCGGCGGCCGCCGAGGCAGGGAAGGTGGGCTGGGTATTCATCCTCGACCGGCGCACCGGGGCGCTGATCCGCAAGTCCGACCCCTATGTCATGATGTCGAAGAACATGTTCTCGACGCCCACGGCGCAGGGAGTTGACATGCTGCCCGGTGCAAACGGCGGCGCGGAATGGTCGCCCCCCGCATACTCGCCCCAGACGCACTATCTGTACATCATGGCCATGGACCAGCTGATGCGCTTCACGACGAAGCCCGCGGAGAGTGCGCCGGGTCTCATTCGCCTGGGGAGCGCGTTCACGAATGTGGCGCCCGGCGGGATTCAGGACGGTCCCTTTGTCGCCCTCGATGTGGAGACGGGCAAGATCGCCTGGCAGTACAAGACGCCGCAGCCCTTGATCGGCGGGGTACTGGCCACGGCCGGTAACCTCGTGTTCATGGGCGAAGGTGATGGCTGGTTCGACGCCTTCAATGCTCAGTCCGGCGAGCGCGTCTGGCGCTATAACCTAGGTGCCGGCGTGAATGCTCCTCCCATCACCTACCGGGTGAACGGCGAGCAGTACATCGCCGTCGCTGCCGGCGGAAACTTCCAGATGGGATTTCCGTATGGCGATGCCCTCGCCATCTTCAAACTGCCCTCGGAGCCCGACGCGGGATCGAAAGTGACGGGTCATTGAAACGCGGCGGCTTCATCTTGGATCGCGGTGGCGAGCAGGTGTCCGTCCTTCGCAAATTGCAGCCCAACGAAACTACGCGCGTCGACGTTACCCGGAGTCAGGCATCTGCATCCCGGCATTTTTCAACGAGGTGCCGATACGCGATTGCTCGATCAAGCCGTAGGCCCGCGCCCGCAGATCGCCGATCTGGTACCGGTCCGGGTAGTCGGTATATCCTTCCGCACCGCCGCCGTAAAAGGTCTTGCGGTCATAGACGTTCAGCGCGGTGCCTTCGCGCAAGCGATCCGGAAGGTCGGGGTTGGCCAGAAACCACCGCCCGAAGGCGATCAGGTCGTAGTTGCCGCTCGCTACCGCCGCTTCGGCGGTCAGCGGCGTGAAGCCGCCGGCGCCGATCAAGGCGCCGCGGTAGAGCATGCGAAACCGCGCGTTGCGCATCGGATGGCCGTGCGAACGGTCGGCTTCCGGCTCCACCGAAAGGGCACCCACGCGCGGTTCGGTCAGCATCAGGTAAGCCAGCGGAAACGCATTCAATCCCGCGACAGCGTGGTCGTAAAGTGCCTCGGGATCGGATGAGACTGCGCCAAAGTACATCTGGTAGAGTTTGCCGGTGGCTGGGTCAATCGCAGTTGGCGATAAGCGCACTGCGACGCGGCCGGGTCCCATCTCGGCCACCAGCGCCGCCACTACGTCGAATAGAAACCGGCACCGGTTTTCGATCGAGCCGCCATATCGGTCTGACCTTTGGTTGATGCCATCGCAGAGGAATTGTTCGACCAGGTATCCATGCGCGGCGTGCAGTTCGACATAGTCGAACCCCGCGCGCCGGGCATTGCGTGCCGCAACGCGATAGTCGCCGATAATCCGCGCAATCTCGCCGGTTTCAAGCGCGCGCGGCTCCACCGCCGGTTGATCCCAATTGTAGTCGCCTGAGTCCGGCCCCGGCCGCAGTGCCACTGCGGAAGACGACACCGGCGGCAGCGGTGTATCGCTGCCGCGCACGATCGGATGATCGGCGATCCCCGGCTGCGCCACCCGGCCGGCATGCAGCAACTGGCAACAAATCAACGCACCCTTGTCATGCACCGCGCCGCTCACCGCACGCCAGCTCTCGACCTGCGTCTCGGTCCAGATCCCCGGCACATGCCCCGCGCCCTCGCGAACGGCCTCATAAATCGTCCACACCGGCGTCGCCTCGGGCGAGATATGCGTTGCCTCGGTAATCAGAAGGCCGCCTCGCGAGGCGCGCTGAGCATAGTAGAGCGCGGTTTGCGCTGTCGGTGCGAGCGTCGCCTCATCGGCCCTCGTGCGCGTCATCGGTGCCAGAACGACGCGATGCGCCAGATCGCGGCCCCCGAGTCGGTAGGGTCTGAACAAGGAACGTAAGGTCATATGAAAACGGGCAATTTGTTTGAATTATGGTATTGGGTTATCTGGACACCCTCCAAGATACCCCGGGCAATTCGCTCATAATAACCGCAACATCGGCCCTAGCCGCAACATTGGCGTTTTACACCGCTCAGAATGGCGGTCGTGCGCTAAATCGGAGGCCCAAGGGCAACGAGCAGGGCGTCAGTTCGCTACGCCGCGTGCGCGTGATGAAAGCGATCGAAACGTTACAACTGTAATCGAAGCGCGAGCTCCGGAAATCGGCCGGTAACGGCACCGGAGGACATTTTCAGGACCACGAATCGCGGTGCAGGGCGCCGCCTCACTCGCAGGAGGTTGCTATGGTCACACTGGAAAATGCGCGCAGGGTCATTGCCGCGGCGGAGAGGAAGGCGAAGGAACTGGGGCAGCCCATGAATATCGCGGTCGCGGATGGCGGCGGTAATCTCGTCGCCCATGTGCGCATGGATGAGGCATGGATGGGCAGCATCGATATCTCGATCAAAAAGGCATTCACGGCACGCGCCTTCGACATCAGCACCAAGGATCTGGCGAAATATTCCCAGTCGGGCGGTCAGTTCTTCGGCATCCACGCCTCCAACGAGGGGCGCGTGATGATCTTCGCAGGCGGGATTCCACTCAAGCGGGACGGGAAAATCGTGGGCGCCGTCGGCGTCAGCGGAGGTTCAGGCGAGCAGGACCAGGCGGTCGCGGAAGCGGGCGCGAAGGCATTCGAATAGATACTTTGAGGAGCAGCAAACCATGGCAACCAATCGCGGAGTCGTTTACGTCGGGCCCGGCAAGGTAGAGGTGCGCAGCATCGATTTTCCGAAACTGGTGGATCCACGCGGCAAGCGCTGCGAACACGGAGTCATTCTCAAAATCGTGAGCACCAACATCTGCGGAAGCGATCAGCACATGGTCCGAGGACGAACCACCGCGCAGCCCGGCCTCGTCCTCGGGCACGAGATCACCGGCGAGGTCATCGAGGCGGGGCGCGACGTCCAGTTTATCCGCATCGGCGATCTCGTCTCAGTCCCGTTCAATGTGGCCTGTGGACGCTGCCGCACGTGCAAGGAGCGCGCCACGGGAGTGTGCCTGAATGTGAATCCGGAGCGTGCGGGCGGCGCGTACGGCTACGTGGACATGGGCGGTTGGATCGGCGGGCAGGCCGAATACGTCATGGTGCCCTATGCGGACTTCAATCTGCTGCCTTTCCCGGACAAGGACCAGGCCATGGAGAAGATTCGCGACCTCACCTGTCTCACGGACATTCTGCCGACGGGATACCACGGATGCGTTACTGCCGGCGTCACCACCGGCTCGACGGTGCTCATTGCGGGCGCCGGACCCGTGGGACTCGCAGCAGCGGCTTCTGCGCTCCTGTTGGGCGCCGCGGTGGTCGTGGTCATGGACTTCAACAAAGAGCGGCTCGGGCAAGCGCGTTCATTTGGATGCGAGACGTTCAACCTGTCAGAAGGCGGCACGGTGGCCGATCACCTTGAGAAGATCCTGGGAGTGCGCGAGGTGGACTGCGCGGTCGACTGCGTGGGCTTCGAGGCCAAGGGACATGGCGGTGCCGATCAGCCCGCGGTCGTCCTCAACCAGCTCATGGACGTCACGCGCGCCGCGGGGTCGATTGGAATTCCAGGTCTGTACGTCACCGATGATCCAGGCGCGAAGGATGACGCAGCGCGTACCGGGAGCCTCGGTCTGCGGTTCGGTCTCGGCTGGGCCAAGTCCCTCTCGTTCGCCACCGGCCAAACACCCGTCTTGAAGTACAACCGCGCCTTGATGATGGCGGTTCTTCACGACCGCATTCGCATCGCCGAAGCCGTCAATGTCAAGGTCATCCCTCTGGATAAGGCACCGCAGGGGTACGCCGATTTCGACCGCGGCGTCGCGGAGAAATTCGTCATCGATCCCCACGGCTTGCTCGGCGCATGAGCCTTCAGAGCGAGGTCTCACTCGCCGGTTCGTTGCGGCTCGAGCACGTGCCCTCCTGCGCCGCTTGAGCCGCCTTCAGGAGAATCGCGTCGGAGTGAGCCAAGATGGAGATCACGCCATCGATAGCCCGATCGCCGTGGCCGGCCCAAGCGACCGTGTCGAGTATCACGTCGTGATCGTCGGGGGTGGCGCCGCCGGCCTTGAGCTCGCAACGCGGCTCGGAGATCACCTCCATCACACCGGGCAAGGTCGGGTTACGCTGCTCGACCTCTCACGCACGCACTTGTGGAAACCGCTACTCCATTCAGTCGCCGCCGGCAGTCTGAATCCGAGCGAACACGAATTGAATTACCTGGGGCAGGCCTACTGGCATAATTTCCGCTTTCGGTTCGGCGAGATGGTGGGCGTCGACCGCAACCGCAAGCTGGTGATGGTGGCGGCGACCTACGATGAGGACAACCGGCTCATCACCCCCGCGGGCAGTATCTCTTACGACACGCTCGTCATTGCGGTCGGCAGCGTCACGAACGATTTCGGCGCGCCGGGCGTCGCAAAATACGCAATTCCGCTCGAGACTGCAGAACAAGCCAAACGATTCAATCGACGACTGGTAAATGCCTGCCTGCGGGCCCAGACGCAGACCGAACCGATTCGGCCTGGGCAGCTGCACATCGCCATTATCGGTGCCGGCGCTACGGGCACCGAGCTTGCCGCCGAACTCCATCGAACCGTGCGAGAAGTTGCTGCTTTCGGCATGGATCGTATCGATCCGGAAAACGACATCCGCATCATCCTCGTCGAAGCCAGTTCACGAATTCTTCCGGCGCTGCCTGAGCGCATCTCTGCTTCGGCGGAAGATATGTTGAAGAAGCTCGGCGTGCAAATTCAAACGGGAGATCAGGTAGCTGAAGTCAAGGCCGACGGGATCCGTCTATCTAACGGCCAGTTCATTCCAGCCGAACTGGTTGTCTGGGCCGCGGGCGTGAAGGCGCCAGGCGGCCTGCGAGAGATAGGCGGGTTGGAGACCAACAGGATCAATCAATTGATCGTTACGCAGACGTTGCAGACAACCCGCGATCCAAACATCTTCGCCATGGGTGATTGCGCTGAGTGCCCGCGGCCAGGGTTCACGACTCCGGTACCGCCACGGGCGCAGGCCGCGCACCAGCAGGCAAGCCATCTCTTCCGGCAAATCCAGCGTCACATGAACGGCAAGCCACTCGCACCATACACCTACCGCGACTTCGGCTCGCTCGTCTCGCTCGGCCGACACGAGGCGATCGGCAGCCTCATGGGCTTCCTCGCAGGACGCAATTTCCGAGTGGAGGGCTTAATCGCCCGCCTGATATATCGGTCGTTGTACAAGATGCACGAATATGCGCTGAGTGGGGGTCGCAAAGTATTTTTCAGAATCTTGGCTCGGGGCCTATCGAGCAGATCTGAACCACAAGTGAAGTTACATTAGGCAAACCGAAGATCTTCCTGATCGTCACGAACGGGATCGACCAGGAACTAGCTGCGGCGGTCCTCCGGACCGCCGCAACCGGTGCAAGTTGACGAGGATGTCAGCCAGCGACGTTGCTTCTTGCCCGTGCGATCGCTTCTTCCACCTGAGGCTTCGCGGACTCGACGGCGTCATGGACACATGTGCCGTCATCATCCTCGAGAGGATCGGCCTCAGTGCACGCCTTGCGTGCAGCGTCGAGCACGCTGTAATTGAGCATCAGCGCGCCGTAATTCGTCCTCAATGCAGCGGGGTCTGCCTGAACGCGCGCGTTAATCGTCACCTCCTCGATGGGTGCGCCGCTCGCTGCATCGCGGTCGACGACCTTCGCAGCAGGTGCGGAGACGGTAATTGGGTCGAGCTGGACCGGATCGAGCGGGTCGGAATCGGCGGCATGCGCGCGAGCGCTGACGAGGGCGATCGCCCCGACAGCGAAGGCGACAGGCAGGATGCGGCCGAGGATGTTTACGCGAATCGAAGTCAAATTAGTCATCATGCAATCTCCGTTAGGTTAAGCACGGCATAATTGCCGTCACTACGGTGGACAGACTGCGCGAGTTCTTGAGCTGGTTTATTTCAAATCGCCTGGGGCGCGTTTCAGTTGTTACGCCCCTTATCTGGCTACAGGACAGACATTCCGACCCTTTCGCGTGACCGCACTGCACCAGAACCCGACGGGATCATGGATGTCGCCGGAGGGCTCCTTTGTCCTGCCGGTCGGGCAGACCTCACACCTCGAGCTGATAGTGGATCTTCGAGCCATCGCGCTCGAACTCGCCGCGCACCCAGAGTTTCTCCTCGTCATACCAGATGCTGCCGGCGAGACAGGGCGTAGTAAACGCATAGCGCGTGGCGCGAATTGCGCGGTTGCCGATCAGGATGTCCTCGTCGGCAATCTTGCGTGCGCTGACGCCGACAATGCCACCATGCTGAGCGTCAACCAGGGTGTCCTGCTCGAGCACAGCCGGCGTCCACAGGCTGTTTGACGTCAAGGTGGCAGCGGGAGCGATAAGCCGACCGGCTTTGCTCACCACGCGAAAGCCGTCAGGAGTCACCGCCCCGTCAACATGGAGGGTTTCGCCGTGCTCGATCGTTTCGCTTCTCAGGGACATCAGTCGACCATCGCGCCAGATTTCTTCGGAGCGATGATTGAAAGAGAACACGGTAAGAAATGCCACCTTCGCTACTAGGTGGATTTCCGTGATGACGCGCGTGTCTTCGCCGTCCGACGAATAGACGATGGAATGGGCGCCGATCCTACGGTCCCCGTAGAGGACTGAGAAGTGCCGATCGTTCATGGCGCCTGCTGCGCCGTTCGTGGTCATCGCAAGAGCTCCGCGAGGAAAAAAAGCGCAACCGACGGCAGCGGCAAATCCGGCCATGAGGAACTCGCGTCGCGGAACCCGCCAGAGCATGCCAGGGGTGGCCTCTGCGGACAGATCCTAGATCAGCCACAGCCGCCGTTGGGCAGCAGGATGACCACGACGATGAATGAGATCGTTCCCATCTCCACCTCTCTTTGCCGATGGCGGGCTTTGCGACAGCTCGGGTTCACCAGCAACTCACAGGAGTCATTGAAATACTCCTTTAAGCCGCCAACCGCTATCGGTCTAAAGCACTATGCACGTTATTAGGTTCTCGGCAGACTCTACGGCCGCGTGCCGTCCGTCGACCTTTCGATCAACGCCTGGATTTCCGGCGCCAGCTCCGCCAGCAGCAAGACGGCCAGTGAGCTGGTGAAGTGGTAGCTTGCCGCCTGTGCCCCGGGCACGAAGGCAGTGACCGTGCCGTACAGGCGGTCGCCCAGAAAGAACACGAACGTCGCGGTCCGGTCGACCACGCGGGCTTCGATGAGCCGGTGTCCGGGCCCAAACGACTCGAAGCGGTTATCTGCGGTTCCCGTCTTGCCGCCGATCGGAAGCGGCGTTCCGTCTGCCGCGAAGAAGACGCCGCGCGCCCTGACTGCGGTTCCGGTATCGACGACGCCGGCGAGGGCGCGACGTAGTGTCGCCGCAACCGCCGCGGACATCACCCGCGTTGACACGTCGGCCCGATAGTTCATTTCCGTCTCATATGGCGTGCCGGCAGCGAAGCGCAGGCGTTCAAGGTCGGTGGCCGGCTGCTTGACGCCGTCGTTGAGGATGATCCCCATCAGTGTGGCGAGCGCATCAGGGCGATCACCGGAACTGCCGATCACCGTCGCCAACGAGGGAACCAGGCGGGCGAATGGATAGCCTTGCTGCTTCCAGTCCTGCAAAAGATGGTCGAACGCATCCTGCTCGACCAGCTCCCGGATGCGTACGTTCTGCTGGTGGGTTTTCTCGCTGCTCAAGAGCCAGGCATACGCCTGCTGTCGCTCATCGGCGCTCGCCGCGATGACCTGCGACCGCGTGACGTGCGGATGGTGATACAGGTAGGCCACGAGCCAGAGCTCGAGCGGGTTGACACCGGCAAGATAGCCGCGCTCATTCAGCGAGAATCTGTTCGGAGCGAATTGGGCATACATCTCTGCGGTGGTGCTTGCCGGCACCGCCTCGCGGACATGGCGTGCGAGGAAACCGTGCATCAGCGCCACGGAGTCCTCGGGCCGCACACTACGGAAGATCACAGCGAGCCGGCGCGGCAACGGCCGCACACTGCCGGCAAGGTGTTCAAGCGCACCCTCCGGCGACAGCCTCGCGTATCTGAGATAGAAATGATTGAGGTACACGGTGCCTTCCTGATCGGCGAAGCGGCGCAACATATCCTTGCGCAGCGAACCATCGGAACCGTGCACCCCCTCGTGCGCGCCCAAGTGGGCTTCGTAATGCCGTATCACGTCCCGCATCAACCGCACAAAGGGCAGATTGATCGAGCGCTCGAAGGCCTGTTCGACGGTCGGAATCTCACTGTTTTCGGCGGGCTCGAAGTTATGAAAGACGTGGATGCCTCCGCCGGTGAAAAATTCCTCGAATGGGCTGGCGGAATAGCGGCGCTGCATCGCGGCGTCCAGCATCGGCTGCAGCGCGCGGCGCTCCGGCAGCATGCCTGCCAGGTAGCCCGCGGCCCATTGCCGAAGCGGGTCATCGCCGGCCGCGGCTAGCTGCCGCAGCGCCGGGACCGAGAACTTCGACAGTTCGCGATACTGTTCCTCAATAATTCCCAGATAAGTCGCGAGTGTTCTCAGCTTGGCGGTAGAACCGAGGATCAGCTTCGCCCCCGAGTTCAAGTCAAACGGCTGCTCCACGCTGTCGGCGTGAACGCGAATCAGATTGTGGTCCTTACCGCGCTCATAGAGAACAACGCTCCAGGCGACGTTGCCGGGATCCTCGTCGCCCAGAAGCTTGTCGCCCGTCAACCCCAGCGCACGGACCTCCCCCGGATCCCTCAGCCGCTCCAGAAGCGCCGCCACCCGGCTCTGAGTCGAACCATCGATGCTCAAATCGGCCGTTAGATCCATCCGATCGAGTCTGTAAACCTGCGGCAGGTCAAGCACCCTCATCAACTCCGTCCGCGCGGCATCGACGGCTCTGTGCTCGGCGAATGAGCGAGCGCTCGGTGCCGGCGGCCCCGGCGTGAAGACGAGCCGGCGCACCAGCGCCGCGTCGCGCGTTGCGGAGTCGATCACGCCTGCCGACGCCAGAGCGCGCAGATAGTTGTCGGTGAGGCCCTCGAGATCCTCCCGCCCGGCGTTCAAATAATAAGAGGGCCGGCGCTGAGCGACCAGCAGGCTGAGTACCTCCTTGTAGACCTGCGCGCGGCGCCCCGCCTCGGCGCCGGCGGCAATCCGAAGCGACAGGAGTCTGTTTGCCTCGGCCAGATCGACGCCGAACCACGCGGACATCGCATCGCCCAAGCCGACGACCTCGCCATATCCCGGCCTGGAGCCTAAAGGCGTCGAATCCAGGTAGGCTGTGACGATCTCCCTTTGGGCAGTCATTGTCTCGAAACCGTCCAGATAAGCGCGCGCAGTCGCCGTCACGATCTGCCGCATTTTCTCGGTAGCGCTTTCAGTACGCCCATCGGGCGAGTGCCGATATTTCTCAATCTGCGTGGCCAACGTACTAGCACCTCCGCGCCTGAGACGGGGATTGACGATTCCACCGAGCTGTCCGGCCGCCGCCCAGGCGAAGCGACGCCATTCAAGGGCCGGGTTGCGATAGGGATCTTTCGGATCGAGAAGCTCACGATCTTCAATGAACCGTAGCGTGTCGACCAGTAGCGCGGGGATTTCCTCGAAGCGCCGATAAACCGCAGACGGATAAGGTGTGGCCTCGAGCGTGCGGCCGGAACGATCCTTCAACACCAGGCCTGCCTGAGATTTTTCGTGGTAAACGGCATAGCCGCCGGCTTCGATGAAGCGCAGCAAAGCAGGCGACTGAACCGCCTGCGTGACGATCTGGAAATTGCGGGCCTGCAGGCGATGAATCATGGACGGCATATCAGCGTAGCCCAAGCGCCGATCGTAGGGTCCTGCACGAGGAAATAGCACGGCCGGGCTTTCCCCCGGCTTGATCTCGAACCGCAAGTCTGCAACAGCGCGATGGAAGAACAACGCATTCAGACGCGCATTGCCGAGCACCAACAGGGTCAGAGCGCATGCCAGCAGCAAGCGCGAGATCCGGGATATCGCGCGCCTGATATTTGATTTTCGCGGTCGCCCTAAAGCTGCGACCCTTTCGGCATCGCACACCACAGCTGTACTCGGCGCGCGAGTGCCTGAGGCTCGCTTCGCCGTCTTTGGACGGGGAGTCTTAGGTGGATAGGCCACCGCCAGAGCGGTGTGATCATGACCGGATTCAGCCGGCATCGCGACTGGTTGGCGGTGCGAGGCTCTTGGCTCGGTTCACGACTCACCGTTGACGCACATCTGCGGAACTCTTCTCTTGTTGCCCGCCAAGGACTCGCCGCCCCGACTTTCACGTCGTGACAGCTATCCCGAGCATAGCTCAAGATTCAGGGCGCTACGCCCACAGGCGTGGGGACGAAGGTCCAATTGTCCCGGAAACCGCCGATACCTGGGCGACAGCTGGTTTGTCGTTGTGCAATTGGACTTTAATCCATCGCGCCCGCCGCGTGGGAAAGCAGAATATGCGCACAAATGCCCGGGACACTCCATCCTGCCGGAACAATTCTCATGAAAGTCATCACTCGCTTGTTCACCCTGGCCTCACTTTTCTTCCTTGTCGCGGGCATTGCGCGTGCCGACGTCTACAGCGATACCGTCATGCTGTTCAAAAACGCCGGCCAGAGCGCCACCTTTTTTCGCAAGAGCTACGCGTACGCGGTATTTCCCACGGTGGGAGCGGCCGGCTTCATCGTAGGCGGGGCGGGCGGGAAGGGCCGCGTCTTCGTACACGGCAAATATGTCGGTGACACGACGATGGGGCAAGTCAGTGTCGGCTTTCAGGCCGGCGGTAAAGCCTACAGCGAAATCATCTTTTTGGAGGATAAGCGTGCGTTCGATGAATTTGCGACCGGTACGTTCGAATTCGCCGCCGGCGTCAGCGCCATAGCAATTACCGCCGGTGCCTCGGCGAGCGCGGGAACCAACGGCGCCACCTCCAGCGCGAGCGGCGGAAAGAAGGACGCCGCCACAGCCGGCGGCGGCTTTCAAAAGGGAGTCATGGTGTTCACGATCGCTAAAGGGGGACTCATGTACGCGGCGACGGTGGCGGGCCAGAAATTCGGCTATACGCCGCTCGAGGCGCACTAGCTACCGAACGATTTTATTTGCCGCGCGCCGCATCCAACTCGCGTTTAACCTGTTCGGCCCAGCTGTTGAGCATGGCCTCAGCTGCAGCTCGATTCGACACCGATGTGGTCCACTGCATCGTTGAGGACCTACTTCGCTTCTTATCGAGGACCATGGCCAACAGTGTGCCCGTGACGGCGTCATTGACCTGTAGAACGAGGCTCGCCGACCCCGCCTCCATGGTGTAGGTTCTCGATCGGCCGGCCGTGGGGGAGCTCGGGGCGTTGATGAAGACATCGACGATGTTCGGTGTTACCACCAGCACACCGTCGCCTGCTTCGGTAACCAACTCATATCCCCCGTCACTGAGAGATTTCTCAAAGATGCTCTTGGCCATGGCTGCCAAATCGACGCGAATCTTGGTCAGCTGCGCCGCCGAAAGGCCGAAGGTTCCATAGTTGCGCGGATTCCAAGTCTTGCTGAACTCGACCGCAGGCTCGCCGAGCATTATTTTGCCGTAGGCGGAAAGATCCGCGTCGGGACGACGGTAGAGCGCACCGACATTCTTCGAGGGGACGAGTTCGAGTCCCAACAGCGGCGAAGTCGTTGAATCGCCCACGGCTAGGGCCGGAGAGAGGGCGGTTAGAAGGAGGGCGGCCGCAAAGCGGGCCGGCGTGCAGAGATTGAGGTACGGCTTACGGAGATACATCGGGAACTCCATGATTATTTCATTGTGTTGATGCCGATATGCGCATACCGATGAAATAATCGATGACTGCATACCTCGGCCATAGGACCTTGTACCAACGTGCAAATAGCCGACGAGCCGCCTGTCCGCGATCGTAACTGCGCCGATTACGGTGACGGGCGCAGTCTAATGTGCCGCCGGCACCGTAAAGCTGAAACACGCTCCCGTTCCGGTGTGGCTCGCAGCGGCCCACAGGTGTCCGCCATGGGAGGAAATGATCAAACGGCTCACCGACAGACCCAGTCCGAGGCCTTTATTTTTGGTGGTAAAGAATGAATCGAACACGCGTTCCAGATCGTCCGGCGGAATACCCGGGCCGCGATCGGTAACTTGTACAAGAACCGATTTGCCCTGTATTTGCGTCGTCAGGAGAAGTTCACGGTGTCCCCGTGATGCGCCGGCCATCGCTTCGCAGCCATTGATGATTAGATTCAACAACACTTGTTGCAGCGGAATGCGCTGACCACTGATCAAGGGCAACCGATCCCCCAGCGTGACAGTCAACGCCACGCCCGCCACCAGTAGCTCGCTATTCAGCAGCCCGAGAACACTCCGAACCAACTCATTGATATCCAGCGTCTCGATGCGGCTTTCGCCTTTTTTGAGCAGGTTGCGCAATTCGTTCACGACCGCGGCAACGCGCTCTCTCGTCTTCCACAATGTCTTTTAGAATCTGGCGGACCTCAACAAGGTTTGGATCATCGTTCGCCATAAACAAAAGGGCCGCCTGAGTGTTGCTCAGGATGGATTGCAAAGGCTGATTGATTTCGTGCCCAAGCGAAGCGGACAGCTCGTTGAGCGTGCTCACCCTGGACAGGTGCGCAAGTTCGCGGCGCCGTAGCGCGATCTCTTCCGCGGCGCGCAACCGCTCGGTCACATCGCGCACCGTCAACACGATGCCTCTGATTCGCGGACTCGCGAGCTCATTGCGGCCGACGATCTGGACTGCGCGGGCTTCTCCGACGGGCGTCGTGATTTGCATCTCCATCTCCGTAGCCTTTTCGGGAACAGTGAAGAGGCCATCGAGAAATGGGCCGATTACGGCCTCGTTCTCTACGCCGAACAGTCCCGCCGCCGGGGTGCCCTGTAGGTACGCCGCTGCTACACCGAGCATTCGCTCCGCGGCGGGACTTACGAAGGCGAGCGTGTGTTGGGCGTCAACAACAGCGATCACGTCCGTAGAGCTTCGCACGAGTTCGGTCAAATGCGCTTCCGCCTCCCGCGCAGTAAGATCGCGATGGAGGCGGCGCAGCTCCTTGCGTACGACGTGCTCTCGCACGACCAATACCACCGCACCCGACAACGCCAGCGCGACCATGATCCGAATGTCGAGCCCTCGCCGGATTGCCTCCGAGCCCACGAGCAGCGTGATCGCAAGCAGCAATGCGAGCGCCGGCCAGAAGCTGTATGGACTTCCCGGCGGGTTGAGCCCGGTCCGAGGGACGAACGGCCGGCGATGTTCGGTCGCTGCGGCACCGGCAACCAAGGCACAGAAAACCACGTCGCCCGTGCTGAAGATGTTGTCGCCCGTGGTATAGGTGAGACCGAGCGCCGCCGATCCGCCGGCAGTCTTGGCGAGCCATCCTACATCGGTCACGAGACCGACCAGGGCGGCGGCGACGAGTTGCAATATGGCCTGCTCACTGTGCCAGTCCTTGATCTGCATGAACAGGAGCAACGTCATCGTCATCGTAAAACCGATTCCGAGGGTATATGACAGCTTTGGGATGGAGTTGACCAACGGGTCGGCGCCGGGGGTGAGCGGAGACTCGTACAAGATGGCCCATAGCGCTGCGAGCGTGCTGAGCATGATGGTCACTCCGTCAAGCCAAAACTGCGGCCGACGGAAAGAGCCGCCATTGCTCACAAAAAACAGCGCAAACGCGCCTGTCAGCAGCGGGTAGTACAGCTGATACAAAATACCGTCAAGCAAGCGGCAGAGGTACGGGGTCGACGGGTCGAAGCGGGTCCATGCCAATGTTGCGACGAGGTCGATCGCGACACTCGAGAACAGCAGCCACCAGCCACACCGACGAGCGCCAGGGGTGGCATTGCCGCTCAGCAAGGTGCCGATTAGCGCGAGGACCACCAAATTCGCCGGGACCGGGCCCCAGCCGCAGACATATTGGATTACCTTCGATTCCGGCCAGTGGTCGCCAAGCCAGAGCGCGAGGGCGTACACCCAGAGGCTGCTCACGGCCAACCCACGGCAGAGCGTCCAATGCGAGCGCCCGAGCTCTTGTCGTGCTGAGTTCGACGCCACGCCCGTCATCCCGGTTTCCCAGCGGTGGAAAGCACTTTTCATCCGTTTTCAAACGACTGACGATGAGCGGCCACTACGGCTCAAATGGATACTGAAGGCTAACCAGAAATGGGGCGGAACGCCATCATCCATTGGCGAACCGAAGGAAATCAACGGGCTCCGTCGAGGAATTGAGAGGCTACCTCGTCAAAGGCATCTGCAGTGCTTAGAACGACGAATTCGATCCAAGGATCGGAAGGGGGGATCAAGGTCCAATGGCGAGGCGATGCCGTAGCGCCCACATTAGCGGTCAATCGCTCCCGTCGCAGCCACACCAAGCCGCAACGGGTATTTGTGATCCGAGCACGATGCCCGAGGTGCTTACTCCAAGGAGTTTCTTCGTGATCCCTAGGACAATTGGAGTTTGCCTGCTCGCATGCATGCTTGCCGGCAGTGATATAGCGCTCGCCCAAGGTCCGCCGCTCTCCCTTCAGGATCGTGTGGCTGCCCTGAAAACCACCTTCGGCGCGAGCCAGGCGAACCTTCGGCAATATGAATGGATCGAAACCACCACTGTCAGCCTGAACGGCGAGGAGAAATCACGCAAGCAACAGCGCTGCTATTACGGTGCGGATGGCGTGCTCCAGAAGGTCCTGGTTGATGCGTCACCGCCATCCCCGACGAAGCCGGGGCTGCGCGGGCGGATCATCGCGAACAAAACGGCGCAGCTGACTGACTACATGCAGAGCGCGGTGGGTCTGGTGAAGTCGTATGTGCCGCCCGACCCGGCCAGAATCCAAGCGAGCAAGGACGCCGGCAAGGTTACCATTCAAGTGTTGGATCCCGGTAAGCGCGCCCAAGTTAATTTCCACGACTATCAGAAGCCGGGAGACAACTTGGCCATAGCGATTGATCTTGCGAACAATGTCGTTGCGGGGGTCGGGGTGTCCAGCTATCTCGACGGTGCCACGGATGTGGTCACGCTGGATGCGAAAATGGGGAGGTTGAGTGACGGAACCATTTATGCGTCCGATATCACGCTGAATGGCGCCGCCAAGAATCTAACGGTGGCAGTGCAAAATACGGGTTATCGAAAGATAAACTAACTCGAATCATCTTGAACTCCACAATAGTGGGTTGCGGAGAGTGAGCTCGGGACTGCCCAAGGAGTACCGCCTGATGCCTACAAGACGCTCTATCTTGCTATCCGCCGCCGCGATCCTCGCTGCGCGCGCCTACGCGGATGATCCGCTCTGCCTTGCATTTACGAAGGATCGTCAAGCGGCGGTGACGCCGAGCATCGCCCTGCAGAACCTAAAGGACGGCAATGCGCGTTTTGTCGCGGGCCGGAGCATTCACTGCGATCTCATCGCCCAGGTTCGAGCGACGGCGGCGGGGCAGGCGCCATTCGCGGCGGTGGTTGGATGCATCGACAGCCGTGTGCCGCCCGAGTTTGTCTTCGATCAGCGGATTGGCGACATCTTTGTCGCTCGAGTCGCCGGTAATTTCGTCAATACGGACATCATCGGAAGCCTCGAATTCGCAACCCAGTTGGCCGGTGCCAAAGCCATCGTCGTTCTCGGTCATACGGACTGCGGTGCAGTGAAGGGCGCCGTGGACGATGTAAAGCTGGGCATATTGACAGCCACGCTCGCCAATATCCGTCCGGCAGTTGCCA
The DNA here is from genome assembly GCA_963734645.1 of uncultured Gammaproteobacteria bacterium. Classification (GTDB taxonomy): domain Bacteria; phylum Pseudomonadota; class Gammaproteobacteria; order Steroidobacterales; family Steroidobacteraceae; genus Bog-1198. Next base: position 763,721 of record CAVTID010000006.1, read on the forward strand.
AGGTAGCAAGGCTCCGGGGACCACATACTTCCAAGGATGCTCAATTCGTGCAGGCCGTGGCCGATCAGAACGCAAAAGATGCCGCGGCGCTCTTGGTCTCGGAAAGTGCCGTTTTGCAGCACCTGGTGTCAGCCGGCAAATTAACGGTCGCCGCTGCCATGCATGATTTGACGACGGGCGCGGTCAACTGGCTCGTTTAGCAGACCCGGCCGTTAGCCGAAGGTCTCATTGGCGCGAACAGATCCACCTGCTCAGATACCGCGCTATGCGAATCGAATCCATCCTGGTACTGATCGCGGCGGCGAGCATCCTTTCCGGAGCAAGAGCCCAAACCTCACACATTAGCCCCCCGGGTGCAACCAAGACGCTGGCGGCCACCCTCAAGGTCTACGCCTTCCCGGGCGCCGGCCAGGCTGTCGCACAGCAATCACAGGACGAGAATGAGTGCTATATCTGGGCTGTGCAGGAGACGGGCAACGATCCCTTTCATATTGCCAATCAGGCCGCCGAACTGCAGCAGCAAGCCGCACAGCAGCAGCAGCAAGCGCAGCAGTCTACGTCGGGTTCCGCTGTGAGGGGCGCGGTGGGCGGAGCAGCGGGTGGGGCGGTGATCGGCGCCATCGCGGGTAATGCGGGCAAGGGCGCGGCAATCGGCGCCGGTGTGGGCGCCATCGGCAACCGCGCGCGCGCGGAGAGCCAGGCGCAGAAAGCAAGTCAACAAGCGGCGCAGCAGTCGCACGTGGCCGCCAAGACCTCTGCCGCGCAAATGACCGAATTCAAGAAGGCTTTCTCCGCCTGTCTCGAGGCGAAGAAATACACGGTGAGATACTGAAGTCGCCGGGCGCATCCGCAACGTAGCGATCGGATTTCTCCTTGCACTGGCGGCCCGGGGAGGGCTCGCTCAGCCCGCTGAGCCTGGGCAAGACGCGCCGGCGGCCATCTCTGCGCAACGGCCGCGTGTGGGTTTGGTGCTTGCCGGGGGCGGCGCCAAGGGAAGCGCCCATGTCGGCGTACTCAAGGTGCTCGAGGAGATGCACGTGCCCATCGACTGCATCGCCGGCACCAGTATGGGCGCGCTCGTCGGCGGCGGCTATGCGTCCGGCATCCCGGCCTCTCAGATGGAGAATTTCCTGCGCGCGGTCGATTGGCGGCGCGTGATCGGGGGACTCGGGCGGCGCAACCTCGAGCCGATCGAGCAGAAGCGCCAAGGCGTCATCTACAGCAACAACCTGCAGTTGGGAATCCAGAATTCCCGTGTCGTATTAGCGCCCGGGCTGATCGACACCAGTGCCATCGATGATCTGCTGCGCGGTTTCGTCGCCCAGGCGCGGTCTCAAGCTGACTTCGACCGCTTGCCGATTCCCTACCGGGCCGTGGCCACGGACATGGTCAGCGGCCGAATGGTGGTGCTGGACCACGGCGATCTCGCCCAGGCGATGCGGGCAAGCATGGCAGTACCTGGAGCCTTCGCGCCGGTTGTGATCGACGGGCAAATCCTGGCGGACGGCGGACTCGTCCGCAATATCCCGGTGGACGTTGCTCGCAACCTCTGCGCGGATGTCCTCATCGTCGTGGACTTGGTCACACCGCCGGTGAAGCCGGAACAGCTGCAATCCTCGCCTCAATTGGTGGGGCGTGCGCTGGACCTGATGTTCGAGTCGAACGAGCGGCTACAACTACAATCTCTGAGCGCGCGGGATGTGCTGATTCAGGTTCCGATGGGCGACATCGGATCGGCGAATTTCGAGCTGGCGCCCCAGGCTATTGCTCTCGGCGAGGCGGCCGCGCGCCGCGCGGCGCCACGGCTCGCGACGTACGCAGTGTCCACCCAAGAGTATGTGGCTTGGCGCACCAAAGTGACCTCTGAGCAGGGCATCAGGACCCAGGTCGGGGATGTGCAATTTGCGCAACTTCCACGAGTCAACCCCCAGTACCTCGACCACGTTGCCGGCATCAAGCCCGGAGACACGGTCACCACCGAGCACATCAGCGAGGCAGCCGAGCGCATGGCGGCGCTTCAGGATATCGAGTCGGTCGGCTACGATCTGAAGGGCGATCCGACGAATGCGAGTCTCGAGTGGGTCCCGCGCGTGAAGAGTTGGGGCCCGAACTACCTGAAAGTAGATTTTGGTCTATATGCGTCCGCGTCCGGTGACGACCGCGGCCTCGTGCTCTATCTGCAGCACGAGCACAGCTGGATCGACAGCCTGGGGGGTGCATGGCGCAATGAGTTGCAGCTGGGATCGGAGCAGTTGCTGGAGACAAGCTTCTACCAACCGTTCGACGTGACGCAGCGGTTCTTTGTCGAGCCCAAGGCGTTCTGGAATCGAGACTGGGAGAATGTCTTTTATGGCGGCAACGAGGTGGCGCGCTATCGATTCGACGATCGGGGCGGCCGCCTCGACCTCGGCATGAATATCGGCAACCAAACCCAGTTGCGGGTGGGGTACCTGGCATCGCAGCGCGAGGTCAGTCTGGAGACCGGTTCGCCGCTGTTGCCGCAGCTGTTTGCGACCGACGCAGGCGTCGTCGTCTCCGCCATCCATGACGGCCGTGACGTAGCCTTCCGGCCCACCCGAGGCGTGGTCGCGGCGCTTGAATACTTCAAGAGCGATGAGCAGTTTGGCGCAACGCGCAATTGGCAACGCTTGGAATCAGGTCTCGGTTTTGCGCTTCCGTTACGCCGGCAGGTATTCTGGGTGGCGGTTGCCGGCGGCAGCGGTTTGGGCAGTAGGCTGCCCGCGGACCGCTTATTCGCGCTTGGAGGGCCGGGGAGTTTTCCGGGATATGAGATCGCCGAGATCCGCGCGGCGGCCTACTGGACCCTAAGCGGCGTCTACCTGTGGCCTCTGAAGGATCAGTTCTCACTGCGCGGCCAAGCGCTCTATGCCGGGATCAGACTGCAGACCGGCCGCGCGTATGAGCAACTCGACGGTCTAAGCGACGGGCAGATCGAGTCCGTGTCGATCTATCTGACGGGACGCACGCCCGTCGGCCCGCTCACCCTCGGGTTTGCGGCGACGAGCAAGAGTTTTCGCAGCCTCTGGTTCAGTCTCGGCCGCCCCGTCTGGCAGGGCAGCATGATGGACAGCGGATTGTTTCGATGAGCCATTTGCCTGATTGCATTGCAGAAAGCGCTATGCGTGGTGACTTTGCCGTACACACCCATGTACGATACAGGACAGAGCACGGAGCGGTGGTCGTTAATGCCGTAGCGAACGTCTGGTTAAACGGAATGACGGACATAGTGCGGGAACTTGGCGCTCCTCAGCAAAATAACCTGCTGGCGGCGCTGCCTCTTCAAGAGCGCGATCGACTCGAGGCACACTTGAAGCTGGTCCCTATGCAACTCGGCAGGGTTGTGTACGAGGCCAGCGCGACCCAGCGCTATGTTTATTTTCCGACCGACTGCATCGTCTCGCTGCTCTACGTGATGAAGGATGGGGCTTCGGCGGAAATTTCGATCGTGGGCAACGATGGCATGGTGGGCGTCTCTCTGTTCATGGGCGGCGACACGACTCCGAGCCGCGCCGTGGTGCAAAGCGCTGGAAGCGCATACCGACTACTCGGAAGGCGGCTCAAGGAGGAATTTTATCGGCATGGTAAAACACAGCTGCTGCTGCTGCGCTACACGCAGGCCTTGCTCACGCAGATGGCTCAAACTGCGGTCTGCAACCGGCACCATGCGGTGGAGCAGCAACTGTGCCGCTGGCTGCTGTTGTCGCTGGACCGGCTGCCATCCAATCAGCTGAACATGACCCAAGAGCTGATCGCGAATATGCTGGGAGTGCGCCGCGAGGGCGTCGCGGCGGCCGCGGCCAGGTTGCAACGAGTCGGCGCCATCCGCTACAGCCGCGGCAGGCTGATGGTATTGGACCGGGCTATGTTGGAAGAGCTGTGTTGCGAGTGTTACGCGGTGGTCAAGCGGGAGACGGACCGTCTATTACCCCGGCCGAACGCGCAGCGCTGACCATGCGGCGGGCGGGGGGGGGCGTCCGCGAATAGCGGACTCATTTGCGGTATGCCGATTGTCTTTCGTGGGCATGCAGACGGACGTACTCCTGCCGGATGAATCGATAGCACTCGCAAGAGCTTTTCTCCAAACGCGCTTTATCGAGTACCTTGATCCGGCCGCGGCGGTAACTGATCAAATTCTCGGACTGAAGCTCGCCGGCGGCCTCCGAAATGCCTACTCGCCGGGCCCCTAGCATCTCGGCGATGGATTTCTGGACCATTAGGATCTCACGGCCGCCGCAATAGTCATTGATGGTGAGCAGCCAGCGCGCCAGGCGTTGCTGGATAGTGTGGTGTTGACTACACGCGACCGATTGGCTGATCACCGCGAGGAAGGTTCGCGCGTAGGCGAGAAGGAGGCGCCGCAGCGGCGTGGCGAGGGACAGTTCGCGCCGCAAGTCTTTTGATTTTATTTTGATCGCCGCCCCCGATAGCAGCACGACGGCCTTATCAGGGGAGATGATGCCCGCCAAGAAAATGTTGAGGCCCAGCATTCCTTCACGACCGATGGTACCGACTTCGACGGTGCGCCCATCGTTCAGCCGGCCGACAACGGCAACCACGGCATCTTCGGGGAAGTACACCGCCTTCATTTTACGATTCGCCCGATACACGACGTCGCCACGCTCTAATGTCACGCGCTCGACCATGGGCAAAAGGCTCTTGTACTCCGCGGCGAGCAAGCTCGCGATGATGCTGTTCTCGATCTTGATGCGAGAGATCCTTGTGCGTGGTTTAGCTATCGGCGGGACCATCTATGTGCCCCAGAGTACGAGCCAACGAAACCGGACCGCGCGCAATGCCCGAGTGGCCGTGTGGAGGGAATTTAGGGGCGGCGCCTACGGCCGGAAAATAGGCCCCGCCCTTTCGTATGACAAAGCCTCCGTATCAAAAGCCAAAGGCATAGTGGAAGCCCACCCGGAACATGTTCATCGTGAAGCTATTGTGGATGTTGTCCAGCGAAAAATTGGCGTATCTGGTGCAAAAGGACTGCTTGCTAGCGGAACAGGCAAAGGTGGAATTGGTCCCCTTACCGAGGTTCACGTAATTGTACTCCGCGGTGATCGACCAGGGTCCGCTCAGATCGTAGTCAAAACCGACCCCGGCATTGAAGCCGCTGGAGTTGGTGTTCTTGCCGCCGCTGAAGCTATTGGTTGGGCTCGTGTCGCCCACCGGAGTGTAAGAGAGCGTCCCCGTATGTTGTCCGCTGGAGAAGGCGCCGCCAATCCGAAAGTACGGCAGCCACTGATCGACCGCGTAGCCGATGCGTGGGCCCAGGAGGATGATTCCGTTCGGGCTCGCCTTGCCGGATGCACTATAGGTGCCGCTCGGAAAGGGATCCGTAGGTGAAACGGCAGTATAGCGGTACGAGCGATTATAGGTCTTGCTGCCGACGGCATCATAATCGAGCTTAAACCCCCAAACCCACTGCTGGAATTGAAAGTTGTAGCCCAAATCCACACCACCGATGAAATTGCCATTGTTGGGACAGTTGCGATTGTAGAAGGAATTGGCCAGGGCTGGATTATTCCTTATGGTCGTTCCAGGATCCCAACTGCTGCAGGTGTGGTTCCATGCTCCGCCGATGTTCCCGCCGACGTAAAATCCCTTCCACGGAGTGTTCTGCGTAGCAATTATGTCCTGCGCGTAGGCGGCGCTTGCTAGTGAGGTCAGCGCCAAAAGCGCCGCGACACGGTTTGCTAATTTCATCACTGATACTCCTTACTTATGTTCCAAATGCGTGCCGGGGATCGCAGTGATGCTCACTCACTGGCTCAGCGGCGGAAGTAACGCCCACTTATTCTCTGTCGAGCCGGGCAACTCCATGGCAGACAGGCGATTCTCGGGCACCCATATCGTCAGCGTGTCGCCGACCTGCATATCGGAGAACTTCCGCAGCTGGCCATTGACGTGCACTCCTTGATTCGGGCCCGGCTTGAAGCTGAACGTCGTTACGGTTGCACCCGAAGCGTCCAGCATCTGCACAGTCATGAATTGCGGGCTGGAGATGTACACCTTGGCGGTAAATTTCGCGTAGGTCACACCCTTGTACCGGCGCCCGTCGATACAGGCCTGCGGGGCCTTCGGATACTTGGCAAGGAATGCCGGGCTGAACTTGATGTCGGCGCACGCTACCTGCGGCAGCTTGTCCGGATTGACTGCGGCGTGCGCCGCGGTAATCGACAGCGGCAGACAGAGCGCGTTGAGAAGTAGCCATTTGGCTCTCGTCATGTGGGAACCCTCCTGAATTTCTTGAATGTTCCGTGAATCCCCGCCATGTCTTCGGCGATCACAGGCGACAAAGGCTAATCAGGATGGATGCCGCTATCTATGTGACCAAAGGCCCATTCCGATGTGGACACGGTTCCGGCACTTTAGTCCTCCAACATACACCGTGCCGCGTCATGCCTTTGGATGACACTTTTAGGCATCAACCGCTCTAGCCATGGCAGCCATTCACGTACACGACTGGCTCTTGATCGCGCTCGGTGCGATGGCCGTTCAGTTCGCCCTGCTCATCTACGTGTTTACCCAACGCCGTAAACGGCGCCAGGCCGAACGGCTGAGCGCAGAGAGCCAGGAGCGCCTGGCGCTCATCGCATCAATGAGCGGCTTTGGATTTTGGAGCTGGGAAGCGGCAACAGACCGAGTGTGGGCGAGCAAGCAGGCGCGCTCCATTCTGGGGATCGAGGCGACCGCTCCGCTGGTGAGCGATTCGCTGCTTGCCGCGATCTACCCCGAAGATCGCTCGGGCGTGCTCGATGCGATCAGGTCGGCGAATGCGGAGACCGGCGATGCCATGGAAAGGGAGTTGCGGGTGATGGGCGCGGCTGGGGACATCCGCTGGATCACCGTGAAAGCACGCGCTTATCGCGATACGAGAGGTCCGGCAGACCGCGCGCCCATCCGCAGGGTGACGGGCTATGTCATCGACGATAGCCAGCGCAAACGCACCGCGGCGGAATTGCTCAAATTGCAGCAGAAGCTGACGCATCTGTCGCGCGTCGCTCTGCTGGGCGAGCTGGCCGGCGCGCTCGCACATGAATTGCAGCAGCCGCTCACCGCGATATTGTGCAATGTCCAGGCGGCGCAGATTCTGGTCGCCAAGGATCCGCCGGAGTTGGAAGAATTCACAGAGATACTGCAGGAGATCACCGTCGAGGATAAGCATGCAGGACAGATCATTCAGCGTCTTCGTGCCCTCCTGCTCCGGGGTGAGACGCACTTGCAGCGTATGGAAATCGGCGATCTCTTGCGCGATGTATTGTCTCTCGCCCGCGGCACACTGAAGGAACGGAACGTTCAGCTCAATACGCGCATCGATGAGGCCATTCCCGCGGTACTGGGCGACCGTGTGGAGCTCCAGCAAGTGCTGCTGAATCTCATCGTGAATGCCTGCGAATCCATGAGCCACAATCCGCCGCGCGATCGGAGGATAGAAATCGTCGCCGCTCTCGAGGCCGATCACGGCACGGTCCTTACGTCGGTTCTCGATTGCGGCGGAGGCATCGATTCAGGACAGCTCGAGCGCATTTTCGAGCCGTTCTTCACGACGAAGGAGCAAGGGCTCGGGCTCGGACTGTCGATCTGTCAATCAATCATTACCGCGCATGGCGGGCGGCTGTGGGCTACGAACAGACCGGATCGAGGAACCGGAGTGCATTTTTCGCTGCCGATCCTAAGGACGGAAGCATCGTAATGGACCATGGTCCAATGGTTGTCGCGGCGCCCATTTCGCAAGATTCTTTCGGTTGCAACGCCGTTCGTGAGATACCGATGCATTACAAGTTCACCGTGTCGCGTACCTCCTGTCCGGTTTTCGCCCTGGGGGTCGTGGGAATGTTTCCCCTGCTCATCGGCTCCGCGCTTCTCGCCGTGCACGCGCTGTTTTGCGATCTTCTCCGGCCCCGATGGCATCGCCGTTGAGTTGCTCGCGCCGCGTGGCGCAAGCACCGGCATAAATATCCGCATGCACGCATTTCTGGTATCTACCGGCGTCGTCGCTTTGGCGGAAATCGGCGATAAGTCGCAATGGGTCGTTCTGGCGCTGACAGCAAGGTTTGCAAGGCCGCTGCCGATTATTCTCGGGATACTCGCTGCGACCGTGGCGAACCATTTGCTCGCCGGTGCGGCGGGCGCTTGGCTGGCCCCGCTCATCGGACCGCATTCATTCAGGTGGATCCTCGGCGTGACGTTCCTGGGTATTGGTGTTTGGACAATGATGCCGGAGAGGCGCGAAGAGGCGCTGTCGCGGGTACCACGGTGGGGTGTTTTTGGCACGACGCTGGCGGCTTTCTTTGTGATGGAAATGGGAGACAAGACACAGATCGCCACGATTGCATTGGCGGCGAGCTACGGGTCTTTGTATGCCGTGGTGGCCGGGTCCACATTGGGGATTTTGCTGGCAGACGTTCCAATCGTGATTCTGGGCACTGTGGCGGCAAAGGCAATGCCGCTGAAATCGTTGCGCAGGCTTGCTCCGGTGATTTTCCTGGTGATCGGCGTCGCTGTCCTGTTCGGCGCCACGGGCAGGTGGTGAATGCTGGGTCTTTGGTCCCATGGACGGCATCGAAGGTCTTGCCTAATGTCATGAAAGGGCTTTCATCAGCATATGGGCACGGGACGGGGCAAACCATGAATGCCAAGCTGCACCGATATTGGACGATAGCAACTCTGTTATTCTCTGCAGGCTGCAGCACGACTCCGCTGACGACCACTCTGCAGTCCACGGCACTCGACTTCGCGCTCAAGCGCGCTCAATTCGACATGAATTGCCCGGCGGCGACAGGTTCAGTGCTAACGAGCGAGACGGTCCAGCCTGTATTGAATGGGCCTCTCATGATGGGCACCGAACGGGCTCAATATACGATCGGGGTCACCGGCTGCGGTCAACGCCAGACCATCCAGGTGATCTGCGCGCAGGGCGGCGACGGCTGCTTTACGGCGAACGCAACCCACTAGCGTCAGGCTAGCAAGCTTGCGCAAGCATGCACGGCTTGGACCTGGAAGGGGAATATTTGCGGTGGATTGGCGCCGGCGCGGACGCGATCGAAGCGATCGCGGTGATTCTCATCGTCGGCTACATCGTCGCGGCCACCTGCAAGTGGCTGTTGATGGCCCTGCGGCGGCGGGAGTTCACGCTCGAGCACTATGCCGGTTTTCGTGCCGCGCTCGGGCGCGCGATGTTGCTGGGATTGGAAATTCTGATTGCGGCGGACGTGGTGCGTACAGCGGCGCTGGACCCTTCATTGCAGAATATCGCGGCGTTGGGTGTTCTTGTCATCGTGCGTACGTTCCTCAGCTGGTCGATCGTGGTGGAAATCGAGGGCCGCTGGCCTTGGCAGTTGCGCAGCACGAATGCCGGCGGGACGATCGACGGGGCGTCGACATAGAAGGAAGTGAGCGATGAGTACGACCGCAGAGCCGAGCGCGCGTTTCGAGGTGCGATCCACGTCGGATAGCCATTTTGGCTGGCTTCGCACACGCCTGGCGCTCGAACGCACCCTGATGGCATGGGTACGTACCGGCGTCGCACTGATTGGGTTCGGGTTCACGATCGTTCAATTCTTCGAGCGATTGCGGGACATGCAGGGTGTGGCGCCTGCGGCCCGGCCTGAGGCGCCGCTTTATCTCGGCTTGGCGCTGATCGGCGCAGGTGTGCTGTCGCTGGTCATTTCGGAGTGGCAATACCGGCGCATCGTGCGCTATTTGTGGAGCAGCCAATTCAGGGCGATCGCCGGCCTGGAAGAGAAGGGAATGGTACCGATCATCAGGCAATCACCGCTCACGGCGGTCGTGTTTGCCGTCTTGTTGATCGGGATATTTGCGTTCGTCTCCGTGCTGATGCGAATGGTCTAGTGATTCAATTGGGCTCAGGTCCAATGGTTGTTGGGCCTTTCAACGGATAATTTGCGCCAGACGTCCGCCGGCGCGGTGATGTGCCCCAATCGATTCCCCCTCATTGCTGGTGCTCCCGGGCCGGCCGACGTCGCCCGTCAGTGCCCGCGCAACGATTCAGCAAGAGCGGCCAGATTCTGCGGATATACGCGGATGAGGCCGCCTCGCGGGCTGTCAATGTCCGCGATGAGCAGGAAAGAGATCGAAACGACAAACGGCAGCACGGCAAATAAAATGCCTTCCGCTTTGGCATTTTGTGCGCCAAAGCCGATCAACAGTTGCGAGGTGACGGCAATGGCTATCATCAGCATCCATGCACCTGTCGGGATTCGATTCCACCATGCAGCTTGCGTGTATCCCGCCGTGTTCAAGACATCGTTCATTCCTGCAACGGTTAGCGCGGCAATGGCGGTCGGCTGTGCGCTCGCCGTGGCGCGAACCACGGCCCACAGCTCACTCGCCAACTGTGCGGTTCGAGCGTTGGTTTCCGCAAGCTGGCGCTCGTCTCGGGTTAGATAGAACGCCACTCGCTGATCGAGGTACTGGCTCAGCATCGAGCGCAGGTGGGCCCCATCCGGCGCCGGCAGCAGGTCCGCGCGTACGTACTCCGTGCCAATGGCATTGGCCTCGGCCTCTTCGTAATTTTTTCGCTGCTCGTAGCGATTGATGGCCATTGAAAAACTGAAGCCGATGATGAGTCCGCTGAGAGTCAGAGTGGTGACCAAGACCGTGCTCAAGTCCTCGCGTACGGCGGCTTCGAGCCGGCGATTTCTGCGGAGCACGGACGCCCCAATGCGCGTCGCAAGCCATAGCGTCAACCACGAAAGCGGGAATACCAGGAGCGGGTACTCCAACACGTCGTATCCCATCAGGTGGATCATTCCGGGCGCGTCTATTTAACTTCGGTCCAGCCGGTGGCCGGATCATAGCGGCCGATGTCGGCTGCGAGGGCGGCAGTCTGCGATCCGAGATCCTGTTCATAGACCACGCCGTCCTGATTCACAATGAAGCTCATGACACCGCTCACTGCGTAGGCAGCGGGATAGGCAATCAGCGCGAAGCCATCACGCATTTGCCCATTGACGATATAGCTGCGGGCATTGTCGCGGGAGCCTTCCTGGGTCAGGATACGGAAAAAGTACCCATGAAATGGCGTAGGCTGCCCATCGGTGCGTCGATAGCCTTCGGCAGCCGCTTTCGCGGCGAATTCGCCCAGCGGGCTCAACTCTTCGGGATTCTCGGGTTTCCAATAAAGACCGTCATGCTTGCCGGGTGAGCTGGCAATTTTCTTCGCGTAGGCTCCCATGGGCTTGAGGTCATGAGGTTGCGCGGCGTATTCCCGTTGCGCAGCGACGTAGACCCGACAGACTTCAATGGTGCTCAGCTCATTGCGCCCAATCCGGCGGACCAGGATCTCTTGGGCGCCGGCGGCTGTGTCGAAGCGCCACACCCCGCCTACTTTGACCAGCGGAATGGGGAATGGCCAGTCCTCATTTCCGATATACAGAATTCTGCCGGTCGGACTCGAACTCATCAGCCCCCCCCGCTCGGCGTAGGCCACCAGAAAAACCTCTCGATTTCTCTTATCCATCACCGGGTCGCCCGAAAAAAGTACCTTGTCCCCGTCGGGTCCGAAGAGGGTGCGGAGTTCATCGGTGTTGCCGGTGGCGGCGGCGTCTACCAGCGCCACGACGGCATCTTCCGGGCTGCTGAAGGTTTTCTGTTGGGCATCCTGAGCGGTCACGTTTTGTCCGCTCCAGAGCAGCGCCGCAACGGAGAAGCCGCGCATGATCGATGAGATATTCATGCTATTTGCTCCGGGGTGAGCTTGCAGGACGTCCCTGGTTGCGGGACACGCTGGCCTGCCCGCGCTGGCTCGCGGCGCGTTCCGCGCTTCCACTTTGGTAGCCCGTGAATGCATTGGAGCCCGTTTGGGCTCGCTCAGAGGGCTTCACACCCGTTTGTTGGTTGTAGCCGCGCGCGCCATAGTCCGTATTTGCAGCAATTGAAGGCGAGGCCGGCCGCTGCACAGGAGTCCCCTGCGGTGCGCCCGGACGAGCACCTGAGCCGGTCGCCGGCCGCGAAGTCTGCGCGGTGGCCGAGCCCGCAGCTGGGTAGGTCGTCGGGCGCGGCGCGACGGTGTTCGGACGCGAGGCGGGGAGCGTGGTAGCGGGGGGGCGAGCTACGGGCGCATAGGGTTTGGGACGCGGCGTCACACCGCCGCCATAGCCTGGATTATTCACAGTTACCTTGTTTACATTGACGGTCGTTGGTGAATAAACATAGGGTCGCGGCCGATAGCCGCCATAGGGGACCGGGATCGGCCGAACATAGGGATAGCGAGCGGCCGGCGGCACCACCCATGCGCCGCCGCGCACGACCACGGTATGGGTGTGCCAACCCATTCCCCACGCACCCCAACCATAAGGAGCATAGTAGGCGTTGTTGCTCATCGCAGCGCCGATCGCGATACCAAGGCCAAATCCGAGGAGAACTGCTCCGGGAGGCGGGGGGTAATACACGACTTGTGGGTTGTACACGGGCACGTAAACAACCTGCGGATTCGCCGGCTGAATCACGATGACCTGCTGCCCCCCCTGAGTTTCCGTGCTTACCGACTGCTGCGCGGTGCTTTTCAAGTTGCCCGCGTCCCTCGCCTGGGCTCGCAGCTTCTGCACCGCGGACATCACCCCCTTCGGATCGCTCAAGAATGCCGTGCCGAGCTCGGTGGTCCAATCGATCTGGGTGGCCAGCAAGTTGAGCACATCCGGAAACATTGCGAGGGCAACAAAGCTTGCGTCGTAACCCCGCTGCTGAGCGGCGTCCTGTAGCTCCGTGCCGTGCAATTGTTTGTTCTGCTGCAGCCACTCATTCATGTCCTTGACCTGCCCTGGACTGGTGGCGCTCGTCAATACCTGAGCGAGAAGAGCATCGGGGTAGAGCGCAACCGGTGCGAGCAGCTGCTCCAGCGCCGGAAGGGGCTTTGGGGCAGGCGTCTGTGCCACCGCGGTCGTGAAGGGGGCAAGGAATGCGAGAAGGAGACCGATCCAGGCTTGCTTCATATTCACTCAGGTTCCACCACTCGCACACGAGACGTCGAATACGATCTGGTCGTACTGCCAAAGTTGTTCGAAAAACGGCAAGGCGCGCACGGCATCTTGATGGGTCGCACAGCTTTGCACGATTTCGCCGAGCGATCGTTGTCCGTCCATCAGAGCGAGCAGCCGATCCTCGGCTAGACTGATGGGCAGGATGAGGTCGGGGTATTCGTCGGCTGGATTCAGCAAGACCGCCACACTGCGCGGAGGTACGTGTTCTCGTATGCACCTTACCCACGGCAATCGAAGCGGCACATAACGACGCCACCCCTCATCGGTAAATCGAATGCGCTGCTCGGCGGCGACGGACTCGCTGGCATACGCAATGAAGCGGTGGCGCGTCATCGTGCCGCGAAACAGTTCCGCAGCCGCGTGCTGTGCGTGCGCGGGAAGCGCAGCGAGCCGCGCGGCGTGGGGAGATCTGGCCAGTGAACCGCACTGCGGGAGGTAGGGCGCCTGCTCGAGCCAGCGACCGAAGGACAGACCGCTGCGCTCGAGCCAGGCGTACAGCTCCGGGACGGTGTAGGGGCGATCCTGCGGATGCAGCAGAGCGTCGGCCACCGCGTGGGGGCGCCGGAAATCCTTCGTTCGTCGAAGCAAATCGGCGATCGGGTGATCCGCCGGCAGCGCACCGAGGCTCGCGCCGAGTTCTTGCAAGTCCCGGTCGGAGGTGCCGATGCCGAGCAAGCGGCAGTACTTTTGCATCAGGTAGATTCCGGCCCGGCCGTACGTGGCGTAGACCATCAGGCTCATGGCACCGGTGGCGCGCAGGACCTCGCGCAGTGCGCGCAGCCCGAGATCCGGATCGGCCAGATGATGCAGTACCCCGGTGCATACGATCAGATCGAAGGTTCGCCCCAGCTCCTGGACGCGCTCGATCGGCAGTTCGTGCAGCTCCAGATTGTCGAGATCGTAGCGGCGCTGCAAAATGCCCGTGTGGCGCAGGCTCGCCGCGCTGATGTCGATGGCGGTAACCCAGGCACCAGGCTCGCTGAGAGCGTACCGAGCGGCCTGCGAGGTACCGCAGCCTGCGATCAGAATCTGTTGATTGGCGCTCGGTCGCTTGGTGGGCCACATCCGATGGAACAAGGCTCTGCGCCGTTCCGCCTTGGCGGGCATCTCGACGTATTCGTCCAGGCTGCTGAGCGGTGCCGGATACGGGAGTCGTTCATAAAAATCGCGGACTGCGTCCGAGCCGAGCGCCGGCTCGCGCTTGCGGCGCTCGATCTGGTCTATGCCACTATACGTTGCGCTCATGAATTTGAGATCGCTCGTGCGTTGCGTCCAAACGGCGACGCTAACGGCGGTGCTCGGGCGCGTCTATGCGGCCAAGGTCCCATTTGCAGCGCCAGTCGGGCAAGGGAACTCCAAGCGGCTCAGTCATACCACGCCAGTCATTCGCGAAAGGGCGCGCTTGGCGCGCCCTTTCGAATCGATGGCCCTGGAACCGCCGCCTCAGGCGTGGGGCTTTACCACCTTCGCCAGCACCTCGTCCAAATTGAACGACGCAGGCTTCTGACGCGGTGGGTACTTGATGAAGTTCGCGATCTGCTGCGCCACCAAGGCTTGCACCATGTACAACTGCGGCACGTGATCGACCATCCAGTCGAAGTAAGTATTCGAGTTGAAGTCCGCCCGCTCGAAGGGGTCGCGACGCAGATTGAATATGTGCGGAATACGAAGCTTTACCAGCGGCTCCGCCCAAACGTTCATTTGATTTGCGCGTTGCACTGCGAACACTAGCTTCCAGTCGCCGGCACGTACCGCCATGAGCTCGCCGTCGTCGCTGAAATAGAAAATGGCGTTTCTCGGACTCTCCTTCACCTCGCCCGTCAGGTACGGGACCATGTTGTAGCCGTCGAGATGCACCTTGTAGGTCCTGCCTCCCACCGTGTAGCCGTCGAGGAGCTTTTCCTTGACGTTCGAATCACCCGCCGCAGCCAACAACGTCGGCAGCATATCGACGTGAGAGAAGATGCCGTTCAGAACCGATCCCGCTTTGATCTTGCCCGGCCAGCGGATGAAGGATGGAACGCGCCAGCCGCCCTCCCAGTTGGTGTCTTTCTGGCTACGGAACGGCGAATTGGCGCCGTCGGGCCAGGTGTCGTTCTCGGGACCGTTGTCGGTGGAATACATGACGATGGTATTGTCGGCGATGCCCAGCTCATCGAGCTTGTCGAGCATCTGGCCAATCTGCTCATCGTGCACGACCATTCGATCGCTGTAGGGGTCTTGGCCGCTCTTGCCTAGATTCTTCGCGGCGACGTGGGTGCGAAAGTGCATCGCGGTCGAGTTGTACCAGAGGAAGAACGGCGTGTCGGCTTTGGCCTGCTTCTCCATCCAGACGAGAGCCCGATCGGTGATCTCCTCGTCGATGGTTTCCATGCGCTTCTTGGTCAGCGGGCCGGTATCCTTGATTTCCTGGCCGCCCTTGCCGTCGGCGATGCAGTGGAGCACGCCGCGGGGTCCGAACGCCTTCTTGAAAGCCGGATCCTTGGGGTAGTCGGGCAGTTCCGGCTCCTCTTCGGCATTGAGGTGGTAGAGATTGCCGAAGAATTCGTCGAAGCCGTGCATGGTCGGCAAGAATTCGTCGCGGTCGCCCAGATGGTTCTTGCCGAATTGGCCCGTGGCGTAGCCCAGGGGTTTTAGCATCTCCGCGATGGTCGGATCTTCCTTCTGAAGACCGATCGTCGCGCCGGGCATGCCGACTTTGGTGAGACCGGTTCGGATCGGATTCTGGCCCGTGATGAAACTCGCGCGGCCGGCGGTGCAGCTCTGCTGGGCGTAGTAATCGGTGAAGCACACCCCTTCATTGGCCACGCGATCGATGTTCGGCGTACGGTAGCCCATCTGCCCGCGGCTGTTGAAACTGATGTTCCACCAACCGACGTCATCGCCCCACAGGATCAGAATATTGGGTTTCTTTGCAGCCATGATTGGTTCCTTTCAGTGGTTGGAAACTTCGAGTCCAGTCGTACGTCCCGAGCCCGAGGACCCAGCGAGGCCCGGCTCTTCGCGGGCCGCGCGGTTGCCGTGGCAGAAGCGGAATTTATGGCCGCTGCCGCAGGGGCAGGGCCGATAGGCCCCGCGCCTGAGGTCATCGGCAGCGATCGAGGCCATCATTTCGGCGGGCGGGCGGCCCTGCCGAATCAATTGGGCCATCGCCCTGAATGTCGGGCCCGTATGCATGAAGAACCGTTCGAGGCCGGCGCACAGGTAGTTCTGGCCCGGTTCGCCGTCGCGCGAGAGTGCGAAGCGGTCCTTCGGACATCCGCCATTGCACCAGTGCCTGACCTTGCAGGCCTGACATTGAGCGGTCAGCGTATCGCGCTTGTCCTCGCCGAACTTGCGCTGCTCGGGCGAGGCCACGAGCTTCAGCATGTGGGTTTGGTGGATATTGCCCAGCCGGAAGCGCGGCTCGACGAAATGATCACAGGAGTAAAGATCGCCGTTGTATTCCAGCGCAGGGCCGTAGCCGCAGGTGGGCGCATGAATGCAGAGCAAATGGCGCCCGAAGAACGCTTCGAGGGTCACGTCGAAAAGCTGAACGTATACCTCACCCACATCGTGGCGCACCCATTCCTCGAAGACATCGATGAGAAAGCGGCCGTATTGCTCGGCGCCCACCGTGCGCTCGGTGACCAGGTTGCCGGTCTGCGTGTAGAGCAGACGCTTGCCGCCGGACTGCGCGCTCCAGCCTTGGTTGGCAAGTTGTAGGGTTTGTTCGGTGGCGCGCTCAACGATCGGGATGAATTGCACCCACTTGGCGCCCAGCTCGTCGCGGAAGAAGCGGTAAACCCTGAGTCCGTGTTTCTCATTGGCGGCATTGACGGTGCACAGGATGTTGAATTCCACTCCGTGGAGGCGTAGTTGCTTCCAACCTTGCATGACGCGGTCGAAGGTACCGCGCTTGCGGCGGTCGACCCGGTAGATGTCGTGCAGTTCGCGCGGTCCATCGACGCTCAATCCCACCAGAAAATCGTGTTTCTTGAAGAAGGCGCACCAGTCATCATCCAAAAGAATGCCGTTGGTCTGAAAGGTATGCTGCACGACCTGACCCGGCCGACGATATTTTTCCACCAGCTCGATGGAGTGTTCGAAGAACTCGAGCTTCATCAGCGTCGGCTCTCCGCCCTGCCACGCGATGGTGACCTGCGGCGTACGGTGCGATTCGAGTAATTGTCGAATGTAGGCGTCCAGGGTGGCCGCGGACATCCGGTGCTTTTCGTTGGGGTACAGCGCGTCCTTGGATAGGAAAAAGCAATAGGTGCAATCAATATTGCAGGTCGATCCGCTCGGCTTCGCGAGCAGATGAAAACCCGGAGGGGCATCCTCCGGCAGGGAATTAGCGGTGCCAGCTATCGGGTTGGACATGCAAGAGTGCCCCTGGGCAAATGTGAAACCTAGCAACGGCAGCGTATTGGCCGAAGCATTCAGGGGACATTGGACCTAGGTCCACCCAACGGAAGCAGGCGAAGCGCCTCTCCTAATTCATAATGCCCGCATAGGAGGACGTCATGACAAAATCTCGATATTCATGGGTCGCACTTCCTGCCGCGTGTGCCCTGGTCGTTACGGGGTTCATGCAATTGCGCCCTAGCGGGGCGCAGGCTCAGGGTCAGTACCCGATCATGGACGACATTGCCAATAAGATCATCGCCAAGTATCAGAACTCGACCTGCGAGCAATTATGGGAGAAGAAAAGCCAACACGCCCCGCCAAGCCCGGAAGAACAGCGAGCCGTTGGAATTCTACGCGGTGATCCGCAAATGCGTGCTGCATTCATCCAAAAGATTGCGCCGCCGATCGCCAACAAAATGTTCGATTGCGCGATGATTCCCTAATCGCCAGCGCTTTGGGCATCGCGTGGCAATACCGCTTCGGGGGGCGACGCTATTGCTGGCAGCGATATGTGCTTCTGCAGGCGCCATGGGTTCGCCGGCCGCTGAACCGGCTGCAGCTGCGACGCAGGCTTCGGTCACCGCGCGCGCGGACTCGAACGAAGCTGCCGGGGCGGACACGGACGAGGCCCCAACGCCGGATTCGACGGAACAGGGTCACACGCAGCTGCCGGAGAGTTTCGAGCACCGGCCGATCCAAGCCTTGCTCCAGGAATCCAGCCTCGTGGGCTTGCGCGACACCACTTTTAACGTACAACTCCGCTCGTTCTATCTCGACCGCGACAATTTCAACGCCTCCCAAAGTCGGGCCTGGACACTCGGCGGCTCGGCGGGCTTCAAGACCGGCTATTTCGGCGACATCGTCGCGCTCGGCGCAACGGGCTACACCTCGCAGCGCCTCTATGGTCCCTTGGACAAGGACGGTACGCAGTTGCTGCAGCCGGGGCAGGAGCCTTACACCGCACTGGGCGAGCTCTACGGCCAGTTCCGATTGACCGACGAGATCCTGGCAACGGTAGGCCGCCGGGGATTCGACACGCCGTTCATCAACACGCGCGACTCGCTCATGACCCCGAACACCTTCGTGGCATATGCCATCCAGGGGGAAGCCGGCGCCACCAACGATTCGACGACATTGCATTTCGGGGCCGGCTACGTCGATAAAATCAAGGTCCGCAACGCCCAAGACTTTGAGTCCATGTCGACCGCCGCCGGTGCACCCTCCGGGGTGGATCGCGGGGTCTACGTGGCCGGTGCAAACTACAAGACCGGCGCGTTCTCGATCGGCGCGGTCGACTATTACAGCGCCGATATCATCAACATCGCCTATAGCGAGATCAGGTATTCAATTCCTCTCGCCGGCCGAGTGAGCTTGAGGTTCGGCGCGCAATATACCGACCAGCACAGCACGGGCAGTGATCTGCTCACCGGCAAATCGTTCTCCACGAATCAGTACGGTCTCAAGGCTGAGCTTGCGCTGGGTCCCGCACTGCTGACCTTTGCGCGCACCGTCACGGCCATTGGCACCCTCAGCAGCGCGGGCAGCGGCACGAGCATTCGAAGCCCCTGGGGCGGTTATCCTGGGTACACCGCGGTACAGATCGAAAATTTTTATCGAGCGGGCGAAGATGCGACGATGTTGCGCGCTGCGTACAATTTTCCCAGGTGGGCCGGTTTGAGCGTGTATGGACTTTGGGTGGGCGGCTCGACGCCCCACGCTGCACAGCAGTACGCCCAGAGAGAGTACGACGCGAACATTCAATGGATAGCGCAGGGCGGTACCCTGAAGGGACTCACGCTGCTCGTGCGTTACGGGCACGTCGCGCAGGGCGGCCCCAGCGATCAGCACCAGGACGAATTGCGGCTGGTTCTTTACTACCAGCTGCGCTGACATCCTCGAGCGCGTGTACCTTTGGTCCTAGGTCGGAGCGTGCCGTCTCGTAATACACTTCGTGGGCTTTGGTGAGGCCACTTTAACGGCGGCACGTGATGTGCCGGCAGAGGATGCCCCTTGGCAACGAATTCCATAGCCGATGCCGCCGGATCGTCGGCGGTAAACCGCCCAAAGAATGCCAAACCCCTGGTCGCGGCTGGGCCGCCGGACATCGGATCCCGGGAAATGTTCACGCTGATCCGGGAGCTCGTCAGGCCCTATACGGGATGGCTGGTCATCGTGCTCGTTGCGATGCTGTTCGAAACCGCCATGAGTCTTGCGTCCCCGTGGCCGCTCAAGGTGGTCATCGACAGCGTGCTGGGATCGCACCCGCTGCCGGAGTGGTTACGGGGTCTCAAGGAGGTCTCGGTCGGCGATAGTAAAATCGGTTTGGCGCTGCTGGCCGGCATTGGGGTCGTCCTGATTGCGGTCATCGGTGCGATCGCCACGTACATCGATAACTATTACACCGAAAGCGTGGGCCAATGGGTCGCGAATGACCTACGCATTCGCATATACGATCACCTGCAACGGCTGTCGTTGTCTTACTTCGACAAGCAGCAGACCGGAACCATGTTGTCCACCATCACCAGTGACGTGGCCACTGTTCAGAATTTTGCCTCGTCGAATACTCTCAGTCTACTGGTCGACGTCCTGACCATCTCGGGGGTCCTCGGCCTCATGTTCTGGCTCAATTGGGATTTTGCCCTCATCGCCGTCGCGGTAACGCCGTTCTTGCTGATGTTTGTCAGCCGATTCAAGAAGGCAGTGAAGAAGGCGACCCACGAAGTCCGTCTGCGTCAGGCCGATATCGTGAGCGTCGTCCAAGAGGGCCTCGAGTCGGTGCGCGTCGTCAAGGCCTTCGGCCGTGAAAGCCTGGAGGATTCACGCCTCGGGGAGGTCAGTCACGCGACAGTCGAGGCCGCGCTCAATGCGCGACGGGTCAAATCCTTACTTTCACCCATTGTTTCGGTCGTCGTGGCGCTTTGCACGGCGGTGGTGCTGTGGCGTGGGGCCTCCCTGATCCTCAAGGATGTGATGACCGTCGGTGCGTTGACCGTGTTTCTGGCGTACCTCAATAAATTCTTCAAGCCCGTACAGGATCTGGCAAAAAATACCAACGCGATTGCCCAAGCGACGGTTTCGCTCGAGCGCATCAAACGCATTCTGGACACGGACGACGCTATCAAGGATCGTACCGATGCCCAAACCCTGCAGAGTGCAAAAGGTGCTATTGCCTTTCAAAAGGTCGCATTTGGCTACGACCCCGGGGCTCCGGTGCTCAAGGACGTGACCTTCGTCGTCGAGGCCGGTCAAAAACTCGGCGTGGTGGGGACGACCGGGGGTGGAAAGTCCACCGTCGTGGGCTTGATCCCGCGCTTCTACGATGTGGACGGCGGCCAGGTACTGATCGACGGTGTCGATGTGATGCAATACACGAAGGAATCATTGCGCAGTCAAATTGGTTTCGTGCTGCAGGACACCGTGCTGTTCCATGGAACGATCAAATCCAACATCGCCTATGGCCGAACGGGCGCATCGGATGCGGAGATCATCGATGCGGCGAAGTTGGCCAACGCCCATGACTTCATCAGCGCGATGCCGCATGGTTACGATACGCTGGTCGGCGAGCGCGGCCTGACGCTATCGGGGGGTCAGCGGCAGCGCATCGGCATTGCGAGGGCAATCATCCGAAATTGCCCCATCCTGATCCTCGACGAGCCGACTGCGGCGCTCGATACCGAATCGGAGCGCCTGGTCATGGAAGGTCTCTCGAAGCTGATGAAGGGACGCACGGTGATCACCATTGCCCATCGACTCAGCACGATCCGTGATGCCGACAAGATCATCGTGCTCGACGGCGGGATGGTGGCGGAGCAGGGAACTCACGATGAATTACTGAAACTTAGCGGAATTTACGCCGAATTGCATCGAATCCAGTACGAAAGTGCGGGCGCGGTCGCCGCTGGTCAATGACACTCTACGCATGCTTTTCGAGGCCCCATGTCACATTCTCTGATCGTGCTTCCCGAGGATACCGCGCAGCCGATTCTCGAGGCCCTGTCGGCAGCAAAAAGATCGATTCAGATCCGGATGTTCCTGTTTACCGATCCCGGTCTCACCGACGCCGTCATAGCGGCAAAA
The DNA here is from genome assembly GCA_963734645.1 of uncultured Gammaproteobacteria bacterium. Classification (GTDB taxonomy): domain Bacteria; phylum Pseudomonadota; class Gammaproteobacteria; order Steroidobacterales; family Steroidobacteraceae; genus Bog-1198. The sequence continues at coordinate 785,209 of CAVTID010000006.1, forward strand.
CGCCGCGGGGTCGATGTGCGTGTAATGCTCAATCCCGCGCGACGCGGCGGAGAAAGTGAGAACGATGAAACAAAGGACAAGCTCTCGCACGAGGGAATTGAAGTCAAGGACAGCAATCCGGCGTTCCAGCTGACTCACCAAAAGTCGATGGTCATCGACGAGGAGATTGGATTCGTCGAGTCCTTCAATTGGGAAACCCGGGACCTGACCGTCACACGCGACTATGCCGTTGTCACGACCCACAAGACGGAAGTCGCCGAAATGGATGCGTGCTTCGAGGCGGACTGGGTGCGCAAAGAATTCACCCCGAGCGGGCATTCAGAGCTCATCTGGTGTCCCAACAATGGCCGCGAGCGAATCGCCGATTTCATTGACTCGGCGAGACACTCGCTATGGCTTCAGAACGAGCGGTACCAGGATACCGTGATCATCGAACGCCTGGTTCGGGCCGTCGGGCGTGGGGTTCGTCTGCATATCTTGGCGCGTCCGCCGCATACCCTGAAAAAGGAGAAGTTGGTGGAAGGAGTGGGGGGCCTGCGAATCATGCACGACGTGGGCGCCAAGGTGCATACACTCAAGGGGCTCAAACTGCACGCGAAAATGATCCTCGCCGACGACCGGCGGGCCATCGTGGGTTCCATCAACCTGTCGCCCGGAAGTTTCGATGGACGGCGCGAACTCGCCATTGAGACGGACGCGCATCACGTCGTTAAGCGGCTCAACGAGGCGGCGCAAACGGATTGGGCGAATTCCCACGAACTCGATCTGACGGACGCGGGTCTGCTCAAGGATCTCGGCAAGCGGTCCGAGACGGCAGACGGCGCGGAGTTGCTGGTGGTGAAGGGCGGTAGCAAAAAGGCCGGCAAGCCCAAGTCCGAGGACGACGGCACGAACTAGGGCACCGGCGTGCCAACAGACTGCGGGCGATGCATGAAGCGACGAGCGATTCGTGTGACGATTCCGCGCAAGAGTACATAGGGCACGATCGCCAGAACGATGGCAACAAAGATGGCGGCGCGCAGGCGAATGGAGGACTGCACGAGGATCTGATAGATGAGGTCAAGAGCGACCGCCAGAAAGAACAGCCTCCCCACGCTCTTCCATCCGTCTTTGATCATCTCCATGCGATGGCCCGGAGTGGATAGGAGTGACCAGAAGTACGGATGCGCACCGGATTTGGCGTCTTTGTACCCCGACCGAATCGCGAGCAGCGTGGCCATTATCGGCTGCAGGACGATGCGGAACTTCATCGGGCCGCTGACCCGGTCTTGCAGGTTGTCCGCAAGCAGCGTCCACAAATCGACCATTGCCGAAACCTCCACATGGCGTCAATGACGGAATATGGGAACCGGACGGGTGCGTGTGAATGAGACCTTGGTCCAACGGCGCCGTTGTGAGACCCCAAGACGCGTATTGCCCCTTATACCAATATACACACCGTGTATGCCGGTGTGATATTCGCGCGCATCATCACCTTGTAAGCACGGCTACCGCGCGGACTGGCGGGGCGTTGGTCAACGAGGGTAACCAAGAACGAACGAAAGAACAGTATGACCAAAACGACCAAGAAACGCTTAATCATACTCGGTGCGCTCGTTGTCGCAGGCGTGGCCGTAGCGGGGGTTTTGTTTGCCGCTTTTCCCGTCGAGATGACTACGTACGGGGGCATTGGGCGCAACTATCTTCTGACCTTGTCGATGCCCGCAGGGACGGTGAGCACGGAAACGAATCCCGCTTACCAAGCAGCTGCGCCCGCCGGGTCTTCGCTGGCGCCGGATGATGCGGGGTGGCCGGGTTCCGCGGTAGGCGACTGGCCGAGCTACAACCGGACCCCCTCCTCGCAGCGCTACTCGCCGCTCAACCAGATTGACCGGAAGAATGTGGGCGGGCTGAAAGTCCTGTGTACTTACGATCTCCATGAATTAACCTCCTTTGAATCCGGTCTGATCATGGTGAATAACGCCCTGATTGGCACAAGCGAGTTCGATATCTTCTCGATCGACCCCGCGACCTGCGCCGAGAACTGGCGCACTCGCCTGGATTACCCCGGCGCGCTGCTGCCGTCCAACCGCGGCGCAGCCTACATGGATGGCATGTTATTTCGCGGCACGCAGGACGCGCGCGTACTGGCCTTCGACTTTAACACCGGCAAGCAACTCTGGGAGACGAGAATCGCCGATCCGAAACATGGTGAATCGGTGCCGTCGGCCCCGATCGCGTGGGACGGCCTGGTATTCATCGGCAATTCGGGCGGAGACTACAAAGGCGGCAAGGGGCATGTGTTCGCGCTCGATGGGAAGACCGGAAAAATCGTCTGGGAATTTTTTCTGGCACCCCAGGTCGAGGGCGATGTGGTGCGCGGTCCTCTGGGCACGACGCCGCTCGACACGGCTACGTGGAAGAACGCCCGGGACATACCGATCAGCGGCGCCGGGACCTGGACCTCCTACACCCTGGATGTGAGAAACGGGCTCTTGTACGTTCCGGGGGGCAATCCTGCTCCCGACTTTTCTTCGGGGGCGCGGGAGGGAGGTAATCTGTATACCGATTCGGTCGTTGTGCTTGACGCCAAGACCGGCAACTACAAGAACAACTTCAAAGTCGTGCCGAAAGATTGGCACGACTATGATGTGTCGAACCCACCCATCCTGATCAAGACGATGGGCGGCAGGCAGATCATGTCGGTGGCGCCGAAAGATGGCCACCTCTACGCGTACGATCTGGCCGACAACAGCTTGGTCTACCGTGTGCCGGTAGACACCATCGAGAACGACAGCGCCGTATTCGAGATCGGCAAGGACGTGCATTTCTGTCCGGGCCCGGTGGGCGGGGATGAATGGAACACCCCGGGCTACGATCCGACCACGAACTTGATCATCAGCGGTACGGTCGACTGGTGCGATACCGTGACTATCCAGGACGACAATAAGCTGCGGCGGGTGGCGACTGGTCAGCCATGGACCGGGATGGCGACGTACAACCCGATCAATGCGTTTGGAAAGGAGTCGCGCACCGACGGACACTGGGCGGGATGGGTGTACGCGACCGACGCCGACTCCGGCATCTGGAAGTGGCGTGTCAAGTCGAGCTATCCCATCATTGGAGCCATCACGCCGACGGCAGGCGGCATCGTATTCTTCGGTGACATGGGCGGCAACTTCTACGCCCTCGATTCCTCCAACGGCCAGAGGCTTTTCGGCCAGATGCTCCTCAATGGCGGTGGCGGCATCGGCGGCGGCATCATTACCTACACCGTCGATGGTGTGCAAAGGATTGCCGTGGCTGCCGGATTCACCATGATCGCATGGCCAACGAAGCCGGTGAGCGCCAAGGTCGTAATACTGGGCTTGGATGGCGCGGCAGCGGCCCAATGACACGGTCCGCCAATGACAAGACTTGCCAATGACGCGTGAAGCCGAACAGGCGTTGCGAATCTAACCGGCGCGATCCATGGAACTCGATCCGCTCATCTTGTCGCGCGTCCAGTTTGCATTCGTCATCAGTTTCCACATTATCTTTCCGGCGTTCACTCTCGGATTGGCGGCATGGCTGGCGACGATCGAGGGCGCCCGACTCATGAGCGGTAACGGGCTCTACCGGCGCGTCTTTGACTTCTGGCTGAAGATCTTTGCACTCTCTTTCGGAATGGGAGTCGTTACAGGCGTCGTGATGGCGTTTCAATTCGGCACCAACTGGAGCGTGCTGGCGCAAAAGACGGGCTTCATCCAAGGACCGCTTCTGGGCTACGAGGCGTTCACCGCCTTCATGCTGGAATCAACGTTCTTCGGTGTCATGCTCCTCGGGCGCAACCGCGTCTCCCCGCGCTTCTATTTTTTTTCCTGCTGCATGGTCTCGTTGGGCACCATGTTTTCGTCTTTCTGGATCCTCGTCAATAACACCTGGATGCAGGTTCCGCTCGGTTACCGCATGGTCGACGGTAAGATCATTCCTGCGGACTGGTGGGCGATTACTACCGGGCCGGTCATGCTGGTGCGCTGGCCGCATATGCTGCTCGCCGCATTCTTGACGACTGGCATGTGTGTGGCCGCCAGCGGAGCCTGGTATATGCTGCGCGCCATCCATCGCGCCGAGGCGCGCGTGATGCTGCATTGGGGGCTGGGATTGGTCGCGGTGATCATTCCCGTTCAACTTTTCTTCGGGCATCTCACGGGCGAGTATGTGCTCGCGCATCAGCCGGCAAAATTTGCTGCGATCGAAGCCCGGTGGAAGACCGAACAGCCCGCCTCCGAAACTTTGATCGCTATTCCCGATCCGCAGCACCAGCGCAACTTATGGGCCATCTCGGTGCCGAAGCTCGGCAGTATGATCGCTTCGGGCAACTGGAGCGCGCGCGAGGTCGGGCTGGACTCATTTCCGCTGCAAGACCGGCCGCCGGTCATTATCCCGTTCTTCGGTTTCCGGCTGATGGCTGGAATGGGACTGCTCATGCTGGCGGTCTCCTGGTTCGGGAACCTCCTTCGATTAAGAGGCCGGCTCGAGACGACGCGCTGGTTTCTCTGGATCACTTTCCTGTCGTTCCCGACCGGCTTCGTAGCCATTCTCGACAGGCTGGTTTACGGCTGAGGTCGGACGCCAGCCTTGGGTTGTCTACGGCCTCTTGCGCACCAAGGATGCGGTGACGCCCTCACTGGTCACCGGCGATGTGCTGTTCTCATTGGCCGGCTACATCGTGGTATACGCGTTATTCATCTCATTTGGGTTCTACTACATCTACAAGCTGCTGCGCGACGGGCCGACCGTCGCAGCGACACCGATATCGGGTGCCACCCCCAACCGGCCCTTGGCCTTCGCCGATGATGCTGCGAGCGCCACCGGCAGCCAAGCGTCGCAGAAGAACTGATCTATGCAGCCGACCGACCTCACTGTGTTCTGGGCCGGCGTCATTGCCATCTCGATACTGATATACGTAATCCTCGATGGAATTGATCTCGGCGTAGGCATCTTGTTCGGCACCACGCCCGTGGAGGAGCACCGCCAGGAGATGCTCAACACGATCGCGCCGTTCTGGGATGGGAACCAGACGTGGCTGGTAATCATCGGCGCGAGCCTGTTTGCGGCGTTCCCGGTGGTCTACGCGGTATTTCTCGGCGCATTTTATATCCCGATCCTGCTGCTGCTCTTCGGCCTGATTTTTCGCGGAATCGCGTTCGAATTTCGCGGCCGGGCCAAACAGATGCTGTGGTTGTGGGATTGGGGTTTTTCCCTCGGATCCACCTTGGTTGCTTTCGTACAGGGCGCGGCGGTGGGCGCGCTGATGAGGGGTATCCCCGTCATCGACGGGCAGTTCTCGGGCAATGCGCTCGACTGGGTGCATCCGTTCCCGATCCTCACGGGCGCAGGCATGGTGCTCGGCTACGCGTTGCTAGGTGCGGGCTGGCTGGTCTTCAAGGGCGATGGGGCGCTCCGAGACTGGGCCTACGCGAGGATACCGCGGCTGGTGGCCGCCGTTGTCATCTTGCTGGGCATGGCCTTCACCGTGTCAATGACGTTCGACGCAGGCGCCATAGCGCAGAGCAACCTGCATGCACGCAGTTGGGGACGCATCTTTCCCATCCTCGGCGTCGCGGCGTTGCTCGGCGTCGTCGCGGGCGCGCGTGCGCGGCGTGACGGCATGCCGGTCGCTCTGACGACGCTATTCTTCGTTGCCGCTTACCTCACGCTCGGCGTGATGTTCTGGCCATACATGATTCCTTACAAGGTGACGCTTGCCGATGCAGCCTCGCCCGATGCATCGCTGCGGTTTTTATTCTATTGTGGAATCGTGGTTCTTCCGGTGATCGTCGTCTATACCTTCGGTGTCTACCGGGTGTTCCGTGGGAAGGCGCGCCAGCGGTATAGCTGAGCTGCGGCATCTGATGGTGTTCCCGCGCGCCGGCAACGATTGAGCGCGGGTTGGTACTTCGTCCAATACCCGCTACCGCTACTGTCTATACGATCTGAACATCGGGATTGCCTTGTCCTGAGTTCATGCGGCCACGAGCAATGGCGCGAGCCCAGTAGGAGTCAAAGTCTTGGACGCCGGCCAATTCGTCGAATCTGTTGCCTGTCCAGATTGCGATTTGTTGCAGCACATCCCGACGCTTGGGCCGGGGGGTAGAGCGGCGTGTGTGCGCTGTGGTTGCGTACTCGTCACAGTGCCGACGGGGTCGCGCGACCGCGCCCTCGCACTCACCGTGGCCGCGGCAATTGCGTTGGTCGTCGCGAATACCTTTCCCTTGATGGAGCTGCACGTCGTCGGGCGCTTTGCAAGCACGACCATCGCGGGAGGTGCCTACCAGATGTGGATGCAGGGCGAGCGCATCACCAGCGTGCTCGTTGCTTTTTGCGCGCTGATCGCGCCCGCGGGCTATCTGTTGTTCATGATGACGCTGTTGATTGCCGCACGGTGTTCGCCGATACCGCGGTGGACCGGTGAGATGTTGCGCTGGGTGGGGCAGCTCCAAGTATGGTCCATGCTCGAAGTCGTGATGCTCGGCATTCTCGTCGCATTGATCAAAATCGCTCAGCTGGCATCCGTCGATCCCGGAATCGGCATGTACGCGTTCGGGGCCGCAGTGCTGCTCATCCCTGCGGTCACGCTCAGTTTCGATCGGTGGGATATTTGGCGGCGGATCGCATGGATGGACCCCGAAATACCGGCGGCGCCGGCGCCACCCCAATCTCGTTCCTCGGGCGCGCAAGGGTGACGATCTCTCTCGCTACGGCGCGGCGAGCCGGCCTTGTGTCTTGCGAGTCCTGCCATCTGCTCTCCCGCGCCGCCGGCGCCGATGAGCCTGGCTTTTGTCGCCGCTGCGGCGAAGAACTCGAAGCTCGCCGCCATGGCTCGATCGCCGGCGCGTGGGCCTTGCTGATCGCCGCGGCGATCTGCTACATCCCGGCGAATCTCTTACCCGTATTGAACACGACCACTCCGTCCGGATCGGACGGTGACACCATCATGGGCGGAGTGGTATTTCTGTACACCTCGGGATCGTGGCCGCTGGCGCTGGTGGTCCTGATCGCGAGCGTGATGATTCCGCTGGGCAAGCTCGCCTCGCTTGCTTATCTGCTGATTACCGTCCAGCGCGGCTCCGTCAGGAGCAACCGTCAGCGCACACGGCTCTATCGCATGGTCGTGTTCATTGGCCGATGGTCGATGCTCGATGTGTTCGTCGATACCTTCACGGTCGCTCTCGTGCAGCTCCAACCTCTGATGTCGGTCGCGCCCGGACCCGGTGTCGCGTTCTTCGCGGCGGTGGTGGTGCTGACCATGCTCGCGGCCGAGTCCTTTGACCCACGGCTGATCTGGGATTCGGCGGATCCCCGCGAGCCCCTGCATGGCTAACGAAAGCGATCTCAACAATCTTCCGCTGGCCTCGGTGGTGCGTACCAAGCGCGTGCGGCTCCCGATCGTCTGGATCATTCCAATCCTCGCCGCGGTAGTGGCGTTGGGTATCGCGATTCAGCGCGTGCTTAACGAAGGGCCGACAATCACCATTGTTTTCAAAGCAGCCGCGGGTATCGAGGCCGGCAAGACATTCATCAAATACAAGGACGTGACGATTGGTCAGGCAACGGCAGTGGAGCTCACGCAGGACTATTCCAGGGTGCGGGTCACCGCGAAAATCGCAAACCATGCAGCCGGGCTGATGGTGCGCGACGCCAAATTCTGGGTCGTTCAGCCGAGCGTTTCTCTCAGCGGTGTTTCAGGGCTCAGCACTCTGCTGTCAGGCCAGTACATCGGATTCCAAGCCGGCGCCTCGCTCGAGAAGGAGCGTCATTACACCGCACTCGATGTACCCCCATTAATCACGGACCAACCCGGTCGACGCTTCATGCTGAAAGCCACCAGCCTGGGATCGGTGGGAATCGGCGCACCGATTTACTATCGCAGTATATCGGTCGGGGAGGTGGCGGCCTATGCGCTGGCGGCCGACGGCAAGTCCATCGCAGTCACGGTGTTTATCAACGCCCCGTACGACAGCTACGTGACGTCGGAGACTCGCTTCTGGAACGCCAGCGGAATTGAAGTCGCGGCGGGTGCCAACGGGGTTGACATCCGCACCGAGTCGATCGTGTCGGTACTTGTGGGGGGGCTCGCGTTCGATGTGCCCGAGTTCCTCTCTCCCGGTCAGCCAGTTCACGCCGACCGCGAATTCAAACTCTTTCAGAGCCGCGCGATTGCAATGACCCAACCGGATCCCGTCGAGCGGCACTTCGTGCTGTATTTCGACGAATCGCTGCGCGGCCTGTCCGTCGGCGCGCCGGTGACGCTGTTCGGATTGACGGTCGGCCGCGTTGCCGAGGTGGGTCTGAGCTTCGACTCCGTGAAACTCAATATCCGCCCGCGCGTGCTTATTACATTCCTTCCCGAGAAACTCACCGAACGCCTGACGGGGGCGGAGCGGGGATCCAATGGCAGTGATTCGGTGACCATGACTCCGGCAACCCGCGCGCGCCTGCTGCACCACCTCATAGAGGATCGCGGACTGCGTGCCCAGCTGCAGACCGGCAGCCTTCTCACCGGGGAACTATACGTGGGGTTCGAGTACGTGCCGAACGCGCCGAAGCCGACGATCGATTGGTCGATGGAGCCGCTCGAGCTGCCTGTGGCCTCAGGCGGCCTGGCGAGCATCGAAGCGAAACTCAATAGTATCCTGACAAAGGTCGACAACATGCCGCTCGCCGAGATGGGCGCCGGCGTCAAGAACGTGCTCGGCAGTCTCAACCAGACACTCAAGCAGGCGGACACTTTGTTGAGCCGCGTCGACACGGAACTGTTGCCGGAGGGGACCAAGACCATCGAGGCGATGCATCGGGCGATCGTCGATGCCGATAGAACTCTGGTGGGCAAGGAATCCCCGACCGCCCAGGACCTGCACGACATGATGCAGGAGCTCACCGACGCGGCGCGCTCCGTACGCGTCTTCGTCAGCTATCTCCAGCAGCACCCGTCCATGCTGATCCGGGGCAAGAAAGAGGTACACCCATGATGCGCCGTATTGCTGCCAAGGCTGCGGCGTGCGCTCTCGCCGCCTTCGTTGCGGGATGTGCGAACTCGCCCTCGCGGTTTTACACCTTGAGCCCCAGTCCGGCAGCGGATCGCACTGCGCCGTCATCCAAGCTTGCCATCGTCGTGGGTCCCGTATCGATACCCGCGACCGTTGACATGCCGCAGATCGTCGTAACCAAGAGCATGAATCAATTGTCACCGGACCAATTCAACCTGTGGGCATCGCCGCTGCGCAGCAATATTGCGCAGGTGGTGTGTGCCAACCTCGCCGTGCTGTTGGAAGCCTCAAACGTCTCGTCGGTGTTTTCCGTGGACGCCGATTACCGCGTATCGATCGACGTGCAAACCTTCGAATCGGCGCCCGGCGAAGCGGCGACGCTGAGTGCGCTGTGGATGGTGCGCCGAGTAAAGGACGGAAAGATTGAGACCGGGCGCACGGCCGTGCGCGAACCGTCGACGGGCGTGGGCTACGAGGCGCTGGCTGCTGCACACAGCCGCGCGCTCGGCCGCCTGAGCGCGGACATCGCGGAGACGATTCGGAGGTTTGAGCGTGATGGCGCATAGCGCGGTTCGGCTCGCCGGTGGCAGCCTGTGCGCGGACTCGCGTCGCAGGGACTCGTCATGGCGGACACCAAAATAACGAGGCATGTTCAGCTGCTCGCCGCTCTGGTGGTGACGGAGCTGCTGAACCCGCTGATGGCGAAGGCGACCCGGACGGAGCGCCTCATATCCATTGCGTTGTTCGCCCTGGTATGCGTCGCCGTATTTCGCGCGCTTTTCATTACCAAACGCCACCGCGTAATGGGCTCGATCCTGGCGGGATGCACGATCGGAATCGATCTCGCGCGCTTGTTGGCATCGAAGGAGCGGCAGCCGCAGATGGACGCTTCATTAAATGTCTCTGCGTGCGCTTTCTACGTGTTCGTTCTCGTGGTGATCGTCAACCAAGTGTTCGGCGCGCGCCGGCTCCGGGTCGACGATGTGGTCGGAGCGTTCTCCGGCTACATCGTGATCGCGCTCTTCTGGGGCCGCCTGTATGCCCTGGCGTGGGCGGCGGTACCGTCGGCCTTCCGCATCAGCCCGGATATCGGCTGGCAGCTGCAGAATTGGAGCACGCTTCACACGTTGTTCGATTACTACAGCTTCACCACGATTACAAGTATCGGCTATGGCGACATCGCGACGACGGGTCCCGTGTCGGACGCGTTGGTCTGGCTCGAAGTGATGTGCGGCCAGTTCTATATGGCGGTGGTGGTTGCGACCATCGTCGGGATGAAGGTGGCCGAGGCGCTGGCGTCGCCGGGTGACGGCCGCTAGGCTTGCGCTCTGGAAGGCCATCCATGTGGCTCGCAACTTCGGCGCGGCGGCCGTCCCTTGCACTCGGGGTCAGCATCGCAGCATTGATTTTGTTTGGCTGCTCGACGCTGCGCCACGCATTCCATGTAGACGATAAAGCGTCCAAGCGTACAGAGCGCCTCGAGGTCCAGCAGGTCAGAGTCCAGCGGTTTGCGGATGAGTATGTGGGCTCAATCGTTCAGCCGATCAGGAGCTTCCAGGCGGCGACGGACAGTGCCGCGGAGCGGCTCACTGCCCAGAACTGGTTGTTGTCCCAAGCGACCGCCGCCTACACGATCGCGAGCGGCCCCAGCCCTGTCGTCAACACGGCCGACCTGGTGGTGCTGGCAACGTTGAGCCGCATGGTGATCGATGATGCGTGGAGCGGCGAGCGCTTCGGTGAACGTGCGGCGCCCTTGCATGACGCGTATCATCGTCTGGAGCCGATCGCGCTGGATCTCGCCAAGGGCGCTCTTACGGCGGATCAAATCGCGGAGCTTCAGCAGGTGATTAGCGCATGGCGTGCGCAAAATCCGCAGGTGACCGCGATTGCATCGGTGCACTTCCGCGATGTCGCAAGTTCGATAGGGCGGCCGAAACCAGGTGGCACCGATGCATTTAGCAGCCTGTTCAATATGCTCGGCCTCGATCCGTTCAGCAGCCTCGATCCCGCAGTGCGCGAGATCACCCAATCGAGGCGGCTCGCCGAGCGCACTGTCTATTACGCGCAGCGCGTGCCGAACTTGCTCGACATGCAGGTAGAGCGGCTGACTTTCGAGTTCGCGACGATGCCGGAGACGACGCGGCTTCTCGCGAATGCGGATCAAGTGGCCGGTGCGGCGAGCACGTCCGCTCGCGTCGTCAGCGAATTGCCGAGCTTTTTGACGCGCGAGCGTGAAGCCGCGATTCGCCAATTCATGGAGGCCGTTACCGTCGAGACCGCACACACGCGCCAGCTCGTGACCGAACTTCGCGCTGCGCTCGAATCGGGCACGGCAACATCGGAGTCCCTGAATACCACCATCCGATCCTTCGACCAGTTGATGGCGAGGTTTGACAAGCCGACGGCAGCCCGGGGACCCGCTCAAACGCCCGCACGACCCTTCGATATCACGGAGTATTCGGCCGCGGCGGCCGAGATCACGCGCGCCGCCACGGCGCTTCAAACGCTCATCGCAGGAATCGATCGCGACAGTCCGGCGCTAGGGTCGGCGGCTGATCGCGCGGCGGCGACACTGCAAGGCGTCGTGGACCATGCATATTGGCGCGCCGCACAACTTCTGGCACTGTTAATCGCGGGCGGCCTTGGCGCGGCACTGACGTACCGCAGCATCGCGCGACGCTGGTATCGTACCTAGGGCGCGGTCACCACGCGGTAGTACACACCGTTCGCGCCGTACGAGGGATAGAACCACGTATTGCCGCTCAGGTAGTATGTCTGGCCTTGAATGATCGTTGTCACTGATCCGGTGGGGAGCGTTGCATAGATCGCCCCTACCGGGAATACTGCGCTCGCGCTGCCCGCAGCGACGCCGGCGTTGTAGGCGTTCGATGTGGCCGCTGCCGAATTGGCGGACGCCACGGCGGCGCCGGCGGCTACACCAACGGCGACACCTGCTGCCGCAGCTCCGGCCGCGGACCAGCCTCCACAGTTATAGCAGCCCGAGCCATAGTAGTTCACGGTGGTCGGAGGATGATAAGCGGGGTACGCCGCCGTGCCGTAGTAGGTGCTGTGGTAGGCCGTACCGTTCGCGGTGGCATAAGTGGTATGAGAGGATCCGTAGTACGCGCCGTTGCTGGTGCCGACGGAATTCGTGTGATAAGCCGTCGTGCTTCCGCCGTAAGCGGTGCCGCTGGTTGTTCTGGTTGACTGCGCCGTCTGGCCGTCGGGGGCGGTGTAGGTCGTATGCTCGGAGCCGGCATACGACGTCGAGCCGTTAGGGTGTGTCGTGGCGGAGCCCGAAGCGGTCTTCGTGGTGGTGCCGCCATAGGCGCCGGTGCGGCTAGTTGAAGCCGCCCCATACCTCGTATCACCGCTCGCCCCACCGCCCCAACGGGCAGAGGATGCTCCACTGGAAGCACCGCCGGCATGTACCCACGCGCCCGCCGGGCTTGCCGTGACCAGCGGTACCAGCAGGGCGGCCAGCTTGAAAAGATCTTGCTTCATCAGGGTCATGACCTGAACTCCTTACTGCCTTCCCGCGGGCTGCGCCGCGGGGGGCTTGCTGTTCCCGGTGGTATTCACGTCGGGTCGCTTAAATGGCATGCGGGCCGCGCCGCTCGTTTTTGCCGAAGCGAAGGCGCCCTCCGGAACGAGAGCGTTCAATTCCCAATTCGAGAGCTCCAGCACGTGGCGCAGGCGAGCCGGATCATTCAGATAAACGGCATAGAGACGACGCGGCAACTTGTCTTCGGCTCCGATCCAAATCTGCGCAAAAACATCCTTCGTGGCGAACGCCACCATGTCCGTCGTCGTGCCGCCCACAACCTGTGATTGCCCAATGTAGAACGCGGTCGTAAGATCGCCGGACATGTCCTTGTAGGGGTCGGAGACGATGACATCGGTGAAGGGAAAATAGATGGAAGCGCCATCGTAGGCCGCGACCAGCGCCTCATCGATGGTGGGTGGCGCGTCGGCGATTGCGACCAGATTCTCCGTCGGCGCAAAAGCCATCATGATCTTCCCATCGTAGTAGAACTCCGAAGGCGGCCCGTCGCCGAGGGTAATGACCTTGAGCTTGTTTGGGCGCCGTAACGTGACCTGGGATTTCGTAGAATAGATCAGCGGAGGCCCTAAAAGGCTCGGACCCTCATAGGAGACTATCGCTGTAAAAGTCATCGACGTAGAGGCCGCGAGGTGAGCACTGGCCGTCTTCAGAATTTCGATCGCTCGTGGCTCCAGGCCCGGCTGAAACGCGGCAACGGCGGGCTCCTGCAGTGCGGTCCCGTGCGCGGCGGATTCGGCCACTGTCGGCGCCGGTGACGCTTCGGATCTCGCCCACCCGGTCAGCAAGGCGCCTATTGCCGCAACTGCCACCCACCCGAACATTCTGTTGCGCATACGACCTCCGATGTGCGTTGGGTCCGCGAGCGCATTGTCGCGCCGAAGTCAGTGGGGCAGGCGGCCAATTCGCGATCAGAGAGTAACTGGTATGGGCACGTAGTGTAGGTGGGACTAAGGTCCCATTCGATACCGCACGTTTTTCCGGTAGTTTGAGCCTTGGGTCTCGATTCTCTCTGCGGCAAGTACCGGCTCGACACACAGCGGGAGCGTATATGCACGAGAAAAGGCATAGTTTAGCCCTCATTGGCGCACTCGCCGCGGTGACGCTGGGAGCCGGCTGCGCAATGCAGGAGAAGAAAACCGAACAGCACGCCGCGGCGATGCCCGTCAACTGCTCCACCGCGGAGGGCGACATTCGCATGCTGCAAGGCGAGAAGGCAAGCACCGCACAAAAGATCGGCGCGGGCGTGTCGATGGTAGTGCCCGTTGGATTGGTAGTAGGCTTGGCCACAAGCACGGAAGGTACCAAGTATCAGGTGACAACCGGCGAATACAACACGATGCTCGACAAGAAAATCACCGAGATCAAGCAGACTTGCGGAGTGACTTGATTCGGCGCTGCGGACCTTAAGGAAGGTCCGGCGGCTCATCCGCACTAGCTTCGCTATTCACGTGACATCCGAAACAATGCCGACTTTATCGGCGCGACCGGGCTCTCATTCTTGAGAGGCGCAGTCATCAGCTTGCAATGAAGCCCGGGAAGTAATACTCGCGGGATGACCGCGCAACGCGTATCCGCGGCGTCTAATCCGCGATATGCGCGGTAGCGTACAGATAAGGCGTGTCAGAGTCTGCATAGTGTCTTACGAAGGGAAGTGTCTCGTTCGATGGCGACCGCAAAATGCCGGCTAAGTTGGCATGAGCAAGCCGCGACTTCTGTGAGTTCGCTTGTCGGTAGCAAAAAAGGGGAGAAAGACCCATGAATGGCAAAGTACGTACAGTATTCGTTGTGGATGACGCTCAGGAGGTTCGCAAAGCACTGTATCGCGTGCTGAGTGCTGCGGGCTATGAGGTATGTTTGTTCGAGTCGGCCGAACGCTTCCTGAGGGAACAGGACGCCGAGACCCCGGGGTGCTTGTTGCTGGACATCTGCATGCCCGGCTTGAGTGGGCTGGAGTTGCAGCACGCGCTCGTCGGCTTGCCGGGGGCGCGTCCGATCGTATTCTTGACCGGGAGAGGCGATATCCAATCGAGTGTGAACGCCATGAAAGAAGGCGCTGTCGACTTTCTGACGAAGCCCATCGACGACGTGCAACTGTTCGCGGCCGTTGATGCAGCGCTTCGACGCGACGAGGAACAGCGTCTTGATGGTGCAATTCGGCGAATGATCAACAGACGCCTCGAAACCCTTACACCGCGCGAACGTCAGGTGATGGCGTACGTCGTTCGCGGCCGTCTCAACAAGCAGATCGCCGCGGAGCTGGGCACCGGGGAGAAGACGGTGAAAGTGCATCGCGCCCGCATGATGTCCAAAATGGTGGCTCGCTCCGTTGCAGAGCTCGTACAACTCGGCGCACGCGTGGGAGTGGAAATACAGCCTTCACTCTCTATCGGTGCCGCTTCCCTGAATTGGAAGCAGCCCCAATGTCCAATGGCGAGGCGGCTCGAATGAGGTCACAAGGGTATCCTCTAGGCTGGGGATACACCGTGATAGCAGTGGTCGACGACGAGGAATCGGTTCGGAAGGCGGTGGTGCGCGTGCTGCAGGCCTCCGGCTTCGCGGCGCGCGGATTCGCCTCCGGCACTGACTTTCTGGAATCCTGGCATTTTGACCGGCCTGACTGTCTCGTACTCGATCTGCAAATGCCGGGGTTTTCGGGCACGGAGGTGCAACAGGCGCTCAAATCGGCGGGCGCGCACTTTCCCATCGTCATCATCACCGCGCACGATGCACCCAATCTGCGCGACCAGTGCTTGCGAGAGGGGGCGATCGCCTATCTGTGCAAACCACTGGACATTCGCGCGTTAGCGCAAGCCGTAGGACTTGCCGTCGCATCGGGGAGTTGACGAATGGCACGCGGAAGGAGGGAACGGCGGCCGCGATATCATCGCGGCGCTCGCTCGCCCGCCGATGCGAGGACTACTTTGAGAGGGACTTCTTGAACATACGATCGATCTTCTCGTTGATTTGCTCGATCGCTTGAGAATTCTGTTGAGCGGCGGACAAGGCCTGATTAGCCGTGCTCTGCGCGCCCGCGGCGGCCGAGGAGGCGCTCTGCGCAGCGCTCATCGCGGCCTGGGCATCGCTCTCGGCTTTGGCGGTGTCGCTCTGCAGCTTCGCGACCTGCGACTTGAGTTCGTCGATCTGAGATTGGATCGGTTTCAGGTCCGTGCATCCCGCGAACGCAATTACGCAGGCCGCGGCGATTGAGGCCTTGAGTGTCGTGGAAATTGTCATGGATGGTTCCCTTTGGGGGTTGTTAATTCGCTCGTTTCGCAATATCCGAGGCGTTCGTGCATGCAAGTCCAGCAGGTCGAGCCGCGACGGCTTGCTTCGATTGATATTAGCCAAGTCCGCACACCGTGATTATTGGACTTGAGGCCAATGAGGATGCGGGCACGAGGACGATTTGGCGGCGCTGTTCACTTCTGGTATTCACTGCCGGACACACGCGGAGCACTTCGTCAGCGTCGATGGCGGCACCCCCGCGCCGATTATGTTAACAGGAAGTACGGGCGGACAGGGCCGCCGGTACGTGAACTCTGTCAACGCATTCGACACCGGAACGTTCCAATATCGTGCGTCGGCGTAGAGTCATCGCTTCGGTCGCGGACATCCCGACGTTACATTCCTGCTTGAGGAATTGGCTGGTATGCGAATGGAAGCCCATTTCCGGCTGCATCGGACTCTCGGTGTCGACTAGGCCTGTAATATCACAGCTCACTGCAGCTGCGAGCCACGACCTGCGCCAATGTCTGCAGACCGTTCGCAGGCTGCAAGCGTTGCTGGCACGGACGCTAAATGACAGGAACGCTGTGGCTTTGCTCAATGAAGCCGCGCGGGTTATGGATGAGACGCTTGCCCATATCAATCTACTGGAGACGGACATTGCGGAAAAAAGTCAGCCGCCCTTGTTGGTGATGGCGCCGCGGACCGTGCGGGCCATCAAGGTGCTGCACATTGAAGACGATCCCAGCGTGGCACGATCCATGGCAAGGCTGTTGCGCCTGCACGGATACGAGGTGGCCAGCGCAGCGACCCGCGACGAGGTGATGCATCACCTGGAGGTCAATGGCCTGCGCCCCGATCTGATTTTGACAGATAGTCAGCTGGGCATGGGGGTGACGGGGGATGAGCTCGTGGCAGAAGTGGTGACGCGCCTTCAGTTCAAGCCGCCTACCATCATGTTGACGAGCGACACTGGCGCGTATGTCGGGCAGGCCAAGTCAATCGCCGACCGGATGATGCCCAAGCCGGTTGATATCAACGCGATGCTGCACGAGATTGAGGATTTACTCCGCCGGCAGCCCTGATTGGCCGAGAGTTTCGACTTCACGCGCCGGAGTTGACTGCACATCGCTCGAGGTCCTGCGCGCTTCCCCGAGCCTGTCTGGCCGAGCCTGTCTGCAAGTAATTGCAACCTGCCGGCGGGCGCGGTTGATGCTTCCGAGGGGTGCGCCCTCAGGCATCGCGTTGCCCGTGGCATCGAAGTAGATCGTTTCGTCGCCATCTTGCGGAAGCTGCGATCGAGGTAAAAGGGTGAGCCGCGCCACGACATGGAATTGTGCTCCGGTGAGTTTCCAGTCAACGCTAGCGTTTTCGGTCCAGAAGCTTGCTTGCTGAGGCCGGCCCCAATAAGTCATCTGCTCGGCGTCCAGGAATTGCAGGCCAAACTCAAAGCTGCTCATGGTGCTGTCCTCGTTGAGATGCCGGAGCAGCTCATCCTGCAGTGCGTTCGAGTTGCCGCTTTGCAGAGCATGGGCTTGGTTGATCCGAAGTGGCCTGGCCAAATATTTCACCACATCGGTCCCATGACGAAAGGGTACGTTGCTGCCGTAAATCAGTTGTTGATAGGGTTTTATTGGCTGGTGCGCCTGTAGTTGCATCAACGCCAACGTTCTCAGCACGCGCAATTTGTCCTTCAAGGCTAGGGACCACAGTCCGTCCGTGAATTTGGACGCCGAGAGAAAATTGATCATCGCCAGAAGCGCGGGGGCGTCGTTAATCGGCAGAGTAGTGGCATTTTGCAGAGAAAAAGCCTGTCGCCGTGCGCTCGCGCCAGGCAGAGCGGGGTCGTTCCCGGCAAGGTCCACCAGGACGGACAAGGATCGTACGTCCGGCTTGAAATCGGAGTTCACCCGCGCAGCGGCATTCGCGAATCGCACCTTGGCAGGATATATCCCAGGGGTCGAAAATATTCCCTTTGAGAGCCGTGCCGCCAACCGGGGCCCATGTCGTGCCCTAGCGTCATAGATTTCGAATTGAGCCCGGGCGGATGTCCCCTTGACATGAGTCCGACAGCAGAAGGGGCTGGATTGTCGCGCCGCAGTACCCGCCTGCAGCAAGAGAATTTTTTCAACGATCGTCTCGATACACTCCGCTTCCGCACCGAGCTCGCGCTCCGCTTCGCTGCCGGTCACCCCGAACATTCGCGTTAGAAATAGCATAGTGGATTGCCCTCGCGTTTGAATCATGAATGGCGAGCGGGCGAGATCTCTTCGCCGCGTGCGAATGATCACACCGGGATGGCGATGCATGAATTGGCTCAAAGTGCAATGAAGCGACCTTTACGTCCCGATACTCCATCTAAGCATTTGGTCCCATTCCCGGAGGTGGGCAGTGAGAGCACGATATCGGGCTGTATATGGCGTCCGCGCTGCGTGGAATAGCGGACTTAGTGTCGTTTACTTTTGCGAGAGGAACGCCATGCGCGCTTTCCCCCGGCTAACTATCGCGCTTGTCAATTTACTATTTGTTTTCCGCAGTCCTGCGGTTCTCGGCGGCGACGGCTTGATGATTACCATCAATAATGACAGTTCCGACAATCTCGAGGTCACCGTTTACGATCGAAGCACAACGCCGCCCCAGCGGGTCGCCTCCCGAACACCCATTTACGGCAACGCGTCGATATCCGTTTTTATTACCGCAGACAGCTCTGGACACGGACACTTGTCATGGACGGCGATGACTATTGATCATGACATGCGCATGTGCGGGCACAGCGACAAGGCCGACCTCAATGACGGTGATACCGTGAACTTACATGCGGACGGTGACTGCACCACCTGAGGCGCACCGCCGTTTGCCCTCGGCCCGGCTGGACGCCTATGGTGTCCTCCGCCGGGCGGCCAACCCAGGCGACAGCGGCGCGGGTAAATGAGCCAATGTACCAATGAGGTCCTCCGCAGAAAATGGCTTCGACAAAAAAGCGACGCACCCTAGTTTCATCGCCTGAACCTTGGTCGTATGGTCGCAATCTGCACTCATGAATATGACCGGAATAGTGAAACCCGCGCGCGAAAGCTGCCTCGCCAATTCGATACCGCAGCCCGCGCCAAGCTCAATATCGATAAGGAGGCAGGCCGCTGCGGATGCCATTGCCGCATCGAGGAACTCATCTGCCGAAGCATAGAGCTCTGTATCGTAGTCGTAAGCCGATAGCAATCGGCCCATCGCGCCGAGGATATTGAGGTTGTCGTCGATTACGGCAATCACTTTACGTTTCATTGGATGAGCCAGTGGTTCGAGGATTGAGCCTATGGCGTTTGACGCCGGCATCACCACGGGCCGACGCCGGGCCAAAGCTGGTGTGCGTGGGGTGCTTTATACCGGCGGAGCTGGATGTAGGTCTTGCTATCATGTGCCAAGAAGCTGTCTCCGCAGGCCAGGGGCGACCGCTGCGACGGAGTGCAAAGATCGTGAACGTCGTCGATACAATTCCACTCGGCACCTTTCCCACCGCGACAGGAGGGATCGCCCGGCTAGCCTACGCTTATGCGCAGCGCGTTGGCTTCGAGCCAGGGCCACTATTGAAGAAAGCGGGACTCAGCGAGCAGCAGATCAAGGACCGCGACGTTCGGCTGTCGGTCCGCGCCCAGATCCAATTCTTGAGTTTGCTGGCGAGGTCACTGGGGGATGAATTTCTCGGCGTTCGCCTTGCGGAGTCTCCTGATCTTCGAGAGCTGGGAATGCTATTTTATGTTGCGGCCTCCTCATTGACTTTGGGGGATGCCCTTCAGCGAGCAGCTCGGTATAGCTCAATTGCCAATGAGGGATTGTCGCTAAAGTGTCTGGAAGGAGAACATATTCGAATCGTGTTCGAGTATGTCGGTATAACTCGTCACTCGGACCGTCATCAAATCGAGTTCCTCATGGTGATGCTCATTCGTCTATGCCGGCATTTGACGGATCGACGATTGACGCCGACCGGAGCTCGAATCACCCATCGCCGTAGCAAAGAGTGGGGCACCCGGCTCGCCGCCTTGTTTGGCGGAAACATAGCTTTCGGGGCAAGGACGGACGAGCTTATTTTTCCCGGAAGCATCAAGGGCCTGATGGTTTCGAGCGCCGATCCGTACCTCAACGACCTGTTAGTGGCGAACTGCGAGCAAGCGCTTGCTCATCGACGCTCGACGCGCGGCGCGTTCCGAACGGCGGTGGAAAATGCAATTGTTCCGCTGCTGCCGCATGGACTGGTGAGGGCGCGGGAAATTGCCGCTCGGCTTGGTTTGAGCCAGCGAACCGCCGCGCGCCGCCTCGCCGCGGAAGGCGTGACATTTTCCATGGTTCTTGAACGCTTGAGAGTCGATCTGGCGAGGCAGTATCTATTCGAAGCTGATTTATCGATATCGCGAATCGCATGGCTGCTGGGCTACCAGGAAGTCAGTGCATTCACCCATGCGTTTAAGCGTTGGACGGGCAGAACGCCACGGGAAGCGCGTTCACCGACGCCGTAGCCTGCGCAGGGTGATCAGCCAACTAATGGCCGGCGGGGCCAATCAGAGCGACCGTAGACTGCTGTGAACTTCGTTGCTGGGTGGCTTCGAGGCCCGCAAGGCGAGTGTCTCATCGGTGGCA
Organism: uncultured Gammaproteobacteria bacterium; assembly: GCA_963734645.1. Lineage (GTDB taxonomy): Bacteria > Pseudomonadota > Gammaproteobacteria > Steroidobacterales > Steroidobacteraceae > Bog-1198. Next base: position 805,639 of record CAVTID010000006.1, read on the forward strand.
CCCGCTCCACGACTTTCGGGGATGGTGATGTGGAAAACGGCACCCCCGAAGGCCTGATTTTCAGACCACAATCTTCCTCCGTGCGCCCGCAGAATTGTGCGACTCAACGATAAGCCCAAACCCAGACCCTCGGGCTTCGTGCTGTAATACGGCTGGAATATTTTTTCTTCCATGCCGGACGGGATGCCCGGTCCCGTGTCTGCCACGGAGATCTGGATGAAGTTTTTCTCAGGGCGTTCTGCGCGCAGCGTGAGGATCCGGCTGCTCTCGGCCTTTTGCGACATGGCGTCGATCGCATTCAGAATTAAATTAATCAAGACCTGTTGTAGCTGTACTCGATCGCCATGGATCGATGGCAAAGCGGGGGCCAACTCCGTGACGACACGCACTTTGCGAGCCATCAAATCGTACTGCATAAATTTGGTCACTTCTTGAATCAGCTCGTTCGCCTGCAGCTCCTCGGGATTGAACTCGCCCTTTTTCATCAGCATTCGCATGCGCGAAATGACTTCCCCCGCGCGCCTGTCGTCCTGGACGATATCGTCGAAGATGTCTTCGATCTGTTGCATTTCAAAGTCGCCGCGAGCAATCAATAGCTGAGCCGCCTGGGCATTGCTCAAGATGGCGGACAGCGGCTGGTGCAACTCATGTGCCAGGGCGGACGAAAGTTCACCGAGGCTGGCCGCCCGCAGTAGATGCGTGACCTCGTTCCGATGCGCTTCGGATTGCAATTCCATCTGCTTATCGTCAGTGATATTCATCGAAACGCCGAGCAGACGAAACGGCCGACCGAAGTTGTCAAACTCGACGGAACCGTGGCAGGCGACCCAACGCTGTTGTCCATCAGGCAGCAAAACACGGTGTTCCGCGCGGTATTGGCCATCTCCTCGTGCCGCCATCGCAAGCTTTTGCTGCGCCTTCTCCCGATCCTCCGGGTGTAGCCGTTGAATTAAATCCTCAGGCTGCAACCGCTGCGATTTCGTGAAGCCGAACAGCGCACGCATTTGTTCGGTAGCGAGAACTTCGTTTCGAGGGTATTGCAGAACCCAAAAGCCTAATCTGGCCGCCTGGGCGGCGTGTAATATCTGTTGTTCGCTCGCATGCAGGGCGCGAGCCAGTTGTCTCGCGCGCAACGCCTCGTCACTCAATTCATAAGCCATCGCGGCAATGATGCCCAGGTAGAACAGGCTCGGCGTGACTGGCCACTGCACTATTCCCCAAAACACCATGGCCGTTTGCAAAGTTCCCGCCAACACGAAAAATAGGATGCTGCCGCCTAGCAGCACCGATATGCGCCGGGCGCCTCGGCGCCAGGCAGTTATCGCGGCATCGGCGACGAATATTACGAGGGCGAGTAAGCTCAAATGACCGACTATCATCCACGGATTCGGCACACCTACGGGAACAGCAACGGATGCACCCATGAATACCAAGTGATTGAGAGCGGTGACCTGCCGAAAGTTGAGGTTTTCACCCGTGAAGAAGTTGAAAAATAGCGAAAGTGTTCGCAGAGCGCAGAACGTGCCAAGCAGCCAGATGCGGCCGGCACGGAATTGAAGCCGCACTAATATCGCGAGCGGTATGATGCCCACCCAGAGAGCGAGATGCGCGTAGCGGACCGCCAAAGCGTACTGCGCGGGCGACGCCGACAACTGCGCAGCTAAATCACACGCCGTAAAGGCCGCGGTGCCAAATGCGGCCATCGAGAAAAACAGGTTGGACCATGCGTCCCGTTGTCGCCACCAAATCAATGCATGGATAAGGCCCAGCGTCAGACATGCCGAGGCGGTCATCGAAAATACGACGGTGGGCCACATGATTATATCGGCATTCCTTTGCACTCATTGATTGCAGCGCAATAGGTGGGATCGCAATATATCCCATCTTGCGGTCGCAGAGAAGGCGGCTCCGCTCCATCGGCTCGAGATTACGTCGGCGGAGTGTGCCGATGATGCGCCGCCCATCAACTCCGCGTAGGAAGGTCGCCATGTCCGGCCGTCGGTGCGGCCGGCGCGGCGCGCGACGAGCCTCTACTTCGATGGCGACCTCTTGAACATGCGGTCGATTTTGTCTTCGAGGGCGGCTATCGCGCTGGAATTCACCTTCGCAGCGTCCATAGCCTGGGTCGACGTTTGATCCGCCTTAGCCGAGGCGACCTGTGCGGCTGCAGTGTCGGCGACCGCATTCGCGGACGCCATTTCAAGTCTGTCCATCCGCGATTGCAAATCGTCAAGGCGTGCTTGGAGCGGCGCCAAATCGGTGCAACCGGTCAAACCTACCAACAGTGCCACACCTAGACGCATGGGTCGGCAAGTCGCAATTGTCATGCGCATATAGCTCTGCATAATTGCCAAATTGTTTGGTTAATCCTCAGCCTCATCGCCACAATCCCCACCCGGCAAAAGCTCGCCCGGCATGCGGGGCGGGGACCGATGTGAGGCTAGGTCCTGGAAAAAAAAATGCGCGCTACCGTCGGCGGGCTCGAGGCAGTCCCTCCGGGCAAACATGCGCGTCGTCCAACCCGCTGCCGGAGGATCGGTAGACGGCCGGGTGCGCTTCGTCGAACGACAAGCGATGCCATTGCAGTGCGATGTGAACGCCGTTCGATCGAAAAAGCTAACTGTCGGCGCCGGCCTGTCTCCGAGGCGCCTGGCGTCATATTGCTTTGGATTGGCCCAGGCAAGCGACGTTGCCGTCGCCATTTGAGCCAATGAAACGAGAAAAATGGCTGAATTCTTCACGAAGTCCGCTCCGCGCCAAGTCCTCCAACTACAGGCAAGCCGGTGACCAATCCCCTCGCTAAATGATGCATAGCAGCAGCCGGAATGGCGCCGAGTGTTAGGCGAGCCACAGGCAAATACAGCGAGTCATTGTGTTAATGCATTTGAATGTGTGTCTACGGGACCTTGAGCTAATATGATCGTGGTGATTTTTTTCTTATTGTCATTGGTTTCTCACCCACCTGGCGTAGATAACTACTTCGGTAACAAGAACTGAAGCTGAGCGCGTAACTGCCAATTCGGCGCAAAGTGGGGCCTGACCACGGAGTAGTACCCCGAAACTTGAGTGTTTAACGGCAGCTTGCCAATTTTGAAGAGCTTGCCGACGCCGGCGCCCATCGGCACGGTCCATTGCTGCGAGCCCGGAGCTCTCCAGTTGACGGTGAAGATCGGCGAACTCGTGAGATAAGCGCCGCCCTCGAAGTTGTAATTGACAAAGGGCTGCATCAGCCCGTTGTTGTACTTGGTAGAGTTGCTGAACAAGTTTCCGCTGTTCCCGACTGACCAAATATCGTTGACCAGCACCCCGTACACCCACGGGCTGCCATGCTCAAGGTGCAGGACCACGAACGACGGTCCTGCTCCCGCGTTGTTGTTGCCGAGCAAATCATTGCTGTGCGTGGGCAATTGGGTGATGGCGCCAACGCCCCAGATCCAAGCGCCAGGGTTGGCGGGTGACAGAAACGCGGAGATCTGCGTATCACCGATGCCATTCGTGCGGTTCTGCCCAGGCGCAAAAGCGGGCAGGGAGATGATGGGCAGAATGGTGCGCGTGATGATATTCCAGTCGTTGGTCAGGTGGATGGGAATCACCGGCTGGATGTTGAGCACGTTTTGCACTTTATCGAGCGGCCCGGTATTGAGGTACGCATTCTCCTGGAACGGCACGCTGATCAGGTTGCCGACCGGGTTCTGCGCGATCTTTGCCAAATCTTCAGGGCTCAATTCAGCATGCGCGGATGCCCCCGCCAAGATCACGGCCAAGCGCAGGACTGCGGTAGCGGCTCGCCTCGGCAACTTCAAGCGCCTTATTCTTCCATTTCCGCGCAATTGATGAGATATCCCTACGATTCACTCTCTCATGGGCCGGTCATGTGGGCAGGGGAATGGCGTACGGGAGCCGATACGACAAAACTACCTGCACAGGGCACTCCCCGCATTCAGATTTAAGGTGTCAGCGATCCGGAATTGTTGCGCCGGGGCATGACTATGCCCATTGGACCATGGTCGAACCAGGCTCGCGCCAGGGTGACAACGGTATGGCCCTTTGTGCCAATTTACGCTTTGCCGCGCCTATATGACGATTAGGTGTGTTGACAAAGACGCAGGCTCGTAAATCGTGCCTCTCGTTCGTGGGCCGATAACTCCCGCCGAGACGACTCAGAAGGACACGGATTAGACAATGAGTCACAACCACTTCACGATCGCCTTTCCCATGAAATCGCCCTCGGACGCAGAAGCGCTGGCGACTCTGCTTCCGCCGTTGATGCCAACGTTTTTTGCAGCCGAGGATAGTATCGGCACTATTCACTATTCACGATTCACGGTCTTGAGCGAGAAGACGCTGCTCTTTCTTGGAGACTTCGACGGCGAATTCAGCGCGCTCATGACGGAGTTCGCCGACGAGGCGGGAGCGCTATTCGATTTGATTTTTCAACATGTGGAGAGGGCACCAGTCACACCTGTCGCCAACAACGCCGTGGCCTTCCTCGAGTGGAGTGCTGAACATTTGCTGAGTGCGGTGAATCTCTACAGCGCTTACCCCGAGGTGACGGTACAAGAGGTGAAGACCCTGGCGACCAAGGCGGGCGTGGCGGGCAGGGGAGAACTTCGACCGTTTCTGGTGATTCTACCGGCGAAGTCGCGTGTCGCCAATTTTGAGATAAAGCTGCTGTTGCGCGCGAGAGGACGTGGAATCACCAATGATCTCGATAAAGTGGGCACGCCGCACTTCGCGCAGTTCGTGCCGCTGGAAGACAATCAGATTGGGTTCTTCACGGTCTACGATGGAAATTTTGACACCTACATTGCCGATTTCACCAAAAACATCGGACAGGTCTTTGATCTTCTCTTCAAATTCACCAAGGGTGCACCGCCCTCGCCCTGCAGAAAGCATCTCCAGGAGTTCATTGACTTTGCGGCGGGTGCGAACCGGACTCCCATCGGCTTCTACCAGGCATATCCTGGCCTATCGGTTCAGGATATTCGCGCTCTGATTGCCGACAGCAAAGCCGAATCGGGTCCGCGGTGAGCCGGACCAGCAAGACCGAAACGCCGTCCGCAACCGGCAGCGGGGGATTTCTTGGAGGTCTGTTTGGGCGGCACGGCCAGGAGTCCTCGGGTCCCAGAATGCGATCCGGCAAAGCTCGTCCAAGCACGCTCAATCTTGCCGATATCCAGGGCTTCGTGGTGCGCGGTTATCGAATGCCGATGGTGCGGCATTTTCTATTGACGGTGAGCAATGCGTCGAAGGGCCGAAAACTTCTGGGAAGATTGATCAACGGCGATGAGTCTGACGTGCCGCAGATCACGACCGCGGCAGATTGGCGCATCGGCTTTGAAGCGGGGCCGGGCGATGATATTGACGCGGTGCCTCGCCGCAAGCCCGACTATTGTTTGAACGTGGGTATCACTTGGCCTGGCATGGTAGCACTCGAAATCGATGCTCGCGTCTCCACTCTGTCCTTCAAGTCCTTTGGCGCCTTCACCGAAGGTGCCGCGGCGCGCGCGCACCTCGTGGGGGACACAGGACCCAGTGCGCCGGAACATTGGGTCGGCCACTTCGGCAAAGGAAGCGACCATCTACTCGTAACGCTGCACGCCATGAGCCAGGAGGCGATGACGAGCTACAGCGCTCGGCTGACGGCTCTATTTGCCGAAGGCGGTGCGTTTCAAGAGAGCTACCACGCCGATGGCATGGCGTTGATGGGCAACAAGGATGGTCAGTTCGTCCCGACCTCCAAGGTGCACTTTGGATACGATGACGGCATCAGCATGACGACGATTCGCGGCGGTCCGGAGCGATATCCGCCCGATCATCAGCAGCCCTGCGAGCCTTGGCTCTTCGTCTTGCAAGAGGAGGCTGAGAATTACTTCGTGCCGCAGCCTAAAGAACTCGGGCTTAACGGCAGCTTCGCCGTCTTCAAGATCATAGAAACCGACGTCGTGGCATTCGAGAACTTCCTGCAATCGAACAAGGACAAAATTGATCCTGAACTACTTGCGGCCAAGATGTGCGGACGCTGGCGCAACGGCGTACCCCTTGCATTATCGCCGGACACCAAGAGCCCGGCGCAAGCAATCCCCTTCGATCAGCTAAATAACTTTGAGTACGTGAACGCCGATGGCTCGGGGGACCCGAAGGGGCTGCGATGCCCTGTGGGCGCCCATATTCGCCGTATCAATCCGCGCGGCCAGCCGGTCACGGGCCAAGGATATCCTGGCGGTAGCAACAATACACATCGTTTGATTCGGCGCGGGCTGCCCTATGGGCCAGCCTACGACCCAAAGCAACCCTACGACGGCATCGAACGCGGGCTCTTGGGCTACTTCATCAACTCGAATATCGAAAACCAATATGAGTTCGTGCTTGGCGAATGGGTCAATAAGAGCGAGTTCGCCGGGGCGGTGAGGCTTCCTCGAGAATCAAAAGACCCCTTGATTGCCATGCAGGACCCGACACAAAGCGTTTTCGTGATTCCACAGCCGAATGGCGCCGCGCCGATCAAGGTCGAAGGTTTCGCAAACTTTGTTACGACGCGCGCGGCGGCCTATTGTTTTCTACCCAGCATTACCGCGCTCAAATTCATCTCCGAGCTGGCGTGAGACTCCCATGTTATTGCTGACCCGAATATTTGGCGTTACGACAAGCGACGCGGATCGCGACTGCGGCGCGGAGCAGGCCTGTATCCAAAAGATCGTCGAAAAATCACTTGCGTTGCAATCGAATGCCGCGGCCCAACAGCACCGGCGGCTCGGCCGGGGAACGCACGTAAAAGGCACCGCCGCCCGTGCTGAGTTCGAGGTCTATGAGGTTGCCGCGGCACGCAATGTTCATTTGGCCGCAAGACTCGCCAAGGGAATTTTTGCGACGCCTGGCGTCTATCCTGCCGTGGTGAGATTTGGCAATGCGGATCCGAAAGTAAATTCCGATTTCAAGCCGGACGTGCGCTCGTTGTCCTTTTCGGTGGACCTGACTCGCGGCGGCACGCAGATTGCGGGCGCGAACGGATCACGGCAGGATTTTTCACTGCAGAACACCACGACGCTGCCAATCAATGACGCACCTGCGTTTCTCGCGATCATGAATCTGCTAACCGCGTCGAACCCGGCAGCGGGCCTTCTGTCTTTGGCGTTTAAGGACAAGTTGCGGGTGCTGAGAACCCTCGCTTTGGTGTACGTCCAGGCACACCAAAGGGTGAGACCGTATCAGCAGCTTCGCTATGGCAGTAACGTCCCCTTTAGCCATGGCGCCAGCGATACAGTGAAGTATTCGGCAACACCGCTGGCAGGAAATCCAGCGCAATCGCTGCGACGCGGTAGCGTCAATGCGCTCCAGGATGAATTGCGCCGGCACCTCGCCGAAGATGAGACCATGAGCAGCTTCGAGTTTGGACTCCAGTTCCTCGACATTGATCGCATGACGTATTGGGGAAAGCATCACGATGCCAAGTTCTGGACGGAAAATGCAAGTATCGATTGGAAAGAAAGCGAAGCCCCTTTTCACAACGTCGGGCGCCTCACCCTTTTATCCAACTCACAATTGTCGGCCGAAGCGGCCGATGCGATCTTCTTCGACGTCACTGGAAATGCGGCGCCCGACAGCACACCGATAGGAAGCATTAATCGTGCCCGACAGCACGGTGAAGTTGCCAGCAGGAAAGCTCGCCAACAAACGGCGGGGCTCGTGGGCAGTGCCCCCTAATTCGCCGGCTGCGGGATGTACCTCACGTTCACCTTGTCAATCGTTCCATTGAATTTGAACGGCACCTATTTGTGGTAGTCGAGCGAAACGGGCGATCCTAAGGGGATGCCGATATCGAGGCAGTCGTTCGCGGTGAATAGTAGAGCAGCGCTGACCGGAACCACGCCGGCGGCGAACAGCTTGCCGTTGACCTTAAGGGTGACCTTCAGAGGACCACCCGGCTTGGGTTCGACATAAACAGTCTCGATCTCGATCTTCGCCTTGCCGGCGGGGAGCTTCTGCGTCGCGCGGATCCTGGTGCGCATGATGATGAAGAGGTTGTACTCGTAGCAGAGGATCCCGTCCTCAACGAACACGGTGAGGCCGCCGCTGTTGGCACCCAACTTGTAGAGCACACCGTTGGCGTCGGCGGGAATGTCGGCCTCGATAGTCACGAGATTCGGCTTGTTTCCCAAGGCTGGTGCGGTGAATTCCGGCATGCGATGTCGCCGCTGAAATTCCACTCCGTATTGGCAGGTCCCAGACGCATTTTGGGATGCAGAACCACTGGCCCGGCCGCGGTGGTCTTCATCGCCGGCGTGTCGTACCACTTGCCGAAGGCGCAGGTGCTATAACCGTAATCCTTAATGCGAGCAAACGAGGCGCGCATCCTGAGCATGGAGCTAGGTTTAAAGGTAAAATGTTGTCAATCCACTGGCCGGAGCTCTATATGAAAATCATTCTCCAATCTGTCATCGTGGCGCTGATCGGCGTTTCGGTTGCAGGAGCAGATGAGGTGATCAGCAACGCCAAGGCGGCTAAACTCTTGGCAAAATATAACTGCCAGAAATGTCACACAGTGGGCGCATCATCATTGCCGGGTCCTTCATATCTCGATATCGCGAAGAGGTATGCGAGCGATCCCCAGGCGATCGGCGACCTCGAGACCAGCGTTGTAAACGGCAGCAGCGGAACCTGGGGAAGCAATGCAATGCCGTCGACGGACGTTCCGAGGAAGGACCTCCATGCGGTGATCGTATGGATATTGCAGCTAATGTGATCAGAGCGTCGCACTGGGTGAGCGCTTGATAAAGCGCATGGACCTAAGGCCAATGGATGATTCATCGACACCCGTTCAAAGTGATCTGAGTCCGTAGAGTTGTCAACTCTCAAAGAATGGAGCCTCCAATGGCGAAATTCCCGATGTTGTGCGTGGCAGGCGCGGCCCTGCTGCTTGCGAGCTGTGTGTCGCAGCAGAAATATCAGGAGTCGCAACAGAAGAATGCTGATCTGGAGCAGGAGTACCAGCAGCTCAACCAGACTATGAGCGCCGAGGTCGCGGCCAAGAACATGCGGATTTCACGGATGCAAGATGCGATCAAGGTTACGGTCAATAGTGAGCTGCTGTTCCCGTCGGGCGGTTGGGAGATGCCGGACGCGGCGAAGGCGAGCATCGCCAAGATAGCCGTGATCCTTGCACCTCATCAAACGATGAAGATCAATGTGAACGGCTACACGGATACTACGCCGATCGGTCCAGGACTGATGAAACTGGGCATCACCAGCAATCTCATCCTGTCGCAGAAACGCGCCGACGACGTGACGCAGTACATGATCTCGCAGGGTGTCAACCCGGCTCTCGTCTCCGCTCACGGCTTCGGCGAGGCCGATCCGGTCGACTCCAACGCTTCGCCGGAGGGACGAGCGCAGAACCGCCGCGTGGAGCTCACGGTCGCGAGTCCCAGCACGTAAAGCAGTTCGGCGTAGCTTTTCATTGTCATGGGCGGCGTGAGCTGAGTGCTTAGTTCATACAGTCGTTCGTCCTTTGTTGAAGGCTGCCACTGCATCCGGAAGGTTGAAGAACATGCGCTCTCTCCCCAGAGCCTTCCCCAAGGGTGAGCGATTGATCACCTTGAAAGCCTCCGGATTCAGCGCAATCAGCCATAACGCGACCCCGCGCTCGCGCAGCTTTTCCTCTGCCTTGGCCAAGGCCTGGAGCGCGGTGTACTCAAAGTCGGGGATGGCGCTGCATTCCAGGATGATCACTTGGGCTTTCGCCTCATCGACCAGGGCTGCGAGCCGCTCGCGCGCACGAGGTGCGCTGGCGAATGTCATACGGCCTTCTGTGCGAACGATCAAGAGGCCCGGGAAGCGCTCATCCCCGGGGTGCTCCGCAGACCGCTGGCGGAATACATCGGTGCCCGGCTTTCGACCCAGTGTGTAAACCAGCGGATGGTTTGCCTCGTAAAAGAGCGTAAGGATTGAGATGGCGATCGCGACGAGGATACCTTCGAGCGTTCCGAGCAGCACGACACCGGCACAGGTTGCTAGCGCCCACAAAAATTCCGTTCGCCTCACAGCCAGGATTGAGTGAAATTCCGGCACGCTGAGCAGTGGGACGGCGGTGATCACAACGATAGCCGCGAGTGTTGCCTGCGGCAGCAAGCTGATGAGGGGCGACAGAAAGAGCAGGGTGGCCACCACGATTGCCACTGTTACCAACGCGGATACCTGGGTGCGGGCTCCGGCCCGAGCGTTCACGGCCGTCTGGGAGGCGCCTCCGCCGGCGGGGAAGCTTTGGAAGAGACTGCCCGCAAGATTGGCGGCGCCCAACGCAATCAACTCCCTGTTGGGCGCGGGAAGCGGATCGTCATGCCTGGCGAAAGCACGGCCGACGGCGATCGACTCGGTAAAGGATATCAGCGCCATACCCAGCGCACCAGGCCACAGGATCTTCAGGAGTGCGAGGTCCGGAAGTACCGGACCTGGAATCCCTGCCGGAATAGGACCGGTTAGCGCGACGCCCGCCGCTTTCAGGCCTAGAAATCCCGCGGCCGCGATACCCATGACCACAGCCACTAGGGGAGCAGGCGCCTGCGGGAGAAAACGCTCCATCCCGAGAAGGATCGCTAGACTAGTGACAGCCACGATCAACGTCATGGCGTTCGTGTCTGGTACATGCTCGAAAGTGGAAAGAATTGTGTGGAAGAAACGACCGCTAACGATATGCACGCCCAGCAGTTTGGGCACCTGACCGACGAGGATAACCACGGCAATGCCCGCTTTGAAGCCGGTCAGGACAGGGTCGGATATGAAGTTCGCCAGGAACCCGAGCCGCAGGAGCCCGGCCATGATCAGGAAGCCGCCGACCAGCAGTGCGAGAGCGGAAGCTGCAACCATCACGTGAGCGGCATCTGATTCCGGCACGGCGAGTGTCAATTGGGCTGCCGTGAGAATCGCGAGGGTGCTGGTCGTGCTGACGCTCAGCTGACGCGCGGACCCCAGCAACGCGTAAGCGAACATGGGTACCAGCGCCACGTAGAGGCCCGCTTGCACTGGCAATCCGGCGATGCCCGCATAGGCCATGGACTTCGGGATAACGACCGCCGCCGTCGTCATCCCCGCCACCGCATCGAAGCGAAACCAGTCTTTTTGATATTCCGGCAGTAGTCTTTTCACAGGCGCACTTCTCCTCGGTAAAGGACGGTGCCGTCACTACCGGGTGTTCTACGGACTCACGCCGCAATCGAACATCTTGTTGGCAATGGGCGGTGCAATCTTGTTGATGCAGGCCACTTGCGATCATTGAGCTTGTTTAGGAGCTGCGCTATTGGTCTTTGGGGAAACTGGGGCCGAAGCTGACCCGCGCGAGCTGCAGAAAGCGCGACCAATGCCAGTACTGCTGGCTTGCGCATTGAGCCACTGGCCTCAAGTCCAACAGCGCGGCGTCACAAAGTCGAGTAGGGTGCGCGGCGGATCCATCCGTGGAGGCGCGGCATGAAAAGAACTATCCCACTGATATTGTGCGTATGTCTGTCGTCGTTGGCCAACATAACGCCGGCGCAGCAGGTTTCGCAACCGTCTTTCACGAAAGCCGACATTTCCGAATTTCACGGCAACGACAATACACTGGTAAATGCGATCGCACTCATTGAGCAGTCGACCGGCGGAAAAGTGATCGACGTGCGATTCTCGAATACCACTAACGGTACGCCAGGTTATAACGTGGTCGTCGTAAAGGCCGCACAGATTCAATTTTTTCACTTCGAAGAACGCTCCAAACATGTAATCGAGTTGAATGCGAGCAGCAAGCCGGTGTACATGCTGAACTGGAGCGGTAAGTCGGATGTCCACTTTGCCCTGCAGGCGCCGGTATCACTGTCGACGGCCATTCAGACGGCCGAACAATCACAACCCGGAGCACCGGCCATGGCCGCAGGAATCGCACGCAGCGCCAGTAATCCCGAAAGCGAGGTTCATGCGTACAACGTGTTGCTGAACCGTGATGGCAGCGTGAAGAGGGTCGCAATCGACAGCGCTACCGGCGAGGTGATTGCGGATCCGAGTGCGCTCAGTTCATTTTAGTGGACTGATTGCAGAGGCGCCTCGAAAATCGCAGGTGCCGCAAACTATGCGGCATTTCTCAGAAGCAAGGTTTGCCGAGGCGCCTTCACTTCAACAGCCTCGGGAGTCGCAGTATTCACACGGACGATTGTAAGGTCGACTACAGGCGCCACAACGCTTTCCTGTGAATGCGACAATTCATCTCGATACAACAGACGGATTCGGATCTTCTTTTCTGCCTCAGCGGTTTGCTGGCTACGCCAGTCCATATACTGGCCTCGGAAATAGGCGCCGCAAAGTGCGATACCGCCCAAGATCATGACCATCATAAAATTATCGGCATTTATCATGATCCTTCTTCTGCGATATCAATATCCGCTATACCGGCATCGGCCCGCCTGGATCGCCATTCCATCGCGGATGATTCGCCTCTGTAATCTCAAGGTGGAGCTAAAGCGGAAGACATTTCAACCTTTGCTTATGCGCTTAACGGCGCGCCTGAGCTATTGGACTTTGGTCGTATTCCAGGCGGCGACGCTAACCAGCATGAACTGGCTCGAATGAGCGTACTTGCGGCCGCCATTACTAGGTTGGGGAAATTCGGATTCTTGCGTGCCCAATACGTGACGTTCGCCAAGGACAGAGACGGGTCCGGATGCTTCGAGTTGAAGGTGAGACCAGAGTCCAATGGCGGGCGCGCGTGACGACCGCTAGGGTCTTGCCTCGAAGATCGGCCCGCTTCGCCAATCGGCGGCGAGTTGGAGTCCCGAGAGGATGCTCGAGAAGCTGCGGCAGAATGAGCAGGCCCTAAGAGACGGTGCCTCTGCGGGGCAGTGTGAGGTCAGCAATCTGAGTTTCCGCTCACAAAAAGGACCAATTCCATGCTGCGCGTCAAATTCCTAAAGCTCGGAATCGCCGCGATCACTCTCAGTCTCGGCGCGTTTGGATCGGGCAGCGCTCGCGGCTCAGGACGTCATCGCCGTCGCTGACGGGGTCAACATGTGGGATGGCCAATGGCACTACGACGCAACGATTTACGGCTGGGTACCTTGGATGTACCACGACGGTGCAGCTGCCGCCGATCGCCGGCGGCGGCAGTCCGACCATCGATACCCAGCCAAGTCAGTACCTGAAGTACGTGCAGGGCGGAGCGTTGCTCGAGGGCACCATACGGAAAGGCGATTGGAGTCTATGGACCGATTTGGTTTTTTTGAACTTGCAGGCCGGCGACACGCATACGAGGGAGATCGGCCTACCCGGCGTCGATGCCACGCTGTCGGTGATCCGCACCGTAGACAGCGGTGTTCGGGCGGCGATCTGGACCCTCGCTCCCGGGTACACGGTCATGAACAACGACATCGGCACGCTGGATGTCCTGGTGGGACTGCGCTACACGAGCGTGAGAATCTCGCTCGCCTACGAGTTCACGGCCCCGCCTCTCCCGGTGATGCGAGGCGGCGGCTTCTGGCCTACCGCCGATTCGACGGACGGCCTGGTCGGCATCAAGGGCTCGCTGCGACTCTCCCCTGACGGCAAGTGGTTTCTGCCCTATGAGGCAGACGTCGCCGACGGTAACAAGAACTGGCAATACAATTTAATGGCCGGCGCCGGTTATCACTTTCACTGGGGCAGTATCGTCCTCGGCGTCCGCAACCTGACGTATCAACTATCCGACAGGCCGGTCTTAGAGAAGATACGCATGACCGGCCCCGTGCTCGGCGCAACCTTCCGCTGGTAACGCCAATGGAAATGCCGAGGTGACTCCAAGTTGGGACTACGCGGCCCTCAAGCGTGCGATCAAAGCCGGAAAGCGAAAAGCCGTTATCGAAGAACCCAAGTAAACCGCCAGTATGTCGGACTGTAGCAATCGTCCGCCGTTAGCAGCATTCACAGGGGGTCGGGCACACGGTGAGTCGGCTCGGCAGCTACGCGCTCGCTCCCCGCGCTCGGGTACTGCGCTCATCGCGCTCGTCTGGCTCTTGACCGACATCGGCGGCGCAGGCGCAGGACATCGAGCCACGTAAGTGGTCGAACACGCCGGTTGGCGTGAATTTCCTAATCCTCGGCTACGCCTACACGCAGGGTGGCATATCGTTCGACCCCTCGCTGCCGATCAATAATCCTCATCTCGAGACGAACTCCGGCGCGCTCGGCTTCGCGCGATCACTCGACCTGTGGGGCTTCTCGGGGAAATTCAACGCCTCCGTGCCGTACACTTGGCTGTCCGGCTCTGCGGACTACGTGGGACGGCTGGTGCAGCGCACTGTCAACGGATTCGGCGATCCGGAGTTCGAGTTGTCCGTTAACCTGTACGGTGCACCGGCAGTGGGGTTGAAGGATTTCACCTCTTACAAGCAGGACTGGATCGTCGGCGCAGCGCTCAAGGTGTCGGCGCCGTCCGGGCAATACGATGACACGCGTCTCGTGAACATCGCGACGCATCGCTGGTCCTTCAAGCCAAGCCTCGGTGTTTCCAAGGCCATTGGTCCGTGGATATTGGAGTCGACGGCGGCCGTCACGTTCTACACGGATAACCCTGATTTCTACGGCGGCGCTACGCGATCGCAGGCCCCGCTCTATTCGCTTCAAGGGCATGTCATCCGCAGTTTTCGCCACGGGATTTGGGCCTCATTGGATGCCACGTATTTCGAGGGCGGCAGATCGACGATCAACGGGACGGAGAACAACGATCTGCAGCAGAATTGGCGCGTCGGGGCTACGCTTGCGCTGCCGGTCAACCGACGCAATTCGATCAAGCTCTTCGCCAGCAACGGAGTCTCGGCCCGTACAGGCGACAGCTACAAGCTGTACGGCATCGCTTGGCAGTATCGCTGGGGCGGAGGAATTTAACTAAAGCGCCTGCCCCGAACCGGCCGCTCGCGGCTGCGATAAGCCAGACAAAAACCTCACTATGAAAGGTCAGGTGTGGTCGTGACTCACCACCTGCGCCAGCACCGCGTCCAGATTGAATGATGCGGGTTTCTGGCGCGGCGGGAACTTTGCAAAGTCCGCGATCTGCCCGGCTACCAGCGCCTGCATCTCGTACATCATGGGAACGTGATCCACCACCCAGTCCCAGTAGCGATTCGAGTTAAAGTCGGCCCGCTCCAACGGATCGATTCGCAAGTTAAAGATCTTCGGGAACCGAAATTTCACCAACGGCTCTTGCCAGACGCGCGTTGACGTTGGCGGCCCTGCGCTGAGACGACGATAGAGCGCTTGCTATCCCACTGCTATTGGACTGTGGTCCCACTGCAACGTGACGGGCGACACGCTTTTTGCATGTTCGCATTGCCGCAAATCGAAAAGCGGCATAGATGTATTTTTACCGATGCCACTCGGGTGATGGAGAGGAAGACGCGATGTATAACTTGCGGATTTTGATGGCGAGCATTGCCGATCTGGAAAATCTTGCCAAAGAACGTGTCAAAAAAATTGACTCGGCGAACAGCGAACGTTTGGCCGAGTTGACGCAGCTCGTTCGATTTGGCGTCTGCACGTGTCATTGTCACTTCAGCGCCAGCGTTTATCACAGTGCGGCGCCGTGCTGCGGCAACGCCAAGGTGGCTACGACATAAGCGCACCACTTGATATCTTGGCCTAGGTCTGACTTAGTTTAGACGGACGAAGATGCCCGCAATCGGGTGGTACCCAAAGGTCCCATTGGCAAAACCCTGTTCGCCCGCTCAGATAGCTGCATAGCAACTCGACGGTCGAAGGGCAGATCAAATTCGTGTGGATATATCTGACAGGACGCACGCCCGTCGGACCGCTCACCGCATGAGAGCCGTACTGCGGCAGTTCGCTTACTTCGCCGGTTACGGCACGCTCGGCGTGCTGCTGACGCTCGTCGTAGGGTTTGCCGTTCATGTCGCAAGTGGCCCGGCATTGATGCCTTGGCATACGGCGCCCCTCGAGGTCGAGTTCCGCGCGGCCGATGCGCCGCGGTTCAACTCCCTCGACGACTATCGGGCGCTCGAAGCGAAGCTCTCGGCGGAACTGGTGGCCGAGGTGTATGCGCAAGTGCCGAACGACCAGCGCCGCGCCGTCAACCGATACTTCGCCGGCAGCCTCGCCGATGCGCGCTCGCGCGTGCCTAATTGGAATCTGACGTTCGAAATGCCGACGGTTCGGCCCAGAGGCGCCGCACTGCTGCTGCATGGACTGACCGACTCGCCCTATTCGATGCGGGCGCTCGCCGGCCTGTTCGCCGCGCACGGCTGGTACGTCGTGGGACTGCGGCTTCCCGGCCATGGAACGGCTCCTGCGGCACTCACTCGAATCACGTGGCAGGACTGGGCTGCCGCCACGCGGGTCGCCGCGAAACACCTGCGTACGAAAACGGGCCCGGATGTGCCGCTGGTGATCGTCGGCTATTCGACCGGAGCCGCGCTGGCGGTAGAGTACGCGCTTGCAACATTGCAGGGGGAACCGCTGCCGCGTGCATCGGGTCTCGTGCTCCTATCGCCCGCCATCGGCGTTTCTCCCATCGCGGCCTTTGCCGCATGGCCGGCCCGGATAGCGCGATGGACGGGTTGGGCTAAACTTGCGTGGACGGCCACGCCACCTGAATTCGATCCGTACAAATACAACGGCTTTACGGCGAATGCGGCAGACCAGGTATATCAGCTGACCCGGCGCATCCGCGATCAGATGGCTGCGCTCCGCAAGCCGGGCGGCGTTGCAGGCCTGCCGCGGCTGCTCGCGTTCCAATCTGTCGCTGACGCAACCGTGTCCACCGCGGCGGTTGTGGACGTATTGTTCGCCAGGCTTGCGCCCGAAGGCCATGCCGTGGTGGCCTTCGATATCAACCGCGACCCCGAACTTGACCCTCTGTTGAATCCTGCAGCGAAGTCGGCGACCCGCAACCTGCTTACCGGCCCTCCCTTGCCGTTCGATTTGACCGTGCTCGGCAACGCGGGTGCGCCGGCAGGGGGCAAGCGGGATGCGGCCCTGGTCGCCCGGCATCGCGCTGCGGGTAGCACGGCGGTGGACGCATGGCCGACGTCAATGGCCTGGCCGCACGATACGTATTCCTTGTCGCATGTAGCACTGCCTTTTCGCGCCGATGACGCGGTGTACGGGGCAACGCCGCCCACTCACCAGGAGTTCATGTTCCTCGGCAAAGTCGAGCTTTTTGGCGAACGCGGAATTCTCGCCGTAGACGCAGGCGACTTCAGTCGTTTGCGCTACAACCCCTTCTTTCCGTACATCGAGTCCCGTCTCAATGAGTTTTTGGCCACCCTGACGGTCAAGCGAGCTAACCCGGATCGAGATTCAGCAAACGGCATGCATTTGACCGCCCCACCTTAAGGCGCGCATCGCCGTCCAGTGGACAGTTGTCGAACCAAGTGGCCCCTTCGGACATGCTTTCGTAAGGGTAATCCACGGAAAACATCACCCGGTCGATACCCATTTCCTCGATGACGTTATTCAAAGTCGGAGTGTGGAAATTCCCGCTGGTGGTGATGTGGAAGTGATCGCGCAAGTACTGCCCGAGCGGCTTCTGCAGCTTCTTGCCGCACGGGGCGTATTCAAACCGCCGTTGTGCTCGCGCCATCATGGCGACCAACCCTTCGCCCATGTGACCGAGAATCACCTGTTGACGAGGATACCGATCGAACAATCCGCCGGTGATGAGCCGCAAGGCGTGGGCCGCCGTTTCTGCGCCAAAAGCCCACATGGGACCCATCATCTCGTCATGCCCCTCGTAGATCACGCGCTGACTGGGGAGGGGCGCCCGCGGATGCAAATACACCGGGACTCCCAACGATTCAGTCCGCTCCCAGAACGGCGCAAATTTCGGCAGGTCCAGGTATTCGGCATGATCTGCGTCTCCCGAATTGCTGGCACCGTTGACCAGTACTCCCTTGAAGCCCAGCTGCGTCACCGCGCGTTCGGCTTCCGCGGCGGCTGCCACCGGATCTTGCAACGCCACGGCCGCGAAGCCGGCAAAGCGCGTCGGGTGAGGGGCGACGAACCGTTGCGCCAACCAGTCGTTGGCTGCGCGCGCATGATCGATCGCCAGCCGACGATCCGTTTCGCCTTGAATGCCGTTGGCCGTGAGAGACACGACCTGCATCGCGACGCCGTTGGCGTCCATCTGCGGGAGGCGGTACTCGCTCACGTCGAGCAGTCTCGCTTCGATGTTCCGCCACGCCTCGTCCGTCAGCCCGAGCGGATGAAATGTCGTGCCAAGCGAGCTCGGCAGTACGAAGTGCTCCTCGAGCGTAACCTTGGCGCGCAGCGGCTCGCTCTTCGGCTCGGGCGGCTGCGCCGCAGCGGCCGGCCGCGCCGCAAGCGAGGCGGCTCCCGCCAATACTCCCCCGACGAACTGGCGCCGGTCGTTGTTAGACATTGCTGCTCCTCCGCGCTGCCGCATGAATCGTTTGACGGATGGGTTCTCGCTACAGGGAGAGCCGCGGCATGAGCCGAAGCACATTGTCTCGTTCAATCGCCTGCATTTGCCGCCCGTTCAGACGGCGCTCACGCAGCTCCTTCAAATTGCTCTCGATTGAAACGTATGGATAATCCGTGCCAAACATGATTTGCCCGGCCGGAACGTAGCTTTGGATCGCCGCCATACTGGGGCCGTAGGCGGCATCCGCCGTGTCGTAGAATTGCCGTTGTAGCTCGTAGTCCATGCCTCGCGGTGCGAATTTCGCAACTTCCTCCGCGGGCATTTCTGCAATCAAATTGCGCATTCTTCCTGAGAGCGCAGGGACGACATCGCCGCAGTGGCAGAAAATCCAGCGAATATCGCGGTAGGTGGAAAAAGCCCCGCTCATCAGCAGGCTCGCCACCGTGCGGCCGGTGTCGTAGGGAAATTCCAGGAGCAGAGGTTCTTTGGGCACCACATCCGGCATCAAGGCCCGGCAACAAGCGGCGGGAAGCGGGTGGCAAAATACCACGGCTTTCCGCCGGTTGAGCTCTTCGAGGATCGGGGCAAATGCCGGATCGCCTTGCCACCGGTTTCCGTAGCTGGTCATCATGCCGATACCGGGCGCTTTCAGCTGGTCGAGAACGTATTCGATCTCGCGCAGGCTTCCCTCCACGTCCGGCATGGGCAAAAAGCCGAATTGCGCAAAGCGCTTCGGATGATCTTGAACCATCTTGGCAGCATAGTCGTTCGCTTCCCGTGCCTGGGCACGGTACGCATCGATCGTGACGGCACCCGGGGCGGGAGGACGCGAGGAAGTGTTGATGACCGCCAGGCCGATGCCGTTGCGATCCATCGATTCGATGTCGGCGGCCGGGCTCCAGTCCCTGATCGCGGCGGGGACCTCGCCAAACGCGGCTTTCAGGAATTTCGCGCTGGCTTCCTGAAACACGGGTGGGAAAAAATGATGATGCACATCGATGGTCCGGGCAGCCGGTGCGCTCTGGCCGGCGAGAATACGCGGCGAGTTCAGAATGCAATCGGCCCCGAGTGCCATTGCGGACAGCAGGACTTGCCGCCGGTTGAAGGCTCCCTGGCGGCCGTCCATCGAGCGGTTGGAATTAGCTTTGATCAAGGCACCATCCTTCGTAGTTGAAAGTCTCATCGACTCAGCTCACCCTCGCCTGGGTGGTCAGCCGTGCCAGGGTATCCGCCTCAAACGCCAGCAACGCTGCGACACTCGGGCGAGCCCGAACGCGCTCATGGTGCAGACGGCAGTTCGGCATTGCCGAGGTGTCGACGTTGAAAAGTGTGGCTCGCCGATAACACCAATAGAAATAGATGTCCGGCAGCGTGAAATGGTCGAAAAACCATTCCCGTTCCCGAAGCATACGGTCGGCAATTCGGAAGCTCTCCAACAAAAAGCGCTGAGCGCACCGTCGCACGCCGTCCTCGGAGCCGGGAACATCACAGTAGCGTTCGGGGGCCAAGTTGGGCGTCAGATGAGGATGGATTCCCGATGCGCACCAGGCAAGCAGCGAAATCGCTTTGAATTGTTCGAACCCGGCCGGCAGCAAACGTGCCTCGGGAAATTGACCGGCGATCCATTGCAGGATTGCAACATTCTCGGTAAGCGGTTGGCCGTCTACCAGAAGCACCGGTACCTTGTGCTTGGGATTCATCGTCAAATAATCGGCGCTCAACTGCTCGCCGGCCCGGACGTTGACGACGCGAACCTCGAATTCGGCCCCCGCCTCGGTGAGGGCAACGTAGGGTACGAGCGAACAAGAAATGGGTGAGTAATAGAGCGTTAAGGGCATGTCTGTTTCTCTCGTGGGACCGCCATTTCTCCGGTCACTCTGCGCTCTGCGCCTGCCAGGTGAGGCCCAGGGCCGCCGCCCCAGCGAGAATCACGAACGGCAGAATGGCCACCAGTACCGCCGCGCTGCCGCTGCCCGCAGTGAGCACGGCCGAGGCGAGCAAGGGACCCGCAACCGAGCCTAATCGGCCGACGGCCACCGCCGCCCCGACACCGGTACCCCGATTGACGGCGGGATAATAGAGGGGCGCGAGCGCGAACAAAATCAATTGCGCCCCCACGATGAAGATCCCCGCCAGGGAGCTTGCGATGATCGCGAGTGAAAAATCCCTTCCCGAAGCAGACACTGCGACCAATCCCAAGAGGGCAGCCGCGATCCCTCCGTAGGTAAGGATGACCCATAAGCGACGCCGCGGGCCGGCGTGGAATTGCCCTAACGATGCAGCACCCAGGCATCCGGCCAGATTGAATCCGATGGACGCAAGGCTTGCCTCGGAACGCGAAAAGCCGAGGCCGACGATCAGCGAGGGCAGCCAGTTGACCATGAGGAAAAGCACCAGCTGAGTGAAAAAGAAACCGATCCAAAGCAATGTCGTCGCGCCGGCGCGCCCAGCCCACAAAACCGCACTTATAGGCATGGTGAGCGAGATCTGCGCGGTGGACGCCTGTCGTGGCTGCGGGTCGCTCGCGCGGGACGAACGGCGCAAGCCGACGAGCAGGGCGAGCGCTACTGCAATCGGAGCGATTCCGCCCAAGACAAAGATGGGACGCCAACCCCAGCCCAGAGAATCACCGAGCGCCATCACGCCCGCCAACGCACCGCCCAACGGCAGCGCCGCCATCACCAGGGTGACGGCAGCCAGGCGCCGCCTGGATTCAACCGCCTCTGAGGCCATGGAGATAAAGGCGGGCATCGCACCGCCGCAGCCCAAACCGGTCAGCAGCCGTGATACCAGGACCATGTGGGCGCTCCCGGAGACTGCGGTCAATAGCGAACACAGGCCGAACAGCAACAACGATATGGTCAAGGTTTTCTGCCGTCCGAATTGGTCCGCTACTCGCCCGCCAATGGCCGCTCCGAAAAACAAGCCGAACGTTGCGGCGCTGAATATGAGGCCCGCCTGAGACGGCGCCACCGAAAACTCGCGAAACAGCGTGGGCGCGGCAACACCCATGGATTGATTGTCGAATCCTTCAAACAGCGCGGCTGCGGCGCACAGGGCGAGGATAAGGGGCGGGGGCGGCGCGGCAAGGCCACGGCGCGAGGCGGTTTCGGCGGCCGTCATACCTTATGCCCCCGCCCATTGCCAGCGCGGCAGCAACGGCAACGCATTGTCGCGCCCTATCTTGCGCAGATCAGCGTCGCTGAAGCCAAAGTCGACGTGTTGCGGGAGGTATTCTTCGCCGCGCCGAAACGGAAAGTCCGTCCCCCAAAGCAATTGAGACAGGGGGATAACGCGCGTCAATGCGGCCAATGCAGCGGCAGAGGAGGCCTGGGCAAGATCATAGTAAAACCGCTGCAGTTCCGCCAAGACCCCGTGCGGCACCGCGTCGGCCAATTTGTGATCCGTTTGCGGAAGCCTCGTCAAGCGCTCGACGATGAACGGCACCGTGCCCCCGCCGTGCGAGAAGATCCAACGGATGCGCGGAAAGCGGCTGACGGTGCCGCCGAACAGTAGGCTGGCAATGGCGCGCGTCGTATCCGCTGAATACTCGATGACGGCGCTGTTGAACAAGCCGCGCGACAGGTCGCGACAACACAGCGGCGCATCGGGATGCACATGCACGAGCGCCCCTCGCTGATTCAGCACTTCCATGACCGGATCGAATCGCGGATCGCCGAGCCATATGTCTCGATAGCTGGTGAACACCGCCACGCCATCCGCCTTGATCACGTCGAGTCCGTACTCGATCTCTTGCAGGCTTCCATCGATGTCGGGCAAGGGCAACGCCGCGAACATGCCGAAACGGCCCGGGTGGTCGGCGGCCATCTTGGCCGCATAGTCATTACACTCACGGGCGACTCGCCGACCTTGACGATCATCGCCCAGCCACACGCCCGGCGTGGTGATCGAGGTGATCGCTGTGGCGACACCGGCTTTGTCCATGTCGTCGATCGACTTGCCGGGGGACCAACCCAGCGTGGGGCCGTAGAGCATCGATCTCATCTCATCCACATATGCCGGCGGCGCAATGTGGTGATGAATATCGATCCGGAAGCGATTGGCGGGCGGCGAAGCGGTCCCGCGGGCGCCATGCGGCGCGAGCGAGTCCGTGGCCATCATTGCGCACCCGTCTTTCGAGAGATGGCGGCGCCTCATCAGCGGTCTCGCGAGGGTCCGCCCAAGCCGACGACCAAAACGTGGAAAGAGCCCGGCAGCACCGATGGCCAAGGGCGTGGCGCAATGGGGGGGGCGAGTTTTCCGGATGGAAGGTAGAGGAGACCCGTCTGCAAGTCGACGGCGCCGAGCCGAGTGCCATATTCCGTCGATAGGGTCTGCAGCAGAGCAATGTGTTCCGGATCCTTGATATCAAAAATACTCAACATGGCATCCGCGCCGCTGGCGACGAATGCGCGATGGCGGACGCCGTCAAGCATTACCGCATCTGCGCCGCGGCCGATCTTCAAGTTGACGAGCGGTCGTCCTGTTCGGGCCACGATGAACTCGGCAACCCCATTATCGCACGCTGAGATCAGCAGATCAGTGCCCGGATCGTACGCCAGGCCTTTGGGCTCGACGCACCCGGTCATCGGAATGCGCCGCGTCACCTTGAAAGCCAGGGTGTCGATTACTGCGATCTCGTGCGCCGTCTGCACGTTGACATAAACACGGTCTTTCCCGTCGGCGACGGCAAACTCCAGCTTGCCTCCCACCTGTACGCGGCCCACGACGGATCGTCGGTCCACGTCCACGAACACCACTTCGCCGCTTCCCCCGTTCACGGCGGCCACGAAACCGCTTTTGGGATCGATGACGAGCGCATCGGGATCGGCGAGCCCAGCGAACAGCGCCATTGTTCCAGTGAGCGCCGATTGGGGCCCGGGGTCGGTCAAAACCGTCGCCACGCTCCGGCGGGATCGCGCGTCGAACATCATGAGGGAGTGAGCCTGGCCGTTGGTGGCGAGCAGCAAGCCTCGCGATTCCAGCGGCGCAACGCCGTGCCACGTCGCACCCGGCACCCGGATCTGCGTCCATGCGGCCGATCCGCCGAGATCCAATATGGAGATATTCTCCGTCTGCGCGAGATACAAACGGCGCCCGGCGCTGCCGACTGCCGCGTAGTCCCACATGCCATCCGGTCCGGGCAGCGAGGCGAGGATGGCGTAGCGGCTTGCGACCGCGACATTCTCCGTTGCCGCGGCCCCCGTCAAGGCGCAGAGCGAGAGAAACCCCGCGCCCGCCAGCAATCGACATTTCATCGTGAGATTCACCATGCGTTGCTACGGCGCCTGCGCAGGCCTCTTAGAACTTCTCTCGAAACGTGATGCCGATCGATTGCCACGGGCCGGGCCGCATATTGTACAGGCGATCGACCCCCGGGACGTATTCGGGGCCCGTCTGGACGAACACGGACAAATCCGCGGGCACCGTGGCGTAGTGAATGTTGGTCATGTTATCGGCAAACAGGGCGATCTCGTGGCGCTCGTCCGGAGATGTCCACGACGCATGCATGTTCACCAGGCCGCGCCACGCAGTGAGCGCAGTGACGAAAGCCGGCGTGTCGGTGGTGTTGCCCGGCGTGATGTAGTACGGGCTGCGGTACGTATAGTCGCCGCCGATGGCGAAGCGGCCGCGGCCTGACATCTCGGTGTGCAAATCGCCCGACGCCGTGACGCGATTGCGCGAAATGAAGGGCACTTGATTTCCATTGTCGTTGGTATAGGTCCCGTCGCCGTTGTTGATCACATAGCTCGTGAACTTGCTGGTCAAATAGTCGTATCGTACCCCGAGCGTCAACCAGTTGGTGGGCGCTACTTGCGAGTCCGTTTCGACCCCGTTCACGGTTGCCGCGCCGGCATTGGTGGTGGCGGTGTAAAAGCCGGCCGGGGTCGTCGTATTTTCGATGACCTGAAGTTGCGAATAGCGATCCGTGAATCCGCTCACGTTCACTTGCAGGCGGTGGTTCAGGCCGTCGAACTTGAAGCCGCCCTCGTAGTTCCAGACGATCTCCGAACTGAACGGCAAGGTGAGCGAGGCCTGATCGCCCCCTTGCGTGTTGAAGCCGCCGCTCTGAAATCCCTTCGATACGGTGACGTACACCATCAGCGGCTGGATGGGCTTGTAGCTGAGGGTGAGCTTGGGCGTGACGGCCGTCCAAGAATCGGCGAAGTCGCCGTCGATCGCCGGGCCGAAGAAATGATTCGAGTGATTCAGGTCCGCGTAGCCGTCCTTCGATTCGTACGTGTAGCGGACACCTGCATCGATCTTGAACTGGTCGGTGACCGAGAGGATGCCGTCGATGAACCCGGCATCGCTCAATGTGCGGGTGTTCTGATCGGCAACGTAATAGGCCACGCCGGGCTGGCCGTTGTTTTGCACGTGGGCGACGGCACCTCCGTCGAGAATGTTCAACGTACCGTTGATTGGCCGTCCCTTGTCGGAATTGAGGTAGTAGAGCCCTGCAACCCAGCTCAGCCGTTGGTCGGCCGGGGAGGCGAGGCGCAACTCCTCGGAGAATTGCCGATCCCGTTCGTATGTTTGCAGTGTCAACGTATCGAGCGGATCGCCGGTCTCGAGCGTACGGTCGAGCACATCCAGGTGCCGATATCCGGTGATGGCGGTCCACGTGCCGTAGTGCTGGTTCCAGTCGGCCCGGATCGTCAGTCCCCAAATGTCCTGCTCGCGCTTGCCCGGATCGGCCTGCGACGTCTGCGTGGGCCCGCTGACGAAGTTAGGCTCCAGGGTCGGCGTGAAATTGGTCTGTGCCCAGACCGGAGAGTCGCCGCGCCCGGTGAGATAGTCGTAGCCGGCCACTATCCGCAGATCGTCGGTCGGCGTGAATAGCAGCTTTGCCCGGCCGGAGAACCGGCTGAGCTTGCCCACGTCGGTGCGGGTGATCGGATCGTTGAGATAGCCGTCGTTCGAATGCGCCGACATGACGAGGCGGGCTGCGAGCACATTGTCGATCAAAGGCACGTTGTACATGCCTTTCGCCTCCACCAGGTTGTTCTCGCCGTAGGAGACTTCCGCAGTGCCCTCCTCGCGATACACGGGATTCTTGGTATAGAGCGAGAGCGTTCCGCCGAGCGAATTGCGTCCGAAGAGCGTGCCTTGCGGGCCGTTCAGGACCTCCACGCGTTCCATGTCATACAGGTCCGGCTGCAGGTCCGCGATGCTCGATCGCACCACATCGTCGACGAACATGTTGACGCCCTGGTCGGTCCCGGTCGAATCGTCGATTGTCGATGTGCCGCGGATCGACAGATACGTCTCGCTGGCTGATTGCGGCATGTACACGAGGCTCGGCACCATGCGCGCCACATCGTCCATGGTGACGATCCGGTTTCTCTCCAATTCGACCGAGGAGAGTGCGGTGAGCGAGATCGGCGTGTCGGACAGCGTGGTTTCGCGCCGCGTGGCCGTGACGACGATCTCCTCCAGTCCACCGTCTGCCGCCTCCGGGGCCGGTGCTGCGGCAAGTGCGTGTGGAATCGCGCCACCCCACGCTGTCATGGCCGACAATACAGCCGCCGCGACTGCCCGCAGAGCTCCCCTGTCGCCGGAAAAAATTGCGTACTTCATCGGTATCCCCCCTTCAAGGCACATCTTGTCGTTCCCGCACCCATGGCGCCAATCCGGGCTCTTTTCCTCGCCCTTGCTAGCGATCGACCACGTTCCTCATCGACCGCGTGTCATCCGTCAAAAACTTACTCAAATTGTCGCGGACTATGGGGTAGGCTTGAGCCAGATAAATGTCGCTCATGCCTCCCAGCATCGGCGTGATGATGATCCGCTCCTCCGCCCAGAGCGGATCTCCCGGCGGCAGCGGCGTTTCGCGGAATACGTCCAGTGCCGCTCCGGCGATTCGACGATCGCTCAACGCATGCAGCAATGCGGCCTCGTCGAGTACCCCTCCCCGGGCCACGTTGATCAAAAACGCGGTCGGCTTCATGGCGCCGATGATGCGCGCATCGATCAGGCTCTCGGTATCCGGGGCATAAGGGACGAGGAGGACCAAGAAGTCGGCTACTGCGGCTGCGGTCGCCAATTCAGCCCGCCTGTATATTTTTTCGAATCCGCGCGGTACACGCATGGACTGCGAGACGCCGTGGACGGTCATCCCGAAGCATTCGCAGTGCAAGGCCAGCGCCTCGGCAATCATCCCGACGCCGACAATCACGATGGTTTTTCCCAGCAGCAGGGGCTGAGGCCAGCGCTCCCACCGTTTCAGCTGCTGATTTCGCAGAATGACGGGGAAGCGCCGCGACAAGGCCAGCATTTGCAGCATCACCAGTTCGGACATCTGCGGGCCATGCATTCCGCGGGTCGACGTGACGATCACGTCCGGGCGGAGACTCGGAAGCCGCAAGATGCCGTCGGTGCCGGTCGTCAGGGATTGTATCCAGCGCAGTTTGGGTGCCGAATGCAGCAAGGCTTCGTCAAATTGAAAGTGATGTGCGATGATCCCTTCCGCATCGGCTAGCCGCGATAGCGCGTCTGTGCGGTCGTTGGTGGCGTATAAATCGATCGCCGGAAAATCCCTCTTCGCGAGTTCTTCAAAGGCGTGCGCCTCTGCTTCCTGAGTGCCGATGTAGACGATCCTGGCAGCCACCTCGTTCCTCTGAAAGCCCCGGCCCCGTCGCCGAAACCTAGGATCTCGCGGCGGCCCCGGTGTGTCTAATCGAATAAACGGGCTAGGCTATAAGTTGGGCTTATAGCAAAAAAAAGCCGGCCGCGACGCCGGAGCCGTTTGCGAAGGCCGGGCCTGCGGCATGCCGAGGATCAGCGGATTTCGAAGATTTCTTTGGGGGTCCGATGCAGGCAAGCAGAGGGACCATGCGGTTCGATGAGGTAGACATCCGTGTTGTGCACGAACATCCGCTCATTGAAAAGTCCGGGATGGCATACGATGGCCATGTTTTCCTCTATGGCCATGTCCTCGTCTTGTCTGATCAGCGGCCGCTCTACCATGTCGTAGCCCATGCCGTGGACGCTGAGCCGGCGTTCCTCGGGCAGTCCGAGCCGCCGAAGGTGCTCATTGAGGCGGGAAAAGATGCCGGCCGCCGAGACCCCAGGTTTGAGCAGCGACAATGCGTAGCGTTGGGCATCGATCACGGCCGCATGGGCATCGATTAGTTCCCCCGGGATTTGTCCGAGGACGAACATCCGCGACAGTTCCGTGTAGTAACCGCCGGCGCCGTTGTTCTCCACCAAGAGCGAATAAACATCGCCGCGCTCGATGGTGCGGCCTTGCATCGATCGCGGCCGAAAGCTCGCCGCTCGCCCGAGCGGGGCGGACGAGCACAGGAAAATACCCTGTTCGCTACCCAATTCCTGACCGACATATTGCGCATAGGCGGCGACCTCGAAGTCCTTCAATCCCGGCCGGAGGAATTCGCGCACCCGGGCCATGACCTCGTCCTGCATGGCCGCCACCTGCCTGATGAAGTTCCGTTCTTCCAGGCTCTTGATGGCCTTGATGCGGTCGACGAAATCCGTGGCGTCGACGATGCGGATTCCCGTCGATGCTTGCACCAGGCGCTCGCCGAACGAATGGTACATCGCGGCCGGGGCCACGAGTCCAACTCGCTTCGCGTCGAGCCGCTGCAGTTCGCGTACCGCAAGGTCGGCATCGTAGCGGCCGGTGTAATGCACGGACGGATAGCTGGGTGTCGTCAGATGCCGGGCAATCCCAGTGGCCTGGATTTCCGGGTCGCTGGCCTTGCGACAACCGTCGAATGGTCCCTGATCGATCAAGGACATGCCGCCGTCCGCCGGAAACACCACGGTGCTCAAATAGCCGTTCGTCGCCGGCTGATTGCTGAACCACCGGATGTAGCCGCCCACCCAGTCGCTCGAATTCTGGATCACCAGCGCGTCGATGTCGCGACTGTGCATTTCCCTCCGCACCGCAGTCCATCGTCGCTGCAACTCGCCCATGGAGACCGCGTTGACGGCGCGCGCGGCTGCTTTTTCCGTGGAGCTACCATGGTCCATGATCGATAGGTTCGTCGGACGGGGGTCAGGAGTCAAATGGGCAAACGTGAGTGGGTTATACGTCTGCGTTATGACCTCCCCGCACCCGGCTGCTTGGCTCTGTCGCCTGAGATCGCCACGGAACGGGCCACATCGTGGGCGATCTGCACGAACCGGGCAGCGAGCGTCGATAAGGTTCCAGCGCGGCGCCACTTGATGCCGATGATGCGTTTACCGCCGCCCTTCAATGGTATCGATCGAATGCGCCACGTGTTTTGCATCGTGGCCTGCATGCGGGTGATCATGGTCACGCGATCGCTCTGAGCGAGAATGGATTCCACCAGCGACAGACTGCTCGTGTGAACGCAATCTTCGGGCCACGGGACGCCTTCCGTCATGAACAATGCCTCAATATGGCGGCGATAGCTGTTGGCGGCGAGGGGGAGGATCCACGGCGAATCGCGCAGTTCGGACAGGGTCAGGGAGCGGCGGTTTCGCAAAGGGTGGCGCGGACCGACACCGATGCTGAATGGATCCTCGAAAAGCACGTCCTCGATGATTTCCGGCGATGCCGGAAAGAGTCCGGCCAGAGGTCCGAGCACGAGATCCAATTCGCCGGTGACAAGGGCCGGCAGCAGATGATCGTCAAGGCCTTCGACCAAGGTGATCGACAGCGCTCCATGTTGCTTCAAGAGCGCGGCCATCACTTCGGGCATGAATTTGATGGCGAGCGATGGAACCACACCGACGCGCAGCGGCCCCTCGATCCCCATGCGTTTGAGCCGCACTTCGTCGATAGTCTGCTGCATGACGGCGTCGATGACCTGGGCGGTCCGCACCAGGATCTTGCCGAACTCGTTGAGCCTTGATCCGCTTCGAGTGCGGTCCAGGACCTGCACGCCGAGGCGTCTTTCCAGCTGGGCGATGCTGTTCGACAGTGCCGGCTGCGAGATTCCCCTGGCGGCGGCAGCGCGATTGAACGAGCCATGTTTCGCAACGCTCAGTAGATTGGCGAGATAGCGGGGATCGATGTTCAAGGCGCTCATCGGGAGCACTCCGGGGTGCGGCCGGAAGCCGCGCAGCGCCCATGATAGCGGGTGTTACGGAGGGAAACTCAACAGCGCTCCACCAGCTCAGCTCGCGCCCTGATCAGAACCTTTGATAACTGCTGCCGTTTGTCAGGAAATCGGGAGGCGGGAACGGGTATCGACAGGGAGAACTCGCGACCGAGCGAATCGCGGAAAGCGGTGCCGATGGCGCAGATTCCCACGCTGTGCTCTTCCATGTCGTACGCAAGACCGCTCTTGGCGATGTCCTGGATTTCGGCTTCCAACCCCGCCCGGTCGGTATTGGTCGCTTTCGTATAGCGCTTCAAGCGGCCGGTCAACAAGCTCGCGCGACGTTCCGGCGCCAGCAGCGCCAGGAGGGCCTTTCCGTTCGCCGTGCAGTGCAGCGGAAAGGCCTTGCCGACCGCGGATACAGCCACCAGACGCTGGGTTCCTTGGATCTGTTCCACAAAAACGGCGCTGTCCGCCTTCAGGATCGACAGATCCACGGTTTCATCCGCCAGATCGGACAGCTCCTGCATGATCGGCCGCGCAATTCTTTCAGTCCCCATATCGGCTGCCGCACCTAACACCACCAGCGCGGGCCCCAATTTCACCCGGGCCTGCAGCGAAGCGGACATCAACAACCGTTCCTGTGCGAGCGCCGCGACGATCCGCTGCACCGTCGAGCGCGGCAGGCTGATGCGCTTGGCGATATCGCCCAAGCTCAAGCCATCCGGTTCCAACTCGAGCGAGCGCAGGATGGCCGCCGCACGAGCGATCACTTGAATGCCGGAGCGTTCCGCCGACTTCATACCTCATTCCTCTATTGACTGACTGCCCCTCGAAGCATACCGTAATTCGGTACACTAAACCCACGATACGATACAGGAGTACGACATGGCTGGCTGGCAAGACGGCGACTGGCGCAACGAAGATCTATGCAAGTTCGAAGAATCGAACTTGCAGAACAAGATGGGACTTCAGTTTTATGATCTGAGCCATCCCTGGGGCCTGGGGCAACCCTGCTGGCCGTATTTCGAGGACGTGAAGATCGAACGTCTGCACGGGATGTCGAAATCCGGCGTACTGACGCAGCGAATCACAACTGTGATGCATTCCGGGACCCATATCGATGCGCCTGCGCACGTCGTGCAGGGAACCCCGTTCATGGACGAAGTGCCGTTGCCCTATTTCTTCGGTACGGGAGTCGTGGTTTCAATCCCGAAGAAAAAATGGGAAGTGATCACCGCTGCGGATCTCGAGAATGCAAGGCCGCAGATCCGCGAGGGGGACATCGCCATCGTCAATACCGGCTGGCACAAGTACTACGGCGACAACCAGCATTATTACGGTTACTCCCCCGGATTCTACAAGGAAGCCGGGGAATGGTTCGTGAAGCGCAAGGTGAAGATGTGCGGATCGGACACCCAGGCGCTCGATCATCCCCTCGGCACCGCCATCGGCCCCCACGGGCCCGGGGCGCCCCATGGGCTTTTGCCGAAGATCAACCAGGAGTACGAGAAACTTCATGGACGGAAGGTGATCGAGGACTTCCCCGAGTGGGAGCCCTGCCACAACGCGATACTGTCCGCCGGCATCTGCGGTTTCGAGAATATCGGCGGCGATATCGACAAGGTGACGGGCAAGCGGGTGACATTCGCGGCCTTTCCATGGCGCTGGAAAAAGGGCGACGGCTGCATCGTGCGCCTCGTCGCCATCATCGACCCGACGGGAGCGTTTCGCATCGAGACCGGTCAAAGGGGTCTAGGCCATGCAAGTCAAGCGGTTGGCCGACGCGCAACGGTACGATGCGCCCAAACATTTCGACATGCGGTCGCTGCGGCTGCAGGGACTGGAGGCCAGCGCCGCTGATTTTGCTTGGGTTGGCTTGAGCTATTTTCTGCCGCGGGGCGGTGCTGAAATGGATGCCGGAGCATCGGGGAAAATCTACGTCGTCCTCGAGGGCGAGGTCACCATCGATTTGACCGATGGCGCTACTCACGTGCTGGGAAAGCTCGATAGCTGCTTCATCCCGGCCGGTGAGGCGCGCGCCATCCGCAACGCCGGTAACGCGGTGGCCACAATGCTGGTCGTGATGCCGTATGCGAAGGTCGCCGCATGACGCTCCCGATCGTTGACCCGAGCCGGCTCTTCGAGGTCGCCGGCAAATCGGCGGTCGTCGTGGGAGCCACCGGCGCATTCGGCAAAGTGGTGTGCGCGACCCTAGGGAGAGGGGGCGCGCGCCTCACGATAGCAGCCGGCAACGCCGGCGAGTTGAGTTTGCTGAATGGGGAGTTGCAAGCGGCCGGCGTCGATGTTGCCGCGATCGCGAAACGGCCTGCGAGCCGGCCCGATTGCGATGCCATCGTGGATGCCGCGGTCACCGCTCATGGCGGCATCGATATTCTGGTCGTTGCCTCCGGCATGAACGATGTGGCGCCGATCGTCGACATGGAGCCTGAGCGCTTTCAGAAGGTGATGCTTGCGAATGTCGAGGGTGCGTGGCTGATGGCCCGTTCCGCCGGTAAGCAGATGATCGCCCAAGGGCGCGGCGGGAAGGTGGTGTTCACCTCCTCGGCGCGTGGGAAACTCGGTCATCCGGCGGGCTACTCGGCCTATTGCACCTCCAAATCCGCGGTCGACGGAATGACCAAGGCGCTCGGCTGCGAATGGGGCAAGTATGGCATCACCGTGAATGCCATTGCGCCTACCGTGTTCCGCAGTCCGCTCACGGCGTGGATGTTCGCGGACGACGAAAAGGCCAGAGCCGTAAGAGCCGGCTTCCTCGCGCGGGTGCCTTTGGGCCGGCTAGGGGAGCCGGAGGATCTGGCCGGTCCCTTGCTGTTCCTCTGTTCGAGAGCGTCGGACTTTCACACCGGGCACATCCTTTACGCCGACGGCGGATATACGGCGGGTTAAAAGATGACCCCGCCGCACATTGTAGTGATCGGCGGCGGCCTGATGGGAATCGGCATCGCCCAGGTGTTTGCCGTTGCCGGCCACCGGGTATGTGTCGTCGAACCTGTCGATGCGGTGCGATCGACGCTCACCAATCGGCTACGGGATGCGGTGGCCCAGATGGGTGCAGATGCGGCCGCGGTGGATCGACTCGAGACGTCGGCAGATCTCGGATCAGCGGTCGCGAGGGCTTCGTACGTCACGGAGGCCGCGCCCGAAAAGCTCGAGTTGAAGCGGGCAATCTTCGCCGAATTGGTCGAGCGGGCGCCGCGGACGGCCATACTCGCGAGCAATACCTCCGTCATTCCTATCGGCCGGATCGCGGCGGGTCTCGACACCGCGGATCGCATCGTCGGTACGCACTGGTGGAATCCGGCGACGCTCATTCCACTGGTGGAAGTGGTGCAGTCGATCGGCACTTCGGACGCCACTATCGCCGCGACGATGACCCTGCTGCAATCCGTCGGCAAGAAGCCCGCCCACGTGAAGAAGGACCTTCCGGGATTCGTCGCCAATCGTCTTCAGCATGCATTGTGGCGCGAGGCCATCGCCATGGTTGCGGAGGGCGTATGCGACGCACGGACGCTCGATGATTGCGTCAAGAACAGCTTCGGACTGCGATTGCCGGTATTGGGCCCGCTCGAAAATGCCGACATGGTCGGGCTCGATCTGACGCTCGACATCCACCGGACCATGATTCCGGCACTCGACCGGCATGATCGGCCCAACGCGTTGCTCGAGGAGTACGTGGCCGCGGGGCGGCTCGGCTTCAAGTCGGGGGAGGGGTTTCGCGCGTGGACACCGGGCGAAATGACTGCAACTCGACTTCGCCTGATGAACCATCTTCTGGAGGTGAACCATCTTCTGGAGGCGCAGCGGGAGAGGACCGCGTGAGCGAGGCGTCGCCAGTCACCGGCCGCGAGGTCCTCGGTGTCCTCATCCTGTCGCTGGGATTTGGCCTCGTCGGCATCGACCGGTTCCTCATCTCCACCATGTACCCGACGATTGCGCGGGATCTGCATCTAGGCTACAGCGACATCGGTACGATCACCGGCGCCTTGGCGATCGCCTGGGGCGTCGCGGCGCTCATCATGGGCAATCTCTCGGACCGGATCGGCCAAAGGCCCGTGCTCGTCGTGTCTCTCGTTGTGTTTTCGCTGCTAATCGGCGCGAGTGGGCTGGCCGCCGGCCTTGCCGGACTGGTGTTGGTGCGGCTCGTCATGGGTTTTGCCGATGGAGCGTTCACTCCCTCCAGCATCGCCGCGACCATTCAGTTGTCGCCGCCGGAACGTCATGGCCGCAACGTCGGCTTCCAGCAGACCATGCTGGTGCTGTTTGGGCTGGGCCTGTCGCCGCTTCTGGTCGGCGCGCTCCTGAAGAAGGGCATCGATTGGCGCTATATTTTTTCGCTCTTCCTGGTCCCGGGACTGATCGTTGCTTGGCTTACCTGGCGCATCATTCCGCAGAGAATTTCGGCAGGAAACTCGTCAGACCGCGGTTCGCAAAACAGCTTCACCGATTGGCGAGCCGTCATTCGCCACGGAAACATTCGTCTGCTGATGGCCGGCATGCTGTGCTGGCTGACTTGCCTGATCACCACCAGTGCCTTTCTCCCCAGCTACCTCGTCATCCATCTCGACCTCGATACCGGCCGGATGGGAGAAGTGATGTCGGCAATCGGCTTTGGCGCGATGACGGGGACCATCGCGCTTTCTGCGCTCTCGGACCGAATAGGCCGAAAGCCGGTCATGGTGATTTCGAGCATCGGTGCGCTTATCTGCCTGGCCCTTCTAAGCTCGATAGGACCCTCGGTGAACCGATTGTTCGCGTGTCTGTTTGCCGTGCACTTCTTCAACAATGCGTTGATCACCATGACCGTGGGGCCCATTGCCGCCGAGACGGTTCCGCCGCGATTGATGGCGACGGCCTCCGGGGTCGTCATCGCGACAGGTGAATTGCTGGGCGGCGGCCTCGCACCGATCTTGGGCGGCCTGGTGGCTGAACGATTCGGCATCGAACACATCCTACGGCTTCCAATCCTGATGATGACCATTGGTGTGCTGCTGTGCTTCGCCCTGCGGGAAACCCGCCCGAATTCAACACAGGTTCCGCTATTTCAGGAGTCAGTTACGTGAGCAACAAAGTCATCATTACGTGCGCCATTACGGGGGCAATTCACACGCCTACCTTGTCCGATGCGCTGCCGTACAAGCCCGGGGACATCGCACGTCAGTCGATCGACGCAGCGGCGGCCGGCGCCGCGATCCTCCATCTTCACGCACGGGATCCGGAAACCGGGGCTCCCACGGGAAAGCCGGCCGTCTTCCAGCAGTTCCTGCCCGCCATTCACCAGGCAACCGACGCGGTAATCAACTT
Source organism: uncultured Gammaproteobacteria bacterium (assembly GCA_963734645.1). GTDB lineage: Bacteria > Pseudomonadota > Gammaproteobacteria > Steroidobacterales > Steroidobacteraceae > Bog-1198. The sequence continues at coordinate 840,385 of CAVTID010000006.1, forward strand.
GACGACGGGCGGGAGTCCCGAAATGTCGCCCGAGGAACGATTGGCCGCGGCTTTGCAGTTCTCTCCGGAGATGTGCTCACTCAACATGGGCTCGATGAATTTCTCTTTCCACGGGATGGGCTCCAAGGTCGAGAAGTGGAAATTCGCTTGGGAAAAAGCCTATATCGCCGACAGCGAGAAATTCATCTTCAGGAACACCTTCGCAGACATCGCGCGCAACTACAGCTTGCTTGCCGACCACGGCACCCGATTTGAGCATGAGTGTTATGACATCGGCCACCTGTATAACCTCGCCCATTTCGTCGACGCGGGCATCGCCAAGCCGCCGTTCTTCATTCAGAGCGTGTTCGGAATCCTTGGCGGGATTGGCGCGGATGCCGACAACGTGGTCTTCATGAGACGAACGGCAGACCGCCTGTTCGGAAAGGACTATGTGTGGTCCGTGCTTGCGGCCGGCAAGCACCAGATGCCGCTCATCACGCAGGCGGCGATGCTCGGTGGCCATGTTCGCGTCGGTTTGGAGGATAGCCTTTTCATCGGCCGCGGAAAGCTCGCCGCAAGCAATGCCGAGCAGGTCAAGAAGATCGTCCGCATCCTCGCAGAACTGGGTCTGGAGCCGGCCACCCCCGGTGAGGCAAGGGCCGCGTTGAAATTAAAGGGTCGAGATCGCGTCGCATTATAGCGTCGCACGCCTAGTGTGGCCCCAGCGCTCTAATTTCCATGACTTCGATCGAAGATTCTGGAATCGTCAGGTGCGGGTGATTGGCAAAAGCCTTTGCGGCGATGTCGTGGTTCTCCGCCTCCACGATCGAATACAACATGATGTCGTTCTTGATGTCCCCGACGCCGGCCGAAGTGACCGCCTTGGTCTTCCCGGCAGCTTCCGTGAGGGTGATCATCTTCGCGTGATCGACCATCCAACGTTGCCAGTCGCCTTGCATCTTTTGTTCGGCGGCCTGTTTAGTTGCCGGGTCGGTCTTGGCCCAGCTCGTCAATACATGGGTCGGCGCGAGATAGAGAACCAGGAATTTCTTGAGCGTTGAAGCAGGCATGATCTCTCCGTTCTTGCAATGGTTCGTATAGATTCGAGGATTTTATATAGCCACGACGAATGACCAGCGTCCAGTTCGACATGGCCCAATCTGAATTGCGGTGCACGCACGGGTCATTTTTTTTGCACCCCAAAAGAAGTCCCCCTTGATCACATCTTATATGGATATCCGCGCATCTCCCGCAAAATGAAGATGGAGCGCGCCTGTCGCACTCCGGGAATGCGATAGAGCTTCTCCCTCAGGAAGCGCTCGTAGTCGGTCGTGCTCGAGGCAGCGACTCGCAGGTAGTAATCGAAATCTCCCGCCACCAGCGCGGCCTCGATGACCTGGGGCAAGTTGGCTATCGCCTTCTCGAACGCGTCCAGGACATTGCCGGTATGTCTCTGTTTCTCAAGCGTCACTTCGACGACGATCGTCTCGGGCAGGCCGACGGCGGCGCGATCGATGATCGCCGTATAGCCTTTGATCACCCCGTTCTGTTCTAGAGCGCGCACGCGTGTCCAGCACGCCGACGGAGAGAGTCCGATGCGGTGCGCCAGGTCGGTATTCGAGAGCCTCCCGTCGCGGGAAAGCTCGTCCAGGATCCGATGGTCGAGGTCATCCAGCCGGATTGCTGCACCGGCGGCAGGGGTAGAGCTGTTCATGTGCCTCGATCGTGGTGATGGTCAATATCAGAAGTATCTGCTAAAGAATCTCAAAACGGCAGAAGATTCTTTCACAAAGGCGATAGTCATGTCTCGCCTTTGAAAGCACATTCGGTCGGCAGCGCACTAATATCGAAGCGTCGGGCCGCGTTTTGCTGACGGGATGCAGTGCGAGCCCTTTGGGAGAAATACAATGCCAATGTCGAAGAACAAGCAAATCGGCAGCTTGCTGCTGTGCGCTCTTTCCGTATTCTGCGTCGCTCTCGGTGCCGCCTCGGTGGCGGCGGCCGGCACCGCCGATGGGGGTCCGCAGCAGGGTCCGTCGGACACCACGCTCGATGAGGTGGTGGTGACCGCTGAGACGTATAAGTCCACAGCGCAGAGCACCCCGATCAGTATTTCCGCCCTCTCCGGCAGCCAGCTCGAGAGCAGCGGCATCACCTCACTCGAGCAGGTCGCACGTGACGTCCCCGGACTCTCAATGCGCAGCTCCGGTCCGAACCAGACCGAGTTCGAGGCTCGAGGTATCGCCTCGAACGGAGGCAACTCGCCGACCGTGGGTTTCTATCTGGGGGATATTCCGCTTTCTCCCCCCGCCATGGGGCAGATCGGCAAGGTTGTGATCGACCCGGATCTGTACGATCTCGACCGCGTCGAAGTGCTGCGTGGACCGCAAGGAACGCTCTACGGAGCGAGCTCGATGGGCGGCACCATCAAGCTGATTCCCAATGCCCCGCAGCTCAACACCATCACCGGATCCACGGACGGGACGCTGTCGCACACCGACGGCGGACGTGCCAACGGTGGCGCCGATTTCATGGTCAACTACTCCACCAGCGACTACTGGGCGGTCCGCGCGGTGGGCTCGTACAACTACCGGAGCGGCTGGATCAGCCGGACGGTAGTGAACCCGTTCCCGGCAGACGTGCTCGCGCCCGATGGGCCACCTTACACACGCGGCAATGTGGCGGGTACACCGGCATCGCAAATCATCCCCGACGTAAACGACGCTCGGATGTATTCCGGGCGCCTGGAGTTGCTCATACAGCCGAGCGATGCGTTGCATATCAACCTGCTCGCGCTCAGCCAGCACTCGACACAGGGCGGCTACGATGAGTTCGATTCGCCCCCCGGGCCCGCGTACATGACGCACTTTCAGCCGTACCCGATCGGTGAATCGATAGACGATCGGGTGGACATGTTCTCCGCGACCGTAGAGGCGGATCTCGGTTTTGCCAAGCTGACGAACGCGACGGGCTATTTCAACCGTCATATGGAGCAGATCCAGGACGCCTCGGAGGCAACCTCCTGGACCTTGGAGTCGTTCCTGGTAAACCCCACGGAAATGGCCGCGGTCGGCATGCCCACGTACATCAATACGCCCATCTATGAGGCCGAGCCGGAGCATCAGTGGACCGAGGAGCTCCGCTTGAATTCCTCGAATAGCGACACGCTTCACTGGGTCACGGGTCTTTTCTACAGTCGGCTGAATTCCGCCTTCATCGAGCAGCAGAACGCACCCTACATCGCTGAGCTGTCGCAATTCCTGACCCCGCCGATGAACAATCCGGCGGGGTTGACCTTCGGTATCGACAATCTGTACGAGATTACCCAGAAAGCGGTCTTTGCCGACGCTTCCTGGCAATTCCTCCCGACGTTCAAGGTCGAGGGCGGTCTGCGCTATTTCCGCTACGACACGTCCGCCTTCAACAATGAGTGGGGTTACTTCTTTACCCCGCAAGCGGAGCCGCTCACGAATCCGCCGGGCAACTTCGCTTCTGCGAGCGGCGTCATCCCGCGCGCCGACGTGGCTTGGATGCCCAACCAAAACCTCACGACGTACGTTTCGGCCTCCAAGGGCTTCCGCCCCGGTGGGGCGAACATGACGATTCCCCTGAGCGCCTGCCCCGAGGGCGGCCCCGCCTCATTCGATCCCGATACCGTCTGGAACTACGAGGCCGGCGAGAAGGCGCTGCTCGCCGACAATCGGATCAGATTGAATGCCGATGTCTACTACATCAAATGGGACAAGGTCCAGCAAACCGCCTTGCTCTCGTGCGGTACCCAATACACCACCAACGCCGGCGATGGCAGCAGCTACGGACCGGAGATCGAGATCGCGGCGAAGATTGCCGAGCACTGGACGCTCTCCCTGGCAGGGACATGGACCAGGGCCAATATCACCAATGTGAATCCCGCCTACGTCGGATCGTTGGGAAACTCAGGGTACAGCTTCCCCGACTGCGGCGGCGGCCACTGCAGCAGCGTCCCCATCCTCAATGTGCCGAAGGAGACGGCCAGCGCCGCAATCGATTACGCTCAACCGATCGGCAACCTGACTCTGAAGGCGCGGCTTGACGGCTCGTACACGGGTTCGTCCTGGGACGAGTCCTACTCGGTCATCCAGCTTCCCGGCTATGGCATGGCGAACTTCCGCATCGGACTCAGTGCGGACCGCTGGACCGCCACGCTGTTCGTGAACAATCTCACCAACAAGATACCCTGGGTGTCGGCGAACAATACGAGCTTCAGCTTCAACATCGGGCCGCTGACTCGTATCTCTACGGTGCCGCCAATGACCATCGGAACGCAAGCTAGTTACCGTTTCTGAGCTGAGAAATTGGAGGGTACTCTCATGAAATCGAGCACCAAGTCACTGGTCCCTCATTACCGCTGGGACGCCATGCCCGCGGAGCAGCTCACCTACATCCTGAGCGGTGCGCTTCACTTCTGGTTCGACACCGAGGGCGTTGAGCAGGAGATCATCGTGCGCGCCGGCGAAGTGGTGGTGATTCCTTCCAACCTACCTCATCGCGCCTTGGCGCTCGAGGATACTCTGGACGTCGATGTGTTCTGTCCCCCGCGCCAGGATTGGCTCTCGGGCACCGACGCCTATCTTCGAGGTTGATTGAACGATTACGACATCGACCCGGGAGTGTCCGAGGCGATCGAGCGTTTCAAGCTGCCCGAGAGCTTAGGCTTCGGCTTGGTCGACGCACCGGTGATGTTCGAGGCGAGTGGCGCGGTTGCACACGCCTGTAGCTCCATCATGCCGACGCAATCGGGACGGTCCTTGTACCTGCGGCCGTTCCTATTCGGCACCGAAAAACGCAGGAGCGCCAATTATATAATAAAATCAACGGATTACGCCCATTGGCGGCGCCCGCATATCCGGACCTTGCACTCCCGAGAGATATCTCGTATATACGTGTGATGACGAAGGAGGGTGCAATGGCCGTCGCCGATAGTCGAACCTTTCGCAGTGGGAATAGTGAGGCTGTACGCTTGCCCCGCAATGTCGCGTTCGGGCGTGAGGTCGAATTGACCATCGTCCGGTCCGGAGATGTGCTTACCATCTATCCGTCACGAAAGCCCATCAGTGAACTGGTGAAGCAATTAGAGGAGCTTCCGCGCCCCTCGGAAATCGAGGCGCGCGATGACGAGGTGCTGCCGGAACCATCAGGGCTTTGACCTTGGCCTATCTGCTGGACACCAACGTTGCGATGCATCTGCGCGACGGCGACGAAACCGTCACGTCACAGATCGCGGCGTTGGAAGGCGCGATCCTGCTCTCGGTCATCAGCCGAGTCGAACTCGAAGGCGGTGTCTATCGGGACCCCGCTCAAGCGGGTATTCGCCGCCCGCGGCTCGATGCAATATTGGCGGCGCTGCCCGTGCTCGCATTCGACGATGCTGCTGCCGATGCGTATCGGCAGATCGTGGAGGCGGTCGGGTATTCGCGCCGAAAATTATTGGATCGAATGATCGCTGCCCAGGCGCTGGTCCATCGCGCGACGCTCGTTACTATGAATGCAGCGGACTTTCGAGACGTTCCGGGTCTTGAGTTGCTTTCGTGGTGATTGTCGTAGAATCGTAGAGTCATTTATGCCGTCATGCCGGAGGTGTCCGTACCCAACAGGGGCGCACGAAAGCCGCGAGGCGAGATGCTGGAGTGCTCTTTGGGCGGGCCACGGCGCTGGGCGCAGTAGTCATGTTATTACTATTGTGATAACATCCTTCACACGAGTACAGTGGTTCCTCAAGGCTTCCGTAGGCAGGGGGCCGGGAGGGTTACGTCGAGGTGAGAGATGGTGACGCTCAAAGTCCGTAAAGTGGGAAATTCGCTCGGGCTCGTGCTTCCCGAAGGAGGTGGTCAGTCGCCTCCGTACCAGCGAGGGGGAAGAGGTCTTCCTTCTTGAGGGTCCCAACAACACCTACCGCCTCACGCCCTTCGATCCGGCTTTCCAAAAGAAGATGGAGAAGGCCGAGGACATTATGTCGCGCTACCGGAACACGCTCCACGTCCTGTCGAAATGAGCGAGCCGGTCTGGATCGAGGACGAGCTCGTGCTCGCGATCCATGATCGGCAGCTTGTCGAGCACGGGGGCGCTGAGGGTCTGCGTGACGAAGCGCTCCTCCAATCTGCACTCGGACGGCCGCTCAATCATTTCGCCTACGAGAGCACCGATGTCGTCGAGCTTGCGGCTAAGTACACAGCGGGCATTGTGCAGAATCACCCCTTCGTCGACGGCAACAAGCGCACGGGTTTCGTCGTCGGCGTGCTCTTTCTCGAACTCAACGGCTATCGCTTCACGGCAAGCGAGGAAGCGGCGGCGCAGGCCGTCCTTGAACTCGCCGCCGGCACGATGGATGAAAGGGGTTTCTGCGAATTTCTGCGTGCCAACGCGAAGCGGACGTAGAGAGCTTACCGGTGAGCACCAGAACCGTGCCCTTCGAGAGCATCACCGTGAAGACCACCAGGTCTTCAAACTGGTAACCCGGCCCGGCGGTTGAGCGTCGTGGCCCTGCGTCACCGCCGCTTCTTCGGGGTGGCAGATTTTTTGGCGGCGTTTTTTCTTGGCATTGGCCAATGACGATCAAGCTCGATCCGGAAACAACCCCGGCATCCAGCGCGAGGCCAAAGCAGCCGGAAATGCCAGCCGCAAGGGCGCGCGGCTACTCTGGGATATCAGCACGCCGCGCTCGGTCAGCGCCGAGACGACGCGGCGCGCTTGGCGATCGCCGGTGCCCACGATGCCCGCTGCCTCACCGCGCGGCAGCTCGCCGCGATAAAGCATGGCTTCGAGGATCGCGCCCGACTTCAGCGGCAGGCGATCGAGGCGGATTTCTTCCTCCGCCCAAAGCAGGATACGGACGCGTAGTGAGTCCGGCTGCATCAACCCTTCCATGAAAGTGACCTGATCGAGGCAGGTAGAAAGGAAAAAGCGTGTGAATTCCGCAAGTGCCTCTTCACTGAGATTGCCGCGGCCTTCGAGATCGTTGCGTCGCGCCTGGTCGCAAGCGGCGAGATGGCCTTTGTATGCCGCGACATTACGGGCGAGGCCGCGCGCGACTGACCAGACCGCGCCGGTGTCGAGCGCTTCCAACATGCGCTTCCAACTGGAGATCTCGCTTCTTCGCGTCCCGGCTGTAGTCGCCCTGCAGCGCGCGCTCGATATCGACCGGGTGCGTATCATGGCCCTCGATCAAATTGCTGTAGTAGCAGTTCATTGACCGTACGAGCCTCGCCAGGGACGACAGCAGGCTCTCGGGCAACGAGCGGCGGAAGCCGGCGCTCCGCTGCACCAGCTCGACGGCCAGGTCGGTCAGGCCAGGGCGGTGGCGAGAACCTTCGCTGAGGACCAGTGGCTCTATCAGGGTTGTTAGCTCCCCGCGGTCTGCGGTTGCCGCTTTAATGTCCTGTTTTTTGTCCGCTTCCGTATTAGCCATAAATCATTTTATATCATTAACTTACGTCTGCCAAAAAGGTAAGCACTTCAGCATCCCCGTTGGATGAGATGAGCGCCGGCAGCACGGGCGTCGCCCGAGTGATCACCCCATGGGGCTCGATCAACCCCGTACTGGCATTTTTCCCGGGATAGCGGTCGGCGAGCGCCGCGTCAGGCGGCGGACGGTTGCGGGGGCTGCTGCGATGTCTTGTGCTGCTCGTCCAGCATCGCCTTGAGGTTCCAAGGCAGCAGCGCCTCGACCTGCTCGACGGTGATGGCTGCCGGCAGATGTTCGAACAGATAGTTCAGGTACGCGTAGGGCTCGACGTCATTGATGCGGCAGGTCATCACCAGCGAGAACAGGTTGGCGCTCGCCTGGGCGCTGCTGGCATCGTAGCTGAAGAGCCATGCTTTTCTGCCCGTCGCAAAATGTTTGATCTGCTGTTCGCTGTAATTGTTGTCGACCGGGATTTCCGGGTGATCCAAGTGCCGGACCAACTTTGGCCACTGCCGAGTCGCGTACCCGAGCGCCTTGCCGAGCGCGCTGTTCGGCGGGGTGCCGGGCAGGAGCTCATCGATCCAGGCTTTGAACTTCTCCAGGATGGGCTTGGACTTCTCCTGGCGTAGCTCCAGCACCGTCTCCAGCGGCAGGGGTTCTCCGCGCTGCTGATACTCTGCCCGCAGCGCCTTGATCTGTCCCTCGATCTGATAGACCGGACCGATGTAGTCCTCGATCGCCGCATTCGCCAGCGTGCGGCTGGAGGGTAGGTGGCTGACCTTGCGCGCCTTGAAGAACATCGTGCGGCAGTGCGTCAAACAGCCAAAATGCAGCAGCTTCAGCTGCGCGGCGATGTCGTCATAGCGCTCCAGTCCATCGCTGATGAGCTTGCCCTGGTACGCTCCGTCCGGACCGATGAAGAACTGCTTCAAGCCCGCCGTGGTGCGCGAGGCCAGGTAGTCGTACAAGATGATGCGCTGCCCGGGCGGACCGCCCGCCCGCACCACGATGTAGTGATCGGACCCGACCGCCTTGTCGCTGCGCAGGATTTGCAGCGGCGTCTCATCGATATGCATGAACGGCGCGGCGAACAAGGCCTCGCTGATCAGATTGATCAGCGGCACGACCTTCTCGCCGCCGACGGTGCTGACCCAGGTGCCGAGGGTGCCGGGACCCAGGTCCATCCGGTAGCGCTTCAGGTCCTGGCTCACCCGGTAGAGCGGCAGCCCTAAGTTGAACTTGGAGTTCATCACGTGCGCGAGCAACGACGGGCTCGCCATCGACTTCGGCAGTATGACGGGCGGCGCCGGGGCGGTGATCGGCGCCTCGTGCCGCTCCTCGCACACATAGGTCGGGCGGATATGCTGCTCGACGCTGATCTTCGGCGGCTCGAACCGATAGCACTCGCGGATCTCTTGGCCGATGCGGGTCAGCGGATGCGGCACGGCGCACTTCGTGCACATCTTCTGTTCGGGCGCCAGATCGTGTTCGATCTCAATGCGCGGGAAGTGCTCCGGGATCGCCTTGCGGTCCGCATCGGCGGAACGCTTGCGCTCGTGCGCCTCGATCTTCGTGGTGCGCTGGCGGTGCGCTTCGTCCGCCGCCTCGATCGCGGCGAGTACCTCCGCCTCGTTGAACAGCATCCTCTGGTCCGCGTTCTGTTCGGCGGCATCGGTGCTCTGCGTGGAGCGCCCGTAGTACTGCGCCTTCAGCCACCGCACTTCCTCTTCCAGCAGCACCTTGCGTTCGACGGTGTGCTGATGCTCGCTCTTGAGCTGCTCGTAGGCTTGCTCGATTTGCCTGAGCCTGTGTGTCTCCTCACGCAGCAGCCGGATTTGCTCCTCGGAGAGCTTCAGACGGACGGACAGTTCGGTGTTCTTATCCGCAAGGGCTGCGGGATTTTTGTTCGGCGCGAGCACCAACAAATTGTACCGCGCCGAACAAATAACTCAACAAAATGAAAGTGCTCAACTCACATGCGTAAATCGGATCATTCGATGCGGCGCCGACCACACATCGTAGCCATCGAGCAACCAGTTCAATTGCTCCGCAGTCAAGCGTGATCACATCCTCCTGCAGCAGGCGCGGCCAGTGAAACTTCTCATCGCTCTCGATTTTTTTCTGCCAAATGGCATACCCGTTGCGATCCCAGCCCAAAATCTTCAGCGCGTCAAAGCGACGACCGACGAACACGTACAGCGCCTGTGGCGCGAATGGATCTTGCTGCATCCCTTCGCGCACCAGCGCGGCCAGTCCGTTCCTGCCGCTCCTCATGTCGATCGGCGCACGGTGCAGGTACACCTTCACATCTCCCACCGGGCGCATCATGCCGCTCTCCCGACATCAACGCCGACATCCAGGAGGCTTCCGGATAACTCGCGCACTCGATCGTCCAACCCGATGGATGGCGAATCCGACATACCGTCCTCGTCGCTGTCGTCGGCTCGTCGCCGCGGCCGGGGCAATGCGCACCGGCGCAAACCCCCCGCCGCCTTGGATTCTTCAACCCGGCGACGCTCACTGATCACACCCTTGCGAACCAATGCCCGCTTGATCCACGTCCACTGGTGCAGGCTCAGCTCCTTCTCCCGGCAGTACCGCGAAAAGCTCACGCCCAGCCTCTTGGCCTCCTCCAGATGGGCCAGACATGCTCGCTCCCGCTCGCTCAACCCTTCAAGGTTCCGATTCGACATCGCACTCTCCACCTCAGCGGCAACAGCGCCGCGTGGAAAGCTTCGCCGGGTCAGATCACGGCGGAAAGTACGGGCTTGCTGGAGTGCTTACTTTTATATCATTAACTTACGTCTGCCAAAAAGGATAAATTCCCCTCCTTAAGTCCGGTTTACAGTCCGGAATAAACAGCCGGTTTTCAGGGACTTAGGCTGGCCACACATGCCTCTGGACTCTATAACAACGCTAGCGAAGTGATCCGCGAAGCGCTGCGGCTCCACGTCGCGCGCGAAGTAGCGCCCACGAGGCCGCATCCTGATTCGCCAGGGAAAGACAAAGTCCTTTCCAAACTCGCTGCGCTCGAGGAGCCGTTACGTAAGCAAGGACTCATATCGCTTGCGCTCTTCGGGTCGGTAGTTCGCGGCACAGCTCATCCCGACAGCGACATCGACGTGCTCGTCGATGTCGCTCCTGGTGCCAAATTCAGTTTGATCGACTTGGTCGCCGTGAAGGATTTTCCTGGAGGATCAACTCGGGCGCAGGGTCGATGTCGTCACAAGAAGGGGACTTGAACCCGCCATCCGGGATCGTGTTCTTCGCGAGGCTGAGGCTGTGTTCTGATGGAGCAGGATCCGACGATCTATGTCCGTCACATTCTCGAGGCAATCGCCAATATCGAGACGGATATTGCGGGGTATGACTTCGAGAAGTTTCGCACGGATCGGCGTGCGCGACAGCTTGTAGAGCGAAATCTTGAGATCTTGTCGGAAGCCAGCCGGCGCCTTCCCAACGAATACAAGGATCGCGAAGCGCAAATCTCCTGGCGGGCGATCGCCGGTATCGGCAACGTCCTGCGGCGCGTATCGATGCGGCCATCGCCAACACAATGAGCGACGCGCGAGGTACAAAGAATATCGATTGATTCGAGGTGCTTCACATACTGCACCGATACTGCACCCGTAGCGCCACATCAGGAGACCAATCCGGCGGATGCGCTCTTCTAAGCTATTGATTTTATGGCTCCCCGGGACGGATTCATATTCATAATGAAAACGCCGGGAATTTCCGCGGCTTCGTGACTACGCCTTGGGCAAATACCCCTAACCATGCCCCTGCCGATGACTGGCTGTTTCTGGACGCGCCTAACTTTCCCTGGAATATGGCCACCTGATCTATATGCTATCGCGGAGGTCGCGTTGGAACGGGGCTCGTTGGAGAAGCGCTCGAGCCATCCAGTACGAGAGGGGTTCAGATGCGACCGCACGCTGCCGTCGGAGCGTTTCACCAAGCGGATACTCGGCGCCTGCGAGGGACGGGGAGAAGTCACCAGATACTCTCAGTGCTTGAATGTCCTGCCGCTGGGAAGGCTCTGCATCTCGCGAACAGGAGCGGCGCGCAGGCCGGGCTCCTTCTCTGGCAGCTCAGTTGCGCGACCGAAGCTGCTGCAAGAGGTTAGCCGCCGCAACGAGGTCGCGTGTCTGGAAGCCCTCGGAAAATCGGTCGAAGATCGGGTCGAGAAGTTCGAGCGCTTTGCTCGCTGGGCTCGACCAGCCCAGAATCTTGCGAGGCTGATGCCGACACGCAGCTCTAAGGAGAGCAGTCCCCGCTGCCGCGCAAGCTGAAGCGACTGCAGCAAGCATGCCTCGCCCTCGCCTGTGTCCTGCTGTGACATCGATGTGAGGATCTCGCCCTTCACGCGCAACAGGTCGATCAAGTCGAGTACGCGACCACGGGTTTCAGCCCAGCTGACAGCCTCGCAGATCGTGCTGTAGGCGAGTTCGCGCTCGTCCTGTCTTCGCAAGACCCTCTGCCAGCGTCACGCTGAGCTGCGGTCGGTACAATTCGTAGCCGTCCTCATGCAGAGCCGCAAGGGCGGTCTGCAGCAACCCAATTCCCCGCGACAGGTCGCCGCGCGAGACCGCGAGGCAGCCCTGCCAGCCCACCGAAGCCCGAGCGTAGGTAAGGAGTTCGTGTTTGGTCGAATGGTCGACAGGCGATGGATCAGCTCTTCCGCTCTCTGCCAGTCCCCGGTCTCAAGGGGGACCATTACACAGGACATCAGTATGTAGCAAAGAGTGAAGGGATGATTCAGAGTTCTCTGCTATCCTGGACAGCTTCTTCAGCCGTTGCCGTTGCTTGCTCGGGGTATCCCAGTACCCACAAGTTACGCGCCAAGATGGATCTTACTCCGTCCAGCGGTCCCAAAACTCGCCTGCGTTAAGTTTCGACAGGTGAACCGGGGCGGCGAGTGCAATGTGTGCATGCCTGCGAACCTCGTGATTGTCGCCGGTGAAAAAACACGTAATGGCAAAACAGCCATGTGCGATAGCGTCGGCCAAGGGGTCCGGAATCTCCTTGGCTACGGTTGCGACCCGATCCGTGAGTTCTCTGAAGCCGCGAAGATCGCCGCTTCGAATCTGCCACTTATAAAGCGCATGGAGGAGATATAGCTGCATCGGAGCAGCCTTGAGGCGCTCCGCAATGTCTAGTGCACGAACGAGGGCGGTGTGTGTAGTCGGATCATTTCCCCTCGTGATCATGAACGACGACGCAAAGCAGGCGAGAAGTTCCAACTCGAGCGGCGTCCCTTTGCTCAGGGTGTCAAGGGCTCCTATGGCACGTTCGGTCCAAGCCGCGCACTCGGGCAGAAGGCCCGCCTGAAAGAATAAACAGGCCGACGCACCAGTCAGCTTCGCTCCGAGCCCACTGTCTCCCTGATCCGAAAAGCTCCACTCGAGCGCAGCACGCAGGTTGCCGAGGTTCAAGACGAAGAAATCGATACTCTCGGGGCTCGAAGGCGCCCAGATCGTGGCTCCGAACTGCTCCAAGGCGTGAATCATGTGCTCGCAGTGGCGTCGTACGATCTTCAGATCCTCGCCGCTTTCGGTGAGCTTTTGCCACGCGTAGGCCCGCGTGGTGTCGAGCAGCCGATAGCGCATCGCAGTCGTGCGATCTGAAGTCAAGAGCGATTTGTCAACGAGCGTGGCGAGCGTTTCCGTGAGTTCGGCGGGATCGAGGCTTTCAGCGACCACATCCAGGGCCGCCTCGAGAGAAAAGCTCCCGACGAAGACCGCCAGGCGCCGTAAAACCAGCCGCTCAGTCGCGGACAGCAGGTTGTAGCTCCAGTCCAGCGTGGCGCTGAGCGTTTGATGTCTCGGCAGTGCGGTGCGGCGTCCGCGCCAGAGCAACCTGAACTGCCGGTCGAGCAAGGATGCCGTGCCTTGAACTCCGTGCGCTGCGACCCGGGAGGCGGCGAGCTCGAGAGCGAGAGCGATGCCATCCAATCGGCGGCAGATCTCGGCCACGATCGGCGCATCGGCATCCGTCAGCTCGAACGCATGGCCGCTATGGGCGACCTGTTTGACGAACAGCTGCACCGCCGGAAAGCCAAGGGCTTGTGCCGCGGTCAGCGACTCTGTATCCGGCGGCGGGCACTCAAGGGGCGCCAGATGATGCACCTGCTCGCCCTCGGCCCGCAGTGCCTCCCGGCTCGTGACCAAAATGTGAACCTGGGGAGCATCGCGGAATATGTTCTCGGCCAGAGCCGCGATGGCCTCGATGAGGTGCTCGCAGCTATCGAACACCAGCAGCATGCGCTGCTCGCGCAGATGCGTCAGGATAACCGGCAACGGCTGGTCCGAAACCGTCACGAGACCCAGTTGGGAGGCAAGCAGACTCGCGAGCAGCCGTGGATCTTCGACGGCCCCGAGATCGAGGAAGTGAACGGCCCCCTCAAATTCGGCAAGCATCCGGTGCGCCAATGTTAAGGCGATGGTGGTTTTGCCGATCCCGCCTGCCCCGACGATCGATACAAAGCGCTGCTTTTTCAGCTGGGCAGTGAGCTCACGAATCGCAATGTCGCGTCCCACCATCAGCAAGGGCTCTCGAGGCAGCTGCGGCGCAGCCGTGCGGGCCTTTCTCGGCGTCGCTCGAGCCTCCGCCCAGGTCACCGCTCCCGTAAAGCAGTAGCCGCGGCCCGGGATATTGGCGATGTAGCTGACAGACGAGTCTCCATCGCCGAGTCGCTTGCGAAGGGCGGCAACGTGAACGCGCAAACTGACCTCATCGACGACTAATTGTCCCCAGACACGCCGGATGAGGTCATGATTGCTGACCACTTCCGGCGCGTGCTCGAGCAGCGTGATCAGGATGTCGAGGGCACGGCTGCCGATCTTAAGTGGAGTGCCGTTCTTCTCGAGAAGCCTCTCGGTCGCGTGCAGCCGAAAAGGACCAAACGAAGCGATTTTCCCTCGCAAAGCGGGCGGGCCGACCGCGGCGGTGTCGTCCTCTTTTTGAGTACGGGGCGAGCCGCCGACCGTGGAAGCGTTCGGGGTTCCGCGCTCTTGCTCTGTACCTGGGTCGCACGCATCGACACGTCGCGTCACTGAGACCTTCCTTAAGCCCGATAAGCGATGCGGAAAGTCCTCCTTGCTCGAGGCGCTGCTCACGCTCGGACGGCAACTCCGAGCGGAGCGCCAACCCCGTCGGTGTTCAGCCCATGAACCAGGTAGGTTGCCCCCATGACGCATGGTCGTCAAGTCAGAATGTTCCTACGGAAAAACGTTCTGCGCCTCTCCAGGGCAAGACGGCATTGCCACCTGAGCACGGTGCAAAGGCGACTTTTATTCGAATTGGGCATCGAAGATCTCGGCGTCGACGAGTGAGGGTTTCGCGACGGGCATTCCTTCCGTTCCTATGCTCAACCGTAGTCGACGCGAAGTCGGTACAAGAATTCCTGGGAAGCGCTGATGCCCGGAAAATATCTGGGCAATTTGCGTATGGTCATCGTGTGCTGCCGGGTAGTCTAGTCTTTTCGAGAAGCCTTCTCGGTCAAAGTAAAAGGTCTGCGTGCTGACGTGAGTTACTATTCGCGCCGGGAACACGACGCTGAGTCGCCGCAGGCTCTCACCACGCGCGGCAAAGGTCTACGGCGCAGAACTGGAGGTCCACGGTAAGCGCACTGATAACCTCATCCTCGGCCTCGCCGGCAATTTCATCCGCGCCCAGTTTTCCACTACGACACTCGTGGCGGGGATTGGTCCTGGGTGTTTTGGACCCACATCGCAACCCATCACGCAGCCGGAGAGGACGGCGCGCGCCGGCGTACGGCGTTTCATGATGGAGGAAATGCTGGCGGTCTTCTAAGGAAGCTCGCAGTGAGATCGAGCGGGTTGCGCCGCTGATTTGGACGACCACGCTCTGCATGAGGCGTACCCCAATCGCCCGGTGAGCGAGTTTTGTGCCTAGTGTCTCGCATTGAGTCAGCGCTTCGTAGCCGACTTCCTGCACGACCACGCGCATTTGATCCCCTGGTCGACACAGTCTAGACCACCCTATTTATGTAGCGTGCGCCTCGAAATTGTGCGGGGTGCCTACACGGTGCCTACATGCTCAAATTTCTTAGACGTGGGTCGAGCGGGAATCGCTCGTAACCTATTGAGTATATTGGCTCCCCGGGACGGATTACTCGACGCTGCGCGCCTCGCCCTTCGGGTCGCCCTACGGGCGATCGCCATCGCCGCTGCGCGGCGCTGTCGTCGAACCGGCCTTGTTTTCTGTCGGCGGTTCGAATTGACGCCGTCAAGCGACCCATACGCGGCTGCGTCATTCAAATTTTTGAAAGGTGGTTCCCCGGGACGGAACCGAAATCAGGGAGAAAACACCGGCAATTTATTGAGATTCTGTTTGCGGCAGGTATCGATATCCCCAAAAATACCTATTGCAAAAGGCGGCTGTCGCCGGACGTTGCCGGAAGACGGTTCATGTTTCTCCGATTGCAGATACCTCGGCATCGACCCGGCCAAATTGCCGCTGCCCGTTTGGTCACGCAACCTTTAGCAGGAAATCCACGTGGATGGCGTCATAAGGAAAGGCAACGCCACCCTCCGTAGTCTTCTCCAGAACGCCTGCTCGAAGTAAAACATGAATATCGCTGTGGACCGCGCGGACATCGCGTTCCGCGCGACGAGCAATCTCGCGTATAGCCATGGAGCCCTGGCCGGCCATCAGCTTGAGAAGCGCCCAACGTTTCGGCGTGAGCGTCTTCCAAAGAAGATCTTCAGAGGCAAATGAAATGCGCGCACCTTGTTTCTTGCCGCGGAACGCGGCTGTTGTACGTCGCTGGGTGTCACCAAGAGAAGCTACGCCTATTGTGACGGTACTCATTTTCGTTTCCTCCGCTTGTTCACTTCAGTCCAAAAATCCGCTTGTAGGGTGTCGAGGTTGCTGAAGACGTAGCGTGCCTCAATGAGCCGTTCACGCAAGAGTAGCTCGGCCTTCATGTTGCTTATCGTAGCAACATGAAATTGATGTTGTCAATGAAAGCAACAGATGGTGCCAAGTTTGCAACCTGGGGGTCTCTGGCAAGGTCGTCTTCGAGCCACGGCGCCGATGGCGCAACGCTGACCGGCAATTCGTGGCTCAAGAACGGTCCTTCGAGTACCCGAAATGCCGGCAGAATAGCTGCCGTTCACACGGTGCGATAGGATTGCCTCACGGATGCACGAGAGGATGTCAATGATTGCGCGACATTGGAGGGGATGGACCGAGGTTCGCAACGCCGATGCCTATGAGTCTCTCCTCAAATCAAGGGTTCTCCCCGAACTCGAGCGCGTCGCCGGGTACCGTGGAGGGTACGTTCTGCGTAGTGAAGGCACGGAAGAGGTCGAGCTCGTCGTTGTGAACCTATTTGATTCTATCGAATCCGTCCGCCTGTTTGCTGGAGCCGACTATTCGACCCCCGTGTTCGAGCCGGAAGCTCGATTACTGCTCTCGCGCGTGGAGCCAATTGCCCGGCACTACGAAGTACGAACGAACACCGTGCAAATTCTTCGCGCCCGTGAGTAGGCATCGGCCTATGACCGTTCGCGGTAGCGGCAGCACAAATTTTGGCTTCAGCAGGCCGCCTTCGGGCGGCTCTTAGATCCTCATCGATATAACAGACTTTGCTAAAGTGTGTTATACTTTGACTGTGATCGAACGAGGAGCCCATGAACGTCTCGCTGACAGCAGAGCTCGAGAAATACGTGCGGCGCAAGGTCGCGTCCGGCCTCTATAACAATGCTAGCGAAGTGATCCGCGAAGCGCTGCGGCTTCACGTCGAGAATGAAAGGGCACCGCTCACGAGGCGCGCTCGCGAATCGCCCAGGAAGAACGACGTCGTTGCCGAACTCGCTGCGCTTGAGAAGCCGTTGCGCCAGCGTGGACTCACATCGGTTGCGCTTTTTGGGTCGGTAGTCCGCGGCGCAGCTCGCCCCGACAGCGACATCGACTTGCTCGTCGATGTCACCCCTGATGCCCAATTCAGTTTGATCGATCTGGTCGCAGTGAAGGATTTCCTAGAGGATCAGCTCGGACGCAAAGTCGATGTCGTCACAAGAGGGGGGCTCGAACCCGCCATTCGGGATCGTGTTCTTCGCGAGGCTGAAGCCGTGTTCTGATGGAGAAAGACCCGGCAATCTATGTCCGTCACATTCTCGAGGCGATCGCCAATATCGAGACGGATATTGCGGGGTATGACTTCGAGAGATTTCGCGCGGATCGGCGCATCCGACAGCTTGTAGAGCGAAATCTTGAGATCTTGTCGGAAGCCAGCCGCTGCCTTCCCGATGAATACAAGGATCGGGAAGTGCAAATCCCCTGGCGCGCAATCGCCGGTATCGGCAATGTCCTGCCGCACGATTACCACGAAACCTATCCAACCATCCTCTGGGACACGTGCCAGAAGGATCTCAAGCCACTGAAAGACGCGATTCTGCGTATCGATGCGCTAGTCTTGACGTAGGCTATCCAGGATGAAACCATCGGTTTACATCGAGACGACAATTCCGAGCTATCTCACGGCGTGGAGAAGCCCCGAATTGGTGATGGCGGCCAACCAGGAGGCCACCCGAAAGTGGTGGGACGAATCTCGCATTAAATTCGAGCTGTTCATATCGGAACTCGTGATCAGCGAGGTCAGCAGCGGTGACCCCGATGCCGTGAAGCGGCGAATGGGGGCGCTGGAAGACCTGCCGGAGCTAGAACTGACGGACCAAGCTGAGATACTAGCCGCCAAATTACTGCTCGGTGCCGCCCTGCCACAAAAGGCGAAGGCGGATGCGTTGCATATAGCAATTGCGACCGTTCACGGTATGGACTATCTGTTGACGTGGAACTGCACGCACATCGCCAATGCGATTATGCGTCCAAAGATTGAATTGATTTGTAGGATCGCGGGATACGAACCACCCGTGATTTGTACGCCGCCCGAGCTAGTAGAGGAGTAAAGAGCATGTGGCGTGATCCAATCGTGGAAGAAATTCATCGAGTCCGAGACGAGCAAGCCAAGAAATTCGGCTATGACCTGCATGCAATTTGCGAGGACATTCGCGAGAGGCAGGCAACATCCGAGCGGAAACTCGTAACCCGCTCCCCTCGCAAGCCAGCCGTGAACGACGCAGCCTGATCCGTAAACGCTGTCGCGGCGCCTTGGCTATCGTGGCTATACTCTCAAGCTCGAGCGAAAGGCGTGGCGATCATGATCGATATGAGAGACAGAAGTAGCCTTGAGCGATTGTTGCGTCCGCTGCGTCGTGAGTTAAACGCTGAATTCGCGGCCGCTTTGCTGCGCATGCAAGCTGATGACGAACTCCAAACTCGCTACGAATACTTGGCCGAACGGAACACAGAAAGTCTGCTGGATTCGGAAGAACAAATCGAGCTGGCTTCGTTGGTTCGGGCGAACGCACTGATAAGCGTGTTAAAGGCCGAGGCTCGCGCCTTTCTGCAACATTCCACCACCTCGTGGATTAATGGATGTCAGCCGCGTTGAGCGATAAAAGGGCGTATCGATATGTGGCGGTAATCGTTGACATAGCACGGACGAGTATTTCCAGCCCGTGGTCCTTGTCGAACAGCATCTGCGTGACACCAAATCAACGGATTATTCTCATAAGTTATTGATTTCATGGCTCCCCGGGACGGATTACTCGGCGCTGCGCGCCTCGCCCTTCGGGTCGCCCTACGGGCGATCGCCATCGCCGCTGCGCGGCGCTGTCGTCGAACCGGCCTTGTTTTCTGTCGGCGGTTCGAATTGACGCCGTCAAGCGACCCATACGCGGCTGCGTCATTCAAATTTTGAAAGGTGGCTCCCCGGGACGGAACCGAAATTGGATAGAAAAGGCCGGCAATTTCTTGAGTTTATGATTCTGGCCGGTACCGGTACCCCCAAAAACACCCCTTACAAAAGGTGGCTGCTACCGGACCTTGTCGGATGACGGTTCCTCGGATCGGCGAGGCTAGATTCCCGCCGCCAGGGTTCGAATAATGACTCAAGCTGCCCTGAAGAGAAAATTCACTGGACCGCGTGGTACCGCCTAGCCTGGCGGTCGTGCTCCGGTCGGGAGCCCAAGGGCAATGAGCAGGGCGCTGTCGAGCTCGCGCAATTTATCGGAAGCCAATTCGCCGACGTAATCTGTCAATCGAGATTTTTCCAGGCTCATCAGTCCATCGCACTGAATCGCGCTTTCGTGTTTGAGGCCTTCGGCGGTGTTCACCGAAACTTGGGTGGGAAGTCCGTGCCACTGCGTGAATACAGGAGCGCAGATGACGGTCGAGTAACTGGAATCGATAAGTGGTTGGCGGCTGACGACGACGAAGACACGAGCCGGTTTTGGGTCGCCCGGAGGTCGACGCACTCGGTATAGCTCGCCGCGCCTCATTCGCGCTCCGAGTTCACCTGAAAGGTGAGCGCATCGCTCATCTCCGAATTAAGCTGCACCGCGTGGCGGTTGATCGCAGCGACCTCTCGGGCATCTTTCCGCGCTTGGGCTCGCCGCTCAACGAATTCACGCAGGATTTGCTCAATATATGCTGAACGCGACATTTTCGGGCCTGCGAGCTTATCGATACTGGCTACGAGGTCCTCGGACAAGGTGAGGGATGTTTTAGATTTCATCCTACACTTATACTACTATGGTAGGATATCGGCAAGACGCGGCGCGTCTGACGCAGCGATGATCAAGACAAATCGGAAGTTCGATCGGAGGAAGAAGGGGCCAGGTATCTGGCTTCGAAGATCTCGCAGGACAGTGGTTTACTAAACAAATAGCCTTGCATTTCGTCGCAGTTCAGCCCCCGCAGCAGCTGCGCTTGCTCCTCGGTTTCAACGCCCTCGGCCACTACCTTGAGCTTCAATGAATGCGCCAAGTTGATGATCGTGGACACCACCGCCGCTCCCTCCGGCGCCGCCGTCATGTCGTCCACGAACGAGCGGTCAATTTTCAGCGTGTCGACCGGCAACTTCGATATATAGCTGAGCGAGGAGAACCCAGTGCCGAAATCGTCGATCGCTACGGTGACGTTCATAGCGCGGACCATCTGTAGGATGGCGATACTGCGCTTGATGTCCTCCATGACCATGCTTTCGGTGAGCTCCAGTTCCAGTCCGGTCGCCGCTCGTGCGTCGATGCCCATGGCCTCGTTAATCTCGGCAATGAAGCCGCGATTGCGCAATTGCAGCGGCGAGACGTTGACCGCGATCCGCACGGCAGCCAGGCCGGCATTGCACCAGCGCAGGTAATCTTCGACGGCTTTGCTTAGCGCCCAACGCCCAACTTCCTGGATCAATCCGATTTCCTCCATGATCGGAATGAACCGGCCGGGCGGCACCAATCCCGTACGCGGATCGTTCCACCGGATCAGCGCCTCGGCGCCGGTGACCTTCCCACTGACGAGGTTGATCTTGGGCTGGTAATGGAGGACGAATTCTTGCTTGTCGAGCGCCTCGCGCAGCTGATTTTCCAGAATGAGCCTGCCGATCACCATTTCGGACATTTTCTCCGCGTAAAACAGGTATCGCTCGCCGCCCACCTTGGCTTTTTTCAGGGCGGCCTCGGCGTTCTTCAACAAGGTGTCAGCGTCGGCACCGTCATCCGGAAACAGCGCTACTCCAAACTTCGCGGCGATGCGAAACACGGCGTCATTCAGGCGGAATGGACAGTGCAGAAAGTCGACCGTTACTTTCTCCACAATCCGCGCCAGCTCGGCTGCGTGCTGCACTTTCGGAAGCATCACGGCAAAATGATCCGCATCCACTCGCGCCAACAGGTTGGCGTCTCCGAGCTGGCGCGTCAGCCAATCCGCCACCTGCTTCAAGAGTGCATCGCCCGCCGGCCGGCCAAGGCTGTGGTTGATGTTCTTGAAACGCTCCAAATCGATCAGAACCACGCCAACCTTGTGCCTGCCGCCGCCTGCATTGCGCACGTGCTGTGCCACCCGCTCGAGAAACAGGCTCCGGTTGGCAAGTCCCGTAAGCGCGTCATAATAGGCGAGATAGTTCAGTCTCTCTTCTTTTTCAATGTGATCCAGCGCGAATGAAATGTCGCCGGACAGTTCCAAAAGAAGCCGTGTTTCCTGCTCGTCGAAGGCATCGGGCTCGCCCGCGAACAGCGCGATCACCGCGACCGGCCGCCCTGCCATCGATAGAGGAAAACAACCTACAGACCTATGCCCCCGTCCGAGCAGATCCTCACGGAGCTCACTCAGGGATGGTTCCGTCGCAATGTCGTTGCAAATGACGGGTTGCGCCTGGCGCAACGCCCGGCAGGCCGGCCGCTGGCTATCGGGCATCCCCTCGCGCGCCGTGAGCCTGATCGTCTCGACGTAGCCTTCCTCGCCGCCATACCACGCGACAATCTTGCCATCCAGTGTTTGCGCGTCGATCACACCGATCCACGCCATTCTGAATGCGCCCGCTTCAACCGCAGTCCGGCATGCTTCCCTGAACAGCGCTTCCCGATCGTGCACGCGTACGATCAGCGAATTGATACCGCTCAACATGGCGTAGACGCGATTCAGGCGTCTGATCCGGTTCTCCGCTTCCATTCGATGGGTGATGTCTCGAAATGCGACCACCGCTCCTGTTATCTCCTTCCGATCGTTACGGATGGGAGCTGTGGTGTATTCGACAGGAAAGCTGGACGCGTCCTTGCGCCACAATACTTCGTTCTCCACCCGGCGGATGTGCCCGTCGTGCATGGTGGCATGTATCGCGCAGTCGGCGATCGGATGGGGTATTCCATCCTCCCTTGAGTGGTGTATTGTGGCGTGCGCGCGCTTGCCGATAAGGCCTTCAATGCTGTATCCGAGCAATTTCGCGGCCGCGGAATTTGCAAAAATGATCCTTCCGCTCAGGTCGATGCCATGAATGCCCTCGCCAACCGATTCGAATATCAGCCGCGTTCGCTCTTCGCTCCGCCGCAGCGACTCCTGATATCGTTTCTGCTCGGTGATATCTTCACCGATGCTTGCCGTTCCAATGACCTCGCCGGTTCCCGAGCGGAGCAGCGAATTGTTCCAGCGAATGAGGCGCCGCTCGTCCGAACGCGTGAGAATTTCATTCTCATAATGCATCGGCTTCGGCAGGCCGGCGATCAGAGACGCAAAAGCGGTCTCCACACCGCGGACTTCCGGTGGCACGAATAACTTGAACCAATCCTGCCCCAAGAGATCCTCGCGTCGCCAACCGGTCAATTGCAGCAGGTAATCATTGCAGTAGGTGATGCGCGCATTCGTGTCGAGCATCATCGAAACCAACTCGACATTGTCCAGCAGCTCGCTGAACCGGCGGTCCTTTTCCCGCAACTCGTTCGTCGCGTGTTTTCTCTCGGTGATGTCGGCGGCGACACCTGCGATGCGAACAATCCTGCCGGCATTGTCGAGGATTGGAAAGATCCGCGCCTCGATCCAGCGCATCGAACGATCCGGACGGACGATTCGGTACTCGTAATCGAACTTCCCTCCCGACATTGCTGCCTTGTAACGGGCGTGGGTCGTCGCTCGGTCCTCGGGATCGATGGCCTCTGTCCACGATTCAGAATTCGCATACGCGCTTTCGCAGCTGCGGCCCCAGATCTCTGCATAGGCTGGACTGATGTATAGAATGCGATTGCTGTGGGCGTCGACGAGGAAGAACACATCGCGGATGTTTTCCGCCATTTCCCGGAATCGCCCTTCGCTTTCTATCAGCGCCTTTTGGACGCGGTTGCGTTGCTCGATTTCCGCCTCGAGCCGGGTTGCGTATCTCTGCACGTCGTTGTGCAGACGTGCGTTCTCATAGATGCGGCCAACTTGAGCCGCCAGTATGCCGAGCAGCCGTTCGTCTTCCGCGCTGAATTCGTCCGCTCCTATCTTGTCGGTAAGACATATCCAACCATGGACGTGCGCAGGCGAGACGATGGGGGCAACCAGCAGTGAATGCGCAGGCGGATAGTGCGTCGGCAACCCCGTGGCCTGCGGATTCGTCTGACGCCGCGACTGCCGCTCGACGAACGCTCCGCCCACCACACCATCGATCAATGTCGGGCGGCCCATACGCGCAATAGTCGCGGCATTCATGCCACTGGCAACAAAATAGACCTCGCTTTCAATACCGCTGGGTCTTGCGGCCAGCGCAGCATATTTTGCTCCAAGCAGATTGCGCGCAGCAGGACACACAACGTTCAACAACTGCCGGTGATCGCGTTCGGAGGCAAGCTTCAAATTGATATCGACGAGCGCGGCCAGACGCTGATTGGACATTCGCAGCTCATCGGCGGTTTGCGACAGCTTGTCGGTAATGACGCGCAGATGCTGCTGATCGAAGTCCTGCGGCAACGGCCGTCTTTTCAAGTCCGGCTGCGTGCTGAGCGACTCTTCCACAATCCGAAGAATGAGTTCAGGTTCACACGGCTTGGTCAGGATATGGGCGACCCCGGAACTCCTGGCCAGCGACTCGGCCTCATTCTTGTGATAGTGCGCCGTGAAGAATACGACGGCGGTCGCTGCAATGGCCGGGTCGGCGCGCAGCTGGCGTACGAACTCATAGCCGTCCATCGTCGGCATCAGGATGTCGGTAATCACGAGATCGGGCTGATGGGCTCTGACCAGCGCGAGCGCTTCGGCGCCATCACTGGCCTCGAGAAGCCGATGCTTCTGGTAGCCCAGAAGTGTCACCAGGAATTCTCGATTGACGGGGTCATCGTCGACGGCAAGAATCGTTGCCACGGTCAGGGTTCGTCCGTTTGGATCAAGCAGTCCTCAACTTCCTTCAGCAACTGCTGCGGCTCGATGGGCCGGAACAGGAATTTCACCGCGCCAAGCGCAAGCCCGTGTAGCCGGTCTCGTTCGGTCGTTGCCGTCGAAGTAATGAAAATGAAAGGAATTGAGGACAATCGGTGGTCTTTTTTGATTTCCTGGATGAAGTCATAGCCGCTGGATCCAGGCATGCAAACGTCGGACAAGATGAGGTCCGGGCGGGCTTGGCGCGCGAGCCGTAGCGCTTCCTTCGGATCTCGGGCGGTAACGACCGTGAAGCCCGAATATTCAAGCAGGCTGACGGACAGATCCAGATTGGCCTGCACATTGTCGACAACGAGAACCGCTCTCGTTCTCGCAGAAGGCTTTGGAATCGGATTGATGACGGACCAAGACCGTACCGGCGCCGCGAGACGTAAATCCGGTCTTAGAAATGACTCCAGCTGCTGAACGAAGGTTTCGGGATCGATAGGCTTGGAAAAATAGCCGTCAAACCCGGCGGCCAGGGCTTCGGCCCGGTCGCTGACTCTCGCGAACGCCGTAATGGCGATCAGCGGAATCCCGCAAAGCTCTTTGGTTCGTTTAACCTGCTGCGCCACTTCGTAGCCGCTCATCTTGGGTAATTGCACGTCGCATAGGATCAAATCGGGCAATTCTTCGATTGCGATCCGCAACCCTTCCACCCCGTCCCTTGCGCTGAGCGTGGGATACCCAGAGGCACCCAACAGGTACGTCATCAGCTCGAGATTCTCAGGATTGTCCTCGACGATCAGGATTCTCGCGGCCATCTGTCAGTCCGCAAATAACGCCAGCGTGAACGTGCTGCCCCTGCCGTATTCGCTCTGGAACGTGATTTGCCCTCCGAGCAGTTCGGCAAGTTGTCGGCTCAGGTGCAACCCGAGCCCCGTGCCTTCGCGGATCTTCGTCTTGGAGATATCGACCTGGGTGAACGGTTCGAACAGCCTGGGCTGGTCTTCGGGACGGATACCTTTGCCCGTATCTCTGATGCTTATTGCGACCGATTTCCCGCGATTCATGCTACATCGACTCACCTCGATGCACACGCTGCCGCGGTCGGTAAATTTCAGAGCGTTGTTCGCCAAGTTCAGCACGATCTGGCTGAGCGCTCGCCGATCGGTCCGCACCATCAGATCAATTGCCGGGAGTATTGCCTGGAACTCGAGTTCCTTGCGGATTGCCTCTGGACTTAGCGCGGCGACCACTTCCTGAATCACGCTCCGGCAATCAACCAATTCGAAGTGAAGTTCAATCTTGCCCGCCTCGATTCTCGCGACATCGAGCAGATCGTTGATCAGCGCTAACAGGTGCCTGGCGCTAGCTTGAAGCGTTTTGAGTTGTTTCTCCTGATCTGACGTCAGCGGGCCGGGCAAGCTCATCAATAGCGTGCCCGCGAATCCGATGATCGCATTGAGGGGAGTGCGCAGCTCGTGACTCATATTGGCGAGAAAGTTGTCCTTTGCCTGGTTGGCGTTTGCCAGCTCCACGTTTTTCTGCCGTAAGGCGTTCTCGAAGCGCTTTCGGTCGGTGACGTCGCGAATGGCGCTGGAGACGAATTGCCCTTCCGAAGTGTCGAGGGGGCTCAGGCTGATTTCCACGGGGAACTCGGTACCATCTTTACGGCGCGCGTTCAGCTCCAATCCCACACCCATCGAGCGAGCGCGAGGTTGTGCAAAAAAGCTCGTGCGATGGCCCGGATGTATCGCGTGAAAGCGCTCAGGCACCAGTATTTCCACGAGCTGTCCCAACAGCTCCTCGCGTCGGTAACCGAAGAGTTCTTCCGTCTGGGAGTTGACGAGTTCTATTTTGCCGTCATGTCCGATAATGACCATGGCATCCGGCGCCGACTCCAGCAGACTGCGGAATTTCTGTTCCGCCTTCTTGCGATCCGTAAGGTCGCGAACCGCGCTCATCACCATCGGCCCTTCTTCGGTGCTCAGCGTGCTGAGACTGATTTCGACGGGAAATTCCTCGCCGTTCTTGCGCAGCCCGTAGAGTTCGAGGCCGGCGCCCATCGTGCGCGTGCGCGGCTGCGCGAAGAATTGTCCCCTGTGGCCGTGATGGGCGGCGTGAAAACGTTGCGGGAGCAGCATTTCCACGGGTTGGCCCATCATTTCCGCGCGCCCATAGCCGAAGACATTTTCCGCCTGGGAATTGATCAGCACGACACGGCCGGTGACATTGACCATGACGATGGCATCCGGCGTGGATTCGAGAAGGTCGCGGAACTTCGATTCCACCAATTTGGCATCGCGCAGGACTTTCAAATGAGTGACGTCTTTTTTGGTGGAGAGAAAGAATTCAAGATTGCCGCCGGCATCGCGAATTGCCTTGGTGGTGACGCTGACGTGCAGCAGTAAACCGTCTTTGCGCCGGCGCACCGATTCATAGACCGCCAACCGGTGCCGTAGCGCGTCCTCCCGAATCCGGCGTTCTTCATCCCTTCGATCCGGGGGCACGATGAGGTCGTTGAGCAGGCGTCCGAGGGCTTCGTCACACGAGTAGCCGAAAATGGCTTCGGCGGCATCGTTCCAGTGCAAAATCTCGCCATTCTCCGAAATGGCAAGGAGGGCATCGGGATTGTGCTGGAGCAACTGCCGGTCAAGAATTCCTTTCACGGTAGTGCCTCGTTTGGCCACGCCCTGACAAGCGGGCATGCTGAGCCGTCGGCAATCGGCACGGTAGAGCCGGCATCGGGGCCGAATGGCCCTATGCGCCGCGAACTATTCGCGCAACCGCTTGCGAACGGCGGCTGACTTGGAGCTTTTCGAAGACATTGCTGAGATAGTTCTTGACGGTTTTTGGTGAAAGCCCCATCGCAGCGGCGATTTCCTTGTTGGTCTTGCCGTCTGCGACAAGTGTAAGCACCCTGCGCTCCTGATTGGAAAGTGGTGCGCTCTCAGGGTGATGCCCGCCGGCGGCCGCAAGGGTACGCATGCGCCCCAGAACCGCCTGCACGACGCTCGGACCGAGTACCGACAGCCCGCTTGCCACGGTCCGAATCGCCTGAATCAGATGTTCGGCGGCGATCTCTTTCAGTAGGTAGCCGCCGGCTGAGGCAAAGGCAGTAGCGAGCAGCGCGCTGTCGTCCTCAAAAGCGGTTAGAAACAATACTCTGATATGCGGATTGGCTGCTCGAATCTCGCGACAGGCAGTAACGCCGCTGCCGTCGGGTAGGCGCACATCCATCAACACCACGTCCGGCTCAAGCCGCGCAGCCTCTTTGACTGCCGCCGCCGCCGTGCCGGCTTCTCCGACAACCTCAATGCCTGTTCGGCTTATGATGGTGCGCAACCCCGCGCGAACGATGTGGTGGTCGTCCACCAATAGCACCTTCAGCGGGCGGACGTTTTCCGGTGTCATTTGGCTTTCTGGCTCCTGGAAATGTGCACGACGATGCGGGTACCCTTACCGGGTAAAGAAAGGACCTCGAGCCGCGCGCGGATCTGTTGCGCACGCGCCTTCATGTTGTAAAGCCCACTGCCTTCGTGCTTCAGCGCGGCCGGATCGAAGCCGTCGCCGTCGTCCGTGACTTCGAGCGTCACACCGTCATCGTTCAGCCGCAGGCTGACCGTGCCGTGCTTCGCGTGGGAATGGCGGCGAGCATTGCTCATGGCCTCGCGGGCGATCTGTAACACTTGCTCGGCCTCCTCCGGGGTGAGTTGACCATCCGCGGCTGCGTCCACCTCCAGCAGGAAGCGCAAACTCGAATTGGGTCTCGAGGCTTCGACCAGTTTAGCCAAACTGTCCCGCAATGGCGTTGCGCTGGTCCGCTCGGCAGGTCCGTCGATATAGCGGCGTATGTCGCGGATAACGCCGTTCAGGTCTCCGATGGCCACCGCCACTTCCGCGGCGGCCTGGGTCGGATTCTCTCGAATCAGCCGCGCGATCTGCTCTAGATTCAGACCCGCGCCGTAGATTGATTGCACGATATTGTC
Source organism: uncultured Gammaproteobacteria bacterium (assembly GCA_963734645.1). Classification (GTDB taxonomy): domain Bacteria; phylum Pseudomonadota; class Gammaproteobacteria; order Steroidobacterales; family Steroidobacteraceae; genus Bog-1198. The sequence continues at coordinate 868,489 of CAVTID010000006.1, forward strand.
GTGCAGATCGCGGGATAGATCCTCTCGTTCTTCGAACAGCTGCCGCAATTGCTGCTCGCTGGCGCGCAGCGCCTGCGTGCGATTAATCACCCGCGTTTCGAGCTCGTCCCTCGCCTTGCGCAGTGCTTCTTCGGCCTGTGTCCGAATCTGCACTTCTTGCTGTAACAGCGCATTGATCCGGGAAATATCGGCGCTGCCAGTCTCGAGTTCGCGGTTCAGAGTGTACAGGCGCTGAGCACTTTCCGCGGACTGTTGCGCGTAATACGCGTCCAGCGTCGACACCAGCAACGTTGCCATGAGGAATCCGAGAGTGAAGCCGCCGAGGATGACCGCCAGGCCAAAATGATTGATGGTCTGGGGAGCGGCAATGGAGATGCTGTGAGATGTGAACTTGGCGGCGGCCATGCCCGTGTAGTGCATCAAGCAAATGCCCGCTCCCATAATGGCGGCGCTACCCGCCTTCTTCCAGAAGGCTGTGAAAATGGTCTCCAGGCGGAGGTTGAATGCGCTCCACAGTGCGACGACCGAGGTTCCGATGGCGATAACGACGGACAGCGCAACTAAACCAACATCGTGGTGGACGGGTGGGAGCACACGCATGGCCGCCATGCCGGTGTAGTGCATTGCAGCGATGGCGAACCCCAATAGCAAACTACCGAAGAGGAGCCTGTCTAGGCTCAAGGTGCCGCGGCTCGTCACGTACAGGGCGAACCCGGAAGCTGCTACCGCGATCAGAAGGGACAGGCCCGTGATCGGCAGGTCATACGACACCGTCATTGGCATGCGAAACGAGAGCATGCCGATGAAATGCATCGACCAGATGCCACATCCCATGGCGGCGGCTCCGCAGAACAACCAGAGCGGTTCGGACCTGCGCCCGTGGGAGGCAACCACTCTCGATGTCAAATCGAGGGCAACATAGGATGCAGTGATCGCAACCACGATCGACAGCAGCACCAGCCAGAAGTTGTAGGATCCGACCAAGCTTGGCACTCCAAGAAGGTCCGGCAAACGAGGCGTTCTCCCGCGAATGCGCTAGGGGGACGGCACAGTAGTCATGGGCCAACTATATATGAGCTGATAGCGGAAATGCCGCAGTCAAGTTTCGGGGGGGGGCGGATCGACGCCTCAGAGCGAACGCATGTAACCCATTTTTTTTATGGGTTGAGTTCACGCTGGGGCGCTTCACATACTGCACCCAAACTGCACCCGAAGTGGTACAAAAGCGGTCAATCCTGCAGCTAAGCACTTCTAAGTTATTGATTGATTGGCTCCCCGGGACGGATTGTTCGCGGCTGCGCCGCGAATCCTCCGCTGCGCTCCGGACCGCCGCCGCGAAACGCGTCGGCGTCCAACTTGGCCTGCGGCCAAGTTGTCGAACCGGGCTTGTTTTCTGTCGGCGGTTCGAATTGACGCCGTCAAGCGACCCATACGCGGCTGCGTCATTCAAATTTTGTAAAAATGGCTCCCCGGGACGGATTCGAACCGCCGACCAACGGATTAACAGTCCGTCGCTCTACCACTGAGCTACCGGGGAATTCGCAGGAGGCGCGGATTGTCGGGAAGCCGCGCGGTGAAGTCAAGGAATCACGAATGTCCGACGATGGCGTGCGGCACGTAGGGCGACTTCCAATCGAGCGATTTCCGCGGCGTCGAGATGCAGGGTCAGGGCGGCCACGGCGTCGATGAGATGCTGCGGTTTCGATGCGCCGACGATGGGCACCGTAACGAAGGGCTTTTGCGCAACCCAGGCCAGTGCAACCTGGGCGTTCGGTACTCCTCGAGCGGCGGCAATCGTCGCGACTTGCTCGACGACCTTGCGGTCGGCCTGGACGGTGGATTCGTATAGCTTGTTGCCGTACTCATCGGTGCGCGTACGCGCCGTCTCGGTGTCCCAGGGGCGGGTGAGGCGGCCGCGGGCGAGGGGGCTCCAGGGCACCACGGCGATTCGTTCGGCGGTGCATAGCGGCATCATTTCGCGTTCTTCTTCGCGGTACAGCAGGTTGTAGTGGTTTTGCATGCTGACGAAGGGGGTCCAGCCGTGCTGCCGGGCGAGATGCAGGGCCTTGCTGAATTGCCAGGCGTACATGGATGAGGCCCCGAGATACCGGGCCTTGCCGCTCTTGACGACGTCGTGCAGCGCTTCGAGGGTCTCCTCGATGGGCGTGGAGTAATCCCAGCGATGAATCTGGTAGAGATCCACGTAGTCGGTCCCCAGGCGCCGCAGGCTGGCGTCGATGGCGGCGAATATGGACTTGCGGGATAGTCCGCCGCCGTTCGGGCCCCGGTGCATCGGGAAGATAGACCTTGGTGGCAATCACCGCCTCGTCGCGCCGGATGAAATCCTTCAGGGCGCGGCCGACGATCTCCTCCGAGGTGCCGTCGGAATAGGTGTTGGCGGTATCGAAGTAGTTGATCCCGGCGTCCACCGCCTGACGTATCAGCGGACGGGATTGTTCCTCCGGCAGGGTCCATGGGTGATCGCCGCGCTCAGGAACACCGAAGGTCATGCAGCCGAGGCATAGCTCGGAGACTTTCAAGCCGGTATTACCTAAATTTATATATTTCATAATGTTACCTATATAATAGAAGGTAAATTATTGGAAGTTTCCGCGGAAACGTGACAACTTCCACCTCCCGGAGAGGCGGAAAAACTTCGCGGAATCGCGCGATGTAGGCGCCGTGGGCTGTGCTCTGCCACGGCCGGCACGCGAGTTCCCGAGACAATGGCGTCAAAGGCGCCGGAACTGCTCCTGCTCCGTCCTTCTCGGCGGGTGCCTCCCGCCGATGGACGCGCCTCAGTGGCGACTGAGCGCCAGGTCAGGCCCGCTTTGCCACCGCCACCTTGAGCACCCGCTCGATGCGCCCCAGCGCGTCTTCCAAGGTCTGCATGCTGCAGGCAAAGGAGATGCGCATATGGCCGGGCGCTCCGAATCCGGATCCGGGGACCACGGCGACGCCGGCTTCCACCAGCAGGTATTCGGCGAAGTCGTTGTCGTCCTTGATGCCGAGCGCGCGCATGGCGCCGCTCGACCTCGGCGAAGGCGTAGAACGTGCCGGCGCCGGGCCGGCAGGAGATGCCGGGAATGGCGTTCAAGCCGGCGACCACGAAGTCATGGCGCTGCTTGAATGCCTTGTTCATCTCGGCGACGCAGTGCTGGTCGCCGTTCAGCGCCACGGTCGAGGCGCGCTGCGAAATGCTGGAGGCATTGGAGGTGGACTGGCCTTGAATCGTCGCCATCGCGGCCACGATGGCCTTCGGTCCCCCGCAGTAGCCGATGCGCCAGCCGGTCATGGCATAGGCCTTCGACACGCCGTTGATGGTGATGGTGCGGTCGTAGAGTTGCGGATTAGCCTGCACGAAACTGGTGAACGGTTCGGCCGCCCAGTAGATGTGCTCGTACATCTCGTCCGAGGCGATCACCACTTGGGGGTGCTTGTCGAGGACTGCCCCAAGCGCCTGCAGTCTCCGCCTTCGTGTAGGCGGCGCCGGTGGGATTGCTCGGGCTGTTGATGAACAGCAGCTTGGTGCGCGGCGTGATCGCGGCGGCGAGCTGCGCCGGCGTGATCTTGTAGCCCTGCTCGGGGCCGGCGTACACGCTGACGGGCACGCCATCCGCCAGCAGCGCCATGTCCGGATAGGACACCCAGTACGGGGCGGGAATGACGCACTCGTCGCCCGGATCGAGGAGCGCGGCGCAGACATTGAAACAGGTCTGCTTGGCACCCGAGGAGACGAGGATTTGATTGCGCTCGTAGGTCAGGCCATTGTCGCGCTTGAACTTGGCGATGATGGCGTCTTTCAGTTCTGCCGTGCCGTCGACGGCCGTGTAGCGCGTAATCCCCTTGCGAATCGCCTCGACGCCCGCATCTGCAATATGCACCGGGCGTGTCGAAATCCGGCTCGCCGGCCCCCAAACCGATGATGTCCTTGCCTTCGGCCTTGAGTTTGGCGGCCCGGGCGGTCACCGCCAGGGTGGGGGAGGGCTTAACCTTCTGAACGCGCTTGGAAAGTGACACGGCCAAGGGGGATTTTCCTGTGTTAAAAACGGCGAGGGAGTGTACGAAAAATTGCCAGTCCACGCCACAACACAGGAATGCGCGCTCTGTGGCAGAAGGGGCAAACTGGCGCGGCCGGAAAACAGGGGCGGCCGCCGCAATGCGACATATGCCCGGCCGATTCGACGACGGGCGCACCGTCAGCGCCGGCCGGCTGCTCCCCAAGGCCCCAACGTGAGAGAATGCATGCATGAGTTTTGAGCTCTTTTCGGACTACCTGCCGGCGGGCGATCAGCCGCAAGCGATTGAAAAATTGGTGGATGGGCTCGAGCAGCGGTCTGGCTCACCAGACCCTGCTTGGGGGTGACCGGCTCGGGCAAGACTTTCACCATCGCCAATGTGATCCAGCAGGTGCAGCGGCCGACGCTGGTGCTGGCGCACAACAAGACGCTGGCGGCGCAGCTGTACGGCGAATTCAAGGTGTTCTTCCCGAAGAACTCGGTGGAGTACTTCGTTTCGTACTACGACTACTACCAGCCCGAGGCCTATGTGCCGGCATCGGATACCTTCATCGAGAAGGACGCCTCGATCAACGAGCACATCGAGCAGATGCGCCTGTCGGCGACCAAGGCGCTGCTCGAGCGGCCGGACTCCATCATCGTGGCGACGGTGTCGGCGATTTACGGCTTGGGCGATCCGAATGCCTACCTGAGCATGGTGCTGCACATGTCGCGCGGCGATCATCCTCGAGCAGCGCAAGCTGCTGCGCCGTCTGGCCGACATGCAGTACACGCGCAATGAAATCGATTTGCAGCAGGGCACCTATCGGGTGCGCGGCGATGTCATCGACATTTTTCCGGCCGAGTCGGAACGCGAAGCGGTGCGGGTGGAACTGTTCGACGACAGGGTCGAGACATTGAGCTACTTCGATCCGCTCACCGGCGAAGTGCTGCGCAAGGTGCCGCGGCTCACCGTGTATCCGTCGACGCACTACGTGACGCCGAGGGAGCGGGTGCAAAATGCGGTGGAGGAGATCCGCGACGAACTGCGCACGCGGCTGCTCGAGCTGAACGCCGCCAGCAAACTGGTCGAGGCGCAGCGCCTGCAGCAGCGCACCTTGTTCGACCTGGAAATGATGAACGAGGTGGGGTACTGCGCCGGCATCGAGAATTACTCGCGCTATCTGTCGGGCCGCGCGGCCGGCGAGCCGCCGCCCTGTCTGTTCGACTACCTGCCGAAAGACGCCTTGATGGTGATCGACGAGAGCCACCAGACCATTCCGCAGCTCGGCGCCATGTACAAGGGCGATCGCTCGCGCAAGGAAACCCTGGTGGAATACGGCTTTCGCCTGCCCTCGGCGCTCGACAACCGGCCGCTGCGATTCGAGGAATTCGAGCACCTGGCGCCGCAGGCGATCTATGTCTCGGCGACTCCTTCGCACTACGAGAAGCGCGTCTCCGCCCAGGTCATCGAACAAGTGGTGCGGCCCACGGGTCTGACCGATCCGGCGGTGGAGATTCGCCCGGTGCGCGCCCAGGTGGATGATTTGCTGTCGGAGATTCGACTGCGCGCGCAGGCCAATGAGCGGGTGCTGGTCACGACTCTGACCAAGCGGATGGCGGAGGATCTGACCGAGTACTTGAACGAGCATGGGGTCAGGGTCCGCTACCTGCATTCGGACATCGAAACCGTCGAACGCTCGGAAATCATCCGCGACCTGCGCCTGGGGAAATTCGACGTGATCGTCGGCATCAATTTGCTGCGCGAAGGCCTCGACATGCCCGAGGTCTCCTTGGTCGCCATCCTGGATGCCGACAAGGAAGGCTTCCTGCGCTCCGAAGGCTCGTTGATCCAGACCATCGGCCGGGCGGCGCGCAATGTGCGGGGCAAGGCGATTCTGTACGCGGACGTCAGGACGGGCTCGATCGAGCGCGCCATCGCGGAGACCGACCGGCGCCGCAACAAGCAGATCGAGTTCAATGCCGCGCACGGCATTACGCCGCGCAGCATCGTCAAGGCGGTCGCGGATGTGATGGAAGGCGCGCGCTCGGTGCGAAGAGCGGGAGCAGCGCTACGGCTCGGACGACGACTCGGCGGCGCTGGCGCCCGAGCAGGCGGTCAAGCGCATCAAGAAGCTCGAAGCTGAAATGATGAAACTCGCGCGCAATCTCGAGTTCGAGCAGGCCGCGCGACTGCGCGATCAGATTCAAAAGCTGCGTCACGCGGCGTTCGGCGCGCCGAGCGCGCGCGCGGGCTAGCGGCAGGGAGTTCATGGCAAAGGAACACAGTCAATCCCCGGACATCGACCTGGACAAGACCGACCGCCTGCCGATTCTCGACGGCACGCTGTTCGATCAGGATGTCGAGGACGATGCGGTGCCGCTGGACCACACCGCCGTGCTGGCGGGGCCGCCGCCGGCTGCCCGAACTTCCCGCGGACTTCGTTCGGCCCTCCGCCATCGATCTGCCCTCGCTGGCGGAGAGCGTGCGCTCGGTGGAGGAGCGCATTTCGCGGCAGAACGCCGAATATGAGGCCCTGACTCGCGCCTACGAGCGCTCGCGCGATGCCGAGGCGGCCGCCACCGCGCGCGCCGGCGCGCTGGCAGCCGATCTGGCGGCGGCCCGAGCCGCGCTCGAGTCGGAGCACGGCCGTTCGCGCGACTTGGAGCGGACGCTGGCCGACCGGAGCGGCGCCATCGAGAGCTGCGCGCTCGCGGGTCGAGGAAGCGCTGCGCGAGTCGGAGCGCCATCAAGGCGAAGCGCGGACGCTGCGCGATTCGCTCGCGGCGCGCGATGCCACCATCGCGCAGGTGCTGCATTCTCTCGGCGAGCGCGATGCGCAATTGGCGGCGCTGCAGGCGGAGCACGCGAAGATCGTGCCGGCGCTCGAGGCCACCTCGAAATCCACGACTCAGCTGGATGCGGATTTGCAGAATGCGCGCGCGCAGGCCGATGCCCGTGCCGCCGAACTGCAAGCCAGCCGGGAGGCGCTGGCCGCGCTCAACGTGCAGCTCGAGCGCGGCGAGTCGGAACTGCAGGCCGCGCGCTCCGAGCTGGGAGCCGCCAAGACGCAGGCGAGTGCCTATCTCGAATTGTTGCGGACTCGCGAATGGCGCCGCGGGTTCGACCAGAATCTGTTCCGCGAAATGGATGCGCAGGTCGGCGCCGCGGATGCGGGACACGGCGCGCTCGAGTCCGAGCGCGATCGCCTGCAAGCGCAGGTCGGCCGCACTGGAGTCCAAGCTGGCCGCTCAAGGCGCCGCGATCGACAAACTGCAGGCCGCGGCGGCGGCGAATGCGGCGACGCTCGCACAGCAGGCCAATGAGCTGAAGCATGCGGAAGAGACGCGGACTCGGCTGGCGGCGCAAATGGCCGAAGCGGATGCCGAAATCACGCACTTGACGGAGCAATTGGCGGCGCGCGATCGGGCGCTGGTGGAGGCACGCGAGCGCGGCAGCGGCGATGCACGCAGGGTCGCTGAATTGCAGGAGGCGGCGCAGCTGCGCGCAGGCCGAGCACGAGACGCAAATGGCGCAGCTGCGCGCCGAGCAGGCGGCGCAAATCGCGCGATTGCAGTCCGAGGCGGAGACGCACGAGCAGGAAATGACGGTGCTGATGGCGCACCTGCAGGAAGCGCGGCGGCCGATTCAGTCGATCGAAGCCGACGTCAAGCGCCTGACCGAGGAACTGGCGGCCAAGAGCGCCGCGCTGTGCCGCAGTCCGAGGAGGAGAACCGCACGCTGCGCGCGACGCTCGAGCGCACCCGCGGCGCGCTCGAGGAGCGCGAGTTTCTCATCCGGCGGCTCGAGCGCAGCGAAAGCAACAATGCCAATGTGCTCGGGCGAATCCAGACCAGCATCGAGAGGCTCGGGCTCGGTGCCGGCGGGGCCGGCCGCGGCCGCGCCGCCCGCGGCCGATTGGTCGGCCGGAACTGATCAGGATCGACGGCGAGCGGCCGGTGACCCATGTGCTGTCGCGGCGCACCCGCATCGGCCGGGCGACCGGTTGCGAGTTGCAGATCGACGCCGGCTCCGTGAGCCGCCACCACGCGCTGATCCTGGTGGGACCCCGCGAGGCCATCATCGAGGATCTCAACAGCACCAACGGGGTGCTCGTGAACGGCCGCAAAGTGTCGCGCCAGACGCTCAGCGACGGCGATGCCGTGACCATCGGCGAGATCCAATTCCGCTACATGGCAAGGCCGTTGCGCAGCCGAGCCGCCGGAGCGGCGATCCCGCGGCGCCGAGCGACTTGAGCGTGATTTTTCGCCGCGAAATCCGGTATCTTTCGCGCCCTTCGAGCGCGCTTAGCTCAGCGGTAGAGCATCACCTTGACATGGTGGGGGTCAGTGGTTCGATCCCACTAGCGCGCACCATCCTGACGCCGAGGTGCCGGTCCTTGAAGGACGGCACCCGGCGGGATTCATTGATAAGATACCACTATGCCCGTAATTACTCTTCCGGACGGAAGCCAAAGACAGTTCGATCGCGCGATTTCGGTGGCCGACGTCGCCGCGAGCATTGGTCCGGGTCTCGCCAAGGCGGCGCTTGCCGGCAAGCTCGACGGCGTCCTGGTCGATACCTCCACGCTCATCGATCACGACGCCGCCTTGAGCATCGTGACCGACAAGGATCCCGACGGCCTGGAGATCATCCGTCATTCCACCGCGCACTTACTGGCGAATGCGGTGCAGGAATTGTTTCCCGACGCCCAGGTCACCATCGGCCCGGTGATCGAGGACGGCTTTTACTACGATTTCGCCTACAAGCGGCCGTTCTCCACCGAGGATCTGGCGGCCATCGAAAAGCGCATGGCCGAGATCGCCGCCAAGGACCTGAAGGTGCACCGTCGAGTCCTGCCGCGCGATGAGGCGGTGGCGCATTTCAAGAAAATCGGCGAGCACTACAAGGCCGAGATCATCGGCGCCATCCCGGCCGGGCGAGTCGATCAGCCTGTACGGGCAGGGCGACTGGGAAGATCTGTGCCGCGGGCCGCATGTGCCCAGCACCGGCAAGCTCAAGGCCTTCAAGCTCATGAAAGTGGCGGGCGCTTACTGGCGCGGCGATTCGCGCAACGAGATGCTGCAGCGGATCTACGGCACGGCCTGGGCCAACGAGAAGCAGCTCAAGGAATACCTCACCCGGCTCGAGGAAGCCGAGAAGCGCGATCATCGGCGCATCGGCAAGGAACTGGACCTGTTTCATCTGCAGGAAGAGGCGCCGGGCGCGGTGTTCTGGCACCCGAAGGGCTGGGCGCTGTTCCAGCAGCTGATCGCCTACATGCGCGAGCGGCAGGGCGGCGGCGGGCTTCCAAGAGGTCAACACGCCCGAGGTCATGGACCGCGAGCTGTGGGTGAAGTCCGGGCACATCGAGACCTTCGGCGAAAACATGTACATGACCCAGACGCCGGATGAGCGCACGTTTGCGCTCAAGCCGATGAACTGTCCGGGACATATCCAGGTGTTCAGGCAGGGGCTGCGCAGCTATCGGGAGCTGCCGCTGCGCCTCGCGGAGTTCGGCAAGGTGCATCGCTATGAGCCGTCGGGCGCGTTGCACGGGCTCATGCGGGTGCGCGCCTTCACTCAGGACGACGCCCATATTTTCTGCACTCCGGACCAGATCACCGACGGAAGCGGTCAAGGTCACCGAGCTGATCTTGAGCATTTACCGCGATTTCGGCTTCGACGATGTGCGGATCAAGTTCTCCGACCGGCCCGCGAAGCGGGTGGGGTCGGACGAGATCTGGGACCAGGCCGAAGCGGCGCTGCGCCAGGCAGCCGCAGCGGCCGGCATCGAAACCACGCTGAATCCCGGCGAAGGGGCCTTTTACGGGCCCAAGCTGGAATTCGTGCTGCGAGATGCCATCGGGCGCGATTGGCAGTGCGGCACCCTGCAGGTGGACTTCAATCTCCCGGGACGCCTCGGCGCGAGCCTATATCGGCGAAGACAGCCAAAAGCACACTCCGGTCATGCTGCACCGGGCCATGTTCGGCTCTTTGGAGCGATTTATCGGGATTTTGATCGAGCACCATGCCGGCAAACTGCCCACTTGGCTGGCTCCGGTGCAGGCCGTGGTGATGGGAATTACCGACCGACAGGACAAATACTGCCTGGAAGTTGCGGAAAACCTGAGAAATCAGGGGCTTCGGGTAGAAACGGACTTGAGGTATGAGAAGGTAGGCTTTAAAATCCGCGAGCACACAATTAAACGTGTCCCTTTCCTCTTGGTCGCCGGCGACCGGGAAGTCGAGGGACGCACCCTGGCCGTACGCACGCGCGGTGGCAAAGATCTAGGCAGTTTGGAGCTTGCCGAGCTCACTGCCTTGCTTTGCGACGAAGTCGCGAGCCGCGGCCGTCTTGTTTTGGAGGATCGCGTATCGCAACGTCGAAGCGCGTAAGGCGCAATGAGGAGATCTCCGCACCATCGGTGCGTGTGATCGCAGCGGATGGAAGCCAAGCAGGGGTCATGACACGCGCAGAGGCGCTGCAAATGGCCAGTTCGCAAACACTGGACCTCGTCGAGGTCTCGCCGATGGCGGAACCCCCGGTGGTTCGTGTAATGGATTTCGGCAAGTTCTTGTTCGAACAAAACAAGAAGGCGCACGCGGCGAAGCGCAAGCAGAAGCAGATTCAGGTCAAAGAAGTGAAATTTCGTCCCGGGACGGAAGAGGCGGACTACCAGGTCAAACTGCGTAGCATCATCCGCTTCCTGACCGAGGGTGATAAGGCCAAGGTGACATTGCGTTACCGCGGCCGTGAGCTCGTGCATCAGGACATCGGCCGGCGTCTGTTGACGCGGATTTCTGAGGATCTCGCCCCGTATTCGGTGGTGGAGCAGAATCCGCTGATGGAAGGCAAGCAGATGATCATGGTGTTCGGGCCCAAAAAGAAGTGAGCGGCAGACCTTAAACAAGTTTGCCATCCCGCCTGTAGCGGCGCTCGACCTCGGAGGATCGCGGGATTCTCGGCCGAGCGCTTGTGAGCAGGGCTAAAAATCAGGAGTCGATCATGCCCAAGTTGAAAACTAAGAGGGCTGCGTCGAAGCGTTTTCGCAAAACAGCGAATGGCTTCAAACGCGGTCAGTCCCACCGTCGTCATATCCTGACGAAAAAACCGAGCAAGCGTAAGCGCCAGCTGCGCCGCGAGATGCACGTCAGCGAGTCTGACGTGAAGCGCATCAAGCAATGTTTGCCGAACGCATAAAGTCAGGAGCATAGAACATGGCACGAGTTAAACGCGGTGTCGTCGCGGGACGGCGGCACAAGAAAATTCTCAAGAAAGCGAAGGGCTACTTCAATGCCCGGCGCAAGGTCTTCCGTACCGCCAAGCAGGCGGTCATCAAGGCCGGTCAGTACGCCTATCGCGGCCGGCGCGAGAAGAAGCGTGAGTTCCGCGCACTGTGGATCACGCGCATCAACGCCGCTTCACGGCTGTGCGGCATGACCTACAGCACGCTGATCGACGGCCTGAGCAAGGCGGGTCTCGCCATCGATCGCAAGGTGCTCGCCGATCTTGCGGTCCATGACATGCCGGCCTTTACGGCCATCGCAGAGAAAGCCAAGGCCAGCCTCGCGGCCTAAAGCCGTGGCTGACTCTCTTTCAGCGCTCGTCGAGCAAGCGCTCGCAGACGTCGAGTCGTCTGCGAGCCTCGCCGCCTTGGATGAGGTGCGCGTGCGGCTGCTGGGCAAGAAGGGGCTGCTCACCGAGCAGCTCAAGGGCTTGGGCAAGCTCTCGGCCGCCGAACGTCCCGCGGCGGGCCAGCGAATCAACGATGCCAAGGCGTCGATCCAGGCAGCGCTGGAAATGCATCGCATCCGCCTGGAGCAGGCGGCGCTCGAGAAGGATCTGGCCAAGGGCACCCTCGATGTGACCTTGCCGGGGCGCGGGCAGGAAGCCGGGCGGCCTGCATCCGGTGACGCGAACGCGGTTGCGCATCGAGCAGATCTTCGCGCAGGCGGGATTCCAGGTGGCGTCGGGCCCGGAGGTCGAGGACGACTTCCATAATTTCGAAGCGCTGAATATTCCGAAGAATCATCCGGCGCGGGCGATGCACGATACTTTTTATTTTCCCGACGGCCGGCTGCTGCGCACGCATACCTCGCCGGTGCAGATCCGCAGCATGCGCGCGCAGCCGCCGCCGCTGGCGGTGATTGCGCCGGGGCGCGTGTACCGCAACGACTCGGACATGACGCACTCGCCCATGTTCCACCAGGTGGAGGGCATCGCGGTGGGGGAGAGCATCAGCTTCGCCAATTTGAAGGCCATGCTGCACACCTTCGTCGAGCGCTTTTTCGAGCAGCCCCTGGGGATGCGCCTGCGGCCCTCGTATTTCCCGTTCACCGAGCCCTCGGCCGAGGTCGACATCGAGTGCGTGTTCTGCCACGGCGAGGGCTGCCGCGTCTGCAAGCAAACCGGCTGGCTGGAGATCCTGGGCTGCGGAATGGTTCACCCCAATGTGCTGGCGCGCGGCGGGCATCGACAGCGAGCGCTGGCAGGGGTATGCCTTCGGCATGGGCATCGAGCGGCTCGCCATGCTGCGTTATGGCGTGGACGACCTGCGGCTGTTCTTCGAAAACGATCTGCAGTTCCTGAAGCAGTTCCCGTGAAAGTCACTTACCTCTGGCTCAAGGATTATGTGCCGCTCGCGGCGCCGGCGGAGCTTGCCTCGCAGCTCACCCTGGCCGGGCTCGAGGTGGAGTCGCTCGCGCCCGTGGCGCCGCCGTTTTCCGGGGTCGTGGTCGGCGAAGTGCTCGAGTCGGGGCGCCATCCGGATGCGGAGAAATTGTCGCTGTGCCAGGTGACGACCGACGGGTCGAATCGCCTGCAGATCGTCTGCGGCGCGAAGAATGTGCGCGCGGGACTGAAGGTGGCGGTGGCCATGGTGGGCGCGCATCTGCCGAACGATGTGATCATCAAGCGCGCCAAGCTGCGCGGACAGGAATCGAACGGCATGCTGTGCTCGGCGCGCGAGCTGGGCCTGGGCGAGGAACATGACGGCATCATGGAGTTGCCGGACTCGCTGCCGCTGAATCAGGATTTGCGCGCGGCGCTGGATCTGGACGATGTGATGCTCGAGGTGAATGCGACGCCGAATCGCGGCGATTGCATGAGCGTGTTCGGCATTGCGCGCGACTACGCGGCGGCACAGGAGCGGCGTTATCTGACTGCCCGAGTGGCCCCGGTGGCGGCGCGCGGCACGGCGGTGTTTCCGGTGACCCTCGATGCGCCGGCGGCCTGCCCTGCGTTCGCTTCGCGGGTGATTCGCGGCGTCAAAGCGGGCGCGGCATCGCCCGCCTGGCTGCGCGAGCGCCTGCGCCGGGTGGGCATCAACAGCATTTCGCCCATCGTCGATGTCACCAATTACGTGATGATGGATTTGGGGCAGCCCATGCACGCCTACGATCTCGCCAAGCTGAGCGAGGGCATCCGGGTGAGGATGGCCAGCGTCCAAAGAGCGCATCACGCTGCTTGGACGACAAGGAATACGAACTGGATCCCGATTGCCTGGTCATCGCGGATGCCGCGCGGCGCGATCGGTCTCGCCGGCATCATGGGCGGGCGGGCGCACGGCCATTTCCGATGCGACCGGCGATGTGCTGCTGGAAGCGGCGCACTTCGCGCCGGATGCGATTGCGGGACGCGCGCGGCGCTTCGGGCTCTTTACCGATGCGGGGCAGCGGTTCGAGCGCGGGGTCGATCCCGACCTTGCCGGCCGCTTGCCATCGAGCGCGCGACCGCGCTGCTGTTGGAGATCGTGCGGGGGCGAACCGGGGCCGGTGCAGGTGACCCGCGCTGCCGCCGGTGCCGCCGCCGACGCGGACGGGTGGGTGAGCCTGCGCCGCGCACGCCTCGACGAAATTGCTCGGGGTGAGCGTGCCCGACGATGAGGTTCAGGCCGTCATGGCGGCGATCAGCGATCGCGTCGAAGCGACGCCCGAGGGCTGGCGGGTGCACAAGCCGCCGCATCGCTTCGATATACGCATCGAGGAAGATCTGATCGAGGAGGTGGCGCGCCTGCGCGGCTTCGACAGCATCGCGGAGAGTCATGCCGTCGCGCCGCAGATCGCCGGCGAAGCCACCGAATCGCGGGTGGCGAGCGATCGGCTGCTGACGGCGATGGCCGATCGCGGCTATCGCGAGGTCATCACCTACAGCTTCGTCGATCCGGCGCTGCAGCAGCAGCTGTTTCCCGGCAGCCCCGGCTCTGCAGCTGGCGAATCCCATATCCGCCGAATTGAGCGAGATGCGCGTATCGCTGTGGATCGGTCTGGTGCAGGCCTGCCGCGAGAATCTGCGGCGCCAGCAATCGCGGGTCCGGCTATTCGAGATCGGCAAGAAATTCGTGATGCGGGGCGCGGAGCCGGGCGGCGAGCTGCGAGGAGATCGAAACGCTCGCCGGAATTGCGACGGGTGCGCGCTGGCCGGAGCAATGGGGCAGCGCCGCGCGAGGCGCTGGATTTCTACGATGTGAAGGCGGATGTGCAGAGCGTGCTGGCACTGACGGGCGATGCGTCGGCAGTGCGCTTCGAGGCGGAGACGCTGGCCTGTCTTGCGCCCCGGACGCGCCGCGCGAATTTATCGCGGCGACAGCGGCGGTGGGGTGGCTGGGCGAGATTCATCCGCAGGTTGCCAAGGCCATTAATTTGTCGAGCACGGCATTTTTATTTGAGCTAGAAATAGATTCAGCATTCAGCTGCTAAGCCAATTGAAATTCAACAAGATTTCAAAGTTCCCGAGCGTGCGCCGCGATTTGGCCATCGTGGTCGACGAAAGCGTCCCTCTCGCAGTTTTGCAGGAAAATGTTACTGTTAGCGCGTCAGGCCTATTACATGAGCTGCGGGTGTTCGATGTCTATCGGGGCCCGGGCGTAGAATCTGGTCGAAAAAGTGTCGCTTTAGGCTTGATTTTACAGGACTCTTCCCGCACTCTTACTGACGTTGACGCAGACGCCGTGGTGACCGCAGTGGTTGCGCGGTTACGGGATGAATTGAGCGCCACAATAAGAGATCAATAAGCATGGCAGCCCTGACGAAGGCAGAGATGGCCGAAGCCCTATTCGATCAATTGGGGCTGAACAAACGCGAAGCACGCGAACTCGTGGATCTATTCTTCGAGGAAATTCGTGCTGCACTGTCCTCCGGCGAGCAAGTCAAGCTGTCGGGTTTCGGCAATTTCGATTTGCGGGACAAGAATCGGCGCCCCGGGCGCAATCCCAAAACCGGTGAAGAAATTCCCATCAGCGCCCGTCGCGTTGTCACATTCCGTCCTGGCCAGAAATTGAAGGCCCGCGTCGAGGCGTATGCTGGAACCAAGCAACAATAGCGAACTGCCGCCGATTCCCGGGAAGCGCTACTTCACCATCGGCGAAGTCAGCGATCTGTGCGGCGTCAAACCGCATGTGCTGCGCTACTGGGAGCAGGAGTTCCCGCAGCTCAAGCCCGTCAAGCGGCGCGGCAACCGCCGCTACTATCAGCGCCAGGACGTGCTGATCATCCGGCAGATACGCAGCCTGCTGTATGAGCAGGGCTTTACCATCGGCGGAGCCCGCAACCGGCTCACCGGCGACGATGCGCAGGTGGACCTCAATCAGAGCCAGCAGCTCATCCATCAGATGCGCCTGGAGCTCGAAGAGCTGATCAAGATTCTTCGCCGCTGAGGATAGCGGCACTCAAGTTCTCGAAGCCCTTTTGGGCTATCATTCGGTCCCTCGGTCGGGGCGTGGCGCAGCCTGGTAGCGCACTTGCATGGGGTGCAAGGGGTCGCAAGTTCGAATCTTGTCGCCCCGACCAATACTTACACGCGGTTCCTAAGTGGCTTGTACCCCTGTTTGTACCCACTTAGGAGCCGAGCATGTCTATCAACGACATCACACCCGATAAGGGCAGCACGCCCACACCCTGCAAGCATATTTTGATCCCCGGCCGCGCCCACTGCGAGATGTGCGGCGACCAAATACTCTACACCGGCCTTGAGCGCACGCGCTGGCAGCGATTCACCGCGTGGGTCGCGGCGTGGTTTCACTACGTCATGGCCGACAACAATTCGACGACCTTGCCTGCTCGCCGCATCGGCAGCGTTGATCCGCAAGAGTGACGCACGCGGCGCCACAGCCGCGGCTCGCTGTTTACTGAATAGCCGCCTTCGGGCGGCTTTTCTATATTCCTGCCAAAAACGTCCACGATTATGGCTTTCCCAGCTTGAATTCCGCCGCCATCATTCGGACACTGGCGGCGGGCGCACGTATTGTAGGAAGGTTGTTCGAAATGCCTCGTTCGGTTGTAAGGTTCACGATTCAAACTGACTCTGGCGAGCGCGCCTTGTTCACCGTCCGAGATCGCCCAAGGGACGGGGATCTGCACATCGACTACATGACCGGTCCCTATTTGGGTTATGAAGGAGACAAAGGGCGCTCCATCGATAGACAAAAATACTCGGTCCATCCGACTCCCAGGGTACCCGATGGCAACGCCATTAAGACGACAGTCTTTCTGGCGGACGGCGAGGAACTCTATGTCCGTCAATTTACGACTGCCCTAAAGCAGGGAAGAAAATTTGCCCTGCTTTTCACCCGACGATTTTTCGATCTTCGTCGAGGTCCGCCGGCGCGACAGAACAAGGAAGATCGGATATGTCTAGGCAGAATCGACCCAGCGTTTTCATTGTTGCTGTGCGTACTGGTCAGTCCGGCTGATCGAGCTTTCGAGCCGCCGAGCGAACCCGACAAATTTTCAATAATTCAACGCGCATTTTCTCAGGTGCGGGTCACGGTCCTGTGGACCTTTCTATCTTTTCCTGCGGGCGACCATGGTGAGTCGATGCACGTCTCCACCGAGAGGGCGGAACAGATCAATGACCCGATGATGAGGGACGCGAACGAACGCACCATGATGGGAGATGATGAGGCAGAGTGCATTGAGGGCTTTTACAGCGCATGCGAGGATCTGATTGATAGCCTCAAGTTTCTAAAAATTCGCGAGATGCGAGCCGCTGGCGAGTCTGAATTTGCTGTGACGCTGATGTGCAATTCCTTCGCGATATTTAAGGTTGCCTCACGCGACACCGCCGAGTGGCAAGCTTATAAAGATCGGATGAAACCAATATTCGATGAGCTTCGAGTTGCTGACCGGGCCAGCCGACGCCAAATCAGACCCCAACCATAGCGCCTGCGATATTTCATACAGGGTCCACCCGCATCCCATCTACTGGATGGACGGCAAGCCAGATCGGCCGCGACAATCCGCGGCATGGGCCGCTACACCTTCCCCGCCTTCAATAACGCGTCAACGCCGCGCTACGTCGTCGTTTGGGATATCCACTGGCCTGTCAGCGCGTCGAAGCCGCCAAGGACCTCTCAGGCGCAATGGCGGCGGCCATCGATCGGCTGGCAAATGAAGGCTGGCAGGCCGAAGCTACGCCTGAGTATGGCTTCGTGTTCATTCGGCGCGGCACCGAGCGGCGCCTGTTGATGCTGACACCGCGGGACCCATACAGCGCGAGGAATCAGTCATTCGACCCGTTCCGCGGGAAGTGAGACCATAGGCGCCTCGACGACATGGAGGGGGGCCTCGAGATGGACGCACCCGGCTTTGACTCTTACGAGATCCCCGTTAGGTTCTCAGGATGCGACCACAAACGCGTGGTAACAATCGGCGAGCTGCGTAAGAATCCGATTATCAAATGCCCGCAATGTGGAAGCATCATTGTATTTGACTCCCGCAGGCTCGACGAAGGGCTCAGCGGCGCAGAGCGCACGATTGAAGCGATCATGCGGGGAACATCAGGCTGACCCCCTAGGAGCGCCTTCGCCTCGACACGGTTGCCTTCGCCTCCGGTTCGGTAGTCGGTTCCGGGATGCCCATTTCTTGGCGCCGTCGCCGATGACGCCAGTGCGTGCCGGTTTTCCAATCATCGAATGCGCTCCAGTCGGGGCCAGCATTCACATCTTGAGAGAGCGCCCGATCAAGCGCCGCCGCCGTCGTCACCGGCCAGCCCTGGTTATTGTCAAACGTCTTGATGCCGTTTTTGCGGCACCAGGCACGCACGGCCCCCCGCTGTTTCGCGCCGCTCAGAGCCTTGAGATATTCAGCATCACCAATGACGATGCTGAGCTTTCGTTCACGTGGCGTACTCATGGCAAGGCGAATTGTAGCAGCGCCCTGAATAGAAAAGGCCGCCCGAAGGCGGCCTATGAGTAGTGGCGAGACACTGTCGGCCGTCAGCCATTCAGCATCGTTTCGGTGTCTTGGAGTTTGCAGGCGACGCGATCCAATAACGCATAGGCACCGTCGAGAGCCGTCCAGACATCGACAGCGTCGGCCACCGAGATTGAGCCGTCATTCTCCGAGCCGCTTTGAGCCGCGCGGGTCGCCAACCTAACGATACCCATGGCCTGGAACAGTTTCTCGCGCTGGCTGTTCAGCGCTCTATCCATCGCATTGACGGATATTTTAGAGTCGGACATGGGCCACCTCCTTCTTGAGCATCACAGGCGGATCGAGCTGCTCGGCGATATCTTCGAGTGTATCCATGGACAGAGACAATGCCGACCAGATCGGCGTCAATTTCTCGTCTGCACCCATGTCCTCGTAGTGCTGGTGTAGAAGCTGCATCACGGTTTCGAGGGTACCCTGCACTTGGAATACGCGGTGGTACTGGATATCGAGCCGATCGGCGACCGCCTTGGTTGCTGGGTCGGTCCTGACGTCGGGAGCCGCAGGTTTTGCGGTAGAATTCTTACTAGCCATCATTCACCTCATTCGTGGATTGTGGTTAGGCGCTCATCGGTGTTCCACCACCGTTGAGCGCCGCTTGTTCGATACGCGGCTCTACTGTAATCTACCTGTAGATAATATGTCTATAGGTGGGACGAATATGGTTAGTCGATCGAAGGGTAAGCAGACGCAGGTAACAAGCTACTATGAGGCGGAGGCAGCCCAGCAACTCCGCAAACTGAGCGAAATAACGCGCGTTCCGCAGTCCGCCTATCTGCGCGAGGCGCTCGATGACTTACTCAAGAAGTACGCCGCAACGCTGCGCAAAGCCGCGAAGTAGCCCTGGTGTCCGGAATTCAGCGCGCTTCAGACGATGTATTGCGGAATAGTTTGGCAGAGTTCACAATACCGCCGGGCAAAAGTACGCTAAGCTATTGTTCCTGGAACGATAACTGATTCCCTGTCTCTTATGGATGAGAAACGCTATTGAACACTACCGAAACTGGCAGCTCCACGCCTATTTCGCCGACCGCGCCGCCGCCCACTTCGGCAATGTACGTGTTTTTCTTGCTTTACAATCTCTTGGTTTCGACGAAATGGCCGATATGCATCAGCTTGTGTACTTGGATTGCTGTTACGGCGCTAGCCGGGAAAACGACGCATGCCACCATTTCGGTGTTAGTGGAATTAATCACTAAATTGGGT
The DNA here is from genome assembly GCA_963734645.1 of uncultured Gammaproteobacteria bacterium. Lineage (GTDB taxonomy): Bacteria > Pseudomonadota > Gammaproteobacteria > Steroidobacterales > Steroidobacteraceae > Bog-1198. The sequence continues at coordinate 887,905 of CAVTID010000006.1, forward strand.
GAGAAGCAGCCCATCCCTTGGGCGGGTGTGGCAACCTGCTTTGCATGGGGGCTCGGTGAGCGCCAATTCCGGCGATACAAGACAGCATACCTATCTCGGCGAATTCAAGAGCTTGAATTGTCGATCGATCTGCATCGAAGCTCTAGCAATCTTGCATCTCATGGCGACAGTCGGAAAGGTGGTCCATGGAAGCGATAACCGCGTTGAATTTTTTAGTTGGTTTCGCGTTTATTGTGATGATGCTTGGTCTGTTTTACGGTCCATGGCAGACCCTGGTAATTTCGACAACTCGACAATGCATTTTCGAGTTGCGGGATGCCTGGTTTGATGCCGCGGCTTTCGACGAAGAACTCCGCAACAACGAAGCGGTGAGGCGAGTCCGCTTTTCGATGAACTCGTCTCTTGAGCTTCTCGATATGTTTACTTGGATGACGTTACTCGCGTTTATTTTACTTGGTCGGAGATCCGCCGCTGCGGCACCGGGGGTCCATCCGGCAAAGGGCTTGCCCCATGGTGATACGCAGAAATTAGCAATTCAGCTTCTCCACTGCACCGCGATGTATATCTTGGGTCATGCGCTTGCGCGCTCGATAGTGTTCTTCCCAATTGGCATCGGCATATTGGCGCGAACGCGCACACGCTCAAAAGTGATTTGCGATATTAGACATTCGTGGCACAGATCCCATCCGAGTTTCAAGCGCACGGTCATCCGAGAAGTTGAGCGTGCGGCGCTAACGATGAGCGATTCCCGGTATAGGCCGGCATTGCGCAGACGACCGGCTGTAGCGATGTAGAAGCCCATGGCCCGCTTTGTACGTAGCGGGCGAACGGTCAGCGCCTAGCCAAGGAAGGGCCGGCCGAAGCCGGCTTTTAAGCTATCGCCAAACAGCACGCGGTTATTCTGGGTCCACGCTACTCACGGCTAATGCGTGCCGGCGCCAGAGCGCCGCGGATCGTATCGAATCAATCAGATGTGTTCGGCTTCACAGCTTGATGGCGCCGCCGCTGACTACCTCGAACGTGGCTTCGCCCACTAGGCGTTCGATTTCTTTGCGGTTCTTGAATAGCGCGGGCCCGACAACAGGCCGAGGCGGCATGCGGTTGGTACCGAACTCGTGATAGACCATCTTAGGATCGGTCGAGCCGACTATTCCCTCGTCGCCGTTTTGCTCGTGCCTGAAGCTGTCCTGTAGATCGCCCTCGCGCAATAGAGGCGCATCCGCCGGGTATCCCAGCCGCGCCTTTTCGTCCTCGGTGCTGTCGGCGAGAGGAGCCCACGCTGGGTGTGGGCCGTGCTGCGCCTGGTAGTGGCCTACCTGCTCGCGCATGTCTTTCTCAAGGATCACGAGCGCCGTGCCCAGGGCCTTATGCTGGGCCACCGGCACGGCAACTGCGGTTTTCTCAAGATGCTCAGCGAACGCCATCAGGCTGTTGAATTCACGCATGGTTTGTTCCTTTAGTCATTCAGAAAGACTTTCACTGCAATACGCCGCGAGCCAATCGCGCGGTCATCAGCAACACGCACCGCGCGAGCGCGAGCGCCTCGATGCGCGACAGAATCTCGAGGAAAATGTCATCGAGCCCTGCAACATCGGGGTTTTCGGCCTCGACGTGAAGGGCTCGCAATAGCTGGATGCGTGCTAGGCGCAGCTCGCTGTCGACGCCTTCGAGCCGCGTTGTCTGTTTGATTGCACTCATTGGATTGGTCAGCCACCTACTCGCGGACCCAGGCATTCAATGCGACCTGAAATCTCCACTTCACACTCGGGGAATTCGGGGCCATCGTCGTCGGCGCTCCGTAGAGCGTGGTCCCATCTGACGTGTTGACAGCGAGAGCGGTGATCGTCTGCGATGTCATGACGGTGAACGGCTGGTTGTCGGCTGGCAATATCGGCAACGTAAAGGAGCCGGATGCGAGCGTTCCCGCGGGGTTCAAGATGAGCTGCGTCACGCCTTGCGAGACAGCCAGGGTAAATCCTGTGATCGGCGTCTGAACGCTACGCACAGGAAAGAGTTGCGCCGTCATCGCGTTGATGTCGGACGCCCACTGCTTGAGTTTGGTGAATGCGACGAATGCGTTATCGCCTGTCCCCGATCCGGCGCCGCTGCCCATGCCGACTTGAGTCGATCCGTTGACATGCGCCGGATTGTCGAGAAGGATCGGCGCGAATGCGGCCGCGCCAGTCGCGAGCGCGCCTACTGCGGTGACAGCGTCTGAGGCAGCGCCTGCGAGGGCTGCGCCGCCAGTAACTGCATCCTGAAAGCTCGCCAGCATCACGCCCCAATGGGCTGATGTAATCGTGCCGCCGAATGTCAATGCATTGCCGCTTGTCGCCTTGACGATATCCGCGAAAAAGTCCCCCGCATCTGGAGCTCGACGGGTCGTGAAACTTCCAGTTGGGGCAGACATGTTCTGACCGCCTCCAAAGGCGGCGAACGCAATCGTCAATTCATTGGCCACTGAATTAGTTAGCCCAGCGGCGGCGATGGATGTGCTTGTGCCGTTATTGGTCGTAATGTCGGCAGCGACTAATGCAGGGGCATGTACGAATCCGTTGTACTGCGCCACCACCAGATTGGCGCCTTGGGCGCCTATCGATGATGCGCTAACGGTTGGCGTACCCGCCGTATCGCATCTGATCCAGGCCATGACAATTTCGAGGTTGCTACCCAAGACAGTAAAATGCAGGGAAGCGGGCAAATTCCACGCCCCTGCATTGAGGTTGTCAGAAATGGTCGGAGTGACATCCGCAGTCGTTCCGGCCCATGCCAGCATTGCAACTAGCAGGTCTCCGACAGCAACCGGCCCCGGCATTGCAAAGGAGACAGCGCCGGTTCCGGCACTACTACCCCCTTGGTTAGTGACATAAGTGATTGCCATTTAATTAGAACTCCTGCTTGGATGGTGAATCGGAGAAAACGGTGGTGATGGTCATTTACATCGTCCAGGTACTTACTTGTACGTTTGCTGTCTCGCCGCCGCCGCCCGCCGTAAATCCCGCATAGGCATTGCTCGCCCCAACAATCGACGGAATGTCGACGGTGAAGCTGTGAGTGAACTGCGCCAATGTCACGGTGTCCGTTACCGCCATGACAAGCGTGGTGCCGTCATAAGCGAGATTCACACTGAGCGGATGCCCGGAGTGGAGCGAAACACCTGAACCGGTCATATCGATGCTCGACCCGGTGGGCACAGCGCCATTGGTGTAGAGCCCAGTGAGATTTCCTGAACCGTTAAAGTAATCGAAAATGACGGCGATGCTGTTGTGCAGCCCGGTGTAGCCCATGTTGTTGGCATTCATGCCGAGCATGAACGGGCCACCCGTCACTTGCACGATGCCTAGGTACGGCGCACCCAGATTCAGATTGAGGTTCGTGCCGGTCGAAGTCTGCGGATAATTCTGCAGCACGAAGGCGCAACCATTCGCTCCTACGTTGGTGAGATCGAGTGTGAACGTCGTGTTGAATGTGGACACCGTCACGGGGGCAACGTACCAGGCGCCAGCGGTTTCCGCGGCGTTGATAGTGTCGGTGAGTACGATATTGGCGCCGCTCAAGTGGCCGTAGCCGGTGGGCCTTATGAGTCCACTGGCACTCGCAAAGCCACTCGGGAAATTGATCGTCGGCCACGACGACGCTTGGATCAGATAATTGCCCGTGGCAACAACGCTATCTGTGAAACCTGTCTGAACTGCCACAGCCTGAACGTATGTGTTAGCGCTCACCGCGAAGGGGCCGGTATAAGGCGTCGACGCCGTCGTCGGCGGCGTACCGTCTGTCGTGTAGTAAACGGCTGCCCCAGCAGGGGCATTGATCGAAACCGTTTGCGCAGAAGCGTATTGTCCGGCCACGGGGCCAAACGTCGGAGTGGCCAACCGCGTATTAAAACCAGTCGAGTAAGACCAGCTCAATACAGCATCGACCACTGTCTGGGGGGTCCCCGCGGTAAAGCCAACAAAAGCGGTATTGGCCCCAACAACGGCCGGAATATTGACCGGCCAACTGATTCGAGTCGTCGCGGCGGTCACCGTGTCGGTAAGCACCATCGTCAACAGCGTGCCGTCGTAGACGACGTTCGCATGTATCGTGTTGCCGCTGCCGACGTTCACCCCGGATGGACGCAAATCATATTCAGGGCAAAACGAAGCGGTGGGCCCTGAACCTATGCTTGGTCCGCCATCGATGTAGAGCCCGGTGCTCGTTGCTGCGCCGCCTACATTGGCGCCGTTCTGACCATTGAACGTCGAAGCATCGAATTTAATTCCGATGCTATTGCCGATGGGAAACTGGCCACCTCCCGCGCCGTAACCCTCGCCGTTCGCGGTGGCACTTACAGCAACACCATGATCCCCGTCCGGGTTGGTCGTTGCGTTCGAGTTCTGCACAACGAAAAACATCCCCCATCCCTGAGTATTGGGGATCTTAAAAGTGAAGTCAGTAGTGAACGCTTGGATGTTGAGCGCCGCGCTGTAAAAAGCACCGCCGGATGAGTGCGTGCCTGCGGTCAGATTGATCTGAGAAGCACTGAAAGAAGCCGCATGAGCCGTAGAGATCTCTATAGGAGAACCTGAGAAGTTGGGGAAATTGAAAACCGGCGTCGCACCGCCAGCAGCGCCCGGCGCATCGCCATGCGGGTAGCGCCCATGAAACAACCCGTCAGAGGACGCGGTGGGTACCGAAATATTCAGCCTCGACGGAGAAGTGATTGCCATTTAATTAAAACTCCTGCTTGGGGTAAATCGGAAAGGCGGGTTACGAGCTAAATCAAGATCGCCCCCAGCCCCGGGAGATCCGCGCACTGCCCCGCAGTCGAGCGGCCAGAACAGGGCGGGGGCGAAAAACGGTGAGGCTACTCACCAAATCCGGTGTTGGGTGTCTGCGTCCAGCCATAGGAGGCGAACAAGTTCGCAAACGCGATCGGAATCAGCGCGGCACCGGCGGTAATCGCCGCTGTCGTGCCATCCGGAAAAGTCGCCGTCCCATTCGTCGGCCAATTGCTGCCGGCGGGAATCGACATGTGCTTTACCGCGGCGCCAGGCCAATTCTGTCCGGCTTGCACGGTCCAACCTGAGCGCAAAGCTACTGGAACGTCTTGTGGGTTGACTTGGCCAATGCCGTTCGTCAGCGCGACGACGGCACCGCTGCCAAGGGTCCAGTTACCAGTTATGCCGGTATTGCTATTCATGAAAATCGTAGCCATTTACGTATCGCCTCTGAGGTGTGTGATGTGTGTGAAATCAATGACCGCGGATCGCCTTCCAGCGGGCCGCAGCAAATTCCTCGCGTGTCATGTCGCGCGCATCCTTCGGCGCCGCAGGCTTTTCACCGCGACGCTCGGCAAGGTCAGCTCTTTCTGCTGCGCTCATTCCCGCGGGCCTATGGCGGATGGCCGCAGCTCGCGCCACGGCGTATTCCGCCGCTGTCATTTCGGTGACTTTTTTCTGTGTCATGCCGCTGCCGTCGAGGCGCGCGCCACGAGTAGAGTTCGAACGGTGTAGTCCGCTTCGGCCTTTGCGATTCGGGAGGCGTCTGCAAGGGCCTGGGCGAGCGTCAGGGTCTCAGGGGTCGCGATCCTCGCAAGGTGCTTATCGAATGCGCGCCGCGCGTCATCGAGGTTATTTACAATCCCTTCGATCTTCGCGGAAAAGTCGGCGGTGGTGCGGTTCTGAGCATCCTGATTCAGCGTTACCATCGCCAGGTGGTTTCCGCTGGCGATCGAGGCCGACTCGAATTGCAGTTTGGGCAGTTCGATGTTGATGAGCCGGCGCTGTTCCTCCAGCAGTTGCTCGACTCGAGCCTTGGCGGCGACACCGCCGGTATGGTTACCGGAAGCCAACATCTTGATTGCATCCTTGTTCAACTCTTCCGCTTGCCTTCTCGTGTCGGCGGCGCGCGCGCGCAGATCGTTTTCCTTGGCGTGCAAATCGTTCAGCATTTCTACTCGACGCGTTTCGACCGCGGCGAAGTGATCCGTTGCCGGCGGCGAATCCAACGATGCGGGTCCGGCGGCGGCAGGCGGGGTGGGAGCGACGCACGCACCAGGTTCAAACCCCGTGAATTGGGGCCCTTGACCGGGCGCGCGGCGGGTAATTCTCTTAAACATACATTGATGCTCCTGTGGGTCGGGTTAGCGTTGAAAAAAGCCTTGATAGTCATTGCTCCAGTGCGCTGCTATCCGCCGTTGAATCAGCGGCTCGAGCGCATACCGGATCGCATCGATGCAGTGGTTGTGCTTGTCGACGAGATCGGGCAGCACGTCGCTGGTGAGCTTGTCGACCTTGAATGAGTACAGCCGCATTTCCGCGGCGGTATTCGTGCAGCGAGGGTGAACGATTATTTTTTCGTAGCTTCGCATGTGCGCGACGCCGTCTTCGGCGCAGCCTTTCCATTTGTCGCACGGCCCTACATTCTGGTAGCCATGGAAGCGCAGGTATGAAATCGTCTCCGGGCGCGAGTTGTCGGCGCGTATCGTGTACCGAGTAGACCCTGGGATGCTGCTGTAGAACTGCGGCAGGCGGTCAATGTCGATGCCGACGCCGTAGCATTCGTGTTCGATGTACAGCACTCGGCCGGCTATCCAGATCTTGATGAGAGTCGCCGGGTCCTGGCTGAAACCAAAGTCGGCGCCCATATATGGTCCGTTCCAACCGTGGCCGGGCGTGAATTCCTCAATGGCGTATTTGCCCTTGAACACCTGCGCGTCGCTGTGTGTGCGCACATTTCCCAGCCAAACCCAGCTGTATGCATCCGGATCGACGCCTTGCAGGTAGACGCGCTCGCCGTCTAGTTCCACGGGGAACCATGGGTTGTCTTCGAACGTGACGTGAATGTGTCGCACGTCCGGCCGTTCACCGTCGACGAACTGCATCACTGGCGCATCGGGCGCGTCAGGATTGAGCGAAACCCAAATCTCTGAGCCGGCTGCGCGGATTGTCGGGGTGAGGATCTCCAGCGAGTGCTGCGTGACTGATTCGCCTTCCTCAATCCAGCACAGCGCTATGTTCTCCAGCGACTTGAGCGTGTTGATGTTGGCCCACAGCCCGGCGAACAGGATCTCCGCGCCGTTGACGCAGCAGGTTATTTCCCGATCGTTGATATCGAAGAAGGCCGACAGGCCCAACTGCTCGATCTTGTCGGACAGCAGGGCATGAACTGACTCGCGCAGCGACCGCTGAATTTCACGAGCGCACAGCACGCGAATCCGCCTGTCCAGCATCCGTAGCACGATTGCGGCGGCGAACGCGTGAGACTTGCCCGAACCTCGGCCACCGCTGCCGGCCCGATAGCGGCTTGGTGCGGCAGGGTGGAGCAGCCAGAACATCTTTGCAGCGAAGGGCACGGCCTGCACGCCAGCGGGCACCGCGTATCCATGCGGCACGGCTGCGAGGATTCGGCCTTTCCACGTCTTGCGAACCAGAGCGATGCGCGTGGCAAAGTCGTCGGCGGGCTCAGCGAGGCCGGCCCACACGACGCGCGGCGCGTGCTTTACGCTTGCGGCGCGCTCGATCTCTTGCTGAGCGGCACGAACAGTCTGCGCGAGAGACGGCTGGAGCATCACGCGGGCTCCTGTCGCAATGCTTCCAGCACCGCGCCGAGTCCCAAGCGCAGAGAGTTGGCGATATCGCGCGGCTTGAGGCCGTCCCGATGCAGACGGCGTATCTCGGCTGCGATCACCGCGGGGTCGCTTGGTCGGTGCTGGTCGCGGCTGCCGTACAACATGGCCATGGCAGCCATGTCGAGAGTTCCACCGATGTTGCGCGTCATGCCGCAGCCCTCCGTGCCAGCGCGTATCGAGCGAGCAGGAGTGATTCCGCGCGTCCGTCATGTTTGGCGAGATGCAGTTCAGCGGTCGGGTACATGAGCCGCGCCTTGTGCAGGCTGGCGTGCTTGTCCTTGCCGAGACCGTCGAGGCGCTTCCGCACGGCGGGCGTCACGAACTCTAGCGGGTGTGTGCATCGCTTGCAGGATGCTGAGGATCGAACCGAAACCGACGCCAAACTGGAATGACGAGGCGACGCCCTGACCCGGCATGCTTGACACTCGCTCGACGATTGCGCGGCATGGGCGCCCGGACAGCGCGTCAGCACTATGATTCGAAGCGCACTGCCGTCTATCCACGCGAGCGAGAGGTCGCGGATGACCGGAAGGTCGGTGACTGACACGAGTTCGCCGGCCTGGTCCAGGATGGCAATCGCGCCGTGTAAGCCGGGGTCGATGCCGATGCACAGGGTCATAGTGCGGTCTCCGCAGTGATGGTCAGGGTTGAGTGGTCGGGCCGTGCCGAGTGGGCGCATGTCCAGAAGCCGGCAGCGTTGGGGACCATGCCAATGGCGCGCATGTCGCCCGCTGTGAGGCATAGGCGCTGGCCAGGTGCGTACTCGCCCGTACGATGCAGGGCGAACGCGTGCGCTCCGCCGAAGCGCTGGCCGCAATCGGAGCATCGGTAGCTAGGGACAGTCATGCCGCACCTATGAGAGATGCGGCGGCGATGCGGCGGGAACGCGTTAAGCGGCGCGCAGTCCTAAGCGGCGAGCAGCCTTGAGCAATGATGGCGCGTGCCAGCGGCCACCGCCTGGCGAGGCTATACCGCGATCGTTGAGCAGATCGGATGCCTTGCGCAGCGACGCATCGCCGCTCAGCGCCGACTCGACAGCCCAGCGCAGTGACTCGGTGCGCTCGATGGCTGCGGTCTGGTTGGCCTTGGCTCCGCTCGCGGCAATCTGGCGAACCAGACTCTTCTTGCGTGCCGACATGCCGAGCTTCGTGCCGCGAGCCTTCGCAGCAGCCAAGCCGGCTTTCGTCCGTGCGCTGATCATGCTGCGCTCTTTCTCGGCCAGCGCCGCGTATAGGTGCAACACAAACGGGTCTGACTGCCGGCCCAGGTCGCACACCACAAACTCGACGCGATGCGCCATCAATCCGGAGATGAAGTGAACATCTCGCGACAGCCGATCCAGCTTCGCGACCAGCACCGGCGCTTTCGCCTTGCGGGCGCCCTTCAACGCGGCGGCGAGCTGCGGACGGCGCTCCAGTGCATCGGCACCCGATCCCGTCTCGATTTCCTCGAACACCTGAGTGACGTCCAGGCCCTCGGTCTCGGCAAAGCGAGCGATTGCCGCGCGCTGCGCTGCCAGGCCGAGCCCTGAGCGACCCTGCGACGTGGTAGAAACCCGAACGTATCCGATGGCCGTTGACATGATGAGCATCCCTGGTTGGTACGGGGATAACTGTAGACCAGGAATCATGTGTTGTAAACACCTCTTGATGCTCATCGTGACATGTTAACAAGGTGAAATTCATGACGAATCCCTCGGGAACACGTCGCTGACGACGGATCGCTCGTTCCTGAGATCGGCGAGCTGTTGCGCGAGGTCGGCAAGGCTTTGCTTCACCTCATTCGTTGCGACCAACTCCCGTTGGCGACCGTACGCGCGGCTCAAGATGTCGCCGGCATCGAGAGTCACCCGGCCGTTATGCATCGCCGCGATAAGTCGAGCGTGTTCGCGCGCCAACCCGTGGCTTGTTGTGATGTCGTTCTTGCGGCGCCATCGGCGGTCGAGATCGCCCTTCGCCGATTTTTTTGCGACGGCGGGCAGGGCCGGCGCATCCCCTATTACGAGAGAATTTTCGGTTTGCTCGTGCGGCACTACGCTTTTCCCCTCTTGCTCAACTTCCATCCCATTGATCGGTTTGGCCGCGTTCGAACTCTGGTCGGTCATTTGTGACCTCGAAGCAGGGTCAAACTTGCCGCGTAAGGGGCGTGAAGGGTGGCGCTATCCGGGGTGTCCGAAATCCGGTGTCTTCTAGACACACCGGACGTTTCGGACGGTCTCACCAGCGTCCGAAATATTGTGTTTCGGACGTTTCGGACGTTTCGGACATGCAAGCACGCGGGCGGTTGGTCGATTTGGAGATCAACGACAGGCGTCCGAAATGCTGAATGCGACGTTTCGGACGCTCTAAATGCGACATTGGCATTCAGCCGGGTGCTTGCCTGATCGTTTCGGACGTTTCGGACGGTGTTCATAGATTCTCACCGTGGATCGTGTAACCGCCGACTGATGGGCTGAGAATTCGCTGAGCCACGAACGATTCAAGAACCTCCGCGACGCGTGCCCGAGAGAGACCTTGCGCTTTGCAGATCTCCCTCATATCGATGCTGCTGATGTGAGTTTCCTTTGGGTGTGAGCGGTGCCACTCCCTCAATGCGATGGCGGCTTTGTCCTGATTCTTGCCGCGACCTTTTGTGTGCAGCGGCGGCGCGTCGGAGGTCATCAGCGCCAGAGACGTCACTGGCTCGCCGTAGCAATCGGGGCGGCCGAGGTCGACCACTCGCGCTTCGTATGCGAGCGCCGGCAGTGCTGAGCCGTCCTTGAAGCGCTCTCGGCTGACGGTCACCGTCATTGCCGAAGGGGCGGCCCGCTCGACGATGTACTCCGCATCCGGGTTCGCCATCAGTGCCGACGCCCCTCGCGGTCGCTTCGCGTCGCCGTGGCCGCTGTGCGCGACAAGCAGCACGGTTGAGTTGAATGCTTCGCGGATGTTTTCCGACAGCACTGACAGATACGCGGCCACCTCGGAGTTGTCGTTCTCGTCAATGCCGGCCGAGAATTTCGAAAAGGTATCTATTGCGACCGCCGCGGGCTTTGTCGGCATCACGTCGAACGCTTCGCGCAGTGCCTCCATGTCGGCGACCAGCGAAAGATTGAGCGGGCGCTCATGCACCAGGATTCAGAGGGTTTCCAGGTCGACATCCGGTGCGTGCGTGCGCATCCAAGCATCGATGCGCCGGTCGAGTCCTGCCCCTTCTCCGGAGAGGATTGCGACCGTGTGCCCCTGCAGCGCGATACGCATCAGCCAGTCGAGCGCTATGAACGATTTGAAGGTACCGCGCGGCCCGGCGAGCACAGCAAGCACCTTGGCTTCGAGGATTTTGTGGAGCAGCCATGTGGTTTCGCGCTTTTCGGCGACAATGTCGTGAGCGCGACGAAACACCACTCTCGGCTTGGCCTCTTTGTCCTGGGCGATGCGCGGCGGCTTCGCGCCTCGATTGATCGACACGCTCGGCTCCCTTGCAACCGGTTCATTTTCGTAGGCTTCCGGTGGAGGAAAGTCGTCATACGGCACCGCGCTCATGCGTGCCCCACGGTGTGCGAAAGCTCGGCGACGACAGCGCGAACAGTGGCCAGAAAAATGTCATCGACTGCCAGTGGCGTCAGATCGCGGCGCGATATCTCCCGCGCCTTGAGGCTCAAAACAGAGGCCACGCGCGCCACTTCGCTCGCAAGACCCATCGCCATCACTGGCCCACGTTCCCGAAGCCTCGAATGGATCAATACGCCGAAGGCGCCGCCGTCCTTGGCGTAGTGATCTTGGTAGAGGCTCCATCCGGCCTCGAAAGACGCTGCAGCTCGCTCGTGGAGCGTGCAGGCCGACCGTACGCAGCGAAGCATCTGCGCGCAGCGCGGCGTGTTATGGCCTACGATGAAAATCGCGGCATCCGCGTTTTCGATGTGTCGGTTGAGGCCCTTCATGCCGCCCGCTCGGTTTTGGCCGTCATGCCGTAGTCGCGGCGCTTCACCTCGAGCGCCTCGCGGATCGCTTGCAGCTCATCGGCGATCCTTGTCATTCCGACATCGCTGATATTGAGATGCTCGGCGATAATCCAGAGCGTCAACACGGCGCGCTCGGCTTTGAGCAGCGCCATGCGCCTCCTGTCGCTGACCTGGGGCCGTTGTTCGACGTGATGACGTCCGAGCTTGTCGGGGAAGTAGCGAAGTAAAACCCCGCTATCGTCGTGGCCGACGACCTCGCTCAGAGCGGCGCTCATGCCGCATCCCGCCGGTAGGTGGTACCGCTGGAAAATGATAGGCGCCCATATTTTGTTCCACCACATCGCGGGTTGGCGGACACCTCTATGGTGTTCTGCTTCGACTTCATGGGCGGTCGGTGCGCGTGCAATCGGTGGCTGCCGTGGGACCAATCCCGATGGGGCGGCGGACCCTCGATACGGTTACTTCGCGGCAGACCAGCTCTGAACACGCGCTCGGCTTCCGGGTATGCGCGGTTTCGTGCCGCCGCTTTGGCGGCCTCATTGCGCGAGATTGAGCGACGTTCGGCCGCCGCAGCAGAGGCGTCAAACAGAAGCCTCGCGGCGGTCAGGACGTAGACGGCGTTCAAAAGGTGCTTGACGCGATAGATATCGGGTGTAGATTTCACGGCGTTCGTTCCTTAAATCGCCTCGCGCAGCTTTGCCGGCACGCGGGGCGATTTTTTTTGCGTGGGTTAGGCTGCGGCCTGCTGTTCGCGGGCTGGGCTATGGGAGCAACGGAGATCGTGCAGGTCGCTCACGAGCGCGGCGATCTGCGGCTCGGTGGCGCCGGCAATGTGGGCATGCACGAGCGCTTGCACCTCATTCGAGGGCCAACCGGCGCGCTGTCGTCCAAACGCTTTTACGGGACGCACGAACAATCCTGACGCGATGCGCTTGTAAAGCGAGGCGCGACACAGGCCTGTCTGACCCAAAACGACGGGTATTCTCAGGAGAGAAATCGACTGCGGGGGGTTGGCGACTTGCGCCAGGGCGGAATCGTTCATCGGGTTACCTCGGGAATGCGCGTTTTGCTCGCACATGTCCGTGGCGGTCTTCGCCCGATGACACGCGGCACTGAGGCATCAGCCTTTCGTGCCGGCCCCGGTCTGCTTCCGGGGTCTTTGTTCTGTCTACGCGCGCATCCTCTCATCGAATTTGCGCGTGTCAAATCTTTTCTCGCGGGCACGGCTCAGCCGCCCGCAGTCAGCGCCGCAGCTTTCGCTCTGATTGCGCGCTGCAGATGGACCAGGCCGCACGGCCATGAATCATCGTCGGGTCTATATCGCGTCCAGATTGCCTGGAGTTCGTCGAGGCCGAGGTTATGCCGTGACATTTCCTCTGTCGGGCTTATGAGGTGGTGCGCGCTCACGTGGCCGCCCTCGGCGCGATCTTCTCGGACTGCGCCAAAGTTTCCGGGCGCCAGCCGGTTCTTGCGCCAATCAATATATCGCGAGGCGGCAGCCGACCTAGTTTCTCCCATCTCCACCTGGTTTGCGCGGAGATGCCGTAGCGTTCCTGTACGCCGCGCGGCCAGATAACGGCGGTGCCGTGTAGTAGTCCGATCTTGTTTGGCCTGATACCCATTGCTTAGCTCTCACGTGTTGGGATGACGTGAGAGACGTTAGCAACCGATGACGGCTAAAAAGAAATCGCCGAAAAATGGTTTAGCGCTTAGGTGCTGCCCTTCAAAAGGGTGCTTCGAACCAGCGCAGACGTAGCCTCAATGCCAATCAATTCAAGGAAGTCGCGAATCATAGAATCGCGGTTTTGTATCGTCTCCGGCAAGAATTTGCCCAGATTGCGAATTGCATAAGCGCGCGCATCGCCTTTCTGACCGAACAACGAGAAGTCGACAAAAACGGCGAGACCCTGCAGGCCGGGATTGAGCGCATACCACGGGCTATTTTCGATCTTGCGCGCAGCATCCATTAACACCTGACGATTCTCTTTGCCGGCAACCCTAGCGTGCGTTCTCAGTACGCGCGCAGCGATTTCCACTTCCAACCTTGCCTGCAAGTATTTCTGGCGACCTTCCTTGGTTTCGTCCGGAGGCATTTCGTTCGATAGAAAAAGCCTCAACATCTCCAGATCAACTACGAAGCTGCACGCCCTGTTACTGTCGTCTAAGTGACTCAGGAGACGATGGAATGTGGGATGCGCGAATAGTTTGCGGCGCATCTTGCGATTATAGCGGCGGTCCGCCAACTGATCCGCCAGTGTTGTCGTCCCGGCGTTTTCCCACTCAGTACCTTGCCTAGCAGCCGCTGAGAATCGTTGGCGTAGCTCGCGAATACAGCCATCACTATCCATGAGCCACCGCAGTCAAGTGGGCGGCCCATTTGTCCAGCGCCTCGCGCTTTTCCTCGAGATAATCATGGGTGTCGTAAGTCCCCTCGATCTTTTCTTGTGCGTGATTGAGCACGCGCTCGGCGATGTGCGGCAGGATCTTGAGGCGGCCGAGGCCGGTGCGGCAGGTGCGGCGCAGGTCGTGCAGTGTGAATTCGGCAATGCCGAGTTTCTGCATGCGCGGCTGACAGCGGGCGACGCCGCGGGTGAGCAGCTTCGGATTGATCGGGCCGTCTCCCTCGTCGTTCGCGAGCACCCAGGGCGAATGTCTGGCGAGCCGCTGCAGGGCTTCGAACTCACGCACCGCCCAGTCTGACAGCGGAACCGTATGGGCCTTTCCCTCTCCCTTGCGCCCCTTGACGTGCTCGCCCGGTACCCGCCAGACCTTTGCATCGAAGTCGATCTCCGACCAGGAGGCGAGGGCGAGCTCGCTACGGCGAACCGCCGTGAGCAGAAACAGCACAATGGCATGGGACAGCCGCTCGAAACGGGTCGCAGCCTTCGGGTCTTTGAGCAGCGCCTTGAGCTCCGCGTCGGTGAGACAGCGATCGCGCGCCTTTTCCTTGCCGCCGGGCTGGTAGAGCAGCTGTACAGGTGAGGATTCGACTAGGCCGCGGTGCACGCCGAATCGAAACATCTGGCTGATTTTCGATGCCAGGCGATTCGCCGCGACGGGCGAGCCGCGATCGACCACGCCGTCCAGCAGTTCGATGACCTCGCGTGGAGTAATCGTGCGAACATCGCGGCCCTTCCATGCGTCCGCCGTGAGAACGTCCCTATCGAGCATGCGCTGCACGTCCTCGGGGCGCGTCAATTTGCGCTTGACATGACGTTCCATGAATTCGTGGGCGAGGTTCTCGATGGTATGCTGCCCGCCGACCGGCGCGGCAGTGGATAGTGCCACCGGGGAGGAGGGCGCCAGGCGCCTGCGGGCTTTGGCGCGCTTCGGTTCAATTCCCTTGGAGAGCAGCTCGCGCTCGTCCTGGACGATTTTGCGCGCGTCTGCTAGGGAGGTTTCGGGGAAATGGCCCACGGTGAGGTAGGTGTCGCCGCCCCGGTACTTGATCCGGTGCACCCAGGTCCGCGACGTCGCGCCGGCCGCCTTGGCCCGCACCAGCAGGTAGAGGGACTCTTGCGCCGGGTCGCTATAGCGCCCTGGTGCCAGGGTGGCGAGGCGTTGCACGGTGAAGCGTCTGGCGACCGCTTTCCGTCTTGGCAAGGCCTTGCGCTTCGATTTTGTACCCACGTTGTACCCACTTTACGTGGAATAGGGTGGATTTGAAAGTGATGAGTTGTTATTGAAATGGGGCTATGTTTAAGCTGATTTGCTATAACAAAAGATAACAGGTAATCTCATGACGTTGCCACTTGGAATCGCATGGGGTGCAAGGGGTCGCAAGTTCGAATCTTGTCGCCCCGACCAATTTCTTACCGGCCTATTGCGGTCAGGGAGCGATTCCGTAGCGATTGAATTCGCCGGCGACATTGGGCCATAGGGCCGTTGCCTGCGCGATATCCGCGTCTCCCTCCGAGGTCTTTTGCTGCCGCCGTTTGTCGATTCCCCTGCCGTACCAGGACCAAGCGTCCTTCGGATTTATCTTCAGCGAGGCGTCGTAGTCCGACATGGATTTATCGTAGTCGCCCATCCGCAATAGAACGAGCGCTCGGCTATTGACGACGCGAGCGTAAAACGCGCTCGATTTGTCAGCGCGGTTGAGCGCGGCATTACAATCCTTCAAGGCAAGCGCCAGATCGACGCCGGCGAGCGCCCTCGCCCAGCATCGAGAATTGAGCGCCTCGGGCAACCGCGCATCGGCGGCGTGCGAGTCGATCCACAAGCCGTATTGCGCGATGGCGGGGCCCGAAAGATCGGCACGCAGGTAGGCATGCGCCATCGCGTAGCGCAAATCCGCCTGTTTGGATGCAACGGCGTTCGCCGAGTCGAGGTCGGCGCCTGCGCGAAGTTTATCGCCGCTCTGAAGCGACAGCTCGGCACGCGAAACCAATGCAGCTGCATCATCGGGGTTGAGTTTGAGCGCCTGGTCGAAATCCGCCATCGCCGCGGCGCCTTGCTTCATTTGCCAATGGACCATGCCGCGCTGGTGGAAATATTCGGCGTTATCGGGCGCCAACTCACACGCGCGCGTCAAGTTCGCCAGGGCCTGCTCGAAATCGCGTCGCGACGCAAACGCGGTCCCGCGACGGCTGTAGTCTGCGGCATCGGCGGTATTCGCGGCCGCCTTCGCCGCATCCCCCGACGCGGTGTCCTGCGCCGGCTCGGTGGCGGTCGAGGTGTTTGTTGGTGCGGGCACGGCGCCGGCATATTTCGCGCCGGACAGGTTGAACACCGGTCCGCCGTTGTAGGTGAAATACAGCTTATGTTGGCTGTTCGCGACGTAGATTCGGTGCGACAGAAAAAAATCCGGCCCGATGAGCATGTCCGCATCCGGAAGATCGATATTGGCGATGCGCAATTTGGTATTTCGAATCTCCTCCTCGCCGATCTTGAAGCTGGAGAAAGGCGCGATGTAACTCGGGATGGTGTTTCTCCCGATCCCGTGAGTCGGGCCGGCGTAGACGACACCGGGAGAGTCGGGCTTGATCCCGACACGTGCAGCAGCCTTGAGCGACAAGGTGGATACGCCCGCGCCTGAGTCGAACATCACCCGTATCTGCGTCCCATTGATGTACGCTGAGCCCGTGGTGAACGGCTTTATTCGCGTAGTCGATTCGATTTTGATGACCGAATAGGGCGTTGACGTCCCGTTGACCCAATAGGCAAGCAACGCCTTGCTGCAATTCCGAGCCTTCATCAGCCTGACGACCCCTTGGCCAAGGTCATACTCCACGTCAGCGATGTGGAGGACATTTTGGCCGAGAATGCCGACGCTGCCTTCCCCGGCCTCGCTGCCGCCCACCAAGAACTCCACGTTGTGCAAGGGAACGCCGGCGAGGGTGAACACCCCGACCTTGGCGATCGACGCGTTGGCCGTTCCGCCGCCGATGCCGGTGACGTAGAAACCGAAAGGAGCGGGATAAGTCGCAAGATTGAACTGCGCCGCGCTTGCGGCGCTGATCATGCTGTAGAAGGCGCCGCTGTCGACGAGAAATTGCACATCGGCATCGTTGATCTTCGCGGTCATCAACGGACGCAAGTTCGTCATCGTGATTGGAAACTCCGCCATCTTGCCGAGTTCGCATGAGCTTGCGAAGGCGGGAGCCGATAGAATCGACGCAAAGAAAATCGTCAGCACGACGGTGCACAAATGGCCGCCCGGCCGGGAGCGCGATGGCAGGGCGGTGACGCAAATTGCTTGGTTCCCTGGATGAACCAAGGGAGTATCTTGTGGCATTGTGATAACGTCCCTGTCGCTGTTTTGCAATTGTGCTCCCGGACCCGATGCGCGGTCAAAATGTGCGCGCTGTTGCGCCGAGGGCAACAGTCGCGGACGCATTAAACCGGCCGTATAAATTGCGACTTAAATTGTATTCGCGGGAACGCGCATAATGTCGCCGACGGGCGCGCGGGTCGCCGGCGTTTTTCACCACTGAGAGGAATCCAATTCATGGAAACTGCCCAACTTATCCAGGCGGCTGCCAGCATCGCCAGCGCCATGGCGGCCACCCAGTACGGTAAGTTCGGCGGGATGGAAACATCCCGGATCGAGGATATTGCGGCGATCTCGGTGAAGATTGCGAAGGCGATCGAGGCCGAAGCGCTCAAGAAGGAAGCACCAAAGAAGCCGTAGGCCGATGCCTCATGCAGTCTCACGCCGCTAACGGCTCGATCAACGCGGCGTCATTGTTCTTCGGGCTGTTGACTCGATTGCTCACGGGACTGGCGGCAAGCCGCTCGTAGGGCTTGAGGGCGGCGTACGCCTCTTCGATGGAGCCGCCGAGCCAGGCGTCGCGCGCGTCACGCGGCAGAATCGCCGGCATGCGCTGTTTGACGTTGTGAATCTCAGCCATGAAGGGATTGGCCGGCAGGGTGATGATTGCGCAGGATTCGACGTGGCTTCCGTCCTCCCGGCGCGATCGATCCCACAGCCCTGCAAATCCGAGGATGGGTTGATCGGGAGCGGTGATGTAGTAAGGCTGCTTCGTCTTGCCGTCGGCCTGTACTTGCCATTCGTAGAATCCCAGCGCAGGCACGATGCAGCGTTGGCCTCGCGACCACGGCCCTCTCCAGGTCGCAGCCTCGGCAAGCCTCTCGATCGTCGCGTTGATGGTCGAGTACTTCGGCGGAATCCCCTTCGCAAAATACGGGATCAGGCCGAACGTCATGAGGGAACCCAGGCGCGACCCATCCGCGGCGATCCGCACCACGGGCACCGGCTGCGTTGGAGCGACGTTAAAGCTCGGCGGGAACGTCCATTCCTGACGCACGAGACTGAATTCTCGCTCAATCGAGGCGTCATCGGGGGAGACGTAGCGGCCGCACATGAGTGGAAGTATAGGCGGCCGGACGCGCCCGGGCGGCGGAAGGGCCGGCCCGGGCCGGGCGCGAGGCGAGTGGCTCGGCGTCCGGCCCGCCAGAGCCATGCTGCGCCGCACGAATTTCCGCGGAAACGCGTGAAGCGACGGATATCCACCCCAACGCCACCGACCCAGTTGACAGCCAATCTGCGGTGTGGATAATAACTGCCTAAGCAGTAACATATTTAGGCAGTAAATGCCGAGGCACTAAATGTCTAAGCAGCATTATCAGGCTTCTACCTACCGGGCGCAGTCCAGCGTCGGCTACCTCATCAAGCGGGCCAATTCCTTGATGTTGGACGTCTTGGAGCCGGTGTTCGAGGCGCATGGATTCACCTTCGTCCAGTACCAGGTTCTGGCCTGGCTGCGCGACGGCATCGCGGTCAACCCCAAGGACATCTGCGCTCAGTTCCGCCACAACAGCGGCGCGCTGACGCGGGTCATCGACCAGCTGGCGGAGCGCGGCTTGCTCGAGCGATCGCGCCGGGACCGCGACCGCCGCAAGGTGGAATTGGATCTCACGGCCGCGGGTCGCGAGGTGATCGAGAGCCTGGTGCCGCTGGTGGTGGAAAAGCTGAATCTCGCGCTGGCCGATTTCTCGAGCGAGGAGGTGCAGGAGCTCATGCGTCTGTTGCTGAAGCTCAATGTCACCTTGCAATCCGACCGTCAAGCCGGCCGCAAGCGTGGAGGCATGAGGGAACGCATGCGCATCGCGACCTCTATCATTGCTCAGCGCCGTCTCTGCTCGCGGGCTGCGTGCTTGCCGCCGAAGGAAAGCCCCCATCCGCAGGCCTTGGAAAGCGATCGGGTCGGGTTGACCGGCGTGGCGGTGGAAACCGGCGGCGGATGGCTGGTGGAATTCATTTCAGGATCCGCAGCTGGATCGGCTGATTCGCGCGGGATTGAAGGACAGCCCGACACTGACTCAGGCGCAGGCGCGAGTGGCGGAGGCCCTGGCGCAGACGCAGTCGGCGCAGTCCGCCTTGTTGCCGCATGCCAATCTCGATGCCAGCGCGCTGTATCAGCGGGCGCCGGAGAATTATCTGATCCCGCCGCCGCTCGCCGGGCACAGTTTCTGGATGAGCCAGGCCGGCGCCACCCTGGGGTGGGATGCCGATTTCTGGGGGCGGCAAGCGAATGCGGTGCATCGCGCGCAGGCGCTCACCGAGTCCGCGCGCCTGGATGTGGACAACGCGAAGCTGATGCTCGCGGGCGCCATCACCCAGGCCTATGTCGAGCTGTACCGCGAAGATGCGCTGGCGGACATCGCGCAGCGCTCGGAGGCGCAGCGGCAGGACATCCTCAATATCACGCGCCGGCGGGTTGCGGCCGGACTCGACACGCGGCTCGAGTTGCGGCAAGCCGAAGGCCAGCTGCCGCAGGCACGCGTGGCGCGCGCACAGGCGCAGGCGGCCGCGGATCTGGCGGTTCACCGGCTGGCCGTGCTGACCGGTGCGGGCGCCGAGGCCTATGCATCGATTGAGCGGCCGGTATTCAACGTGGAAGCCGCGCTGCCGGTGCCGACGGCGCTGCCCATCAATTTGCTGGCGCGCCGGCCGGATGTGCTCGCGGCACGCCTGAACGTGGCGGCCGCCGACGCGCAGCGCCTCAGCGACAAGGCGGCGTTCTATCCGGACGTGAATCTGCAGGGCGCTGGCGGGCATCGGAGCCTTCGGACTCAGCAATCTCGTGCAGTGGAGTGCGCATGGATACGGTGCGGGTCCGGTGATTTCGCTGCCGCTGTTCGACGGCGGCCGCCTGCGCGCGCAATATCGCGGCAGCGAGGCGCAGCTCGATGCGGCCGATCGCCGACTACAACGACACCGTGCTGCATGCGGTGCAGCAGACCGCCGATCAAATCACTCAGCTCGATGCGCTGGCGCGCGAACGGCTCGATCAGCAGCAAACGCTCGAGGCCAACGAAGCCGCCTATCAATTGGCCGAGGAACGCTACAGGGCGGGGCTGGCGAGCTATCTGTCGGTGCTGAACGCGGAGACTCAGGTGCTCACCGCGCGGCAAACCATGGTGGACATTCTCGCCGGCCAGGCAGTGGCGCGCGTGACTCTGCTGCTCGCCGTGGGCGGCAGCTTCGATCCTCATTCCTCCGGTGCGCTCGCCGCAGCGGTTAGTACACCCATTTCTGACTCGACCTTGACGCGGAACAAGCCATGAACGAACCAACCACGAACGAACCAGCCACGAACGAGCAAGCCACACCCGAATCTCGCCCCAGCCAGACTCCCGGCCGCGCGCGCCGCGCCGGATTGTGGAGCTTGGGCGCCGTCGTCGCCCTGTGCGGCGCCGGCTACCTGGGCTACTGGCTGCTCGACGGCCGGTACTACGAATCCACCGACGATGCCTATGTCAACGGCGATGTGGTGCAGATCACCAGCGAAGTGCCCGGCACGGTGCTGGCGCTGAACGCCGATGACACCCAGCCGGTCCGCGCCGGGCAAACCTTGCTGGAACTCGACCCGGCGGATGCGAAGATCGCCGAGGCGAATGCCGAAGCCGACCTCGCCCGCGCGGTGCGCCAGGTGCGCGGTCTGTTCGCGCAGAGCAGCGAGCTGCGCGCACAGATCGCGCAGCGGGAACAGTCGGCACGCACGGCGGACGATGATTTGAAGCGGCGCGGCGGGCTGATCGCGGACGGCGCCATCTCCGCGGAAGAGCTCTCGCATGCGCGCGATGCCGTCACCTCGACGCGCGCCAATCTCACCGCGGCGCGCCAGCAGTTGAGCCAGACCATCGCGCAGATCGACGGCACCACCATTGCCGATCATCCGCAGGTGCTCGCGGCCGCGGCCGCCGTGCGCAATGCGGCTCTGGCTTTGCATCGCACGGAAATCGTCTCGCCCGTCACCGGCTTGATCGCCAAGCGTTCGGTGCAGGTGGGCGAGCGCGTCGCGGCGGGGACGCCGCTGCTGGCGGTGGTGCCGCTCGACGATGTGTGGGTGGATGCCAATTTCAAGGAAGGGCAGCTCGAGCGCATGCGCACCGGACAGCCGGTGACCGTGCGCACCGATCTGTACGGACGCAGTGTGACCTACCACGGACACGTGGTCGGCATCGCTGCAGGCAGCGGCAATGCATTCGCACTGCTGCCGTCGCAGAACGCCTCGGGCAACTGGATCAAGATCGTGCAGCGGCTGCCGGTGCGAATTCTGCTGAATCCCGACGAACTCAAGGCGCATCCGCTGCGCGTGGGACTCTCGACCACGGTGCGCGTGGACTTGCACGACACCTCGGGTCCGCTCATGACCGCGGCGGTGCGCAATGTGCCGCAGCCCAAACAGGCGAGCGCCGGGGATGATCCGAGCGTCGATACGCGAATTGCCGCCATCATCGCCGACAATGCGGGACCGAAGGCGCACGAGCCGGCCAAGCTCAGCCGCGGGGTCGCCGCCGGCGCCCGGCGGCGCGCCGCTGTTGGCCGCGAGGCCGTGCCGAGCCGTGAGCGCGAGCGCCGCCATCGAAGCGCCGGCCGCGGCGCTCGGCGGGAGCCGCAAGGCCCTGACCGCGCTGGCCCTGGCATTGGGCACCTTCATGCAGGTGCTCGATACGTCCATCGCCAATGTCTCGATCCCGACCATCGCCGGCAATCTGGGAGTGAGCTGCGGATCAGGGCACCTGGGTGATCACGTCGTTCGCGGTCGCCAACGGCGTGTCGGTGCCGCTCACCGGCTGGCTCATGCAGCGCTTCGGCGTGGTGCGCACCTTCGTCGTCTCGGTGGCGCTGTTCACCATCGCCTCCCTGCTGTGCGGCCTCGCCTGGAGCCTGCCGTCCTTGATCGCGTTTCGGGTCCTGCAGGGCGGTGTATCGGGCCCCATGATTCCCGGCAGCCAGGCGCTTCTCATCAATGTGTTCGGGCCGCACAAACGCCCGACGGCGCTGACGATCTGGTCGGTGACCACGCTGGTGGCGCCCATCGCCGGCCCCTTGCTCGGCGGCTACATCTCGGACAATTACGTGTGGCCCTGGATATTCCTCATCAATATTCCGGTGGGCATCTTCTGCACATTCGTTTGCTGGACGAATCTCAAATCGCAGGAAACGCCGACGCGCAAGCTGCCCATCGACCGCGTCGGCCTGGTGCTGCTGTTCATCTGGGTGGGCGCGCTGCAGATCATGCTGGACAAGGGCAAGGATCTCGACTGGTTCCATTCGTCCGTGATCGTCATCCTGCTGCATCATCACCCTCATTGCCTTCGCCGCCTGGCTGATCTGGGAGCTCACCGAAAAGCATCCCATCGTCGACTTGAGCCTGTTCAAGTCGCGCAGCTTCACGCTCGGCACCATCGCGCTGTGCTTGGGATACGCCGTCTTCTTCGGCAACATCGTGCTGATGCCGCTGTGGCTGCAGAGCTACTTGGGCTACACGGCGACCTGGGCGGGCCTGGTGTCCGCCCCGAGCGGTGTCAGCGCCATCCTGACCTCGCTGCTGGTAGGGCACCTGATGCGCCGCTTCGATCCGCGCGTGCTCGCGGCCACCTCCTTCGCCCTGTACGCGATTTCCTACTTCATGCGCGCCGCGCTCACGTCCAATGCCGGCTACGTGGCCTTCATGATGCCGCAGGTGGTGCAGGGGTTCGCCATGGGCCTGTTCTTCGTCGCCATGCTGGCGGTGATCTTCGACGGCTTGCCGCCGCAGAAGATTCCCGCGGCCTCCGGCCTGTCGAATTTCCTGCGCATCACGGCGGCCGGCTTCGCTACCTCGCTGACCACCACCTTCTGGGACCGGCGCGAAGCGCTGCATCAGAGCGCGGTTGGCCGATACCATCAGCGTGTACGCGCCCGCCTATCAGCAATCGCTGGCGCAAATGCATCAGCTCGGATTGAACGATCAGAGCGCCGCGGGCGCGATGACGCAGGCGCTCGTGGGGCAAAGTTATCTGCTGTCCTCGCTGGACATCTTCTACCTGTCCGCATGGCTTTGCGTGGCGCTGATTCCGCTGTGCTTCCTGGTGAGGCGCCCGGCCCCGACCGGCGCGATCGCGGTGGCGGCGGATTGAGCCAACTAAGTGGTGGCGGCCTTGTTGCGTTTCTGCGGCGAGGTGATGGCGTCGAAATAGACGCGAAGCATGGAACGCGGAAGTATTCCCAATGCGATGAACCCGGTGGCCACGCTGAATCGCCTGGCCAGGTTGAGATGCGGAAATTTGAGCGCCGATACCAGGCCGCTCAGCACCAAATCCATGACGCTGTCGGTCTTGATGGGGTGGGCGTCCGGGCGCATGCGCCGGGACAGCAAGCGCAGCTTGGTGTGGCCGGGGCAGAAGCGGGACCGGTCGGCCAGAAAATGAAAATTAAAATGATCGCCGAACGCATGCTGGGAATCTTCGCGAATGATGTCGCGCATGAACATATGATGCAGCTGCCCCACGGATTTTACGCCGCCTTCCCCGCCCGTGTTTTCGCCGTGAATGCGGTACAGCCCCAAAATCTCCGGAATGGACACGATGGTTCCGGCCACGCCCGCTAAACCGGTCGTATAGCCGTCGGCGGCGGTGCGGTACAGCCCCTCATCCGCGATCGGCATGATCTCGTCGAGGAAGCTCTTTCGGTATGCATTGCCGCTGGCCGGAGGACTCACGTAGTAGCCGTAGTTGACGATCTGCTTGCGCGGCTCTATCGGAGAAAAGCCGTAGCTGGGCAGGATATAGCTCTGAGGCCTGAGATTTCGGTCAACCTGCCGCAGGTAGAATTGCACCTTCACGGCGTCGCGGTCCTTGAATGCCGAGACGATGCTGCGCGATGGCATCTTTCATGAGCACATCGTCGGAATCGAGAAACAGTACGAATTCGCCGCGCGCCGCCCGCCATCCGGCATTGTAGGCCGCACCCTGTCCCCCATTGTCCTGGAAGAGAGATCGAATGCGCTCGCCGTACGAGGCGATGATTCGCCGCGAGCCGTCGGTCGAACCATCATCGACGACGATTACTTCCACCGGGTCGTAGGATTGCTCGAGCGCACTGTCGATCGCGGCCGCAACGAACCGCGCATAGTTATAGTTGACGATCACTATCGTCGCTAAGGACCTGCCTTCTTGCATCGCGCAAATTCTCAACGTGGCCTACCTCGGAAAATAGACTGGCTCATTGCCGGGAAGTTCGCTTCGGCTCAGCAAGCACACGCGCGGCCCGGGTCGGTGCAAAATTTGCACATGCTGTGTCCGTCAGCGCGATCTCACCCGGCGTAGGCAGTCACCGACAGCGGCGAGCGCGCAGCCTCTATCGCCGGTTGGCGCGGGGTGCGCTATGCTTCGATGGAGTAGTCCTTCGTGTCGATCGTCACTGCGTTGAACTCACTGCGTTGAATGTCACTGCGTTGAATGTCACTGTGTGGTCGTTGCGTTGTTGCCGCCCGGCGCGGCCAAGTGTCCCCAAAATGACGGGGCAAGCAGGAACCCGCACGTGAGAATAGCCGTCATTGTCGCCACGAAGGGTCGGGCGCCAGCCGTGAAACGATTGCTGGGGCTGCTCGAGGAGCAGACGCGCGCGCCTTCCGTCGTGGTGTTTTCCGCGACGGAAGGCGCGGACATCCCCGCCTTGAAATCAACCTCCTTGACCGTGGAGTATATTTTCGGCCCGGCCGGGTCATGCTGCCAGCGCAATAGGGCGCTGGAAAAAACGCGCGACAAGTCCGACATAGTGATGTTTTTCGACGACGATTTCGCGCCGTCACCGACATGGCTGGAGAACTGTGAGAATGCGTTCATGTCCGACGGCAGCATCGTCGGCATGTCGGGTGTGGTGCTGCGCGACGGCGCCCTGACGGAGGAGGTCTCATGGGCAGAAGCCGAACTCTTGATACACGGCCCGGCACCCGGCGCTCCGCCGCGCCAAAGTTCACCCACTGCACCGCTCTGTACGGGTGCAACATGGCGTTTCGAGTGTCCGCCATCGGCCCTCTGACCTTCGATGAGCGGCTCGTGCTGTACGGCTGGCTGGAGGACCTGGATTTTTCCCGGTCGGCCGGGAGGATGGGGCGCCTGGTCACGTGCGACGCAATGGTCGGCGTGCATTTGGGGATCAAATCAGGGCGAGTATCCGGCAAAAAGTACGGCTATTCGCAGGTGGTGAACGCTTGGTACCTGCGCAAGAAAGGTACGCTCACTTCGAAGGAAGCGTGGTCGAACATCGGCAGGGCGATACTGGCAAACGGTGCGAAATCATTTTGGTCTGAGAAATATATCGATCGTCCGGGGCGGCTCAAAGGCAATCTGATTGGCCTGGGCAACCTGATGCGCGGCCGCTGCCGTCCAGAGAAGGCGGCGGAACTGTAGTCGCCGGGGTTACAGTCCGGCATTCTTCGTGGAAACGCGCGCTACCGCGGACCAGTCGACATCTTCGCCTTCTTGCGCGATGGCTTGCAGCAGGTGGTCGCGCAGCAGGCTGAGCAGCGGCATGGGCACTCGAAGCGCTTCGGCAGATTGGCCGACGAGCCGCATGTCCTTGAGCCCAAGCGGGGCGGCGAATCCCGCCGGTTTGAATTTCTCCTCGGCGAGTATTGGACCGTATACACGATAGATTGGCGAATCAAACAGGGTGCCGGTCAATACCTCCAGGAGCTGCGATTTTGCGACGCCGCCTTTTTCCGCGAGGACCATGGCTTCACCCAGAGATTCGATGGCCGACAGAATCATGAAATTGCCGCACAGCTTCACCAGATTCGCCGCGGATGGCTTCTCGCCCAGGTAGAATACGCGTTGGCTTATGGCGCTCAGCAGCGGATTGGCCGTCTGAAAATTCGCAGGGTCCCCGGCGGCGACCACGAACAGTTTGGCGGCCGCCGCGGCTGCGGGGCGCCCGAACACAGGCGCACACAGAAAGTGCTGTCCCAAAGCACCATGAGTTGCGGCGATGCGGTCGGCTGAGGCGACGGCAATGGTGCTCAACGAAACATGCAGCGCACCGGTCTTCAATCCTGCCAGCAGGCCATTCTGGCCGCTCATGACCGAATCGAGGGCCGAGTCGTCCCCCACCATGGTGAAGACAATGTCCCGGCCGCTTGCGGCGCCTTTTGGGCTCTCGGCCAACTCGGCTCCGGCATCTGTAAGAGGTCGAGCTTTGTCGGAACTGCGATTCCATACCGCCACATCATGCTTGGCGCGCACCAGATTGCCGGCGATCGCCGCCCCCATATTGCCCAGACCGATGAATCCGATTTTCATTGGGGGTCCTCCTTCATCGTTAGGTGGTCAGTCGAGCGAACGCGCATATCGCGCATGCGCCGAGTGCTTGCCGCTGTCCTCGAGCTTTTTGATGATGTGCTTGCCAAATGCTATTCCAGGGGTTTCCACCGTTGCATACAGAATGCGCGAAGCCACGATGCTCACGCCAACCACGCACAGGTAGTACCCAAGGCTGGCAAGATCTCCGGGCTTGAAGAGCGCGGTGAAGCCGATTGCCGAAAAAAAATAGATCACGGCGAAATGGATCAAGTACATGCTGAAGCTGATCTCACCGATCAACGATATGAAACCATTCACCAACAAGGCAATCGGGAAGACCGCCAAGTTCAATGCGAACAGTGCGAATATACCGGAAAACACTATGTAATTCGATAGAAAATTCACATGAAAGCGCAGCAAGATGGCGCCTTGCAACAGGACGATGAGTCCGAAAACACAGTCGAAAGTGATCACTCGCCTTTTGAGCGCGCCTTCATTCTCAAATACGAAGCAAGCAAGCAGGCCTATGGCGAACACCGGCAGCTGGCCGAAGAAGTTCTGGAACAAAAAGCTCGATACCAGGTATTGCTGGTCGGCAGGATAAGAGCCCGCGAAAATCTGATAGTAGATCATGGCTGACATCTTGCAAAGCACCAGGCTGAGCGCCAGGAAGGCGACCGAGGACGGTATCGATTTGACGTACTTCATGAGAAGCGGAAGTATCGAGTAGAACGTCATCTCGACGGCGATGGACCAGCCGCCGGGCACGACGGAGTCCATGGTTTCCGGATGAAACCCGTGAAGGAAGAGGGCCGTGAGGAGAACGAACCACCACTTGATGCCGTTCGGCGCCCAGTAGCTTGCTGCCGTCCCATTCACCAGGGTATAGAGGACTATCCCGATGTAGAACATCGGCGCGATCCGAAAGAACCGGCGGATGTAGAAATTTCGCGTCGAATGCGATTCACGTGTGCGCCTGAATCGCCAAGATAGACAAAGCGTGAGAGCACTCGCGATGTAGAACAGTTGGACGCCCCGGCCGCCGCCGGCCATCACCGTGCGCAATAAGCCATGCCGGGGTGCGACGAACTGCGCCGAGTGGACCATGAGCACGCCCAGAATCGCATAGCCGCGCAGCGCGTCTATGAACGCGTATTTCTTCAAGCCACTCGATGCACGTGTCTTGGTTGGCGGGTTGCCCTGCGGGTTCACTGCCGCCAAGGCTACAGCAATGCGTGGCATGAGGAGCGAGGCAGCGGCCTATCGAAGCTGTCGGAAATCTCCTACATTGCTATTAATGAGATCTGAGGCCGGTATCCTCGCTACAATCGTCAACGGCACATTCGTTCCGCAATCCGAATCCGCGTAAGCATGGCTCGGCCGAATTTGAATTGAGCAAGTCAGAAATATGTCTAGAAAAGGCCGAGCCTTAACCTTCGTCTACCCCGCACTGGGCAGCCGCTATGATCTTTGGTTCGTGCGTATGTCGGGAAGCGGGTTGGGGAACTGCTTCTACAATTATTTCCAGGCTGTCGCTCTGGCGGAGCGCTGCGGCGCGACGCGTAATCGTACCACCGTGGTTTTCGGTGAAAATCGGACCCATGCTCCGCGGCCAAAGCGGCAAGCGCTTCTACTTGGGTATGTTCAAACCCTATCGCGGGGACATCGGCGGCCTGCGCAAGCTATGGATTCTGCTGTCTCGATATCCGACGGCGTAATATCGTTGAAGTGGATGGTTCCCGGCCGGCGGCGCTCGAGGAAGGTGCCTTAAACATCGTCACCGTGAACAGCAAGTTCACGTTCGCAGGCCTTTATCCTTATAGAGACGTCGATCCGCCGGAGGATTCTCGGTATCGTCAATGACCCCATGCCGCCCAACCATTGTTGGGGCCGGGGGGGATTCATAGCAGTTCACGTCAGGATGGGGGAGTTTGCCCAGGTTTCGGATACGAAGCTCATTACGGGCGGTATGGATAATGTGAGAATTCCGCTATCTTGGTACGCCAATCTCGTAAATAAACTTCGCGCGTGTTACGCGCATATGCCGATTTTCATTTTCTCCGACGGAAAGGAACAAGAGTTGATGCCTCTGCTCGAATCGGGTGCAACTCTTTACCGGTCGGGCTCGGATATGACCGACCTGTTGGCCATGTCGGCGGCGTCGATACTGGTCGGTTCCAATTCCACCTATTCGCGATGGGCGGTTTTTCTCGGCGATATGCCGTCTATCTGGGTCAAGCGCGAGGTCCAGGAAGAAAAACCTTCCGGCGCCGATACCCCCGTTCTTTACGTTCCCATTGATGCCGCCGACCCGACTCTGTGGCCGGACCGAGAAATGTTTTGCCAAGACGTTTCGCCCTGACACCCGACCAAATTCGATTGATTGCCTCTCTCGGTTTCAATTTCCTTGGGAAGGCACCCGGCGTGGCGGCCGTGTTCGTCATACTGCCCCTGGTCAGCCGAAGTCTGGGAACGGCCGTGTACGGCGAATTGCTGTCGGCAATGGCTTTGGGGTCGCTGTTCACTTGCCTTTCGGAGGCATAAACGCCGTTGGCCGGCGGATTTTGGCCTCGGCCTTCGGTGCAAAAGATCAGGTAGGCCAGGCGAACGCATTTATAACCACCACGGTTCTCATGGCGGTGGTCGCGATTGCTGCCTCGGTTCTCATGGTCGGTGCAACCGCAAGTTCGTGGAGCAGGCCGGTCTTCGTGTTCGTCAGCCTGCTGCCCATACTCGTCGGCTTCTGCAACGGCTTCGACAACGCTCGTGCGAGCTTCAACGAGCACTACGTCACCGCTGCATTTCAGCTCGTCTCGCAAATAGTGATCTACTCTCTGGTCTATTTCGTCGGGCTTCCGCCGGGCGGAGTAATTCTTGCGGTACTGGCTCTGCAATCTCCTTACCTCCTGGCGAGCGTGGCCACGCTCGTCGCGCTGTTGCAGCGGCGCCCCTATCTGATGCGCGGAAAAATTATCGGAGTTCGTCGAATGGCGGCTCCCGCTCTGGGCGTAGTCATGGCGGACGGCGCGCTGGGAGCCCTTCTCAATTTGAGCGTCTACTGGCTGAAGGCGGCCGGCAGCGCGGAAATGGCCGCATGGGTCGGTACTTTTCTGCGCCTCTTTCAAAGCTTCTTGTCGCCGGCCCTTTTGATCCTGTTTCCCGCTCACGACCTACATATCGATGCGCTGGGCGCACATGACGCCGCAGCGTCAAATTGCCCTATATAACGTGTTCATATTGGCGGGGCTGACTTACGGTCTGCTCGTCGGTTGCGCAATGGCCTTCGCCGGACCGTTATATATCAATCGCATGTTCAAGCTGGCGACACATGGCGACAACGTCGACGTGCTGGCGCTGAGTCTCTTCCTTGGCGCCATCGTCGCGCAGAAGGCCTACACGATGCTGCTGTACGCCGTCTCAGAAGCCAGGTTCGTTTCTTTCGGGACGGCCGTCATCTCGGCGCTCGGCATCGGCTGCTGCGGCGCTTGCAAGCCGCTGGTTGTCCGCCGGTGCGTGCCATCGACGTATTGTTCGTATCCATGGGGGTAGGTCTCCCGGTCTTACTCCTGATCGCGGACTATCGCTACAAACGCGAAAGACGAGACGCCGCATGGCTGGCTCGAGAATCCTAATCCAGCGGTGGATCGATGTGAATCCAGGCAACCATGCCAATCGACGCTTTGGGACCGGATGGCTTGCTTTGTACTGTAAAGTAGCGAAACCACTGCCTCACGGGGATAAACGATCTTTCTTATGATTACGCCTCGCAAGCCAAGAGTCCGCATATATCACAATAATCTTTGGGCGAGATACAAGGGCGCTATTTTTTCGAAAATCCATGTCAAGAGCGGGCGCTTCGGATTGGCCACTGAATTCGTTCAGGTGGCCGAGACTTCGATCGAGCGCGCGCAGCTCGGCGGAGTCGATCGTTCGTATCACCAATATCCGTTCAAATTGTTGTTTCCGAGATCCCATAACGACATTCCACGATACAAGCTGGTGTTTGCACTGGCTGCCGACTTGCTGCGGAATCGCAGTGAGCTTGTCGTAATTCCCGGCTACCACCAACCCGAGTACTGGGTGATGCTCCTCTTGTGCATTTTGCTGCGGCGTAAGCGTGCGGTGTTCTGCGACTCGACCGCTTATGATCGCGAGAAATATCGTTGGAAGGAAAGGGCTAAAGCCTTTTTCTTTCGCCGCTGCGACGGTGTTTTTTGCTACGGAATCAGGAGCAGGGAATACGTCGCGAGTTACGGCGTCAAAGAACAAAGAATATTCACCGACTGCCAAGCCGCAGCGCTTCCTCACGCATACGATGCCGACGCAGTGCGTAGGCATTTTGAAAGCAAACCCAACGATGGCACGGCGTCGGTGAAATTCTTGTTCATCGGCCGCTTGGCGAAGGAAAAAGGGCTTTACGACCTACTGGACGCATTTCGCCGTGTTCGGGAACAGATGCCCGAGGCGAGACTCGACATCGTGGGGTCCGGCCTGCTCGCAGACGAATTGAAGCAACGGGCCAGAGAACTCGGACTCGAGTCCACCGTGGCGTTTCTCGGTACGAAAAGCCCCGAAGATATCGGATTGCTGTTGCTGAACAGCGACGCCATGGTGCTGCCCAGCCACACGGAGCCCTGGGGCTTGGTGGTCAATGAAGCGCTCAGCTACGGCTGCCCCGTGGTCGTCAGCGATATCTGCGGATGCGTGCCGGAACTGGTTCGCGATGGCGTTACAGGATATGTGTTTCCCGTGGGCGATGTCCGCGCGCTGTGCGCAGCCATGCTATCCGCGGCGCGGATGTCCGAAGACCGGGCGTCGGCGGCCGAGCGATGCCTGCAACTCATCGGACAATATACGCCCGAACGTGCGGCGGACGAGATTCTGAGCGGTTGCGTTCGTATGCTGAAGACACCGCAATAACTCGTTGCATCTGAATGAACCCACGTTGCTCGTGGTGGGATCCGGTGGTCTCAGCGTGCGGAGCGCGCTGCAAAAAACTCGGCGATCCGCCTGCGCATGTCGCGTGAAAGGGCCTCCACATAGGGTTCATGCATCATACTGATGTGCGTTCCGACGATCCCGACAACTTCCGACTGCGAAGCGAATTTTTGCCATATCCGGCCGATTTGCGGCAACGAGAGAAGCGGCTTCACGGTCGCTTCATACACCACGACCTCCCCGGAGTAGCTTTTCGGCTCGTACGCAAACAAAGCGCCGAATAGCCGATTGATGAACGCTTTATGGGCGGGCGGATATCGCGAAACATCCATTATCCCTTCAATTCCATAGCCGCCGCCCAGCTTCTGCCCGCGCTTCAGGCCGATCGCGCTCTTGCCGATCGCGATCGCGTTGTTCGAGATGCTCCAAATCAGCGAACGCAGCGTTCGACTGCGCATCAGATCTCCGTGACTGAACCAGCCCCGCACATTGCGGGCGAGTTCGAGCAGATAACCCGCACTCCATCGGCGCAAGGGAACACCGGTATTCTCCGGCACCCCGTCGATGATCAGCAGAGGCCCCACCTCGCGGCCGCGAGCACGCAAATTGTCGGCCATCGCGAGCGCGATCACGCCGCCGACACAGTATCCGCCGAGCAAAAAAGGCCCGGTGGGCTGAAAATTGACCAACGCGTCGACGTAATGATCGGCGATGGATTCGACCGATTTGCCAAACTCGGTATCCGACATCTGGCTTGGAGGCGCCTGGATGCCGTAGAAGCGGATGTCGGGCTCCATGCCTCTCGCCAAATCCAGAAAGTCCGTTCCGGCGACTCCCGATGCAGAGTGCACGCAATAAAAAGTCGGGCGTTGCCCGTCCGTGCCGAGTGCGGCATCGTTGATGGGCACGATCGAGCGGTCGGAATTACGTGAAACCCTTGCAAATAAGGCGTTGGTGCCGCCGGTCATGGTCGCCCCGGGGGAAACACTCATGCGTGGTTCGGCGGCAACGCCTGCCGGTCGTGGCTCAACGGGCGGGCGGCACGTAACTTCGGTTTTGCACAAGGGTTTTGTTTGCTAGACATACGCTTTATATAAAATGCGGCTCAGGCAACTCGATGCACCGCATGATCCATGCACACCCGATCGGTTTTCCCTCTTAACATTAATGTAACATGCCGCGCCCTAGGCCCAATTCACGAGTGACTACAATATGTCGTCTATTGACGACATATTATTTATGCAGAAAGTTCTCGTCCTATCGGCCGGCCGATTCGCCGCCCAACTGACAGGCTCCATACCGCTGTGATAGCATAAAAAAGATATGGCCAATGATTGTTCGATTAGGTTCGGAACCTCAACGGCGAACTTCGTCGCCAACCCCATCAACACTGCGTGGGTACTCGACGGTCAGCCGCAAGCGCGGCTGGAGCTGTTGTCGAGCAGCGCGGACGGCACCGCGAGCACCTACTTTTGGGATTGTACCGCCGGACGGTTCAACTGGTTCTACAGCTTCGACGAAACCTTCCACATTTTGGAGGGAGAGGTCACCCTGAAGGACCCCGCGGGAAATTCGCGTCGCGTGACGGCCGGCGATACGGTTTTCTTCCCGGCAGGGTCCAGCGCCGAGTGGACGGTCGACAAATACGTACGAAAGCTGGCCTTTTGCCGCACGCCCGTGCCTGGATACCTGACTTTTGCCCGTGGGATCGCTCGGCGCATCAAGCGGGCCGTACGGGGCGGTTCCGACAAGGACGCCGGCTCCGGGCTCCTTATAGCGCGCCACCGTCAGGAAACGCGCCGCCTTTTTCCCTCAAAGAGCGCAGATGCCGGATTTTGCTGCGCTGCCGCTCCAATAGGTCAAATCTTGAACTTGTGAGGGCATGCCGCCCGCTCCATAGATCAGCACGCCTCCGTTGAACGAGAAGACATCGGCGCCGTTCCGGGAAAGCGTAAATAGCGGAATGCCGGGTTGCAACGGCACTTTAAACGACGTTACTCCCGCCGCGGCGTTCTGGGTATATGTCTTGCCCCCGATGGTGATCTTCAGCTCGCCCGGGGCGGTCAAGAACGCCACCAATTCGATATCGTTCTCCGCAGGGGTGCCGTTGGTGGTGTCCAATGTGGCTCTGCGCCGCCCCGGCGGCATTGGTGGGTTCGCGACGATAGAAGTAGTAAAGGACATCGTGCGTAATCGTCGGCTGCTTTGAGTCAAGAACCACGCCGCGTAGTACCCATTCAGGTCGTAGTAGCCCGTGCCGATGTCGGTCCTCAGTGTCGCGTCGGTATACGGTTGGATTTCGCCGCTCTCGGAGAAGTCGCTCCACGTCACCAACTGAATCCAGTCTGAGTCTCCCTGGATCGCGCTGGTCCAGGCGTTGCGAAATGCCGCGCTGTTTCCCGCTTCCTCAAAGACGAAGTCTTTGGGGCGAAACTGCTGTGGGTCGACCGGCATCATGAATATCTTGCCGTAAGTGCTGTGTACGGTTTCAGGGTAGCTTTGCATGGCGCTCGCGGCCGGCCCGGTGGCCGTTCCCCAATCGCCAAACCCGTAGGACAGCGAAGCGAAAGCGCTGGCATTGCTGCTCCAGCCGAGAAATGTAGGCACGAAAGCGACTTTGATTCCTTGGGCGCTCAATGTGTTGAGCACGGATTGCCACCATGCGGCCGAGTTGAGGTTCGCGTCGAAGGCCGATACTACGAGACGTCCATCGCTCAGCCGGTAAGCGGCGGGGTTGTCGGCGACGGCAGCGATGATCTGAACCACGGCGGCCGAGTCGGAACCCAAGGTGGTGATGTCCGGCATTACGACTATTTTGAAGCGAGAATCGACGGCTTGGGCCGCCGCCAGCAGAGTCTGTAACGGGCCGCTGCTGTCGGTGGCTTCGCCGGCCGACATGGTATCGAAGGTAAAGCCGGTGATGCCGCGGGCAATCGCCGTGCGTACTTCTGCCTCCATGTTCAGCTGCTGCCAGTTCGAGAGCAGGCTCGGGGTTGATTCCCAGCGGCCTTTGACGAAGGTAGCCGCCCTCCTTGCCATCCATTTGTCCGACTCGCCGTCCTTAGTCAGATATTGCGTGTTGTAGTAATCGACGGCGGGCGGCAGATTGTCGATGGACAGGGGGAACGGGAAGAAATAGTGCGCAAACACTTTCTTCGCAGAACCAAATAGCACATCCGCCGAGGGCATCGTCGACGGCAGGCAAGCGTCCGCGCCGTTGTAGCCGGTGACCAAAGTCGAGGCGGCAGGCAGCAGTAGCAGGAGCAGACGTGCTTAGGCGTAGCGGCTAGTCTTGAGGCGTAGTCGTAGTCGCGGGAGTGCGCAGGCACCGACGCTGTGCTGGTCGCGCGGGTTGCGGCAGCGGGCGCCTTGGAGGGCGTGCGCGCTTGGGACCGTGGTCGAACTGCTTGGCGAGGTCCCGTTCTGCCGAGGTCGTCTGAGTTGCAACCGCTGAGAGCCGCAATGTAAGAAATGCATACCAATCCTACGCATGCCCTGAGCGCGCGAACCTTGTTTAACATAGTCACCCGTTCCTACTGCTGTGTGATGTACGCGGAACGCAGGCGACTACGACCAAAACCAGAGTCACGCAGGCAGCGCGTAGCTGCCTTCGGTAACCCCGCTATCTGCCGCCTGCAGACCGGAAGCTTTGCGCCCCCGACTTGCGACGGGTTTGCCCTTGAACGGTGGGCAGTAAATCACGGGATGTATTGGTGCGGCACTCTGTCGTCGCCCAGAGACTCTGTCGTCGCCCAGAGACATGCCGTCCCTTGATTTTCTTTGCTTTGTGAACTAATACACATTTGTGGCACAAAGCGTGTGACGGAGTTGCTGTCGGACGTTGACCTACGCTGAAAGGGACGGAATTCTTGCATCACAACTTGCTCAATATCTGGCCGAATAGGCGCACGGGGAACATGGAATCGGCCGGATGGAGGCCCCGCACGATGAGAATTTTGATCTACAGCGCCAACTTTGCACCTGAACCGACTGGTATCGGCAAGTACTCCGGCGAGATGGCGTGGTGGCTTGCCGAGCACGGGCATGAAGTCCGCGTCGTCGCCGCGCCTCCGTATTACCCGATGTGGAAGGTCGATCGGAAATATCTGTGGCCGCCTTTCCGGCGCGAGCAGTGGCGCGGTGTCGAGGTATGGCGGGCGCTGCTTTGGGTGCCGAAGTCGCCGACCGGGCTGACTCGCCTGCTGCACTTGCTGTCGTTCGCGATTACCTCGTTTCCCGTGATGCTGTGGCAGATCGGCTGGCGGCCGGATTTGGTGTTGACGGTTGCGCCCGCATTCATGTGCGCGCCCGCCGGCCTGCTGACTGCGCGCTTGTGCCGAGCGAGAGCGTGGCTGCATTTGCAGGACTTCGAGGTCGACGTTGCGTTCGGGATGGGGCTTCTGAAGGGAAAGCTCCTGCAGCGGATAGTGCTGCGGATAGAACGCTGGCTGCTGAGGCGCTTCGACAGCGTGTCGACGATATCCGGCCGCATGGTCGAGCGGCTGCTCACGAAGGGCGTGGAGCCGGTGCGTACTCGCTACTTTCCGAATTGGGTCGACGTTACGCGGATCGGGCCCATGGCGAGCGGAACCTTTCGCTCGAAGCTCGGGATATCGCCCGATGCGGTCGTGGTTCTGTTCTCGGGAACTTTGGGCGGCAAACAGGGCCTGCTGGTCATCCCCGAGGCGGCGCGTCTTCTTGCCGCACGCGGCGACATCGTATTCGTCGTCTGCGGGGATGGAGTCATGAAGCCCAGCCTCGAGGCGGCCGCGGCCGAGCTGCCGAACCTGAAGATCCTGCCGCTGCAGCCGTCGGGGCGCTTGGCGGATTTATTGAACATGGCGGACATTCACTTGCTGCCGCAGAGTCCGGACGCGGCGGATCTGGTGTTGCCGTCGAAGTTGTCGGGCATGCTTGCCAGCGGCCGGCCGGTGATCGCTACCTGCCGGTCGGGAACCGAAATCAGCGGGATAGTTTCACAGTGCGGGATCGTGGTCGAGCCTGAGAACGGCCCCAAACTGGCGCTCGCCATCGTGAAACTTGCGGACGACCCGGAGTCGAGGTTCGAACTGGGCCGCCGCGCGAGGTCGTTTGCAGAAGCGAATTTTGAGCGCGACGCGGTCCTTGGGGCCATGTTCAGGCCCTTGGAGAGCCAGATATCGGACGTGGCGAACGACATAGCCGTCTAACCGGCGCCGTGGCGCGGGCGGCGCGTTCGCGGCGCAGATTAAGTGGCCGCGTTAGGTGAAATCGGATGCACCCCTGCGAGCCGAGAATTGGCACCATGAGAAAAAGGCCCTAACATCACGCAAATGAACGCCTTATTGACGGATTTTGCAGTAGTCTGTAAGCGGGTTTCGCAATGTAATGAGCAGGTATATTTATGATCGCAGAGCGCAGTCTGCCGTGAGTCCAATCGTGCAGGAACCGTTCCGCAAGGCGCCGCTGGGCCGGTGCTTTTCGCCCTCTACTTTGTGTCGTTGATGGCGCTGGCGGCCATTCCGTCGGCGGCACGGGCTGCCTACCTATTGGGACCCGGAGATCTGTTGAAGATCACCGTATTCAAGAACCCCGATCTCAGCCTCGACGTCCGCGTATCCGATTCCGGCTCGATAGGCTACCCCCTCATAGGCGCGGTTCCCGTGAGCGGCCTCACCCTGGATGCCGCGGAAAGGAAAATCGCGAAATTGCTGCAGGACGGCGGATTCGTCGTCAACCCGCAGATCTCCATCCTGCTCACTCAGGGGTTCAGCGATTTGGTGTCGGTGATCGGCGAGGTCAACAAGTCGGGCCGATATTCCACCGAGGCCGCCGGCGGCCATGTGTCCGGAATGCTGGCATCGGCCGGCGGAATCTCGCCTGCCGGCGGCGAAGTGGTCACGGTGTCCGGCGAGCGCAACGGCAAGCCGTTCAGGCGCGACGTTGATATCGTCAAAATGTCTTCGAGCGGAAATGCGGCCGACGACATCGAACTCTACGGCGGCGACACGCTATTCGTGAAGAAGGCGCCCTTGTTCTACATTTATGGACAGGTGCAGAAGCCCGGCCAGTACCCGCTCGAGAGCGGCATGACGGTCATGCAGGCGCTTGCGACGGGAGGCGGAGTCACGGGCAAAGGCACCCAGCGCGGCATCGTCCGCCATCGGCGCGACGCCAGCGGAAAAGTGAAGGAGGAGAGCGTGTCCTTGGATGACGATGTGCAGGACAAGGACGTCATCTACGTGAAGGAGAGCCTGTTTTGACGCTTCACCAATTCCTTTTGATCTTGCGCGCCCAATGGCGCATTGCCGTCTACATATTTGTCGGGGTGGTGACCGCCGTATTGGTGCTGAGCCTGATTTGGCCCAAGCAGTACACGGCGATCGCATCCGTGGTGGTCGACAACAAATCGGATCCCCTTGCAGCGGGCAACAACGCGGCCATGGCCGGGCAACCGGCCAACAACTATGTGAATACAGAGGCGGACATCATCGCGAGCGAACGCGTGGCTCAGCGAGTCGTGAAAACGCTGCGCCTCGATCAGCAGCCGGAAGCCAGACGGCGATGGGCGAAGCGGACGGACGAGGATATCAGCGTTCAGATCGCCGACTATTTGCTGGACAAGAAAGTCGTCGTGGCGCCGGCGCACGACAGTCCGACGCACTCGAGCAACGTCATCGACATCTCCGTCACCTGGTCGGATCCGAGGACGGCGGCGGCGCTGGCCAATAGCTTCGCGCAGACCGCGATCGACACCAACATCGAATTGAAAGTGGAACCCGCGAAGCAATACGCGGTTTGGTTCGAGCAGCGCGCCGCCGCTCTGCGCGCCGATTTGCAGGCGAAACAAAAGCGCCTGTCGGATTATCAGACCGCCAACGGCATTGTGGCGACGGACGAAAAGCTGGACGTGGAAAACGCGCGTCTGACCGAGCTTATCGACGGAATTGGTGACCATACAAGGGCAGCGGCAGGAGAGCCAATCCCGCCAGCACCAGGTTGGCGGCGATATCGAGTCGATGCCTGACGTCCTGCAAAGCCCGGTGATTCAGAGCCTGAAGGCGGCGCTGGCGCAGGCAGATGCGAAACGGGAAGATATTGCAACCCGGCTCGGGAAAAATCACCCCGATTACAAGGAAGTGGAGGGGGAAATTGCCAATTTGCATAGCCGCATTGCTCAAGAGAGCGCCAACATAGCGGCATCGCTCGGTAACCAGGCCCAAATCGACACGCGCCGTGAAAACGACGTGCGGGCGGCGCTGGAGGCGCAAAAGAAGAAGGTCCTCGATCTCAAGCATGAGCACGATCAGGCGGCCGTTCTGGAAAGCGATGTGACGACTGCACAGCGCGACTTGGATGAAGTGACCAAGAGCCTTGCCCAAAGCAGTCTGGAAAGCCTGACGCAACAGACCAATGTCGTGCAATTGTCCACCGCGGACGCGCCGACGGGTCCCTCGAGCCCGAAGCTGATCATCAACATGCTGTTAGGCATATTTTTGGGCGGCGTGTTCGGAATCGGCGCGGCGCTCGCCGTCGAAATGCGCAATCGCCGCGTCCGCGAGGAGGAGGATATGGTGGATCTTCTCGGTGTCCCGGTGCTGGGCAGAATCCGGCCGGTGATCGTGCGTGCGGGCCAATTGCGTCCTGCCGAAGCCGGCGTCGGGGCGCCTCGAGCCATCGACCATCTGATTCCTTCAACTCAATTGCAAATTCGAGCATATCAATGAGCAAAACTGCGGACAGAGCCGTCAAGACTCGCGACATGCCGCCAGACCGCGGCCGCGCCATCGGCGCCATTCTCATCGAGCAGGGCCGGCTCAACGTGGAGGACGTCGAGGAGATACAAGCCTTCGCGAACCTGCACGGCCTGCGGTTCGGCGATGCCGCCGTACAGCTGCAGCGGCTGTCGCAGCTCGACATCGAATCCGCCATTGCCCAGCAGTACAATTATCCGGTCTTGGCGCGGGGCGGCGACAGCGGAGTGGCCGACGACGTCATCGCGGGATACCAGCCGCAGAGCGAGGCCGTCGAGCCCTTGCGCGCGCTGCGCAGCCAATTGATTCTTCGTTGGCTCAACGGCACGAAGCGCAAAGTGTTGGCCGTGACCAGTCGCCGAGCGCGGCGAGGGCCGCAGCTGGCTGGCGGCAAATCTTGCAACCATGTTTGCGCAGCTTGGCGAGCGAACACTCCTCATCGACGCGGATATGCGCCATCCGCGCCAGCACCGCTTGTTCAATATCGACAATTCGGTGGGATTGTCCGCGCTTCTGACCGGGCGGGCCGGGCGGGAAATAGCGCGGCGCATTCATCCGCAGCTTCGGCTGTACGTGCTGCCGGCAGGCGTGCTTCCGCCCAATCCGCAGGAA
Source organism: uncultured Gammaproteobacteria bacterium (assembly GCA_963734645.1). Taxonomy (GTDB): domain Bacteria; phylum Pseudomonadota; class Gammaproteobacteria; order Steroidobacterales; family Steroidobacteraceae; genus Bog-1198. The sequence continues at coordinate 927,779 of CAVTID010000006.1, forward strand.
TTGCTGGCACGCCAGGTATTCGAAGTGGTCGTGGATCATTTTGCCGCTCAATTCAGCGTGGTCATCGTCGACACGCCCGCGATATCGGAAACCGCGGACGCGCAAATATTGGCGGCGAACGCCGGCAGCGCCATCATCATTGGACGCCGCAATCACACGCGGCAATCGAAATTACTCGCCGCCATGGATATGCTGACGCAGAGCGGCGTGAACGTCATCGGAAGCGTACTCAACGAGTATTGAGCAGCCATGACGATACGGGCCGCAATTCTGAGCTCCCAGGGATTGGGTATCGTGAAGAGAAAGGCTTCGGTGCACGGTTTCAGCGTGCGGGTACTCATCGGCCTCGCGATCGTCCTCAACGAGATAGTGTTCGTCAATTTCCTGGCGTCGGCCGGCGTCGAGTTCGTACTTTCCAGCGCGGTGGTGACCATCGCGTTACTGCTTCAGCTTCGATTTGCGGTGCGGCGGACGCGGGTGCCCCGGCCGACATCGTCGTATTCATTTTCAATTGGTTGTTTCTCGACCTGGCGCCGAAAGCTCAATTGTTGAGCATGCCGCAGCGGCTGGTCAACACGTCGACGGTCGACGTCGGCACGGTGGCTACCACAAATCTGGTTTGTGCGCTGTTCATGGTGACGTTCACGGTCGTTTACGTGATTCTGAGCAGGCACTCCGAGGACGCTGCGGCGCCTGCCGCCGCCCCGCCGCGGGAAATCTCGGGCCGCGGAATAGGGATTGCGGTTCTCATCTGTGTCATGGTGGTTGCAGTAGCGGCGCCTATCGCATATCGATCGGTCGACAGCGATGCGACAGCCACACCGGCAAAGTTGATCATGGGCAGGTTTCTGCTGTTTCTTCCGTCGGCGACGACTGCTGATACTCTTGAACGAGACGGTTCGCAGCCCGCGGAAACTGCTTTTCAGCCGAGTGTGCGTATTGCTGCTGATGTTCGTTTTGGTGGCTATCACGGAAAATCCGTACACCGAAAAGCGCAACGCATTGGGACCTGTTTACCTCGGGCTGATCCTCGTTTTGTTTCAAAATTGGTTTGCGAGCCGGACCCGACGGTTGGTGCTGCTGGTGCTCGGTATGGTGCTCGCTTTTCCGGCCATCGCCGTATTCACGCAAAACCACAACGCAATCCTGGGTCAATTTTCCATGGACCAGTTCGGAAGCCAGATCGCGGATCATTACTTCTCCATCAACTACGATTCCTGGGCCAATATATATACGAGCGTCGAAATCGTCCGGGTGCACGGGCTGCAATGGGGTCACCAGTTGCTGGGATCGATGTTGTTCTTCGTGCCGAGTTCGCTGTGGACCTCGAAGCCGCTCGCAACCGGCATATTTCTGGGCAATTACCTGATTGCTCACTACAGCATGTGGTTCACCAATTTGTCGGCGCCGTTGGTCGCGGAGGGTTACTTGGATTTCGGGTACGTCGGAGTCGTGGCATACGCCGCCGGCATGGCTTATTTCGTGACGTTTCTCAATACGCTGGCGCGACGGCGGGACAAGTGGGCCGCTTTGCCCATGGCAACCTACGCATCGGTGTTTTTGATGATTGTCCTGCGCGGATCTTTGATGATTGCGATGGGATTCGGAGTTGCGGCGTTCTTGTCGTTCGGCCTCGCATCTGCAATGCTGTCCGTGAATTTCGGCGGCGCGGCAATCCTCGGCGTGCCGGCAGGGAAATCGCCCGCCGGCGGACCGGCGTTTCATTGGGACACGGGGGATGACACGCTGCGTCGCATTCGTCGGACCACTGCCGCCCCCGGTGCATGGATTCTCGAGTGTCTGCGCAATGATGCTGGAGCTCTTGAAGTCCAGAATGCCGGTCGAGGTGTTCGATCGAGCACCCAAGCACGCCGGACCGCGGAGGTTCGCGCAGCAGTTTATCAGGCCCTTGATCGTACCTTGCCGGCTGCTTCCGGCGGCGCAACGCTGTTCTGTATTTGGCGCTGTCCGGCGGTCGCGGCCAAATCTTCGACTTGGGCTATGTGCTCGCCGGCAAGCTGTTCCGGCAGCAAATATTCATTCATCATCACAGTTTCGCATACATCAATTCACCGTCCTGGCTCAGCAAATGCCTGCTCGCGATGGTTCGCGGGGATACCCATGTCGTGCTGAGCCGCAATATGGGCGTATCGCTGACGCGGATATACGGGCTGAAGGCGGATGGCGTAAAAGTCGTGTCGAATGCCTCATTCTACGATTCTGCGGAAGATGGTGGGGCGGCGGCGCGGCCGGCGATATCGCGCCCATCAACATCGGGTTCTTGTCCAATATCACCTTCGACAAGGGATTCGTTGAATTCTTCGGCGTTTTGCACCGATTGAAGCAGATTGGCGTCGAGTACCGGGCGCATATCGCCGGCCCTCTCGCGCCGGAGGCGCGTACCACCTTCGAGAGACTGCTGGGCGCCGCAAGCGACGTCCAATATGCCGGACCCGTGTATGGGATCGACAAGGAGCGCTTTTATGGAAGCCTGGACATTTTTCTGTTTCCCACCAACTATGCCAATGAAGCCGAGCCGCTGGTCATCTACGAGGCCATGCGGCGCGGCGTCTACGTGATCGCCTGCGACCGCGGCGCGATTTCCGAAATGCTGCTCAACGGCGCCGGCCTTGCCCTTGCCCGGGACGACATGGTGGAGTCGGCCGCGACGCATATTGCGAAATTCAGCCGTGACCGCCGCGCATTGGCCTACTCCCGAGACATGTCGCTGCAGCAAGCTCAACGAATACGGATTTCCGGCAAAATGCAGCTTGACGGCTTGCTGGCCTGCATACAAAAGGGGTTTTCCGAGGAGAACTGCGCGGATCTTGTTTGAACCGAGTATGAACATGCCTGTGAAAAACCTGACTGGTCGAATTGCTCTTGCCGCCGCGGTGACCGCGTGTGCTTCGCTGCGCCCGAATGCCGGCTTGGCCGCCGGGATTTTCGATCTCTAAAGACGCCCTGGATTTGGCCGTGACGCCGATCGATGAGCAGGCGGCGGAACAACGCACGGACCGACTTGAGTCTCAATGTCGCCGATGATTTTTCCTATGACGACAACCTCTATAGAGTGCCCGCGAGTCTTACCGATCTGATGGCCGCACTGCCGGGAATCGGACCCAACCCGAGCCGAGGAGACTACATCGACAGCGTGACCGCGGGACTCGACGGCGAATGGCTGGTCGCGAATAGGCAGAGCCTGGATTTCGACTTGCGGGCGGACGACAACCGGTACTTCCGGAACACCGATTTGAACAATGTCTCGAGCGCCGATCATCTGGCATGGAATTGGGGCGTGGGAAGCGCGCTGTCGGGTTCGGTCGGCGGGGACTACAACCGAACACTCGGCGGTTTCTTCAATACAGGCCTCTATTCGCGGGACATCGTTTCAAGGGCGGACTATTTCGCCTCCACGCGCCTTCAGGCGGGCCCGCATTGGGGAGTATTCGGCGGCATCATGGGTCAGGACTTCACGCTGTCGGAAGCGACATTACAACAATTCCCAGACCAAGGCGGTGGACATCGGGACCGATTATGTGACCAACGCCTCCAACCGGATAGGATTCGACTATCGGTACACCGACGACCGCTCTCCCCACGCCGCCGACTTGAACGGCGTGGCGTTCGATCCGGACTACCGGGAAGATAGAGCGCGAGCTCTCTTCAATTACGCGTTGTCGGATAAGACGACTCTCGATGCCAGCGCGGGATATCTGCGGCGCGACTACCCCAGTACCGCCATCGGTAGTTTCTCCGGCGAAATTTGGCGCGTATCGCTGCAGTGGCAGCCGACCCCCAAGACCCAGCTGGTGGTAGGCACGTGGCGGCAGCTCAATGCGGATTTGACCGCGCAGACCGACTACTACGTTTCCCGGGGCGGCACCATAGCGCCGACATGGACGGCGTCCGAGAAAATCGCCTTTACCTTGTCCGTCACACAAGAATACCAAGACTATATCGGCTCGAATCCGGTGGGCGTGAATCCGATCCCGATCGCGGAGTCAACGCTAGGCAGGCGCGATACGGTATCTACGCAGACCGTCAACATGGCCTACACCTCAGCAGAGCGTTCACTTTGAGCGTCACCGCCGGCCACGAGAACCGTGATTCGAATTTTCCGCAATTCGAATACAGGGATTTCCGGGCGGATGCCAGCATAACGTACAAGTTCTTCCGCTACGGCGGGGCACCATGAAGGTATCCCCGCCCCCTATGAAGGTGTCGCCGGCGTGCGGCAAACCCTGGCGTGGGTCGGGCGGGCAGGGGACCCGACGCAGACCATCATCGGGGGTAGGCTCGTAAATACCGAGCTTCGCGAACCCACCACCGTCCCTTTGCCGATGGTGACGCCGGGGGCGACGAAGACATCGGCCGCCACCCATGCTTCATCCTCGATCACGATTGGGAAAGCCTGAATGTCGAAGCTCGGGCTGCGGTAGTCGTGAGTGCCGGCGCAGAGATAGCATTTCTGCGAGACGACGACATCGTTGCCGATGGTGATTTGCGCGAAAGTGTACAGCACGGTGTTGTCGCCTATCCAGGAATGGTCGCCGATCTTCAGTTTCCAGGGATAGGGAATGGTGACGCTGGGGCGGATGCGTACGCCTTTGCCGATTTGGGCGCCGAATCGGCGCAGCAGCCAGCGCCGGAACCCGTACATCAATTGCGGCGAGCCGCGGAACAATGTGGCCTGTACCAGCCACCATAACTGCACGCCGAGCCCGGAGCGGCCGCGAAAATTTCGTGGCAGCGCGAAGCGCTCGAGGTCCTGTACTTTGCCTGCGGTCAAAGAGAACAGATCCCGTCTTTGGACGCGCTTCCGCTCCAGTAGGTCATGTCAAACAACCCCGAGGGCAGACCGCCTTGGCCGAATATTTGCAGCGGCGCTTGGAACGAAAACTACCGTCGACCCACCGCGCGAAACGGAAAATTCCGGGGTTCCCGGCTGCAGGGGCACCTTGAACGAGGTGATGCCGGCGGGAGCATTTTGAGTGAATTTGTGACCACCGATGCTGATGGTAATGGTGCCGGGAGCGGTCAAAAACGCCAGTAACTCGATGTCGTCCTCGGCCGGCGTATTGCCGACTCTCTTGAACGCGTTTTGCGAGGGGCTCGCCGCGTCGGTGGGTTCGCGGCGATAGAAATAGTACAACACATCGTGCGTGATGGAAGGCTGCTTCCCCGTCAGAAACCAAGCGGCATAATAAGCATTGAGGTCATAAAACCCGGTGCCGATGTCCCTACGCAGGGTCGCGTCGGTGTAAGGCTCGATCTCGCTCGATTCGGAGAAGTCGCTCCACGTGACGATCTGGACCCAGTCGGCACCTCCATCGATGGCGCTCATCCATGCACTGCGAAATGTATCGCTGTTCCCGGCTTCCACGTAAATGCCGTCTTTGGGCCGGAATTGCTGCGGGTCCACCGGCATCATGAATAGTTTTCCGTAGCTTTCGTGCGCCATTGCCGGATCGCCTTTCATGCCATCCGAAACGCCGGCCGTTGCCGTACCCCAGTCGCCGAAACCGTCGCTGATCGGCGCGAATGCTTTTGCCTGTCCTTCCCAGCCGAGAAATGTCGGCACGAAGGAGACGTTGATTCCCTGCGATTTGAGCCGGGCGAAAATGGACGCCCACCATTCAGGCGGATTCACACCTGCATCGAAAGCGGTCACCACCAAACGTCCGTCGCTCAGCCGGTACGCGGCAGGACTCGAGGCAACCGCGGCGATGATCTGGGTGACGGCGTCCGCGTCGGACTTCAGCGCCGAGATGTCCGGCATTACCAGGATTTTGAAGCGAGGATCGACCGCTTGAGCGGCAGTCAACAACAGATGTAGATGGCTGTTCGGATTGGTCGCTTCCTTGACGCCCATGACATCGATACGTAAAGCCCGTAATCCCCCGCGCAATGGCCATCCGTACCTCTTGTTCCATATTCAGCAGCTGATAATTGGCGCCGGACGGTGCCAGGCGCGGCAGGGGCCGTTGGCGAAGAAAGCCGCCTTTGGCGGCCCATTTTCCGGATTCGCCGTTCGGGCTTAGGAAATTGTGGTTGTAGTAGTCCTGGGACGGCGGCTTGTTATCCACCTGCAAAGGAAACGGATAAAAATAGTGGGCAAAGACCTTCTTGGGCGAAGCGAACAAGGCTGCAGGATCGGGCATCGTGAACGGAAGGCAGGCATCGATATGATTTGTGTCCGTGCCGGAGGTGGAAGCAGCGGCCGCGGCCGGACAGCCGGCGGCGGCGATGAGCGCGTAAAGGCAAGCGACTACTACGGTGTGTCGATACATCATGACGACCCTTCAACGTTGACTTGGTGCGAGCATGATACTAAGCGAACCCGCCGACCCTCGTACACCTACCGCAGCCGCAATCCCTTGCACCCAGCCGCCTGCGAAACTGCCCGCGCGTCCTCCTCACATATTCTGGTAATTTTTTCACGATCGAGGGAATTTTTACAATGTCGCGAGTCTCAAGGGCCGCAGCGAGGGCAGAAATCTCGATCTCATTGCGAGGGACGGCGGCGGGGACACGACGTTGCCCGCTCGCAAATGGACAACCAGCTACATGCGCGAAGGGTTGCGCCAGACTAGAACTTGGTCCATGTGTATCGTGTATTCGAACTCTTTGCCGAAGGAATTCTCCACCGCCCTCAGTAAATCGAATCTTGTGGGCCAGCCCTCATCCCGGCCGAAGCAGCGGAAATCGTCGACAATGAACGCCGTGATTTTATCGCGGTGCCCGGCCAGTGCCTCGATCTCCTTACACGCCGGCTCGGCGACGCCGCCGTGCGCTGTTCCCGGCCCTGAATAGTGCCCGTCCAGAAACACCAATACATCGCTTACATCTGCACGCTCGAGGACTTGCGGCAGCAGCGCAAGGGCATCGCCTTGCAGGCACTCCACGTTCTTTCGGCCGGAAAGGTATTGGCTCGCTTGGCTGAACAAATCAGGGTCCAATTCGATCGTGATGACGCGTTCAAAGACCCGGCTACACCGCATCGCGGTATTGCCGACATAGGTTCCGGCCTCGACCAGCACACGCGCGCCGCTTCTTTGCGCCAGCGCTTTGATCTGCCTGAACTTCGAATAACTGTGCGGATTCCTCGGCTCGAAACGGAACAGACGATACAGATCAACGACATGTCCGGCGGCCGCGGAAAGTGACGCTCCCTGTTTGTTCATTGTGATGATTCCGAAATCTGGTGATTCGAAAGCAACGTGCGTGAATTAGTCCGCTTCTCATGATTGTATACCGCGTCCCCGGCGCAGCATATCCCAGGACATTATCACCAAAAGGCCCAATCCGCCAATAAATCCGAATGTGCTGAGCGTCTGAAGCGGCGCGCTCCACGCGGCGGCCGACGCTGCCGCTGCCGCGGCGAGTAATACGGCAACGAATGTCCCTGCAGACAGGAAACGGCCATTGTCGATCGCGAAGATGATCATTCCATAGGCTCTCTCGGACATAATGCCCATGAAGAAGACCGAAATCGCCACAACCTGCAGAGAGGAGCCGATAGGCGGTATATGGTAAAAATATTGCAAAAAGCGTTGGCTGCCGACTGCGAGCGCCAGTGCAAAAACGCCGCCGTAAAAAAGCCCAAATACATACGCCCATCGAATCAAGCGAATGCGCTTTCCGGCCGATAGTCCCGGCCACTTGGTGGCAACGAAGGCAGATAACGGGAACATGAAAAGCAGCAAGGGCGACAATACGGTTTGAAACAGACGAACGAAAGTTCCGTACCAAGCCCCTTCTCTCGGGCTGCCATAGCTGCCTAGGAAAAAGACGCTTAAGTTGATCGCACCGGCCAACGCCCCTTCGCCCAGGGAAAATACGAGGCTTCCGCGTAAGATCTCCGGTACTCTGCTTAACGTTCCCCGCAAAAGATACGGTCGTTGTACAACCAGCAACAACACTTGTGCAGTACTGGTCAGCATGCCGGGCGCCTGCATAATGAGGGCCGCAACGATCATTCCGTTTATCCCCGGATGCAGGATCGCGACGGGGACATAGATGACGAGTTGAAAAGCAAATAGAAGAGCGGCGACCACATAGTGCTCATTGAAAGCCGCCCTAATATTGTCGAACAAGTTGAGAGCCGCCGACATAATGGGAAAAAACGCCGCTATGGCCGCAATGTGCGAAATCCTGTGGGCGAATACGGTCAATGACAAAAGCAGAACCATCGAGCATGCAATCGCCGCGACTCCGCTTCCGACCGCGATTGCGCTAACAAAGGCATCTGCCTGGCCGCCCTCGTCGTGGCAGCCATACTGCATGCCCACGATCCTTCGCGCGACGGTATTGATGCCTCCGAAAGGTAAGACAAAGAATCCTCCAAGCGCCATTGCCGCGAGAAACGGGCTATAGCCATTGACGCCGAGCGACTCCTTGACTTGCGGCAAGATCGACGTTATGACGAGAATCGCAGGCAATTTTGAAATTGCATTGAATAACAGCGACAGCGCAAGCTTGAATCGATCGTTTGAAAGTTTCATCGGTACTTACCAGGCCATCAAAACGACCGAACGCCGGCTGATGCGGCGAAATCCGACTGCTTACGCATAATATGAACCGACCGACCGTTGATTGCACGATTTCACGCAGCGGATCCGCGCCGTTTCCCTCGATTGCACACGTTGCCACTCACCGCAGGCGCAGCGGTGCGCCGTATCCCGTCAGTTCCAGATATCCACGACCTACGGGCCGACGCTGCTCATATGCCCGTACCGCACCCTCCCAATAGATTGCACCCGCGGAAAGCCGAGTATCGTTCTCCTGATCGTCGAGCAGCGGCTCGAGGTCGAACTCGCGGCCACCTGCACGGATATGCCATTGCACGGGATAGACGATTCCCGTTCGAGGCGAAACCCAACTCCGCAAGGCGCGGAATGCAATATCCGCCGGTTGTAGATATTTGCACCTTGCCGTCGCTCCCTCGCAGCGTGCCTCCGGCCCAGCGCTGCTCGCCTTGTGAGCCGCGGATGCGAAATGCCATGAGCGCCGCGCCATCCTGCAAATTGATGCCTATCCAGTCCCAGCCGACGGCGGCCGCGTCCAAGTATTCGCTGGACCATTCGTGATCGAACCAAGCTTCGCCGGTCACCCGGTCCGTGCGATTCTGCCGCGCGATTCGGCCCGAAACTTGCAAGTGCGGCAGGCTGTAGTAATAGCTCGCGGCGGCCGGCGCAGGCCCCTTGCGGCTGACTCCTGAGTCGCCGTTGAGCAGAACGGCCTGTGTCTCCGAGAGCGTCAGATCGAATGAAAAATCCTCTGCATCGATCTTCGCTGTGTATGCGGACCTTGCGGCGGCCCTCGGGGTGGCATTGGCGCCGGCGGACCCATTGCGCTCGAGCGTCCAGTCGTCGATCCACACATCGGTATCGCCGGTCGCCGCTTCGGCGAGCCCCAACCCGGCGCGCCGGATGCGCTGGTCCTGCCATAGGCGGCCGCGCTTCGGATCGCTGATGGCGCAATGCGCGATCAGGATCTGACGGGGCGTGAAGGCGCTGGGATTGCTTCCCGTCGATGTCGGGCTTGGTTCGAAAGAAGGTGATTTGAAATCCCAGCGATTCGCCGTGCTCGGTGGTGAGCCAGCCGGTGACATACCACCACTCGGTGCGAAACTGCGGATGGCTGCCGAAGTCCGCCGGAAAGGTCAGCGGATGATCGAGGACAGCCGCATAGGCCGGCGCAGCGTCCGGGGAAGAAGGCTCGGCGGACGGGGAGGTGGACGTGGTGATGCAGTAGGCGGGCGATACTGCGGCCGCAGTGACCGCCACTGCGGCGCCGGCGGCACATGCCACCCTGCCTGCTGCGAACAGGCGCGCCGCCCATCGCGCGCGTGATGTACTCATGGCTGCACCGCGGTGTTCATTCGCTCACCAGTCCTCGCGCACGGCCTGTACGGCATCCTGACTCGTCGCGGCGCGGCCGCTCCAAATCGCGGTGACGGCCGCCGCGGCGATGAGCGTCAGGCTGAGTATCGCGAGCTGCCAGGCCGGAATGGCCAGATCGATGCTCCAATGGAAGGATTGGCGATTGACGATGTAGACCAGAATCAAGCTCAATGCGCCGCCGAGCATCAGTCCGTACGCAACCCCGAATGCGCCGGTGAGAATGCCTTCGCCGGCCAGCATGCCGACGATCTGCCTGCGCAGCATGCCGATGTGCCGCAGCATGCCGAACTCGGCGCGGCGGGCGAGGGCGGTCGAGCTGGCCGCAAAGCTCACGCCGGTCAGCCCGATGATGACCGCGATCGCCTCGAGCGCGTAAGTGATGGCGAAGGCGCGATCGAAGATCTGCAGCGAGCGCTCGCGCAGCGCGGTGCTGGTCAATATTTCGAGGGAATCGCCGCGTGCAAATTGTGCCCGCAGCGCGGCCTCGGCCGGCGCGGCGCCGGCGCCCGTCATTCAGCCAGACCGAGCCCTCGTTCGCACTGCCGTCGCCGGTTGCGGCGACATAGGCCTGGCGCGAAATCACGACGGACCCGGACGTGCGCGCGTAGTCGCGCCAGATGCCGGCCACGGTGAACTGCCGGGTGCGGCCCGCCAGCGGCAGGACGATACGATCGCCCATCTTGTAGCCGTAGAGGTCTTGCAGCGCCTCGGATATCCACGCCGGCTCGGCGCCGGGCGGCAGCGGCAGCTTGCCGCTTCGCACCAGGGGCAGCTCCTGCGCCGTCTGCGCGGCCGTGTGCCCCGCGGGCGATCAGCGTCACCGGCTCGCGTGCGGGGTCGAGCAGCAATTGCCGGGTGCGGCGAAATTCGATTCGCGCGATGCCGGCTGTCTTCGCCAGCCTCGCTTGATCGGCGGCGGACCAATAGGCCGTGTCATTGCCCAGGGGTTCGCGCAGCTGCATATCGGCGGGCAGAAGCCTGCCCAGCCAGTGATCGAATGACACTCGGAACGAGTACACCATGATGGCCATCGCCACCATCAGGCTGAAGCTCACGATGATGGATGCCAGGCTCAAGGTCGAGAGCCCGACGTTTTCACGCAGCTGTGCCACGGCGGTGTCGAGCACGATGCGGCGCGTGCGCGGCGCGAGGCTCAGGCCCTTCACGGTGAGCGTGGGCACCAGCAACACGGCGCCGAATAACAGCGCGGCAATCGCGGCGTAGCCGAAAACCGGCAATCCTCCCATCGGCGGCAGCCGGGATCAGCGCAGCTCCCAGACCCAGCAGGGCGAGGCCGACATACGCGCTGGCCCGAGCGACCGCGGCGTAGCCGCCGTCGCCGCCCTTGAGGGCTGAGGCCGGGGGCCGGCGCGCCGCATTGCGCGCCGGCAGCCAGGCGCCGACGCTCGCCACCGCCGTACCCATCGCAAAAAAGGCCAGCATGGGCAGCGGCGCCTCACGCAGCGAGGCGCCGACGGCGCGCAGCTGGCCGTTGCCCAGATCTCCCGCCAGGAATCGCAATATCGCCGCGGCAAAGGCCGAGCCGAGAATGACGCCGAGGAAAGAGCCCGCGACTCCGAGCGCCGACGCCTTCGCCGATGAGCGCCCGCTGCAGTTGGCCGCGCGTCACCCCCAGCGCCCGCAGCAGCGCCAGGGAGCGGCGCCTGCGCAGCACGGACAGCGATTGAGTCGAGAAGACCAGGAACGCGCCGGTCCACAGTGCGACCAGCGCCAGCATGTTGAGATTGACCCGATAGGCACGCGTCACGGTGACGGCGCGGTCGCGCTCGACCTGCGGGGCCACGGCGAGCACGCCCGCGGGGAGCTTTTGCCCCAGGGCGCGGCGAAACGCGTCGACGTCGCTGCCCGGCCTCAGACGCAGGTCGATGCGGTTCAGGCGGCCGATGCGATTGAACGTCCACTGCGCCGAGGCAATGTCCATCAGCCCCAATGCCTGAGGGTAGGTTCCCTCCGACAGAATGCCGAGCACGCGCAGCGCTTTGGGCGAGCTGCCGACGATGACTTGCAGCGCATCGCCGCGCCGCAGCTTCAGTTCCTGCGGCCGCGCTGCTGCTCAAATAAATGCCGTCGGGCCGGAAGAGCGCGAACACGCCGCCGCCGATGTCGCCGATGAGCGCGGGCTGCAGCGCGGCGGCGCGGAACGGGTCGACGCCCAGCACCTTGAGCGTATCGCGCCGGCCGGGCAGTGCCACATCCAGTTCGAGCACGGGACTCGCCGCGCTCACGGCGGAGTCGCGCGCCAACCGGGTAAACAGCTGCTCGGAGAAACCTTCGCGCGGTCCGCGCACGATGACATCCGCTTCGCCCATCAGCCGTTTCGTGGCCAAGCCGAATTCATTGAGCGCGGCGTTGTTGACCAGATAGACCGCCGCGCCCAGCGCCACTCCCAGGGCGATCGCCATGACGGTGACCAGCAGCCGCAGCGGCGATTCCCGCAACTGCGCCAGCAGCAGCACGCGCCAAATCGTGAATGCGCCGGAGGATCGGCGCCGGATGCTCATCCGGCCGGCCCGAGGGCCTGAGTCCGCCCGCATCGAGCACCAGGATGCGATCGGCGGTTTCGGCCGCGGTGCGCGAGTGGGTGATCAGATATGCCCGCGCCGGCATTCGCTTTGACCTGGGCGCGCAGCAGCGCCAGGGTCTGCGCCGCGCTGCGCGGGTCGAGATTTCCCGTCGGCTCGTCGGCCAGCAGCAGCCGCGGCCGATGCACGAGCGGCGCGTGCGATGGCGATGCGCTGCACCTCGCCGCCGGAGAGTTCCCGCGCGTAGCGGCGCGCGAGCGGGGCGATGCCCACCGCCGCCAGCATTCAGCGCGGTGCGGCGGCCGCGCTCGGGTTCCGGCACTCCCAGCAGATCGAGGGGCAGGGCGACATTTTCCTCGACGCTGAGATAGGGCAGTACATGAAAGGCTTGAAAGACGAACCCGACCGCCCGGCGCCGCAGCAGGGTGACGGCGTCATCGTCCAAGGTCGACAGATCGATGCCCTCGAGCAGCACGCGGCCCGAGTCCGGCTCGATCGAGTCCGGCCAGCAAGTTGAGCAGCGTCGACTTGCCGACGCCGGATTCACCCATGACGGCCAGGTACTCGCCCTGCCGCAGCTCGAGCTCGACGCCCTCGAAGAGCGCCGGGCGATCCGGCGAATAGCGCTTGCTGAGGTTCTCGAGCCGCAGAACGATGGAGCTCGGCTCACAGGCCCCATCGGGACGAGGCCGGCCCTCCGGCCTCAAGCGGCGTCGACTCCGATCATCGCTTTGACTTCCAGAAAATCGCGCAGGCCGAACTCACCGTACTCGCGCCCGTTGCCGGACATCTTGAAACCGCCGAACGGGGTTTGCATGTCGCCCGACGCGCCGTTCAAGGCGACCTGGCCGGCACGGATGCGGTTCGCCCACGCGCCGCGCGCGAACCTTGTCCTGCGACCAAACGTAGGCCGCGAGACCGTAGGGCGTGTCGTTGGCGATCTGCACCGCTTCCTCTTCGGTTGCATAGGGCAGAATGCACAGCACCGGTCCGAATATCTCCTCGCGCGCGATGGTCATGTCATTGCGCACGTTCGAGAAAATCGTGGGCTTGACGAAATAGCCCTTCGCCAGTCCGTCGGGACGGCCGGCGCCGCCGGTGATGAGATTCGCGCCCTCGGCGATGCCCTTCTCGATGATATCCCTCGACGCGGTCGAATTGCAGCTTGGACACCACCGGGCCCACGGTGGTCTTCTCGGAAGCGGGATCGCCCACGACGACCACGGTCTCGGCGATGCGCTTGGCGATCGCTCTCCACCGCCGCCATTTTGCCGGCGGGAACCAGCATGCGCGTCGGCGCATTGCAGGATTGGCCGGAATTCTGGAATACGTGCAGCACGCTCTGCTTCACGGCGCGCTCGAAGTCGGCGTCGTCCAGCAATACATTGGGCGATTTACCGCCCAGTTCCTGGTGCACGCGCTTGACCGATGCGGCGGCGTTGCGCGCGACCTCGGTGCCGGCCCGAGTCGATCCGGTAAAGGACACCATGTCGATTTCGCGATGCGAGGACAGCGGCGCGCCGACGTTGATGCCGTCGCCGTTGATGAGATTGAACACGCCCGCGGGAACTCCGGCCTCGTGCATGACCTTCGCCCACAGGATGGCGCTGAACGGCGAATACTCCGAGGGCTTGAGCACCATGGTGCAGCCGGCGGCGAGCGCCGGCACCACCTTCGCGGCCACTTGATTCATCGGCCAATTCCACGGCGTGATCAATGCGCACACGCCCACGGGCTCTTGCACCAGACGCACGGTGCCGCGCATTTCCTCGAACTTGAAGTTCTTCAGCACTTCGATCATGGCGCTGATGTGGCCGACGCCGATCCGGGTCTGCGATCCCTTGGCGAGAGTGATGGGCGCGCCCATTTCAGTGGAAATCGCCTGCGCGATTTCATCGTAGTGCGCCTTGTAGGCGGCGAGGATGCGCTCCATGAGCGCCAGGCGCTCGGCCGGGCGTGGTGCGCGAATAGCCGTCGAAGGCACGGCGCGCCGCCGCGACGGCCCGATCCACATCTTTGGCGCTGCCCATGGATATCACGCCGGCCGCGGCCTCGGTGGCCGGGTTGATGACCTTGAATTCCTTCGGTTCGACCGGATCGACCCAAGCGCCGTCGATGTAGAACTGCCGATTGTCGTACGTCATTACACTGCCCCTCGATAATTCAGTGAATTTCTGCCGCGATATTCTACTCGTTTGGCCCGGGCGGGCGCAGATCTTGTCGCCGGGCGCCGACGTTCGGTTGCCTCGAGCCGGCGCACCGCGAGGCGGGCAGCCGTTTTGCGGTCGTAGTTCTCATTTCGGACACCTCATTGTTGCTAGTCTTCCGGCGCGGCATCGCGTGGATCCGAGCGATCCTTACGTGGGATTTGGAGTGCTTATGCAGGGAATCGGAAGGCGGCTGCTGCGGCTCGCCGCGGGCGGCGTCCTTGGCGGCTCAGTCCTCTCGGGGCCCGCCCATGCGGCGGCCCCGGAATGGAATGCGGTACGAACGCATTCGGTCCAGATCGGAGCCGAGGCAGGGCGGCTGGTGGTGGGCTTTCGGGCAACCGCCGGCAATACCGTGGTCAAGGCCATCAAGCGCCGCAACCGGGCACAGAGCGTCCTGATCGTCCAGGCTCAGACCTCGGACGCGGATGCCGCGGGCCTCGCCCGGCGCACCGGATTGGCGATGGCAGGATCGCGCCAGATAACGCCGAGCATGCATGTGCTGTATCTTGCAAAAGACGCTGTACGGCGCCGATGTGGATGCGGCGCTGAAAAAATTGCGCGCCGATCCGGCCGTCCTGTTCGCCGATGTCGACCAGCGCCGCTACCCGCAGGCATTGCCCGACGATCCCTTGTTCCTGCCCACGGCGGACGCCAGCGGCCAGTGGTACATGCAGACGCCCAGCGCGACGACCATCACCTTGGACGGCATTGCCACCATGGATTTGTCCGCGACCGATGCGGTGTCGGCCTGGGCGCATCACCACGGGCAGCTCCGGAACCGTCATCGCGGATGTGGATACCGGGGTTCGATTCGATCATCCCGATTTATTGCGGGCCGGCTTCGGCGGGCGGCTGCTGCCGGGCTACGATTTTGTCGGCCAGGACTACAACCGGACCACGGGAGCCGCGCTCGGCACGTTTCTGATCGCCAATGACGGCGACGGCTGGGACCCGGACCCCTCCGATCCCGGCGATTGGATCAGCAGCACCGATGAGCAGAACAGTCTTTTCCCAGCCACCGACTGTCCCATTTCGAACAGCTCCTGGCACGGGACGCGCGTGGTCGGCGTTCTGGGCGCGCTGACCAACAACGATGCGGGCATCGCGGGGATGACGTGGACGCCCTACATCTTGCCGGTCAGGGCGCTCGGCAAATGCGGCGGCTACGACTCGGACATCATCGCCGGCATGCAATGGGCCGCCGGCATGTCGGTGATGGACGGCTCCGGCAATCCCGTCCCCGACAACCCGTATCCGGCCGACATCATCAACTTGAGCTTGGGCGGCACCGGCGAGCTGTCCCGCGGACTACCAGAACGTGGTCAGTACCTTGACCGCCATGGGCGTGTTGATCGTGGCTTCGGCCGGCAATGAGAGCGGCGCCGGTGGACGCGCCCGGCAATTGCAGCGGCGTGCTCGCGGTGGCGGGGCTGCGCAATGTAGGCACCAAGGTGGGATACAGCAGCCTGGGGCCCGAGGTGGGCATCGGCGCGCCGGCGGGCAATTGCGTCACCTCTTTCGCGCCCCCCTGCCTGCGGTCCATCGACACGACCGTCAATCTCGGGCTGACGATGCCGGGCAGCAACGGCTACACGAACATGATGGACGCTCCGTACAATCTCGGCACCAGCTTTTCCGCACCCATCGTCTCGGGAATCGCCGCGCTGATGCGCGCGGTCAACGCGAATTTGACGCCGCTCGCAGCTGATCGCGCGCATCGAATCGAGCGCGACCGCATTTCCGCAGCCGGCCGGGCTTCCGCAGTGTCCCGCGACCGCGGCCGACGGTTCGGGCGAATGCGCCTGCGTGCAGGGCCAATGCGGCGCCGGCATGGTCAACGCGCTGAGCGCCGTCAATGCCGCGCTCAATCCGATCGCCGTGATAACGGCGGGCGGCAGCACGACGTTCAATGCCGGCGGCAGCGTGGCCGCGTGCAATCTCACGATCGCGTCCTACGCCTGGACGGTGAGCGGCGGCGTGAGCATTCAGGGCGCCGCCAACGCGCCGCAAGTGACCGTCGCGCCGACCGGCAGCACGGGTACCTTGACTCTCACCGTCACCGATTCCGCCGGCCACGCGGACACGGGCACGGTGTCGTTCAGTTCCGCCGGAACGGCGACGGTGAACGCCCCGTCGTCCGCCGGTACGGCGGCCACCGCTTGCATGGCGCCGATGACGGTGACGCCGGCGCCGCCCACGGTCAGCGAGGCATTCGCTCCCGCCAGCGTCGCCGAGAACGCCGCATCGACGCTCACCATCACCTTCAACAATTCGAATGGCTTCGCGCTGACTCAGTCGGGCTTCACCGAGACGGTCCCGGCGCAATTGAGCGTGCAGAGTTCGCCGGCGCCGACCACCACCTGCGCCGGCGCATCCGGGACATTGACCAGCTCGGCGGGCAGCCGTGACCATGGCCGGCGCCAATATTCCCGCCAAGGGCAGCTGCTCCATGACCTTGAGCGTGAAAAGCGCGACGGCCGGGAACTATGCGAACTCGATCGCCGCGCACGCACTCTCGACGGGGCCGGGCGGCAGCAACTCGGCGAGCGCTTCGGCCTCCCTCGAGGTGACGGCGCCCAGCAAGAGCGGCGGCGGCGCTCTGGACTGGTGGGACATGATGTTCGTCGTCGGCGTGCTGCTGGCGGGCCGGCGGCGGGCGGGCCGGCCGCGGACGATAAGGTCCTGGGACGCGAGCGGCGCGGCTCCGCTCACCGCGGGCTGGGCTATAATCGCGGGCATGGATACGCCGAATACCGCACGGGTCGCCGTGCAATCCGTGAAGACTCATCGCGACGCGCGCGGGACGCTGTTCGAGCCCCTGACCGACGCCGAGCTCGCAGCCCAGAAAAACGTGCATGTCGTGCTCACCCAGCCCAACGAAGTTCGCGGCAACCATGTGCATCGCACGGCCGTGGAAACCACCAGCGTGGTGGGGCCCTGCCTCATACGCCTGAAGGAATCGGGGATGATTCGCGATCTCGAGGTGCCGGCGGGGGAGACCTGGCGCCTGACCATACCGCCCGGAGTGGTGCACGCCTTTCGCAATACCGGCGAGCTCTGCACGATCCGGCGGGTTCGCACGCTGCGAGCAGATTCTCTAGCGGGCAGCCTCCATCGGGGAGTCCCGTCATGGCGATGGCGACATGACTTCGCCGGCCGTATCGGGTTACAGTACCTCGCCCGGTTCATGGACGATGGGCGCCGCGTACCTGAGCGTATGCACCGAAGCACATCGGCAGTCGCTTCGAACAGCTCCAGGGACAACCTCCAAACCAATCAAGGTCCAATTATGCGTAAGGTCGCGCCAACCAGCGTCCTAAAATCATTGGCGATGAAGCTGAGAGAAGGAGCAAGGCCCCTGCCAGATCGCTCTTGGCATTGGGCATGGATCCCAGGCCATTGAAAAATTGGGTTCATATTCCGAAGTATCTTCGGCAATATTCGCGCTATAAGAGTCTCGGCGGACAAATCACCCACAGCATTTCCGGTTCTGATGGACTACGAAGCCCAAGCTGGGCAGGCAGGCGGGCACTATTTTCATCAGGATCTCCTGGTCGCATCTTTAATCAGCGAAGCGAAGCCGGACCGGCACGTCGATATCGGTTCGCGCATAGACGGGTTCGTCGCACACGTCGCATCGTTTAGAGCCATTGAGGTGCTGGACGTGCGCGAACTGCGGGACACCGGTCATCCACGCATTCGATTCATTCGAGCCGACCTCATGCATGAAGACAAGGCTCTGGAGAACATGGCGGACTCCGTATCCTGCCTCCACGCAATCGAGCACTTTGGACTCGGCCGTTACGGCGATCCGCTAAACCCGGATGGGCACAAGCTCGGTTTCAACAACATCTTAAGAATGCTCAAGCCCGGTGGAACCCTCTACATAAGTTTTCCGATCGGCAGATCCAACGAGGTACATTTCAACGCGCACCGCGTCTTTCATCCGCAAGACATTTTTGGATGGGCGAACGGCAGGGACACCATCGAACTGCTTCGATTCGACTATGTGGACGACGCCGGGAACCTGCATCAAAACGTCGATGTAAGCACCGCCGAGTTGAACGTCGATTTCGGGTGCGGCATTTATAGCTTTAGGAAGATTCTCTAAACGATCCTGCAGGCCTCCTCGAAGGGCAGGCGGGGATTGCGCGGGTACGGCTTTCTTTCGGGCACGGGTTCCGGCACCCAGCGGTTGTAGGAACGGGCCTCGCGGAACAAGGTGTCGAGGGCTGCGTCGTTCAATGCTTGCTTCATCGCCTTACCTTCGCCTTGGCGTCGGTCGATTCGAGCTCGTGGCCCCGCTTGAAATCGCGGATGTGCTTCTCCATCCACGTGCGTGCCTGTTCGCTGCGCCCGAGCTTGATCGCTTCGGTGATCTTGCCTTGCGCATCGCTGGATGCGCGCGCGCGCCTGCGGCACGCGATCGATCATGCGGGTGAGCGCCGGCGCGAGCAGCAGATTGAGCGGCGCCTGCGAGATGGCCAGCACCTGATTGCCGCTGGCCGCGGCGACGGCGGTGAAGAAATCCACGACGGCGGACACGGCGCGCCGCGGTATCGGCGACTTCGCGCTTGAAGCGCGCGCCGGCGCGCACCAGGGCCTGCAGCTGCGCGGCGGTGCGCCGCGCCGCGGCGTATTGCGCGGCGACCGGCTCGATCGCCATCATGGCCTCCCACAACTCGAGGAAGGTCACATCGTGCAGGGCCAGGGCGCGGCTCACGCCGGAGCTCACGCGCCGCGGCTCCGGGCGGGTGACCCGCAGCCGCTTCTCGCCGCGTACCCGGCCCAGCAGGCCGTGGGTCTCCAGCTCGCGGATCGCCTCGCGAATGGTCGAGCGGTTGACGCCGAATTGCCGCGCCAGATCCATTTCCGAGGGCAGCGGATCGCCGGTGCGCAGCGAGCGGCCGACGATGCGCTGCTCGATGACGATTGGCGATCTGGCGGTACGCCGGATGATCGTCGAGAGGCACGAAAAGATCGGCTCACTCAGCCCTCTCCGAACAGCTCGCGGCCGATCAGCATGCGGCGGATCTCTGAGGTCCCGGCGCCGATTTCATAGAGCTTGGCGTCGCGCAGCAGCCGTCCCGTGGGATAGTCGTTGATGTAGCCGTTGCCGCCCAGCAGCTGAATGGCATCCAGCGCCGCCCGGGTCGCCGCTTCGGCGCAGAACAGAATGCAGGCGGCGGCATCCTTGCGCGTGGCAGTCGGCGCGATCGCAGGCCGCCGCCACCATGTAGGCATAGCTGCGGCAGGCGTTCAGCGAGGCGTACATGTCGGCGAGCTTGCCTTGCACGAGTTCGAAGGTGCCGATGGCCTGGCCGAATTGCCGCCGTTCGCGCACGTAGGGCACGGCCACGTCGAGCGCCGCGGCCATGATGCCGAGCGGGCCGCCGGACAGCACGACGCGCTCGTAGTCCAGGCCGCGCATCAGCACGTTGACGCCCTGATTTTCCTCGCCCAGCAGGTTGGCGGCGGGCACTTCGCAGCCGTCGAACACCAATTCGCTGGTGCTCGAGCCGCGCATGCCGAGCTTGTCCAGCTTTTGCGCCGGCGTGAATCCCTTGAAATCCTTCTCGATGATGAAGGCGCTGATGCCGCGCGCACCGGCCTCGGGGTTGGTCTTGGCGTACACCACCAGCACATCGGCCTCGGGGCCGTTGGTGATCCACATCTTGCGGCCGTCGAGCACATAGCGATCGCCGTGCCTGATCGCCTTGAGCTGCATGGAGACGACGTCGGATCCGGCGCCGGGCTCGGACATGGCGAGCGCGCCGACATGCTCGCCGCTGATGAGCTTCGGCAGGTACTTGCGTTTCTGCGCCTCGCTGGCATTGAGCGCCAACTGGTTCACGCACAAGATTCGAGTGCGCGCCGTAGCTCAAGCCCACGGCGGCCGAGGCGCGCGAAATCTCCTCCATCGCCACGGTGTGCGCGAGATAGCCGAGTCCGGCGCCGCCGTAGTCCGGGCTCACCGTCATGCCCAGCAATCCCAGCTCGCCGAGCTTCGCGCCACAGATCGCGCGGGAATACGTTGCTGCGGTCGATCTCGTTGGCGCGCGGCGCGATGCGCTCCTCGGCGAAGCGCTGCACCTGATCGCGCACGGCGTCGATGACTTCGCCGAGGCCGAAATTGAACTCACGGTATGCGGAATTGGCCATTCAACGGACCCCCATTGTCATCGGACCCCAAATCGTTGGATAATCGGACTGTCCGACAATTTTGCCACTCTCGGGGCAACAAAGCCAATGGCCAAAGATCAGCTTCGAAAATCGATACCCGCTCGAAGGAATTCGCCGACAACCGCGCCGCCATGCAGCCGCTGGTCGAGGATCTGCGCTCCACGCTGCGGCGCAATGCGGCGGGCGGCAGCGCGGCCGCGCGCGACAAGCACACCAAGGCGGGCAAGCTGCTGGCGCGCGAGCGCATCGCCGCGCTGCTGGATCCCGGATCGCCCTTCCTGGAGCTGTCGGCGCTGGCGGCGCAGGGCGTGTACGGCGAGGATCTGCCGGGGGCGGGCCTCATTACCGGCATCGGCCGGGTCTCGGGCCGCGAATGCATGGTGGTGGCGAACGATCCCACGGTGAAGGGCGGCACCTACTATCCGCTCACCGTGAAGAAGCATCTGCGGGCGCAGGAGATCGCCGGCGACAACGCGCTGCCCTGCATCTACCTGGTCGAGAGCGGCGGCGCCTTCCTGCCGAGGCAGGACGAGGTATTTCCCGACCGCGAGCACTTCGGCCGCATATTCTTCAATCAGGCGCGGCTCTCGGCGCAAGGCATCGCGCAGATCGCCGTGGTGCACGGCTCCTGCACCGCGGGCGGCGCCTATGTGCCCGCCATGTCCGATCACGCCGTCATCGTGCGCAATCAGGGGCGCGTGTTTCTCGGCGGCCCGCCGTTGGTGCGGGCGGCGACCGGCGAGGAGATCGACGCGGAATCCCTGGGCGGCGCCGACGTTCATTGCCGGCGTTCCGGCGTGACCGACTACTACGCGGAAAACGATACCCATGCTCTGGCGTTCGCGCGCCGCGCGGTGGCGCGGCTGCGGCCTGCCGCCGATGCGGGCCGTCGCCGGGACGGTCGCCGGCGACGCTGCGCCGCGGCGGCCCCGCGTACGATCCCACGGAATTGTACGGCATCATCCCGCCGACCTCGCGCAAGCCCTACGATGTGCGCGAGCTCATCGCGCGCCTGGTCGACCGCTCGTGGTTCGACGAATTCAAGGCGCTGTACGGCACGACTCTGGTCTGCGGCTTCGCCGACATCCACGGCTCGACGGTCGGAATTCTGGCCAACAACGGCATCTTGTTCTCCGAGAGCGCGTTGAAGGGCACGCATTTCATCGAATTGTGCTGCCGCGAGGGCATCCCGCTGGTCTTTCTGCAGAACATCGCCGGCTTCATGGTGGGGCAGGCCGCGGAGGCCGGCGGCATCGCCAAGGACGGCGCGAAATTGGTGACGGCGGTGGCCTGCGCCGCGGTGCCGAAATACACCGTCGTCATCGGCGGCAGCTTCGGCGCCGGCAATTACGCCATGTGCGGCCGGGCCTACAGTCCGCGGTTCTCTGTTTCAGTGGCCGAATGCGCGCACCTCGGTCATGGGCGGCGAGCAGGCGGCCAGCGTGCTTGGCGACCATCAAGCGCGAGGCCTTGGAGCGCGGCGGCGGAAGCTTGAGCGATGCCGAGGAGGAACAGATCAAGGCGCCGATTCGCGAGCAATTCGAGCGCCAGGGACATCCCTACTATGCGTCCGCGCGGCTCTGGGATGATGGCGTCATCGATCCGCTCGACACCCGCCGAGTCCTCGGATTGGCGCTGGCCCTGACCCGCGCGCAAGACACCGGCCGCCACGCGCTTCGGCGTGTTTCGAATGTGAGGCGGCCGATGCTCCGACGACTCTTGATCGCCAATCGCGGCGAAATCGTCTGCCGCATCGCGCGCACCGCGCAGCGTCTGGGCATCACCAGCATCGCGGTGTACTCGGAGGCCGATCGCACAGGCGCGCCATGTGCGCATCGCCGACGAGGCCTATTACCTGGGGCCGCCACCGCCGGCCGAGAGCTATCTCAATATCGCGAAGATCCTCGCGCTCGCCGAGCGCGTCGGCGCCGATGCCGTGCACCCGGGCTATGGATTTCTCTCGGAGAATGCCGATTTCGCGCAGGCCTGCGTCGATGCGGGATTGATCTTCGTCGGCCCGCCGGCGGCCGCGATCCGGGCCATGGGATCGAAGAGCGCGTCGAAGGCCGCCATGGCGGCGGTGGGCGTGCCGGTGGCCCCCGGCTATCACGGCGACGACCAGTCGCCGCAGCGGCTCATCGAGGAGGCCGTGCGCGTCGGCTTTCCGCTCATCATCAAGGCCAGCGCGGGCGGCGGCGGCAAGGGCATGCAGGTCGTGAACTCCGCCGCCGAGGTCGCGGCCGCGGTGGAATCGGCGCAGCGTCTGGCGCGCACCGCCTTCGGCGACGATCGGCTGCTGATGGAGCGCTACTTTCCGCAGGCGCGCCACGTGGAAGTGCAGGTGTTCGCCGACTCCCACGGCGGCATCGTCAGCCTGTTCGACCGCGATTGCTCGGTGCAGCGCCGGCATCAGAAAATCATCGAGGAAGCGCCGGCACCGGGTCTGCGCGACGAGGTGCGCGCGGCGATGGCGCAGGCGGCGATCCAGGCGGCGCGTGCCGTCGGCTACGTGGGCGCGGGCACCGTCGAGTTCCTGGTCGACGAGTGCCCAGCAATTTCTACTTCATGGAAATGAATACCCGGCTGCAGGTGGAGCACCCGGTCACGGAGTTCATCACCGGCATCGATCTGGTCGAGTGGCAGCTGCGCATCGCCCAGGGCGCGCCGCCTGCCCAAGGCGCAGAGCGACATCGTCCAGCACGGCGCCGCCATCGAGGCGCGTCTGTACGCCGAGGATCCCGCAGCATGGGTATCTGCCGAGCGTCGGCCGGATCGCGCATCTGCGCTGGCCCGATGCCGCTCCCGGTCTGCGGCTCGACATCGGCGTCGACGCCGGCGATGAGGTCTCGACTTTCTACGATCCGATGCTCGGCAAGGTCATCGCCTGGGGCGAGTCGCGCGGCGAGGCGGTCGATCGCCTGCGCCGCGCGCTGAATGAGCTCGAGATCGTCGGCGTGACCACCAATCGCGCGCTGCTGACCAGCGTGCTCGCGGACGAGGAATTTCGCCGCGGCGGCGTGGCGACGAATTTTCTCGGTGTCGCGCCGCTCGCAGCTGTCGCTTCGGCGAGCCGCCGGCCGGCGACGTCGACGCCGTACTGGCGGCGGCTGTGGTGCGCGACGCGGCGAACCGAGGGCGATGCGCTATGGGCGGACAGCCGCGGCTGGCGGCTGGGGGCGGCGCCGCGCGAGCACCGTGGCGTTCGGGGAGTCGCAGCCGTGACCATCGAGTGTCGGCGGCGCCGGACTCTATCTGGCGCGGGTCGGCAGGGCAGGAGTATCCGCTGCGGCATCGTCGGCGCGCGGCGCGGCATCGCTGGACGTGGAAGTCGCCGGACAGATGTCAGCATGTTCGCATCTTCGAGGCCGATCAGGATCTGCATCTGTTTCGCGGCGGCCGCCACGCCGTGCTCCACCTGGTGCGAACCGACGACGCCTTGCAGGTCAGCGCCGGCGCGGAGGAGGGCTCGCTGCTCACTCCGCTGCCGGGCACCGTGGTCGCGGTTCACGTGGCCACCGGTCAGCAGCGTCGCCCGCGGCGCGCCGCTGGTGACGGTCGAGGCCATGAAAATGGAGCACACCCTGACCGCGCCATACGACGGCGACGGTGACGCGCGTTGCCTTCGGCGTGGCGCGAACGGGTGGCGGCGGGCGCGGTGCTGGTGGAACTCGCGCCGCTCGCGGCTTGAGGCCTGACGTGAGCCGCTGATGAGTCTGCTCGAGCCTAGGCGACCTGGGCGTCGGCCGGCCAGCTCGCGCGCCGGCAGCGTCACCTTGAAGCGAGTCTCGTGACCCAGAAGCGTGGCCAGCGCAATCTTGCCGCCGGCTTCGTGCACGTAGCGCCGCACCAGCGACATGCCGGTGCCGTGCGGGGCTTCGCCGGACGCGGAGGTCCAGCGTCGTGTAGCCGGACTTGAAGATCAATTTGATGGCTTGGCGATCGCGCAGGCGCGCCGCGGCTTCTTCGGTGATCAGACCCTTGGCGATGGCGGTGGCGCGCACCTTGTCCGGATCGAGGCCGCAGCCGTCGTCTTGGAAGTGCAGTTCGAAGCTCTGATCGGAGCATGGCTTTGAACTCGAGATGCAGCGTGCCGTGCGCCGGCTTGCCGGCGCCTTGCGCGCGGCGGAAGTTTCGACGCCGTGCATCACCGCGTTGCGAATCAATTGAATCGCCACATTCTTGATCGTCGCCTGATAGCGCGGCGGCACCAGCTGCAGGCCGCAGCACTCGAGCACCACGGTCTTGTCGTGTTCCTGCGCCACGAGGTCGGTCAGCGCCGTCAGCGTGCTGTCGAGGCTGCCCGCCTGCGCCATGCGATGCGCCGGCGCTTGCGTCGGCTGCGCGATCTTTGCGCCATCTCGGCCAGGAATTTCGGCGCCTCGATGATCTGCGTGCCGTTTTCCGTCACGCGCGCATCGGGCGCGGCGGCGTCGGGTTCGGCGGCGGGGCCCGCCTGCGAGGTCAGCGAGCGCAGCAGCGCGAACTGCCCGTAGAGCTGATCGAGCTTGACGGCCAGCGGCAGGAAATCGCTGCCGCTGAGGGCTCCGCGGCTGCGCAATTCCTGCAAGGAGTCTTCCATCAGCCGCGCCGCGCCCTGCGAGCCCGGTGAGCTTGAGCGCGGCGGCATCGCGCCGGACTCGATCGACTTCGTCCAGCGTCTCCTCGAGCTTGTTGCGAAACGCATCGGCCTCGCGCGCCGGCTTCTTCAGGACCCCGTTGATGGTCTTCATCGAGGCGTCGGTTCGCTGCAGGAAGGCGCCGAAGCGCGCGCCTCCGGCCTGCAGGACGCTGCGCAGTATTTCGCCCTGGGTCTGCACGTGCGTGCGCAAATCCTCGAGTTCGCGCAGCTGCTGCACGCGCGCGGTGATGTCGGTGACGCTGTACCAGCCAGGAGCGCGGCTCGCCGCGGAAGATCGACCGCATTGAACTCGAAGCGAATAGTGCGCCGTCATCGAAGCTGCCGTCGGGATTGGCCAGCCGGACTTCGACGTCCTGCAGCGGATTGCCTGCGCCGGCGTCGTCCGCGCCGCGGCCGATCGAGCAGCCGGGCCAGGAAGGTGCGCGCCACGCCCAAGGTCTTCGCGGTGACCAGCGGCCCGATCAATTTCTCGAGGGTGAGATTGGCGAATTCCTGGCGCCGAAACAGCGTGGCCAGCGAGGCCGATACCTGCGGCAGGATCTTGCCCTTGGCGTCGAGCAGGAACAGCCCTTGCGCGCTGCCGTTGAGGATGGCATCGGTCAGCCGGTTGCTGGCGCCGATCAGTTCCTGCTTTTCGCGCTCGTGACGTTTGACGGAAATGAACATGGACGCACAGGGTGCCAAACGCCGGCGCGAGGGGGCTTGATGGCTGTCACAGCTTAAGGCGGGTTCACTACAGATGCTGCGCCGAGTCACGGCGACTGTGACGCGCGTCACAGTCAGGCGACGGCCGCCACCAAGGGTCCCAAATCGGCCAGCAATTCGTCCGCGGAGGCGTAGCGGGCGCTTTGCTGCTTCGCCATGAGGCGATCGAGCAGGGGCTGCTGGGCGGCGCGGGCGCTCGGGCAGGACGGGCACCGGCGAGGCTGCTGTGCTGCGACATGATGGCCATGGCGCTGCGGCCGCCGTAGGGCCTCTGCCCGGTCAACATTTCGTAGAACATGACCCCCAGGCTGTACAGATCGGTGCGCGCGTCGACGCGCTGCCCCTGCGATTGTTCCGGGCTGATGTAGTACGGCGAGCCGAGCACCTGGCCCGACCCCGGTGGTGCCGGCTTCATCCATGCGAGCGGCGCGCCAGGCCGAAGTCGATGAGCACCGGCGAATTGTCCTCGCGCAACATGACGTTCGCCGGCTTGAGGTCGCGGTGCAAAATTCCGAACACGTGGATGACGCGCAGCGCTTCGGCGATGGCGCGCAGGTAGTACAGGCTCTCGTCCACGCTCAGGGGATTGCGCAGGCGGTCGCGCAGGTCGCCGCAGGGGAAGTATTCCATCGCCAGGTACAGATGACGGGGCAGGGAGCCGAAATCATAGATCTCGGCGATCGCGCGATGGGTAATGCTGGAAATGATTTCGTATTCGCGCTGGAAACGCTCGGCATCGTCGAGCTCTCGGGGGGATTCGCCGCGATTCATGACCTTGAGCACCACGTTGCGCCGCAGCCGCTCGCTGCGCGCGAGAAAGACCTGCGAGAAATTGCTGGTGGCGATCTCCTTGACGATGGAGTAGCCGGGAACCGCGATGCCGGACGTTTTCGCGCCGGGCTGGCTCATGGCCTGGCCGCCTGCGCGGCCGCCCGGCGCTTGGCGCAGGCTTCGGTGATCGCCGCGAGCAACTGATCCCGGGTGATGCGCGCCAGCGGCAGATAGTCCTTGGCGCCGCCCTTCAGCGCGCGAACCGCGGACATTTCGCCGCCGTTTTCGGCGAGTACGATGCAATGCAGCGCCGGTTGCGTTTGCAGCATCTGCGTCATGTGTTGCAGCACGCCGGCGGCCGCCGCCTCATCGGCGAAGTCGGCCTGCAGGATGACGGCGTCCGGGGTGCGCTCGACGATCAGCCGACTCAAGGCAGCGGATTCCTCGGCCGGCACGGTGGAGACTTCCGCGTTCGGCCAGTGGCTGGTCACATGGTGGGTCAGCCATTGCAGGCGTTTGGTGTCGCCGCCCACCACCAATAAGTTCGGACCGGTCGCGTCTGCCATAAATGAGATCTGCTACAAGGAGAGCCAGCCTAGCGCGTGAGGGCTTGGGTTGGCCCGTCGGGATTTCACATTTTGGGGGTCCGGTGCCTTGAGTTTCGGAACCAATGCCCCTATTGCTGGGTCTTTAGGGTTACATCGGCACATCGTCAAAAAGGGGTTTTATTTCAATGGGAAACATCAGAACTTGGTCGCTCGCACTGATTGCGGGCATCTTCGTTGTGGTCGTCGCTCATCAGCGCTCGCGTGCCGATGCGGAGCAGGTGGTGGCCGGCCCGGCGACCGCCCAGGCCCCCCTCGCCGCGGCGCCGGCGCGCCGCTTCGGGCCGGGTGACGGGACTGCCCGATTTCTCGGGGTTGGTCGCCGAGAACGGCGCCGCCGTGGTCAATATCAGCGTCGTCGAGAAGGCGCAGAAAACCGGCTAGTCCTGGGCGATCCGGGCGAAGCCGACGATCCGCTGTCGCAGTTCTTCCGCCGCTTCCAGACGCCCGCGCCCGAGCACGCGCCGCCCATGCACGGCATCGGGTCGGGGTTCATCGTCAGCCCCGATGGCTATGTGCTGACCAACGCGCACGTGGTGGCCGATGCCTCGGAGGTGACGGTCAAGCTCACCGATCGCCGCGAATTCGTGGCCAAGGTGATCGGCGTCGACAAGCGCAGCGATGTGGCCTTGATCAAGATCGCCGCCACCGGCCTGCCCACGGTGCGCTTCGGCGATTCCTCCCGCCTGCGGCCCGGCCAATGGGTGGTGGCAATCGGCTCGCCGTTCGGCTTCGCCAACAGCGTCACGGCCGGCGTGGTCAGCGCCACCGCGCGCCCGGTGGACGAGAACTACGTGCCCTTCATTCAGACCGATGCCGCCATCAATCCGGGCAATTCCGGCGGCCCCTTGTTCAACGTGGACGGTGAAGTCATCGGCATCAATGCCCAGATATACAGCCGCACGGGCGGCTACATGGGCGTCTCCTTCGCCATTCCCATCGACCTGGCGTTGAACGTCAAGAATCAGCTGCTGACCAAGGGCAAGGTGAGCCGCAGCCGCATCGGCGTCGCCGTCCAGCCGGTCGATCAGAAGCTGGCAACGACATTCGGCCTGGGCACGCCGCACGGCGCCCTCATCAGCGCCGTGGAACCGAAGAGCCCGAGCGAGCGGGCGGGCCTGAAGCCGGGCGATGTCATCACCAATGTCAACGGCCACAAGATCGACGATTCGTTCGATTTGCCGACCATCATCGCCGAGATTCCGCCCGGCACCGAGGCGCACATCGCCTACTGGCGCGATCACAAGGCCGGCCAGGTGGACGTCAAGACCGTGCTGCTGGAGGATGAGCCCACCCAGGCGGCGCGCAACGACAGCGAGGACGGCGGCGGCAAGCTGGGCCTGGCGGTCCGACCGCTCGATCCCAAGGAGCAGCAGGAGATGCACACGCGGGGCCGGCTGCTCATCGAAGATGTCTCGGGCCCGGCGCTGGCCGCCGGCCTGCAGGCAGGCGATGTGGTCCTCGGAGTCAATGGGGCGGGCGTCACGCTCGGTGGCGGAACTGAAGCGGGAAGTCGCCCGGGCGGGCCACAGCGTCGCTTATTGATTCAGCGCGATGACGCCCAGATCTACGTTCCCGTCGACATAGGGTGAGGGATCGGGCTTAATCGCGGGCGTGCAAACCGCTACCCCCTTATTTTCCAGCGTCAAAGGAAGCCCCGCCGGCGTCAAGCCGGCGCCGTTCCTGCCCACCAGCCGCGCCGAAATGGAGGCGCTCGGCTGGGATCGCTGCGACATCATCATCGTCACCGGCGATGCCTACGTGGATCATCCCAGCTTCGGCATGGCCATCATCGGCCGGGTGCTGGAGGCGCAGGGCTTCAAGGTGGGCATCATCGCCCAGCCGGATTGGCATGGCACGCGGGATTTCGAGGCGCTGGGCGCGCCGCGCCTGTTCTTCGGCGTGACCGGCGGCAATATGGATTCGATGGTGAATCGCTACACCTCGGATCGCCGGGTGCGCAGCGATGATGCGTATACGCCCGGCGGGCAGGGCGGCAAACGCCCGGATCGCTGCGTCATCGTCTACTCGCAGCGAATTCGCGAAGCCTACAAAGCCGTTCCCATCGTGATCGGCGGCATCGAAGCGAGTCTGCGGCGCATCGCGCATTTCGATTATTGGTCGGAGCAGGTGCGCCGCTCGGTATTGGTGGACTCCAAAGCGGATCTTCTGGTGTACGGCAATGCGGAGCGCCAGATCGGCGCGATTGCGCAGCGCCTCGATGCGGGCGAACGCTTGAGCGACATCACCGATTTGCGCGGCACGGCGTATCTGCGCCGCGGCATGCCGGCGGGCTGGGTGGAAATCGACTCGAGCGAGCTGGATGCACCGGGCCCGTTGAATCCGCCCGTCGATCCTTATGCCAGCGAGGAGGAGCGGCGCGCGGCGACACCGCTGCCGCCGCGTCAGCGCCCGAGTCGACCGCCGCCGCGCCGCCGGTGAGCACGTTGGCGGGACTGCGTCGGCAAAGGCGGTGCCGGCTGCGGCCACGCGCGCGGCTTCGCCCGCGGAGAAGGTCGTCAAGTTCTACCGCAAGGTGCCGAACGCGCAGCGCGATCACAGCGTCATCCGCCTGCCGTCCTTCGAGCAGGTGAGCGGGGATGCCGTCCTGTACGCGCATGCCTCGCGCATTTTGCACTTGGAATCGAATCCCGGAAACGCGCGTGCCCTGGTGCAGCGCCACGGCAATTTGGAGCTGTGGCTGAATCCTCCGCCGATTCCCTTGGCGCAGTCCGACATGGATGCCGATCTACGAGTTGCCGTACGCGCGCCGTCCGCACCCTGCGTACGGCGGCGCGAAAATTCCCGCCTACCACATGATTCGATTCTCGGTGGCGATTCAGCGCGGCTGCTTCGGCGGCTGCACCTTTTGCTCGATTACCGAACACGAGGGCCGCATCATCCAGAGCCGCTCCGAGGATTCGGTCATCCGGGAAATCGAAACCATCCGCGACAAGGTCGGCGGGTTCACGGGGGTGATTTCCGATCTCGGCGGCCCCACCGCGAACATGTACCGCCTGCACTGCAAGAGCGCCGCCATCGAGTCCGCCTGCCGCCGGCCGTCCTGCGTATTTCCCGGCGTGTGCCCCAATCTGAACACCGATCACGCGCCGCTCATCAATCTGTATCGGCGCGCGCGCGCGCTTGAAGGGCATCAAAAAAGTGTTGATCGCCTCCGGCGTGCGCTACGACCTGGCGATCGAATCGCCCGAGTACGTGCGGGAACTGGCCACGCATCATACCGGCGGGTACCTGAAAATCGCGCCCGAGGCCATCGGCGAGGGCCCGCTGTCGAAGATGATGAAGCCCGGCGTCGGCGCCTACTACCGATTCAAGGAATTGTTCGACAAGTACTCGAAGGAGGCGGGCAAGGAGCAGTACTTGATTCCCTACTTCATCGCGGCTCACCCGGGCACCCGCGATCAGGACATGCTCGAACTGGCGCTGTGGCTGAAGAAGAACGGCTTTCGCGCCGATCAGGTGCAGGCGTTCCTGCCCTCGCCGATGGCCACCGCCACCGCGATGTATCACTCGGGCAAGAATCCGCTGAAGCGCATCACTCGCGCGAGCGAGGAGGTCGTGATACCCGAAGGGCATCAAGGTGCGCCGTCTGCACAAGGCCTTCCTGCGCTATCACGATCCGGAGAATTGGCCGGTGCTGCGCGAGGCGCTGAAGCGCATGGGCCGCGCGGACTTGATCGGCAACGGCAAGCAGCATCTGATTCCGGCCTACCAGCCGGTAGGATCGGCGTGCGAGCCGGTGCGAAGCGTCCGGCCCCGGCGCTGCCGTTTCGAACCCAGCACACGGGCCTGCCCAAATCGGGCCGCGGCCGCAGCGGCAAGTCCGGCGGCGCCACGGGCAGGCCGGGCAAGCGGCGCGGCCGGCACGGGCGGTCGCGGCAGCACCGGCACAGGTACGGGGCGTGGCCCGCGTTAACCCGGCGAACGGAATCGCTTGCTAGCCTCCCCGCGGTGCGATTAAAGTTCCGGGCTGTCTAGCGGTTTCGCACCGCAATTCATCAACTTATAGAGTTTGGGAGCGACGAGAACGCCCAGGCTGAAAGGGCGCGCGTGCAGTATGGACAATTGGATCGTACATAAATTCGGGGGATCCAGCGTCGCCGATGCCGGGTGTTTCCGCCGCGTCGCCGACATCGTCGAGGCTTCGCCCAATCCGCGCGAGGCGGTGGTGCTGTCCGCCTGCCGCGGCGTGACCGATGCGTTGCTCGGCTTGGTGACCCTGGCGGAAAGCCCCGACGGATACTTCCCCTCGGCCATCGAAGCGCTGAAGAGGCGGCATGTGGAATTGGCGCGCACCCTCGTCTCCAAGGAGGCGTGCGCGAGGTACTGCGAGCAGCTGGAGCAAGGATTGCCGCGACATCGCCGGCATGCTGCAGACCGTGCGTCTGATCCGTTCATCGACGTACTCGATGCGCGATGTGATTTCGGGCTACGGCGAAATTTGGTCGACGCGGCTGTTTGCGCCTTTCCTGCGCGAGCGCGCCCGCATCAAGGGCGATGTGCTGTGGATCGATGCGCGCGAAGTCGTCATCATCGAATGGGGTTCGCTCGGGCCGGCCGTGCAATGGCCGGCGAGCGAAGCGAATCTGCAGCGGCTCGTGCCCCCGGGGTTCACCGGCCGCCTGATCGTCACCGGCTTCGTCGCGACCACGGTCAAGGGAATTCAGACCACCTTGGGCCGCAACGGCAGCGATTTTTCCGGCTCCATCTTCGGCGCCCTGCTCAACGCCGCGGAAATCATCATCTGGACCGATGTCGACGGCGTGCTGTCGGCCGATCCGCGCCTGGTGCCGAATGCCCAGGTCATCGATCAGCTGTCGTACAACGAGGCCATGGAGCTCGCGTACTTCGGCGCCAAGGTGATCCATCCGCAGACCATGGAGCCGGCGGTCGCGCGCGATATTCCCATCTTCATCCGCAATACCTTCGCGCCGCAGAAGCGCGGCACGCTGATCTGCGCGAATCCCGTCTCGGCGCTCAAGGTCAAGGGCATCACGACCATCGACCCGGTGGCGCTGGTGAATCTCGAAGGGGCCGGAATGATCGGGGTGCCCGGAACCGCGCACCGCTTGTTTGGTGCGCTGCGCGATGCGGGTATCTCGGTGATCCTGATTTCCCAAGGCAGTTCCGAGCACTCGATTTGCTTCGCCATCCCGGAGGCGCAGGCGGTGCGCGCCGAGGAGGCCGTGCGCCGCGCCTTCGATGCCGAATTGCGCGACGGGCAGATTCAGCACGTGGAGGTCGGCTTGGGAATGAGCATTCTGGCGGTGGTCGGCGACGGCATGGCCGGCGCGCACGGCGTCGCCGCCAAGGTATTCAACTCCCTGGGCGATGCGTCCATCAGCGTGCGGGCCATCGCCCAGGGCGCCTCCGAGCGCAATATCTCGGTGGTGGTCGACGGCAAGGTCGGCGCCAAGGCGCTGCGCGCGGTGCACGCCGCCTTCTATTTGTCGCCGAACACTCTGTCCATCGGCTTGATCGGACCGGGCACCGTCGGCCGCGTGCTGCTGGCGCAGATCGCCACCCAGATCGAGCGCCTGCGCGCGCTGAATCTGGATTTGCGCGTGCGCGGCATCGCGAGTTCCAAGCGCATGCTGCTCGAGGAGACGGCGATCGATCTCGATCACTGGGCGGAGCGTTTCGCCGAGGCGGGCGAGCCGCTGGATCTGGAGAAATTCGCCGCGCACGTGCAGGCGGACTACATACCGCACACGGTCATCATCGATTGCACGGCGAGCGCCGAGGTGGGCCAGAACTACGTCGGGTGGCTGAAGCGCGGCATTCATGTCGTGACGCCCAACAAGAAGGCCAACAGCGGCACGCTGCCGTACTACCGCGCGTTGCAGGAGGCGGGGCGCGCCTCGGGCACCCACTACTTGTACGAGGCCACGGTGGGCGCCGGCTTGCCCATCATCCAGACGCTGCGCGATCTGCGCGAAACCGGCGATGAAATCACCCGCATCGAGGGTATTTTCTCCGGCACCCTGGCCTATTTGTTCAATGTGTTCGACGGCCGCGAGTCCTTCTCCTCGATCGTGCGCGCCGCCAAGGCCAAGGGCTACACCGAGCCGGATCCGCGCGACGATCTGTCGGGAATGGACGTGGCCCGCAAGCTCATCATTCTCGGCCGCGAAATGGGGCTGACCTTGGAGATGGCGGACGTTCAGGTGCAAGGATTGGTGCCCAAGTCGCTCGAAGATTGCAGCGTCGATGAGTTCATGCAGCGTATTGCGGAGTTCGATGACGCTGATGGCGCTGAAGCATTCCAATGCGGCCAAGAAGAACCAGGTGCTGCGCTACGTCGGCCGGATCGGCGCCGACGGCAAGGCGACCGTGGGATTGATGCGCCTCGACGCCAAGCACGCCTTCGCGAATATTGCGCTCACCGACAATGTGGTGCGTTTCGCGACCCGCCGCTATTGCGACAATCCGCTGATCGTGCAGGGACCCGGGAGCGGGGCCCGAGGTGACGGCGGCGGGCGTCTTTTCGGATCTGTTGCGGCTATCCGCCTATCTTGGGGGCTCATCTCTGATGCTCACCGATGTCACCGCCTTCGCGCCCGCCACCGTTGCCAACGTCGGCATAGGTTTCGATATTCTGGGGCACACGGTGGAGGCCGTCGGCGACAAGGTGCGCCTGCGGCGCATCGATGAGCCCGTGGTGCGCATTCGCTCCATCAGCGGAATCGCCGGCGATCTGCCGGTGGAGCCGGCGCACAACACGGCGGGCCGCGCGGTCCAGGCCATGCACGCGGCGCTGGCGCTGGATTTCGGCTTTGAAATGGACATCGAAAAGGGCATTCCGCTCGGTTCGGGCTTGGGCGGATCGGCGGCGTCCGCGGTGGCGGCGGTGGTGGCCGCGAACGCGCTGCTGCACGCTCCGCTGCCGCGCCTGCAGCTGCTCAAGTACGCGATGGAAGGGGAAATCGTCGCCAGCGGTTCCGCGCACATCGACAATATCGCGCCCTGCCTGTTCGGCGGGCTGACTCTCACCGTCGGCATCGATCATCCGCGCGTGAAGCAGATCCCCGTGCCGCCTTCGCTGCGCTGCGTTCTGGCGCATCCGCACATGTATCTCGGGACGCGCGAGGCGCGCGCCATCCTCAAGACCGACGTCACGCGCTCGGATTTCGTCTGGGCAAGCGCCAATCTGGCCGGGTTCATCAGCGGCTGCTATTCGAACGATCTGGACATGATCCGCGATTCCTTCAACGACGTGATCATCGAGCCGCAGCGGCATTCGCTGATTCCCGGATTCAAGGATGTGCAGCGCGGGCGCCATGTCGGCCGGCGCGCTCGGCTGTTCGATCTCCGGGGCGGGACCGACGGTTTTCGCCTGGGCCGAGATCCAGTATGCCGAGGCGGTGCGCGGCGCCATGGTGGCCGCGTTCGCCGCGCACGGCCTGCAAGTCCGATTACTGGATTTCCGGCATGGAGAATTACGGCGCCAGAGTGGTGAAGGCCTGATGTCGGACCTTGAGATTCGTGAGCTCGCGCGGCGCTGCGCCGCCGGTGAGCTTGAGCGAAGCCATTGCGCAAGGGCTCGCGCCCGACGGCGGCCTGTACGTTCCGACGCGGCTGCCGGTCGGTGCGATCCGGACGCTTGCGCCGGCATCGCAGCGATTGCCGCAGATCGCGCGCGTCGCGCTCGCGCGGTTTCTTCGAGGGCGACCGGCTGCTGCCGGCGCTCGGGGAGATTGCCGATGCCGCGCTCGATCTGGACGCTCCGACGACCGCGGTCGCGGGCTGCCCGGATCCCTTGTTCGCGCTCGAGCTGTATCACGGGCCCGACCGCCGCCTTCAAGGACTTCGGGGCGCGCTTTCTGGCGGAGAGCCTGCAGCGCCTGCGAGACGCCGCGGCCGCAGCCCTTGACCATCTTGGTGGCGACCTCCGGCGACACCGGCGGCGCGGTGGCCGCGGCCTTCCACAGGCGCCCCTGGGTGCGGGTGGTGATTCTCTACCCGGCGGGCCTGGTGAGCCCGCGGCAGGAGCAGCAGCTGACGCTGCTGGGGGGACAATGTCGCGTCGCTGCGCATCGCCGGCACCTTCGACGATTGTCAGCGATTGGTGAAGGAGGCCTTCGGCGATCCGCGCCTTGAGCCGCCGGCACCGCTTCAGTTCCGCCAACAGCATCAATATCGGCCGGTTGCTGCCGCAAATGGTCTACTACGTGGCATCGAGCCTCGAGATCGAGCGCCGCACCGGCGCCAAGGCCGTCCTACATCATTCCGGCCGGCAATCTCGGCAATGCCTTCGCCGCGGTGTGGGCGCGGGCGCTCGGGTTTCCCATCGCGCGCATCATCCTGGCGCACAACATCAATCGCACCGTGCCCGATTTCCTGGCAACCGGAGTCTGGCAGCCGCGTCCCAGCATCGCGACGCTGGCTTCGGCCATGGACGTCGGGAACCCCAGCAACATGGAGCGCATGCGCGCGCTGTATCCGGCGTGGAGCGAGATCCGCGAACAATTGAGCGCGGACAGCGTCGATGACGCTACAATTCGCGCTCGTATCGGAGAGGACTTCATGCACTATGGACGGGAATGGTGCCCGCACACCGCGACCGCAGCGGAAGTCTACAGCCGCTTGAGCGCGGCGGAACGCCGCGACCGCCCCTGGGTGGTGGTGGCCACCGCGCATCCGGCGAAGTTCAATGAAATCGTCGAGCCCATCATCGGCAAGCCGGTGACGATTCCCGGACAGTCTCGATCGGCTGCTGCGCCTGCCGCAGCACGCTGTGGATTTGCCGCCGACTCTCGAGGCTCTGGCCGCAGCGCTCGAATGACCAGCATCGGAATAGATCCGGAATGGATCGGGCTGGGCGGCGCTCCTGCTGCTGCTGCTGGCCATCGCCTTCTGGGGTTGGCGCGCCTACCAGCGCCGCGCGCGGCGCAAGGCCTTGCTGGCGCGCTTGGAGCGCGTGGCCTTCGAGGCGGCCCACCAGGTGCTGGTTCCCGACGGCATGGGCGGGTTCATCCATATCGACCATTTGCTGCTCACGCCGCGCGGCGTGCTGGTGCTCGACACGCGCCGGGTCGCCGGACTGATCTTCGGCGGCGACCAGATGAGCGATTGGACCGTCATGGGCCGCGGACGCCGCTACACCTTCGACAATCCGCAGCCGGCGCTGTATGACCGGATCGCGGCGGTCAAGGCGCTGGTCGGCGACGTGCCGGTGGAGGGGCGGCTGCTGTTTTCCAACGTCGGCAAATTCACCAAGGGCATACCGAAGTGGGTGCTGATGCTCGACGGCATCGAAGTGGAATTTCCGGTGGTCGACCGCGGCATGAAATCATCGCCGGCATTCGCCCACTTCACGGAGGCGTGGAGCCGGCTGGTCGGCGCAATTGCGGCCGAGCCCGCATCTGTTCACCAATCTCTAGCCGCATCGAGTCCGAAGAATCGGACGGCATTGCGCGTGGTCGAGGCGGCGACTGCGTCGAGGGATTCGCCGCGCAATTGCGCGACGGTGCGCGCGATGTGCGGCAGATAGGACGGTTCGTTGCGCCGTGATTTCGGAGCAGGGACCAGGTCGCGGGGCAGTAGATAGGGCGCATCGGTCTCGAGCATCAGCCGATCGCGCGGGAATGTGCGGAACGGCCTCGCGCAGCTGCGCGCCGCGGCGCTCGTCGTTGACCCAGCCGGTGACGCCGATGTGCAGATCGAGCGCCAGGTAGTCCTCCAGCTCGGCGCGGCCGCCGGTGAAGCAGTGCGCGACGCCGCCGGCCAGGCGGCCGCGAAAATCCTCGAGAATGGCCGTAAAGTCGTCGTGCGCATCGCGCTGATGCAGAAATACCGGCTTGCGCGACCTCGGCCGCGATTTCCAGCTGGGCGACGAAGGCCGCGCGCTGCGCATCGGGCGGCGAGAAATTGCGAAAATAGTCCAGGCCGCATTCGCCGACCGCGACCACCTGCGGGCAGGCGCAGCAGCTCGCAGCAACTCGCGCGCGGCTCGAGACGTCGAAGCTCTGCGCATGATGCGGATGCACGCCGGCGGTGCTCGACAGGTGCGCGGGGATGGGCGGCCGCCAGAGCCGCCGCCTGGCCGCGAACTCGTCAGATCGGCGCCGGTGACGATCTGGCGCCGCACGCCGGCTTCGAGCGCGCGTGCAATCACCGCGTCACGATCCGCTGCAAAGCTGTCATGGGTGAGGTTCGACCCAATATCGATTAGTGATATCTTCATGCCGTCATTGTAATCGCGAGCGGCGCCGTTCACGGAAATGCGGGAGTTCTTTAGATGTGCGTCGTCAGAAGTCTCATGTTATCGGCGCTGCTGCTGCTGGCGGCGGCGGCATCGCCCGCGCAACAGGGCGGCGATCTTCAGGCGCAAATTCTCTATGCGTACCAGACCGAGGATGGCAACAGCCTGGCGAATTTGACCCAGGATTTGACGACGCAGGTCAAGGCGGACGGCGGCGATGCCTCGCTGCGCTATCACCTGGCGCACGCCGCAGTACCGCCGGGGCTTGCTCGCCGGCGCCGCGGCAGGCGCGCGAAGCCGAGGCCGCGTTTTCGGACTGCATCGATGCAGCTCAAGCCGGTGCTCTCCCAGGACGTCAAGTCGGTGGAGGCCCTGGTACTGCAGTCCGCCTGCTATTCGGGTCTCGCGGATCATAGAAAGCTCGAGTCGGTGCTGCTGCGCTCGCGGTCGGATGAGCGGCTCGAAACCGCGCTCAAGCTGGCGCCGCGCAATCCGCGCGCGGTGTTTCTGTCGAGCATGAACGGCCTGCGCCAGGCCAAGCCGGGCAGCGTCGAGCAGCAACGCGCCTTCGCGCAGCTGCAGCTCGCCGCGCAATTGTTCGACGCCTCCTCGGCCACGAACATCGACACCCCCGGCTGGGGACATGCCGAGGCGTACCTGGCGCTCGGCCGGGAGCTGCAGTCGCGCGGCGATCAGTTGGGCGCCCGCAATTGGATCGAAAAATCCTTGATCGCCGCGCCCGACTACAAGGCGGCGCAGCGGCAGCTGGCGCTCTTGGTGCGGCATTGAGCCGGGGTCCCTCGGCGCCCGCTCCAACCTGGTATGATTCGGCGCGATGAAGCCACAAGGCACGCAGTTATCGCTGTTCGAGACTCGTAGCTCCAGCGACCCATTCGCCGTCCGGGTCAGCCCGCGCGCGCGGCGGCTGACGGCGCGCGTGCACGTCGGCGGCCGCGTCGAAATCGTCGTGCCCGTCGGCGTCAATGCCCATACGGTGCGCGATTTCGTGCAGCGATTCACGCCCTGGATCGACCGCAAGGTCGCCGCCATGCAATGTTTTGCGGCGCCCAGCGAGCCGGTGCCGGCGACGATCGAGTTTGCCCTGACGCGGCGAGAAATTCGCGGTGGATTGGCGCAGGGACGCGAAGCGCAGGCTCGAGCAGACCGTCGGACCGGATCGTGGTGCAGGCCCCGGACGAGCGGGGCGCGCGCGCCTTGCTGCAGGGCTGGCTGAAGCGCGCCGCCTATGAACGACTGGCGCCGCGGCTGCTGCAATTGGCGGGCGAGCTGAATTACTCCGTGGCGCGCGTGTCCATCCGCTGCCAGCGCACGCGCTGGGGCAGCTGCTCGACGCGCGGCACGGTGAGCCTGAATTGCTCCCTGCTGTTCTTGACGTTGGACGTGGTGCGCTACCTGTTCGTCCACGAGCTGGCGCACACCAAGCACATGAACCATTCGGCCAATTTCTGGCGGCTGGTGGAGAAAATCGAACCGGACTACCGGCGCCTGGACCGCGAATCTGCTCGCCGGCTGGCGCACCGTGCCCGGCTGGGTATTCAAGACCTGAAACTATGCAGGAACCCACCCCGCAGGCCAAGCCCTTCGTCGATTTGAGCGACGAGCAGGTGCATTGGGACTTGAGCGAGTCGCTGAGCTATTCGCAGTATCTCAATCTCGACAAGCTGCTCGACGCTCAGCATCCGCTGTCCTACCAGCACGACGAGATGCTGTTCATCGTCATTCACCAGGTGTCCGAGCTGTGGATGAAGCTGTGCCTGCACGAGCTCGGCGCGACGGTCGATTGCGTGCGGCGCGACGACCTGGGTCCCACCTTCAAGATGCTGGCCCGCGTGTCGACGATTCAGCAGCAGTTGCTGCAGTCCTGGGACGTGCTGGCGACGATCACACCGTACGACTATTCGGCGTTCCGCAACACCCTGGGGAAATCCTCGGGCTTTCAATCGCCGCAGTATCGGCATGCTCGAGTTCCTCATCGGCAACAAGAATGCCGACACCATCAAGGTGTTTCGCGGCGACCCCCAGATCTACGAGACGCTCGAGCGCGCGCTGCGCGCGCCCAGCCTGTACGATGAGGTGTTGCGCCTGCTGAGCCGGCGCGGGCTGGACGTGCCGCCGGAGGCCATCGACCGCGATTTCACGCAGCCCTACCAGGCCAGCAAGCAGGTGGCGGCGGCATGGCTCAGCGTCTACCACAACTCCGTCAAGGAGTGGGATTTGTACGAGCTGGCGGAGCGGCTGGTCGATCTGGATTACAAGTTTCAGCTGTGGCGATTCGCCCATGTCAAAACCGTCGAGCGCATCATCGGCTACAAGCGCGGCACGGGCGGAACGGGCGGCGTGTCGTATTTGACCAAGGCGCTGGAGCTGAAGTTCTTCCCGGAGCTTTGGACCATCAGAACATCCATGTAGGTTAGCAGTGACGAATATTCAAGATCAATTGCAGAACGTCAATGTCGCGTCCAGCGACCTGTTGGCGACCCCGGAGGAGGTCAAGAGGCGGCTGCCGCTGACCGCGCGCGCGGCGCAAACCGTGTTCGAAGTCGCGCGAGGCCGTGCGGGCGATATTGGAGCGCCGCGATCCGCGCCTGTTCGTCGTCGTCGGACCCTGCTCCATCCACGATGTGACCGCGGCCCGCGAATACGCGGCGCGCCTCAAGGTCCTGGCCGCGCAGGTCGAATCCACGCTGCTGCCCATCATGCGCGTGTACTTCGAGAAGCCCCGCACCACCGTGGGCTGGAAGGGATTGATCAACGATCCGGATTTGGATGATTCCTTTCACATCGAGAAAGGCATCCTACATGGCGCGCGAACTGTTGCTCTACGTGGCCGAGCTCGGGCTGCCCGCGGGCACCGAGGCGCTCGATCCCATCATGCCGCAGTACCTCTCCGAGCTGATCACCTGGACCGCCATCGGCGCCCGCACCACCGAGTCGCAGACGCATCGGGAAATGGCCAGCGGCCTGTCGACGCCCGTCGGCTTCAAGAACGGCACCGACGGCGCGCTGGCCACGTCGATCAATGCCCTGCAGTCGGTGCGCCACCCGCATCATTTTCTCGGCATTACCCAGCAGGGACAGTCGGCGGTATTTCGCACGCGCGGCAATGCGCATGCGCACCTCGTGCTGCGCGGCGGCGGCGGCCGGGCCAACTACGACGCGGTGAGCATTGCCGTGGCGGAGCGCGAATTGACCGCCGCCGGTCTGCCGGCGACGGTGGTCGTCGACTGCAGCCACGGCAACTCGAACAAGGATCCGGGCCTGCAGCCCCTGGTCGCGGAGAACTGCGTCGCGCAAATAGTGGACGGCAACCGCTCCATCGTCGGGCTCATGCTCGAGAGCCATTTGAAGGCCGGGAATCAATCCATCCCGAAGGACTTGAGCAAGCTCGAATACGGCATGTCGATCACCGACCCGTGCATCGACTGGCAGACCACGGAGAGCCTGTTGCTCAGGCTCCATCAGTCCTTGCAAAACGTGCGGCGCTGATGCGGGCCAGGGATCGGCGCTCTTTCCATAGACGGTAGCCCAGAAGCAGCGTGAGGCCGCAGGCATACAGCAGGGGCTCGCGGATATCCTTTTTCACCTGCCACCAGAAGTGCCAGACACCGAGAATCGCGACCACGTAGATCAGGCGGTGCAATTGCGTCCAGCGCCTCCCCAATCGGCGTTGCGCCTTGGCGGTGGAGGTCAGGGCCAGAGGAATCAGCAGCAGCAATCCCAGCATGCCGATGGTGATGTAGGGCCGTTTGACGATGTCCTGCCACAACGCTCCGAGCTTGCCGCTCTGATCGAGCAAAAGGTACACCGAGAAGTGCAGGAGCCCGTAGAAAAAGGCGAATAGCCCGAACATCCGCCGAAAGCGCAGCCATAGGGTCCAGTGAGTCAGATCCCGCAGCGGCGTCATGCACAGGGTGATCATCAGGAAGTTCAGCGTCCAGCGGCCGCAGGTATGCAGCATGAAATTGACCGGGTCGGCGCCGAGCGAGACGCTGGCTATGCTGCAGCACGCCGGTGGCATTCAGCACTCCCAGCCCCAGGTGCAGGGCGGGGACGAGGCAGGCCGCGAACACGATGGGCTTCAAGACCCGGCGAATCGGCCACATCAAAAGAATTTCCGCAGATCCATCCCGGTGTAGAGATTGGCCACCTGGGCGGCGTAGCCGTTGAAGGGCAGGGTGGGTTGCCGCCGGCCGAAGGCGACTCGCGCCGATGTGCCGTTCGGTCGCCTGGCTCCAACGGGGATGATCGACAGCGGGATTGACGTTGGCGAAAAAGCCGTACTCATTCGATGCGGCAGCCCGCCCAGGTCGTGCGCGGCGCGCGTTCCACGAATTTGATGCTGACGATGGCCTTGATGCCCTTGAAGCCGTACTTCCAGGGAACGATCAGCCGCAGCGGAGCGCCGTTCTGGTTCGGCAACACCTTGCCGTACAGCCCGACCGTCATGAGGGTCAGCGGGTGCATGGCTTCATCCATGCGCAGACCCTCCACGTAGGGCCACTCGAGCACCGGCGGTTCGTTGACCGGGCATTTGCTTCGGATCGTACAGGGTCTTGAATTCGACGAATTTCGCCTTCGACGTGGGTTTGAAGCGCTTGAGCAAATCGCCCAAGGGAAAGCCGACCCAGGGCACCACCATCGACCAAGCTTCCACGCAGCGCAGCCGATACACGCGCTCTTCCAGGGGATGCGGCTTGAGTATGTCTTCCAGGCTGAAAGTTCCGGTCACTTCGGCCTCGCCGCCGATGCTGACATTCCACGGCCGGGTGCGAAATTTCTGTGCGTTCTCCGACGGGTCGGACTTATCGGTGCCGAATTCGTAGTAATTGTTGTAGGTGGTGATGTCCTTGTACGGAGTTGGGCGGCTCCGTGACGCTCAAGGCCGCGTTGCGTACATAGGTCAGGTCCGCCGCCGACTGGCCGAAGGCCCTGCGGGAACACCCACCAATGCCTTGTGTGGCGGCCAAACCGAGGCCGCCCGCCAGCAGGGCGCGCCGCGACAAGTATCGCTCGTACGGCGTGATGTCGGATGGCACGATCTTGGCCGAATTTCTCGCTGTCTTGCGCATGGACTTCTCTCGAACCCGGTGAGTGTACTGAATAGACCGGCCGAACCCGGTATTTGTTTCGGCTGCGGTCGCTCTAAGTCCAATTCGAGGTGGGTATCCCCCATTGCGCGGCCAAGGCGCGGGCGGCGGCATTGCCGTTGACCAGCAAGGCGCGATCGGCGTGACGCA
Organism: uncultured Gammaproteobacteria bacterium; assembly: GCA_963734645.1. GTDB lineage: Bacteria > Pseudomonadota > Gammaproteobacteria > Steroidobacterales > Steroidobacteraceae > Bog-1198. The sequence goes on from CAVTID010000006.1 coordinate 970,826, forward strand.
TATGATCCAAGTCGGAGGCAGCTGTTGCCGTAGGCGACGATGGGCAGGTCGGGGTATTGCGTCGCGCAGCCAGGTCAGGCAGCGCAATTTCTCCGCGCCGCGGCGATTCGCGGTCTTCAGCGTCCCCATCGAGCCGGTCCCCCTGCCATTCGATCTCGGTGCACAGAGTGCGTTCGAACCCCAGCGACCGGCCGATGCGCGGCACGTATAAATCCGGACTCGCCGACAGCAATACCAGGTGATCGCCGGCCGCGCGATGCGCTTCGAGCACGGCGAGAGCGGCCGGCCTGAAGCGATGGCGAGCGGCTCAAGCGCGTCCGACGAACGCGTCGGCGCAAGCGCTCGATGACGGCGCGGGTGGCGCCGCCCATGACCATGCGGATGACCCGCGATTTCAGCAGGCCGCGATCGCGATTTCGCGCCAGGAAGCTGAAGGAGGCGAAGGGCAGGCGCCACAGCCCGAGCAAGCGCCACGGGATGCCGCCGCAGAAAGCTCATCAGGAACTGCATCAGCGTATCGCGCCAGGTCAAGGTGCCGTCGAGATCGAAGACGGCGACCCAGCGGCGCGGCATCGTGGCTTCCGGGGATGTCATGAGTGGAATATATATTAATTAATACAATTAGTTTACAATAGCTGGTTGCGGCCGTCAGTGCAGGCGCTCATGAACGTGGGGAGATCTATGGTTGAGAAGTTCAGAATCCCGGTGTCGCGGATGGCCCTGGCGGCCCGGGCCGGCTTTGCGAGCGCGCTGGCGCTACGGCGCTCTGCTCCCCCACGCCTGGGCGGCAACGGCGCCGGCCGCGGCGCCTTCGGCCGCAGCGCCCGCAGCCGTTGCCGGCTTCAGCTACGTGAAGTCACTGGGCGGAATCGACGAGTACCGGCTCGACAGCAATGGTCTCACCGTGCTGCTGGTGCCCGACCACTCGGCGCCGGTGGTGACTTTCCAGGTGACCTACCAGGTCGGTTCGCGCAACGAGGTGACGGGCACCACCGGGGCGACGCACATTCTCGAGCACATGATGTTCAAGGGCAGCGAGGCTTTCAACGACCCGAAGGGCAACAGCATCAAGCAATACCTCGAACGCGTCGGCGGCCAGTTCAATGCCAGCACCTCGTTCGACCGCACCAATTACTTCGCGACCATCGGCCGCGATAGCCTGGAAGGGTATATCGCGATCGAAGCCGACCGCATGCGCCATCTGTGGCTGCACGAGGCGGATCGGCAATCGGAAATGACGGTGGTGCGCAACGAGTACGAGCGCGGCAAGAACGATCCGGACAATGTGCTCATGGAAGAAGTGACGGAGGCGGCCTACGTCGCGCTGCCGTACCATCATCCGATCATCGGCTGGAAGAGCGATATCGAGCATGTGCCCATCGCCAAATTGCGCGACTTCTACGACACCTTCTACTGGCCGAACAATGCGACCGTCACGGTGGTCGGCGACATCGACACCGTCGGCCACCTTGGGACTGATCAAGAAATACTACGGCGTGTATCCGCACTCGCCGGCGCCCATTCCCGCGATTTACACCGAGGAGCCGGCGCAGAGCGGCGAACGGCGCGTCATCGTCAAGCGGCCGGGCGAACTCGGCACCGTGATCATCGCCCACAAGGTGCCGAACGGCCGGGATGCCGATCAGCCGGCGCTCGACATGCTCGATGCGATTTTGAGTTCGGGCAAGAGCGCGCGTCTGTACCGGGCGCTGGTCGATCAGGGCTTGGCCTTGAACGCCGGCGCCGGCACCGATTTGCATCGCGACCTGTCGCTGCACACCGTGTACGCGGTGCTCGCGCCCGGGGCCACTCACGCGCAGGTCGAGAAGGCGCTGCTGGCGGAGATCGACAAGATCAAAACCGACGGCGTGACCGCCGCTGAAGTGGCAGCGGGTGAAGCAGCAGTACATTGCCGCCGATGCTTACAAGCGCGATGGGACTGCCGCGATTGCCGGAGAGATCAACGAATGGATCGCCGTGGGCGATTGGACTCTGTACGTGACCTTTCCGCAGAAAGTGCAGCAAGTGACTCCCGCGGACGTGCAGCGGGTCGCCAAGCAGTATTTCGACGAGGATCAGAGTACGACGGGCTGGTTCATTCCGGTGCCGCCGACGGCGGAGAAGGGCTCGTGATGCGACACTATCTCATGACGCGGCACTATGATTGGCCGGCGATGTTGACGGCGTTGCTCTCGTGAGCGGCAGCGCGGCGAATCTCGCCGCGGCAAACGCCGCCGACCAAAGCCACCGCGCGCAGGTCGACGGAATCGATCTGATCACCTATCGCACCGACGTGAAGGACGTGGTCGTGATCATGGGTTCGCTGCCGGCGGGGGATGCGATGGCCGGAGTCCGGCAATATCGCGATTCCCACGCTCGCGGGCATGATGCTCGACCGCGGCACCAAGAGCCTCGATAAGTTCGCGATCGCGGAAAAGCTGGATGATGTCGGCGCCGAAATCTCGTTCAGCGTCGGGCACGCAATCCTTGGAGATCCGCGCCAAGTGCCTGAAGAAGGATCTGCCGCTGGTGATCGGCCTGATCGCCGCGGAACTGCGCACGCCGGCCCTGCAGCTTCAGGAGTTCAACAAGGCGAAGCAGCAATTCATCGGGGCCCTGGAAGCGTCGGCGCAGAACACCGAAGCGCGCGCCCAGGAGGCCTTCGGCCGTGCGGTATTCCCCGAGGACCATCCGAATCGCCCGCACACGGTCGGCCGAGTACGAGGCCGCGGCGAAGGCGGCCACCCTCGATGAGCTCAAGGCCTTTCATGCCAAGTACTATGGGCCGGCCCACATGACCCTGGTCGTGGCCGGCGATGTGGTTGCGCCCGACACCGAGGCGGAGGTCGGCAAGGCTTTCACCGGCTGGACCGGCGGCCAGGATTACGTGCGGCCTGCGGCGCCCGCCGTTCTCACGGCGGCGCGCGAAGTATCGGTGCCGCTGGCCGACAAGCCGAGCGTGTCGGTGATCATCGGGCAGCCGACGGGACTGCGCTACAGGGATCCCGATGCCCTGGCTCTGCACGTGGGCACGGCGATTCTCGGCAGCGGGTTCACCGGGCGCCTGATGGGCATCGTGCGCGACAAGGAAGGACTGACTTACAACATCGGAGCCGGCGTGTCCGAAGACAGCATCGTGGACGGCAGTTGGGATATTTCGGCGAGCTTCGCCCCGGCTCTGCTGCAGAAGGGCATCGCTTCGACGCGGCGCGAACTCGACCGATGGTGGAAAGACGGCGTCACCGAGCAGGAATTGGCGGCGCGCAAGCAGGGTTTGGTCGGCAGCTACCTGGTCGGTCTGTCGACCACCGGGGGCCTCGCCGAATGCCATTCTGACCGATGTGCAGCGCGGCTACGACGTGAACCGGCTGGCCGACTATCCCGAGGCGGTGAAGGCGCTGACGCGGGAGCAGGTCAACGATGCCATCAAAAAGCACCTCAACCCGGCGACATGGTGATCGTGGAGGCGGGGAGCGTCGGAAAACCTTGAGGCTCAACTCCTCCCCAGATAGTCCATCTTGCCGATCTCGAGCCCCGCCTGCCTGAGGATGTCGTAGGCGGTGGTGAGGTGGAAGAACACATTCGGCAGCACGTGATGGAACAGGTAGGGCGTGCCCTGCATGCTCTTGGTGGAACTGCGAGTCTGCCAGGTGACGGTCCGGTCCGCGGATCCTTCGAACTGCGCCGGCTGCAGTGACTCGAGGAAGGCGATGGTGTCGCGAGTCGCGCCGATCCACTCCGCGAAGCTGCGCTCCTTGGCTTCGAAGGCCGGCACCTCCGCGCCGGCGAGCCGTGCGGCGCCGCTGCGCGCCGAATCGTTGGCGAGCTGGATTTGCGTCGCCAGCGGCAACATGTCCGGAAACAGGCGGGTGCCGAGCAGAACCGCGGGATTGATCTTGCGCGCCTCTGCGTGCGCCGCCGCCTTCTCGAGGATGGCCGCGAGGCTGTTCAACGCGCGAGTGCAGGTCGGCACGGTGGCCGTATGCATGGTCAGGGTCATGATTCAAGCCGCCTTGTTGGTGGCGGCGAGCTGCCGCAATACGTATTGCAGAATCCCGCCGTGTTGGTAGTAGTCGAGTTCCTTCGGCGTATCGATGCGCAGCCGCGCTTCGAATTCCGTGGTCCGCGTGCCGTCGTCCGCCTTGGCGATCACCTTGACGGACTTCGCGGCGCCGCGATTGAGTCCGACGATTTCGAAGGTTTCCTTGCCGGTGAGCCCAAGGCTCTGAGCGTTCTGGCCCTCCTTGAATTGCAGCGGCAGCACGCCCATGCCGATCAGGTTGGAGCGATGAATGCGCTCGAAGCTCTCGGCGATCACCGCCTTGACTCCCAGCAGCATCGTGCCCTTGGCGGCCCAGTCGCGCGAGCTGCCGGTGCCGTATTCCTTGCCGGCGAGAATCACCAGCGGCGTGCCCGCGGCCTTGTACTTGACCGAGGCGTCGAAGATGGACATCTGTTCGCCGCTCGGAATGTGCAGCGTGACGCCGCCTTCGGTGCCCGGCAGCAGCAGGTTGCGCAGCCGGATATTGGCGAAGGTGCCGCGCATCATCACTTCGTGGTTGCCGCGGCGTGCGCCGTAGGAATTGAAATCCGCGGCCTGCACGCCCTGCGCCATCAGGTACTTGGCGGCAGGGCTGGATTTGGCGATGTTGCCGGCCGGGGAGATGTGGTCGGTGGTGACCGAATCGCCGAGCACCGCGAGCGCGCGCGCGCCGCTTGATGTCGGTCAGCGGCGCCGGCGTCATGGTCATGCCGTCGAAGTAGGGCGGATTCTTCACGTAGGTCGACTTGCCGTCCCAGGAATAGATCTTGCCGGCCGGCGTCTTGATGGCGCTCCAGTTCGCATCGCCCGCGAACACATTGGCATAGCCTTTCTTGAACATCGCCGAGTCGACCGAAGCGCCGACCGCCGCGGCCACATCCTGCGCGCTCGGCCAGATGTCCTTGAGGTAGACCGGCTTGCCGTCCTTGCCCTGTCCCAGCGGCTCGGTGGTGATGTCGATGTCCAGGCTGCCGGCCAGCGCATAGGCGACGACCAGGGGCGGCGAGGCGAGGAAATTCATTTTGATTTCCGGATGCACGCGGCCTTCGAAATTGCGGTTGCCCGAGAGCACGGAGCAGGCGACGACATCGGCGGCCCTGCACGGCCTCGGAGATTTCCGGCTTCAGCGGCCCGGAGTTGCCGATGCAGGTGGTGCAGCCGTAGCCCACGGTATAGAAGCCCAGAGCTTCCAAGTCCTTCAGCAGGCCGGCTTTTTGCAGGTAATCGGTCACGACGCGCGAGCCGGGCGCGAGCGAGGTCTTCACCCAGGGCTTGGAGGTGAGGCCGCGCTGCGCCGGCATTGCGGGCGAGCAGTCCCGCGGCCACCAGCACCGCGGGATTGGAGGTGTTCGTGCAGCTGGTGATGGCCGCGATCAGTACCGCGCCGTCCTTGACTTCGAAGCTCTGGCCGCCGACGCTGGCCGTCGCGATCCCCGTGGCCTTCGGGTTCTTCTGCGAGCGCTCCTCGGCCATTTTCTTCACGCTGCTTTCGTAAACTTTCTTCGCGCTGTGCAGCGGCACGCGGTCCTGCGGCCGCTTCGGTCCGGCGAGAGAGGGCTCGACCGTCGACAGATCGAGTTCGACGACATCGGTGTAATCGGCGGCCGGCGCGCCGTTGACGCGCCACAGTCCCTGCGCCTTGGCGTAGGCCTCGACCAGCGCAATCTGTTCCGCCGGCCGGCCGGTCAGCTCGAGATAGCGGATGGTTTCCTCGTCGATGGGGAAAATCGCGCAGGTCGAGCCGAACTCCGGCGACATGTTGGCAATGGTGGCGCGGTCGGCCAGCGGCAGTCCCTTGAGGCCGTCGCCGAAGAATTCCACGAATTTGTCGACCACGCCCTTCTTGCGCAGGATCTCGGTGACCGTCAGCACCAGGTCGGTGGCCGTGGTGCCCGCGGGCAGGCTGCCCGTCAGCTTGAAGCCGATCACTTGCGGGATCAGCATGGTCACCGGCTGGCCCAGCATGGCGGCCTCGGCCTCGATGCCGCCCACGCCCCAGCCCAGCACGCCCAGGCCGTTGACCATGGTGGTGTGCGAATCGGTGCCGACCAAGGTGTCGGGATAGGCGGCCTTCTTGCCGCGGTGCCGTCCGAGAAAATCACCCGCGCCAGACGCTCGATGTTGACCTGGTGGACGATGCCGGTGTTGGGCGGCACCACCTTGAAGTTGCTGAATGCCGTCTGGCCCCAGCGCAGGAACATGTAGCGCTCGCCGTTGCGGTTGAATTCGATTTCGTTGTTGTGCTTGAGCGAATCGGCGGCGCCGTATTCGTCGACCTGCACCGAGTGATCGATGACCAATTCGGCGGGCGCCAGCGGATTGACTCGCTGCGGATCGCCGCCCAGCCGCACGATGGCTTCGCGCATGGCCGCCAGGTCGACGATGCAGGGAACGCCGGTGAAGTCCTGCATGATGACCCGCGCGGGCGTGAAGGCGATCTCATGACTCGGGCTGCGCCTTCGGATCCCACTTCAGCAGCGCCTCGATGTCGCTCTTGGTGACATTGACGCCGTCTTCGAAGCGCAGGAGATTTTCCAGCAGAATCTTCAGGGAAAAGGGCAGGCGGTCGACATTCTGCGACTTGAGCGCGGCGAGGCTCAGGATTTCGTACTGCTCGCGCGCCCACTTTGAGCGTCGTTCTTGCCTTGAAGCTATCCGTCATGACCCCTCCACGGAAAAAAGAGAATTATAAGTGATTCCGCGGGCGCCGTGCGCGCGCGCGGGAATTGAATCGCTGCGCGATGACGCCGCCGCCGAGACAGCGCGCGCCGCGGTAGAACACGGCGTACTGCCCCGGCGTGACCGCGCGCGCGGCTCGCTCAAGTTCACGCGCCAATGGGCGCGCCAGCGACGCCGAGCGCCGGCCTGCAATCGCACCGTGCAGCCGAGATCGTTCTGCCGATAGCGCGTCTTCACCGCGCATTCGAGCGCTCGATCTGCGGCGTCGCCGTCGGAATTCAGCCAATGCATCTGTTCCACATCGAAGGCATCGGACAGCAGCAGGGGATGGTCCTGATCCTGAACGACGATGAGCGCATTGCGCCGCATGTCCTTGTCGGCCACGTACCAGGGCGCGGCGGCGGCTTCCGGCGCGTCCGCCGATGCACAGGCCGGACCGCTGGCCCAGGGTGTACAGGGCGAGGCCGCGATGCTCGCCGAGGATCATGCCGCGGTCGTTCTCGATCGGTCCCGGTTCGGTGCGCAGGTAGCGGCTCAGGAATTCTCGAAAGGGCCGCTCGCCGATGAAGCAGATGCCGGTGCTGTCCGGCTTGTCGTACACCGGCAGTCCCGCGGCATGCGCCAGCCTGCGCACCTCCGCCTTGCGCAGCTCGCCGAGGGGAAACAGGGTCTTGGCGCAGCGCGGACGCGGCGACGCCGTGCAGAAAGTAGCTCTGATCCTTGGCGGTGTCCGCCGCCTTCAGCAGCTGCGGCCCGGCGGCGGTGTGCCGCAGGCGCGCATAGTGGCCGGTGGCGATCCAGGAGGCACCCAGACGGTGCATGTAGTCCAGGCAGACGCCGAACTTGATTTCGCGATTGCAAAGCACGTCCGGATTCGGCGTGCGGCCCGCCGAGTATTCGCGCAGGAACAGCTCGAAGACCCGTTCGCGATATTGCTCGGCAAAACTCACCCGGTGCAGGGCGATGCCCAAAGATCTCGCAGACGCGCCGCGCGTCTTGAAAATCGGCCGCCGTGGTGCAGTAGGCATCGTCATCGTCCTCCCAATTGGACATGAACAGGCCTTGCACGGCGTAGCCGGCATCGCGCAGCAGCAGTGCCGCAACGGCCGAGTCGACGCCGCCCGACATGCCGACGATGACGGTGCCGGCAAGCTTGGGATCGGGGAGAGGGTCTGGGAATCGGAGCGGGCGCCGGCATCCGCCCATTATACGGGCCATTGCGCCATTATGGGGGCAGCGCCATGGGGGCATGCCCAAGCCGAATGCTACATGAGCATTTGCCGCATTTGCGATTCTTGCATGCTCGTTTGCCAGACCTCGTCGAAGAAGTTCAAATAGCGGCGCACGACGGCCGGATCGTTCATGTCGGAGATTCCGTCCCAGCGATCGGCCTGCAGTCGGTACACCAGCGCCTTGTCGTCCGCGATGATGAAGGCGCCGGCGCTCGCCGGGTATTCGGGACTCATGGCACGCAGATCGATGCAGCTGGTCAGGCGGCGCGCCAGGGCGAGAAAGCGGTTGTTGTCGACCATGGCGCGCGACGGATCGGCGAGCAGAACGCGCACCTTGGCGTAGGAACGTGCCAGCACCAGGCGCTTGATGGCCTCGAGGAAGGGCTCCTCGCCGTAAATCAGGGGTTCCAGGTCTTGGGTAAATATCGACAGCAGGCGCTGCGCCGACTTGGCCACCTTGAGGCTGGCTTCGCGAACCTCCGGCATGGTGGTGAGGATGGTACGGGTACCCGATCCCGAGGGAATGTCCGCGCCGGCCGCAGGAACCCTGTCCGCGATCGGTTTCGTCCGTTCTTCCGTGTTACCCGCCATATCTCACGCCTCGTTGGAGGTTTACGGGCAATTTGCCCATCCTCGCGTACTTTGAGGGATAGTACCGTTTGGCCCGGAAGGGCCCGTGCTAACTGCGTCACGTTTCGGAGCGCCAAATGCCCGAAAACAGGCAGGCTATGGCCCGCGTGTGCGCTTCGCCAGCAGCGGCGCCAAACCCACATAAGTGCCGGGCTCCAGCGCGCAGCAGCCGCTGCTTTCTCCGCCGGCGGCAGATCCAGCGAGGCGATGAATTCGCGCATGGCGTCCTTGTCGATGGGGCGGCCGCGCGTGAAGGATTTCAGCCGATCGTAGGCGTCGGGAATTCCGTGGGCGCGCATCACCGTTTGCACCGCCTCGCCCAGCACCTCCCAGGCGCGGTCCAGATCCTCGGCCACGCGCCGCGGGTCGAGCTCGATTTTCTCGAGGCCCCGCCTGAGCGATCCGTAGCTCAGGACCGAGTGTCCGATGGCCACGCCCACATTGCGCAGCACGGTGGAGTCCGTGAGGTCGCGCTGCATGCGCGACACGGGCAGCTTGTCGGCGAAATGTCCCAGCAGGGCGTTGGCCAGTCCCAGATTGCCTTCGGCGTTCTCGAAGTCGATGGGGTTCACCTTGTGCGGCATGGTGGAGGAGCCGACTTCGCCTTCGACCAGTGCGCTGCTTGAAATAGCCGAGCGAGATGTAGCTCCACATGTCGCGCGCCAGATCGAGAAGCACGGTGTTGGCGCGCATCAGCGCGTGGCAGTACTCGGCGATCCAATCGTGCGGCTCGATCTGCGTGGTGTAGGCGTTCGATGCCAGCCCCAGGGATTCGACGAACGCGCGGCTGAACGCGGGCCAATCGACCTGCGGCAGCGCCGCGACGTGCGCGTTGAAATTGCCGACGGCGCCGTTCATCTTGCCCAGGATGCCGACGCGCTCGATGCCGGCGCGCTGAGTCTCGCAGCCGCGCGGCGACATTGGCGAGTTCCTTGCCCACGGTGGTGGGCGTCGCGGTCTGGCCGTGGGTGCGCGCCAGCATCGGCGCCGCGGCGTGGCGCCGCGCCAGAGCGTCGAGCTGACCGCCCAGGCCGTCGAGCATGGGCAGCAGCAGCGTGCTGCGCGCGCTCTTCAGCATGAGCGCGTAGGCCAGGTTGTTGATGTCCTCCGAGGTGCAGCCGAAGTGCAGCCATTCGAGTTCGGCGGCGCTCGCGCCGCGTGCTTGCAGCTCGCCGCGCAGCCAGATTTCGACCGCTTTGACGTCGTGATTGGTGCGCGACTCGATTTGCTTGATGGCGGCGACGTCGGTGCCGCCCGGATCCTTGGACGAGCGCCGTCAAGCAGGTCGCGGGCCGCGTGCGGCAGCTTGGCCAGAGCGGCGCCGGCCGGGCCCGGCTGCGAGCGCCAGGAACCAGGCGCACTCCACGCGCACGCGTTCGCGCATCAGGCCGGCTTCGCTGAATATATAGCGCACCGCCTCGAGCTTGCCGGCATAGCGGCCGTCGAGGGGCGAAAGAGCGTCGGCGGGAGAGGTGGTCATCGGAGGATCGGGTCGCTTTGAGTGTAGAATCGTCAATATTACCGTAAACGAATCGAAAGCGGAGTAAGGCGCGATGACAGCGACCACTCGCGTCGAGCATGACAGCATGGGCGCGCTCGATGTGCCGGCGAATGCCCTGTGGGGCGCCCAGACCCAGCGCGCCATTCAGAATTTTCCGAGCACCGGGCTGCGCATGCCGCGGGCCTTCATCCGGGCGCTGGGGCTCATCAAGCATGCCGCGGCCGGCGCCAATGCGGAGTTGGGCGATCTGCCGCGCCGATCTCGCGGCCGCGATCCAGGCGGCGGCGCTCGAGGTCGCCGCAGGCCGCCATGACGATCAGTTTCCCGTGGATGTGTTTCAAACGGGGTCCGGCACCAGCAGCAACATGAACGCCAATGAGGTGATCGCCGCGCTGGCCTCGCGCGCGCTGTCCCGTGCCGTGCATCCGAACGATCACGTGAACATGAGCCAGAGCAGCAACGATGCGGTGCCCACCGCGATTCATGTGGCCGCGGCGCTGCTTCTCGCAAGAGCATTTGCTGCCCGCGCTCGAGCGCCTGCGCGCGGTGCTTGGGCCAGCAGGGCCGCGAGCTGGACGGCGTGGTCAAGACCGGCCGCACGCATCTGATGGATGCGATGCCCATCACCCTGGCGCAGGAGCTCGGGGGCTGGCAGTCGCAGATCGATCGACTGCGCAGGCGCGCTTGCGGTCGGTGACTGCCGCGCCTGCAGCAGCTCGCGCAGGGCGGCACCGCCGTGGGCACCGGCATCAATGCCAGGCCGCAGTTCGGCGCCGTGTTCGCGCGCTGCCTGTCGGCGAGCACCGGGCTTGCGTTTCGGCCCAGCGACAATTATTTCGCGGCGCTGGCGAGCCAGGACACGGCCGTGGAACTGTCGGGCCAGCTCAAGGTCCTTGAGTGTGAGCCTGATGAAAATATCGAATGACTTGCGTTGGATGAACAGCGGACCGCTGGCGGGCCTCGGCGAAATCGCGCTTCCGGCGCTGCAGCCGGGCAGCAGCATCATGCCGGGCAAGGTCAATCCCGTGGTGCCCGAATCGGTGACCATGATGGCCGCGCAGGTCATGGGCAATGACGCGACCATCACCGTCGCCGCGGCGTCGGGAAATTTCCAGTTGAACGTCATGCTGCCGGTGATTGCCTACAACCTGCTGCAGAGCGTGGAGTTGCTCGGGATCGGCAGCCGCAATCTGGCCGACCATGCGCTCGCCGGATTCACGGTGAATCACGCCCGATTGGCGCGAGGCGCTGGCGCGCAATCCCATCCTGGTCACGGCGCTCAATCCCGTCATCGGCTACGAGAAGGGTGCGGCCATCGCCAAGAGAGCCTACGCCGAAGGCCGGCCGATCCTGGATGTCGCCGCGGAAATGACCGACCTGAGCGTCGATGAGCTGCGGCGCTTGCTCGATCCGAAGACGCTGACCGAAGGCGGCATCCAGGGCGCCGGGTCCCGCCGCGTGACGATGGATTCTCTCTACTCCAAAACGCACATTCGCGAGTCTCTCGATCCGCAGCCTTCGACGCCGGAGGAAGACATGCAATGGCTGGCCGGCGCGACCGCCCGAGGTCGTGTCGCGGGTGCGCGCCGCGTTTCCGGCACGGCGCGTGCCGGCGGCCGTGCTCGTGCCTCTGGTGGAGCATGACACGGGTTTGACGGTGTTGCTGACGCAGCGCGCCGAGACGCTCAAGGACCATGCCGGCCAGATCAGCTTTCCCGGCGGCCGCATCGAGCCCGAGGACGGGGATGCGTGGCATGCGGCGCTGCGCGAGAGCTACGAAGAAATCGGGCTGCTGCCGAGTTCGTGGAATTCGCCGGATATCTGCCGGATCACCACGTCATCACCGGCTTTCGGGTCACGCCGGTGGTCGGCTTCGTCAATCCGGACTATCAATTGCGCATCGCCGCCGCCGAAGTGCACGATGTGTTCGAAGTGCCGCTCGACTTCATCCTGGACGCCGCCAATCACAAATCGCGCCGGCGCAAGCTCGGCGACGTGGACATCGAGGTGCACGACATTCCCTACGGCGAGCGCAATATCTGGGGCGCGACGGCCGGCATGCTGATGACGCTGCGGCGCATGCTGCAGGCACGTGGCGGAAGGCGCGCGATGACCGGCGAGATCTCGGACGGCAACAGCCGGATGCGCGAATTGCTCGCGCATCATGGCGCGCCTGCGCGCCGCGGACGGTTGCCCCTGGGATCGGGAGCAATCCTTCGCGAGCATCGCGCCGTACACCATCGAAGAGGCCTACGAAGTCGCGGATGCCATCGAACGCGGCGACATGCGCGCATCTGAAGGACGAGTTGGGCGATTTGTTGTTTCAAGTGGTGTTTCACGCGCAGATCGCGAGCGAGGCGCGGCAATTCGATTTCGAGGCGGTGGCCGGAGCGATATGCGACAAGCTGCGTGCGCCGCCATCCGCATGTGTTCGGCAGCGAGCGGGCCGCTGACTGCCCGCCGAACAAAGCATCGCCTGGGAGGACATCAAGGCGCAGGAGCGCGGCGCGGCGCCGCGGTCGCTCGGCCAGCCATTTGGACGGCGTGCCGCGGGCGCTGCCGGCACTGATGCGCGCCTTCAAGCTGAGCAAGCGGGCCGCGCGCGTGGGCTTCGATTTCGAACACGCCGGCCAGACCGCGGACAAGGTCGCCGAGGAACTGGCCGAAGTGCGCGAAGCGGCCGAGCAGGGGGCGCCGCGGACGGCTCCCCGGCGGCAGGCGCTTCGCCGGAAATTTTCGAAGAAATCGGCGATCTGCTGTTCGCCGCCGCCAATCTGGCCCGCAAGCTCGATGTGGATGCGGAGGCGGCACTGCGCGCGGCGAACGCCAAGTTCGAGCGGCGGTTTCGCGGCATGGAATCCTTGGCGGCGCAGCGCGGCGAGGTTTTCGCGGATCTGAACCTCGAAGCGCAAGAGAGGCTCTGGCAAGAAGTGAAGCGTGGCGAATGAGCGGCGGACGAATGAGCGGCGAGCCGCCGGCGCCGCCGCGCGCGGCGCCGCGCCGCTCATCTTCAAGCACGATGCCGGACCTGCCCATCACGGCGCGGCGCGAGGCCATCATGGAGGTGCTGCGCCGCAGCCAGGTGGTGATCGTCGCCGGCGATACGGGCTCCGGCAAGAGCACGCAGTTGCCGCAGTACTGTCTGGAGCTGGGACGGGGCCTCGACGCCTTGATCGCGCACACTCAGCCGCGGCGGCTGGCGGCGCGCGCCCTGGCCGCGCGCATCGCCGAGGAGGTGGGCCAGCCCCTCGGGCCGCAGCGTCGGCTTTCGAGTGCGCTTCGCCGATCAGGTCTCGGAGGCGACGCGCCTGCTGCTGATGACCGACGGGCTGCTGCTGGCGGAACTGGCATCGGATCCCTTGCTGCGGCGCTACGACACCATCATCGTCGACGAGGCGCACGAGCGCACGCTGAACGTCGATTTGCTGATGGGCGTGCTGAAACGGCTGTTGCCGCGCCGCCCGGATCTGAAGGTGATCGTGACCTCGGCGACTCTGGACGTCGAACGCATATCGCGATTCTTCGGCGACGCGCCCATCGTCACGGTGAGCGGGCGCAGCCATCCCATCGAGGTCCGCTACCGCGAAACGCGGGAGGACGGGCGATGCGGACGGGGCGACGCGGACGATCCCGACCTGCCGGCCGCGGTGCTCGAGGCGTACCAGGAAATCGCCGCGGAACCCGGGCCGATCGGCAGGCGGCGATATTCTGGTATTTCTGCCGGGCGAGCGCGAGATACGCGACGTGGGCGAGTTCCTGCGGCGCGAGCTGCGGTCCGATGTCGAGGTGCTCGAGCTGTATTCGCGGCTGTCCTGGGAGCAGCAGAGCAAGATATTTCAGCGCGGCGCGCGGCAGCGCATCGTGCTGGCGACCAATGTGGCCGAGACTTCGATTACCGTGCCCGGCATTCGCTCGGTCATCGATTCCGGATTGGCGCGCATCAGCCGCTACAGCCCGCGCAGCCGCCTGCAGCGGTTGCCCATCGAGCCCATCTCGCGGGCCAGCGCCGACCAGCGCAAGGGCCGCTGCGGCCGGCTGGGTCCCGGACTGTGCCTGCGGCTGTACACCGAGGCGGACTTCGATGAGCGCGGTCCTTTCACCGAGCCGGAGATACTGCGCACCAATCTCGCCGCGCTGCTGTTGCGCCTGGCCGCGGACGGCTTGGGCGAGGCGGAGAACTTCCCCTTCATCGATGCCGCCCGATCCGCGGGCGCTCAACGACGGCTATCGGCTGCTGCAGGAGCTGCAGGCGCTGGACGCCGATCGGCGCATTACGCGCCGCGGGCGCGCCATGGCGCGCCTGCCGCTCGACCCGCGTCTGGCGTGCGCCCTGCTCGAGAGCAAGCGCTTTCGCGCGCGAAAGCGAGCTGCTGGCCATCGTGTCGGGCTTGAGCGTGCCGGATGTGCGCATCGCGGCGCCTGGGGGCGCGGCGGCAGCGGGTCCCGCCGCCGCGGGCTCGGCCGAGGAGGCGGACCCGAGCGCGGCCTTCGACCGATCACAAGTCCGAATTTTCCTCGCTGGTGAAGCTGTGGAGGGCTTACCGCAAGGCGCGCGAAGGTCCGCGCCGCGAGCTGCGGCGCTGGTGCAAGGAGCGGAAGTTCTCGCTGCTGCGGCTGTCCGAGTGGGACGATGTCCATGCGCAGGTCGTCGATCGCGCGGCCGACATCGGCATCGTGGCGCAGCGCTCAGGCGGCGAGCTACACAGGGGTGCACCGCTCACTGCTCGCCGGCTTCTGCACCATGGTGGGCACGCGCGGCGAGGAGGGTGCCTATCTCGGCACGCGCGGCGTGCACTTCCATATTTTCCCGGGCTCGCCGCTGGCGCGGCGCCGTCCGCGCTGGATCATGGCGGCCAATATCGTCGAGACCTCGCGGGTATTCGCGCGGCGCGTCGCGGAAGTCGAACCGCAGTGGATCGAAGCGGCGGCCGCGCATCTGGTGAAGCGCGAGTACCTCGAACCCGATTGGGACGAGGCGCGCGAGGAAGTGATGGCACGCGAGCGCATCGAGTTTTCTCGGCCTGACATTGAGCGCGAACCGGGTGGTGAACTACGGGCCCATTGCCCCGGAAGAATCCCGCCGCATCTTCGCCCGCGAGGCCTTGGTGTACCGGCGTCTGCACCGCCGGCCCGACTGGCTGCTGGCGAACGACGCCGCGATTCGCGATGCGGAGCGGATGGAGGAGCGTCTGCGCACGCGCGGCCTGGTGCGCAGCGCGGAGGATCTTCGTCGACTTCTACGATCGCGCGTTGCCGCGCCAGGTGTCGAGCGGCGCGACCTTGGAGTATTTCACCCGGCATCTCTCGGACGCCGAACGGCTCGGCCTGACGTTGCGACCCGAACACATTTTCGCCCGCCTGCCGGAGCCCGAAGCGCTCGCCCAATTTCCCGACGTCGCCAGCGTGCGAGGCATTGGCGATCCCGGTCGAGTACCGTTTCGCGCCCGGTGAATCGGACGACGGCGCCCGATTGCACGTCGCACTGCTGGCCTTGCCGGGTCTGACTCGCGCCGCGGTGGATGCCGCGGTGCCCGGACTCGCCGAGCCGCGCATCGAGGCGTTGCTGCGCTCGCTGCCCAAGGATGCGCGCCGGAATTTGATTCCGATCGGCGACACGGCCGCGCAATTTCTGGCGGCGGCGGGCGCGGGTGCCGCGGATCCGCAGGGCCTGAAGGCGTGGCTCAAGGAGCGGCGCGGTATCCCGGACGCCTTGCTGCGATTCGATCTGGGCTGCCGTGCCCGCCCACCTGATGCCGCAACTGGCGGTGACGGCCGGCGGCAAGGATCTTGCGTACGGCAAGAGCTGGGGGAATTGCGCCGCGCGAGCGCCGCGGCCGCGCGGGCGGAACTCGACGCCGCGCCCGTGCGGCGTACGGATTGAGCGGCGCCTGGCGCCGGTTCGAGATCGACGAATTGCCGCATCGGGTGCCGCTGGCCACGGAGCAGGGGACGGTGTGGGTGTTCCCCTCGCTGGCCAGGGCAGCCCACGGGCTCGAGGTGCGGTACGAATGGTCCGCCGCCGAGGCGGGCCGCAGCTGGCGGCAGGGCGCCGTGCATCTGGCGCGCACCATGCTGGGCGCCCAGGCGCGCGATCTCGGCAAGCTCATCGCCGGCAATGCCTCGCTGCTGCTCGCCGCGAGTCCGTATGCGGACAGCCGTGAGCTCATCGACTGCCTGCTGCAGCTGGCCTTTCGCCGCGCTTGTTTCGGCGACGCCGAGGCGCCGCGCACCCGGGAGGCGTTCGAGAGCGCCGTCGATCAGGGGCGTGCGCAGTTGCATCCCTGCCTGGAGGAGATCGCGGCCGCTGCGCCTTGAGCTGGTTCACCGAGGCGCGCGCGGTGCGCCGCGCGCTCGATGATCCGCGCGCCGCACGGCTGAGCCGATGCCGTCGAGGAGAGCGCGGCCATCTGCGGCGGCTGCTGAACGCCGCCAACCTCGAATCTCTGTCGCCGGATTGGCTGCGCCAGCTGCCGCGCTACCTGAAGGCCGAGGAGCGCCGCTGGCAGCGCGCCGCGGCGCGCGGCGCCGAACCCGCGCACATCGTGCGGGAACTTCGCGAGTGGTCGGCCCGCCACCAGGCGCTCGCCAAGCAAGTCGGCGCCGAGCTGCGCTGGATTCCGCGAACTCGACGAATTGCAGAACTGGATCGAAGAGTACCGAGTGTCGCTGTACGCGCAGGAGCTCAAAACCCTGGGCCCGATCTCAGCGGCGCGCCTCGAACAGCGCGCCGCCGAGATCGAAGCCTGGATCGATCGCTGACGCCGGATCGATCGCTGCCGCCTGGCATCGATCTCGCCGGTCATCGACGTTGAAGCGAATCCCCTGCGCCAGCGGCAGCTGCGAGCTCCAGTTGATGGTGTTCGTCTGGCGCCGCATGTAGGCCTTCCAGGAATCCGAGCCCGCTTCGCGGCCGCCGCCCGTGTCCTTCTCGCCGCCGAAGGCGCCGCCGATCTCGGCGCCCGAGGTGCCCAGATTGACGTTGGCGATGCCGCAATCGCTGCCGTCGGCGGACAGGAAGCGCTCGGCCACCTGCAGCCGGTCGGTGAACACGGCGGAGGACAGGCCGTAGGGGACGGAGTTCTGCATGGCCACGGCCTCATCCAGCGTGTCGTAGGCGATCAGGTACAGAATCGGCGCGAAGGTTTCGGTGCGCACCACCTCCATGCCGGCGTCGGCGCGGATGATGGCCGGTTCGACGAAATTGCCGGGCCGAGCGAGTACCTTGCCGCCGCACAGCAGCTGCCCGCCTTCGGCCTGGGCGGCGGCGATGGCCGCCGAATAGCGCGCCACGGCGCCCGCATCGATCAGACGGTCCCATCAGCGTGTCCGGCTCGAGCGGATCGCCGATGCGCACCTGCGCGTAGGCGGCGATCAGCCGCCGTTCGAGTTCGGCCGCGCGCGAACGATGCACCAGCACGCGCCGAGTCGTGGTGCAGCGCTGACCGGCGGTTCCGACCGCGCCGAAAACGATCCCGGGCACCGCCAGGTCGAGATTGGCGCGTGTCGTCGACGATGATGGCGTTGTTGCCGCCGAGCTCGAGCAGGCTCTTGCCGAGGCGTTCGGCCACTCGCACGCCGATCTGCCGGCCCACATGCGTCGAGCCGGTGAATGACACCAGCGCGACGCGCCGGTCATCGACGAAGCGCATCGCCAGCTCGGTGCCGGCGTCGATGAAGATCTGGAATATCGCCGGCAGTGCATGCCGCTCCAGCACTCGATTGCAGATGTGCTGCACGGCGAGCGAGCACAGGGCGGTCTTGGGCGAGGGCTTCCACACCGTGGCATTGCCGCTGATCGCCGCCAGGAAGGCGTTCCACGACCACACCGCCACCGGGAAATTGAAGGCGGAAATCACGCCCACGACGCCGAGCGGATGCCACTGCTCGTACATGCGGTGCTGGGGCCGTTCGGAGTGCATGGTGAGGCCGTACAGCATGCGGGATTGCCCGACCGCGAAATCGGCGATATCGATCATCTCCTGGACTTCGCCGTCGCCCTCGGCTTTGATCTTGCCGTTTTCCATGGACACCAGGCTGCCGAGCGCATCCTTGTACTTGCGCAACTCCTCGCCCATGAGCCGCACCGCCTCGCCGCGCTTCGGCGCCGGCACTTGGCGCCACGCGGCGGCGGCGGCCACGGCCGCGGCCATCACCTGCTCGTAGTCCTCCGAGCGTGGCGCCGCGCACCTGCGCCAGCCGCTTGCCCGTGGCGGGATTGATGGAGTCGATCAGGGGGCCGCTGGTCTGCCGGCTCCAGCCGTGGCTGCCGGACCAGGTTCCCGGGTTGATGTCGCGAAGTCCCAGTGCCTGCAAGGGGTCGGTGCTGTGCATGATGAAATTCCAGTGTGTGTCGATCGATCTCGGGCCAATTCTCCAGTCGATTATCCGGGCCCGCCGATTCGTCGCCGCCGCGGGCGCGCATTTTGACTTGGGCCGGCCCACAACGCTAGCATCGCGACATGTCGAAAAGTCCCGCCTTGACGAACTGGCATCCCGCCAGCTGGCACAGCCGCCCCGCAACCCAGCAGCCCAAGTACTCGGACCCGGTGGCGCTGGAGCGCGCCGTGGCCTCGTTGAGCCGGCTGCCGCCCCTGGTGGTGTCCTGGGAAGTCGAGGCGCTTGCGCGCGAAACTGGCTCAGGCGCAGCGCGGCGAGCAGTTCCTGCTGCAGGGCGGCGATTGCGCGGAGAGCTTCGAGGATTGCGAATCCGACAACATCGCCAGACGCCTGAAGATCCTGCTGCAGATGAGCCTGGTGCTGCTGCAGGGCTTGAAGAAGCCCATCATTCGCGTCGGCCGCTTCGCCGGGCAGTATGCCAAGCCGCGTTCGGCCGACACCGAAACTCGCGACGGTGTGACGCTGCCGTGCTATCGCGGCGACAACGTCAATCGGCCGGGGTTCACCGCGGCCGAGCGCGAGCCGGATCCGGAGCTGCTGCTGCGCGGCTACGAGCGCGCCTCGCTGACCTTGAATTTCGTGCGCGCGCTGATCGACGGCGGCTTCGCCGATCTGCATCATCCGGAATATTGGGACTTGAGTTTCTTGCGCCACGCGGCGCTGCGCGACGGCTATCAAAAGATCGTCGACTCCATCGCCGAGTCGCTGGATTTCTTCGAGTCCATGAGCGGGCAGCGCGTGCATGCGGCGACGCGCGGCGATTTCTACACCAGCCACGAAGGACTGCACCTGCTGTCCGAGCAGGCGCAGACCCGCTACATCGAGCGCCAGAAGCACTGGTACAACCTGTCGACGCACATGCCCTGGATCGGCATGCGAACCGCCAACATCGACGGCGCGCACATCGAATACTTTCGCGGCATCGCCAATCCCATCGGGGTGAAAGTGGGCGCCGCCATGAGCGCGGAGTGGCTGCAGGAACTGGTGCAGGTGCTGAACCCGCAGAACGAGCCGGGCCGCCTGACCTTCATCCACCGTTTCGGCGTCAAGGACATCGAGCAACGGCTTCCCGCCATGATCCGCGCGGTGCGCGCCACGGGTTCTCAGGTGCTCTGGGTGTGCGACCCCATGCACGGCAATACCGAGACGACGGCCGGGGGCGTGAAGACACGCCGCTTCGACAATATCCTGGGCGAAGTGGAGTCCGCCTTCCGCATCCACGAGGAAGAGGGGTCCATGCTGGGCGGAGTGCACATCGAGCTCACCGGCGAGGATGTGACCGAGTGCATCGGCGGTGCACGCGGCTTGGCGGAGGCCGATCTGGCGCGTGCGTATCGATCGCAAGTGGACCCGCGCCTGAACGCGGAGCAGGCGTTGGAACTGGCCATGCTGATCGCGCGCCGCGCCCGCACAAACCGGCGCAGCGGCACGCGGCGCGGAGCCGCTGACTAATACCTCGGGCCAGGGATGTTGACCGATTGGCGGGAGGCACCCACCGGGAAGGACAGGAAGCTGAAGGCCCCGTCAAGGCAGCAGGGGCCTTCCGGGAATCCCATAAGCCACCCGGTCAACATCATCGTGCCGAGGTACCCCGTGTCTTTGCCCTTATGTCAAAAATATTTTCGGCGATTATTTTTATAAAAATCAGCACGTTATGATATATATCCAGAGGGTATGTAGATTAGCGGCGTCGATTTTTAAAAAGGCGACTTGCCTCGATGCGCGCAGATGCTATTCTGCCTCGCAAACCTTTTCCCGCCGCTTGAGATTGAGTGTCGCGAGGCCCCCAAGCTCGGACGACAAGCGAACAATTGACGACGAATTGCGCGGAATCTTTCGGGTCGCAATGAGTCTGACGGGTTCCAGCCCTAAGTTCTGGGCCAAGGTTGGGTTGCGCTCGGGTTAGTCCAAAGCCGCGCGTGATCGACGGCGGGCTACGCGGAGATTCCGCGTAGCCCGTTTTTTATGTGCGGCCACTGAGAATCGCGCCCCGCCTGCCCGACATGAACAGCACATTTGATCCCGGTTGCCGGCGCTGTCCGCGCCTGGCCGCCTTTCTCGATACCGTGCGCGAGAGCGAGCCGGGCTACTTCTGCCGGCCGGTCCCGCCCTTCGGCGACCCCAAGGCGCGTTTGCTGATCGTCGGGCTGGCGCCCGGCATGCATGGCGCCAATCGCACCGGCCGGCCGTTCACCGGCGATCATGCCGGGATCCTGCTGTACCAGACCCTGCACAAGTTTGGACTGGCCAGCGGTCCGACCTCGACGGCGGCCGATGACGGTCTGCGGCTTCTGGGCGCCAGAATCACCAATTCGGTGAAGTGCCTGCCGCCGGCCAACAAGCCTTTACCTTTGGAAATCAAGAGCTGCAACGCTTTTCTTCGAGCGGAACTTACGCAAAGCCCCGAGGTCCGCGTTATTCTGGCGCTGGGGGGAATCGCGCATGCGGCGGTGCTGCGCGCCCTGGATCTGCCGAACGGCGCGCATCGCTTTGCGCACGCGGCGGAACACCCATTGAGCGGAGAGCGCGTGTTGCTGGATTCCTATCATTGCAGTCGCTACAACACCCAGACCCGGCGGCTCACCACCCCCATGTTCGAGGACGTCATCGGCAGGGCGCGCGATCTGGCGCTCGCGTGCAGCCGACCCGGGCATGAGCCGCGGCTGCGCATTCGACGCCAAGTCCTTCGTCGACAGCCTGCCGGTCCGGCCGGGCGTTTACCGCATGCTGGATGCGCAGGGCGAGATTCTGTACGTCGGCAAGGCGCGCAATCTCAAGAGCCGGGTCGGATCGTACTTCCAGCCCAGCAACGTGCAGCCGAAGGTGCAGGCGCTGATGGCGAAGACGGCGAGCATGGAAGTCACCATCACGAACTCCGATACCGAAGCGCTGCTGCTGGAATTCAATCTCATCAAAAAGCACCGGCCGCGTTTCAACGTGGTGCTTGCGCGACGACAAGAGCTTTCCCTACCTGCACTGCGAAACCCAGCACGAATTTCCGCGCCTGACCTTCTACCGCGGTTCGCGCAAGGAGCCCGGGCGGTATTTCGGGCCCTATCCGTCCGCCGGCGCGGTGCGCGAGACCTTGCAGCAGGTGCAGAAGCTCTTTCGCCTGCGCAATTGCGAGGACACGCTATTTCGCGAATCGCTCGCGGCCCTGCCTGCAGTACCAGATTCAGCGCTGCACGGCGCCTTGCGTCGGGCTGATCTCCAAGGAGGACTACGCGCGCGATGTGAGCGCGGCGCATCAAGGTGCTCGAGGGCCGCAATGATGAGGTGAACCAGGATCTGATGCGCCGCATGGAAAGCGGCCGCCGAACGCCTTGCACTTCGAAGAGGCCGCGCAGGTGCGCGACCAGTTGGCGAAGCTCAAAGCGGTTCAAGCGCAGCAAATCGTCACGGCCGACCTGGATCACGACGCCGACGTCATCGCGATCGCCGCCGGCAACGGCGAGTACTGCGTGGCGCTGATGTTCATTCGCGGCGGGCCGCAGCCTCGGCAGCACGACATTTTTTCCCAAGGCGCCCTTTGCCGAGCCGCCGGAGGTGCTGGCGGCTTTCGTCGCCCAATACTATCTGCGAGCGCGAGTCGCCGCCGGAGATCATCGTCGAGCGGGAATTCGATGAGATGCCCCTGCTCGAGGCGACTCTGGCGCAGCGCGCCGGCCACAAGGTGAGGATTGCCTCGCAGGTGCGCGGCATTCGCGCGCGCTGGCTGGAGATGATGCACAACAACGCCGAACAGGCGCTGACCATGCGCGGTCTGGCGCGCGCCAGCATCGAGTCCAGCCTCGAGGATTTGCGCGAGGCCTTCGATCTCGAGGAGGCGCCGAACCGCATCGAGTGCTTCGACATCAGCCACACCGGCGGCACGGACACGGTGGCCTCGTGCGTGGTGTTCGGCGAGGAGGGCCCGCTGAAGAGCGAGTACCGCCGCTTCAACATCGGCGGCATTGCGCCCGGCGACGACTACGCCGCCATGTATCAGGCGCTGACCCGGCGCTACAAGCGCGTGCGCGACGGCGAAATCCCCGCACCCGACGTGCTGCTCATCGACGGCGGCAAGGGACAGCTCGCGGAAGCGGCCAAGGTCCTCGAGGAATTGGGAGTCACAGGAATTACCTTGATCGGCGTCGCCAAGGGCGCCGACCGGCGGCCGGGCCAAGAGCAACTGTTCTTGTTGGGCCAGGATACGCCCACTATACTGCCCGCAGATTCACGTGCATTGCACCTGATTCAGCGCGTGCGCGACGAGGCGCATCGTTTCGCGATCACCGGACACCGACGCAAGCGAGCCAAGCGCCATAGCCAGTCGATACTTGAAACCATCCCGGGCTTGGGGCCGGTCAAACGACGCGAGCTACTGAAACAGTTCGGTGGCTTGCAGGGAGTCTTGCGTGCGGGCATTGACGATTTCGTACAAATCCGCGGCCTCGGGCGCGAACTCGCCGAGGTAATTTATGAGCACCTCCACCCGGGGCGATGAGGGTCGGTCGCATTGGAATGTGCCGAATACGCTGACGTGGCTGCGTATCCTGATGATTCCGGCCATCTTCGCGCTGTTTTACTTGCTGCCCTATCCTTGGGCGGATCCGGCGGCCTGCGCGGCATTCGCGCTCGGCCGGCATCACCGACACCTTGGACGGCTACTACGCCCGCAAATTGGGCCAGACCTCGCGGCTCGGCGCTTTCTTGGATCCCGTGGCCGACAAGCTCATCGTCGCCGCCGCGCTGGTGCTGATCGTCAGCAAGGATCCGCGCTGGTTCGTGGTCATCGTGGCGGTCGTCATCATCGGCCGCGAGATCGCGGTGTCGGCACTGCGCGAATGGATGGCGGAGATCGGCGCGCGCGGCCGCATCAAGGTGTCGCTGTTGGCAAAGTACAAGACCATCATGCAGATCGTCGGTCTGTCGTTCATGTTGTTCCGGGAGGACCTTCTCGGGCTGCCCATGTACAAGCTCGGGCTGTTGATGACCGGAATTGCGGCGGTTCTGACGCTGTGGTCCATGGTTCAGTACCTGCGCCTGGCCTGGCCGGAATTGCGGGGCAGCGCTCAGCTCTGAGCGAAGTCTGCGGCTCTGGCCGCGCTGGCGAGGGGAGGGGGAGGGGCGGGGAATTGCCGTGCCGTTCAAGGCGTTAGATGCATTTCGCAGCGCGTTCTCCTTGACTCCCGGCGATACGGCCCTACAATTGCGCGTCTGTTTCGGGCGGGAATAGCTCAGTTGGTAGAGCGCAACCTTGCCAAGGTTGAGGTCGCGAGTTCGAGCCTCGTTTCCCGCTCCACTAATTCTTCAGCAAGTTCAGCAAGTTAGTCGTGGTTTCCGTCTGGTTTTTCGTAGGCTCAGTCATGGGAGCTTGACCACCAGGCCGTCGCTGCCTTTAACGCCGTTGAATCCCATGCTCCGGTAGCAACGCGCCAGCTTTTGTGTCGCCTTGGCCTCGTCGTTGGGCAGCGAATCGAGCGCCATGCGCCTGCCAAACTCAGTGGCTTCGCGGTCGAAGCGGGTCGAAAAATAACCGTTACGACTTTCCTCGCTTTTTTTCTATCGCAACGGATATCGGGCCGAGCACGTCCTCCCACGGGAGGATGGTGAGGCGCGAAATACTCGGGCATAAGCGGGGTGGCAACCAAGGGCAGGCAAGGCGCGGATGGGACCCTCCATCGGCACCGCCGACGTCTCATTGAGCGCATGGATAATTGATCAAGGGAGAAGCCCTGTGCCGCAGTCGGCTACAAGAACATGCTCCGATCGGATATCCCGATCTTTGCGGTACGCAGCGACAGCGGCCGCGTTATTTGCAGTCACCACGTGCGCGACCGCACGCACGACCCGCATCGACGCGGCGGAGCTCACTGTCGGCGCGCAGCCTGCCGATATCATCGACAACACGGCGTTCGTGCCGGGACGGCACGCCGCCCCGGCGCACCAGGCGTTTCGCGGCACCCTGCATCTCGCCGAAGCGGAGATGACGACTCATCCCGCCGACTTGAACGCGCACCATGTTCTTGGCAAGGATGCACAGTACTTCCCCGCTTTCGCCGTTGACTTCATCACCGTCGACGGGGATCTGGTGCCTGCGACCGAAGAGGTCATTCCCGCCGGATCGCGGCGCGGTGGCCGCAGCTACTGGGATCTGATCGTTCAGCCAGGGAGAGTTTGGTCCGAGGCCGCCGATCAAGGCTGGTCGCGGGCGGCGTTCCCCTTTGCACTGGTGCATACGCTCGAGGGGGAGACTCACAACGGGCTCGCGACGTTTCTGTATCGGGGGAATCAGGTCTCGCACCTGCGATTCCAGATCGTGCAGCAGACGACTCCGGGCCACATCGAGACATACTTCACGGCGGCCGGCGTGACCGCCGCGAGTTTTACGCCCGCCACACGCTCAGATTGGGAAGTCATCGAGCGCAACTACCGCGCCTCAATCAAGGACGCCGTGCCCATTCGACCCTGGAGCGAACTCGAGCGGCGCGTGGGGCGAGCGAGACTCGCCGGCTTCGACGATGGCCTCGCTGCCGAGCAAACCGTGCTGACCGGGCTCGACTACCACGGCGTGTTCTACACGCGGGGATGCTCGAGTGCGGGCGGCCCGCTGCCCTGGTGCGACCGGACTCGATTTGGCATCTGGTCGGTCACCAAGGCCTTTGCGAACGAAGTCGCTCTACTGCGCTTGGCGCAAAAATACGGTCCCGGTGTCTTCGACTTGCGCATCAGGGACTACATCCCCGAGGTTGCCGCTCGTCCGGAGTGGGATCGCGTACGGTTCGACGACTGCATCAACATGGCAACCGGCCTGGGCAATGGGACCGCCCGACGCGACCCGAACGACTCCGGCGACGGGTATATCGACGACACCTACAATGAGTGGGCCGACGCTCCGTCCCGCTCGGACAAGGTCGCCGCGCTGCTGCGGATCGCGCGCGTTTACCCATGGGGTCCCGGCGAGGTCACGCGCTACCGCGACCAGGACATGTATCTTCTGGGCGTCGCGATGGATCGGTTCCTCAAGTCAAAGGAGGGTCCCTCCGCCGATCTGTGGTCGATGCTCGAGCGGGAGGTTTACGCACCCATCGGCATCCACTACGCGCCGATCAATCGGACCATCGAAGGTGCGGGTATTCCGGGTCAGCCCTTGATGGCGTATGGCTACTACGCAACGATCAGCGATCTCGTGAAGGTCGCGAGGCTCTACCACGACGGCGGGCGGCATGGCGGAGTGCAGCTGCTGTATGAGCCTCGTATCGACGAGTTGAAGGCCGGCACGGCGCCACGCGGCCTTCCGACGGGCGAGAAGACTCGCTTCGGGGAGACGACTTACTTCAACGGCTTCTGGGAGATGCGCTTCGACGCGACCGGCGGTTGCAAACTCTACATTCCGCAGATGGTTGGTTGGGGCGAGAACCTGGTCGCACTTTTCCCGGGTGGGCTCACCGGTATTCGCATTGCCCATAATCCCCCCAACGATTCGGCTTCCGAGCGCGATCCGACGGCCATGGCGCGCGTGGCGGACCGCCTCGAGGCCTTCTGCGCTCGACCATGACTTAATAACGATTGAATCAGACCCCTGCTGGACGCGGTAGATGAGCGGCGGGCACGCTACCTGTGGAGGTCATGCTTCAATGGGCCGGCGCCGCTTGAAGTTCGCTGCCGACGACTTCAACATCGACCCGCCGGTCCGGCTGCAGACACGCGATCAATTTGGGCGTGCGCTTCGCACCCGGACACTCATCGGGCTTGGTCACCGGATCTGATCCGTCCGCTCCCTGCGCCGTCACCTTGTCTGCCGGGATCCCTTGGGTTTCCACCAGGTACGATTTCACCGCTTCGGCGCGTCGCATCGACAGCCTCATGTTGTATTCGTGCGATCCGATCCGATCGGAGTAGCCCGTGACCGTAATGACTTCGAATCGAGCGCCCTTCAGTTCTGCCGCGAAGTTATCAAGCGCTTGCTTGCCGGCGGGCTTCACTGTGTCCTTGCCAAAATCGAACAGCGAGTCGGCCGAGAAGCTCACGCGCCTGCGTACCGGCGGCGGCGGGGGAGGCGGCGGAGGCGGCGGTGCCGGTTCGGCCACTGGCGCAGCCATGGGCGCCGGCGGCGGGGGGGGTGGTGGGGGCGGCGGCTCCGAGCGGCCAAATCGAAACACGAGTCCCGCCGAATAAAGATCGACGTCGCCCTTGTTGCCGACGGCATCGTCGATTCGGTAACGCTCGGCCTCGATGCGCATGCCGATGAACCGGGTGAAATCGTACTCGGCGCCGACTCCGAATTTGTAGTTGGCAGCCCACCTGCCGGGCGATGGATCGATCACGGCGACCGAGCCTGTTCCGGCGAAGGAGTCTTTCGCATCGGCGTAGTTCACGCCGGCGCGTGCAAACAGGGAGAATTTATCGCCGAGGGGCACGCTACCCACCGCGTCGAAGTTCGCGCCTTGGAGTTTGATATCGCCGCGCAAGCTGCCTGCCGGTAACGTATCCGCCCTGAAGCCGAATTTCCCCAGGTTGAAATACCCGCCTTCCAGTGCAAAGTAGCGATTGAACTCGTATCCGCCGAATGCCTTGAATCCAAAGTGACGGTCGTCATTGCCGATCGAGGTCGTCGTGAAGCCGTCATCCAATAGACCGTCGGCAATTCTCGTGTCGTCAATCTTCGCTCTGGACTGGCCGGCGTTGAAGCCGGTGTACCACCCGGCGTCGTCGGCGAATGCCGAGGGGCTCATGGTGACGGCGAGTGCCGCCAGACTTGCGGCAATACTAAAACCTCGCGCAATTTTCATGTTCTGCTCCACGAGAATGTCAACACGTTATGGGCCAGGCACATTGATGACGGTGTCCACCATCGTGACCGAAGCGCCCAGGGACAGGACTCTGCCGTTCAAGGTCACGATCGCGGTATTACCCGCCGTTGAGAACGCCGCTCCTGCCTTCGAAATGATGGTACCGACCATGGTTCCGCCGCCGGCCGCGTTGATCGTCGCGGCGCTGCCGACCTGCCAATAGACGTTCTTGGCCTGCGCGCCGTTGACCAGAATGACGCTCTCGGGGGCCGCCGCACCCGGTCCTCCGACCGTGAGCGTGGTCGCCATCTGGAATACCCAGACCGCATTGGCGTCGCCGCGCGCATCGAGCGTCAGGTTTCCGCCCTCGATCATGAACGTGCCTGCGGCGGCGGTGTACGTGCCGGGAACCAATACGAGGTTGGCCAGGTTGCCGGCTCCGGGGTCGGGCCCCGCCGGCAGTGCCACCAGGGCGTTATATGCGCTGAGCGCATCGGCGGCTGCCTGCATGGCGATCGCCGCGGTGGTCGCGGTGCCTTCGTTGGGACAGCTCACCGTCGGCGGCGGCGGAGCCGTATAAATCAATCCATTGACAGCGCCGACGTCGGCACCCAGGGTTTCCGTGTAGATACAACCGGCGGCCGAATCGTGAAATCCGGTGACCTTGGTGGAGACGGCGGTAGTGCCGAGGTTGCCATTGATGACGGTCAAGATTCCCGAATTAGTGGTTCCGGCAGAACCGCCGAAATTACCGAAGGTTGCGGCGGACCCCAGCGGAATCGCCGCCGGCGCCCCGCAGGCCGCCGACGCGACCGTGAAGCTCCAGGTGAAATTGCTGGGCATGGTGTCGGCCGGCACCGCCGTGTCCGTGACCCCGTTGGCGCCGCCGCGAATCGTGGCCGTGTAGGTCACGCCGCCCGTGAGAGGGCTCTGCGGAGTGAAAGTCGCAATGAGTCCGGTGGCGGCGTCGAGACTGATCGACGCGGCGGTCACCGGAGTCAAGGTGGGCGCCGGGCCCGTGACGGTAAACGTCGTCGCCGTCAACGTGGTGGGATCCATGCGCAGACCGGCGGGTACGGCAAAGGTCGCATTGATGCCCGCGCTTGGACACACGTTGGTCGCATTGGCGGCGGGACTCGTGGAGAGCACCGACACGGCACCGGCGGCGCTCGGAGCGGCCACGGTGAACGTCCACACATAGTCGCTCGCCGCTGGCAATGGGCTTTGATTGCCGGCAAGCGCGTTGCCCGACACATCCGTGACCGCCGTGGTGATCGTGGCCGTATAGGTATCGCCCACGGTCAAACTGGCGGTGGGCCTGAACACCGCGGTTCTCGCGCCGACCGAGTAGTTGACGGTGCCGGTGGGGGAGACGCAAGGAGCTGCGCAGGTCACGGTAAAGCTGGTCCCGGTGATCGTTGCGGGCGCCATGGTCTTGGTGAAGGTTGCGCTGATGGCGGTGTTACTGGGAACGCCCACCGTCGGCCCTGGAATCGTCGTCGCGGGGTCGGTCGCCGATACTCGGGGACGAGTAAGGTCCGAGGGTGTCCCCACCGTGGTGAATTGCCAGGTGTAGGGACGGGCCATCGCGATGCCGTTGGAAAGAGCCGTGGCGCCGGTGATCGTGCCGGTATATAGCGTGGCGGTCGCCAACGTGGTGCCGGGCGTGAGCGTAAACGTGGCAACGGTATGCGTGGCATCGAGAGTCACCGTTCCGGTGGCGTTGATGCATGGGGCTGCACACGTCACCGTCATGCTTGCGGCACCGGTGATCGGAGCGACCGGCTCATTCAGCGTTGCGGTGACGAGGGAATTGGTCAACACATCGGTTGCGCCGCTCAACGGCGTCACAGCGGTCACTGCGGGCACCAGAGCGGCAGTTCCATTGCTGCCGAAGATGGCGTCTTGGTTGCAGCCTGCAGCCATTGCACCAAGCGTCAGCGCTATTAGCCACGTTCGGTATCGGGGAAGACTCTCAATGATGTTCATGCGTATCCCCGGTCTTGTGATTCGAGAAGAAAGTGGCAGTGCTGGAGAACCCTTGCGCCTGTCCGTGTGTCGCGGTCGTCAACTGCATTTGCGTGAACTATGACGGTCGGACGATCGAGCGTCTGTGCGGCTGCGTACTGTGTACGGTGGACCACATAGAGACATTCCTGCGTCCGGGTGCGCGCCAAGCTGCGCGCGCTGAAGGCGAACTGACGCGGCGACTGCACAGACCGATTCAGCGGCAGGGGCGTTCGCGAACTTTACCGATCCACTGTCGTGGAATCAGCAAGTGAGCATTGCGGCGCGCTTACGGCGGGGGCGCCGGCAGCGTTTGAAAGTAGACACTGGTGGCGGTGGCAGTTCCAGTTAAGTTAAACGCGGACATCAAGATCGTGCCGTCGGCCGACACCGCCATTCCACGGACCATTAGTTCCCGATACGCGGCGGTGGAGCCGTTCGAGCTGACTTGACCTAAGCTCACGCCGGTCGGTCCGTAGTAAATGAAGATGTCGTCGGGGGCGTAGTAGCCGTCGACGCCGCCGATGACGACCCCGTTCCACACGCATTGCAGGGAATCAGGATAGTTCGTGCCGGCCAACGTCTGGATGACTTGACTGGTTGCGACGCTGGTCGCCGGAAAGTCGTACGGCGCGCCGCTCGCGGTATAGATGCGATCGCCCGATGCGCTGAAACAAGCTTCGCCCGCGGCGCCTTGCGCGGTGGAGACGGTTACCGGAGTCGCTTGGATGACCAGGGGTCCCGCCGCCAGCGCCGAGCGCACCAACCCGGCAGTGATGCCGTCTTGCGTCGCGAGCAGCGACTGATCGGGAGAACTCGTCAATCCGACAGCGTTCGTAAAGTTACCGAATTGGATCTTTGCCAGCGCCGAGGCTGCAAGCTCGCTACCGCTCGTCAAATCATACACCCGCGCCGCGGGTGTGATGAGCATCGGCCAGCCATTGGGATGCAGCACGGCCGCAGCCGTTCCAACAGTTTGGCCGGCCGGGGCCGTTGCATCGTAGGTTGCCTTGACGGCGCCCGTGACGGCGTCCACCTGAACGACTTTGAAATTGGTCGTGTCGTACACGAACAGAGTCTTGCCGTCCTCGCTGAACGTCAATCCATCGGAGGTCGCCACCACACCGGACAGGGTTCGCAACAATACTTGCGAGTACGCATGGTAGATGCCGATATCGGTGCCGCCGGTCCCGACGGCGATGATCGGTTCGACCGGACTTGCGGCCAACCGATTCGCGGCCACCGTGACCGCCCCGGTCACCGGAGCGGTGTTCGATACGTAGAACCCGACTCGAATGGACGGTTGATTCTCCACGCTGGCATCGGACGAGCTAATGGTGACATTCGCAAATTGCGTCGCGTCCAACGCCAGCCCCGCCGGATTGGCGGTCAACACAAGGTCATCGCCCGTGACTCCCGATGACGTCACGGTCAGCCACGCACTGTCGGAAGTTGCACTCCAAGGTGTGGTCGTGCGTCCGATGGCACTCAGAACTTTCACGGTGCGCGATAGAACTGCGCGGCCGGCAACATCGGACAATCCCACTCCCGCGGTCGTTACGACCAATCGATTGGCTTCGAGATTCAGCGTCACCGGACGATCCTGGGCGAATGCGATCCCGTTCACGGTAGTCGCGACGTGCACGTGACCGGTGTAGGTGCCGCCGCGTAGCGATGCTGCATTGACCGTGAGATTGACTGAAGTTCCGGCGGAGCCCACGGTGCCGGTCGACGGACTCGCACTCAGCCAGGATCCCCCGGTGTCGGTCGCGACCGTGATGGTGAAGGGATAGACACCCTGGCCGGTGGACAATGACAGCGTGACCGGATCCGCCGTCAGCGCCGCTTGGCCGTTGCTGCCGCCGAAGGTATACCCTGATTCGGCCACCGTGAGAGCGGCCGGCGTAACGGTCAGCGTCACCGGCACGGATGCCGTGTCGTCGCTTTCCAAGGTGCTTACGAATTGCACGGTTCCTTGATAAGTTCCCGGCGCGAGACCCGTGTCATCCACAGTGGCATTGAACGTCGCGGTTCCGGTTTGAGCAGTGGTCGACACATGCAGCCACGTCGCACTGGATGAGGCCGTCCATTGTCTGCTTGGTGCCGTGACGCTGATGGGCACGGACTGCGTCGTGGTGGTATCCCCGAAAATCAACGTTGCCGGCGCAGCGGCCGCCGTTGCTGCCAGGTGAGGACTGAGCGTAAACGAAACAGTGAAGTCCTGGTGCGTCAGAACATTGCCGCTGGAATCGGCAGTGCCGACGGAGAACGTGGTCGAATATTGACCGGTGTTGACCGCGCTCGGCAACACGCCAACGGTCATTTGGTAGTTCGTCCCCGACCCGCTGATCGCGACCGTCAACCAGGTCGGTTGAGTTTGACCGCTCGGGTACGCAGCACCGACGAACGACGCACCGCTTCCGGTGATGGTGATATCGAATACCTGGGTGGCGGGAACGGATTCCGCCTGCAGTGCCGCGAAGGTCGCCGAGGTTCCGCTCAACGTGAACGATCCCGCGGGAGGCGGAGGCGGAGGCGGAGGCGGAGGCGCAGTGCGGGTGCCGCCGCCGCCGCCGCCGCCACAACCCGAACAGATCAATAGGGCCGCGATGACGAGAGCGGCCGACATGTAGGCAAAGAGGTTTTGCTGCCCGCGATTGACCGTCGAGAACGATAATGCAACGTCCATGTTTGATCCCGTTTTTTTTAGTTATCGAGGCCCGATCATATCAATCTGGCGCCGGGACCCGCCAGTGACTGCACAACCCGCGGTGCCTGTGCGAGGGACTGCAGAGCATCGTCGAAGCCCACATCCCCCTGGGCATCATCGAACAGACCTCGCAAACAGCTCAGGACCAAGGGACCTCGGCGGGAGGCCAACAGTAGGTCACCTGGAATCTAGAATAGCCCGCGCCACACAAGCTCGGCCGCGCGCTTGACGGTATCGGTGCTGCTGTGGCCGCTCAGCAGTTCTGCAAGCACGACTCTGCCGCCCCGTGCGAGCACGAAATCGGCGCCCACGACGGTCTCGAGCGAGTAATCGGCTCCCTTGACCAGTACATCGGGCCGTAGGGTTTCGATAAGTTGCAGCGGCGTGTCATCTGCGAAGATGACCACCGCGTCAACCGATTTGACCGCAGCCAGCACCGTGGCGCGAGCGACCTCGCCCTGCACCGGCCGGCTCGGGCCCTTCAAGCGGCTGATGCAGATGTCCGCGTTCAGTCCCACGACCAACCGATCGGCAGTGCGGCGGGCTTGGTCCAGGAGGGAAATATGGCCGGGGTGCAATAAGTCGAAGCAGCCATTGGTAAAGGCGATTTTTAACCCCTGGGCACGCCAAGCGTGGACCAATTGTTGAACGCTTTCGATTGCAAAGATGTTCAATGGATCGGTGCGCCCGTTTATCGGTGTCAGCCGGGCGATGATTTCCCCCCTGGTTACGGTTGCGGTGCCGCGCTTCGCAACCGCGATGCCCGCGGCAATGTTCGCCAACGCGGCCGCCTCGATGATCTTTCCGCCGGCGGCCATGCCAAGCGCCAGGGCCGCAACCACCGTGTCGCCGGCCCCCGAGACATCAAAGACCTGCTGCGCCGCGGTTGGCAGATGCTCGGCGATACCGCCCGTACCGACCACCGATATTCCGTCCTTTCCCCGCGTGACCACTAGGAACTCGCAGATTTGCTGATCAAGAATATGTTGTGCCCCGGCGACCACTTGTTCGTGTGTGTCGCATCGCTCGCCGCAGGCCCGCTGAAACTCGAGCCGGTTGGGCGTGATGATGGCGGCGCCTCGGTACTTTGCGAATTCCTCGGATTTGGGGTCGACGATGATGATCTTGCCGAAGCGGCGCGCTGTGTCGATTGCTGCGCGCGTCACCGAGTCGCACAACACGCCTTTGGCGTAATCGGAGAGCACGACGAGATCCGCCTGTTCGACGGCCGCAGAGAATGCATCGCGTAGTTGGCGCGCCACAACCGCCGACACCGGCATGCGACTCTCCCTATCCGCGCGCATCACTTGCTGTCCGTCCGCCACATAGCGCGTTTTGACCGTGGTGGGTCGCGAGGTGTCGGTGATCAAGTGCGCTCGAATGGTCGGGGAGGACCGTAATTGTGCGCGCAGATCATCGGCCGCCGCATCCTCCCCAACTACTCCAAGAAGAATCGCCTCCGCGCCGAGGTCCGCGATGTTGCGGGCTACGTTGGCCGCGCCACCCGGCATATCCGAGCATCGATCCACATCGACCACCGGGATGGGGGCTTCCGCGGAAATCCGCTCCACCGTGCCGTATACAAAGCGATCGAGCATGACATCCCCGAGCACCAGCACCTGGGCGGAATGAAAGCCGGTCAATATATGAACCGACGGCTGGAACTGCATGGGCGCTACACCAAACCGAGCCGTAGCTCCAGGGATTTGCACCACATGTGACCGATCAAGATGTGCATTTCCTGGATGCGCGCGGTGACCGACGAGGGCACCAGAATGCAGGCGTCGCACAAACCCGGCATCTCGCCTCCCGTCGCGCCGGTGAGCCCGACGGTCGAAAGACCCATGGACCGAGCCTGATGAAGCCCTTTCAGAACGTTCGCACTCTTGCCGGAAGAGGAGAGCCCGACCGCCACGTCGTGCATGCGTCCCAAGCCGGCGATTTGCCGCTCGAACAGTGCGTCGAACCCCAAATCATTGCCGCAGGCCGTCAGCACGGAGGAATCGGTCGTGAGAGCAATGGCCGAGATCGACGGCCGATTCGAGCGATAACGAATAGTCAATTCCGCGGCGAGATGTTGCGCGTCGGCGGCGGCGCCGCCATTGCCAAACAGCATCAGCTTGCCACCCAGGCGAAGTCCCGTCTCGAGTACCGCCAGCGTCTCTAGGAACGGACCGCTCAGCATCTGGGTCACGGCTTCGAACACCGTACGATGCTCGCGGAGTTCGGCCTGCAGCAGGGCTCCGGCCTCGTGAGCCGACGGTTTGCCTAATTGATGATCTTGCAACATACGGAGTGTCCTGCGTTGCAGTGCAAACTACCGGTAGGGTTCGTTCGTTGCCAGGTAGTCACGGACGTAGCGCGCTATGCCCGCCTCGAGCGAGGTGAAGGGCCGTTCGTATCCGGCCACCCGCAATCGATCCATGCGGGCTCGGGTAAGGTATTGATATTTATTGATCAATCCTGACGGCATATCGATGAATCGAATATTACTCGGCACTCCCGCCGCGGTGAATAGCGAGTCTGCGAGTTCGAGCCACGTGCGCGCTTCACCCGTACCCAGATTATACAGGCCTGAGACCCGCGGATGATCCACGAGCCAAAGAATCACGTCGACACAATCGTCAACATAAATGAAATCGCGCATTTGTCCGCCGTCCCCATACTCCGGACGGTAGCTGCGAAACAATGACAATGGCTGGGAGCTTTTGACCAGCGCATAGTTCTTCGCGATCACACTCTGCATCGAGCCCTTGTGATACTCATTGGGGCCATACACGTTGAAGAACTTGAGGCCCGCCCATTGTGGAGGCAGGGGTCTGCCGCTTTCGGCGAGCCGGGCAATTCGCCGGTCGACCACGTGCTTGCTCCACCCATAGGCGCTGAGCGGCCGAAGGGCCGCGAGAGCCTCACAGCTGAACGTATCATCAAACCCCGCGGCACCTTCGCCATAGGTGGCTGCCGACGATGCGTAAATCAAACGCGTCTGTTTCTCTGTGCACCACTCCAGAATACTCAGAGTGGAACGCACGTTTCGGTCGAGCAGCAAATCGATATCGGCCTCGGTGGTCGAGGTGATTGCACCCAAGTGGATCACGGCTTCGACGCGATCGCCCTGGCGCCCGAGCCAGGCCGCCAAATCCTCTGGCGCAAGCAGCGCGGCGATCTCGTGCTTACGGAGGTTTCGCCATCGCTCATCCTGGCGCAGCCAATCGCAAACGACGACCTCTTCACCGCGCGCCGCCAGCGCCGCGACGACATTGGAGCCGATGAAACCCGCACCACCCGTTACGACATACATGTCAGCGTACTGTCGTTACAGGTCGCCGGCGCTTGCCTCCGCCGCTGAGATTCGCTTATATGCATGCAGGCAGCCTCCAGAAGTTTCCGATACAGATCCCGCAGCGGAAAAGGCGCTTGCAGGGATGTTAACGACTTCCATTCCGAAGCGATAGGTTGCAGACAGCCGGTTAACGCGATGAAAACATTAATTATCCAATCGGTTCTCCGGCAGGTGTCCCTGATCGGCCGTAGGGCCGATTCAGCCAAGGACTGCCGGCGCGTGATGCGGATTTTTGATGAGTGGCTGACCGTCCTGAGGGAACTTCCGCCGGTCCGGCGTCGGCACGGAACGCTGCTGCTGATCCGATTGGACGACATCGGCGACTATCTCCTGTTTCGAAATCAGCTGGAGGCATACAAGAGATCCGCGTGCTGGAAATCGCATCGCATCACGTTGCTGGGCAACGAGTCTTGGCGCGGTTTCTTTACGGCATTGGATCAGCCGACCGTCGACGAATCTATCTGGGTGAACAAAGATCGGTACTTGGAAAATGCGCCATACCGGATGGCAATCTGGAAACAACTGCGAGCAGGTGGATTTGAAACGGTGGTGGCGCCGTCGTGCGTCAGGCCCTTGTTGCTCGACGACTTCTGCATGCTGGCCGCGGCGCCGCTCCACAGCCTCGGAACAGTGAATGCAAATGTTCACGAGTGCTGGAACCGACGGTCCGACAGCTTGTACACGTCGCTGTTCAAGCCTTCCCGTTCCCTAATGCATGAATTTGATTTTAATGCGGAATTTTCGACTTGGGTGAGCGGAACTCGTTATCCCGGCAATCGCCCTTGCATCGAGATACGTCCTGCAGCCTTGGGACAAGGCGCGTATACGATCTGCTTTGTCGGCGCCAGCATACGCAGCAAGCGCTGGCCGGCCAACCGGTGGCTGGAATTTATTGCGCTGCACCGCCGCCATTTCCCGGGCAGGATTGTGCTTGCAGCCGGAGGCAGTTCGGCGGAACTGAAGATGGTCAACCAGATTCAGCAGCGAACCGGCGCGGAGAGCATTGCCGGAAAACTGGCCGCATCCGACTTGCTCCACTGGATTGCCGGGGCGCAGGCCGTAGTCAGCAATGACACAATGGCGGCTCACATTGGCGTGTCCTTGAACAGGCCGACCGTGATCATCGCCAATGGACTCAATTACATGCGATTTTCGGAATACAGTCATGCTGGGATCACGCAAGTGGTGGCTGTTTATTCGGAACTGTTCAACCGCAGGCGCAAGCGATTGGGCGATCGACCCCACGCGTATCACGAAACGGTGACAGGGGATATTGTTTCCATTCGAGCGGGGCGCGTAATCGAAGCGCTCAGGCAAGTCTTGCCGCAGCTTTGGGCCACGGAGCTTTCGGCGGAAGCACGACCCGTTCGTGCGGGTACTCTCGGCAGATAACTGCCCCCTGGTACTTCGTTGCTCGTGCAGTGCGCCATTGCGCGACCTGTTGCATCCGCATGTCCTCGATCATGCGTCGACGCAGCACGGAAGTGCCTTAGGTGGACTCGTTCATGGCTCTGGTTCCTGTCGTAAAGCGAGGCGGATTGCCACGCCTTCAAAGGCGCGCACGGCGCCGCGGCCTGTTCTGCTTAATCCGATTTGCGCCGTTTGGCTTATGCAACGCAAACAGAACCGGATTGCGCTGAGTTCCTGGGTACACGCTGCATTGCGGTGCCTGAACTGCAACGAATACGCCTGTTTTCCAGGGTATTCAAATCCGACCTAGCCTCCCGCCTCGCGTCAGATCCCGGAGCCGCTCGGCATTGACCTGATTGTTGCTCTATAGCAACTTTCGAAATTGTGGCGGCGTCAGAAATTGATTATGCTCGGCCATCGCCATTAACGTACCGGTGAACCAGTTCCCCTTGTAATGGACGTTATTTTTCGTAGAGCCCCGACTCGCATTGGACAGGACAAGGAGGGTTGGTTGCTTGCATCGAATTGGTGGCGACCCTATGCGCGTGCTTGAGCACCGATTTTTGCGCGGCACGCGCGCAACTACGGGCCAAGAAATGAGGGGATACCATCATGCAAATCGCGGCGGGTACGAAACTCTCAAATCCAACATCACGTTTTAAACACTATGTCCGATACGCACTTCAACGCCCGATCGCTGCGAGCGCTGTCGTTGTGGCACTGTCTGGTGCGCCGGCGGGCGCCCAGCAAGCGACGAGCAGCGCGCCGACCACGGAACTGCAAGAGATCGTCGTCACCGGCTCCTTTATCAAGCGCACTGATATCGAGACTCCAAGCCCGGTGCAATTTATTTCTGCGCAAGACATTGTGAATACGGGCTACACGAACGTCTCGGACGTGTTGCGCACCCTGTCGTCCAACGGTTCGGGGACACTCAATCAGTCCTTTGGCAACGCGTTCGCTGCCGGTGCCAGCGGCATCGCGTTGCGCGGTTTGTCGGTGGGCGATACGCTGACGCTGATCGACAGTGAACGCATGGTGCCCTATCCCTTGGGCGATGACGGTGAGCGGAGCTTCGTCGATGTGACCGCCATCCCGATCAATGCGGTGGATAGCATCGAAGTGCTCAAAGACGGCGCCTCGGCACTCTATGGCGCGGATGCCATCGCCGGCGTGGTCAACGTCAAATTGAAGAAGACCTATGTCGGCACCGAGTTCACTCTCGAGGGCGGCTCGACTCAGTACGGCGACGGCACCACCGAGCACGGAGCCGGCATTTGGGGAATGGGCGATTTGGCGAACGATGGCTACAACGTCTACGTCGCGCTCGATTGGCACCACCAGGACAAGATTCTCGGCGCGAGTCGCAGCGATGAGGCATATGCGACGACCAATTGGTCGCCTCTGCCGGGGGGTCTCAATACCGAGCCGGGTGCCATTGGCGCTTCCGGTCTCACCTATCCAAACAGCATCAGCGGCTATCTGATCAATCCCGCCACGGCCAGCGGCCTGCCCTACGCGTTCCTGCCGGGCTGCGACCAGGCGTCGCAGAACGCCGATAAGTGCACCTTTCCGTTCCCGGGACTTCTTCAGTCCCCGACGACGCAAATCAATCTGTTGAGCAAGTTCACGAAGAGTCTCGGCAACGACTGGGCGGTCACGGTCACGGGGTCGGTATTCGACTCGCAGGCGCTACAGATCCAGAACCAGGGACCCGGTTTTGGTTTTCCGTACGCCAGCACGGGGCAAGAACAGGGCTCGATCGTCAACATCACCTTCTCCCCCGGCAAACTGGCCGGGACCGTCACGTACCCGGTGCTGTCGCTGCCGGGGACTTCGCCGCTCAACCCATTTGGGACGCGCGCGAACTTGGTTTACAGTTTTGCCGATGTCGGACCGTATCAGGTCAATGTCGATACGCTCACCTACCGATTGTTCGGCGATCTGCACGGCACCGCCGCCGGCTGGGACATCGACGGCCAGGTGGGCGTGATGTATTCCAGCATGACGCAAAAGTACTTTGGCGGCCTCTATCCCGGGCTCGCGCAAGCCGCCCTCAACAGTGGCGCTTATGTGCCTGGAGTCAGCACGAACGGCCAGGCGTTGTTCGCGCCGGAGACCTCGGATCACCCGTCGAGCAGCCTCGACATCGCCGACGTGCATGCATCGCGCTCGCTGTTCGACATGCCCGGCGGCCCCTTGTCCTTTGCGGGCGGTGTTCAGTACATCCACAAGGCGCTGAACCAAACGAACCCGGCCTCGATTACGTCCGGAGCACAAGTCGGCGGTATCGCCTTCTCGGTTGGCTCGCAAGACGATGTCGCCGAATTCATCGAGTTCGGCGGCAAGGTCCTTCCCCAGCTGGAGATCACGGCCGCGGGGCGCTATGACCACTACGATACCTATGGCGGTTCCTTTACGCCGAAGCTGGGCCTCAAATACTCGCCCGTGCAGCAATTCACGGTTCGCGGCACGTGGGGCAAGGGTTTCCGTGCGCCGTCCATCTCGGAATCAGGTACGGCGGGGGAAGCGTTCGGCCTGGCCACCTCATACGACCCGGTGCTCTGCCCCGGCGGGGTGGCGAACGTGAAGGGCACGTACAATTCCCTGTGCGCTTACTCCCCGGTGTTCGTCCAGGGTTCCAATCCTGCTTTGAAAGCCGTCAAGTCGACCAACGCCACATTCGGCGTCATCTTCGAACCGATCAAGCAGTTCAACGTCTCGGTGGATTGGTACTGGATCCAACTCAAGGACGATATCATCCCAGCTTCCGAGGCCGGCGGGATTTATACCGATGCGATCAGTTTCGTTCGCGGGCCGTCGGCGGCGCTGCCGGTGTGCACCGCGACGACGACCGGCGGGGTACCTTGTCCCACGGCCGTGGTGCCGACACCCGTGGGTTATCCGTCGTATACGCTCTCTCCGTACGTCAACGCGGGTGCAACCACGACATCGGGTTTCGACATGGACATGCGGGGGCAGTTCGACTTGGGTAATTTCGGCAGCGTGAAAGCCGAATTGAACGCCACCTGGATCCGCGAGTACTCACTCGAGTTCGGCGCCAACAGCTGGGAGTTGGCGGGAACTCACGGACCGTCGGGCGTTTCCGGCGACACCGGCAATCCGAAGATTCGCTCGGTGTCATCGGTGACCTGGGAAAAGGGCCCGGTGTCTTCGACCCTCTCGGTGAACTACCAGAGTTCCTTTCACATTACTGACCCGTCAGCTGGTCAAAATACTTGTCTGCAGGCAATACTGGCTAGCGCGCCGACAGTGGTCCTGTCGCCGTTATCGTCCTCCGTCACGGCGCTCCCGAGTCAGTGGAACACCTACTGCTCCGTCCATCATTTCACCAGCGTGAACCTGTATGCGAGCTACGCGGCCACCGATCATTTCTCCGTGCATGGAGCGATCACGAACCTGTTCGGCTCGCCCGCGCCGGTCGACCTGGCGACCTACGGTGGGGGCGCCAATTTTAGATACACCACGCTCGATCAAGACGGCGTCGTCGGCCGGTACTTCTTGATTGGCGCCAACTACAAGTTCTAGCGCTGAAAGGACCCTCGAGCGTATTGGAGTGCAATCGGCCCCTTCGTGGGGCCGATTTCAGTCGGAGGGGTGGATTTCGGAATACGCGCGTAAAATGAATAGATGCGCAGGAATCAAGTCTCTAGGCGCCAAGCATGAGGTCGCGTTACGACGGAATACCCGATGTCCGCGACGGGCTGACCCGCGAGGAGCGGGTGGTGTTGTACGTTCTCGACCAGACGCAGAAGGAGCGTGGGGGCCGCAACGTGCCGACGCCGATGTTGTGGGGGCGCGTGTGCGAGTACTTTTACATCAGTCCCGAGGACCTTTCAGCAATGCTTGCGCGACTCGGCGCGCGAAAATAACGGGATCGAATGCGGCCCTTCGGGCGGGCCCGAATTTTTGCATTGTCAGCGTATTGCAGAAAGAGCGTAAAGACGCTGCGCAAGGTGCGGTGTTGCGCGCATGGCGGGACGGGAAAGTTTTTCGAACCCACCGGCGCGCAGGTGATGAACCCCGTGGGAGTGAGCTAGAACGCTCCGTTTGTTCAAGAATGGACGTTTTCGGGCAGAAGGGAGAGACCGAGTTTTTTTGCACATTTGCGCACTCGTTCGTCGAGGCTCAGGATCTCGAGCGCCGTGACGGTTGCGCGGGCGGTCAACGCCGAGGCGAGATGCAGTGCGTCGAGGGTACGAATTGGCTCTTCAGGAAACGGTAGTTTGGCGCGGTCGATGATCTCGGACGCAATACGCAAAACATGCCAGCTCGCTGCTGCGTTCGTCAGATGAGCCCGCCGGTCTGCGGCTTCCGCCTCATTCAGTTCGCCTAGAACCACTGCCCGGACAAGTACGCGACTACACTCGATCAATGTGAGGTCTGACGTAAAGATGACCTCGGCGCCGGCAAGCAGGCGACGTACCTCATCAGCCGACGATTCATCCAGAAGCCAGGCTAGGACGGCGCTGGATTCCACATAGAGATTCACCGGGATCCACGCTCTTCGTCGAGAAGCTGCGCCGCGGTTCGGCGGCCTCGGCGTTGTCGTGGCAGCCGCTCATACCCACCGGTGGTGCGCGGCGCGCCAAGGGTGACGAGGCCACGCTTGGCGAGGGCGAGCAAGCCGGCCGGAAGCGAGGTGTCGGTGGCGCCGCGGGTCGGTGGCGAGAACTCCGCGACGACTTCGCCGCGATCGGTCACGAGCACGCTTTCGCCAAGGCGTACCCGACGGAGATACTCGCTCAGGTGGTCCTTCAACTCGCGTATGCCTACGGTTTTCATACTGACAATGTAGCCACATGAGGCTACATTGTCAATTGGACGCC
Source organism: uncultured Gammaproteobacteria bacterium (assembly GCA_963734645.1). GTDB lineage: Bacteria > Pseudomonadota > Gammaproteobacteria > Steroidobacterales > Steroidobacteraceae > Bog-1198. The sequence goes on from CAVTID010000006.1 coordinate 1,012,401, forward strand.
CTTGTCTGAACGCACGGACGGTGGTGAAGGGGGAGGAGGGTATTGCCAGCTGTCGCGAAAAAGTACACTATTTCCGGCTGGAACCCCGGCCCGTCCGGGGTTCGCTATTTTTGACCAGGGCTAGGTGGCAGAGTGGTCATGCAGCGGCCTGCAAAGCCGCGTACAGCGGTTCGATTCCGCTCCTAGCCTCCACCACCATATTTGCACGACATCCGTTCCCCCTCTCGGGCGTTCGCCGGGTGGTCGCGCCTACCGATTCCCTTGTAAATACTACACCTCGGCCGCTCATTGTGGCGTGTTAGCGACAATTGGAATCTAGACAAAACCATCATTTGAGGCCAAACTTTCGCCATTAATCGTTTCTGAAGAGTGCGCGCAGCGCACACGCAACACAATAATTTCCAAAATTTAAGGGGATTCATCATGCTGTTCATTCAACGCGCGAAGCGTGGGCCAGGTGCGAAGCATTGGCGCCGCGACCTGCGCGGACTGACTACCGCAGGAGCGGTTGCAGCCGCCTTGTTTACCGCCTCGGCCGGTGCCCAACAAGCGAGTTCCGCCTCACAGGGGCCCGAACTCCAAGAGATCGTGGTGACGGGATCCTTGATCAAGCGCACGGATACCGAGACGCCGAGTCCCGTGCAAATCATTACTGCACAGGATCTGCAGGATTCGGGCTACACGCAGGTCTCCGACGTATTGCGCAATCTCGCGGCAAACGGCTCGGGCACTCTGAGTCAAGGCTTCGGTCAGGCATTCGCCGCCGGTGCCACCGGCATCGCGTTGCGCGGCTTATCGGTGGGCGACACGCTGACCCTGATCGACAGTGAGCGCATGGTGCCCTATCCGCTGAGCGACGACGGGGAGCGCAGCTTCGTCGACGTGAGCGCCATCCCATTCAATGCGGTGGATACGGTCGAGGTACTGAAGGACGGCGGATCCGCACTGTACGGCGCCGATGCCATCGCCGGCGTGGTCAACATCAAGCTGAAGAAGAGCTACGTCGGTTCCGAGCTCACGATGGAGGCGGGCTCCAGCCAGTACGGCGACGGGACCACCGAGCACGGCGCCGGCATTTGGGGCATGGGCGATCTGGCGAACGATGGCTACAACGTCTATGTGGCGGTCGATTGGCACCATCAGGACAAGATCCTCGGAGCGAACCGCGATGATGCCTTCGCGACGACGAATTGGTCCTCTCTGCCGGGCGGCGTCAATACCCAGCCGGGCGCCGTCGGCGCTTCCGGCCTTGCCTATCCGGACAGCACCACCGGCTACTTGGTCAATCCGAATACGGCTTCCGGCCAGCCCTATGCCTTCCTGCCGGGCTGCGATCAGGCATCGCAGAACGCCAACCGGTGCACCTTCGCGTTCCCGGGAACCCTTCAATCCCCGACGACGCAAATCAATCTCTTGAGCAAATTCACGAAGGCGCTCGGCAGCGACTGGACGCTTCACGGCCACAGGGTCGGTGTTCGACTCGAGCGCTCAACAGATCGCGGCAACGACTTTCGGCCATGCGTTCAGCAACACGGGGCAAGAAGCCGGTTCTATTTCGAACGTGGTTCTCGGCCCCAGCAGCCCGGCTTCGATCGTCGTGTATCCCACGCTGTCGCTGCCGGCGAGCTCTCCGCTCAATCCGTTCGGGACGAAGGCGAATCTGGTGTATAGCTTCCCCGATGTCGGGCCCTACCAGGTGGACGTGGATACGATCACGTATCGATTGTTCGGCGACCTGCGACGGCACCGTCGCCGGCTGGGATATCGACAACCAGGTCGGCATCATGTACGCCAGCATGACGCAGAAGATCTTCGGTGAGATCTACCCGGGTCTGGCGCAGACCGACCTCAATAATGGAACGTACGTTCCGGGGGTCAGCACCAACGGACAGGCACTGTTCGCGCCGGAGACCTCGGATCACCCGTCGAGCACCCTGGGTGTCGTCGATGTGCACGGTTCGCGTTCGCTCTTCGACATGCCGGGTGGACCTTTGGCCCTCGCGGTCGGCGGCCAGTACATCCACAAGGCGCAGAATGCCACGAATCCGCCCTCGGTGGTTTCCGGTGCGCAGAACGGCGTGATCGCCTATGCGGTCGGCTCGCAGGACGATACGGCGGGCTTCGTTGAACTTCGGGGGCAAGCCGATCAAGCAGTTGGAAATCACTCTCGACGGGCGCTACGACCACTACGATACCTATGGCGGCTCGGCGACGCCGAAGGTCGGCATCAAATTCACGCCCATCGACCAATTTGCGATTCGCGGCACCTGGGGTAAGGGATTCCGCGCGCCCTCCATTGCCGAATCCGGCAACGCGGGCCTGCTGTTCGGGCAGGGCAACACCTATGATCCGGCGCTTTGCCCGGGCGGGGTGGCGAATGTGAAGGGCACATACAATGCGCTGTGCTCCTACCCGGCGGTGGGACTTGCGGCCGCCAATCCCAACCTCAAAGCCGTCAAATCGACCAACGCCACGTTCGGCGTCATTTTCGAGCCCATCAAGGCTTTCAACGTGTCGCGTCGACTGGTACTACATCGATCTGAAGAACGACATCATTTCAGCCTCCTCGGCGGGCGGCTTTTATGTCGATTCCATCGCTCTCGTGCGTGGACCGTCGGCGAATCTGCCGGTGTGTACCGCCACGACGACGGGGGGAGCTCCTTGCCCAACCGCCGTCGTGCCGACGCCCGTGGGATATCCCGCCTATACCGTCGTGCCGTACGTCAACGCGGGTGAAACCAAGACCTCCGGCTACGACCTGGATATGCGCACTCAGTATCGACTTGGGTGATTTTGGCCGCTTGAGGGCGCAGCTGAACTACACCTATATCCAGCAGTATGAGTTGGTGGCGGCGGGGAGCCTGTTCGATCTGGCCGGAACTCACGGACCGTCGACCATATCGGGCGACACCGGCAATCCGAGGAGCCGGGCGACGGCGTCGCTCACCTGGGAGTCGGGTCCGTTCTCGAGCACGATCTCGGTGAACTATCAGAGTTCATTCTCGATCACCGATCCCACGATCGGTGCCAACACCTGTCTCGAAGCGCTCAAGGGCCGCTCCCCGTCGGCCTATGGCTCCGCGATCTCTTCGGGAGTTACGACGTTGGCGCCCCAGTGGTATCCGTACTGCGCCGTGGGACATTTCACCGACACGAACTTGTATGCTGAGCTACCAAGCCAACGACCATCTCAACGCTGCACGGTTCGATCACGAACCTGTTCAATTCGGTGCCGCCGGTTGACCTGCAGACCTACGGTGGCGGTGCGGAATTGGCGTATACCACCCTCGATCAGGACGGCGCGGTGGGCCGGTTCTTCCTGGTCGGCGCGACGTATAAGTTCTAAGCATTACGTGCATTCGCGCAAGGCTGCAATCGGCCCCTTCGGGGGCCGATTTTTCTGCTGAGTTCATGCGGCCGCCGGCAGAGCCGGGGGACCGCGATGGACTTTGGGAGCGGCCATCGAGGCCGGCATGGGGCCTCGGGGATCAGTGCGCCACGGGGCGTGCCAAAATCGGGTAACATTCCTGGTATCGATTGGAACCCGATGATGTCCGAAGACAGCTCCCATCTGATCAGCCTACATACCGCCAACTCGCCCAATGCGCTCGATTTGCGCCGGGTGGGTGCGCATCCGGACTATTGGTATCCGGTGGCCTGGTCCGAGGAACTGAAGGTGGGCAAGACGCTCGGCCGGCGCTTCGCAGCCCTGCCCATTGTGCTGTATCGCGGCAAAAGCGGGCAGGTGTTCGCGCTGGAGGATCGCTGTGCGCACCGCCAGGTGCCCTTGCATCTCGGCGTGGTCACCGGCGATGAACTGAAGTGCCACTACCACGGCTGGACCTACAATCGGACCGGCAAATGCGTGAACGTGCCCTATCTGGGCACGGATCGATTGCCCACCGGAGTGAAGAGCTACCCGGCGCGCGAGGTGGACGGCCTGATTTTCGTATTTCCAGGCGATGCAGCGTTGGCGGAAGGCCGCCTGCCTGCGGGCCTGGGCTCTTCGCAGCGCAAGGATTACAAGACGCGGCGCCTGAACAGGGAAGTCGCCTGCCACTACACCTTCATGCACGAGAACCTGTTCGACATGAACCATCAGTTCATGCATCGCAAGCAAATGGGTTCGATCCGAGCGCGGTGCCTAGGTCGGCAGCACGGCGGTGACTGGGCTCAGGTCGAGTACAGCTTCAGCCGCACCGAGGGGAAACAGTCCGTGGGCGAACACCTCATCGTGGACTTGATGCGCAAGCGCAACGTACCGAAGAAGGACTTTTCCGACCACATGCGGATTCGCACCGACTATCCGACGCAGAGCCTGAAAGTCTGGGTGGGGCGGGATATCAAGCAATCGGATGATCCGGTGCTGGATGTGTGGCTGGGCTATACGCCGCTGGACGCCGAGCAGCGCACCAACCGCACCTATGGATATCTGTCGGTGAAGAAACCGCGGATGCCGGGAATCATTCACGCCGTATGGCCCTTCGTGACCTGGTTTACCGAAAATATCTTCCGCGAGGACAAGGAAATCGTGGAATACGAGCAGAGGGCGTATGACGCCCAGGGCGCGGATTGGAACAACGAAGTGTTTCCGCCGATTCGGGATCTTCGCGCCGTTCTGGCGCGCTGCGGCCGGCCCATCGATTGAGTCAGTTCGTCCCGATGCCGAACATTTGTCCGGGCGTGCGGCCGCTGCGGCGTTTCTCTCGGGAACCTAGGGTTGGTAGAATGTGGCCGCGCTGATACCGCCGGATTTTTCGATCACTCGGACGGCGAATTGGCGCGCATGAGCGGCAAGGGCAGCCGGATCGGGCGTGTGTACGACCTCGCCAGCGATGCCGCCGTGTAAGATTCCGGACTGATCACCCCGGACTGATTACCGAAGGGAAATTAATGCGCGCCATCATTCTCGCGGCCGGCTGCGGCCTGCGTTTGCAACGAACCGATGTTCGGCAGATGCCCAAGCGCCTGCTGCCGCGGTTGTTGGCCGCCTTTGCGCGGTTGCCCGGATGATGGTGCCCGCTCGCTGGCTGCTTCTTGCCGTGATGTGGGGGGCTGCGTGCTGGGCGGACCCCCCCAACAGTAATCCGACGCAGGCCCCGCCGCCCGGGCAGATCCCGCCGCCGCCGTCGTCCGGGCCGCCTCCTGCATCGCCGCCTGGGTCACCGCCGCCGCGCCAGGCCCCCGAGTGGATTTCGAGGTGGTTCAATCCAGCCACCGCTCCCTTCATTCCCGTGCCCGAAATCGGCGTCGACCCGAACAGCGGCACCACGCTGGGACTCATACCGACCTGGGTACGCAGCGACGACAATCACGAAATCGATCGCATCATCGCACCTGATGTTCTTTACAACCCCTATTTCGGCTTCGGCGTGCACGGACGCATATACGGCTATTCGTCGGCGGACGAGCAGTGGTCGGTGGTCACCGGCATCAAGGAGCGGGTTGAGCGCGATTTCGACGCCGAGTATCAGGTCGGGCGCTCGCGCCTGGATGCGTGGTCGTTCAATACCAGCATCATCTACGATCGCAGCGGCGTTCCGCGTTTTTACGGTATCGGCAACGAAACGCTCGAGAGCGACGAAACGAACTACACCAACCAGCAAGAACTCGTACAGATCCAGGTCGGCCGGAATCTGACTCACGCCTGGCAGTTGCTCTACACGGGGCGCCTTCTCGATGTGGACGTGCTGCCGGGGACCTTGGCCGGCATCGCCTCCATCCAAACCCGCTTCGGCAACATCCTGGGAGTGGCGGGCACCAATAAGCAAGCCCTCAATCGGCTGTCCCTCGTGTATGACACCCGGGACGATCTGACCATACCCACCCGCGGCATGGAACTGATCGCCTACGGCGGCCTAGCCAGCCGCAATGGTTTGCTGAATGATTCCATGTACAGCGAAGTCGGCGGAGACGGGCGGGCGTTCTGGCCCCTCGCGCCGGACTCGATTCTGGTCGGACACATGGCCATACGTTATTTGCCGACGGCGCACTCCGTACCGTTCTGGGCGCTCAGCGACATCGGCGGCGGCCAAAGCGTGGTCGGCGGCGAACAGCCGCTGCGCGGCTTCGGCGAGGGACGCTTCTACGATCGCGATTCCTTTTCCAGCAGCGTGGAGTTCCGCCGCAAGGTTCTGTCCTTCGATGCCACCACCACCACGATCGACGTGGAACTCACTCCCTTCATCGACGTCGGCCGAGTGTTCGCGCGAACCAGCACCAATCCTCTGACCGACCTGCATCGTGTCTACGGCGTGGGGTTTCGAGGCATCGCCAGGCCCTTCGTGGTCGGATACGTCGATATCGGCTACGGCAGCGAGGGCGTTGCCGCGTTCACGGGGCTCAATTACCCGTTTTGACGAGCCGATGCGTTGCGCGCGGCCGGGGGTTTCGCCGGCAAGCCGTCGTTCGTCGATTGAGCAGCCTGCAGATCTACTGTGAGCCGCCCACAGGTGCGAGCGCGGCGCGCAACGCGGCGGCATCCTGAGTTGCCTTGCCTTCGATGCGGCGGACGATACGGCCATGAGCGTCGGCGATGAGGAATGTAGGCATATCGTTCACTCGGAACGCGCGGAACTCTTCGCCCGAGGCGTCCAGAGTGAGGGGTATGGTTACCTGGTACTCCGAGCGGTACTTGCGCAGATCGTCGGAATTCGCCCAGAGTCCGGATGCAATCCCCAGCCAGCGAACATGCGCATCGTTGGCCAAGGCGCTGAACTGCGCGCGCGCGCTGCGGCAGTTCGCGGAAACCTCAGGCCGCGTGGTCGCAAGATAGGACTCGCACCAAGGCGACAAAAATACCAGGACGGTCAGTTGTTGCCGTGTCGCGCCGGGCTGAAACTCGAAGCGCCGCCCATCGATGGTTTGCACTGACTTCTTCGGCAGCAGGTCACCGACGGCAATGGGCGCCGGGGCGGCGCTCGCCATGGCCTGCGGTTCGCCCGTGGCGGGCGCCCTGGCCGCGGCGAATGCTCTCCCTGCGGCGGGTGCGCGCGCCGCAGTCAGCGCCGCGTCGAGTTCCCCGTCGGCGAGGTGGCCGATGTACTGAATCCGGCCGTCGCGCCCGATGACGATGTGCGTGGGCGTGACGGGATTCATGGCGCACCGGCGGGTGTTGCCGCGCGCGAGACCGGCGCGTTCTTCTCCTTCACGATGAATACCAGAATTTTTGCGGGCACCGTCTTGCTGGCATTGGCCGAGACGACATGGACGTCGGAAGGGCTCTCATAAAAGGTCTGGCCTCGATGCAGTGTGACCGCCGGACTGCCCGCCACCTGCATGATGACTTCCCCTTCGAGCACATACACCAGCACCTGAGCATCGTGCCGGTGCGGCATCGATGCGCCGCCGGGCAGATACTCGACGGTCAGCATCAGCAGTTCCTTGCCGGGTACGCCCACCATGTCTTTGTCCATCAATTGCTCAACGACCGCCGCCGGCGGGGAGGGCGGCGCGGGGGCTGCAAACGCAGGCATCTGAGCCAGCGCGAGACCCACCGTGAGCGCTGCCGTCCGCAGGTATCCGTGAGTCATGTTCGTCTCCCCTTCGCGGTTCACTGACGCATTTGACATTATGCGCGTCAGGGGCATGCCGGACGCAGCAAATTGGGCGATGCTCATGGAATCCCCGACGCCCTGCGTACCGGCCAAGTATCGCCGCGCCTTGCGTCTCGTCAATGTGAACCTGTAGATTGGGGCCTTGCTCGAATTCAGGGAGGGAACTTATGGTAGAACGGCGAGGAAGGGCCGGCCGGTTGCGCCCGACGGCCTCGATGATGGTCAGGCGGGTTAGGCCGGCGGCGGTGCACACCGTCCGCGCCACCGTGCTGTTCGCCGATCTGCGCGGCTATACGGCAATGGCCGAGCGCCTACCCGCGGCCCGCGTCGTGCCGTTGCTCGGAAGAATTCTTTCGGACTCTGTCGACCGCCACCCAGACTTACGGCGGCAAAGTATTCCACATGGCGGGTGATGGAATGATGGCGGGATTCGGCGTGGACCACACGAGCGGCAACGGCGCCCGCGAAGCGCTGGCCGCAGGGCATGCCATGTTGCAGGACTTCGCGCCCATCGCGGTCCGCTGGCGCACTGAGCTGTCGATCGACGCGGGAATCGGCGTGGGGCTGCATGAAGGCGAAGTTGCCGTCGGGGTAATGGGCCCGCCACGCCATCGGGCGACCACGCTGATCGGCGATACGGTCAATGTGGCCGCGCGGCTCTGCAGCCGCGCGCGTGCCGGCGAGGTGCTGTTCTCCTGCACGGTGGCCACGGCTCTCGATGGTGAAATGGCTGCTCCGGCCACCGCCGTGGGGTCGCTGCCGTTTCTGCAATTGCCGCAGTTCGAATTGCGCGGGCGCCGCGGGCCCATCGACATCTGGTGCGTTCCCGCACGCCGAGCGCCTCGCGCTGTAAGCGCCCGTCGAAGCTGCTAAACTTTCAGCTCTTTAAGCCCTCGTGGCGGAATCGGTAGACGCAACGGACTTAAAATCCGTTGGCCGTAAGGCCGTCCCGGTTCGAGTCCGGGCGAGGGCACCACTTAGATCCGTGTCAATCGCGGTAGAAGATCGGGATTAGAGTTGCGAAGATGGATTGACGACGCGCAGCTGAGCGTCGATCAGCTGCCCATGCTGCAGATCCTCCGCGTACAAGATTTTGCCGCCGGCGGTCAGTGCTGATGCGACCATCATAGAGTCGTAGAGCGAGAATCCGTAACGTTCGTTTATTGCGAGGCCGCGGTCATGCGTCGCCAGAGTGACCGGTTCGACATTGCAGGCAGCTCGGATCGTGCTCAAGATTTCTCGCACGTCGTTCAGCGGCATCCTCAGTTTGCGCAATGCGACGGCTGCGAATTCATTCAAGATCTGAACGCCGATGGTGCCGCGCTCGGCGAGCAACTCCTCGACGCGGTTCGCCTTATGGGAATCCTCAGAAAGCAGATACAGTAATACGCCGGTATCGAAAAATGAGTCAGCGTCGCTCATTCGCTTCGAGCCGATCAAACTTGAATGTAGCCGGTAGTCGAACGGCCAGACCATTGCCCCATTTTGAGATTTGCATGGTATGCACCGTTTAGATATACATCAATATACAGGTATATCGATCCATCGATTTGGGCACAATTTCGCTGCCTCGGTAGATGGCAAGTCAGGAGGGCACATGGATTATCAGAATCGGCATGTCGTTGTTACCGGCGGAACGGGGTCGCTCGGCGCAGCCGTCGTTGGTGCATTGCTGGCCGCGGGCGCCGTCTGCCACGTTCCTTATCACAGCGAGGAGGGGGCGAAACGCTTCGCCTACCGCAATCACAAACAGGTCTCGATGGTGCCGCTCGGGAATCTCGCCGACGAGCCGGCCGTTACGGCCTTCTACGGTGGTTTGAGCACGCTGTGGGCGTCCATTCACATCGCCGGCGGGTTCGCGTTCGCGCCCATTGCGCAGAGCGACAAATCCCTGCTGACCGGACAGCTCGAATCGAACCTGATATCAGCGTACCTGTGCAGCAGGGCCGCAGTCGCTGCCTTCAGACGCGGGCCGGGCCCGGGCCGAATCGTCAATGTCGCGGCACGTCAGGCTTTGGAGCCCCGCCTCGGCGCAAGCCTCACGGCCTACACTGTGTCGAAGGCCGGCTTGGCCGCCCTCACCGTGGCGCTGGCTGAGGAGGTGGCTCCGGAGGGTATCCTGGTGAACGCGGTCGCGCCGTCGATCATGGATACGCCTGCCAATCGCAATTCGATGCCTAAAGCAGATTTCGACGCCTGGCCGAAGGTCGAGGAGGTGGCGGCAACGATCGTTTTTCTAGCCTCACCACAGAATGCCGTCACGCGTGGTGCGGTGGTGCCGGCATACGGCAAAGTATAGTTCCATGGATCTGATGAATCTTACGACCGAGACAGATACGGCAGCAACAAACCATGCTCTGTGCCGGCGATAAATGAGCGGCCGGCAGGAAACAAGCTCGGAATATTGATCACCTGCAACAGCACCCACAATCGCATGAAGCGTTCGCGATAACGCACTCGGCTGCCGCGCTTTTCCAAAATTGCATTGCTGCCTTTCAAAAATGGACGCAACGCCGCGCTCACCGAACTGTTGTTCTTAAAGCCTGTGAAGCGAATGAAAGAATCAGTGGAAGTCTCTTCATCTTCCCGGATAGCGATTGCAAAGAGCACGCGCCGCTGTGCGGGAGTCGCCGACTCAAGGATCAGTTCGCCGCGTCGGCTCACCTCGGCGAGGAGCGCCGAAAACGCCCGCTTGAGTTCCTCTTGTCCCAAGCGTCCGGGGGTCGATTGTGTCCACAGGTGATAAGCGAGCTGTTGCTGGTCATTGGGTGATTCCCCGGCCAAGGCAAAAATTGCCTGCAGCGTGTCCGAGGGCAGTTCGCGTTTACCTCGCGCGAATTGCTCCTTGAAGAATTTCGCCATGTCCCCCTGGGGTATCGGTCCCACATCTAGAATCGCCGCGGATTGATAAAAATGACTACGCTCGGCGGTAAACAGCTCGAGCATCGAGCCCCGGGCACTGCCGGCGAATAGGTAGGCCACATGGGTGTGACGCTGAATTTCCGCACGCAGAACCCCGAGCAAGTGACGCGACTCGCGCTCCTCGAGGTTCTCGACAATCTCTTGGAATTCATCGAAGAACACCACTAGCGGCCGCCAGCGGCTCGCCCGCTCTATAGCGTCCATGGCGCGAATGACAGTCGATGCCTTTGGTTTGGCTCTGGTGCTCACCGATAAAATCCCATGCAAGCTCACGTTCACTTCGCCGATGAAGGCAAGGGCCTCTTTGAGATGTTCCGGTAAGTGCTTGGTGAGCGTGCGATGCGCTTCGAGTGTCGTCGACAGCCGCAATAGCAGCCGGTCGACAAAGTCCTCGACGGTGTCGAGGCCTCGCAGATCAACCGCGACCAGAACCCGGTCCGGCCGGGTCAGCGTATGCTCGACCAGGCTCGATTTACCCATGCGCCGCTCACCCAGGAGTACGATTCGTTGTTGATGGGCGGCCGCCTCGAGTACGCTCGACTCGAGCTGTGGGCGCGAACAGAAAGGTTTGCCCGGGATCAGTACCTGGCCATACACAAAAGGATTGGGGATCGCCGCAGCGGTATTCATGGTATCCCTCATGAACATTAACACTTATTAGTGTTAAATTTAACACTAATAAGTGTTACTGAGCAACCTTCGCGCAGTCGGCCCATGCGGATTCCAGGATCGGGGGACTGAACGCGATGCAACGCGCTACGGGGGCTGTTCGGGTCGGGCCCTCGGCCGCCTGTGATATCTTCGTACCGTCGTCCTGGGGAGTGTCGTCCTTCGAGAGTGTGGAGGCAGAAGAGCAACGATGACTGAGGATTGGACGAAATGGGAAGGGTTGATCATCGACGGGGTATTCCCTCTGCGCCGCTATCTGGGCAGATCGGATCACAGCGTGGTATTCCTTACCGAGTATGCCGCGCATAACCTTCCCGACGCCGCCATCAAGCTCATACCGGCGGACCCGGTGCTGGCGGAGGCGCAGCTCTCGTGCTGGACGATAGCCGGCGCCCTGTCTCATCCCCACCTGATTCGAATTTTCGGCTCGGGCCGTTGCTGGCTCGGGGGTCATCCGTTTCTGTACGTGGTGATGGAATATGCCGATCAGACTCTCGCTCAGCTTCTTCCTCACCGGGCCCTTACGCCCGACGAAGCGCGGGAGTTGCTGCTTCCGACACTCGAGGCCCTGGCTTTCCTTCACGGCAAGAACTTGGTACAGGGGCAACTGAAGCCGCCGAACGTCTTAGTCGTCGACGATCGGGTCAAGCTCGCTAGCGATACGGTGCGTCCCGCCGGCGATTCTGTGTCGGGCATCGGGCAGCCATCCCTGTACGATGCTCCCGAAGCGAAAGATGGCAGGATTTCCGCCGCCGGCGATGTGTGGGCTCTCGGCGTCACCATTGTCGAGGCTCTGACCCAGCGTCCTCCCGCGTGGCCCGATGCGCGGCGAGAAAATGTTTCCTTGCCCGCCGCTCTTCCTCCGCCGTTTGCGGACATCGCACGGCGCTGCTTGAGCCGCTATCCCGCCGGCCGTCCCTCGATCGCGGGTTTGGTAGCCCAAATAAAACGGGCGGCGCACGCGCCCGGGGCTGCGGTTACTGAAGCCGGGTTGAGCCCAGTTCAAACGAGCAAACCCCAGGTGGGCAACGCCCCTGTCGGCGGAGCTGCGGTGAGCGAAGCTCGATTGAACAGGGCAGCAGCGACCGAGGCGACAGCGGCTGAACCGCCCGTGACCGACGCCGCGGTGCCCAGGGCGTCGGCGGCTGAAGCGCCCGTGACCAACGCCGCGGCGCCCAACGCGTCGGCGGCTGAAGCGCCTGTGACCAACGCCGCGGCGCCCAGGGCGTCGGCGGCTGAAGCGCCCGTGACCAACGCCGCGGCGCCCAAGACGTCGGCGGCTGAAGCGGCCGTGACCAACGCCGCGTTGCCCAAGACGTCGGCGGCTGAAGCGGCCGTGACCAACGCCGCGGTGCCCAATGCGTCGGCGGCTGAGGCGCCCAAGACCAACGCCGCACCGCCCACGGCGGCGGCTGCCGAAGCTCCTGTGACCAACGCGACGTTAACGGCAGCGGCGCCAAGCGAAGCTGTCGCGAGCAATGTCGGCGTAAGCGCGAGCGCAGCGAATGAACCGCCGAGGCGTGCCGCCGTTGCTGAGCCGCCGGCCGCACAACGATTGTCAATTCCGGCCATCGCAGCGGGGACTCTCGCGGTCCTGGTCGTGATTGGGATCAGCTGGCGTCTGCTTCATGGCCATCCCAATCCTGCGCAACCCGCTTCGAGTAATGCCCAGTCCTCTTCGCAGCCGGCGGCTCCGCCCGCGGCTCCGGCACGGAACCTGAGCACGCCCACGTCCGCGTCCGCGGTTTCTGCGGTGCTTCATCAGGAGATTCCCGACGTTCCGCGCCACGCGCGCGAGTCGATTCGTGGCCGCATCAAGGTCACGGTTCGGGTGACCGTCGATCGCTCGGGCAATGTCGTCGGCCAGAGGTTGGTCAATTCCGGTTCAAGCAGGTATTTCGCCCGCTTGGCAAGCGTAGCTGCGGGAAAATGGAAGTTCGCTCCTACGGACAAGCCGGGCTCTCGAGCATGGTTATTGCAGTTCGAGTTCACTCGCGGGGGCGTCGCCGGACACGCGGCCGCGGCACCTTCCTAGCCATTAGGCCGCGACGACGGCATCCTCGCTCAGCCGCTTCAGCGCGGCGGCAAGCCGCAAGGGCGGCCCGGCGAACGCCAGGGTCACGAACGGCAAATAGACGAAGAAATTCACGACTCCGCCCCCGAAGGTATGGATCGCAAAGTCAATCCAGAAAGCGAAGGCTATGTATTCGACGCCGACGGTGCGCACCAGGCGCCAGACCCGCGGATTCAGTCTGGCGGAAAGGTGATTCCAGGACAAGATCGCCAGCAAGTAAGTCCAGAACACGGCGATGCCGAATAGGATGAGCGTGGATCGCTCGGGCACGACCACGGACGTGGAATAAATCCATGCAACGACACCGAGGTGGGCGAGATGTGCCGATGCAAAGGCGAGCCCGAATTCTCGGGCGCGCCGCGCCAGGGGCAGGAACCTCGGGCCGAATAATGTCGTCAACGCGCGGCCGGCGGATGCCAGCCAGAACAAGAGGAACGACCAGCGCGCCGTCGCACGCAGCGCTACGCTGACGCGCTCGCCGGGTCCCTCGGTCCAGCGGGCGATCAACACGATCGCGAGCCCCACGGCAAATGCCGCGGCCATCCAGTCCCTCGTTGTTGGTCTGCGCATTGCTGAGCATCCCACACAGTCTGGTGCACATTAGGGTTTCGCCGGCACGCGTATGCTACGCGCTTAATTTGACAGTGACATTGAGTATAATCGTGAGGCTATCCACACGAGGGAACATCATGCCGCATACGTTCAAGACCGGTCTGTCATTGGCTTTTGCTCTGGTATTGGCGAGCGCAACCGCGCTGGCTGCCGAGCCGGAACATGGACATGCTCCCGAGAGGGCTGCTCCGCGACAGGGAGAACCCCACCCGGGGCCCCGCGGCTATCAGCGCCCCGCCGAACCCAAGGGCTGGAACGCCCGGCCCACCAGCGTCGATCGGGGCGCCTACCAGCATAACTATCAGGCGGCGCGGAGTTTCAGGATCGGTCCCTATCACCGTCCGCCGGGCTGGACCTCACACCGCTGGGGCTATCGGCGAAATCCTGCCGCGCGCGTACTGGGGTTCGCAGTACCTCATTGGCCGACTACTGGCTCTTCGCTCTGGAAGTGCCGCCGATGGGATATGAGTGGGTGCGCGACGGCAACGACGCGATATTGGTGAACACCGACAGCGGCGAGATTCTGCAAGTGGAATACGGCGTCTTCGCCTGAGTCCTTTTGTTTCGCTACTTCGAAGGGCTGGTTTCACCCTACCCGAGCACGCCGCCGCCGCCGCTGCCGCAGGGATTCTTCCCTTCCTCTGGGCCTGCGCCCGCGGCGTGCGGCGCTACGTGGCGGCGATGACCTTGTTCACCGCCGTGATCGGGGTGTTCGAGGCCTTGTTGTTCGGCATGCTGGGCCGTGTCGTCGATTGGCTCGCCAAGGTCGAGCCGTCCCGGCTGTGGACCGAGCAGCGCGGTCATCTGCTGCTGCTGGGCGCGGTGCTCGCCGCCAGCACCGTGCTCATCGGGCTGCAGAGCCTGTTCAAGCAGCAGACGCTCGCCGGCAATTTCGCCATGCGGCTGCGGTGGAACTTCCACCGCAACATGCTGGCGCAGAGCTTGAGCTTCTATCAGGACGAGTTCGCCGGCCGTGTCGCGGCCAAGCTCATGCAGACCGCGCTCGCGGTTCGCGATACCTGGATGATACTCACGGATATCCTGGTGTTCGTCGTCATCTACTTCGTCACGATCGCGCTGGTCGTCGGCAATTTCAATCTCTGGCTGCTGGCGCCGTTTCTCGGATGGCTGGGGATCTATCTGCTCGCCATCGGGTACTTCGTGCCGCGGCTCGGCGCGGTCGCCATGGCGCAGGCCGATGCACGCTCGATGATGACGGGCCGCATCACGGATGCGTACACCAACATCACGACCGTCAAGCTGTTCTCGCATACCCAGCGCGAGGCCAGCTATGTGCAGAGCGCGATGGCCGAGTTTCTGCAGACCGTGTATCGCCAGATGCGCATGGTGACGGGCTTCGAGATCGTCAATCACGGCTTGAGCATGGGACTGATCGCGAGCACGGCCGGGGTCACCCTGTGGCTGTGGACTCAGGGACGAGTGGGCGTCGGTGCGGTCGCGGCGGCGACCGCCATGGCGCTGCGGCTCAACGGGATTTCGCACTGGGTGATGTGGGAAATGGCCTCGCTGTTCGAGCAAATCGGCACGGTGCAGGACGGAATCACCACGCTGGCGCGCTCACCCACGGTCGTCGACCGGCCGGACGCAAGGCCGCTGCGCGTCACGCGCGGCGATATTCGCTTCGAGGCGGTGAGCTTTCGCCTATGGCGCCGCTCCGAGCCCCGGCGCGTCCCGTGATCGACGATCTGAATCTGCACATCCGTCCGGGCGAGAAAATCGGCCTGGTCGGACGTTCCGGCGCCGGCAAGAGCACCATCGTCAATCTGCTGCTGCGCTTCTATGACATTCCGCGGGGACGGGTGCTGATCGACGGCGCAGGACATTGCGCTCGCCACCCAGGACAGTCTGCGCGCCCAAATCGGCATGGTGACTCAGGACACCTCGCTGCTGCACCGATCCGTCAGCGACAATATCCGCTACGGCCGGCCGGATGCGAGCGATGCCGACATGGTGGCCGCGGCGAAGCGCGCCGAGGCGCATGATTTCATCGTCACGCTGAGCGACGCCGGCGGACGCATGGGCTACGAGGCGCATGTGGGGGAGCGCGGCGTCAAGCTGAGCGGCGGCCAGCGCCAGCGCATCGCCATCGCACGGGTCATGCTCAAGGACGCCCCGATCCTTCTGCTCGACGAAGCCACCAGCGCGCTCGACAGCGAAGTGGAAGCGGCCATCCAGCAGAGTCTGAACCGCCTCATGGAGGGCAAGACCGTGGTGGCCATCGCGCATCGGCTGTCGACCATAGCCGCCATGGACCGGTTGGTCGTGCTCGATCAGGGCCGCATCGTCGAGGAGGGCAATCACTACTCGCTGCTGGCGCAGGGCGGACTGTATGCGCGGCTCTGGGCCCATCAAAGCGGCGGCTTTCTCGGCGAGGACGCGGAAAATGCGAGGCCGTCCCCGCGTCAAATCACCGCGGCGTCCTGACCCCGCCCGGCCCTAAATTTCCGCGGCGACTTTGAGCCCTTCGTAGACGGCCTCTTCGGCCGTGCGAGGCGAGGCGGCATCGCCGATGACGTGAGTCTCCAAGTCGAGGCCTTCGAGTGCATCCGAGAGCTCGTCCACCGGCGGTGCCCTGTGCACAGGACGAGAGTATCCACCTTGTCGATGACCACCGCCTCGGCGCTGCTCTGATGCTGCAGATAGACGCTGTCCGAATCGCTGCCGTACAGGCGCATGTAGGTGAGCACCTTGATCCCGAGCTTGTGCAGGGACGCGGCGGCTTGATCGCGCACATAGAAGGGCAGGGTTTCTCCGGCGGCAATCCCGCTGACGGCCAGGCGCACCGTCCTTCCCTGCTGCGCCAAATGCTCCGCGATGCCGATGCCGATCCAGTCCGCCCGCCAGTCGATGACCACCACCGATTGGCCGACCGACCGCTTGACCGCGCAGCACCTGCCAGGCATCGACGATTTGCAATGCGCCTTCCTGCGGAAATTCCGGCCGGTAGGGCTTGGCGCCCGTGGCGATGAGCACCACATCGGGTGCCTCGGCCAGAATCATCTGCCGATCGACGCGCGCACCCTTGTGGACCGCCACTCCGGCCAGCTGTAGTTCGCGCTCGAGATTGGTGATGATGCCGCCGAATTCCGCGCGCCCGGGCAGCATCTGCGCGAGCAGTGCCTGACCGCCGAGTCGCCGCTCCGCCTCGAATAAAACGGCGTGATGTCCGCGCTCCGCGGCGATCGCCGCCGCCTTCATGCCGGCCGGTCCGCCGCCGACGACCATGACTTTCTTGCGGCGCGAGGCGGGCGAGCAGGGTGCCGAAGCGCAGCTCGCGCCCGCTCACCGGATTCTGGATGCAGGAGATCGGATATCCCTTGTGGAAGTGTCCGATGCAGGCTTGATTGCAGGCGATGCAGGCGCGGATATCTTCGGGCGCGCCGCGGGCCGCCTTGTTCGGCATCTCCGGATCGCAGATCAGCGCGCGCGTCATGCCGCAGACATCGGCATGATGGCTCGCGATCACCGCCTCGGCCTCCTGCGGCTGATTGATGCGCCCGGTCACGAATATCGGGATCTGCGCCTGGCGCTTGAAGCGGGCGGCGTAGGGCACGACGTAGGCGGTATTCAATGCCATCGGAGGCGCGATGTGAATGGCGCCGCCCAGACTGGCGGAGGTGCCGAGCGTGATGTGCGCATAGTCGATGCCGTCGCCCAAGCGGGTCACGGCCTCGAGAGTCTCATCCTCGGTCAGTCCCTGTTCGTCGATTTCCGTTGCCGATATCCGCAGTCCCACCACGAAGCCGTCGGATACCTTGGCGCGGATATCGGCGATCACCTCGCGCAGGAAGCGCAGGCGGCCGTCGAGATCGCCGCCGTAGGCATCGTCGCGCAGATTGATGCGGGGGTTCAAAAACTGCGCCGGCAGATAGCCGTGGCTGGCGACGATTTCCACACCGTCCAATCCGGCAGTTTGCATGCGGCGGGCGGCGTCGCCGTAGCCGTGAACGATGGCGTCGATCATGGCTTTTTTCAATGGGCGCGGCATGACGTGAAAGCGTTCGTTCGGAATCGAGGACGGGGCGTACGCCACGCTGAGCAGGCCGCCGTCCGCCTCGGCAATTTCACGGCCCGGATGGAACAGCTGCCCGAACAGCACGGTGCCGAAACGATGCACCGCCTGTGCGACGCTGCGGTAGCCGGCAATCGAAGCATCGTCCGTCGCCATCAGCACATGATTGGTGTAACGCGCGGTTTCGTGGACTCCCGACACCTGCAGCACGATCAAGCCCACGCCGCCGCGGGCTCGCGCTTCTTGATATGCCACCAGCGCCGCATTGACCGTTCCGTCCACGGGCAGCGTGGTGTCGTGACCGCTCGACATGATGCGGTTCTTCAGGGTACAGCCGCGGATACGCAGCGGCTGGAAGAGATGAGTGAATGCCGTCATGGGTGCATTGTAATCTGAAAAGCCTGCCTCGCATGGGCGCGAGTTTTCGACTACCATACGCGGCACCCCCGGGCATCATGAATCCAGCAATACTTCGCAGTTGGCTGCCGCAACGGTGGCTGAAGCGCTTTGCGCTCGCGCCCACCGATCTGCTGCGCGATGCGACCTACCGGCGGCTGTGGACCTCCATCTTGATATCCTCCTTCGGCGCCCAGGTGACTCTGCTCGCCCTGCCCTTGACTGCGGCGGTGCTGATGCACGCGGCCCCGACGCAGATGGGCCTGCTGACGGCGATGGAGATCGTGCCGATCGCATTGTTCTCGCTGCCGACGGGAGTGTGGCTGGATCGCGTCCGCAAGCTGCCGGTGTACGTGGTGGGCGAGCTGTCCATCTCCTGTGCCGTGGCGACGGTGCCGGTGGCCTGGTGGTTCGGCTGGCTGTCGATGCACTGGCTCTACTGTGTGGGATTCTTGATCGGCAGCGTGAACACGACCGCCGGCAGCGCGGCGCAAATCGTGCTGACTCAGATCGTGCCGCGCGAGCGCTTGGTCGAGGCGCATGCCAAGAACGCGCTGGCCACCTCGGCGGCGGAGGTGACCGGCCCGGGTGCCGCAGGCGCGCTGATCAAGCTGACGGGCGCGCCCCTTGCGCTGTTGGCGGACGCCTGCCTATTGTTGGTGTCCGCGACGATTCTGCGCGGCGTTCCGGTGAAGGAGAATCCGGTGCTCGAGCGCGCGCCCTTCTGGGCCGCCATGCGCGAGGGTTTGAACTTCGTGCGCGGCCACCGCTTGCTGGTCACCATGGCGAGCTGCGTCGGCGCCTGGCAAATGTGCAATCAGGCTGCGATGGTGGTGCAAATCCTGTTTGCCACCCGCCAACTGGGATTGTCGGAACGGGGCGTGGGCCTCAGCTATGTGACGCTGGGGGTGGGGACGGTTCTGGCCAGCTCGAACGGCCATCGCGTAGTGCGCCGCCTCGGTCCGGGACCCACGATGGTGCTCGGATTCGCCGTGTCCGGCACCGGATGGCTGCTGCTCAGCCTGGCGCCCCTCAATGCCCTGGGTGTGGTCGCCTACGCGCTGATGCTGATGATGTTCGGCGTGGGAGCGGTGTTCATCTTCATCAACTTCCTGTCCCTACGGCAGTCGGTCACGCCGTCGTCCATGCTCGGCCGCATGACGAGCACCATGCGCTGGCTCATTCTGATCCCCGCTGGCCCGGGCGCGCTGCTGGGCGGCTGGCTGGGCGAGCATCTGGGACTGCGAGTTGCCCTGGGCTTCGCGGGCACCGGTGCGCTGCTTCTGGCGTTCATCGCCTGGCACCGGCCGGTGATCCGCGCGATCACCACATTACCGACTCTTAAGGCCGAGGCGGTTACTCCATATTCTGCCGACTGATCAACAGTTTAGCTCACCGGAGCTATGATACGAATGCGACGTTGTCCTATAGACAGCGCAGCGGCGGTCAACCGACGATGTGCGGCGCCGCGTTGAAGCAATAGATTCGATCGCTGCTGGGTCGGACGTTACATCAAGAAGGAGTGCGGAATGAAAGGTTCTCGTAAAGCATTGCTATTGGGCTTGATGATGGCCGCGGGGGCGGTTGCCGCACCGACGATTGCGTCGGCCGGAGTAGCCATCGACATCGATGTGGCGCCGCCGCCGGTGCGCGTCGAGACGATTCCGCCGCCGCAAGTCGGCATGGTGTGGGCCCCGGGGTTCTGGGAGTGGCGCGGCAACGCGCATGTCTGGGTCCCCGGCCACTACATGCATGAGCGCCGCGGCTATCACTGGGTCGGCGACGCATGGGTTCAGCGCGGTCCGCATTGGCATCATGAGCCGGGGCACTGGGCGCGCTAGGGCGAACTCAGGACTGGGTTGATTCTCGAGCGGCGGGTGGGCGATCGATGCATTCGACCACCCGCCGCCGGGCCCCGTCACTTACGACGCGGGGCGCGCCGCGAGGCGTATCCCGGGCAGTGCAAAGCTATGTGAAGATCCGTTAGTGCCTTACAGTAAGCCGCTCATGACGGCAAATAACGATCTGCGGGTGGGGCTGGTATCCGATACCCACGGGCTGTTGAGGCCCGAGGCACGCGCATTTCTGGCCGGCTGTGATTACATCGTCCACGGCGGCGATGTGGGCGACGCCGAGATCCTCGATGCACTCGCCCACATGGCCCCGCTGATCGCAGTCAGAGGCAACAATGACACGCAAATCTGGGCGGCGCGCCTCGCGCAGACTGAGCTGGTCCGAATAGGCGGCATCTTTCTCTACGTCATTCACAATCTCGAGGAACTCGATATCGACCCCGTCGCCGCGGGAGTCCGTGTCGTCGTGTCGGGCCATTCGCATCGGCCGAAGGTCGAGGAGCGCGCGGGCATTTTGTATGTCAATCCGGGAAGCTGTGGACCCCGACGCTTCAAACTGCCGATCTGCGCCGGCGAGCTCACCGTCTCGGGGAGCGCAGTCAACGCGCGAATCATCGATCTGGCCCCGTCGATCTGACAAAAACACCAGAATCGTCGCCCGAGGTTAAACCTAAACGCCGGCATCCCGCACTCACTCCCATACCGCGCTCGTGTCCGCGCTCGAGGCCGTGGTCATCGGCCTGCGAATGACTCGTGCGCAGCAATTGATGGAGCGACGATGCTTTCAATCTTGGTTTGCCACTCGTACTACTTGCGCCTCGATCAAAAGCAGGTGGTGCGCGCCAAGCCCTATCCGCCGCTCGCCACGCTGCAGGTGGTCGCGATGCTGCGAAAGGCGGGGCACCGAGTGTCGTTCTTCGATGCCATGCTGGCCGACGGGATCGACGAGTATGAGCGCCTGCTGCGGGCCGAGCCGCCGCAGCTGGTCTTGTTCTACGAGGACAACTTCAATTTCCTGAGCAAGATGTGCCTGGGTGTGATGCGCGGCGCCGCCTGCGAAATGATGGCTGCGGCGCGGCGCGCCGGCGCCAAGGTCATCGCGGCGGGCCCCGACGTCACCGACGCTCCCGCGCCGTACCTCAACGCGGGCGCGGATCTGGCGTTGATCGGCGAAGGGCTGTCCAGCTCTGTTCGAGGTGCTGCCGCGGCTCGATTCGAACCCGCAAGCCGATGTCGCCGATCTCGCGCTGGGGCTGAACGGAATTGCCTCGCTCGAGGGCGGCAGTGTGCTTAGGCCCAGAACGGTATCGAGAGCCTCGGCCGTCGCCACTGCACGTCGATCTGGCCGCGTGGGATCTGGTGGATATGGATCGCTACCGTGCGGTGTGGATGAAGGCGCACGGCTACTTCAGCCTGAACATGGCGGCCTCGCGCGGCTGCCCCTTTCGCTGCACGTGGTGCGCCAAGCCGATTTGGGGAAATCAGTATCTGCAGCGTAACGCGGTCCGAGGTCGCCGCGGAAATGGCCCATCTCAAGCGATCCTTCAAGCCCGATCACATCTGGTTCGCGGACGACATCTTCGGCTTCCGCGTCGACTGGGTCGCCGAGTTCGCGGCCGCGCGTGCAGGCCGCGGACGCCCGGATTCCCTTCACCATCCAAACGCGCGCGGACTTGGTCAGCGAGCGCATGGCCGAAGCGCTGCGCGACGCCGGATGCCGGGAGGCGTGGATCGGCGCGGAAAGCGGCAGCCAGCGGGTGTTGGACGCCATGAACAAGGGCACCACGGTGGCCGAAATCCGCGTCGCGCGCGCAGCGGCTCAGGTCGGTCGGGCATTCGAGTCGGATTCTTCATCCAGCTGGGATACATGGACGAGCAGCTCGCCGACATTCTCGCGACGCGCGATCTGCTCGACGCGGCCCGGCCGGATGAGATCGGCGTCAGCGTCTCGTACCCGTTGCCGGGCACGCAAGTTCTACGAGCTGGTCAAGGCGCAGTTGCGCGGCAAGACGCATTGGCAGGAGAGCAACGATCTGGAAATGATGTTTCAGGGAACCTACACGTCCGATTTCTATCGAGCCGTGCGAAATCTCTGCACGAGCAGATATCGCTGCAGACGGCGCCGCGGCGCCGGCGAACGACGCATGCCCGCGCGCGAAGCGCGCTCGATCGGCGCTGGCGGGAATTGTTGCGCACGAGAGCCAGCTACCGCTCGCCGGACGATCGATCAGCCGCGGGCCTAAGGCGGCGCCAACGATTTCCAAGAGAACTACTGCCGCCGCCGCCGAGCGTTGCAGCGTCGCTGCGCAAGATCACCGAGACCCTCGCCCGGGAACTCGCGTCGCCGACGCAGCTCGCACCCGACTGGACTGAATTCGAGTGGATTCTTGCGCGGGCGGTGACGGCCATGCATGGCGTCTCGCCATTGCTGTCGCGGGCCTTGCACTGGCGGGGTCCCGGCGGCTGGACGGCCATTTCTCGAGGCCAGCGAGCGCACACGGCAAAGCGGCATGCGCGCATCGACGAACTTCTGCGGCGCCTGGATCGACGGACGCGCGGCGCAGGCATTGCGGCCGCAGTCGCGTTGAAGGGAGCGGCACTTCATTCGATGGGCCTGTACGCGGCCGGCGACAGGCCCATGGCCGACATCGATTTGCTGGTGCGGCCGGCGGATGCAAGCGCACCGCCCGGTTGCTCGAATCGCTGGACTTCCACCAGTCGGGCAGAGCTGGAAGGAGCGGGTGTTCACACCGGTCGACGATCACCGTCACGGCGACTTGGGGGAGAATTCGGATAATAATATAAAAATCGAGCTTCACGAGCGAATTTGCGAACGCTTGCCGCTGGCGCATTACGGATCGTCCGAGCTCATCTTCCCGCGACATCCTCATCCCGGGTTGAACGCCTACCCGTCGAAGGCCTCCTTGATGATCCATCTTCTGCTGCATGCGGCGGGATCGATGACGATTCGGGTGTTGCGACTGCTTCAGCTGCACGACCTTGCGCTGCTGTCGTCGCAAATGACGGACGCGGATTGGGATGAAGTGCTGGCGCATGGCTCGCGCGGGCGACGGCTGTGGTGGGCGTTTCCACCGCTCAGGTTGCTGTCCGGATTACTACCCCTCGATGATTCCCGGCCGGGTCCTCACGACGCTGGCCGGCGATTGTTCCTATTTGTTGAAAAGAGTGGCGCGGCAAAGAACCCTGCACGACGTATTCGTGTTCCTACCTCTGGGTGGAAGCCTTTCCCGGAATCGAGTGGTCGCAGTCGGTAGCCGAAATCCTCGAGTACACGGCGAGCCGCGTGAGCCCCGGCGCGAACCACACTGCGCTGCGCCGGAATTTTGCCCGGACGATATATTCGGCGGATCGAGGGTCGTGGGCGCGGATTTCCCAGGGGCGCCGCATTCTTCGTTGGATCGCTTCGCGCCAGGCGCGTCCGGTGACCATGCACTCGGTGCACGCGGCGCTCGGGCGAATCCCGCCATGATTCCGCCGACGGCGGTCGCGCACTCATCCGCCGGTCTACTGGGCGACACGGCACAGCGCGACTACTCGCGAAAACTGAATTTGTTCAATTCGTTCGCCGAGCCCGAACTGCGCGGGCTCATCGGGGACCTGGATTTGCACGCGGGGATGCGCGTGCTCGACGCCGGGTGCGGCACGGGCGAGGCGCTGCATTGGCTGCTGGATGCAGTCGCGCCCACGGGCACCGTCACGGGAGTCGACCTTGCGGAGGCTCACGTTCGAGCCGCGCGCTTGCGGACCTCGCCGCGGATTCAGGTGCGGCAGGGGGATATTTTGCACGCGCCCCTCGCGCCCGCGAGCGTCGATTTCATCTGGTGCGTCAACACCATCAATCACCTGCATGATCCGCTCGCCGGCGTGAAAGGGCTGGCAGCCGTATTGCGCCCCGGCGGCCGCATCGCGCTCGGTCAGAGCGCGCTGCTCCCGGACATGGTTTTTGCTTGGGACTCGCGGCTCGAGCGCGCGACCCATGAGGCGGTACGCCGGTACTACCGCGACCGCTACCATCTCGGCGAGCAGGATCTCAATTCGGTGAGGGCCATTCTCGGCGTACTGCGCCGAGCGCAGCTGCGCAGCGTCACGGCACGCACCGTGATCATCGAGCGAGTAGCTCCCCTCGACGGCGCCACCGAATCATATCTCGCGGAGGCCATTTTCCGCGATACGTGGGGGGAGCGCCTGCGGCCGTATCTGTCGCACGATGAGGGCGCCGAACTCGCACGCCTGTGCGATCCGGCTGACTCGCGCTACGCTCTGAAGCGGCCGGACTTTCATTTCTTGCAAACCTTTACGCTGGTGACGGGCGCCGTCTAGGTCAGGAGGCGGCGAGCAACCTTATGAAAAAAATTCCCGCTGCCGATGCACAGCCGCCGGTTTCCAAGGTGCCGGATTTGCGCGACACGCAGCGGGCATTCGACAGCGTCGCCGCGGACTACGATGGGCCGCGCGGCAACAACGCGCTGATTCAGGACATGCGCGGCGAAATGTGGCGCTGGCTGGACGCCACGTTCGCGCCGGGCAGCCGATTGATCGATATCGGCTGCGGCACCGGACTCGACGCCGTCCGCATGGCGGAGCGTGGGCATCACGTCACGGCGACCGATTGGTCGCCCCAAATGGTGCAACGGACCGGCGAGCGCGCAACGCGCGCAGCTGACCGATCGAGTTCGAGCGGCGACCGTCGGCGCCCACGAACTGCATCGATTGGACGGCCAGGGAGCCTATGACGGTGCGTACTCCAATCTCGGCCCGCTCAATTGCGTGCCCGACCTCGGCGATGTTGCGCGCGAATGCGCCCGCCTGCTCAAGCCGGGCGGCGCGCTGGTGTTCACGGTGATCGGCCGGATCTGTCCCTGGGAGATTGCGCACTACCTGTGCCGGCGCCAATGGGCGCGAGTCAAAGTGCGTTTTGCCCGGGACCCGGTGCCGGTGAGCATGAACAAGCACACTATCTGGACGCGCTACTACGGCCCGCGGGAATTCTACCGCGCGTTCGAGCGCCAGTTTACTCTCTCGCACTATCGCGGACTGTGCGTATTTGCGCCGCCGCCCTATCTGACGTCGATCAGAGAGCGGCATCCCGGCGCATACGCTCGTTTGTGGCGGCTGGACAGGCGAACGTCCGGCTGGCCGCTGCTGCGCGCGGCGGGAGATCATTTCCTCATGGTGATGCGCAAGCGATGAGCTCGCGGTGCGGTCACGGTGCCGGCCGAATCGTGACGGGCGCGCAGTACGTCCGGCAGATCACGGCGTCGGAATCGGACCGCCGCGCCCGCGCGGCGTTTCAAAACCTGGTTTTGAGAGTGGCGCCGCCCGGCGCGGCCCTGTTCGACTTCGGCGCGGGAACGGGCATGGACGCCCGGTACTATGCCGAGCGCGGTTTCACCGTCTCGGCGTACGATGTCGACCCGCAGATGCGCGAGTTCTTCGCGATGCATTGCCGGGATCTGATCGATGCGGGACGGATCACCCTGCATGGCAGCGGCTATCGCGACTTCATCGCCGGCGGGGGCGGTGTTCGCGGCGTCGATCTGATCACGTCGAATTTTGCGCCGCTCAACCTGATCGAAGATCTGCCGGAGCTATTCGCAAAATTTAACGCGCTGACCGGCCGGGACGGCCGGGTGCTGGCCAGTGTCCTGAGCCCATACTTCGTCGGCGACCTGAAATATGGCTGGTGGTGGCGCAATGCCTGGCGCCTGTGGCGCGAGGGATACTTTGCCGTGCCGGGTGCTCAAGCCCCGATCGTCCGCCGGCGGCTCGCCGATTTTGCGGTGCGCAGTGCGCCACACTTCAGGTTGACACGGGTGTTTCGCGGACTGCCGCCGCTGCAGGAGCGGGACTTCGCCGGTGTGGATGCGGGCCGGGATTCCCTCCCTACGGCGCTCTACGTCAGTACCTGCCGGTTCATGTTTCTACTGTTTGAAAAGCGGTAGGGCGCTGTAAGGGGCCGTAGCGGTTGCCTGGGCGGGCCGCAGTCCACCCCGCCTCGTCCGGCGCAGAGCATCAGGTTCTCGGCGCCGCCAGATTCTTGTAAATGGCCTGAAAGGCTCGCGCCGTGCCATCGGCGTCTTCCTCTCTTGCCTTGCGAAAAGCCGCCCAAGCGATGCGCAGACGCAGATCCTCATCGACGAGCATTTGGGAGGTCGCTCGGGCCAATGCGGCCCAGTCCCCGACGGGCACGGCCACCGCCGCCTGCGGCGCCCACTCCGCGATGTGTCCCACCGCCGTCCCGACGGTGGCCACGCCCATGACGCCTGCCTCCAGCACCGCCAGCGGACCGGCCTCGTGACGCGAGGACATGATCATCAGATGTGCTTGCCTGATGAGGGTGAGCAGTTGCCGTTGGGGCAGGAAGCCGTGGAATTTCACTCTCGCCGATAGCCCCCATCGGGCCGCCAGCGCCTGCATTTCACCCTGCAGAGTATCCTCGCCGACGATGTCCATCTCGAATTGCAATCCGCAAGCCGATAGCGACGCCAGCGCGCGCAACAGGGTGGGCTGGTCCTTGACACGATTCAGGCTCGCGACATGAATCAGCCGGGCAGGCGTACCGAGGTCGCGCCGCACGGGCGCGCAGGGCGGCCAGGCATTCAGATCCACCCCCAGAGGCAGTCGCGTCGCGACGATTCCAAGGCGCGCCAGCGCCTCGATCATGGGAGAACTCGCGGCGGTGACGGCGCTTGCGGCGCGCAGCACCGATGCTTCGCGCAGCCGTCCCCTGCGGGTGAGGCGGCCGCCGTAGTGGATGTCCTCCAAGGCCACCAGCTCGCCGCCGGCCACGTGAATGACGCAGGGCAGGCGCAGTATTTTGGCCGCCACCGCCGCCACGAGGCCCGGCGTGGCGGACCAGATCGAGTGCACCAGGTGAAAGGCGGCGACGCGGTGCTCGGCGCAGATTGCGCGAACGGCGCGCAGCCGCGTGGCGCCGTCGCCGATGTTGTGAATATGCGCACCCGCCAGATCCC
Source organism: uncultured Gammaproteobacteria bacterium (assembly GCA_963734645.1). Lineage (GTDB taxonomy): Bacteria > Pseudomonadota > Gammaproteobacteria > Steroidobacterales > Steroidobacteraceae > Bog-1198. The sequence goes on from CAVTID010000006.1 coordinate 1,039,511, forward strand.
ATCGGGCGCAACGAGCCTCCTGCCGCAGCGCGAAGACATGGACCTCAGCCCGCAGCGACAGCCTTGCGATCAGGGCGAGCAGGGCGGGAATGACCCGATACTCTCCCGAACGGTCGACCCCACCGGGCACCACCATGGCGATCTTCACGGCTGTGCTCGCGGGCGCGCAACCGCCGCGGGGCCCGAGGGCAGCAATTTCTCCAGTGCCTCGACCGCCTCGAGCGGGTGGCGTCCCCGGCGCAGCTCGAACGCCGGCAGGTGGGACACCTCCTGGATGAAGGCGCTCCACCCCGGCTGGTGGGCCGCATACCGCTGGCTCGCCGCGAGCTGCCGAATCAGCTGCCGCTTCGGCACCGCGGCGAGAAGCGCGCCGGCCCCGGCATTGCGCGGCGAGACGAACACGACCGCGCCGATGCGCAGCGGCGCCGGCGCCAGCCGGTAAAGTGGACGGCGCAGGTCGATCTCGAGTTTCTCGACGCCGCTGCGCCGCCGGATGACGGAGTGTCCGCGCAACAAGGCCGCGCGGCCGGAGCGGTCCAGAAAGCGCAGCGAGTCGGGACGGAGGTGCAGAAAGTTCGCGACTCCCGTCGCCAGGAGGTTGTCCGGGCGCACCAGCACGCTGTCCTCGGCGAGAAAATCCAGGCCCTGCAACACGCAGTGCAGGGACACGGTGGACTTGCCCGAGCCGCTCGCGCCCAGCAGCAAAATCCCTCCGCCGCCGCGGCCGACGCAGGCGGCGTGCAGGGGTACCAGGCCCTGCACGCGCGAGGCCAGCACGTACACCGCGAATTCCAGCATTTCGTAGCGCAGGTGGTAGGGGAACTCGAGCATGTCCCGCGAGACGACGATGAGCGCCGAGCGCTGCAGCGGAGTCAGCGCCACGAAGTTTGCGCTTTCCATGGCTCCGCAAAGTATTCCGCCCCCCGCGAGCGGCCTGACCGGCGGGGGCTCGCTCTGTGTCTTCATCGGCGGTCGAGTGCGTTCGGACGTGAGCACCAGTCTCACGAGGCAGTGGGGGGCGGCGTTCGAGAGCCTATGAGCCGGCAGTTGCGCATAGGCGAGCCGCACGAGGCGCATCAGCCGCGCACTATCGGCCTCGAAAAGAAATTGCGCACCCATCAATTGCCGGCGCTCACGCATTGCGGACCGGCGCCGCTCGGCAAACGGATCGGCGGGCGGCTCAGCGAGCGTCGGCAGTCTCTTGCGCGCCATGCGAGGAGCCATCAGCGAAGGCCGGCCATGCGCCGGAACGCTTCGGAGTTCTGAAGCAGCCCCTCGTAGGTTCCGCTGCCGGCGAGCTTGCCGTTCTCGATCTGGAAGATGACGTCGCAGGCGCGCACCGTGCTCATGCGGTGCGCGACCACGACGCTGGTGTATTTTCCGTGCAGCCGCTGCAGCGTCTGCATCAATTCCTGTTCGGTCAGGCCGTCGAGGGCATTCGTCGCCTCGTCCAACAGCAGCACCGATGCCTCGCGATACAATGCGCGGGCGATGCCGATTCGCTGCCGCTGTCCGCCGCTCAGCTGTATGCCCCGTTCACCGACCGGGTGATCGGGTCCCTGGGGCAGGGCCTCGATGAAATCATCGAGTTGAGCCAAGCGCAGAGCGTTCTGCAAGCGTTTTCGATCGATATCCTGCGACGCGACGCCCAGGGCGATGTTCTGCGCGATCGTCGCATCCAGAAGGTAGATGCTCTGCGGAACATAGGCGATCCGGGACTGCCAGGCCGCACGGTTGGCATCGTCGATGCGCACTCCGCCGACTTCCACCCGTCCTGTGTCGGGCACCAACAACCCCGCGATGACATCCACCAGTGTCGATTTGCCCGATGCGTTCGCGCCGACGATACCGACCGTGGCGCGGGCGGGAATCCGCAGCGACACGCCGCCGAGGGCCCAGGGCCGATCGGGAGCGTAGCGAAACGAAATCTCTTTGAGCTCGATTTCCCAATGGGTGCGGTCGCGCCACGGGCCGCTGCTGTTCGCCGGCGCAGCCGGCGCGGCCGAAGCCGGGGTTCTGCCGCCCGCGCGCGCCGACAGCAGATCCGGCGCGATGAGGGCGAGCGCAGCCCGATCGGCGCGCATTCTCACGATCGCCGCAAAGGCCTGCTGCAGAATCGGCAGCAGCCGGTACGCGGCGAATGCCAGAAAGGTCAGCTGTCCCAGCCAGGGGCCGACTCCGCCCTGCGCGCCTTGCAGCGCCATCGCCAGGCCGACCAGACCCGCGGCGGCGACGCATTCCATGATGTACCGAGGAGTCTGCGCAACGAATTGGCTGTGAGCGGCCGCCCGCGAGAACGAACGGCTGGCCCGCTCGAAGCGGCCGCGAAACAAATCCTGCGCCTGCAGAACGATGATCTCTTTGATGGCGCCCAGGCTCTCGTTGACGGTCTGCGCCTGTTCGGTGGCGTGGTGCGATTGGGCGTGCCCGACACGCAGCAGCCGGTTGCGCACGGTGAGATAGATCAGCGTATAGCCGCCGGCCAGCCCGATGACCATCGCGACGGCGAGCACCGGCTTGACGATCAATATTGAGAGGATGATGAATGATGCCGTGACCAGATTCGTGACCAAGGTGAAGGCGTGCTGCAGGATTCCGTAAGTCACCCGGGCGGGTTCGTTCACCACATTGTTGAACAGCGCCGTGCTGCTGGTAGCGGCGTGAAAGCGGTAGGGCCGCGACATATACGCGGCGAACAGGGTGGTTTGCAGCTCGGTGCCTATGCGCAGCGCCAGGCGATTCATCGCCAGCGAGCCGAGTACGTTGATCAGATTGGCCAGCAGCACCACGCCGATGAACGCGATTCCGAGCGCCGCCACGAAGCTGCGCGGGCCGGCGAATCCGGCGTGCCCATACAGCCAACGAAGCGCACCCCAGCGCCCGATCAAGCGCGGATCGCCGAGCACGGCGAAAAAAGGCGCGATGGCCGCGATCCCGCCCACGGTGGACAGGGCCATGGCCAGAGAAATGGCCTGTGCGGCCAGCACGCTGCGCCTCTGCGGCCGGGTCAATATGCCGAAGAGTTCGCGCGGCAGGCTGGTGAGCGTCGAAGCGGATGGGCGCACCGCACGGCGGGCGAGCCTGCGGACGGGCGCGGGCACGAAGGCGCGCGCCACCGCGGACAGCGCGCCCAGCCAGCATGTCGGATACGGTGCCGTGTGCGGCAGGCTCGCCAACAGGGTGCCCAGAGCGCCGGCCCGCTGTCCGGCGGCGGCCTGGCTTTTGCTCAGTCCCGCGGACATCCGCGCGCGCAGCTCGCGCAGGATGGGATGCAGAGGGCCGCCGCCGTCTGCACGCAGTGCCTTCTCGAACACGCGCCTGCGGTCCCGCCAGGCGATGACGTCGCTCCCGGAGTGATGGCGATGGCGGCGTACCAGGGTCAGCGGCGCATCGACGCCGTCGATCTCGCTGTGCGCGGCCAGCCGCATCCACAGCTCATCGTCATAGCACATGATCAGCTGTTCATCGAATGCCCCCAGCTGCTCGAGCAACTGCCGCGATACGAGCACGCTCGGCTGGGCGATCACGGTGATCTCGCGCAGCAGCTTCTCGAGTATCCAGCCGGAGGGCACCGGCCACTCCGCGGTGCCTGCGACGATGGGGTCGCCCGATTCATTAACCAAGGAGAATTTCGTGTAACTCCACCGCCGCTCGGGGTGGCGGCGCAGCGATTCGATCTGCGCCTCAAGCTTCCCGGGCAGCCACAGATCATCGGAATCCAGAAAGGCCACATACTCACCGCGCGCCTCGCGCAGCGCGGCATTGCTCGCGGCCGACGGCCTGCCGCTGTGCGGCAGCCACAGGACTGTGATCCGAGGATCGGTGAGCGATTGCAGGTAGGCTCGCGTCTCGGCGCCCGAGCCGTCGTCCGCGATGATCAGCTCCCACTGCGTGAATGTCTGTGCGAATACGGATTCAATTGCGGGCGGCAGAAATGCCAGGCGGTTGAACGTCGGCATGATGATGGACACGGCCGGCAGCATGGCGCGGTTCTCAGAGGCTCGAAGCGGCTAGGCTCGGACCCGGCGCCCCCGCCGGGGACAGGGCGCCGCGACGGCGGCTCAGAATGTCTTCGTACATCCCTGCGAGCTTCAGTCCCAGCGCGCCGAATGATAGTTCGCGTTCGAAATGCGCGCGCACGGCGCCGCGCGTCCCCGGGCTCAGGCTCTGCGCGGCGGTGCACAGGGCCTCACCCAGGGCCTGCGCATCGCCGCAGGGCCACAGGTGTCCCACGGCACCCGCGCCGGTGAGCGATCTGAAGGAGGGAATATCGGTGACCACCGGCGGCAGTCCGCAGGCCAGCGCCTCGATCAGGGAATAGCCGCTGCCCTCGCGGTGACTGCCGAGCACGAATAGATCCGCCGCCCGCATGAGCAATTCGATGCGCTCGTGCGGCACTCGCCCCAGCAGTTCCACTCTGCCGCGCAGGTGCGGATCGGCGCCGATCCGCTCTCGAACGGCGCGCAGCAGGGGGGCGCCGGCGAAGCAGCAATACAGCCGCAGTCCCGGCAACGCACGGGCCGCGACACCGATGCCCTCGAGTACCGTGAGCGGATCCTTGTTGACGTCCAAGTGTCCGACCCACAGTACGGCGGGGTTCCCCGCGACGGTGGTCATGCGGCGCGCCTCGTCGCGTTCTCCCGGCGCAAAGCGGCAGGTGGATTCCGGGATTTCGTACAGCCGCGTTTCCGGGTCGATGAGCCCGGCATTGACGAAGGGCCGGGCTTGTTCCGGAGCGCAAAAGGCGATTCCCGCGGCCACCGAGTTGCCGCGCCGCCACGCGGTGCGCCGCCAGAATCGCGGCGGCCGGCTGGCATGATCCTGCAGAATGATGGGCGCGCCGCAACCCGATGCGGCCAGCCAGAGCACATGCCGCGGAAAGTCCAGGCCGTGTACGTGAAAAACGTCCGGCAGCAGGTGCCGAAGCAACTCGCAGGCCGGCGAATGGCGCCCCTGCGGCGCGGCAGCATCGCGGCGGCGGGGAGCAGCGTCGCCGAGCGGCAGAAAATAATAATGCACGCCGTTGCGCTGCACATGCTCCGAATATACGGACGCCTGCATGACCGACACACGAACGCCGGATTGGGAGGCGGCTTCGGCGACATCGACGAGCGTCGGCCATGCCTTCAGAAGCTGTGCCGGCGCGCGCGCCTCAGGGTCGTTGAAGAACCCGATCTGCAGGACGTGAAGCAAGGGGCGGGGCATGCTTACAAACTCATGGCGCGCGGATCCCACTGGCGGATGAATCTCCTCGAAACGCGCAGTTCCCAGGGGTCATCGTAGCGCTGGAATCGGTAGCGCCAGGACGCGAGCGCGCGCAGCGCGTATTTTCCCCAGGAAGAGGCGCGGATGTCCATGACCGTCGGGAACCTGCACCCCAGCACCGTCGTGAAATCGACGATGCGCCGCCGCAGGCGCGCGGACAGCCAGGGGGCGTCCTGGTGGCACCAATAGGCCAGCCAGCGTGGCTCGGCCCATTCATCCGCCGTTTGCGGAAACGCGACGGGATTGCCCGCGCAATCGCGCATTTCGCTCTCCATGCGCACGGCTTCCTTGTTCTTGCTGTCGCGGCGCTGAGGCAGGGGCGTGTAGATGTAGATCATCACCTCCGTGGCCGGGTGCACGCGCTTGATCTGGCGGATGAACTCGAAGGTTCGCTCCGTTTCCGCCTCGGGGTCTTGCGGCGGCGCCAGCATGAAGGATAGTTCCGGAATCACGCCGTGGCTGCGGCAGGTCTCCACGGCCGCCAATGTCTGATCGGAGCGGGTGCCCTTGCGGATATCGTGCAGCAGCCAGTCGCTGGGCGACTCCGCGCCGATGTACGCCATGCGCAGCCGGCTCTTTCTCACCAGCGTCCAGGAGCTCTCGGACAAATTCACCAGCGCGTCGGAGCGTGCGAAGCACCACCAGGGCAGCTCGAACTTCGCCAGTACTTCCAGCAGCGGCACCATGTCCACTTCGCGATCGAAGAAATTGTGGTCGTAGAACTGTATCGCATCCACGCCCAACCGGGTCTTCAGATACCCCAGATCCTGCTCGAGACGGGCTGCCGTCGGCAGGGCCATCTTGCCGCGGTACATGGTCGCGACTCCGCAGAAGGTGCAGCGGAACCGGCAACCCAGGGCCGCCTGGTAGCCGATGGTGCGCTGTCCGAGATAGGTCCGGGTCAGATATTGCCGTGGGTTTTCCAGCTTGTCGTAGGGCAGCATCCGGCTGAGGCCCGCAGTGGAGAAGGTGCGGTCCGTGTTGTGCACGACGCGGCCCTCCTGGCGCCAGGTCAGCCCGGCAATCGCGGCAATCGCCTCGAGCCGCCGCGCGCCGAGCGCGTCCAGCAGTTCGGCAATCGTGTCCTCGCCTTGTCCGCGGACGGCATAGTCGACGTACTCCGCGTTCAGCGCCGCGTCCGGGCAGACGGTCGGGAATGCGCCGCCCCAGACGATGGGGATGTCGGGGCGCCTTGCGCGAATCGCCTTGGAGACCGCGATGGCCGAGGTGAGCTGCGGGCCTCCCATGACGGTGACGCCCACGGCGTCGATGAGACCGTCATCGACGGCGCGCACCGCGGTGCCGATGAAGTCGCGATCGACATTGCCGTCGATGATGGTGGCGCCGTGCCTGCCCTCGAGCGCCGCGGACAAGCTCAGGACCGCAAGCGGGAATCGAGCGTGGCGCTGCGCCGTGATCGTCGGGTTGATGAGCAGAATGCGCTGAGAGGGCGTCATGACAGCCTCTGGGCCGGGAGAACCCAGCGTGTGAGCAGCATTTCGACGGGCCATCGATAGTTGTCGGTGTCGCAGCGGTAGCGCGCCAGGTGCTGCAGAAGTCTCTTGCCGCGCGACACGCGCTTCCAGGCGAGTTCGTGGAAGAACTTGAACCGCTCGATGAGCCGGTATTTCTCCGGCGAGACCCACGGTCCCGGCATTCCCGCCACATAGTCGAATTTCGCCCACGCCTCGAGAGTCTCCGGCAGGCGAAAGCCGCGCGCCACGGCCTCGATCACCAGCTCGCTGCCGGGATAGGGCTTGAAGTAATAGATCGGCGTCAGGAAGTCCGGGCTCATCGAGCGCAGTTTCTTCGCGCAGTCGAGGGTGGCCTGAATGCTCGCATCGCTCTCGTCCGGGAACCCGACGATGAAGGGGAAATGGCCGGCGATATCGTGCTCGAGCATCTTGCGCGCGGTGTCGAACACCTGCTCGATCTTGATGTCCTTGCGGATGCGCTTGAGCACTTCGTTGGACCCGGATTCCACGCCCACCAGCAGGCGGCGCAGGCCGGATTGCTTGCACCGCGCCCACACCTCATCAGGCAGGCGGATGCCCTGATCGGCGCGCATGGTCGCCGCCCAGGTGATCTTCATGCCGGACTCGACGATCCTGTCGGCGAGCGCCTGAACGCGGTCTCGCTTGGTGAAGAAGGTCTCGTCCTGGAAATTGACGTCGTCGAAACGGTACCGGTCCCACAGCTCCTTCAGCCGCAGCGCCATCCTGGTCGGCTCGAGCCCCACCCACTTGCGGCCGTAGACGAAGGGGTCGGAGCAGAAAGCGCAGCGGAAGTTGCAGCCCTGCGATGAGATGTAGTCGAGCTGGCGCTTGCCCTTGAGCTCGAAGTAGCGCTCGACCGGGATCAGCCCGTAGTCGTGCGCCCGGAAATTATCGACCTGCGCCAGGGGCCGCGGCGGATTCTCGAGGATGGTTCCGTCGGCGCAGCCGCACGGTGCATCCCTCGCAGCCCTCGAGCGAACGGCCCTGCGCCAGCCGATGCACGATTTCCGCAAAGGTCTGCTCGCCCTGTCCGCGCACCGTGACGTCGACGGAAGGCTCCGCCAGACATTCGCGCGCGAACATCGAGGGGTGCCATCCTCCCCACACCACGGGCAGATCCGGCCGTGCGCGTTTCGCGGCGCGCGACATGCGCAGCGCGTCGGAGATGGGGGCGCCGGTGAGCACCGTGACGCCGAGGCACAGCGCCGTATCGAGGTGGGACAGCAAAATGCTCTCCGCGTCCGGGTCGAGCCGGCCGTCGATGATGACGACCTCGTAGAGATCCGGGTCGAGTTCGGAGCCGATGGCGAGCAGCGCCAGGGGCATGGTGAAGAACACCGCCTGGGGATTGTAGAGCACGACTTTCAGGCGGCGGCCCGCCTGCCGGACGAGCGCGCGTCCGTGATCCGCATCGACGGGCGTTGCCGCGCCGACGGACGGTGCCGCAGCGACCGGCGGAGCCGTCATGCAGTCCCCCTGGGATGCGGCGTCAGCCTGAAAATCGCCAATTTCTCGTTGATGAACCGGCGCTCGGCCAGCAGGCAGATGCCCAGGCCCTGCCTGCGAAATTCCTCGAGAAAGAAGCGCGCATCGCCGAAGCTCGACAGCAGCACGAGTGCGCTTCCGCCCGGCTTCAGGCGGGCGCCCAGGCCGGCGGCGAACCGTTCCGCGACATCGCTCGAGCGCCACGCGCGGTCGCGATCGTCGCGCGGCGCGCCGCGCAGGAACGGTGGATTGAACAGGATGAGATCGAAGCGTTCCGCGGACACCGGCGCGAACAGATCGCCGTGCCGTACCTCGATTTTGTGCTCGAGATGATTCATCAGAGCGTTGATGCCGGCGCAGCGCACCGCTTCGGCGTTGATGTCCACCGCGACGACGCGCCGCGCATGCCGGGCGGCGAACACGGCGCACACTCCGGACCCCGTGCCCATGTCCAGCACCTGCGCATCGGCGTTCACCAGCCGCGAATCGAGCACCGAGGCGAGGAACTCGCCGGTTCGGGGCACTTTGGGATTGAACACGCTCGGCATGACCGCAAACGGCGCGCCCCGTACCCGCTCGAGGCGAAAATCATCGTATCGATCCCTGCCGGTGAGCCGATAGCCCATGGCCATCGCCTTGCCGAAGCATCGCGCCAGGAAGGGGAATCGCGGCTTGAGCGGATCTGCAGCGCTGGGCGCGAGTCGCGCCTGGGTCAGGTCAAGCATGGGCCTTGTCCGGCAGCAGGAAATCGGCGACCGCGCGGCTGCCCGGCTCGCGCCACAGCGCACATACGCAGGTCGCACATTCGCGGCGGCCTCCCGTGCGGATGGTCTCTCTCAATGCCGTCATCGAGTCGGCGTTCAGGGCTGCCTCGAGATCATCCCGCCACCGGGCCTCGGGCGGCCCGGGAATGAAGAAGCATGGGCTGACTTGATGCTTGGCGCCGATCACGGCGGAGAACTCGGGCGCATTGCAGCGCACCCGGGGATAGGCGCCTGCGCCGCACACGGCTGAAAAATATTGATGAATGCGGCGCAACTTGTGGGGCTTCTCCGCGATGAAGCCCGATCGGAATTCCTCGGCGCAGTCCTGTTCCAGGTCGTCCAGAATCCGCTCGAGCACGGGCAGCTCCTCGAGGCGCAAGGCCAGGTCGGCGCCGAACTCATCGATCCGGCCGAAGGCATGCGGGTTGGCGACGTCGACCGCGACGAAGGAGATCTGGTGGGCGCCGGACCGCCACGCCAGCTCCACGAACTCGGGCAGCTGCCGATAATTCGCCCGCTGCACCGTCACCCGCACACTGACCGGCACACCGGTACTCACGGCCGCCCGAATCCCGGTGCACACCCGGTCGAAAGCGTCCAGTCCCCGGATGGCGGCGTAAGTCGCGGCGTCGGCCCCATCCAGCGAAACCGTAATCGCCTCGAACAGCTGCGCAACGCGGCCGGCATGCTTGGCCAGGGACAGGCCTGAAGTCAGCAGCCAAAGCCGCAGGTCCTGGGTCTTGAGCAGGGCGGCGATTTGCGCCCACTGCGGGTTGAGAAGGGGTTCCCCTCCCGATAAGAGCACCACCCGGGTTTGCAGCCGGGCGAGGCTGGGCAGTAACCGCGCCACCGATTCGAGATTCAGGTCCACCCGGCCGTGGCGCCAGTAGTCGCAGGTCACGCAGCGGGAATTGCAGCGCTCGGTCACATACAGAGTGACCAGAGGAAGCCGGCGGAGCGACGGCTGAGCCGCGGAAGCGTGAGTGGGCAAATGGCGACTCTCTATTAGGGCTTGCACAGGCAAACCGGGGCCGTCATGAAACGGGCCCGGCAAAATCATTCAATCGTAAGTACCGAGGGACGGAGAAACGGTTGACTTCGGTCGCAAGAATCGCCGACCGGGGCGACGGCATCGGCGACGCCTTATTGCCGCGGGATTGCGACCAAGGTCGACCCTCGCCGGAACTAACCCGTGCGTGACCGTATGAGCATATTCTCCAAAATCCAGCTTGGGAGCGAAAAATATCCGGCCTTGACCGGCATCAGAGCCGTCGGCGCCACGGTGGTGTTCTTCGATCATTTCCCGTTGTGGCCCAACGCACACATCACGCTGAACGTATTGGCGTTCTTCTTTGCGCTGAGCGGCTTTCTGATCGTGCGCATCTATTACGCGCAGGTTGAATTGGGCGGCGCATGGCTGTCGAAATATTTTCTCAACCGGTTCGCGCGCATCTATCCGGTTTACTTTCTGCTGCTCGGCATCGCGGTGTGTCTGCACCGCGATTTTCAGCCATGGGTGTTGGTAAAGAACTTTACCCTCACGCATGCTCTTTTCCGCAACACGGAATTGCTGATACCTCCCAGCTGGTCATTGACCGTGGAGGAGTGCTTTTATTTCCTCGCTCCCGTATTCATGGTCCTCGCCAGACGCTACCGCTTTGCGGCGCCTTTTCTGCTGGGCTGGCTGCTCTTGTCGGCGGCGCTGCTGATTTCGAAGCTCGACATCGTGTTTCTGGAAACGCCGGCATTCGTCTTGGAGACGACTTTTTTCGGCCATTTTGTCGAATTCTTCGCGGGATTCTATTTGGCCCTGCGCGTGATGGAACGCGAAAAGAAAGGGACTGTTTGCGCGAATGGGAGCAGATCGACGCTGGCGGGCCTGGCGGGAGTATCGTTCCTGGCGATCGCCATGCTCATTGCGTACCGGGAGGCCGCGCTGAGTCATAACGCCCGGATCGATCATGGCGTCACCATCCTGATCAACAATTTCCTGATTCCCTTCCCGATCGCGCTGTTTTACTGGGGATTGATCCGCGAAAACACGCTCCTTTCGCGGCTTCTTTCCGGCAGGGTATCCAGGCTGCTCGGCCGCAGCTCCTATTCCTTTTATTTGCTGCACACGCTCATCATCAATACCATCGGCATTCCCTGGTTGCTGCCCGGGATCGGCCACAGGCCGCTCTGCGTGCTGCTCACCTTGGTCTTCACCTGGGCGCTTTCCATTGTGCTGTTCGGCCTCTACGAAGAACCGATGAATATCTACATCCGCCAAAAGTTCGCATCCCGGGGTACGGCGGCCCTCGCGCCCGGCACGGCGGCCCTGGCGCCCGGGCCCAACGCGGCGGCAGCTGCCGATTCCGGCGATCGGTCACGCACTGGTAGCCTTAACCCTTTGATTTAGTTAAGCTCTCGCCGGGATGAATACCGCCACCGATGGTCTTGACGTAGAGGACGTGCACGTCTGGCGCGGAGATCGGCATCTGCTGCAGAGGCGTCGGGTCTTGCACTGCATCCGCAGCAGCTGATGCATGTCTCGGGACCGAACGGCACGGGCAAGACCACGCTGCTGCGGGTGATCTGCGGCTTGCTGCGGCCGGAACAGGGTCGGGTGGCCTGGCTCGGGCAGTCGATCTCGAGCGTCCGGGCCGAATACCAGGCGGCGCTGGCCTATGCCTCGCACGAACCGGCGCTGAAGGGCGATTTGACCGCGCTGGAGAATCTGCGGTTCGCGGTCGGCCTGAAACGCCGAGTGACGGCGGTGGAGCTGCGCGCCAGCTTGGAGCGGACCGGGGTCGCCGCTTGCGCCGATTTGCCGGCGCGCGTGCTGTCGGCCGGCCAGCGGCGCCGCGTCGCCATGGCGCGGGTCCTGGCCATGAATGCCGCGTTATGGCTGTTGGATGAGCCGTTCACCAACCTGGACGCGGCGGGCACGGATTTGATGAGCGGGTTGCTGCAATCGCACGTAAGAGCGGGCGGCGCGGCGCTGGTCGTGGCGCACCACGACCTGAGGATCGGCATGGATACGCAGCGCCTGGAGCTCGGACCATGAACGTGGGCGCCTTCGAGGCCTTTGGCCTGGTCGTACGCCGTGAACTGTGTCTCAGTTTCCGGCGCCCCGATCAGTTGTTGCAACCTTTGGTGTTCTTTTTGATCGTAACTACATTGTTTCCCTTGGGTTTGAGCCTGCAGCTGTCGCTGCTGCGAGACATGGCGCCGGGTGTGCTTTGGGTGGCTGCGCTGCTATCGTCTCTGTTGTCGCTGGATTCGCTGTTCAAGAGCGATGCGGACGACGGCACTTTGGAGCAGCTGGCGCTGTGCGGCCATGGATCTGACGGTCATCGTGGTGGCGAAAACCTGTGCTCATTGGCTGGTCACCGGCCTGGCGCTGGTGTTGGTTTCGCCGATGGTCGGAACCGCTCTGGGGATTCCGAGCGCCGTATTTGCGACAATGATGCTGAGCTTGGGCTTGGGCACCTTGACCTTGAGTTGGCTGGGTGCCATCGGCGCGGGGCTCACGGTGGGCTTGAAGCGCGGCAATGTGCTGTTGTCGCTGATCGTGCTGCCGCTGGCCATGCCGCTGCTGATTTTCGGCGCCGGCGCCACCGATCGGGCGATTTCGGGGGTGAGCTGCCGCGGGAGCTTTGTATTTTCTGGCGGCGCTTTGCGTGTTCACGTGCACGCTGGCGCCGTTCGCCGCAACCGCGGCGTTGCGCATCACGCTCGAATAGGGACTGGAATTCGATATATGTGGACCTGGTTTTACAAGCTCGCCTCGCCGCCCTATGTATACGGCACCGCGGCGGCGCTGACGCCCTGGTTCTTGGGGTTGGCCGCGATCGCCATCGGCTACGGCCTGGTGGGCGGCCTGGTGTTCGCTCCGCCCGACTACCAGCAGGGCGATGCATTCCGGATCATCTACGTGCATGTGCCGAGCGCATGGTTGTCGCTCTTCGCCTATACCACCATGGCGGTGGCCGGCGCCATCGCGCTCATCTGGCGCATCAAGATGGGCCATGCGGTCGCGGCCGCGTCGGCGCCCATCGGCGCCTCCTTCACCTTGCTGGCGCTGGTCACCGGTTCGCTGTGGGGGCGGCCGATGTGGGGCACGTACTGGGCCTGGGATCCGCGGCTCACCTCGGAACTCATCCTGCTGTTTCTCTATGTCGGGGTGATGTCGCTGCGCTCGGCATTCGAGGACCCCGCGCGGGGCGATCGCGCGGCCGCACTGCTCGGCGCTGGTCGGGCGTGGTCAACGTGCCCATCATTCACTTCTCCGTGGTGTGGTGGAACTCACTGCATCAGGGTGCCACGGTGGCCAAGTGGGGCAAACCCTCCATGGCGGGCAGCATGTTGTGGCCCTTGCTGTCGATGTTCCTCGGGTTCATGTTGTTCTACGGCGCGGTGCTGTGCATGCGCCTGCAAGGCGAGGTGCTCAATCGGGAGCGGCAGGCCAAATGGGTGCGGGAGGCAATTAAATCGTGACGGGCACCGGCTTCTGGTCCATGGGCGGCTACGCGCGCTACGTGTGGCCATGCTTCGCGTTTGCGGGGCTGGTTCTGGCGTGGAACCTGTGGTCCGCGCGCCGCTATCACGCGGCGGCACAATTGAGCGCACGGCGCGCGCTTGCCGCGGCGCGCGAGCGCGTCGGACGCGGCGGCGCGGAGAGCAGCAGGCATGACCCCGCGGCGCAAACGGCTGTTCGTCGTACTCGGCATTCTCGGCGGCGTTGCCGCGTCGGTGTCGCTGGCGGTCATGGCCTCGCGCGAGAACATCATGTTCTATTACGACCCCAGCCAGGTCGTCGCCGGCAAGGCGCCGCTCGCCAAGCGCTTTCGCATCGGCGGCATGGTGGTCAAGGGCAGCGTCGCGCGCAAGCCCGGCGATTTGCAGGTGCGGTTCGTGCTGACCGACTTCGCGCACCAGGTTCCGGTGGAATACACCGGCGTGCTGCCGGATTTGTTTCGCGAAGGACAGGGTATCATTGCGCACGGCACCATGAATGCGAACGGCGCCTTCGTCGCCGACGAAGTGCTCGCCAAGCACGATGAGAAATACATGCCGCCCGAAGTGGCCGCCTCGCTGAAGAACAAGGCCGCCGCGGCAACCCGGCGAGGCGCCGCAGGACCGACGCAGGGCTAGATCGGAGAGAGCATCAATGGCACCGGAATTAGGCATATTTTCGCTCATCCTGGCCTTCGTGCTGAGCCTGTCGCAGGCGTTCTTCGGCCTCACGGGCGCGTGGCGCGGCAAGCCGGCGTGGATGGCCGTGGCGCGTCCGGCGGTGACGGGGCAATTCGTGTTCGTCGCCATGGCATTTGCCTGCCTCGTGTACAGCTTCGTCAACAACGATTTTTCGGTGCTGTACGTGGCGCGCAATTCGAATTCGCAATTGCCTTTGTTCTACAAGGTGGCGGCGCTGTGGGGCGCGCACGAGGGTTCGCTGCTGCTGTGGATCTTGATTCTGTCGATCTGGAGCGTGGCGGTTGCCGCCTTCAGCCGCCAGCTGCCCTTGAGTTTTTCCAGCCGCGTGCTCGGCGTGATGGGTCTCGTCAGCGGCGGATTCATGCTGTTCACCTTGTGGACTTCGAATCCGTTCATGCGCTTGATCCCGGCGGCCTCGGACGGCGCGGACTTGAATCCCGTCCTGCAGGATTTCGCGCTCGCCATTCATCCGCCCATGCTCTACACCGGCTATGTGGGATTCTCGGTGGCCTTCGCATTCGCCATCGCGGCGATGCTGGAAGGGCGGCTCGATCAGACCTGGGCCAAGTGGACCCGGCCTTGGACCATTTTCGCGTGGATGTTTCAGACCATCGGCATCGCGCTCGGCAGCTGGTGGGCCTACTACGAACTGGGCTGGGGCGGATGGTGGTTTTGGGATCCGGTCGAGAACGCCTCCTTCATGCCCTGGCTGGTGGGAACGGCGCTGATCCACTCGCTCAGCGTCACGGAGAAGCGCGGCATCTTCAAGAGCTGGACATTGCTGCTGGCGATATTCGCCTTCTCGTTGAGCCTGGTGGGGACTTTCTTGGTGCGCTCCGGCGTCTGGTGTCCGTGCACTCCTTCGCCACCGATCCGACCCGCGGGCTCTACATTCTCGCCTTCCTGGTGTTCACCATCGGCGGTTCGCTCACCTTGTATGCGTGGCGGGCGCCGAAGCTGTATGCGCCGGGCGGCTTTGAACTGTTCTCGCGAGAGTTCTTCCTGCTGGTGAACAACGTGATTCTGGTGAGCGTCGCCGGGCTCGTGCTCTGGGGCACCTTGTCGCCGTTGGTCTACGAAATGCTCGGGATCGGCAAGATCTCGGTCGGGCCGCCGGTATTCGCGGTGATGTTCCTGGTGCCCGTGCTGCCGTTGATGGTGTTCCTCGCGATCGGCATGCATTCGGCGTGGCGGCGCGGCAAGCTCACCGTGACCGCGCAACCGGTGTGGTGGCTGCTGGGGGCCGCGGTGGCCCTGGCGGTGGCGATCCAGGGGCTGGTGTTCAAGGGAGTTCCACCTCGGTGGGACTCATCGGCTTCAGCTTCGGCTTCTGGGTCATTTTCTTCCGCCTTGCTCGAGCCCTTGCGGCGCTGGCGCCAGAAGCAGACCTTGACCGCCGCGCTTGCTCGGGATGTGCATCGCTCATTTCGGCGTCGGCATGTTTGCCATCGGCGCCAGCGGCGTCGAGAGCTACAAGATCGAGAAGGACGTGGCCTTGAAGCCGGGCGGAAGCTTCGCCATCGCGGGATATGATTTCAAGTTCGTCAGCGCCGCCAATGTGCGCGGGCCGAATTACGATGCGGTCGAAGCGCTTGGTGGAGGTCACGCGCGGCGGCAGGCCGGTGGCCATCCTGAAGCCGCAGAAGCGGCATTTCTGGGTGCAGCAGACCGACAACAGTCAGGCCGCCATCTCGGTGAACTGGGCGCGCGATTTGTTCGTCGCCATGGGCGACCCTCTGGGCGACGGGCGCCTGGAGCATGCGCATCCAGTACAAGCCGCTGGTTCGCTACAT
The DNA here is from genome assembly GCA_963734645.1 of uncultured Gammaproteobacteria bacterium. Taxonomy (GTDB): domain Bacteria; phylum Pseudomonadota; class Gammaproteobacteria; order Steroidobacterales; family Steroidobacteraceae; genus Bog-1198. The sequence continues at coordinate 1,055,516 of CAVTID010000006.1, forward strand.
CTGGCTGGGCGCATTGGTCATGGCGATCGGCGGCTTGATTGCCGCGACCGATCGCCGCTACCGAGTCAAGGTGCCGGTCACCTCGTCGGATACGGTGGCCGCGCCGCCCGGGCCCCGCGCGGAACCAGGTATCGCCTGATGTGGAAATTTCTGCTGCCGTTCGCGGCCTTCGTCGCGCTCGTGGTGCTGTTCGCCTTCGGGCTCAATCCGAAGCGCGACATCCACGCCTTGCCGTCGCCGCTGATCGGCAAGGCGGCGCCGGCATTCACTCTGACCGATGTGCTCGATCCTACGCGCCCCGTCAGCAATGCATCGCTCAAGGGCCAGGTCTACGTATTGAACGTCTGGGGCACCTGGTGCGTCGAATGCCGCGAAGAGCATCAGACGCTGCTCGCCATCTCACAGCAGCATGTGGTGCCCATCATCGGGCTCGATCTACATGGACGATCGCGACAAGGCGAAGCAGTGGCTGGAGCAGCTCGGCAATCCGTATCAGGCGGTGGCCTTCGACACCGATGGGCGCACGGCGATCGATTGGGGCGTCTACGGCGCGCCGGAGACCTTCTTGGTGGATGGGCAGGGCCGGGTGATCTACAAATTCATCTCGCCCATGACGGAGGAGGTCTGGCAGCACGAATTCTTGCCGCGGATCGCCGCTGCGCGCCGGGGCGCGGCATGAAACGGCATCGATGCGCTTGCGCTCTTGGGCGCATCGGTACGCCGCGCTTTGCGCGCTCCGCGGGCCGTCAACGGCGCCTGCGACGCCGGTGCGAGGGTGGATGCCAATGGTCAACTCGAAGATCACGCCTTGCAGGCACGCTTCGAGTCCATCACCAAGGAACTGCGCTGTCTGGTGTGTCAGAACGAGTCCATCGCCGATTCGAACGTCGAGCTGGCCGCCGATCTTCGCAGGCAGGTGCGCGAAATGCTGGTGGCCGGCAAGAGCGATGATGCGATATTCGATTTCATGACGGATCGCTACGGCGAGTTCGTGCGCTTCAAGCCCGCCGCTCGAACCGAAGACCCTGCTCATCTGGGGTGCTCCCTTCATCATGCTGCTGCTGGGCGGCGTCATCATTTTTCGCGTCGTGCGCCAGCGTTCGCGCATGCCGCTCGACGATGAGCCCGCGCCGGGCCCACCCGCGCCGGGACACTAAGCAAATCCATGAACACATTCCTCGTCATCGCCGCCGTCATGGCCGCGATCGCCGCGGCCGCGGTCGCCTTTCCGCTGCTCCGCGATAGGCAAAGCCGGGTGGTCGGAGCCGTTGCGGCGGTCATCGTCATCGGCGCATCGGCCGGTCTTTATCCGCTGTGGTCGAATTGGAATTGGCATGCACCGGCCGCAGGCGCAGGCCGCCGCGGGGCCGGATGTGGCCGCCATGGTCGCCAAACTCGAAAAGCACCTGCAGCGACGCTCCGGACGATCTGGCGGGCTGGCTGATGCTCGGACGCTCCTATCTGGCGTTGAATCGCTTGGACGATGCCGTCGTTGCCTACGATCACGCGCATCAGCTGGACGCGAAGAGCGCGGAGGCCGCCATGGGGCTGGGCGAAGCCATGAGCTTGCGGGCGGGCGGCGAGATCACTCCGGAGGCCTCGCAATTGTTCGAGGAAGCCCTGACGCTGGCGCCGGACAACCCGAAGGCGCTGTTGTACGGCGGCTTCGCGGCCGCGGTGCGCGGCGATCGCGCGCTGGCGCGTGCGCGCTGGCAGGCGCTCATCGATTTGCACCCGCCGCCGCAAATCGTGCAAATGCTCGATGCGCGCATCGCGGAACTGGGCCCGCCGGAGGGCGCTACTGCGCCTCTGGGCGGACGAGCGCGTCGCCGTCGCCTGGGACGAGTGCGTCGCCCGGCGGGGACGAGCACGTCGGCAGGGGGCTTAAACCGCGGCGCAAGTCACTGTCAATATCAGCATTGCACCCGCCTTGAAAACACGACTGGTATCGGAGGCACCCTTGTTCGTCTTTGCACGTGAGCCCGGCAGCCAGGGACCGCCGCTTGCCGTCAAACGTCTGACGAGCAGCGCCATCGGCACCCAAGTTCAGCTATCCGCCGCCGATTCCATGATGCCCGGGCGCGTGTTGACCAAGGGCCAGCACGTATCGGTCACGGCGCGAGTGTCCTTCAGCGGGCAACCGGTGCCCTCGGCGGGGGACTTGTACGGCGAACTCTCCTATGATGTCGGACGCGACGGAGCGCGCAATCTGGTGATCGATCGCGTCGCCGAATAGGTGTTCGAGATGAGCGTTGCGAAAAATCTCATGGCGGGAAGGATCCTCGAGGATGGGCTCTTTCCCTATCCCAGCCTGCGCGAGAAGGACCGCGAAGTTCTGGGGATGATGCTCGACGCCATCGACCAATTCCTGGCCCCCAGGCAGCAGGACTTCAAGCGCTGGGACCGCGAGGCCGAGCAGCCGGCGCAGTTCATTCAAGGCCTGCGCGATCTGGGATTGTTCGGTCTCATCATCCCGGAGGAGCACGGCGGCCTCGGCCTGTCGAATGCCGGGTACGCGCGCGTGCTGAGCCAGAGCAGCTCGCACGACAGCTCGGTGTCGCTCACCATCGGCGCGCACAGTTCCATCGGCATGAAGGGGATTTTGCTGTTCGGCACGGCCGAGCAAAAGGCCCGCTATCTGCCGAGACTGGCGAGCGGGGAGATGATCGCGGCGTTTTGCCTGACCGAGTCCGGCGCGGGTTCGGATGCGGCGTCGATCCGGACGCAGGCGGTCAAGAACGCCGACGGCAGCTGGGTGCTCAACGGCGAGAAGATTTGGATCACCAACGGCGGCATCGCCGATCTGTACACGGTGTTTGCGCGGACCTCTTCGGCCGCGGGCAAGATCACGGCGTTCGTGGTCGAGGCCGCGTGGCCCGGCGTGAGTCACGGGCAGCACGAGGATAAAATGGGGATCCGCGCTTCCTCGACCACCACCGTGAGCTTTGCCGACGTGCAGGTTCCGGCCGGCAATGTGCTCGATGTCGAGGGCAAGGGCTTCAAGGTGGCCATGGCCATCTTGAACAATGGGCGTACCGGCCTCGGAGGCGGGGCGGTCGGCGGCATGAAGACGCTGATCGCTCATGCGACGCAACAGGCGCAGACGCGCAAGCAATTCGGGACTCCCATCGCGGACTTCGGTCTCGTGCGCGAAAAAATCTCGCAAATGACCATCGATTGCTTTGCCGCCGAAAGCGCGGTCTGGATGGTCGCCCACTACATCGACTCCGGGGTGGAGGACTACTCGGTGGAAGCGGCCATGAGCAAGGTCTTCGCCAGCGAAGCCCTGCAGCGCGCCGCCTACGAAGCCTTGCAGATCGCGGCCGGCAGCGGCTTCATGCGCGATGCTCCGTACGAGCAGATCACGCGCGATTGCCGCATTTTGACGCATATTCGAGGGAACCAATGAGGTGCTCAGGCTGTATATCGCTCTATCCGGGCCTGAAGGACCTGGGCAAGTCGCTGGGCGAGTTGAAGGCCGCGGTGGACGATATTTTCAATAACTTCATCAAGGGCTTCGGGGTGTTGACCGACTATGCGGAGAAGCGCCTGACACAGGCGACCGGAGTGGGGCGCGACAAGATCCTCACGCCGCTGCCGCAGCCTCTTCGCGAGGCGGCCGAGATCTATGAGCGGTATACTGTGGAACTCGCCAAGGCGTCGGACCATCTGCTGCGCAAGCACGGCAAGGCGATTGCCGATCGTCAGCACGACCTGAAGCGCGTCGCCGACATCGGCATCGATTTGTTCGTCGGCCTATGCGTACTGTCGCGGGCGGCGGCCTTGAGCAAGGCGCCGGGCGAGCAAGGCGTGCAAGCCATCGGGATAGCGCGTGTTTTCGCTCAGCAGGCGAAGCGGCGGATGGCGAACATAGTGCGGCGAATCACCCGCAATGAAGATGAAGAGATGGACCGGTTGGCCGGATTCATCCTGGACAAAGGAAGTTATCCCTGGGATGTGATGTCATGAGCGTATCCATCGAGCACAGGCGAGACGGCCGAATTGCAGATGCCGGCCCGCCGCAATTTATGGGTGGCGGCGGCCATCGGAGTCGTGATCGTTGCCCTGATCGTGCTGGTCGCCGTGCGATTGACGCAGGCCTTGGGCGTGAAGAATACCGCCAACAGAAACCCGATTCCGACCGTGTCGGTCACCGAGGTCGGGATCAGCACCGTGCCGACGACGGTGAGCATCATCGGCACCATCGCGGCTCGATACGACATGCCCATCGGCGTCGAAGGCGACGCCGGGCAGGTCGCGGCGATTTACGTCGAAGCGGGCGATCACGTGAAACGCGGCCAGGTGCTGGCACGTCTGAATGTCTCGGTGTTGGAGCCGCAGGTGGCCAATCTCGAAGCGGCGCTCGAGCAATCCCGCGCCGAGGCTGACCTGGCCGATGCGGAATATCGCCGCGCGCAAGCCGTGGGCGCCTCCGGCGCTTTATCGGCCGAGGAAACGCAGCGCCGCAAGTCCGCCGCGGTGACCGCCGCCGCCAAGGTCAAAGTCGCGGCCGCGCAGCTGGCTGAGGCACAGGCGCGCCTGGCGCGCGCCGTGGTGCGCGCGCCGGCGGATGGAATCATATTGACGCGCAACGTCGAAGTGGGGCAAACCGCGACGCCGGGCGGCGAGGCCCTGTTCCGTCTGTCCGAAAACGGCGAGGTCGAGCTGCGTGGGCAGGTGGCCGAGCAGGATCTGCCGCTGCTGAAGGTCGGCCAGGCCGTCAACGTGCGGCTGACCGGCATGTCCAAGATCTACGAAGGCCATATCCGGCTGCTCGGCGCCGTCATCGATCCGCAGACCCGTCTGGGGATGGCCCGAGTGGCGCTGACGCCGGATCCGAACCTGCGGCCCGGCGCATTCGCGCGCGCCGAAGTGACGGTGAGCAACGCCGATCGGCAGGTTCTGCCGCAGACGGCCGTGCTCACCGACGACAAGGGCAGCTATGTCATGATCGTGAACGCGCAGCACAAGGTCGAGCGCCGCGCCGTGCACGTGTCGGGAATGGTGCGCAGCGGGGTGACCATTGCCGAGGGCATCGGCGGCAAGGAGCAGGTGGTCACCACCGCGGGCGCGTTCTTGCAGGAAGGCGAAGTGGTCAACCCGGTCTCGAGCGCCTCGGGCAGCTCATGAGAAACCGAAGCTCATGAGCATCTGAGCACTTCGGGCAGTTTATGAGCAGCAACAGCTCATGAGAAATATCTCAGCCTGGGCGATCCGCCACCCGGTCACGCCCATCGTGCTGTTCGTGGTGCTGTTCTTCCTCGGCGTGGTCGCGTTCATCCGCCTGCCGATCAATCTGAATCCCGGATATCTCCTTCCCCTTGGTCAACGTCAACATTTCCCAGCCCGGCGCGGCGCCCACGGAAATGGAGACGCAGATCGCGCAAAAGGTGGAGGGCTCCATATCGAGCATCGGCAATGTGCGCAATATCACCACCTTCATCGTCGAAGGCCAGGTCAATATCTTCCTGCAGTTCGAAATCGGCACGCCGATCGATCGCGCGGTGACCGATGTGCGCGATGCCGTGGCCAAGGTCCGCAATGACCTGCCGCAGGGAATATTCGAGCCGCAGGTGACGCGCCAGAACGTCGACGGCGGCGCCTTTGCGTACTACGCGGTGACCACCACCAACATGACGCCGGAACAGCTCAGTTGGTTCATCGACAATACGATCACCAAGCGCCTGCTGGCGCTGCCGGGTGTCGCGCAGGTGTCGCGCAGCGGCGGCGTCGACCGCGAAATCCGCGTGGAATTGGATCCGAGCCGGCTGCAGGCCCTGGGGCTGACCGCGGCGGAGGTCAATCAGCAAATCAGAGCGCTGAACATGGATGCGGCGGGCGGCCGCGCCCAGGTCGGCGGCGGCGAGCAGGCCATTCGCGTGCTCGGCGGCGCCAAGACGGCGGAGGCGCTGGGGGATACCCAGATGATCACTGCCCGGCGGCAAATTCGGTGCGCCTGCGCGAAATTGCCGACGTGCACGACGGCATCGCGGAGATTCGCACCCTCGCGCGGCTCAACGGCCGCCCGGCGACGACGTTCGGCGTGTTCAAGGCCATGGGCGCCTCGGATGTCGCCGTGGCCAGAGAGGTGCAAGCCGAACTCGACAAGATCAAGACCGAGAATCCCTCGGTGCAGATGACCAACATATTCACCACCGTCGACCATACGCTGCGCACCTATCATTCGGCGATCAGCGCGCTCATCGAAGGATCGATACTCGCCGTCGTCGTGGTCTGGTTCTTTCTGCGCAATGTGCGCGCGACGCTGATCGCCGCGCTCGCCATTCCGCTGTCGGCGATTCCCACCTTCGCCTTCATGCAATGGATGGGCTTCACTCTGAATCAGATCACCTTGCTCGGGCTGTCGCTGGTCGCCGGCGTGCTGGTGGACGATGCCATCGTGGAGATAGAAAACATCGTGCGCCACATGCGCATGGGCAAGAGCTGCTTTCGGGCGGCCATGGATGCGGCGGATGAGATCGGCCTCGCGGTGGTGGCGACGTCCTTCACCATCATCGCCGTATTCCTGCCCGTCAGTTTCATGGGCGGCATCAGCGGCCAGTTCTTCAAGCAATTCGGCCTGACGGTCGCCGCGGCGGTGTTCATCTCCCTCATGGTGGCGCGCTTGATCACGCCGGTGCTCGCGGCCTATGCGCTGCGCAGCGATTCCCTGGCCATGCACAATGTCGACGGGCCCATCATGACGCGCTACCTGGCGCTGCTGCGCTGGTGCGTCGCCAACCGCTGGAAGACCATTGCGGCCGGCACCGTGTTCTTTTTGCTGTCGCTGGCCTGCCTGTCGGTCATCCCGACCGCGTTCATTCCGCCCGAGGATTTTTCGAATTCGGAGCTGGATATCGAACTGCCTCCGGGCGGCAGGCTGGAGGATACGGCGCGAGTCTCCGCGGATGCCGTCGCCATCCTGAGAAAATCCCCCGAGGTGACCAATATCGTCGAGTTCGTCGGCAGCGACGACGGCGAGATCCGTCTGGCCAATATTTACATCAGCCTGGTGCCGCGCTCCCAGCGCAGCATGAGCCAGAGGCAGTGGGAGCAGAAAATGATGCCGCTGCTCAGCCAGGTGCCCGACGGGCAGCTGAGCTTCTCCCAGAACGGCGGAGGGCGCGACATACAGTTGTACTTGACCGGCGACGATCCGGATCTGGTCGAAGCCACGGGCCACAAGGTGCTTGCGGAGATACGCGCGCTGCCTGAGGTGCGCGACGCGCGCATCAAGGGCGATCTGCCGCGGCCCGAGATCGTGGTGCATCCGCGGCTGGATATCGCGGCACAACTGGGCGTGAGCGTGCAAAGCATCAGCGAGACGATTCGCATCGCGACGCTCGGGCGACCTGCCGCAGAACGGCGCGAAGTTCTCCTTGAGCGACCGTCAGATTCCGATCCGCGTCAGCCTGATCGAGAGCGCGCGGCGCGATCTGACGACGCTGGAGAATCTTCCGGTGCCCACGTCCTCGGGCGCCAGCGTGCCTCTGAAGATCGGTTGCCGATCTGAGCTTCGGCCAGGGACCTTCGGCGGTGCGCCGCTACAATCAGAGCCGACGCGTGTTTCTCGAGGCGGACATGAGCTCCGGGAGTCGAACTCGGCACCGCCACCAAGAAGATATACGCGGTGCCGACCCTGAAGCATCTGCCCGAGGGCGTGCACCTGGTTGAAACCGGGGACACCGAGTTCATGAAGGAGCTCTACCAGAATTTTGCTCCTGGCCGTCGGCGCCGGCGTGCTCATGGTGTTCGCCGTGCTGGTGCTGCTGTTCGTGCGCGTGTTCCAGCCCATCACCATCTTGTCGGCGCTGCCGCTGTCCCTGGGCGGCGCGGTGCTCGCGCTGCTGCTCACCGGCCTGCCGTTCTCGCTGCCCGTGGTGATCGGCGTGTTGATGCTGATGGGCATCGTCGCGAAGAACTCGATACTGCTGGTCGATTTCGCCATCGAAGAAATGCGCGCCGGGAAGTCCCGCCTCGCAGCCATTCTCGAGGCGGGGCACAAACGCGCGCGGCCCATCGTCATGACCACGGTGGCCATGGTGGCCGGCATGCTGCCGGTGGCCATCGGCTGGGGCGGAGACAGCGATTTCCGCGGACCCATGGCCATCGCCGTCATCGGCGGATTGATCACCTCCACGGCGCTGACCCTGGTCATCGTGCCGGCCGTCTTCACGGTGCTCGATGACATCGAGCGCTGGATTGCGCCGAAGGCCGGCAGGCTGCTCGCCGATGCCGCCCCCGACTCCGCTGCGGGCTAGTCAGTACTCGGTGCTGCGCACCTCGCCCTTCGGGCCGTCGCGTTCGCGACGTTCAATTCGGCCAGACGGCCGAATTAGTCCATCACGGCATGGGCGTCGGCAGGAGCGGATTTTCCGCGGCCCGGCGTGCGGATGAGGAGCAGCAGCGGCGTGACGGCCAGGGTCAGGATACAGCATCAGCCGGAAATCGTTGATGTAGGCCATCATGGCGGCCTGTTGCGTGACCGAGCTGTCGAGAAAGGCTGCGCCGCCCGAGGTGCCGAGATCATAGGCCTTGGCGATGGCTGGATTCTGCCAGGCCGGATTGGCGTAGGTGATGCGCTCGGTGAGCGAGGCGTGCGCGATCACGGTGTTGCGCACCAACATGGTTTGCACCAGCGATATGCCGATGCTGCTGCCGATGTTGCGCACCAGGCTGAAGAGGGCGGTGCCTTGCGCGCGCATCGCCGGGACTCAAGGTGGCGAAGGTCGCCGCGCTCAAGGGCACGAAGACCAATCCCGTGCCTATCCCTTGAATCACACCGGGCCACACGATGTCCCTTTCGGATAGATCCAGCGAGTAGCCGGCCATTTGCCACAGGGAGAAAGCCGTGAGCATGAAGCCGACGAACAGGGTCAGGCGCAGGTCGACCTTGCCGATGATGCGGCCGGCGATCAGCATGGCGAACATGGTGCCGATGCCCGCCGGCGCGGTGACCAAGCCCGCGGTGGCCACGGGATAATCGAGAAGGTTCTCCAGCATGGTGGGCATGAGGGCGCGCGTCGCATAGAGCACGAGGCCCACGATGAAAATGAACAGAAGACCGGTGACGAAGTTCCGATTCTTCAGCAGGCGATAGTCGAGAAAGGATCTGTTTGCGGGCGTCAAAGCCGTGTGCGCGATGAAGTAGGTGCTCGCCACGACGAGACCGACCATCTCGATCCAGGTCTCGGTCGAGGAGAACCAATCGTTCTGCTGGCCGCGATCGAGCAGCAGCTGCAGCGCGCCGATTGCCAAGCTCAAGGTGGCGAATCCGAACACGTCGAAGCGCTGGGTGCGCGGGCCCGGCACCGGACGGATGTATCGCCACACGCCGTAGCCGGTCAGCAGGCCGATGGGCACGTTGATGAAGAACACCCATCGCCAGCTATAACTGTCGGTCAGCCAGCCGCCCCAGCGTGGGACCCAGTATCGGTCCCACCATGACCCCCATGCCCCAGATGGCCATGGCGGGGCCCTGCTTTTCCCTGGGATTGATATCCATCAGCACGACCTGGGACAAAGGCACCAAGGCCGCGCCGAACACGCCCTGCAGCAGCCGCGCGGCGACGATCTGCGCCAGCGAGTTCGGCCATTCCGCACAGCATGGAGGCGGCGGTGAAGCCGGCGATGGAGGCCAGAAATACATTTTTTTGCCCGAAGCGATCGACCATCCACCCGGTGAGCGGCGTCGCGATCGCTGCGGCCACGATGTAGGCGGTCAATACCCAGGCGATCTGATCCTGGGAGGCCGACAGCGTTCCCTGCATGTGCGGCAACGCGACATTCGCGATGGTGCCGTCGAGCGTTTGCATGATCGTTGCCAGCATGATGGACAACGTGATCATGGGGCGGTTGAGCGGCCGGGTCATGGCGCCGTGTCGATGATGTCCTGCAAGGCTTCGAGAAGTTCGGTCGCCGCCAGCAGTTTTTTCGGATCGATGTTGGCCAGCAGTTCCTTGCGAAATGCGGCGGCCTCCGTGCGCACCTTGTCGTACAGCAGATTGCCGCCTCGCCGTCAGCACGACTCGCTTGACGCGGCGGTCGGTGGTCGATGGCTCTCGAGTGACCAATCCCGCCTTCACCAGACGGTCCACCATGGCCACCATGGTCGCGCCTTCCACGCCCAGACTCTGTGCCAGCTCGGACTGCGACAGGGGCTCACGAGCTTTGGCGGCGACCGCAATGGTCATCCAACTGGCCTGGCTGACGCCCAGGTACTTGAGCCGCCGATCCAAGGCTTGGCGCCAGGCTCGGGAGGTGTTGTGCAGGGCGCCGCTGAAACGCTCCTCGAGATCGGTCATTGCAAAGGTCTCTAATAATTAGTTCTCTAATTAAATATACCACACTGAGGTGAAAACACACAAAGAGGTGCCACACAAAGAGGTGTCCTGGACAGCCGTCCGAGCTTGCGCAAGCATTGAGGGAACCCGCAAGCGGCCGCGAGGTCTAGTGCATCATGAAAAGCGGATCGTTGATGCCGACCACGGATTTTCAGCGAATGCGTATTGCCCCGCCGCTCCGTCTCTGACGGGCAGTTTCTGGATCCCGGCGATCCGGCCATCCATGCCATCACCGATTTCACCCGAGAACATCCCGTCACCGTCGATGAGGAGACGGCAGATCGACGATGCTCTGGGAGACATGATTCACCTGGGCGTTCGCGCGATGCTGGTGATGCGCGAGCAGCGCATCGTGGGATTGATCACTTCCTACGACATCCAGGGCGAGAGGCCGCTGCAGTTTCTGCAGACATCCAATTACAGCCGCCACCAGGATATTCGCGTCGGCCACATCATGACGCCGTGGGACAAATTATTGTCGGTGGATTGGGAGAGCATACAAGCGGCACGCGCCGGCGATTTGCTGCACGTGCTGGAAGAGGCCGGGCTCACGCATTTGCTGGTGATCGAGCGCGGCGAGCAAGAACGCCACGCCCATCGTGCGCGCCATGGTGTCGCGCGCGCGGCTTACTCGGCAGCTGCGAGGGTTGCGGCGCGCCGGCTAGGCCTTGAACCAGATGACGGTGGCGATGCCGGCGAAGGTCATCAGCAGGGAGCCGGCCAGATGAGCCGCCACGGCGCCCAGGGCCCACAGGGTGCGGCCCGATTGCAGCAGGATCACGATCTCGGCGGAGAAACGTCGAGAATGTGGTCAAGCCGCCGCAAAATCCGGTGGTCACGAACAGCCGCCATTCCGGCGCGAAGGCCGGATAGGTGGTGAAGAAGGCGATGGCCATTCCGATGATGTAGCAGCCGATGAGATTTGCCGCCAAAGTGCCCGGCGGAATCGTCGGGAAGTAGCGGTTCAGAAAAATGGCGAGGCACCAGCGCAGCAGGCACCCGAGCATGCCGCCCACCGCATACCGCAATGAAGGATCTCCACATCGCGTTGGCCCTTAAGATTTCTTGCGAACCAGAAAATACAGCGGCACGCCGAGCGCCAGCAGCACGGCGCCCCAACACACCGCCTCGGCGCCGGCGCCGACGATCGCCCATAGCGAGTAGGCCGTGGCGACCACACCGACGATGGCCAGCGGCACCGTTCCTCTGCGCGGCACGCCCAGCGGGCTGCTCCGCCAATTGGCCGGTCCATTGCAGGCGCAGCAGCGCCAGCGAGCACAGCAGCGTACAGCACCAGGCAGGCGGTGGTCGACAGCAGAATCATGAAGGTGAATATGCTGACCATGGATTTCTGATAATTCATCAAGATCAGCAGAGTGACCAGTCCGCTGCTGAAAAACAGGGCGAAGCTCGGCGTTCGCCGCGCCGATTCGTGCGCGAAGATGCGCGGGAACACGCCGCTTTTCGCCATGGCGCTGGGCAATTCCGCCTGCAGCAGAATCCAGCCGTTGAGCGCTCCGAAACCGCTGATCGCGGCGAATACGGCGAGCAGCTTGCCGGCCGCGATCGCCCCAGTAAGCGTCACCAAGTCGACGAACGGCGCATTCGACTGCGCCAGCGTTCTGCGGCGGCACCAGCAGCAGCACGGTGGTGCAGGCGAGGATGCAAATCAGCGCGGTGACGACGGTGCCGAGCAGCGTCGCCGCGCGGAATGGTGCGGCTCGGATCGCGCACTTTGTCGGCGGGGATGGTGGCGGATTCCAAGCCCAGCAAGGCCCACAGAGTCAGCGTGACGGCGGCGGTGGTGCCGCTCGAGCGACAAGCGGAATTCCGCCGGCGGCCGCCGCGAGATCGCCCGAGCGCACCGAGAACAGCCCCAAGCCGACGACCGCCAGCAGCGGCAGCAGCTTGAGCACCGTGGTGACGCTCTGCACCCAGCCCGATGCGCGGATGCCGTACCAGTTGACGAAGGTGAGCAGCCAGAGGAAGAACAAGGTGACCGCCGCCGAGGCGCCCGGAACGTCGGCGATCCACGGAAGCAGCGGACTCAAATAGCTGACCGCGCCGGTGGCGATGGCGGCGTTCCCCACCCAGATCGAAATCCAATAGCCCCATGCCACGATGAACGCGGTGAAGGGCCCGAAGGCCAGATGCACATAGGCATACGGGCCGCCCGCCGCCGGGAAGGCACGGCTCAAGCGCGCGAATACGATGGCGAGAAGAATGGCGCCGCACGCCGTGAAGCCCCAGGCGAGCACGCTGTTCAGGCCGTAGGGAGCGAGCGAGGCGGGCAGCAAGAATACGCCCGAGCCGATCGAATTGCCGACCACCAAGGCGACGCACATCCAAAAGCCCAGTAAGTTGTGGACGCGCAGTGTCCTTCATCAGCGATCTTCGCGATCTATGGTGGGGTGGACGTTGACAGATCGCATCGCACAGATCGTAATCGCTTTGACGATACGAATCAAAGAATGCGGGCACTCGCTATAATGAATGCATTACCGGGGGAGCTGGACTGGAATATGAAAAAGCCGAACATCAAAACCGATTTGCCGGGCCCCAAGGCTCGAGAGTTGCTCGCGCGCGATGCGCTCGTCGTCTCGCCGTCCTATCCGCGCGACTATCCCTTCGTCATGTCGCACGGCAAGGGTGCGGAAATCTGGGATGTGGACGGCAACCGCTTTTTGGATTTCGCCGCCGGCATCGCGGTGTGCAGCACCGGCCATAGCCACCCGGCGGTGGTTCAGGCCATCAAGGATGCCGCGGACAAGTTCTTGCACATTTCGTCGGACTACTGGCACGAGGGCCAGGTCAAGCTGGCGGAGCGTCTCAATGTTCTGTCGCCCATGAAGGAGCCGGTCATGAGCTTCTTCGCGCAATCCGGCACCGAGAGCGTGGAAGCGGCTTTGAAATTGGCGCGCTACACCACGGGACGGGGCCGCTTCATCGGGTTTCTGGGCGGTTTCCACGGCAGGACCATGGGTTCGCTGTCCTTCACCTCCAGCAAGTACACGCAGCAGAAGGGCTTCTTTCCCAGCATGCCCGGCGTGACGCATGTGCCCTATCCGAATAGCTATCGGCCGCTGTTTTCGGGTCGCGGATCAGGGCCGCGCCGTGCTTCGCTACATCGAGGACGTCCTGTTCGTGCACAATGTGCCCGCGAGCGAAGTGGCGGGGATTCTCATCGAGCCGATTCAGGGAGAGGGCGGCTATCTGGTGCCGCCGGACGGATTCCTGCAGGGCCTGCGCGAGCTCTGCGATCGGCATGGGATTATGCTGATATTCGATGAAGTGCAGTCCGGTATCGGGCGCACCGGCAAGATGTTCGCCGCGCAGCACTGGGATGTTGCGCCGGACATCATGACCTTGGCGAAGGGGCTGGGCTCGGGACTGCCCATCGGGATGGTGGTGGCCAAGCGCAGCATCATGCAGAAGTGGACCCGCGGCGCGCACGGCAATACCTTCGGCGGCAATCCCCTGTGCTGCGCCGCTGCGCTCGCGACCATCGATCTGGTCGAGCGCGAATATTGCGCCAACGCGGCCAAGGTCGGCGACTACTTCATGCGCCGGCTGAAAGTATTCGCCGACAAATTCGCGGTGGTCGGCGAGGTGCGCGGCAAGGGACTGATGATCGGCGTCGAATTGGTGAAGGACCGCGCCGGCAAGGAGCCGGCCAAGAAGCTCTGCGATGCCTTGATCACCCGCGCCTATCACAACGGCCTCATTTTACTGTCCTGCGGACAGAGCACGGTGCGCTTCATGCCGCCGCTGGTCATCGATGAGGGCGATGTGGATGAAGCGATCGCGCTGCTCGATCAGAGTCTGACCGAGGTCCTGGCGAGCGGGGACGTCCACTGAGCCGAATCGAAGGATGACGCGATGGTAAGCTAACGGGATGAAATTCAGCCGACTTCACGCCGCCGACGCAGCGGTGCTGTTGATGATGGCCTTGGTCTCGGGCTGCGGAGTGAAGTCCGCGTCAGCCGAGGAGAAGCGCCTTTTCATCTATAACTGGACGGATTTCATCGGCCGCAACACCATCGCCGAATTCGAGAAAGAGACCGGAATCAAGGTCATCTACGATGTCTACGACTCCGAGGAAACCATGGACGCCCGGCTCTTGGCCGGCAGTTCCGGCTACGATGTGGTGATCGCTTCCACGGAATATTCCGGGCGGGAAATCAAGGCAGGCGTTTACATTCCGCTCGATCGGAGCAAGTTGCCGAACTGGAAGAACCTGGACCCGCGCATTCTTGCCATTCAGACCACTCACGATCCCGGCAATGCGCACTCCGTGCCCTATATGCATGCCATCAATGGCTTCGCCTACAATGTCGACATGATCAAGGCGCGCATGCCGAACGCGCCGGTCAACAGCCTCGACATGATATTCAAGCCGGAAATCGTCGCGAAGTTCGCCGATTGCGGCGTTACCTTCCTGGACTCCGCGCCGGATACGCTGATGCTGGCCCTGCAATATTTGGGGCTGGATCCGAATACCACCAAGCCGCAGGATTTCAAGGCGGCGGAGAATTTGCTCCTCAAGGTGCGCCCCTATGTCCGCTCCTTCGATTCATCGGAGTACTTGAACGGATTGGCCAACAAGGAGATTTGCATCGCGATGTCCTGGTCGAGCGACTACGCGCTGTCGCGGGCGCGTGCAAGGGCCGTGGGCGTCAACGTCAATCTCGCCTTTACGGTGCCCAAGGAGGGAGCCAATCAGAATTTCACCTCGCTGCTCATCCCGGAGGGCGCACCTCACCCGCAGGCCGCGTATCAATTCATCAATTTCATGCTGCGGCCGGACGTGATCGCCGAGATCACCAACGACGATCTATTACGGCAATGACAATCTCGCCTCGCGCCCACTGGGTAAATCCCAGTATTCTCAACGATCCGACGCTGTATCCGACCCCGCAGATCGAGGCCCGGCTGTACAGGTCCGACGAGGCGTCCGCCAGCGACCGAACGCATTCGCACACGCACCTGGACACGGGTGAAGACCGCCAAATGACCGCCAAAATGACAGAAGATTGCGCCGAAAAAGCCGTGACCGGAGCCCGAGTGGTGAGTTTTCACCGCATGGAGGACGGCACCCGCGAGGACTATGCGTTGCTGGAGGAATGCGAACGCGATTACCTCCACTGCGTTGCCGGACCGAATATTGGCGGCGCTGCTCAAACTGGACGACGGCTTGCAGGGGTATCCGGTGAGCCGCCTGGGGCACTCCTTGCAAACTGCGACCCGCGCCCTGCGGGACGGGGCCGATGACGAACTCATCGTCGCCGCGCTGATTCACGATATGGGAGATGACCTGGCGCCGTACAACCACTCGGAAATCGCCGCAGGAATCATCCGGCCCTATGTGCGTCCCGAGGTCACGTGGATAGTCGAGCAGCATGGCCTGTTTCAGACGTACTACTACGCGCATCACAACGGCCGCGATCGAAATGCCCGCGACAAGTTTCGCGACCATCGCTGGTATCAGGCCTGCAAGGATTTCTGCGCCAATTGGGATCAGTGCTCATTCGATCCCGGCTATCCGTCGGAGCCGCTGAGCACGTTCGAGTCCCGCCTGCGCGAGATTTTCGGCCGGCCGGCGCACGACCCGCGCTATGTGGGCAAGGCGTAACGCAGACAGGGCGTCAGCGTTCGGCCATCTGCGCATCGAGCACGCGCTGACGTTCGGTGCGGCGCATGAGGTAGCCGGCCAGCAGCACGCAGGCTCCGACCAGGCAGATCATCAGGCTGGCGAGCGCGTTGACGTCGGGGCTCACGCCCAGCTTCACCTTCGAGAAGATCACCATGGGCAGAGTGCTGGCGCCGGGTCCGGACACGAAGCTCGAAATCACCAGATCGTCGAGCGACAGCGTAAAGCTGAGCAGCCAGCTCGAGGTCAGTGCCGGAACGAGGCTGGGCAGGGTGGTGTCGATGAATGCGCGGACCGGCCCGGAGCCCAGGTCCATGGCGGCTTCCTCCAAGGAACGGTCGGCGCTCGCCAGACGCGATTGCACGGTGACCGTCACGTAGGCGCTGCAGAACGCGATGTGCGCGATCACGATGGTCGTGAAGCCGCGATGCGGCCATCCCAGCAAATGCAGCATCGACACGAACAGCAGCAGCTGGGTGATGCCGGTGACGATTTCCGGCATCACCAGCGGCGCGTTGACCATTCCGGTCAGCAGCAGGCGGCCGCGGAATATCTTGAACCGCACCAGGGAAATCGCGGCGAGCGTGCCCAAGACGACGGACCCGGTGGACACCACCACGCCGATTTTGAGCGACAGCCACGCGGCGTCCAGGATCTGGTCGTTGTGCACGAGCTCGGTGTACCAGGCGGTCGAAAAGCCGCCCCAGACGCTCACCAGCGAGGAGGCATTGAAGGAATAGCCGATCAATACCAGGATGGGAATGTACAGAATCGCGATGCCGATGCAGAGGATGGAGACCAGGAAGGGCGAGATGCGGTTCTCCATCCTAGGCCTCGAGCTGCTTGGTGTTGTAATGCTGGTACAGGGCGATGGGGCCGACCAGCAGCACCAGAAACGCGATGGCCACGGCGGAGGCGACGGGCCAATCGCGGTTGCCGAAGAACTCGTCCCACAGCACCCGTCCTATCATCAGATTATCCGGGCCGCCGAGCAGGGTGGGGATGACGAATTCACCGATCGCCGGAATGAACACCAGCATGGAACCCGGCGATGATGCCCGGCATCGACAGGGGCAGAGTCACTTCGAGGAAGGCCCGCCACGGCGGGCTGCCCAGGTCCGCCGCCGCCTCGAGCAGGGAATGATCCAGCTTCTCGAGCGTGGCGAACAAGGGCAGGACCATGAAGGGCAGATAGGAATAGATGATTCCCAGGTACACCGCGAAGGTCGTACGCATGATCTGCAGCGGATGATGGATCACCCCCAGCCACAGCAGTGCGGTGTTGAGCAGCCCGGTCTCTCGAATGATGCCTTCGAGCGCGTAAACGCGCAGCAGGAACGAGGTCCAAAACGGCAGGATGATGATGAGCAGCAGGATGCTCTGCGTGCTCTTCGATGTCCGGGCGATGGCATAGGCCATCGGATAGCCTATGCACAGGCAGATCAGGGTGGAAAAAAACGCGGTCTTGAGCGAATAAAGGTACGAAAGACCATACACTTCGTCGGTGAACAAATATTTGAAATTACCGAGGTTCAGCGTGAGGTGGATGTGCCAGTCGGGGCTGACGGATAGAATGTCCGTGAAGGGCGGCACGCGTATCGCCGTATCGGCAAAGCTGATGACCAGGGCAAATCCGAAGGGAATGAGAAAGAAGACCAGCAGAAACAGCAGGGGCGGCAGGATGATGAGCCACTTGCCGTGGCGCTTCAGCCACTCTCCCGGCGGCGGGCGCGGCAGCGCGCGCCCGTCCTCATGTGTCGCCGATGTCATAAGCGCCTAAGCCCAAGCATGCGTAATCCCAAGAAAAAGTCCCATAAACCGGCCCGTGTCCCCCGCGCGCGCAATGCCCACAGCCGGCAGCGTCAGCGTCTGATCGATGCGTGCATTTCCGCCTTGCACATCTACGGGCCGTCGCGCACGACGGTCGAAAAAGTAGTGGCCTTCGCGAAAATGTCTCCCGGCATCGTGCGATTCTACTTCGCCTCCAAAGCGGCCATGCTGGTCGCGTCTCTGCAATTCCTCGCGGCCGAGTTCGAGGAGCAATTGTTGGTGCCCGTGACGCGCCTCAAATCCAGGCCGGTTGCAGCGCTGCAGTTGATGGTCGATCTGTATCTCGACCCGGAGATCGCCAGCCCGCGCAAGGTCTCGGTTTGGTATGCGTTTTGGGGCGAGGCCAGTTCACGGCAGGAATACTACGATATTTGCGGACAGAAGGACGAGAGCTTTGCGTCCTTGGTGCGCGAGCTCATCGAGCGGATGATCGTCGAGACCTCCCAGCCGCAGCTGGATCCGGACGGGATCGCGCTCGGCCTCATCGGCGTGCTGGAAATGCTGTGGCAGGACTTCGCTTTCCGAACCGAGGCCGATATCGATCGCGCTCGCCGCCAAGCAAAGGGCCATGGCCTACCTGCGGTCGATCTTTCCGGGCCAATTCGCCGCCGTGCCGAGCGATGCCGGCGCGGCAGCCGGCATGAGGCGCCCGGCGGGCTGGGTATACGCCAATACCCGCCTGTTCGCCATCGAGCGGGATGCGGTGTTCCAGGACTCCTGGCAGTTGGCCGGCCGACCAGGCGCAAATCCCCCGCGCCGGGGATTTTCTCGCCGTCGACCTCGGGGTCGAGCGGGCACTGGTCGTTGCGCGATGCGGCGGGGCAGGTGCGCGCGTTTCGCAATAGCTGCAGCGAGGCGCCGCACATACTGCTCGCGGCGCGCTGCCGGCCACATCGACAGCATTCAGTGCGCGATTCATGGGCTGCAATTCGAACTCGACGGCAGGCGCCGCGGCGCGCGCGGGACCGTCGCATCTGTTGGCCCTGGACCTGCGCATGATCGGACGGCCTGATTCTCGTGCGTCCCGCGGGGCGCTGCCCTGCGGCAAGCACCGGCCGAGGATCCTTGGGCCGATTTCTCCCGCCCGCCGGGTGCACGGCTCTTGGGGCCGCCGGCCGAGACGGCCGTCGCCGCGGATTGGAAGCTCGTGATCGAACAGTGGCTCGAATCGGCGATGATCGGCGGATCGCGCCAGGCTGACCCCGGCGGTTGGAGCGTTCGCGCGTACCAGCCGCATCGTGGGAGCCGCTGCGGATTCTCACTGGCAGCAGCGATTCCTCGCGCCGAATCACCTCGTCGAGTTGAGGCCCGACGGCTTCACCATCCTGCAGGCGCTGCCGAGCGGACGCGGGCCGCAGTCTGTTGCGGCGCTATGACTACACCGTGTGCGAGGCGGAGGGGCCGGCGCGCGTCGCGGCGTATCTGGCGTCGCGGCTGAACCCCTATACGCGCCCGTCGGCGATCGCCGT
This sequence comes from uncultured Gammaproteobacteria bacterium, assembly GCA_963734645.1. Lineage (GTDB taxonomy): Bacteria > Pseudomonadota > Gammaproteobacteria > Steroidobacterales > Steroidobacteraceae > Bog-1198. The sequence goes on from CAVTID010000006.1 coordinate 1,074,808, forward strand.
CGCGGAATCGACCCAGAACGGCATCGTCACTTTCGGCCACGAAGCGGCGGACGGGGCGCAGGCGCGCCGCGGCCGTGGCGGCGTTCCGGCGGCAACTGACCGCGCTCGTGCCGATGATGGGCTTCGCCAAGCCGCCGAACGACTTGTAAGAAAAATCATTATACTGATGTCAATGGCGGCGATTTTTTATCCGGAGTAATGCGCAATGAATTTGACCTCCCTGACCACCAAAGATTGGCATGCGCGCGCCGCGGGCGTGCGCTACGAGACTCGGCATTTCATCGACGGAGAATACGTGGATTCAGTCGCGCGCGGCCGCTTCACCGTGGTGAATCCGGCCACCGGAGCGCCCCTGTGCGAGGTGAGCGCCGGCACGGCGGCCGACATCGATTTGGCCGTGGCTTCGGCCAAGCGCAGCTTCGCCTCCCGTGTGTGGAGCCGCAAGGCGCCGCGTGATCGCATGGCGGTCATGGCGGCCTACAGCCCGGCTTCTGGAGGAGAACGTCGAGAAATTCTCCCTGCTCGATACCCTGTGCATGGGCAAGCCCATCACCGACATGGTGACCATCGATGTGCCGTCGGCGGCGAGGAATTTCGCGTACTTCGGCGAATTGATCGACAAGATGGATGGTACGGTGACCGCCACCGCGGCGGATGCGTTTCACTACATTCTGCGCGAGCCCTTGGGCGTGGTCGGCTGTATCGTGCCCTGGAATTATCCCTTGCTGATGGCGGCCTGGAAGGTCGCTCCGGCGCTGGCCGCCGGCAATTCGGTGGTGTTGAAGCCGGCCGAGCAATCGCCGCTGTCCGGATTGTTGATGGCGCAGCTATTCGTCGAGGCCGGGGGGCCGCCGGGCGTCTTCAATGTGGTGAACGGCTTGGGAGAGGCCGCCGGCGCGGCGTTGGCTCTGCACAACGATGTGGCCAAGATCGCGTTCACCGGTTCGACCGAAATCGGCAAGCAAATGCTGATTTACGCGGGCCAATCCAACATGAAACGCGTCAGTCTCGAGTGCGGCGGCAAGACGCCGCAAATATTCCTGGCCGACCTGCCGGATCTGGACACGGCGGTGACCTATGCCATCAACGGCATCTACGGCAACATGGGCGAAGTATGCAATGCGGGTTCGCGCCTGCTGCTCGATCGCCCCATCGCCAAGGAGTTTCTGGCGCGATTCATCGAGCGCGGCAAGGATGCGTATCGAGCCGGCGATCCCCTGGATCCCACCACCAATTTGGGCCCGTTGGTGACCGCTGCACACCGCTCGCGGGTCATGGGCTATATCGACCGCGGCAAGTCGGAAGGCGCGCGCCTCGAGTTCGGCGGCAGCACGCCGGATCTGCCGGGCGCCTTCGTCAATCCCACGCTGTTCTCGGGCGTCAACAACCGCATGACCATCGCCCAAGAAGAGATTTTCGGGCCCGTGGCGGCCGCCATCGTAGTGGACGGCCTGGCCGAAGCGCTGACCGTGGCCAACGATTCGATTTACGGATTGGCGGCGTCGGTGTGGACCCGCGACTTGAGCGTGGCTCACAAGACGGTGCGCGATCTGGAGGCCGGCGTCATCTGGGTCAATTGCTTCGATCACGGCGACATGACCCAGCCCTTCGGCGGCTACAAACAGTCGGGCCAGGGCCGCGACAAGTGCGTCGAAAGCCTGCTCTCCTACACCCAAACCAAGTCCGCCTGGATCAATCTCGGCTAAATCCCGCCCCTGCGTTTAATAGTTCGGCGGCTTAAGGCCTGGCGGAGGGGTAGGTGGTCATGAATCGACCACTGGCGGATTCAGGTGGTCGATTCATGACCACCTACCCCTTCACCAGGCTTTTACCCGTCGAGCGATATTAAAAGGTGCGCGGGATTTAGCGATGGTCCGCCCCTAGGCGAAGTGTTTAGGCGCGTTGGCGAGCGCGAATTCGGGAATGCGCTCGCGCAGCAGGTTGTGGAATTCGAGCATCCAGCGCTCGAGCTGCGACAGCGGGCCCGGGCCGGTAGCTGCCGGAGGCGAGCCCGCGCTGCACGCGGCCGCAGAGCCACTTGTCCTCGTTGTTCACCTGCGTGTTGATGCGCGAGCTCAGGTAGCGGATCGCGCGCATTTCGCGCCGCTCGTCGGGCAAGCCGAACACGGCGCCGCGAACGATGCACCGGCCGGGGCCGTCCGGCAGCACCTGGAAGAAATCCATGCGCTCCGGGATACACGTCGATGCCCAAATTCGGCAACGCGCTGTAGAAGCGCCAGCAGCGGCGCTGATCTTCGGGCAAATGCGCGGTGACCTTGCCGATCAGGCGCTGATACAGGCCTTCGGACCAGCGCGGCGACTCTTTCTCGCGCAGCCAGCTGATGCCGCGCGCGACGCCCGGTACCGAAGCCTGGTCTTCGTAGTCCGGCGTGAACATGCGGTACAGACCGGGATGGCCGATGGGCACGTGGTAGGACTCGAGATAATTGTCCATGGCGATCTTCCAATCGACGGCCATGATCTCCTGGGAAATGGGCTCGAGCGGCACCATCTCCTCGAGCCGATAGGGCAGGAGTTCCTCGGCCAGGCGCTCCCCAGACCTTCGACACCGGCGGCGGGTCGCCGGCCAGGCAGACGAAGACGAAGCCGAAGGCAATGTCGGTGCGTACCGGGCGCAGGCCGTGCTCCGCGCGATCGAGTCCGGGAAAGCTCTCGCGAACGGGCATGCCGATCAGACCGCCGTCGTGCCGGTAGGTCCAGCCGTGATAGGGGCAGGTAATGGTCGGTGGGGCAGTTTCCCGAGCCGTCCAACAGGCGCGCGCCGCGATGCCGGCAGACATTGTGAAAGCCGCGTATCGAGCCGTCGCGGTCGCGCAGCACCAGGACGCTTTCGGGCCCAAATCGAAGGTCTCGTAGTCGCCCGCCTTGGGGATGGAATTGACGTGGCACACGATCTGCCAGCTCGGCAGCAGAATGCGCTCGAGCTCGAGCCGGGTCAGTTCGCCGTTGTTGTAAACCCAGGCGGGCAGCGCCTGCGGCAGTGCGCCGGCGGCCTCGTCGGGGCGCTTCGCGACGGACAGGTTGGTCATGGTTTTCCCCGGCGGCGATTATATGGTTATTTAATGTACGCCGAAGGGCCGCATCGTTGGCAAGTCGGGAGCGGTGCAGCAAGATATTATCCGGGAAAAATCGGGAAAAACCAATATAAACGTCGCAATCAGCGCGGCATTCAGCGAATTCTGCGGATCCGCGGCCGGCGCCACCGGAGGTCACCGGCGGCCCGTGATTTATATGACCATATAATATTTCTGGACGAGCCGCGCGGCGAATGTTACGGTCGCACAAAATCCCATCTGATTACCCAACCAAAATGAAGGGGACGTCATGGCCAGAAACCTGACCAAGAGCAACGCGCAATTCCAACGCGCCGTCAAACGCCTGCCGCTCGGCGTGGCTTCCAATTTCCGCTACTGGGGCGAGGAGCGCACCATCTACGTGAAGAAGGGCGTGGGCGCGCGCATCATCGATCTCGACGACAATGCGTACGTCGACTATCGCATGGGCTATGGTCCGGCCATTCTCGGCTATGCGCATCCTGAAGTCGATCAGGCGGCGCGCGAGGGCATGGAGGTGGGCGGCGTGTTCGCGCTGTCCACCGAACGCGAATTCACCGTGGCCGAGCGCATTTCCAAAATGGTGCCGGCCGCCGAGCTGGTGCGCTTCTCCAATTCGGGCACCGAAGCGGTCATGGCGGGGCTGCGCCTGGCGCGCGCCTACACGGGAAAGGACGACTACGTGATTCTCGAGGGCGGCTATCACGGGCTGTTCGATGCGGCCATGTGGTTCACGCCCATGGACAAATGGTCGCAGGTGGGCGACCCCGAGGTGAAGCCGTACAGCGAGGGCGTGCCGCTGAGCACGCGCAGCTTCGCGCACTTCGTGCAGGCCAACGATGCGAATCAGCTGGAGGATGTGTTCAAGCGCCACTCGCACCGGATCGCCTGCCTGCTGATCGAGCCCATCATGGGCAATTGCCTCGGCATCGCCGCCGAGCCGGAATATCTGCGCGCGGCGCGCTCGCTGTGCGACAAGCACGGCGTGGTGCTGCTCATCGATGAGGTGAAGACCGGGATTCAGGGTGGCGCGCGGCGGCGTGCAGGAACTCTACGGGATCAAGGCCGATCTGTGCACCTTCGCCAAGGCCGTGGCCAACGGCTATCCGATTTCCGTGCTGGCGGGCCGCGAGGACATCATGCGCAAGATCGGCCATGGCGTCGCGCACGGCGGCACCTATACGGCGCATTCCATATCGCTGGCGGCCGCCGAGAAGACACTGCAGATTCTCGACGAAACCGATGCGCTGGAGCGGATCGCCGACTACGGCACCCGCCTGCGCAACGGCATGCGCGCGGTGCTCGGCGCCCGCGGCATCGCCCACAGCTTCGTCGGCCACCCGTCCATGAGCGGCCTGTACTTCGCGCACGAGCCGCCGCGCAATTATCGCGCCTGGAAGAGCAGCGACTATTCCTTCTACGATGCCATGGCGCAGGTGCTGCATGACGAGGGCGTGCTGTGCGAGCCCGATTCGCGCGAGCCTTGGTTCGTGTCCGCGGCGCACGATGCGTCCTGCCTCGCCGACACGTTGAAGGCCTTCGAAATCGCGGTCGATGCCACGCTGAAGTCGAGCGGCGCCACGCAGAAAGTGACTGCTTGAGCGGCGGCCCCGTGAAAACGCCCGCCGACCTGGACGCCATCATCGTCGGGGCCGGCCACAACGGCTTGGTGGCCGCGTGCTATCTCGCGCGCTCGGGGCTGAAGGTGCTGGTGCTCGAGCGCCAGCCCTATATCGGCGGCGCGGCGGTCAGCCGCCGCCTGTACGAGGATTTCACGTACTCGAATTGCTCGTACGTGTGCAGCCTGCTGCGGCCCGAGATCATCCGCACTCTCGAACTGCCGAAGTACGGGCTGCAGGTGATTCCCTACGAGGGCGGAGTCACCATGATGCAGGGCGGCGGACATCTGGCCGATTACGACAACCACGATGCGCTGCGCCGGGAGATCGCCCGGCATTCGAAGCGCGACGCGGAAGCCTACGATCGCTACGCGCGCGATGTCATGCGTCAATGCAAATTCATCAAGCCGCTGCTGATGCGCGAGCCGCCGGATCCGACCTCGTTCAAGCCGCGCGACATCAAGGAATTGCTGTACCTGGGCAAGCGCTTCCACGGCCTGGGCGAGGAGCGCATGTACGACACGCTGCGCTTCTGGACCATGAGCGCCGCGGATTTTCTCGACGAGTATTTCGAGAGCGAAATCGTCAAGGCGCACTTTGCCGGCAGCTCCATCATCGGCACGGCCTTGGGGCCGCGCTCGCCGGGCACCGCCTACGTGCTGCTGCATCACTACATGGGCGATATCGACGATACGGTCGGCGCCTGGGGCTTCGCGCGCGGCGGGATGGGCTCGATCACCAAGGCGCTCGGCGCCTCCTTCGAGGCCAGCGGCGGCACCATCCGCAGTGCCGCGCCCGTCGCGAAGATCCTGGTGCGCAATGGGCGGGCGACCGGAGTCGCGCTGGCGGACGGGGAGGAAATTCACGCGCGGCTGGTCATTTCCAATCTGGACGTGCGCCGCACCTTTCTCGAAACCATGGACGCGAAGGATTTGCCGGATGAGTTCCTGCGGCAGGTCAGGAATTTCAAGATCCGCGGCTCCTCCGGAAAATTGAACATTGCCTTGGACGGCCTGCCGCGGTTTCCGGCCATACCGCAGGGCTCGCCCAGCATACGCGGCGACATGCACGTCACCGACACCGTCGAAATGATGGAGCGCGCCTACGATGACTGGAAGGACGGGCGCTGGTCGCGGGCACCGTACATCGACATGCTCATTCCCTCGCAGATCGATCCGACCATGGTTCCGGACGGCAAGCACTACATGTCGGTCTTCGTTCAGTACTGCCCGTACGAGCTGGCCGACGGCCCGTGGGACGCCGCCAAGCGGCAGGCCTTCGGCGACACCGTGATCAACACCATCGCGCAGCACAGCCCGAATTTCAAAGACCTGATCCTGCACGCGGAAATCCGCACGCCCTGGGACATAGAAAACGAAGTGGGACTCACCGAGGGCAATATCTTTCAAGGTGAATTGACCATGGACCAGCTGCTGTTCAATCGCCCGGTGCCGGGCTACGCGCAGTATCGGGCGCCGGTGCGCGGCATGTACATGTGCGGCTCGAGCACCCATCCCGGGCGGCGGCGTCATGGGCGCGCCCGGCGCGAATGCCGCCCGCGCGGTGCTGCGCGACCTCGGGCGAGCGCATTGACCGTGGCCGACTCCGCCATGCAATCGCGCTACGACTGCGTCGTCATCGGCGGCGGTCACAATGGGCTGGTGTGCGCGGCGACTCTGGCGCGCGGCGGCCGCTCGGTGCTGCTGCTCGAGGCGGCGGCCCAGGTGGGCGGCGCGTCCCTGACCCGGGAGTTCGCGCCGGGTTTCCGGGTATCGGCCGGCGCGCACCTGCTGCACCAGATGCCGGCGGATTTGCTGCGTGAATTGCAGCTCGAGTCCCATGGACTGGAATGGGCGGCGCAGGGCATGGCCACCACGGCGCTGCTGCCCGGCGCCGCGCGGCTGGTCTTCAGTCCGGAGGAGGCGGGCCAAAATCCGTCGGCCAACGGCCTGTCGGCCGAGGATGCGCAGGCGTACTCGGCGTACACGGCGCGCATGCGGCGCTTCGCCGCGGCTCTGGTGCCTCTGTTCTCGCGCGTGCCGCCGCGTCTCGGCACGACGGCCTGGGCCGATCGTCTCGCGCTGCTGCGCCTCGGCTGGCAGATACGCAGGCTGGGAAAGCGCGACATGCGCGAGCTGCTGCGAATCGGCGGCATGAACGTCTATGATTTGCTCGAAGAGAATTTCGCTTCCGCGGCGCTCAAGGGGGCGCTGGCATTCGATGCCGTGCTCGGCAGCAACTTCGGCCCGCGTTCGCCCGGTACGGTGTTGACCCTGCTGTACCGGCTGGCTGCGCAATCCGCGGCGGGAGCTTGCGGGCTGTCGCAGCCCAAGGGCGGCATGGGCGCACTGTGCAATGCGCTCGCCAAGGCGGCGGTGGCGGCCGGAGCGACGATACGCACCGCGGCGCCGGTTGCCCGCATCCTCGTGGAGGGCGACCGCGCTTGCGGCGTGGTGCTCGAGTCCGGCGAGAGCATCGGCGCGCGCTGCGTGATTTCCAGCGCGGATCCGAAGACCACCTTCCTGCGCCTGCTGGGAGCGCGGCATCTCGATACCGGCTTCGTGCGCCGGGTCGACCATATTCGCTCGCGCGGGCTTGCCGCCAAGCTGCATCTGGCATTGAACCGCGCGCCGTCGTTCAGCGGCGTCGAGCGAGGCGAGCCTGCGCGGCCGGCTGCTGCTCGCGCCGTCGATGCAATACATCGAGCATGCCTACAATCACTCGAAGTACGGCGAGTTCTCGGCGGCGCCGGCCATGGAAGTGACCGTTCCGACGCGTCAATGACCCGGCGCTGGCGCCGGCAGGGCAGCATGTGCTGTCGGCCATCGTGCAATATGCGCCGTACGCGCTCAAGGAAGGCTGGCAGAACGGCCGGCAGCGTTTCATGGATACGGCATTGGATGCGCTGGAGCGATTCGCCCCCGGGCTGCGCGGCTCCATCGTCGCGGCGGAATTGCTGACTCCGGCCGACATGGAGCGGGAATTCCGCATCAGCGGCGGACACTGGCATCACGGCGAATTGGCCTTCGATCAATTCCTGATGGTTCGCCCGGTGCCGGGAGCGGCGCAGTACCGGACGCCCGTGGACGGTTTGTTCCTCTGCGGCGCCGGCTGTCATCCGGGAGGCGGAGTGATGGGCGTCGCCGGCCGCAACGCCGCGCGGCAAGTACTCAAATTGGGCTGACACCATGATCGAATCCCCCGTGCCGCACTTCAAGCAGCCGCTGCTCAAGACTCCGTTTCACGAGCGTGCCCGCGCGCTGTCCCAGGTCGACAGCTTCATCCCCTGGGCGGGATACACCACGGTGGATGTGTTCACGCACCATGGAGCAGGAATATTTCGCGATTCGCAACGCGACGACGCTCTATGACTTGACGCCCATGGTGAAGTACCGCGTGTGCGGCCCGGATGCGCTGGCTTACCTCAATCGCTTGGTGACCCGCGATGTCGCCAAGCTCAAGCCGGACCGGGTGGCCTATTGCGTGTGGTGCAACGATGCCGGGCATCTCATCGATGACGGCACGATATTTCGCCTGGGCGAGGGGGAATATCGGATTTGCACGGCGGAACGCCAGATCGATTGGCTGCTCGATTCGGCGATCGGCTTCGACGTCGAGATCGGCGAGGTCACGGAGCAGATAGCCGCCCTCGCGGTGCAGGGCCCGACCTCCTGCGCGGTGCTCAAGGCGCTGGGTTTGCAGGGGATCGAGGCACTCAAGCCCTTCGAGATCGGCTACTTCACCCTCGGAACGCATCCATTGACGGTGTCGCGCACCGGGTTTACCGGCGATCTGGGTTATGAACTGTGGATGGAGCCCGAGTCGGCCGAAGCCGTGTGGGATGCCTTGATGGAGGCGGGCCGTTCGCGGGGCATTCGCGCCATCGGTTCGCAGGCCTTGAACGTCGCGCGCATCGAGGCCGGGTTCTTGCTGCCGAACGTCGATTTCGTGTCGGCCGAACACACCATTCGCACCGGGCGCGATCGTTCGCCCTTGGAGCTGGGCCTGGCATGGCTGGTGGATTTCAAGAAGGGGCATTTCACGGGGCGGCGCGCGCTGCTGAACGAGATGGCCGCAGGGCCTGCGCCGCCAGCTCGTCGGCCTGGACATCGCCGGCAACAAGCCGGCCCACAATGCGCTGCTCTACACCGACGACAGCGGCAAGCGCGAGATCGGCAGCGTCACTTCGGCGATTTGGTCGCCGACTTGCAAGCGCAATATCGCCCTTGCTATCGTCGACGCGCCGCATTATCACGTCGGCTCGACTGTCTGGGCGGAAATCTACTTGAACCGTGAACTCGTATGGGAGCGTCGAATGTCGCGAGCGCAGGTGGTCGAGCGGCCCTTCTTCGCGCCCGAACGCCGGCGCGCGACACCGCCCGCGGAGTTCTAGTACGCGTGGCCGCTACTCCGAAATCGATCGCCGACCGGCCCTGGCTCGATCCGGACGCGAAGCCGCAAATCCTCATCGAGAGCATCAACAAGACCTTCGGCGCCTTCACCGCCGTCGACAGCGTGAATCTGCGGATCTACAAGGGCGAGATGTTCGCGCTGGTCGGGCGCCTCCGGCTGCGGCAAGACGACGCTGCTGCGCATGTTGGCCGGGTTCGCCTCGCCCGAGCGCGGGGCGGATCATGATCGAAGATGCGGACATGACCAAGGTGCCGCCGCATGAGCGCCCGGTCAACATGATGTTTCAGTCGTATGCCCTGTTTCCCCACATGACGGTCGAAGAGAACGTGGGTTACGGGCTGCGCCGCATGGATTTGGACAAGGCCGTCGGCGCGAAGCGGGTTCAAGAGGCGCTGGACATGGTGCAATTGGGGGCCATGGCGAAACGCAAGCCCCACCAGCTGTCGGGCGGCCAAAGGCAGCGTGTCGCGCTGGCGCGGGCGCTGATCCGCCGGCCGAAAGTTCTGCTGCTCGATGAGCCCTTGAGCGCCCTCGACAAGAAGTTGCGCGAACAGACGCAATTCGAGCTGATGAACATCCAATCGCAGGTGGGCATCACCTTCGTTTTCGTCACTCACGATCAGGACGAGGCCATGGCCCTGTCGACCCGGATCGCGGTGATGAATCGCGGCCAGGTCGTGCAGGTCGGCACTCCGTCCGAGATCTATGAATTCCCGCAGAATCGCTTCGTGGCCGATTTCATCGGCACGACCAATCTGTTCGAGGGCACCGTGAGCGGCAGCGAACCCGGCCACCTCATCGTCCGCAGCGCCGAGGCCGGCTGCGATCTCGATCGTCGATGAATTGGGGCGCTTCGGCAGCGGGCAACGCGTGTGGGTGGCACTGCGGCCGGAGAAAATCCGCTTGAGCAAGGAGCCGGTGCCCGGCAACCGTTTCAATCAGGTCAAGGGGATGGTCTGGGAGCTGGGCTATCTCGGCAACCGCTCGACCTATCGGATCAAGACCGAAACCGGCAAGCTCGTGACCGTGTTCGCACAGAACGATCGGCGCACCTCGGAGTGGTCCATCGATTGGAGCGACGAGGTGTACTTGAGCTGGACCGCGAATTGCGCGGTGATTCTGCAGCAGTGATCGGCGGACAACCATAGGCATAGGGACCAAGGCATGCGGCGCATGAAACGACGATACGACCCCCTCGGCAGTGGTTTCGCGCTCGGCATCCTGCTGCTGGCCGCGGCGCCGGTGCTGGCTGCGGCGCCGGCGCCGGCCGGCAAAACGCAGAACGTGGTGCTGATCGTGAGCGACGGCTTGCGGTGGCAGGAAGTATTCACCGGCGCGGATCCCGCTCTCTTGAATGAAAAGGACGGCGGCAGCTGGCTGTCGGAGGCGGACCTGAAGAAGCGCTACTGGCGCGCCGGATGTCGATGCCCGCCGCGCGGCGCTGTTCCCGTTCCTGTGGGGAACGGTGGCCAAGCAAGGGCAGATTTACGGCAATCAGCTCAAGGGCAGCGTCGCGCACGTCACCAACGGCAAGGCGTTTTCCTATCCCGGGCTACAACGAAATGTCGACGGGCTATCCCAACGACGCCATCGACAGCAACGAGTACGGCCCGAATCCGAATGCGACGGTATTCGAATGGCTCAACAAGTTCGACGAATATCGCGGCCGGGTTGCGATTTTCGGCACCTGGAATGTCTACGACGATATTTTCAACAAGAGCCGCAGCGGGCTCGTGATGCAGACGGGCTGGACCCTGCCGCAAGAAGGCGCATGAGACGCCGCGCGACGCCTTGCTGCGCGAGCTGTTCGACACCTCGACGCGCTTCGACGAGGAAGACGTCTGGAATTCCTTTCTGCAGGTGCCGCTGTTGGACTACGTCAAGTCCGCACACCCTCGCGTCCTGTTCGTCGGGTACGGCGAGACCGACAATTGGGCGCACCAGGGCCGCTACGATCTCGTTCTCGACAGCGCGCACCGCATGGATCATTTCGTGCAGCAGTTGTGGGACACCATGCAGGCCATGCCTGAGTACCACGGCACCACGACTTTCATCATCACCACCGATCATGGGCGGGGCAGCGGCCTCACCGAATGGAAGGAACACGGCGTCGAGGAGAAGGGCTCGGAGAATATCTGGATCGCGGTCATGGGCCCGGATACGGCTGCCGCTCGGCGAGCGAACCCATGTGGCGTGCGGTGACCCAGGCGCAGATCGCGGCGACCGTCGCGGCCTTCGTCGGCAAGGATTATCACGCCGCCGAGCCGAAGGCGGCGTTGCCGATCGCGGGAGTGCTGAGCGCGGCCAGGTAGGATCGAGCGGCCCTCGGCGGCTGCCTGCGATCGCCCGGTTTTTATATTATAATCGTGACAATTACGAATGTCGTGATGCCTGCGAGGATGACATCGATGCGGAAGGTAAAGACACTAGGGCTGCTCGGAACCGGCGTCATCGGCGGCGGATGGGCCGCGCGCGCGCTGCATTTCGGGATCGACGTCATCGCGGCGGACGTCAAGCCGGAGATGGAGGAGTGGATTCGCGGCGCGGTGGCCAATGCCGAACCCGCCTTGGCGCGCCTGACTTTCGCGCCCCTGCCGCCGAAGGGCAAGTTGACCTTCACCACGGATCTTGCCGTGATGGCGCGGCAGGCCGATTTCATCCAGGAGAACATTCCGGAACAGCTGCCCTTGAAGCAGCGCATGCTGGCCGAAGTCAGCCGGCACGCCGCCGCGGACGTCATCATCGCATCGAGCACCTCGGGCCTCACGCCCAGCGATTTGCAACGCGACATGGCTGCGCCGGAGCGCTTCTTGGTGGCGCATCCCTTCAATCCCGTCTACTTGCTGCCCTTGGTGGAACTGGTGGGCGGCCATAAAACGGTGCAGGGCACCATCGATGCGGCCGCCGAGTTCTTTACCTATATCGGCATGCACCCGCTGCACGTGCGGCGCGAGGTGCCGGGGCACTTGACCGACCGGCTGCAGGAGGCGCTGTGGCGCGAAATCCTGCACCTGGTGAACGACGGAGTGGCCACCACCGGCGAGCTCGATGAATCCATCATCTACGGCCCGGGGCTGCGCTGGGCGGCCATGGGCACGAATATGATCTACCATCTGGCCGGCGGCGAGAGCGGCATGCGGCACATGCTGGCGCAATTCGGCCCCTGCCTGAAGTGGCCGTGGACCAAGCTCGAAGCGCCGGAGCTCACGGAGACCCTGATCGACCGCATGGTCGAGGGCACCCAGGCGCAGGCCGCGGGCCGCTCGATTCGGGAACTCGAGCGGCTGCGCGACGACTATCTGGTCGCGATCCAGCAGGTGCTGCGGCAGTACGATATCGGCGCCGGCGCCACGCTGCGCGCGCTCGAGGAGCGGCTGTTTCAAGATGCCGCGGCCGCGCAGGCTCCGCGGGCAACCGAGGCGGGCAAGCCGCTGCGCCTGTTGGACTCTGTCGTGAGGCCGGAGTGGGTGGACTACAACCGCCATATGTCCGATTTCCGTTACGGCCAGGTGTTCGGCGACGCGGTCGATGTGCTGTTTCGCCGGGCCGGGGTCGATGAGGCCTACCGCGCGACCGGCCGGATGTATTACACCGTCGAGAATCACATCAAGCATCTGGGCGAGGCCAAGGTGGGCGAGCCGCTGTACGTCACGGCGCAGGTGCTGGCGGTGGACGACAAGCGCCTGCACGTGTTCCAGCGGCTGCATCGCGGCCGCGACGACAAGCTGATCGCCACCGCCGAGCAGATGTATCTGCACGTCGACACCAAGGCCGCCAAGGCCGTCGCCCGCGGATCCGAAGGTCCGCGCCAAATTTGAATCGATTCACGCCGATCACGCCGGATTGCCGCCGCCGCCCGAGGCCGGCCGCCCGGTCGGGCGCGGCAAGCACTAGGGCCACCCGTACCGGCCCGCTCATGCCTAAGATCGTCGATCATGCCCAGCGCCGCGACGAGATAGCCCACGTCGCCTGCCAAGTGGTCGCACACTACGGCTTCGAGCAGGCGACGATGGCGCGCATTGCGCGCGCGGCCGGCTACACGACGGGGATGGTGGCGCATTACTACGAGTCCAAGCAGGACATCATCCTGGCCGCCCTGCGCCTGATCTTGCTGCGGATCGAGCAAAGGCTCACGCGCGAGCGCGAGAGCGGCGATGCGAATCTCCTGGAAGTGCTGTCCGAGGCGCTGGCCGTCGACGCGCAGCGATTCACCGAGTGCGCCTTTTGGATGGCCTTTTGGGGCCAGGTGTCGGCGGACAAGAAGCTCAAGCGGCTCAATGTCTGGGTGCACCGCGAGTACATGCGCCTGTTCGCCCGGTGCTTCGCCGAGCATTGGCAGGAATGGGCGCAATGGCCGCAGCCGGTACGCGATCAGGTGCTGCGTTCGATGGTGACGTTCATCAACGGGCTGACCGCCAGCGCCGTCACCAGTCCGAGCGATTGGCCCGCCGCGATGCAGATCGAACAGTTGCGGCTGCAATTGGAGCTTTTGCGCCAGTGGGCCAAGGTCAATGCCGCCGACCTCAAGAGCGCACAATCGAACAGCGGCGATGCACAGATCACACGGCGCGCCGGATAGGACATAAGGGGATTTCTCATGGATTTTTCGCTCACTGATGAACAGCAAATGATCGTCAAGACGACCCGCGAGTTCGTGGTCAATGAGCTGTACCCGCACGAGCAGGAAGTCGAAGAGAGCGGCGTGCTGCGCGAGGATCTGTATCGGGAGCTGAAGGCCAAGGCCATCGAGGCGGGTCTGTATGCCGCCAACATGCCGGTCGAGGTGGGCGGCGCGGGCTTGGATACGGTCACCTGGGTTCTGTACGAAAAGGAACTGGGGCGCACCGGTTATGCCCTGCATTACTCCTGCGTCGGCCGGCCGTCGAATATCCTGCTTGCCTGCGAGGGCGAGCAAAGAGAACGCTACTTGCTGCCGACGGTGCGCGGCGATCGAGTCGAATGCCTGGCCATGACGGAGCCGGGCGCCGGCTCGGATCTTGCGCGGCATGAAGACCACGGCGGTGGCGGCGGGCGGCGATTTCGTCATCAACGGCACGAAGCATTTCATCAGTCACGCCGACCATTCGGATTACGTCATTCTGTTCGCGGCCACCGGCGAGGAGACGACGGCGCACGGCACGCGCAAGAAAATGACGGCGTTTCTGATCGACATGGGACATCCGGGTTTCGAGGTGCGGCCGGGGTACAAGAACGTGTCGCATCGCGGCTATACCAACAGCATTCTCGAGTTCAACGATTGCCGCGTGCCGAAGACGGCCATCTTGGGGGAACTGCACCGCGGCTTCGATGTGGCCAACACCTGGCTGGGAGCCACTCGATTGCAGGTGGCCGCCACCTGCCTGGGCCGCGCCGAACGCGCACTGGAATTGTCGACGCAGTGGGCGGTGGACCGGGTGCAATTCGGCCAGCAGATCGGCAAGTTTCAGGGTGTGAGCTTCAAGCTGGCCGATATGGCGGTGGAACTGCGGGCCGCGGAGCTGTTGACTCTGGAAGCCGCTTGGAAGCGCGATCGCAAGATCGATACCGACATGGACATGGCCATCGCCAAAGTCAAAGCCACGGAAATGCTGGCGATGGTGGCCGATGAGGCGTTGCAGATCCACGGCGGCATGGGGCTGATGAGCGATCTGCCGTTGGAGCGCATCTGGCGCGACGCGCGCATCGAGCGCATCTGGGACGGCACCAGCGAAGTGCAGCGCCACATTATTTCGCGCAGCCTGCTGCGGCCCCTGGGCGGCTGATTTGCTTCTGCTGCGCACCGGATTGGAGCGCGACGATTTGACATTATCCGCCGGGCGCAGGGAATGACCGGCAATCACATGCGTTCTCCTCCTACAGAGCCCCCTCCTTGCGCGCTTGAGAATGGCGGCCGCGCCCCGATGTAGGCGTCGTCCCATGACGCGCGTTATGGGTGGCAGCGGCAAACTGTAGGCGGGTGCTACATGATCGACATCGAAGTGATTCGGCTACGCCAATTGCGCAATACGGCTTTGCGGGCACGCGCCATCGCCACGGCCTTGGATGCCGGGCATTCCGGCAAGGTCGACTCCGTGCTTTCGCGCAGCGCGCTTGCCTGCTGGCGCATCGCGCGCGTCGTCACGGGAAAGCTCAGGGCGCACCCGTACCAGAGCTATCAACGCGACCCCGGCTACCTGCACTCGCTGTACTGACGGCGTCGCCGCGGCCCTGATGGGCGGCGTGGCGCGGTTGCGCGGCGGCCGATTCGGAATGTATACGGGCGCGATTGCGAAACGTGGCGCGCGAACTCGATGATGCCCGCGCCTTGACTTGGTCGCCGACCTTGAGCGACACGCTGGGCCGTTTGCAAGCGGAGATTCGTTCGCTGAGCCGAGAGCTCGAGGCCGACGCCCGTGCGGAAGCCGGATCGCGAAGCGAAGCCGCGGCCCGAGTCGATGTCGGCGGCGTCAAGGGCCGCAGCGACGCATCGGGTGTCGCGGCCAATTGGCCTTACCTGGCTTTGTAGGGCTACCAAACGTCTAACGGCCGTCTGAATTGTCCTACAGGAAGCGCCGCGCTTGGCCGACCGCGGCGCGTTGGAATCCGACTGGATACTGCATCGCACCTTAACGTCACTGGAGACTGCGATGCGACACGAAAACTCTCCCGTTTCATTCGATTGGCTGGAAACCCCACCGTCGGCGCCCTACGATCCGCCGCAACCGGCGCCCCAGGCCAAGGCTTGGCGCCGGGCACTCAAAGTGGTCGGATGCCTGCCGTCGCGCCGGCAGGTCGCCGGCAAAGCCACCTTGCGCAGAGTCAAGTCCATGCGCCCGGCCAAATGGAGCTGATGGCCATGAGCAAGAAAGAAGAGATTGCCATCGGCATCGCACTGCAAACGCAGGTGCTCAAGACCTGCCCGATCCACAATCAGTTGTACTGCGACGATGAGCAGGACGCCGATGATGAGAATATGGCGCGCGCCTTCGCGGTCGCCATCGAACTGGTGCACCAGCATCAGCCTTACGCCGAGGAATTTCACCACGACCCGCACGAATTGACCGATCTTCTGAGCTACACCATCGGCGCGGCGCCCCTCTGCTGTCCCGACTGCGTACAGGAACGGGACACGATGGGTGGGCGCCGGGAGGGGCGACCGGAGCAGCGCGAGCAGCCGGCAACCGTCTGACGTTCGCCCGGGTGATGTGCTAGCGGCCGGTCCAGCGAGGCTTGCGCTTTTCGCTGAACGCGCGGGTGCCTTCCTTCAGATCGTCCGAGCGGATGACTCGCTGCACGGCGTCCAGCGAATCGTGCAATTCGAAGGCCTCGTGCTCGGGCACCATTTCGGTGTGCCGCAGCAGCTGCTTGATCGCGGGAAACAGCAGCGGCGGTCCCTCCACCAGCTGGCGCGCGATTTCCCGCGCCTTGGTCATGCCCTCGCCCTTGGGCACGACGTGATTGGCCAGCCCCCAATGCTTGGCCTCGGCGGCGTCCATCCAGCGTCCGGTCAGCAGGAACTCCACCGCGACGTGATAGGGGATTCGCCGCCGCAGTTTGATGGTGCCGGCGTCGGCCAGCACGCCGACGTTGATCTCGGGCAGCGCGAATTTCGCATGCTCTTCCATCACGATGATGTCGGTGCCGAGCACGACTTCAAAACCGCCGCCGCAGGCGATGCCGTTGACCGCCGCGATGATGGGCTTGTTGAGATTTCTGGGATAGTTGAACCCGGCGAAGCCGCCGACGCCCCAGTCCGAATCGGATTCCTCGCCCGCGGTCGCCGCCTTCAGATCCCATCCGGGCGAGAAAAATCGATCGCCGGCGCCGGTGACGATGGCAATGCGCAAGCTCGGGATCGTCGCGAAAGGAGCGTGACGACCTGGTTCAGGCGGCGGCTCGCCGCAAGATCGATGGCATTCGCCTTCGGCCGATCGAGTGGTTATTTCAAGAATGGCGCCGTCTTTGACGGTACGAATTCCATCTGACATGTCAATTCCATCCGACAGTGCGCTCCTTAAGCGAACCTCGCAAACGAATCATCGTATCCACCGCGACCGCACCCTTGCCCGAGGGCCGCACGATCACCGGGTTCACGTCTATTTCAATCAGTGTCGCCACATTGGCCGCGGCATAGCGCGCCACGCCGAGAACGGTATCGATGAGCGCATCGACGTCGGCGGCCGGCTTGCCGCGGTATCCGCGGAACAATTTGGCAATGCGTCAGGCGGCTGCAGCGCGGATTCTATGGAAGCGCGCGTCCAGGGCGGCAGCAGACTGACGCTGTCCGACATGATTTCGGTGAACACGCCGCCGGCGCCGAGCACCAGCACCTGGCCGAACTGCGGGTCGACGATGACGCCGATCAGGACTTCGGCCACGCCGTCGGTGAACATTTCCTCGACCAACAAGGTGTCCGACAGCTGTCGCCAGCCGCTCGGGCCGCCTGCCGCGCATCGGCTTCGGTGCGCACATTGAGCACGACACCGCCCACTTCGGTCTTGTGCTCCAGGTGCGCGCCCGAGGCCTTGATGACCACGGGAAATCCCATGGCGAGGGCGGTCTCGGCGGCGGCGGCGGCCGGCACGAGCTTTCCCCGGGGGATGCGCACGCCGAAGGCGGCCAGCGCCGCTTTGCCCTCATGCTCGCCCAGCGCATGGATCGCCGGAGGCGGCGCGGGCCTGCGCGGCGGCAGATGCAATTGCACCGCCGGATTGCTCCGCCACGCCGCGCCGACGCCGCCGGCCAGAGAGAGGGCTTCCAAGGCTTCGCGCTGGCCTTGCAATGGAATGACGCCGCCGTTCGAGGCAGCGCTTGCGTATTCTCGGGCTGATGGTCTCGGGCAGCGAGGCGATCAGCGCGGCGCGGGTCGGTGCGCCCTGCGCGGCCTCGATGAACACATCGATGACGGCGTCGTAGGCCGCGGAATCGGCCTGACCTTCGGGTGGACTATCCAGCATGAAGCCCGCCGCATCGTACCCGGAGTGCAGCACCTCGCTGAAAACGCGCTTCAATGCCGGCGGATCGAACCACAGATAGGTGTGAATATCGAAGGGATTGGCGATGGTGACGCGGTCGGTGAGCACCTCGCGCAAGACGGCGGCGCTTTGCGGCGATACGGGCGTGAATTCCAAATCCATGTCGCGCGACACGTCGGCCGTCATCGCCATGTCGCCGCCGGAGGCGCCCATGACCAGAACCTTGCGGCCCGCCAGCGGGCCGCCGGTGTGAAACAGCTTGAGCGTCTCGCAAAGGGTGCCCAAGGTGTCGCAGCGGGCGATGCCGGCCTGGCGGCAGAAGGCTTCGAACACCTCGTCGGCGCCGGCCAGGGCTCCGGTGTGACTGTGCGCGGTGCGCGCGGCGGCGGCGGTGCGCCCCGATTTGATGACGGCGATGGGCTTGCCCGCGGCCCGCGCCCGGTCGGCGGCCCGCGCAAATGCGTTCGGGATCCTTGATGCCTTCGAGATACAGGCCGAATGCCGTCACCCGCACGTCCTCGCAAAGAATTTCGATCAGATCTTCCACCGCCAGGCGCGTCTGATTGCCCACCGTGAACAGGCAGCCGATGGGCACGGAGCGCTGATTGAACATCAGAGTGAGCGCGATGGTGCCGCTCTGGCAAATCAGGGCCACGCCGCGATCGACGGGCGATCCCACGATTTGATCCGGCATCATCGCCACTTTGTCGAAGAAGTTGACGAAGCCGTAGCAGTTCGGCCCGAAGAAGGGCAGGGCGCCGGCATTGGCGCGACAGTTCTCGCGTGAGCCGATGTGCCGGATTCGGTGCCGGTCTCGGAGAAGCCCGCGGTGAAGCACACGAAGCCGCCGGCATCGCGCGCCGCCAGCGCGCCGGCGACTCCAGGCGCTTCGTGATTCGGCACCGCGACGAAGGCCGCGTCGGGAACTCCCGGAAGATCGGCGATCGAGCGATAGTAGGTGGTCGTGGCGGTCGACGCGCGGGTCGGATGCACCCGCCACAGCGCGCCGGAGTAGCCGATGGCGATGTTGCCGGCGGCCACGGCGTCGGTCCAGGCGCCGGCGCCGATCAAGGCGATGCTGCGCGGCGCGATGAGTCGATGAATGTCCGCCGGCGGCATGGCTCAGCGGCGCTTCAATTCAATCTTGCGGGAGGTCGGCCCGAACGCTTCGCGCAAGGCCGGCGGAGACCTTGAGCGCCTCGAGCTTGGCCGAGACCTCGTCGGGAAAGGCGGCAACGCCCGGCTTATCCCCTTGATGCACGTGCAGCAGCATCATGTCGGCGATCGGCGACCGGCTCGCTGACCCGGGAGCAGATGAAGCGGCAGCCCAGATGAATCCTCTTGCGGTCGCAATCCAAAACCGACGAGATCACCTTGAGGTCGTCCGAACTCTTGACCTCGTGCAGGTAGTGCAAATGCAATTCAACCGTGTACAGGGTGCAATGCGTGCGCTCGCGGTAGGCTGCGTCCAGACCCAGTTGATCCATCACCTCATCGACGGCGTAGCTTGCCACCAGGCCGTAGTAGGCGTCGCGCACATGCCCGTTGAAATCGATCCAGGCAGGTTCGATCGTGGCGTGATAAGCGGGGAGCTCCGTCATCGGGAGTGCTCAGCGGAGCTGCAGTTTTTCGCGTGCCTGCGCCGGGGTGAGTATCCGCGCTCCCATGGCCTCGACGATGGTGCGCGCCTTTTCCACCAGCTGGGCATTGCTCGCATACACGCCCTTGCTCAAGTAAAGATTGTCCTCGAGCCCGACACGCACATTGCCGCCGAGCAGCACCGCCTGCGCCGCCCAGGGCATCTGCATGCGGCTGATCGCGAACGTGCCCCAATTGCAATTCTCGGGCAGCGAATTGACCATGGCCAGCAGGTGGCCCACGTCGGCGGGAACGCCGTAGGGAATGCCCATGCACAGCTGAATCAGCGACGGGGCGGTGAGCAGCCCTTCCTTGATCATTTGCTTGACGAACCAGAGATTGCCGGTGTCGAAGACCTCCAGTTCCGGCTTGACCCCGAAGTCCTTGCAGATGGCGGCGCCCTGGCGCAGATAGTTCGGCGTCGACACGTAGGCGCGATTGCCGTCGCCGAAATTCAGGCTGCCGCAGTCCAAGGTCGCGATGTCGGGGCGGTACAGGCCTTCGTGGCACAGATCGATGACATGGCGCATGCGGTCTTCCTGGCTGCAGAAATCGCTGCCCGGGGCCGGCGTGTCCTTCAATCCGTGATCGCCCACCACGATGTAGCCGCCCATGCCGCAGGTGAGATTCACGATCACATCGACCTTGCTTTCGCGGATGCGCTTGACGACTTCGCGGTAGTGCTTGGTCTCCATGCTGAACGCGCCGGTTTCGGGCTCGCGCACGTGGATGTGGACGATGGCCGCTCCGGCCTGCGCGGCCGCGATGGCGGTGGCGGCGATCTGCTCCGGGGTGATGGCGCAATGCGGGCTCTTGGTGACCTTGGTGTCGTCGCCGGTGACGGCGCAAGAAATGATGACGTCGTGATTCATGATGTTCCCCGGATCAAGGCAAAGTGACGCGCTGATTTTATTATTTCCATCATAATATTTAAATCGGCCGGCAGCAACTGCCGGGTGCCATTGGCGCCGGTGTCGAGCGGTACGAGAATTCACCGGGGAGGCTAAGCCGCTGCCCGGCAACTGCTGCTTCGTTGCCGGGCAGCGGCTTAGCCTTCCGGGCGAATGCCACTCGTATGCCGCCCGCCGGCGAGCGCCCGGATGATCTCAGCCTCGCCGCAAACGCCGAGAATTCGGCCCTGCTCGGCCAGCAGCACGGGGTGTCCGGTGGTCTGGCGCAAATGAATGATGGATTGCAGCGACAGCGAGGCGGGAGCCACGGCGACTCCGGGCTCGAGCCGGCCCAAATCGGCCTCGTCCTGAACATGGCAAAACGCGTGCGCGACGCCGTCGAGGTGCAGGTCCAATGCCTCGTCCGAGGAATTCAGCGACAGCCGATAGCGCCGTTCGCCGTCCAGCCACACATGGCCGCCGTCGCCGGCCATGAGCGCGCGGCGCTGCATGATCATGCCGCCGGTCAGCACGGTCAGAGGATTCATGTGCCGCACGAACTCCGCGACATATTCATCGGCGGGCGCCAACACGATGTCTTCGGCGGTGCCGGTCTGAATGATGCGCCCGTTCTGCAGGATGGAGATGTGATCGCCCAGTCGCAGCGCCTCGTCCAAGTCGTGGCTGACGAACAGGATGGTTTTCTTGACGCGCTCCTGCAGCGTCAGCAGCTCGTCCTGCAGCTTGCCGCGGATCAGCGGGTCGAGCGCCGAGAACGGCTCATCCATCAGCAGGATATCGGCATCGGTGGCGAAGGCGCGCGCCAGGCCGACGCGCTGCTGCATGCCGCCGGACAGTTCGCTGACGTAGCGTTCGGCCCACTGCGACAGGCCGACCAGCTCCAATTTCTCATCGACGATGACTTTGCGCTGCGCGGCGCCTTCGCCGCGCAGTTCCAAACCGAAGCCGACGTTTTCGCGCACCGTGCGCCAGGGCAGCAGGCCGAATTGCTGGAACACCATGGCCACGCGCTCGCGCCGCAGCCGGCGCATTTGCAGGGTGTCGCAGGTGGCGACGTCGATGGCGGACTCGCCGTCGCGAACCAGCACATGGCCGCGCGTGACGGGATTCAGGCCGTTGGCGGCGCGCAGCAGGGTGGACTTGCCGGAGCCCGACAGTCCCATGAGCACGGAAATCTCGCCGCGGGCCACGCTCAAATTCGCGCCGGCCACGCCGACGATGACTCCGTACTTGTTCTGAATGTCGGTGCGCGTGGCGCCGCCGTCGAGAGCGGCCAGGGCTTCGCGCAGGCCTTTGCGGCCATCCCGGCCCCCTTGGGCAAACAGGATGTCGACGTCCTTGAATTCCACGGCCGAGTTCATCGGGCGCTCCCTCGCTCTTTGGGCCTGCTCATGCGGTCCAAAATGATGGCCAGCAGCACGATGGTGAAGCCGGCTTCGAAACCCATGCCCACCTGCACCGAGTTCAGCGCGCGCACCACCGGAACGCCGAGCCCACCGGCGCCGACCAAGGCGGCGATCACCACCATGGACAGACTCAGCATGATGCACTGGGTGATGCCGGCGATGATGGTGGAAGCCGCGCTCGGCAGTTCCACCTTCCACAATAGCTGCATGGGCGTGGCGCCGAAGGCCTCGCCCGCCTCGATGAGCGGTTTCGGCACCGAGGAAATACCCAGGTGCGTGAGGCGGATCGGGGCGGGCAGCGCAAATATCACCGTCGAAATCAGGCCTGGAACCACACCGAGACCGAACAGCACCAGAGTCGGAATCAAGTACACGAAGGTCGGCAGAGTCTGCATCAGATCGAGCACCGGCCGCAGCGCCGCGAACAGGCGCGGCCGGTGCGCGGCGGCTATTCCCAACGGCACGCCGATGGCCGTCGAGGCCAAGGTGGCGACCATGACCAGCGACAGAGTCTCGAGGGTCGCCAGCCAGTAGCCCTGATTGAGAATGAACAACAGCGCCAGCGCCACGAAGACGGCGAGGGCAAGCGACCGCCGCAGCACCCATGCCAGAACGGCGACCGCCACGATCAGCAAGGGCGCGGGCAGGGCGCGCAGCAAGGCCGTCACGCCGTCGACCATGCCGCGGATGACGATGGATATGCCATTCGAACAGAAAGGTGCCGTGCGCCTTGATGTAGTCGATGGCCACCGCCATCGCGTCGCCCACGGGAATCTTGTGACTGACGACCCATTGCTCGAATCCGCCGGGATGCGGCGGGGGTGCCGCGTGCGCCAAGGCAGCGAGCGCCGGCCGGCCGTCGAAGGTCAGCACTCCCGTCGAGCCAGGTCTTCGACCGCCGTGGGATTGGCTTTCAGCCATTCCGTCGCCGCGATGTCGGGCGGCTCATGCCGGTCCAGGATCGCCGCCATCATTTCGCTCTCGCCGCGCAGGGTGAACTTGAGATTGGCGAGCAGGCGGCCCATGTTGGGACATTCGGCGCTGTAGCCCTTGCGGGTCACGGTATAAATGGTGGCGCCGCCGTAGTTGGGGCCGAAGAACTTCGTCGCCGCCGGCGAGGTATTTCAAGTCGAAGCGCATGTTCATCGGATGCGGCTCCCAGGCCAGGAACACGATGGGCTTCTTGTCGCGGTAGGCGCGCTCCACTTGCGCCAGCATGCCCTGCTCGCTGGATTCGACTAATTTGAAGCCGCCCAGGCCGAATTGATTCTGCTTGAGCATGTCCAGCACATGCCGGTTGCCGTCGTTGCCCGGCTCGATCCCGTAGATCGAGTCGTTGAGTTCGGGTCCGAAGCGCTGAATATCCTTGAAGTCCTTCAGGCCGGCGGCATAGGTGTATGCCGGCACCGCCAGCGTGTACTTGGCGCCGGTTAGATTGGCGCCGATCACGACGACGGTTCCGTCTTCGACGTAATGGCCCCGATCGGCCGCCTGGGCCGGCATCCAATTGCCGAGGAAGACGTCGAGGTCGTTGTTCTGAAGAGAGGCGAAGGTCACGGGAACCGACAACACGGTGACCGTCGGCGAGTAGCCGATGGAGCGCAGCAACTGAGCGATCAGTGCGGTGGTGGAGGTTACATCGGTCCAGCCGACGTCGGAGAAACGCACGGTTTGGCAGCTCGGTGGATCGCGCCGGCCGCCGGCCGGCGGCGACGCGTCGCTGATCGGCGCAGCCGTGTTGCCGAGCGTTGTCGCTGTGCCGGCATGGCAGCGCTCGGCATGGCAGAGGCCGCTTCGGCCTGCACCGGCAGCGCCAACACAGCCATGAGCGCATAGCGCGAGAGCATCAAGCCGACTGAGTGAGAGGCCAGCGTGCCGATGTAACGGCGACCCTTGAGTCCGTACCACAACAGACCGGCTCCTAGAATCACTCCCGTGTACAGCGAACGCACCCCAGGTGTTGTACCAAGGCGTGCCGTAAATGGCTTCGCGCGGCCAGGCCAGATTGAGTGCCATCCCGGCGCCCCACAGTACCGCAATGACATTGACCAACAATCCCCACCTGCCCATGGTGAAGTAGCCGCCCGCGGCGAGATCGGCGGGGGGCCAGTGCCCGCGCAGACGCTTCAGCAGCATAGGCCCCGTCACCATCAAGTACGCCAGGTAGATCATGATGACTGCGATCGACGTCAGTACGGTGAAGATCTTGGGCTGCCCGATGTTGACCACCAGGATCAGCGCGGCGATCACGCCGATGACGATGGCGGGGGTGATCGGCGTCTGAGTCTTGGGATTCACCCGGGCGAGTTTCTCCCCGAACGGAAGCGCATTGTCGCGCGCCATCGCGAAGGTCATGCGGATGGCGGCGGTGTGCACGGCCAGCGAGCACACGGTCACCGCAATCACGATGCAGATCAGGAATATCTTGCCCAACGGACCCCACATCACTTGTTCGACGATGTATTGCAGGCCGCCGCTGCTGCTGGCGATCTGCGGGTCGCTCAGGTTGGGCGCCGACAATATCGCGAACACCAGGATCGAGCCGCCGATGACGAAGGAGGCAAGGATGGCTCGCAGGATCGCCCGGGGAGCCGTGCGACGCGGCTCGACCGTCTCCTCGCCCAGCGAACTCGCGGTGTCGAATCCGTACATTACATATCCCGAGGCCAGCGACGCCATGAGAAATGCGCCCAGAAAGCCGCCGCTGGCGCCGTACCCGTTTGCCGAGAAAAACACTTCGGGCCCGCGCGTCGCGTGACACGCCAGAATGATCGCAATCAAGCAGGCGGCAATCAGCTCGATAAAGACGCCCGCGCTGTTGATCATTGCCATCAACCGCACTCCGAGCGCATTGACGACCGTGGTGAAGAGGATCAGGGCCGTACCGAGGATCACCGCGTTGGTGGCGAAATCGTAGGCACCCGAGCCGTCGCCGACGATCTGAAAACCGCTCCACAAGCGTGGCAGGTTGAGTTGCAGCGCAAGCACCACTGCAGACAGCGTAACGATCGAGGCGGTGAGCATCAGCCAACCCGCAGACCAGCTCACGATGCGGCTGCCCAGCTGTTTGGACCAATTGTAGACCGATCCTGCAACCGGGTATTTGGCGGCCAGTTCCATGAAGCACAGTGCGACCGTGAGCTGGCCGATCAATACCATCGGCCAGGACCACAGATACGCCGGTCCGGCAGTACCGAAACCGAAGTAGAACAGCTGAAAAGTACCGGTCAGGATCGAGATATAGCTGACACCGGCGGCAAAGCTGCCGAACTTTCCGATTCCGCGATCGAGCGACTCCCTGTATCCGAAGTGTTCCATACCGTTGTCGGTCCGAGCGGAGTCGGCCTCATTACCCATTAGCGTACCCCCAGTGATTCCCATGCGTTCGAGAGCTTGACCCAGCGCCGTTCGGAGCGGCATGATTGGAGCGGCGACTGGAATTTTGAACGGCCATTCAGCGATTTCTTGTCAGCCCTCACTCATGCATCCCTAGTTATTGAAATTATAGGTAAAAATTCTATCGTTACGTATCTTAGACGCAGTTGCAGCCGGCCGTCTACTTGCCATCAAAATCCGGGAGACTCCCCAAATTGAATAATCAATCAATGACCTCGGCCGAGGATTCTTCATCGCCGATCGAAGATACGCGACGCCGCCAATTGGTGGAAGTCACCATCGATAGCCTAGCGGAACTTGGCTATGTGGGTACGACGCTTGCGCAAATTGCGGTCCGTGCCGGGGTGTCGCCGGGCTTGGTCGCGCACTACTTCGGCGACAAGGATGGACTGCTCGATGCGGCGTTCCGTTCCTTGGCGCGGCGGGTGGGCGATCAGGTGCGCGCGCGCCTGCGCCAGGTGAGTACGCCGCGTGCGCGCATTCAAGCAGTCATCGACGCGAATTTGGCGCCGGAGGAATTCGAGCAGCGCACCGGCACGGCCTGGCTCGCCTTCTGGGGCCAGGTTCTGCAGGTCGCGTCCGTTGAAGCGCGTGCAGTCGGTGTATCAGCAACGCACCTTGTCGAATCTGCGCGGCTCGCTGAAGAAATTGATGCCGCCGGACGAGGCGCAGCGGCTTGGCCGCCATGATCGCCGCCATGATCGACGGCGTGTGGCTGCGCGCGGCGCTCTCCGGCTGGCGGGAGGCCGATAGTGAAAGCGCGCGCGCCATGCTCACCGCCTTCGTCGACGGCCGCCTCCGGAGGCGGCGCCGGGCTGGCCGGGTGTTTCCGGCGAGCCGGCGGCGCCAGGCGCGGGCGAGAGCTGCGCGACCCGCGGTGCGCGCTGCCGGGCCGGCCGCCGGCGAGAAATTTGCTTCCATCAATCCGGCGACCGGCGAAGTGCTGGGCTATGTCACCGCCGCCGGATCCGCGCAGGTCAACGCCGCGGTGCGCGCGGCGCAAAAGGCGCAGGCCGGTTGGGGCGCGCTGACGGGCACCGAACGCGCCCGAGTGCTGCGGCGCGCCGCCGACATTCTCAGGTCGCGCAATCAGGAACTCGCCGAACTCGAGACGCGCGACACGGGCAAGCCCATCCAAGAGACGCGGGTGGTGGACGTGGCCTCGGGCGCGGATTGCTTCGAATACTTCGCCGGCCTGGCGCAGAGCCTCAGCGGCGAGCATATCGATCTGGGGACCGGCGCCTTCGGCTACACGCGCCGCGAACCGTTGGGCGTGGTCGCCGGCATCGGCGCCTGGAATTACCCGCTGCAGATCGCCTGCTGGAAGGCCGCGCCGGCGCTGGCCTGCGGCAATGCCATGATGTTCAAACCCGCCGAGCTGACGCCGTTCACCGCCGTCAAGCTGCAGGAGATTCTGCTCGAGGCCGGAGTGCCGCCCGGTCTGTTCCAGGTGCTGCAGGGATTTCGCCGACACCGGCCGCCTCCTGACGCGCCATCCCGACATTCGCAAGGTCTCGCTCACCGGCGAGGTCGGCACGGGCAAGGCCGTCATGAGCGATGCGGCGCAAACGCTGAAGAACGTCACTCTGGAATTGGGCGGCAAATCGCCGCTCATCGTTTTCGACGACGCCAAGCTCGACAATGCGGTCTCCGGAGCGCTGCTGGCGAATTTCTACTCCTCCGGGCAGGTGTGCTCGAACGGCACCCGGGTGTTCGTGCATCGCTCCATCAAGGCGGCCTTTCTCGAGCGGCTGGTCAAGCGCGTCGGACGCGATGCGAATCGGCGATCCGATGGATCCCGAGACTCAGGTCGGCGCCCTGGTGTCCGAACAGCACATGCACAAGGTGCTCTCTTATATAGAGCGCGGACGGGCCGAGGGCGCGCGCATCCTGACGGGCGGCATGCGGGTGACGACGGGCGAACTGGCGAAGGGATACTTCGTCGCGCCCACGGTATTCGACGAGTGCCGCGACGACATGGCCATCGTGCGCGAGGAGATTTTCGGCCCGGTCATGTCCGTCCTGGAATTCGAGGAGGAGCAGGAAGTCATCGAACGCGCCAATGCCACCGAATTCGGACTGGCGGCCGGGGTGTTCACCAATGATTTGACCCGCGCTCATCGGGTGATCGCCCGCATTGCAGGCCGGCACCTGCTGGATCAATCAGTACAACGTCACACCGATCGAACTGCCCTTCGGCGGCGTGAAGCTCTCCGGGCTCGGCCGCGAGAACGGCCGTGCGGCCATCGAGCATTACACGCAGCTCAAGAGCGTCTATGTGGCCATGGGGACATCGATGCCCGTATTAGGACCTGACACGGTTGACTAACCGGCGCTGCGCGGAGCTCGAGGCGGCGGAACCGAGGCAGGGAGAAGGGCTTGGAAAACGAGAATTTTGATTACGTCATCGTGGGGGCGGGGTCGGCGGGTTGCGTGCTGGCGGATCGATTGACGGCGGACGGACAGCCGGGTGCTGCTGCTGGAGTTCGGCGGTTCCGACCGCTCCATCTTCATTCAGATGCCCTCGGCGCTGTCCATCCCCATGAACATGCCGAAGTACAATTGGTTCTACCACACGGAACCGGAGCCGCATCTGAATGGGCGGCGCATGCATACGCCGCGCGGCAAGGTGCTGGGCGGATCCTCGTCCATCAACGGACTGGTGTACATCCGCGGCAATGCACAGGACTTCGAAGGGTGGAGCGCGGCAGGGCGCGGCGGGCTGGGCCTACCGCGACGTGCTGCCGTATTTTCGGCGCGCCGAGACCCGGGCTGAGGGAGGCAACGAGTATCGCGGCAGCAGCGGCAAGCTGCAGACTCGCTATGGCACCGTGAGCAACCCCTTGCATGCGGCCTGGCTGGCGGCCGGCGACGCAGGCGGGCTATCCGCACACCGATGATGTGAACGGCTTTCAGCAGGAAGGTTTCGGCCGCATGGACATGACGGTGGGCGAGGGCAGGCGCTGCAGCGCCGCCAACGCCTACCTTCGGCCCGCGATGCGCCGCCCCAATCTCAAGGTGCTGACGCATGCCCTGGCGACGCGCATCGTGTTCGAGGGCCGCCGGGCCGCGGCCCTGGAGTACCTGCACGGCGGCGCCACTCATCGCGTGAAGATCGGCCGGGAGCTGATTCTGTCCGGCGGCCCGATCAACTCGCCGCAGTTATTGAAGCTGTCAGGCGTTGGGCCGGCGGCGGAACTGCGCTCGCACGGCATTCCCGTGGTTCACGATTTGCCCGGCGTCGGCGAGAACCTGCAGGATCATCTGGAATTCTATTTCCAGGTGGCTTGCAAGGAACCGATTACCCTGTACTCGTCCATCGAGCCCTGGAGTCGCGCTCTGATCGGTGCACGCTGGCTGCTGCGCAAGGACGGGCTGGGCGCCACCAATCATTTCGAGACCTGCGGCTTCATCCGCAGCCGGCCGGGCGTGCCGTATCCCGACATCCAGTATCATTTTCTGCCCATGGCGGTGGCCTACGACGGCTCGACGCTGGCGCAGGAGCATGGCTTTCAAGCGCACGTCGGCCCGATGCGCACCAAGAGCCGCGGCTGGGTGCGCCTGGCGTCGACCGATCCGCGCGACAAGCCGCGCATCCTGTTCAACTACTTGAGCGAGCCGGACGATTGGACCGAGATGCGCGCCTGCGTGCGCTTGACGCGCGAGATTTTCGCGCAATCGGCATTCGATCGTTATCGCGGCCGGGAGATTCAGCCGGGCAGCGATGTGCAGACCGACGAGCAGATCGACGCCTTCATCCGCGCCAAGGTCGAGAGCGCCTACCATCCGTCGTGTTCCTGCAAGATGGGCAGTCCGCAAGATCCGCATGGCGGTGGTCGATCCGGACACGCGCGTGTATGGGCTCGAAGGGCTGCGCGTGGTGGATTCCTCCATCATGCCCTCGGTGACCACGGGCAACCTGAACGCGCCCACCATCATGCTGGCTGAGAAGGCCGCGGATCACATACTGGGCAAGGGGATGCTACCGCCGGAAAATGCGCCCTTCTATGCGGCGCCGCATTGGCGTGGCGCGCAACGGTAAAAGCATACGAGCCGCCTGTCTCGAATCTGTCATCCATATCGCCATTGAAGCGTTCTACCATTGAGGCGCTGCCCGCGCCGCGGTGTGCGCCGGCGGGCATCTGTTATGACTCTTGCGAGGATCACAGCGATGTATCGACTTACAGTGGATGGCCGATTTTGGAATAGCCGATCTTGCGCGCGAGCTTGGGCCGTCGCGCTTTTTTGCGTTGCCGTCATCCTGATCGGCGGGGCGGACCCGGCATCGGCGGCCGATGCGCAGCAAGCCGGACAACAAGCTTCGGCGCCGCCCGCCATGGCCGGCGGCATGGCCCACATGTCCGGCCACATGTATATGACCACGCTCAGGCCCGTGAAGGAGGGCGACCGTCAGAAGGCCGACGCGCTGGTGCAGAGCGCCAAGGCGGCCATGGCGCCGTACCGGGATTATCGCAAGGCCCTGGCCGACGGCTACGAGATTTTTCTACCCAACATCCCGCAACCTCAATATCACTTTACGAAGGCTGCGTACGGCCTGCTGGCGAGAGTGAGTTTCGATCCCTCGAAACCGACCTCGCTGCTCTACACCAAGAATGCCGATGGCGGCTACAAGCTCGTCGGGGCAATGTACACCGACCGGGTAGGTGCGTCGGAGGATGAGTTGAACGATCGAATTCCCTTGAGCATTGCGCGCTGGCACCAACACATCAATTTTTGCAAGGCGCCGCCGGGGCAAAAGATGGGCTATGTCGGCCCCGAGGCGAAGTTCGGTCTGCTGGGGTCCATCACGACCAAGGATGCCTGCGAGGCGGCGGGCGGGGAATTCCATCCGCATATTTTCGGATGGATGGTTCATGTGTATCCCTACGAGACGGATCCGAAGAAGATCTGGTCGACGAACGACGATGAGCAAGGTCACGACAACATGGATCATTCCGCTATGGCGGGAGAAGGGCGACCTCTTTGAACACATGCGGGACTTGCACGATCCCTAGTACCTCGTCGCGGTGTTTATGTAGAGATGGGTTGACGGCAATCCAAGCCGGACACAGGCCTGTGCCGCGGGGCTCTGCGGTAGAACGATCCTATTGGATGCGGCGCCGGCCAGCTTCACGATCCATGTTTCATGCCGGCGCAGTCCATAGGATTCGTCGAGACCGAGACATTCGCGTATCGCGTCCGGGATCATCTCCACGGCGGCGCGGCCGAGTATTCGCTGCATCCAACGCAGCGGCCGCGGAAAGGCCGGGGCGTCCCGCATGATTTGCAGGAACTGAAAGACGATGGGGGACGGCTCCAGCCGGCCTCGCATGGAATCGAACAGAGCCTGCCGCTCGGCATCCGACGCCGGCGAGTCGAGCGCACCGTATAGCTGTGCGACCGGCGCGCCCTCACGATAGAAGGAATCGAGTTCCGCCCGGCTGAGCGGTTCGACATAGTGGCGGTAGGCCTCGGCAATACCGAATGCCGCGGTTGCATGCACCCAGGCCAGCAGACGCGCATCGCTCGCGGAGTAGGGCATGCCCGCCGGCGTCTTCCCGGCGACTTTGGCATGCATCCGCACCACTCCTGCGATCATGGACAGGGCGATGCTGCCCGCGCCGTACACGGTCACCATGGCCGCCGATGCGGTTCGCTGCAGCCGGCCTACCGGATCCTTGCGAAATGAGGAATGTTCCCATACGCCGGTACGCACGGCCGGTTCGGCCAGCTCGAGAATGACGGCGGCCAGGCCGCCGATGTACAGCGCGATGGGATTCTTGAAGATGCGCCACGACACCGAGTTCGGGCCGACCAACGCTTCTTCTCCCGCCGGCCGAGTGAAGTCGAGCGCTGGCCTTGGCGGATTCAGGAACGCTCCGGCAGCCGCGTCGAGCCTGCGCTGCAGGCTCCATGGCAGGCGAATGATGGAGCTAGCTGGGATGCATTCCGCACCACGGCCCTTGGATTCGCCGGCTCTCCGACCACTGCCAGGACATCAGCGCCGGCAGGCCGCAAAGCACTTCGCGAATGCGCTTGGCCATCGACACCGCCAAGCGCCAATTCGCTGCTGATGCCGAAGGCGTGCCCGAAGATGACCAGCCCGGCTTCTTGCACGCCGAGGCCGGCCGGCACGACGAATGCCAGATGCCGCACCGCCTGAGTCATGCTCTCGAGCACCAGCGCCGTCGCCCCAGCCGACGGGATGCCCGAAGAGACGCAATGCGAACCAGATTTCGAAGCACCCGCAGATCAGCGCCGCGAACTGCAGCGCCGCTGCGCAGAGCAATCTCCATCCCCGGCGCAGGCAGGCGCGCAGCTCGTGATCGAGCGATGCCGCCTGTTCGGACATCGTGCTTTCACCCACCAAGGGCCCCAGGAATTTTTGCAGCCGGCCGAAGGCCGAGCCGTAGCGCAGGAGCAGCACGGTGAGCACCGGCACCGGCAGGGTCAATGCAAAGGCGAGCAGCAAACGCCGATAGTCCTGGCCTGCCGCGTTCAACTCCAGCAGCAGAACCAACCCCAAGGCGGTAAATAGATACACCACCACGAGGGTGGTTACCATTTCGACGATGACGGTGGCACCGACGGGGGCCGCGGCCAGCCCGCGCCACCGCAGCAGGCGAACCCCGACCACTCCGCCCCCGACGCTCGCCACCGGAAGCAGACGGTCCACCCCCTCGCGTACCGCCGTGACCCAGAGCAGGTAGCCGAAGACCTGCGCGATGTTCCGGATCGTAGGGACGCAGCAGCGCCAGCCAGCCGAGCGGCGTAGAGGGCGAAAAACAGCATGCGATAGGTGACCAGCCATAGCAGCTGCCAGCCGCCGGAGTCCAATGTCTGCAGCATCGCGGCGAGATCCGAGCGGATCATCAGAACGACCAGCAATGCCAGCCCGAGCAGGCCGCCGATGTATGCCGCGATTTTCATCAGCCGAGTTCGGGTACTCAGGACAAGCGGGTGCATGACGCCGTCGGCGTCGACGTCGAATTCATTTCCCCGCCAGGTGACGTGGGAGGTGAAGAAGCTCCGGCACCAGACCCAGCACGATCAGCAGATCGCGCACGGGCAGCAGCCAGAAGATCCGACATCGGCGGCCCGATCGCCGCCCAGCCGATGCACGAAGTGCAGCACCAGCCGCGCTGCCACCGTCGTCCCGAACAGGCTCCAGGCCGCCGATCGAAAGCGCCGACCCCGCGGCCGCGGCGAGCGATGCCGCAAATGCCGCCAGAGGCAGGCTGAAGGTGAGGAAGATCAGGCGAAAGCTCAGCGGCCGCAGCACGCGAATGGTGCGCATCCAGCGCAGCTCATGGCGCGTCAGCGACTCCAAGATTCGGTTCGTGGTGCTCTCCCTTGACCACGTACGGCGACAGCACGATGCGCAGTCCCAGCCCGCGAACCAGCTCGCCCAATCGATAGTCGTCGGCGAGATGGTCCACCAAGGCCCGCAGGCCGCCGATCGCCTGCAGGGTATCCCGCCGCAGGCAGATGGTCTGGCCGGAGACATAGCCCTGGTGGCCGAACAGCCACGCCAGCAGCACCGAGGGCACATACCACTCATTGATGTACATGGCGCCGAGGCGCGACCACAGCCTCGGCGTCGGCATCGCCGCGGTAGATGCAGGTGACGAGGCCGACATCGCGATCCAGCAGCGGCGCCGTCACGGTGGCGAGATAGTCGCTTTCGACGAAGGCGTCGCTGTCCGCCATGACCATGATGTCGTGGCGCGCCATAGGGCAGCATGTTGATCAGGTTGCTGATCTTCAGATTGCTGCCGTGCAGCCGCGGATCGATCACCAGCATCGATCGGCAGCGACGGGAAATTCCGCCGCCAGCCGCTTCGACCACCGCGCAGCGCCGGATCGGCCGGATCGCGTACGCCGAACACGATCTGAAACTCCGGGTAATCCTGCCGGCAGAACGAGCGCAGGTGCTCGTACAAGCCGGGCTCCGCGCCGCACAGGGGCTTGAGCACGGTGACCGGCGGCTGCGGCCGCGCGGCCTTCGTGCCGCCCTTGCATGCGCCAGGCGAGCACGGCGACGACCGCGATGAGCGCGTAGCCGGCCGCCAGCGCCCAAGCAGGCGAAGCCGACTGAGCGGTCATGAGCGTATGTATGGACGGCATGGAGTGCCAGATCGCTGCCGTCTCAGGCCTCGTGCGCTCGCAGGAAGCGGAAGAACTCGACGCCCTTCGCGCAGGCGGCGCGTCATCATGTCCCAGCTCGTCAGCATTTCCTTGACGATTTCCCAGATCTTGCCGGGCCGGAAATAGAAGCGCTTATAGAACACTTCCATGCTGTGGAAGATCTCTTCCTTCGACAGGTGCGGATAGCTGATGGCGGCCAGCTGCACGCCCTTGTCGTTGACCAGGTTGACGGCATCGTTTTCCTGCAGCCAGCCGTTCTCGACCGCCTGCTTGTACAGCGTGGTGCCGGGGTAGGGCGCCGCCAGCGACACCTGGATGGTGTGCGGATTGATCTCCTTGGCGAAGTCGATGGTCTTCTCGATCGTCTCGCGTGGTTTCGCCCGGCAGTCCGAGAATGAAGGTGCCATGGATGAGGATGCCGAGCTTGCGGCAGTCCTCGGTGAAGCGCCGCGCGATGTCGGTGCGCAGCCCCTTCTTGATGTTGAGCAGGATCTGATCGTCGCCGGATTCATAGCCGACCAGCAGCAGGCGCAGGCCGTTGTCCTTCATCACCTTCAAGGTCTTGTACGGAACGTTGGCCTTGGCATTGCAGCTCCAGGTCATGCCGAGCTCGCCCATGCCGCTGCGCGATGGCCTCGACGCGCGGCAGGTTCGAGGTGTCGGTGAAGGTGTCGTCGTCGAACATGATCTCCTTCACTTCGGGCATGTTCTCCTTGATCCAGCGCACCTCGGCGATGACGTTCTCGGCGGAGCGCACCCGGTAGCGGTGCCCGCCCACGGTCTGCGGCCACAGGCAGAAGGTGCACTTCGAGCGGCAGCCGCGGCCGGTGTAGAAGCTCACGTAGGGATGCTTCAGGTAGCCGATGAAGTAGTTCTCGATCTTCAGATCGCGCTGGTAGACCGGCGCGACGAACGGCAGCTCGTCCATGTTCTCGAGGATGGCGCGCGGCAGGTTGTGCACGATGCGGCCGTCGTCGCCGCGATACGACAGGCCCTTGATGTCCTTCAGCGGCAGTGCCCTCGGCGACTTCCTTGCAGGTGTAGTCGAATTCCTCGCGGCACACGAAGTCGATCGCCGTGGGTGGCCTTCAGCGAACCCTCGGGATCGACCATGGTCTTGGCGCCGACCAGGCCGATCTGGATGCTGCGGATTGTCCTGCTTCAGCAGCTCGGCGAACTTCGCGTCGGTGGGAAACGACGGGCGTGCTGGTGTGCATGATGACCAGGTCGTAGCCGCGCGCGATCTCGCGGGTCTGATCGACCGTCAGCTCGTCGGCCGGGGCATCCAGCACGCGCGAGTCGGGCACCAGCGCCGCCGGCTGCGCCAGCCAGGTCGGGAACCAGAACGATTTGATCTCGCGCTTGGCCTGATAGCGCGAGCCGGCGCCGCCGTCGAAACCTTCGAATGAAGGCGCCTGCAAAAACAGCGTCTTGTGCGCTCGCTCGGCCGGGAAGGGGGAGGTCATGACTGGTGCTCGCTCATAGTTCTACCTTCCTGAAAAGACATGAAAATTCTCTTGGAGTTCAATGACATTGCTTCGATGGCCACGGGTCGGGCAGGGCTGTTACTTTAACACTTTGCGATGCAGGGCGACAGATCCGGCGCCTCAACCGTCTAATGCATCGACTGCATCGAGGAGGCAGCGTCGAGCAAGACCCCGCAGTCCGCGTCTCGTGGCCGGCCGCGGTGGACGAAGGCCAACACCGAGGCCAGGGGCGCCAACACGACGTTGAGCGCCGTCGCTCCCGCCGTTGGGCGATGGATTTGCCGCCCTGAACCTCATCGAGGGGCGGCTCAAAGTGCCGCGCACCAACACCGACGTGCTCGATTGCACGAGCCGCACGCCTTTCGGGTGACCTCGCAACGTCAAGTCGAGGGCCTCGGAGTCCATATGAATCGTGCCGTCGCCGATGATCAGGGCGGGATCGGTGTCAACGGCCAGAATTTGCGCGGCGAGAATACCGTCATGGGCGGCAGAAGCCTGCCACTCCGCAATGCACGGCAGTCTCTTGCGCGCTCTTGGTGAGCAGCAATCCGAGCCCGCGAAGCCGGCCGCCGGCGAGCTCGGCCAACGAGGCGCGAATGGAGCCCTGCGAGAGCACGGCGGTCACCGCGCCGTCGGCGCTCGCGGCGACTTGATGAAGGGAGCTGCCATGGCCCTTCACCGCGACGCGCACCCGCAGAAGGCCCTCCATCGGAGGTCCCGGCGCAGGAGGTCCCGGCGCAGCATCGTGAAAAAGTTTCGCCGACTTGCAGGCCGGAGATCTCAAGGTCTATATCCGCCGCCGGATCGTCCGTCGTGGCATCGAGCCTGCCGTGAACCCCCAGCTTGCCCGCGAGCATCTCGGCTGACAGCGCAGCCAGGACGAGGACGCCGTGATCCACCGTCAATTGGGCCGAGAGTTCCTGCAATGGGATCCGGCCGACATCGACCCGCCGGGCGTGAAAGTGCACGACCCCATCGCCGCGGCGCATCGTCCCGGGATTCAATCGTGCATTCGACAGCAGCATCGGCGTTTCCGTCGACGCCTCGGAGTCGCGTCCCGCCGCCCGTAGCGCCGATGTCCGCCATGCGCAGGGTCTGCGAATTCAAGTCCGCGTCGAATTTCGGCCGGCCGCTCGAGGTGTCGACCGACACGGTGCCGCGCACGTCGCTCTGCCCGGAGTTCAGCACGAGATGACCGAACCGAATATTGTTGCCCGGCGTGCAAGGCCGCCTGAGAGGCGGTAGCTGCCGGTATTCACCAGAGCCACCCCGGTCAGAAAATACAGGTCGCGCAAATCCGCGCCCGCCGCATCGAAGGTCGCGTCGAGCTCATCGAAGTCGAAGGGCCGTGACAGGACGCCGCCGCCGGTCAGGCGCGAGCCGCTGGAACTCTCGGCGTAAGTAAAACGATAGGGTTTTGCGTGGCTGGCGGCGGCGAGCGGATCACCATCGACTTCGAAGGTGACGCTCCTGCCGTTGAGTTGGCCCGCTCCTTCGATTCGCAGCGGCGGCGCTGCCGTCCCCTTCACCTCATAGGCGGAGACCCTTCCCTCGAACTTCAGATGCCGGCGGGCATCGTCGAGTTCGACGTGAGCGCCGGGGATCGACAGACTGCGGATGATCGGCATGGCCTGCTCGTTGCCCTTGTCGGGGTCAGTCCACTGCCAATTGGCGCGCCCGGAGGAATCGCGCGCCAGATGCAACGCCGCAGCGTCCATCTCAAGTTTCTCGATACGAAACGAGTGACCGAACCCGGGCATCCCGAGGGACAATGACAATTTTCCGATCTCCGCCGTAGACCCCGCAGGCATCCACGGTGGGTTGCCGATGGTCACGCGTTCGGCAGTCAATCGCGGATGGAACGAAAAAACGTGGGTCTCGAGGACGCCCCCGACCTCGATGCGGCGTGCCGTGCGCGAGGCGATCATGCGGATGAGAGGCCCACGGAGCAGACCTCTGTCCAAAGCGGCGCCAAGCGCCGCGATGGCCGCGATTGCCACGACGAGCGTGCCGGCGGCCCATGGCAACGCTCGGCGGAGGACCAATGATCCATTCACGGCCAATACGACTGCCTGTTTGCGTTGGGGGGGGCAGCAATCACTATCGCATACTCGGCGCGCGCGGCGTGTAGGACCGCGGCGCGCAAGGTCTCCACCGCCCAATCGCCGCACCGCCCAATCGCCGCACCGCCCAATCGCCGCACCGCCAATCGCCGCGCCGCGCAATCGTCTCGATGGCTAGAGACTAGCGATCCTGCAGACGATAAACCGAGAGATTATTGGTCACGTCATCGATGACGGCGTAGTTGAACCCTCCGTCGGGCCCTTCATACGGCCTTCCATTCGGCAGCGTATCGATCCCGAACGCGCCGCCCTGGCTCGAATCGACGTCGTATTCGGAGATGAACCGGCCCTCTGCCGTGAACTCGACGATCTCGCTGGGATGCAGTACATCCGCATTGACGGCGTCGCCGTTCGCGGTCAGCAGATCTCCGTTCGGTGCGAACCGCAATGCCAGCGGACCGCGCAGGTGAGGGTCGGCGAATGCCACATCGCCGCGTGTCACGGGGCTGCCGCGGCTGCTCGCGTGTGGAATTGCGTAGATGATGTTGTCGGCAGTCGATGCCACATACAGCCTATCTGAGTCGCCGTGGAAGGCGAGGCCGGTCGGGCCGAGAATGAGCGCTGCCGCATTCGGCACATGGGTGTAGCCCGTCCCGATGGTGACCTTTTTCTGCACGGTGACTCCCTTGGGGCCGACCGCAACGTCGAGCCGGGAGACCGTTCCATTCAACACGTTCGATACGAAGATATGGGCATGGCTACCCTGATCGTCCAGAGCGAGGTCCCAGGGGCCGTCCAGGAACTCCGGATCGGCCAAGGTCTGTACGAGCCGGCCGTGCCGGTCGATCAGCTGCAGGGCGCCCTGGCCGATGGTGGCAATGGTGCCGTCGCGGGTGGGCACATTGCCCACGATGACGAACCCGTCGCGCAGCACGCCGAGAGCCGTGCTCAGGCCTGCGAGGCGGCTGGCGAAGAATGCAACGGCGGTTCCCGGGGGAGCCAGAGTTCCTTGCGGCGTCAGTTGAACGATGGTTGTACCCGTGCCCTGCAAATTGGCGCTGTTGTTGAAGTTGCTGACGAGCACGTCCCCGGCGGCGATGACCCCTCCTTTCGGGAAGCCGTCTGGAACGAAGGCGACTCCATAGGGATTGACATCGCCGTTGGACGGCACCGTGGATGAATTGACGAGTCGGGGGATGAAGGCATGTTCTGATTCCGAGGCCGGAGTGAGCGCGGGCCACAACCCGAGAGCCGCCGCCGCTAGAATGACTCTTACCCATACGAAATTCGATACGTGTGCTTCGTGCATTTGAGTGCTCCTGCGCTGAATGGGGATGAAGTTCAACCGGGTGCGAACAGGGGGTAAGTACCTCATGCGCGGCCGTTGGTTGTTCTCTCGGCAGGTAGGATTTGCAAGCCGCCCAGAAAAGCACGCATCCTGAATGAAATAGATGTTATATATCAAACAGTTATAAATCTTATTTCACGACATGATTATGACGCGTCAACCTCTGATGCATCGACGCGGCGCCCGGGCTCGGAGATTCGAGCACCCATGGCCGTTCTCGATGCGGTGGTTCAAAGACGACGGTGAGCGGCGCCGCGCATGCTAAAGTTTCCCAACCCTTTAAAACCCTCTGGATTAGAAAAGCACGACATGACCGATCGATTGACATCCTTATTGGCGCAGCGCCCGTGGCTGTTGGCCGACGGCGCGACGGGCAGCAATCTCTTCGACCGCGGCTTGACGTCGGGCGATGCGCCCGAACTGTGGAATTCCGAGCATCCGGAGCGCATCGCGGAATTGCAACGCGCCTTCGTGGAGGCCGGCGCGGACATCATCCTGACCAATAGTTTCGGCGGCACTCGATACCGGCTGAAGCTGCACAAGGCGGAAGGGCGCGTCGCGGAGCTGAACGAGAAGGCGGCTCGCATCTCCCGTGCGGAGGCCGACCGCGCCGGGCGCGTGGTGCTGGTCGGCGGGAGCATGGGGCCGACCGGCGAGATTCTCGAGCCGCTGGGGCCCTTGAGCCTCGACGCGGCGCGGGAGGCCTTCGCTGAGCAAGCCTCGGCTCTTGCGCGCGGCGGGGCGGATATCATCTGGATCGAGACCATGTCCTCCGTCGAGGAAACCGAAGCGGCCGTCGCCGGCGCACGCGGCGCGGGATTGCCCATCGTGGCCACCTTGAGCTTCGATACCAACGGCCGCACGATGATGGGAATCACGCCGTCCGAACTCGCTTCATTGCATCGCAAGCACCATCTCGCGGCCTGCGGCAGCAATTGCGGGACCGGGCCTTCGGAACTCGTCGCCTGCATCATCAATCTGGCGACTGCCTCGGATCCGGCCGCCATTCTCGTCGCCAAGGCGAACTGCGGCATTCCGCAATTCGTGAACGGCGCCATCCGTTTCGACGGCACCCCGGAGCTGATGGCGGAATATGCGCGGCTGTCGCTGGATGCCGGCGCGCGGATCATCGGCGGCTGTTGCGGCACGACGCCCGAGCATTTGCGCATCATGCGCCAGGCGCTCGAGACTCATGTGCGCGGGCCGAAGCCCGACCTGGCGACCATCGAATCCCGGCTCGGCGCCATTTCGACCGGCGCCACGGCGCAATTGCGCGGCGAACTGAGCCGCGAGGCCGGTGCCGCCGCGGGCGCGAGGGCCAGGCGCACGACCAGCCGCCGAGGCGCGCAAGCGGAAAATAACTGAGGCACGCGTCGCGGCGGAGCCCTGAGGGTGGCGGGACCTCAGGGGTATTTGTTTTCCACGACGTCCCGGACCAGATGCGTGTCGTACACCAGTACGACGGACGCAATGTGGCCGGTATGCGGGTCGAAGTTAAATACATCGGCGCATTCGAACGCCACCTTCGAGCCGTCCTTCAGCCGCCAGTCGTACAGATAGTAGGCGACCGCCCGCGTGTGCCCTTCGGCGCTGACCAGAACATCGTGCACGGTGAGTTCGCTCGAGCTCGATGCGGCGGCGACTTTGGCGATGTAGGCGCGCACCGGAAGGCGGCCCAGGAACGGCGACTGGACCCAGCCGTCGGCGGTGAACAGCGCGGCCGCCTTGTCGGCGTCGCTCGCTTCAAGGGCCTTGAGATACTTGCGCACAGCTCGCTGCATATGCCTCTCCTATCCTGATGCCCGAGGCGGAGCTTAACCATCCATGACGACGGCGAGGGGCAGGAGCGCGCAAGGGAATCCGGTATGTTACGCGCGCAACGGCGGCGCTGCGGCCGGACTGAGGATCGATGAGTGCGACGAACTCGGAGGGCCTGTGGCTGGGACTCGACACCGGCGGCACGTTCACCGATGCGGTGCTGCTCGCCGACGGCCGCCGGGTCATCGCGAGCGCCAAGGCGCTGACGACTCCCTGGAATCTGGCCATCGGCATCGGCAAGGCCATACGCGCGGTGCTGGAGCTGCTTCCCGCCGGGACGCGGCCGCGAGGAGGTCAGTCTGGTGTCCGTGTCGACGACTCTCGCCACGAATGCCGTCGTCGAAAATCGCTTCAGCCCGGTGTGCACTCTGCTGATCGGTTTCGACGACGCCATGGTCGAGCGTTCGGGCCTGCAGCGCCCCGGCAGCGGCGGCTTGGTGGTTCGGGTGCAGGGCGGCCATATGGCGACCGGCGAGGAGTCCGCGGCGCTCGACGAGGCCGCCGTGGCGCGCGCGGTCGCCGAGCACGAGGCGCGGGTCGAGGCATTTGCCGTCGCGGCCAATTTTTCCGTGCGCAATCCGGCGCATGAGTTGCGCGCGCGCAAGTTGATTCGCGCATTGACGCCGAAGCCCGTGACCTGCGCGCACGAATTGAGTTCGAAGCTCGATGCCCCGCGGCGCGCGCTGACGGCCGCGCTGAACGCACGCCTCACGCCGCAGATCCGGCATTTGATCGAGGCCTTGTCGCAGGTGCTGGCGCAGGAGTCCATCGACGCGCCGCTGATGATCGTGAAAGGCGACGGCTCGTTGATGAAGGCGGAGATTGCGCTCGAGTATCCGGTGGAGACCATTCTGTCGGGGCCTGCGGCGAGCGTCGTCGGCGCGGGTTTCCTCACGGGCCTGGACGATTTCGTCGTCTCGGACATGGGCGGTACCACCACCGACGTCGCGGTGGTCTCCGGCGGGCGGCCGGTCATCAGCGGCGAGGGCGCCCTGGTCGGCGCCTGGCGCACCATGGTCGAGGCGGTCGATGTGCGCACCAGCGGTCTCGGCGGCGACAGCGAAGTGCACTTCGACCGGCAGCACCGGCTGCGCGTGGGCCCGCGCAAGGCCATGCCGCTGAGCTTGCTGGCGCACAGCTTTCCCGCCGCGCTGACGCAGCTGCGATCGATGGCGGAACTCGAGCGTCTTCCGGCGCACCCGACGCATTTCGCGTTTCGCAACCCCGATCGGGCGCCACCGGCGCATCTGTCGGCGCTCGAGCGCCGAGTCTGGGATGCGCTGGAGCGCGCGAGCCGCGCCAGGTGTCCGACGTGGCGCGCAGCGGCTCCGGGATGGAGGCTCTGCGCCGTCTCGCCGATGCCGGGCTTGCGACGCTCGCGGCGTTCACGCCGAGCGATGCCATGCATGTGCTCGATCGGCAATCGGGGTGGTGCCGCGAGGCCGCCGAGCACGGCGCACGCATTCTCGCCACCGAGGAGCGCAATGCGCGCGCCGCGCGCGCCGCCGTGTCGCCGCAGGCGATCTGCGAACGGACGTACGAACACGTCGTGCGCGAAACCGGCCGCGTGCTGCTCGCCGCGGCATTGGCTCATGATCCCGGCCTGCACGCGCGCGGGCGCGGCTGGGGCGAACTCGGCGATCGGCTCATCGAGGACACGGTCGCGGGGCGGCGCTTCTCGAAGCTCCTGCAGGCGACCTTCGGGCTGGCGCGGCCGCTGGTCGCGATCGGCGCGCCGGTGGGCGCCTACTACCCGGAAGTGGCGCGGCGACTCGGCGCGCCGCTGTCCATCCCCACGCATGCCGCGGTGTGCAACGCGGTGGGCGCCGTCGCCGGGGTCGTTTCCCAGACCGTCGAGATCTTGGTGAATCAGCCGACCTTCAAAGTTTTTCGAGTTCATGATCCGGCGGGAAGCAAGGACTATCCGGATCCGCAACCGGCGCTCGAGCATGCGCAGCGCATATCGCGGGAACTCGCGCTGGCGGCGGCGCGCCGCGCCGGCGCGGCCGATCCGCACGTCGAAACCAGCGTGACCGAAAAGCTCGCGCTGGTGGGTCCCGGAGCCGACTATCTCGCGGAGGCGGTGGCGCGCTCGACCGCGACGGGCCGGCCGCTGGCCTCGCTGCACGCGCGCCACGCCGATGCGCCGCATATCGGATAAAGGCATATAGGCGTCGCTGCGTATCGGATAAAGGCATATCGGAAAAAATATATCGCCGCGGAGCGCGGAAACTGCGCAGAGCGGGCACGGGCCGCCGCCGTTTTATCTCTATAATAATTTCTCACCCACTGCCGTGAGCAGTATCCTGCATGAAACAACCTGAAGAGACGGTTGGGCGGCGCAGCCGGCGCCGGCCCGGCAGCGCCGATGTCAGCCACGCAGTCTTCGACCGCACGCGGCCCTACCGGCATTTGCGCAATCCATTCACGCCGATGAAGGTGTTCTCCGACGATCAAGTCGCCGCTCATTCACGAGGCCGCGCTCGTCATGCTGGAGACTCAGGGCATGAAGGTGCTGTCCGCCGATGCGCGGGTTCTATACCGGAACGCCGGCGCCGAGGTCGATGAGGCCACGCAGATCGTGCGCCTGCCCCGCGGACTGGTTGCCGCTTCGCTCGCCACCGCGCCGCACGAGATCACCTTGCACGCCGTCGATCCCGAACGCCACGTGCCGCTGTCGAATCGACTGCGTCGCCTTCGCGGTGACCTCGGGGCCTCCGAACATCATGGACACGGCGCGCGGCCGGCGTGCCGGAACATTCGAGGATTTCTCCAATCTGATGAAGCTGTGCCAAAGCTTCGAGGTGATCCACGTGCTCGGCGGGGCGACCGAGCCGCAGGACATCCCCGTGCAACGTCCGTCATCTGGAAGTGACGCGTGCGCAGCTGCTGCTGACCGACAAAATCCCCTTCATATT
Source organism: uncultured Gammaproteobacteria bacterium (assembly GCA_963734645.1). GTDB lineage: Bacteria > Pseudomonadota > Gammaproteobacteria > Steroidobacterales > Steroidobacteraceae > Bog-1198. Next base: position 1,118,001 of record CAVTID010000006.1, read on the forward strand.
TTCGCGCGGCCACGGCCAGGTCGCCGACAATTTCGAGCTCATCCGGCTGGCGCACGGCATCTCGCCCGAGGAGTTCCGCTCGCGGCCGTACACCTACACCATCATCAACACGAATTCACCGCTGCAGCTCGACATTCCGATGGCCGACGGCATCATCGATTTCGCGAAGGCGGGCCAGGTGCTCATCATCACGCCGTTTACGCTGGCCGGCGCGATGGCGCCGGTGACCATCGCGGGCGCGCTGACGCTGGCGCATGCCGAGTTCCTCGCGGGCCTGACGCTGGCGCAGATCGTCAAGCCGGGCGCGCCGATCGTTTACGGCAGCTTCACCTCGAACGTGGACATGAAATCCGGATCGCCGGCTTTCGGCACGCCGGAGTACGTCAAGGCGGCTTTCGGCGCGGGACAGCTGGCGCGTTTCTTCGGCTTGCCGTGGCGTTCCTCGAATGCGACGGCGTCGAACATTCCCGATGCGCAGTCCGCCTACGAATCGCAGATGAGCCTGTGGGGCGCGCTGTTCGGCGGCTGCAACTTCATCCTGCACGCCGCGGGCTGGCTGGAGAGCGGTTTGACCACCTCGTACGAGAAATTCATTCTCGATATCGAGATGCTGCAGATGTTCGCCGAGGTGTTCCAGCCGGTGGGCGCCGCGCCGTCCGATCTCGCGCTCGAGGCGGTGGCCGAGGTTGGAGCCGGCGGCCATTTCTTCGGCTGCGCACACACCATGGAGAGATACCGAAGTGCGTTCTATGCGCCCTTGGTCTCCGACTGGCGCAATGCCGGCCAGTGGGCCGACGACGGCGGCGAAAACGGCGACCGAGCGCGCCAGCGGCATCTGGCAGGAGCGAATTGCAGCGTTATGTCGCGCCGGCGCGCGATCCGGCCATCGTCGAGGCGCTGGACTCGTACGTGGCGCGGCGCAAGGCCGAGGGCGGCGCGCCGCCGGTGACCTGAGTGTCGCGTCTGGACAGCCATGATGTCGCGTCTGGACACGTCGCCGTCGCGATATCACAAGCTCGCAAGCCGGTTGCGTCTTAACATGGATTGCGATAATGGCCGTGTAAGGTTCGGTTGCGGTTCGGAAAATAACCGTTGGAGAGGGTAGATGGCAGAGCCGACTGAGGGTGATTTCGACTTAGCCTCGCTCAATGACGAGGAACTGACGGAACAGGTTCACGACGACCTGTACAACGGCCTGAAGACCGAAGTCGAAGAGGCGACGCGGATTTTCCTCAAGAGAGGCTGGTCGGCCGAGCGCGTGCTGAACGACGCGCTGGTGGAAGGCATGCGCATCGTCGGCATCGACTTCCGCGACGGCATCCTGTTCGTGCCCGAGGTATTGCTCGCCGCGAACTCGATGAAGGGCGGCATGGAGATCCTGCGGCCCTTGCTGGCGGAAACCGGCGTCGAGCCCATCGGCAAGATCGTCATCGGCACGGTCAAGGGCGACATCCACGACATCGGCAAGAACCTGGTCTCGATGATGCTCGAGGGCGCCGGTTTCGAGGTCATCGATCTCGGCATCAACAATCCGGTCGAGAAATACTTGGACGCGCTCGAGAAGCACAAGCCCGATATCCTCGGCATGTCGGCGCTGCTGACGACCACCATGCCCTACATGAAGGTGGTCATCGATACGCTGAAGGAGCGCGGCATCCGCAACGACTTCATCGTGCTGGTCGGCGGTGCGCCGCTCAACGAGGAATTCGGCAAGGCGGTCGGCGCGGATGCCTACTGCCGCGATGCCGCGGTTGCGGTCGAGACCGCCAAGGGGCTGATCGCCGCACGGCGAGCCGGCGCGGCGGCCCACTGAGCGCGGAGCGCACGATGTCGGTCAAGGAGCTCGCCGACCGTGCCGCCCAGCGGCCAAGGCATGCTGATCATCGCCTGCGGCGCGCTGGCGCACGAGATCACGGCACTGCGCCGCGCCAACGCCTGGGACGAGCTGGACGTGCGCTGCCTGCCGGCCGAACTGCACAATCGGCCCGAAAAGATTCCCGCCGCCGTTCGCGAACTCATCCATTCCTCGCGCGAGCGCTACCGTTCGATCTTCGTCGCCTACGGCGACTGCGGCACGGGCGGATTGCTGGACAAGGTGCTTGCGCGAGGAGGGCGTCGAACGCATTCCCGGGCGCGCACTGCTATGAGTTCTTCGCCACCGGTCCCGTGTTCGCCGCGCTGGCCGAGGCCGAGCCCGGCACCTTTTATCTCACGGATTTTCTGCTGCGCCATTTCGAGCGCCTGGTGATTCGCGGTCTCGGGCTCGACCGGCATCCGGAGCTGTTCTCGGCGTATTTCGGCAACTACCGCAAGCTGGTTTATCTGGCGCAGGCGCCGGACGCGCACTCGCAAGCCCGAGGCGCGCGCGATCGCGCGCGCGCATGGGGCTGCAATTCGAATATCGCCCGACCGGCTACGGGACGCTGGGGACGACGCTGGCCACGGCGTGGGCCGCAATGAAGCGGTGAGCCGCAATGATGTGGTGGGCCGCAAGGAAGAGGTCGTGGCATGGCATCGCTGATCGTCATTTCCTGGCGCGACATTCCGGCCCAGGTCATCGTCAAGCGGGGCCGCGAGGCCGCCAAGGTGCAGCTTGTCGCAGCGCTTTCAAGAGGCGGTGGACCGCGCCGCCATGCGCGCCGGCAAAGGCAGCTCGGATGCCTACCTCGCCGACTGGGCGCGCAGCGCGCCGCGACCCTGCGGCGATGATCTTCAGGCCGAGGCGGCCGCCGAGGCGGCGCGGCTCGAGGCGATGTATACGGACGAGGATCTGGAGCGGCTGATTCGCGCCAAGGGCGTCGATGCGAATCGCGCCGTTCGCTGATCCGGCGAGTCCGCGCCCGATTCCGGAGCCGCGCCGGCTTCCGAGTCCGCCTGATGTACTCGGTCAGACTATGGTCGGTGCGCCATGCGCGCGGCTTGAACGCTTTCTATCGCGGCTTCGAAGCGGCTGCTGGTTCGCATGAGCGGCGTGTTCCGCGCGGTGGGTTACGAGCGCGTCGAGCGGCCGGTCGCGGCCGTGGAGAAAGGCCGTCAAAGGCCTGCTGTTCGATTGCCGCATGTGCGGCCAGTGCGTGCTCAGTTCGACGGGCATGTCCTGCCCGATGAACTGTCCCAAGACCCTGCGCAACGGCCCCTGCGGCGGGGTGCGCGCCGACGGCAATTGCGAGGTCAAGCCGGACATGCGCTGCGTCTGGGTGGAGGCCTATCGAGGCAGCGAGCGCATTCCCGGCGGCGTCGAGGCGATGAGCCAGGTGCAGTTCGCCGTCGATCAGCGCCAGCAAGGGCGCTCCTCGTGGCTGCGCGTGACGCGCGAGAAGACCGGCGAGGACGGCGGCGCCCCGAAAGTCGCGCCGAAGCAAGCCGCCCAGGAAACCGTGAAGGATGCCGCAAAAGGCGGCGCCAAGGGCGCGCCGTGAAGTTCGAGGACGAACCGGTTCCGGGCTATCCGCTGCCGATTCTGCCCGGCCATACCTCTCCGGGGCGTTTCGAGCGCGTGCTGCGCGCGGGCGGCTTCGCCGTCACCACCGAGCTTGCGCCGCCGGATTCGGCCGATCCGGAGGATGTGTACAAACGGGCGCGCGTGTTCGACGGCTACGTCGATGCGATCAACGCCACCGACGGCAGCGGCGCGAATTGCCACATGTCGAGCCTGGCCGTCTGCGCCTTGCTGACGCGCGTCGGCTACGCGCCCATCATGCAGATCTCCTGCCGCGACAAGAACCGCATCGCCATTCAGGGCGATATTCTGGGCGGCGCCGCCATGGGCGTCTGCAACATGCTGTGCCTGACGGGCGACGGCGTGCAGGCGGGCGATCATCCGCAGGCCAAGCCGGTGTTCGATCTGGACTGCGTGTCGCTGCTCGAGATCGCGCGCACGCTGCGCGACGATCATCATTTCCAGAGCGGGCGCAAGATCAGCTACTGCGCCGCGCGTGTTTTTCGGCGCCGCCGAGAATCCCTCCGGCCTGCCGCATGCGTGGCGGCCGCAGCGCCTGGCGAAGAAGGTCGCCGCGGGCGCGCAATTCATCCAGACTCAGTACTGCTACGACCTGCCGCTGCTGCGCGGCTTCATGGATCAGGTGGAGCAGCTCGGCCTCTTCGGCAAGGTCTTCATCCTCGTCGGTGTCGGTCCGCTGCGCTCGGCAAAAACGGCGGAGTGGATGCGCAAGAACGTGCCCGGCATGCACGTTCCGGATGCCCTCATCGCGCGCCTCGGCGGCGCGCAGGATCAGGCGCGCGAAGGCCGCAATATCTGCATCGAGCTCATTCAGGAAATGCGCGAGATCCGCGGCGTCAGCGGCGTGCACATCATGGCCTACCGCCAGGAAGAGTCGGTGGCCGAAATCGTCGACAAATCCGCCATTCTCCAAGGTCGCTCTCCCTGGTATCCCGAGCGCGACACTCTCGCAATATTCTCAAAGGACCGCATCATGACCGACACCATCATCAGTTCAGCCACCAAGGAAGTCGTCATCGGCTTCAATCGGCCCTTCGTCATCATCGGCGAGCGCATCAATCCGACGGGCCGCAAAATCCTGGCCGCCGAGATGGCGGCGGGCGACTTCACCCGCGTCGAGGCGGATGCGCGCGCCCAGGTCGAGGCCGGCGCCCACATGCTCGATGTGAACGCGGGAATTCCGCTGGCCGATGAGCCGGCGATTCTCGCGCGCGCCATACAGCTGGTGCAGTCGATCACCGATGTGCCGCTGTCCATCGATTCCTCCATCGTGGCCGCGCTCGAGGCCGGCCTCGCCGTGTACAAGGGCAAGGCGCTGGTCAATTCGGTGACCGGCGAGGATGAGCGGCTGGAATCCGTGCTGCCGCTGGTCAAGAAGCACGGCGCCGCGGTGATCGCGATTTCGAACGACGAGACGGGAATTTCGGAAGACCCGGACGTGCGCTTCGCGGTGGCGAAGAAAATCGTCGAGCGCGCCATGGACCACGGCATTCCGGCCTGCGACGTGGTCGTCGACCCGCTGGTCATGCCCATCGGCGCCATCAATCAGGCCGGGGTGCAGGTCATGCGCCTGCTGCATCGGCTGCGCACCGAACTCAAGGTCAATACCTCCTGCGGCGCCTCGAACATCAGCTTCGGGCTGCCGAACCGGGACGGCATCAACAGTGCATTTCTGACCATGGCGATGGGCGCCGGGATGACTTCCGCGATCACCAATCCGCTGCACGTGGAAGTCGTCAAGGCCTGCATGGGCGCGGACGTCATGCTGGGCCACGATCCGGACTGCGCGCGCTGGATTCGCCGTTTCCGCGACGTGGCGCCGACGCGCGGGCGGCGCGCCCGCGCGCCGCGGCGGCCGGCCGGAGCGGCGGCCCAAGCTCCGCGCGGGCGGCGCGAAGGCGGTCATCGGCGCCGGCCGGCCTAGGAGTCGGCAATCCGCATGGCGACTCGCGATCCGCTGGTAGTCTTCACGCCCTCCGGCAAGCGCGGCCATTTTCCGGTGGGCACGCCGGTGCTGCAGGCGGCGCGCAGCCTCGGTGTGGACATCGACTCGGTCTGCGGCGGCCGCGGCCTTTGCGGCCGCTGCCAGGTGCTGGTGGCCGAGGGCGAGTTCGCCAAGCATGGCGTGTCCTCATCGAGCGCCAGCCTGTCGCCGTTCAGCGAGCCGGAAATGCGCTTCTCGCGGCGCGTGCCCTTGGCGGAAGGACGGCGCCTGTCGTGCTCGGCGCGCGTCGAGGCCGATGTCGTCATCGATGTGCCCGCGAGCAGCCAGGTGCACCGGCAGGTGGTGCGCAAGGAAGCCGACGCGCATGCCATCGAGCTGAATCCGGTCGTGCGCCTGCACTACGTGCAGGTGAAGCAGCCGGACATGCACGACCCGTCCGGCGATCTGCGCCGGCTGTTCGAGGCGCTCGAGGCGGAGTGGGGCCTCACGGGCCTGACCTGCGATTTATCGGTGATACAGACGCTGCAGCCGACCTTGCGCAGCGGGATCCTGGGCAGGTCACGGTGGCGGTGCATGCCGCCAAGCAGATCATCGGGGTGTGGCCCGGCCTGCACGAACTGGTCTATGGACTCGCGGTGGACGTCGGTTCCACGACCATTGCCGCGCACCTCTGCGACCTGGCCAGCGGCGAGGTCGTCGCCTCGGCGGGAGTCATGAATCCGCAGATCCGCTTCGGCGAGGATCTGATGAGCCGTGTCTCCTATTCGATGATGAATCCGGGCGGCGCGGCGCTCATGACGGCGGCCGTGCGCGAGGCGCTGTGCGGACTCGCGGTGGATGTGGCGCGGCAGGCGGGCATCTCTCACGAGGACATCCTCGAGGCCACGCTGGTCGGCAATCCCATCATGCATCACTTGATGCTCGGCATCGATCCGGTGGAACTGGGCGGCGCGCCCTTCGCGCTCGCCGTCGATCACTCGCTCACCCTGCGGGCCAATGTCATCGACTTCAAGTTGAATCGCAACGCGCGCATCTACGTGCTGCCGTGCATCGCCGGGCATGTGGGCGCGGATGCGGCGGGCATGGTGCTCGCCGAGCGCCCGGATCTCGGCGAGGAGATGACCCTGCTGGTGGATGTGGGCACGAACGCCGAAATCGTGCTCGGCAACAGCGCGCGCCTGGTCGCCTGTTCCAGCCCCACCGGCCCGGCCTTCGAAGGCGCGCAAATCAGCTGCGGCCAGCGCGCGGCGCCGGGCGCCGTCGAGCGCGTGCGCATCGACCGCGAGACGCTCGAGCCGCGCTTCAAGGTCATCGGCTCCGACCTGTGGTCGGACGAGCCGGGGTTCAACGAGGCGACGGCCGCGACCGGCATCACGGGCGTGTGCGGATCCGGCATCATCGAGGTGATCGCGGAGATGTACCTCGCCGGCATCATCAATCAGGACGGCGTGCTCGACGGCAGGCTGGCCGCGCGCTCGCCGCGCATCGTCGAGAACGGCAGGACCTTCGCCTACCTGCTGCATCAGGGCGCGGTCGAGATGAAGATCACCCAGAACGACGTGCGCGCCATTCAGCTGGCGAAGGCGGCGCTGTATGCCGGTATCGCGCTGCTGATGGAGCGGCTCGGCATCGATCACGTCGACCGGATCCGGCTCGCCGGCGCGTTCGGCAGCCACATCGACGTCAAGTACGCCATCATTCTCGGCATGGTGCCCGACTGCGATCTGGCGCAAGTCCGCTCGGCCGGCAATGCCGCCGGCACCGGCGCGCGCATCGCGCTGCTGGACGCGAATTCGCGCGACGTGATCGAGGGCCTGGTCAGGCGCATCGAGAAAGTGGAGACGGCGATCGAACCGCGCTTCCAGCAGCTCTTCGTCGAGGCCATGGCGATTCCCCACAAGACCGCGACCTACACGCACTTGCGCAAAGTGGTGGAGCTGCCCGCGCCCAAGGAATCCACGCAGCCAGAGCGAGACTCGCGGCCGCCGGCCGCGCCGCACGGATCCGCCGCGGGCCGTGTAGACCGGCGGGGCTGCGACACCGGCCTCAGGGCGAAATTCCGGGGCTTCGACAGCGCCCGCTGGGCGGAGGCCTAGGCACCGCACGAAGCCGCCTGCTGGATGCGTATGTGCATCGAACAAATGGTTATTAGCGGCGGCCGGGACCCCTATGCGAATATCGCTGCTGCGGGAGCGTCCGCGTGGCAATGATTGGTGTGGCAATATGGCTTCTATCGGCACTGAGCGCGTGCTGTCGGTACATCACTGGAACGAAAGCGTTTTCAGCTTCAGAACGACTCGCGACCCTTCTTTCCGTTTCGAGAACGGACATTTCGTCATGCTAGGCATGCCGGTGGGCGAGAAACCGCTCATGCGGGCCTACAGCATCGCGAGCGCGAATCACGAAGAGGCGCTCGAGTTTCTCAGCATCAAAGTACCGGATGGCCCCCTGACCTCGAAGCTGCAGCACATCAAGCCGGGCGATGAGATTTGCATCAGCCGCAAGCCCACCGGCACTTTGCTGCTGCGCGATTTGAAGGCCGGCAAGCGCTTGTATCTGCTTGAGTTCCGGCACGGGACTCGCGCCCTTCATGAGCCTGATCAAGGATCCCGGACATCTACGAGCGATTCGAGCAGGTGGTGCTGGTGCATGGCGTGCGCTACCGAAGCGAACTGGCCTACCGCGACTACATCGAATGGGAGCTGACGCATCATGAATATCTGGGCGAGCAGGTGCGCAAACAGCTCGCCTATGTGCCCACCGTGACCCGGCAGCGCTTCCGCCACGAAGGGCGCATCACGACCTTGATCGAAACCGGAAAATTATTCGAGATACTCGGCGTGCCGCCGCTCGATCCGCAGGTCGATCGCGCGATGATCTGCGGCAGTCCGGCGATGCTCGGGGAGCTGTCGGAGCTGTTGAACTCTCGCGGATTCAATCACTCCGCGCATGTGGGAGATCCGGGCGACTATCGTGGTCGAGCGCGCCTTCGTGGCCCGCTGAAGCCACGCGTATCGTTGTCGGCGTGGGCGTGCAGCTGTCGCGGTGACGGGTCGGATCACTACAAATCAATCACGTTGAGTCCGGTTTGAAGCGCTGCTTCACGCATCCTGCGGTCGAAGGTCAGAACGTGAGTCGCCGCACCCGAAAACGCCAGCGCGAGATGTAACGCGTCGAGCGTGCGCAAGTGCACTGAGTCCGTGGCGAGCAGAAGGCGTTCCGCCGCCCGGTGTACTGAGGGGTCCAGATGCAATCGAGCGAACGAACCCGAGTCTGCGTCCGCGAGCACTGCTTCACGGATGCGGTTGGCTAGCTCTGATTTTAACTCTCCGTCGCGCTTTCTGCGCGCGACCGCAGAAAGGACCTCCGTGATCGCAAGTTCCGAAATCATCAGTCCGACTTTGCCGCGCAAAAACGCATCGAGCCGATCGCTTTCGACTTCGGGTACGTAGAGCTTTGCCAGGGCGCTGGAATCGATGTACAGGGCGATCTCGGCCAGCCCCGCGTCTTCAGTTTCGCTCGGTTCTGTCATCGAGAATGGCAGCCGATAGCGGGGTTGCTAACTGCGGCATGCTCCGTCGAAATTCAACACGGCCCTGAAAGGGCCTCGCCTCCGCAGGACGAGGGGGTACCAATCGCGCAACGGCTCTGCCTCGATCCGTGATCGTCACTTCATGCCCTTTTCGGACCTCGGCAATGAGGGCGGAGAGGTTCTGCCGGGCTTCACGTATGCCAGCTTCTTTCATGGCGGCATTGTGCTACATGTAGCACTTTCGCGCAACTTCTGAATGTGACGTCGAGTTGCCAGGCATTGGCTCGCTCGTGAGCGTCCTTTACGCGAGTATAATGGACAAAATAGGATATTACGTTACAATAACGGACAGGGGGCGTTCCAAGCGAAGATTACGCGAGGATGGTGGACATGGCGGAGGAGATCATTTTTACCGGCTTGAACCCAACCATTGACCGGCGAGCGCGTCGTTTGGCGGCCTCGGGAAAGCTGCGCAAGATTCACAGCAGTATTTATACCAGCAACCTGACCGAGCCCCTGGAAAGTATTGGCTTGCGCCATGCCTTGGAAATTGCGGGTCACCTGTTTCCCGGCGCGGTGCTATCGGGAAGAACCGCGCAACAAATGCATCCCGTACGTGCAGTGGGGCAGGAGGGGTCGAGAACCGAACCGGGCTACGTGTTTCTCTGTCATGTGAAGACGCGCCGTTCGGTCGCAGTCCCTGGAGTGCAAATCAGTGCGATACATGGCGCAGGCCCACAGCCGGGAGATTTTCCGCTTCTCAGCTTGTACGCCGCTTCCACGGCACGGGCACTTCTCGACAACCTCACCTCGTCGCGTAGCGTCAATGGACCGTCGCGCACACTGAGCCGGGCGGAAGTCGAGCAATGGTTGGACAAACTATGCGACCAGGAAGGCGAATTACATCTGAATCGAATCCGCGACGAGGCGCGCGAACTGGCGCCGGCGCTTGGTCTTCAGTCCGAATTTTCGCAACTGGATCGGATCATCGGCGCACTTCTCCGGACGCGCGAAGCTCAGTTGACCTCTCCGATGGCCAAGGCGAGAAGCAAAGGGCTGCCGTACGATGACGCCGCTGTGAAGCACTTCACCATCCTAGCTGCAGCGCTTCGATCCACGGGTCTACCGGAAACGGCTCGAGAACCACTGTCTGCGGAGAGTCGAATCGCCGCATCCTTCATCGAAGCTTATTTCTCCAATTACATCGAGGGTACGCGGTTCGTCGTAGAGGAAGCGAAGAGAATCGTCTTCGATGGCATCATACCGGCACAACGGCCCCAGGACGGTCACGACGTGCTCGCGACTTACCGGCAACTCGTCAATCTGGGAACGCGCGCACCCTCGACGATCTCGATCAAGGATTTCGAGGAGGAGATCAAGGCGCGGCACGCCGATCTGATGTCCGGCCGGCCGGAGAATGCTCCGGGCCAATACAAACAGCAGCCGAACGCCGCGGGTAACACTCTCTTCGTCTCGCCGGGTCGGGTAAGGGGAACGCTTCACGCCGGGCTCGCAATCGTCAACGGACTGGAACATCCATTCGGCCGGGCAGTCCTCATGCATTTCCTTCTCGCCGACGTCCATCCATTCGTCGATGGCAATGGGCGCATCAGTCGAATCATGATGACCAAAGAACTGTTGGCCTCTGGATTGTCGCGCATCACGATCCCGACGGTATGGCGCGAGGATTACCTCGGTGCTCTGCGGGCTCTGAATCGATACGATGACCCCGGTCCCATTATCCGCGCGTTCGGATTCGCGCAGCGCGTGACCGCCGCCTGCGTTGCAATGACGGTCGATGAGGCAATTCGTTCGTGGGCGTCGTGCTGCGCATTCATCGAAGCGGGCGCACATGCACGACTGACTTTGCCGCAAACCGCAGCCAATATCGTTTGGCGAGACAGCATTCCCGCCCCTGCAAACTATTGGGCTCTCGTCCAGTCGGACGGCAGTTCCCGCTTCGCGGACATCGCACAGAGGAGTTGAGGGGAAGTGGCCTGTGCGCGCCCCTCAGACATTCGAGTCGGGGAACGCGGCCTTGCGCTTCGCCATGTACTCGAGCAATGCCTCGTCGATCGCGGGATCCATGGGCGGCAACACATACTCCGCGAGCTGCTTCTTCCACATTGCATTGGCGCGCTTGGTCATGTCGGGCGAGCCCTCGGCCTCCCACTGCTCGTAACTGTTGTTGTCGGCGAGCGGCGAACGGTAGAAGGCATTCTCGAAATTGGCCTGGGTGTGGGCACAGCCTAAAAAGTGCTTGCCCGGACCGACTTCGTGCATGGCATCGAGCGCCTGGCCGTTTTCCGACAGATCGACGCCCGCCAGCAGCGTATGCATCATGCCGGCTTGGTCGGCATCCATGACGAACTTCTCGTAGCCCATGGCCAAGCCGCCCTCGAGCCACCCGGCCGTGTGCAGCACGAAGTTCACGCCCGCGAGACAGGTGGGCAGCAGGGTATTCGCCGATTCGAACGCTGCCTGCGCGTCCGGAATCTTCGACGCGCACAGGCTGCCTCCTGAGCGAAAGGGTATCCCCAGGCGCCGCGCCAGCGCGGCCATGGAATACAGCACCAGCGCCGGTTCCGGGGTGCCGAAGGTCGGCGCGCCCGATTGCATGGAGATCGACGAGGCAAAGCTGCCGAGCACCACGGGCGCGCCCGGATTGACCAGCTGTACGAATGCCAGCCCGGCCAGCGCTTCGGCGAAGGTTTGCGCGACGGTGCCCGCGACGGTGACCGGCGACATCGCGCCGGCCAGGATGAAGGGCGTGATGATCAGGGCCTGATTGGCGCGCGCGTAGACCTTGGCGGCGCCCAGCATGGTCGAGTCGTAGGTCATCGGCGAGTTGACGTTGATCAGATTGATGATGGTCGTCTTCGGACGGCCCGTCAGCGGATCGGTCAGCTCATCGCCGAACACGATGTTCGCCATGGCCACGGAATCGGCGGCGCGCTCGGGCGCCGTCACCGAGCCCATGAAGGCCTTGTCGCTGTACTTCAGGTGGCTGTACACCATGTCGAGGTGGCGTTTGTTGACCGGCAGGTCGACCGGCTCGCAAATCGTGCCGCCGGAGTGGTGCAGGGAATTGGCCATGTAGGCCAGCTTGACGAAATTGCGGAAGTCTTCGATGCGCGCGTAGCGGCGGCCTTCGTCGAGATTGCGCACGAAGGGCGAGCCATAGGCCGGAGCGAACACGGTGTTCTTGCCGCCGATGACCACGCTGCGCGCGGGATTGCGTGCGTGCTGAGTGAATTCGCGCGGCGCCGTGCGCTGTATCAGCGATCGGCACATGCCGCGGGCAAAGTGCACGCGTTCGCCTTTCACGTCGGCGCCGGCAGCTTTCCAGATCTCGAGCGCTTCGGGGTCGTCGCGAAAATCGATGCCGATTTCTTCGAGAATGGTATCGGCATTATGTTCCATCAGCGCGAGGCCTTCCTCGCCGAGGACTTCGTAGTAGGGGATTTTGCGGGTAATGTAGGGTACGGATGCGCCGGCACGGGCGGCGCGGGCGGCGCGCTTCGCATCGCGGCCGCTGGGACGTCGTGCGTGACTGGTTTGAACGATGTCTTCGGCCATGGCTGCCTCCCGGATTTAAGGTTTCAGTATGGTCACTGTGGCCGAGGGGCGGCTGATCAGTTTGCGTCATGGACTTGTCATGAGGCGCCATTTTCTGCACTGCACGCGGCGGTTTTCACCGTCGCCGTGGGTGTCTCGCCGCTCTCGCTCCAATAATCCGTCTGCACCATGTCCTTCAGATCGAAGCGCTGCGCCCAGCCGGCTTCCTCGAGCATGGGCCGCGGGTAGAAGGCGGCCACATGTCCCAGGCAGAGAACCGCCACCGGCCGGCTGCCCTCGGGCAGGCGAACCAGCTGGCGCAGGGCTTCGGGATCGAACAGCGATACCCAGCCCATGCCGATGTTCTCCGCGCGCGCGGCCAGCCAGAGATTTTGAATGGCGCAGGCCACCGAGGCCAGATCCATGTCCGGCATGGTGCGGCGTCCAAAGACATGGGCCTCTCGGCCATGGGCGAGCGCGGCAACCAGCAGCTCGCCGCATTCGAGAATGCCCTCGACCTTGAGGCGCATGAACTCGTCCTCGCGCTCGCCCAGCGCCCGGGCCGTCTGCAGGCGCTCCGATCTCCACGAGAGCGTGAATCTGGGTGCGAAGCGCCGGATCGCGGATGCGGATGAATCGCCAGGGCTGCATGAAGCCGACGCTGGGCGCGAGATGCGCCGCGCCCAGCAGACGTCCCAGCAGGGCATCGTCCAGGGGGTCCGAGAGAAAATGCCGAATGTCGCGCCGCATGGCCATGAGCCGGTATACGGCGGCTATTTCCTCTGCCGTGAAATCACCCATGTTTCACCCCCATGTGCTTACCCCCCTTCGAGGGAACGTTTCCGCGGAAACGTCTCGATGGGGCGGGAAATCCAGGCGATGAACCGAACCGAAGGGCACGGGCGCCGTGAGCGCGGCATCGCCGTCCAATTGACCGGCGCGGGCCAGCGCCACCCGGATCACTCCCGCATGAGTCACCGCGACGACACTGCCGCTCGTCGTTCCGCCGCTGAGATAGCCAGCGCTGCCAGCGCTCGGCAACCATTTCGGCCGACTCGCCGCCGCCGGGCCGGTAGCTCCACACGTCCTTGGCCCAGGCATCGATCTCCTCTCTCGGCACGGCATCCCATGCAAGACCTTGCCACCGCCCGAAGTTCATTTCCATGAGATCCTCGGCCGGCGTGGGCTCACGGGGCGAGGCGATGCGCCGGGCCAGTTCGACGCATCGCGAGGAGGGACTGCAATAGACGCGCGCCTCTTCGAGCGTCTCGCTCGGTATCTGCGCCGACACCGCGTCGGCGGCGGCGTCGAGGGCCTGCGGGGTCACGGCCACCTCGAGACGGCCGTAGCACAGGCCGCTCGGTGCCGATGGGCGGCGGGTGTCTGATGAGGTAGATGTGCATCAGTGCGCTCCGCATCTCATTGCGCATTCGCCTCATCGGTACGCTCATGACCGCCGAGAGCCGCCAGCAAAAAGCTGAGTTCCGCCATCTGCTGCACGGCGCCCAGGCAGTCTCCGGTATAGCCGCCGATCCGTTTCTTGAAATACACCCCCGCGAGGAGGGTGGCAGCGGCCGCCGCTGCTGCCGCAGTCCACGAGGGTCCGGGCCCATGGAAGGTCTACGCCTGCGGCGGGATCGACGAGCGCCCTCACCGGCAGCAAGGTCAGCAAGGCCACCAGGACCAGAAAGACCAGCACGCCCAATGCGCCGCTCAAGAGCCAGTCCGCGGTGCTCAAGCCGCCGGCAAAGGGTCGCGATTTGGCATCCGCGTCGGTTCGCACGTAGGCCAATCGCCAGATCAGACCCGTCGCGCACCAGCGGCTCATCATGTGGGCGCCGATGAACAGAATGGGAAATGCCGCGCGCGGCAGCGATGCCAAGGTCACCCACTTCAGTCCCAGCATCATGGCGACGCCGATGGCGCCGTAAGCGCCGACTCGAGAATCCTTCATGATGGCCAGAACGGACTCGCGCGAGGCACCGCCGCCGAAGCCGTCGCAGGCGTCGGCGAAACCGTCCTCGTGAAGTGCGCCCGTCAGCAGCAGCGAGGCGCTCATGCTCAAGCCGACCGCAAGAGACGGCGGAAAGCACAGCGAACTCAGCCACCACACGCCGGCGCCGATCAGCCCGACCAGCGCGCCGACCAAGGGAAAGTAGCGCGCCGATCGGGACAGCCAGCTCGGCTCAAACCCCTGCACGGGCGGCACCGGCAGCCGCGTCAGAAATTGGACCGCGACCAGAAATAGCGAGAATTGCCGCTTCATGGGTTGCCGCGGTTCAGGCGTCCTTGTCGCTCACGCCGGCGCCTTCGAAAGTGGCCATCTCGGTGAACAGCGCGACGGCCGCGCGTGACCACGGACAGCGCCAGGGCCGCGCCGCTGCCTTCCCCAAGGCGCATGCCGAGGTCGAGCAGAGGCTGAACCTTCAGGTAGTCGAGCAATGCACGATGCGCATGCTCCGAGGAGCAATGAGCGAATACGCAGTACTCCAGCACTCCCGGATCCAGCCGGGCCGCGAGCGCCGCCGCGACGCTGACCGTGAATCCGTCCACCAGGATCAGCATGCGGCGCGCGGCTGCTTCGAGCAGGGCGCCGGCGAGCATGGCGATTTCATAGCCGCCGAATTCGGCCAGCAGCTCCAAGGCGTCGCGCGGCGCGGCACGGCGCTGCGAGCGCCCGCGCCAACACCTGCCGCTTGCGCTCGAGTCCGGCATCGTCGAGTCCGGTCCCGCGTCCGATGCAATCGATCAATTCCTGTCCGGTGAGTCCGTGCATCAGCATGGCGGCGGCCGCCGTGTTGCCTATCCCCATCTCGCCGAGGATGAGGGTATTGCTTCCGGCGGCCGCCACCCGTGCAACCACATCGCGGCCGCGCTGCAAGGCGCTCGCGCACTCATCCGCCGTCATGGCCGGTTGGTCGACGAAGTTGCGGGTTCCGCGGCGGATTTTCGCATCGATGAGGCGCGGGTGCGCGCCGCAGTCGCCGTCCACGCCGGCATCCACGATCCACAGATCGATGCCTTGCAGTTTCGCCAGCACGCTGATCGCAGCTCCGCCGTGCAGGAAATTGGCCACCATCTGCACGGTGACTTCGCGCGGGTAGGCACTGACGCCGCTATCGGCCACGCCATGGTCCGCGGCGAACACGATGCCCACCGGCTGAACGATGCGGATGCCGAGGGTGCCTTGAATCGCGCACACCTGCGCGGCGAGCGGTTCGAGCCGGCCCAGGGCGCCGTGGGGCTTCGTCAGCCGGTCCAGGCGGCGGTAGGCGTCGGCGCGAACGGCCTCGTCGACTGGGGGAATCAGCACGAAGGCGCTCCGCGCCTGCGCAGAAGATAAGTATCCATGATCCATCCTTTTCGTTGTCGAGCTTGCGAGCGCACTCTCTCTATTCGTTCGCGCAGCTCGCTGAGTTTGCCGGACAGCAGTATCTCGTCCGGCGTGCCGAGGTACGCGCCCCAAAAGATATCGACGTCCTCATCGGCGAGGGTCTTTGAATGCACATTGGCCGTCGAGCAAGACCACGACGTCGGCCCGGGCCGGGAGCTCATCTTCGATCAGACGCCGCCCGGTCGTGAGGTGAACCGGTGTCGCCGATTCGATTCAGGGAGATCTTGTGGCGCGCGGCCAGCGCCTGAACGCTGGTGATCCCGGGAATGACCTCGAATTCGAACTCCACCGCGCGGCGCGCCGCGACTTGATCGATGATGCGCAGCGTGCTGTCGTACAGCGAAGGGTCGCCCCACACGAGAAATGCGCCGCACTCGCCGTCGGACACATGCTCGCGAATGCCTTGCTCGTACAGCGCCGTCCGTGCCTCGTGCCAGGCCGCGACGGCGGGCAGATAAGCGGCGCTGCGGTCCCGCACCGGGTCTTGCAGCTCCACGGTGCGGTAGGGACGTGACCTGCATGTGCCGCTCGCAGAGCTCGCGCCGGGCGCGCAGCAAGTCCGCCGTCTCCTGTCCCTTGTCCGTGATGAAAACCACGTCCACGGTTTGCAAGGCTTTGACGGCTTGCAGGGTGATGTAGTCGGGATTGCCCGCCCCGATTCCGATGAGCTTCAGCGTTCGCACGTTAAATTCGCAGCGATTCAGTTGGCGGGTGCTGACGATATCGCCGATGACTACCAGGGCGGGGGCGGCCAGAGTCGGCGGCCTGCGCCTCGGCGGCAATGCGCTCGAGACTGGACACCAAGACCCGCTGCTGCGGCAAGGTCGCCGAGGCGATGACGGCCGCCGGCGTGCCGCCGGGCAGGCCTGCGCGCATGAGCGCGGCGGCGACCGCCTCGAGATTGCGCAGTCCCATGTAGAGAACGATGGGCTGGCGCGTACGCGCGAGCGCAGACCAGTCCATGCTTGCATCGTCGTCGGGATCGTGGCCGGTGGCCAGAATGACGGCCTGATTGACGCCGCGCATGGGTCGCGGGAATCCACGCGCTCGCCAAGGCGGCGAGGCCGGCCGTCACTCCCGGGATGATGCGAAAGGGCACGCCGGCTGCCGCGAGCGCCAGGATTTCCTCGCCGCCACGGCCGAAGACGAAGGGGTCGCCGCCCTTTAATCGCAGGACGCGCTGTCCGCGGCGTGCAAGACTCAACGAGCAGGTCACTGATGTCTTCCTGGGCGATGGAGGGCTTGCCGCCTCGCTTGCCGGCGAAGTGCAGCCGCGCGCCGTTGGCGCGCCAAGGCCAGAACGCGGGCATCGACCAGGGCGTCGTGAACCACCACGTCGGCTTGAATCAGCCCGGCCAGTGCATCGAGAGTCAGCAGCCCGGGATCTCCGGGCCCCGCACCCACCAGCCAGACCTCGCCGGGCGCGAATACCGGATACGCGCCGCGCAACACGGCGAGCGCCTGTGCCGCGGAGCTCTCCGTGGGAGGGCGCGAGTCCGCAAATTGATCGGGGTCAGTGTGCATCGGGGTCAGTGTGCATGGGGTCAGTGCATCGGCGTTACGGAAGCGTCGGCGGTATTCGGTCGAATACAGCGCGCTCTCTGCGAAAGTCGGTGGCTTCGAGGCATCGGCCGATGAATACCAAGCGCCGTGCGCTCCATGGGTTCGAGCGCCAGCCGCGCGCGAATGTCATCGAGCCTGCCCCGAAGCATGCGTTCGTCGGGCCAGCTGGCCCGCATCACGATCGCGACCGGGCAGTCCGGGCCGTAGTGCGGAATCAATTCTTCCACGATGGCGTCCATGGCGTGGATGGCGAGGTGAATGGCCAGCGTCGCGCCGCTCGCCGCGAAAGTCGCCAGGCGCTCGGTTTCCGGCATGCGCGATGCGCGGCCGGACATGCGCGTCAACACCACGCTCTGCGCGAGGCCGGGTACGGTCAATTCGCGGCCGAGAACGGCGGCCGCCGCCGCGAAGGCCGGCACCCCGGGGGTGAGCGTGTAGGGAATGCCGTGGCGTTCCAGGCGGCGCAGCTGCTCGGCGAGCGCGCTGTAGATCGAGAGGTCGCCGGAATGCAGTCTCGCGACATCGAGTCCGGCCTGATGCGACTCCGAGATACTGTGCCTCGATCTGATCGAGGGTGAGGGGAGCGCTGTCGATGAGACGCGCGCCGGGCCGGACAGTGCGCGAGCAATTCCGGCGGCACCAAGGAACCGGCGTACAGGCACACCGGGCAGCGGGCGAGGATATCGCGGCCGCGCACGGTGATGAGATCGGCGGCTCCGGGTCCCGCACCGATGAAATGGATGGTCACGGGGAAATCTCTCCTTCGGCGAGTGCGCAGGTCACGGGGCCGACGGCGACCCGCGGCGCGAGCAATCGGGCGTGGGGTCCGGCGGCCGCCAGCGCCGCGGCTTCGGCCACCGAATGCACGATTCATGGCCGCCATCGATCGAGCGGAACGGGTCAGCGTGCGGGGATTTGCCGCTTCCAGCAGGGGCTGCGGAATCAACTGCAGGAGGACCCCGCGTGCGGCGGCGGCAGCCCGCAGACCGGCTTCCGTTCCCTTCGACCGCCGGCGCCGCAATCAGGCCGAGCCGACGAGTCGGCAAGCAGAATTGTGCCGCAGGGCCGCCTGCAGGGCGGCCTCGACCTGTGCCGCCGAGATCGCCTTGCGGCAGCCGATGCCGGCGGCGATCAAGGTTTCACCCACGTCCACTGCACGATGGGCAGGGCGGGGCGCCAGCCCGTCATGCGCGCCTGCTCGCCGCCCAGCGGTTCGGCGCGGGAAATCTCGATTCGCGTGAGCGAACCGCCGCACTGGGATTGGTATTTCAGCAAGGCGCTCTCGGTTTCCAAGGTCACGGCGTTGACGACCAGCCGGCCCATGGGGCGCAATGCCGCTCGCGCGGCATCGATGATTCCGGGCAGGGTCGCTCCGCCGCCGATGAATACGGCATCCGGCGGCGGCCAGTCCCTCGAAGGCCGCGGGCGCCGCAGCCTTCGATCGAGCTGCAGATGCGGAACGCCGCAGGCGGCGGCATTGCGTCCTGATGCGCGCGGCACGATCGCCGCGCCGCTCGATGGCGATGGCATTCAAGGACACATCCGCCAGCATCCATTCGATGGCCACCGATCCGGAGCCGGCGCCCACGTCCCAGAGCAGCTCGCCGCGCCGCGGCGCCAGCGCCGACAGCGTCAGGGCGCGAATTTCGCGCTTGGTGATCTGGCCGTCGTGCTCGAAGAGATCGTCGGCCAAACCGGCGGCTCTCGGCAAAATGCGCGCGCCCGGTCCGGCCGCCACTTCGATGGCCAGCGTGTTGAGCGAGTCGATGCGCTCGAGGTCGAAGCAGTCGGCGCGCGCTGCGCGGATGCGCTCGTGCGGACCCGCCAGCGATTCGAGCACCGTGAGCTGCGAGCGCCCAAAGCCGCTGTCGCACAGCAGCCGCGCCAGCTGCGCGGGCGCGTCGTGGTCGGAGGTGAGCGCCAGGATTCGCGCACCGGGGTGCAGATGCGGACGGATGAGATCGAGCGAACGGCCGCAGAGCGAGAGCAGGACGGTTTGCGGGAGCGGCCACAGCAGCCGCGACGCCGCCAGGCTGAAGGCGGACGGGCGCGGGCACGGCACGATGTTTCCTGGCGCGACACGTGGCGCGACAATAAGCTGCCCACGCCGTGAAAGAACGGGTCCCCCGACGCCAGCACGCAGACCGCGCGGCCGCGGTGGGCCAGTACTTCTGCTACCGTGCGATCGAAGGGCGCCGCCCAGGGCCGAGCGGTACCGCGGATCAAGGACGCCGCCAGCGCCAGGTGGCGCGCGCCGCCGAAGACGACGGCCGCCGATTGAATCAATTCGCGTGCCGTGGCGTTCAGTCCTTCGATACCATCCTCGCCGATGCCGACGATGGACAGCCATCGATGGGATTGCGGCAGGCTGTGGGTCGGTAAGTTCAGCGAGCGACATGAGACGGCATATCCTGATTCTTGGAGGCACGACCGAGGCGCGGCAGCTGGCACAGCGGCTCGCGCCGCGCAGCGATATCGCCGTGACCTTGTCGCTGGCCGGCCGCACCGTCTCGCCCCTGGCGCAGCCCGTGCCCGTCCGGCGCGGCGGTTTCGGCGGGATCGCCGGCCTCGCAGCAGCTACTTGCACGACGCGGCGATATACGCCCTGATCGACGCGACTCATCCCTACGCGGCGACGATCTCGGCGCATGCAGTGAGCGCCGCCCGGCAGACCCACACGCCGATGATTGCGCTGCGCCGGCCGCCCTGGGGCGCCGTCGCCGGTGATCGATGGACCGAGGTTCTCGATGCGGACGACGCCGTGCGTGTGCTGGGCGTCGAGCCCCGCCGCGTATTTCTCGCCCTGGGCCGGCAGGAGATCGCGCCCTTTGCGTCGGCTCCCCAGCATCACTACCTCATTCGCAGCGTCGATCCGGTGCAGCCGCCGCTGGCGGTTCCGCATGCGCGATACATCGAGGAGCGCGGACCCTTCGGCGAAGCGGAGGAGAGGGCGCTGCTCGCCGAACACGCCATCGAGGCGGTGGTGGCGAAGAACAGCGGCGGCGCGGCGACCTACGGCAAGATCGCGGCGGCGCGCAGCCTCGGCATCCCGGTGCTGTTGATCCGGCGGCCGGCCGAGCCGGCGGCCCACGGAGTCACCGACGTGAGCGAAGCGATGGCCTGGCTCGATCATGTGCTCGGCACCGACGTCGATCGTGGGGTGTAGATCAGCGCGCTCGTATGCGGCCGTTCCACCACCCGGGTCTCCGCCGAGCCGACGATGACGCAGGTCGCCATGTCGGCTTCGGATCCGTCCGCCGCCGATAAGTCGCGTCACGCGCACGCACTCATCGGCGCGGCCGACCGCGCGCCCGAATACCACGGGCGTTCGGGCGGGAAGGTGCTCGCGCAAAATCTCGAAATGCCTTATCCAGCTGCCACGGCCTGGCGCGCGAGATCGGGTTGTACAAGGCGATGACGAAACCGGCGCCCGCGGCGGCGCGCAGGCGCCGTTCGACCAGGGACCATGGCTTCAAGTTGTCCGACAGCGACAGTGCGCAGAAATCATGGCCCAGCGGCGCGCCGACGCGCGCGGCAACGGCCAGCATGCCGGTGACGCCGGGAAGAATCGGACAGATCGAGCTCGCGCCATGCGGCGGGGCCTGATTCCAGCGCCTCGCACACCGCCGCGGCCATGGCGAATACTCCGGGATCGCCGCCCGATACCACGGCGACGTTCGCGCCCTGAAGCCGCCTCCGTCAGCGCCTGCGCGGCTCGATCGATTTCCTGACGATTGTCCGATCCGCGGCGCTGCTGACCGGCTCGTTCGGGGACGCGATCGAGATAGGGGCCGTAGCCGAACACCATGTCGGCGGCGTGCAGGGCATCGGATGCTTCGGGCGTGAGCTGGCCCGCACTGCCCGGCCCCAAGCCGATCACCGTCAGTTTCCCGCTCATGAGCTGCCCCACCGGCCGGCCACCAGCACGATGGCAAAGTAGGGCGCCGCATCGTCCGTCTTTTCCCGCAGCGGCATGAGCTGCTCATTGTCCATGGTGCCGCGCTCGACGTAGGTGGCATTGGCCAGGCGATCGGCCGCGATCAGCGCGCGCCGCACCTTCGATAAGTTACGGCCGATTTTCATGACGACGGTCGGGTCGTTCTGTCGAAACCGGCGAATGAGTTCGGGCTCCTCCAAGGTGCCCGGCATGACGGTGAGCACATCGTCTCCCTGCGCGATGGCGAGGCCGGCCGCGGACCAGCAGCCCGACATGGCGGTCACTCCCGGAATCACGTCGGTGGGGAAACGCTTCATCAGGCGGATGTGCAGGTGCATGTAGGATCCGAAGAACAAGGGATCGCCTTCGGACAGAACCGCGACGGTGCGCCCGGCCTCGAGATGAGCGGCCACCGCCGCTGCCGCCGCATCGAAAAAACCTTGGATGGCCGAGCGGTACACGGGACCGTCCGACGGTTGCTCGGTCGTGATCGGATACAGCAGCGGCAGTTCCACCAATCCCGGGCGCAGGAACCGCGCCACGATGGCCCGTGCGTTGCTGGCATTTCCGGCTTTCGCAAAGTGGGCCACCACGTCGGCGCTCTCGAGCGCGCGCACGGCCTTCAACGTCAGCAGATCCGGATCGCCCGGCCCGACACCGACGCCGATGAGCCTTCCCGAGCCGAGCTGTCCGAAGCCGTTCAAAGTCCGGCCCTCGCCAAGCCGTTCAAGGCCGCGGCCGTCATGGCGCTGCCGCCCAGCCGGCCGCGCACGGCGATGAAGGGCACTCCGCGCGGATTGGCGATCAGCGCCTCCTTGGATTCCTCGGCGCCGACGAAGCCGACGGGAATTCCCAAGATTGCCGCGGGACGCGCCGCTCGTCTCATCGAGCATGTCCAGCAGCCGGAACAAGGATGTCGGGGCATTGCCGATGGCGATCACCGCGCCCTCGAGCCGGTCGGCCCACAGTTCCAGCGCGGCGGCCGAGCGGGTGGTTGCGAGTTTCGCCGCAAGCGCCGGCACGGCCGGATCGCGCAATGTGCAGATCACCGCGTTCTGCGGCAGGGAGGCGGGCGCGCGTGATTCCATGGCTCACCATTTCCGAGTCGCAGAGGATGGCGGCTCCGGCGCGCAGCGCGCTGCGGGCCGCCGCGACGACTCCCGCGGCGAACACGAATGCTCGCGGCGGCTTCGACCATGCCGCAGGCGTGCACCATGCGAACGGCCACATCCGCCTCCTCATCGGAAAATCGCGACAGGTCGGCTTCGGCGCGAATGATGGCGAACGATCGTTCATAGATGCGGGTACCGTCGCGCAGATAGTCAGTCACGGGCGAGCTCCTCCGACCGAGCGATTCGGATCACGCGCCGCGTGCGAAGTTCCCCGCCGAGCGACTCGATCACGCGCTGCGCCCATCCTGGACAACCAGTCCGCGCTGCGTTCGTGATCGAGCGAGATTCCGAGACCTCCGCCTCCAAGCGCGCGATGCGCGCGATGAGATTCGCCGCTGCAATCCTGCCGTGCGGTGTGTCGCAGGCGCGGCCCTGCACGACCAGGCGATCAGGTCCCACCACGGTCAACGCGGCGGCACCGGAATGCGCGCAGCCTTTGGCGCAGCCCGACACATGAATGGTGATCGAGCCGTCGAGCAGCCGTCCGGCGGCCTGCGCGATGCCCGCGAGCCAATTGGCGCGTGGACAGGGTCGCGGAGGCGCAGGCCGGCGCGCCGGCGCAGGCGACGACATGGCGGCGTGCATCGTCGGGCTGTATCACGCATCCATCGGCGGCCGCGGCGGCGGCGAACTCGTCCGCGGCGGCGGCGGTCAGCCCGATGATGAGCAGGGCGCGGCCCGGCGCAGGCCGTATCGAGGCGGCGCCGCAACGTGCCGCGGCGTGAGCCACTCGCTTGAGCAGGCCGGCTTCGCCGTATCCGAAGGCGAGTGCGATTCCTCGCGCCACCCGCCCATCGCTCATCCGGTGGGTGCCGATGGGTTCGGCCCGTGGCCGCGGCGGCGGCGGCGCTCCCGCGGTGAGCATGCCCGCGAGCGATGCCCGAAGCGCGTCCCTGTCGGCGTCATTGGCAAAGTCTCGCGCTCTCGCTGCCTGGGCCTCGGCGGGCGATGGCCGTCAGGACATGCGCGAGGACTTTGACCGCGTGGTGCGGCTCGACCCAGCCAAGACTCGCGGACGCGGCGGCATTTCCGGCCATGCTCAAGTGAAATCGAGACGCGTTTGCCGCCCGCAATCGTAAGTCGGCCGGCACGTCGTCCAGATGCAAGGCGCCGCCACCGTCGATCAGCACGGAGACCTTCGGACCGAGCGCTTTGGCAGCAGGGCTCCCGACCCAACTCCGCGCGCAACGCGGCGCTGAACGCCGGAAGGTCGATGCTCTCCTCGGCATCCAATCCGTACAAAGGCGGGGCGAGGATGGCCGGGCCGCCTTCCGGCCCCAGTCCGAGCGCGGCCGCCGTCCGGGCAAACAGAACCGCCGAGTCGGACGAAAGTCCGCGTACTTGCAGACTGCCGCGTTGCGTGACCTCCATGATGCCATTGCCATGGGTTTGACTCGCATCGCAAAGCGCCATGAATGCGTCGAGAGACATCGGCGCCGGCGGCATCAACCGCACCAGCAGCCCGTCGCCGGTGGGCATCGGATCCGCAATACTGGGACAGGCGCCGCGGCGCAGTGGGTTCACGGCGATTCTTCTTGAAAATTGCCGGGAGGGATGCGCGCGATGAGTCCGCGCTTCAGCGGTTCCGGCCGGCCGCGCCAGGGCATGATCCCGTCGGCGGCAGCTGGCGAGCAGCCGAGCACCGGCGATCAGGGTGAGGCCGTCGCGCGGGGCTGTCGAGCCCGCCGAACACATAGGTCCAGGCGTTGTCGCAGCGGATCGCAGCGCTCAATCCTCGGCTGCAGTTGGCCAGGCAGCGGACGCGCTGCACCGAAATGTCGGAGGCATGCGCGGCGGCTGCCGCAGTGGCCTCAGCCAGGATGAGGCCGGGTCGCGGGAGATCGGGGCCGGAGAATCGACGGCACACGTTCTGCGGGTCGCCGGCAGCCCGGCAGGTAATGCACACCAAGACCGTCGCTCGGCCGGTCGGCCCGATGTTGCTCATCCGCACTGCTCCTGATGTAAGCCCCGGGGTGCGGAATCGGTGCGAATCGGCGGATGCCGATTCCCACGCAGTCGAGTACCTCGACCGTTGCCGAGGCACCCCGCCCAGCATGCGACCAATGGGATGGCAGGTCTCCTGGCTCGCGGGTCATTGCAGCTTGCCGCCTTCCCGACCTGTCGCTTGCGGACAGACATCAGTGGCTTCGGGCAAGTGCTCGCCGCTTACAGTTGCGGGGGCAGCCGTGGGTTTGTATCGCAGCGCTTGAGGCGCTCGACGCGTACCACATTCCCTCATCGCTCTTTCGTTGGAAAGAGGCCATCAAGGGCGCTAGTACAACGTTGCGCCGTGACGTTGTCAATGGCGAGCAGGGCTCGCCGCACTGGTGGAGGCAGGCGGCGAGCGACTATTGTCGCCGCCGGGGCGATGCATTACCCTGGCCGCGTTGTCAGGTGCTCGTCCAAGCATAGGGTTGGCGAGTGAAACGGGAAGCCGGTGCGAGCGCGTCATTGCTGCTCCATCCCGGCACTGCCCCCGCAACGGTAAGCGAATCAAGGCGAATACTCATGTCACTGCGCCCTGAAAGGCGTGGGAAGACATTCGCCGGCCACAGGCATTCGCGAGTCCGGAGACCGGCCTGGCATCGAGCAGCGGATACCTTCGCGGTGGGCGAATTGGGCCATGTTGTGTACGGGCGGTTCCCGTGCCGTCGAGCGCGTCTCAAGACGGGCCGAACACAACCCAATCGTCTCCGATCCGAAGTGCGCCATCAGCGCCTCGCAGCGTATCCGCGTTCCGGCAACTGGTTCGTGCGGAAGGTGGGCGAGTATGACGGAATCCGATCCACGCGGCGCGAGGACGCCGGCGCCGAGGAGCGAGGCGTATGCACAGCGCATGCAGCGGCGCAAGGCAATTCAGGATCGCCGCATGTCCGAAACCGTCGCCGACAGAGGCCTGGTCATCGTTCACACGGGAGCGGGGAAGGGCAAAACCACCGCCGCGCTCGGAATGGTGCTGCGCAGTTTCGGCCATGGCCACCGCGTCGCCATCGTGCAATTCATCAAGGGCGCGTGGGAACCGGCGGAAAAGCGAGCCTTCGAGCCCTGGGGGCAGCAACTGGAATTTCATGCCACCGGCGAAGGCTTCACCTGGGAAACCCAGGACAGGGCTCGAGACCGGGCCATGGCGCAGGCGGGCTGGGAGGTGGCCCTGCGCTATCTGGCCGACCCGCAGTTCCGTCTCGTCCTGCTGGATGAAGTCAACATTGCACTCAAGAAGGATTATCTGTCCATCGAGCAGGTGTTGACGGGCATCGATCGGCGGCCGCCGCTCACGCATGTGGTTCTCACGGGACGAAACGCTCCGGATGAGCTGATCGAGCGTGCGGACTTGGTCACCGAAATGACCTTGGTCAAACATCCGCTGAAGCTGCAGCGCATTCGCGCGCAAGCCGGCATCGAGTTTTGAGCGGCCACCGGGCGATGGACAAAAGCCGCTCGACCCGTTCGCTGCCGCGTATCCGCCTATTGATTGCAGCGCAGACGCATGGAGCGCAGACGGACCCAGCGCAGATGGACGCAGCGCAGATGGACGCCGCGCAGCGCGACGATGACGTCGCGTGGCAGGATTGGCAGACCGCGCGCCAGGCAAGCCCCCGCGGGTCGCGAATGGCATTGCAGCGTGTCGTTCGCGCGGGCGACACGGGTCCACGGTTCGCGGTCGGGATTGGGTTACGGCGAGACACTGCGTTGGTTTGCGCCGATAGACGGCCCGGAGCGTGCGCCGCCTGCTCATCGAGTATGCCGGTGCCGTACTCGACGCCGATGGTTTTCCGGACGCTCCTGCGGCGTTGGCCGCTGTGGCGTGCGTCGCGGCGGCGCGGTAGCCGGCGCGAGAACCGGCATCGGGCGAGTGCCCGGCGACCGCCGGGCTGGTGTTGCTCTCGCATGCGGAAACGGATCTGCTGGCGCTCGAACGTGCGCGCGCCGAACTGCCGCCGGATTTCCCGGCCGTCGTCGGCCATTCTCTGCTCGGCCTGTCCGGATCCGGAGGCGTTGTTCGCGCTATTCGGCGAGCGCCGTGTCAACGCAGTTGCTGGCGATCGTGCGCATTCACGGCACGGTGTCCTCGGTGCCCGGACTCGTCCGATCTGGTCGGCCTGGCGCACCGGGAGGGCTGGGGACTGGTCGTGATCAGCGGCGTCGGCGGCAGCGTGGATATGCTGCCTCGCACTTCCAATGTGAAGCCGGAGTTCGCGTCGAATCTGACGTCTTATTTCATGGCCGGCGGCGCTAGCGAACGTGGCGCAGGCCCTGCGCTATGCGGCGGCGGAGCATCTTGGATTTCGCCGGCGGATTCGATCCGCCTCGCGCCATGCCCGCTCACGGCCTGTATCACCCGGATCTGCTGGTGACGAGCGCCGCCGAGTGGAGCAGTCATCGCAGCGCCCGAGCGGACCCACCGCAGTCCGTTCTTTTTTATCGCGCTCACGTGCTCAGCGGCAATCTGCAATTCGTGGATGCGGCGCTGCGCGCCTGGAGAGCCGCGGCTTTGCCGCCATCGGTATTTTCACGAGTTCGCTGCGCGATCGCGACGCGGCGGGAATACCTCTGGCACTGCGCCTTCTGCCGGTGTTTCCGGACATCATCGTCAACACCGTCAGCTTTCCGGTCTTTACATTGAGCTCGCCGCAACACGCGACTGCCGGACGGGCAGGGCGCGCCGTTCGAGACGATCGGCGCACCGCTGCTTCAGGCGATTTGCTGCGGAACATCGCGCGCCGAGTGGATCGAGTCCGCGCGCGGCTTGAGTCCGACGGAGGCCGCCATGCATGTGGCGCTGCCCGAATGCGACGGACGGGTGATCTCGCGTGCCCATCTCGTTCAAGGAAAATCATCGCTATGTGCCCGACCTCGAGCGGGTACAGCGCGTGGCGGGGCTCGCCCGCCGGCTGGCGGCGTTGCGAGGTCAAATCGAATGCCGAGAAGCGGATCGGCATCGTGCTCAGCAATGCCGGCGGAAAGGCGCAGCGCATCGGCGGCGCGGTGGGCTTGGATACGCCGGCATCGCTGCTGCAATGGCTCATGGACATGCGCGCGGCCGGGCTACGAGGTGGGTTCGCTGCCGAACTCTGCCGGAGCACTGATGGCGCAGCTGCTGGCGCAGGGCTGTTACGACGAGAAGCATCCCGATCGATCCGGCGCGGGCATGGCGCCTGCCGCGCTCGCGCTATGCGCAATGGTTCTACTCGCAGTCCAACGGATTCCAGGAATCGCTGTGCGACATGTGGGGCAAGCCGACGATCGTCGGGGCCGACGATCGCTCCTCCGTTCTGGCGCGGCAATAAGCAATCGGCGCGCCGCTCGCCGCTGCTCGGCGCTGCACGAGCCGTACACGGACGACGGCGACTATCTTGTTCAGCGGCTTGAAGTTCGGCAATGTCTTCGTCGCGATTCAGCCGCCGCGCGGTTTCGGCGTCGACCCGGAAGCGGTGTATCACGCCACGGATTTGCCGCCCTGCCATCACTACGCGGCGTTCTACCGGTGGCTGGCGGATGAATGGCGCGCGGATGCCATCATTCATTTCGGCACGCACGGCACGCTGGAGTGGCTGCCCGGCAAGAGCCTGGCGCTATCGGCGGATTGCGCGCCGGATGCACTCCTGGGAGACATGCCGCTGCTGTATCCCTTCGTGGTGAACAATCCCGGCGAAGGCGCGCAGGCCAAGCGGCGCACTCACGCCGTCATCGTGGATCATCTGGTGCCGCCGCTGACCCATGCCGATACCTACGGTCCCCTGGCGACGCTCGCACGCCTGGTCGAGGAATACTATCGGGCCGAAGTGCTCGATACCCACAAGCTCCCGGTGTTGCGCCGTCAAATCTGGGATCTCGTGCGCACGGCCCGGCTCGAGGATGACCTGAAGCAGATCCGGCTCGAGCGGCACGGCGATCACGAGCACCCCTGGGATGAGCGTCTCGGCGAGCAGGGAATACCGCGCGCGCTGGAGCGAATGTCGGGGCGAGGGTTTGCGCATCTGCTGGAAGATCTCGATGCCTATCTTTGCGATTTGGGCCGGGCGCAGATCCGCGGCGGCCTGCACGTGTTCGGCGCGCCGCCCGTGGGGCCGGCGCTCTTGGATTTGCTCTTTGCCATCTTGCGCAGCCCGAACGGCGATGTCCCCTCCTTGATCGATGCCGTGGCCGGCGCCGGCGGAATCGATGCCGCCGTGCTGCGGGACAGCCAGGGTGTGTGGCCAGATGCACTTATCGCCGGCTCTTGCGCCATGGGCGGCAGGAGTCGTCACGGTGGGGCAGGTTCGTACCGCCGTCGATGAATTGGCCCGAGCGCTGTTGCGCGATCTGGCCGGCTGCGATTTTTCGACGGCGCGTGTCGCCGGCGTGATCGAGCGGCGATTCGCGCCCTCCGAGGGGCGAGCCTCGTCGCACCGAGGATGGTCGCATCGAGCACCGTCGCACCGAGTGTCCTCGCGCCGAGCGCTGCGGCGCTGACGGATTTGTCGCGGACCCTGCAGTTCGTCTGTGAGACCTTGGTCCCCAATTTGGCGCGCACCACCGATGAGACGCGCCAGCTTCTGGCGGCGCTCGACGGCGCCTATGTGCCGGCCGGACCGGCCGGATCGCCGAGCCGCGGCATGGCGCATGTGCTGCCCACCGGCCGCAATTTCTACACGGTGGATCCGCGCGGCCTGCCGACGCCGGCTGCCTGGTCGACCGGCGCGGCCCTGGCGCGCGAGGCGCTGGCGCGTCATTTCGCGGAGAAGGGGCAGTGGCCCGAAAGCATCGCGCTGACGTGTCTGGGGCACGCCGACCATGCGCACCGGCGGCGACGATATCGCGCAGGCGCTGGCGCTGCTGGGCGTGCGCCCGGTCTGGGAACCGGAGACTCGCCGTACCTGCGGCCTCGAGATCATTCCGCTGTCCGAGCTGGGCCGTCCGCGGATCGATGTCACGTTGCGGGTCAGCGGCTTTTTCCGCGATGCCTTTCCCGGCCTTGATGCACCTCTTCGACGAAGCCGTGCAGCGCGTGGTGAATCTCGATGAGCCGGCGGAGCACAACTTCGTGCGCAAGCATTGGCTGGCTGAGACGGCGTCCTTGGTGGACCAAGGATGCGACGCGGACTCGGCGCAACGCCGCGCCTCTTACCGGGTATTCAGCTCCAAGCCGGGCGCGTACGGGACAGGCCTGATGCAGCTCATGGAGAGCAGCGCGTGGCGCGACGCGGGCGATCTGGCCGAAGCCGTTTTGCTTTGGGGCGGGTGGGCCTACTCGCCGCAGAGCAGCGACGGCGTCGAGGCGGTGGAGTCGTTCCGGCGCAAGCTGGCCGGCATCGAGCTGGTGCTGCACAACCAGGATAATGTCGAGCAGGATCTGTTCGACTCCAGCGACTATTTCGAATTTCACGGCGGCTTGGTGGCGGCCGTCGCGTCGATTTCGAACACCACGCCGCGGGCGTATTTCGGCGATTCGTCGAATCCCTCGCATCCCGGCGTCCGCACTCTGCAGGGCGAGGCCTTGCGGGTTTATCGATCGCGCGTGGTGAATCCGAAATGGCTGAATGCCATGCAGCGCCACGGCTACCGCGGCGGCCTCGAGATGGCGGCCACGGTGGACTCGCTGTTCGGCTTCTCCGCCACCGCGGGCATCGTCACCGACTGGATGTTCGAAGGGATCGCGCAAGCCTACGCCGACGGCGATGCGCGGCGCTTCTTGGAGCGCGACAACCCTTGGGCGTTGAACGTCATCGTCGAGCGGCTGCTCGAGGCCGAACAGCGCGGGCTGTGGACGCCCAAAGCCGGAGACGCTGCGAGCGGCTGCGCGCGGTGCTCTTGGACAAGCGAGGCCGGCATCGAGGAAGTGGCCGAGGTCTCCTTTATGAAACCGGATTTTCCCTTCTCCGCCATCGTCGGCCAGGACGATCTGAAACTCGCGCTGCTGCTGGCGGCCGTCGATCCTATGATCGGCGGCGTGCTGATCACCGGCGAACGAGGCACCGCCAAGAGCACCGCGGCGCGCGGCTTGGCGGCGCTGCTGCCGAAGACTGCGCAAGGAAAGGCCGCGCCCTTCGTCGAACTGCCCCTCGGCGCCACCGAGGATCGGGTGGTCGGATCGCTGGATATCTCCAAGGTATTGCAGGACGGCAGTACGCAGTTGCGATCGGGCCTGCTCGCCCGGGCCGACGGCGGAGTGTTGTACGTCGATGAAGTGAATCTGCTGCCGGATCACATCGTCGATCTGCTGCTGGATGCCGCGGCCGGCGGCTGGGTCACGATCGAACGCGACGGCATTTCGGCCGGCGAGCCGGCGCGGTTCGTCTTGATCGGCACCATGAATCCCGAGGAGGGCGATCTGCGGCCGCAGTTTGTCGATCGCTTCGGGCTGTGCGTGCAAGTGCGCGGTCTGCCCGAGCACGATACGCGGATCGCGGCCATCCGCCGGCGACTGGAGTTCGACGACGATCCGGCGAGCGTCGTCGACGCGGCACAGCCCGCGGAGCGGGCGCTGCGGGAGGCGAATTGTCGCGGCCAGATCCCGGCTCGACGGCTCTTCTCATCACCGACGCCCATCTTTCCGCCGTCGCCGCCATATCGGCGGAGCATCAACTGGATGGCATTCGAGGCGATCTGGCCATCATCAAGGCGGCCCGCGCCTTGGCGGCCTGGGCAGGCGGCGCCCGAGATCGGCGAGGAACATATCCGCCGCGCCGCCGAGCTGGCGCTGCCGCATCGAACGCGACCGGTAAATCGAAGAGCCGAATGACGGGTTCTAAACGGTTCGTCCGCCGCGATCAAAATCCTGCCGAGTCGAATCACAATCCAACCGGGGCGGAGCGCAGTTCCACCGCGACCCAGCAAAGTCCTCGCGCGGCGGACCGTAATCCGTCTCGGGGCGAATCAAAGTGCGTGCGCCGATCGCGAGTCCTCTCGAAGCGAATCAAAGCAGTGCCTCGGCGAATCGCGAGGGCAGCGACCGCGGCGCCGCCCGCGGAGCGCGCTTCGGTGCGCTGGGTGACGGATCTGATCGATCGCGACCGGCCGGGCGGCGCGGCGCCGATTCGTCGGCTTCGCAACGCGTCGTGGGCGTGGTTCCCTTCGAGAACACCGGGACCCTGGCCATTGCCGAGACACTGGTCACGGCGGTGAGGCGTGGGGTTCGGGCCGACGAGCGGGGAGTGGTGCTGGCCGCCGCCGATCTCAAGCAGCATGAACGCCGCGGGCCCGGCCGCAGCCACGTCTTGTTTCTGGTCGATGCCAGCGGTTCGATGGCGACACGGCGCCGATTGGAGGTGGCGAAGGGCGCTGCGTTGGGTCTGTGGCGGTCGAGCTACCAGACATCGCGACGAGGTGGCGCTGATGGTGTTTCGTGCCGAAGGCACGGATCTCGTGCTGCCCTTTACGCGGCATGTCGCACGCATCGAGCAGGCGCTGGGCGATGTGCCCACGGGCGGACGGACACCGCTTGCGCGCGCGCTTTTGGATGCGAAACGGCTGCTGCAAACCCGCGAGCCGGCGTTGCTGGTGCTGCTCACGGATGGGCGCGCCAACGTGAGCGCCGGAGGCGGCGATCCCTGGGAGGAGGCGCTCGCCGCTTGCGCGCCGCTGCGGACGGCATGCGCCGGTGCGCTGGTCGTCGACTGCGAGCCGGGGCCGATCATTCTGGGACGCGCGCGGGTGCTGGCGCGGGCACTGGGCGCCGAGTGCGTCGCGCTCGATGCCCTGGATTCGACGGCGCTGTCGCTGCGCATTCATCGGCGCCTCGAGCAGCTGTGAGCATCGTTCTTGCGCTGCTGATCGATCGCTGGTGGGGTGAGCCGCCGGCGCGCCTTCATCCGGTCGTCTGGATGGGACATTATTTGAAGCGTGCCGGGCGCGGCTTGCCGGATCGCGGCCCGAGCATGGCATTCTTTCTGGGTACCGCGTACTGGCTCGCCGGTGCGGCGCTGGTCGCGGCGGCCTACGGCTTATGCCGGCCTCATGCTCGGCGAAGCTCCCGCTGTGGCTCAATCTTTTGCTCACGGCGGTGCTCCTGAAGCCTCTGTTTGCATTGCGCATGCTCCTCGGTGAAGTGGCGGCGGTGGAGCAATCGCTCACGCAAAGCATCGAATCCGGCCGTGCACGGCTGGCCCTGATCGTGAGCCGCGACACTGCGCAACTGGATTCGAGCGAGGTTCGCGAATCCGCGCTCGAGTCGCTGGCCGAAAATCTTTCCGACTCGGTGATCGCGCCGCTCTTTTGGTTTGCGATTTTCGGTCTGCCCGGCGCGGCTGTGTACCGTTTCGCGAATACGGCGGATGCCATGTGGGGCTATCGCGGGCGTTGGGAATGGGCGGGAAAATTTGCGGCTCGAGCGGATGATTTATTGAATCTGTTGCCTGCCAGGATCACGGCCTTGGGCTTGCTCCTGGCCGGACCGAATCGAATGGCGCTGCTGCGGCGGCTGCCGCGGGAAGCCGCGCGTACGACGTCGCCCAATTCGGGTTGGCCCATGGGCGCCCTGGCCTTGTCGCTGAACGTCCGGCTGCGCAAGCCGCGAGTCTATGCGCTGAACGCGAATGGGTCGGCGCCGTCGGCGCGGGACACCGCAGGGCGCTGCGCCGGGCCGAGATGACGGCGTGGATCATCGCCATCCTGCTGGCGATCGGCGTGCAGTATGGGTCCGGAGCCGGCCATGCCTGACCCGCATTCCGACGCATGGCGGCACCGACTCCCTGCCGGATCCACGCTACGATTTTTCGACCAATGCCAATCCGCTGGGGCCCTGTCCCTCGGTGCTCGCCCAGGTGCGAAATGCGGACGTGACCCGCTATCCGGATCCGCTGTATACGCGGCTGCGCGAGGTGTTGGCGGCCTTTCATCGGACGAGCACCGGAGCGCATCGTGGTGGGGGCCGGCGCAAGCGAATTGATCCTGCGGTTGATCCGCTGCATCGATGGGTCGGTGCAGCAACTGGTACCGACGTTCTCCGAATACGCGCTCGGCGCGCGGCTGGCGGGGCGGCGATTGATGTCGGTACGCTCGCCCGGCGGCATTCACTGCGCGCGCAATCGGCATGCTCCGGGCATCGGCTTCGTCTGCTGGCCGAATAATCCCACCGGTGAGCTGTGGCCTCTGGACTTCGTGGCCGCTGCGGCCGCCGCGGGACCCCTGGTCGTGGACATGGCCTATGCGCCGTTCTGCGATGCGTCGCTGACCGCCGCCATCGAGACGGCGGCGAGCAGGCGCGTACCGCTTGTACTCTCCGAACAAGGCCTTTGGCTTGACGGGCGTGCGCGGCGCCTACCTGATCACGCCGCGAATCGATCGGCGCATCGCGGATCGCGGCACCGAGTTGGGTGATCGGGCGCGAGGCCGTGGCCTTCCTGGAGGCCGCCTGCGATCCACGAGCGCGGGAGTGGCTTGCGCAGGGCCTGCCGCAGCTGAAGCGGTGGCGTATGCGGCTCGCGCGTTCGCTGCGGGAACTCGGGCTTCAGGTGCGCGAGAGTCCCGCCACCTTTCTCATGGCGAAGGTGGGAGATGCAGGGCGCGTCGCCGCTCACCTTCGGAGCCGCGATCTGCGGGTGCGCGACGGCAGCTCATTCGGATTGCGGCAGTGGATACGCTTGAGCGCGCAGTCGGTGCCGGCGCAGAAGGCCTTGCTGGCCGCGCTGAAAACCGCCCTATGAACATCGCGTCGCCGTGAAACCTGCGCCGTGAAACCTGCGCGAAATATCCCTCGCATCGTGATTGCCGGCGCGGCCTCGAGCGTCGGCAAGACGACGGTGACGGCGGGGCTGATCGCGGCCTTGCGCCAGCAAGGCTTGATCGTTCAGCCGTTCAAGTGCGGCCCCGACTATATCGATCCCACGTATCACGAACGCGCGGCCGATCGGCCGTGCCGAAATCTCGACGCCTGGATGCTGGACGATGCGCAGCTTTTGGAAGGGTTTTCGCGCGCCTGCGGAGATGCGGATATCGCGGTGATCGAAGGGGTCATGGGCCTCTTCGACGGCTGCAATTGGATCGATGAACGCGCCTCGACTGCGCAGATCGCCAAGCTGCTCGGCGCGCCCGTGCTTCTGGTCGTCGACATCGGCGGCGCGGCGCGCAGCGCGGCGGCCGTCGTGCTGGGTTGTCAGCATTTCGATCCCGATCTGGCATTGCGGGGCGTGGTCTTGAATTTCGCGGGATCGGAGGGACATGCCAGGGGCTGCGGCGAGGCGATTACGGCGACGACCGCGGCTGCCGGTGCTGGGCTGGCTGCCGCGGCACTCTCGGCTGCAGATCCCCGAGCGGCATTTGGGCTTGGTGCCCGGCGGCGAGCATGTGAATCCGGATACGCTGATTGCTGAAATCGCCGCGGAAATCGATCAGCGGTTCGACCTCGGCCGCCGTGATCGATATGGCTCGAACGGCCGGCGAGTTGCCCGGCACGATCGAAGCTCGGCCTACCGCATCGCGAAGCCGGTCTGCGCATCGCACGCAAGACGCCCACCGTCCCATCATCGCCGTGGCGCGAGATGCGGCCTTCTGCTTCTACTATCCTGAAAATCTGGAGTTGCTGGCCGGAGGCGGGCGCGGCGATCGAGTTCTTCAGTCCCGCTGCTCGGCGAGGCCCCGTGTCCCGACGCGGCCGGTGTCTATCTGGGAGGCGGCTATCCCGAACTGCACGGCGAGGTACTGGCAGCGAATGCCGGGCTGTGGCGCGCATTGAAGGAGCTTACGCGCTCGGGATGCGCCCATCTATGCCGAGTGCGGCGGTTTCATGGTGCTCACGAAGGGTTGATCGACCGCGACGGGCGCCGCTGGCCCATGGCGGGGCTCATCCCCGGAGTGGCACGTATGACGGACAAGCTGGCCGCGCTGGGCTATCGGCATGCCGTCGCATTGCGGCCGAATTTGCTGACCGACGACGGCGATGCGTTGCGCGGGCATGAATTTCGATATAGCACCTGGGTCCGGATGAGCCGATTGCCGCCGAGCGGCATGGCGTGGCAGCTGCGCGGCACTCGGACCGATGCGCCCGCCGACTCCGCAGGATTTGCGGACGGCAATTTACTCGCCAGCTATTTGCACATCCACTTCGGCCAGCGCGCCGCTATCGCCCATCGCTTCGTGGAAAAACTGCGGCTGGGACATTAGGCCCCGCGATCGCTCGAAGCGATCATTGAATGCCATGGCCGGTTGCAGTGCGCAGTGCGATACGATCAAACGGGTCAGGTCCAAGTATCATTTCAAGTACTTGTCGAACCAGGCGAGCGTGCGCTCGAGCGCATCCTGGACGTTCTTAGGATCGCGCAGTCCGTGACCCTCGCCGGGGTAGATCATGATGCCCGTCGGTACCCCGAGGGTCTTGAGCGCATGCCAGAATTCCTGGGTCTGGGGCGCAGGACATTCGATGTCGCGCTCGCCGACGTATGCAAAAGTCGGCGTGCGCACATTCTTGATGTAAGTGATTGGCGAGGAGCGCGCATACACGGCCGGATCGTCGTACACCGATGCACCGAAGTACGGCAGCATCCAGGCGTCGATACCATTCTCGCCATAGTACGACAGCCAGTCGCTGACGCCCGCAGCGGCGACCGCAGCCTTGAAGCGGTTCGTTTGCGTGACCGCCCACATGGTCATGTAGCCGCCGTAACTGCCGCCTGTCAAACCGAGACGCCCATCATTGATCGGAGCGGCGAGCTCGGCCGCATCGATGCCGGTCAGGACATCACGCAGGTCGCCATAACCAAAATCCCGGACGTTGGCTGCCGTGAAGCGCTCACCATGCCCGAAGCTGCCGCGGGGGTTCGGATAAAATACCGCCCATCCTCTTTGTATCATTGCCGTTCGCAGACCCGGCCCGGAGAATGACGGTTGCGAGGCCGCGGCGGGGCCACCGTGCACAACCGTCACCATCGGGATCTTGCCAGTGGTGTGAAGTGGCAGCAGCAACCAGCCCTGCACGTCGAAGCCTTCATTGCGCCAGACGAGACTGCGCGCCTCGAGCGGGGCGGTCATGCCGGCGTTCGCATGGGTAAGATCGTGCCATTTGCCCAGGCGGCCCACGCGGATCTCCGGTGGCTGGGTATAGGTTTCATACGCGGCCGCCAACGTCTCGGACGGACAGGCCCAGGACGCACCGGCGTACTTGCCATGCAAGGTTTCCGTACCGCTCCACAGAACGCGCGGTGTTGCCGTAGAGCGCCCCGTACCCAATTCCACTATTTGCTGCTGGTCGCCCGCGAGCAGCGCGGCGCGCAGCTTTCCCTGGCAGCTCCATGCCAGGGACGTGCCTGAGGCCGGCATGGAAGGTGTCATGTTGATTGCCGCGCCGCTGTCGAGGTCCACGGTATACACGTCCCCGCCGGTTGAGCCGAAATCGCTCATGATTCCTGCGATAAAAGCCACAGTCTTCCCGTCGCGAGACATAGTCGGATCGGCGAGCTGTTGCCGAAGGTCGACCGGTTGGTACAGCACTCGCGCCTCACCGCCGGGTGCGAAGGCGTAAAGCTTGGCGGTCCACCAGTTGTCATCGCCGTCGCCCGGAGCGGCCGTGCCTACAAAGCCTGCACCGCCCGGGCGCCAGTCGTATTGATAGACGAACAGGTTCGGCGGTGACTCCCATCGCAGGGTCCCGTCGATGAGTGTCGCGATCCTCTGTTCCGGGGAGGCCGCATCGAGGTCGCCGGCGACCGCCGCTCCCGCTTCCGTGGCGCCCACCTCCTTGCGGGCATTTTCGACCGCGAGCAGGGCCAATGTGCCCTCGCTGCCGTACTTCAAACCGGTGATCGTGCCGCTGAAGGTGAGCAGGCGCGTCAGATTGGCACCCGCCGGCGTGACATCATAAACAGCGTACGAATGAGTGCCGGGGGTGCGTAGCGCAAAACTAAAATGCCGGCTATCCGGACTCCACGCGGGCGCGCTTGGCCAGCACTGCGGCACGCGACCGCATGGCAGCGGGACATGCGTTTCCGCGCCATCCGCGACGCGCCGCACGACCAGTTCGCGGATATCCGGGGGACTGCCGCCGAGCGGCGAATCGCCTTCCACGGAGGCCACATAGGCGCCATCCGGCGCGATGAGGACCTCCAAGAAGCGATGGACCAGTCGCGCGGGCGAAGAATCCGCCGCCGCCGCGCCGCTCGCGGCCATGGTGAGTCCACTTCCGGCCAAGGCGATACCGACGAGCATCCACCTGCCGAGCCCGGTCATGCCACATGGTGCACGATTCACGCGATGTTCCTTGATCGTCGTTTACCTCAAAGGCAACGGAATCCCTTCATCCGACGATTCGGCAATCATTTTTTGAGCACTTGCTCGGCGAGGTTACCACAAGCTGCGAACGGCCGTTCTCGGGCGTCCATTTCGGCGCCCTAAATGACGGCCTTGGCCGGGAGTTGCCCGATGCGGCCAATTTCCGGTGTCGACCGACCCGTTGCCGCCAGTCGCGAGCGGCCGGTATCTGGCACCCTAATCCTCGTGCCAAATAACGGAATCCGGTTTGTTCCCATTTTGTGAAAAGAATTCAATAAGGGCTTCGTAACACTGACTCGTACCGATACACCATGAAAGTGGGTACTGGTCCTCCTGTCCGTTACTCAGCCTAAATGGCGCGGTTCCGAGGATTCCGTTGGCACTCCGAGACGTGAAGCCGGAGTCGCCTTCCGCGCGCAAGTACATCAGAAATGCGTTGGCCCCTTTTCTTAGCATGCTAATCATGGGGCCATGTTTTGTCTTGAGCCAAAGCTCAAACGTTTCCTCCTCGTCGAAACGCTTTATCAACTGTTCTAAAGCCCAAACGGACTTGCACGCCTTACTATGGTCGTTGAATGTAACTTCAATCACGCGAGAAAATGGACGCCATAGCGAGGCTCATATTTTCGAGCGCTCCGGCCTCAAACGTGAGTCGGACTTCAGCGCGATCCTAAAAGTTTGGTCCCCTCAGCGCCACCTTGATGGTTACGTGACCGAGGGAATCAGCGGTCGCCGCCAAAGAGACTCGACTCTCAAGATCGGCCCAGCGCTTTTCATGCTTCCACCCTCGCCAGTTGGCAGCAAGCTCGGCGAAAAATGTCGTCGGGGGACCGCACATATATGTTGACGAAGGAGCGCTACAGCGAAGCCACGGTCTTTCAACGGCAGTGAGAAATTGAGTGTCTTGAGCCATACGCTCGGTGATGCGAAAGCTCAATTTAGAACCATCGCCGGTAGCAAAGCTGATTTCTGATGAGACCGACATATGCCCTTGTACGAACGACCGGTATCAGGCTGACATCCTAACACCTCGAATTACCGCTCCTGAGCCGTCCAGAGACCGTCGTCCCGGTGTCTCTCATCGATCCGGAAAGCGAGTAATCACCCCAATCCGCCGACTAATACGAAATTAGGAAGGTAACCTAAGACATGTACTGGCGACTCGTTGAATCAGCGAATCGTTTTGGACACCGTTGGTGAGGCGCTACTCCTGCTACCTGTGGCGGTGAAAGCCACGATGCAGAAATAGTAGGTGCCGGGACCAAGTCTATCCACAGTGTATGTTGTCACGTAAGGGTCTGGAATCTTGATAGTAACGTTTAGGTTGGTCGGACTTCTTCCGTAATAAATGAAGTACCCAGCCAAATTTGCGATCGCTGAGCCATCCCCGTCTCGCCTTGGAGGTTCCCACGACAACGTTGCCGTGCCAATTCCCGGAGACGACAGACTGGGCTGAACAGTGTCAATAGGAGTTGGCGCTCGACGACCACATGCACACAGCGTCAAGAGAACCGCAGTGATGCAAATCGTCCCGCGTCTAGCGACGCTTGGCCGAGTGGAACTCATGATGACGCGACCCGCCGATGTAGTGGCACAGACGCCAACTTCCGCAATTATCCCAAATCGAAACGCAGAAGCAAAATGGCCCGGCGTTCTGTTTACGTGCGGCTCGACACCAACGTAGATCCATTCGTTAGGCCAGCTGAATGGGATCAAGCTACCAACAGCGGCACTTCTGCGAACGGCCGCTTTCTAGAAGCCAATCCGGCACCGTCAACCGCGGGTCCTGGCCGGTCAGACACCTACGACTGAAAGGCTCGAGCCCGGGACTTCGCACGTCGAGTATCCCCACGTAGCCCTACGTGGCCCCACATACCGCGAAAATTCACACGCCAATCACACTTGGCATTTGCCGTCGCGTCAAACTGCTTGTTTTCAAGCGCCCGGAGGCGCCGCCCTTGCGGGTTCGATTCCCATCGCCCGCTCCAATTCCAGCCAACGCTGGTTAATGCCAGCCAACTTGATTTCTAGGTCGCATCTGGCAGGGCGTTAGTAGGCGTTGGCTAGCATTGGCCGTGGTTTCACACGCAGTCTCGTCCGTATGACCGGGTTCGACCCCCGAGCTGACGGTCGCTAGCGACCGCTTCGCGGCCGCCGCATTACCGAAGCGGTTACCGACAGCAAAGGAAACTCTGAAAACTTGTCATCAATTATGACTGCATCGCACCAACAATTATGACTGCATTGCGCGAATCGCCTTGTGACGCGCGGTTATTGACTCCACAGCCGCAGGATCGGAGAATATTTGCGTGAAGCGCATTAGAGTCATAGTTCGACAGATATTGCCCCGCGTTGCTGTCGAATCCTATTACGCTTATCGGGAATCGAAGGTGATGGAGTTGAATCGACGTATGGCCACGGAAGACGTGTTCACGGACATCTACTCGAATAACCGTTGGGGCGGTACATCCGGCAGCTTCTTCTCAGGCGCGGGCTCCCATGAGGCCACGATCGTTGAACCGTACCTTGCGGGTGTAAAGCGAGAACTAGAACGAATCGGCGCTGCTTCACTGACTGTCGTCGACCTTGGCTGTGGGGACTTTTCCGTTGGACGACGGATTGCTTCACAATGCGGACGTTATGTTGGAGTCGACATCGTCAAGCCCCTCATCGATCACAACCGCAAGATCTTCGGCAATTCCAGCGTCTCGTTCGTGCACGCCAACATGGTCACGGATGACCTGCCGGACGGTGACGTTTGCCTTGTGCGCCAGGTGTTTCAGCATTTATCGAACGACCAGATCCTTGCGGTACTGCCAAAGCTCGACCGATATCGGTGCTCATTCGTCACCGAACACCACCCCTCCGAAACTCACCTGCGTCGGCCGAACGTTGACAAGCCGCATGGTGCCGGCATCCGAACTCGTCAACGATCCGGCGTCTTTCTAGATCAACCGCCGTTCAACTTCCCGTCTGCCCGCTACCAATTGCTATTGGAGGTTCCAGGCCCTCCGCTGCCGCGTGGTATCGACCCGGGCGTCATTCGCACCTTCGTGCTCGCGGGCGCCGGGCATCCTGCCCACTGATTGCATCGAGCCTCCTTCTATCCGGATGAGTGCAATTGATCGCTGACCGCTCGGCTCGTGAAACGTCGCGCTTAGAAGTCCCAATAGCCCAATGGCTCAATGGCCAAAAGTGCGGGCTAGATAGCCGGCCGATAACGCGCATTGCGAATGTCCGGCCCTCAGAGGCAACCGTGTATGGCACAAGGCAACGAATACCGGTGCCCTGCAAGGCGCACGAGGCAAAGTGAGGCGGCTATCGCGACCGATGATTGATGAACTCGGTTCGGCGAAATCGGAGAGCAGACCAATCTTCATCTATCGCAACTTGCCGAACGGTATCGAAACCGGATGCTCGAAGAACATCCCAACCCGTGTCGCGATTAAAATCGCACGCGAATCGCTTGGACGTGGCCTTTGGATAAGCGAACCAGAGAATTGCGTCGCCGGCCACCTTCTCAATGACAGCCGCAGACACCTTGTCCAGTTCAGACTTCTTCTCGACAAAGACCAGCACAAACGTCAGCTCCTTGATCGCTGAGATGCGCTGCTGCACTCGCTCCCGCGGAAGTGCTTTGAGTGCCGCCGCAAAAGACGGCGGCGCGTTGACGACCACGATCTCCTGGTCCTTCTTCAAATTCAGCTTGTTCCATAAGGCGGTCATGGGTTTACGGGACCTCCTAAAGCTCACTGGGGCCGAATGCTAACGCGGCGCAATTCGCCACGGGGCCAATAACTACTATAGTATTTACGACTATGGAGCGTCTATCCATCGATGCCTACGTCATCGATGTCTTGGGCGCGGGATCAGCGAACACCGACGAGGGCATCGCTGCACTGTCGACCATGGCTGGGAACCGATAATCGGCGTGCAAACTCATCACAGATAATCCGGCAGCGGCGCGCGGGCCAGGGCGGGCCGCAACCTGATGAGGCCCAGCGCGACGACGATCCACACCAGAGTGACGTACGGCCACAGGTTGTCCGGGTAATCCGGCACCGGGTACAAGGTCCGATACAGGGACCACAGCAGTACCATCGGGCCGAGCAGGCAGATTACCGACCAGAACCACCGCTTTTCGCGCGAAGCTTCGACGGCTTCGGCGCCGCCGACCCCGATGTAGGTCAGCATGAGCCCGAGCGTTCCGATGGTTCCAGTGTAGCTGTAATAGTTTCCCGCACCGCTGAACGGCGCCCAGGACAGGAACATGCCAAGGCTCATCAACGCGACCAGCGACACCGCGGCCGCCGGTGTACCGTGGGTCGGATGGGCCTCACCGAGCTTCGTCGACAGCCCGGCCCGGCCCAGCGCAAACATGACCCTGGCTGCCGCGGCGGTGCCCCCGAGAACGCCGGAAAAGGCCGTCACTGCGGTCGCCAGATCCAGCAGCGCCGCGAGATCACGCGAGCCGAAACGCAGCGCCAGCTCGTTGAGGGGCGCATCGGAACCCGCGAGCGTATGCAGGCCCTTCGGACCGAATCCGATGACCTCGCAGTAGCTGACAAAAATGAAGAAAAGTCCGGTCAGGAACACGGTGCTCAGCATCGCCACCGGAATGTTGCGTCGCGGGTTGATGGTCTCCTCGCCCAGCGTGGCGGCCCCCTCGAAGCCGCCGAAGGACAGTATCGTGAATACCATGCCGAGGCCGACGCCGGCCCAGCCATGGAATTCTGTTGAGGGGCGCAGCGTCGCGAGCGACTGTTCGACCGTAGGATGAACCTCGAGGATGATACGCACGCCCAGCGCGATGATCGCCAGCACGGTCAGAGCTTCCATCGCGAGCATGAGTCGCCCGGCGAACTTCATGTCGCGATAAGCGAGCCACCAGGCCAGCACAATGGTGGCGACGGCGATAGGGACCCAGAGCGGTCCGATATCGACATCGAAGCGGCGCAGAAACGCAGCTGCGAAGTTGCCGACGAGCGCCGCCTGACCGCTACCGAAGCAGAGGTAGGCCAGCATCAGCATCCAGCCGGCGACAAATCCCGCTTGGCTGCCGAATGTATGCGTAATGTACGCGTACGCCGATCCTGCATGGGCAACCCGCCGCGTGAACGC
Organism: uncultured Gammaproteobacteria bacterium; assembly: GCA_963734645.1. Classification (GTDB taxonomy): domain Bacteria; phylum Pseudomonadota; class Gammaproteobacteria; order Steroidobacterales; family Steroidobacteraceae; genus Bog-1198. The sequence goes on from CAVTID010000006.1 coordinate 1,160,863, forward strand.
GACGAAGGATAGTGCCACCAGCGCTACCGCAATCATGCCGATCGCATACGTCAGCGGCGCCGCAGCGCCCGCGACCTTGACCACCAGGGATATGTTGAAAGCGGCGGTGATGCTGGGGGCGATGACCGCCAGTGACAGACCGACGGCTTCCGGCAAACTCAAACGCCGCGCGAGACTTCCGATGTTCCTGCTCCCTTGTTCGATTCTTTCAGCTACGCAGGTAGCTTGCCCCATTCAGATCGATGATACCCCCGCGAACTGCGGCGCAGGCATCCGGAAACCATTGCCAATCAGATTGTTGTTGGATCGACATTGCCACCGCAAAGTAATACGCCCACGCGCTCGCCCTGTTGCGGGTTGTAGCGTCCGGAAATCAGGGCGCCAAGCGCGGCCGCGCCGCCGGGTTCACTGATGATCCTGTAGTCGCGCAGCAGGAGCTGTTGGGCCTGCCGGATGGCATCATCTGCAACCAGGATTGAATCTGCGACAGCATATTTGGCAATTTCAAAAACCAGATCCCCGGCGCGCCTGGCCCCAAGTGAATCTGCTGCAATGGATTCGACCGGCACATCGACCGGGTGCCCGGCATGCAGGGCTGCCTGCAGGCAGCGAGATCCTTCGGGTTCCACGGAAACGACTTTGACGCGGCCACGCCACCAGGCTGCCATGCCGGCAATCAGACCGCCGCCGCCCACGCCCACCAAAACGGTGTCGAGTGTGTCCCACCCCAGTGCGCGGTGATCTTCTTCCCATTCCTTGGCCAGTGTCCCCTGGCCTGAAATGGTTGGTACTGAATCGATCGGGTGCACCAGCAAGGCGCCGGACTCTGATGCATAAGCATCGCAGGATACTTGTGCATCGGCATAGCGGGCGCCGCCGATGATCAATTCACAGCCTGTGGAGCGAATGGCATCCACTTTCACTTTGGCTGAAATCTCCGGAACAAAAATGCGTGCGCTGCATCCCAATCTCTTGGCGGCTTGTGCCACGGCGATTCCGTGATTGCCGCCTGAGGCGGCAGTTACTCCCGCGGCAGGAACTCTGCGCGAGAGCAGATTGTTGAAAGCGCCTCTGGATTTGAAAGAGCCCGCATGTTGGGTGAGTTCAAGCTTGAAAAAGACACGGGCACCGGGTGCTGCGGCGAGTGCCGCCTCCATAATGGGCGTGCGCCGAATGTGCGCGCCGATCCGTTCATGGGCCGCTGCAATATCAGACCGCTCGACTGGAAGCTTTATCCGGTCGCTGAGCTCGGGAGTCATGGTTCAGGTCCTGCATTCCGTGTGAGCTTTGATGATTGCCTGGGCAATGTAAAGGTCCTGCAGTGAAAGGCCGGAGCTATCAAAGATGGTGATGTCGTCCGCGGAAACGCGCCCCCTGGTTTTGCCGCTTAGAACATCGCCAATTGCGGTGAGCTGCACTTTTGCATCGGCATGCTGGAACTCTCCAATGCGGCGTGATTGCTCAGGCAAATCGCAAAACAATTTAGCCTTGTGGAACAAGTCCGGCGGAAGCTCCTGCTTGCCCGTGGCGTCTGAGCCCATGCTGGAAATATGTGTTCCGGCCTGTACCCACTGGGCGTGGAAAAGCGGCGCTGTCGCTATGGTGGCGGTGACGATGATATCGGCTGCAGCACAGGCTTGTTCGGCTCGCGACATTTCCGCAGGTAGGCCCTTTGTCTGCAAATGCCGTACGAAAGACTGTGTCCGCACCGGATCACGGCCCACCACGAGGATCGTATTGAGAGGCCGAATGCGCGACAAAGCCAAGGCTTCATACTCGGCTTGGTGGCCGGTTCCGAACAGGGCAAGGGTCGAAGCATCTTTACGCGCCAACAAGTCGGTGGCCACGGCATCGGCGGCGGCGGTGCGATAGGCATTGAGCTTTCCCGCCTCGACAATCGCGCCAATTTTGCCTTTGGTCTGGTCGAACAGGAGAATGACTGAGTCGTGGCGCGGCAAGCCGAGCTTGTCATTGGTTGGAAAATAAGAGCCGATTTTGAGTCCGGTCAAATCGGCGTCCGCGCCTGACTTTATAGTGAAGCGGTTTTGCGGATCGCTGGCATGTCCGAGCACGACAGGAAATATCGATGAGGCCGGCGATGCCGCTGCGATCAAGGCCCGAGTAATGGCGGCAAAAGCCATCTCATGAGAGATCAGGCGGGCGGATTGCGTTTCATTGATGTGGATCATATGAGTCTTGTAGCGCAGAGCCCTGACCTGGCGCCCCGTTGAGAGCAAAGGGCCATATCAGGGCTTGGGTACCTGGGCTGCGAACATCCGGGCGATGTCTATGCGCCGCATGATGGCGACATCATTGAACCCCTGGGCGTACCCGATGAAGCGGGCGAGGGCGTCGGCGCGTGCGGGATTGCCGGTAATGCGGGGATGCAGGCCGATCGACATCATCCGTCCCGCGTCATCGCCGTCGTTGCGGAGCCGGTCGAGCGTCGCCTTCGCGGTTTCGAAGAAGTGTTCCGGGCTACCGTAACCCGTCCCGAGGATGTAGCGGACGTCGTTGACGACGAGCGAGTAGGGCACCACCAGATGGCTGCGGCCAAGGACGGTGGTCCAGTAGGGCAGATCGTCGCTATAGCAGTCGGAGTCGTAGAAGAAGCCGCCTTCCTCGACGACCAGTTCCCGGGTGTTGACGCTCATTTCCCGGCAGTACATGCCCAACGGACGGGATCCCGTGCTCTTCTCGATCGACGCGACGGAGAGTCTGATCGCTTCGCGCTCCTCATCGCGGTTCATTTCGAAGTGGTTGCTCCAGCGAAAGCCGTGACTGACCACTTCATCCCCACGCCGCATCAGCTTGGCCGCCACCGCGGGATTGCGCTCGAGCGCGACCGCGCAGCCGAAGCAGGTTATCTGGATTCCGGCCGCGTCGAACACGCGGAGCAGCCGCCAGATTCCGCTGCGCGACCCGTACTCGTACATGGATTCGACCGCCAGGTCGCGTTGTCCATCGACGGCGAACGGCAACTCGTACATGCCGTCATTCGTTTTGTCGCCCATCGCGTACGTCTTCTCAGAGCCCTCCTCGTAGTTGACGACTATCTGGATGGCTACCTTGGCGTCGTTCTGCCAGCGTACCCTGGGTAGGTGTTCTCCGTACCCTACGATCTCGCGCGCCCCACCGGGCACGCCTGCATCATCGGATCGACGGAAGAACTGCGGGTTCATAGTCATGCGTTGTCACCTCATTTTTGGAAAAGGTTCTAATCCAGGCCAGCCAGGCTGCGCGCACCGTCAACCACCAGAAGCTGGCCGTTCACGTAGGAGGCCTCGGCGCTGGCAAGGAACTGGAAGACGTACGCGATGTCTTCCGGTGTGCCGACCCTCCCCGCCGGAATCCTCGCTGCCACGGCTTGCAGACCCTCCGGACCGAGGGAATTGACCGGATCGAGAGCCTGCGGGGTGCGGATGACGCCGGGGGCAACCGCATTGGCGGTGATGCCGTGCGCGCCGAATTCCACCGCAAGGGACTTCACGAGCCCGACGAGACCTGCCTTCGCTGCCGCATAATGGGAGTGAAGCGGCCATGCCGACACCGTGCCGGCGACGGAGGAGGTGGCGATCAGGCGCCCGAAGCGAGCCTGTTGCATGTGCGGAAGGGCGGCTCGAAAGCATCGCCAGACGCCGTTCAGATTGACATCCACCACCCGGTTCCATGCCGCGTCGTCGAGGTCGTGCAGTGCAACTTTCCGGGCGATGCCGGCATTGGCGACGACGATGTGCATGCCGCCGAGTTCGCTGACCGCGCGCGTCACGAGGGCGCCGACGTCGCCGTCGCGGGTTACATCCACGGCCGCGACCACGACCCGTCGACCCGTCGCCTGCACTGCCTTGCGCACCGGCTCGATATCGTGACCGTCCGGTGGGTACCACGCGAGAGCAAGGTCCGCGCCGGCCTCCGCGAAGACGCGTGCGGTAGCCGCTCCGATGCCGGATGCGGCGCCGGTGATCAGCGCTACCCGGCCCGTCAGGTCGAACATGAGGTCCTCGCCAGTCCGGCGCGTCTCCGTGCCAGCGCCGCTACACGAACCATCTCGTTGCCGACGATCATGAGCCCCTCGTCAACGCCCATGCCCGGCTTGGCCAGGATCTGGTCGGCTCCGCAGGCCATGGCAATATGGGCGCTTACCTTGGCCGAAACGTCCGTCTCGTTGCAGGTACCGCCGCAATAGGCAGTCAACCCGTTGCGCCGTACATGCAACAGCGCCTCGATCGTATTGTTGACCCCGCCAAGGTCCGGCATCTTCACGTGGATGACATCCGCCGCACCCGCGGCGACGAACACTTCGATGTCCTCGAGGGTGTTGCACCACTCATCGACGACCAGCTCCACGCGGACGCTGCGCTGGGCCAAAGTCCGACGCAGTTCGACGTAGCTGTTGACCTGAGCATCGCGACTCCCGGCGTCAACGGGATGTTCGATGCGAAGACTGAAAGGAGCCGCCAGCGCCGCCAGTTCGGCCAGGTAGTCCGCAATTCGACCGACGTCGCGATCAAAGGCGAGGCCGATCGTGCCATAGGTGTCGATATGCAGCCGCGGAGCGTAGTCCGGTCGCGACCGGAGTGCGATGATCCTGTCGCGCAGCCAGCCGACATACTCCCTGAGCCGGGCGCCATCCGTTCCGAGCTTCGTCCTGACCTCGTTGATCAGGCCGTGCGGCAGGACATCGACTTCCTTGAGGATCATCTTGTCGACGTTCGTGTACCGGTCATCGCCGGTCTGCGCAAAAAGCGGCACGGGAACCAGGTCGATGCCAGTCCGGTATTCCCTCTGTACGACCTCGGCCATCGTGATGCCCGCCGCCAGCGCAGCCGCGTGCAGCAGTGCCTGGGTGACTCCGTAGCGCACGGCCGTCCCGAGCAGGCCGTCGCCGAGGCGATATGCATCGACTTCCACGGCGAGTTCACGGAACCCTGCGACAGTGCGCCCGAGGAGCAGGGGTGCGACATGGTCGCGGATTTCGGCAATGGCATCCGGTGCGCTGAAAACGGGAGCCCGGCCGCCGGCACCGGGATACTGGACCTCGGCGCAGTCCCCCAGTGCGACCTGGCCGTCCGACAGTACCAGCATGACCGACACCGCCGTGCCGGACTCCCGGATGGTCCGGAATCCGGGAGTAAGCGCATCGCCCACATAAAGAAAGCCGTCGTGCGTGGCGCCGGCCCGGATTGCGGCCTGGTCATCGCGGTAGAACCCGGAACGCACGGGTTCGCACACGACGTCGACGATCTTCATAGCATCACGTCGCCGCCGTTCGGCCCCAGGGTCTGACCGACGTAATAGGATCCATCGGCAGATGCGAGCAGCACCGCGGTAGGCGTGACCTCATCGACGGTGCCGAAGCGGCCGATCGGCAGATCAGCGAGCTTTGCACGCCGCCATTCGTCGGACTCATCGTCGAGCATGGGTGTATCGATCGGGCCGGGCGCTATGGCATTGACGAGCACACCGCGGCTCGACACCTCGCGCGCCAGCGCCTTGGTCAAGCCGATGACACCGGCCTTGCTCGCCACGTAATGGGCAACCGACGTGCCGCCGATCTGACCCAACTGCGATGCGATATTGATGATGCGGCCCTCGCCCCGCGCGAGCATCTGTCCGAGCAGCGCGCGTGTGCAGAGGAAAGTACCACGGAGATTGATGTTGACGACCCGGTCCCAGTCCTCGACCGGCAGGTTCTCGAGCAGGGATTCGGTGAAGATTCCGGCATTGTTGACGAGAATGTCGACCCGGCCGAATCGCGACAGTGCCGCCTCTGCCATCGCGCTCACGCTGCTCTCACTACTGACATCCGTCTGCACGAACAGTGCCTCGCGGCCGTGCGCACGGATCTCTGCGAGAACCGCGGCCGCGCGCGCCTCCGGCACCCGGTCTGCAACGACGATGCTGGCGCCCTCGCGCGCAAATGCGTTCGCAATGCCCCTGCCGATGCCGGAGGCTGCCCCCGTGATCAGCGCGATTCTCCCGGTCAACCTGTTCATTTGCGTGCCTCTGCTGTGTTGTTGCTGCCCTGCCGCCAAACCGCCTGGATCTCGTGGTGGCCGAAGACATCGAAACGATGCCGCATCAGCAGCAGGGAGGCCTCATGCTGCGCCTTGTCGTCGCTGGCGACACAGTCCTCTGCAATCACCACGTAGTAATCGTTGAACATTGCGTCGCGCGCCGTGGATTCGACACACCCCTCCGTCGTGCAGCCGCCGACCACCAACGACCGGATGCCGTTGCTGCGCAGCACCAGGTCAAGGTTGGTGCCCCAGAACCCACTGGAGCGATATTTGCGTACGACAAGTTCACCGGGAAGCGGCGCGAACTCGGTGGCGAAGTCGTGCCCAGGTGTGCCCGGAACCGTGTACTGCAAGGGTGGCCCGTCGCGGCGTGCCGCCATATGCATCCGCATGTTGAACCGGATGTACGAGGGAGAATCACTCATTCTTCCCGGCAATGCCGTATTCTGCAGGTGCACGATCATCGTCCCGCTCGCGCGGGCGGCCGCGAGCAATGCTGCCAGCCGCGGCCTCGAAGCGGCATACATCGTCAGGTCGATACCCATCCTGCCGAAAGCACCCTCCGATTCTATGAAGTCACACTGCATGTCCACCATGATCAGCGCGGTGTGTGCCGGATGGACCAGTTCCGCAAGTTCAGTGAAGACGGATTTGCCTGCAATCTCGATCATCTTGAGTCCTCGGCCCACGCGAACCGGCTGGACAAGCCGTGCATGGTCGCATCGTAGCCACGGGCGAAGTCGCCGCTGTCCGGGCGCTCGATCTTGATGACGCGCGCGCCCCAGTCGGCGGGATGCCGGCTCCCAAGAGGGGCAGGGATCGCCTGTTCGAGCGAGAGCACGGTGATGCCGCTCAGCGGCAGCCTCATGGCGGGCGGCAATTTTGCATCGAAGCAGGAAACTCCCACGGCTTCACTCAAGTCATCGTGCTCAAGTGGACGCCTTTAAGCCGGCAGTGTCTTGAACGAATTTGATCTCGAGCGCCAGTGGGAGGGTGTTGCTCCGGTCAATGCACGAACTGCCCGTGTCATGTGTGCCTGATCGGCAAATCCCAGGACCGATGCGATTTCAACCAGCGACGTCATCGTGCGCACGATCTGCCTGAAGGCCCGACGGGCCCGGGTCTCGGCGCGAAAGGTGGCCGGATTGATTCCATACCCCCGGGCAAACCCGCGCGATATCGTTTCCGGGGCGATGCCGTACGCTTCGGCCCAGCGATCGAGACGACAGTTCGGGTCGCGCACGATCTCGGTGGCCAGCAGATCCGCCCAATCGTCGACTACAGGGCGCATCTCGCGCAATTGCGCCGTCAGGACATGGACCGCCGCCTGCGGATCACCCTCGGCAGTGCGAGCCACGGCATCTGCATCATGCACGCGGCCGGCCCGAAAGCCGCTCGCATGCCCGGTCAGCGCGAGATTCAGTATCGTCGCACCGCGTGCCTCGAACCGATTGAGATGCGCATCGAACGCATCGTGAAAAAGCACATCGCCGGCATGAACGCGGAATCGACCCCAGTTGCCCGTCTCTTCATACCCACCGGCGAGCACAACGGCCGCATAGGCTCCTGCATGGGTATGCCTGGACTGCAGCAACCCGCCGTCGCGCCGTTCGTGGCGTGTCGGGACAGAGACGAGGAGAGGCCCTTCAGATCGGTGGCGCAATAGAAAGACTCTCCCAGTTGTAGAAACGTCCGACGCAGCACAGCGTTCTGTCTCGAAAGTACCACGCCGGGAATGGCGTTTCTATACGCATCTCTGATGCACCGAAATAGGCTGCGCTGGCATCTGAAGCCGGCATTTCTGCACCAAACTGGCGCGACTCGTTGCGATCGCCATCGGTGTTCGTATCCGACGTCAAATTCGTTCAAGACAGTGAAGATTCAATGGCGTTCACTTCATCGAAGGATTGACATGAGGGCTCGTGAGGCTGCCCAGCTGCCGGCTGGCGCGGATCGTGTACCTCGGCAATCGTCACGGACCGGCGTCTGGATCGAGTTAATAAGTAAAGGGACCGGGCGCTTCGGGCGGCAAACATCGGGAGAATGTTGATATGCAATCGAATGAAGTCCGATCCTGCGTGTCTTTGGCTGCGCGGCGCGAGCAAGCGGGTGCCGGCGCACGCGAGTCTCTCGCGGTGCTCTGCAGTCTCCTTCTGGCAACAAGCCTGCCGTCACCTGCAACGGCGGCCGGCGTTTCTGCCGACGCCGCCGATACGGGACTCGAGGAAATCACCGTCACTGCCGAAAAATACAATTCGACGATCCAGAATACGCCCATCAGCCTGTCGGCGATGAGCGGCGAACAACTGGACGCGGCGGGCATCACCTCGGTTGAGGCCCTGGCTCGCGAAGTGCCGGGCTTGTCCGTGCGCTCGGCGGGCCCGGCCGAGACGGAATACGAGGCGCGCGGCCTCGCTTCCAACGGCGGCGCCGCCCCCACGGTCGGCTTCTATCTCGACGAGGTGCCGCTGTCGCCGCCGACTCTGGCGCAAGCCGGCAAGGTCGTCATCGACCCGAATCTCTATGACGTTTCGCGCATCGAAGTCCTGCGCGGTCCGCAAGGGACCCTATACGGTTCGGGCTCGATGGGCGGCACAGTCAAGGTCATTACGAATCAGCCCAAGCTCGGTGCATGGGAGGGTTCGGTGCAAGGGACGCTGTCCGACACGGAAGGGGGCAGCGGCAACGGCGGCGGCAGCTTCATGGTCAACATTCCAATCGGCGAGCAACTCGCACTGCGGCTCGTCGGCACCGACACCTACCGCAGCGGCTGGATCGACCGCGTCGTCGTCAATCCCTTCCCGCCGGATAGCGGCGTGGTACGCGGCAACGTGCTTGCGGGGCCGGTACAAAGCGTCACGACCAACGTCAACACCGTAAAGCTCAATGCCTTGCGGGGGAGCTTGTTGTACCAGGTGAACGAGGACTGGTCGGTGCTGAGCACGGTCTATGCTCAAAATATGGAAATGGGCGGCTACGATCTCTACGACAGTCCGCCCGGCCCTGCGTACATGGCTCACTACGAGGCCTTCAACATTCCTGAGCCGATCTCCGACATGGTGCACATCTACAGCGTCAACATCACGGGCAACCTTGGTTTCGCCAATTTCACCAGCGCCACCTCCTACTGGAACCGCAACAACAGCCAGACGCAGGACGCTTCCGAGTCGATTTCCTCAACCGTCGGCTATATCCCATACATCCCGATTCCGTTCGCGGAGATCGACACCACGCATCAATTCAGCCAGGAATTTCGTCTGAATTCGCGCGACAGCGATCAGCTCCATTGGACCGCGGGCGCGTTCTACAGCAACCTGCGCTCCGTCTGGTTCGACACCGGTCAGAGCGACTTCGTGCCCGGGTTCAACACCCCCGGGAGCCCGGCGACGCAGGTCGACGGTTTCATCAATTACAACAACAACATTTACAAGATCCAGCAATACGCCCTGTTCGCGGACGGCTCCTACAAGATCACGGACACGCTGAAATTGGAGGCCGGTCTGCGCTGGTACCGCTACCAGAGTTCGCAGGTCGAGGACGAGTGGGGCCTGAACGGTCCCCAGCTTTTGCCGCCGTCGGTGTTTCCGAAGACCGAGGCGTCCAATACTGGCTACAACCCGCGCATCAACCTCTCTTATGAACCCACCAAGGATCTGACGACCTACGTGTCGGCCTCCAAGGGCTTCCGGCCGGGCGGGGCCAATCAGCTGCTGCCGACTTTCTGCGGTAAGGCGCCGCTCGCCTTCGGCCCGGACAGCGTCTGGGATTACGAAGTCGGTGAAAAGGCCAGGATGTTCGACAACTGGCTGACGGTCAACAGCGACTTCTATTACATCAAGTGGAATGGGATACAACAGGCGCCGATCCTCACCTGCGGCTTCCAGTACGACACCAACGCCGGCAACGGCCGCTCCTTCGGCCCCGAGATCGAGATCAATGCGAAGCTGTCGAACGAGTTTAGCGTGACTGCGAGCGGGTCGTATACGGACGCCAGGCTCACGCATCCCAACGCCGCCTACACGGCCTTCCTCACCTCGCCGGGCGGTGCGCAAGTTTCGCCCGGTGTGCCGTACTGTGCGACCGCCGCGGGGTGCACGGCCCCCATCCTCAACGTGCCGAAGAGCATGGGCAGCGTAGCGGCCACATATTCGACCGAGCTGTTCGGCGACTACAGGCTCACCGGCCGGCTGTCAGCGTCGTACGTAGGGCCGACCATTGATGAGGCCTACCTCTACGATATTCAGCTGGGCGGCTACACGCTCGCAAATGGGCGGCTGATCTTGGCACGCGACAAGTGGTCGGCGAGCTTGTTCGTCGACAACCTGACCAACAAGGTGGCTGCGATCAGCTCGAACAACACCAGCTTCCAGTACAACATTGCCAGCCTCGTTCGGTTTTCGACGAACCAGCCGCGCACTTTCGGTACGGAAGTGAACTATCATTTCTGAATGGACCGGAACCTAAGTGTTGGCCGCTGAAGCGCGTGTCGGTGCCGCGCAATCACCGCACGCGCTGCGCCGGACGCTGACGTTCTTCGATCTCGTCGTGTACGGGGTGGCCTATGTCACCCCGTTCGGTGTGCTCCAGTCGCTCGGCTTCGTATGGCAGGAGTCCCGCGGCCTCATGGTGCTTGCCTACGTACTCGGTACCGTGTGCATGTACTTCACCGCCAAGAGCTACGCGGTGATGAGCGAGAAGATCACCAATGCCGGGTCCGTCTACGGCTTTGCCCGCCACGCGCTGGGTCCGCTGGTCGGGTTCGTGGCCGGCTGGATGATCCTGCTCGATTACCTGCTCATTCCCGCGTACGTGTACGTGGTAATGGCCGTCGCCCTGGGATCGCTGATGCCCCAGGTCGACCGTGGCGTCTGGGTGTTGCTGGTTGCCGGCACCACCCTCGGCGTGAACTGGTTCGGCATCAAGGTATCGCAGCGATTCAACCTGTTTTCCGTTGTCGTGCAGCTCGCGATACTCGCCCTGTTCGTGATCCTCGCGCTGGTCGCGCTGTCGCACGGCAAGGGCGACGGCGGGCTCACGCTGCGGCCGCTTTACTCCGCGCAGCTGTTTGATGCGAAGAGCATCTTTGCGGCGACCGCGATCTGCGTGATGTCCTTCCTCGGGTTCGACGCCATCTCGACGCTCTCCGAGGAAGTGAAGAGTGACGACAAGCGCGTCATCGGGCGCGCAATCCTCGCGGTACTGTTCCTGTCGGCGGCGCTATTCGCCGTCCTGTCGTGGGTGCTCGGGGACCTCATGACCGGCCTCGAGCTGAAAGATCCGGCCGCGGCCGCCTATGAGGTCGCCGATTGGGCCATCGGCCCCTGGATGTCGATGCTGATCGCCTGGGCGATGGCCACGGTCGTCGGCATTGCGAGCGCGCTGCCCATGCAGGTGGGCGTTGCGCGCGTGATGTACGCGATGGGGCGCGACCGCCAACTGCCCGCGGTACTTGCCAGGGTCCATCCCGTCTACGGCACTCCCTATGTGGGCATGCTGGTCACTGCGGCGATCTCGATCGTGGTGGCATTGCTGATGCGCAACCGTCTGGATGACCTGACCTCTGTCGTCAATTTCGGCGCGCTCAGCGGATTTCTCCTGCTGCATGCCTCGGTCATTGCCTTGTTCTGGGTCAAGCTGCGTTCGGGCCGCTGGTTCGTCCACCTCGCGGTGCCTCTCGCCGGCATGGTGGTCGTACTCGCCGTGCTCACGGGCATGAGTGCCACGGCCATGGTGCTGGGGCTGTCATGGCTGGGCGTCGGTCTCGCCTACGGTGTCATGCTGGCGAAGCGCCGCCGCGTCAATCTTGAACTATGAAACGGACGGGATAGAACAGAAGGGGGAGCTGGCATGGGCGATATTGCATCCAGGGGTTTGACTTTGAGGGAGCGCGACGCGCGCGTCATCGCGGACATCGCCCGCCTGCGCTTCTCACCCGTCAGTCTGGTGGGCGGGCGCGGCAGTCGCCTCATCGAGGAGGGCGGCCGGGAACTCCTCGATTTCGGCGCCTCGTTCGGGCCGGCAATACTCGGTCATGGACATCCGGCGATGGTCGAGGCTGTCACGGCCGCCGTGTCCAACATGGGGGGTGCGAGCTTGTCTGCGTACGCGAATGAAAACGCAGTTGCGCTCGCGGAGGACCTGCTGCGCGTGACACCGGGCAGGGGTGAGCGGCGCGTATGGTTCGGACATTCCGGATCGGATGCCAACGACACGGCGATGAAGGTTGTCGCAGCGGCGACGGGGCGATCCCGTTTCATCTCCTTCGTCGGATCGTGGCACGGCGGACTGTCGGGGTCGAGCAGCATCAGCGGCCATACCGCGCTCACGCACTCGCTGCCGCGCCCGGGCCTGATGTTGCTGCCCTATCCGGATCCGTACAGAGGGACTTTCACATCGGAAGAGGTGCTCAAGTACCTCGACTATCAGTTCGCCACGGTATTTCCGCCCAAACAGGTTGCCGGCATGTTCATCGAGCCGATTCTCGACGACGGCGGCCTGGTCATACCGCCCCCCGGCTTCCTAGCGGCGCTGCAGGATCGTTGCCGGCAGCACGGCATCCAGGTCATTGTCGATGAGGTCAAGGTGGGGCTGGCGCGCAGCGGCAGGATGCATTGCTTCGAATACGAGGGACTCGAGCCCGATGTCGTGGTGTTCGGCAAGGCACTCGGCGGCGGCCTGCCGATCTCCGCAGTGGTAGGTCCAAAACAGATCATGGATTACCGCACTGCGTATGCGATCCAGACGATGGGCGGGAACTGGGTTGCGGCCGCCGCAGGCCGAGCCGTGATCAAGGCCATCGAGGAGGAGAAGCTGATCGAGCGGGCGAACCGCATCGGTGCGATCCTGGAGCAGGGGCTGCTCGGCCTGATGGCCCGGCACGAGATCATCGGCGAAGTACGCGGCCGCGGTATGGTGCTTGGCATCGACCTCGTCAAGGATCGCCGGTCACGCCAACCGGTGCCGGTGCAGACCACGGCGAAGGTGATCTACCGCGCCTATCAGTTGGGAGCGATATTCTTCTACGTCGGGTTGGGCGGCAATGTCCTGGAGTTCACCCCGCCCCTCACCTTGACGGAGGCAGAAGCGGCCGAGGGCCTCGCCATCATCGACCAGGCCCTGACCGACGTCGGCAACGGCATGGTGTCCGATGCCGAGGTCGCCCCTTACATCATGTGGTAGTGGGCAGCTCGGAGCCTGCCAGTGCACGCTCGACATCCGGCCGAAGCACCGCCTTGACCTCGGAGATCAAATCGCATTCCCAGTCCTTCCGCGCAGTTCGGGAACCATCAAACTACCTTTCGACAAAACTGTCGGATTGTCGAGTACGCTCTCACCAGCCGTGAAGTCGCTCCCAGACAACTATGCTGTCGTCTTTGGCCCGCACGTGGTACTCGGAGAACTGGGCGCCGGTGGCGCACGCATGGTTGGGAAGAATGCGCAGCCGCGTGCCCACCGGAAAGCGTCGCCCACTACCGCCATCGAGCATATTTTCGTGCGAAACAATGCCATGCTCCTGGTTGACTGCGCTGATTAATTGACCCGGCAACACGGTGCCATCAACCGAGCAGACTTGCCCGTAGGCGTAGTCCCGCTTTTGTCGGGCGGTTCCCCGATCACAGCTCATCGCCATCCAACCAGCATCCACAATGGCCGAACCCGTGGTACTTTGGTGTCCGATAACCGTCGTCAACACGCTCAATGCTATGTCATCCGTCGTGCACACGCCGACATTACTCATAACCAAATCGAAGAACACATAGACGCCGCTACGCACTTCGGTTACGCCATCAAGATGCGTGGCTGACAAGGCTGTGGGAGTCGACCCGACGCTGACCACCGGACACGGCAATCCTGCCGCTCGAATCCGCTCGGCTGCGAATACACAGCCCGAACGTTCCTGCTCGGCAATCGACCTGAGTGCCGCCGGCGTATCACACTGGTAGCTCGAGCCTGCATGCGTCAGCACGCCACCAAGACGCACGTTTCCGGCGTCCAATACTCGTGCCACGTCGAGCAGTGCCGCATCGTCGGGCCGGATTCCGGATCGGTGGCCGTCCGTATCGATCTCAATCAAAACCTCGAAGACTTCGTGATGCTCGCCGGCGAAAGCGGCGATGGCGGCCGCCGACTCCGTGTTGTCCGTAATAATCTTCAAGTCGCAGCCCTTGCGCATCAGCGCCGAGGCCCGCCCGAGCTTGGCGGGAACCATCCCCACCGCATATAGGATGTCCGTGATGCCGTCGTCAAAAAAATGTTCGGCTTCCTTGAGCGTGGATACCGTGATGCCCCGTGCTCCCGCCGCCTTCTCCGCCATCGCGATTCTCGTACACTTCGCTGTTTTTACGTGCGGCCTAAAATGCACCCCCAGGGCATTAGTGCGCTGCTGCATGCGTTCGATGTTGCGGTTCATGCGTGCGAGATCGATCACCGCCGCGGGCGTTTGAACTGTCGATATTGAACTCATGTCGTTCCTCAGCTCCCGGTATATCTGGGATTCTACTATGGAAGGAAGCGACAACTACCGCGGTCATTCGCGCTTGCTGCCGATGCAACGGCAATATCCGGATTAGGCTTTTTAGGGACTTTCGGCCAGAATACTCGACGGAACGGATACGGCGTCCGAAATAATCTAATAATTAAGATAATTAAGGTGGAACCCGAGCTACCATCAGGCCAGCGATCTTTACTCCACGTATTCCGACAAGGATTTTCGCCTCGGCCTGAATGCCGCGCAGACAACGCTCGGCGCAGTTGCCGAGCTGACGGGTGCGCAACTGAAATAGTCAACAGGCCGGTGGGAATGGGTTAATTGCCGTCCCAAGGCCGCGCCGGGGATTTTTATGAAGCTGGTAGACCTTGGCAGGGACAGTGATGCTGCCGGCGAACAGCGCCGGTGCGGAGAACGCAGTCAAACCATTTCATCTTGAAGACGCCACGATCAGCGATGTGCACGCTGCGTACAAGTGCGGCGCTCTCACGGCGGCGCAATTGGTGCAGGCGTATCTGGAGCGGATCCAGGCCTACGACCGAGCGGGACCGAAGCTCAATGTGGTGATCCACCTCAATCACGAGGCGCTGGAGGAGGCGGCCGCGCTCGATGAACATCTGCGTAAGACGGGTAAGTTCGTCGGCCCGCTGCATGGGATCCCGGTGCTGCTGAAAGACAACGTCAACACCAAGGACATGCCGACCACCGGTGGCTCGCTCAGTTTGGCGGGATACACGCCGGCGACCGACGCCGCGATTACACGGAAGTTACGCAGCGCAGGAGCCATCATTCTCGCGAAGGTCAATCTGCATGAATTGGCGATATGGGGCGAGACAGTCAGCGCGATCCGCGGGCAGACCCTCAATCCCTATGACCTGACCCGCACGCCTGGCGGATCGAGTGGTGGTACGGGCGCGGGCGTGGCTGCCAACTTCGCGATTGCCGGCATCGGCACCGACACGGTCAACTCCATCCGTTCGCCCGCTTCGGCAAACAACATCGTGGGCATCCGCCCAACGCTCGGTCTGGTGAGCCGTGCCGGCGTCATCCCGTATTCGTTCACGCAGGACGCGGCTGGGCCGCTGGCCCGCACCGTTGGCGACGCGGCGAAGATGCTCAACGTGCTGGTCGGCTACGACCCTGACGATCCTGCGACGGCATGGAGCGTCGGGAATATCGAGAAGGACTACACGAAATTCCTCAAGGCTGCCGGCGTGAAGGGCAAGCGCATTGGTGTGCTACGCAGCTTCTTTGGCAGTGCGACCATTAATGAAGCAGTTAATGCGGTGGCGAACAAGGCGGTCGAGGACCTGCGCAGGTTAGGGGCGACGCTGATCGAGTTGAACACGCCTGACCTGGACAGCGGAAAGATGACCGACGACATCAGCGTCCACACTTACGAATTTAAGCCGGCAATCAACGCCTATCTCGCCGAGGGCAACGCGCCCGTTAAATCGCTGGAGGGGATCATCGCCTCGGGCAAGTTTCATCCGAACATCGGAGATAACATCAAGAAAGCCCAGAGCCTCGAGATGGACGATGGTTATCGCCTGCGGCTACCGAAGCGCTCCGAGTTGCAGCAGCGTGTCATGAAGATCATGGCTGACGATCGACTTGACGCCATTGTTTTCCCGCATCAGAAGCGGCTGGTCGTACCTGTGGGCGAGATCCAGGTGGAACGAAACGGCGCGCTCGGATCAGTGACGGGTTTTCCTTCGATTGTCGTGCCGGGTGGGTTTTCCTCACAAACTCCGACCGCGGCGCTCGGCGTACCCGTGGGCATCGAATTTTTCGGCAGACCCTGGTCCGAGAGAGTGCTGATCGAGATTGCGTACGGGTACGAACAGGCGACCCAACACCGACGACCTGCGCCCGCCACGCCGCGTCTGCCGGCCGATAGAGTTCAATAAATTGTTGTTTATAGAAAGATATTTGCGAAAATAGAAAAATAAGCGATTGTGTTATGCGGTCCCTCAGCCACAGATCGCGCGCATAACGAAGGACCGGCCGGGCATGAACAAAACTGATTTTCTGATCATCGGTGCGGGGATCGCCGGCGCCTCGGTCGCGGCCGGCTGCTGCCATCGCCGGCCGATGAGACCTTCCTGCGGCCGGCAGATCTCGCCCATGATTGCCGATTGCGGTGTCGCAGCCGCTGATTTGGCGCCCGGGCGCCTGCGTTGAAGCGGCTACCTGGACCGCGTCGAGCATCGCTTTATTCCTTTTTCGGAAAGTATTTTCACTCGCGCGGTGCTTGACTGTCGATCCGATATCGAACGTAAATAACGGAAAACACGACAAAAATGCGCCCGCAAGGGGCATGAACACGGCGAAAACCGATTGGGCAAACCCCTGAAAATCTCAGGAGCGGTTTGCAATCTCGTCCCCAATGTTTCAATATCGGAAAAAATTTCTGAACAAGAAGTAAAGGGGATGTTGATGAAGAATCCGTTTCAGTCCGGACAGGCCTGCGGCTCACGTCGTCTGGCGTGTCTGGCGTTGCTGTTGCTGTCGCCGATCGCCGCCACCTGGGGCCAGGTGGCCCCGCAAGCCGGCGCCGCCGATTCCATCGACGAAATCGTCGTAACCGGATCGCGCATCTCGCGCACTGGTTTCGATGCACCGACGCCGACGACCGTCATGGATTCCACGCAAATCAATCTGGCTGCGGCGCCCAATATCGGTCAACTCGTCACTGAGATGCCGATGTTCGAGGCCACCAACACGCCCGCGGCCACCACGGTCTCCTCGCAATTCGCCGGACAGAACAACCTGAATCTTCGCGGCCTCGGTGCCGTCGAGACGCTGGTGCTGGTCGATGGCCGCCGCTTCGTGCCTTCGACAGCGCTTGGACTGGTGGACACCAACGTAATTCCCAGTTCCCTGGTCGACCGGCTCGAAGTGGTCACGGGCGGCGCCTCCGCGGCCTGGGGCTCGGACGCGGTGGCCGGCGTAGTGAACATCATCACCAAAAAGAACATCGAGGGCTTCTCCGGGGACTTCCAGCCGGGCATCAGCCAGTACAGCGACAACAAGACCTTCAAGGGATCGCTGATGTGGGGCACGGGCTTCGGCGACGGCAACGGGCATTTCGTCATTGCCGCGGAAGGCGACAAGGAAAGCGGCGTCGGCCAGCAGACCGCCCGGCCCTGGGCGAGCCAGGGCTACAACGTGGTGGGCAATCCGAACGCGGGTACGCCTGGACAGCCGGCGTATCTGATCGCACCCAACGTCCAAATGTCCCAGGCCACGCTCGGCGGCCTCATCACCAGTGGGCCCTTGATGGGAACCGCCTTCGGCCCCGGCGGCACGCCGTATCAGTTCAACTACAAACCCGGCGATGGCTTCTATCAATTGGGCGGCAACGGCATCAGCGGCAGCAACTACGAAACGCTCGTCGTTCCCGTTCGCCGCTATTCGTTCTACTCCAAGGCCGATTACGATTTCAACGGCATCGATGTGTTCTATGAGGCGACGCATGCCTTTTCGGACGCCTATAATCCCTACCTGGTCCCGCCGTTCAACTTCGGCAACATTCAGATCAACAGCAACAATGCCTATCTGGTCACCAAGTACCCCACGCTTGCCTCGCAGCTGACGGCCGCGGGACAGAGCTCCTTCCTGCTGGGGCGATACAGCACCGATTTCGGCTACATCAATACCGATGACTCGAACGTGACCGATCGTCTGCTGCTCGGCATCCAAGGGAAGTTCGGCAATACATGGAAGTGGAACGTCACCGGCGAGTATGGCCGCAACGTCTATGAGTCGAACGTCGGCAACAACGTTCTGGTGAATAATCTGAATAATGCCGCCGATGCCGTGATCGGGCCGAGCGGACAGCCGGTCTGCGCGGCCAATCTGACCAATCCGAATGCGGCCCCGGGGTGCGTGCCGGTCAACCTGTTCGGCGTCGGTTCGCCGAGCGCCGCGGCGATCAAGTACTTCACGGCGACGCAGAGTCTGATTTCCAATACCTACGAACACGACGTCGCCGGCACCCTCACCGGCGACTTGTTCACCCTGTACGGGGGGCAGCCCGTCTCGCTCGCAACGGGAGCGGAGTACCGCGGCGAGAGTATCAATCAGAATTCGGATTTGAACTCGCAGGCGCAGAATTTCTTGATCGGCAATCCGCAGCCGCTGTCGGGAGAGCTGTCGGAGAAAGAGGCCTTCGCCGAGGTGCTGGTCCCGCTGCTGCGCGACATTCCCCTGGTCAAGTCGCTCGATCTGAACGCCGCCATCCGCGAAACACAGTATCAAATCAGCGGCACGGCACGGACTTGGAAGCTCGGCCTCACCTATGCGGCCACCGACGATGTGAAGTTCCGCGTAACGCGCTCGCAGGACATCCGCGCGCCGAATCTCAATGAGCTGTATACGAACCGATTCGAATTGTTCGCCCCGGTGATCATCCCGACCACAGGCCAAAATGTCACCGTCGAGCAGCTCACCGGGGGCAATCCCAATCTGAAGCCGGAGGTGGCCCAGACGCTGACGACCGGGGTGGTTTTCACTCCCACCTTCGTCCCCGGCTTTCGCGCGTCCGTGGACCTCTACAACATCGACATCAAGGATGCGATCACCACCTTGACGCCGCAGACCGTCGTCAATCTGTGCTACCAGGGCGAATCCCAGCTGTGCTCGCTGATAGACCGCAATGCCTCTGGTACGCCCACGGCGGTGAATCTCACCAACATCAACGTCGCGCAGCTGAGCGAGAAGGGCGTGGACGTCGAGGCTTCCTATCTTCTGCCGCTGTCTGATTTCGGACTGAGCTCGGGGGGCACGCTTCGATTCCGAGCCTTGATCAACAATGTCGAGACACTGAAGCAGTTCAACGGCAGCACCATCGTCGACTACGCCGGAGACGTCGGCGGGAACAATCCGTATGGCCTGCCGAAATGGCGCGGCCAGGTCAACATCACCTACGAGCAGGGGCCGTTCGCGGTCGATTTGGCGGACCGCTACGTCGGCAAGGGGAATTACGACAATACGCAGCTGACAGCCTATAGCGTCAATCAGATACCCAGCGTGGACTATGTGAATCTGTCGCTGCAGTACACGACCAAGCCCGGGGGCATGGATGTGCTGCAGTACTTCATCAAGATCAACAACCTGCTGAATAAATATCCGCCCATCGACCCGGCAGAGTTCTTCGCGAACATTCAGACGAATCCGATGTTGTACGACACCGTGGGCCGCATGTTCTACGCGGGGGTGCGATTCAAGTTTTGACGGCAGGCGGCCTGCGGTGATACAGGCGCCGCCCAGCGACAATTACCTTTGGGGAGAGTGAAATGACTATTCGCCGATCGGTTCCGCACTTTGTTGCAAAGTCCGTCGTGTTTGCGGCCGCCGGCATGAGCGGTATCGCCCTCGCGGGGGCGGATGCGGCCGTGCACGATGTGGTGATCCGCAACGCCATGATCTACGACGGCTCGGGCAGCAAGCCCTACCCCGGCGATCTATCGATCGACGGCGACCGCATCTCCTATGTCGGGCCGCACCGCGCGCTCAAGGGGCGCACCGAGATCGACGCTCACGGCCAGGCGGCATCGCCGGGCTTCATCGACATGATGGGCCATTCGGAAACGTCGTTGCTGATCGACGGACGCTCCGTCAGCGGTTTGAAGCAAGGCGTGACGCTCGACATATTCGATGAGATGTCCATGGGCCCCTTGAATCCGGAGATGGCGCGGAAGATGGTGGAGCGCGAGGGCGATGCGAAATTTCCGGTGACCTGGAAGACTCTCGGCCAATATCTGGAGACTCTGCAGAAGCGCGGCATCGCCCCCAATGTGGCGAGCTTCGTCGGCGAGGGGGAAGTGCGGGTCAATGTGCTCGGCGAAGCCGACGTGGCACCCACGCCCGCGCAGCTGACCGCGATGGGCGGTCTGGTCCGCCAGGCGATGGAAGAGGGGGCATTGGGCGTCACCACCGCCTTGATCTACGCTCCGATGAATTACGCCAAAACGCCGGAACTCATCGCGATGGCGAAGGAATCCGCACGTTGCGGCGGTATTTACACGGCTCATATGCGCAGCGAAGGCGATCACATCGAGGAGGCCGTGCAAGAGACCATCGATATCGCCAGAGCCAGCGGTGCGCCGGCAGAGACCCATCACTTGAAGCTCATGGGCCGGGAAAACTGGGGGAAGCTCGACCGGGTCGTCGCCATGATCAAAGCCGCGCGCGCTTCCGGCGTGCGCATCACCTCGGACATGTACGTGTATACGGCCGGGGGAACCGCGCTGGACGCGTCCATGCCGCCGTGGGTCCATGATGGCGGCCAGGAAGCCATGGTGGCCCGGCTGAAGGACCCGGCGGTCCGTGCCAAGGTGATCGCGGCCATGCGCGAGGCGCATCCGAAGGACTGGGAAAATTTACTCCATCAGTCAGGCCCCGACGGCGTATTGATCTTAGGGATCAAACACGCCGCGTTGAAGCCGTTGATCGGCAAAACGGTTGCCGAAGTGGCGAAGGCGCGCGGCGTCAGTCCCGAGGATGCCATCGTGGACATCGTGATCGAGGATGAAGCCGGGGCCTCGGCCGCTTATACCTTCATCAGCGAGGAGAACATTGCGCGCGAAATCGCACTACCGTGGGTGAGTTCGGGCTCCGATGCGGAATCGAGCGCGCCGGAAGGAGTGTTTCTGCTGTCCTCCACGCATCCACGCGCCTACGGCAATTTTGCGCGCATCTTCGCCAAGTACGTACGCGAGGAGCATGTGCTGACCGTCGAGGAGGCCGTGCGCAAGCTGACCTCTCTGCCGGCCGATGTGCTGTCGCTCACGGATCGCGGCCGCTTGCGCGCAGGCGCATTCGCCGACGTCGTGATTTTCGACCCGAACACCTTTCAGGACCACTCGACCTATGTGAAGCCTCTGCAATACGCCACCGGCGTCACCGATGTATTCGTCAACGGAAAGCTTGCCTTGAAGGATGGAGAGCCTACGGGGGCGTCTACCGGTCGCGTGGTCCGCGGTCGTGCCTGGACAGGTGCGCCGGGCGGCGGCGGATGTCGAGCGTCCAGCAAGGACTGGACGTGGATCGATCAACCGCCGCGCACCTGAGGCAATCGTGATGCATCCGCTTTGCGTAGCCAATCGCTGCGGCGTCAGAGGTGAGGCCTTGTGGGCCGCCGTTGGGCCTGCCCTCGCCTTGGCGCTCGTGGCCGTGGCCGCCGCATCCGGCACGACCGCCGCATCGGCCGCGGCAACCTCGCACGGGCCCCCGACGCCGACCTACCGGGTGGATGTGGGCTGGCCGAAGCTGCCATTGCCTGGCAATTGGGCGCTCGGCGAACTCGGCGGCCTGTTTGTCGATAGCCACGACAATGTCTGGATCATCCAGCGGCCGGGAACGCTCACGCCGTGGGAGAAGGCCGCCGCACTCGTTCCGCCGACGGCCGAATGCTGCGTGCCTGCGCCTCCGGTCATCGAGTTCGACCCGCAGGGCAACGTGATCCGTTCCTGGGGCGGCCCCGGGAAGGGCTATGACTGGCCGCAAATCGAGCACGGCATCACCGTCGATTACAAGGGCAATGTCTGGGTCGAGGGCAGCGCGACGCGCCCCGGAAAGGATGGCGCTCCGCCGGACGGCATGCTGCTGAAGTTCTCGCCCGAGGGAAAATTGCTGCTGCAGATCGGGCATGCCGGACCTGGGAAAGGCAGCTCGGATCAGACCCAGCTCTTCGGCGCCGCCGACGTCGCCGTGGATCCGCAGACCAACGAAGTATTCGTCGCGGACGGCTATGGCAATCACAGGATCATCGTGTTCGATGCCGACACCGGGGCGTACAAAAGGATGTGGGGCGCCTATGGCAAACCACCGACGGATGAGCCGGAAGGTGCCTATGATCCGGCTGCGCCGCCGGCCCGGCAGTTTCGCACCGTTCACTGCGTGAAGCTCTCCGGAGACGGCTTGGTTTACGTCTGCGATCGCGACAACGACCGCATGCAGGTTTTCAAGCGGGATGGAACCTTCGTCGCCGAGTATTCCTACGGCCGCAACACCCAGCCGCCGGGCACGGTGGGACACATTGCCTTCTGGCCCGACGCCACGCAGAGCATGCTGGCGATTGCGGATCTCGGCAATTTCCAGATTCGCCTGGTGCGCCGCCAGGATGGACAGGTGCTCAGCACCTTCGGCCACTTCGGCAACTATGCCGGTCAGCTCAACCGCGTGCATCAGATCGCCTTCGATTCGAAGGGCGACCTGTTTACTGCGGAAGCGGCCGGGAAGCGAGTGCAGAAATGGGTCATCGACAATGGGGCACGGCCCAGGTGAAGGTCGCCGCCGCGCTGACGGTCTCGTTGGCCGGCATGCTGGCGGGCGCAGCACCGGTCGAGGCCTTGCAAAGCCGGACTTTCGTGATCAGCTGGTTCGCCGCAGGCGACGTATTCGAACGACCATGATTGCTCCGGCGGCGTGCATCCGGAGATCGAGCAGATCTACTTCCGGTACGCGCAACGTCCTCGGTGTGAATGCGGCCACCATCGAGGAATGGCGCAAGAAGTTGATGGAAGGCGAGGATACGCCCGACCTGCAGCAGCTGGTGGGTATGCGCGGCCGTGTGGACGGCAAGCCGGTGAATCCCTACACCAATCCGGCATCGGTGGTCGACCTCGAGCTGCCCGGCCTGGACGGCAAATATGCCTACGGATTCAATCTCGACGGCAAAGGCGCGGATGATCCGAACGCCTTCGAGGATCCGCAGACACACGAGCGCGGCGTCAAACATCAGTTGTACCGCGCTTTGGGCTGCGCGCGCGCCTTCCGCGGCTCACTGGAAGGCCGGCCGACGTATTGGGCCTGGGCATGGGGACAACTGAAGGACTCGCAACCGGCGTGGCTCATCACGCTGAGCGGCGCGGATCTCAGTCACGATGGACCCATCACCCTATCGATCGATCGGGCGTTGGAGCATCTGCGCTCCAATAGCGACGGCACTCCTCGTCCCGATATGGGATACCGCATCGATCCGGATCCGCGCTCGCATAACAGCTTTCGCGGCGAGATCAAGGGCGGCAGGGTGACGGTGACCCAACATGATCGCTTCCGAATCCTGCAGAACCCGCTGGTCGCTCCGCAGCTGGATCTGCAGAATTTTCATTTGCGGATGAACAGTCGGCGCCGACGGACTTTCCAAGGGATTTCTGGCCGGCTACCAACCCTGGCATGACCTGTACTTCGCCATTGCCGGGATCGGGATCGGCGGCGAGCAGCAGGTGACCGGCGACATCCCGGGATTTTATTACTTGATGAAGCGCTACGCCGATGCGGATCCCGATCCACAGACAGGGCAGAACAGACGGATTTCGGCCACGTACTACTTTGAAGCGGTGCCCGCGTTCGTCGCTCCGGCAACGGACCTGCCCGCGCGGATAGTTGCCGGCCGGTGACGGGGCAGGAGGACGCTGTGGTAAACGACGGTAACGTGAACGGCGGCAACGTGGACGGCGGATCGATGAACACTCCACGGCAGCGGCGCAGGCCGAGGAAGTGGATGAGCGCCCTGCTGCTGATCGTCTGCGGCGGCGCCCTGGCGGTTCTCGCTCTGAAACCGCGCCGCCCCGAGAACGCTCCGGGTCCGTCGGTCACCCGGCGGCTCACCGCGGATCAGTACCGCAATATCATCGCCGATGTGTTTGGCGAAGATATCGATCTGGGCGGGCGGCTCGAGCCCGATCTGAGAGACGGACGGCCTGCTTGCGGTCGGTGCGAGTCAGGTCAGCATTGCGCCCGCGGGCATGGAACAGTATGACGCCATGGCGCGCGCCGTTGCGAGACAGATATTGGATGCCGGCCATCGCGACACCGTGATGTCATGTCGGCCTGCAGATGCTGCGGCCTTCGATGAGTCCTGTGCGCGCCCCTTCCTGAGGAAAGTCGGACGCTTGCTCTACCGTCGTCCGCTCACGGTGCCGGAGCTGCAGGCTTACGTCAAGGCGGCACGAATCGGCACCGACGCGAGCCGCAGCTTCTACGAGGGCGTGGCGCTCAGCGTGGCCGGCATGCTGTCCTCGCCGAAGTTCCTGTTCCGCGAGGAAACCCTGGAGCCGGATCCCGAGCATCGCGGCCGCCTTCGTCTGGATGCGTATTCCCGGGCCTCTCAATTGAGCTTTTTCCTGTGGAACTCGGCACCGGATGGATTGCTGCTGGATGCCGCCGCCCAAGGTGAGCTGGACTCCAAACGGGGCTTGGCGCAGCAGGTGGATCGGATGATGGCCTCGCCCCGGCTCGAAGAGGGCATCCGCGCCTTCTTCGTCGATGACTTCCGCTTCGATGAGTTCGAGACGCTCGCCAAGGATGCGATGCTCTTCCCCAAGTTCAGCGCGGAAGTCGCGGCCGAAGCGCGCGAACAAACCTTGCGGACCATTCTGGATGTGGTGCTGAGCCGTGATGCGGATTTTCGCGATATTTTTACGACCAAGAAGACATTCATGACTGCCGGAGCTGGGCAGCATCT
This sequence comes from uncultured Gammaproteobacteria bacterium, assembly GCA_963734645.1. Classification (GTDB taxonomy): domain Bacteria; phylum Pseudomonadota; class Gammaproteobacteria; order Steroidobacterales; family Steroidobacteraceae; genus Bog-1198. The sequence continues at coordinate 1,185,845 of CAVTID010000006.1, forward strand.
ATCGGGTGCCCATATTCGCCGTGGGTCCGAATGGCGCGCCCGACGAGTGGCAACCCTATGAATTTCCCGCGAGCGATCCGCGCGGCGGCATTCTGACCCAGGTCGCTTTTACAGCGCTGCATTCGCCGGCCGGGCGCAGCTCCCCCACCATCCGCGGCAAGTCGCTGCGCGAGATCATGCTGTGTCAAAAGGTTCCCTCGCCCCCGGGAGATGTGGATTTCTCCAAGTTCGAGCTCGCGAGCGCGCGTGGCGATGCGACCGCCCGGGTCAGGTTGAACGTCCATGCAACGGTCCCGGCCTGTGCCGGCTGCCATAAACTGATGGATCCTTTGGGACTGTCATTGGAGCATTTCGACGGTGCGGGAGAGTTCCGCAGCACCGATCATGGTGCTCCCATCGATGCGAGCGGCACTCTGGACAACGTCAAATATGCCGACTCGGCCGGCTTGGCGCGCGCCGTCGCCGAGAATCCGGCCACCGCATCCTGCCTGGTGGACAGACTCACGGCGCGCGCTTTCGGCCGTGCAACCTCATCGGGTGAGCGGTTGTGGGTCAAGCAGCTCAAGCAATCGTTTGCGACCCGCGGCTACCACATGAAGCAGCTGATGCAGGACATTGCACAGAGCGATGCGCTCTATCGGGCCTCGGTGCCCACCCAGGCCGCCGGACGATCCGGGGCGTTCGCGATCATTCCGATGCCCGAGCCGTTGTTGACCCGCAATCAGGAGTTGCCAAAATGAGTCGGCCATTGACACGCAGAAAGATACTTCGAGGCATGCTGGGCGGAACCGCGGTCTCCGTCGCACTGCCGTTTTTGGATTGTTTCTTGAACGAGCGGGGTACGGCGTTGGCATCCGGTGCGCCGCTGCCACCCGTGTTCGGCTCCTGGTTCCAGAACCTCAGTCTCAATCCGGGACGTTGGAAGCCTGACCGTGTGGGAGCAGGCTTTCAGAACAATATCGAGCTGAAAATACTGGACCCCTTCCGCGAGCGCATGAACGTCATCAGCGGCACCAAGTACTTCCTGGATGGCCGGCCGCTCGAGACTCACGTCAGCGGCGTGCAGATTGCCACGATGGGCTCGCTCCCCTTCGGGACGACCTCGGATCCGAGCCTCGATACCTTCATCGCCGAAGCGATCGGTGCGCGCACACGCTTCCGTTCAGTCGAAATTGCCCTGAGCGGCGGCCGGCAGAGCTTGAGCCGCGGCAAAGGCGGGGTGATCAATCCTTCGGAGCCCTCGCCAGCCGCACTGTATGCCCGCCTGTTCGGCGCCGACTTTCGGGATCCGAACGCCGCTCAATTCACGCCGGACCCGCAAGACATGGCGCGGCGCAGTGTGCTGTCCGCCTTGACCGACGAGCGCCGGCAGGTCATGGCCAGCGTGGGCGCGGCCGATCGGGCACGACTGGATGCGTACTTCACCTCGGTGAGGCAGATCGAGCAACAGCTCGACATCGCACTGACGGCACCCGCGCCGATCGAATTCTGCCGCAAGCCTGAGCTCAGTCCCCAGGACGAGCCAGGCAAAACGGTCGGTGCGGTCGAGAAGAACAACAAGCTGTTCGGCGAGCTCATGGCGCATGCGATCGCCTGCGATCTGACACGGGTATTCAATGTGAATTTCGGAACCCAGGGCCTGCGCACGCCGGGCGGCGTACGGGACTGGCACAGCCTGACCCATGAGGAGCCCATCGATCCGCAGTTGGGATATCAGAAGGATGTCACGTGGTTCATCAATTTCGCGACCGGCACCTTCGCGCAGTTCCTGCATGAGCTCGACGGTTATCGCGAGGGTGCCGGTTCGGTGCTCGATCGCTCCGTGGTGCTCTGGCAGACGGATCACGGATATGCGCGAACTCATACCATGGACGATCTGCCGATCCTGACCATCGGCGGCGGGGCGGGGAGGCTCAAGACAGGCATGCATCTCGTAGCCACGGGCGATCCGAGCACCCGCGTCGGTTTGACGGTGCAACAAGCCATGGGTGTGCCAATCAATTCCTGGGGCAGGTTGTCCAATAAAACCTCCAAGCCACTGACGGAACTGCTGGCCTGATCGTAACGGTGTGCAGCAAGTGAAACCGAGCTACAGGAGTCTATTCGGCACTGGGCGCAGCCGCTGCGGCCATCGTATTGGGCTACATTTGGGCTGCATAGCCGGGCGACCTCGCACGCAGCGGATGCCTCCGCGACATGGGTGACCCCGCAGGGAGTGACCTTGCAGCCGCTCGGAAGGGCGCAAGGCTACGATCTCGGCAAGTCCACTGCGTCGGCCATCGCGCGCGATCAGATTGCGTACGCCGATCAACGCGGCAGGACTCTGTATACCTGGGACAAGGATCCTGCCGGCAAGTCCACGTGCGTGGATGTCTGCGCTGCCTCGTTCCAGCCCTTCCTTGCGCTGAGCACCAGTACGGCAGTGGGCGACTGGACCTTGCTCGGCCGAAGCCGACGGTGCGAGGCAATGGGCCTTGAAAGGCAAGGCGCTGTATACCTATGTGAAGGATGTCGATCCGGGCTCGGTGCGAGGCGACAGTCCCGCCAACTCCGGCGCATTGCGCAAGAATGGCCTCGGAGTCATGGTGGGCGGCGGCAACCGCGGTGAGTTTCATGGCGACAAGCCGGCGGCCGATCCTTTTCCCGGCGATTGGAAACCCGCGCTGCTCTATCCGTTTGCCGCCGTCAAGCTGCCTGCCGGAGTCGCGGTGAAGGAAGATGCCGGACGCGGCGGCCTTCGTCTTCGTCGATCACGGCGGCTACACGCTCTATGAGTTCGTCGGCGGCGACGAGTCCGAAGCGGAAAAATGCGCGCTGACCTCCTGCAAGAACTGGCGTCCGTTCGCCGCCCCGCAATTGGCGGAACCGATCGGTGACTTCACCGTCGTGGACCGCCGCGATGGAATCAGGCAGTGGGCCTACAAGAACAGGCTTTTGTATACCTATGTCGAGGATTTGGCGCCGGGATACGCGAATGGCGTCGGCGTCGATGCGCGATGGGACATCGCGGCGGTCATGCGCTACTACATGCCGCCGAGCGTGTCCATTCAAAGAACGCCGGGACAGGGCAATGTGCTGGCGACGGCCGACGGCATGACCCTGTATCGCCGCGATGGCTACATTCTGCAATCCGGAGGAGGCCACAGCCTGCGCCGGGGTCAGCCGCCGCGGCCGGCAGTGGGTCGTGATATCGGAACCGACCCGCATTGCACGAACGACTGCGAGAAAGTGTGGCATCCGTTTCTTGCGCCGGCGAATGCCGAGCCCTGGGGATTTTGGGATGTGGTCACGCGGACCGACGGCAGAAAACAATGGGTGTATCAGGGCTATGCCCTATGGACTTACGACGGCGACAAAAAGCCCGGCGACATGAACGGACATGATACCTACGACATCGTCGTGAGCGATGAGCCCGCGAAGGATTGTCGATGTGGGGACGCCGATGGACGGCGGGCGCCAGCCTGTGGTGGTCCATTGCGCTGCCATAGAATTTCTGTGTCGAGCAATGATCAGACGGATCTACAGCGGGCACTGGGCGGCAGCCGCGTCGCTGGCGGGTTTGCTATTGGCTGTCAGTTGCGTCGAGCCATGCAGCGGCATTGGATGCGGCACTCGTACAGCGGGGACGATATCTGGCCATCGCCGGAGACTGCATCAGCTGCCACACGCGCGCGGAAGGCGCGCCTTTCGCGGGCGGACTCGCGTTCCATACTCCCTTTGGAATCGTCTATTCCTCCAACATCACCCCGGATCCGCAAGACCGGCATCGGCCGCTGGAGCGAAGCCGAATTCGCCCGAGCGCTGCGGCAGGGCATCGGCCGGAACGGAGAGCATTTGTATCCGGTCTTTCCCTATCCTTACTTCACCAAGATCAGCGATGCGGACGTGTCTGCGCTCGTACGCATTCTTGCGGGCGATGCCGGCGGCCAACTATGTCGCGCCTGCCAACGACATGACCTTCCCCTTCGGCGAGCGCCGGTTGCTCGGGGTTTGGAAGTCACTGTTCTTTCAGGAAGGGCGCTTCATCCCGGATAAAACCAAGTCCGCCAACTGGAACCGCGGTGCCTATCTCGTCGAGGGACTCGGCCACTGCAGCGCCTGCCATACCCCGCGAAACCTACTGGGCGGGGAAAAGGCCGGTCTGTTCATGACCGGAGGGGTCTACCAGGAAAGCCTCGACGATCGACCCATCGACTGGTCGGCAGTCAATCTCACCTCCGGAGCGAACGGCCTGCAGGCCTGGCCGCTGAAGGATCTGACGAATTATCTCAAGCTCGGTTACAGCCCCCACGCCAGCGTGTCAGGCCCGATGATCAGTGTGGTGATGAACAGCACTCGGAATCTGACGCGGGAGGACGATGAGGCCATCGCGACGTATCTGAAGTCCCTGGCGCCCAACAAGCAGAATGACCCCCGCCAGCCGTCACGGGCGCTGATGAGCGACCGGCGAGACTTTGTACAGCATCCATTGCGGAACCTGTCACTTGCCCACCGGCTTAGGCTCCGCCTCGACGGCGCCGCCTCTGGCCGGAAGTTCAGTCGTCCTGACGCCGGATCCCGCATCGATGATCAACATCGTACTGCGCGGGCCCGTGTTGCCCGACCAGCCTCCCTCGCCCGAGTGGCAGAATCGACACTGGCAGTCCATGCCTGAGTTCGGCGAAAAGCTCAGTGACGAGGAAGCCGCCGCGCTGCTGAGCTACGTGCGTGCTTCCTGGGGCAACGAGGCAGGAGCCGTGACGGAAGATCAGGTGGCGGAGCAGCGCTGATCGTCCCACCCTCCACCGGCTCGCCGCGCGTTGACCAAGTCACCGCGCTAATGCGGTGATGGGGGGCTCTTTGCGCGAGCGCAGGTCGCAAGGCTCACAGCAATTGACTGAGCAACGTGCGCGCCGGCACGACCACCGGATCGGTGCGACTGAAACAATCAACCGCTGCGAAGGGGATCTCAATGACCGCCTGGAACGCATGTTTTGCCTTGGTTTCCTGCTTGAAATAAGCCAAAGAGTCGGACAGCGGGAAGGTCGGTTCGCATAGGACCATTTTACGGCTAATCGTAAAAAAGTCCGGACCGTTTTACGATGGTTCGTAAAATGGTCCTACCCTTATTTCAACCTCAGAGAGCATCCGGCCACCATCAGCCAGACCTGGTCGGCCGCGGCGGAGGTGAGTTGCGCCAGGGTGCCGGCGAGATCTCTGAACCGCCGGGCGAGGGGATCGGGCGGTACCAGGCTCCAACCCAGTTCGTTGCTGACGACGATGGTGGGCCACGGAGCCGCAATGAACGCCGACAGTTGCAGGCGCCAGGCGTCCGTAATCGCCTCGTCTGAATCGCCGAGGCGCGCGCCGGCCCACAGGGTCAGGCAGTCGATGATGACGCCGCTCGGGCGCGGCGACAGTATCGCGAGGTTCGCCGATATATCGAGCGGCTGTTCGAGCGGTGCTTCGAGCGTGCGCCACCCAGGCCGTTCGGCGCGATGGCGGCGCACGCGTTCCATCATTTCGGGATCGTGGCGGCGATGGCATAGGTGGCGACGAATACCGTATCGCTTCCCCATGCCTTGGCTTGCTCGACGGCGCGTCGGCTCTTGCCGCTGCGCGTCGGGCCGGTGATGAAGGTCAGCTCACCCATGGCGGGACTCTTTCTGAACGGCATCGAGGAAGTCCCATGACCTGCTCTAGGCGGTCTGGGACGGAGCCGGCAACCAAGTCGACGAGGCGAAAGCCGCAGTCGAGGTAGGCGCGCCGGATGTGCGCGCTCAGGTCCTGCGCTTCGGCAAAGGTTTGCGGCCGCTCGGCATCGTTCACGTAGATCTCGCGCCAGGGCGGGGCAAAAAATACCACGGGTGCGTAGTCGCGCGAGGCCGCCCGCCAGGCGTCGGGTGCGCTTTGGCCGCCGTGGCTGAGATAGCCGATGAGATCCGGCAGGCCGCGATCGAAAAAGCATCGCCCGCGGTGCGCGCTGTCCGCGAGTTGCGCCCGCATTCGCGCGCTGCACTCCTGTGCGAATCCCCATAGATCGCCCCAGGGAAGCAGCCGGCCCGACTCGCGCAAGCTGCTCGCGTATCAGCGCTCTCGAGGCTTCCTCGTAGCAGATCTCGCCCGCGGCGGCCAGGGCATGGAGCAGGGTGCTCTTGCCGGAACCGGGGCCGCCGGCGATGACGACGCGCTGAACTGCGTCGCGGGCGTGTGTGTCGCGAACGCGAGTGCCGCGAACCAAGGGAGGTCGGCTTGCGTCAAAGGCATAGGTAGCGCCTGATCGGATCCAGATCCACGTGCGCGGCCAGGTGTTCCGCCATGCCACGGTAAATACCGGCGCGCTGCTCCGCCCATGGCACCGGGTCGGGCCGGTGCCTATGCATGCCGGCGGCGGCGGCGACCCGGGCTCGAAGCTGCGGCGATTCGAACCATCCGTGCAGGTAGGTACCCCAGACATTGCCGCGACGCATGCCCTCGGGCCGAGCTCCCGCATCGTCCGTTACGGTGTGCAGCGGTTCGACAGCGGAGAGCGCACGAGTGATGCCCATGTGAATCTCATAGGCACGCCATTCCTCCGCTCCACAGCGTGCCGTGACTTGGCGCAGAGTCTTGGACGAGCCGAACCGCGTTTCCGCGGGCAGCAGTCCAAGCCCGGGTTCATGGCCCGCATCTCCGGCCTGACCGGTCTCGTCGGTCAGCGATTCGCCCAGCATCTGGAATCCGCCGCACACGCCGATGATGAGCGCGCCGCGCTTGGATGCGGCGATGATGCCATCCGCCAGACCGCTGGCTCGCAGCCAGCGCAAGTCGGCCAGAGTATTCTTGGTTCCGGGCAGCACGATGACGCGCGCGTCCAGCAGTTCCTCGGCACTGTCCGTCCATCGCACTTGCACGCCTTGATCCGCCCACCAGGGTTGGCAGTCGGTCAGATTCGACACATGCGGGAAGCGGATCCAGGCCATGACATCCCCGGTTCCCCGAGTTCTGTCGGCGCTGCGACAGGCCGTCTTCTTCCTCGGGTTGCAGCTCGGGGGCGTACGGCAGCGTGCCGAGCACCGTGAAGCCGGGTGCGTGCGGCTCGAGCCAGTGCTGCGGATTCGCGAACAAGGCCAGGTCGCCGCGGAAGCGATTCACGATGGCGCCCAGGCCGCGCGCTCGGTCGGCCGGCGAGAGCAGGCCCCACACGCCGGCGAGCTGAGCGAATATGCCGCCGCGGTCGATGTCGCCGACGAATACCCAGCGGCCGTCCAGGTGGCGGCAGGGGCGCAAATTCACCAGGTCGCGGTCCAGAAGATTCAGCTCCACCGGGCTGCCGGCTCCTTCCATCATGCAGCACATCGCAGCGCTCATGCCAGCCGTCGAGGACCTCCGTGACCGTTTGCCACAGTCTGTCGAAATGCCGGTAGTACTCGGCCGCGGCACAGTGACCCTGCGATTGGCCCAGCACGATGACCTGCGATCCTTGGGCGCCGCTGGGCTTGAGCAGTATGGGATTCATCTGCACCGTGGGAATCAAGCCGCAGGCCTCCGACTGCACGGCCTGCGCCCGGCCGATCTCGCCTCCATCCAAGGTGACCCAGGCGTTATTGGACATGTTCTGCGCCTTGAAGGGAGCGACACGAACTCCCTGGCCGCGAAGCCAGGCGCAAAACGCGGTCGTGATCCAGCTCTTACCCGCGCCGGAACCGCAGCCGAGAATCGACAAGGCTTTCATCGAGCTGAGGCTTTCATCGAGAAGAATCGCTCCATTGCCGGACCGCCGCCATTATCCACCAGACTGACAATCGGATGAGCAGCGTTTGCACGCTTGCCAATCTCGCGGACGGCGGTTAGCATCTTCGGCGAAGTTGTCAGGTGCTCTGCCGTCTTCTCGGTGCGACCGGGAGCGACGGCGAGTGAAACGGGAAGCCGGTGCATTCGGTCTTTGACCAATATGGTCTCTGACTGAGTAATTCCGGCGCTGCCCCCGCAACGGTAAACGAGCAACGGCGAATCCCAGAGCCACTGCGCCCTTCGATGGGTGTGGGAAGGCGATTCGCCAGCATCTTAGAGCATGCGCTCGTGAGTCCGGAGACCGGCCTGACGATGATATTTGCGAACATCGCGGCGGGCGATAGGTGCATTGCTGTGGGATCGTCGGTGCGCAGGCCAAGGCCTCTGCGGTCCGAGCCTCCGCCGCGATCCTCCTTTCATACCCCACGCTCGTTCGCCTGAGTCATAAGCGCTTTCGCGGCCGGCGGAGCGTAGGAGGTATCGTGGCTGAAGCGAATCGAATTCCCGTAACCGTACTGACCGGATTCCTGGGCTCGGGCAAGACGACGCTGCTCAACCGCATCCTCACCGAAAGCCATGGCCAGCGCATCGCCGTGATCGAGAACGAGTTCGGCGACATCGGCGTCGATCAGGAACTGGTGATCAATGCCGAGGAAGAGATCTTCGAGATGAACAATGGGTGCATCTGCTGCACCGTGCGCGGCGATCTGATCCGCATCCTGGGAAATCTGATCACCCGCCGCGACAAATTCGACCGCATCGTACTCGAGACCACCGGCCTCGCCAATCCAGGGCCGGTGGCACAGACCTTTTTCGTCGATGAGGGAATGCGCGAGGAGTTCGCGCTCGACGGCATCGTGACCATGGTCGACGCGCAGCACTTCGATCAGCAGCTGCAGGAAAGCGAAGAGACGCGCACGCAGATCGCATTCGCCGATGTCATCGTGTTGAACAAGACGGATCTGGTCGGCGGCGCCGATCTCGACGCGCTGGAACGGCGGGTGCGGGCCATCAACGCCCTGGCGAGAATCGTGCGCGCCGACCCGACGCAGCGCGCCTCGGTGCCGATGAGCGATGTGCTCGGCATCGGCGGATTCGATCTCGCCCGGGCGCTCGAGTACAAGCCGACGTTTCTCGAACCCGAATATCCCTTCGAATGGGCGGGAGCTTACGAGCTCGCCGCGGGCGAGTACACCTTGACGCTCGAGCAAGGTCCGGACCCGAGCATGAAAATCGCGATTTGCGAGTCGCTCGCTGCCGACGAGTTCGATCCGGCGAGAGCCGCCGAGCGGGTGTTTGCGCTGTTCTCCGGCGCCATCGAACCCGATGGCTCCGGGCGCCGTGATCGAGCCGCAGTTTCGCTGCCCGGCTGCTCGAGTTGCCGGAGGGCGGCGGAGCGCGGTTCAATCTGCGCATCAAAACACCCGGTACGTACTGGCTGTTCACGCAGCACCTACCCGAAGAATTCGCACTGCAGCTGCGGGACGGCGCCTGCGCGGAGCTCGAGCCACGCGTGCAAAAGAATTTCGATCCGGGGCATTCGCACGACACGCGCGTCGGCTTCGTTCAGCCTCGAGACGACTCGTCCGGTGGATGCCGCGCGGTTTCAGTCCTGGCTCACGCACACTCTGCAGACTCAGGGCACGCGACTGTACCGCATGAAAGGATTCTTGAACTTCAAGGATGTGAACGAGCGGATCGTCATTCAGGGCGTGCACATGGTCGTCGACACCAGCGTTCTCGGAGCCTGGGGAGATCGGCCGCGGCGCACGCAACTGGTGTTCATCGGCCGCGAACTGGACCGAGGCGCGCTGACGCAGGGGTTTGAGGCCTGCCTCGACGGGCGACGCGGAGCGGCGCAGGCGGCGGCATGGGCGGCGAGGCATGACTCCGCTCAAGGCACGCCTCATTGCGCTGTACACGCTGCTGTCTGCGCCAACATGGCCGTGGGCGTGTGGGCCTTCGTGCTGTTCTCAGGCGACTCGGTCAAGCTGGGCACGGCCTTGCTGGCCTACAGCTTGGGGCTGCGTCACGCGGTCGATGCGGATCACATCGCGGCCATCGACAATGTGACCCGCAAGCTCATACAGGATGGCAAGCAACCGATCGGGGTCGGCTTCTTCTTCGCGCTCGGGCACTCGACCATCGTGCTGATCGCGGCCTGTCTCATCGCCTTCACCGTGGGTGCCCTGGCTCATTTCCAGAACTTCTCGCGCATCGGAAGCGTGATTGCAACGGCCACGTCGGCCGCCTTTCTGTTCGCCATCGCCGCGATGAACCTGGTGATACTGCGCTCGGTCTGGCAGCGCTTCGAGACGGTGCGCAAGGGAGGCCGGTATTCGCCGGACGATCTCGACATTCTGCTGGGCGGGAGAGGGTTGCTGTCGCGCCTGTTCCGGCCCCTGTTCAGGCTGATCCGGCATAGCTGGCAAATGGCGCCGCTGGGATTCTTATTCGGTCTGGGTTTCGACACCGCGACCGAGGTGACGCTGCTGGGCCTGGCGGGTGCCCAGGCGGCTCATGGCGTCTCGATAGCGACCATTCTGGTGTTTCCCGCGCTGTTCGCTGCCGGCATGGCGCTCATCGACACCACCGACGGCGTGCTCATGCTCGGTGCTTATCGCTGGGCCTTCATCAAACCGATCCGCAAGCTCTACTACAACATGACGATTACCGGCGTCTCTGCGCTGGTGGCCATCGTGATCGGCGGCATCGAGACCGGCGCTTTGATCGCCCAAAAGCTGGATTTGAACGGCGGCGGCTGGGGGATGGCGAGCCGGCTTGCAGAACACTTCAATGCGCTCGGCTTTGCCATCATCGGTTTGTTCGCCGCGGCCTGGGCGGCTTCGTACTTCATCTATCGATGGAAGCGCTTCGACGACATCGAAGTCGTGCATGAAACAAAGAGTTGAGAACGATAATTGATTTTGCCATCGCCTGCGTGCTCGTTGCGCCGACATCGGATCGTGCCGGATATAGGCTGGCAATCGGGGTCGCCAAATGCAAAATTGGGTGTTCGGCGCTGATTCACTTGATCTCTTGGCGCCACTCTCCATTGCAAAATGGATACGTGGACAACCCTTCGGAGCCAGCGTCGTGGCCGTTCAACTGCCGCCGACCAGCGATTCTATTCTGTTTCTGTGTAACTACAAATGTAGTATTATTCGATGAACTTCGAATGGGATCCCAGCAAGGCTATACGGTTCGCGGCAAAGATGCAGACACCGTCCGTTTGATTTCAGCCAGAAAAGCAGATCAGTATGAGCAAGCGCAATACCGTCAAGTTTAAACTGGACGTCAAAAACCCTCCCAAACCGACAGCCAGTCAGCGCAAGCGCTTGGCCGCCCTCGCGGTCATGCCTGATTCGAAGATCGACTACGGCGATATTCCGAGGCAGACCGGTTCGGTAAAATGGAGTCGTCCGGGGACTTTGGTTTCCGCCGAAAACAAACAGCAAATTACGTTGCGTCTAGACTCGGAGGTACTCACGTTTTTCAAGAATACCGGAGCGCGTTATCAAAGCCGCATCAATGCCGTGTTGCGTGAATACGTGAACGCACATCGTAAAGTGGCGGACAGAGACAATTAGAAGCGGTTGAGGGGGGTAGTAAACGTTCGACCGCTCAAATTAGGATGCCAATACTAGCGGCTGCCGCCGTAGAACTCTCCGGCAATCTCGCTCAGTAATCCCGTGACATAGCCGCTGAAGGAACGCCACACTTCGAGATGGAAGGAGTCTTCGCCGGTGCGCCACAGCATGATGTCGGCCTTCGCCAGCACAGTTCGCGTGCACATGCCGACGGGAAATTCACCGAGGTCCAAATCAAGCGGACAGGCGCCGCTCAAAATCGTCGCCGCGTGCGGGCCGCTCACCTCGAGCCCGAATTGCCGGTGACTGATATTGACCAGGGCATGCGGCAGGGTGCCCAGGGCGCGATCGAGCGCCTCGGCGGCCGCGGCTTCCGACGCCGCGATGTCCGCGTCCGATCCATCGGCGCGTCCCAGCAGCAGGTATTCATCGGGGCCGAGCCATAGCGTTGCGCGCCATCTCCGACCAGGGCCCGGCAGGATTCCTCGGCAAAGCCCACGCCCCAGACGGGCGACGCCGCGGCACGCGCCGCCGCATCGCCGTGCAGAATGAAGCGCAACGCAGGCGGCATCGCCGTCAGCCACTTCGTGCGCCGGCACCGCCGGCAGGGTGCGTGTCGCGGCGTCAGGCATTGATGCGTGCTCCGGTGGGATCGTAGAAAACCGACGAGGTGACTTCGACCTCGATGTCGCCGCCGGGCATGGGCACATACAGCGTCTTGCCCGAGGCGGGCTCGGCCGCCCGCGACCACGGCCAAGGCGATCGAATGCCCGAGCACGCTGCTGGCATAAGACGAGGTGACGTGGCCGATCAGTTTCATGGGCGGCGTCTGGCCGGGCTTCTCGGCCACTTGCGCGCCTTCCTCGAGCACGATCTTCGGGTCCTTGGTGCGCAGGCCGACGAGTTGCTTGCGGTCGGCCGACTTCATCGAGGCGCGCTCCAGAGAACGCTTGCCGACGAAGTCCGCCTTGTTCTTGCCGATGGCCCAGGTCAGACCGGCATCGTCGGGGGTCACGGTGCCGTCGGTGTCCTGGCCGACGATGATGTAGCCCTTTTCCGCACGCAGCACGTGCATGGTCTCGGTGCCGTACTCGGTGATGCCGTGTGCCTTGCCCGCGGCATAGACCGCCTCCCAGACGCGCAGGCCGAAGTCGGCCGGCACGTTGATCTCGAACCCCAGTTCACCCGTGAAGCTCACGCGGAACAGCAGCATGGGCGCGCCGCAGATCTTGCCGCGGGCAACGCTCATGTGCGGCCACGCGGCGGCGCTGATGTCGATTCCCTCCACCAGGGTTTCGAGCACCTGCCGCGAGTTCGGTCCCTGCACGGCGATCACGGCCCATTGCTCGGTGGTGGAGGTGAGCCACACCTTGAGGTCCGGCCATTCGGTCTGGCGATAATCCTCCATCAAGGCGAGCACGCGCGGCGCGCCGCCGGTGGTGGTGGTCACGTGAAAGCGGTCCGCGGCGGTGCGCGCCACCACGCCGTCGTCGTTGATGAAGCCGTCTTCGCGCAGCAGTATGCCGTAGCGCGAGCGGCCGACCCCTAAATTGGACCAGTTGTTCACATACAGGCGGTTCATGAATTCGGCGGCATCGGGGCCCACGACTTCGATCTTGCCGAGAGTGGAGGCATCGAATATGCCGCAGGCGCTGCGCACGGCGCGGCATTCGCGGGCCACCGCGGCGTGCATGTCTTCGCCGGCGCGCGGGAAGTAGCGGGCGCGCTTCCACAGGGCCACGTTCTCGAACACCGCGCCGCGGGCTTGCGCCCAGGCGTGGGTGGGCGTGGTGCGCACCGGATCGAACAGATCGCCGCGCGAGATGCCGGCCATGCTGCCGAAGGAGATGGGCGTGAAGGGCATGCGAAAGGTGGTCAGACCCACTTTCGGGATGGCCACATCGAGGTTCTTGGCGACGATGGCCATGGCATTGAGATTCGAGGTCTTGCCCTGATCCGTGGCCATGCCGGTGGTGGTATAGCGCTTGACGTGTTCGATGGATTGAAAGCCCTCGCGGGTGGCGAGCGCCAGATCGCGCGTGGTGACATCGTGCTGCCAGTCGACGAAGGATTTATCGCCGCTCGGCGGACTTCGCCTGCGGGCAGGGCGCCGAGATAGGCCTGGCTGGCGCGCTTCAGCGCTTCCACAGTGAACCGACGCGGTGCGAGGACTCGGCTCCGGGGCCGCCGCCGCGCCCGCCGCGGCGCCGTCCGCCAGCACCTCGGCCAGATCGTAGACTCCGCGGCAGGCGCCCGCCGACCGCTCGCATTCCGCCGATGCACCCGGCACGAAGGCCTTGAGATCTTCGTTCCATTGCAGCTTGCCGCGCGATTGAGAAAACAAATGCACGCTGGGCGTGAAGCCGCCGGACATCAGCACCGTGTCGCAGGCGATACGCGGTCCGGCTTGCACCTCGCCGCCGCGCACGCGGCCAAGAGCGATGGCGCTGACTCGCAAGTCCCCTTCGGTGCCGAGGACGGTCGAGTCCGAGAGTACCTCGATTCCCGCGCGGCGCGCGGCCTCGGGGAGGGCGCCCGACGCTTCCGAGCGCAGATCGGCGATCGCGGCAATCGACGACGCCGGCGGCGTGCAAATCGAGAGCCGCCTGGTAGGCCGTCGTCGCCGGAAGTCACGATGACGACGCGTGTGCCGACGCGCACGCCATAGCGGTTCAGATAGGTGTGCGCAGCTCCCGCCAATAGAATTCCCGGCCGATCGTTGCCCGGAAATACCAAGGGGCGCTCGATCGCGCCGGTGGCCAGCACCACCGATTTCGCGCGAACCTGCCACAGTCGCTCGCGCGGCTGGCCGTTCGGCGGGCGTGGCGAGATGATCGTTGAGCCGTTGATTGAGGCCGATGCAGATTGTGCGGAAAATAGCCGAAGGCCGTGGTGCGTGGGAGCAATGTCACGCGGCCGTTGTTCGCCAAGGATGCGATGGCTCTGCTGCAGCCACGCGGCTGCGGGCTGCCCGTCGATCAGCGCATGCGTCTCGGCGAGCAGGCTGCCGCCGAACTCGGCCGTTTCATCGCACAGCATGACCCGGGCGCCGCTGTCGGCTGCCGCGAGCGCTGCCGCAATTCCCGCGGGCCCGGCGCCGACGACGAGCACATCGCAATGCGCGTAGCGCTGCGCATAGCGGTCCGGATCGGCTCGAGTGGGCGCGCGGCCCAGGCCGGCGGCGCGCCGAATGATCGGCTCGTACAGCGCCTTCCACGCCTTGCGCGGCCACATGAAGGTCTTGTAGTAGAAGCCGGCCGGGAAAAAACGCCGACAGCCAGGTCGTTGATGCGGCCGAAGTCTCGCTGCAAGCTCGGCCAGCGATTCTGGCTCTCGGCAATCAGGCCCTCGTACAGCTCGACCTGAGTGGCCCGCAGATTGGGGGTTACGCGCGCCGCATCCCGGCTCACCGTCACCAGCGCATTCGGTTCCTCCGAGCCGGCGCCCAGAATGCCGCGCGGCCGGTGATACTTGAACGAGCGGCCGGTCAGGTGCACGCCATTGGCGAGCAGGGCGGAGGCCAGAGTATCCCCGGCGAACCCTGTATAGGATCGGCCGTCGAATTTGAATTCGATGGGCCGCGTCCGGTCGACTCGACCGCCCGCGGCGGTGCGCAGGCCGGCCTCCGCGGAGCCGGCTCGCGTGCAGCCGGCGTCGTCGGCCGCCGGGCTCAGTCGCGCGCTCTCGCCCGGCGCGGACGATGCTGCCGGTGCGGATGCTGCCGCCGGCACGGAGGCTGAGGCCGGAGCGGGGAGGGCGGGCTGCGGTTCGCCGGTTTTGTAGAACGCCAGGAAGTGATCGGTGGTCGTGTCGCGCAGCGCGTTGAAAAACCGCCCGCAGCCGCGCGCGTGGCGCCAGCGCTCGGCATACACGCCCTTGGTATTGGTGCGCATGTACAGGAATTGCGCCCACGCCTGATCGTCGAGCATGCGAGGGCTGGTGCGGCCGCGCCACATGCGCCTGGCCGCCGTAGGCGAATTCGATTTCAGGGCGCTTACCGCAGTAGGGGCAGACAATGAGCAGCATCGGGAGTCTCGTCAGTGAGCCACGGCGGCTGCCGCGGCTTCGTCGATCAGGTAGCCGTCGCGGAAGCGCTCGATGGTGAACGGCGCATTGATGGGATGCGGCTCGTCGCGCGCGATGGTCCAGGCAAACACATGCGCCGATCCCGGCGTGGCCTTGAATCCGCCGGTGCCCCAGCCGCAATTGACGTACAGGCCCGGGCACCGGGGTCTTGGCGATGATGGGCGAGCGGTCCGGCGTCACATCGACGATGCCGCCCCAGTTGCGCAGCATCCGCAGGCGGCGGAAATTGGGGAATAGCTCGCAGATCGCATCCAGGGTGTGAGTGTTGATGTGCAGGGCGCCGCGCTGGGTGTACGAGGTGTAGGCATCGGTGCCCGCGCCGATCACCAGTTCGCCCTTGTCCGATTGGCTGATGTAGGCGTGAATGGTGTTGGACATGACGACGCAGGGAAAGATCGGCTTGATGGGCTCGGACACCAAGGCCTGCAGCGGGTAGCTCTCCAAGGGCACCTGCACGCCGGCCATGGCCATGATCACGCTGGTGTGGCCGGCCGCGGAGACGCCCACCTTGCGCGATCGAATCACGCCGCGCGTGGTTTCCAGCGCCTCGACGGCGCCGCCGGCATCGCGCCGAATGCCCGTCACTTCGCAATTCTCGATGATATCGACGCCGAGCGCGTCGGCCGCGCGCGCATAGCCCCAGGCCACGGCATCGTGCCGCGCCGTGCCGCCGCGCCGCTGCAGCGCCGCGCCCGAGCACCGGATAGCGGATGTTGTCTTCGATGTTGAGCGGCGGGCAGAATGCCTTGGCTTGCGGCCGGCTCCAGCCATTCATTGTCCACGCCGTTGCAGCGATTGGCGTGCACGTGCCGCTTGAACACTTGAATGTCGTGCACGGTGTGCGCCAGCATCATGACGCCCCGGGGCGAGAACATGACATTGTAATTGAGCGCCTGCGAGAGGCTCTCCCACAGCTTCACCGAATGATCGTAGAGCGCCGCACTTTCGTTGAATAAGTAGTTCGAGCGGATGATGGTGGTGTTGCGCCCGGTGTTGCCGCCGCCGATCCAGCCCTTCTCGAGGACGGCGATGTTCGTCAGGCCGTGTTCCTTGGCCAGATAGTAGGCGGCGCCGAGGCCATGGCCGCCGCCGCCGACGATGATGGCATCGTAGCGAGGCCTTGGGCTCGGGCTTGCGCCACTGCTTCTGCCAGCCGCGATGACGCGACAGGCCGCGCCAGATCAGCGACAGTCCCGAGAATGATTGCCTGCTCATATCGCGCGAGTCCTTAGGCCCTCAAGTCCTTGTTCTCCGGATCATACGGCGAATCGACGAGCACCGTCGCCCGCTTGCGCTCGCCGAGTATCTCGATCTCGATGTCGCTGCCCACCGCCGCGAATTCCGGCTTGATGTAGCCCAGCCCCAAGCTCTTCTTCAAGGCATGTCCGTAATAGCCCGCGGTGGCGCGGCCGATGATATGGCCCTTCGAGATCGAACAGCGGCTCATTGCCGAGCGGGTCGGCATCGGTGACGCCGTGAACCTCGAAGGTGACGAAGCGGTGCGGCACGCCGGCCTTGAGCTGCTTCTCGAGGGCTTCCTTGCCGATGAAGGGACCCTTGCCCATGCGCACGAAGCGGTCGAGTCCCGCCTCGAAAGGCGTGTAGTCGGGAGTCAGGTCGCTGCCCCACATGCGGTAGGATTTCTCCAGCCGCAGCGATTCCATGGCGCGCATGCCGGCCATGCCGATGTTGAATTCCGCGCCGGCGGCAAACAGCGCGTCGAACAGATGATGCGCATACTCGATGGGGAAATGCAGCTCCCAGCCGAGCGCGCCGACGAAGTTCACGCGCAGCAGATACACATCGGTGGCGAGGCCGACCTCGGCCACTTGGGCCGTCAGCCAGGGAAAGCCGGCATTGTCCAAGGGCACATCGACGAGCTTCGCGAGCACATCGCGCGAGCGCGGTCCGGCGACGCACGAAGCAGCCGCGGCTCATGGTGATGTTGGTCAGGGTCACGCTGCCGTCCTGCGGCAGCATCTGCTGCAGGTAGTCGCTGTCGTAGCGCTCGGCCGCGCCGGCGCTCACCACATAGAAGTGCTGCTCGGCGATCTTGGTGATGGTGAACTCGGAGCGGATGCCGCCGCGGCGGGTGAGCGCGTGGCTCGAGCGCCATGCGGCCGATCTTGGTCGGCACCTTGTTGGCCACCAGTCCATCGAGCCAGGCTTCCGCGCCCGGTCCCCGCACCTCGTGCTTGGTGAAGGGCGTCAGGTCGATGACGCCGACCTGTTCGCGCAGGCGGCGTACTTCATTGCCCACGTGCTCGAAGTAATTCGAGCGGCGGAAGCTCCATTGGTCCTTGGGCGGAACTCCCGGCGGCGCGAACCAGTTGGCGCGCTCCCAGCCGTAGCGCTGGCCGAACACCGCGCCCATGCGCGCCAGCTTGTCGTACACCGGGCTGGTCTTCGCGGGCCGCGCATCGGCGCGTTCTTCGTCGGGATAGTGGATGACGAAGACGTTGCGGTAGGTTTCCTCGTTCTTCTGCACCACATAGCGCTTGCTGGTGTAGGGACCGTAGCGGCGCGGATCGACCGCCATCATGTCGATGCCGGGCTCGCCCTCGACGATCCACTCGGCCAGCTGCCAGCCCGAGCCGCCGGCCGCGGTGATGCCGAAGCTGTGGCCCTCGTTGAGCCATAGGTTGCGCGCGCCCCAGGCGGGGCCGATCAGCGGACTGCCGTCCGGCGTGTAGGCGATGGGCCCGTTGACGATGTCCTTGATGCCGCAGGTGGCCAGCGAGGGCACGCGCCGCTGCGCGGCCTCGACATGCGGCAGCAGCCGTTCCAGGTCGCCTTCGAACAGGCTCTTGCCGAACCAATCGGGCACGCCGTCGGCGAAGCGCGCCGGAGCGCCGGCCTCGTAGGGGCCCAATATCCAGCCCATGCGCTCTTCGCGCAGATAATAGGACTGGTCCGATTCGCGCAGCACCGCGAGTTCGCGGCCGCCGCCCTGGCGATAGGCCTTGAGCTCGGGCGATTCGTCGTACACGATGTATTGATGTTCGACGGGGATGGAGGGCACATTGAGCCCGAACAGGCGTCCCGTCTGCCGCGCGTAATTGCCGGTGGCGCACACCACGTGCTCGGCGACGATGTCGCCCTTGTTGGTGGTCAGATGCCACTCTCCCGAGGGCGTGCGCTTCACGGCGGTGACTTCGGTCTGCTCGTAGATCTCCGCGCCGCGGCTGCGCGCACCCTTGCGCAGCGCCATGGTCAGGTCCGCCGGCGCGATGTGGCCGTCATCGGGATGGTAGAGCGCGCCGACCAGCTTGGGCGTGTCCGCGCCGTCGCCGAGCTCGATCAAGGGCCACAGCTCGCGCACCTGCTCGGGACCGATCACTTGGAAGGGCACGCCGATGGTGTTCGCCGTGCCGCAGTATTTCTGATACTCGTCCATGCGGTCGCGGCAGGTCGCGAGGCGCAGGTTGCCGGTGACGTGAAAGCTCACATCCTGGCCGGTTTCGGCGGGCAGCCGCTTGTACAGATCGACCGAATACTTGTGCAGCTGGCCGACCGTGTAGCTCATGTTGAAGAGCGGCAGCAGGCCCGGCCGCATGCCAGGTCGATCCGGCGGTCAGTTCGGCGCGCTCCAGCAGCACCACGTCGGTCCAACCCTTTGAGGGCCAAATGATAGAGCGTGCTGACGCCGACCACACCGCCGCCAATGACGACGACGCGGGCATGAGTTTTCATGGAAATCTCCCAACGCAAATGCGTCAGGCAGTGTAACCAGCGGCCCGCCAAACAATACGCCAATTGCGACAAGCCCTTATGGAAATGCGCCAGGCCGGTCGGAAAGTGGCCCGGATCGAGCCGGCATAGGCCAGCCGACTCGTCCGGAAAACGACAGAAATATGTCGGAAACAGACAAGAGGGCAGGCCGGTGGCATAATCGGTGCGCCCGATTCCGTCATGCTCTTTGTCCGTCGGAGGCACCTTGGAATCGCCCGCCTTGCTGCGCAAGTGCAAGTACGCATTTCTGACCTTGCCGAACTATTCCCTGATCGCGGTGGCCAATGCGCTCGAGCCGCTGCGCATGGCGAATCGCTTGGTCGGCAAGGAGGTCTACGAATGGTCCGTCATCAGCATGGACGGGCGCGCGGCGGACGCCAGCAGCGGACTCACTCTGTCGCCGACCGGCGCCCTCGACAAGCTGGGAGCGGTCGACATTTTGTTCGTCTGCGGCGGCATCAATGTCCGCGAGGCGGTGTCGCCCGCGCTGCTGACCGCGCTGCGGCGGCTGGCCGATCGGCGGGTGCCGCTGGGCGCCCTGTGCACCGGCGGCTATGCGCTCGCGCGCGCCGGTTTGCTCGATAATTTCAGCGCCACCATCCACTGGGAGAATCTGTCGGCCCTGCGCGAGGAGTTTCCCAGGGTGCGCATCAGCGATCAATTGTTCACCATCGACCGCGACCGCTTTACCTGCTCCGGCGGCACGGCGCCGCTGGATCTCATGCTGAATCTGATTCAAGTGAAGCTCGGGCCGCGGATCTCGCAGCTGGTCTCCGAGCAATTCATCGTCGATCGCGTCCGCAAGGACACCGATCGCCAGTACATACCGCTGCGGGCGCAGGTCGGCGTGTCGCACCGCGGCTTGATCCGGGTGGCGCAGCTCATGGAGGAGAACATCGAGAAGCCGCTGTCGCTGGAGAAAATCGCCAAGTCCACGGGCCTGTCGCGCCGGCAAATCGAGCGCCTGTTCAAGCGCGATTTGAACTGCGTGCCCAAGCATTACTACCTCGAGATGCGCCTGCGGCGCGCGCGCGAGCTGCTGCTGCAGACCGCCATGCCCATCATGGACATCACCACGGCCTGCGGATTTCAGTCGCCGCCGCATTTCTCGAAGTGCTACCGCATCCAGTTCGGGCATCCGCCGAGCGCGGAACGCAAGATCGGCGAGCGGCGTGCGCCGGGCCTCGATGCGCAGGCGCTGGATGCGCAGAGCCGCCACGGGCAGGAGCGCGAGACGAGCGAGCCCGACGTGGTCGCGACGTAACCCTCGGGCTGCCGTGGAGGAGCGAGCGCAAGCGGAACTCAGGGCGGCGTACAGCCAGGCGCTGGCCGCGCTGCGCTCGGGAAGGGCCGCGACCGCCGAGCGACAGTTGCGCGACATTCAAGCGAGGGCTCCCGGCGACGTCAACAGCCTGCGCCTGCTCGGGGTGGCGCTGCTCGACCAGGACAAAGTGCCGGCCGCGGTCGAGATGCTTGGAGCGCGTGGCTGCCGCAGCTCCGCACTTCTGGCCGGCACGCACCGATCTGGCGCGGGCCTATCGAAGCGCCGGACGGCTGCAGGCGGCGCGCGAGGAACTGCAGCGGGTCGTCGCGGCCGCTCCCGCGCTGCAGGCCGCGTGGCTGGCCTATGGCGATGTGCTGGTCGACCTCGAGAAATTCGCGGATGCGAGGATGGCGTATGAACGGGCGCGCCTGACCGACCCCTATGCGCGCCGCATCGAGGAGGCGACCGCCGCCCTGGTGGCCGAGGACCGCAAGACGGCCGAGCTCATCTTTCGCGACATATTGAAGACGGACCCCAGCCATGTGGCGGCGGTGTGCGGGCTGGCGGCGATCTCGCTGACGGTCAGCCGCGGCGGCGATGCCGTGCGTCTGCTGCGGCATGCCCTCAAGCAGTCAGCCCACCTGCCGCTGGCGTGGCGCGGCCTATGCCAGGCCATGGTCGAGCTCGGGCGGCTTCCCGAGGCCGAGGCCGCGATTCGCCGTCTTTTGAAGATCGAGCCGGAAAATCCGAAGAACTGGGTGTTGCTGGGAACGGTGTACACCCGTCTCATGCGCCAGGCTGACGCTCTGCCGGCCTTCGAGGAGGCGGTACGGCTGAACCCATCCGAGGTGCGCCTAGCCCTGTCCATCGGACACGCGCACAAGACCTTGGGCAATCGCCGTGAATCCGAGGAGGCCTACAAGGCATGCCTGCGGCTCGACCCGAATTTCGGCGAGGCTTATTGGAGTCTCGCCGACCTGAAGAACTATGTCTTCAGCGACGCCGAGATGGCGGCGATGCGGGCACTTCAAAAGGATGATGGCGACGATGTGGACCAGGCGCATTTGCACTTCGCGCTCGGGCGCGCATTGGAGCAGCGGAAGGAGTATGGGGCGGCATTCCAGCACTACGCCGCGGGCAATGTGCGGCGGCGCAAGACCGTTCCCTTCGACATCAGGGTCTTCGAGAACAAGACGCGGCGCGTAGCGCGAGTGTTTCAGCGCCGAATTTTTCGCGCAGCGCTCCCAGGCAGGGCACTCCGATCGGGCGCCGATCTTCGTCGTGGGGCTGCCCCGATCAGGCTCGACGTTGATTGAACAGATTCTGGCGAGCCATTCGAGCGTGGAGGGGACCTTCGAGTTGCCGAACGTGCTGACCCTCGTGCGCGAGTTCGACCACGCGAATTCGGAACACGATGCGTACCCAGAGAACGTTCGCGCCGTGCCGCCGGAGGAATTCGCGAAGCTTGGCCGCCGCTACATCGAGGAGACCGCCCCGCTGCGCAGCGGCAAGCCGCACTTCATCGACAAAATGCCGAACAACTTCAGTCACGTGGGCCTCATTCACGCCATCCTGCCGAATGCCATCATCATCGACGCGCGCCGCCACCCGATGGACTCTTGCTTCAGCACCTACAAGCAGCACTTTGCGGAGGGTCAGTCCTTCAGCTATGACCTTGACGATTTGGGGCGCTACTATCGGTGCTACCTCGACCTCATGGACCACTGGGATACGGTGCTCCCGGGCAAAGTTCTGCAGGTGCGCTATGAACAACTGGTGCGTGACCCGGAAACCCACATCAGGCGCCTGCTGAGCCACTGTGGGCTGGATTTCGAGCCTGCCTGTCTTGCGTTTCACGAAACCAAGCGGTCGGTGCGAACGGCCAGCGCCGAGCAGGTGCGCCAGCCTATGTACACGTCGGGAATCGGCCACTGGAGGCACTTCGAGCGGGAGCTCGAACCCTTGCGCCGCGCACTCGGCGATTGCCTGGAGCGATTTCCCGCCGATCCTTGAGATTGGCGAACAAGCGGCCGGTCAGGGCCCGGCGGATCCGTCGTACTTATTGAACGTCCGATTAACGCGGCAGCGTTTTGGATTGACAGCGAGCGCCCTCGCGGGACATGATCCTGCCGATGACATGCCTCGAGCGCATGTGGTAATTGAACTACAAGGGGATGATACGATGCGCAAATCAGCAGCGCGTTCAGTGGCCACATTGTCGCGGCGGCAAGCTCCCGCCGCCTCTTTTGCCTTCCAAGCTCGCCATCGCCATCGCTGCCGCCCTGTCGGGAGCCGCCACGCTTCCATGCCCTGCCGGTGCGGGCGGCGGCCGCCTCGTCGGACACGACCCTGGAGGAGGTCATCGTGACGGCGCGCAAGCGCACGGAGAACCTGCAGGACGTTCCGATCAGCATCGACGTCTTCACGAGCAAGGATCTTCAGAATCTCGGCGATCTCGCAGTTCGAGGATTATGCCGCGCAGACGCCGTCGATTTCGTTCGTCAGCGCCGGCCCCGGCACTCAGACGTTCGTCATGCGCGGGGTCTCGGACGGCAGCAATCCGAATTACGCGAACGAAGCCACCACCGCGTTCTTGGTCGACGACATGTCGATGAACTTCTACGGCACGACGCCCGATCTTCACCTGTATGACGTCGAGCGCATCGAAGTGCTGAACGGCCCGCAAGGCACGACCTTCGGTGCCGGCGCCATGGCCGGAGCGCGTGCGCTTCATCACCAACAAGCCGGATGCCAGCGGGTTCAGCGCCGGCATCGATACCGACCTCGGCAAGATCGACGGCGGCACTCACAACGGCACCATCGAAGGTTTCGTCAACATACCGCTGATCGACGACTGGACGGCGATCCGGCTGTCGGGCTACAGCGACTACCACGGCGGCTACATCAACAATCTCAACGTCACGCGCAATTGGGTGAACGGCACCGTGTCGAACAACTCGCAGTGGGCGGGCCGCAATTACAACGTGGAGAAGGTGACCGGCGGCCGCGCCGCCATCAGTCAGAAGATCTCGGACGGCTGGAAGGCGACGCTTGACCACCAGCTATCAGCGGCAGCTGACGCACGGCGCCTGGGACGAGAACCAGACCATCGGCGGCGCGGTCGATGAGAACGGCAATCTGGTCAACGGACCCGTACGCTCGCTCGGCCAGAAGAACGTCGACCGCTTCGGACCGGAATTCAAGCAGTACTACACGAAGACTCTGGACTTCCACCTGGACGGGGACGTGGGCATCGGCGATCTCGTGTACGCGAGCACCTATTGGGCGCAGGACGATCGATGGGTGAACGAGTATTCGGAGTACATGCAGTATGTCAACACCGGTCCTCCGGACAACCTGACGGCCGCGAGCCAGCAGGCGTATACCTGTCTCACCGATCCGTACCTACGGCGGCGAGCCCTTACAGCGGCTGCAAGGTGCCCATCCAATACTACGACTACAGGAACAACGTCGATCGTTGGTCGAATGAGCTGCGGCTGCAATCCAAGGACGGGCGGACGCATCCACTGGCTGGGCGGCGTCTACTGGGAAAAGACGCGCGAACTGATCGGCGACTACTTCCATATGCCGGGACTGCAGACCGCGGGCGCAGGCCTGGCAGGCCGCGACCGCCTCTTACTACAATTCGGGAGCGGTGCCGCCGAAGCCGGATGATTGGTACAGCTACGATTACCGCTTCGACTATCTGCAAACCACGGAGTTCGCGAACGTGGTCTTCGATCTGACGCCGCGGCTGCACCTCGAGGCGGGCACCGTGCACTTCCACTCGAACTTCAACAACAGCACCTACGGCGGATTCTGGTATGCGCCGCAATCGCCTGCCGACATATGGGGGCTCCTCTCACAAGTGGAACAGCAAGGCCGGTCTGAGCTTCAATGCCACGGACAATCTCTTGGTGTACGCCGATTGGGCGCAGGGCTTTCGCGACGGGGGCGTCAATGGAGGCCTCCCGCAAGGCTGCGTCAAGAATGGCGTGCCGGCGCAATTTCAGCCGGATACCTTGACTAATTACGAACTCGGCTGGAAATCCACCTGGCTCGACAAGCATCTGCTGTGGAACGGCGCCGCGTACTACATGCCGTGGAAGAACTATCAGTCGCTGCTCTTCGACCCGGGAGTCTGCCCCTCCTCCAGTTTCAACGCCAATATCGGCGATGCCCGAATCTACGGCATGGAATCGAACGTCAAGTACCAGGCCAATTCGTTCCTGAGCATGGAGGTGTCCGGGAGCTACAACGATTCGCGCATCACGAGCGACAATTTCGCCAACCAATACTTCGTGGTGACGCCCGGAGAGCGGTTGCCCTACGTTCCGTATTTCAACTGGAGCGCGAACATACGCTATGAGGCACCCATCAGGGACGCGCTGCACGGCTACGTTCAATACGATGCCTCGCACAAGGGAGATATGTTCAACTCCCTGCAAGAGACCGGCACCAATGGGCTTCCGTACGTGCTGCAGCCGGGCTATACCCTCATGAACTTGCGCTTCGGCTTGAACCAGACGAATGAGCATTGGACGGCGGAGCTGTACATCACCAATCTCACCAACAAGAACGCGGTGATCTACACCAACGAGGGCAACTACGATCTTCGCCAGACGGTGAACGAGCCGCGCGTCTTCGGTGTGCGCATGAGCTACCGCTTCGGCAAGGCCAAGGCTGGGGGCGGGGGAGAGGAGTAATCCTCGGCGCGAGAGTAATCCTCGCAGCAAGAATAATTCTGGACCTACGAGCACACCCATTGATCAAGATCACCGCGGGCTATTTTGCTGTCGCTTTGTGTCTATCAGGCGGCCACCGCCATCGCCGCGGATGCGCCTGCGGCGCACCGAACGCTGACGCCGGACGATTTCTACGGCGTCCAGGACGTGAGCGATCCGCAGGTGTCGCCCGACGGCCTCTGGGTCGCCTATGTCGTGACGGCGAACGATCGCGAAGCCGACGAGGCACGCAGCGCGATCTGGATGGTGAGTTGGGACGGCAGCCAGCGGCTGGCGCTGACGTCCGCGGCGGAGGGCACCGGCAATCCGCAGCTGGAGCCCCGACGGCCGCTATCTGGCCTTCGTCGCAACACCCGCGGGCTCCGACAAGGGCCAGATCATGCTGCTGGACCGGCGCGGCGGCGATGCCCGCCAGCTGACCAGCGTCACGGGAGACATCGGCGATTATGCGTGGGCGCCGGACGGCAAGCGTCTCGTGTTCACCCTGGTGCAGGGCGAGGCGGGATCGGCGCCCAAGCCCATCGTGATCGATGCACTGCACTTCAAGCAGGATGGAGACGGATATCTGGCGCAAGGGCGCAAGCGGCACTTGTACTTGCTCGATGTCGAGAGCAAGCACAGCGAGCAGCTGACCCGCGATCCGCAATTCAACGAGGATCTGCCCACCTGGTCTCCCGACGGGCGGCCGGATCGCCTTCATTCGAACGCATGAGCACGGCGTCGATCCGGACGGGCGCGAGGACATTGCCGTCATCGAACCCCGTGGCCGGTGCCGCGCCGCGCAGCATCGTGCGTCCCTATGCGCCGAATGCGCAGAAACTCGCGATGGAGCCCGGACGGAACGTCCGATCGCCTACCTGCAGGGCTCGAACCGAAGTTCAACGCCTATATGCAGGATCATCTGACGCTGGTGCCGGCTGCGGGCGGCGCGCCGCGCTCGCTCGCCGACAAGCTCGATCGGGCGGTGACCTCGTTCGCCTTCGCCGCCGGATTCGGCATCGATCACGATCACCGTGGAGGACGACGGCAGGCCAATACCCCGCGCGCATCGACCTGGCGAGCGGCGCGGTCACCCGCGCAGCGTCCCCGCCGGGCCCTTCGTCGTACTCCGCGCTGTCCTCGGCAGGCGGGCCACACGGCGCTGCTCGAAACCAGCGACGGCGCGCCGGCCGAGGTGTATGCGCTCGAGTCCGGGAAGCTGCGCAAGCTCACCGCGCACAACGATGCATTTCTCGCGGGGCTCGATGCTCGGCGCCGTCGAGGACATCCGCTTCAAGAGCAAGGACGGCGTCGAGATTCACGGGCTCCTCGTCAAGCCGCCGTCCTTCGTCGCCGGCCGCAAGTATCCGACGGTGTTGTGGATCCACGGCGGACCCAACGGCCAGGACGAACACTCTCTGGTTCTGGATGGCTATCAATTCGAGCCGCAGATGTTTGCAGCCAAGGGCTTCGTCGTTCTGCGCGTCAACTATCGCGGCGGCAGCGGCCGCGGCATCGCCTTCGCCAAGGCCATATTTGCCGATTGGGGCCACAAAGAGGTCGAAGATCTCCTGGCCGGTGTCGATTATCTGCATCGCCAAGGGAATCGCGGACCCGGACCGGCTGGCGGTGGGCGGCTGGAGCTACGGCGGCATACTGACCGATTACACCATCGCGAGCGATCGCCGCTTCAAGGCCGCCATCAGCGGTGCCGGCAGCGCGGATCAGATCGCGATGTACGGCAGCGATGAGTACAACTGCAATACGACAATGAACTCGGGCCGCCGTGGAAGGACCAGGCGCTGTGGCTCAAGGTGTCGTATCCGTTCTTCCACGCGGATCGCATCCATACGCCGACCTGTTTCTGGGCGGAGGCCAAGGACTTCAACGTGCCCATCAACGGCGGCGAACAGATGTATCAGTCGCTGCGCACTCTGGGAATTCCGGCCCAGCTCGTCGTCTATCCCGGCCAGCACCATGTCTTCACGCGGCCCAGCTTCATCAAGGATCTCGCGCAGCGCACCTCGGCCTGGCTCGACCGCTACGTGCCGGCGGCTGCCTCTGCACGATGATGTTGCCCGCTCACAGCCGGTCTCGAGGGATAAGAAGCTAGGGCGCGGGAGCATCCGCGAGCACGATGACGCCGCCCAGCCGCCCGCGTATGGACGCGACGGCGTCCGCCACGCCTTCGGGCCATTCGACGGTGAGATCGCCGGTGGCTCCCTGCGGCCCCGCCAGGTGCAGCGCGGCGTGTACCGTGCCGGTTCGCGCCGCGGGCTTGTCGATCCTGCCGCTCACCGCCAAATCCTCGGTCCACCGCACTTCATCCAGGCTGACATGGATGGCCGACGGGATCATTCACGATGCGGAAACTGCCGCCGCGCAGCCCCACCCCCGTGCCGGTGGAATTGCCGCCGAGGCGCGCCAGCACGTCGCCGGCCGTCTGCACGGCGGCCTGCGCCCAACGCAACTGCGCGCTGCCGGCGCGATTGCCTGCGGCCGCCGTGGCCGGTTCGAGCATCCGAGGCGTGCAGGGCGAACTGCGGCACCAGGCGCAGCGGCGGCACCTCGCCGCGCAGCGCGTATCGCCCGACACTCAAGGTCTCGATGAAACGGCGCACGATCTGCGCGCCGCAGGCGCTGCGCGCGCGGGGCAGGGCGTTGACGTGAAAGCTGTTGGCGATGCGGATCTGCGTGCCGTGCTTGAAGGCGCGGGCCACCGCGGCGCCGTCGGCCGGGGTGGTGATGTTGTCGAGTTCGCCGGAGATGATGAGCGCGGGAATGTCCGGGTAGGGCGAGTCGCGGGCCGACCACGTGCGAGGCCGGATGCGTGGGCGGGGCGACCGGCCACTCCACGCATTGATCGATGAAGCTGTAGTCCAAGGGCATGCCGCGGTATTCATCGATGGTGAACGGCGCATAGGTGTCCGGGCAGCGTCGCGCTTGCGCCGGGCGATGGCCCGGTCACGATCGGCGCTGCGCCGGAGC
Source organism: uncultured Gammaproteobacteria bacterium (assembly GCA_963734645.1). Classification (GTDB taxonomy): domain Bacteria; phylum Pseudomonadota; class Gammaproteobacteria; order Steroidobacterales; family Steroidobacteraceae; genus Bog-1198. Next base: position 1,213,981 of record CAVTID010000006.1, read on the forward strand.
GGGCGGCCAGGCGCATATCGAAGATCTGCGGCGGATCCTGGCACATCACGGCGGCGGCCAGGCCGGCGCTCCACTTCGTCGCGTCGGCGGTGGGGTCGCGCGAATCCACGCCGCTGACGGTCTCCGCCATGAGCCGCAGCAGCGGCACGCGGTCGCCGTCCGAGAACGCTCTCGCCGCCGCGTCGAATTCGCGCGCCGATGGCAAAGGCCGGCGCGCTGCCGAACATGACGATGGCGAGCTGCGAGCGCATCCGCGGTGAATTCCCGCTCCTTGCCGTCGCTGTCGGCGGCGCGCGCCGGAAAGGGATGCGAGCGCAGTTCCTGCAAGAGCCGGCCGCATGTGGTCGATCGAGGTGCCGGGCAGCCGCGCGCAGGGCGCGAAGCGCCGGCAGGCGATGTCGAATTTCTCGCGCATGGCCGGCGCATAGCTGGGGTACCAGGCATAGTCGGTGCCGTTCAGCGGATAGGCGCCGTCGAGCACGATGGAACGCAGGGTATCCGGGATGGCGCACCGCGAACACCTGTTCGAAATAAGTGCCATACGAATCGCCGTACAGGTCGATGCGGCGGATGCCGAGCGCCTCGAGAATCGCGGCCAGATCGTCCGCGGCGTAGGCGGTGCCGTACAGCGCCGCGCGCTTGCCGAGGGATCGGCCGCAGGCGGCGATCAGCTCCACCGTCCATTTCTCGGCGGTCTGCAGTTCATGGCAATCGATGGCTGCCGGATTGGCCGGTGCCGCGGTTGTCCATCAGCAGCACATCGTGCCGCCGCCGCAGCGGCTCGAACAAGGCCAGATAGCCGTCGCGCGACAGGGTGGCCGGATAGCCGGGCCCGCCCTCGGTGGCCACCAGAGTCTCCAGCGGCTTTTCCGGCCCGGTAGTGCGGGTAGTACTCGAAGTGAATGGAGATGTGCCCGGGAATCGGCCCCCGTGGGATCCAGGGGGCGATCGAGGTTGCCGCAATACGCGGGCACGCCCGGGCAGGGCCGAAGCTGCGACCGATCCCACCCGCAGCGTGTGCCGGGCGGCGGCCGGCGCAGGGGTCGGAAGCGTGTCCGCGGCCGAACCAAGCGAACCGAGCAGCAAGGCCGTGCACAGCATGAGGCCGCCGCCGGGGTGATCCGGCCGCGCGGTAGTGCTTCACTGTGTGCGGGCCTCCATGGCCGGCAGAGTGTACGCAATCCCCGAGCCGGCGCATATTGCCGGCACCGTCATCGGCGCCGGTCAGCGGCGCAAATCGCTGTCGTGTATGTCAAAAAAAACGTCGCTTCGGGGCATCGGCCCGCGGCGGAATATTGGTATGGTAGGAGAACCTGAACACTGGGATTTCACCATGACCGCGCGCGATGCAATGCTGAGCCGGCTCCGGGGACGCAATCTCGAGACCGCCTTGGAAAGAGAGTTCTATTGCAGCCAGGAGGACTACCAGGTCGATCTGGACATGATTTGGTACCGCGACTGGCTGTTCGTGGGTCACGACTGCGAAGTACCGAATCCCGGCAACTATCTGACGGTGCAGATCGGCGAGTATCCCGTCATGGTCTTGCGCGACCGCGACGGCGGCTTGCGCGCCTTTCACAATACCTGCCGGCATCGGGGATCGAGAATCTGTTCCGCCGAGCACGGCACGGTCACCGCGCCTGGTGTGTCCGTATCATCAGTGGACCTATGCGCTCGACGGCCGCTTGATCGCGGCGCGCGACATGGGCAGCGATTTCGATAAATCGCAGCATGGATTGAAGCCGCGTGCACTGCGCCAGCGTGGGCGGCTACATCTGGATGTGCCTGGCGGCGGTGGCGCCGGACTTCGAGCCCATTCGGCAAGCACCTCGAGCCGTACTTTCTGCCGCATAAGCTGCATCAGACCAAGATCGCCTTCGAGTCGACCATCATCGAGCAGGCCAATTGGAAGCTGGTCTGGGAGAACAACCGCGAGTGCTACCACTGCGCGGCCAATCATCCCGAGCTGATCCGCACCTTCCCGGAAGATCCCACCGCGACCGACGGCGAGGGCGCCGCCGGCAATCCGAGGACCGCCGCCAAATGGGCGCACTGGGAATCCATCGGCCTGCCGAGCAGGTTTCATATCTCGCCCAACAGTCAATACCGCACCGTGCGCACGCCGCTGCTCGAGGGAGCGGTGAGCTTCACCATGTCCGGCAATGCCGCCGTGCGCCGGCCGCTGGCCGATTCGATCGCGGAGCCGGACCTCGGCACCTTGCTGATGTTCCATTTTCCGACCACCTGGAACCACGTGCTCGCCGACCACGCCATTTCGTTCCGGGTGCTGCCCGTCAGTCCCGACCCAGACTCAGCTGACCACCAAGTGGCTGGTGCATCGCGACGCCGTCGAAGGCGTGGACTACGACATCAGCGAGCTGACCGGCGTGTGGCTGGCGACCAATGCGGCCGATACCCGCAATTGCCAGGAGAATCAGATCGGCGTGAATTCGCCCGCCTACGATCCGGCGCCCTATTCTCCGGTACACGAGGCCGGCGTGACTCAATTCGTGCACTGGTATTGCACGCATCTTGAAGGCAGACTGACTGGACGATGCGAAGTAAGCGACATTGAACGGCGGCCGAGCGCGATCCAGGGACGGGATGCCGTGAAGTATTCGGCGTGGTCTCTGCTGCGCGGTGCCTTGTCGGGGCAACGGAACTGGCCGGCCGCCTGGCGCGATGCCGAGCCCCAAGCCGCGCTACGACGTCATCATCGTCGGCGGCGGCGGCCATGGCCTCGCCGCCGCGTACTACCTCGCCAAGAATCACGGGGTCACCAACGTGTCGCGGTGATCGAGCGCGGCTGGATCGGCGGCGGCAATACGGGCCGCAACACCACCATCGTGCGCTCGAATTATCTCTATCCGGAAAGCGCGCGCCTGTACGATTTTTCACTGCAGCTGTACGAGGGCCTCTCGCAGGCGCTGAATTTCAACATCATGCTGAGCCAGCGCGGGCTGGTACTGCTCGCCCACAGCCGCCACGATCTGGATGCCATGTCGCGCTGGGCCAATGCCATGCGCATGAACGGCATCGCCGCGGAGCTGCTGAGCCGCGACGAAGTCGGCGAGCTCGCTCCCGCGCTCGATCTCTCGCCGCGGGCGCGGCTGCCCGTGCTCGGCGGATTCATGCAGCGGCGCGCCGGTACGGCGCGGCACGACGCGGTCGCCTGGGGCTATGCGCGCGCCGCCTCGGCGCTCGGCGTGGACATCATTCAGAATTGCGAGGTCGTCGACTTCCTCAAGGAGGGCGGCCGGGTCGTCGGCGTGAATACCTCTCGCGGACGCATTCGCGCGGAGCGCGTCGGCATCGCGGCGGCGGGACACAGCTCGGTGCTGGCGAAGCTGGCCGGCTTCCGCCTGCCGGTCACCAGCTACGCGCTGCAGGCCATGGTGAGCGAACCGATCAAGCCGCTGCTCGATACGGTGATTCTGTCGCCCGGCACGGGCGCCTACGTGAGCCAGTCGGACAAGGGTGAGATCGTCATGGGCGCCATGCTCGATTTGTTTCCCTCCTACGCGCAGCGCGGCAGCTTTGCGGTGAAGCAGGCCATCATTGCGGCCACGCTCGAGCTGTTCCCCTCCTTCAGCCGCTTGAACCTGATGCGCCAGTGGGCCGGCATCGTCGATGTGGTGCACGACTCGAGTCCCATCATCGGTCGCGACGCCCATCCCCAATCTCTACATCAATTGCGGCTGGGGCACGGGCGGCTTCAAGGCCATCCCGGTGGGCGGATGGACGCTTCGCCCACGTGCTGGCGACGGGCCGAATCATCCGCTGGCCGAGCCGTTCCAGCTCGAGCGCTTCATCACCGGCCGTCTGATCGACGAAGCCGCGGCCTCGGGGATCGCGCACTGATGATGCACATCCCTTGCATTCACTGCGGCCCGCGCGACGAAAGCGAGTTCACCTGCGGCGGCACCTCGCACATGGCGCGCCCGGATCTGGAAGCAGAGCGACCGGACCTGGGGCGAATATCTGTTCTTTCGCGACAACCCCAAGGGGCGGCACCTCGAGCGCTGGCGCCACACCTATGGCTGCGGCCAGTGGTTCAATGTGGCGCGCCATACGGTGACTCACGAGATCGCTGTCCGTGTACGCCATGACCGATCGCCGCCGCCGCGATGCCGCCGTGACCGCCTCGCGTCTTGCCGGCGCCCTGGGGCCGGCGTATCGATCGCTCGCAGTCGCCTGTCCTTCGATTCAACGGCCGCCGCTTCAGCGGCTACGCCGGCGATACCCTGGCCTCGGCGCTGCTGGCGAACGGCGTGCAGCTCGTCGGGCGCAGCTTCAAGCTGCACCGGCCGCGCGGAATTTTTTCCTGCGGCGTCGAGGAACCCACCGGTCTCGTCGATGTGGGCGAGGGCGCCCTGCGCACTCCGAATATGCGCGCGACGCTGGTGGAGCTCTACGAGGGCCTGCGTCGCGGCCAGCGTCAATTGCTGGCCCAGCGTCGGCTTCGATGTGGGCGCGATCAACAGCCAGCTCGCCGCGCTGCTGCCGGCCGGCTTCTACTACAAGACCTTCAAGTGGCCCAACTGGCATCTGTACGAGCCCTCCATTCGGCGCATGGCGGGTCTCGGCAGAGCCTCCGGCGGAGCCCGACCCCGATCGTTACGAAGAGGTGTCGGCGCAGGCCGAGGTCTTGGTGATCGGCGGCGGTCTCGCCGGCTTGAGCGCCGCGGTGGCCGCCGCGGAGGCGGGCGCGCGACACGCTGTTGCTGGCGAGCGGACCGACGCTCGGCGGCGCGCTCGGCCTGGCGCGACGACGCCGAAGTGGCCGACCTCACGGCTCGCGCCGCGCGCTGCGGCGTGCGGCAGATGACCCGCGACCCTGGCCTTCGGCATCTACGATCACAATCTCGTGTGCGCGCGCGAAACTCTCGGCCGCGGCGCCGCCGGCGGACGCGCGCAGCGGTGCGGGCGGCATGCTTCGCGAACGGCTGTGGAAGATTCGCGCGCGCGCCGTCATCGCCGCCGCCGGCGCGTTCGAGCGTCCGATGATTTTCCCGGACAACGATCGCCCGGGAGTGATGCTGGCCGGCGCCGCGGACAAGTATGCCCATGCCTACGGCGTGGCCTGCGGCCGGCGAGTGGTCATCGCGGCCAACAGCGATTCCGCCTATCGGATGGCCGCCTCCTTGCGCGCCGCCGGGGTGAATGTGATTGCACTGGTCGATCGCCGGCCGCCGGCCGATATCGGCGCGCAGGCCGCGCACGTGCGCACCTTCGTGAACGCCGGCATCGCCAAGGTCGGCGGCACGCGGGCCGTGCGCGGCTGCACCGTGATCTCAGCCGATGCAGGCAGCATGCGCCCCGAGCAGCTGGACTGCGACCTGATCTTGAGCGCGGCCGGTCACGCGCCGGCGGTGCACCTGCATTCCCAGGCGGGCGGAAAATTGCGCTGGCTGGAAGACTCGGCCATGTTCGTGCCCGACGGCGCGGCGCCCGGAGTGTGGAGCACGGGCGCCTGCGCCGGAATATTCTCCCGCGACGCCGTGGCGAATCATGCGGCCGAACTCGGAGCCGCGCTCGCGCGCGGCGGCGCCGTGCCGGCGACGGTCGGCTCGGCAGGCGCGCGGCCGATCGCTGGCCGCCACCCAATTGTCCGGGGTGAGCGGGCAAGCAGTTCGTGGATTTGCAGAACGACGTGTCGACGGGCGATGTCGGTCTCGCCGCGCAAGAGAATTATCGATCGGTCGAACATTTGAAGCGCTATACGACCACGGGCATGGGCACCGACCAAGGCAAGACCAGCAACGTCAACGCGCTGGTGCTGATGGGGGAATTCACGGGCCGCGAGCCCGCCGACGTGGGCACCACGAAATTCCGGCCGCCGTTTGCGCCGGTGTCGCTCGGACTGATGGCCGGCCGGCGGGTCGGCGCGCTGTATCGGCCGCTTGAAGCATCTGCCCGCGCATGCCTGGCACGAGGCGCGCGGGGCGCTGTTCGAACAATTCGGCAACTGGGTCCGGCCGGCCGCCTACCCCGTGGCGCAGGAATCCTTGGAGTCCGCTGCCCAGCGCGAAGCGGCGGCGGTACGCAGAAGCGCCGGGCTGCTCGATGGGTCGCCGCTCGGCAAGCTCGAGATCTATGGTCCGGACGCGGCGCAATTTCTCGATCTCATGTACGTCGGGACGATGTCCAACTTGAGCGTGGGCCAGGCGCGCTACGGATTGCTGCTGAACGAGAACGGCATCGTGGTCGACGACGGCATCGTCGCGCGCTTGGGGCCGCAGCACTACTGGGTGAACACCACCAGCGCGGGGGTGGAGCGCACCGCCGCCGCATTCGAGGAATGGCTGCAGTGCGAATACACCGAATTGCAGGTGCTGGTGACCCCGGTGACCTCGCGCTGGGGCAATGCCACCGTGGCGGGACCGCGCGCCTGGGATTGGCTGGCAGCCGTGGGTTTCGACCCCGCCTTGGCGCCCGGCGCCATGAAGCACATGACCTTGCGCGAAAGCATCTTGGATGGCGTGCCCCTGCGCGTGCTGCGGGCCAGCTTCAGCGGCGAGCTGGGCTATGAGATCAATGTGCCGGCCGATCATGTCGCGGATCTGCTCGCTCGGCTGTGGCAGCGCGCCGCGGATTTCGCGGCGGTGCCCTACGGCATCGAAGCGCTCGAGATCATGCGCACGGAAAAAGGCTACATCCACATCGGCACGGATACCGACGGTACGACTCTGCCGCAGGATATCGGCTTCGCGCGGGCGATCGAGCGCAAGGCCGCGAATTTCGTCGGCCGGCGGTCGCTGCTGCGGCCCGCGGCGCGCGACCCCGGGCGATTTCAATTGGTGGCGCTGTCGCCCGCCGATGGGCGGACTGTGCTGCCGGTGGGCGCGCAAATCGCGGCCGCCTTGCCGCCCACGCAAACCGAGGGGCACGTGACCTCGAGCTATTGGAGTCCGGAGCTCGGCGCTCCGGTGGCGCTCGGCATGCTGGCACGGGGCTCGCAGCGCTTCGGCGATCGAGTGCGCGTCCATCACTTGGGAGCCGTCATCGATGCCGAGGTCGTCAAGGCACCGTTCATCGATCCCGAGGGAGAGCGTCTGCGTGGATGAATCGCAGGAACTCTTTGCCGCCATCGAAGTCAAGGGATTGACGGTCGATGGCATTCGCGGGATGCGGGTGGCCTCTTTGCGCTACTTCGACCCGGCGGGCAATTTTGCCGAGGCGGTCGGAGGGTCGATCGGCAGGCCGCTGCCGCAGCCCCTGCGGGCTGACTCAGCGACCCTTGTTTCAACGAATCAGCGAGGCGATGCAAAATTCATACTGGCCTGGAGAAGTCCCACCGAGACTCTGCTTCTGAGCGTCGATCGAGGCGCGTTCGCCCATCTCGAGGAGAGTCTCGCGAGCGTGGCGGACGGCTGCATGGTGGATCAATCGGGCGGCCTGTGCGCCGTTCGAGTCAGCGGCAGCAGAGCCGAGGATATGCTGCTGCGGCTGGGTTCCAGCGCCTCCATTCCCGGCGGTCGGCGAAGCGCGCAGCAGCCGGCTGGCCGACCTGCCGGTGCTGACGCTGTGCGTTCAGCCCGGCACGCTGATCTTGCTGGTCGAGCGTGTGTATCTGGCGCACTTGGTGGGCTGGATGAGCACCACCGCGGCGGATCTCTCATACCCTCATTTCGCGAGCCACGGACATGAGCGAACGCGGCCCGGAACGAACCTTCAAGCCCTTCCAAATACTCATTCGTCTGCAGTATCTGCGATCTCAGATCCGCGATTGGGTGCGCGGGCCCGGCTGCGATCTGACGGGCAAGGACATCGAGGAAATCCTCCTGACCTTGCGCGGCTTGGCGGCCACCGCGCGCACCACCGGAGTGGACGCCTACGCGGCCATCTGCCTGCATCTGGCCGAACTCATCGAGCCGCTGATTCGTGTCGGCGGCATGCCGGGCGCGATACGCCGCGCTCTGACCGGGTGGGCCGATCACTCCGACCGGTACCTGCGCCATCCGCGCGATCCGTCGCATGCGGCGCAGCTGATCGAGCAGCTTGAATCACCCGGAATGGGCCTCGCCGTTCTCCCGGGACGAGCAAGGCGTGCTGTTTCGCGCGCTGCGCGAGCCCTTTGCACGTCGCCCGGCGGCGGATGAATGCGGCTATTCGCGCCGCAATCCCGGAGCGGATCCGGCTAGCCGGGGATCCGCCATGCTCCGAGGCATAGGCGGTCTTGACGCCGATGAAGGTGCTTCTGCCGGACGTCCGATAGCTTCCCTCGGTCATTTCGACGGCGATGTCCGCACCCAGGCTGTCGAACTGTTCGAAGACCAGATCGAATCCCGCGTCGCGAATGCCTTGCAGAAGGTATTCGCGCTGTATCCAAAACGACTTGCGATTGTCCCAGGATGCCCAGCGGCGGTTTTCGCGGTCGCGGAATGCGCGCTCGGTGCGGAACTCCGGGAACCAGCGGCCGGGCAGGCCCTCGTTTTCCGTGAGAAAGGATAATTTGTGCGTCGTGGTGCCGGTGTTCTTCAAGCGGCAGCAGCCGGGACAGCGCGCGTCGCAAGCGCCGCGGCTGAATGAAGCTCGGCGAGTCGCCGGCCTGCGCGAAATGCGTTTGCAGAATCAGGACGCGCCGGGTGATGGAGGACAGCACGTCGAGGAATTTGCGCGGCTTGTCCAAGTGATAGAACAGACCGCAGCAAAAGACGGCGTCGAATATGCCATAGTTGCCGCGTTCCACACATCGTCGCGCACGAACTGCAGGTTCGGAAGATTGACCTTGGACTGTACGTAACGGCAGACGTCGATATTGGATTCGCGCACGTCGATGCCTACGGATTGGAATCCGAGCCGCGCGAATTCCACCGTGTAGCCGCCCTCGAGACAGCCCAGATCGGCGATGCGCAGCTGCGACTTGTCGGCGGGAAACGTGGCATCGAGAACGCGCTTTGCGGCGAGGAACCAGGGATGGGCGTCGATCGACAGCCCCTCGTCGGGCTTGGTGTAGGTGCCGTCGTCCAATCGAATGTTATGGGCGGTAAACTGTATCAACGCTGGTGCTCCCCCGTCGGCAGGGACATCGCGACGCGCGCTCCTGCTCGAATCATTCGATTATAGCGGATTGGCGCCCCACATCCGCTGCGCCGCGGTGATCGTGTTGGCGAGCAGCATGGTGACCGTCATCGGGCCGACGCCGCCCGGAACCGGCGTGATGTAAGAGGCCTTCTGCGAGACGCCCTCGAAGTCCACGTCGCCGACGATTTTGCCGTTGGGCAGGCGATTGATGCCCACGTCGATGACCACCGCGCCGGTCTTGACCATTTGCGGCACGATGAGATTGGGCCGGCCGGCCGCGACCACCAGGATATCCGCGAGAATCGTGAATTGCGCCAGATCGCGCGTCTTGGCGTGGCAGATGCAGACGGTGGCATCCTTCTGCATCAGCATCATGGCGGTGGGCTTGCCCACGATATTGCTGGCGCCGACCACCACGACGTTCTGTCCGGCGATGGGAATGCCCTCGGCTTCCAGCAGCTTCTGCACTCCATAGGGGGTGCACGGCGGAAATACCGCGGTGCCGACGGCGAGACTGCCGACATTGTAGAGATGGAATCCGTCGACATCCTTCTCGACCGCAATGCGCTCCAGTACCGAGTGAACCGGCAGGTGCGCGGGGCAGGGGCAGCTGCACCAGAATGCCGTGCACCGAGGCGTCCTGGTTTTGCTCCTCGATCACCGCCAGCAGCGCCGGCCAATTCGGTCGACGCCGGCAGCGTAATGACCACCGATTCGATGCCCACGTCGCGGCAGGCTTTGGACTTGTTCGACACGTACAGGCGGGACGGCGCATCGTCGCCGACCAAGATCACGGTCAGCTTGGGGGGTGCGCCGTATTTCGCAGCGAGCTCGCGCGGCCTCGACGCGCAAGGCATCGCGCAAATGCCGGGCATGCTGCCGCCCATCGATGATCTTCGCGCCCGAGGTCGCGGCGGAGCCGTGGGACCTAATCCGTTCTGCATGCATCATCTCGTTCTTCCCTCGGCTTGGGCCAAGCGCTCAGAATCTGTTTCGGGATTGTTTACTATTACGCACATTATTTGCATGATAGTAACTCGGTGTTCCGTCGAACGCGAGAGGATACGGCATTACGCCAATCGAGGCGAACTGGCGGAATTCAGGCCGGATCTGGTCGAATTCAGGCCTGAAAGGGCGGGAATCTCGCCATGGCCTCCAGGTCACCCAGATCCTGATCATTGCGCACGTACAGGCGGCTGGCATCGCGCAGGGGCTGAAAATCCCAGGGCGTATAGCGTCCCATGCGCAGCGCATCGTAGACCAGATGACGGCGCCGCTGGCTGGCGAGGACCGCGGCATGCAGGGTGGGAAGGTCCCAGCGGCGCGCCGTCTCGGCGCGAAATTCCTCGATCCGGGACGCGTGTTGCGGCGTCAGGCGCAAGATTTTGCAGCTCGTCGGGATCCTCGTGCAGATCGTAGAGTTGGTCCGGATCGACGGGTGAATGCACGAATTTGTAGCGCCCGCGCCGGATCATCACCAGCGGAGCGATGGCGCCCTCGGCGAGATACTCGCCGATGACCTCGTCCGGGCCCGCCTTTCCCGCGAGCTGCGGCACCAGGCTATGGCCGTCCAACGGAGCGGCGAGAGTCTCTGCGTTGGCGCCGGCGAGTTCGCACAAGGTGGGCAGTATGTCGACCAGCGAGGCGCAATGCGCCACGCGCCGCGCGGCGAAGCGCCGGGGCGCATGCACGATCAGCGGAATCCGGCAGGCCGGCTCGAAGAAACTCATTTTGTACCACAGGCCGCGCTCGCCCAGCATGTCGCCGTGATCGGCGAGCAGCAGCACGACGGTGTCGTCGGCGAAGCCGGCATCGGCCAGTGCCGCCAGCAGCACGCCGACTTGATCGTCGACATAGGAGACCGCGCCATAGTAGGCGCGCCGCGCGGCACGCATCTGCGCCTCGTTCACGGCTTGCAAATCGAGGCCGCAGACATGGCGCAGGCGCCGGGAATGCGGGTCCAGCTCGCCGGCCGCCATGCGCACGCGCGGCATGTCGATGTCGACGCCCTCGTAGCGGTCCCAGTAGCGTTGCGGAATCACATAGGGATCGTGCGGGTGGGTCATCGATGCGACCATGCAGAACGGCCGCTCGATCCTTGCCGCGGGCCATGTCGAAGAGTTTCTGCCGCGCCTGGAAGACGACGTCGTCGTCGAAGTCGATCTGGTTGGTGCGCGTGCAAGGGCCCGCCTGGGTGACCGAATCCATGCTGTGATACCAGCTCGGCCGGTGCTCGAAACGAGTCCAGTCCGGCGTCCAGCCGAAGTCGGCCGGATAAATGTCGGTGGTCAGGCGCTCCTCGAATCCATGCAGCTGATCCGCGCCGCAGAAATGCATCTTGCCGCTCAACACCGTTTGGTAGCCGGCGCGCCGCAGGTAATGGGCGAAGGTCGGCACCTGCGCCGGAAATTCCGCCGCATTGTCGTACGCGCCGATGGCAGACACCTGGCTGCCCCGACAGGAATGAAAACCGCGACGGCGCGCACAGCGGGCTGTTGCAATAGAACGAGTCGAATACCACGCCGGCGGCGGCCAGCCGCGTCGATGTGAGGCGTTTTCGCGACGCGGTTGCCGTAGGCGGGAAGCGCGCGCGCCGTGAGCTGATCGGCCATCAAAATCAGAAAGTTCGGATTGTCCGACAAGACATTCTCCTGCAGTAAGCGAAGGCCGGCGCACGCAGCTCAGTCCGGATGGGCGTGTCAATCAGCATGGGATCTCAGGGCCGGAATGGCGATCAGCGCCACCGCCGCCGCCAGCATGACGTACCAGGCCGGTGCATACAGCGATCCCCCGGCGCGCTGCGTGGACCCAGGTGAGCATCATGGGTGCGAAGCCGCCGAATATCGTAAAGGCCCCGTTGTAGACCAGTGAAGTTCCCGTCGAGCGCACGCCCGTCGGAAAAATCTCCGACAAGGCCGCCGGCGCGACGCCCACGAAGCTCGCCACGAGAATGCACACGATGCACTGAACGACGATGAGCGTCGGCAGGGTCGGGTCGGCTTTCAGCCACATGAACAGCGGCAGCACGCAGAGCAGCAGCAGCGCCGCACTGACCAACAAGCTGCGCCGCCTGCCGAGGCGATCCGACAGGATGCCGAACCAGACGCAGCCGATGACGAAGGGGATATTGCCGATGAGCGAGGCGCCGAACGCCTGCTTGGCGGTGAAGTTGAAGGTATCGGGACGCTGTACGTAGGTGGGCAGGTAGATCATCAAGACGTACACCGCCACCGCCCACAGCACGGCCACGCAAAAGCCGACGAACAGGCTGCGCCCATGGTTGCGGAATATCTGCAGCAGCGGCGCCCGCGGCTGGCCTTGCTCGCGGCTGCGCCGCTCGGCCTCGGCCTGAAATGCCTCGGTTTCGTCCAGGGAACGGCGCAGGTACAGTCCAACGGGCGCGATGAGCAAGCCGAAGAGGAAGGGAATGCGCCATCCCCAGGCTTGCACCTCGGTCTTGCTCAGCAAGGCAGTGACGGTGAAGGCCGCCAGCGCGCCCAGGATGTTGGCCATCCCCATGCTGGCCTCGAGCCACGAGGCGACGCGGCCCCGCTTCTCCGGATCGGCGGTCTCGAGCAGATAGGCGGTCGCGCCGCCGACCTCTCCGCCGGCGGAAAAGCCTTGCAGCACTCGTCCGAGCAGCAGCAGCAGGGGAGCGCCCATGCCGATGGTTGCATAGGTGGGAGAGAAGGCGATGATGCCGGTGCCGGCCGCCATCAGCAGGATGGTCAGGGTGAGCGCCGCCTTGCGTCCCGCGCGGTCGCCGAAATTCCCGATGAGCACCGCGCCCAAGGGCCGCGCGACGAACCCCAAGCCGAAGAACAGAAAGGTTTCCACCAGCTGGGTTTCGGGTCATGGCCGGGAAAGAAATTCGCGGCGATGTAGCCGGCGAACAGGGCATAGATCGTGAAGTCGTACCACTCGAGCATATTGCCGATGGAGGTGGCGACGATGGCGCGGGTTTTGACCGCCCGGCTGCGCGGCGCTACGCCGGCGTCGGGCCCGTGACGCGGAGCGGTGCGGCGGCGGGCAATATGTCGTCGCGAATGGTCACCGTCGAGGCGTGTCTACAGAGTGGGATGAACGGGACTGAACACGGGGACCAGGAAGTAGCTCTTGGCGAGCTGCGCAGTACCCCTTATATACAAACTGTCCGTTGCCGGCCAGAAGCTCGGCTCTGTTTTCGCGGTAGAAGCGCGGAATGTCGTACCAGGGCATCGCCGGCTTCAAATGATGCGCGACGTGCAGGTTGTTATACAGATAGAGCACGCCGAACAGCGCGTTGGATTCGACCGAGGCGGTTCGCTCCTGCGAATCGGCGGCAGCGCGATGTTCGGTAAAGGCGCGCAGCAGGCTCAAGCTCAAGCCCGGGATAGGCGACCAGCAAGCAGTACTGCCACCACGGAAAGCCGCAGACGCCCGAGATGAACCAGAACAGGGCGCGCCACGGCGACCACGTGCGCCGCCCAGTGCGGCAGATGGCTGAAGTCGCCTTGGCGCACGCGGCGCGTTTCCTTGGTGATCAGTACTCCACAGACGCAGCATCGGGCCGATCAGCAAGCGGCCGGCCATGGTCTGATTGAAGGTCAACAGGCCGCGCTGGAACGCCCCCATGCGCGCCCAGTCCGCCTGCCGCACATAGTAGGACTCGGTGTCCACGCCGGGTATGGTCAGATGGATGTCGCGATGATGCGTGGTATGGCTCTTCCGATACAAGCGGGTAGGGAAACCACAGACCGAGCGGCGGGAACACCACGCGCGAAACGCAGCCAGGCCGGCACGCCGCGAAAGGAGTGAATGGCCTCATGCTGCAGCGAGAAGTGCCAGGCGAGCAGGTAGGCACCCACGGGCATGATGACCCACCAGGGCAGCTGCGCGTTGAACCAGATCAGCAGCACCCAGGCGCGTACAGCACCAGGGCAACGATCCAGGTGGGCCCATCGTAGCGGCGAAATTTCTGTATCAGCCAGCGCATATGATGCTGAGTCTACCGAAAAAGGAAAGCCGGATGTACGCTGGCCGCGAGCGGGTGCTCCCGCCAATACTGCGATCGCGGTCTCATAGTTCGACCGCAGCGCGTCATAGGTGCCGGGATCGGGGCGAACGAAGCGCTGCAGCAGTAGATCAGCCATCAGAGGCTGAATGGTGCTGATTTCGTGCGCTTCAAGAAAGGCGGCCCGCAGGCGGTCGAAGCCGGCGTGCGAGGCCACCAGGGGCGGGATGGGGGTGGGCGCCGTCCGTCCCACGCACCCGCAGCTGGGACGTCAGGTCGGGGCGGTACTTCTGCAGCAAGGCAGTAGGCATACGAGTCGATCGGCGCCACCTCCGCCGCCCCGTCGATCACCGCGGACATGGCCCCGAGCGGCGTCACTCGCGGGGTAATGACTTCGCGGTAGGGCGGAAATGTCTGCGCCTTCGTCATGAGGTAGTACAGCGCGGCCAGGCATCCGGACTGCGAATCCGGCACGGTCAGGGCGATGCGGCCGCCGAAGGTGTCCTCGATGGTTTGCATGGCGCTGTCGTTGCGCACCACCATTTCGCTCCAGTACTGCGGCAGGCCGCGAAAATCGGGCGGCGAGGGGACCGGTGCCGCGATGAGCTCGGGGCGCGGGATGGGAGCGCGAGAAGGGCAGTCCGCACATGAACACGGCCGCCTTGTCGGGCCGCTGCCACAGCTCATCGATGGGCGCCGGCTCGGCGTGATCGAGCAGGCGATGTCGAGGCCCGAACGCTCGATCACGGCGCGACGAGCAGCCGGCGCCAGAGCGCCGGCCGCCTCCGGGCTCACCGAGTACATGCGGGCGTTGGCGATCATTCGGCCGGGCGCCGCTGCGCGCGGTCGCCCGGCTCCCGTGCGTTGTCCTTGTAGAAGCTTGCCGCCGGATTGCTGCGAATGAAGGCGGCCGCAATTTCGTGGATGGGCCGCGTGGCGGAGGTCGGGCCGACGCCGTTGAACGGCAGGACGGCGCGAAAGGCCGTCCATACCGCCGTCGGCGAAGCGCCGAAAGTCGCGCGCCGGATTTTGCGACTTGCGCAGGTCCAGCCAGTACGTTCCGGTCAACAAGATCCTCCGCCAGCAGCTCGACGGTATCCTCGACCGCGGCCCGCGCCCGGGTGACCTTCAGGCGGGTTTGCGTCTGCATGTCCTCCACATTCTGAATCAGCGCATTGCCCTCGGGCGGAACCGGGATTGATCAGTCCCTGGATTTCCTGCATCAGCGCCACGACGTCGATTTCGCTGCCCTGGGTGAGATGGAAGCGCCCCGGCTCTCCCGGAGATTCATCGGACGCGGCGGCGACGGTAAAGAAGGGGCTGGTGAAGCGGATGACCCGCTGGGTCACCGCCGTATCCATGTTGGCGAGCGCGATGGTGAAGGCCTCGATTTCGTTGGCCATCGGGTACGGGTCCCAGTTGGCGTTCGAGAAAATGAAGCCATGCTGGCCGTGATTGCGCGCACTGCCCTTGACATAGAACTGCGCCAGTTGCGGCGTGCTCAATTCCCAGGAATCGCCGGGGGAGGCGCCCACGCGGATGGCCGGATTGTGGTCCGAGGAATTCATCTGAATCAGCGCGACGTCGCGCAATTGCGCCCAAGCCGTCCAGGCCGAGCCCTGGCGAATCGACGACGCGCGCAGGCTCTCGGGATCCTGAATGATGCGCTGCTCGTCCAGTTCGAACAAATAGCTGCCCTTGAGCATGTCGAGCACGCGCGCTGCGTCCCAGTTCAGCCATTTGAAGGGACGGTTGGCCTGCACGGGCTGCGACGAGCGGCGAGACGCTGCTGTTCATGCCGTTCAGATCGATGGCATAGATCAGATCGGTCCAGGACAGCGCTTCGCGTGCGTCGTACAACAGCAGCGCCACCTGGCCCGTGGCATAGGCGTTGGTGCTTTCCAATTCGCTGTCGTCCGCGCCGAACGGCGCGAGCGGGGTGAGTCCCGCCGCCTTGCAGCGCCTGCGCCGCCGGCATGCGCACGCCGTGGTAGTAGGCGTTGCCGGCGCCCACCATGGCCGCGCCGACGTTCGTGAACGGGCCCAGATCGCCTTCGCCGACCGTACCGCGGGATTGCACCACCGGAGTGATGCCATCGTTCAATAGATCCAGCAGGCGCTGAGTGAGCTGCGGACTGGCCGCCTCGAAGCTCATGGTGTTGGCGCGCACCACCATCATGGCGCGGACGATCTCTTCCTCGCTGATTTCAGGGCCCAGCCCGGCGAGCGCGCCGCGCCGGAATATGGCGAGCTGCCGCTCTTCCAATAGCTTCTTGTTGGCCGGTGAGAGCGGATCGCCGGTAAAGATGAACCGCTCGCGGCCGGAACCGGAGCCGCGGTTGAACCAATACACCGAGACCCCCTCGGCCGCCGCTTCGAGCAGCAAGGCGTGAGCATCGGCGGAGCGCCGGCGGGCCTCTGCGCTCAAGGCCACCTTGGCGCCGTAGCGCGCCACTTGCACCACCTGATCGATGGTCAAATCCCGGCCGGTCAGCACGACGGTCTGATCCGCCATGCTCGGAGTGATTGCGTGGTAGAGCGGAGGCGCGGACGCGAGGGCCGATGCCGCCACCCCCACAAGACCCAACACAAGCGTGACGCCGGCACCGAGCGGCCTGCGGACGCGGACTCCACCATTCACCATGCTATTTCGCTCCTGAGTTGATCGCCGCGTACGGGCCGCTACCTTACCGTGCCGTTTCCGCCAGCGGCCCGAGTGCAATCTTCAGGGGCCCGAGCCAAGGCTCGTAGCGGCGCCACTGATCCACTCCTTCGCGATTGATGGGCTGGCGGACCTGTTCCGAGCTGGCAGTATGAATGGTGCGCCGGGTTTTATGGAACTCGATGCAGCCCGGCTCGAATTCAAGTCCGCAAAAATCGAGAATCCGGCGCACGTTGCTTTCGAGGTCATGGACGAGGTCCTCATGCCGGACTCGCAGGATTTTGCCGGGCAGGGCGTCGTCCCAGTGCGCCATCAGATCGATGTACATGCGGTAGTAGCGGCTGATGTCCTCGACGCTGTAGGTAAACTGCTGCCCCGAGGCGAACAGCTGTTTCAGGTTGCTGAAGCAGCACGCCATCGGTTCGCGCCGTGCATCGATGATCTTGGCGTTCGGCAGCATGAGATGGATGAGGCCGAGATGCCGGAAATTGTTCGGCATCTTGTCGATGAAGTGCGCCTTGCCGGTGCGGTACACCGAGGTGTCGCGCAGATATCTCTCGCCCAAACGGTCGAAGTCTTCCGCGCTCAGTTGGGCGAGCACACCCGGATACCGGGGATCCGAGTGGGTGGTTTCCCGGCCCTGAAGTTCCTGCACCAGGCGCGGGATATCCGCCAATTCCATGGTGCCCTCCACCAGGGAATGCGATGCGAGGATCTGCTCGATCAACGTCGAACCCGAGCGCGGCAAACCGACGATGAAGATCGGCGCGTCGCTCCGGCAGCCGAATTCGCGCCGCGCGGCGAAGAATTCGCGGCTGCAGACGGCTGCCTGCAAACGGGCGTTTCGCTCCAGCGGTTCGGGCTTGTAGCGGCATTCGGTCTTCTTCAAGGCATTGCCGCGTTCATAGTAGATGAACGATTCGGGGAATTCGGCACGATCCTCGAGTGCTTTGCCGAGCGCGAAACACAGGTGGTAGCGATCGACGAGCCGGATTTCGGGCGATGCCTCATCGGCCCTCATGCGGTCGAGTTCAGCGGGCGTGAAGCGATAGGTCTTCAGGTTCGCCAGGCTCCAGTAGGCCTCGCCGAAGCAAGGCCGTGCCGCGGCCGCCGCGCGATAGGACTCGATGGCCTCCTCGGTCTGTCCCAGCGTCTTCAGCGCATGCGCGATCGAGAGGTGCAGTTCGGCGTCCTGGGGCGATTCGGCCAAAATTTCCCGATACAGCGGCAGCGCCCGCCCGTAGTCGCCGAATCCGGTGCACACCGTGGCGTGAGTGGTGCGGTACGCGCGGTTATGCGGGTCGGTCTTCAGCAGCTTCTCCATCTCCTCCCGCGCTCGGGCGTGCTTATGCCGCTTCAGCAGCACGATCGCGTACTCGTAGCGGGCCGCATCATGATTCGGCGCCATTGCGAGCGCGCTCTCGAGCAACAGTTCGGCGTCGTCCAGCACGTCGAGCTCCACGCCGATCTTGGCCAGCAGCCGCATGCCTTCGACGTGATCGCCGTGGGTGAGCAGGAACCGGCGCACCACCCTTTCGGCATCGTAGATCTCGCCGTCGGCGAACATGCTGAATGCGGTGGAGATCTCGATGGGCAGGCTCGCGAGCTGCGCCACTTGGCCGGCCGCGTACTCGGCGTCCGCATGTTGACCCGTGATTCGAAACAGCGCCTGCAGGGCGTTCCAGCTCGCAGGCAGAGAGGGATTGAGGTTCACCGCGCGAAGAAACGCGGCGATGGCTGGCGCCGCCGAGCGCTTTGCCACGTGGCAATGGCCGCGCTCCTGGAACAAACGGCTGTACGTCGGATGATGCCTTTCCAATACCTCGAGCGTCGCCAGGGCATCGGGGATCCGGTGCAGGTAGCGCTGGCTGACCGCAATCATGTAGAGAAGATCGCGGTTCCCGGGTATTTCCGCGAGCAATGCCTGGCCCGCGCTCAACACCTGCGCGAACTCGCTGCGGTCGAGGTGCGCGCGCACGCGCAAGAGTTCTGTCTCGATGCGCGACGGCGGAGATTCAAGAGCGGGCATCATTGCCCGCGCCGCCGGTCAGATCATCCATGGATCAGAACTTATATCCAAATTTGATGCCCGCAATTCTCGGCCGCAGAGGCGTCTGCGTCAGGATGAACTGCGCCGAGTTGGTGTACGTGCTGGCATCCCGATTGGCCAGATTCTGCGTGAAGAACTGGACGTTCCAGGCGTCCTTGGCGACACCGGCCGACGCATCGAAGGTGGCGTATCCCCCCATATAATAGTTATCAACCGTGCCGACCGTGGACTGGGAGCCGCCGTAGTACTGGCCGCCCACCTGCGTGAAGGCCCGGTACTCGCCGAGCGGGAACTCGTAGCGAACCCGCATATTTCCCTGGAACAGCGGCGATTGACCGAGCGGACTGCCCTGCAATCCAAAGACATTGGGAATCGGAGGTGATGGGCTTGCCGAAATTCGGGCTTGCCGGGTTGTTGTTGTCGATGAACGGCGAATTGGCCTGGGTGCTCTTGTTGTACGACGCCGATCCCTGCACCGTCAGACCCTCGGTGACGCGGGCAATGACCTGCAGCTCGCCGCCTCTGACCCGGTAGTTGGGCCCGTTGGTGACGAAGGTCAGATTGCCGAAGCCCTGCTGCGGGTCGAAGAATTCGACGATGGTGTTCTTCCAGTCCTCCTGGTAGACGGCGCCGTTGATCTGCAGGCGGTGATTGAAGAACTCGGTCTTCCAGCCCAGCTCGTTGTTGATCAGCGTGTCCGGGCTGTACGTGGACGGGGTTTGATACTGATAATTCCCGCTCGCGTCATCCTGCGTCAATTTCGTACCACGATTGAACCCGCCCGGCCGGAAGCCCTGCGACCAGGTGTAGTACAGCAGCACATCGTCGGTCACATGCCAGCTCAGGTTGGCGCGGCTTCGAAAGCCGTGGTAGACCGAGTTGTTGAAGCTGGCGGCGTTCAGATTGGTCCCGTAGGGCGCGCGCCCGGGGTGGGCGGGGTCAACCCACCCGGCTTCCCGTTCCCGTTGGTCGCGGAGGTGCAAGGCCCGAAGTAAGTGGTCGGCGCGAAGGCCTTGCAATAGAAGCTGCCGACGTCGCCGCCCAATTCGCTTTCGTCGAATTTGTAGTAGCGCGTGCCGGCGGTAAAAATCAAAGTCTTCGGAATGATATCGACGTCCATCGAGCCGAACGCCGCCTTTTGAATGATGGTGCGCGTCGCGTCGTCGAAGAACCCGACGTTGTCGTTGCGCTCGTTCGGGTCATTCGCGGTCGAGCCCGGCCACGGCTGCACATTGTTGAAGCAGCCGACATCGAGCGCGGCCGAGCAGGTCGGAACCGTTTTGTAGGTCCAGTCGGTGTCGTCGTAGATCTTGAACTCTTCCCAATAGACGCCGCCGATGCCGCGGATGCGCCAGTCATCCGGAGTGCTCACGCGCAATTCGTGGCTCTGGTGGGTGTTCTTCTCGGTTTCCTGCCAGGTGGCGGCCGGCGAGTAGCATTTGCCGGCGGCGGCTGATTTGCTCGAATAACCTGCGCACTGGTAGTAATAGCCGAACACGCCGCGCGAATAGTTGGTGTAGTCCTGCTGCTGCTCGATGTTGCGCACCAGGTAGCCGCCGGCGTAGACGACTTTCAGGTCGCCGATTTTGCCGTTCACCGTCAGCGCGGTATTTTCGAATTTGTCCTTGTCGTAGGAAGGTTCGAACAGCGTGACCGACAGAGGCGGCAGCGCTCGCACGCCCAGCGGCTCGCCGACGCTGTTGAAGGTCAGGCCTTCGGGGCCGTAGGGCATCTGGTAGGACACGCCCTGCGCATTCATATTCTGGTAGCTCTGCGAGAGCAGCGCGTCCCAGTTGTCGTTGATCTTGTACAGGCCCTGCAACCGGAACCCCTGGTAGGTGACCGGATTGATGGCGTTGCCGACGAGGTTGTTGTTGTTGATGGACTCGCTGTTGGTCGGCACTACGCCATTGTTGTATCTTGCAAAGCCCTCATCGGTTCCCTGGCGCGTGAAGGTCGCCGGCACATTGTTGATGTAGCCGCCGCGGCTATCGTCATAGATCACCGCACGCACCGCCAAGGTGCCCGGGATCAGGGGCAGGTTGATCATCGCGTCGACGTTGGTGTTCGGGTCGCCTCCGGCCGTGTAGCTATAGCCCGCGTTGACGTTGCCCTCGGTCACATCCAGCTTCGGCTTATTGGTGATGTAGCGCAGCACGCCCGCCTCGGCGCCCGAGCCGAACAGCGTGCCCTGCGGACCCTCGAGCACTTCGATACGCTCCATATCCGCCGCATACACGTCCATGTTGCGGCCGGGCAGGGCACCCGACTGCTCATCGAGATACACCGCGACGTTGGGAATGGGGCCGGTGGTTCCGGTGCCTTGCTGGCCGGTGACGCCGACGCTCAAGCCGCGCATGAAGATGCTGTTCTGACCCGGCCCCAAGTTGGCGGTTGTCACATTGGGTACGTATTTGACGAAGTCGTCGAAGGTGCTGACGTTCAGCTGCTTCAGCGTTTCGCCGGTCAGTGCCTGAATGCTGATGGGCACGTCCTGCGCGTTTTCCGTGCGCCGCTGTGCGGTCACCGTGATTTCCTGAATCGCATCGACGTCGGTGGTGTCGGTTGCCGCCGCCGCGTGCACCAAGCCTGCTGAGGAGCCGCTCAAGATCGCGGCAATGGCATAGGACAACTTCGGATTTGAGTTCATGCTTCCATCCCTTCACTACTTTCTGGTGTTGAAACGTGAGTCAAAGCATCAGAAGTTGTTGCTCGAACACGTCAAATGTTCGCCAGAAGCCGTTTCATCTTTGTGCCCGAGCATAACGGAACGATTCTGAATTGCCATGCTATTTAGCGATGCCGCCATGTCAATTCGCGACATCTTGGCCCTCGACCGGCCAATGCATCGCCGCCGCGCCGGGATTTATGTTGCGTTGCCGCTACGTGAGGGCTTCACCTCCCTCGTGGCGCCCAAGAGCCGCCCGCAAGGGCTGCAACCAGGGTTCGAAATTTCGCCACTGATCAAGACCTTCTTTGAATATGGGCTGGCGGACCTGCTCGGAGCTCGCGGTTCGCACACTGCGTTCGGTCTTGTGAAACTCGAGACAGGCAGGCTCGAAGTCCAGACCGCAGAACGCGAGCAGCCGCCGCACATTGCTCTCGAGATCCTCCACCACGGCCTCGTGCTGCACTCGCAACACCTTGCCGGGCAGCACGGCGTCCCAATGCGCCATCTGCTTCAGATAAGTGCGGTAGTAGCGGGTGATGTCCTCGATGCTGTACGTGAACTCCTGACCCGAGGCGAATAGCTGCTTGAAGTTGCTGAAACAGCAGGCCATGGCCTCTCGGCGGGCGTCGATGATCCTGGCGTTCGGCAGAATCAGGTGGATGAGTCCGATGTGCCGAAAATTATTCGGCATCTTGTCGATGAAGAAGCGCTTGCCGGTGCGGTACACCTGGGTATCCGCAATATACTGCTCGCCGAACTGCCTGAACTGGTCCGCTCTCAGCTCGGCGAGCGCCGCCGGATAGCGCGGATCGCTGTGCTGATAGTCGCGGCCCTGCAAGCGATGAACGAGCCGCAGTATCTCCGCGAGCTCCATCGTGCCCTCGACCTGCGAGTGCGAGGCAAGAATCTGTTCGAGCAGCGTGGAGCCGGACCGCGGCAAGCCGACGATGAAGATCGGATCGTCGCGCTCGCAGCCGACGCCGGCCCGCGCCGCGAAGAATTCGCGAGTGCACACTTGGGCCTGCAATTCCGCATTGCGTTCGATGGGCTCGGGCCGGTAGCGGATTTCAGCCTTCTTGAGGGCATTGCCGCGATCGTAGTAGCCGTAGGATTCTGCGTATTCACCGCGGTCCTCGAGCGCCTTGCCGAGCGCAAAGCACAGATGGTACCTATCCACGGGCTGAGTGGCGGGCGCGGCTTCCGCCGAGCGCATGCGGGCGATTTCTTCGTCGGTGAACCGGTAGGTCTTGAGATTCGCGAGGCTCCAATAGGCATCGCCGTAGCTGGGGTTGGCCGCCGCCGCGGCGCGATAGGAATCGATCGCCTCCTGGCCCTGCCCGCGCGTCTTCAGCGTATGCGCGATGGACAGGTGCAGCTCCGCCGCCTGCGGAGTCTCGGCGGCCAATTGACGATAGATCGTCAGTGCTTCGTCATATAGCCCGAGAGCACTGCAGGCCGTGGCGTAGATGGTGCGGAAGCTGCGGTTATCCGGGTCGACTTGCAGCAGTTTTTTGGCTTCTCGCAGAGCATCCGTATGGCGGTGCCGCTGCAGGAGAACTTGCACGTAGTCGTAACGGGCCAGATGGAAGCCGGGAGCGAGTTCCAGCACGCTCTCCAGCAGGAACTCGGCGTCGTCGAGCACGTCCAGCTTCATGCCGATCTGCGCGAGCAGGCGCATGCCCTCGACGTGGGTGGGGTTCGATTGCAGGAAAGGGCGGATGACTTGTTCGGCCGCGATGATCTCACCGTCCGCGAACATGCTGGTGGCATTCATCACCGCCGTGGGCAGGGCCGCGAGCTTGGCGACATGGGCCGATGCCATGTGCGCATCCTCCATTTGCCCGGCGGATCGGAACAGCAGGTGCAGCGCCCTCCAGCTCGCCGGCAGCGCGGGATTCATGTTGACGGCCCGCAAGTAGGCTTGCACGGCACCCGGCGCATCACGCAGGGCCACGAAGCAATGTCCTCTTTCCTGAAACAGCCTGCTGTACCCTGGGTGCAAGGTCTCGAAGTGGGCCAGAGTCGCCAAGGCATCGGCGATTCTGCCGAGGTAGCGCTGGCTCACCGCGATCATGTACAGCACGTCGCGGTTCTCGGGCACTTCCCGAAGCAACGCCTGCGCCGCTCCCAATGCGTCCTCGAACCGGCTGCGTTCCATTAATCCGCGAATGCGCAGCACTTCGGCTTCGATGCGCGTTGGCGGTGGGTTGAGCGTCGCGGTCCCGGGGTTATTGGGCATCCTATATTCTATGTTTGGCGTCGCTCATGCCGACTGCGGATTCTAGCATGCGTCGACCCGATTTCAGGCGTCCTCGGGCCCGAGCCGGGCCGGGAACCCCGGTGCGCGCAGCGGCGTTCCGACTGAATCCTCGAGCAATTTGACGATCATGGACGACCAGGCGCCGCCGCCGTACTTGGCCCGTCCCTCGATGAAGGTCTGCTCCATGACGCCTGCCAGGCGCAGCGGCACGCCGAAGCGGCGCCCGAATTCGACCGCGAATCCGGCGTCCTTGCAGGCCAGATCCATCGTAAAGCCGATATCGTAGCTGCCGTTCAGGATCACCTGGCTCTCGGTCTCATGGACGAAGCTGTTGCCCGAGCTCGCCGCAATGGCCTCGAAGGCGGAGCGCAAATCGACGCCCGCCTTGGCGCACAGCATGAGCGCCTCGCCGGCGGCGATCAGATGAATGAATGCCAGCATATTGGTCACCACTTTGGTGACCGTTGCCTGTTCGATACCGCCGAGATAGATGACGCGCCCGCCCATGGCCTTGAGGGCCGCCTCGTGCATTGCAAACACGGGTTGCGCACCGCCCACCAAGACCGTGATATCGCCGGCCTCGGCGCGGTGTACGCCGCCGGTGACCGGGCAGGCGAGGGTGGAGATCCCGAGCGCTTCGGCCCGCGCGGCCAGCGCCTCGACCTGGGCGAAGTCGTTGGTGCTCATTTCGATCCAGGTACTGCCCCGGCGCATGGCGGGCAGCGCCGAATCCAACACCGCCGCGGTCGCCGCCGGCGAGGGCAGGCAGGTGATCAGGCAATCGCAGGCCGTGGCCAGTTCGGTTACTGATTCCGCCCAGTGTGCGCCCGCCGCCAATACCGGAGCGGCGGCGCCGTGCTGCAAATCGTGGACCCCGACGTCGAAGCCGCCGCGGGCCAGATTCACGGCGAGGTGCCTGCCCAGATTCCCAAGTCCGACAAAGCCGTAACGCAAATTCAGTTCCTCATGAGTGTGCGCACCCTATTTCAGCTGGCACGCGTATAGCACAATCCGCAGGGCCACCCCTTCGCGTTAACCCAGGGGCCGGTCCGCCATCTCCAAATGCAGCAGACCGTCGCCGGTATAGGCATGGGCGAGAGCCACCGTTTCATCGAGTTCCACCCCGAGCCCGGGCGCCGTGGGCGGAATGACGTAGCCCTCTTCCCAGCGAATCGGATTCTTCAAAAGCTGCGCGTGAAATCCGCCCCATTGCTGGATGCTTTCCAGGATCAGAAAGTTCGGCGAGCAGGTGGCGATCTGGATGTTGGCCGCGCCCACCACGGGACCGCAGTACAGGTGCGGCGCAATTTGCGCGTAGTGCACTTCGGCCAAGGCGGCCACTTTTTTCGCCTCGAGCAAGCCGCCGACGCGGCCGAGGTTCATCTGGATGATGTTGGCCGCGCCGCTCGCCAATACCCGCGCGAATTCATACTTGGTGATCAGGCGCTCGCCGGTGGCGATGGGAATGCTGGTGCCGCGCGCCACGATGGCCATCTGCTCGGGCATCTCGGGCGGCACCGGCTCCTCGAACCAGAGCGGATCGTAGGGCTCGAGCTGCTTGGCCAGCCGAATGGCCCCGGAGGTCGTGAATTGGCCGTGGGTGCCCACCAGCAGGTCGGCGCGAAGTCCCACCGCTTCGCGCACCCGGCGCACCAGGCGCACGGTGCGCTCGAGCGCTTCCTGGGTGGGTTGCCGGGGATCGTGATGCCGAGTAGCCGCCGGTGGGATCGAATTTGAGTCCGGTGAATCCTTGCGCCACATATTCGGCGGCGCGTTGCGCCGAGCGGTCCGCATCGTGGTAGAACTCGTCGCCTTCGCCCTCGGCGGGATACAGGTAGGTGTAGCTGCGCAGGCGCTCGTGAACCTTGCCGCCCAGAAGATTGTAGACCGGCTGCTCGACGGCCTTGCCGATGATGTCCCAGCAGGCCATTTCCAATCCGCTGAGCACGGCCGTCAGGGACAGATCGGGGCGCAGGGTGAATCCCGAGCCATAGCTCTCGCGCCACAGCGATTCGATTTGGAAGGGATCGCGCCCGGCGAAACGCCGCGCAAACAAGTCTTCGATCATCGCCCCCACCACCCTCGGACCGAAGGTCGCGGCATACACTTCGCCCACTCCCTCGATGCCGCATGCGGTTTTCAATTTCAGGAAGACGAAGTAGCGGCCGCCGAAACCGGGCGGCGGGTTACTCACGAGGAACACTTTGACACTGTCGAGCTTCATATCTTCCCTTCCTAGGATTCAAGCGGCCAAAATTAAATCAGCGGCGCTTTGCGCCACCATGATGGTCGGGGCATTGGTGTTCGCCGAAGTCACCGTGGGAAACACCGACGCGTCCACCACGCGCAATCGCTCCATGCCGTGCACCCGCAAGGCGGCATCGACGACGGACTCGCCCGCGGCCCTGCCCATGCGGCAGGTGCCGACGGGGTGGTACACCGTGCTCGCGCGCGCGCGAAAATCGGCGACCAGCTCATCGGGCCCCAGCGCATCCAGGTCGGGCGCCAGGGGCTCGAGTATCAAGGATCGGATGGCCCGCGTGCGCGCGATGGCCTGCAACAGCCGTCCGCCGTGTACCACGTCGGCCACGTCCTTGTCGGTGGACAGGTAGTTCGGCGCAATGTGCGGTGCGCGGCGAAAATCCGCGCCGGCGATGTCGATGCGCCCGACGCTGGTCGGCCGGGTCGGCTGAAAGCACAGATAGAATCCGGAGAACGCATCCACCTCGATCCGAGTGCGGGCGGCATCGCCGGCGCCGTAGGTCACCGGATTGAAGTACAGCTGCACGTCGGGACGGGAGCCTGCCGGGTCGGCGCGCGCGAAACCGCCGAATTGGTTCACGCTCAGGGCCAGGGGCCCACGCCTCGTCAGCAGGTAGCGCAGCCCGGCGATCAATTTGCCCGCCGTCGAATGCAGCTCATCGTTCAGCGTGGGTTGCGTGGCCTTGAAGGAATACACCACGGCGAGATGATCCTGAAGATGGCCGCCGACCGCGGCGTTGTCCAGCAGCGGCGCGATTCCGGCGGCCGCCAGGGTCGCCGCCGGTCCGATCCCCGACAGCTGCAGCAGCTGCGGCGAATTGACCGCCCCGCCGCAGAGAATCACTTCGCGGTTGGCCGCGGCGAATTGCGGGGCGCCGCCGCGGACATATTCCACTCCGACGGCACGCCGCTGATCGAAGCGAATCTTGCTCACCCAGGCGCCGGTCTCGAGGCGCACATTGCGCGCGGCGCAGCGCCGGGCGCAGGAAGGCGTCGGCGGCCGAGCGGCGCAGCCCATCGCGAATCGTCACCTGGTAGCAGCCGAACCCTTCGGGATGCGCCCCATTGAAATCATCGGTGCAGGGCAAGCCCAGTTCCGCCGCCGCCTCGAGCCAGTTGCGGCGCATGGGATGCAGCAAGGGCGTCACGTCCTTGACGTCCAAGGGCTCATCGCCGCCGGCATGGCCCGCCGCATCGACACGGCGCTCGGATTTCTCGAAATACGGCCGCACATCCTCCCAGCCCCAGCCGGCATTGCCCATTTGCCGCCAATCATCGAAATCAGCGGGCATTCCGCGGCAGTAGACCAGCGCATTGATGGAACTCGAGCCGCCGACCACGCGGCCGCGCGGCCAGTAAATGCTGCGGCCGTTCAGGCCGGGATTGGGCGCGCGTCTGATACTTCCAATTCACCGCGGCATCGGCGAAGGTGCGCCCGTAACCGATGGGCGTCTTGATCCAAAATCGCCTGTCGCTGCCGCCGGCCTCGAGAACCAACACCCGGCCGCGTCCGCCGGCGGACAGGCGATCGGCGAGGACGCAGCCGGCGGAACCGGCGCCGATGATTATGTAGTCAAAGCTATCCACGATGCCGAGCTTAGTCTTTCGCTCTCATCCCGCTATGCCATTTCGCGATTCGCCCATGTCATTTTTCGAACACGCGAGCGCCCCGTCGCGCAACGGTGTCGAACCCTGTATGGTGCGACAGGGCGAGTCAAACCCAAGGTTGCAAACCTTGAGCACCGCTGCAATTGACCTTCCGCGATCCCAGGCGCCGTCGTCGATCGAGCGCTGGTACGTCCTCATCCTGACGTGTTTGATTTACGCCATCAACATCGCCGACCGCTATGTCGTATCGACGGTGCTCGAGCCCATCCGCCTCGAATTGAAATTGACCGACACGGGCGTGGCGTTTCTCACCGGCGCGCCTCTGGCGATTTTCTATGTGACCTTCGGCATTCTGATTTCCTGGTTCGCCGATCGCTCCAACCGGCGCAATATCCTGGCGGCCTCTCTGATCGTCTGGTCCGCATTCACGGCGCTGTGCGGACTGTCGCGCAACTATTGGCAATTCTTGCTGGGGCGCATCGGGGTCGGCGTGGGCGAAGCCGGCGGAACGCCGCCGTCCACCGCCATCGTGTCGGACTGTTTCCCGGCGGACCGGCGGCCCATGGCGATGACGGTGCTGGCGCTCGGCGCGCCGATCGGCGCCTGGTTGGGCGCGAATATGGCGGGCGCGGTCGCGCATGCGCTATAGCTGGCGCGCCGCGTTCCTCGCTCTCGGCGTCCCGGGCCTCGTGGTCGGCATCATCGTGTATTTGACGGTACGCGAACCGCCGCGCGGCCGGCTGGATGCCATCGTCGATGAGATCAAGCCGTCGCTGCTGGGTGTCCTTGCGGTTTCTATGGCGGCAAAAGGCCGCCTTCCACGTGGTCATGGGCGGCGGCCTGTGCGCCCTGTGGGGCTGGGGCCTGATCTATTGGACGCCCGACCTTTCTGCAGCGAGCCTACAATCTCGATGTGGGCCAGGCAGGCGCGGTCACGGGCAACATTCATCTGATGGGCGGCTCGATGGCGACGGTGGGAACGGCCTGGCTGCTGTCGCGGCCCTCGATGGCGGACCCGCGCCGCGTCGTGTGGCTGCTGGCGGCGGGCATCGGCTTCGCCACCATCCCTTCCATGATCGCGTACTGGACCCACTCTCTGTGGCTGTGCAAGCTGATGTTTTGCATTTTCATTCCCGCGATTTATTTCTACATCGGCCCGTGTTTCGGCTTGCTCAACAATCTTGCGCCCTGTCATATGCGCAATATGTTCATTGCGATATCGCTGCTGGTCGCCAATATCTTCAACCTGATCGTCGCGCCTTGGGTGGTCGGGGCCTTGAGCGACTGGTTCGCCGGCAGCCACGGCGACGGATGCGGCGTCGCTGCGCATGGCCTTGCTGATTCTGGCTCCCACGGGATTCTGGGCGGCGTATCATTTGTACCTGGCGTCGAAGACCATCATCGCCGATCAGAAGCGCGCCATCGGCTATACCAAGTCCTGGGCTCCGTAACTCATGGGCAAGACCACCATCGATCGCCGCTGGCTGCCGCTGAATGCATTGCGCGCCTTCGAGGGCGTCGCCAAGCATTCGAGCTTCACCGCGGCGGCCAACGCGCTGCTGATTTCGCAAAGCGCCCTGTCGCGCCATGTGATCGCGCTCGAAAAATTGATCGGCACGCAGCTGTTCGAGCGCAAGCCGCATGCGCTGGTGCTGACCAAGGCCGGGCAGCATCTGTTGCCGGCGGTCATGAAATCCTTCGACCGCCTGGAATATGCCCTCGACGACATCCGCAACGACGGCTCCGCCACGCTGCGCACGCTGCGCGTGCAGATGCCGCCGAGCTTCGCGGTGCATCTGGCCGTGCCCATCCTGCGCGACTTCCGCCGCGCGGCCGCCGGATGTGGAAATCGATCTGGTGAGCTACTACGGCGTGGGACCGCCGCCCAGCGACGTCGATGTGGCGGTGGTGTACTCGAAGCCCACCGTGACCGATTTGGTGACGGATTTGCTCTGGCCGGTTCACTTGAGCCTGCTGTGTCATCCGAGCTTGGCCGCGCGCCACGCGGGCAAGAGCCTGGCCGAATTCGTCGAGGCGAACGAGCTGCTGCACGTGCGCATTTCGGATCTGCCGCGGCATCATCTGTGGACGCAATTCGCGCGGCACGCGAACCTCGGCGCCGTGAACGTCGAACGCGGCCTGGTGTTCGACAATGTGATGCTCGCGGTGCAGTACGCGCTGAGCGGCGAGGGCGTCGCTCTGGTCGATACCTATCTGTACGGCGACTACATTCGCGACGGCCGCTTGGTCAAACCCTTCGACAACAGCCTCGACGACGGCTATGGCTATTATTTGATCACTCACCCGGAAGCGCTGAGCGACACGGCCATTGCGCTGTTCCGCTCCTGGCTGATCGAACGCTTCGGCACGGGCGGGGGCGCCGCCAGTCCAATCTGCATTTGGCGGTTTCGAATGAGTGAACGCGAGCGGGCGCGCTGCGCGCGCGCCGGCATTGCGCCGAATTTGAAATCAACACGATGAACTTGGAGAATCTATGAAGAGCCACGCGAAAGTTGTGGTCATCGGCGGCGGCGTGGTCGGCGCCAGCGTCCTGTATCACCTGACCAAAGCCGGCTGGAAGGACGTGCTGCTGATCGAGCGCGCCGAACTGACTTCGGGCTCGACCTGGCACGCGGCGGGGGGCATGCACACCGTCAACGGCGATCCGAATGTCGCCAAGCTGCAGCAGTACACCATCGAGCTGTACAAGGAAATCGAGCAGATCTCGGGACAGTCCTGCGGAGTGCACATCACCGGCGGCATCATGCTGGCCGGCACCCGCGAGCGGCTCGACTGGCTGAAGATGGCCAAGGCGCGCGGCCGATATCTGGGCATGGACTTGGAGATCATCTCCGTCGATGAAGCGGCGAAGCTGTTTCCGCTGCATGGACAAGAAGCATTTCACGGGCGCGATGTACGATCCCATCGAAGGGCACGTCGATCCCTACGGCGTGACCCACGCCTATGCGAAATCGGCGCAGATCGGCGGCGCCGAAATCGTGCGGCACACCCGCGTCACGGATCTCAAAGCCGCGCGCCGACGGCTCCTGGGATGTGATCACCGATCACGGCAATGTGCATGCCGAGCATGTGGTGAATGCCGGGGGCCTGTGGGCGCGCGAGGTGGGCCGCATGGTCGGCATCGAGCTGCCCATCCTGGCGATGGAGCATCAGTACCTGATCACCGGCGACATGCCGGAACTGGCCGGCAAGAAGGAACAGCTGCACGCCATCGACTTCGAAGGCGAAATCTACATCCGCCAGGAGCGCGGCGGCATGCTCATGGGCACCTACGAGCGCGCCGGAGTGCCCTGGTCGGCAGCTGACGACTCCCTGGGATTTCGGACAGGACCTGCTGCCGAACGACCTGGAGCGCATCGCGCCCAGCCTCGAGGTGGGATTCGCGCATTTCCCGGCGCTCGGCGCCGCCGGCATCAAGAAGGTGGTGAACGGGCCGTTCACCTTCGCGCCGGACGGCAATCCGCTGGTGGGACCGATCCGCGGCTTGAAGAATTTCTGGGTGGCCTGCGGCGTGATGGCCGGATTCAGCCAGGGCGGCGGCGTGGGCCTGGCGCTGTCGCGGTGGATGGTCGACGGCGATCCCGGCGCCGACATCTGGGGCATGGACGTGGCGCGCTACGGCGACTGGACGACGCTGGCCTACACCAATGCCAAGGTGCGGGAGAATTATTCGCGCCGCTTCAGAATTCGCTTTCCGAACGAAGAGCTGCCGGCCGCGCGGCCGCTGCGCACCACGCCGATCTACGAAAAGCTGCAGGCCGAGCACGCGGTGTTCGGCGACTACTGCGGCCTCGAGCATCCGCTGTGGTACGCGCCGACGGCGCGAGGAAGCCGAGGACATCGTCAGCTTCCGCCGCTCCAACGCGCATCCGCACGTGGCGGCGGAGTGCAAGGCCGTGCAGAATTCCGTCGGGCTCCTGGAGATCTCGAACTACGGCAAGTTCGACATTCGCGGGCCGGGCACGGCGGAGTGGCTGTCGCGCGTGATGGCGAACCGCGTTCCCGCGGTGGGACGCATTGCGCTTACGCCCATGCTGAACGAGCGCGGCAAGCTGATCGGCGATTTCACCATGTGCCGGGTGGCCGCCGATCATGTCTTCCTGGTCGGCACCTATGCGGCCGAGACCTACTACATGCGATGGTTCGAGCGGCACATGCCGGCCTCGGGCGTGTCGGTGCGTCCGTGCGCGATGGAGTACGTCGGACTGTCGATCGCGGGACCGCATTCCCGGGCGCTGCTGCAGAGCCTGGTGCGCGATGACTTGTCCACCGCGGCCTTTCCCTTCATGTCGTTCCGGCGCATGGAGATCGGCATGGTGCCGGGCTATGTGGGGCGAGTCTCCTTCACCGGCGACTTGGGCTTCGAGATCTGGGTCACCACGGATTATCAACGCGCGCTCTACGACGCGCTGGTCAAGGCCGGCCGCGAGCACGGACTGAAGCTGTTCGGCGGGCGCGCGCTCAATGCCATGCGCATCGAGAAGAGCTTCGGCAGCTGGGCGCGCGAATTTCGCCCCATCTACGGGCCCTTCGAGGCCGGCCTCGACCGCTTCGTCGACTTCAAGAAGGGCGAGTTCATCGGCCGCACGGCGGCGGCCGAAGAGAAGGAGAGCGGCGGCGCCTTGCGACTGGTCGACCTTCAAGGTCGACGCCGCCGACGCCGATGCCATCGGCGATGAGCCGATCTGGCACGACGGCAAGGCCGTGGGCTGGGTCACCTCCGGCGCATTCGGACATCGCGTCGGCCACTCGCTGGCGCTCGGCTACGTGCCGGCGGCCTTGGCCAAGGCCGATGCCGGATTCGAAATCGAAATCATCGGCGAGCGCCGCAAGGCGCAGCGTCTGGCCGGAGCGGCGTTCGATCCGAGCGGTCAATTGATGCGTACTTGAGCGGCGGCGCCGCGGCCGGAATGCGGCCGGGCGCCGACTTCGTTATATGCTTGGAGAAGCGAATTATACGGTTGGAGAAATAGGCTATACTCGGCGCGACAGCAGGGGCATTCGACAGCGGCGGAGGGGACATGCTGACACACCCGGTGGCAATGACGTGGGCTACAACGGCCTGACCGATCTCACGCTGGGCCTGCCGGCGGATGCGTACTTCGATCCGCGTCAATACGAACGCGAGCTGCAGCGCATTTGGTACCGCAATTGGGTTTATGTGGGCCGCTCCAGCGATCTTGCCGGCGCGCGCTCATTCCAGACGTTCGCACTGGGCGACCAGAAGATACTCCTGGTGCGCGACGATGCGGGCGTGCTGCAGCGGCTTTCACAACACCTGCCGGCATCGCGGCGCGGCGTTGTGCCGCGAGTCCGAAGGCGTGCTGCGAAGCGGCAGCATCGTCTGCCCGTACCATGCCTGGGTTTACAATCTGCAGGGCGATTTACTGCGCACCTCCTCGAAGAGCCACGCCAGCGGCTTCGATGTGGCCGATTTCCCGCTGTACCCGGTCAAGGTCAGGGAATGGAACGGCTTCGTGTTCGTTGCGCTTGACCGAGGATCCTCCGGCCTTCGAGAAGATGTTCGACGTGCCGCTGAACCGGCTCGACGCCTGGCCGCTCGAGGAACTCGTCGTCGGCCACGTCATGCTCAAGACCATCGAGAGCAATTGGAAAATATTTTGGGAAAACTACAACGAATGCCTGCATTGCCCGGGCGTGCACCCGCAGCTCTCGCAGCTGGTGCCCATCTATGGGCGCGGGCTGTTGGAGGAGCGGGACGATCCGCAGTGGAGCGCGCACGCCGGCGACTCTGATCCGAAGTTCAAGGGCGGAATGCGCAGCGGCGCAGCGACCTGGTCGCTGGACGGCAGGATCACCGGGATTCCGTTCCCCGGCCTGTCCGAGGAGGATCGCAAGGCCGGCCATGTCTACATGACGGGCCTGCCTTCGGTATTTCTCGTGGGCCACGTGGATTATGTGCGCGTGGTGCGGCTGCTGCCCCTGGGTCCCGAGCGCACCGAGTTGCGCATCGAGTATCTGTTCTCGCCCCAGACCCTCGCCGATCCGAAGTTCGACCTGCGCAATGTCGTCGATTTCACCAACCGCGTCATGACCGAGGATGCGCATGTCTGCGAGCTCAATCAGCGCGGGCTGCACGCGGCGCCGCACCTGCGCGGCGTGGTGATGCCCGAGGAATACGTCATCCGCCAATTTCACGAGTGGGTCGGCGCTGAACTGGCGCGCATTTAAGCTACTTGCCGCGCTACTCGACGGCCGCGCTGGGTGCGGCGGCCTGCGGTGGCCGCCAGCAACGCCGTGCCCGGCGCCGAAGAGCCGGTGCTGAACATTTACAATTGGGCCGACTACATCGGCTATGACACCATCGCCGAATTCGAGCGCCGGACCCACATCAAGGTGGTCTCGCAGTTCTACGATTCGAACGAGACGCTGGAAGCGACGATGCTGACGGGCCACTCCGGCTACGACATCGTCAGCACCACCACCGGCTTCTACGGACACCAGATCAGGGCGGGCGCCTACATGCCGCTCGACCGGTCGAAATTGAGCAACTGGAATAACCTCGATCCCAGCGGTATTGGCCGTGCAGTCGCAAGCCGATCCCGGCAATCGCTATGCCGTGCCCTACCTGCACGCCATGAACGGCTTCGTCTACAACGTGGACATGGTCAAGGCGCGCATGCCGGACGCGCCCACCGACAGCCTGGCCATGATCTTCGATCCCAAGGTCATGGCGCGCCTGGCCGACTGCGGCGTCACCTTCCTGGACTCGCCCGAGGATGTCATCCAGCTCGCGCTCGCCTATCTGCACCTGCGATCCGAATTCGCAGAAGATCGAGGATCTGCAGGCGGCCGAGACCCTGGTGATGGCGGTGCGGCCCTACATTCGAACCTTCGATTCGAATCGACTACTTCCATCAATTGGCGTCGAAAGAAATCTGCCTGGCGATCGCCTGGTCGAGCGACTACTACGTTGCACAGGCCCGGGCGCGCGAAGACGGCACCGGCGCGCACCTGGCCTTCGTGCTGCCCAAGGAAGGTTCCAACATCACCTACAATGCCTTGCTGATTCCGGCCTCGGCTCCGCACCCGCAGGCCGCGCACGAGTTTCTCAATTTCATCCTGGAACCGAAGGTGATCGCCGAGATCACCAACGACATTCACTACGGCAACGACAATCTGGCGGCACGGCCCTTCGTCAATCCGGACATTCTCGCCGATCCGGCGGTGTATCCCTCGCCCGAAGTGCGTGCGCGGCTATTCCTGCCCGCCGAGTTGGGCGCCGACTACTATCGGCAGCGCACGCGGGTGTGGACTCACATCAAGACCGGGCAGTAGCCGAGGTCATGTCGGAGAGGGGGCCATTAGGCAAAAGGGGCCATTAGGCAAAAGGGCTTCGGCGCTTTATAATCACGCCCGACGTCGTCGCATTTGCGCGAGCAGACCGCCGACATATAGCTGTCATATCGGATGATCAATATCCCGCTGATAGTCGGGCCACCGCCGGCACAGCGGCGCCACGAACCCAAATTGGAGCCACATATAACTGCATGAACAATTCGAATCCATCACCAGACCCCAAGTCGCCCCGAGTGACGCTCAAGCTGAAGGCCGGGGTGCGAAAATCGCCAAGAGAAAGCAAGACACCTCCGGTTCCGCAGCCTCAGAGCAAAGCCAACTCAAAACCCGGCGCTCACTGGTCAGACGAGTACAAAGAGCGGATGCAGGCGGACATGGATTTGCTGGCGTCGCGGTAATCGGACGAGCACGGCCGACGCCGGCGGCTTCTTCATTCAATACATAGGCAAGGCGCCGGGGCAATTTGCGTCGGCCATTCGCGCGAGCCAATCGTTGAGCGACGGCTCGCCGCACTGAAACGTCGTCCGGAAAAGATGTAATCCCATCGGGATGGGTGAGCGCTTGTGCAATGCAGCAGGGCGCCTGGGTCAAGGCCTTACTTTCATGAACTAGATAACGGCGATCCTGAATTACACATTAGCAGGCATAATAGACATGGTTCGAATGTTGCGGTCTGATACGCCGTTTTAACATGAGACATGACGCAAAGGACGCGAAGTGAACGTAGCCATAAAAGCTCCCGGGGCGCGATCCAGGTCGCGGCTGAAAAAGCCGGAAGGACCGATCGAGAAGGTCGACAGGCCGAGTGCCGCACCATCCGCCGCGCCCGCGAAAGGGCAGGCGCTGGCGGGCACTCAGACACTTGCGCGCGGCCTGGAGGTCATCGATGCGGTTGCGGAAGGCGCCGCCAACTTGGCGGAGCTTGCCGCGGCCATCGGCCTTACCCGCAGCACCACGCATCGCCTGGCCGCCACGCTCGTCGAACGGCGATACCTCAGCTTTTCCCGCAACGAGGGCTATGCGCTCGGTCCGAAATTGCTGGAACTCGGATACATCACGGGCAAGAGAATGGATTTGCCCCGGGTCGCTCGCGAGCACCTCGAGGCGCTGGCGGTCTCGACGGGCGATACGGTGCATCTGGGAATTCTGGAGGGTTCGAGAGCGTTGTATCTGGACAAGATTCAGGGAAGCCGGCGGGTCGAGATCAGTTCGCGGATCGGCGAACGCCAGCCGTTACGATCGACGGGCCTGGGTAAAGCCCTCATTCTCGATGCGGACGAAAAGCAGTGGCGAGAGTACTACGATCATGAGGCGCGCTTGGGCAACGGCTATGACGTGCCGTTGGATGCGTGGCTTCATCGAATGCGCGAATATGCGCGGCTCGGGTATGCGTTCGACTTGGAGGAGAACGAAGACCGGATTCGATGCGTGGCATCGCCGATCAGAGGCGTCGATGGTGCCATCGTGGGTGCGATCAGCGTCTCGAGCGCGGCCCAATACATGGACGATCTACGCATGCGCGGGCTGACCTTCGAGGTGAAGAGAGCCGCCGATGCCATCAGCGCGGCACTCGGATTCAATCCGGTTGCGGTGCGGCGCGGATCGCCGGCGCGAAATTAATCGGGCATCGCTACGCTGAGAGAGCCCGCGGCGCCCGCGCGAGCGGGGCCGGCCGACATCGTCCGCCGGCCAATCGTTTCCAGTATTCCCACTATCTACTATAATTATATATAATATGGGACAACCCGCACGCGATTCCAATACGGTTCCCTTTCACCAACTTGGGAGTACTGATCGATGAGGCACTTGCTTCGAAGTTCTACGCTCGCTACGAGTCTGTTCCTGGCCGCGCTCGCGCCCGCCGTTGCGCAGCGATCGGCGCCGCCTCCGGCGCCCGCGCCGGGAACGCCCGGGACCTACGTCTTCGGCGGAGAATTGGCAAAGCAACTCAAGGCATCGATTGCGCAGCCTGCGGACCCCGCGGTGGCGGAGATCGCCGCTAACAACCAGTACCAAATACACGAAGTTCACCGCGGCAAGAGTGGCCCGCCGGCGGTCCATCATGGATGGACGGAACTGCACTTCATTCTCGAGGGTTCCGGGACCCTGGTGACCGGCGGAAAGATCGCCCCCTCTGCGACGGGCAATATCATCGAAGGCGGCGTCAGCCACCAAGTCAAAAAAGGCGATGCCATCGTCATACCGTCGGAGACGCCTCATTGGTACAGCAAGGTCGACGGAAACGTGAAGTACCTTGAAGTTCGCTTCGTCGCGCCGACTGCGCCGAAATAGCTCGCGAGACTCGCGCGAGTGCCCGTGCGTCACGGGCACTCGCCGTCAGCCCGTGACGTGCACGTCCCACACTTTCGCCAGACGCGAACTTCCTTCCGGACCGGTCACGTAAAGAACCACTGTGTAGATGCCCTGCTTGCCCGGTTTGTCGGCGTATTGGTGAATGGGGTTCTCTTCGGTCGACACCGAGCCGTCCCCGAAGTCCCATTTCCAGGACGTTATCTTGCCTTGTGAAGCATCCTTGAATGCGACGATGCGGCGGTCCATGTCGACGACCTGGAATGACCAGCGTGCATCGATGGCTTTGCGGAACTGCGGCTCGAGCGGCATCAGCCGGAACCCCACGAGTTCGGAGGCGTTTCCGAAAAAGGTCTGCTTGTGGGAAAGATTCCAGAACTTGCGCTTGTTGGAATTCACATCGTCATAGTCGATGACGGCGAAAGACAGACCTATCAGCTTGTTTTCGGTGAGAACGGATTCGACGGCTCTTTGCGGACCTTCGCACCCCGCATAGTCGAATGGCGTTATCCAGAACTCCAACACGAGTTTGCCGGATTCGCCCGGCCGGAAATTGTATTTTATGGCGTGATTCGCGTAGGGCAGCTCCTTCGTGTACTGGGCGCAGCCCCAGTCCATGGCCCAGTCCTTGCCCTCCGCCGGCGTGAAGATGTGATAATTTTGCGCATGATTGCCCTGGAAGGAGAAGTAGGCGTCCGACCTGCTGATTCGCGGATCGATGTTCGCCAGCGCTCCCACCGCTTCGGGCGTCCAGACGTCGCGGTGATAGATATCGATCAACGGACCGCCGGAGAGATCTCCGTCGACCACGACCTCGAAAATGTCATTGTGTAAATCGGGACGTGAAAAGTCCCAATAGTTGTCATACGCTTCGTACAGAAAGTACAACCGGTTCAGGCCCTTGACCCAGCCGATCTTCACCTTGATATCGAGGTCTTTCGGATCGCGATCGGTTCCATGGCCGCCGGGGGCTTCCGTGTTTTCGAGCTGGTTCATGCCGATTGCGTAACTGTCCGGCACCATGGCCCAATCATCGGTGTTGCCGTCGATGCGCGGAATCATGTCCGGCGGAAACTGAAATATCTTGAAGGTCACGTCCTGCCGTTCCAGGGCGTACGCCGGCGACGCGGCAGCGAGTACGAGCATCAACAGTGCACGGTAGCGAGTCACGGGAGACCCTTCAGTCCTGTGATTTCAGGCGTAGCCAAGCACCCGGCCAATCCGGGCACATATTGGGACTGTATACTACAATTTAAAAAAATGGCAGAGTATGAAAACAGATGAAGAGGCGTCCTGGTGATCCTCGAGTGGGTTTGGGCTGGGCACGACATAGGACTAATTCGATGACGGAAGTAAACAACATGCGGTCTACCGGCGGATGGAATCGCAGGAATTTCCTCGCGAGCGCGACCGCTTTGGCGGCGGTTTCCATGGCGCGAGAGGCGCTGGCGAAATCCTCCACCAACGATATACCGATCATCGATACGCATATCCATTTGTTCGACGCGACGCGCCCGCAGGGCGCGCCCTACAAAGGGCCTAAGGAATTCACGTCGCACGTTTCGCTTCCCGGTGAGTACCGAAAGCTCGCAACGCCCTTGGGGATCGTCGGCGCCATCGCGGTCGAAGCCAGCCATTGGGTAGAGGACAACCTATGGGTCCTCGAGGTCGCTCAGGCCAACGACATCATGGTGGGAACGATCGGCCAATTGCAGCCGGACAAACCCGAGTTCGGCGAATACCTCGAGCGATATCATAAGAATCCCCTGTATCGCGGCATTCGAATCGACAACAGCCCTCGATACAATCTCGGCGAACACCTGGAAAAACCCGCGTTCGTCGACGGCCTGAAGCTGCTGTCGCAAGCCGACCTCGTGCTCGACACGGCCAACCCCAGTATGGATTTGCTGACCGCCGTGGTGCGCGTGAACGACAAGGTTCCCGACCTTCGAATCATCGTGGATCATCTTCCCGTGATGGAACCAACGCCGGCGGAAGCATCGGCCTACTCGGCCGTACTCGCCGAGATCCATCAAAGACCCAACATTTTCGTCAAGCTGTCGGAAATACTTCATCGAGTAGACGGCAACGTCGCGCTGGACATGGAGTCGCACCGCCGGCGACTCGACCATCTGATGAGCATATTCGGCGAAGACCGTGTGCTGTTCGGCAGCGATTATCCGAATAGCGTGGGAACGGCGACGATCGGCGAGGTCGTCTCGGTCGTCAAACAATACTTTGCGGCCAAGCCGCGCGTGGTTGCCGAGAAATACTTCTGGAGAAACTCGGTGCGCTGCTACAAGTGGATCAAGCGCACCTCGAGGCAGCCGGCTTAGGCGGCGCCCTCGAGCCTTGTTTGAAATATCATTATATAGTATACCGTCCCATAAAATGCGGCTCAGGAGAAGTGAGCGCACGGCGACAGAGCGCACGGCGACGGACCGTTGCGGTACGCATATGCAGGCTCTTGGACTTTTAAGCAAGGAGACGACTTATGACGATCAGCGCGGGCCGGCGTGAGATTCTCAAAGGCGCAGTCGCGGCGGCTGTGACACTGGCGGTGGGTGCGAAGGGCGGCGCCAAGGCGGCGAGCCTGGCGCGTTCCCCGAACGGCAAGACCCTCGCGGGCGTCTTCCCGATCGGTTGGACGCCCTGCACGCCGGATAACAAGATCAATTTCGACGCGATGACTGCGCAGATGAAGTTCCTCAATCGGGGCCGGGTCGCCGGAATCGCCTGGCCGCAAAACGCCAGCGGTTGGCAGACCATCTCGGAGAAGGAATGGCACGATGGCGCCGACGCCCTGACCTCGGTGAAGGGCAAGGGTGCCGTCGTGCTTGGGGTTCAGACGCTCGGTTTCGATACCGCCAAGTCGGTCAGCTACGCCAGGGCCGCAAAAGCCAAGGGCGCTGACGCCATCATCTCCTTCGTTCCCACGGGCGCCTCGAACGACCAAGCCATCGCCTACTTCAAGGCGCTCTCGCACGCATCATCGTTGCCCATGCTGGTGCAGGCCGTCGGCAACGTCAGCGTGGATACGCTGGTGGCGCTTTCCGATGCCCTCCCTACACTCGTGGCCGTCAAAGATGAGGCGGGAGAACCCATGGAGCGCTCAGCGAGCCTGTTGGCGCGCACGCACGGCAAACTCGAAGATTTCTCCGGCGCGGGTGGCCACACCTTCTTTCCGGAAATGGAACTGGGGTTCCTCGGAACGTGTCCGTATGCCGGTTTGGCCGATGTGCTCCAGCACAGCTTCGATCTCTATCAATCGGGTAAAAAGCGAGAGGCCTACGACGCATTCGGCCGCTTCCTGGCATTCGACTCCATCCCGCATGCCAATGAGTATGTGATGAAGGCGCGCGGTGTCTTCGCGGACGATACGATCGTCAGATCAAATCCGCCGGCCCCGAACGCTCCTCCCGCCGGCCGGCGCCATTTGGGACCCATCACCGAGGCTCAAAAGATCGAAATCAAGCGGGCGCTCGATTCCTATCTGAAACCGTACTTGATCGCATAGGTCGCGCAGGAGACGCGCCTTGTCGCATCGGACTGGATCGGTCCTGAACGCATAGGGACTCGGCGCATTGATCTCCGTAAATGTGGAATTTAGTCTCAAATAATGAGACTCTATCGCATAATGTCGTGCGTCTTGGGTAACGGGAAATGCGCCCGACCCGCTGAACTGCCATTTCCATCTCTTTTACTATTGCGAAGGTGATCCGATGAGTCCGTTTCAAGGTCGATTCAGTGGCCAAATTGCGGTGATTACAGGGGCTGGGTCGGGTATCGGCCTGGCTGTCGCGCAGCGCTTGGCGCTCGAGGGGGCCAAAGTCAGCGCGTGGGACATATCCGAATCGGCATTGGATGCGGGGGGAAGCGTATTCGCGCAGAAAATCGTCGTCGACCAGTCGGACGAAAGCGCCGTTGTGCGGGCGACGAAGCAGACGCTCGAAGCGTTCGGCGCAATTGACGTGCTCGTGGTGAGCGCCGGAATCACGGGTCCTAATACACCTTTGGCGGATTATCCCGGCGACGCATGGCGCAAAGTGATGGACGTCAACGTGAATGGCGTCTTTTACGTGAATCGCGCGATCGTCCCGCACATGGTGGCGAAGCAATACGGTCGAATCGTCAATGTCGCGTCCGTTGCCGGAAAGGACGGAAATCCGAACGCGTCGGCCTACTCGGCCTCGAAGGCTGCCGTCATCGGGTTGACCAAATCGCTGGGCAAGGAGTTGGCGCGTGCGGGCGTCTCGGTCAACGCGGTCACTCCGGCGGCGGTCCGCACGCCGATTTTCGATCAAATGAGCCAGGCGCACATCGATTTCATGCTCTCCAAGATTCCGATGGGGCGATTCGGTACCGTTGAGGAGAACGCATCTTTGATCACCTGGCTGTCGAGCCGCGAATGCTCGTTCTCTACCGGCGCCGTCTTCGATATTTCCGGCGGCCGATCGACATACTAGACTGCCCGGGGGATGATCGCGGACCGGACATCGATCAACTCCGCAGTTCGAACATTGCGCAACAGGAAACCATCCAGATGAAATTGCTTCGCTATGGCCCACCGGGCTCTGAAAAACCGGGTTTACTCGACGATGAGGGGCGGATTCATGCGCTGTCCTCAGTCATCCCGGATTTGACCGCCGATTCTCTTACGCGAACCCAGCTGGCCGCGATCGCCAAGCTGTCCGTCGATGAACTGCCCATCGTGCCGGGCACACCCCGGCTCGGAACGCCCTACCGGGGCGTCGGCAAATTCATTGCCATCGGACTCAACTACACCGATCACGCCGTCGAGTCGGGGCTTCCGGTACCCGACGAGCCCGTCATTTTTGCCAAGGCAATCAGCTGCATCGTAGGTCCGAACGACAACATCATGCTGCCCAAGGATTCGGTGAAGACGGACTGGGAAGTCGAGTTGGGCGTCGTGATCGGCCGTACCGCGCGGTACGTATCCGAACAGGATGCGCTCGCCTACGTCGCGGGTTATTGCGTCGTCAACGATGTGTCCGAGCGCGCGTACCAGATCGAGCGAGGCGGCACCTGGGACAAAGGCAAAGGATGCGACACGTTCGGGCCGATCGGACCTTACCTGGTCACCTCGGACGAGGTGGGCGACCCGCAGGACCTCGACATGTGGCTGGACGTCAACGGCAAACGCATGCAAACGGGGAACACCCGCACCATGATTTTTGCCGTCAATGTATTGGTCAGCTATGTGAGTCAATTCATGACGCTCGAACCGGGCGACATCATCACCACCGGGACACCGCCCGGCGTGGGCATGGGCAAAAAGCCCGCGCCCGTGTATCTGAAAGCGGGCGATGTGGTCGAGCTCGGCATCTCGAAGCTCGGTTCGCAGCGTCAGACCGTGGCGGCCTGGTCGCCTCCGGGTTCTTGAACTCGAGCCCGAAATCAAGGCCGAGGTCGACTTCGACCTCGGCCCGTACGCCTACTTGCCCGTGAGGGTGAATGTCAGGATGTTGGGCCCGGACGCGATGGTCAGGTACTGTCGGCCGTCGATCATGTAGGTCATGGGCGAGGATTTCACGGGCTGATTCGTGTCAAAATGCCACAGATTCTTGCCGGTTTTCGCATCCGCCGCCGCGAACCCGCCGCTGCTCTCGGCGTAGAACACCAGTCCGCCGGCGGTGCCCAGAACCCCGGAATAGTTTGACTCCGGGGATCCGTACAGCGGCAGCTCCCAGGCGATTTTCCCCGTTTCCACCGAAATTGCGCGCAGCACTTTCATCGCCGGATCATCGGGATGATCGGCGCGCCCGTAGCCGCCGTCATGGGCCTTGTGATAGACCGTGCAGTCCTCGACGGTCATGACGTAATAGAGTTGTGTGACCGGGCTGTAAGCCGTCGAATACCAGTTGGTGGCGCCGCGCACGGCGGGACAGGTTTCCACACCGCCGACCGTGGTGGCGTTTGCCGGCAGCAGTTTCGGGCGCCCATCCGCGCCGATCCCGCTGGCCCATGTCAGCTTCTTGACGAACGGGGTGGCCTGAAGCAATTTCCCGTCGGTGCGGTCGAGGACATAGAAGAATCCGTTGCGGTTCGCGTGCAGCAGAAGTTTGCGATCCGTGCCGTGAAAGCGGGCGTCGACCAGAGCGATCGGCTGGTTGGCGTCCCAGTCATGCACATCATGCGGCGTGAACTGGAAATGCCACAGCAGCTTGCCGGTCTTCGCGTCGAGGGCCAAGTCGCTATCCGTGTAGAGATTGTCTCCGCCGCGGTTATCGCCGTCGGTATCCGGATAGGGATTGCCGATGCCCAGGTAGAGAACGCCGGTCTTGGCGTCATAGCTGCCGGTCGTCCAACTGGCGCCTCCTTGAGGATCAGGATCGCCTTTCCATGTTCGAGCGTTGGGCTCGCCCGGCCGGGGAACCGTCCAAAATCGCCAGGCCTGTTCGCCGGTGGTTGCTTTGTAGGCGGCGACGAATCCGCGAATGCCCTCATCGCCCCCCGAAACACCCGCGATCACGAGATCGCCGACGACGAGCGGCGCGGAAGTTCCGCCGAAGTGCCCGGGCTGGCCGGGCAGGGCGACGTCCCAGAGCAGGGCGCCCGTCAGCCGATGCAGGCAGATCAAATGCGCATTGTCGGTGGTGAAGAATATGCGGTCGCCCAGGATGCCGACGCCGCGATTGGCGCCTTTCGCGGCATCGCCGGAGATCTCGCCGGCCGTGGATCTTGGACGCGAATAGTTCCAAATCTCGCTGCCGGTGCGGGCGTCGAGCGCATACACCTGATTCGGGGCGGTGACGTACATGACGCCGTCCACGACGATGGGAGTCGTTTCCAGCGGCGAGTAGGGAAGCGGATGGACCCAGGCCGGCCGTAGTGCGGCGACGTTGTGTACGTTGACGTCGCCGAGCGCGCTATAGCGGTTGCCATCGACGTTCCCGGAATAGGTGGGCCAGGACCCGGGCTTCGGCACGAGGACCGAATCGATGGCTTCCCGAGACACGTTCTCATGCGTCGCGGTATCGGCCCCCGGCGCCACGCCGCCGAGGGTGCTCAAGAATGCGATGAGGTCGCGCCACTGGTCCGGTGAGCCCTCATAGGCCGGCATCAAGCTGCCTTTCTCCGGGACCACGCGGCTATAGTCGCTATCGCTCAGCAAGCGCAGTTTTCCGTCGAGCGTCTGCAATGCCACGCTGTGGGAAGTTCGGCTGCGAGCGAATCCACGCAGCGTCGTGCCGTCACGCAGCGTCACGTCCACCAATCCATAGCCCGCCGCGATCTTCGCACCGGGCTGCCGCAGCGACTCGGTGAGCTCGGAAACCGTCAATAGGTGCCCGATGTTCGAAAGATCCGGACCGTTGGTGCCGCCGCGGGCCTGGGCCGTGTGGCATTCCGCACAGTGGCCGCTTGCGAAGAAAATACCCGCTCCGGCGCGAGTGTCGCCGGCCGGATGAGTGTCGAAGGCATCCGCGTTCAGCGAGTGCACGAAGTGCGCCAATGACTGAATTTGCGCCGCCGGCAAGAACGAGAACGAGGGCATATTGCCCCGGCCATTCTTGATGATGGCGGCGATGTCGGCTTCGCTTTTGCCGCGAAGCCGGCGATTGTCGGTCAGCGCCGGCGCGCGGTCCGTGCCTTCGGCGCCGCCTCCGTGACAGACCGAGCAGGTTTGGCCGAATTGCGCCGAATCGACCGCGGGCGGCGGCTGCGCAACGTCGGCTGAACTGGGAATCACATGCGAACACAGCAGCGCCATTGCGCAAAACGACACGCGCAGGCTCGTTCGCAGCCAGCCGGCTCTTACGCCGAGGATTTCGACAGGTTCAGACATATTT
Organism: uncultured Gammaproteobacteria bacterium; assembly: GCA_963734645.1. Taxonomy (GTDB): domain Bacteria; phylum Pseudomonadota; class Gammaproteobacteria; order Steroidobacterales; family Steroidobacteraceae; genus Bog-1198. The sequence continues at coordinate 1,258,976 of CAVTID010000006.1, forward strand.
CTCGATTCCATGTGATGTGAAGAGACGGTCGGATGACCGCGTCATTGCAGAGTCCGGCCGTTGATTGATTGGCGTTCGAAGAGCTTCAGGTCGATCGCCTCACCCATGGCGGCGTAGCCCGCGTCGTTCGGATGCAAATGATCGCCGCGTTGCAATGCCTCTTTCACCTGCGTGGGGTGAGCGGGATCGCGAAGCAGGGCGTCGAAGTCGACGATGCCGTCGAAGGCGCCGCCGGTACGAATCCACTGATTGACGGCCTGCCGCGTCTGCTCGCCCGCGGCGTCGTAGTAATGCGAGTTTTCAAACGGCGGAATCGTGCCTGAGACGACGGCGATTCCATGCTCATGCGCGCGCGCTATCAATTGCGAATACGCGCCGATGATGTCCGCGGCGGTCACTGCTTGAGCCGGCACCGTGCGGCTGTAGCCGATGTCGTTGATGCCTTCCAGCAGAAGCACCATCGAGACGCCGGGCACCGATAACACGTCCCTGTCGAACCGCGTCAATGCGCCGTCGCCGGGCCCGTCGTGCAGCAGGCGATTGCTGTTGATGCCCACATTGACCAGCGACCAGCGGTTCGCGCCGGCGGACTGGCTCAGGCGATCGGCGAGCCGGTCCGGCCAGCCGTGAAACTCGTTCACGGCGCTGCCGAACCCCTCGGTGATCGAATCGCCCAGGGTGACGACGACCCGGCGCGCGCGCGGCGATTGGATGTCCACCTCCGATACCAGCGCGCCGCTGCGGGCGAGTTCCGCGCCGGGCATACGTGGCGCGGCCGTGAAATCACCGGTCGAAGACAGGTATTCGGATACTCGGTGGGCGGGCGGCACGGTGTCTGCAGGCAGGTACACGCTGATCGAGAGCTTGGTCAAGGCCGGGAGTGCCCAATCGATCGGATCGCTCAGCACGGGTGCGTGAGCGGGAATCCTCGTCGCCGCCTTGCCGGAGAAGGTCACTACATGGTCCGAACCGGGCACGGTCGCGCCGTCCTCTGCAGCCAGAGCCACATGAACGCTGCCAAGCTGCATAGGCGTGTCTGCGAATTCGTTGCTCAGGCGAATTCTGAGGCGCGTCGCCTGCGCCGAAATCCGCACGATCTGCCGCACCGTCACGTCGTTGAAGTCCGGTACGGATGCATTCGTTCGAGACGCGGGGTTCGGTGGCACGGGTGTCGGCACGAAGGAGTTCGGGGGAAATCCCCAGGCGCCCACCCAATCAGCCGCGGGGCGATCCTTTGCGAGCGCCGAGCCGCCGATGAGCAAAGCAAACATGACGCAGTGCGAGGTGATGCGTGGGGGAGTCATACTGTTGTGGTCACGCTGCAGATATTCGGCAAATTCAGGCTTTTCCGGCTGCAAATAATCCGCCGCGCCCACCATGATCTCCTCTGCCTGAGCGGGCGAGAGCAGCCAGAGATCGCCGTCCAACCAGCGACTGGCTTCGATCGCGGTTGCGCCGGCGTTGCCCACCGGCGCGGCCAACGCTCGATATCCCGCAGGGAGCGACGCGTGTGAGGTGAATCGTTTTGGGCCTTTTGTCGTCTCTGTCCACAGCGTCCCCCGTATTAGCTGCCGCCTTCGCTTCGGCCGTCACAGACCGCCCATGGGTATTTCATATATTGTGACGCCTTTTCATATATTATAAAAGGACAAAAAGGTCCCATTTGGAGTAATGGAAATGAAACTGACATTGTTGACTCAAGTCTCAGCTACCGTGCTTTTCGCCGCAGCGACGGTGGCTGTGGCCCAGACGCCCGCTGCCGGCGTCGCTCAAGGTTCGCACGCGCCGGCAAAGCGCGATGCCCACGATAATTTCCGCCCGCGCGCCCGCCATCTCATCTACGTGACCCTTCCGGGCTCGTTGGAGCGTCCGGGCTGGCTGAACGGTGTAGGTATCGTGGTGCTCGACGCCAACGACAACTATCGCTTCGTCAAGCGAGTCCCGACCTGGGAATACGCAGCCAGCATGAGTCCGGAACAGGTATCCGGCGTCGCTGCCAGTCCGGTCACGAACTTGATTTATGTGGCGGCTCGAGGCCGTTTGGGGGCAATCGATCTGGCCACCGACAAAATGGTGTGGTCGGTGACGCTGGACGGCAAATGCTGCGAACGACCTCAGGTAACTCCCGACGGCAAGATCGTCGTGGTCGGCGGCGACCTGCAGAACTATTGGTACGAGGTAGACGCCAAAACGGGCAAGCTGATTGGCAAGCTCGAAGCGCCCGAGAGTCCCAATTCGCACAATCTCAACTTGAGCGCCGACGGCAAGACCGCCTTCATGTCGCCGAACAACAAAGTGTTGACGATTTCCGATATCAAGTCGCGCAAGGTCATCAAGACCATCCGCTTTCCGGACAATGTGCGGGTTTTCGTTTTGAACAAGGATTCGACCAAGGTCTACGCCAACAACAATAATTTCATGGGTTTCCTGATCGCCGACGTCAAGACCGGTCAAGTCGTCAAGTCGGTCGAGGTGACCAGCGTGGATTGGAGATCGAAATGGAACGTGTCGCCGCGCCCACACATTCCGCATGGCTGCCCGAGCCACGGCATCGCGCTGACTCCCGATGAGAAGGAAATCTGGCTCTCGGACGGCATATTCAACAAGATCCATATCTTCTCGAATACCGATGATCCGAAGGAAATAGACACCATCGACACGTCGGCGGGTCCGTTTTGGATGACGTTCGGCCTCGATGCGAAATATGCGTATGTCTCGTCCGGCGACATCATCGACATCAAGACGCACAAGATCGTCGGCCAGTTGAAGGATGAATACGGCCACCCCATGTACAGCGAGAAACTGCTGGACATGACTTTCGATAACGGTCACCTGCAGCGCGTCTCCAATCAATTCGCCAACAGCTTCGGGGACTATCAAACGGCCGAAGAGTTGGGCGTGGGACCGCATGTCGCGCCGATGCCGGGAAGCGCACCGATCACTCTGACCGGCGTGAAGCCTGGCGCGGCGAAGACGGCAGAGCAATAGGTGCCCGAGTAGGCGATCAGTCGTGAGCGTACCGTCGCTGCCATGCACACGACCCCCCCGCGTGAGAGCGGCCTCGCGCGGGGGGCTCATTGTGGCTGCGATCTTCGCTGCGAGGGCACCGGTCGCGCACGCACAGTCCGGGGATTGGGCGAGCGAGAAGAAGTCTCTCGAAGCGGTATGTAGCAAATGCCATAACCTGCAACTCGTCATGGATACGCCCAAGAGTATCGATGAGTGGCAGGACACGTTGCAGGCGATGGTGGATCGAGGTGCCCAGGGAACGGACCGCCAATTCGACGACATCCTGGATTATCTGCACCGGACCATGAGCACCATCAACGTCAACACGGCGGATGTCGAGGAACTCCGGTTCGTGCTCAATGTGTCCGACGAGGCGGCAAAGGCGATCGTTATCCGGCGCGCGACGAAAAAAATACGTGACTTGAATGACTTGAAGACGGTTTCCGGCATCGATGCAGCCGCTCTCGACACGAAGGCCCGGTTCATCTTTTTCTAGCGTTGCAGACCGGGGCGAGCGTCGCCGCAGCGTTGTTTTTATGGGACGACATCCCGAAGTGTGTGATCGCTTGATTGAGAATAAAACTAAATAGCGATTTTTAGCCCCGAAAACGTTCGCATATATTGCGAATATTCTACAATGTAATATATAGTCCCAACATATGCCGGGAACGTGGCTTGGGGCATACGGAATCTAGCAATCGAGTAATCGAGTGCGGCGCCGGCGGTGGGCCGACATGGCGCACGCAGTCGAGGAGCCGTCTCGCGATGCTCATTGCCGGTAACGCAACCCCCAGCCAGGTGCGACTCGAATCCAAAAAAAGGGATGGGTCGGAAGCTCGACGCGATTTTGGCTGAATACGACACAACGACGGGGAATCGAGAATGAAAAAGCTGATTCTAATGGGCTTCATGGGCGGGACGACCGCGACGGCATTTGGCCAGGCCACAGGGCCTGCGACACCCCCCGCGAGCGTGGACTCCGGTCAGGATGAACTGCAGGCAGTGGTCGTCACCGGTACACTGATACGCGGCGAAGCGCCTATCGGGTCCCCGGTAGCGGTGCTCGACTCCGCCGCCATTCAGGCGACCGGCGCGACGAACACCGCCGACTTGCTCTCCACGGTGCCGGCGCTGACCACCTTCAATACGCTGCCCGTCGGCGGCAATCAGGAATACAGGAGCACCGGCGCTACGGTTCCGGGCATGCGCGGCCTTCCGGGCACTGCGGTATTGGTTTTGCTCGACGGACATCGATTGGTCGGCGATTCACCGCTATTGACCACCGCCGATCCGTCATCGATTCCGGCCAGTGCCATCGATCACATCGAGATCGTGCAGGACGGCGGCTCGGCGACTTACGGCTCGGACGCGGTGGCCGGTGTCATCAACATCATCACCAAGAAGAACTATGACGGTGCCGAAACGACCGCCAGTTACACGGGCGCCAACGGCTACGACGGCGCCAACCTGGGTCAAAACTTCGGCAAGACCTGGGGCAGCGGCTCGCTGTTTCTGGCGGGAGAGTACGAGTCGAACTCACCGCTGGCGAACGACGGCCGCTCGTATTACACCCAGGATCTGCGGCCCTTCGGCGGACAGGACAGTCTCAGCACGACGTGCGGACCGGCTCAGAATTTCAAGGCCGACGGGACGTGGTACAACGCGCGCACGCTGCTTCCGCAGCCTGGGTCGGCGGTCACCCAATTGTCGACTTGTGATCCGAGTGCCGACGATTACTTGGTCAACCAAAGCCGCCGCTACGGCTTCATCGGTAATTTGCGCCAGGACTTGAGCGACAAGGTGCACGCGTTCGTCGACACCAAGTACACCGATACTCTGTCGAGTCAGCTCTACAGTCCGGCCACTCTGTCCGTCAATTACCCCGGCCTGCCGAGCGGCTTGGTCATTCCGAGCACCAACCCGTATTTCATCAAGCCTCCCGGCGATCCCACGGCGACCTCGGAGACCGTTCTGGCCAACTCCGGCGTGTTCGGCTCCCTCGGCAATGTGGTCAACACCTACCGGGCCAGGTCCGGCATGATCGATTTGGGGGCGGACGTCGATCTGTGGCACGACTGGCAACTCACGTCCGATTTCAACTACGGCTGGAGCAACAGCAGTTCGCTGAATCCGGACAGCTCCGGAGTCAATCCGACCGCCCTGTACAACGCGGAAAACGGCACGACCACGGGTACGGCGCTTGACCCATTCGGCAGCCTCACGAACCCGGCCGTCGCAAAGGCCATCATGAACTGGCCGCTGCTGTTTGCAGCGACACAGCGGCTGTACGACTTCAACGTCAAAATGGATGGTACGGTGGCGACGCTGCCGGGCGGAAATCTCAAGCTGGCCGTCGGCGCGGCCAATCGCCACGAGGAGTACAGCGGCGAAGATCCGATCGGCGTGCCGGGAGACCTCGGATTCACTGAGCCGAACTACCAGTCGGCGGGCAGAACCGTCGACGCGATCTTCGCCGAAGCGGCCGTGCCCATCATCGGCGCGGACAATGCGGTGCCCGGCATCCAGAAATTGTCGTTGTCGCTCGCCGGCCGATACGATCATTACAGTGACTTCGGCGGAACGACGAATCCGAAATACGGGATCGTCTGGTCACCCGTGCAAGACGTGAGCCTGCACGGCAGCTATGGCACATCCTTCCATGCGCCGCAGCTGTCGGACATGTACGCCATCGATACTCGTGCGACGGTCGCACCGTCTACCACGACGTCCGTGCTGCCGCCGGGAATGACGCCGGGCGTGGAGACCGTCGGTATCGCGGGTGGTGCGCCGAACTTGAAGCCGGAAACCGCACGCACGGCCTCCTTCGGTGTCGACTACTCGCCGTCGTATCTGCCGGGATTCAAGGCGACTGCGACGTACTTCATGATTCGCTACGCCAATGAGGTGGAAATTCCGCCCAACACTCCGGTGAATTTCTATATCCCGTCCCTCTCGAACAAGCTGTACACGTACAACGAAACCTCGCCCGGCGTTTACGCGCCGCTCACGGCTGCGCAGATCCAGTCCGTGCTCGGCGGTGTCCGCAGTACCTACCCGGGCGGCCTCTCGGCGCTTCCGCCCGTTTATTTGATCACGGATCTGGAGCGAAACAACCTGGGTGAATCCGACATCGACGGATGGGATTTCGACTTCCATTACGTCGATCACATGTCGGCCGGCACGATGACTCTGGATCTCAGCGGCGAGTACTTCGTCAAGTTCCAGACGCAGCTCGCTCCCGGGACACCGTACATCAACAATCTGACCAGCGGCCTGCAGTACTATCAGAACGACGCGGGAGCCCAGTCCATCATTCCCTGGCATGCGCATGCCACGGCGGGTTGGCAGTCAGGGCCTCTCAGCACGCAGGCGGTGGTGAGCTATACCGGCCATTACAATTACGCGTATTCGCAGTACAACTACAGCCTCAACCCGGCCGGAACAGCCACTCCAACCACTCAGTGGGTGAGCCCCTTCGTGACGGTCGACATGTCCGCCATGTGGAGCTTCCAGGACCAGAGCGGCGCGCTCAAGAACGCCAAGGTTCAGCTGAACGTCTATAACATCCTGGATCAGCGGCCCCCGATGCAATACATCACCGGCGCATCCGGTGGTTTTGCCAGCGAGTCGGCCAATCCGCTGGGCCGGACGATCAGGCTGGGGTTCACCAAGGACTGGTAGCCGGTCCGGCCGGTCTGCGGCGGCGAGTGCGCGGCACTCGCCGCCGCAGGTCGCTGCGGTCGCGGCTCGTTTAAGTGTCTTTCGGCGGCGCGTCGCGTTGCGCGGTCACGGGATTGAAGCCGAGAGCGGCGCTGATCGAATCGGCCGCGGCCTTCACCTCGAAGCTCAGTCCGCGCATCCGCATGTCATCCATGTACTGAGCTACGCTCGACACACTGAGCGCACCGACGATCGAACCGGCAACTCCCCTGATGGGCGCTGCGACACAACGGATGCGGTCCTCGTTCTCCTCCAAGTCGAACGCATAGCCCCGCCGCGCATAGTCGCGCATGCGGCTCAGCCAATCCTCCAGGGAGACGTTGTATCCATTTCCCAACCGAGCCTCGTGATCGTAATACTCGCGCCACTGCTTTTCGTCCGCATCGAGGATGAGAGCCTTGCCCAGGCCCGTCGATCGTAACGGCTGGCGTTCGCCGATCCGCGAACTGATCTCGACTCGCCGGCTTCCCTGAATCTTGTCGAGATAGAGCGCTCTCTCTCCATCCAGGATACCCAGATGAACCGTGTCGCTCGTGCTGGCGGACAGGGTCTCCAAATATTCTCGAGCCACGCGCGGCAAGTCCATTCGCCGTCCCGTGATATAGCCCAGTTCCAATAACTTCGGACCGAGCGCATAGCCGTCGTTGCGAACAAAGCTGAGGTATCGTCGTTCGACGAGGGTCGCCGCCAGACGATGCGTGGTGCTTCGGGTCAGACCGATGACTGTCGCAAGTTCGGCCAAGCTCGTGGCTCCATCCGCGACGGCATCGATGACTTCCAAGCCGCGTGCCAGCGTCTGTGTTCCTGCAAGGGCTTGCTTCTTCGCGGGGGCCGCGCTTTGCGTAGGGCCCGAAACCTTCTCGATTCTTTCCGGATGTTTCGCAGCGCCGTCCTGATTGGCGTTTCGCGAACGGGGGCGCCCGCGGCTGGTTTTTACGTTCGCGCCCAAATCCCTTCCTCCGTGTGAGTCACCATGGGAAGTGCCACATAGTGAAACGTCGTATTAGAAAGTAACAATTCATTTTTCATGCTGGTATTATGCCTGCTAATAGGCTTGGGTGGGTGGTACAGCGTTTCGAAGTGGCCGCAGAGAAGATGAGTCAAGACACTTCAGGGGGCCTCGAAATGGCTGAGTTGGAGCGTTTGAAAGGGCAATCCACGATTGCTCCGGGCGAGCGCCCGCCGGTGCATCCGGTGGGGCACATGCGCTGGGTCGTGATTTTCTGCACCTTCGTCATCGCTGCCGTTTCATATCTCGACCGCAACAACATCTCCATCGCGGCGTCTTCCGTGCAGAGAGAATTCGCTCTCAGCAACATCCAATTGGGCGGCCTGTTCAGCGCGTTCATCATGGGCTACGCCTTTACGCAGCCGTTCGCCGGGCGAATTGCCGACCGGTTCGGCGCCTCGCGGGCGATCGGCGTCGCGATAGTGTGGTGGAGCATATTTACTTCCATATTGCCCGCGATTCCGGTGGGCATTCCGGGCGCGGTGGCAGTTCTCGTGGCGGTGCGCTTCCTGCTCGGCGTGGGTGAAGCGGTCATTTTTCCGGCCAGCAATCGTTTGGTCGCCAGCTGGATTCCCTCACGCGAACGGGGCCTCGCCAACGGATTGATCTTTGCCGGGGTCGGTGTCGGCGGAGGAGTGGCGCCGCCGCTCATCACCTTCATCATGCTGAGCCATAGCTGGCGCTGGGCGTTTTGGCTCTGTGCGCTGCTCGGCATCGCCGCCGGCGTCATGTGGATGCTGCTCGTTCGCAATAGTCCGGCCGAACAGAAGCGCGTCAGTCCGAAAGAACTCGCATACATCCAAGCGGGGCTGCCGGCGCACGTCGCAAATCGCGAGCACCCGGCTCGATGGCGCGATGTGGTCATGGACAAGCAGGTCGCGGTGTTGACTCTCAGCTATTTCTGCTACGGATATGTCGCTTACATCTTCTTCACTTGGTTCTTCAAATATCTGTCGGATGTTCGCGGCCTCAATTTGAAGGCAAGCGCCTTTTACGCGATGCTGCCGTTCGTCGCCATGGCGCTGGCCTCTTCACTCGGTGGATACGTCTCCGACAAGCTGGTGGGGATCATCGGCAAGCGCGCCGCGCGCTGCGGCGTGGCGGGCGTCAGTCTGGCGGCGGCAAGCCTATTCGTTTGGCTGGCGACCCAGGTCGCCGATGCCAGAGTGGCGGCCTTGGTGCTGGCCGGCGGTGCGGGGGCCCTCTACTTTGCGCAAAGCGCATTTTGGGCCATCAGCGCCGATGTGGGCGGTCCGTCCGCCGGTTTGGTTTCCGGCGTGATGAACATGGGCTGTCAGATAGGCGGTGTCGTCACGGCGTCCCTGACGCCGGTGATCGCGAATTCATTCGGCTGGACCGCCTCATTCGTGGCCGCCGCGTTCATTTGCATGGTCGGCGCGGTTGCCTGGATCTTCGTCGATCCATCTCACATCTTGACGCCGCGCGTTCCATGACCTCCCTGCGCCGCGCCGCCTCGGTCTCGGACTATCGCGAAGCCGCGCGGCGCCGGCTACCGAAGATATTCTTTGAATACATCGACGGGGGCTCCTACGATGAGGTCACGCTCCGCCGCAACGTGGATGACCTGGAGCGGCTGTCGCTGCGGCAGCGCGTGATGCGGGACATGTCGGGGCTCGACACCGCCATCGAGACACTTAACCAAAGGTGGAGCATGCCGTTGGCATTATCTCCGGTCGGCATGGCGGGGATGTATGGACGCCGAGGCGAGACACAAGCCGCGCGTGCCGCGGCCGCAGCCGGCATACCGTTTTGCCTCTCCACCGTCGGCATATGTTCGGTCGAGGAAGTCGCGCGAACCGGTATTGCGCCCTGGTTTCAGCTCTACGTGCTCAAGGATCGGGGCTACATGCGCGAACTGTTGCGCCGTGCGAAGGCCGCCGGGAGTCCGGTACTGCTGCTGACGGTCGATCTGCCGGTTCCCGGTGCGCGGTATCGGGACGTTCGCTCTGGATTCCGAGGACTGACGGGGCTACGAGGCTTTCTCAATCGCGCCAAGGATGGCCTTGCGCATCCCGCCTGGTTGTGGGACGTGTGGCTGCACGGGCGACCGCATAGTTTGGGTTCGGTGGCGGGCGCCCTGAAGGAGGGCCAATCGACGGCGGATTTTCTGACCTGGATCGCCGATAATTTCGATCGCTCCATGACGTGGAAGGATCTGGACTGGGTGCGCCGGGAATGGGAGGGTCCCATCGTCATCAAGGGCGTGCTGGATCCCGAGGATGCTCGCGATGCAGTGAAGGGCGGGGCTCAAGGCATCGTGGTCTCAAACCACGGGGGCCGACAGTTGGACGGAGTGCGATCGTCGATTGCCGCGCTTCCGCGCATCGTCGATACCGTCGGCGATGACCTGGAAGTCTATCTGGACAGCGGCGTGCGATCGGGGCTCGACGTACTCAAGGCGTTGGCGCTCGGCGCGAAAGCCTGCTTCATCGGTCGCGCATGGGCTTACGCGTTGGGCGCGGGCGGGGAAGGGGCGATCACGCGCATGCTCGCGACTCTGCGATCGGAACTGGAAGTGGCCATGATTCTGACCGGTTGCCGATCGGTCGGCACCGCGAGTCGCGAGCTGATCGACCCGGCGTAGCCGGAGAATTTCGCGATCGATTAGGTGAGCTATATATCGAGATACATGTGCCGTGGGTCACTCGCACGGCGGGCGGGCGAATTCATCTTTGCAAGGGGACTGGTCATGACGCGGAATCCCGGTTTGGATCGAAGACAATTTCTCGGCGCTCTGTCGCTCGGGGCGGCGGCGCTGGCGCTTCCGCGCCTGGTCAATGCGCTGCCGGTCAAGAAGCGGCTGGCGGGAGTCTTTCCCATCGGGTTTACGCCCGTCAATTCCCGCGGCGAAATCGATTTTGAGGGACTGGCGGCCCAAGTTCACTTTTGCCGGCGGGGTGGCGTGCAGGGCTTTGCCTGGCCACAGATCGCGAGCGGCTGGACCACGCTCAGTGAAGCCGAACGGATGCAGGGAGCGGAAGCACTCGTGTCGGCCGGACGCGGAGGTTCGACGGCGGTCGTGATCGGCGTGCAGAGCAAGACCGGCGATCTGAAGGAAACCGAACGTTACGCCAAACAGGCGCAAAGGCTGGGTGCGGATGCGATCATTTGCATCGCGCCGCCTGCGGTGCCGATAGGTCCGGAGCTGCTGGCCTACTATCAAAAGGTCGGTGAAACCACCTCTCTACCGCTGTTCGTGCAGACGGGAGGCGACTTCAGCGTGGACTTGATCGTAGAAATGTTCAATACGATTCCCACCTTCCGCTACGTCAAGGACGAGGCGGGCGATCCTCTCTTGCGGGTATCCGAATTGCGAGAGCGCACGAGTAACGAACTGAACGTCTTCTCCGGCAAAGGCGTCTACACCATGATAACCGAGATGGAGCGCGGCTTCGCCGGCCATTGTCCGTTCGTGAGTTTCTCCGATCTATATGCCTCGGCCTATGATGACTTTCACGCCGGACGATTTCGCGAAGCGTTCGATCAATTCGGACGCATCGAGGCCATCAGCACCCTGTTTGCGCAAAGCGATGTGGATATCCTGATCGCACGTGGAGTGTTCCGGCCGGGCACGGTGACGCGAGCGGCTCCGCCGGCGCCGGGCACCGACCTGCGACGCAAGCCGGCGGATCCCGCGGTCATCAAGAGCGAGTTGGACAAGTATCTCAAGCCTTACTTGAAAGCATAGGGCAGGGTGGCCGCGGGCCGTAGACCCTTGGGCTTCTTTAAGCCTTTGGCAACTCGCGCCGGCGCGCCTGCGAGATTTCAATCAAGGTCTCGATGCGGATCAACCGTCGCTCGTGGTCCTCGAGCCGGGTGGTCGTTTCCTTCCTTCCCGCCATTAGGGCGTCCACCCGTTCTCCCAAGAGTACGATGTCCTTGCCGTACTTGATCACTTCGGCGATGAGGCTCATGCGGTCGCCTGCGGCGCGAAGAGCTCGACGATCCCTTGAGCCTCCTCGGGGTGTGCGTCGAACCACGCCCTCGTCTCGGCAACCACCTGGGCACGGAAGGTACCATCGGTAAGCGCTCGCTCGCGCGAGCGAATCTCGGAAAGGTTCGCATCGATCCGCGTTAGGACGGCGCGCACCTGGGCATGAATGTCTTTGAGTACAGAGCGCGAAGCCACCTCTTCTTCGGGCTCGGTGAGAACGTTCCCTGACGTGTATGCCTCGATGGCCCGACGCGCGAGTTCACCCGCGGAGACGCCCTCGCGTCGGCTCATCTCGCGAAGCTTCTTCACGCTCTTGCGTGGCACCAAGTATTGTTGGCGCATGAGATCTTCGGCTTTCGCAGACATACCAAACTCCTCCGCGTTGAGTCCCCATGAACCTAAAGGCAATTATACCGTGAAACCTACACATACACAACAGCATACACAATATAGCCCAAGTCACTGGAACTCAAAAATCTCCCTTAATTAGCATTCCGCCCGTCCCGGCAATTCCATAATCCGTCTCTCATAGGCCTGATTGGTTGCCTGTTCTCGGGCAAGCGCTTTCGAGAGCGACAGAAGATGGTTGCGTGCGTCCGCCAGCGCCGGCTCACGCTCACGCGCCTGCGTGTCGATTTCCAGTTCGCGAAGTTCGAACGAGCGCAGCCTAATCTCGCTTTCGGTCTGCAACCGCGTCAGGCGCTGACGGGCGGCGTTGTCGTCGTGAATGGCGGCGTCGCCGGCGAGCTTGAGGCGCGTTGCCACAGGCTGTCGGCGAGCTCAGCGATGTCCGCCGGCAGGCGGGTGAGGGCGGCGGGGTCGCCTTCAATGCGGGCACCCAGGTCGCGCCAGAAACGTCGCAGGGCATTGCCGATGGTGTCGGGTGAGCCGCCTCCCAGCGCCTTGCGCAGGGTTTCGACCGTCGGACGGCGCTCGGATTTCAAGATTGCGATTGCCGCGCGCTCGACCTCGGCGTATGAGACGTTGCCGCGGACGCGCCGCTCGCCGTACGTTTTCGCCGGATCATTCATGACCATAAATTACATTAGGAATATCCTAATAGATTAGAGATTAATAGCAGCGATAATGACAGTTATCGCAGGTATGGTGCGATGCGTGATAGAGTAGAGAGATGAAATCACCCAACCGGCGGCCTGAATCTTTGGCGGTGCCAACGCCTGCGCAGCCGGCGATAACGCCGCTGGAGCGCCTGCGGGAATGGCAGGCGATGGCGGAGGGCGCGTACTCGGCGAATACGCTACGGGCGCAGAAGGCGGACGGGGCGATATTCCAGGCGTTCTGCGAGGAGCGAGGCGAGTCGTATCTGCCGGCGGATCCGACGACCATTCGGGCGTTCATCGAACGATTGAAGTGAAGGTGGGCAAGAAAGCCGGCGACGATCAAGCGATATGTCGCGACCATCGCGCGAGTGCACATCGGCGCTGGGTTATTGAATCCCTGCTCCGAGCGAGGCAGTGCGATTAGGACTAAAGAAAATGGGCCGGGAGACTTCGGCGCGGCAGGACTCAGGCTCATCCCTTGGGCTGGAAGGAGATCAAGGAATTTATCGAGAGCGCCGGCGAAGGGCTCCGCGCGGATCGCGAGCGCGCACTGCTCTGCGTCGCCTATGAAACGCTGGCTCGGCGCGGCGAGCTCGTGGCGCTCGAGCTCGAGACATTGATTTCCGTCCGGACGGCACCGGCCAGGCGTTGATCCGACGCGGCAAGACCGACGCAGAAGGGCAGGGAAGGGTGGCGTATCTCTCACGCGAGACGGTCGGTGGCTCAAGGTGTGGCTTGAGCATGCGAAGATCAGCGAGGGAGCGATATTTCGGCGCCTAATTGGGACGAGACCAGATTGGCGGGCCCTACATCCTGGGAGTATCGCGCCGATCTTCAAGCGCGTGGCGCAGTGGATTGGGATGCCGGCGCGATTCGTGGCCGAGGTGAGTGGGCATTCGACCCGAGTCGGCGCCACGCAGGATCTCGCGGAGCTCGACATTGATCTGGCAGCGATCACGCAGGCCGGAGGATGGAAGTCGACGCGGATGCCGCTGCAGTATGCGGAGAAGATCAATGCGGCAAGGTCGGGAATGGCGAGAGCGGCGGCCGCCACTGGACGCGACGAACCGATCTCCGAAGAGGGGGAAGGAGGGCCATTAAGCCGCAACCGTGCTTGACTTGGATCGTATGATGCGGACGCGGACCGTCCGGGGTGTCAGTCTTCGTCCTTTGGCGCGGCAGGCCACAACTCCACCTTGCCTTTATCGGGAATGCAAACCACCCACGTGGTACCACTCGCCAGCCCGACACGGTGCCACGCTAAGAGCCGTTGAATGCGGGCCGCCCATTCGGGGGCGCTGTACTTGATATTGATGGTCGGGTCTTTGCCGGTGAAGGGATTGCGCGTGTGCAAAACCTCGCTGGCAATCTGGTAGAGCCCAAGAAATTCGTCCTTCGTCATAAACCCGTTATCAGGCCGCGAAAAGTGCTTGCGGCCGGGCGCGATTTCTTCCGGCGCGTTAAGGGCCATCGGGTAAAAGTATGGATTGATCTTCTCGATTTTTTCGAGGATGCGCTTTGCCTTCCAGTCCTCCGCGAAAGTGGGAAAGACCGCCGCGTAAGCGTCTTTATTGGCGGCGAGAGAGGCGAATGCGATCAGCTCCAGCGACTTTCGCAATTGCAAGAAAATCAGTTCATTTCTGGCAAACTCCGGCATATCGGCTACGGCCAGAATTCGGCCAATTTCATCAATTCTCATCCTAACGCCGGTCATGTAGTCGGCGTAAATCTCTGCTTCATTTGGCATGGTTACTTTATCCGATGGCGAACGATCCCTGATCGCGGCTGATACACTTTGCCACAACACCAAAGGTACCCCGTATGAAATGGAAATTCTGGGAGAAGGCTGAACCGGCAACGCGCGAGCTACCCACCGCCCCGGTCCAGCCCGATGGTGCACAGCAGGAATGGACGTGGAAGGCAAAGCCTGGCGCTCACGAAAGGCAATTGCAGCGCCGATGTAACAACGTCTTGTTTCCGGCAACTCGGCGTGTCGTGACGGCTGTTGATGTTGATGACGCTCGACGAAAGGATGCCGCCGAACTCAAAGACCTAATGCAAAGGGTCGGCGCGATCAATCTGCCCGAAGATTTTCCGAACAACTGGAATGAATACCTTTCTAACATTCGCGAAGCAATCGACGGGCTAAAGAAGCGCACCCGGCAAATTGGCGGCGACACCACCAAACTCATGGATCACTTAAACGCCACCCGTAGCGACATGATGAATATCTGGCGCGAGTGCATGAAGAACAACCCGGAAGGCCTGCGGCTCTACGAAATCGCAGAAGCCAAGGCAACGGAGTATGACCAAGAGTTTCGCGGCGACTTCGGCGAGCAACTGTTGCGTGATGATCCGTGCATCCCTGCCGGTGAGTTAGCCCCCTCATTGCTTTGCGAGGATACCCGGACAGTTGCCGCCTTTTGGGCAATGTTCCCCGATGCGAATAAAAAGGTATTCGATAAAATGGTTGCCGATTGCATCCATGCGGCCACGGCTGAAGGATTCGAGATAGGCGCAGTCCGCGAGCAATTACTGGCTATGGGCTGGCCACGTTCATGATCGAGAACGAAAGAGCCACGCTCGAAAGTCTTCATCCGTCCGGGTTGGTGATTAGACGCAAGCGCCGCTTATGCGCGGAAAGACGAAGTTATGCAATGGGCTGACAACTACCGCCGGCAATCGAGGCGAGTGAATTGTAAGCGGCGGATGCCGTAGCCTCTCGAACTTTAAAGGGTCACCTCCGATGAACAACACCGTCGCAATTGTGGGGATAATAGTGCTTGTCCTTTACGTCGCATTCCGCTGCGTAATTTTTTTTGGCGAGCGATTATGGAAGCGGTCACAGCAGGGGCACCATGATCTGGCGCAGGAGCATTTCAAG
The DNA here is from genome assembly GCA_963734645.1 of uncultured Gammaproteobacteria bacterium. Taxonomy (GTDB): domain Bacteria; phylum Pseudomonadota; class Gammaproteobacteria; order Steroidobacterales; family Steroidobacteraceae; genus Bog-1198. Next base: position 1,274,614 of record CAVTID010000006.1, read on the forward strand.
GAGCTGCGGGCCGAGAACCAGCTTCGGCTGGTCAAGCTGTTACTGATGGAGCTACCGGCGCGCGAGCAACGGGGTATCGCGCTGGATTACGTTATGGAGCTAACGGCCTACCCAGACCCGGAATCATTCGAGGATATCCGCAAAGAAGTCGAACTACGTCGAGAGGCGAGGCACCTCCAAGCGTACGGCCGCGCCATGACCCAGGAAGACCGCGACAGGGACGCATGGGCCGTTTCCATGGATCGAGCCGATGCTCGCCGCCGAAACAATTGACGCGCCCTCATTTCGACAACGCGTTCCAATTCAAGCCCTACTGTCGATATCATCGTTTCGCGTCCAATCCAAAGGGCCTGACGGCGGAAAATTGACAGGACGTAACCCATGAGCAAACAGAGTCAAGACGCGCTTGCGGCAATCGAGCGCGTTGTCTTCCAATCCGACAACCCTATTGTGGTTGCACTGACCGGAGGCTGGGGCGAAGGCAAGACGTACTTCTGGAAGGAAGTGGTCATACCCAACCACAAGGACACAAAACCAGGCTACGTCTCCGTCTTCGGTGCTGAGTCCCTTGCCATGATTCGCGAGCGCGTTGCATTTTCCAGCGCCCACCTCGCTGACTTTGCCAAGAGCGGCATAATCCCTGAGTGGATGAAAAAGATCGGCGGCCCGATCGTGGCAGGAGTGCGGAGAATCGGGAATTTCTGGGCCGGCCAAATCGGTGTTTCGGACTCAATCGCAGTGGAGCTGCTCCAGAGCTTCGGTCTAAAGGCTGGTTGGATCATCTGCATCGATGATGTCGAACGTCTCTCCGAAAAAATCGGCTTCGACAATTTCCTCGGCTACGTCACTGAGCTGCGCGACAAGTGGCAATTGAAGGTGCCCCGGCGGGCACCCAACTTCCTCCACCCGTGGGCGGGTCAAACTCCTCCACCCTGATGCCGTAAATCGACGCCGGTCGGCGCCGAGCTAGAGAGCGGCGGCGGGACGTTACGCTGCGCCCTTTTTCTGCGGAAAAAGGGGCCGGGAGTGAACGTCTTGAAGCCAAATTTGCGGATTTCGGTCCAGACCCTGCTGGATGCAGGCAAATCCCAGCGCGAGATTGAGCGGGTGCTGGGGGTGGATCGCAAGACGATCCGTCGCATCCAACAGCAGTCAAAATCCCCCGGGGTGACCACCGGGAATTACGCGGGAAAAACCGCCGAAACGGCCGAGACCTCGGAGCAAAATCCCCCACCCCGCCCACCGGCTCAGAAGCCGGTGGCCACCCCATCGGCCTGCGAGCTGCACCGCGAGTGGATCGAGAGCCAGGTCGCGCTTGGGCGCAACGCCATGAGCATCTACCAGGATCTTTGCGAGAAGTTTGGATTTACCCACCAGTACACCTCGGTCAAGCGCTTCGTCGCGCGGTTGAAGGCGCGCGAACCGGAACGCTTCGACGTGCTCGACGCGCTTCCCGGCGAAGAGGCGCAGGTCGACTTCGGTCAAGGGGCGCCGACGCGACAGGCGAACGGAAAATATCGCAAACCGTATCTGTTCGTGATGACGCTCAAGTACTCGGGCAAGAGTTTTCGCAAGGTCGTGTGGAAGGCCGACCAAGAGACGTGGGCGCGCCTGCACGAGGAGGCCTTCCGCGCGTTCGGTGGTTCGGTCACTTACGTTGTGCTCGACAACTTGAAGCAGGGCGTGCTGGAGCCAAATCTGTATGACCCGCTCTACAACCCGCTGTATGTCGCGATGCTCGCCCATTATGGCGCGGCCGCCGACGCGGCGCGCGTCGTGGACCCCAATCGCAAGGGGACGGTGGAGAACGCGATCCAGCACACGCAGTCCACGGCACTCAAAGGCAGGAAGTTCGAGTCGATCGAGGCGCAGAACGTATGGCTCGCCCACTGGGAGGAGCGCTGGGCGGCGCCGCGCATCCATGGACGCAAGAAGCGGCAGGTGCTGGCGATGTTCGCCGAGGAGAAGCCGGCGCTGAAGCCGCTGCCGGCGACCCGCTTCCGTTACTTCCGCGAAACCTCCCACACGGTCGACGACAGCGCGCTGGTGCAGGTCCTGCGCGTGTATTACTCGGCTCTGCCGGCCTCTCCGGGCGATGTCGTGACGGTGCGCCTGTACGACCATGACCTGGAGATCATCGACTCCGCCGGTCAACTGCTGCGTCGACACACCCGTTCGTTCACGCCCGGGCACTTCGAGATGGAGGAGTCGGATCGGATCTTCAATCCGTCGCGGGAAACCGTCCGCCTGCTCGGCAAAGTCGCCAAGCTCGGTCCAAACAGCCTGCAGCTCGGCCGCGAGATCTTCCTGCGCCTGGGTCGCCCCGGGCAGAAGGCCCTCTACGGTCTATCGAACTTGCCGCGCCGCTATGCGAAGGAGGACATCGAGAACGCGGCGAAGCACGTGCTCGGCTTGACGCAGCCGACTTACCACGCGCTCAAGCGTGTCCTCGAGCATCGCGCCGCCGAGACCGAGCACCGCGCGGTCATGCCCGAGTTGCAACAGGCCGGCCCACACATCCGCGATATCGAGGAGTACCACGCCTTCTTCGAGAACGCACAACGCTTTGACGATGAGACGACGATAAACCCGTAAAACCACTGGAGACGATACAATGACGATGACGATTACAGAACTGGAGCGCTCGCTGCGGGCGCTACGACTGTCGGGAATGACCGCGACACTCGAGACCCGCGCGCTGCAGGTGGCGCAGCAGCAGATGGACTTCATCGAGGCGTTCTCCGCCCTCGTGCAAGACGAACTCGATCGGCGCCGATCCCGGCTGATCGATCGGCGGTACGCGCTCTCGGGACTCACAGAGCGCAAGGACCTCAAAGACTTTGACTGGCAGTACAATCCGAAGAATCCGCGGCGCGACATCCTCGAGCTTGCGAATCTCAAGTTCATCGATCAGCGCGAGGACGCGCTGTTCATCGGATCGCCGGGCGTCGGGAAGAGTCATATCGCCAAGGCGCTCGCGCTGCTCGCCGTGCAACGCGGCTACACGGTGTTCTATCGCGAGGCGCATGTCCTCGTCGATGACATCCACCAGGCGCGTGAGCTCGGCGAGCTCAGAAAGTACCGCGCGACGATCAAAGCCGCAGACCTCGTCGTGATCGACGATCTGTTCTTGCGCAAGTTGCCGCCGAACGCCGGCGACGAACTCGCCGACCTCATCATGAGTCGTTACGAGAAATCTTCCACGCTGATCACGTCCAACCGGGACATCGACGACTGGGCGAAGCTGTTGGGCGATGCCGTCATCGTCACGCCGCTACTCGATCGGCTGATGCACCATGGTCACTTGCTCAAGTTCGTCGGCAAGAGCTGGAGACTCAAGGAATCCGCCGAACGCCTTGCCAAGGCTCGTCAAACCGCGTAATCATCCCTCGTCCCGACGCCGTCAGGTGGGGGAGTTTGACCCGCCCACGGGTGGGGGAGTTTGAGGTGCCCGCCGGGGAGCCAACAATTGGTGCGCACGTAACTGTCTGGTTTCTAATGATTATTCTTTCACCTCCAGTTATGGCATGTCAGATCATCGATGTTTCCCGCCCCCGACATTTCAATAGTGGTTGTCGCAAACTGTCTTCTTATCAACAGTCGATGTCGCGATCCGCGGGGACGGGGCTGCACCGAAAACCGCGAAAACGATGCTTTCGACGCCTCGATTGCGATTTAGAACTGCAAAGACCGCTCTTCGACGACAGCGATGCTGAAATAAACGACAGAGAATGTTGATGTCGACAGATACCGTGGCCGCGACGGAGCGGGAGTCATCGGCCACTGCTCTGTAGCACTATCAGCGCGCTCGCAGGTAAAGCCTCCTGCGGAGTAACTATGCGCGCCGTAGTGCGTTCCTGATGCCGGTCACGATGGGGCCGATCTTCACGGCCACGATCGCTCGATGCTTCGGGTGGTACTCGATCATCATGCTGCTGAGAAGCGCTCGCTGCCTGGTGCTGCCCGCGTAGATTGCGGGCGAGGTAAAGTCTCCGAGATCCAAGAGAGCGCCGCCGCTGAACCCCCTCGGGTGGAAGGTGTTCACTGTCGCGCCATCCACGTCCTGGGCCCGCTTCTCGAACCGCACGAAGATGTGCTCATCGCTCGCGGCACCCAGCTTCTTCGCCAGCGCCGGCTCAGGCACGGCGTTACTGGTATGAATCGAGGGGATGATGGCGATCGAGCGCTGGACGTGATCAACCCCATCTTTATTGCGAGAGACCGCGTACCCCAGCGATGTGTAATACCGGCGCTCGAGAGGGGCACGGTTGTGCGACAGACGTAACGTGCCGAGAAAGTTTGACGCTCCGAGATCCTCGACCACGTCATCAGGTACCCGCCAGAAGGCGCAGTCGGAGTGATCTAAGTGGCGATCTTGATGAGGAGCCGTCGTTGCTTTGATGCTGCCGCCAAGGATCGGCACCAGCTGCGGCCGCGGCGGGGCCGCCACAAATAGGGTCGCCCCATTAGCGATGTCATCGGCGATGTGCGCGGCCGTCGATACCACTTTCGTTCCATCGATATCGAGGAGAATACAGCTGCCGATGTGCTCCGGGAGCTTGTCGGTGGCGTCGCTGCTCCGGTAGATCGGCCGCACCGAGTCAGCGAAGTCTTCGGCCGCCTGTGTCGCGCACTCACGCAACCGGCGCTGCTCGGATTCTTCAAGAAGCTCGATCACCCGGTACCGCCCTGCTGCATGAGAGCCCGTCAGCGCTTGAGCGATCCCAGCAGCTGCTTAGCCTTTGACCGAAGCTCCTCAAGCTCGCCGACGAGTTGACCGATCGTGCCTTGATGTCTTGATTCGTTGCAAGCCCCTCGGACACCACCTGGATTCCTGAGTGCTGTCGTCGCAGCCCTCCGAATGATTCGTTGCTGATTCCGATATCGACTGTCGTGGGACCGCTCGCGAATGCGATTGTGCCCAGACGGGGCGAATATCGTCGAAGATGCGCCACCAATGAGATCAATATGATGCGGGTCGCTCCAATCTCAATTCGCCACTTTTGACATCGAATGTACGTCCAGGCCGATAAGGATCCAAAAATGTCGTCAGGGAGACTTAGCGCTCGCAGGCTGCACATTCGGCTGCCGCGAACTAACGGCCTGCATATAGTCTGCCCAGGTTTTCTCAACTGTGGCGAATTGTTGTTGAGCTAGGGCTTGTCGATCGTCGTCTCTTGCTATAACGGCTTGAGTAAAGGCTAATTCGGCCACCATGGCGTCGCGCCCAAATTCATATTGCTTTTGCTCCAGTTCTCCATAAGTCAGTTTTTGACGATAAAGGAGCACAATCAGCTCACCCACTCGAGCGGAGTAGTCGCTCCCGATTGCCATCTGTTGTTGGAAACTCTGTTTTTCTCTTGTGTTAGCTGACGCAGGCGTTGCCCGAATCGCGTTGGCTCTTCTTATACAGACATCACGCATCGAAGCCCATTTGGCGATAACGGGTCGTTCCGCATCAGTCGGAAATGATTCGTTGGACACGAGGGCGAAGGGGGGAGGATCCCTGTCACTCAGTACTCTTGCAAGTTCTACCTTCTGCCGAATAGGGTCAAGATCCGACGCTTGCATCTCGTCTTTGCACTGCTGCTGCGAGGCCTTGACCTGATGAGCATGACCACCTTTCTTGATGGCGATTCTGTCTTTGGCGGTCAAGTTTCGTGATGGTTTGAGTCGGATCCCCATCGGGGACCTTGATTAAAAGATCCCCTCCGGGGAGTCTCCGGTTTACCAAGACAGGAGACAACCGAAGTGTGCCACGGCCTATTGCAAGATCCCGCCTTTTTTCATTTTCTGACCCGCATCGATGAAGAGTTCGCGGCGGTGACCCGCTTGGGGCGTTGCCCCGGGTGCGAAGGAGCGCTGCACGTGGCGGATTACCCCCGTAAGCCCCGAGGCTGTCCGGCTGCGGTGCGGGAGGATTATTCCTGGCGCTTGAGCTTCACCTGCGGACGGTGCGACGGCCGCGCGACATCGCCGTCGGTGCGGTTCGCTGGCCGCCGTGTGTATTTGGCAGTGGTGTTGATGTTGTCCTCACCGCCGGGGAGTTCGTCGGGTCAAGCGCTGTGCGATTTGCTGAGTATCCCGGCTCGAACGTTGAAGCGCTGGCGGACGTGGTGGCGAGTGGATTTTGGGTTGACGCCGTTCTGGCAGTCGATGCGTGAACGGTTCATGCCGCCGGTCGTGATCGAGCGGCTGCCGCCGAGCCTACTGGAACGCTTCGATGCCGGCGAGATGAGGGATCGGCTGGCGGCGGTGCTGCGCTTCGTCGCGCCACTGACCACGCGCGCCATGGCCAAGTAATCCGAAGCTCGCCGCGTACCCGCAGAGGATGCCGATAGCCCTCGATCCGGCGGCTTTGTAGCCTTCGATCCCACGAGCGGTGCCGACCGTGGCCGCGCAGTGGGAGCGATGTTGAGTACTGTTGACGATCTACCGCAACGAGATCGATGGGCGCGGCTGCGCTTCGCAATCATCGGACCGCTCTTGGCTGCACCCCCGGCTGCCGGCGAGTTACACGAGGCCTTGAACGCGTTGGCTGCCAAGGCCTGGCGTCATCCGTTCACCGGCCTTGAGATCCGCTTCGGCTGCTCGACGCTCGAGCGGTGGTATTACGCCGCGAAGAAGGCCGGAGATCCGGTGTACGCGCTGCGCAACCAAGTACGCGGCGACATCGGTCGCTTCCCGAGTCTGTCGGCCGAGGCCGTGCAGGCGCTGACCACGCAATACCGCGAGCACCCGAGCTGGACCGCCCAGCTGCACTACGACAACTTGCGCGTGATGCTCGCCGCCGCCGGCACGAAGTGTCCGTCCTATCCGAGCGTGCGCCGCTACCTCAAAGCGCACGGGTTGCTGCGTCAGCGCCCGTTGCGCCGGGTGAGCGAGGGCGCCTTGGCCGCCCGTGATCGACTCGAACAACGCGAGGTCCGCAGCTACGAAGTCGAGCATGTCCTGCAGCTCATGCATCTTGACTTCCATCACGGGTCGCGCAAGGTGCTGACCCGCGGCGGTGAGTACCTCAAGCCGCTCCTGGTCGGCTTCATCGACGACAGGTCGCGGTTCTTGTGCCATGCCCAGTGGTACACGAGCGAAGGCACCGAAGAACTCGTGCACGGCCTGAGCCAGGCACTGCAAAAAGTAGGCCTTCCGCGTTCGCTCATGACCGATCGGGGCTCGGCGATGATCTCGGGTGAGTTCACCGCCGGTCTTCATCACTTGGGTATTTTACATCTGCCCACCTTGCCGTACTCCCCGCACGTGAACGGTAAGCAGGAAAATATCTGGGGCCGCGTCGAGGGGCGCCTACTGGCGATGCTCGAAGGGGAAGTGAGTCTCACGCTCGAGCAACTGAACGTCGCGACCCAAGCCTGGGTGACACAGGAATATCATCGCACCGTCCACAGTGAACTCGGCGCCACGCCGATGCAGCGCTACCTCGCCGGCCCCAATGTAGGGCGTGAATGTCCGGGGAGCGATGAGTTGCGCGCCGCCTTCCGCATCGAGGTCAAGCGCAAACAACGCCGTTCCGACGGCACGGTGAGTCTCGATGGCCAGCGCTTCGAGATCCCGTCCCGCTATCGGCGTCTCGATGACATCCATCTGCGCTACGCCCGCTGGGACTTAAGCCGTGTCGATCTGATCGATGCCCGCTCAGGCCAGATCCTTTGCCCGGTGCGCCCCCTCGATAAAGCGGCCAACGCCGATGCGCTGCGCCGGCGCGTCGATCCGACCGCGATCGACACGAGCGCGATGCCGGCCACCGGCATCGCGCCACTGCTAAAGAAGATGATCGCCGATTATGCCGCCACTGGCTTACCGCCCGCCTATTTACCCACCGCCGAGAAGGATGACGCTGTATGAATCAAAAACTGCTGGCCCTGTATGGGCTCAAATGGAACCCCTTCACCCCGGAGGTGCCGACCGAGGCGCTGTACGTGCCGCCCAAAGTCGAGAACTTCTGCTGGCGCATCGAACAGGCGCACCTGCGCGAGGGCGGCTTCGCGTTGATCCACGGCGACCCCGGTTCCGGCAAAAGCGTCGTCATGCGCCTGCTCGCCGAGCGCCTCGCGCGACTGGCGGACCTCTCGGTCGGGGTCATCCACCATCCGCAGAGCAACTTGAGCGACTTCTATCGAGAACTCGGCGATATCTTCTCGATCTCCATCCGCGTCAGCAACCGCTGGGGCGGCTTCAAGGCGCTGCGCGCCCGCTGGCTCGATCATTTAGGCTCCGCCAGCCGCCGACCGGTCGTCCTGGTCGATGAGGCACAGGAGATGACGCCGATGGTCTTGAGTGAACTGCGCCTCCTGGCGAGCGCCCGGTTCGACTCCCAGTCCCTGCTGTGCGTGGTTCTCTCGGGCGATGCGCGCCTGCTCGACAAACTGCGCCGCGAGGAACTCATCCCCTTGGGCTCGCGCATCCGCACCCGGTTGGCCACCGGCGTTGCCACCCGCGAGGAGCTCCTGGCCTGCCTCGAACATCTGCTCGCCACCGCCGGCAATGCGAGCCTCATGACCAAGCAACTGCGAAATACCCTGTGTGACCACGCCGCCGGCAACTACCGCATCTTCATCGGCATGGCGGCGGAACTCCTGATGACGGCGGCGCAGCGAGAAATCACCGAACTTGATGAGAAGCTGTATCTACAGGTGTTCGCCCCACCGGAAACTCCAACTCCGCGCCGCGCTGGGGCTCGCTGACATGACCGAGGACATCGATCCGTTCGTGTTCCCCGACATGCCCGACGAGGCTGTGGTTGCCATCGACCAGTTCATCGATGCCTTCTACCACCGCTTCCAAAACCATTACTTCGCTCAGATGCACCGCTGGCATCACGCACTCGATCAACGAAAGCATTACAACGATCCCACGCCCTCGCGGCCACTCCCCGATCCACCGTTCTGATAACCCGGAAAAGACCGCGGCGCCGACGCCGCGGTCACGATCGCCGATGGCCCATCACCGATCGTGAAAATCAGCCCATCAAATTAACTGACCGCTCTCACAACTTGTTCGTGAGCTGCGCGCCGCAGGCGCACTTGAGCAGCCCGGGTCTGCGCCAATCTACCGGCGCGGCACAGATGGGGCAGTGTCGAGTGACCAAACAGCGATGCGTCGGGCACGCAATGGCAGCCTCGAGATCCCAGAAGGCATCGATATGCCCCGCCTCCTCGACGCATTGCGAACAGAACGCGGGGCGGCGCAATCGCAGCGGCGCATTGCGCAAGCCTCGGCCCAAACTGTGGCCTAGAATCTTGTACTCACGAGTGGTCCCTTGATCTTTGCGATGCGTAATCGCGGTGAGTTCGGCGCCGTTGAAGCCAAGAATTTTCGCAAATCGATCGACCGGGAACCCGGCTGAAAAGACCTGGCCGCGGGAGATGTCTGCTAGTCGTAGCGGGTGTCGCGGGCTGTCGTAGCCGTTGGTTTCTGATACGCGCAAGACGAATCCGAATAGGCTTTCGTTCGACAACGGGGCAGGAGTGCGAACTAGTAACGGCGGCATGGCTAACTTGCGCTCAATGCTTGCTGGAGGCTTTCGGATTGACGAGCGCGGGGCCGGGTCCTTTTTGGGGGATTCACGACTTCGACGGGAGTGCCCACATACATGACCTTTGCGAGGAGATCCTCGGAAGGGAGAGGAATAAAACTTCGACTAAAGGGTCGCGATATCTCGGACGATTCGGCACGGCGCCAAACCGCGGATTTGTGGGCGGCTGCCAGATGCTCGAGCGTGATCTGCTTTCGATCGCCGTCGATAGCATCCCAGACCGCATGCCGCAGGACCTTCGTGAGGTATCCCATCAAGCCACCGGTAGCGCAGTAGCAGCGAAATACCATCTCTGCGGAATCAAGCCGAGGTAGGTCAAAGAATTGGCCAATCGACTCTTGGAATGCTCCGAGGATTCCGACGAATTCCTCTCGGTGATTATCGATCTTCCAGTCAAAGCGAGGCATCAAAATAGGAGACAGAAATCGACCGGCGAGTTGCTCATTTTGACTGATTACGGCGCCACTGCTCGGCAGCCCCGCGACCACAAGGGCCACCTTACTGTCATCCACGAGAATCTTCAGCCAGTCGGCGACGTGGTGCATGATGCGCTGTGAGCCTTTGTCTTGAAAGTGCTGAAACTCATCAATCATGACCATCCGAGTCCCGGTGTTTTTCATCAACGTTAGCAAACGGATCGTCTTCGCATTTTCGGTTCCGACAGTAAAAGTCGGGTCACTCATTGCCCGTAGCATTAATTCGACAAGGCCCTTGACGGTGGGCTTTGAGGGCGCCTTCACGCGCAGGATTGGCACGTTGAGCCCGTCCCGCTTTCTTTCTTGGGCATGATTAGTGAAGCACTCTTCGAGAGCGCGACTCTTTCCGGTTCGCGATTCCCCCATGAGGGCGATGCAGATGGGCTCGACCGCCCCATCGGCATAGTCAAAACACTGTTCGAGGCGCGAGCAGGCGCGGTCAAATGCGGTATGAGGTACCAGGGTGCTGTCCACGACGTTTCTGGGATTAAGCATCGGAGAGCTCCTCGGTTTCGGTGAACCGATGATTGCGGTCCCGAAGGACAGGTTTGAACGTCTTCTTGGGCGCTTCCGCGAATGCGGGCCCCTCCGCCGGGCTCGGTGCGGCAGGCGGCATCACCTGCTGCTGGCGCTGCTCCGCGACCTGGACTACGGAAGTGGCGCTATAGCTAATTTGTGGCGTCGTGGACTCGGCGGAAACGATCGGCTTGGCGTTCTCGTTGTACCGGGCGACTCTTGAGCGAGTGCGCTGCTTTTTGTGGAGCACTTCGCCTTGAATGAGTTCTGCGATGCGTAATTTGGCCTCGAGCCACCCCTCGTCGTCGAATTTGTTCTGCGTGGCGGCATACCGCTTGCAGACGCGGTGCTGCCATTCCGACAGGCCGGCGGCGTATTTGGGTGACAGCGAATGCACGGTGAACATCTGCCGCTTGTCGGGAGAGAAAACGATGATTTTGCCAATGTCTGCGGCGTCGACCCGTATTTCGACGTCGAACTTATCGCCGAGATCGCGGCGCAAGATCGTCAGCTCGGGCGAATTATAGAGAAGGCCGTAGAGTTCGACTCCCTTGTGAGTGAGTCGTCGTACCTCGTTGCGACCGAGAATCGCATCGAGTTTGCCGAGGTCATCGGGCACCGGAATGGCATCCGGCGAAATACTTCTTTCCCACATCAGCGCAGGGGGAATTTTAAGTGTGCGATGTGGCCGCTGATGATAAACATCAGCTATCCAGGTGTTGATGATTTCCTTGAGGACGCTATATCTGATTACGGCGTGTTTGACCGGATCGTACTCGCTCTTTTCGAAGATATTTTGAAACGTAGTACCCGGAGTACCGTGAGCCGTCTCTCGGTTGACGGTTCCGTTCCACCGTTCGATCTTGCCTTTAAACCAGGGCGTCTTTCGAGCCGAGTAGTGGAGTTCAATGCCCAAGGAATAGCAGGCGTTTTCAAGACTCTCACTATGAAACTCGGCGCCGTTATCGACCACCAATTCGCGCATGACGCCGTGGGCCATCCAGTCGTTTTTGATCGCGGGATAGTCTTGTCGCAGTCGTACCTTCGGGAGAAATGCGTGTTTTAGACAGCGTGCAACGGTGAAGTGGCTAGGCGGCTCAAAACTCACATGGATGCCAAGGACGTTGCGGGTGTTGTCGTCGAGGCAGGCGGTAAGCCAGGGCCTCCCGAGTGGCATTCCGGTATCGTCGTCGATGACCATCTTGTCGAGCTGGGTGTGATCCATTTCGGCCCGTTCAAGCGGGGCTTCCGTTGTTCGATGAGCGATAACAGTACGGAAGTGTCTCGTTGCAGCGACCCGGCCATGGCGCGCAGCGTACCGATCATATGCTGGAAGGCCATTGATCATTCGCTTGACCAATCGCCGCGTGGGTAACAGGAGTTGCATCGCGTCGGGTCGCAGCTTATTTTCTCGATTGATGAGGGCTGACGCCCGGTCAAGCGTATCTTGGATCGTCCCGCGCTCGATCTTGAGGTACACCAGGTCGATCGCTTCAGTAACGAAGTTCGCCGTTTCATCGGCATAGCGTTTGGACTTGTTACCCTTACGGTCAGACCGATCGATGAGCGACCGAATGTCCCGGGCCGCCTGGGTATATTTTTTCTTCCAGCGGAGCACTTTGACTGGGTTAGGTGCTTTGGAGGGTTGGCGAATCTTTTCCCAAACTTCTTGGATGACACGAACTATCCGCGATTCAGTCGCCGGAAGATCCAACACTGCGATAACGTAGGCCCGGCGAGTTTTGGCCATGTCCCATTGCTCTGGCCGGAATTCAACTACTGCGCTCCTTTCAGGGGCCAGAGCTGCCGTCTGTTCACAGTAGAACTTCAGTTGTCCGTCGGCATAGAGAGTGCGCAGCGCAAGTGCCTTGAACTCCGAGATTCTCTTGGTGCGAGACTCTTCCGCTTGCCAGGTTTCCGCGTCGATTTTTCGCAGGAGTTTGTAGAGCCGGTTGTCGATTTCGACAACGGTGCCTTCCGTAAACGTTGAAGTACTCATAGCGCACTCGGACCTTTCGGCGCGGTTCGCCAAAAACGAGTCTTCGATGAAATCGGCAGGGTCGTGTCAAAGGCAAGGTAGCCTTCGAGCGCAAGGCGAGCCAACACTGCGTGGCCCTTTCGGCCCAGGTCGCCCTTCGTCGCAGACTCCCAAGTGATGCTTAATGTGGACAGGAGAATCTGACGCACCTGCTCGCGTGCGATATCACATACAGCCTCGCGGCCGTGCTTTAGAAGGATAAGGGAATTTGAAAGCTGCGGTTCCTCCCCGGCGGGCACCTCAAACTCCCCCACCTGACGGCGTCGGGACGAGGGATGATTACGCGGTTTGACGGGCCTTGGCAAGGCGTTCGGCGGATTCCTTGAGTCTCCAGCTCTTGCCGACGAACTTGAGCAAGTGACCGTGGTGCATCAGCCGATCGAGTAGCGGCGTGACGATGACGGCATCGCCCAACAGCTTCGCCCAGTCGTCGATGTCCCTGTTGGACGTGATCAGCGTGGAAGATTTCTCGTAACGACTCATGATGAGGTCGGCGAGTTCGTCGCCGGCGTTGGGCGGCAACTTGCGCAAGAACAGATCGTCGATCACGACTAGGTCTGCGGCTTTGATCGTCGCGCGGTACCTTCTGAGCTCGCCGAGCTCACGCGCCTGGTGGATGTCATCGACGAGGACATGCGCCTCGCGATAGAACACCGTGTAACCGCGTTGCACGGCGAGCAGCGCGAGCGCCTTGGCGATATGACTCTTGCCGACGCCCGGCGATCCGATGAACAGCGCGTCCTCGCGCTGCTCGATGAACTTGAGATTCGCAAGCTCGAGGATGTCGCGCCGCGGATTCTTCGGATTGTACTGCCAGTCAAAGTCTTTGAGGTCCTTGCGCTCTGTGAGTCCCGAGAACGCGTACCGCCGATCGATCAGCCGGGATCGGCGCCGATCGAGTTCGTCTTGCACGAGGGCGGAGAACGCCTCGATGAAGTCCATCTGCTGCTGCGCCACCTGCAGCGCACGGGTCTCGAGGGTCGCGGTCATTCCCGACAGTCGCAGCGCCCGCAGCGAGCGCTCGAGTTCTGTAATCGTCATCGTCATTGTATTGTCTCCAGTGGTTTTACGGGTTTATCGTCGTCTCATCGTCAAAGCGTTGTGCGTTCTCGAAGAAGGCGTGGTACTCCTCGATATCGCGGATGTGTGGGCCGGCCTGTTGCAACTCGGGCATGACCGCGCGGTGCTCGATCTCGGCGGCGCGATGCTCGAGGACACGCCTGAGCGCGTGGTAAGTCGGCTGCGTCAAGCCGAGCACGTGCTTCGCAGCGTTCTCGATGTCCTGCTTCGCATAGCGGCGCGGCAAGTTCGATAGACCGTAGAGGGCCTTCTGCCCGGGGCGACCCAGGCGCAGGAAGATCTCTCGACCGAGCTGCAGGCTGTTTGGACCGAGCTTGGCGACTTTGCCGAGCAGGCGGACGGTTTCCCGCGACGGATTGAAGATCCGATCCGACTCCTCCATCTCGAAGTGCCCGGGCGTGAACGAACGGGTGTGTCGACGCAGCAGTTGACCGGCGGAGTCGATGATCTCCAGGTCATGGTCGTACAGGCGCACCGTCACGACATCGCCCGGAGAGGCCGGCAGAGCCGAGTAATACACGCGCAGGACCTGCACCAGCGCGCTGTCATCGACCGTGTGGGAGGTTTCGCGGAAGTACCGGAAGCGCGTTGCCGGCGGCGGCTTCAGCGCCGGCTTCTCCTCGGCGAACAGCGCCAGCACCTGCCGCTTCTTGCGCCCATGGATGCGAGGCGCCGCCCAGCGCTCCTCCCAGTGCGCAAGCCACACGTTCTGGTCCTCGATCGACTCGAACTTCCTGCCTTTGAGCGCCGTGGACTGCGTGTGCTGGATCGCGTTCTCCACCGTCCCCTTGCGGTTCGGATCCACGACGCGCGCCGCGTCGGCGGCCGCGCCATAATGGGCGAGCATCGCCACATACAGCGGGTTGTAGAGCGGGTCATACAGATTCGGCTCCAGCACGCCCTGCTTCAAATTATCGAGCACCACGTAAGTGACCGAACCACCGAACGCGCGGAAGGCCTCCTCGTGCAGGCGCGCCCACGTCTCTTGATCGGCCTTCCACACGACCTTGCGAAAGCTCTTGCCCGAGTACTTCAGCGTCATCACGAACAGATACGGTTTGCGGTATCGGCCGTTCGGCAGTCGGGTCAGCGCCCCTTGACCGAAGTCGACCTGCGCCTCTTCGCCGGGAAGCGCGTCGAGGACGTCGAAGCGTTCCGGTTCGCGGGCCTTCAACCGCGCGACGAAGCGCTTGACCGAGGTGTACTGGTGGGCAAATCCAAACCTCTCGGAAAGATCCTGGTAGATGCTCACGGCGTTACGCCCAAGCGCGACCTGGCTTTCGATCCATCCGCGGTGCAGCTCGCAGGCCGATAGGGTGGCCACCGGCTTCTGAGCCGGTGGGCGGGGTGGGGGATTTTGCTCCGAGGTCTCGGCCGTTTCGGAGGTTTTTCCCGCGTAATTCCCGGTGGTCACCCCGGGGGATTTTGACTGCTGTTGGATGCGACGGATCGTCTTGCGATCCACCCCCAGCACCCGCTCAATCTCGCGCTGGGATTTGCCTGCATCCAGCAGGGTCTGGACCGAAATCCGCAAATTTGGCTTCAAGACGTTCACTCCCGGCCCCCTTTTCCGCAGAAAAAGGGCACAGCGTAACGTCCCGCCGCCGCTCTCTAGCTCGGCGCCGACCGGCGTCGATTTACGGCATCAGGGTGGAGGAGTTTGACCCGCCCACGGGTGGAGGAAGTTGGGTGCCCGCCGGGGCCGTGATGCCCTTAACCCTTGTTTAGAGCCTTCGGGCGGCGCTCAAATGGCGGTTATAAGAAAGTTGCTGCTTAATGCCCCTCGGCACCGATGACAGCCTCGGCCTCGAATCCCCAAGCTGCACAACTGATAAATGGCACTTGCACTGCCGTGTTCGGGCAATAGTTGTGAAGCCTCTCCTGCCGGTCGGGAACGTCCGCTTTTCATCGTTCAAAAAGAAAACGCTCGCACTTGTCGGGCGGTCACGCGATTCAGCAGACAGCGGAAGCCCGATGTCATCCACCCCTCAAGGAGGCTGTCCTGAAGCGCCGCGACGCAGTAGAAACCTATGCTTTAGAGATTGCAACAATCAGCAGTGACGGGGCAACCACTATCCGCGGTCGAGGAACTGGTGGCCAGCATGCTGTCGGGTGTTGGCAGAGAATAGCTTTGTGCTTCCGCATATTCCGCAAACGACATAATCATCAACGCTTATCGCGCTCTGTCAAGAAAACCTGGTTATCCCCGGGCGTTAACTCTGCCGATTGAATTAGATCTCCACCCTGTTGGTCCATCGCAGGTGGCGCATGGATACCGAGCAAAAGGGCTGTCAGCGGACCTGGTCTTTCGACGGGAGACTCGATGTGCGGGACACCCCAAGTCACTCTTGTCAGCACATACCACTTTTGTGCGGGTAGTCGAGAGAGTGAGAAATTTCCCTGGGCATCACATACCGTTCGATGGGAGAGAGCCATCAGCCGCGGATCCGGGCTCACCGACACCCCTGCTTCACCCTTGGCAAGAAGCTCATCGACGTAAGGTGTTCCAGGCAGTAATAAGACGACTTCTCCGGCGCATGTTTTTATGTCTCCGCCAACGGTCTTCAAGAATGCTTGGCCGTGCAAACTTGCAGACCCGTCACCGCTCCAGGTGGTGAAATTGCTAGGATCGAACGGAGTGTTGAATTCACCGCCGTCTGAGAAGACACAGTCGGACGAAGCCACTTTGTTCGACCACTTACCGGAGATTAACTTTCCGTCGTCAATGGCGAAGCATTGATCTCCCTTGGATTCCCCGAAAGGCGTCAACTGAGCCACCGGACCACAAAATTTATGGTCGGCGTTTTCAGTGAAGAGCGCGCCCTTCTGCATATGATAGTTCAGATTTGTACCGCCAAATGCCCCCGGCACGTGCACCACAAACGTACAGGCACTCGCGGACAATAGTTGGGCTGCGAATGAGTGTGCGTTCATTCCTACAACCGCGAATACAATACAAACAGCATTCCGAATAAGGAACAACGTGGCACGGTACATAATAAATCTTGCTCCAACTATAAACATTGTACTGACGTACAGAGCAGCTTTGGGTGACAGTGAACAATCCATTTGGAGATCAGCATTGTTCCGATTGATGTCGCGACGAGGGCTTAACGCATCGCGATAACCACACGCGATGGAATTCGCAGACTAATGCTGATTTGCGAGCCCCGTATTGACGTTCGTTGTTCCCGAACTGCTTGAGGTCGATTTGAGCACCCGATCAGGCGTGAAGGTAAACGTCGCCGTATCATTCGTCCCCTTGGCGCCGCCAGCGAAGAGACCAACGACTGGAATGTAGCTTGCTGCGTTCGCATGCGCGCTGATATGCATGTAGATATCCAAGCGCGTGCCGTCAGAAAGGGTGGACGACTGATTCGGCGCACCGAGCGCCGCGATGATCTGCGCCTCTGTCGTTTTTCCGACTTCGAACGCTGCCGCCTGCTCCTGCGTGACCTTCGTCCCGGAACTCACGCATCCTGCCACTACCACCGCAAGAACGATGATTGAAGATCGCATAAGTTACTCCTGCTTGTTGTTTGTTTTTTGATCCCCACGCCGATCTTTACACGAGAGGGTGTGACAGCGCCACCTTCCCGGAAAACGATGCGATTATCGCCGCAAGGATAGCGCAGGTACCGGGGAGCCATTTTAGTCAGCCCACCACGCCACTTGAGCGTAGTAGTTACCTTGTGATGGTTAAACAGGTACGCGAGTGCGACGCGGCTTCTCTGCATTGGCTACGCAGAAGGCCACGCCGTAGGTTATTTTACGCCGCGACGGTAACCTACGCGACGACTCAACGGCAGCTTTTCGGCAATCAGTTCACGATCGTGACTGACCAGTGGCCGGGCGCTGCCGGTCGGCGGTTCATCCCGGGCGTCCGTCTCTGTTCGACCCAAGCAGCCTTATGCGACGGGCCGCCTTCCGGCAAAGTAATCGCGAATTTTCCCATGAATCTGCCACTCTTCATTTTACTTTCTGACCCGCACGATCGGCTTCGCCTCAATTGAACCTCGATCGGTATATGTCGGCTGGGGTTCACGAACGGCGCGGGATGCCAACTTCCAAGCTGGCTGGTAGCGAAGACAATGTACCGTCTTGCCGTCAGCGGTTAACCCTGCTTAAGGCGACCTGGTAACGCGCGGTACTACAAGAAGGTTCCGACAGCGCCGATCACGGTAAGGGTGAGCTACATACCCTCGGCTGGCTTCGAGGAGTTAACGCGATAAATGGCGTTTGCGCTGCCGTATTCGGGCAATAGTTGTGAAGCAGAACATGGCACCCTCAATCCCAGTCTGCCCATACTTAGAATGCGCTCCAGTAGAACAGGCGAGAGACGGGCGATGAAAACCCAACGCATCATGGCGTGTATCGCAATAGCGGTGTTCGCCACCGGCTGCTCGGCTCACGGGGCCTCAGGCACCTATATTGCCCGCGGGCAGGGATTTGTGGAGATGCTCCAGATCACCCAGGCGCAGGATGGTCAACTGTTGGGCTCGCTATCGAGCACTACACTCAACCCAAACGGGTCAATCACTCGGGACAGCACCAACATCGGTGGGGTGGCCGATGGACATGCCCTCACCCTCGTGGCGAAATCTCTCATTTCGCTGATCCCCGGCCTCAACCTGTCAGGTACCATTGAGGGCGGAGTGATCACGCTTGCCAACCCCAACGGACAAGAGCAGTTCAAAGCCGGCAGCCCCGGCGACTACCAGGGCGCTGTTCAGCAGTTCCAGAATCAAGGAGCGGCTATCCAGAGACAGAAACGCTTGGCGGATGAAGATGCCTCAGTCGCGGACTTAAACAAGCGACTCACCGACTATGCCGCGGTGGTTCAAACTCCCAAAAATATCGAGACTCTCACTGAATTTCATGCCACCCATGTTCATGCGGTGGAGCAGGCCCAACGACAATGGGCCACTGAACAGAAATACCCCCGCACAAGCTTCCAAGCCGGTCAGTTGCGGTTCGCCGTCAGCCATACGGTGTTCAACCTCAACCTATATGACAACGCATGGGACAACATGGTTAGCCAAGGGCACGTTCATCTCCAGCAGTTTGATGCTGCCATCGCCGAAAGTCCCTGCCACCAGAGCCCGACCTTACCCCACTGCGCCAACCAGCCGGCGGCCATCCAAGCCTACGAGGTGGCCAAACCCGTAGTTCAAAAACGAATCGATGACATCGCCCGCACATTAAAGGGCGACGCGGCCGCCATGAAGGGTATAACTGACCAAGCGTTGGACTACAGTTCTAAAA
Source organism: uncultured Gammaproteobacteria bacterium (assembly GCA_963734645.1). Taxonomy (GTDB): domain Bacteria; phylum Pseudomonadota; class Gammaproteobacteria; order Steroidobacterales; family Steroidobacteraceae; genus Bog-1198. The sequence goes on from CAVTID010000006.1 coordinate 1,293,539, forward strand.
AGTGAGAGGTTTTCACTTCGTCGGTTTATCGAGTTATTGCGCAATTGAGGCTAATGGAATGGGGCAGGACGAGTTGAAGTCGTGGCAGCTTGCACATAAAAAATGGCTCTGTCACCAAATCGTGTTGGTCAACCAGTGGCAGCCACGTCGAGAACACCGGCCGTGGGCGGGAGCGATACGCCAAGCGCCCCGACACGGCGGCGCTAGGCAGACTCCGGAGGGTTTGGTCCCGCCCCCTGTTGCAGATGCCCGGTAAGGCGCGCGACAAGATCTTGCCGGTGGCCGCTGAGGTCGGATGCGACCGATCGTTCCAGCTCCGTAAGCTCGCCGAGAAATCGATACCCGCCGGCCACTCGGTCGATGAGTCGATCGAGATTGGGTTTTTGGTCCTTTCTCAGGAGCGAGGACAGATCCGCCAGGTTGTAGTCCGCGTGGCTGCGGATCCGCGTGATGATCGCGGTGTAGTCGAGCGCCTCGCGTTGACTCCATAGCTTCAGCACGGCCACCCCGCGCACGAGCGGCCGATCAAAGGGGCGGTCCACGCTTTCGGCAAGGTCATGCAGATCGCGAATTTTTGAGCGTTGGCTGGCAGCTCGCAATTTTTCGGCGAGGATCTCTTCGAGGGCAAGACACGGGATATCGGCGGGGCGAAAATCCAGTTGGGGGAAATGATCAAGAGGAAGCTGCGGTTGCGACGTCACCGGCAGCACCGGGCGCTCGCGCATACTCACCTCGAGCTTGATTCGCACACCGGCCGGGTTGTCGGCATGGCAAACCAGTGGGGACGCTCCGCAGCCGGACCCCGCCAGGTACCAGTCCTTGCGCTCGCCCACCGAAAACGTCAATCCTCGATACGGCTCGGCGAGGCTCTCAATCAAGAAGAGCGTCAGGTCATCCGGAGACAACTCGCTGGTGGCGGTGAAATCGAGATCTGTAGAAAGCCGGCCGCGCGGACCAAACACCATTTTGCGAAGCATCGTGCCGCCCTTGAAGGCGAGATGTTGGAGTACGCCACGCTCATGGAAGAGCTGCAGCAAGAAGGTGAGCAGAATATCGGTTTCGACGTTCTTGACGTTGCGCGCGCCGGACTTTGCGGCAATTCGACGAATCTCGTTGGCACTTATCACGCGTGCCTCCGAGGGCTCTCGGCCAGAAGATCGCCACGGCGCGCGTCCACATACAGGCCCCACGCGGCGACGAAGCCGATATCTCCGTCACGCGGTTCGCCCCGTCCGAAGCGCGAGCGCGCGCTCTTCGGAATCCGGTCGCGAAACGCGGCGCGCACGGCAGAGGGCAGGGGCTTTTCGAGGAGGTCGGTCAAAAATCCAAGCCGCTGTAGCAGAGCCTTGGAGCCGAGTTTGAGGGCCGCGTCTTGGAGGTCAACCGGGTCTACCGTCGCCAGTGCCTGGTTGAGGATCCGGGCAACCTCGCTGGGGCCGCCGGCCAATTCGGGCCGATCGACACAGTCGATGACGGTCTTCGCTGGGGTTGAGATCGGCACCTCGCGCCCAAACACGGGGTACAGCTGATAGCCGAAGAATTTCTTCGCCGACAGCGCGACGTAGCGCACTGGGGTTCCCTCGACCTCGCGCGCCGGCACCTGCCGCGTCACCGCGACGAGCACGGTCAATGGGTTTTGCGTTGTGAACCCGTGATGCGCGGCCGCGGACCACCAACCCACATAGGAGGGATCGACGGCCGCCGTTGCGAGGGCCATGGGGTTGTTTTCGCCCAAATTGTCCGGTCCATGTTCCGGAGGCAGCAGCAGGTAGACGCCGCCCGTCGCGCGCGCCAGCCAGCCGGTGCGCAGCAGGCGTTTGATGACGGCTCGCGCCGAAGCATCGGAGCTGACCAAAGCCCGGATGTCGCGCACGCGGACGATCGAGCGCCCGTGCTCTCGAAGTGTGAGTACAACTTTCGCGCCCGTGGGCCCGAGGGTGCGGAGATTTGTTTCCATAGTGTAATGGCCTTAAGCGGCCCAAAAATTGGTACAAGTTAATCTAGCTGCGATCTCAATAGATTAATTATTATAGTATATTGACCTTAAAAAGACTAATATGCAATACCAATCAATCTAAGATTCCACATTGCAACAAACGCTGCGCGCCATTCGCGGCTACGGGACCTGCCCGCCGTTTCTGGCTCGTTCCTTCAGGGAACACAGGGACCAACGCCTCGGCCCCAGTTGCTGTTCGAACGGCGCTAGGAGCGCCTGGCGCCCTGAACGATCCGACGGCCCGCCCGGGTGGACTGCGGTTCGCCTTCGAGACGGCAACCAACACGACTTTGTGACAGAGCCTAAAAAATAGGATTTTGCAGAGCAATGCCTGCCACGCTAAAGCTTGGACCTGCTCACCTTGCGCCTCCTGCGAGGCGTTGTCCTATCTGAAAACCATTGCAGGAAGCCGGGGAACGTCTTCGGGTTGATGACATCTTTGACTTCGAAAACCTCCAGGTGTGCATGGCGCGCAAAATAGATCCCGAGCTTATTGATTCGGCTTTTCCGCCGTCCATCTTTAAGACCCGAAATTTCGTGCAGCACGTAGTAACCTATAAGCTGGTTGAAAAGATCCTGGGTCAGCACCAGATGCTTTGTGGTCTTTATGTCGATCAGCAGGTCATCGAGGATCAAATCCGCATCTGCACCACCGATACTTCGCGAGGCATTCCCAAAGGTCGGGTTTAGCAAGCACCGGCGGTTACTTGGAAATAGTTCAGGCCGAATGAGCCTCATCAAGGCGCGAAGATCTCGCAGGTCTTCCGGATAGCTCGTTCCAAGGCCATCGGCAGCGCCAAATCTAATCACGCCGTCCAGTTGCGCTAAGCAAAGCGCCCCTTGTAGGAGGGCGGTGCTCACAACTGCGTTCTTCAAGTATCGGGTGTACGCGGCGTGTGCTTCGCGATACACCTTGTATCCCGCAGCAACCTCGTCATTTTCATATTCGGTCAACACGTCATTCGTGTCCACATCGACAACATCGGTAAGACCGCCTAACGCCCGAAGTCCAGCCTCCGCAACCCAAGACCGCCTCTTGGCATGCGGAATGGTGCGTTCAAGGTAAAACCGTAGCAGATAGTCAAACGCCGTCCCCACGGTTGAGTAACGGTTCGACAGCGGTTTGGCGAGGAGTGGCGCAGCAAGAATACGCTTTGGCTTTGGGAACTCCTTGCGAAACTCCGCCCTGATACCCGGAAGTCTCAAAAAGCTTGAAAGACTCAATGGGTCATCAGTGGGTATGGAACAAAAGCCATTCCTTCTTGGTAGTCAGCGTCTTTGCGGAGTTGCGAATTCAGTTCCGCAATCAACTCGGCTTCCGTGAGCAGGCGCTTCGTCATGGGATCATCCTTGTCATCAACTGCATCCAATCGCGAGTTTAGACCAGCCGTAAAAGGGTGCCCATCAGGCCTTCATTCGTTCGACAGCTAGGCGGGCGCACTCCCACTGAAATCGTGCCAGGAGGCGCCTGATTGCTCGATTCGGGAAATGGCACCTTATGCGTAAATCTGTGGAGAAAATGGCAGCTAATGCGTCAATCCAGAGGCAGCTTATGATGGCCAGCGCACACGTAAGCTATTGTTTCAAAGGAATTGGCAGTTGCAGCTTATGAGGTACCGGACAG
>CAVTID010000007.1:0-94183 GCA_963734645.1 uncultured Gammaproteobacteria bacterium
TCCGAGTTCCATTTATCCAAACCTCAAACTTGTCGGTGTCGGTCGAGTTGGGAATAGAGCGGGCCGTATCGTCGAATTCATCGTAGTAGCGAATTACGGAGGGAAGCGGGGGTAAACGCGCGATCACCTGATCGACGGGATCATCGGCGCCAGCAGACTGGCTGATCGGCTCAAAGGATGTGGCAGACCGGTTCATCCTAACGTTCTCGTGAAAGGGAGCGAAGTAGGGTGACGCGATCGTCGAACGCGTTGTTCCAGACACCAGCCAGTCGATCCTCGAAAACCGCGCGGGCATACCGCAGCGGCATTTGTGAGTTCTTTGACCAGCCAAAAAAGGTTCGCAGCTTTTGAAGGGCCTCGTCCATCGAATCGCCCTTTTCGAGCAATTGGTGAAGCCGGACGACGGCGGAGGTGTGCCGGAGATCCTGTGGCGAGATTGATTCCTTGCCTGTACGCTGCCTTAAATCGTTCAACACGCGCGGGGGCATCGAGCCTGAGATTTGCTTGAACGCGCTCGTCAATGATTCAGTGGAAAGCGGCCTATTCGACTGGGCGTTCAACAAGAACGAATGGTTCGGTCGACCCCGGTAATTCTCGGCATAAGATTGCAACAATGTCGCTGTTGACTCGCTCACCGGAACCTGTCGGAGTGAATGGACCGTCTTGATCTGGGGCCTCGAATATCGAGGATCCAGATCAGATTCCGCGTACTTGTTTTCGCGTACAGATAGCCAGTGCCGCATTCTTTGCTGTTTGTGGTCGTACTCGCTTTTGATCACGTCCGCTGGCAGAAGTAGCATCTCGCCGCGACGGAGACCTTGATGTAGCATCAACACGAAGGCGACGAACACGCACCAGCGTTTTCTTGCGCGTTTAAACGGATTGTCTGCCGATGCCGGGTCCAGTGTCTTATAGAGCCATTCGACCATAGTCGCCGGCAGTGAACGAATGATTTCGGCCTGGGCGCTTTTGTGGACGTGCAGCTGATTGTAAAGCGTTGAGAGCCGATGAATTCGCTGTTCGATCCTCTGGAGCCGATCGTTCGATGTGCCGCTCGTGGAGAGCCAGGTGACCGTAGAGGTGACAAATGCGAGACCGGTCTGCCAGCGCTTCTCATCAGACCGGGTTACCGTTGATCGGTTTCGAATCGACACAAACCAAGATTCGAGAATCTCGGCTAAAGCCGTTTCGTTCAGGCTCCCTAAGGCGTCATCCAGAGCGTGTTTACCAAGCAGGCGGTCTGCATGCGCGTAAAGGTCTTCTATGTAACGCAGTTTCTTTGTATGCGTCGAAGTCGCCAGGTGGCCAGACGACACCACTGACCAAATTGCTGACCAATACCGCGGCAGTCCCCATTTATCCGTGAGCAACGGACCGTGAAGAGCAACGGGAACCAACGGGTTGTAGATCTGTTGGAACAAGCCGGCATCCTTCGATTGATGCAACGGCTAAACCTACCATTGAGGTCGCAGGCTGTAGTGGTGAATAACTGGTGGAAACGCCTAGAAACTCAACAGATCCAAACATGCCATGCCTTCGCATAATGTATATTATGTCAAATTATGAGTATGATGCATAAACCACTGATAGTTGATGTCGGTGACACGGATCTTCGGTAACTCTCTTGTCCTTTTCGGTAACGGGCCGTGCCGTAATGAGATGCTCGTCGTCTAGGCAATCGCAGCATGGGCCAGACGCGCCGCGATCTTTGTTGCGATATCCTGCTCCAGCACGCAGGTCGGCTTACACGTTTCCGCAATCTACCGTTTTCGATGTCAGCTTTAGATCGCGGGCGTCGGTATAAAGCGTACCGGTCCCCGTACCGAACGGTGCAACGACGAAACCTTCGGCCTCGAGTTCTGCAGGAATTCCAATCGCGCCGCTCGTTCGTCGAGCAGACACTCCAGATCCACAGAAACAAAGAGGCCCCTTTTGGGGCCATTGAGGTGGTTGAATTTTTGTGTCAGTGCGATCGCAGAGACGAGTCAGGCGTCAGCAGGTAGCGCATAGAATGGGCCAGTTGTGCGAATCCAATCGTTGGCTGTCTGCCTGCTGCGAGTAAGTGGTGCCTCGCGGGTGTAGACATCACGCTGCCAGACGTTGCGGACGACGACCTCTTAGCACCACGAAAGCCCCTGCGAGCAGTGTTAAGCCACTAGCGGCCGAAGCGGGGTCGATTTCGGGGGCTGCAATGTGCGATGTCCACACACCTGCGTGGTCTGAACTGGCGACCGATGTTTCGTCGCCGCCGGTATGGACAAGGTCGTAAATTGTAGGCTCGCCTGGTGCGCCAAGGTCTATGTTTGGTGAGTTTATGTCGATGACACCGTTAGAAGGAAAAAAGATTGAAATGTTCCAAGCGTCGATCTGCCCACTCGCATTGGTGAATATGCTAAAGCAGCATCCCGCACCGTGAATCGCCTGGACGCCGTCCGAGAATGTAAAGCTGGACGGGTTGATGTTCGCTTCGACAAGGTTCGCCGCTAACGCCGATGACACCGTGAACGAGCCCTGCACGGAGTCCGACGTGGTGTATAGCCCAGACACGACATCGAAATTACTGCCGGAGTAATCATAGGTCACTTGTGCAGTCGCCGCCCCACTCGCGCCAATCAACGACGCCGCCAAAATCCACTTTATTGCCGTGCTCATGTGCGGATCCTCCCTGCTGTTATAGAGTTCCTTCATAAACCGGCTCAAACAGTAGCACTGCTGCACCGCGATTGTCTTTCTGCAAGGCAACAGTGCCACTCAACCTTGACGCTGCGGAAAGCCGTCTGATTACGCCAGTGAACCGATGCGGCTTGCCGCGTCAAACACGAGCCGAACGACTGCTTTGCGAAGGGTTTTCCCGCGCATCGAATGACCGCGTGGCCGACTCGGGTCAGGGTTAAGGGTTCGGCGCCGAGCGGCAGTGTCACACCAAGCCTTGGTACCGCCGCCTGCCTGGAGCCCCCGTTACCATAAATTGGGATATGCGTTTTCCATAATCAGACTGAAGCGATTCAAGTCATTACCGAAATTCTCCTTCACCGACAGTTGATGTTCAGAGAAAATCACTGCCGCGCCTCATTCCCCGCCCACGCGCCGCCTCGCCTTAATCAGCACATCCGCAGGCTCCGGCCGGTCATCCCAGTAGTCCAGCCGCACCCTTCCATCCGGTAATTGACTCAACGTCGCCGGCACCGCGCTGAACGTGCAGTACCACCCGGACGGCAAGACCACCGCATTTCGCGGTCTTCCCAGGCTGCGATCGAACACGAGTTCCTCATGGTCGAGTTTGTAGCTCAATGGCGCCGCGTACGTTTCGGCTATGCGCAGCCGTAAGGTCTGGCCCGTCTTGAGCGCGGCGAACGGAATCACCACCACCCGGGCCGTCGGCGCCACCGCTTCGCCCACATTGATCTTTGATGCCATCATTTCCGCGCCGCTCATTTCCAACGCCTTTAATTGCTCCCCCGTATCCAGAATGCTTGCCGAAGGGTGACTCGCAACGCTGCCTTCGCGAACCACATTCGCATAGCCGTTCACACCCACTCGCGATTCGGTGTAGTCGTGGTACAGGCTGAACGCGTGCGTCTCGGGTTGCTGCAAGAAGTACACGATGTCCCGGTCCTGATGGGCGCGCTCCGACAGCCGGTCCTCCTCCGTCTCTCCCACAAACGGCGATTCCCAGCTCCGATGCGTCGTCAAAACCCTAGGCAGTGCCGCCGTTCCCACCTGCGCATCCTTTATCGCTCGTAGCACCAACGGAGCTTCGCCCTCTCCCGGATGGAGAAAGCTGATTGCAATGCGTCCATCTTTCTCCGTCAGAATCTGGGATGGCACCGTCAATCCCGCCACCTCATACCCGGCCGGCAGCACCACTTTGTTGCGCTTGACGCCCAGCGGCCGATTGAACACGAGCGTCCGCCCATCCAAGTAGTAGCTCTTCGCATCCTTGTAGGTCTTGACGATCAGCACGCGACCCTGGCCATGTTCTGGAACGGGCCGCGCCAGCGTGACTTTGATGTAGTTGGTTGCCAAGTCCGCGTCAGGCATCAACGCGTCGTTGCGCGCATCCGCGCCGCTCACCACCTCGAAGTGCAGCGGCGTTCCGAGCATCGCGTCATAGACGCTTTCATCGCTCGCGGAACTACCCTTGCGAATGGGGTTATAAAGGAACTTCGCCCCCGCAGTCGTCGCGGTCACCTCATAGTAAATCTTGAAGCTGGCTGTCTCCGGCGCCAATAATTCATAGCGCGTATATTCATCGGTTTCTGTCTGACCGACCGTCCCCGGAAAGTAGAATCCATCCTTCGGCGCTTGAGGCGCTTGTGCCCTTACCTGAGCATACATCGGAAGCGCCAGAAGAAACGCGAGTCCCAAAAATCCCGGCTTTTTCATCCTACACTCCCTAATTGTCATGGGGCGATTCTGATAATCATGGCAAGCCCTACTAGGTGGATGGGCTGATGAATGTCCCGTTGATCAGCATTCCGTTTGCGGCAAGCTCCAAACGTTGGGAAGGGAGGAGGCCATTGCTATTTTCCGGCATCGCCGCCGGTGGCCGCTAGAGTCTTTATTGAATCCAGCAATTTTGTCACAGCGGTGTCTACGTTTTGGTCGAATTTTATGGTTATGTCTACCGGCGACTTGACTGTCCACAGCACAAAATGCGTTTTTGTGTCGAGAATGATGACGCTTAGGAATGTCGAGTAGGACGCAAGGCCGTTAAGTGAGTAAATATACGACTCCACCCGAAATTCGAACACAACGTCTGAGTCAGCCGGGGTGGCAACGCAGTCATACTGCCCCCGGGATTTCATCGCGGCGGCAAAATCGGCGTATGGCATACCGGCCTTTGTGTTGGAAAATCGGTTGAAAGCAACCATTGAATTGCCATCCAATCCGGCATTCGATAGAAAGACCTTTCTTGCCGAGAGCACCTGAATCGGGACTAGCGGGGCGGGCGACGAACTCAGCGGCTCAGCGCGAGCAATCGGTACTGATATTAGACCGGCGACAGTAACAATTGCCAAAAGTGCGTGTTGTCCAAATCGATGTGTCTTCATGTGTATTTCTCGGGCTATGTCGATCCGTGATACCCACTCGCAAAGTAACTGCCCGCCTCATGGCGATAGCTAGAACTGATTCTACAGCAGCTTCCGTGGCTGGGTCTGCGCTCCCCTGCTCGATCGGCCGGCTGTCAATCGCGCGTCCGCTAGTTTCCGTTGGCGATCGAGCTCACGACACGCGTCGCGCCGGGGGCTTGGAGGGCCACCGAATTGGCGATCGCGGCATCTAGGGGTGGCGCCGGACTATGCGCACGTGCACCAGGAGCTCAAGCGCAAGGGCGTCACGCTGCAGCTCTTGTGGGAGGAGTACAGCGCCGCGCACGGTGAGCGAGCCTACCGGTACAGCCAATACTGCGAGCACTACCACCGGTACCGTGGCAGCCTCGCGCGCTCAATGCGCCAAGTGCACCGCGCCGGCGAGAAATTGTTCATCGACTACAGCGGCGACACCGCCGCGGTCATCGACATGGCCAGCGGCGAGATACGCGCCGCGCAGATCTTCGTCGCCGTGATGGGTGCCTCGAAATACGCCTACGCAGAAGCGAGCTGGACGCAGACACTGCCGGACTGGATCGCCTCGAATATCCGAGCCCTTGAATTTATGAACGGCGCGCCAGCTCTGCTTATTCCGGATAATTTGAAAAGTGCGATCAAGAACGCATGCCGCTATGAACCGGAAGCGACCTCGACGTACGAGGACTTTGCGCGTCACTACGGGACGGCCATTTTACCGGCTCGGCCGTTTCGCCCGAGGGACAAACCTGCCGTGGAAATGAGCGTGCTGGTGGTGCAGAGATGGATCCTCGCGCGCTTACGCAACCGCCAGTTCTTCTCGCTCGCCGAGCTCAACATCGCGATCGCCGAGTTGCTTGTGGATCTGAATCGCCGGCCGTTCAAGAAGCTGCCGGGCTGCCGCGCCGAGGCGTTCGAGGCCATCGACCGGCCGGCCTTAAGGCCGCTGCCCGCCACGCGCTATGAATATGCCGAGTGGTCCAAGGTGAAGGTCAACATCGACTACCACGTTGATGTAGCGCGCCACTACTACAGCGTTCCGCATGCGCTCGTCGGGCAACACCTCATGGCGCGTTACACCGACACCACGGTCGAGTGCTTGCACAAGGGCGGACGCGTCGCCGTGCACGTGCGCAGTTACCAGGTCGGGAAGTTCACGACCCTCCCTGAACACATGCCGAAATCGCACCAAAAACACCTCAAATGGACGCCGGGGCGGCTCTTGAAATGGCGCGGTTGTCGGTTCAGCAGCGCCCGTAATATTTGAACGGTCTCGGGCGATAGAGGGCAGATCCTCTCTTTGCGCCCTTTACCGAACAGTCTCACCGTCGCCGGTGCGGAAAGACGGATGGCGTTCGGACATAAATCGAGGGCTTCTTGGATCCGTGCTCCGGTATTGTAAAGGAAGGAAAGCAACGCGTGGTCGCGCTGGCCTTCCACCGTGGTCCGGTCGGGCTGTGCGAGGATCGCCTCGACCTCGCCGGCGTCGAGGTAGCACAAAGCGGGACGAGCTGCGCGTTTTTTGGGAACATGCAAAACCGCGGCGCACAGCGCAATGGTGGCGGGTTCTCGCGCCGCCGAAAAGGCGAAGAACGCGCGAATCGCCGCCAGGCGACAGTTACGCGTGCCGATCGAACCGCGGCGTTCACGTTCGCCATGATCGAGAAAGGCGAGTACGAGCGTCTCGTCGAGGTTCTCGATGCCGAGGCTATCAACGCGTCGGCCGTGGCGCTCGGCCGCGAAGCGCAGAAAAAGACGCCAGGTGTCGCGGTAGGAACGAATCGTATGTGGCGAGAGACTACGTTGTTGGATCGCCCAATCGTAGAAAAACGCGTGCAGTAGCCGGGGCAGAGCTGGTTGTGCGTTCATGACGCACCTCCCTTGCCACGCAGTATCTTGCCGGCGTCACTCGATCGGTATCGTTCGGATGCCAGTTGGAGCAACTCCTGGGTGACGGTCAGGTAAGTGAGCGTCGAGTGCAGGCTCTTGTGTCCCAGGTAGGTCACCAGGTAAGGGCAGTCGCGGTGCCGGATCGATGCCTTCGCGATACCAGTCGAGCATGCGGTTGACGACAAAGGCGTGGCGAAAATCGTGGATACGGGGTCCGCATGCGACCGTGAGCCGGCTTCAATCCCGGCCTGACGCAAGACGGCGAAAAGGATCTTCTCCGCCCGGGTCATGGAGTAACGCCCGGCGCCTTTCTGGTGCCAGAGGAGCGGACTGTCGGGATCGTCTGGACCGCCCGCACGGCGACGCTCCTTGAGGTAATCCTGGAGCGCAGAGAATGTACTCTTGGCGAGTGGCAGACGACGTGACTTGAAGAACTTGGTGTTGCGAATCTCGATGGCCGCGTCAGCGACCAGAACGTCACTCACGTTCAGACGCAGGATCTCGCCGAGCCGAAGTCCGGCGCAGTAGGCGAGCATGAACATCGTGTGCATCGTCGCCGGCAACAAAGGCCAACGCGGCGCTGGCCAGCTCTCGGGCCACTCTGGAGTATCCGAGCAACCTCCGCGGGCGAATATATGTAGGGTGCCCGGTACGTGCGGCGGATCGCCCGTTGCAGGCGTGGGTCGCGCGGCAATGACTCGGCTGTTGGATCACGGAGCCTCACTGCGCGACTCAACTCTGCGCCGAGTTGAGCGCCATCCCAGGCGCGGGGGAGCGTCGGCGACTACGCGAGTCCAGGCATCCAGTTGCGCCTCGAAGCGGCTGGACCGTCAGATCGGGGCGTGTCTGCAGAAAGCGGTCAAATGCGGAGAAACGGACTTCTTGGCTACCATAGCGATATCCCATGGTGCGCATCAAGGCAAGGTGCTCGCTCATGAGCGGTCCAAGTACGCTTCCCCAGCGCGGCAGCGGGCGCAGCCATCTCGAGAGCCCGGTGGGGATCGACGTTGGCAAGCGCGCGTACGATCGACGCCAGTCGGGGGATGCCGTATCGGACCTGAATCGCCGCAATCGGGTTGACCTTCAAATATCCCTGCTGCACCAGGTACTCAAGGAGGTGGTGCACCCACCGTGCATGATCGACGGCGACAATAGGCACGAGCTCATGGAAACGGTCTTGCACCCACTGTCGTCACGGAATCCTCCGTCACGGTACCATTGCCGTTACACATGATGAACCGCTGAAACGACATCAACTCGTTCCGGTAGATACGACGAGTCTTTGCGAGTCGAAGTGGCAGCGTGCGGGTATAACGCTCAATCGCGCGCGTAATCGGTGTCGGGCCAGGTGTTCATCGGGCGCCCTCCGCTGTCGGAAGCGGCAGCGCGACGGCTCGCAGCTCCTCACTATCGAGCTTGAGGTAAATGGCGGTCGAACGGCTCGAGCGATGTCCTAACAGGTCGCTGATCGTCTTCATGGGCACGGTCGCGCGTAGCAACCCGACGGCGTGTGCGTGACGAAAGACGTGAGGCCCGCGTTTACCGACGGGCCGGACGCCTGCGGCGGCAATCCGTCGGCGGACGAGCGCGTGCAGGGAGTTGCCCCGACTAAAGCCCTGGAGGGGCGCCGACATCCGAATGAATACTTCGCGAGCCGTGGTCTTCGGTCGTCCTGATCGCAAGTAGCTCAGTAACGCGTCGCCAGCCGCCGGCACCAATGGTAGCAACGTGGTACCGCGAATCTTGGAGTGTCGAATCAGGATCGTCTCGGCACGCCAGTCGATATCCCGAAGCTGCAGATGCACAATCTCGCCGGCGCGTAGGCCATAGGTGGCCAGCAGCGTGAGGATCGCATAGTCGCGCCGACCACGCGCAGATCGATCGCGCCGCGTAACCTGCAGGATCTGCTTGATCTCGTCGGGTCGCAGAATCGAGGGGATCGACTCGAACTCGTACAGCGTGGGCCGGATCATCCGGCCCGAAAGATCGAATGGGACATGCCCGCACTGATGCAGGAAGCGAAGGAAGGCGCTCAACTTCTGGGACACGGCCTTTATTGTCGTTCGCCGCATCTCTGCGGCGCGCCCGGCCCATATACTCGTGGACCTGCGGCAATGACAAATCACGGATCGCGTCCGAACGGTAATGTCGGATGTGCCAGGCGAGAAAGCGTCGGGTCTCCTCGAGACCCGCATCAATGGTCGATCTTGCCAAGCCCCGGCAATCTTGAAGCCAGCGTTCGTAATCTGCGACCAAGGTCTGTGCGTGTGCCTCTGCGGGGCTTCGCGCCGGGCGCGGCGGCGGCCACTGCGGGTGAACCAAACGCAACAGCTGCACCAATCCGTCCGTGCACCACGTTCGCCATGCTTTGCGGTATTGACCAGACCATACAGATACACCACATGATCGAGCGTCTGCACAGTGATTGATGTCCCCAATTCGGGATGTTCGGCATACAGCGCCTTCACCTCGGCGGTAATTTCCGCGTCGCCGGGACAACCCGTGAATCCGCATTTCTCGAATGTCGCACATCCGGAAAGAACTCCTCCAATGACTAACCAGAGCGTCATTAAATGACCGATTCGTTGCTTCCTCATGGGATCTCCACACGCCGGTTGAACCGGCAAAGCGTCTTGAATGCTTTCCAGGATGCCCATGGGTGGTATCAGCGTGTTGACGGGGGTATTGCGATTGAAACAGTCGCATGGGTGCGTCGCCGGCGGGGCGCAAGGTCCACGCAATATGGAGGGCGGACCCGATTTTATTCGGAGATTTCGTTATGCCGCACCGCGCCCTCGTCAACTCGTCTAGTCGCTATTCAACGTAGTTCCCATTCTTGATAGGTTTTATCAATAGCTATGGAGGTACGCCACATCCGCTGACTCTTACTGCCGATGGCATTTACCAGCCGACGGCCTCGCCATCCTTGCGGTGATCGGAGGCGGCCCGGTAGACGCCCGATATAGGTTGATCCGCGGAACTCGTAGTAGATGCGGCGCCCTGCCCGCCATAAGGATGGAACCAGATCGCCTGAAATCCTCCCATGTCCTCGCCGTTGGCGGACTTGACCTGATGACCCATGGCCTTCAGGGGCGCTCCGACCAAATCGTAAAGATTCGATTCCAGATCGAGTTCGTTGGTCGCTTGCCCGTGGGTGAAGCGCGCAGCGTCGCTGGCCGCTTGCGGATTGGCGCCCAGATCGATCATGTCAACGAGAACTTGGACATGCCCCTGTGCCTGTTTGGCTGCCTCCCATCAGTCCGAAAGCCATGACCGGTTGACCGTCCTTCATCAGGAATGGTGATTCCCGCGCCGAAGGTATCGTAGATGCTGTAGATGAACGACACCATGTTGCCCCAACGGTCGGCGACCGTCAGATAGACCGTCCCGCCCACCGGATCTCCTTTGGGCTCCGGCGTGCTCGCTTTATGCGGATCGATGCGGCTGCAGAGCCCGGCGGCATATGCCTTGAACGTCAATCGCGTGACCCGCACGCTGGCGAAGCCTGGATCCGCGTTGAAGGCATATAGATCGGTACAGGCGAGTTTTTTTGCTTCCACGAGCAAATGCCAGTAAGCAGGAGAGCGCGGGCCGTTTGCGGCGGCTGTCCGTTCACCAAGTAGGTCTTCACCGACTCCTATTTTGCAGGTGCTGGAGCCGATCCGTCGGCGCCGCTGCGCGGGCTCAAGATCGCCGTCAACAGGTCGGGGACGGATGCATCGCGCTCGAGGTGCGGATGGCGTTCATGACCCGCATAAAGCAACTCAACCGTCTTGAACGTGTCGTCCTTCTCTATCAACAAACGGATGGCGCGCGGCTCGGTGCCGCCGGCTTTGAGAGCATCGGCGAGCACATCTTTCGAATATTTGCGGTCATCGACGGCAATCAAATTCGAGTCGGGCGCAATCCCCGCCGCATCGGCGGGCGTGCCGGGAACCACCGTGGAGATGACCGCCCCCTCTTCCTTGAGCACGAAGCCGAGTGAGTAAGACAGGTCGGTATTCTTCTTAAGGGTGCTTTCGCCCTTCTCTACGGGCGTGGGCTCTTGAGTGAATGTCAGGTGCCAACCGCTGGCGGTGAGCCCTTCGAGCGGCGCGTCAGACCGCACTCGATTGAGGCGCACGGTCCAGAAATCACGCCAGTCGTAAGGCATGACGGTATTGAGCGCTTTGACTATGTCATTGAAGTCGTAGGAAACCACTTTCGGAGAGGTGCTGGGCGGCCCGTAGAAAAGCCGGCAAAAGTCATCGAGACTTTTGGCGCCGTGAGTGGTCGTACGGATCAAGGCGTCAGCCTCCAGCCAAAGCATGGCGGATTCGGCGTAGAAATCCGTCGAGCGGGTCCTCGCACGCCAACCTTCAGCTTGGTAGTAGCCCAGTTGGGCCGCGACCGCGGTGTCGGCGAGGGGACGCCACTCGCGGCCCTTGCTCGCCTGCAGCCCGGCAGCCACATCGGCCCATTGGTCGCGCGCGTCCTCGAGGGAGGCGAAACCGCTGCGCGCGTCCAGCACCATGCCGAGATACTCGGTGAGGCCCTCGTACACCCACAGCAACTCGCCGCGCATGGGCGCGTCATAATTGCCGGTGGCAAGACCGACGGGACGATGATACTTGCCGTTCCAGGAATGCACATACTCGTGAGACAGCAGTCCCGACACGGAGGCGCTGCGGCGCAATTCTTCGTCGATGAGCGAGCGCTCGGCGGAACGATTGTCGCTCGACTGATGGTGTTCGATGCCCTCGAATCCGATTTGATCGCTCAGGGTCCACAGGAAGTGATACTCGTTGTAATGCGTCGCGCCGAACAGCGCCGCGGCTTCTTGGACCAGCTTGCGCAGCTGTGCCGTGGAGGCCTCCGAAATACCGAGCGCCGCCTCGCTATCGGCCGCCAGGTGCAAGTACACGGCCGGCGCGCCTCCCAGTGAAACGGTGCGGAAATGGCGTCCGGACAGCACCGGCGAATCGATCAAGGTGGTGAGCGACACGTCGGCAAACTGAGTGGTATCGCCGGCGGTATTCAACGGCGGCAGCGCCGTCCCGAAACTCCAGCCGGCGGGCAGTCGCAGGCGCGCCTTGTACTGCAGGTCGTCGGACTGAGCCCCGGCCGGGTACAGTACCAATTGATTCCAGAGAATGATGGCGAGCGACTCGGTGCTGGTGCGATCCGCGTTGTTGTCGGCGGCACCCCGTACCGAATCCACTTCGAACGCCACGTCGAGTGTGCTCGATCCGGCCGGGACGTTGAGATGGAAAGCGAACATGTTGTCGGCGTCTCGCTGCCAGGCGATGGGCTGCCCGTTGCTCGAAAACTTCAGTCCCGACAAACCGCCGATGGGGCCATCCGGAGAATGCTCGCCGGGGAGCCATTTCGGATACAGCAAGGTTAGTTTGCCGGGCTTGACCGGCAGGACGAGGTGCACGCGCTCGATACCGCGTGGCGCTTCACGCGCATCGACCTCGACGCTGGCCGGGGGCGCCGCCCAGGCGGTGGTGAACATCGAGGACGCGAGAATGGCGCCGAGCAGCCGGCATGTCAGGCTTAGCATCGTCGGATTTCTCCCTTTGTTTATCTTTTCGCCTAAGCAGCAGTGTCGATGTTTCGGGTGCGGACGGCAAGTGCGATCCGGAGATGCACGTGTCGAGTGTTTTTCAGGCGTTCAATAATGTCGCCGAAGACTCCGACCATTCAACGCGCCCAAAACGCCCCTGCCGCACCCGGAAACACCACCGGACTTTCGAAGCCATCCGCGGAAACGCTGGCGACGCCGAATGCGAAATCATCGATTGCAACGTTCGCGAGCGTCAATGCCTCGCCCTTCCCGGCATCGCGCGAATGCGTCCATGCCGGCTCGGTCGTGTCGCGCCAATAAACGCGATATCCCCCCGCCGGGGAACCGGACGATGCAGTCCACGACAGCCGGGTGTCAGGGTTGACCGCACCGCTGATCTTGACGTTCGTGGGCGGCGGGGGCGCCGAGGCCATGGACGCGGCGGCAAGCGCGTTGGTGGCGGTCACCTTGGCGAGATAAGCGAAATCGACATTCGCCAGGGTGTCGCCGTACTCTACGCCGCCCTCGGTGCGCAAATCCTGGTGCTGGTGCCGATAGTTCTCGGCATTCTCGGTGAAGCGCACCGCAGGCATCCCCAGTGCGTTGAAGGCCGAATGATCGCCGCCGCGGCCGAAGCGGTCGAGCCGATACACCAGCGCCACGGTCCAATTGGGCATATAGCTCTCCGCGACGGCTTTGGCGTAGCGCGCCACGTTGCGCGATGCCGAATCATCCTCGCCGCCCTCGAAACGCCGCTGCTTGGCGTCCTCGGCGGTTTCGGTGTCGCGGGTGCCTTCGGAGAACAGACGCAGTCGCGTGTTGTTCACGAGGCCGTTCTGCCCGCGGGTAGCGCCCACGATATCGTTGTTCAGATCCGCCTCGACCCGCCAGCCCTTCGCCTTGGCATAGCCGGCGAGCAGCGTGCCGCCGTACAGGTCCTGCTCCTCGCCCGACAGCACGCCATAGACGATGGTTGCCGGAAACTTGTAACGGCTCAGAATTCTTGCCGCCTCGATCACCACGGCGACTCCCGAGGCATCATCGTCCGCACCCGGCGCATCGGCGGTCGCATTCATGATGTCGCTGACGCGTGAATCGATATGTCCGGTCAACACTATGACCCGCTCGGGATCGGTGCTGCCCTTTTGAATCGCAACCACATCGACGATCACGGCCGGCTTGGGCACGCCCTCGCCCGTAACGGTCTGCGAGGGCATCACGACGGTCAGACACCCGCCGCAATCGCGGCCGATCTGTTCGAATCGGGATTGTGCCCAGCGCCGCGCGGCGCCGATGCCGCGTTTTGGCGACGCGGTATCCGATAACGTATGGCGCGTGCCGAAGCCGACCAACGCCTGAACCGTGGCCTGCAACTGTCCCGGATCGGGCGAGACGGAGATTTCCCGCAGGATCGGCTGCTCGGCCGCCGCGGCGCAGCCCGCGGCTCCCAGCATCACGACCGCGCAGTACTTCGCGGCGTACGAGGTACTAGAATTTCTGCGCAAACTTCACTCCGATCAGGCGTGGCTTGTACACGTTGGCATAAACGGCCTCCGCACCGCACACGGTTGCGGTGCACTCCGCATAGCGATAGTTCTCGGCCAGGCGGTTCAAGGCGTTATCGACGAACAACTCGACCGAGAGTCCCTCCTTCTCCGCACCGAAGCTGGCATTGACCATCGCGTAGGCGGGCTGCTGGCCGAGATCGTCGCGGTCCACGGTGCGCAAATCCGCCCAGACGGCCGTCTGGTACACCATCGAGCCTTGAAGATGGGGTTGCCATCCGCTGACCGGGTCGAGGGTGTAGCGCGCCGTGAGATTACCCTTGAACTTCGGCGTGTTGGGCAGCTGCTGTCCGACCGGCGCTCCATAGGGTTCCGCGACCGGTGTGCCGCTTGCATAGTTGAAGCAGGAAGAGGTCTGCACGCCCCCGCTCGCATTGGCATACCCACAGTAGGGCACCGTCAGGATCGGGTTCAGCAAAGACAGGCCTCCGCCAATCGTCAGCGCGCTGCTGGCCGCCCAGTCGACCGAAGTCTCGATTCCGCGGATGCGTGCGCCGCCCGCGTTTTTCGTTTCGATAATGCCGTACTGGCCCGGGTAGGAAAACTGGAAATTGTCCCAATCCTCCTGGAAGATCGCACCATTGACGCGCAACGTGTTGCCCAGCCAGCTGGTTTTCCAGCCCACCTCGTAGTTCTGCAAGGTGTCCGACTGGTACTGGGGTCCGATCGTGTTGGTTCCACCCGGACGGAATCCCTTCGAGACCGTTGCATATACCAGCCGCTGATCGTCGAACTTGTAGGTGGCGGTGTACTTGGGCGTCACGCCGCTGCCGGTTGCGACGGAGAAGCGATTTTGGCAAGGGCCGCCGCTGTATGGGTCGATCACCGTCGGAGTCGCGCACTTGGACTCCGAAAACGCAAAGCCGGAGAATCCCTGGGACGAATTGTCGTATTTATAATAGCGAAGCCCGCCGAGCAGGCTGATGTGAGAGGTCGCATCCCACGTCACCTCACCGAAGCCCGCGTAATCGCGCCTGGCCTCCCGCTGATCGGTCAAATACCAGGTGCCCGGCCAATCGGACACGCTTTGGGCATCGCTGAGGTTTGTGATGCCGTAGTTTTGTATGTAGGCGTCGGTCTGCAGCTCGGTGAAGGCGCCGAACGTGGCGTGTACCGGAAATTCCACCGGGGTCGAGACACGCAGCTCGTGGCTGTACATCTTGTAGCCGTCGGTGTCCGTGATGTGCTGAGTCGGGAGGATGGGGTTGCCCGCGTTGTCCTTAAAATACTTCGGTCCGTAATAGTTGATCTCATACGCGAGCGAATAGTCGGCGTAATCGGAATGCTCCGTGGAGTTTCGGTGCACGAAACCGCCCGCGTAGGTCAGATCGAAGTTGCTGACATGGCCCTCGACGGTGAGTGTCGCCTGGGTCCAGTCGTCCGTCTGGGATTCAGGCTCGTAGTGCTGAATGTCCAGAGGCCCGAGCGTCGGGTACAGTCCCGGGTATCCGGGGACGGATTGGGTCATCTCCATCGCGGGGATGCCGTCGGACGTGAGCCCTTGACCCTGGACCGTGGGTGTAATCGTCCAGTTATCGCCCAGTGCAATACGCAATGCCGCGCGCCCGCCGACGGTCTCGACGTCGTTGTAGGCATTCTTCGCCGTGCCGGTGTATGTGGTATTCGGAGCGGGATTGCTCGGGGCCGTGCCGTTATTGATGGTAAACGCGGTTCCGGTGGCCGCCGGATAAGTCATCGATCCCGGAACGTTGTTGATGTACCCGCCGTCCTTTTCGTACCAACCGACCAGCCGGATCGCCGCTGCCGAACCGATGGGGATGTTGATGAAGCCCTCGCCCGTGTAGCCGGGGCGGCCGTGTGCCACGTCATTGGCTTGAACGTCGTAGGCTCCCTTCAGTACGTCGAATTCCGGCTTGTTCGTGATGATACGCAGGGTCCCGGCTTCGGAACTCGCGCCGTACAGCGTCCCTTGCGGTCCCGCCAGCGCCTCGACGCGCGCGATGTCGTAGACATGGATGTCGAGCACGCCCTGGATGGTCGTCACAGGCTGCTCATCCAGATAGACGCCGACGCTCGGCACTGTTCCGTCATGAACCCCGTCGCCGCCGCTCGAGACGCCGCGCATATAAATTTTCTCCTGCCCCGGTCCCGACGACCTGATGCTCACGCTCGGCAGGTACTGGACGTAATCGTCGAAAGTCTGCACGTGCAGATCCTGCAGCTGCTGCGTCCCCAGCGCCGTGATGCTGACCGGAACATTCTGCAGACTCTCGGTGCGCTTCTGCGCCGTGACGACGACATCCTCGAGCGTGCCCGAAGACGTCGCCTCCTGCGCCTGGACTGTGTTCAAGCAGGCGATGATCGCCGACGCCAACGGCAGCGCCCTTGCAAGCAAAACATGTCGCCGGGGCTGTGGCCGCGCCACATCGGTGCCCATGCCGCAAAGGATTGTTCGCTGTTTACTTCTCGTCATCATTGATCCCCTCGCCAATTTTAAGTTTTCCCGCACAGTACTGACTTCAAAGGAGCCGCTAGGCCAGCAGCCTTTGAAGGGAATGCACGATTCGATCGACTTCCGCTGCTGTGTTGTAGTGCGCCAAGCCAATGCGGAGCACCCCCTCTCGTTCGTCCAAGCCCAGGTATCGGGCGAGTTCATACGCGTAGTTGTGGCCGGACCAAACGTTGATTCCCTGTGCTGCGAGCGCCTGAGCAAGAGAAGAGGATCGGTGGCGCGGGTGGGTGATGGATACGGTGGGTACTCGCTCGTGGAGCCGCTCCGCCTTCGTAATGCCCTGGACCTGAACGCCCGGTATGCTCCGGAGTTCATCGATGAGTTGCTGCGTCAAGGGCCTCTCATAGTCCGTGGATGCTTGATAGGCGCCCTTTATCTTTTCGCGGCGTTCTCCCGTACCCCCGGTCTGCTCGCCCAGCCAGACGAAGTAGTCGGCTGCGGCGGCCAAGCCGGAGAACAGCTCGGTCTGCGATGTGCCGAGTTCGTGCCGTCCGGGCGGCTCCTTCGGACCGCAGCGCACCGCATAGGCATAGAGCTCCGCGAGAAGTGTCTCCCTCCCCCAAAGCACGCCGAGGTGAGGTCCGAAGAATTTATAGGACGAGCAGGCCAGAAAATCGCAATCGAGCTTTGCGACCTCCGCCGGTCCATGCGGCACGAACTGCACCGCATCCACGAAGACCAGCGCTCCGGCGTCCTTGGCGAGCTTGGTTAATTCTGCAACCGGGTTGATGGAACCCGTGAGGTTGCTGGCGTAGTTTAGAGCCAGCAGGCGTGTCTTGCTCGAGAGCAAAGGCCGCAGGTCCTCCGGCTCGATGCGCCAGGTGTCGCGATTGAAGGGCAGCCAGCGAACCGTTACACCCCGATCTTCGGCCATCCGCACCCACGGAGACACATTGCCTTCGTGATCCATGCGGGTCACGATGATCTCATCGCCAGGACCCCAGCCGCGGCCGAGCGAGCGGGCTATTTGAAACGTCAGCATGGTCATCGATTGGCCGATGACGATTTCGCGGCCTGAAGTGCCCCCGAGCAGCTCGGCCATGGCTTCATGCGCTCGGGCGTAGATGGCATCGGCGTCGAGAGAAGCTTGGAAATAGCCCCCGGTGTTGCTGGCGGCGCCGACCATTGCAGCGGATACGGCTTCGATGACCTGGCGGGGTACTTGAGTACCGGCGGGGTTGTCGAGAAAGACCGATGGGGAGTTCAAGGCCGGGAACTGACTGCGTACGCGCTCAACCGGGAAAATTGTCACTTCGGGCCTTTGTGCTAGTAATACCTCGCGCCGTTATGCCCGATTATCTCGACAGTCACCATCCTCCCCGAGGACGAGGTGTTAGATGGGACTGCTATTGCCGAGTGAACCCAGGAACAGGGAGAAGAATTCGAACTGAGTAGCGATTCCCAACTTGGAGTACAGGTTTTTGCGATGGGTTTTAACCGTCGTGGTCGAGATCCCGAGTCTCAGGCCGATCGAAACAGTCGAGTGGCCGCGCAACAGTAATTGAGCAAGTTCCCGCTCGCGAGGGCTCAGATGATTTCGGCCGAAGGCTCGCAGGGCGTCGTCGGTCCCCGTGTCCGGCGCATTCAACAGATACATCAAGCGGGCATGGCGCCAATAACGCCGGACCGCGGCTGCCAGAAATGGAATCACCGGCGAGACGCTTCCAATGTCGTCGTCCGTGAAACCGCCTTGGGAGGATTTGCGTGACAGCGTGACTTCCGCGCACTCGCCGCCCGGCAATTCCATCGCAATGCAAAGTTCCTCGCGGCCGGCCGGCCAGCCCTCAGTGAGGTAACCGATTTCCTCTGAAGACGTGGCGCATATCCTGTATTTTCGGAACGCCGCGCTATTCACCAATCCTTCCGACGCCAAGTCGCGTAGGCGATAGACGCCGGTCTTCAGGCCGCATTGATACGCGTTGTAGAGGGGGTTTAGTACGTAGGTACTCTTGACGTAGTTGATGAGTCCCGCCCGAGCCTGTGGGGTGGGGAACGTGTCATGAATGTGGATCGGGTTGGCCCTGCCGCGATAGATGAACACGACGCTGTATTCGAAGTCGATGAGCGTGCTCAACGCTCGGGCGAGAAGGTCCGGCAGAGCCGGATCATCAAAGTGATCCACAATCTCAGCGCTGACGGCTGCCCATGCCGCAGGGACTGCGGACTTTCGGCCGCTCGCAGCTTCATTGTTTGCGACAGCCCGTATCGATGTTGGCGGACAATGCATCAAAGCGATTCTCCCTCGCAATATGGCAGAGTCGGGAACGCCGGTAATCATACAGCGCAACTCCCATCATGCATCGATCTTTTGCACCCGTCGGGATCCGCGTCGAATTGGTGCGTTTAGGCGTCCATAAGGCACATTAACGGTGCATTGGACCTGTTTGGCGCGTGCATCAAGGGTATGGTGCTTTCTTTGAAAATATGCCCCATGCGCACAGTGCCGGGGCAATCACGGGGCCGTGCGCGCCCCCGTTACCTTGTTCGTGACCCCGGGTAAGCTGGGGTTGGCCAGCTAGGCCCGGCATGATTCCTGCCCCCAGTCGTCCATGATCCGGGGGGTGTTGTCACCGGGCCTGGCAGGCGACTGGTGATCGCTAATAGGGGCTCGATCCGGTTTATTCCGAGGTCGCCTGTAACGTGGATGCCGAGACTAGTTGCCGTGGTTCGCTGGCCCATCGTTCTAACCTTGGGAGTGGGTATGAGTGAAATTGAACAGCATGAGAGGGTCGCAGTCTTCGTCGGTCTTGACGTCGGCAAAGGAACGCATCATGCCGTGGCATTGGACCGCAAGGGCAAGCGCCTTTTGGATAGCGCGTTGCCCAATGATGAATCGAAGTTGAGAGCGCTGATCGGAGAGCTGAAAGAGCACGGCCAGATCTTGCTTGTCGTGGATCAGCCTGCCACCGTCGGCGCGCTTCCGGTCGCGGTGGCTCAGGCAGAAGGCGTTTGGGTTGCGTACCTGCCGGGACTTGCGATGAGGCGCATTGCCGATTTGCACGCTGGTGAAGCCAAGACTGATGCGCGCGACGCGTACATCATTGCCGAGGCCGCCCGCAGCATGCCGCATACGCTTCGCTCGATGAAACTGGCTGACAACGAAGTCGCGGAGCTGACGATGTTGTGTGGCTTTGACGAAGATCTGGCTGGCCAGATTACGCAGACCAGCAATCGCATCCGCGGCCTTCTGACGCAGATACATCCGGCGCTTGAGCGCGTGCTCGGCCCGCATCTGGATCACCCCGCCATGCTCGATCTGCTCGAGCGCTATCCCTCGCCGGCGCAACTTGGCGCGCTCAGCCCGAAGCAGTTGGCCACCCGGCTGATCAAACTCGCTCCGCGCATGGGCAAGACTTGGGCTGCGGAAATCGTTCAGGCGCTCTCTGAGCAGACGGTCGTGGTTCTGGGCACTCAGGCCGCCAGCATCGTTCTGCCGCGCCTGGCGCGGCAGCTGGCGGCGCTGCGCATACAACGTGACGAAGTCGCGAAAGAAGTCGAGCGCCTTGTGATTGCGCACCCTCTTCATCCGGTCCTGACCAGCATGCCGGGAGTCGGGGTTAGGACCGCCGCGAGACTCCTCGTCGATGTGGCGAGCCGCGCCTTCGCCTCCGCGGGGCATCTGGCCGCTTACGCAGGGCTTGCGCCGGTCACACGGCGCTCTGGCTCTTCCATCCGCGGTGAACTGCCGTCCAGGCGCGGAAACAAACAGCTGAAGCGAGCAATGTTCCTGTCGGCATTCGCGGCACTGCGCGATCCGCTCTCCAGGGCGTACTACACTCGCAAGATCAGCCAAGGAAAGCGGCATAACCAAGCCCTCATTGCGCTCGCGCGGCGCCGATGCGACGTGCTGTTCGCCATGTTGCGCGACGGGACCCTTTACAGCCCGCCGCAACCCAAAATGTTGTTGACAACCACATAGGGGCACCCCCCCGGTTGTCCGCGAGCGCGCACGGCGCGGCCGATCTGATCGGCTGCGGCTCGAACCGCAGCCTCCGGTCTAGGGCCGCCGCACTATCTTGCCGTCCTTCATGACGAAATCGATGCGCCGTAGGTTTTCGATGTCATCGAGGGGATTCGCGGGCATTGCGACCAAGTCGGCGCTCAGTCCCACGGTGATGTTGCCGCGGGCTTTGTTGATGCGCAGGAGCTCCGCGGCATCGACGGTCATGGCGCGCAATATATCGGCCGGCGGAATACCGGCTGCACGCCATACCGCAAGATAATCGAGCATCAGGTCGGCTCGCGTGCGTCCGGGGATGTCGATCGTCGTATCGGTGCCGAAAGCCATGCGCACCCCGATTTGATGGGCCCGCTTCAGCCGGTCGATGATCATCGGGGCGAGCACCGCCGGCGGCGGCAGGCCGTCGGCTTCGCCATAGATATCGAGCTGCGCCCTCGGGACGTCCGTGCCGACCAGGAAAATGCCCTTCTCTTTCATGCGCTTGAGCTGCGCATCGGTGAGCCTGAAGCCATGCTCGATGGAATCGACACCGGCTGCGATGGCGTTGTCGGCCGCTTCCGACGAGTTATATACGTGCACGGCGACCGGAAGGCCGGCGCGGTGCGCCTCATCGACCGCTGCGCTGATCTCCTCGACCGAATAGTGGTAGGCGCTGTTGTCGGAGACGAGCTTGATGACTCCGGCTCCGTAATAGATGTTGGTGCGAACGGCCTTGCGGATTTCGGCGGGGCCGTCAGCGTCGATATACTCGTACTGCCAGATCGGACCCTGGCGCAGCGGAATGCCGGAGGACTGCCCGCCGAAAGGGGCGATGATTTTTCCGGAATCGATGATCGTCGGGCCGGCGAACCAACCGGCATCGATGGCACGGCGGACATCGCTCATCGCGTATTCGGCGCTGTTCCCAACGTCGCGTATGGCGGTGAATCCGGCCTGCAGCGCCTGCATGGCGTTGTGCAGGCCACGCAGCCCGCGGAAGGTCGTGCTTTCATTCAGATAGAACGTCTCGAACGGCACGTTTTGCAGCTCCGTGAGCGTCATATGTGTATGTGCGTCAATCAGGCCGGGAGTCACCCATTGGTGCGAAAGGTCGATGACTTGAGCGCCCGCGGGAATGGCGATGCCTGCGCCGATGGCGGTGATCTTGCCATTCTCGACCAGGATGACCTGGTCCTTGGCACTGGTGCCATGCGCCGGGTCGATGACGGCCCCCGCGCGGATCGCCACCACCTGCGCAGAGAGCGGCGCCGAGAGGAACAGTACGAGCAAGGCAAACAAGTTCTTCATCGGCGGGGGCTCGAGGCCGGGATCTGGCTGCGTACGCGCTCAACGGGAAATATTGTCACTATTGGGCCTTTTTTGGTGGTGCGTCGCGCCGTTATGCCCGATTGCCCCGGCAGTCACCATCCTCCCTCAGGATGAGGCAAGGACGATCCCCGGCGTTGCCGTGCAATTTTTCAGGGCGCGGCCGCATGGGTAAAGATTTTCTTCGGCAGCAGCGCGTGCACACCGACGTTGCCGTCGACCAGCTGCGTGATGTCGACGTCCACCGCGACGCTCGAGAGCATATAGGCCTCATCGCGGCTCAGATGCTTTTCCTCCACGAGAAATTCGATCATGTCGCGCACCGCATGCTCGGCGGCTTCCTTTAGATCCTTGCTGAAGCCCATGGAAATGTAGTAATCGGGCGTCTCGGCACGCGGCCACAGCAGATGGCGGTTCTTGTGCACGATGAAGCGAAAGGTGCCGGAGAGGTAGGTCTCGAGGGCCTCGATGTCGACCTCGCCATTGCCCTGGCCGGCATGCCCATCGCCGGCCTCGAACAGAGCGCCCTTCGCCGCCACCGGCACGTACAGCGTCGTGCCCGCAACGAGCTCTTTGTTGTCCATATTGCCCGCGTGGGCGAAAGGCGGGGCGCTGTCGACTTTGCCTTCCGCCGGAGCGACGCCCATGCTTCCGAAGAAGGGCCGCAGCGGCAGCTCGATGCCCGGAGCGAACTTGCCGATCATGCGCTTGCGATCGAGCGGAATGACCTTGTAGCGTTCGTAGGGATACTCCATGGGCAGGAACCCGTAGCCGAGACCGAAGGTGTTGCAGGCAAAGTCGACGTCGATGTCGACTTTGAGGATCTGCACTTCGAGCACGTCGCCGGGCTCGGCCTCAGCGATCGCGACGGGGCCGGTCAGAATGTGCCCTCCCCCCGTATCCTTCGGTTCTTCCTTGTCGATCGGGTCGGTGTAGGGCGGGATGTCCTGCGCCTTGATGCCGTGACTCATCATTTCCTTGCGCGATCCGCAGGTCGAGAGCGACTGGATCCTTACCGTATCGCCCGAGTGCACCGTGAGAGCAGGCTTCGCTTCACTGGAGTAGTAACCCCATTCAACGGTCTGCGGGGTTGCGAGCAGCGTGTAGTCGGCGGCTTGAAGCGAAGCTGACGTGCTCATGAACAAGCAGACAGGTATCAGTACTCGGCGCATCGCGACTCCCTGATTGCGGTTCGCCCTTATGCACGATTGTCTCGACAGCCGCCATCCTCCCACAGCAGGAGGGATTGGATGCGACTGGCATTGATCGGCCGATGTCGATTGACAAGCGATGGCCAATGATTCGAATATCCGGCCGGCTCATCGGTCTGCTGCGACGGGGAGAATGTGCGATGCTCGGACGAGTCCTGGTTTTCACCGCGGCGCTTGCGGCTGCGCCGCTCGGAAGCATTGCCGGCACGACCCCAAAACGTCCTCTCGAGTTGAATGATTTCTATCGTCTGCAGACGGTCGAAAACCTCTCGTGCTCCAAGGACGGTGAGTGGATCGCATACACGGTGACGACGGTTAATCGTCAATCCGACGAACGCAAGTCGGCGGTATGGACCGTCAATTGGGCGGGGACCGAACGCCGGCGCCTCACGGCGGAATCCGCCACTGCAAGCTCGCCTCAGTACAGCCCGGACGGGCGGTTTGTATCGTTCATAGCGACGCGTGCCGGCGCGGACAAGCCGCAGCTCTATGTCCTCGACCGGCGCGGCGGCGAGGCGCGCGCGCTGACGCACGTCATGGGCGACATCAGCGACTATCGCTGGTCGCCGGATGGTTCACGCATAGTACTGGTCATGACCGGCGGCGATGAGGTGGGGGACGCGCGCGCCGAGAGCGCCGCAAAAGTGCCCAAGCCCATAGTCATCGATGGCTTTCACTTCAAGCAAGACCGCGTCGGATACCAGACCACCGCCGATCGATCGCAGCTTTATCTGCTCGATGTAGCTACGCAGAAGCTCGAGCCGCTCAGCTCCGAAGCCCGCTATCGCAATGACCACCCCGCGTGGTCCCCTGACGGGGCACGGATCGCATTTACCAGCGACCGAGAGGCCGATGCCGAACGATCGGGGGCACAGGAACTCTACCTTGTCGATGCCCGCGCCGGCGCCACACCGCACCGTCTCGCCAGATTCTACCTGCCTAACAGGCAGGCGGTGGTGTGGATGGCGGATGGCAAACAGATCGCGTACACCATGGGCCTCGAGCCGCGGCTCAGTGCGTACGGCAACGACCGCCTGGCACTGATCGATACCGCAGGGAGCACGCCGCGCGTGCTGACCGATGCGCTCGACCGCGCCATCTCGGTGCCGGTACTCGACCGGGCGCCGGGAACCCTCGGCGTTCTCGTCGAGGACGATCGTGCGCAGTACCCGGCGCTCCTGCATCTTTCCAGCGGGCGTGTCGAACGCAGCGTCGAAGGTCCCATGGCGGCGACGGATCAGTGCAGCGGCGGTGGACATGTCGCGATCCTCGAGTCCACCGACACAAACCCGCCGGAGATATATGCGCTGGAAAGAGGTCGCTTGCGCCCCCTTACGGCCCACAACGAGCAGTTGCTCTCCGAGATCGATCTGGGGCGCGTCGAAGACATCGCATTCAACAGCGCTGACGGCACGGAAGTGCATGGTCTGATGCTCAAGCCCGTCGGATATCAGCCAAACCGAAAATACCCGGCAATTATCTGGATACACGGCGGTCCGAATCTTCAAGACCAACACGGGTTGCCGTTCGATACCTACCCGCTCGAGCTCGAGCGCCAATGGTTTGCAGCGCACGGTTACGTCGTACTCGCAATCGACTATCGCGGCAGCAGTGGTCGGGGAGCGGCGTTCCAACGCAGTATCGTCGCCGATTGGGGGCACCTCGAAGTCGCAGATCTGCTCGCCGGAGCGGACTATGCGGTCAAGACCGGCATAGCCGATCCCAACCGGCTTGGCATCGGCGGCTGGAGCTACGGCGGCATTCTCACCGACTACACGATTGCAACCGACACTCGGTTCAAGGCGGCGGTCAGTGGCGCAGGCAGCGCCAACCAGCTGTCAATGTTCGGCACCGACCAATACGCCCTACAGTATCTCAACGAGTTAGGAGCGCCATGGAAGGAGCCGGACCTGTGGATCAAGGTCTCCTATCCTTTCTTCCATGCGGATCGCATCAAGACTCCGACCCTTTTCCTGGGCGGCGAGAAAGACTTCAACGTTCCCATCAGCGGCGGCGAGCAGATGTACCAGGCCCTGCGTTCGCTCGGCGTGCCCACCGAACTCGTCGTCTATCCGGGCCAGTACCACCTTTTCTCGCGCCCCAGCTACATCATTGACCGCCTCGAACGCTATTTGAACTGGTTCGATCGCTACCTGAAGCCGCCCGCGGACGGATCAGCTCGATAGCAATTCGGGAATGTCGGGATACGCGCTCAGCACCGGGCCGATGGCCTCTTTCAGCGGCAGTAACCACGGCTCGAAATTGCGCCACTGGTCCACGCCGTCGCGAAAAATAGGCCGGCGCACTTGCTGGGAACTCGCGGTGCGCACGGCGCGGGAGTTCTCGTAGAAACGCAGGCAGTTTGCCTCGAACGGCAAGCCGCAGTAGTCGAGTAGCGCACGTACCTGCGCCTCGGTGTCATCCACCATCTGCTCGTAAATTACGCGGTGAACGCGTCCAGGTGCCACCCGGTCGAAATGTGCCATCAGCGCCACGTAGTCCCGGTAATACCGGCCGACATCCTCGAGGCTGTAGGTGAATTGCTGCCCAATGGCGAAGTGCTGCTTGAAACCGGACAAGCAGCAGGCGAGCGGATGGCGCCGTGCATCGATGATCTTCGCATTCGGCAGCGCCACGAGTATCAGCCCGAGATGCACGAAATTGTTGGGCATCTTGTCGATGAAGAACGGGGTCCCGCGCTTGCGGTGGATGCGCGTGCGTTCGAGATACTCCTCGCCGAGGCCTCGCCATTGATCCTCGGTGAGCGTGGCCAGCACGCGCGGGTAATTCGCACCGTCGGTGCCCTCCGCGTCCGGCCGAGAGCCGGCGTGCGATTGCCATGATGTCGGGCAGTTCCATCGTGCCCTCCACCTGCGAGTGGCTGGCAAGGATTTGCTCGAGGAGCGTCGATCCCGAGCGCGGCAGCCCGACGATGAAGATCGGATCCCGTGCGGGACAGCCGTATCCGGAGCGCTCGCGAAGAAATTGTGCGGTAAAAAGCTCATGGGACCGCGCCAACCTGTCGTGATGCTCATCCGCGTCGTACCGAAGCTCCAGGCGGCGCAATCGGTTCCCCTCGGCGTAGTGCCGGAAGGACTCCTCGAACTTCCCGTCGTCCTCCAGCGCCTTGCCGAGCGCAAAGTGGAAATGGAGGCGCTCGTGTGGATCCAATTCCGCCGCATTCAGCGCGGCGCGCATCGCGCCGACATCCTGCGGCGTGAATCGAAAGGTCTTCAGGTTGGCAAGGCTCCAGTAGGCCTCTCCCAGTTCCGGTGTGAGCTTGATGCTGTGGCGATACGCTCCGATGCCCTCTGCGTCGTGCCCGGCGGTTTTCAATGCATGCCCGAAGCTCATCCAGACCTTGGCCTGATTCGGATACTCGTTCAACACTTCCCGGTAGAGTTGCAGCGAGGCCTCGTATTCGCCGATCGTGCCGAGGATTGCCGCCTTGAGGTTACGATGGCTGACGTGACCCGGCTGGACCGACAGACAGTGGTCGATCGCGGCGAGCGCCTCCGCCGGTTTGTTCTGACGATGCAACACCAGCGCGAGATTCTGCCGGGCGGCGATGAAGCTTGGCGCAAGCGACACGCAGTGGCGCAGCAGCACTTCGGCATCCCCATAGCGACGCAGACGCGCCGGCCACTTCGGCGAGCATTCGCAGCGCCGCGACATCGGCGGGCTGCTCGCGTATCTGCGCCCGCAACAAAGATTCGGCTTCCGGCAACCGATTGTCGTATAGCGCGGCGCCTGCGGCGCGCATGCGCGGGTCGCGGGTGGCGCATTGTATGTGGCGCCCATGGGCAAGGTCGGCGTTACGCACGTCGCCCACGTCGGTGTAGATTTCAGCGAGCGCCAGCCATGCGGTCGCAAGGTTCGGCTGCAACGCCACCGCATGGCGGAGCGAAGCGATTGCTTCGCCGCTGCGCCCGAGTGCGCGCAGAGTCAAACCGAGTTCACACTGGGCGATTGCGACACCAGGCTCAGCCACACCCAGGGACTGCAGCAGCGGCAGCGCTTCCCCGACGGCATCGAGCCTGATCTTCGCCCGAGCGAGCAACAGTATCGCCCTCGGCTCGCCCGGCACCACCTTGAGTATCTCCTGAGCCTGTTCTGCCGCCAGAACGGGCCGGGTGTCAAGCAGCCGCGCCGCGTGCGCAAGCGCTGCGTCGAGAGTACCAACCGGATCTTCCTGGGTCATCGCCTGTATATAGCATCCTCGCCGCAAGAAGTGCGACTGTTCTACGGGCTTCTTGCGGGCATTCGCAGGCTCATTGCCCCGTGCGGAACCGCGTCCAGAGGCGCGTCATCAAGCGCTTCAGCTCGGGCGGCTGCATCCTTTCGATGGAGAGACTGGCGCGCGTTTTCGCGTCGGGATAAGTCGCCGGATCGTTCTTGATCGCCTCCTGCACGAACGGCAGCGAAGCCTTGTTTCCGTTGCGATATTTCAGGACGTTGCTGATCTCAGCCATCACCTCGGGTCGCATCAAGTAGTTCAGCCATTTGTGGGCGTTTTCAGGGTGCGGCGCGTCTGCCGGTATGGCGAGCATGTCGAGTCCGGCAACGGCTCCCTCGCGCGGCACGAAATAGCGGATCTTGACCCCATTGTTTGCCTCGCGCGCGCGGTAGCGGGCCTGCGTGACCTCTCCGCCCCATGTCAAGCCCAGACACAGGCTGCCGTTGGCGAGATCTCCAATGATTCCCTCGGCTTCAATCGAACGCACGAACGGTCGTATTTTCATCAGGACATCGGCCGCCGCTGTCCAATCTGCCGGATCGTGGCTGTTCGGGTCCTTGCCGAGATAGATCAGCACGGAGGGCAGCACGTCTTCCGGGGAATCGACGATCATGATGCCGCAATCCTTGAGCTTGGCGGCGTTTTTTGGATCGAAGAGCAGCGACCAGCTGTCCGGTTCAGCCGAT
This sequence comes from uncultured Gammaproteobacteria bacterium, assembly GCA_963734645.1. Classification (GTDB taxonomy): domain Bacteria; phylum Pseudomonadota; class Gammaproteobacteria; order Steroidobacterales; family Steroidobacteraceae; genus Bog-1198. Next base: position 27,946 of record CAVTID010000007.1, read on the forward strand.
CCCAGGCGCTCGCGGACCTTGTCGACGTTGTAGCCCAGGCCTGCCTCCGTCCACAAATAGGGCACGGCGTACAAATTCCCGGGATCGTGCACAGCGAGCTTTTGTAGGACCTCGGGATCCAGATTGACGCTGTTCGGCAGCGCCGCCTTGTCCAGCTTGCGAAAAACGCCGGCGTAAAGTTGGCGCTCAAAGAAAGCGTCCGCGGAAGTTACGACATCGTAATTACTGTGTCCCGTCAGCAGCTTGGTTTCGCTTATTTCGTTCGATTCGTAGGTGCTGTAGTGAACCTCTATGCCTGTCTCGCGTTCGAAATTCGCGACTGTGTCCGGAGCGATGTAGCCCGACCAGTTATAGACATTGAGAGTCTTGTCCGGCGCCCCCGCACCGGCATGGCCGCCGCAGGCGGTCAGCGAACCTGCACCAAACAGGAGCGCCGCAAGCAGTGTTGCCCGCGGATAGCGCGTTACGGCTGGATTCATCCAGCATCTCGACACACACATAGGACCTGCCGGATTAACCGCGCCCGCGTCGCTCTGAATCCCTACCACATGCCGCCAAGTGCCACGGTGATCGCCTCTCCGTTCACGCCCCCGGCAGCTTCGCTGCAGAGAAATGCGATCACCTGAGCGATTTCGCGCGGTTCCAATACCCGCTTCTGCGGATAGATCGCTGCGCGTTCTTCCCACACTTGCGCGACGGTGACGCCGCGCCGCTCGGCCTCCGTTCGCGCCGAGCGCTCGGCCATTTCGGTACGCACCCAGCCGGGCAGTACGGCGTTGGATGTGACGCCGAACGGTCCGGCATCCTGGGCGACCGCCCGTGCAAGTCCGATCACCCCGTGCTTCGACGCGGTATAGGCGCTGCCGCATCTTTCCGCTTTTTCGCCGGCGGTCGAGCTGGTGAACACGACCCGGCCGAAGCCGCGCTTGCACATTCCCCCTACCGTGAGGCGCGCGAGCTCGAACGGCCCGTCGAGGTTGACGCGCATGGTTTCGCGCCAGACCTCGGGGTCCTGCTCCCACACCAGCCGCTCGTGAGCCGAGCCGATGCCGTGGTTCACGACAAGGAGGTCGATCGGCCCCAGACGCCGCTCGGTTTCGGAAACGGCCAGTGCGCAACCCTCGGGAGTGCCCAGGTCGGCCGCGACATACTCGAGCCCCACGGCGGACAGTTCGTCCACGTTGCGCGACACGACCATCACGCGAGATCCGGCTGCCGACAGCAGCAGCGCCGCCTCACGACCGATCCCCCGGCCACCCCCCGTCACCAGCGCCACACGTTGCGTCATTTTTCAGCTCCTGTATCCCATGCTTGCGGAATCGCCATCGGACAATAAATGAACGATCGATTAATTACAATAAACGCAATACGCGCCGAAGATTTCGCTGCCGTACCCCTCCTTCGGGAGGATGGCGACGGTCCGGACAATCGGGCATAACGAGGCGAGACAGCTATCGAACAAAGTCCCAAAGGGACAATTTTACGGGGATACAATACGATGCCAACGACTTCTTCGAAGCCGTTCAGCCGGCGGGTTTCCGCGCATCTGTTGCTGTTGCGCACTCTCATCGTAACGGCCGGCGCTTGCGCTGCACCTTTGGCGGGCGCCAACGAGGCAACCACCACCGAAACAGCCGCTGCGGGCGCCCTCGAGGAAATCGTCGTGACGGCGACCCGTCGTGAGGAAAACATCAGCAGAGTACCGATCAGCATCACGGCGTTCAGCCAGGATGCGCTCAACCAGAAGGGCATCGAGGACTTTGGGGACATTGCCCGCTTCACGCCCGGAGTGGCGTTCGACACCAGCCAGACCAACCAGATAGCGATTCGCGGAATCTCCTCGACCTGCTGGCCGCGGATTTTCCCGATTTCGCGCTGCACATCTGGAACTACGATCGATAGACCGAACTGGGTGGTATCGTTTTATCTGCCACGAGTGGTCTTCGAGTGACGCAGCGGCTCAAGGGATATCAAGCACTACGTTCCCCATTACCGAGCCCTGCTCGATCCGATCATGGGCGCTCGCCGCTTCGCGCAGCGGTAGCCGCAAACCAATTGAATGCTTGAGGGCGGCCTTGCTCAGCAGGCCCGTCAATTCGCCCAGAGCCGCCTCACGCTGTTCTTGCGTAATCTCATAGATCAAGAAAAACCTCAAGGCGATCGAATTCTGCATCAGCCACAAACTGGGCAACGTGGCTTCGCTCTTCGACATGCCGTAAACAATCACGTTGGAGCGCGGCTTTAGAATCTGCGGATAGGCGGCGGCGTTTGCCGGCAAATCCATTTCTATCACGGCGTCCACGCCGGCACCTCCGGTAAGCGCCTTGACCCGCGACCCAACATCTTCGGTTCGATAGTTGATGACGTGGTCGGCGCCGGCGCCGCGGGCATGCTCTTCTTTGGCCGCAGTGCTGACGGTCGTCAACACCGTGGCGCCGCGTGCCTTCGCCATCTGGATCGCATAATGCGCAACCGCACCGGCGCCGCCGACGACCAGGATGTTCATGCCATGGCAGGCTTCAGCGATGCGCACCGCGTGCATGGCGGTCAGAGCGGGTATGCCGAGACAAGCACCCTCCGGATAGCCGAGGTTCGCAGGGAGGGCCACCGCCTGGAATGACGGCAGCGCGATGTACTGAGCAGCGGTGCCGAACGGTCGCTTCCATTGGCCGTTCCAGATCCAGACTCGTTCACCGATCCGGCTTGCGGGTACGCCTTCGCCCACTGCGTCGATGGCGCCCGCACCATCACTGTGCGGAATGATGAGCGGCGCAATCAGCGATCGGCCCGGTCCACCCTTGCGCACTTTCCAATCGGACGGATTGACGCCGGATGTGCTCAGGCGCACGCGCACTTCGCCCGGTGCGGGTTCTGGCAGCGGTTGCTCGCCGTACGACATCACCTCTGGCGCCGCCCCCTGGCGGCGATAAAACACGGCTTGCATTACTGATTCTCCTGCCTGCTCAAACGTATTCTACGGATTTGAAGTGTGGATTCTATGGATAGCCCCCGTTATGCCCGATTGTCTCGGCCGCCGCCATCCTCCTGAAGGAGGTGTCATTTCGCCACGGCAGTATGGCGGGGGCCTCAATTGGCCGCGTGGCTGACTCGCACTGGGACCGATTTGTACGATGGGGTGCCGCTCGCGGGATCGTGATAATTCAGAGGCACGAGACAGTTTCCCTCGGGATAATAAATGGCCAGCGAACCGCGAGAAATGCCGAGTTTGATCGCGGTCATTCCGCGAAGACGCAGCGGTGTAGGCAGAGGCAAAGCCGTTTCGATGTCGATGACGTCGCCGTGCGCCAGCCCAAGATCTCGAAGATCCTCCTCGTTCATAAACACCACATCCCGTCGACCAAAAACGCCGCGGTAGCGGTCGCCCAAGGCATAGACGGTCGTGTTGTATTGATCGTGACTGCGAATTGTGGTGAGAGAAAGCGTGCGGTTGGCGGCGTCGACGGTGGCGCGCGATTGCTCCCAGGGCAAAAATTGCGCTTTCCCGCTCGGTGTGTCCCACCGCCGTTCGGTCGGCGGCAAGGATAATCGAAAGCCGCCTGGATGCCGAATACGCTCGTTGAAATTCCTAAAGTCCGGAAATACGCCTTCGATCGCGTCTCTGATTCGATCATAGTCAGCATTGAGTTCTTCCCATCGAACTCTGCTCATCGGCAGCGTGGCCCGAGCTATGCCGGCGACTATCGCGGGCTCGGATCGAAGATGCTCGGAAGCAGGATTCAGCCTGCCTCTCGAGGCATGCACCATCGACATCGAATCCTCGACGGTGACTGATTGGGGCCCGCCCGATTGCATGTCGATCTCCGTGCGGCCTAAGCAAGGCAGAATGATCGATTCTTTGCCGATCAGCAGATGCGAGCGGTTCAATTTCGTCGCGATGTGGACGGCCAAATCGAGTTTTTGCATGGCCGGATGGGACTGCGCCGGGTCGGGGAGCGCAACCGGCAGATTGCCTCCCAGACAGACCAGCACCTTCGAGTGCCCTGCAATGATCGCTTGTATGGCCGCCACAGCAGAGTGTCCGTGCACCTGCGGAGGCTTGAACCCAAACACCCGTTCGATGCCCGCCAACAGCGCGGTTGACGGTGCTTCGGTAATACCTACCGTCCGATCGCCTTGTACATTCGAATGTCCGCGAAGAGGGCAAATGCCTGCGCCTGGCTTGCCGAAGTTGCCGCGAAGCAATAATAAATTGGCCATTTGTTGCACGTTGGTCGTGCCGTCCAAGTGCTGAACGACGCCCATGCCATAACTCACGATGGTGGCGTTTGAATTGGCGTAGACCTCTGCCACCCGCGTCAACGACTCGCGCGAAAGCCCACTGATCGCTTCTATTTCGGTCCAGGACAGCCTCTTGAGCGTATCGATCAGCGTGTCCAAACCCTGGGTATGGGCGGCAATGAAATCGTGATCGAGAACCGTCCCATCGCCGCCGCCGCAGTGGTCCATCGCGATGAGTGCTTTCATGATGCCCGAGAGTGCGGCGCCATCGCCGCCCACGCGCAGCTGATGGTACGCAGAAGCAATATTCGTCGACCGAAAGGTCGCCATCTCCATCGCATCCTGAGGGTCTGCGAAGCGCTCCAGGGCACGTTCCCGCAGGGGATTCAAAACGATGATCGGCACACCGCGTCGGGCGCACTCGTGCAGCGTCCCCATCATCCGCGGATGGTTGGTCCCAGGGTTGTGACCTATGGCGATGATGAGCTCGCAGCGATCAAAGTCTTCCAGTGAGACGGTGCCCTTCCCTATTCCGATCGAGCGCGGCAGGCCGACGCTGGTGGCCTCGTGACACATGTTGGAGCAATTCGGAAAATTGTTGGTGCCGTACTCGCGTGCGAAGATTTGATAGAGAAAGGCCGCTTCGTTCGAAGCGCGGCCTGATGTATAGAATTCAGCCATATTGGGGTCGGGCAGCCCCCTTAATATTTCACCGATGCGCGCAAATGCCGCGTCCCACTCGATGGGCTTGTACGTATCGCTCGCCTTATCGTACGCCATCGGATGCGTCAGGCGCCCTTCCCCCTCCAATTGGTGATCCGGCCAATCAGAACCTGTCAGAACCTATCAGAATCTGTCAAAACCCGATTTGCGGCGCACAACGGTACGAGCGCTCGGCGGGTCGTGGCGCGGCCTAAACCCCCTGCACCATTCGGATATCGCGCACTGCACCGCCGTCCAATGCGGCGAGTGCTTCTCGATAGGACGGGCTCTCGTGCGTCGCTATGGCTTGTTCGAGTGAATCGAACTCGATCAGCACGATCCGCTCCATGAGCCCGTCCTCGTACGCCTTCGCGGCGACTCCCCGAGCCAAAAAGCGGCCGCCGCCCGCTTGGATCGACGGGCCGGCGAGTTTGGCATAGGCGGCGAGTTTGAGGGGGTCGGTAATTTTCCGGTAGCAGGTGATCCAGTAAGCCTTGGCCATGGGCGAGTCCTCGTAGAAAATCGGGGTGCGCCTCCAGAGTAAACTGTTTGCAAGACAGGGGGTAGCGGCGAACCGCGCGGACCGTCCGTCAGTTCGTCGAAACCGCGAGCCCGGTACCCAGTGTGTCGAGGGACACGCCGCGCATCAACCGCTCGAACTCCGCCTTCGCGACAGGCCGGCTATGCAAATACCCCTGCGACTCATCGCAGCCTTCCTTGATCAAATACTCGAGCTGCTCCTGGGTCTCCACGCCCTCGGCGACCGTACTCATATCGAAGGCGTGCGCCAGTTCGACGATGGTCGAGACCAGCGTACAACCCTTACGGTCTCCCGGCAGCCGCATCGTAAAGCTGCGATCGATCTTCAGCGTATCGATGGGCAGCTCGGACAACCTTCCCAGGGAGGAAAATCCGGTGCCGAAGTCATCGATCGCAATTCGCACACCTGCCGCGCGCAGCGATCTTAAGGACTGCACGCACGTCGCCGAGTCGCCCGCCAACGCGCCCTCGGTGATCTCGATGTCGATTCCCCAATCCGGATCGCCGGCGAGATCACCGATACACTCGAGGATATCCCGCGCCGCATGGCCGCCACGCAATTCCGCGGGTGATAGGTTCACGGCGATTCTGATCGGCGGCAAGCCCATTCGCCGCCATTCCCGACAAACAGACGCAGCCTTTCTCAACACCCATTCGCCCGTCGCCGCCATCAATCCGGCCGATTCGAGCAATGGCAGAAACACCCCCGGCGCGACCAAGCCGGTCTCAGGATCCTGCCAACGCAGCAATGCCTCGGCGCCGGCAATCCGGCCCGTGCGCAGCGTGACCTTCGGTTGATAATGCAGAACGAATTGCTCATCGGCGAGCGCCGTGCGCAGCCGGTGTTCCATCCCGACGCGGCGTGCCAGCTCGGAATTCATCTCTATCCGATAATGCAAGTACTGCTCGCCGCCCGCCTTCGCCTCCTTGAGAGCCGCCTCGGCGTTTTGCACCAATTCCTGCGACTCGCGGCCGTCTTGGGGAAAACAGGCCAGGCCACTTTTGATTTTCGCCACGATGTCGTGTCCATCGACGTCGAAGGATCGGTCGAATAACTGTGCGAAATCCCGATGCCAAATTCGCGTGGCATCATCGGCTCCGTTCTCCCGCAGGGTACTCAGGGCGACAAAGGTCCCGCCGCCGAGATGCGCAAGCTGTTCGGTATCGGGAAAGTGTCCTTTGAGCCGGTCGGCCACGCATTGCAACAGTCGATCGCCCGTATGCCGTCCGAACGAATCATTGATGACGCTCAAGTGTTCTATGTCGAACACCGCCACCGCCAGTCCCGGCACGCTCTCGGGGCCGCTCTTGAGCAGACGGTTCAAGCGCTCGCAGAACAGCCCCCGCTTGGCGAGTCCGGTCAGCGGCTCGAAATACGAGAGAAATTGCACCGCATCCTGTTTGTCCAGGTACTGCAGCGCAAAGGACAAGTTCGCCGCCACTTCCTCGAGCAGCAATATCTCCTCCGGACCGATGCCGTCGAGAGCCACCGTACCGCAAAGAAACGACCCCACCGGAGTACCGTCGATTCGCAGTGGCAGACAGGCCAGCGCGCGAACCCCCGCGGCGACCATGGCCTCCTTTCCATCGATCACGAACGGCGATCGGTTAATATCCTCACACAGCGTCATTTGCCCGGTGCGGATAACCCGCCCCATCAGACTCTGATCCGCCGCCTCATGATCCGCAACCGGAAATTCCTGGTCCGGCCGCAGGAGAAATTCATAACCCGCCCATCCCACGGGGCGCGCCATGCGGGTGGTCGGGTCGATCAATGCCACCATCGAGATTGCATAGCCACCGATGCGGCGCGCCAACCGGCACGTCTCCTGCAACAAGTCGCCACGGTTCTGAATCCGCAGGAGCGCCGCATTGATTCCCGAGAGCATCTGCAGGACGCCGCTCAATCGCGCCACTCGCAGCTCCGCCACCAGACTCGTGCGACGCAGGGCCGCATCGGCGAGCGCGCGATTTATTGCCGGTATCAATCGTGCCGGGTTATTCTTCAGCACATAATCGATGGCCCCGCACTTCAGCGCCTCGATGGCGCGCTCTTCGCCGATGGTCCCCGAGAGAAAAATAAATGGCACGCCGGCCGCCTCCACGCGCGCAATGGCGAGCGCCGTCATCCCATCGAATCCGGGTATGCTGAAGTCCGACAGGATGATATCCGGAAGCGCTGCCTTGAGCTCACGGCGCATGTCGCTCTCGCCCATCACGCAACGGGCTATGCACTTGAAGCCCGCCGCATTCAAGCGCCGTATGGTCAACTCCGCGTCTGCCTCCGAGTCTTCGATCAGCAATACGCGAAGCTCCTTGTCTGCGCCGTCCTGGCGAACGATGGCGTCCGCGCCCAAAACGCGCTCGCGCGCCGGCTCAGTCAACGAAGTGGCAATCGGCTCAGTCATGCAACGATGTCCGTACCTGTGCACCCCGCCGACATGACGAGAATGCCGAAACACCTACAATGCGTCGGCCTCGGGATGAGATTCTTAAGCGAATGAGGGCGTGCGGGATGATAAAGTTTATTCTGTAAAATACATTTTAACTATCTGTTTATTATAAGATTATTGATCACATCAGCGGCAATCAGGCGAAGTCCCTCTTTGGTCTTAGGGATTTGGCTGCGCCGGGCGGCGACGGGGGGTGCACAGGGGGCTTCAATCGCTGCCAGGTTCCTCCTACGTTCGAAGCGTAAATCCCCACAATATAATAAGTTGCGATTCTTTCATCATATGAATTAGAGTTTGACCATCAGTCGGCTTTTCGGGGATGGTTCGAACATGGCTACTCAAGCACGATCGATTGCCTCGCTGACGATTTCCTTCGGGTTGGTTGCCATTCCGGTCAAGCTGTACTCGGCAACGGTTTCCTCCGAACGGATCTCATTCAATCTGCTGCGCCAGAAAGACGGGTCCCGCGTGAAGCAGCAGTACGTGGCGGTGAACGACGGAAAGCCCGTGGAACGCTCGGAGATGGTCAAGGGCTATGAGTTCGCCAAGGACCAATACGTCATGTTCAGTGCCGAGGAACTCAAGGCACTCGAGGACGCGACGACGCACGCCATCGATATCGGCCAATTCGTGCCGCTCGACTCCGTCGACCCGCTTTATTTTGACGGGACTTATTACTTGGCGCCCGACAAGGGCGGCGCCAAGCCGTACACCTTGCTGGCCACGGCGCTTCGCAAGGCCCAGCAATGCGCAGTCGGCCGCTGGATCTCCCGCGGCAAGGAACACATCGTCATCATCCGGGCCTTGGAAGACGGCCTGGCGATGCATCAGCTGTACTTCAAGGCGGAGGTCCGCGACATCAAGGACTTGGGGATCGAAGCGGCCCCGGTGTCGGAGCCCGAGTTGAAGCTCGCGCGGCAGCTGGTGGAGCAGCTGGGTGCCAAGCGGTTCGACCCGAACGAGTATTCCGACGAGCACAAGGCGAGGGTCGAGGCGGCGATTCAAAGAAAGGTCGAGGGCAAGGAGGTCTCGCTGGCCGAGGGACCGGTATCCACCCAGAGCGGAAACGTCATCGACTTGATGGAGGCGTTGCGAGCGAGCATCGATGCCCGCGGGTCGAAGCAGGCGGACCTGAAGGAGCGCAAGGCTCCCAAACGTGCGGCGGCAAACGCCTCTGCGCGCAAAACCGCCCGACGATGAGATGCATGCCTATAACGCGAAGGACTTGGAACGGCTTTTCGGATTGCCCGCGTCCGCCGTTCGCTCGCTGACGCGCGCGGGGCACATCAACCCGGTGAAACGCGGCGGCAGGCTGCACTATTCCTTCCAGGATCTGCTCATGCTGCGCACCGCCAGCGCGCTGCGCTCGGCCAGTATTTCGGCGCGGCGGATCAACCGCACACTGCAAACGCTTCGCTCCACCCTGCCCTCCGGCGCATCGTTGGACCAGCGCTCGCTGACCGCCCTGGGGAATCAAATTGCCGTTCGCGAGGGCAAGCTGCTGTGGGAGTCCGAATCCGGGCAGTACGTCTTGGCACTCGATATCGGCGAGGCGATGGGCGGCCTGCATGTGATCACTCGGGCTGCCGCTTCTGCGCCTCCCGCTGACTCTGCCGATGAGCGCTACGCCAGAGCCGTTGCTCTCGAAGACAAAGATCCGGAGCTTGCGCGGGCTGCCTATGAAGCCTGCCTCGAGGCCGACCCCCACTACATCGATGCACGAATCAATTTGGGCCGTCTGTTTCACCTCGCCGGCCGTCTCGCGGATGCGGAAAGAATCTACCGCGGATCGCAAAAGCCGGAGCCGCTGCTCGCTTTCAATCTGGCGGTGCTGCTCGAGGATTTGCATCGAGAGCCCGATGCCATCGTCGCCTATCGCGAAGCCCTGGCGCTCGATCCACAGCTTGCCGACGCGCATTTCAATCTGGCGCGCTTGTACGAGCGGGCGCGCAATCCCAAAGCCTCTCTGCGCCACCTGCTGGCATACCGGCGCATGATTGATCAGCAAGGTACCTGAATGGGCAGGCCGGCGCTGTCCGCCTATCGCGCCAAGCGCGACTTCGCCAAGACGGCCGAGCCAGCGGGTCGAACGCGGGCGGCGCCCTCGACGCGCCTGCGGTTCGTCGTGCAGAAACACGCGGCGCGGCGCCTGCACTACGACCTGCGGCTGGAATTCGACGGCGTGTTCAAGTCCTGGGCCGTCGCCAAGGGCCCCTCCGCCGATCCGGCGGACAAGCGCCTGGCCATTGAAGTCGAAGATCACCCGCTGGACTACGGGGATTTCGAGGGCACGATTCCCCGTGGAGAGTATGGCGGCGGCACGGTGCAGTTATGGGACCGTGGCTATTGGATCTGCGAAGGCGGCCGATCGCCGCAGGAGGCTTTCGACCGCGGCGATCTGAAATTCACCTTGGAGGGTACGCGGCTGCGCGGCAGCTGGGTCTTGGTGCGGATGCGCGCCGACCGATACGGCAGCAAGAGAACGAATTGGCTGTTGATCAAGCACAAGGATGCCGAGGCCAAGCCGGGAGATGCGGATGATTTACTGAAGGAGGATCGTTCCGTCGCGTCGGGACGCACCATGGCGCAAATCGCCGCGGGCACCGGCAAGCGCCCTGAACCCTTCATGCGGGCAACGAGCTCTGCGGCGCCCGCGAATGCCGAGTGGACGGCCAAGCAATCCCTCAATCCGTCGCCGGCCAACCCATCGGTGACGATGCCTCGAAAGCCGGTGACCGTGGCCAAGGTTCCGGCATTCGTCGAGCCCCAGCTCGCCAAGCTCGTCGATCAGCCGCCGGAGGGGCCTCAATGGGCGCACGAAGTCAAGCTCGACGGCTACCGGGTGCAGTTGCGCGTGTTCCAAGGCCGATGTGTCATCCGGACCCGCACCGGCCTCGATTGGACCGATCGCTTCAGCGCCCTCGCCCGGGATGCGCAGTCCCTGCCGGACTGCATGATCGACGGAGAGATCGTTGCGCTCGATCAACGGCGCACCCCGAGTTTTGGCGCGCTGCAGGCGGCGCTGTCCGAGAATCGGTCGGAAGATCTCTTGTTATTCGCCTTCGATCTCTTGTTCGAGGGACGCGAAGACTTGCGCACCCTGCCTCTGGCGGAGCGCAAGAGGCGTTTGCAGACCCTATTGGATGGCGGCAAGGCGGGGCAGCGGCTGCGCTACGTGGCGCATTTGACGGCGAGCGCAAAGGAAGTGTTCTCCGGCGCCTGCAAGCTGGGTTTCGAGGGCATCGTCTCGAAGCAAATCGACGCTCCCTACCGTTCGGGTCGAAGCGGCAGCTGGACCAAGGCCAAGTGCCGCGCGGGACAGGAAGTGGTGATCGGCGGGTGGACCACGGAGGCGGGAACCGTGCGTTCGCTGCTTGCGGGAGTTTTCCGCGGCGATGAACTGGTGTACGTCGGCCGGATCGGCACCGGCTACGGGCGCGATGCGGCAAGGGCGCTGCTGCCGTCGCTCGAGAAATGGACGCGCGCAGCCAGCCCGTTCAGGGGCGACAACGCACCCCCCGGGGGGGAAAATGTTCGCTGGCTCGAACCCAAGCTCGTCGCCCAAATCGAATTCGCCGGCTGGACCGATTCCGGCATGATTCGTCAGGCCGCCTTCAAGGGACTGCGCCAAGACAAACCGGCCCGCGAGGTGGTTGCAGAAATTCCATCACCGGCCGCTTCTACCGACAGCGGTCCGAACGAGAAACCCATGAACAATCCGCGCTCGAATGGCAAGCGAGACAGACCATCGTCGAAAGCGGTCACGGCCCCACGTGCCGGCTCGGCAACGGTGCTGGGAGTGCCGATTTCCAAAGCGGAGAAGGCCATGTGGCCGGACGCGGGCGACTCTCGGCCCGTGACCAAACTCGATCTCGCTCGGTATTACGAGAGCGTCGGCGATTGGATGCTGCCGCATCTGGCCGGCCGCCCCTGCTCGCTTCTTCGAGTGCCCGACGGCGTCGGCGGCGAGCAATTCTTTCAGCGCCATGCCGCGCCCGGAATGTCGGATGCTCTGACCTCCGTGAAGATCAAGGGCGACAAGGCGCCCTACGTGCAGATCGATCGGATCGAGGGCTTGATCGCCGCTGCGCAGGCCGGTGCGCTCGAAATCCATCCCTGGAATTGCGCTCCCGGCAATCCGGAGGTCGCCGGCCGCCTGGTCTTCGACTTGGATCCGGCGCCGGAAGTGGATTTCACAGCGGTCATCGCCGCCGCCGCCGAAATTCGCGATCGGCTGAAGGCCGCGGGTCTTGAATCCTTCTGCAAGACCACCGGCGGCAAGGGCCTGCACGTCGTGACGCCGCTCGCAGCCGGCAAGGCCGCGATTCGATGGCCCGTGGCCAAGAATTTCGCGCACCTGTTGTGCGCACAAATGGCGCAAGACAGCCCGAAGAAGTATCTCGACACCATGTCGAAGAGCCGGCGCGCGGGCAAGATATTCCTCGACTATTTGCGCAATGACCGAACGGCGACGGCGGTCAGCGTACTGTCGCCGAGAGCGCGCGACGGCGCGCCCGTGTCGATGCCGCTTCATTGGCGGCAAGTCCGCCCGGGGCTCGATCCCGGCCGCTTTACCGTGCGCAGTGCGCCCGCGTTGCTGCGCAAGGGAAAACCCTGGGAGGGATATGACGATGCGGCGCGATCGCTGGCGGATGCCATTCGCTCCATTACGCAGACGCCGGCGCGGCGCGCAAATGCGGTATTCTGATTCGGTGACTGCATCCTTCGCTCGCCATGCGTGTACTGCTCGTTGAGGACGATGAAATGATTGCGCAGGGCCTGCAAACGGCGCTGCGCCAAGCGGCTTTCGCCGTGGATTGGATGCGCGACGGCAAAAGTGCAGGCACGGCCCTGCAGACGTCGAACTTCGATCTGGTGCTGCTCGATCTGGGGTTGCCGCACCGCGACGGCATCGATGTGCTGCGCGAACTGCGCAAGCGAGGCAATGCCACGCCGGTCATCATTCTCACGGCTCGCGACGAGATCCAGCACCGAATCGCGGGGCTCGATGCCGGCGCGGACGATTACATCGTCAAGCCCTTCGATCTGGACGAAGTCACCGCCCGCATGCGTTCGGTGCTGCGCCGTGCCGCCGGCCGCGGCGACCCGGCCATTCAGCACGGCGACCTGCGCCTCGATCCGGTCACCCGCACGCGTCGAACGCGACGGCGTACCGGTCCCTCTGTCCGGCCATGAATATGCCGTCCTCGAGGCGCTGCTGCAGCGGCCGGGCGCCGTGCTCTCGCGCACCCAGCTCGAAGACCGCCTGTACGGCTGGGATGAGCCGATCGGCAGCAATGCCGTCGAAGTCTATGTCCACGGATTGCGCCGCAAGCTCGGCAGCGATGCGATCCGCACCCTGCGCGGCGTCGGCTACTTCGTGCCGAAGATATGACCTCGATCCGCGCACGGCTGCTGATCGCGTTGATCATCCTGGTGGCCTTGATATCGCTGCTCGCCGCCGCCGTGACCTATCGGCGCGTGCTGAACGAAACCTCGACCCTGTTCGACTATCAGCTGCGCCAGATGGCGCTGTCCCTGCGCGGTCAGATTTCGCTGGCGCCGCGCATCGAGGTGCCCCCGGATCAGGGCGATACGGACTTCGTGGTGCAGATCTGGGACATTTTCGGCGACGCGCACCTATCTGTCGCGGCCCGGCCTGCCCATGATCAACCAGACGGTGCTCGGCTACGCGGACCTGTCGCTGCGCGGGGAAGCCTGGCGGGCCTATGGCCTGCAGACCGCCGACGGCGTCATTCAGATCGCGCAGCCGGTCCGAGTACGCGAGGGGTTGGCGCGCGCCGCGGCGGAACGAGTCGTCATTCCGCTCGTCCTGCTCTTGCCCATCATGATCGTGGCGGTGGCATGGATCGTGCGCCGCGGTCTCAAGCCGCTGCAATACGTTGCCGCCGAAGTGCAGCGCCGCGATGTGCACACCCTGCGGCCCCTGGGCACCGGCAATCTGCCGCGGGAGATCGAGCCCCTGGTCGGCGAACTCAATCGCCTGCTGGGGCGCCTGCAGCAGGCCTTTGCCGCGCAGCGCGCCTTCATTTCCGATGCCGCGCACGAGCTGCGATCGCCGCTCACGGCGCTGCGCCTGCAGCTGCAGCTGCTGGATCGCGCTCCGGATGAGGCCGCCCGCCTCGAAGCGCGCGGCCGGCTCGGCGCGGCGGTCGAACGCGCCATCCATTTGGTGGAGCAGCTGCTGACGCTGGCCCGCAGCGACCCCCAGGAATTGGCCGGCGACTTCGGTCCCGTGGATTTGGCCGCCGTGGCCGCCGAGGGCATCACCGACACGCATGATCTTGGCGCTGGCGCGCGGCATCGATCTGGGTCTGGATGCGGCGCCCGGCATCATGGTTCGGGGCGATCGCGAAGCGCTGCGCATCCTGGTGCGAAACCTGGTCGACAATGCGGTGCGCTACACGCCGCCGCGACGGTTCCGTGCAGGTGCGCTGCCGCTCGACGGCCGAGGGTGCGCTGGTCGAGGTCGACGGATACGGGACCCGGCATCGCCGCGGCCGATCGAGAGCGGGTTTTCGATCGCTTTTATCGACGCGCCGGCCGCGCAGGAAAGCGGCACGGGCCTCGGGCTGGCCATCGTCAAGTCCATCGCCGAGCACCACGGCGCGCGAGTCGCGCTCGCCGAGGCGCCCGGGCGGCGGCTTGCGGGCCGCGGTGAGCTTTCCTCCCGCTCTTAAGATTGCCTTAAGGAAGGCATGTGAAGCTGTCGCCACGGCACTTGTTCCGAGTGCACGCATTTTGGAGGAGATCACATGCAATTTCGCACCAGAGACACTGGTATGGTCGGCGGTGGGCTTGCTCGCCGTCGGCACCGCCACGGGGCTGTCCGCCCCCACTCTGCTTCATGTCGACGCGGCCAACGCAGGCCGACGCCTCCCCGTCGAGCAATTCGGCACGCGCCGGTGCCACAGCCGCGTCAGCCGATTCCTTGACGCACGGCGCCGAACTATCGGGCCATCGTGGCGCAGAATCAGGCTGCCGTCGTCGGCATCACGACGGCCGGTCCGATGAAAACTGCAGCGCCGCAGGAATTCAATTTCGGTGATTCGAACGGCAATGACGACAATCCGCTGCTGCAATTCTTTCGCGGGCAGCCGATGCCGCGGCCGCACGGCATCGATGCATGCCCAGGGCTCGGGCTTTCTGATTTCGGCCGACGGCCTGGTGCTGACCAATGCTCACGTGGTCGACGGCGCCAAAGAGGTCACGGTCAAGCTGTCGGATCATCGGGAGTTCAAGGCAAAGGTTCTGGGCGCGGACCGCAGCCAGCGACATCGCCGTGCTGAAGATCGACGCCCATGATCTGCCCACCGTGCGTCTCGGAAACTCGGACCAATTGCGCGTCGGCGACTACGTGCTCGCCATCGGCGAGCCGTTCGGTCTCGAAGAGACCGCGACCGCCGGCATCGTCAGCGCCAAGGGCCGTTCGCTTCCGGGCGACGGCTACGTGCCCTTCATCCAGACCGATGCGGCCGTCAATCCCGGCAATTCGGGCGGACCTCTGTTCGATGCCACCGGCGCCGTGGTGGGCATCAATGCGCAGATCTACACCACCTCCGGCGGCTACGAGGGCGTGTCCTTCGCCGTGCCGATCAATCTCGCGGTGCAAATCAAAGACCAGATCGTGAAGACCGGCAAAGTGGTGCACGCGCGCTTGGGCGTCGAGGTGCAGACGATGGATCAATCCTTGGCCGATTCCTTCAAGCTGAAGGCCCCGGACGGCGCGCTGGTGGCCAAGGTGGTGCCCGGACAGCGCGGCCGCGCAGGCGGGGATCAAGGTCGGGCGACGTCATCCTCAAGTTCGACGGCACTCCCGTCGTCGATGCCGGACAGCTGTCTGCCCGCGTGGGTGTTGCCGCACCCGGCGACAAGGCTGACGCTCGAGGTCTGGCGCAACGGTAAGACTCTGTCGCTGACTGCAACCATCGGCAATGCGGCGGAGCCGATCACCGCGGACAACAACACGGGTGAAGGGGCGCCGAGCCGGCTGGGCCTGGCCCTGCGGCCGCTGAATCCCGACGAGCGCCAGCAGGCCGGCGTCTCCGGCGGTCTGGTGGTCGAAGATGCGCAAGGACACGCCGCCGAGGCCGGCATTCAGCCGGGCGATGTGGTGCTGTCCGTCGACGGCACACCGGTGCAAACCGTCGCGCCAGTTGCGCAAGCTGGTTCAGGACCACGGCAAGCAGGTCGCGCTGCTCATTCAGCGCGGCGATGCCCGGCTGTTCGTTCCGGTCACTCTAGGCTGATCGGCTCGAGGGGACTCACCGGTCCGCGCATTGGGCACGGAGCCGGTGAGCCGCTTGAACGCATGGGCGTTGGAGGAGAACTATTGCGCCGCGCCGAACGGTTTGTACGAGAACTTCTGGCCGGCAATGGCGGCTGCGATACATGAGACCGCCCTTCGCGATGGTGAACACCGCCATGCCTTTCTCGTAGTGCGCCGCTGTCCCTCGCATCCTTCTCGCCGCCGCTGACTGCCAGCCGACGTACCGTCGGTGGCCGCGCTGGCCGAAGCGCCTGCCGTAATCGCCACCGCGCTGGCTCCGGCGGCAAACTCGAAGTTGCCGGATTCAAATTCGTCCAGCGCTCGCTTGTCCTCGAAGAAGATGATCTGGCTGTAGGCCTTCCCGCCGGCCTGGAAGCCGACGCTGAGCTGGCTCATGCTCGTCTCGCCCACCGGGTGTCCATGCACGTACACATGGCCCTTGCCGAATGCTCCACCCACGCCGAGGCCGCCTTCGCCGACGGTCGGGAACACCGCATAGCCGTAGCTTCTCTCGAAGAACGATGCACTCTCCCCGGCGTGTCTGAAGAGGCTGATGGTATCGCTATACTTGCCGGCGCGCGTAAGCGGCTGCGCCGATCAACAGCAAGGCCGGCGCCAATCCCAGGATCAGGGGTTTGATTTTCATTCGTGTGCTCTCTGATTAAACAGAGCGCCATCCTGGGCGCCCGCGCAGTCCGCCCGATAGAAGGCGATGCTTACAGCGCGCGTAGTCTTTGTCCTATACGGATGACCGGCGAATCATCCGTTGCATCAGATGACCGAGTGCCGCAGCAAGGTCATCGCAGCGCCCCGTGTGCACGGGCGAGGTCTGCACGATGGTGCTCTTGGGCGAGACCAGCCAATGAAATCGTTCGCGCGCCGACAGTTTGCCGATGGGCCCGGCCGCCGCGCCGCCGGCGCAAATCAGCGGAATGACGGCCAACGCGCTGCGCACGGATTCAAGATCCACGCCGCCGTCGAGCGCCAGCAGCGCCGTCTCGTCCAGGTCGATGGCGGCCTCGAGTATCCGCTCGATGTCGCAGGAGAGAATGATTCCCGCATTGACGAACTCGCCTCGCTCGACGCGCGGAACGACCCGCACGATCGCATAATCATAGGTGCGCAGATCGTGCACGCATTGCCTCCCGTACGAAGATATCGGAAGATTGCATCCGTACGATGAAATAGTTCAGGTACGCCTCGCGTTGTGCGGCCTTGTCCGAAAATCCGGCATCGTCCTCGAGCCACGCGTCGGGAATCAGGCGCACGATGCCCGCCAGCCGGTCCGCAGTGAGCACGCGTCCGCATCTCGGCATCGACACCGGCCAGCTCGCTCGCCGGCTCGAGCAACACATGATCCCTGATCAAGGCGAAGGGGTTCATGGCAGGCCGATCGAGGCTGTTCCACGCGTGATGAAAATACAGGGACGCGCCGTGGTCGATGAGCCACAGCCGGCGATGCCATATCAGCATATTGACGTTGCGGACGGTGCGATCCACGTTGCACACGAAGGCATCGAACCAGACCACCGCCGAAGCCAGGCGCGCATCGGGCACGAAGACCAAGGGATCGAAAGTGACGGAGCCGGGCAGATAGTCCAAGCCGATATTCAGGCCGGCGCTCGCGCCGATGAGGCTTTGTATCTCCGGATCGGGCTCGGAGCGCGCGAGCTCGGCCGGCAGTTCGACAAAGACGATTTCCGGCACCGGCAGGCCCGCCGCCCGGCCGATCTCGCCCGCCAAAAGCTCGGCGATCAAGGCCTTGGGCCCCTGCCCGGCTCCGCGAAATTTGAGCACGTATAGACCGTCGTCGTCGGCTTCGATGATGGCCGGCAGCGAGCCCCCCTCCCGCAGCGGGGTCACATATCGGCTGGCGGCGACGGATCTCAGCTTGACCATCGGGCCAGCTTACCGGATCTGCGACAGCTCGTTCAGCAGTCCATCGATCTGCGGTACGTCGAACGGCTTCCTGATGGTGCGTACGCGAGGCCCCAGATCAAGGCCGACGAGCGAGTCATAGCCCGTGGCGATGATGATCGCCACCGTCGGGGCGAGCGTCAGCATCCGGCGTGCCATATCCAATCCCGACATTGCCGGCAAACTGACATCGGTCAGGACGACGTCGAACTCGCCGGGTTTGAACACGCCGAGCGCCTCTTCGGCGCTCGCTACGGCCAAGATCTCGCGCGCGGGCTGTGCCAGCAATTCAGTGGTGATTTCCCGCACCAGAGGGTCATCTTCGACATAGAGAATGCGCATGGCGGGTGCTAGTCGCAAAATCCGGCGCGCCGCTGATCAGGCTGACTGCCCGAGCCCAAGGCAGACTGGATCGCCATCGCAATGTCGTATTGATTGCAAGGTTTTGCCAGCCTGATCATGCCGAGCGAAGCGGGGTCGATCGGGAAGTTCCGCATAGCCGGTCGCCAGGATGATGGGAATGCCGGAATAGCTTTCCTGAATGCTTTTTGCCAGCTGCAACCCGGTCATCGCAGGCATGGCATGGTCGGTGATGACGACGTCGACGCTCGAGGTCCGAGGCGAGCTTGGCAAGGGCCTCGGCGCCGGAATGCGCCTCGATGGGCGTATGCCCGAGATCCTCGATCATTGCCGAGATTCCCGTCATCACCAACTGATCATCGTCGACGATCAGTATCCTGTATGCTGCCGACGTGGGGTACCGGAATCTTCATCGGAGTTGCAACGGCCGCCGCCACCGCCGGCGTTTCAGCCTTGGGCAGCCACAACTCGATCACCGTGCCCGCGTTCGGCTTGCTGTCGATGCGCAGCAGCCCTCCGGATTGCGCGGCTAGCCCGTGAACCATGGACAAGCCCAGTCCCGTGCCCTTGCCCGGCCCCTTGGTGGTGAAAAACGGCTCCGTGGCCTTGGCCAGCGTCATCTCGTCCATGCCGACCCCGTCATCGGCAACCGTGATGCGCACATAGTCGCCGGACTTGAGCAATGCATCCGGTGCTTCGCCGGCTTCGGCGCTCGGCTCGCCGAGATCGTCAAGGTGCCGCCGTTCGGCATGGCGTCGCGCGCGTTCAGGGCCACATTGAGCAGCGCCAATTCTAGCTGGTTGGCATCGACCGAGCGCCGCCGGCAGCGCGCTTTGAAACTTCGTGCGCAGCTGTACCTCGTGCCCCAACGCACGCTCGAGCAATTCCTTCATCCCGCTCACGAGGCCGGGGACATCGACCGCTTCGGGTTTCAGTTCTTGACGGCGGGAAAAAGCCAGCAGTCGCTGGGTCAGGGCGGCGCCCCGTTGCGCCCCCTGCATGGCGTTTTGCAACAAACGGTGGCTGCGCGGATCATCGGGCAGCCGTTTCTCGAGCAAACTGAGGCTGCCCAGGACCGCCATCAGCAAATTGTTGAAGTCGTGCGCCACGCCGCCCGTCAATTGCCCGATGGTATCGAGCTTTTGCGCCTCGAACAGCTGCGCGATCGCCGTTTCGCGCTCGCGCGTCCGCTCCTCGATCCGCAGTTCCAATTGCTCATTGAAACGCTGTAGCTCGGCGGTGCGCTCGGCCACCCGCAGTTCGAGTTCGGCGTTGAAGCGCTCGAGCTGCCGGGTCTTGCGGTACAGATCCACGAACACCTTGACCTTGGCCCGCAGCAGCTCCGGAACCACCGGCACCGGCACGTAGTCGACCGCCCCCGAGCTGATAGCCGCGCATCTGATCCGGGTGGGTCATCATGACCGCGGAGACGAATATGATGGCGGTGCGTCTGAAAACGGGGATGCTCGCGAATCATGGCCGCCAGTTCGAAGCCGTCCAGATCCGGCATGCAGACATCGATGAGAATCACGGCGATCTCGTTCTTCAGCAGATACTCGAACGCCTGGCGAGCCGAAGTCGCCTTCAGAAGATTCTCGCCGATTTCCGCCAGGATGGCTTCGTGGCTGAGCAATTTGGCCTGCTGGTCGTCGACCAGCAGAATGTTCACCTGTTCGCGTGCGCTCATCGGTCCGGCGCCCCTACCGGTGCAGCCACATGCGCAGCGCGGAGAGCAGCTGCTCGATGTTCACGGGTTTCGCCAGATAGTCGGATGCGCCGGCCTCCAGGCATTTCTCGCGGTCGCCCTTCATGGCTTTCGCCGTCAGCGCCAAAATCGGCAGGCGGCGGAATTTCGGGGTGGCCCGAATCGCCTGAACGGTTTCGTAGCCGTCCATCCCGGGCATCATGATGTCCATGAGCACGATCGCCACGTCGGCGCGCGAGTTCAGCACGGCGAGCGCCTCGCTGCCGGTGGTCGCCGTCAATACCTCCATGCCGCGCCGCTCGAGCACGCTGCTCAGCGCGAAAATATTGCGCGTGTCATCGTCGACCAGGAGCACGGAGCGCTTCATCAGGTCCTCATCGGAACTGTGCAGGCGCTGCAGCATGCGCTGTTTCGCCGGCGGCAGATCGGCCACGACCCGGTGCAGGAACAGAGAGGTCTCATCCAGCAGTCGCTCCGGGGATTCGACGCCTTTCACGACGACGCTGCGCGCCATGGTGCGCAATTGGGCGTCCTCGTCCGCGGACAGCTCGCGGCCGGTAAATACCACCACGGGCACGTCGCGCAATTTCGCGTCGTCGCGGATCTTCTCCAGTACTTCGAAGCCCGACATGTCGGGCAGCCGCAAGTCCAGCACCACGCAGTCGGGCGGATCGTCGCGCAATAGCTCAACGGCCGCCCAGCCGGTGTCGGCGGTAGTGATTTCAATGTCCGGAGATTCGAGCAGCGCCGAGACGCTGGCTGCGCTCTGCCTGCGTCGTCCTCGACGACCAGCAGGCGCTTGCGGCGCGGAGCGGCGTAATCCTTGATGCGTGCAAACGCCCCTTCCAATCCCTCGGAGGTCGTGGGCTTCTGCACGAAGGCGAATGCGCCATGCGCCAGCCCATGGTGACGATCTTCGTCCAGGGTGACGATTTGAACGGGAATGTGCCGGGTCGTCGGATCCTGCTTGAGCTGAGCTCAACACGGTCCAGCCCAGCATATCCGGCAGGAATATGTCGAGCGAGATGGCCGTCGGCCGATGCGTCACGTGCCAGCTCGAGCGCCTCCGCGCCACGCTGCGCGACCAGGACCTTGAGTCCCTGCTCCTTGGCCGCCGCCACCATGAGCCGCGCATAATGCGCATCGTCCTCGACGATGAGCACGACGCTGTCGCCCTGGCTCAGGGCATCGCGGTCATCCAGAATCTGCTCGATCTGCCGGTCCGCGCGCGCGGGCCGATGCCGCCTGCGCCGACGTAATGCGCCGCGTCCGGCGGGTCGCCGGCCGCCGGTTTCGCCGCCGCGCCGCCCGAATAAGTCAGCGGCAGGAACAAGGTAAACACGCTGCCCTTGCCGGGGGCGCTGCGCAGCTGAATCTCTCCGCCCAGCAGGTTGGCGAGCTCGCGGCTGATCGCCAAGCCCCAAACCCGTGCCGCCGTACTTGCGGCTGGTGCCGGCATCCGCCTGCTGAAAGGCTTCGAAGATGATGCGTTGCTTCTCCGGAGGAATGCCGATTCCGGTGTCCGACACCTCGAACGACACCACGCGCGGCGCGTGCCGCAGCGTCGGATGGTCCGGGTTCCAGCCGCTCGGCCGCGGGCGACACGGCGAGCTTCACGCCGCCCTCGGCCGTGAACTTGAAGGCGTTGGACAGCAGGTTCTTCAGGACCTGCTGCAGGCGCTTCGAATCGGTGATGATGCTGCGCTCCAGGTTCGGCGAAATCGCCACCTCGAACTGCAGGCGCCGGTTGTCGGCCTCATGGCGGAACGGCCGCGCGATCATCTCGAGCAAGTTGCTGAAATACACCTCTTCGGCGTCCACCGACACCGTGCCGGACTCGATCTTCGACAGATCCAGAATATCGCTGATGAGGTTGAGCAAATCGGTGCCCGCGCCGTGGATGGTGCGCGCGAACTCGACCTGCTTGTGGCTCAAATTGCCGTCGGGATTTTCCGTCAGCTGCTGGCCCAGGATGAGAATGCTGTTGAGCGGCGTGCGCAGCTCGTGCGACATATTGGCCAGGAATTCCGATTTGTACTTCGAAGTGAGCGCAAGCTCCGTGGCCTTCTCTTCGACCGCGCGCCGCGCCTCCTCGATTTCCTGGTTCTTGGCTTCGACCTCGACGTTGCGGTCCGCCAGCTGCTGCGCCTTCTGCTCGAGCTGCTCGTTGGTCTGCTGCAGCTCGCGCTGCTGGGTCTGCAGCTCGGTGGCCAGCTGTTGCGACTGCTTGAGCAGCCCTTCGGTCTGCATGGTCGCTTCGATGGAATTCAGCACGATGCCGATGGACATCGTCAGCTGCTCGAGAAAGGACAGCTGCAAAGCCGTGAACGCCCCGAGCGAGGCGAGTTCGATCACCGCTTTCACGTGGCCCTCGAACAATACCGGCAGCACGATGACGTGGCGCGGCGGCGCTTTGAACAAGCCGGAGCGGATCGGCACGACATCGGCGGGGATTTCGGTGATGAACATGCGCCGCGCGTCGCGCGCGCACTGGCCGATGAGCCCCTCCCCCAGCTGCAACTGCTGCGCATAGCCGTTCGGCGGCATCGTCCGCATAGGCGGCCAGCAGTTTCAGTCCCTGCGCCGCGCCGTCCGCTTCGACCTGGTAGATGACTCCGTGCTGCGCCTCGACCAGCGGCGCCAGTTCCGAGAGCATCATGCGGCCCGACGGTGGCCAGATCGCGCTGCCCCTGCAGCATGTTGGTGAAGCGCGCCAGGTTGGTCTTGAGCCAGTCCTGCTCGGTGTTGCGATCCGTCGTCAGGCGCAGATTCCCGATCATGGTGTTGATGTTGTCCTTGAGCTCCGCCACCTCGCCGCGCGCCTCGACCTGCACCGAACGGGTCAGGTCGCCCTTGGTGACGGCGGTGGCGACCTCGGCGATGGCGCGCACCTGAGTGGTGAGGTTCGCCGCCAGCAGGTTCACGTTGCCGGTCAAATCCTTCCAGGTTCCGGCCGCGCCCGGCACATTGGCCTGTCCGCCGAGCCGCCCTTCGACGCCCGACCTCGCGCGCCACCGTCGTCACCTGATCGGCGAAGGTGGCGAGCGTGTCGGTCATGTTGTTGATGGTCTCGGCCAGCGCCGCGACCTCGCCCTTGGAGGCGACGGTGAGATTCTGCTTCAGATCGCCGTTCGCGACCGCGGTCACGACCTTCACGATGCCGCGCACCTGCTCGGTCAGGTTCGCCGCCATGACATTGACGGTGTCGGTGAGATCCTTCCAGGTGCCCGCGACGCCCGGCACCTGCGCCTGGCCGCCGAGCCGCCCTTCGGTGCCGACCTCGCGCGCCACCCGCGTCACCTCGCCGGCGAAGCCGTTCAGCTGGTCCACCATGGTATTGATGGTGTTCTTGAGCTCGAGGATTTCGCCCTTCACGTCCACCGTGATCTTGCGCGACAAATCGCCGCGCGCCACCGCCGTGGTGACTTCCGCGATATTGCGCACCTGAGTGGTGAGATTCGCCGCCAACAGGTTGACGTTGTCGGTGAGGTCCTTCCAGGTGCCCGCCACGCCGGGGACCACGGCCTGCCCGCCCAAGCGGCCGTCGGTACCGACCTCGCGCGCCACGCGCGTCACCTCGCCGGCGAAGGAGCGCAGCTGGTCCACCATGGTATTCAGTGTTTCCTTCAGGAGCAGGATTTCACCGCGCACGTCCACCGTGATCTTGCGCGACAAGTCGCCGGTCGCGATGGCGGTCGCGACCTCCGCGATATTGCGCACTTGCGCCGTCAGATTGCCCGCCATGGAGTTGACGTTGTCGGTGAGGTCCTTCCAGGTGCCCGCCACCCCGGGCACCTGGGCCTGCCCGCCGAGCTTGCCCTCGGTGCCGACTTCGCGCGCCACGCGCGTCACCTCTCCGGCAAAGCCGTTCAGCTGGTCCACCATGGTGTTGATGGTGTTCTTCAGCTCGAGGATTTCGCCCTTCACGTCGACCGTGATCTTGCGCGACAAATCGCCGCGCGCCACGGCCGTCGTCACTTCGGCGATGTTGCGCACCTGGCCGGTGAGATTCGAGGCCATGGAATTGACGTTCTCGGTCAAGTCCTTCCAGGTTCCGGCGACTCCCGGCACATTCGCCTGTCCGCCCAGCTTGCCTTCGGTGCCCACCTCGCGCGCCACGCGCGTCACTTCCGAGGCGAAGCGGTTGAGCTGGTCGACCATGGTGTTGAGCGTTTCTTTCAGCTGCAGGATCTCGCCGCGCACGTCGACCGTGATCTTGCGGGACAAGTCGCCGTTGGCGATGGCGGTGGAGACTTCGGCGATGTTGCGCACCTGCGCGGTGAGATTGCCGGCCATGGAGTTGACCGAGTCGGTCAAATCCTTCCACGTGCCCGCGATCCCGGCGACCTGCGCCTGGCCGCCGAGACGGCCTTCGGTGCCGACCTCGCGCGCCACGCGCGTCACTTCGCCGGCGAAGGAACGCAGCTGATCCACCATGGTGTTCAGCGTTTCCTTCAGCAGCAGGATTTCGCCCGACACCGTCACGGTGATCTTCTTCGACAAGTCGCCCTGCGCCACGGCGGTGGCGACCTCGGCGATGTTGCGCACCTGGCCGGTCAAATTCGATGCCATCGAATTCACCGAATCGGTGAGATCCTTCCACGTGCCCGCCACGCCCTTGAGCTGCGCCTGGCCGCCGAGCTTGCCCTCGGTGCCCGACCTCGCGCGCCACGCGCGTCACTTCGCCCGCGAATGCGTTCAGCTGATCCACCATGGTATTGATGGTGTCCTTGAGCTCGAGGATCTCGCCCTTCACGTCCACGGTGATCTTCTTCGACAAGTCGCCGTTGGCCACCGCCGTGGTGACTTCGGCGATGTTGCGCACCTGGCCGGTGAGGTTCGAGGCCATGGAATTGACGTTCTCGGTCAGATCCTTCCACGTCCCCGCGACGCCGCGCACATTCGCCTGGCCGCCCAGGCGACCTTCGGTGCCCACCTCGCGCGCCACGCGCGTCACCTCGGAGGCGAAGGCGTTCAGCTGATCCACCATGGTGTTGATGGTTTCCTTCAGCTGCAGGATCTCGCCGGAGACGGTCACCGTGATTTTCTTCGCCAGATTGCCGTTCGCGATGGCGGTCGACACTTCGGCGATATTGCGCACCTGCGCCGTGAGATTCGAGGCCATCGAATTCACGTTGTCGGTCAAATCCTTCCACGTGCCGGCGACGCCCGGCACCTGCGCCTGGCCCCCCAGCCGTCCTTCGGTGCCGACTTCGCGCGCCACGCGCGTCACTTCGCCGGCGAAGGCGTTCAGCTGGTCCACCATGGTGTTCATGGTCTGCTTGAGCTCGAGGATTTCACCCGACACATCGACGGTGATCTTGTGCGACAAGTCGCCGCGCGCGACGGCGGTGGTGACCTGCGCGATGTTGCGGACCTGGGCGGTGAGATTGCCGCACATGGCATTCACCGAATCGGTGAGATCCTTCCAGGTGCCGGCCACGCCCGGCACCAGCGCCTGGCCGCCCAGCTTGCCCTTCGGTGCCGACTTCGCGCGCCACGCGCGTCACTTCGGAGGCGAAGGAGCGCAGCTGATCCACCATGGTGTTGATGGCTTCCTTCAATTGCAATATCTCGCCGCGCACGTCCACCGTGATCTTCTTCGACAGATCGCCGTTGGCGACCGCGATGGTCACTTCCGCGATGTTGCGCACCTGCGCCGTCAGGTTCGACGCCATGGAGTTCACGCTTTCCGTGAGGTCCTTCCAGACGCCGGTGACCTCGCGCACCTGCGCCTGGCCGCCCAGCTTGCCGTCGGTGCCCACCTCGCGCGCCACGCGCGTCACTTCGGAGGTGAACACGCTGAGCTGCTTGATCATGGTGTTGACGATGTCGGCGGAGCGCAGAAACTCGCCCTTGAGCGCGCGGCCGTCGACATCCAGCGGCACCGTCTGCAGCAAGTCGCCGCGCGCCACCGCGGTGACGGTGCGGGTGACCGCCGTCGTCGGCCACAGCAAGTCGTCGATCAAGGTGTTGACCGACGCTTCCATGTCGGCCCAGGCGCCCTCCGCCGGCCCGAAGCGCACGCGCGTGCGGGTCTTGCCCTGCCGGCCCACCACTTCGCCGACATGCTCGAGCTGCTGTGCAATGCGCTGGTTCGCGGCGACGATGGCATTGAAGGCGTCGCAGATTTTTCCCGGCGACCCCGACCTGTGAACCCGGCAGCCGCACGGAAAAATTGCCGGCCTGCATTGCACGCAGCACGTCGAGCAACTGATTCAGATCGAGGTCCGGGCCGCTTTCCGAGTTGCCGGCACCGCGCGCGCCGTTTTTTTTGCGGCGCGTCTCGCTCACGTTAGCATCCATTGGTCAACTCCACGCCACCAGCGCGACGACACCGCGTACAGCCGAGTACATCCCGCACGAAGCTTCGCAAACGCAATGCGAAAAGTCTATTTCCAGAAGCGCATCGCGTGCTTGTAACATTTACAAAGGCCAGCTGTGTCAATCGACTCGCATGAC
This sequence comes from uncultured Gammaproteobacteria bacterium, assembly GCA_963734645.1. Taxonomy (GTDB): domain Bacteria; phylum Pseudomonadota; class Gammaproteobacteria; order Steroidobacterales; family Steroidobacteraceae; genus Bog-1198. Next base: position 54,614 of record CAVTID010000007.1, read on the forward strand.
CTTCTTAACTTAAGCCGAGGGTGTTGCCTCATTCGACTGCGGCAGGCCCCGGAGTGGGGTAGGTAGTCATGAATCGACCACTGGCGGATTCAGGTGGTCGATTCATGACTACCTACCCCGCTTCGGGGCTTCCAGCCGTCAAACAATATGGCACCCGTTTTAAGTTAAGGCGCGTACCCTTATAACCGCCGGTACGCTGCATATGTATTCTGGCCATTCGACTCCCGGTGCGCGGCGGCGTAGTTTACTCAGACGGCTTGCTCGCCTGAACCGGAGTTCGTCATGGCGGAAATCACCCATCCATCCCCTGCGCGCCTCTCCATCCGCCGCTCGTCCTGGAACGAGCTGTTCCGCAAGGATGACTGGTGGGCGATCTGGATAGGCCTGACGCTGGTGGCGGTGGCCATCGCCCTGTTTGCGAATGGCGGCAGCATCAAGTGGATTGCGGTGGCGCCTCAGAAATGGACTCATCTCGCGGATGCGGCCGCGCAGTTGCAGGCGCACGGCGCGCAATACGCCGCCCTTTTCGTATTGTGGGCGGGCTCTCTGGGGCTGGGCGCCGCGGCGCTCGGGATCAAGCTGTCCCGATTCCTGCCGGCATTTCTGACTCTCTATGTCGGGGCGGCCGCCCTCTACTTCCTGGGCCAGTGGGATCAGGCGGCTCATTACAATTTGGAGCCACCGCTGGTGGCCTTGGGCCTTGGTCTGCTGATTGCCAACACGATGGGGGCACCGCGCTGGCTGGAACCGGGATTGCGGGTCGAGTTCTACATCAAGATCGGCATCGTGCTGCTGGGAGCCGGTTTGCCGCTGACGCTGATCGCCTGGGCCGGCCCGGTGGCCATCGTGCAGGCCGCCATCGTCTCCTTGGCCACCTTCGGGGTGATCTATTTCAGCGCCGTGCGCCTCGGACTCGACCGGCGTTTGGCCGCGACCTTGGGCACCGGGGGGGCGGTTTGCGGAGTGTCGGGCGCGATCGCCGTCGGCGGCGCCGTGGGCGCAAAGAAGGAACACGTCTCCGTCGCCATCTCCCTGGTCGTCGTCTGGGCCATCGTGATGATTTTCGTGCTGCCGCTGGCGGCGCGCAGTCTGCACCTGACCACGGGCGTCGCGGGGGCCTGGATAGGCACCTCGGAATTCGCGGATGCGGCCGGTCTTGCGGCGGCACAAACCTACGGCGGCTACGCGGGCCATGTGCCGGGCATTGCCGGCCCTGCCGAGGCCGCCGTGAGTGCATTCACGCTCATGAAAGTCATCGGCCGCGACATCTGGATCGGTGTGTGGGCCTTCGTGCTCTCGCTGATCGCGACCACGCGCTGGGAACGAACCGGTGTGCAAGGCAGGCCCGACGCCGGCGAAATCTGGCGCCGCTTCCCAAAATTCGTGCTGGGCTTTCTGGTGGCCTCCGCCGTCATCACCCTGGTATCGAAGGGATATGACTATGCGGCTTACAAGAGGGATGTGCTGCCCGGGCTGGTGGCACCGCTGCAGGCGCTTCGCACGTGGGCATTCACCTTCGCTTTTCTGAGCATCGGCCTGACCACGAAGGTCCGCGAGTTCGCAGCGGTGGGCGCGCGGCCGTTCTACGCGTTCACCGCGGGCGTGGCGGTCAATGTGGTGCTGGGTTTCGTGCTCTCGACCCAGGTGTTCAGCGAATTCTGGACCCGGCTCGGGCAATGAGCTCGGCTCGGGCCATGAAGCTGGCGTAGGTTATGAAGTCCACACAACGTGCCACCTGTGCGGACTGCCGCTATTTCAACGCGCGACCGCTCGATATCGAGGCGGCGCTGCCGGGGCTGTCCACCTTAAGCTCGGCCTATGCCGCCGTGCGCTCGGACGACGGCCTGTGCGCCGTGCACGATCGCTACGTCGCCGCATCCAGCGTGTGCGCGCAACACCGAGTGCTCGCACCGCCGGCGCTCATGGCCTCACGTATCTAGCGCTTCGACCTGCACCAGGCAATCGTAGAACGTCGGTGCGCGCCCCATGTCCGTCAGGGTATCGCTGCTGGTGAGCTCATTGGCATTCTTGCCGTCGCGGGCGAGTTTCTTCCACCAAACCGACAAGCCCACGACGACTCCGCGCCGTGCCTTATCGGTGATTCGTGCGCGCAGCTCGATGCTGCCCCGGTCATTGAAGATACGCACGTAATTGCCCGCGATCACTCCCCGCTGGGCCGCGTCATCCGGATGAATGTCCAGCCAGGGCTCGCCTTCCGACGCGCGCAGGCTCTGCACGTTGACGAAAGTGCTGTTGAGGAAGTGCCGCGCCGGCGGTGAAATCATGGCCAGAGGATAGCGGACCGCCGCCGCACTTCGGGTGTCTTCCTGCGGCGCTATGTAATCCGGCAAAGGATCCAAGCCGAGTCCTGCGGCGCGGGCGGAGAGGAACTCCACCTTGCCCGAGGGCGTATCGAATCCGCCGGCGGCAAACCGCGCCGCTCCTTTCGGCGCGCCGATCCGCTTCCAGCCCGCGGCCCGCACGGCATCGAAATCCCAATCCTTCGCCAACGCCGCCTGCGCAATGGTTTCGTCCGAATCGCTGAAGCAAGGGTCCGTGAAGCCCATGGCCCCGGCCAGCAAGCGGAATATTTCAGAATTGGGTTTGCACTCGCCCAGGGGCGCAATCGCCGGATTGTTGGCCATCATGTAGTAGTGGCCGTAGGGCTTGATGACGTCCAGATGCTCGAGCTGGGTGGTGGCCGGCAGCAGGATGTCGGCATAATCCGCGGTATCGGTCTGAAAATGCTCGAGCACGACGCAGAACAAGTCCTCGCGCGCGAATCCCCGCACCACGCGGGTGGAGTCGGGCGCCACGGCCACCGGATTCGAGTTGTATACGATGAGCGCGTCGATCGGCGCGCCGGCATCCAGCAGCGCATGGCCGATGGTGACCATATTGATGGTGCGGGGGGTGCGGCCGGCGAGCAGATCGGGACGCTCCAGCGCCTGCTTGTCGATATCGAAGTTGCCTCCGGTGGAGAGAAAGATCCCGCCGGCGGCATCGCGAAATGCGCCCACGAGCGCGGGCAGGCAGGCAATGTTGCGCGTCGCCATGCCCCCGCCCCGCGCGCGCTGCATGCCGTAATTCGCGCGGATCAGCGCCGGGCGGGTGGTGCCGTACAGCTGCGCGAGGGATTCGATTTCCCCGGGTTGAATGCCGCAAATCGAGGCGACCGTCCCCGGATCGTAGCGGCGAACCCGCTCGCACAGGCCCTCGAAACCCAGAGTATGGCGCTGCACATAGTCGCGATCGATCAGGCCGTCGCGAATCAGCACATGCATCAAGCCCAGCGCCAGCGCCGAATCGGTTCCGGGCAGGAGCGCGATATGCGTGTGGCATTTTTCGGCCGTCAGCGAGCGGTAGGGATCGATGGCGATCAGGGTGGCGCCGCGGCGCTTGGCCTCCTGCGCCCGTGCCCAGAAATGCACGCTCGAGGTGATGGCGTTGCAACCCCAGAAAATGATGAGCTTGGCCTCATCGGCCAGTTCCACGTCGATGCCGATGCGGCTGCCGAGAGTGATCTCATGGCCGGCGGTGCCCGCGGCGGCGCAGATGGTTCGATCCAGAAAGCTGGCACCGAGCCGGTGGAAGAAGCGCATGGACATCGATTCGCCCTGCACCAATCCCATGGTTCCCGCATAGCTGTACGGCAGAATCCGCTCAGGATTCTCGGCCGCGATCGGCGCAAGGCGGCCGGCGATGGCGGCAATGGCCTCCTCCCAGCTGATTCTCTCGAAGCGCCCTTCTCCCTTCTTGCCGATCCGCCGCATGGGATACAGCAGACGATCGGGGTGGTAGGTGCGCTCGGTGTAGCGGGCAACCTTGGTGCACAGCACGCCGGCGGTGGGGGCATGCGCGGAGGAGCCGGTGACCTTGACGGCGATGCCGTCCCTGACATGCACATCGAGCGCGCAGGTGTCCGGGCAGTCATGCGGGCACGCGCCCTTGACCACGGTCATGTGGCGTACCTCGCTCATGTGGCGTACCCCGTTTCGAGAATCCGGTCCATGAACCGCTCGCACTGCGCGAGTTGCTCGAGGGTGACGAACTCATTCGGCCCGTGGGCCTGTGCGATGTCGCCCGGGCCGCAAATGACGCTGGGAACCCCCATTCTCTGGAACAGACCGGCTTCGGTGCCGTAGGAGACCTTGCCGACCCGGCTGTTTCTCGACAATCGCATGGCCCATTGCACGATGGCATCGGTTTCCGCCGCCGCCAATCCCGCAGTCTGGCTCAGCCATTCCAAATCGATGCCGGATGCCGCATCCACCTTTTGCATCTCGCCCGCCAGGTTCTGCGCGAAGGCGTGGATTTCCTGGTAGAGAGCATCGGCAGAAGTATGCGGCAAGGTGCGCATGTCGAAATGAAACACGCAGTCCTTGGGCACCACATTGAAGGCGATTCCGCCGCGAATCATGCCGGTCGATAGAGTCGAGTACGGCACGGTGAAGCCATAGTCGCGGGTTTCGGCTTGCGCGAGCCGATCGGCGATCTGGCGCACGAACACCACCAGGCGTGCCGCGTATTCGATGGCATTCACCCCATGCGTGACGTAGCTGGAATGTGCCTCCCGCCCATGCACCGAGCAGCGGAATTTGTGGGTGCTCTTGTGGGCAATGATGGGCTGCATGGAAGTCGGTTCGCCCACCACGCAGCCGGCGGGCCGGATCTGGTTCTCTTCCAAGTCGCGTATCAGTCCGCGCACGCCGATGCAGCCGACCTCCTCGTCATAGCTCAACGAGTAATGCAGCGGCGCATCCAGGCGGTTGTCGTTCAGCGCTGTCACGAATTTCGGCGCCTGCGCGAGAATGATGCCGATGAACCCCTTCATATCCGCCGAGCCGCGGGCAAACAGCTTGCCGTCGCGCTCGACGGCGCGGAACGGGTCCGTATCCCATTGCTGACCGTCCACCGGCACCACGTCGGTGTGACCGGACAGAATCAAGCCGGGTTTCGGCGAGTCGCCCAAGGTCGCGAACAGATTCGCTTTCTTGCCGGTTTGATCGTGAGTCAGGCGGGTGATCGCGCCGCAGCCGTGCAGATAATCGCGCACCCACTCGATCAGTCCGAGGTTCGACTCGCGCGATACGGTGTTGAAGCCGATCAGACGCTCGATCATGGCGCCGGCCGCGGCGCTCGGGCGGCTGGCGTTCAAGGCAGGGTCGATGGCTGCGTTCATGACGAGCGTTCTGGTTTAAAGCGCTACTTTACCTCAGCGCAATGGGTGTGGGTTGTACTGCAGAACGAAGGCTATCGTTTTCTCGTACCGCGAATTCACGGCGCGAATTCTAGGTCGATTCAGAGGAGATGTGCATTACGCAGGGGTTGAGTTGATTCGAGTATCAGTCGAGATGTACAGTGTAACACATTATAAAGACTATGTTTTTACGTAGATGACGGCGACTCAGTGTATGCTTCACCGCCATGACGGATCAGCCACGCTGTTTCGGCGCCGTCGAAGCCGGCGGGACCAAGTTCGTGGTTGCCATCGGCAACGACCGCGGCGACATCCTCGCGCAGGAGCGCTTTCCCACGGCCGACCCGCGTTCGACGCTCGCGACCATGCATGTGTTTCTGCGCCAGCGGAGCCCGGCGTTCGGCACGCTGGCCGCGATCGGCCTCGCCTCCTTCGGTCCGGTGGAACTGGACGAGACCTGCGCCCGCTACGGTTTCATCGGCCGCACTCCGAAGGCGGGATGGAGCGACACCGATATGGCCGGAAGCCTGGCACGGGAATTCGGCTGCCCCATCGGTTTCGACACCGACGTCAACGCGGCCGCTCTGGCCGAGCATCGATGGGGAGCGGCGCGGGACGTGGATGACCTGGTGTATCTGACCGTCGGTACGGGAATCGGCGGCGGCGTGCTCGTGGACGGTGTGCCGCTTCACGGCCTCGTGCATCCGGAGATCGGTCATATTCACCCGAGGCGCCATCCTCTGGACGGCGGATTCGAGGGCGTGTGTCCCTTTCATGGCGATTGCCTGGAGGGCCTCGCCTCGGGGCCGGCCATTCTCGCCCGCAGCGGCGCCCCGCTGCAGCAGCTCGATGCAGCGCATCCGCAGTGGGCAATCGAAGCCGATTATCTCGGGCAATTGTGCGCGCAGCTGGTCCTGACCGTCTCGCCGCGGCGCATCGTCATGGGTGGCGGGGTCATGAGCGAGGCGCGCCTGCTGCCGCTCATCCGACCGCGCTTGCTGCATTGGCTGGGCGGCTATGTCGATCGCGGCGAAATCCTCACCGACAGCGACCGCTATGTCGTTGCGGCGGAACTTGGCGGCAATGCCGGCGTGCTCGGCGCATTGGTTCTGGCGATGCACGCAGCCTCTCGCTACAGTGACAGCCGGTGAATCACGAGCAATCTCCATTGAGGCAGTCACTCCTGCTCCTGTCCGGACTATTGTGCGACGAGGTCATTTGGGCGGACATCCCGGAGCGCCTGGGGGATGTGGCGGAGGTGCGGGTCAGGTCGTTTCGCGGATTCTCATCCATATCCGCCATGGCCGAGCATGTGCTCGAGACGGCTCCCGAGCGCTTCGCGGTGGCGGGACATTCCATGGGAGGCCGGGTTGCGCTCGAAGTGATCCGCACTGCGCCGCGCCGGGTCTGTGGCCTCGCCCTGCTCAATACCGGTGTCCATACGGTTCGCGACGGCGAGCCGCAGAGCCGCGGCCGCCTGCTGCGGCTGGCGTATGAGCGCGGGATGTCGGCGCTCGCGGCCGCATGGCTGCCACCGATGATGGCCGGCGGCTCCCGAACGCTGGAACTCATGCCCTGCTTGACGGCGATGGTCGAGCGCTCGACCCCGGACTCCTACGCCGGCCAGATCAATGCCCTGTTGAATCGACCGGAAGCATTGTCGGTGCTGCCGACGATCGGCGTGCCCACCCTGCTGCTCAGCGGCAGCGAGGATGCGTGGTCGCCGGTTTCGCAGCACGAGACCATGCGGCGCAGGATTCCGCATGCCACCGTATTCGAAATCCATGGAGCCGGCCACATGACACCGATCGAGCGACCGGACGGCGTCGCCGTGGCGATGCGTGAATGGCTGGCGAAGATCTAGAACGTTTCCGCGGAAACGCGTATTAACGTCAACTCTCGAAATGCCCTGTACACTATTGATTTATAATCGTAAATAATGGGACGACTGGATCAGTTTTATTCTCCTCGGGCGGCGGCCGTCCTCAGGAGCAGGTGATCTTTGATGGGGATGAATTTGTCGGCGGCGCGAATCAGCGACGCGGCGGTGAGCTCGGCGACACCATAGACTTCGACCGACACCCGGTGCTTGTCGCGGACCTTCTGCACCAGCAGATCGAAATCACCGTCACCCGAGACCAGTACCACGACATCCGCCAGCGGTGCGTACTCCAGAACGTCCAGGGTAATCCCTACGTCCCAGTCGCCTTTTGCCGATCCATCATTCCTTTGGATGAAAGGCCGCAATTTCACCTCAAAGCCTATGGCGCGAAGGATGTTCTGAAATTGCTTCTGCCTTTCGTCGTGTCGGTCGATCGCGAACGCGAGGGCTTTGACGACCTGCCTGTTGCGGGTGACCTCGGCCCAGAACCTGTGGTAGTCGAAATGACGTGAGAAGTGCTGCCGCGTCGTGTAATAGACATTCTGTACATCGACGAAGATGGCCACCTTGTCCATTCGCTACAGACGGAGAAAGTAGGGAAGCACGATGAGCAGTACTCCCATCCCGACGAGCAGCATCACATTGGACACGAAGTATGGGAACAGCATCAGAGCCAGCCCGCAGACCAACGGGACAACCGCCCTTTGCTTCTTGCCATAGATGAAAAATCCCAGCCCAATCGAGCCGAAAAGCAATCCCCAGAGGAGTTGAGCTTGAATGTTACAGACCCCTCTTGCCCGCAATCTGTTCCTGAACCGCCAGCAATAGGTCGTGGCGCGAAACCTCGCCCAGCAGCTTGGTGTGCCACTGTCCGGCGGTGACCGGAAGCGATTTGACCCGCTCGCGCAGAAATCCGTCGAGCGCCACGGCCAGGCTCATGTCGGGGGTCAAGATGCAGGCCACGGGCGCGGCCAGCCGGCTTACCGTGTCATCCGCGTCGATGACGCCGCTTTTCACGCGCGCCATCACGGCGCGCGGGTCGAGCGCGGCAACCAGCTGCTGGCGGTCATCGACGATGTACACGGTTTGCACCGGGCGCTTGGGCAATCCGTCGAGCATGGCGCGAATGGTCGTGCTCTCCGCAACCACCGCAGCCACCGGCTTGATCAGCGCTTCGATGGTCCGCAGGCGCCAGTCGGGCTCCGTGCCTTCGCGCACGGGCCGCAGCGACTCGTCGTACACCGAACGCCCGCGGCGATAGGCCTTGGCCGTATAGTGAGCCGTCACGCAGGCCAGCATCAGCGGCAGCACCACGTCGTAATCCAGAGTCATCTCGAAGATCATCAGGATGGAGGTCAGGGGTGCGTGCGTCGTCGCCGCGAGGAATCCGCCCATGCCGACCAGTGCGTAGGCTCCCGGCGATGACGTGGCGCCCGGCCACGCCAGGTGCACGACGGCGTTCACCAAGGCGCCGACCGCGGCGCCTATGAATAGTGTCGGCGTGAATATGCCGCCGACCGCCCCCGATCCCACCGTGGCGGCCGTGCTGAGAACCTTCGCGGCAAAAATCGCGAGCAGCAGCCAGCCGCCGAGGTTGCCGTTCAAAATGGTGCTGACGACGCTGTACCCGTTTCCCCAGACCTGCGGGTACAGGTAGGAAATGAGTCCGACCACCAGGCCGCCGACGCCCAATTTGACGTACTGGGGCGCGGCAATCTCCGCGAAGCGCCGCTTCGTCGTTTCGATGAGCGACAGAAACGGCGGCGCGAGATGACCGAGCGCCACGCCGAGCAGGCCGTAGACCAACAGCTCCCAATTTGCACCGAACCGCACATGAGGGATCACGAACACAGGCCCGTAGCCGAGAAAGCTATGAATCGTGACGTTCGCGGTGACCGAAGCCACGAGCAAGGGACCGAAGCTCTCCATGGCGATCGAGCCGAGGACTATTTCCGCAACGAACAGCGCGCCGGCGATCGGTGCATTGTAGGCGGCGGCCACTCCGGCGGCTGCGCCGCAGGCCACCAGGAGCCGGCGCCGCGGCACCGGCGCCCGCGACAGAAAGCCCAATTTGGAACCGAGCAAGGCCGCCATCTGCACCATGGGCCCTTCGCGCCCGATCGATCCGCCGGAACCGATGGTAAACAGCGAGGAGATGCTTCGAATCAGCGTCGGCCGCGCGGCGATCGTGCCGTCGGTCACCACGACGGCCTCCATGTAGTCCACCGAGCGGCGGCTGCCGCACCAGCGGGCGCCGAAATGCAGGACCAGTCCGGCGGCCACGCCGCCGATCAGAGGAATGAGAACGCGGTGCCACTTCGGCAGCGCGCTCGCCGCCATGACCATGCCCCCCGATTCGCCGGTCAGCAGATGCTCGAAGAGGTGTATGCCTTCTCTGAAGGCCACGCTGGCCAATGCACCGCAGACGCCTGTCAATGCCGCCCAAAAGACCAGTCCCGCGAGATCCTCATGTCCGAGCAGCAGCAGGCGCGCGCGGGTCAGCCACCGAATCGGGTGCGCCGCGAGCTGGGTAACGCCGCGCTTCACAACGGTCGACAGCGGGTTGCTCGGATCGCTATGCATGATGGACGGGGCCCATGGCGCGGCTATGGTATACGCCTCGCGTGGGCGAGCGATACGGCCGCGCTCGCGATGCAGGTCCGGCGCAATCGCAAATCCGTTGCGGCTTAGGGCGAGGCTGCAGCCGTGGCGGCCGGCTGCGCCGGCAACGTTTTGGGATGCTTGGGATCGTGCAGCTGGCTGTCGGACCAGCCGCCGCCCAGATCGCCGATCAGGGACACGGCATCGGTCAGCCGGCTCTGCTGCACGGTGAGCTGCGGTTTGCTGGTCGCTCAATTGGGTCTCCTGGGCCAGCGCCACGGTGGTGTAGTCGACGGTGCCGGCCTGGTATTCGGCGAGCGCGATCTCCGTGCCGCGGATGGCGTCGCGCACGGCGACATCGAGCGCCTGCGCCTGCTCGGCGAGGATGCGCAGCCCGGAAAGATCGTTCTCCACGTCCTGCGAATGCGGTGAGCACGGTGCCGCGATAGCTCGCGACCGCAGCCTCGTAGGCCGCCTCGGCCGCCTGCGACCTCGGCATGGCGCTCGCCGAAGTCGAGCAGAGTCTCGGTGCCGCTCGCGCCGATCGACCAGACATGGTTGGCGGCGTGCAGCAGGCCGTTCAGCGGCGACTGCGAAAAGCCCGCCGCCCCGGACAGCGAAATCGTCGGGTAATACGCCGCGACGGCGACGCCGACCGCGGCGTTCTGCGCCTTCATGGTGCGTTCGGCGGCGGCGATGTCGGGCCGGCGCTGCAGCAGGGTCGAGGGCACGCCGACCGGAAGCGTCGGCAGCGTCGGCATGACTCGTGCTGTGCGGAATGTCGAGATCTTCCGGATTCTTGCCGACCAGTACCGCGATGGCGTGGGCGTATTGGGCGCGGGCGACGCCGAGACCGATCAGGCTGGCCTGGGCGGTTTCCAAGTGCGACCTGCGCGGTGATCACCGCCGACGGCGGCGTCGCCGTGATGCCGGCCGCGCCCTGGTGCTTGAGTGACGCGCAGCGCATCCCGGAAGGCATCGACCGTCTTCTGCTGCAGATCGATGTTGGCGTCGGCGATCCGCAGCTCGATGACGGTGGTGGCCAGCAAGGTCTGCTCGGACAGGGTGGCGTTGGCCAGGGTCGCTTCGTCGGCCTGCGCGGTGGCCTTATTCTCCTCGATCAGGCGGCGCACCTGGCCCCACAGGTCGAGCGTCCAGCTGGCCGTGGCCTCGAGCGAGCCTGCGTTGATCACGCTGCTGCGGCGGCCGGTGGTGCGGCGACGCCGCTGGTGGCGGCGTTACCCGGTCCTCCCGATCGGGTTGCCGAGCCGGTGAGGCCGATGGTGGGAAACAACTGGCTGCGCGCCACCTTCACCTCGGCCAGCGCTTGCTGGTAGTTGGCGTAGTCCTGACGCACGGTCTGGTTGGACACCGCGACCATCGGTTCGAGCTCGTCGAGCAGCGGATCGTGGAAATCGGTCCACCAGTCGCCCTTGGGCGCCGCATCCGCCGGCGCGGCCGCCGTCCAGCCGGGCAGCTTCCTTGTACTGTGCCGGCACGGGCACCGCCGGGCGATGGTAGTCGGGGCCGACCATGCAGCCGCTCAGAGCATGCGCCCAGCGCGACGATGGAACAGAATCTAACGCTGCTGGTATTCATGCTCGCACCCAAATCCCTGCGCCAGGACATACCCTGCCATCGACTTGCGCAGCCTGACCCGCAAGCGGTCGAGATAGAGATAGATCACCGGCGTCGTGTACAAAGTGAAAACCTGGCTCGAGAATCAGGCCGCCCATCACGGTGATGCCGAGCGGCTGGCGCAGCGAGGCACCCTGGCCGATGCCGATCGCCAGCGGCAGCGCGCCGAGCACGGCGGCGGCCGTGGTCATCATGATGGGCCGCAGACGCATCACCGCCGCATCGTGAATCGCCTTCTGCGCCTCGATCCCTTGGTCGCGCTGCATGTGAATGGCCACGTCGATCATCATGATGGCGTTCTTCTTGACGATGCCGATCAGCAGGATGATGCCGATCAGCGCGATCACCGAGAACGGCGTGCCGAAGATCAGCAGCGCCAGGGTTGCGCCGATGCCGGCCGACGGCAGCGTGGAGAGAATGGTGATCGGATGAATCGTGTTCTCGTAGAGTATGCCGAGCACGATATAGACGGCGGCGAGCGCGGCGAGAATCAGCAGCGGCATCGTCGACATCGACTGGGCGTAGACCTGCCCGGCGCCCGCGAAGCTGCCGTGGATCGAGGCCGGCATGCCCAGTTCCCGCATCGCCTTGTCGATCGCCGCGGAGGCCTTGCTCAGGGAGCCGCCGGGCGGCAGGTTGAAGGAGATCGTCGCGGCCACCAGGCCGTTCTGATGGTTGACCTGGGTCGCCGTGTGGTTGCTGAGATAGGTGGCCATGGCGGGCAGCGGCACCATGGTCTCGGCCGCGGTGCTGTCCGCGCTGCCGGTCGAGCTGCCGCCCTTGCTGTTGGAGATGCTGTTGGTGACGGCATTGGCCTCGGCGTTGGCATTGAGCGAATTGGTGTTGGATGACGCGCCGGGCGCAGCCGTGACCGCGGCGAACGGCGTCACCCGCTGACGGTGCCGCCCGGCGCCTGGGTCTGCTGGGTACCGCTCGCATTGCCGGCGGCCGTGCTGAAGTACATGCGGTCGAGCATCTGCGGGTACTGCCAGTACTTCGGCGCCACTTCCATCACCACGAAGTATTGGTTGAACGGGTTGAAGATGGTCGACACGGTGCGCTGGCCGAACGCATCGTAGAGCACGTTGTCGATCTGGTTCGGCGCAAAGCCGTAGCGCGCCGCGGTCGCGCGGTCGATGGTGACGATAGGTCTGCAGGCCGTTCTGCTGCAGATCCGAATTGACGTCCACGAGCTGCGCCGCGGTCACTTGCCGAGCTCGGTCACCAGCTTGGGCGTCCAGGTATACAGCGCGGCGGTATCCTCGCTGGTCAGCGTGTACTGGTATTCGGCGGCCGACTGCCGGCCGCCGATATGCAGATCCTGGGCCGCCTGCAGAAACAGCCGCGCGCCGGAGACCCGGTTGAGCTTGGGCCGCAGGCGCTGGACCACCTGGTCGGCCGAGAGGTGCCGCTGCGCCAGCGGCTTGAGCTCGACGTACACGTTGGCGGTATTGAGCGCACGGCCGCCGGCAAAGCCGATCACCGAGGCGACCGCGGGATCCTTCTGCACGATCTCCTGCAGTTGCTGCGAGCTTCTTCTCCATCGCCTGGAAGGAAATGCTCTGGTCGGCGATGATCTGGCCGATCAGCAAGCCGTTGTCCTGCTCCGGAAAGAAGGTCGTAGGGCACCAGCTTGAACAGAAAGACATTGAGCACGATCAGCCCGATCAGCAGTCAGCCCCACCAGCAGCGCATGGTCGAGCACCGCGGTCGAGCGAACGCGAATAGGCGTTCTTGAAGCGCTCGAACTGCGCCTCGGCCCAGATCGCCCAGCGCGCCTTGGAGTGCAGAGTGTTGCCGCGGCCCAGCAGATACGCGCACATGGTCGGCGTGACGGTGAGCGAAATCAGCAGCGAGAACAGGATCGCGATCGACAGCGTCACCGCGAATTCGTGGAACAGCAGGCCGACGATGCCCGGCATCAGCAGGATCGGTATGAACACCGCGATCAGCGACAGGCTCATCGAAATCACGGTGAAGCTGACCTCGGCGCTGCCGCGCAGCGCGGCCTCGACGCGGATCCATGCCGGATTCGAGATGGCGGACGATGTTCTCCAGCACCACCACCGCGTCGTCGACGACGAAACCGGTGGCGATGGTGAGCGCCATCAGCGACAGATTGTCGATGCTGTAGCCGAGCAGGTACATCGGCCCGAAGGTGCCGAGGATGGACAGCGGCAGCACCACCGCCGGTATCAGCGTGGCGCGCGGCGATTGCAGGAACACGAAGACCACGCCGATGACCAGCAGCACGGCGATGAACAAGCTGCGCTCGGTATCGCCCACCGCCGCGGTGACCGACTGCGAACGGTCGAGTGGCGATGTGCACCTGGATATTGGGCGGCAAGGTCGCCTCGATCGACGGCAGCACCTTCTTGATCTGGGCGACGGTCTTGATGATGTTGGCGCCGGGCAGCGGATAGACGATGACGCCCACCGTCGGCATGCCGTTGTAACAGGCCGGCGTTGCGGATGTTCTCGTTCGAATCCTCGACGTCGGCGACATCGTGCAGCAGCACCGGCGCGCCGTTGCGGTAGGCGATCACCAGATCGCGATAGTCCGCCGCCTTGCTGGCCTGGTCGTTGGAGATCACCTCGTAGCGCTGATCGCCCTGATCGATGTGGCCCTTGGCGCTGTCGGCGTTGGCCGCGGCGATCGCGGCGCGCACGTCCTCGAGCCCGATGCCGTAGCTGCTCAGCTTGTCGGGCTCGAGCTCGACCCGCACCGAGGGCAGGGCGCTGCCGCCGAGCGTGATCTGGCCCACGCCGTTGATCTGCGACAGCTGCTGCTGGATGACGGTATCGGCCGAGTCGTAGAGCTGCGCCGTGGTCAAGCGTGTTCGAGGTCAGCGACAGGATGATGATCGGCGAATCCGCCGGATTGTATTCGCGATAGGTGGGGTTGTTGCGCAGCGTGGTCGGCAGGTCGGCGCGCGCCGCCTGAATCGCCGCCTCCACGTCGCGCGCGGCGCCGTTGATGTCGCGGTTCAGGGCGAACTGGACGATGACCATCGACGAGCCGACATAGTTGGTCGAGGTCAACTCGGTCACGCCGGCGATCGTCGCCAGCCGCCGCTCGAGCGGCTCGGCCACGGTCGAGGCCATGATGTCCGGACTCGCGCCGGCCATGTTCGCCTGCACCACGACGACCGGATAGGTGACGTTCGGCAGCGGCGCGACCGGCAGGTGGAAATACGCCAGCACGCCGGACAATGCGATGGCGATCGCCAGCAGCGTGGTCGCCACCGGCCGCTTGATGAACAGCGCCGGGATGCTCACACCGCGCTCTCGGCCGCGGGCTGCTGCCCGCTTACGGCTCAGCCGCCGCGACAGGCGGTCGAACAGCAGATAAATCACCGGCGTGGTGAACAAGGTCAGCATCTGGCTCACGATCAGGCCGCCGATGATGGCGAGCCCCAGCGGCCGGCGCAGCTCCGAGCCCGTGCCGGTGCCCACCAGCAGCGGCAAGGCGCCGAGCATGGCCGCCAGCGTGGTCATCAGGATCGGCCGGAAGCGCAGCAGCGAGGCCTGGAAGATCGCCTCCTCCGGCGCCTTGCCGTGCTGGCGCTCCGCTTCGAGCGCGAAGTCCACGATCATGATCCCGTTCTTCTTGACGATGCCGATCAGCAGCACGATGCCGATGATGCCGATCACGTCCAGGTCGCTGCCGGCCATCATCAGCGCGAGCAGCGCGCCGATGCCGGCCGATGGCAGCGTGGAGAGAATCGTCACGGGATGGATGTAGCTCTCGTAGAGCACGCCGAGCACGATGTACACGGTGACCAGCGCGGCGATCAGCAGGAACACCTCGCTCGACAGCGAGTCTTGAAAGGCCTGCGCGGCGCCTTGGAACGAGGTGGTGATCGAGGGCGGCAGATTGACCGCCTTTTCGGCCTGCTCGACCTCGTCCACCGCCGTGCTCAGCGAGGCATCCTGCGCCAGGTTGAACGACACGGTGACGGCCGGAAACTGCGCCAGATGGCTGATCACCAGCGGCGACTTGGTGATCTTGATGTCGGCGATGCCGCTCAGCGGCACCTGGCCGGTGCTGCCGGTCTGGGTGGGCAGATACAGAGTGCCGAGCGCCTGCAGATTCGGCAGGCTGTCGGGCTTGGCGACCAGGATCACGCGATACTGATTGGACTGGTTGAAAATGGTCGAGACGATGCGCTGGCCGAGCGCATCGTAGAGCGCGTTGTCGATGGTCGCCGGGGTAATGCCGTAGCGCGCGGCCAATTGCCGATTGACTTCGACATCGACGCTCAGGCCTTCGTTGTTCAGGTCGCTGGTGACGTCGGTGATCGACTTGATCTCCTTCATCCGCTCGATCAGTTCGGGCACGTATTGCTGAAACGCCTGCTGGTTCGGCCCCCGGAGCACGAATTGGTACTGGTTCGGCGAAACCGTGGTGTCGAGCGTGAGATCCTGCTCGGGCTGCAGGTACAGCTTGATGCCCGACACGCCGGCCACCTCGTTCTGCAGGCGTCGGGCGATCTGCTTCGCGCTCTGCGAGCGATCGTTGTTCGGCTTCAGATTGATCAGGAAGCGGCCGTTGTTGAGCGTGGTATTGGTGCCGTCGATGCCGATGTACGAGGTCAGCGAGGTGACGTCGGGATCCTTGAGGATCACGTCGGCCAGCGCCGTCTGGCGCGCCGCCATCGCCTTGTAGGACACGGAGTTGTCGGCCACGCTGATGCCCTGGATCACGCCGACGTCCTGCACCGGGAACAGGCCCTTCGGGATCGCGATGTACAGGATCGCGGTCAAAACCACGGTCCCGGTCGCGACGATCAAGGTCAGCCCCTGATGCCGCAGCACCCAGCGCAGGCCGCGCTCGTAGGCCGCCAGCGTCTTGTCGAACAGGCCTTCGCTGATTCGCTCGAAGCGGCTCGGACTGCGCTCGGCCTTGCGCTTGAGAATGCGCGCGCACATCATCGGCACCAGAGTCAGGGAGACCACGGCGGAGATCACGATGGTGACGGCGAGCGTCACCGCGAACTCGCTGAACAGGCGGCCGATCACGCCGCCCATGAACAGCAGCGGAATCAGCACCGCGATCAGCGAAATGGTCAGCGACATGATGGTGAAGCCGATCTGTCCCGCGCCTTCGAGCGCCGCTTCCAGCGGGGTCTTGCCCTCCTCCAGGTAGCGCACGATGTTCTCGATCATCACGATCGAGTCGTCGACCACGAAGCCGGTGGCGATGATCAGCGCCATCAGCGAGAGGTTGTCGATCGAGTAGTTCAGCTCGTACATGATGGCCAGCGTGCCGATCAGGGAGACCGGCACGGAGATGCTCGGAATGATGGTCGCCGGCACGTTGCGCAGGAACACGAAGATCACCAGCACCACCAGCACGATGGACAGCAGCAGCTCGAAGGCGGCGTCGGACACCGAGGCGCGGATCACGCCGGTGCTGTCGGCGACGATCTGCACGTGCATGGCCTGCAGGCAGGGTCGCCAGCAGCTGGGGCAGCTGCTTCTTGATCTGGTCGACCGTGGCGATCACGTTCGCGCCGGGCTGGCGCATCACATTGAGCACGATCGCCGGCGCATGGTCGTACCAGGCGCCCTGTTCGATGTCCTGCGCGGCCTGGGTGACCTTGGCGACGTCGCGCATGAACACCGGCGCGCCGTTCTGGTAGGCAATCACCGTAGTTCAGATAATCCTTCGGATCCTGGATCTGGTCGTTGTCGTTGATCGTGTAGTCCAGATCCGGCCCGTCGAAATTGCCCTTCGGCTGACTGACGTTGATGTTGGCGAGCAGAGTACGCAGATCGTCGATGTTGAGTCCGTAGGCGGCCAGCTTGTGCGGATCCGCTTCGACCCGGACCGCCGGCACGTTGCCGCCGGAGGGAGTGACCAGGCCCACCCCCGGCACCTCGGAAATCTTCGAGGCGAGGCGGTTGTTGGCCACATCCTGCAACTGCGTCAGCGACATCGAGTTGGAGGTGACCGCCAGCGTCAGGATGGGCTGATCGGCGGGATTGACCTTGGCGTAGATCGGCGGCGCCGGCAGGCCGGTGGGCAGCAAGCTGTTGGCCGCGTTGATCGCCTCCTGGACGTTCTGTTCGGCGACGTCGAGATTGAGCGCGAGATTGAACTGCAGGGTGATGACCGAGGCGCCGGCGGAGCTGGCGGAGGTCATCTGCGTCAGGCTCGGGAATTTCGCCCAGCTGCACCTCGAGCGGCGCGGTCACGGTGGTCGCCATCACCTGAGGGCTGGCGCCGGGGTAGAAGGTCTGCACCTGGATCGTCGGATAGTCGACGTCCGGCAGCGATGAGACCGGCAGGAAGCGCACGGCGACCAGGCCCGACCAGCACGAGCGCGATCATCAGCAGCGAGGTGGCTACCGGCCTTAGTACGAACAGGCGGGAAATATTCATCGGGCGCGCATCGGGCTGTCACCGTCTGATCAGCCGTTGCGGGCGCGCCGGCGGCGGGTGCAGGAGCGCCGGAGCGTTTCTTTCTTCCTGGCGCCGCAGGCGCCGATGGCGCCGCGGGCGCCGCGGGGCCGCGGCGTTTCGCCGCCGGCGATGCTGATCTTGGCGCCGTCGCTCAGCCGGTCGGTGCCGTCGGTGACCACCGTGTCCCCGACGGCGAGTCCGGACAGGATGACGGTGTTCTTGCCGTCGCTCGGGCCCGGGGTGATCTTGCGCACGGCTGACCGTGTTATCGGCATTGACCAGATAGACATAGTCGCCCGGCGCGCCGCTCAGCACCGCCGGCGTGGGCACCAGCACCGCCTTCTGCAGCGTGTCGACGAGCATCTTGACGTTGACGAATTCGTTCGGGAACAGCGCCTCGTCGTCGTTGGCGAAGGTGGCGCGCAGCGTGACCGTGCCGGTGCTCGTGGCCATCTGATTGCTGATGGCGTACAGCGTGCCGATCCGCGATCTGCCGCGTGTTGTCGCTCGAATAGGCCGTGACCGGCGAGCTTCGCGCCGGAATTGAAACGCTGCGATCACCTTGTCCAGATCGTTCTGGGCCACGGTGAATTCCACCGTCGTCGGCTTCATGGTGGTGATGACCACGATGCCGGGCGAGCTCGAGGCCGTGACGTAGTTGCCCGGATCGACCAGACGCAGGCCGACCCGGCCGGCGACGGGCGCCGTGATGCGGCAATACACCAGGTCGAGCTCGAACTGCGCAATGTTGGCCTGATCGGTCTTGACCTGGGCCTCGTCCTGCTCGACCGTGAACTCCTGGTCGGTGACGGTCTGTTCGGCGATGGCCTTTTGCGCGCGCAATTGTTCATAGCGGGCGAGGTCGGAATGGGCCTGGCGCAGGATCGCCTGATCCTTGAGCAGTTGCGCCTGCGCCTGCTGCAAGTCGATTTCGTACTGGCGCGGATCGATCTGGGCGAGGAACTGCCCCTTCGTCACATCCTGGCCTTCCTGATAACCGACCTCGGTCAGATAGCCGCTCAACTGCGGCAGCACGGTCACCGTGGCGATCGGCGTCACCGTGCCGAGTTCGGTCAGGATTTCCGGCATGTCGCCGCTGGTCGCCTTGGCAACCTTGACCACCTGGGGTGGCGAGCCTTTTGCCGGCGGCTTGCGCGTAACATGTGGATGACGATCAGGATGAGCAGGACCGCCGCGACCACGGCCAGGATCAAACCCACATGGCCGCGGCGAGGACTCTGTTCCGCCGGTGTGTCCTGCGTTGCGTTCATACCGTCTCCAGATGCCGTGCTGCCTGAATCATCGTGACTCCACCTGTCGCGCGGAAGATAAAGCAGCACCGAACGGCCGCGCTGGGCATGCCGGGCATTATTGTCATTGAATGAGCATTGCGCGAACCGATCGCCTTAAAACCCAAGACCTTAGTACCCGCCGTGTCGTATGGGTTCCCGGCGCCCGGCACTCAATTAGTTTAGAGCGGCACTCCATTGGTATAGAGCGCGACAGAAAATGCCCATGAAGTCGCCCGCGCGGCGATCGAATCGTGGGGATCGTCGAGCGATGATAGGTGCCGGGAACTACTCTCTACCTTGTCGAATGATTAAATTAGGTTAACTTGCGGCCGCGGCAATCTTTGCGTCAGCGCGCGCAAGTCGACTCGCGTGGTTTTACGCGATTGCGGCCGGCGCCGATGATTGCGATTTTAGCGCGGGCGGTCACTGAGGCGGCGTCGCGACGTCGGTGACCAATAAGACCGCGCGGTGATCGAGTAGTCGGCGCGCACGGTGAGGAGCCAGCGCCCGACTTGTACTTTATCGCCATACGGCACATTGGTCTGCCGCGGATCGTCCGCGGCAAGCACGCCGTCCGCCGGATGCAACGGACGGTCGGAAACCCAATTCCACGCCCCCCAACCGATATAGATCAGCAGGGCCGCCTTCAGCGCCGGATGTTTCAGCTTGCGCCGGGCTTCTGCGCCCAGACCTTGCACCAGCCGCCGACGGGTACGCTCTTGCCCGCGAAGATATTGCAGCCGCCGCTGGCATCGCCCGCCTTTCCTAGGTATTGCGCGCACGTGCCGCATTTCTGCGTCGGCTTGTACGTCGGGTTGGCGGCGGCATTGACCTTTCTGGCGTCGATCACGAAGCCCAGGGCCTGAGCGGTGGGATCCTTCGGATCCAGCGGGGGAAGAGCGGCGGCGGCCGCCGACCGCGTCATGAGACCCAGGGCCGGAATGAAGGCGCCGGCGATCAGCCCGCCTTTGACGAGGGCTCGACGTGAAATCTTGTTTTGCATTGAATTGATCCTGTGTGTGACTGACTGCGGACATTTTCCTGCTTTTGCGCGACCATTTGTCATAAATAATAGTAATCGTCCATTCGTGGGCGCGAACGATTCTCACTAACATCTGCGAACTGCGCGGCCTGCAAACCGCTCACGCGTCGAGGCAAGGGCCTCAAGTCGAGGCCACGGCGAGCAACCAGTCGCGAAACAGCTGCACTTCTCGCCGTATCCGCTGCGGGCGCTCGGGCGTGATCACGAAATAGGAATTCTCGTCGGCGAATTCCTGAGGCAGCGCCTTGACCAGGCGCCCCGTTGCCAAATAGGCATCCAGAAAGATGCCGTGCGCCAACGCCACGCCGGCGCCCGCCGCCGCGAGTTCCAATGCGGCAATGGTGGTGTCGACGGTCGGCCCCGCGCCGCCCGGGACTTCCGCGAGATTCAGCGCCTGCCTGACCTTCAGCCAATGGCTCTCATAGCCCATGATGTGAATCAAATGCAGCGGCAGAAAAGCGGCCAGATCGCCGTTGGCCGCCGCGCTGTGCAGCAGGCCGGGACTGCAAACCGCCACGATGTTCCGGTTCATCAAGGGTTCGGACCGGTACCCATGCCAATGGCCCGCGCCGTAGCGAATCTCCAAATCCGTGGCTTCATCGAGTACGGCGTTGTCCCAGATCACCGAGGACAGGCGCACATCGATGGACGGGTTTTCGATGCCGAATGCGGGCAGCCGGGGCGCAAGCCAAAGGGCCGCCAGAGACACCGGTGCATGAACCGTAATTTCCACCCGTTCGGAGCCGCCGAAAAGCCCCACCGTCGAATCGGCGAGTTCCTCGAACGCCTTGCGCACCGGCGGCAGATAGGCCACGCCCATGGGAGTGAGCTTGACGCCGCGCGGCAGGCGCTCGAACAGCGCAAAGCCCAGATGCGCCTCGAGAGCGCGGATTTGGTAGCTGATGGCGCCTGAGGTCAGATTCAATTCCGCCGCCGCCGCAGTGAAGCTGGAGGTCCGGGCGGCGGCCTCGAAGGCGCGCAGCCAGGTCAGGGTAGGCAGGCCGACGACGGGGCGAATGGAGCTCAACCGGGTACCTCGTAGCAAATTTTTAAGGCCAAAGGTACCAAAATACTGGGTTGTACGGAGCCTATCGATCAATTTATTGTGGGCATTCCCCCAGGGTTACTCAATCGAGCCTGAATGAAGACAAACGCACGCGTGGTCGTGGTCGGCGGCGGCATGATGGGCGCGAGCCTGCTGTACCACCTGGCCCTGGAAGGCTGCACCGACACGGTGCTGGTCGAGAAGAACGAACTCACATCGGGTTCCACCTGGCACGCGGCCGGTCAATGCCCGAGCATCACCGGCAGCTACAATCTGGCGAAAATCCACGCCTACAGCAATGAGTTGTATCCCAGGCTCGAGGCGCTCACCGGGCAGTACGTCAGCTGGCACCCGAGCGGAGGGTTGCGGCTCGCAACCAGCGCAGACGAGCTTGCCTGGCTCAAGTACGTGTACGGCTATTCGAAAAGCATCGGCTTTCGCATGGAGATCGTCGGGCTCGACGAGATCAAGCGCCTGAATCCCTTTCTGACCACGGACAAGGTGATCGCCGCCGCATGGACTCAGGATGACGGGCACGGGGATCCCTCGGGCCTGTGCAATGCGATGGCCAAGGCCGCACGCGACTTGGGCGCGACGGTGATGCGCCACAATCGCGTCCTCGACATTCGCCGGCGCAGCGGCGGCGAATGGGAAGTGGTTACCGAGCAAGGCAGCATCGTGGCCGAGATGGTGGTCAATGCCGCCGGCTGCTACGCGCGGCAGGTCGCCGCCATGGTCGGCGCCGACGCCCCCATCACGAACATGCAGCACCACTACGTGGTGACTCATCCCATCCCCGCCTTCGCGGCGCGCAGCGAGGAAATTCCGGTCATGCGCGATTCCTACACCTCCGGCTATTTCCGGCAGGAGCAGAAATCCGGCTTGATGGGAATCTATGAGAGTGCCGGCTTGCAGGAAGCCTGGGCGCCGCGCGGATTCCCCGAATGGGAAGCCTCGAACGAATTATTTCCCGACGACCTGGACCGCATCGCGCCCTGGCTCGAGCGGGCCATCGAGCGCATGCCCATCTTCGGCGAGGTCGGAATCCGGCGCGTCATCAACGGGGCGATCCCGCACACGCCCGACGGCGCGCCCCTGCTCGGGCCGGCCGCGGGCCTGAAGAATTTCTGGATGTGCTGCGGAACTTCATTCGGCATTGCGCAGGGCGGCGGATGCGGCAAGTATCTGGCGCAGTGGATGCTGCACGGCGACGCCGAGATCAACATGGCCGAGTTCGATCCGCGGCGATTCGGCGCATTCGCCGACTCGAGCTATGTGCGCGACAAGGTGTTCCAGGATTATCGACTGACATTCACCACGCGCCGGCCCGGTGAAGAAGAAATGGCCGGGCGTCCGCGCAAGATGAGTCCGCTGCACGCGAAGCTTCAGAAACAAGGCTGTGTGCATACCGAGACCTTCGGCTGGGAGCGCCCAAAATGGTTCTCTCCCGACGGGCGCGCCGAAGAATACGGCTACGCGCGCAACAATGTATTCGACGTGGTGCGTGATGAAGTCGCCGCCGTGCACGAGCGCGTCGGGGTGCTCGACCTGACGGGGTTCGCCAAATACGACATCAGCGGGCCGGGAGCCGAAGCCTTTTTGAACCGTGTCTGCGCGAACCAGGTGCCGCGCAAAACGGGAGGCATTGCACTCGCGCATCTGCTGTCGCCGGGCGGGCGCATTCAAGGCGAGATGACCCTCACTCGGCTGGGCGAGGATCGGTTTTACGCGCTCTCCGCCGCCGCCGCAGAGCTGCGCGACCGGGATTTTCTGATGCAGAGTGTGTTGCCCGGCGAGTCCGTGCGGATCGACAATGTCACGGAGGATCGCGGCGTGCTCGTGCTCAGCGGGCCGCGTTCCCGCGAGCTGTTGAGCGAATTGACGGACGCGGATCTGGGCAACGAGGCCTTCCCTTGGCTGCGGGGCCGCGAAATCCGGATCGCCGGCGTGTCGGTGCGGGCGCTGCGGGTCAGCTACGTGGGCGAACTCGGCTGGGAATTGCACCCGCCGATCGAATCCCTGCCCGCCCTGTACGACGCCCTGTGGGAAGCCGGCCGCAAACACGGAATCGCGAATTACGGCCTGTACGCCGTCAACACCATGCGCATCGAAAAAGGCTACAAGGCCTGGTCCACGGAACTGACCAACGAATTGAACATGCTCGAAGCGGACATGCAGCGTTTCATCAATTTCAAGAAGGCCGATTTCATCGGCAAGGCGGCGACCATGGAGCAGGCCCCTCGCCCGCTGCGGATCGTGTACGCCGAGGTCGCGGCCACCGACGCCGATGCGCGCGGCGGCGAGCCCGTGCTGGTGCAGGAGCGCTGCATCGGCGTGACCACCTCCGGCGCCTATGGGCACCGGGTCAAGAAGAGTCTCGCGTTCGCCTGCGTGACACCTGAATTCGCGGCACCGGGATGCCGCTTCGAGGTGCTCATCCAGGGTGAGCGGCGCGCGGCGACGGTGCTCGGAGCGCCGGCTTTCGATCCGGACAATTCCCGGATGAGGGCTTAGACCATGGCACTGGATCTGCCGACCCGGGCACGGGTGGTCATCGTCGGCGGCGGCGTCATCGGCTGCTCGGTCGCCTATCATCTGACCAAAATGGGCTGGAACGACGTGGTGCTGCTCGAACGCAAACAGCTGACCAGCGGCACGACCTGGCACGCGGCCGGGCTCGTCGGCCAGCTGCGCCAGAGCATCAACATGACGCAGCTCGCCCGCTACACCGGCGATCTGTACCGCGGGCTGGAGGCGGAGACCGGCCAGGCCACCGGCTACCGCCAATGCGGGTCGCTGTCCCTGGCGACCACGCCCGGCCGCATGGAGGAGCTGAGACGCAACGCCTCCATGGCCAAGGTATTCGGCCTGCCGGTGAACGTCGTGGACCCGCAGGAGATTCACTCGCTGTATCCGCTCGCCAATCTCGAGGACGTCATCGGCGGCATTCACATACCGAGCGACGGCTATGCCAATGCCGTCGATATCACGCAGGCGCTGGCCAAGGGCGCGCGCAGCCGCGGAGCGCGCGATTTTCCAGGACCTCAAAGTCACCGCCATCCATCACGACGAGCAGCGCGTGCGCGGCGTGCAAACCGACCGCGGGCGCATCGACGCCGACTACGTGGTGCTTTGCGGCGGCATGTGGACCCGGGACCTGGCCGCGGGCATCGGCGTCACCGTGCCCCTGCATGCCTGCGAGCACTACTACGTGCTGTTCAAGGACGTGCCCGGCCTCGATCCGAACATGCCGGTGCTGCGCGACTACGATCATTGCAGCTATTTCAAATACGACGCCGGCAAGCTGCTGGTCGGTGCATTCGAGCCCCATGCCCGCCCCTGGGGTGCCGAGGGGATTCCCGATGATTTTTCCTTCGGCGAGATCGCCGGCGATTTCAGCCACTTCGAGCCGGTGCTGCTCGACGCCATGCGCCGCATCCCGGCGCTCGAGAAGGCGGGCATTCAGAAATTCTTCTGCGGCCCGGAGAGCTTCACCCCCGACGTGCGCTACCACTTGGGCGAGTCGGCCGAGCTGCGCAACTGCTTCGTCGCGGCGGGTTTGAATTCCATCGGCCTGCAATCGGCCGGCGGCATCGGCAAGGTCGTCGTCCGAATGGATACGCGACGGGCACCCGCCGGTGGATCTGTGGGAAGTCGACGTGCGGCGCAATATGCCCTTCCAGATCAATCGCCGCTACCTGCGGGCGCGGGTCTCGGAGAGCTTGGGGCTGCTGTACGCGACGCATTGGCCCTTCCGCCAGTACGAGACCGCGCGCGGCGTGCGCAAGTCCGCGCTGCATGACCGCTTGGCCGCGGCCGGCGCATGTTTCGGCGAAGCCTTCGGCTGGGAACGCGCCAATTGGTACGCCCCGGCCGGCGTGCAGCCTCGCTACGAATACAGCTACGGCCGCCAGAACTGGTTCGAACACAGCGCGAACGAGCATCGCGCGGTACGCACGGCCGTGGGGCTTTTCGATCAGTCCTCCTTCGCAAAATTCCGGCTCGAAGGCTTGGATGCCGCGCGCGTGCTCAACCGGGTCTGCGCCAACGATGTCGCCGTGGCGCCCGGGAAAATGATCTACACGCAGTGGCTGAACGACCGAGGCGGCATCGAAGCGGATCTGACCGTGACGCGCTTGAGCGAGACGGCGTATCTGATCGTGAGCGGCGCGGAAACCGAGAGCAAGGACTTCAACTGGCTGCAGCGGCACATCGAGCCGGGCGCGACACTGCGTATTGACCAATGTCACCTCCGGCATGGGCGTCTTGTCGGTGATGGGACCGCGGGCGCGCGAATTGCTGCAGTCGCTCACGCCGGACGACCTGTCGGACGCGGCATTCCCGTTCGCCACCAGCCGGGTCGATCGAACTGGGGTTTGCGCTGGTGCGCGCCTCGCGCATTACCTATGTGGGCGAGCTCGGATGGGAGCTCTACGTACCCACCGAATTCATGCAGGGCGTGTACGACGAATTGGTGGCTGCGGGCGCGCGCTTATGGGCTGATGCACGCGGGCTACCACGCGCTGAACTCCTTGCGCATCGAGAAGGCGTACCGGCATTGGGGCCACGACATCACCGATGAGGACACGCCCCTCGAGGCCGGCCTTGGCTTCGCCGTCAAATGGGACAAGCCGGGCGGCTTCATCGGCCGCGAGGCGCTGCTGCGGCAGAAGCAATCGGGCTGCCTGAAGCGATTGGTGCAATTCAAGCTCAAATCGCCCGAGCCCCTGCTGTATCACAACGAGCCCATCTGGCAGGGCGGCTCCATCGTCGGATTCGTGCGCTCCGGGATGTATGCCCATACGCTGGGCGCGGCCGTCGGCCTCGGATACGTGACCGCGCGCGAACGGCGGCGTGGTCGACAAGGTCGAACCCGATGCCTATGAAATCGAGGTCGCCGGCGTCCGCTACCCGGCCATCGCGTCCTTGCGGCCCATGTACGACCCGAAGAACGAGCGGATCAAATGCTGAACCATCGGAGGCGACATCATGGCTGAATCCAGCGTAATCGCGCGGCTGGCCGCAAACACCAAGAGCGGCTACAGCCTCGATCGTCAGTTCTACTGCGACGATGCCGTGTTCGCGGCGGATATGGAAACGGTCATCGGCCGCAAATGGATCGTCGCCGGCCACGTCGACCGCGTGCGCAACAAGGGCGATTATTTTCTCTTCAAGGTCGGCGACGAATCCATCATCATCGTGCGCAGCGACGAGTCGACCGTCAACGCGTTTTACAATGTGTGCCGGCACCGCGGCTCTCTGATCTGCACCAAGCCCCAGGGCCGGGTGGCACGGCTGACCTGCGGCTATCATGCGTGGAGCTACGGGCTCGACGGCGCGCTGCTGGCCGCCCGCCTGATGCCGGCGGATTTCTCGAAACAGGACAACGGCCTGCACCGCTGCCACATCCGGGTGTTTCACGGCTTCATTTTCATCAATCTGTCCGACCAGGCGCCGCTGGATTTCGATGCGGCCTTCGCGGACCTCGAGCCCTATCTCGATTTCCACGGATTCGCCGGCGCGAAGATCGCGCATTCCCAGTCCTATCCCACCGCGGCCAACTGGAAGCTGATCGTCGAGAACTTCGTCGAGTGCTATCACTGCGCGCCGGCGCACCCGGAATTCTGTTCCATGCATCCGCCGGAGGCGCTGATCGCCTTCGGCGCGGGGCCGAGCTCGGGCCCCGCCGATGCGGTCGAAAAATACCTGCCGGCGGTCAAGGCCTGGGAAGCCCGGGCGGCGAGCCCTCGGGCGGCCCATCGGCACCGTCGATGACGGCCCGGAATCCTCCCACCTGCGGCTGCTGCTGCAGCGAACGATCCGCGAAGGGTATGAAACCGAGACCGAGGACGGCCGGCCGGCCTCATCGCTGATGGGCAAGCGGCTGGGGTTCGACCAGGGGCGCATGTACCTGTCGTTCAGCCCCTTCACCCAACTCGTCGCGACCAACGATTTCGCCGTATTGTTTCTATTCACGCCGCGTAGCACCATGCACACCGACGTGGATCTGTACTGGCTGGTCGACGGCAAGGCATCGGAAGTCGACGTCAAGAGGATGATTTGGGGCTGGGACGAGACGACCAAGCAGGACAAGGTGATCACGGAGAACAATCAGGCCGGCATCTTGTCCAAGCGCTATCAGCCGGGCCGCTATTCGGAGCATGAGCGCCGGGTGGTGACGTTTCAGCAGTGGTACTTGGGACAGTTTGGGCACGTGCTGGCGTGATGCGCAACGTGGAAGGGAAATCTAAGGAGCTGCGATGCCGGGGCTCGATTTGGAGGGTATCAGCCGATCCGTGGTGAAGCTGCGAGCCGACGTCCCCGAAGACGCGTTCACGGCCGCCATATTGGGGTCCCAGCGCACGGGCAACGGCGTCGTCATCAATGCCGACGGACTGATCCTGACCATCGGCTACCTGGTCACCGAGGCGACGGATGTGTGGCTGACCACCCCGGAGGGGCGCGAACTCGCGGCTCACCCCTTGGCATACGACCAGGTGACCGGATTCGGCTTGGTGCTGCCGCTGCAGAACGCGGGCATCGCGCCGATCCCGCTCGGATCCTCGGCGGAACTCAAAGCCGGCGATGAAGCCTTCGTGGTGAGCTCGCCGGAGTTCGGCGAGCCGCAGCCGGTGCGCATTTTCGCGCGCCGCGAATTTGCCGGTGCATGGGAGTACCTGCTCGAGGACGCCATATTCACAACCCCTGCGCACCCGCATTGGTCCGGTACCGCGCTCATCGACGCGCAGGGCGACTTGGTCGGCCTGGGATCCTTGCTGGTGCGCGAATTGACCGCCGGCGAAGAAATCAACGCCAATATGTTCGTGCCCATCGACTTGCTCAAGCCCATTCTCGAGGAATTGAGCACCCGCGGCCGCGCGTCGCGCCGGTCTCGCCCCTGGTTGGGCGTGTACGCCGCGGAGATGACCGGCAAGGTGTATGTCACGGGCGTGGCCGAAGGCAGCCCGGCGCACCTGGCCGACATCCGTGAGGGCGATCTGATCACCCGCGTGGCCGAGCACGAGGTCGCCACCCTGCCCGACTTCTACCGGCGTCTGTGGGCCGTCGGGCCCGCGGGCACCGGCGTGCCCCTGACAGCGATTCGCGGCGGCACGCGCCTGCAGTTGAACGTGCGCTCGGTCGACCGGGGGGACCTGCTCAAGCGGCCGCAGGCACACTAGACGGACCTCGACTCAATTCGGCTCTCGGCTCGGGAACTGTTGCGCGAGAAAGGCTTCGCCGCGTTCCAGCACGAAGTAGCGGAACGCTTCGGCCGCGGGCGACAGTGTCTTGGCCAGGTTGTTGACCACATGCCAGCGGCGCATGATGGGCAGGCCCTCCGCCTCCGGGGAGGCGATCAAGTGATGATCGAGTTCCAGACCCAGGGTGTGCAGCGACAGCAGCGATATGCCCATGCCGGCCATGACGGCTTGCTTGATCGCTTCATTGCTGGACATTTGCATCACGACGCGGGGCGCCATCTGATGGGCGCGCATGTACTCATCGAAGGCCGCGCGAGTGCCTGATCGGGGCTCGCGCACGATGAAGCCCTCGTCCGCCAGCGCCCGCGAAGGCACGACCTCCATGCGGGTGAAGCGGTGATCGATCGAGGTGACCAGCACATGCGGATGCATGGCGAAGGGCTCGGCACGATTCGGCCAGCCTTCGGGCGGCCTGCCCATGATGGCGAGCTCGATATCGCCTTGCTGCATGAGCGTCACGATTTGCTCGCGGTTGTTGGTGACCTGCAGCCGGATCTCGATGCCCGGATGCTCCTGTCGAAACAGTGCCAGCAGCCGTGGCAGGAAATACTTGGCCGTGCTGACCATTCCGACATCCAGCGGTCCGGTTTGCAGGCCCCGAAAGCGCGCCACCAAATCCTCGGCATCGCGCATGGCCGACAATACTCGCCGGGTATGCGCGAGCATGTATTCGCCCACCATGGTGAGCGACACCTGCCGGCTGGTTCGATCGAATAACGGCAGCCCCACTTCGCTTTCGAGCTCTTTGATTTGCATGGACACGGCGGGCGCCGTGAGCTTCAGCTCCTCGGCCGCGCGAATGAAGCTCAAATGCCGTGCCACCGAGGCAAAGACGCGCAGCTGGCGGAGGGTTGCGTTTTTCATTAAGTAACACTTAACTTTGGGATAACAATAACTGACTGTACGCCAACGATCAACGCCGTCTACAGTCCCCACACCTACTCGCGTGAGGCCTCCCAGATGGCGACTACCTTCGAAAATCTGTCCGACGGCGCCATCAAGGACGTCAAGAAGCGCTATAGCGCCGGGGTGCTCAAGTACCGGCAAATGGGCTACTGGGACGCCGACTACTTCCCCAAGGACACGGACACCCTGTGCCTGTTTCGCATCACGCCGCAGGAGGGGGTCGATCCCATCGAGGCCGCCGCCGCGGTGGCCGGCGAGTCGAGCACCGCCACCTGGACGGTGGTATGGACCGACCGGCTGACTGCCTGCGACAGCTATCGGGCCAAGGCCTACAAGGTCGAACCGGTACCCAATAATCCGGGCCAGTACTTCGCCTGGGTGGCCTACGACATCATCCTGTTCGAAGAGGGCTCGATCGCCAACATGACGGCGAGCCTCATCGGCAATGTGTTCAGCTTCAAGCCGCTCAAGGCGGCTCGGCTCGAAGACATTCGAATTCCCATCGCCTACGTCAAGACCTTCAAGGGACCGCCGACCGGACTCATCGTCGAACGCGAGCGCCTGGATAAATTCGGCCGGCCGCTGTTGGGCGCCACCACCAAGCCCAAGCTGGGCCTGTCGGGCCGCAACTACGGCCGCGTGGTCTACGAAGGACTCAAGGGCGGTCTCGACTTCATGAAGGACGACGAGAACATCAACTCGCAGCCCTTCATGCACTGGCGCGACCGCTTCCTCAATGTCATGGACGCCGTCAACAAGGCGAGCGCGGCCACCGGAGAGGTCAAGGGCTCGTATCTCAACGTCACGGCCGGGACGGTGGAGGATATGTACGAGCGCGCGGAATTCGCCAAGGAACTCGGGTCGGTGGTGATCATGGTGGATCTGGTCGTCGGCTGGTCCACGATCCAGAGCATCTCCAACTGGAGCCGCAAGAACGACATGATCCTGCACATGCATCGCGCGGGGCATGGCACCTACACGCGCCAGAAGAACCACGGCATCAGCTTCCGGGTCATCGCCAAGTGGCTGCGCCTCGCGGGCGTGGATCATCTGCACGCCGGAACGGCCGTGGGCAAGCTCGAGGGCGACCCGATGACGGTGCAGGGCTACTACAATGTGTGCCGCGACAGCTTCACCAAGCAAGATCTGTCGCGCGGTCTGTTCTTCGATCAAGACTGGGCCGACCTGCGCAAGGTCATGCCCGTCGCTTCGGGCGGCATTCATGCCGGCCAGATGCACCAGCTGCTCGATTTGTTCGGCGATGACGTGGTCCTGCAATTCGGCGGCGGCACCATCGGGCACCCGGCGGGGATCCAAGCCGGCGCGGTCGCCAATCGCGTGGCGCTGGAGGTGATGGTCAAGGCCCGCAACGAAGGCCGCGACATCAGGAACGAAGGGCCCGACATCCTGCGCCGGGCCGCCAAGTCCTGCAGTCCTCTGCAGCAGGCGCTCGATACCTGGGGCGAAATCACCTTCAACTACGCACCCACGGACACTGCGGATTATTCGGTCACGGCCGCCGTGGCCAATTAGATCAAGGCCACATCAGATCAAGGAGCACGCCCATGATGACCAACCCGGTAGGCCGCATCACGCAGGGACAGTTCAGCTATCTGCCCGACCTGACGGACGCGGAAATTTCACTGCAGATCGACTACGGCCTGGCCAAGGGCTACGCCTGGAGCGTCGAATATACGGACGACCCGCATCCGCGAAACACCTATTGGGAAATGTTCGGCATTCCCATGTTCGACCTCAAGGATCGCCGCCGGCGTGCTGATGGAAGTGCAGAACTGCCGCAAGACTTTTCCCGCACACTACATCCGGCTCATGGCTTTCGATTCCACGCGGGGCGTGGAATCCATCGCGATGAGCTTCATCGTGAATCGTCCGGACCGGGAACCGGGCTTCGGATTGCGGCGCCAGGAGGCGACCGGCCGCACCATCCGCTACACCGTGCACAGCTACGCCACCGACCGCCCCGAGGCCGAACGCGGCACGCGCTGATCGCGCCGCCCGCATCGAGACAGCCATGGCAGCACCGCAGTACCAGATTCCAGGCCAACGAGCGCCCTCGCCCGCCGCGCCGGCGTGCGCGTCGGACCCCGCAACCGACACCGGCGCGGACGGCACGGCGCAATGCCCGCACCGTCTCGGATGTGCTCGCTCAGAGCCGTGCGTACACCGTCATCGATGAGCTCGAGCGCGATCTGATCGGGCTGGCACCGGTCAAGGGCCGCATTCGCGACATCGCGGCGCTGCTGGTGATCGACAAGCTGCGCGCGAACCTGGGGCTCGCAGGCGCATGCGCCGAGCCTGCACATGTCCTTCACCGGCAATCCCGGAACGGGCAAGACCACGGTGGCCCTGCGCATGGCGCAAATCCTGCATCGCCTGGGCTATGTGCGCAAAGGCCACATGGTGGCGGTGACGCGCGACGATCTCGTCGGCCAGTACATCGGGCACACCGCCCCGAAAACCAAGGAAGTGCTGAAGAAGGCCATGGGCGGCGTGCTGTTCATCGACGAAGCCTACTATCTGTACCGGCCCGAGAACGAGCGCGACTACGGGCAAGAGGCGATCGAAATCCTGCTGCAGGTGATGGAGAACCAGCGCGACGATCTGGTCGTCATTTTGGCGGGCTACAAGGATCGCATGGATGCCTTCTTCCGCTCCAATCCCGGGCTGAGTTCGCGCATCGCGCATCATCTCGATTTTCCGGATTATCTGCCGCAGGATCTCGAGGCAATCGCGCAGCGCATGCTCGAGCAGATGCAATATCGCCTCAGCGACTCGGCAGCCGCCGCCCTGCATGACTATATCCCGCTGCGCATGCGCCAGCCGCATTTCGCGAATGCGCGCTCCATCCGCAACGCCTTGGATCGGGCGCGGCTGCGCCAGGCCAATCGTCTGTTCGCCGAGAAGGGGCGGCAGCTGACCCGCGATGAGCTCATGACCATCGAAGGCGAGGATCTGCGCGCGAGCCGGGTGTTCTCTTGAGGCTCAAGGCGCTGATATTCGACGTCGATGGCACGCTCGCGGATACCGAGGAAGCGCATCGCGGCGCATTCAACCAAGCCTTCCGTCAGCATGGTTTGGATTGGAATTGGAGCAAGCCGAAGTACGCGCACCTCCTGCGGGTCGCCGGCGGCAAGGAAAGGCTCAAGGCTCATATCGATTCTCTGGCGCTGACCGCCGGCGAGCACCGCGAACTGACCGGGCGCATCGCCGCCATCCACGGGACCAAGACCGAGATTTACGCGTCCATGGTGCAGGCGGGACAGGTCCCGCTGCGCGACGGGGTGGAACGCCTGATCGATGAGGCGGCCGCCGCGAACGTCCAATTGGCCATCGCGTCGACCACCACCCTGGCCAATATCGAGACCTTGCTGCGGGCCGCCCTGGGGCGCTACTCCCTGCAGCGCTTCGCCGTGGTCGGCGCGGGCGATCAAGTCCGGCACAAGAAGCCGGCGCCGGGGATTTACCGGTTCGTGCTGCGCGAATTGGCGCGCCCCGCCGAGGACTGCGTGGCGATCGAAGACTCGAGGAACGGACTCACGGCGGCCAAGACCGCCGGGCTGTACACCGTGGTGACGCCGAGCTATTGGACTCTCGCCGAGGACTTCTCGGCGGCCGACCTGGTGCTGCCGTCGCTCGGCAAGCTCGGCATCGGTGAAATCGACCGCCAATTGCACGGCATCCGAGAATACCAATAACGCAGCGATACTTTTGGCAGGGGGCAGCATGAGCACTCGAGAAAAAACCATCACCGAATTCATGATCGAGGAGCAGCGCCGCTTCCCGGAGGCGACCGGCGACTTCACGGCCTTGCTCAACTACGTTCGCCTGGCCTGCAAGCGCATCAGCTTCATCGTCGGCCGGGGCGCGCTGGCCAGGGGCGCAGGGGTCAGCGCAAATGAATTTGGATGTCATGGCCAATGACATCATTCTGCGCACCAGCGAGTACGGCGGCCACCTCGCCGGCATGGTCTCCGAAGAACTCGAAGAGCCCTACCAGATACCTCCGGAATATCCCCGCGGCAAATACCTGCTCGCCTTCGATCCCCTGGACGGCTCCGGCAACATCGACATCAACGCGCCCATGGGCAGCATTTTCTCGGTCCTGAAGGCACCGCGGGGCATGCGGCCGCCGGCGGCCGAGGATTTTCTACAGCCCGGATCGCGGCAGCTATGCGCGGGGTATGCGATTTACGGCGCCACCACCATGCTGGTGCTCACCGTCGGACGGGGCGTGCACGGATTCACCCTGGATCGGGGCTTCGGCGAGTTTATATTGACGCACCCGAACATGACCGTCCCCGATGAAGCCAACGAATTCGCCATCAATGCCTCCAACGAGAGATTCTGGGAACCCCCGGTCAAACGCTATGTGAGCGAATGCCTGGCCGGCCATACCGGTATCCGCGGCAAGGACTTCAACATGCGCTGGATCGCCTCCCTGGTCGCGGAAGTTCACCGCATCCTGATCCGCGGCGGGCTGTTCATGTACCCGAAGGACACCAAGGATCCGGTCAAGTCCGGCAGGCTGCGGCTGCTGTATGAAGCCAATCCCATGGCGATGCTGATCGAACAGGCCGGCGGCGCGGCCTCGGCGGGCCGCACGCGAATACTGGATCTGCGTCCCCAGCCACCTGCATCAGCGCGTGCCCTTGATCCTGGGATGCAAGGCCGAGGTCGAGCGGATCGAGCGCTATCACTGGGAGCACGAGCAGGGGCTCGACCGGATCTACAGCTCGCCGCTGTTCAAAGAACGGTCCTTGTTCCTTCAGAGGCTAACTCCCGCAGGTCCCCCATGTCAGCCAAGCATCCCATCATCGCGGTCACCGGCTCTTCAGGCGCCGGCACCACATCCGTCACGCGCACCTTCAATTGGATATTCCGCCGCGAAGGCATCAGAGCCGCCTTGGTCGAAGGCGACTCCTTTCATCGCTACGACCGCGAAACCATGAAGGTCAAGATGGCGGAAGCCGCCGCGCAGGGCGATCAGCATTACAGCCACTTCGGCCCGCAGAACAACTTGTTCGCGGAGCTCGAGGCCCTGTTCCGCGGCTATGGCGAGAGCGGGCGCGGGAAGATCCGCCGCTACCTGCACAACGACAAGGAAGCGGAACCGTTCAATCAGGAGCCGGGCACGTTCACCGACTGGCAGGAGATTCCCGGGGATACCGATCTGCTGTTCTACGAAGGGCTGCATGGCGCCGTCGTCACGCCGGAGGTGAACGTCGCCCGGCACGCCGATCTGACCATCGGCGTCGTGCCCATCATCAATCTGGAGTGGATCCAGAAGCTGCATCGCGACAAGGAAACCCGCGGCTATTCCACCGAAGCCGTCGTGGATACGATTCTGCGGCGCATGCCGGACTACGTGAACTACATCTGCCCGCAATTCTCCCAGACGCATGTCAATTTTCAGCGCGTCCCCACCGTCGATACCTCCAATCCGTTCACGGCGCGCTACATTCCGGCGGCCGACGAAAGCTTCGTCGTCATTCGATTTTCCAATCCCAAGGGAATCGATTTTCCGTATCTGCTGTCCATGGTGCACGATTCCTTCATGTCGCGGCCCAATATCATCGTGGCGCCGGGCGGCAAAATGGAGCTGGCCATGCAGCTCATCCTGACCCCGATGATCTTGAAACTCATGGACGTGCGCCGCCGCGCGCTCGGCGCGCTCCGCAAAGAGTGCCGGCATGAATAGGGAAGCGCTCGCTCTCGTCTACAATGGCGCCGAGCAATGAGCAAACAGCCCCTCCCCATCCGCAACCTGTCCGTCCGCGCGCCGCCGCAGGAGCGCCTGCGCGGCATTGCCTCCATGGTCGCGGCGGTATTCGTCTTTTCCATCATGGACTCGCTGATGAAGCGCTTGTCGGCGCATTACGGGCCGCTGCAAATCTCCTGTCTGCGTTCCATTTCTTCCTGGCTGTTCCTGCTTGCCGCCGATCGCCTGGCATCGATCCTGGGCGACGCTGCGCCCGAGCAATCCTCGGCTGCATTTATTTCGAGCCGTGCTCGGCGTCGGCATGCTCGGCAGCTTCGTATTTGCCGTGCATCGGCTGAGCCTGGCGCAGACCTACTCGCTGTTTCTGGCGGCACCGCTGCTGATGACCGCTTTGTCGGTGCCGATTCACGGCGAGAAAGTGACGGGCAAGCGCTGGATGGTCATCGTCGTCGGCTTGAGCGGGGTGCTGGTCATTCTGCAGCCCTGGGGGCACGGCGGCTTCTCCCTGATCGCGGCATCCGCCGCGGCCTTGGCGACGGTTTGCTACTCCCTGAGCGCCCTGACGGTTCGAACCCTGGGCCGCAGCCATTCGAGCATGTCCATGGTGTTCTGGTACTTGCTGCTGGTGGGTATTGCCACCGGTTTACTGGCGATCGGCGACTGGCGTCCCGTGCTCGGCTCCGATTGGGTATGGCTCATCGGAATCGGCGTCACCGGAGCGCTCGGTCAAATGTGGCTGACGGATGCCTTTAGGCGGGCTCCCCCCTCGGTCGTCGGACCGTTCGAGTACACCGCCATTCTCTGGGCCTTCGCCATCGATTGGATTTTCTGGTCGGCTGCGCCTTCCCTGAGCTTGGTTGCCGGGGCCTGCATCGTCATCGCGAGCGGCATCGTCGTCATCCTCGATGAACGTCGATTGGCGGGGCTGGCCTTGAACCCTGCCACTCCTCCCCCATGAGGACCCGCGCTCAGTGCAGCGCGAAGCGCTGCTCCGGCCGGTTCGCCGTACCATGCTCGGTGTCGACGCTTGGATTGCAGGATCCTCGGCCGACGAGCGCTACCACCGCCGCGCAGGCATCGACCAGTGCGCCGTCGCCGCCCGCGCCTGCGGTACGTGCGCTGGTATCCCGCAGCAGCCGGTAGGCATCTGCCGCCGAAAGGCCGATTCTCTTCGCGAGCAGCAGGGCCAGGACTCCGCTGACTTGCGCCGTCGCAATCGAATCCCCCGAGGCAAAATCGTAGTGACCGCCGGGCAAGAGAGTCAGAATTTCGCGGCCCGGCGCGTACAGCGCGGAACTCGGCGCAGGCAGGCTCTCGGCGCTGGCGACCTCGATCACCCCCGGTGCGTGCAGCAGCGCCTGCTTGCCCTCCTCCGTGTCGGGCGGCGCCGCGCCCACGAACAGCACGCCGCGGCGCAGTCCTTCGCGTATCAGGCCGCTCAGCAAGGGATCCGCGGGGCCGGCGAGGCTCAGATTCACGATCTGTGCGTGCGCATCGAATGCGGCAACGAGCGCCCGGGCGAGCGTGAAGGAATTGCAGCGCGCGGCATCGGCGTCGAGCCGCACCTGCCAGCACGCCTTGAGCAGCAGCAGGCGTGCCGCCGGCGCGATGCCCACGATGCCTTCGCGATTATTGGCGACCGCCGCGATCACGCCGGCCATTTCGGTGCCGTGGCGATCGCGCTGGAATTGCTCATCGTCGGAATCGACGAAATTCATGGCCGCCGCGACGTTGGCGCGCAAGTCCGCGTGCCGGGTGTCGGCGCCGGTATCGATGATCGCGACCTTGACTCCCTCGCCGCGCGACCACGGGTGCGCGTCGGCGACGTCCATCTGCTGAAAGCCGCGCTGCAATTCCACATAGGGATCGTTGTAGTCCTCGGTGCGCGTCGCAAAACTCTGCAGCGGCTGCGCGAGCTTGATGCGCCTATCCTGCGTCATCGCCGCCAGCAGAGTGCGCCGATCCACGCCATCGGGAACCTCGAGCACGGCGCAATGCATGTGCAGCGGCGCGATCGGCCACGCGCTCACTTCGCGCAGCCCGTAGTCATTCTCGAGAGAGCGCATCGTCCGGCGCGCATTCGCGCTCGGTCCGTAGCCCGCGATGCCGTCGTAGCCGCGCGGCGTGCTGCCGGCGTGGGCCATGACAGCGGCCGAATCGTTGTCGACCGCCGCAATGATGAAGTGCTCGGGCGACTTGGACACCTGATCGGCCAGCGCGCGCGATTCGATGCGCACCGGCGAGCTGCTGCATGCGCACGCCATGACGAGCGAAGAGCAGCGCCGGCCACCATCTCATGGAGTATCGCCCGGTCTCGCGCTCCGGCTGGGTGCTTTCCGCGAAACGAACCTTGGCGTGCCCGCGCAACAGCGCCAGCGAGGAACTCACCGGCCGGCTGGATTTCGCCGCCAGCGAATACACGCCGGCTTCGGTCGGCCCGGAGACGATTCTGCAGCTGCGCCTCGTCGAGGATGCTCTGCAATTCCACCAAGGTGATGGTCGGCGAAAACACGGCGCGAATCACCTCGCCCTGCGGGCGCGGCGCGGCGCTCGTGACGGTGTAATAGTTGGGCTGAGCCGCGGACGCGCGCGACTGCAGCCATCGATCCGCCGCCAACAGGCTCAGCGCCACCGCCATCACGGCAATCGAGGCGGCCATCAATCCCGGCCACGGCCTGGACCGGCGGCCCGGCGCCGCCGCGGAGCGCGCGTCCGCGGCTCCCGTCGCGGCCCTGTGCGCGGCTTCGGCGGCGCCGATGCCGTCCAGCCTCGCCTGCAGGCGCTTGAGCGAAGCCGCAGGCATGTATTCGACGGCCGGTTCGGCGTTCATGCCTCGGTAAATGCGCAGTTCCTGAGCCAAGTCCTTGCGGCAGTCCGCGCACGCCGACAGATGCGCATCCACTCTCTGGCGATCCTGCTCGCCGATACTGCCGTTGACATACCAGGGAAGAAGTGCCGAGACCTCCCGGTGTGCCCGCGGCGCATGGTCCCGATTGTCGTGAGTCATGCGCGTTCCACCGGCAATTCGACCGCGCCGCCGCCCAAGGTCGGCAGGTACTGGCGCAATTTCTCGCGCGCATGAAACATGCGTGCCTTGACCGTGCCCACCGGGCACTCGGTGATCGCCGCGATTTCCTCCAAGGAATGTCCCATGTGATAGGCGAGTTCGAGGGTCAGGCGCTGCTCGTCGGGCAGCTGATTCAAGCCGTGCTTCAGCCAATCCTGAACCTCGGTGTCGGAGGTGGGATCGACGGTCTGTTCGGGATAGTCCTCCAGGCTTCGCGCCGCGCGTGTGATTCTTCTGCCGCCGTACGGACTTCAGCGCGGTGCGGTAGGCGATGCCGATGATCCAGGTGGACACTTGAGAGGCGTGGCGAAAATCCTTGGCGCTTTGCCAGACGACCATGAAGGTGTCGTTGATGATCTCTTCGACATTTTCGTAGCGCGGCGTGAATCGCGACAGGAATCGCGCCAGACGCCGGTGATAGCCGAGGTACAGCTCCTCCAACGCCCGCCGATCGCCCGCCGCGACGGCGATCAACAGTGCGTTGTCCTGCTCTTTGGCCGAAATTTTAGCCGGTAGGGTCATTGATGGCGGCCGCTCCTTTCATGTCCACTCATTCCCCGTAAGTACCGGCAACGGCCCAAAGAGTTGCCTTGCGCGACACGGCAACTAGAAGCGCCAAATGACCGTTCCCATCCATTGATGATCCGCCGCCTCATTATAAAACAATGCCTTAGCTCCTGCCGTGGTGTCGACATAGGACAGTGCCAGGGACACGGGCGCAAGGTCGTAGGCGGCGCCAAGGCTCCAATAGACGTATCCCGCGGCATCCGGGCCCGCGTAGTGGGCATAGCCGACCCCTGCCGCGGCGGACAGCTTGCCCCACACGGGCCTCTGCAGGTTCAACTCGGCCGATTCGGATGTCACGCCGATGAGTCCGCGGTAGGGTACATAGCGCGGTGCGTCAGGCGAGTAGGAGACATTGGCATCCAGCCATTCTTGGAAAGCCCAATCGAAATCCAATTCGTCATAATTGTAGGCGGACCCCTCCTGGTTCCACGGGTAGGCATAGTGGCTGGCCAGGATTTTGGCGCGCCAGTCGCTGCCCACGGTCCAGGCAAAGCCCACAAATGCGTCGAGTTCCACATTGCTCGGGTCGTCAGGATCGATTCGCGTGTTGGAGGCGAACAAGCCCGCCACGAAACCGGACGCGTTCAGATAGTGCACATCGAGTTGCAGCGCCGCATGGTCATCGCTTCGCGATATGCCGCGCACGACGTAGTCGCTGGTAAGTCCGAGGGAACCACCCCAATCGCCAGCCGCCGCGCAGGGCGGTGTTCCGATGAAAAGAGTCAGCGCCAGCGCAACGCCGCCCGCGAGCAGGCGCACTAACTCACATCCGCCGAATCTTCAGTAGAGCACTGCATTCGAAATTCCTGTCCCGGATCGGGACAGATTAACTCTTTCTCGACGGCTTTGGCACTTCGCTGCGCGCGAGGAACACGGCGCCGAGCGGACGCGTTTTTCAGCGCATCAGAACCGGATCGCC
>CAVTID010000008.1:0-735898 GCA_963734645.1 uncultured Gammaproteobacteria bacterium
TCTGCGCGAACTTGAGGCCATTCCGGAATCTGATGTCTCCATGGCGACTTACCACCTGTCACGGTATGTTCGAACCTATCAACGCTAGCGTCAGGCAGACCCAGTTCGCGCTTGCCGAGCTGGCGGGTGACCGCTTCGCCGAGGTAGAAAACGCGAGCTTCCGGCGTTTTGAGCGCCAGTACCTCAACGACGTGCGACCAGCTCAATTGTGTAGCCAGCGGCGACACAATCCCGAAATCCGGGAGTTGTTCGGCAAACTGCATCATGCGGTGTAGTTAGTCTCGCTACGGGCTGCGGCAAAGAGTCCGGGGCGGCGACGCTCGCCGCGGAACCGGAACGCGCTTCAGCGCTTCGGAGATAGGGACCTTGCGTTGACTGTTCCGCCGCCGTCAGCGTTCACGCTGACTTCAGAACCGGCGGTGGAACCCTGTTTGGCGGGCTCCCAGCCCGGTATGCTAGTCGGCGCTCTATTCATACGTTCACGAGCCGCCGTACCGCTTCGAGAGCGGCGGGAAATGTGATCTTCTCGTCCGCTCCAGCGAACGACACGTTGCGCACGAATTCCGCATATTCCTCGGCCCATAGTCTGTCCGTCGTGAGCCGATCAAGCATGCCGGCGAAACGTTCCGCCGGTTCTCGTGGGGCTTGACCGCCGCCCCTGCCCGTGTCGGCGATCATCGCCTTTGCTAGAAGTGTTTTGAACGCCGGTGCAGGGATGACCCGCTGTTCCAGAGCAGCTAAGTCGTGCAGGTGTCGAATGACCGTCGGGTCGTCTCTCTCGCTGCCACGTTGACGGACGCAGACACGCCAGGCGAGCGCGCTTAATTTATCGGCGGCCGTTTCTATCGGGTCAACGCAAGGAAACGCAGGAATTTCCGGCGGCTGCTTTTGAGCAAGCGCCAACAGCGATCGAATGGGCCGCTCAATGGGAGGCAAGGCCGGCGCATCGAAGGTCATCTCCAGGCGCAGATGCGGCCGGAATCCCGGCGTCACTGGAAATTCGCTGTGATAGGCAAGGTCGGTGGAAAAAAAGTTACCCTCTCTTCCGCCCATAGGTTTGCCAATCACCTTTAAGTCAGCGGCGTTAAGGGCGGCTAAGACGCGCTCGCGATAGCGCCGCCGGTGGGCGCGAGCCTGAGAGGTGCTGGACGCCGCCGGTGTCGCAACCTTGAAGTCGATATCTTCCGAAAATCGCTTGATGAGGCCCCAGGCTGCGGAAAGCGAGGTTCCGCCCGAGAACGCGGGCCGCATATCACCATGATCGAGTGCCGCGATTACGCCAAGGGCGCGGACGACGTGCCAGTCCTTTTCAACCAAGCCTTCGTCGGTATCCAGCCGGTTGGCGGCATCTTCAACGAGGCGTGGGTCGAGCACGTTCAAAACTCAACGTCATTCCGTTGTAGCCGATTTTGCGTCGGACCCGTTTTCTGACGGCCACCACTCGACCAGCCGGAACTTGGGTTGTCTCGCCGGCGCTGTAGGCTCGTTCCAGGCGCGTGGGTTCCGTTTCAATGCCGAGTCGGTTCAGTGCCTCCACGGCAAGTCGGCGAAAGCCTTTCACGGGCGTTGGGACGCCGTCGATGAGCGATGGGCGCGTGCGCGCATAAAGTCCAAGCCCAATTTTCACCAACCTGCCTTGCCGGACGAATCGTCGGAGGACGCGGCCAACTTGGTCGTAGCCGCCCAAATCGTTGAAATCGGAACGCAGAAACACATCGCCGCGCTTGCGGTCGATCCGCTTCGATAGCCGTGTTTCCAGTGTCTCGTTCATGGTGTCAGACTACGACATCTATCGATAAATTTCAATATGAAAATCAATCGGATGCAGGGCCTGTTCTGGTTGGGCTTGGGGCTCTGTTCCCGATCGGACGGCCATAATCATGAACCAGCACAACTGGGCGTCTCCCCAGGCGTGCCGGGCGCACAGGCGCGCCGCCAGCCCTACGAAAAATTGCTGGAATTTGGCAACCGCGAGTACTGCAGCTGCGGTTCGAACCTATGTTACGTTACGGTCAGTGTTGCCGAGACTCGGATCTCGCACGAAATAGGATTGCCGATGCGATCGACTTCACCAGTGGCGGAAGCCATAGTCCGCTGGCATCAAAACCCGCGCCTGAACAGCAGAGCCTCGGGCTTTTTAAAATAAAGGCACATGACAGCGCGACGCGCAACAGGGCTGAGCACCTCTCAGATCGGTGAGTCGGGAGAATACATCGTTGCCAACGCCATCATGGAATTGCTTCGGTGCCAGCCACGCAAAGACCCGACCGATGACGGCATTGACTATAACGTGGAGATTCCAGCCGAAGGCGATCTGCCTAGCGTTCGATTTCTCATCCAGGTCAAGACCGAGGAATTTCTCAGGCCTAAAAGAACCGGCCATTGGAGCATAAGGTTCAAGCGCGCCGCGTTGAATAAATATTCGAGATCGCGACATGCAGTCATCGGATTCAAAGTGGATTTGGCGACGAAAGAGATTCGATGGCTTGATGTGCTGGCCGCTATGAAAGCGCGACCCAACGCGATGACCTTTGATTTGCCGCCGTCTCAAGTGTTTGATATGAGTGCAGCCGAGGCCTTTGCAAGGGCGGTGCGTGTGGCTATCGCTGAGCTTGATGACAGATACCATCCACCGATAAAAGCGTTGGATTACCGAGCGAAGCGTCTCGAGGCGCTCGACCCAAGATTTGAAGTCAAAGCCGATTTAATCGACGGGATCGAGCACTACACATTTGCGGTGCGTCTTGGCCAGCAAGCGGAGCTCAGTATCGTTACGGACACCGAAGAAGACTCAAAGAAAATTCAATCGGCAGTCGAATATGGGGCCAAAGTCAACGTCAAAGGATATCTGAATGGTTCTCCTATAGTTCAGCATCGGGAGAACGTCGAATCGCACTTGACTCTCACGCCGAAGGCACGCGATTTTCGGCTAGGCATTACCACCGAACGCGACGGGGAACGCTTCTACATCGAGTTGCCCGCAGAGACTTCATTCGGCACACGAGGTATCGAGATACGGACTGTTGATGCAAAGTGCCCCTTTAAAGTCGCTATGCGGTTTGATCGTGGCGGATCCGCGCGTTCGTACGACTTCGAGATTGACTATGGCGTCTGGGATGGCCAGCGCATAACCGAGTTGGCACTGTTTGACCAAACCTATCAACTGGCGCAATCACTCGCGAACGAACACAGATTTCGCCTCGACTACGTTGAGTACGGTGCAGCACAGGAGCTCGTTGCGGGAGTGGCGGATAAACCTGATCCCGGCTACGAAGACACCTTCAAATTTCTAGAGATTATGCGAAAACTACGAGTGGTGTGCCGAAA
The DNA here is from genome assembly GCA_963734645.1 of uncultured Gammaproteobacteria bacterium. Classification (GTDB taxonomy): domain Bacteria; phylum Pseudomonadota; class Gammaproteobacteria; order Steroidobacterales; family Steroidobacteraceae; genus Bog-1198. The sequence continues at coordinate 3,328 of CAVTID010000008.1, forward strand.
GTTGGGTGCAGAAGTTACATTCAAAGAAGGCATCGAGGTGACCGTAGATGACCAGGTGTCCATCATTCGCGCCTATGAGCTTTTAGACGGAAAGAGTCTGCCGTTTGAGGGTATTCGCTTCACGGTCCCGCTGGGGGAGGGAGCAGCGGACGCCAGCGAGCTGCTGCGATCCGGCAACCCCGCGATGAGTCTTCAGTTCGCTAATATCCAATCGAACGTAATTTTCGCAGGAGCCGCCGTCGCGTCAATTCCCGTCATCGCTGACATCAAGGCTTTCAAAATCGTTTCCCAGAGCGAGAACGAGATTAGTATCGAAACGCTTCCAGGATCAGTCATATCGAAAGGCGCCGCAAGCATGCTGCCTGAACTTTGAATCGGTGGCCGATAGCCCAGGAGACTTTCCGATTTGTTGTGAATTGCCATTCGCTGGCTAAAACAGGGCTCAATTTCATTGTCTTTCCTTCTTCAATGCAGCGTCGAAGCGTAGCAATCGAGGCACTCACACGGTGCAAGTTAATCTCGCCACGGGCTGCTGCAAAGAGTCCGGAGCGGCGACGCTCGCCGCGGAACCGGAACGCGCTTCAGCGCTTCGGAGATCGGGATTTTGCCGAGGGTGTTCCGCCGCCGTCAGCGTTCACGCTGACTTCAGAACCGGCGGCGGAACCCTGTTTGGCGGGCTCCCAGCCCGGTATGCCCTGCAGGATCAGATCGGCGTTCTTTGACGGGGTGATGTGGCCGTAGTGGTCTTCAATCATGCGGACGGATGTGCCCATTTGCTTGGCGAGGAAGTACACGTCAACGCCTTCCATGAGTCGGAACGTGGCGTAGGTGTGGCGCAGGCAATAGGATGAGCGCGGGATCTTGGACGAACCGTACAGCAGTTTGGAGCCTGTCAGGATGTCTCGGATCCTCTTCGAGAAGAGGGTGCTGGACGACTTCCCCTCGAGGGTGGAGAAGACCGGATCATCGGGTCCGGTGGCCTTGCTGATTTCCTTGATGCGCTCGAAGTAGGTTGCGACACTCTGCGGGGCGACGAGCTCGCGGTATTTGTTCTTGCCGCGCACGTTGAGACAGCAGAATTGGCGCCCTTGTTTGTCGATGCGCGCGTCCACGTCGCGCCAGCGCAGGTTCCGGGCCTCGATCGTGCGCATACCCGTGTTGGCCATGACGAGGATGAAGTTGTAGACGATGGTGCGGTACCACTTCTTTTCCTCGTTCTGCGCCTGGTTGACCCACTTTCGCGCGTAGGTATGCAGGTGGCGGTACTCTTGCGGGGTGAAGGCTTCTCGGCGCGCCCTGGAGTGCAGGACTTTCCCTTTGGGGACACTGCTGTCCGGGAGGAGGCGCTTGTCGGCTGCATAGCGCAGAATGGCGCGGAAGGTGATCAGTTCATGGCGGATGGTGCCGTCCTGCACCGGTTCGCCGCGCGCACCCTTGCCGGTGCGCTTGCGCCAGAGGGGGTATTCCTTCCATTTCTCTTCACCCATCTGGGCGATCTGGATCTTGCCGCAGTACTCGATGAGATGGTTGCGGATGTACGCATCGACCACCTTCCAGTAGGCGGCCGTAATGCGTCCGAGCTCGATCCCTGTCTTGAGCTCGTCGGAATATTTGAGCGCGACCTCTTCGAAGGTCTTTCCGAAGATCGGAACGTTGTGCTTCAGGCGGAAGCGGAGGTCGGCGTAGTGTTCGAATGCTTTGTCTTGTGCTTCCCGCAGGCTCTCGATTTTCAGAGCGACCGTCTTGTAGCGGTCCACGCCGGGGACCTTCATGCGGCAATACCATTTGCGGTGCTGGACGTCTGCGCGCCGGAAGAGGATCAGGTCGTCCTTGAGCTTGGTGACGTCGGTGAGGAATGCCATGTCGAACTCCGTTTCTGTGCAGGATCTGTGAAGATCGGGCCGCCAACTTCTTGATTTTACATACCTGTGCAGGTGATGTGCAGGAGGTTTATGGAAATATTTATTTATATAAAACAATTAGTTAGTCGGGAGTTCGAATCTCTCCGGGCGCACCATATTCCAAGGAAGGCCACTGATGTATTCATTGTCGGCGGTCCAGGCTTTCCAGCCGGACGCGCTATTTTGATTAGCCGGTCAGCAATTGTCCGAACGGCACCAGATAATCGAAATAACCCGATTTCTCGATCACCGGGCTCAACTCGCCCTCATAAATCAAGCCGCGCCGGATCGACAGGCCGGCGATTTCACTCAGACTTTCGATTTTCCGGCTGACTTCAGCTATGACCGAACTGTCGATTTTGCGTCGGAACTTCACCTCGAATACATAGAGTGACTGCTTGGTGCGCAGTAAGAGGTCGATCTGGCAGCCGGGTTTGCGCGCCGTTCGGGCCTGGAAATAAGGCCCCGCGTTGACAACGGGCACGTGAGTGAGTCCAATTCGGTGCAAAACGAGATGCAGGTTTCCCAGCACCAGATTCTCGAACTGCAGACCGACGATCGAATCCCACGCCTGAAGGGTTTCCAGCGGTACTCGTCTGTAAAGCCCTTTTTCAATCTGATCCGCGACAGGATCGATGTATTTGAGATAAAAACGCAGGTAGTTATCCTGGATACGGTACTTCAATGTCCGAGGACGGTTTTTACCGGTGACGGGGTTGAAGGCAACGTCCTGACTCAAGAAACCGGCCGATTCGAGATCTTCCAAGGCTTCGCTCAGGCTGCCTCCTCGCCCCCTGCGCAATGCCTTGCCGATTTCGCTGATGGAGCGTGGCCCGTCGAGCAAGGTCATTACGATTGCGCGATAGGTTTCCGCCTTCCGCGTAAAGATGTCGTGAAATATCTGCTCGAATTCATTGAAAAGCGGTCCGCCGCGCTGGAAGCACAGGCGTTCAATGTTCTGCTCCGCGGTTTGCGTGGGATCGATTTCCTCGAGGTAGCGCGGGACGCCACCCGTGACCGCAAGCACCTTGAGTTTTTCGGCAGCGCTGATCGTTTTTCGTTTCCAGAACTCATTGCACGCGGGCAGAGGAAGAGCCTGCAATCGAAATTGCCAGGAACAGCGTCCGACAAAGCCGGTACTGTTGAGGATGTTCTTTTGAATCCATGAGGAAACCGAGCCACAGAGCACGACAATCAGCCTCGGATGCCGCGAAAAGAGATTGTCCCAGGCCGTCTTGAAATGCCCGGCGAAATCCGGCTCACCGATGGCCATCCACGAAATTTCGTCGAGGAGCAGAACCGTGCTTCCAGAAGAGGGAAGAAGGCTGGCTAGCAGTTTAAATGCCTGGGGCCAAGAGTCGAGCGTGACTTTGGGGGCTTTGGTTTGGGCAGCGAGGCCTTCGGCGAATGCCTCAATCTGCTCGCGGCGGCCGATGTGCTCGCGCGGAGCCAGCCCCTCGAAGGAAAGGAAGCGATCCGCTTCGCTGGCCGCTTCGCGGATGAACGTACTTTTGCCGATGCGACGCCGACCTTGGCAAACGATCAGCGAGGCAGTTTTTTTCTTCAGGAATGGCCGAAATTCCTCTTGTTCACGTTCCCGGCCGATGAATAGACGCATGGGAAGAAGCAATGCTCAACTAGGTGCCCATTTCGCATCGTCTCATTTGGGCACCTAAATATCAAATTAATATTTAGGTGCCTAGAAATTGATGGGTTTTTTAGGCACCTAAATGGCGGCGAGGCCTCCACCGGCTTCGTAAGGCCGATCGGCTCGGCTTCCAGAAAGCCGTCGTGCAGCCCGAGCACGTCCAACAGATAGGGGTCTTTGAAGGTGTCGAGCGCAATGGCGGAAGCCTCGGTCAGTTGCGCATTGGCGATCTCCTTGCGCTCGAAGGCCTTGCGGTCGATCATCCGACGCAGTTCGCGTGTGGCAAGCTGGCGGTTTGCCGCTTCACCCAGGTAGAACAAGCGGGCCTCGGCTGTTTTCAGCGGTAGCACCTCGATAACGCTCGTCCAGCTCAATTGTGTAGTCAGCGCCGACACAATCCCGAAATCGGGGATTTGCTCGGCAAACTGGTGAAGGACATAAACCGCATCGGCAAACTTCGCGACGTAAATGACGCGGAACGCCCCGGCGGCGTCCCGAATCCTAATCTCCTGTACGCCGGCGCCGACAGTTGGCATCGGCTTCCAATCGTCCGCCTGATACCCTTGCCGTATCCGATCGAGTTGATGGCCTGCTTAGTGCCGCGCTGAGTCCGGGAAGGCTCGAAGACCAGACTACAACTCAACTACGCGCACATGCCCCAGCTTGCCATACCCGATAATGTCTCTATCGCGTGTCGCCAGCGCCACACCCTGCGTCCGTGCGGTCGCGATCAGGAAGCGGTCAGCAGGATCCCCATGAGGTTTGCCCGGGAGCAAAGTGCTCTCTGCTGCCGCAGCGGCATCCAGCGGCGCAAAATGGATGCCGGGGACACTAAGCGCTCTCTCGGTCCAATCCCGTAACGGTATGGATAGCTGAATTCTGCCTTTGGCGCTCAGTGCGCCAATCTCCCACACGGATATTGCCGACACCAAAAGCCCATCGCCTGTTCGAGCCGCATCCAGCTTCTTAACATTCGCCGGCCGCAGTCGATCAGTAGTGCCTTCTGCATACCAGAGCCAGATGTGAGTATCGAGAAGCAATGCACTCATTGATTACGGCTACCACGACGCGCGCGCCGCTTCTTCGCCACGACGGCAAATAAATGATTCTCATCGCCGGACAATGCGCTCCATTCTTCATTGACGGGGGCGACGACGTCCCCTTTGATCTTTACCGTATTCTTCATATATCCGAATAAGGAGTGAGATTGCGCCGGAATCGGCACTAACTGTGCCACGGGTTTGCCGTGTTTGGTAATTACCACGGGCTGACCGGTTCGAGCGACCTCATCCATCAATTTTAGGCACTCGGCCTTGAAAACTGCCGCGGGAATATGCATCCGTTTCTCACATATGACCATAATTAGTGGACATTATATGCCTGATAGGAATCGGCGCAACTCTAGTTCGACAGGCATCGGGAGCGGCTAGACGGTGAGTTTTAAGAATAATTGCCCGGGGTCGACGCCCATCACGCGGGCAATCTCGATAAACTCGATGACATCACCCGCCGCTCGCCCGCCTCGATGCGCCCGACAAATGAGTGCGGTCTTTTCAGACGCGCAGCGAGGTCGCGTTGCGTCAATCCTACCGCCTCACGAAAGAAGCTTTCCAGTTCCCGCAGCACGGCAGCTTCTATGCCGAGCCGGCGGGTGGCCGCTTCGCCAAGGTAGAAAAGGCGAGCTTCCGGCGTTTTCAGTGCCAGCACCTCAACAACGTGCGACCAGCTCAATTGTGTAGCCAGCGGCGACACAATCTTCTGCCCATACTCCGCGGTTCGAGCAGCTCCCGCACTTCATCGTCTGCGAAAGCCGCGAACCGAGAAACCGTTGAGTCGTCGTCATGCGAGTGTCCAATGTCAAGTAGCGTGACTGGCCACAGGCATCTATCGTTGAGCGCCAGTCGGGTAGGCCGCCTGCAGGGCGACGGAGCCGGTCTCCAGCAGGGACTTCAGGTTGGAGATGATCTTCGGCCAGCCGCCGGACACCGCCGTGATCAATTTCGAGGGTTCGCGCTCGATGGTGTGGGTGATGGAGAGCTTTACCGCCGTTCCGCTGGGTTCCATTTCCATCGTGCACAGCGATTCGCCTTCGGCCTTGAGCTCGGGCTTGATCTGGTTTTGCCAGCGGATCACCAAGCGCCGTGGCGGCTCGGCCTCGACGATCTCGCCGGCGTCGGTGATGCTGCCGTCGGGGTACACCATCTTCCACGAGGATCCCGGCGTCCACTCACTTTCGCAGTGCGTGCCGAACCAGTACTGCTTCATGAATTCCGACGTCGGTCAGCGCTGACCACAGCTTCTCCGGCGTGGTGCGGATGTAGGTCACGTAGACAAAGGTCGATCTAGCCATCGGTTTTCTCCAGTCGTCGTTTCAGATCCGAGAGCGCCTTGAGGCGCGGCTTTTCGAACTTGGCAATCCAGCGCTCGTAGATCTCCTGCAGCGGTACTGGATTGAGGAAGTGCAGCTTTTCGCGGCCGCGCCGCACGGTGGCGACCAGGTTCGCCGCCTCCAGCAGGTCCAGGTGCTGCGTCACGCCCTGCCGCGTCATGTCCAGGTGTTCGCACAGCTCGTTGAGTGTGCGGCCGTCGTGCGCATGCAGCAGGTCCAGCAGCTTGCGCCGGCTGGGATCGGCCAGGGCCTTGAACAGCAAGTCGGTGTCGTGGCGCTCTGCCATGTTCTATACGCAAGTAATTACTTGCCTAAAGTATAGGCAAGCGGCTACTTGCGTGTCAAGCACTGATCAACGATCGCCAACGCGCACTAATCGAGGCCTGAATGACGACTTTTGCGTCACGCTGCTGGCGGTGGTGACCTCAGTGTCGGCTACGGGTGCGTCGATAGCTTTGGAGTAGAGTCCCGGCTGCCACTGCCGACCAGGCTGCCTCTAGAATCACGAACGGCACATAGCCGATGAGAATTGAGGCGACACACGCCAAGGCCGCGCCCAAGAAATTCAGAGACAAATACACCGGAGAATATGACCCAAGTTTGCCGGTAGTATTCAAACCGAACGCCAACAGCAGTATCGAAACGCCAATCGATCCGACCAAGTCACCTACGGACATACAGCGCAAACCTCACCGGGTGTAATCGAAGAGCGAGTGGGCATTACTCATTAGCGCCTGACCGCGCGATGTCTTGACCGCTGGATATCTTACGTCATGTTCGGGAGCCAGTCGCCGAGGCCGAGACGAACGGTCGTTCGCGCATCCATTTCGTGACGGCCCATTTCTCCCCTTCGGTCACGGGCGACCCGGCATGCAGCGATGCCGCATCGACCTGGCCGCGACCGTTACAGTATTCGAAGTACACGGCGTTCCCCCGCTGCGGGCAAACCGACAAGCCGGCATGGGGGAACGCGGTTTCCCCCCCGCCCGGTACATCGTTCAAGTAGGCCACGAGGCTGCTGACCCGCTGTCCGCTGCGGCGGAGCGACTGTTCACTGGCCTCATTGCGGGGTACGAGGAAATCGAAGTGGGGCGTGTAGCGAGTGCCCGGACCGTAGCGCAGGACTTGAAGGCCTTCGCCGTGATCGATGGGTAAATTCATGAGTTGCGAGAACCGTGCATCCAATGCCGCGATCAATGGCGTTTCGCCCGGTAAAAAGAACATTCCCTCGCTGTTCCGATATTCTGCGACGCTTTTTTCCCCCGTGCCCGGATCGACCACGGTCGATGGCGTCAAGCGCGGCCGTGCAAGTGCAATCAGCTGCTCGCACTCCTCGGCACTCAAGACATTGGCAAGCACGGCAATGAACGGCCGCGATACGCGCGCAATGACCGAAACGACCCGGTCTGCGACGCGGATCGAGTTGCCTGCCGTCATCCGCGGTGGGTCCGCGACGGAGGCCGCCTCGGGCAAGTCGATCCTCACGGTATCGGCCGTCAACGGCACACCCGTGGCGCGGGCATCCAGGAACGCACGCACCAAGCCCTGGGCGATCGGTGGATCGAATCGCTGCGCGATCATGCCCTCGATCAGCTGTCCAGGCGGGCAGCCACGATCGAGATTGTGTTCGATCCAGCTGCGCAACTGCGGTTTGATGCTGACGGCGACTCTCATGCGCAGATGATCCCAAATAGATGTGACAGATTTGTTCCTCCGTTGCGCGGGGTCTCCTATACATAAGGAGTCGCTTCCATGTCGAGCCGGGCGCAATGCTCGGGCGGAGCCCGACAGTCGGCGTGCGCACGAGCCAATCCTCGGGCTGAGTCCGACCGTCGGTGTGCGCACTCATGAATGCTTCAACCACTCCGCGTGTTGCAGATGACCTCACTGTGGCGGCCGCATCGCACACACTTGTCCGCACTACGTCTGCGAAATGCAGGCGGCGTCCGCGATTTGCAAAGAAGCGTCCGCGATGTGCAAAGAAAAGTCTGCGACGTGCATAACGTTTGCACTCAATGCTGAGTGCGATTGATTCAGTGACTGTCCGTGTCGCAAATCTTTAAACAAACGTTCAACAGGGGGTTACAACTTCACAGCAAGATTGCGCGCAGTCGCGAAGCGAATCTTTATTCGATGTGCTAGAGGCAGATTCGATGGACGACTGGCAGAAATGTTCGCTTCTGCCCCGATCAATCAACCGAATGAGGTCTACACAATGAATGGTTTCGTTAAAGCGGCGGTGGCCGCGGCGCTGCTCGGCGCAAGCGCGGCGGCGGGCGCCAGCACGTTCGATTTCTCCTATTCCTTTGCTGACGGCCAGCAGGTCACGGGCGATTTCACCGGCACCACCACCAATGGCGGCCAATCAGTGACCAACATCAGCAACATCCAAGTTCAGCTGAATGGCATTGCCTTCGCGCCCGTAACCACTGGCGGCGTTACCTACGGCAATGCGACGCTGCAGGCCAACACCTGGAACCCGGCCTCGGGTGGGGCATTCGATGACACGACGCCGGTGACCGTCTACGCCAACGGTGCGCTCAACAACTTCGTATTTTCCGACGTCGATGCCGCGACGAACACCTCGCCGGATTACGAGTTCGCGTATATCAATGATGCGACCAACGGCCTCTTCCAGGCGGTTGCTGCCAATTATCTGCAGACCGATTCGTTCAGCCGCAAGGAACGCCACCCAGCTCGCGATCGATTCGCCCGGCAACGCTTCCAGCTGGACGCTGACGGAGGCGACTCCGGTCCCGATTCCGGCCGCTGTGTGGCTGTTTGCTTCGGGCCTGGGCCTTTTCGGCTCCCGCGGCCGTCGTCGCCAGGCCGCCTGATCGGGCCATCTTTTCACCGCATTCATCCCGGAGACAATAGAATATGAATTCCCAGTTCCCGCTGCTGCGTCCCACGAAGGTCGCGGTAGCCGTCGCCAGCGTGCTCGCGCTGTGTTCCGCTTCCGCTTTCGCCTCAAACTCCATCGTCCAAGGCGTGGTCGGCGGCGCCAACTTCACGCCGCCGGTCTTCGCCGATACGGCGGCGGCTTCCTCACCCGCCAGCACGGTGGCTTCGGTCTATGCCGGTGCCAAGGTGTGCTTCGACCTGAACGGCAACGGCGCCTGCGATGCCGAATGAGCCCTACACGACCACCTCCGCCACGGGCAGCTTCAAGTTGTCCAGCGCGACGCTGGCGCCGCTGGTTGCCGAGATCAGCACCAGCGCGACGAACGGCGGCAGTGCGATCAGCAGCCGCAACGTGTTCCGCGTCAACGTGCAGCAGATCCAGGCCGCGACCAAGAGCCCCTTGCTGGCCGCGACCGTCAACATCACCCCGCTGTCCACGGAGGTGGCTCTGGCCATCGAGAACCAGGGTCTGACCTACGTCCAGGCCGTCGCCAACCTGGCGCAGCGCATCGGAGTCTCCGCCACGGACGTGCTGCTGCCGCCCACCCAGGTGCAGACACAGTATCCCGCGGACCTGCGCGGCCATCCTCAAGGAGTCGGTGGTCGCCCAGGGACGTCTGCAGCTGGCGGCCAAGTTCGTCGACCGCGGCGACACCGTGGGTGAGCTGCGCGGCAACTTCGACTGCCCGACCGTCGCGAGCTTTGATGCCACCAATGCCAATGCTTGCACGGGAACGGATCTGACCTCCGTGGCCAACATCCCGGCGGCCCAGCAGTACGCCTTCAACCTGGAGGGCATGCCCCAATACGATTATGTATTCGTCATCATCGAAGAGAACGAGTCGCAGAGCGCCGTGTATGGTGCAACAAACCCTGCCGTACATCAATAGCTTCCTGAGCTCGGGCAACCTTTACTACAACTACTTCTCCACCGGCGATCCGAGCGAACCGAACTATCTGGCGCTGGGCGCGGCCGACGACTTCGGCCAGACCGGCGACGAAGCCATTCCTTACCCCGCGATCGTCGGTGGGGTATCCAATCTGGTGAACTCCATGAAGGCCGCGGGTCTGACTTGGCACCACTACGAGGGGTCGCTCTGGCCGTCACCGGAGGGCACTACGCAGAACGTCGCGGGCGCCACAAAGTGGAACCAGGCCAGCGGCGGCATGTGTTTCGACAATCCCGCCGAGAGCAGCATCGTGGGACCAGATGGCGTCACCTACCCCAGCGGGATTGTCGCCAAGAAGCACAACACCGGCATCTGGTTCGCGGACGCCGTGGCTCAGCCGGACTTCGCGTCGAACGCACGCAGCATTTCGGGCGCCTATGGGTCCACCGACGTCAACGGCAACGCGATCCCGTACAGCTACCCCAGCAATACCAATTCGACCGCGAGCAGCAACTACACGGCCGCCGGCGACTGGGACAACGCGCTGCAGACCTATGCCACGGCGAACAACATCACCTCGTGGTGGACCGGTAACTCGCAACCATGGGTTCAGGACCAGTTCAAGGCGGACCTTGCGAGCGGGAACGTCGCCAACTTGAACATCATCGTCCCCGATACGAAAGATGACATGCACGACACCGGCACGGTGCCCCGTACCGATTACTGGGTCGAGAATGTCGTCAAGAAGATCGAATCCTCCGCGCTATGGAACGATCCGACCAAGCGCGTCGCGATCGTCATTACCTTCGACGAAGGCGAATCGGCGACGACCTCCTGCTGTGGCTGGAACCCGGAGCGCAGCGGGCGATGGGAAGGCACAGCTGGTCACGTTCACCGCGAACGGCACTGAGGTCTCGAGTCAGTCCGCTGAGTCGCCGTTCACTGAGGCCTGGCAGGGTTCTACCGGTACCAGTACCCTTACCTTCACCCCCCCCGCCTATAGCAATGGCAACCATGGCCATGGGGTGACGACGTTCGGCCTCTACACCAACCAGATGGCGCTGGGCAACGCGCCGGCCGGCCACTACGACACGGATTACTACAGCCATTTCTCGTTCGTGCGGACGCTGCAGGACGTCTTCGGGCTGGCCGATCCGGGCATGCCGGGCAGCTACATGAACCGTTCCAAGTACACGGAGACCTTCATCAACGAGAACGCCACGGTGCTGCCGGAGTTCGCGGGCAGTGCGAATCCGCACTTCGATGCGGTGCGCGCGATGAACCACGTGTACCAGTTCCCGGCCGGCGTGTCGCGCGTCAGCTCCCTGGGTACCGTGACATCGCCGACGACGACCGGACCGGATCCGAGCCAGACGAACCTGTGGGCGACCCAAGCCCAATAGGTCTCACTGGCTGAAGTCGATGTGAAAGGGCCGGCGCGGGAGCGCCGGCCCTCCTTTTGGAAATATGTGAACGCTCTTGGGGTTCAGGAGGTCGGCATGGTTTGGAATTTGCGGATGTTGCGTGGTGCAGTGGGCCGTCAGACGCACCGTGCTTGCCGCCGGAATCTGTCTCATCGGCGGCATGGGCGCTGCGGCGCATGCCCAGTCCACGAGTCCGGCCACGACCCTGAGCGCGCAGGCCCAGGCGGGGCAAAAACTGTTCTTCGACACCAACCTGTCGGCCTCCAAGCAGATGTCCTGCGCCACCTGCCACGACCCCACGAATCACTACGCGCAGCCCACCGCCAACACCCGAGCCGTGCAGCTGGGTGGCCCGAACCTGACCACGCCGGGCTTCAGGGCTGTGCCGACACTGACGTATAAACAATACACCCCGCCGTACAACGACAGCGCCGCCAATCCGGACGGGGTGAGTACGAACTCGCCCGGCGGCGGTTTCACTTGGGACGGCCGGGCGGACACGCAGGCACAGCAGGCCGCGATCCCGTTGCTGTCCTCCTTCGAGATGGACAACACCAGCCAGGCCGCGGTGGTGGCGGTGGTGCAGAATGCCAGCTACGCCGCACTGTTTCAGCAGGCCTACGGTGCGAATGTCTTCAGCGACACGCAGACGGCGTTCACCGATATCGGGCTGGCGCTGCAGGCATTTCAGCAGGAGGATCCCAGCTTCAATGCCTACACCAGCAAGTACGACTACGCGACCGCGCTGCAGCTCAGCAATGGGCAGCCCGTCAACCTGACGGCCGCCGAAAACCGCGGCTATTTCGTCTTCAACTACACCGGAAACTGCTTCGCCTGCCACTACAACGGCCCGATGACCGGCGGCGGCGGCGCCCAGTTCACCGACTTTACGTACGAGAACACGGGCGCACCGCGCAATCCCAACATCCCGGCCAATGCCACGAGGATCGGACTGCCGACCTACTACGACATGGGCCTGTGCACGGCGGTGAATCCCGACCCGGTGAACCCCTACCTGACTCCGCACGTGATGCCCGCCAGCGCCGCGATGTGCGGCTTGTTCAAGACGCCCACGCTGCGTAATACCGCCACTCGCAATGTATTTTTCCACAATGGCGTGTTCACGTCCCTGGCTCAGGTCATCGACTTTTACAACACGCGCGACACCAACCCTACGAAGTGGTATCCCTCGGTCAAGGGGGTCGTGCAGCAGTTCAATGACCTGCCGACCGCCCTGAAGGTCAACGTCGACAAGGTGGACGTTCCCTTTGGCCTGTCACCCGGCGCGACGCCGTACATGACTGCTCAGAACGAGGCGGACTTGCTGTGCTTCATGGAGACTCTGACCGACGGCTACGTGCAGGGAGTGACCCCGCAAGATCCGAATTGTGTGAATTGAGTGTTGATACCTACGACTTTGAGTGATGAGCGAACTATGACATCGAAGAGCTTGATGATCGCGGCCGGGGTTGCGGGCGCGTTGATGTGGACGTCGGGCCCGCTGCAGGCCGCCGCGGACCAGCCCAGTGAGCGTGAGCTGACCCGTGCGGTGACGCACTATCTGTCGGACCACGGGGACCTGTGTGTGGGCAAGTTCGCCTGGCCGCGGGTCGTGACCCAGCAGGATCAACTCGCCCACACCAATGACGCCGTGCAGCTGCCGGTGCTCGAGCACCTGGGTCTCGTGGAATCGACCGAGATGTCGGCGCCGGCCGCCGAGACGGCCAGACGCTATTCGCTGACCGCCAAGGGCCGGCTGTACTACCTGCAGAAGAAGCGGATCACTCTGGGTGCGCACGACCAGCCGGTTGAGCATGACAAAGATCTATGCGTGGCCCGTCTGAGCCTGGACAAAGTGGTGAAGTGGTCACCCCCCGAGCCGGTGCACGGCCATCCCGAGACCGTGGTGCGTTACACGTACCATGTCAAGTCCGCGGACTGGATGGCGGACCCGCAGGCGCGCCAGGTCTTTCCGGTGGTGGACCGGATTATCCGCAACCAGGACAATATGCTGATGACCGTGACCGTGGAGCTGCAGGACGGCAAGTGGCTGCCGGTGCTGCCGGGGCAGTAGCGCGGACTGCCGGGCCATCGATCAGGTGTGCCGATCGGTCCTGGTTTCTCGCTCTCCCACCCAATCTCGCGCCAGTTTGCTCCCGGCGAAGAAGAACAAAGCCGCGGCGACCAGGTAGAAGCCTGTGCCGCCGAGGATCGCATAGCGCAAGGATTCCGCACCGAAGCGCACGCGCATGGTGTCCGATACCACTCCGATCAGCGTGGTGCCGAGGCCAATCCCGATCAAATTATTGATGAACAGGAAGAGTGCCGAGGCGGTGGCTCGCATGTGTGCGGGAACGAGGTGCTGGATTGCCGCGAGCACCGGACCCAACCAAACCAAGCCCAGCGCCGTGGGCACCAGCAGCACCAGAAAACTGATCCAAAGCGTCGTGGACAGAACACCCACCAGATAGAAGGGCACGGTCGCCAGGAATGCGATTGCGGGAACGAAGGCAAACATTGCGCGGCGCCTTTCGCCGTATCGATCGGCAAGCACGCCACCGAACCAGATTCCGAACAAGCCACCGATGAGCACCAGCCCACCGTAGCTCAAGGACGCCTGCAGCAGGCTCAAATGAAAACTGCGTACCAGGAATGACGGTGCCCAGAAGAACAGGCCGTATCCCATCATGGACGCGCAAGCCGCACCGAGCGACAGTCCCCAGAAGCTCGGTTTGCGCGCGAGCAAGGCCATGACCTCGAGCAAGGAAGAAGAACTGCCTGCCGAGACGGACCGGTCATCGCGAGCGATGCGCAACCCATCGAGCGCGCCGCGCAGGGGCTCGCGCACGGTGAGCCTCAGCAGCGGTGTGACCAAAAGACCCGCAAATCCAACGATGAAAAAGGCCATGCGCCAGCTCATGAGACTGGTGATGAAGCCGCCCAATGCGATGCCCACCGCACTGCCGATGGGAATGCCGAAGGAATAGACGCTCAAGGCGCGGGCCCGTTCCTTGCCGGGAAAGTAGTCGCAAATCAGGGAGTAGGCGGGCGCCACGCCACCCGCTTCACCGACCCCCACCCCGACGCGCGCCAGGAAGAGCTGCGTATAATTCTGGGCGAGTCCGCACACCGCGGTCATCAGGCTCCACAGCGCCAGCGCCGCGGTCATGATCCCGGTGCGGCTGACTCGGTCGGCCAGACGGGCGATGGGTATCCCAAGCAGAGTATAAAACAGAGCAAACGCAAGGCCGCCCATCATCCCCAACTGCGAATCGCTCAGGTGCAGTTCGGTCTTGATCGGGACGGCGAGTATGCCGACGATCTGGCGATCGATGAAATTGAAGGTGTAGACCAGGACCAGGACGGCGAGCACATAGGAGCGATAGGCCAGGGACGGGGCTCGTTCGCCGCTGATCGAAGTCTCGCGGGCAGCATCGGCCGCGGCGGCACTGGCGCCGCTGGAGCCGGCCGCAGTGGCAAGGGTGGTGCTCAAACGCGCATCGCTCACAAGATGCTCGACAAAAAGGCGTCTATTGCCACGATGCACTCGGGCTCATCGAGCAGCGGCACGTGCCCTCGATTGGCGACCTCCAATTGCCGCAGATCCGGATTCTCGGCCTTCATGCGCGCGAATGTGGCCGCGCTCAGAATGTCCGAGCGCTCGCCGCGAATGGCCAGCGTCGGTACCTTGCGCAGCGCCTTCCACAACGGCCATAGGTCGAGAGCCGCCGCGGGCGCGGCGCGCAGGGCTTCCCCGATGTTGGGATCGGCGTCGGGTTCGACTATTCCGGCGGCATTCTCCCGATAGCCGCGGCGCGCCAGCGCGGTCCAGCGATCGGGGGCGAGTCCCGGCCACGCTTCGCCATACACGGCGCGAGTCTGCGCCTCGGCTTCGCTCCAAGTGAGCGCCGGGGGAAGCCGGCCGGCATATTGCTTGATGCGCTCGATTCCCACCGGGTCGATTTCGGGCCCGACATCGTTCAAGACGATGCCGGCCATGCGATCGGGATGACTGACCCCCAGCATCATGGCGAGCATGCCGCCGAGCGAGGTTCCGACGACGGCCACTCGCGGCGCGGCGACCGTGCCCAGCAGCGCGAGAACATCCTGCACATAGATTCCCGGCTGGTAATTCTGCGGTTGGGTGTCCCGCGCCGAGAAACCGCGGCCGCGCAGGTCGGGAACGATCACGCGGTAGCGGCGTTGAAGATGCGGGGCGAGATCCTCGAAATCGCGGCTGTTGCGTGTGAGTCCGTGCAGACAAAGGACCGTCGGCGCGGCGCTGCGCGCCCCGTCGTAGATGCGCGCGTACAGCTGCAGACCGTCATGGCTCTGCCAATTGATTTCCGCGTACGGTTTGGACAATCGGTTCTCCCTGTAAGATGTGGCCGCTTCAATACACGAGTTCGGCCAGCTCCTGTCGTAGTTCCCGCTTCAGCACCTTGCCGTTGGCATTTCGCGGCAGGCTCGAGCGGCAGATGACTGCGCGGATCCGTTGCTGCTTGCCGACTCGCGCATTGGTCCATTCAATCAGCGTTTGCTCGACCGGTTGCGCATTCGGCGCTGCGACGACCACGGCAACCGGAGTTTCGCCCCATTGCAGGCTGCGAACGCCGACTACGGCCACGTCCGCGACGTCGGGATGCGTGCGCATCACAGCTTCGATATCCGCGGGATAGATATTCTGTCCACCGGACAGAATCATGTCCTTTTTGCGGTCGACGATATAGAGAAATCCATCCGCATCGAGTCGCCCGAGATCCCCGGTGCGCAGCCAGCGCCGGCCTCGCGGATCGGTCCAGGTTGCTTCGCTGCTGGCGGCGTCATTGCCGTGATAGCCCGACATGAGAAGGGGACTCAGGCCGACGATCTCGCCGGCCTGTCCCTGCGGCAGCTCTCGATCGTCGTCGCCGACGATGCACAGGTCCGTGCCGATGAACGGCTTGCCCACCGACTCGGTCTTGGCTTCGAAGTCTTCGGGCGCAAGGATGGTGCACAGGCCCTCGGTCAGTCCGTACAGCTCGATGAGATGACAGCCGAAGCGGCGTGGGAACTCGCGCTTGACGTCGAGCGCCAGCGGCGACCCGCAGCACATGAATGCGTCCAGACTGGACAAGTCATGACGCTCGAGATCCGGAACGGCAAGCAATCTTTGCAGTTGAAGCGGCACGAAGGTTCCATGGGAAACCCGTTCTCGCGCCATGAGTTCGACCGCGGCGGCGGCGTCGAAGCTCGGCATGACGACCAGGGTGCCTCCCACCAATACGGTGCAGAGCATGGCGACCCAGGTGATGTTCGAGAACAATCCCAACGAACACAGGGTCACACAATCGCCGCGGTACCTCAGAGCCAGTGCGAGGTCGGCGGCCCAGTGCATGCGGCAGCCATGCGTGTGCACGATGCCCTTGGGCGAGCCCGTCGTACCTGAGCTATAGATGATGTTGCATTCCTGCTCGAGGTCCACGGTGCGATGCCACTCGGGCGACTGCGCACCCAGCCAGGCATCGTAGTCAATCCATCCGGGTTGGGCATCGTCCAACGCCACGCGCACGGCGCGCGCAACCGTCGCGGATTGCGCCCGCAACTCATCGATGCGGCGGCGGTGGCGGCCCGACGCGAATACGGCGCGGGCATCCGCATCTTCGATCATCCGCGCCAGCGCATCCTCGCTGATGGAGACGTTCAAGGGCACGGCCACCGCGCCGAAACGAAGAATGCCGAACAGCAGCACCACCATTTCCAAGCTGTTGTCCATGAGGACGGCGACCCGATCCCCCGAACTCAAGCCGAGCGTCG
This sequence comes from uncultured Gammaproteobacteria bacterium, assembly GCA_963734645.1. GTDB lineage: Bacteria > Pseudomonadota > Gammaproteobacteria > Steroidobacterales > Steroidobacteraceae > Bog-1198. The sequence goes on from CAVTID010000008.1 coordinate 20,280, forward strand.
CCAGGCCGTTGGCCGCGCGCGCGGTCTCTTGTTCGAATTGATGCCAGGAGAGGCGCCGCTCACCCTCGATCAGCGCCGTGCGCGCGCCCCGCCACCGACCGTGCAGGGCGATCAGGTGCGGGCAGCGTGACTTCCGGCGCCTGGAACCAGGTCATGAGTCGAGTGGCTCCGCTCAGAAGTGGTATGTCACGGTGCCCGAATACGTGCGCGGCGGACCGTAGAACCCGATTTGGCTGACGCCGCCGATGAACGAATTGGCAGGCCCGATGGGCGGATTGCCGAAATCATACCCGGCAACGCGGTAGTACTTGTTGGTGAGGTTCTTGCCGTCGATCGAAAAACGCCAGGCCTTGCTCTGAGTCGTGAACGCAAGGCCGGCGTTGAGCAGCCCGTATGCCGGCTGATCGGTCACGCTGGGTGTCGTGTTCGCGACCTTGGTGAAACTGCGCCAATCGTAGCCCGCCCGCGCCAGCAAGGAGCCGGAGGCGAGGTCCCAGGTGTACGTGACGTTTCCGGACACGGTCCAGGCCGGCGCATTCAGCGGCCGATTCTCATCGGCGACATTGACGGTCGCGACGCTCGGTCCGCAACCGGGCGCTGCCGTGAATACATTGCAGGGGATCAGATAGTCCTTGTAGTAGGAGTCGAGGTAGCCGAGGTTGAGCCCCAGGGTCAGCGGCTTGAGCGGCCGCCATACGGACTCGACTTCGACGCCCTGATTGATCTGTTTGCCGGCATTGAGCACGGCGGTCAGATTGGTGGGCACGCCCAGGTAGTCGACGAACTGCTGCACGCCGATTTGGGCATTCTTGTACGGATCGTAGAACACTGTCAGATTGAGCAACAGGGTGTCGTCGAACAGGGTCGACTTGATGCCCGCCTCGTAGTTGTCCGCGGTCTCCGAGTTGTAGCCGTTCTGCGTCTGCGGGTAAACCGCCGCGTTGCCGCGCATGTCGAATCCACCGCTCTTGAAGCCCCGGCTGTAGGTCACATAGGTCATCACATGGTCGGTCCAGTGATAGTCCAGGCCGAGGCGCGGCGTGAAATTCACGAAGGCGCGGGTGTTGGTGTAGTCGGTCACGACGCCGGGGTCGGGAAAGAAGCCGGCCGGCACGGCCGAGGGATTGAAGAACTGCTGGTTCGGCAGCAATTGAGTGGGTGACACACTCGCGTAGGCGGCTTGGTACACATTGGCGGTCTTTTGATCCTCGTTCCAGCGCAGGCCGGCATCGAGATTCAACCGATCGGTCAGCGTCCAGGTGGTGTCGCCGTAGACGGCCGAGCTCTTGGTCAGCACACAACCCTTGACGAGCTCGGTAATGTAGAGGTCGTACGCCGGTAAACCCAGCAGGTTGAGCGTGCCGATCGACGCGTTGTAGGCACCGCAGGCGGTGCTGTCCATGTAGAACACGCCGCCTACGGCGCTGACTAGGTGCGTTTTTGAAGGTCAGTTGCGCCTCGCCCGAGGACTGTTGATCGTGGTATTCGCCCGGTACTTGGAATAGATTCGCGTCGAGTTCAGCAAAGTCGATGAATTGCTGGCTCCGCCCTTCAATGTAGGCGCCCACGACCTTTAAACCGAGCTGATCGGTCAAGTTCTGGGTATAGGTCGCCGAGACGCCGTTGCGGTGCGAGTAGTCATTGTCGACCGGCATGTCCGTGCGCGTGTCGAATGGATTGCCGAGCTGCGGTGCCAGATAGTTGTTGAGCCGCTGACCGCCGGAGGCATTGGAATTATCCAGCGTGTCGTCGGCGATGATTTTGAGCTTCGAACTGTCGCCCCATTTGATGGTGAGGTTGGCGCGCCCCGAGAACACGTCTTTGTTCGAAACGTCCTCGCCCAGATGAGGGACTCGGCGCGGCGCCTGCCTGGGCAACCACATGCCCGTAGCCGTCGTGCTGCAGTTCGGCGAGCGCCAGGCCGAAATAGACGTGATCGTCGATCACCGGTGTCGAGAAGTTGAGTTTTTCGTCGTGCTCGCCGTAGTTGCCGCCCGTCACCGACGCCGTCAGGGTGGCGGGTCCGTCGATGTCGCGGGTCACGTACTTGATCGCGCCGGCAATCGTGTTCTTGCCGTACAGTGTGCCCTGCGGACCGCGCAGGATTTCGAGGTCCTGGACGTCGATCACGTCGAGCAGCGCCGTCTGCGCGCCGCGCCAGATACACATCGTCGATGTACACGCCGACGCCCGGATCGAATCCCCACAGCGGGTCGCTCTGGCCCACGCCGCGAATATAGACATTGATCGTGCTGCTGGTCGCGCGGTCGGCGGCAATCTTCATATTCGGCACGAAACTGTTCAGGTCGGCGAGCGAGTTAACGGCCTGCTGCTGCAGTATGTCGGCGCCGAGCGCCGTCACCGCCACGGGCACGTCCTGGAGATTCTCCGAGCGGCGCCGCGCGGTAACCAGGATCTCCGCCAGGCCATCCGTCGCCGTGCGTTCCGTGGATGCAGAGGTCTGTGCGTGCGCCGGCGGCAGCTGCAGCGACGCGGCGATGAAAATCGCCGCCACCCAGATCTTGGCAAAAAGATTCGTAACAGTCCTGGTCATGATCACTCCCCGATTCGGACGGACCTCGTTGGGTACCGCCTTTGTATTTGCTGCGTGGCCGATGCGGCTCGCAGTCCAAGGTTTTTTTGTCGCAACATCCTCAACAGTCCGTTGAGTAAGTATTCAACGATCGTTGAGGAATAGTCAAGTTCCGCGACGCGCGGCGCGTTGCAGTGCATGCGCCAACACGGGACAATGAGGCCGATGGTCGTTGTGCGCCGCAAGATACCAAGCAAGAAGACGGGGACGAAACCTGGGAAGGAACGGATCCTCGACGCAGCGGAGCGTCTGTTCGCACGCCATGGCTTTTACGGGGTTTCGGTCCGCGACATCACCAAAGAGGCCGGAGTCGACGTCGCTCTGGTCAGTTATCACTTCGGCGGCAAGCGCGAATTATTCGCCGCCGTGTTCCAGCGGCGGGCGGAACTGCTGAATCCTGAACGTCTCGCGATGTTGGAAGAGGTACTGCGAGCGGCGCTGCCGGGCGTGCCTACGCTCGAGGACATCGTCAATGCGTTCACCTATCCCCTGCTGGAGCGCTCCGCCCGAGGGGGTCCGGGATGGAAGAGCTATTTTGCCCTGGTTGCGCAGGTCAATAATTCTCCGGAATGGGCACCCGTACTGATGACCCAGCATTTCGATCCATTGGTCGAGAAATTCATCGCGGTTTTGCGCGAGGCGTTGCCGGGCTGTTCGGCGCGCGAGATTTACTGGGGCTACCAGTTCTTGACGGGGGCGCTGACCCTGACCTTCGCCGAGACCGGGCGTATCGACACCTTATCGGATGGTCTTTGCAAATCATCCGATCTCGATAGCGTCCACGAGCGGTTGGCGCCGTATGTGGCGGCGGGTTTTCGGGCGCTGTGCGCCCGTTCAGGCGCGGCTGAACCGCTCGCCCCCAAACCCGCTACCCGTTCTGTGCCCGCCGGCAAACCAAACCGTCGGCGCTAGCCGGTCCCGCGATCGCCGGGCTCATCTGCACCGTGTGTGGAAAGGGCTTGAATGTCATTGCGATCAGGGCGGCGCCGATACCCATGCCAAAGCTGGCGATGTAGAGACCCCCGTAGTGGGCAGTCGTATCGAAGATCCAACCACCCAGCAGCGGGCCGGTTGCCATGCCGAGGCTACCGGCCATAACGCTGCCGCCTATGATCGTTCCCATCATGCGCAGCGGAAAGTTCTCGCGCGCGATCACGGCATAGAGCGGCATGACGCCGGCATAAGTGAAGCCGAACAACGCCGCTATGGCGTAAAACTCCGAAATGCCGTGCGTAAAGTAATAACCTAATGCGCCGAACGCCTGAATGAGCAATCCGGCAACGAGAACTTTCTTGGCCCCCAGTCTGTCACCCAAAATGCCGAATCCCAGGCGGCCTCCCAATCCCGCCAGGCCTTCGACACTGTAGATTGAGACGGCGGCCAGCGGCGCGATCCCACAAGAGATCGCATAACTGACCGTGTGGAAGATCGGTCCTGAATGAGTGGCGCAGCAGCTGAAGTTCGTGAGCAACAGGATGATGAATTGAGGCGATCTAACGGCCTCGCCAAGCGACATTTCCGCGGCGGCCGGTGTATTCACGGCGCTCGACATGTTTTCTGCTTTCAAGGCAGGCGGGCGACGCACAAAGAAGGACGTTGGAATCATGATGACGGCGGCGATGGCCGCGATGATCAGAAGCGCCGTGCGCCAGTCATGGTGTGAGACGAGCCAACCGGCGATGGGCGACATCGTCATTGGAGCCATGCCCATTCCGGCCGAGACCAGTGATACGGCCAAACTTCTTTGCGTATCAAACCACCCCGTAACCGTCGCCATCATGGGGGCAAAGATCGCCGAGGTTGCGAGGCCGACGAGAAGGCCAAACACAAGTTGGAACTCGAACAGCGACCGGCTGAAGCTGGCGAGCGCAAGGCTCACGGTCAGTAGGATGGAGCCTGTGAGCACGACAATTCGTGGCCCGAATCGGTCCGTCACCGTTCCCCAAAAGATACTGCCGAAGGCCATGGCCAGGAAACCGAGCGTCATTGCAAGCGATATGCCCGTGCGCGACCAACCTGTCGCCCCAGCCATGGGCACCAGAAATACGGGCAACGCGAACATCGCGCCGATGGCAACGCATCCCAAGAGAGCTCCCGCGGCGACGATCACCCAGCGATAACCGTGATTGGCCACGCTCTGACCCCTTCTAAGTGTTGTTCGCAGTAAAGGATGCTGCTCGCAATATGATGCTGCTCGCAATATAAGGAGCGCATTCCTCCACCCGGATGCCGTGGAGCTTACGCCTGTGTGGTTACCAAAAGAACAAGAATCTCTGGCCTGTTTTGGGCCCGCTGTACCTCAGATGTCGCTTGCCGATCGGAGGCGGCCGGCAATTCGGCTCACGTGCTCGCCTTGGAATCGGCACATTTCAAGCTCCAGGTTCGACGGCATGCGCAATTCGTCGCCAACTCCCGTTACGCAGCTCGCCCCGTACGGAGTGCCGCCCGTGACTTCACGAAGTGTCGTCAGATCCTTGAAGGTGTTCGGGATGAAGGTGTTCGGGATGAAGGAGTCGCTGGTAGCGCAATTCGAGCCTTGCGCAATATCAAATCGCGTTACAGCATTGAGTGATTTTGAATTTTTTACAGGGTCTTCAGGCGACAACTGCAACTAGCGCGATCACGTGGGCAAACACATTTAGGCATTGTGATGTTGCAACCGGTTAGAGCAAACTGGCCTCATGACACTGCCGGCTGCCGAAACGCATACCCACCTCAAGCGACCGGATCGCCATGAGGCCTGCCTCACGGCAGACGGTCGATACCGCATTCTTGTAGAGGGCATCAGCGACTATGCCATCTATATGCTGAGTACGGCGGGCACGGTCATGAGTTGGAATCGGGGCGCCGAACTCTTCAAAGGGTACACGGCGCACGAAATCATCGGTCGCCACTTCTCCGAGTTTTATACCCCCGAAGATCGCAAAAACGGGCTTCCCGCACGCGCGTTGGAGATTGCCGCCCGAGAAGGGAAATTTGAAAGCGAAGGGTGGCGAGTTCGAAAAGACGGGGGCCTGTTCTGGGCCAATGTCGTCATCGATCCGATCCGCACGCCGAGCGGCGAACTCATTGGTTACGCGAAAATCACCCGTGACTTGACGGAACGGCGCGCCGCGGAAGAGTCGCTGCGCGCAAGCCAGGAACAATTCAAGCTGCTCGTGAAAGGCGTCACTGATTACGCCATCTACATGTTGAGTCCGTCGGGCGAAATTTCCAGTTGGAACGCCGGCGCCGAGCGCATCAAGGGATACACGGGCGATGAGGTGCTGGGCACCCATTTCTCTCGTTTTTATACTGCCGACGATCAAGCGGCCGGCGAACCTGCTCGAGCACTTGCGCTCGCGGCCAAAGAAGGCCGCTTTGAAAAGGAGGGCATGCGGGTCCGCAAGGACGGCACCGTGTTTTGGGCAAACGTGGTGATCGATGCCCTACGTGCGCCCGATGGGGCGCTGCTGGGATTCGCGAAAATTACCCGGGACATCACCGCCCAGCGTGAATCGCGCAAGGCGTTGGAGGAAGCTCGGGAAACGCTGTTTCAAGCTCAAAAAATGGATGCCATCGGCCAGCTGACCGGCGGCGTGGCACACGACTTCAATAATCTCCTGATGGTGATCAAGGGAAGTCTCGAACTCTTGCGCAAGCGCGTAAAGGACGATGCGCGGGCCCTGCACCTGATCGAAAACGCACAGCTGGGCGCGAGCCGCGGCATGGCCTTGACGCAGCGAATGCTGGCCTTTGCGCGCCGGCAGGAGTTGAAAGCCAGCGCCGTCGACATTCCGGCACTCATCGCCGGCATGGCGGAGCTTCTGACGCGCTCGCTCGACAGCAAGGCGGAATTGGAGCTGTGCTTTCCGCTGAGACTCGCGGCCGTTCTAGCCGACCCCAACCAGCTCGAGCTTGCGGTTCTTAATTTGGTGGTCAACGCGCGCGACGCGATGCCCTTGGGGGGCACTATCATTATCGGCGCCAAGGAAGCGATGCTCGACGATGCGCCGCCCGGAGGACGCTATGTCTGTCTGTCGGTGACGGACTCGGGGGAGGGAATGGATGCGCAAACCCTCGCTCGTGCCACTGAACCTTTCTTTACCACCAAGGGCGTGGGCAAAGGCACGGGGCTCGGTCTCCCGATGGTGCATGGAGTGGCCCAACAATCGGGTGGGCGATTCATTTTGAAAAGCGAGAAGGGGCGGGGAACCACGGCGGAGATCTGGCTCCCGTGCGCGCCGGCCACGGCAGCCGATCGGCCCGCGCCTTCTTTGCCGATAGCCCAGCCAAATGGTCAGCCCCGGGTGATCATGGTGGTCGATGACGACACGTTGGTCCTGAACAGTGCCGCGGCGATGCTCGAGGATCTCGGCCATCGTGTAATTCAGGCGACCTCGGGCGAACATGCGTTGAGCCAGCTCGCACAGCATCCTGAAGTTGAAGTGCTGATTACGGATCACGCGATGCCGAACATGACCGGAGTTGAGCTTGCCGCGACGGTGAAAACCATATTTCCTTCATTGCGGATTGTGCTCGCGAGCGGCTATGCTGAATTGCCGGCCGACTCAGCCGTTACGCTGATGAAGCTTGCCAAACCGTTCACGCAGCGGGAGCTGGATAACGCGATTTCTCAAGCGACCGGGCCCGCCCCCGATTCAGCCTCATAGTTCGCCGCCCAGGTTTGCGAGGGCCAGGTCGAGGGCGCCGGTGAATTCCAGATACGCAAACACCGGCAGCAGCACGAGCGAGATGACTGCCGAAATTCGCACGAATTGGGCCAGGAATTTCGATTCGCAATTCCCTGCACATTGATAGGTCGCGACGGTCACGTAAACGCTGAATAGGAGTCCAAATACGCTGTAGGAGCGCATGGCAAACACATTGCTTGAATCGAAGGCCAAGCCAATCGCGCTCACCAGAATGGAACCCAGCAGCCCATAGAGCCAAAACACCTTGGCCAACGAGGTCTTTCCTCGTAGCGGATCCTGAATGGCAGTCCAAAGATTCATGGGAACTCACTCGGTGTCAAAGACGCTCGATTGAGCGTCGGTGCGGAAGAAGCGATGCCGGATCAGTATCCGCGCCGTGCCAAATGCCTGTCAACCGACAGACGGCCAGGCGGCGCAGCTAAGAATTTCGGCGGTGGAGAAACTGCCTCGGCCGGGGTTTGATCACGCGCTCCATGTACGCGGCAAGCATTTGCCGCGCCTGCGCAACGAGCGCATGCAGCCCGTCCTTCTCCTCCTTGGCGAGGATTGGCACGATCTTCAACATGTGGGCAATCAGCGCGGCGGCCTCGACGGCCGCCTTCTGCGCCAGCCTGGGATTGGCGGCGCGCAGGATTGCGGCGATCTGGCGGCGCGTGGCACTGCGCAGCGGCTTGCGCCGCTCGACGATGCCTGCAATGGAGCTCGAGAGCGCAACCGCAGCGTCGCGATCCGAGGGGACTTCGAGCATCAGATCAACGAGCTGGTCCGCCAGCCGCCTGGGCGATAGGTTCGGCGCGCCTTCGATCAGAGCCTCCAGTCGGGATGACAGTCGCTCCACGTAGCGGCCAAAAAGGCCTTCCGCCAACGCCTCCTTGGATGGAAAAAACTGGTAGAGCGAACCGATCGATGCACCCGCACATTGCGCGATTTCCGTCATGGTGGTTGCATCGTAGCCTTTTTGAACAAAAAGACTCGCAGCCGCATCCAGCAGTTCGGTTACGCGCTGCACACCGCGGGCACGCTGGGGTGCCTTGGCTTTCGGCGCTTCCGTTGACATTTGTGAGGCGTCCTCGTAAACTAGATTTGTGAGTTTCCCTCATATAGCGCAGGTGCGCAAGACCCTCTGCGCGGCCTGCGCATCCCCCCTATTTGGAGTGCCGAGCATGTTCGAAGTTGATCCTAAATCCACGGCCCTTGTCCTGATCGATTTGCAGCAGGGCATCCTCGGCTATCCACTGGTACCGAACACAGGCGCCGAGCTGCTGACCGGCGGCCAATCCCTGGCTGAGCGTTTCCGCGCGGCCGGCGCAACCGTGGTACTGGTCAACGTCGACTTTGCGAAGGACGGTGCCGATATGCTGCGCCAACCCGTCGATGAATCGATGGGGATGCCGAAAGGCGGTTTCCCCGCCGGGTGGAGCGAGTTCCCGCCCGGTCTGCGGCAGCCGGGGGATATATTGATCACCAAGCGGCAATGGGGCGCCTTCCACGGCACGGAATTGGACCTGCAATTGCGCCGGCGTGGCATTCGCACCATCGTTCTCGGCGGCGTCGCCACCCACATCGGCGTGGAGTCGACCGCGCGCCAAGCTTACGAGCACGGCTACGAGCTGCTGATAGTCAAGGACGTGACCAGCAGCACCGTGGCGGAAGCACATGCCATGTCGATGAAGTACATTTTTCCGCGACTGGCGCGTCTGGCCGCAAGCGACGCAATCACTTTCACACCGCGCTGACTCGCCGTTCTGAAGGAGTTGTTCACCCTCATGGAGCGGCCGAGAAGCGCGCCACGCTGACGCTACGTGCGGCCCCAGCCGCGCTTCGGCGGCTCCCATGCCCTGATCGGCTGGCCATCATTGCGGCCTCCTCGCAGGTGGATTTGCCGTTCGTCATGGCCATGCAGGTGGCCCGCTTCATGCTCGTGCTGTTGGTGGGACCGACGGTCGCCAAGGTCGTGGCGCGGTGGGCGGGGTAGGGTGCCGGCGGCCGCTATTGTAAGTCAAATACGCCTGGCCCGGACTCATGCGTGAGTTCGAGAATTCGACCCCCGCCGCGGGCGACGCAAGTGAGTGGATCGTCCGCGATGATCACCGGCAGACCGGTCTCTTTCGTGATCAATTTATCGATGTTGCGCAGCAAAGCACCCCCGCCCGTGAGTACGATGCCGCGTTCAGCGACATCGCTGCCCAAATCCGGCGGCGTCTGCTCGAGCGCTTGTCTCACGGCGCTCACGATGCCCTGCAAAGGTTCCTCGAGCGCTTGAAGAATCTCATTAGAGTTCAACGTGAAGCCGCGCGGCACGCCTTCCGAGAGATTTCGTCCCCTGACGGTGATTTCGCGCACCCGTTCCTCCGGGTAGGCCGAACCGATTTCAATCTTGATGCGCTCCGCGGTCGCCTCGCCGATCAGGATGCCGTAGTTGCGGCGCACGTACTGAGTGATGGCTTCATCGAACTTATCGCCGCCCATGCGGACACTCGCCGCATAGACGATTCCATTGAGAGAAACCACGGCAACTTCCGACGTTCCGCCGCCGATATCGAGAACCATCGAGCCGCGGGCCTCGTGCACCGGCAATCCCGCCCCAACGGCGGCTGCCATGGGTTCCGGCACGATGTCGACGCGGCGCGCGCCGGCGCCCTCGGCGGATTCCTTGATGGCACGCCGCTCGACCTGGGTTGAACCGAACGGCACGCACACCAGTACCCGTGGACTCGAGCGCAGAAAGCGGCCGTCATGAACCTTGTTGATGAAATACTGCAGCATCTTTTCGGTATACGTGAAGTCTGCTATGACACCGTCCTTCATGGGCCGCACGGCGGTGATGTGCCCGGGAGTCCGGCCGAGCATTTTCTTTGCCTCCACACCCACGGCGACCACCGCTTTGCCGCCGCCCGGCATATTTTGCACAGACACGACCGAAGGCTCGTTGAGCACGATGCCGCGCGATTTCACGTAAATCAAGGTATTGGCGGTGCCAAGATCGATCGAAAGGTCGTTTGAGAAATAACCCCGGAGGCGCTTCAACATAGAGAGCTGTCTTTGTGGTAGGTGTTCGGCAATTTCGTTGCAGTGCGGGCCCAGGCGTCGGGCGCACAAGCCATATTACGTGTACCACGTTTCTGATCTCTCGGTGCCGGTTGTGTGAGGGCGAGATGACTTGGCTGCATTCCATAACGAGTGCGCGGCGAATAGGGTAACTTACGGCTTTTGGCGTTGAGTGCACCCTCATGAGTCGACTCGATTTCAAACTGGAAGCTGCGGCCACAGGTTCGCGAGCGCGCGCCGCGCGCTTTATGACTCGACATAACGAGGTTCTGACGCCTACTTTCATGCCGGTGGGGACGCATGCCGCCGTCCGATCGCAGCGACGCGAAGACCTCCTGGAAAGCGGCGCCCAGGTCCTGCTCGCCAACACCTATCACCTTTTATTGAGGCCGGGCGTCGACATTTTCAAGAAATTCGGCGGTATCCACGGCTTCATGAATTGGCCGCGATCGGTATTGACGGATTCCGGCGGCTTTCAAATATTCTCGTTGCCCGGCAGCCGCACCATGCGTGAGGACTACGCCGAATTTCGCAGTTACGTCGATAACACCGTGCTTCACCTGAGCCCGGAACGCAGCATCGAGACGCAAAAAATTATCGGCTCCGACATCATGATGGCGCTCGATCAGTGCGTGCCATCGACCGTTGAGCGCGACGTTGCGCGCAGCGCGATGGAATTGACTCATCGGTGGGCCCGTCGCAGCCTGGTTGCACGCGGCGACTCCCCACAAGCGTTGTTCGGCATAGTGCAGGGCGCCAGCTACCCGGATCTGCGCATCGAGAGCGCCCACGCCATCACTGACATGCCCTTCGACGGATACGCCATCGGCGGTCTTGCCGTCGGCGAAAGCAGCGCGCAGCGTGAAGAATGTACGGCCACCGTGACCGAGTTGCTTCCGCGGGATCGGCCGCGATATCTGATGGGCGTCGGCACCTCGCGTGACTTGCTCGAGGCGGTGCATCGCGGCGTCGATATGTTCGATTGTATTCTGCCGACCTCGCTCGCGCGGCAGGGCGTGGCGTTCACCAGCTTGGGAAGGCGCGATTTGCGCCGCGCCGCTTATCGGGGAATGGAAGGACCGATCGATCCGGCTTGTCAGATGTTATACGTGCAAGACCTATTCCATTGCGTACCTCTTTCATCTGCAACGCGTGCACGAGAGCTTGGGCTGGCAGCTGTTGGGTCTTCACAACGTCCATTTCTACATGCAACTGATGCGCACCATGCGCGAGCACATCCTGGCCGACACGTGGTTGCCGTTCTACAACTCGCAGCGCAATTTGCTCGACGCACGCGACAGCTACGGCAAGGCGCCCACGCATGTTACCCGGGCCGCGCGGCGCAAACTCGAGCTGAAACGCGGGCGATATGAAGTCATCGTGCGGGATGAGGTGGGGTTCATACGCGATATGACTTCCGGCGAGGTCATGCATTCCATCAATGACCCGGCAGAGGAATCTCGTTCGCTCTATGTGGAGCAATCCCGACTGCTCGAGCGCCTGCAAGATGCGGCGGCTGAGCCGCTCGTCGTTTGGGATGTGGGGCTGGGCGCCGCGGCCAACGCGATGGCCGCCATCCTGGCGGTCGAGGAGTTCGACTCCGCCGCGTGAAGCGCGCGAAATCTAACCCTGGTGAGCTTCGAAAATGATCTGGATTCGCTCAAGCTCGCGCTCGATCACATCAGGTGGTTCAAGCACCTTCGCCATCGCCGCTCCGCGAAAATTGTTGTCGAGCGGCCGCTGGACCAATCGCGCGTCGACGATCGACTGGCTGCTCCTGTCCGGCGATTTCGCGGCCCGGAAATTCGACGCGCCGCCCCCCGACATCATTTTCTTCGACCCGTTCTCCTTCAAGACCGACAGTTCGATGTGGACGCTGACGGCGTTTCGCGAACTGGCCCTGGTGTGCAAACAAAAGCCTGTGGAGCTGTTTACATACACTTACTCGACCAGCGTCCGCGCCGCCATGCTGGCCGCCGGCTTCTATGTTGCAAAGGGTCGCGGCACCGGTCCAAAAGCGGAAACGACGATCGGGCTATCGCCGCCTGCGGCAACCGCGCCGCACGCACACGAACTGCTCGGAGCAGAATGGTTGGCCAAATGGCGGCGCAGCGGCGCCCAGGCTCCTCATGGCAGCCTCTCGGTCGATGCTTCCTGGCACGATGCGGTGAGCGCGCACCCGCAATTTATGGCGTGATGAGGGCGGGCGGATCGGCGATGACCGAGCCCAATTTCTTCTTCACAGATATCCGGGGCTCGGACCAGTGGTGTTCAATACCGAAGCGCATCCGTTGAGCAGGTTCTCTGCACCCGGCCGGGCGCGCTGAATCGCCGCGGGCGCTAGCTCACCTTCGATTGCAGGTACGCGGTCATCTTCGTGATCTCCGCGGTCAGCTTCTCGGCGAGCGCCGCGGTTTGAGCGTTCTCGCCCAAGCCGGCGGCCGACTCGAGCTGCGCCGCCGCCGCGGCCACCGCCGGCGCGCGCAAGTTGGCGCTCGCGCCTTTGAGCGTGTGTGCGGACATGCGCAATGCCGCCGCGTCGCCCGTGTCCAGCGCCGTCGAGATTGCGGCCAGTTCGCGGGTTCCGGTCTCGATGAAGGCATCCGCCAGATCGCGCGCAAATCCTTCGTCGCCGTCGATGGATTCGAGCAGCGCATCCCAGTCGACGGGATGATGCGGCGCGTGCCGCGCGGCGCGGCAGTGTCCGCGTGAGTCGGCCGCAGTGTCTCCGGCGGGCGGCGCTTGCCTCGACAGCGTCGGCGGTCAAGTCCGTGGATCCGCTGCCGATCAGGAGTCGTTCCAGGCAGGTCTCGAGCTTGACGCGGTCGATCGGCTTGGACAGATAGTCATCCATGCCGGCGGCGCGGCACTTCTGCCTCATCGCCCGTCATGGCATGCGCCGTGAGCGCGACGATGGGGATGTGGCGCTTGCCCGCTTCGAGCCTGCGGATCTCGCGGGCCGCCTCGTAGCCGTCCATCTGCGGCATCTGGCAGTCCATGAGGATGAGATCGAATTTTCCGCTCTGCCAGGCGGCGACGGCCGCCAGGCCGTCCGCGACCACGTCGACGCGATACTGCAGCTTTTCCAGGAGTCTCGAGGCCACCTTCTGATTGACGAGATTGTCCTCGGCCAGCAAAATTCGATTGCGGGATTGGGCGCGCTGCGCGCGCAGCGCGTGCCGCGTGATCATCGGCTGGCTTTGCAGATGCCAGGAGTGCGCCGTGTTGGCCAGGACCAGTATCAGGCACTCGGTCAGGTCGCGCTGCGTGACGGGCTTCAGCAGATAGGCCGCGAAGCCGATGTCGGCGAACACCTGACCGTCGCCGCGTTGACCGGAGGAGGTCAAAAGAATCAGCCGCGTGGATTTCAGAGTCTCATCCTGAACGATGAGCCGGCCCAGCTCCGCGCCGTCGCAATCGGGCATCAGGTGATCGAGCAGCGCCGCATCGAAGGCGCGGCCCGCGGCGCTCGGCCTGGCGCATCAGCGCCAGCGCCTCGTCCGCCGAGCTCGCCGACACGGGTTCTACGCCGCACAGGAGCAGTTGCCCCATGAGGACTTTGCGATTGGTGGCATTGTCATCCACCACCAGGACCCGCTGTCCCTTGATCGAGGCCGGCGCCGGATAGAGCGGCGTGCAAGCTGTTGACGACCGGCGCGAAATGCGCGGTAAACCAGAAAAGCGAGCCGACGCCTTCGGCGCTTTCGACCCCGGTTTCACCGCCCATCAGCTCGACCAGGCGGCGCACGATCGACAATCCCAAGCCCGTGCCGCCGAATCGGCGCGTGGTCGAGGTGTCCACCTGCATGAATGGCGCGAATAGAGATCCCGAGCCGATCGGCGGGAATGCCGATGCCGGTGTCGCGCACTTCGCAGCGCACCGTCGGTGCCGTTCTCGCCGGTCTCGAGGACTTTGATCTCGAGCGAGACCTCGCCCTGCGCGGTGAACTTGATGGCGTTGCCGGCGAGATTCAAGAGAATCTGGCGGATGCGCCCGGCATCGCCCTTCACCAGATCGGGCAGCTTCGCATCGATCTGGGCGGTGAGTTCCAGCCCCTTCGCATGGGCCTGAATCGACAGCAGCCTGGCGACATCCTCGAAGGTATCGCGCAGGTCCACGTCCACCTGCTCGAGTTCGAGCTTGCCGGCCTCGACTTTCGAGAAGTCCAGAATGTCGTTGATGACGGTCAGCAGCGAGGTGCCGCTGTCGCGGATGGTTTCCGCGTAGTCGCGCTGCAAGGCGTCGAGCTTGGTGTCGAGCAGCAGCTCGGTCATGCCGAGCACGCCGTTCATCGGCGTGCGGATCTCATGGCTCATATTGGCGAGAAAGTCGCTCTTCGCGCGGTTGGCGGACTCCGCCACCTCCTTCGCCCGGAGAGTCTCCAGCGCGGCCGCCTTCAGATCGGTGAGGTCGAGCACGATTCCCTGCATTTCCAGCGGCTGGCCGCGGACGTCGCAGCGCGCGGCGACGGCCGCGCGCACGTGCTTGACGACGCCATCGACCATGAAGCGATGGTCGAGCTTGCGTGATCCCCCGCTCGAGCTCAGATCCGCCAACATCTTCTCAACCAATCGATCGGTCTTCCGGGATGAGTGGCCGCGAGATAGGCAGCCAGCGGCCGGGCACTGTCCTCAGGATCGCCGAGCAGTTGCGCGAAGTTCGCTGGACATCGATCCGGTGCGGGTCCGCAGGTTGGCGTACCACGCGCCGAGATTGGCGAATTGCTGGGCGCGTCTCAGCTCCATCTTCGGTGTGCGCCTGCGCGGTCATGGCTCTGCGGCGTGAGATCTGGGCGCGCCAGATCGCAACGCCGTTGAGGAACGCAAGCGCGCCCGCAATCAAGACGCCCAGCACGGCCGACACGTCGACCCGCCGGACCAGCTGCCGATACCGGTCGGCCCGAACGGTGATGCCCACGTAACCGGTCATCTCTCCGTCCCGCGCGAACACGGGCGCATGGGCCCGGATCCCCATTCCCCAGGCGGTTGCCGTGGGTTCCTTTTCCACCGTCAGCCGATGGGTTCTGGAAACCTCTCGTTCTCCCGGGCTCGGCTCGTCCACCTCCATGGGCGGCGAATGGTTCGGCCGGCCGGCCTCGTCGAAGGTGCCTTGCCGGGTTCCGTCGAGTATGAAATGCATGACATCCGTTCTGCATGACGCCGACGTAGGCGAATCGGATGTCGGGATTCGTCTCGAGCAGTACCCGAAGAGGACGGGAAGCGCGGTTGTACTCCGGCGAACCGTCCTGATTGGGGTCTGTTGAAGGTCGCGAAGCTGGTCCCCGTCGATGAGCGCGGCCGTGCCGGCCGCGGTGCGCGCCAGATAGGTCCTCACATCCTCCAAGAGAATCTGCCGGACGATGACATCGACCACGGCGATTCCCGCGATCGCGGTTCCCCAGGCGATCAGGCCGCCCGCGACGCGCAGACAACAGGGGTCGGGCTTCGTGGCCTCTGCGACGCGCCAATCCGGGCAGGCGCGAGACGCAGTCGCTTCCATTGGGGCGTCGGGTTTGTCATAGGGAATTTATCGGTCCACGGCGCGAACACTTGAGGCGGCAGAGCCCGTTCCGTCGGCTGCCTTTCCCGTCAAGGAACCCGAGATTAGTCCGTTCGGGTGGTCGCCTGACCATGGTAATGCGCGATGAACCGAGAAGCGCATCTCGAAGCGGTGCGGCCGGCCGCCGTCACTTCAAGCGCGATGATGGCCTTGATTTTCGACGCTGGCCGGGTCGAACACCGCCAGCAGTGGGTGGCCGCGCCCGATCAGCGGCATCGAATTCACCTGATCGGTGGCCAGCCCCGCCGCCCGCATGCGCTCTTTGAGCTGCTTTTTCTGCGGAGCCGTAGAAGTAGGCGACATCGTCTACTTTCTTGAGGTGCGTTCGAAGCGCCGGCAAGCCCTGTTCCCAGGGTTTGAAGTATTGCGGCATCGAGATCACGTCGTCGCCTCCCGGGATCGCCGAGGCGACGATTTTCCGGCTCAGCTGACGGATCCTGCGGCAGCGGCGCCCAAATCCAGCGCGGCAGGCTGTACCAATGAGGGGCAAAATCCGGGTTCAAGCGGCGCCCGGCAGCCGACTCCTGGGCATCGATGTCGTATGCCTGCACGAGCTGCAGCACGGTCTCGGAGTAGGCGTAGTAGAGCGGCCTGCCGTGCCAGAGCGACACCGTACCATAGATCAGTGCGCATAGCTGGACGGCAACGATCATGGCGATATCGCGCACGAGTTCACGCCGCGGCTTGCTCGCGCGGGCGATCACGAAGGTCAGCAGCGGACCCACGACGACGTCGACTCCGACCATCACCACGACCACGTGAGTGACATCGGTCAGAGCCCAGCCCGGCCAGTAATACCACCCCAGATAGAGCGCGCCGAGTATGAGCGATAGCGCGCAAGTGCTCGCGCTCAGATGCAGTCCCAGCGCCTTGAGTCTGAATTTCATCGCTATATTTTCCACGAATCGGCGGCCAATTGAAGTGCACGGCGCGCGCGCCGGAGAAATCTGCAAACCCATCACAGGGCATCGCTTCAGTGGGGGGGGCCGCAATTTGCAGTTCGAGGGTGGGCGCGCCGACCCGCCATGCGGTCAGGGCAGAGTGATGCCGCGCCGCCGGCCCTTGGCGGCTGCCGCGGGTGGGGCCGATGGTGCCACACGCGAAATCCGCCCAGGAAGGCGAAGTCATTGCTGCCGAGGCGTGCGTTCTTCGGCAGCCGCTTCAATTTGCGCGCATTGCCGCCGCCGATGACGACATAGTCGGCCTCCAGCAGGGTGCTCAGCTGCGCGACGACCTCGTCGACGGTGCGGCGCCATTTCTTGCCGCCCAAACGCTTCAGGCCGCTCGTCGCCGACATAGTCCTCGTAGGTTCGTCCCTTTTTGTACGGTAGGTGCGCGAGTTCCATCGGCGCGACGACGCCGTCGACGATCATGGCGGAACCGAGTCCCGTGCCGAGGCCGAGGAACAGCATTCGGCCGCCTTCGTAGCTGCCGACCGCCTGCATCGCGGCGTCGTTCATCACGTGGGTCGGCCGGCCGAAGGCTTTGCGAAAATCGAACCCGACCCAGCCTTTGCCGAGATTGTACGGTTCTGCGACCACTTTACCGTGCAGCACGACTCCGGGGTATCCGATGGAAACGGCGTCATAGGTCCAGTCCCCGGTCAGCTCGTGTATTTTCGCGACCATTTGACGCGGCGTAAGTTCGGGTCCCGATTCGAATTGCCGCATTTCGCGGCGTCCGAAAACGCGCATTTTCACGTGGCTTCCGCCGACGTCGATGGCGAGTACTCGCCGGTGTTGCTTTGGCGTCATAACCCGAAACAATACCTCATTCGCCCCGAACGACGCGAACTCGGGCCGAGAACTGCGCCAAGACGCGATTCTGCTATGCTCAAAGCCAAGTGTCGCAGCGTGCGTGATCGATGGGACCGGGTGGTGCATGTTCAACGCAATTCTGATCGAGCGCGACGAGCGCCCCTATCGGGCCGGCTTCACGGCGCTCGATGAAGCGCAGCTGCCGGCGGGGGATGTGACGGTGCGCGTCGACTATTCGACGCTCAACTACAAGGACGCGCTCGCCCTCACCGGCAAGGCCCCGGTGGTGCGGAAATTTCCCATGGTGCCGGGAATCGATTTCGCCGGGTCGGTGCAGGAATCCGAAAATTCCTCGTACCGGGCGGGAGACCGAGTCGTGCTCAACGGCTGGGGAGTGGGAGAGCAGCATTGGGGAGGTCTCGCGCAGCTGGCCCGGGTGAAGGGGGAGTGGCTCATCCCACTGCCGGTTGAATTTACGGCAAGGCAGTCCATGGCCATCGGCACCGCCGGGTATACGGCGATGCTGTGCGTCATGGCTCTCGAGCGGCATGGAATCGTGCCGGAGAGCGGCGAGATTCTGGTCACGGGAGCGGCGGGCGGAGTGGGCAGCGTCGCGGTTGCCCTGCTGGCCAAGCTCGGATTTCGGGTGGTGGCCGTGACCGGCCGTGCGGCGGAGGCCGAGTTTCTGAAGCGTCTGGGCGCCGCGGAAGTCTTGGACAGGGCGCTGTTTACAGGCTCCGGCAAACCTCTGGGCAAGGAGCGTTGGGCCGGCGCCGTCGATGTGGTGGGCAGTCACACCTTGGTCAATGTCTGCGCCTCGATGCGATACGGGGGCGTCGTCGCGGCGTGCGGTCTGGCCGGAGGGCTGGATTTTCCGGCGACGGTGGCGCCCTTCATCCTGCGCGGCATCACGCTGGCGGGGGTGGACAGCGTGATGTGCCCACGGATGGAGCGCTTGGAAGCATGGCGCCGGCTGGGCCGGGACCTCGATGCGGCCCAGCTGGAGCTTCTAACCGAGGAAATCGGTCTCTCGCAAGCGCTCGACCGCGCCGCGGGGCTTCTCGAGGGCCGCGTTCGCGGCCGGCTGGTGGTGGACACGCGCCGTTAGTAAACCCGATCGCCATCCCGCGCCTTCGCGATCGACCCGGGGAGATTGATGCACCGGGGACACTGCCCACTAGTCAAAGTCCGCCGCAAGTTCCGGATGCTCTGCGTGATGAAACATTCGCTCTATTTGCGCGGCGGTGGTTCGTCCGAGGGACAGCGGCGGCAGGGCATTGCGCGGGAAGAACGCCACTTCGCTGGTCTCATCGCTGGGGCGGGCTGCGCCTCCGGTGATTTCGCAAATGAAAAATATCTTGTAGATGGAGTCGAGATGACGGTGCGGCCGATTGCTTCTCTGGTAATCGTGGACGGCCGCGAGCTTGAGCGCCTTGGCCTCGAACCCCGATTCTTCGGCGATTTCCCGTACCACACATTCGGCGGCCGTCTGATCGACGTCCGCCCAGCCTCCCGGCAGCGTCCACTTGCCGTCGCTGATTTCCCGCACCAGCAGCACGCGGCCGTCGACGAAGGCGGCGCCGCGCACGTCGACTTTGGGTGTGGCGTAGCCCTTATCCGCGAGCAGGAGGCCGAGGATGGTGGCGGGATCTCCGCCCGATCCGTGCGCCAGCATGGCCGCCGCCAATTCGCGCACCCGCTCGTAGCGCTGCCGGTCGAAGCGGTCCTCGGTGAAAGCCAGGCCGGTCTGCGCGATGGCGCGCAATTCTCGCGCGATCTTCAACCATTGCGGCTCGTCCGCCGGCATTCAGGGCTCTTGGGCTCGGCCGCTCAGCGAGGCGCGAAAAACTCGGTGTAGTTCAAGATGCGATCCTCGCTCAGTTCGACGAGATCGACGAGTTCGGTGGGGATCGTGACGCCGGTGACTTTGGAGTAAATATCGGCGCGCCAGTGCGCGGTCGCGCGGGGCCATTCGACCACCAGCGACAACAGAGTGTAGTCGCTGAGCCGAAACACCTTGACCATCATGGCGAGCCAGGGCCGAAACTCCGCGATGCCGGACGCCCGGATGGCGATCGGCTTGTCGGCGCTGGCGCCGACGATTTCAAAGCGGCCTTGATCCGCAAACAGCCGGCACAGGCCGGCGAGATCGCCGCCGACACGCGCCGCATGCAGCTGTTGAATCATGCGTTCCGCAACGACGCGCTCCGCCACTGTTCTCTCCTTCGGTCAGGCCAACGCAGCCCGAATTTCACCGCCGATCTGCTCGAAGGCGGTGCGGGCGTACGGAATCACGGCTCCCAGGCCGTAGAAAAGATGAATCATACCCGGGTGGCAAGTGTAGGACACTTCGGCGTGCGTGCGCGCAAGGCGCTCGAAATAATCCCGGCCCTCGTCGCGCAGCGGATCGAATTCCGCCGTATGAATGAGGGTGGGCGGCAGCCCGCCGATGTCCGCGGCGCGCAGCGGCGAGATTCGAGGATCGGCCGGATCGGTGCCCGGCGGCGCGTAGTGCAATAGGTCGTGATCGAGCGTGGCCTGATCGACCAGGTAGCCGCTCGCGAGGTCGCGCCGAGAATCGGTCGAACGGCTGTAGTCGAGAATCGGGCAAATCAGCAGCTGCAACGCCAGGCGCGGGCTGCCGATTCGGGCCACCGCCTGAGCCGTGGCCGCCGCCAGCGTGCCGCCCGCCGAGTCGCCGCAAATGCCGAGGCGGGCGGCGTCGATGCCGAAGTCGGCGGCATGGGCGCCGATATGCGTGACCGCCGCCAGGGCGTCGTCGAGCGCGGCGGGAAAGGGATGTTCGGGAGCCAGACGGTATTCGACCGAGACCACCCGGCAAGCGCCGGCCTTCGCCAGCGCCCGCGCGATGGAGTCGTGCGTGGCCACGGTGCCCGCCACCAGGCCGCCGCCGTGGAAGTAGACCAGTCCCGGCAGTAGTCTCGGCGGCATCGAGGGGGGTATAGATTCTGACGGCGCAGTGCTCCGGCCGGCCCGGGCAGAGTCCGGTCTTCGACGCGGCTCACGGCGGTTTCGGGGCCGCCGAGCTTCATGAGCTCGGCAAGCCCCAAACGACGCTCTTCCACCGTGGTCTCGAGGGCGTTGGGCGGCTTGCCTGCCGCCAGTACATCCAAGAACCGTTTGACTCGCGGGTCGAGCGGCACGGTCTGGCGTCCGGGCGGCGTTAGAGAGCCAACGCGGCCCTGGGTCTCGCCGGCCATTTCACGAGATCCAAGCCGTGAATCGCGAATAGCGCCACCGTCAGACGATCGATGCCGAAGGCAACACAGCTGGTGTGCGCCAATTCGCCCTTGTCGTCGTGGATGCCCCACACTTGGCCGAAGTGTTCGCGGTGATAATTGAAGCTCATGCACGCCGTGGGCGACGCCGACGGGTAGTAGGGGATCAGCAGTTCGAATTTCAGCGCCTGCTGGCGCTGACTCACGGCCATGACCTGGCCGACGCGGCCGAAAAACGGATCGTTCGCCACGTCGATGGTGAAGGGCAGGCCGAGGTCGCGCCGCCAGCAGCGGGGCCTTGGCCATCCAGCTCTCGCGGAATTCCAGGATTTCCTGCGGCGAGCCGATTCTGACGAACTCGCGCATCCGAAAGGACTGCAGACGGTCCAGGCTGCGCGACGGCTCATGCCTGAATACGTCGGCTTCGATGTCGAATTGCAGCCCGCCGGCGGGCAGCTGGCCGCGGGTCGCCACGATGGGATATACGGGATAGCAGGCCGCGGGCGACAGCACCAGGTCCGAGGAGGTCACCGAGGTGGTCCAGTCGCCGCCGTTGTCGTGACGGTCGACCGCCGAACGGATCGACGCTTCGGAGCCATGCAGAGCGCATACACAACCCAGCAAATTGGGGAAGCTCTTGAGGTAGCCGGATTTCTCCAATTGCTTGCGGCTCATCACCGGCGGGAAGCGCATGATTTCCGCTTTGGGATCCCGCTGCCGCGTAATGTAGCTCTCGAGGCGCTCGACGACATGCGCGTACAGCGCGGTGCGCGCATACACGCCGTCGACGCCCATGGGCCGAAACAATCCTTCCGCGATGTGGGCCAGCGGATCGAGCCGGCGTGGCGGCGGCGGTGGCGGAGCCTGGGCTGCTGACGGTGGACATAAGGGGTTCAACCACTGATTGAAGCCGGCAGCGGCGTCATCAACGACGTCGTGGCCAGATTGGTGAGGATGCGGTCATTGTTGATCATGAGCGGCGCGGACAGCACGTCGCGCAGCAGCCGGCCGATGGTGAATTCGGTGTCGTTGCGATAGCCGGACAGGCCGCAGGCGCGCAGCGAACTCAACACGGTGGTCACCGCAAGTTCCGACGCCTGCACCTTGGTCAAGGTGATCATGGCCTGAAATTCCAGAGACGAGATCGCCTTTTCGTCCGACATGATGGCTTCGTAGCTGCGCAGGTTCGCCGCCAGCACGCCGCGCAAGGTGCGCAGCGAGGACACCGCCTGGGTGAAGTGCGCGGCGCCCGGCGGCATCTGGCCGTTCGAGCCGCGCACGGCATGGCGAATGAAGGCCTGGGCCTTGCCGGCGGCGGCCGCGGCAATCCCGGCCCACACCGAACCCCACAGAAGATGAGCGAAGGGCACCATGGTCTGCGCGTGAATTCTCTCGTAGGGCTCGGGCATGATCTGCTCGGCCGCGGCGCGCGCCCGCAGAGTGAAGCCCTCGCTATGCGTCCCGCGCATGCCGAGCGTGTCCCATACCTGCAGCCGCTCGAGGGTGTAATCGGCTTTCAGCAGCACCAGCAGCACTTGGTCGGAGCCCGCCGCGTCGGCCGCGCGGCGTGCGGTGGTGACGATGCCGTCCGCCTCCACGGCGTAGGAGATGACCGTTGCCTTGCGTTCCAGGGTGACCTGCTCGCCGTCGTGCTCGACGGCGGCTTCGCTGGAGCGGACGTTGCCGCCGGCCTGGCCTTCGGTGGTCGAGGATGCCATGAGCAGTTGGTCGGCCGCGATACGGCCCAGAATGCGTTCGAGTGCGGCATTGCCCTTGGCGTGACGCACAATGCACGCCATCTTGATCTGGTGCATGGCGTAGATCAGCGCGGTCGAGGAGCAGGCCTGGCCGAGGATGTAGCACACATCGGCGATTTCCGCGATGCTGGCGCCTTCGCCGCCCAGGCTCTGCGGCACCTGGATGCCGAGAAGCCGCTGTTTGCGAATCTCGGCAAAGGCCTCGCCGGGAAAGCGGGCTTCGGCGTCGACCGCCGCGGCGTTAATTTTCGCAATGTCGGCGGCGGCGCGCGCGCGCGCCGTCAGATCGTTCTGGCGAACATTGATCACCCGGGCGGTACCCGTCATTCGTTGAGGTTCCATTGAAAATCCCCCAATCATTTTTGGGTTTGCGGCAGTCTCAAGGCCATTATGCGGAGAGTCCCGCGGGCGGACAACCGCCGATGAGGCGTCAATTTCGGCTTAGTGACGCCCGACTCAGTTGCATAAGCATATGTAAAACATTGAGTATATTGTGTGACAGACCCGGCAAAGTGCCTTTTCAATCTCATCGCAGCGCGGTGCCGCGTCACACGGTATGATCGAGCGGCTGTTTTCAGGGAGATTGCGAGTGGATCCGAAGACGATCGAGGGGGTGGGTGAGCAGCTCGTCATGCTCGTGAAACAGACGCTGGGTCCCAATGCGGCCCTTCCTGACCCGTTTCCCGTTGAAACCCAGTTGAGCGACCTGGGGATCAGTTCCCTCAAAATGGTGAATCTGATGCTGGCCGTCGAGCTCGAGTTCGATATCGCCATTCCGCAGTCGGACATCACGCCCGAGAATTTCCACTCCGTGGCCGCCATCCAATCGCTGGTGGTGCGCACGTTGTCGCAGCGCAAATCCGTCTAAAGCCGGACGGTCCTTGCGTTTTGTGCCCTATGCTCGCTCGTTGAGCGCGGCGATCAGGGCGTTCACGTCTTCGAGGGTGGTTTCGCCGTTGGTCGCGCAGATCCGCACCACATCGCGTCCCTCGAAGGTGGTGGGCGCGACCCACGCCCGGCCGGAGGCCACGACGCGGCGCACCAGATCGCGTACCGGACCCAGCTCGGCCGGAGGCACCACATCGAGCACCGCCAGCGCCGAATCGTTGGCGACCGTCCACCCCAGCCGAACCAGCCCTTCCTTGACCCGTTCGACCACCTCGACGCTGCGCTCCACATGCGCGCCGAGGCCATCCCAGCCGGCGGCTGCCAACGAGAGAAACAAGCGCAGTCCCAGGAAGCGGCGCGACCATTGCACGCTGTTCAGATAGGGATCGACGCCCGAGACGCTCGACGGCATGAAGCTCGTCGAGGCATGAAAGGCTTCGGACAACAGATGCCCGTGGCGGGTGATGAACACGGCGCAGCCCATGGTCGTCGCGAACCATTTGTGCGCATCGATGGTGATCGAGTCGGCGCGTTCGATTCCGGACAGCATCTTGCGCAATCGATTCGACGCCAGCGCCGCGCCGCCCCAGGCGGCATCGACGTGGTACCAAAGATTCTCCCGCCGCGCGATGTCGGCGCAGGCATGCAGTGGATCGATCATGCCGGCGCCGGTGGTGCCGGCGGTGGCCACCACCATCACGGGCACCGCGCCCGCGGCGCGGTCCTCGGCGATGCAGCGGCTCAGTGCCTCGGGGTCCATGCGGCCGTGGCCGTCGGTATCGACCAGGCGCAGGGCCGAGCGGCCGACTCCCGCCTGGTGCGCGATTTTCAGCCATGCAATGTGGCAGTCGCGCGAAGTATAGAATTTCACCGGACCGGCGAAGGCGCGCGCGCCGTCGCCCGCGAACCCGGGATGGGCGCCGGTCAGGGCGCAGAGCAGGGCGGTGTAATTCGACTCGGAGCCGCCGGTGGCAAAATGCCCGGTGGCTTCTTCACCGCAGCCGGCGCGCCGCGCGATGGCGCGTATCACGTGCTTTTCCAGCTCCACCGGCACGGGAGAGGACCCCGAACTCGCCAATTGCGGATTGAACAGGCCGGTGATGCGGTCGGCGCACTGCGCCGGAAAATTGGGGCCGGGGTTGAACAGCCCGAAATAGCGCGGGTTCGCCATTTGCACTATGCCGTGCTGCATGCGCTCCATGGTCCAGCGCAGCAGATCCTCGAGCGGCCGCGGCTGCTCGAAATCGTAACCCTCGAGTTCCGCGCGAAAGGCCGCCATGTCGACGGTCGGCGTGACCGGGCCCGCTTGAATGCGCGGCAGGGCGCGCCGCAGCTCGCCGGTGAGCCATTCCTCGATGCGCTGGCGCTCCGCATCTCGGGGGAATAGCGCGGCGACGGCGTCCGGCAGTGGATTCTGGTTCAACGTCGCCTCGGGTGCCGGCGGGGGCTTCAGCCCACGGCCCGCTTCAGCGCCTGGTCCAGGTCGGCGAGGATGTCATCGATGTGCTCGATTCCCACGCTCAGGCGAATGCCGCCGGGAGCCACGCCCGCGGCCGCTGTTCCTCGGGCGACATTTGCCGATGCGTCGTCGAGGCCGGATGACAGGCGAGCGATTTCGCGTCGCCCAGATTCACCAGGCGCTTGAAGAGCTTGAGCGCATTGTAGAAGCGCATGCCGGCTTTGAGGCCGCCGCGGATCTCGAAGGTCATGAGCGAGCAGGCCTTGCCGCCCAGGTATTTCTGCACCAGCGGATGATAGGGATTGTCGGCGAAGCCCGCAAAATTCACCGACTCGACGCGCGAATTGCCGCGCAGGAACTCGGCGACCTTGCGCGCGTTCTCGACATGCCTCTCGATGCGCAGCGCCAGCGTTTCGATGCCCTGCAGCAGCAGAAAGGCGTTCATCGGCGAGAGCACGGCGCCCATGGTGCGCTGGTAGACGCTGCGGCAGCGGCCGATGAAGGCGGCGGCGCCGTAATGCTGCGGTGTACACGAGGCCGTGATAGGACTCATCGGGCTGCGTGAACATGGGGTAGCGCGCCGCATTGTCGGTCCACGAGAAGGTGCCGCAGTCCACGACGATGCCGCCGAGCGTGGTTCCATGGCCTCCCATGAATTTCGTCAATGAATGAATGACGACGTCCGCGCCGTAATCGACGGGCCGCACCAGCATCGGCGTCGCGACGGTGTTGTCGACTATCAGCGGCATGCGGTGGCGATGAGCAACCTCGGCGAGCGCTTCGAGGTCGCACACATTGCCGGCCGGATTGCCGACGGTCTCGCAGAACATCGCGCGGGTATCGTCGTCGATCAAGGCCTCGAGATCGGCGGCGCGGTCGGATTTCGCGAAGCGCACCTGTACGCCCATCTTCGGCAGGATGTGGCCGAAGAGAGTGTAAGTGGTGCCGTAGAGCTGCGGCACCGAGACGATGTTGCGGCCCATTTCCGTGGCGTTCAGCGCCGCGTAGTACAGCGCCGTCTGCCCCGAACTCACGCTGATGCTGCCGACGCCGCCTTCGAGCTCGGTGACGCGCTGCTCGAGCACATCGGAGGTGGGGTTGCTGATCCGGCTGTAGCGGTATCCCGGCACTTCGAGATTGAACAGCGCGGCGCCGTGCTCGGCGCTGTCGAAGGAGTACGCGGCCGTCTGGTAGATCGGCACGGCTACGGCCTTGGTCGCCGGGTCGGAGTCGAAACCGCCGTGAATTGCGATCGTTTCTCGCTTCATAACCTGCACATTTTTCGTGGTGAGATTGCCGACAGTGTAACTCGAACGCCGCGCACAGTCGTGGTACGGTTCGCAATTCCGGTCCTGTGACAGAATCCTCGGAAGCCAATTCGAAGTTCGCCCGGGACGCGTGGATACGCGCCCTGCAGCGTACCGCGTCCATCGGCCAGGATGGGCTCACGCTGCCGGTGCTGATCGACGGCTTGGCGCGCCGATTCGAGTCGGCGCCCGCGCTGGTGTCGAGCGGAAGCCACCTTGAGCTACCGCGAACTCGCGATTCGCTGCAATCAATATGCACGCTGGGGGCTCGCCCAGGGCCTGCGCAGCGGCGATGCGGTCGGCTTGATGATGGCGAATTGCGCGGAATACATGGCGATCTGGCTGGGTCTTTCGCGGATCGGCGCCGTCGTGGCGCTCATCAACAATAATCTCGACGGGCGCCGCGCTGGTTCATTCGATCAGCATCGCGGCGCCGCGCGCGCTCATCGTCGGCGCCGACCTGGCGCCGCGGCTCGATTGCGGTGCGCGCCCGCTTGGACAGCGGTGTGTCGTGCCGGGTGTACGGGCGGTGCAGCTGAAGATCTGCCGCCGCTCGAGCCCGAGCTGGCGCAGTTCTCGGGCGAGGAATTGCGCGATTCGGAATGCGCGCCGCCGCCCATCGATGCCACGGCGCTGTACATCTACACCTCGGGCACGACCGGTCTGCCCAAGGCGGCCAAGGTCAGTCATTACCGAGTCATGCAATGGAGCCATTGGTTCGCCGGCTTGATGGACACGCAGGCCGACCGATCGCATGTTCAACTGCCTGCCGCTGTACCACAGCGTCGGAGGCGTGGTCGCGACCGGCGCCACGTTGGTCGGCGGCGGAGCCGTGGTGATCCGCGCCGCGGTTCTCGGCCTCGGATTTTTGGCGCGACGTGCGCGACGAGCGCTGCACATTGTTCCAGTACATCGGCGAATTATGCCGCTACCTCAACAATGCGCCCCATCAGGACATCGAAACCCAGCATTCGCTGCGCATCGCCTGCGGCAACGGCCTGCGGCCGGAGGTCTGGGAAGCCTTCCAGAATCGCTTCAAAATCCCGAGAATTCTCGAGTATTACGCCTCGACCGAAGGTAATTTCTCGCTCTACAACTGCGAGGGACATCCCGGCGCGATCGGCAAGATTCCCTCGTTTCTGGCGCATCGCCTGCCGGTGGCGCTGCTGCGATTCGATGTGGACAGAGGCGAGCCGCTGCGCAACGGCGACGGATTCTGCGAGCGTTGCGGGCCCAACGAGGTGGGTGAAGCGGTCGGCCTGATTCCCGGCGCCGGCAAGGAGCTGGCCGGCCGATTCGAGGGCTATGCGGACGCCGAGGCTTCCGCGCGCAAGGTATTGCGCAATGTGTTCAAGGACGGCGATGCCTGGTATCGCACGGGCGACTTGATGCGCCGCGACGAGCGCGGCTTTTATTACTTCGTCGACCGCGTCGGCGAAACCTACCGCTGGAAGGGCGAGAACGTCTCGACGGCCGAAGTGCTGACCGCGCTCACCGCCGTCCGCGGCGTTCTCGACGGCGTCGTCTACGGCGTCACGGTGCCCGGCGCGGACGGACGCGCCGGAACCGCCGCGTTGATCGTCGAGGCCGAGTTCGATCTTGCCGCGTTCCGCGCCGAAGTCGCGCGGCGGCTGCCCGCGTATGCGCGGCCGGTGTTCCTGCGGCTGCTGCAGACCATCGAGTCCACCGGCACCTTCAAGCCGCGCAAGCAGGACCTGGTGCAAGCCGGGTTCGATCCGGCCCGCATCGAGGATCCGCTGTATTTCGACGACCCGCGAACGCAGGCCTATGTGCCGCTCGATGCAGCGTTGTTCGCGGCCATCTCGGCGGGGACGATTCGAATCTGACCCGGGGTCTGGCGCCGGCTGGTTTAACCCTAACCGGGCCGCACCAGCTTGCCGGCCGCCGTGAATTCCAAGGCCGGCACGAAGCGCAGCATCGCCGGTACCTTGTGAGCCGCGAGAGCGCGGCGGCAGGCATCGAGCAGGGCGTTCTTGACGGTATCCGGTGCGTCCGCCGCGGCGCTGCTCGCCGGGTTTGCCAGAACCACGTCGGCGACGACCACCGCGCCGGTGATGGGATTGCGCCGCGCCCGGACCAGGGACATGCGCACCCGGGGGTCGGCGTTCAGTACCGATTCCACCTCTTCCGGATACACCTTGAGGCCGCCGACGTTGATGACGCCGCCCATGCGGCCCCTGAAATAATAGCGCCCCTCCAGCAGTTCGACCATGTCGCCGGTATCGACGTATCCGTCGTCGCCGACCAGAACGGGCGGCGCGGCGCCGAGATAGCGGGCGGCGTTGCGGCCGGAGCGGATTCGCAGGGTGTGATCCACGACCTTCAGTTCGATCCCGTCGCGGGGGTTGTCGACGAAGGCCTGCGGGAATCCCGCGCGGCCATCGTTCACGTCGAAGGCCACTCCCGCTTCGGTGGATGCGAAGGCGTGCGCGATGCGGGCCTGGGGATAGGCCGCGCGAAGGTTGTCCAGCAGGGCCTGGTCGGCCACTTCTCCCGATGATCTGACGTACTGCGGCTTCAGAATCGCCGCATCGCCGCTCATCAGCACGCGCCGCCAGTGGGAGGGCGTGCCGGAGATATGGGTGACTCCGGCGGCCGCGGCGCGCGCCAGGAAATCCGGCGTCGGCTCGCCGGCGCTCGACAGCACCAGGGGCGAGCGCGACAGCACGGCGCGCAGATAAATCTGCAAGCCGCCGTAGCGGCGGATGTCGTAGAACGTGCTCCAAATCGATTGCGCGCCGGAGGGCGTCTGCGCCGGCAGCGCGCCGCCCAAGCTCTGCAGCGTGTGCAGAACGAGCTTCGGCGTTCCGGTCGTGCCGGACGTCAATAAGATCCATTCCGTCGGTTCGCCGCCGTCGCGTCTGACGGCCGCGGGAAGCGGGCCGCGGCGTCACGACGTAGGGCGTCAGGTGCGCGGGCGGGGGTACGCCGGCGATGCGGCCGGCGGGGCGTCCAGGACGATGGCGTCGGCCTCCGCCGTCGCCGCGACGGCGGCGAGCTGCTCCGGCGTGAGATCGGGAGTGCACAGCACCATGCGCCGCGCGAGTCCGTCGAGTTCGATCAGCGCGAGCGCCGCCGCCAGCTGTTCGCGCACGGCGATGAGCACCGAGCGGCCGCGCAGCGATTCGAGTGCGGTTCCGAACGTCGATCCGGCCGCCAATTCCGCCAGGGCAACGAAGCGCCGCGTCCATGAAATTCCGCAGCGATGGGCACGCCGGATGGTGCGATGGAATTCCAAAGACAGCTCACGTATGCCGCTCCTGCTCAGGTGGTGCGCAGAATTCCATGGCAATGCCGCAGGGACAGGCGACACTCACTGGGGGCTGGAATCTTCAAGCGGCGCCGAGTCCGGCGTTCCGCCTGCAGCGCACCGTCGCGCGGGAATTCGCACCAGCAGGGTGGTGCCGCCCGAGGCCGGACTTCTGACGTCGAGTCGGCCGCCGAGGGCGCGGACCCGATGCCGCATGGACGCCAAGCCGTGCGAGCCGATGGCGTTGAGCCGGCCGGCGGGGATGCCTTTGCCGTCGTCCGAAATCTGCATCACGATGGCATCCTCATCCAGGTCCAGCGCGATGTCCATGGATTTGGCCGCCGAATGCTTCAGGATGTTCGTGAACGCTTCCTGAGCGATGCGGAACAAGGCAATGGCGGCCTCGGAGGTGAACTCGCGGTTCCTCGTCGGGATAGGACTCGGTGCATTTGAGGCCTGCGCTGCCGCAGGTCTCCTTCAATTGCCAGCGCAAGCGCCGCGAACAATCCCACGTTGTCCAGCAAGGTCGGCCGCAGTTCCTCGATGATCCGCCGCTTCAGATCGACGCCGGCGGACAGGCTTTGCTGCACGCGGCGCAGCCGCTCTTTCACGCCGGGATCGTCGCCGGCGAGATGTTGTTCCGCCCACGAGATATCCATGCGCGCGCCCACCAGCAGGCCGCCGAGCTCATCGTGCAGCTCGCGCGCGAGAACGGCCTTCTCGCGCTCCGCCACGTTCTGCAGATGGGTGGAGAGCTCGATGAGCTCGCGGTTGCGCTCCTCTGCCTCGCGTTCGAGCCGTAGTTTCTGATCGCGCAGTTCCGCCGTCTGCAGGGTGCGGCGGCGCATGTCCATGTACACCAGGCGCGCGGCCACGCCCACCAGCAGCATGTTGAAAATCGTTCCGGCGACGATGATCCAGCGGCTCAAGGTCAGGGATCGGGACCAATACTGCTCCGCCGCCTCATGCTCCCGCGTTTCACGGTCGCGCAATTGTTCAAGGATATCGTTGACGGCCTCGCCGGTATCCGAACCGACGCTGGTTTTGATGAGCGAGATCGCAGCCGAGGTTCCCTGGGTTTTCTGAATCGCGACGATCATCGAAAGGTCCGCGAGCCGCTTGCCGATCAGCACATGCAGGGTGCGCACGTCGGCGAGATCGGAATCGGAGCCCGAGTATGCCGACTGCAGAAGTTCCAGCCGGGGTTCCACGTCGGCGGCGTAGCTGTCGTAAGCCTTGAGGTATCTCTGATCGCCGGTCAGCAAGAAGCCGCGCTGCGTGGCCACCGACCGGGAGATGCGGATCTGCAACTCATCGACGGCGTGCTCGCGCAGCGCCGATTGTCTGCAGCCGGTCGCCGGCTTCCTGCAGACGCTCCTGGCCCGCGCCGGTCAGAAAAAACAGCACGGCCAAGAAACCGATGATCAGGAATGGAGGCACCGCGACGTACCATCGGCCCAGTCCGTCCAGCGCTTCGCCGAGAATGTTCACGCGATTCGCGATGCCCATGCCGAAGCACTGTACGCGAATTTGCCCGAAACGCGTTAGTAGGCTGGGTTATTGTTGGAAAGCCGCTTAGTATAGCCGGGCTCATGCCCACCGTTCGCCTCGACAAAGTCTCGTTGAGCTTTGGCCTCAAACCCCTGTTGGACCATGCGGATCTGCAGATCCGCAAGGGCGAACGCGTCTGCCTGCTCGGCCGCAACGGCGAAGGGAAGTCCTCGCTGCTGCAGCTGATCACACGCCAAATCGTTCCCGACGGCGGCGAAGTGTGGGTACGCCCCGGCGCGCGTGTCGCGAGCCTGGCCCAAGAGGTATCGCCGTCGAGCGATGTCACGGTGCGCGAGGTGGTCATGAGCGGCTTCGGCATGGCGGCCGCGGGCTCGGGCCACGAGGACTGGCAGGCCGAACTGCAGGCGGATCAGGTGATCTCGCGCCTGCAGCTGGATCCGGACGCCGCCGATGAGCGACTTGTCGGGCGGCTGGCGGCGGCGGGTGATGCTGGGCCGCGCCTTGGTCGCCATGCCGGATCTGCTGCTGTTGGACGAGCCGACCAATCATCTGGACATCGATGCCATCACCTGGCTCGAGGAGATGATGCTGGAATTCGACGGCGCGCTGCTGTTCATCAGCCACGACCGCGCCTTCGTGCGCCGCTTGGCGACGCGCATCGTGGAGCTCGACCGGGGGCAGCTGCGCGTCTGGCCGGGCAACTACGACGAGTACGTGGTGCAAAAGCGCGCCGCGCTCGAAGTCGAGGCCAAGCACGCCGCGCTGTTCGACAAGAAACTGGCCCAGGAAGAAGTCTGGATTCGCCAGGGCGTGGAGGCGCGGCGCACGCGCAACGAGGGCAGGGTGCGCGCGCTCGAGCAGCTGCGCATACAGCGCAGCGAGCGGCGCGAGCGCATCGGGCAGGTGGAGATTCGAGTGCAGGACGCGGCGCCATCGGGCAAGCTGGTGTTCGAGGCGGATCATGTCACCCACGACTTTCGGCGCGGCGCCCGGTCATCGCGGATTTCTCCGCGCGCATCATGCGCGGCGACCGCATCGGCATCATCGGCCCCAACGGCTGCGGCAAGACGACGCTGATAAAGCTGCTGGTGGGCGATCTTGAACCCACCTCGGGCGACGATCCGCCGCGGCACCAGCCTGCTGCCCGCCTATTTCGATCAGCAGCGCGAGCAGCTGAATCCGGCGGCCTCCATCATGGACAACGTCACCGGCGGCAGCGGCGACACGGTCACCATCGATGGCCAGCCGCGGCATGTGTCCGGCTATTTGCGCGATTTCCTGTTTCCGCCGGAGCGCCTGCACGCGCCGGTGAGCATGCTGTCGGGCGGCGAACGCAACCGCTTGCTGCTGGCGCGCCTGTTCGCCCGCCCGAGCAATCTCTTGGTGATGGACGAACCGACCAACGATCTGGATGCGGACACGCTGGAACTATTGGAGGAGATGGTCGCGAACTATGCGGGGACGCTGCTGCTCGTCAGCCACGACCGGGCGTTTCTCGACAACGTGGTCACCAGCACGCTGGTGTTCGAAGGCGGCGGCCAGGTCAATGAATATGTCGGCGGCTACAGCGATTGGATGCGCCAGCGCAGAACCGGTCGCAGAGGCCAGGCGCGGCAGCGCGTCACAGTCGCCGCTGCGCCGGATCTCCGCGGCCGACGCAGGCCGCAGCGCCGAGGGCGCGCCGCCGCGTCCAGTCCAAGGCGCGGCGCCTGTCCTACAACGAGCAGCGCGAGCTCAAGGCCATGCCCGAGAAGATTCAGCGCCTCGAAGCCGAGCAGCTGAAGCTGCAGGCGGCCATCGCGGACCCGGCATTGTTCCAGGGCAACGATCCGCGGGGCGCCGCCGCGCTGCAGCGCCTGCAGTCGCTGGCCGCGGAACTCGAGCGCGCGTACTCGCGCTGGGATGCGCTGGAATCCTAGCGCGCCGGCATGGCGCCCGCGCTATCGCCGCGGCCGGCCGCGGCCGAGCAGATCGCTGGGATTCGGCAGCGCCCCGCCGGCGGCGTCGGGGATGACCAGGGATGAGGCCTGTTCGCGGCGCATTTCCTGCAGTTCGCGCATGGTTTGCTGCACGGCCTGCTCCGCGGCCGCGCCGAATTTCTCGATGGCCACATTCAACGATACGGCATCGAGCTCGAAACTGATGGGCACGGCGCCCATCGGCGTCATGACCTGCGCCTGTCCGACGAATATCACCGGCCGCGCGGAATCCGCCGAGCCGTCCGCGGTCACCGGCGTCAGCCGGCGGATGGTGCCGACCTTGCGATCGGTGAAGGTTTCTTCGCGATAAATCTGCGTCGAGTCCATGGTTGCCTGTCGGCCAGTCGGTGGTGGAACTCATGTGTGGGCTACCCCTTGTCGTTTCGGATGAGCAAAGTCCAACCCTAGCAGTTTGCAGCGTTGCCTGGGAGGCCCTGCTACGATACCTCTCTTGGCACACCCGGTCACAGCTCACAAGGTCCCCGCGTGGACCACCCTCCTGGGCATCGCTCTGTTCGGGCTGGCGCTGTTTTGGCTGCATCATTTGCTCGGCCAGTACCGCTGGCAGGACATCCTCGCGCACGTCCAGGCCATTCCCAACGCGAAAGTGCTGCGGGCGGCGCTGTTTACGGTGGCCGGCTACAGCTGTCTGACCCTGTACGACGCCCTGGCCGTGCGCTTCGCCGGCGCGCGCGTGCCGTACCCGCGCATCGCCCTGATATCGTTCATGGGCTACGCCATCGGCCACAACGTGGGCATGAACACGCTGAGCGGCGGGGCGATTCGCTATCGCGCCTATTCCGCTCTGGGCCTGGGCGCGAAACAGATCACCACCATCATTGCGTTCGGCACGGTCACCTTTCTGCTGGGAGCCGGATTTCTTCTGGGACTCTCGCTGCTGTCGCAGGCAGGCATGTCGGGCATCGGTGCTGCATGTGCATGCCTGGCTCGCCGTCCTCGCCGGCGGCTTGCTGCTCGCGGCCGTCGCCGCCTATCTGTGGCTGGCATGCACGCGGCACGAGCCGCTGCGGTTTCGCAGCATCGAGATTCCGGTGCCCAAGCCGCGCGTCGCCTTCGCGCAGATCGGGCGTGGCATGCGCCGATTTGCTGTGCGCGGCCAGCGTCCTGTACGTGCTGCTGCCGCACGCACGCAGATCAGCTTCGCGGCGTTCGCCGGCGTCTATCTTGATCGCCATTGCCGCCGGCGTGATCAGCAATGTTCCCGGCGGCATCGGCGTGTTCGAAGCGGTTCTGCTGCTGCTGCTGCCGGTCCGTGCCGCAGGTGCGCCTGCTGGGCGCCTTGGTCGCCTATCGCGCCATTTATTATTTCGTTCCCTTCGTCGCGGCTCTGGCGCTGCTCGGCGCGCACGAGGTGTGGGTGCATCGCGGGCCCGCGGTGCGCCTGGTGCGGCTCGTGCGCACCTTTCTGATCGCAGTCACGCCCCAGGCCATCGCGATCGCGGTGTTCTTGGCCGGGCGCCGTGCTGCTGTTTTCCGGCGCCACGCCCGGACTCGGCAATCGCCTGGACATGCTGCGCGGTTTCGTGCCGCTGCCCATCCTCGAGCTGTCGCATTTGCTCGGCAGCGCCGTGGGCGTGGGCCTTGCTGGTGATCGCCCACGGCCTGTACCGGCGCCTCGACGCGGCCTGGTGGCTGACCATTTGGCTGCTGTGCGCCGGAATATTGCTGTCCCTGCTCAAGGGTTTCGATTACGAGGAGGCCACGATCCTGGCCGTCGTCGTCGTCGTCCTGGTATCGGCACGCGGCCGCTTTCAGCGGCGCGCCTCGCTGATCGAACAGCATTACTCGGGCCCGTGGATCGTCGCCCTGTGCCTGGTGCTCATCACCGTCGCGTGGCTGGTGATATTCGCCTATCGGCACGTGCCCTACGACAACCAGCTGTGGTGGGAATTCGCGTTCCACGCCTCGGCGCCGCGCAGCCTGCGCGCCTCGCTGCTCGCGGCCGTGATCGCCGCGGCCTACGGATTGTGGCGCCTGCTGCGGCCGGCGCCGCCGCCCAGGCTCGATGCCGCGGCGAGGCGGACATGGAACGCGTCGCGACGTCTGATCGCCCAGGGCGAGGACACCATCGCCAATCTCGCCCTGCTCGGCGACAAGAATTTGCTGTTCAACACCGAACGCACGGCGTTCATCATGTACCAGGTGTCCGGCAACAGCTGGGTGGCGATGGGCGATCCCGTCGGACCGCCCGAGGCCTGCGAGTCCTTGGCGTGGGAATTTCTGGAGCACTGCGACGTGATGGCGGTCTCGCCGGTGTTCTACCAGGTCAAGCCGCAAAATCTGCCCTTGTACATCGATCTGGGGCTGAACTCTCAGCAAGCTCGGCGAAGAGGCGCGCGTGCCGCTCGACACATTTTCTCTGGAGGGCCCGGCGCGCGCCGATCTGCGCCAGGCGCACCGGCGCGCGAACCGCGACGGCGCGCATTTCGAGGTCATTCCGCGCGCCGAGCGTCGGCCGCGATACTGCCGGAGCTGCGCGCCGTGTCCGACGCCTGGCTCGCGGAAAAGAACACGGCCGAGAAGCGCTTTTCCCTGGGCTTCTTCGATGAACGATATCTGGCGCACTTCGATTGCGGAGTGGTGCGCCGCGGCGGCGCCATCGTCGCCTTCGCCAATATATGGCGCGGCGGCTCGAAGGAATTGTCGGTGGATCTCATGCGCTACGGCGGCGACGCGCCCGAAAGGCGTCATCGATTATCTGCTGATCGAGTGCATGCTGTGGGGCAAGGCGCAGGGCTTTCATTGGTTCAATTTGGGGATGGCTCCTCTGTCGGGGCTGGAAGAACACGCGCTGGCGCCGACCTGGCACAAGCTCGGCCGCGTGGTGCAGCGCTACGGCGAGATGTTTTATCCCTTCGAGGGGCTGCGCAAATACAAGGAAAAATTCCTGCCGGTCTGGCGTCCGCGATATCTCGCGGCGCCGGATGGCCTGGCGATGGCCGGCGCGCTGCTCGACGTCACCGCCCTCATATCCGGCGGCGTCGGCAAAGTCTTGAGAAAGTAGCCGCTGCGCGACGAGCTTCAGACGAATTCGGTTTCGATCTTCTGCGCGACTTCGCGCATCTTCGGCAGGAATTGCTCGACGGCCGTGCGCAACGGCACTGCGGTGGCGGCATAGCGAACGGTGACGGTGGCGAGGACCCGATCCTTCGCGCGCACCGGTATGGCGAGACTGGTTTCTTCCGACACGCGCCGGGCACGGTGCGCCATGCCGAAGCCTTGAGTGCGAGTCTCGTTGAGCAGCCGCTCGACCTCGATGCGGCTGCGCGCCAGGCGATCCTCGGGCAGCGACGAACGCGACAGCAATTCCAGCAGCGCATCGCGCTCCTGGCCGGAGCAGAACGCAAGGTAGGCGCGGCCCGCCGCGGAGCCGAGCATGGGCACGCGCACGCCGGCGCGGTATTGCTCCAAGGCAAGCGGACTCTGGCGGTCGGTGGTCTCGCGGATCATCATGGTTGCGCCGGACGGGGTGGCGACCGCCACCGGCCACACGATTTGCGCGCCGAGCGCGGCGAGATGCGGTTTGGCGATATGCGCGACCATGGCTTCATCGTCGAAGCCGTCCGACAGGGCGCGCACCATGATGGTCGGCCGGTAGCAGTCATCGTGCGCGTCGCGGTCGACATATCCCGCCAGGCGCAGGGTTTCCAAAATCCGGTAGGTGGTGGTGCGCGGCAGGCCGGACCGCGCCGGCCAGCGTGTTGATGGCGGCCCGCTCCAGGCGATTGAGCTCGGTCAGCACCTCGAGCCCGCGGTTCAGGGCGCGGATCGGGCGGGTTGACTCGCGTCCGCTCGTCGCAGTGGCTCGAGGGGATGGAGCTGACTTTCGCGTGCATCGTCGCCTTCCTTAGGATGATTTTCGGGGAACGACGAACTTTCGCGTGCATCGATCCGTCGTCAGCTCCGGGCACCCACTCTCGTACATATGTACCCTGCGGATCGAATCTGGTTGCTTCGGAGCGCCCTTGCGTCGGGCGGGTGCCGCCAAACCAAACGAGTGCCGTCACGGCCATTCAGCTACAATTTGCGGCCGATTTGGGCGGAAAACTCAAGGAATCAGGCTTATCATGTCGGAAAACCCCAGTGCGGCGCAGGCCGCCCCCACGCCGGTCGAGACGGTCATCATCGGCGCAGGCCCCGTGGGACTGTTTCAGATCTTCGAACTCGGCCTTCTCGGAATCAGCGCGCATATCATCGATTCGCTGGCGCAAGCCGGCGGCCAGTGCACCGAACTGTATCCGGACAAGCCGATCTACGACATTCCCGCGTTGCCCATCTGCGGCGCTCAGGAATTGATCGACCGGCTGTTGGAGCAGGCCAAGCCCTTCCACGCCACCTTTCATCTCGGCCAGGAAGTGACCGAAGTGCAGGCCTCTCGAGGGCGGCAAGTTCCACGTCGCCACCTCCGCCGGTACCCGCCTCGTGGCCGGCGCCGTGGTGATCGCGGCGGGGGTCGGCTCCTTCCAGCCGCGGCACCTGGCGCTGCCCGGCGTCGAGGAATTCGAGGGCAGAAGCGTTCACTATCGCGTCAAATCGGCCGCCGATTTTCACGGGCGCGATCTTCTGATCTGCGGCGGCGGAGATTCGGCCCTGGACTGGACGGTGGCGCTGTGCGGCAAGGCGCGCTCCCTGACGCTGCTGCATCGTCGCGCGGAATTTCGCGCGGCTCCCGCCACCGTCGCGCGCATGCGCGAATTGGTCGGCGCCGGCAAGATGCAGGTGTTGGAGGGCAATGCGGCGGCCCTGCGCAGAGACAACGGCAAGCTGGTCGGGCTCGACGTGCGCACGCGCCGACGGCCGGGATGTGCAGGTGTCCGCCGATCATGTGCTCGCCTTCTACGGATTGCATCCGAAGCTCGGGCCCATCGCCGAATGGGGCATGGAGCTGGAAAAGCGGGCGCTCAAGGTCGACACCGAGAAATTCCAGACCAGCATCCCCGGGATCTTCGCCATCGGCGACATCAATACCTATCCCGGCAAGAAAAAGCTCATCTTGAGCGGCTTTCATGAGGCCGCGCTCACCGCATTCGCCATCCAGCATCACCTGTTCCCCGAGAAGCGGCAGTTCCTGCAGTACACCACCACGAGTCCCATCATGCAGAAACGGCTGGGCGTCGCGGGAGCCGATTCGGACTCGCAGTCAGGCGGGATTTGATGAATCAGCTGCTCGACGATTTGATCAAGGTGATGACGCTCGAGCGGCTCGAGATGAACCTGTTTCGCGGCGAGAGCCGCGATATCGGCAGCCCGCAGGTATTCGGCGGGCAGGTGCTGGGCCAGGCGCTGGTCGCCGCGACGGCCACGGTCGGAAGATCGCGTCGGTGCACTCGCTGCATGCGTATTTCCTGCGCCGCGGGGATTTCAATTCGCCCATCGTTTACGAGGTCGACCGGGCGCTCGACGGCAAGCATTTCTCCTCGAGGCGCGTCATCGCCATTCAGCACGGCCGGCAAATCTTCAACATGTCGGCCTCGTTCCAATTGGCCGAAACCGGCCTGGATCATCAGATTCCGATGCCGGATGTGCCGCCCCCGGAGTCCCTGCCCGACGTGGAATCCCACTATCGCGGCATGGCCGATCAATTGCCCGCCGGCCGCGCGCCGCATGCTGGAGCAGAAGCGTCCCTTCGAGTTTCGCCCGGTGCAGCCGCCCGATTCGCTGCGGCCGGGAGAAGTCCGCGCCGCTCAAGTACATCTGGTTCCGCGCCGTGGACAAGCTGCGCCGACGACGAGGCGCTGCATCGCTGCTTGCTCGCCTATGTGTCCGATTTTCACTTGCTCGACACCGCGCTGAAGCCGCATGGCATATCGATGATTTCTCCCAAGCTGGTGATCGCCAGCATCGATCATGCGATGTGGTTTCATCGCAGCGTGCGCGTGGATGATTGGCTGTTGTATGCGATCGACAGCCCGAGCGCCTCGGGTGCGCGCGGTTTCACGCGCGGCAGCGTGTTTGCGCGCGACGGACGGCTGGTGGCCAGCGCCGCGCAGGAAGGCTTGATACGAGTGCGCGAGGATCCTCGCGCCGCCGAGAGGGGGAAGCGTAGCATCGACGGCCATGTCCGTCGGTCTAAATTGCACCGCGGTGCTCGAGGAGTCCGCAGTGTTCAAGGCAATCATCATCATCGTTCTCGTGGTCGCCGTATTGCTCGGCGGCCTATTGACG
The DNA here is from genome assembly GCA_963734645.1 of uncultured Gammaproteobacteria bacterium. Classification (GTDB taxonomy): domain Bacteria; phylum Pseudomonadota; class Gammaproteobacteria; order Steroidobacterales; family Steroidobacteraceae; genus Bog-1198. The sequence continues at coordinate 59,530 of CAVTID010000008.1, forward strand.
CTGCGCAGCAGCGGCCGCACGGGCATGCCGGACGACGCCGTGCTGCAGAGAGCCGCGAAACGCGCCCGCGAGCAAGCCGCCGAAGAGGACAAAGACGGCCGTTGAGCGTCGAAATAAGAACGTCCCGCGCCGGCCCCCCAGTCGACTCCTTAGCGCCTTTCATGCAACCAATGGAGAAAATATGAGATCATCATTTCTCGCAAGTCATTCCGAATCGCCAAATGCAAGAGTAGGGGCGGTCACTTTAGCTGTCGCAGCTTTCATGACCTTGCTGCTGTCGCACACCGCAATACCACTGGCACCATTGCGCATTCTCACGGTCGCAGTTGCGGTATTTTCTGCATGGGTTTTTTGCGAAGAGATGGGCTTGAAGAAGCCGCTCAATCGGGCTGGGTTTGTCTTCTTCTCAATTGCCGCAGTCACCAAAGTGCAAATCGCACTGGGCCTTGCAGCCCAGTTCGTCGGCCGCTACTACCTTCTCTATTCCGCTTTCTTGTTGCTCGCTGTGCTGTTTTGGTCTGTCGCTTTCCTTCACCGACAGCGCGAATTGAAAATCGTCGGTGCTGTCGGTGTGCTCGCCACGTTCGCCCCAATTGCAGCCATTGTCGTCGGACACATAGTTGTTGGTCTGGGCACGGCTCTGGGGGTAGAGTCGATGCTTGCTGCAACAGAAGGTGATTCTCCGACCGATCTCGGTTTTGTCACCATGGTCGAACGCATTTTTGGCATATGGGGCTATGTGGCAGCGTGGCTACTTTGGCGCGGCCACATCATCAACAAGCCTTACTCCCGCTGAAATACAAACCAAGTCAGTGCCATTCATCCCAGGGAAACTTAGGCATCATGGCGGAGGAGCGTTGTTTCGATCGACGGGCGCGATGACCCGCGACGCCTCCCAGACCTCGCGCGGCAGTACGAACAGGTGGCAGTCCCACCAGCGGTTCTTGGCGCGGCGATGCTTGCGAAACACGGCTTCCCAGCGCATGCCGATTTTCTCGAGCACGCGAATCGAGGCGGCAGTTGTTGACGTCCACCGTCGAGATCACGCGGTCGGCGCGCAAATCGAAAAATGCCGCATCGACCAGCGCCAGCGCGATTTCGGTCGCCAGTCCCTTGCCCCAGTTCTCGATGCCCAGCATGTATCCCAAGTCGACGACATTGCGCTCGATGAAGGACAGGTCGCAGGCGCCGATCACGCGCCCGGATGCCATTTCCTCGACGGCCAGCTCGAACCGGGTCCGCGGCCGCTCGCGCTGCGAGGCCAGCAGGCCTTCGAGATATTCGGTGGTGCTGTCCTCGTCGCGGGGGCCGAAAAACAGGTAGCGGGTGACGCGCGAATCCGACGAATAGGCATACACGGCGCGAAAGTCGGATTTGACGAACTCGCGCAAGTTCAGGCGGGCGGTGCGGACCGGAAGAATCAGCGTACGCACAGCACCTTGCCCGGATTCATGATGCCCTTCGGATCGAGCGCCCGCTTCAATTCATGCATGACGGCGAGTTCCACCGGGTCGGCGCGGCGCGCGAACTCGGCGGCCTTCAGCCGCCCGATGCCGTGCTCGGCGCTGATGCTGCCGCCGAGACTCTCGACCAGATCGAACATCGCAAGCTCGAGCACCGGTCCGCGGGCGACGAAGCTCTTGATGTCGGCGTCCGGGCTTCTGGCTCACGTTGAAATGCAGATTGCCGTCGCCCGCGTGGCCGTAGGAGACGACGTCTCCTTCGGGAGCCAGGCGCCGCACCAGCGCGGATCCTTCCTCGATGAGCGCCGGGATCGCCGAGACCGGCACGGAGACATCGTGCTTGAGACTGGCGCCGTGGCGGCGCTGCGCCTCGGGCACGGATTCGCGCAATTTCCACATGGCCTGGGCCTGCGCCATCGAGGTGGCGAGCATGGCATCCCTGATCGATGCCGGCGGCGGCGGCGTCCTCGAGGGTCGCGGTCAACAGGCTGAGCAAATCCTGCCGCGGGTTCGGCGAGGTGAGCTCGATGAGCAGGTACCAGGGCGTATTCTGATCCAAGGGATCGGCGACGCCCGGCACGTGCTTCACGGTCAGTTCCACCGCCAGGCGCGGCATCAGCTCGAACGAGGTCACTTGATCGCCGGCCGCGGTGCGCAGGCGCGCCAGCAGATCCAGGGCATGCTGCGGCGAGTCGATGCCGGCCAGCGCCGTCGCCGTGTCGGCCGGCTGCGGGAAGAGTTTCAGGCACGCCGCGGTAATGACGCCGAGCGTGCCTTCGGCGCCCACGAACAGGGATTTCACATCGTAGCCGGTGTTGTCCTTGCGCAGGCTCTTCAGCCCCTTGAGCACCCGGCCGTCCGCGAGCACCACTTCGAGGCCCAGCACCAGGTCGCGCATCATGCCGTAGCGCAGTACCGCGGTGCCTCCCGGCATTGGTCGACAGATTACCGCCGATCTGCGCCGTGCCCTCGGAGCCCAAACTCAGCGGGAAGAGGCGGTCCGCTTCGCGGGCGGCCGCCTGCGCCTCGGCCAGCGTGCAGCCCGCCTCGACGATCATCGAATAGTTGGCGGCGTCGACCTGCCGCACGCGATTCAGCCGGCGCAGCGACAGCACGATCTGCGACGCCCGCCTCATCGGGAGTGGCACCGCCGCAATAGCTGGTGTTGCCGCCGTGGGGCACCACGGCCACCTCCTCGCGATTGCAGATCCGCAAAATCCGCGCGACCTCATCGACGCTGCGCGGCAGCAGCACCAGCGCGGCGGCGCCGTGATACAGGCGGCGAAAATCCGTGAGGTAGGGCGCCACGGCGTCCGGCGACTCGAGCCAGGACTCCTCGCCGACGGCGGCCTTGAGCTCGCCTAGGGTCTTGAGGTCAGGCGGGCGAGGCATGGACGGTGCGATGGCCGGGCGCGGGAGCCGTCAGAAGCGCTTGCCGTTTCCTTCCCGAACCGCGGCGGGTACGGGCTTCAGATCCCAGATCACGCCGAAGAACGACATCAGCTTCAGCATGTAGAAGGTGATGTCGAATTCCCACCAGTAAAACCCCTGGCGCACCGAGGCGGGGTAGTGGTGATGGTTGTTGTGCCAGCCCTCGCCCAGGGTGATGATGGCCAGCCAGACGTTATTGCGGCTGGCATCGCCGGTTTTGTAGCGCTGGCGGCCGAACACGTGCGACAGGGAATTGATGGTGTAGGTCCCGTGATAGACGGCCACGGTGGAGACGAAGAACCCCCACACCAGCATTTGCCAGCCGTTCGTGCCCAAGGCCGGCGCCACGTGCTTGAGCAGTACACCCAGCAGGAAGACGCCGACCCCGAGAAGGGTCGGCACGACGACGTCGAAACGGTCCAGGAAGCGAAGTTCCGGGTACTTGAGCAAATCCTTCACCCGCGATAGATCCGCGGCGAAGTGCTTGTGCGACATGAACCAGCCCATGTGGCTCCAAAAAAAGCCGTGCTGCACGGGCGAGTGCACGTCGTCCGGCTTGTCCGAGTAGACATGGTGGTGGCGGTGGTGCGCCGCCCACCAGATCGGCCCGCGCTGCACGGCCGAGGCGCCCAGCAGGCCGAATATGAATTGCCCCACGCGCGAGGTCTTGAAGGTGCGGTGGGAAAAATACCGATGATAGAAACCCGTGATGGCGAACATGCGCACCACGTAGAGCACCAGCGTGACGATGAGCGCCACCCAGCTGAAACCCACCCAGATCACGGCGAGACAGGCGGCATGCATGAGCCAAGAAGGGCAGAACCCGCGCCCAATCGATGTGCTTGCCCGACTCCCGCGGCGTCGCCGCCTCACGGGGCCGCGTCGCAAAGTCGCTGTTGCCGAACCAGCGCGACAGTTCGCGGCCCACACGCTCGGCTGTGGGCGGCGCTACCGCGATTTCATTTTCTGGGGTCATTTTAAATTCCTAAATATGTGCATGTACGTTCGACCGGCGGCCACGGACGCTCAGCCAGGCGACGATTGTAATGCCGCGATGCGTTCATCGAGCGGCGGATGGCTCATGAACAGCCGCATGAAGCCGCTGCCACTGCCGGTGTTGATTCCAAAGGCCTGCATTTGCGGCGGCATCGGCTCCCCTTGACTGCGCTTCAAGGCCTGCGAGCGCCGCAATCATTCTGCCGGTTCCGGCAAGATCGGCGCCGCCTCGATCGGCGCGAAACTCCCGCCGCCGCGAATACCAGCTGACGATCATGCTCGCGAATATTCCAAGCACGATCTGTGCCACCATCGTGGTCAGAAAGAAGCCGATGCCGGACTGTTCCCGGTCGTTCTTGAGCAGCGCCCGATCGACGAAGCTACCGATGATTCGCGCCAGAAATATGACGAAGGTGTTTAACACACCTTGCAGCAGGGCGAGGGTGACCATATCACCATTCGCGACATGGGTAATTTCGTGACCCAATACCGCTTCAACCTGGGAACGCGACATGCTGCGCAGCAGGCCGCTGCTCACGGCCACCAAGGCGGCATTGCGCCGTGCGCCGGTGGCGAAGGCATTCATCTCCGCGGCGTCGAAAATACCGACTTCGGGCATGCCGACGTGGGCCTGATCGGCCAGGCGCTTGACGGTGGCCACAAGCCAGATTTCCAGTTCCGATTGGGGCGCCGCGATGACGCGCACCCCCATCATGCGCTTGGCCGTCCATTTCGACAGCGCCAGGGAGATCAGGGCACCGCCGAAACCGAAAACCGCCGCAAAAACCAGCAGCCCGCCCAGTCCTCCCCCCGCCAAACGCACGCCGAACACCCGCTCGATGATGAAGACCACCACGGAGAGCAGGGCCAGCACGGCCAGGTTCGTCGCGACAAATAGGAAAATGCGCTTCATAAGCCTTTTGTTTGGGGAAACTATCCGCAATATGGTAACGCGGCAGAGTAATGGTCGGGACGTTCCCCTTCAATTTCAAGGCGATTCGGTACGGGGGCCGGCCGATCCCCTGCAAACGACCGCTCAGCGGACAGGAAAAGCTATATGCTTGTAATTTATAGACTTAGCATCGTACAGGGTGGGCATGCAGTATAAGGATTACTACGAAGTTCTGGGTGTGGCTCGCGGCGCCGATGCGGACGCGGTGAAGCGGGCCTATCGCAAGCTGGCGCGCAAGTATCATCCCGACGTCAGCAAGGAAAAGAACGCCGAGAGCAAGTTCAAGGAGGTTCAGGAGGCCTACGAGGTACTGCGCGATACGGAGAAGCGGGCCGCCTACGATCAGTTGGGGCGCGACTACCGGACGGGCCAGCAATTCCGTCCGCCGCCGGATTGGTCGCAGCGCTTCGGGCACTCGGGCAGCCAGCGCTTCTCGGACCTCAACGGCTTCAGCGATTTTTTCTCCAGCCTGTTGTGGCGGCGCCGCGGGGGAGGGCCGCCGCCCGATGCGGATGCGGGTCATCTGGACGTCACCGTCGAGGAGGCTTTCGCGGGCACCAAGCGCCGCGTCATGCTCAACGACGGCGGGCCGTACGCGCTCCGTCGATGTGCAAATCCCGGCTGGAGTGGGCGATGGCCAGTCGCTGCGCATTGCGGGGAGCGGGCGGCCGTGCGTCGCTGATCTTCCGCATCAGAGTGCGTCCGCATTCCCTGTACGTGCTTCAGGGCAAGGACGTGCAGATCGAATTGCCGCTGGCCCCCTGGGAGGCGGCCTTGGGCGCGAAGGTGGCGGTGCCCACGCTCGGCGGGACCGTCGAATTGACCGTGCCCGCCGGGAGCGCAATCCGGCCAGAAACTGCGCTTGCGCGGGCGCGGGTTTCCCCGGCGGCGACCAAATCGTCGTCATCAAGCTGGTCACGCCGGCGGCCGAGTCCGCCCAGGCGAAGGAGGCCTACGAGCGAATGAAGCGGGAATTCAACTTCGACCCGCGGGCCGGCTGGCCCTGATGCCTTGAGAGAGACGCAGTATCTTGAAGAAGACGGCGGCGGCCCCACTTCACCCGAGGCGCCCGGCGCCCACCATCAACCTCCTAAAACAGACTGAAAGGCCATGACGACCGAAACACAGCCGCAGACCAAAGAGTTCCAAGCCGAAACCAAGCAGGTATTGCGATTGGTGATCCATTCGCTGTATTCGCACAAGGAGATTTTCCTGCGGGAGCTGATCTCCAATGCCTCGGACGCCTGCGAGAAGCTGCGCTTCGAGGCGCTGGCCAAGCCGGATCTATTGGGCGCGGACGCGCTGTCCGTCACGCTGGTCCCGGACGCCGCGGCCGGCACCTTGTCCATCAAGGACAACGGCATCGGCATGAGCGAGGCCGAGGTGATCGACAATCTCGGCACCATCGCGCGCTCCGGCACCAAGAAATTCCTGGAGACCTTGAGCGGCGATTCCGCCAAGGATGCGCAGCTGATCGGCCAATTCGGCGTGGGCTTCTATTCGGCGTTCATCGTCGCCGACAAGGTCACGGTGCTGACGAAGCGCAGCGACTCGCCCGCGGTGCGCTGGGAGTCGGACGGCGAAGGCCAGTACCAGATTCAAGCCGACGACAAGCCGGACCGCGGCACCGAAGTGATCCTGCACCTGCGCGATGAGGACAAGGAGTTCCTCGAGCCGGCGCGGCTGCGCCAATTGGTGCGCAAGTACTCGGATCACTTGAGCATGCCCATCGTCCTGAAAACGGGCGATACCGAGGAGACCGTCAACCAGGCCAAGGCGTTCTGGACCCGTCCCAAGGCCGAGCTCAGCGACGAGGACTACCAGGCCTTCTACAAGCACATCACTCACGACTCCGAGGCGCGCGCGGGTTTGGGCGCACAACAAGGTCGAGGGCAATATCGAATATACCTCGCTGCTGTACCTGCCGAAGCGCGCGCCCTTCGATCTGTTCGAGCGCGAGCAGAAGGGCGGCATTCAGCTGTACGTCAAGCGCGTGTTCATCATGGACAAGGCGGCGGAGTTGCTGCCGCCGTACCTGCGCTTCATGCGCGGGCTGGTCGATACGGCGGACCTGCCCCTGAATGTGTCGCGCGAGCTGCTGCAGAACAATCGCACCGTCGAGAAGATCAAGTCCGCGCTGGTCAAGCGCTCGCTGGACCTGCTCGAGGATCTGGCGGCGAACAAGCCGGAGGAGTACGCGGAATTCTGGAAGACCTTCGGCGTGGTGCTGAAGGAAGGCATCATCGAGGATCCGGGCCAGAAAGAGCGGATCGCGAAGCTGCTGCGGTTTCATTCCACCGCGGCGACGGGCGATGCCGCCGAAGTCACGCTCGAGAAGTACGTCTCGCGCATGAAGGCGGATCAGAAGAGCATCTATTACCTGACCGCCGATACGCTGGCCGCCGCGCGCAACAGCCCGCATCTGGAGGGCTTTCGCGCCAAGGAAATGGAAGTGCTGCTGCTGACGGACCGCATCGACGAGTGGGTGGCCGGCCACCTGCACGAGTTCGAAGGCAAGGCGCTGGCGAATGTCGCGAGCGCCGCCGCCGATGTGGCCTCCGCGATCGAGACGCCCGAGAAGGCCGCTGCCGAATCGGCCTTCAAGGACACCACCGAGCGGCTGGTCAAGATTCTGACCGGCAAGATCGCCGCGCGCGCAGGTGTCCGCGCGCCTGACCGACTCGCCGGCCGTGCTGGTCGCGGGTGAATTCGGCATGAGCCTGCGCATGGGCCGCATTCTCAAGCAGGCGGGGCAGAACAATCCGTTCGCCACGCTGCCGAATCTCGAATTGAATCCCAAGCATCCCTTGATCGAGCGGCTCAGGGACACTGCCGATGAGGCCGCGTTCGCGGATCTGGCGCATGTGCTGTACGACCAGGCCATGCTGGCGGAGGGCGGTGAACTGGACGACCCGGCGATCTTCGTCCGCCGCGTCAACCGGCTCATCGTGGAAGGCCTGGCCGAGAAGCCGAAAATCATCCTGAGCTGAGCATGCTGATACCGCAGTGGGTTGCCGTGGACGATGCGGGCGGGGAGTCGCCCGTCAACGACGATGCGTTCGGCGGCGATGACCCTGGCGATAGCGACAGCCGCGATGTCGGCGGTGGCGGTCATGGCGGCCGCGCGGTGGACCGCGACGCCTCCCTGCTCGACGCCTACTCGGACGCGGTGATTGGTGCCTTGGAGCGAGTGGCGCCGGCGGTGACTTTCATCGAGGTGGTGCACCGCGCGGGACGGCCCGCGGGCGGCGGCGCTGAGCCTCGCGGCGCGCCGGGCGCTCGTCGTCCCTGCACGGCAGCGGTTCGGGATTCCTATTCACTCCGGACGGCTATCTGTTGACCAACAGCCATGTGGTGCACGGCTCGGACGAGATCGCGGTGCGCTTGAATGACGATACGCGCTTCAGCGCCGACCTGGTCGGAAGCGATCCGGACTCGGACTTGGCGGTGCTGCGAATCGGCTCGCCCGCCGCTCTGCCCTACGTGGAATTCGGCGATTCCGCGGCTTTGAGAGTGGGGCAGGTGGCCATCGCCATCGGCAATCCGCTGGGCTATTCGAAGACCGTGACGACGGGCGTCGTATCGGCGCTCGGGCGCACCCTGCGCGCCACCTCCGGCAGGCTCATGCACGATGTGATTCAAACCGACGCCGCCCTCAATCCGGGAAATTCCGGCGGCCCGCTGGTCGACTCCAAGGGACGGGTGATCGGCGTCAATACCGCGATGATCCCGCAAGCCCAGGCGATTTGTTTTGCCACGGGAATCAACACGGCGAAATGGGTCATCGCGCAGTTGTTCGCGCACGGCCGGGTGCGCCGCGCCTATATCGGGGTCTCCGGAGCGCCACGGTGCCGATCGCGACGCGCGTGGTGCGGCATTTCGGTTTGTCCGGCAACCGCGCCGTGCATGTGCTGGAATTGGTGGCCGGCAGTCCGGCCGCGCAGGCGGGGATCGAGGTCGGAGATCGCATGATTTCCCTCGACGGGATACCCGTCGACGGAATCGACGGCCTGCAGCGTACACTCGACGCCGGTTGGATAGGACGGGAGGGCGAGCTGCAGCTGCTGCGCCGATCGAGCCTGATTCGTGTGAAAATCCGACCGTTGAATCGCCCGCGCACCGCGGCTGAGTACATCGGAACTCCGAGGAGTCGATCCAAATGAGCCCAAACGCACCGTCTATGACGTTGGCCGTGCCGCTGGAGCCCACCGATCACATGCAGGGTTCGGAGCATGCGCGCGTGACCGTGGTCGAGTACGGCGACTTCGAGTGCCCGAGCTGCAAGGTCGCGGCGACGGACGCCGAAGCTGCTGTTGGAGCGGTTTCCCGAGCAGGATTCGTTTCGTGTTCCGACATTTTCCGCTGCAGGAGGCCCATCCGCACGCCTTGATGGCGGCGGAAGCCTCGGAGGCCGCCGCGGCGCAGGGAAAATTCTGGCCCATGCACGATGCTGCTGTTCCAGAATCAGGCGCACCTGAAGGATAAGGATCTGTATCGCTATGCGACGGATCTGGGTCTCGACATGGCGCGCTACACCGCGGAGATGGACGATCACATCTACTTGCAGAAGGTGCGCGAGCACGTCGAGGGCGCGCGCCGCAGCCATATTCGCGCCACGCCGACATTCTTCGTCGACGGCGTCGTGCAGGATATTTCCTTCGGCATGAAGGCGCTGCACGATTCCGTGGCGACCGCCGTCGGACGCTACGGATAGGCATGGGCTCCCGCACTTTGATCTTGTGCTTTCTCGCGGCCCTGTGCGAGGGCATCGATCTGCAGGCGGCGGGAGTGGCCGCCCATGGGATCATCGGGGAGCTTCATCCGGGCAGCCAGTTACTGTCTTATTTTTTCAGCGCCAGCACCTTGGGATTGATGTGCGGGGCGGCGTTCGGCGGGCGGCTGGCCGACCGTATCGGCCGCAAGAGTGTATTGGTCGGTTCGGTCGCGGTGTTCGGACTCTTTTCATTGCTGACGGCCTGGGCGTTGAATATCGAATCACTGATCTGGGTCCGTTTGCTGGCGGGGCTCGGTCTGGGCGGAGCACTGCCCAACCTCATCTCTCTGGGCGCCGAGAGCGCGGCGGAGCATAGGCGCACCCTCACGGTGACCATCATCTATGCCGGCATGCCGCTGGGCGGGGCGCTGGCCAGCTTGCTCACCCTGCTCATCGCGGCCGCGCAGTGGCGCTGGATTTTCGTGCTGGGCGGCGTTGCGCCCTTGCTCGTCGCCCCGGCCATTGCGGCTCTGCTGCCGGAGTCCCAGGCATTCCGGGCTGTTCGGGCCGGCGCCGCTCCAAGCCGGAGAATTGCAGCCGGTGTGTCCGCGGTCATCGGCGAAGGGCGCGCCGGCCGAACCGTGCTGCTGTGGGTGAGCTTCTTCCTGGCGCTGATGACGCTTTATCTGCTGCTCAATTGGCTGCCGACGCTCTTGGTGAGCAGCGGGCTCAGCAAATCGCAGTCCGCCGCCGCAATGATCGCCTTCAATATCGGCGGATGCCTCGGCGCCGTCCTCATGGGTGCCCATCTCGAGACGCGGCGGCGTCAACGCAGCGTTCTGCTCGCCTTCATCGGATTGCCATCGCTTCTTCTGCTTCTGGCCGCCGCGCCGAGACAGCCGGCCCTGGTGGTGGCGGTGGTGTTCGTGCTCGGCGCCGCGGTGCTGGCGGCGCAGTCCACTCTGTATGCCTATGCGCCGCTGTGCTATCCGACGCGGATTCGCGGCGCCGGCGTCGGCTTCGCCGTGGCTGCCGGCCGCTTCGGTTCCATGGTCGGGCCGCTTCTCGGAGGCTTGCTGGTGGTCGGCGGCATGTCGACTTCCCACGTGCTCACCGGCATCTTGCCGGTGGTCGTCGTGGGCAGCGTATGCGCCGTACTGCTGGCCTGGCGGCCGCCGCCCGCGCTGGGTGATTGAACATGCTACGTCCATTCGCCGACTGGCTGGCGGCCACGCCGCTCAGCCAGCAATTCCAGAATCACCTGTGGGTGGTGCCCACCTCGCAAGCCATCCACATCCTGTGCATTTGCGTGGTGTTTACTTCGGCGCTCATGATCAACCTGCGCCTGCTCGGCGTCGGAGCGTCGGGCCGCTCCATCTCGCAACTGACCGGCAATCTGCTGCCCTGGATGTGGGGCGGCCTCGTGATACTGCTCTTGACCGGGACGGTGCAGATCATCGCCGAACCGGTGCGTCAGTTCGTCACGCCGGCATTTTGGGCCAAGATGTCCATGATCCTCATCGTCGCAACCATGACGGCGGTGTTTGCCCGCAAGGTCCGGGCCAACGCCGCCCGCTGGGATGCGTCGAGCACCCGTCCCGCCGGCGCCCGGGTGTTTGCGATCGGTTCATCGATCCTGTGGATCGCCATCATCGTGTGCGGCCGGTTCATCGCCTACACCTCGGCGTTCTACACCTGAGGATCGCCATGAACCTACACAGTGTGTTGCTCTCTGTGCAGAATCTCTGGCTGTCGGCGGCGGTGCGTGGGGACATTCCCGGTACCGAATGGGTGTTCCCCATCGTCGAGACCTGTCACGTGCTCACCTTGACCCTGGTGTTCGGGTCCATCGTGATGGTGGATCTGCGCCTGCTCGGCTGGACCTCGCGCGCGACTTCAATCGCGCGGCTGACCGAGGAGACGCTGCCCTGGACTTGGACGGCCTGGGTGCTCGCGGCGACCAGCGGATCGATGCTGTTCATGTCCAAGGCGGTGACCTATGCCGGCAACTTCGAATTCCGCATGAAATTCGTGTGCATGGCGCTCGCGGCCGTGAACATGCTGGTGTTCCACCTCGGAGCCTACCGCAGGGTTGCCGAGTGGGATTTCGCCCGGCCGCCCGCGGCGGCCCGTCTCGCCGGCGGCTTGTCGGTGACGTTCTGGATCGCGGTCATTTTCTTCGGCCGATGGGTTGGATTTACCACATGAAAAGGCGCCCCGGAGGGCGCCCAAAGATTCGCGTGGTCCCGCTGAGCGAGTGGCCGGCCGGCTAGCTCCAGTCGCCGCCGCCGCCGCCGCTGTCGCCACCACCACCGCCGCCGTCGTCCCAGCCTGAGCCGGGGTCATTCATGCCGAAGTCGGAGCCGCCCATGTCGCTATTGCTCATGCCCGAGTCGCCGGCCTCGGCCGGGGGGATGACACCGCCGCTTTGGCTTTGGCCGCCGTCCAGGAAGTGATGGGCCAGCTCTTCGCCGGCCACCACGCCGGCGCCCACCGCCAATCCGGAGGCGAGTCCGCCCGCAATGCCCGAGCCGATTCCGCCGCCGCCCATGGGAGCGGGGCCGTAGCCGCCCGGTCCGTAAGTCCCGGGCGCGCCACCGGGGCCGGCTCCGGGGTACTGGCCGCGGGTATTGGACATAGGTATTGCGCCGGCGAAACACCATCAACAGGAGGGCGACCACGCCGGCCAGAACCAGCACCGTGCCCCAGGGAAATGGGCGCGCTGCCGGAACGGTCCGCAACATCGTCGGGCTGATCGCTCCGCCCGTCAGTCCGAGCTGCGCCTTGAGTTCTTGCACGGCTCGAGGACTGGCGAAGGGCAGTCCGGGCTTCAATTGCTCGGCGGCGCTCAGTTCCGAGCGCGCGAGCGCGGGTTTACCTTCGCGCGCATACAGCTCCGCCTGCACGTAGTGCGCCTGGCCGCTGGTCGGATGATCGGCCAGCACCTGGCTGATCATCCGCTGGGCTTGGTCGAGATGGCCGCTCTCGGCGGCGGCATAAATCTGTTGAGAGGTGGGATCGGCATCCGCAAACGCCGGCAACGCGGCGCAAGTCACGGACGCGGCAAGGGTTGCAGCAAGTAGGAGTCTTCGCATATCAGGCCCTCGGCAGGTCAAAATGACCCTTGCCACTTTAGATATGGGCGCTTGGGCGAAGTTCAACGCCCCCCGGTTCTCAGGGCAATGCCGTTGCCTTGCCGTGGATCGGAATGGCGGTGCCGAACACATGGTCCCAAATCGAGGTGGTGACGCCGAAGTTGCCGCTTTTCGGCGAGTAGTGATGACGCATGTGCCAGGCGCGGAGGTTGTTGAAATAGGAGGGCGATGCGGTGTTCGCGCGGTGATGAACCATGTGATGCACCACGCCATACCACCAATATCCGAGCATCACACCGACGGTGAGTCCATCGGCGACGTTGAACCCCAGCCAATACCAGGCGGGAACCAAAAAAGCCAGGCTGAGCACCGACACGCTGACCCATGCCGGCGTCCCGATGAATGACAAAGGCGCAGCATGGTGCTCCCCGTGCATGGGCGCGAAGTAGGTTTTTTTGTGCAGCACCGAGCGGTGCAGGACGTACTCCAACAGCGTCCAGGTCACAAAACCCGCCGTGGCCGCGCACAGCCATTCAGCGCGATTCTGCCAAGTCGACTGCGCCAGCCCGGCAGCCGCCAGTCCGACGATTACCACGGGATAGACCACGAAATCCGCGTAATAGGTCAATTTGCTAGGTCGCATAGGCCTGTCCTCGCTGGAATTCCCATGGGCTATTTGACCACGAATTGCGCAGAATGTTATCGAAAGAATGAAACGGCTACTGGGTAGAATTTTCAAGCATGCACACCACCCTGGTCATCGTCGGCGGCGGCTTTTGCGGCACGGTGCTGGCCGCCAATCTGCTGCGCCGGCCGCCGTCCGATGCGACCGACATCGTCCTGGTCGAACGGGGTCCCGTCATGGGCCGCGGCGTGGCGTATGCCGCGCGTGAGTTTCCTTATCTTCTCAATGTGCCTGCGGCACGGCTGTCGGCGGATTCGCGGGACCCCTTGCAATTTCTGCACTTTGCGCAGCGCCGCCGGCCGGACGCCGACGGCGAGGATTTTCTGCCGCGCGCGCTGTACGGCGAGTACCTGCAGGACTTGCTGTTGCAGGCCGAGCGCGCGGCGCCCGCCGGCACACGCCTGCTTCGCATCTTCGATGAAGTGCGGCGCGTCACTCGGCGCAGCGGCGGCAAGCCTCTCGCCGCGGAGTTCACCGATCGCGCGCCGATCGCGGCGGATCGCGTGATTCTGGCGCTGGGGAATCCGCCCCCCGCCTTGCCGCCGTGGGCCGCCGCGCTCAGCGGTCACGCGGGATATCGGCATGATCCATGGGAAGTGCCGAAAACACTCTCGGCGCAGCACTCGGTGCTGATCGTCGGCAATGGATTGACCATGGCCGATGTCGCCTCGGCCTTGCGTACTGGGACGTGCACCGGCACCGAATGCCGCCGCGATTGGGCGCCCACATCGCCTCGCTGCGGCACAGCGGAAGGCTGCGGGTGAACGCGGGCCGCATCGATTCGGTGACTGCGGCAGGAGAGCAATTGAAGGTGTCGTGGCGGCCGCGCGGAGGCGGATCCGCCACGCTGACCGTGGACTTGATCGTCAACGCGACGGGTCCGGACTACGTGCTCGAGCGTGGGGCGGTGCCGCTGCTGGAATTCTTGCGCACGGCGGGATGGGTGTCCGAGGATGCGTTGAACCTCGGCCTGCGCACGGCGCGCTACGGGGCCTGCGTGGATGCGCAAGGGCGGCCGAGCGAACACCTCTACTATCTGGGCCCCATGTTGCGGGCCGGCCATTGGGAGGCGACGGCGGCGACGGAGCTCAGCACTCATGCCGAGCAGCTCGCGGTGCATCTAGCCGGGCGCTGACATCGCCGCGCGCTGAGGGGCCGGCCGCCGACGCAGCCGGCTGTTCTCGCTTACGCCAGTTCTTCGATGCCCGCCAGCAGGCGGTTCAGTTCATCGCGGGTGTTGTACATGGAGATGCCGGTGCGCAGCAGGCCGCCGCGCTCGGCCAGTCCGAGCACTTGCACCGGGCGCGCCGCGTAGAAGTCTCCGTCCCACACGCAGATGCCTTGATTGCCCAGCGCGGTGGCGGCTTCGGCCGCCGTGGCCTTGTCCAGAGTGATCGATACGGTGGGCGCACGCGCGCGGCCGGCCGCAAAGTCCGGGCCCCAGACACGAACGCCGGGAATGGCGCGCACGGCGTCATGATAGGCCTTTGCCAATTCATGCTCGTACGCCGAGATGTGCGTCATGGCGTCGACTATGCGCTCGCGCAAGGTCGCACCGCCCCCCCAGCCCGCGATGTACTCCACCGCCGCGCGTACGCCGTCGATCGCCGCGTGATTCAGCGTGCCGGTTTCTATGCGGTAGGGGGCCGCGGGATCCTGCACGCTCAACCGGTCGGTCGGCAACCCATCGAGAGCGCCGGGACGTGAATACAGCACGCCCACATGCGGACCATAGAATTTATAGCCCGAGCAGAGCAGAAAATCCGTGCCGAGTGCCTGAACGTCGACCACGAAATGCGGCGCGTAGTGAACGGCGTCGATCACCAGCAGGGCACCGACTTGCCGGGTCAAGCGACGCGCCAGCGCAAGGTCGTTGACCGTTCCCAGCGAATTCGCCGATGCGCCGATGGCGAACAGCTTGGTGCGAGGCGTGATCTTGGCGGCCATGTCGGCGGCATCCAGCTCGCCGGATTCCAGCAGGCGCACCTCGCGCACGACGACGCCGCGCTCCTGAAGGCCAAGCCACGGCCCTCGATTTCCCTCGTGGTCCAGCTGGGTAATGAGCACCTCGTCGCCCTTCTGCAAGGTGCGGCCGATGGCGGCGCTCAAGTTGAAGCTGAGCGTGGTCATGCTTTGACCGAAGGATATGCACGAGCCGCTTTCCGCGCCGAGAAAAGCGGCGACGACGCTGCGCGCGTTCGCCATGCGCCTATCCACCTCCCGCGAGGGCGCAAAGTTGCCGTGCGTATTTACATTGCACGAGGCATAGACGTTCGCGATGGCATCGACCACGGCGCGCGGCACCTGGCTGCCTCCCGGTCCGTCGAGGAAGGCGAGGCCGGGGTTGGCGGTGAGCGCCGGAAAATCCTGCCGGCTGCGCAGACAATGTTCGAGGGTGTAGGCCATTACAGAAGATCGTAGGTGAAGTCGTAGCTCGAGGATTTGGCGTCGCGGGGATGCAGTTTCATGCTGCCCTTGGCGCCCGCGTACTTGCCGGTGCCGCCGGTGACGGTGAACAGCGAGTCGCCTTCATCCATGAAGGGTCCTTCGACGGTGATTTGGCCCGCCTTCAGCGTCAGGGTCCAAAAGCACTCCCAGCTCTTGCCGACGATGGTGCGCACGCAATAGCCCTGATCGCTGCCGACCTGAGTCTTGTTGGCCGCGTCGAACACGCCGTTGGCGAACACCAGCATGTCGCCGATGGAATCGCCCTTGGGCCCGAGATCCAGGGTGGTCTCGCCGACCGGCCGTTCGACCACTTTGATTTGTTCGGCGGCGAAAGCCGGCAATGCCAGAAGCGCCGACGCGAGCGCCGCAATGCGGCCCATTGTGATTTTCATGTCGTCCCCTTATGGTTGTCGAGCCGGTTGCCGTTTGTGCCGGCATTATTTGTCAATGATACCAAGTTAGTCGATTTTTGACTCAAGGGGCGAATACATTGCCGATGTTGACCAGCGAAGTGCTGCCGATGATTCATGAGGCGGCGAAGCGCGTGTATTCGGTGGTGCGCGAAACACCCTTGGTGCCGCTGCCGCGCAACGCGCAGTCGCCGGGCGCTGCGCAGCCGCCGGCGTCTCGGCCATGGCCTACGCCAAGCTCGAACAGCTGCAGACCACCGGCTCCTTCAAGCTGCGCGGCGCGACCAACAAGCTCATGAGCTTGAGCCCGCAGGAGGCGGCGGCGGGAGTGATCACATCGTCCACCGGCAATCATGGATTGGGGGTCGCGGCGGCGGCGAAGATTCTCGGCATCGATGCCGAAGTATTCTTGAGCTCGCAGGTGTCGCAGGCCAAGCAGAGAAAAAATCATCAAGCAGGGCGCGAGAATTCGGCTCGTCGGAGACGATCCGCTGGCCGCCGAAGTCGCGGCGCGAGAGGCGGCCGCCAAGACCGGGCGCAGCTACGTTTCGCCCTATAACGATCCGTATGTGGTGGCCGGGCAGGGCACCGTCGCCGTGGAGCTATTGCGCCAGCTGCCCGACTTGGACGCCATATTCATCGCCACCGGCGGCGGCGGGCTGATCAGCGGCATCGGCACGCTGCTGCACACCCAGGCGCCGCGCGCCGAAGTGATCGGCTGCTGGCCGGAGAATTCCGCCGTTTTGTACGAATGCCTCAAGGCGGGCCGGATCATCGAGGCACCGGAGTCTGCCCACCTTGAGCGAGAGCACGGCCGGCGGCGTCGAGGCGGGCTCCATCACCTTCGATCTGTGCCGCGAGGTCATGCATCACGGCGTGCTTGGTCACGGAGGATGAAATCCTGAGCGCCATGCGCTGGGGCCACGCGCAGGGCTGGGCCATGGAAGGCGCGGGCGGCGTGGCGCTCGGCGGCTTATTTCAAGGAGGCGGCAGCGCTATGCGGACCGCAAAGCCGTGGTGCTGATTTGCGGCGGCAATCCTTCGCCGGCGGTTCGCGACTTGTTGGGCTGATTCTATTTCTCGAAGCTCGGCGCCACGATCTCGATCAATGTAGGCCCGGCGTGATCGAGATAACCGCCGATATTGCGCGACATGGAACTCTTCTCGTAGTTGAACATTAGTTCATGAAGCGCGTTAGGATTGCTCACTGCCATCCGGTAGGCAAGGGAAAAAATGCGATATTCATCCTCTGGTCAAGCGAATCGCGGGCGACGGCGCGGATGCCTGGGTCATTCACTACGCCGCGCGCATGGCCCAAGAGCGCGGCGAAGATGTGATCTTGCTGAGCGTCGGCGATCCGGATCTCGAGACGCCGCCGGCGGTATTGGAACGGGCCATCGAGAGATTGCGCGGCGGCGACACGCATTACACGCCGGCGACCGGACGGCAGCACTTGCGCGAGGCGATCGCGGCCGCGCACCGCGCCGCGCACGGGCCAGCCGGCCGATGCCGGCAACGTCATCTTTCTGGCCGGAGCGCAGAATGCATTGTTCGTGACCTCGCTGTGCATTGCCGGACCCGGCGATGAGGTGATCGCATTGGAACCTCTGTATCCGAGCTATCCCGCCACGCTCGAGGTGTCGGGCGCGCGGATGGTGCGGGTGGCGGCGCCGGCGGCGCGGGGATTTCGCGTCGATTTGCCGGCGCTCGAGGCGGCGATCACGCCGCGCACGCGCGCGCTGTTTTTCGCCACGCCGAACAATCCCAGCGGGGTGATTTTGAGCAAGGCGGATTTGGCGGTGATCGGCGATCTCGCGCGCCGGCATTCATTGTGGGTGGTGGCGGACGAGGTGTACGCGGGGCTTGCGCCGGGCGGCCGAGTGCCGAGCCTCGCCGCCGAGCTGCCGGAACAGGTGGTGACCATCAGCAGCCTGTCCAAGTCGCATGCCATGCCCGGCTGGCGGGCCGGCTGGCTGGTGGGGCCGCCCCAGCTGGTGCATCCATGCCGAAGCCATGGCGCAGTGCATGCTGTTCGGTCTGCCGGGCTTCGTTCAGGAGGCGGCGGTCACGGCGCTCGGCGTATCGGACGCCGCGGAATCCCGAATTCGCGAATACTGCGCCGCGCGGCGCGATTTTCTGCTGGCGGGGCTCGGCGGCATCCGCGGGCTGCAATGCTTCGTCCCGGACGCGGGGATGTTCTTGCTGGTGGATGTGCGCGGCACCGGCCTTTCAGGCTACGATTTCATGTGCGAGCTGTACAGGACCGAACGCGTGTCGGTGCTCGACGGCGGAGCCTTCGGCAAGGAGACCCGGGGTTTCGTGCGCGTGTGCTTTGCCACCGACGAGGCGCTGCTGCGCCAGGCCATCGTGCGCATCCGGCGCTTCGTTGAAACTTTGGTGAGGTAGGCTATGACGGATCAAGTGGCGGACATGGGCGTGGTGGTGCGCACGGCCGGCGGACCCGAGGCGCTGGAATGGACGGCACTTGGACACCGCGGCGCCCGGGCGCGGCGAGGTGCGCATCGTGCAGCGCGCCATCGGCGTGAACTTCATCGACACCTACTTCCGCAGCGGTTTGTATCCCTGGCCCTCGACGCCGCTGATTCCCGGCGCCGAGGCCGCCGGAGTGGTGGCGGAGGTCGGCGAGGGCGTCGGGGATCTGAAAGCGGGCGATCGTGTCGCCTACACTCTGCCCTTGGGTGCCTACCGCACTCAGCGGGTGGTCCCCGCCGAGACGGCTGGTCAAGCTTCCCGACGCCGTCGCTTCGACGTGGCCGCGTCGGTCATGCTCAAGGGATTGACGGCGCAATTTCTGCTCACCTCGTGTTATCCGGTCAAGGCGGGCGACACCGTGCTGGTGCATGCGGCCGCCGGCGGCGTCGGGCTGCTGCTGGGGCAGTGGCTGAAGGTGCTCGGGGCGATATCGATCGGTACTGCGGGATCGCCGGAGAAAGCGGCCATCGCCAAGGCCAACGGCTATACCCACGTCATCGACTATCGCGCCGAGGATTTCGTCGGCGCGGGTCAAGGAGATCACCGGATCCAAGGGCTGCGACGTGGTCTACGATTCGGTGGGCAAGGACACGTGGCGCGGCTCGCTCAAATGTCTGACGAATGCGCGGCATGTTCGTCCACTTCGGCCAGTCCTCGGGAATGATCGCGGATTTCAAGTTCTCCGAACTCGCCTCCGGCGGTTCGCTGTATGCGACGCGGCCCATGCTGTTCGACTACATCAAAAGCCGCGAGGAGCTGTCCTCGCGCGCCGCGGATTTGTTCGCCAGGCTGGCCTCGGGGCAAATCAAGGCCCATGTCGGCCAGCGCGTGGCCCTGCAGGATGCGGCCGCCGCGCACCGCGACCTGGAGGGCAGGCGCACCATGGGAGCGACAGTGCTGCTGCCTGAGCCTCGGGAGTCCACACGCTCCCGCTGCCATCGACGCACGCCGGCACGCGAAGGCTGCCGCGCTTACAAGTTCGCGTCGATGAATGCCGACAGCTGCGACTTGGACACGGCGCCGACCTTGGTCGCCACCACTTCTCCATTCTTGAAGAGCATCAGGGTGGGAATGCCGCGCACGTGATAGCGCGAAGGCACGGACTTGATTTTCGTCGACGTTGATCTTGGCGACGCTCAAGCCGGTCGGCGTAACTGTCGGCTGACTCATCGAGATGCGGTCCGATCATCTTGCAGGGGCCGCACCACTCGGCCCAGTAGTCGACCAAAACCGGGAGGGAGGATTCCAGGACTTCGCTGTTGAAGGTGGTGTCGGTCACGTGTTTGATCTTGGAGCTCATGAAGTGTCCTGCAGGTGAGGGTGTATGAGATAACTCAATGGCTGATAGCCTCGGCAGTAGAATATTGTTCGTAATTGCATAGTTAAAGCGTTGGAATATGAATGGACTATTCAGTAATATGAACAATCGACATGAACAAGCTTCAGGCAATGCAGGTATTCGTGCGGGTGGTGGAGACCGGCGGCGTGACGCGCGCCGCCGACAGCCTGCAAATGCCAAAGGCCACCGCGACGACATTGATTCAGCAGCTGGAAGCCGATCTGGGGGTGAAGCTGCTCAACCGCACCACCCGCAGCGTCAGCGTGACCACCGACGGCGCGGCCTACTATCCGCGCTGCGTCGCCATCCTGGCCGAGGTTCGCGAGACCGAGGAATCCCTGGCGCAGCACCACGCCAGCCCCCAGGGGCGGCTGCGCGTGGAAGTACCGACATTGATGGCGCGATTGGTCATCGTGCCGGCGCTGCCGGCGTTTTTTGCCCGGTATCCGGACATCGAGCTGCAGCTCGGCTGCAGCGAGCGCCGCACGGATCTGATCGAGGAGGGTATCGACTGCGCGCGTGTGGAGCGGCGAGCTCGAGGATTCCACGCTGATTGCGCGCCGCGTGGGCCTGCTCTATTTCGGCACCTGCGCCTCGCCGTCCTATCTCGCGGCGCATGGCGAGCCGCATCATCCCGACGAACTCGAGCGCGCACCGCTGCATCAATCACTTCTCGCCGCGCACGGGCAAGATCTTCGACTGGGTGTTCGCCAAAAACGGCGTGCGCATACAGACATCGCTTCGCGGCCATATCGCTCTCGACGATGAGAACAGCTACGTGGCCGCCGCCGAAGCGGGCTTGGGCATCGCGCAGATTCCCGCCTTCGTGCTCAAGGAGGCGATGGAGCGCGGCAGCCTGGAATTGCTGCTCGGCGATTGGTTTCCCGAGCCCGCGCCGCTCAACGTGGTGTATCCGGAGAACCGGCACCTGTCGAGCAAGATCCGCGTGTTCGTCGACTGGGTGGCCGAGCTGTTCAGCGAGCATGACGGCATTCAGCTGCGTTCCACTTTGCGCAGCGGCTGAGCTAAATCCCCAAGGGCAGCGCGGTCGACTCCTTGATGACGGTGACGGCCACGGATGAATTCACCGACCGCACGCAGGGAATGCGCGACAGGTAGTCGAGATAGAAGGCTTCGAAGGCCTTGATGTTCTGGGTGACGATCTTCAGCAGAAAATCCCATTCGCCGGTGAGCGTGTAGCACTCCAGCACTTCGGCACGGTCGCGAATCGCCGCTTCGAATTCGGCGAGCGCGGCGCGTCCGGTGGTCGCGAGCTTGACGTGCGCGAAAATGGTCACATCGAGCCCCAGGGCATTGCGATCCAAGAGCGCGACCCGCGCCTTGATGACGCCGTTCTGCTCGAGCTGCTGAATGCGCCGCCAGCAGGTGGTGGTGGAGAGCCGGGTTTGCGCGGCCACCTCGGCGACCGACAGGGCGCCCTGCCGCTGTAGAATGTCGAGCAGGCGAAGATCCAGGCGATCGATGGCGGGGCGAGATGAATTTTCCATTGATCGCCCATATTTCGGAATGAATATACCGAATTATCCGGTGCCTCCCGAATGAATGCAACATTCGGCGGGCGGAGGGCGGTAAATTATGCGAATGAACAAACACTCGCGCCTGCATTTGCCCAGCCCGCCCGCCCGACCCGGGTGAAGTGCCCGACTTCAGTTATGTGCAGCTCTCGCCCGCCGGCGCCGTGGCACGGCCCGATGTCAACGCGCGCGCGCGCGACATCGAGTCTCTGTCGGTCGATCTGGTGCGGGTGCTCGATGATGCCGGGAACGCGGTGGGACCCTGGCATCCGCATCTCGATCCCGCGGAATTGCAGATCGGACTGCGCCACATGCTGCTGACGCGCTTGTTCGACGATCGAATGCAGCGCAATCAGCGCGCCGGCAAGATCTCGTTCTACATTCGCTCCCTGGGCGAGGAGGCCGTGTCGGTGGCGCAGTGCATGGCGCTGCGTCCGGGCGACATGCTGTTTCCTTCGTACCGCAATCAGGGCCTGCAGATCGTGCGCGGCATCGCGCTGGTCGATCTGATGTGCCAGCTCCTGTCCAACACGCGGGACATGTGCAAGGGGCGGCAGCTGCCGGTGATGTATCACTCCAAGGCCGGCAATATTTTTTCCATCTCCGGCAATCTGGCGACTCAGTTTCCGCAGGCGGTGGGCTGGGCCATGGCGGCGGCCATCAAGGGCGAAGATCATCTGGCGGCGAGCTGGATCGGGGAGGGCAGCAGCGCCGAGGCCGATTTTCATCATGCCCTGCTGTTTGCCTCGGTGTATCAGGCGCCGGTCATTCTGAACGTGGTGAACAATCAGTGGGCCATCTCGACTTTTCAGGGATATGCCGGCGGCGAGCAGCGCTCGTTCGCGGCGCGCGGCCCCGGCTATGGCATCGCGGGCGTTCGCGTGCGACGGCAACGACTTTCTCGCGGTCTATGCCGTGACGCAGTGGGCGGCCGAGCGGGCGCGCACCGGCGCCGGACCCACATTGATTGAATTGGTCACCTATCGCGGCGCCGCGCATTCCACCAGCGACGATCCGGCGCGCTATCGAGCCAAGAACGATCACGAGCACTGGCCGCTGGGCGATCCCATCCTGCGGCTCAAGCAGCATCTGATCGGGCTCGGGGAGTGGTCGGAGGCGCGTCACCAGGCGCTGACGGCCGAACTCGAGGCGCTGGTCGCCTCGAGCTGGAAGGAGGCGACGGCCTTCGGCACCATGAGCGAGGGCCCGCGGCTCAATGCCGATTTGATGTTCGAGGACGTGTTCAAGGAAATGCCCGAGCACTTGCAGAAGCAGCGGGCCTTGATGCGTGCGGAAAACGGCAATGCGGCTCAGAGGGAACTTGAGCCCATGGCCAACATGAACATGATTCAGGCCCTGAATTCCGCCATGGACATCATGCTCAAGCGGGATCCGTCGGTGGTGCTCATGGGCGAGGACATCGGCTATTTCGGCGGCGTGTTTCGCGCCACCGAGGGACTGCAGCGCAAGTACGGCGAGCATCGGGTCATCGACACGCCCATCGCCGAAGGCGGCATCATCGCCACGGCCATCGGCATGAGCGTCAATGGCCTGCGCCCGGTCGCCGAAATTCAATTCGCGGACTACATTTATCCGGGCTTCGATCAAATCTGCAGTGAATTGGCGCGCATCCGCTATCGCAGCGCCGGAGAGTTCTTCGCGCCGGTGACCATTCGCACGCCCTGCGGCGGCGGCATCCGCGGCGGTCAGACGCATTCGCAAAGTCCGGAAGGGATTTTCACCCATGTCAGCGGCATCAAAGTGGTGATGCCGTCGAACCCCTACGATGCCAAGGGCCTGTTGATCACGTCCATCGAGGACGATGATCCGGTGGTCTTCTTCGAGCCCAAGCGGCTTTATAACGGTCCCTTCGACGGCGATCCGGGCAAGCCCGCCGTCCCCTGGAGCGCGCACCCCAAGGGCGAGGTCGACGAGGGCTATTACAAGGTGCCGCTGGGCAAGGCCGACATCGTGCGCGCCGGCGCGGATGTCACCATCATCACCTACGGCACCATGGTGTTCGTCGCGGCCGCCGCGGCGGCCGCGATGAACCTGGATGCCGAGATCATCGATCTGCGATCGCTGGTGCCGCTGGATGTCGGACACCATTTGCACCTCGGTGCGCAAGACGGGCCGCTGCGTCGTGGCGCACGAGGCCACCCGCTTCTCGGGATTCGGCGCCGGAGATTCTGTCCATCGTTCAGGAGGAATGTTTCTGGGACTTGGAAGCGCCGATACAGCGGGTCACGGGCTGGGACACGCCCTATCCGCATGCCTTCGAATGGGAGTACTTTCCCGGCCAGGCGCGGGTCGCGACGGCGCTCAAGACCGTCATGGAGTCCGCATGAGCCAGTTCATATTCAAGATGCCGGACTTGGGCGAAGGCACGGTGGATGCGGAAATCGTCGCCTGGCACACCAAGCCGGGCGATGCGGTGACCGAGGATCAGCTCATCGTCGAAGTGATGACCGACAAGGCCGCGGTGGAAGTGCCCGCGCCCGTGAGCGGCCGGGTCGTGTCGATCACCGGCGCGCCGGGCGACAAGGTGGCGGTGGGTTCGCCGCTGATCGTGTTCGATGTTGGGCGAGGGTGCGGTGCTGTGGGCGGCGCACCGGCGAACGGCGGCGCGGCACGCCGCCTGCGGCGCGCGCATCACCTGCGGCTGCCCAACGCCGACCGCGGCTGCCACCTCAGCGGCCGACCCGCATGCCCTCGCGCGCTCGTGCTGCCGCGCGCGCACGCCAAGGCCGCGTCATGGCATCGCCCGCGAATCGGCGCCGCGCGCGCGAGGCGGGCATCGATTTGTCCACGGTCGTGGGGTCGGGTCCCGGCGGACGCATCCTGCGCGACGACGTGGCTGCGGCGTCCGGCGAGCGTCGCCCGGTGCCGCGGCGTCGCAGGCTGCCGGCGCCGAATCGCGCGGACGTTTCCGCGGAAACGTCGGAAATCAAAGTGATCGGCTTGCGCCGCCTGATCGCCGAACGTATGAGCGAGGCCAAGCGCACTATTCCGCACTTCGCCTACGTCGAGGAAGTCGATGTCACCGAACTCGAGTCGCTGCGGCAGCACTTGAACTGTGTCGCGGCCGGCGGACGCCGGCAGCTTGAGCTACCTGCCCTTGGTGGTCATGGCGCTGACGCGGGTGCTGGAATCCTTTCCGCAGTGCAATGTGCTGTACGACGCCGCGCGCGGGGTGCTGGTCCGCCATCGCGCGGTGCATGTCGGCATCGCCACCCAGACTTCGGACGGCCTCAAGGTTCCGGTGGTGCGCAATGCCCAGACGCTCTGGGGCTGTGGGAAGTCGCCGCCGAGATTCGGCGGCTCGCGGAACGCGCGCGCAGCAACAAGGCGACTCGCGATGAACTCGCCGGGTCGACCATCACGGTGACCAGCCTGGGCAAGCTGGGCGGCATCGCCTCGACGCCCATCATCAATGCGCCCGAGGTGGCCATCATCGGGCTGAACAAGGCGATCGAGCGGCCCGTGGTGCATCACGGCGCCGTGGTGGTGCGCCGAATCATGAATTTGTCTTCCTCATTCGATCATCGCTTCGTGGACGGCTATGATGCAGCGGCCATGATTCAAGCGTTGAAAGAACTGCTCGAACATCCGGCGACGATCTTCATACCCAAGGTGAAATCCAAATGACTTCGCAACCCCAACGACCCGCATTCGGCACGTTGCTGACCTCTCATATGGCCGTGGCCACGTATCGAGAGGGCCGCTGGAGCCCGAGCGAAATCAAGCCGGTCGCACCGATCGAACTCAGTCCGGCCGCGCATGTGCTGCATTATGCAAGCACCTGCTTCGAGGGATTCAAGGCCTACCGCCGTCCCGACGGTTCCGTGCACATTTTTCGCATGGACCGGCATATTCAGCGCATGCGGCAGAGCGCGCGGCAATTGGTGCTGCCCGAACCGGATGCGGCACAGCTCGCCGACATGGTGCGCGCGGTCATCCACCGCTGCCGCGACGCGGTCCCCGAAGCTCCGGGTGCCCTGTACCTGCGGCCCATTCTGTTCGGCACGACGGCGAACATCGGCGCGGCCGCGACGCCTACCACGGAGGCCTCGCTTGATCGTGCTGGCAAGCCCGGTGTGGGATTATTTTTCGGGCGGCATGAAGCCGCTGCGCATCCTGGTCGATGACGAAAACACGCGCTCAGCCGCGCAGATGGGCATGGTCAAGACCGGCGGAAACTACGCCGCCGCCTTGGGCCCCACGCTTGAGCGCGCGGGCCAAGTACCAAGTCGATCAGGTGCTGTTCTGTCCCGGCGGCCAGGTGCAGGAGACCGGCGCCGCGAACTTTCTGCTGATCCGCGAGGGCGAGGTGCTTGACGCGCGGCCTCGATACCACGTTTTTGCATGGAGTCACGCGCGATTCGCTGCTCACGCTCGCGCGCGACTTGGGCTACAAGGTCTCGGAGCGGACTTTCGATGTTCCAGAGATGCTCGAGTGGGTGAAAACCGGCGAGGCGGCGCTGTCGGGCACCGCCGCGGTACTGGCCGGAGTGGGTACCTTGATTTATCGCGGCGCCGAGCATCGCGTGGCGAGCGGCGATGTCGGTCCGCTCACCCGCGCGCTGCGCGCGCAGCTGGTCGCGATTCAACAGGGCGAAGCGCCGGATCGGCATGGCTGGCGGGAAGGCGTCTGAGGGCCGATCGGCATGCCGCCGGGAGGACTAGTACTCCTCGCGGTCCTCTTCATCGTCGTCCAAATCCTCGTCGTCGTCGTCATCCTCGTCTTCGTCCTCGTCCCAGTCTTCGTCGTCTTCTTCTCGTCATCCTCGTCTTTCTCGGCCTTGGAGCCCGACCAGCCCTCAGGTTCCTCGGTGAGTTCCAGGTCGAGTTCCGCCCAGCCGTCCACGTCGAATTCCTCGATGTCGCCGTCGAGATGTTGAATCTCAACGGTTTCTTTGTCTTCATCCACCTTGAGCACTTGGAACGTTTCCTCGTTTTCCAAGTCCTCATACCACTGCCCGACGGTCGGTTCGTACTCTCTGCCCACGCTTCACCTATCTTTGAACTGCTGCTGCTGATTCGGCAGGCGAATATTAGGTGAGGCCGCTTGCCCAAGTAAATGGCAATATTGTGATCTTATGACTTCCACGGACCGTAAACTCATCGCTCGCCGCTTGACCGAAGCTAAACGCGTGGTCGTCAAGGTCGGGTCGGCCTTGCTGGTGGACGCCGAAAAAGGCCGCCTGAACCGTACCTGGCTCGAGAGCTTTGCGGCGGACGTGGCGCGCCTGCGCAAACGCGGCCAGGAAGTCATTTTGGTGTCCTCGGGCGCCATTGCCTTGGGGAGGCGCCACCTGGGGTTGAACGCCGGCAAGCTCAAACTGGAGGAGAGCCAGGCGGCGGCGGCGGTGGGCCAAATTCGCCTGGCGCACGCCTACAAGGAACTGCTGGAAGCGCACGACATCACGGTCGCGCAAATTCTGCTGACCCTGGGGGACACCGAGCAGCGCCGCCGCTATCTGAATGCGCGCGGCACCCTGAACACCCTCCTGTCGCTGGGCGCGGTGCCGGTGATCAATGAGAACGACACCGTGGCGACCGCGGAAATCCGCTATGGGGACAACGACCGGCTGGCGGCGCGCGTGGCGCAAATGACGGGCGCGGACTGCCTGATTCTGCTGTCCGACATCGATGGGTTGTACACCGCCAACCCTGCCGAGGACCCCGATGCGGAGTTCATCGGCCGCGTTCTGGAGATCACTCCGGCCATCGAGGCCATGGCCGGCGGGACGGGCAGCGACATGGGTTCGGGCGGCATGCAGACCAAGATTGCCGCAGCCAAGATCGCCGTGGGTGCGGGATGCCATTTGTGCATCGCCAAGGGAGCCGTTCAGCATCCCTTGCAGCGTATCGAGGAAGGCGCGCGCTGCACCTGGTTCGTGCCCTCCTCGACGCCGCTGGCGACCCGCAAGCAATGGATTGCCGGCACCTTGAGGCCGGCCGGCGCCATCGTGGTCGACGACGGCGCGGTGCGCGCCCTGATGGGCGGCAAGAGCTTGCTGCCGGCGGGCGTGACCCGAGCGGTGGGGCGATTCGACCGGGGCGATACCGTGAGCATCATCGGGCCCGACGGCTCGGAGGTGGCGCGCGGCATTTGCGCCTATTCGGATGGCGACGCGGCGCGGATCATCGGCCGAAAGTCGGCCGACATCGAACAGGTGCTGGGGTTTCGAGGCCGCGATGAAATCGTGCACCGGGACGATTTGGTGCTGATCAAAGCTCATGTGACAGGCTTGTTATGAAGCAAGAGACCGGCTCGGTGGCGGCTCTCATGCAGGGCATCGGCCAGGCGGCGCGCCAGGCCGCGCTGGTGCTGGCGAGGGCTTCGACCGAGCAGAAGAATCGTGCACTGAGGGCGGCGGCGGCGGCGCTGCGGGAGCAAGCGGCCGAGATCGCGGCGGCCAACGAAGACGATATGCGCCGTGCCGTCGCGCGTGGGCTGACGAGCGCGCTGCTCGATCGGCTGCGCCTGGACGAGCAACGCATCGAAGCCATGGCCCGCGGGCTCGAGGACATCGAGCAGCTGGCCGATCCCATCGGCAAGGCTTTGGCGGAATGGGTTCGGCCGAACGGGATGCGGATCCAGCGCGTGTGCGTGCCGCTGGGAGTGGTCGGCATCATTTACGAGAGCCGCCCCAATGTGACGGCCGACGCCGGTGCGATCTGCTTGAAATCCGGCAATGCGGTGATCTTGCGCGGCGGTTCGGAAAGCGCCGGGTCGAGCGCGGCCATTCACGAGTGCCTGAGCTCAGGGCTGCAAGCCGCCGGCCTGCCGAGAACCTGCATTCAATGGTGCCCACCACGGACCGGGCGGCCGTCGGCCACATGCTGGCCGACATGGCGGACAGCATCGATGTGATCGTGCCGCGCGGCGGCAAGAGCTTGATCGCCCGCGTCCGGCAAGAAGCGCGCGTGCCGGTCATCGGGCACCTCGAGGGCGTCTGCCATGTATACGTCGACCGCGGCGCGAATCTCGAGATGGCGAAGCAGCATCGTGCTGAATGCCAAGATGCGGCGCACCGGTATTTGCGGAGCCGCGGAAACTCTGTTGGTCGATCGCGCCTGCGCGGCGACGCATCTGGCACCCTTGATCGGGACCCTGCTCGATGCCGGCTGCGAGGTGCGCGGCGATGAGCCGAGCGCGCGCGCCGACACGCGGGTGATGCCGGCGACCGAGCAGGACTGGTACGCTGAGTATCTCGACGCCATCATCGCCGTGCGCGTGGTCGACGGCCTGGACGCGGCGATCGCGCACATCGGCCGCTACGGTTCGCAGCACACCGAGTGCATCGTGACCGACGATGGCGCCGCGGCCGAGCGGTTTCTGGCCCGGGTCGACAGCGCCATCGTGCTGCACAATGCGTCCACGCAATTTGCCGACGGCGGCGAATTCGGCATGGGCGCGGAAATCGGCATCAGCACCGACAAATTTCACGCCCGTGGACCGGTGGGCGTCGAGCAGTTGACCAGCTACAAATACGTGGTCCGAGGGACCGGACAGATCCGCGCATGACGGGCACCTCGGCGTAGCGACGTTGACCAGTTCACAGGGGGTCTGGAAGGCTTAAGAGGCTGGAAGCCCACGGGGGAGAGCAGTGGGCTTCCAGCCTCTTAAGCCTCCCAGACCTTTCGCGATGGGCCGATGTACATCAGCGCGCAGGAGGGAGCAGTTCCGGCTGTCTTTGGCGCCGTGTGTCGAGCGGTACGAATGCCACAAACGACCCGGTCAACATCATCGTGCCGAGATGCTAAGCGCGGTGTGAATCGTGTAATGCGGCTATTTCTTGAAGCCAGCCGCGCACGGCCGCGGCGTTTTCAAGGCGAAACTGCCCTTGCACCTGGTCGCCGACCGCGACGGAAATGCCGCCTTGATCCTCGACCATGCGAAAGCCATCCTGATCGGTGAGATCGTCGCCGACGAATACCGGCTTTCTGCCGGAGAAGGGCGGTTCCGGCCATGAACGCCTTGATGGCGGATGCCTTGGTGAATCCGCGCGGCTTTATTTCGAGCACCATGCTGCCTTCCTGGATGTGGTAGTTGCTGCCCAGGGGCTTGGCGATGGCGGTGAGCGCCTCGCGCACGGCCGCCTCCGGTCGCGGCGCCATTCGAAAATGCACGGCGAGGGTGCGGCCCTTGTCTTCGAGGATGGTCCCCGGATGCGCCTGCACCAGCGCAGTCATCGCCGCTCGCGCCCGGTTCAGCTGAGTGTCCACGAAACTCGCGCCATGCATGACTGCCCGGACGCCTTGCGCCGCTCGACGCCGTGCAGCCCCGCCGCGGGCAAGCGCAGCGGCGCGAACAGTGCATCGAGATAGTCGATGCTGCGGCCGCTCACCAGCGCCAGCGCTCCGCCCAAGCGTTCGGCCACGTGGCCCAGCAAGGTCTTGAGTTCCGGCGTCCGCGAAGGTGTCCAGAGGCGAGTCGGTCAATTCGATCAGCGTTCCGTCGACATCCAAAAACAAACACCATTGGAGCGAGGGCGGCGGCGGTGTTTGCATGAACGTAGCCTACAGCATCGTTGTTGCGCATAGTGCGCGTGCAGCGCGATTTTCGTGTAATTTTTACACGACCGACTCATCTCTGAAAGCTGACACCGCGCTGCGGAATTTCGGTATTTTGGAGCGATGTTTCGCTCAGTCATGTTGCGCTTCGTGCTGCCCGTGGCCTTCGCCTCCTGTGTGGTGGCGTACTTCGGCTTGCCCTACATCGAGCGGCTGCTGGCCGAGTGGTTTCGCTCGGACGTCGAGCTGCGCGCCCAGCTGGTGATGCATTCGATGGAGGAGCCGATCACGGATCTGGTCGAAAAAGGCAATGAGTGGCGGCTGCGTGCCTATCTGGCGAAAATAACCGCCGACGAACGCCTGCTCGCGGTATTGGTGTGCCGTACCGACGGATCGACGATATTCAAGACCGAGCGCGCGCCGCCGGCCATTTCCTGCGACGCGGCCAGCATGCCGAATTCCACGCCCACGAGAATCGTGCAGCTGCCGTCGGGATCGGTGCAGATTTCGCGCTTCGACTTCGACGCCGCGCGAGCCGACGCCGTTTCGCGTGCTGATGCTGCACGATTTGAGCTTCGTCGACCGGCGGCAAAGAACTGCGCGGGATTTCGTGCTGGTGTTCGTCGGCATATCGGTATTGCTGCTGGCGCTGCTGGTGGTGCTGGTGGCATGGCTGCAATTGCGCCGCTGGGTCGAAATACTGATCGGCGATATCCGCGGCAAGCGATTCCGCGACGATGCCGAGTCGCCGCGCTCCTCCATGCCCATCCTGTCGCAGGTGCGCAAGGTGCTGGCCGAGGCGGAGGAGCAGCAGCGGCTGGAAATCGACTTCCGGGAGAACTGGACGCCGCAGGCGCTGCGCCAGGTGGTGCGCGATCACCTGCATTCCGCGCAGGTCATCATCGTGTCGAACCGCGAACCCTACATCCACAATTTCGATGCGGATCATCGTCCGGTGATGCAGGTGCCCGCCAGCGGCATGGTGACGGCGCTCGAGCCCGTCATGCGCGCCTGCTTCGGGAGTGTGGGTGGCGCACGGCGCCGGCACCGCGGACCGCGAGACCGTGGATCGATACGATCAGATCCGGGTGCCGCCCGACGATCCGTCCTATACCCTGCGCCGCGTCTGGCTGACGGAGGAACAGGAGCAGGGTTATTACTACGGATTTTCCAATGAGGGCCTCTGGCCGCTGTGCCATCTGGCCTACGTGCGGCCGGCGTTCCGCGCCGGCGATTGGCGCGCCTATGAGGAGGTGAACGCCAAGTTCGCCGAGGTGGTGGCGGCGGAATCGAACACCGACAGTCCCGTGATCCTGATCCAGGACTTCCATTTCGCTCTGCTGCCGCAGCTGATCCGCAAGAAAATACCCAAGGCGACGATCGCGCTGTTCTGGCACATCCCGTGGCCCAATGCCGAGACCTTCGGCGTGTGTCCGTGGAAGCGCGAGATGCTGCTGCACATGCTGTCGGCCGACATCCTGGGGTTTCACACGCGCTATCACTGCCAGAATTTCCTGGATGCCGTGGATCGCTTCGTGGAATGCCAGATCGATCACGAGCACTTGACGGTGACCCTGCAGGGGCATGTGTGCCGCGTCGCCGCCCTATCCCATCTCGATCGAGTGGCCGCCGCGCTGGCTGCAGCTCTTGCCGGATGTTGCCGCGTGCCGCGCGGCGATACGCGAGCGATACCGGATCGGCGCCGAGGTGACGATCGGGCTTGGGCGTGGAACGCTGGGATTTCACCAAGGGCATCATCGAGCGCTTCCAGGCGCTCGAGGTGCTGCTGGACAAGAATCCGCGGCACCGGGGGCGAATCTGCCTGCTGCAGGTCGCCGCGCCCTCGCGCGGCCAGCTGCCGGCCTACCAGGCGCTGCAGCAGCACACCTACGGCGAGGTGGAGCGGATCAACGGCAAATTTGCGGAAGGCGATTGGCGTCCCATCGTGCTGATCGACGAGCATCAGGAACCCTTGCGCGTCTTCGAGCTGTACCGGGCAGCCGACTTCTGCCTGGTCAACAGCCTGCACGACGGCATGAATCTGGTGGCCAAGGAGTTCGTCGCCGCGCGCGACGACGAGGACGGCGTGCTGATACTCAGCACTTTCGCGGGCGCGTCGCGCGAGCTGGCCGAGGCCGTGTTGATCAATCCCTTCGACGTGACCGAGACGGCCGAGGCCATGGAGATCGCGATGCGCATGGGCCGGGACGAACGGCGCAATCGCATGAGCCTGATGCGCCGCACCGTCAAAGAGAACAATGTGTATCGATGGGCCGGACGCATGCTGATGGATGCGGCGCGCATTCGCCAGCGGCAAAGCCTGCCGTCGGCGCCGCGGCGCCACGGCGTCTCGGCGCGGTAGTCCGGCGGCCTAGTGATGTTGCGGCTGCCATTTGCGTCGTGCAGTGCGGCTGCGGCGAATGCGCAGAGCCGATCGGCCGCCGCCTCGAGCGTCGCGTCGCTCTTGGCGATGCACAGGCGCAGCAGCGTCATGCGCGGGCGGCGCCGCGTAGAAGGGCGACAGCGGGAATGGTGGCGATTTTCGCTTCGCGAATCAGGCGGTCGGCGAAATCCATGTCGGTATCGCTGCTGAGCGCGCCATAGTCGACCAATTGAAAATAGGTGCCGGCGGCGGGGATGGGCTTGAAGCCCGAGCCTTGCAGGCAGTCCCGCGAGCAGGTCGCGCTTGGCTTGAAAGAACGCCGACAGCCCGGTCCAGGCATCGGGGTACGCCTTCGAGATAGCGCGCGATGGCATATTGCAGCGGCGCGACGATGCTGAAGGTGTTGAACTGGTGCACCTTGCGCAGTTCCCGGGTCAGCAGCGGCGGCGCCACGCAGTACCCGATCCGCCATCCGGTGGCATGCAGGGTCTTGCCGAATGAAAACACCGCGAAGCTGCGCTCGCGCAATTCCGGATGCGCCAGTACCGACGCATGCCGCCGGCCGTCGTAGAGCACGTGCTCGTACACTTCGTCGGCGAGCACGGTGATCGGCCGATCGCGGATCAGGGCGGCGAGCGCATCCAAATCGCCGCGGTCCGCCACCGTGCAGCTCGGGTTCTGCGGGCTGTTGATGATGATCAGCCGGGTGCGGTCGCTCAAGGCCCGCCGGACCTGATCCCAATCGAAACGAAAGGCCGGAGGCGCCAAGGCGATGCGCACGCAACGGCCGCCCGCCAGCCGCACGGCGGGTTCGTAGGCATCGTAGGCCGGATCGAAAACGATGGCTTCATCGCCGGGACCCACCACCGCCTGGATGGCATCGAACAGGGCTTCGGTGGCGCCGCAGGTCACGGTGATTTCGCCGATGGGATCGATGGGGCGGCCGTAGCTTGCGTGCAGCTTCGCCGCAATCTGCTTCGCGCAGCTCGACCACGCCTTCCATGGGGGCATACTGATTGTGCCCTTCGCCGACCGCATCGACGAGCGCGGCCGCCAATCGCGGATCGATGGGATAGTCCGGAAATCCCTGGCCGATGTTCAGAGCGCCTTCTTCCAGCGCGCGGCGCGACATCACCGTGAATATCGTGGTGCCCACATCCGGCAATTTACTTTCGAAGCGCACGTCATTCCTCCAGGGATTGCAAGGCCGCCGGCGAGGGAGCGCACGGCGAGCCCGCGTTTGCGCAGCTCGCGCGCCGTTGCCAAGCTGCGCTTGCCCGAGGCGCATACCAGCAGGAATTCCTGTGCCTGCGGGGAGCAGGCTGGGATCCGCGAGCAGAGTCGGCATGGCGATGTGCCGCGCCGCGGCCGGCCGCGCCGCGACTTCTTCCGCGGTGCGGATGTCGATCACCTCGAAGCCCGCGCCGCACCGCCTCGGCCAGCGAGGGCAGTGCGATCTCGATGCCGGCATCCTCGCGGGCAATCTCGCGGAATGTGCGCGCAATCCGGGGCGCGGCACTCGGCGCGGCGCGGCGCCTTGAGCTTGAGGGTGGAGAAATTCGTGAAATCCAGCAGCAGCAGTTCGCCTTCGAGTTGGCCCGGACAGCCCCAAGAGAATCTTCAGCGTCAGCAGGGCCTGCAGAGTGCCGAAGGTCCCGGGTACCGGACCCAAAACCCCGGCTTCGGCGCAATTGCCCACCACGCCGTCCGCGATCGCGTCCGGCCAGAGACAGCGCAGGCAGGCGTGGTTCGGCTGCGGCTTGTAGACCTGCAGCTGGCCTTCGTATTGATAGACGCTGGCAAAGACGGCGGGCCGGTGCGCGAGCACGGCGGCGTCGTTGATCAGGTACTTGGTGCGGAAATTGTCGCTGCAATCGACCACCACGTCGTAGCCGCGGATCAGTGCGAGAGCATTGTTTGCGTCGAGGCGCACGGCGTGCAATTCGACGTGCACGGCCGGGTTGATTCGCTGCACCGCGGCCAGCGCCAATTCGGCTTTCTGCGGCCGACATCCGCCAGGGCAGAAGATCGGCTGGCGATGCAGATTGCTGGCGTCCAAGACGTCGGCGTCGACGATGCCCAAGATAACCGACCCCGGCGCCGGCCAGGTATTGCAGCACGGGGCTGCCCAGACCACCCGCGCCCACGATGAGAACGCGGCCGCGCGCGAGCGCCGCCTGGCCTTGCGCGCCGATTTCCTTGAGCAGGATTTGCCGTGAATAGTCGGGCTGCATGGCGCCCTACTTATGAATGGCAGTGCGTCGGCCTGCATGCTCTGGCATGTTCGTGGCATGGTCGTGAGCGTGATCGGGCGCCGCCGCGCAGCGCTCGCAGTTCACCCAGCCGGAATCGCCGCTTCGATAGTGCTCTTTCTTCCAGATGGGCACGCGATGCTTCACTTCGTCGATGATGAAGCGGCAGGCATCGAAGGCTTCGCCGCGATGCGCGGAGCTGACTCCGACCCACACGGCCATGTCGCTCAAATCCAGAGTGCCGACGCGATGAATGCACAGCGCGTGCTTCACCGGGAAGCGCCGCAGGGCCTCGGCGACGATGCGCTCGCCTTCCTTCACGGCGAGTTCCTGGAAGGCTTCGTATTCCAAGCGGGTGACTTCCTGTCCCTCGTTGTGATCCCGGACCCAGCCCTCGAAGCTGGCATAGCCGCCCGCACCCGGATCGAGCAGCTCGCGCCGCGCCGCGGCGGTGTCGATGGCCGTTTGAGTGAAGCGGAAGCGCATCAGCCGCCCGCCACCGGTGGAATGAAGACGACGGCATCGCCCGCGGCGAGGCGGCGGGACCAGTCGCTGAACTCGCTGTTGACCGCCACTTTCAATTGTTCGCGCGCGAGCGTGAATCCGTATCGGGCGCTCAGCTCGCCGTACAGGTCGGCCGGCGTGGCGGCGGAGGTCTCGACGGTCTCCTCGGAGCGGCCGGCCTGCTCGCGCATCAAGGCGTAGTATTGGATTTTCAATTGCATGGGATCGGCTCAGGAGTGGGCGTCGAGCGTCGCCAGACGCCTGCGCATACTCCTCGGGCGTGTTGACGTTGTCGAGAGCGCGCCGGTCGCAATGGCTCGAGCAGGCGCGCCGCATGGCGCATGAGAAATTTCCGCGGGCAGTCCGCGCCGCCGGCCTGATAGGCGGCCAGGGCCGCAGCGGCCGCGGGCTCCCAAATGGCGCACAGGGGTTCGGGCAGGCCGTCGTGAGCGCTGCGGTAAGCCGTGGCCAAGCTCGGCCGCATCGCGCTCGCGCAAGAGCTGCGACAGCGCGGCGTCCGACAGAAACGGCAGGTCGCAGGCCAGCACCAGCCAGGCAACCTGCGGGTGGGCGGCGAGGGCCGAACGGATGCCGACGATGGGTCCTTCGCCGGCGACGGAATCCACGATCATGGGCCGATGGGCCCGCGTCGGGTCGGCGGTCTGATTGGCTCGCACGGAGACGAAGACCTGCGAGACGTGCCGGCCGGCCAACTCGAAGGCCCGATCCAGCTGGCTCTTGCCCTGGTACGAAGCGCGGCCTTGTCCCGATGCATGCGCGAACTCAAGCCGCCGGCGAGAATCAGACCATGCACCGGAGCGCGCGGCCGCGGGGACCGGGAGTTTGCGCCGGCGCGGTTCATGGCGTTGCCTTCAGGCGCGTAGCTGCTTCTGCCGCCGTCCTTGGCGAGCAGTCGCAGATCGCCGATGACGATGTCGTGCGACAGCGCCTTGCACATGTCGTAGACGGTGAGCGCGGCGATGCTGGCGCCGGTGAGGGCTTCCATTTCGACGCCCGTCTTGTGATGCACGCTCACCGTGCAGCGAATCACGGCCGTGTCGCCCTCGAGCTCGATGGTGATGCGGCAGTTCTCCAGTCCCAGCGGATGACAGAAGGGAATCAGCTCGTGGGTGCGCTTCGCGCCCATGACCCCGGCCACGATCGCCGTGTCGAACACCGGGCCCTTGGGCGAGCGCAGGCCGCTGTCGCGCAGCGCCGCGGCGACCGCCGGCGGGAATCGCACCTGCGCCTCGGCGGTTGCCGTGCGCTTGGTCGGCTTCTTGTCGCTGACATCGACCATGGCCGGGCGGTGGTCCGCATCCAGATGAGTGAAAGTCATGGGATTCATCCGCCGATGTAGTTCATTTCGATTTTCTTCGTGTCGGGCAGGGTGCGCCGCATTTCCTCGCGCAGTTCGCTGTAGCGATCGGTGCGGCCCGTTCCAGACGCCGCGGATCAATTGCAGAATGTCCGCATCGCCGGCGCCGGCACGCAGCGGCGCGCGCAGATCGAGGCCGTGGGTGGCGAACAGGCAGGTGTAGAACTTGCCTTCCGAGGACAGGCGCGCGCGGCTGCAGGCGCCGCAAAACGGCTGCGACACCGAGGAGATGAATCCGACTTCGCCGGCGCCGTCGTCGAAGCGCCAGCGCTGCGCCACTTCGCCCTTGGTAGTTCTGCGAAATCGGCTGCATCGGCCAGCGCTCATGGATGCGGGCGGCGAGTTCGCGCGAGGGCACCACCAGATCGGGCCGCCAATTGTTGCGATTGCCCACGTCCATGAACTCGATGAAGCGCACGATCACGGGCGAGCCGCGGAAGCGTTCGACCAGATCGAGCGCGGTGTGATCGTTCAGGCCGCGTTCGATGACGGCGTTGATCTTGACCGGCGTCAGGCCGGCGGCGATGGCGGCCTCGATGCCGCTCAAGACTTGATCGAGCGCGCCGAAGCCGCCGCTCATGCGCGTGAAGACTTCTCTGTCCAGGGTGTCCAGGCTGACGGTCACGCGGCGCAGGCCGTTGGCCTGCAGATCGACGGCATGCTGCCCCAGCAGCACCCCGTTGGTGGTGAGCGCGATGTCGTCGATGCCCGGAATATCGGTCAGATCGCCGACCAGATCCGCGAGATTCGTGCGCAGCAGCGGTTCGCCGCCGGTGAGGCGCAGCTTGCGCACCCCTAAGCCTCGCGAACAGGCGCGCGAGGCGCACGATCTCATCGAACGACAGCCGTTCCTGCGATTTCAGGAATCGATAGTGTTCGTGAAATTGCTCCTTGGGCATGCAGTAGGGGCAGCGAAAGTTGCAGCGGTCCATGACGGAGATGCGCAAATCGTGCAACGGCCTGCCGAGCCGATCGAGCGGGTTTTGCGGTCCACGAATGTGATGAACGGTGGAGTTCATGATGGATCTGAGGCTACCAACGGTACACGGTGGTGACGAAGCCTTTCGGGTAGGTATTGGGGCCCGGCGGCAGCTCGACGAAGCCATCCGTGCCGGTGAGGCTGAGGAAATCCCCGGATCCATTGGGCCGCCTCGGATTGGCCCAGGGGCGGCCCCACTCGTCGTGCTCGATGGCCACCGGCAGGAAATAGGTCGAGCGGATGCTGGAAAGTGACCGGCGCCGCCAAGGCCAGGCGCTCGTGCGGCGCACGTTTGGTGCCCATGGCTTCGGCGATGGCCGGGATGACATAACGGATCAGACAGACCAGGGTGGAGACCGGGATTGCCGGGCAGTCCAAATACCGCCTGGCCCTGGGGTCCGATGCCGAACCACATGGGCCGGCCGGGCCGCTGCGCAATTTTGTGAAACACCTCGTGTACCCCAAGCTGCTGCAGCACCTTGGGTACGAGATCGAACTTGCCCATGGAAACACCGCCGCTCAACACCACGACCTCATGTGTAGTCAGATGTAAGGCCAATCGCTCGCGCATCAAGGGTTCATCGTCGGGAACATGATCGTCGCCGACACGGCCGAAGCCGCGCGTGCGCAGGGTGGCGGCGACCGCATAGGCATTGGAGCGGCGCACCTGGTAATCCGCGATCGGGTCGCCCGGCTCGATCAGCTCATCGCCGGTGGAGACGATCATGACGGCCGGCTGACTGCTGACGCGCACCCGCGCCATGCCGGCCGACGCGGCCACCGCGATTTCCGGCGGCGCGCAGCAAGGTGCCTGCTTCGAGCAGCAGGGTGCCCTGACGGCTGTCGTTGCCGCGACGATCCACGTTATGGTACGACGTACTCACGACGGCGGCGTTGAGCGATGCGTAGCCGTCGGCGACCGCCAGCTGCTCGATCGGGAATGACGCAGTCGCTGCCCAGCGGCAAAATCGCACCGGTCATCACTTCGATGGCGTCCTCGGCGCTGCCCAGCTTCAGCTGCGGCGCGCCGGCCGCCTGAATGCCTTGGATGCGGAAGCGCTTGAGGCCCCGCCGCAATGCCTCGCTGTCCACGGCCATGCCGTCCATGGCGACGCGATCGAAGGGCGGTTGGTCGCGCTCCGCATAAATGTTTTCCCGCAGGGTGCCGCCGACACACTGCGTCAACGGCAGTGATTCGATCGGCAGACACGTCAGCCGAGAGTAGATGGCCTCTTCGGCCAGACGCGGGGTAATGAGCGTTCCAGCCTGCATAGATTAAGTTGCGGCGGAGTTGCTCCGCCGCACTCGATGTTACGACTTTTCGCCGCGGCCTTGGCCTTGTAGATCTTCAATTGTTCATTGAAGTGTCCAACCACCGCCTGCAATTCATCGACGGCGGCGTTGTTCTTCTGCACCAAAATCTTCTGCTGATCGTCCGCCTTCTTCTTCTCGTCCGGGGTCAGCTTCGAGGGATCCTTGGGCGCCGCGGCGTCCATCTCGAGCTTCAGGCAATCCAAATAGGAGTTCATCTCTCCGTTGTAGCGGTCGAAGTCATGCTTCGCCGCGATCATTTGGTCCTTGGTCGCGGTATTCCCGTCGGGGGGCGCGTCCGGGGCGCGCGGATAGGTGCAATCCGCCTGTGCAGATGAGCGGCGGTGCCAAGTGCGAAAACCAGCGTAAGGGGTATCCAAGCCTTCATCGGGAATCCTCTTTATCGGTACGAATGAGTTATCAGAGCCAAAGTGATCTTACGGCCAAGGGCGAAGAGCCGCCAGCATTCCAGCGGTGCGGCCGTAAGTCGCTGATTTTATGGTTATATTGGAGTCCGTTGGGGAATTTGGTTCCCGCGGCCTGTCGCTTTGCGACGATATTGTTGATCAAGCCGCCGCACCCAAGGCTGTCGAAATGACCTGCGCGCCGTTCGACTGTCAGAACGGCGAATCACGCCGACACAATGGAGCTTGCAATGCAGTACTTACTATTGATTTATGCCAATGAAGCGGAAATGGCGGCGAGGAGTCCTGCTGCCACTCAGTCGATAGCGCCGGAATACATGGAATTTACCAAGGGCATCATTCAAAGCGGCCACTTCAAGGGGGCCGACCGGCTCAGGCCGACCTCGACGGCTTCCACGGTCAGAGTGCGCAATGGGAAGGTGATGACGACCGACGGCCCGTTTGCCGAGACTCGCGAGCAATTGGGCGGCTACTACATGGTCGAGGCGAAGAATCTCGATGAGGCGATCGCCATCGCGGCGCGGATACCGGGCGCCAAGGACGGCAGCATCGAAGTGCGGCCGGTGTGGCCGCTCGAGACCTAGGCTACGCATGCGCGCGTCGTTCGCGCATCAGCGCGGGCCTTGCAGACGCGCATGAGCACCGGCGTTAGGGATCAGGTGATTGAAGAAATCTTCCGCCGAGAGGCGGGTCGTGTTCTTGCAACATTGATCCGCCTGCTCGGCGATTTCGATCTGGCCGAAGAGGCGCGGCAGGACGCATTCGCCGCCGCCATCGAACAATGGGCGGCAGGCGTGCCGGCCAATCCACGTGCCTGGCTGATCAACACCGGCCGCAACAAGGCGGTCGACCGCATACGCCGCGACATCGTTTTTCGGACCAAGATTCTCGATCGCGAGATCGCCAGCGCCGAGGCGGACGCGGCCGCCGTACCCGAGGATGCGGACGATGCGGCCTTCGGCGACGACCGGCTGCGTCTCATCTTCACCTGCTGCCATCCGGCGCTCAGCGGCGAGGCGCACGTGGCCCTGACCTTGCGTGAAGTGTGCGGGCTCAGCACGCAAGCCGTGGCCCGCGCCTTTCTCGTCAGCGAGGAGACCATGGCGACAGCGCCTGGTGCGCGCCAAGAAGAAAATCCGCGACGCCGGCATTCCCTATGAGACGCCCGCAGCCCCCGCTTTTCAACGAGCGAATCGAAGGCGTGCTCGCGGTGGTCTACGGCGTATTCACCGAAGGATATGCAGCCACGGCGGGAACCTGCCTGGTCGACGCCGAGCTGTGCGCGGAGGCCATTCGCCTAGGGCGGTTGCTCGACGAATTGCTGCCGATGAATCCGGGCGTGCTGGGGTTGCTCGCCTTGATGCTGCTGCACGATGCGCGGCGGCGGTCGCGCATGTCGGATGAGCGGCGATGTGATCCTGCTCGAGGATCAAGACCGGTCGCTGTGGGATCAGGCCAAGATCCATGAAGGACTGATGCTCGTCGATAAGGCATTGAGCATCCCGGGACAGATAGAGCCCTTATGCGGTGCAAGCGGCGATCGCCGCATTGCACGTGCGGGCGCGCGAGCAAGGAAGATACCGATTGGCCGCAAATCGTCGGGCTCTACGAAGTGCTGCTGCGGCTGCAGCCCAGCCCCGTCATCGAGCTGAATCACGCCGTGGCCGTTTCAATGGTCGACGGCGCCGCACGCGCACTCAATCTGGTCGATTCACTGGCGGCGCGCGGACAGGTCAGCGAATACCACTTGCTGCATGCGGCGCGAGGCCGATTCCTGCAGCAGCTCGGACGCCTCGAGCGAGGCCGGCGCCGCCTACCGCATGGCGCTGGATCTGGCCACGCTCGAGCCCGAGCGGCGCTTGTTGGCGGCGCGAATTGCCGGCATCGGAGCGCCCTGCGCGGGCCTGATTTCAGTCAAGGAGCGCCCGCCGTGGCGCTATCGCGGGCGTGCAAGGCCATGGCGATGAGCGCCGAGCCGCCGAATACCAGATTGATGCCGATGAGCAGGCCGATGGCCCACGCTGCCGTGCCGGGGAGGCCGGCGAATATGATGCCCGCCAGGAATAGATCGACGACGCCGCTGAACAACATCGCACCCCAGCGGCCGGACAGTTCCCGCTTGTGCTCGAGCGCGAACAGGATCGACAGCCACGCCTTCGATGGCCAGAAACACGGTCAGTATCAGAGTAAGAGACAGCGCGCCCGACAGCCGGCGATCGAAGCAGCAGGATGCCGGCCACGATCCCGAGAATGGCCGATATCAAAGACCACCAGAATCCGGGTGCATTGCGCATCCGCATCGTGGCGATCAGGCCGACGATGCCGCTGACGAGCAGCAGCCAGCCGATGAATACCGCGGCCGCAATCGTCGCGATTTGCGGCACGACGATGGCCAATAACCCCAAGATGAGGAGCACGATGCCCTCAGTCAGAAAGAGGCGCCAGTGCGCATGCAGGGAGTTGGCCACCGATGATCGAAGTTTATCGAGGTCAGCGTTGTTCGTTGACATAGTGTGACGCCTCGAGTGCGTTGCCGGTAGCGCTATGTTACCGCTATTTGAGGCGAACTTGCCGGGACGTCGGATTCCCCCTACATCGGCTCGCTCGCGGCGTCGACTGGCGAACGGCTGGGCGGTGCGCAATGCTTTGCCATAGTTCGTCCACACCATGAGGAGGCGTGTCCATGGGCAAAGAAACCGAATCGAATCACGGTGAGGGAAATCCGGAAGCTGCCGACCGATTCAACAAGGCGGAACGGGCCTTCGTGGCATCGGCGCGTGGCAAGAAAAAGGTCAAGGAAGGTCCCAAGGTCGCCCCGGCGGAGGAAGCCGAATTGGCGAAGGCCGAGCAAGCCGGCCGGGATCACGCGAAAGACGACGATTCGCAAACGGCATTTCGTCCGAAAAGATAGGAGGCCGGGTTCGGAGGGGGTAGTCCCTTGGACACGGGGCCGGACTGAACGCTACACTGCGTGCCCTGCGCCCGTAGCTCAGCTGGATAGAGTACCTGGCTTCGAACCAGTCAAGTTCTGGTTTGAATCGGGCGAATTTTGTTTTTGGATCAGCGACTTGCTAAGTGAGCAGTAACCCCGCAGAGTGCGGAGTGACCAAAGAGTGACCAGTTAGAAAAAATACGCGCCCGTAGCTCAGCTGGATAGAGTACCGCGCTTCGAACGCGGGTGTCGGCGGTTCGAATCCGTCCGGGCGCACCATTTTTTTGTAAAGCGCGATTGCGCTGCTCGATCGTCCGCAGCTCCACGAGAAATGGCGCCCTCCGTATGACCAAAAGGATCGCACTGCAGGCTAACTGATCGAGCTATTAATTGTTGTCCGACGAATCCTTGACGTTCTCAGCGAGTAGGCTGCGTACATCTGCAGGCGATCCCTCAATCAACGCTTGATCAGGAAGCCATACCATGGCGAAACGAGAGAACTTAATTAACACACCGTCCGCATAAATTGCGGGTTGCAACATTGCGGACCATTTCAGGTGCGAATTTCCATTGGCACCCTCCATGTCAACCCCCTGCTCGTTCATCGAGACAGTTGTGATGGTGCCTTTGGCCCGGACCTTTTTGCGCGCCTTGGCCAAATTCCGGTGACCCAACCACTCCCCAGTGAACGAAAAGACCAAGACGACTCCCAAAAGTACTACGGTAGATCCGAGGTTGATCAGATAAAGAAAAATCATTAGTCCCACGATAACCGTCCGCGGTAGCCACCACGCCCACCAAGTTTGGTAAAAGAACTTCAGTGTTTTGTTCTGCGCAATGGAGAGGCGCTGCGCCTCTGCTATGTACTCATCGGTTATCATGAATTGATGCGTGGTTTTCAATATCGTCCTTGAACACCATTCATTTGGAGTCAGGGGTGCTGTCAAGTACGCCGGTCGCGAGGTATGAAAGCTCAGATTCGGTGAGCTGCGATTGGGCGAGCAAACAACACGCGGCCTCCAACTGATCAGGCGACACGTGGACCTCCCATAAAAGCACTTCGCCTATCAGCTTCGAGCTCGAGATCACCTGCGCAGCTATCGCTTCCGCTTCAAGCAGGGTAGCCATCGCATGCGCCACTCTCGCATCCAGGAGCGAAGCGACCGACGTCCAGGTTGACTTTGAAGTGACATCCATTTGTCCAAAATCCCCAGTACCCTTAAACACCGTCCGCAAGAAGTTCCCGGCTGGATTTTACACCCTGAATGTCGGCTTCGAGGCAGTAAGTTGCCAATGTCGACTTTCACGCTCCAAAACCGCGATGAGTCGAGCTCTTAGATGCCGTCATGCCAATTTGCCTGTGGCGAAGAGATCCAGAACCGAGACGGCATCGCCAACATCACCGTCCGACAGGGAGCCGCCATCCTGAACGAACCCGAGTAGTAACGTTCGAGCTAGAGCTTGCGCGGGCATTAACGCCTGAAACGCGTCGATTCCGTGCTGATCGCTCAGGCGAGAATATAGGCCCTCCAACGCTACTGAACACGCCCATTCATCGGTGCTGATCTGATACGGAAGCCCGATGCAAACGCGGATTTTAAAGCGTCCCCCGCAACGCATCTTTTGCGATCAGATTGCGAGTGGCGATATATGATGATTCGGATGGCACGGTTCGAGGCATCTACTAACAAGGTCGAGCGACGCGCGCTTGTATCGACAGCCAAAGCTGATTCATCCAGATCATCGACTCCCTCCTTGGCTCACCGAAGACGCGACCCCGCGATCGCTCGAACCGATTGTTAGGGGTCACCCGAAGTCGTGGCCACATAATACGTCGCGCCGGAAAGAGCCTTGTGCATCTTTACTACTGTCACCGGAATACCCGCGCGCCCAAATGAGGCATCAATCTCGACGGACGTGTGAGAATCGACATCGACAATACATCTTCTAGTGCCAAGCTTTCTACTGCCCGAGCATTGGCGGATCTGGCCGTTGAGCTTCGCACCTACTTCTTTTGGGGCGTCAGCCAGAGAAAATATAATGGCGCCGACTGCCGTAATGGGAACGACGACAAAGAGGATCTCCACCTTACTAATACGCACATCGAACCCTAACAGTTGAGCTGAGCGCCGCAGCTGCGGCGGCTGGGTCTTGGCACTTTATCTTCCACGCGTGCGCTCCAGCGAAGTGTTAGGCGCTAGGACGCTCTGATCAATTCCAGCCATTTGCTTCCATTCATCAGGTGAGGCTCCAGTAACTTTAGCAACCGCTTGCTCGGATTCTGAGTGCTGTAACCGCCACCGATTTTCCACGAGCGAGTCGCTGTATATCCCATCTTTCGCGCAATGCTCACAGCGTCGGGGTAGGACATCGCGTAAGTAACTGGAGACCGTGCGTCATTCAAGTGCCACACGAATGCCAAGACCAGGTCCCTAATTCGAGCGTATTTCTTTGCCACAGAGAAGTGGCGCTTCGACGCCGCC
Organism: uncultured Gammaproteobacteria bacterium; assembly: GCA_963734645.1. Classification (GTDB taxonomy): domain Bacteria; phylum Pseudomonadota; class Gammaproteobacteria; order Steroidobacterales; family Steroidobacteraceae; genus Bog-1198. The sequence goes on from CAVTID010000008.1 coordinate 104,261, forward strand.
TTCATTTGCACGGGGCGAGCACGAAATTCTGGAGTGCTTGTTTTCAGGTCTAGATAAGCGACCAAATCCACACCCCTGTCACGCGCCGGCACTGCCACCTCGAGTCCTGCAACCAATAGCTCGCCGATGAGACGCCCTCGGCCTTGGAGTTCCGTGACTTGGGAATCGGTACGGGCTGGCTTCCTCATGACGTCTAACGATGAGGTTGAGCGACGCGAGGTTGCGCCGACACCCAACGAAGCTGATTTATCCCAATCATCCACTTCCCTCCTTGGCCCAACGAAGACGCCGGCCCTCGCGATCGCTCGAACCGATTGTTAGGACCGTACCATATGCACTACCAGGCGCCCAAGTGCGGACGTTATTCCATAGCCGAACATCAGTAATACGAAAACTAGCACTGCGACGACGCCCTTCCGAAAACCACGAGTTCGGAAAAGGTAATAGGGGACGGCAAATGCCGAGACTCCAACCACAGCCATCGACAGAAGCGGAGTCCGCCGAAAAGTTCGCTGATCCGAATCCAGCCGATACCAGAGGAATGCAAAGAACAGACAGACAATACCGAAGACAAGAGAACTTGCCGGATATGGATCATTGCGGTAAAGCCACGCCCCAACCACACCGTCGGCAGCGCCCACTACGAGTATCGTACATGCGATTCGGGCGGTAAAATTGCGCACTAGCTGATCCGGGGCTTAACCAACAATTAGGCGACAAAGGCGTCGCGATAAAACATGAAAAATATGTCCAATAACATTCACACAGTCAGCACTAACCTTTGAGCGCAATACATCACTTACTGCTCGGATAGTCAAACACCGCAATGGAGAGATAATTAGAATTGTGAGGCTCATGCGTCAAGATGAGGTAGAAACACCGCGCAGAACTCGCGGTATGCGTCTTGGGGTGAGTAGGGCTGCCCGATTGCCAAGTAGCCTTCCATGTCCTTCAGGAACTTAGTCGAGCGCATCCGGCGATCAAGTTCTTTTCTGAATTCGGTGGATGAGAACCGACTTCCTTCTTGTGCCATGTAGTAGCGAAATGCAGAGCCGACACGTGCCGCGTCCACTTTCACATTCGAGTGATTTTTTGAGAATTCCCAAGCCCACCACAGATCGAACAGGTCCCGCCCATGTTCTCTCTGCAGGAGAGCCCGCAACTTTGTACCGAGCATCTCGTCGAGATCATACGATTGGACCTGAACAGAGCGCGGCTTTGCATTTTCGTCGGGTACGAGGATCGGGACCGGCACTGCCGGATATAGGCTCCGATTCTCGTTCAGATTGACCTCGATCTTGAGGTGGGCGAGCGTAGCGTCCTGACTGTAGGGATCATACGTGTATGTGCTTCGAAGTATCTTCGACTTCATAGCTAAATTGCGTACGGCCAGGCGAACGTCGGTCAAGAAGGACTCGGCCGGAGTGCCCAAAACTGGCCGGAGCACTCGGGTCAGTGCCTTTTTTATGTGGGACGAGGGACGGTCGCCCACCAATACGAGATCGATGTCTTCGGAATACCGGCTGGCGGGCGCAAGGTGTCCTTTGTGGAGTACTGTGCCGCCTCGCATCGCAACCTGCTTCGACAAAAATTCGTCTTTGAAAATCGCCTCGACCGCGCGGCAGAGCAGATAGTCTTGCTCGACCATCATGTCGGTCGCCCAAGGCGCAACCGTCCGCCACGCCGCAATTTCGCGTGCGGTGATCACCGAATTTCCTCCAAGGCCGTTACGCGGCGGCTGTTGAACGAAATGTTCCAGCGTCGATCAATCGTGGTCTGCTCGCGAGTCGGAACTCCGAGCTCGAGGGGTTGGCGTACGGCGTGGCGGCGGCGTGCCACCCACTTGAATACATGGTTAGCGAGGGTGTCATACCCGAGGCATTGGAATACGAACCCCAGACGCTGGCCGGCCGGGGCTTGATCCAAGGCATCGAGTGCGGCGACCAGCTCACCTTTGTCAATCGCCGAAGACAGATCGCGCGTGACGCGGGCGACGGTCTCCAGGCCCCCCACAGCAGTCTGATGTCGTAGTAGGTCGAGCAATGTTGCAGATCGCGTGCTGACGCGCCAAGGTACGACATCATTTCTCACGATTTCCGTCGGCGTTGTTGCGAGTTGCTTCTTTGCATGGAAGACAACTCGCAGCCGTCCAGGGGTGAGCGGTGGATGAACCCTCGAAAGCATCACCTGCGTGTCTTGTCGCGCGTAATGACTTGATCCCCAGTGATGAGCGGCGGAAAGCAACCCGACGTAGTAGTTGGGCTCGATCCGTCGTAGGCAATCATCGATCCACCAGGTGACGGGTGGTGCGCCAAAGCTTATATGCTCCGGCGGCACGATCAGATAGCCCGATGGGCGGCGGGTCGCCGCTACAATTCGACCACGCTGGGCCAAGCGATGAAGCGCCAGGCGCACTGCCGGCGTTCCTGGTTGTCGCCCGGTTTGACGTGCAAACTCGGCCGGTTCGAAGAAATACCGGATGCCGGCTTGGAGCCGCACGAGGGCTGCGTCTGAGCTGTGATCGGTAGTTTGAGCTAAATGTCGCGGCATATGGGTAGAATAAACGTACGTGTATTATATCGATTAACGATATATTACGAAAGTATTTATTGGAGGCTAGGACACGCATGTATTCCGCTCCCAGGATCCTCTAATTACGGCCGCTCAAGCGGCCTCCGACATTTTCGATGCCGGTGGCGGCTCTGTGCCTCGGATTCTCAGTAATTCCGGCAGGCTCTCTGGCGCAGGCGGGAGCGGCGCTCGTCCGACTCGCTGACCTGATTCGACCCGAGCCCAGTAGCCACGCCCCGGTGTCGGTATCTCCGCTCGTCGACACAGCTTGGCAAGTCCCACATCCGATACCCCGAGCCGTTTCGCCACCTCAAGAACGGGGGCCGTCCATACGAGTTCGTGGAGCGACTCGCGTTTGAAGTAATGACGATGACGCGACCGCGGACTGGCTGGTCGCAGTACAACTTCAGCTGACAATGCCCTTGGCGGCGCCGTTACCCGCAGCTGCGCGGCGGCGAGCGACAGCACCTTACCGCCATGTCCGTTCAATGCTTCCCGGCGCTGCTGCGTTTGGAAATAGGCATAGCCCAGGGTTGTCCTCAGGTCGCGATGATTGAGTACATCGCCGATCAAATGCAGCGACACGCCCGATTGTGCGAGCCAGGAACCGACCGTGCGCCGGATGTCGTGGACGCGAATGTTCTGCAAGCCCGCTCGCGCCAGTACGCGCCTTAAGGGTTCCCCGAGCCCTGTCAATGACCGACCCCGCTTGTGGCCACAGATGATGTACGGATTGTTGGCAATACGGGGAATCATCTTCAGTCTCGCAATCGCCGCATCGCTCAAGGGTGCGAGGAGCGGTTCGCCGTTCTTTGTCAGACCAACAAACAGCGTGCCCATATCCCAATCGATATCGGTCCACTTCGCCTTCAACAGCTCGATGCTCCGCAGACCGAGCAGCAACAGGAGCCAAAGTCCATGCCGAGCGTACTCGTTGTCCTCCTCCTCAAGCGCCCGAATGAACTCCGGCATTTCCACCGTCGTGATGTATCGTCTTCGCTTGCGTTCAGGGAACCATTTGATTCCTCGCGTAGGGTTCGGATAGTTGGGCGGCACGAGGCCAGCCACCTTTCCCCAGTTGAACATGCTGCGGACGACTTCAAGCATGTGATTCGCGGCGTAGGGGTGTCGCGCGCCGATTTCAGAGTGAATAAATTCAATGTCGGCAGAGACAATGCTCGTGATGAGGTGGATCCCGAGTTTCGGAAGGATTCGGCGTCTTAAACAGGATGCGTCGTTTTTCCATCCGTGCGCGCTTTATCTTGGCGTGATTTTCAATGTAGGCGGTGCACAGATCGGCGAGAGTCCTCACCGATCGCCGCCTATCCGGCTCACCTTGCGGATCTTCGTTCACGGCTACTTTGCCTAGATAGGAAAGAGCGATCCTTCGCGCCTGATCTACGGTCAAGACATCGACCCTTCCGAGTACCGCGAGTCGCTTGCGGCGATGGATGCGGTAGGAACAGACGTAGGCGCGACGCCCGCTCGGGTAAATGCGCAGGCCAAAGCAGGCGAAGGTCTCGTCCCAATAGATGCACTGATGGTTCACAGCCTTGCCGACATAGGGAAGGGCGTGAACGGTGGCCTGTTCCAGTCTCAGCACAGGCATAGATCACCTGGACTACGGAGTGACCCCCGAGTGACCTGCACAGGCGGGGGTTGAAGCACGAAATCGAATGGGATATCTTCGCTTAACCCACTGATAACCCTAAAAAGAACGGTATAGTTAGCCATGGACGGGGATTATGCGTCATGGCTTCGAACCAGGGTGTCGGCGGTTCGAATCCGTCCGGGCGCACTTAAATTACAGAAAATGATAAATCGGCTGCCTGTGCCGCGCGGTCAAACCAAGCGCGAATAATCCGTCCGGGCGCACTTCAAAGGGTCAGCTTGATCTTGGGCGCGGTTTCCAGCCAGGTCTTGCCCGCTCTGTCCATCCACTCGGAGGAGGCGAGATTCAGCACCCTGCGCACGACCGCGAGCGCCATGTTCAGAGTCTTGGTCTTGACGCCATCCTGCCGCCGCCGGGCGCTGAAGGCTTGCAGATTGCCCATGTGCACCTGTCGCAGCTCGAGACTTCCGATGAAGGGATCGAGCTGTCTCAGCTGCAACGCGTCGTCCTTGATGCGTTTCTTATGGTTGTATTCCTGCAAGTACTTGGTCGCGGCGGTCCGGAACGAGCGCAATTCGCGCGCGCCATAGAGTTTGGTTTCGCGAAGCTCGATCAGCCGCTTCGCGAGATACTCCTGGGCTTGCCCGATGTCGCCTGTTCCAGTGCTCTCGCAAATGCGTGCTCCTCGGAACTGCTTATCGATGTGCCAGATCCCGCCACGTTTGGTGTGACCCGACGTTCTTTGGTTTCCCATAGCGTTCCCCTTTCAGGTTGAGCCGCGGGATGCCCGTTGCGGCTCTTATAGTCATCCGCCCATGAGTCGAGGTCAAGGCGATCGAAGGCGACTCCTTGCGTGCCGATGGGGATCACGGAGAGGAGAGGGCGGACTTCGCGGTTGAAGCGGTTTTTGTCCATGCCGAGATAGATTGGAGCGTCGCGCAGGCGGATGAAGCGCGGCAGGAATGGCGCGAGGGTGGCGCGGGGGCGCGTTTGTTCGGGCGGCGCGCCCGGCGCGGAAGATTGCATGACCATCGACGACCTTGGCGAACCTGTGGTTCCGGTCGTTCAGGGACGAGTTGTCACTCGATGAGGATTATGGATGAGATCGGCAAGAAAGATAGGGTGAGTATCGAGGGTTTTTTAAGCGAAACTGGGGGAAGGTGTATGAGGTGGAAATCGCGAGATTGATTGTGGCATTCATATGCGCATATAATGCGCATATCGGAGGCGAATTATGAAAGCAAGTTCTAATGCGTCGGCGCGAAAGCGCCCGGTCAATTTGACTTTGAACACAGATTTAGTGAGCCAGGCCAAATCGATGACCGATAACCTTTCTGCCGTCGTGGAATCGTTGCTATCTGAATTCGTCGAACGAGAAAGCCGGGAACGACTAGTGAAAACGAAGGTCGTCGAGACGACAGTCGCTGCGTGGAACAGATTCAATGATAACTCAGGGTCGATTGCTGACGAGTACTCGTCGCTCTGATGGCGCAGTTTGACGTGCACCGGAACTCCGGAAAACATAAGGACACCATCCCGTTCGTCGTTGTGGTGCAATCCGCACAATTCGACAGCTACCGCCGAAGGGTGGTGGTACCGCTCGTCCGGGCCACGGCGATTGGCAAAGTCAACTACGCCGGCTTTAATCCGACCTTCAAAATCCGCGGTACCTCGGTCGTGCTGCATCCACTCGAAATCGTTTCCATACCTGTTGATCAACTCGGCGAGAGGGTTGGCTCTCTAGGCGATGACAGCCAATCGATCGTAGCGGCGTTGGATGAGCTCCTGACGAGAGCCTGGAAGTAACTGGCGCCGCGGGAGCGCCGACGGCAGGCTGCCGAGACCTCATGAATTGCATGCGCAGCCAAGGCGGATATCAATTCTCCATGCTGCGAGCCGTACCGATTCCGAAGGACCACGGCAAATATCGAATTATCTGCATACCGACGGTCCGAGACCGAATCGTGCAGCGTGCCGCCACGTTTGGTGAGACCCGACGTTCTTTGGTTTCCCATAGCGTTCCCCTTTCAGGTTGAGCCGCGGGATGCCCGTTGCGGCTCTTATAGTCATCCGCCCATGTGTCGAGGTCAAGGCGATCGAAGGCGACTCCCTGCGTGCCGATGGGGATCACGGAGAGGAGGGGGCGGACTTCGCGGTTGAAGCGGTTTTTGTCCATTCCGAGGTAGGACGGGGCGTCGCGCAGGCGGATGAAGCGCGGCAGGAATGGCGCGAGGGTGGCGTGCGGGCGCGTTTGTTCGGGCGGCGCGCCCGGCGCGGAAGATTGCATGACCATCGACGACCTTGGCGAACCTGTGGTTCCAGTCGTTCAGTTGTCACTCGGTAGGAATTATCGCCGAGATGCGCAAGAGTGAAAGGGTGAGTATCGAGGGATTTTGCAGCGAAACTCAAGTATTCAGTATCTTGAACTGACCGTCCGGAAGCTGCTGCCCGTAGCGATTTTAGACCATCGAATAGCCATGCTCCTCACTCAAAGCGCGACCAGGGATTCATAGACGCCATAACCGATGACATTGAGGCATGAAAAGGGGCGAGGTCTGGACCGTGTCGGCAGGCGGTCCGTATACGGGCAAACCGCGGCCCAGCGTGATTGTGCAGGAGGATTGCTTTCAAGCCACGAATTCCAGCACGCTCTGCTCGTTCACGACCGACCCAACAGAAGGGCCGTTATTGCGCGGTCGAGCCCAGGGATAAACGTGGCTTATCGATCGCGTCGCGCTTGATGATCGATAAGATCACGACCGTTCCGAAAAGCGCGCGTCTCGGCAAACGCATCGGAAAATTGCATGACGAGGATATCGTAAGATTAAATCGCGCCCTGACGGTATTTCTCGGGCTGGCCCGATAACTGGCATCCAAGCCTCCGGGTGCGATCAAGCGGCTACGGATCGAAAGTTCGCAACGGGAACTGACGCCGGACGATGGTCTCTGGCCGGCCATAAGCCGTCGGTGGCAATACTGAATTGACTGCCGGATAGCCGACCTTCACGAGGCGCTGTACACTCAACGGATACGGAGTCAGAGCGGTGCGCCAACAGTTTCAAGGATGGCGAATGAAGAAAATATTTTAAATTGGAAGCGTGGGTAATTTGGCTGCTGGCGGTCGTCCCGGTAGTTGTCGCATTCGTGGGGACCTTGATCGTGCCCCACCTCAAGTCATGGCACTGACCGGCACGCGTCTGCTCAAACCATTGAGCTTCCGCCGAACCTCACTTGTGGTCGCTGGAGCCTTTAGTTTGGGGTTCTTGCCTGACGCGAACGCGAACGTTTTGACGATTCGCATTTCGGAGGACGGCGTTTGCCATTTTTCGGATGACTCCACACCGTGCAATCACTAGGTCAGTATTTGTTGACGAAGCACCTAGCGCAAAATGGGCACGTTCACATTGTGGTCGATCGAGCCTCGAAATATGAGTTGGTGGCGACAACTCTGGAATCGCTAGATCGTGCCGGCTTCGACAAAGTCGGCTTTATAAACAACGACGCGCCTCAGTGAATATCGCTAACGGCTGGACCGACCGCCGGGCTTCCAGATAGCGGACATTGGTGATCGGCTGGAGAGGTTGTCAGTACGCATTCGTGAGATCTTCACGAACCTCGGCACCCGTCCAATGTGATGTTGATGGAATACCGGAGGGGTCGCATGGCGTAAGCGTATCGCCGACGGGGTGGACCGACAAGTTAGCCAAGATCGACAATGCATTGCCCGGAGCGGTCGGTCATGGCCGGCGATTTCGGTCGATTCCGGAAGCGGGCAGCCCTGTATTAACGTTCCCGCGAAAGTAGCCTCAAGACGGCGTCCCTCAGCAATACTAAACAGGCGTCCTTTCAATTGAGCGGAGTCCCATGCGCCCGGGAATTGTCATGGTCGCACTCTGGCTCGGCTGGCTAATAACCTGGTTGCTGGCAGCTCTATGGAGCAACCACCGAAAGCATGGGCGCGACGACAAGGCGTTGTATACCGCGCAGCACGGATCGCCTCGCAGATTGGCAAGCAGCAACTTTCCATTGCTTGGTGACTGAGCGCCTCGAAGTTAAGATGCGTGGCGAGTTATCGCCATGTACCGACCTAGAGGTGATTTCAATGACTATCGTGCACATCGAGCGCCCAGCGGGCTTGGACCCAAGCGCCTTCGAGACCTTCATGCCGCCGCCCGTTGGTGATCTGCCGCGACCGACGCTGGGCAGCGTCGAAAGATGGGCCGCGCCTGATGGCGCCGTCGAGACGGGCACCTGGGAAGCTACGCCGGGCACGTTCGCGCGCGCAATCGTCGATGCGGAGTTCTGTCATTTCGTGCGCGGTCACGCGACGTTTGTCACTGAGGACGGTCGCCGCTTCGAGTTCAGGGCCGGCGACGCCGCGTACTTTCCACCCCGCACGCTTGGCCTGTGGACGATTCACGAAACGCTGCGCAAGACATACTGTATTTGGCGCTGACCCAGATCAGCAGATCTGCGGAGAGACGATGTGAAATTGGTCGGCCAGGAGCGGTCTGTGGACGGTTTGAACTGGCCGCCGCTTAGCTACCGTTCGCCGCTTCCCATTTATAATGGGTGCGGAGTAAAGTTGATCGACGCTGTGGGAAAATTGTCATGACTGGATCACGTCCGATTTCCGACTGGTATCTCGCACAAATCAACGTGGGTCGACTCGTAGCTCCGCACGGTGATCCCCGGGTGGCGCCTTTTTTTGATGCGCTAGATCGAGTCAATGCCCTGGCTGAGCGGTCGCCAGGCTTCGTGTGGCGGCTGCAGAGCGAGGCCGGTAACGCTACCGATATTCAGACGACGTCCGATCCACTTTTCCTTGTAAACATGTCGCTCTGGTCGGATGCGGAAGCGCTGTTTGAATTCGTCTACCGAAGCGCCCATACGCCAGAGATGGCGAGAAGGCGGGAATATTTCGAGCGCTTTGAGGGCGCATATCAGGCTCTTTGGTGGGTATCCGCAGGTCACCTGCCCGATATAGATGAGGGGCTATCCCGCCTGTGGCGGCTCGATCGGTACGGACCGACGCGCGAAGCGTTCACTTTCAAGATGCGGTTCCCGGCTCCGGGACTTCCAGGCATTCCTAAGGACATGGAGCCCGATCCCTGGTGTATGGGGCGGGCATAAGTGCCCACGTTCGCGAGAGTCGATCGAAGACGGACGGCCGCTGATGACCGCCGACGCGGACATTCGTGATCTTGTCACCGTGTTTTTAAGCGCGGACATAAATATGACTGGGGCGCCGCTTCTCTACGCCTTGCTCAATGTGCAGGGTCTCGGCCGACTTCTGCAGTCCACGTAGAAGAGGTCCGTCGGCGTCGATTCGGCCGCGAAATACGCTTGGATTTTTTCCTGCCGCGGCTGCAATGTCTTCAGCACGTCGAGACTATTCAGCAGCACGACGACAAACGGCAGACCCGTCGAAACAGTTTGAATCGGTGCAGCGTCACTGATATCCGTTGGATTGACGCCCAGAAGATCGGCGACAGTGGCGCGATCGTGGATTTTCCCGAACACGGGATCAACCTGCTGCATCTCGCCAAACAGCTGGCCCTCCGCGTCGCGCGTAAAGGTCACCGGAATCTTCCCGACCTTCAGATCCAGGACGATTTTCGACATCGCTGCCGATCCATGGGCGTCGCTGGCTAGCCGGTTGATCGCATCGAAGCGGCCGTTCGCGGCGTGCGGTAAGCTAAGGGCTATGGTGTCTGCAGCTTCGTCATTCAAGCTCTCGCGATGGTCGTGGTTTCGGTGCGCGTATTGTGGTGTTGCAACCTACCGCGCCTGTTCTCGCACACTCCTCTCCAGGGAGCACCCCAGGATTGCAGTCGAGTACAGATGCGACCGCTGCGGCAAGATTTCGATGCTTCGCAGGGCCGGGCTCATGAATGTCGGCGCGCCCTTCGCAGTCGCTGCACTGACGTTCGCGCTTGCTTACATCGTTCTCCCGACGTCCACACCGTGGTATTCGCCTTTGGCAATATCGACGCTCATCGCAATGGCGGGAATTGAATTCGTCGTTTTGCTGGCGATTGGGCGCGTTGGTAAACGCTTCGACAAAGCGTGAGTAGCCTCCAACAACAGTATATGGACTCCTCCCGCAAGTAGGCCGCAATGGAATGGATCGTGCTCGCTGTCTTGGTCATCCTCTGGTACGCCGATCGTGAGAAGTCGGGTCGCCGGATCGAGATGCTCGAACATGCCGTCAGGGAGCTGCGGTGGGAGCTGGGGTCGCTAATTCGGGCGCACGCGCCGAGCGCATCGGGGCAGCACCCGCAGCCGCCACCCACCGTCGAATCGACACCCCTCGCCGAGGCGCCGGAGGCGCCGGAGCCAGTGGCGAGCGTTGCCGAACCCATGGCGGACGCAAAGATTCCACCGAGCTTGGCGCCAAGACCTCTGGAAGAGTTTGCGGCCGCTACCCCGTATCATTCGCAGGCGCGCTCCGACGCGTATCGGGAGGCGCCGCTCGTCGCGTGGGCGCGAAACTACTTCACCGGCGGCAACCTCATCGTTCGTGTCGGCATTCTCGTGCTGTTTTTCGGTGTGGCATTCTTTCTCAAATACGCGGCCGAACACTCGCACATCCCGATCGAAGTGCGCCTCACGGGCGTTGCAGTCGCCGCGCTGGTGCTGCTCGCGATCGGCTGGCGCCTGCGCGGGCGACGCCCCGCCTATGCGCTGGCGCTGCAGGGTGGCGGGGTTGGCATCTTCTATCTGACGGTGTTCGCCGCACTGCGCCTGTATTCCCTCATGCCGGCCACCGGCGCATTCGGACTGCTGGTCGGTGTCGGTGTATTTTCGGCTGTGCTTGCCGTGCGGCAGGAATCGATGGCGCTCGCGGTACTGGGCACGGTCGGCGGATTCCTCGCGCCGGTGCTCACGGCGACCGAGCACGGCAATCATGTGGTGTTGTTCAGCTACTACGCGCTGCTCGACGTGGGTGTGTTCGGCATTGCGTGGTTTCGAGCCTGGCGGCCGCTGAATCTGCTCGCGTTCATATTCACGTTCGGTATCAGTGCGCTCTGGGGCGCGAGCCACTATGCCCCGGAACTGCTGGGAACGACCGAGCCGTTTCTGATCGTGTTCTTCCTGATGTTCGTCGCGATCGCGGTCCTGTTTGCGCTGCGCCGCGCACCCGAGTTGCTGAACTACGTTGATGGGACACTGGTGTTCGGCACGCCGATGGTCGTAATGGGAATCCAGTCGGCGCTCGTCAACCATATCGCCTATGCGCTCGCTTATAGCGCGCTCGCGCTGGGCGTTTTCTACCTGCTGCTCGCGCTCGGGCTGAAGCGATGGCAGAGGGACAGTCTGCGCCTCCTGATCGAATCTGCCCTGGCCCTGGCGATTGCCTTTGGAACGCTGGCCATTCCGCTGGCACTTCAGGGCCGCTGGACCGCCGCGTGCTGGGCGCTCGAAGGCGTCGCGATTCTCTGGATTGGCCTGCGCCAGCAGCGCCAGTTCGCCGTGGCGGTCGGCATATTGCTTCAAGTCATTGCGGGCATCGCCTATGTCGTCGACGAATCCGTCTCTGCCAGGGCCGTTTCCATCATCAACAGCGAATTTCTGGCGGCGGTGATCGTCAGCGTCGGCGGTTTCTTCGCATCCGCACTGACGCGAACGAAACCACCGTTCCTAAAGCGGTGGCACGTTGTGATCCCAACAGCCTTGTTCTATTGGGCCCTCGCGTGGTGGCTCTTTGCGGGGCTCTATGAGATCCATCGCTTCGTGCCGCACGACCATCAGCCCTCGGCCATGCTGACCTATGTCGCCGTCGCAGGGGCACTATTGAGTCTGCTCGCCGAGAGGCTCGACTGGGCCCATGCGCGCCTGCCGCCGTTGTGCCTGTTGCCGGTGATGGTCCTGGCGGTATTTGGTTGGCTGCCTTATCAGCACCCCGCGGATTTCGGAGGATGGTGGGCGTGGCCCATCGGGTTGAGTATCGGCTACGCGACGCTGAAGGTTAACGAGACGGCGGTATCGCCTCCGACCCAAACCGCTCTGCATGTGATCGGCATTTGGTTAGTGCTGGGTCTGGTGACGTGGGAGGCCGCCTGGCAGGTTGGCCGGGCAGGGACAGGAGCCTGGCCGCTCGCGACGTGGGGCGTGTTGCCGGCGGCCGTGTTGCTCGCACTTCCGGCGCTCGCGAAGCGGGGCGGGTGGCCGATAGCCGGACGGGAATCTGATTATCTGACGGTGGCGGCGGCCGGGATTGCGCTCTATCTGTGCGTATGGGCGATGGTGACCAATGTGATATCGAACGGCGATGCCGCGCCATTGCCGTATATTCCGCTGCTGAGTCCCCTGGATGCCGGCGAAGGACTTACCATTCTTGCGATGATCGCCTGGCTCGTCCAATTGCCATCCTTTGAAATCGCCTCAGCGCTGGCCAAGGATCGTCGGATCCCCTTCTCCATTGTTGCGGCGTTGGCGTTCTTCTGGTTGAACACCATGCTGCTGCGCGCCGTGAATCATTGGGCGCAGATTCCTTACGAGCTGGCTCCGATGCTGAGCTCGACGCTGACGCAGGCATCGTTGTCGCTGTTCTGGACGCTGCTTGCGCTCGCCGCCATGCTGTGGTCGGCGCGGCAGGGCCACCGCCTGCCTTGGTTTTGTGGGGCGGGCTTGATGGGCGTGGTCGTTGTGAAGCTCTTTCTGATTGACCTGTCGCACATTGGTACGGTGCCGCGCATCGTTTCTTTTCTCGGTGTCGGGACCTTGATGTTGGTGCTTGGGTACTACTCGCCGCTACCGCCCGTGACGAAGGAGGCTGACCCGTGACGCGAGTGAATCCCATCGCCCACGCGACGCTGTACCGGCTGCGGGCCAGCGACGGTTCTGAACTGAAGAATCCGCCCGTCCGAATCACGCTGTTCTCGGCCCGGTACTGGCGCGTGAGAGTTGCGCGCAATGCCGGCGGCGGTACGTATCTCGACCCTGACGTCGCCGATTCCTGGCGCCGATACCGGAAACCCGCCCTTGGTCATTCATAGTGCCAGCCTCTCGGCCGAATCCCTTATCGGGGGCCCCGAGCGTCTCAAGCCGCCGCGGGCCGAACGGAACTGGCGCGTGGTTTTTCTTTGGATAGTACTGCTGATGGGTGTCGGTTGGCTCGGCTGGATGGCGTCGCGGCTACTGCGAGAACTGTCAGGCGGCGCGAAACCATCGTAAGGCGTCGCACAGACGACTACGAACGAGGAGGCCGGGAGTCTGAACCTCTTCCTCCGCATAGCGCGGCCTCAAGAATGGCCTTGGTCCACTCCGGGATGCGCTTGCCTGTTGAAAACTCACCCGTGGCACTATACTGTATATATTAACAGTCCCGTGTCCTACGCCGGTGGCCATCATGCTTCTCGATCCTAAGCGCCTCATCGACCGATCGATCGCAGATCTGACTCAACTATCAGCTCTGCTGATGGCCGAAATCCGCGACGACGCGGCACTGCGCTCTCCGGAACTGCGGGCCTGCGAGGAAGCCGTCGCCACGATCGATTGTCTGATCCCTCGACTCCAAGTCGCCCGCAACGCTCGTATCGCTCCGCTGCGCTCGGGTGCCTGTCCTAACTGCGACGACTAGTGCTTTTCGAAGTGATCTTCCGTGACATCCCATTGGGGAGGTCAGCGAGGTCACGGTAATTGATGACATCGTGTTCTCGCCTAAGTCCGGTGATTGGAGGACACTGAAGGCGCCAAAAGGGGATTGGCGGTACGCGCAAAACTACGTGGTTACAACGAAACGCATAGCGCCGGGCTGGGCATACCGACAGGAACGCGGTCTTTTGCGTCTGGGCTATCCGTCGGCCATCAACTGGGCGCTGCTCACCTATGCGGTATTCGCAGTGGCGCTGGGGTGGGCCTTCGTCGTGTCTCGAATTCATGCGGATTACGAGCAGACCCTCCTGGCGGAGCGCAACCGTCTGCGCGCCGTGGCGACCGCGCTGCAGGCCGGCATGTCGGCCATGCTCAATGACGGCGTGGGCGCAGCGGTGGCAAGCGCCAATGAATTGCAGGCGGGCGCCGGGATCATCAATGCCAGCCGCGAGGACATCGTCTCGACTTTGCAAAAGCAGCTCGCGGGCGGGGCGTACGTGCGCTTCATATTCTTGACGGACCACGATCGATTTGCGCTCGCGAGCCGGGATGGCGCGGTTCCCGGGACGGTTACCCCGTCATGGCTGACGGTGGCCTCGTTGCCGCCCTCAGCCTCCACCTGGGTGGGCCGCCCGATCGCAGATCCTGAACACCCCACCTCCCTGGTGATTCCCGTCGCGCAGCGGGTGCGCTGGGGAGAGGACCAGGCCTTATGGGCGGGAGCCTTATTTAGCTTCGATGGGCTGGAGCACTTATACCGGCAGTTCAGCGACCAGGTATTGATGCTGGCTGTGATTGGCAGCGACGGCACGATTCTCGCGCGCATCCCGAAGGCGCAGACCGAAGGTCAAGCCGCCGGCGACAATGTCGCATCCTCGGAGCTCTTCCGCCGCGCGCTCGGACAAGGCAACGCAGGGGTCGTCGAGGGTTACGGGCCCGCCGTCAGAACCGACATGATCTATGCCTACGATTTGCTGAACGGCTACTCCGCCTACATGGTCGCCGGTCAAACGCGCGATGCGGCGCTCGCCGCTTGGCAGGATCGCAGGCGCTTGAGCATTGCGGCGACCGCCGCATTCAGCGCATTGGTCATGATCATGACCGCCCTCCTGAACCACTACATTCTTAGCTTGAGGCGGCGGGAGCATCACTACCGAACACTGTTCAACAACGCTCAGTTCAGCGTGTTCCTTCTGGAGGGCAATCGCTTCGTGGATGCCAATCGCACCGTGGCACGCATGTTCGGCCTCGACACCGAACGCGCGGCGGTGGGGCTCACGCCCTGGGAACTGTCGCCCGAACATCAACCCGAGGGGCGGCGGAGCGATGAGTTGGCTCAGGAGCGCATTCAGACAGCGCTGAAAGAAGGCGGGACTACGTTCGAATGGATGCACAAACGCCTTAACACGGGCGAAGTGTTTCCCGCCGAAGTCGACCTTTCCACCATCTCGACCGGCAGTTCGGTGCTCGCGCTCGCGGTGGTGCACGATGTGACCAAGCGCAAGCGCGCCGAGCGCGATCTGCATGTGCTATCGGCCGAGCTTATGCAACTGCAGGACGAGGAGCGACGGCGCATCGGTCGCGACCTCCACGATTCGACCGGACAGCTGCTTGCCGCCCTGGAACTGGCGCTGTCGCAGGCCATGCACGCCGAGGCGTCGAATTTACCGAATCGACGCACGCTGCTCGAACACTGCGCGCTCCTTGCCAACCAGTGTTCCATCGAAATTCGCACCGCTTCCTATTTATTGCACCCGCCTCTCCTCGACGAGTTGGGTCTCTTGAGCGCGCTGCGATGGCTCGCCGACGGGTTTCGCGAGCGGACGGGCACCGAAGTGCGGCTCGACTTGCCTGAGAAGATCAATCGAATGCCGCCCGAGGCGGAGCTCAGCCTGTTTCGCATTGCGCAGGAAGCCTTGACCAATGTTCACCGGCATGCGGCGAGCGCCTGGGTCGCCATGCGACTGAAGTTGCAATCAAATAGCGTCATGCTGGAAATCGAAGATGGCGGCCGTGGTCTACCCGGCCCTTCGGGCTCACAGGATGGCCAGCCAAAACTCGGCGTGGGTCTTGCCGGCATGCGTGAACGCATCCGCCATGTCGGCGGTTCGTTCTCGGTGGAGTCGACCCACACCGGCACCCGAGTGCGTGCCGCCATCGCCATCTCGACAGGCGGTGAATTATGAAACCGGTGCGCATCCTGATTGCTGACGATCACGAGCTCTTCCGGCGGGGCCTCGCGGCGGAGCTCGCGCAGGTGCCCGAATGGGAAGTCGTCGGCCAGGCCGACAATGGGCGGCGGGCGGTGGAGATGGCGGCAGAACTCAAGCCGCAGATCGTGATCCTCGATCTGACCATGCCGGAGCTCAATGGCCTCGAAGCGGCATGCCGGATCTTGAATGGCGCACCCAGTTGCCGCGTGCTCATCTTGACGGCTCACGAGTCGGAGCAGTTGGTGCGCGAAGTACTGAGGGCCGGCGCTCAAGGGTATCTCCTCAAATCGGATGCCGGCAGAACGCTCGTGGCGGCGTTGCGGGCACTCTTAGATGGGGGGGTGTTCTTCACGTCGAATGTCGCGAAGCTCGTGCTCGATGGGTATTTGCGCAGCGACCCGCTACACTCCGCCCCCGCTCACACGCTCTCGTCCCGCGAACGGGAAATCGTGCAGCTACTTGCCGAGGGCAAGAGCAACAAGGACATTGCGAGGCTGCTCGATATCAGCGTCAAAACCGCTGAAACGCATCGCAGCAACATAATGCGGAAAATGGAGTTCGAGTCGCTTGCCGAACTCGTGCGCTACGCGATTCGCAACAAAATCATCGAGCCGTGACGGTTCCGCGGCGCGACCTGGTTTTGCTACAGACTTTCCCCGAGTCCGATACCTGATAGTCGCGATTCCTTGAGCCGCGGTTGGCGGCTACTTTGCAGGGCTGCTTGGCAAGGGCCGATTACAAGGATCGTTATGACAGTCCGTTCAGCGGATCCATGGGCGCTACTGCTGCTGGCGCCCATGGCGGCGCTGGTTGCGTCGACCATATTCACATTGACCTCGGCGGTTTCCGCGGCGCGTTCCCGCCGTCGCGTCTGCGCCGTGCTCGTGAGCGCCTCGGCCGCAGGCTTTGGTGTTTGGACCATCAATTTCTTCCAGGCGCCACGCTTCGACGGTGGTGCTTGGCTCCTGTTGCCCTTGGGTATCGCGATTGCGGGGCAAACCTGTGCGCTTCTCTTCACGGCACGAAGCGAGCCGGACACGACCAGCACCATGGGCAGCGCTTTCTCGCTGGCAGCCGGCGCTGAGGCTACGCGCTTCGCTATGTCAGAGACGCTCACCACACAAGGGGGCCTGCGCGAGTGGGCCTGGACCGGCGGCGGGTTTGCCTTCGCCTTCGCGGCGTACTTTGCGGCCCTGTCGATCTGGGTCAACCCGCACCGCAATTCCCCTCCATGGGCAGGCTCGCTGCGCTGCCTTGCGGTGCTTTTGGGCGCCGCAGCGATCTTGAGCTCCAATGCACAAAGCGTCCTCGAGGCAACCTTGAACTTTAGCGTAGCGCCGATGACTCCCGAGCGCCTCTTGGGTCTCAGCGCTGCCATCTTGGGTTGCGCCGTTTTGGCCGTGGCGCAAACCGTCGCCTCATGCCAAGCGAAACTTAGCGAGCGCGCACGCCGCAATGCGCGGGAATTGGACGAGGTGCACGGCCGCCTGCAGTACCTCGCCACCCACGACTCGCTCACCGGACTGCCGAACCGGCAGCGCTTCAAGGATCGTCTGGCAAAGGCCATTGACGACACGCACCGTCCGGCGCGTGCCATTGCCATCGCCATCCTCGATTTCGATCACTTCCGCACCTTAAACCACTCGTTGGGCCATGGCGTCGGCGACCAGGCGCTGATCGAGATCGCACGCAGGATCTCCGCGACCGTTGCCAAGACGGCGACCGTGGCGCGCTGGGGTGACGATGAGTTCGCCATCCTCATCGACGATGTGGCGGCGCATCTCGAGGCACAGGCGGTCGCCAGGGCCGTTCGGGAGAGCTTCGAGGAGCCGCTGCGCTTCAACGGCGTCGAAGTGCGCGTGTGTTCGACCATGGGCATCAGCCTCTGGCCGGACGACGGCAGGAATAGCGATGACCTTCTGGCGCGCGCCGAGGTCGCGCTGAATATCGCGAAGGGAAGCGCCGGCGAGCGGGCGCTCTTCTTCGTGCCGGGCATGACCGATTCGATGCAGGAGCGCCTGGCGCTGGAGAATGATCTCCGGCGCGCGCTCGCTTCACATGAGTTCGAACTCTTCTACCAGCCGCAGATTTCGGTGCGGACCGGGAAGATCGCCGCGGTGGAGGCGCTGTTGCGCTGGCCGCATCCCAACAAAGGCTGGATAGGCCCCAATTCCTTCATTTCGCTGGCCGAAGAGACCGGGCTCATCATCCCCTTGGGCGAGTGGGTTCTGCATGAAGCCTGCCGGCAGGCACGCATCTGGCAAACCGAATTCGGCGTCACGTTCCCCGTGGCCGTGAACCTGTCCGCTACTCAGTTCCGCCACCAGAACATCCTGCAGATGGTGGATCGGGCACTCACTAGTGCGGGCCTGCATCCGAGCGCGCTCGAGATCGAATTGACGGAAAGCGCGCTCATGACCGACCCGGAGGAATCCGCCGGCGTCCTGAAGCAGCTGCGCCGCATGGGCATAAGCGTCGCGATCGACGACTTCGGCACCGGTTATTCGAGCTTGAGCTACCTGCGACGCTTTCCAATCGACAAGCTCAAGATCGACCGCAGCTTTATCCGGGAGCTGACCATCAGCCGCACTGACGAATCCATCGTGCAGGCCATCGTGTCCCTCGCCCGAAGCGTGGGCCTCAAGGTAGTGGCAGAAGGGATCGAGTCCATGGAGCAGCTCACTCTCGTGACCCGCCTGGAATGCGATCAGTGGCAGGGCTACCACTGCTGTCCGCCGCAATCGGCCGAGCGCTTCCAGGCGATGCTGGCGGATCGAACCGAGACGCGTACCGGAATTGTCGCCGCGCTTGCGGCTCTCGTGACCCGAACAGGTGACACCTGAGTCAGATCGATACCGAGGAGTCATCTGCGGCCGCCGGTGCCGAGGAACGCTCCGGAGGATCCCTTCAGCGGCGGATTTTCATCGTGGATAACCATCGGCGAGGGGTTGAGTACGCGGGAGACGGCGCAGGCGTTGCACCTTAGCGTCAGAACCATCGAATCGCACCGGCAGCGCATTAAAAACAAGCTGAATTTGAGCAACGGATCGCAGCTCCTGCGATTTGCGATGGCATACATCCACAAGAACGCGTCTGCCTGTGAGAGCAGCGTGGACCTTTATCAGCTGCTCGATGCGGCCGTGAAAACGGCCAATTGAGCGTCGAAGGCACGCTTGTAGGCGGCCCGCGCTTGAGTATTGACCTTCAACGTACGTGTTCGCGCGCCAATTGACTCCGGCGCCAAGCCGCCGGCGGCGAGCCATACGCGCGCCGAAATGCGCGACTGAAGGCCGTATCAGTTTGATAGCCCACATCTTCCGCAATCCGCGCGAGAGGCGCGTTGCTCCGGCACAGGAGATTGGCGGCGAGCAGCATCCGCCACTGCGTCAGGTACTGCATCGGAGAACTGCCGACCAAGTGCTGGAAACGCTCTGCGAGCACCGATCTCGAAGTTCCGGCATCGTGCGCCAACTCTTCCAATGTCCAGGCATGAGCCGGACGTGCGTGCATTGCGTTCAACGCCGGCCCGACAATTCGGTCGCCCACCCCGGCGAGCCATCCGGTTCGACCCTCGCTGTGTTCGTTCATATAGAGGCGCAGTACTTCGATGAACAGCACCTCAGCGAGCTTGGCCAAGACGCCGGCACCCCCGGGCCGAGGTGAGCGGGCTTCGGCCAGAGCGTAACGAACCGAGGCTTCGAGCCAGATACCGGCGTTTGACCCACGCACATTGACCCGGAGCAGTGCGGGTAACCCTGCAAGCAGCATCCCGGCGAGCCGGGCATCGCAGGCCAAGTAGCCGCAAACCAGGCGTGTCGTCGGGCCACCACCACCGTAAACCAGTTGTCGCGGACGGCGCGCCAGGACTTGATCAAGGCGGGCACCGGTCGCAGGTGGCAGTCCCGGCTGAGAAGTCATGCGATGCGCATGGCCCTGCGGAAAGACTGACGACGTCACCGGCAGTAAGACGTACCGGCGGTTCATTGCCAAGCTCGACGTAGCAATCACCTTCCGTAATCAGATGGAAGATCACTACCCGCTCGGCACCCGGCTCAAGCAGTGGCGCGGCCGTATCTGCACTAGGGGACTGGTAGCACCAGGGCGCCGTAAATCGTGCATTGATGAAGATGGCGCCTACCAATCGTACGACCCGAAGGGTTTCAGACAGTGCATCCATTACGCAGCATCCACTTCGACTCGTAATGCGATTGGCACGGCATCCCGCGCGGCAGCGGATATCGGCGAACATCGATTGCTATCTTCAACCAGGAGCCGCAGGCGCTCCGCAGAAACGCCAGCCGCAGAGATCCGGACCTGAATCTGAATTTCGCTCGGTCCTGCGCCCACGGGCACGCCTGTGCTATCTGCCATGCCAAACAGGCCGCGCAGGTCGGAACAGCTGGTTACCAGCACTTCAAGCGCCGCCAGATCGATCCCCTCGGCCGCGGCGTCCATCGCAATGCAGGTTGCGAGACAGGATGCGAGTCCCGCACGGAACAGCCAGCCAGGCGTGACCTTATCGCCACTGCCGCCGAGTTCGGTGGGCATGTCGGTAAGCATCTGCGTGCCGTTGGCATGGCACGCAACAACCCGCAGACCGGTCTGCCAACGCGCAGTTGCCGGCGCGTCATCATGAATACCGGCGGCGGGTCGGCGCTGCAAGACCGATTCCACACGCTGCACTGCTGCTGCAATGTCTTCTTTCGTCATGGCTGCCTTTGTGCTGACCTTGACGGATCTAATTGTGGGTGGATCGGCGCGCATTTTCCAGTGGTTCGCGGCCCCGCCGCCGGCCGGTGGGACGGATGAGCAGCAATCTCGGACGCCGGGTCAACCACCGGACACGCCGGCGGCCAGGCTCGGACGATCGGTCAAATGCGGCCGACTTGCAGATAGGACGCAGCCCTACCGACGTGCCAGAGTTCCGACCCATATTTTTAGGCCTTGGATGACCCAAAGGACAAAGACACGATGGACGCAAGGCTGCAGCGGCGGATTCAACGCTATGGATGGGATTTGGCGGCAGTCGATTACGAGGCTCTGTGGCAGGCACAGCTGGCCGAAGCCCAAGAAGCCCTGTTGGCTTTGGTATCGCCGGCAGTGGGCGAACGGGTACTCGATATCGCCTGTGGCACCGGGCTTGTCTCTTTTGAGGCGGCGCGGGAGGTGGGTCAGAGCGGGCATGTGCTTGGCATTGATCTATCCGAAAGGATGGTGGATGCCGCCGAACGGCGGGCAAGGGACCTGAAGACATCGAATTGCAATTTTTCACGCATGGACGCCGAAACGTTGGCCCTGCCGGACGCCAGCATTGATGTCGCTCTTTGCGCCCTTGGGCTCATGTACATGCCCGATCCCGAACAGGCCTTGCGGGAGATGTACAGGGTATTACGTCCAGGGGGTCGCGTATCTCTCGCCGTATGGGGTGAACGATCGAAGTGCGGTTGGTCAGCGATCTTTCCGATTGTTGGTGATGAGGTAGCCAGCGAAGTCTGTCCGTTATTCTTCCGTCTCGGCGAGCAAGACACTCTCGCGCGCCTGTGCGCCGATGCGAAGTTTGAGGACGTCAGGCACCGCCGCATCACAGCGACGCTAACCTTCTCCGATGCCGAGGAAGCTTGCGACGCAGCGTTTGTCGGCGGTCCTGTCGCCCTTGCGTGGTCGCGCTTCGATGAGGAGGTCCGGGCGCGGGTTCGCGCCCGCTACCTGGACGCGATCGAGGCATGGCGGCACGGCCACGGCTACCGGATCCCGGGGGAGTTTGTCATCGCAGCTGCGGTCGCGCCAAGCCGGCGAAGCGTAGCGGGCTAGACAGTTATTACCAACGGATGGGCAGTCATCGATTAATTTACTTCAAGGGGAGTCATCATGGGCTTAGTAGCGGCAGTGTACGGGTTTTTTTGTTACGTCGTGTTCTTGGCGTCATTTCTCTATGCGATAGGATTCATCGGAGATCTCGCTGTTGCCAACGGGCCCTAAACGCGGGTGACCGGGGTCTGACAGTAGGGAACGTAGCCTCAAGACGGCGCCGGCAGCGTCACGCTGATCCCTGACATATTTGCGATATCCAGCGCACCCCAGGGTCGATCCGCCCTGAAGTCGCGAACGCGAATGACCTTCATTGGGTGACCACTCGATCGATACGTGACGCCGCCCGCCGAGCGGCTGCCTCGCGTGCTTCGTGTGTTGCAGCGAGCCGCTCTCGAACAACAGTGGCAATCTCCGGTCGTGCACTTTCGGGACGCCCGGAGCCGAACGGCGGGTCGGGTGCATATTCAATGCCGAGTTGCACCATCTCCGCAAAGTCTGTCCCCGCGATCTCACCCACCACGGCGAGGGCCATATCGATTCCTGCCGTGACGCCGCCGCCGGTAATCAGGCTTCCTTCTCGCACTACGCGTGAGGAATCCGGTATCGCTCCAAAGATCGGCAACATATCGCGCCATGCCCAGTGACAAGCGGCGCGCTTGCCCCGCAACAATCCTGCGGCGCCGAGAAGGAGAGATCCCGTGCATACCGAGGTCACATACTGCGCTCGCGCTGCGAGCCGTCTGATTTGGGCTAGGTATTCAGCGTCCTCCATCGCGTCGATGGTGCCGAAGCCGCCGGGTACGCAGAGAAGTGCGCAGCGGTCGATCTCGGCCAGCCGAACGACTTGACTGAACGTGATGCCGCCATCGGCTTCGATGGTGTTGCCGGTGGTGGAGGCGAGTATTGAACGTGCCCCGGGGAGCCGTGCGAAGACTTCATACGGTCCGGTAAAATCGAGCTGCGTAATGCGCGGATAAAGCGCAAAGACGATCGGAAAATCCTGAACCATGGTGATGCTCCCATTTTGACGGGGTCATTATGGCGGCGTATGGTGTTGGCATATATGACGTTTTTCCATCGTTTTCTGCCATGACTCGCCGCCTTGAGCTTCTGGTATTCCCCGGGTTTCAGCTGCTCGATGCCGCAGGTCCTATTGCAGCCTTTGAAGTTGCCACTCGCTATTGCCCAGGGGCCTACTCGATGCGGATCGTGGCTGGCGTCCGTGGGATCGTGCCGAGTTCATCGCAGGTGGGGATGCCCGCTGTACGGTTTGGTCGTTCCAAGGCGATCGACACGTTGTTAGTGGCCGGTGGAGATGGCACGCGGGAGGCCATGCGTTGCGCGAGAACTCGCAACTTTTTGCGTTCGCGCGGATTGATGGCGCGCCGCGTCGCGAGTATTTGCTCAGGAACTTATCTGCTCGCGCAAGCGGGTCTGCTCGATGGCAAACGCGCAACGACCCATTGGAGTCGTGCAGCCGACTTGGCCGCTCGATTCCCGCGGGTGACCGTTGAGCCTGATCGCATCTTCGTCAAAGACGGATCAATCTGGAGTTCGGCGGGTGTCACGGCAGGAATCGATCTCGCGCTCGCACTAATCGCGGAAGATCTCGGCGAATCGATTGCGAGACTGACGGCCAAGCAACTGGTGGTGTACTACCGCCGACCCGGTGGGCAGTCACAATTTTCCGAACTCCTCGAGTTGGCGCCCGCCGGAGGTCGTTTTGGAAGCCTCCTCGATCATATTCGTACCCACCTTCAAGATCCCTTATCGGTCGAGCAACTTGCCGCCCGCGCGGCAATGAGCCCACGGAATTTCGCCCGCGCGTTTCGTTCTGAAACGGGTATTACGCCTGCCAAGGCTGTAGAACGTCTTCGCGCGGAAGCGGCAAAGGTAGCACTGGAAAGCGGCACTCAGTCAGTACAAATTGTCGCCCGTCAGTATGGGTTTGGCGATGCAGAACGCCTTCGCCGCTCGCTCATTCGGCTCTACGGGGCTCCTCCTTCCGCATGGAAGCGCAGCACGACGGAGGGACTTGATCTGCCACGCTGTTCTCTGTAGGCTCTGGTCAATTCGGGAAATGGCATTCTTCCCGCAACAATAACCGCCTAACCGGCTGATGATGCCTACCTTGTCTCTCACAAAGAGGGGGGTGGGCGTGGCCATCGGTCCGGGGTTTCAATCTCTTCCAAGCCTCTCTCTGGGCGCAGTCCGCCGGCGCAGCACATAGCCGTGCGCGAGCGCATTCTCTTCAATCTCTTGCAGGTCGCCGTGGTGCTCATATTCGCACCGCTGGCCTCCGGGGTGCTGTCGCGGCTCAAGGAAATGGTTCAGTCCAAGCGCGGGCCGAGCATTTTTCAGCCTTACCGTGACCTGTGGAAGCTTTTCCACAAAGACGAAATTGTGTCGGAAGACAGCTCGTGGATTTTTCGATTTGCGCCATACATCATTTTTATCACGCCAATTTTTGTCGCGCTGCTGATTCCGGTCCTGACCAGGTATCCGCTCTTCTTCGCCTTCATGGGCGACATGCTCGGCGCCGGCTTCGTGTTGGCGCTGGGGGGATTCTTCGCCGCCTTGGCCGCGGTGGACACGGCCAACCCCTACGGTGCGATCGGCGCCAGCCGCACGCGGATGGTCGGCTTTCTCGCCGAGCCGGTATTCATGATCGTGTTCTTCACCGTCTCGTTCGTGGCCGGGTCCACCATTCCTTACATCGTGCAGCTGAAATGGGTGACGCCGCGCGCGAATTTTTTCGCGCCCTCGCACGTACTTCTCGTGCTGGCGTTCGTCATGCTGATTCTGGCGGAGGGCGGGCGCATCCCGGTCGATAACCCGACCGGCCACTTCGAGCTCGCGATGATCGACGAATCGAAGTCGCTCGAGTACTCCGGGCGGGGCTTCGCATTGGTGAAGTGGGGCGGGCAGATGAAATTCTTCGTCCTCCTCTGCATTTTTCTCAATGTGCTGTTGATGCCGTGGGGATTGGCGAGCGAACAAAGCTACGGGGCAGTGCTGCTGGCCATCCCGCTGGTGCTCCTCAAGGTTTTTTGCTTTCTGCTCGTGCTGGTGTTCATCGAGTCCTCTCTGTCCAAGCTGCGGCTGTTTCGCATCGCCGAATTCCTGGGCGCGGCGTTCATCACCTCGGTGGCGGCCATGATCGCGCAGGTCTTCTTGCCCTGAAGGACCCCATGAACGACGCGGCCAAGCAACTACTCGAGAATCTCAACGCGCTGGCGGCGGGCCTGTTCTTGCTCACCGCGTTCGGCATCGTCGCAATGCGCCAGGCCAAGGCCTGCCTGAATCTGTTCATCCTGCAATCCCTGCTGCTCGCGGCATCCGCGGCGCTTCTCGGCTTGCGCTACGGCTCGGGGCATCTCTACGGCGTGGCGCTCGTGAATCTGATCAGCAAGCCCATCATCGTCCCATGGCTGCTGCGCAGGACCTCTCCGGCGGAAATCTATACTCGGCGCGAAATCGATCAGGTATTGGACATTCCGACCGCGCTGCTCATCGCGCTCGCACTCGTGATCGGAGCCTATTTCGCGGGAGTTCCACTTGCCAATGCCGTTGGGCCGGAATTCCGCGGACCGAACGTGCCGATCGGCATCGCCGTGCTTCTCTTGGGGGCGTTCACGCTTACGGTGCGGCGCGAGGCATTGTCCTTGCTCATCGGGCTCCTGGTCATGGAGAACGGCGCGTTCCTCGCGGGCATTTCCATCGCACGCGATCTTGGGTTGTTGGTCGAGCTCGCCGTTGCCACCGACGGTCTGGTCATCGTGTTCATCATGGGCGTACTCGTTCGCGCCGTGCAGAAGCAGATCGGCAGCACCGCCGTGGGCGAATTGGCGAGTCTCAAAGAGACGGCGGCAGACGAGGTGTCGCCGTGAGCGTCATCGTCATCTTGCTGGCGCCCCTCGTTGCCGCCCTGCTGGTTTGCATTCCCTTCGGCACGCGCTGGGTACCAGGAGTAACGGTCGTCTCCTGCCTCACCGACTTGATTCTCACCGCTCGGCTCGCACTGCAGGTCGTGGCGGGCCACGCTCCGGGGGAACTGCTCGATGCCTCATGGTCCAAATGGATCGCCGTGGACGGACTGAGCGCATTGATGTTGCTGCTCATCGCCCTGGTCGGAACCACCGCCGCCGTCTACTCCGTCGGCTACATGGCGCTTGAAGACCTCGCGGCGAAAAAGCTGCGGCTCTATCACGCCAACTACAACCTGTTCATCTTCTCGATGCTCGCCATTCCGCTGCTGGCGGAACCGACGCTGGTGTGGATCGTCGTTGAGCTGACGACGCTGTGTTCCGCGCTGCTCGTCTCCTTCGAGAACACGCGCGAAGCGTTGGAGGCGGCGTGGAAGTACGTCGTGTTATCGCTGATGGGGGCGGGCGTAGCCTTGTTTGGCTTCATGGTGCTGTTCGCCGCAATGCACGCCGGCGGCGGGGGCAGCTATACTTGGGCGGGGCTGGTGACGGCTGCGCCACGGATGCCGCCGATTCTCATGCAGGCGGCGTTTTTGCTGATCTTGATCGGCCTTGGAACGAAGGTCGGTCTCGTGCCCATGCACACGTGGCTGCCGGATGCCCACAGCCAGGCCCCCTCGCCGGTGTGCGCGCTGCTCTCCGGCATCGAAACCACCTCGATACTCTATGTGATTCTGCGACTGTTTCCGGTGATGCAGGCCGTGCCCAGCGCGCACGCGGAGACCTGGGCGATCGCTCTCGGCCTGATTTCAGTCGGCACGGCCTCGTTCCTATTGCTTCAGGTGAAGGACTACAAGCGCCTGTTCGCATTCTCCACCGTCGAGCACATGGGCATCATCCTGGCGGCGATCGGACTCGGCGGGTCCGCGGCCGACTACGGCGCCATGCAGCAAATTGTCAGTCATTCGGTGACCAAGTCGTTTTGCTTCTTCGCCGCGGGCGCGGCGTTGCTGAGCGCTGGAACGCGCGAGATCGCCGCCGTACGCGGGCTGATCCGCCGCTCCCCGCTGGCAGGCGCCGCCCTCATTTTCGGGGGACTCGCAATTGCGGGTGCGCCGCCGATGGCGGTATTCCTCAGCGAGTTCATGATTCTGAAGGCCGGCCTGGCGCAGGGACAGTACCTGGTGACGGGACTGCTGGCCATTTTCATCGTCATCGCGTTTTTCGGTGTAATGGCGCATTTGAACCGCATGGTCTTCGGCGCACCGGCCGGCGCCGCACCGGAGCCAGGATCCGCCGGGCGGGAGACCGCCGAATCGTTTCACTTGCCGTCCAGTTGTCGACTCGCGCTGATCCTGGCGGCTTTGCCCGTGCTGGTGCTTGGCGTCTATATTCCCAAACCGCTGTATGACCTTCTGACACTGGCCGCAGCCGCAGCAATGAGATGAAACACCTATGAACCGCGCCGAACTGCAGGACCACATCGAACGGCGATGGCTGGGACAAGTGCGGTATGGCTTCGATAGCGCGACTTTGACGAGCGAAGTGAGGTGCACGCGCACGGTGCTCATCGCGGTGTGCCGTCAATTTGTCGAGCAGTGGGATTTCAGTTTCGCGGGTCTTATCGTCGAGGAGGGCGCGACCGAGTGGCAATTGCGCTATGTGTTTTACGGCGAACGCGGCGCCGATTGGGTGCAGGTGCTGGTGGGCGCGCCCCTGGCCGAGAACCTCTTTCCCAGCGTGGTGGAATGGATTCACGGGGCGGATTGGCACGAGCGGGAAGCGGAGGACATGTACGGCGTGCGCTTCGACGGTCATCCGCATCTGGGTGATTTCGTGCTCCACGACGACGCCTGGCAGGAAGGAGTTGAGCCGATGCGCCCTGGATTTGATGCGCAGGCGGCGCTGCGGCATCGCCTTCCGGACGCCGACTGGCGGCCGCGGCGCATCGTCCAGGAACCTGGCGCGTTCATCATGCCCATCGGCCCCAAATTCTCCGGGGTGACGGAATCAGTGCACTTTCTGCTCGAGACGGTCGGCGAAGACGTTATCCGCTCCTCGACCCGCCTATTCTACAAATGGCGCGCCGTCGAGAAGCTCGCCGAGGGCAAGACGGCCGAGGAGGTCCTGCTGCTCGCGGAACGGTTCGCGGCGACCACCGCCTTTGCTCACGGACTGGCTTTCTCGCAAGCCGTCGAGTCGATCAGCGGTGCGGAAGTGCCCCCGCGCGCGCAGACGCTGCGGGTGTTTCTGGCGGAGCTCGAGCGGCTGCGGCAGCATGCCGGCGCGATCCGGGAAATCTGCGAATCCACGGCGCTCGTCGTCGCCACCAGTCAGGCGGGAATCCTCGAGGAGGAGTTGTTGCGCGTATCCGGCGAACTGACGGGGCATCGCTATCTATTCGGCCTGCTCGCGCTCGGCGGCCTGCTGTGCGATCTGCCGGCCGAAGCCTGTCGCAGCGCGCTCCACCGCTCGCAAGACATCCTCGAGCGGCTAAATGAACTCGAGCGGCGGCTCAGCATCTCCAGCAGTTTTCTGGATCGAATCGAGGAAGTCGGCGCCATCCCGGCGGCGACCGCGAAGGCCTACAGTCTGGTCGGGCCGGTGGCACGTGCGTCCGGACTCGCACGAGATTTGCGCCGCGTGCAGCCGTACTGCGGCTATGAGGTGTTCGATTTCGAGGTGCCGACCGAACGTGAAGGCGATGGCTACGCGCGACTTCGGGTGCTGTTCGCCGAAGCGCGGCAATCGCTGCGCATCATGGAACAGGCGGCTGCCGCGTTGACGGCAGGGGAGGTTTGCCGGCCGGTGCATCTTCGGCCGGGTGGCACGTTGGGCGCGGTCGAGGCGCCGCGCGGCGCGACGTTTCACTGGGTGAGAATCGATGATAGCGGGCGGATCGCCCGCTATCATGTGATCACACCGTCGTTCGCGAACTGGCACAGCTTCCATCTCGCCGCGGAGAATTTCGCGTTCCAGGATTTTCCGATCATTCTCTCCACGTTCGACCTGTCCGTGGCCGAGAACGACCGATGACGACGAAAGGGACGGAAAACACATGAGCCAATGGGTCATCAAAGGTATTCGCACCGGCATCAAAACCACCGCTTATCCCCGCGGCGCAGAAAACGCCGCTGGAATCACACCAGGGCTGCCGCGCGGCGGCGCCTTCGGCGCCGGCGCGGCGGGGCTCGTCGAACGCTGCCCCACGCATGCGCTCGACCGCAGGGACGGAGATATCTCGGTGGACAGCCGCCGTTGCGTTCACTGCTACCGTTGCGTCCGCGGCGTCGAGCAGCCTCTGAACTGGGACGAGACTTTCGAATGGGCCGGCACGACGCCGCGGCTGACGAATCAATTGGGGACGCCATTTCAACGTTCCATGCACATCATCGTCGTGGACGCGGGCGACTGCGGCGCGTGCTTGAACGAGGTGAAGCAGCTCAACAATCCGTATTACAACATGCACCGCCTCGGATTCTTCATCACGCCGACGCCACGCCACGCGGACGTGCTGCTGGTCGTGGGTCCGGTGACCGATCAGATGCGCTTTGCGCTGGGAAAAATCTACGCAGCCATGCCGACGCCCAAAAAGGTCGTCGCCGTGGGCGCGTGCGCCCTTTCAGGCGGCGTGTTTGCGAAAAGCTTCGTCTGCGCGAACGGCGTGGCAGAGGTCCTGCCGGTGGATGTGGAAGTGCCCGGGAATCCGCCGCCGCCGCTCGCGATTCTGCACGGCTTACTGGTAGCGGTCGGACGCAAATCGT
The DNA here is from genome assembly GCA_963734645.1 of uncultured Gammaproteobacteria bacterium. Classification (GTDB taxonomy): domain Bacteria; phylum Pseudomonadota; class Gammaproteobacteria; order Steroidobacterales; family Steroidobacteraceae; genus Bog-1198. The sequence goes on from CAVTID010000008.1 coordinate 133,758, forward strand.
CGCAGGCCCCGGCTCCGGCGGGGTGCGCACCGGCGAGGGGGAGGCGCTAATGAACGTGGCGACGCTCATGATCGTGTTTTTTGCGGCCTGCTGCGCCGGAGTCTTGATCTCACTGGTGGTGCGTGCGGCGCACCAGGGAATGGTTCTCGTGTGTCTCGGCTGCATCTCTGCAGTCGCAGCCGTGGCGGCGGGCGCCCAGACTCTTCGGTCCGGCGAGGTATTCACGCAATCCCTCTGGTCGTTGCCCGGGCTGACGACGCTGACGCTGCGCCTGGACCCGCTCTCTGCCGCGTTCGTGCTCGTCACGGGCCTCGTTCTATTCCCGGCGTCGATCTACGCGGGCGGTGAATTGAGGCGCGAGTCGCTCCGCGGACAGGAGCGGGCGTTCACGGTGCTGCTCCTGGCGCTCTACGCGTCGATTGTTCTCATCCTGATCGCAGGCGACGCGCTGCTGTTCCTGCTGGCGTGGGAGATCATGTCCATCTTGTGCTACTTGCTCGTGGTGACCAACCCAGGCAGGGAGGACGGTCAGCTCGGGTCGGCCTATCTGCTGCTTGCCATGGGCGAGGCTGGAACGCTTGCGGCCGCGCTCGGTTTCCTCGTACTCGCGGCCGGTGCGAGCTCACTGCAATTCGATGCGCTCAAGTCGGCCGCATCGGCTCTGGGCGCAAACGCGCGCTGGAGCGTCTTTCTGCTCACCTTCTTCGGATTCGGCGTGAAGGCCGGCCTCGTGCCCGTGAACTCCTGGCTTCAGCCCGCCTATGAGGCCGCGCCGCGCGCCTTCGCGCCGGTGCTCGCCGGCGCGACGCTGAACTTGGGTCTCTACGGCATTCTGCGCGTCGACGCCGATCTCATGCCGGCAGCGGAGGCGGGGACGGGCCTGCTCGCGCTCATCGTGGGAACGGCTTCTGCACTGATCGGCATTCTTTACGCGACCATCGACAATGATCTCAAGGCGATATTGGCCCATAGCTCAATCGAGAATGTCGGTATCGCCGTCGCGGCTGTCGGTGCGGGGATGGTGTTCATCGCCACGGGGCATCCGACGCTCGCGGCCATCGCCTTCGTCGCGGCGCTTTACCACATGCTCAATCATTCCCTCTACAAGGCGTTGCTATTCTTCGGCGTCGGCGCCGTGGAGGCGCAAACCGGCACGCGCGACATGGACCGGCTCGGCGGACTGATTCGATGGATGCCGCTGACCGCGCTCGGCTTTCTGGTCGGCACCCTCTCGATTGCGGCGCTACCCCCGTTCAACGGATTCGTCAGCGAATGGCTCACGCTGCAGGTGATGCTGCGCTCGGCAGAACTGTCCTCGACGGGCGCGAAGATCGTGTTCGCGCTGTGCGGCGCCGGACTCGCGTTGACGGCGGCGCTGGCAGTGACCTGTTTCGTGAAGGTGTTCGCAATGAGCTTTCTCGGAATGCGCAGGCTCGAGGAGCGGCGGGTGATCGAAGCCGCTCCGGCCACGCTTGTCTCGATGGCCATCCTCGCGGTGCTGTGCCTCGCGTTCGGTGCGCTGCCGACGTACGTGATCCCGATGCTCAACCCGGCATCGAACGCAGCTGGATGGGGCGAGCGCGTCCGATGCGCTGGTGCCGCCATTCTTTGCTTCGGCTGAGGGGCATGGCGCGTTGCCGGCGAAATTCGTCGGAGAGTTCCATGATCTGGGGGCGCAGGTGGGCCAAGCGGTGTTGCCCGGACGCGGCCTCGTGGTATTGCATCGCGGCGGTACGGAAAACCCGGTGGTCTTCGCCGCATCAACCTCCTACATGCTGCCGGCGCTGATCGGTTTGCTCATTCTGAGCTACGTCGTGATCCGTTTATGGCTGACGCGCAATCGGCGACAGACGCGGCGCGAGCGCTGGGATGGCGGAGTGCGGCAGTTGCTGCCGGAAATGACTTATACGGCAACGGGATTTTCCAACCCGGTCCGGGTCATCTTCGACGCGATATTCCGCCCGACGACGGTCGAGGACACACGCGAGACGGTGGCGGCGCATTTCCGCATGGCCATCCGCCGCGAGAAGGAGCGTGTACACCTGGTGGACCGGCTGGTATTTCAGCCGATCGGATCGGCGACGCTCCGGGTCGCGCACCTTCTGGCGGCGATGCATCACGGACGGATCAATGCCTATGTAACCTATGTATTTGCGGCATTGTTGATCGTAATTGCCGTTCTGCCGGCGTCTTGATGCGAAACCGCGCGATCACGCGCCGTGGCGGCCGGCAGGATGGTATGGGCGCCGGACACGCGGCGGGCGGGGCGCGCTGTCGCCCGTCCGCCACGGATGCTGCAAATTGCCCGGCATTCTGTTAGCGTTGCCAAATCCGACAACGGTTGATACCAATTCGAATGAGACAAGTGTTCAAAGCCCTGGGCCTGTTGCTGCTGCTGATGGTGGCACAGCAGGGGGCCGTGGTTCATGAACTCAGTCATGTCTCCGCTGCCGTCAGTAGCCAGTCGGGAGTGCAGGCGGACGGGTCCGCAGATACGACCTGCGCATTGTGTCCCGCCTTCGCACAAGTCGTCACCCCGGCTTTTAGTCATTCGTTTCATATCCCGCTCCTCGTTCGCTTCGCTCTGGAGCCGCGTATCAGAGCCTCAATATGCGGCGATCGACGCCGCAGTTCCTCGCCCCCGTAGCCGCGGACCTCCCTCTCTAAGCTGAAAATTTTGCCTCGCAAGTGAACTGGCCGAGCAATCGGCAGCGGTTCCATTCATTTCAGCTTTTGCGGAGTAATTCTGATGTCCAGACTTTCAAGTGCGCCGGCCGCATTTTATGCGGCGGCGTTCGTTTTCATCACTGCAAGTTCCCCGGTATTGGCCGACACGTCTGATTCGACGGAAACGACTGCGGATGCCTCAACCTCATCAACCTCCTCCGCACCGGCCCAACTCCAGGCGATTCAGGTCACTGCGCAGCGCTTGAACGAAGCTCGCACCACCATCGAGACCCAGACGGGTGCGTCGACTTATGTTATCGACAGCCAAGCGATTGCCGCCATGCCGGGCGGCGAGAATGCCCAGCTCAATCAGGTCCTGCTGCAGGCCCCGGACGTGGTTCAGGACTCCTTCGGACAGATCCATGTTCGTGGCGACCACAACGACCTGCAATACCGATTGAACGGCATCATCCTGCCCGAGGGCATCAGTGTCTTCAGTCAGACGTTGAGTCCATGGCTGATTTCCTCCTTGAAATTGATCACGGGCGCGCTGCCGGCGGAGTACGGCCTGCGAACCGCGGGAATCATCGACTTGAGCACCAACAGCGGCCTGCTCCAGCCGGGCGGCGAGGTATCGGTTTACGGCGGCAGCCATTCGAACCTTTCAGCCGTCCGCCGAATTCGGCGGCAGCGACGGCCAGTACACCTACTATGTGACCGGCGACTACAAGCAAGACAATCTCGGCATTGAATCGCCCGACGGCAGTTCCAATCCCGTTCATGATCACACGACGCAGGGGCACGCCTTCAGTTATCTCGAGGACATCATCGATTCCAGCGACCGCCTGTCGCTGATCATGGGTCTTTCGGACGATGAGTTCCAGATTCCGAATCAGGTGGGTCTGCAGCCCTCGCTCGGTCTCAACGTCAACGGCCAAACCGCGTACCTGAGCAATGACTTGAACGAACGGCAGCACGAACTCGCCGAGTACGCGATCGCCAGCTGGCAGCACTCCGAAGGCGCGCTCAATTGGCAAACCTCGCTCTCCGCTCGCTACACCAGTTTGCATTTCTCGCCGGATTTGGTCGGCGACTTGCTCTACAACGGCATCGCTCAGGATGCCTTCAAGGACGATACGGCCATCGGCTGGCAGACGGATGCCGCGTATAAGATCGGCGAGACGCATACCGTGCGTGCCGGCCTCTACTATCAGCACGACAGCTGCCGAGAGCAATACGACCTCGCAGGTGCTGCCCACCGATCCGGCGGGCGTGCAGACATCCAATGTGCCGCTGACCGTCATCGAGAACGGCACGCAAGTCCAGCAGATTCAGAGCGTCTATTTGCAGGACGAGTGGAGGGTGCTGGCGCCTTTCACCCTCAATTACGGCCTGCGCTACGATCATTACAGCGCGTATTCGAGCGGCGGGCAGTTGAGTCCGCGCATCAATGCGGTGTGGGAGTTCGACACCGGCACGACGCTGCACGCCGGTTATTCACGATATTTCACTCCGCCCCCGTTCGAGCTGGTCGGGGCTGGGACCTTCACGCAATTCGCCGGCACGACCGCCGTGCCGCCGGGCTCGGTTACGAAGGACACCCCCCCCATAGCCGAGCGCTCCAATTATTACGACCTGGGCGTGCAACAGAAACTATTGGACAAGACCCTGACACTCGGCGTCGACAGCTTTTATGAGCAGTCGCAAAACTTGATCGACGAGGGGCAGTTCGGCGCGCCGATCATTCTCACGCCGTTCAATTACCGCTATGGTCTCATCGGGGGTGTGGAGTTCACCGCCAACTACTCAGTCAGCAATTTCGCGGCGTACTTCAACTCCGCCTGGCAGGCGGCTCATGGCAAGGACGTGGAGTCCGCGCAATTCAACTTCGACCCAGGCAGCAGCTCAACTATATTGCCAGCAACTACATCCATCTCGACCATGAGGGGCGGGTGTCCGCTTCGGGCGGCGTCTCCTATCTGTGGATGGGAACTCGCTTCAGCGTCGATGACCTGTTCGGCACCGGACTGCGCGACGATCTTACGCTTCCCAACGGCGATGTCATCCCGAACGGGGATCACACTCCGAGCTATAACCAGATCAATTTCGGCATGAGTCATGCGTTTGAACTCGCCGGCTCCGGTCCGCTGACCGTGCGCTTCGATGTCATCAACGTGGCCGACAAGATCTATCAAATTCGCAGCGGAACGGGTGTCGGCGTCTTTGCGCCGCAGTTCGGACCGCGACGCGGGTTCTTCGGCGGACTGTCCTGGCGGTTCTGACAGCGAACTCCGCGATTTCGATCTTAATGAGCCGCCCCGTCCGGGGCGGCTGTCTTTCAAGCTGTTGATTTTCCTTGAGTGAGGATCGCGCGTTTCCGCGGAAACGCGTTGAGCGATCGTGGCGCAACCGGAGGTCGCGCGAGGCCTCGATCATCAATAATACGTTCGTTGCATATTGACGAAATACAAAACATACGTTCAACTGCCCGCCAATACAAATCCTTCCGCGGGTGTCGGTAATGGCCAAGAATCGAGGAATCGGCTTCGGGATCGAAAATCTGCCGCGTATCGCACGCGGCGAGGGCAGCTATCTGATCGATGACGCCGGGCGGCGTTATCTCGACGGCTCGGGCGGTCCGGCCGCGTTTTGCATCGGGCATGCCAACCGCGAAGTCAATGCGGCGATCGCGGCACAGCTGGAGAAGGTGGCCTGCGGATACCGCTATCTCTTTACCAGCGATGCGCTCGAACAGATGACCGAACTGCTGCTGTCCCTCTCAGGCCCGGATTTCGGGCACGTGGTCTATACCTCGAGCGGTTCGGAGTCGATGGAGTCCGCTTTGAAGGTGGCCCTGCAGTACTTCGATGCACGAGGCCTGCCGGCGAAGCGCCGCTTCATCTCGCGCGAGCGTTCGTATCACGGCAATACGCTGGGGGCGCTGTCGATTTCCGGATACGCCGAGCGCCGTGCGCCCTTTGAAGGCAGCCTTCTCGATGTCTCCTTCGTGTCGGCCGCGAACGCCTACCGCCCTCCGGCAGGCGTTTGCGCAGCCGATCTGGTGAAGCACCTGGCAGATGAGCTCGAGTCCAGGATTCAGGCCCTCGGTCCGGACACGGTCGCAGCCTTCATTTTCGAACCGGTCGTGGGTGCGGCCGGCGGTGTCGTTCCGGCGCCGCCCGGGTACGCCGCGGCGGTTCAAGAGGTTTGCAGGCGTCACGACGTCCTGCTCATCGCGGATGAAGTGATGTGCGGGGTGGGACGGTGCGGAACCTGGCGCGCCCTCGAACACGACGGCATTACGCCCGACATCATGGCCGTGGCCAAGGGATTGGCGGGAGGCTACATTCCCCTGGGCGCGACGGTTTTCAAGCACGCAATAGGCCGCACCATTCTCGAGGCGCAAGGGGGGATCATGACGGGCCACACCTATTCCGGCCATACCGCGGCGTGCGCGGCCGGGCTAGCCGTTCAGCGGCTCATCGAACGCGAATCGCTGGTGGCGCGGGTGCGGGACAGGGGTGCGGCCTTGAAAAGCGCGCTCCAGGAATCGCTGGATCGCTTCGAGGAAGTCGGCGACATACGAGGGCGCGGATTTTTCATCGGCGTCGAGCTGGTCAGCGATCGGCGTACGAAACAACCTTTTCCGGCGGACCGCCGCGTCAACTTGGAAATCGGCCGCCACGCCTATGAGAACGGCCTGATTTGCTATCCCTGCGCCGGCAACGTCGGCGGCGGCTTGGGCGACACGATAATCATTGCTCCGCCCTACAACGCAACCGATGCGGAGTTGGAGGAACTGGTCGTCAAATTCACGCTCGCCGTCGAAGGCGCCTTGAAGCGTCGTTGACTCTCATCAATCGGCGGAGCGCCGGATGAACCGCCCGAGTTCGTGCCGACCCGGCGCCGGGGGTATACTTTAAGGGGGGGAACGTACGCGTCATCCCGCGCCTGGATACGGATCGGGGCCGCGTACAACCGCAATAAAACAGGGAGTCGATCATGTGTCTTTCACTGCGTGGAGACCCCGCGAGCGCGGCGCTCGGCGGCGTTGATTCGGACGGCGGCGCATGACCAAGGAGGAAGTGGAGACGCTCATCTCCGAGCGCTATCAATCTCTGCCGCCGAAGCTGAAATTGGCGGCGCGCCATGTGCTCGATTCGCCGAAGGACATTGCAATACAGTCGATGCGTTCGGTGGCGGCGGATGCCAAGCTTCAGCCGGCCGCAATGCTTCGATTGGCCCGAGAGCTCGGGTTCGACAGCTACGAGGGCTTCCGCGCACTGTACGTAAACTGGCTGTCCTCCAGCGAGACGACTTTCGTGGCCCGCGCCAAATCGCTGCGAAAGCGGCGCGTCGGCGACGGCCAGGAGAAATTATTCGCGGACATGTACGATACGGAAGTGGTCAGTCTGGACCGCACTTTGGGCGCCGCCAACGCGGCCGCCTTCGAGGCGGCAAAAAAAATCCTCACTGCCGCGAGGCGATTTTACGTGATGGGGCTTCGCAGCCTGTTTCCCGCCGCCTATTATTTCGATTACGCCTGCCGCCTGTTTTCCGACAAGAGCGTGCTGGTGGCGGGCGTCGGCGGAGCCGTTGCGGACGAACTGCGGCGCGCGTCCCCCAAGGATGCGTTGGTGGTTTTCAGCTTCGAGCCCTATGCTCGATTGACGGTCGATGCGGTTCAGTACGCCGCGGAACGGCACGTGAAGATCATCGCCATCACCGACAGCGTCGTCTCGCCCATCGTGGACGGCGCCAGTGTGGTGCTGCTGGCGCCTAACGCGGGTCCCGGGCTCGTTCCTTCCATATTGCCGGCCATGGCCGCCGCTCAGGCGCTGGCGAGCCTGATGGTGACCGCCGGTGGCGCGGCGACTCTCGGCGAGATCGCCCGCAGCGATGCGCAGCTGAATCGCCTGCACGCCTATACCGATCGCTAGGCGGCCGCGGCCGAATCGGCGCCTCGGGCCGAAAATTCTGGCCACGCCGGTAAATGTTACATATGATCCACGGATTCGATCGATGAGAACATTTGTAGTATTGCTGCGCAAGAACCGTGGGGAGTGACGTCATGATTTGCGGCCGCGAGTCTTTTAGTTTGCGAAAAGCCATTGTCGTCTCATTGCTGCCGCTCTTGGCGCTCGGCGTGTGCCGGTGCGGCGAGGCCCAGGGCAGCGAGAGCCAGTCAGCCGCGATCCCGATGCGCGATGGGGTCGTGCTTCGCGCCGATGTTCTCCTTCCGAGCGGCAAAGGACCTTTTCCGGTTCTCGTGTACCGCACTCCGTACGGCGAGAAGAATGCACAGAGCGAATACAGCACGTTCCAGCACGCGCGGGAGAGAGGCTACGCCGTCGTGGTGCAGGATGTCCGCGGGCGCTACAGCTCGGGCGGCGAATTCGTTCCTTATCAGAACGAAGGCCGCGACGGCTACGACACCATCGAGTGGGCGGCGAAACAGCCATGGTCGAACGGCAAGGTCGGAACCTTCGGCCTGTCCTATCCGGGAGCGGTGCAATGGCTTGCGGCCGTGGAGAGTCCCCCGCACCTGGCAGCCATGGTCCCTGCCATGGTTTTCTCGTCGCATCGCAACTTCTTCTACGCGGGGGGCTCCTTCGATATATCGTGGCTCGAATGGATTTGGGACGACGTCGCACCCGACATGCGGGTAAAGCAAAATGCTCCGGGCCCGAGGACTGACGATGAGGCCGAGGCGGCCTGGAAGAAAAGCGGGCTCGACATGGAGAGCGTGCTTCCCTTGAACGCATTGGAGCCGCTGCGGGGCCTTGCACCTTTCTATTACGAGTGGCTGAAGCATCCGCCGGACGACCCCTGGTGGAACTGGGCCGACTTGCGCGGCAAGTATGGCCGCACGCAAGCAGCGGTTCTGAACCTGTCCGGCTGGTACGACGAGCATTATGGTCCGGAGGGCGCGACCACCAATTTTCAGGGCCTCATCGACACAAGAGGGGGCCGCCCGAGCAACGTCGCGCTGTTGATCGGACCCTGGATTCATGGCGTCAAGTCGACGGAGACCGCCAAAGCCGGCGACCGCACGTTCCCGGAGACGGCGAAGATCGACTACGACGCCACGGTTCTCGACTGGATGGACCACTACTTGCGGGGCATCGACAACGGCGTCGATAAGCGGCCTCCGGTGCGCTACTACGTGATGGGGGCGGATACCTGGCGGGGAAGCCAGGCTTGGCCGCCGCCGTCATCGCCCGTGAGCTTCCATCTGGGCGTTGCATCGCCCGGAAAGCCGGGATCGCTCAGCGAAACGCCGCCGAGCGAGGGCGGATTCAGCACGTTCGTGTCCGATCCTGCGCATCCGGTGACGGATGACTACGCCGGGATCTTGGGAGGACACGATTACCGGTACCTGGCGCAACGCGGCGACCTGCTCACGTTCGATACCCAACCGCTCGCAGCCGACACGGAAGTGACCGGTCCGATCGATTCCCGCCTCTTTGTCAGCTGCGATTGCCGGGATATCGATTTGTGGGTGCGTTTGTACGACGTGGCCCCGGATGGCTCGGTCTGGAACGAGATGAGTCCCGGAAACGAGGTACAACGGGCGAGCTACCGGGAAATGGCCCAGGGAATGAAGCAGGGCCGACGGCTGCTTCATCCGGGGCAGATCTACGCAATCGATATCAAGGGTCCGGTCACCAGCAATGTCTTCAAAAAAGGGCACCGCATCCGGATACAGGTATCGGGCGCGTTCTTTCCGGACTATTCACGGAATCTGCAAAGCGGAGAATCGGAGACTGTCAGCGCGCAATCCAGGAAGGCGTCGATCCGCATCTACCATGACCGGGCCCATCCCTCGCAGGTCGTGTTGCCGATCGTGGCGCACTGATCTCGCTGATCTCGGACCCGCCTGGGGGTGGCGGCGACGGCCGCCGCCTCAAACAGGCGGCGGCGGCACGTGACCGAGCACCCGCTCTAAGGAAAGGCCGAGCCCCAGCAGGGTGCGGTCCGTGCCGGCCGGCCCGTCGAATTCCATCGAGACGGGCAGGCCATTGGCCGCAATTCCGGTCGGCATCACGAGTCCCGGCAGGCCGGTCCGGCTTCCGGGCGCGATGTTGCGTCCGATCGCGACATCGAAGCTCATTTTGCGATGCCCGACGCTGAGTTCACCTTCGTCCCCGATTCGCGGCGCAGTCACCAGGGTGGTCGGAAACAGAATCGCAGCCGCGCCGGTGCGCGCGAAGTATTCCTTGAAAGTGCGGCGCAGCCGCGGCAGGTACACCTTGACCGCGGTCTCATAGGCAGCCTCGGACACGAACCCCGGCGAGCCCGGCATCACTTCGTGCGCAAAGATGGCGCGGATATCGGGGCTTGCGCGGGCGACGAGTTCATCGAAGCTCAGCTTCGCGCCGTTGAGCGCCAAATAGCGCGCAAGCTCCAGGCGCACGTCATGGTCTACGATCAGATCGGCCGTGTGGTCGAGCAGCTTGCGCAAGCCCGGCACTTCGGCTTCGACAATCTGGGCACCCGCCGCGCGCAGCTTCGCGAGGGCCTCGCGGGTAATGCGCTCGACCTCGGGATCGAGCCCCTCGAACCAATAGCCGCGCCATAGGGCGAAGCGCACGCCTTTCAGAGGCAGGGCATGGATTTCGCGCATATCGCCGCCGGCCACACGATCGAAGAGCGCCATATCGGCTACCGAGCGCGCTTCGGGGCCCAATTGATCGAACAGCGAACAAGCAGGGATGGCACCGACGGTGGAGTAGCGCCGGGTGGTCGGCCTGAAGCCCATCACGCCGCACAAGGCCGCCGGCACGCGAATCGAACCCTCGGTGTCCTCGGCGACGCCGAGCGGCGCCATGTGCGCGGCGATGGCCGCCGCCGTGCCGCCGCTGCTGCCGCCCGGGATGCGGGTGGGGTCGTAAGGGTTGTGCACGGCGCCGAAAGCGAGGTTGTTGCTGGTCCAGCCGTAGGAAAGCTCATGCAGGTTGGTCTTGCCGAGCACGATGGCGCCCGCCGCCCGCAGCGTTGCCACGAGCGGTGCATCGGCGGGCGGGCGGAAGCCCCTGAGCGCCGGTGTGCCGCCGCTGGTCGGATACTGCGCGGTGTTGAGGCTGTCTTTCACGGGAATCGGCAGCCCGTGCAGGGGTCCCAAGGCTGCGCCGCTGGCCCGCCGGCGGTCCGCTTCGCGTGCTTGTTCCAGCACCAGAGAGGGATCCAAGGTGATGAAGGCATTCAGCGACTTCAGACTTGCACAGCGTTCGAGCAGCGCGCCGGCGTAGCGCTCCGCCGTGAGCGAGCCCGTCTTCATGGCGGCGACGGCATCCACGGCTGAAAGATTCAGGCATTCACGGCTGGACCCGGCCGGTGCCGGCACCTGATCGAGTGCCGGTCCTGATGACGGTCCCGATGGCGGCACGGAGGAGATCGCCGCGGCCCGGCTGGCGACGCCGCCCGCGCTCAGAACGGACGCGGCGGCACCGAACACGAACTCGCGCCGCGAGATGTTCTGCGCGGCGGCGCTCGACTCGGATGTATCGGCCTCGCTCACGGGAGCGATCAAAATTTCTGCGTGAACTTCAACCCGACGGTGCGCGGCATGGCGATGCCGGCGTATACCGCCTGCTGTCCGCAAAGCAAAGGATTGCACTCGGTATAGCGATAGTTCTCTGCCCGCCGGTCGAACATATTGTTCACGAACAATTCGACACCGAGTCCACCCTTCTGGGCGCCGAGGTTCGCGTCGAACAGCGCGTAGGCCGGCTGCTGACCGATGAGCTCTCGCTCGGCGGTGCGCAGGTCCGCCCACACGGCCGATTGATATATGGCTGAGCCTTGAGCGTAGGCCTGCCATTCGCTGTTCAGCGGGAAGCTGTACCGCGTCGTCAGGTTGCCCTTGAACTTCGGAGTGGTGGGCAATTGTTGCCCCGTCGGCGCTGCGTAGGGTTCGGGGACCGGCGTGCCGCCGCTGTAGTTATTGCAAGTCGAGGTTTGTACGCCGCCGGTCGGACCCGCGTAGGCGCAGTAAGGCACCGTCAATATCGGATTCAGCAAGGAGAAGCCGCCGCCGACCGTCAGAGCGCTCGTGGCCGCCCAGTCGATCGAGGTCTCGATGCCGCGGATTCGCGCACCGCCCGCGTTCTTGGTCTCCACGATGCCGTTCAGGCCGGGGTAGGAGAACTGGAAGTTATTCCAGTCTTCCTGGAATATCGCGCCGTTGACGCGCAGGGTGTTGCCCAGCCAGCTGGTCTTCCAGCCCAACTCGTAATTCTGCAAGGTGTCGGACTGGTACTGCGGGCCGATGGTGTTCGGGCCGCCCGGGCGGAAGCCCTTGGACACCGTCGCATAGATCAGCGCCTGATCGTCGAACTTATAGGTGGCGGTGAACTTCGGCGTCGTGCCGCTGCCTTGTGCCACCTGGAACATCTGCTGGCAGGGCGCGCCGTAGGAGGTGGGCAGCGTCGGATTGGCGCACTTCGTCTGCGCGGATTGAAAACCCGAATAACCCTGCTCGGAGTTCTTATAGGTGTAGTAGCGCAGCCCGCCCAGCAGGCTGATGTGCGAGGTTACATCCCAGGTGACTTCGCCGAAGGCCGCGTTGTCGCGCTTGATGAGTATCTCATCGGTCAAGTAATAGGTGCCGGGATAGCCGGTCACGCTCTCGGCATCCGAGAGCCCCGGGATCTGATAGTTCTGCTGGAAGTCGTCGGTCTGGCGTTCGGTGAAGCCGCCGAACGTTGCCCGCACCGGATAGTCCTTCGGGGTCGAGACGCGGATTTCGTGACTATACATTCTGTAGTCGTCCGTATCCGTGATCTGCTGCATCGGGCTCAGCGGGTTTCCCGCATTATCGGTGAAGTAATGCGGCGCGCGCGTGTATTCGAGCGTATAGCCGAGCGAATAATCGGTGTAGTCCGAGTGCACGATGGAGGACCGATGCACGAAGCCGCCCGCGTAGGTCAGATCGAAGTTGCTGACCTTGCCTTCGATCGTCAGGGTGGCCTGACCCCAGTGATCGGTCGAGTCTTCGGGGCTGAAATGCTGGACCTGAAGGTCGCCGAGAGTGGGATAGAGGCCGGGATACCCGGGCACGGATTTGGTCTGTTCCTCGCCGAAAGTGCCGTTGGCATTGGCCTCTTGGCCCTGCAGCGTGGGGGTGATGGTCCAATTGTCGCCCAGCGCGATGCGCAGCGCCGCCCGCGCGCCGAAGGTCTCCACATCGTTGTAATTGTTCTTCGCCGTGCCGAAGTATTGCGTGTTGGGGGCCGGGTTGCTGGGCGTCGGACGATTGCTCTCGGTAAAACCGCCACCGGGCGCGCCGTTGGAATAGGTGGCCGGGTAGGTGATCGAGCCGGGCACGTTGTCGAGATAGCCCGCGTCCTTTTCATACCAGCCGACGAGCCGGATGGCGGCCGTGGAGCCGATGGGCAGGTTGATGAAACCCTCGCCCGTATACCCCGCGCCGCCGTGGTCCACGTCATTGGCCTGAACATCGTAGGCGCCTGTCAGCACGTTGAATTCCGGCTTGTTCGTGATGATGCGCAGGGTGCCCGCCTCGGAGCTGGCGCCGTACAGCGTGCCTTGCGGTCCCGCCAGCGCTTCTACGCGCGCGATATCGTACATGTGCAGGTCGAGCATGCCCTGGATGGTCGTGACCGGCTGTTCATCCAGATACACGCCGACGCTCGGCGGCGATCCCGAATGCGTGCCGTCGCCGCCGCTCGATACGCCGCGCATGTAGAGCTTGGCCGAGCCCGGGCCGTTGGTCTGGTAGGACACGCTGGGCAGGTACTTGATGTAGTCGTCCACGTTCTGGACATTCAGTTCATCGAGTTTCTGCGTACCCAGCGCGGTAATGCTGAGCGGAACGTCCTGCAGGCTCTCGGTGCGCTTCTGCGCCGTGACGACGACTTCCTCGAGAGTTCCTCCGGATGCCGCCTCCTGAGCTTGGGCGGTGTTCAGGCACGCGATGATGGCCGAGGCGAGCGGCAGCAGACCGGTGGCGAACACCGAATGCATGCGCCGCCTGCGGGGCGGCCCCAGGTCGGACCGCGCGCCGGTACGGATTTTTCGCTGTTTGCTTCTGCTCATCCTCACTCCCCTGTCATTCGTACGAAATTGCCCGGCGCGGCCCGCTGCGCCGCCGACGATCTCTTGCGGGACACCCGTCGTACCACCGGCGTCCTTGGAGTGGCCATTACCTCGCGCGGCCGCAGGAAGGGATTGCGGCGCTCAAGACGCGTGGAATGTCTTTTACGATCGAGCGGTGTCGGGAGAAATCGATGCGGTAGGGTGCGGCCGTTGCTTGGTGAATGCTGCGGGACGAAATAGAACATATAGAGCATTAGTAGTCAATACGATTCATTTGTTTCACACGGCGGTTGCAAAAAGCAGTGGTGCTACTAAAATCGAAAATGAAACAAGTGTTTCACGAGTGACGCGCCGGATTCTCCGGCCGACGCCTCAAGGGGATGTTTCGATGCCCGGATTCCAGCTGACTTACTCCACCATGTTCGCCGCTCCTCCCGAGCTGCATGAGCTGTTCGACCGTGCGTTGGTTCGGGTCAGTCAAGGCGGAGGGCCGCGAGCATGCTCTGTTCATCGGCGGATGCGATGTCCTCACGGATCGAAAATCCCTCAAACGCAGTCCCATCGATCAGCGAAGGATCCTGGGACAGTTTCAAATCGCCGGGGCCGCCGAGGTGGACAGGGCCATGCGGGCGGCATCCGATGCATTCAAAGGCTGGCGTTCCACTCCCTGGAGCGAGCGCGTCGCGGTATTGCGCAAAGCGGCCCGCCTGATCGAGGAGCGCGTCTATGACATTGCCGCCGCGACCGCGCTGGAGGTGGGCAAGAATCGGATGGAAGCGCTCGGCGAAATCCAGGAGGCGGCCGATTTCTTCAAGATCTATGCCGACCAAATGGAGCAGGGCGCCGGGTTCGACCGGGCGCTTCCGGATGATCCCATCGCAGGCAGCCCGAGTCACAATCGAAGCGTTCTCAAGCCCTATGGGGTGTGGGTGGTCATCGCCCCCTTCAATTTCCCCTTTGCCCTGGCGGCGGGACCGGTGGCCGCCGCCCTGGCGGCGGGCAACACGGTCGTCTTGAAGGGTGCCGAGGAGACTCCCTGGGCGGGACGCATGCTCGCCGAATGCCTGCGAGACTCCGGGCTTCCCCCGGGCGTCTTCAATTATCTGAACGGCACGGGCGAGGAAGCCGGCGAGCTGCTCATCCAGCATGCGCTGACCGGCGGCATCACGTTCACCGGCTCGCACGCCGTGGGATTGCGAATCGCGGCCGCGCAGACCGCGAAGCGGCGCTTCCTGCCCGTCATCGCCGAGATGGGCGGCAAGAATTCAGCCATCGTGACGCGCCGAGCCGATCTGGACAGCGCGGCAACCGGCATCGTTCGTTCCTCCTTCGGCATGCAGGGGCAGAAATGTTCGGCTCTTTCCCGTCTCTATGTCGATGAGGGCGTGGCCGACGCACTGATTGCGGCCGTCACGTCGAAAATGAAGGTCCTGACCATCGGCGATCCCACGGGGGTGAACACCTGGCTCGGACCCGTTGCGACGCAGGCGGCATACGGCCGGTATGCGGATTATTGCCGTGGGCTGCGCAGCGGCGGCAGCCGCATTCTGATGGGCGGAGAGCAGCTGCGCGGGGGCGAGCTCGAGCACGGCTTTTACTGCGCGCCGACCTTGGCCGAGTCGCCGGGCGACCACCCGCTCTGGAACCAGGAGATGTTCTGTCCCATCGTGATGCTGCGGCGGGTTCCCGACAGAGACCAGGCCATGCTGCTCGCGAACACCTCGGAATTTGGATTGACGGCCGGCTTCTACGGGGGAGCCGACGAGGTCGACTGGTTCTTCGAGAATATCGAGGCGGGAGTCACCTACGCCAACCGCTCCCTGGGAGCCACCACGGGCGCTTGGCCCGGCTATCAGGCCTTCGCCGGCTGGAAGGGATCGAGCTCCACGGGCAAGGCGATCGCCTCTTTCTATTATTTGCCCCAATACATGCGCGAGCAGTCGCAGACGCACATCGGATGAAGCCGTACCGCGATGCACGCTATGACATTCTGTTCGAGCCTCTGGCGATCGGACCGGTCAAGGCGAAGAATCGCTTCTTCCAAGTGCCTCACTGCAACGGCATGGGGTGGACACAGCCGAAGGCCTTGGCCGCGCTACGCCGCGTCAAGGCCGAGGGAGGCTGGGCGGTGGTCTCGACCGAAGAGGTGGAGATTCATCCGACCAGCGATTGCGAGCCCTTCCACGAAGGCCGGTTATGGTCCGATGCGGATATTCCCGCTCTGGCCGCCATGGCCGATGCCGTTCATGAGCATGGTGCGCTCGCCGCCATCGAGCTGATGCATCATGGCGCCTCCTGCGCCAATTGGGGCACGCGCGAGGTCCCGATCGGACCCTCGCATCGTCCCATCGTTTATTACGCGCCCGTCCAGGCGCGGGCCATGGACAAGCAAGATATTCTCGATTTGCGCCGCTGGCACCGCGATGCCGCGATCCGCTCCAAACGCGCCGGATTCGACATCGTCTATGTCTATGCGACTCACGATCTGAGCATCGCGACGCATTTCCTGCAGCCGCGCAAGAACAGCCGCAGCGATGAATATGGCGGCAGCCTGGAAAACCGCGCACGGCTTTTGCGCGAGCTCATCGAAGATACCCGCGACGCCGTGGGCGATCGATGCGCCGTCGCCGTGCGCTTCGGCGCGGACGAGCTGATGGGTCCGGCCGGCATCACCCATGACGGCGAGGCGCGCGATGTGATCGGCATGCTCGCGGAATTGCCCGATCTGTGGGATGTCAACATTTCCGGCTGGAGCAACGACAGTCAAACCTCGCGCTTCGCGAAGGAAGGCTACCAAGAAGAATATACGCGCTTCGTGAAGTCGCTCACCACCAAGCCGGTGGTCGGCGTCGGCCGATTTACCTCTCCCGACACCATGGTCAGTCAGATCAAACGAGGCGTCATGGATTTCATCGGCGCCGCGCGGCCGTCGATCGCCGACCCCTTCTTGCCCAAGAAGCTGCAAGAAGGCCGTATCGAGGACATCCGCGAATGCATCGGCTGCAACATCTGTGTGTCGAGCGACTACACCTCCACCAACCTGCGCTGCACGCAGAACCCGACCATGGGAGAGGAGTGGCGGCGAGGCTGGCACCCGGAACGCATCGCTCCCAAAAAATCCGACGGCGCGGTGCTGGTCATCGGCGCAGGACCTGCCGGCCTCGAGGCCGCGCTCGCCGCCGCGCGGCGCGGCTATGAAGTCCATCTGGCGGAAGCCACATCGATGCTCGGCGGCCGCGTCACGCGCGAGGCCGCCCTCCCGGGGCTCTCCGAATGGGCCCGCGTGCGCGATTGGCGGGTAGGCCAGCTCGAGCGGCTGGCGAACGTCTCGATCTATCGAGACAGCCCCATGGACGCCTCCAGCATCATGGAGTTCGCGCCTCGCCACATCGTGATTGCGACGGGTGCGGCTTGGCGGCGCGACGGCGTCGGCCGCGCCAACGGTTTCCCGATAGACGGCTTCGACGGATCGCAGATATTCACCCCGGACGACATCATGGCGCAGCGCCTTCCGCAGTCCGGCCCGGTGGTGATTTTCGACGATGATCATTACTACATGGGCGGCGTGCTGGCCGAGCGTTGCCGTGCGGCGGGACTGCCCGTGACTCTGATTACGCCGGCCGCCACCATCTCGGCGTGGACCGCGAACACGATGGAGGCGCTGCCCATCGCACGGCGGCTGCTGCGCCTCGGCGTCGAACTGATGCCGTATACCGGCATCCGGAGCTTTCGCAACGGCAAGGCGACGCTCGAAAACGAACTCAGCGGCAAGGTATTCGAACTCGAAGCCGCCGCCATCGTGAGCGTGACGGCGCGGCTGCCGCTGGACGGCCTTTATCTTGATCTTGCGGGCATGCAGCCGCGCTGGAGCGAGGCCGGTATCGTCAGCGTGGCCCGGATCGGCGATTGCCATGCGCCGGGCACCATTCAAGCCGCGGTCTACGCCGGCCACAAGCTGGCACGGGGGCTGGACGAGGCGCCGGAGGGCGAGCTGCCGCGTGAGTTGCCCGCATCACCGCTCCCACATCAAATGGGTGCGATGGCGGCCACGGGGCGAGAACGGACGGCAAAGTAGTACACCGTGCTCACGACGACGAGGCCCACAATCCAGGAAAAATCGATGCCGCCCATCGCCCGGGCAATCGGGCCGGTATAGACATCACTGGCGATGAACGGGACTTGCACCAGTATTCCCAGCAGGTAACAGACGAGGGCCGCGACGTTGTATCTGCCATAGATGCCGCCACCGGCCGCAAAAAACGACGGCACGTCGTAATGGCCACGGCGGATCAGGTAATAGTCCACCAGGTTGACCGCGGACCACGGCACCATGACATAGAGGAGAATCTCGTTGAAGCGTCCGTACAGAGGCAGGAAGTTCTTTGCGCCGACCAGACCGATGAGTAGGGCGGCGATGAAGATGACGGTGGCGATCAGCGCCCGCGCCCGCGAGCTTGCCCGCCAATCCGTCGCAAAGGTCTGTATCAGCGTGATCACCGCGAGCGCGCCGCCGTAAAGGCAGATGGCGCCCGCGACGGCGACGCCCGGCGCGAAGAGCAGCACGATCACCGTGCTCGCACGCCCCGTGAGCCGCGAGATCGCCTCGACCACATCGCCGCCGGCGACGGCCGGTCCGATCAGCGCGCCCAGGATCATCGGCAGGACGGCCCCGATGACCGAGCCCCAGTAGCAGGACCAGAATGCCCGGCGCGGGCCGGTATCGGGCGGCAAATAGCGCGAATAGTCGGAAACATAGGGTGCGTACGAGAGCTGCCAGAAGGCGCCGATGGAGATCATTCCGCAAAAGCCGACGGGCGAGAAATTTCCCTGGGTAAGGAATGTCTCGGGCACGGGATGCACGATCAGCACGCACACGTAGCACAGCAACACGGCGCCGCCGGCGACGTAGGTCATCAAACGCGTGCAGACGTGGATCAGGTCATGCCCGTAGATCGCCGCCGAGAGACTGATGAGGCCGATCGCCACGATGCACCAGGGTTCGCCGACGGCAGGCAGGATGGCGTGCAGCGATTGTCCTCCCGTCACCAAGGCGGTCCCGGCATATCCGAGGTACATGAATACGACGAGCGCGACGACGTAGGCGGCTCCCCGTGCCCCGAACTGCCCCCGGCTTTGTACCATCTGCGGCACGCCCAGCCGCGGCCCCTGTGCGGCATGCAGTGCCATGAAAATGGCACCGACGAGGTTTCCGAAGACGATGGCCATGCTGCCCGCAGAGGAAGGACTGGCCGAAGAGCGTGGTCGCGAGCGCACCCGTGACGACGGTCAGCACATTGATGTTGGCGCCCAGCCAGAGCGTGAACAGATGGCGCGCCTTGCCGTGCCGCTGGTCGAGCGGAATCTGGTAAATCGTGTGCTTTTCGATTTGCGCCGGTCGTTCCCGGCTGTTCGGCGTGGAGGAATTCATCGTGAGGGGAAATCATTGGCCTCGATCATCGTCGGGCAGTATAGTCACAAAAAAACATGGCCATCAATTTTCCTGATTTCGGTTTGACTCCGGAGCAACGTCGCGAAGCCGTTTTCGGGCATCGCTACGAGCATCCCGGCATGTACGGCGCGCGAGGCGAGATCTGGTGCTACACCGACGCCTTTTCCTACCCGCCGGGCGGCGCGGTGCGCCTGCAGGTGAGTTCGAGCGTCGATCGCTATCGGCTCACGATACTCCGCGACGGGGCGGCCGCCTCGCCGGTGTTGGAGCGCGCAATCGCCGGTGCGCGCTGGCAGGACACGCCCGAGCAATGCTCGGTCCTGGGCTGCGGCTGGGAAACCGCTCTGGAGTTTCGGATCGGCGAAGATTGGCCCTCCGGCGCGTACCGCGTCACGTTGACGGCGGAGGGCCGCGACGGCGCGCCGCTTCACGCGCATCACCTCTTCATCGTCCGGCCACACGCCGGCCGAAAGCCGAATCGCATCCTCCAAGTGGCGGCGACGGGATCGTGGACCGCCTACAACACCTGGGGTGGCTCGAATCATTACCAGGGAATCACCGGACCGAAGCGCAACCAATTTGCGACGTCCGTCAGTACCGAGCGTCCCTGGTGCCGCGGCTTCGTCGTCCTGCCCGAAGGGGCGCCGCGGGTTCCGCTGGAGATCTCCACCCCGGCCGCCACGGCGCCGCGCTACCCTCACCTGGAATGGGCGTTCGCCAACGGCTATTCCAACAAGTACGGCTCCTCGGGCTGGGCGAGCTACGACCGGCACTTCTTTCAATGGGCCGAGCGAACGGGCTTTGCCGTCGATTTGGCGAGCCAACACGAACTTCAGTACAACCCGGAAATTCTCGAAGGCTACGACTGCATCGTCTTCGTCGGACACGACGAATACTGGACCTGGGAGATGCGCGACGCCGTCGACGCTTACGTCGAGCGCGGCGGGCGCGTCGCCCGGTTTGCCGGCAATTTCATGTGGCAAACGCGCTTGGAACGCGGCGGAAAAGCACAGGTGTGCTACAAGTACCGCGCCCGCGCGGAGGATCCCGTGTACCGCTCGGCCGACCCCTCGCGCACGTCCGGATCGTGGGAAGCCCGCGAGGTCGGCAGGCCGGGCGCCCTGACCTTCGGCCTCAACGCGACCAATGGGCTGTATGCGGGCTGGGGCGGCTGTGCACCGCGCGGCGTCCGGGGTTTCCCCGTCTACCGGCCCGAACATTGGGCGTTTGACGGGACCGGTCTCTACTACGGCGATCTGCTCGGCGCGGACGGTCATGCGTTCGGATACGAGGTCGACGGACTCGACTACCTCATCCGCGACGGCCTGCCGGAACCCAGCGCGACGAGCGGAGCACCGGCCGGACTCAGCATTCTCGCGCTCGGCCTGTCATCGCTGAAAGAGGAGCCGACCAACCTCGCGTTCGACGATCGATTTCTCTCCGACGACGATGCGAAATTCGTGGCGGAGATCCGGGTGGGAGACGACGGCGACGCCGCCGTCGAGCGAGTCAAGCGCGGCGCCGGCATGATCGTCCACTTTCATCGCGGCCGGGGCGAAGTATTCCATGCCGGCAGCTGCGAATGGGCGGCTGCGCTCTTGCGACGCGACGCGATGGTGGAACGAGTCACCGCCAATGTGCTCAGCCGCTATCTTGGCCGCTGAGAACCGGACCGGCATCCTGGGTCGCCAAGCCGCCGATGGCAGCCCAATCGAGCTTCTCGCCGCCCTGAGCGAAAAGCCGTAGAAAGCGATCGCGCAACAGGCTTGCCAGCGGCATCGCCACTTGCAGATTCTCGGCTGTGGCCAGCGCGAGCCGGATGTCCTTGTACCCCAGCGGCGCGGCGAAAGCCGCCGGCTCAAACCTGCCATCGGCGATCAGGGGGCCGTAGATCCTATAAGCGGGCGCGGTGAAGATCGTGGAGGTCAACAACTCCACGTAGGCGCGGCGGTCGATGCCGGCCTTGCCGATGAGGGCGATAGCCTCGCCCAACGCCTCGATGACGCCCGCCTGCAGGAAGTTGGCGCTGAGCTTCACCAGATTTGCTGCCGACGGTTCCGCGCCAATCGCCGAGGTCTTCTGTCCCAGTGCGTCGAATACCGGCTTGCAGGCATCGACGGCGGCGGGATCGCCCGCG
Organism: uncultured Gammaproteobacteria bacterium; assembly: GCA_963734645.1. Taxonomy (GTDB): domain Bacteria; phylum Pseudomonadota; class Gammaproteobacteria; order Steroidobacterales; family Steroidobacteraceae; genus Bog-1198. Next base: position 155,072 of record CAVTID010000008.1, read on the forward strand.
GCGACGATGAATAGCTTGGCCGCCGCGGCCATGTCCGGCCGCCCAAACACCGGCGCGGCCACGTAACGCTGTCCCGCCAGCGCGTGCGCCTGGGCGAGGCGCTTGGAGAGTGCGACGCTGATCGTGCTCATGGAGAGATGGATCGCGCCCTTCGGCAAATGGTCGATGATGCTTCCACGTCCCAAGATGCCTCCTCGTCCCAAGGTGATGGCGGATGCCGCCTCATCGTCCGCCAGCATCGTGATCACCGCCTCGCCGCCGCACGCTTCTGCGAGATCGGCCGCCTCGCGCGCACCAAGCATGATGAGCGGGCTGCTTTTGCCGCGACTGCGATTGAATACGGTTACCTCGTGCCCGGCCTTGAGCAGGTTGGTCGCCATCGCCGTGCCCATGCGTCCGAGTCCGATAAATCCGAGTTTCATTTCTTGGTCTCCATGTGGATCGATGGATACAGGCTGAGCGCCATGGATGTTCTAGATGTTGCAATGTCCGCCGCTTGGGTTACGTGTGAAACACAGCGGGAGCATGGGCCAACCTCCGAAGAATTGACGCGCGGCAAGCCGGTTACGATTGAAATTTCAGGAGCTTGCCTTGACACCGGCACGCGTCATTTCTCTGCAAACCTACAGCCGATGTCCTCGATCGTCATATACGAAGCAGATGATCTAATGCGCGGGCTCCTCCGTGAGTGGCTCGCGGGCGCCGGCTACCGCGTCAGTGCTGTCGTGCCACGCGACCCTGCGCCTCACCTCGCGGCGGACCTGGTCATCGTGAACATCGAATTGCCCAAAGATACCGGCGCGCGCGTCGCCGACAAGATTCGGTCTGCGTACCCCGGAAAGCCGATCATCGCGATCTCCGCTCACTTTCGCGCCAATCTATCGACCGCCGGCGCCACCGCCCGGACCCTCGGCGTCGCCCAAGTCATCGCCAAGCCGTTGACCCGCGATGCGCTGCTTGCGGCAGTAAGCGCTATCATTGGCCCGGCCAACTGAGTAGGGGCACGGCGAATGCTCAAAAACGGCGGTCCGATCACCCAGCCGGCCGGTGTGCGATTCCACCGGCTGCGCCTGCGGATCGTCATGCTCGGCGTGCTGGTGGTGATTGCTTTCGCCGGCTCATCAGCGTACGACGCTTGGCGCTCCTATAACAATACGCTCAAGACCACGCAGCGCGAAATGACAAATTTGGCGCAAGCGCTTGCCGAGCAAACCGCCTGGACATTTGAGGGCATCGACTTGGTGCTGAGCGATACGGCGCGTTGGTACCAGAACGATACCAAAAACATGCCGTCCGAGCGCATCGACGAAGTCCTTGCAAATCGAATCGCGGGGGTCAGGCAAATACGCTTTGTCGAGATCTGCGATGCACAAGGCATCCAGAGGCACCGCTCGCGCCCATCCCCAGCGGCGAATCTCGACGTGTCGGACCGATCGTACTTCATTGCGCAGCGAGACGGTACGGTCGCCGGATTGTTCATGAGCGAGCCGGTCGTTACCCGCTCCGAGGGGCATCCGGGAATCTTCTTGTCGCGGCGGTTGGAAAACGAAGCCGGCGCATTCGCCGGCGTCGTGGCAGCCGCCGTCAGTCTCGAGGATCTCATGAAATTCTACGCTGCGGTCACTCTCGGAAACGGGGGCGCCGTGCAACTGCTGCGCGAGAACGGCCAACTGCTGACGCGAGATCCGCCGGATCCCGCTGCGACAGAGAAGGGATTCCCGCAATTCGTCGCACCGGTAGCGCCTGGCGGCCGAATGACGAATCCGATCGACGGGAAAAGGGTGTTTATCGCGGTGGTACGCGTCAGGGACACTCCTCTGGTGCTTGCGGTCACCCGTGATGAAACCGTCGCTCTGCGTCCGTGGCGCGATGAAGCGATGCGGCTGGCGGCGCGCAGCTCAGTGGTGGCGCTGTTGGGATTTATTGGGATATGGCTGCTATGGCGCCAACTGCGCCGTGTCGAAGCGGGGGAAAGCGCGCTGCGCGAGAGTGAAGAGCGCTATGCGCTTGCCATGGAGGGGGCGAACGAGGGACATTGGGACTGGGATCTTGATGACCGATCGCCTGTTTCTGTCGTCAAAAATGGTGATGCTCGAAGGGCACGGTACGGACCATGTAACGACCACCCGCGCCGCTTGGCTTACGCAAAGTCGAGATCCACCCCGACGATATGACTCGTCTCGAGACGGCCGTCCGAGATCACCTCGAGGGCCGTACGCCGAGCTTTGAATGCGAGTATCGCGTCCGCAACGGCGACTGGCGTTGGCTGCTCGCGAGGGGCCGGTGTCTGCGGGACGAGACGGGCAGGGCGTATCGATTCGTCGGATCGGCCATCGACGTCACGCCGCAGAAGGCAGGCGCAGTCGGACAGAGAGCGATTGGAGGCACAATTGCGCCAGTCGCAGAAGATGGAGGCGATGGGCACCCTGGCGGGCGGCATCGCCCACGACTTCAACAATATACTCGGCGCGATCTTGGGCTACGGCGAGCTCGCGCAGCAGCAGTCCGCGCCGGACAGCCCTCTGCGGCGCTACATCGACAATGTGATGCACGCGGCCGGGCGCGCCAAGGCGCTCGTCGATCGCATTCTCGGGTTCAGCCGCAGCGGTCTCGGTGAACGCGCTCATGTACATGTCCAGTCAGTCATCGAAGAAACTCTGGAGCTCATCGCGGCCTCGCTGCCCGCCGACATCCGGCTGGAAAAGACGCTCATCGCCGGCGATGCCGCGCTCATCGGCGATTCGACCCATTTACATCAGGTCGCCATGAATCTCTGTACCAATGCCGTTCATGCCATGGAACACGGCGGCATACTCAACGTGCTTCTCGAACGCGTCGACCTGGCCGAGGCGCGATCGGTGTCGCGCGGCACTCTCTCCCCCGGACCCTACGTCGCGCCTCGTGATCGGTGACACGGGCACCGGTATTCCGCCGGAGGTGGTCGATCGCATATTCGATCCGTTCTTCACGACCCGAGGGCGTCGGCAAAGGCACGGGGCTTCGGCCTATCGCTCGTGCATGGGATCGTGACCGACCTCGGCGGTGCGATCGATGTCAAATCCGCGATCGGAGAGGGCACTCGCTTCGAGATCTGGCTGCCGGTCACCACGGAAGTCGGAAGCCCGCCGTCGAGGCGGTCCGCGAGCTGCCGCGCGGACGCGGTGAAACGGTGATGATCGTCGATGACGAACCGATCGCTGGTTGCGCTCGCGGAGGAAATGCTCGCCGGGCTCGGCTACGAGCCGGTGGGATTCGAGTCGAGCCGCCAGGCACTGCAGGTCTTTCGAGCCGAACCCGAGCGCTTCGATGTGGTTCTTGACCGATGAGGCGATGCCGGAACTGGTGGGCACCGAGCTCGCTCGCGAGATCCGGCTTCTAAGGCCGGATGTTCCGATCATCCTCATGAGCGGCCACGGGGGCGCAGCCCTGACGCACCGGGCAGCCGCCATCGGCGTAAAGGAGGTGTTGCACAAACCGCTCCAGCGGGTGGACCTCGCTGAAGCGCTCGCCCGTACGCTGAAACATTGAACGGCATCGCCCATAGAGCAATCGAAGGATGCAAAGGGCCGTTGCGCGACCTGCGGGGCACCCGCGATAGTGCGCAGAGTGAGCGATCCGCGTGCAAGTGCTAGAATTACGATGTCTGGTCTTGGAGAATAGCCATGCCTGAGACTATCCAGCCGCATATTTTGGTCGTCGATGACGACCCTCAGATTCGCGACTTGCTGCAGGATTACCTCGCACAGAACGATCTGCGCGTCAGCGTGAACGCGACCGGCAAGGAAATGTCGGCGACTCTCGCCGAGCACACGATCGATCTCGTGGTCCTCGACCTGCGTTTGTCGGGCGAGGACGGGATGACGCTAGCCCGAAAGTTGCGCGAGGAGTCGGCGATACCCGTCATCATACTGACCGGCGTACGCGATGAAGCCGATCGCATCATGGGTCTCGAGCTCGGCGCTGACGATTATCTGACCAAGCCGTTCAGCCCGCGGGAGCTGCTGGCGCGCATTCGGTCGGTGCTGCGGCGAACCAGGGGGGCGGCGTTGACCGAGGCACGGCAGAAAGACGTTCGTGCCTACCGCTTTGCCGAGTTCGAATTGAACCTGCGCACGCGCCGGCTGACCAAGCACCCGGGACAACGGCTCGATCTGACCAACGGAGAATTCAATTTACTCGCCGCGTTGCTGGCCGCACCACAACGGATACTGACCCGGGATCAGCTGCTGGAAGCCAGCCGCGTGTACGACAATGAAGTCTACGACCGCTCCATCGACGTACAAGTGCTGCGATTACGCCGCAAGATCGAAACGGACCCATCCCAACCGCAGTTCATCCTCACGGAACGCGGCGTGGGGTATTCGTTCAGCGCACCGGTAAAGACCATCTACTGACTGACCGTACGAGCGGGATTGCAAGCAACCCTGCTTGACATACGTTTACTTTGCGATGCAAAGTACGTGGCAGTCGGACTTGCGCTAGGGCCCGTCATATGTGCGGCCGACGCGTGAGGACAAACCCTTGAACGACAGATCTCAAAGCCGATGGTTCAACGATGCGAGAGATCTGGTGCCCATGAGGATGAGATGCATTCTCATGAGCATTTGCTTGGCTGCATTTGTACCGGTTTACGCCGCATCGTCGCTTGACCTCACGAGCCTTCGTGGTCGCGTTGTCTATTTGGACTTCTGGGCTTCGTGGTGCGGGCCGTGCAGACAATCGTTTCCCTGGATGGAGACCATGAAGAGCACCTACGGAGCACAGGGGCTCGAGATAATGACGGTCAATCTGGATAGGGATCGCGCCGATGCGGATAAATTCCTGAAGCAGTTTCATCCGACATTTGACGTGCGCTTCGATCCGCAGGGGGAACTCGCGGAGTTCTACAAGGTACATGGCATGCCCTCGAGCGTGCTGATTGACCGCCATGGCGTGACGCGCTTCACGCACGTGGGCTTTCGACCGGTCGATGGCGCGATTTACGAGGCGCAAGTGCGTGAGCTGTTGGCCGAAAAGTAATTGCTATGCTTAGGAGAAAACATGAGTTGTCGCTTTGGTCTGCTGTGCGCAATGCTCGGAGTGGTGCTGATCTCGGGCTGCAGCTCCCTGGGCGTCAAGCCTTGGCAGCGCGATGTGCTGGCGCGCGAGGAGATGCAGCTCGACTCGGATCCCCTCGATGCCGCCATCGATGATCACTTGTACTTCAGTAAAGAGGCCTCCTCGGGCGGCCGTTCGTTTGCGGGCGGCGGCTGCGGATGCAATTGAAGCCAAAATCACCGCCGTCCAAGGTCGGGACTGCGCGGATGCAGATTGATGGCGGCGAGCTGCGCCCTGCTCGGCGCCGGTGCGGCGCGCAGCCAGGAAACCCACTTGGCGCCCTCCCGACAGCGGGTTGCTGGAGGACTGGTCGGTCGATTCGGCGCTCGCCTATTACCACGAGGACGGCCGCATCCAAGCGATCGAGCCCGTGGTCGATGTGGCCAAGGTCTTCGCGGACGGGCAGGCGCTCAACTTCAACTGTCACCTTCGACTCCCTGTCGGGCGCAAGCCCCAATGGGGCATTGACGAGCCGTACGGCTCAGACGTTTGCATCGCCGTCCGGAAAGCCGCAACACCAATACACGACGGCGCCGGGCCAATTGCCCGTCGATCCGAACTATAAGGATGACCGCATCGCGGTGGGCGGCAACTGGACGGTGCCGTTCACCCGGGTGGATCAAGTGAGCGTCGGCGGCAAGTTGTCCGCTGAGGACGATTTCTTCTCCGCCACGGTGAACGCCTCGATCGCCCACGATTTCAACGAAAAGAACACCACGCTCTCGTTCGGCATCGATAACGAGTTCGACTCGATCCACCCGATCGGCGGTGCGCCGGTCCCGGGGAGTGATTATGAGTTGGCCGAAAAGCAGACCGGGGGTAAGACGAAGGACGGGGTTGGGGCGCTGCTCGGCGTGACGCAGGTGATGACGCGAAACTGGCTCTCCGAGTTCAATATCTCGATCGATCGGTTCCATGGTTACCTGAACGATCCGTATAAATTCACCTCGATCATCAACAGCGCCGGCGGCACGACGGGATACGAATATCGAGAACCGCCCCGATCAGCGCACGCGCAAGAGCGCCTATTGGGAAAATCGTGTCGCCTGGAGTTCGCAATTTTCCACCGCCTTATCGCTGCGTTATATGAGCGATGACTGGGGCGTGCGCTCAGATACCGCACAACTGCACCTGCGCTGGACATTGTCGAATCGCGACCGCTATATCGAGCCCACGATCCGCTGGTATCGCCAAACGGCGGCGGATTTTTACATGCCGTTCATCCTGAACACGGAACAAGCCGACCACCGGCTACGAGTCCTCGGATTCTCGGCTGGGTGCGTTCCATGCCCTGACGTACGGCGTGAAATACGCGCAGAAGCTCCCGGGGCTCGGAAGCCGCCCGGAATCTGAAATCAGCATTCGCGCGGAGTATTATCAGCAGACATTCGATGAGCGGGTGCCGGTACCTGCGGGTTTGCAAGGGCTCGATCTGTATCCGGGCCTCAAGGCAGTCCTGGTTCAGATTGGGTGGCGATTCTGAGGTATTGACCTACGGCTGCGCGAGCGGTCGCGCGGCGGAGGCGGATCCAAGTGCCCGATGAGGGGTTGATCGTCGAGGCCCGGGGCGAGAATCTCCTGGCGGTCAGGTTTACCGCGATGGCGAGCCCCTGCGAGGTTCTACTGCCTTTGATGAGTGAGCACGCGGCGTTGGCGATCGGCACGGTCGCGGCGCAGGAAGCCTGGCGTGTCGAGAAGAAGTACAGCCGCTACCGGGACGACAGTGTCACCGCCTGGATTCATGAAAATCGAGGCACGGACCGTCGAGGTGGACCCGGAGACGGCATCGCTGATTGATTTTGCGAGCCAGTGCTTCGATCTGAGCGAGGGTCTCTTCGACATCACCTCCGGTGTGCTGCGCCGCGCCTGGAGATTCGATGGGTCGGATCGCATTCCCGAAGCCGCCGTCATCGAGCGGCTCCTGCCCCTGGTGGGTTTCGAGAAGCTTCAATGGCGATCGCCGCGCCTTTTGCTGCCGGCGGGAATGGAATTGGATTTCGGCGGCATCGGCAAGGAATATGCGGTTGACCGCGCGTACGAGTTGCTCGCGGCGCGCGACTGGACTCCATTCCTCATCAATTTCGGCGGCGATTTGCGCGCCAATCGTCCTCCATCGCACGGTCCGTGGCAGGTAGGCATCGAGCGGCCGGATACCGATCGAGAGGCAACCATGCTGCTCGATCTGGAGTATGGCGCGCTCGCCACGAGCGGCGACTCGCGCCGCTATTTGCTGAAAGACGGCATTCGGTATGGCCACATTTTGAATCCCCTCACGGGTTGGCCGGTCCCCGAATCGCCGCGCTCAGTCACCGTTGCGGCCAGCAGTTGCACGGAGGCAGGATTGCTATCGACGGTGGCCATGTTGCACGGTGCCGGGGCGCAAGCGTATTTGGACGAACAAGGCGTGCGGTACTGGCTCTTGGAGTGACCGCCCGAATGGCGCGGCCGGGAACGCACAGCGCGCCTCAGTCGATCGGCGAGTGCCGGCCCCAGTCGAAGCGGCGGCCGAGGATGGCTTTCACGATCAGGTGGTCGGTCGCCGACGTGGCGCCGATGCCGACGCCGATGTTGATCTCCCAAACGGGGCGACACATTGAGATCGGTGACGATGAAGAGCTGTTGCTGCTGGTTGTGCACCGGAGAAATGTTGCCGATGGCGCCATAGTCCGCATACCACTCGAGGCCCGCCGCTCACCACCGGCGTGAAGTCGTAGCTGATCTTGGCGCTCGGAGCGAAGCCCCAGCCCTTGGTTGACATCAGGGCCATGCAAGGTGCGCTCGAGCGCGGGGTTGACCGCGAAGTACCAGCGGCCGATGCTCTTGTCGATGATCGGGCGTATCTCCCAGGTCCAGGTGTCGGTCGAGTAGGCGGAGCGCTGGAAGCCCATCTCGGTCGAGAGGCTCACGCCGACCGGCCATCCCCAGGAATCCGGTACTCGAACGCGCGGGCGAATGTGGTCTCCCACCCACTGCACGCCGTGGCCGTCTTGCTCGCTGGTGAAGATGTAGAAACCGACTTCCGACCAGTCATTGAGACCTTCGGTGAGCTCGACCGTCTCGTGCTCTTGATGGTCGGTCGGATAGACGCCGTCGATCGGTTTGCTTGCTGGCCTTCCACGGTGAAGTTGGAATGCAGTTCGACCATCAAGGTCTGTGGAGGGACCGTCTCGGCCCCGTAGACCTGGATCTCGTAATTGGCCTGGGCACGCGCGAGAAGCGGTAAGAACGCGATCGCGAGCAGGGCAGTGAGCCGCCAGGATGCGGCAATTCGATCAGGCATACTCGAACAGCATCATGAAGCCCAGGTCCATATGGTTCTGCTGATGACAGTGAAATAGGCTGGCGCCGGGATTGTCGGCCGTGAACTCGACTTCCGCACGGGTCTGCGCGTCGACCAGCACGACGTCTTTCATGATCCCGCGGATTTCCTGCGGCGCTGCGCCGCGCGCCGCCGCCAGAGGCACGCCGAGGGTGCGCAGCTCGAAACTATGGCGGTGCAGATGCAGCGGATGGTCGTCCATGCTCTTGTTGATGAACTGCAGGCGATAGCGCCGGCCCTGGATGAGGGGCGCCACTTTGGCGTTGGGATAGGAATCGCCGTTGATCGTCCAGGCCTCCATGGCGCCATGACCGCGGAATTTCGATTCGAACACCAGCGGAACGAGGATCGGCGGCTCGGATGAGCGGGTCCGCGGGCTGCGCGGCCGCGAATTGCTCGTAGCTCCAGATGAGATCGGACGGCTGCTCCCAGCGCGCCGGGCCCGCCTTATTTTCATATTCGACGGCCATGCGCCATGCCGAGCGCCTGCACGTGCTTGCGAACCTCGCCGAGCACCCAGACGCCCGGATTGTTCATCTCCACGACTGCGCTGACGCGCTCCGCGGGCGCGAGCCGCAGCATGGGCATCGTGCGCGGGGTCGGCACGGGGTTGCCGTCGAGCGCCACCACACGAAAGCGAGTGGCCGGCGAGCGCAATCCAGTGGACCTCGGTGGGGCTCGAGTTGAGGACGTGCAGCAGGATGCGCTGTCCCTGCTTGACCCGCAGCGGCTCGCCCGACCCCATCGCCTTGCCGTTGATCGTGGCGACCGCGTAGCTCGGGTTCATCGCGCCGTCTTCGTTCGCGAGCAGGTAGCCCGGCCCAGTCATGCAGCGCAAGAAAGAACTCCTGATCGTAGCGCGCGGGATCGTCGCGAGGCTCGATCATCAGAAAGCCGTGCTGTCCGCTGTACTGCGCGCGGGTGAGGTCGTTCATCGCCATGGTATGCGTGTGATACCAGCGAAAGCCGGCCGGGCGCGGCGTGAAGGTGTAGCGGGCGCTCGAGCCCACGGCGATGGGCGGCGTCCCCTCTTCGATGGCGCCGTCCACGTCGGGCGCAGTGAAGAGGCCGTGCCAATGGACCACCTCGGGCCGGTCGGTGTGATTCGTCACTTCGATGGTGACCGGCTGGTTCTCTTTGAATCGCAGCAAGGCACCGGGGACCTGGCCGTTGTAGGCAGTGGTCTTCAATCGGTGCCGCGGCGACAGATCGAGCGTCACCGGCGCGATGTCGATTTTATAATCCGGCGCGGCCAAATCCCGGGCGAGCGCGCGGCGAGCGAGGGAGCCAGTCCGACGAGGGTGGAAAGCTTAAGAAGGTCGCGCCTCGAAATCATTTACTTCAACGCTTTTTTGTTTCCTGCGTGGATTCTAGCGTCTTCGAGGGCGGCGATCCCCTGGCGCGGCGGCTACCGCCTACCCCGAACTTTGCAACACAAAGTATAATATATCACATGCCAGAGGAAGAAAAGGGATGCCATAGCCAAGCGCTGTGCGCTGCGCAACACCGGATTGACGATATACTTACACTCCAAAGTACTGCAACGCTGTATTCGGGACTCCAATAACGAATGAATTCTATTTTTTTGGCCGCCTCGCGGCGGCAAACTCCTCACCGTCGGTGTGGCAAGACGATCAAGACCCCGAGAATGAAGTGGGCGCTGTTGGGATGGGCTGTCGTCGGAATCTTCCCCATCGTCGGCCATACCGCGGACTCTCTCCTCGACACTACGCTCGAAGATACCAAGCTGTATTTCACTTCTCCGTTGAGGTGGGATGAGGAAGATTGGCTGTATTTCGGCGGCGCCCTGGTCGCCATTGGTGCCGCTCACTCGTTCGACGAAAGAGTTCGTGACCATTTTGCAACCGGCTCGAAGGCCGTCTTGAACGGAGGCGAGGATAAGAACAGCTTGCGCGATGCGGCACCGACGGTGGCACTCATTGCGGGCACCGGGCTCTACGCAGCGTTCATCGATGATCGTGATGGATATCAGGGAAGCTTGGTCATTGATTGAAGCGGGCGCATTCAGTGGGGCCACCGCAGAGGTGTTGGGGTATGCAGCAGGCCGAGAGCGTCCCGACGCGACCACTTCCCCGAACGAATGGGGCAAGGGGGGCGACTCATTCCCCTCGCTCCATACGACGGTCGCCTTTGCGGTCGGCACGGTGTTTGCTGAATCCGGCAATGATGAGTACCGATGGATTCGCCGCATCATCGGCTATGGAGTGGCGACTGCGACAGGTTACGTTCGAGTCGATGAGAATGTGCATTGGCTGTCGGACAGCGTCGCGGGTGCGGCGCTCGGAATTGCGACCGCGCGATTTGTGTTGAATCGACAGGGGGCACAAGACCGCGGGGCGCTGCAGTTTCAGCCGGTGAAGAACGGCTGGTTGATCTCCTATTCCATTCGTACGCATTAGACGATGCTGCGTCCGCTCAGCGTCAACTCGTTACTCCCACTGCACTCTCATCCCGACCCAAATCGCCCGCGGCGCCCCCGGAGAAATCGCGTCCCCATTGGGCCAATTATTCGGATTCGGAATGAAACTGCCGTTTGGATTGAACGAGCTGCCGGTCAAGAACCCGGCGGTGGCGTATTGCTTGTCGAATAGATTGATGAGGCGCGCAAAGATCTCGGCATGCTTCGTAACGTGATAAGTGCTCTGCAGGTTCACCACGGCGTATCCGGGAATCCAGCCGCTTCCTGAGATATAGGCGCCTTCGCCGTTGGTCCCTCCGGCTTGATTGGCGTTATTCTCATTTCCGTGCAAATAAGACCCGGAGGCAGCGAGTAAATTGCCGCCGATATTCCATTTTTGGGTGAGGTCATAATCGAGCACGAGCCGCCCCGTATTCTTCGGAATCAGAGGAATCCGATCGCCGGGGCGGACCAAGATGTTCCCGTCGGCATCGGCGGTACTGTTCGCTTGGGCGCTGACCTCGAAATTCGATTGGAACGTCGCGTCGACGAAACTATACGTAACGTGCCAATTCAACCCGCCCTCCTTGCCGCCCAGCGACAGATCGAGACCTTGCCGGCGTGTATTGCCGACGTTGTCGAAGTAACCGGCATTGGCGGCGGTAGCAACGAACTGGATGTCGTTGCTATTGATGTTGTGGAACGCATCCGCGCTCCACACCAAGCGCTGATCGGGAAGGTTGCCCCGTACTCCGACCTCCACCGTGCGAGCGACCACTTGCCGCAAATCCGGATCGCTTGCGAAGTCATTGGGCAGGCCGCAGGGTGCAGCGGGATTGGCGCAGCCGAGCTCAATGACCGTCGGCGCGCGGCTCGCTTCGTTGTAGTCGGCATACAAGGTCAAGGCATCGGTTGGTGTCACCGTAAATCCGAATGCCGGATTCGCTCGGCTGAAGGTGTGATCGCCCATGAGTGCGCTCGGCTGATTGAATCCCGAGCCGAAATCCGCGATGTCCGTGTCAATGCTATAGCCGTCGAGCGTCTCGGTGTTTCGGTTATAGCGGACCGAGGCGGTGAAATGTAACAGGGTGCTCGGCGAGAGCGTGTCGGTCAGATAGGCCCCATAGATTTTGTTGCCCCCGGTGAGCGAAATGACCGTTTCATCGTTGAAGGCGCCTGGCACATATATGAGCGATCGATCCGGCGCCAGTTGTCCGTACTGATACGCCTGGGAAAAAGTATCGTCGGAATCGTTGTAGTCCGCGCCGAGAACGGCCTGATTGGTCCATCCGAATACATTCTGCGAATCGGTGAGCTGTACGCCAAAGCCCTCGGTGCGCTGGAGCAAATTCGATGTGGCGTTCTGGCCCGGCGAACAGTAGGTCAAAACCGCCAGGCTCGCCGGCGGCCCCGCGCAGTCGAAAGGCGGCCCTGTGTAATCCGACAGGTAGCTGTCATTGACGTTGCCGTTGATGGCGCTCGTGGTCAAATGGCGATAGTAGGCATTCCCGGACAAGAGGAGCTTGTCCGTCAAGAACTGCGTACCGGTGAGGTTCACGAAACTCAGAAGATTCTCCGTCAAGTCGGGCGTGTAACTGGCTTCGCGCCGGTAGTCCAGCATGCTCACGGGGGTTGCGCCATTGCCCCACAAGGTCGTGTCCGCATAGGTGTAGCTCAAATCGACGTCGGTCTTGTCGTTCTGCCAGCCGACCTTGCCGAATGTCTGATACACCCGGGTCGGCGAGTTATCGCGCCAACCGGTTTCATCGAAGTAATTGCCGGCGAGAAAATAATCGAAGTTGCCGAACTCTCCGCCTGTCTCGCCTTCGAAGGAGCGCCGACCGAAGGATCCGCCGCTCACTTCGAACTCGGTTCCCGGATTGTCGTGGCCGCTCTTGGTCTTGACGGACAGCGCGCCGCCCAGGGTATTGAGGCCGAACACAGGATTGGAGCCGGACATGAGCGTCACGGTGGAGATCGCCGATTGCGGAATCAAATCCCAGTTCACGGTGTCGCCGAACGACTCATTGACGCGTACACCGTCGACGTAGACCGACAAGCCTTCAGGGGTGCCCAAGAGCGGAGAGGCCGTAAACCCGTGGTAGTTGATGTCGAGCTGAAACGGGTTGTCCGCGCTCTCGCTCACATTGACGCCGCTGAAGTTGTTGTTCAAATAGTCCGCGAGATCCAATGTCTGCTGTCGTTGCATGTCCTTGCTGTCGGCGGTCTGCACATTGGACGGTATTTGATTCAACGGCAGGCCGAGGCCTCCGAGCGGGGTATTGCCGATAACGGTGACCTGCGGAAGCTCTTGGGCGGTCGCGGGATTGCCGGGCAACTGTCCCGAGGCGTCAGCCGCCCACGCGAAATTTGTCAACGCCGCGGCCGTGACGCAGATCAAAAGCCCTGGCTTCGAAATCTGTCTTGGCGGCGCCAACAGTTCTCCCCTTCAACGACGTGCGCAAGGGGTGAGCGTGTAAGAATCGGTACGACTCGTCCAGGGCATTGGCGAGGCAAATAGGGGCTTTTCAAAAATCGGGAAAAATTCCCGGTCGTCGGGCGAAATTCCCGGCTTTAGCTCGCGATTTTCTCTGCCTGAATCTCGATCGTCAGGTGCGAGAGCGCGGGATAGCGCGCCAACTTCGCCCGGTAATAGTCCGCCGTGCACGGTTCTTTCGGACACACCGAGACGATCGCCCCGAGATGGCCGGGTCCCAAGCGCCACAGATGCAGATCCGCAAGCCTGCTGCCGTCGCTCTCGATCGTCGTGCGCAGATCCTCGGCTAGGCGGCGGTCCGGAACTCGATCGAGGAGGATGGCTCCCGTGTCGCGAATGAGTCCATAGGACCAGCTGGCGATCACGCAGGCTCCGACGATACCGGCAAGGGGGTCCATCCAGAGCCACCCGAAGGCACGAGCGAGGAGTAAGCCCACAATGACGAGGACCGAGACCGCCGCGTCCGCCATCACATGAATGATTGCCGCCCGCATATTGTTGTCACGACCGGTGGCACCGTGGCCGTGACTGTGTTCCTCGAACACAGTCGTATAGGATATCGGCGCCCAGAGAAACCTGCGCATTGAAGGCATGCGGTTCCGGGATCGTCGCCACCGACTCGAGAAATTCACCGCGCGCGACCAGGGTGAATTCTTGCTTGACGCCGTCCGGCCGCGTTGTCGTGATGCGCGTCGTGACGGCGGCAGGCGCCGGACCGCGTGCCGCGCGCAAGCGGAAGCGCGGCGGGACTCCGTCCTCAAACACCTCGAGGAGCAAATCGCCGTGATCGTGTCGCGATGGTGCGGGCCCCCTCGTGAGCGTGGTCGTCGTGCTCGCCATGGCTGTGACCATGATGATGGCCGCCGCTGCTCAGGAGCCACGCGCTGGCGATATTGACGGCGAGGCCGACACAGGCAATCGGGATCGCTTCGGCGAAATGAATCTGCACGGGGGCAAGAATGCGGGTGACGGATTCGTAGCCAATCAGGAGCGCGATCATGGCGAGCACGATCGCACTGGTGAAGCCGGCGAGATCCCCAAACTTGCCCGTTCCAAAGGTGAAGTTGGCATTTTCCGCATGCCGGCGCGCGTAGCTATAGGCCAGCGCGGCCAAGAGCAGGGCGCCGGCGTGGGTGCTCATATGCAGGCCATCCGCCACGAGCGCGATCGATCCAAACAGCAGTCCGCCAACGATTTCGGCACACATCATTGCGCCGCACAACCAAATCACGGTCCAGGTTTTGCGCTCGCTCTGTTCGTGACCCTGGCCCAAAAAGCGATGCTGATGGGTAGTCGGCCCTGTGGCATTGGCATCGACGCTCATGGCTGTACTCATTTTAAATAGGTGCGGACGACGTCCAGTAATTGCTCGGCCGCCTCTTTGTTGAGTGCGAGAGGGTGTTTCTCGACATCGACCAGGTGCGAGCGAACGTGATCTTCGACCACCTCTGCCATCAGCCCCGCCATCGCGCCCCGCGCTCCCGCGATCAGATGCATGACTTGCTCGCAAGCAGCCTCGCTCGACAGGGCCCGTTCGATGCTATCGACCTGGCCCCGGATGCGGCGCACGCGCGCCAGCAGCTTCTTTTGTTCGCGAATGGTGTGACTCATGGGTCATTATAGCATACCTCCCCACCCTATAGGACTCGCGCTGCATGAACCTGCCGCCGCACCGCACGGGCGAGTTAAAACTGGGCGTGGAAGCGTACGGCGAAGATCGAGACGGGTCCGCGGTCGCGGTTGTAGGCTGGGTTCTTGACGAATTGATAATCGAGACTTACGTGCGCCTGCGCCACCACGCCCACGCTGTAATAGGTCTCGAGAATCTGTTCCGGGCCCGGGTGCGGCAGTTGACCGTCACCGACGAGGATCCCCAGGCCGCCGGCGTTCAGGTATCGCTCACGCGCGGCTGAGATGCCGTTGACGATGCCCGCAAGGCCGACCGTGTCGTCGGCGCGGGTCCAACGAGATCCCTTCAGCGACAGTCCTGCTGCGACAGTCCGGTCGATATCCGTGAATTCGTACGGCTCGACATTTCCGGCCGCCTTACCCACGCGCGCAAACAATCCCAAATCCTGTGCCAGTTCCTGCTCGAGATTGAAGTCGGCTCCGGCGCGATCCCGCAACTGGCGCGTGGCGGCAATGTCGACGGGATTGCCCGTCGCCTGCGCGATCTGAACCGCCTCATCGAGCAACCCCATCCGCCCGCGGCTACCAAATACCGTCAGCATCACCTTGCCCGGATGCCCGAGAATCTCGTGGCGCCTCTCCACTTCCAAGTCGACCTGAAGCTCATGTAAACCGGGTTCGAGATGCACACTGTTCGGTACGTTCGACAGATCGAACAAGCCCGCGCGTACCGTCCAGGCCCCCTGGTAGCGCTCGGCGGCGGCGCCCACGGTATAGCCCCACGCATCCGCTGCATAATCGAAGGAGCCCGCGTCGATCGCCGCCCAGTTCAAGAAATCATTTCGTGGATCGTGGGCGTATTGATTGGTGTCGAAGATATCGACGACGCTGAACTTACCGACGGTGAACACCCAGCGATCGAGGCTCCGATCCCCGCCCAACTGATTGGCTTGCGGCTCAACCGCTTCGCGCTCGCCCGCCAAATCCAGCGTCTGCCGGACAAAGAGGCGGTGCAAGCGCAAGTAGGGTTGATTCTTGCCGACCTTGTAGGCCTCACCACTGGGGAACCCGGCGACGCCGAGCGTATCATCCAGGCCAAATCCCTGATCGATCTCCGGGTTGATCCAAATTTCCGCGCCCGACCAGAGTCGCGCGCCCGCGTAGAGCGTAAGGTCCGTCGTCTCTCGGCCTTCCCTGGGGGACAGACTGTTCGGCCCCGCGTAGGGCGCATTAAATGAGCCTGTCTCTTGCTCGACGTAGGTGAATTGGCCGTGAATCGCAAACTGTTCGCCCGGAACATCTGTTGCCCCCGTGGGATGACTTTCATCTGCGGCGGTCCCGGCCGCGGAGTAGCTCAGAATCGCGCTCGACAAAATCACCGGCAATGCGTATCCGTGGAAACGGCTAGGGGCCGACATGTGAGCGCCCGAGCAGCGTTATCACGCCGAGAATCGCGTAGATCAGCGCGGCGACTATGCGCACGAACTTCACGGGGATCCATTTCGTGGCGCGCTCGGCAAAGAGGACCGTGGGTATGTTGACGATCATCATGCCGAGGGTGGTGCCGGCGACCACGGCAGTCAGGGCCTCGTATTTGGCTGCCAGGGCGAGCGCGATGATTTGAGTCTTGTCGCCCATCTCGGCCAGGAAGAAAGTCACCGCCGTCAGCGCGAAGATTCCATAATTGCCCTGAGTTTTTACGTTTTCGTCCATCTTGTCCGGGATGAGCGCCCACACGGCAACCGCCAGGAAGGAGATGCCCAGCACCCAGCGAAGGATGGTAGGCGAGATCAGCGTGCCCACCCATTCGCCGATCGAACATGCGATGAGGTGATTGACCAGCGTTGCCGCAAAGATCCCTGCAATGATCGGCGCGGGTTTGCGCAGGCGCGTGGCGAGAATCAGCGAAAGAAGCTGGGTTTTATCGCCCAGTTCGCCCGCGGCGACCGAGGCAGTCGAAATAAAGAATGGACCCATGTGAATAGCTCCGGGGTCGGACGTAGGCCAATGACACACGATCTGCGTCCAACCCAGGACCAGGCTATGTGTCAAAGGTCTCGCCAGACCCGCTGGTTGAACGCGCCATGATCCAGGGGACCAAGTATGTTGACGCGTTCCCCTCCCACGGTGGAGGGCGGCTACTCCCCAATGAACGGCGCAAAGGATACACGCTATCCAGCAAGCTCGTCCATTCTCGAAATTTGACGCGGCATTACACTTCGTTACAATCGCTTACAAATCGCCAACAGCGGCCCCATGCCTACTCTGCGACCATCGACGCCGCAATGAGCACGTATTACTCTGGGCCTTCCATTATTTCCATGTATGCAAGATCGTTCATATGCCTGGTCGCGGTGTGTGCCGGGGCTGCGCGGGCGGCTGCGGCCGACGAATGCGCGGGCGCATCCGGCGAATCGGGTCCGTCCGTCGACTGCGTGGCCGTGGGGAAATGGAATTTCAGCGTGGCGCTCGGCGCCGGGGTGAGAACCAATCCCGTGGTGGGCGGCAAGGACATCCCGCTGGTGGTGATTCCTCAATTCAGCTACTACGGGAAGCGCTTCTTCATCGAGGACCTGGATGTGGGATTCACCCTCGCGGAAAATGCGGCGAACACGCTCAGTCTGGTTGCCAGTCCAGGCTATGACCGGGTGTTCTTCTATCGCAACGACTTGCAGAACATCTTCGTCACCGGCCTGCCCACCGCCGCGGCCGATGAACCTGTCCCATACGTTGGAGTACGCGGAAACGCCTCCAATACCACGCCAATTCCGCCCAGTCCAAGGCATGTCACGTACCTCGCCGGCCCTGAATACACGTTCCGGCTCTACGGCGTATCGGGCCAGCTCGACGTCCTGCACGACATCACGGATCAGGATGACGGCACCGAGGTACGCGCGGCCTTGGGAGTACCCCTCATCCGGTCCCGCGGATCCTTGTCGGCCAATGCCGGCGTCACCTGGAAAAGCGCGGGAATCGTCAATTACTACTACGGGGTGCCGCCCATTTACCACGCCGGCGCGGCATTAGACCCGTTCGTCAAGCTGGGGTATACACTGCCATTGTCCGGCAGTTGGCGGTTCAGTGCGTTCGCCCAGTACGAACGATTGGGGGGCGCCGTCGCCGATAGCCCCATCGTTGCGGAGCATTACGTTGCGACAGCCTTTGTCGGTGCGACCTACACGTTCTAGAAAAGCACACGGTGTAACCGCCCTGGCGGGCAGCCTACTTACCCTCATTTGTCCGGTGAATACAAGCGCCGTTGCGGCGGCCGACCCCGCCGGCGGCGATATCCGGCTGGAGCTGAGCCCGCGCATATGCACACTGGCCGTTGGCGATAAACAATGCGAAACACTGGTTCATGCCAGGTGGCATTCGCAGCGCGAGGAGTCCCTGTGCCTGGTCATCGTGGACCGTCCGGAAATCAAGCGGTGTTGGGAAAACTATTCACAAGGTACCTATAGCATTGAACTGGCGTTTTCCGACGACCTCACCTTTCAGCTCAGAGACCCGGAGCTGCGGCAAGTGCTCGCCTCGGAGGCGCTGCGCGTCATCAGGGAAGCGATTCGCTACCGCCACAAGCGCCGGCAACCTTGGAATATATTCGACTGACCGCCCGCGGCATACACTTCCGCACGGATTGCCATGAATACCGCATTCACACCGTCGATCATTTTGGTAGAGGACGATTTGCGGCTGTCCGAGCTGGTCAGCCGCTTTCTCGAAAACAACGGCTTTCGCGTCACCATCAGCAACGGCGGCGATGATGTAGTCGAACAGGTGTTGCGCGAGTCCCCGGATCTGGTCATCCTCGATCTCGGGCTGCCCGGTCAGGACGGATTGACGATTTGCAAGCAAATGCGATCCGCCTACCAGAATCCGATCCTGATATTGACGGCGCGCGACAACGATATAGACCATGTCCTCGGTCTGGAACTCGGCGCCGACGACTACGTCATCAAACCGGTCGAACCCCGAGTGCTCATGGCGCGAGTCAATGCCCTCCTGCGCCGCAGTAAGACACAGCTCAGCATCGGCCACAAGACATTGCGGTTTGGACTCCTGGCCATCAACACGGTTGCGCGCTCGGTGAGTTTGGACGGTCAATCGATCGCCCTGTCGAGCAACGAATTCGATCTGCTGACCTGTCTGGCCGCGCATGCCGGAGAGATTCAGTCGCGCGAGACGCTTTTCCAGCAGCTCTACAGGCGTGAGTACGACGGCGCCGATCGGATACTGGACGTTCGCATATCGCACTTGCGCCGCAAGCTCGGCGACGACGCCGACAATTCAAAGCGGATCAAAACCATCTGGGGGCAGGGATATCTGTTCGTTCCCGACGCATGGTGAGCAATGGCGCGGCACTTCCTCAGCCTGTACATTCTCATCGTCCTCACCCTCACCGCCGCCAGCTGGGGGCAGGACAGGCTGCTGCGGTCGTACGGCGGCCAAGGCGCCCCGGACGATAAATCATTGGCCCTGGCGATGTTCGCTTTCGAGAATCAATTGCGGGGCATGCCGACGGACCGGTGGAAGAATTATGTCGAGAATACCGCGGCGAAAACCGGCGTGGGCATGGAGCTGTTTGCATCGGCGGATATCGCCGGCCGCGAGACGCTGAGCAAGCTCAGACGCGGCGAAATCTCCTACATGCAGTCGGCGGCGGGAGAGTCGTGGGCACTGAAGCAGGTCAGCGCCGATTATGTGCTCGCGCTCGAATCCGCCGAACCGGAAGCGCGGCGCGGCTTGCTCGAGTGGGTCCTCACGCTGCTGTTCTACGCGGCGATCGCCCTGGTGATCATGATTTGGATATGGCCGCTGACTCGGGATCTGCGCGCCCTGGAAAAGGCCGCTTCGCGCTTCGGCAACAGGAACTGGGCATTCGATGCCGGCATCAAGCCGCGTTCGCAGATCTACGGACTGGCGGAAACTTTTCGCAAGATGGCGGCGCGAATCGACGGGCTGATCGCCTCGCACAAGGACATGTCGAACGCAGTATCTCATGAGATCAAGACGCCGCTGTCGCGCATGCAATTCGAAATCGAATTGGGGCAGCACGCGGACGATGTCGCCGAGATCAAGAGGTCCTTGGGCAACATCAAGGCGGACATCGGCGCCATCAACGACCTGGTCAAGGCGACCATGGACTATGCGATTCTCGAAAGAGCGGACATGTCGCTGAACATCGGCGCCCACGATTTTACGGCGCTCATTCCGGCCATTGCCGAACATGTGAGATTGAATTCGCGTCCGGATGTTCGTGTCGCCACAAACGTGCAAAGCGACGCCGAGCGGGTGGTCTGCGACATGCACCTCCTGGAGACCGTGCTCAAGAATCTGCTCTACAACGCCGCCCGGTATGCGAGGCGGGACATCGGCGTCTCATTCACCGTGCAGGGCGGCCTGAATCAATTGTTGGTCGACGACGACGGCCCGGGAATTCCCGAAAAGGACCGGCTGCGGGCGCTCGTGTCCTTCGTGCAGCTGGATCAGGCCGGCGGCAAGAAGGCGGGTTTCGGCTTGGGTTTGGCGATCGTCAAACGCGCCATGGAATGGCACAACGGCGAAGTCGTCATTTCACGATCGCCGTTGGGCGGGGCGCGAATCTCGGCCACATGGCCCGAGATCCTCGCGGGCCGCTAGGCGCGGGCCGCGGCTGTCCCGCATTCACATCATCGATTGCCGGCGAGCCGAGCGATCTCATCCAGCAGCTCCCGCGTGGTGCGCTGGCGGCAGTAGCCGCGATTGTTGCGCAGCGACCATTCGTGCCGTTCCGCCGACAGGGTCACGCAGGCGTCGGTCGGCACGGTCACCAGGTAACCCAGATCGCAGGCGTCGCGCACCGCCGAATCGACGCATTGATCGGTCAGGCAGCCGGCGATGATCAGATACCGGGTGCCGAGATTGCGCAGCACATAGTCGATGTTGGTCGAGATGAACACCGACGATGAGGTCTTGGGAAACACGATTTCATCCGCAGCAGGCGCCAATTCTCGCACCATCCGGGCATCCGGCGAGCCCTTCGGGACATGGAATCCGGTGATCTTGTAGTCCAGCGAGCGGTCGCGCCCGTCGGCGGTCATGGCTCTCGACGACGGTGTAGGTGACTTCGATGCCGGCGCGCCGGCAGGCCTGCTGCAGCCGCACCATGTTGGGCAGCGCGCTCGACTGCAGGGTGCGAAAGAAATAGCCGTAGCGCCGCTCCTTCTCGGCCGCGCTCGAGCGCGGCATATTCGCCGCCGTCCCAGGTGCAGTTGTAGTTCTGCACGTCGACGAACAAGCAGCGCGGTCTGGGCCGGCTCAATCTCGATTTCACGGCTGAGCGGATGAGTCATGCGGGAAGTCTCCTAGAAAGGCCCGTTCTGCATCGCGCAGCGCGCGCGGCGATGCGCTGCGCCCACTCGGCCTGTCCGGCGGCCTCGCTGACCAGGTCCTGGCGAATTTCGATTTCCACATGCGGCAGACCGCGCGCCTCGCCGTGGCGGGGAATGGTGTAGTCGGTCTCGTCGCTGACGAAATACGGCTCGTTGTCGGCGATGACCAGGCCGGGTTCGCGGCGCAGCATGTCCGAGCACCAGGCCGGCGAAACGGCGATCGCGGTTGTACAGCACCGCCGCGTGCATCTCGCGCCGCACGCCCTTGAAGATATTCGTCATGCTGTGCTGAGCCACCAGGATGGTGGGGCGCCCGGCCGCCAGCCTTTCATCGAGCAGCGCGCGCACATGATCGTGATAGGGATCGAAGATCTCGGCGCGGCGCGCGGCGATTTCCTCGCCACTCAAGCCGATGTTGCCGGGAATCTCGATCGACTCGCTCATGGTGGGAATCGAGAAGGCGACTTTGGGATCGCGATTGCAGTCGATCACCAGGCGCGAATAATTCTGCGCCACCAGCGGCGCATCGAGCGCCGCGGCCACCTGCCGAGCCACCGCCAGGGCACCGATGTCCCAGGCGATATGCCGCTGCAATTCCGACGGCGGCAATCCCAGGTTGCCCAGGCGCCGCGGAATGCGCGCGCTGGCGTGGTCGACCACGATGACGAAATTCGACCGTCCCTGCCGCCCGCTTTCGATGAAGGGCGGCGGTTCGTCGGCAGCGAGCAGCTTGAAGCCGGCGCTGTCCGTCCCTGCCGAGAACCGGCCGCCGGGCTTCGAGGAATGATCAGTAGACTTCGGCATAACGACGACAGATCTCGCTTTCATCCAGGTTCTCGAAGGCCCTCGATCTCCGCCCGTTTGAACTTCACATAGGCGGACAGAACATCCGCGCCCAACCATTCCGCGGCCGCCTCGCTGGCTTCCAGCAGCGTCAGCGCCTGGCCCAAGGCTGGCGGGCAGCGGGCGCGGGCTTTTCACATCGATTTCGCGGCGATGGCGAATGCCGTCGAGTCCGGCCTGCACCAGCATGGCGAGCGCCAGGTAGGGGCTGGCCGTGGCGTCGGCGACGCGAAATTCGACATTGAATTGTCGCGCCCGCTGCGCCGGATCGCTGCCGACCACGGGACAGATCCGCATCGCCGTGCCGCGGTCCATCGGCGCCGACATCCGCCCGCACCGGCGCCCAGCGATTCGGGCGCAGGCGATAGTATGAGCACACCGACGGCGCCGTCACCGCGCACAGGGCGGGCAGATGGTATTGAACGCCGGCGACGAATTGACTGCCCAACAGGCGACAATTGCCAGGGGCGCTGCTCCTCGTAGAGCACCGGCTGATCGTCCCGATCCAGAAAGCTCCAATGAATGTGGGTGCCGTTGCCGGTACCGTCCGGATCGGGGATCGGAGTGAAGCTCACGCGGTGCCCCAGGCGAAAGGCGACCGCCCGAGCGAGTTCGCGCGTGATCACGGCGTCGTCGGCGGCCCGCAGGCCGAGGGCCGGCGCGCAGGTCACCTCGAATTGCTGCGGTCCGAATTCGGCCAGGAACGAGTCCGGCATCACGCCGACTTGCCGCATGGCCGCCAGCAGCGCCTCGCCGAACAGTCCCTGGCGGCGATAGGCGTCGAGTTCATAGGGTTGCCGCGGATGCGCAGCGACGCCGCTGTAGATGAACTCCTGCTCAAAGGTGGCGAGCAGGCAAAGCCCCGTCTCGCTCCTCAGCCGGTCGAGGGCGCGGCGCAGAATGTGGCGTGGACAGAATGCCCAGGCTCACCCTCCATGGTTTGGATGTCGCCGATGAAAGAAATATTCCGCCGCGCTGCCCTCGAACGGCACGAACACCCGGGTGCTCGGGTCAGGGATGAGAAAGACTTCCCCCGTGGTGCCGAACGTCGTCATTTGGATGGGACCGAAGGCGGAGATAAAAATGTTGCGTCGGCGCCAGACCGACGCCACGCTGCAGTCGGGACGGCAGATCGGCCGCCGGGAAACTCTTGCCGCGAAAGTGTCCGGACAGATCGCTGGTACCGACGAAGACTATCTGTTCGCGTTGCATCGTCGTTGCGTCCCTTTAAAACAGCCACCGGCTTCGTTTCGCGCCGCACTCAGGACTTGTAATTGATCCGCGTGCCGAAGTTGAAAGCTGTTGTTGTTCGCCGTCAATTCTGCCACTTTATCGATAGTCCTGCCCGCAACAATGTCGGCCACGCGCGCCGTCAGCTGATAGTTGCCCAGCACCGCGGTCGAGCACATCCATCATGTACGACCGCACTTTATGGTTTATATTGCTGGCCCTGCGGCTAGTGCCGGTGACCTATTCATGAGCCCCCATACCGTCCCTCGTTTTGAGGTTGCCGATGCCGTTCGCCTGGCGAGCGGCATATACGGGATCAGCGCCGAGGCGCGGCCGCTGCCCAGCGAGCGTGATCAGAATTTCGCCTTGCAGAGCGAAGCAGGCGGGAAGTTCGTGCTCAAGATCGCCAAGTCGGATGAGGCACGCGCGGTCCTCGAACTGCAGAATGCGGCGCTGAAACATGCGGCGCAGCGCGCGCCTGCCCTGGCCCTGCAGCGCCTGGTGGCGAGTTCCCAAGGGGAAGATATCGTCACCATCACAGGCGCTCAGGGCCAGAGTTACTTTCTGCGCCTGATGACCTGGCTGGAAGGAGAGATGTTCGTTCATGCACGTCCGCACGATGCGGTGCTGCTCGAGTCGCTCGGTTCCACGATGGCCGAGCTGGATCTGGCCCTCCGAGATTTCTCCCACCCGGCGATGGGCCGCGAACTGCATTGGGACGTCAAGCGTGCCGACCTTGCATTGCCGTACCTGCCGCTGCTGTCGAGTTCGCAACGAGCCATCGTGCGGCGATTCATGAAGGCGTGGGAAACAGTCGAATGGCGGAGCTTGCGGCACGGCGTGATTCACGGGGATGCCAACGACTACAATGTACTCGTGAGGCAGGGCCGCGTGGCGGGTTTGCTGGATTTCGGCGATATCGTTCATTCGGCTGCCGTGTGCGATCTGGCCATCGCCCTCGCGTATGCGATGCTCGACAAACCCGATCCATTGGCGGCAGCGTTGCCGGTCATTCGGGCCTACCATGCACGGTTCCCGCTCACCGGCGCCGAGACAGGCGCACTTTTCGCGCTCACCGCAGCGCGCCTGTGTATGAGCGTCTGTTATGCCGCGCACAACGCGCAGGCCAAGCGCGGTGATGCTTACCAGCTCGTGACGGCCGGTCCCGCGTGGGAGCTATTGCAGCGGCTCGATGCCGCGCCCCGGGATGTACTGCAGAATTCGTTCCGCAACGCGTGTGCGCCACAATGAACAAATTCGTGTCTGATACACAGACTCTGCTGTCCGTTCGCCGAAGAATCATCGGCCCGAGCGTGAAGCTCGCCTACCGGCGGCCGCTGCACGTCGTCAGAGCATCCATGCAATACGTGTACGATGCCGACGGGCGGCGTTACATCGACGCATATAACAACGTGCCGCATGTGGGACACAGCCATCCAAAGATTTTCGACGCGGTAGCCGGGCAGTTGGCGTTGATCAACACCAACACCCGCTATCTACACGAAAGCTTGGAGCGGTTTGCAGAAGCCCTCACCGCAACACTGCCGGAGCCGCTGCGAGTTTGCTATTTCGTGAATTCCGGAAGCGAGGCCAACGAACTGGCGCTGCGTCTCGCGAGAGCCCATACCGGGGCGATCGATCTCATCGTGCTCGACGCTGCGTATCACGGCAACACCAACACGATGATCGACATCAGTCCCTACAAGTTCAACGGTCCGGGCGGCAGGGGGCGGCCGCCATGGGTCCACGTGGCGCGGTTGCCCGATGTCTATCGCGGCGAGTACAAGTCCACGGATCCCCATGCCGGTCGAAGGTATGCCGAATCCGTCGGCGAACGAATCGCGCAGCTACAGGCGCATGGCACTGCTCTTTGCGGTTACATCGCCGAAAGCTGCCCAAGCGTCGGCGGGCAAATTCTGCTTCCGGAAGGGTATTTGGCGAGGGTGTATTCCGAAGTGCGCGCCGCGGGCGGCGTATGCATCGCCGACGAGGTGCAAACGGGCTACGGCCGGCTGGGGAGGTATTTTTACGGCTTCGAACAGCAGAATGTCGTTCCGGATATCGTCGTGCTCGGCAAACCCATCGGCAACGGATATCCGGTCGCGGCTGTCGTCACGACTCCCGAGATTGCGGCGTCATTCGACAACGGGATGGAATACTTCAGTACATTCGGGGGAAGCACGGTCTCGTGTGCCGTGGGCCTGGCCGTCCTCGAGACCGTGCAGAGTGAAGGATTGCAGGCCCATGCCGGGTTGGTGGGTGAGCACCTGTTGGCGCGGCTTCGGCCGCTGCAGGATCGGTACGCGATCGTGGGAGATGTGCGCGGATCCGGATTATTCCTGGGGGTGGAGCTGGTCCGCGACCGTGGCTCCTTGGCGCCGGCGGCCGCCGAGGCCTCCGAGACGGTGAACCGGCTGCGAGAGGACGGTGTGCTGATCGGCACCGATGGACCCCATCACAATGTCTTGAAGATCCGCCCTCCGATGCCGTTCGGCATTGATGATGCCGACGCTCTGGTCCAAGGCTTGGACAAGGCGCTGGCGGCCTTGGCCGGCTGAGGTGCCTCACGAGTCCAGCAGCGTAATCTCCATTTTTATCGGCAGGGCTGAACCGGCTGCGACCGTGAACACGCCGGTCTTCGCTCTGAAGTCGCCGGCAAAGCCTGCGGGGTCTGAGACACCGTGCCAGGGCTCTATGCAGATGAAGTGGGCCTGCGGCTTGGTCCAGACGCCGAGATAGGGCGCGTCGGGATAGCTGATCTGGATGCGGGGCCCGCCGTCGGCGCCGTAGGTCACGGAACGGCTTCGGATTTCATCGAAGATGATGACGTCGTCTTGAAAAAGCGGATCGGCGAGCGCGAGGCGCCGATGAGAGATCGGCGTTGGATGACGCTCCGGCGTCAGCAATCCGTCCGTGTCGAGGCGCCGAATCGGAGCGGGCTCATCGCAGGCGAACTCGATGAAGTGAGATGACCGCTCCCGCCCGAAGGGCAGCGGCCAACGCAAGGCCGGGTGAAAGCCGAAGCTCGCAGGCATGTCCTCGTTGCCCATGTTGCGGACGATCGCCGTCACCGCGAGGGTCGGGCCGTCCAGCGCAAAGCGAAGCTCCAATTCAAAATGAAATGGATACACCTGGAAACTAGACTCATCAGCCGTCAGGCGGAAGGCTGCGGCGGCCGGCGTGCAATCCAGCACTTCGAACATTCTGCCGCGGGCGAATCCATGCCGGGGGAGATAGCGGACTTTCGAATCCAGGCGATAGCAGCCGCCGGCGAGCGTTCCGACGATGGGAAAGAGGATCGGGGCCCGCCCGGCCCACACGGCCGGGTCGCCGCCCCACAGTAGATCGCGCCCAGCCCTGTCCCGCAGAGTGGACAGCTGCGCACCGAGTGGATTGACCTCCGCAGTCAGGTCGCCGGAACTCAGGGATACCCACTGGCTCGGTTGGTTGGCCACGCGGGGGTCGTTCTCTAGACCGGTGCCGGCGGCATCCCGCGGCGTTTCAGCACATCGGGCAGCGGTTGACCGCTCTCGGTAAAACTCAGCGCAACGGAATTCAAGCAGTGCCGCTCTCCGGTCGGAGGCGGCCCGTCGGGGAACACGTGGCCCAGATGGCTGCCGCAGCGCGCGCACACTTCCTCCACTCGCACCATGCCGTGGCTGGCGTCCCGGATGCGCCGGATATGAGATTCATCGAAGGGCTGGAAGAAGCTCGGCCACCCTGTGCCTGAATCGAACTTCGCACTGGAGCGAAACAAAGGCAGCCCGCAGAAGCGGCAGGTGTAGATGCCCTCTTTCTTGTTGTCGAGGAACACGCCGCAGAAAGCCGCTTCGGTGCCATGCTGCAGCAGAACGCGCCGCTCCTCATCGTTCAATCCGGCCGTGATATCGCGGCGCTCATTCTCGGTGGGTGGAGTCATATCGAAGGCGGCCATGGCATCTCTCGTGACTATCGGGGCGTCGGCGGGATCTTATCTCATAATTCGCTCCGTTCCGGCTGCGCCGCAGATCCGCGTAGGCGCATGGTCACCGGCGAACACGGCATCGTCCTACAAGCGGTAGGGGTTCGCTCCCGACAGAGGCCGGCAAATCCGCTGCCTACCCTCAGGCGCTCTCATTCGCAATTGGATGGCAGACATGCAGGATCAAGTGAGCAGCCGGTTCGTGATGTTCTTCATTGCGCGCTGTCATGAGGATTTCTCCTGGTACTTGTCGATCAAGCCGCAAACCCTCGAGCAAGCGGCGAATGACTGCCGTCCGCGAGACGCCCAGACGCGTTGCGCCCGAGACCTGCACTCTCACGGCTCTACGCCGGGCACGCCGGCATCCACGTGCATCGCCTCACACATGGCATGCACGAGGGCATCGATCGAGTGCTCGTCTGTGTGCAGGGTGATTGAGATGCGCAGACGCGCGCTCCCCGACGGGACCGTCGGCGGACGAATCGCCCGTACGTCGAAGCCCGCCGATTGAAGCTTTTCCGCAATCCGCAGCGTCGGTTCGCTCTCGCCGACGATGATGGGCAAGATCTGGGAGTGCGGAGTAGGCAGGCCGAGCCGCTCCCCGATGGCTTGCCGAGCGTAGGCGGCGAGGGCAGCCAGGCGTGTTCGGCGCTCCGGTTCGTCCCGAAGTATCTGCAACGATTCGCCAAGCGCGGTTGCCACGAGCGGCGGCGGCGCGGTCGCAAAGATAAACGGGCGGGCGCGGTTGATGAGGAAGTCGCAGAGAATGGACGGTCCCGTGACGATGGCGCCGCTGACTCCGAGGGCTTTCCCCCCGGTGTGCAGCACGAGGACATGCTCGCTTCCTTCGAGTTCGGCCGCGAGACCCCGTCCCTCGGGGCCGAATACGCCGGTCGCGTGGGCTTCATCGATGAGGAGAAACGCGCCGGTTCGCTCGGCCAGGACTTTGAGCTCGGCGAGGGGAGCCCGGTCTCCTTCCATCGAATACAGGCTTTCGATCACGATCCACGGCGTGCCGGTGCCCCCGCCTTGCCGCCAGGCCTGGATGGCCTCGCCGGCGGCGTCAACATCGTTGTGCGCAAAGGACACGGCATCCGCGCGCCCGAGCTTCATTCCGTCATGCGAACTTGCATGAACGTATTGGTCGTAAACCACCAGGTCGCCGCGCTGCGGCAGGGTGGATAGCAAGGCCGTATTGGCGGCATAGCCTGAGCCGAACAGCAGCGCCCGCTTCGTTCCGAAGAAGCGCGCCGCTTCCTCTTCGAGCTTCTCATGTTCGGGGTGGTTGCCCCGCAGAAGTCTCGAGCCACCCGACCCGCTCGGCACGCCGCGTTGCAGCGCCTCGATGAGTGTCCGGCGCATGCGCTCGCAGTCGGCGAGCGCCAGATAGTCGTTCGATGTAAAATCGGCGCCCGCGGTTGCGCGCAGGCTACGATATACCGCCCGCTGCCTGAGGTCATCGAGCATTCCTGCAAAGCGATTCAACGGGTCCAAAGTGGCGATCACGGCCGGCATCATACCGAAGAGATCCGAAGGCCGGCAGTGTAAGTTCCTGCTCCGATTGACTTATGGCCGGCGGGCACCCAACATCGAAGGGAAATCGACCCGCGCGGGCCGCATGGGAACGGACATCAACTTGATGGAGGTGGCACATGGCTGATCACAAAGCGAGTTGCTTCTGCGGCGCCGTCGAATTCACCGTGAGCGGTGAACCCGTCGCGATGGGTTATTGCCATTGCGAATCGTGCCGTCATTGGTCCGCGGGCCCGGTCAATGCATTCAGTCTTTGGCAACCTACCGCCGTGACGGTGACCCGGGGCGCCGACCATATCGGGACGTACAACAAGACACCCGTGAGCTTTCGCAAGTGGTGCAATGCTTTGCGGCGGACATTTATTCACGGAACATCCGCCGTTGAAGCTCACCGATGTGTACGCGGCGATGATTCCGGCACTGAAATTTCAGCCCGCCGTGCACGTGAACTATCAGGACGCCGTGTTGAGGATCAAGGATGGCCTGCCGAAACAGAAGGATTTTCCGAAAGAGATGGGCGGTTCGGGCGTTCTGTTGCCGGAGTAGCCCGCGGAAATTATTCGCGGGGGCCCGCTCCCCTCTCCACCTTAGGATATGCCTATCACTTCGATGCAAGCCTGTATGCGAAGTACTTGTGCTCCCGTTCCGAAGCCAACGGCGTCGTGCGTCTCGAGGGCAGGGTCGAGAGAATCGACCAGCACTCGCATAGCGGATTCATCACCGCGGTGCATACGCATCGAGGTCAGGAAATTGCCGGTGATCTTTTCATCGATTGCTCGGGAATGCGCGGACTTCTCATCGAAAGGAAGGGGCATGTCCCGCAGGACTATAATCCGCTGATCGACTCGGTAAATTCCGCAGAAAATCTCGCCTACCTTCGGCGCATCAAGGAAAACATCCGGATGGCCGCATCGCGAATGCGTGCGCCGCGTCGAGTCAGGCAGCGCCAGCATAGTCCTACACGTGATCCCGCCCCCCGGGGACAGGAATTGCGGGGGCCATCACCTAAGATCTCCCGCTAACCTCAAGGAGCGCGCGATGCATCAAAGGCCAGCCACGCTGTGCTGACTGATCAGGATGTCTATCTATTCCGCGAGGGCACGCATTCGCAGCTGCACTCGAGGCTCGGATGCATGCTGCTGCCGGGAGGGGGCGCGCACTTCGCCGTCTGGGCCCCCAACGCCAGCCGCGGTTTCGGTGATCGGCGAATGGAACGGCTGGCAGGGCGGGAGAGGACATCCTCGCTGCCCGCGCGGGACGGCTCGGGCATCTGGGAGGGGGCCGTGGCGGCGGTACAGCGCGGCCAGGCATATAAATACCGTATCACTTCGCGGGTCGGTGGGTTCGTCGTCGAGAAGGCCGATCCGTATGCCGTCTGTTGCGAGCTGCCGCCTGCCACCGCCTCGCGCGTCTGGACTCTCGAGTACGAGTGGCACGATTCCGCCTGGATGGCGGCGCGGGCGCGCAGCAATGGCCTGGATGCACCCATGTCGATCTACGAGCTGCATGCCGGCTCGTGGCGCCGCAGGGACGGCCACTTTCTCAATTACCGCGAACTGGCGCATGAGCTGGCGGACTACGTACGAGAATTGGGATTCACGCACGTGGAACTGATGCCGGTCACCGAGCATCCTTTCTACGGATCGTGGGGCTATCAGACGACGGGCTACTTCGCGCCGACTGCGCGCTACGGCACGCCGCAGGATCTGATGTACTTCGTCGATCACCTGCATGAGCAGGGCATCGGCGTGATTCTCGACTGGGTGCCGTCGCATTTTCCCGCGGATGAACACGGGCTGGTGTACTTCGACGGCACGCATCTCTACGAGCACGCGGATCCGCAGCAGGGCTTCCATCCGGAGTGGAAATCCGCCATTTTCAATTTCGGGCGCAATGAGGTGCGCAGCTTCCTGCTCTCCTCGGCGCTGTTCTGGTTCGAGAAGTATCACATCGACGGATTGCGGGTCGATGCGGTGGCGTCCATGCTGTACCTCGACTATGCGCGCAAGCAGGGCGAGTGGATTCCGAACCAATTCGGCGGCCGCGAGAATCTCGACGCCATCAGCTTTCTGCGCAGCCTGAACCAGGCCGTCTATCGCGATCATCCGGACGTGACCATGATTGCCGAGGAGTCCACGGCTTGGCCCATGGTGTCGCGCCCGACCGATGCGGGCGGCCTCGGCTTCGGCTTGAAATGGAACATGGGCTGGATGCACGACAGCCTCGAATACATGAAGCAGGACCCGATCCACCGCAAATATCATCACGGGCAGCTGACGTTCTCTCTGATCTACGCCTTCAACGAGAACTTCGTGCTGCCGCTGTCGCACGATGAAGTGGTGTACGGCAAGGGTTCGCTGATCGGCAAGATGCCGGGCGACGATTGGCAACAGTTCGCCAATTTGCGCGCGCTCTATGGCTACATGTGGGCGCACCCGGGCAAGAAGCTATTGTTCATGGGCGGCGAATTCGGGCAGCGGCGCGAATGGACGCACGACGGCGAGCTCGAGTGGTGGGTTGCGCAATTGCCGGAGCACGCCGGCGTAAAGCATCTGGTGCGCGATTTGAACCGCGTGTACCGCAGCGAACCGGCCCTGCACAAGATCGACTTTTCGGCCGACGGCTTCGAATGGCTGGATCTCGGCAATGCGGACATCAGCGTCATCGCCTTCCTGCGCAAGGCGCCGGGCCACGGCGCACCATTGCTCGTGGTCTGCAATTTCACGCCGGTGCCGCGGCCCAATTTCCTGGTCGGCGTGCCGTCCCGCGGTATATGGCGCGAGATCCTGAACACCGATGCCCGGGAATACGGCGGCTCCGGCTGGGGCAATTTGGGCAGCGTGGAATCGGTACCCGTGACCACCCAAGGCCGTCTCGAGTCGGTGAATCTCAGTCTGCCGCCGCTGGCGACGATCGTGCTCCGATGGGAGTCCCGTGGCTAAGGCGAAGCGCAAGGACCCCGAGCGGTCAAAAGCCGGCGGCGGCCGGCACGCAGCGGCGCCCCCGACCCCGGGTGCGGCGCCGCGGCGGTTCGGGAGGGCAGGGTGCGTGCGGTGATCGATGCGGTACTGCCGGCGGTTGACGGCGGCCGCTTTGCGGCCAAGTGCATCGCCGGGGAGGCCGTCGGGATCGAAGCGCATTGCTTCACCGACGGTCACGACAGGCTTGCGCGTGGTGCTGCGCTGGTGCGCCGCCGGCGCCGGCGAAGAATACGAAGTCGAAATGAAGCTGCGGGCGAACGATGTCTGGCAGGCCGAGTTCACGCCGCCGCGTGCCGGCCGCTATCGATACACGGTATGGGCGTGGGTGGATCATTTCGAATCGTGGCGCCACGAACTCGAAAGGCGCGACGATGCAGCGGACGTTCGCATGGCCTTGCAGGTCGGCGCCGCGCTCATCGACGAGGCCGCCGCCCGGGCCGCGGGCAGCGATGCCGCCATCCTCGCCGAGTGGTCGGCGCAATTGCGCGCGGCCGGCGACCGACGCCGACCCGAGCGCGCAGAAGGCGCTGGCTTTGGATGCCGCTCGCGCGGGCATCGTGGCGCGCTATGCGGACCGCAGCCTCGCCGCCACGGCGGCATTGGAGCTGGTGGCGGACCGCAAGCGCGCGGGATTCAGCAGCTGGTACGAGATGTTTCCCCGTTCGGCGGCGCACCGAGCCGGGTCATCACGGCACCTTTCGCGACGTCGAGGCACGGCTGCCCTACCTGGCCGACATGGGTTTCGATGTGCTGTATTTTCCGCCCATCCACCCGATCGGGCGCATCAACCGCAAGGGCACGAACAATGCATTGACGGCGGGCCCCGAGGATGTCGGCAGTCCGTGGGCAATCGGCGCGGCCGAGGGCGGCCACAAGGACATCCTGCCGCAGTTGGGCACTTTCGAGGACTTCCGCCGTTTGCTCGCCAAGGCGCGCGAGCTCGGCATCGAGATCGCCCTCGACCTGGCGTTTCAGTGCGCTCCGGACCATCCCTATGTGAAGGCCCATCCGCAGTGGTTCAAGCATCGTCCCGACGGCAGCGTGCAGTACGCGGAGAATCCGCCCAAGAAATACCAGGACATCTATCCGTTCGATTTCGAAACCGAGGATTGGCGCGCCTTGTGGGATGAACTGAAGAGCATCGTGGATTTCTGGATTGGCCAGGGAGTCAAGATTTTCCGGGTCGACAATCCGCACACCAAGCCCTTCGACTTCTGGGAATGGCTCATCGGCGCGGTCAAGCGCGACCATCCGGAGGTGATTTTCCTCGCGGAGGCGTTTACGCGGCCCAAGCTGATGCACCGGCTGGCCAAGCTGGGTTTCTCCCAGTCGTACACCTATTTTACCTGGCGCAATACCAAGCAGGAGCTCACCGACTATTTCACCGACCTTGCGCTCGGGCCGGGGCGCCGATATTACCGCCCCAATGTGTGGCCGAACACGCCCGACATCCTGCACGAAACGCTGCAGTCGGGCCTGCGCCCGATATTTGCGGCGCGGCTGGTGCTGGCCGCGACTCTGTCCGCCAATTACGGCATCTACGGACCGACCTACGAACTGCTGGAAAGCGCGCCGCGCGAACCCGGCAGCGAGGAGTACCGCGACTCGGAGAAGTATCAACTGCGCCATTGGAGCGTGCAGAGTTCCGACGAGCCTGTGGTCGCTGATCGCGCGCATGAACCGCATCCGCCGCGAAAATGCCGCGTTGCAATCCGACAGCGGCCTGCATTTCTGTCCCGTCGACAACGATCAGCTGATCGCTTACCTGAAAATGGACTCGAAGTCCGGCAATGTCATTCTGACGGTGGTGAATCTCGATCCGCATCAGGCGCAGTCCGGATGGGTGGATCTGGACGTGGGCGCATTGAAGTTCGATGCCGAGCAGCCCTACCAGGTGCATGATCTGCTGAGCGATCAGCGCTACATCTGGCGCGGCCGGTACAACTACGTCATGCTGGATCCGCAGCGCGTGCCCGCGCATGTGTTCAGGCTGAGGCGGCGCGTGCGCAGCGAGCAGGATTTCGACTATTACCTGTAGAGCCTTGGTCCGTAACGACGCAATAGATGAACGACATAAGATCTCCCGCTCCGGATAAATCGCCCGTGCTGGATCCCGCGGCGCTGTCCGGCATCGATCCCAATGACGCGCTTTGGTACAAGGACGCGGTCATCTACCAGCTCAACGTCAAGTCGTTCTTCGATTCGAACGACGACGGCATCGGCGATTTCAAGGGTCTGACATCCAAGCTCGAGTACATCCGCGATCTGGGCGTCAACACCATCTGGCTGATGCCCTTCTATCCCTCGCCGCTGAAGGACGACGGCTATGACATTTCCGACTATCAAAATGTCCATCCGCAGTTCGGCACGCTCGACGATTTTCGCGCCATGCTGCACGAGGCGCACCGGCTCGGATTGAAGGTGATCACCGAGCTGATCATCAATCACACCTCCGATCAGCACCCCTGGTTTCAGGCCGCGCGCGCGCGCGCCGGCGGGCTCCGCCGCAGCGCGATTTCTACGTCTGGAGCGACACCGACCAGAAATACCTCGACACGCGCATCATTTTCACCGACACCGAAACCTCGAACTGGACCTGGGACCCGCATGGCGAAGGCGTACTACTGGCATCGCTTCTTCAGCCACCAGCCGGATCTGAATTTCGACAATCCGCAGGTCCTGGAGGCGGTGCTGCAAACCATGCGCTTCTGGCTCGACATGGGGGTCGACGGCTTCAGGCTCGATGCGATTCCCTACCTGGTCGAGCGCGAAGGCACCAACAACGAGAACCTGCGCGAAACCCACGCGGTGATCAAGCAATTGCGCGCGGCCATCGACGCGAACTACCAGAACCGGTTTCTGCTGGCCGAGGCCAATCAGTGGCCCGAGGACGTGCGCGAATACTTCGGCGACGGCGACGAGTGCCACATGGCCTATCACTTTCCGCTGATGCCGCGCATTTACATGGCCATCGCGCAGGCGGACCGCTATCCCATCGTCGAAATCATGCAGCAGACGCCGGATATCCCCGACAGCTGCCAGTGGGCGATTTTCCTGCGCAATCACGATGAATTGACCCTGGAGATGGTGACCAGCAAGGAACGCGACTACATGTACACGACGTACGCGTCGGATCTGCAGGCGCGCATCAATCTCGGGATTCGCCGCCGGCTGGCGCCGCTGATGGAGAACGATCTGGACCGCATCAAGCTCATGAACAGCCTGCTGCTGTCGATGCCGGGTTCGCCCATCCTGTACTACGGCGATGAGATCGGCATGGGCGACAACTTCTTCATCGGCGACCGCAACGGCGTGCGCACGCCCGATGCAGTGGAGCCCGGACCGCAATGCCGGCTTCTCGCGCGCCGATCCGCAGCGGCTGTATCTGCCGCCCATCATGGATGCGGTGTACGGCTATCCGTCGACCAATGTCGAGGCCCAGTCCCGCGATCCCGAGCTCGCTGCTGAGCTGGACCAAGCGCATGCTGGCCGTGCGCAAGACCAGCCAGGCGTTCGGGCGCGGCACGCGCCGGTTCCTGCGGCCCGGCAATCGCAAGATACTCGCCTACCTGCGCGAGTTCGGCGACGACACCATTCTGTGCGTGGCCAATCTGTCGCGTTCGGCGCAGCCGGTCGAGCTGAATCTTTCCTCCTTCAAGGGCCGCGTGCCGGTGGAAATGCTGGGCCGCACGGCATTCCCGCCCATCGGCGAGCTGCCCTACCTGCTGACGATCTCGGCCTACGGATTCTACTGGTTCAGACTGACCACGGATGCCGACGTCCCGTCCTGGCACGAGCAAATCGTGTCGATCGACGAGCGCCCGGTGCTGGTGCTGTTCGACGGCTGGACCAGCCTGTTTCGCGAGCGGGTGGTTCCGTGGCGCATCGGCATGGCCGAAAAGACCCGGCTGCAATTCGAGACGGACACGCTGCCGCGCTTCATCGAGACGCAGCGCTGGTATGCGGCCAAGGGCACGCCGATCGACCGCGCGCGCATCGCGGATTATGTGCTGTGGCAGGAGGGCACGGGCAAGACCCAGCTCAGCTGGCTGGTGACTCTGCTCGACCTCGAAGGCGCCGGCGAGCGCGCCAGCTACTTCATGCCGCTGGCGCTGGCCTGGGAGGAGCGCGACGAGGAGCGGGTGCGCAACCTGTCGACGGCGGCGCTGGCCAAGATACGCCAGCAGGCGAATGTCGGGCGTGATGGGCGACGCCTTTGCGGACGAGGTGTTCTGCCGCGCGATCGTGGCGGCGATGGCGGCGCGCAAGGAGATCGCCATGTCCGCAAGGCAAGCTGCGATTCCGCCCGACCACGGCATTCGCGCGGCTGGCGGGCCGCGATTTCGGCTCGCTTGCCGGTGGAACGGCCGCGCGGCTCGAGCTCGAACACCGTCGTCGACCATCGGCGAGCGGCTGATGCTCAAGGGTTACCGCCGGCTGCGCACCGGCGTGAACCCGGAACTCGAGATGGGACTGTATCTGACCGAGGTCGGTGCACTTTCCGAACTGCGCGCCGCTGGCCGGCGTGCTCGAGTACATCGCCAACGACGGCGAGACGCGGCTGCTGGCCATGCTGCAGGGGTACATCGCCAATCAGGGCGATGGCTGGACTTACTCGCTCGAATATCTGCAGCGTCATCTCGAGCAGTATCGCACCACGCCGGCCGGCGATGCCGTGCCCGCCAATGCGCATGAGGCGTACCTGGCGCTGATCCGGGTCCTGGCGCATGCGCACCGCCGAGCTTCACCGGGCCTTGGCGCGGCCGACGAAGGATGCCGGCATTCTCTCCGCAGCCGCTGACCCGCGCCGATATCGACGCCTACCGCCAGCGCGCGCTCGAGGAGGCGCGCAACGCGCTGGGAATGCTGGCATCGAGCCTGGAGCAGGTGCCGGCCGGGGATCGCGACCGCGCCGGACGCCGTGCTGGCGCAGCGCGATCGGGTGTCGGCGCGCATCGACGCCATGTGCGGCGCAGGCGCCGCAGCGGCGTGAAATTCCGCATCCACGGCGACTATCACCTGGGCCAGGTGCTGGTGACGCGCAATGATTTCGTCATCATCGACTTCGAGGGCGAGCCCGGCCACAGTCTCGAGCAGCGCGCGCGCCAAGCATTCGCCGCTGCGGGACGTCGCCGGCATGCTGCGCTCCTTCAGCTACGTGCAGCACAGCGCCCTGCGCAACGTCGCTCACAACGAGGCGGAAGCCGCGAGGCTGGCGCCGCTGGCGCAGGCGTGGGAGACCGAGGCGCGCGAGGCATTCCTCGCGGCCTACGATGCGGCGGCGCGCGACGCGAAGCTCTACGGACCCGAGGCGCTGCAGGCGGGCCGGGGCTGCTGGGCTTGTTCGAACTGGAGAAGGCCCTGTACGAATTGCGCTACGAACTCGGCAATCGTCCCGGCTGGGCCGGAATTCCCTTGCAAGGCATCCTGGACTGGGATGCGAACAAATGACTCACCATCGGATGCAGGATCGGGATCCGGGAGGCTGGCATGCAAAGCATCGACATACTGCTTGAGACCGCGCGGGAGTTTCTGCACCAGGCCGCCATATTCCTGCCGCGGCTGCTGCTGGCGCTGGCCGTGGTGGCCATCGGATGGCTGCTCGCGAAGGCGGCGCGCTTCGCCGTCGAGAAGGGACTGCGCGCGCTCAATTTGCCGGTGCTGACCGAACGCGCCGGCACCGACAATTTCCTGCACCAGGCGGGCATGCGCGGCGATACCACCACGCTGTTCGGGCTGGTCGCGTACTGGCTGGTCGTTCTCGTGGCCCTGATGATCGCCTTCAGCGGCCTGGGCCTCACGCACATCACCGATCTGCTCGGCCGCGTGGTGTGGTTCACGCCGAAGCTGCTGGTGGCGATGCTGGTGGTGGTGTTCGGTTCGTATTGCGCCCGTTTCGTCGGCGGCGCCGTGCAAACTTATTGCGTGGATGCGCAGATTCCGGATGCCGATCTGCTGGGCAGGATTGCGCGGTATCTCATCGTGATTTTCGTCGTGATGATCGCCTTGGGACAGGTCGAAGTCGGCGGCGACATCGTGCAGAGAACTTTTCTGATCATCCTGGGCGGGGTCGTGCTGGCGTTCGCGCTGGCGTTCGGGCTCGGCGGCAAGGATGGGCGGCCGCCGATGCTCGAACGCTGGTGGCCGCGGCACAGAAAGGACGAGGATATCTGACCGGTTGCGGCCACGCCTATCGATCATGCATCGATGAGGCCGTGACGAATGGCGATCAGCGTCAGCTCGGATTGATTCACGACGCCGAGCTTCTGCTTGATGTTGTAGAGATGTGTGCCGATGGTCGAGGCGGAGAGGTTCAAGTCCGTGGCGATGCGCTGCACCGTCGCACCGCCGGCAAGCCGGACGAAGACCTCGAATTCTCGCTCCGACAGCCGCTCGACCGGCGACTTCGCCGCGCCGTCGAATTCCGCCAGCGCCAGCTTCTGGGCGAGCGCGGGGTCGAGATAGCGGCGGCCGGCGGCGACCACCGCCACCGCTTCGAGCAGTGCCTCGGGGGCGCTGCGCTTCGACAGGAAGCCCAGCGCGCCTTCTTGCAGTGCGCGGCGCGCGTGCATCGGGTCGTCGTGCGCCGACAGGGTCAAAACTTGCGCTTGGGCGTGGCGGGCGCGAATCCGCCGCAGCGCATCGAGGCCTCCCATGCCCGGCATGGCGAGATCCATCACCACGACGTCGGGCTTGAGTTCGAGATAGAGCCGGCATGCGGCTTCGCCGGAATCCGCCTCGCCGACCACGGACATTTCCGCCACCGACTGCAGCAGCAGGCGAAACCCCATGCGCACCACGGCGTGATCGTCGACCAGCAGGACACGGATCATGTCTGGGCGCTCAAGGGAATGTCGGCGGCTCAGCCGGACGCCGCGGCCATCCTGACTGCCGATGTCGAAAGTGCCGCCCAGTTGCCGCACGCGGTCCGCCAGACCGCGCAGGCCGAAATGCCCGGGCCGCGCCCATTCGGCAGCCAATCCGATACCGTCGTCGGTCACCGTGGCGGTGATGCGTCGGGCGTCGCAGTGCACGGCGATGTCCACTCGCGAAGCCTGGGCATGCCGCAGGGCATTGATCAGGCCCTCCTGGACCACTCTGTAAATGGTGAGAGTGATGCTGGGCCCGAGTTCGATGGGCAGCTCCTGGCGCAGCGACAGGGCGATCGAGGGGTGGCGCCGCTGCCAGTCGCGGACCAAACTCTCCAGGGTCGCGGCAAGCCCCAGCGTATCCAGCGACAGGGGGGTCGAGCCTGGGAATCAGGCCGTGCATGGCATCGTAGAGCCGGGCCGCTTCCTCGGAAATCAACCGCGCCACATCGCCGGTCGCCGGATCCCGCACGCCGCCCTGGCCGGCCGTTTCCTGAGCGGCAATGGCCAGCGCGAGACTGCGAATCGCGGTGACCGACTGGCCGAATTCGTCGTGCAGCTCGTGAGCGATCAAGCGCCGCTCCTCTTCGACGCGCTGGTCCGCCAGAGAGGCCATTTCGCGCCGCTCCTCGAGGCGCGCCTCGGCGTCGTGCGCCTTGCGTTCGGCCAGAACCTTGTCCTGCACGGCCTGCGCCATGCGATTGAACGCGGCGCCGATGGCATGGGCTTCATTGCCGGCGAGCGGCGGCAGGCGGAATGCCAGATCTCCCTGCTCGATGCGCTCGAGGCCGTCGGCGATGACGGGAAAGGGCTCGAGCGCGCGCTTCACCGACCAGAACGCCAGCCCGTTCACGATGACGAACATGGCCGCTGCGATGGCTGACGAGCCGGGTGACGTCGTCCCAGGCATCGAGCACGGCGCGCGAGGGCTGCGCCTGCACGACCAGCATGACTGCCGCCGCGCAGCGGAAACGCGTAACGGGCCGGCTGCGGCGCCAGACAGGCGCGCGAACCAGGCCGGCGCCTCGCGGCCGGCCTTGTAAGTGGCCGGCGGGTGCTTGATACATGATCTCGCCCGAGGCCGTCTGCAGGGACATCTCATTGGCGCGAACCCGGCCGAGCCGCTGTAGGAACTTGCAGCACCAGATCCGGCCCCCCGACCTGGGAATAGACCGCCGCCAGGCGGCCCGAGGAGCTGCGAGGCCACGCGGTTCGCCGCCTCGATTTCCTCGCGCACGGAGGTCCGCGTGCTCTGCACCTCGGCCGCGATCAGCACGATCAGGAATGCGGCGCTCAAGGCCGCCACCACGAGATTCAAGCGGGTCCGCAATCGCATGGGGCGATGGTACCAGGGCCGGCCGCCCGGATGCGGCGCGGCGCTCTCATGAAAATCATGAGTCCAGTTTCATGATGCCGCTGATTCGGGGCATGCGCGGCGGGGAGACCATAGGGCTGCACTTTACAGAGGAGTTTCGATATGAAATGGGAAACCCCGCAGGCCGTTGAATTGCGGTTCGGTATGGAAATCACGATGTATGTGTCCAATCGCTGAATAGCGAGGGCGTGCGCCCGCGCGGGCGGGCGGCGCCCATTTCCGAGTGAAAATCCGGGTACTGGGGTCGGCCGCAGGGGGCGGTTTTCCCCAATGGAATTGCAATTGCCCCAACTGCAGGGGCTATCGCGCGGGCACGTTGCGGGCCCGCGCCCGTACCCAGTCTTCCATCGCCGTCGGCCGGCGGCGCCTCGTGGGCGCTGGTGAACGCATCGCCGGACATCTTGGCGCAATTGCGGGCGAATCCCGATCTGCAGCCGGGCCGCGCGATACGCGACAGCGCCATCGCCGCCATCATCTTGGTCGACGGACAGGTCGACCACACCACCGGACTGTACATGCTGCGTGAATCATCGCGCCCCTGGCCCATTTGGTGTACCGACAGCACCTTTGCCGATCTCACCCGCGGCAATCCCGTGTTCGGTGTGCTGGGTCATTTCTGCGGCGTGGACCGGCGCCGCATCGATCTGGACGATGCCGTCTTTCACGGTCGACGCCGTGCCCGGCGTGCGGTGGCGCGCATTGCCGGTGGCCAGCAAGCCCGCTCCCTATTCGCCCAACCGCGACTCGCCCATCGCCGGCGACAATCTGGCCTGGTGATCGAGGACGAAGGCAGCGGGAAGACGGCGGTGTATGCGCCGGGCTTGAGCGCCATCGACGATGCGCGTGTGGCGCGCCATGCAATCGGCCGCCTGTGTGCTCGTGGACGGCACGTTCTGGACCGACGATGAGATGATTCGGCTGGGGATCTCGTCCAAACGCGCCCGCGATATCGGGCACCTGCCGCAAAGCGGCGCGGGCGGAATGCTGCGAGTGGCTGGATCGCCTGCCGCCCGCCACGCGCAGGATCTTGATCCACATCAACAACACCAACCCATTCTCGACGAGGCCTCCGCGGAATCGGCCGAACTCGCGCGCCGCGGCATCGAGGTCGCGTGGGACGGCATGGAAATCGACGCTATGAGCGCGCGCCGCATGGAGCCGGGAGGAGTTCGAGGCGCAGCTGCGAGCGCAGGGGCGCGCCTACCACATTCATCATCCCTTCAATGTGCTGATGAATTCCGGCGCCGCGACGCCGGCGCAGATTCGCGGCTGGGTCGCGAATCGCTTCTACTATCAGATCAACATCCCGATCAAGGATGCCGCCATTCTGGCCAATTGCACGGATCGAGCGGTGCGCCGCTCGTGGGTGCAGCGCATTCTCGATCACGACGGCTATGGCGAGGATCCGGGCGGAATCGAATCCTGGCTGCGGCTGGCGGAGGCGGTGGGACTGTCGCGCGAGACGGTGGAAAGCCTGGGGGAAGTGCTGCCGGGCGTGCGATTCGCGGTCGATGCCTATGTGAACTTCGCGCGCCGCGCGCCCTGGCCGGAGGCGGTGTGCTCCTCGCTGACCGAGCTGTTCGCGCCGGAGATCCACAAGCAGCGTCTCGCGAATTGGCCGCAGCACTATTCATGGATCGACCGCGCCGGACTGCAGTACTTTCAAAGCCGGGTCAGTTTGGCGCGCCGCGATGTCGAATTCAGCTTGGCGCTGACCCTGGACCGCTTCAACACCCGCGCCCTGCAAGAGCGCGCGCTCGACATTCTGAAATTCAAGCTCGACGTGCTGTGGCAGATGAGCGATGCCATGGCGCTGCGCTATATGGCCCCCGCATGAGCCAACCCGTCATAGATGCCGCATCGCGGCCCGCCGTCGAGCGCGGTTTTCGGCTGCAATGGGAGGCCGCACAAAATGCGCATGTGCTCCTCTATCCCGAGGGAATGATCAAGCTCAACGGCAGCGCAGGCGAGATATTGAAGCGCTGCGACGGCGCAACGACGATTGCCGGACATCACGGCGGATCTCGAACGCGCCTTCGCGGCTGCCAATCTATTCGACGATGTCATTCGTTTCGTCAGCATGGCGGTGGAGAAGAAATGGCTGCAAATCCGCCCGTGAATTCAGCGCCGGCCCCCGTGCCGAAGCCCGGACCGCCGTTGTGGCTGCTGCTGGAGCTGACTTACCGATGTCCGCTGCACTGCGCCTTCTGCTACAACCCCACCGACTTCGCGAACACCGCCGCGGAGCTCGACACGGAGGACTGGCTGCGCGTGCTGCGCGAGGCGCGGGCTCTCGGTGCCGTGCAGCTGGGCTTCTCCGGCGGCGAGCCCCTGTCGCGCGACGATCTGGAGATCATCGTGACGGAGGCCCACCGGCTCGGGTTCTACAGCAATCTCATCACTTCCGGAGTGGGCCTGAACGATGCCCGTCTACATGCCTTGAAGAGGGCCGGCCTCGATCACATTCAGCTCTCCTTCCAGGACAGCACGCGGCAGATGAATGACTTTCTGAGCAGCACCCGCACCTTCGAACTGAAATCGCAGGTGGCGGCCCTGATCAAGCAATACGACTATCCCATGGTGCTCAACGTGGTCCTGCACCGGCTCAACATCGATCACGTGGAAGAAATTCTAGAGATGGCGCTGCGGCTGGGTGCCGACTACGTGGAATTGGCCAACACCCAGTACTATGGCTGGGCTTGGCACAACCGCGACCAATTGCTGCCCAGCCGCGCACAGGTGCAGCGGGCGGAGCAGGTCATGAAGCGATTCCGGGAACGCGTCGGGCGACAGATGCAGATTTACTTCGTGGTGCCCGATTACTTCGAGCGCCGCCCCAAAGCCTGCATGAACGGCCTGGGCTCGATCTTCCTGACCATTGCGCCGGACGGGACCGCGCTGCCCTGTCACGCCGCGCGCATGCTGCCGGGTCTCGAGTTCCCCAATGTGCGCAGCGCCGGCATCGAAGAGATTTGGTACCGCTCCGCGAGCTTCAATCATTTTCGCGGCGATGCGTGGATGAAAGAACCTTGCCGAAGCTGCCCGGAAAAAGGCCGCGATTTCGGCGGCTGCCGCTGCCAGGCCTACCTGCTGACGGGCGATGCGGCCAATGCGGATCCGGTGTGCGATCTGTCTCCGCACCATCATCTGGTGACGGCGGCGGTGCGCGGGCGGAACTGCCCGCGGACGCGGCGCCGGGCTGCGGACCCGAGGAAAAACCCCTGGTGTTTCGCAGCGCACGCAATTCGTCTACGCTTCACCCCAAGTGGGACCAAGTGAGAGGGAAGTAGACACGATGCAGTGGCTGACTTGGGCGTTTCTCATCGCCGTCGCGGCGGAGACGCTGACGCGCCTATGGCTGGGGTCGCGCCAGATCGCGGCCGTGCGGGCGCATCGCAACGAGGTCCCCGCGCCGTTTCGCGGGCAGGTCGCGCTGGCGGATCAGCAAAAGGCCGCCGACTACACCGGCGGCCCGAGTGCGGCTGGGCCGATGGGCGACCGTGGTCGAGGCACTGGTCAAACTTGGGTTTACCTTGGGCGGCGGCCTCGC
The DNA here is from genome assembly GCA_963734645.1 of uncultured Gammaproteobacteria bacterium. Classification (GTDB taxonomy): domain Bacteria; phylum Pseudomonadota; class Gammaproteobacteria; order Steroidobacterales; family Steroidobacteraceae; genus Bog-1198. The sequence goes on from CAVTID010000008.1 coordinate 198,746, forward strand.
GGCCATCGACGCGCTCTGGCGCCATTCGGGTTTTGCCGAGCCCTGGCGCGGCGCATGCGTCGTGGCCACCCTCATGCTGCTGCTGCAGTTGGTCGGGCAGCCCTTCTCCTTGTGGAGGACATTCAAAATAGAAGCCCGCTTCGGGTTCAATCGGATCTCGCCGAGGCTCTATGCGATGGATTTCGTCAAGCAATTGCTGCTGGCTCGGCACTGCTCGGCGGCCCGCTGTTGCTGGCGACGCTTGCCTTGATGGAGCGCGCCGGCGAGCGGTGGTGGATCTGGGTCTGGCTGATCTGGCTGGCCTGGACCGTGGGACTGACCTGGGCAGCCCCCAAGTTCATTGCGCCGCTCTTCAATCGATTCTCGCCGCTGGCCGATGAGGCGCTCAAGAAGCGGGTCGAGACCCTGCTCGAACGCTGCGGATTCGCGGCGCGCGGCGGTGTGTTCGTCATGGACGGATCGCTGCGCTCGGCCCACGGCAACGCGTACTTCACGGGCATCGGGCGCAACAAGCGCATCGTGTTCTTCGACACCCTGCTGTCGCGCATCGAAGCGCCGGAAATCGAAGCGGTGCTGGCGCATGAGCTCGGCCATTTTCGTCTGCACCATGTGCGTCAGCGGCTGGCGGCGTCCGTATTGCTGACCTTCGGCGGCTTGGGCCTGCTGGCGTGGCTGGCACGACAGCCGGGGTTCTACTCCGCCCTGGGCGTGCCTGTGCCGTCCGCCGCCATGGCGTTGCTGCTGTTCGTTTTGACCGTGCCGGTGTTTGGGTTCTTTGCGACGCCCGTCATGTCCTGGTGGTCGCGCCGGCACGAGCGGCAGGCCGATGATTTTGCGGCCAGCCACGCCGATGCGGGCAATTTGGCCGCCGCCCTGGTCAAGCTGTTTCGCGACAATGCAGCCACTCTGACGCCCGACCCCATCCATTCGGCGTTCTTCGATTCTCACCCGCCGGCGCTCGAGCGCATCGCACGGCTGAACGCCGTGGCGCCGCATTAACGCCAAGGCGCCTACAAAAGAGCTGAGTGAAATCGACCGATAGGCCGTGGTATCCCTCCCTTGAAACTTTATTGACAACGGAGCGTCGGAGATTGGGGCGCCGTATTCGAACGCGTGAGGGCGGGTTTGAGTCAGCGGTGCGGGCATCGCGATTAGCTTTCAAGAGGTCAGTGCAATGCAAAAGACGTGGTTCATTACGGGCGCAACCCGCGGTTTTGGCGTGGAAATTGCGAAGGCGGCGATGCGGGCGGGCGATAGGGTCGCGGCCACCGGCCGCAGCCGCGCGGCCATTGGCCAGGGCCTGGGCCCCGACGACGATCAGCTGTTGTCCATAGAACTCGATGTGACGAATGCGGATCAGGCGCGCCGTGCGGTGGATGCCGCCGTCAAGCGATTCGGCGGCATCGACATACTGGTCAACAATGCCGGCTATGGTCACTTGGGCTTCTTTGAAGAGAACACCCTGCAGGACGTGCAGGCTCAGTTCGCCACCAATGTCTTCGGGGTCTTCAATGTAACCTGGGCCGCCCTGCCCGTGATGCGTGCCGCCCGCAAGGGCTTGATCTACAACCTCTCGTCGATCGCGGGCATCCGCGGCAATGAATTCGGATCGCTGTACAGCGCCAGCAAATTTGCGCTGGAAGGCTTCTCGGAGTCGCTCGCGAAGGAATTGGAGCCGTTCGGGATCTTCGTCACCATCGTCGAACCCGGCCCGTTTCGCACCGATTTTCTCACCACCGAGTCCCTGAAGTACGGCGGCAAGCCCATTGCGGACTACGATGCGCGGCGAGCCCACGTAAGAGAATCGTTTGAGGCGAGAAACGGCAAGCAGCCGGGCGATCCCGCGAAGCTTGCGCAAGCCATGGTGGTTATCGCCGGCCAGCCGAAGCCCCCCATGCGATTTGCCGCCGGCGCCTTTGCCGTCCACACCGCGAGAACGAAGTTCGCCGACATGCTGGCGGAACTCGGGAGCTACGAGAAAGCTTCGGTGGCCACCGACTTCACATAAAAAAGTCATATTCCGCGGATACAATCGCTCCCGATCGCGGTAAAATCATGGACGTCATCGAAACCCATTGCAGGCTGAGGTTTTCATGAACACCAGTGAGATCAGCTTGGAGCGGCCGATCCGGCCGCCGCCATCGGGCCCCGTCCTGGGCAATATCGCGTTGTATATCGTGCCGCGGGTTATCGAAGACCGTGCGGTCTCGATTTCCAAATTAGCCTATCGAAAAGCCGAACGCCGCGGTTTTGCTCCCGGTCACGAGCTCGAGGATTGGCTGGCGGCGGAAAACGAGGTGGATCAACGCCTCGCGGGCGAAGGCCGCGTGTTCTGAGCCGCACGCGGCATCGGTACTTGAGTTAGGCCGCCGCCCGTTGCGCGGGCGCATCGTCCAGCGCCCGCGCCAGGACGTCGTCGATCTTCTCCGCCCAGACGAATTCGAGCTTGGCGCGTACGCTCTCCGGAATGTCCTCGAGATCGCGGCGGTTGCGGGCCGGCAGGATCACGGTGCGAATGCCCGCGCGCGCGGCGGCCACGCATTTCTCCTTGATGCCGCCCACCGGCATCACCACGCCCCGCAGGCTGATTTCTCCGGTCATGGCGACATTCGCCCGCACGGTGCGGTGCGATAGCAGCGATGCCAGCGAGGTGGCGATGGCGACGCCGGCGCTCGGGCCGTCCTTGGGGATGGCGCCGGCCGGGACATGAATGTGCAAGTCGCTGTTGTCCAACGCCGCGGGATCTATCCCCAGGCGATCCGCCTGCGACTTCACCCAGGTGACGGCGGCCTGGGCACTCTCCTTCATCACCTCGCCGAGTTGTCCGGTCAGGATGAGCTTGCCGCTGCCTCTCACGCGGCTGGATTCGATGAACAGGATGTCGCCGCCCGCCGGAGTCCAGGCGAGGCCGGTGGCTACGCCCGGGATGCTGGTGCGCAGCGCCACGTCGCTTTCAAAACGCGCGGCGCCCAGGATGCGCGCGACCTCGTCCGGGCCGATGCGTGACGCGCTGCGCCTCGCCGGAGGCGATGGTCACGGCGGAATTGCGCAGCAGCGCGCCGATCTGGCGCTCCAGGCTTCTCACTCCCGCTTCGCGCGTGTAGTCGACGATGACGCGGCGCAGGGCCTCCTCCGAGATCTCCACCTGCTCGGAGGTGAGACCATTGGCTTTCAGCTGCCGCGCCAGCAGGTAGCGCTTGGCGATCTGCAGCTTTTCCTCTTCGGTGTAGCCGGTGAGCTCGATGATTTCCATGCGGTCGCGCAGCGGCGCCGGAATGGATTCCAGCACATTGGCGGTGCCGATGAACAGCACCTTCGACAAATCGAAGGGCACGGCCAGATAATTGTCGCGGAACGTGTTGTTCTGTTCCGGATCCAGCACCTCGAGCAGAGCCGAGAACGGATCGCCCTGATGGCTGGCCGACAGCTTGTCGACCTCGTCGAGCATGAGCACCGGATTGCGGCGGCCGGCCTTGCGCATGGCCTGCGCGATGTTGCCGGGCAGCGATCCGATGTAGGTGCGCCGATGGCCGCGAATCTCCGCCTCATCGTGCACGCCGCCCAGGCTCACGCGGCCGAATTTGAGGCCGATGGCCTTGGCGATGCTCTGGCCGAGCGAGGTCTTGCCCACGCCCGGCGGACCGACGAAGCAGAGAATGGGGCTGCGGCCCTCGGGATTGAGCTTGCGTACGGCGAGGAACTCCAAGATCCGGCGCTTGACCTTCTCGAGCCCGTAGTGATCCTCGTCGAGTACTTTGCGAGCCTGTTCGATGTCCACCGTTTCAGGATCGACTTTCGACCAAGGCATGGCCAGCAGCCAGTCGAGGTAGGTGCGGGTCATGGAGTACTCGGCGGCGCCGTCCGGCATCCGCTCCAGACGCTTGATCTCGCGCTCCGCCTGCTCGGCGACTTCCGCCGGCATGCCCGCATCCTTGACGGCCTTCTTCAGATCGTCGAGCTCGGCCGAGGAGGCGTCGGTGTCTCCCAGCTCCTTCTGAATCTGCCGCAGCCGCTCGCGCAGCACCGCTTCCTTTTGCCGTTCATCGAAGGCCTCGCGGGTGCGCTCGTCGATTTGGCGCGAGACCTTCAGGACCTCGATGCGCCGGCCGAGCAGGGTGAGCACTCGATCGAGCCGCGTCTTCAGATCGAAGGTGGCCAAAATCTCCTGCTTCTCGCGCGGCCTTCAGATCCATGAAGCTCGCCACCATGTCGGCGAGCGCGGGAATCGACTCGATGCTGCGGATGGCGTTGACCAGTTCGCCCGGCGCCTGCGGCAGCAGCTGCACGGCCTCCAAGGCTTTCTCGCGCAAATTGAGTCCGCGTGCTTCGACCTCGCGGTCGAGCACCGTGGGCTCTCTGTGCGTCTCGATGCGCGCCACCAGGAAGGGATCGCGGCTGACGTAGTCCAGCACCGTGAACCGCTCTTCGCCCTGGGCGATCAAGTGGTGCGTGCCGTCCGGGGCGGTAATGAATCGCACGATGCTGGCGGCTGTGCCGACCCGCGACGCAGGCGTACCCGAGGGATCCGTGCCCGAGGCGTCCGTGCCGGGGTCCGTCTGCAGCAACAGGCCGACGCGGCGCTGGGTGCGTACCGCTTCCTGCGCCGCCGCCAGTGCCGGCTGACCGGCAACGGCAATGGGCAGTACGACGCCCGGAAAGAGCACGGCGTTGCTGACGGGCAGAATAATGAGTACGTCTTCAGCGTTCATGGCGCTTCCCTCGTAAGCCGCAGAAACAAGCAGCCGCGATCGAGTTGCCGCTCGATCAGTGCGTAGCGTCCCGGCGGCAGATCGATGCGCCTGCGCATCCGGCCGTAGGGAATTTCCAAGCGCACGATGTTCATCCGGGCGCTCAAGCTGGGCGGCGGAACATCGGTTTCTATCTGCAAGCCGGTCGGCGTTATCTGCACGGTCACCTCTTCGGCGCGGGCCCCGGGCAAGGCGACCACCACCTGCAGTTCGGAGCCGTCCGCGAAGATGTCGGCCGGCGGTTCCCACACGGGGCGGGTCGAAGGCAGCGCCAGCAGCTCGAAAAAACTGCGATGCTTGCGCTCGGCTTCGTCGAGCAGGGCGCAGGCCTCCGCCCACATCCAGGATTTTCTGCGGTTGGTATTCATTGGGAAATAAATGCGGCCGGCCGCGCTCAAGTTCAAGGGGCGCAGGCAGCCTGGGGGGAGCGGGCGCGCGAGCGGCCCGACACGCCGCGACGCAGCAATGCAGCCGCTGACGCGGCCGCGCGTGTCAGCGCGGCGGGCGCTTATCCACTACCCGCACCGTGTAGCCGCCGGACTTCTCGTCCGCGCGCAGGACGAGCAGTCCGCGCTTCTCGCCGTCGGCCAATAGGTCATTGAACGACTTGAATCCATAGGCACGTTCGTTGAAGCCCGGATGGCGGCGCTTGATGGCTTGTTTGATCATCGAGCCCCAGATAGGTTCACTGCCGCCGCGTTCCTCGGCCAGGGCCTCCAGGGTTTCCACGATCAGTTCGAGCGCCTCGTTGAGGTCCGGGCCCCTGTTTTCGGCGGCTGCGGTTTCAACGGGCGCAGCGTCGGCGGCCGAGGCGCCGGCGGGTGCCGCAGGAGACCGGGCCGCACGCGCGGAGCGGCGCCGCGCCTTGGACGGTTCCTTGCGCACCAGGTCGTCGTAGTAGATGAACTCGTCGCAATTGTTGATGAACAGATCCGAGGTCGAATTCTTGACGCCGACGCCGATGACGGTCTTGGCGTTTTCGCGCAATTTGCTGACCAGCGGCGAGAAGTCCGAGTCGCCGCTCAGGATGACGAAGGTATCGACGTGTCCCTTGGTGTAGCACAGGTCGAGCGCGTCGACGACCATGCGAATGTCCGCGGAGTTCTTGCCGGACTGGCGCACATGCGGGATTTCGATGAGCTCGAATGCCGCTTCGTGCAAGCCGCGCTTGAAGTCCTTGTAGCGGTCGAAATCGCAGTAGGCTTTCTTGACGACGATGTGGCCCTTGAGCAGCAGGCGCTCGAGCACCTTCTCTATGTCGAAGCTCGGGTACTTGGCATCGCGCGCGCCCAGGGCGATGTTCTCCAGGTCGAGAAAGACCGCCATGGTGGCGTCGGATGTTCTGGCCGTCATTCAGCTGCATTCATTAGTCGTCATTGCGCTTCAAGTTTACTCTATTCCGCGCAGGGCGTTTGCGGCGGCTAGAACCAGTTGTAGTTGAAGCTGATGCTGACGCGCTCCGCATCGACGCGGTTGGGCACCACTTCATGCCGCAGCCAGCTTTCGAAGAGCAGTAATTGCCCCGGCCGCGGCGGGAAAGGTTCCCCACGGCCGCGTCTCGCGCTTTGCGGTGGACTTGCGCGGCGGCGCCGCCATGAAGCGATCCAGGCGCGGATCCTCGAATTTGATTCCGGGCGATCCCGGCGGCACGTGCACGTAGTAGGTGCCGCTCAACGTCGACAGAGGATGCAGGTGCAGGCCATGCACCACATGCCGCGGCATGATGTTGATCCAGCAATCGGTCATCTTCAGTTCGCGCCCGTCGAGGTCCCACTCGACGGCCTTGGCGAAGACAGCGACATGCCGCGCAAGCTTGCTCTCCAAGGCCTTGAAGGTCGGCGAAATGCGCTGCAGCCAGTGCACCGAGCCGTAGGAGGTATAGCCGCCGGGATAATTCTCGGCGGACCATCGCCGCCCGGCCGCATCGTCATGGCGCAGCTGCCGGCATTCCTTGAGAAGCCGGCGATTGAACTCCTTCGTGCCTCGCTTTTGCAAGGGTGCCGCAGTAGATGAAAGTCGGAAATAGCTTGTGTAGCGTCATCGTGCAAGCCTAACGGGCATCGCCCGCGCTGGCAAAACCTCCCCTGCGCGCGAGACCCGGTGTCCGGCCGCGAAATCTGCGATAAGATTCTCCATGAACCCGCGCCGACCGCATCGCTCCCCAGTCCCGCCACCGCCATTCCCTGGCGGGTGACGCCGCCGCTTGATCAGCACGGCGCTGATCATGCTGGGCTCGGGCTTCTTGGGCACGCTGCTGCCGCTGCGGTTCTCCGCCTTGGGGCTGTCGGACGGGGTGATCGGCCTGATCGCCACGGCCGAAGCCCTGGGATTTCTGGTGGGGTGCCTGTACGCCCACAAGGTGATCGCGCCGGTGGGCCTGGACCGGGCGTACGCCACCTTTGCCGGCTTGAAGTCCGTGGCCATCCTCTGTCTTTATTTCGCGGACGGCGTCCCGGCGCTGGCGCTGCTGCGGTTTCTGATCGGCATCAATGCCGCGGGACTTGCCATCATCGTCGAGAGTTGGCTGAATGCGCTGGCGCCGAACGAGCAGCGCGGCCGGGTTCTCACGATCTACGTGCTGGTGTACGGACTGTTCTTCGGCGTGGGCCAGCTGTTCAGCCAATCGCTCAATGTCAAAGGACCGGAACTCTTGTTCATCGCCGGCATCTCGACCACTCTTGCGCTCGTGCCCATGGTCGCGATCGACGTGCGCGCGCCGGTCCTGCCGCGCCGGGTGAAGCTGGAAATTCTCAAGGCCTTGCGCACCTCGCCGGTGAGCGTCAGCGCCTGCCTGTTGAACGGACTCATTCTGACCGCCTTCACGACCGTGGGGCCCCTGTTCAGCGCGCGCATCGGCTTCGATCAGCAGCACATCGTGCTATTGATGGCCTGCGTCTCGCTCGGCGGCCTGTTCCTGCAATGGCCGATCGGGTATTTCTCGGACAAGATCGACCGCCTGCATGCGCTGATCGGCCTGGGGCTCGGCATTCTCGCCGTGACCGTCGCGCTGGTGTGGGCCGACCACCGCATGCCCTTCGCGTTGCTTGCCCTGCTGTTCGGCGTCTTCGGCGGCCTGGCGGAGAGCCTCTACGCGGTGGGTGTCGCGCACGCGAATGACCGCGCCGTCGCAACCGACTACGTGGCTTTGTCGTCGACTTTGCTGTTCGTCTGGGCGCTGGGTTCGCCGATCGGACCGCACCATCGGGACGTACGCCATCCAGCTCGATCGCGCCGCGCGCGTTTTTCGTCTATGTGATCGCGCTGACGCTGGTGTTCACGCTGTTCGCCGTCTGGCGGCTGTCGCGCCGCAAGGCCGACCGCATCGTGGAGTCGCGCGAGGACTTTCTCGCCTACCCGCAGACCTCGCCGGAAATCTACGCCTGGCTGCCTTATCACAAGGACACGGAGCATGAGCTGGAGAAGACTCGAGTTGCGGCTACGGCCGACGGCTACGGCTACGGCCACGGCAGCCGAGCGGCGCAGCCGAGGTTGAGGCTGCTGCTGCGCGCGGCGAACGCTAGGGCGCGGCCGCCGATCCCGCGGGTGCCCGCGAGTCGCTCGCTCCGTAGAAGATTCCCGGCCGGGGGAATCCCAGCGCCTTGGCTTCGCGCCGCATCCGCGGGCGCGATGCCGATGGCTTCGGCGGCATTGCCCGTTCCCCAAGGTTCCAAGGGCACCACGTGATAGCCCATTTGCGGTCAGGGACTTGACCGTGTCGGCGGAGAAGGCGAAGGGTTCGCCGGCCACAGTGTCCGGCAACCATTGATGGTGGATGCGCGGCGCATCGACGGCTTCCTGCAAGGTCATCCCATGATCGATGACGTTGACGATGATTTCCAGCACCGTCGTGATGATGCGCGAGCCGCCCGGCGTGCCGACCACCAACACCGGTTTGCCGTCCTTGAGCACGATGGTCGGGGTCATCGAGCTCAAAGGCCGCTTGCCCGGCGCAATCGCGTTCGCCTTGCCCTGCACGAGTCCGAACAGATTCGCGACGCCGGGCTTGGCGGTGAAGTCGTCCATTTCGTCGTTCAAGAAGAAAGCCGGTGTCGCCGGCGATCACCTTGGCGCCGAAGTCATCGTTGATGGTGTAGGTGACCGATACGGCATTGCCGTCGGGCGTCGACGACGGAGTAGTGCGTGGTGGTGGCCTTTTCAGCGGCCGCCGCGCCGACTGCCGAGCGCCGACGACGGGGTCGCGCGATGCGGCTGAATCTGCGCGCGAATCGCCTCGGTATGCTGCGCCGACAGCAGTGAGCGCAATGGGATTGTCGACGAATGCAGGGTCGCCCAGGTAGGTGTTGCGGTCGCGATAGGCGTGCCGCATGGCCTCGGTCATCAGATGCACCGATTCGCCGGAGTGAAAGCCGAGTGCCTTCAAGAGGATAGGCTTCGAGCACTTGCAGCATCTCGCAAAGAGCGACGCCTCCCGAACTCGGCGGAGGCGCCGACAGGATGGTGAAGCCGCGGTACTTGCAGGAAATCGGCGCGGATTCGGTGACCGTGTAGGCCGCGAAATCCCGCGCGGTCAACAGGCCGCCGTGGGCATGGGCGGATGCGGCCACGGCGCCGGCGATCGCGCCTTGATAAAAGGCGTGAGCGCCGCCCTCGCTGATGGCGCGCAAGGTCGCCGCCAGCTCCTTTTGCACCAGCCGCTCGCCCGGTTTGAAAGGAGCTCCCTGATGGAGGAATATCGCGGCGACATTCGGCTGCCCGCGGAATTCGGCGCTGCCCACCTCGAGTTCGTCGACGTCGCCGCGGGTCAAGATGAAGCCATCCTGCGCGAGCCGAATCGCCGCCGCCATCAGGACGGCCCGCGGCAAGGTGCCGTATTCTTGGCGCGCCGTTTCCAGCCCCAGCACCGTTCCCGGTACGCCGGCCGCGAGATAGCCGTTCAGGCTCTTGTCGCCGACGGGATTGCCGTGGGCATCGAGAAACATGTCGGCGCGCGCCGCCAGCGGCGCCTTCTCGCGAAAATTGATGAAAGTATTTCTGCCGTCGGCCAGGTGAATGGTCATGAAGCCGCCGCCGCCGAGATTGCCGCAGCACGGATGCGTCACAGCCAGGGCATAACCCACCGCCACCGCCGCGTCCACGGCATTTCCGCCCCGGCGCAGAATGTCGGCGCCCACCTCGGAAGCCAGATGCTGTGCCGTCACCACCATGCCGTCGGCGGACTCCACAGGCGCCGGAGCGGCCGCCTGCGCGGGCGCGGTGGCACTGCACGTCCCCGCCGCAGCCAGGACCCAAAAAAGAGGAAGGCAAGGATAGCTATTCATGATCTATGTCTTTTCTCTGCTCGCCGGTGTCGAGCGACGTTAGGACTTTATATGCAATGTTACTCTTTACCGGCCTTATCGCATTGTCCAGCTGATGAGCTATCGACATTAAGTCGGTCCCACCGGAAAAAGTTTACGCGGTCGACATGGTGCGCCGCCGCCGCTGCGTGCTACGATTTCTAATGCGTCCAACTATCCTGCTCGCCGGAATGCTCATTGTGCCCGTGGCCGCGCTCGCCGAACCGGGCCTGCATGATTTCAAAGAAGTGGCCATCGCGCCGGATGGCCGCCATGTCGCAGCGATTGAGACGCAGGATGACGGCAGCGACGGCGACATGCCTGCGCTGCTGGTCATTCGCGATCTGAAGGGCGGAGCGGTGACCGTGCAGCTGCCCTGTACCGCCGGCCCGGATTGCAAGGTGATGTCACCCGCCTGGAGCCGCGACGGCCGGCTGTCCTTTCTGGTGTCGCGGCCCAAGGATGGGGCGACGGATATCGAGACCGCGGAGATCACGACCGGCAAGGCGCACCGGCTGCTAAGTTTCGAGGGAACCTTGGATGGGTTGCGCTATGGACCGGACAAACTGCTCGCCGTGCTGGCCACGCCGCAGGCCCATAAACAGGTGGGGCGCACCGAGGCGGGCGCACCGTCTGTCGGCGTGATCGGCGGTGAAATCGACGAACAGCGCATTGCCGTGGTCGAAGGCGGAGCGCTGCGTTTTGCCTCGCCGCCCAATCTGTATGTTTACGAGTACGATTTTTCGCCCGCCGGCGGCTTTGTGGGTACGGCGGCCGAGGGTGACGGCGATAGTCAGTGGTGGGTGGCCAAACTCTACGCGTTCGACGCCAGCGGAGCGCGCGTGCTGTTTGCGCCGGGACCGCGCGAACAGCTTGCCTCACCCACGGTATCGTCCGATGGGAAGAGCGTGGCGTTCATCGGCGGCTGGATGAGCGACTTCGGTTCCACCGGCGGCGATGCCTATGTGCTGCGTTTGGACCAGGTAGGGGCGGTGCCCACGAACCTGACCTCCGGGTTGCATGCCACGGTGAGGGCGATCGATTGGCGATGCGGGGCTGGGCTCACGGCGACCTTGCTTGCCGGCGATACGGTCTCGATCGACAGATTGGATGCGGCGGGGAGGAAGTCTCTCTGGTCCGGACAGGCGTCGCTTGACGGCGGCGCGAGCGGCGGGTTGTCCTGCGGCCCACGGGCAGTCGCAGCCGTGATGTCGAGCTTTTCGGCACCCCCGGAAATCGTGGTGGGAACCATAGGCCATTGGCAGACGATCACGCACGAGAACGCCGGAATTGCCGCGCCCTTCAACGCGCGTTCGGTGACGTGGCGCGATGACGGATTCGACGTGCAAGGCTGGCTGCTGCAGCCGATTGGGGGAGACGCAGGAGCCAAGCGGCCCATGGTAGTGCTGGTGCATGGCGGTCCGGAAGCGGCTTCCACCAGTCACTTCTTGCCCGCATCGAGCACTGCACGGACGCTGATCGATGCGGGGTGGGACGTCTTCGAACCGAATTACCGTGGTAGTTTCGGTCAGGGCGAAGCATTTGCCTCGGCCAGCATCCAAGACCTCGGCGGCGGCGACTGGCGCGACGTGCTGACCGGTGTGGATGCGGCGGAGAGCGCGGCGCCCATCGACGATGCGCGGTTGGGAATCATGGGCGGCTCATATGGCGGCTACATGGCCATGTGGGCAATCACGCAGACGCATCGCTTTCGCGCCGCGGTCGCCCATGCCGGCGTCTCGGACTGGCTTTCCATTGAGGGTGAGGCGCCGCAGGCCGGTTCGGATGAGGTCAATTTTGGCGGTTCCGTCTACGATAACGCGGCCCCCTATCTCAAGGCATCACCGATCATGCACATGCGTGGCGTCACCACGCCGATGCTGATTACGGTTGGCGAGCGCGATCTGGAATGCCCCATGCCGCAGAGCCTGGAGTTTTATACGGCGTTGCGGGCGCTCGCTGTGCCCACCCAGTTTTACGTGTATGCGGACGAAGGGCATGCATTGGGCAAGGCGAAGGATCGCGCGGATTTCCGCAAACGAACCGTCGGCTGGTTTGGCCGCTGGTTTGCGGCCCCCGCCAAGCAGTAGTACCCGCAGCCGCCCGAACGCTGCGAATCATGAAAAAAATCCTCATCGCCATCTGGGCTCTGGTCTCTCTCGCCGCCGCGAGCGCCTTCGCACACCCGCCGAAGACGCATCGTCTCGAGGCTACGCCCGCTACCGTGGCCTACGGCTACTACTGGTCCGAGGCGCCGCCGGTGCTGCGGATCGACTCCGGCGACATCATCGATGTCGATACGTTGCTGACCAATACGCCGACGGGATTGGCCAAGGCGGGCGTGCCCGACGACAAGATTCAGGCATCGCTCAAAGCCATCGTCAGCGAAGTGACGGGGGAGCGCCGCGGGCCGGGCGGCCATATCCTGACGGGTCCGGTCTATGTCGAGGGCGCAGAACCCGGCGATGTGCTGGAGGTCAAAATTCTCTCGATCGAGCTGCCGCTCGACTACGGCTACAACGGCTGCAGCGGCTATCTGCCGGAAAATTGCGAGACCGGCGTGCCCTCAAAGATCATCCCCCTGGATCGCAAGAAAATGACGGCGGAATTCCTGCCCGGCATCGTGATTCCGCTGAAACCCTTCTACGGCAGCATAGGTATTGCGCCGGATCCGGCGATGGGCCGGCTCAGCAGCAATCCTCCGGGCCGCCACGCCGGCAACTTGGACAATCGCGAGCTGGTTGCCGGCAGCACTCTCTACATTCCGGTGTTTGCACGCGGCGCCTTGTTCGAAATCGGCGACGGCCATGCGGCGCAGGGCGATGGCGAGGTGGATCAAACCGCAATCGAGACCTCGCTGCGTGGGCGTCTACAACTCACCGTGCGCAAGGACATGAAGTTGAAGTGGCCGCGCGCCGAAACCGCGACCGACTATATCAGCATGGCGACCGACCCTGATCTGATCATTGCCACCAAGACAGCCATTCAAGAAATGATCGATTTTCTGGTTTCGGAAAAGAAGCTGACGCGGCATCAGGCCTATCAGCTGGTGAGCATCGCGGGGAACGTCGCAATCACGCAGCTCGTGGACAAACCCAATGTCGGCGTGCACGTGAAGTTGCCGAAGAGTATTTTCGTCGCGAAGTAGCCTCGCTCGTAATGTAAGGGCCGTTCCTCTTAATCCAGGTTGGTGAGGATCGCCCGACATCCGCGGATAATGACTGCCGGTCGTGCGGCAACAACGGCTACGAGACCCTGAATGGCGGCGAGGATGAACACAGTCTGTTGATTGCCTGCACGGCTCCGCATTAGCGGATAGCCTCAAGAGGTAAGGGCGGCCGGTTCCGTCAGCGGGCGCGATCGCGCCTCAACGCCTGACACATGCAATGCACTGCGCCGCCGCCGTTGCCGATCATGGACACGTCCGGATCGTAAACCGTGAGGCCCTCCGCTCGGCAGGCGGCGATGAGATTCTTGCTCGACGCCGGCACCAGGACGCGCTCATTGCCGAGAGCCACGACATTGGTGCCCAATTGCATGGCGTCGCCGTAGGAAATAGGCAGGGCGCGGATCCCCTTCGAGCGCAGCCACTCGACGAGCTCAGGTTCGACCGCTTCCACGCACACCACCGCCAAGCCCTCGGCGATCATGCCCATCTGCACGTCCAGATGCAGGAAATGCGAATCGAAGGCATAGGTGTGAAATTCCCAGCCCTCGGCCTCGAACCACTTCTGCAGCTGCCGTACCGCGGGTTCGATGGAACGCTCGCCCGAGTAGCCGCAGACTGCCACGCCCGGCTTGAGCACCATGAAGTCGCCGCCCTCGACATTGCCCGCGGTGATCAAGCCGTAAATAGGAATGCCGGCGTCCAGGTAGAATCGCAGGCAGGCGGCATACTCGCCGCGCCGATAGGGTTTTTGCAACTGCATGATCACGGCTCCCCAGGGCGTCATGACGCTGCTGTCGCGGGCGAAGAGCTGGTAGGGCAGCATCGGGTCCGGCGCCAGATAGTGCACCTTGGCGTCCGCTTGCCGGTAGACGTCGATCATTTCGCCGTATTGGCGGCGGGCGACTGAAAAATCGAACTTCAAGCCCACGCGCTCGGCACGCTCGCACACGGCGTTGCCCGGCTGCCAAGTGAAATGATCGATCGGCCCGATCAGAACGTCGCGCAAGGGGCCATATTCGCTGTCAACGCCCCATGCTTCGGCCAAAGGTGTGCCGCCGCCCTCCATTCGTGTGCTCAATTGCATAGAGATCTCCTCCAGGATCCGCCGACGTTGGTGCGGCCACCATCATACTAGGCCTCGTCGACGGGTACCCGCTTCCCTGATGCGGGTTCGCGAATGAAGCGGCGAGCCAGCGCGGGAAGCACGAACAGGTTCAACAGCGTCGAGGACAGCAATCCGCCCAGCACGGTCACAGCCATGGGGCCTTCGATTTCTTGGCCCGGACGATTCATGCCGATCGCGAGCGGCGCCAGACCGAGCGCAGTCACCGCTGCCGTCATTAAAATGGGAACGAGACGCTCGTTCGCGCCGAGAATCACCACCTCGAGACTCCACGGAACCCCTTCCACTTCGACCAAGTGCTCGTAATGAGCGAGCTGCAAGATGGCATTGCGGGCACTGACCCCAAAGACCGTCACCAAGCCGACCACCGTGCCCAAGGAAATCCCGATTCCCGTGGCGGCGATCGCCAGCACGCTGCCGATCAAGCTGAACGGCAAATTGGCCAGTACCAGCCAGCTATTGGCTCGCCAGCGGAAGGAGACGAACAGAATCATTACGATGAGCGCGAGCGACAGCCCGGAGTACAGGTAGAGCTCCGTGCGCGTTTGGGCTTCGGCTTCCGCCGCACCGGTAAATTCCACGAATACGCCCGCAGGCAGCTTTACCGATCGAGCAATCGCTTGTTGCGCCTGCTGTACGACGTTTTGCAGCGAGCCATTGCCCACGTTGAACGTCACGCTGACGCGCCGCTGGCCGCCGTCGTGTTCGATGCTGTATCGATCCTGAGTGCCGACGACGTGGGCGACCTGGGACAGCGGTACGGGGCCCAACGGACTGCCGATCATGAGCTGCGACAATCTCGCCGGCTGGTGGCGCAGCTGGTCGGGCAGCAAAATCACCACGTCTACGGTGCGCGTGCCCCGGTACGTCTGCCCGACGATGGTGCCAGCATACGCCGATTGGACCGTATCCAGCACGTCCTGCGCTTTGAGGCCGGCTGCGGCCAGCGCATCCGGGACGAGCTCGATTGCTATGGTCGGCGTGCCGTTTTGTCGTTTGAACTGCAAGTCGACGATGCCCGGCACTTTGCCGAGCGCGGCGACGATTTTATCGCCGGCGGCATCGAGCGCGTCCAAGTCGTCGCCGAATATTTTGACCGCTACCTGGGCCGTCTCGCCGCTCAGGCTCTCGCTGATGCGATCGCCCAGAAACGTAACGACTTCGCTCTGAATGCCCGGGTAGCCTTCCAGGATGGAGCGCAATTTTTCCTGCGCCACGCTCTGGTCCACCGTTGCGTCGGGCTTGAGCTCCACGTGAAATTCGCTGCGGTGCGGTCCCCACGTGTCCTCGCCGAGTTCGGCCCTGCCGACCTGCTGTTCGATCGTCGCGACATACGGGAGCGCCAGCACTTCCGCGCTGATGCGCTTTCCGACCGCCAGCATTTCATCCAGGGAGGTGCCGGTGATGGAACTCGAGACCTGCATGACGAAATGGCCTTCGCGGAAATCCGGCATGAAAGTGCCCCCCAGGAAGGGCAGGGCGGCCAGAGACGCGGCGACCATGACGAGCAAGACCGTGGCGACGATCCTGAAATGCGCGCCTACGCGATGGACGGCGCCGGTCTGCCAACTCTTGAGGCGCCGCAACCATGCCGCCTCGGGCCGCGCGTCATGCTGTCGCAGGAAGAGCGCGCAAAGTGCCGGCGTCGCGGTCATGGCCACTAGAAGGGATGCCGCTACCGCAAAGATGAACGCCAGC
The DNA here is from genome assembly GCA_963734645.1 of uncultured Gammaproteobacteria bacterium. Taxonomy (GTDB): domain Bacteria; phylum Pseudomonadota; class Gammaproteobacteria; order Steroidobacterales; family Steroidobacteraceae; genus Bog-1198. The sequence goes on from CAVTID010000008.1 coordinate 214,781, forward strand.
GCCAGCGGGCCGACGAAATGGCCCTGCACGCTGGATGTGAACAGTTCCGGCAGAAAGACGGCCACGACGACGGCGGTGGCATAAATCACCGGCCCGCGAACTTCGAGCGACGCCTCGCGCACGACTTCCAGCCGCGGCTTCGGTTCCGGCAGGAGCTTGTTTTCGCGCAGCCGACGCAAGATGTTCTCTATGCCGATAATGGCGTCGTCGACCAACACCCCCAGTGCGACGGCGAATCCGCCCAGCGTCATCGTGTTGAGCGTCAGGCCCATGCGGTCGAGCACGGCGACGGCGGCAAGCAGCGACAGCGGGATGGCGGTAAAGGCGATCAGCGCCGCGCGGATATCGCGCAGGAAAAGGTACAGCACCGCAAGAATCAGCACGGCCGCTATCACCAATGATTCCTTCATGTCGCCGAGCGCCCGCTCGATGAAATTGGCCGGGCGGTGCAGCCGGGAGTAGAGGGTGATTCCCTTGGCTTTCAAGGCAGGCTCAAGATCGGCAAGCGCTTTCTCGACCGCCAGGGTTGCGGTCAAGGTGTTCGCGCCGTACTGGCTTGCAAGCGACAGCAGGACGCCGGGTTTGCCCATGATGAGCGAATCGCCGGAACGCAGTCCCGGAGCGATTTTCACCGTCGCAATATCGCGCAGCAGTATCGGCGTGCCGTTGCGCACGGCGACCACGGCCTTGCCGATCACGCCGGCGTCGGGTGCAGGGGTGGGCGATCTGAGGAGAATGCGTTGCGCAGGCACATCGATGAAGCCCGCGCCGCGCAGCGGCAACGCGGCGCGAGCCGCGTCCGACACGTCGGTCAAGGTGAGGTTGAAGCTTGCCAGCTTCTGCACGTCGGGAAGAATTTGGATCTGCCTGACGTTTCCGCCGAACACGATGACATGCGCGACGCCGGGAACGGCGAGCAGCCTTGGCTTGATGATCCAATCCGCCGTGTCGCGCAGTTCGTATGCATCCACCTTATCGGAGACAAGACCGATCTTGAGCAGATCCATGGTGCTCGAGACCAACGGCGAGAGCTTCGGCGTTCCGACGCCCGCGGGTAGACTGCTGCCCAGTTCGGAAAGACGCTCCGAGATTCCCTGCCTTGCAACGTGCACGTCGATGCCGTCCGTGAACGTGATCGTTACGACGGAGAGGCCCGGAATGGACTCGGAACGCAGCGTCGCAAGACCCGCCGCCCCATTGACGGCGTTCTCGACCTGCTTCGTCACCAGTTCTTCGACTTGCTGAGGAGCGAACCCCGGCGCCTCGGTCTGAATGTCGACTTGGGAAGGCACGAACTCGGGAAAAACGTCCAAGGGCGAACTCAGCGCCCCCCAGCAGCCGAGCACGAGCGCAAGAACGGTCAGCGCGGTAACCGCCCCGAAGTGACGCACGCACAGCGTGACGAGTGCTCGCATCATGGCTAATCGGATTCCGAGCTCGAACCGGTTTCCTTGGCCAGCAATTGGCCGGCCGCGGCCGTTACCACCTCATCGCCGGCGCCGACGCCACCTCCGGTGACAAAATAACCGTCGGCTGTCGGCCTGGCGGTATCGATTTCAATGCGTTCGAACGTGCCCGGCTTCTTCTCGACGTAGCACCAGTACTTGCCATCGCTCATGACGGCCGCCGCCGCGGGGATCACTACGCCGGATGTCGGCTCGCCGACCGGGGCCCACACTTGGAGCCGCTCCCCTTCTCCCGCATCGCTGCCCATGAGCTGTGCAAAGAAGCTGCGCCCGGGAATACTGGCATCAGCCGGAGCGTCCCATACCACATTCATTTTCCAGCCCATCCCCGGCTTGTTGGCGCCTATGTGCGCCGCGCGCAAGCTCGCCGGCGCGGCTCCGCTCAAGAGCCCGAGCGGAAAGGTGACCCGCACCAGCTTGATTTTGCCGGACGCGAGTTCCTGTAACGCGGCATCGCCGCCGCCGCTGCTCCACGGCGGCTTCATGCCGAACATCGAGGACAGGCGCCGGGTGGTCAATGTCAGTGCCGCAGCGTCGACTTGCGCCTTCTGAACCGCAGTGTCCTCGACGTCGGCCGACACCGCTCCGGTCGTTCCATCGAGCTTTTTCGCGCGTAGCAGGGCGGAGCTGCTCAGGCGTTCGGCGGCTTGCGCGGTCGCCAGTTCCGCCGCCGCTTGGGCGATGCTCTCGTGATTGACGACTACGCCGTAGCCGGCCGCTTCCTCCCGGTATTCGATTGCTCGGGCGGGCTGAGTGGCGACACCCAGCTTCTCGACTTGATCGGGCGTCAAGGTCACGCCGGGCGCGCTCTCTTGGGCACCCGTGTCCGGGGCCGCGGGCTGCGGCTTGGCGCTTGCAGCGGACGCCGCCGCGGATGCCGCCGCGGATGCCGGCGAGGCGTCGCCGCCCGGCGCGGCGCCTTTTTGGCAGGCCCACAGCAGTAAACACCCGGCGGCGAGCACCGTGCCGAAAATGAGCTTATGCATCGGTTGTTGTTCCGTGAGCAAGTGAGCCTCAAGATTGGGGTGGGGAGAAGCTTTGCGCCGTGGCTTGCGGCCGCGCCGCCGCGTCAGGCGCCTGCCACCCGCCGCCCAACGCCTTGCACAGGCTGACCAGGGCCTGCAGCCGCGCGAGCTTGTATTGAATGAATTGGTCACGCACGGCGTAGACGGCCTTTTGAGCTTCCAGAACGCTGAGAAAATCGCCATAGCCTTGGGCGTAGCGAATCCTCGCGCCTTCAAATGCACGCTCGCTCTGCGTCACGCCGTCGTTTTGAAAAATCCCGGCCGCATTCAGATGCTGAATGGCGGACAATGAATTCTCGACGTCGGTCAGCGCCGCTGCGATCGCGGCTCGGTACTTCGCCGCCGCTTCCTGCTCCTTGGCCTGTGCCTCCGCCCGCACCGCGCGCAGTCTGCCGCCGTCGAATATCGGCTGGGTGAGCGATGCACCCAGATTCAAGGTGGGTCCCACGCCGCTCAATGCAGTAACCGCGGCATTGAGCGCGGGATTCTGCAGGCCTCCGGCGGCCGTGAGCGTCAATGAAGGGAAAAGCGCGGCCCGCGCCGCCACGACGTCGGCACTCGCCGATCCAAGATTCGCTTCCGCCGTGAATACGTCCGGTCTGCGCCTCAATAAATCGGAGGGTAAGCCGGCTGCCACGGTGGGTTCTTGCAGCGACTCGAGCGGCGCCCCCTCGATCGCGAATCCTTCCGGCGAACGGCCCAGCAACAGAGCGAGTGAAGCCAGCGCCTCTTCCTGTAATTGCTCGAGATCCGGAACCGTCAATTCGGCTGCCGCTACCGCCGCCCTCTGCGTTGCGACTTCCACCGGATTCGACAGTCCGGCTTCGTAGCGTGATTCGACGATGTGCAGAAGGTCGCGAGCGGTATTCACGTTTGAGCGGGCTACCCCCAAGCGCTCCCGCAGCGCCAGCACCTGGAAGTAGCCGTCGGCCACGCCCGCCAACGCCGTCAACGCCACCGTGTCCCGGTCGGCGCGCGACGCCGCCGCCAGATACCGTGCCGAATTCGCGGCCGCGCGGTTTTTGCCCCAGAAGTCGACTTCATAGCTCGCCGACAGCAGCGCGGCCCAGTCTGTTTCATGCGCACTGCCGTTGACCGAATGACCCGCCAGATAGTTGGGGTTGACGCCGGCATCCACACTGGGAAGGATGCCGGCATGCGCCTGGCGCGCACGCGCGTCCGCTTGAGCTATCCGTGTCCGAGCCGCCGCCAGATCGAAGTTGCTGCTGATCGCTGCGGCGATCAGCCCATCCAATTCGGGGCTTGCAAAGCCGCGGTACCAGTCCTGGCTCGGCCAATGCACTGCAGCGTGGGCCGATGCTCCGTCAAACGCGGCGGGCAGCGTGGGCTCGAGCGGCTTCGTTGCCTGCAACGAGCAGCCGACGCACAGACACCCGATCAGGGCGCAACGTAGGGAAGTGCCGGCCAAAACATCGACCTCGGTTTCATGGCAAACCCTAACACGAGGCGGGATATGTGATTTGTACCGTTTTGTAAACTTAAGGCGCGCGATAGCGATGCGTTTCGGCCGCCCCGTCGCGGCGAGGCTGGTGCCGCTCGGCCGCGATGCGTTTCCTGTTCTGGTGGCGTAATCTTCGCGGCAATGAACATCCTGCTGGTCGAAGACGATATTGAACTGGCGCGCTCCGTCGCCGATCATTTTCGCGAGCAAGGCTATACGGTGCAGCACTGCGCCGACGGCAACAGCGGGCTTGAAAGCGCCTGCGGCGCCGACTACCAGGTCATCGTCTTGGATCGCATGCTGCCGGGTCTGGATGGGCTGGAGTTCGTCAGGACGCTGCGGCAGCGTGCGGTGAAGACACCGGTGATTTACCTGACCACCATGAGCGGAATCGACGATCGCGTGCAAGGACTGGAAGCGGGCGGCGATGACTACCTGGTCAAGCCATTCGCATTCGCGGAGCTGCTGGCGCGGGTGAGGGTGCTGTCGCGCCGCCCCGGCAGCACGCCTGAACCTGCAATCCGTTTGAGCCTGGGGTCGATCGAGCTGGATCTGCTGAAACGAACGGTCGTGCGCGCCGGCAAGAGCATTGAGTTGCTGCCGCAGGAATTTCGCCTGCTCGAGTACTTCATGCGCAATCCGGATCGCGTGCTCACGCGGCGGATGCTGCTGGAGAACGTGTGGGGCATTCATTTCGACCCGCAAACCAGCGTCGTCGAAAGCCACATCAGCCGCTTGCGCGCCAAGGTGAATTCCGGCTTCGAGTTCGACGTCATCCAGACGGTCCGCGGGACCGGGTACAAGTTCCTTGCACCCAACTAGAATTTTCAAAACCGAGAGCTTTCGATCGGCGGCGCTGTTCGCCACTCTGTTTCTCGTTCTTTCCTGGGTGTTGCTCGGTGCGGTGTACTGGATCGTCGATGACACCCAAACCGCGGCGCTGGTGGGCGCGATCGATGCGGACATCAAGACCATCAGAAACGGTTATCGCGCGGAGGGGCTGCCGGAGGCCATCGAGGTCTTGAACCAGCGTCTAGGCTCGGGGAAGTATGCCGGTGCGGACCTGCCGGGCGGCTACATTCTCATCAGGGATGCGGCGAGCGGCACGCAGGCAGGCAATGTGCAGCTGAATACTCTTCAGCTCGGCTTGTTCGGCATATCCGTACCGCGCAATCGCGATCGCGGTTCCGCCGCCGCGGTGCTCGGCCGCGGCGTGTACATCGCGCAAGGCACTTACCTGTTCGTCGGCCGCGATACGGCTCCGATAGCGGCCACTCGCGAGCGAATCCTCAAGGCGTTTGCGTGGATCGAGGGGGCGGCCATGGTCCTCGCGGGGATGGGAGGGGTTTTCTTCAGCCTGCAGTTCATGCGCCGCATCGATGCCATTGCCCGCACCTGCCAATCCATCATTTCCGGAAGGTTCAACGACCGCATCCCGCTGCGCGGCAGCGGCGATGAATTGGATCGGCTTGCCGTCGCGATCAACAACATGCTCGATCGAATCTCGACGCTGCTCGACAATCTTCAGCAGGTGTCCAGCGACGTTGCGCACGACCTGCGCACGCCGCTGACGCATCTGCGCAATCGTCTCGAGGAGGCGCGCCGCAAGGCGGTCACGACGGACGACTATGCCGCGCTGGTCACGGATGCGATCGAGGACACGGATCATCTGCTCATCATATTCGCCGCGCTGCTGCGCATTTCACAGATTGAATCCGGAACGCGCCTGGCCGCATTCACGGCGCTGTCCCTGACCGAGTTGTTGGAGCGGATTTACGAGATGTACCGGCCGGTGGCCGAGGATGCGCATCAGATGCTGCTGCACGACATCCAAAAGGGCGTGCGGATTCGCGGCGATGGTGAATTGCTCACGCAAATGTTCAGCAACTTGATCGAGAACGCGATTCGGCACACACCCCCGGGCACTCGCATCATGATACGCCTGGGGGTCTCGGGCAGCACGGTCAGCGCGGCCGTCGAGGACAACGGGCCGGGAATTCCGCCGGCCGAGCGCGACAAGGTGTTTCGCCGCTTCTATCGCCTCACAGGCTCGCGAACCACCCCCGGCAACGGACTTGGGCTGGCGCTGGTGGCCGCGATCGCCAACTTGCATGCCGCGAAAATAGAACTGGCCGACAATCACCCCGGCGTGTGCATACGCCTGTCGCTCGAGCACTTGACCTGAATCATGAACGCCGGCCGTCCGCGCGGCTCAACGTGCGTACGAGATGCGAAATATGACGTTGCCGCCGTCATCGCTCAGCAGCAGCGAGCCGTCCTTGAGTTCGGTGGTCGCGACCGGCCGGCCCCAGACATTGCCGTCGTCGGCAATGAAGCCCGTCAGGAAATCCTCATAGTCGCCCGTGGGCTGATCGTTCTTCATGTGTACGCGCACCACTTTATAGCCGGTGCGAAGGCTGCGATTCCAAGAGCCGTGAAAGGCGGCGAAGGCGTCGCCCACATAGCTTGCCGGGAATGCCGATTTCCCGTTGCTCGGCGTATAGAAGGTCAGATTGAGCGCCGCCGAATGGGATTGGTAGGGCACGTCCGGCACCAGCGCCTTGCCGTGCAGATCCGGCCGATCGCCCCGCAAGCGAGGATCTTCGTTCGACCCCATGTAGTACCACGGCCACCCGTAATACCCGCCGGACCGGACTCGAGTCGAATAATCGGGTACTAGATCGTCGCCGAGCAGGTCGCGCTCGTTGGTCGTGCACCAGAGCGCGCCCGTGGCCGGCTGTACGGTGAGGCTGACGCAATTGCGCAGGCCCGTTGCGTAGATTTTAGCGGGACCCGGGGCGGCGGCATCGAACACCAGTACGGCCGCTCGATCGGTCTCCTGATCCCAGGCGGCACCCAGGCCGTGCTCGCTTTCCCAGGCTTTGATCTGCTCAGGTGTCTTCTTGGACATGGTGTCGGCGACATTGGATCCGGAACCCACCGACACGAATAGCCGCGTACCGTCGGGAGAGAAGGCGATATCCCGCGTGAAATGGCCGCCGCCGCTGGGCAATTGCGCTATCACCTGCTCGGCCGCGCCGCGCGGCTTCACATCGCCCACTCGATAGGCATAACGCGTCACCCGGTTCGTTTCGGCAACGTACAGCCACTGCGGATTGGCGGCGTTTGGATAGAACGCGAGTCCGAACGGCTGCTTGAGCCCCTGCAGGTACACATCGGCGCCGGCCGCGTGCGTGCCGTCGGGCGCGGGGTGCAGTACCGAGATGCGTCCACCGGTGGTTTCGCTGACCAGGATGTCGCCGTTCGGGGCGACCAGCATCTTGCGCGGACCCAACAGATGGGTGGCGAAGGGCTCGACATGGAATCCCGGCGGCAGCACCAGCGCCGCGTCGGCCGGCCGGGCGATCAACCGGGGCGAGTTGCGAGTCGAGGGAGTGGCAAACGGCGGCGGTAGTGCCCCGAGATTGATGCGATGTTCGCGGCCGGGGGCGTCCAGTCTCCAATCCGCCGATTGTTCACTGGCGAGAGGGACTGCGACCGTGTTCGCGCCGCCGGCCTGCGCCGCCGCGCCGGCGGTGGCCGCCGTGTGCGCCAAATCCTGGAAGTAAGCCACCAGATTGCCGCGGTCCTGCTCGTTGGGCACCGCGACGACCATGGCCGAGCCCGGCACGAGGGTGGTCGGCGATGCGAGGAATCGTTTCAGGGTCGGCGCATCCCAAGTCAAATTGGCGGCGCGCAATGCCGCGGTGTATGAAAATCCCGCGGCGGCCGCCGAGTGCCGGCCGTATAGGCCGATCAGGGAGGGTCCCTGCGCGCCGCCATTGTCCGCCGGTTCTGCGGAATGACAGATACTGCATTGCTGGCGGAAAAAGGCCCTACCTGCGGTTGCATCGGCGCCGAGCGCGGGTGTGGCTGCCGCGAGAACACTGCAACAGACTACGGGCCACACCGTGATTGAAGTGCCTCTCATACGGTCTCCTTGATAGGGTAACGCTTTGGGTCATCGATAGATGGCAATGATTATGGATGGTTCTTGCGGGAGGAAGCGAGGTCAACCGGGGTTTCCCCGGTTCTGGTATGTACTAGACTGACCGATGCCGGGAAGCGCATCAGGCGCCTCCTCACGTGACGACGCAAGATTTCCGATTTCCGTTCAAAGGCCGAACGACCTTATGGCGCTATTCGAAATCACCTTGTTGCTGCTGGCCATCGCCGTGGTGCTGCTGCAGATTGCGCGGCATTTGCGCGTGCCTTATCCGGCCATGCTGGCGCTGGCCGGCGGCTGCGTGGCGGCGTTGCCCTTTGCGCCGCACTTGAGCATCGAGCCGCGTCTGGCGCTGGCTCTGTTCGTGGCCCCGGCCGTCATGGACACCGCGTTCGACATGCCGCCGCGAGAGATGCTGCGCATCTGGCTGCCGCTCACCTCGCTGGCCGTGGTGCTGGTCCTGGTGACGACGGCTGCCGTTGCGTGGGTGGGCTCCGCGATGGCCGGACTGCCGCTGGCCGCGGCGGTGGCGCTCGGCGCCATCGTCTCCCCGCTGCTGGCATTCGGCTTGGCGGTGAGCGCGGCCGCCTCGCCCGGCGGCGCCTGGGACGCGTTGCTGCCGCGGTTGCTGATCGCCGTGCCCGGAGGCGCTCTGCTCGGCGCGCTGATGGGCGCCGCGAGCGTGCATGTGAGTCGAAAAGGTCGCGGGAACCCTCTCCTTCATCATCGTGCAGTTCTTGCTCACCTTCGGCACCTGGATATTGGCCGAGCATGTGTCATTGTCGCCCATCGTGGCGGTGGTGGCGTTGGCGGCGGTGATCGCCCGCCACATGCCGGCGCGCACCAGCGCGCGCGATCGGGTCGATTCGTACGCGGTGTGGGCGGTGGTGGTCTTCGTGCTCAACGTGCTTGCCTTCCTTCTCATGGGTCTGCAGGCGCGCGTCATCCTCGATCAACTCCCCGCCGAGGCGCTCAGGCACGCGCTGATATTTGCCGCCATCGTGCTGGCCGTGGTGATCGGCGTGCGCTTTGTCTGGGTGATGCTCTACGGAGCGGTGCTGCGCTTCTTTCGATCCTTTTTCGAGCGGCGCGTGCTCGGCTCGCCGCTGCCGCCGGCGCGCATCGGCGTGCTGGTGTCATGGTGCGGAATGCGGGGCCTGGTGACGCTCGCCACCGCTTTCGCGCTGCCGCCGGAGTTTCCCGGCCGCAATGTGATCGTGCTCAGCGCCTTCACGGTCGTGCTCGGCACCCTCATCCTGCAGGGATTCACGATCCCTTCCGCGACGGCATACGATGATTTGCGTCTGCTGGCCATCGCGGCCGAGCGCCGCCTGCTGGCCGAATGGCGCCGGCAGGGCCGCATCTTCGACGATACCTATCATCTGCTCGAGGAGGAACTCGACCGCGCCGAACTGCACGCCGCAGCGCCCGGAGCCGCTTCGATCGAGCGTTGACGGCTTCAGCGCGCCGGGCGTGAGGTTTCTTTCTTGTACGATTTGAGTATCGAGCCGAGCAGGCCTGGGAAACGCGCCTCCAATTCCACGGCGCGGACGCGGCTCGACAGGTCCACGCCGCGCCGCTCGCTCACGATCAGCCCTGCCTCGCGAAGTATGCGGTAGTGCTGCGAGCAGGTCGATTTCGGCATCGCGAGCTTGAGCTTCAGCGTCGTCTGCCTGCAATTCATGCCGGCCGGCGCCTTCAGCAGCTTGCTGACGATCCCGATGCGCACCGGATCGGAGAGGGCGTGCAAAATGCCCGCAACCGTCACGTCGTCGATGTGCGGGTGTGTGAGAGGGCGCCCCATGCCGCCAAGCATAACGCAAAACTTGCATCCGGCATAATTCTATAGTTCAATAATAATGAACTAACGGCGGGCCTGCGGGGCTTGCCGCGCCGGCGACACGGAGCATGCAATGACGAAGTTATTTGATCCCATCAGGCTCGGCGATCTCGAGCTTCCCAACCGCATCCTCATGGCGCCGCTCACGCGCAGCCGCGCCGGGGCCGGCCGCATCGCCAATCGGTTGATGGCCGAGTACTACTCGCAGCGCGCTTCCGCCGGGCTGATCTTGTCCGAAGCCACGGTGGTGTCGCCGATGGGGATAGGGTATGCCGATACACCGGGCATCTGGTCGCCGGAGCAGGTCGAAGGCTGGAAGCTCACCACGCGCGCCGTGCACGAAGCCGGGGGACGGATTTTTCTGCAGCTGTGGCACGTCGGCCGGATATCCGATCCGCGGTTCTTGAACGGCGCAGTCCCAGTGGCGCCGAGCGCCGTCGCCGCCAACGGCAATGTCAGCCTGGTTCGCCCGCCCACGCCCTTCGTCACGCCGCGCGCGCTCAATCGCAAGGAAATCCCCGGCATCGTCGAGGCCTTTCGCACGGGGGCCGAAAACGCGCAATTGGCGGGCTTCGACGGCGTGGAATTGCACGGCGCCAACGGCTATCTGCTGGACCAGTTTCTGCAGGACGGCTCGAATTTGCGCAGCGATGACTATGGCGGCCCGATCGAAAACCGCGCCCGGCTGCTGCTGGAAGCAGCCGATGCGGCCATTTCCGTATGGGGCGCCGGGCGGGTCGGCGTGCATCTGGCGCCGCGCGGCGATACGCATTCCATGGGCGATTCGGATTTGCCGGGCACCTTCGAACATGTCGCACGCCGGCTCGGCGAGCGGAAGATCGCGTTCATCTGCGCGCGGGAATACATCGGCCCCGACCGCATCGGCCCGAAGCTCAAAGCGGCGTTCGGCGGCGTCTATATCGCGAATGAGAAGTTCACCTACGAAACCGCCGAGCAAGCGGTCGAAGCCGGCGAAGCCGATGCCGTGGCGTTCGGCAAGCTGTTCATCGCGAATCCCGATCTGCCGCGGCGATTCGCGCTGGGTGCGGGGCTCAATGAGCCGAGAGTGCCGGAGTTCTATGCCGGCGGCGCGGGGGGCTACACGGATTATCCCAGTCTCTCCGTGAGCCGTGCGGGTTCCGGTTCGAACGGCGACCCGTTGCGCGCGAAAGCGCGCGTTGCTTCGCGGGCGTAGGCCGGGCAGTTCGAAACGACTGCGGACCGCCCTACGGCGAGGACGGTACTGTAAAACACCTCCCGCGGCCGCCCGCCGCAGCGCTCAATTTTCAATTGAGTGTCAAACTTTTCCGATCCAGGTTAGTCTCACCCTCGGGACTCGTCGTGGCAAAGGGAGACCACGGATGGCTTCACGTTTCTTTGCAATCGGCACCCTGGCTGCCATAACGGCACTCGCGGCCGCCTCGGACGTGTCAACTTCGCGGCATACGCATTTGCGGCCGGGCGTGATGCCCGGCACGACGCGTTTGCACGCATTCGGCGCCCGCAGCGCGCAGCAGCGCCGCAGTGCCGCCGGCGCAAAATTCGATGGAGCGCTCGCGGACCTGACCCGGCATGCGTCTCTGGCGCGTCCCGATCACGCCGTCGAGGATTTGCGGTCGCTGGCACCCGGAGCGAGATTCACGCAGAGCGCGGGGGATGCGGGGCCATTGGTACTCATCGACGCCGTCACTCTCGGAGATCCGCAGCAGCTGAAAGCAGCGCTGGTTGCCTTGGGCCTGCAGCGAGCGTCGGTGTACTCGAACGATGTCGGCGGCTGGCTGCCGGTATCGCAGCTCGATGCGGCAACCGCCCGGGCCGAAGTGCATGCCATTCGCGCCGCGATGCCGCGCACCCGCACGGGCGCGGTGACCTCGCAGGGCGATTACGTGCAGCACAGCGATGTGCTGCGCTCGGCGAATTCGCTCACGGGCGCGGGTGTTACGGTCGGCGTTCTCTCCGACAGCTTCGATTGCTATGCGGTGTACGCAGCGAATGACGTGCACCGCCTCCGGTGCGGCGGGTTATGCCAACAACGGCTTTCTGGCGACGTCCGCCACGGACATATCGACCGGCGATTTGCCGTCGAACGTCAATGTGCTCGAAGAGGCGCAGGCGGGCAATGGGGGCTGCATGAACTACGGCCCGCCTACGCAACTGCCCTTCAGCGATGAAGGCCGCGCCATGCTGCAGATCGTGCACGACGTTGCACCGGGTGCGAGTCTTGCCTTCTACACGGCGCGAGAACAGCGAGGCGGATTTCGCCAACGGCATCGGCAAGCTGGCTGCCGCGGTCTCCGCAGGCGGTGCGGGCGCCAAGGTCATTGCCGACGATATCGGCTATTTCGATGAACCCTTCTTTCAGGACGGCATCGTCGCGCAGGCTATCGACGCGGTGGAAGCGAACGGCGTGGCGTATTTTTCCGCCGCCGGCAACGACGGAACACTGGCATACGACAATACCGCGCCCAGCTTTGCCACGTTGTCGACGCGGCGCACCGAATTCGGGTGAGTATCTTGCTGAACTTCGATCCATCGGGCGCTACCACGACCACCTCGCTGCCGGTGACCATCGCTGCGTTGGTCCCGGGAGAGTTCGTCGCCATCGTCGTCGAGTGGGATCAGCCCTATGTCACCGGAGCGCCCAACAGCGGCGGCGCGACCAGCCAAATCGATCTATGCATCACCGGCGCTTCCGGTACCGATCAGATCATCGACTACGCCGGCAATGCCGCGACCTGCTCGGGCCCGAATGCGCTCGGCTCGGATTCCTACCAGGTGATGATCGTCGGAAATCCGGCCAACGCCAGCGGCAACACCGCGGCGGAAAACCTCAACATCGTCAGTTGGGCTGGCCGACGGCACGCACGCCCGGGCGCATCAAAGTGTCGGTGGAGGATGACGGAGCGGGCAGCACCATCAATGCCTTCCAGACCAACACCGCGACCATTCAGGGCCATCCCGGCGCCGCGGGCGCGGCCGCCGTCGGCGCGGCGTTTTTCTTCGATACGCCGGCGTGCGGCTCCACCCCTGCGCAGCTCGAGACCTACTCGTCCGAAGGCGGCGCACCGATTCTGTTCGATACCTCCGGCACCCGCCTTGCGACACCGGTGGTTCGTCAGAAGCCGGATTTCGTCGGGCCCGACGGAGTCAACAACACATTCCTGGGGTTTCACCTTGGCGAGCGATGGACTGACGGGCGGAATGCTCAACACCACCAACAGCTCCTGCCAGAACAATCCCAGCTATCCGAATTTCTTCGGTACGTCGGCCGCGACTCCGCATGCGGCCAGCATCGCCGCGCTGATGCTGCAGGCGAACCCGGCGGTCACGCCGACGCGAAATTTACAATGCTTTACGCAACAGCGCGCTGCCGATGGCGTCGCCGTCGCCGAATTTCGATTCCGGCTACGGGTTCATACAGGCGGACGCGGCCTTTGCACTCATACCGCAAGTGGCGCCGGCGGCGCCCACCCTGTCGCTGGCAGCGAGTTCCATCGTCAGCGGCAACTCGACGACCATTAGCTGGTCCTCAGCCAATACGACGGGCTGCACGGGATCGGGCAGCTGGAGCGGGGCGATGGCGACCAGTGGTTCGCAGACCCTGACACCCACCACCAAGGGCACCGATACGTATACGTTGACGTGTGCCAACGCCGCGGGGGCATCGCCCGCCGCATCCGCCAATTTGACCGTGACTGCTCCGGCGAGCTCCGGCGGCGGGGGCGGTCTCGACATGCTGTCGCTGCTGGGTCTCGCCGGCATCGGCGCCGCGCGGTTTTTTCGTTTGCGGCCGCGCGTGCTAATCTAGCCGGGTGAAATGCAGGGTATTGGAAAGCAGTTGATTCGACAGCTTGGGTTTGGCGGCGCGGCGGCGGCGCTCATGAGTCTTCTGGTGCTGGCCGGCGCGAAGCCCGCGCAGGCCACGACGTACACCTTGTCGGGCGATAACGATGAGGTGTCGGCGAAGACCAGACCGTCGTCACCGTCTACGAGGACACGCTGTACGATCTGGCGCGCAAGTACAGCCTGGGTTCCGAGGAAATCATTCGAGTCAATCCCGGGGTCGATCCCTGGCTGCCGGGCGCCGGCAAGAAACTGTTGATTCCCAGCCGTTACGTCTTGCCGCCCGGACCACATGTGGGCATCGTCGTCAATCTGCCGGAGCACCGGCTGTACTACTATCCGAAGCGCAAGCGCGGCCAGCCCCAAGAGGTCATGACATTCCCGGTGAGCATCGGGAAAATGGGCCGACACACGCCGTTGGGGGTCACTTACATCCGTGACAAGCGCAAGAATCCGGTCTGGTATCCGACGAAGTCGATTCTCGCAGAGCATGTAAGAGAGCGCGACCCGATCCCGACGAGGGTTCCGTCGGGACCCGACAATCCCTTGGGGTTGTTTGCCATGCGTCTCGCCATGGGGGATGGCACGTACGAAATACACGGCACGAATAATCCCATCGCGGTCGGTCTGCCCATCACTCATGGGTGTATTCGCATGTACCCGGGCGATGTTGCCGCCCTCTATCCATTGGTTCCCGTTGGGCACGCCGGTGAGACTCATCAACGATCCCGTGAAGGTGGCCTGGGTCGACGGCGAGTTGCTGCTGGAAGCGCATCCGCCGGTCGATGCGCAGGGTCAAAGCTTTGAACCCGAACATCGATCAATTCGCGGAAATGCTGCGTTCGGCGGTGGGCGATTCCACGGTCGCGATCAATTGGGATTACGCGCGCGAGGTGCTGCAGAAGGCGAACGGCGTGATCGCCACGGTTGCGCTCGCGGCCGATGACCCCGACTCGTCCGCGCCGAAACCCGCAACGGCATCACAATCCGGTGCGTCGCCCGGCCGCGCCGAGGCAACGCCTTCGGCGGCGCCGGAACCGGTATCGGCGCCAAATTCCGCCGCGCCGCCGCAGCCCGCTGCGCGCCACCACCGCGGCACCGGCGCCCACGGTCGCCAAGTCGCGCGTGTTAATCTAGAACGGTGGAACCCACAGCCATAGAGAAGCGATTGATCCGGCGAATCGGATTCGGCAGCACGGCGGCGGTTCGCCGGCCTTCTCGCGCTGGCGGGGGCGCAGTGCGCGCAGGCGACGACATACACTCTGTCGAGCCCCACCGATGCCGTGGTCGGGCAGGACAAGACGGTCGTGACGGTCTATGAGGACACGCTCTACGACCTTGCGCGAAAGTTCAGCTTGGGCTCGGAGGAGCTGATTCGGGTCAATCCGGGAGTCGATCCCTGGCTGCCCGGCGCCGGCAAGACCCTCATCGTTCCGGACCGGCATATTCTGCCGCCGGGACCGCGCGAGGGAATCGTCGTCAATCTTCCCGAGCACCGGCTCTACTACTATCCGAAGCCGAAACGCGGCGGTCCGATTCAAGTCATCACCTATCCGGTCAGCATCGGCAAGATGGACTGGCGCACGCCGCTGGGAATTACTCATGTAATCCAGAAGCAGAAGAATCCAGTCTGGTATCCGCCGGAGTCGGTCCGCAAGGAACACGCCGAGGCGGGCGATCCATTGCCCGCCGTGGTGCCGTCGGGCCCGGACAATCCGCTCGGCCTGTTCGCCATGCGCCTGGCCGCCGGCAACGGCACCTACTTGATCCATGGCACGAACAATCCGATCGCCGTCGGGCTGGCGGTGACGCATGGTTGCATCCGCATGTACCCGGACGATGTCGAGGCTCTGTTTCCGCTGATTGCGGTGGGCACGCAGGTGCGTCTCATCAACGAGCCGATCAAAGTGGCCTGGGTCGACGGCGAGTTGCTGCTGGAAGCGCATCCGCCGGTCGATGCGCAGGGTCAAAGCTTTGAACCGAACATCGATCAATTCGCGGAAATGCTGCGCGCGGCGGTGGGCGATACCACGGTCGCGATTCAATTGGGACTACGCGCGCGAGGTGCTGCAGAAGGCGAACGGCGTGATCGCCACCGTGGCACTCGAGGCCGATGATCCCAACTTACCGCAACCGCCAACAGAGCCGCCGCAACCTTCCGCCGCACCCGCAACGGAGGCGCCGGCACCGGCCACTCCGTCTGCGCCCGCTCCCGCGACTTAGTCTCCCTGGCGAATTCCCCTGTGAACCGGGCAACATCACTGTGCCGTACTAAGTGCCGCAGCTCGAATCCGCATGCACGTTCACGGAGGCGGAATTGGCCGACCACCGTATCGTCATGACCGCATTTGCGAAATTCGCGGTCGGTGCTGATCGCGGTCCACGATAGATTGGCTCTGCCGCTGGCGTCCGCGTTCAGCGAGATCGGCAGCGAGGTGAAGCCATTGATCCGGGCATTGGTGACAACGACCCGGCGTGGGCTGGTGCTCGTATCGTAAACGGTGACCACGATGTCTTGGGTGCCATCGTTGGTGATCTTGACATCGACGCCTTCGCCGGCCAGGGCGGTGCCGGCCATGAGCAGCGGCAGGCAGCTCAAAATCAGCAGGGCTTTTGCGCGACTACGCATTTTTCTCTCCTTTGGAAAATTCCGGTCAACCGGGGGTCAACCGGGCAATTCGCCGTCATTCAAGCTACTCGCTGCGGGCGTATCGCGGCAGCCCGACGGGCGCGGATTCCCCTGTGGGAGCTTGCCTACGCAGTGCCGATTCGTCCCGACGAGGGTCACATTTTCCTGGTACCGTCATGCTGCGGACCAGCAAGGCAGCGCCAGTAAGGTGCGGTGATGGCGATCAACCCATCGGCACGCGATTCGACTCCCAGGGCGCAGGCAGGCCAATGGGCCACCTTGAGCGCCTTGGGCGTGGTCTTCGGCGATCTGGGCACCAGTCCGTTGTATACCTGCAGACCGTGGTGCAGGCCACCGGCGGCCAATTCACGCCGCACAGTGCGCATCGGCATCCTCTCGCTCATCGTTTGGACCTTGATCGTCACCGTCTCGATCAAGTACTGCCTGTTCGTCATGCGCGCCGACAATCGCGGCGAGGGCGGAATCCTCGCCTTGATGTCGCTCATCGGCGCGAACGGGTTTCAGCGCGGATTCAGGCTGCTGACCGGCATGGGGTTGCTGGGCGCGGCGCTGATCTATGGCGACGGCGTCATCAC
The DNA here is from genome assembly GCA_963734645.1 of uncultured Gammaproteobacteria bacterium. Taxonomy (GTDB): domain Bacteria; phylum Pseudomonadota; class Gammaproteobacteria; order Steroidobacterales; family Steroidobacteraceae; genus Bog-1198. The sequence goes on from CAVTID010000008.1 coordinate 231,588, forward strand.
GCCGGCCATTTCGGTCTTGAGCGCGCTCGAGGGCGTCAACGTGGTCACGGACACGTTCAAGCCCTTCGTCATGCCGATGGCGGTGGTCATTCTTCTGTGCTTGTTCGCCGCGCAGCGCTTCGGAACGGAGAAGATCGGCCGCGCATTCGGGCCGGTGATGATGCTCTGGTTCATCGTCATTGCGCGTGCTCGGGCTGGTGTCGATCGCGCACCATCCGGGAGTGGTCGCGGCACTCGATCCGCGCTATGCCGTCCGCTTCATGGCGCATTCGGGGAGCGCCGGCTTCTTGGTGCTCGGCGGCGTGTTTCTGTGCATCACGGGCGGCGAGGCGCTGTATGCCGACATGGGACATTTCGGCAAGGGGCCGATCCGCAGTCTCCTGGTACGGCATCGTGCTGCCGTCGCTGCTTCTCAGCTACGCCGGGCAGACGGCATTTTTGATCGACAAGGGAACGGTCACGGGCAATCCCTTCTTTCAAATTGCGCCGTCTTGGTCGATCTATCCCCTGGTGGTGCTGGCGACCCTCGCCACCATCATCGCCAGCCAGGCCATCATCACGGGCTCGTTCTCCATGACCCGGCAGGCGATGCAGCTCGGCTGGCTGCCGGGCGTCGCGATCCGGCAGACCTCGGATCGAATCTACGGCCAGATCTATGTTCCCGTGGTCAATTGGCTGCTGATGGTCGGCGACGATCGCGACCACGGTCGCATTCGGCAGCTCGGATCGGCTTGCCGGCGCCTACGGCACGGCGGTGTCGACCACCATGCTGCTGACCACGGTGCTGCTGTACCGGGCCATGCGCGATGTGTGGCGCTGGCCCATCGGCCGGCGCCATCGCCGTCGCCGGCGTTTTCCTCATCGTCGACGGCAGTTTCTTCCTCGCGAATCTTTTGAAGATCGCGGAGGGCGGCTGGCTGCCCTTGAGTTTCGCGGCCATCTTGTTCGTGATCATGATCACCTGGCGCAAGGGCATCGATGCCATCCGCGCCACGCTCACGCAGACTCCGGAGGCGGCGGAGCGCTTTTTGTCCGACCTGAAGAGCGGGGCGATTCCCCGGGTGGAGGGCACCACGGTTTTCCTGACGAGAAGCACGCAGAAAGTGTCGGGGCTCATCATGGCGCATGCGCATTTCGTCGGGGTTCTGCCGCAGCAACGCCATCGCTCTGAGCGTCGTGTTCGAGAACACTCCGCGCATTGCGGGCCCGATCTGCACCGTCGTCGATCAACTCGGCGAGGGTCTATGGCAGGTGGTGGCCCGTTTTGGATTCTTCGAAATCCCGGATTTGCGCCGGGCGCTGCAGCAAGCTCGCGGTCTCGAGTCCGCGGTCGATTTCGACAAGGCCCTGTTCGTCGGCACGCGCGATCTCGTCGTGCACAAGCGGAAGGACGCCGTCCTCGACGAGCTGGCGTCTGGCGCTGTTCGCGTTTCTCTACCGCAACTCGGTGAAGGTGGTCGATCGGTTCAGTCTGGCGCCCGAGAATGTGATCGAGATTGCCAGGCAAATTGAGATCTAGCCTCTCGGTATTCCGCGACCGGGTCGGGAAAGATCGGTCCGAGGTCGTGAAACATCGGGCTTTCTTGAGTACTGTGCTCCACCAGATCCCGCAGCACGGTCAACAAGCCGAGCGCCACGCACAAAGCCCAAGCAGCAAACAGACGATGATGATAGTCATGGCGGGCTCCGAGACCGGTGTCGACGTTGGATACGTCTGATTTTGGCGTCGGGCGGCGTTATCCGGGTGTAGGAGAAACGCTGATAATTTTGTCGGACCGAGGGTGATATCGGTATCATTGGCGCAGCCAAGGTCGCGAACTGGACGTCAATGATCAATGTCAGTCAAGCGGGCCGCGCGGCGCCGGCGAGGACGACCTGAAGAGCCGGATCGTGGCTTTCATGCGGGGCGCTTCCACCGAAATCACGCCCTCGGAAGAGAACCGCCTGCCGGAACTCGCATCCGTGCTGCCGTCCGGAACGCGCTGTATACGTGGCGCACACGCCGCATGCCAGCTTCGCGCAGGTGATTCATGCCGCGCTCGCGGTGCAGCGCGCCGGATTTCTTGCAACGCCGCACATTGCGGTGCGGCGCGTTCCGAATGCGCGAGACTCTGCGCGCCGCGCTCGCGGAATTGCGCGCCGGAGGAGTCGAGGACATTTTGCTGATCGCCGGGGATGCGCCGCGGCCCATCGGCGAATTCTCCGGCACATTGGACGTTCTCGAGTCGCGGATCCTCGAGGAATCCGGCATCGCTCGAATCGGCGTCGCCGGACATCCGGAGGGCCACAACGCGGTAGCCACCCCCATGCTTTGGGAGGCGCTCGAAGCCAAGCAGGCATTTGCCGCGCGCGCCGCGGTGAGCATGCACATCGTCACGCAGTTCGGGCTCAATGGCAGCGCCTTCAAGCCCTGGGCACGCGAGCTCGCGCGCCGGCGGATTCATCCTGCCCGTGCGCATAGGAATTGCCGGTCCCGCGCCCATGGCAAAGCTGGTGCATTTCGCGATTCAGTGCGGCATCGGCGCATCGATGCGCGTCTTGATGCGCAATCTGAGTCGGCGCTGCACATCCGCCGAGCTTGGCGACCAGCCCGGATCAACACTTGCTGGGTCTTTTGAGCGGCACCCGTTCCGGCGCAGATCGTCGCACCGCATTTCTTCGCCTTCGGCGGCGCTCTGGAGACGGCGCGGTGGATGCGAAAAATAGCGGCCGGCGCCTTCGACATCGACGCCAAGGCGGCGCAATTCAAAATGCGCGACTAAGCTGCGGCCAAGCGCTGATACCGTGCCGGCGCGAGGCATGGACCGCGAGCGCCGGAATTGCGCGGCTCCGACATCGCTTTGGGAGTTTCGCCTACAGAAGTTGAAGCCGAAAAGTGGAACAGTCGGCACCATGAGCGAGAAGTCCAGGAGAGCGAGAAGCGCGCAAACGGTGTTGGCGGTGCACGGCAAGGCCGACGGATACTGGTATATCGGCGCCGGCAGAAGCATCGCCGAAGGGCCCTATCGCAATCCGGATCAATTGCTCAGCGTGGCGTCCGACTTGCTCGCGTCCGAACTTCACTGGCGCATCGATGTGTTCGATGTCGCCGGCAATAAGATCATCAGCTACAGCAGCGAAGAATTGAACGCCGGCGATCTGCACCCGCTGAGCTGGCGGCATCAGTGGAGTAGCGCTCGCTCACGGCATTCCTCATTGACCGCGGGCGCCGAATCGGCCCGCATGCCGTCCGCACTCACTTCGCTCTGCTCATGGCTTTGATCAGCCGATAGGTGAATTCCACGCTTTCATCGAAGGCTTGGATGCCGATGCGCTCATCGCGTCCGTGGGCGCGATTTTCATCGACGTCGCTCCCAGACGCCGCTGATGTCGTAGCTCGGCCATGCCCGCATTGCGGGTTTGCCGGTCGTCGCTGAAGCCGGTCGCCATGGTGGGAATGATGGGTACACCCGGCCACATCGAATGCACCAGGAGCGCCACTTTCTTCATGATTTGCGGAGTGGGAGGCGACTCGGGGCTCACGATGGGCGGTGCATCGAGGGTGATGTGGATGGCGGGGTCGGCGAGCGCGGCGACGAGCAGCTGCTGCACATTGTCCGCCGAGTCTCCGGGCAGCATGCGGCACTGGATGGTCGCTTTGGCGCGCTGCGGCAGCGCGTTTTCCGCGTGGCCGCCGGAAATCAGCGTCGCGACGCAGGTGGTGCGCAGCTGCGCGTTGAGGCGGACGTTTTGACTCAGACGCTCGGCCGCGGCGAGGTCGGGCGGCACTTGCGCGACCGCGTGCATGTCCGCTGCGACGCGATCCGCTCTCGAGGGCACCCAGCTCGTCGAAGCTCGCGCGAGTCGTTGCCGTCAGCATGACCGGAAACTTGAAGGCTTGCAGGCGGACGAGGCCGGCCGCCAGTCGATAGATGGCGTTGTCGGGGCCGGGAAGAGAGCCATGCCCTCCGGGACTGGTGGTCTCCAAGGTGAAGGTGACGTAGGTCTTCTCGCTGGTGCCCACCTCGAAGAACAGGCGTTCGCCGTTCTTGGTGTTGCCGCCGCCGCCGTCGAGATTGACGACCAAGGCAGCGTCGATCAAATCGCGATGCTCCTTGAGCAGAAAGGCGGGGCCGTTGGCGTCGCCGCCGGCTTCTTCGTCGGCGGTGAATGCGACGATCACATCGTGCTCGGGAACGAATTTCTCCCGCTTCAAACGGATCAAGGATTCGACGAGCGCCGCGTCGCCGTCCTTCATGTCGATGGTGCCGCGGCCGTAGAACCATCCGTCTTGTTCAGTCAGTTTGAAGGGATCGACCGACCAGTCTTCGCGTTTGGCTTCCACGACGTCCAGGTGGCCGAGGAACAGATACGGCATCGCCCGCGTGCTTGCCGCGGTAGCGGACCACGACATTGCCCTTGGTCGGGTGATCGGGGGGCGCCAGAAACACCACGTCGTCGGCCGGAAATCCCGCGCTCAGCAGCCAGCCTTGGATGGCTTTCGCGGCCTCGGTGGAACCCTGTGCATGGGTGGTGTTGATCTCCACCAGGCTCTTCAGCATGTCGCGCGCGAGCTGCTGGTCCGCGGGCGGCGCAATGAGCGGCGCCGAAGCTGCATATACCGTCGCCGCAATCGCGAGGCCCAATACCGATACCCACATCCTCATTGAATTCTCCCGTCATTTGCAGTTCACTGGTAGACAAGCATAACGGAGCCTGCCCTTCGCACGATCGAAAGGCCCACCGGCTCTCGAGATTATGCGATGCTTCGCCCCTTGGAAGGCAAAACAGGCTGGATTATGGTGAGTGGCAGCTTTCATTGGGACGATCCTTTGCTGCTGGACGAGCAGTTGACGGAAGAGGAAAAGATGGTGCAGGACGCCGCGCGCGACTATGCGCAAGGGCGCCTGGCGCCGCGCGTCACCGACGCCTTCCGCCGCGAGTATACGGATCCCGCCATTTTCAAAGAGATGGGCGATTTGGGATTGCTGGGCGCCACCATTCCCGGCGGAATTCGGCGGCGGCGGCCTCAATTACGTGAGCTACGGACTCATCGCGCGCGAGGTGGAGCGTGTCGATTCGGGATACCGCTCCATGATGAGCGTGCAGTCGTCGCTGGTGATGCTGCCCATCGACCGCTTCGGCACGGAGGCTCAGAAGCAAAAATACCTGCCGGCATTGGCGCGCGGCGAATCGATCGGCTGCTTCGGCCTGACTGAACCCAATCATGGGTCGGATCCCGGCAGCATGATCACCCGGGCGCGCGCCGCGGCCGGCGGCTACCGCCTGTCGGGCGCCAAGACATGGATTTCCAACAGCCCCATCGCCGACGTATTCGTGGTGTGGGCCAAGACCGACGATGACATCATCCGCGGCTTCATTCTCGAGAAGGGCTGGAAGGGCCTGGCGGCACCGGTCATCCACGGCAAGGTGGGTCTGCGCGCTTCCACCACCGGGCAAATTCTCATGGACGAGGTATTCGTCCCGGAGGAGAACCTGTTGCCGGGCGTCACGGGGCTGAAGGGCCCCTTCACCTGTCTCGATTCGGCGCGCTACGGCATCGCCTGGGGCGCGCTGGGCGCGGCCGAGAGCTGCTGGCATACGGCGCGCCAGTATGTGCTGGACCGCAAGCAATTCGGCCGCCCGCTCGCGGCCAATCAGCTCATTCAAAAGAAATTGGCCGATATGCAAACCGAGATCGCGCTGGCGCTGCAGGGGTGCCTGCGCCTCGGGCGCATGAAGGATGAGGGAATCGCGTCCGTCGAAATCACCTCCATGCTCAAGCGCAATTCCTGCGGCAAGTCGCTCGATGTGGCGCGCGCCGCGCGCGACATGCTGGGCGGCAACGGCATTTCCGACGAGTATCGGGGTGATTCGCCATCTCGTGAATCTCGAAGTGGTGAATACCTACGAGGGCACTCACGACATTCACGCGCTGATCCTCGGCAGGGCGCAGACCGGAATTCAAGCGTTTACTTGAACCCCATCGTAGGGGCGATCGGCGCTACCGCGACCGTTGCCGGCGCTCGCCCTGGGTGATCAGGCAGGCGCTGCGGCTGCCGGTGACGTATATCCACAGCCAGCTGAGCGCGACGGCCAGCCGATTGCGCACGCCGATCAAGAAGTAAATATGGGCGAGTCCCCAGATCCACCACGCGAGCCAGCCGCGCACCTTGATGCGGCCGAAATCGATGACGGCGGCGCGCTTGCCGATGGTGGCCAGATTGCCGGAATGCTTGTAGCGGAAAATTCGCGGCGCGGCGTCGCCGCGCAGGCGCAGCTCTGATGGTGTGGGCAACGTGCATGCCTTGCTGTTTCGCCGCCGGAGCGATTCCCGGCACGGGCTTGCCGTGCCAGGCGTCGATGGTCGCGGTGTCGCCGATCACGAAGATCTCCGGATGCCCGGGCGCGGTCAGATCGGGTTCCACTTGCGCGCGGCCGGCATTGTCGGCCGGCAGCCCGGCCCAGGCGGCGGCGGACGATGCGCGGACCCCGGCCGCCCACAGAATGACCTTCGCGGCGAGCGGCCGATCGCCGTAGATGACGCCCTCGGTCGCTGCATTCGCGCACGGCTGACCCGAGCTGAATTTCGACGCCCAGGCGCTCGAGCGAGGCGTGCGCATAGGCGGAGAGATCCTCGGTAAAGCTCGGCAAAATGCGCGGGCCCGCTTCGATCAGCACCACCCGCGCCTTGCGCGTGTCGATGTGCCGATATTCCGCGGGCAGATTCTGGTGCGCAAGTTCGGCGATCGCGCCGGCCAATTCCACTCCGGTGGGCCCGCCGCCGACGATCACGAATGTCAGCAGCGCAGCGCGGCGCTTCGGGATCGGTCTCGCGTTCGGCACGTTCGAAGGACAGCAGGATTCGCCGGCGGATCGAGGTGGCGTCTTCCAAAGTCTTGAGGCCCGGCGCGTACGGCTCCCATTCGTCGTGACCGAAGTAGGCATGCCGGGCGCCCGTGGCCAGCACCAGCGTGTCGTAGCGCACGACGCCGCCGTCTTCGAGCGCGACGGTGCGATTCTCGAGTGTCGACTCCCGTCACCTCGCCGAGCAGGGTCGTGACCTCTTTGCGCTTGCGGACCAGGTGACGGATGGGCCACGCTATTTCCGAAGTCGCGAGCGATGCGGTGCCGACCTGGTACAGCAGGGCTGGAACAGATGGTGATTGCGCTGGTCGATGATGGTGATCTCGACGCCGGCGCCGGCCAAACCATGCGCCGCCGCCAAGCCGCCGAAGCCGGCGCCGACGATGACGACATGATGCGTCAGAGGCTCTTCTCCACGGCGTAGCCGGCGGCGACCCAGGCATCGAGTCCGCCGTACAGGGGACGGACTCGCTTGAAGCCGTGATTCATCAGGATCTTGGCGACGCGCGCCGCGGAGGCCTCGCTCGGGCAGGTGCAATACAGAACGATCTCCCTATCCCGCGGCAGGTCCTTGAGGCGGCGCGCCACGTCCTGCAGAGGAACGTGCAGCGCGCCGGGAATCCAGCGCGGCTCGAGCGCGCGCGCGGTGATCGAGCGCACGTCGATGATCACGGGCGATGCGCCGGCCTGGATGAGCTCGTAGAGGTCGGCGACGCTGATCCGCGCCATGCGCAGCATCTGGTAGAAGCGGTTCCGCTCCCACCACTTGTAGGCGATGTAGGCGCCAGCAGGACGACGGCGCCGGCGCCGGCCGCGCTGCCGATGGCGCTCAGATGCTCCAGCACCCGCGCGATCTGCGATTTGAACAATACGCCGGCGCTCAGGCCCGCTCCCACCCACAGAACGGCGGCGCAGGTGCTCAAGAATATGAATCGCAGCCACCCGATGCGCATGGCGCCGGCCAGCGGCGGCGCGATGATGGCGAGGCCGGGAACGAATTTGGCGATCACCAGCGAATTGACGCCCCAGCGCTCGAAGCGGGTCTGCGTTTGACTGACGCAGGAATCGGGCTCCAGGGAAATCTTGCACAGCGTCTTCAATACTCGGATGCCGTACTTCTCTCCGACCAGGTACCAGCCGCAGTCGGCGAGCAGGCAGGCGATCACCGACCAGGCGAACAGCGCCGACAGCGGCATTCGTGCATCCGCGGCGGCGCCGGCGACGATGAGAGTGGGAACCGCCGGAACGGGAAGTCCGATTTGATCGAGGAGCACATTCACCACCACGATCATCAAGCCGTACTGACCGAGGTTTTGGATGAGTTGGTGCGTCATGGCATGCGGGCCGTCAAGGAGTCGACAGCGCCCGGCTCACGCCGATCTGCGCGAAACTCAAATGGAATTCGCCCGATCGCGAAACTCTTCTCCATAAGCGCCTACCCTACTAGTAAGAAGCTCTTCTATCCACAAAGAATTATAGCGACGCGCGACTAGCTACTTCGTTGTCTGTCCTGAGAGAATGCGCGGATGAATCGCTTCGCACCCTATGTCTTTCTCCGCGATCTCGCGTCTCGCTGGGACGTGCTGGCGTTCATCGTCGTGATCGGGCTGATCGTCTTCTTGGGCGAGACCTCGCGGGGCCTGTTCGCGCCGCTGTCGCAGCTCGATGTAACGCCGCTGTCGCTCGATCCGATTCATCTGCCGGAATATGCGGCACGCACGACGTTCCGCATGCTGGCCGGGCTGTTCCTGTCGCTGGTATTCACTCTGACCTATGCGACCTGGGCGGCCAAGAGCGAGCGAGCCGGCAAGCTGCTGGTGCCCATCCTGGACATTCTGCAGTCGGTGCCCATTCTGGGTTTCATTTCCGTGACGGTCGTGTTCTTCATGTCCCTGGCGCCCGGGACGGGTGCTCGGCGCCGAGTTCGCGGCCATCTTCGCCATTTTCACCAGCCAAGCCTGGAACATGGCCTTCAGCTTCTATCAGTCGCTGCGCACGATTCCGATCGAGCTCATGGAAGCGGCCGAATCCTTCCGGCTGTCGCCGTGGATGCGCTTCTGGCAGCTGGAAGTGCCTTTCGGCATGCCGGCGCTCATTTGGAACATGATGATGTCCATGTCGGGCGGCTGGTTCTTCGTCGTCGCCTCGGAATCGATCAGCGTCGGACACACCACCGTCGCATTGCCGGGAGTCGGTTCCTATATTGCGCTCGCCATCGAACAGAAAAACCTCGAGCGCCATCGGCTGGGCGATCGCCACCATGTTGATCGTGATCCTGCTGTACGACCAGCTGCTGTTTCGGCCGCTGGTGGCGTGGGTGGACCGGTTCCGGGTCGAGCAGGAGCCGGGAGTCCGTGTTCCCGACTCCTGGGCGCTGACCATGATGCGCCGCTCGCGCCTGATCCAGGCGGCGACCGTGGCCTTCCATGCCGCCGTGCTGTGGACCAGCCGGGCGGTGAAGCGCACCGACGACACGCCGGCGGCCGAGGCGGCGCGCTCCCGAGACGAAGTTCGGATCTGTTGTGGGTGTCTGCTCTTGATCGCGGCCGTCGTGCTCGGGCTTTGGCACATCGTCTGGGTGCTGATCAAGAACACGCCGTTGCAGGAGGCTCTGCAGGTGTGCGGGCTGGCGACGCTCACCATGCTGCGGGTGTTCATATTGATCGCCCTCGCCAGCCTCGTCTGGGTGCCCATCGGGGTGTGGGTGGGCATGCGGCCGCGTGCGGCGCAGATCGTTCAGCCCATCGCCCAGTTCATGGCGGCGTTTCCCGCCAATTTGTTGTTCCCCATCGCGGTGTACGGCATCGTGGCCTGGAAGCTCAATCCGGACATTTACCTGAGTCCGCTGATGATTCTGGGCACCCAGTGGTACATTCTGTTCAATGTCATCGCCGGCGCCTCGGCCATACCGGCGGAGATGCGCTACGTCGCGGCGAATTTCCGCGTCACGGGCTGGCTGTGGTGGCGCAAAGTGGCGCTGCCGGCCGTTCTTCCGTTCTATGTCACCGGCGCCATCACGGCGTCCGGCGGGTCGTGGAACGCCGCCATCGTCGCCGAATTGGCGAGTTGGGGGACCACTCAGGTGCAGGCGCGCGGACTGGGGTCCTACATCGCGGAGGCGACCACGGCCGGGGATTTTCACCGCATCGTGCTCGGGATAGGCACCATGAGTCTGTTCGTGGTCGTCATCAACAGGCTGTTTTGGCGGCCCTTGTATTACTACGCCGAGCGCAAATATCGACTGACTTGACGGGGTTTGCCTATGAACAACTCTCCGCTACTGCAATGCACCGAAGTGCGCAAGGCCTTCCCCAAGCCGGACGGCGCGGAATTGCTGGTGCTCGAGGGCATGAATCTCGAGTTGCGGGAGGGGCAGATCGTCGGGCTGCTGGGACGGTCGGGCTCGGGCAAGTCGACCTTGCTGCGCCTGATCGCCGGGCTGGCGGAGCCGACGGCCGGCCACCTGCGCTATCTGGGCCAGCCGATCTCCGGCCCCGCACCCGGCATCGCCATGGTATTTCAGAGCTTCGCTCTGTTTCCCTGGCTGACGGTGTTCGAAAATGTTGCGCTGGGCCTCGAGGCGCAGCGCATGCCGCGGGCGGATATCCGCAAACGATCCCTGGCGGCGATCGACCTCATCGGCTTGGACGGCTTCGAGTCCGCCTATCCGCGCGAGCTGTCGGGCGGCATGCGGCAGCGCGTGGGCTTCGCCCGGGCGCTGGTGGTGCACCCGAACATTCTGCTCATGGACGAGCCGTTTTCGGCGCTGGATGTGCTGACGGCCGAGACGCTGCGCACCGATTTCCTGGACTTGTGGGCGGAGGGCCGGATGCCCATCAAGGGCGTCATCCTGGTCACGCACAACATCGAAGAAGCGGTCTTGATGTGCGACCGCATTTTGGTGTTCGGCAGCAATCCGGGCAGGATCTTGAGCGAAATCAAGGTGACGCTGCCGCAGCCGCGCAATCGCCTCGACCCGAGCTTTCGCGAGCTGGTGGAACGCATCTATGTGGAGATGACCGCGCGTCCGCAGGGCGGCGCGAGCACCCGGCAGGAGCGCTTTCCGGGGTTGGGGATCGGCAGCCAGTTGCCGCATGTGTCCTCGAACTTGCTGGCGGGCCTGATGGAGGCGGTGGCGGCGGCGCCCTTCAACGGCAAGGCCGACCTGCCGGAAATCGCCTCGGACCTGCAAATGGAGATCGACGAATTGTTTCCGGTCGCCGAAACCCTGCAGATGCTGCGTTTCGCGGAACTCGAGGGCGGCGATCTGAAATTGACCGAGGACGGATTGGCCTTTGCGCATGCCGCCATCGATGAGCGCAAGCGGATTTTCCTGCGCCATTTGCTGACCTATGTGCCGCTGGCCGCCCATATTCGCAGGGTTCTGGATGAACGGGCCTCGCATTCCGCGCGCAAGAGCCGCTTCATCGACGAACTGGAGGACTTCATGAGCGAGGAGGCGGCGGATCAGAGCCTGCGTGCGGTGCGTGAGCTGGGGCCGATACGCCGAGGCCTTTGCCTACGATGACGAGAATGCCATGTTCAGTCTCGAGAATCCGACTTAATATGGCGGCCATGACCGAGACGGCGCCCTATTTGAACCTGCATGTTCCACCGGATGAAATGGTGAAATACATTCAGGATTTGATGACGCTGCCGCATGGCGAAATAGCGGCGGCTTCCGCCATGACGCTGGCGCAGCGCCACTGGGGCGGCGATACGCCGCTGGCGCGCGCCGCGCTGTTGCGTTGGGGGGCGCTCAATTTGGCGTTTCAGGACAAGCGATTGGAGACCTGGACGGTCACGCGGGAGCGCGACCGCATTCAGGTGCCGGCGGCGCTGGTGGCGGCCGCCGGGATCGCTCCTTTGGTGATCGACAATGAGCGGGCGGTATTCGACATCCCGGCGCTCCTCGATGCCACGTTGGAGTTTCAACCGCCAGCGGGTCAGGCCTAAGGCCCGCATGACAACCGATGCCCGGCAGGCGCCGGAGCCGCGCTTTGGCGTACTGCGCACCATCGCGCTTTACAAGCTGGTGAAGGTGCTGCTGCTGCTGGCCCTGGCCTACGGCGAAGTGCGCCTGCGCGACGCCTCGCTCACGGCCAAGCTGCTTGACCTGGGCGTCGGCGCGGCCCCTGGGATTCGAACACCGCGTCGTCACCCAGCTGCTGGAGTGGTTCAGCGGCCTGAGCGTCGTCGCGAGTCCATGCGCTGCGCATCGTGACTCTCGTCTACGCGGCGGTATTTCGCAGTCGAAGGCATCGGCTTGTGGATGCGCAAAGCGCTGGGCGGAGTGGCTGACCACCATCATCACCGCCTCGCTCATCCCGTTCGAGGTCTGGGAGCTGTTCTATCCGGCCCAACATCGGCAAGGTGCTGGTCCTGCTCGCCAATATCGCCATCGTCGTGATATCTGGTGTGGCACGTCCTGCGGTCACGGCGCAAGCGCTGCCCGGCGATCCGGCGCAAGATTTGTGAAATGATCTTCATCTCGGATGAAACGGGTGGATCCGGCGTATTCTTTGAAACGCTTGTCAATACCACCGTTTGGAGATCTCATGAATAAGTCCGGAACCTTGATTACCTCTGCGTTGCTGACCCTTGGCCTCGCCGCCGCAGCGTCGGCTGCCGACATGCCGAAGGCCGCCGCGCCGATGGCTGCCGATGCTCCTGCCGCCGCCGCCCCTGCTGCGGATGCGCGCGAAGCCGGCTGCCAAGAAGCACAGCAAGAAGCAAGAAGAAAGCTGCCGCCGCTCCTGCGACAACCAAGTAAGATTATTGGTATAACGCCCCGACCGCTTCACGGCGGCCGGGGCGTTTTTTATTTGGGGGCCGACGGGCGGTCGACGGGGAGCAGTAGTGCCGATTGTCATAAAGATATTCATCTTGGCCGTCGTGCAGGGCTTCTGCGAGTTGCTGCCGGTCTCGAGCTCGGCGCACGTCATCATCGCCGAGAAGCTCATGGGCCTGGATCCCACGGCGCCCGCCATGACCTTTTTGCTGGTCATGCTGCACACCGGCACCATGCTGGCCGTCATCGGCTATTTCTGGAGCACCTGGCGCAGCCGATATTTTTCGCAGCGCCCCGGCATTCTGGGGCTTCGCGCGCAGCTTGTGCCTCGCCACCGTCTGTACCGCCATCGTGGGATTCGGGCTGATGCTGCTGATCGAGCGCGTCATTCTGCGGGGTGCCGCCAAGGCGGAGGTGGAAACAGCTGTTCGGCAACACCACGCTGATCGCCGTGGCGCTCGCGGCGGTCGGCATCCTGATCATTGTGTCCGGATTGCGGGCCGCAGCCGGCAATCAAAGGCAGTCGATTGCACCGGGCGATGCCGTGTGGATCGGCATGGTGCAGGGTCTTTGCCTGCCGTTCAGAGGATTCTCGCGCTCGGGTGCGACCATCTCCACCGGGTTGCTTCGCGGCCTGCACAAAGAAGTGCTGGAGAACTACAGCTTCGCTCTGGCGGTCATCCTCACGCCGCCGGTCATCGCGCGCGAGGGCTATCGGCTGCTCGGAGCATCACAAGCCGCCGGCATCGCGGGCGACGCTCTTGGGCTCGCTGTGGCCCAGCCTGGTCGGAATGGGGTTGAGCTTCATCGCCGGCTGGCTGTCTCTCAAATGGCTGTCCCGATGGCTCGAGCATGGCCGCTGGCATCTGTTCGGCTACTACTGCTTGTTCGCCGCCGCCGCCGTGTTTGCCGTGGGCAAGTACTTTCTGGGGCCAGTTTCCTGACCGCGCGGCGCCTCAGGAAGGGCTGGGGATACGGCGCGGCGCTGATAGTATGGTTGTCGCTCGTGTATCTGCCCGCACCGGCGGCGGATTATCGAACCGGCGATTTGGTGGTGAGCGACGTCCGCTCGAGCCCCACGCCGCCGGTCGCCTCGGTCGGCGCCGTCTATTTTTCGATTACCAATGCCGGCCGCAAGGCGGACCGGCTGGTGGCCATCAGCAGTCCGATCGCGGGCAAAGCTGAAATCCATGAGAGCCGTCTGGTGAAGGGAATCGTCGAGATGCGTCCGGTGGCGTGGGTGGAGTGTCCGCCCGGCGCTACCGTCAAGATAGAGCCGGGTGGCCTGCACGTCATGCTGCTGGGGTTGACTCATCCTCTGGCGGCCGGGATGCAGTTTCCGCTGGTGCTGCGTTTCCGGGACGCCGGAAGCCTGACGGTCCAAGCCGTGGTGGCCGCCCGGCAATGAGCGGCATCGGGCGGCGCGCCCGCCATATCTAGTCGCTGCGAATCGGCATCGAAGCCGTAAACCTCGGCCATGGTGGGGTGCTGGGCCGGCGGGGCCTGCGCCGCGGGGGCCTGCGCCGACACCTGCGCCGAGGTATGCGCCGACAAAAAGGCCAGCGCACCCGCGATTAAAACCCTAAAATTGCGCCCCATGCATCGAGTATTGCACAAATCGGGAAGCCGCCTCGCGGAGGACTAAATGCGTCAGATAGTCATCTTTTGCCTGGTATCGCTTGCTTGGCTGGGCGGCGGTGTGCAGATGGCCCTGGGCCAGCAGTACCCCGGCGGCGGGGGGATGCCCGGCGGCGGGGGAATGCCGGGCGGCCGGCCGGGCATGGGGGGGCAAGGCGGCATGGGGCAGCCCGGCGATGAACCGCCCAGCGCGCCACCGGAGGTCAAGCCGGACCTCGCAGCGAAGAAGGCTTTCAACGCGGGAGTCAAGTCGCTGAACAAGGCGCGCGAATTCGAGGAAGTCGCGGCCAAGGCGCCGACTGCGGACAAGAAGGACGCCGCCTTGGACAAGGTCAGCGATGCCTACGGCAAGGCGCTGGATCAATTCACCGAGGCCTTGAGCAACAAAGGCGACATGTTCGATGCCTGGAACGATGTGGGCTATATCCATTTGCGCCTCGGCGCATTCAACGAGTCGATCGACGACTACAACCACACTCTCGCGCTCAAGCCCGAGCTTCTCGAAGCGATCGAACATCGCGGCCGAGGCCTATATGGCGGTCGATCGCCTGGAGGATGCGCAAGGCCGCGTACATGGATCTGTTCAACCACAACCGCCCGCTAGCCGATCAATTGATGGTGACCATGCAAAAATGGCTGGACAGTCACCGCGCTGCGGCGAACGGCATGCGCGCCGCGGATATCGACGCGTTCGGCAAATGGCTGCAGGAGCGCGACGGAATCGCCAAGCAAACGGCTTCGACTAGATCCTCGAGCCACTAGGTTCGCTGCGGCGCCGCGCCGCCCCTGAGCGCGTCGATTTCGGCTCGCAGCTCGCGCCACCCACTCTCTCGAGCCGGCTCACGCGCTCGCTCAAGGTTGGCCGGCTGCCCGGTCGCCGGCGGATTCCTCCGCGGCGGCGGGTTCCTCCACCGACTCGATCAGTCCCGAAAACAAATGGGCATAACGGGATTCGCGCGCGCCGGCGGCGCGCGGCAGTCGAGCGATGAAGGGACCATCCTCGCGCGTCATCAGACTCTGAAGCGCGGCTTCGACTTCGGCCGCGTCGGCGAAGTCGCACAATCGATTGGTGCGCGCGCGCAACTCGCCCGGGGTCTGCGGGCCGCGCAGCAACAGCACGCAAATGATGCCGAGTTCCTGCTTCGAGAATTTCAGCGAGCCGAATTCGGTGTTGCAAAAACGATGCTTGTACTTGGTGACGCGGCCGCCGTAGCCGGCGGATTTGTCGCTCACCATGTATTTTTTCATCAGCGCGTCCACCGTTTGCTGCACGGCGGCTTCGGCTCAGCTCCAGCACCGGGTCGCGGTTGGTTTTCTGATTGCAGGCATTGGTGAGCGCGTTCAGCGACAGCGGATACTGATCGGGAGTGGTGATTTCCTTCTCGATCAGGCAGCCGATCACGCGCGCTTCGTTCGGGCGAAAATTCAATATTCATGTGCGCTTCCAAGTCGGCGCCGGTTGTTTTAGGGTAGTGCCCATTCAGCCAACGCTTCAATTGCCAATGGACCCTGAGGATATCCGATCAATGAAAACCAAAGCCGCCGTCGCCGTCGCCGCCCGCAAACCCCTGGAAATCATCACCGTGGATTTGGACGGGCCCAAAGCCGGCGAAGTGCTGGTGGAAATCAAGGCCAGCGGCGTCTGCCACACGGATGAGTTTACGCGTTCGGGCGCGGATCCGGAGGGCTTGTTTCCGGCCATTTTGGGCCATGAAGGCGCCGGCATCGTCGTCGATGTGGGCCCCGGCGTCACCACGCCTGCGCAAGGGCGATCATGTCATTCCGCTCTACACGCCCGAATGCCGGCAGTGCAAGTCCTGCACCTCGCAGAAAACCAATCTGTGCACCGCGATCCGCGCCACCCAGGGCAAGGGCCTGATGCCGGACGGCACCAGCCGCTTTTCCATCGGCAAGGACTTGGTGCATCACTACATGGGGTGCTCCACCTTCTCGAATTTCACGGTGCTGCCCGAGATCGCGCTGGCGAAAATCCGCGAGGATGCGCCCTTCGACAAGGTGTGCTACATCGGCTGCGGCGTGACCACGGGCATCGGCGCGGTGATCAACACGGCCAAGGTGGAGGCCGGGCGCCAATGTGGTGGTGTTCGGCTTGGGCGGCATCGGCCTGAACGTCGTGCAGGGCGCGCGCATGGTGGGCGCGAACAAGATCATCGGCGTGGATTTGAATCCGGGGCGCAAGGCGCTGGCGGAGAAGTTCGGCCTGACTCATTTCGTGAATCCGAAGGAGGTCGACGGCGATCTCGTGGCTCACCTGGTGGCGCTCACCGACGGCGGCGCGGATTACAGTTTCGAATGCGTCGGCAACGTCGATCTGATGCGCCAGGCCCTCGAGTGCTGCCATCGCGGCTGGGGCGTGTCGGTGGTGGTCGGCGTCGCGGGCGCGGGCAAGGAAATCAGCACCCGGCCGTTCCAGCTGGTCACCGGACGCGTCTGGAAGGGCACGGCCTTCGGCGGCGCGCGCGGCCGCACCGATGTGCCGAAGATCGTCGATTGGTACATGGACGGCAAGATCAACATCGACGATCTGATCACGCACAAGATGCCGCTCACCGACATCAACAAGGCCTTCGATCTGATGCATTCCGGCGAATCGATCCGCAGCGTGGTGGTGTACTCATGAGCGCGTTGACACTGGTTTCGGAGCACGGCTGTTTCGGCGGCGTGCAGCGGTTCTACAAGCATGACTCGCGCGAAATCCGCGGGCCCATGAAATTCTCCGTCTACCTGCCGCCGCAGGCGCGCACGGGCAAGGTGCCGGTGCTGTATTTCCTGTCCGGCCTCACCTGCACCGAGGAGAACTTTCCCGTCAAATCGCATGCGCAGCAGGTGGCGGCGGAATTGGGGCTGATGCTGATCTCGCCGGACACGAGTCCGCGCGAGCCGCGCCTGCCGGGCGATGCCGACAGCTGGGATTTCGGCTATTCGGCCGGGTTCTATGTCGACGCCACCGCGGCGCCGTGGTCGCAGTACTATCGGATGTACAGCTATGTCACGCGGGAGCTGCCGGAGCTCGTCGCCGCCAATCTTCCGGCCCAGCCGGGCGCACCCGGAATTTTCGGCCATTCGATGGGCGGGCACGGTGCGCTGGTGTGCGCATTGCGCAATCCGGACGCGGTACAAATCGGTTTCCGCGTTCTCGCCGATCGCGGCGCCGATGCAATGTCCCTGGGGGAAGAAGGCGTTCACCAATTATCTCGGGCCGGACACTGCAGGCCTGGCGCGAGTACGACGCCAGCGAGCTGGTTGCGCGCCGCGCGTTTCCCGGCCCCATCCTCATCGATCAGGGCGCGGCCGATCCGTTTCTGACGGAGCAGCTGATGCCGGAGAAATTCTCCGCGGCCGCCGCGAAGTCCGGTCAATCGCTGAACCTGCGCATGCAGCCGGGCTACGATCACGGCTACTACTTCATCCAGACCTTCGTGGCGGATCACTTGCGCCATCACGCGCAGCAGCTGAAAAGCTGAGGCAGCCCGTGCGGCGGCCGATCGCGCGAGCGTTGACCGCTTCGCGTTATCGAGTATCATCGCGGCCGAGCGCAAGGTTCCCGCAAGGGACTTAAATTGGAACGCGGTGCAATACCGCGGCTGCCCCCGCAACTGTAACCGGCGAGCGAACGTCCACGAATCCACTGAGGCCTCGAGGCCTTGGGAAGGCGGACGCAGAGCCATGACCCGGAAGCCAGGAGACCCGCCTCGCGCCGTCGTCCTGTTATCGGCCGGGGTGCGCTGATAGCTGCGGGGGAAACCACCGCGACGACAGTGTCGGAGTCGTCGTCGCGGAGAACCTTGTGGGTAAATCGTTGCTTAGTCGTCGCGCGCCGGCTCTGCATCGCCGGCGATTGTTGCAGTGCGCGGCCGTCGCGGCCGCCGGGATCGAGAGGACGATCCCGATACCATCGTGGTGACCGCCACCCGCATTCGCCACACCGGAATTGCAGGTCGCCAGCAGCATCTCCGTGGTCACGGCGGAGGACATCGCGGCGAAGCAGTTCCAATCGCTGCCCGATGTGCTCGAACAGGTGCCCGGACTGAATGTCGTTCAAACCGGCGGCGCTCGGCGGCCAGACTTCGGTGTTCATGCGCGGCACGAATTCCAACCACACCAAGGTGTTCGTCGACGGCATCGACGTCAGCGATCCGAGCAGCCCCAGCGGCACCTTCGATTTCGGCCAATTCCCGGCGCAGGACATTCAGAAGGTGGAGATCCTGCGCGGCCCGCAAAGCGGACTGTACGGCTCCGACGCCATCGGCGGAGTCATCAACGTCATCACGAAAAGCGGCTCGGGCCCGGCGCAATTCAATGCCGGCGCCGAGGCCGGTTCCTTCGACACCTTCAACCAGAACGCGGGCGTGAGCGGCTCGCTCGACCGGTTTCACTACGCGGCCAATGTCGAGCACCTGCACTCGGGCGAAACGCCGGTGACGCCGCTGGATTTGCTCGCGCCGGGAGAGCGGCGCATCGACGACTACTACGACAATATCACCGGATCGACGAAGCTCGGCTACGATGTGACCGATAATTTCGACGTCGGCCTCGTGGCGCGCTACACCGATTCGCACCTGCGTCTCACCGGGGAGAACGAGGATAATTTTCCGGTCGACTTTCCCGGATTCGGCGCAAAGCGCCAACGACACCCGCCAGTACTACACGCGGGCCACGGCGCACCTGGTGTCGGCCGGCGGAGCCTTCGAGCAAACCTTGGGCTGGCCTATAGCAACGTCAAGTCCTTTGAAACCAGTCCCGAGAGCCCCGAGAGCGATTTCTTCGGCGCGCGGGTGAAGACCGATTGGCAGGGCAATATCAGCCTCGGCCGCCGATGACGAAAACTCGTGCTGGGCGCGGAACACCAGCTGGACGAAATGACCGTGCCGCTGTCCGCCAGCACGACGATCGATTCGGGCTATGCCGAGCTTCAATCGAGTTTCAGCGACGCATTCTTCAACACCCTGAGCCTGCGCTACGACGATAACGACCGATTCGGCGGCAAGATGACGTACCGCGTGGCGCCGGCGTATGTCATCCAGGACACGGGAACGAAGCTGAAGGCCAGCGTCGGCACCGGCTTCAAGGCGCCCACCTTGAGTCAGATGTTTCAGAATTTTCCGGATTTCGACTTCTACGGCAACCCGAATCTGAAGCCGGAGAGCAGCCTGGGGTACGATGTGGGCTTCGAGCAGGCGCTGGCGAACGACGCCGTCCGGTTCGGCGTCACTTACTTTCGCAACAACATCAAGAATTTGATCGACGACAACGCGGACTTCACCTCACTGGTCAACGTCGGCCGCGCGGTCACGGACGGCGTCGAGAGCTTCGTTTCCTACCGGCCGATCCAGGAGCTGAGTCCTCAGGCTTGGACTACACGTACACGCAGGCCACGGACGAGATTCTGCACGAGGAACTGCTGCGGCGGCCGAAGCACAAGGCGAGCTTGAACTCGCGAATGGCACGCCACGAGCCGCTTGTCGCTCAACGCCAGCCGTGCTGTCGGTGAGTTCCTGGATCGACGGAAATCGGGATTTCTCGATCCCCAGGCTGACCGCGCCGGGCTATACGATCGTGAATCTCGCCGCGGGCTACGATCTCACGCCGCACCTGAGCCTCACCGGCCGCATCGACAATCTATTCAATCGGCACTATGAGGACCCGGTGGGATTTCTTGCAGCCCAGCGTGGGTGCCTTCGCGGGAATCAGGGCGAAGTTCTGAGCGGCAAGGCCCGGCCGAAAACGGGGCCGCCAGCGTCGCGACCACGGCCGCGGTCAGCGCGTCTGAACCAGCGGCTCGGAGGTGATGCGGCCGTCGAAATCGGTCCACACATGCTGCGCGAAATCGTACAGCTTGCAGCGCCGCACCGTGTTCCAGTAGTAGCGCCAGGTGAAGACCTCGGAATTCAGCCGCTCGTCGAGGGTGGCGGTGAGCCGGGCCTGGGCCTCTTTGAGACGGTAGAGCGGGATGCCCATGTTCACATGGTGAGCGCCGTGCTCGAGAATGTAGTGAATCAGGCCGTCGAGCGGCCGCATGAGCTTGACGTGCACCGTGGTCGTCGCGTAGCCGGCGTTCGCGGACCATTCGTCGCGCCGCTCGTACCAGGCGACGCGGGGGTGCGTGTGCTGCACATAGATGACGAAGCCCATCAGGCAGTTCCACAGGAAGAAGGGCACCAGCGAATCCGAACACCAGCAGCGACCCGATCGACCTGCCGCTGTAGACGCCCCAGACCACCAAGCCGCCGATCCACAGAGCGCCGAAGGCCGCCACCAGCAGGCTGTCCCAGGTGTAGCTGATGCGCCGGGTGGTCACGTGCTTGCGTCCCGGGAAGAACAGCTTCTTCCACCACATCTCGATCATGTAGTACACGCCCTGCCCGAAGCCGCTGCGGTAGATGCGCTCCAGCCGGCGCCGGATCCAAGGCAGGCTTGCGAACTCGGAGGGCGAGTAGGGCGTCCAAACGTAGTCGCGGCCCTTCAGATTGGTGAAGCCGTGATGCGCGAGGTTATGGCCGATTTCCCACAGGCTGTACGGCGTCAGCGACGGCAGGAACGCGATTCTGCCGATCCACTTGTTGAGCGTCTTGTTGGGCGTGTAGGAGCCATGGCAGGCATCGTGGCCGATCACGAACAGGCGCGCGATCCACAGAGCCGCCACCAGCGACGCGAATACCTTCACCCACCAGGCTTCCACGAACAGCAAGCTGGCGATCGACACGCCCAGCACCAGCCAGTCCAGCAGGAACCAAATGATGGGCGTGGCAATGCCGCGTTCGATGGTGAACGGCTGCAGCATTTTCTGAAACTTGAAGCGCGACTTGTCCGCGGAGGGCGCCGCTGCGGCTTCGGTTTCAGGTGTGGGAGGTGTTTGCATTCAAAGACTCCGGCCTTCACGTAACCTTGCGGGGTCGTACGATCGATAGGTTAACTGTCTATTATACGCCTGTTCAGGCGATTGACACGGAAATGCGTCTGCCTGGGTCAGGCGGTCTCGGCATCGGGCCAGAGCAGAACCCCTAAGTGCTCACAGGCCTCGATCAGGGCGGTGGCCGCCTCCCGGGTGCTGGCGTCCAGCCGCCGGTCGTGAGTCAGCAGCCAGGTCAGGCGGGCCCGGCGGGAGCGGGCGGAGGGCTCGCTGTCGAAAAGCGCCGGGAAAAGCCCTAATGCGTCGACGAATTCGCGCATTGCCGCGGTGGACGGGGCGTTCGGCGCCGGAGTCAGCAGCAACTTCAGCCAGGTCACGCAGCGCTTGGCGAGCCCCGCGCGCGTGATTCCGACGCTGGTGCGGCGCCGCGATTCGCCGTCCGCCAGCGAGTCCGCGAGATTGCGGTAGCGCTCGACCGCCGACTCGTCCGCCGGCAAGGCCGGGCTGGCGTCGGACAACACCGATCGCAGCAAGTCGGCCAGCAGCAGAGACAGAGACTCAGCCAGGAATCGCTGGCACTGTTCCGTATCCGGCCGTGCCAAGTGCTCCCAAGACAGCGGACCACCAATTCGTCTGGCGTTCGGTGACTTTGACATGTCCCCCAGTGTAGCTGCTCCGCCGCTCATCGCAACTATGTCAAAATGCGACCGACGTCACTGACAAGCCGAATATTCGCAAATACGCGGGCGCCGGCCTTTGGGCGTGCGCCCGATCATCAACCGGCCGGAAAAATTTAATTCAAATGGATGAAGTTCGCCCGCAAGCCGGGTCTCGAGCTCGCCGCCGAGAAGTGCGTGTCCCTGGCGCCGGGCGTGCGCCGCATCGTCGCCGGCAATGCCGGCATGATGACGGGACCCGGCACCAACACCTACTTGCTCGGAACGCGCGAAGTCGCGGTGCTCGATCCGGGACCCGACGATGCGCGCCACTTGGACGCCATCATGGCGGCGGCCGGCGCCGCCATTCGCTGGATCATCGTCACCCACACGCATCCGGATCATTCGCCGCTGGCGCGCCGGCTCGCCCAGCGCACCGGCGCGCGGCTCATCGGATTGCCGCCTCCCGACGACGGCCGGCAGGATGCGACCTTCGCGCCCCAACATCTGCCCGCCGACGGCGAGTGCCTGTCGCTGGGCGAGTGCCGGCTGATCGCCATCCATACTCCCGGACACGCGTCGAATTGCGTGTGCTACCTGTTGGAGCGCGAGCGGCTGCTCTTTACCGGCGATCACGTGCTCGAAGGCGTCTCGCCGGTGATCTTGCCGCCGGACGGCGATATGTCGGCGTATCTGCACTCGCTGGACAAACTGCAATCCCATGACTTCGAGCGCATTGCTCCGGGACACGGCGGCGTCATGGAGCGCGGCAAGGAAATCCTGGCGGCGCTGCGCGCGCATCGCCTGGCGCGCGAGGAGAAGGTCTTGCGCGGCCTGCGCCGGCTGGGCGCCGCCAGCCTCGATGAACTGACTCCGGTGGTCTACGACGATGTGGCGGTGGAGCGGCACCGCTGGGCACGGCTGACCTTGGAGGCACACCTGATCAAGCTGGCGCGCGAACGCCGGGCCGGCGAGCGCGACGGAGTCTGGCGGCTCAACCAGTCATGAAGGGCCGGCTGGCGATGCAGCTGCACGCAGTCAGCGTGCGGCGCGGCGACAAATGGGTGCTGCGCGGCATCTCCTGGCATCTGCGGCCCGGCGAGCGCTGGGCGCTGCTCGGCGACAACGGCGCCGGCAAGACGCAGCTGCTCAAGCTGCTCAGCGGCGATGTCTGGCCGACCCCGGGCGCCGGGCGATGGGCGCAGCTATCTCGCGGGTGGCCGCCCGGTCGAGCTCATCGACGCGAAGCACCGGGTTGCCTACTTGGGCGCCGAGCAGCAGGACAAGTACGCGCGCTACGGTTGGAATCTGCGCGTGCGCGACCTGGTCGCGACCGGACTGCATCGCACGGATTTGCTGCTCATGCCCGTCACGCCGCGGCAAGCCCGGCAGGTGGCCGCCAGTTTGCGGGCCTGCGGTTTGCAGCGGCATGCGTCCCGTGAATTTCTGTCCCTGTCGTACGGACAAAAGCGTCTTGCCCTGCTGGCACGCGCGCTGGTACAGGATCCGGACTGGCTGTTGCTGGACGAGTTGTACAACGGGCTGGATGCCGCCTACCGGCGGCGCATCGATGCGGTACTCGCCGCCGCGGCGCGCCGCGGCCAGTCATGGGTGGCGACCGCTCATCGGGCGGCCGACGTGCCCCGGGGAACGCGCGATCTGCTGGAACTCGCCGAGGGACGGGTGCAGGCCGTCAAACGCCTGCGCGCGTCGGACCTGGTGCGCCTCGCGCAGCGGGCCGGAGAGAGGCCGCGCGCTCGGGCGGGTGCGCGGCGCGGCGCGCCAAGGAAGCAGCAGCGGCACGGCAGGCGCCAGCGCGTCCGGTGCTCTTGCGTTTGTCGCACGTCGATTTGTACGTCGAGTATCGGCCCGTGCTGCGCGATCTCGATTGGACATTTGCGCAAGGGCGAGCACTGGGCGGTGTACGGCGCGAACGGCGCCGGAAAATCCAGTTTCTTGAAACTGCTGTACGGCGATCTGTCGCCGGCCGTGGGCGGACGGATCGAGCGCGCGGGTTGTCCCCGGGGCACGCCCATCGCGGAGTGGAAGCGGCGAACGGGCTACGTTTCGCCGGAGCTGCAGAGCGACTATGCGGTGGACGTCAGCTCTTCGGGATCTGGTGGCGAGCGGCCGATACGCCAGCATCGGTCTCGTCGATGCGGCGACGGCGGCGGATCGCCGCGCGGCGGCGCACTGGCTCAGGTTCTTCGGTCTGCTGGACGGTCGCCGAGCGCCGGCCGCGCGAGCTGTCGTATGGGCAGCTGCGCCGCGCGCTCATTGCGCGCGCGATGGCGGCCGATGCGCGCATCTTGCTGCTGGATGAGCCGCTGACCGGCCTGGATCCCACGCAGCGCGCCATCATGAAACGCTTGCTGGAGCGCCTGATGAGGCGGGTGACGCTCGTGGTCGCCGTGCATCACGCCGAGGATTTGCCGCGCGGCATGACGCATGGCTTGCGTTTACATAATCGGCGCGCGCACCCGGCAGATTCGTATTCTGCGACTTGAGTCTGCGGCAAGACGCGGCGCGGGCGGCAAGACTGTGAACCTTGGGGACAGGCCTTGAGGATGGAACTATGTTGCGTAGCGCGGCTGTGGCGTTGAGTCTCGGGATCCTGATCTGCGCCGGCTGCGGCCACTCCGCGTTCGCCGTTCGTCCGGTGCCGAAGATCGCGGCGGACAATGTCGGAAAGCCGGTGAGCCGCTTGCAGGAGGCATTCGGCGATCCGCGCAAAATCGACCAGACATCGACGAAGTGGGTGTACGTCTGGTTCTTCCCGCAGAAGCCCGCCCGGCGCTCCGGTGGGCTTCCACGGCTGCGAGATGGAAGTCACCGTCGATGCGCGCTCCCAACGCGTGTTGGGATATTCCCTGTCGAACATCGGATGGTCCGACTGCCGCGCGGTGGAACGTAAGATTCGCATCGCGGAGAGTTAGACCTCGGCCCGGTGATATTGACCGATTGGCGGGAGGCATTGGGCCGATATACATCAGCGCGTAGGAGAGAGCGGCTCAATTCTCGTTACAATAACCGGCTACCGCGAAGCCCGGAGGCCTCGCGCATCCGGAGATTTGCCCTTGTACCTCATACCGATTCTGTCGATCGCCATCCAAGCGGGCTTGATCGTGCATGTGATCAAGACGGGACGAAATATGCTGTGGATCTGGGCCATCGCTCTGCTGCCGCTGGTCGGGTGCATCGCCTATGTCGTGGTGGAGATTCTGCCGGAGGCGTTGGGCGGCAGAACCGCGCGCCGCGCCAAATCGGGAATGCGGCGCATGATGGACCCGGACCGCGAGCTGCGCCAGGCGAGCGCCGAGGTGGAGATTTCCGGCAACGTGGATGCGCGCCGCCGGCTCGCCGAGGAACTGTTCGAGCGCAGCCAGTACGACGCCGCCATCGATGTCTATCAAGGCGGCTTGAAGGGCATTTTCGAGCACGATCCCACCTTGTTGCTGGGGCTGGCGCGGGCGCATTTCGGCAAGCAGGATTACGCGGCGGCGCGCACGGCGCTCGAACGCTTGACGCAGCACAATCCGGATTTCAAATCGGCGGATGCACAATTACTGTACGCCCGCACTCTCGAGGCGCAGAACGCGCTCGATGAAGCGGAACGTGCCTACGCCGCGCTGGCGCCGGGATATCCCGGCGCGGAGGCGCGCCTGCGCTACGGCTTGCTGCTCAAGCGGCGCGGCAAGACGGCGGAGGCGCAGCGCGTGCTCAAGGATTTGCTGGACGGCGCCAAGCTCGGTCCGGCTCACTATCGCAGGGCGCAGGCCGAGTGGTTGGAGCGCGCCAGGCGCGAATTGAGCTAGAATCCACCGCCTGTGTCCGCAATCAGCAGAGGGGTCCCCATGCAAATTTTTCAAAGAGTCACTCGGTACGCCGCGATTTCCATGGCGGCGATCATCCTGGCGGCATGCGCCAGCCAAAAGGAGCCCGCGCAAAAGCTGATCGGCGACATCGAGTCGACGGTTGCGGCTGCCTCGACCGAGGCCGCGAAGTACGTGCCGGATCAGCTCGCCGACGTTGCAAGCCAAGCTCAGCGGCCTCAAGGCATCCTTCGACAAGCAGGATTACGCCGCGGTGGTGACCGGAGCGCCCGCCGTGCTGAGCGCGGCGCAGGGTCTCGCGACGGCCGCGGCCGCCAAGAAGGACGAAGTCCTGAAGGCACTCAATGACGAATGGACCGGGCTTGCCGGGGCGTTGCCCGGCGATGTCAGCGCAATTCAGAGCCGCATCGACATGCTGAGCAAGAAATCCAACAAAAAGCGGGCCAAGGGCATCGATCTGGACGCGGCGAAGGCCGGCGCCGCGACGCGACCTCACTCTGGTCCAAGGCGCAGGCAGCGTTTGCCGCCGGCAATCTGGACGAGGCGGTGAGCACCGCGAAGGACGTGAAGAGCAAGGTGGAAGCCGTGGCCGCCTCTTTGAAGCTGGATCTGCCCCCTGCGTCTGCCGCCGCTGCCCCGGCCGCGGCAGCCGCGCAGTAAGCCGAGCTTAGCCACGAGACGCCGCCCCACTCCTCTCGGTGGGGCGGCGTCTTGCTCGTCGCTGATCGCTACAGCGCCAAGGTGCCTTCGCTGACGATGACCGCGGTGCCGCCGATATGCGCGGCCGACGAGGCTGCCCTTGATCGACCTCGAGCCTCACGCTCACCTGCCCCGGCCGATTCATCTGCCGGCCCTGGCGGCCGATGAAGGTGGTGGATTTCTTGCCGAATTGGCCCAGATCCCATAGGTAGGCCGCCAGCATGCGAGTGCGCGTTGCCGCTGACCGGATCCTCCGGGATGCCGAGCGCGGGACAGAACATGCGCGATTCGGTCGACCACTGATCCGAGTTTCGATTCAAGGCAAAGACGAAAAAGCCGTCCACTCCCAATTCGTTGCCGAGCGCCACGAGGGTGTCGTTGTTCGGCGCGAGGGTGTCCAATTGACGGGAGTCGGCGATGGGCACGAGAAGCCGGGTGCTGCCCTTGCGGGCGACTCGCGCCGGCATGACCTCGTGCAGCTGGGTTGCCGGCAGGTGCAGCGCCTCGGCGACGCGCAGCGTGGTCTTGAACGGCAGCGGCGTGTCCAGTTCCGGGACGGTCTGACGGAACTCGATGAGGGTTCCCGGCCCGCGGCGGCCTGCTCCGCATGGGCCGCTGACCTCGATGATGCCGGTTCCGGAGTGCTGGCGGCACACGCCGATGCCGCGCCGCCCCAGGGCAAGCAGCACGGCGTGCGCGGCCACCGTCGCGTGCCCGACGAAGGGCGCTTCCTTGCGCGCATTGAAGAAACGCAGACGAACATCGTGGTCCGCTGCGTTGGCCGCGAACACGAATGCCACCTCGGCGTGCGAGAACTCGCGCGCGACGGCGAGCAGAGTGGCGTCGCTTTGGCCGTCCGCGTCGAGCACGACGGTGGCGGGATTGCCGGTGAAGCGTGTGGCGGTAAATGCGTCTACCTGAAAAATGCGCAAGGATGTCTCCGCAGCCTATTGCAAGAGTTTTGCACGCATCCGCGCGCTCAGGCTACACTTCCGTGAACCTAAGGGGTGGTCCGAAGCGGCCTGAGACGCGGGAAATCGAATTCTCGATTGACCTGCGAACCCGTTGAACCTGAACCGGTTAATGCCGGCGTAGGAAAGGTGAATCATAAAATGCGTGCGGCCGTCGAAATCAGCATGTACCCGTTGACCGGCGAATACCGGCCGCCCATCCAAGCCTTCATCGATCGCCTCAACACCCATCCCGGGCTGCGCGTGCAGACCAATGCGCTGGCGACGCAGATTTGGGGGCCTCTCGATCAAATCATGGCGGTTCTCACGCGAGGAGATGGCGCGCTCCGCGGCCGCCGCCGGCGCCCCGCAGCTGGTGTTCGTCATGAAGGTGCTCCCGGGCTTGGCGCCGCCAGACTCGGCGCCCCGGTGATTCGCGACTCTGTCGGTCCAGCTCGTGAGCGCGTGGCACGACACGAGTTGGGTCGAAATCATCGCGGCGGTGCTCGCGGTGGTCTACGTTCTTCTGGCGATTCGGCAGCGAATTGAGTGCTGGGTCGCCGCGTTCGTCAGTTCCTGTCTCTACGTATGGGTGCTTTTCGGAGCTCATCTGTACATGGAGTCGGTGCTGAATGCCTTCTACGCCGCCATGGCGGCGTACGGGTTTTGGCAATGGCGGCAGGGCGGGGGCGGCGCCGCGCTTGCGGTGGGCCGTTGGCCGTACAGGCGCCATTGGGCAGCCGCTGCTGGGCATCGTCGCCCTATCCGCGGTCAGTTCGTATTTCTTGCGGCGATACACGCCGGCCGCGTTGCCCTTCGCGGATTCGATGGTGACTTGGTCCAGCGTGTTCGCCACCTTCCTGGTCGCGCGCAAGGTGTTCGAGAACTGGCATTGGTGGCTGGTGATCGACGCGGTGAGTTCGTGCCTGTATTTCACGCGCCATCTGTACCTCACCATGCTGCTGTTCTGCCTGTACGTGGTCTTGAGCGTGATCGGCATGCGGCAATGGCGCCGCAGCTTGCCGGCGCGGCCTATGCCGCGGCATGATCCGGAGCGCGTGGCTGCCCTGCACGTGCCGGGCAGCGGGGAAGGTCGAGATCGATCGGCTCGGCACCGGACTGGTCAACGAGACCTATCGCGTGCTGCGCGACGGCCGCGCCTATGCCATGCGGCTGGCGGTGTCGAATCGCGTTGGCCTCGGCCTGGATCGCGCCTGGGAAGCGCGCGTGCTGGAAAGCGCCGTCGCGGCGGATCTGGCTCCCGCGCTCGAGTACTGCGATCCGCAGCGCGGAATTCTGATTACCCGCTGGGTCGACGGGCCGGCCGTGGGCCCCGGCCGAGGCACGCCGGCCGTCGAATATCTCGAAAATGGCCGATTTGATGCGCCGTATCCATGCCTTGCCGATTCCGGCTCCGGCGCGTTGCATGAGTCCGGCGAAGTGGATCGAGCACTACTCTGCAGCGGCGCCGCAGAGTGCTCGGCGGAACGCCGGTACCGCGACCGGGGCCGCTCCGGGTGCCGCAAGGGTTGGCAGTGCCGCCACGATACGGCGCGCGGCGGCGACGCAGCGCTGGCCGAACTCGCCGCACTGCCGAGCGTCGGCCCCGCGCTGTGTCACAGCGATTTGCACACCCTCAATCTGATCGACGAGGGCGGCTCCTTGGTGTTGCTGGACTGGGAGTACGCGCATGTCTCGGACCCCTTGTGGGATTTGGCCGGCTGGGGCGCCAACAACGATTTCGAGGAATCCATCGGGCATGACTTGCTGGCCAGCTACCTGGGCCGCCGGCCGACCGGCGATGAATGCTTGCGCCTGCAGTTGCTCAGCTGGCTGTACGACTACGTGTGCCTGTGCTGGAGCGAGCTTTACTTAGATCTGCGCCGCCCGACTCGAGCCGAGGAGCGTCGCCGGGCGTTGCGGTGCAAGGCGACGCCACGGCGGCGGCAGTTTCAGCCCGGACTCGCGAACTGGCGGCGCGCCTCGATGCATCCAAGTAGTCGCGCCGATCAAGTTCCGGCACACTAGCCGGCTTGACGGCCCCACGGGGGGATACTTAACGGAGAGCTCAATGGCGCGGATGATCGTAGTGGACCGGGACGGGAAAGAGCATGAGATCGAGGCAAAGCCCGGTTTGAAGGTCATGGAGATTCTGCGCGAGCTCGACTACGGCGTCGCGGCGATCTGCGGAGGTCTTTGCTCCTGCGCCACCTGTCATGTCTACGTCGATGAAAACTGGGCGAGCCGCCTGCCCAAGCCGCAAAGCGATGAGCTGGAATTGCTCAAGGAATTGCCGGATTTCCGCGACGCCACCTCGCGCCTGTCCTGCCAGGTCGATTTCACCGAGGATCTGTCGGGCCTGAAGGTCGCCATCGCCCCGCGATTCGTTGAAGTCGCTGCATTTCTTTTCGGTTTGCCGGCGCACGGCGTCTTGCGCCGCGGCGATGGCGGCTGGGTCGCCGAGGAAGCGGCGGCCGAGGGGCTGCAACTGCTCATCGAGTTCGTAGAGAATCGGGATGCCGGTCGGGATGTTGAACTCCACGATGTCGCTCTCGGACATCATGTCGAGCATCTTGATCAAGCGCGCGCAGCGAGTTTCCGTGCGCAACGATGAGCACGTTCTTGCCGGCTCGAAGTTCCGGAACTATGCGTGATTCCCAGTACGGCAGCACGCGGCGACAGGGTGTCCTTGAGCGATTCGGCCGCGGGCAGCGAGGCTGGGTCGACATCGGCATAGCGAGGGTCGAAACGCGGATGCCGCGGGTCGTCGGGCTCAGCGCCGGCGGCGGAATGTCGTAGCTGCGGCGCCAGATCTTGACCTGCGCCTCGCCGTGCTTCTCGACGGTCTGCGCCTTGTTGAGTCCCTCCAGGGCGCCGTAGTGGCGTTCGTTGAGGCGCCAGCTGCCTTCGACCGGAATCCACATGCGGTCGGTGGTGTCCAGAATCAGCCACAGCGTGCGGATGGCGCGCTTCAACACCGAGGTAAAGGCGATCTGCGGCTCGAGGTTTTCGCGCTGCAGTTCGCGTCCCGCCTGCACCGCCTCCAGGCGTCCCTGATCGCTCAGGTCGACGTCATGCCAGCCGGTGAAGAGATTCTCGACGTTCCAAACGCTTTGTCCGTGACGAACCAGTATCAATTTTCCGGGCACGTTTCCTCCTAATGACGTATGGCCGCGGCAAACACACCGTCGAAAAGCGCGGCCAGGGTCTCGCCGTAACTGATTTCCACACGCAAGCGAATTCGTCCGCGGCCGGCACGCTGCAGCATTTTGCGGAATTTGTCGATCTGCGCGTCGGAAGGCGCCGCGGTGCAGGCGCGCAGCTCGCCGTGCACGGGCGACAGAAAGCGCACGCTGGATTCTTGGATCACGGCATCGGCCGCCAGGCCACGCGCCGCGAGATAGCGCGTGACCCAGGCCCAGCCGGTCAGCACCGCCAGCGAATACAGACTGCCGCCGAAGGCGGTGCCCTTGTAATTGGCATTGGGCGCAAGCGGGGCGCGCAGCACCACGGCGGCATCGTCGGCGGACTCGACGATGATGCCGATGTGCTTGGCCAGGGCGAACTCTCCGACGATGCGGTTCTGCAGGTAGTCGCTGCCGAAATTCGGTAGCCTGAAGCGTCATTGATCAATCCTGTGCGAGGCGCCGGACCGCCTGCAGGGCGACGGAGAGCGTCGCGAAATCCGGCGGCGAGCCGGTGCGCAGATCGACGACCACCCGCTTCAGCGCATCGACCGGGGCCGCATGGCGCGCGATCCATTGGTCGACCCGGGCGCCGGCGTCGCGGCCCTTGGACGCCAGCACGGCGCCGGTGATCTTGCGTTGCAGCTGGTACAGATTGTCGCGCAGGGTGCCGCGCGCCACCGCCTGCCAGTGGCCGTCCGCGGCCAGACTTTCGATCTGCTCCTTGATCCAGGTCAGGCCGAGCCGGTCGCCGAGATCGAAATAGGCCCTGGCCGCATAGCCGATCTCCAAGCGCGGCGGCCATGGCGACCTCGACCAAGTCCAACGCGCAGTGCAGCATCTCCAGCGAGGCGATTCGGGCGGCCAGGTCTTCGGGCACGTGCTGCTCGATGAGCTGCGAGCGCAGCACGCGCAGCCGCGCCTGTTCCGTGACGCCGAGAACGCCGGAGAGCTCGTGGAACAGCTCGCCCACCTTGGCGGCATAGCGCAGCACCCCGCGCTCGATGTCCAGATCCTCGCGCCGATTCTCGAGCAGCCAATAGGTCATGTGCCGCAGCAGGCGCGTGGTCTTCGACATGGCCGTGTACTGCACGGCGGCCGGGATGCGGTTGTCGAGCGCTTCGATCTGCGTCCAGATGTAGCGGGCGGCGAACACCTCGCGCGCGATGCTGTAGGCGCGCGCGATGGCGGCCGGATCCGCTCCCGTGTCGTCCTGCGCGCGCACCGGGAAAACCGGCCCCATGCGATTGATCAGGCTGTTGGTGATCGCCGTCGCGATGATCTCGCGGCGCAGGCGATGCCGCTTCAGGCGCAGCGGCGAAGCGCTTCTGCACGGGCGCCGGAAAGTAGCGCTTGAGCTCGCCCGACAGGTAGGGGTCCTCGGGAACATTGGAATGGATGAGCGCCCGATACAGCCAGATCTTGCCGTAGCTCAAGGTGATGGCGAGCTCGGGACGCGTCAGTCCCTCGCCGGCCTTGCGGCGCTCGGCGATCTCTTCCTCGGTCGGCAGATATTCCAGCGAGCGGTTCAAGTCTCCGGAGCGCTCGAGCGCGCGGATCACGTAGGCGTGCTCGCTCAAGCGCGCCTTCGCCTGGAACTCGCTGGTGCTGATCGCCTGGCCCTGAAGATAGTTGTTGCGCAGGACCAGGCTCGCCACTTCGTCCGTCATCTGCACCAGCAGCCGGTCGCGGCCCGCGCGCGTGATTTCCTTGGCGCGCACCGCGCCGTTCAGCAGGATCTTCAAATTGACTTCGACGTCCGAGGTGTTCACGCCGGCGGAGTTGTCGATGAAATCCGTGTTGAGCCTGCCGCCGCGCCGCGCGAACTCGATGCGCCCGAGCTGCGATACGCCGAGGTTGCCGCCCTCGCCGATGACCTTGCAGTTCAGCTCGCGGGCGTCGATGCGCACGGCGTCGTTGCTGCGGTCGCCGACATCGCTGTGGCTCTCGAAGGTCGCCTTGACATAGGTGCCGATGCCGCCGTTCCAAAATAGATCGACATGCGCCTTCAAGAATGGCCTTGATCACCTCGTTCGGCGTGACTTGCGCCGGAAGCTCGAGCAGCGTCTGCGCCTCCTTCGACAGCGTCAGGTTCTTCGCGGCCCTGCGAAAACACGCCGCCGCCCTTCGAGATCGCCTCGCGCGAATAGTCCTCCCAGCTGGAGCGCGGCAGCTTGAACAGGCGCTCGCGCTCGCGGAACGAGCGCGCGGCGTCCGGCTGCGGATCGATGAAGATGTGCAGGTGATTGAAGGCGGCGATCAGGCGGATGTGAGGCGATTGCAGCATGCCGTTGCCGAAGACGTCTCCCGCCATGTCGCCGATGCCGACGACGGAGAAATTCTGGCTCTGGATGTCGACGCCCATTTCGCGGAAGTGCCGCTTGACGCATTCCCAGGCGCCGCGCGCGGTGATCGCCATCTTCTTGTGGTCGTAGCCGGCCGAGCCGCCGGAGGCGAAGGCATCGCCGAGCCAGAAGCCGTACTCCTCGGAGATGGCGTTGGCGATGTCGGAAAAAGTCGCGGTGCCCTTGTCGGCCGCGACCACCAGGTAGGCGTCGTCCTTGTCGTGGCGCACCACCATGCCGGGCGCGACGATCTTGTCGTCGACGATGTTGTCGGTGATGTCCAACAGGCCCCGGATGAGCGTTTGGTAGCAGGCGATCACCTCGGCCTGCTGCGCCTCGCGCTCGGCCGGCAGGCGCTTGACCACGAATCCGCCCTTGGCTCCCACGGGGACGATCACGGTGTTCTTCACCTGCTGGGCCTTCATGAGCCCCAGCACTTCGGTGCGGAAGTCCTCGCGCCGGTCCGACCAGCGAATGCCGCCGCGCGCGACGTAGCCCATGCGCAGGTGCACGCCTTCCATGCGCGGCGAGAACACGAAGATCTCGAACAGCGGCTTGGGCAGCGGCAGCTCGCGCAGCTGCTGGCTCTCGATCTTGAAGGACAGGTATTCCTTGAGCTGGCCGTCGCGGCCGGTCTGATAGGCATTGGTGCGCACGGTCGCCGACAAGGCGCTCCACAAGGCGCGCAGAATTCGATCCTCGTCGGAGCGCGTCACTTCCTCGAGCGCCGCGCGGATGCGCTTGTCGAGGCGGGCGAGCGCGCTCTGCCGCGCCGAGGCCGAGAGTTCCGGATTGAAGCGGGCGATGAACAGATCCGCCAGCGCGCGGGCGATGCCCGCGTTGTTGACCAGCACCTGCGCGATATAGCCCTGGCTGAACGGCAGTCCGGTCTGCAGCAGGTAGCGGCAATAGGCGCGCATGACGATCACGATGCGCCACGGAATGCCGGCGGCCAGGGTCAGCTGATTGAAGCTGTCGCTGTCCATGCGGCCGGTCCACACCGCGGTGAACGCGCTCTTGATTTCGCGTTCCAGGGCTTCGAACTGGGTCACCGTGGACGCCTGCATCACCAGTTCCAGGTCCTGAATCCAGGCGCGCCGGCCGCCCGGGAACTCGAGCTGGTAGGGACGCTCGGCAATCACCTTCAGGCCCATGTTCTCGAGCATGGGCAAGAGGTCCGAAATCGGAATGGCATCCTGGCCGCGGAAGATCTTCAGGAAGAAGTTGTCCTTGCGCCGCGGCTCGGGCCGGTAGATGTCCAGATGCAGGCGCGCCGGCTCCTTCTCGGCCGCCTCGAGGAAGGATACGTCGAGGGCGGCGGCATCGCCCTGAAAGTCCTCGGTATAGGCGGCCGGAAAGGCCTGCGCGTACTTTTCGAACAGCTGCAGGGCGTAGGCCTCATCGAGGCGCGCCAGCAGCGCGGCCTTGAATCCGTCCAGCCACGAGCGCACCGCCGCGGCCACGCGCCGCTCCAAGGCGTCCGCGTCGACCCGCGTCTCATCGCTGGGGCTGGTCCGCGCGACGATGTGGATGCGCGCGAGATTCGACTCGGCGATCTGCACCTGCGATTCCATGCCGAACGCGGAAAACGCCTCGCGAATGACCTTTTCGATGCGCTGGCGCACCTGGGTGTTGTACTTCTCGCGCGGCACGTAGACCAGGCAGGAATAGAAGCGGCGAAACGCGTCGCGGCGCAGCAGCACGCGGACCCGCGGGCGCTCTTGCAAACCGAAGATGCCGGTGACGATGCGATTCAGTTCCGCGACGCTGGCCTGGAACAATTCATCGCGCGGAAAGGATTCGAGAATGTGCTGCAGCGCCTTGCCGTCGTGACTGTCGGGCGCGAGCGCGAAGTGCGCCACCACCTGCGCCACCTTGTGGCGCAGCACGGGGATTTCGCGCGGATTGCTGCTGTAGGCCGCGGAAGTCCACAATCCCAGGAAGCGCTTCTCGCCGATCAGCCGGCCCTTGGCGTCGAAAGTGCTTGACTCCGACGTAGTCGAGATAGCCGGACCTGTGCACGGTGGACTCGAAGTTCGCCTTGGTGACCAGCACGATGTCGCGGGAGCGGCTCTGGCGGCGGATGTCGCTCGACAAGGTGCGGTTCGTGGTCGTCGGCTGCTTGTGGCCGCGGCGCAGGATGCCTAGGCCGCTGGCCGCGATGGGCTGCAGGGACTCGTGCCCCTTGCGCCCCTGCAGCCGGTATTCGCGATAGCCCAGAAAGGTGAAGTGGCGGTTCTCCATCCAGGTGAGCAGCGCGATCGCCTCGCTCAAATCGCCGGGATCGAACTTGTCGCTCAAGGAACTCAAATCCTGCGCCGTGCGATGCGCGGCGTTCTGCATCTTGAGCCAGTCGGCGCAGGCCACCCGTACATCGCGCATGCTGCGCTCGATCTGCGCCGCGAGCGACTGCAGCGCGGCGGGATCGACGATTCTATCGACTTCGATGTGCTGGAACGATTCCAGCCTGAGCTTCTCCTTGGCGGGCTGCTTCTTGCTCTTGGACGCTGTCGCCGCGCTCGCCGCAGCGAGAGCAAATTCCCCGAGCCGTCGCGCGTCACCGCAAAGACCGGATGCGTCAGAAAATGCAGGGTGAGAGAGCGCTGGGTCAGCGCGAGGCTGATGGAATCCACCAGGAAGGGCATGTCGTCGTTCACCATCTCGATGACGGTGTGCGGCGAGGTAAACCCGTGCTCGCGCAGCGTGGGGTTGAATACCCGTACCAGCGCGGATCTGCGCCGCCGGCGCGCGAACATCAGGTGTGACAGCGCCGTGCCGGCCAGTTCCGCCGGTTCGCGCGCCGCGAGATCTTCGGCGTCCACGTTGGCGTAGTAGGCTTGCACAAACCGCGGCCAGTCCAGGTTGCGCATGGTTTTGGGCGGCCGAACGCCCGCCCGTGCGATGGCGGCCACTATCTTGCGATGTTGTTCGGAGGAAGCCTGGTACATGATGGATCCTTGGTGTTAGTCCGGCTTTTCAAGGTCGGCGATGACGGCGCCCAAGAAGCGGCAGGCCTCGCCGCCCGTGATGCAGCGGTGATCGAAACTCAAAGAAAGAGGCATGCGCCGATGGGCCAGCACGGCGCCCGCGACGACGACGGCATCCTCGCGCACCTTGCCCGCTCCCAGTATGGCGACCGCGGGAGGCACCACGCGCGGGATTCCGTAGCGGCCGGCGAGAGTACCGAAATTCGACAGCATGAGGGTGAAGTCGCGCAGGTCCTCGGGCGCAGTGCTGCGCCGGTGCGCGGCCTCCTTTTGCGCGGCGATGGCCGCGCGCAGCTCCTGCGGCGATTTGCTCTCGATGTTGCGCACCACCGGGACGATGAGCCCGCCGGGCGTATCGACGGCGATCGGCGAGATCGATGTGCGCGACCAGCAAGCGCGACTGCGCGGCCGGATCGTACCAGGCGTTCAAGGCGGGTTCCGCCCGCCAGCCGCAAATCATCGCGCGCATCAGCCGCAGCATGTAGTCGCCGCGCTGCGTCCAGTGATGAATGTCGGCGTCGTCGCATACCGTGCTGCCGGCCACCTGGTCGCGCGACAGCGACATGCTCTGCGCCATGGCGCGCCGCACGCCGCGCAGCGGCTCGACGGTGCCGTCCGCGGGGCCGGCGGCAGCCATGGCGCGCGCGGCGGGCGAGGCGGCGGTGCCGTTGCCGGCGGGGGCGCCATCGCCGGCCCGGGTGCCGTTGGCCGCGGAGTTGCCGCTGCATTCGCACTGCCGTTGAGATCGGCATGCCGCAGAACATCGTCGAGAGTGATCAAGCCGGCGCGGCCGCCGCCTTGCACGGCCGCGAGATCCAGCCCCAGGCCCTTGGCCAGCGCGCGAGCCGCAGGCACCGCGCGGGCGCGCCCGAGCTGGCCGTGCCTGTGCGTGCCGCCGACGGTGACCGACTCCACGAATTCTTCCTCGCTCGTGGCGGGCATGCTGCCGACGACGGTTCCGGAATCGAACTCGATGAGCGGCGCGCCGGTGGGCAGGATGTCGCCGGGCGCGCCGCGCAGGGCGGTCACCACGCCGCTGAAGGGCGCCGGCACTTCGACCACCGCTTTGGCGGTTTCCACGGAGACCATGGGCTGATCGACCCGCACGTGATCGCCCACCTTGACGTGCCACTCGACGATCTCGGCCTCGGCCAAGCCCTCGCCCAAATCCGGAAGCCTGAATGTACTCATGAAACAGCCTCTAGTCGGCGAAAGTGAGTTCCACCGCGTCGATGATCCGCTGCACGCTCGGAATGTAATCGTGCTCGAGCTTGAACAGCGGCATGATGGTGTCGAAGCCGGTGACGCGCTGGATCGGCGCCTGCAAATCGTAGAGGCCGTGCTCCGCGACCAGCGCCGCGATCTCGGCGCCCACGCCGACATTGCGGGCGGCCTCGTGCACGATCACCAGCCTGCCGGTCTTGGCCACGGACGCGAGAATCGTCTCGATGTCGATGGGACTCAAGGTCGCAAGATCGATGACCTCGGCGCCGATACCGCGCTTGTCGAGCTCGGCGGCGGCGCGCAGCGTCTCCATGGTCATTGCGCCCCAGGTGACGATGGTCACATCGCTGCCTTCGCGCAGAATGAAGCACACGTCGAGCGGCAGAGCCCGGCCGTCGTCGTTCACTTCCTGGCGCATCGCGCGATACAGGCGAACCGGCTCCAAGAACATCACGGGGTCGGGATCGCGAATCGCCGCCAGCAGCAGGCCGTAGGCGCGCACCGGCGAGGACGGGCAGACGACGCGTATGCCCGGAATGTGGCACAGCATGGTTTCGGTGCTTTCCGAATGATGTTCGGGGGCGTGAATGCCGCCGCCGTGCGGCGTGCGAATGACCACCGGACAGCACAAGCGGCCGCGGGTGCGGTTACGCATCCGCGACATGTGGTTCACGATCTGATCCAGCGCCGGATACAGGAATCCCATGAACTGAATTTCCGCGACGGGCTTCAGTCCATGCGTCGCCATCCCCACCGACATGCCGGCGATGGTCGCTTCGGCCAGCGGCGTGTCCTGCACCCGATCGCTTGCCGAAGCGTTCCTGCAGGCCGGCGGTGGCGCGGAACACGCCGCCGTTGGCGCCCACATCCTGACCGATCACGACCACGTCGGCGTCATGCTGCATTTCCCAGCCATGCGCCATCGCGATGGCCTCGACCATGGTTATTTTCGCCAATTCAATGACCGCTGGGTTTCGAGCCGCCGGTTTGGATGAATAATGGCGGGCGGTGAGGCGCTGCTCGCGCAGGTGCGCCGGCAAGGCGGCGAACAGATGGTCGAACATCGCATCGGTCGACGGCTTCGCTCTCGCCAGGTAGTCGGCCACGGCCGCGTCGACTTCGACGGCGCACTCTTCCAGCAGGGCTTGCTCCTTGGCCGGCATCCCAAGCGTCCGGCTTCGCACGAGAAACTTTCGAAGCGCGCAGCAGGGGCTCGACGGCCCAGGCCTCCTTGACCTCTTGGCCGGACCGATAGCGGCTGGCGTCATCGGCGGTGGTGTGATCGCTCAATCGGTAGGTCAGCGCCTCGATCAAGGCTGGGTCCCGCGCCGCGCCGCGCGGCCTCGAGCGCCTCGCTCACCACCTCCCGGACGGCGAACACATCGTTGCCGTCGACCTGCACGCCGGGGATGCCCGCAGCCACCGCCTTCTGCGCCAGGGTTTGCGCGGCCGTCTGCGCCGCGACCGGAACGGAAATGGCCCAGCCATTGTTGACGATGACGAACACCACGGGCAGCGCGCGGGATCCGGCCAGGTTCAGCGCCTCGTAAAAGGCGCCCTCGGAGGTGCCGCCGTCGCCGATGTAGGCCAGCGCGCAGCGCGGCTCCTTGCGCACTTTGAATGCCATGGCCGCGCCGGCGGCATGCAAGGTCTGGGTGGCGATGGGTACGCACCAGGCGAAATCCTGTCGGGGCACGGCAAAGTCGTTGCCGCATTCGTCGCCGCCCCAGTACGTCAGTATTTCCGTCATGGTCACGCCGCGCCAAAGCTGGGTGCCGAATTCGCGGTACACGGGCGCCAGCACGTCCTCGGGCCGCATCGCGGCGCCGACGCCGACATGCGCGGCCTCGTGGCCGAGGCAGGAGGGGTAGGTGCCGAGCTGTCCGGTGCGCTGCAGGTTCACCGCCTTTGCATCGAATACGCGCACCAGAGTCATGGCCCGATACATGCGCAGGACCTCGGTCGCGTCCTGCGCGAACTGCGGCAGCGGCGCCACGGCCGCGCCGCTCGGATCGAGGATCTGCTTGTATTGAATTTTGAACTCGGCAACCGTCTTCATGCGCGAATTATGCCAGGGTTTGGCCAGGCGCGCTTCAGGGACGAGTGCTTGGCCGGCGAGATACTGCTGGGTTTGCATTTCGATGAGGCGGCTCGCGGCGCGCTGAAATTCGAGCTGCAGCCGTTCGCCGTGATACAGCGCCGCCGGCGCGGCCGCGGCCGACACCACGATCTTGACGCCGCGATCGTAGAATTCGTCGATGGCAGCGATGAAACGGCGCGCGGCGTCCTCGTTGGCCGCGCGTGAACTCGGGGATGTTCGAAATGAAAATCGTGTGATAGAGGCGCGCGAGCTCGATGTAGTCGTTCTGGCTGCGCGGCCCTTCGCACAGTTCGCTGAATTCGAACCACACCATGCCCGGCGCCCGTCGCCACGGCGGCGATGTCGCGGTCCTCGATCGACAGCATCGCGGGGCCCGCCGGCGGAGTCGCCGGCAAGCGCCGCGAAGCGCCGCTTCAGCTGCGCCGGCGTCTGGTCGCAGCGCCGAATCCAGGTAGGTCGGCGCCTGCTCCAGCTGCCGCAGGCGATAGTCGATGCCGCCGTCCAAGTGCACCACGTCCACGTGCTTCTGAATCAGCTCGATGGCCGGCAGGAATCGTTCGCGCTGCAGGCCGTCCTTGTACAGATCCTCGCGGCGGCGATGTTGGAGGTCGCGACCAGCGTCACGCCGCGGCGGAACAAGCCCTCGAACAGACCGGCGAGGATCATCGCATCGGCGATGTCCGCGACGAAGAATTCGTCCAGGCAAATCACGCGCGCCCGCCGCGGCCAGGCGCTGCGCGACGGTCTCGAGAGGCTGGGCGCGCCGCGTTGACGCTGCGCAGTTCCGCGTGCACTTGACGCATGAAGCGATAGAAGTGCGTGCGCTCGCGGCGCGGAAAACGCAGCGATTCGTAGAAGCAGTCCATCAGCATGGTCTTGCCGCGGCCGACACCGCCCCACAAATACAGGCCGCGCTGCGGCCGCCGCGGCCGGGGC
Organism: uncultured Gammaproteobacteria bacterium; assembly: GCA_963734645.1. Lineage (GTDB taxonomy): Bacteria > Pseudomonadota > Gammaproteobacteria > Steroidobacterales > Steroidobacteraceae > Bog-1198. The sequence goes on from CAVTID010000008.1 coordinate 271,650, forward strand.
GCGGCAGCCAGCGCAGGTGCGCGCGCAGCCTCTCGCCGAGCGGATTGCGAGGACTCCACGAGAGCGGCGCTCAGGCGATCGAGCCGGACCGCGGCATCCCGCTGGGCTGCGTCGAATTCGAGCCGATGGGCCGCGACCTCGCGCGCTCGAGGCGCGATTCCACCGACTTGAGGCTGTTGGCCACCACCGACGCGGATGATCTTAGAGGCTCTGGTAGTTCGGACCGGAACCGCCCTCCGGCGTCACCCAGGTGATCTGCCCGGCGTAGGGTTCCTTGATGTCGCAGGCCTTGCAATGCACGCAGTTGGAGGAATTGATCTGCAGTTTCTTGCCGCCGCTGCCGTCGTCGATCATCTCGTAGACGTTCGCCGGACAGAAATTGGTGCAGGGATTGCCGAATTCCTTGATGCAGCGCGTCGCGCACAGCGTGGTGTCCGCCACATGCAGATGCACGGGCTGATTCTCATCGTGCGTGGTCGCGGCGAAGAATACGAATGCCAGCCGGTCGCGCGGCGGCAGCTCGCGGTCGCCCCAGTCGCGGTCCGGCGATGCGTAGTCATCCAGCCGCTTGAGCGCCGTGTCGTCGGCGTGATTGGCCAGCGTCCACGGCAATTTCCCGAAGGTCGACGGTTTCGAGCGCGGCGTTGGCGAGACCGAACCACAGCCCGCGGCGGAATCCCGGGCCGGATATTGCGCACCTTGTGCAGCTCCCGGCCGCCCTTCGATTCGCGCCAGCGCTTGTCGAACCCAACGCTCGTGCCTTTCTCGACGAAGTGCTCGGCGGCGGTCATGCCGGAACGAATCGCCTGATGGATGCCCTTGATCTTCGGCGTGTTGAGCGTGCCGCCGGCATCGCCGACCAGCATCGCACCCGGCATTTCGAGCGTCGGCATCGATTGATAGCCGCCTTCGATCACGGTGCGCGCGCCGCCGGCGATGATTTCGCCGCCCTTGCAGCAGGCTCTTGATGTCGGGGTGATTCTTGTACTGCTGGAAGGCCTCGAAGGGCTTGAAGCGCGGATCCTCGTAGTCCAGGCCGACGACGAAGCCCACATACACCCGATCGTTGTCGAGGTGGTACAGAAAGCTGCCGCCGTAGGTGTTGGTAGTCGAGCGGCCAGCCCAGGGTGTGCTGAATGAGGCCGGGCTGGACGCGGCCGGGCGGCAGCTGCCACAGCTCCTTGAATCCCAGGCCATAGGTCTGCGGCGACTTGCCGGCATCGAGCTTGAAGCGCTTGATCAGTTGCTTCGAGACGCTGCCGCGGCAGCCCTCGCAGAACAGGGTGATCTTGGCGTGAATCTCGGGACCCAAGGCGAAATTCGGTCCGGGTTCGCCGTTCTTTTCGACGCCCATGTCGCCGATGCGCACGCCCTTGACGGCGCCGGCCTCGTCGAACAAGGCCTCCGCCGCCGCAAATCCGGCAAACACGTCGACACCGAGCTTCTCGGCCTCCTGACCGAGAATCGGGATCAGCTGTCCCAGCGAGATGATGAAGTTGCCGTGATTCGCCATCTGCGGCGGCGTCGGCAGCCGATAGCGCTTGCGGCGCGTCATGAACAGAAACTCGTCGCGCGCGGCCGGCACGCAGATCGCCGGGGCATGGGCCGCGCCACTCGGGCAGCAATTCGTCGAGAGGCCCGGGTTCCATGACCGCGCCGGACAGCGAGTGCGCCCCCAGACTCGCGGCCTTCTCCAGCACGCAGACGCTCAAGGCGGGATTGAGCTGCTTCAGGCGGATCGCGCAGGCCAGCCCGGCGGGGCCGGCGCCGACGATCGCAACCTCGTATTCCATGACATCGCGCGGGGTTTCGCTCATCGAACTGCACCTAAGTCGAGATTGGGCCGGAAGATGGGGCCATGAAAAATCGGCGCTAGTAGATCACAAACCGGGGAGTACCGGGGAGGCGTCCACCAGGCGGACAGCCGATGAGGGAATTTGCGCAGTCCCGTCGCTTTACTCAGTGGGGACACCCATGTTGACAGGCCACGGACGCCGGCTTCCAGGATGGCCAAGGGATTTGGGCATGGCTCGGGCAAGGACGCCCACCCCACTTTTGCGTCGCACTGGGGTCGAGGAGCCTGCAGCTGCGTCTGCGCGGCTCAGTCCTGCGCCAGCCGGCCTTGCGCTTGGCGAAGAAGGCGCCGAAACCTTCCTGGGCTTCTGCTTGGACGCGCAAGCGCGCCAGACGCGCCTGCCGCTTCCATGGAGGCAGCCGCTCGGTCCCGGCGCGGATGCACGGGCTACATCCCGGATGAGCGCCTTGGCTTCGCGCCAGAGCGCCCGGGCGCCCTTGCAGCAGCGCCTCGATGATGCGCGCGCAGCTCGCGTCGAGCAGCTCGGCGGCCACGACTTCGTGCACCAGCCCCATCTCCTTCGAGAGTCGCCGCGCTCAGCGTCTCCGCGGTCAGAAAGTAGCGCCGCGCCGCGCTCTCGCCGATCTTGCCCAGCACGAAGGGCGAAATGACCGCGGGGATGATTCCGAGGCGCACTTCGGTGAAAGCGAACTTTGCAGTATCCACCGCCACCACGATGTCGCAGGCGCCGAGCAGTCCGAGCGCTCCGCCATAGCCATCGCCGTTGACGCGCGCCAGCGTCGGCTTCGGCATGGAATCCAAGAGCGCTCAGCAGCGCGGCCAGCTGCTCGGCATCCGCCAGGTTGGCCGCTTCGCCGGCGCTGCGCCTGCGCCTGCATCTCGTTGAGGTCGGCGCCCGCGCAAAACACCTTGCCGGCCCCCGTGATCTGCACGACGCGCACGGCCGGGTCGCCTGCGCAGCGCCGCAATTCCTCGGTCAGCGCGGCGATGGTGCGCGCGATCCAAGGCGTTGCGCTTCTCCGGGCGATTGAGCGTAACCTGCGCGACGCCCGCCGTCCACGCGTGAGCACGAACTGCAGGACGTCACTGAGCTACCGCGCGGCCGGATTCACATCAGTTCGATGGCGATCGCCGTCGCTTCGCCGCCGCCGATGCACAGGCTGGCGATGCCGCGCTTCTTGCCGCGCGCGCGCAGCGCGTACAGCAGCGTGGTCAGGATGCGCGCTCCGGTGGCGCCGATCGGATGCCCGAGCGCGCAGGCTCCGCCGTTGACGTTCACCTTCTGATGATCCAGGCCCAGATCCTTGATCGCGGCCATGGGCACCGCGGCAAACGCCTCGTTGATTTCGTACAGATCGACGTCCTTGGCCTGCCAATTCAATTGCGTCAGCAATTTCTGCATCGCGCCCACCGGCGCCAGCGTGAACCATTCCGGTTCGCGCGCAAAACTGGCATAGCCCAGGATGCGCGCCAGAGGCTTGCGGCCCTGCGACGCTGCGAAGGATTCGCGCGCCAGCACCAGGGCCGCCGCGCCGTCGGAAATCCCGGAGGAACTCGCGGCGGTCACCGTGCCGTCTTTTTTGAAGGCCGGCTTGAGCGTGGGGATCTTGGCGATATCGAGGGTGAAGGGCGTCTCATCCTTGTCGACCACGACTTCGCCCTTGCGGGTCTTGGCCGTGACCGCGGCAATCTCGGCCGCGAAATCGCCCCGGTTGACGGCGGCCAGCGCCCGCCGCACCGATTCGGCGGCGAAGTCGTCCTGGGCCTTGCGGGTGAAATCGTACTTCTCCGACGTGGCCTCGGCGAAACAGCCCATGAGCTGTCCATCCCAGGGACTTTGCAAGCCGTCGTAGAACATGTGGTCCAGCACTTCTTGGTTCCCCATGCGGTAGCCGGCGCGCGCCTTGGGCAGCAGGTAGGGCGCATTGGTCATGGATTCGAGGCCGCCGGCCACGACGACCTTGGCGGAGCCGGCGAGGATCTGGTCGCAGCCCAGCATGACGGCGCGCATCGCGGAGCCGCACATCTTGTTGACCGTGGTGCTCGGAACGCTCGCGGGAATCCCGCCGCCCAAGGCTGCCTGACGCGCCGGTGCCTGGCCGAGTCCGGCCGACAGGACGCAGCCCATGATGACTTCGTCGATCTGCGAGGCGGCCACTCCGGAGTCCGCGAGAGCCGCCTTGATCGCGACCGCTCCGAGTTGCGGGGCGGTGACCGAGGCGAAAGCGCCTTGAAAGGCGCCGACCGGCGTGCGGCGGGCGGCCAAAATAACGACGGGATCAGAATTCATGAGGCATTTCCATGGATGGTTACGGGGAGTGCTCCTAGTATAGCCGCGATGGGCTCATGCCCAAGACCTAAGGGCCGCGTTCAAGGCGCCAGCGGCTCGCCCACGGCCCGCGCGATCAGCTCGCGGCTGCGCTGCCTGGCATCGCTCGCGGCGAGAACTTCAAGTATTTCAACGCGAATCGGCAGCGCGGTGCACGGCCAGGCCGCCCGGGCGGCAGGACGGCGCGCGTGCCGTGAATGGCCATGGCCACGACGGGCATGTCGGAGCGCGCCGCGGTCGCGAATGCACCGCCGAGAAACTTGCCGATCTGGCGGATCTCGTTGAAGGTGCCCTCGGGAAAGAACACCAGGGACTGGCCGGTGGCGGCGAGTTTCAGCACGCGGCGCGCATCGACTCCGCCCTTGTGCCGGTTGAAGCGTTCGACGAACTGCGACCCCAGGCGCCGCAGCAGCAGGCCGGCCAGCGGCACGCGCACCATTTCCTTCTTGATCACGAAGGCAAAGTCGGGCGGCAGCGCCGCGGCGGCGACCAAGCCGTCGATGTAGCTGGCATGATTGGCCACGACCACGCAGGGCACCTGCGGCAGCCGATTCAGTCCCTCGACGCTCGAACGGAACGCCGGCCAGCGCGCAAAAAGGCGCGCGAGAACACCCCGGCCATCAGGCGGCGCCGGCGCAGGCTCGGCAGGAACAGATTGATCACCAGCACGGTCAAACCCAGGACCGTGAACAGCGCCAGGCAATAGGCGGTATACAGCGGCTGCGCGGCCCTGCGCGGGCTCGCCTGCTTGTCTTCTGTGATCTGGTTCTCCTTATGTTAATACTTAACTGTACTGTGATTCTGGTCACGCCGACCTGCGCAGCACCCCTCGCATACTGGATCCCGGTAGCGCGTACAGCACCATTTCGTGCGAACACTCACGCGGAAAACTATGGCGACGGCTCTCAAACGGACGGTTTATACACGCACCTCGGGCGCAGCGGTACCGGCTGTGCGCGAAGCGGCGGATCCCGCCCTGCAGCGCTTCCTCGATGCGGTGTGGCTGGAGCGCGGACTGTCGGCCAATACGCTGGCGGCCTATCGCGCCGATCTGACCGCATTGGCGCGCTGGCTGGAAGAGCGCGACAGCGCCTTGCTCAAGGCCACGCGCATTGAATTACTGGGCTTCATCGCGGCCCGGGTCGAGGGCGGATCGCAGGCCCCGATCGACGGCCCGGCAGCTGTCGAGCTTCCGCCGATTTTTCCGTTTCATGGTGCGCGAGGGTTTGATCGAGCTCGATCCGACGGCGCAGATCGCCATGCCGAAGATCGGCCGCTCTCTGCCCAAATCGCTGACCGAAGCCGAAGTCGATTCGCTGCTCGAGGCGCCGACGGTGTCCGACCCGCTGGGGCATCGCGACCGCACCATGCTCGAAGTGCTGTATGCCACGGGCCTGCGAGTCTCCGAACTCGTGAGCCTGAAGCACAATCAGGTCAATCTCAATCAGGGCGTGATGCGCGTGGTCGGCAAGGGCAATCGCGAGCGCCTGATTCCGCTGGGCGAAGAGGCGGTGAAATGGCTGCAGCAATTCATGCAGGGTCCGCGCGTCGAGATATTGCTGGAACGGCAGACCGATTACTTGTTTCCGACGCGCCGCGGCGACCGCATGACGCGCCAGGCTTTCTGGCACATCATCAAGCGCTATTCCAAGAAGGCCGGCGTCGAGAAGGAACTCTCGCCGCACACCTTGCGCCATGCCTTCGCGACTCATTTGCTGAACCACGGAGCGGATCTGCGCGTCGTGCAGATGCTCCTGGGGCACAGCGATCTGTCGACGACCCAGATCTACACTCACGTCGCGCGCGAGCGCCTGAAAGAGCTGCATTCTCAGCATCACCCGCGCGGCTAGCGAGCGTCTGCTAGGATTGCGTGAACCTGCGGCTCGCCGCAGGGTCGAAACAGTCAATTCCGCCGGAGTCGTTCATGTTGAGAATCCTTGCTGCCTTCGCTGTGTTCGCCTGTGCCGCGGGTCTGGATGTGCGCGCGGCGCAAACCGATGCCGCGCACGCCGTGCCCGCCGATCCGGCTCACGCGGCGGCCGATGCCGCCCGAGCGGCGCCCGCCGATGCAGTCCGCGGATCCCCGCGCGGCGCTTGCTGAAGCTCCTGCCGGCCGGTTCGAAGCTCGAGGATTTGCGGCCTTCGCCGATCGCCGGCATCTACGAGTTCGTGCAGGGAGCCGAGGTCAGCTACTTGACCGCCGACGGCAAGTATTTTCTCGACGGCAATCTCTATGACATGAAGTCGCGCGAAAATCTGACCGAAGCGCAGCGCACGCGCGCGCGCGTCGCCATGATCAGCGCGGTTCCCGAATCGCAGATGCTGATCTTCGGGCCGAGGAATCCGCAGTACACCATCACCGTGTTCACCGACGTCGATTGCGCCTATTGCCGCAAGCTGCACAGCGAGATGGCTGAATTGAACCGCTTGGGCGTACGCGTGCGCTACATGTTCTATCCGCGCACCGGCCCCAACACGGAAAGCTGGAAAAAAGCCGAAGTCGTGTGGTGCTCGCCGGATCGCAACGAAGCGCTGACCCGCGCGAAGGCGGGCGCTCAGTTGGACATGAGCAAGACTTGCGCGGCGACGCCGGTGGCCCGCGAATATGCCCTGGGACAAAGCATCGGAGTGCGCGGCACGCCCGCCATCGTCACGGAGAAGGGCGACTACATCTCCGGCTACATGCCGCCGCGCGAACTGGTGCAGCAGATCAAGGAGCTGCAGTTGGCGAAGCGCTGATCCCTTATCCTGCGAGCGCCTCGGCCCTTCAGCCGCCGCCGGGTGAAGGGCGCTAGCGCTCGAGCAGCTTGAGCTTCTCCGGCACGCCTTCCCATTGCTTGGCATCGGCCGGCGCCGCCTTTTTCTCGCTGATCACGGGCCATTTCTTGGCCAGTTCCGCGTTCAGCTTGAGAAAGCTTTCCTGGCCGTCCGGGATCTCTTCTTCCGAGAAGATGGCTTCCACCGGACACTCCGGCTCGCACAGCGTGCAGTCGATGCACTCATCGGGATCGATCACCAGAAAATTCGGGCCTTCGTGGAAACAGTCGACGGGGCAAACCTCCACGCAATCCATATATTTGCACTTGATGCAGCTTTCGGTGACCACGAATGCCATGACTTACCCTTGGTTGTACCTGTTAAACGTGAATACTATTCTGCCACAGACGCGGAGCCGGATCCCTAGGACGACTGTCTGCCGATGATGCTGCGGCCGCGGTCAGGATTTCAACCGGCGGCTCAACTCGACGAAGTGATGATCCTCGCGCCCGGCGCTGCGGTCCTCGAAGTATTTGCGCAAAGTGAATTCGCCGCTGGGAAACGCCAGCTGCGCCCAGGGGATCTCGGCCTCTTCGTACAAGCCGACCTCCAGGCTCTCCGGCCCCGGCGCGAATTCCGGCTGCAGCAATTTGGCCCGGAACATCACGTGCACCTGGTTGGCGCCCGTCACGCTGACCACCGCCAACAGCGAGCCGATCTCGACCTTCGCCAGCGCCTCCTCGTAACACTCGCGCGCCGCGGCGGCTTGCAAGGTTTCGCCGTTTTCCATGAAGCCGGCCGGCACCGTCCAAAACCCCAGGCGCGGCTCGATGGCGCGGCGGCACAGCAAGATCTTGCCCTGCCACTCGGGCACGCAGCCCAGAACCAGCAGCGGGTTCTTGTAGTGGACCATGCCGCAGCTCGTGCATACGAAGCGCGGCAGATGGTCCCCGGCGGGAATCTTGAATTCGACGGGCGAGCCGCAGTTGCTGCAGAAATTCAAAGGACATCCATAAATAAAATTCTGGTGCCCGGAGAGGGAATCGAACCCACACGGTGTCAGGCACCACCGGATTTTGAGTCCGGCGCGTCTACCAGTTCCGCCATCCGGGCATGCCAGGCCGCGCAGTATATTTGATTATTGGGGCGATTGCCGCTCTTGGTAGAATGCCCGAATACATGCAGCGCACGGACTTTCACTTCGATCTTCCCCCAGGAACTCATTGCCCAGCGGCCCACGGCGACGCGCTCCGCCAGCCGGATGCTGGCGCTGGACGGCGCTTGCGGATCGCGGCGCGACCTTCAATTTCGCGATTTTCCGTCCTTGCTGAGCCCGGCGGATTTGCTGGTTTTCAACGATACGCGCGTGATTCCCGCGCGCGCTTTCGGCCTCAAGGAAAGCGGCGGACGCGTCGAGATTCTGCTCGAGCGCGCGCTGACGGCCGACACCGCGCTGGTGCAGGTGCGCGCCAGCAAGGGCCTGAAGCCCGGCGCCGCCGTCAAGCTGGCCGGCGGCCATCGCGCGAGCATGCTCGGAAGGCAGGGCGATCTGTTCCGCCTGCACTTCTCCTGCGATGTGGCGGCTTTCTTCGAGGCCCACGGCGAGATACCCGCTGCCTCCCTACATCGACCGCGAGGCGGAAAGCGCCGATCGCGAGCGCTATCAGACCGTGTATGCGCGCACCCCGGGCGCCGTCGCGGCGCCCACGGCGGGACTGCATTTCGATGCGGATACATTTGCCGCGCTTCAGGAGCGGCGGATACGCCATGCCTTCGTCACTCTGCACGTCGGCGCCGGCACCTTCCAGCCGGTGCGGGTGGACGATATCGAAGGGCATGAGATGCACGAGGAGTACCTCGAGGTGCCCGAGGCCACGTGTGCCGCGATCAATGCGACGCGCGCCGCCGGCGGCCGTGTGATTGCGGTGGGTACGACGGTGGTGAGGAGTTTGGAGACTGCGGCGAGCCAGGCCGCAGGGCAGCGCGGCGCGGCCGGTTCGAGCCGCGCCGTCGCGCCGTATCGCGGAGCTACGCGCATTTTCATCAAGCCCGGGCACAAGTTTCGCGCGGTGGATGCCATGCTCACCAATTTTCACCTGCCGGAGTCGACGCTGTTGATGCTGTGCGCGGCCTTCGTCGGACGAGAGACGCTGCTGGCGGCCTACGCGCATGCGGTGCAGGCGCGGTATCGATTTTTCAGCTACGGTGACGCGATGTTTTTGACCCCCTCGGCATCGGCACTGGAGACCGTGTGACGGAACCCGCATGAGATTCGAACTGCTGGCGCAAGACGGCGCGGCACGGCGCGGCCGGCTCGATTTTCCGCGCGGCACCGTGGAGACGCCGGCGTTCATGCCGGTCGGTACCTACGGCACGGTCAAGGCAATGACGCCGGAGGATCTCGAGGACATCGGCGCCGAAATCGTGCTCGGCAACACCTTTCACCTGTATCTGCAGGCCCGGCCTCGAGGTCATCGCGGCGCATCAGGGACTGCACGGCTTCATGCATTGGCGGCGGCCCATCCTCACCGACTCGGGCGGTTTTCAGGTGTGGAGCTTGGCGGAGATGCGCAAGATCACCGAGGAGGGTGCGCATTTCCGCTCGCCCGTGGACGGTGCGCAGGTGTTTCTCTCACCCGAGGAATCCATGCGCATTCAGCGCACGCTGGCGTCGGATGTGGCCATGAGCTTCGATGAGTGCACGCCGTATCCGGCGACCGAGTCCGAGGCGCGCGCGTCCATGGAATTGTCCATGCGCTGGGCGCTGCGCGGCTTTCGCGAGTACTACCGCACCGAGCCTCCGGGGACTCTGTTCGGCATCGTGCAGGGCGGCGTTTACCCGCATTTGCGCTGCCGCATCTCTGGCCGCACTCGAGGAAATCGGCTTTGCGGGACTCGCCGTCGGCGGACTGGCGGTGGGGGAGAGCGAGACAGAGCGCGATCTCGTGCTCGATGGCTTGCTGCCGCTGATGCCGTCCGGCAAGCCGCGCTACCTCATGGGCGTGGGACGGCCCGAGGACATCGTCGAGGCGGTGCGCCGCGGCATCGACATGTTCGATTGCGTGATGCCGACCCGGCATGCGCGCAATGCCCATCTGTTCACCCGCGGCGGTGCCATCAACATCCGCAATGCGGCTCACCAAAAGGATACCGGCCCGATCGAGGAGGGATGCGGCTGCTACACCTGCCGCAACTACAGCCGCAGCTATTTGCGGCATTTGGACAAGTGCGGCGAAATATTGGGCGCGCACCTGAACACCATCCACAATCTGTATTTCTATCAACGCCTGATGAGGGAGATTCGGGCGGCGATCGAGGCGGGCCGGTTCGAGGCCTACGCCGCCGAGTTCTATGCCTTGAAGGCGGCCGGATGCCCAGGTTGATTTGGCAGCGGGGCTGCCTGCGTTAAGTTTGCGTCCGGCTGCTGTATACTACGCGGCTTTGTGCCGTGGCGTCTTCGCAACAATTGGGTGTAACAATGGATTTCTTCATCAATACGGCAAATGCGCAGGCCGCCGGCGCGGGCGGCGGGCAGAGCATGTTGAGTGCCCTGCTGCTGCCCGTCCTGCTTCTGGTGGTGTTTTACTTTCTGCTCATCAGGCCGCAGAACAAGCGCGCCAAAGAGCAGCGCGAAATGCTCTCCAAGGTCGCCGTGGGCGATGAAGTAGCGACCACCGGCGGCATTCTCGGCAAGGTGACCGAGGTGGGCGAGCAATTCCTGACCGTGGAAATCGCCAGCGGCGTCAACGTCAAGCTGCAGAAATTCCAGGTCTCGCAGGTGTTGCCCAAGGGCACGGTCAAGAGCGCATGATCGCGTATCCGCGCTGGAAGATCGCGTTGGTCGCGATCGTGCTGCTGATCGGGATCTTCCTGGCGGTGCCCAATCTGTTCGGCGAGGAAAACGCGTTGCAGCTGGCGCGCGATCGCGCCGCCGGTGGTCGACGCGGATCGCACCGCGGTCGAGCAAATCCTCAAGGACAAGGGCGTGACGCCGACCGGCGCGTTTCTCGAGCAGGGACGCCTGACGCTGCGCTTCAGCAGCAAACAGGATCAATTGAAGGCGCGCGATCTGATCAACGAGGCGCGGCCCAATCAGTTCACGATCGCCCTCTCGCAGGCCTCGCGCGTTCCGGAATGGATGCGCAATTTGGGCCTGAGCCCCGTCAAATTGGGCTTGGATCTTCGCGGCGGCGTGTACCTGGTGTACCAGGTCGACGTGCAGGGCGCCGTGAAGCAGCTGCTCGATCGGCACGAGCAGGATTTTCGCGCGTCGCTGCGCAGCCGCGCGAGTGCCGTATCAGGACGTGGTCGTGGACTATCCGACGGACCGGGTGCGAGTGCTGTTCAGCGACGCCGACAGCTTCGCCAAGGGCAAGGCGGCGATATTGGCGGACAACCGCAACATGACGTTGACCGATACGACGGTCGGCGGCGCGCCGGCTCTGGAACTGAGGCTGACGCCGCAGGACATCAAGGAGCGCGAGGACTACGCGGTGCAGCAGAACATCGTGATCCTGCGCAATCGCCTCAACAGCCCGGAACTCGCCGTGTCGGAGCCGCAGGTCGCCCGCCAGGGCGTGGACCGCATCGCCATTCAATTGCCGGGCCTGCAGAATTCGGCCGAGGTGAAGAAAATCCTCGGCAAGACCGCGACCCTGGAATTTCGCATGGTCGATGAGTCCAACAATCCGCTGGAAGCGGCCAGCACCGGGCGCGTGCCGCTGGGCTCCAAGCTGTACTACACCCGCGACAAGCAGCCGGTGCTGCTGAAGCGCGACGTGGTGGTCACGGGCGATCAGCTGACCGATGCCTCGTTCCAGCCGAATACCCAGGACGGCCCGGCCGTGTCGGTGAGCCTGGACGCCCGCGGCGCGGCGAAGATGCTGAAGAATACCCAGGAGAATCTCGGCCATTTGATGGCGGTGGTGTTCATCGACCGCTCGCGCGAAAAGAATGCCCAGGGCGTGGACGTCGACCGCACCACCGAAGAGGTCATCAATCGCGCGACGATTCGCGGCGTGTTCAGCAACAACTTCCAGATCACCGGCGTCAATCCGATCGAGGGGCGGGAACTGGCGCTGCTGCTGCGCGCCGGCGGACTGGCGGCGCCGCTGACCCCGGTGGAGGAACGTGCCATCGGCCCGAGCCTGGGCCAGGACAACATCGACAAGGGCGTGCACGCCATGGTGTTCGGCATGCTGGCCGCGTTCATTTTCATGGCGATCTATTACAAGGTGTTCGGCTTGATCGCGGACCTGACCCTGGCCGCCAATGTGATCATGCTGACCGCGCTGCTGTCGCTGCTCGGCGCGGCGCTGACCTTGCCGGGCATCGCGGCCGTGGTGTTGACCGTCGGCATGGCGGTCGACGCCAACATTCTGATCTACGAGCGCATCCGCGAGGAATTGCGCAACGGCGTCTCGCCGCGCGCGGCCATCACCGCCGGATTCGAGCGCGCCTTCTCCGCCATCTTCGACTCGAACGTGACCGCCTTCATCGCGGGCCTGGTGCTGTGGCTGTTCGGCGCCGGCGCGGTGCGCGGCTTCGCGGTGGTGCTGATGCTCGGAATCGTCACGTCGATGTTCACGGCGGTGATGGGCAGCCGCGCCTTGGTGCAAGTCATTTACGGCGGAAAACGCAAGATCGACCATTTTCGATCGATTTGAAGACTGGGTCGATTTGAACGCTGGGTCGATTTGAAGACAGGCTCAGGATCCGAGGTATTACATGGAATTTTTTCACAAGGTCACGCGCTTCCCGTTCATGCACACCCGCAAGGTGTGGTACGGGCTGTCGGCCGCGCTGATCATCGCGTCGATCGCGCTGGTCGTGTTCCGCGGCTTGAATCTCGGCGTGGATTTCACGGGCGGTGTGGTGGTGGAGACCAATTTCACTCAGGCGCCGAACATCGAAGCGTTGCGCACCGCGCTGCAGAAGGCGGGAGTGGCGAACGCCCAGGTCCAGGTGTTCGGCAGCTCGCGCGACATATTGGTCCGCCTGCCGCCCGATCCCAACGCCAAGGGCGACCAGATCGGCGCGCACATTCTCGAGGTGTTCACCGCGGTGGCACCCGGCGTCAAGCTGCAGAGTACGGCGGTGGTCGGTCCCCAGGTGGGGCAGGAACTGTTCGTCAAGGGCGGCTGGGCTCTGTTCGCCACCCTGGTCCTGATCTTGATCTATGTGTTGTTCCGCTTCACGCCCAAGCTGGCGCTGGGCGCCATTCTGGCCGTGCTGCACGATCCCATCTGCGTGATCGGATTCTTCGCCCTGAGCCAGATGACCTTCGACCTGACGGCGATCGCGGCCATCCTGGCGGTGATCGGCTATTCGCTGAACGACACCGTGATCGTCTTCGACCGCATCCGCGAACGCGCCCGCACCGCTCGCAGGCTCAGCATCGCCCAGGTCATCGACGAGTCCATCAATCAAACGCTGTCGCGAACCTTGATGACCAAGCTGGTGACCTTGCTGGTGGTCCTGGCGCTGCTGTTCTTCGGCGGCGAGACCCTGCATGCCGTTTTCCGCCGCCTTGGTGATCGGCATCGTCGCCGGCACCTATTCGTCGATCTACATTTCTTCGGCGCTGGCACTGGACTTGGGGCTGCGCACCGACGATTTGCTGGAACGCAAATCCACCAAGCCGGAGGAAGTCGACGGCCTGCCTTAGCGCAGACGGAGGCGGTCCACGCCTTGCCGTCCGGGTGCCCGAGCAATAGAGTGGCCCGATGACACTGCTCTCGGACCCGCAAGTTTGGCTGTCATTCCTGACGCTGCTGGTGCTCGAGATCGTCCTCGGCATCGACAACATCATTTTTCTCTCCCTTCTGGTCGACCGGCTGCCCGCCGGGCGCCGGCGCAGCGCGCGATTCCTGGGCCTGTTATTCGCCATGGTCACGCGGATCGCTCTGCTGTTTTCGATCACCTGGATCGCGACCCTGCGCGCGACGCTGTTCACCGTGCTCGGCAATGAAATTTCCGGCCGCGATTTGATTCTGTTCGGCGGCGGCCTTTTCTTGCTGGTGAAGAGCCCGCTGGAGATTCGCGACATGCTCCGAGGCAAGTCGGAAACCCGCAAGCCCGGGCTGCTGAACGGCTTTTGGCTGATCGTCTTGCAGATCGGCGTCATCGACATCGTGTTTTCGCTCGATTCGGTGTTCACGGCGGTCGGACTCTCCCGGCACATCGAGGTCATGATCGCCGCCATCGTCGGCTCGGTCCTGGTGATGATGATGGTGTCCTCCGCGATCAGCGGATTCATCGAGAGGTATCCGACGATCAAGGTATTGGCGCTGGCGTCGCTGGTGCTGGTGGGCGCCGCGTTGATCGCCGAGTCCCTGGACATGGAAATCCCCAACGGCTATTTGTATTTTGCGATGGCTTTCTCGGCGGCCGTGGAATGGATCAACATTCGCCTGCGACGGCGCGGCCACGCTTGACCGCGGACGGGGGGGCTTCCAGCCCTCTTAGCTCCCCAGGCCCTTCGCATTGGGCCCATATACATCGGCGCGCAGAGCCTTCCGGGCGTATGCACCCAACCGACCGGTCAACATCATCGTGCCGAGTACTAGCGCGCTCCTTGCTCAGGTTTGCTCGGCGAGTTGGCTATGACCGTGCGAATAGGAGAAGTAGATCGCCAGTCCGAATCCGGACCAGATGAAGAAGGCCTCCCAGGTGATCGACGGCAGCCCCGCCATGAGGAAGGCGCAGAAACCCATGCCCAGCAGCGGCACCAGCGGCACCAGCGGCGTGCGGAATGGGCGCTTCAGTTCGGGACGGGTCTTGCGCAGCACGATGACGCTGGCACAAACCATGAAGAAGGCGGCGAGCGTGCCGAGATTGACCAGCTGCGCCACCTTGCCGATGGGCGACAGGCCGGCGATCAGCGCGATGATCACGCCGGAACCCAGGATCAGGCGAACCGGCGTCTGGGTCTTCGGATTGACCTTGGCCATGGGCTGGGGCAGCAGGCCGTCGCGCGACATGGCCAGCACCACGCGGGTGAGGCCGAAGTAGAGCACCAGCATCACGGTGGTGATGCCGGCCAGGGCGCCGACCGAGATCAGCGCTTCGGCCCAGCCGATGCCGAGCTGCTTCAGTGCGTCGGCGATGGGCGCCTTGATGTCGATCTGGTCGTAATGCACCACGCCGGTGAGGATGCCGGAAACGACGATGTAAAGGATGGTGCAGATCACCAGCGAGGCGATGATGCCGATGGGCAGGTTGCGCTGCGGTTTGATCGTTTCCTCCGCCGCGGTGGACACCGCGTCGAAGCCGATGTAGGCAAAGAAAATCAGCGATGCGCCGCTGAGAATGCCGCCGTAGCCGAAGTGCGAGTGGCCGTCGGCGTCGGTGACCTGCGGCGGGATGAAGGGATGCCAATTGGCCGGATTGATGTGGGGCGCGGCGACGAGGATGAATATGATGACGGCGGCGAGCTTGACGAACACCATGACGGTGTTGAAACGCGCGGATTCGCGCACGCCGATCGACAGCAGCACCGACAGCAGCAGCACGATGACCATGGCCGGCACATTGGCGATGCCGCCGTCGAGGGGGGCATTCATCAGCGCAGGCGGCAGATGCACGCCGAGCAGTTCCATGATCTTGCCGAAGTAGCCGGACCAGCCGATGGCCACGGTGGAGGTGGCGATGGCGTATTCCAGGATCAGATCCCAGCCGATGATCCAGGCGATCAGCTCGCCGATGCCGGAATAGGCGTAACCATAGGCGCTGCCGGCGCCGCCGATGGCGCCCGCCAGCTCGGCATAGGACAGCGCGGCGAAGGCGCAGGCGATGCCGGACAGGATGAAGGACAGCACGATCGCCGGGCCGGAATGCTGAGCCGCGACCACACCGGTGAGCACGAAGATGCCGGTGCCGATGATGCAGCCGATGCCGAGCATGGTAAGGTCGAAAGCGCCGAGGCAGCGTTTCAGGCCCGTATCGGCATTGACGTCGATCGGTTTGGTGCGGAACAGACTCATGCGGTATCCCTCGGTGTTCTGTTGTTAAGATTCGTGGCCTGAGACGCCGGAAGTATGCCTGCTGCCCATGCGCCTAGCGAGTGCCCGCGGCACGCGGGCGATTCGCCGGGCAGGCGTTCGTTAAGTGCGCAGGCCGGCCGGCGTGAGCGGCCCGAGCGCCTCGAGCAGTGCCTGGTACACCTTGGGGTTGCCGGCAATGATGTTGGGGCCGAGCGCGTATTCGGCGCCCGCGGGCGTGCCGACCCGCCCGCCGGCCTCTTGAATCAGCAGAGTTCCGGCCGCGGTGTCCCAGGGGGAGAGGCCGAATTCCCAGAAACCGTCGATGCGTCCGGCCGCCACATAGGCGAGATCCAGCGAAGCCGCACCCGGCCGGCGCACGCCCGCGGCGCTGGACATGATCACCTTGAGCATGGCGAGATACTCATCGACGTAGGTGGCGTCGGCGCGAAACGGGAAACCGGTGCCGATCAGCGAACCTTCCAAGGTGCGCTGCGCGCTCACCCGGATTTTCTTGCCCTCGAGCTGCGCGCCGTCGCCGCGCGAGGCGGTAAAGAATTCCTGGCGCATGGGATCGTAGACGACGGCGTGCTGCAGACGGCCCTTGTGCTCGAGCGCTATCGACACCGCGAAGGTCGGAAAGCCATGCAGGAAATTGGTGGTGCCGTCGAGCGGATCGATGATCCACACGAACTCATTGTCGCCGCTGCGGCCGCTCTCCTCGGCCAGAAACGCGTGCTGCGGGTGGCTGCGGCGAATGGTGGCGATGATGTCGGCCTCGGCCTTGCGGTCGATGTCGGTCACGAAATCGTTGCGGCCCTTGCTGTCGATTTTCAGGGAATCGAGGCGCGAAAGGCTGCGCACGATCAGATCGCCGGCGCGCCGGGCGGCACGCATGCCGATATTCAGGAGGGGTTGCATATTGGGCGCTAGAATAGCAGACTCATGACGGCCCTCGTTCGCATCGTCCTCATCGATCCCAGCCATCCCGGCAATATCGGGTCGGTGGCGCGCGCCATGAAGAACATGGCTCTGACGCGATTTGGTCCTGGTGCGCCCGCGCTCCTTCCCCCATGCGGAAGCCAATGCGCTGGCGGCCGGCGCGGACGACATTCTCAGCCGGGCGCGCATCGTCGATACGGTCGCCGAGGCCATCGGCGACGCCCAATTCATCGCGGGTACGACTTCGCGCCCGCGCTCGTATTACTGGGAGTTCACGACGCCGCGCGACGTGGCCGGGCGCATCGTCGGGTTGGGCGGGGAGAATCGGGCCGCGCTTGCTGTTCGGCTCGGAGCGCTACGGGCTTGGCACCGAGGACTTGAAGCATTGCAATGTGCTGGTGCGCATCCCCGCCAACCCCGAGTACTGCTCGCTGAATCTGGCCATGTCCGTGCAGCTTCTGGCCTACGAGATTTTCATGTCGCGCGAGCAGCCGCAATCGTGCACCCAGCTGGAAATGCCGCTGGCGCCGTCGGGCGATGTCGAGCATTTTTACGCGCACCTGCACCAGGTCCTCGGCGAAATCGATTTCGACGACCGCACCGGGCACCTCATGGAGCGCCTGCGGCGCTTGTTCAACCGCGCCCAGCTCGACCGCAATGAGCTCAACATCCTGCGCGGCATACTGAGCGCGGTGCAGGGCCGGCGAGGCCAGTCGGCGCAGCGGCAGCGCGAGAAGGGCGGCGCGCCCGAGTGAACAGGCCCGTGTATCTCGACAATGCGGCGACGACGCCCGTCGATCCCCGGGTGGCGGCGGCCATGGCGCAGTGCCTGAGCGAGCAGGGCGAATTCGGCAATCCGGCGTCGAGCCATGAGTACGGCCATGCCGCGGCGACTCTGGTGGAAAGGGCGCGCGCGCAGGTCGCCGCGAGCGTGGGGGCTTCGCCTAATGAAGTCGATCTGGACCTCCGGTGCCACGGAGGCCGACAATTTGGCAATTTTCGGCGTGGCTCAGTATTACCGCGAATATGGCCGGCACATCGTCACGGCCCGCACGGAACACAAGGCGGTGCTCGATCCGTGCCGCGAACTCGAGCGGCGCGGCTGGCGCGTCACTTACCTGGCGCCGGACAGCGGCGGCGTGATAGATCCCGACCAGGTCGCGGCGGCCCTGCGGACGGACACGGTGCTGGTGTCCATCATGCACGTCAACAATGAGATCGGGGTGGTTCAAGACATTGCGGCCATCGGCGCGATCTGCGCGAGACATGGCGGCGTGCGGCTGCACGTGGACGCGGCGCAGGGCGCCGGCAAGAGCGCCATCGATTTCGCGGCGCTGGGCGTGGATCTGATGTCGCTGTCGGCGCACAAGGTGTACGGTCCCAAGGGCGTGGGCGCCTTGTTGCTGGCCCAGCGCCGCGGCGGCGCGGGCACGCATCTGACGGCGCTGCAATTCGGCGGCGGACAGGAGCACGGGCTGCGCGCCGGCACCGTCCCCACCCATCAAGTGGTGGGCATGGGGCTGGCGTTCGAGCTGGCGCGTGCGGCGGCGCCGGCGGAGGCCGAACGCATCGCCTCATTGAGGGACCGGCTATGGCGGGGCTTGGCCGCGCTCGGCGGCACATTGCGCAACGGGGACGCGGCTCGCTCGGTGCCGCATATTCTCAATGTATCGTTCGAGGGGGTTGAAGGCGAGAGCCTGCTCGCGGCGCTGCGCGGCCGTCTGGCGGTCTCGACCGGCTCCGCCTGCACTTCGGCGCTGCAGGAGCCTTCCTATGTGCTGCGCGCCTTGGGCCGGGGCGACATATTGAGTGAAAGCAGCTTGCGGTTCGGGTTGGGCCGCTTCACCGGCGAGGGGGATATCGATACGGCGGTGGCGGCCGTCACTGAGGCGGTGTTGCGCCTGCGCCGGATAGGCGGCACTTGAATTACAGCGAGCTGACCATACGCTACTTCGAGACTGCCGGGAGCGCCGGGGTGCTCAGCGGTGCCGATGTTCATCGTGGTGTCGCCGGCAGCCGCGCACGGGGTACCTGGGTGCAATTCGACGTTCAAGTCGGTTCGCAGGGCATCCGGGAGGCTCGGTTTTTGGCATTCGGCTGCCCGCATACCATCGCGGTGTCGGCATGGGTGGCCGAGCATGCCGCCGGAGCCGGCCCCGGGGGCGCCCTGCCGGAGAGCGTGCAGGAATTGAGCGACCGCTTCGAGGTGCCGGCCGAGAAACGCGGCCGGCTATTGGTCATCGAGGACGCCTGGGCAGCCGCGCTGGCCGCTGCACTGCAGCGCTGATAGCGTCATCTGCAGGCTCGGATTACGGGAAAATCACGCTCTGGTTCCGTGCGCACGGCTCACCGGCGTGTTATGTATAGCGTAACGGCCCCAGGTGTGGCCGTAGCTTAGAGGGCGGCGCGGTATGGCGATTTTGTTGACGGAATCGGCGGCTGATCGGGTTCGATCTCACTTGGCGCAACGCGGAACCGGCCTGGGCCTGCGCGTCGGCATCAAGAAAACCGGTTGTTCGGGATTCGCGTACGTCGTGAATTATGCCGATGAAATTCATCCGGAAGACGCGGTTTTCGAAGCGCGCGGCGTGAAAGTCGTGGTTGATCCCTTGAGTTTGCCGCTGATCGACGGGACGCTGGTGGACTTCGTCAAGCAGGGTTTGAACGAGGCGTTCAAGTTCCAGAACCCGAAAGCCAAGGGCGAATGCGGCTGCGGCGAGAGTTTTAACGTGTAGTTCAGGCGCTGCGCGCCGAATTAAACGGGGTCGGGGCGACCCCGTCCGATAGTCGCTCGCTGCGCGAGCGCAAGACGCTGAAAGCATTGCACTAGGCCGATGTTTCGCCAGGCAGGTTTTTCCAGGTAATACAGGGACTTCGGTTGTCATCCTGATTGCTTGAGCGCGCCCGCTCCATTACACTTCGCGGTCTTTGTCGGCCCCCCGAGGGGCGGCTTCCCCTATTCTATCGAGGTCATCATGCCAAGTCGAGCGTACTCTTTCCATCGTCAAGCCGGACGGCGTCGGCCGTAACCTGATCGGCGAAGTCTATCGTCGTTTCGAACAGGCGGGCTTGCGGGTGGTGGCGGCGCGCATGATGCAACTTTCGCAGGCGGAAGCGGAGGGCTTTTATGCCGTGCACCGCGAGCGCCCGTTCTTCAAGGATCTGGTGCGCTTCATGACCTCCGGCCCGGTGATGGTGCAAGTGCTCGAGGGCGAGGGCGCCATCGCGAAGAATCGCGAGGTCATGGGCGCCACCGATCCGAAAAAAGCGGCCAAGGGCACGATTCGCGCCGATCTCGCCAGCAGCATCGATGAGAACATCGTCCATGGTTCCGATGCGGCGGATACCGCCGCCCGGGAAATCAGTTACTTCTTTCGTGAAATTGAGCTCTGCCCGCGTACGCGCTAGCGTAGGGGCGCGCAGCACAGGAGACACTGTTTGGCCGGCGAAGGCGTGAATTTACTCGGCTTACCGCGCGCGGAACTCGAGGCGTTCGTCGCCGAGCGTCTCGGCGCCAAGCCGTTTCGCGCCCGCCAGCTGATGAAGTGGATTTACCGGCGGGGTGCGGCGGATTTCTCGGCCATGACCGATCTTGCGCAGGACTTTCGTGCTCAGTTGAGCGAGGTCGCGCGCATCGCGGTTCCGGAAATCGTGACCGAACAAGTATCGAACGACGGCACGCGCAAATGGATGCTGCGCATGGACGAGGTGCAGGGTATCGAAACGGTGTACATACCCGAACCGGACCGCGGCACCTTGTGCATTTCGAGCCAGGTGGGCTGCGCCATGGATTGCTCGTTTTGCTCAACCGCGCAGCAGGGGTTCAATCGCAACTTGAGCGTCGCGGAAATCGTCGGGCAGGTGTGGCTGGCCCACCGCGAATTGGCCGAATCGCGCCCCGGCCACGGCGACGGCCGCGGCGGCGACGCTCGGGCCAACATCACCAACATCGTGTTCATGGGCATGGGCGAGCCGCTCGCCAATTACCGCAACGTCGTGCCGGCGATGCGGATATTCCTCGACGATTTGGGCTACGACTTGTCGCGGCGCCGGGTGACGTTGAGCACCTCCGGGCTGGTTCCGCAGATGTACAAATTGGCGCAGGAATGCAATGTCGCGCTGGCGGTGTCGCTGCATGCGCCGAACGACGAATTGCGCGACCAGCTCGTGCCCATCAATCGGATACACCCGATCGAGGAATTGCTGGCGGCCTGCTGGCACTACATCGACGCGCAAAACGGCCGCAGCGTCACTTTCGAATACGTCATGCTGGACGGCGTGAACGACAAGCCCGAGCATGCGCGCCAGCTGGCTCGCCTGCTCAAGGGACGGCCGGCCAAGCTCAACTTGATTCCCTTCAACGTGTTTCCCGGCACCCGCTACCGCCGCTCGACGGCGGCGGCCATCCTGAAATTTCGCGATATTCTCAATGAGCACGGCGTCATCGCAACGATTCGCAGGACACGCGGCGACGACATCGATGCGGCCTGCGGCCAATTGGCGGGCCGCGTCACCGACCGCACCTCGGTGCGGCTCGGCGTCAAGCTGACTCCTGCGTCACGCACCCCGGCGGAGATTCAATGAAATCCCGTTCGTTGACCGGTTCGCTGACAATGCTCGCAGTCATTCTCGGCGGCTGCCTGGCAGCCTGCACTCACACGCGGGAATTCAAAAAGGCGACGCCCGCGGTGACGGCGGCCACCGATGTGCAGCTTGCGATCGAATACTTGAAGCTCGGTAAAATGACGGAGTCTCGCGATGCCATCGAGCGCGCGCTCGCCGAGAATCCGTCGAACGCGGACGTGCAAATGACGGCGGGCCTCATCTACGAGCGGCTGCAAGAGCCGCGCAAGGCCGAGCACGCCTATTCAGCCGGCTATCGCTTGGGCAAGCAGGATCCCAATGTTCAAAATAACTACGCCGGCTACCTGTGCCGCACCGGCAAGGCCGCCGCGGGCGAGAAGCTGTTCATCCAGGTCGCCCACAGCCCGCTGTATCAGACGCCGGAAGTGGCGCTGGTCAACGCCGGTGTTTGCGTGCGAAACACCGGCAACATGGTCGACGCCGAGCGATATTTCAATCAGGCGCTGACGATTCGCCCGAACATGCCCGAAGCCATGCTGCAGCTCGGCAATATCGCACTCGATAACGGCGATGCGGCGCAGGCGCGCGACATCGTGCAGCGCTATCTGGCGGTCAATGCGCCTACTGCGGAAGTCCTTTGGCTGGGAGTTCGCACGGAACGCAAGCTCGGCGACAGCGTCGCGGCGGCGGTCTATGCGCGGCGCGTGCAGGCTGAATTTCCCGACTCGGAGCAGGCACAGATGTTGCGCTCCGGCATCGCTCGATGACCGATCCCGTTGCAACGACGGGACCCCGCCTCAAGGCCGAGCGCGAGCGCCGAGGCTTGAGCTCGCAAAAGGCGGCCGATGAGCTGCATCTCGACGGCTGGATCATCGATGCGCTCGAGGCGGAAGACTACCTGCGCATCGGCCCGTCGGTCTACGCCAAGGGGCACTTGAAAAGATACGCGGCCTTGTTGGGATTGCCCGCCGCGGAAATCATGGCCGGTTACGAATCCCGCGCGCAGGCGCCGAAGGCGCCGCCCTCGCAGCCGGCCACCGTGCGCCTGCGCACCGATGCGCCGGCCGCCGGCAAATTGCCTTGGCCGCGGATATTGAGCGTGGCCGTGCTCGGAGTGCTGATCGCCGGCGTGTTCTGGTGGAAGCCGTGGCATCAACACGGGACCGGACCGGCGCGCGGCGAGACCCTCGGCGACGAATCCGGGCGCGGCAGCCGCCGACAATGCGACTCCGGCTGCCGGGGCGGCGGTTGCTTCCGCCGCCGAGCCGCCCTCGACCTCGACCTCGACGCCGGCCGACTCGCCGGCCGCGGCCATCGCCATGACGCCGGCCAAACCGTCCACGGCGCCGCCGGCCCCGGCCGCGCAGGCCGTATCGCCCGAGACGGATGCGGCGGCAGGGGCGGGCCGCGCACGGCTTCGCTTGAGCTTTTCGGCCGACTCGTGGGTGGATGTGCACGATGCGGCAGGCCGGCGCGCATTCGCGGGCAATGGCCGAGCCAATAGCGTGAAGACCATCGCCGGCATCGCGCCCATGCGTGTGTACCTGGGTTTCGCCAGCGGCGTGCAGCTCGAGATCAACGACCGGGCGGTCGCGATCGGGCCGCAATTCCTGGCCGGCGATGTGGCGCACTTCGAGGCCGGTGCGGACGGTGTCTTGCGGCGCGATTCTCACGGCGCATCGGCGCCCGGCATGGCGGCGCCCGGCGCGCAAACGCGCAACGCGCGTCCAAACGGCTGATCGGCACTTGAGCAAGATCATCGAGCCCCTGCGCGGCGTGCACGATGTGTTGCCCGCGCAAATCGCGGCCTGGCAGCACCTGGAGCGCATTACTCGGGAAGTCTTCGCCGGCTACGGCTACGAGGAATTCCGGGTTCCCGTCATCGAGCAGACGCAGCTGTTCAAGCGCTCGATCGGCGATTTCACCGATATCGTCGAGAAGGAGATGTTCAGCTTCATCGATCAGGGCGAGGACCACATCACTTTGCGCCCGGAAGCCACCGCCGGCATCGCTCGGGCGGTGATCTCGAACGGAATGCTGCGCGAGGGCCGGCTGCGCGTCTGGTGCATGGGGCCGATGTTCCGGCGCGAACGGCCGCAGGCGGGACGCTACCGCCAGTTTCATCAAATCGATGCCGAGGCATTCGGGTTCGAGGGACCCGATATCGACGCGGAAATGATCCTGCTGTCCGCACGCCTGCTGCGGCGCCTCGGGCTCGGCCGCACGAAACTGCTGGTCAATTCGCTGGGAACGCCCGCATCGCGCGCGGCGTATCGCGAGCAGCTCATCGCCTATTTCAGTGCGCACGAGGCCGCGCTGGATGAGGACAGCAAGCGGCGGCTGAAGGGCAATCCGCTGCGGATACTCGACAGCAAGAACCCGGACATGCAGCGCATCGTCGCCGGAGCGCCGCTGGTGCTCGACTCTCTGGACGCCGAGTCGCGGGCGCATTTCGAATCCCTGTGCGCCCACCTGCGCAGTGCCGGCATCGAGTATCATGTCGAGCCGCACCTGGTCCGGGGACTGGATTACTACACCCGCACGGTTTTCGAGTGGACGACCGACGCGCTCGGCTCGCAGAGCACGGTGTGTGCCGGGGGACGCTATGACGGCTTGGTGGCCCAATTGGGCGGCGTCGACACGCCCGGCATCGGCTGGGCAATGGGCCAGGAGCGGATCGTCATGCTGCTCGAGAAGCAGGGATTGGCGCCGCCGCGCAGCCGGCCGCAAATTTATTTGGTGCTGGTGGGAGAAGGCACGCAGATCGCGGGATTCAGGCTGGCGGAGCAATTGCGCGATGCCTGGCCGGATCTTGAGTTGCAAATCAATCTGGGCGGCGGGAGTTTCAAGACGCAATTCAAGCGCGCGGACAAGAGCGGCGCACGGTTTGCGCTCGTGTTGGGGGATGAGGAAGTGGCCCGCGGCGTGGTTGCCGTCAAGGCCCTGCGCCAGGAGCTGGCACAGGAGGAATGCCCCATTTCTCGGATCAGTGAACGCTTAGGGGTGTTGTTGGGTCTCAAGGGCGGGTAGCGGAGAAGCCATGGCTGAAGAATATTTGACCGATGACGAACAATTAGAAGCTGTCAAGCGTTTGGCGGTGGAATACGCCCCGTGGCTGCTCGGCGGCGTGTTGGTCGGCGCTGCCTTGTTTTTCGGCATCCGGTATTACCAGAACTACACCGATCAGCGGGCATACAAGGCGGCGACGCAATTCGGCGCCATGACCAATGCGCTCGAGGCGAACGACCTCGCCAAGTCCCGGCAAATTGCCGACGGCCTGATCGAGCGACTACGCAGATTCGCCCTATGCGGACCAGGCGCGGCTGACATTGGCGCGGCTCGACGTCGACGACGGCCAGCTCGACAAGGCCATCGCGCCCCTGACGCAGGTCATGGACGGCTCGAAGGACACCGAGCTGCGGCAGATCGCCCGCCTGCGCCTGGCGCGAATATTGACCGATCAGGGCAAGCCGGATGAGGCGATCAAGACGCTGGCCGCACCCATGCCGGCCGCGTTCGCGGCGCGCTATCACGAGGTACGCGGCGATGCGTATTTACGCGAAGAAGAATACCTCCGGCGCGCTCAGCGAATACCAGGCGGCGCTGGGGGCCGCCGATGCGAGCGGCATCAACGCCGCATTGCTGGAACTGAAGATCCAAGATCTCGGCGCCGGGCCGGCGCCGGTTGCCAAAGCCCCGTCCCCGGACACTCAGAACAAGGCTAAACCCTGATGCGCTCATTGCTTCCCTTGTTGCGTCCCTTGTTGCCTCCCTTGGGCCTCGCGGCGTTGCTGATCGCGGCCGGCTGCAGCAAAGACAAAGACGTGGAGCCGCCGGCGACGTTGGTCGACTTCCCGCAGACGCTGCCGGTCAAGAAGCTCTGGGGCGAGGGAGTCGCCGGCGGCGGCAAGAAGCAAGTGGTGCTGCGTTTGGGCTTGGGGCCGGCGATCGACAACGGCGTGGTGTTCGCGGCCTCGCACAAGGGCGACGTGCTTGCCGCGCAGCTCGATACCGGGCGCCACATTTGGCTCAAGAATCTGAAGATTCCCCTGTCGGCGGGACCGGGCGCGGGCGCCGGAATGGTCGTGGTGGGCAGCAGCAAGGGCGTCGTCGTCGCGCTCGGACGGCGCCACCGGGCGTGAGTTATGGCGCTCGCGTCTGAATTCCGAACTGTTGTCCGCTCCGGCGATCAACCAGAAAGTCGTCGTCCTTCGCTCGGTCGACGGGCGGCTCCACGGCCTCGATACGCACGACGGCCGAGAATTGTGGTCGGTCGAACAGCAGGTGCCGCGCCTGAGCCTGCGCGGCACGGCGACCCCCATCATTGCCAAGGACGTGGCGATCAGCGGTTTCGACAACGGCAAGGTCATGGCGGTGTCGCTCAACACCGGGGACACGGTTTGGGACACGGCGCTGGCCTCGCCTCACGGCCGCACGGAACTCGACCGGCTGGTCGACGTCGACTCGGCGGTGCGCGTGGTGGGCGACAATGTGTTCGCCACCGGCTTTCAGGGACGCACGGCGATGCTCGCGCTCGATTCGGGTCAGATCTGGTGGGCACACGATATGTCGAGCTATCGAGGCCTGGCGGTCGACGATGACAATTTGTACGTGACGCAGTCCGACGGCATCGTCGTGGCGTCTGCGCCAACGCGATGGCTCGGAGCTCTGGCGCAATGACAAGTTGAAGCTGCGGCGCCTGACCACCCCGGTGCTGACGAGCACCGCCGTGGTCGTCGCCGACTTCCAGGGCTATTTGCATTGGCTGGACAAGACCACCGGCAAGCTCGTCGCCAGACAGCGCGTCGCCAAGAAGGAACTCATTTCGAATGCGCCCGTGGCGGCGGGCGATATCGTCGTCGTGCTGACCGACCGCGGCAAAATGGTCGCCTACCGTGCCACGCCGGGGGCCGCCGTGCCTGCGGGGGCCTCCAAGGTGCCGGGCGTCGCCAAGGCGCCGAAGCCGGCCAAGGCGCCGAAGGGCGCGAAAGCGGCGCCGGCCGCTGCGGCCCCGGCGACACCCGCGGCACCTCCTGCTGCACCCGCGACGCCTCCTGCTGCACCCGCGACGCCTCCTGCAGAACCCGCGGCACCTGCTGCACCCGCCGCGCCGCCCGCAGCACCCGCGCCGGCATGCCGCGCCGCCGCCCGCGGCTCCCGCGACTCCTCCGCCCACACCGTAGGTCACGTGCTGCCGGTAGTCGCATTGATCGGTCGACCGAATGTAGGCAAATCGACCCTGTTCAATGCCATGACCGGCACCCGCGATGCATTGGTCGCCGATTTGCCGGGACTCACCCGCGATCGGCAATACGGATTCGCACGGCGCACCGAGGTGCCCTGCATCGTGGTGGACACCGGCGGTCTGGTGGAAAACGCCGACGACATCGAGAGTCTGATGGTCGCGCAAACCGAGCGCGCGATCGGCGAGGCGGATCGGCTCATCGTCCTGGTGGACGGCCGCGCGGGCGTCACGCCGCAGGACCAATTCGTGGCGCAATTGGCGCGGCGCAGCGGCAAACCTTTGCTCCTGGCGGTCAACAAGACCGAAGGTTTCGATCACGACATCGCCGTGGCCGATTTTCACCAGCTGGGCTTGGGCCAGCCGCATCCGATCGCTGCCGCGCACGACCAAGGCGTGATTTCCCTGCTCGAGGCGACGCTCGACGGATTGACGCCGGACCCGCACGACGGCCCGGAAATGACCGGGATCAAGGTCGCCGTCATCGGCCGCCCGAATGTCGGCAAGAGCACCTTGATCAATCGCCTGCTCGGCGAGAATCGCATGGTGGCTTTCGATCAGCCCGGCACCACGCGCGACGCGGTGCTGGTGCCGTTCGAGCGCGACGGTGAACGCTACACGCTGATCGATACGGCGGGACTGCGGCGCCGCTCGCGGGTCGAAGAGGCCGTCGAGAAATTCAGCGTCATCAAGACTCTGCAGGCGATCGAGACCGCTCATGTGGTGGTCGTGGTGATGGATGCCCACGACAATGTCGCCGAACAGGACGCGAGCCTTCTGGGCACGGTGATCGAGCAGGGCCGCGCCCTCGTGCTCGCCGTCAACAAATGGGACAATATTCCGACGGAGCAGCGCGATCTGATTCGCCAGCAGGTCGAACAGCGCCTGCAATTCGCGGATTTCGCGCCGCTGCACTTCATCTCGGCACGGCATGGCAGCGGCGTCGGCGAGCTGTTCGCCGCGGTGCGCAAGGTGTACGCCGCCGCCACTCGCGACATGAGCACGCCGGAATTGACACGGGTGCTCGAGGCGGCCATCGAGAGCCATCAGCCGCCGCTGGTCAGCGGCCGCCGCATCAAGCTGCGCTACGCCCACCAGGGCGGCCGCAATCCTCCCGTCATCGTCATCCACGGCAATCAGACCGATCATGTGCCGGATGCCTACCGGCGCTACCTGGTCAATGTGTATCGCAAGGCGTTCGACTTGATGGGCACCCCGGTGCGCGTGACATTCCGCGGCGAGGAGAATCCCTTCGCCGGCAAGCGCAATCCCCT
Organism: uncultured Gammaproteobacteria bacterium; assembly: GCA_963734645.1. GTDB lineage: Bacteria > Pseudomonadota > Gammaproteobacteria > Steroidobacterales > Steroidobacteraceae > Bog-1198. The sequence goes on from CAVTID010000008.1 coordinate 299,575, forward strand.
CACCCCCCGCCAGGTACGCAAGCGCAAGCGGCTGATTCAGCGCAACAAACGCTAGGCGAATTTTTGCTAGACTGAACGCCAAGGTCGGCGGGCGGCGTAGTGGCGGGATGTCCAGTGCTGCAATTCACCAAAACCAAAGCTTTCCGCATTGCCGCGGTCGCGGCGCTGCTGGTGGCGTTGTACGCCCTGGCCGGATTCGTGGCGGTGCCGCGGATTCTGCGTTCGACGCTCATGACGGAGATTCCCAAGGCTCTGGGCGTGACGCCCGGCGGTGGGCGATATCCGCTTCAATCCCTTCCTGCTCCAGCTCGAGATCAAGGATTTCTCGCTGGCCGCGCCGAACGGGGAGAAGCTGCTCGGCTTCGGACGGTTGTTCGTCGATTTCGAGTTGTCCTCGATTTGGCATCGCGCGTATTCCTTCGCCGCCATCGACATCGACTCGCCCATGGTGAATGGCCGTCGTGGCGCCGGATGGACGTCTCAATCTGCTGCAGCTGAGCCCGAAGACCCCCCCGGAAAAGTCGGAGAAGGAGAAGCCCGCGGAGAAAAATGCGCCCCTGCCGGCGCTGCGCATCGGTTCGTTCAAAGTCAGCCGGGGACTGCTGACGTACGCGGATCAAAGCCGCCCGAGCGCCTTCGAAGCCCGGATCGAGCCCATCGATTTCGAGTTGCGTGAATTTCACCACCGGAGTGGACGGCGGCCGATTTACCTTTACCGGCTCCTCGAAGCTCGGCGAGCGGGTGGAGTGGCATGGTCACCTGTCGGTGCAGCCCATCGAATCCGACGGCGAATTTCAAATCGACGGGTTGCTCGCGCACACGATCTGGGAGTATCTCGAAGACCGCCTGAATTTCCAGGTCAATTCCGGCACCATCGATCTGAACGCAACCTACAAGTTTTCCCTGCGAGACGCCGTCGATTTGCAGGCGACGGTTGCGAAGATCGCGGTCAAGGATCTTGCCGTGAGGCCCGAAGGCAAGTCGGCCAAAGAATCGGAGATCGATTGGATTACGGTGCCTTCGCTGCTGGTGAGCGGGACCACCGTGGATCTGTTGAAGCGGCAGGCCCACGTCGATTCGCTGTCTCTCACCGGGGTGAAGCTGGTGACGTGGCTCGAGCCCGATGGTTCGTTCAACTTGCTCAAGCTCGCGCAATCTCCGGGGGCCCCTGCGAAACCGGCGGACGGCGTAGCGGCGCACGAACGCCGCCCGCAACAACCGGCGTCGCCGGCAGCACGGGACGCCGGTCGCTGCGCCGCCCGCACGCCGCGCCGTGGACATTCGACTTGCGCGAGTTCGCGCTCAGCGAGGCCAGTATTTCCGCGGAGGATCGCAGCACATCGCCGGCGGCGAAGGTGCTGCTGGCGCCGCTGTCTCTGAAGGTGGCGGGTGTGAGCCTGGATCTCTCCAAGCCCGTGACCGTGAGTCTCGATACGCACATCAACGACGCGGGCACTCTGAGAGTGAGCGGCGACGTCACGCCGCAACCGCTGTCCGCCAATGTGGCGCTGAAGCTCGCGGGCATCGATCTTCAGGCGGTTCAGCCCTACATCGCGCAGCATACCTCGATGACTCTGCTCGGCGGCCGCTTGAGCGGCGACGCCAAGGTGCGCTACGGCGCCAAGAAGCCCGCACTGCAGTTCGCCGGCAATCTCAGCGTCGCCGGCCTGCACACCGTCGACAACGCGTTGCACGATGACTTCATCAATTGGGAACGCCTTGGATTTGTCGGGGATACGACTTTCAGCACGACCCCGATCGGCTGGACATCGAGCAAGTGACGGCGCGCAAATTATATGCGCGCGTCATCATCGAGCCGGACACCAGCTTGAACGTGAAGCGGGTCTTGGCGGCTCCCGGCGCGACGGTGGTCGCTCCCGGCGGCCGCGGGCGGCGCACCCGTGGCGGCGACTGCGGCCATCGCGCCGCAGCCCGTGCCGCGCAAGCATGCCCGCAACAAGTCCGCGCGAACCGCGGCGCCGGCATCCGCCGCGCCGGCACCGCCGCCGATGCCCATGGCCGATCAAGAAAATCGTGCTGCATGCAAGCCAGGCCAATTTCGCGGATCTGTCGGTTCAGCCGAATTTCGCCACCGGCATTCAGAACCTCGAGGGAACGGTGCTCGGCCTGTCTTCGAAGGCGAATTCGCGCGCCAAGGTGGATATTCATGGCGCAGTGGATGCCTTCTCTCCGGTGTCCATCACCGGCGAGGTCAATGTGCTGGGCCCCGCGCTGTACACGGATCTGGCCTTGAGTTTCCGCAACATGGAACTGAGCACCTTCAATCCGTATTCCGGCAAGTTCGCCGGCTACAACATCACCAAGGGCAAGCTCACCACCGAGCTGCACTACAAGGTCGACGGCCGCAAGCTCGACGCGCAGCACCACATCATCGTCGATCAGCTCGAGTTCGGCGAGAAGACCGCGAGCAAGGATGCGGTGTCGCTGCCGATCAAGCTGGCGGTGGCGCTGCTCAAGGACCGCAACGGCGTCATCGATCTGGATATTCCCGTGAGCGGTACTCTCGACGATCCGACATTTCGGCTCGGACCCATCATCTGGAAGGTCTTCGTCAACATTCTCGAGAAGGCGGTCACCGCGCCTTTCGCCTTGCTCGGTTCATTGTTCGGCGGCGGCCCGGATTTGCAATTCATCGATTTCCAGCCCGGCGCCGCGGACTTGGATGCCGCCGCCGCGGACAAGGGCCGGGCGATGGTCAAGGCATTGACCGAGCGACCGCAGCTGAAGATCGAGGTGCCCATCGCCTGGGTCGGCGATCTGGATCGGCCCGCCCTGGTCGAGACACGTTTCGCGGCGCAGGTTCGGGACGCGCAATCGAGCAAGGCCGGCAAGAACGTCGGCGCGCGCCGATTCGAGCAATGGATCCGGCGGCAGCTCGAGCTGTTGACGCAGCTCTACGTAAAGAACCTGGGCGGCGAGCCGAAGTACCCGGAGGCGGTCACGAGCATCAAGACCAAGCCCGAGCGGGCGGCGGCCAAGGCGGACTTTCTCAGTCAGGCCTTGCACGAGCACATGGCGGTCAGCGATGCCGACCTCACCACCTTGGGCCAGCAGCGAGCCGCGGCCGTCCAGCAGGCGCTGCTGACGGGCACTCAGATCGACCCTGCGCGGGTATTTCTGGTCGTCAATGACAAGGCGAAGAATGAAAACGGCAAGGTTCGCCTGGAGATGTCGTTGAAGTGAACGGGGAAAGAGAGGTGCGGGGAGCGAGGCGCCGGGCGCGGCCAATGGCCGGCGACGCCTCGTTTCGACGCATGGATTCATCGCTCACGCCCTAATCCGGTGCGCCGAAGATGCTGCCGTGCCCGCGCAAAGTGCTAAGCCGCTGATCGCGTTCAAGTCTTTGCGGGTGGCACGAGCGGTGCTTCCCGGACACCAAGCAGCACACGACTGGGCGAGGAAACCATCGATGAAGCTCATTACCGCGATCATCAAACCCTTCAAGCTCGACGACGTTCGGCAGGCCGTCAGCGAAGTGGGCGTGCAAGGCGTCACGGTGACCGAGGTTCGCGGCTTCGGCAGGCAGCGCGGCCACACGGAAATTTATCGCGGCGCCGAATACATCGTCGAGTTCGTGCCGAAGACAAAAATCGAAATTGCGGTCGATGACGCACTGGTCGATCAAGTGATCGAGGCGATCGCCAAATCGGCGCAGACCGGCAAGGTGGGAGACGGAAAAATCTTCGTCTTCGATCTCGCACAAGTCGTGCGCATCCGCACCGGCGAGCGGGACGCCAGTGCCATTTAGGCTTAGAAGGGGAATTCGCTTTGATGAGTAAATTGTCTCGATGGATTTTTCTTGATATTCCGGCATTGGGCATTTCGGCATTGGGCGCTTCGGCCTTGTCGGTGCAGTGCGCCTGGGCGGACGCACCCACTGCGCCCCTGCTGGTGGGCGTGGATAAGATCAGTTCCGGCGACACCGCGTGGATGCTGACCTCCACCGCCCTGGTGCTGATGATGTCCATACCGGGCCTGGCACTGTTCTACGGCGGCATGGTGCGCAAGAAAAACGTGCTGGCGACGCTGATGCAGACCTTCGCGATCGTCTGCGTGGTCACTCTGCTGTGGTGGGCGATCGGCTATTCGTGGGCATTCACGCCGGGCGGCCCGTTTCTGGGCGGTACCAGCCGCGCTTTTTTCAACGGCATGACCTTCATGCATGATCCGGTCAATAAGCTGTCGGTATCGCATTTGGCGTTGACCATACCCGAGACGGTCTACGCCATGTTTCAGCTGACGTTTGCGACCATCACTCCGGCGCTGATCGCCGGCGCATTTGCCGACCGTATGAAGTTCTCGTCGATGCTGGTGTTCATGGCTGCCTGGTCGCTGCTGGTGTACTGCCCGATCGCCCACATGGTGTGGGAACCGACCGGCTGGCTCAACAAGGCGGGCGTGCTGGACTACGCCGGAGGCACGGTGGTGCACATCAACGCCGGCATTGCGGGCCTTGCCAGCTGCTTGGTGCTGGGCAAGCGCCTGGGCTACGGGCGGGAAAAAATGGCGCCTCACAATCTCACGTTGACTCTGATCGGCGCCTCGCTGTTGTGGGTGGGTTGGTTCGGCTTCAACGCGGGCTCGGCGGGCGCCGCCGACGGCCGCGCCGGCATGGCCATGCTGGTGACCCAAATGGCCACCGCGGCCGCCGCGCTCGGCTGGATGTTTGCCGAATGGGTCAGCAGGGGCAAGCCCAGCGTGCTGGGCATCGCCTCGGGCGCGGTGGCGGGCCTGGTGGCCATCACGCCGGCGTCAGGCTTCGTGGGCCCGACTCCGGCCGTGATCATCGGCCTGATTGCGGGGGTGGTGTGCTTCGTCGCAGCAACCTCCCTGAAGCACGCGCTGGGCTACGACGACTCGCTGGACGCCTTCGGCGTGCACGGCATCGGCGGCATCGTCGGCGCGCTGCTCACGGGCGTATTCGTCAGCAAGGAAATCAGCGGCGTGGACGGCTCCTTCTTCATTCAGTTGAAGGGCGTCGCCGTGACCGTCATTTACGGGTTTGCCGCGAGCTTCGTCATACTGTTCCTCATCGACAAGACGCTGGGTTTGCGCGTCACCGAGGAGCAGGAGCGCGAAGGCTTGGATATTTCTCTGCATGGGGAAAGCGTCGAGTAATGCGCTCAGCCGCCGGTGGAGAACTCCGGATACAGAGAAATGAGGAGGCGTACGCGGCGGGCGTACTCCAGGCCGCCGTGTTGATCGGCGTGCGAATCGCACCCGGGCAGATGCTGTTGACGCGAATTCGATGAGGTGCCGTTTCCTGGGCGAGGCTCTTCATCATCATCATCATGATGCCCCCTTTGGAGGCGGCGTAGTTCGCGTGGGCGCTCCAGGGGATGACTTCGTGCACCGAGCTGATGCAGATGATCTGCCGGCCGCCCCGAGTGCGATGGCGATGGCCCTGCCGATGCCGGAATTCGCTCCGGTGACCAGGGCCTTCTGTCCTTGCAGTAGCACGGGAATCGGCTGCGGGGACAAGCGGTCGTTGAATGGGTCGTTCATTGCAGGCTCCGGTCGATGTGAACAATTCGTGGCATGCCGCGCCGCGGGACCCGTGGGCGTCCGTTTTTGGCGACATCCCAGCGCCCCCGACTTGCAGCGCGAGGAAATCGTGATCAAAGTCTCACTTTGCAACCGATTATGCCAGGTAGTCTCGCCATGCCCGCCCGAGGTCCATCCACGGAGACATATGAATGAGCAATCCCTACGACAGCGCCACCGAGCGCGCTTCGATCCTGGGTCCGACACTGTATTTCAAGGGTGATCTGACCGCCGAAGAAGATCTGCTGATTCAGGGCCGCGTCGAGGGCTCGATCACGCACACGCAGCGCCTGACCGTCGGCGTGCAAGGCACGGTCAAGGCGAATATCCGCGCGCAGCTGATCATCGTCGAGGGGACCGTCGACGGCGACCTGCAGGCTGAGAAATCCGTGTTCGTGAAGGAAACCGCGAAGGTCTGCGGCAATATCTTTGCGCCCACCGTCAGCATCATGGAAGGCGCCAATTTCAGCGGCAGCATCGATATGGACGGCAAGAAAGCCGGCCAGTTGCCGGGCAGGCAGGATGCCGCAATGGCACGGGCGGTGAAAACTGCCGGCGGTGCCGGCTAACAATGTCCTGGTTCAAGAAACCTCTCGATGGAGATGCTCACATGATGAATGCCAATTCAAGCGGCCGCGTTCCCGCGCCCGAACCCTCCGTGACGCGCCCCGAACCGCGCGAGCCCCGCGCCGAGCCCCGTACACCGCCGCCGCGCGCCGCTGAGCCGCGTGCGCCTGACGTCCACGTCCGTGCGTCCGAGTCGCGCGTACCCGAGTCGCGCGTACCCGATGCGCGTGTGCCGGAGGCGGCACCGCGAGCCTCCGTGCTCGGTCCCAGCTTGCGATTCCGCGGCGAACTGTCGGCGCAGGAAGACCTGATCGTTCAGGGCAGCGTCGAGGGTTCGATCACGCACACGCAGAGCCTGACGGTCGGGACCGACGGCACCATGAAGGGCGACATTCGCGCCCGCGTCATCGTCATCGACGGCAAGGTCGAGGGCGATCTGTATGCCACCGAGTCGGTGAATATTCGCGCCACCGCCAAGGTCAAGGGCAATGTCTTCGCGCCGCGCGTCGGCATCACCGAGGGCGCATTCTTCCAAGGGCAAATCGAAATGCAGCCCTCCGGTGCGGCCGTGCAAGAGCATAGCGCGCGCCTGCGTCAGGCGGCTCTGTCGACGCCCCTGGAAGGCGCGGCGGTCGATCAGATGCTGGGAGCGAGCTGAGCCGCTGCCGGGAGCGAACCAAAGGCGCGGGCCGGCTCGCCCGCCGAGGCGAATCGCAGCGCGGGTCAGGGCAGGAACAACTCCGGATCGACCCAGGCGCCGTTGAGATTCACGCCCCAGTGCAGATGGGGTCCGGTCGCGCGCCCGGTCATGCCCACCGCGCCGATGCGAGTTCCCGCCGCGATGCGCTGTCCGGGCTTCACGTCGATCGCGCTCAAGTGGCAGTACATGCTGATCAGGCCGCGGCCATGATCGACGAACACCGTATTGCCGTCGAAAAAATAATCGCCCGTGTCGACCACCGTCCCGGCGATGGGCACCCGCACCGGGGTGCCGCTCGGCGCCGCGATGTCCATGCCGGTGTGCGGATTGCGCGATTCGCCGTTGAAGATGCGGCGCGATCCGAATGAACTGCTGCGCACGCCCGGCACCGGCTGGGGCAGGCGCAGGGATTCCGGCGGCGAATCCGTCCAGTGGCTCAGGGCGTGGTCGATGCGGATTCTCTCCTCGTTGAACCGCGCCAGATCCGCGGCCGACAAATCCACCTGGCGCGGCGCGACCTTCAGCGACTGACTGACGTATTGTTTGTTGCCGACCGTAAATTCGATTTCTTGCCGGCCGCCGGTGGTGTGCACGATCACCTGCCGCATTCCTAGCGGCGCCGACAGCGGAATGCCGATCACCGCCACCCAGGCCGAACCGTCCTGGATCACCAAGGCGCGGTGTCCGTCCGCGTCCACATAGGGCAGCGATGCGCCGGGGGCGTCCAAGCGCAGGATCTTGATGCCGCCCGGCACGGAATTCTCCAGCGGCAGACTCGAGCCCGCGGCCAGCGCCGAATTCTGCGGCATGAGCAGGGAGCTCGAAACAAGCAGGAGCGGGGCGCTCGAGACAATGAGCGCGGAGCTCATGGCCATGAGGGTGAGGGTGCCGCGGGCCGCTCGCGCGGCGCCGGCCGCCATGCTGCCCATCACGAAGCTCCCTCGACTTTGGCGCGAACCCGGCCTCGGGCCAGCCGCGCTTCGATGAGCGTACCCGGCTTGGCGTCCGCGGCGTCGCGCAGGATGTCGCCGCTTTCGAGGCTGACGATGGCATAGCCGCGCTCCAAGGTGGCGAGCGGGCTGACGGCATGCAAGGTGCGAATCAGGGGCAGCAGCTTCTCGCGCCGCGAACTCATCGCCTGCCGCCATGCGCGGCTCAGCCGTTGGTCCAAGCCCTCCAACCGCGAGAGTTGCAGCTTCAGGCGTGTGGACGGGCTCACCCGCGCGGCGCGTCCCGACAGCCAGCGCAAGCGCTCGCCATGCTCTTGGAGCCGGCGGCGCATGGCGCGCAGCAGGGACTGCTCGAGTTCGTCCAGTCGCTGTGCCTGCGCGCCCAGGCGCGCAGTGGGGCTGACCAGCGCGGCACGGCCGGTGAGCCAGCGCAAACGCTCGCGGCGCTCTTCGAGCCGGCGGCGCATGCCGCGCTGCAGCCGCGCAGCGAATTGTACGAAGGCATCGAGCCATTCTTCGCGCATCGGGCACCACCAGCTCCGCGGCCGCCGAGGGGGTGGGGGCGCGCACATCCGCGGCAAAGTCGGCAATGGTGAAGTCGATCTCGTGGCCGATGCCGGTGATCACCGGAATGGGCGAAGCCACGATGGCGCGCGCCAGGCGTTCGTCGTTGAACGCCCACAGATCTTCCAGGGAACCGCCGCCGCGGGCCAGGATCAACACGTCGCATTCGGCGCGCCGGCCCGCCAGCTCGAGAGCTGCGGTGATTTCCGCCGCCGCTTGCGCGCCTTGCACCGGCACCGGATAGATCAGCACGGCAGCCGCCGGAAAGCGCCGCGCCAGCACGTGCAGGATGTCGCGCACCGCCGCGCCGGTGGGCGAGGTGATGACGCCGATGCGCTTCGGAAGGCTGGGCAGCGGGCGCTTGCGCTCCGCCGCGAACAGGCCTTCGCTGCCAGCCTGGCGCTCAGTTCCTCGAACTGCCGCTTCAAAGCCCCGAGGCCGGCGTCTTCCATGTGATCGACGATGAGCTGGTACTCGCCGCGCGGCTCGTACAGCCCGATACGGGCCCGTACCAGCACTTTCTGGCCGTCCCGGGCGGTGAACGCGCACAGCATATTTCGCTGCCGGAACATGGCGCAGCGAACCTGCGCGGCGGCGTCCTTGAGCGAGAAATACCAGTGTCCGGAGCTGGGCCTCGCGAAATTGGAGATCTCCGCCTCCAGCCACAGGCTGCCGAAGCCGCGCTCCAGCAGCACCCGGACCTCGCGGTTGAGCCGCGAAACGCTGTAAATATCGCGCTCGGGCGTACCGGGAGGGATGGATTTTCGGCCGTTTGCATGGGCAAATGATAGCGGTTTACCGCGCGGCAGGCGCAAGGTACAATGCGCCGCCTCTTAGATGAACCTGTGAACGCTACCCTATGCGTATTCTTGAAGAGGCACTCACATTCGATGACGTGCTGCTGGTGCCGGCATATTCCGAGGTTTTGCCCCGCGACGTGTCCCTGGCCAGCCAGCTGACCCGCGAAATCCGAGTCAATTTGCCGGTGGTGTCCGCCGCCATGGACACGGTCACCGAGGCGCGCCTGGCCATCACCATCGCCCAAGAGGGCGGCATCGGCATCATTCACAAGAACATGTCGATCGACAATCAGGCGCGGCAGGTCGACCGCGTCAAGAAGTTCGAGAGCGGCGTGATCAGCGATCCGATCACCGTCAGTCCGGACATGACCATTCGCCAGGTCATCGAACTGACCCGCGCGAAGAACATCTCCGGCGTGCCGGTGGTACTGGGCACCAAAGTCGTCGGCATCGTCACGCACCGCGACCTGCGCTTCGAGACCAAGCTCGACGCGCCGGTCTCTTCGGTGATGACGCCGAAGGACCGCTTGATCACGGTGCGCGAGAATGCGCCCAAGGAGCAGGTGCTGGCGCTGCTGCACAAGCATCGCATCGAAAAGGTGCTGGTGGTCGCCGGCGATCACGAGCTGAAGGGCATGATCACGGTCAAGGATTTCCAAAAGGCCACCGAATTTCCGAATGCCTGCAAGGACAGCGTGGGGAGCCTGCGCGTCGGCGCGGCGGTGGGCACCTCGCCCGACACCTTGGATCGAGTCGCGGCATTGCGCGAGGCGGGAGTCGACGTGGTGGTCGTGGACACCTCGCACGGCCATTCGCGCGGCGTGCTGGAGACCGTGGCGAGGATCAAAGCCAAGTATCCGGACATCCAGGTGATCGGCGGCAACATCGTGACCGCCGAGGCGGCCCTGGATCTGGTCAAGCACGGCGCCGACGCGGTCAAGGTCGGCATCGGGCCGGGTTCGATCTGCACCACGCGCGTCATCGCGGGCGTCGGCGTGCCGCAGATCAGCGCCATCGCGCGGGTCGCCAAGGCATTGGAGGGCACGGGAGTGCCGGTCATCGGCGACGGCGGCATCCGCTACTCCGGCGACATCGCCAAGGCGCTGGCGGCCGGCGCGCACTGCGTGATGATCGGCGGCATGTTCGCGGGCACCGAGGAATCCCCCGGTGACGTGGAGCTCTATCAAGGCGGCTCCTACAAGGCGTATCGCGGCATGGGATCCTTGGGCGCGATGTCCCAGGCGCATGGTTCCAGCGATCGCTACTTCCAGGACACCACGACGGAACTCGAGAAGCTGGTGCCGGAAGGCATCGAGGGGCGCGTTCCCTACAAGGGCAGCCTGGTCGCCATTCTGCACCAGCTGTCCGGCGGCCTGCGCGCCGCCATGGGATACACCGGCAGCGGCAGCATCGAGGAGATGCGCACCCGCCCGCAATTCGTGCGCATCACCAGCGCCGGCGTGCGCGAGAGTCACGTGCACGATGTGACCATCACCAAAGAAGCGCCCAACTACCGGATCGGTTGATGCCCGATATTCACGCGGACCGAGTTCTCATTCTCGATTTCGGCGCCCAGTACACTCAGTTGATTGCGCGCCGCGTGCGCGAACTCGGCGTGTATTCGGAGATCTATGCCTGCGATGTGGATGCGGAGCAGATCGCGCGCTTCGCGCCCAAGGCCATCATTCTGTCCGGCGGTCCCGAGTCGGTGTACGACGTCAAGGGCCACGAGGCGCCGCCGGAAGTGTTTTCCGCGGGCGTGCCGGTGCTCGGCATTTGCTACGGCATGCAGACCATGGCGGCGCAGCTGGGCGGCCAGGTCGAATTATCCACGCATCGCGAGTTCGGCGCCGCCCAGGTGCGGCCGACGGCCGATTCGCGGCTGCTCGACGGCCTCGAGGACAATCGCGACGCCGAGGGGCGGCGCGTGCTCGATGTGTGGATGAGCCACGGCGATCGCGTGGTTGCCGTGCCGCCGGGATTCAAAGTGATCGCATCCAGCGACAACGCGCCGCTCGCCGCCATGGCCGATGAGTCGCGGCGATTCTACGCGGTGCAGTTCCATCCCGAAGTGACCCATACCCTGCAGGGCGGCGAGATCCTGCGGCGCTTCGTGCGCGAGATCGCCGGCTGCGCCGCCAGTTGGGCGACCGGCAATATCATCGAGGACAGCGTGGCGCGCATCCGCGCGCAGGTCGGTTCGGACAAGGTGCTGCTCGGATTGTCGGGCGGCGTGGACTCCTCGGTGCTGGCCGCACTGCTGCATCGGGCCATCGGCGCGCAGCTCACCTGCGTGTTCGTGGATCACGGACTGCTGCGGCTGGGCGAGGGCGATCAGGTGATGGCGACGTTCGCCGAGCACATGGGCGTGCGTGTGATTCGCGTCGACGCCGAGCAGCGCTTCTTGGGCGCGCTCGCCGGCGAGGCCGATCCGGAGAAGAAGCGCAAGATCATCGGCCGCATGTTCGTCGAGGTCTTCGACGAGGAGGCGGCGAAGCTCAAAGACGTCAAATGGCTGGCGCAGGGCACGATTTATCCGGATGTGATCGAGTCGGCCGGCAGCAAGACCGGCAAGGCGCATGTGATCAAGTCGCACCACAATGTGGGCGGCCTGCCGCAACACATGAAGCTGAAGCTGCTGGAGCCGCTGCGCGAACTGTTCAAGGACGAGGTCCGCAAGCTCGGCGTCGAACTCGGACTTGCCCAAGGACATGGTGCACCGGCATCCGTTTCCCGGTCCGGGGCTGGGCGTGCGCATCTTGGGTGAGATCCACAAGGCGCATGCCGATCTGCTGCGGCGCGCGGATGCGATTTTCATCGAGGAGCTGCGCCGCCACGATCTGTACGACAAGGTGAGCCAGGCCTTCGCGGTGTTTCTGCCGGTGCGCTCCGTCGGCGTCATGGGCGACGGGCGGCGCTACGATTATGTGGTCGCGCTGCGCGCGGTGGAGACCATCGATTTCATGACGGCACGCTGGGCGCGGTTGCCGTATGAGTTTCTCGATCGCGTCGTGCATCGCGTGATCAACGAAGTGCCGGGGATTTCACGTGTGGTGTACGACATTTCGGGGAAGCCGCCGGCCACGATTGAGTGGGAGTGACAAGTCCGCTTCCGAATTTTCGCACGGTCGGTGGAGACTGGGAACCCCCAGTTTTTGGGCAAAACTGGCAGAAACCCGATGGTGGCTGGCGACTGTTTTCTTTGCTTCTCATCAAGAGGCTATCTTTCGCTCGCTACACAACAGCGCGATGCGAGAGCTGTCTTGCGCGTTAGATTTTCACCGGAGTTTTCGCAACCAGTATCTTCATTCGTCCCTCGCGCGATTCCGAGATCAAAAATCCTAGTTGGCGCAATTGGTCTTCGATCCAAGTAGCCGGGAGCTTTAATTTCGGGTAGCAGCTGGTTCGAAGAGTCCAGCGCAGATCTTTGCCCAGCTCATGAAGCAAGTCGTTTACGATGACGGTATCGGCGCTTGAGTCTTCCAAATAACATGTCATGACGCGATGAGCGTCGCCGTGAACCAATATAAACCGATCCGGGCCAACCTTAGGTACGGCGGATAGATCTCGGTAGGTCAGCACGAGTGATCCGCCTGGGCGCAGCACGACGGCGACGCTTCGTAGTAAGTTGCATACGTCGGCCCGGCTCGGCAAATGGGTAATCGTATCTCCCATGCAGACAATGAGATCGGCGCTGCCAGGAGCGGTAATACGTTCCAACTGGCGGATGTCGGCAAGCTTCATTGAAACACTACGTCCGGCGATTCGTTTCTTCAGTTCGTCCAGTAGCTTCTCGCAAGTGTCGACTGCAACGACCTGGTAGCCCAGTTCGGCTAACGCGATGGATTGGAATCCCGAACCACAACCTAAATCGATCGCTTCCCGGGTGCCTATCCCAGTACCGACGAGATCCTGCAAAAGCGCTTTCTGCTCGCCGATCTTGGTCTCATAGGAGACGCCGAACATCCAGTCGTAGTGATCCGAAAGGAATTCGTCGTAGTGCCGCTCAACCGTGCTTGGCATCGTAGGGGTGCTCCCGCGTCCGAGTGGAATCATTAAGTGTGGCTTCCGAAAGGGTTCTCATAACGAATGCGAGCTGTCAGTAGCAGGTTCTCAGCGGTGGCTCGGGTCTTTCGGACACTTTTTCCGAGCCGATTAGTGGAAGGATCTGCTGCAGAAGTCCGAGTGCAAAAGATTCGAGCTTTTCGGTTCGCAACGTGCTCCGATATTCGAAAAACCGGGTTTTGTGGGCCGCGGAACAAATGATGGTCACTGCACCGGCTCCGGCCCGTACCCCGGCACGGCACCCCGCGCCCACAGTTGGGGCGTCAGGCGGTACGTGACATGTATCTGTCCCCACCGCGGTGCGTCCTCGACTTCCGCGAGTTCGGCTCCGAGCTTTTCCACCGCGCGGCGTGAGCGCAGGTTGCGCTCGGCGACCGTGAACAGCACCTCCTGCACATCCGTGAAGGCGTGCCGGAGCATCAGCCGCTTCATCTCGGCATTCGCCGCGCCGCCCCAATGGCTGCGGGCGAGGAAGGTGTACCCGATCGTGATCCTCTCGCCCGGTGCGTAGTTGCTGTACCGGGACCAGCCGATGACCGTCCGCCGCGCGGCATCGATCGCGACCAGGCAGCCTTTTGACTTCAGAGCACCGTCGAAAAACGGCGGAAAGCCCTCCCGCGTGCCGCGGCCTGGATCCGGGTGCTGGGCCCAGACCAAGGGGTCCGATGCGGCGGCGAACAGCTCGTGGAAGTCCTGCGCCGCCAGCGGCCGCAGCGTGATGTGTGTACCCATGAGGGTGGGCTGTAGGTCGAGCATGGTTACGGTTTCTCCGATCGTGTCCCGAGACGTGGTTTACGAGTCGTGAGTCTTCGCTCGGTTGGACTCGTGCTCACCGGCGGGAATTGAACCTTGCCAAACACCGCGGGGTACCGTGAATTGCACCCGCTCGCCGTGTAGCACGTCGCTTCCAGGGCAAATCTTCTCACCATGACCGTCGGGGTAGAGAAGAAGCATATCGACCGGGTCGCCCCCGTAAAAATGCCATGTCTCATCCGTTTGGATTCTATGAAAGGCAGAGAAGTCGCGGCGAGTTGCCACGCCAAGGATTGAGGTTGTCCAGGCATGCGCCCGACCGCCGTAGCGTTCCGGCAACTGGTCCCCACTAAATTTATCCGGACTAACGTAGCCGATCGAAAACCATGGCCCCTCATGCATCACTTGTGTCATTTGAAAGTGGTCAATTATCTGCTTGGCCCTACCAACCGGATCCTCAGGTTGATCGGCCACGGCCGGTGTCATCAAAGTAATAGCTCCTATCGGCGACATGCCAAGGATTGCTTTGCTCATATTCGCTCCGTCGTCAGTATCTCTTTAACATGATGCCGAGACATGGAACGCTCCGCTTCATCGGTAGTGCCGAATTTCCATCGCGATTGCGGTCTCAGGTGCCATGTGAAGTGCTCTTCGGGAAGAGAGACCATCTATAATGTCGACGGCAGGGACGGCTTTCAGTGGAGTAATTTGGGGAGGGTATGCGTCAACGAGTTGCAACTGCTCCTACGCGTCGCGCACGTGTGGACCGATCGAATGCTATGGCTCGTGGCCGAGCGAGCGGTACTGCAATCGAACATAGAGCGATTCCGGGTAGTGATACGCGGATGGTTCTCCTGCAGAAGCCGGCCGGAACATTCCGTGACGTAGAATCACCCAACCTGATTCTCATTCAATGCATGAGTCATCGCGTATTGCGCAGAGTGGAGTTTGGCGAAGATCGCACGCCGCGGAGCGTAAGAATGGGAGATATCATCGTTGTCCCGCCTGATAGGTCAACGGCCTTCAAAGTATCTGATCCGCATCTAATACGCGTCACGTCTCTTCGCGTGCCGGATATTGAGGGGGCAGCCCATATTGGAAAATCGACGATGTTTAGCAGAGTTGACAGGCAGCCGATTCGAAATGAATTGGTTTGGGCGCTGTGTGAGAGGTTATGGACCGCTGGCGGAATGAGCTCAACTGTGGGCCGGCTAATGGTGGATGGCGTCTCAATGACGATCGTCGCGGAACTGTTGGAGGGCCGCGGCAACCAAGAAATAGCGAAATCTTGTGGCTTAGCCGATTGGCAAGTACGGCGAGTCTGTGAAATGTTGAGTAGCGACTTGTCTGAAACCGTTGGTATACAGCACTTGGCGAACTCGGTCGGCCTATCTCCATTCCACTTTTGTCGTGCGTTCCGTCGAAGGATGAACGAGACCCCCCATGGATGGCTCCGTCGGCGTAGGATCGAACGCGCAAAAGAGCTTATGAAGTCGAACCCCCATCAAAGCCTCGATTCAATCGCGGCAGAGCTAGGCTATT
Organism: uncultured Gammaproteobacteria bacterium; assembly: GCA_963734645.1. Classification (GTDB taxonomy): domain Bacteria; phylum Pseudomonadota; class Gammaproteobacteria; order Steroidobacterales; family Steroidobacteraceae; genus Bog-1198. The sequence goes on from CAVTID010000008.1 coordinate 315,081, forward strand.
CGGGGCTCAGCGCTTTTGGGACGGCGTTTAGAAGTCTTACGGGTATAGCGCCTACGGTCTGGCGTCGGAACGTGTGATCAAACGAGCAGCGCAGTGTCGGACCGGAAGCAGGGCTAGAGTTCTAGACCCATGCTACCGTTGGAAGCGTCATGCGGTTTGCGGCGGCCCCTTTCAGCACTATCGCCATCTATCGCCCACAAGCGGAAGTTTCTGGCGGTAGTTCTGACGGTAGGTTTATCGTACCATCAGTATAAGTCTCTTTTTTTCAGGAACTTAGAAGTGCCGGAGACAATTGAGTGGTGACCCATTCCATATGCAAAACTCTTGTATTTGTGTAGAGTTTTGCGTATGATTCGGCATGGCTTCGCTCGAGCAGTATCTCGATGAACGTCTTGTCCACGGGCGGAGCTACTTTGTGGGCAATGAGGCTCGCTCCGCGCTCGGTGTCTCGCAGCGCAATTTTGCCGCCGCAGTCACGAGGCTGATCAACAAAGGACGGTTGGCGAATCCTCGCCACGGCTTCTTTCTCATCTTGCGTCCCGAAGACCGGATTGCCGGTGCTCCCGACCCGGTGCGATGGATCGATCCTTTGATGAAACACCAGGGGCTTGCCTACCGAATCTCGCTGTTACGAGCTGCAGCGTTCCATGGCTCATCGCATCAAGCGGCTATGGTCTTCCAAGTCATCGTCCCCAAACAGTTGCGCGACTTTGAGATCGGCAGGCATCGCCTCCAATTCCTTTACCAGGCGCCAGGAGCCTTTGCACACGTCAATCTGCCGACTCGACTCGATCAGATGAAGAGCGATGAAGGTTTTGCGCAAGCGGCGGGTGTCGAGCTGACGCTGCTCGACTGTGCGCGTTACTTTCACAAGGCCGGTGGTATCGACGGTATTGCGCAGATCGCCAAAGACATCGGTGGCAAAGCGAATGCGCGCGCACTCGCGGACGCGGCCGAAGACTATGAGAACTCAGCCGTGCGCCGCCTTGGCTATCTGCTCGATCTGGCAAACCACTCGCGTCAGGCCAAGTCGCTGGAGCCATTCGCCAAGAAGGCGAAGACCCTCGTTCCGTTGAATCCTGCATCGAAGCCGGTAATTGCATCTCTCGCCGAGCCTGGTGAGCGCAACTCCAAGTGGAAGCTGCTGATCAACGAGCCGGTGGAAGCCGACTCTTGATTCCTCGGGCGTATATTCAGGCGTGGAGTACGAGGACGGGCGACGTACGGGTCATTGCGGCGATCGCGCGCGAGGTTGTCATCGCGGACGCGATCTTCACCGCGAGCGCAGTCTTATTGCAGCCGGGGACCGGCTTGGCGATGGTGAAACTCGCCGATTATCCGCTTTCCCTGCCGTGGTTGCGCTGGTCGATCAGCAAAGAGATCACCACTACGCGACGCGAGAGGATTCAGTCGAATAGGATATCGAAGCGCGCAGCGAGAGCTCCGAGATCCTTGTCAAGGGTCCAAAGCACGGCGTCGGAAGTCAGCAGCACTGACGCAAGCATTAGCAGATCGATGGCACCGCAGCCCGAATCATTAAGCTGCTCTCGTTCAATCAATGCGAGCGTTTCATCCGTGTTGGCGACGGTAGCGGAGCGCAGCTGCCTCAAGTCGCTCAATGTACGTTCCCGCGGTGCCGGCGGCGTGCCGCACGCGATTTCAATCAAGACCATGGGGTGGCAGAGCACTTGGTCGGCCGACAACAGAGTCTGCAGTGCTGCATTGGGCTTGCGGAAATGTGCGATCCAAACCGAGGTGTCTGCCAGCACGAGGCTCATTGAAAGAGAATCCTAGACTGGTCTGCGGCGCGGGATTGACTTCATCCGGGGCATCTTTCCACCCAGTGCGGCCAAGCGTTTGCCTGCCTGGACGCGAACAAATACCTTCATGGCCTCCCGAAACAGGTCGGCCTTGTCAGTCCCAGGGTCGGCAACCTCCAGGGCACGCTGAAACAGCTCATCGTCAATGGTGACGGTGGTTCTCACGGTTTACTCCTAATCATCAGGAAAGATGCATTATGCCATCAAAAAATGCATCTAAATTATGCCCATATGCAATGAGGGCGCCTGGATTCGCGTTTTCCACTTGTGACCCATCGGGATCTATCGCCGTCTATCGCCCTCAAGCGGAAAGTTCTGGCGGTAAAATTGACGGCAAATGCGGCGTAACCCGAGAGGAAGTCTCGTACTTTCAGATGGTTATACGTGTCGGCGACGATCGAGTGGGAGTGAGGGGGCTGCCTACAGAGTTTGCCACGGTTGGCAGTCAATTCGATCCAGGCCGCTTGAACAGCTGTGTTTCGGCATCTGGCGGCCGCCCGGCAATCAAATATCGACTCGATCGTGTCGCCAAAACTTGGCGGTGCCGGATGGGTTGGTGTTTGATTACCCTTTCATCGACGCGCGTCGCGTATTCATGGCAAATCGCGGCATCTGGGATGCGGTTGCGGCGGCCGGCCTTCCCGGGGTTCTCGAGGTAGCCACGATGCGGCAACCCGATCAGCGGGGCGATCGCCCGAAAAGTGGGCGCGCTGGCGGCATTTTGGCCCAACTCCCAGGTGAACATCCCGCCGTTCGACCCTCCTGATGCGAAGACTCGGGCGGTATCGACGCACAGCTGAGATTCGACCTCCGAGACCAGGGCCAGGGTAAAGGCGACGTCGTCGGCCTGGCACTGCGTCCAGGAGCAGCTGGGGAAGAATCACTCTAGACAGTAGCTGCAGCGTTGCTCGGGAACAAACGATCATTTCTCCCGATAGATGAGATAAACTCAAGTCGTGGCGAATTCCATTACTTCAAAGCAGTAGGCAGAGCATGCGCTCAGTGCCTCCGCTCAATGCCCTGCGGGCCTTTGAGGCTGCGGCGCGGACGGGCTCGTTCAAGGAGGCGGCGCTCGAACTGCATGTGTCGCAATCCGCCGTCTCCCATCAGATCAAGCACCTGGAGAAGTACCTTGAAGTGAAACTCTTCGATCGTAGTACGCGCGCGGTGGTGCTGACTGAGGCGGGACGAACGTATCTGCCGTTTCTCCAGCAGGCCTTCGATGCGATCAGCGACGGCGCCCGTTTACTCACGCGGGTGACTCGGGAAGACATCCTCACGGTCCATCTGTACTCGACGTTTGCGGTTCGTTGGCTGGTTTCGCGCCTACATCGATTTCAAGACCGGCATCCCGGTCTGCAAGTTCGACTCATAACCTCCCAACTCGATACCGATTTCCCTGATGAGGACATCGACCTTTCGGTCATGATCGGCCGACCCAGGCAGGGCCGGGTGCACTATCAATATCTCTTCAGTCCGACGATGTTTCCTGTCTGTAGCCCAAAATTGCTCACGGCGCGCAAGCGTCTCAGAAATCCTGATGATTTGGCCAGTTTCACGATTCTCCAGGTACACCCATCGGCGGGGGATTGGGTCGCTTGGTTGGCGGCGACCGGTACAAAAGGGGTGGACCCCGACGCGGGACTACGGTTCGACAGTTATGACCATGCGCTGCGGATGGCGGCGCGCGGCCTGGGCGTGGCACTCGCGATGCAGCCCTATGTGAGCGAGGACCTGGCGGCCGGCTTGCTGGTCGCGCCGATGCCTCGGCTCAAAGTGCCTGCACCCGGGAATTGGTATCTCGTATACATGACGGAGCACAAGAAGCTGCGGAAGATTGCGGCGTTCCAAGCTTGGCTGCTCGAGGAAATCAGTGCCGACGAGAGTCTTTCCGGGCTGCGCACCAGGGAACCGACTAATTAGTATTTTTCACCTGTGCCGCAAATATCTCGTTTGCCCGCCAGCGTGCTGGCGTGGCACTCTAGCCATAGAATCGAATGCCGTATCGCTGAGGCGGTGAGTCGTACATTGGCGGGTGGGGGCGACGCGCAATTCGGCGATACTTTATTCATGGCTCTTGTGCAGTTTGAAACCGGCGACGTGCGTTACGCCTGGCTCAACGAGACACTGGCGGTGGCGGAAGCGAGAGAAACTTCAGCGGGTGTCGAATACCAGATGTACGCGCTCGCCCACGATCGGCAGGCTACGGCCTGAGCCTTTATGGTGTTTATGACGCGCGTTCCCGAACCCGCCAGCAATCTCGATGTAGTCTTGGAAACCGATGTCCTCTTAGTGGATAGCGGGCCGGGGGATTGGCTGCTGCGCTTGTTGCGGCCTGTGCCGGCGCACCGGTTCAGAATACGCCTTCAGAAGAGATGATGGCGGCGTCGGTGATGTGTTCCTGCCTTTCGGGATCTATCGATGTGAACCGACGCGCCCATTGGACGCCAGCGGGCGTCGTAACGTTCTGATCAAGCTTGGCGTCTGCCACCAAGAGCTGGTCAAAATTTGGTGCGCGTTAACAGGCTAGACGTGGTTCGAAGACGGTCTGGCCTAATTTAACATATGCCCGCTCACTCTTTGCCTGTTCCGCCCATAACAGCTATTATAGCCACCATGAAAAGTGTGACCGCCCTGGAGGCCAAGAACCGGTTTGGCGAAGTGATGGAAGCTGCGCAGCGCCAGCCCGTCAGCATCACCCGAAATGGCCGACCCTCGGTGGTGATGATTTCTGCCGAGAGCTACGCCCGCCGCCAGCGCATCGCGCGCGAACGCCTGCGTCAGGCCATGCAGCGCGCCGGCGAATACGCTGCCGCGCATGGCATGAACGAGGGGGTGCTGGACAAGATGCTCGCGGATGAAAGTTGAACGGCTGGTCATTGACAGCAATGTCTGGATCGCTGCGCTGATTTCGCCCACCGGAACGGCACGCCAACTGGTGGATGCTGTTCTGGATCACGGCATCGACATACTGATGTCGGAATCGACGTTCAGTGAACTGGTATCACGTCTGGATCGACCCAAGTTCGAACGGTACCGTGAGCCGGAGGCCTGGAACCTGTTCCTGTCCGAACTGGTTGAACTAGCGCTCTGGCATGAGGATGCCGGTACAGCGACCGGAATCTCCCGTGATGCGGATGACGACAAGTTTCTCGCGCTGGCTATGACTGGACAGGCCGATGCGATCATCAGTGGCGACAGTGATCTGCTGGAGTTGGTTGCCCATGAAGGCATTCCCATTCTCGCTCCGGCGCAGTTTCTGCAGCGCCTGCGCGAATCGGAGGCGTGAGCGAAAGGGCGTTGGCCCGCCACGTTGTACCGGCTGAATGCTTTCGTGATCTATCGGCGTCTATCGCCTCCAAGCGACATTGTTTGACGGCAAATCTGACGGTAAATTCCGGCATACGAAAAAAATCCATCAGCCGAAACAATAGCTTAGAAGTCTCGGAGACGATCGAGTGGGAGTAGAACATTTTATGTAAGAGGATTTGTCTGGTGGTGGTGAAGCCAGGTCGGTTGTCGTATGATTTTCCCTCATTTTATTGTAGGAGAATATTCCATGTCCCTGCGCATAAATGATATCGCTCCGAACTTCAAAGCCAAAACTACTCAGGGCCCGATCGATTTCCACGAATGGATTGGCAACAGTTGGGCCATCCTGTTTTCACACCCCAAGGACTTCACTCCGGTGTGCACTACGGAACTTGGCTACATGGCAAAAATTGAGCCTGAGTTCACCAAGCGCAACGCCAAACTGATCGGGCTGTCAATCGATCCGGTGGAAAGCCACAGCAAATGGGTAGGCGACATCGAGGAAACGCAGGGAGCCACCGTGAGGTATCCGATGATCGGCGACACCGATCTGAATGTGGCAAAACTGTACAACATGCTTCCCGCTGAGGAACCCGGCACCTCCGACGGCCGCACTGCTGCCGCCAATGCAACGGTACGTTCTGTCTTCATCATCGGGCCTGACAAAAAGATAAAGCTGATGCTGACCTATCCGATGAGCACCGGTCGCAATTTCGATGAAATCGTGCGCGTGCTGGACTCATTGCAGCTTACTGCCCGTGAGAATGTCGCCACGCCGGTTAACTGGAAACCGGGACAGGACGTCATCATCCCAACTTCGGTATCCGATGACGCCGCGAAGCAGAAGTACCCGCAGGGTTTCAAAACGCATAAACCTTACCTTCGGACGGTTTCGCAGGTGAAGTGAAGCCGGAATGCGGCCCTGAGAATCGTCCACCAATGTCTCTAGCACGAAGGCCGGTCGCAACGCAGCCGTATTTTCAGCGAGGATGATGCGCGGCGATATCGTTTAGGGAGCGTCCAATGATATTCGAAACCGTGACCACTGGCGGCTGCCGCTCGTATGTCATTGGCTGCGAGGCAACCTGCGCCGGGGCATTGATCGACCCAGAGCTCGGGCAGATCGACCGCTACATCGCGCTGGCTGCAAGGGACGGTCTGCGTATCCGGTATCTCATCGATACACATACGCACGCAGACCATTTCTCGGCAACGCAACAGCTCGCGCGCCAACTCGGGGTGCCGGTGGTGATGCATGCCTCGAGCCCAGCGCCATTCGTCGATCTGCGTTTGCAGGGTGGTGAACTGCTGGTCATCGGACAGCTGAGACTGCAGGCGCTCCACACTCCCGGCCACACCTGCGACTCGATGTGTCTGTGTGTCGAGGATCGCGTGTTTACCGGAGATACACTTCTCATCGGTGGAGCAGGGCGCACGGACTTGCTAAGTGGCGATGCGGGAAAGCTCTATGAGAGTCTGTTCGAGTGCGTGCTGAGGCTCGATCCGGCACTAAAAGTCTTTCCGGCGCATGAGTACAAGGGGCGATCTCATTCGACCATCGGTCAGGAACTGGCCGAAAATCCGCGGCTGCAAAAATGCGACCGTGGCGCCTTCATAGAGATGATGCAAAGTCTCAATCTCACGATGCCGACGCACGTTACCGAGGCACTTCGCACAAACATGACGGGCGGCAAGACGGTGGCCCAGATGCTCGCCGAGGCCTCGGCGCGCGTGCCGTTCATGTCGCTCGGCGAGCTGAATGCGCGCATCGAATCCGGGATTGATGATTTGATCGTGCTCGACGTACGCGAGCGTGACGCCTTTGAAGAGAGCCATATCTTGGGGGCACGGCTGCTGCCGCGCGGTCAGTTGGAGTTGCGCGTCAACGAGGAACTGACCGATCCGACCAAGACGATTCTGGTCTACTGTGAATGTGGACGCGTCTCAACGTTGGCGACCGCAACGTTGCGCCAAATGGGCTTCCAGGGCGCGGTGGCGCTGGACGGCGGCATGAGGGCGTGGCGTGAAGCGGGCTACAGGGTGTGCGTCGGCAAAGAACCGTAAGCGCTAACTGCCGGGGAGCAGACGGAACTCGCGATCGGCGTCGAGTTACTCAAGCGCCTCGTCGATTGACCGGAGACACTGCATGTCCATCAGCGCCCTCGACCCGAAAGCCGCCGAGAGGAGTCCTTGATGAACTTTGCTCACGAAATCGTCTCTTACCTGGGGGCGGGTTTCTGATCGGTCTGATGCTGGCACGTAACTTCGGTCGGCTCCACGGCAATCTATCCGCGGAGACACGAGTATCCCCGTGAAAGGCACCTTCCGTTCGCTGCGCAGCTTCAACTACCGGGTGTGGGCTGCCGGAGCGCTGGTTTCGAACATCGGAACCTGGATGCAACGCACGGCGCAGGACTGGATTGTCCTGACTCAGCTCACCCACCACAATGCGACCGCGGTCGGCATCGTGATGGCGCTTCAATATGGCCCGCACCTTCTCTTGCTTCCATTGACCGGATTCGCGGCCGACCATCTCGACCGGCGCCGGATCTTGATGACCACGCAAGCCGCCTTGGGAACTCTGGCTCTCGGCCTGGGCATATTGACGGTCACCGGGCTCGTTCAGTTGTGGCACGTATATGTATTTGCATTTCTGCTCGGCTGCGTCACCGCCTTCGACTCGCCCGCGAACCAGACCTTCGTCTCGGAACTCGTCGGAGAAGCCGACTTGTCGAACGCGGTGGGGCTGAACTCGACCTCGTTCAACGCGGCGCGAATGATCGGTCCGGCGGTCGCCGGGCTCTTGATCGCCTCCGTGGGTTCAGGTTGGGTATTCCTGTTGAATGCCGCCTCATTTCTGGCGGTGCTCTGCGCACTGGGCTCGCTGCGCGTCGAGGACCTACATCGCAGCGCGCGCGCCGCGCCGACTCCCGGAAGTTTCGCCGGAGGATTTCGCTACGTCTGGAGTCGTCGCGACCTGCGAACCATTCTGCTGATGCTGTTCCTGATCGGCACGTTCGGCCTCAACTTTCCCATTTTCATTTCGACCATGGCGGTCACTGTCTTCCATGCGGGGGCAGGCGAATACGGTCTCTTGACGTCTACCCTGGCCGTCGGAACGATTGCCGGTTCGTTGCTCGCGGCGAGCCGAGCCGAGCCCCGGATCGCGCTGTTGTTCGCCGGCAGCGCGACGTTCGGAATTGGCTGCATACTGGCCGCCATCGCGCCGAATTACTGGCTGTTCGGCGCCGCTCTGGCCGTCATCGGCGCAGCGGCACTGACCTTCACCACCTCGACCAATAGTTTGCTGCAACTGTCCACGGACCCGGCCATGCGGGGCCGGGTGATGGCCATTCGGCTCGCCATTGCCCTGGGCGGCACGCCGATCGGCGCGCCCATTGTCGGGTGGGTGGCCGATACCTTCGGGCCGCGCTGGGCGCTCTGCGTCGGCGCCGCTTCAGGTTTTGCTGCGGCCATCGTCGTGGTCATTTACTTGGCGAAATATCGTGATCTTCGCCTGCGCGTGGAATCAGGGCGCCTCACCCTGCGGATGAACTCACGCTGAGGGCGGACCGCGTACTGTCCATCGCTAGCCGCGCCACGGGGCGTCCGGGCCCATCTCGCGCCACGTACCCGGCGCCAATCCTTCGACGCTTACCTTACCGATGGCGGCCCGTATCAGGCGAAGCGTCGGAAACCCCACCTTTGCCGTCATGCGCCGTACCTGTCGGTTCTTTCCCTCACGTATCGTGAGCTCAATCCACGCCGTGGGAATTTTCGCTCGATGGCGGATGGGCGGATCGCGCGGCCAGAGTTCTTGCGGTTCCTCGATGAGACTCGCGTTCGCGGGCTGCGTCGTGAAGTCACCGAGACTCACGCCCTTGCGCAGCTGATCGAGTGCCGTGGGAGACGGAGAACCTTCCACCTGCACCCAGTACACCTTCGCTATCTCGTGCTTCGGCTCCGCGATGCGCGCCTGCAAGACGCCGTCGTCGGTGAGCAGCATCAGGCCCTCGCTGTCGGTATCGAGGCGGCCGGCGGGATAGACGCTTCTTACGTCGATGTAATCGGCCAGAGTCTTGCGGTCCGGTTCCGGGCTGAATTTACACGCGACACCGAAGGGCTTGTTGAAGGCGATCAGCATGCGGACGCGTTCAGGCCAGCGCCCGCGCGATCAAATTCGGCGGCACCGTTGTGCGCGGCACAGCATCGGCCGCGCGGCGGCGAGCCCGTTTGCGCACGCCCCGAACGGCCGCGCGTTGCTCGAACCATTCGTGAACGCCGATATCAAGTCCGGTGCCATGCATGTAGTTGTAGAGCGCTTTCTTGAGCGCCGAGCCAAACACATCGTGGTCGATACCGGTGAGGTCCGTGAAATTGATGTCGTTGTTGGCGAATGTGGCCTGGAGCGGCGGAGATAGCGTCACGCCGTACTGTTCCGGATGTTTGCCGACCGGCGAATGGACGGTGCAGGTGAATCGATGGAAGAATCCCGAATGTATGCAGCCGGCGGCGAACAATTGGCGAACGTATTCCAGAGCATCGACGGTGTCTTGCGCGGTTTGAGTGGGGAAGCCGTACATCAGATAGGCGTGTACGAGGATTCCCGCGTCGGAGAAGGCACGTGTGACCCGGGCCACCTGCTCGACTGACACGCCTTTCTTCATGAGTTTGAGCAGGCGATCCGAAGCCACTTCCAATCCGCCGGTGACGGCGATGCAGCCGCTTTCCGCGAGTAGTTTGCAAAGGCCGGAATCGAACGACTTCTCGAAACGAATGTTGCCCCACCATGAGATATCCAGCTTCCGTTGCAGCAGTGCGTTCGCGAGCGACTTGAGTGCCTTGGGCGGCGCGGCTTCGTCGACGAAGTGAAATCCAGTTTGCCCGGTCTCGTGAATCAGAGATTCGATTCGATCGATCAGCACTTCGGTGGTCGCCAGCTCGTAGCGGGAAATGTAGTCAAGGTTTACGTCGCAGAAGCTGCATTTCTTCCAATAACAGCCATGTGCGACCGTCAGCTTGTTCCAGCGGCCGTCCGACCAGAGACGGTGCATGGGGTTGAGCATGTCCAGCAGCGACAGATAGTCATCCAGCGGCAATCCCGAGTAGGTGGGCTTGCCGCTTTCAGAGAAAGCGATATCGGGCTCTCTGAAATCGACGTACTGATGCTTTCGCGTATACGTGCGCACCAAGCGATCGAGCGGCCGCTTGTTCTGCAGGTGTTCGATGAGTGCAAGCAGCGGACGTTCGCCGGCGTCGAGCGTTATGAAATCGAAGTAGTCGAAAACACGCGGCTCGTTCATGGCGCGAAGCTCGGTATTGCAATAACCGCCGCCCAATACCGTGACGATGGATGGGTGCGTTTTCTTGGTGGTTTGCGCGACGCGAAAGGCGCCGTAAACGTTGCCCGGAAAAGGCGCGGTGATGAGCACCAGGGTCGGCTGATACTGCGATAGCGCCTCGAGCGTCAGTGCATGCAGGGATGCATCTACCAGGCTGTGCGGCGCACTGAGCGCCGTTTGCAGCCGATCGAACGTCGGTTGGCTCGCTGCCAGCGATTCTGCATAGCGGACGAACTCGAAGCGCGGGTCGATGGCGTCGCGGATGACGTCCGCGAGGTCATTCAGATAAAGGGTGGCAATGTGCTTGGCGCGATCCTGCTGTCCCAGCGCGCCAAAGGCCCAGTTGAGCGGGTCGCCTTCGTGTTGCCGGTTGTCGATGTAGTCCTCGAGCGATGCAAAGCGCGGACCTTCGGGCAGGTATTGTCTCGAGGCGATACGATGAGCCAGGCTGGGATCACGACCCTGCAGAAATCGAATGGCCGGCGAGATTGTTGTGCAGTAGGAATCGAAGTGCTCGGCGAAAGAGCGCGTGGCTACCGTGTGTCGTTTGCCGGGCAGCGCGCTCACTTGGCCGTGAATAGCCCGCACACCCTCCACCGACAGCAACTTGAGCGCCAGGGAGATGGACAGATCCGCCTGGTCCGCACTGAACCCGCGCGAGCGCAGGAACCCCGTGAGATACGCCGTAGACGGATACGGCGTGTTGAGCTGCGTCATCGGCGGAATAATCGACAGAATGCGCATTTCGCTCATGTTCGAAAGTATATCGCGCCGGGCCGTCCTGCAGGATTGGGATCGGATAAATCACCGGATCTGACGGATGGTCCGGACAGAGATTACGAAGTATCCGCCGATGACTTGATGAAATCGATAAATGCGCGCAGCGGTGCGGGCACGAGGCGCCGGCCGGGATAATAGAGAAACGGTCCCGAGAAGCGCTGCCACCAGGGCTCAAGGACTGGCTTGAGAGCTCCGCTGTTCAGGTGAGGGCGTAGCCAGTCCTCGAACAGGTAGATGATGCCGCTACCCGCAAGCGCCGCATCGACTGCAAGATCGGTAGCCGCACCGGCTTGCACGAGCAGCGGACCGGAAGGATCCACCTTCACCACCTCGCCGTCGCGCTCGAACTCCCACGGCGTCATTGCGCCGCTCGAGAATCGGCCTCGCAGACAGGCATGCTTGAGCAGGTCGCGTGGATGCCGGGGGCGACCGCAGCGATCGAGGTAGTCGCGAGAGGCGGCTGTCGCGAAGCGCTGGACGCGCGGGCCGATCGGTACCGCGATCATGTCCTTCTCCAGCCGTTCGTCGTAGCGGATTCCCGCGTCGCACCCCGACGCCAGCACATCGACGAAGCTATCCTCGGCGATTATCTCCAGTCGTATGTCGGGATACGCGGCGAGGAAGCGTGGAACGATCGCGGGCAACACCAAGCGTGCGGCGCTCACCGGGACATTGAGGCGCAGCGTGCCCGCCGGGCGGGTACGAAAGCTATTCACCACGTCGAGGGCTGCCTGCACCTCGTTCAACGCGGGTCCAAGCCGCTCCAGCAAACGCTGCCCCGCCTCGGTGGGAACGACACTGCGTGTGGTGCGATGGAGCAGTCTCACGCCGAGCTTCGCTTCGAGCCGGCGAACGGCCTCGCTGAGCCCGGAGGCACTGCTGCCGCTCGCCCGCGCCCCATCCCGAAAGCCCTGCGCTCGCGCCACCGCGAGGAAGGCATTCAAGTCACCGAGGTCCATGTCCATTGTTCGAATTCCCGCACGGCCCGTACGGATTATAGCGGATTGTCGAACGAGAGGATGACCCTTAGTAGTGGCATCACGCAAACCCACAGGAGTTTCAGGCATGTCCAGCAACGATAAATCCGGCAGCTTCCAACTCGGCAACCGCTCACGTGAAGTCGCCTCGGCTATGGCGCGATGCAACTCGCGGGGCCTGGCGTGTTCGGTCCACCGAAGGACCCTGGCGCCGCACTCGCCGTGCTGCGCGAGGCGGTCGCCAGCGGCGTGAATCACATCGACACCGCCGACTTCTATGGTCCGCACGTCACCAATCGGATCATCCGCGAGGCGCTTCATCCTTACCCGAAGGACTTGGTCATCGTCACCAAGGTCGGCGCCCGGCGCGGCGCGGATGCATCATGGATTCCGGCCTTCTCGCGTGAAGAGCTGACTCAGGCGGTCCACGACAATCTCCGCAATCTCGGCGTGGATGTGCTCGATGTCGTCAATCTGCGCGCCATGTTCGACGTACATCACCCCGCCGAAGGATCGCTCGAGGCGCCGCTCACCGTGCTCGCCGACTTGCAGCGAAAGGGCTTGGTGCGTCACATCGGGCTGAGCAACGTCACGCCCAAGCAAATCGCGGACGGGCGACGGATCTGCGAGATCGTCTGCGTGCAGAACCACTACAATCTGGCGCACCGGACCGACGATGCCCTGATCGAGACCCTCGCGGGGCAGGGTATCGCCTACGTACCGTTCTTCCCGCTCGGGGGATTCACGCCGCTGCAGTCGTCCACGCTGTCGGACGTCGCGGCACGGCTCGATGCCACACCGATGCAAGTCGCGCTCGCCTGGCTGCTGCAGCGCGCGCCGAACATTTTGCTGATCCCCGGAACCTCGAGCGTTGCGCACCTGCGCGAAAATCTGGCCGCTCCGCAGCTCGCGCTTACGCGGCAAACCTTGGACGAGTTGAACGGGATTGCCTCATGAGTTCACTCGTTTCGTCGTCTGGCGCTGGCCTTCCTGTAACCGGTGGTCCCTGTTGGCTTGCGGATGAAGTTGCAGGAACGCAGCTGTCGCCTCACGGGCTCGCGCCGCGACCTCGCGTGAGTTCGGCCGCTCGGCGACGCCGAGCAGCAAGCTGACCATCAAATTGCCCCACAGCAACCCGCCGAACTGTTCGGCAAGTTCGGCAGGACCGCCATTGAGAAGTCCGGAAGCCTGGGCCCGGGTCATGATTTGACGCAAGGCAGCACGACTCGTCTCGCGCCCTATGGAGTCGAGCGCTTGCGCCACCTCGGGCGCGTGGTCCGCCTCGGCGATCGCCAGTCGGAATACCGCAATGACCGTTGGATCGGTTATCTCGCGGACGAGCTGCGTCCCGAAGGAAGCCAGTACGTGCGCGAGGGTCTCGCGGTTGTGCGGCACGGGCAAGTCGGCGGATATTTGCAGTCGCTTGGCGCGTGCGCTGATGCATGCGATCAGCATTTCCTGCTTGTTGCCCACCAGCGCGTACAGTTCTCGTTTCGAAACGCGCGCGCGCGTGGCGATCTCAAGTGTGCTGGTAGCCGCGTAGCCACTCCCCGTGAACGCCGCGAACGCCGCATCGAGGATGCGCGCGCGCACCGCGGCCTCGCCGCCGCCGTCCCGGCGCCCGTTTAACAGAGATTTCCCAGTCATCAAAGGCTCACTTGACACAGGTACCACATAGTACCACACTGGCGCACCTTGGTACCGATGGGTACCGAAATGCCAACACACGATCCTGTTCCAACCGAGGATCAGCGGGTTTAGGTTCTCAACCAAAGGAGAGACTCATGGTGCCGCAACTGTGCTTTTTCGTGAGCGTCGCATTCGGCTTCATCGCGTGGGGGATCGCCGCGAAGCAATATATCTGGCCAAAACTGCGCCCCCTGCGACGGGCCGAAGCGCTGCGGCCGCTTCTCATCCTGCACAGCTTCCGCTTCATAGGATTGGCATTCCTGGTCCCTGGGGTCGTGTCGCCCGAGCTGCCGTCTGCCTTCGCACAATCCGCAGGATACGGGGACATCGTCGCGGCGACACTGGCGTTGCTCTCGCTGATAGCGCTGCCACGCGGGGCTGGCATTGTCATCGCATGGATCTTCAACCTCTGGGGCTCAGCCGATCTCATCAACGCGTTCTACCGTGCCAATGATGCCGGACTCCTAGCGGGCCAGTTGGGTGCCACCTACTTCATTCCGACTCTCATTGTGCCGCTACTGCTGATCACGCACGGGTTGGCTTTCCGGATTCTTGTCCTGCGTCGAAGCGAGTCCGCGATGCGGGAAAGTTCACGATCCTTGCTTGACTGTCCTGATCCTCGATGACGATATCGACGTCCGGGCCGCACGGCAGGCTGCGCAAGTTGACAACTCGGGGGAAATGCGCAAATACTTTCGTATATGGTGAACTATCAAGAACGTCTCGACCGCACCTTCACCGCTCTCGTTGACCCGACCCGCCGCGCGATCCTCGCGCAGCTCGAGCGCCAGGACAGCGCAACCGTCAGCGAGCTTGCGCAACCCTTCGAGATCAGGCTGCCGGCCGTGATGAAGCATCTCGACGTGCTGGCCGATGCCGGCCTCATCACGCGCTCAAAATCGGGGCGCACGGTGACGGTCAGGCTGCGCTCCCAGCCGATGCGCGAGGCGATGGCGTGGCTGAGCCGTTACGAGCGCTTCTGGTCCGGCGGCCTCGACAGGCTGGCGGCCCACGCCGAACGCAAGGAAGCCGAAGCGCGGAGCAAGGGCCGATGACGAGCCTCACCCTTGTGCGACGGATCAAGGCGCGACCGTCGATCGTGTTCGAGGCGGTCACGACCGCGGAGGGCATCGCGCAATGGTGGGGCCCGGATGCCGGGCCGGTGCTGATCGCGGAGGCCGATCCGCGCAAGGGCGGCCGCTATCGCGTGCGTTTCCGTATGCTCGACGGTACGGAGCACGAAAGCAGCGGCGAATTTCTCGAGGTCGTACGACCGGAGCGCGTGGTAATGAGCTGGCGCTGGGAAGGCGGCAGGGAAGACCCGAACGAGTCGCGCGTGGAGATCGTGCTGCGACTCATTCCTGAGGGCACGGAGATCAAGTTCACCCACTCGCTTCTGCAGGACGAGGAGACGCGCCGTTCCCATGAAGAAGGCTGGACGGGGTCGCTCGACAAGCTGGAAGCACGGCTGGTCGGCGGTGGATTTCTGTGACGACGCTCTATTACTCGGACATTCTTTCGGCACGGCGAGTCTGCGCCGCCGTCCGCTACTTGAATGCGCCTGTCGACTATGTGTATCTCGACCTGGCCAAGGGCGATCAGCGAAAACCCGCCTATCTTGCCGTCAATCCGAACGGCAAAGTACCGACGCTGGTGAAGGGCGAACGGATCACCTGGGAATCTGATGCGGTGATCTGCCAGCTGTCCGAGGACATGGGTGCGGATCTTTGGCCGCACGATGCACGCCAGATCGAAATCATGCGCTGGTTGAGCTGGAACGCCCAACACTTCACGCGCGCGGGCGGCGCGCTATATTTCGAGAACATCGTCAAGAAACGCTTCCGTTTAGGCGCGCCGGATCCAACCGTCGTGGCGTGCGAGCTTGACGAGTTCCGTCGTTTCGCCAAAGTGCTGGACGATCATCTTGCGGGACGCAGATGGATCGTGGGCGAGGGACTGACGGTCGCCGACTTCTCCGTCGCGATGACGCTTCCCTATGCCGAGGAGGCGCAGCTGCCGCTCGACGATTTTGCAAACGTGCGCTGCTGGCACGGCCGGCTGAACGAAATCGAGGGTTGGCGCGAGCCGTTTCCGGCGCGCTAGGAAAAATCCGGCACAGGACCCGGTGGACGCGCGAATTTCACAACCACATGGATCTAGTGGGTCTTCATGTCCCCGGGCGTTCCGTCGGACCACTTGGGCACTGGAACGAAGAATGTCGTGATGGGCTCGGGATGACCCTGCGCGGCAAATACCGGGGAGCCGTCAAGATCTGCGCCCCAGGCGGCGCCGTCGGTGTGGGCAAGGTAGAACATGAGATGCGGGTGCCAATGGCCGGTGGCATCACCCAGGTATCCCTGCGTCGACATCATAAAGGACAACGCGCCAGGCTCCGGCGCCGTGAAAGTATTCGCGGCCAGCGCGGACTTGGTGCGCTCGAGCATGTCGGTCTTAGAGACGCCGGCGAGAACCCACCTTGTTCGCTCGAGATAGCGTGGCAGGATGGTGTGCGCGGCGGCGGGATTGTGGCATATCGGCGCACGCAGCTTGGGATTCCAGAACTCGGCGTCGTCAAAGTCGGCCGCCCAGGACCGCTCGACCAGGCAGATGAAGCCGTTCTTGCCTTTCACCGCCGTTTCGTAACCGTGGTCGCCGAGCATCAGAACTTCGGCTTCGCCCGAGATCGATGCCGGCGCGGCGCTGCGCGCGAGCGCTATTTCTTCGGAAGCGCTCGCCATCCGGTACTGCTTGATTTGCGCCATGGCCGGATAGAGGGGCTTCGCATCGTCGGCGTAGGCCGACCCGATGGCGCCGAGGAAGACTGCCAGTGCGCACACTCGCGACATGATTGCTGTCCGCATGAGCCATCCTCCGGCCACGAATGGTTTCCAATGAGGGAAAGTATTCGCGAGGCGCGGGCGAATGTCAACTCCTTCGATTCAGGTGCCGCGGAAGTCCACGCCCAATCGCGTCGACAGGGCGTCGGTCGATCAGTTCGAGGGTCTCTTCGGACGTCGCAATGACGGACTGCTGCCGCCCAATATGCCGGGCCGTTCGCAGTCATATCCAACGCACTGTTGCCCGGCTTGGGGTGTGCAACGCGCGGTCAGCTCGAATTTCGTGATGTCCGTCGCATTCTCGTGGGGCGCTCCGGGTGTTAAGTTAAACCTGGGATGCGCGCCGCGCCTCGTTGCGACACCGGCAAGTTAGCCTTGAATCATGAAGATACGCTCGAAGGTCATAGCGCTGACTGCGTCGTTGTTCGTCGTCCTCGGCGTCGTCGAGATATTCGCGGACCAGCACATACTGCTGCCGAGCTTCGCGGAACTCGAGCACGATAACGCCCGAACCGCCATGCGGCGCATCAGTTACGCGCTCGACCAAAGGTTGAGCGGGATCGGGGTGTCGGCCGCGGGCTGGGGTAACTGGTCCGAGACTTACCTCTTCGTGCAGGATCACAACCGCGATTTCATCAGCACGAACATGACCCCTACCACATTGAAGCAGCTCAATGTGAGCGTGATGCTGATCACCGATCTGGACGGCAACTTCGTGCTCTCGGAAGGGGTCGACCTCGATTCCGGCCGACCCCTCGATCTGGATCTGCTTGCTCGCAAAGTGCTGCCGGTTGATTTCCCGTGGCGCGCGAATTTGCGCAGCGGCCGCTCCGCACACGGATTACTGCAAACGAATCGCGGCGTGCTGATGATCGCGGGATCGCCGGTGCTCGACGGCAATGAGGGCGGTCCTGCACGCGGGATGGTGATCCTGGGGCGGCTTCTCTCGGCCACCGAGGTCCAACAGATCGGAGCCCAGGCCCAGGAACAGGTGGCCATCATTGCCGCGCGCAACTCGCGCGGTGGCGATCAACTGGCGGAGAGCGCGGCAACGACGCAGGTGTACAGGACCTTCGAGGATGTCTATGG
This sequence comes from uncultured Gammaproteobacteria bacterium, assembly GCA_963734645.1. Lineage (GTDB taxonomy): Bacteria > Pseudomonadota > Gammaproteobacteria > Steroidobacterales > Steroidobacteraceae > Bog-1198. The sequence goes on from CAVTID010000008.1 coordinate 332,927, forward strand.
CCGGCCGGCCATGACCCTGCGGGTCGATGTGCCGCGCCTGATTACCGAACGTGGGCACTCCGCCGTGGCCTATGCATCGGCCTACTTGATCGCCGCCGCCGTCGTGGTCCTCGTGCTGCTCGTCGTCGTCGTAAATCGCGTGGTGCTTGCGCCGCTGGCTCGTGTGACGCGTCATGCGGAGGCGATCGGCGAGGGTAAGACCGTCACGGCGCCGCTGGCTTTTCGCGGCAGCGACGAAATCGGCGCTCTGGCGCGCGAGTTCGATCACATGGTCGAGCGCGTTGCAGAATCGCGCAGCCAAATGGCCGAACATCTCGCCGAACTGAAGGCAGCCTCGCTCGAGACCCTGCGGGCGAAGGAGCTCGCGGAATCCGCCAACCGCGCAAAGAGCGATTTTCTCGCCAACATGAGCCACGAGATCCGCACACCCATGAACGGCGTGCTCGGCATGTCGGAGCTCCTGCTCGATACCAAGCTGGACGCAATGCAGCGGGATTACGCGGAAACCATTCGCGACAGCGGCACCTCGCTCCTGACCATCATCAATGACATTCTGGATTTCTCGAAAGTGGAGGCGGGCAAGCTCGAGCTGGAGCAGGTGGACATGGATTTGCGCGATACCGTCGAAGACGTCGCCCGGCTGCTGTCGATCCAAGCGCACGCGAAAGGGCTGGAGGTCACCGCCCAGGTCGACGCGCGGCTCCCCGATCTCGTGAAGGGCGATGCCGGGCGCGTTCGCCAGATTCTGCTGAATCTCGCCGGCAACGCCGTGAAGTTCACGTCGACGGGGGAGGTGTCGCTGGAGGTCAAAGTCCTCGAAACCGGCGCGAACGGCACCCGGGTGCGCTGCGAAGTCCGCGACACCGGGATCGGCATTCCCGCCGATCGGCTGGAATCCCTATTCGTGCCCTTCATGCAGGTGGACTCATCGACGACCCGCCGATTCGGAGGTACTGGATTGGGATTGTCGATCGTGCGGCGCTTGGTCGAGCTGATGGGCGGAGAAGCCGGAGCCGAGAGCGTCGAAGGCAACGGTTCGCTTTTTTGGTTTACCGCGCAATTCGGGCCGGCCCTGACGAGCCCGCAGCCTCTGTATCCCGCACCGGCCTCGATCAGGGGACGGCGTGTGCTGGTGGTGGATGACAATGTCACCAATCGCAAAGTTCTCATGGGGCAATTGCATTTATGCGGCGTCGACCCTGTCTCCGCAAGCTCGGCGGACGAGGCGCTGGCACTGATGCGCCAGAGCGGCGCCGCGGGCCGCCCCTTCGATGTGGCGCTGCTCGATCATCTGATGCCTGATTGCGACGGCGCGCAGTTGGGGCGGATCATCGTTCAGGACGAGAGCATAAAGTCCACGCGGCTCATCCTGCTCACCTCCTCCGGCCAACGCGGGGACGGCCAGATGTTTGCCGACATCGGCTTTGCGGGGTATCTGCTGAAGCCGGTCACGCAGCGCGATTTGACGGAATGCCTGGTGCTGGTCCTCGCCAACACGGCGGATTCCTGGCACCTACGAAGCCAGCCGATGATCACGCGGCATGCGCTACGCGCCCAGCGCGGCCGGATCCACAACCGCATCTTGTTGGCCGAGGACAATCTCGTCAATCAGAAGGTGGCCCTTAGACTTCTGGAGAAACTGGATTATCGCGTGCACGTCGTGGCGGATGGCCTGGCGGCCGTCGCCGCATGGCAGAGCGGAAAATTCGATCTCATTCTCATGGATTGCCAGATGCCGCAGATGGACGGCTATGAGGCAACACGCGAGATCCGCAGGCTCGAGGAGGGCCGGCGCCACATTCCCATCGTGGCGCTCACTGCCCATGCAATGAAGGGCGATGAGGAAAAGTGCCGCGCGGCCGGCATGGATGACTACCTCTCGAAGCCTATTGACCGCCTCAGGCTGAGTGCCTGCCTGGACGGTCTCTTGCAGAACACGGGATCCACGGGTTCGACACCCGCGCTGGTGCACGCTGCCGCCGTTGCTGCGCCGGTGAGCTGCCCTGTGGATTGGGAGGCGCTCCTCGAATCGATCGACGGCGATGCGGCCTTCGCGCGCGGTTTGGTGGACGCCTTCATCGGGACCGGGGATCGGGAACTTCAGGCCATCGCTGCGGCGCTGGGGACAGGCGACGCCGCAACGCTGCGCCTCGCCTCGCATACCCTCAAAGGCGCGAGCGCGAATTTGCGCGCCTCGGCGGCCACTTCCGCGGCGGCGCTGCTCGAGGCGGCGGCAGGCTCAGGCGCGAGCGGTGAGATTGCAGCACTCGCCGAGAAACTTACTGCGGAGGTCACGAGGACGATCGCCTATCTGCGGTCGAGGGTCTGATCACAGTCCCAAGGATCCTTGCGCCGGCGGCGACGGTTCGACGTGAACTCCCTCCAGTTCGAGCATGCGGATCTTCGCGGCCGAGCCGCCCGGTGCGGAAAAACCAGATGCGCTTGAAGAACCCATCCTGCTCATCGAGGTCGAGCCGCAAGCCGGAGAAGTCGACGTTCTCGCCCTCGAAATATCGCTTCACGGCAACGCGTGATGCCGACGCCGTTCCAGGCGATACCGCAGAAGCCGCCCGCGGTTTCGAAGATCAGATAATGGTGGGCGGTCGGGCTCAATGAGATGGCTCCTGAGTGTCGAGCGGCTACTAATATCCGGCGCCCCTTGCGGGAATTCAAGACTCCTGCTCATGCAGAAAAGCCCAATATTTACAATCGCTTATGTAGAGGGCTCCACAGCCCGCGCCGCCGGCACCTGGCCGGCTTGAGCGGCGAAGAGGTTGCGAACCGATTCCATGGAGTCGGCGTCTTCGGCCCGCTTGTCATCGCGGTAGCGCTTGACCTTGTGCACCTGAATGCGGGCGCCGTCCATTTTCCACTCGAAGGCCGCTTCGCCCCGCAGCTCGGCGAGCGCCGCGCCCACGTCGGCCGCCGTCTGGGCAAGCATGGGTGCCACCGGCGAGAACAGTTCGAGCTTGAATTTCTCCAGACCGGCGGCCCCTTCGAACACCGCCGCACGGGCAACGGCTCCCAGGCTCTGCGAGTACATGGCGGCGCGGCGCACCTGCACCGCCGGCAGTCCGGCAGCCGCCGAAATGGCATCCGTCATGACCCCGGCCAGCGCACCTTGGCGCAGCTCTCCGGCCAGAAGACGGGCCAGGAATGTCAGCTCAGAAGACGTCGCCCGCGCGCTCAGGCCCTGCAGTAGCTCGGCACGGCGTGCCGCGGAGCCTGCTCCGCGCGTGCGGGCAATCATGGAAAGAGCGTGGTCAACCTCGGCTATGGACAGGGTTTCCGCGCCCGCAGGCGTTTTTGATGACAGCGCCCGCAACGCTGAATAGCCGATGCCGATTCGTCCCTGAGGTGTGTCCCCCGACAAATAGTGCACGGCAGTTTCGATTTCGTCGCGCGGCAGCACCTTCAGGAAATCGGCCAGTTCCCGAACCTTGGCCATGCGCGCGGCGGCGGCGCTCACGCGCTGAGATGCGCCGACGAGATGGGCGAGCGGGGTCACCAGGCAATTGTAGACCGGAAATCGCGGCGATCCATGACGACGGCCCGGCACACGGTTTCGACGCGCGTGCCGGGCGCCGTTCGGATGTCTTTGAATTACATCGTGATCTAGTCAACACGCGCCGCCCGCTTCGGGCTAACATCAAAGCGCCGGTGACACACGGCCACCGCCAAGGGGCAGGCAGTGAGCGAGGTTCGTTCCAAGCGGCGTGAATGGCACCGCAGCCTGCGGTGGCTGGCGATCGTCCTGCTGCTGGTGAGTCCGGCATCGAGCCGCAGCACTGAAGCGGCGGCGGCCGGCCGGTTTGCAACCCTGATCGAGCTCAACGGTCCCATCGGACCTGCCATGAGCCGCTATGTCGAGCAGGCGCTCCTGGACGCGCGCGTCGAGCACAGCCCCGTCGTCATTCTTCAGATGGATACGCCCGGCGGGCTCGATACCTCCATGCGCGACATCATCAGGGCCATTCTGGCCTCGCCGGTGCCGGTCGTGGCGTATGTGGCGCCGGGCGGCGCACGCGCGGCGAGCGCGGGGACGTACATTCTCTATGCCAGCCACTTCGCCGCGATGGCTCCCGCGACCAATCTGGGAGCGGCAACGCCGATTTCGATCGGCGGCGAGCCGAGCGCTGCCGCCGGCGGCGCCGCCGGCCGTAAATCCCGGCGGCGATAAGCAGCAGAAGGCTCCGGAGGAGAGTCCGCCGAGCACGGCCGGTGAGCGCAAGGCCGTCAATGATGCCGTCGCGTACATCCGCTCGCTGGCGCAATTGCGCAGCCGCAATGCCGTGTGGGCCGAAAGCGCCGTGCGGGGAGCCGCGAGCCTGTCCGCGAGCGACGCGCTCGAGGAGCACGTGATCGATATCGTCGCGAAGGATGTGCCGGATCTATTGCGGCAATTGCAGGGGCGCAAAGTCAAGGCGGCGGATCGCGAGATCGTGCTCGACACCCAGGGGCTTGCCGTGAAAAGCGTGGCTCCCGACTGGCGCACGCGGGTGCTGCTGATACTGACTCATCCCACCATTGCCTACGGGCTGTTATTGATGGGCATCTACGGCCTGCTGCTCGAGGGATACAATCCAGGAGCGGTGCTGCCCGGCGTCGTCGGCGCGCTGTCGCTGCTGCTCGGGCTCTACGGACTGCAGCTGCTGGCGGTGAACTACGCGGGCCTCGCCCTCATGGCACTTAGGGATCGGCTTGATCGTCACGGAATTCTTCATGCCGGCATTCGGATCGCTGGGCGTCGGCGGCCTGGCGGCATTCGTCATCGGTTCGATCATATTGTTCGACAATCATGCCTCGGGGCCGAGAGTGGCATTGCCCTTGATCGCGGGAATCGCAGTCGCCGGCGGGCTGGTCATCCTGGCCATCGCCTGGCTGGCGCTGCGTGCGCGGCGCCGGCCATTGAGCTGTCGGCGTCGAGACCATGATCGGCGCCTTCGTCGAAGCCGTGAATGACTGTCAGGATCGCTGCGTCGTGCGCTATGGCGGAGAGTTGTGGAACGCCCGCACCTCGACTCCGTTGCATGCGGGCCAACGGGCCCGTATCGTCAAAGTGGTGCAAATGACGCTCTGGGTGGAACCGCAACAAGAAGAACAGATTAGAAGGAGTCATCGATGAGCCTTTCGCTTCCCGTCATCGTCGTCATATTGCTGCTGCTGATCGCCAGTTCGCTGCGCGTTCTGAAGGAATACGAGCGCGGTGTGATGTTCACGCTCGGCCGCTTCACCGGGGTGAAAGGTCCCGGCGTGCGGCTGGTGTTGCCGGTGATTCAGCAAATGAAGAAGCTCGAACTGCGCACCATCGTGCTGAACGTGCCGAAGCAGGACGTGATTTCCAGAGACAATGTATCGGTCAAGGTCAGCGCGGTGGTCTACTTCCGCATCGTCGATCCGGCCCAGGCCATTCTGCAGGTTGCCAACCCCTGGGAGGCGACCAGCCAGCTCGCGCAGACGACGCTGCGCTCGGTGGCGGGGCAGCACGAAATGGACGAGATGCTGGCTCAGCGCGACAAGCTCAACGCGGCCATTCAGCAGATTCTCGATGCGAACACGGCGGCCTGGGGTATGAAGGTGTCCAATGTCGAGATCAAGGATATCGATCTGGATGAGACCATGATCCGGGCGATGGCCCGGCAGGCCGAAGCCGAACGGGCCAGGCGCGCCAAGGTCATTCACGCGGAGGGCGAGAAGCAGGCGGCCCAAACCCTGGCGGAAGCCGCCAAGCTCCTGTCGAGCGAGCCCGCGTCGCTGCAGCTGCGCTATTTGCAGACGCTGGCCGACATCGCCAACGAAAAGAGCTCCACGATCGTGTTCCCGCTGCCCATCGATCTGATCGCGCCGCTGCTGCGGTCCGTGAAGCCCGACTGAACGCGCGCAGAGGACAATCTCGTCAATATGAAGATTCGCGTTCTCTCCGATCTGCATCTGGAGTTCGCCGGCTGGACACCTCCGGCGGCGGAGGCGGACGCCGTCGTGCTGGCGGGCGATATCCATATCGGCGTGCGCGGCCTCGAGTGGGCGCGGGAGCAATTCCCGACCTTGCCCGTCATCTACGTGACCGGCAACCATGAGTTCTACGGCGGGCAGATGCAGCAGGTGTCGGCCGCGCTGCGCGCAACGGCGGAGCGTCTCGACATCGACATGCTCGATACCGGCGAACTCGTGCTGGACGGCACGCGCTTCCTCGGCGCGACCCTGTGGACGGATTTTGCCCTTTACGGTACCGGAGCTCAGCTTCTCCGGTCAATGAACGACGCGAGGCAGGCAATCAGCGACTTTCGCATGATCCGTCACGGCCCGATGGAATTCTTCCGCCCCGAAGTCGCGCGGGAGATACACCTCGCGCAAGTGAAGTGGCTGGAAGGCAAGCTCGCCGAGGAGTTCGACGGACCGACCGTGGTCGTCACGCACTTCCTGCCGCATCGGCGCAGCATCCATCCGAAGTACGAGGGCGACGAGTTCAATCCCGCCTTCGCCAGCGATCTGGCGCATTTGGTGGCGCCCCCGGTGCAGCTGTGGATTCACGGGCATACGCACGAGTCATTCGACTACCTCGTAAACGGTACGCGCGTGGTCTGCAATCCGCGCGGCTACTTGCCGATGGAGCCGAACCCCGCCTTCGATCCCAGATGCGTCATCGATACCGGCTCCCCGGCATTCATTTGGCGTTGAGTTCGGCGAGCAGCGAGGCGGCGCCGTACACCTTGTCGAGCGCCTCGCGGATGATCGCCGGATGCACCGCGATCGCCCGATTATTCGCGGGATCGAACCAGTAGTGGCCGGCAATCGAGTGGATGTTGCCGTCGAACATCAAGCCGACGATTTTCCCGTCGGCATCGATCAAGGGGCTGCCGGAGTTTCCGCCGACGATGTCGTTGTTGGTCGAGATGCAGAACGGTGTGCGCATATCTAGCCGGTCTTTCACCTTCATCCAGCTGTCGGGGATCTTGAAGGGCGACGCGCCGGTCGCGCGCTCGAAAGCGCGGCCCAAGTAGGTGAAGGGCTCGACCGGGGCGCCGTTCTCCACCCACCCCTGGACCGTGCCGTAGTTCAGGCGCAGCGTGAACGTCGCGTCCGGGTACACATTCGTGCCATAGGCATTGAAACGCGCGGCGGCGATTCTCTGCGCCGCGGCTGCGGTGGGCGCCTCCACTTCATCGTCGTACTGCCTGCGGACGGCGCGCGCGTCCGCGTCGACCGAGCGGGCGAGTTCGATCATCGGATCGAGCGAGGCGTCGACCGCCACCCGGCCTCCCTGCCACAATCGCTTGCGTACCTCGGTATCGTCGAGCTTGGTCTCGGCTATGAGACGTGTCGCCAGCGCATCGGGTGATTCTCTGGACAGCAGTCTGCGTACCACCGGATCGTCCGGGCCCAGCCATTCGCGCATGCGATCGAGCGAATAAGACAGCGTCAACACCTCGAGTTCCGGATACACGGGAACCTGCGCGTACAGCTCGCGCTGCATCACCGGAAGAGAGGCGTCGGTAAATTCCCGCAAGCGATCGATATTGAGCTTCGGACGCTCTTCGGCCCCTCGCACCAGCAGGCGCGCGTCGCGGAACAGGCCGCTGTTGAACCCCGCGCCGCTCTCCAGAAAGATATAGCGCAGATACAGCGCACGCTCGCGGACGGTGGCGGATTCGATTTCGTGCCAGGGATCGGCGCCCGCCGAGATGGGCGATTGCCCGCAGCTTGTCTTCCGACTCGGCCTTGCCCGCCAGCAGCGCATCGTCATTCAGCGCATCGAGCTCCTTGCGCCGCACCTTGATGGCAGTTCTGCAGGCTGTTGAGGGGCGCCTCGACGATGCGCCCGTCGGCAGGGTTGGTGGTGCCGAATTGGATGAAGCGGCCGCGCAGTTCCGAGGCGCGCATCAAGGTGATGGGCAAGTGGGATGTCGCGGTCGAACTCGAGCTGAGCCCGCGTCTGCAGGCGGGCGGTGGAGCCCGGATGACCGGGGACGAACACCAGCTCGCCGGGCGTGGGACCGTCGAAATTGATCTGTAGGATAATTCGGCGTGGCGGCGGGCTTGTTGTTTTCGTAGGCCCGCAGCATCGAGAAGTCGAGCGACCAGCGCGGAAATTGAAAATTGTCGGGATCGCCGCCGAATGCGGCGATATCGGCTTCCGGAGCGAACACCAGGCGTAGGTCGTCGTAGCGCTTGTACTTGTAGAGAAAGTACTGGCCTCCCTGATACAGAGTCACCGCCTGGCATCGGAGCTTACCGGATCTTGGCTTTGAGGCTGGCTTGCTCGCATGATTGTTCCAGCGTGGTCAGCGTTCTTTTGCGCGCGTCGTTGGCCGCCGCATCGCTCGAGGCCCGCGATGGCCTTGGCGACGGCGTCGGTCACATCTCTCGCTGCCGACCAGCACATCCGCGAGCTGCGCGGGGCAGCGCTGTTCGGCGCCGCGATTCGCCGCGAGCGAAGCCGAGCTCCATCAGGCTCTTGTCCTTGGAGGATAGTTCCGCGAGACAGGATTCCACGCAATGGTGATTGGTGAGAATCAGGCCCGTGGGCGAGACGAAGGACGCCGTGCAGTTCGTGAGCCGAATCGTCGACAGGCGCACGTGATCGAGCCAGGCGGGCGTGATGTCGGCCCCGTAGCGCTGCTTGACGGCGCTCGACGGGAAATTGTCGAACGTCCACATGCCCTCGTCGGCGAACGCGGGCAGAACGGCCAAACAAGCCAGCGCCAGCAGAAATCCACGCATGAAATCCTCGTGTTCTCAAATGCCTGACATCGGACGATCTGCAGATTCTACTCACTGAGGCGCGGCCCCGGCTTGCTATTTCAGCACACGGGCAGCGGAGCAGAGCTACAATCTACGCTGATCAATACCACCGAGACACCTTAGGCCATTGAACTCCGCCACCGACTCCCCGCGCTCGCTCCTCCCCAAGCATCGCGCCTTTACCTCGTTCTCCAACGGTGATTTTCGGATCTTTTTCTTCACCGCCACGGCCGCCATGATGGCCGACAATATCGAGCACGTCATCAGTTACTGGGTGATATTCCAGAAGTTTCATTCGCCGGCCCTGGGCGGCTTCGCCGTCATATCGCATTGGGTGCCCTTTCTGCTGTTGGCGGGCTTCACCGGAGGCCTTGGCCGACCGTTTCGATATCCGCCGGCTGATTCAGACCGGGATGCTGCTGTTCATCGGCGTATCGATCGGCTGGGGCGTCATGTTCATGACCGATTCGGCCGAAATGTGGAAGGCCATGCTGCTGCTGGTCATCCATGGATTGGCCGGCGTCATCTGGATACCGGCCTCGCAGGTGCTGATACACAGGATCGTCACCGTGGAGCAGTTGCCGAGCGCCGTTCGGCTCACCGCGACGGGGCGCTACCTGGCGTTTCTGATCGGGCCCGCGGTCGGCGGCGGCCTGCTGCTGATATTCGGTCCCGTCTACGGCATTTTCATCAATGCGCTGATCTATGTCCCCCTGTTCGTCTGGCTGCTCAGGGCTCCCTACAGTGCGCCGCGATTCGGGCACGCGTCCCGGGCCGCAAGGCATCAAGGGATTTACCGACATCTGGTCGACCATGCAGGTCGTCGCCAAGAATCCGGTGCTGATGTCGATGACGGTGTTGGTCGGTGCGGCATCGTTTTTCGTCGGCAACGCGTATCAGGCGCAAATGCCCGGATTCGCGCTGGATCTGGGCCACGATCGCGTGGACTTTTCCTACAGCGCTTGCTGGCGGCCGATGCCGCCGGCGGCTTGGCCGCCGGCTTGATATTGGAGGGCCGGGGACTGCTGCCGCCGAAGGCGCGCACGGCATTCATTTTGGCGATGATTTGGTGCTGCGCGCTCATCGGTTTTGCGCGATCCAGCACCTACGCGATCTCGATTGCCCTGTTGTTCGTCGCCGGATTCGTGGAACTGGGTTTCAATTCCATGGCGCAATCCCTGGTGCAGATGAATGCGCCCGACGCCATCCGCGGCCGGGTGATCGGCGTGTTCTCGATGTCGGCCATGGGATTGCGGACTTTCAGCGGATTGAGCGTCGGCCTGCTCGGCGCAGTCATCGGTATTCACAATTCACTGAGCTACAGCGCCGCCGCGCTGCTGGCGCTGTTGGCGGCGATTTTCGTGATTCGTCGCTTCGCGCGGCGCTAGATTGTCGAGGGAGATCCTATGCCAGTCGCCCAGCGATCTCGATTTCATGCGACGCGCGCTCGATCTCGCGCAGCGTGCGGCGCTGGACGGCGAAGTGCCCGTCGGCGCCGTGCTGGTGCTGGACGGCGAAGTGATCGGCGAGGGGTGGAACCGGCCGATCGCCAGCCACGACCCGACGGCGCATGCGGAAATCGTGGCGCTGCGCGCCGGCGCGCAGCGCCTGCGCAATTACCGGCTCGGCGGGACCACGCTGTACGTGACTCTGGAGCCCTGCGCGATGTGCATGGGTGCCGTACTGAATGCGCGAGTGTCGCGAGTGGTGTTCGGCGCCTGGGATCAGAAGGCCGGCGCCTGCGGCAGCGTGATCGATTTGCCGCGCGAACCCAAGCTGGGCGCATCGCATCGACGTATTCGGCGGGGTGTGCAGCGAGGAAAGCGCCGCATTGCTGCGGAACTTTCTTCGAGACGCGGCGCTAGTTCAGGGCGGCGCGTGCGACCGGCTCCCCACGCCCATTCCAGCAGATCCCGATAGCCGCGCACGTTGTCCACATAGCGTACCGGCTCCCAGCCGCGGGCATAGCCGTTCTCGGTCTGGCGTGTACCAGTGTTCCTGCTCCAGCAGCGGCAGAAATTCACGCACGTCCTGCCAGGAATCCGGATCGCGGCCGGCCTTTTGCGTCAGCACCCGTGCGTCCTCCAAATGCCCGTAGCCGATATTGTAGGCCGCGAGCGCAAACCAGGTTCGATCCGGCTCGGGCACGTGGGTGGGGATTTTCTCGTACACCTGCCGGAAGTACCGGGCGCCGCCGAAGATGCTCTGCCGGGGGTCGGAGGGGTTGGTTACCTTGGCCTCGCTCGCCGAATCGGCGGTCAACTGCATGAGCCCCTTGGCACCGGACGGGGAAGCCGCTTTGGGATTCCACTTCGATTCCTGATAGCCGATGGCAGCCAACAAGCGCCAGTCCTGGCTGCTTTGTTCGGCCGCTTCCTCGAACCATTTCTTGTAGAGCGGCAAGCGGCTTTGCAAATGCAGCATGAAACCGCGCGTCCCGGCAAACTCCAAATCCTCGGAGCGGCCGTAGTAGCGCTTGACGATGGCCGCGAGTTCGCCGTTGACGTTGAGCCGCGCGAAATAATTGCTCATGTCCTGCAGAAATCCGGGGTCGTGCGTGCTCGCCGCCCACGCCAGCGATTGGCTGCCGGGGAAATCGAAGGCGATGCGCAAATCCGGATGCGCATCGTGCGCCAGTGCGAATTCCGTGGAATCGGCGATGGTGTAATCGATGCTGCCGTCCGCCACGCCGTCGAGCAGCGCCTGGGTATCCGTGCTGGCGTTTTCCACCCACACCAGATCCGGCAGCCTGTTGCGAGCCTCCTGCAAGGTCTTCGCATGCGAACTGCCCGCCGCAATTTCCAGGATCTGCGGTGCCGATTTCAGCGAGCGAACCCGGCCGCACCGCGTCGCGGCGGTAGATCAAATGCTCGCGCACTCGCTGGTAGGCGGGGCCGAATTCGATGCCGGGAATGGGCTGCGAGGGGACCTTCAATCCCGCCGCCGCCAGATGCGCGTGCCCGGAGGTGAGGGCCGCGTAGATTTCCGCGTAGGTGCGCACCGGCATGATCTTGAGCTTCACTCCCAGCTCATCGGCGAAGCGACGCGCGAATTCGTACTCCGGGCCCTCCGGCATATCGTCGGGCCCACGATAATAGGCGAGGGGCCCATTGCGCGTAACCACACGCAGCTCCCCGAGAGTCTTGATCTGATCGATCAAACTCGGCAGCGGGGTGCATGTGCCCAGCAGGGTGATGGCCGATACCGAAATAAAGACTTTCGTCCAGCGCGGCCAATTAATGTGGGTAGTTAGATTACGCACGGTCGTGAGCTGATTTAGAGCTCCGTGAGGCGGGACAAGTTCTGTTGTTGAGACAGGTCCGTTGCCGATGAGCTAGAATAACCCTTTATTTCTTCCTGCGGGCTCTTGACAAATGCGTTTCTATCATCGCTGGCTATTGCGTCACACTGCACCAATGCTTAAGTTAATGCCGTAAAAAACTTAAGTAAATACCGCAAATTTTAAGTTAACCGGAGAGGTACCGAAGTGGTCATAACGGCGCCGACTCGAAATCGGATGGTCGGGTAATTCCGGCACGTGGGTTCGAATCCCACCCTCTCCGCCACTTTTTTTAGATTTTTCAATAAGTAATTTTCCCGCGCACGGCTACTGACAGAACTACTGGCAAAATCCGGGACTTCGGCGTTGGATTATTGCGTATTGGCTGAAAAGCGCGGCGTTTCCTCATGGTGGCCGTTGCCGCCCCACGATCGATCTTCGAAGGCGCCTTACCATCACTACGTCCCTGTTCGTGAATGCGTTGATCGCGCGCAATCGTTCGGCAAGTACTCCTCCGAAATCGCGCGTGACGTTTGCCTCGTCCACGTACCCCACATCCGCGTTCTACAAAATCGCGGAGATATTTTGGACGACGCGAGTGCGTCGGTGCGGACCGAAGCGGAGCACGAGCGGCCGTCCCCGGCTGCGAGCAATCTCACGACAGTGATTTCTGTTGGTGATTGAATCCTGTCGTGATGCTCATGACACATTGGCCTTCTGCTGAATTGCCCTACATCGTTCCAGCAGCGTGTCGAAAGGTTCGGCATCATCGAGAAATAAGCCGTCATCGACCATGTGCTGATAGTCGACCGCCAGTTTGGTCAATGCACCGTCATTAGGTACGAGCTGGAGCGCACCTCCGACTGCGGCGTGATAATCGATGACCTCGCCGTGAGTGTTCTTCTCTGCAAAGAATACGGCCTTGTGATCGGCAACTGCGCGGGCGAGGGCTTTGTCCGCAATGGCAGCATCGGCGAAGCCGGCGGCATCCAGTCTCGTCACATCATGCCAGTGACGCGCAAAGCGGTCACCGCCGCGAAACTCGCCTTGCGCGCAGAAAACGTGAATCGCTGTGGCCTTCTCCCAGAAGGTGCGTTCGGCGCGCATGACCTTCGGCGTTGCCGTCGGAAACTCCACACCTTGCAGATGATTGGCAGCGTCGCAATGGATGGCGCGTGGCTCGCTGGGTTCTCCAGTGGAACGAGCACCGAATTCCAACATGACGGCGGGCGCGACATAGCCGGTGCCGATGGCAAGCGGTGCGTAGTCGATGAACGCTTTGTCGCCCTCGGCCCGCACGGTTGCTGGTAAACTATGCTGTTCTAGATCGAGCTTGAGACGTGGCACGATTTCCGCGCCGACCCAGCCTGAGAGGCGCGCTCGAATTTCCTTGGTCCATTTCTTCTCCTGGCTCTTGCTGGCAGGTAGCGGCGTATCCGCATCGCCCACTAGATCACCGGCGATAGCTCGGATGTCGTAGGTCAGATCCACGTCTTCGGAGAAACGGCGGATGATGCCGTAGGCTTTCGACAACGACGTCCCGCCCTTGAATACCAAGTGCTCCGCGTAGGGGCCGGCAAAGAGGTGTCGCAGCGACCAGACCACCCAGATGTCTTTTTCCAGTAGATGGGGTAGCAGGCCCGATGTGTTAGCCGCGGCGTTGAGTGCGTCCAGGCGCTCGGCGGTGGAGAGCTGGAAGAACTCAGCCATGGGCCACCAGGGCGCTGACCTCCTGAGCCATCCACGTTGGCAATCGCGATCGCGCCGACGCAACTTCCTTTAGCTCGGATGCGGGCAGTTTGGCGCGTAGTTTCTGGATTGCTTCACCGGCTTTTTCTGGACCCAGCCAAGCCAGTGCACGCACCACCTCGCCGGCTGCCCGCCCGGGAAAGATCAGTTGCCAAATCGGCGCGTGCCGGAACTCGATCATCTGTGCGCCCAACTTCAAACGGCGACTGGGGCCGGACGTGAGATAGACGGCGCGCATCGGCACCTGAGTGGTTAGGCCCAGGGCATTGGCGGCAGCAGCGCCGTGCGACACGATGGTTTCCCCACTCTGGTTCGCCAGGCCCTCGACCATCTTGACGGCCGAAGGCGCGCGGGTCCCAAAGCGGCTTTCGACGGGCAGCACATAGATGCCGCGGCCCGCACGCAGCAGAGTGCCCCGCCGCACCAAGCGGGACAGCACTTGGTCTACGGCTGCGCGGCTGCCCAAGTGCAACAGTTCTTTGGCGACCAAGGGCGTGCCTTCCGGCAGTCCGGCAGCGTGCTCAAGGACTTGTTTGGTGAGGGTTTGCATAGCGATAGCTCCGAACTGGTAGAAGTATGGCGATATATCTGACAGTATTCAAGCTGAAATGACTCGCCGCTGGCCATGAACGTGGGCAGCACCATCGGCGACGGTTGGCATCCTCTTCAGCTTCTATCGACCGGCGCCCCGACGGGGACTTGGACGGCGTCGGGGCCGCCTAGGAGTGTAGGACGCGGGTAGTAACCGACCCACTTGATAATAAATGGTGCTATTATTACCCGCCATGAAGACCCGAGATGTCAACGCCGCACTCAAGGTTTTCCGCGACAAGGGCGGCACGCTGCGCACTCGCGATCTGATCGCGCTCGGGGTACATACGGACGCACTCTACGCCCTGCGTGAAAGCGGCCGAGTCATTGAGCTCGGCCGCGGGCTCTACCGCCTGGCCGAGGTCGGTGAAGCCGAGCATCCCGACCTCGCCGTCGTCGCGGCGCGCGCGCCGAACGCGGCCGTCTGTCTGGTCAGCGCGCTCTCGTATCACAACATCACGACCCAGATCCCATCCTCCGTCCATCTGGCCGTGCCGCGGGGCAGCTATCACTACATCAAACTATCGATGCCAGTCACGCTGTATCGCTTCAATTCGAAGACCTTCAATGAAGGGCTCGAGACGCATCAGATGAGTGGAATGCCGCTGAAGATCTACGGTGTCGCGCGCACTGTAGCGGATTGCTTCAAGTTCAGAAACAAACTAGGGCTCGACATCCCGGTTGAGGCGCTGCGTCTGGCGCGACAACGAAAACGCGTGCAGAACCGTGATCTGCTGCACTACGCCCGGCTGCTGCGCGTCGAAAATCCTATGTCACCGTACCTGCAAGCGATCGAATAAGCGGGAAGGAAAAAAACGTCATCGCTTCCGTGCTTGTGACAACATACTTGATGAGCTCAAAATCTTCGCAATGCCGGTGTTCCGTTCGCTCGCGTGTGATGAGAAACTCACGCAGCAGTGGAAGGCCGGGCAAGGGTGGGCATCTTCATGAATTCGCGGAATATGTCCCCGGGCGAGAAGCTTCGGGCCATGGAAGAATTGTGGGAATCGGTAAGCCGAGAGGAAGCCCGGCTAGAATCTCCGTCTTGGCACCAAGATGCGCTACGCGAGACCGGCGGGCGTCACGATGAGGGCAAGGAGCGGCCGATCGACTGGGACGCCGCGAAGCGCGAACTGCAAGAGCGCGCTAGATAAATCGGCGTTTCAGGGGAAGTATCGGCGAACTTGGCTACTGGCAGAATCTACTGGCACAAACGGGGAGGCGAGGGGATTGGAGGGGACAAATAGTCCGCAATTTTCCAGTAACATCTTGATTTCAAGGGTTCTGTCCGTGGGTTCGAATCCCACCCTCTCCGCCACTTTTTTTAGATTTTTCAATACGTAATTTTTCCCCCGGCGCGGCTACTGGCAGAACTCTGGCAAAACGGCGACCTAGTGAGTGCGTTGATTGCGCGCTGCCGCTCGGGAGTGCTCGCCCGATTTCGCGCATGACATTTCCAAGTTTGAGGGGAAAGCGATCGATCTGGGAACCAACGAGCCGGTCGTCCGTTTGTATGCCTCGTACGCAGGGAATGTCGCGAGCATGAGCGACTCTTCATGCCGGATGCGTCTCAAGAAGGCCAACAGTAGCAATATCGATGCGACAAGCGCTGCCACGTATGATTGCAACAGCACACAGCTTCCGACGAACACCAACCAGGCGCCCATGTAACTCGGATGCCGGATAACCCGGTAAGGCCCTTCTGTGACGAGAACCTGTCCAGGCTGTACCGTGACGTTCCAGGTAAACCAGCGACCGAGAATTACCACCGCCCAGATTCGTAAGATGAGCCCGAAGGCGATCATGATTGCGCTAACAATCGTCTCCCAATTCAATGGTAGCGAGACTCGCCGGCGGTATACGAGCTCGGTAACAGCGAGGATCTGAGTGGCATACACGGTCCATAGAATTTGGCGGCCAGTTCCCCTGTCCTCCGGGGTTCTGGAACTTTCGAACGGCTGGTAGGACGGCTGGAACACGTTCGCAAGTACGCTTACCAATACGACAAGCCAGAGCTGGGGGAGATTCAGGGCCGCAGGCCACACCAGGCGGAGGATCCCCAAGATGAGTCCGCAAATAAGAGACGCCTGAATGGCTTTTGCGGCGGTTTCTCCGAGGCCTCGCATGCGCATCATTGCGCGCCGCCTTCCGCCGTCCGCATCAAATATGAAAACCAATCGCTCGCGAACACGCCGCCTGGATCAATCGCCCTCTTATAGCGGAACCACTCCGATAGCTCGGGGTAGCAAGATTGAAGCTGGCGAGGCTCCGCCCATCGATGGTAAGTAAGGTAGTAGCTGCCGCTTTGGGCGATGGCATGGTCGATCAGGCGAACAAAGGCAGTTCGTGCCTTCTCGACCTCATCCGACCGGTGATCAACATGTAGATTGAAGATCACGCAGGCGTATCGATCTCTCGCCCAGGGTAACGCACTCTCGGTGTCCGGCTCGATCAAACGGATTGTGCCGTAGATGAAATTCGCCGGATTCTTAAGGAAGTCACGGCGAATCTCGTCCATGAGGGAGGTCAGCCGATGGCGCGGCACGTAGAGTTCGGTGATCATTTCACCGCCGCGTACCCCGCAGCCCCGCCGCTCGTCGAGTGCAGCGTGGTAGTTCTCAAGGTACAGATTTAGCTGATGCGTGTCGCTCCAATAGCGCTGGCCGGAGGTGGACAAGTAGAAGTTAGTGAACTCTTGAAAGGCCCGAGTCTTGTCCGAATGCGCCCAATCGGTCAGATGATTCCACTCGGTCTGCGAAAGCCGGCGTTGCCGGGGCGGTATCGGCCGCACATCCCCGCTGGGGACATAACACGATAGAATTCCGGTACGAAGGAAGTTCGGGTTCTCATGATCGATGGCGAACTGGAAATCGCCATAGAGTGCCCCGCCTGCAATCTGGGTCTTGAGTCTGCCCATTAAGGCATCGATCTCGCAAAGCTCGACGACGCGCTCGACCTGTTGCCGCCGCACGAGGCGCAGCGTGGCCGCTGTAACGACACCAAAGAGACCATAGCCGCCTACTACATGACGGAATAGGTCCCGGTGCTCGCTGCGGCTGCAACGAATCACCTCTCCCTCAGCGGTTACCAGCTCAAGGGATTCGAGATCATCGATAAATGGTGGTGCGCTTAAGCATCGACCGTGAATATTGGCCGCAACAGCTCCGCCGATAGTGAGCCGGTCAGCCCCAGTCTGCTTCTGGCGTATGCCCCAGGTACTACGCATGCCGCCGGGACGTCCGAGGTACGCACGCAAGACGCCTGGCCACTGGATGCCCGCCTCCACCTCCAACAGCCCCCGCTCCTCGTCAAAGCGGCGGACCCGGTTCATCCCGCGCATGTCCAGGAGCGTCCCACCACTCAAGAACTGTTGTCCGCCCATCGCGTGCCGTCCGCCGGCAATCGCCATGGATCGCTTCTCCATGCGCGCTCGCTGGACGGTGCGAACAACGTCACGGAGTGTGTACGCTTCAACTTTTCTGGACACGCAAGTGAGATTAAGTCCGGAATGGACGTCGTTGAACTTAGCCGGATTGGATTTTGAGCCAACCACGCGTCTTTGTGCTCCCATGCACGCATCGTTATCGTCCCTGGGATATATTACAATACCGACAAGAAAACGTATCATTTTCCAATACCAAGGGCGATTGTGGGTAATCCTATGTCGATTGGCATTAAAAACACGATGTCGATGCGTATCGTGAACGGTCTCAAACTCGCCATGAAGGCCCGGCGGGTGACCTACGGTGAATTGGGCCGTCGCATTCAGTTGAGCGAACCGTCTGTGAAACGCATCTTATCGAGAGGCACCCTAACGATTGATCGGTTGGATGAGATCTGCAGCGCGCTGGATATCGGGCTTCCCGAGATTTTGCGGCTCACGGGTGAACAAATGGGTGACTCACCGGATGTTTTAAGTCTCGAGCAGGAGCGTGCGCTCGCTGAGGATCCAAATCTCTTTGCTTGCTTCTACCTTCTGGCGAACGGACGCTCTGGGCGAGATGTGGCACGCGACGTCGGTACCGATGAAAGGACTGTGCGACGATGGATGGCCCGACTCGATGATTTGCACCTCATTGAGATGCGTCCAAAACTTCGCGCCAAGACCCGGGTAGCGTCTGTTGTCGCATGGCGGACAGATGGACCATTGAGGCGTACTTATGAAAGCCGAATTCGACGAGAATTTCTGGATGCGGCATTCGACCGCCCCGGCGAGTCATTGCAGTTTCTATCTGCCGAACTCTCGACAGCTTCCTACAAAGTCCTGTTGCGAAAATTGGAGCGTTTGGCCGCAGAATTCCGCGACCTTGCGGATCTTGATCGCTCCCTGCCCGCGCGCGAGAAGCAGAGTGTGGCGGCCGTGTTGGCTGCCAGATCTTGGGTCTTTTCAATGTTTGCAAAAGATAAAAAAAACGTTGCGGGATGACGCTTTCAGCGTAGGGCGAACTGTCTTGACGTTATGCCGAAACGGAGCTGGCCACTCCGTCAATCGACATTTTCTTAATTGAGCGTGATGGATAGTTTTAGTTGAGAGTAAACCCCATTCTGGGTATGATAAACCCCAATATGGGATTAAAATCGCGATCCACTCCTGCCGAACGTCACGCATCCATGGGCTTAGCAGACGCGCTGTTTACGAAAGTACAGCAGCGTGTATTGGCCGTTCTATTCGGCAATCCAGGCCGCAGTTTCTACGCGAATGAAATCATCGCACTTGCCGAGTCGGGCACGGGCGCCGTGCAGCGTGAACTGGCCAAACTGACTGCGGTCGGCTTGATTACAATGCGTCCCCAAGGAAATCAGAAGCATTATCAGGCCAACGCCCTTTCTGCGGTCTTCGATGAGCTGCGCGGGCTCGTGCTCAAAACGTTTGGCCTTGCCGATATCGTGCGCGCCGCCTTGTCGCCATTGGCGCCACAAATCCGGGCCGCATTTGTCTATGGTTCGGTTGCAAAAGCTCAGGACACGGCAACCAGTGACGTTGATTTGATGGTCGTGAGCGACAGCCTGACTTATGCGGATATATTCTCCGCAATGGAGAAAGTCTCCCGCGAACTGGGCCGTACCGTGAATCCTACGGTGTATACGGTGCAGGAGTTCGATCGACGAGTTCACGACGGTAAGGCGTTCGTAACTCGGGTGATGAAACAGCCCAAACTTTGGTTGATCGGAGATGAGCATGGCCTCGCCGCTTGAAAATTTGACGGGCCCTGGCAAGGCGCTGGCGACGGAACCACCCGACGCGAAGGAGTTTGCCGGCCTGAAGCGGTCGGGCTTAGTGCGGCTGAAGGATGCGGAGAATCCGGGCAACTCGCTGGAAAGTCGTTTCGACCTCGCCTACAACGCCGCACACGCGCTATCGCTGGCCGCGCTGCGCTGGCATGGCTATCGCCCGAGCAAGCGTTACATGGTGTTTTAGGTGCTGCCGCATACGCTTGGCGTAGGGCCGGAGGTATGGCGCATGCTTTCCAAGTGCCACGATATTCGGAATCTGGGTGAGTACGAAGGCGATCTCGACATAGATGAGCGGATAGTTATAGATCTGATTGCTGCCTGCAAAGCGGTGGCGGCGAAGCTCGGCCAGTTGGAACCGCCGAAGGGTGGCAGCGCATGATGCGCATCATAGAATGATTCGGAACGAAAAGCCGCCGACCATCGAGGAGCTGCGGGAATCACTGAGCCGAGAGGAGGAAACGTGGCTCGAGTCTCCCGCTTGGCACGAGGCGGCACTGCGAGAGACCGCCGCGCGTCACCAAGCCGGCAAGGAGCAGCCTATAGACTGGGACGCTGCGAAAGGCGAACGGCGCAAGCGTGCTGTGTAGAAGTAAAAAATGCTGCTGAAGGCGCTACCGCCAAATCCATTCTTGACGACGCGCCGTCGAGGCGTCCTATCATGGACAAATCGGGATTTCTAGGGAAGTATCGGCGAACTCGGCTACTGGCAGAATCTACTGGCACAAACGGGGAGGCGAGGGGTCGTGAGGGGACAAGTAGTCCGCAGTTTGCCAGTAACATCTTGATTTCAAGGGTTCCGTCGGTGGGTTCGAATCCCACCCTCTCCGCCACTTTTTTCTGAAGCGTTTTCGGGACTTATGTCACCCCTCTGTTTCCTAGGTTCCGTTGCATTAAGGGGCATTATTGTACAATTTGGGCGTCGACGAGATGCCCCCGGCAAGCGCTGACAAGCCACAGACACCGGCAACCAAGGGCGCAAGAGGCTGGGCCCCGGAGGTCGATTCCAAGACTATTCCTTTCAATAAGGGATGATACATTCTGACAATTCCGCGTCAGATGTACCTCTGAGGGATGTGAAGTGATTTGTCGCGTTGCGCGTTACAAGTGAGGAATCGGCGCATCTAACGATCCACGGCGACCGCAATGCTGGAGAAAATGACTTTAACGAAGGTCTTTGATGCCGCCGGGTTCTTTTCGACTCGCGTGCGCAAGATCGCCCCCTCATAGGAATCGATCAAGAAGTTGGCGAGTTCACTCGCCTTGAGATCGCTGCGAATCGAGCCTTGCTGTTGTCCTTCTGCAATGACCGCCGAGATCTGTTCGCCCCAAAGGGTCAGCACTTTCAGCAGTTCATTGCGGATCTGGGGGGTGTCTTCCGAGACTTCCGCCATGAATTTGCCAACCAGGCACCCATCATGGCATTGCGAAAAATGGTCGTTGAGGGCGGCGAAGTGCTTCTTGAGGCGCGCAAGCGGGGGGAGTTTGCTGTTGCTCAGGATGCTCCGATCCGTCGTGCCTTTCCCATACTCGGTCAGTACTTCCGCCGCGAGCGCTTCCTTGCTTTTGAAGTGGTTGTAGAAGGAGCCCTTCGGAACGCCCGCGGCATCGGTGACGTCCTGGACGCTGCAGGCGCTGAAGCCTCGCTCGATGAACAGCTTTGAACCGGCATTCAGAATGACATTACGGGTGCTGCGGCGAGCCAAGAAGGTCCTGCGATCAATAGAGTGGTTGCAGCAATTTACTCCTGAAGTTTTTGCAAAGAAAGCGGAATGGTAAGTCGAGCTTGCACAAGTAAGACGACCGGTCATATTATAGCGCAGATGGTTACCCGCCGTGGGCTTCATGAACAGGGGCCAGGGCAAGAACAAAGACCTGGAGGAACTCGATGGCCATTCAGTCATCTGTCGACATCAAAGCACGCGTTCTTGAGGCCTTCGATACGCTGTTCAACAAGCGCGACTATGCGAGAGCCGCAGAATTTTGGTCAGAAAGTTACATCCAACATAGCGCCCACATACCTCCGGGCCGCGACGGCTTGTTCAACCTCGTGCGCTCGGCGCCCCCCGAACTGCGCTATGAGAATCACACCATCGCGGTGGATGGCGACTTTGTGCTTCTACATGGACGGTTTACGGGAAATGGCCGCCCTCGCGCTTGGATTGCGGGTGATGTGGTGAGGATGGAGCACGGTCGCTTGGCGGAACATTGGGACACACTGCAGGATGAGGTGACTCAAGAAGAATCCAGGAGCGGCCTGCCAATGTTTGGCAATGCCTTTGCGAAACCGACCGGACTCCCCGAGACAGGATCCGCGGTTACTTCGCTGACCAAAGAGGAAGCACGGGCGATTGTGGCGCCGCTCTATGACGCGTTGAACCAACCCGGTAACAAAGACGTGGCGGCCTTATTGGCCAAGGCCGCGAATCCTGACTACAAGTCCTATCACACGAACGAGGAGTGGCTCTCGCGCGATCAGTTGGCGGAAGTGTTTCGAGGGATCGGATCGGCCGTCCCCGATTTGCGCTGGACCATTGAGGACATCCAGACGGTTGGCGACCAAATCATCGTCCGTGGAAAAGCGACCGGTACGCCGAGAGGGGAATTCTGGGGGGCAAAGCCGACGGGGAAAGGCTTCAACACCATGTCGATCGATATTTTTACGGTGAAGCACGGCAAATTAGCCTCCGCCTACCATGTGGAGAACTGGGTGGGAGCCTTACAACAGATCGGTAAGCAAGCCTGACAGGAACAATGTCACTCCATCCTAGGGAGTCGATGGATGCGCAATTGTTCAAAAACGCTTGCTCTTGTGCAATTCGATCCAAATGTGACCGCTGCCAATTGTGGACCATCGGTGATCCGGCCATGCTTTCCGTCGGCGCGATCCGATCAACTGCTGCGCGGGGCGGTGGAATCGACTTATGCCCAGGCATAACAGGGCTTTGCTGACCGTCGCCGTTCGCTTCATGGGAGTGCACGCATGTTCGCACTGCTAGTAAACGGTGTCAGCCATCAGATCGATGTTCCCGCCGATATGCCCCTATTATGGGTTCTGCGGGATGTCCTGCAGATGACGGGGACCAAGTTTGGTTGCGGGATTGCCCTCTGCGGCGCCTGCACCGTTCATCTCGACGGTGTCGCCGTTCGATCTTGTCAGCTACCGATTGGCCTGGTCGGCAATCGCGCGGTCACGACGATAGAGGGCATTGGCCAGACCAGCGCCGGAGCCAAGATCCAAAAAGCATGGCTCGATCTTGAAGTGATTCAGTGTGGCTACTGTCAGTCCGGTCAGATCATGTCGGCGGCTGCATTGCTCGCTCATAATCCCAACCCCGATGATGCCGATATCGATGCCGCAATGGCGGGAAATATCTGTCGTTGCGGGACGTATGTTCGCATCCGAGAGGGGATCAAGCATGCTGCTCGATCGTAGGGAGACGCCAGCGGCCCACTCGACACCGGAAAGTCCCGCCATCACACGTCGCGCGCTGTTGCGCGGTGGCATGGCCATTGCCGGCGGACTGTTGGTGGGTATCGACTTTGGACGTGCGCTTGCCGGCGCGCCAGTCCCAGGCAACGTGTCCATGAATGCCTTCATCCACGTGGCGACCGACGGCCAGATCACGATGATCATGCCGGCGGTGGAGATGGGGCAGGGGGTTTACACCTCGCAAGCGATGTGTATCGCCGAGGAACTCGATGTTGGACTCGACCAAGTGCTCGCCGCCCATGCCCCGCCGGACCAGGCCAACTATGGCAGCCCGGTATTCATCGTCCAAGCGACTGGGGGCTCGACGACTACAAGCGCGTGGTTTCTGCCGCTGAGGCGCGCTGGCGCCACTGCACGGGCGATGTTGCTTCAGGCCGCCGCCATGGAGTGGGGCGTGCAGGCTTCCAGTCTATCGACCGATCGCGGCATGATTTCCCACAAGGCCTCCGGGCGAAGCCTGCGGTATGGTGAGGTGGCGTCCAAGGCCGCCCGTCTGAAGATACCCACCGAGATCCGGCTCAAAGACCCCAGCCAATTTCGCCTCATAGGCACGCCGGCGCGACGCATTGACACCGCGGACAAGACCGCCGGCAAGACGGTTTATGGGATCGATGTCGTTCTTCCCGGCATGAAGTTCGCCACACTGAAAGGCTCGCCGGTCCTCGGCGGTAAGGTGTCAAAGGTCGACCAGGCGGCCGCACTTGCGCTGCCTGGCGTCCGGCAGGTCGTGGTCCTTGATGATCTGGTGGCGGTGGTGGGCGATCACATGTGGGCGGCCGTTCAGGGTATTCGCGCCTTGGTGATCG
The DNA here is from genome assembly GCA_963734645.1 of uncultured Gammaproteobacteria bacterium. Taxonomy (GTDB): domain Bacteria; phylum Pseudomonadota; class Gammaproteobacteria; order Steroidobacterales; family Steroidobacteraceae; genus Bog-1198. The sequence continues at coordinate 356,820 of CAVTID010000008.1, forward strand.
AGTGGTCGCCCAGTCCCCACGCGGGGATTGATCAGCGAAAGCTTTGGCAGGAGTTGGAGGCCGCTTCGGAAGGAGCAGGGGTGGCGGCACAGCGCGAAGGCGATGCGCTCGAAGCGCTCAAGAGCGGCGTGCTCTTTGAAGCGACCTACGAATTCCCGTTTCTCGCTCACGCCACCATGGAGCCGATGAACTGCACCGTGCACGTGCACGATGGCGCTTGCGAGGTATGGGTGGGTACGCAGGTCCCGGGTTTTGCGCAAAGCATCGCGGCGCAAGTGCTCGGGATCGAACCTTCCAAAGTCACGGTCAACAACCACTATATTGGCGGTGGCTTTGGGCGAAGGCTCGAGGCCGACGGCATTGGCAAAGCCACACGCATCGCTCAGCAGGTTCAAGGACCGGTCAAGGTGGTCTGGACGCGAGAAGAGGATATTTCGCAGCAGCGCTATCGGCCTCTGTATCACGATCGACTGAAGGCTCGAGTGGAGAAGGGCAAGATCGTGGCCTGGCATCACCGCATCACTGGCGGGTCCATCATGGCCCGCTGGCTGCCCCCCGCCTTCAAGGGCGGCATCGATATCGACGCCGTCGATGGGGCGGTCAGGTCCCCCTACGATCTCGGCGCCGTCTTGGTGGAATACGTGCGCCACGAATTGCCGGTTGAAGTGGCTTTCTGGCGTGGCGTCGGCCCCAACGGCAGTGTCGGGTCAACCGAGTGCTTTCTCGACCACATCGCACACGAGACGCGCATAGACCCGGTGGAGTTCCGTCGGCGGTTGCTAGCGCGTGCCCCGCGCGCTTTAGGAGTCCTCGATACAGTCGCGCAACAGGCCAAGTGGGGTGCACCGGCGGTTGCCTCCCCCTTTGGAGCCCGCACGGGCCGCGGGGTGGCGCTCCTCGTCAGCGCATTTGGAAGCTATCTTGGCTGCGTTGCCGATGTGGCGGTGAGCGATCAGGGAGATGTTCGAGTAACCCGTGTCGTCGTTGCAGCAGATTGCGGCCGCGTCGTGAATCCCGACACGGTGATCGCTCAGATTCAAGGCGGCGTAGTCTTTGGCATCACCGCGATCTTGTACAACCAGATCACTTTCTCCGGCGGGCGCGTCGAGCAGAGCAACTTCAACAATTATCGGATGCTTCGAATCGACGAAATGCCCGCGATCGAAGCCCACATTGTCTCGAGCACGCAAGATCCCGGGGGCATCGGCGAGCCCGGCACCGTCGTCGTGCAGCCGGCGATTGTCAATGCCGTCTTCGCGGCGACCGGTGTGCGGATCACACGCATGCCGATCGATCGCAAGCGGATCGCGAAGACAACGTGATGAGTCGGTGCCGCTTCATCCTGGTGTCGATTGCGACGGTAGCAGCCTGACGCGTGACCGACGCCGCGTGCGATCGACACGGGTTCCGGCAAATGCCGAAAATTCGGCAGTTGCTGATGCCCTCAGCATCCGGCAGCTGAGGTTGGGTCAATAAATCCAATGGGTTGCCAGTTGGCCCAAATCTTGCTCCTCCTAGATTCAAGTAAATTCGGAGAAGGGGCCATGACGACTGACTTTCACCCTGAGCCGGCTTAACCTACTTTCGGCTTCCGAAGGCCTCGAGCTTGGTCAATCTTTTTTTATGTTGAGAGCGATGGCCGCCATCTCGCGGCTATTGACCCGCAGGGGGGTCTTCTGTGGGTTCGCAATCCTTACGAGGACAAGCCCGCTTTTTGCCAATATCGAACCCCGAGGCCGGCCATCAGTTACATAGGACCTGCCGAAATGTCGCCGAAAATGGCTGACCTAATGAAGTCATGGGGTGGGTGGCCAGATCATATGTTTCTAGAGATCAAATTTGATTCTTCCCAATTTGGAGTTTTAGACGAGACCACTGGCGATTTCTTTCCCGCCGGCCAAAATTGATGGCCTGCCCATAGTGGTCGCGAGACATCCTCATATTATACGCAATAACGTATAGTATCTTGATGTAAAATCCTAAAAAGCGTATATTTATGACATGGAAAAAACGCTAAAGCGTATCAGAAACCCCGAAATGCTGATCAAGCTCGGCCGCCTTCTTCGTGCGGAAAGAGAACGGAGAGGTCTAACTCAAGCACAAGCCAGCCGTCGTGTCCGGGGACTCCGCCAAGCCACCATCTCAAAGATCGAGCGGGGCGGCGACGCCACGCTGGATACGCTTGTGAGCTACGCGACCGCGCTCGGGATTGAATTGGCGTGGGTTCCGGTCGGAAGGAGTTCTGAAAGCGTCAACGCCGCACTCTCCTCCAGCGGGGCTGCAGGAGCTGCGCGCTCAACCCTCCTGGAGGAACTTGCCGATCTGAAGGACGACGAATCGTGAGCGTCCGTACCCTTGAGGTAAAGCTCAACGGCATCCTCGTGGGTCATCTCACGCACTACCCCGATGAGAGGACCCTCTTCGTCGTCGATCAAAGATATGTTGAGTTGGGCCCCACTCGTCCTATTTTGTCTCTTTCAATGGCCCGTCCGGGAGACGAGGACGGCACGCGGCAGCTGTTGCAGGATGAACGATTCAAGTCGTCGTCAGTGAAGGCTCCTCCCTATTTTTCGAATCTGCTGCCCGAAGGAGGTCTGCGCAGGCGCATTGCGGTCGAACTCAAGATTCACGAAGACAGAGAGTTTGACATGCTGCTGGCCCTGGGTGGCGATCTGCCGGGTGCTGTCATCCTCGCAAGCGTCGATACGCCAGATTATAGGCACCGTCGAGGCAATCTCGCGTCGATCCTGGAGGGCCGTGATCTTCCGCCCGAGCTGAGAGCCTCCCTCGCTGGGATGCAGTTCAAGTTCTCGATGCTCCGCCAAGGCGAGCGGTTTACCTTCGCGGGAGCAGGTCAACAGGGTAATTTCATCCTCAAACCCCCATCCAATGATTTCGAAGCCTTGCCCAGACTCGAGGCAGCTACGATGGCGGTCGCCAAGGCTGCAGGCATCGAGACGCCTGAGGTCGCGCTGGTCGAGCGATCGATGCTCGACGGCGTGGAGAAATTATCCTCTTTCCGGGAGGCGGAACCGTTCTATGCCATTCGCCGTTTCGATCGGCTCGAGGGAGGGGGCCGTCGTCACACCGAGGATTTTGCCCAGATATTCAATTTGCGAGCCAGCGAGAAGTACGGGCAGGTGAACTATGAGCAAATCGCCCGTACCTTGCTGCTCTACGCTGGCGGCCTGGATGACGTCCGGGAAATGAGTCGCCGCCTGGTGCTCAACGTCCTCATCGGAAACGGCGACGCTCACGTGAAGAACTGGTCGCTTCTCTACGAGGATCCGCGGCGCCCCCGCCTAGCCCCCGCGTACGATCTCGTGGCCACGATAGCCTACACCAGCAACGACGACAGCATCGCGCTCAACATGGGCAAGATCAAGAAATTCAAAGAAATCGGTCTGGATACGTTCAGTTACTTTCTACAGCGCGTTGGCATCGCCGACCAATATCGTGATGATGTGATGACAGGCGTGATGGCGGCAGGGAATGCAGTTCTGACGAAATGGGAACAAATTTTTGTCGAGTTCGACGTTCCTCCTCATGTGATCGAGAAAGTGCGTACACATGTATCCGGCCTGCGGTTGGGATCCGAGTTGTAGCCGCGCGCGCGACATGCTCGGGTCCGGGATCAATGCCGAGTACGTGCCGATCCGGCACATGCTCAACCTCGAAAGCGTGATCATCTATGAGGGGTCCGAGAAGCCAAGAGGACCATGTGACGATTAGGGAGTACATCGAGTCGTCTAAGCCTAGAGTGAATCGCGCCGCGGACACGGACGCTCTGGGCGAGATGTGGCACGCGACGTCGGTACCGATGAAAGGACTGTGCGACGATGGATGGCCCGACTCGATGATTTGCACCTCATTGAGATGCGTCCAAAACTTCGCGCCAAGACCCGGGTGGCGTCTGTCGTCGCATGGCGGACAGATGGACCATTGAGGCGTACTTATGAAAGCCGAATCCGACGAGAATTTCTCGATGCGGCTTTCGACCGCCACGGCGAGTCATTGCAGTTTCTATCTGCCGAACTCTCGACGGCTTCCTACAAGGTCCTGATGCGAAAATTGGAGCGCTTGGCCGCAGAATTCCGCGACCTCGCGGATCTTGATCGCTCGCTACCTGCGCGCGAGAAACAGAGTGTGGCGGCCGTGTTGGCTGCCAGATCTTGGGTCTTTTCGATGTTTGCGAAAGATAAAAAAACGTTGTGGGATGACGCTTTCAGCGTAGGGCGAACTGCCTTGACGTTATACCGAGCGGGGTTGGCTACTGCGTCAATCGACAATTCTTTAGGCAAGCAGCAAGGCTGTACACAGACCTGGCGGCTTAGGCGCAACTTTCTTTGCACCTACACATTATTCTTGCGCCTAACCTTGATTATTGCGCGTACGGCGTCATACTTGCGCCTATACTCTACGCGCAGGAAAGGCCCATTTGGCAAACCAGATCCCCGAGGAAGCGCTGGCAGTGATCGAAGACATCGTGCGCCGCCACCCAAGCGCGTCGGCGCCGGAGATTCTGCGCGCCCTGCCAGCGTCCATTCCACCTCGTACCCTCCAGTATCGCCTCAAGCACCTCGTCACCCGAAATCGTCTCATCATGGATGGTGGTGGGCGCTGGGCAAGATACCGGGTGCCCGATGCGGCCGTCGGCGGAAAGGCTCAGGCAGATGCCAATGAACCTGTCATTCCGCTCTCCGAAGCAGGGACATCCATACGCGATTACGTCCGCCTCGCACCGGAAGCCCGGAAGCCTGTGGGTTACGACCGCAAATTCCTCGATCTCTACCGACCGAACGTCTCGTTTTACCTGACCGAACAGGACCGCGCACATCTCGCGACCGTCGGCCGCCAAAAAATTGCAGAACAGCCCGCCGGCACCTATGCCAAGCAGATCCTCAACAGGCTGTTGATCGATCTATCGTGGAATTCAAGCCGCCTTGAAGGCAACACCTACTCGCTGCTCGACACCAAGCGTCTCATCGAGTTGGGCCAAGAGGCCGAAGGGCGCGCGCATCTCGAAGCGCAGATGATTTTGAACCACAAGGACGCGATCGAGTTCCTGGTCGGGGATGCCGACGAGATCGGGTTCAACCGTTACACCATCCTCAATCTCCACGCGCTCCTGGCCAACAACCTCCTCGCCGATCCCTCAGCAGCCGGCCGACTGCGCTACATCGCCGTCGGCATCGAGGGCTCTACATTCCACCCGCTGGAGATGCCTCCGCTCATCGAGGAAAGCTTCGATCAGATCCTGGCGACCGCAGCCGCGATCACCGATCCCTTCGAGCAAGCGCTCTTCGTGATGGTGCAGCTTCCCTACCTGCAGCCTTTCGACGATGTGAATAAGCGCGTGTCCCGCCTCGCAGCTAATATCCCATTCATCAAGGGCAACTTGTCGCCGCTGTCGTTCGTTGACGTGCCCCGGCAAACCTATACGGCAGCCGTGCTCGGGGTTTACGAGTTGACCAAGATCGATCTCCTCAAGGACGTCTTCATCTGGGCCTACGAACGGTCAGCCGCCCGCTACGCTGCCGTTCGTCAATCCCTCGGGGAACCCGATCCCTTCCGGCTTCGCTACCGCGAAGAGCTTCGCAAGCTCATCGCCGACCTCGTCCGGGCGCAGGTGAGTCGCAAGGATGCAGCAGCGCGAATAGCCGCTTGGTCACGGAAAGAAATCGATCCCGACGGCCGCCGGCGTTTCGCCGAGCTGGCCGAAACCGAACTCATAGGTCTGCATGAAGGCAATTTCGCCCCCTATCGAATCCGTCCTTCGGAATTCGCTGCCTGGCGGCAAGTGTGGGAGGCGAAGTGACATCGTGGACAGTCCTTTCTTTTGGAAGTGCCGCCGAAGGCGCGCGCCCAGTTGCTTGCGACATAGTGCGAAGTGGAAGATCGAATAGCCACCGATTAGAAACGGCACGATGAAAGTCAACGACCACGCCAAGGCGGCGCAGTGTTGCGGCTATTACCACGGAAGTTGAAATCGACATTCTTCCTATTTACAACTCCAATGGACCGATATAAAATGGAAGTGGAAATCAACGTCCCTTCATTTTTCACTTCCGCGGTGACCCATGCCCGGTTTCATTGGCCGACAAGCGGAACTCGAACGCCTGGTCGAGACCACCCGAAAAAGGTCCGCATCCTTCATCGTTGTCAGGGGCCGCCGACGGATCGGGAAAAGCCGACTGATCGAGGAATTCGCCAAGGGCTTTGCCAACTACTATGTCCTTGCTGGCCTGCCGCCGGAAAAGCACACGACGGCGAAACATCAACTGGACGAGTTCGCCCGACAGATGGCGCGCCAGTTCCACACCGCCTCCGCCCAATACCAGGACTGGAGCGACGCTTTATGGGCCATTGGCGAACGCGTACAAACGGGCAAGGTGCTGCTTTTTTTTGATGAGATTTCGTGGATGGGGTCGAAGGACCCGACTTTCCTCGGGAAGATAAAAAACGCATGGGACCAGCAGTTCAAGAAGAACGACCGACTCGTATTCGTGGTTTGCGGCTCGGCCTCATCCTGGATCGAAGAGAACCTGCTCAGCAGTGCCGGCTTCGTCGGCCGAATCTCCTACACACTGACGCTCGAGGAACTGCCGCTCCCCGATTGCAACCGCTTCTGGCCCGACGGCATTGCCGCCTACGAAAAGTTCAAGATTCTATCGGTGACGGGCGGAGTACCGAAATACCTGGAGGAGATCGATCCAAAACGCGGTGCCGAAGAGAACATCAAGCGGCTCTGTTTCACGCGCGGCGGTTTCCTCGTGGAAGAGTTCGAGCAAGTATTCTCCGACGTCTTCTTACGCGACAGCGAGTTCTATAAAAAGATCCTCGAAATTCTATGCGCTGGCGCGAAGGAAATGCCGGCCATCAAGCGACTGCTCACGGGTAACCAGCACGGTCGCGTCTCGGAATATCTGCGAGAGCTGGAACTCGCCGGCTTCGTCACTCGGGACCACACCTGGAACTTAAAGAACGGAACGGACGCTCGATTGAGCCGGTTCCGTCTCAAGGACAATTACCTGCGTTTTTATTTGAAATACGTCAAGAAAAACCTTGGAAAGATCGACCGCGACGGCTACGCGCTCAAATCTCTGACCTCGCTGCCGGAGTGGCCCGGAATCATGGGACTGCAATTCGAGAACCTGGTGTTGAACAACCGCCGGCAGCTGCATCACCTGCTGCGACTGAGTCCCGAGGAGATCGTGAACGAAAACCCCTTCCACCAGCATAAGACGGCACGGCAGCCTGGGTGCCAGATTGACTATCTGATTCAGACAAAATTCGATACCTTGTATGTCTGCGAAATAAAATTCTCGCGAAATGAAATCACCGGCACTGTCATTCCGGAAATTCGTGCCAAGATCGGCGCGCTGAGGCGCCCGCGGGGGATGTCATGCCGGCCGGTGCTCATACACGTCAACGGTGTGAGCGAGGAAGTCACCGACAGCGATTATTTCGCTCATATTGTCGACATGGGCGGGTTGCTGAACTGATCATAAAGCCCAATCTGCTTGGGAGCTGAAGAAGGCGTCAAAGGGCTAGACGCAGGCGAGGCCCTTGCCTACTACGCTAGTACCCTGGGGCTCGATGAGGTTGCCCCACGTGAAGTGCAATGTGCGATCGATGTGCTGAAGGCAAGCAACCTTGTAATGCGGAACGGAGACCGTGGTCCGGTTACGGTTACAGATCCATTCGTGCGGGATAGATGGTTGCGGCTGCATACCAAAGGCGAGAGCGCCGTCGATCAATCATCAATGCTGGAAGTTAACGACGACTAAAAGCTCCCCCGTATCGCACTCCTCGCCTCGGCGCCCCATCAGGAAAATGGCTATGGGACCGCTATTTTTTCACATTTAGCCGGCGGCTATGGCGGAGTGAAGGCGGCCGGCAACGCAGCGCGCGCTCGGCCTCCCCTTGCATGCCGCCAATCCGTGTGTTACATACTGAACTACATGGTTCAGTATGTCCGGGCCCGCTTCGATGCCTCGTTCGCCGCGCTCTCGGACGCCACCCGACGCGGCGTTCTGGAGCAGCTCGGGCGTGCAGACGCTTCGATCACGGACCTTGCCGAGAAGTTCCACATGACCCTCACGGGCATGAAGAAGCATGTCGGCGTCTTGGAGCAGGCGGGGCTCGTCACCACGGAGAAGGTCGGGCGCGTGCGGACCTGCAAGCTCGGCCTGCGCCGACTGGAGGAAGAGGCGGCATGGATCGAGAGGTACCGCCAGCTCTGGGACGCACGCTTCGACGAGCTGGACAAGGTTGTCGAGGAACTGAAACGGAAGGAGAAGGTCGATGGACGCAAGAAGAGAGAGTGAGCCTACCCCCATGAAGAACCGCACGACGGTGGAACGGAAGTCCGAGCGTGAGCTGGTCGTTACGCGAATCTTCAACGGCCCGGCGCGCATCGTGTTCGAGGCGTGGACCAAGCCCGAGCTGCTCAAGCGGTGGTGGGCACCGAAGTCGACAGGCGTGTCCCTGCTTTCCTGCGAGGCGGATGTTCGTGTCGGGGGCAGGTACCGTTTCGAGTTCGGCCACGAGGCCTCAAAGCCTATGGCGTTCTTCGGTAGGTACATCGAAGTGACACCGCACTCGCGCCTCGTCTGGACCAATGACGAAAGTGACGACGGTGCCGTCACCACGGTGACCTTCGAGGAAAGAGGCTGGCAAGACACTGCTGGTCATGCACGAACTCTATCCCTCGAAGGAAGCTCTCGACGGTGCCATCGCCGGGATGGAGGGTGGGATGCCCGAGACGTTCGCGCAACTGGACGAGCTTCTCGTCACCCTGGGCGCGAGCGTGGGGGTGCCAGTTGACGTGTGAGGACCGCGATCGCGCGAGGACACTGACCGAAGCGGAACGATTCCTTTACCTGCCCCAGTAGAATTTAAGCCCAAGCCATGGAAACGAGAAGAACTTGAAGGGTTTCATGTCTGCTTGCAACTGTCTCAACCGCCCTCGATCATCGTACTGAAGTTGAACCCGGATATCGGAGTCCCGGTAGTAACGACACACCTTATTTTGAATCGGGACGGCAACATAGAGAAGATCCCCAGGCCCGCAATAATCGAGGAACCGAGGTTTAGAGACGCGGCACCGCTCCGCCGATATGACCTGGACTGGAATGTGCAAGGCGCTCCAATAGGCTTGTGCCGACGCGGAAGAAGCAAGCGATGGTTTATTGTCCTGGATCTGACGCGCAACCTCGTCAAATTCGGCGGTACACGCGCCGTCCGTGAAGAAAGGCGGCACTAGAGCCAGCCAAACCAACGCTATGACCAGAAATAGCCGAATCATGCGATGCCCTCAGCGCGGACCGCGATTATCGGAGTGGAGGGGTCAGCCCGGTAATGCCATTCCTTGCCGGAATATCGGGTCATTCTGGCCGTTTGCAGGCACTTGGTTCGCATCTCAACCTCCCTGTCGTAGGGTTACTTTATATGGAAGTGCCGGCTCCGGTGCCGGAAACGGTGAACGCGCCGCCGATGAAGTGGATCATGGCCACATAGGCCGCCAGCGCGATGATGGCGAGGCCAATCGAGCCGATAAACGACGTGCCGAGAATGAATTTGAAGGAGAACAGAAAGGCAAGCGGCGCCAGCAGCAGGGCAAAGCCGCCTCCCCAGACGATGCAGACCGCCGAGGCAATCGCTCCCACGAATAGCGACAACGCCGAGCGAATGATGGTTGGGTGTTGCGCGCCGACCATTCGTGCACCCAGCCAGACCGGCGCTGAGAAGACGACGATGAATCCCACTTGAATGATGATGGCGGGCAGACCGGTGACATTGAGGTTCACGATATTCCTTCATGTAGGTCGGTGGACGAGCTTCCCCTGCGCCTGATGGTGCAGTTGAATAGCTTTGCGCGATGAAGGCGACCGCAGATTAGATTGCCGTCAACAGCCATAAATCGACTATAAGCGCCAGCAAGCTTAACCCGGTGCGCACCGCGTGCAAGTCCCCCCGACGAACCGTCAATGAGATCCTGCTTCACGGCGCGCTCGAGTGAGCGGAACCCAGAGAAATTCGCACATCGGCGATCCAGTTCTTTTGTCTGCGTGCCAGGCGCGATTCGATATTCTCACCCTCGAAGTCGGCAGCTCCCCGGCGCAGGCGCGACGAGTCGAGGTTTTCAACGGTGTTGACGTTGACGACGGCGTAGAGTTGATGCGCGATCTCACTGGTAACAATCGGCACCGCGCCGCAGCGGGCGCAGACATGGAAGGTGGCGCTCTCTGTGCCAAACGCGTACTTTGAGACGAGGCCGGCATCGTGCAGAACAATCGACAACTGCGCGCCCGGATTGGATGTCCAGATGCCGCCATGTTTGGTGCAAAACGTACAATTGCACTGGCGCGCGGGAATATCGGGTTGATTCTCCGGCCATTCGAGTGTGAACTCGATGTTTCCGCAGTGGCATTTGCCTTTGAGTAGCATTTAACCTCCGAGAGGTTTTTGTCGGTGGAGGAACAGATTGAGCAACGGCCGGATGCACCTCAAGAACAGATCTCTACGCGGTTGCCGTCCGGATCGATGACAACGCTTTCGTAATAAGCGTCAACGGTTCGTCGAGGACCGTCAAGGTCCGTGATCCCGTCCGACCGCAGGCGCTCCGTCAGTACATCTTCATGGCGCTCGGAGCCTACCGATATCGCCAAAGAGTACGTTGAGTCGGGGCTGGCAGAGGCGTCGCGGCCGCGGTAGGCTCTCCCATGGTCATCAGCGGAGATGCGTCAATGGCGATCAAACGTCCAACAAAAAGCCGGGGTACGCCATCACACAAACCGGTCGCGTCGGCGCCATTGCGGCACGTCGATGTCAGGGCACCGCAGCAGATGGTGCCGGGCGAGGTCTACGTAGGATGGCCGTGTAAGAACCGATCGTGCGGGCGAGTCATCGCGATTTCGGCTACAGCACCGGGCGGCAACGCGTCGACGGATTTCGATGATCAGTTGACTGCGATCAAATGCCCTCATTGTGGGGATGAAAATCTGTACCGCTGGAGCGCTCGGAGCGAACAGAAATACACGCCGAAAAGTGCGGAAACTTGATCTTAGGACGCGCCACGAACGGTCAGTGCCGGCACTGGAATTGTCGCCGGTTAGGTGCCGTTGTACTCTGTCCATAGACTGAACGAATCCCGCCCGTGCGCGGCACCCAAGACGCCGCTACTCGGATTTGGAGGGTGAAATGAAAGCAGTTCGATTGTACGAATACGGTGGTCCTGAAAACCTGAAATATGAGGACAATGTTCCCGAGCCCGCGTTGAGCGACGACTCTGTGCTCGTGGAAACCGCGGCGACCAGCGTGAACCCCATTGATTGGAAAGTACGATCGGGCGCGCGGCAAAAGGATTTTCCACTGAAGCTGCCGGCCATTCTCGGCAGAGACGTGAGCGGGGTGGTCCGGGCGGTAGGGCGCAACATTCGCACCTTCAAGCCGGGTGATCGCGTGTTGGCATTAGCCCGGGAGGCCTATGCTGAGCTTGTAGCGGTTGAAGGGTCGATTCTCACCCATCTACCTGACGGGTTGAACCTGGTCGATTCCGCAGCCATACCGCTTGTAGCGTTGACGGGTGATCAGCTCGTGCGGCTGGCAGCTCGGGCGCAACCTGGCCAGACGCTTCTCGTGACCGGGGCGGTGGGAAGCGTCGGGCGGGCCGCCGTGCACACCGCCAAGAAACTCGGCGTCAACGTGATTGCGGGCGTCCGCGCTCAGCAGTTGGCGGAAGCGCGCACGCTGGGTGTCTTCGATACTGTAGCCATTGACGACGATTCCGCGATTGCGGGACTTGCGATGGTGGACGGCGTTGCCGATACGGTTGGGGGCGAAACGGCCGCGAAACTATTTGGCAGAGTGAAGAATGGTGGAAACTTTGGCTACGCCTCGGTGTTCCCAGACGAGATATCCAAACTGAATCCGACGGTCACCGTCACCCGGGTGCTCGGGCGTCCCGATGCCTCGAAAGTCCGCGAGTTTGCCGATGACGTCCGAGACGGGAAATTCCTACTGCCAATCAGTCGCCGAATGCCCCTTCGCGATGCGGGCGAGGCGCAGACATTGGCACAAAGAGGTGGCTTAGGAAAGATCGTACTTGTGATGATGCTTGCGTCCCTCGCCAGACAGTAGTGGCGGCAAGATGAACACGCCGGAATAGGTCGCTTCCTTGAAGGAAAGCGGGGCCAGCGCATGGACTCCCCAACCCAGGCAGCTGACCACATGGCCGAATCTTCGCACGGCCTGGAAGGACGCATCGAGGGCGACACCACCAACGGTGTCATAGACGCGGTCGAAACCGCGCCCACCGGTCAGACGCAGTACATAGTCCGAGACGCGTTCGGCCCGGTCAATGAAGGTCGCGCCCAAGCGTTCGATGACGGCGCGGCTATGCGCCGATCCGGTAGCGAAAACTTCCGCGCCGAGAGCGCGTGCGAGCTGGACCGCGACATGGCCGACGCCGCCGGCCATGCCGTAGACCGCATCGCCGGGGCGCAAATCGGTCACTCCGTAACCCACCGCTTCGACGGTGCCGGCAAGGCCGCGATTCGGAACGGCGTGCCATACGTCTCGAGGATTGCGGCTTTCATCGTCTTGGTCATGGTGGTCTCTCCTGTAAGTTGGTCGTTATTGTTGCGTATTCCTTAGTGCATGGATATAAACAAGAGTGAAGAATGTCCATGCAGTTTTGGTGGGGCGTCGAATGGAATGGAGCGATCTCAGGATTTTTCTCGCAATCGCCCGCGCGGGCACGCTTGGTGCGGCGGCGCGCCGCCTCGGTCAGTCCCAGCCGACCATGGGAAGGCGGTTGCGGGTACTCGAGACAGCCGTCGGCCACGCGCTGTTCCAGCGGACTGCCGACGGTTTCGTTCTGACAGACGAGGGCAACGCGGTCCTCGAACACGCCGAGCGGATGGAGGGGGAGGTGCTCGCCTTTCAACGTCGGCTTGCAGGCTCCGACGTGCAGCTCGAAGGCATGCTGCGGCTCTCGTCTTCAGACTGGTTCGGCACCTACATGTTGGCGCCCGTTCTGGCAGAGTTTAGCGAGCGCCATCCGAAGGTCTGCGTTGAACTGCTCAGCGATGCGCGCCTCTACAGCCTGCCGCGACGCGAAGCTGAGATAGCGTTCCGGATCAAGGCATTCGAAGAGCCGGAGGTCATCTCACGGCGGCTGGTGCACGTCTGCTACGCGCTCTATGCGCCGGCCGAGGCCGCGATCACCTTGACCGGTGGTGGTGCAGGGATGCGCGTCATCACGATGGACACGGCGTTCGCCGAGATGCCCGACGCGCTATGGCTAAAGCGAGTCCTTCCCCAAGCCCACGTTGTGCTGCGCAGCAACAGCCGCCTGGTGCAAGCGGAGTTCTGCCGACAAGGCAGCGGCTTTGCCGTATTGCCAAGGCCACTGGGCGACCGCATCCCGGGCATTGTGCCAATCGACGTGGGCGAGGCGCCGCCGGGGCGGGATACCTATGTTGGGTATCATCGGGACCTGCGCCGGCTGCCGCGCTTGCGGACGCTGCTCGACCTGGTCGTCGAGCGCCTGGCGACCTGACGGAAAGCTTCGTCCCGGCGCGAAGCGCTTCACGGGCTCGTTCGCGAGCCCTTGAAGTCGCGCCGGCGATGCCGATCGCAATGCCGGCTGCGAGCCTCAGGGAATGGGATTTGATCCGGCAAGCGTCGTATTATACACTCGTTCAACAGTACAAACCGCGGGAGAAACGCATGCTCGAGCCCATAGCCGATCGGTCCGCCAATTCAGAGGTGTTGCTGAGCGCGGCCCAACTCGTCGACGGCGAGCTGGAAGTTTCATGGGTCAACGGCGCTCCCCCGGCCCGCTTTTCGCCCTTCTGGCTGCGTGATCATTGTCATTCGAAAGAAAGCCTCCATCCCGATACCCTGCAACGCCAGGTCGACACCTTCTCCATCCCGGGGGACATTGCGCCGGTCAAACTCGAGATCGGCGACGGCGGCCGAACCTTGTGCATCGTTTGGCAGCACGATGGCGGCACCAGCATCTTGCCCGCCGCGTTCCTGTGGAAAATCAACCAAGACAATGGCCGCGACACCGCGCCGCGCCGGCGCCTCTGGGATCGCGCCGCCATGGGCGAGAATTTCCCGACGGTGAGCCACGAGGAGATCATGTCTGGCAACGAGGGTCTGCTGCGCTGGCTGTCGATGGTGGAGGAATACGGCTTTGCCCTGGCATCGGGAATACCGCCGACCTTGGAAGCCACCAAAGCGTTGGTCACACGGGTCGGCTACGTGCGTGAGACCATTTTCGGCGGCATGTGGGACTTCACGGCCAACTTGGCGTTCAAGGACACGGCATACACCTCGGCCGCGATCGGACCGCATACCGACGGCACTTACAGCTTCGATTCACCGGGCTACCAGTTATTCCACTGCCTGCAATTCGACGGCAGCGGCGGTGAGAGTACCTTGGTGGATGGCTTCAAAGTCGCAGACCAAATCCGCCGCTCTGATCCCATCGCCTTCCAGACGCTCACCAGCGTGAAGGTTCCGGCGCAATACTTGGGCGACGGCGTTCACCTGCGGGCCGAGCATCCCGTGATCGGTCTGGATCACAATCGAGATTTCGCGCAGGTCGCCTACAACAACTACGATCGTGCGCCGTTTCGCCTGCCGACGCCGCAGATGAGCGTTTTTTATCGGGCGCTGAAGCTGTTCAACCAGCTGATCAACGATCCGGCCAATGAAATCACCATGCGGCTCATGCCCGGCACGGCGCTGCTGTTCGATAATTGGCGCACCCTGCACGGGCGCCGCGCCTACCAGGGGTTCCGTCGGCTGTGCGGCGCCTATTTGAACAAGGAGGATTTCGACAGCAAGCTGCGGGTGCTGCGTGGACTATAATATGACCTCCTGAATTTGGGCCGTCCGCGGCAGTGAGGTTCGAGGTGGAAAAGCGCAAGCTGGGCGCATCCGGTTTGGAGATTGCGCCGTTGGTCTTCGGCGGCAATGTGTTCGGATGGACGGCGGACCAGCCGACTTCTTTTGCGCTGCTCGATGCCTTCGTCGCGGCCGGGTTTAACGGCATCGACACCGCTGACACCTATTCTCGCTGGGTACCTGGCAACCGCGGCGGTGAGTCCGAGGCCATCATCGGCAATTGGCTGCGCCTGCGCGGCGGGCGCAGCAAGCTCATCATCGCCACCAAAGTCGGCATGGAGCTCGGTCCCGGCATGAAAGGTCTGTCCCGAGACTACATCTTTCAACAGGTCGAAGCCTCTCTCAAACGTCTGCAGACCGATTACATCGACCTGTACCAGTCTCATATCGACGATGCGACCGTGCCGCTCGAGGAAACCTTGGAGGCTTACGCACGCCTGGCCGAACAAGGCAAGATTCGCGCCGTCGGAGCATCCAATTATAAGGGCGCTCGGCTGGCTGAGGCGATTCGCATCAGCGATCGCCACGGTTGGCCGCGCTACCAGAGTTTGCAGCCGCTCTACAATCTTTATGACCGCTCCGATTATGAGAGCGACTTGGGGCCGGTCTGTGTCGAGAACGGGGTCGGGGTGATCACTTACTCCTCCTTGGCCAGTGGATTTCTAACGGGTAAATACCGTACCAAGGACGACTTCAAAAAAAGTCCTCGTGGCGCGCGCATGGAAAGCCGGCTCGGCGAGCGCGGCTTGCGCATCTTGGCTGCATTGGACGAGGTGGCGGCGGGGCACGCTGCGACCCCGGCGCAGGTGGCCCTGGCGTGGTTGATCGCCCGGCCGAGCGTGACCGCGCCCATTGTCAGCGCCACCAGCGTCGCGCAATTGGCTGAGCTCCTGAAAGCGACGTTACTGACCTTGGATGAGAGCGCGATCAATCGTCTGAACGCGGCCAGCGACTGAACGCGGCCAGCGACTGAACGGCGATTGAATCCGGCGCAATGCCGGTAGGCGCCGCGCCGCAATATCCCGCTCGGGGCCACCAGATCTGCACGATCTTGGGACGATCGAGATTGTTGTCTGCGACGCCGCTCAAGTGATAACCGCCCTGCCCGGCGGCCGGATCGTACTGCGAAGCTTGATTAAGCAGTGACGCGAATCGCGCACGAAGTATTTTATAATATTGACAGCATGTGGGCTTGGCGGCTAATGACGCTGGAGGTGCATATGAGAGATCAAGAGATACGTGCGGCACTGGATCGGCATTGGACTGCATCCGATGCCAGCGATTTTGAAACGGAGCACGACATCTATCTCGAGGATGCGGTGCTGGAATACCCCCAGTCAGGCGAGCGAATCCGCGGTCGGCGCAACATACGGATCACGCGCACCAATCAGCCGAGCAAAAAGCGCTTCACTGTGCGGCGAGTCATCGGCAGCGGTGATCTTTGGATCACTGAGTATATTCTGACGTATGACGGGAAGCCGTCCTACACCGTGAGCATCATGGAGTTCAGCGGCGACAAGGTTGCACGGGAAACACAGTACTTTGCGGATCCGTTCGAGGCCGGCACGTGGCGCGCGCAGTGGGTCGAACGGATGGGCGAAGGGGAAATCCGAATGCCGCCGAAATGACAACCGGATCTATCACGGGATACTACGTTGACGCGAACAATGTGAACCACGGTTTCCTGCGGAATCCATGACCGCCGGCCCAGCGGCGTCGGCGATATTATCATCCGTGCCGGGAAGAGGTCAGTCGCGACCGCCTGCATTGGGCCCGTGAGTCGACGGAACCGGTCACCTATGCTGATTTGACATGGAAAGGGAGGGCTTTCCAGGGGGGCTGCACTGCAATCGGTCTGGAAGGGGGCGGGAGCATTTTTATCATTTCGGAGGCCGGTGTGCGCATGCCGGGCGTCATTTACGGGACGGCGTGGAAGGAGGCCGACACCGAACGCCTCGTTACGCTCGCGATCCGACAGGGTTTTCGCGGCATCGATACGGCCTGCCAACCCAAGCACTACAACGAAGCCGGCGTGGGCGCAGGCCTTGCGAAGTGCCTGACCGACGGGTTGGCTCGCGAGGATATCTACCTGCAAACCAAGTTCACGGCGGTCTCAGGCCACGATCCGAGTCGAATTCCATATGATCCGACAGCACCCCTTGCGGAGCAGGTCGCGCAATCCTTCGCCGCCTCGCTGCGAAACCTGCAAACCGATTACTTGGATTGCTTGGTCCTGCATTCGCCTCTGCCGACTGCGAAGCAGACGCTACAAGTCTGGCGCGCGATCGAAGAAATCGCCGACGCCGGCGGCATCCGGCAAGCGGGCATCAGCAACTGCTACGCGCTGGCGGAATTGCAGCAGCTCTACCGCTCGGCGCGCGTAAAACCGAGCGTTCTGCAGAATCGATTCTATGCCGGCACGGCCTATGATCGCGAGGTCCGCGCTTTTTGCAGGCAGCAGCGCATCGTCTACCAGAGCTTTTGGACGCTGACTGCGAACCGGCGGGTACTCGCTCACGCCGGCATTGCCGCTTTGGCGTCGGCCCATCGGCGGACACCCGCGCAAATCGTGTTTCGGTATCTGACGCAGGCAGGGGTTGTCCCGCTGATCGGAACCCGGTCCGAAGCGCATATGCGCGAGGACCTCTCGATTTTCGACTTCGAACTCACAGCGGAGGAACGCTGCGCCGTGGACGAGGTGCTTGCGAATTGAGCAATCAGGCGCTCGGCGCGGTGCATTTCATGCCGCTCCGACCACTCCTCCGACTGTCGGTCGCTTGCCATTTGGCGCCGCCGCAATCCGACGGCTGTACGCGGGCCGCCTCTGGGGCTAAACTCTGTACCTAGGTACGGAGTCAAGTCATGCCCAAGACAGCCGCTCAGCGCGCCTCCGCCATGCGCCCGCCACGTGCCGATCGTGTCGCGATCACTATTGGAGGCCTCGCCCGAGCGGCCGAGGTGGGGGTCGAAACCGTACGCTATTACCAGCGCCGGCGCCTGTTGGCGGTCCCGCAGAACGTCGCGGGCGGCGTGCGGCGCTATCCGGCAGCCATGGTCGATCGGATTCGTTTCATCAAGCGATCGCAGAACTTGGGCTTTAGCCTCGATGAGATTCGCGAGCTGATGCAGCTTGAAGAAGGCGGAAGCCGCAGCGCGATCCGCAAGATCGCCGGATCTCGGCTGACGAACATCCGCGACAAGATCGCCGCCCTCAAACAGATGGAGCGGGTATTGTCCGAATTGCTGCTCGAGTGCGAACACACTCAGTCTGCGGCGCCTTGCCCGATCATTGCCGCCTTGAGTGTCAGCGGCTCCCAGAATCACGCCTAGCGGGAAGATCAAGCAGCGCCCAATGGCCAAGCAAGCGGGTTCCATATTCTCCGTCGACGTGACGGGCCTCGATGCGGGGCGGAGTAAGCCCGCTTACGCCCGTATTGGCGACAGAATTCGTACGGCCATCGCGAGCGGCGCGCTGGCACTGAACGCTCGTTTGCCGTCCAGCCGAACGCTCGCGACGGATTTCGGCGTTGCTCGGAACACCGTGGAGTGGGCGCTCGGGCAGCTGGTTGCCGACGGATACATCGTCCGGCGGCGCGGTGCCGGCAGTTTCGTGGCCGCGCGCCTACCCAAGCACGACTTGCAGCCACTGGCCCGAAAGCGCGTCGCTGCATCGAAGGCGGGCGCAGCGCAACGCCGCCTGTCGCAGCGAGCACAGGCGCTTGCAGGCTATCCCGGCCACTACCGGCCTTTGTCCGCGGCTCCGTTTACGCCCTCATTGCCGCCCATCGATTTGTTCCCGCGCAAGGTCTGGAATCGCCTTTTGCATCGTGAGGCCGGCCGCGCGGGCGGCGGCTACTGGGAATATGGTGCGAGTAATGGATTGGCGTCCCTGCGCGAAGCAATCGCAGCTCACGCCTCCGCGATGCGGGCGGCAAACTGTTCGCCCGAGCAAGTGATCGTGGTCGCGAGCACTCAGCAGGCCGTGGAAATTGCGGGCAAGGTCCTCGCGGATCCGGGTGAATGCGCTTGGGTGGAGATGCCCGGATATCAACCGGTGCATCACTGCCTGCGTGCGGCCGGATTGCGAGTGGCTCAAGTGCCCGTCGATGAGCAAGGCTTGGATGTCGGCGCCGGGCGGCAACGGGAGCCGCATGCACGCCTGGCCTATGTAACTCCGGCGCACCAATATCCGCTGGGTTACGAAATGTCGCTGCGGCGCAGACAGGCGCTTCTGGACTGGGCGCAGCAGGAGGACGCCTATGTCATCGAGGACGACTATGACGGCGACTATCGATATGAGGGTCGCCCAATCGCCTCCTTGCAGGGGATGGACGGCAACGGCCGCGTCATTTACGTGGGAAGCTTCAACAAAATCCTGTTCCCGGCGCTGAGAATCGCCTACTGCATCGTACCGGAACCGCTGGTCGGCGCTTTCGTCGACGCAAAACATGTGACGGACGGCCACACGGCGCTCCTGACCCAGGGCGTGCTCGCGGCGTTCATACTCGAGGGGCACTTGGGGCGCCATCTGCGCAATACCCGTGCGATCTATAACGAGCGGCGAGTGGCATTTCTGCAGGAAGCGGGCAGTCTCGCGGATTGTCTGGACTTCGGTCCGGCCGGAGGCGGGATGCACGTCACCGGCATTTTCAAGCAGAGCCAGATGCGCCGTGTGGATGATCGGGCGGTCGCAGCAACCTGCGCGCGTTCGGGCATCGTCGTCGATCCGCTCTCCAAGTACGGCGATGCCGCGCGGAGCGGGCTCGTATTCGGCTTCGCCGCGGCTTCGCGGGCCGACTCGCGCGCCGGTTTGGAGATCGTGCGGCGGGCGATTGGCTCGGTGCGCCGCTGAGCGACATTCGGCCCGGGTTGGGCCCTTGCGCACCTGGCAAAAAACTTAATTGCGGGCCATCATAACCGAGTGACGAATACCGAGGACACGCGCCCGATGCGGCTGGCGCAGCTCTCGCTGCTGGCGCTTGGCCTGGGCGTCGTCACCGGTCTCGGCGCCGTGCTGTTCCGAGATCTGATCGGCCTGATTCACAATCTGCTGTTCACCGGTCATGCGGTCATCCACTACGACGCCAACATCTTCACCGCGCCCGCGCCGTGGGGCCCGCTGGTGATCCTGGTTCCGGTGCTGGGCGCCGTCGGCGTCACCTTCCTGGTGACCAATTTTGCGCCCGAGGCCAAGGGCCACGGGGTCCCGGAGGTGATGGACGCGATCTACTACAAGGGCGGCGTGATCCGTCCGGTCGTGGCGTTGGTCAAATCGCTGGCCTCGGCCATCGCGATCGGCAGCGGCTGCATCGGTCGGGCGGGAAGGGCCGATCATCCAGATCGGCTCGGCGCTCGGCTCGACGCTGGGGCAGATCATCCGCATGCCGGCGGGCCAGCGGATCGCCCTCGTCGCCGCGGGCGCCGGCGCGGGAATCGCCTCGACTTTCAATACGCCCATCGGCGGCGTGATGTTCGCCATCGAGCTGATGATGCCCGAGGTGAGCGCGGAGACCTTTCTTCCGGTCGCGATCGCGACCGGGACGGCGACGTTCGTGGGCCGCTGGTTCTTCGGCGACACGCCCGCCTTCCACGTGCCGCGCGCTTGCAGGCCATGCCGATCGATTCGAGCGCCTGGTCGTGCTGCTCCTGTTCGCCGTGTTGGGCGGCGCTCACCGGCATCGCCGCGGCCGGTTTCATCCGGGCACTGCATCTGGCCGAGGATCTCTTCGATCGGATCAGGTTCCGCTATCTGCGGCACATGCTGGGCATGCTGATTCTCGGCGTGCTCATGTACCTGCTGTTGCGCACCGTGGGTCAGTACTACGTCGATGGCGTCGGCTATGCCACCGTTCAGGCGATATTGGCAGGCCAGATTTCAACGTTCTGGCTGCTCGGGCTGCTGTTCGTCTGCAAGGCGTTGGCGACCTCGCTCAGTCTGGGATCGGGCTCATCCGGCGGCATCTTTTCGCCGTCGTTGTTCATGGGCGCCGCCCTGGGCGGCGGCTTCGCGGCGCTGCTGAATACCGCCGGGCTGCCGATTCACCTCAGCGTCCCGGCCTTCGCCATGGTCGGCATGGGCGCGATGGTCGGCGGCGGAACCGGCGCCGTGATGACCGCCGTCACCATGATCTTCGAGATGACGCTCGACTACAGCATCGTCATGCCGATGATCGTGGCGGTGGCCATGAGCATCGGCGCGCGCCGGGTGCTGTCCCGCGAGACCATCTACACCTTGAAGCTGGTGCGCCGCGGCCGGGCCATTCCCAAGGCGCGCCATGCCAACATGTTCCTGGTGCGCTCCGCGCGCGAGGTGATGGACACCGATATCCAGGTTCTGCCGGCGGAGGCGAGTTTCGACGACTATCTGCGCCAGCCCGAGCACGCCGGGCGGCTGCGCCACGTCGTGGTCACCGACAAGGGCCACCTCTACGGCGTCATCCGCGTCAATACGGGACTGCGCCGTGGACTGGAGAGCGCGAATACCGGGGTGAGCCTGGGCGATGTCGCCAGCCGCAATTTCACCGTGGTGGGCGAGGACGAGACCGCCTTCGAGGTGATCCGCCGCATGTGGCGCAAGAACGCCATCATGGCGGTGGTCGTGCGCGGGCACGGCATCCCGCGCGGCAGCGATGTTGCCGGGGTCATCACCAAGGAGCACGTCGCCGACTCGGTCGCCGACAGCGTCAAGGCCTATCCGCAATAGGACGGGAGCGATCGGGTCTCGCGCAGTTTCGCATCGGTATTGCGTGATGCGGCGGCTTCAGTCATTCTCATGGACACACAATAACCCCCGACGGGACACGGGCGCGCAAATTCGCCTCACTCTTTGGATCAGCCGGAATTTCCAGCAATGCACAAACACCGCGTCCTGCTTTCCGCCGTCTTTGGTGGTCTTTCGGCCGTGATGGCCGCCTCATCGGCGGCGGCTTTGCAAGCACCCGCGGCGGACACGATGGACCGCGACCTGCTCGAGGTGACGGTGCCGCAGCTCGAGCGCTACTACGCCGAGCACAAGTACACGGTCACGCAGGTCGTCCGGTGGCATCTTGCGCGGATTCACAGGTACGACGGGGTCTACCGGGCGGTCGAGCAGGTATTGGAGAGGCAGGCGCTCGAGACCGCGGCCCGCGAGGATGCCGAGGCGTCCCGCGGCGGCACGCGCGGTCCGCTCTGGGGCGTGCCGATCGTGATCAAGGCCAATACCAGCATCGAAGGTCTGGTCACGACCGATGGATGGGACGGTTATACGATTCCCGGCCACGAACTGCTCGCGCCGCGCGACGCGACCGTGGTCTCGAAGCTGCGGGCGGCCGGGGCTGTGCTGATCGGCCACACGAACATGCCGGATTTCGCGAACTCCGATACCACCCGCAGCAGTTCATTCGGCCGCACGGGCAATGCCTACGATGTGCGCTTCTCACCCGGCGGCTCGTCGGGCGGCACGGTGACGTCCGTGACTTCCAACATGGCGGTGCTCGGCACCGGCACGGATACCGGCAACTCGATTCGGATGCCCGTCGCGACCAGCGGCCTCGTCGGTGTATTTCCGACGCGGGGGCTGGTCAGCATCGCCGGCATCGCACCGCTCGACTGGCTTCTCGACAATACGGGTCCCATTGCACGCAATGTGACCGACGCCGCGATCGCGCTGTCCGTGATGGAAGGCCCAGACCCCCTCGATCCTCCGACGCGGGAGGCCGCGTCGAAAGCGCAGACCGGTCCGTATACGCAGTACCTGAAGGCCGATGCGCTGAAGGGAAAGCGCTTCGGCGTGCCCGGCGTTCATTCTTGACGGAGTGGGGCCTCCCTTTCACGGCGTGCCGGCGAAAGTGCCGGATGTGCTCGCCGCCAAGCAGGCCGCCGAACAGAACAATGCCCTGGACCCGGCGACTCGGGCTGCGTTCATGAAGGCCGTCGATGAGCTTCGTGCAGCCGGCGCGACCGTCGTGATGGACGATTCGGTGCTTCCCGACAGTTTCGCGACGATCGCGATCCGCGTTGCGACCTATCCCTATGTGAAGGAAGGTACGGACTCTTTTCTCAAGACCTTTGGGCCTGCGCAATACCACTCCGCCGCGGAATACGACGCCGTCGTCGGCCAGCCGCTGGGGCAACCCATCATCGGTACCGAGACTCTGAATGCACAGTTCGGCGATGTGACGGTCACGCAGCGAGATATCGAGACCGATCCCGAGGCACAGGCGAATTTCTACGGGCCGCGCCAGCGATTGATGGACGTCTACCTCAAGACCATGGACCGGCTGCACCTCGACGGCTACGTCTATCCGGCAATTCAGATGCCGCCGGTCGACGAGACGATGCCGCAGAACGGACAGGTGAGCGGCGGGCCGCATTCCGACACGAGCTGGGTCAATATGCTCGGAGTACCGGCCGTCGTCGTCGTGGGTGGGTTCTACCCCGGCGGCTTGCCGTTCGGGCTCGAGATCTCCGCCCGGCCGTGGCACGATGGCGACTTGCTGGGATACGCCTATGCCTACGAGCAGGCAACCCACCACCGGCATCCGCCGGTGCTGGTCGAGCAGGGACTGCTCACGCAAACGCCGTGAGGCAAGCGGCGTGCGCACGCCTCGGAACGTCGGCGTCAAACTCGGCACGTGTCATCATCGTGGCCAGTGTCCCACGCGGCGCAGTTCGTCGGGCAATTGCGCGTATGCGGCCAGCACTTCGGGCAAAGCTGTGTAGCACGCGGTGAACTCGTCCGGAAACCGGCACGGCTTGCCGGTGTCGAGATTCATGCTGAAGAAATCGATCTCCGCCTCCAAGACGCGCCTGCCGTCGGATGCCCGCAGAATGTCGAAGCGGCGGGTGCATCGCAGCCGGCCGTCACTGGCCGTTATCCATGTGGCAATCAGCAGCACGTCATCGAGAATCGCAGCCTCGAGGTAGTCGACGCGCGTGTGCCGCACGGCCATGCCGCGGCGAAGCGCGAGACAGCGCTCGATAGGCAAGCCCAGGGCAGCGGAATGTGCCCAGGCGATGCGATCGAGCCATTGCAGGTAAACGGTGTTGTTGACGTGCTCGTATTCGTCGATTTCCCCGGCCACCACCCGGTGCGTTCCGGTATAAGCGGCCGGCAGTCGAAAAAGCGGATCGCTCAAAGGTAATGCCCTGCGTTGCCCCTGCCTGCACTATACCGTTGTCATGCCGCGGGTATCAGCCGGATTCGAGTGATTTCCGACGGCACGCCGAAGCGATTCGGCGGGCCCCAATAGCCCGTGCCGCGGCTCACGTACACCGACAAATTCTTCAATCGATACAGGCCGCCGGTGAAGGGCTGGAAGAATCCCACGAACAAGTTCCAGGGCCAGAATTGCCCGCCGTGCGTGTGTCCCGAGAGCTGCACGTCGAAGCCGGCGCCCGCCGCCGCCGGCGCGGAATTCGGCTGGTGAGCGAGCAAGATCTTGGCTCCGGCATCGGCCGGTGAACCGCGCAGTGCCGCCGCGGGGTCGCTGTGCTGGGCGGCATCAAAATGATGGGCGCTCAAGTCCGTGACGCCGGCGAGGACCAGCGAGGCGCCCTCGTGCTGCAAGACCACGTGCTCGTTCTTGAGAACCTGCAGCCCGAGCCGGCGGATTTCCGCGGTCCACGCGCGCTCGCCGGAGTAGTACTCATGATTGCCGGTTACGAAGTAAACGCCATGGCGCGCGGCCAGCCCGGCCAGGGGCGCGGTGTGCGCCGACAATTGCTGCACCGAGCCGTCGACCAGATCGCCGGTCACGGCGATCAGATCGGTCTTCAGCCCGTTGACGAGAGCGACGATCTTCTCGACGAAGCCGCGCTTGATGGTCGATCCCACATGCACGTCGCTGATTTGCGCGATCGAAAAGCCGTGCAAGGCTTCGGGAAGGCCGGTGACCGGGATGTCGACATGGACGACGCGGGGCCGGCGGCGCGCGATCATCAACCCTGCCGCGGTGACGAACACGGTGAGCACCAGGGTCCAGCGCGCGGAGGGGACAGCCAGCGAGGCGGCCTGTTGCGCGGGCAGCAACAGATGGGCGCCCAGTAACACGAGATCGCGCAGCAAAGTGAAGACGAACAGCGAGGAAAAGAATCCCATGGAAAGAACGCCGACCCAAGCCAGCAGATTCTCCAGCAAGGGATGGCGGATCCGTGATTTCGTACCGATAGAGGAATGACTACGCAGCAGATGATCAGCAGGGCGACGCCGATGCACACGCCGAGCGGGCCGATCGACAGTGCCGGCAACAACCGCCAGCCTACGTACCCGGGCAGCAAGAGGAGCAGCCACAGGGGGTTCAGGAATAGGCGGCGCACGGTCACGAACTTACCGTGGGGGCGCATGCCGCCCGTTCAAGGCCGGATAAGCGCGCGCCCATTTGCGCGGCCCTGCGGCGCCGTCAGGGGCGCATCGGCTTGCGCAGCGCTTCCATCCCCTTGAATTCGACGAACTGGGTCGTGGTCGCCCACAGATAGTCGCCGTAGAGAAAGGGCTCGAATGAGTGCCGCGTCGTCCATCGGCAGCGGCCGGATCTCGGCATCGGCGCGCGCTTCGTAGAAAAACGGGATGGACATGCGCTCGCGGCCGGTGCCGATCACCCGATGCTCGGTCGCCTTGATGCGGCCGCCGCACCAACGCTCGAGCACCTTGCCGAAATTGACCGCCAGACCGTCGTCGGTCGGCGGCACGTCCAGCCAGGTGCCGTCGCGGTGGCGCGCCTGCAGCCCTGAGATTCCATCCTGCGCCAGCAGCGTCAAGAATCCGGAATCGACATGCGGCGCGCCGTTGACGTAGAACCGCCTGCCCTCATGGGTCACCCAGACACTCGGGATCGGTTTGGGCGGTTTGTTCGGCATCGGTTCGAATCGGGTAGCGCAGCAAGCGCAGGGTGGACAGGCCCTTGTCGAATGCCTGATCGAAGAAATGCTCCTCCAAGGATAAGCCGCGTGCAATCGCCCGCATCAACGCCTGGCTCACCCTGTCCATGGCGCGATAGTAGGCAGCCACGGATTCGCGCCAGCCCGGCAGCGCTTGCGCGGAAGGCAGCGGCGTGGGTTCACGCAGGGGATCGTCGCTGCGCACCACCGAGGCGCCGTGGACCACGTCGGCGCCCATGTCGATGCCTTCCTTGGCGGTCAGGAAACCCGTCTGCAGCGGAAACCAGCCGCGATAGACGTTCGGGTGCGAGGGATCGAACTTCTGGCGCCAGAGCTTGCGAGTCTCGCTCTCCGGCAGCTGAAACAGGCGCAGCAGATCCGCCCGGGCCGCGCGGGCCGCCGGCACATCGGGCGGGAACCCTCTCACCACCATGAAACCCGACGAGGCCGCCGCCGCCATGATGGCTTGGTCGGTCAGGTCTCGCGTCGCGCGACGCCGCCGCCGAACAGCGAGCTGATATCGATACAAGGGATGGAATGATCCATGCTCTCTTCACTGCGCCCGGGTCGGGCGGTTGCGGCCAGTATATTGCTTTTTCGCCACATCACGTTTTAACTGCGCGATCGATTGCCGCAATAATGAGATCAAGGCGAATTCCATGGGTCCTTACGTCGATTCCATCATTCCCGATGAGGCGATGCCTGCCGCCACCCAGGTGGTCGTCATCGGCGGCGGCATCATCGGCACCTTCGCCGCGCTGACGCTGGCCGGCCGCGGCATTCCCGTCGTGCTGTGCGAAAAGGGATATATCGCCTGCGAGCAATCCAGCCGCAATTGGGGCTGGTGCCGGCAGGCGGGCCGCGACGCGCGGGAAATGCCGCTGATCGTGCAGAGCTTGCGGCTTGTGGCGCGAGATGAACCGATTGACCGAATCCGACACGGGTTTTCGCGAGTGCGGCGTTCTGTATGTGGGCGAGAGCGAAGCGGACGAGGCGCGCTTCGCCGCCTGGGCGGACATGGCAAAGCCCTACGACATCGGCACGCGTATCGTGCGCGGCGCCGAACTCGCCGCGCTCATGCCGGGAGCGAGCCGCGCTTTCGCCTGCGGATTGTACGTGCCCACCGACGGCTGCGCGGAACCGCAGCGAGCGGCGCCGGCGATTGCGCGCGCCGCGCAGCGCCGGGGCGCGGTCATTCTCACTCACTGTGCCGCGCGCGGCATCGAGCGCAGCGGAGGCCGCGTCGCCGCGGTCATCACGGAGCGAGGGCGTATCGCCTGCGAGGCCGTCATGCTGGCCGGCGGCGCGTGGTCCAGCCTGTTCTGCGCGAGTCTCGGCATTCGCCTGCCGCAGCTGAAAGTACTGTCCTCCGTGATGCGCACGGCGCCCGTTGCGCAAGGACCGGACCCGTGTACCTATTTGGACGCGGTCGGCTACCGCAAGCGGCGTGACGGCGGCTATACGCTGGCCAGAGGCGCGGGCTACGTCGCGCCTTTCGTGCCCGACTCGCTGCGATATTTGCGCGAATTCCTGCCGACCATTCGCAAGGAATGTGACTCCATGCGATTGCGCGTGAACGCCCAGTCGCTGCGCGAGTTTCGCGCGCCGCGCAGCTGGCCGCTGGATCAAGCCGAGCCCCTTCGAAGCGGCGCGGGTGCTGGACCCCGCGCCGAATCGAACCCTGAATCAGGAGGCACTGGCCGCGATGATCAAGCTGTACCCGCAGTTCCGCGACGTGCACATCGTGCAGCAGTGGGGCGGCTACATCGATGTCACGCCGGATGTCGTGCCCTACATCAGTGCGGTCGGCACCCTGCCGGGACTGACCGTCGCCACGGGGTTTTCCGGGCACGGATTCGGAATCGGCCCGGCCGCAGGGCGATTGGCCGCCGAACTGGCGATCGGCGACGCTCCTTCGGTGGACCCGGCGCCGTTTCGCGTCTCCCGATTCAGCGACGGCTCGCCCATCGTCATCGGCCCGGAAATCTAATCGCGAATTACACTATCGCGGCTTGCGGAACTTAATCACGAAGTTGTCGGCTTCGCCGACGGCAACGTACCGGGCGCGGTCCTTGTCGCCCTGCGCGAGGGTGGGCGGCAGCGTCCACACTCCGTCGACCCAGTCCTTGGTGTCGCGCGGGTTCGCGTTCATTTCCGATGATGCCACGAACTCGAAGCCCGCTTTCTTCGCCAACGCAATCGCATAGTCCTGGCGCACATAGCCGCTCTCGGCCTTGGGGTCCTGCGGCCGATCATTGCGGCCGCGATGTTCTTCCATGCCGAGAATGCCGCCGGGCTTGAGTGCCTTGAAGATCGCCGCCAGCGCATCGTCCGCATAGCCGCCATCCATCCAATTGTGCAGATTGCGGAATGTCAGCACGAGATCGGCGGAGCCGGGCGGCGCAATGTCGAAGTGGCCGCGTCCGAGCGTGGTTTCGTGAATGCTGCCGAACCGGTCCTTCGCAGCGGCGATCCGCGCCCGCAAGCGCTGAGACTGTCCGTCTTCCTCGCCGTTACCCGGCGCGGGCAGGGCGATCGTGTAGTGGCCGTGCGGGGCGAGATACACACCCAGGATGTCGGTCCAATAACCTCCGCCGGGCCACAACTCGACCACCGACATCGTCGGCGCAATTCCGAAGAATGTC
This sequence comes from uncultured Gammaproteobacteria bacterium, assembly GCA_963734645.1. Taxonomy (GTDB): domain Bacteria; phylum Pseudomonadota; class Gammaproteobacteria; order Steroidobacterales; family Steroidobacteraceae; genus Bog-1198. The sequence continues at coordinate 385,250 of CAVTID010000008.1, forward strand.
AGCTCTTCGACGGGATGACGAACCGAATCCCGCGCCACCGCGGCGGGGCTGCGCGCGGGATTTGCGACCGCGGCGGCGAGTGCCGAATCCGCCGATGCGGCGGCCCCGGAGGCGGCCGATCCGGTGAAGGCCAGCAGGGCGGCGGCGAACAATGCGCGGAACTGGGGGATTTGCATGACTTTACCCTTCTCGATGTTAATTGAGCCGCAGTATCACAAATTCTCCGTCACAGGGACAGGCCATCGTCGCCCGCGGTTCAGTTCGGCGGAGCATCTCCGCTGAAGGGAATCGGCGTCGCGCCGGTCACCGTGCCGATGGTTGCCTTGTCGCTGACGAACAGCTGCACCGTGCGCTCGAAGCGCAGATCACCCTGCACCGTCGCGCCCGGTCCAATGACGATGCGCGGAACATCGTGGAATATCTGCATCACGCCGGACGGCTTTTCCACGAGAATGCCGCCCTCTACACGCGAGGCGCCGCCGATGTCCATGCCGCCGTTGATCGTCTTGATTCCACCTCCCACATGCGCGGCAGCGAGGGTGATTTTGCCGTTCACATTCGACAGCGAGCCGGTGATGTCCGCGCCGTCTCCCAAACTGAGCGCACCGTTGACAGAGGAAGCGCCACCCGACACATGCGCACCGCTGCCGAGCGTGATGGAGCCGTTCACGCTGCTCAGCGACGCTGCGGCCGCGTGATCGCCCAGCCGCACGCCGCCGTTCACCGTCGTCGCGCTGGTGACCGCGGCGTTGTCATCGATTTGAATCGAGCCATTGACGGTGGCCACCGCGCCGGGCGGCTTGCCGGCCGGCACCTCAATGGACCCATTGATCTTATTGGACTCATCGCCGTCGTACGATCCGCCGCACGCGGATAGCGCAGCCATCACGGTCATCGCGGCAAGAAGACCAGGGGCGCCGGCACGCCTCCCTGGGTGCGCGCCGCGGCCGCTCGATATCGGGCCGTGCTTCGAGTCGTTCCTTCGCTCATGACTGCTCCCTCGTTGCTTCGTTTTGCCGCTACTGTACCAGCATGGCCGAGGGCGCAGGCCATCCGCTTTTCAAAGGGCGCCGGCGGACCACCTCAGGCCCTTCGAGGCCAGTGCTGCTTGAAGCGTAGCGGACCCTGCGGCCGCAATGTGCATACGAGGTTGGGAATGATCGCGCTCCTTCGTTCTGCACACTTCGGGCGAATCCGAGCTTTTGCAAACAGAGCAGGCCGCCAAGGACGCGACGAGAATCAGACTCACGATTTTTTTCATGAAAAGCCCCAAAGAGGTCGGCGGGAATCCCTGGCCCGGGAGTTTAACAGTACGCGGATCCTATTCCGCGCGAATGCCGCTGGGCTTCCCGGCAGCGCTCGGTTCGATCGCCTCATTTCTTGAAAAAGTGCAGCAATGACAGTGCCTTACGGGGTTCGTTGTGGCGAATCGGGACCCCCGATGACGCAGTCCGCAAATCGAAGCTAAAGGTTTCGATGAATCCGCCGACTACCCTATTGGCGTCTTTCTATCTTGAGAACGGAGGCGAAGGATCATGCAGATAAACAGCGTTTCGGCCGCCCTGCCAAGTGCAGTGAGCAACTCATCTTCAACGGCACCGAAGCCGGCAAAGCCGGCTGCTGCGCCGGCCCCGCAAGCCGCTTCCGCCGCATCGCCTCCGGCCGCGCAAGCCACGCCCGCCGCGCCGGCGCCCCGGGCTACCTCATCGGCGAAGTCGGCGACAGGCGCGGCACCGGTCCAACCGGCTGCGCCTCAAGCCGCCAGCGCCGCGGCCGCGAGCCTGCTGAGCCAGACCTATTCGACGACGGTCGGCGGCAAGAGCTACTCAGGCAGCGTCGAGCAGTCCGGCGGACAGTACGTCGTCTCGATTCCGAATGTTCCGGGTGCCACCGCGAGTGGATCGTCAGCACAGGCGGCTGAGAATGCTTTGACTCTCAAAATCGATATTCTGGTGTGAATATGGCCGGATGGTGCGATGATTTTTAGTTCGCATGGGTCGCCACGCATACTTCACCCGCGACCGGCCGAACGGTCGGCCGCGGCTCATTCGGGCAGGTTTGCTTTGCGCAACAACGCTTCATAGCGTGAGTCGCTCGTCAGGCCTTTGAGCAACGGGTCGTTTCGCAGCCAAACGATTCCCGAATCTTGATTGATCGCGGCATTGAGCCATTCGAACGCCCGATCGGCATCACCGCAGTAAGAATAAGTCTCCCCGATCTGAAACTCTTTGCCGGCCGGGTGGCGCAGCATCTGCGCCAGAGCGTCGTCGGCCCGCGCTCGGTGATCCGTTGGGTGACAGTCCAACGCCAATCCGAAGGTTCTCCAACCCGCACCGGTTTCCGCCTCAAACGCCGCGAAGGCGGCAACGCGATCTCCCTTGGCGAGCAAGATCCGGCCGAGTTCGTATTGCGCACCCGGCTGCGTCGGATTGAAGTCGATTACATGGTGAATTGCGGCTTCCGCGTCCGGCAATCGGCCGGCATAGTACAGCGTACGCGCGAGGTAGCGGCTTGCCAGAAGATTGAGCGGATCATGCGCCAGTATCTGGTGGAATAGGGACAGCGAATCCTCATCGTGACCCAACTGACGCGCTGTAACAGCCGCTGTCAACAACACCAGCGGGTTGTCCGGATTGCCTCGAACGCATCGGGTGGCAGTGGATTCAGCCTCTTGCCACTTCGTCCTCATCAAGAGTTCGGTGGCCAGCACCGCGCAACCATCGCCATTGTTGGGGTCGAGCTGCAAGGCCTTCGAGGCCGCTGCCCGGGCCGCCGCGAGCCCTTGATCCATTCCGACAAAGGCATTGGCAATTCGCCGTATGGCGACCGTGCCTTGGGCTGCCCAAGCCGACGCGTAGCTTGGATCCAGTGCAGCCGCTTTCTGAAAGAAATCCTGCGCCTTCGAGAGATCCGATTCCGAGTCACGGACCAAGAAGTAGCGTCCCTGCAGGTACAGGTTGTATGCGTCCGTGTTTTGAGTTCTCGGCTCCATGTCGGATGCATTAGGCAGGAGAGTGAGCTTCAGCTTCTCGACTACGCCGCGCGCGATGTCATCTTGAACCTTGAACACGTCCTTAAGATCCCGATCATAAGTTTCCGACCAGAGATCCACCCCGTCGCGCGCCCGAATCAGCTGCGCGGTAACACGCAGAGTGTTGCCGGCCTTGCGTACGCTCCCTTCAATGACGTTTGCGACGTTCAACGTCTTGGCAATTTCACCGATCGTCGCCTGCCGGCCTTTGAAGTAAAAGGAGGAGGTTCGTGCGATGACCTCGAGTCCTGGCGTTTTGGCAAGCAAATCGATGAGTTCCTCCGATAGTCCATCCGAGAAATACTCCTGGTCCTTCTTCTCGCTCAGGTCGAGGAAGGGAAGGACCGCGATCGACTTCTCAGGGGCCCCTCCCTGCGCAGAGGCGCTGGATTGCCCCTTCGGAGCAAGTTGCTGTACCGCTGCGGCAGGTCGCTTCGACAGGACGAACGTGTCCATCACCCAGTACCCAACTCCGATCACAACCAGAACTGCGATCAACGAGAGTAGAAATCTCATTCGCACTGTTGCGGTATTGCCCGATGCAGGCGGTCGGGATGGAGTTGTCGTGTCCGGCGCCGCGGAGGGCTGCGGCGGGAAGCTTACCGATGAAGAGTCCGCTTCAGACGACAGAAGATGCAAGACGCGATCGGCGAAGGCCGGTGACGTTGCACCCGATGGCAAGCGTGTCCACTGAACGCTCGAAAATGACTCGGGCACGTCCGCACTGGACTCGGGCGTGCCGTCGATCGACACCGGGACGATGAAGGCCTTGTTTCGCGCCATCAAGTGTGTTCGCTGGTCGGCAAGCCGCCATTCGAGTCGGAAATAGCCTTCCTGACGTGTCTGCGTGTTGACGGAAATTACCGGAATGAATAGCGCGCAGTCGCGGATTTGCTGTCGAATCTTGTGATCCCACGCATCCCCGCCGCGAAGCTCGCGTTGGTCGAACCAGACCTCGATGCCGCCCGCCCGGAGGGCTTCACAAATATTTTGTGCGGCCTCAGCATCCTGGGATGCGTAGCTCAAGAATATCGCTCTCGACGCCTGCGCCATCGACACTCCACTGCGGGCTGGCGGCGGCTCGGGAAAACTCTTGAAGGGTGCGGCCGAGTCGTCGGGAATGAGAGCTTATACGAATTTGGGTGTGGGCTTTCGCAGGATGGGCTGCGGTTGGGGGCGCATGTGGGGTTTGTCGGCTGAGGGATTACTCGGCGCTGCGCGCCTCGCCCCTTCCGGGGTCGCCCTACAGGGCGATCAACGTCGCTTCGCGACGTTGTCGAACCCGGCTTGTTTGTCTGTCGGGGGTTCGAATTGATGCCGTCAAGCGAGCCATACGTGGCTGCGTTATTCAAATTTCTTTTCTGGGTTTGCCGGCTGAGGGATTCGAACCCCCGACCTACGGTTTACAAAACCGTTGCACTACCACTGTGCTAAGCCGGCACGGAGCAAAGCGCATTATAGCGGAGCGAATGTCCACCCTGCCTTCGCGCGCTATTGCGGGGCTTGAGTCGCCGATCTCTCGCCCAGCAGATCGACCGCGGCCTGGAACAGTTTGGCTCGCAGCAGAAAGCGTTCGTTGGCGCGCGTGATGTAGCGGATCGGCGATTTCCACGCCGCCCACGACGGGCTTGACGTTGATGCCGGGCTTGCCGGAGAAGACCTTGCCGCGCTGGGCCGGAACGGCGCGCTGCCATTCTTGTTCGGCTTGGCGCGCGCTCTCGGCGGTTGCTTCGACCACTTGCTTGGTGATGGCGTCGACGATGGGGTAGGGGTCGCGGCCGGCGGGTACGACCACCTGCAGTTCGTCCCACAGCCATTGTCCCGAGGTCGAGAAATTGAAGTAGTGGCCTTCGATGGCAAAGCTGTTGGTGAAGGTCACCCGCCGGCCCGTCGGGTGGCCGGCATCGCTCCAGTTGCCGGTCTCCATCAACACGGTGTGAAACATGCCGAGTTCGGTGACTTCGCCGCTGACGCCGTTGATTTCCACCCAGTCGCCGAGGCGGATGCCGTTGCGGCCCATGAGCATCAGCCAGCCGAAGAACGCCACGATGAAGTCCTTCAGTGCGACCGTGAGGCCGGCGCCGACGATGCCTATGATGGTGCCGAATTGCGTCGGCATGCCGATGACGATGAGCAAGAATGACGACCACGGCGACGACTCGCAGCGTGACGCGAGCGATGCTGCGCAGGGTTTCGACCTGCCGCCGGTCCAGCTTCGGATTGCTGAGCAGATGCCGCGACCATCCATCGAGCGACCAGCATGACGATCAGCACGAGGATCACGACAACTGCATTGAGCAGCAGCGTATGCGCCAGAGTGTGCGATTGCAGAGTGACCAGCGCGGACCATTGTCCGTAGATTCCGGCGAGTTGTTTCTGATCGGCAATGCGCCGATCGAGCAGGGTCAGCACCTTCTGATCCGCCGCGATCAGCTTGGTCTGATTGAGCAGGGCCGCGGCGTCTTCGTGGGTGTGCTGCACGCTCGGCGCCGGAGCAGTTGCATTGCCCGCCGCGCCGGCGCTCATTGGTGTGCTGGGCCAGTTCCGAAATTCCACCCTTGGCATTCTCGAGCGAGACGGCCAGCGCGGCGCGCCGTGCCGTCAACTTGGCGCTTTTCTGCTCGGCATTCGCTTGCGCATCATCGATTTCTTGCTGCTTCTGGCGCAGGTGAAGCCAATCGAGGAAACGGCTCCACGCGCCGTGTTTCTCCGCGGCGGGCGGGGCGGCGGCTGGGACGGTGCGCGCTTTGACCTCCGCGTCATGCTCCTGCTCCACGGCTTCGATTTGCTTCTGAACGTTGCCGCCGGCATCCACCAGGTCCTGGTTCTCCTGGTCCAACTCGTCCTTGTCCAAGTCGAGTTGCGACTGGGCGAGATCCAGCTCGTCCTGCAAGGCGTCCTTCTGCGTTTGCTTGGCCTGCGCCAGGGCGCCCGTCAATTCGGTCGACTCGCTGCTGGTCCGCATCGAGCAAGCCCTGAGATTTGCGGATGCGATCTTGGATTTTCTGCGCTTCGGGGCTCAACGCCGGCGGATGCGCTTCGACGTCGCGCAAGGCGGAGGTAAAGGCGAAGGCCAGCGCGTGGTCGGCTACGCGCAGCGCCGATTGCGCATAGGCCTGCTCGTCCGGGGTTTCGGCCAGCTGGGCCAGGCGCTGCGCCGTGGCGTACGTACTTTGATCGACCAATCCGAGCGAGGCCAGCGCGGCGGCCCGCTGCCGGGTCGCCTTGGCGGTCGGCGGCGCAGTCTTCCACCAGGCGACGCCGGCCGCTGCGAGGAGCAGCACCAGCAGAAGCGTGGATATTTTTTGTACGACTGTCATGGTCGGCGGCGGCTGTAGGGCCGGTACCAGCTTGGCCAGCGCAGCCTTGAGTGTATCCACGTGCTCGTACAGCGCATCGACGTGACCGCCGAATCCGTCGTTCGAGGCCGCATCGAAGGTGATGAGCTGCTTGGGTTCATTGGCCGCGGCAAACAGCGCCAGCGCATGGGAGTAGGGGATGAGCTTGTCGTTGCGGCTGTGCGTGATCAGCACCGGGATGTGCACATCGCCGATTCGGGCCAGCGAATTGAACTGCACCCCGACCACCATGCGCACCGGCAAGTAGGGATACCGGTATGCCGCCGCGTCCGGTATCGAGGTAAATGCACCGAACAGCACCAGCGCCGCCGCCGGGTGGCGGGTTGCCAGTAAAACCGCAGGTCCCGATCCCAGCGAGTGGCCGAGCAGGACGATGCGATTCTCCGCTATACCGCGCCGCAACAGATCTTGGTAGGCCGCTTCGGAGTCTTCGTACATGGCCGCCTCGGACGGCTCGCCGGGCGTCGGCCCGAAACCCCGGTAGTCGATATCCAGAACGTTGAATCCCGCTCCGCGCAGCGCCTCGCAATGGCGCACCTGCCACGGCGAGAAGGCCGAATCGGCGTTGCCGTGCAGGTGCAACACCCAAAAGCCAGTGTCGGCGTTGCCGTCGGCGCGGTACATGACAGCCGCGAGCGCAGCGCCGTTCGGCTCGGGCACCGTCACGCGCTGCGCATCCGCGGGCAGGACCGTCAGCAGGTGCTCCCGGCCGCGCGCCGCGGCGAACACGATCTCCTCTTCATGGGCTTTGAGCCATCCCATGGTGAGCACCATGAGCAACACGACCAGGCCGCCCGCAATCAGTACGATCCGTGCAATGCGCTTGAACACTAGTGCCAGCTGCCCACCGCGTCGCGCGCAGCCTGATTGAGCGGACGCGCCACCAGGCCGCTCTGCGACACCTTGACCTCATAGAGTGCGCCGTCGGCCATGGGCAGGAAGGTCGCGCTGCCGTACAGCGCATCCATCCACGGCACCCAGGAGTGATAGCGATGCACGAGATCCCACGGGTCGATGCGCTGGGGCGGATTCAGGGAATACACGCTTCGCGCCTGGGTGCGTTCATCCTCGATGCGCGCGTATCGGCCGCTGATGCGCTCCAGGCGATAGACGGTATCGAAGCCGACCAGGTTGGCAAAGGCATGCCACTTCAGGACGCGGGCATCGATCTGCCATTCGTCGCCGCGCAACGCGAAATTCGCGTGTTCGCCGCCGGGATAGGTCAAAACGGCGTTGAATTCCCGCTCCCCGGTGCGGGTCAACAGCAGCTCCGCGGCGGGCTGTTCGAAGCTCAGGCGCTGGTAGGTCAGCAGATTAGCGGCGATCAGCGCGGCACCCGCAGCCGAGCAAAATGAGGACGAGCGCCGGTGGCGCCGGTCAATACTCCACCGAGCACCCGGCGCCGGCGCATGCGGCGGACCGCCGCGAACAGGCAGAGAATTCCCACCAGCGCGAAGACGACGATCAGTGCGGTGAATGTCATGGAGGAAGTCTAACGGGAACCGGAACCGAACCTCATGGGACTAACAAAACACTCAGCTCGGTCCCGGTGTCTCGTTGCAGACCCGTATAGTTTGCTTTGTTTCCAATGATTTGCAAGTGGGGTGTCGAGGCGTGGAACGGGTCCGCTCGCCGGCGCATGGTGCGCTCATTAACGGACTTTAATAAGTTGACCACCGGATGTTAACCACTCCGGGCCCAGGGTGGCCTCCGGAACGGCGATCATGTGCCCGAGATCGATTGACGCCGCACAGGCATCACTGTGTGGCGCGAAACGCGGAGCTTAAAGGTTGTTTAGCTAATGTGGATTGTTGAAGTTGCGCTGCGGCGGCCATACACGTTCTTGGTGATGGCGCTGCTGATTCTCCTCGCAACGCCTCTCGTCTTGCTGAAAATGTCCACCGACATCTTTCCGGAAATCAACATTCCGGTCATCAGCATCGTCTGGACCTACACCGGGTTGTCCGCCCAGGACATCGGCCAGCGCATCACTGCGGTCAACGAGCGCAGCCTCACGACCTCGGTCAACGATATCGAGCACATCGAATCCGAATCCCTGTCCGGCTTCTCCATCATCAAGGTCTTCTTTCAGCCCAATGCCAACATACCGACGGCCATCGCCCAGGTGGTCGCGATCGAGCAGTCGCAGTTGCACCAGCTGCCGCCCGGCATCCTGCCGCCGCAGGTCATCAAGTACTCCGCCTCCAGCATTCCGATCATTCAGCTGGCATTGTCCAGTCCGACGATGACCGAGCAGGCGGTGTTCGACGCCGCCGTGAATTTCCTGCGCCCGCGCCTGGTGACCATCCCCGGGGTTGCCATTCCCTACCCCTACGGCGGCAAGACGCGGGTGATTTCGGTCGATCTCGATACCAATGCCATGCTCGCCAAGGGCACTGACGCCCAACGACGTGGTCAACGCGGTCAACACGCAGAATCTGGTGCTGCCGTCCGGGACCGCCAAGATCGGGGCGACCGAGTTCGTGCTCGCCACCAATAGTTCTCCGGACACCATCGCCGGGCTCAACCATATGCCGGTGCTGACCCGAAACGGCGCACGACCTATCTTTCGGAAGTGGCGCATGTGCGCGACGGGTTCTCGCCGCAGACCAATATCGTGCGCCAGAACGGCCAACGCGGCGTTCTGGTTTCCATCATCAAGAACGGCGGCTCGTCGACTCTGGACATCGTCAAATCCCTGCTGGCAGCAACTGCCGATCGTCGAGCAGATCCTGCCGAAAGACTTGAAGATCACGCCGCTGTTCGACCAATCGGGCTTCGTTCGGGCGGCCATCAGCGGCGTGGTGCGCGAAGCCCTGATCGCCGCCTGCCTGACGGCCGCGCTCATCCTGGTGTTTCTCGGCAACTGGCGCAGCACCTGCATCATCGCCGTGTCGATTCCCCTGTCGATCCTGACCTCGATCATTGCGCTCTACATCATGGGCGAGACGCTGAACATCATGACCCTCGGCGGCCTGGCGCTGGCGGTGGGCATCTTGGTCGACGACGCCACGGTGACCATCGAGAACATCGAGCGCCACCTGCACCTGGGTTCGGATTTGCACAAGGCCATTTTGGAGGGCGCCGGTGAAATCGCCGTTCCCGCCCTGGTCTCCACTCTGTGCATTTGCATCGTTTTCGTGCCGATGTTCTTTCTCACCGGCGTGGCGCGGTATTTGTTCGCGCCTCTGGCCGAGGCCGTGGTGTTCGCGATGCTGGCGTCCTACGTGCTGTCGCGCACGCTGGTGCCCACGCTGGTGATGCTGCTGATGGATCATGCGCCGGCCGAAGCGGGTGCGCGCCAGAGCTTGCTGCAGCGCATGTACCGCGCGTTCAACGCGCGCTTCGAGAAGGTCCGCGAGCGGCTATTCGATCATTCTCTCGGCGGTGCTCGAGCGCCGCCGCCTCTTCGCGGGCGCCTTTCTGGGCTTTTGCGTGCTGTCGTGCTGCCTGGTGTTCATTCTGGGGCGGGACTTCTTCCCCAGCGTGGACGGCGGCCAAATTCGCCTGCACATGCGCCTGCCCACCGGCACGCGCATCGAGGAGACGGCGCGGGTGGCCGATGAGGTGGAAGGCGTGATTCGCACCCTCGTGCCGCCCGCCGATCTCGGCACGGTGCTCGACAATCTGGGCGTGGCGATCAGCGGCATCAACAAGAGCTACAGCAACGCCGGCACCTTCGGCAGCCACGACGGCGAGATTCAGGTGTCGCTCAACGAGGGGCACCGGCCGACGCAGCGCTACGTGGAACAGATGCGGCGCGAATTGCCGCGGCGATTTCCCGGGGTGGAATTCTTCTTCCAGCCGGCCGACATGGTCACCCAGATTCTGAATTTCGGGCTGCCGTCCGCGATCGACGTGAAAATCAGCGGCGCCGATTTGCGTGCCGACTACGACATTGCCGCGAAGCTCATGAAGCAGATGGAAATGATTCCGGGCACGGTGGATACGCATATTCAGCAGCGGCTCGATCAGCCCACGGTGTCGCTGAACATGGACCGCACCCAGCTGCAGCAATTGGGCTTGAGCCCCAACGACGTGACCAACGACCTGCTGGTGTCCACGGCGGGCACTTCGCAAACCTCGCCGGCTTTCTGGCTGAACCCGACGAACGGGGTGGTGTACAACCTGACCGTGCAGTCGCCGCAGTACGCGGTCGACAGTCTGGACGCGCTGCTGCGCACGCCGGTCCGCGCGGCGTCGGCCGCCCTCAGCGCCACGCCGCAGCTGCTGAGCAATCTCGTCGGCGTCGCGCCGGCGGTGCAGGAAGCGGTCGATTCGCGCTACAACTTGGCCCCGACGATCGATATCTACGCGAGCGCGCAGGGCCGCGATATGGGCGGCATTTCCGCGATATCAGGCGATTGGTGGCCGAGCTGCGGCCGCATTTGCCGCGCGGCGTGAGCGTCGAGATTCTCGGCCAGACCGAGACCATGAAGACCTCGTTCATCGAACTGGGCGTCGGCCTCGTGATGGCGGTCGTGATGGTGTACTTGCTGATCGTCGTCAATTTCCAGTCCTGGGTCGATGCCTTCATCATCATCACCGCGCTGCCCGCCGCGCTGGCGGGAATCTGCTGGATGCTGTTTCTGAGCCGGCACGACCTTGAGCGTGCCCGCCCTGACCGGCGCGATCATGACCATGGGCGTGGCGACCGCCAACAGCATCCTGGTCGTTTCGTTCGCGCGGCAGCGCATGGGCGAGGGGCTCGGACCCCGTCAAGGCGGCGCTCGATGCCGGAGCGACCCGCATTCGCCCGGTATTGATGACGGCCATGGCGATGATCATCGGTATGATCCCCATGGCGCTGGGCTTGGGCGAAGGGGCCGAGCAAAACGCGCCCCTGGGCCGCGCGGTGATCGGCGGCTTGCTGTTCGCCACGGTTTCCACATTGTTCTTCGTGCCGGTGATCTTTGCCGGCGTCCATCGGCGCCTCGAACGGCGCAGAGAACACCGATCGTCTGCGGCGGCTCCCGCCGCCGAAGGAAATACTTGATATGTCCGAGACAGATTCATCCGCCGTGTCTGAAGCGCGCCAAGTTCATGGTCGGCGGAATCGTCGGCCTCCTGCTGGCCGGAGGCGTGGTCGTGCTGGTGCTGCGCAGCTTTCAAGCCAGCGCCCTGGAGACTTCGACGGCCCTGCACGCAAAGCAGTACGTGACGACCATCACTGCCGACGGCGGCGGAGCGACGGTGCGCCGCTCACGCTGCCCGGAACTCTGCTGGGCGTCATCGAATCGACGGTTTATGCGCGCAGCAACGGATATATCGTGCGACTGGTTCAAGGACATCGGCGCCACGGTGAAAAAGGGCGACCTGCTGGCCGAGATCACCGCACCCGAGATCGACCAGGAATTATCCCAGGCCATCTCGACGCGCGCGCAAGCCGCCGCCAGCGCCGAGCTGGCCAAGAGCACCGCCGATCGCTGGCAGGCCTTGCGCAAGAAGGACGCGGTGACGCAGCAGGATTTGGATGAGCGTCTGAGCGCCTACAACCAAGCGGCGGCGAATCTTGCCGCGGCGGAGGCCAACGTGCGCCGTCTGCAAAAGCTGCAGGGATTCAACCAGGTGGTGGCGCCGTTCGACGGCGTCGTGACCCGGCGCAATATCGATGTGGGCGATCTCGTCAACGCGGGCAATGGCGGAACGGGACAGGCGCTGTTCGCCGTCGCGCAAGTCGATCCGCTGCGTCTGTACGTGTACGTGCCGCAGGTGTATGCACACGAGATCAAGGTCGGCTCTCCGGTGACCGTGACCTTGGCGGAACGGGTGGGCGAGCAGTACCAGGGCGTCGTTGCGCGCACCGCACGCGCCATCGACACGGTCACTCGCACCATGCAGGTCGAAATACGCGTACCCAACCCGACCGGCGCGCTGATCGCGGGCTCCTACGTGCAGGTGACCCTGCCCGTCAATGTCGACGCCCAAGCCCTGGTGGTCCCCACCAATGTCCTGCTGTTCCGGCCCGAGGGCACGCGCATCGCCTTGGTGGACTCCGGCGGCCGGGTGCATCTGGCTCCGGTCAAATTGGGCACCGACTTCGGCACCCGCGTGGAGATTTTGAGCGGCCTTGCGGCCACTGACCGGATCGTATCCTGAATCCCGCGGATTCGCTCGCCGACGGCGACGTGGTGACGCTCACCACGCCGGCCAAGGCGCCGCGCAAGTCCAAGCGGCGCACATAGCGAAGCCGCGCCGCGAGCCAAGGGCGGCTAGCGATGCACCCCCGTGCTCCGTGCTGGACCCTCGTCGTCGCCGTGGCCGGCTGCGCTGTCGGCCCCGATTACCACAAGCCGGCGGCGGAGCGTGCCGCCCGCGTGGCAGCCGGATGCTCCATGGCACGAAGCGGCGCCGAGCGACGGCGCACTGAAAGGCGATTGGTGGCGGCTGTTCCAGGACGATACGCTGAATCCACTGGTGGATCGGGCGCTCAGCCGGCAACCAGGATTTGCGGGTCGCCGCCGCACGGCTCGAGCAGGCGCGCGAGCAGGTCACCGTCGCCAGGTCGGATCTGTTTCCCTGGGTGGGATTGTCGGCAGAGGCTGACCGCGGCAAAACTTCGGCGAATCGTCCGCTCGCCGAGTATTCGGCGCCGAATCAGTCCACGGTGCAGAATAATTTCGTACGTGGGCCCCACCGTGAGTTACGAAGTCGACCTGTTCGGCCGCGTGCGGCGCGAGGTCGAGGGTGCACGGGCCACCGCGCAGCAGGCGGAGGCGGATTTCGAGAACACGCGTCTTATATTGACGGCGCAGCTCGTCACCGACTATTTCGCGCTGCGTGAACTCGACGCCGAAATCGCGGTGGTGCGCCACGGCTTGGAGTTGGAACGCGACGCCTTGGGGTTCATCGCATCGAGACATGATCTTGGCTATCGCCACGGGTCTCGATTTGGCGCAGCAAGAGGCCTTGGTCGATTCGAGCGCCACGCAGCTCGAGCTTCTGGACAACCAGAGGGCGCAGTACGAGCACGCCATCGCCACTCTGGTCGGCATTCCGGCGCCGAGCTTCGCCATCTCCCGGCGCATGTCGACCGCATCGCTGCCGGTCATACCCGTGGGTCTGCCGTCGGATCTATTGCAGCGCCGTCCGGACGTGGCATCGGCGGAGCGCTCCATGGCCGCCGCCAATGCGCGCATCGGCGTGGCTCGCGCCGCCTACTATCCGAGCATCGAGCTGAGCTCGGGTTTCGGCGAACCCAACGCCGGCTGGCAAAGCAATGCGCTCGCGACGCTGTTCGCGGCGCCGAGCCGGCTGTGGTCGCTGGGGCTATCCGCCACGCAGACGCTGTTCGACGCCGGGAAAACCACGGCGAACGTGCGCATCGCGAATGCGGATTACACCGCGGCCGTGGCGACCTATCGGCAGACGGTGCTGACGGCCATGGAAGAGGTGGAGAACGGGATTACGGGCCTGGCCTCGCTCGGTCGTGCCGTCACGCAGGCGGATGCCGGCGTGAAGAGCGCTCAAGACGCCTTCGATATCGCGACGGATCGATACAAGGGCGGCGTGGATACCTATCTCGAAATGATCACGGCGCAGCAGGTTCTACTCGGCAACCAGCGACAGGCGGTGCAGGTGCACGGCCAGCAGTTCGCCACGGCGGTCTACTTGGTGAAGGCGCTCGGCGGCGGCTGGAGCGAGAACGGTGTTAGCCGGGTGGCGAAAGACCGGTAAAATTACTCCCTGCTCGCGCAGCGAGCACTAACGGACGGGGTCGCTTCGACCCCGTTGAACGGTGGCGCGCAGCGCCTAACTAAAGTGCGCGGCGCCTGGACTATACGCGCCGGGTTTGCCGTCTTCGTCAGGGAATCGATGGCGACCGGCGGCGACATGGAGTTCGATTGCACGAAGTCGACGCCCAGCGCCGTCAGCCACTCCTGTTCCGCGGCAGTCTCGGTGCGCTTCGCCACGGTGTGCATGCCGAGCACGCGCGCCATTTGCACCACGGCCGTTATGGCCGCCTGCGACAATTTGTCGGTGCGCATTTTCGCGGTGATCTCCGGGGCCAGCTTGACGTAGTGGACTCCCGGCAGGCGCAGCAGGGCGAAACACTCGGTCTTCATCGCAAAGTCGTCGAGGACCAGCGGACAGCCGAGGCGATGCAGGGCGGCGGCCACCTCCGCCATTTTGTCGGCCAGCTTGACGGCGGTCGCGGTGTCGATTTCAAACGCAATCATGCCCTTCGGCAGCGAGGATTTGGCCAGGCACAGCCCGACGAACTTGATGAAGTGCTCGTCGTGCAGCGCGGTGGTCGTGAGATTGACGGAAAACATCACCGCGGTGGATTTCCAGATCTCCGGATGGCGCACCAGGTGACCGATGAGCTCGGTGACCACACGGCGGTCGATCATGGAGCCGAGGCCGTTATCGACGGCGGCCTTCAGCATGGCCTGCGGCGCTGCATTCGGCGCGGTTTCGGACTTGGAGCGCAGCAGCACTTCGTAGCGCTTGAGTTGGCTGCCCTTGGTCAGAGGGACCAGACGCTGCACGTGCAGCGCAATGGGGCTGCGGCGCAGGGCGGCGTGCAGGCGGTCGATTTCCGGCGTCACCGCGGCTTGCGGGCGATGGCCTGAGATCCCGGACCCGGTTCCCGCGGTCTGCCGCACGGCGGCCATGGACGTGGCCGGGGCCGCCGGACCGCGGGCCGCTGCGGCAGGCGCGGAGAGTGCACCTGCGGGCGCAATGCGCGCGGGCGGCGTCACGGGCGCCGGAGCCGTGCTCATAGGCGGCGCCGGACGCACGGGCGGTGCTGTACGGGCGGGCGGCGCCGGAGCCTCATTGACCAGGGTCAGCGGAGCGGATGCCGCAGGTCGGGCGGGGACCGGCGCGGGGGCCACGGTGTCGGGGCGCATGGCGGCGAAATCGGCGAGTGCGCGCTGCAGCTTCGGAGTCATCACCTTGAGTGCGCCGCGGGCATCCTGCTTGACGACGCGAGCGTCCATGACCAGCATGATGACGCCGACCATGGCGCGCTGTCCGTTGACGGCGCGCAGCAGCACGGCGGAACGCGAATCGCCCAGGTCGTACACCAGCACCGGCGGGCTGCCCGCGCGGGAGAATGCCTCGACCGCCTCGCGGACCGCATTATGTTCGTCGGGGCCCATGGAGCTTTCGCTCAGCCACAGCACATCGCCGTGCTCGTCATGCAGAGACACGGCGTGGGCGCGCGCCGGCTCCACGGCCGCGCGCACTTTCTGGCAGACGGCATCGAAATCGACGAGCGGACTGTCTGTCGCGCTGAAGGGTTTGCCGTGCTCCATAGATCCGCTGCTTAGGGTTTGAGACCGTATATCTACCGTACGGGCACGCTTCTTGATGTGATGCTCTTCGCCAAAATGCGACAGTGGCACGGCCGGTGTGACATATCATCGGAATCCTCGGGCGCTTGCGGCTACACTGACGGCAATGACTACGCCGACCCAACCCCGTCAATACCGCTACTACGATTTTGTGATGGCCGCCTATGTCTGTGTTTTGCTGTGCTCCAATTTGATCGGGCCGGCCAAGGAAACCTCGATCGAGGTGCCGATATTCGGCACCGTCACCTTTCTCGCCGGTGTGCTGTTCTTCCCGATCTCCTACATTTTCGGCGACATACTGACCGAAGTGTACGGATACGGACGCGATCGCCGCGTCGTGTGGGCGGGATTCGGCGCGCTGGCCTTCGCCTCGCTGATGGCGGCCGTGGTGGTTCACTTGCCGCCCTCGGCGCAGTCGCGCGCCACCCAGGCGTCGGTGGAAGCGATTTTCGGCAACACGCCGCGAATCGTCGTGGCATCGATCACGGCATTTCTGTGCGGAACCTTCGTGAACAGCTATGTGCTCGCGAAGATGAAGATCTGGAGCGAGGGGCGCTGGCTGTGGACCCGGATCGTCGGCTCGACCCTGTGCGGCGAGCTGGTGGATTCGGTGATTTTCTACTTCGTCGCCTTCTACGGCCGCATGCCGCAGTCGCACCTCATCGCCATCATGTTCACCCAGTACGCGCTCAAGAGCGGCTGGGAAATCCTCGCCGCGCCGCTGACCTACCGCGTCGTCGCCTTCCTGAAAAGGGCCGAGAACGAGGACTATTACGATCGGGATACCAACTTCACGCCGTTCTCGCTGAAGGCCTGAACCAGACGAGACGACGCGTTGAATTCGTCGCCGCCTTGCCATTATTTGCCCCGACCCGGGCAGAGAAGCGCCCCAATGCAGGGCCCTAATAGCTCTCACGGGGCGACGGTCGTCGCCTCTTGGCGAACCGAAGCGAGGAGCTGTTATGAACACTGTATTTTCCAGGGCCGTTGGCACGATCGGGTTATTGAGCATGAGCGCGGCGGCCTTGGCGGCCGAGACCAAGCCGGCGACACCGCAGGAGCCGATCGGATTCGTGACGGGCGGAGTGATCGGAGGCTTTGCCGCCGGGCCGGTGGGCGCGGTCATCGGCGCCGGGCTCGGGACCTGGCTCGGGAACCGAGTGCATCGGGCGAGCGATGCCACCAAGGCCGAAGCGACCGTTGCGGTGTTGCAGACCGACAAATCTCAATTGCAGGGAGAAAA
The DNA here is from genome assembly GCA_963734645.1 of uncultured Gammaproteobacteria bacterium. Taxonomy (GTDB): domain Bacteria; phylum Pseudomonadota; class Gammaproteobacteria; order Steroidobacterales; family Steroidobacteraceae; genus Bog-1198. Next base: position 402,185 of record CAVTID010000008.1, read on the forward strand.
GTCGGCGCTGCTGAACGAGAAGAACGAGCTGGCCGAAACCAATCGCAGCTTGAGCGCGCGGCTCGACGATCTGACCAGCCAGGTGCGAGAGCGGCGCAAAGCGCCAAGGAGGACGGCAGCGAGGTTCTGGATGGGCTGCAGGGCGATGTGCTGTTCCGAACGGGCAGCGCCGAGATCACGCCGGAAATCGCGCATCAGATCGAGGTGCTGGCGCAGGCGGTCGCCAAGTCTCCGCAGCTCAAGGTCCGGGTGGATGGGTACGCCGATCCGCGCGGTACGGTGGATGCCAATATGAAGCTCTCGGAGGAACGCGCCAACGCGGTGCGCGACCTGTTTCTTGCCGCGGGGATCAGCAACGAGGTGCTCGAGGTCAATGCCTACGGCAAGAGCCAGAGTGTCGCGTCCGACAGCGATGGCTATGCGCTCGAGCGCCGGGTTCGCCTGACTCTGCAGGCGCAGGGCGGCGCCGCCGTCGCTCAGGTGGGCGAGAAGGAGTGACCCGGCGAGACCGCAGGGAGAGCCGCGGCCCGGAGCGCCCGCTGCTCCGGGCCGCACTTGTTTCCGCCCGCGCCCCGAGCCTACGATAGGCGCATGAGTGCGCACCCCAAGATCGTCGTCCTCGATCGATTGCAGACCGGAGAGTCTGCCAATCCTTCGCCCGAGAACATACTCGCCGGCATTCCGCGGGCGCGCGCATCGAATCAGTATGCCGAGCCGACTCAGCAATTCTTCTGCGGCATATGGACCAGCACCACGGGCAAATGGCGCGTGCGCTACACCGAGCACGAATTCTGCGTGATCATCGAAGGCCGCGTGCGCATCGAGTCGGTCACGGGCGAGAAGCACGAGTTGCGCGCCGGCGATGCCTTCGTCGTGCCCGCGGGCTTCGAGGGCATCTGGGAAGTCACCGAGCCCTGCAAGAAGTGGTACTCGATATTCGAGCCGTCAGCGCTGCGCGCCTCGAGTCTGCGCGCGAATCAACGGGGTGAGGCACCCCGTCGACAGGCTCGCTGCGCGAGCGTTAAATCCAGTGCTCAGGCCGTTTCGCGGATCACCGCGCCCAGGGTCTCGATGATGCGTGCGATCTGCTTGGAGTCGATGATCAGGGGCGGCGACATGGCGATGGTATCGCCGGTCTGACGCACCATGACGCCGCGCTCGAAGCACTCGAGGAACACTTCGAAGGCGCGCGCACCGGGTTTGCCGGCGCGCGGCTCGAGTTCCACCGCGCCGATCAGGCCGTAATTGCGCACGTCGATGACATGCGGCAAGCCCGCGCAGTGAATGCACGGCGTTCTCCCACTCGGGCGCGAGCGATGCGGCGCGAGTCAGCAGCCCCTCCTGGGTGTAGACGTCGAGGGTCGCCAGCGCGGCGGCGCAGGCGACGGGGTGCGCGGAGTAGGTGTAGCCGTGAAACAGCTCGATGGCGTTTTCCGGCCCCTGCATGAAGGCATCGTAGATCTTGCGGTGGGCGAAAACCGCGCCCATGGGGACGGCGCCATTGGTCAGATCCCTTCGCCGTGGTCATGAGGTCGGGCGTCACGTCGAAGGCCTGGCTCGCGAACGGCTTGCCGATGCGGCCGAAGCCCGTGATCACTTCGTCGAATATCAGGAGAATGTCGTGCTTGTCGCAGATCTCGCGCAGGCGCTTCAGGTAGCCGACGGGAGGCAGTATCACACCGGCGGATCCGGCGATGCGGTTCGACGATGACCGCGGCAATGGTCGAGGCATCGTGCAGGGCGATCAGGCGCTCCAGTTCATTGGCCAGATGGGCGCCCCACTGCGGCAGTCCGCGCGAGAACGCGTTGTGCTCGATGTCCAGGGTGTGCGGCAGATGATCCACGCCCGGCAGCATGGAGGAGCCGAAGAATTTACGATTGTTGACTATGCCGCCGACCGACATGCCGCCGAAACCCACGCCGTGATAGCCCTTTTCGCGGCCGATGAACCGGGTGCGCTGGCCGGCGCCGCGGGCGCGGTGATAGGCGATGGCGATTTTCAGCGCGGTGTCGACGGACTCGGAGCCTGAGTTCGTGAAGAAAATGCGATCGAGGCCCGGCGGCGCGATTTTGGCCAGCCGATTGGCCAGTTCGAACGCGATGGGGTGGCCCATTTGAAAGGCCGGCGCGTAGTCCATGGTGCTCGAGCTGCTTGGTGACCGCCTCGGTGATTTCGCGCCGCCCGTGACCGGCGTTCACGCACCACAGGCCGGCGACCCCATCGAGGACCTGGCGGCCGTCGGCCGTCCAGTAGTACATGCCTTCGGCTCGCGCCAGCAGTCGCGGATTCGCCTTGAATTGGCGATTCGCGGTGAACGGCATCCAAAATGCATCGAGATCGCCGTGTCGAGAGGGCGGGGGTGAGCTGGGCGTTCATTGCGGGATCCTTGCGGTGTGGAGGATCATCGGGCGGCCCAGATGATAAAGAAAATCAACACTAAGCTCAATTTTCGCTGTATCTCGAGCCGCGTTCTGTCTATTATAATAGACACCATGAGCTTGGACGTGGGTACCCATCTGAAGGCCGTGCGGCAAATGTACGGACTGTCGCAGCGCGAGCTGGCGAAGCGCGCAGGCGTGACCAATGGCCTGATTTCCCTGATCGAGCAGAATCGGGTCAGCCCCTCGGTCAGTTCGCTGAAAAAAGTGCTCGACGGCATTCCCATGGCGCTGGCCGATTTCTTCACCCTGGATCTCGGCGGCCAGCCGCAGGTGTTTTTCCCGCGGCAGGAACTCAGCGACATCGGCACCGCCAGCGTGGAACTGCGCCTCGTCGGCAGCCGTCTCGCCAAGCGCAGCATGTCGATCCTGCACGAGCGCTATGCGCCGAATGCCGATACCGGCGAGGAAATGCTGACTCACGCCGGCGAGGAGGGCGGCGTGGTCGTCAAGGGAAAAATCGAACTCACCGTCGGCGGCGAGTCGCGGGTTCTCGGGCCCGGGCGATGCCTATTATTTCAAGAGCTCCCTGCCGCATCGCTTCCGCAACATCGGGCGCGAGGAATGCGAGATCGTCAGCGCCAGCTCGCCCCGACTTTCTAGGCGCTGGCGCGCCGGATTTACGGGGTCGCGCATTGCGCTACGCTTCCCGCTACGCGCAAGTGATGGCACGCAGGTTCACGCGAGATCAGGTAGCATAGCAACCCATGAGCACGGTAACGGTAGCGGCCACTCAAATGGCCTGCAGTTGGGATCGCGACGCCAACATCGCGCGCGCCGAGAAATTGATCCGCGAGGCGGCGGGCCGCGGCGCCCAGGTGATTCTCATCCAGGAGCTGTTCGAGACGCCGTACTTCTGCAAGGATCACTCCTCGCGGCATCTGGATCTGGCCAAGCCGCTCGAAGCGCATCCGGCGGTCGAGCATTTCCGCGCCGTGGCGCGCGAGCTCGGCGTGGTGCTGCCGGTCAGCGTATTCGAGCGCGCCAACAATGCCTTCTACAATTCCGTGGTCATCGTCGATGCCGACGGGACGGTGCTCGGCAGCTACCGCAAGTCGCACATTCCGGAAGGCCCGGGCTACCACGAGAAGTTCTATTTCTCGCCGGGCGACACCGGATTCAAGGTGTTCGACACCCGCTACGCCAAGCTCGGGGTCGCGATCTGCTGGGACCAGTGGTTTCCGGAGGCGGCGCGATCCATGGCATTGATGGGCGCCGACATGCTGCTCTATCCCACGGCGATCGGTTCGGAACCCCAGGATCCGAGCATCGACTCGAGCGGCCATTGGCAGCGGACCATGCAGGGCCACGCGGCGGCCAACATCATGCCGCTGGTGGCCTCGAATCGCATCGGCACCGAGCAGGGCGAGAAGTACACCATGACTTTCTACGGTTCCTCGTTCATCGCCTCGCACACCGGCGAGAAAGTCGCCGAAGCGGATCGTGCGACCGAAACGGTGCTGACCGCCGCCTTCGATCTGGATGAGGTGCGCCGCTACCGGCAGTCCTGGGGCGTGTTCCGCGACCGCCGGCCCGATCTTTACTACCCCCTGCTGTCGCTCGATGGCCGCGGCTGAGGTCGACGCCTCCCGACAGATCTCGTATTTGTCGATTTGGAGACGACGGGCGGCAATGCGGCCTATCGACCGGATCACCGAAGTCGGCATCGTTCGAGTGCAGAACGGTGAACTCGTCGAGGAGTGGAGCTCTCTGGTCAATCCCGACTGCCCGATTCCCGCCTACATCGAGGCCTTCACCGGCATCAGCAACGAGATGGTCGCCGATGCGCCGCGCTTTGCGCAGATCGCCGCGGTGGTGCGCGCAGAGGCTGCAGGGCGCGGTGTTCGTGGCGCACAACGCGCGCTTCGACTACTCCTTCCTGCGCAGCGAGTTTCGCAGGCTCGGACCTGCCGTTCTCCGCCAGGGTCCTGTGCACGGTCAAGTTATCGCGGCGCTTGTTTCCCGAGCATGTGCGCCACAATCTCGATGCGGTGATGGAGCGGCACGGGCTCACCTGCAGCGCGCGGCACCGCGCGCTGGGCGATGCGCAGGTGCTGCGCGATTTCTGGTTCAAGTTGCGGCGCGAGGTGCCGGAAGCGGCGCTGAACGCGGCGGCGCAAGCCGTGCTGGGCGCGCACAAATTGCCGGCGCATCTGCCGCCGGATTTCGCCGATGATCTGCCCGAGGGGCCCGGCGTGTATCGACTCTTCGGCGAGGACGACGCATTGCTGTACGTGGGCAGGAGCCATGCGCTGCGGTCTCGGGTGCTGGCTCAATTGGCCGGCGGCGAGCGCGAATCCGGGCAGACGCAGGCTCGCGCGCCAGGTGCGGCGCATCGATTGGGTGGAGACCGCCGGCGAGCTCGGGGCCGATGCTGCTGCGAGGCCGAGTGGATCAAGACCCAGAAGCCGCTCCGTACAACCGGCGGATCAAAAGCCAGGCGCAGCCCTATACTTTGCGGGCGGCGCCGTGCCTGCCGCCGAAGGCTGCGCCGGGCCGGATCGAGCCGGCCGCCATCGCCGGCGTTCGAGCCGCGGATCTCGACGCAGTGTTTCGGCGTGTTTCACTCCGAGAAGGACGCCCGCAAGGCGCTGAGCGACATTGCACGTGCACAACAGCTCTGCCTCAAGGTGCTGGGCCTCGAGGAGGGCGCAGGCTCGTGTTTCGCTTTCCAGGTCGGACAAGTGCAGGGGCGCCTGCGTGGGCAAGGAGCCGCTGCTTCTGCACGATCATGCGCCTGCGCCTGGCGCTGTCGTCGCTGAAATTGAAGCCATGGCCGTTTCCGGGACGCATCGCGCTGCGCGAACGCGCTGCGCGCAGCGGTGAATTCCCGGGCGCCGAGGCCCGACCTTCATGTCCTCGATCACTGGACCTATCTGGGCACCGCCCGGTCCGACGAGGAACTGGCCGCGCTGCGCGCGAAGCCCGCGTGCGGCGGGTTCGATCGCCGATCTGTACAAGGTTCTGGTGCGTTACTTCTCGAACCACCCAAAGCTCGATTGGATCGATTTGCGCAAGGGACCCGCCTGCGCCGTGAGCCGGCCTGTTGCGAGCGCGAGTGCGAGCGAGTGCCAACGCCCATTCGGCCGCGTACAATCGCCGCCGTGAACGCATCTGCCGCGTACAAGAGGTGCGAAGTCCGGGGGAATTGCCGCCGCACGACTCAAAAACCAATAATGGGGGCCAAGTAACATGCATCCGCTCAATTCAGTCAAGGGCGCCATCACGACCGCCGTCGTGCTCGCGATCATCATCGGCATCTGTCTCAGCGTCTGGGCCGGACCGGGCACCGGATTTCACCCGATACGCATCGACCGCTGGCTGCACATCGTCTCGGGCGTCATGTGGATCGGTCTCCTGTACTACTTCAATGTCGTGCAGACGCCGGGGCTGGCGGTCGCGGCCGCCGATAAGGGCGGCCCGGGCGGCGCAGGCGTGTCGAAGTACATCGCGCCCCGGGCGCTGCTCTGGTTCCGCTGGGCTGCGCTCGCCACCTGGGTGACGGGCGCGGCTTACTTGCGGTGGGATTCGGCGCGGCGAACGGCCTCGTGAGAGCGTTTGCTATGCAGCCCGGATTTCGGACCATCGGCATCGGCGCATGGCTCGGCACCATCATGTTGTTCAATGTATGGGTTTTCATCTGGCCGAATCAAAAGAAAATCCTCGGGATCGTGCCCGCGACGGACGAACAGAAGGCGGCGGCCCGCAAGACCGCGGGCGTCGCATCGCGCATCAATTTCATTCTGTCGGTGCCCCTGCTCATGTGCATGGGCGGTCAGTCGCACGGCCTGCCCTTCTGAACGAGCGGCAGCCCAGTTGCGCGATCCCAAGGATTCGCGCAATTGGGCTGCCGGACGGTTACCATGCGCACGTGAACGACAACGTGCGCTATTGGATCGCGACGGCGCCGGTGGGCGCGGCCTCGGTGCTGGCCGAGGAACTCGCGCAATTCGGCGCCGCAGGACATTCGCGAGCGCAGCCACGACGTGAAGTTTCAAGGCACGCTCGAGGTGGGCTATCGCGCCTGCCTGTGGTCGCGTACCGCGACCCGGGTGCTGCTGAGCTTGGGATCGATCGATGCCGGCAGCTCGAAGAGCGTGTACGAAGCCGTCAAGCGCATCGACTGGCGCGAACACCTCGGGCCCGGGCGCGACGCTGGCCTGCGATTGCAGCGGCGGCAACGAGTCCATCCGGCACACGATCTACGGCTCCCAGCTGCTCAAGGACGCGGTCTGCGACAGTCTGCGCGAGGCCACCGGCGAGCGGCCCAACATCAAGCCGGAGCGCCCCGACGTGCTGCTGCATCTGCATGTCGAAGGCCCCACGGCGCTCGTGTCGGTGGATTTCTCCGGCGAGAGCCTGCATCGGCGCGGCTATCGCAGTCGAAGGCGGCCGTGCGCCGCTCAAGGAAAATGTCGCCGCCGCGGTGCTGTTGCGCGCGGGCTGGCCGAGCATCTGCGAGCGCGGCGGCACGCTCCTCGATCCCATGTGCGGTTCCGGCACTTTTCTCACCGAAGGCGCCCTGATCGCGGCGGATGCCGCGCCGGCGCTCGATCGCGAGTATTTCGGGTTCATGGGGTGGCGCGGCCACGATGCGCGGCTCTGGGAGCACTTGCGTCGCGGAGGCGCGCGACGCGCCGTGCCGCGCGCGACGGCGCGGCGCTGCATTCTGGGATCCGACATCGATGCAGATGCGGTGCGCATGGCGATTGCCAACGGCGAGCAGGCCGGGGTCGCCGATTGGCTGCACGTGGAGAAGCGCGCTCTCGGCGAGATCGTCGCGCCCAAGGGCGATGCGGGGCCTCATCGTGGCCAATCCGCCCTACGGCGAACGCATCGGCGCGGAATCGGGGCTCCCGGCCCTGTATTCGGAGCTCGGCGGGCTGTTGCGCGATCGCTTCCAGGGTTGGCAGGCCGCGATTCTCACCGGCAATCCGCCGCTGGCGCGAAATTTAGGCGATCTACGCCAAGCGCACGCATCGGTTCTTCAACGGCACCATCGAGTGCCGCCTGCTGCGCTTCGATCTGAACGAGGCCAGCGCGCAACGGCCGGCCGAGGAGGTGCGCGCGGATTGGTCGAGCCGGCCCGGCGCCCAGATGTTCGCGAATCGATTGCGCAAGAATCTGCAGCGCCTGGACCCCTGGGCCGAGCAGGAACGGCATCGATTGCTTCCGCGTGTACGACGCGGACATGCCGGAATACGCATTCGCGATCGATCTCTACGGCCGCGCGGCGCGTCACGTCTATGTTCAGGAATATGCTCCGCCCAAAGTCCGTCGATCAGGAAAGTGCCCGGGAGCGCCGCCGCGAGGCGTTGGCGGTGTTGCCGGAGGTCCTGGCCGTGCCGATTTCCCACGTTCACTCGCGGGTGCGCAAACCGCAGAAGGGCAGCGAGCAGTACGAGAAGCGCGACACGCAGGCCGAACGCCATGCCGTGCAGGAAGGCGGCCTCAAATTCTGGGTCAATTTCCGCGACTACCTGGACACCGGGCTGTTTCTCGACCATCGCATCGTGCGCGGCAATGCTGCGCGACTGGGCCAAGGACGCCGATTTTCTGAATTTATTCTGCTACACGGGCAGCGCCACGGTGTATGCGGCGGCGGGCGGAGCGCGCAGCACCACCAGCGTCGATCTGTCGAACACCTATTTGGACTGGGCGCACGAGAATCTCCTGCTCAACGGCTTCGGCGACCCCAAGCACGAGCTGTACCGCGCGGATTGCCTGCAGTGGCTCGAGGAGCAGGAACCCAGGGGCCCGCGCTTCGATTTGATCTTCGTCGATCCGCCGACCTTCTCCAATTCCAAGCGCATGGAAGGGGTGCTGGACGTGCAGCGCGATCATGTCGGCATGATTCGCCGGTCGCTGAAGCTGCTGCGTCCCGTCCGGCCGCCTGGTGTTCTCGACCAACTACACGCGCTTCAAGCTCGATGCGCAAGCGCTCGGCGGATTTGCGCATCGAGGACATCAGCGCCCAGACCATCCCCAAGGACTTCGAACGCCATGCGCGGATTCACCGCTGCTTCATCGCTCGCGCTTCAAATAGATGTGTCATTGCAGCCGTCGAGCTTGCAGTACTCTTCGCGACCATGGGGATTCGCTTCACTCGCATCTGCGCTGATTCTCGGCCGTGGCGGTTTGCGGCCGGCTCGCGGTCATTGCCCGCCCTCGCCGCCGACGCGGATCCCATCAACGCGCCGCCGACCGCGCAGGATTGGCAGGCGCTCGCCAAGCTTCCGGATTGGAGCGGGGTGTGGACGCCGGTGATCAGCGATCAGGTGGCGCAGGAGACGAGCAATCCGCCGCCCTGGAAGCCCCAGATCGCCAAGCAAATCGAGCACATGTACGCGGAAGAGGACGCCGGGCGTCCCTTCCCCATCATCGATCATTGTTTCCCGACCGGCATGCCGAGCTGGATGCTCATCACCCACAATGCCTTCGAGATCCTGTTCACGCCGGGCCGCGTCACGATACTGGGCGAGGGCGACGGCAATCGCTTGCGCCGCATCTACACCGACGGCCGGCCGCATCCGGCCGATCCCGATCCGAGCTTTCATGGCCATTCGATCGGACACTGGGAGAGGGCACCCTGGTGGTCGATACCGTCGCGCTGCTGCCGCAGGTGTATCTCGCGGTCAGTGAAGCCGTGGGGGTGCCGAACAACGGCGACATGCACATCGTCGAGCACCTGCACTTGTCGGATCCCGACACTCTGGCGGATGACCTGGAGATCACGCGCCAACAAGGTGCTGTCCAAGCCCTGGAGCACCACGCGCAAATACTATCGGCAGCGGGCCCGAAAGTACGACATCGCCGAAGGCGTCTGCGAGCAGGGTTCCTTCAGCGATGCCGTCGACAAGAACGGCAACTCGATCTTCGCGCCCATCAAGTTTCACAACGGCGTTCCGGTGGGATCGGATTCGAAATGAAGCACGTCGCCGCGGAGCCGCATTCCGAATGAAGTATGCATCGTTGATGCGCCGGTCGATGGCGGCCGTCTTGGCCGCCGCTGCTCGGCGCCGCGCCGCTTGCGGTCGCGCATCATTCCTTCGCCATGTACGAGCCGACCAAGACGTTGACGCTTCAAGGGCACCGTCAAGGCATTTCAGTGGACCAATCCGCACACCATCCTCTGGGTGCTCGTGCAGCCGCAGGGCGGCGGCGCCGCGCAGGAATGGTCGCTTGAAACCACGAGCCCGGGAGTATTGACGCGCGCGGGATGGACTCGCCATTCCATCAAGGCCGGCGATCGGGTGAGCGTGACATTGAGTCCGCTGCGCGACGGATCGCACGGCGGCAGCCTGAATTCGGTGACTTTGCTCGACACCGGTCAAGACCTTGGTCCCCAGCTTCGGCAAGGAACAGCCGGGGCTGAAATAGCGCAGCGCTAGCGAACGCGCGATCGTCTCCTCACAGCAGATCGCGCAGGCGGTAGTACATCATGGCCGCGCATCAGCGACGGCCGCCTGAACAGACGGCCGCCGGGAAAGTCGCGATGCGGGATGCGCGCGAACACATCGAAGCGTTCCGCCGTGCCGGCGACGGCTTCGGCCACCAGCTTGCCGGCGAGGCCGGTGAGCGACATGCCGTGGCCCGAGAATCCCTGCAGGTAGAACACATTGGGCGCGAGCCGTCCGAAATCGGGCGCGCGGCTCATGGTGATGTCCAGGTAGCCGCCCCAGGCATACGCCACTTTGACGTCGGCGAGCGACGGGGAATATCCGCAGCATGCGCTTGCGCATGGATTCAGCCAGGCGCGGCGGCTGCACGGCGCTGTAGCTGACGCGCCCGCCGAACAGCAGGCGGTGATCGGCCGAGCACCTGAAATAATCCAGGATCCAGTTGATGTCGGCGATTGCGGCATTGCTCGGCAGGAGTGCGCGGGCCCGCTCTTCGCCGAGCGGTTCCGTTGCAATGATGTAGGTGCCCACCCCCAGAATGCGCCGCGCCAGCGCGGGCGCGACGGCGCCGATGTAGGCATTTCCACAGAGCACCAGATGCGCGCAGCGCACGGTCCCGTGCGCGGTGTGCACGGGACTTCGCGGCCGTCCTCGATAGCGCAGCACCTGGGAATTCTCGAAGATGTCGGCGCCGGCGGCCTCGGCGGCGCGCGCCACGCCCTCGAGTGAACTTGAGCGGGTGCAGGTGGCCGCTGCGCGAGTCGATGAGCCCTCCGAGATAGCGTTCGCTGCGCACATGCTCCTGCAACTCGTCGCGATTCAGCAGCGTGACCGAGCGGTAGCCATAGTCTTCGTGCAATTCACGCGCCCAATCATCCAGTTCCTGCACATGCCGAGGCTTGACGGCGACGTGAACATGATTGGCGCGGTAGTCGCAGTCGATGGCGTACTCGCGGATCAGCGACTGGGTCAGATCCAAGCGCCTCGATGGACAGGTCGAACAGACGCCGCGCGTCATCGCGGCCGACTTCGGCGATGAGCGTCTTTTGACTCGCCGCAAGGCCAAAGATGGTTTGCCCGCCGCTGCGGCCCGAAGGCGCCGTAGCCGACGACGTGCGCCTCGAGCAGGGCGACGCGGTAGCCACGCTTCGCCAGGTGCAGTGCAGCAGAACAGCCGGCGATGCCGCCGCCGAGCACCACCACATCGACGCGATGCTCGCCACGCAGGGTTTCGCGGTGCGTCCTGCGATGCGTCGGCGGCCAGAGTCGCCGAGCTGGCGACGGAGGCGGCGTAGTAGGAAGGGGCGGGTGGGTAGGATAGGCGCATCGGCTGTTCTTTGGAGCCAGAGTGTTTAGGATCTTGTGGCTATTGACAGGATTCGAGGCCTGTGAGCCTACCGGGTTATTCGACCTTCAGGCAATGATGCTGCGTCGCACAAATCAGCGCTAAGTCATGGAAATGCCTAAATCTTAGCCAATTGTCGCACCGTCGGACGGGACGAGTCACCAGGGGTGTGGTGTAATACGACCGTTAAGGAAGCTCAATCGTCCATCTGGACGTTTAATATATTAAACATGTCTCGCTTGCCGCTCATCGGAATTCCAGCCGATCGCCGGCTGTGTGGAAAGCACTATTTCCACATGGCCGGCGAGAAGTACATCGAGGCCGTCGCCGCGGGCGCGAACGCGGTGCCGGTGCTCATACCCGCCCTCGGGTCCGAGATCGATTTGCCATCCTTGTTGGATGCCTGCGACGGATTGTTGCTCACGGGGAGCGCATCGAATGTCGAACCTCATCACTACGGAGGACCGGCGAGCGAGCCGGGAACGCTGCATGATTCAAATCGGGATGCTACGACGCTTCCGCTGATTCCGCGGGCCATCGCCGCCGGCTTGCCGGTGCTGGCGATTTGCCGCGGATTTCAGGAAATGAATGTCGCCTTCGGCGGCACCCTGCATCAGCGGCTGCACGAGGTGCCGGGATACCTCGATCACCGCGAGGATGAATCCACTGCCGCTGGACGTGCAATACGGACCGGCCCACGAAGTCCTCCTGGAGCCTGGAGGGATGCTTGCGAAAAATCGCCGGACAGGATCGCCTGCAAGTCAATTCCCTGCATTGGCAGGGAATCGAAACGCTGGGGAAGGATTTGGTCGTCGAGGCGCGCGCACCGGACGGAGTCATCGAAGCGTTCCGGGTTGCCGACGCACCGAATTTCGCCCTGAGCGTGCAATGGCATCCGGAATGGCAGTTTGCAAAGAATCCATTTTCGCGCGCGCTGTTCGCGGCATTTGGTGAAGCCTCGCGCGCATAGTTGATCAAGGTGATTTATGGCCAGCACGATTCAGCAATTCTTGAAAGAACACGGTATCTCGGAAGTCGAAGCCATCATCCCGGACATGGCCGGCGTGGCGCGCGGCAAGCTCATGCCCGCGGAGAAATTCGCCGAAGAGGAGGGCATGCGCCTGCCCGAGGCGATCTTTCTGCAGACGGTGACCGGCGACTATCCGGACGATCAAAGCGCGATGAATCCGTCGGATATCGACATCGTGCTGAAAGCGGACCCGAAGACCGTGCGGGTCGTGCCCTGGGCCGCGGAACCGACCGCCCAGGTGATCCACGATTGCTTCTACGGCGACGGCCGGCCGGTCACCATGGCGCCGCGCTATGTGCTGCGGCGGGTTCTGGATCTGTACGAGGCGCACGGCTGGGAGCCGGTGGTGGCGCCGGAACTCGAGTTCTTCCTGGTCGAGCCGAACGTCGACTCCGACTATCCGTTGAAGCCGCCGGTGGGCCGTTCGGGCCGTCCGGAAATCGGCCGTCAGGCCTACAGCATCGCGGCGGTCAATGAATTCGATCCGCTGTTCGACGACATGTACTCGTTCTGCGAGGCGCAGGACATCGAAATCGATACCTTGATCCACGAAGCCGGCGCGGCGCAGATGGAAATCAACCTGCTGCATGGCTATCCGATGAGCCTCGCCGACCAGGCGTTTCTGTTCAAGCGCACGGCCCGCGAAGCGGCCATGCGCCACAAGATGTACGCCACGTTCATGGCCAAGCCCATGGCCAAGGAGCCGGGCAGCGCCATGCACCTGCATCAAAGCATCGTCGACGCGAAGACCCGCAAGAACATCTTCAGCAATGCCGACGGCTCGCCCTCGGCGCTGTTCTTCGGGCATATCGCCGGCTTGCAGAAATATCTGCCCGGCGCGATGTCGCTGTTCGCGCCGAACGTGAACAGCTACCGGCGCATCAGCCGCTATTCCTCGGCGCCCATCAATGTGCATTGGGGCTACGACAATCGGACGGCGGGCCTGCGCGTGCCCATGTCCGGCCCCGAGGCGCGGCGCGTCGAGAATCGGGTGGGCGGCGCCGACGCGAATCCCTACCTGGCGATCGCGGCGTCCCTGGCCTGCGGCTATCTCGGCATGATCGAGGGGCTGAAGCCGTCCGAGCCGATCGCCGGCAGCGCCTACGATCTGGCGATCGCCCTGCCGCGCACCTTGGCGGAGGCGCTGCGCCTGCTGCGCGAGTCCAAGGCCGCTGGTGGACTTGTTCGGCGATCGCTTCGTGCTGGCCTATACGGCGGTCAAGGAAGCCGAGTACGAGACGTTTGCGCAGGTCATCAGTTCCTGGGAGCGCGAGCATCTGCTGTTGAACGTCTAGCGCGCCCCGCGCGGCTACGATATAACTAGCGGACATGAGTTTAGACGCGCGTGCGCACGAGAGCCGAAGCCGGGAGCCGTCGCGCGCGGTCGCCGCCGCGCACATAAGGGGAAGCGTTTGATGTTAAGCGTCGTCGGACGGCGATTCTGGTCCTTGGGTGCGTGTTGGCGTTTGAGCGCTTGCGGCGACCGCAAGTCCGCCGCCGGTGCCGGCTCCGCCGCCGACAAGGGCGCCGACGGCGGCAAAGGTGCTGAACCTCTACATCTGGTCCGACTACCTGGCGGCGAACACCCTGTCGGATTTCGAGAAGCAAACGGGCATCAAGGTGCACGTCGCCTACTTCGACACCAACGAAACGCTGGAGACCAAGCTGCTCGCGGGCAGCAGCGGCTACGACATCGTCGTGCCCACGGCCTCCTACTTCGAGAGACAGATCAAGGCCGGCGTCTATCTGACGCTCGACAAGTCGAAGCTGCCGAATCTCAAGAACATGGACCCTCAGCTCATGGCGAAGGTGGCGTTGCACGATCCCGGCAATGCCCATGGGATCATCTACATGTGGGGCACCAACGGCATCGGCTACAACGAGAAGATGGTCAAGGAACTGATGCCGGATGCGCCGCTCGACAGCTGGCGCATGGTGTTCGATCCCGCCGTCGCCTCGAAGGTGGCCAAGTGCGGCATCAGCGTGCTCGATTCGCCGGCCGAAATGATGCGCGCCGTCTACAGCTACCTGGGCAAGGATCCGAATTCGCAGAATCCGGACGATCTGGCCCAGGCGGAAGCCGTGCTTCTCAAGATCCGGCCCTACATCCGCAACATCAATTCCTCCGAATACATCGAAGCGCTCGCCAACGGCGATCTTTGCGTCGCCGTCGGCTACAACGGCGACGTGATGCAGGCGCGCGACCGCGCCCGCGACGCCAACAAGGGCATCGACATCAAGTACGTCGTGCCCAAGGAAGGCTCGATACTGTGGTTCGACATGCTGGCCATTCCGAAGGACGCGCCGGACCCCGACAGCGCCTATGCCTTCATGAACTACATCATGACGCCGCAGGTCATCGCCGACATTTCGAACTTCAAGCGCTATGCCAACGGCAACGCCGCCTCGCAGCCGCTGGTGCTGCCGGCGGTCAAGGACGATCCCGGAATTTATCCGCCGCCCGAGCAGCGGCAGAAGCTCGCGGTGCAGCTGGCGGATTCGGCCGATCAAACCCGCGCCATCACCCGCGTCTGGCAAAAGTTCAAGACGGGCCAATAAGCGATGACGACATCCGGCGGAGCGGTCGTCAAAGCGGCGCCCTGGAAGGATCCGAACGCGCGTCCCTACGTGCAGGTCGATCGCATCAGCAAGTCGTTCGGCGATTTCAAGGCGGTCGACGATGTCAGCCTGAAAATCTACAAGGGCGAGATATTCTGCCTGCTGGGCGCCTCGGGCTGCGGCAAGACCACGCTGCTGCGCATGCTGGGCGGATTCGAAACGCCGAGCTCCGGAAAAATATTCATCGACGGCGAGGACATGACGGGCGTGCCGCCGTACGAACGGCCGGTGAACATGATGTTCCAATCGTACGCGCTGTTTCCGCACATGACCGTCGAGCAGAACGTCGCCTTCGGCCTGAAGCAGGACCGCGTATCGAAGCCGGAGATCCAAGAGCGCGTCGCGACCATGCTCGATCTGGTGAAACTGGGCGACTTCGCCAAGCGCAAGCCGCATCAGTTGTCGGGCGGCCAGCGCCAGCGGGTGGCGCTGGCGCGCTCCTGGTCAAGCGTCCCAAGCTGCTGCTGCTCGACGAGCCCTTGGGCGCGCTCGACAAGAAATTGCGCGAGCACACGCAATTCGAGCTGATCAGCCTGCAGGACAAGCTCGGCGTGACCTTCGTGGTCGTGACTCACGATCAGGAGGAAGCCATGACCTTGGCGAGCCGGATCGGCGTCATGAACCACGGCGAAATCGTCCAGGCGGGCACGCCGTCGGAGATCTACGAATTTCCGAGCTCGAAATTCGTGGCGGACTTCATCGGCTCGGTGAACATGTTCGAAGGCAAGCTGATCGAAGACGAACCGGAATACGTGCGCATCGGCTCGGAGGAACTGGGCGGCACGATCTACGTCAGCCACGGAATCAGCGCGCCGCCGGAGGCCATCGTCTGGGCGGCGGTGCGGCCGGAGAAGATCTTCATGTCCACGGCGCCGCCGGAGGGCACCGACAATGTGGCGCGCGGCGCGGTGCAGGACATCGCCTATCTCGGCGACCTGTCGATCTATCTGGTCAAGCTGCCCACCGGCAAGGTGGTGCGCGTGACTCAGCCCAATACCTCGCGCCATGCCGAGGCCATTACCTGGGACCAGCAGGTGTATCTGTCCTGGGACGCGACCAGCCCGGTGGTGGTGACCCGTTAGCTCCGCGACGCCAAGTCGGGATTCTTGCGGCGCTGCGGCGTGACGGGCCGCGGCCTGGTCGTCGTGCTGCCCTATCTGTGGCTGCTGCTGTTCTTCGTCGTCCCCTTCGTCATCGTCCTGAAGATTTCCTTTTCGGACATCGATCTCGCCATTCCGCCGTACAAGCCGCTGCTCGAGTGGGTGGGCAAGAACTCTCTGGCCATCAAGCTCAATTTCAACAATTACGCCTTCCTGTTCACCGACCGGCTGTACATCAACGCGTTCTTGAATTCGATCAAGGTCGCGTTCATCTCGACGCTTTTCTGCTTGCTCATCGGCTACCCCATGGCCTACGGCATCGCTCGCGCCAAGCCCGCGACCCGCAACGTGCTGCTGCTGCTGGTGATCCTGCCGTTCTGGACCTCGCTGCTGCTGCGGGTCTATGCCTGGATCGGCCTGCTGAAGGCCAACGGCGTGATCAACAATGTGCTGATGTCGCTCGGGGTCATCCATGAGCCGCTGACGATGCTGTACACGCCCTTCGCCATGTACGTCGGCATCGTCTATTCGTACCTGCCTTTCTTCATTCTGCCGCTGTACGCGAATCTCGGAAAAAATGGACTGGCAGCTGCTCGAGGCGGCGGAGGACTTGGGCTGCCGTCCGTGGCAGGCGTTCTACAAGATCACGCTGCCGCTGTCGCGCAACGGCATCCTGGCGGGCTCCATGCTGGTGTTCATTCCGGCGGTGGGCGAGTTCGTCATCCCGGCGCTGCTCGGCGGCCCGAATGCGCTGATGATCGGGCGCGTGCTGTGGGATGAGTTCTTCTCCAATCGCGCCTGGCCGGTGGCGAGCGCGGTGGCGATCCTGCTGCTCATTCTCCTGGTGCCCTTCATGATGTGGTACCAGAGCGTGCAGGCGCGCGAGTCGGCGGGCGCGCGATGAACTACAAGAGCTCGTACTTCATCCTGACCTGCCTTGGGATTCGGCTTCGCCTTTCTGTACATCCCCATCCTGTCCATGGTGGTGTTTTCCTTCAACGCCTCCAAGCTCGTGACGGTGTGGGACACGGCCAATTCGCCGACGCTCAAGTGGTACTACTCGCTGCTCAACAACGAGGAAATACTCGACGCCGCCTGGATTTCCCTGAAAGTCGCCGTCATCAACGCCTCGGGCTCGGTGATCCTGGGCACTCTGGCCGGCTTCGGCTTGGCGCGCTTCAGTCAATTCCGCGGCCGCTTCACGCTCAACGCCATGACCACCGCGCCCTTGGTCATGCCCGAGGTCATCACGGGACTGTCCTTGCTGCTGCTGTTCGTCGCCTTGGAACAGCTCGATCGGCTGGCCCGCGGGACGCGGCATCACCACCATGACCATCGCGCACATGACGTTTTCCATGGCCTATGTGACGGTGATCGTGAATTCGCGCCTGGCGACCTTCGATACGGCGCTCGAGGAAGCCGCCATGGATTTGGGCGCCCGCCCGCTCAAGGTGTTTTTCGTCATCACGCTGCCGATTATTTTCCCGGCCATTCTGTCGGGATGGCTGCTGGCCTTCACTCTGTCGTGGGACGATCTGGTGATCTCGAGCTTCACCTCGGGCCCGGGCAGCAGCACCCTGCCCATGGTGGTGTTCTCCAAAGTGCGGCTCGGCGTCAGTCCCGAAATCAACGTGCTCGCGACCCTCACCATTACCGTGGTGACCCTGATGATCATCGGCGTGAGCCTGTGGATGGCGCGGATGGCGAAGCTGGACAAGGCTGCCGCGTAGGCGGCCGAGCTGCCGACGAGTTCCGCTGCCGACCACGCCGCTGATGCCGGCGTTGCATTCCTGCATCAACTATGAGTGGCCTCGCTCCACCCCCTGCCTGCGCGGCTTCGCGGTGCTGCAATCCCGATCATTGATAACTTGTAATGATAGTTAATGTTTGCCGGGCATATTTGCTTTGCTCTGCAAAGTATTTGTCACATTTCGACGGTATTCTCGCGGCGCACAAAGAAGTGCTCGTCGATCGTTGTACTGACGCCACAGATGGCGCCGATGTACGCACTACCCCGTAGTGCGTACGAATCCTGCTTGATCAAAATTTGGAGCTGAAAATAATGTTGGTTTACCCTCGGTATGCAAAATTATTGCGTGTTCTGAGCTCGAGTGTCGTCGCGAGCTCGTTTGTCCTGTCCGTCTCGCCGGCGACTGCCGAGCCGGCCGAACAATCCGCCCTGCCGCCCGTCGTAGTGACGGGGACGGTGGATATCAATTCAGCCGTCGCGCAGGCACCGACCATGGCGCCGCTCTCGGTCACGCAGCCGACCTCGCTGCTCAGTCAGTACTACATCGAAAACAACATGCCCCCATCGTCGAATTTCGATGAGGTGATGAAAATCGCGCCGAGTGTGTTTGTCGTGGCGCCGAACGGCCCCGGCCTCGCGGAAGCCCAGACGTTCAGCATCCGTGGTTTCTCCGACGGCTTCTTCAATGTGACGTTCGACGGCATTCCCTGGGGCGATTCCAACGATTTCACCCACCATTCGACTTCCTACTTCATGGGCCACGACCTCGGCACCGTTTCGGTCGATCGCGGCCCCGGCACTGCCGCGACCTTGGGCAATGCGACGTTCGGCGGCACCGTCGGCGTTGAATCGAAGAATCCGCTGGCGGACATGACCGTGACTCCTTACGTGAGCTTCGGCAGCTTCAATACGCAACTCTTCGGCGGGGAATTTGACACCGGCCCGATCGAGAAATATAACGGCGCCGCCGGCTACATCGACGCGGAGAGCCTGCACTCCGACGGCTACCTGTCCAACATGGGTCTCGACCGCAAGAACATCTTCGCCAAGTTTGCGGTGCCGGTGAACGACAGCACGGTGGTGAGCTTCGTGGCCATGTACAACAACGTGGTGCAAAACATCTCGCTGGGTACGACCGCCGCGCAGATCGCGCAGTTCGGCCCGAACTATGCCCTGTCGCGGGATCCGACCAGCCAGAACTACTACGGCTACAACAACGATCACATTCACGATGATTTCGAGTACGTCGGCGTGGCCTCCAATCTGGGCAATGGCTGGTCCTTGGACAACAAGACCTATACCTACGGCTACTATCACGTCGGCGAAAACGGCTGGGATCCCAACGGCGAGACTCCCAACGGCACCACTTTCGGGCCGAACGATGTGCCGGGGAACATTCTGATCAACAACTACCGCTCCTGGGGCGACACCCTGAAGGTCAAGGATGATCTGGCCCTGGGCACGGTGAGCGCCGGCATTTGGGCTGATCGCCAGTACAACCTGCGGCAGCTCACCGACGTCGACTTCACGCTCGGGGGCGCGCTTACTCCCTACTTCAACCCCGGCACCGACGGCGTCGAACGCGAACTGAACCAGGTGCTCACGACGCTGCAGCCGTTCGTCCAATTCGACTGGAAGGCCCTCCCCGGGCTCCAGATCTCGCCGGGCGTGCGCTACGATCACTTTGAGCGCAGCGTCGACGCCCTCGTGGACGTCAAGTCGGGGTACGCCGAGTCCTACAGCAACACCTACTCGGCCACGCTGCCTTCGCTGCTGGCGCACTATGACATCGCCAAGGATTGGGCGGCCTATGCGCAAGCGGCCAAGGGTTTCCTCGCGCCCAACGAGAACTTCTTCGATTACAACAAGAGCAGCCCGACGGCCATCAGCCCGGCCTCCACCAATCTCAGCCCGCAACAGAGCTGGAATTATCAGGCCGGCACGAGTTACCAAACGCAGCCCTTGTCACTGTCCGCCGACGTTTACTTCATCAACTTCTCAAACCTGATAGGCTCGACGACGACCGGCAACGAGGTGGTATATTTCAATCAGGGCGGCGTGATCTACAAGGGAATCGAGGCGGAAGGCACCGCCTATGTGGGCATGGGTTTCAGTGTCTACGCCAATGGATCGCTCAACAGCGCCAAGGACAAGGGTTCCGACATACAAAACCCGGGCCTGTGGATCGCCAACGCGCCCAAGTCCACGGCCGCGGTGGGTGTCATCTACAACAGCGGCAGCTGGTATGCCTCGCTGATGGACAAGTACGTCGGCTCGCGCTACGGCGATGTGGGTCAGGCCATACCGCTGGGCTCCTTCAGCACCTTGGACGGTGCGCTCAACTATAAGGTGGGCGAGGAAGGACCGGCGTGGCTGCACAAGGCTACGATCAAGCTGGCGTTCAACAATCTGCTGGACACCCACAAGATCGATCAGCTCGCGGGCTATACGGTCCAGGCGGGTACGCCGCTGTACTGGGTGGTTCCCGGCCGCAGTGCGTTCGTGACCCTGTCGATGCCGTTCTGAGGCTAGGGATGAGCTCGTTGCCGGCCCGCACGCAGGGGCCGGCAACATTTCTGCGCAAACCATCGCGCCAATCTTTCCGGCCGCCGTCCCCCCCATGCTCGCCCATGCCGATGGCGTGGACATTTGCGGGAGCGCCCGATGCTTCACGGCGAAGATGCCGAAGAGCATATAATCAATGTCGCTGCTCGAGGAGCTGCGCCGGCGCGGCATCGGCATTCCGTATCCGCAGAGGGAAGTTCGTCTGATCGGCGGCGCCTAGCCGCAAGCACATCGAGGGGATGCTCGTTCATATAAAACCAATGCGAGATTTCGCGCTCGAAGTGTATTTTTCGAAGTGGGAATTTGCCGCCAAGTACAACTTAGCCGGGTCCGACGGCGAAAACATGACGCTGGCGCAGCTCCTCGCGCTGGCTGCTCCCGAGGATCGCGCCGCTTTCGAGGGCATCGGTCTGGGCTACACCGAGACCTTCGGCGCGCCGGAATTGCGCGCCGAGATCGCGCGGACTTACGACTCGGTGGAGCCCGAGCACCTGCTGTGCTTTGCCGGCGCCGAAGAGGGCATCTACGCGGCGATGCGGGTGCTGCTGAATTGCGACGATCACGTGATCGTCGTCACGCCGAACTACCAGGCGGCGGAGACGGTGCCTCTCAGTATTTGTGAAGTCACCGGCGTGCCCCTCGATATCGACCGTCATTGGGACCTCGATCTGGATCTGCTGCGGGCCGCGCTGCGTCCCAATACGAAACTGATCTCGATCAACTTCCCCAACAACCCCACGGGCAAAATACTGCCGCGCGCAATCTTCGACGCACTCGTCGACATTTGCCGCAGCCGCGGCATTTGGCTCTTCAGCGATGAAGTGTACCGGCTGATCGAACGCGATCCCGCGCTGCGATTGCCCCAAGCGGCGGATGTCTACGAGCGCGGCATATCTCTGAACGTGATGTCGAAGGCTTATGGGCTGGCGGGACTGCGCATCGGCTGGCTGGCTTGCAAGGATCGCGCGACGCTGGTCAAGTTCGAACGCTACAAGCATTTCCTGTCCATCTGCAACGCGGCGCCTTCCGAGGTGCTGGCGCGGATCGCGCTCAAGGCGCGCGAGACGATTCTGCGGCGCAACCGCACGGTGGTGCGCGACAATCTCTCGATCCTGAGCGAGTTTTTCTCCGACTACCGGCATCTGTTCGATTGGCGCGAGCCGGACGGCGGCTGCGTCGGCTTCATCCGCTACAAGGGCGCGGAGGGCGTCGAGGAATTTACGCGCCGGCTCGTCGAGGAATCGGGCGTTCTGTTGCTCCCGTCGAGCATCTATCGATCCGAATTGGGTCCCGTGCCCGCCGACTGCCTGCGGGTCGGATTCGGGCGTTCGCACGTTCCGGCGGGCCTCGCAGTGCTGCGCCAATGGTTGCAGATCAATCGACGATGAAAAATGAAACATCAAGGAGAGGGATTTATGAGATGGTTCAAATTATATCCGGCTGCGGCGGCAGCCCTGCTCGTGATTGCCACGGCCTCGCTGGCCGCGCCGCCCGCTGGCACGGGTTCGCCGGATAAGAAGCCGGATGCCGATTCGGAGAAGCCGGAGGGCGGCAAGTTCGAACCCTTCAAGCCGGAGTCGGCGACCAGCACCGGCACGGTCACCATCGGCGGCCAGGCGATCGCCTACCAGGCGGTGGCGGGCACATTGATCGTGCACCCCAAAGGCTGGGATGATGTTCCACGGGACCCCAGGTCGGACAAGGAAAGCGCAGGGCCCGCGGAGGAGGGTGCCGAGGGAAAGAATCCGACCGCCGAAGCCGCCGTGTTCTATGTCGCGTATTTCAAGAGCGGCGGCGGCCCGAGGCCGGTGACGTTCGTCTATAACGGCGGTCCCGGCTCCTCGACGATGTGGCTGCACATGGGCGCATTCGGACCGCGCCGCATCGTCACGGCGACCGATGCGCATACACCGGCCGCCCCGTACTCGCTGGTCAACAATGCTTCGAGCCTGCTCGATGCGACCGATCTCGTGTTCATCGATGCACCCGGAACCGGCTTCAGCCGCATCGCCGGCAAGGACAAAGAGAAGGCGTTCTTCGGCGTCGACCAGGATGCCTATGCCTTCGCGGAATTCATCTCGCAATTTCTGTCGAAATACGGCCGTTGGAATTCGCCCAAATATCTGTTCGGCGAAAGCTACGGCACGCCGCGCTCCGCGGTGCTGATCAATCAGCTCGAGGCGGACCGCTCCATCGACTTCAACGGCGTGATTTTGCTGTCGCAAATCCTCAACTTCGATCTCAGCCCCGATCGGCCGACGGGCAATCCCGGCATCGATCTGCCGTACCAGACGGTGCTGCCGACCTATGCCGCAACCGCCTGGTACCATCACAAGCTGCCCGGTGAGCACGGCAACCTGGAAGCCTTGCTCGCCGAGGTCGAACAGTTCGCCATGGGCGATTACGCCCGTGCGCTCGCGGCCGGCTCCGACCTGAGCGCCGCCGACCGCGCCGCCGTTGCCGACAAGCTGCACCAGTACACGGGGCTTCCCGTTGCATACATCCTCAAGGCCGACTTGCGCATCGACGGCGGGGAATTCCGCCAGAATCTGCAAGGCGACGACGGCATGACCACCGGCCGGCTCGATACCCGGTTTTCCGGTCCCGATCTCGACCCCTTGAGCCAGCGCGCCGACTACGATCCGCAAGCCACCGCGCTCGGTTCGGCCTATGTCTCCGCGTTCAACGACTATGTGCGCAAGGACCTGCATTATGGGGAGGGCAAGATCTTCAAGCCCAGCATCCCCACCTTCAGGACCTGGAACTTTCAGCATCAACTGCCGGGACAATCCCAGCAACCGGCGTCCTCGCGCCAGGGATCCAATGTCATGCCGGATCTCGCCAACGCAATGAAGGTCAATCCGAACCTGAAGGTTCTGTTGAACGCCGGCTATTTCGATCTCGCGACGCCCTTCTACCAGGGTGTGTACGAGATGCACCACCTGCCCATGCCGGCGAATCTGCAGGCCAACATCGAGTACAAATTCTACGATTCGGGCCACATGGTCTACGCCAAGGACTCCTCGCTCAAATTGTTGCACGATAATGTCGTGGAATTCATCCGCCGCACCGGCAATCTGAGCCATTGACGGCAGTCTGGGCCATTGCGCCTGGGTCCGCCACGGGGCGGACCCAGGCTCGAACCGGATTGGCGGCGAATTTTCGGCATCAATTGGACCGGCATGTGTACCTCAAGTCAGGGGCGCCGCAGCCGTTAAACGGACCATGCACGACCCCCTAAACGCACCGCCGAGCAATTCGCCCAAAGCGGCAGATAACTGCGACATCGTCCATGGCCTGTTGGAGCGGTGCCTGGCCAGCGATGATCTTGCGGTGCCGCTGCTGCCGGAAGTGGCCGTTCGCGTATCGCGCGTGGGGCGCGAGGACTCGGCCAACGCCCGGCAGCTCGCGGACATCATCAATGCGGACCCGGCGCTCACGATGTATGTGCTGCGTATCGCGCGCTCCGCGGCGAAACGGCCGGCATCGCCGATCGGGACTCTGCCGCATGCGGTCGCGTGGCTGGGATTCGAGGAAGTGGCGAATATCGCCTTCACTCTGGCGCTGCAGGGCAAGATGCTGGATGTCAAGGGACAGCAGCACAAGGCGCGCCGGCTGTGGCGTCACTCGCTGGCGAGCGCCCTGTGGTCGCGGCAGCTGGCGCACATGCTGGCCCAGGAGACCGAGCGTGTGCTACCTCTGCGGATTGCTGCACAACGTCGGCAAGGTCGTCACGTTGGGCGCGGTGCACGAGATCGCGCAGCGCGCCGGCAAGAAACTTGCCAGCGAGGAATACGATCGCCTCATCGAGACTTTTCATCGCCACATCGGCACCCGCGTCCTCGCCGCGTGGGCGCTGCCGTCGCCGGTGCTGACGGTCACCTCGCAGTGGGAAGCATACGCGGAGGCCGGTCCTGCGCGATTCGAAAGCAATGTGGTCAATGTCGCGCATGCGCTCGCCGACTTCACCTTGCTCGAGTCCACGCCGCTGGCGCGCGATCTGCTGGTGGGGCATGCCGCGTACCGGGATCTTGGCTTGACCGCGCCCGACGCCGAACCCCTGTTCGATTCCGCGTCGGCCATCAACGCCGAACTGGATCGCTATCTGGCGCCGTGACGATTGCCCGGCGCCGGAATAGCCCTGCGCTCGAAGGGCCTCGCGCCGCCGCACACAGCGGTGCTTTCAATGCGCGCTTCAGTCCATTATCGTGCAGCTCATGAAGAACAACTACGCTGGTGAACCATCCGCCCGACGTTCCGCTGCCGGCGGACAATCGTCCTCTGGTGGCGCCGATCTACCAGTCGGTGAAGTTCTCGTTCGACGATACCGCCGAGACTCTGCGCTACCTGCGCGGCGAACGCGAGGGATTCTATTACTCGCGTTCGTCGAACCCCACCTTGAAGCAATTGCAGCTGCTGCTGGCGCAGCTGCAGGGCAGGGACGACTGTCTGCTGACGGGGTCCGGTGTGGCCACGATCGCCGCGAGCCTGCTGTCCCTGTGCAAACAGGGCGATCACATTCTCGCCTTCGTCGAGTCGTATGGTCCGACCCGCTACATCGTGCAGCATCTTCTGGCGAAGTTCGGCGTCACTCATACATTGCTGTCGATCGAGGATCTGCCGGGCATCGAACGGGTGCTGCGCGACGTGCCGACGCGCCTGGTGGTGTTCGAAAGTCCCACCAATCCGGTCACCAAGATCGCCGACATCGAGCACCTGACCGCGCATGCGCGGCGCGCGGGTGCCCTCACGGTGCTCGACAATACGTTTGCCGGCTTTCACAACCACGGCGCTTACGACATCGACGTCTTCCTGCACAGCCTGACGAAGTACGCCTCGGGCCACGGCGATGTGATGGGCGGCGCAATCATTGCGCGCGGCGAGCTGATTGCGCAGATGCGCAAGGACATCGGGACCATGGGTCCGACGCTCGATCCGCACGCGGCCTTTCTGATCCAGCGCGGCATGCGCACCTATTTCCTGCGCTACGAGCGTCAGTGCGCCAACGCGCTCGCCGCGAGCCTGTTCCTCGAGAGCCATCCCCGGGTGAAGCGCGTGCACTACCCGGGTCTCGACAGTCACCCGCAGCACGAGCTGGCCCGCCGGCAAATGAGCGATTTCGGCACCGTCGTGACTCTCGAGCTGGACGGCGGCTTCGAGCAGGGCGCCCGGTTCGCGGAGGCGCTGCAGTTCTTTTCGATTTCGGCGAGCGTGGGGTCCACCGAATCGTTGGTGATGCCGCCGCAACTGTTGGCCGGGAATGAATACACCCCGGAGCAGCGCGCCGCCTCGCTGATCACCCGGGGGACGGTGCGCCTGTCGATCGGCCTCGAGGATGCCGCGGACCTGATTCAGGACCTGGGTCAGGCTCTGGACAGGGCGTTTATTTAACTTATTGTCGTTTACATAATTCGAATCACCTCAAGCATCACCGCGGCATGCCGATCTATGAGGATTGACGCGCTACGTGAGAGGTGTTCAGTGAGTCTGGAATCCGTTGTCGTACTCTCCGCCCTGAATTCCCAAGCGGCGCGCGACTACCTGAGCCAATCCGTGGGCAGTCCGCAGAACCATAGCGCCCCTGCCGCGGGTGTGCGCCCAGCTCGCCGAGCTCACGGCGCAGCAGGCCACCGATGCGGTCCAGCTGGCGCGCTTGATTCAATCCGATCCGGCGCTCGCGGGCGAAATCATGCGGGTCGCGAATTCTCCGGCATTGCGGCCGCGCAGCGCCATCGTTTCACTGCAGCAAGCGGTTTCGTGGCTCGGAGTCGCGGAAGTGCGCAACATCGCCATGGCGGTGATGCTGCGCGGCGAAGTGTTCGTCGCTCCCGGTCATGAGCCGGAATCCGAGGAGCTGTGGCGAGAGGCGTGGCTGGCCGGCCTGTGGGCCAAGGAGATCGCGCGCGAACGCCGCAAGCACGTCGAGAGCGCCTTTCTGGCCGCGTTGATGCATCGCACGGGGGCGGCGCTGGCATTGAAGATTCTGTCGCGCTTCGAAATGGAGCAGCGCACGGTGATGGACGCACGCACCTTCGGCGATCTGGTGGTCGAATTCGAACCCGCCTTCGGCCGTCTGTTGATGGGCAGCTGGCTGCTCGCCCAAGGATGTCCAGGATGCCGCGAGCGACTGGCGCAACTATCGCGAATCGAACCACAGCGATCTTGCGGGGACCGTGCACGCCGCGCATCTGCTGGCCACCCATACCCTGCATCCGCAGCTGCTGGATGAGGACGTGGTGATCGAGAGCCCGGTGTTCGAGCAGCTGGGCGTATTTCCCGGACGATCGGCGGCGCATGCTCGCGAAGCGCGACCATGTGCGCGGCTTGGCGGGCCTGTAGCATGCAGCCGCAGGAGTTCGACTTTCTCTGCGTGGGGTCCGGGCCGGCCGGCCAGAAGGCGGCGATTCAGGCGGCCAAAGCCGGCTTTCGCGCCGCCATCATCGAGCGCGATTCGCAAGTCGGCGGCTCTTGCCTGCTGTCGGGCACGATTCCCAGCAAGGCGCTGCGGGAGCAGGCGCTGCGCTATCGGCGCATGCAGGGCAGCGCATCGTCGCTGGCCGTCGAGCTGCGCGGCGATGCTCCGCTGTCGGCCTTGCTGCACGGCGTCGACGTCGTGATCGGCGCTCAGGACCGATATTTGCAGGCGCAGCTTGCGCGCAACGGGGTCGAACTGATTCGCGGCCGCGGCGTCTTTCTGGATGCGAATCGCGTCGAGGTGCAGCGCTTGGACGGCTCGCGGACCGTGGTGCGAGCGCCGCGGGTGCTGCTCGCCACCGGATCGCGCCCGCGGCATGTGCCGGCCATCGAAGTGGACCATGAACACATTCTCGACAGCGACTCCATACTGAGCCTGGCCTACATACCGCGCTCCATGGTGGTGCTGGGCAGCGGCGTGATCGCCTGCGAATACGCTTCCATTTTCGCGGCGCTCGGTTGCGCCGTCACGCTCCTGGACAAGGCCGCGGAGCCGTTGGGATTTCTCGACCCTGCGCTGCGCCAGGGATTTCTCACGGCCTTCCAGGCCATGGGCGGCAAATACCGGGGCGGCGCCGAGGTGGCGGGCGCGAGCTTCGACGGATTTTCGCAGGTGCGAGGTGCAGGTGCGGGACGGCGCCGCGCTGTCTGCCGACATCGTGTTCGCCGCATTCGGCCGCGTCGCCAATCTGGACGGCATCGGTCTCGACCGGCTGCAGCTGGCCATCAGCAACCGCGGGCATGTGCAGGTGGATGCGCGCTTCGAAACCAACATTCCCGGAATCTTCGCCGCCGGCGATGCCATCGGGCCGCCCGCGCTGGCCTGCGCCGCCGCCGACCAAGGCCGGCGCGCCGCCCTCGCGGCCTTGGGCCTGCCGCCGCCGGCCGGCACCAGCCTGGTGCCGAGCGGCGTGTACACGATTCCGGAAATCGCCTGCGTCGGCCTATCGCAGAGCGAAGCCGCAGCGAAGAAAATCGACTTGATCGTCGGCCGGGCCGACTTCAGCGAAGTCGCGCGCGCCCACATCGCGGGCGAACCCGCGGGTTTCTTGACACTGCTCTGCGAGCGCGGCACGGCGCGGGTACTCGGCGTACAGGTGATCGGCGAGGGCGCCACCGAACTCGTCCATCTCGGTCAGGCGGCGATCGCCACCGGTGCGACCGCCGACTTCTTCATCGAA
Organism: uncultured Gammaproteobacteria bacterium; assembly: GCA_963734645.1. Lineage (GTDB taxonomy): Bacteria > Pseudomonadota > Gammaproteobacteria > Steroidobacterales > Steroidobacteraceae > Bog-1198. The sequence goes on from CAVTID010000008.1 coordinate 430,088, forward strand.
CAGATCTTCAACTTTCCCACCATGACCGAAGCCTACCGGATCGCCGCATTCGACGTCCTGAAGCAGCGATCGATGCCGCAACGCAGGCGGCGCATCTCAAGCTGGCCCACTCGGCGGCTCGGTAGCGCGTCGGCGCAGCGATGTTGACCGGTTCACAGGGGGTCTGGGGAGACTGAGACGCTGGAAGCCAACGAGGAAGAGCAGTTGGCTTCCAGCGTCTCAGTCTCCCCGGACCCTTCGCATCGGGCCAACGGACATCAACACGCAGGACAGAGCTGTTCCGGTGCCGTTGGCGCTAAAGATTGCGAATCAGGATGTCGCCGAACTCGCTGCACTTGACCTCGGTCGCTCCTTCCATCAGGCGCGCGAAATCGTAGGTCACGGTCTTCTGAGCGATGGACCTGTCCATCGCGCCGATGATGGCGTCCGCGGCCTCGAGCCAGCCCATGTAGCGCAGCATCATTTCGCCGGACAGAATGACGGACCCGGGATTGACCTTGTCGAGATCCGCATACTTGGGCGCGGTGCCGTGCGTGGCTTCGAATACGGCGTGACCGGTCAGATAATTGATATTGCCCCCCGGCGCGATGCCGATGCCGCCGACCTGCGCCGCCAGGGCATCGGATAGATAGTCGCCGTTGAGATTCATGGTGGCGACCACGTCGAATTCGTCCGGGCGGGTCAGCACTTGCTGCAGGGTGATGTCCGCGATCGCATCCTTGATGATGATCTTGCCCGCCTTCTTGGCGGCATCCATCTGTGCGTTGGCTTCCTTCTCGCCCTTCGCCGATTTGATGCGCTCCCACTGCTCCCAGGTGAACACCTGATCCGGAAATTCCTTTTCCGCCAGCTGTAGCTCCAATTGCGAAACGCACCTTCGGTGAATTTCATGATGTTGCCCTTGTGCACGATCGTCACGCTCTTGCGCTTGTTGGCGACGGCATAGGCGACGGCGGCGCGGAACAATCGATCCGTGCCTTCCTTCGATGCGGGTTTGAGGCCGATGCCGGAGCTGTCGGGAAAGCGGATCTTGGCGAATTGCTTCGGAAAATTCTGCTTGAATAGATCGAGGAATTTCTTGGCAGTCGGCCGAGCCCGCCTCGAACTCGATTCCGGCGTAAATGTCCTCGGTGTTTTCGCGGAAAATGACCATGTCGACCTTTTCCGGCGCCTTGACCGGGGAGGGCACGCCCTTGAACCAGCGCACGGGCCGCAAGCACACGTACAGATCCAGCATTTGGCGCAGCGCCACATTGAGCGAGCGAATGCCGCCGCCCACCGGCGTCGTGAGCGGACCTTTGATCGAGATCAGATAGTCGCGGCAGGCGGTGACGGTTTCATCCGGCAGCCAGGTGTTGTACGCCTTGTTGGCCTTCTCGCCGGCGAACACCTCCATCCAGTGAATCTTGCGCTTGCCGCCATAGGCTTTTTGCTACCGCGGCGTCGAATACCCGCACGCTCGCGCGCCAGATGTCGCGGCCGGTGCCGTCGCCTTCGATGAATGGAATGATGGGGTGGTCCGGCACCTGCAATTTGCCGTTCGAGATGGTGATTTTCTGGCCCCCGGCGGGGACTTGCACGTGCACCGGTTTCGCGTCTGACATTCATCGCTCCTTACAGTTCGGCCGCAATGCTAGCATGCGCGACCGGAGACCCGCATTGCGCACACTCACCTCAACCCCTGCGAAGGATGGCTTCCGCATGCCCGCGGAGTTCGAACGGCATTCGGGCTGCTGGATGCTGTGGCCGGAGCGCTCGGACAATTGGCGCTGCGGCGCCAAACCGGCGCAGGCGGTGTTCGCGGCCGTCGCGGCCGCCATCGCCGGCGGCGAGCCGGTGACCGTGGGCGTCTCGGCCGCGCAATTCCAGAATGCGCGCGCGCGCTTGCCGCGCGCGGTGCGCGTCGTCGAAATCACCAGCAACGATGCATGGATACGGGACTGCGGGCCGACTTTCGTCATCGATGCCAAGGGCCGGCGCCGCGGCGTGGATTGGACCTTCAATGCCTGGGGCGGTCTTGGCGGCGGTCTGTACTTTCCCTGGGACCGCGACGATGAGGTGGCGCAGAAGGTATTGGAGATCGAGGGCGCCGACCGCTACCGGACCTCCTTCGTGCTCGAGGGCGGCGCCATTCATGTGGATGGACAAGGTACCTGCCTGACCACCGAAGAATGCCTGCTCAATCCGAATCGCAATCCCGCAGCTCACGCGCTCCGACGTCGAGGAGCAGCTGCGCCGCTATCTCGGCGTCACCCGGGTGATTTGGCTGGGTCAGGGCGTGTATCTCGACGAGACCGGCGGCCATATCGACGAACTTGGCCTGCTTCACCAGTCCCGGGCACGTGGCGCTGACCTGGACCTCGGATCGGCAGGATCCGCAGTACGAGATTTCCCAGGATGCCTACCAGCGCTTGAGCCAGGCCCGCGATGCGCGCGGCCGAAGGCTCACCATTCACAAAATCCACCAGCCGGGGCCGCTGTACATGACTGCCGAGGAGGCCGCCGGCATCGATTCGCGCGCCGGCAGCCATCCGCGCAAGGCCGGCGATCGCCTGCCGGCCTCGTACATCAATTTCTACATTGCGAACAAATGCGTCGTCATGCCGCTATACGACAAGCGCCACGATGCGGCGGCGCATGCGCGCACGCTCAAGCGGCTGTTTCCCGACCCGCGAGGTGCTCGGAGTCGCCACCCGCGAAGTGCTGCTCGGCGGGGGCAATATCCACTGCATAACCCAGCAAGTGCCGCGCCCGAAGGGCCGTTGACGCCCCGCAAATGGAACTTTGCCGCACGCGGACTCTCGAAAGTCTTTATTCTACGCAGCCTAAATACTCCATTCCCCCACAAATATTGGAAGCTGTAGTGCATTCATCGTTCGTTCGATACGCCCGCAAATCCTTGAGCGCGCTCCTTTGCGTCGCCGCCTTCGTGGCGGCCGGCTGCCATGGCAACAACCCAACGACAGCGGCTACGGCATCGGGTGGATCACCCTGACCGACGAGCCCGGGCGATTTCACCAGCTACATCGTCACTGTCGACTCGGTGACCCTGACCGGCCAGACCGTCGGGGTGATTACGGCGGTAGTCGACGCCCGAGACCGTCGATTTCACGAAGCTCAACAATATCGCGGAGTTATGGGCCTCTGCGAGTATCCCGAACGATACGTATACCTCGGCGACCATCACGCTGGATTACACGGACGCCGTAATCTCCGTTATGGTCAACGGCAAGTCCGAACTCGCGACGGTAGTGGATGCGGCGGGTTTGCCGGGGGTGACCACCGTCGCCATCACGGTGAATTTCGATCCGAACAATCCCTTGGTCGTTACGCCGACCTACGCGTCGACGAGCGCGCACTGCGTTTGGCCATCGATTTCGATCTTGCGGCCTCCAACCAGGTGAACATACCTCCTCGAGCCCGCCAGTGGTCGTCGTCAGGCCGTTCGTGACCATCGCTACTCGGCCTGCGGATACCAAGCTCATCCGTGTGCGGGGACCGCTCATCAATACCAGCGTCGGCGCGGCGGCGACCGGCGGTACCGTACCCGGCGCCACCGGCACCTACACGGTGTATGTGCGCCCGTTCTACGACGAACAGGATAGTTTGGGAACGCTCAGCCTCTTCAACACAGCCCAGTACGATCTATTCAATCAACGGCACCACCTATGTCGGCATAGCCGGCATCAACGAGCTACAGCAATTGTCCGCCGGCACGACCATGACCGCCGCGTATACGACCTTCGTGCCCACCGTCAATAACCTGCCGAATCCGCCTGCGGCCGCCGGAATTTTCTATCCGGTCTATGTCATTGCCGGCAGCACTCTCGAGGACATCTACACCGAAGGGCTTGAGCGGATACGTGATCGCGCGCAGCGGCAATACTTTGACTCTGAGCGGCTCGACCTTGGACATCAATAACTATGAGACAACCTGCAATGTCTACGGGCAGGTAACCTGCTATAACAACGCGCCAACACAGCTATTGGTGGCGCCCGGCACCCTCGTGTCGGCCGACGACTCCACTGCCACGGGTCTGAACTACAATTCGATCTCCGTCGGCCAATACGTTTCCGCGCGCGGCATCTACGAACTGCCGGCTTCGGGGGTCGGTTACGCTGGACGCCACGGGCACCTCGAGCACCAACACGGGTTCGGTGCGCATCCTGTCTTCGGAGATCTGGGGCTCGCTGGTGTCCTCGGCGGCCGATAGCCTGGTGATGAATTTGCAAACCATCAACGGTTGGCCGGCCAGCTCCTATGATTTCACCGGCAATGGCGCGAGCGCCGCGCAAAATCCTTCTGCGGCGGCTTTTGCGGTCAATACGGGCGCACTGACGGTGCCTGCCGGTGTGGTTGCGGGCGATCCACTCTGGGTCGACGGCATCTTCACCCCATTCGGATCGGCGCCCCCCGATTTCAATGCCTCGGCGGTCAATTCGGAGGCATCCGTTCAGGTGGCCGGGGGATCGGGAACGCTGCCCGGAACCTATAATTGCGGTGTGGGAAGTCAGGTGTGCGATCCCGCCAGCCTGCAAGTTCTATGGACTACAACCCCTGGTACGACCGTTCCGTTCGCGGGATTGACCTATTCAAGCTTTACCATCGACCTGAGCAACCCCCAACTGCTGACAGCCGTCATGCGCATCGGGCCGGAGAGTATCGACCTGAAATCGCTGCCGGTAAACCCGACCGTGGTGCCGACCACCTGCGACGGCCACGACTGCAACGTTCGTCCCCAACTATGCGTTCGGTAACCCCACCACCTCAAGCACCACCCCTACGGTGACATCGACGACGACCATCACCCAGTGTACAGCAATTTCTCTGATTTCGTGTACCTGCAGGTACAAGCACGATGAACACGACAAATCCGGCGGTGCAGTTCGAGGCCAGGGGCGTCTACAACCGTACCACCAACACCTTTACCGCCACCAGCATCAACCTCGTGCTCTAAACTATCTCCCCCATCATGGGGAAGCGCTCATCACGATGGGGATTGGCCTGGGTGCTGGTTGCGCGCTGGCCAGTGGTGTGCTGCGGCCGTCGCGATGCCGGCGCCGCCTTCGTCGCAGTCAAACGCCGCCCGCACCGGATGTCGACCCGTCCGCGGATCTGCCTGGTGCTGTCCGGCGGCGGCGCACGCGGCATGGCGCACATCGGCGTGCTCAAGGTCCTCGAGGAACTGAAGATTCCCATCGACTGCATCGCCGGCACCAGCATGGGAGCCATCGTCGGCGGACTGTATGCCAGCGGCATGACGGCGGAGCAGATCGACTCCACCATGCGCTCGGTCGATTGGCAGGAGGCGTTTCGCGACGCGCCGCCGCGCCGCGATCTGGCCTTCAGGCGCAAGCAGGACGACCGCAATTTTCTGGTCCGATTGCCGCTCGGCCTCAAGCACGGCAAGATCCTGCTGCCGAAGGGCTTCATTCAAGGGCAGAAGCTGCAGGAGACTCTGCGCCAGCTGACCCTGCCGTTCAGCAACAGCACGGATTTCGATCTGCTGCCCACGCCGTTTCGCGCGGTGGCGACCGATTTGGAGACCGGCAATGCCGTGGTGATGGACAAGGGCGATCTTGCGATCGCCATGCGCGCCAGCATGTCGGCGCCGGGGGTGTTCGCGCCGGTCGAATTGAACGGGCGCCTGCTGGTCGACGGCGGACTGGCGGAGAATCTACCCGTCAACGTGGCGCGCGCCATGCATGCGGACATTCTCATCGTCTCCGACGTGAGTTTTCCCCTGCAGCCGCGGGCCGCGCTCGATTCTGCGCTGTCGATTTCCAACCAGATGCTGGCGATTCTGGTGCGCAAGGACTCCGACCGCCAGCGGGCAAGCCTGGGGCCGCAGGATATTTTGATCGAGCCTGATCTCGGCTCCACGACCGGTGACGGATTTTGCCGCCGCAGGCAGCGTCATCGCCCGCGGCGAGGACGCGGCGCGATCGGCCACGGCGGCGCTCTCGGCGTACAGCGTCGGCGATGCGGCTTATCGGCGAATATCTGGCGCGGCGCGCCGCGCGTGAACCGGGGTTGCCGGCCATCAAGTTCGTGCGCGTCGACGAGCAATCCAAGCGCTATGAAAAGACCATCCTGGCGGAGATGCAGCCGCTGGTGGGCAAACCGCTGGACCTCGATGAGGTGGGCAAGCGCATCACGGAGTTGTACGGCCTCGGGAATGTTCGAGACTCTGGACTACACACTGGTGCGAGCAGCCCGTAGGCACCCGCACAAGCACCGGCCCCGTCGCGAGCGGCGGCAATGTCAGTGGCACTGGTACCAGTACCAGCACCAGCACCGACCACCAGCACCGGCACTACCGACACCAACAACAGAACCACCACCAGTTCTCGCACCAGCAACGGTCCACCGGCGCCAGCACGGGCACAGGCACAGGCACAGGCACTGGCGCGGGCGGAGGCACAGGCACAGCAACAGCCACAGGTGCAGGCACGGGCGCAGCAACAGGCACGGGCACTTGCACCAATGCCGGCGTCGACGCCGACGAGGACTCCGGGCTCGAAGTGCAGGCGCGGCGCAAGTCCTGGGGACCCAACTACGTGCGCTTCGGTTTGAATTTGCGAGGATGACTTCCAGGGCAACAGCCAATACAACGCGGCGGCACGCTTCGTGTTGACCGAACTCGATGATCTGGGCGCCGAGCTGCTGACGGACGTGCAAATCGGCAGCGACCCGAAGATCGTCAGCGAGTTCTACCAGCCGCTCGAATGCATCGCGCACCTGGTTCGTGGCGCCCAGCGCGCGCATCGAGGCACGCGATCTGCACGTTTATACCAATGACGTCGAGGTGGCGGAATTTCGCGATCGCGAGGCGGAGGCCGATCTCGATTTCGGCCGCAATATCGGCAATTGGGGCGAGATCCGCGTCGGCTTCCACCGCACCAACGGCGACGTCCACGATGCGCCTAGGCGACCCGGATCTGGTGGAACCGCAGTACAACCTCGGCGAGTACTTTTTCAAGTTCAGCTACGATCACCTCGACACATACGCATTTCCCGCGCGAGGGACAGATCCTTCACCCTGCAGTGGGACGCCAATCGCACCGATTTGGGCGCGGACATCGCGTACGACAAGGCGCCGGCCGATTGGCTGATGGCGCGATCGCAGAGGACGCAATACGATTTTGCTGTGGACCTCGGCGGGAAGCACCGTGGACGGCACCATCAAGCCGAACGCGCTGCCCGAATTCTTTTCGCTGGGCGGATTTTTCAATTTATCGGGTCTTGCGCCCCAGTTCTCTGTACGGGCCCGAACTATGCGATCGCCCGTGCCATTTATTTTCGCAAAATCGGCCAGCGGCGGCGAGGGCTTTTTCGAATTTCCCGCCTATCTCGGCATGTCGTTGGAACTCGGCAACACCTGGGAGCGCCGCAGCGACATCAGTTTTGGTTCGGCGCACAAGGACGCGTCGATATTCCTGGCGTTCGACACATTTCTCGGGTCCGGTCTACCTCGGGTCGCGGATACGATCAGCGGGGCAATAGCGCGTATTACTTGTTCCTGGGGCGCACTTTTTAGGCGCTGCGCGCCACTTTTCAACGGGGTCGGGGCGACCCCGGGTATGAGGCGCGGCCGAAGAGGAGATTCATTCTAGGCGCTGCGCGCCACTTTTCAACGGGGTCGGGGCGACCCCGGGTATGAGGCGCGGCCGAAGAGAAGAATCATTGGGGGCCTACTAGAAATTGCGGCTTTCGGCGAGCTTTTCGACTTTCTCGAACACCAGCGCCGGCTGGTCGCCGATGCGCGAGTATTCGTGCTTGCGGGACATGTCCTCGAGGACGCGGTCGCGCTCCGCCGGCGGTGAAGAACCAATGGGTCTTCTGCCAGTCGGCGCCCAGCAGCTTCGCGAACGGGTCTCCGGGCCGCAGGCGCACGCGAATGCCGTAGGGACGCGGCAGCACCGGCAAGGTGCGCACCAGATTCTGAACGTTCGCGATTCCCATGATGCTCGAAAGATAGCTGAATCGCGCGTAGGCTGCCAGCTGATTAGCACGGGATTCGCATGCTAGACTCCGCCGCCTTCGCCAGCGAGCATGGCATAGTCTTAAACAATCAAGGCCGGGGTCGCTTCGACCCCGTTGAAAGGTGGCGCGCAGCGCCTAACAATTCGGGGTCGCTTCGACCCTGCTGAAAGGGGGCGCGCAGCGCCTAAAAAGTCGGCGCGCAGCGCCTAAAAGAGGACCGATGGCATCGTCTTATACAGCCTCCGACATCGAGGTATTGAGCGGCTTGGATCCGGTGCGCCGGCGCCCGGGCATGTATACCGACACGACGCGGCCGAATCATCTGGCGCACGAGGTCATCGACAACAGCGTCGATGAGGCGATCCAGGGGCATTGCGACAACATCAATGTCACGGTGTTCAAGGACGGATCCCTGCAGGTCGAGGACAACGCGCGCGGCATGCCTGTCGACATCCATCCGAAGGAAAAGATCAGCGGCGTGGAGTTGATCCTGACCCGCCTGCACGCGGGTGCAAAATTCAACGACAAGACCTACCAGCACTCCGGCGGATTGCACGGAGTGGGCGTGTCCGTGGTCAATGCACTGTCGAAGCACCTGGAGTGCTGGGTGCGGCGCGGCGGCAAGGAATACAACATCAGCTTCGCGGGCGGCCGGCTCAAGTCCAAGCTCGAGGTGGTGGGCGAGGTGGCGAAGTCGAAGACCGGCACGACCATTCGTTTCTGGCCCGATCCGCAGTACTTCGACACCGATAAGTTCGCCATTCCGAAGCTCAAGCAGGTGCTGCGGGCCAAGGCGGTGCTGTGCCCGAATTTGCGCGTCACTCTCACCAACGAAGTCACCGGTGAGACGCGACGAATGGTTCTACACCGGCGGGCTGCACCAATATCTGGCGGAGGAGCTGGGCAAGGGCGAATGGCTGCCGGCCGAGACCTTTTACGGCAAGCGGGACATCGACGGCGGGTCTCTCGATTGGGCATTCGCCTGGGTGCTCGAGTCCGAGCACGGCATTACCGAGAGCTACGTCAATCTGATTCCCACGGTGGAGGGCGGCACGCACGTCAACGGCTTGCGGTCGGGAGCCGCGGATGCGGTGCGCGAGTTCTGCGAGTTCCGCAACCTGGTGCCGCGGGGCTTGAAGCTCACGCCCGAGGATGTCTGGGACGGCGTGAGCTTCGTGCTGTCGATGAAGATGCGCGAGCCGCAGTTCGCGGGCCAGACCAAGGAGAAGCTCTCCTCGCGCGAATCGGCCGGCATCGTGCAGGGGGTGATCAAGGATGCTTTCGCCCTGTGGCTCAATCAGCATCCGGATCAGGGCGAGAAAATCGCCATGCTGGCGATCGCCAATGCGCAGCAGCGCTTCAAGGACAGCCAGAAAGTCGCGCGCAAGCGCATCGTTGCGGGACCTGCGCTGCCCGGCAAGCTGGCCGACTGCGTCAGCCAGGATCCGGCGCGCGGCGAGCTGTTCTTGGTCGAGGGCGATTCGGCCGGCGGCTCGGCCAAGCAGGCGCGCGATCGGGTGACCCAGGCCATCATGCCGCTGCGCGGCAAGATCTTGAACACCTGGGAGGCCGACACCGGCGAAGTGCTGCAGTCCCAGGAGGTCCACAACATCAGCATCGCGATCGGCGTCGATCCCGCCGCCGTCGATCTGTCGGGCCTGCGCTATCACAAGATCTGCATTCTGGCGGACGCGGACAGCGACGGGCAGCACATCGCCACCTTGCTGTGCGCCCTGTTTCTGCGCCACTACCGGCCGCTGGTGATGGCCGGACACGTGTATGTGTGCATGCCGCCGCTGTTTCGCATCGATGCCGGCAAGGAAGTGGTGTATGCGCTCGATGAGGCGGAGCGCGAGAAGGCGCTGAAGCGCATCGCCGCCGAGAGTCCGCGCACCAAGCCGGTCGTGACGCGCTTCAAGGGCCTGGGTGAAATGAGCCCGCTGCAATTGCGCGAGACCACCATGGCGCCGCAGACCCGCCGGCTGGTGCAGATGACCATCGACGCCAAGGACAGTCCGGACTCAGATGCTGGACATGCTGCTGGCGAAGAAGCGCGCCGGCGACCGGCGCGAGTGGCTCGAGACCAAGGGCAATCTGGCGCGCATCTAGCGCCGTCGGGCAGCGCCGCGGACATTTAACAGATCGACGATCATGAAAGACCAAGAACTCAATTTCGAAGGGGTCGAGAAGGAACCGCTCAAGTCGTTTGCGGAGCGCGCCTACCTCGATTATTCGATGTACGTCATTCTGGACCGGGCGCTGCCGCACCTGGGCGACGGCCTGAAGCCCGTGCAGCGGCGCATCGTCTATGCGATGAGCGAGCTGGGCCTGGCCGCCGGCGCCAAGCACAAGAAGTCGGCGCGCACCGTCGGCGATGTGATCGGCAAGTTCCATCCGCACGGCGATTCGGCCTGCTACGAGGCCATGGTGCACATGGCGCAGGATTTCGCCTACCGCTATCCCATCGTCGACGGGCAGGGCAACTGGGGTTCGACGGACGATCCGAAGTCATTCGCCGCCATGCGCTACACCGAGTCGCGGCTGACGCGCTATGCCACCCTGCTGCTGCAGGAACTGGGCTCGAGCACGGTGGATTGGGCGCCGAATTTCGACGGCTCGCTCGATGAGCCCACCATGCTGCCGGCGCGCGTGCCGAATCTGCTGCTGAACGGCGGCTCCGGCATCGCGGTCGGCATGGCCACCGACATTCCGCCGCACAATCTGCGCGAAGTGGTCAAGGCCTGCGTGGCGCTGCTCGACGATCCGGATCTGAGCACGCGCAAGATCATGGCGCACATCAAGGGACCGGATCTGCCGACGGGCGCGGAAATCGTCTCGCCGCGCGACGACCTGGTGCAGATGTACGAGACCGGATCGGGCAGCTTCAAGGCGCGCGCCACCTATAAAATCGAGGACGGCGAGATCGTGATCGAGGCGCTGCCGTTCCAGGTGTCGGGAGCCAAGGTGCAAGAGCAGATCGCCGCCCAGATGCAGCAGAAGAAGCTGCCCATGGTCGAGGACTTGCGCGACGAGTCCGATCACGAGAATCCGACCCGGCTGGTGATCGTGCCGAAGTCCAACCGCGTGGATACGGCCGGCGCTGATGGCGCATCTGTTCGCCACCACGGATCTGGAGCGCAATTACCGGGTCAATCTCAACGTCATCGCCTTGGACGGCCGGCCGCGCGTGATGGGATTGAAGGAACTGCTGCTGGAATGGCTGCAGTTCCGCAAGTCCACCGTCACCCGGCGCTTGAACCATCGGCTCGCGAAGCTGAATGCCAGGCTCCACATCCTGGACGGCATGCTGATCGCCTATCTGAATCTCGATGAAGTGATTCGCATCGTGCGCACCGAGGATCAGCCGAAGCCCGTGCTCATCAAGCGCTTCAAGCTCTCCGACGAGCAAGCCGAGGCCATACTCGAGACCAAGCTGCGCCACCTGGCGCGTCTCGAAGAGATGAAAATCCGCGAGGAGCAGAAGGAGCTGAGCGAAGAGCGCGATGAAATCGAGGGCATCCTGAAGAGCAAGGCGCGGCTCACCCGGCTGGTGCGCGACGAACTGCTGAGCGATGCCGAAGAGTACGGCGATGAGCGGCGCACCAGGCTGGTGGAGCGCGAGGCCGCGCAGGCCATCTCCGAAACGGAGCTGCTCACCAGCGAGCCCACCACCGTCGTGCTGTCGCGCTTGGGCTGGGTGCGCGCCGCGAAAGGGCACGATATCGACGTGCGTGCCTTGAGCTACAAGAGCGGCGATGAGTTCCAGGCCGCCGCCCGCGGCCGCAACTTGCAGCAGGCCGTTTTCATCGATTCCACGGGCCGCGCGTACAGCCTGGATGCCCATCAGCTGCCGGCCGCGCGCGGCTACGGCGAGCCGCTGTCGGGCACCGTCGATCCTCCGGACGGCGCCACCTTCGCCGCGGTGCTGATCGGCGAACCGGACGATCTCGTGGCTGCTGGCGAGCGATGCGGGCTACGGATTCGCGGTGAAACTGCGCGAACTGTATGCGCGCAACAAGAAGGGCAAGTCCATCCTCAAGGTGCCGGAGAACGCCCGCGTGCTGCCGGCCCAGCCCATCACGCAGAAGACCGCGCTCGCGATATTCGTCAACAACGACGGCGAAGTGCTGGCGCTGCCGACGGCGCAAATCGAAGAGATGACCGCCGGCAAGGGACAGAATCTGTTCGGCATCCCGGGCAAGAAATCGGCCGACCGCGACGAGTACCTGGTCGCCATGGCGGTGGTGGTCGCCCGGCGAGGTGCTGACGATTTACAGCGGCAACAGCGCCCCGATGAAGCTCAAGTTCGACGAGCTCAAGCAGTTCCAGGACAAAAAAGGGCCAGCGCCGGCAGACGATTCTCGCGCGCCTACAAGCAGGTCGATCGCCTCGAAGTGCGTCGGCCAGGCGCTAGCGGCGGTCGCTCGCCGACATCGTCACATCCTCCGGGGCGTTCACGAAGTAGCCCTGGATGAATTCGATGCCGAGCTGCCACAGCACGGCCATGGTGTTGGCGTCTTCCACGCGCTCGGCCACCGTTTCGATGCCCTTGCGTTTCGCGGCCTCGACCAGGCCTTTCACGCGCTGCTGCTGGATCTGATTGGTCGACAGGCCCTGCATCAGCGAGCCGTCGATCTTGATGAAATTCATGTCGACGTCGGTGAGCAGCTTCGAGCGGATCGCGGCCGGTGCCGAAGTGTTCCAGCGCGAACCGGAAGCCGAGCTTGCGCAGATTCTCCGCCAGCTCCTTGGTCTGCCGCACGTACTGATTCGCGAGTTCCTCGGTCACCTGGATGCAGATCCGCTTCGCTTCGATCTTCAGCGATTTCAGCTGGGTATCGAGCCAGGCGAGCAGGCTCTTGTCGAGCACGGTGTCCTTCGACATGCGCACGAAAATGCAGGCGGCCTTGCGGTTGGCGGCGAACGACATCGACGCGCCGATCACCCAGCGATCGATGTTCTTCATCAAGTCGTTGCGTTCGGCGGCCGCGATGAATTCCGCGGGCAGCACTTCCGTTGCCCTGTTCGTCCAGCATGCGCACCAGCACGTCGAACATGCCCTTGTCCTCGCCGAGCAGGCTGGCGATCGGCTGCTGCACCAGCCGGAAGCGATTCTCCATCAGCGCGCTCTTGATGTGCTTGACCCAGATCTTGTCGTAGGCCTGCACGCGCGTGTCGGTGTCGGACTTGTCCACGACGTACATCTGATTGCCGCCGAGCTCCCGCCCGCGGCGGGTGGCGCTGACGGCATCGGTGATGGCCGCGCCCGACGTCGGGGTTGGCCGTCGGCAAAAGCCCCAGGCCCACGGTCACCGTGGCCGACAGGGTCTTGTCCTCGATGGCGAACATATGCTCGTTCACGCGCTTCACGACATTCTCGGCCCAGGTCTCCACGTCGCGCGCCGTGCCGCGCTCCAGCAGCACCAGGAAGCCGTTGCCGCCGAAGCGGCCGCACAGATCGGTGGCGGTCAGCTGCGCGCGCAGCAGTTCGGCGAGCTGCGCCATGAAGTCCTCGCTGGCGAGCACGCCGATGGCATTCTGGATGTCGATGAAGCGGTCCGGCTTGATGTGGGCGAACTGGCGCACGCCGCCCTTCATGCCGTGCGCGCAGCGCTCGCGCACCGCGGCGATCAAGTAGCGCTGCTGCAGAAAGCGGGTCGAGGCATCGTTCTTGACCGCGTCGGCGAGCTGCACTTCCAGATCGTGGTCCTTCTTGTGCATGGCCGCGATGGCGATGCGAATCGCGGGCTCGTTCTCGTAGTCGGCCTTGGTGAGCAGCAGCTCGAGCGCCAAGGTCGAGCCGTCCGACAGCAGCGCCTGCACCTTCAGGCCATGACCCGACCACTTGCCCTGCAGGCACGCGACCAGGGCGCCTTTGAGCGCGGGATGCGTCTCCTGCTCGAACAAATCCATGAGCGGCGTGCCGGTGAGCGCGTCGTCGCCCGAATAGCCGAACAGCTCGAGCCAGGCCCGATTCGCATCCACGATGATGCCTTCCTGCACGTGCGTGATGGCATCGGCCGAGCCTTCGAGAAAATTCTGCAGCTGCTCGCGATACTCGCGCGCCGACGACAGCGTGGTCGAGAGCGCGCGCTCCAGGCGGTAGGCGCGAAGCTCGCGGCGTCGCGACCGATTGCAGGCGGCTGCGGTTGGCCAGCGTCACCACGTCCTGCGCGCCCAGGCGCATGGCGTCGGCGATGGCGGCCTCATCGACGTGCTCGCGCACGATGAGCACCGGCATCCCCGGCGCGCTCTGCTGCTTGACCTTCATGAGGGAGGCCAGGTCGATGCCGAGCTCTTCGATGAAGGCGATCAGCATTTCGGGGTTGATCTGCGTCAGGGCGTCGCCCGAGGTCGCGGGCGTCCGGCAGCCAGGTGCAATGCACCGGATGGCCGGCTTTGCGCAGCGTGCTATTGATCGCTTCGACGTGGTCCTGCGACCTCGTCATCACGATCATCGGAACGGCCCCCTGTTCGGTCACGGGTCAAAATCCTCTTAAAATGGGCGCAAAGTGTAACACCTGGAATTTATCGATTCTGGGACCGGCGTCAACCCCTCAGGGCGGCCCGCGGCTCCGCCCGGGGCAAATTGGCCGGGAATTGGCCAAGGTCGGGGGTTGCGGCTATGATACGCGCCCTTCAACTCCGAGGCCTTCGATGGCGAACTACAGCACGAACGAATTCAAGTCCGGTCTCAAGATCCTGATCGACGGCGATCCCTATGCGATCGTCGAGAACGAAATGGTCAAGCCGGGCAAGGGCCAGGCCTTCAACCGTGTCCGGGTGCGCAACCTGAAGACCGGCCGCACCATCGAGCGCACGTGGAAGTCCGGGGACACCGTGGAAGCCGCCGACGTGGTCGACACGGACATGCAGTACCTGTACCGGGACGGCGATTTCTTCAACTTCATGGTGCCTGAGACCTTCGAGCAGCTCACGGCCTCCAAGGAAGCGGTGGGCGAGGGCGCTCAGTGGCTCAAGGACGGCACCGTGTGCGTCGTCACCCTGTGGAACGGCGTGCCGCTGCAGGTCACGCCGCCGGCGCACATGGAACTCAAGGTGATCGAGACCGATCCGGGCGTGCGCGGCGATACCGCGACCGGCGGTTCGAAGCCGGCGAAGCTGGAAACCGGCGCCATGGTGCGCGTACCGCTGTTCATCAACGAAGGCGAAATCCTGCGCATCGATACCCGCACCGGCGAGTACTTGTCGCGCGGCAAGAACTAGCACGTCGCATTCGGCGCGCTCGGTCGAGGCGTCAGGCATTGTCGATGGTGAAGGCCATGGCGTCGGCGAGCCGCGGCGCTCCCAAGGCAATGGCGACCAGGCGATCGAATCCTAGGGCGACTCCGGCGCAATCGGGCATGCCCGCCGCCAGGGCCGCCAGCAGGTTCTCATCCAGCGGCCGCTGCGCCTGGCCGCGTGCGCGCGCGCAGCGTTCAAATCCTGCTCGAAGCGCGCGCGTTGTTCGCCGCCGTGCACCAGTTCGTGAAAGCCGTTGGCCAGTTCGATGCCGTCCAGGTAGAGCTCGAAGCGCGCCGCCACCGGCGGCAGCCCCGGTTTCAAGCGCGCCAGCGCGGCCTGCGAGGCCGGGTAGTCGCAGATGAAGCAGGGCCGCTCGTGCCCCAAGCGGGGACCCACGATGAGCCCCATCAGCAGATCGAGCTTGGCATCGCGGTCGAGTTGCGCATCGACAGAGCAATGCCCATGGCGCCTCGCCGCTTCGCGCAGATCCTCATCGCTCGCGCGGTGGGCATCGACCCCGGCGTGGCGCTGCATCGCGGCCGAGTAGCTCAGCCGCTCCGCCGGCTCGAGCCGGCGATAGGGCTGCAGCAGCCGGCCGATCAGCGTCTCGACCTCGCTCATCAGCGCCGCATCGTCGAAGCCCAGGCGGTACCACTCGATGAGGGTGAACTCCGGGTTGTGCCAGCGGCCGCGTTCGCCGTCGCGAAATACCTTGCAGATCTGGTAGATGTCGCCGCTGCCCGCCGCGAGCAGGCGTTTCATGGCGTATTCAGGCGAGGTGCACAGGTAGGCCGGCGCCGCCATGCCGGCGACTCTGGGTGGCCAACGATTCGATTTGCGGATCGCTCACGGCGGCGGCGCTCAATATCGGCGTTTCCACTTCGAGCACGCCGCGCTCGGCGAAAAATTCGCGCGCCGCGGCCAACATTGCGGCACGGCGCCGCAGAGCGCCCAAGGCGGCGGTCGGGCGCCAGCCGTGCTCGTTGTCCGGCGAGCGGCTCATGCCGCACTGCCCAGGGCTTGTCCCAGCCGCACCACGCGGCCCGCATGCACCTCGGATTGCCAGCGCGCGCGATTCGGCTCGAACAATAGGATCACGGTCGAGCCCATGTTGAAGCGGCCGAGTTCCGCGCCCTTCTCCAGCAGGGTCGGCGGTGCCGGCAGCCGGGTGACCACGCGCCGCGCCGCGGGCGTGATGTCGCCCGCCCACACGGTGGCCATGCTGCCCACATTGAGCGCCCCCACCAGCACCAGCGCGAACTGGCCGAACGCCGTGTCGAACAGGGTCAAGACGCGTTCGTTGCGCGCGAACAGCCCGGGCACATGCTGCGCCGTCACGGCGTTGACGCTGAACAGGCGGCCGGGAACATACACGGTCTCGCGCAGTTCGCCGCGAAGCGGCATGTGCACGCGGTGGTAGTTGAAGGGCGCGAGATAGATGGTCGCGAAGGAGCCGCCTTCGAAGCGGCTCGCCCAGGGCTGCGCGGCGAGCAGCTCCGCCAGCCGGTAGTGGCGGCCCTTGGCCTGCAGCAGCCGGTCGCCGGTCGATGGTGCCCGCTTCGCTGATGCGGCCGTCGACCGGGCAGGCAATGGCGTCATGGCGCGTCCGCGATGGGGCGTGCACCGTGCTTCAGCGCGCGGGTGAAGAACTCGTTGAAGCTGCCGTAGCGATAGGGATCGCTCTCGGCGGCCTCGCTCATGTCGACCGCGTAGAGCTTGAGAAAGCCGCGAATGGTCCAGTTCTTGAACCAGCGGATGCGCACCCGGGTCGCCGCCAGGACCAGCCGCGAGAGCCCATGCTGCGGCAGCAGGTACTGAAGCCAGACGAACAGCCGGCCGACGAAAGCCGGCATTCCCGCTCCGCCGCGCGCGCCCTCTGCGGCCTCGTCTCGGGCGCCGGGCTCGGTCCCCGCCCGTCGGGCTCATGCGCGCGCGGCCACGATGCGCTGGAAATCGCTCTGCAAGGCGCCCGCGCTGAAGGGGCCGGTCAGAATCGCGGCGAGCCGCCCGTCCGGGGTCGATCACGAAAATGGCTCCGGAGTGATCGACCGTGTAATTGCCGTCGGCGGCCGGCCGGATGATCACGGCGACCCCGAGCTTTTTCGCCAGCGGCTTCGATGCTCGGTTGATCGGCGGCGGTGAGGCCGATGAAGCCAGGATCGAAGTAGGGCACGTACTTCGCCAATTGCGCCGGCGTGTCGCGTTTCGCGTCGACCGACACGAAGATCACTTGCGGGAGCACCGCGGCCTTGGCCGCACGCAGGCGCTTTTCCATCGCCGCCAGCGTGGTGAGCGTCGTCGGGCAGAAATCCGGGCAATTCGTGTAGCCGAAAAACAGCAGCGACCAGTGGCCGCGCAGATCGGCCGTGCCGAATGCCCGACCCTTGCTGGTCGATCAGGCTAAAATCCGGCAGCGCGCGGCTGGGCGTGAGCAGGAGTCCCGGTGGCCAATTCGACCGGCGCGTCGCGGCGATGCCACAGGAGCGACGCGGCGACGCCCGCGATGCCGACGATGCAGATGAGAGCGAAGGACAGGAATTTCGATTGAGTAGCCATGCGCCGATTATCCCACACAGCCGCTGAATCCGGCGCAGCAACACGGCGAGCGGCCGTTCCGCGGGAAACGGTGGGCGCGGCCATCGATCGCTGCGCGCGCGCCCTGCGCCGCGCGCGCGTGCATTTCGGCCACGGCACCGACAATGCGCGCGACGAGGCCGCGGAGCTCGTGTTTTTCGCCGCCGGCCTCGACCATGAACTGGGTGCGAGCGCCTATTCCAAGCCGCTGACGGCGCGCCGCGGTCGCGCGTCATCGACGCGCTGCTCGAGCGGCGCATCGCCGAACGCATCCCGCTGCCGTATCTCACGCATCGATCCTTCTTTGCCGGTCTCGAACTGTACGTGGATGAGCGCGTCTTGGTGCCGCGCTCGCCCATCGCCGAACTGGTTCTGCAGCGTTTTCAGCCCTGGGTGGCTGCGCGCCGCGTACGCCGGATTCTGGATGTCGGGACCGGCTCGGGCGCGATCGCTCTGGCCTGCGCCGTGGCCTTTCCCCAAGGCGCGAGTGGATGCCGTCGATGTGTCCGCGGCCGCACTGCAGGTGGCGCGCCGCAATGTGCGCCGGCTGGGCCTGCAAAAGCGCGTCCGACTGCTGCAATCGGATTATTTCGATGCCGTGGAGGGCTGCCGTTACGATATCATCGTGAGCAATCCGCCCTATGTCGGGCGCGCGGAAATGCGCCAAGCTGCCGCGCGAGTACGGGCACGAGCCGCGGCTCGGCCTTGCCTCGGGCGCCGATGGACTCGATTCGGTGCGGGCGATTTTCGCCGCGGCGCGACGGCACCTTGGCCGCGACGGCATCTTGGTCGTGGAAGTCGGCAATACCGAAGACGCGCTGCTGCGCGCCTTTCCGACGCTGCCGTTCGTCTGGCCGCAGATCGCGATGGGCGGCGGCGGGGTATTCTTGCTGAGGGCGCGAGATCTGGATTGACAGACCGGGCAAGTAACGGCCGGGGAAGGGAGAGCTGGCGCGTGGCGGGCAATACATTCGGTCGAATTTTCACGGTGACGAGCTTTGGGGAGAGCCACGGCCCCGCGCTCGGCTGCGTCGTGGACGGCTGTCCGCCGGGCTTGGCGCTGAGCGAGGCGGATCTGCAGGCCGATGTCGAGCGCCGGCGCCCGGGCACCTCGCAGTTCACCAGCCAGCGCCGCGAGCCCGATACGGTGCGCATCCTGTCCGGCGTGTTCGAGGGCAAGACCACCGGCACGCCGATCGGCCTTCTGGTCGCCAACGAGGATCAGCGTTCGCGCGACTACGAGAAAATCAAGGATCGGTTTCGTCCGGGACATGCCGATTACACCTACACTCAAAAGTACGGCTTTCGCGACTATCGCGGCGGCGGCCGTTCCTCGGCGCGCGAGACCGTCATGCGCGTGGCGGCCGGCGCCATCGCGCGCAAGTATTTGCGCGAGCGGCTGCAAATCAGCATTCACGGGTATCTGGCGCAGCTGGGCCCTCTGGTGCTGCAGCCGGTGGATCCGGCCGGCGCCTATGACAATCCCTTTTTCTGCCCGGATCCGAGCCGCGTCAAGGAGCTCGAGGAATTCATCTGGCGCATTCGCGAGGCGGGAGATTCCATCGGCGCGCGCGTCACGGTGATCGCCAAGGGCGTGCCGCCCGGCTGGGGCGAACCGGTGTTCGAGCGGCTCGATGCCGACCTGGCGAGCGCCATGATGGGCATCAATGCGGTGAAGGGGGTGGAGATCGGCGCCGGCTTCGGCGCGGTCGAGCAGCGCGGCTCGGAGCATCGCGACGAGCTCACTCCGCAGGGCTTCAAGAGCAATCATGCCGGCGGCGTGCTCGGCGGCATTTCCTCGGGCCAGGACATCGTGGTGAGCCTGGCGCTGAAGCCGACCTCGAGCATCACGCTGCCCGGCGAGACCATCGACATTCACGGCAACCCGGTCGAGATCGTCACCACCGGACGGCATGATCCCTGCGTCGGCATCCGCGCCACGCCGATCGCCGAGGCGATGCTGGCGCTGGTGCTGATGGATCACTATCTGCGCTTTCGCGCTCAGTGCGGCGATGTGGTGCGCACCACGCCCGTCATCACGCATCGATCATGAACGCTGAACATCACTAGGAGTGCCGCTTGCGCATCGCCGTCGTCGGCGTGTC
This sequence comes from uncultured Gammaproteobacteria bacterium, assembly GCA_963734645.1. Taxonomy (GTDB): domain Bacteria; phylum Pseudomonadota; class Gammaproteobacteria; order Steroidobacterales; family Steroidobacteraceae; genus Bog-1198. The sequence goes on from CAVTID010000008.1 coordinate 449,999, forward strand.
GAGCCTGATCGGCGAGGCCGTGATCGACGAGCTGCGCGCGCGCAAGATTCGCGTTCGCCGAACTGCATGCGCTCGACGATGAGCGCAATGTCGGCCGGCCGGTGACCGATGCGGAGGAGCGGAAGCGAAGGTGCCGCAGCGGCCAAGACCTTGGCGGTGAGCGATGTCGCGGCGTTCGATTTCTCGCGCGTGGACCTGGCGTTTTTTTGCGGGCGTGCGGCGCTGTCGGAGCGCTACGCGGAGGCGGCCGCCGCGCATGCCTGGGTCATCGACGGCTCGGCGGCGTTTCGCACGCGCGCCGACGTGCCGCTGGTGGCGGCGGATGTCAACGCCGAGGCGCTCGATGCGGTGGGCGCGCGCGGGTTGATCGCGCTGCCGGGCAGCGCCAGCGTGGCGCTCGCCACGGCGCTCGCGCCGCTGCATGCTCTGGCGGGCCTCGAGCGAGTCGAGGTGGCGACCTATCAGGCGGTGTCGGGCAGCGGGCGGGGCGCCATGGATGAGCTTGCCGGCGAGACCGTGGCCATGCTGAGCGGCAAGAAGGCGCGAGGACGGGCCTTCGGCCGGCAAATCGCCTTCAATGTGATTCCCCAGGTGGATACCTTGGAGGCGGATGGCGTGTCGCGCGAGGAGCGGCGCTTGTGGGAGGAGACTCGCCGGGTGCTCGATCTGCCGCGCCTGGCGATCAATGCGACGGCGGTGCGGGTGCCGGTTTTCTTCGGCCATAGCCTGGCGGTGCATGCCAGCTTCGAGCGCCCGCTGAGCGTGGCCGGATGCCGCGGAAGTGCTGCAGCGCGGCACGGGTTTGAGCCTCATCGATGCGGATTCGACCGCGGAATTTCCGACGCCCGCCACATTGGCGACCGCGCCCGATAAGGTATATGTAGGCCGATTGCGGGCCGATTCGACCCGTGACCGCGCTCTAAATTTTTGGGTCGTGGCCGATAATGTTCGGAAATGTGCGGCACATAACGCAGTTTCGGTGGCCCATATTTTGGTAAATAGATCCCAGTGAGATATAGTTATTGGCTTATGTAAAAGGCAAGTGAGAATTCGATTCCAAGCTCCTATAGCACAATGAACTTTACCCGCTTGCCCACCAGATTCCTGGGAGTAGAAATGTCTGTGACGATGCCTCGCCTGATGCTGATGGCGTGCCTGCTATCCCCGTCCTTTTTGTGGCCGTCCTCGGCGTGGGCGTTGGGCCTGGGTGAGATCCATCTGAATTCGGCCCTCAACGAGCCGATGAACGCCGAGATCGACCTGATTGCGGCCACTCCGGATGAATTGACCGCTCTGCGCGCCACCTGGCCAGCCAAGGACGCGTTCACTCGCTACGGCATCGATCGACCGCCCTTCCTGTCGACGCTGACCTTCAAGGTGGGCAAGGGCAAGGACGGCCGCGACGCCTTGCTGGTGCGTTCCACCGACGCGATTCCCGAGCCCTTCGTGACGTTTCTGGTCGAGGTGAATTGGGCCCGCGGGCGCCTGATGCGCGAGTACACGGTGCTGCTCGACCCGCCGGTGTACACGCCGGGCGAGTCGGCGAGCAGCTGCGGCTCCGGTCACCGCGCCCGACCGTGGCCGCCGCTCCGGCTCGCCGGGCTGCGCCCTGCGGCCGCGCCGCGCACCGCTGCCGCGCGCCGACGCGCAGGCCCGCTGCCGACGCCGGCCAGTCCGCCGGCGCCAGCGCCGCGCCGCGACAGCGTCCGATCACGGGCAATACCTATCGGGTCGGCGAACGGCGATACGCTCACCAAGATTGCGCGCAGCTTGCACGCCGATTCGCCCGCGAACATCGATCAAACCATGATGGCGCTGTATCGCGCGAATCCCGATGCATTCGGCGGGAACATCAATATTTTGCGGCGCGGCGCCGTGCTGCGCGTGCCGGGCGCGGACCAGATCGCCGCGCTGAATCAAACCGAGGCGATGAGCGAAGTGCATCGCCAGATGGACGCCTGGCGCGGTGCAACGGCGGCGCCGCATCCAGCGGTCACCTGCGCCTCGTGACTCCGAGTGCCGGCGGCGGCACCAGCCGGCGGCGGCAGTTCGAATGCCGCCAGTGCGGAAGCGCAGGCGCTCAAGGATCGCGTCAAGGATCTGGAAGGGCAGCTCGCGGAATCGCATCGTTTGATCGATATACGCAACAGCGAACTGAGCGCCCTGCAGCGCAAGCTGGGCGTGCCGGCGCACGGCGCCGACCCCGGCGCCCGCGAGCCCGGCTCAAGCCACCGCCCCGGCGCCGCCCGCGAGCACGGCGCAGCCGCCGCCCGCGGCGCCGACGCATCCACGGCCGACTCCTCTGCCGCCGCCGGCGGCGAACACCTCCAACGCCCGTGCCGGTGCCTGCACCTGCGCCGACCGCGGCACAGAAGAAGCCGGCGGCGGCGCCGGCGGAGTCGGGTCCTGGATCGACTGGGTGGCCGCCAATTGGTGGGTGCCGGTCGCGGTGATCCTCGCGTTCTTCGCCGCTGCTGGTGATCGCCGCGCGGCGGCGCCGGCAGGGCGGCCTAGGCGATTTGAACCGGATGGAGGCGACCGACGTCGCCGACTTCCGCGATCCGACCGCCAAGCTCGGCGGCATGCGCAAGGGCGACGATTCATTCGTGGTCGAGGAATCCGGCGAGCATCGGCATGCCGGAATTCGGCGACGCGCCCGATCACCTGGCCGACACGCACTCGGAGATCAAATCGCCCGACGACACCATGTCGAGCGAGAGCGCGGTCAATCTCGATCAGGGCGATCCTCTGGCCGAAGCCGATTTCCACATGGCCTACGGCCTGTACGACCAGGCGGCCGACTTGGTGCGCATTGCGCTCGAGCGCGAACCGGACCGGCGCGATCTGCGGCTGAAGCTGCTGGAGATTTACTTCGTTTGGGGCAACAAGGATGCGTTCCTGCAGACGGCGAAGGGACTGGAAGCGACGCGCGACCGGGCTCCCGCCGGCGAGTGGGACAAGATCGTCATCATGGGCAAGCAGATTTGCCCCGACGATCCCCTGTTCGCGTCCACCGCCGGCAGCGGCCGCGGCGCGGGCGCCCTGGTCGATCTGAACCTCGAGGGCGGCGAGAACCGCGTCGATATCGATCTGTTCGGCGACCCGGAGGGCGAGCGCAGCAAGCTGGATCATCCGCTCGCCAAGGAGGGCGACGACACGGCGGCGACCGGCGAATCGCCCGCGCTGCACGCCGGCATCCGATCTCGACTTTACCTTGGATGCACCGGAGCGCGGCGCGGACGAGTCGCCGACGCGCGAGATGCCGCCGCGCGATGAGCCGACCGTCGAATCGGAGCTGATGAATTTCACGGATGCGCCCACGACGGAGTCGCCGACGTTGAAGTCCAACGACGTGCGCGACCGCATTTCCTCGAAGCTCGGCTCGGTCGAAAGCCGATCAGACCGCCGAGGTGTCGATCGACGATTTGGGCCTGGATCTCGATCATCTCGAAGGAGACCGGAGCGCCTTCGATCAGCAACTCGCAGCTCGCGGAGACCGATCACCCGGCCGATGCGCCCACCATGGTGGCCGGCCTCGATGAAAAGTCGCGGCGCATGATGGCGGAGGCGGAGAGCCGCTCGCGCGATCGCGATCTGACGGAACTGGAACGCGAATTGGAAGCCTCCTTCGTCGCCGATCTGGGCTCGGATCACGAAGAGATCAAGACCGCGGTGCTGGGCCCGGAGTCGGCGCCCACGGTGCAGATGCCGCGCAATTTCGACGCCGGCTCGACCTCGCGCTTCAAGTCGCCCGAATTCTCGGATGTGGCGGACGCGCGAGAAGGTGCGATGTCGATTCCACCTCGAAGCTGCGCGGCCTGAGCGGCGACAGCATCGATTTGGATCTGGATCGGCTCGCGAACGCCTTGGGAAGCGGCGACACCGTCGAGCAGCCGCGCGCGGAAGACGAGGTGTTTTCCAGCGAGGTGTTCGAGGCCAGCCAGCGCAACCGCCGCGTCGATCTCGACGTGGGCGAGGCGATGAACGGCTCCGAGGCGCCGACCAACAAGATGCAGGCGATCACGCCGACGTCGCGCACCACCAAGCTCAAGACCGACGAGGCGCTTCCGGAATTGGAGCCGGTGACCATGAGCGAGGTGGGCACCAAGCTGGATCTGGCGCGGGCCTACATGGACATGGGCGATCCCGAAGGCGCGCGCAGCATTCTCGAGGAAGTCGTGCAGGAAGGTTCCGCCAGCCAGAAACAGGAAGCGCAGCGCCTGATCGAGACTCTGCCCGGCTAACGTGCAGGCCTCCCTAGGGCGCTGGTAGCCGCCGCGTCGCCGCCATCGTGGAGTATGACGGCACCGACTACGCCGGCTGGCAGTCGCAGGAACATTCGCCCTCCATCCAAGACGCGGTGCAGGCGGCGCTGTCCTTCGTGGCCGGCGAGCCGGTCACCGCGATCTGCGCCGGCCGTACCGACAGCGGCGTGCATGCGACCGGCCAGGTCATCCATTTCGATACCGCACGCCGCTGCGCACGCCCCGGGCCTGGGTGCTGGGCACCAACACCCGGCTGTCGCCCGCGCATAGCCCTGCAGTGGGCCGGGCGAGGTGACGCTGGGATTTCACGCACGCCACAAGGCGATTCGCCGCATCTACCGCTACTGCATATTGAACCGCAGCGCGCGCTCGGCGCTGCAGCGCGCGCGCGCGGCGTGGATCCATCGTCCGCTCGACGCGGAGGCCATGCATGCGGCCGCACAGGCGCTGATCGGAGAGCATGATTTCTCCGCCTTTCGCTCCGTGGAGTGCCAGTCGAAGACCACGGTCAGGCGCGTCGAGCGGATCGAGGTGCGGCGCCAGGGCGACTATCGTGTGGCTGGAGATCGCCGCGAACGCCTACTTGCATCACATGGTGCGCAACATCGTCGGGACCCTGCTCGCCGTGCAGCGCGAAGCGGACCCGGCCGGCCGCCATGGCCGCGGTGCTGGCCGGCGGCAATCGCCGCTTCGCCGGCGCCACGGCGCCCGCCGCCGGCCTGTATCTGTGGCGGGTCGAATACCCTCCGGTATACGGCATACCCGCGCCGGATCCCGGGATAATGTCGCAGCTCAGCGGCTGAAGCGCCCATCGGCGGCCCGATTGGGCTAAACTAGCGCATGTCCTGGTTCGAGCGAATTGTCCCGTCGCGGATCAAAACCGAGCGCCGCACGCGTTCGGTGCCGGAAGGCTTGTGGACCAAGTGTCCGGCCTGCGATGCCGTGCTGTACCGCGCGGAGATCGAACGCAATCTGCACGTCTGCCCCAAGTGCAGCCACCACATGCGGATCAACGGCCGCGAGCGGCTGACGAAATTCCTCGACACCGGGTCGACCACCGAACTGGCGGCCAAGGTCGAGCCGGAGGATCCGCTCAAATTCAAGGATTCGAAGCGCTACAAGGACCGGCTCGTTCAGGCGCAGAAGCAGACCGGCGAGCGCGACGCGTTGATCGTGATGGCCGGGAAATTGGCCGGCCTGGACGTGGTCGCCTGCGCCTTCGAGTTCCGCTTTCTGGGCGGCTCCATGGGCTCGGTGGTCGGCGAGAAATTCGTCCGCGCGGTCGAGCATTGTCTCGAGCATCGCATGCCTCTGGTGTGCTTCGCGGCGAGCGGCGGCGCGCGCATGCAGGAGGCGCTGTACTCGCTGCTGCAAATGGCGAAGACCAGCGCGGCGCTCAAGCGCCTGTCGGAAGCGCGATTGCCCTTCATTTCGGTGATGACCGATCCGACCACGGGCGGAGTGTCCGCCAGTCTCGCCATGCTCGGCGACATCAACATCGGCGAACCGAAGGCGCTGATCGGCTTTGCCGGTCCGCGCGTGATTCAACAGACCGTGCGCGAGACTTTGCCGGAAGGATTTCAGCGCAGCGAGTTCCTGCTCGAGCACGGCGCGCTCGACATGATCGTCGATCGGCGCGAGCTGCGCGATCGCATCGGCGCCATGCTGCGTCTGCTGACCGGCAAAGAACCCGCCGCAGCTTAAAGGCCGGCCGTGCCGCGTAGTCTCGAGCAGTGGCTGGCCTACCAATCGCAGGTGCATCCGCAGGCCATTGATCTCGGACTGGACCGGCTGAGGCAGGTTCTCGATCGGCTTGGGCTGGCGGCAGCCCAAGGTTCCGGTGATCACCGTGGCCGGCACCAACGGCAAGGGCTCGGTGAGCGGCTATTGCACGGCCATCCTGGCCGCCGCGGGCTACCGGGTCGGCACATTCACCTCGCCGCATCTGCGCGACTACCGCGAGCGCATCCGCATCCACGACCGCTGGGTGCAGCGCGCAAGAACTGGTGTCGGCCTTCGAGCGAATCGAAGCCGCGCGCGGCGAGGTGGGCCTGACTTTCTTCGAATTCAACACGCTGGCGGCGTTGCTGGTGTTCGAGGCGGCGCAACTCGATGCATGGGTGCTCGAGATCGGCATGGGCGGGCGATTGGATGCCGTCAATGTGGTCGATCCGGACGTCGCCGTGGTGGTGAGTATCGGCTTCGATCATCAGGAATACCTGGGCACGACGCTCGAGGCCATTGCGCGCGAGAAGGCGGGTATTTTTCGGCGCGGCCGCCCGGCCGTGCTCGGCAGCCGCGACATGCCCGGCGTGGTCGAAGAGACGGCCCGCAACCTCGGTGCGCCGCTCAAGCGTTTGGGTTCCGAGTACAGCTACGTTCGGGACGGAGCCGCCTGGCACTACCGCGGCAGCCGCTGGAATTTGCCGCACCTACCCGCGCCCGCGCTCATGGGCGAGACCCAGTACGCCAATGCGGCGACGGCCCTCGCCGCCCTCGAGGAGATCGATGCGCGTTTGCCGATCCCCGCCGCCGCGGTGGCGCTGGGCCTCGAGCGGGTGCGGCTGACCGCGCGCTTCCAGGTGATCGCTCCCGCCCGATCCGGCGCGCCCACGTGGATATTGGATGTCGCACACAACCCGGCCGCGGCGCGCGTGCTGGCGCGCAATTTACGCGACCGTCCAAGCGCAGGGCGGACCCTGGCGGTATGCGGAATCTTGAGCGACAAGGATGCGGCGGGCGTCGCGGCGGAATTGCGCGACTGCGTCGATGCCTGGTGGTGTGTTTCCACCGAGGGCGAGCGGGGCCGCAGCGGCGTAGCGCTGGCGGAGACGGTCAGGCGCGAGGTCGCGGCACCGGTGGCGGCGGCGGACAGCATCGCCGGCCGGCTGCGCGGCGGCTCTCGCGCACGCCACACCCGATGATCGAATCTGGTCTTCGGCTCCTTCCACACGGTGGGGCCGGCGCTCGATTGGCTGGAGGCGCACGACTTCCTGCCACGGAGCGAGCTTCCCGAATATACTGCGGCGCCCCGAGCCACTCACGTTTGAGGCTGACTCGCCATGGATCGTCGCGTCAAAGAACGCCTGGTCGGCGCATCGATCTTGGTGGTGCTCATCGTGCTGATCGTGCCGGAGCTGTTGTCGGGCCCGGGCCGGCTCCCGTAGGCCCCAAGCTGCCCGTGAGCGCGCCGGAGCCGGTGCGCAACGTCACCGTGGACCTGGCCACGGCCAAGGCGCCGGCTCTCGAGCCGGCCATGGACCCTGCCGGTCGCACGCCGCGCCGCGGCACCGCGGCCGCGCAGCGCCGCAGCCGGTGCCGGCACCGGCGCGCGACCATGCGGCCGCGGCGCCGCACGGCTGCCACCATCCGCGGCGGCTGCGCAGAATGCGGCCTCTGCCGAGCCGCTTGAATCCGCGGCGCCGGCCCCCACAACAGCTGCAGCGGCTGCGGTGGCGAGGCCCGTGGCGGCGCATGGATGGGCCGTGCAGCTGGGGAGCTTTGCCAGCCGCGCGAACGCCGATAAATTGGCACGCCAAGTGAAGGGGCAGGGCTTTTCGGTGTTCGTTTTGCCGGGCGGCTCGGGAGCCTCCCAGCGGTACCGAGTGCGCGTCGGCCCCTTGGCGGACCACACTGCCGCTACCCAGACGGCGGCGAAGCTGAAGGCATTGGGACATGTCGGGAGCCTGGTGCCCCCGGCCACTTGATTTGGAGTTTGTGACGCTCGTTTCACGACGAGCGCTCACCGCTGCTCCGGTAGAATGCCTGAATCTCTTACAAACATTTTCGGACGGGGTCGCCTCGACCCCGTTGACTGTAGCGCGAAGCGCTTGGAAATGAGCGCTTGGAAATAAGCGCTTGGAAATCCTGGGAACTAGCCTGAAAACATGACCGGAGCCGATGTCTTAATACTTTTGGTTCTGTTGGGTTCAACCCTGATCGGATTGCTGCGCGGATTCGTGCGTGAGGCCGCTTCCGTGGTCTTCTGGATCGTCGCCATTTGGGCGGCCTGGAAATTCGGCCCCCTCATCGAGCCTCACCTGGGCGGCCTGCTCGCCGATCCTAAAGTGGCGCCCTGGGTGGGGCGCCTGTGTCGTACTGGTGCTCGTGCTCTTGGTCGGCTGGGTCGTCGGCATGCTGCTGAGCTACTTCACGCGCAGCTTGGGCTTGGGTGCCGATGGACCGGGTGATCGGGCTGCTGTTCGGCATGGTGCGCGGCATGGTGCTGGTGGGACTGATGATCATCGGCGGCGAACTGCTGCATTTGAATCACGAAGAGTGGTGGAACCGGTCGAAGCTGGTTCCTTACGGCGAGACGGTCGGCGATTGGCTGCGGGCCATGGTCGGCGAGAAAGGCGAACCTTGGGCCAAGCTCGAGCGCCTGACCGGAGTCAAAGTCAGACCCAAGTAGGGCGGAGGTCCTTCATGTGCGGAATCATCGGAATGGTCGGCGTGAGCGCGGTCAATCAACGCATCTATGATGCGCTGACGGTGCTGCAGCATCGCGGCCAGGATGCCGCGGGCATCATGACCTCCAGAACGGCGAGCTCTTCATGCGCAAGGACTCGGGTCTGGTGCGCGATGTGTTTCAGCAGAAGCACATGCTCAAGCTCAAGGGCAATGTCGGCATCGGGCATGTCCGCTATCCGACGGCCGGGCGCCGACAGCGCGAACGACGCGCAGCCGTTTTACGTGAACTCGCCTTACGGCATTTGCCTGGGCCACAACGGCAACCTGACCAACTCGCGCGAGCTCACCGAGGTGCTGGTGCGCGAGGATCGCCGCCATCTGAATACCGGCTCCGATTCCGAAGTGCTGCTCAATGTGCTGGCGTCCGAACTGCAGCGCGTCGGCACGCCGCGCGTCACGCCGGCGGACATTTTCGCCGCGGCCAACGCCGTGTACCGCCGCTGCCGCGGCGGCTATGCGGTGGTCGCCATGGTGATCGGCCACGGCATTCTGGGCTTTCGCGATCCGAACGGGATACGGCCCGCTGGTGATCGGCAAGCGCGACACCAAGAAGGGCACCGAATGGATGCTGGCATCCGAGAGCGTGGCGCTCGACATGCTGGGATTCGACATGGTGCGCGACGTGGCGCCCGGCGAGGCGGTGTTCATCGACGAGCAGGGCCGCTTCTACGCGCAGCAATGCGTGGCGATGGCGCGCCACACGCCGTGCATTTTCGAATACGTGTATTTCGCGCGGCCCGATTCGATCATCGACAATATCTCGGTGTACAAGGCGCGCCTGCGCATGGGCGAGCGCCTGGCCGAGAAGATCAAGCGCGAGCGGCCCGGAGCATGACATCGACGTGGTCATTCCGATTCCCGACACCAGCCGCACCAGCGCCGTGCAGGTGGCGCAGCTGCTCGGCGTCAAGTATCGCGAGGGCTTCATCAAGAATCGCTACATCGGCCGCACCTTCATCATGCCGGGCCAGGAGCAGCGCTCGAAATCGGTGCGCAGCAAGCTGAACGCCATCGATCTGGAGTTCCGCGGCAAGAACGTGCTGCTGGTCGATGATTCCATCGTGCGCGGCACCACGTCGGCGCAGATCATCGACATGGCGCGCGAGGCGGGCGCCAAGAAGGTGTATTTCGCGTCCGCCGCGCCGCCGGTGCGCTATCCCAATGTCTACGGCATCGACATGCCGGATGCCTCGGAGCTGGTGGCCGCGGGCCATACCGACGACGAGGTGCGCGACATCATCGGCGCCGATTGGCTGATCTATCAGGACTTGGAGGATCTGGAACATGCGGTTCGCCATGACAACGCCAAGATCGAGGATTTCGATACCTCGTGCTTCTCGGGCGTGTACGTCACGGGCGACGTGACGCCGGAGTATCTGAAACGCCTGCGGGGAGAGCGGTCCGACGAAGCCAAGCAGCAGCGCCGCGACGATGCCGGTCGTGGGCTCAAGTCCGTCCGATAGCCTGCCGGTGCCGGCCTGCGGCGTGCCATGCGTCTACTGGTGATCGCAGCGCGCGCCGATCATCGACTGCTGGTCAGAAAGCACGTTGAGATCGAGTGGCCGGATGCGCACATCGTGGAACATCGCCTGGGCGAGGACAGCCCTCTCGAGGCGCAGTTCGCCGCCGTCGGCTTCGACGCGGTCATCATCGTCGGAGCGCCGCCGGCCGCCGCCGCGGAAGCTCTGGCGGCCGGGCTGCTGGCCAAGCCCGAGTTCGCGCCCATCGTGCTGCTCATGCTGCAGGACGCGCCCGATCCCGAACCCGCCGCCGTACCCGGCCTGCACCGCTCTACGGCCGCAAGATCGACCGCGACCGGCTCATCAGCGGCCATCACGGCCGCCTCGCGCGAGCACAAGCAGGCGCTCTCCATGCTGCGCGCGCATGCCGGATTTCGAGCAGCGCTATCGCTTCGGATCCGTGATGATCCGCGGCCATCGCTGCATCCGGCAGGTCGGCAGCGGCGGCATGTGCACCATCTATCTCGCCGAGAGCGAGCGCGCCGGCACGCTCGTGGTGCTCAAGGTGTTCAATCAGGTGCCGGACGTCTCCGAGCGCATCGTCGGCTTCGACCGCTTCCTGCAGGAATATGAAATCGTCGCCGGCCTGAAGCATCAGAATATCGTGCGCATCTACGATCTCGGCATCGCCGACGATCATGCCTACATCGCCATGGAGCATTTTCCGGCGGGCGATTTGCGGCAGCGCATGAAAACGCCGCTGTTGCCGCATGACGGCGCTCAAATTCTTGGAGCAGATCGCCAGCGCGCTCGCACGCCATTCATTCGGTGGGAGTGCTGCACCGGGATCTGAAGCCGGCCAATGTGATGCTGCGCGCCGACGGCTCGCTGTGCCTGATCGATTTCGGGCTGGCCAAGGCAAACGAAATGGAAGTGTCGCTTGACGGGCACGCGGGAGATCTTCGGCACGCCCTACTACATGAGCCCGGAACAGGGTCACGCCGAGGAAATCGACGCGCGCAGCGACTTGTACAGCCTGGGCGTCATGTTCTACGAGATGCTCGATCGGCCGCAAACCCTACACCGGCGCGACCGCCATGGAAGTGATCTACAAGCACAAGCGGGCGGATCTGCCGGAGATTGCGCCGCAGTTCGCCGACTACCGGGAATTGCTGCTGCGCCTGCTCGCCAAGTCGCCCGGCCGACCGCTATCAGTCGGCCGGCGCGCTGCTCGAGGCGATTTCCGCGCTGAAGATTCCGGCGTGATGCGGCGGTCGCGGCGGCGATCTTCGCGCATCCCCTGCTGCGCGTTCCCACGCCCGCGGGCTGGGTCGCCCAGGCCTGCGCGCTGCCGGACGTGCTGCTGATCGATCACGCCAATTGCGAGAAGAAGGCGGCGTCGACGGCGCTCGCCCTGATGTTCGCCTACGCGGAGGATCTCGAGCTGACCGACAAGATGTCGCGGCTCGCCCGCGAGGAGCTGCGCCACTACGAGCAGGTGGCCAAGCTCATCCGCGGCATGAGCGTGACGCCGCAACGGCTCGCGCCCGGACGTTATGCGGAGCGCCTGCGCCGCCTGGTCGCGAAGGCCGAACCGCAGCGCGAAGTCGATCTGATGATTTGCGGCGCGTTCATCGAGGCGCGCTCCTGCGAGCGCTTCGCGGCCTGGCGAACGGCCATCGGCGCTCCCTTGAGCGACCTGTTTCAGCGGCCTGCACAATGCCGAGGCGCGCCATTACCAGGTGTACCTGGATCTTGCGCGGCGCGCCGCCAAGCGGGCGGGGGTCGGCGCTGCAGGCGCGAATCGAGGAATTTGCCGCGCTCGAGGCGGAGCTCATCACCGCAGCCGGATCCGGTGTTTCGCTTTCACTCCGGTCCGCCGCCGCCGGCCAGCGGCGCTGCGCGTCAGACGCGCGGCAGCGACTGCCAGCTCGGGACCGTTCTGATCCCAGCGCAGCACGCTGCCCTGGTCGTACCAGTCGCCGAGCACGATGCGCGTGCAGGGGCGGCCGTCGACCTGCAGGGCATGGATGGCGGGCCGATGCGTGTGGCCGTGCAGCAGCGTCGCGGTTCCGGCGCCGCGCAGCGCCGCCGCAACGCTGTCGGCATTGACGTCGGTGATGGCATATTCCATCGCGGCGGTGTGCGCCTGGCTGCCGACGCGGGCGGCGCCGGCGAGCGCACGGCGCGACGCGATGGAGAGCGCGAGAAATTGACGCTGCCAGGCGGGGTCCCGACGGTGGCGCGCAGGCGCTGGTAGGCGCGGTCGTCGGTGCACAGCGCATCGCCGTGCATCACCAGCACCGGTTCGCCGTACAGAGTCACGATCAGGGGATCGGGCAGCAGCCGGGCGCCGCTCATGCGGCAGAATTGCTCGGCCAGCAGGAAATCGCGATTGCCGTGCATGACGAAACACGGCACCCCATGCGAGGTCAGCGCATGAATCCCCTGCGATGGCGGCAGCTTGCGATGAGTCCGCGGCATCATCGCCGACCCAGGATTCGAACAGGTCGCCGAGGATGTACAAGGCGTCGGCGCGGATCGCCTCGGCCGACAAGAAAGCCCAGGAATTGCTCGGTGATCGCGGGGCGGCTCGCGTCGATGTGCAGATCCGAGATGAAGAGCGCGGCCACGCGAGGCTATGGGCCGGCGGCGGTCCAGGGCCCGCAGGCGGTCAAGGCGCGGCGACCCGCTCGATCCGCTCGATCACCACGGGCTGCACCGGCGTATCCTTGAACAGTCCATGCGTGCTGGTGACGACATTGCCGATCTTGTCGACCACGTCCATGCCTTGAACGACCTTGCCGAAGACCGCGTAGCCCCAGCGCGTCTGATTCGGGATCGAGCGCCTCGTTGTCGTACAGGTTGACGTAGAATTGAGCGTCGCTGCCGTGCGGATCTTCGCTGCGCGCCATGCCCACGGTGCCGCGCACATTGGTCAGTCCATTGCCGGACTCGTTGACCACCTTGGAGGGGGCGGGTTTGGGCTTGTAGTCCTTGTCGAAGCCGCCGCCTTGAATCACGAAATTCGCAATGACTCGATGAAATATCGTGCCGGTGTAGTGTCCCTGGTCGACATACTTCAGGAAATGTGGCGACCGTCAGCGGCGCCCGCTCGGCGTTCAATTCAATGGTGAAGCTGCCCATCGAGGTGACCACTTGGACCTGGGGCGAGGCAGCCGAGGCCGCGGCGGGTTTGGCCGGACCTTGGCGGTTCCGCTCGGCGCGGCCGCCGCGCCCGTCGCCGGGCTTGCGGCAGTCGATCCGGCCGCGGCGGGCGGTGCACCGGCCGCGAAACCCAGGCAGGAAAAGCCGCAGAGATCAATCCGACGAGGAGTATTAGCTGTTTCATGCTTCGGGATTCTACTCGAATAGGTACAATCTTGAGATATGTCCGTAACGTTCGATTCGCCGCCTGTCATCACGCGCTTTGCACCCAGCCCGACCGGTTCCTTGCACCTGGGTAATGCGCGAACGGCCTTTTTCAGCCATCTTTGGGCCCGCAAGAGCGGCGGCCGGTTTATTTTGCGCATCGAGGACACCGATGTCGAGCGCAGCCAGCGGCGCTTCCGCGACGAGTTGATGGCGGAAATGCGCTGGCTGGGCCTGGATTGGGACGAGGGGCCGGACATCGGCGGCCCGTCGGCCCCGTACTCCCAGGCGGAGCGCGGCGATTTCTACCGCGACCTTGTTCGCGCAATTGGCGGCGAACGGCCTGGCGTATCCCTGCTACTGCACGGCGGAGGATCTGGAGCTGTCGCGCAAGCTGCAGCGCATGTCGGGCAAGCCGCCGCGCTATGCGGGGACCTGCCGGCATCTGACGGCGCCGCAGCGCGCCGAGCGCGAGGCGCGGGGCTTGAGGCCGACGCTGCGATTCGCCGTGCCGGTCGATCAGGTCATCGAATTCATCGATGTCGGTGCACGGGCCGCAGCGATTCCTGTCGAGCGACATCGGCGACTTCATCATCCGGCGCGACGACGGCACGCTCGGCGTTCTTCTTTTGCAATGCCGTCGATGACTCGGTCATGGGAGTCACCCAGGTGCTGCGCGGCGATGATCATCTCGACCAACACGCCGCGCCAGCTCATGCTGCTGGATGCGCTGGGCATGCGCCGCCCCGGCTACGGCCACGTGGGGCTGCTGGTCGGCGAGGACGGCGCGCCTCTGTCGAAGCGGCACGGCAGCACCAGTGCGCAGGAGTTTCGCGAGCGCGGATTCCTGCCCGCGGCCCTGCTCAATCATTTGTTCCGCTTGGGGCATGCGAGCGACATCGACGGTTGGCTGGCCCGCGGCCGACATGCCCGCTCACTTTCGTCCGGAACATCTCGGCCGCGCGCCGGCGCGTTTCGACGAGTCCCAATTGGTGCACTGGCAGAAGGAGACGGTGGAACGCATGTCCAGCCGCGCAAATCGGCGCCTGGCTGGGTGCGGACGACTCGGCCGATTTCGTCGAGCTGGTGCGTCACAATGTGGTGCTGCCCGCCGATGCCGCGCCGTGGCGGGCGGTGGTGCGCGGCGACCTGCCGCCCCTGGGAGAGGACGAGCAGAGCGTCGTTGCGGCGGCCGGCCCGGAATTTTTCGCCGCCGCCGTCGCACGCCTTCGATCAATCGTCTTCGGATCTCAAGCAGTTGACCAAAATCTTGAAGGAACGCACGGGACGCAAGGGAGCGGACCTTTTCATGCCGCTCAGAGTCGCCCTGACCGGCCAGGCTCACGGTCCCGAACTCGGGCCCCTGCTCAAGCTCATGTCGCCGGAGACGGCGCGCCGCCGCCTCGAGTCCCATGCTCAAAATACATAATTCGCTCACCGGCGAGAAAGAGGAATTCAAACCTCTGCGTCCCAACGAAGTCCGCATGTACGTGTGCGGAATGACGAACTACGACTACATCCACGTCGGGCATGCGCGCATGCTGACGGTGTTCGATCTCATCCAGCGCTACTTGCGCTCCTTGGGCTACGCCGTCACCTATGTGCGCAATGTCACCGACATCGACGACAAGATCATCGAGCGGGCCGCCGCCAACGGCGAGAATTGGGCCGATCTGGCGCGGCGCTTCACCGCGGCCATGCATGAGGATTGCGCGACCCTCGGGCTTCAGGCGCCCGATCTGGAGCCGCGCGCCACCGAATACATCGGCCCGATCATCGCCATGACTCAGACTCTTGATCGACAAGGGATACGCCTATGTCGCCGTCAACGGCGACGTCATGTATTCGGTGCGCAAGTTCCCGACATACGGCCGGCTGTCGGGCAAGAAAATCGACGATTTGCGCGCCGGCTCGCGCATCCAGGTGGATGAGGCCAAGCTCGATCCGCTGGATTTCGTGCTGTGGAAGCATGCGAAACCGGGCGAGCCTTCCTGGCCCTCGCCCTGGGGCGAGGGCCGTCCCGGCTGGCACATCGAATGCTCGGCCATGTCGACGAGCCTGCTCGGCAGCTATTTCGACATCCACGGCGGCGGCGAGGACTTGAAGTTTCCGCATCACGAGAACGAGATCGCGCAGTCCTGCGCCGCCTGCGATACGCCCTTCGTGCACGTGTGGATGCACAACGGGTTCGTGCGCGTGAACGACGAGAAAATGTCGAAGTCGCTCGGCAATTTCTTTACGGTGCGCGAGGTTCTGAAGACACTGCGCGATCCGGAAGTGCTGCGCTTCTTTCTGTTGAGCAGCCACTATCGCGGGCCCATCAATTATTCGTCGGCGCAGCTCGCGCAAGCGGACGAGACCTTGCTGGGGCTGTACCGCGCGCTCAAGGATGCGCGGCGGGCCGGGGTCGCCGTCGATGCGCGAATGGCTCGGGAGATTTCGCGCCGCCATGGACGACGATTTCAATACACCGGAGGCGCTGGCGGTCATGCAGGGCGTGGCGCGGGAACTCAATCAGGCGAAGGCCGCGGGGAACTCGGCGAAGACGGCCGGCGCGGCGGCGACGCTGCGCGCCATGGGCGCGGTGCTCGGCGTGCTGCAGCAGGATCCGGATACCTATTTGAAGCGCAGCGTGGGCGACCAAGGCCATGTCCGATGCGGACGTCGAAACTCTGCTCGCGGCGCGCCGGGCGGCGCGCTCCGCCAAGAATTTCGCCGAATCGGACCGGATTCGCGAGCAGTTGACCGCCGCCGGAATCCTGCTCGAGGACAAGCCGGGCGGGCGTCACGCAGTGGCGGCGGGCGTAGGCCGCGCCGTCGCCGTAGGCCGCTAGGAGCGCCGTCCATGCCAGAACGCCCACCGCGAGACCCACTGCGGCCGCGATGCCGATGACCTGCCAGGGATTGTCGCGCACGAAACCGTCGGTGCGCTTGCCGACTCTGTCGAGCCTGAGTCGCGGATTTGCGATGCCGTATCGGATACCGCGCTCTTGGCGGCCATGAGCGCGATCTTACCTTGGTGCGGACTCTCGCGATGTCGGGTGAGTCGATGTCCTTCAATGCGTTGGTCAAATCCTCGACGCTGTCGAGGAAAATGATTGACCGCACCATTGGCGATGCGGCCGGCCTTCTGCGCGATGGGCGAATCGGATACGGATTCCATTGGGGTTCCTCGTTCGAGTGGAGTCGCCGCTTCAGGCGCGGCGGCCGACGCTCATCAGAAAACTGACCACGGCGCCGATCAGGAAAACGATGAATAGTATTTTCGCGATGCCGGCGGCGCCGGCGGCGATTCCGCCGAAGCCGAATACGGCGGCCACCAAGGCAATGACGAAGAAGACTACGGCATAGTGAAGCATGATCGCACCTCTTGTGGCGGGCGGCGTTACTGCCGGTGCGAGCAGTGTCCGCGAATGGGCTCGGCCGTGCCGTCGGCAGGCATCGTCGCCGACTGTAGGACATAGCCCACGCTCGGCGAGCGTGATCGCGCGCCTTTCTGCGATAATTCGCGCGCGATGAAGACGCTGCTGATCGTGTACCACTCGATGACCGGCGGAACGCTGCAAATGGCGCAGGCCGCGGCCGCCGGCGCCCGCAGCGAGCCTGCGTTGCAAGTGTCCTTGCTGCGCGCGGGCGATGCGCGGGCGGCCGATGTGCTGGACGCCGACGGCTATATTTTCGCGACTCCGGAGAATCTGGCCGCGATGTCGGGAAAAATGAAGGATTTCTTCGATCGCACTTACTATGCAGCGCTCGACCGGCTCAATGGCAGGCCCTACGCAACGCTGATCTGCGCCGGCAGCGACGGCCGCAATGCCGCGCAGCAGATCGAACGCATCGCGACCGGCTGGCGCCTGCGGCCCATCGCCGATCCCCTCATCGTTTGCACGCAGGCGCAGACGCCGGAAGAAATTCTCCGGCCGAAGCAAATCGCCGAGCAGCACTTGAAATCCTGCGAGGAACTCGGCGCGGCGCTGGCCTCGGGCATGGCGCTGGGGATCTTCTAAGGGATTGGCGCCGGAAAGAAAGTACCTGAGAAAGCGGCGGCTAGTACCTCGGCAGGATGACGTTGACCGGGTCGTTTGTGGGATTCGCCCGGGAGGCCAAGCCCTCGGCCCGGCAACGGGGCGGGCAGTTGCCGGGCCGGGGGCTCAGTCTCCCCAGACCCCCTTTGAATCGGTCAATATCACTGGGCCGAATTACTAGTTTGACTGCGACTGCGACTGCGACGGTGACGGTGACGGCGACTGCGGGCGCGAGTTGTCGGGCGGGGTCGGCGTTGCAGGCGGAGGCGGCGTTTCGGGTAACGCCGCAGGTGCCCCCGTGGGAGTCACAGGAGCCCCCATGGGACCCGCAGGAGCGCTCCGTGGGAGCCACCGTGGGTGCTGTTACAGGGGGCGCCGATTGCACGGCGCGCGCACGCGCCTGATCGTTGGCACGCGCCTGATCGTTGGGCGAGGGCGGCAATTGCAGCGTCTCCAAGGTGGCTGGATTGATCACCGCGGGATCGTCGCGCAGCTTCACGTAAAGCGGGCCGGCGGCCGGGTGCGGAACCGGGAGCGCGGAGCCCAGGAATCCGTCGGGGACCTGCACCGGATGAGCGAATCCCGGATCGCTGGATACCGAGTCGACGAGAAACAGATTCGAGCCGGAGAGCTTGCACGCCAGTTCCGGCGTCGAGGGACAGGTAAGGTCCTTCAGCACGGGCAGCCGCACCAAATCGCCCAAGGGCTGCCAGTCTCCCGCGACGCCCTTGTCGACCACGCGAAATTGCAGCAGCCCGAACGCGGAGGCACCGAAGGACTTCGCCGGATTGAGCGTGGCCACGGCGACCTGAGAATTCTCGAGCGTGATTCCGCCGTTGATGAAGCTCAGCACGGTGGCGGACGATTCATCGCTCGTGGCGACCTCTATGTTCTCGTCCCGGGAGAATACCGTCGGCCACTGAGTGCGCACCGCGAATGTGAGAGTGGCGTCCTGCGGCAGCTCGCCCGGGTCGGCCAATTGAATATTGCTGTCCCTGCCGGAGGGGGAAGATTGTGCGCTCTTGCCGATCAGCATCACCCGGGGGCGCGGCGCATCCACGGTGGCGACCAGCGGCAGAACTCGACCATCTTTCAGAGTGACTTTCGCGGCGATGCTGCGCTCCTGCTTGAGACCGGCCGCCGCCTGGGCGTCTTGGGCGATCATCGTCAACTCGTCGCTTCCATTGCGGGTCGATAGCTCGCCCGGTACGAAGACCACGTTCTTCATCGACAGGCGCGCAACCTCATCGAGCCGGCTGCCCTGCAGCAGTTCCCTGCGCATCGCCGGCATGAATGTCGAAGCCGCTCGAAATGGCCCGCTTCGGAAAAAGTCTGTATGGCCACGGGCTGCGGCTGAGTGACGCCGTACTGGGTCACCAGGAGAGTCATGGCACCGGGCGTGGCCTCCTGCAGCGGCAGCTTCACTTCGACTTCATTGGGCTTGACCGTCTTCCATTCCGCCTTCAGTTCTTTGCCGGCGGGATCTTTGAGCATGATGCCGTCGATGCAGCTGACGCTGTCCGCCTGCAGGTGGACGGTATCCTGGCGGCCGACCACCAATGCGTCCTCGTCGCCGGCGGCGAGTTCCCAGCTCTTCGCGTGCGCATTCATCAAAACGAATCCCGGTCCATGGTAGCGCTCGAAACCCCAATACCCCTGCAGCGACGCATGCACGCTGTCCCCCAATCCGCGCCGAATGCAGTGCGGAGGTGTCGACGACGTAGCCACCCTGCGGCCGCGTCGGCCGTGGCGGGCAGGTCGATGCTCTTGCCGTCGCTCCCGGCCAGGCTCAGCGTCACGTCGTGCGCGTAGCCGGTCGAAAACACCAAGGGCGCGCCGTCGACCGGCAGCACCAGCGCGGTCCTGCCCGCGCAGTAGATCTCCTTGGGATTCACCGCGTGCAAGGGCGGCAGCTGCGGCTGTTCGACTGCCGGCAGCGCCACGACCAGCACTGATTTCGGGTTGTGAAAGGAAGGGGCCGTGTTCAACGTCAGCTCGATTTTGTCGCCGTGCGGCGCAGGCCAGCGCCGGAATATATTGATATTGCGCGGTGTGGAAGGAGTCCATGATGCGCGCGATGTCGAGCACGGATGCGATGTACGGGCTGTAGTAGCCGTAGCTCAGTTGCGGGGTATAGCTTGCCTCCATCGCCAAATCGCTGCCCGGACCCGAAGTCAGCGCCTCGACTATCGACGTGCTGTGCCCATCGTTCAAAATGAGCGACTCCTGGCCCTCCGTCAGGCACGGTGCCTGCAGCTCAGGAATTCTGTCGAGGCACTTCGAGTCGACTTTGATCGCCAGGCTCCGGGCCAAGAGCGGAGCCGCCTCCGCCAGCTTGGCCGGGTCGGCGTCGTTGAGGACGATGGATCGCCGACAGATAGCGTTCCAGGCGAGACCGGTCCAGCTCCGCCTGATTCAGGTCCTGCGAGGTGCGCACGAATGCGCCGGGACGTCCGCGCACGGCGCCCACCAGCGGTTCTGAAGTCGCCGCCCGTTTCCGGGGCGAGAAACAGCAGCACCTGCTGCGCGCCCTCGGGCACGGTCACCGTCAATCCGTCGCTGCGCGCATTTGCCGGTCCAGGTCTTGCAGGGAAAGAACCAGGTCTGCGGGCGGGGGATTGGTCGAACCGCTCAAAAATGCGGCAACCATCAAGTAATGGGCCGATTGGGTGGCCGGCAGGTCGGCTTTGATCCATAGGCGGTCCCCGGTAACGAGATTGGGGACTTCGGATGCCGGCAGCGTCTTCGCGCCGCGGGTGATGGTGAGGTCGAGGGTGGGTCCGGCGAGGTCGAACGGCGCGGAGTCCGCCCAGGCCGTTGCGGCCAGAAATGTTGCTAAAATGAGCGCGAGACATCGCAAATTCATAGGAAAGAGTACCCTTTATTCGGTTCAGCCTGGGCTTAGAGCACCGTCCGCCCGCGAAGTTCGCGGTGGAGGAGGCGCAAGGAACAAATCGGACTTTATCGGAGAGTTCAAATGGCCAAAACACGGCAGCATTGCACGCATCTCGATACTGTAAAAGCCGTCACGCCGGCGGGACACGTCTGCCGGGAATGCCTGGCCCTCGGCGACACATGGGTGCACCTTCGCTGGTGCAGAATCTGCGGACATGTGGGGTGTTGCGACGATTCGAAGAATCGGCATGCGCGCCGGCATTTTCTCGAATCCAAGCACGCGATCATTTCCTCGCTCGAGCCCGGAGAAGATTGGAGCTGGTGCTTCGTCGGACGATATCGAGGTGTTCCTGACGTGACGGGGGACGGTCACGACGCGGGCATAGCCAATACGCCGGCCTACATCGGCCGCAAGGCGCAGATGTTTCCGCAGCTGACTGCCGCGCAGATCGCCAGGCTGGAAGGCGCATGGCACTCATCGCCGCATGAGCAGAGGGCGAGATATTGGCGGAGCCCGGCGACCGCAATCTTCCCATGCTCGTGGTTCTCTCGGGCAGCATCGAAGTGGTCCAGGCCGGCATGAGCGGCGAGGTCTTGGTCGTGGTGCACGACGGCCGGCAGCTTCACGGGAGAGATGAGCACGCTTCAGGGCATCGGCAGCCTGGTGCGCTCGCGCGTCCGCGAAGCGGGCGAGGTTCTGGTGATCACCGAGGATCGCCTTCGCACCCTCATTCAGACCGATGCCGAGCTCAGCGAACTGTTCATGCGCGCCTTCATCTTGAGGCGCGTCGGGCTTGATCGTCTCCCAGACGGGCGACGTCATCCTGCTCGGCTCGAGCCAGTCGGCGGGAACGCTGCGGTTGCAGCAATTCCTGACCCGAAATTCCTTTCCCTTCGTCAATCTCGACGTGAACACCGATCCGGCCGTGCAAGGCGCTGTTGGAGCGCTTTCACGTCACGGCCGACGATGTGCCGGTGGTGCTGTGCCGGGGCGCGGTGGTGCTCAAGAACCCCAGCAATGAAGAAGTGGCTGCCTGCCTGGGGATGAATCAGCAGATCGACGATGACCGGGTGCGGGACCTCATCGTCGT
This sequence comes from uncultured Gammaproteobacteria bacterium, assembly GCA_963734645.1. Classification (GTDB taxonomy): domain Bacteria; phylum Pseudomonadota; class Gammaproteobacteria; order Steroidobacterales; family Steroidobacteraceae; genus Bog-1198. The sequence goes on from CAVTID010000008.1 coordinate 471,577, forward strand.
GGGAGCGGGGCCGTCGGGATTGGCGGCCGCCGTGTACGCCGCCTCCGAGGGACTGGACGTGCTGGTGCTCGAAACCGGCACGCCCGGCGGTCAGGCGGGGTCGAGCTCGAAAATAGAAAACTACCTCGGATTTCCCACCGGCATTTCCGGTCTGGCGCTGGCCGCCCGGGCGCGGGTCCAGGCACAGAAATTCGGCGCCGAAATCCGCACCGCTTATTCGGCGTTGAGGCTGCATTGCGATCAACGGCCGTATGCGGTCGAGCTCGGGCATCGGAACCGCGGTTCGCGCGCGCACCATCATCATCGCAACCGGCGCGGAGTATCGCCAACTCGCGATAGACAACGCGTCGCGCTTTCTCGGCACCGGTATTTATTATGCGGCGACGGCCACCGAGGCGCGGCGCTGCGAGATGAAGGAGGTGATCGTGGTCGGCGGCGGCAATTCGGCGGGCCAGGCCGCGGTCTATCTCGCCGGCAAGTGCCGTCACGTGCATCTCTTGGTGCGATCCCAGGGACTGGCCGACACCATGTCCCGCTATCTCATCCGCCGCATCGCCGAAACGGCCAACATCACGCTGCACGCGAATACCGAAATCGTATCGCTGGAAGGCGATTCGCAGCTCGAGCGGGTGATTTGGAAAGACCGCGCCGGATGAGCTTCTCGAGACGCATGCCATCGGCCACGTCTTTCTCATGACCGGCGCCGTGCCCAGCACACGCTGGCTGCAAGGCTGCATCGCATTGAACGACAAGGGATTCGTGCGCACCGGTTCCGATCTGACCGCGGCGGATCTGGCGCCCGCGAGCCGGGCGGCCCGTCCGGCCGCCGCAGTCCTTCGAGACGAACTGGCCGGGAATATTTGCGGTCGGCGATGTGCGCTGCGGAAGCGTCAAACGGGTGGCAGCCGCGGTCGGGGAGGGTTCGGCCTGCGTGCAGCAGGTGCATCAGGCGCTGCACAATTGAATGCCATCGACTTCATGGCGAAACTCCCCGGAGGTCGCCCGCAGGCTGATCGGAATGACGTTGCTCATCGACGGTGTCGGCGGAATCATCGTCGAGACCGAGGCATACGATCGGGAAGACCCCGCTTCGCACAGCTTCTCCGGGCCCGACGCCGCGCAATGAGGTGATGTTCGGGCCTCCGGGCCGCGCGTACGTTTATTTGTCCTACGGCATCCATTGGTGCCTGAACTTCGTGTGCCGCGAGGCCGGGCATGGCGCCGGCGTGCTGATTCGCGCCCTGGAGCCGACGGCCGGAATCTCAGTCATGAGCGGTCGCCGGCGCCAGCGAGATCTGCGATTGCTCTGCTCGGGGCCCGGCCGGCTCGGGCAGGCGCTGGCCGTCACGCGTCAATTGAACGGCAGCCGGCTGGATAGGGCGCCGTTCAGCCTGAGGGCGGCGAACAAGCGGATCCGCGTCGTCTGCGGGCCGCGGATCGGCATCTCCAAGGCGGTGGATCAGCCTTGGCGCTTCGGGCTGGCGGGCTCGCACTACGTCAGCTGCCCGTTTCGCTGAAATCAAACGGGTTACGCCGTGCGATTGACCGCGGTGCGGCTTTGAGGTATTCCCTGTATTAAAGGGCGAGGCTAGGGCTGGGATTCGCGTCGTGGCCCGTCACGCTTTGTATGGCAAAGTATGTGAGAGTGTCTATGAAAGACCTGCAGCAAGCACTGTCCGAGATTCACACCATCCGCAATCAAGTGGCGCGCGGCACGGAATTTCGCGGCTATGGTCCCGCATCCATCGCCGTCAGCGGACTCCTGGCGTTCCTGGTCGCGGCTCTGCAAACGGAGTGGATGGCGAAAACGGCCAAGCCGGACCTGGTCGTATGGCTCGGCGCCTGGGCGGCCGACCGCGGCCGTCTCGGTGCTTCTGACCGGCACGGAGACTTTCGCGCGTGCCCGGCGCGTCCATGTGGGACTCGCCAGGGAAATGGTGCAGTCCGCCGTGGCGCAGTTCCTGCCTGCCGTGGTGGTCGGATTTCTGCTGACGGTCGTCATGATGCGGGTGGCTGTGCAGGAGTGTTGGATGCTGCCCGGCCTTTGGGAATTGATCTTCAGCCTGGGCGTATTTGCCTCGTGCCGGTTTCTTCCGCGGCAGATGTTTGCCGTCGGCGTCTGGTATTTGGCGGCCGGACTCTTCTGCCTGGCCGCCGGCAGCGCCACGCAGACGCTGTCGCCCTGGTCGATGGGTGTTCCATTCGGCGTCGGCCAGCTGCTGGTCGCCGCCGTCCTTCAATTCGGATATGGAGAACCTCTTGAGTAAACGTGGAACTCGGAAAAGCGCTCCTCGTTTCGCGTACGACGGACTGGACCGCGTCATTCACGAACGCGCGCGCCTCAGTGTGTTGACCTCGCTCGTTACGCACTCGAAAGGATTGCTGTTCGGCGATCTGAAACAACTGTGCGCGCTGACGGACGGCAATCTGAACCGGCATCTGCAGGTGCTCGAGGAAGCAAAGCTGATCACGATCACGAAAGGCGTGCAAAATAGCCGCCCGCAAACGTTTTGCCGCATTAGCGCCTTGGGACGCAAACGCTATGTCGAATACCTCGCGGTGCTCGAACAGGTGCTGCTGGATGCGGCCGCCGCGGTAAAATCCGAATGGACCGCCAAAGAGGCAACGTGACGGGCGGCAGCAACGCGAGTTCACGAATCGGTCGACGGCCATATCCTGCGTAGAACTCTGTATAACAAAGCGAACTAGTGTCAAGTGCCGCATGTCATACTAGGAAACCTTGCCACGGGCGCGCGTCGGCGGCCCGCAGTAGAACCAGCCTGGATGATGAAACTGTGATGAACGAAACAAGCGCTGCCAACCAGCTATTTTCGGGAAGCGCACCGTGACTTCGGTGGCTCGCGCGCTGCTCCCCTGGGTCGGATTTGCGCTCACGGCTTTCGCCATGGCCTACGGCGTCATTGCATGCATCGCCGTCAGCCGGCGCGCCGGGACCTCGCGGCTCGCGCCAAGAGATCTGCCTGCGGTGACCGTTCTTAAACCGCTGTGCGGCGCGGAGCCGGAAACCTATGAATGCCTGCGATCTTTCTGCGACCAGGCGTACCCCGAGTTTCAGGTGGTCTTTGGCGTCTGCGATTCGAACGATCCGGTGCTGGGCATCGTGGATCGATTGAAAAAGGAGTTTCCGCAGCGCGACCTGCGGATCGTCGTCGACCGCCGGCAGCACGGCAGCAGCCGCAAGGTGAGCAATCTCATCAATATGATGGCGCTTGCGCACCACGAGTTCCTGGTGCTGTCGGACAGCGATGTCCGGGTGACTCGCGACTACCTCGCAAGGATCGTGGCGCCGCTTCTCGACGGCGACGTCGGTATCGTCACCTGCGCCTATCGAGGGTGCCCACGTCAAGGCCTGTGGTCGCTCTTGGGATCTTTGTTCATCAATGAATGGTTCATTCCGTCGGTCCGCGTGGCAGCCATGGCCGGTTCGCGATCTTTCGCATCCGGTGCAACCATCGCGATGCGGAGCCAGGTACTGGCGAGAATCGGCGGCTTCGCCTCGATTGCCAATCAATTGGCTGACGACTATCGGCTGGGTGAATTGACCCGTCGCTTAGGGTTGCGCACCGTGCTCTCCGAGGTGGTGGTTGATGTTCGTGTTGCCGAGTGCAGCTTCGCGGACCTCATGCGTCATGAGCTGCGATGGCTGCGCACGATTCGCGCGCTTCGGCCGGTGGGCTACGCCTTTTCCTTCATCACCTTCGGTGTGCCGGTGGCGGCATGCGGAGCGCTGCTGGCCGGAGGCTCGACGCCGGCTCTCGGCTTGCTCGCTGCAACCGCGGTGGCCCGAGTCACACTGCATTTATCCATGCGCGAGCCGGGCAGCGCGGGAACGCAGTTCGTGGTCTTGCCGCTGCGGGACTTGTTGACCTCGAGCCTATGGGCTTGGAGTTTCGTCGCGCGCAGCGTGCACTGGCGGGAGAACCGCTACCACGTCACTCGCGATGGTTCGGCGCAGCTGGTCGTGAGGATATAATCCGGCGCAAAAGGCCGGCGGCTCGGCCGTCACCGCTGTGCAGGCAATGCAAAAGTTCTTGATCGTCACCGCCGATGACTTCGGATTGCACGAGTCCGTCAACGAAGCCGTCGAGCAGGCAAGCCGGTCCGGGATTCTCACCGCGGCGAGCCTGATGGTGGCGGCGCCGGCCGCCGCCGACGCGATTCGGCGCGCACGCGAGTTGCCGCGGCTGCGCGTGGGCCTGCATCTCGTCCTCGCCGACGGCCGCGCGGCGCTTGCGCCCGAACTCATCCCCGATCTTGCCGATCAATCCGGCCGCATGGACAGCCGGATGTTCGTCAACGGCCTGCGGTTCTTCGCGTCCGCGGCGGTGCGCAGGCAATTGGAGGCGGAGATCCGGGCGCAGTTTTCGGCGTTCGCGCGCACGGGCCTCGCGTTGGATCACGTCAACGTGCACAAGCATTTCCATTTGCACCCGACTCTTTTGCAGATGCTGCTACGGATCGGCCGCGAGTACGGCGTTTCGGCGGTCAGGGTGCCTGACGAGCCTCTTTGGTTTGCAGCGCGCGGCGGCCGGTGGACTCCCTGGGTCGGTGCCGCCCTGCTGGCTCCCTGGAATGCGCTGATGAAGCGCCGCTTGCGCGCGGCCGGCATGCCGCACAACGACAGCATATTCGGCGTAGCCGCGAGCGGCGCCATGGATGAGAAGACGCTGCTGGCGGTTCTGGCGCGATTGCCACCGGGCATCACGGAGATTTATCTTCATCCCGCCACGGTGTCGGGAAGCGCCATCGCCGCATCGATGAGCGGCTATCGTCATGCCGACGAACTCGCGGCGTTGTTGAGCCCACGCGTGCGCGTCGCCGCCGCGGCCGCCGGAGTCGGCCGTGGCGGCTATCTCGATGCGCTGCGCGCGAGGGAGACCGCCCGGGAGTAGCTCATGGCGCGTGCTTGGATCCACGCGAGCAAGCCGACGGCCCCGAGTACGATGGGCAGGCCCATCAGGGTGTTGGGCGAGAAGGATTCATTGCCCAGCCACCATCCGACGAGCAGGGCAACCGGCGGATTGACGTAGGCATAGGTCGCCGCGAGTGTGGAGGACACGTGCTCGACGACGAAACGATAGGCGGAAAACCCGATCACGGAGCCGAACAGCACCAGATAGACCCAGGCCGACCAGACTCGCGGCGAATGCGGGAGGACCCAGTGCTCGCCCAGCGCCGCACTGACGGCCAGAGCCATCAACCCGGCGGCGAGCATCTCTGCGCCGAATCCCGTGGGCCCACGCGGAATATCGACGCGGCGGGACAGAACCGTTCCCAGCGACCAGCAGGTGATGCCGAGTAGAATCACGAGCGTTCCCGCGACACTTCCCTGCAGGTCGCGTCCGGTCAGCATCACCGCCGCGCCGATGCCGCCGAGAGCGATGGCGCCCCATTCCATGCGGCGCGGCCATTCGCCGAATACGCCGGACCAAAGCGCCGTGGCCAGCGGCATCACGCTGATGAGGGCTACGGTGGCGCCGGAACTCACCCAGTGCTCAGCGACGGCGACGCCGCCGTTTCCGACCACGAGCAGCAGAAATCCCACGAGAGCCGCCCCACGCCACTGCCGCGCCGCCGGCATCGGGCGGCCGCGAAGCGCCTGCCAGCCGAGCAACAGCCCGCCGGCCACGATGAAGCGCGTGCCGATCAGAAAGAAGGGCGGTGCGCCTTCGATTCCCACCTTGATCGCGAAGTACGTCGTGCCCCAGATGACATAGACGGCCAGCAGACAGGAGGCAATGAGCCACGCAGAGGGTTGGCCGGGTTGGCCGGAGCGTTGACGAGGGCCTAGCTGTTGCGTCCCGGGCGACACCATGCGGATCTCCTTTGTGCCTGTAATGAATTCTCTCAAATCATAGCCGCCCGGTATCCGATCCGCATTACATGATCTAAGATATTCTCGCGTCATGTGCTAATTAACTAATGCGGAATCACAAGGAGATCTTCATCTATGGATACATTGGACCTGAAAATCCTTACAACTCTAGATGCCGATGCGCGCCGGCCCTATGCCGACATGGCGCGCGAGTTCGGCATCTCGCAGCCGACGGTCGCCGACCGTATCCGGCGCCTGGAGAGCCGCGGCATCGTTCGCGGGGCAATGCTGTGCTTGGATCATGCGCGTCTCGGCTTCAACGTCAGCGCATTCGTGCGCTTGCGGGCTTCGCCGTCCAAGAAGCGCCAACTCACGGAGGCGGCGCGGGCCATCCGGCAGGTCATCGAAATGCACAGTGTGACGGGCGACGATTGCATGATTGCGCGGGTCGTTGCGCGTTCAGTGGAGGAACTGGCGGAAATACTGCAGCGCCTGACGATGTTCGGCGACTCGAGCACCTCGGTGGTGCTCGAAACCATCATCCCGCTGCGCAATCCGATACCGGCGCAGAAACCCGAGGCAGCGGCCAGGCCGGTGTCTCGTGCGTCTCGTTCTGCGCGCTCGAAATAGATTCGAGCAGCGATAGGTTCGAGCAGCGCCGCGCGGCAGTGAGGCGGGTTCACACCTGCAGGTGCCCCAGAGGGATGCGCGCCGAGCGCTTGACCGTGGCCAGCACCACGCTCGACTGCATGTCGCGGACATTGGGCACTCGGATGAGCTTCTTGAGCACCACATTGCTCAGCGCGTCCAGATCCTTGCCATAGACTTCCAGAATGAAGTCATAGCTGCCGGTCATCGCAAAGCACTTGGTGACCTCGTCCATGCGCAGAATTTCCCTTTCGAACCGCGCCACCGTTTCGTCGGTGTGCTCGGTCAATTTGACCTGGACGATGGCGAGCACGCCGAGTCCGATGCGGGCGGGATTGAGGATGGCCGCGTAGCCCTCGATGGCGCCGCTCGATTCCAGCGCCTTGATGCGCCGCGCGCAGGGGGTGGGCGGACAGCCCGACGGCTTCGGCGAGTTCCACCACCGAGAGGCGACCGTCGCGCTGCAGCGCGGCGAGTATCCGGGCGTCAAAGCGGTCAAACTCCATGTTATAGCTCCATAACTGGCAATATTTTAGTGAATATCACTCAATAATTATGCCACTTCGTGGTGTTTTTGGCGATTGTTGTCTGACTGAGCTGAACTAGTCTTAGGCAATGAATGCAAGCCCAAAGCCGGCAGGGGAAGTGCCGCAAGCTCGGCTCTCTCGAATGGCGTGCCGTACTGCGCCAAATCGCGACATCGCGGGCTCTCGATGACCTCGAAGAGTCGACGCTGCTGCCCGAGCGCAAGGTTCTCTACCAGTTCTCGGCCCGCGGGCACGAACTCACGCAGGTGCTGTTGGGCGCGCCAGCTGACCGGAACCGCGGGACGGAGTGGGCGCCTACTATCGATCGCGGCCGCTGCTCTTGAGCCTGGGCCTGCGGTGCGAAGACGCGCTGGCGTCGACCATGATGCGCGTCGGCGGAATGAGCGAGGGGCGCGATATCGGCGTGGTGTTCAACTTGCCGCGCAAATCCGGCGCCTGCGTGCTGCCCGTGTGCGGCGGAGTGGGCACTCAGTACACGCCCGCGGTGGGTTGGGCCCAGGCACTGCGCTATCGCGCCGACGGTGCTCGGCGAGAAGGACTGCGAGAACAGCATTGCCGTTGCGCATGGCGGAGATGCTTCGACGGCCACCAACGGCTTCTGGGCGGCTCTCAATATCGCGACCACCGAGCGGCTGCCGCTCCTGTTCTTCATCGAGGACAATGGCTACGGCATTTCGGTGCCGTCGCGGCAGCAGACGCCGGGCGGCAACATCGCGCGCAATCTCGCAAGGCTTTCGCGGACTGCGCGTGCTCGAGGGCGATGCCTCGGATCCGATGGCCGCCGCGCGCGCTCATCGAGATGCGGTGACGGGAGTGCGCTCCGGCGGAGGACCCGCGCTGATCAGATTGCTGGTGCCGCGGCTTTCCGGGCACTCGGGACAGGACACTCAAACCTACAAGAGCGCGGCCGAAATCGCCGCGGAGAGAGATCGCGATCCTCTGGCCAAACTGCGTGCGCAATTGGTGCCGGACCTGGTCTCGGCCAGCGATTGGGACTTGGAGATTGCGCAGGGCCGCCGAGCGGTGGCGCGAAGCGCTGGCCGACCGTCGAGCGGCGCGCGTGCTCCCGACCCCGAAGCGCGTTCGACGCTATCTATTTTCGGAATCGCGCAGCCGACGGCTCCCTCGACCTGCAGCAGCAGGGCGGAATCCGTTGCGACGGCATCGTGCCGCCGCCGGGCACGGCGCACCCGAGCCCGCAAGGTCCGCGCATCAATTTGGTGACCGCCGTGCGCCGCACGCTCGAGCATGAGCTGGCGGTCAATCCGCGAATGCTGGTTTTCGGCGAGGACGTCGGCCGCAAGGGCGGCGTGCACGCGGCGACTCTCGGGACTGCAGGAGAAATTCGGCGTCGGCGCGGGTCTTCGATACCAGCCTGTCCGAGGAAGGCATCATCGGCCGCGCGGTCGGCATGGCGGCCGCCGGTCTCATGCCGGTGCCGGAAATTCAATTCCGCAAGTACGCGGATCCTGCCGCCGAACAGCTCAACGACTGCGGGACCATGCGCTGGCGAACCGTCAACCGATTCGCCGCGCCGATGGTGGTGCGCATCCCCGGCGGATTCTTCAAATGCGGCGATCCCTGGCACAGCCAATCCAACGAAGTGCAATGGGTGCACGGCCTGGGCTGGCGCCTGGCCATGCCCTCGAATGCCCAGGACGCGGTGGGATTGCTGCGCAGCGCCTTGCGCGGCAATGACCCGACGATATTCTTCGAGCATCGCTCGCTGCTCGATGGCAGCTGGGCGCGGCGTCCCTACCCCGGCGATGACTTCGTGGTGCCCTTCGGCAAGGCCAGCCTGTTGCGCGAAGGCACGACGCTCACGGTGGTCACCTGGGGCGCCATGGTGGAGCGCTGCGAGCAGGCCATCGCGAACGGCGGAATTTCCGCCGACCTTCTGGACTTGCGCACCCTGTCGCCCTGGGACCGCGAGGCCACGCTGGCGTCGGTGCGCAAGACCCGCCGCTGCCTGATCGTTCATGAAGACACCATGACCGCCGGCTTCGGCGCCGAGATTGCGGCGGTGATCGCCAAGGAAGCGTTCTTCGATCTCGACGCGCCGATCGAGCGGCTGGCCATGCCGGATGTGCCGAGTCCGCACAGTCCCGTTCTTGCTCGATGAGGTGCTGCCGAGCGTCGAGACGATTTCGCGCGCGATCACCACCCTGGCCGAAATCTAAGCATGAGCGCCCTCACAGACGTGTTGGTCCCGCCCAACGAGGAAGGAACCCGCGCCACGATTTTGCGTTGGTGCAAGGCGGTGGGCGACACCGTCGTCAAGGATGAACCCCTGGTGGAACTCGAAACCGACAAGGTCACCGTGGAGATTCCCGCGCCCGCCAGCGGCACCTTGATCGAAGTTCTCAAGCAGGCGAATGCCGAGGTGATCCCGGATGAGGTGCTTGCGCGCTTGAGTCTCGCCGCGGCGAATCGGTGCGGCGCCGCGGAAAGCGGCGCGTCGCCGGCGAGCGCCGGACGGCAGCCGGCTGCGGCAGCGCCGCGTCGAGTCGCGGCTCGCAGAGCGGTGTCGATGCGCGCGAGGCGCGCAAGCCCTTGAGTCCCTCGGTGCGACGGCTGCTGAAGGAGCATGCGATTGCGGCGGCCGACATCGAGGGCACGGGCCGCGATGGCCGCATCACGGCACAGGATGTGATCGCGTCATGCGGCGGATGCGGCGGGCCGGCACGCGCGCCGGCGCCGGCGCAAACGCAGATACCCGCGCCGGGCGGCACGCGAGTGCCGCACACGCGCCATTCGCCGGCGCGTGGCCGAGCACATGGCGCGCAGCCTGATGGAGGCGCCGCACGTCACCACGTTGTTCGAAGCGGATCTCACGCCGAGTGCTGGCGCATCGGGCGCGTCACGCGGCCGACTACGAGTCCCGCGGGGCGCGCCTGACGCTGACCGCCTACTTCGTCAGCGCCTGCGCGCAGGCCCTGCGCGCGCACCGGGAAGTCAACGCCACGTTTCACGCGGATGCGCTCGAACTGCACGCGGACGTGAACATCGGCGTGGGCACGGCTCTCGGCAACAAGGGATTGATCGTCCCGGTGATCCACCGCGCTCAGGGACTGAACCTGTTCGGGATCGCGCAGCGGCTCGGTCAGCTGGTGGAGGCCGCCCGCGCCGGCAAGCTCTCGCCCGAGGATGTGCGCGGCGGCACCTTCACGATCTCGAATCACGGGGTGGGCGGCAGCCTGCTGGCCGCGCCCATCGTCATCAATCAGCCGCAGGTGGCGATTCTCGGCGTCGGCAAGGTGCAGCGCCGTGTGTGCGTGGTCGAGGTCGACGGCGTCGAGGCGATCGGCGTGCGCTCGATGTGCTATCTCACGCTGACGATCGATCACCGGGCTCTGGATGCCTTCCAGGCCAACGCCTTTCTCAGTTCGGTCGTCGCGACGCTCGGAGCAGTGGCCCGTGGACGAATCCTGAGCGCTGCGGCGCGATCTTGCTAGGGGCGCGCTTCGAGCACCAGATTGAAGGGCGTTTCGGCGGCGCGCCGAAATCTGCCGAAGCCACCGGCGGTAACGACGACCTCGCGCAAGCGCTGCTCGCCCGCTTGGGCGCCGAGTGCGGGGCCATTGCGTGCCAGCGACACCGGCACACAGATCTGCGACGACGCGCCGTACATCACTCGGCCCACCGGATTCAGATTGTCCTTGACGTCATCGTTGGCGAACGGTTCCACTATCATCGCCGTGCCGTCTTCCTTGAGCGCGCTGCGCGCGTGGCGCGAAACGCCGATGGGATCTCCCATATCGTGCAGGCAGTCAAAGAAGGCGATCAGATCGAATGCCTGACCCGTATAGCTCACGGCATCCGCCACTTCGAACTGTGCGTTCTTGGCGCCCGCGGCGGCAGCCCTTTCACGAGCCACGCGAATGGAATCGGCGTGATAGTCGTATCCGATGAACTTGGAGTTCGGAAACCTCGTTGCCATGAGAATCGTGCTGGCTCCGTGCCCGCATCCGACATCGGCGACGCGCGCGCCGTTCTTGAGCTTCTCGACGACGCCATCGAGAGCCGGAAGCCACGACGTGATGAGATTCAAGTTGTAGCCGGCGCGGAAGAAGCGCTCCGTTCCATGAAATAGACACGGGTGATGCTCTCCCCATTCCGTGCCCTTACCGGTCTTGAAATTGTCGAGCGTGCGATCCAAGGCATGAAAGGTCGCTTCGACGATGTAGTACGCACCCGGCATGTCGACGGGTCCATTCGGGTCCGCCAGGCATAGCGCCTGCTCCGGACTCAGAGACCATTTTCCCGCCCGGGCGTCGAATTGAACGTATCCTCCGGCTGCCTGATTGCCGAGCCATTCGCGCACGTAACGTTCATGCGTGCCCGTTCGCTCCGCCAATTGCGACGAGGTGACGGGCTCCTTGGCAAGTTCCTTGTACAAACCGAGCCGATCGCCGACGAGGATCAATGCGGCGCTCATCGCAGCGCCGAGGTCACCCACCGCTTTGCCGAGAAACTCATTGAGATTCGTTTCATTGATGGACACGATGGATTACTCCTCTGTCGATTCAACTATTCGATGATGAGTTCTGCTGCCTGAAGGCTACTCTTCGACCCGCCCGATTGCACTCCCAGAAGAGCCAGATCCATGCCGCGCAGGGCGGTGCACAATCGGCAGAAAACGCGACGCAATTAAGGCGCGCTGCGGCCGAGTGTCACTAGATATCGGTCGAGCCCGGGGGGTGATTTATGCCGCCGAAGCGCTGCATCACCGAGGCATCCGGTGCAGGCAATGGGCCGTCGAGCTGGGTCGCGACACGCGAGAGATGGGCCTCGGAAGCCGCGAACACGCGCGCATAGATATCCCGGCAGAGCGCCGCGGCCTGCGCTCCCGGCCAGTCGGCGCGCAGCAGCCGCGGCGGCAAGCAAGGGATCGCGCAGATGCAGGCGGCGGTATTCATGGATCAAGCAGGGTACGCACGATGAAACACGCTCGATCATCCAGAGCGCGCGGGGCGTGAAGCGCCGCGAGCACGCGTTCGAAGCGCTTCACGAAGCGCCGGTAGCGCGATCCCAGATCGTCGAGATCCCAGCCCAAGCTCGACCAGGCGCTGCGGAGCGTCGTCGTCGGCGAGATTGGCCTCGAACACGATGACCTTGGAGAGCGGACCCAACGGTGGCGGGCCTGCTCTCCGCTCAACGAGCGCGAATCGAGTTCGGGGTGAGCAAATACATTGGTGGAGAGTTCGCCAAAACCCCGCCAGATCAGTTCTTCTCGCAGTTCCTTCCGCTCTGCCGCGCGCATGGGCGGCAGGACGACCAGGGTCCAGCGGCCGGACCATGCCGTGTCCGGTTCGCTGTAGATGCGCTTGGTCGCCTCGGCGAACCGCTCGCGGCCGTTCGCGCGACAGATGGTATTCGCTGAGCTTGCCCGGCGCGGCGCCCCTCGAGCCAGCCGTCCTTCGCGAGGCGCGCGGTCGCGGTCCGCACCAGCCTCTCATTGAGTCCGAAAGGCGCCGCCAGGGCGATCAGGCTGCCGAGGGCGACGGCGCCGCCCCGCGGCATGATGGAATCGCCGAATATGGTCACGATGAGCGAACCGCCGCGCAGCGGCCGCTGGCGGCGAAAGCGCGCGACGAGTTCGGCGGCGGCGGGGGAAGCTTCAGTGGCGGCGGTGGAGCAGTGCGGTCATTTTTCGCCATTGTAGCGCGTTCGATCTGTTGTGATACAAAAATAATTGATTTTGGAGTAATTTCTGTATCAGAATGGTCCGGCGGCTAACTCCTCGGGGGCAGGCATGTACACGCAGGCGCTGGATAGTGCAGGGCTCGGGACGCGGCACCGCTGGATGAGGCCGCGCTCGAGCAGCGCTTTCTCGCGCGCGTCGATGCCGAGGAGAAGATCGAGCCCAAGGACTGGATGCCGGCGCGCTATCGCAACACCTTGATTCGTCAGATTTCCCAGCACGCGCATTCGGAAATCGTCGGCATGCTGCCCGAGGGCAATTGGATCACGCGCGCCCCGACGCTGCAGCGCAAGGCGATTCTGATCGCCAAGGTGCAGGACGAAGGCGGCCATGGTGCCTATCTCTACAGCGCCGCCGAGACGCTGGGCGTGAGCCGCGATCAGCTCGTCGACCAGCTGCTGTCGGGCAAGGCCAAGTATTCGAGCATTTTCAATTATCCGACGCCGACCTGGGCCGACGTGGGCGCCATCGGCTGGCTGGTCGACGGCGCAGCCATCATGAATCAGATTCCGCTGTGCCGCTGCTCCTACGGCCCCTATGCGCGCGCCATGGTGCGGGTGTGCCGCGAAGAGAGCTTCCATCAGCGGCAGGGCTACGACCTGATGCTGCACCTGGCGCAGGGCACGCCGGAGCAGAAGCGCATGGCGCAGGAGGCGCTCAATCGCTGGTGGTGGCCGGCGCTCATGATGTTCGGTCCGTCGGATGCCAATTCGACGCATAGCGGCGAGTCGCAGCGCTGGAAGATCAAGCGCTTCTCGAACGATGAGCTGCGGCAGAAGTTCGTCGATTTCACGGTGCCGCAGGCCAAATTCCTGGACCTCACCATTCCCGATCCGCTGCTGCGCTGGGATGAGGCGAAGCAGCAGCATGAGTTCGGACCCATCGATTGGACCGAGTTCGATCAGGTGCTGAAGGGCAACGGGCCGTGCAATGCGGAGCGGCTCGCCGCGCGCCGCAGCGCCCATGCCGCGGGCGCCTGGGTGCGCGATGCCGCCAGCGCCTATGCAGAGAAGCAACGCAGCGCGTTCCGCAACGCTCGCCGCCTAGGAGTACACCCGGTGAACACCCCGTTGGAAGACAGCCGCCAGTGGCCCCTGTACGAAGTCTTCGTCCGCGCTCGCGGCGGCCTCGATCATAAGCACGTCGGCAGCCTGCACGCCGCCGATGCGCGCATGGCCATCGATCACGCGCGCGATCTGTATACGCGGCGCCAGGAAGGCGTCAGCATTTGGGTGGTGCCGTCCAAGGACATCACCGCGTCCGATCCGGCGGAAAGCGACTCGCTGTTCGAGCCGGCTCGGGACAAGATCTACCGTCACCCGACCTTTTACGAGATTCCGGACGAGGTCAAGACCCTATGAGCGCCGCGGTGGCCCAAGGCCGACGCGCGGAGCGCTGTTCCGCTACGTGCTGCGCCTCGGCGACTTGAGCTTGGTGCTCGGGCAAAGGCTGGGCGAATGGGTGGGACATTCTCCCGCGCTCGAAGAGGATTTGGGCCTGGCCAATATCGCGCTCGATTTGATCGGCCAGGCGCGGCTGTTGCTGACCTATGCGGGTGAAGTCGAGGGCCGCGGCCGCGGCGAGGATGAGATCGCCTTTCTGCGCGAGCACGGCGAGTATTTGAACGCCGATATTGGCGGAGCAGCCGAACGGCGATTTCGGCCAGACCATCGTGCGCCAAGTGCTGATCGATGCCTTCCAGCTCGAACTCTATCGAGCGCATGACCCGGTCCGCGGATGAGCGCCTGGCGGCGATTGCGGCCAAAGTCCGTGAAGGAGATTCACTACCACCTGCGCTACAGCAGCGGCTGGCTGGTGCGTCTCGGCGACGGCACCGAGGAGAGCCACGCGCGGGTCCAGTCGGCGCTGCGAGGCGCTGTGGCCCTACACGGTGGAGCTGTTCGCCGAGGATGAGTTGGACCGGGCGATGGCCGATCGAGGCATGGCGCCGCGGTTGTCGGAGGTGCAAGCCGCGTGGAGCGTCGCGCATCGATGAGATACTTGACGCGAGGCGACGCTGGCAGCGTCCCGCGCGATCGCCCGCATTCCTGGCATGGCAAGCGCGGCCAGCACAGCGAACATCTCGGCTACATTCTCGCCGAGATGCAGCACTTGCAGCGTACCTATCCGGGGGCGCGCTGGTGAACTCGGTCCGCCGCGACAATCATGATATCGCGCGCCGCGCTCACGGATGCCGACCGGCGCCGCTCGCTGGCATGGGCGGCGCTCGCATCGGTCGAAGATCCTGAGATCCCGGCTTTGAGCATCGTCGATCTCGGGTTGATTCGTTTCGTCGAGCTGCGGCCCGACGGCAGCGCTCGAAGTGGGCCTGTCTCCGACCTATGTCGGCTGCCCGGCCACCGAGGTGATTCGGCGCTCCGTGGAAGACGCACTGAGAAGCGCCGACGTCGGCGCCTTCGCCGTGACCACGGTGTTGTCGCCGCGCCTGGAGCAGCGATTGGATCACGCGCCGAAGGCCGGCGCAAGCTCGCGATCTACGGCATCGTGCCGCCGGAGCAATCCGTCGTCGTCCATGCGGGATGTGTTGCGGGGCGACCGGCCCGTGGGCTGTCCCCGCTGCCACTCGACCGACACCGAATGCATCAGCGAATTCGGCTCGACGCCGTGCAAGGCGCTGCATCGCTGCCGCGCCTGCCTCGAACCCTTCGAATACTTCAAATGCATTTGACCGACGTCGACCTCGCGCATGCTTAACTTCCATCCCTTGAAAGTCACCGCCGTCGAGCGCGTCGCCGAGGACGCCGCCTGCGTGACGGTGGAGATTCCTTCCGCCCTGCGCGATGCCTTTGCCTTTCATGCCGGGCAGTACGTCACCGTGCGCCGCATGATCGAGGAGCGCGAGGAGCGCCGCACCTATTCCATCGTCACGGCGCCGGGCGGCGAGCGTGCTCAAGCTGGGCATCCGGCATCAAACGCGGCGGCCGGATGTCCGGCGATCTCGCCGCGAACTTGCGCGCCGGCGACATGCTCGAGGTCGGCACGCCGATGGGACGGTTCCGCACCGCGATCAGCGCCGAACGCCGGCATTCCTATGTGGCCTTCGCCGCGGGCAGCGGCATCACGCCCATTCTGTCGCTCGCCACGGATATTCTCGCGCGCGAACCGCGCAGCCGCTTCACGCTGATTTACGGCAATCGCAGCATTTCGCGCACCATGTTTCTCGAAGAGACGCTGGCGCTGAAGAATCGCTACATCGATCGCTTTGCCGCTGCACTTCGTCATGAGCCGCGAGCCGCAGCAGACCGAATGGCTCAATGGGCGCATCGACGGCCGCAAGGTCGCACGAGCTTGCGCGTCATCTGCCGGAGGTGTCGCACCGCGGACGAATACTTGATTTGCGGCCCCGGCGACATGGTGGACGAGGTGCGCAACGCCATCAAGGCATTGAACGGCAATGCGCCGATTCGATTCGAGCGCTTTGCCACCGCGGTGCCGCGTCCGCTCGAGACGTGACTGATCGAAACAGCCACGCGACGCGGCGCCCGCTGCCCGCAAGGAAGTGCTGGCCACCATTACCGTGGTCATGGACGGCCGGCGCCGCAGCTTTCCGATGTCGCCGGGCGATGCGTCCGTGCTCGATGCCGCGGAACGAGCCGGTCTCGAGCTGCCGTTCTCCTGCCGCTCGGGCATCTGCGCGACCTGCCGCGCGAGAATCACCGACGGCGCCGCGGTGATGACGCACAATATCGCCTTGGAGCCCTGGGAAACCGACGCAGGCTTCGTGCTGTGCTGTCAGGCGCGGCCGACGACGGCCACGCTCGAAATTAGCTACGATCAGAAATAGGCGCACCGAGCTTCGGGGGAAGCACATGTCATACGACACCATTTTGTTCAGGGTCGACGGCGGCATCGCTCGTCTGACCTTGAATCGGCCGGACAGGCTCAACAGCTTCAATACGCAGATGCACGGCGAGGTGCGCCAGGCGCTCGAGCAGCCTGCCCGGCAGCGGCGCCCGCGTTCTGGTGCTGACCGGCGCCGGCCGCGGCTTCTGCGCCGGCCAGGATCTCGGCGATCGCGCGGTGGCTCCCGGCTCTCGAGGCGTCGATCTCGGCGAATCGATCGACAAGTACTACAAGCCCCTGGTGCTCGCATTGCACACCTTGCCGATGCCCGTGATCGCCGCGGTCAACGGCGTGGCGGCGGGCGCGGGCGCCAATATCGCGCTGGCCTGCGATCTCGTCATCGCGGCGCGCTCCGCCAGTTTCGTGCAGGCGTTCTCCAAGCTCGGGCTGCTTCCCGATTCGGGCGGCACCTGGACCTTGCCGCGCCTGGTCGGCAATGCGCGGGCGCTGGGCTTGACCTTGCTCGGCAACAAGCTGCCGGCGGAACAGGCCGCGGCCTGGGGAATGATCTGGCAATGCGTCGAGGACGCGGAGCTTGGCGCCGTACCGTCGATACCCTGGCGCAGCAGCTGGCGGTGGCGCCGACGCGCGGACTGGCCTGGACCAAGGCCGCGATTCGCGGCAGCTGGCAACGCTCGCTGACCGAGCAGCTCGACGTCGAGCGCGATGCGCAGCGCGAGCTCGGCAGATCGGCCGACTACGCGGAGGGCGTGGCGGCATTCATCGAGAAGCGAACGCCGCGCTTCACGGGCCGATGAGCATGCCGAAGGACACCGGCGTGCCGGCAGCGATGCCGTGCGATCGCGCCCGCGAACGCGGTTCAATCGCTGTATCGTCGCCGACCTGGCGTCGCAGTCGCTCGGCATCGAAATCATCGACGTCGCGCCCGGGCGCGTCCGCATCGCGATGACGGTGCGGCCCGACATGGTCAATGGCTACGGCATGTGCCACGGCGGCATCGTCTTTGCATTCGCCGACAGCGCCTTTGCCTTCGCGTGCAATTCCCACGGCGATCCCATGGTGGCGGCCGGCGCCAGCATCGAATTTCTCGCGCCGACGCCGCGCGGCGAGCGCGTGATCGCCACCGCCACGGAAGTATCGCGCGGCGCGCGCCATGGAATCTACGATGTGGCCGTGGCCAATGCCTCCGGCACGGTGCTCGCGCAGTTCCGCGGGCGCTGTTCGCGCCTGCGCGGCCCGCCAACCCGCTGACCCAAGGATTCGATGCATGAACTTGCAGAGCTATGTATGCGGCGCCTGGCACAGCGGCCGGGACGGCGGCGTCGCGATGCGCGATGCCACGACGGGCGAGGTCATCGCCCATGCCTCCTCCACGGGCATCGACTTTGCCGCGGTCCTCGACGCACGCCCGCGAGGTGGGCGGACCCGCACTGCGCGCGATGACATTTCACAGCGGGCCGGTCTGTTGAGGGCGATGGCCAAGCATCTCACGGAACTCAAGGAAGAGTTCTATGCGCTGTCCTATCGCACCGGCGCCACCAAGAACGACTCCCTGATCGACATCGACGGCGGCATCGGCACGGTGTTCGTCTTCGCCGGCAAGGGTTCCCGCGAACTGCCCAATGCACGCGTCTATGTCGACGGCGATGTCGAGGCTCTGTCGAAGGGCGGCAGCTTCGTCGGGCAGCATATCTTACGTGTCGCGCGAGGGCGCGGCGGTGCACATCAATGCCTTCAATTTTCCCGGTGTGGGGAATGCTCGAGAAACTGGCGCCCACGCTGCTTGGCCGGCATGCCGGCCATCGTCAAGCCCGCGACCGCGACGGCCTATCTGACCGAACTGGTCGTGCGCCGCATCATCGAATCGAAGATCCTGCCCGAGGGCGCGCTGCAACTGGTGTGCGGCAGCCTGGGGGATTTATTCGATCACTTGAATTGCCAGGACGCCGTGTCGTTCACCGGGTCGGCGCACACCGCGGCGCGCCTGCGCGTGCATCCGGCCATCATTCGACACGCCGTGCCCTTCATCGCGGAAACCGATTCGCTGAATTCCAGCATTCTGGCGCCCGATGCAGTACCGGGCACGCCGGAGTTCGACCTGTTCGTCAAAGAAGTCGTTCGCGAAATGACCGTCAAGGCGGGGCAGAAGTGCACGGCCATCCGCAAGGCGCTGGTGCCGGCCGCGGTGGCGGGCGATGTGGTCGAGCGCATTGCAGGCGGCGCTGCAGAAGATCGTCGTGGGCGATCCGCGGGCCGAAGGCGTGCGCATGGGTCCCTTGGTGAGTCAGGAACAGCGAACCGATGTGCTGGCGCGCGTCGCCGAGCTACGCGGCGAGGCCGATCTGGTCGCCGGCAACTTGGATCACTTCGAGGTGCAGGGAGCCGACCGCGTGCACGGCGCCTTCGTGCCGCCGCTGCTGCTGCTCTCGCGCGATCCCGTCCGCGGCACGCGCCGTCCACGAAGTCGAGGCCTTCGGCCCGGTCGCGACGGTGCTGCCGTACCGCGACACCGCCGATGCGATCGCGCTCGCCCGCCGCGGGGAGGGCAGTCTCGGCGGCCTCGGTATTCTCCGCCGACGATGCCCTCGCCGGCCGAATCGTCCTCGGGCTTGCGCCGTACCATGGCCGCATCCTGGTCGTGAACCGCAGCCTGCGCCAAGGAGTCCACCGGACATGGCTCGCCGCTGGCACCGCTGATGCACGGTGGTCCGGGCCGCGCCGGCGGCGGCGAGGAGATGGGCGGCATTCGCGGGGTGCTGCACTACATGCAGCGCACCGCCGTGCAGGGTCGCCCGACACTCTCACCGCGGTCAGCGGGCGCTGGGTGCGCGGCAGCCGGCTGCGCGATCCCGGCAGGCACCCGTTCCGCATTCCTTTCCATGATCTGGAATTGGGCGACACGCTGAAGTCGGCGGAGCGCGAAGTGACCGTCGCGGATATCGAGCAATTCGCGGCGCTTGTCCGGCGACAATTTCTACGCCCATATGAACGAGAGCGGCCGCGGCGCGAAATCCCCTGTTCGGCGGCCGCGTCGCCCACGGCTACTTTCTCATCTCGGCCGCGGCGGGTCTGTTCGTCGATCCGGAGTATGGTCCCGTGCTCGGCAACTACGGCCTCGATGAGCTGCGCTTCGTGAAGCCGGTGAAACCCGGCGACAGAATCAAGGTACGCCTCACCTGCGCCCGCAAGAGTCTGCGCGCCGACAAGGGCTGGGGCGAAGTCGCCTGGGACACGGAAATCACCAATCAGAACGAGGAGACGGTGGCCTCCTACCGCGTGCTCACCATGGTCAGCATTTACGCGGTTCCGGATTCGCCGGGGAGCGCCTCATGAACCAGCCGGGTGCCATGCCTGCGCCGATCGACCTTGCCCGCTATGCGCGGGAATTTCCCAGCCTGCAATTCCTCGCGTCGGAGCCGGGAATACTCGAACTGTCATGGCGAACAAGGGCCGCTTGAATGCGGCGACCGAGGCCATGCACCGTGATCTTGCGCTGGTGTGGCGTACCATCGACATCGACGATGCCGTGCGCGTGGTCGTGGTTCGCGGCGAGGGATCGAATTTTTCCTCCGGCGGCGATTTCGACATGATCGATCGCATGATCGAGGATGAGGCGACCTTGATCCGCGTCTGGAAGGAAGCGAGCGACCTGGTCTACAACCTGATCAATTGTTCCAAGCCGGTGGTGTCCGCGATCCGCGGCAGCGCGGTGGGAGCGGGCCTGGCCATCGCCTTGTTGGCGGATGTGTCCATCGCCGCGGACAATGCGCGCATTCTCGACGGCCACACCCGGCTCGGCGTCGCGGCGGGCGATCACGCCGTCATCATCTGGCCGCTGCTCTGCGGTCTGGCCAAGGCGCGGTACCATCTTGCTGACGAACAAGTCCTCTGTCGGGCGCCGAAGCGGAGCGCATCGGACTCATCGCCATGGCCGTCCCCGATGCGCAGGTCCTCGACAGCGCCTTCGAGGTGGCACGCACCCTGGCTGCCGGCAGCACCACGGCCATCCGCTGGACCAAGCATGCGCTCAACAACTGGCTGCGCTTGGCCGGACCGAGTTTCGACACGTCGCTCGCACTGGAATTTCTGGGTTTCAAATTGTCGGACGTGCGCGAGGGATTGAGCGCCGCGCGCGAGAAGCGCCGGCCGGCCTTCGATCGGGACCGATCCGAGTAGCCGCACGCGAAGGCCGCGCCGATGGGTACCCACGATATTCAAGATCTGACCGCCTTGGAGCCTATTCTCGGCGCCGGCCGCGACGAGCTCGAATCCCTGCAGCTCGACGCGCTTGGAGTCGACGCTGCGTCACGCCTACGCAAACAATGCCAACTACCGGCGGAAATTCGACGCGGCGGGCGTCCAGCCGGATGACCTGCGCTCGCTCGCCGATTTGGCCCGATTCCCGTTCACGACCAAGGCGGATTTGCGCGACGCGTATCCCTTCGGCTTTTTCTCCGTGCCCCGGGAACAAGTCGCGCGGATTCACGCCTCCTCGGGCACGACCGGCAAGCCCACGGTCGTCGGCTATACGCGCAACGATCTGGCCACCTGGGGCAATCTGGTCGCGCGCTCGATTCGGGCCGCCGGCGGCCGCGCCGGCATGAAGGTGCACATCGCCTACGGCTACGGCCTGTTCACCGGCGGACTGGGCGCGCACTACGGCGCCGAAGCGGCGGGATGCACGGTGATTCCGATGTCGGGCGGCCAGACCGAAAGGCAGGTGCAATTGATCCGCGATTTTGCGCCCGACATCATCATGGTGACGCCGAGCTACATGCTCGCCATTCTCGATGAATTCAAGCGGCAGGGCATCGACCCGCGCTCGACGTCGCTGCGCATCGGCATCTTCGGCGCCGAGCCCTGGGGCGACGGCATGCGCGCGGAAATCGAATCCGCGTTCGACATCGACGCCTGCGACATCTACGGACTGTCGGAGGTCATGGGGCCCGGCGTCGCCCAGGAATTCGCGCACACCAAGGATGGCCCGACGATCTGGGAAGATCATTTCATCGCCGAGATCGTGGACCCGGTGAGCGGCCGGGTGGTCGACGGACGGCGAGCACGGCGAATTGGTGTTCACCTCGCTGACCAAGGAGGCCATGCCGGTGATCCGCTACCGCACGCGCGATCTGACCCGGCTGCTGCCGGGGTCCGCCACGGCCATGCGGCGCATGGCCAAGATCAGCGGCCGCAGCGACGACATGCTGATCGTCCGCGGCGTGAATGTCTTTCCGTCGCAAATCGAGGAGCTGATCCTGCGCTGCAAGGGCCTGGCGCCGCACTACGAGATCGAAATCACGCGGCCGAATCGCCTGGACGAGATTTCGATTGTCGTGGAAGCCCGCCCTGAACTTGGCGATAATGGACGCCAGGCTGAAGCGCTGCTGCTTGCCGCAAAATTGAAGGACAACATTGGAATATCCGCGGACATTCGCGTCGCCGCGAGCGGCTCGCTGCCGCGCTCGGCCGGCAAGGCAAGCCACGTCAAGGATCGCCGATAGCGGCGCTCTCGGAACCGCACGTCGGGTTGCGGATACCTGAGGCATGCGCGCGCCGGCGGCTGGTTTTATTGCGGCAATTCTGCTGACGGCGGGCTCGCTGTCCAGCGCAGTGCCGCGCGGATCAGCCGTCCGCAGGTGCTGGACGAAGTGGTGGTGACCAGCGAGCGCACGGGGCCCGGCATGTGGCATGTGCGCGGCGGCACCGGGCAGCTGTGGATTCTGGGCAGCATGTCGCCGCTGCCCAAGGGGATCACCTGGCGCTCGAAGCAGGTGGAGCAGGTACTGGGCGGCACGAACCAAGTGCTGGTGCAGAAGCCGTTCGAGATCGGCATCGTCAGAATATTGTGGCTGCTGATCACGGAGCGCAAGCTCCTGATGGTCGGGCGGCGGCAAGCGCCTCATGGATGTCCTGCCGGCGGATCTGCATGCGCGCTTTGCGGTTCAGCGAGCCAAGTACACCGACGACCCCACCAAGTGGGAGCGATTTCGTCCCCTCGTCGCGGCGGCGTTCCTGGAGCAGGCGGCATTCCACAAAGTGGGCCTATCCACGCGCTTGGATTTGGGCGCGGCGATGCGCAAACTGGCGAAAAAACACGACGTTCCCGTCGAGGAAATCAAGATCGCGGGCGTCGGCGATGTGATTGGAGGCCATGAAGACATTGCCGCCGGCGACTGAGAACGCCTGTGTTGCGGCGTCCCTGGTCACCCTCGAAAGCGATCTGCCGCGCCTGGTCGACCGCGCACAGGCGTGGGCCAACGGCAATGTGGAGCGCATCGAGAAATTGCCCGAACCGAGGGAAGTCGGCGCCTGCCGCGCGGCGCTCGGATCGAAGGCGTCGGTGCCGCGGATCTCATTGCGCGCATGCGCCGGCACCTGGCTCGCCGCCTTCGAGAAGCATTTGCACGCGGGCGGGGTCACCGTGGCCGTGGTGAACATCGACATGCTGCTCGAACCCGGCGGCCTGCTCGATGAGCTTCGTGCCAAGGGATACGTGGTCGACCCGCCCTGAGCGAGGTCCGGCCGCCGATTCCGGCGCGAATGATGCCGTACATTGGTAGCATGGACGCGAACGGATCATCCATGCCGGACAAAGTCAGCCTCACATACAACGAATCGATACTGCTGCTCACCGCTTTTGCGGCGGGCGCGGTGGACGTCATCAGCTTCGCCACCTTGGGCGGTGTATTCGCATCGGCGATGACCGGCAATTTCGCCTTGCTGGCCTACTATGTCGCACAGAGCGATTCGCAGTCGGCCATGGGATCGGTGGTGGCGCTGGTCGGGTTCGCCGTCGGCTGCGCGCTCGGCGTCCTGCAGCGGCGCGGCCGCGCTCAGGAACAGGCGCTCAGCCTGCTATTGGCCAGCGAAGCCGGCTTGCTGCTGTTTTTCGCGCTCTACTCCATGTGGACCCCGCATGTGGCTCACGCACCTTCGGATCATCTGCAGATCGTGCTTGCTCGCCGTGGCGATGGGATTGCAGGCCGTCATCGGCCAAACCATCAGCCTGACCACCATCGTATTCACGACCACGCTCACCAAGCTGGTCGGAACCATCGCCGACTCCATCGCCAACGGAGATGTGTCGGGGCTGAAGGATGTGAAGATCCAGAGCTCGGTGGTGGTCTCGTATCTGTTCGGCGCGCTGACTGGCGGGTGCATTGATCGTGCGCAAGGCCGAAGAGGTCGCGCTGCTGCCCTTCATCGGCGTGGCGGTGGCGTTCGCGGTGCATCGCCGGTCCCGGCGAACGGCCGGGTAGGCGCCCGACATTGCCTTTATCGGCCAACCCCGTAGACTAGCGCGCCTCCGATAGGCGGCCTTTCGATCCGCTGTTCAGCCGGCCGTTGGGCTAATTCGGCGTAAGATTTCGATATTCGGGGTGTAGCTCAGACTGGTAGAGCGCTACGTTTGGGACGTAGATGTCGCAGGTTCGAATCCTGTCACCCCGACCATTGATTTTTGTGTCCATACCGGGCACTTCGCAGCCAATTTATTCCTGTGAAATGGGTATTGCCGTCGCGCTGAGGCGAACTCCATCCGCGACCCAGGCAATCGTTTCCCGTGCAGATCATTAAAGGCAACTGAGGGGTTGCATAAAATATTTCCTCCGCGTAATATGCATCCCGGAGGTTGCATATGAGCACATCAACGGATCGCATTGAAAGAAAGATCCTGCTGAAGGCGCCGCGTTCCCGTGTCTGGCGCGCGCTGTCGGACGCCGAGGAGTTCGGCGACTGGTTCGGCGTCGATTTCAAGGGCAAGCCTTTCGTCGCCGGTAAGGCGGTGCAGGGACAGATCACGTATCCCGGCTACGAGCACCTTGTGATGGAGGTGCTCATCGAACGCATCGTTCCGGAGCGATTGTTATCCTGGCGCTGGCATCCGGCCGCCATCGATACGACCGTCGATTATTCGCAAGAGCCCACGACGCTGGTCGTCTTTGAGCTCGAGGATGGCGCAGGGCGGCGTGATGCTCACGCGTGGTGGAATCCGGCTTCGACAAGCATTCCGCCGGCGCGCCGCGCGACGGCATTTCGCATGAACAGCTTCGGGGTGGGATGAGCAGATGAAGAATATCGAAAAGCATGTCGCCACAATCGTAGAGCCGCTGCGGCGAACAAGCCGTTGCGCAATTGCGCGCCGCTATTCGCGGCGCTGGGTGATGAGATGCGGCTGCGGCTCATCGCCGCCCTGTGCGTGGGCGGTGCCATGTCCATCACCCAGCTGACGTCGGGCACCGATATCACCCGGCAGGCGATCACGAAGCACCTGGGCGTGCTGGCGGCGGCGGGCCTGGTGCGCGACGTGAAAGTGGGACGCGAGCGGCTGTGGGAATTCGAACCCGCGCAATTGGATGAGGCGCGACGCTCATTGGAAGCCATTGCCCAGCAATGGGACCATGCGCTCGCGAAACTGAAGCGCGCGGTGGAGAGTTGAGCGGCATGCCTCGGACCGAGACTTGATGGGTCCGCGCGCGACCGGCCGGGAGGCGGGCGCATTCGGCGCTTCAAATACTGGGAAACTCCTATATAATCCGCGCGCACTTCCGATTCGGTTTGCCTGGGACCCGAGCGTCGGCCTGAAAGATTACGTTTGGCGCTGTAACTTGTTGATTTATAAGGCGCCCGTAGCTCAACCGGATAGAGCACCGGCCTTCTAAGCCGGCGGTTGCAGGTTCGATTCCTGCCGGGCGCGCCATCTTAAGTCGGAAGTACGACGATGGTGGACGTAGCTCAGCTGGTAGAGCCCCGGATTGTGATTCCGGCTGTCGCGGGTTCGAGCCCCGTCGTCCACCCCACCTTTCATGGCTGGGTGCGAGTTCGGTTGTGTTGGTTGCAAGGTTTATGGGCCGTTAGCTCAGCTGGTAGAGCAGTTGACTCTTAATCAATTGGTCGTAGGTTCGATCCCTACACGGCCCACCATTTAAAAAGAATCCCTTAAAAATCAATAAGAAAGGGACAGTGCATGGCGAGGGGGCGAATCGAACCTACACCCGTGTAACCCTAACTGGCTGACAGATAAGAAAATCGCACGGTCGCCTTCCCGTAACTCCCCACCATTCACACTCCCCACCGTATACAGGCTCACGCGGATTCACACTTGGTCTGCGAATCTATGCCTCAACGCCGACAAAGCGGCTCCGTCAGCGTTGGCAGTACGTGCCGCTCGTAAAGCTTCGCGGCGGTCCCACCATTGAACCCGATGAGCCAGATGCCGGGATGGGCGTGAAAGAAAGCGCGGAAATTGTTGGGAATCGCGTCATCCGCGATGTCGGCATCGAGACTTCCGGAACGCGTGGCCGCCGCGAGCACGTCCCAAAGCGCGACGCGTTGCTCGATCAGCACCCCAACACGCCCCGCGTAGTCGGTCGGCAAGTCGGGCACCTGCGTCGCGATGACTTTCCAGAACGAATTTTGCGGATGCGCGTAATACTCGCTCCGCTCGAGCGAGAGCCGACCGGGCAGACTCCCCAGGATCAGGACCCGGGCCGATGGCGATGAGATGGGCGGGAATCCAAAGGACAGTATGACTTATTGTCGCCCGCTTGATGTCGGCAGGGAAGGTCACTTCTACCGTCCGTGTCGCCATTGTTCAGCGAGGCCAGGGGATCTCACTGATGGACACGCCAAATGCCTCTAACATCTGAGATGGCAGGCCTTCAAGTCCGCGGCGGAGTTCGCGCGCAAACCACGTCCACTTGGCAAGTTCCTTGAGTCGACCCTCGCGTCGAAGCTCATTGAGCTTTGTGGACACGATGTTGACGACCTCGCCGAAGAATGCTCGGGTCCTTTGCGTATAGTCATTTCCCGGTTGAGCCGCGCTCAGAATCAAGGTCGTAAGGTAGTCGAGGTGGTGCAAGCCGTCGTGGCCCACGATGACCTCGTGTTGTGCAGCCCATGCTTGACGGCTCGTGATTCGCGGCGACAGCACTACGCGTGGATAGACGGCAACGCGAGATTCGATCTCGAACGCCTCGATCATCGCTTCACCAAACACCACGCCCCGCGAATGATAGAGTATGCCGATTGAGGCGCCACCTCGGATCAAGAATCCTAGGCGCAGAGCGGCTGCGGCAATGCTTTTCAGAAGGCGGTTGAACCCACTCAATACGAAGAATGCGACAGCGCTTTCATTGGGGCCAACATCACGAGAAATGCGTGCAAGCGGATAGCTGATCACGATGTGATCAGAAAATGTACTGATCGCAGGTATGATTCGGTGGGAGGTCCCTCCGCTTTCAATTGGAGCAGACTGGATGGCGAATTCGCTGCGTAGCGCGGACAGTGAGAGGAGGAGACTGAGAATATTCAGCCGACGGGTATCGTCGGCTTCAGTGCTGACTTCACTGAACCCCAGAAAATCGATGAAGGCCGTGAACTGCTCTTCATACGCTGGAGCGGTCCGATGCTCATCAGAGGCGAGTGCGCTCGCCTGACCAACCCCAGAATTCGACTCTACATCACCCATAGCACTCCCCAAAGACTGTCGCTCCGCTGTGGCATTTACCCTCCACCCCGTCTCAAGCGTAAAATGCGGCCGTGTCGTTTCAAGCCTACGTCGACAACATCCAAGCGAAAACCGGTAAGAGCCCCGCGGATTTCCGGCGCCTCGCGACCGACAAGGGTTTCGCGCAAGGCGGCAAGCTCAAGCCGAGTGTAAAGGCGGGTGCGGTGGTGGCCTGGCTCAAGGTGGACTTCGGCGTCGGGCCTGGCCATGCGATGGCGATCGTGGCCCTCCTCAAAGGCAAGAAGGGTGACAGGATGCCCAAGAGTGTGACGAGAAAATCTCGCAGCGTCTGAGCCCCTAGAATTCTGCACTTGCCCGCGCCGGCGATGCAGAACTCGTGGGGTCCGGCGGTGCAGAAGTCGTACGCAACCCCGTGCAAGACTCGTCGGGTCTGCCCCGACACTCCGACGGGGTCACTCATCAAGATTGTCCAAGATCGCCTGCAAACTGGTAGCCACATATGTCGCACCCGGAGCTCCGGTCATGGGAGATCGATACGTCCCCGATGCACCCAGGGGGAGAATCGAACCCGCGCGTTCCTGGGTATAACCCGTCAGACGCGCCTCGGCAGGAGAACTAAGTCGGCCGCTTCCTCGGCCTCTTTGAGGAGCGTCTTGCGCGGCGTACCTATCTGCGCACGCATGGTCAGGCCACGAGCAAAATCCGTGACTTGGATCGCGCGCACGGCTACCGGAAAGTCAGGCGGGATGTCTCCCGCACTGATCCCATCCCGGAAACGGCGCTCCACCAGCGCCGCGCCGCCCGCGACCGTGCTCTGTAGGAACCGCTGAACCTCAGCGTCGTTCACAAGCGGCGCGACGCACACCATAAGACAGCCCCGGGCGGACCCTTTCTCGGTCGCACTTTCGACAGCGAACCTCAGAAAGCCCACGATCGCGTCGCGAAGACTCTGTGGTGAGAGGAGTGCCTTCGCGGCTGATGCGCCCTTCCGTTCTGCGTACGCCCTAAGGACGCGCAAGAATATCGCCCGCTTGTCCCCAAAGACGGCATACAGGCTCGGCCGTCCCACACCCATCCCGGCGACGAGATCGTCAATCGTCACTCCGTCGTAGCCTTTCGACCAGAACACCTGAGTCGCCTTTTCCAGCGCCCCCGTCTCGTCGAAGCTGCGCGGTCGACCCACCGGCCTAGCGGTATTTTGAATCATTTGGTTCAAAACTCATTGACAATGATTATCCCATCAATATATAACTGACTAGTTCGAAATTAGCAAGCCGAATCTGGCCTTGCGGGGCCTCACGACCGGCCTTCACCCTTCACCACGGAGACGCCTATGGAACATTCGATCGCGCTCGTCACCGGCGCCACCTCCGGGCTCGGTTATGCCGCAGCCCGCACTCTTGCCGGAGAGGGCTGGCGCGAGATCATCATCACCGGACGCAGCCTGGCTCGGGCCAAGGAAGCGGCCGCTCAACTCGCAGCGGAAACCAAAAGACAGGTCTTCACGCCGCTGGAGCTGGAGTTGGACACGCCGGCCAGCGTCCAGTCCGCGCTCGCCGAGCTGCTCAAACAAGGTCGGGCGGTCGATTTCCTGCTGCTCAATGCCGGATTGGTCCCAACCAAGAAGCGCGTGATCACTGCGGCGGGCGTTGAGGCTTCTCAGGCCCCGCTGATCGGCCATCATCAACTGACTGTCGGGTTGCTTCACGCCAACCTTCTTAGCCCCAACGCGCGGATTGTTATCGCCGGCGCGGAGCCTGCCCGCGGGGGCGTACCCATGTTCAAGTACTCCGACGTGCCAGCCTTCGCGGCCAAATACTACCGGGGCGACCAAACCGCGGCTGTTGAAGCCCTGCTGCGCAACGGGCCGAACGTGAAGTACGTGCCCAACAATGCGTATGCTGACGCGAAGCTCATCATCGCTTGGTGGACCGCGGCGCTGGCCCGCCGTCTGCCCTCCGGCATGGCCGTGTACGCCGTATCGCCCGGTGGGGCGACCGACACCAAGGTGGTGCGAAACGCTGGCCCGTTGTTGAAGTATCTGTTTATCCCAATCGTGAACCTCATTCCCGGCATGAATCAGACGCCGGAGACGGCGGCCCGTCGGTACCTCCAGGCGTCGGAGTTCGGAGCCGACGTCTCAGGGCAATTCTTCGCCTCGGCTCAAGGGAAGTTCTCAGGCCCAATTGAGGCGCAGCGCCACCCACACCTCCACGATCGCGCCAGCCAGGAAGCCGCGTGGCAGGCCGTCGTTAAGGTCTCTGGCGTCGATTTTCCCTCCCTGCACCCTTGAGCGCGGTGTCCTGAAGGAGCGCCGGTCGCGGCGAAATGGTCGCGGTGACCAGACTCAGCATGCGATTGCGGAGCTACGTGGTCGTCCACCGGGCCTTACGGTATTTTGAAATAAATAGTTCAAAACTGTCTTGACCACGGCCATCGCGACTATTATCGTACCAAACAGTTCAATATCGGCAAGCAACCCTAACCTCGCGAGGAGAATACACATGGAACGGTACAAAGATAAAAAAGTGGTGATTATCGGCGGCACGAGCGGCATGGGGCTCGCGACGGCGAAGATGCTCCTCGCTGGGGGTGCTCGTGTTCTGGTGACGGGTCGCTCGCAAGCCGGCCTAGATTCGGCCCAGAAAGAGTTAGGGAAGGGCGCCCTCGTGGTTTCGAGCGACGCGCGCTCGTTGACGGACATCGACGCCTTGGCCTCTCGGGTGAAGGCCGAATTCGACACCTTCGACCTGCTCTTCGTCAACGCCGGGTTCAGCATCCGAGCGCCCCTCGAGAGCATGACCGAGGTTGTCTACGATGAGATGTTCAACTTAAACGCCAAGGGACCGTTTTTCGCGGTGCAGAAGCTCGCGCCGCTAATAAACCGGGGAGGCTCTGTCGTCCTCACGACCTCGATCGCCAACGTCAAGGGAATGCCCGGCAACGCCACATATGGAGCCGCCAAAGCTGCGCTGCGATCCTTCGCTCGGACGCTCGCCGCCGAGTTGCTTCCTCGCGAGATTCGCGTCAACGCGGTGTCGCCCGGCCCCATCGACACGGGGATCCTCAACAAAGCCTTCCCCGATAAGGACGCGGCTGTCGGAGTCACTAAGCATATGATCGAACTCACTCCGATGAAGCGCTTCGGGACGTCGGAGGAAATCGCGAAGGCCGTTCTTTTCCTTGCGTTCGACGCGACCTTCACGACCGGCGCCGAACTT
The DNA here is from genome assembly GCA_963734645.1 of uncultured Gammaproteobacteria bacterium. Classification (GTDB taxonomy): domain Bacteria; phylum Pseudomonadota; class Gammaproteobacteria; order Steroidobacterales; family Steroidobacteraceae; genus Bog-1198. Next base: position 501,827 of record CAVTID010000008.1, read on the forward strand.
CCGGTCGACGGGGGTTGGTCGCAACTTTAGAAGGCATGCACGCCACACTTTCCACCAGATGGAGATTTTGCGATGAATAGATTGCAAGGCAGAACTTAAGGCGAGTCGTATGAACAAACAGAACGACGCACAGCCTGCCGCCGAGGCGTCCACCGGTGCGCCGACTCGCGCCGGTGCTATCCGACGCTTCCTCAACGCGTGGCGACGCTGGGAAGAACTCATGGATTATAGCCCGTATGACTACACGCTCGATCGCATCGGACAGTTGGAAACTCGGGTGTTGGAGCTGGAACGCGCGAGGAATGCTGCCATCGCGATGCCCTTAAAGTCGTTGTAGGCGCCTAACATACTAGAACGTCGACCCCGTCCACCGCGCCGAACCTGCGGACGGTTTGGGAGTCGACATGAAGTCGGCGCCGGGACCTGTCAGGGCTTCACGAACCGATAGGCGAAGCGGTCGGTCTCGCCCTTGATCGAGGGATCGAACACCTTGATCGAGTGCGCATCGTCCTTGTTCGCGAGCATGGTGCTTTCCGCGACCAGTACGAAGCCGGCCGCCTCCACCTCCTCGCGAACGGATGCGGGCTCAATCCGATGCAGCGACTGGGCGTCGCTCGTTCCCGCCCCGACGGCGGCGGCGTGGTCTACGATGACGTAGGACCCACCGGGCTTCAGCCGCTCGTAGACAGCTCGATTGAACTGAGCCGCCGTCGCGCCCCTGGCCTGGATCAGCGCGGTGTGGAGATCGTGGTAGAACAGGTGCAGCCACAGGACATCCGCTGATTGCGTGACCTCCGGCATCGCCACGAGGTCCGCCGAGACGGCTTCAACGTTCTTTCGGCCCGGCTTCTTCGCAAGCGTCCGCATGCGGCCGACCGGATCGTTCTTGAAGTGGGCGACTTCGGCCGGCACGAAGCTGTAAACCCGACCTTCGGTTCCCACGATGTCGGAAAACAGACGGGTCCAGTCGCCGTCGCCAGGGTAAACGTCGATGACGGTGGAGCCCGCATCGACTCGTGCGAACATCGCCTACTACGATGAAGCGCTAAATCTGACGCGCAGCATCGGGGAGACTGCTAACTTGGTTGCACTGTTCCATATGGACGAGCACGCGTTCCCTAAGTGGGTGAAGGCGACCAAGCGTGAACGGATCAGGGAGTTCGGCCCGGGTAAGGTCCGCACACGGCTCAAATCAGAAGGTGGCGTGCTCCTGATGGATGATGACCGCTACGCCGAGCTTTGTGAAACGTATACCCATCCGACCCCGGGCACCGCACCCAATCAACACAACGAGATGCAGCGAGCCATATGCGGGGGCATTGTGCAGGAGGAGGGAATGCGTGAATCACTCGACGCCTTGATCGAGATGGTTGCGGTCACTGCCCTGTACTACGCAAGGCTCTTCCAATTCAACGACCTGTTCGAGGATCTCTCGCAACGATTTGCCGGCGATCAATCGGCGCGCGACGACGAGCCGCCGAGCGCCACCCCAATGGACTGAGCTAGCCGCCCGGAACCGCACAAATTCTGCCACTTGCCCCGCGCACCGATGCAAAACTCGTGAGGTCAATTCCAGGCAGAACCTGGAAGGCTAAAGAGGAGCCCTCGTCGGCTAGCGCCACAAAGCTGGACCGGCGGTAGGCCGCCGATATGTGAAATGCGCCGCGGCGGAGACTGGATTGGAAGCGCACACTGTCCAAGCCAAGGACGGTGAGTCAAAAATGAGGAGGCACAGTGGCCAAAGCTAAGCCCAAGACACCCGAAATGTGAATCGGCAAGCCGGCTCGATACCGATCGGCGCCGCCACTCCTTGTTTCGATGGGTGCGGCTTGCAAAATCCCTGGTCAATGTTCAACGCCGGTTCGCACTAGGACTTGCCGAGATTATCGGCAAGCATATTGCAGAATAGAGCACCCTGTTCGATGGCGTCGTCGAGGGCGACATGGGTATGGACATGCGAGTCGAACCAATGTTTGGGCATGCCGCCTTTAGTGCTTTTGCGGTAGTCCTTTTTCAACACGGCCATGGCGTAGCTTTTGATATCGAGGGCGGAGAAGCTGAAGGGGCTTTCGCCCGCGAAGCGGATCAGATACCAGTAAACGAATAGAAAATCGAATCCGGCTGGGTAGCCGACGAATACTGGCTTTCCGGGAAGGGCCTTGAGCCAGACGACGTAGCGGCGCATGGCCGTTTCAGGCATTTCCAGTTCTTGCCGGCACGCGGCCCAGGCCTCGGGCTGTCGGGCCCACCATTCTGCCGTCTTGGGGTCGGCCGTTGCGCCCGGCAGCGTTTCAAGGTTCGCGCTGAATGTGCCTATCAATTCCTTTCCGCCTGTATACGCCGCCGAGCCAAAACTCAACATCGAGTTTGGGCCGGGGATCGGCCCGTCGGCTTCAACGTCGGTGCTCACATAGATTTCTTTGCTGCTCATGGCTGCGACTGCCGCAAGACATCCCACCGTTCGGTGACTGCCACCCGTAGCTTGCTATCGTCGATCTTTGCGATCCACTCGCGTAATTCGCGACGAGAGAAATTCGCTGGCCAACTCAGCTCGGGGAAATGTCGCAGCCGCCGGCCGCGCCGGGTCGACAAATACAGCGCGTCGAATAGAGCTTTAGCAGGGGTGGCGATGTCGAAGTTGCCGGTGTTTCGATACGGACCGTAGCCGCCGATGAGTGAGGGGTCGAGTCGATGGAACTGATATGTCCCAAAAGGGGTTCGGACGGTGGGACGTATACGTTCCGCCACGATCTGAATCACATGCGGCGCTTGGTCGATCATCCCGTGGAGATTAAGGGCGGAGAGCAGCGATACATAACCGCGAACGTCGGTCTTTTCTCCTTTTGTGGCGCGCAGCAATTGTGGAATGATGGCGTAGGGTGAGAAGTCAGCGTGGCCGGGCAATGCCCAAAGTCCACGTCGAACTTTGGCAATCAGCCCTTCCTTTGCCAAAGCCGACAGTGATTGGGTCGCCCAAACGGGCGAACCTCCCGTGGTTTTGATGACGTCGGCCGTGGTGAATACGGGTCGATGATGCGTCAGTTCGCCGAAGACTGCGGTATCTACGGCGTTCATGTGATTGTTACCGGTGGTACGGCGAGGATCTGGTCGATGAGATCGCCGACAAACAATTGACGCGCGATCCAGGTGTCCTCGTCCTGCAACTGCTCGCGTTGCGCTGGATCCAGGTAGGCCAGAACCGTGTCTGAATACTCGGCGTGGGATATTTCGAGCGCTCGGCTGCGCGCGTTGCGTAGCGTGGTATCGTCTAGCCAGCGTCTTAGGAAACCAGTATCGATACCTCTGAGCGTTCCATCTCCAAGAACAAACAGATCGAATACATCACGGGCCTGCACGTGCGTGCGCGAGGCCAGGGCATTGATCTTCTGCCGGATGGCTGCAGGCCGCGTGTAGCTCGGCAATAGAAGCGGCGGGTCATCTGGGCGAAGATACTCGCGGACGGCGGAATCATTCGCCGGGCTGACCGCGTGCTCATCTCCCTCGCATCTATCCCGGTATGACACGTCGATTTTGGTCGGCGGTCGGATGCCGCCGCGTCCGACCAGCTCAATTTTGTAGCGCAGTGTCGTATCGGTCGACTTACTCGATCGTCCGCCGATCAGCGAGGCCTGGAGTATGCCGAGGGCTTGCAGACGCCGTTGCACATCTCCGTCAGCGAGCGTCGCCGGAATGGCGCGTTGCATGGCGCCTGCGACGTCCTTGCCCACATCCAGATCGATGTCTTCGCTGAATCGGATGCTGCCGAAGTAAAGGCGTAGATTGGTTCCACCTTTCAGAACCCAATCGCGTCCTTGCAGTCGCTCTGCCAGAGCTCTGAGCAGCACGACATGAAAGCCCTCGCGCAGGGCAAGCGGAGAAGAGATTGTTTTATTAATCGACATAATTATCCTAAAGCCATAATAATATCAATTAATAAGGAGGGCAACTATTCTCAAAAGAAGCGTTTGGGAAGAGGGACCAAGCCACGTCGGGATCAGGTACGCGCTGTCGCGAGTCAGGATGCCGGGCTATCATTGGCCTACGCAAGCGATTGAAATTACTTAAGTTTTATGCGCATCAAGATCGGAGGAACAGCCCAAATCGCCCACGGCCCACCAATTTTGAAAGAATCCAATTAAATCAATGGCTAAGCGGCCATTATCGATGAATCACCGTGTCGCCCTGTGAAATTCCACCGATGAGTGGGGGATTTTCATGGTACGCTTTCCGTCATGATCAAGCGATCTCGATTGCAGGCGCGGATCACGCGCGCTCTCAAACGCAGCCGCATCGTCGGGCTTATCGGGCCGCGCCAGAGCGGCAAGACCACACTTGCGCGACACATCGTACCTTCGAATTCGACCAATTACTTCGATCTGGAGGATCCTGCGAGTCTCGCGCGACTCAGCCAACCGATGACGGCGCTTGAGGAACTCCGTGGCATCGTCGTCATTGACGAAATTCAGCGCCGACCGGACCTCTTTCAAGTGCTGCGAGTGCTTGCGGATCGCAAGCCGTTACGGGCGCGCTTTCTTATTCTCGGTAGCGCGTCTCCCAATCTTCTGAGGCAATCCTCCGAGTCGCTCGCGGGTCGCATCGAAATCATTCCGGTGGGAGGTTTCAATCTCGACGAAGTTGGAGCGTCGTCACTGAATCGACACTGGCAGCGTGGCGAATTTCCCTTATCGTTTTTGGCGCGAACGAGTGATGACAGCTTCGCATGGCGGCAACAGTTCATTCAGACTTTTCTTGAAAGGGATGTACCACAGCTCGGTATTAACATTCCGGCACCTGCGCTGCTTCGCTTCTGGACAATGGTCGCGCATTGTCATGCCAATATCTGGAACGCCGCTGATCCCGCCCGTTCACTAGGCATTGGTGAATCGACGGTGCGGCGGTATTTGGACCTCTTCACAGGGTTGCTGGTCGTGAGGCAGCTTCAGCCGTGGCACGAGAATCTCAACAAACGTCAGGTCAAAGCTCCTAAAGTATACATTCGCGACAGCGGCCTGCTTCACGTCTTGTTGGGGATTCGTACAGAGAAGGATTTATTTACGCATCCCAGAATCGGCGCTTCGTGGGAAGGTTATGCAGTGGAAGAAGTGCTCAGCCAATTGCAGCCCGATCAAGCATATTTCTGGGCCACTCATCAAGGCGCCGAACTGGACCTGTTGCTGTTCAAGAACGGTCGCCGATTGGGAATTGAAATTAAGCGCGCGGATGCCCCAACCCTTACCCCATCAATGCGTTCTGCACTCGCGGATCTGCAGCTGGAGCAACTCATCGTTCTATATCCCGGGTCGCAGGCATATGAATTGGAACCGCGAGTACGTGTGCTGCCAATCGGTGCGCTGGCCGGCGCGACTGTCGAAGCCCTGTTCCCGAAGAAGCGCCGGACGCGTGCCGCGCCCGAGGTGGGATAGTGACACCAGGCCCCGTACGCCCCGCGCGCTGGACGCTCAGTCGCGCCGGCATCATCAACGTGTATCAGTACGGAGACGAAACGCTGGATTTCGGTGGCGGTCGCCTATTGCTGCGCGGAGTGAACGGCTCGGGCAAATCGACGGCAATGAACATGCTTTTGCCTTTTTTGCTGGACGCCGATACCAGACGCATCGACGCAGCTGGGGAACAATCGGGAGTACTGAAGGCATGGATGCTATCCGGTCCACGCGACCTATCGCAACTATGCGCGCGCGGAGCTGCATCGCTTTGCAGACCGAGCGCTAGAAGGGGCGCGAATCTCCCGCGAGTTTCGCCGCGGCGAAGAAAAGGCTCGGGCCAACTACGACGACGCGCTCGGACGGCGCGGTGCCGCTGAAACCCGCAAAAGGGGAACTCGAGGCCGACCTTGAACGCCTGCGCAGCGCGATCGCTGCGCTCGAAGGCAGCGAAGCCTACAAGTCCGGCGCTCAACTGAATGATCTGCGCGGGCATGTCGAGAGCCTCGAGCGCGCAGCGGCCGCCGCTGAAGAAGCTCTGCTTGGCCAATCCGTCGCGACCGAGCGCGCCGCGAAGGCAGTGGGCAACGCCCGCCAGGAGGCCGCGGCGGATCACGACAACGAGGTTCGTTATTCACTTGCCGAAGCTCGCACAGTCTTTCAATCGGCCGTCGTGGAATGGCGGGCTGCTGTCACCAGGTGGGTGGAACGCGTGCAGCTTCATCACGTCACACACGACCTCGGTGCGATCGAGACATTGGTTGAGATCGACGCCGTCATCGACGAGCTGATCGCCGGACAGAGGATGGGCGGCGCACGGTTCGAGGCATCGATAGCTCCCGCGATCCGGCATCATGAGAGCCAGATCGCGCAGCGCGCGGCATTATTGGAGCAGCAGCGCGAGCTCGTGGCCGAACTGGAGGAACGGGCGGCGGAGCTGGCTGCGAAGCAGTTTCCCGATCCGCCAATGCTCGGCTGGCAACAACGCAAGGGTCGATGCATAAAGATTTTGTCCATCGTACCGTGGAGTCGCTGCTCAAATTGGCCAGTACACATCTCTTCGCAGTCAAACACGGCGAAAATGGACGCATCGGTTCGTTGAACGCGCATGCCCCCGAATCGGCTCGGAATTCGTCTCGCCATTAGAATTGGTTCGGGCACATCAGGGGATCGTGACCGCGGTCCAAGTATCGGGAGGTCCGAAGCTCGTCAACACCCAGCCCAACGTCCCCGATGCTGGTGGCGCGCTATTCCATATATGATCGCCTACCCGCCACCACCCTTGGGTGCGGGAGGTGTTTGGCTGCGCGCTCGCGTACTGCATGCCGCGACGAAGCGTGTAGGTGAGTGCCCCGTAGTTGATGTTATCCATCGACTGGAAGCCCATGTGATTGCCGCCGCTATTGGTGAGTGTGGGTGCGGTTGATCCCAAGCCACGCAGATTTACGCGGCTCAAAATACCGGGCGACGTGTTAACAGACCGATTCTCGTACACGTCCACCGTCACCGGCTCGACGCAAATCTGATTGATCGTACCTAGAGCCGACGTAAAGTCGTCATTCGAGGTGCCGGGCGACACCCCGGCAGGAAGCGAGATAGGACCGATCGCCCGGATGGCATTGTTCGATGTGCCGAACCGATCAACGAAGAACTGCCCCATGATGCAACCATTGCGCGTAAAGCCGCTGAATTGCGTGGCTCCGGTGTTGATGCACGATTCCAGGCCGATGCCAAATAACGGCGTCCGAAAGGCTACCGATTGCACACCACTCTGTGTGCCTGACAGCGTGATCGACGTCCCGGCGATGGCGTTGGCGAAAGTACTGGAAATCTCAAAAGATCTGGTAGTGAGACCAGTAGCACTGACGAAATACGTTGTGCCTGCCGTGATGCCGGTGGGCAGCGTGCCGGTGGTTGCGAAAACAACCGGTAATCCGGCGTTATAGCGTTGCGCCAAACGGATTCTAGAGGAGGCGATCGTAATCGTGCATGTGGCCGGCGAGTCCGGTTGACCCACTTCGTAAGTGTTGTCCGTGATGATATGGTCGCCAGTACTGACCATGTAGATATGGCAGGAACTCTGAAGACCCGTGCCGCTGGTCGCGCCTCCGCTGTTCAGGCAGTTCCGATTGAACAAGTTATCTGAAATAATCTGGCCTGCATCGGCACTGTTGAGGTAGATCGCACACTGGAGATGCGCATCAAAAATGTTTCCGCGAATCCGGTGCTGCCGTGCTCCGGAATTTATCAATATCGCGGGCAAGCCTCCGAATTCGAAGCGGTTGCCGAAAATGCCGCAGGAGGCGGCTCCAGACTGTAGATTGAACACGTTGCCCAAGAACGACGTGAACCCGTTCCCCCATATCTCCATGTCGACCAACACGCCGCTCCACGCGCTAGTCAGGCCGGTCAACTGGTTCGAGTAGAATTGCCACGCCCCATATGCGCCGCTTGAATTGCTCGCGATGTGGTCCAGGTTCTGGAATACGCACGCGTGCATGCGCAAAGCGGACGGCGATTGACCAACGGCCCATACGCAATCTGAGGAATTACGCGCCTGCCCGGACCGGAACACCAGACCGAAATACTCGCTGTTGCTGCCTCCCGATAGAATGGCCCCGTGGGACCCTCGGGCGTATTGAATGGTTGAGGCGCTGTAGCCCCAGGATGGAATGGCGGTCTGCCAGTCGGTAGTAAAGTTGGGGTAGATGCGTTTCGCAGCGCCCTTCAGAGTCACATAGTTCGGCACCGTCAGCGGTGACGAGATGATGTAGATGCCCGGCGGGAGATAAATCTCGGCGTTTGCCAGTGCTGACGGCTGTGTGCAATTGAGCGCTTGCTGAATTGCCGCAGTGTCGTCAGTAGAGCCGTTACCCGTGGCGCCGTATCGAAGCACGTTCCCCGGCGGCCAAGAGTGATTGGTTGGTGTGACAGACGCAGCCAATTCCGCAGCGGTCTGAGGATGGAGAGCCGCAGCGCCTGCAGGCACGGACGGGTTTGCGTCCCCGATCTTTTCACCACCGGCGGCGTACGCGGTCGCGGACGATGAAGCAGCCGCAAGCGCCAGCATTCCTCGGCGGGTAAATTTTGTCGATGCCATAATTGCCAAATCTCGTGTTGAGTGACTCGGCAAGAAGTATAGCTTTCGTCCATCGTCAAATCATGATTGACATGTGACACGATCGTGCAGCTGCGCACGGGTTCGTCAAAAATTGAAGCCCGCTCAAGCGCCCATCCAGTTGACGTTGCCACCTCCCGCGGCATCTAGAGACCCATCCGCAAAGAAATGGACGAGCGCGGCATTCGGATGTCGATGAGCCGGTTTGAGCCGAACATCATCTCCTGCCGGCCGGCGCGAACATTGAGTGTGGGGTCTTCTTGTTGAGGGCGAAGACACCTGTTGTTGATGCGGGTGTCACGGTCACCGGCTCCAAGTAGAAAGCGTACTGAGACAGACAGGCGCCCAGGAAACTCCGCGCGCCGTATCCCCCCTGGCGCAACACCGAACGGTGCGTCAACCATACGACGCCGGCGGTGCCCGCGAAGAATGCGCGATGAGCCCAGCGCATCAGGGTCTGCAGCGGAGCGGCCCGGTCCGCTCGCAGCGCGAGCAGCAGCTGCGATTCGAATCCAACGTGGGCGAGCTCATCGGACACGAGGCCACGGCAGAGCGCCACCAGGCGCCGGCAATCCGTGGCCGCTTCGAGGGCCCGGTAGTACACGATCCCGATCAGCTCGGCGCTGATGAGTATGTGCAGGTAGAACTCCAGACCCGCGAGCCGTCGTACGAGACGAAACATCTGATCGGTCCAGTCGATCCTCTTGAGCGCGATATGATGATCCTCCATGAAGGCCCGGAGCAGCGCCGCGTGATGCTGCTCCTCGCGAATGAATAGTTCGATGATCCGCACGAGCGCGGGGAGATCGGCGTTCGTGCGCGAAGCGTTGCGCCGCTCGCAGGAGCGTACGTCCCTCGGAGTGTTCTCCGAGCTGAAACGTCGCAATCGAGCTCGCAATGAGCCGCCGTTCTTCGGGCCCCAGAAGATCGGAAAGGCCGTGCGGAACACAACGCGGATGCTGAGCATGGTGTTCGAAGTGATTCAGCCAGATCTCGAAATCAACCGGAGACATGCCGCCACCCTCCTGATTCCCCGTACAGGCAGCAGTGTGCGAGCCGCTTCGGGCAGATCTGTGGCGGGATTCGGGCAAATTCTGGCAGCGGGCCCATCCGAACCGAAGTCGACGGAACAGCCAGCCCGAATCGCCGGCCTGCTAAAGTAAGATCTGTCGGATCAGCACAATGTTCAGAAGCACGATGAGCACCGTCGCTGCGATCGCTGCAAACGCGGTTCTGTTGCCGGTCACGAAATCACCCATCACCGATTTGCGCGAAGATAGAATGACGAGCGAGATCATGGGCAGAGGCAGGACAAGGCTCAATACGACTTGGCTGAGGATCATCGCAGTCATCGTATTGAAACTGAGCGCAACGATGAATGCCGGCACCATGGTGATCAGGCGGCGCGCCCAGACGGGGATGCTGAATCCGACAAAGCCCTGCATGATCACCTGACCTGCCATCGTGCCGACCACCGAGCTGGAGATTCCGGAGGCCATCAACGCCACCAGAAATAAGCCCGCCGCGCACATGCCAAGCTGCGGAATCAGCGTGTGATATGCGACGCCGATGTCTGTGATACCCGATGTGGACTTGCTGAACACCGATGCCGACATCATCACCATGGCGAGGTTGACCAAGCCTGCAAAGCCGAGTGCAATCACGACCTCCTGGTTGGAGAAGCGCAACAAGCCGCGCCGTTCACGGTCGTTGCGCGCCGGTGTCCTGTTCTGGGTCAATCCGGAATGCAGGTAGAGCGTGTGCGGCATGATTGTCGCGCCGATGATCCCGACCGCCAGCGTGAGGGCCGACTTATCCCGCAGTTGCGGGACGATGGTGTGAAAGAGCGCGGCATGCCAGTCCGGCGGCGCGATCACGAGTTCGCACAGATAGCTGAGGCCAATGACTGCGACGAGAGCGGCGATCACGAGTTCGAGCGGCCGGAAACCCCTCTTGTCGAGCTGCAGGATTACAAAGGTCACGACTCCGGTAACGCTCAAACCACACAGCAGCGGTACGTGAAACAGCAGGGAGATGCCCAAGGCACCGCCGAGGAACTCCGCAATGTCGGTTGCCATTGCGGCGATTTCCGATGCGATCCACATGCCGACCACGGTCCGGCGGGAGAACTGTTCCCTGCAGAGCTCCGCCAGATTGCGTCCGGTGACGATGCCTAGTTTTGCGGACATCCCCTGGAACAGCATGGCCACCAAGTTGGCAGACAGAACGACCCACAGCAACTCGTAGCCGTAGGTCGAGCCGGCCTGGATGTTGGTCGCGAAGTTGCCCGGGTCCATATAGCCGACCGATGCAATGAGCGCCGGACCGACGAACGGCAGCAACGCCCGCATGCCTTTGCGGCGCCCGTCGAGCGCGTCGCGCGCTGCGAGCTCGGTCTGAAACGTCGCACCGGTAGTCAGGGCGAGGCCAAGCAGAGGATTATTCACCGGAGGCGGCATATGTGTAGAGTCCCTGACGTGCGGCCGAGTGCAGAGGTTGACCAGCGCGGCGTCGCGCCTAGCGCGGCATAACCCCCGGGTGGTTCCTCGGGAATTTCGCAAGCGTTTCAGCGCTGATGTTCAGGGTCTGCATCACCATCTGTGGTGGGCTATGGGTCAGCCAGTCAGACAGCGAGACTTCCTGGTAGTGATCGGTCTTGAAGAGCCCCAACATCACCAGGTCGGAGTCGCCAGTGTTTTCTATATAGTGGCCCAGGCTCTTCTTCACATAGCCGATATCGCCCGCCCGAAAGTCTGCGGTAGCCGCCTTTGGGCCCGTGTCGAACACGGTCATCCGACCCTTGCCCTTGATCCAGTACTGCCATTCATCCGCGTTCGGATGCCAGTGCAGCTCGCGCACGCCGCCCGGTTTGATCGTGAGCAGCGCGGCAGCAGTCGTCGTTGATGTGATGAACTTGGTGCTGTCGACGATCTTTATGGACCCGCTCGAGGTCTGATAGTCCGGCTCCTGCTCGCTGAATGCGTACACGTATGGGTTCGGCGGCGGGGCGCGGTTTCCCTGCGACGCCTTCTGAGCGGCGGCCAGGGGACCGGGATCCGTACCTTGGAAGATCCATAGATTATCGACCGGTATGGCCTTGAAGACGTCTGCCGGCACGCCGAAGTTCTTGGCGAGTACTTCGGGGGGCATATGCGCCATAAAGTCGGTCACCAGCAGGGTGTTGAATTCCGACGCCATGCCATTATCGAAGCCGAGCATGAACTCGCTGCCGGTCGGACCCACGCCCATCAACGAGTGCGGCAGACCGGGCGGGAAGAACCACAGATCACCGGTCTTCACGTCCGCGACCTGCGCGCGACCATGTTCATCGAGGATCGAGATCCGGCACACGCCGTCCGTCACGATGGCCCACTCGGACTGCTGGTGCCAGTGCAATTCGCGGATGCCATTCTGGCCGAGACGCATATTGACGCCGGCAAAATCTTTCGAAATCGCGAAATCCTCCTGCGTGACTTCGCGCGCCCAGCCGCCATTTTGATAGCGCTTGTGGGCATTGTTGAACGAGGCCCAGAACAATTGCATGCCGTTCACGTCAGTGGCCGGAGGGTCCTGGAATGATGGGAACTGCCCAGCCAACGCCGCATTCTGCGGGCCCGGATCATCTAGGCTAGAGGGGCTCTTGCCGTTGACCCGGCCTTCCGGAGGCCTGTCCGGGTTGCCAAAGGTGGCCGCACTTGCCGCGGCCGCCACGCCGAGGGCCGCGGCCGATGCCGCAGCGCCGCGCAGGATTTCTCGTCGTGATAAATTAGTCATGCTGCGTCTCACATGCCTGTTTGATGGAACTGAAGACACACTATCCAGCGACGCGATGGCAGGTAAATTTCTAGAATGCACCTATATTTCTAGAATGCACCTACGATTGCGGGAGAGTGCAATTCGCGCTCTCGCACAGTAATCGCCGACGCTAGGCAGTGCCGCCGGATGATAAACAATGTTCGATTGTCAAGGTTCTGGTTTGAAGATTTCGCGATGATTTCTCCGAGCGCCCGTCTGCGTTACATTTGCAACCGGCACACGGCTGTCGACGTAATGAGTCGCGATTGGACCCAACCGTTCCTCCCGCGACGCTATTTGGAAACGGCGAGAAAATTCTGGACTTGCATCACGCCCGGCTGCTGCAGCGCGACCTGTTGCGCCTCCCGGCTCTGCATGCCCTGCGACACCATTCCGTTCAGATAGACCACGTGATCAAATGTTTGCACCTCTATCGAGCCGGGTGCTCCCAGCTCGGGATGCTGGTTGAGGGCTGCCTGTACGTGTGCAGTCGTTTTTGCGTCGTTGGTTCCTACGGTAGCGCACGCCGTCATTGCGCCCATCACGATGAAGGCGGCCGCGAGTCCGTATAGTTTCCGTATCTTGCTCATTTCAGTTCTCCTTTGCTGTCGTTTGGTGGCTCACAGCGCCCGCTGATCTCATCGGTCGTTGCGTCGATGATGAGGATGACGGGGTGGAATTGCGGCTCGATTTCGCGGCGAACGGTGGAAATTGCATTTGAAACGGCAGCTGAGATGCCGTGAATCTCGCCGGTTACTCGGCGGGTGGTTGGTTCAACACCAGCCAGCCCAGACCCAGCTGCTTCGTCGCCATTATGAATTGCGCGAAACTGAAAGGCTTGCGGAGCAGGCTCTTGGCGCCCAAATCATAACTCGACAGAATGCTTTTTTCATCGTTATTGGAGGTCAGCACCACGACCGGAATGCGGCACGTGCGCTCCTCGGACCGCAAGCGGCGCAGAAGCGCGAGACCGTCAATCTTCGGCAGCTTAAGATCGAGCAAAATCAGCTCCGGTATTACTTTCGGCTCCTGTCCGGCGCGAGTACCAGTGCCATACAGGTAGTCGAGCGCCTCGACGCCGTCACGAACGACCACGATTTCGTTGAGCACATTGTTCTTGCGGAAAGCGCGCAGCGTGAGTTCGGCGTCGTCCGGATTGTCCTCGACCAATAAAATTATGTTGGTTCGACTCATTGCAAACTCCGACGGTAAAGAGTAATTGCGATGGCATCGCTCGAGGTTATCGACGTATTCAGATATATCTTTAGCCGTGGACGACCAGTGTAATCCTTTGATGTGAGTCTGCGCGCAAATAGGGGACACCCCTAATCTCAGTAATGAACGGCGACTGCGAAGTCGCGTATCGTTCTGCGCATCGACAGGATTGCACAAGGAGGCCAACCGATGCCCAACCCCGTTGGACATCCTTATTCAATAGTAAATTTCATGCCTCAAGGCACGTATCGTTCGTGGCAACCGGACGTTCTGATGCTTCACGTCGCCTCCGAGGGACTCATGGCGCTTGCTTATTTGTCGATTGCGATAACATTGATTTATTTCGCGCGTACGCGTGCAGATCTGCAATTCAATTGGATATTCCCGTGTTTTGCCGTCTTCATCGTCGCGTCCGGCGTCATGCAGTGGGTGGAGATATGGACGATCTGGCACCCGGGCTACTGGCCTTCCGGCGTCGTCGAGGCGATTGCCGCATTGGCATCCTTGGTAACGTCCATTCTCCTCATTAAATCAGTACCGTACGCGCTGCAGAAGTCCCGCTGGGCGCTGGAGCGAGAGGTCGCAGAACGTATTCGGGCGGAGGATGAACTTCGGCACATGAAGGCAACACTCGAGGCCCGCGTGGCCGATCGCACGGCGCAGCTCGCGGAACTCAATCGGACTCTGACTCGAGACAACGACCGATTCGCGATTGCAGCCGATGCAGCCGGTCTGGGATTTTGGAATTGGGATATTGCGGCCGAGGCGCTGCAGTGGGACCAACGGATGTCTCAACTCTACGGGCGCTCGCCATTGGCGGGAGAATCACCCTTGACGGCGTGGACCAGCAATCTGCACCCGGAGGACCGCGCGAGGTTCGCACAGGAGTCGGTGGACGCTCTCAATGGGGCGCGGCCTTTCGACAGCGAGTTTCGTGTCATCCATCCAAACGGCGCGATACGGCACCTGAGATCCGTGGCGCGGATCACGCGGCACATGGATGGGCGCGCTGTTCGGATTCACGGCGTTACCGTCGATATTACCGTTCAGAAGCGCGCTGACGAGCGCTTCCATCTGGCCCTAGAAGCGGCGCCTACCGGCATGCTGTTGATGGATTGCACCGGGTGCATCGTCTTGGTGAATGCCCAAATAGAATGCCTTTTTGGGTACACGCGTGCTGAGTTGCTCGGGCAGCATATCGACATGCTGGTGCCGGAGCGACTGCGCGAGAACCATCCCGAGTTTCGCGAAGAGTTCTTCAGCGCACCGCAAGTGCGTGCAATCGGTGCGGACAGGGACCTATACGGTCTACGAAAGGACGGCTCGGAAGTGCCGGTGGAAATCGGCCTCAATCCCTTGCACACATCGGAAGGAAATTTTGTACTCAGCTCCATCGTCGATCTTTCCCAACGCAGAGAAATCGACCGGATGAGAAGCGACTTCGTCTCGACGGTCAGCCACGAGCTGCGGACCCCGCTGACCTCGATCAGCGGGTCATTGGGGCTGCTCCAGTCAGGCGCGATGGGCAGTCTTTCGGACAAGGCTGCTGCCATGGTCCGAATCGCATATAAGAATAGCGAGCGGCTGGCGAGAATAATCAATGATATCCTCGACATAGGAAAACTCGAGGCCGGACAGTTGACGCTTCAATTGGTCAGCATCCCTTTGTCGGAATTACTTCGGCAATCGCTCGAGATCAACTCTGCGTACGCGGAGAAATATCAGGTGCGCTTTCTGATGGATGGCGGCCCGGCAGACGACCAAGTCATGGCGGACCCCGATCGACTGATGCAAGTCGTCACGAATCTATTGTCGAATGCGGCCAAGTTTTCGCTGCCCGGCGCTGACGTGCTCATTCGGCTCCTGCCCTGTGCGACCGCCCTGCGCGTCGAAGTGGAGGATTCGGGGCCCGGCATTCCGGAAGCATTTCAAGACCACATATTCGAAAAATTCGCGCAGGCCGATACTTCGCCGACACGCCGCTTCGAGGGAACGGGCCTCGGCTTAAGTATTGCCCGCAAGCTCGTCGAAGCGATGGGCGGGCGCATCGGATTCACCACGGTGGTTGGTCGGGGCACGATCTTTTATATCGAGCTGCCGCGAACGGATGCCGAATCGATCCTGCTGCCGACGGTCTCGCTGTCCGAGACCTCGCCTGACATGCCGTTTCCACTTCGTTTGCGAGACGTTCGGTGAAATGCAATAGCTGCTGCATTGCGAGGTCGACGCCCGCGTGCCATGTGGAGTCATTCGCCATGACTTCCCCCGCAACTTCCTCGATGGCTTCGCCCGTCGCACTCAACTGCGGAAAGCCGAACATGGCCCCCGATCCATTGATGGAATGACCGATGCGCTCGACATCCTTTAGTATCGACCAGTCGCCCGCACGAACGCGCCCAAACATCTCGATCAGGCGAACGGCATCACCCCGCGTGCGCCGCAGGAAGCTCTCTGCCGGCGAATCGGTTTGAGTCCGCAGAGGCGACTGTGCGTTCAGCGTACCGATGACTTGACGGGCGGAATTCTTGCCTTCCCATAGGGCGAGCAACTCGGCCCCGAGCTTGTTAGGGTCAAAAGGTTTGCGGATGACGCCGATCGCGCCCAAATGAAGGAAGTGAGCAATTTCGGCAGGCAACACTTTGGCGGTGAGAAAGATGAGTGGAATCTCATTTATCAGCACACTGTTGCGTATACGTTTCAAGGTCGCAGGTCCGTCCAGACCCGGCATCATGACGTCCATGAGTATCAGATCGGGTCTATGCTCATACGCGAGATCGATCGCCTGTTCACCCGAACCGGCAGTATGTACGTCAAGGCCGGCCACTAAACGAAGCGTCGCGTGTACGACCTCGCAAATATCGGGGTCGTCATCAACACACAGAATGGACTGGCACTTTCGCATTGACATGATCTGACCCCTTATTCGCAGGACCGCGTGCTCCCGCAGTGTGTCCGTTCGAACTCGACCACGTAACACGGTTACGTCCCCTCGCCTTGCTCACGTAGAGATTCGTGTCGGCCTGATCCAGGAGGGAATGTGCAGTGGCGGCGTCTCTGCTGGCGAGCCCCGCTAAGCCGCTTACACCGATACTGACGGTGATGCGGACGGCGCCCGCCGGTGTCTCGATGGGGGTGTCAGCAATTGCCCGGCGCACTTTTTCCGCGCAGGCGCGGGCTCCTTCGAGGTTCGTACCCTCCAGCACCACGGCAAACTCTTCTCCTCCCAATCGAGCGCACCAGTCGGTCGCGCGCTGCAGGCAGTGGGTTATATGCCTGGCGAATTGCTCGAGCACCATATCTCCGGCGAGATGACCGCAGGTGTCGTTGACCCGCTTGAAATGATCGATATCCAGCAGCAGCAAGGAGACCTCGCCTCCGAAGCGTTGCGCGCGTTTCAATTCCCGGCTGAGGTGTCGGATGAAGTAACGCCGATTGTAAATGCCCGTCAACGCGTCCGTCATCGCCAGCTCGCGCTTCTTCGCTAGAGAATTCTTCAGCCAATATTCCAGCGACAATATCCTTTTTGCGGCGCGCAAACGTGCGACAAATTGCGCGGCAGAAGTACGCTTACTGAGATAATCATCGGCACCGGCGTCCAGACCCGCCAGAATGTCCTTCTCTTTATCCCGGGCGGTGAGCAGCACGATGTAGATGTATCCGGGCCAGATGTGCTCCCGGATTCGACGGCAGAGATCGAGACCGTCCATGTCAGGCATGTTGAGATCCATGACGACGATCGATGCATAGGACTGCTTCAGGGAATTTAGCGCTTCGATACCGCTATTTGCCGTGCGCACCTCGTAGCCGGCTGCGGCGACCAGCTCTTGCAGCCGCGCGAGCACCAGGATGTCGTCGTCGACGACCAACACCGTGGGCGCTACGGGGATCTCGAGCGTCCCAATCTGCGTGGTATCGTCGCCGGCGTCGCTCACTGGGGCCCGCCGCGGAATCCCTGGTCCGCAAGCGACTGCACGGTTGCCGAACGGAGCAGGGCGTCAATTTGTCGCGTGCTATCGGGGTCGTGCTTTGCTTCCACCGCCGTTACTCCGATATGCACCGTGAACGTGCTTGACTCGTTCGGTTGGAGCAGAGGGTTCCTGACGAATAGATGCCGCAGTTTGCGCGCCGCACATCGTGCTCCTTGTGCCGTCGTCTCGGGCAGGACCACGATGAATTCATCGCGGCTCGTCCGCGCAAGCCAGTCGACCTTTCGGATGCAATTGGCGGTGCGCCCGACAAACGCGCGTAACAACTCATTGCAGGCCTCGAGTCCGGAAGGATCATCGAAGCGATCTAAGCCATCGATGTTGCAGCTGAGGAGTGCCAGCGCGTGGCCATAGCGCTGCGATCGCGCCAACTCCCGCGGCAAGTGCTCCACCAGGTAGCGCAGGTTGTGCACGCCGGTCGCCGGGTCCGTGTGGGTCAAAGCCAGATGCTCGCTAGGGGCATCCTCGGCATCTTGCGGCAACGCGGCGGTGTTTCCCTCACGCATACGATGTCGTTGTGGCAGCGCCGATTGGGGACGTCATTGGCGGAGGGCGGTTGCCCCAGGTTTTTCGCAGCGCAATCTGCGCCTGTTTCGCCGGCATCGGTCTGCCGAGCAAATACCCCTGCACCCGCGGGCAATTCAGGTCCGTCAGCATTTTCAACTGCCACTCGGTCTCGACTCCCTCGGCAACGACGTCGATGCCAAGTTCCGCGCCCATTGAGACGATCAGTCGCGTGACGGCCGCCGTCTTCACGTCCTGCGTCATCCTGTGGATGAGGGATTGGTCCAATTTAAGGCAATCGACGGGCAACCTGGAGAGATAGCTCAGGCTCGAATAGCCCGTCCCGAAATCATCCATCGCGATTCGTACCCCCATCTCCTTCCATTGCTTCAGGTATCTGATGGTGAGATCCGGATTCGCAATCAGCGCGCTTTCCGTAATCTCCAGCTCCAACTGCTGCGCCGGAAAGTGCGATTTCTCGAGGGTGCGCCCAAGGACGTTGTTGAATTCTGCATCAATCTGCAGCGCCGACACGTTCACGGACAAGGTCGTTCGCTGCGCCTCCCGGCCGCACCATGCATAAGCGGTTTCGCATGCGGACTCGAGCATCCACGCGCCGAGGGCGCGGATCAGGCCGGATCGCTCGGCGACTGGAATGAAGACTGACGGCGCAATGCTCTCGCCGGAGCAGAGCACCCAGCGGGCGAGTGCCTCGACGCCACAACCGCGTCCCGTCTTGACATCAAACTGCGGTTGAAAGTGTACACTGAGCGCGTGACGTTGCATCGCCTCGTCGAGGGCGGGGCGCACCGGCTCCGTCCGACGTACGTCCCGCGACGCATGCGATGGCGGTACACTTCGATGGGACGATTGGATCGTTTCGATCGATTGGAGAATTCGTTCAACCGCGATCGCCGCTTTCGCCGGTTGTGATGGATCGGGTAACACCGCCAGGAAGTCATCGGGCGAGATGCGAACGATCGAGCCGTGGCGAGCCGTATCGGTTGGCGCATCGGATTGAGCACCATCGGTGAGCTCATTGTTCAGCGCACGAGTGCACACGTCGTCCGGAAGTCGGCCGCCGTCCCGATCCATGGCGATCAGCGGCAAAGTCGCGCAATGCTCGCCGTTGTGTACCGTTAAGCGGCCGATGAGATCATTCATGTGTACCAACGCAGGGAGTAAGCTCCAGGGGGCAAAGTAGGCCAGGCGGTGATGGCATTGTTCCGGCGTCGCGCCGCTGGTTGCCGCACCACTCTCCGCACGGTGTTCGTCATCCGGCGAAACAGGGAGCCAATGGGGCATCGGCGGACATTGATCGTGTGTCGCGCTCAGAACCGTTACCAGCGATCGCTCGCGCAGCGCGAGCAGGCGGCAAGCGCTCGTATTGGCATGGGTAATCCAGCCTTCCGCGCTGCTGATCACCGCGGGCTGCGCGCTCGATTCCAAGACGGAGGAGAATCCTCTTCGCAAGTCGGCGGCTTGTTGTGCAACTCGTAACGATTCCACGAGAGGAGCGGTTGTCCCGCCCACGGCAGCCGAGTCGATTTCACCCACGCTCGTTACGAGAATGACCGGTGTTTGTGCGCAGAGCAGGCGCAAAGCCTCCAGCAGTCGATGACTCGAATTCGCCGACGCGTTGTCGGTGCTAAGTACAATGTGTGGCTTGAAGCTCTCCGCGACTATACCCAACTCGTGCGCCGACGCGGCGCGCTGCCAGCTGAAATCGAGTTGGCAATCCGTGAGCAGCTGCGCAGCGATCCCGTAATCTGCCTGACGGGGTTCGACACATAAAATTCTGAGTGGCTCTTGCATCTCGTACTCCCTCTTCGAGCGGTCGACGTCCGCGGGCCAGGCGACGACCGTCTGAAGAGAGACTAAAGGAGACGACAATCGCGATATGTAGGGAAAAACACGATACATCGTGTCGTTGTGTGGACGCTCTACGTGTAATGCCAAGAATTGAGGGTCGCGTCACACGGCCGGCAGGTCGTAATCCAGAGCAAAGCGAATTAGCGCCGACCGATTGGAGACGCCGAGCTTTACCATTATTCGACTGCGGTACGTGTCGACGGTTTTTCGGGACAAGCAAAGGTGCCGCGCAATATCGAGGCTGGTGGAACCAGCAACGATATCGCGCAATACGTCGCGCTCGCGCACGCTCAAACGATCGAGCGGGCTTGTTTGGATCGAGTCGGTCTGCGGTGTCCCATCAACGAACAAGGCAGTCATGGACGGGCTCACGTATTGATCGCCGGCGGCCACCGTCAGTACCGCGAGCAGCAGTTCTGCTCCCAGTGCCGTTTTCAGGACATAGCCGCGTGCTCCGGAGCGCAGCGCGCGACAGACGTGTTCTGCTTTATTGCATGCGGAGAGCGCAATTATGCGCGTCTGCGGAAATTCGTCGAGAATGCGCCGCGTGGCATCGATCCCATTGAGGTCCGGCAGCATCAGATCCATGATGATCATCGCGGGCTTGAGGCGTCGCGTGCAGAGTATGGCCTCCTCACCGTTGGCGGCGAATCCGACAACCTTCACGCTTTTGTCGCTGTCGAGAAGAACGGCCAACCCTTCGCGGACGATGCCGTGATCGTCCACCACCAAAATGCGGACCGGGGGCGCCAACGAAGCGTGGACCGCGCAGCTATGCCGCGTGTTGTCGATATCCATTACAGCATGCGATTTCACAATCGTTTGATCGGCGTTCCAACAATTATCTTGAGCGCCAATATCCTGGTATCTACCTGTTTTTGCAGTGACTCAGTGCCGAATTGTCATGCTTGCCGCTGACGTTATGAGATCGCGATGATATTGCTGATTCGGGTAAACGGCGACGCGTGGGATCGGGGATTCCCCTGGTATTCGAGGTAAATATCGGGGCGTGCATTAACATGCGCGATGATCAACTCGCGATGGAGGCGACGTAACGCGCGCATGATGGGATGGCCGAGTAGCGCTCCTCCGTGGTGCGCAGCCGCCGGCATCTGAACAACATGGTCGAGCGGGACCATCGAGCGATCAAGCATCGCTGCCCGCCGATGCTTGCCTGCAGCGGCGTCGGGACGGCATTCGCCAATGGGTCAACGCAGCGAGCATTCTGTTTACGCCCCGAGGCCAAAGCCGGTCGATGAGTGATTCGACTAGGTATTTACATATATTTGGATTACATTCGTTGCTGTCAATGGGAGGTCAGGCATGATCGGGGGGGATGAGAGCGATCGCTTCTTGCTGTGTCGCATTGGCTCGCATATCGGCGCCCTGCCTCTTAGGGACGTTCGGGAAACGATGCGCCCGCTGCCGATCGAACCCCTGCCGGGAATGCCGTCATTCGTGCTTGGCGTCGCCATCGTTCGGGGTTTCCCTGCACCGATTGTCGATGCGGTCCGGCTCTTGAAGCCTGCGGCATCGCCGTCTGCGCCGCTTATCTCATCTCCTGCGGCACGATTTGTCTCGCTCAAATTGGGCGAACGGACCGTCGTGTTGGCGGTCGATGCCGTGCTCGACATTCGCCCGCTGGCGGCGGGAATACGCGCCGACATTTCGCCGCTGCTGCGCGAGGCGGGGGCCGAACAGATGGCTGTGATCGGCGCGTTGGATGCGCGGTTGCTGTTCGTGCTCGAAGCGGCTCGTCTGGTACCGGAGTCGGTTTGGAGCGAGATCCGGGCGTCTGAGGCGTCCGCGTGATCGTGCATGCAGCCGCGGAGCCCCAGCGCTTTCGCGGCTGGATCGCCGAGCGCTTGGGCCTTCACTTCGACGACACCAAGCTCGAGTTTCTGGCTGAAGTGCTGGACCGGTGCGCAGGTAGCCAAGGGCTGGCATTGCATTCCTACCTCGATCGGCTCGAGGGACCGGATATCGAGGCGGATCTGCGCGCTCTGGTCATCGAATTGACCGTGCCCGAGACTTACTTCTTTCGCCATATCGATCAGTTCCGCGCATTCGCGGATGTCGCCCTGCCGGAGGCTCGGGCCGCACGGGGGTCGATCCGCGCGCTCAGCATGCTGTCCGCGGGTTGCGCCTCCGGGGAGGAGCCTTACTCGCTCGCCATGGTGCTGCGTGAGCGCGGTGCGGACGTTGGCTGGAACATCGCCATTCGCGCCCTGGACGTCAATCCGGCCATGCTGGCGAAGGCAGCGCGCGGCCGCTACTCGGCTTGGGCGCTGCGTGAGACCCCGGCTGAGAGCCAACAACGCTGGTTTCGCAGCATCGGCAGGGAATTCGAGCTCGAAGCGAGTATTCGGACCGCGGTGACGTTCCAGGAGGTCAATCTCGCGCGAGGAGAATGCCGAACTGTGGGCGCCCGGACGGTATGACGTGATCTTTTGCCGCAACGTCTTGATGTATTTCACGCCGGACAACGCCCAGGCGTTGGTGGCGCGCCTGACGCGTTCACTCGCACCGGGAGGCCACCTTTTTCTGGGGCACGCAGAGACGCTGCGCGGCTTGTCGAACGATTACCATCTGCGCCATACGCACGGTACTTTTTACTATCAGCGGAAAGATGCTCAGAACGACGGGCGGCGAGAGCGAACGGAAGACAAGGTCAACCGCGCCGGCCACGACAGGGCGACGCCGCGCGCGGCGTTTGGAGCCCCGGCGCCGCCGCCTGAGACGGCTTGGACAACAACCTGGCTGGAAACGATTCAGCACGCCTCGGACCGTATACAGGCCCTGACGGAACGGCCCACCGCCGAGTCCGCGTTGCGCGACGGTCGAGGTCCCGGCGCTTCGGCGCAAACCGCGGCGCAATTGCCGCTGGTGCTGGAGCTATTGAAAAAGGAACGATTCTCCGACGCGCTGGATCTGCTCGGCCGCTTGCCGGCGGAGTCGGATGCAGGATACGGATGTTCTGCTGTTGCGCGCGGCATTGCTGACGCACAGCGGACAGCTGAACGCCGCCGAGAAGCGTCAGCACGCAACTGCTCGAGCGGGATGAGTTGAACTCCGGAGCGCATTATCTGTTGGCGCTGTGCCGCGAGAGCGCCGGGGACCGGCAAGGTGCGCTCGACCACGATCAGGCGGCAATCTATCTCGATCCCGGCTTCGCAATGCCGCGTTTGCACCTCGGATCTGATGGCGAGGCGCGCCGGCGATCGGGAAAGCGCCCGCACGGAGTTGGGTCATGCACTGATGCTGCTCAAGCGCGAGGACGCCTCGCGCTTGCTGCTGTTCGGCGGCGGTTTCGGGCGTGAGGCATTGATTGCGCTTTGCCGTTCGGAACTTGCTGTCGGCGGGAGGAACGCCGTGAGTACCAACGAGCCCGCATAGGCGCCCGCCCCGACGGGATCGGCGGCCGCTTTGCGTCGACTGTTCGACGACGGTTTCGCTGCCGCGGCGACGGCTAAATCCGCGCGTCTCGAAGGCTTGCTGGCGATCCGCGTCGGTTCCGATCCGTATGCACTGCGTCTGTCGGAGATCGCCGGCCTGCATGCGGGCGTCAAGATCGTGGCGGTCCCCAGCGCCAATGCGCAATTGCTCGGCATCGTGGGACTGCGCGGCGTCATGGCGCCGGTCTACGATTTGGCGGCGCTTCTAGGCTATCCGCGCGCGGCAAACCCGCGGTGGATGGTGTTGGCGCGCATGTCTCAGCCCGTGGGATTTGCTTTTGAGACTTTCGAGTCGCATCTGCAAGTGCCGGAAACTTCTTTGGCGAATGAGGAAGGCGGCGTGAATGCCGGCGCCGCCGGGCGGCACGCCGGCGGCACCGTGCGGGCCGCCGGGGCGCTGCGCCCGATCATTCGCATGGCGTCGGTGGTGGAACTGATAGGGGACAAGAGCTCATGATCGATAATTGGACCTTTGGAAGGAAGATAGCGGCCGGATTTGCGATTTCGCTCATCTTGCTGATCGGCCATCGGCACGGTCGCGTACACCAACATCAGCAAGCTGACGGCGACCAGCGAATGGGTGACTCATACTCACGATGTGCTGGAGCACATCGCCGGCGTCTCGAGCATGCTCAAAGATGCGGAGACCGGGCAGCGCGGCTACGTGATCACGGGCGATGAGGCATTTCTCGAGCCCTATCACACCGGCTCCGCCGGCGTCTTCAACGTGCTCAAGGATCTGCGCAAACTGACCGCGGACAACCCCGAATCAACAGAAGCGGATCGACGCGGCCGAGCCGCTCATCAATGCCAAGCTGGCCGAGCTCAAGCAGACCATCGATTTGCGCAGGGCGGGGAATGTCGATGAGACATTGAAGATCGTCAAAGGCGGCGAGGGCAAGCGCTTCATGGACGATCTGCGGGGAATATTGAACGAGATGGAAAACGAGGAGCGCACGCTGCTCAAGCAACGAGAGGACGAGGGGAACGCGGCCGCCGCCGGCGCGAAATCCGTCATTATCTTCGGTACGCTGCTGTGTTTGCTGTTGGTCACCGCGGCGGGCATTCTGATTACGCGCTCCCTCGGCCGTCAGATCGGCAGTTCCGTCGGAAAAATTCAAAGTTCCTCCACCGAACTGCAGGCGGCCGCCAACCAGCAGGCGACCGCCA
Organism: uncultured Gammaproteobacteria bacterium; assembly: GCA_963734645.1. Lineage (GTDB taxonomy): Bacteria > Pseudomonadota > Gammaproteobacteria > Steroidobacterales > Steroidobacteraceae > Bog-1198. Next base: position 526,383 of record CAVTID010000008.1, read on the forward strand.
CCAAGGAGCAGTCCACCGCCATGAGCGAAATCAGCACCACCATCAGCGAACTGCTGGCGACCTCGCGCCAGATCGCCGAGAGCGCGCAGCGGGTGGCGCAGATCGCGGCGCAGACCGCCGCCGCCGCGCGATCCGGGGACGCCACGGTGGCGACGGCGCACGACTCCATCACGACCATACGTCGTCAGGTGGATCTCATCGTCAACCACATGCTGGAACTCGGCAAGAAGTCGCAGCAGATAGGCGCCGTGCTCGACATCGTGGCCGAACTCGCGGAACAGACCAATATCCTCGCGATCAACGCCACCATCGAGGCCGCCGGCGCCAACGAGGCGGGCAAACGCTTCGCGGTGGTGGCGGATGAGATCCGCAAGCTGGCCGACCGGGTCGCGGGCTCGACCAAGGAGATTCGCGGCTTGATCGAGGATGTGCGCAGTTCGGTCAACACGACCATCATGACGACGGAGGGCGGCTCGAAGTCGGTGGACGCCGGCGCCAAACAGTTCTCGGAAGTGGCTGCCGCCTTCGGGGAAATAGCGAGCCTGGTCGGCACCACGACCGAAGCGGCGCGCGAGATCGAGCTGTCCACCAAACAGCAGTCGACTGCGGTGGAGCAGGTCAACGTGGCGATCACCAGCGCCGCTCAGGCCACCAAGGAGACCGAAGCGAGTTCGGGTCAGACGCTGCAGACGGCCGTGGAATTGAGCGGCCTGTCGCATGCGCTGCTGCGCATCGTGCAGCCGCAGACGGCGGCTTCCGCGATCCACCGCTGAGCGGGCCACCGGAACAAGGATATAAAACCGACACACATGGCGCGCGATCCTTACCGGTATTTTCGTGTCGAAGCGCGTGATCTGCTGGATCAGCTCGGCAAAGGTGCGCTCGAGTTCGACAAGGGAGCCGCGGCGCCGGAACTGATCGCCTTGATGCTGCGGCTCGCCCACACGCTCAAAGGCGCGGCACGCGTCGTCAAGCAGCGCGAGATCGCCGATCACGCGCATGCGATTGAAGATGCTCTGGCGCCGTTTCGCGATGCATGGCAACGCGGTGTCGCGCGAGGGCATCGACGCGGTGCTGAGGGCGCTGGACGAGATCGGCCTGCGGATGGCCGCGCTCGATCCGCAATCCCCGGGCGACGCGGCAATCGGCACGAAAATCACCGCCGCCGCCGATTCGGCCGCCGCCGATGCCGGCGCCGCGGTTCAGGGTCTGCCGTCCCTGGCGAACGCTTCTGCCGAGCCGGCGAGAACCAACGTCGACGAGATGGATATGCTGCTCGACGGAGTCAGCGAAGCGGGTGTGCAGCTTGCGGCGCTGCGCCGCGGGATCGGCACTCTGCAACGCAGCCGTCGCCTCGCACAATTGTTGGAGGAGCAGTGGGCCGCGCCGCGGACCGAACGGACGGGCGGTGCCGCTCCGAAGCTCGGCTCGATGATTGCGGAGCTGCGCGGCGTCGTCTGAGAGACTGCACCGCGATTTCAGCGACGGCGTCGAGCAGCTCGATCGAGAGCTTGCACAGGTGCGCGAGGCCGCGGAACGCCTGCGTCTGTTGCCCGCGAGCTTCATGTTCGTTTCGTTGGAGCGCGCCGCGCGCGACGCGGGCCAGAGCCTCGGCAGACGCATCACGTTCGTGACGGGCGGCGGCGAGGTTCGGCTCGATGCCCAGGTCTTCGGCGCGGTGCAGGGTGCGTTGGTGCAGGCCGTGCGCAATGCGGTCGCCCACGGCATCGAGTCAACCGCGGAACGGCAGGCTGCCGGCAAGCCGGCGGAGGGCCGCGTGTCCGTGGAAGTGCGGCGGCACGGTCACCAGGCGGTATTCGTTTGCCGCGACGATGGACGCGGCATCGACCTCGAGGCCGTGCGGCGCGCCGTGCAAGCCAAGGGGCTGAGCTCGGCGGACGCTGCAATGCTCGGCACCGAGCAATTGCTGCGCCGTCTGCTGGGCGGCGGCCTCAGCACCTCGCATGCGGTAACCCAGCTGGCCGGGCGGGGTATCGGCCTCGACGTCGTGCGCGAGGCGGCCGCGCGGCTTCGAGGGGAGGTCAGCATACGAACGGACAAAGGACTGGGTACGACATTGGAAATCGTCGTGCCGGTCTCGCTGGCGGCCGTCGATGCGCTGATCGTCGAAGCCGGCGGACGCACCGTCGCCATTCCCTTGGACGCGGTCAAGCGGACACTGCGGGTTGCGCCTGAGGATCTGGCGCAGTCGGCGCAGGGGGCTTCCATGATGTTCGAGGGGAGGGAGATTCCATTCGCTCCACTGGAAAGGGCGTTGGGCCGAACGGCTCAGTCAAGGGACGTTGCCCGGACCTGGTCGGCGGTCGTCATCGAAGGCACGAGCGCGCTGGCGGCCGTGGGCGTCGAGCGTCTGCGCGGCACCCAGAATTTGGTGCTGCGCCCGCTGCCGGAGTTCACCCCCGGCGATCCGACCGTCGCAGGGGCATCGCTGGATGCCGAAGGGCACCCGCAGCTGGTCCTCGATCCGGAAGGGCTGGTCGAGCATGTATGCCGTGCGGGCCCCCTGCCGGCAGCCGCCGACTCGGCGCGCGCTCCGATTTTGGTCATCGACGACTCCCTGACGACCCGCATGCTCGAGCAGAGTATCCTGGAATCGGCGGGCTATGAGGTCGATCTGGCCACTTCCGGAGAAGACGGCCTCGAACGGGCCCTCAAGCGCCGCTACGCGCTGTTTCTGGTCGATGTCGAGATGCCCGGCATGGATGGTTTCACATTCATCGAGCGCACGCGCAAGGATCCGAGCTTGCGGGATATTCCGGCGATTCTGGTTACCTCGCGCGCATCTCCCGAGGACCGCCAGCGGGGGCAGAAAGTGGGTGCGCGGGCTTACATCGTCAAGGGCGAATTCGACCAGAACGATCTGCTCGAGAAGATCCGTTTGCTGGCAGGGGCGCAATGAAGAAACTGCGCGTTCTGCGTGGTCGAGGACTCACTCACCATCCGCCGCCGATTTTGCGAGATCCTGGCAGCGGACCCGGAGATCGAAGTGATCGGCGAGGCCGAGGACGGCAAGCGGGCGATCGAGCTGTGCGAGCTGTTGCGGCCCGATGTGATTACTCTCGATATGGTCATGCCGGTGATGAGCGGAGTGACGGCGACGGAATACATCATGGCCTATATGCCGACGCCGATACTCATCGTGTCCGCCTCGACGAACCGCGGAGAACTGTTCAAGACCTACGATGCGCTCGCCGCCGGTGCGGTCGACGTATTGGAGAAACCCACGGTGGACGAGGTCGACGCCGCGTGGGAGCGGCGATTCCTGGCCGCCGTCAAGTTGATCGCAAGAATCAAGGTCATCACTCATCCGCGCGCGCGCTTGAGCGGTACGGAGCGTAGCGTCGCTGCCGGTCAGGCGGATCCGCAGATCGCAGCCGTGTCGAAGTACCCCGATGCAACCGCACGGCCGGCGCTTCGGTCTGCTGGCATTCGGCGCATCCACGGGCGGTCCCGCGGCCATCGTCAAAGTTTTGCGGGCACTGCCCAAAGGATTGCCGGTCCCCATATTCTTCGTGCTGCACATCGATGAGCCGTTCGGTACGGCGTTTGCGGAATGGCTCGACAACCAGACGGCGCACCCGGTGGCCTACGCGCGCGATCGTGAGAGCATCGAGCCGCTGCGCGGCCACGTCATCATGGCGCCGCCCGGCCGCCATTTGACCGTCGGCGGGGGGCGTTTGCGACTCAGTACCGATCCGCCGCGTCATTCGTGCCGCCCCTCGATCGACGTGCTGTTCGAATCTCTGGCCGTGGATCGCGGCGCTCAGGTGTTGGCCTGCCTTCTGACGGGCATGGGCCGGGACGGTGCCGCCGGATTGCTGGCGATCCGGCGGGCAGGAGGCTTCACCGTGGCTCAGGATGAGGGCACTTCGGTCGTCTTCGGCATGCCGCGCGAAGCAATAGCGCTGGGCGCTGCGCAAGCGGTGCTGCCCTTGGATCAGATCGGTCCGCAGATCGCGCACATTCTCGGCGACGGCGCAGGGCGCACGGCATGAACAGGAATGTGCTCATTGTCGATGACAGTTTGACGGTGCGCATGGATCTGGCGGAAGCTTTCGAGGCCGCCGGCTTTCGACCGGTGCTGTGTTCCAGTATTCGCGAGGCGCGCGATGCCTTCGCGGCGCAAGCCATCGATCTCGTCATCCTGGATGTTCTGTTACCCGACGGCGATGGGGTGGAGCTGCTCAAGGAAATTCGCACCAATCCGGCGACCGGCGGCCTGCCTATCTTGATGCTCTCGAGCGAGGCGGATGTCAAAGATCGTATTCGCGGCTTGCAGACTGGCGCCAATGACTACGTCGGAAAGCCCTACGACGCCGCCTTTGTGGTGGCACGGGGACGGGAGCTGCTGCGCCCGCGTCCGCAGGAAAATGTGGGCCCCGCGACCGCGGAAAAAGCCACCATCCTGGTGATCGATGACAGCGTGACTTTCCGCGAAGAGTTGCGGCGGGCGCTGGAGCGATCCGGGTATGGGGTCATCACCGCCACCTCCGGGGAAAAGGGTTTGCGGCTGGCAGCCTCCCGCAGGCCGGCCGCGCTCATCGTCGATGGGGTCATGCCGGGAATGGATGGCGCAACGGTGATCCGCCGGCTGCGCCTGGACGCTGCGCTGCGCAGCCTGCCCTGTTTGCTGCTGACCGCTTCGGACGAGCAGGGGGTGGAGCTGCGGGCTTTGGATGCCGGCGCCGACGCCTTCGTGCGCAAAGAAGAGGACATGGACGTCATTCTCGCGCGCTTTGCAGCCATGCTCAGGACAGCGCGGTCGGAGCCGGAGGCGGCATCGAGTCTGGCGAGCCCGAAACGGATTCTGGCCGTGGACGACAGCATGACGTACCTGCAGGAGCTCGCGTCGGCGCTGCGCGACGAGGGCTATGATGTGGTACTGGCTCACTCCGGGGAGGAGGCCGTCGACATGCTTGCCGTGCAGAACGTCGACTGTATCCTCCTGGATCTGATGATGCCCGGCATGGGTGGGCAGGAGGCGTGCCGCCGCATCAAGGCATCGGCCATGCTGCGCAATACCCCGCTGATCATGCTGACCGCGGTGGAGGATCGGCAAGCGTTGATCGAAGGATTGAGCACGGGCGCCGATGACTACATCGCCAAATCGAACGAGTTCGACGTACTGCGGGCGCGAATCCAGGCACAGATTCGGCGCAAGCAATTCGAGGACGAGAATCGGCGCATTCGCGACCAGCTGCTGCGCAGCGAGATGGAAGCGGGCGAGGCACGCGCCGCGCGCGAATTGGCGGAGGCAAGGGCGGCACTCGTCGAAGAACTGAAATACAAGAACAAGGAGCTCGAAGCGTTCAGTTATTCCGTCTCGCATGATCTGCGGGCGCCGCTGCGCAGTATCGACGGCTTCAGCCAGGCGCTGATCGAGGATTACGGGGATGGACTGGACGAGACGGCACGCGATTACCTGCGCCGCATTCGGGCCGCGGCGCAACGCATGGCCGAACTGATAGACGATATGCTCTTGCTGTCGCGCATCAGCCGCGCGCAGGTCAATCGCGAGCGCGTCGACTTATCCGCGCTGGCGCAAACGGTCGCGGAGGAGCTCAAGAACCAGAATCCCGAGCGTTCGGTGGCGGTGAAGATCGAGACCGATCTCGCAACCCACGCCGACCGGGGCCTGATGCGGGTTCTGTTGGATAACTTGCTGGGCAATGCTTGGAAGTTCACCGCGCGGACCAGCGACGCGCAAATCGAATTGAGGGCACAGACGCAAGGGTCGGACACCGTTTTTTTCGTCAAGGACAACGGCGCGGGCTTCGATATGGCCCACGCCGGCATGCTTTTCCAGCCCTTTCAGCGTTTGCACCGCTCGACTGATTTTCCCGGCACCGGGATCGGGCTGGCCACGGTTCAGCGCGTCGTAGATCATCATGGGGGCCGCATTTGGGCCGAGGGCACAGTCGGGCGCGGAGCGACGGTGTTCTTCACAATTCCTTCTTCCCGGGGTAAGAGTCAACTATGAATCGAAGCAACATCATTCTGCTCGTCGAGGACAACCCGGACGACGCCGAGCTCACTTTGCGCGCATTCCGCAAGAGCAAGATTCTCAACGAGATCGTGGTCGTTACCGACGGAGTCGAGGCGCTCGACTATGTGTTCGCCACCGGGGCGCACGCCGAACGCAACCTCGAAGCAAATCCGGCGGTGATTCTGCTCGATCTCAAGCTGCCGAAGATAGGCGGTCTCGAGGTCCTGCGCCGACTGCGGGCAGACGAGCGGACCCGCCGCATTCCCGTCGTCGTGCTGACCTCCAGCATTGAGGAGAGGGACATTCTGTCGAGTTACGATCTGGGCGCCAATAGCTTTGTGCGCAAGCCCGTGGATTTTGCGCAATTCGTCGATGCCGCTCAGCAACTCGGCATGTACTGGCTGGTCATGAACGAACCGCCGCCAAATTGAGCAACCTGGCAGACTATGCGGGTGGTTTGACTCGGTGGCGTAAATCTTGGCGCCGGCGTAGGCGATACGAGGGGTTCTGATCATGGAGATGGGTCAATTTGACCTGCGGGAACTGCCGCGGTCCTTCTACGAGGACCCTTACCCGACCTACCGCCTGCTGCGCGAGTCCGACCCCGTGCACCGCTTGCCCGATGGGTCTTATTTCCTGACCCGCTACGCCGATCTCGATCGGGTGTACCGGGACACGACGACCTTTAGCTCGGACAAAAAAGCCGAGTTCAAGCCCAAGTACGGCGACACGTTGCTGTACGAGCATCACACCACCAGTTTGGTGTTCAACGATCCTCCGCTGCACAAGCGTGTCCGCGGGATCATCGCGGGGGCACTGACGCCCCGAGCCATTGCCGACATGGAGGCCGGGCTGATCTCATTGGTGGATCGCTTGATAGCGAACATCGCAGAGCGCGGGCGCGCCGACCTGATCGAGGATTTCGCCGCCGCCATTCCGGTCGAGATCATCGGCAATCTGCTGGCTGTTCCTCACGCCGAGCGCGGGCCGCTGCGCAGTTGGTCAATCGCGATTCTCGGCGCGTTGGAACCCGCGCCGACGCAGGCGATGTTGGATCTCGGCAATGCTGCTGTCCGGGATTTCCTCGCCTACCTCAAAGTCCTCGTGGCCGACCGGATCGCGCACCCGGGCGATCCATCCAGGGACGTGCTCACGCGGCTGCTGGGAACGGACAAGGAAGGCGCGCGGCTGACCGAGACTGAGCTGCTGCAGAACTGCATCTTCATCCTCAATGCAGGGCACGAAACGACCACGAATCTGATTGGCAATGCGCTATATCTGCTGCACCAATGGCCGGATCAGCGTCGCGCGCTGATCGAATATCCGGACCTGATCACGACCGGCATCGAGGAGGTCCTGCGGTTCGAGAGCTCCAATCAGCTTGGAAATCGCGCCACCACGACCACGGTGGAGGTCGGTGGCGTTGCAATGGGTCCGGGGACACGGCTCAATTTGTGTATCGGCGCGGCCAACCGCGATCCGGCTCAATTCCCGGACCCCGATCGGTTCGATCTGTCGCGCACGCCAAATCGTCATCTCGCCTTCGCGGGCGGCCCCCATCAATGCATTGGAATGAACCTCGCGCGGCTCGAAGGGAAGACCGCGGTCGCGCACTTCCTCGCGCGCTTTCCCAATTATCGCTTGGCGCGAGAGCCGGTGCGCGGTGGCCGCGCGCGCTTTCGGGGTTTTCTGTCCCTTCCCGTGGAAGTGTGCTGATGGCACGCTGCGCCGCCGCAGCCTAATCCGGCGAGGCCATGGCCGGAGTTCGGACGGCGATGTTGGCCGGCTTGCCATATACTGCGGTTCGGGCTCCGAGGAGTGCGCGACGTTGGCGGGCGATGATAATCCTCTCGACATCACCGAGCGCAAGCGGGCGGAGGAGGCGGCCCGGGAGAGCCAGGAGCTTCTGCGCTTGGTGCTTGCCACACTGCCGGTGGGCGTTTCAGTGGTCGATCGGTCCGGTGACATCGTTCTCGTCAATGCGGCGTCGAAGCTCATCTGGGGCGGCATGATCGCCTCCGGCCAAGAACGATATGCACAAACCACGGCTTCCTGGCATGGCTCGGGCAAGCCCATTGCGCCGACCGAATGGGCCTCAATACGGGCCCTGCGCGAGGGGAAGACAAGTTTGAACGAGTTGATCGATATCGAGAACTACGATGGCCAGCGCAAGACGATCCAAAACTCAGCGGCGCCCATCCGCGACGCCGACGGGCTGATCGTCGGGAGCGTCATCGTCAACGAGGATGTCACCGAGCGAGTGCGTTCCGAGAGTGCGCTTCGCGAATCCACCGACCGCTTGCACCATTTCTCTCGCCGATTGCTGACGGTCCAGGAGGAGGAGCGCCGCCACCTGTCTCGCGAATTGCACGATGAGTTTGGACAGATGTTGGCCGGCATAACATTGCATTTGCAGGCGGCCAAGGGCCTCGTGGGCGACGCCGCACGCCCGCGCCTTGATGAGTGCATTGTCCTCATACAGCATGCCGGCGCCCAATTGCGCAGCTTGGTGCTCGAGCTTCGCCCGACGATGCTCGAGTCAGCGGGTTTGGCGCCGACCCTGAGGTGGCTTGCAAAGCAGCACGAGGAGCGCACCGGCATGGCGACTCAGGTCGTGGGACAGCTGAACGATGTACCCAGCGATCTGGCGATCACCTGCTTCCGTGCAGTGCAGGAGGCCCTGACCAACGTGATTCGGCATGCACGGGCGCAGCACGTCTGGATCGAGTTGAAGCAAACTGACGGCGCTCTCGAACTCGCAGTTCGCGATGACGGCGTGGGGTTCGACGTGGCAAAGACTCTCGATCAGGCTCCCGGGTGCGGCCATCTCGGTTTGTTGGGTATGAAGGAGCGCGTACAGATTCTCGGCGGCGATATCCAGGTCGATTCGGCGCCGGGGCGCGGGACTCGCATCCGCATTTCATTTCCCGCCGCCGCCCCTATCCCGGCGCCACAATCCAAAACGTGAGTGCGACATGCCTTTGCACGGCTGCCTCAGCGAGGTTTCCGGCTCATGTGGAAGCCTTTGCGAATCTCGATCCAGACCCGGGTGGAGGCGGTATCGCCGGCGAGCGGGGACCGGTTCCCGAAGGGAGCGGCCACGGAGCCGGTCGCGGTCCACCCTTGCGGACCCACCCAGTTCAAGCCCACACCCGCGCCTGAGAGCGTGGCCCGGTTCTCGCCGCCGCCCAGCGGGTTCTTGTAGACCTCTACGGTGCCGCTATCCACGAAGGCGAGCGCCTGCCAGGCGCTGCTCAGGTTGTGCCGCAACTCGGCCGAGAGCATGCCCCCTTGCGCACCGCCCACCACACCCACGTCATAGGCACGCACGCTGTTCGGTCCGCCGAGGAAGAACTGTTCCGAGGAATCGAGGTTCTTGTCGGCCCACTGACCATTGTACGCGAGATACAGGGAGTTCGACGGGCTCAAGCCCTGCAGGCGAGCGAGCGACAACGTGAGCGTGTCGTAGGAGCCCCGGGTTCTCGCGGCCGCTGCATCGGCGCTCTGGGCTGCGGCGTTCTCGAACTGCCAGATCGCCGACGCCGAGTCCGAGATTGATGTTGGAAATGCCGCCGGCATCCCGCCGATCTGCCGCGAGGGTCACGGTCAGGTCGGTCGTGTCGCGGTCCGAGTGGATGCCCGATGTGTCGATCTCGTCTCGCAACAGCTTGCGGTCGACTCCAATCTGCAGATACAGATTACCCTCGGTGCTGCGTATGAATGGCTGCATCAGCGACACGGTCGCCACCTGAGCGGTGCCGTGAGCGTGCAGGTCCGAGGCGCCGTCGCCCAGGTGATAGTACAACCCGGAAAGCGCGCCGCCGAGACTCGTGCCCGCCCCGTCATCGAGCAGCGCCTGGTAACCGAGACGGCCGTAGGTGAAATCCGCGCCCGCGGTCAGTCCAGTAGCGCTCAGTACGTCACCCTGATGCAGCGGATCGTTGAGGTCGAACGTGCCGCTCGCGCGGGTCCGCCCCGTATAGCGGTTGCCGGCGTCGTCCAGCGCCGCGTAGCCGCCGTAAGCCTCCCCCGGCGCCGCCGACACCTTGAGTTCCGAGGTACCGGGAGCGGCACCGGGCGCGAGGGTGGAGTTCACCACGGCACCGGGAACATCCGAAGCCAGCAGCAAGCTGCGCTCGAGCGGACCCTCGGTTACCGGCTGGCCGGGCCGTAACGGTGCGAAGTAGGAGTTGAGCAGCGCGTCGGAGACCTCGCTGGTATTGCTCAGCGACACGGCCCCATAGCGTGCTTCCAGCACGGCGATGCGCACCGTGCTCTCCTTGATGGTTTGCGGTGGAATGTAGGCGCGCGACAACACATAGCCGCGGTCCTGATAGCGCCGGGTGATGAGTGTCGCCAATTGCTCGAGGTTGGAAAAATTCAGCCTCTTTCCTTCGCTCGAGCTCACGAGCGAGCGCAGCTCCGAGGTCGGCAGCAGCGTATTGCCGATGATCTCGATGTGCTGCACCAGGAACATGGTGGTGTCGTCCAGCCGGCGAGGGGTCGGCTCCTGAATCGTCAGGCCGGTATTCGAGGAGGGCGCGGCCGTCGCGGGCCGCGGGGTCTGCTGCAGCAGCTCACCGCTGCCCGGTATTGCCTGCGCGTGGAGAAGGCCGATCTGCGCTCCGAGTGCCAGCAAGACGACCCGACAATGCATCAGCAGCCTCGCGCGGCGCGGGTGTGTGTGCGCGGTCATTGTTCGACTCCTGGGTGAGCGGCTTCGATGGGCAAGTGCACGCCACCGTCAACGACCGTGAGCGCCAGGCGCCCCGTGAAATCGGCGAGACGTCGGTTCGATGCCGTGGGATCAGGATCCTGCCTCTCATTGCCGGTATTGTTGCCGGCCTCGTTGCTCGAGCCGACGCCATAAGGAGTCGCGATCCGAGGCGGTGTCAGGGGCACGTCGAGCAGCCCATAGACACGCTGGGTCGCTGCAGTCTCGGGCATGGCGGTGACCTTGAGCGAGTAGGCGTTGCTCGGCGCCTGTACGACCACGTAATTTGCGGCGCTGAGTCCCGAGCCGTCGATGGGATAGACCCCGAGAGTGGGATAGGGCGGTGCGTCGGTCGACCAGACCAGCGTGCCCGTGGTCGCGTCGGCGAGCGTATCGCCCGGGACGAAGCCGCTGACGGTACCCGTCAGCGCAGGTACTTTGCCGGCCGCGACGGTGATCGGGGTGGCGCTCTCCGTCAGCGTCGCGGGCGTGATGTTTGCCGCGGTCGTCGCGTTTGCATTGACGGTGTAGTCTCCGCCATCGGGTCCGCCCACGGTAATGCCGGTGATTGAGACGGTCTTGCCGTTGCCGACGTTCTTGTCGGCGAAGGTGGCCGAGCCGTCGGTGAAGGTCACCTGATCGCCGGCGAGCACGCCGCTGCTCGCGAGCGTGGCCGCATCGAGCACGGTGCCGTTGTATACGCGGTTGCTGCCGGTGGCGCTCACCGTGATGGCGAGTGGGCTCACGGCCGCCGCATCGGTGCCGCCGATGAGGGTGTAGTTGCTGGCCAAGCCCGTGCCGCTGGCCAGGCTCAAGGTGCCGAGCGAGGCGAGCGATTCGCTGCCGGCGTTCTTGCCCGCGAGCGTGCCGGTGCCCGAGAGGATGAGGGTCTGGGAGCCGATGCCGGTGCTCACCGTGCCGCTGGACCCGAAGATGCTGCCGGTCGCATCGGTGGCGGCATCGTAGGTACGGGTGCCGGAGAGATTGACGATGGCGGGGGTGATGCCGAGTGCGGTGGCATTGCCGGCCGCCTGCACGAAGGTGTAGTTGCCGTTGGTGGCCGACAAGCCGCCGCCGGTGATGGCGTAGGAGCCGACGTTGCTGCTCGCGGTAGCCGCGGTCGAGAACAGGGCACTGCCGGTGGTGGCGTTGCCCAAGCTGTCGCTGCCGAGGAAGCCGCTCACTGCACCGCTGAGGCCTGCGGGGGTGCGTGCCGTAGGACTCGCTCACGGGGCCGGCGGTGTAGGTGAGGGTGGCGGGTGTCACGGTCGCCGCATCGGTGCCGCCGATGAGGGTGTAGTTGCTGGCCAAGCCCGTGCCATTGGCCAGGCTCAAGGTGCCGAGCGAGGCGAGCGATTCGCTGCCGGCGTTCTTGCCCGCGAGCGTGCCGGTGCCCGAGAGGATGAGGGTCTGGGAGCCGATGCCGGTGCTCACCGTGCCGCCGGATCCGAAGATGCTGCCCGCCGCATCGGTGGCGGCATCGTAGGTGCGCGTGCCGGAGAGATTGACGATGGCGGGGGTGATGCCGAGTGCGGTGGCAGTTGCCGGCCGCCTGCACGAAGGTGTAGTTGCCGTTGGTGGCCGACAAGCCGCCGCCGGTGATGGCGTAGGAGCCGACGTTGCTGCTCGCGGTAGCCGCGGTCGAGAACAGGGCGCTGCCGGTGGTGGCGTTGCCCAAGCTGTCGCTGCCGAGGAAGCCGCTCACTGCACCGCTGAGTCCCGCGGGGGTGGTGCCGTAGGACTCGCTCACGAGGCCGGCGCTATAGGTGAGGGTGGCGGGTGTCACGGTCGCCGCATCGGTGCCGCCGATGAGGGTGTAGTTGCTGGCTAAGCCCGTGCCATTGGCCAGGCTCAAGGTGCCGAGCGAGGCGAGCGATTCGCTGCCGGCGTTCTTGCCCGCGAGCGTGCCGGTGCCCGAGAGGATGAGGGTCTGGGAGCCGATGCCGGTGCTCACCGTGCCGCCGGACCCGAAGATGCTGCCGGTCGCATCGGTGGCGGCATCGTAGGTACGGGTGCCGGAGAGATTGACGATGGCGGGGGTGATGCCGAGTGCCGTGGCATTGCCGGCCGCCTGCACGAAGGTGTAGTTGCCGTTGGTGGCCGACAAGCCGCCGCCGGTGATGGCGTAGGAGCCGACGTTGCTGCTCGCGGTAGCCGCGGTCGAGAACAGGGCACTGCCGGTGGTGGCGTTGCCCAAGCTGTCGCTGCCGAGGAAGCCGCTCACTGCACCGCTGAGGCCTGCGGGGGTGGTGCCGTAGGACTCGCTCACGGGGCCGGCGGTGTAGGTGAGGGTGGCGGGTGTCACGGTCGCCGCATCGGTGCCGCCGATGAGGGTGTAGTTGCTCGCTAGGCCGGTGCCGTTGGCCAGGCTCAAGGTGCCGAGCGAGGCGAGCGATTCGCTGCCGGCGTTCTTGCCCGCGAGCGTGCCGGTGCCCGAGAGGATGAGGGTCTGGGAGCCGATGCCGGTGCTCACCGTGCCGCCGGACCCGAAGATGCTGCCCGCCGCATCGGTGGCGGCATCATAGGTACGGGTGCCGGAGAGATTGACGATGGCGGGGGTGATGCCGAGTGCGGTGGAGTTGGCCGGCTGCCTGCACGAAGGTGTAGTTGCCGTTGTTGGCCGACAAGCCGCCGCCGGTGATGGCGTAGGAGCCGACGTTGCTGCTCGCGGTAGCCGCGGTCGAGAACAGGGCACTGCCGGTGGTGGCGTTGCCCAAGCTGTCGCTGCCGAGGAAGCCGCTCACTGCACCGCTGAGGCCTGCGGGGGTGGTGCCGTAGGACTCGCTCACGGGGCCGGCGGTGTAGGTGAGGGTGGCGGGTGTCACGGTCGCCGCATCGGTGCCGCCGATGAGGGTGTAGTTGCTCGCCAAGCCCGTGCCGTTGGCCAGGCTCAAGGTGCCGAGCGAGGCGAGCGATTCGCTGCCGGCGTTCTTGCCCGCGAGCGTGCCGGTGCCCGAGAGGATGAGGGTCTGGGAGCCGATGCCGGTGCTCACCGTGCCGCCGGACCCGAAGATGCTGCCGGCCGCATCGGTGGCGGCATCATAGGTGCGGGTGCCGGAGAGATTGACGATGGCGGGGGTGATCATTCCGGTGCCGTTATCGCTCACGGGCAGCACGTAGTTCGACAGCAAAGTACCGTTATTCGCGGTGAGGTCGCTGCTCGTCAGCGCGCCTCCCGTGACCACGATGCCGGAACCGACATTGGCGTTCGCGAAGCTCCCGGTGACGCCGCTGTTGACGGTGGCACCCTGTCCGGTGACGAAGCCCGTGAGCGTCGTATTGCCGCCGCTCAGGCTCGCCACTGTGGTGCCGTCATAGCTCTTGGTGACGCTCGAGGTGGCGCTCAGCGCGACCGCGGAGATGACCGCAGTCAGCCCCGAAGGCTGAGTCAGTGCAGTAGTTGCCGCTGCCCGGACCGGTCAAGCCCATGGCGGTGGTCACTGAATCCGTGCCCACGTTGCCGCTGTTGCCGAGCGTGCCTGTGGCCGTGTTGGTCAGCGTCGGGGAATCGCCATTGTAGAAGGTGCCCGACCAAGCTCGCCCCGCTGAGCGCGTCCACGGCGGTGCCGTCGTAGGCTCGCGACGTCGTCGTCACGCCGACGATCGATAGCGGCGCCGGGGTGATGGTGAGCGCGGTGGCGTTGCCGACCGCCTGCACGAAGATGTAGTTGCCGTTGTCGGCCGTCAAGCCGCTGCCGTCGATGGCGTAGTGACCGACATTGCTGATCGAGGTCGCCGTCGTCGAGAAGAGCGTCGTGCCCGTGGTCGCCGTCGCCAGGGTTTGACCGTCGACGAAGCCGCTCACCGAGCCGGTCAGACCGGTCGGTGTCGACCCGTACTGCTCGCTGAGGGGCGTCGCGGTATAGGTCAGCTTCGCAGGATTGATGGTGCCGGTGCCGTTGTCGCTCGCGGGCAGCGTGTAGTTCGAGAGCAACGTGCCATTGCTTACGGTGAGATCGCCGCTGGTCAAGGCGCCGCCCGTGACGGTGAGACCGGAGCCGACGTCGGAGCTCGCGAAGGTGCCCGTCACGCCGCTGTCGACCGTCGCACCCTGGCCAGCTCACGAATCCCGAGATCGTGGTGTTGGATCCGGACAGATTCGCGACGGTCGTGCCGTCGTAGGTCTTGGTCACGCTCGAGCTCGCGGTGAGCGGCGCCGGCGAGATGACGGCGGTGAGCCCACTCGGCTGGATCAGCACGTAGTTGCCGCTGCCCGGACCGCTAAGTCCGATGGCGGTGGCCACCGAGTCCGTGCCGGCATTGCCGTTGTTGCCGAGCGTGCCGGTGGAGTAGGTGCCGGCCGCAAGAACCGGACTGTCGCCGGCGTAGACGGTACCTGAGAGCGTCGCACCCGTGAGCGCATCGATCGTGGTGCCGTTGTACACCTGGGGCGTGGTCGAGACGTTGACGACCGTGAGCGGCGCGGGCTGGATGGTGCCGGTGCCGGTCGCCGAGGCAGGCAGCACGTAGTTGTTGAGATTGGTGCCCGATCCGGCCGTGTAATTGGTCGCGGTGAGCGCTGCGCTCACGGGCTCTGAGCCCGCATTCGGCGCGCCGTAGGTGCCGCTGGTCTGCGTCACCGTCGCCGACTGGCCGCCGACGAATCCCGAGAGACTGTAATTGGCCGAGGTCAGGGTCGCCGTCGTGGTGCCGTCGTAGGTTTTGGTCGGATTGCCGATGAGTGCGAGCGTGAGCGGCGCCTGGGTGATGGTGCCGGTGCCCGTTCCGGTCGCGGGGAGCTGATAGTTGGAGAGATTCGTGCCCGTGTTCGCCACGAAATCGGAGAGCACCAAGGTCGATGTGATGGGAACGCCCGTGCCCGCATCGGGTGCCGCATAGCTGGCGGTCGCCGATTGCGGCACCGATGCGCCTTGACTGGGCGCAAAGCCCACGAGGGTATAGTTCGCCGCCGTCAACGTGGTCGATGGGCTGCCGTCATAGACCTTGGTCGGATTGCCGATGATGAGCGCGGTGATCGGCGCCGGCGTGATGTTCGCAGCCAGCCCCGAGGGCTGACTCAGAGCGTAATCACCCGCTTGCGCACCGCCGATGGCAAAGCCGCTCGCGTTGACCTGCAGGTTGTTGCCGACATTGCTCGAGCTGAACGTGCCGGCGGCGCCTGCCACGGACAGCGAGACCGAATCGCCGCTGAAAACGCCGGTGAGATTTGCGCCGGAGGTGTTGAGCGTGGCCGTGTTGGTCCCATCGTAGGGCTTCGAGTTCGCGCTGACGCCCGCGATCGACAGCGGCGCCGGCGTGATGTTGGCGCTGAGCCCGGAGATCGGCTGCAACGCGTAGTTCGATGCCGCCGAGCCGGTGATGGAGTAACCGCTGACGCTCACGGGCAGGCCATTGCCCACCTGGGAGGTGCTGAACGTGCCGGCCGGGGTGCCCGTGAGCGTCACGTTGCCGGCATCCCCGGGCACGACCCCGGCGAGCGCCGCGGCGCCGATGTTGAGCGGATCGCTGGTCGTCGTGTCATACACCTTGTTGGTCCCGTACACACCCGTGACGTACAGGGGTGCGGCGGTGATGGTGCCCACACCGCCGGCCGATGAGGCGAGCGACATAGTTGGTGAGCAGCGTGCCGCCATTGGCGGTGTAGGCCGACGGGGTCAGCGAGGCGGTGATGCTTTCGGTCCCGACATTGGCGCTTGCATAGTTGATGAGCGCGGACGGGTTGATCGAGGCGCCCTGGCCGGTGACGAAGCCCGTGACGGAGTAGTTCGACGGCGAGAGCACCATGCTGGTGTTGCCGTTGTAGACGCGCGTCGGATTGCCGACGATGCCCACGCTCAGGGTCGCGGGCGTGATGGTGCCGGTGCCGTAGGCCTCGCTCGGCAGCGTGTAGTTGGACAAGATTGGTGCCGGTGTTGGGCGTGAAATCGCTCGCGGTCAGATCTCGCCGTCACCGCCTGGGTGCCCGCGTTGGCCGACGCATAGACACCCACCGTCTGGGTGACAGCTGGCGCCTTGGCCGTTCGCGAATCCGGTGAGGACGAAGTTTCCGGGATTCAGCGTGGCCGTCGTCGTGCCATCGTAGGTCTTGGTCGGATTGCCGGTGATGCCCGCATTGATGTAACCCGCCAGGGCGGCCTGGGTGATGGTGCCGCTGCCGGTGAATGTGCTCGGCAGCACGTAGTTCGACAGCAGAGTGCTGCCGGTGGCGATGTAGTCGGAGGGGGTGACGGTCGCCGTGACCGGTTCGACACCCGCGTTGGCGGACGCATAGACGCCGCTCGTCTGGTTGATCGTCGCGCCCTGTCCGGGCAGGAAGCCGCTCAAGGCGTAGTTGGCGCTCGCTGAGCGTGGCGCTCGTGGTGCCGTCGTACACCTTGGTGGGATTGCCGATCAACGTGCCCGTCAGCGGGGCGGGCGTGATGGTGCCCGTGCCGGAGGCCGTGGTCGGCAGGACGTAGTTCGACAGCTGCGTCGCGCCGACCGGCGCGAAATCGGGCGCGGTCAAGGTGGCCGTGACCGATTGCGTACCGGCATTGGGCGATGCGTATTCGGCCAACGTCGTTTGCGGCAGCGTGGCGCCTTCGCCGCTGACGAATCCGCTGAGCGTGAAGTTCGACGCCGACAGAGCCGCCGTGGTGGTGCCGTTGTAGGGCTTGGTCGGATTGCCCACCAACGTTACCGTGAGCGGAGCGGGCGAGATGGTGGCGCTGAGGCCGGTCGGCTGGGTGAGATCGTAGTTCGAAGCGCTCGCGCCGGAGATCGAGAATCCGCTCGCGGTCACCGGCAGGCCGGTGCCGACGTTGGGTGAGGAGAACGCGCCGGCGGCGCCGCTCGTCGAGAGCACGAGTGTCGAGGCGTCGCTGCCGACGACGCCGGATAGCTGCGCGCTCGCGGTGTTCAGTGGATCGATCGTCGTGCCGTCGTAGACCTTGTTCGTGGCCGACACGCCGGTGATCGTCAGCGGCGCGGGCGTGATGTTCGCCGCGAGTCCCGGTGGCTGCACCAATCGATAGTCGGGCGCCTGCGCGCCGGTCAAGCTGAAGCCGCTCGTGGTCACGCCGATATTGTTGCCCGCATTGCCGGTGGCGAAGGTCCCGGTCGCAGCGGCGGTGGACAAGGAGACCGCATCGCTGCCGATCACCCCGTAAATGCCCGCATTCGCGATATTAAGGGCGTCCGCGGTGCTGCCGTCGTAGACCTTGCCGGTCGCCAGCACGCCGGTGATGACCAGCGGCGCCTGCAGCACCGTTCCAGCGCCCGTCGCCGAGGTCGGCAGGACGTAGTTCGAGAGGCTGGTACCGGAACCGGCCACGAAATTCGTATTGGAAAAGGTGGCGTTCACGGCCTGGGGACCGGCGGCAGCCGACGCATAGGCGACCGAGCTCGGCTGATTGACCGTTGCGCTCTGGCCGGCGACGAAGCCCGAGAGGCTGTAATTCTCCGAGGTCAGCGTCGCGGTCGTGGTGCCGTCGTACACCTTGGTCGGATCGCCGACGATCGCCGCGCTCAACGGCGCGGGCGTGATGCTGCCAATGGCGGCGGTGAGAGGCGATCCGGTGAGCGCATAGCCGTAGACCGGGACGCCGCTCGAGTTCGTGACGGTGAGACCGGCCGCGCTCGCCGCGGAGGTCACGTTGATGTTGCTGCCGGCGTCCGCCGACTGATAGCTGCCGCTCATCGACACGACGACTGTCGCCGTTGAGCAGTCCCGAGACGGTGTAATTGGAGCCGGCGGCCGTCAAAGTGGCCGCTGTGCCGCCGTCGTAGGTCTTCGAAACGCTGCCGCCGAGGGCCGTGATGGCGATCGAGGGGGCGACGCTGTAGAGAAGTCCGTCGCCCGAAGCGGCGGGGGTCGCCTCGAAGGCGGCCGCATACTGGATGAAATCCGGTGTGAGACCGCCGGTCGTATCCGTGGTGGGATTGGTGGAATACACCAACCAGCGAGCTCCGGGTCCGGCCGACAGCGCGCCCGATCCGGCCAGATTGACGAAGTTCGCGCCGGTGCCCAGGGTGACGCCCGAATTGCTGGCGATCGATGCGCCGGAGGCGATGGTCAGGTTGCCGTTGGCCGCCTGCATCACCACCGGGCCCGCGCCGGATACCGCCGCGTTGACATTGATCGCGTGGTAGGCCGAGAGCGTCAGCGTGGCGGCGGGATTGGTCCAGGAGATGGCGGCGTCGACATCGATGTCGCCGAGACCCGCCGACTGCGTGCCAAAACCGGAGGCGGAGGTCGCCGTCGTTTGCTCCGTGACGCTCGCGCCGCCGTTGAGGGTCGTCTCGATCGCCGTGGCCGCCGCGGCGTCGATGGTGAGGTTGGTCGGATCGATGCGCCACGAGCCGCCGGGACCGGCGAGCACCTTCGCGTCGCTCGCGACCGCGACGACCGCCCCGGAGGTCTCGATGGCGCCGCCCGCTGCTCCGGCCGGCGCCGAGGCGTCGAGAGTGCCGCCGACTTGGACCTCGCCTGCCTGCATGCCGGCGAGCAAGGTAATGGTGCCGCCGTGATTCTCGACGGTCTGCGCCTGCACGATGCCGGTGTTGTTGACCGCGCTCGCGAGCAGGCTGTCCTTCGCGCCCGCCGTCATGATGACCTGGCCGCCATTGGCTTCGATCAGCTGTCCGTTGTCGGCGAGGTCATGCAGCGTGCTTCGATCCACCTGCACGTGGATCAACTGACGTGCGCTGAAGGTCAGTGTCTCGGCGCTGCCCGCGGCCAGCGCCACCGTGCCGAGTTGCGCGCTGATGATGCCGCGGTTCGTGACTTGATTGCCGAGGAGGGCAACGTAGCCGCCCGCGGCGGCTTTCAGGGTTCCGTCGTTGACGATGCTGCCGGTGCCCGTGCCGCTGAAGGTGCGACCGTCGAGGTCGAGGGTGGAATCAGCCACATCGAGTGTCGAGGCGATCAGCCCGCCGACGTTCACCTGCGCGCCTCGGCCGAACAGCACGCCGTTGGGATTGATCAGCCACACCTGACCGTTGGCATTCAGGTGTCCGAAGATCTCGCTCGGGCTGTTGCCGAGAATGCGGTTGATCGCCAGCGCGCCGGCGCTCGGCTGCACGAAGTTCACGACCTCGTTGGATGAGATGTTGAAGCTTTGCCAGTTGATGCTGAGGTCGTTGCTGCTCTGTTGGATGCTGGTGACATTGCCGCTCTGGGTGACGCTGCCGCTGCCGGCGGTGATCTGCGCTCCGCTCGGCGCGGCGTGACTCAACCCCGCCCAGCACAGCGAGATGCCCCACAGCGGCAGCATGTGCACCCGCCGAGCGCGCCGCGCGGAGCGTGCGCGCACTGTGCGCCGCCCGCCGCCGGCCGTTTCAGCGGCAGGGATCAATTGGCGGGCGGAGATGCCCCACACGAGACGGAAGATTCTATTCATTCAAAGCACCGGGCAGCGAGTTGCGGGGGCACTTTTTAGCGCATCCGACGAGGCGCTTATGTGAGTCGCCTCCCAGCGCCGCTCAACGCTCGCAAAAAAATGCGGCCGCGCCAGCGCGAATCACAAATCTTGCGCTGAAGCCGGCCGGGGAGCAGGGTATGGATGATCTCGAGCCGGGTGAAATCCCTGATGCACGCGGGAAGATTCGTTTCCCTGACGCTACAACGAGAATCCCGGATAGACGAAGGCGCCGCGGATGGTCTCGGCGTCTTTTTCGGATACACCGCCGGCGCGCAAGGTCTCGTACCACGTAGCCTCGACTCGCGCCTTCATGTCGTTGACGATCTTCTCGGCTTCGTCCTTATCGAGCAAAAATCGCGGATGTTGCGAGAGTATGTTCTTCGCGTTGGCGTAGCGCCCCCTGTCGCCGCAGTCCAAGGCGAGGTCGCGGTGATCCGTGCTCACGGGCACTGATGGCGTGAGGTCATAGGCGGGCGAGAGGCTCCAGTGCTTTTCCTTCGCGATTACGGCGTGATTGCGCGGGTGATCGTCGAGATTCGAGATGAGCGCGTTGAAGCAGATTCTGCGGAATAGCTCGCGGGCATCTTTCTTGGCATTTTCGACAATCCTGCGCAGCTCTTCGACTAGAATTACGTAGGACCAGTTCTGCCTCGCTCCCGGCGCTTCGTCGGCACGAAGGATGGTCAGGCCGCTCACCATGCGCGCGCGGGTATAGCCTTTCGCCGTTTTCTCCCGGTCGAAGCGCTTGACGAGCAGCACATCCTTCCCGCCGACAGTCTCTATCCGACTCTCTGCGGTCTTAATTTCGCATTCGCGAGCCAGCCGCAGCATGGCGTGCTCGACCCGAGTATTGTTCCAGCGGTCGTCGGCGCAATTGAATTTCGCTACCCAGAGACCATCGTCGTCCTGCACGACGGCCTTCGGGCGGGCGCCGCCCATCGACGTGCCGAGCAGCATCAGGTCTTGAACTTGCTGAGCTTGGGGATCGTTTGGGATTTCATCCTTGACCAGCGCGTCGGCGAGACCCAGGAGTTTCTCGAGATCGATTGTCTGGTTGAATTTCCGCCGCGGGGCGGGCGGGACGTTGTTGCGTCCGAACCCGAGCGCGCCTGCGCGGTCGTCGGGTGACTCCAGGAGGTAATCCAGTTCGCCGAACCGGGCACGGCCCGCGTGTTTCTCGATGACGCGGCGGCCCCAGTAGTCGGGTCCAGCATCGCGTAGCGCGCCGAAGACGCCATTCAACTGCGCTGTCTCGTAGGTTCGAGTCGAGAGTTTGAGTTCGACCGGATCGAACTCAACGGCCTCCTGGTTCTCGAGGTAGGAGCGGCCGTAGACAAACCGGCCGAGGGCGTCGCCTCTGACGTTTTTGTCCACGACGAATCGGCCCGCGGTCACCGCTGATACCTGTCCCGGCAGCGTGATGTAGACGAAGCACTCCGAGCAGGATGCCTTAGAAATCACTGTCGAGCCCCCCACTCTTCCGGGCGCGGGTTCTCTCTTTGGAGGCGACCAGCGTCAATCCTTGCTCATCCTTGGCAGGATTTGCCAACTCGTTCAGTGGCAAGAGCAGGTCGTAGACCCACAGCAGCGCGACGTAGATCCCAATGCCGGTTGAGGCCTTCCCTTTTTCGGCATCCATGATCGCGCGCCGTCCGGTCCCTATCTTTTGCGCCACTTCATCAATTGTAAAATTCCGCCGGATTCGGGCCGTGCGGAGGTTTTCGCCGAGGCGGGTGAGCGCCTGTTCGACGGGATAGGGTGGAGCCTGCAGCAGCTGATTCGTTGAGGACATGTTCTCTCAAGAGCATATTAAGCATATTAAAGCGCTCTTGAAAGCATATTTCTTGTAGCTTTGAATTTCAAGTGAAGATCACCCAAGAGCGCTTTAAAATCCATAAGGTTCTCTTAAGGGCAGATACGGCAGGAGGGATTCTGGGTGGAGCGGCCGACTCCTAATCCGGCAAGGGCAGTCCCTTGGTTTCCATGGCCGCCGGGATGATCAGCAGTCCGACCCCGAAGGCGAGGGCGGTCGTTGCCACGGGAATGCCCAGACTGCCGTAGCTGTGAATCATGGAGCCCAGCAGGAAGTTGACTCCTGCGCCGATGAAGCGGCCGAATGAAGTCGTAAAGGCAAACGCCGTGGCGCGTACCTCGGTGCCGTACTGCTCCGGCAGCCATAGGCTGAACATGGCGAAGTTGCCGCCGAAGAAGCCGAGGAAGAACAGCGCCGCGATGAAGGGCACCAACCCATCCGCAAGATAGAAAGCCCAGCCGAAGCTCAGCCAGATGCAGCAGGCCATGCCGGTAAAATACATGGCCAAAGTCTTGCGGCGGCCGATCCGTTCCGCGAGGAGCGGCACGGCCAGGCAGCCGAGGATGGTGCCGATCGACAGCAGGGCCGTCGCCAATGAGGCCATGCGCACTGCGGCGGGCGCAGCCATTCCCTGTTTCTTGGCCAGGGTAATCACGGCCGTCGGCTCGTATACCGCGCCGGCCCACAAGCCGATGATGGCAACGGTCAACAAGGCTGCGTTGACGAGGGTGCGGCGGCGGTATTGCGGACTGAAAATCTGCGCCAGCGGACCGGCCGCCGTGGTGGCCGCGGCGCCCGCCGTCCTCGCCCAACGCTCCGGCTCCTTGACCTTGCGAACGATGTACAGCGCGAGGATCGCGGGCGTCAGTCCGCAGAGGAACATCGCGCGCCAGCCGAAGTGCGCGCCGACGGTGAAGTTCAACGCGGCGGCGAGGAAGAACCCGGTGTAATAGCCGGTCTGCAAATATCCCGCGCCCATCTTGCGCCGGTCCTCGGGCCAGGCCTCGGCGACATAGGTTCCAGCCAGCGCCCATTCACCTCCGATGCCGATCCCCGCCAGCAGGCGGAACAAGCCCAACTGCCACACACTCTGCGACAGCGCCGCGGCGCCGGTGAACACCGCATAAACCAGCACCGAGGCGGCAAGCACGCGGGCGCGTCCGAAGCGATCCGCGATCGGGCCCCAGATAAAGGCCAGTCCCCAACCCACCAGGAACAGCGCGAACAGAATGGAGCCGGCCAGGCCCACATTCGCGGGCGAGCCGTCCATGCCCGACTTCGGCAGCAATTCTGTGAGCGCCGGGCTCAGCACCAACGCATAAATGAAGGAATCCATGCCGTCCAGAGTCCAGCCGGTCCAGGCCGCCCAGAAGCCGGTGATCTGCCCCCGCGAAAGTTTACTGCGCGGTTTTGCAGCGGTCGACGCCGCACTCGACGTGTTGCTCATGACGCTCTCCTCGCAACTTGCGATTGCTCACGATGATCGGGGGGCCGGGAATTTCTTATTGCACCAATTTTGAATAATGTATACATTCTCCAAATGTCAAATACAAGTTACAGCTTCGGCAACCCGCTTCTGGGACGCCAATGCTCGCCGGAAGTCATCGCCGAGTCGTTGCGCCAGGCCATCATCGACGGCCAATTGGGCCCGGGTGAATCGCTGCGCCAGGAAAACCTGGCCAGGCACTACGCGGTCAGCCGCATTCCCGTGCGCGAGGCTCTGCGCCAGCTGGGGAGCGAGGGCTGGATCGTCTTGCAGCCCAACCGGGGCGCCCGCGTCAGCCCCTTGAGCGCACGGGAAGTGCGCGAGATCTACGAGATCCGCGCCTCGCTGGAAGTCACCGCGCTGCGGCTGGCGGGACCGCACCACACGCCGCAAAGTCTGAAGCTCGCGGCGGCGGCGCTGCGCGTCTCCCGCTGCGAGCGCGATCAGTCCCGGTACGTGCAGCACAACCGCGAGTTTCATCTGGCACTGTATGCGCCGGCCGGCCGGCCGCGCTTGACCGCCATGATCGACTCGCTGCACAGCCAGGGCGAACGCTACCTGCGGCTCAAGCTCGACATGCCGACGTACAAGCACCAGTCGGACGACGAGCACGAGGCGATTTTCGAGGCGCTGCGCGTCGGCAAGATCGAGCGCGCCGTGCGGATTCTTCAGCCGCATATGCTGCGCACCGGGGAATTGCTGGCGAGCTATCTGGCGAAGCACCTTGCGAGGCGGCCCGCAGCCGGCGGCGGGCGCAAGCCCGAGAAGTCCGGCGCATAGTCGCCGGGCTGCGGCAGAGGAGCGAGTGTGAGCGAGTCCGCGATCGCCGTGCGTTCCTGGAGCAGCCGGCGCGAGGCCAAGGCGCGGCGTCTCGCCGCCCTGGGTTCGCGCGCCCAGGGCAAGCTGCTTCGGCAAGACAGCATCGTCGAGGCGTTGGAGACACTGATCCACCCGGGCGACCGCGTGGCACTCGAAGGCAATAACCAGAAGCAGGCGGATTTCCTGTCGCGCGCGCTGGTGAGCGTCGATCCGCGCAAGTTGCATGACATCCACTTGTTGATCTCCACGATCAGCCGTCCCGAACACCTCACGCTGTTCGAACGGGGCATCGCCCGAAAGCTCGACTTCTCATTCGCCGGTCCGCAGAGCCTGCGTGTGGCACAGCTGCTGGAGGACGGCAAACTGGAGATAGGCGCGATTTACACCTACGTCGAACTCTACGCGCGCATGTTCGTCGATCTGACGCCCCAAGTCGCGCTGGTCTGCGCCGAAAAGGCCGATGCCCAGGGCAATCTCTATACCGGCCCCAACACCGAGGATACGCCCACGATCGTCGAGGCCACCGCCTTCCGTCATGGGATCGTCATCGCCCAAGTGAACGAAATGGCGGACGAGCTGCCGCGCGTGGACATTCCCGGCTCGTGGGTGGACTTCGTGGTGGTCGCCGACAAGCCGTTCGCGGTCGAACCGCTGTTCACGCGCGATCCGCGCCACATCACCGAGCTGCAGGTGCTGATGGGCATGATGGTGATCCGCGGCATCTACCAGCGCCACGGCGTCACCGCGCTCAACCACGGCATCGGCTTCGATACCGCCGCCATCGAGTTGCTGCTGCCGACCTATGGCGAGTCGCTCGGCCTGAAGGGAAAGATCTGCCGCAACTGGGCCCTCAACCCACATCCGACCCTGATCCCGGCGATCGAAAGCGGGTGGGTGGACAGCGTGCACTGCTTCGGCAGCGAGGTCGGCATGGAAGACTACGTGCGAGCCCGGCCCGACATCTTCTTCGTGGGGCAGGACGGCAGCCTGCGCTCCAACCGCGTGCTGTGCCAGCTTGCGGGCCAGTACGGCGTCGACCTGTTCATCGGCTCGACCTTGCAGATGGATGCCGATGCCAACTCTTCCACCGTCACCCTGGGACGTCTCACCGGATTCGGCGGCGCACCCAACATGGGCCACGATCCGAAAGGCCGCCGCCACAGCAGCCCGGCCTGGCTCAGCCTGATCACTGCGGAAGCTCCGGTGGTCCGCGGGCGCAAGCTCGTAGTACAGCTCGCCGAAACCTTCAAGAAAGGCGGAACGCCCACCATCGTCGAATCGCTCGATGCGGTCGACGTCGGCCGCAACAGCGGCATGCCGATCGCGCCGGTGATGATCTACGGGGACGATGTCAGCCACGTCGTCACCGAGGAAGGCATCGCCTATCTGTACAAGACCGACGGCGGCGAGGAACGCCGCGCCGCCGTCGCCGCCGTCGCCGGCGCCACCCCCGTGGGTCTGCGCGCCGACCGCAAGCGCAGCGCGAGTTTGCGCGAGCGCGGCATCGTCGCCTATCCGAAGGATCTGGGCGTGTCGCCGCTCGCGGCGCAGCGTTCGCTGTTGGCCGCGCGCAGCATCGAGGATCTGGTCGCCTGGTCGGGCGGACTCTACAAACCGCCGGCGCGGTTCCGCAGCTGGTGATGCGCATATCGGCAAATTTGAGCGGGCAATGCAGTTGCATGGCGGATACCTCTTCACAGCGTCAGCGGCCGTGGCACGCCTTACAACTGGCCGATGTCGCGGTCGAAGCCCTGATCGCCGAGGCCACGCTGACGCCCAAGCCGGCGCTGGTGGACCGGCGCGGGCCGGGGGCGCATCGCGATCTCGATCTCACGCGGTTGCTGCGCTCCGCCCGTTCTTTGCATGGCGCGTTCCTGCGGATGGCGTCATTCGCCTCGGGTCGAGAGCCCGATCAAGCGCTGCGCGAAGAACTCGCGCGGATCGGCCGCGCGGGCGAGTGCGACATGCTCATCGCCACCGGCGGCAGCAATGCGCATCGCGGTGCCATCTGGATCATCGGTCTGCTGGTGGCGGCGCGGGCCATCAGCGGCGCCGGCGCAAGCCCGCACGAGGTCGCGGTGCAGGCGGGCCGCATCGCGGCTTTTCCGGATCGTTACGCGCCGGCGCAGGACTCGCATGGCGCCCGCGCGCGTCGACGCTACGGTGTCGCGGGCGCGCGCGGTGAGGCACGCGCCGGTTTTCCGCACGTGGTGAACGTCGGTCTGCCCGCGCTGTGGGCGGCGCGCGCCGAGGGAGTCGACGAGACCTGCGCCCGGCTCGATGCGCTGATGGCGATCATGGCCAGCCTCGACGACACCTGCCTGCTGCATCGGGGCGGCCGGGCCGCGCTCGAAGCGGCGCAAAGCGGCGCGCGCGCAGTGCTCGCGGCGGGCGGCAGCTCCAGCGCCGCCGGCCGCGCCAAGCTCGAGCGCCTGGACGCCGACCTGCTGGCACGCTACGCCTCACCCGGCGGCTGCGCCGACCTGCTGGCGGCCTGTCTATTTCTCGATCGTGCGCAACCGCGTTCTACCGCGCGCCGTCTCTCTGTCTCGATGGAGGTGTAGCATGGAGAGGATCGAACTCGATTATCCCGCCCGACATACCGTGCCGCGCCGCGTACATGTCGGCGTGGTCGGCTCCGGAGATCTGGAAGTGCTGCTGGAACCCTCGCCTGACGGCCAAGCGCACGTGTTGGTGAACACCAGCGTGGAAGGTTTCGGCGCAGTCTGGAAGAACGTGCTCGACCGGTTTTTCGCGCGTTTCCAGGGCGCAGCGTCGATCGAGATCAACGATTTTGGCGCCACGCCGGGCACGGTGATGCTGCGCTTGGAGCAGGCAGCGGAGGCGGCGCGCGCATGAATACCGATTCCGCGTCGAAGGCCGCAGCGCAGTCCGACTATCGGCGTTTTCTCGAGCGCCGCAGCTTCATCGAAATGCGCGCCCGGGAGCGCGCCCGCGCCGTGCTCGATGCCGGCAGCTTTCGCGAGCTGCTCGGGCCGTTCGATCGCATCAAGTCACCCTGGCTGCCCCTGCAGGGCATTGTCGCCCAAGCCGACGACGGCGTGGTGCTGGCGCGCGGCACGCTGGACGGGCGGCCTGCGCTGGTGGCCGCGATCGAAAGCGCCTATCAAGGCGGCAGCATGGGAGAGGTCTCCGGCGCCAAGATCGCAGGCGCGTTGGATCTCGCCTGCCGCGACTGCGAGCAGGGCCGGCCCGTGCTGCCGGTCTTGCTGCTGGAAACCGGCGGCGTGCGCTTGCAGGAAGCGAACCTGGGACTTGCCGCCATTGCTGAGATCCACGCCGCCATCGTCGCGCTGCGCCGGCACGTGCCGGTAGTCGGCGTCGTGGCCGGCATGGTCGGGTGCTTCGGCGGCATGTCGCTGGCCGCCGCGCTGTGCAGTCGCCTGATCGTCACGCGCCAGGCGCGGCTCGGCATGAACGGCCCGGAAGTGATCGAGCAGGAAGCGGGAATCGGCGAATTGGATGCGGCGGATCGCGCCCTGATCTGGAGCTTGATCGGCGGCGAGCAACGCTGTGCCGCAGGCATGGCCGACGATCTTGTGGAGGATGATGCCGAAGCCATCGCCGCGGCGGTGCGGGGTGCCTTCGCGCGCGGGAGGTCCGCGCTTGCGCGCAGCGAGCAGGTCGAGCGCTACCGTGAACGCCTGGCGAGCTTCGATCCGCGGCTGCAAGGAACCCCGCGCCCTCTGCAAGGCAGGAACAGCGCCGTGAGTACCGATCCGAGCCTGTCTCTGCGTGGGCGCGCGTGGTTCGAGGCGCTGACTGGGGGCGCAGGCGTACTGGCAAGCGGCATCCGTAGCGTGTGCGTCGCCGATTCCGAGTTGGGCGGCGAAACGGCGCGCTTCATCGCGGTCGTGCCCGATGCGCAGAACCGTTTCCCGCGCGCGCGCCGGGGCGAGGTGGGTATCGAGGAAGGGTGGGCCCTGGCCCTGCACGTGCGCGACGTCATGGCCGCCGACCACGATGGCGCACGCCGTCCGATCATCGCCGTCGTCGACGTGTCAAGTCAGGCTTACGGGCGGCTCGAGGAATTGCTCGGCATCCATCTGGCCTGCGCCGCGGCGGCGGATGCCTATGCATCGGCGCGTCTCGCCGGCCACCCGGTGATTTCGCTGCTGGTCGGCAAGGCAATGTCGGGCGCCTTTCTCGCGCACGGCTATCAGGCCAACCGAATCATCGCGCTCGATTCCCCGGAAGTGATGGTGCATGCCATGGGTAAGCAGGCGGCCGCGCGCGTCACGCGGCGCAGCGTCGAGGAGCTGGAAATGCTGGGCCAGAGGTTCGCTCCGATGGCCTACGACATCCGCTCCTTCGCCAAGCTCGGCATGCTGTCCGAGCTGATCTCAGGCGTCGGCGACGATCCTGGGCCGGCCGATGTGGAGCGTGTGCGCGCCGCGCTATTGAGTGCGATCGCCGATACCCGCGCGGGCACACGCGGCCTCACCGGCAGGCTGACTTCGCCCGCAGGCCGCGAATCGCGCGCGGCATCGATCGAGGTGCGCCGGCGTCTGGCGGAGCAATGGGATGCTTAAGGGTCCGGCGCCCGTTCATGCGTTGCTGCGCGTGACGGATCCCGACGCGCTGGTCTGGGAAGCGCCCCGGCCGCACTGGGCCTCGGCGGCCTTGCAGCTCGCACCCTGGGCCGTGGTGCGCCGCGCGGCGCCACGACCTGGGCTTTGGCCCGTGGGCGTGCGCGGCCGGCTGCGTTCGCAGCGCAGTGCCGCCTGGTTGCCGCATCGCGCGATGCAGGAGTGCGTCACGCCGCAAATGCTGGCTGCAGAACGGACCTGGCGGCGGTGCGCACGCGCCACTGCGACGCCGGCGATCGCCGCGCTCGACGAAGTGGCCGCCATCCTCTCTGCACACGGGTTTGCCGGCCGCTGGGGTCCCGGCGGCAGCGTCGGATTCGAGCTGGTGAGCGGCGTACCTTCTACTACTTCGGGCAGCGATCTCGACTTGGTGCTGAACGCCGAGGAGCCGATGACGCGGACCGATGCGGTCCGTCTGCATGCCGACTTGTCGAGGCTACCGGTACGCATCGACCTGCTGCTGGAAACGCCGCATGGCGCGGCGATGCTCACCGAGTATGCGAAAGGCGAAGGCCTGATGCTGTTGCGTTCCGCGCAGGGGCCGCGACTGGTTGGTGATCTCTGGGGCGCCGACGGCGGAGCGGTGGACACCCGGTGAGCACCGCCTGCCTCTTCCCCGGCCAGGGCGCGCAAACTCCGGGCTTTCTGCATCGTCTGCCCGAGCATCCGGCGGTGAGCGCCACTCTGGACGAAGCCGCCGCGGTGCTCGGCATGGAGGTCATGAGCTTGGATACCGCAGCGGCGCTCGCATCCACCGTCGCCGTGCAGCTCGGCCTGCTGATCGCCGGCGTCGCCATGATGCGCGCGCTGGCGTCCGAGGGACTAGAGTTCGACGCGGCGGCCGGTCTTTCGGTCGGCGCGTTCGGCGCAGCGGTGGCTTGCAGTGCGCTGAGCTTTGCCGATGCACTGCCGCTGGTGAAGCTGCGCGGCGAGTGCATGGAGCGGGCGTATCCACGCGGCTATGGCATGGCCGCCATCGTCGGACTCGATGAGCACCGGGTGGCCGCCATCGTCGAGCGCTTGGGCGGCGCCGGCGCACAGCTCTACATCGCCAACATCAATGCGCCGACACAGATCGTGGTGTCCGGTGCCGAGCGCGCGCTGCATGCCGCAGTCGAGGCTGCGCGCCAGGCAGGCGCGCGCCGGGCGGAGCGCATGGCGATCGCCGTGCCCTCGCATTGCCCGCTGCTCGATGCGGTGTCAGGGCGGCTTGCGGCGGCGGTGGCGTCGATCGAGATGCGCGACCCGCAGCGGCTTTACGTCAGCAATCGCCGCGCACGAGTGGTCCACGATGCGCACGGCGTGCGCGACGATTTGATTTACAACGTCTCCCACGCCGTGCGCTGGCACGACTCGGTGACGGTGCTCTATGAACTGGGCGTGCGGCTGTTCATCGAGCCGCCGCCGGGCCAGGTGCTGAGCCGGCTGGCGCAACAGGCGTTTCCCGAGGCGCGTGCGGTGGGAGTCGAAGACGCACGACTCGATTCCGTCGTGCTGCTGGCGGAGCGCGAGCGGCGCTCGACCGCGTGAGCCACGCGCGCGATGGGGCGACTGCGGATTCAACAGCGTTACTCCTGAAACGGCGGGCCGGCGCCGGAGGGAGTCTATATCACTGTTTGGAAGGCGATTATCAAAACATGCGCTCGCCGGTCTGCGCCGGCACTGCGTTGACATGTTCATGAAAGTGCATTCAAACTGAGCCAAGAGAGGATATGACGGAACCACTGCAAATCCGCGCAAGCGCGCACGATGAGCTCGCCGTGCGACTGCGGCGTGAAACCGGCGGCGAGGTGTTGTTCGATGACGGATCGCGCGGCCGTTATGCCACGGATGCGTCGATTTACCAAATCATGCCGATCGGTGTATTTGTCCCGAAGAATGCGCGGGATGTCGGCGCGGCGATCGGCATTGCGCGCGATCTGCGCGTGCCCGTCTTAGCGCGCGGCGCGGGAACCAGTCAGTGCGGCCAAACCACGGGCGCGGCTCTGGTCATCGACAACGCCAAGCATTTTTGCAACGTGCTCGAACTGAACGTGGCGGCCCGCACGGCGACGGTTGAGCCGGGAGTGGTACTCGACCATCTGAATGAGCGGCTCAAACCCCACGGGCTCTGGTTTCCAGTGGACGTGTCGACGGGCGCGCAGGCGACGTTGGGCGGCATGGCGGGAAATAACTCCTGCGGCTCCAGATCCATCGCCTACGGCAACATGGTGCACAACGTCCTCGCGATGCAGGCGTGGCTGTCCGACGGTGAATTGGTCGAGTTCGGTCCGGTGGCCCGATCGGGACCTCGGGCAGGCGAGATCGCGGAATTCGTCGGGGCCTTGGCCCGGAATAACCGCAGCGAGATCGAGGCTCATTGGCCAAAAGTCCTGAGACGAGTGGCCGGCTACAACCTGGATATCTTCCACAACCAGAGTGAACGGCCGTACACGGATGATGGCAGTGTGAATCTCGCGCACCTGCTGATCGGCGCGGAAGGCACCTTGGCCTATACGAAGAACATCACTCTGCGGCTGTCGCCGTTGCCGCGTTTCAGAGCGTTGGGGGTCGTGAATTTCCCTACGTTTCGCGCGGCGATGGCGGCGCCGCAGCATATCGTGAGCCTGGGTCCCAGCGCGGTCGAGTTGGTGGACCGGATCATGATTGACATGAGCTTGGCCAACCCCGCATTTCGGCCGACCGTGGAGGCGGCCCTGATCGGCTCTCCTGCCGCGATCTTGCTGGTTGAATTCACGGCAGATGACGACCAAAGCGTCCGTGCACGGCTGAAGGATCTGGCGGTGCTGATGGGCGATTTGGGCCTGCCCGGCAGCGTGGTCGAGGTTCCGGATGCCGGTAGGCAGAAGGAATTATGGGAGGTGCGCAAAGCCGGCCTCAACATCATGATGAGCCTCAAGGGCGACGGCAAGCCGGTGAGTTTTATCGAAGATTGCGCGGTTCCCCTGCAGCATCTGGCCGAATACACCGAGGCGTTGAGCGGGGTGTTCGCCAAGTACGGCACCCACGGCACCTGGTATGCGCACGCATCGGTAGGCACGCTTCACGTGCGCCCGATTCTGGACATGCGGCGCGACGGTTCGAGCGGCGGCGCCGCCAAGATGCGGGCCATTGCCGAAGAAGCCTCGGCACTGGTGCGAAGATACAAAGGAGCGTACAGCGGGGAGCACGGCGACGGTTTATGCCGAGGGGAATGGATACAGTGGCAGTTCGGCAGCGCGATCAACGATGCTTTTCGTGCCATCAAACGGCATCTCGATCCGATCAACCTGTTCAATCCCGGAAGAATCGTCGACACCCCGAGGATGGATGAGGGATCGCTGTTCCGCTTTCCGCCGCCGTCGGCCGGCAACGCGTACCGGACGATTTCACTGACGCCGGCGCTCGACTGGTCGGAATGGAACGTGCAGAACGATCCGCGGAGCGCAGCGATCTCGCATCCCGGCACCGGCGGCGATACCACCGGCGGTTTTGCGAAGGCCGTGGAGATGTGCAACAACAACGGACATTGCCGGAAATTCGACGCAGGCGTCATGTGCCCGAGCTTTCGGGCCACGCGCGACGAGCAGCATCTCACGCGGGGCCGGGCGAACACGCTTCGCTTGGCGCTATCCGGACAGTTGGGACCCGATGCATTCACCGGCGATGCGATGTACGCCACCATGGATCTATGCGTGGGCTGCAAGGGGTGCAAGCGCGAATGCCCCACGGGGGTCGACATGGCGAGGATGAAGATCGAGTTTCTATCGCACTACAAGGCTCGCCACGGCTACACCCTGCAGGATCGGTTGGTTGCGCATTTGCCGGCTTACGCCGCGGCGGCGAGCCGTGTCGCAAGAGTATTGAACCTGCGCGATACCGTGCCCGGAGTTGCGCGGCTGAGCGAGGCCATCACGGGATTCTCAGCGAAGCGCTCGCTGCCCCGATGGCGATCCGACACTTTCTGGCGGTCGCCCGATGTGAAGCTGCTGGCGAGCGGACAAGAGGTGCTTGCCGCGGCGGGAAACGGCGGACGTGCCGCTTTACTGTTCGTCGATACGTTCAACGGTACGTTCGAGAGCGAAAATGCCTTGGCCGCGGCCCGCGTGCTGCGCGCGGCCGGCTACACCCTGGGCACGGTACTCAAGGAGGGCGGCCACTATTGCTGCGGCCGCACGTATCTGAGCTGCGGCATGGTTCAAAGCGCAAAAGCCAGGGCAAGCGAACTCATTGACGCGCTGTTGCCCTTTGCCCGCGCGGGCGTCGCGATCGTCGGCATCGAACCCTCCTGTCTGCTCACCCTGCGCGACGAAGCGTTGGCGATGAGCCTGGGTGAGCGTGCGCAGTGCGTGGCGAAGCACGCGTTCTTGTTCGAGGAGTTCGTGTCGCGCGAAGTGAGGGCAGGGCGATTTCATCTGCGGCTCAATGCCGCGCCCGCGCCGTTGCTGCTGCACGCCCACTGCCACCAAAAAGCGTTCGGCGCCGTGAGTGCGGTGCTCGACGTTCTACGGCTCATCCCGGGCGCACAGCCCGAGCTGATCGAGAGCTCGTGCTGCGGCATGGCGGGCAGTTTCGGTTACCAGACCGGTCACTACGCCGTCTCGATGCAAATGGCCGAAGCCAAATTGCTGCCGGCCATTCGCCGGCAGCCCGAGGCCATCATCGTCGCGGACGGCACCAGCTGCCGCCACCAGATTCGCGACGGAACGCGGCGAGAGGCGCTGCCCGTGGTGCGATTGCTGGAGCGATTGCTGAGCGTTGAATCAGGGTAAGGCGTGGTTGCGGGCCTCTGGGTTGCCGCGTAAGCGCCGCAGGCTCTCGACGGAAGGCACGAAGTAATAGGAGCCGCTCAACGGCTGAGTAAAGCGCGTGAGCGCATCGCGCGTGCCGGTGACCAGGCCCGCCATGCTATCGAGCATTCTGGAAAGGCGCTTCTGATCCGCGCTGAAGCCGACAAACATGGTGCCATGGTCGTCGACACTCACTCCTTCGGGGAGGAGTGCTGTCATAGGTGCGTCGAGCAGCGTCGGATTTCTCAGGCCGAAAGCCGATGACGAAGTTCACTCCTGCTGCGGTGGTCCGCGGTTCACGGATGGCGGAGATCGTGGCGGCGAACTGCCGGCATTTCTTCGCGTCGGCAAGATCGAACTCCAAGTAGGCATGCGAGGAGGTTCCAAGAGCGAAGATGCCGGCCTGGGGCGTGTACATGAAGTCATTATATCAGGCGCCGTCGCGCGAGCTCGTAGGGTGGGCCCCAGCGGCAACACCCACAGCCCGACGCTCATGATGGCCGAGAAGGCGGCGGGGTGGCTCCGCGGGGCGGGCGGCGGGTGATTCGTGTTATAACCGGACGGTTGGCGTAGGTATTACGCGCCTTGTCCGACTGTGCAATACGAAGACAGGTGCCGCTTGAAATCAATGATTCGCTATCTTTGTCGGCGCGGGATTGGGAGCGCCGCTGCGCCGGCGGTTGGGCTCGATGCTCAACAGTTATTTCCCGAACATTTCCCCCGGCACACTCGCTGTCAAATCCAGTGCTGCGCCATTCTGCGGCGCCAGCAATGCACTTGTGGGTGGGCATGACGATACTGTTTCTAAACGCACGGATCAAAGAGGATGACACGACTATGAACGGTTCATTTCTTAGATTTTATGTGCACGAGGGTCATCGCCATCACCATAGCCTCGTGTGGGAGTGGTTACTTCAGCAGGCCAACAAACTCGGCATTCGCGGTGGCTCGGCGTTCAAGGCAATGGCCGGATTCGGACGGCATCACGTGCTGCATGAGGCGCATTTCATTGAACTGGCCGGCACGCTCGCGGTGGAGATCGAGTTCATCGTTACCGACGATGAAGCGCAGCGCTTGCTGGCGCTGATTCACGCAGAGAAGCTCCGGCTCTTCTACGCCCACATCCCGGCACGCTTTGGTGTGATCAATCCCGACACTGCCGATCCCCCGGGGCTGACGTTCAATGAATGAGCGCAAATAGGCGCTACGGCCCAACTCTGTTGTCGGTCTGTCAACCCAGTATCCGCAGATGCGCCGTCTCATTGATACGCACGACCACCATTTGATCAAGTGACACTGCGATTTCGTTGATGGCGCAGGGATCTTGCGCGAGCTTCCAATACGCAGATGGAGGTTGATCCAAGGCCTGCAAAAGCAACGCGCGATTGATGCTGGCATGGCCCACCATGACTATCGTTTCCGTGGGATGCCTTTCAATTGCATACCGTAGCGCATCCGCCGCTCGCGCTGCGAGTTCCTGCAAGGACTCGCCCTTTGGAAATCGCATCAGGTGAGGAGTCGTACGCCAACGCCGATAGAGGACCGGCCATTCCGTAGCAACCGCATCATGGGTCTGCCACCGCCAATCGCCGTAATCAATGTCGTTGAGACTCGCGAGAATTGCGGCACTCGCTTTGCACTCAGTAGCTATCGCCGCCCCCGTATCGACGCATCGCTTCAGGGGGCTCGTATAGACGATTGTCGGCTGCCAAAATCGAGCAATCCACTCGGCTGTCTTGCGAGCTTCGATCGCTCCGCGATCGGTCAAATCGATGTCGGTGCGGCCCCGAAACCGTTCGGGCGCAATTCCAGGTACATGGCCATGCCGCACCAACAAAATTGTCGCTCCGGCCGGAGTTTCCATCAGAGCTCTCCGCGCCGACGCAAGATACATGGCCCACTTCGGCTACTGCGGATCGCAATTTCCGTGTCCGTGCACGGAACCGCCAAATGCAATCGGCCGTCACGCCAGCGTGGTGCAACGCCGCACGGGGTGTCGATTTCCCGATATTGGCCGAGGAGATCATTGATCAGTGTGGATTTTCCCGCTCCACGGGGACCATAGAGGATCAAGTGTGACCCGCCGCGCAGGCGCGCGAAGAGATCGTGGCAAAACGCTTGATTGGGAGGCATGCCATCTCCGATTCGGGGACTATACGAAGGGCATCTGCGAAGAGCAAGTAAGGATGGCGGCCCGTGATCGCGCATTCAGCGGGGCCGGGTTATCGATTGTTCCTTCTTAACGGCGCCGCCGCCAGTATCTCGTCACCGGCTCCCAAAGTTTCGAGCTCATGG
This sequence comes from uncultured Gammaproteobacteria bacterium, assembly GCA_963734645.1. Classification (GTDB taxonomy): domain Bacteria; phylum Pseudomonadota; class Gammaproteobacteria; order Steroidobacterales; family Steroidobacteraceae; genus Bog-1198. Next base: position 562,258 of record CAVTID010000008.1, read on the forward strand.
CTGGCATCAGCGAATCCCGGGCGGGCCGCGCAGGTGATGTGTCCGCAATCCGCAGGCTCCGGCCCCTGCAAGCGGACGTGGACACCTCGCGGCGTGCGGTAACCTATTGAATATGTTAATTGATTGGAATGTGGCTTTGATTTATAGTAGATTTACTATAAATCTACGAGTGCACGAAATGCTGTCTCCCGATGAGGCGACGATTCAATCCTTACGCCGCGACATCGCGTTGCAGATTTCGCGACTCGCTCAGCGCTTAGGCGGGACACAGATGGCAGCCGCAAAACAGCTGGGAGTACCTCAGCCTACTTTGAGCAAGATCAGGAATGGCCGCGTGTCAGACCTGTCGATTGAGTTCTTGATTCGCATCGCGGTTCGTGCGGGTCTTCCGATCACGCTTCAAACAGGCCACGTACCCGAAGAGGCCGGAGCATTCATCTCCAGGCTTGCGAGAGAATCCCGTGCTTCCCGCTCGAAGCTTGCGGATAAAGCGCGCGAATCGCTCATGGATTCTGAGCGTCGTCTCACTCCGACTCAACGACTTGAGGCATTTCTCGAGCACAATCAGCTGCTCGGCACCCTTCGTCAGGCGAGCCTCGCCGCTGAAAGGACGCGGATTCAGGCGGCTCCGAGGGTCGCGTGAGGACGAATCGAGCAGGCCAATCGGCACTTCTGCTCCTTGACGTCATCGAAATCCTAAAGCGCGAGAAAGCCGACTACCTAGTGATTGGTGCGTTTGCGCTCTCCGCACACGCCGTCGTGCGAGCGTCCAGCGACGTGGACGCCTTGCTTCATCTCTCGTACGCGCGCCTCAGGAAACTCTCGTCAACATTCGAGAGCGCGGGATTTACCACGACGCTGCGCCGCGGGGATGCTGACGATCCGATACTGGGAATGCTCCTCTTGGGCGACTCCCACGGCAATCGAGTAGATCTCCTGGGCGGCCTGCGGGGTCTCGACCCCAAGGTTTTCTCTCGCGCCATTGAAGTTACGTTCCTCAACGAAAATTTACGCATCGTGGGTCGAGAAGACTTCATCGCCATGAAGTGCTTTGCGGGTGGTCCCCAGGATGTGGCGGATGCCCGATCGGCCTATCAGGCCGCACAGGGGCCGGTGGATCTCGATCTTCTTCGCACCGCGACCCGGCGGTTCGGTCGTGACGCGGCTGACAAACTGGAAGAGATCCTCGCTCGGTAATGGGCCTGCTCGAGGGATTGCGCAGTAGCGGACGCTTTGAGGGCAGTCGAGGAGGGCTGCCGCTTCTCGGTGCCGACAAGCCCACGGCCGATGATTTGGTGACTAGTCATGACGGCTTCCGACGTGCATGCTCTTCTTCAATCTGAAAAAAAAGGTCTCTCGGTGCACCTCTTCCTCGTGCAGCTCGCGTGCGGGTTTGAGCATGTCGCTGCGGCTGATGATGCCGACGAGTTCTCGTGTCACGGAATCCTTCACCACCGGCATTCGCTCGAGCCCACGGGCGGCGAGCCTCAGCGCCACCGCTCTACAGGTATCGCTCGGCAGGGCGTACACCAGCCCATGCGGATCGGGGAGTCGTTGGGCGACCGGCCGACTCGGTGCCTCGCGCGCGAGGTCATCGAGCGTGTTTCGGTCCATCATTCCGACTGCCCGTCCATCGGCAATCACCGGATACGCACGGTGCTGTTGATCATGACCAAAATGAGTATTCAAGATTTCATTCGGCGTGAGCGAGCCTGCGATCGTGAGCGGATCGCGAGTCATCACCTCATCGACGAAATGGCGCTCGAGCGGATCGACGCCGTATTCGCGGTACACGTGCCGCCCACGACGCGCAATCTTTTCGGTCAGGATCGAACGCGGCATCACGATGACGGTAAAACCATATGCCACCGCGCAGCTCAACAGGGTGGGCAAAAATGCATTCACGTCCTGGGTCAATTCAAACGCGAAGGCAACGGCCGTCAAGGGCGCGCGCATGGTTCCCGCCAGAATCGCGGCCATGCATACCAGGGCCCATAGTTCCGGCCCCCCGCCCGGAAGCCAGCTTCCCATGATGGACCCCAAGCCTGCGCCGATCATGAGTAGCGGTGCCAACACGCCTCCGGAAGTCCCCGAACCCAGAGCAACGACCCAGATCACCAGTTTCACGAGCAGCAAGCCCAGCGCCGCGGACACCAGCAGGTGATGCTGCAGGAGATCTCCGATCACATCGTAACCGACGCCGAGCGCCCGTGGCTCAATGAGGCCGCCGAGCCCGACCACCAAGCCGCCCAGCGCCGGCCACCACATCCAGTGCAGCGGCAGGCGGCTGAAGAAATCCTCGACCCGATACAGCGCGTGAGTCATCAGCGCCGACACGGCGCCGCTGGCAACACCCGCCACGCAGCATGACAGCATCGCGACCAGAGTCGGTGCGCTCGTCTGCAGCGGAAATAACGGTCCGGCGCCTGCCCACAGAGGGCGCAGAAAGGCCGCGACCGCGCAGCTAAGGGCGACCGGCAGCAAGCTTCTCGGCCTCAACTCGAATAGCAACAGCTCAACGGCCAGCAAGACCGCCGCAAGGGGAGCCCCGAAGACTGCCGTCATGCCGGCGCAAGCACCGGCGACCAGCAATGCTTTGCGTTCCGCCGCCGTAAGATGGAAGGCCTGAGCCAGAAGCGATGCCGCAGCGCCACCGGTCATGATGATGGGGCCCTCGGCGCCGAACGGTCCGCCGCTGCCGATCGCGATGCCGGAGGAGAGGGGTTTGAGAATGGCAATTTTGGGCGACATCCTGCTCTTGCCGAACAGAATCGCCTCAATGGCTTCCGGAATCCCGTGGCCGCGGATTTTCTCGCTCCCGAACCGCGCCATGAGGCCCACCACGAGGCCGCCGAGCACCGGTATGAGGATGACGTATGCGCCCAAATGATTGTCCGCAGGCGAGCGCTGCGCCAGGGAGATTGTTTGAAAGAAAAACACATTGGTGAAGAGGCGGATGGCACCCAGGAGCAGGATGGCGCCGCCCGTACTGATCACGCCGATCACCAGTGCGAACGCCGATAGCCGGATGAGCCGATGATGGCGCGCAAAGTCGCCGCCGCGAGAAGCGCCCGCCAAGTGCTCTTCGCTAACTGACATGGGTCACCCGAAACACCGCGCGTAGCGACTGCAATTCGGCGCGGTGGCGTGTCGCGATGCGTGCCACCAGCTTGCGGCCGAGAGGAGTCGCGTGCACCTCCACAAGCCGTGCATCCTCACTATTGCGGCGCTTGGTGACGAGGCGCGCAGCGTTACAACGATTGACCAGTGCGACTGTCCCGTGGGCACTCGACTGCAGACGCTCCGCCAACTGCCCGACGCTGGCCCAATCGCGGCCCGGCGTCCCGCAGATGTGCAAAAGCAGCAGGTACTGTTTCGGCGTAATGCCCGCTGCGCGCGCTGCGCCTTCGCTGAATCGCATGAAACGGGCCAATTGAAAACGGAAATTAGACAGCGCCGCGTAGTCTTGCTTCGTGAGCATTCAATTCGCTCCGGATCATGATCAACGGCTAATATATCACGATATGATATATACTCGAGCGACATGTCTTACGCAGGTGCGGGTATGAGTGAGCACGATTCAGGAGACGATGCGGGGTCGCCTCCCTGCTTCCTGCACGAATTCGATCCCGCTGGTTCACCGCGGGTCGATCCGCAGCAAAGGCTGGATGTGGCCCGCTGGCGAAGGGCAGAGCGCGAACGCCTGATCGCCGCTCGGCTCAAACTTGACCCGGACTATCGCACCGCGCAGACACTAGCCATCGGCGGCGAATTGGATCGTCTCATTCCATGCACGCCGGGGACGATTGTCAGCGTGTACTGGCCCATACGTGCGGAACCCGACTTGCGGCTGTGGATGCACTCAAAATGCGAGCAGGGAATTCGAATTGCGCTACCGGTAGCCTTGGCGCTGGGTCAGCCACTGGTGTTCCGCGAGTGGCGTCCCGGCGCTCCCATGGCGCGCGGACTGTGGAAGATTCCCTATCCCGCAGAGGCTGCCGAGGTCGTTCCAACCGTGGTCCTCGCTCCCGTGGTGGGCTTTGATCCGGCCTGTTACCGCCTCGGTTACGGTGGGGGCTTCTTCGATCGCACGCTCGCGCGGATGGCCAGCAAGCCGTTGCTGATCGGGCTTGGCTATCCCAACGCGCTGATCGACACCATCTATCCACAGCCGCACGACATCCCCATGAACTGGATTGTGACCGGAGCGAATGCTCCGCTGCGCCGAGCATCCTAGCGACCGGGCTCTGGGCAGCGATGCCGACCAGGACAATTCAGCGGATGGCAGGGTCGTAGCAATCGGCAGACGGGCATGCCGAATTAGCGTTGATATACGTTGTGCCGGAACTCGGAGTGCCCTTCAGGTGTTCTCTCAAATGAATGAATTTACTTGAGTTTTACCCATCGATGCAGTGGCGGACGAGCGCGATGCGCCGTGCGGCATCGCAGGGCGCAGGTCCCCGGGGCGAGACCTTGCCGGGCTGATTGGAGTGGCTTCCGGAGAAGCCGTTCGATAATATAGCGCGGCATTCCATGGATTTCTGGCGGCTGGTTTTCGCGCTCAAGGAAAACAACATGGACGCGCATCACAGACTCCGGCGCAAGCTCGAGAAAATGCTGAACCGCACTGGCGCGCGTCCGAAGCTCGTCGAGCGGCGCCTGTCATGAAGCTGCCCTCGTCATGAGCGTGCGCACGTCGGCCTTGCGTTCGATGTGCGCCCTGGCCTTGCCATTGGCGCTCGACGGATGCGGTCTGGCCGTTCTTTCTCCCGCGGGGCCGATCGGAGCCGCGAACCGCACCATCCTGCTCGATGCACTGGTCATCATGCTCGCCATCGTGATTCCGACGATCGTGGCGATATTGGCGTTTGCCTGGTGGTTCCGCGACTCGAACACGCGCGCGCGCCGCCTACCCACCTTCAGCTACTCGGGGCGCATCGAGCTCATCGTCTGGTCGATTCCGGCGCTCGTGGTGTTCTTCCTCGGCGGCATCGCCTGGATCGGATCCCAATTGCTCGATCCCGCCCGTCCGCTCTCCTCCGACTCGAAGCCGCTCGAGATCCAGGTGGTGTCGCTCGACTGGAAGTGGTTGTTCATCTACCCCGATCAGGGGGTGGCATCGGTCAACGATCTGGTCGCGCCCGCGGGGGTGCCGCTGCACTTCTCCATCACCTCCGCGAGCGTGTTCAACGTGTTCTTCGTGCCGCGGCTCGGCAGCGAGATCTACTCGATGTACGGCATGACCACGCAGCTCAACCTACAGGCCGATCACCCGGGCGTCTATCCCGGCCTCTCGGCTCATTTCAGCGGCGACGGCTTCTCCGACATGGCGTTTGACGTGCACGCCGTCACGGCCCAGGAATTTTCGGCATGGGCCGCGGCGGCGGGCGCCTCCGGCCCGACGCTGGACCAAGCGGCCTACCGCAGCCTCCTGAAGCAAAGCGAGCACGTCAGGCCCTACACCTATCGCGCGGTCGAGCCCGGGTTGTTCGATGCGATCGTGATGCAGAAGCTTCCGCCGGGCGCAGGGCCTGAGCCGGCGGCGAGCCCGGAGAACTGATATGTTCGGCAACCTCACCTGGCACGCCATTCCCTTCGGTCAGCCGATCCCGCTCGCCGCCGCGGCGTTCGTGGTTCTGTCGATCTGCGGCGTGCTGATCTGGGTATGGGCCAAGGGCTACATCCCGTATCTCTGGCGCGAATGGATCACGAGCGTCGATCACAAGCGTATCGGCATCATGTACTGCGTGCTTGCGCTCGTCATGCTGCTGCGCGGCTTCATCGATGCGCTGATGATGCGCTCGCAACAGGCGCTCGCGTTCCACGCCGCGGGCTACCTGCCTCCGGAGCATTACGATCAGATCTTCTCGGCGCACGGCACGATCATGATCTTCTTCGTGGCCATGCCCTTCGTCATCGGCCTGATGAACTTCGTGGTTCCCCTGCAGCTCGGCGTGCGCGACGTGGCCTTCCCGACCTTGAATTCCGTGGGCTTCTGGCTGACGGCCGTGGGGGCGCTCCTGGTCAACCTCTCGCTCGTCGTCGGAGAGTTCGCACGCACCGGCTGGCTGCCTTATCCGCCGCTCTCCGAGCTCGCCTACTCGCCCGGGGTCGGCGTGGATTATTACCTCTGGGCCATCGAGATATCCGGGATCGGGACGCTCATGACCGGGATCAACCTGGTCACCACGATTCTCAAGATGCGTGCCCCCGGCATGAGCTACCTGCGCATGCCGGTCTTCTGCTGGACCTCGCTCGCCTCGAATCTTCTGATCGTCGCAGCCTTCCCGGTCCTCACGGCAACCCTCGCCATGCTGCTGCTCGATCGCTACCTCGGCTTTCATTTCTTCACCAACACCGCGGGCGGCAACGCGATGATGTTCATGAACCTGATCTGGGCCTGGGGACACCCTGAGGTCTACATCCTCGTTCTGCCGGCATTCGGCGTGTTCTCCGAGGTGGTCGCGACGTTCTCCGGCAAGCCCCTGTTCGGCTATCGCTCGATGGTGATCGCCACCATGGCGATCTGCATCCTGTCCTTCACCGTGTGGCTGCATCACTTCTTCACCATGGGCGCAGGCGCCGATGTGAACGCCGTCTTCGGCATCGCCAGCATGCTCATCGCCATCCCGACGGGCGTGAAGATCTACAACTGGCTCTTCACCATGTACGGCGGCCGCGTGCGCTTCAGCTCCCCGATGCTCTGGGCGATCGGCTTCATGGTGACGTTCGTGATCGGCGGCATGACCGGCGTATTGCTCGCCACGCCTCCCGCGGACTTCATGTTGCACAACAGCCTGTTTCTGGTGGCGCACTTTCACAACGTGATCATCGGCGGGGTGATCTTCGGGGCTTTCGCCGGCTATACATTCTGGTTCCCCAAGGCCTTCGGATTCAGCCTGGATGAGCGTCTCGGCAAGGCGGCGTTCTGGTGCTGGCTCGTCGGCTTCTACGTCTCCTTCGTTCCGCTTTACGTGGTAGGTCTCGAGGGCATGACACGGCGCATGCAGCACTACGACCGGCCGGAATGGCATCCCTGGCTGCTGGTCGCCGGGGTCGGTGCGCTGATCATCCTCTGCGGCATCGTCCTTCAGATCGCGCAGCTCACGGTCTCGATCCGCACCCGGGACCGCCGCCGCGATCTCACCGGCGATCCCTGGGACGCCCGCAGTCTCGAATGGGCGACCTCCTCGCCGCCGCCCGAGTTCAACTTCGCGGTGCTACCCGTCGTCACCGGGGAAGAGCCCTATTGGAGCGTCAAGCAAAGCGCCCGCGAGCAGATGCGCCTGGTCACTCCGGAGCCGCACTACGAGCCCATCGAGATGCCGCGCAACAGCCCGGTCGGCTTCGTCACGGCGTTCTTCGCGGTCGTGACCGGCTTTTCTCTCATCTGGCACATCTGGTGGCTGGTCGTGCTCGGGCTGGTCTGCGCCTATGTCACCTTCGTCGTCTTCGCCTGGCGCGATGTGGCCGAGTTCGAGATTCCCGCCGAGGAGGTGGCACGGATCGACCGCGCCAACCGCCAGGCGCGCGCCGACCGCTTGCGCGAGCGCGCCCGATGAGCACCGAGGCACTGCGCGCGCCGCCCGGTCCCCACGCGGCGGGACATGGCACCGCCGGGGCGGCGGCGTCGCACGTCACCGGGCACGGGGCCGGAGGGCCCGCGCCCAAGCGGATCGTGGTCGGCTACGGATTCTGGATCTTCCTGCTTTCCGACGTGATCATGTTCTCCGCCTTCTTTGCCGCCTATGCGGTGCTCTTCAAGAACACTGCGGGCGGCCCCTCCGCGGAGCAGCTGTTCGATCTGCGCAATACGGCGGCAGAGACCGCCTGCCTGCTCGCCTCGACCTTCACCTGCGGCATGGCGAGTCTCGCGGTCGGCGAGCGCAGCCAGAAGTGGACTCAAGTTTCGTTGCTGGCGACCGGGACTTCTCGGCGTTGCCTTCATCACGCTCGAGGTCCGCGAGTTCGCGAGCTTGGTCGGCCGCGGTGCCGGCCCCACCCGCAGCGCCTTCCTCTCCTCCTTCTTCACCCTGGTCGGATGCCACGGCGTGCACGTGACCGCGGGGCTGCTGTGGCTCGGCACCATGATGGCGCAGTTCTACGCGAAGGGGTTCCGCCGGGACATCCGCCACCGATTTCTATGCTTCAGCCTCTTCTGGCATGCCCTCGACATCATCTGGGTGGGAATTTTCAGCTTGGTATACCTGGTCGGAACGCTGCCTCGGGAGTTGTTGCCATGAGCGAACATGATTTCGATGCAGGCTCGAACGTCGGCGAGGATCGCCTGCCCGGAGCCGAATCCGCCACCGAAGAGCGTACCGTCGGCAAGGAAGTGCGCGGCTACGCGCTCGGACTCGCCCTGGCGGTGGGGCTCACGGCGGCCTCATTCTGGGTCCGAGGCACGGACCTCGTCTATGGACCCGGGCTCGCCATGGCGCTGCTCGTGCTCGCCGTCGCCCAGATGGGCATCCATCTCATCTTCTTCCTGCACATCACCACCGCGCCGGACAATGAGAACAACATACTCGCGCTCGCCTTCGGCGTGCTGATCGTTTGCCTGATCGTGTTCGGCTCCTTGTGGGTGATGGAACACCTGAACCACAACATGGTGCCGGCACGGGAACTGATGCAGATGCAGCGCGTGAGGAGGCGGCGGTGCTGCGTCGCGGCAGAAACATGCGGAGGAAGATGCCGTGCTAGCGAACCTTCCACAGCGAGCCCAGATACTCGTCGAACTGCTGCGGGCGAAAGCGCACGCAGCCTTCGTTCGGCGTCAAGGTGATCTCGCCGAAATAGAGGCGGTCGGCGGTGTCGTAGAAATCCACTCGGATGAAATCCCATTCCCGGCCCAGAGTCTGTGCCGCGTCCATCATCTGTTCGAGATGGCGCGGGCGCTGCACGTCGCCGCTCGGATCGTCGTCTACATAGCGAACATCGAGCTTCTTCCAAGCCGGTGAATACATCAGCTGTCTGTGGCCGCCGAATCGGTTCATGTCGGTCTGGATCAATTCGACCGTCCCGCCGAAGACGAACAATTTGTAGTCGTTTGGCGTCGCGCCGTTGCCGTCGTCGATGAATTCCTCGATGAGGATACGGGGTTGAACATGCTTGTAGACCACCTCCCGGCTCTCCTTGTAGTAGCTGCGCTTCAGCCAATCGGCACAGGTGGCAACGAGCGCGGCGCGATCGAGGGTGGATTTGTCGGCAACGAATTGGACCCATCCGGAGCCGTGAGTCGGCTTGACGACGAACCTGTCGGGCAGCTCGTCGAAGGGAATGGTGTCGGGACGATCGGTGAGATAATAGAGCTTCGGCAGTAAGCCTGGGCCGAGGCGCTGCTCGACATAGGAGCGGATAGCGGCTTTGTCGGCGATTTGCGTGAATTCCGGGCGGCGTTCGAACAGATTGCGGCACAAGATCTTTTCGCTGAACGTTACCGGCCGGAATATTCTCGGCAACACCCCGTGCGCGTTGCGCCACCTCCATACCTTCACGGCCCAATCCGGCGCAAGACCCGTGATTATCTGCTTGATTGCCATTGCGCACCGAGGATACCTGAAAGTCCGTCGAGTGCGGCGCGGTCCGGTCCGATCGGAACGTAATTCGCACCCCGCCGAACGCCTCGAACGGACTCTATCGTAAGCGGCTAGCCCGTGTCTGCGGGAACGGCGCTCGCCGAGAGGTCGAACGCGGCGCCATGCGAGTCGACCGTATGCAGGATGACCGGACGGCGCCAGACCCTCTCGATGTAGTCCAGGACCTTCTTGGCGCGCTCGACGTCGATGCCGCGGCCGTCGACCTTGTGGTCGTGCTCGAGTTCCAGCGTTCCGTCGACGCGCACGTGCGAGGCGGAAACCGACGGCGCGCCGAAATTGTATTTCGGACCGACGATCACTTCATGCAGGGCGTGCAGGTCGGTATCCAATACCTTCACGGACCCGGAAGAGTCGGCTCCGAAGCGGAATAATTGCAGCTTCTCGGCAAGTTCCGCGTTCAGGTAATTGCGCACGAAACTGACATCGTCGTCTTCATGCATGATGCGCCGCGCGGCCTCCATGCCCTGCCGCTCGACGATGTCTTCCCACATTGAAAAGCCGAGATGATAGGGATTGATGCCCAGCGCGACCTTTTCCCCGCCCGCAATCGGGCCGCACCACGTCCGAATGGCACTTGATGGCATCGACGTAGGCGGACTGAGGCAGGAAATCCGCCTCGCGCAGCAATCGCGCGTGCCAATACGATGCCCAGCCCTCGTTCATGATTTGCGTCGCATGCACCGGATGAAAGTAAAACGATTCTTCGCGCACCGCCAGAAAAATATCCCGCTCCCAGCCCTCGAGCTCCGGCGCATAGTTGGCGATGAACCACAGCAGATCGCGCTCCGGGTGCGGCGGTATCGCCGCACGCTTCAGCTTCGGTCCTGCAGTCGCGCGCGGCGCTGTCGGATCCAGGGCGGCAAATCGCTTGCTGAAGGCATCGTCCGGCGACGCCTCGTTGGCCGCCTCGATATTCGGGATATCGTTCCCGCTGCACGCGCCGATCGACGTCGATGTGCTGTTCGAGCGCGAGCGCCGCGTCGAGGACCAATTCCACTCTCTGCAGACCATGTTCCTCGACCGCCATGGTGATTTGCCGCGCGTGGGACGCCGCCTGTTCGACGATGTGATCTCCCACTTGCTGCTGGCTGTTGCGGAACAGCATGTTGTTGCGCGAGAAATCGGCATGCCCCAGCACATGCGCGGTCACCAGCACGTTCTCCGCCAGGGTGTTTCCGGCGGCAAGGTAGGCGTGGCCGGGGTTGCCCGGAAACACGACTTCGAACAGGCGCGAGTGCCCCATTCGATGCTGGATGAGCTGACTGATGTAGCGTACGCCGAACGACCAGTGAGGCATGCGCACCGGCAAGCCGTATACCGCGATTTCCATCATGAAGCTTTCGGGTACGGCTTCGAAATCGACCGGGTTGTACTTGCAGGCCGGCGCGCATGGCGAGTTCCTCGATGCGCGGCAGCAGCTCGCGCCACTGCTTGTTCACGTGCGTCGTTCGGCACGCGGTATCCGGCTCCTGTGGCTTGCAGCCCGCGGCCTGGTGCTGGAAGAAATGCCGAACGGCGTCCCACACGTCTTCAAAACGGCTGATCACGAAACTCGCGGCCGGCTTGCCGCCGATTCCGCCAGCGCCTTGAACAAGGTGCCGCATTCGCTGTTGAGCCGGCTTTGCGATGTCGTCGAGATCTCGAGGTAGCCCGCATAGTTGGCGAGCGCGGCGATTTCGCCAAGGCGGTCTCGGCATCGGCGCGGTCGCTCGATGCGTTGTCGCCGTCCGAGGCATAGAAAAGGTATACGTTGTTGCGGCCCGGGTCGAAGCGCGCGCCGATGATTTCGCGAATCTTCTTCAGATCCGGAGGAGGTGACGGTTCCGCCGCTGCCGCTCACCTTGAAGAATTCCTCTTCGTTGAATTCCCATGCCTCGGTGGTGTGGGCGACGAAAACCGTGTCCAGATGACGGTACTGACGGCGCAATCCCTGGACCGCCCAGAAAAAGAATGACTTGGCGAGCTGCCGGTCCCGGTCCGACATGCTGGCGGACACGTCCATGAGAAAGAAGACGACGGCCTGCGTGGCGGGCTGCTCGCGCTTGGTCAGCTGGCGGAAGCGTAAATCGTCGTCCGGTGAAGGGCGGCGAATCGGCGGATTGGACTCCGCGGCGCTTGATGGATTCGCGCATCGAGCGCCTGCGATCCAGGCGCGAACGTGCGCCGCGGCGATCCCAGCCTTCGCGGGTCCAATCGGCTTCTTCCGCACGGCCGGCGCGGGCGCGCAGATTGGGCAGTTTCATCTCCTCCCACAGCCAGTCGACGATGTCGTCGACCTTGAACTCGAGAAGAAATTCGAACCCGCCGTCGTTGCGGCCGCCGCCGCCCTTGCCGGATGCCGGGTGCGGCGCCCGGCTGGCCGAGCGTGTCGCCCGGCTTGGCGGCGCCTTGCCCGACGCCCTGCTGCTCCTCCGGCGTCCGCAGTCGGAAATGATAGTGCTCGAGCATGCGGACCGGCACGCGGATGGTTTTGGTTCCGCCGCTCAATACATCGCCTCCGGCGATGGCTTCGGGCAGGTGCGAGCGGACCGCTTCGCGCACTTTCTCGTTGTGGCGCAGCCAATCGCGCGCGCCGCGCGAAAACAGGTCATACCAGCCCGCGACTGTCGCTCTGCTCGATGTGGACTCGCCTTTGCTCACCTACATCTCCCGCGGAGACTCCCGTCGACGGTCTACTCCTGTGCCAACAAAGTCGTGACGTAGTTCAGCGCCTCATTGGCGCTGTGCTCGTCATAGCCGTACTCGGCGATCAGCCGCTGCTGCACGGCGGAAATCTTCTTGTGCGCTTCGTCGTCGGGGCGTGCGCTGGAGGTGACCAGGCGCAATACGTCGCGGCGTTCGGCGAACAGATACTGCTCGATGGCCTCGTGCATGCGCGCATGCCTGTCCAGCGAGAATTTCTCGCCGGCCTTGAAGGTGACCATGGCCTTGCGCACGACTTCCTGGCGGAACGACAGCTTGCCCGAATCCGACACCTTGATCTTCTCTTCCACCGAGCGCAGAAAGCGCTCGTCCGGCGGACCGCGTTTCGCCGGTAATCGGGTCGGTCACCTTGCGCTGATCGAGCGAGGCCTCGACCTCGTCGAGGTACTTTCTCGAGCAGCTGCTGCGCTTCCTGCTCGAAGGAGGCGAACATGGAACGATGGACGTCCTCCTTGACCCAGCGGTTGTAGAACTCCTTGCGCGCGAGGACCAGATGATCCATCCACAGTTTCTTCTGCTTGGCATCCATGCGCGCATCGCTGTCGATGGAATCCTTGAGCGCCAGCAGCAGTTCCATGCTCGTGAGGCTCTTGGCGTCGCTGCGGGTGATGGCATTGGAAATGGCATTGACCACGAAGCGCGGGCTCACGTCCGGACAGGCCCTCATCGGGCGATTCCGCCTTGAGGTGCGTCACTTCGGTTTCGGCGAAGCCCTCGATCGATTCGCCCGCATAGATGCGCAATTTCTTCGCGACATCCAGGCCCTCGCGTTCGGGCTTCGCCAGGCGGGTCAGAATGGCGAAGACGGCCGCGAGCTTCAGCACGTGCGGATCGAGATGGACGTGGCGGAAGGCGGGGGCGCCGGAGACCAGCTTCTGATAGATGCGCGCCTCATCGTTATAGGACAGGGCGTACGGCACTTTGATGATGACCATGCGGTCGAGCAGCGCCTCGTTCTCCTTCTCCTGCAGGAACTTGTTGAATTCGGCAAGATTGGTGTGCGCAAGTATCGTCTCGTCCAGATGGATGAGCGGAAAGCGCGAGACCTTTACGTTCTTTTCCTGCGTCAGCGTCAGCAGCAGGTACAGAAACTCGCGCTTGACCTTGAGAATCTCGATCATCTCGAGCATGCCGCGGCTCGCTGCGTAAACGGCCCCCGACCAGGACCAGACGCGCGGGTCGCCTTCATCGCCGACTTCGGCCACCTTGGACAAGTCGACCGAACCGACGAGGTCGGCGATATCGGCCGTGGTCGGGATCGTGCGGCGCATAAGTGCCTACGCCGACGCGCATGGCTTCCGACAGGAACACGCGCTCGACGGGCGCGCGCAGGTAGTCGCCTTGATACTCGCGCTCCAGGCGGTCGCGCGCCCAGGGGCTGAGTTCTCCGTTGATGTCGACGCCGTAGGTTTCGCGAAATGAGCCGCGCAGGCTCGTGGGTATGAGATTCAGGGGAGATTCGTGCATCGGCGAGCCCTTGATGGCGTAGAGAGCGCCGTCATCCGTGCGGCTGTACTCCTCCAGGGCGCGTTTCAGCAAGATTGCCAGAGTGGATTTGCCGCCCGACGGCGGCCCGAGCAGCAGCAGCAGCCGGCGGCCCACGTCCGATCCGGCCGCCGCCGCCTTGAAATAGTCGACGACCCGCGCGAGGGGCTCGTCGATGCCGAACAGCTCCGGCCGAAACAGCTCTTGGGCTCGCGCCGTCTCATCGACGCCCTCTCGCTCGCGGCCGTACCAGCGGAGCATGTCCCATATATATTGATGGCTGGCGCGCGTGAAGGCCGCGGGATTCTCGGGCAGGATGTTGTGGAGAAAGTCACCAAAGGTGCCTTCCCAATGCTGGGCGCGATGCTGGCGGCCGAACGCGCTCAAAGATTCAACAAAGGTCGAGCGACGATCGGAGTCGGTGTTGCTGGTCTCTGGCTGCATGTAATGATCCTCCGCGCAGCGATATCACCATTCACTCTAAATCCAAACAACTCCCTCAAAAATCACATGATCGGCCGATTACATTTAGTATTAGAACGCCCGCCCGATATCTCGTCTACTACACTGAATTCAGCCGAGACTTATGTCAACAGCGTTCTTGCTGCACGTGTCACAGATTGAGCGGCGTGCGGAGGCGGGTGCATTCGGCGCCGATTGCGCCGGCGTCGCGCCGAGTGCGCGGCTGACGGGAGTCTTGTCGGTCTTGCCGCGAAAGAAGAGCGGCGTAGATCACAGTTTTTTAAGAAGCAGGCGTCGGCGCGTCGATTCGGGGCGACGCAGACGTTGCTTGAATACTACGCCCGTGTTGCTGAAACACAATACTCGGCGGCGGTAACCAGACCGCCGGGCGGCCGAATGCGGCAGATTCAGGATTTGCCGGCAGCGACTCCGCGGCACCTCGAGCAGGGGCGTCCAGCATCGCGGCGCGCGCGTCCGGCGTTGACCGCATGCGCCGTTGCCGCTAATCTATGCCTGCGCCGATTTGAAGTTCAGCTTGCGGGCGCGTTAAAAATGCAGCTAAAGCGGCGTCTCCCTCGCGTCGTCGGCTGTTTTTTGCGTCGGGCACCGGCCCGAGCGCACCCGCGTCCGCTTCCTTTCTCATCAGCGCCCATGTTCAAGACTCACAGGTGCTGCATGCCGCTTCCAAGTATCAACGTCGTTCTGAAATTCGGCAGCTCGGTGCTGCGAACCCCGGCGTCGCTGCCGATCGCCGTTACCGAAATCTATCGCCATTATCGCCGCGGCCGGCGCGTCATCGCAGTCGTCTCCGCCTTCGAGGGCGTGACGGATCGATTGCTCGAGCAGGTATCGCCGGGAGGCGATGCACCCGATCCGGCGACGCTTGCCGTTCTGCTGTCGACGGGCGAGATCGCGAGCGCCGCGCAGCTTGCCGTGGCGCTTCACAGGGCGGGTGTTCCCGCGCGATACACCGACCCTCGCGACATCGGGTTGACCGCCTCGGGCGACCGTTCGAACGCCGAGCTCACGCAGGTTCGGGTCGACCGGCTCGAAGCGCTCCTCGACGCCACTCCGGTTCTCGTCGTTCCGGGTTTCTTCGCGCAGGCGCCCGACGGCGGCCTTGCACTTCTCGGCCGGGGCGGATCGGACCTGACGGCGCTTTATCTGGCTGCGCAACTGCAGGCGAAATGCATTCTGCTCAAGGATGTCGATGGACTGTACGAGGCGGATCCGGCGCGCTTGGCTGCAGGCGAGCGCGTGCCGCGACGCTTCACGCAGGCGGACTACGCCACTGCCGAGGCCTGCGCGGGCTCGCTCGTGCAACCGAAGTCGGTCCGCTTTGCCCGCGACCGCGCAGTGACGCTGGATTTGGCGCGCGTCGGTCACCCGCAACGCACGCGGATCGGGCACGGTCCATCCCTCTTTGGGCCTACGCTCGTTCAACGCCGCATTCGCGTCGCGCTGCTCGGCCTGGGAACGGTCGGAGCCGGCGTGCTCGACTATTGCGCGCGCTTCCCCGATCTGTTCGAAGTGGTGGCGGTGCTCGTGCGGACCCCGGAGAAGCATCGCGCGCGGGGCGCACCGGGCTCGCTTCTGGTGAGCACACCGGAGGAGGTCTTCGCCCGCGAACCGGAAGTCGTGGTCGAGGCGCTGCCGGGGATCGAGCCCGCCCGGACGTGCATAGCAACGGCCCTGGGTCGGGGGCTGCGGGTGGTCACGGCGAACAAGGCGCTGCTGGCGTCCGAGTGGGAATCGCTCGCGCCGCGGCTAGCCGGGCCGGTACGCGCGATTCGATACGCGGGCGCCGTCGGCGGCGCCGTGCCGATGCTGGAGATTGTCGAAGCGTTGGCGGCCGGCGGCTCAATCCGCCGGATTCGCGGCGTCGTCAACGGCACTTGCAATTACATTCTCGATCGCCGCTCCGAGGGCGCGTCGTTCGCGGAGGCCTTGCGCAGTGCGCAGGAGAAGGGCTTCGCGGAGGCGGATCCAGCCGCCGATCTCGGCGGCCTCGATTCCGCGCGCAAGATGGAGATTCTAGGCAGAGCCGCCTTCGGCGGTGAGCCGCTGCGTGAAGCGGTCGCGGGCATCGACGAGAACTCGAGCTGCACGGCGAATGGGGCGCGCGCCGGCAAGTTGGCGCTGACGGCCGTGGCTGAAAGGACGGAGGGAGGATTTCGCTATTCGGTCGCGCCGCGCCTGCTCCTGGCGACGGACTTTCTGGCCGGCGCCCGCGGCGCTGAAAATCGCCTCGAAATTACCACCGGCGACGGCGCGATCGTCGCGCTGCAAGGGCTCGGGGCGGGCGGAGTTCCCACGGCGACGGCCGTGTTCGCCGATCTTCTCGAGCATTCGTCCGCCCTGCGGGCGCAGGCAATCATGTAAGTGATGTGACAGACGGCCGCATGAGCAAAAACCGCATCGGCGGTGAATTCTTATCACGCACGGGACCGCGCGCCGCCCGCGCGCGTTGCTACACTGCAGTGGTTGATTGTGTTTCGTGCGAACTCAATTGGGAGTTCAATTCCATGATGCCTTCTCTGCCCAAGCATTATTTGCTGGCCTCCGACTTCGATCAGACCCTGAGCTTCAACGATTCGGGGTTCGTGTTGAGCGAGCTTTTGGGAATCGAAAATTTCCACCAGAAGGTCGAGGGGCTTGCGCATAGCAATCTCGTTCAGCAGGGAGGCGAACTCGCCTACCTCATTCGCCACGACCCGGAGTTTCGCGGCGTGCGTCGCGAGCATTTGGTGGAAGCCGGGCGACGGGTTCGCCTGAAGAGTGCGATCGGGCCGCTCGTCGATTTTTTGCAGCAAGGCGTGAGCGGCTACCGCTTCTCGTTCTTCGTGATTTCCGCGGCGCCCAAAGACGTCGTCGTCTCGGCGCTCGACGGTATCGTGTCGGCGGACCACATCTTCGGCACGGAACTGGATTACGACTCGCAATCCGGTGAAGTGCGGTCGATCATGCGGGTGCGGGCCGGCTACGGGAAAGTGGCGGTCCTGGACGAACTCGAGCGTCGCTTCAGCATCGCGCCGGATCGCGTGATCTACGTGGGTGACGGCAGTTCGGACGTGCACGCAATGCTGCACGTCAACAACCGAGAGGGCTTCACCATCTCTGTTTCCGAGAATCGGCAGCTGGCGCAGATCGCCAAGAGCACGGTTCTCAGCGACCACGCCTTCAGCATTCTCGTGCCCGTGCTCGATCAGATACTCGGCTGGCGTATCGGGCAGATCCGAGCGCTATTCGAGGCCAATGGCTTGACTCTGCACGAGTGGGAGCGGGCGCGGACCGACCGCGTGTTGATCGGCGACGCGCTCATTCCCACGCCATCGGTAGCTTGACTACGTACGATCACCGCGCGGCGTCCCGCAACATCCCGTGGGCGCTCATCGCGCTGGCCGTTGCGGCCTTTGCGATAGGCACCAGCGAATTCGTCATCATGGGATTGCTGCCCGACGTGGCTGCCGATCTTTCCGTCAGCATTCCGCGAGCGGGACTGCTCGTGACCGGCTACGCCATGGGCGTCGTGATCGGCGCCCCCATCCTCGCCGTGCTGACTGCCAAGCTGCCGCGCCGGCCCACCCTCATCGGGCTCGCCGGCCTGTTCACTCTCGGGAATCTGCTGTGTGCGCTTGCACCCGATTACCGACTATTGATGATGGCACGCGTCATGACCGCCCTGAGTCACGGCACATTCTTCGGCGTGGGTTCCGTAGTCGCCGCCGGTTTGGTTGCGCCGAACCGGCGCTCGCAGGCCATCGCGCTCATGTTCACCGGTTTGACGCTGGCCAATGTATTGGGCGTGCCCGTGGGTCGCTTGATCGGGCAGGAGTTCGGTTGGCGCATGACTTTTGCCGCCGTCGTCGGCGTCGGGTTGACGGCCGTCGCGGCGCTGGCCTGGCTGTTGCCGCGCCGCATTGCGGCCCCGAAGGGCAACATCGTGAGCGAGTTCGTCACGCTGCGCGATTCGCGCGTTCAGCTGTCGCTTCTCACCAGTGTTTTGTGCTCCGCAAGCCTGTTCTGTGTTTTCACCTACATTACGCCCACGCTCGTCCAGGTCAGCGGCTTTTCCGCCGGGGCGGTTGCGCCCATTCTGTTGTTGTTCGGCGTGGGCCTGACCGTGGGCAGCACGCTCGGCGGAAGGCTCGGCGATCGGCGGCTCGTGCCGTCTATATTGTCGATCATCGCGGCCAATGCGGCGGTGCTGGCGATGATTCACTTCGCGAGCGCCACGCGAGTTCCCTTGCTGGGGGGCCTGTTCGTTTGGGGAGTATTGGCGTTCGCCCTGGTGCCGCTGCTGCAGACGCTCATCGTGCGAGACGCGGAGGCGGCGCCGAATCTTGCCTCCACGCTCAACCAGGCCGCTTTTAATCTCGGCAACGCGATCGGCGCCTGGATCGGCAGCTGCATGCTGGGTGCCGGACTGCAGCTGACGGATCTATCTTGGGCCAGCGTCGCCCTGACGATGGCCGCGCTGAGCGTGGCTGCGTGGGGCAGCTTGCTTCGCGATCGTGCGGCGGGCCGGCCGATGCTATCATCGGCCGATCGAATCGGCATCTGAAGCAGGTGGCGAAATGTCCGGAGCGAAAATGACAGCATCAACCCAGCGCGCCATCCTGGCGGGCGGCTGCTTTTGGGGCGTACAGGATCTGTTGCGGCGCTATCCCGGCGTCGTTTCCACGCGGGTAGGCTATTCGGGCGGCGATGTGCCGAACGCAACTTATCGCAATCACGGAACGCACGCCGAAGCGATCGAAATCGTCTTTGACCCCAAGACGATCGGCTACCGGCAGCTCCTCGAATTCTTTTTCCAGATTCACGATCCGACGACGTTGAACCGCCAGGGCAATGATCGGGGGCTGAGTTACCGCTCGGCCATCTTCTATACGACCGACGAGCAGCGCCGGATCGCCGAGGAGACCATCGCCGACGTTGAGGCCTCCGGTTTGTGGCCGGGTAAGGTCGTCACGGAGATCGCCCCCGCCGGGGATTTCTGGGAAGCCGAGCCGGAGCACCAAGACTATCTGGAGCGCTATCCCGACGGCTACACCTGTCATTTTGTCCGGCCTGATTGGAAGCTTCCGCCGCGGGCGGCAAGTGCGACAGGCACCCGCTGAGCAGGGGCCGCACCGAGGAAAGGTCAGCGAGTTCATTGCGCGTCCCTGCGCCAGCCGCCGCCCAGCGCCTTGAACACCGCGATCTGATCCTGAATCAGCGCCGAGTCGGAAGCGGCCACGGCCGTGTCGGCGGCGACGAGCGTTTGTTCCGCCGTCAATAGATCCAGATTGCTCACCGAGCCGGCCAGCAATTGCTCATGCGCCATGTTGAAGGCCTCGTGGGCGCGGGATTGCGCTTCGGCCAGCGACTGTCGGTAGTCCAGTGCGGAGCGGTAGAGTGCGAGAGACTGCTCTGTCTCCTTCAGAGCCGTGAGTACCGCCGAGTCGAAACCGGCGAGCGCCGCGGCCGCATTGGCTTTGGCTTGGCGAATCCGCGCGCGAGGCAGCGCCTGATTCGGGAAGCTCCAGCTGATGCTGGGTCCGATGCCCCATGCCAGGCCGCTGCCATTGGTCAAGTCCGCCGATGTGAATCCGACTCCTCCATACAGGCCGGAAAGGCTGATTTTCGGGTAAAGATCCGCGGTTGCAACGCCGATCCGTGCCGTCGCGGCCGCCAGCGTGCGCTCCGCTTGACGCACATCCGGCCGACGCTTGAGCAGCGCCGCACCGTCTCCCACGGGGATCAAGGCGGGGAGCGCCGGCGGGCTCTGGCAGTTCTCGGTCTCGGTCGGCGCATTGGCCGGAGTCCGGCCCAGAAGCGCGGCAAGCTGAAACACAGTCGCGCGCCGCTTGCCTTCGAGGGGTGCAATGGCCGAGCGGGTTTGCGCGACCAGGCCTTCAGCCCGCACCACATCGAACTTGGAGCTGGCACCGTCGTCATGACGGCGTGAGGTGATTTCCGCCTCGCGGCTCACGACGTCGAGCGAACGCCGTGCCACCGCGAGCTGCTCGCCCAGTGCGCAGATCTCTGCATAGGCGCGCGTGGTCTCGGCGGCGATGACCACCTTCACGCCGTCGCGCGCGGCGGCCTGCGCTTGCGCGCCGGCCTGCGATGCTTCGACGGAGCGGCGCACGCGGCCGAACAGATCGACCTCGTAGGATACTTCGAACAGGTCGTCCAGAAGCCAAATGGTTTGCGGCGGGTGGCCGCCGAGTTCGAGAATCTCTTCGGTGACGGGATCGCGGCCGAAGGTCCCCCCGACGGTGGCTCGGGTCTCCGGATAGCGTCCCGCCCGAGCCGCCGACAGCACCGCCGCCGCCGCGGTGAGATTGGCCTCAGCCGCGGCGAGATCCACGTTGGCCGCGAATGCTTCCTGGACCAGAGCGTCGAGACGCGCATCGTTGTAAAGCCTCCACCAGTCATCCGGGGGCTGAATTGGGCTCTCGATCGTCGCGTTGAACGATACCAGGGGCGCCTCGGCACCGGCCGGATCGGCAGGCGCGCGGTAGTCGGGCCCGACGCGGCATGCCGACAGCAGGCTGAGCAGGGTATACGGCGCGATCAAATGTCGGCGGGTCATGATGGCACGGAATCCCGCGCTGCGAACAGCGGCCGCGCCGAGGCGGGGCCCAGCGGGGCCGGTTTGTGCGCAATGGCCAATATCAGCGCGACGGCCGTCAGGGTGCCGACGGCGACGAAGGTGTCGATCACCGCCTGGGTGGTCGCCATGCTGCGCACCACGGATCCCAGTACGCTGGCTCCCCGAATCACGCCGGATTCGGGATCTCCCGCTCTCGCGGTGACGGCGGCGTAGCTGTGCAGTCTCTGAATCACCTGTCCGTCGCCGCTCTGCACATGGAGTCCGATGAGGTTCGAGGCGATTTGACCCCGCACGCGGGCGAATGTGACGACGAAGGCCGTGCCGATTTCGCCCCCGAGCAGCCGGGCCACTTGAATCGAGGCGCCGAACGTCAATGCATCCTGGGGCCGCAGATGCAGCACGGCAAAGAACACCACCCCCGAGAGCGCGAAACTCTGCCCCACGGCTTGGAGCAGCTGCGAGGGAAGAAATTGGTCCGAGCCCCAGATCGGGGTGAGGCCGTGGGCCACCATCAGACAGGCGATACTGATGAAAATGAAGCCGATCGAGGCGACGAGGCGCGGATCGGACCGGCGCAGCATGAGGCCGGCGAAGGGGCAAAAGATGAGCTGGGGCAGGGCAATCCAGATCAGGGTCTGACCCACCTCGAGCGCGCGAAAGCCGCGCACCGCGCCGAGGAACAAGGGAATGAGGTAGGAGGTGGACAGTATGGTCAAGCGTAATAGTGCGACGAGCATCAACAGGCCCGGCAAAGGATTTGCCAGCACCTTGAAGTTGAGCAAAGGATTCGCGGACCGCTTTTCGTGAACGATGAACCCCGCGAACAGCACGGCTCCCGCAAGCAACAGAGCCCAGATCAAACCTGAATTCAGCCAATCCAGCCGGTTGCCCTGATCCAGTGCGGCATAGATCAGCGCCAGCCCCATACCCCCCGACACCAGGCCGAAGGCGTCGCGTGGCGGCGCATTGGGGGCGACGGGCCTGGGGCGGACGCCGTAGTGCAGGCACAGTGCCATGACGGCCGCGAGCGGCGCGTTCTGCCAAAAGATCCAGCGCCAGGATTGATGGTCGACATACCATCCTTCCAGCGAGGCGGAAATATTCAGCGATAGTTCGAGATTCAACGCATAGACGGCGATGCCGTACGCCCAGTACTTGGGCGGAGTATTCAGCAGCACGAAACTCAAAGTCAGCGGCACGAAGAAGCCCGACGCCAGGCCGGCCATGAATTGACAGATCAGCAGCGTGGGCAGATTGGTCGATAGAGGCGTCAAGAGGGATATCATCCCGAAGGCCAGGGCGGCGATGAGCAGAACCCGCCTCGGACCGAACACCGATCCCATCCAGACGGCCGCGGGGGCAACCAGCATCTGCGCCACCGTCTGTGCGGTGGTGATCCAGGCGCCCTCGTCGAATCCCGCATGTACGGCGCCCCGAATATCCGCCAGCCCGACGTTCGACAGTCGCCCGTTGAGCGTGGAAATAAACGTGCCCATGAGCACCGCCAATAAACCCAGCCACGGAACCTGAGTGGGGGCGGCCGGAAAGCCGGCCGGCGCCGGAGGTGCCGCGGGATGCTTCCCGTCCGGCGGATTGTGGGTTGCCTCGCTCATCGGCGCACGCCGTCCCGCGCGTCCACCCGGGCCACCACGGACATGCCCGGAACCAGCCGATCGGCGAGCCCGTCGGCGTCGTCGATGGAGATCTTCACGGCAATTCGCTGCACCACCTTGGTGAAATTGCCGGTGGCATTGTCCGGCGGCAGCAGGGCGAACTCCGCTCCCGATGCGGGCGCGAAGGCGAGCACCTGGCCGCGCAATACATGGCCCGGAAATGTGTCGACACGGATCTCGGCTCTCTGGCCCACGCCCATATGGGTGAGTTGGGTTTCCTTGTAGTTGGCGATGACCCAGACGTGCGGCAGGGGCGTGAGAGTGGTGATCTGCATACCGATGCCCACGTACTGGCCGGGTTTCACCTGGCGCTGTCCGATGACGCCGTCCTGGGTGGCGACGATGCGCGTGTAGCTCAAATTCAGCGCCGCGATTTGCAGATTCGCGCGCTGCGCGGCGATGGCCGCCTCCGACTGCGCCTGTTGCGCGGCCAGCACGCCGAGCTGCCGCACGGCGGCGTCGGCTTGCGCATGGTTCTGCGCCAGCTGCGCGGTGAGCTGCGCGCGTATGGTGTCGAGTTTCTCCGCAGCTTCCGTCGACGAGGAGCCGCTCTGCAGCAGCCGGTGTTGGCGCGCCACGTCGCGCGTGTTTTGCTCGAGGGCCGCCGCCGTCGCGGCGATCACGGCCTCTGCCGCCAGGATATTGGCCGCTTGCAACTCCCTCTGCGACTTCAGCGCCTCGGACTGGGCCGTCGCGGAGGCGACATTGGCCTGCGCCTGCGCGACCGCGGCGCGATAGTCCACGTCCACGATCTGTGCCAGAAGCTCTCCGGCATGGACGTGCTCATAATCCTGCACCGGCAGCTCGCGAATATATCCGGAAACCTTGCTGGCGATCGGCGTCACGTCCGCCTGTAGATAAGCGTCGTCGGTGGTTTTCCAGCCGGGGCTGCCCTCCCAGTAATTCCATCGCGTCGAGACGATGATCAGGATGGCAACGGCGATGATGAACACCAGGGCGCGCCATAGGATCTCCGGGAAGGTGCGCCAGTTGATCTTGAACTTCGACTCGTTCAAGGCGTTGCTCCGTCGCCGCGAACTCGATGAGCGATACCGCACCGAAACCCGACGTGAGCGTCCATTATTCTTACCCTCCCAAGGCCGCGCTACCCATTTATCACGGGTTGCCGGCCGCACTCAAGGCAAATAGCGGAACGCTTCGAGCATTCCGCTGTCTTTGGAGTGTGTCCTCTTGCCGAAAGGAACATGCCATGGATCTCTCATTGGGTGGAAAACTCGCGCTGGTTAGCGGCAGCACGGCCGGCATCGGCTTGGCCATCGCCACCGCCTTGGCGCAGGAAGGTGCCCGGGTAATCATCAACGGCAGGTCGCAGGCCGCGGTTGACGCGGCGGCCGCGCAGCTGCGGTCGACCGCGGGAGGCGAGGTGCAGGGGTTCGCGGGCGATCTGAGCAAGGCGGACGCGGCGGATGAACTCGCGCGGCGATATCCGAACGTCGAAATACTGGTCAACAACCTGGGCATTTTCGAGCCCAAACCCTTCGAGGAGATTCCCGACACGGATTGGCAGAGATTCTTCGATGTGAACGTGTTGAGCGGCGTGCGCCTGTGCCGGTTGTTCCTGCCCGCGATGAAGCGCGCCAATTGGGGGCGCATCATCTTCATTTCCAGTGAAAGCGCGATACAGATTCCGGCGGAAATGATCCACTACGGCATGACCAAAACGGCACAGCTGGCCGTGTCCCGCGGTTTGGCGGAAGCCGTCGCCGGCACGGGCATTACCGTCAACAGCGTGTTGCCCGGCCCGACCAGGTCGCGGGGGGTCGAGGAGTTCGTGGACACCCTGGCGAAGGCCGAGGGCAAGTCTTTCGAAGAATTCGAGAGGGAGTTTTTCCGGAAAGTTCGGCCCACCTCGCTCATCAAGCGATTTGCAGCGCCCGCGGAAGTTGCCTCTCTGGTGGCGTATATCGCCAGTCCGCTGGCATCGGCGACGACCGGTGCCGCCTTGAGAGTCGACGGCGGCGTCGTGAAGAGCGTTTTCTGACTACTGCACGATCGTCGTGTCGATGGTGACTCCGGCCGTCAACGTGCGGGTGATCGGCGTCTTGGCCGCGATTTCCAGAAGGCGCTGCGCCTGTTCGGCGGTCAGCGGCTTGGAAAACGACAGCCGCCGATCGATGTGATGCTTCTGGTCGTCGTTCGCCGTGTAGCGAAGCCCAACCGTGATCTTGCCGAGTTCCCAATCCTTGCGGCCGGCATACATTCGCAGCGTGATCGACGTACAGGCGCCGAGACTCGCGAGCAGCAGCTCATGGGGCGAAGCGCCCGAGTCGCTCCCGCCACGCACGATCGGTTCGTCCGCCGTCAATCGATGATGGCCGGACGCGATTTGCTGGGCGAAGTGGAATTCGCTGGTGACGGTAACGTGAGCCATGGCATCTCCTCCAATCGTTGTGCTCCATCCAAGTCTATACGCCGCGGATGGCGCCTGGGCACAATGATGTTTGGCCGGTTGGCGTGGCATTCGCCTGGGAGGCTAAGCCCGCGGCCCGGCGCCGGGGAGCAGTTGCCGGGCCGCTCTCCCTCGTTGGCTTCCAACCCCCTTGTCTCCCCAGACCCCCAGTGAACCGGTCACTATCACTGCGCCGAAGTACTAGCGCGTAAACGCGGCTATACTGCGATGCAACGCGTGCTGAATTGGGCCAAAACGCCGGCGCAAGCGCGGGCGATGGGGAGTTCCGTGTACACCGACTATGCTCGTGCAATCGTACTGGTCGTGACGATGGCCTCCGCGGCCGGATGCTCGCAGACCTCCAAACCGCATGATGCCGACGCCGATTTGAAAGCGATTTATACGGCCGAATGGACTTGGCGCGAGGCGCAGTTTCCCGACGACGAAGACAGCCAGAAGCCCATCGCGGATCACCTTCCGGATGTCGGACCCGCGGCCCAGGACGCGCGGCTCAAATATTGGCTCGATGTGCAGCGCAGACTCGACGCGGTCGTGCGCGCCGATTTGTCGCCGCAGGAGCGGCTCAACTATGACATCTATCGTCCGCAGATCGAGGTGCTGATCGCGAACCAGCGTTTCCGCGATTTCGAGATGCCGGCCAATTCCGATACGACGTTTTGGACCAATCTAGGCTACACGGCGCGCCGGCCGTTCAGAAGGCTGCAGGACTACAGAAACTGGATATCGCAGATGCATGACATCCCTCGCTATTTTCGCCAGCAGACGGATGAAATGCGCGCCGGCCTGAAGCGCGGATTCACGCCGCCGCGCATCACCATGCAGGGCCGCGACGCCTCGATCACGGCCGTTACGGATGTGGCGCCGGACGCCAGCCTCTTCTATGCGCCCTTCCGGGAGATGACGGGAGTCTCGCCCGCGGACCAGGCTGACTTGCGTGCTCAGGCGGTCAAGACGATTCAGGATTTGGTGCAACCCGCGTACCGGAATCTGCTGCAATTCATGCGCACCGAATACGTGCCGCAGACCCGCACCACTCTGGCCGCGCAGGATCTACCGGATGGAAAGGCCTTCTACCAGGCGAAGATTCGAGAATTCACGACCCTCGACATGAGTGCGGACGCAATCCACGCGCTCGGTGTCCTCGAAGTCGCCCGGCTGCGCGATGAAATGATCGCAGCAATGCAGGAAACCGGCTTCAAGGGAGATCTGCCGGCGTTTCTCGCCTCGCTACGCACCGATCCGCGGTTCTATGTAAAAACACCCGAAGATCTGCTCATGCGCGCCGCCTTGATCGCCAAGCGGTTCGACGGCAAGGCATCGCAGTTCTTCGGCTACCTGCCGCGGGCGCGCTTTACGATTCGGCCGGTGCCGGATGATCTGGCACCGTTCTACACGGCAGGCCGCGGCGGCCCCGGCCTTTATTTGGTCAATACCTACGACTTGCCGAGCCGCCCCCTCTACAACCTCACGGCTCTGACCTTGCACGAGTCCGCTCCGGGCCATGCCTTCCAGATGCCCATCGCCATGGAGCACAAGGATCAGCCGCAATTCCGCCAGCATACCTACCTCTCCGCCTTCGGCGAGGGCTGGGCTCTGTATTGCGAGAAACTCGGCGTCGAGATGGGAATGTACGATACGCCGTATGACCGTTTCGGCATGCTGGGATACCAGATCTGGCGCGCGGCGCGCCTGGTCGTCGACACCGGCATTCATTCGCAGGGATGGACGCGCGACCAGGCGGTTGCCTATTTCCGCGAGTACACGGCGCTTCCGGACCACGAAATTCAAACGGAGATCGACCGTTACATCGCATGGCCCGCGCAGGCGCTGTCTTACTATCTGGGCGAGATGGCCATTCTCGATGCTCGAGCCAAGGCCGAAAAGGCGCTGGGCGCGCGATTCAATGTTCGAGCGTTTCACGACACCGTGCTCGAACTCGGGTCCGTGCCCCTGCCGGTGCTGACGTCCCGCATCGACCGGTTCATCGCCGAAGGCGGGAAGGGACCTTATCCGGACATGGAGTAGCCAAGAACTATGCCTGGTAGCCAGGATTTCGCCGCCGATCCGCGCAACGCCGCCGCGAAAGTCAGCCTCAATGGCCGGCTCGTCGAGCGCCAGGCGGCCAAAGTGTCGATCTTCGACGGCGGTTTCGTGGTCGGCGACGGGGTGTGGGAAGGACTGCGGCTGCACGACGGCGTGCTGTTGTTCTTGAACCAGCACCTCGATCGTTTGTACCAGGGCGCCGCCAAGATCCGGCTCGATATCGGACTCGACCGGAACGCGCTCACCGCCGAGATACGCCGCACGCTCGCGGCCAACGGTATGCATCACGGGGTCCACATCCGGCTCATGGTGACGCGCGGCGAAAAATCCGCGCCGAACCAGGATCCGCGCAACGCCTTGGGACCGGCAACCGTCGTCATCGTGGCGGAATACAAGATGCCCGATCCGAATCTCGTCACGCGCGGGCTCAGCTTGCATACCGCGTCGATTCGCTGCACTCCGGCCCATATGTTCGACATGCGGCTGAATTCGCACAGCCGCTTGAACCTCATCATGGCGCTGCTCGAGGCCATCGACGCCGGCGCGGACGAGGCGCTGATGCTCGATCCGGCGGGCTTCGTCTCGAGTTGCAATGCGACGAATTTCTTCTGCGTCAGAAACGGCGAGGTTCTCACCTCGAGCGGCGAGTACTGTTTCAATGGCGTCACGCGCGCCAATGTCATCGGGCTGTGCGAGAGTCATGGCATTGCGGTCCGGCTGGGTGATTTCACGGTGAGCGACGCGTACGCCGCCGAGGAGGCCTTCGTGACGGGCACATTCGGCGGACTCACCCCGGTGCGGGAGATCGACGGCCATCGGCTTTCGGCTGCGCTCCCCGGCCCGGTTACCCGGCGGCTGCACGCGCTCTACGAAGCGCTGAAGGATTCTCGAGCGGCGCAAGCCTGATGGGCGTGCCGCGCGATCCGCATCGCCATGTGGTCCGGGCCGCGCAACATTTCGACCGCGATGATGCGCTCGTTCGAAGCACGCGGCGATACCGCCGTCAGCGATGAGCCGTTTTATGCCGCCTATCTCGATCGCACGGGCATCGATCATCCCATGCGCGAGGAAGTGATCGCCTCGCAGCCGCGCGATCAATCCGCCGTGGCCGCGCTGCTGCTCGGGCCCGTGCCCGGGAACAAGCCCATTTGGTACCAGAAGCACATGACCCTGCATCTATTGGAGGGCGACGGGCGCGATTGGATGTCGCACATGCGCAATGCCTTTCTCATCCGCAACCCCGCCTCCGTGCTGGCATCCTATGCACTGAAGCGGGACGAGGTCACGCTGGCGGACATCGGCTTCGTGCAGCAGCGCGAACTGTTCGAAGCGGAGGCAGCAGCGCCTGGGAAGGCCGCCGCCGGTGGTGGATGCCGCCGATATCGTGGCCAATCCGGCCCGCACGCTCGAGCGCCTATGCGATGCGCTCGGCATCCCTTACTCCCCCGCCATGCTGCGATGGCCGCCGGGCCGCCGCGCCACCGACGGTGTGTGGGCGCCCGCGTGGTATCAGTCCGTGGAGAAGTCCACGGGTTTCGAGGCGCCGAAGGAGAGGGCCGCCGTGAAGTTGCCGCCGCACCTGCGGGCCCTGGCCGACCAGGCGTGGCCGCATTACGCCGCGCTGGAAGTCCACCGTTTATTCTAGAACGCCTTAGGCACCGAGCATGGCGACGACCGCGGCGCGTGCGCTCGAGGAGTGCAGCGGGAAGGCGAGCACATCGCCGGGACGCGCCCAGTCGAGCGCGTAGCGCGCCGCCTCAACTTCGCTGTTGCGGACGGGCAGGCTCGAGTCCGGGAATCCCAGGCGCAGCAGCTCGGCGCGGATGATGCGGGGTATCTCGCCGGGCGCGCGGCCGCGCAGATGCGCCTCGTCCTCTTTCACGACGATGAGGTCGGGCCGAAATTCAGCGGCCGCCCGGGCCAATTCCTCGATATCGGCATCCTGGCGGTTGCCGGCGTGGCCGAGCAGCAATCCGAGGCGGCCACTGCCGCCGCGCAAATGATCGGCCACTCTGAGAAATCCACGCAGGCCGTCGGGATTGTGGGCGTAGTCGATCAGCACCTTCACGCCGCCCACTGTCGAAGCGCATCATCCGGCCGGGATTGTCCTTGAGGTCGGCACCGAAGCGCGCGAACACCGCGGCGATCGTGTCCGGTGCGATACCGAGCGCGACCGCGGCAAGCGCTGCGCCGGCCAGATTCGCGATGTTGTAGGCGGCAACTCCATCCATCGACAGAGGCATGGCGGAGACCTGCCCCAGATCGTGCTCGGCGCCGCCGTCGCTCAAGGTACAGGCGGCCTTCGCGCACGCCGCAGGTCGAGGCGCCGCGCAGACGCGATGCTCGCGCAGGGTCGCTTGATCCGCGTCCAGAGCAAACCAGCCCAGGGGCGGGCAGCGGCCGAACCGTCGCACCAGCGTATCCGCCTGCGCGCGCAGCTGCGCATCGTCGGCGTTCAGCACCAGCAAGCCGGCCGGCACCACGGCGGCGGCGACAGCGAGCTTGACGTCCGCCAGTCCGGCCAGGTCGTGGATGCCGTATTCGCCGAAATGATCGGAGCTCACGTTGGTGACGACCGCGGTGTCGGCCTGCGGCACCGCGATTCCGCGACGCAGGATGCCGCCGCGTGCCGTTTCCAGAATGGCCGCCTCGGTGCGCGGCTCGCGCATCACCATGCGCGCGCCGGCGGGCCCGGAATAATCGCCCGTCGCCAGCGATTCGTCATCGAGAAATACGCCGTCCGTGCAGTTGTATCCCGCGCGCCAGCCATGGGCCCGCGCGCAGGCGGCGAGAAGCCGCACGGTGGTGGTCTTGCCGTTGGACCCGGTGACGATGGCCGTCGGAATGTCTCGCAGTTCCTCCCAGGGAACCTCCGCGGCATCCGGCAATGCAGTGAGCGCAAAACTGCGCCCGCCCACGCCCGCTCCCAGGGTCAGTTCCGACTCATCGAGCACATGCGGCAGCCCGCGCGCCGCGGCCGCATCGAGCAATGCCCGCAGCTTCGGCTGAGATTCCAGGGCGGCGAGACGCTCAAAGCGCGCGAACGCCGCGGATTCATCGAGGACCGGCGTGAGATCGGGTTCGGGATGCGCCGTACTGCTCGGACGCTTCCAGCGCTTCGGCGACCAGCGATCTCTTCCAGACCGTCCCAGCGCACCGGATCGCGCTCGATCAGCGCCGCGCACAGCGCCCACTCATTGACTTCGGTCGCCAGGAACAATTGATCGTAGGGCGCCGTGATCGCGAGCGATGCGCCGCCCGGATGCCGGCGCGCGACGGCCCGGCGGCTCGACCCAGCCCAAGCGCGCGCCCGCCCGCTCGAACCCGCGCGCGCCAGGCCGCGAGCAGGGCATCATCGATGGGCACGATGACTTCGAGCACCGCGCCCGTGGACGCAAAGAACAGATTGCCGCCCGTGAGGCGCCGCGAATCCTCGAACGGCAGCTCGAGCGGGCGCGCTCAGTCGTCGCTCTCCGGCGCCATGCGAATGCCGCGCTCATCGCGGATCAGTCCCTCGAGGTTGAAATCTGCGGCGGCTTCGCGCGGCCGCGGCAGTGCCGGGATGCGCCGGGTGTGCCGCGTTGCCTGGGGCGCGGCGGGCGCGCGGCTGCCGTTGCCGGCCGTCGGACTCGCGGGTGCTGACACGGGCGCGACCGCGGCGGTGCGCCGATGCCGCGCCGCGCCTGGGCTTGAACTTGGTGATCTGTTTCCACGAGCGCACCAAGGCATCGGCGAAGATCAGCACCAAGTCGCCCGGCTCGCCCATGCGCAACGCGGCGTCGATGGCATCCTGCTCGTCGGGAATCACGGAGATCATGCCGTCGGGCACGCCCGCGGCGCGCAGCGCCTGCGCTTGGATGCGCGGCACTTCGTCCGGCGCGCGATTGCGCAGATTGTCGTCGCGGCGGCAGATGTAATGGTCGAAGCGGCCGGCGACCGCCTTGGCGATCGCCACGAGATCCTCGTCGCGCCGGTCGCCCGGCCCCGCGAGCACCACGATGCGCCGGCCGGTGACGTCGAGGCGCTGCGCCAGATCGGCCAGCATCCCGACGGCGTGCGCATTGTGCCCATAGTCGAACAGCACCTTGAACGGATGCTCGTTGAATACGTTCATGCGTCCGGGCGCCTGGTAGAACGTCGAGTCGAAGGTGCGCAGGCCCTGACGGATCGCATCGAGCTTTATGCCGAGCGAAAACGCCATCGCGGCGGCGAACATCGCGTTCTGCACATTGTGGGTCGCGCGGCCCTCGAGGGTGGCCGGAATCAGATGCGTCCAGAGCAGCGGAATATGGCCGCCGCGATCGTACAGCGTGATCATCTGTCCGTTGACGCCGGCCTCGAGCGCGCAGGCTCTGCCGCCGGCGCGAATGTGCTCGCGCACCAGCGCAGTGCTGCGGGTTCATGGTCACGTAGCAGATGTTCTTGGCTTCCGTGTAGCCCGACATCTTGAGCACGAGAGGATCGTCGGCGTTCAGCACCGCGCAGTCGGTTGCGACCTCGACCACGATGCGTTTCAGCTCGCCGAGCTGTTCGAGCGTGTCGATGCCCTTGAGCCCCAGATGATCGGACTGCACGTTCAGCACGGCGCCGACGTTGACTTCTCTGACCCCCATGCCGGCGCGCAGCAGCCCGCCGCGCGCGGTCTCGAGCACGGCGATGTCGATTTGCGGATCGGCCAACACCATGCGCGCCGAGACCGGTCCCGTCATATCGCCCTGCACGGTGCGCTGGCCGTCGACGTAGACGCCGTCCGTGGTGGTCAATCCCGGCGTGTAGCCGCCCATCTTGGTGAGGTGCGCCAGCATGCGCGCCGTCGTGGTCTTGCCGTTGGTGCCGGTGATGGCCGCGATCGGCACGCGCGAGGAGGCGCCCGGCGGGAACAGCATGGAGACGACCGGCGCGGCGACATCGCGCGGCGTGCCTTCGCTCGGCGCCACGTGCATGCGAAAGCCGGGCGCCGCGTTCACTTCGCAGATGCCGCCGCCGATGGTGCGGTAGCTCTCGGTGATGTCCTTGGAGAGAAAGTCCACGCCGCCGACGTCCAGTCCGATGGCGCGCACGGCACGCTCCGCCATCTCGCGGTTGTCGGGATGGATGACGTCGGTGACGTCGGTGGCCGTGCCGCCCGTGGATAGATTCGCGGTCGAGCGCAGATAGACCACTCTGGCCCGGCGCCGGCACCGAGTCGGCGTGCAGATCCACGCACTGCGAGCATTTTCTCGGCCTGGGCGTCGAGTTCCAGGCGCGTCAGCACCTTTTCGTGCCCCACGCCGCGGCGCGGATCCTGATTCACGATCTCGATCAGCTGCGCGATGGTGTGCCGGCCGTCGCCGACGACATGACCGGGCGTGCGCCGCGTCGCGGCGACCAGTTCGCCGTTGACCACGAGCAGGCGATGGTCATCGCCCTCCAGGAAAGTCTCGACGATCACCGAGCGCGAATGCTCGCGCGCCACGGCGAAGCCCTGCGCCACTTCTTCGTCGGTCGTGAGCCGGATCGAGATGCCGCGGCCGTGATTGCCGTTGTAAGGCTTGGTCACCACGGGAAATCCGATGCGCTGCGCGGCACGTACGGCCTGAGCTTCGTTTTGCACCAATTCCTGTTTCGGCACCGGCAGTCCGAGCGTGGCCAGGATCTTGTTGGTCTCTTCCTTGTCGCTGGCCAGTTCGACCGCGATGTGCGAGGTGCGGCTGGTGACCGTCGCCTGAATGCGCTGCTGATACTTGCCGTGGCCCAACTGCACCAGCGACTGATCGTTGAGGCGCAGCCAGGGGATGCCCTGGTTTTCCGCCGCGCGCACCAGCGCGGCGGTCGAGGGCCCGAGCGCGCGGCGCTGCGCGAAGCGGATGAATTCATCGCGCGCCTCGGCCCAGGTCCAGCCGTCGGGCACCGAGCCGGCGGGGCGGATGGCCGCGGGCAGGAGCGAACACAGCAGCCGCAAGCCCGAGATCGCCCGCGGCGATGCCCTCGTCGCGCTGCGCGTATTCGTAGACCACGGTATAGACGCCGGGCGGGCCGCCGCTGCGCGTCTTGCCGAAGGTGACTTCCTCGCCCGCCATGTTCTGCAGCTCGATGGCGACGTGCTCGAGCACGTGGCCGAGCCAGGTGCCTTCGTCTTCGCGCATGCGCCGGAAGAAACCTCCGGGTTCCTTGTAGGAGCAGCCGTGTTCGGCGAGGCCGGGCAGGGCGGCGGCCAGCGCATCGACGAACTCCGGCCCCAAGCGGCCCGTGGGCCAGGCCTCGAGAGGATCCCAAGTCGAGTTCCAGGCGAATGACGGGAAAACGCGCATACAGCGACGGACCAACATAGACGGAACGATCGAGAATGCGCATGACCTTGCTCCGCCGCGCCGACTGCGGCCCTCGTTCATTCTTTCGGCTGGACCAGCCCTCCGGGCGCCGCCAGTCGCGTATGCAGGTTGAATGTCGCACCGGCGACCAGAATGTGCAACCGCAGTCCGAGCACGCAGACCGGCTGGCCTTCGCTCACTTCGCCGATGGACGAATAGCTGACATCGGATGCGTCCACGACCGTCACGCCGCCGCTGCCCTCCACTTCGAGGGTTTCGTCCGGACCGATAAAGGCGGCCGTGTCCTCATCGAGCCCGATGCCGATGGCAAAGGGATTGTGGGCCAGGGCCGTGATCAGGCGCCCCAGGCGGTCACGCTGGCGGAAGTGCTGATCGATGATGAAGCGATTGGTGAGTCCCAGGCCCGGGGCGAGCCGCACGCTGCCGGAGATCACCGAGGAGCCCTCGTCGCCGGAGGCGATCATGTGCTCGCTCAAGATGCTGGCGCCCGCGCTGGTGCCGCCGACGGTGACGCCGTGGGCATTGCGCACGCGAATGAGTTTCGCCACCGGCGTGCCGCCGAGCAGAGTGGTGAGCCGCAATTGGTTGCCGCCCGTGAAGAATATGCCGGTCGCTTCTTCGAGCCGCCGCAGGCGCCCGGCCTCCTGGCAGTCGCGGCGAGTGTCGAAATCCATCACCGTCACTTGCGCGGCGCCCAGATCCTTGAAGAGCTTTTCGTAGCGCGGTCCGGTCTCGTGCATGCGGCTGGCGGTGGGGATCACGACGATATTGGCATCGGCGCCGCCCGAGACGCGTACGAAGCGCTCGAGGATGTGGCGATCGTTTTCCTTGTTCTCGGCGCCGCCGATCGGCACGATCCAGCCGCGGGTCTCGCCGTGGGGAATTTTGCTGGGCATTAAGCTTTAACCACCTCCTAAAACGCGTAGGTTTCAATGATACACGGCAGGGCGGCCCCGTTACCGTAGCGTGAATAATGACGGTTTTCATAGCACTTGTCGCGTTCAACGCTCGGCCGGATCGAGTATCCTTCGGCCTCCTTGCATTCTGCGAGATACCGACGATGTACTTGAATTGAACGCCCCGACGAGCCACTGGTCCTCGAATCTTCTCTTCCTCATCATTGCCATCGGCACGGAAGCCGGTATAGCCAATGTGTGGAAGTTCAGCTATCTGGCGGGGGCCAACGGCGGAGGCTTGTTCGTCGCCCTCTATTTCATCGCCTTGATCGTGATCGCCATTCCGGCACTGATGGCCGAAATGCTCATCGGCCGGCATGGGGGAAAGAGCGTCGTCGGGACCATGCAGGTGTTGGTGGCGCGCGACGGCGTGTCGCCCTTTTGGAAGGTTTTCGGAATCATGGCGACGGTCGCCGTCTTCCTCATCCTCAGTTACTACTGCGTCATTTGCGGCTGGATGGTGAACTATTTCGTTTTCGGCTTGCAGGGCGGGTTCAAGGGCATCGACGCCGCGGGTTCCGCGTCGGCCTACCATCGCATGCTCGCGGACCCCGCGGGCATGCTGTTCTATTCGGGACTGATCGTCGTGATTACCGCGGTGGTCGTGGCCGGCGGCATCAACAAGGGGATCGAGCGGGTGTCCGGGGTGCTGACGCCGGCGCGCCTGATCATCCTGGTATGCCTGCTGATCTACTCCATCGGCTTCGCGGACATCGGCGCGGCCTTGCGCTTCCTGTTTACCGTCGATTGGACCCGCTTGACGCCGGCGGTGGTGGTGACGGCGGCGGGACAGGCTTTTTTCTCGCTCGGCATCGGCGTCGGGGTGATGCTGACCATGGGGGCGTACATGAAGCCCGAGTATTCGATTCCGCGCGCGGTGTTCACGGTGGCCATTGCCCAGGGCCTGGTGGCGCTGGTGGCGGGGCTGTCGATTTTCCCGCTGGTGTTCACCTACGGCCTCGAGCCCACCCAGGGCCCCGGCTTGATCTTCGTCACGCTGCCCGTGGCTTTCGGCAGGATGCCCTACGGGCAGCTGTTCGGCACCGCCTTGTTCCTGACCCTGTCGTTTGCCGCCATCACGGCGACGACTGTGATCCTCGAAACCGTGGTATCGGTGTTGCAGGAATACACGCGTTTGCCGCGCCGGTTGGTCACGTACGCGAGCGCCGCGCTGATCTGGCTGACGGGCATCGTGACGGTGCTCTCATTCAACCGCTGGAGCGCCGTGTACCCGCTGCGCTTTCTCGGCATTGCATCGTCGAAAACACCGTTCGAACTGCTCGACTATCTGACCTCCAACATCATGATGCCCGCCGGCGGCCTGATGGTGGCCTTGATCGCCGGCTGGGCCCTATCGCGGGAGGCTGCCTGCCAGGAGTTGGGCATGGGCGGCGGCCTGGCCTTCACCCTGTGGCGCGGCCTGGTGCGCTATGTGGTGCCGCTGGCCGTCGTGATCATCTTTCTGTCGGTTCGATGATTTTGCGCTGAAAAGCTCGATTTCGTTGCGCTGAAGGCAACGAAGCGGCCTTGCAATGTCATTGCAAGAAGTAGGCTCCGGCCGGAATATTCTAGGGGGTTTAACGCGACGAGCAGCCCCCCCTGTGCAGCGGCCTGAACGATTGGAGCAAGGATTGAAAATGCAGCGCAGTAGATTGCTTACCTGGACGGTCATTGCCCTCGCCGCGGCGGCGGCGCTGTCGCCCCTGGCCAGCCGGGCGGCGCGCGCGGCTGCTCCCGATCCGCTGGTGGCCATGTTCCAGTGGTGGAATGCGCGCTTACAAGCAGAAGGACGGCTTCACGGCCGAGTCCTTCTCCCGGTATTTCACCGCCGATGCGGTGATGCGCATCAACGGCAAGGACCGCTGCAAAGGGCTCGAGGATCTGGCGCAGCATTTTCGCGACATCCAGGCGCGCACCGAGATGGTCGTCATCGATCTGCCCTTCATCGATGAATTCACTTCGCCGAGCGGCGACCGTATCTTCACGCATCACTTCGTCCTCGCCCGCGAGCACGGCAAGGACAGCCGCGAACGGGTCATGGGCTACGCCGCCATCAAGAACGGCAAGATCTCTTTGATCAATTTCGTCAGCGTGCCGGATCCGCCGCCCGAAGACAGCGAGCAGAAAAAATGAACTAGTGGGATGTTGAGGGGATTGGCTCAATCGTCGCGCCCGCCTGGCGGCGCCGACCTGTCGAATTTAAAGAGAATGGGAGACTTTCATGAAACATGCACTCGACTTGCGCCTGCGCGCCCGCATCAGACGGATACTGTGCGGCTGCGGCCGCGATTTTAGCCGCATCCCACGCCACGCGGCGCGATCGCCGACACGGCGGCCGCGGATACCGCAGCGGATACCCTGGATGAGGTCACCGTCACCGCGCAGCGCCGCGAGGAGAATGCCCGCGACGTGCCGATCAGCCTCACGGTGTTCAGCGCGACGGAGATCGAGCAGCAGAATTTCCAGGGCGTCGAGAGCTATTTCGCCAGACACGCCGAACGTCAGCTTCACGTCGGACGGCACGCGCGATCGCAAGGAATTGTCGCTGCGCGGCATCAGCGATCAGCTCTCGCCCGACAACAACATCAAGGAAGGCAGCTTCGGATTCTACATCGACGAGTTCAACGTGGCGCAGGGCACCTCCAATCCGGAAATCGTCGACATCGATCAGATCGAAGTGCTGCGCGGACCGCAGGGCACTTACTTCGGCCGCAACGCCGTCGGCGGCGCCATCAACATCACCACCAAGCAGCCGACCAACGACTTCTTCGCGGAAGCGAGCGCGCAGTACTCGAGCTTCAACACGGTCGACACCCACGTCATCCTCAATCTGCCGCTGATCGACCATCTGCTGGCGGTGCGCATCGTGGCGCAGGACGAGACCAGCGACGGCAACATCAAGAACGTCAATCCGATCGGCGGCGGCAACAACAGCAAGTACACCTACGGCAAGGTCATCGTGCGCTTCACGCCCGACCGAGAACCTGACCATCGACATGACCGGCGTGGCGACCACGGAGAGCGTCGGCGATGCGCAACGGCGTCCCGTCGGGCGTTTTCGGCGACTTCGGCTGCGAGCTCTACGGCGGCTCGCCGTACAGCAAGCCCAATCCGGGCTACCTCGGCGCGACCCGGACTCCGTTCGTCTGCCCCTACCTTCCGGTCGATCCCGACGGCCTCGGCGTCTATCCGAACAACGTCAACACCGTGAATTTCAACCGCCGCCAGGACGACGGCACGCACTTCAGCTACGTCACCAACCGCATCAAGTACGCGGCCGACAGATTTCACCGATCACCAACGTCGTCGGCTATCTGTACTCGAACGAATTCGAGGGCGGCGACATCGACGGGTCGGGCCTCGACCTGTTCTACGAGATCGGAGTCGATCAAGCGCAGCTCGGTCAGCGAGGAATTGCGGATTCAGTCGGTGCCCGCCGCCGGGCGCGCCTTCGATTGGACCGGCGGCTTCTACTACGGCCACGACTACGGCCACGTCAACCAGTACACGTTCGCCGGCTCCGACGGCGGGGCGCTGTTCGGCGTGCCCGACGGCTTCGAGCTCACCTCCTCGCTCGGCGACTCCTCGGACTTCAGCGATGCCGTGTTCGGCGAAGTGGTCTGGCATGCCGCGCCGTCGCGCTTTCGTTCACGCTCGGCGCCCGCTACACGCACGAGACCGTGACGAACGACGGCTACAACACCTCGGGCGACGCAGGTCGCTGAACTACGTCAACGGCAGCGCGAGCTTCAACAATTTCTCCCCCAGGTTCACCGCCTTCTACGCGATCGACGATCAGACCAACCTGTACGCGACGATTTCGCGCGGCTTCAAGGCCGGCGGCGTCGAGGCGCAGCCGGTCGCAGCAGGGCGGCAACCAGGTCTACAAGCCCGAGACCTTGTGGAACTACGAGTTCGGCGTGAAGAGCGAGAGCGCCGACAAGCGGCTGCGCCTGGACGCCGACGTGTTCTTGATGAACTGGAAGGACATCCAGGCGGACTACTCGATCGGTCAGGTCGTCGAGCGGCGGCGTGTCTTTCATCACCGGCGTCGCCAATGCGGCCTCGGCGCGCAGCTACGGCTTCGAAACCGAGGCGACCGCGCTGGTCGCGACCGGCCTCACCGTCGGCGCCGGCGCCGGCTACGACCGGGCCTACTACGTCAGCTTCCCGAACGCGGAGAGCGGGCTCGGCACGACCGGCGATCTCTCGCGGCGCGACTCTGCCGAACTCGCCCAAGTGGACCCTGCACGCCGACAGCCAGTACACGCACAACTTCGCGGCCGACGCAGTCCGGCTTCCTGCGGCTCGAGTGGCACTACAAGGGCGGCATCGTGTCCGACCAGAATTCCGAATTCCACACCGGATTCCCGTGGGACGTGCCCTCGTACAACGTCTGGAACCTGCGGGCGGGAATCACGCGGGACACCTGGAGGTCACGGCGTTCGTCGAGAACTTCCTCGACAAGAAGTACTACACCAACGCCTACGAGAAGGCCTTCGTCGACGGCATGTTCATCGAGCCCTGGATACCGCAATGTCGGCGTCAGGTTCACCGTCCGGACCAAGTAGGGACATGCGTCCGCGCATGATCCGCCGAGGGGTCGCCGCGCGGACGAGTCTGTGCGTGCGGCCTGCGCGTGCGGCGGGCGTCGGCCGCGGTCCGGCGGCCATCGCCGGGATGCAGGCGCACGCCGCGCCGCGGTATCGCGCGACAGGCGCAGCGCGCAGCTACGGAGTCGCAGCGCTTCGCCGCGTTTCTGGAGTACGGTCTACCAGCGAAATCTGCTCGAGAGCCCGCAGCTGGCCACCGAGTTCGGCTCGAAGGCGGGCGACGATCGGTGGGACGACACGTCCGAGCCGGCGCTCGCCGCCGACGCCGCGCGAGGATTCGCGGCGAACATCGAGACGGCGAAGACCCGCTTCGACTACGCCAAGCTCGATGCCGGCCCGCCAGCTGCAGTACCGGGTCTTTCTCGACGAGCAGCAGCTCCTGCTCGACCGCTATCGCTGGCGCGATCATTTCTATGCGCTGAATCAAATCGTCGGCCTGCACATCGATGTTCCCGGCACGCTGACCGGCAATCAGGTGGTGCAGACGGAGCAGGACGCGGAGGCCTACATCCGCCGCATCCGCGCGGTTCGGCCCGGCGTTCCGCGCAACTCATGCAGCACATGCAGGCTCAGGCCCGCAAGGGCATCTACATTCCGAAGACGGTCTATCCGCTGCTGATCGAGGGTGCGCAGAACGTGATCACGGGCGCGCCGCACGATGCGGGCCCGGACAGCCCCATCTTTGCCGACTTCAAGCGGCGCGTCGGGCAGCTCGGATGTGCCGGCAGAGCGCAAGGAGCGGCTGATCGAGGAGGCGCGCGCGGCCTTGCGCCAGCAGCTGCAGCCCGCGTACGAGCAGCTGATTCGAGCTCTTGAAGACCCAGGCCGCCCGCACGCCGATCACCGGCGGGGTCTGGCAGCTGCCCGACGGCGACGCCTTCTACGCCTTTCTCATCCGGCAATTCACGACCACCGACATGACTCCGGCGCAAATTCACGAGATGGGTTTGGCCGAAATGGCCCGCTCGCAGCGTGAAATTGCGGCGCTCATGGACCGGGTCGGGTTCAAGGGCACGGTGCGCGAATTCATGGCGAAGATGAAGTCGGACCCGCACAACTACGAGAGCGACGACGACGCCGGCCGTGCCGCGTACCTGGCCCGGGCCCGGAGCATCGTGGCGGCCATGCAGGCGAAGATCACCGACGCCTTCGAAGCGCCCGCGCCGCTGCCGCTGCGGATCGTGAGAACCGAGGCCTACAAGGAGGCATCCTCGCCGCCGGGCTTCTACGAGGCGGGATCCGCCGACGGCAGCCGCCCGGGCACCGTGTATCTGAATCTGTCCGACATGAAGGTGCTGCCGCTGTATGAATTGGAAGATCTGCTGTATCACGAGGGCATTCCCGGCCATCACATGCAGATATCGACCATTCTCGTCGACCGCTCCATACCGCAATTGCGCAAGGTGAACGAGTGGTGGCAGGACAGCGCCTTCGTGGAAGGCTGGGGGCTGTACGCCGAGCGGCTGGGCAAGGATCTCGGGCTTCTATCAGGATCCGTATTCGGAATTCGGGCTTCTCACCGGCGAGCTGTGGCGCGCGAGCCGCTTGGTCGTCGACAGCGGCCTGCACTACAAGCACTGGACGCGCGAGCAGGCGATTCAGTACCTGAACGAGAATACGCCGAGCCCGGAGGCGACCAATATCCGCGCGGTCGACCGCTATCTGGCGGTGCCGGGTCAGGCCACCTCGTTCATGGTCGGCATGCGCAAATTCGTCGCGGAAAGGGAACGTGCGCGGCAGGCGCTCGGCTCGCGTTTCGACTTGCGCGAGTACCATCGGGTCGCGCTCGAGCAGCGGCTACATCCCGCTGTGGGCGCTCGACCAGAAGGTCTCCTCCTGGATCGAATCAAAGTCCGGGACGGCGGGCGCCGCGCCCCGCGGATGCCGCGCCCTCGGACGCCGGGCCGCGATGCCCGCGAATGCCGCCTTCAATCAGATGCTCGAGGAGTATTGGCATGAATACCTTGGCCTCGAATCCCATCGCGGCCCTGTCCCACGGCGACAATCGCGACGAGGACCGGTTCGACGATTCCTTGCGAGGACGCGTGGCGGGTGCGGACGCTGGCGATGCTGGACAAGTACTTGCAGGCCAGCGCCGGATACTCCGCCGACACGCTGTCGCAGAACGATCGGACCAGTCTCGCCATGCTGCGCGAGCAATTGACGCTCGCCAAGGATTTCTACTCCGGCGCTCTTGTTCGAGACCGCGCGGATGCTGCCCATCGATCAATTCCAGGGCAGGCATACCGAATTTGCCGCCGACGCGGCCGGCTCGGGAGCGTACCCGTTCAAGACGCCGGCCGACTACGACCGGCAGCTGGCTCGCGCCGACGCCTTCGCGCGCTGGACGGACGATGCCATGATGCGCATGCGCGAGGGGGTCAAAGCCGGCGTGGTGCTGCCGCGCATGGTCGTGGAGCGAATTCTGCCGCAGCTGCATGCGCACTTCGGCCTGCCTCCTGAAAAGACCGAATTCTGGCAGCCGATCGCCAACTTTCCTGCCGCCGTCGCGCCGGCCGACCGGGCGCGGCTCGAGAAGGCGTACCGCGTCAAGATCGCGACCGTGATCGAGCCCGCGTACCGGCGGCTGTTCGAGTTCATGCAGAAGCGAATACCTGCCGCATGCCCGGGACAGCGTCGGGCTCGGGCAGATGCCGGGCGGCGCCGCCCTATACGACTATGACGTGCGCTTCCACACCACGACGCAGCTGACGCCTTCGCAAATTCATGCCATCGGCCTTGCCGAAGTGACGCGGATCGAGGCTGAATTCGCCAAGGTCCAGGCCGCCGTCGGCTTCAAGGGCACGCTGCAGGAATTCTTCGCGAAGGTGCGGGCCGACCCCGCCCTGAAATTCACCTCCCGCGAGCAGATCATCCCCGCCTTCGAGGCTGCCCGGCAGACAATCGTCGCCAAGCTGCCGAAGCTGTTCGACGTGTGGCCGCGCGCCGAATTTCAGATTCGCGCCTTGCCGGACTCGTCCAAGAATTCGCAGGGCAACGGCTACTATTCGGCGGCCGGCGCGAATGGATCGCGCCCCGGAATTCTGTGGATCAACACCTATGCACCGGGCATCAGCGACAAGTTCAATGTGATGACCCTGACGCTGCACGAGGGCATGCCCGGCCATCATTTTCAGACCTCCGTCGCGCAGGAG
Source organism: uncultured Gammaproteobacteria bacterium (assembly GCA_963734645.1). Classification (GTDB taxonomy): domain Bacteria; phylum Pseudomonadota; class Gammaproteobacteria; order Steroidobacterales; family Steroidobacteraceae; genus Bog-1198. The sequence continues at coordinate 604,290 of CAVTID010000008.1, forward strand.
CAGGCCCAGCTGCCGTCCTTTCGCCGCTTCGATTTCACCAATGCCTACGGCGAAGGCTGGGCGCTGTATGCCGAGTCGTTGGGCAATGAACTCGGCTTGTTCGACGACCCCTGGAATTACTACGGGCACCTCAACTACGCGATCATGCGGGCAAACCGCCTGGTGATCGACACTGGGCTGCATGCCATGGGCTGGGACGTCGAGACGGGAATACAGTGGATGATGCAGCATTCCTCGATGACGCGGGATCAGTCCGCCGCCGAAGTCGAGCGCTACGTCGCGTACCCGGGCCAGGCGCTGTCCTACAAGCTCGGCGAACTCAAAATCCGCGAGCTGCGGCGGCGAGCCGAGCAAGAACTGGGCCCAAAATTCGATTTGAAGGCCTTCCACGATCAGATTCTGCTGGGGGGCAGCATGCCCCTGACCATTCTCGAACAGCGGGTCGACCGCTGGATCTCGGCTACTCGCACGAGATAGGCCATACTTGCGGGCAACGCCCGCAGTATTCGAGGGTTTTGCGTGCAGGACTTGAATCTCCGCTATCTCTATGAAGCCGCCAAGCTCGGTTCGATGCGCGCGGCCGCGGACAGTCTCGGCGTGGCGGTATCCTCGGTGAGCCGCCAAATCTCCCAGCTCGAGGCCGACATCGGCATCGGCCTGATCGAGCACGGGCGGCGCAATATCAAGCTGACCGAGACCGGGGAGCTGCTGATCGAGCATTACTCGGAGCAGCTGCGCCTCAATGAAGCCTTCGACGCCAAGCTGTCCGATATCAAGGGGCTGCGCACCGGGCGCATCCATCTGGCGATCGGCGAGGGCTTCATCGGGCAGCCCCTGTCGAATTTGCTGATTCGCTTCAATGCCAAGCATCCGGGCCTGTTCATCAATGTGCACATGTCCGCTTCATCGAACGAAGTCGTGCGCCTGGTCGCGGAAGATGACGCCCACCTGGGGCTGGTCTTCCAATCGTCCGACGATCCGCGGATTCGTGTGCTGGCCTCCGTGCGCCAGCCGCTGTGCGCCATCATGAATATCGATCACCCGCTCGCCGAGCGCAAATTGCTCAAGCTCGCGGACCTTAAATCGCACCGCCTGTGCCTGCCGGAATCATCCTTCAGGACCCGGCAGTTGCTGCAGACTGCGGAATCCAATGAACGCGTGTCGCTGCAGCCGAGCATCACCTGCAACTCGATCACGCTGCTCAAGAGCCTGCTCGGGTCCGGGGAGTTCTTCACCCTGCTGCCCGTCCTGGCCGTCAGCAAGGAGGTGGAGAACCGGCAGTTCGCCGCCGTGCCCATCGACAGCACGGCCCTGCAAGACGCCGCGGTTCAGTTGATCAGCCGGCTGGGCCGGCGCCTGCCTCCCGCCCCCTCGCGCATGCTCAGCGCACTGACCACCTATCTCGAGGCTTGCGGCGGGACCATCGATCTGGGCGGACTCGCCATCGAGGGGGCGGTCCCGCCCTGATCAGCGCTTGTGCTGGTCCTTGCCTTGGCGCCGCGCAGATTGCGGCGAGCGCAAAGCAGTTCGGCGTCCATGTTATTGATTGCGCATAGCCGCAGCGAGCAGAGTCCTCACATGAGCGAAGCTGATAGCAAGGATTCCCAGGGGGCGAAGGAGCGCTCACCGTTCTTCGAGCTATATGACTTGAGGATCGAGGTGATTGCCCCGCCCGGTGCCCAGCTTCTCTGCGGCGCCAAGCCCGGCGATTGGTTCGAGCTGCGCGGCGAGATGCTGTACCTGCCTCCCAATCAAGGCTTCTCGATCTATTCCTTGGCGGCGTTGATGCTGCTGCTGCCCGCCAAGCAGCGCATTCTCGATCCGTATGACTGGATGTATTCGGATGCGGATGTCGCCTGTCCGGATCCGAATTGCCCGTCCACGTTCAGGATCACGCGTTTGGGCAAGCGGCGCTTCGAACGCAGCGCCACCACCGCGACCCCGGTTCCGACCATCGCCCGGTTCCGGCCGTCGGCTCAGCTCCGACCGGCAAATAACCGCCGTGTCCATGCGAATCCAATTATCCCACGGATATGAAATTTCGCGCGTCATCAAAGGGGGATGGCACCTTGCGGGCGACCATGGAGTCATCGATCCGGAACAGGCCGTGCATGACATGGCCGCGTTCGTGCAGGCGGGAATAACGACCTTCGATTGCGCGGACATTTATACCGGCGTGGAGGCACTGATCGGGCGCTTCCGTGTCCTCTATCCCCGGCTCGCCAAGGAAGTGCAGGTCCACACCAAGTTCATTCCCGATCTGCGAATGCTCGCCGAGGTCGATGCAACCTACGTGGAGCGTTCCGTCGACCGCTCGCTCATGCGCCTGGGGGTCGAGCGCCTGGACCTGGTGCAATTCCATTGGTGGGACTATGAAGTTCCCGGCTATGTGGATGCGGCCGCGGCGCTTTCGCGGCTGCGCGACAAGGGGAAAATCGCCAACATCGGCGTGACCAACTTCGACGTGCCTCGCCTCAGGGAAATACTCGACGCCGGCGTACCGGTGATCTCGATGCAGGCGCAGTATTCCCTGCTCGACGAGCGGCCCCGAAACGGCATGATCGATCTATGCCGCGAGCGGAATATCGGCGTGATCTGCTACGGGACGGTGGCCGGCGGATTTCTGTCGGAGCGATGGGTGGGGCGGCGCGAGCCGGTCGGCGATCTGACCAATCGTTCCTTGATCAAGTACAAATTGATCATCGACGATTTCGGCGGCTGGGACTTGTTCCAGCAGCTGCTCGAAACCCTGGGGCGGATCGCCGTCAAGCACCGCTGCGACATCGCGACGGTGGCATCGCGAACGGTGCTGAACTGGGATCAGGTGGCCGCCATCATCGTCGGCGCGACCAATGCCTCGCATCTGGGAGCCAATCGCAAAATCGCCGATCTGCGGCTGGACGCAGCCGACGACCAGGCAATCCAGGCACTGCTGCGGCAACGCCAAGGTCCGTACGGCGATGTCTATGCTCTGGAGCGCGATCGTACCGGCCGCCATGGCCGTATCATGAAATACGACCTGCATCAGAAGGACGGTTTTGCGACATAATGACGTTCGAAGGGAGCCAGCATCCAGCCATGTTATCCAAACGATTCTCCTTGATTGCGGCCGCGAGCCTCGCGGCTCTGAGCGCCGTCTTCGCCGTTCAGGCTGCCTCCGCCGCGGCTCCGGCGGCGACACCGGTGACCGCTTTGGTCGGGGGTACCGTCGTCGGGATCGACGGAGGGCCGGCGCTCAAAGACGCTACGGTACTGATCGCGGGCGAGCGCATCTCGCAAATCGGCCGTGCCGATTCGATCACCATTCCTCCCGGCGCCAAGGTCATCTCCATGACGGGCCGATGGCTCATCCCGGGGCTCACGAACGCACACGTGCATCTGGGCCTGAAACTGCCGGGCGCGGCGGGAGACTCGCTCGCCTTGGAGACCGACACCGAGGAGGTGCTGCGGATGGCGGGCAATGCCCGCCTGTCGCTGCTCTCGGGAGTCACCACGCTGCGATTGGTCGGTGAGGACCACGGCACCGATTTCGCCCTGCGCAGGGCCATCGACAGCGGCGAGGTCGTCGGGCCGCGCATCAAGACCGCGGGCGAAGTCATCGTCCCGACCGGCGGGCACGGTTCCATGGAAGCCGACGGTCCCTATGGATTCGCGCATGTGGTGCGCGAACAGATCAAGAGCGGCGCGGATTGGATCAAGATCGCCATTTCCGGCGGCATCTCCGATCCGCGCGGCAGCATCTCGGCGGCGCCGATGACCGACGAAGAGATGTCCACGCTCATCGAAGTGGCGCATCGCAACGGCATCCGGGTCACCGCCCACAACGGTTCGAACGAGGCGGCGCGGCAGGCCCTGCGCTTCGGCATCGACGGCTTCGAGCATGGCTATCATTTGAATGTCGAAATCCTGAAGGACATGAAGGCCAAGGGCGTTTGGCTGGTGCCTACCATCGTGGTGACACAGCCCGGCGCGCTCGAGTTCTATCACAAGATCGGCTCGCCGCCCTGGTACCTGGAACGCGTCAAGATCACCGGCGCCGATCATTGGGCCATGCTGCAGAACGCCATTCGATTGGGCGTGAAAATCGTGCTCGGCACGGATCAATTTCCGTTCGAACCGAACGACGGAACGACCGCGACCATCGCGGAGGCGGAAGCTCTACGTGAAGGCCGGCATGACGCCGCTGCAGGCGCTGCAGTCGGCAACCACGCAGGCTGCTAAGATGCTGGAAATGGACGCCGATATCGGCAGCATCGCGGTCGGGAAATACGCGGACATCGTTGCGCTCGATGCGGATCCGCTCGCGGATATCCATGCATTGCGGACCATCGATTTCGTCATGAAGGGCGGCGCCGTGGTTCGCGACGATCGGCTCGGGCTGGTTGCTCGATAGCGCGCGTCGCCATACCCATGAGCAGGCGGGCCGAAGCATTCGAACAATGGATACGGACATCCTTCGTTCAGATGAACACCGAGCTCGAGAATTTGTACTTCGCCAACGAAAATCGCGCGCAGGTGATCGGCTGCGGTGATCCGATCAAGGCGCAGCTGCGCGATGAAGGACACACGCACGTCGTCGCGCTGCTGGCGGAGGGCAATACCGGAGAGGGATTCGACAGCGCCTACGGCGTCCTCGGCAGCGTGGGCTTGTACATGGGCGCGCTGCGGCGGCACGAGCTCACGAATCCGGCGCGCGAAGAGCGCTCGCCCTTTCCCGAAGCTTCATCTCTGGCCCTGCACGTGGGCGCGTCGCTGGGCATGGCGCCGAGATTCTCGACGGGGCATCTGGCGATGCACAACAAGGCTCGCGCGGGTATTCGCAAGAGCTTTACGTCTCTGCCGGACGAATTCTTGTTCATCGACGAGAATACGCGGGGAATTCTCTCGCTGCAGCGCGCGGCGGATGCGCTCACGAGCATCGTGCATATCGGGGTATCCAGCCCCGTGGCGGACGTCATGTTCGACGCGGCCAAGCAGGCGCTTCGCGACGTCATGCGATTCAACGACCGGCTGATGAATCAGTTGAACGTGGAACGATTTTTCTATTCGGTGCGGCCGTATTACAAACCCTACCGCGTCGGCCGCCAGGAGTATCGCGGCGCGAACGCCGGGGATTTCTCGGGCATCAATGAGGTCGACCTGCTGCTGGGCCTGTGCCGCGCCAACGACCCCTATTATGCGCAGCTGCTGGTCGACAAAATGCTGTTCATGTCGCCGGCCGATCAGGCGAGGCTGCGCGACTGCATGACGCGCACGAGCTTGCTGGATGAACTGCTGGCGCTCGTCGACGCAACATGGCGAGGCGGAGTGGTTTCAGCAGAATGCGTGCTCCTTTCTCGAGGTCTGCGATCTTTTCGGGCAGGGCGCGGCCCAGCACCACGACGGGTTGGTCAGGCGGTTCATCGAGGGACCGGCGGCAACACTCGAGGAAGACGGATTGGAGGGGATCACGGCCAGCGGCCCCCCGCTGCCGGTGCTGCTGCGCTCGCTGGAAGTGCTGCGCGACTTGCGGCTGGCCGCCGATCGCCGCGACATCTGCACGCGGTACGATGATCTGACCAGGCTGCGCAGCGCCGTACGCGGCCGCCCTTACTGATGATCCCGCGGAATCGGCTCCTCCCAGGTCTTCGTCCGGACGATCACGCCATCGCGCAGTAAGGTGCGGGTGTACTTGTAGAAGAAAGTCCGCGCATCGCTCGATACATCGAGGCGGCCGCGCCACGTGAGCACATGATCCTTCACGGCCTGGATGTACTCCGAATCTCCCTGCACGCGCGCGAGGTCCGGATGCGCATCGTCGACGTCGTAGGTGAGCTGTTCCGAGTGATCGAATCTTCCCCAGGGATAGGACACGGCGGTCGTGCCTTTCCAGGTCACCGTGCTGCGCTGCTTGGCTTCATCGCGCAGCACCGTCCATTCGCCGGGCCAGGCGGCGCCGCCGCCGCCGATGCCCTTGATCCCCGCCGGCGCCTCGATGGGTTCGGGTGCCGCGAATGCGGGCGCCGCCGGCCCGTGCACGGGCACGCGCGGCAGAACGACGCGCGACGCGGAGTCGCCGCCCAGCATCACCGAGGTGGTCATGGGGTAGGGCGTCGGCCAATTCATGGGCCATAGCGCGTTGGATATGGCGATGCGAATGCGGTGACCCTTGCGGGAACACCCATGAGGCAAGATGCAAATCCAGCGACAGGGGATAGATCTTGCCGGGCACCAGGTCCTCCGGCATACGCCTGCGAATCGCGTTGCGCGCCATTGATGCCGGCGCCCGTGACCATGGTCACGCGCCCATCCGGCGCGACATCGGACAGCCGTACGAACCAATCGGCCAGCGGCGCGTCGGCCGCGACCCGCAGGCTCACGCGCGGCAGCCCGAGAATCGCCATGTCTTCGGTGAGGACTTGCGAGTCGTAGGTCAGGCTGAAGGCGTCCACCGGCCGCTGGTCGGTCAAGAGTTCTCCCCACCAGAACCCTGCCTCGACGCCCGCGGAGGGGGTGTAGCGCAGCTGGTCGCGGCCCGATCCGGGCGGCTCGGCCGACAGAGCGATGATCGGTCTGCAAATACAAGGTCATGGGCGTCAATGCCTGCGGGCGGCCAGGTCTCGGCGCGCCATTCCCCGGGCACGTCCTGTGGCTGCGGCTCGGGCGGATGCCAGTGCTGCTGATAGATGACGACCCGCGGATCCTGCAGTACGCCGGTGTCGCGTCCCTTGAGCCAGTAGTCGAACCATCGCACCGCCTGATCGCGCCACTCATACATCGGCCCATAGTCGCTGCCGTTGGGGAAGCCGTGGTTCCACGGGCCGATCCAGGCCTTGAGCGGCGCCTTCACTTTGTCCAGCATGCGCGGAATGCTGTCGCGGTATCCGTCCTGCAGGCCGCCGATCAAAAAAGCCGGCACTGTCAAGCGTTTCGATCGGCCGCAGCGGCGCGCGCCAGAACGCGCCGTCGCGCTGATGCTTCATGTAGTTGAGCGACCACGGCGGCGAGTCCATGCGCGGGCCGATCACGGACTCATCCAGGCTGAAATCCGGCGCTGCCGGGGCGCCCCTGATCCAAATCCATCGTGAGCTCGAATTCGTCGACGTGAAATATTCCGTCGATGTAGTGCACGTCTTCCTTGAACAGCTCCTCGGTGGCCGCCACGGCAAGGATGGCCTTGAGCGCAGGGGGCTTGCGCAACGCCATCTGGATGGAATTGAATCCGCCCCAGGAAATACCCAGCATGCCCGACCTTGCCGTTCGACCACGGCTGGCGGGCCAGCCAGGCGATGACTTCTTCCGCATCCTGCTGCTCTTGCGCCGAGTACTCTCGATCGGGCGGCGTGCCCTCGCTCGCGCCGAAGCCGCGAATATCGACGCGCGCGCCCACATAGCCGCGCCGCGCGAAGTACGCATGGGTGCCGTAGTCGCGCATGGCCTCATCGTCATCCTTGCGATAGGGCAGGTACTCGAGCAGCGCCGGGAAGCGTTCGCCGGCCTTGGGGTTGGCCGGCATGTAGAGCGTGGCGGCGAGCCGGACGCCGTCCTTCATGGGGATCCAGGTCTTCTCGAGACGCACGCCGTATACCGGAGGCGAAGCAGGGACGGCGGCGCCCGCAACCAGCGCGGCCGTCGTCAGCACCAGAAGACCTATGAGGCGGGTGAGCATGGAGTATCCCCGAACTGCCATGCACCGCAATATACGCTATCGATCGGGTGTTCAACAACGAGGCCGCCGGCCGGTGCCAGGCGGCGCGTCCGGAACGGCGGCTGCGATATACGCGTTGCCGGCGCTCAAGAGATCCCTCACCGGGCGGTAAGGCGGACCCCTAGGGCGCGCCCGCCACTGTTACATCGGAGAGGCGCAAAGATCTCTCCGCGAATGCCCGTGAGCTGCATCGCGGACGCGCGAGGCTCTCGCATATATTCTGCGCGGCCACCAGCCAGGAAAGGATGAGCGAATGACGGAAGAGCAAGCCAAGGCTTATATGAGCAAGCTGCTGACCGCGATGAGCCGGGCGGGTGGATCGGATCTGTTCATTTCCAACGAGTTCCCGCCCAGCATGAAAACTCACGGCACCATGCGGCCCATGACCTCGCAAAAGCTGTCCGGCGAGTTCACGCGGCAGCTGGCCGATTCTCTGATGAATTCCCGCCAGCGCGAAGAATTTGCCAAGGAGCTGGAGTGCAATTTTGCAATCTCCATCCCGGGAGTCGCGCGGTTTCGAGTCAACGTTTTCGTTCAACAGCAGCACGTCGGCATGGTGATCAGAACCATACCGGCCGAAATTCCGAATTTTACGGTTCTGGCATTGCCGGAGATCCTCAAAGAAATCGTCATGACCAACCGCGGGCTGGTCCTGGTCGTGGGCGCCACCGGTTCAGGCAAATCGACCTCGCTGGCCGCCATGATCGACCATCGCAACCGAACCATGCCGGGCCACATCATCACCGTGGAAGACCCGGTCGAATTCGTGCATCGCTCGCAGCTGTCGCTGGTGACGCACCGCGAAGTAGGCATCGACACTCATTCGTGGCATCACGCGCTGAAGAACACGCTGCGCCAGGCGCCGGATGTCATTCTGATCGGCGAGATACGCGACGCCGAAACCATGGAGCACGCAGTGGCGTTTGCCGAGACCGGGCACCTATGCCTGGGCACACTGCATGCGAACAGTGCCAACCAGACCATCGACCGCATCATCAATTTCTTTTCCGAGGAGCGGCGCAAGCAGCTGCTGATGGATCTGTCGAGCAATCTCAAGGCCATCGTTTCGCAGCGCTTGATCCGCACCGTCGACGGCAAGGGACGCAAGGCGGCCATGGAGATCTTGATCAATACGCCCATCATCGCCGAGAAGATTCTCAAAGGCGAGTTTCACGAGATAAAGGCCATCATGTCCAAATCGCGCGAGTTGGGGATGCGAACCTTCGATTGGTCCTTGTTCGAGCTCTACAACAGCGGCGACATTTCGTACGATGAAGCGATACGCAACGCCGATTCGGCGAACGAGCTGCGTTTGAATATTAAATTGAACGGCACGCGAGCCGCGCCCGAACTGGCCGTATCCGCCGGATAGCCTTATGCGGCCCGGGCGCCCCTACGCGCAGTCCGCCAAGTCATCGTCGGCCGCGGACGCTTCGGTAAACAAGGGGTTTTCAGCCGCAATCTGCCGGCCCATGAAGGCGATCTTGTCCCATTGGTCGGTCGGCAGATGATCGCGTTCGCGCGCCAATTTCTGTACCACATCCAGAAAGGCCCGGCGGTTCGTGGCGGCCGCCGAGTAGTACAGTTCGAGGAGCTTCATGCGCAGATCGTGACGGTCGGGTTCGCGCTCAATCGCGAGCTTCAGCACATCCGCGAGATTCGTGCGCCGTTCCTTCACCACCGCGTGCTCGTTGAGTACGCTGGGCATTTGCACGTGCTGCGCCGTCAGATCGAGATCGAGCAAGTTGTAGTCGAGCCGCGTCGTATCGGCGCGAAGATTGACGGTATCGACATGCATATTGACCGTCGGCTCATGCAGCCGGGGCGTTCACGGCAGGCACCGCCGCGATTTCGCTGCGTCCGGCCGGCGCGGCGGCCGGCAATACCGGCAGCAAGGGATGGGTGGCATCGTCGGCGTACGCCGGTGCCTCTTGAGTATCGTCCCCGGCGTCGATCGGAGCGTCGATCGGAGCGTCGATCGGATTGTCGGCCGTCGCATCGGGCTGCGAGCCGGCTTGAGCATTCTTCGGCGCCGTTGAGAGCGCAAGGCTCTGCGGCAGGTCCTGCACGCCGGTGCGGAAGTCGGCCATGCCATCGGCGGCCGCCGTCTCGCCGGGCTCGATGCCGCCATCGAGGCGTGAATCTCGCAGCGTCGGTCTGCGGCGGCGGAATTTGAAATACAGGCCGGCCAATGCCGCGCCCAATATCCCCAGGCCGGCAATGACGGGCACCGGGACCGAAGATCCGGATTTGGCCGGTTCCTGCGGCGCTGCGACTGCCTGCGGGGCCTCGACGAGCGCAGGCTGGCTGGGAGCCGCTTGACGCTGCATCCTGAGCAATTGATTGCGCTCGCTTTCCAGCAGGCCCTTCATCTCGGTGAGTTCCTGTTCCAGCGACTGAACCCGCACGCCGAGAGCCGCGCCGGCAAGGCCATCAGGCGCCTGGCCGCCAGCCGGGGATGTTGCGGTGTTCGGAGATGTTGCGGCGCGGGGGGATTCGGCGCTTGAGGTTGCGGCGCTCGAGGTTGCGGCACTTGGAGGTGCGGCACTTGGAGGTGCTGCGCTTGGGGATGCCGCAACGTTCGGCGCCGCGACCGTAGCTGCCGTGGCCCCCACTGCATCGCTCGACGCGGCCGTCCGTGTCGGCGAGTGCCAGGCCGCCATCTGTGCGTGAACCTCGCGCTTTGCGGCGGCCTTGGACATCGCCGCCAACTCCGCGCGTGAAGGGATGGTGAGCACTGCGCCGCGATGCATCCGGTTGATATTGCCGTCGAAGGCATTGGGGTTCGCGCGAAAGATCGCGATCATCATTCTCTGCAGATCGGGCTCCGACCGTTCGCCTACCCGCCATGCAATGCCGCGCAGCGTCGCCTTCGCGCCGACTTTGACATGCGTGGTCTTGCGGGAGACGCGCTGGGCCCCCGGGTCAGGTTGATCGCGCGGCGGGTCGAGCCGGCGCGACACTGTTTGAGCCTTGGTCTCGGCGCTCGGCGCCGCGGCGGCGGGCATGGCGGGTACGTCGGGGGCCGCGGGCAACGCAGGAGCAATGACCGCAGGAGCCGCGGTGGCAGCGGCCGAATTGGCGACGGCAGGAACGGAAGCGCCCGCGAGTCCCGGCGGATCGAGCAGCAAAGTGTATTGCCGGATCATCTCGCCGTTGTGCCAGCGCAGGTCGACGAGAAAATTCACCACCGGTTCGTTGAATGATTCCGTGGAACGAATGGCGAGCTGCGGACGGCCGTGGCTGTCCTGCGTGACTTTGAAGGTCGTAGAGGAGAGGAACGGCGGACGATCGGCGCCGTAATGCAGAAAGGTTTCGCGATCGGCCACGGCGGCTCGCAGATCGGTCAAATCGAGCGCGGTGGCCCCGACGATGTCGATCTCCGCGGCGAGGCGCTCGTTGAGCCCGGATTCCACATGAATGTCGCCCAAGCCCAGTGCGTTCGCCGCACCGGGCATGGAAAGCGCCATCATCAGGACCAAGGGATTTTTCCCGCTCGACATCGCCTACTCCAGGGTACCGCTTGAACACCTCGACACTGCTGTCCGGGCGGCACCCATCGCACACCATGGATCCAGCTCGAGGCAAATGCTATGCGACAGAATATGGGCTTGGATATAGCTGTTTTTCAAGACTTCGACGCAGTTCACGCATGTTCGTCGGCGGCGGCGTCCGGCCGGCGCAGGCGGCGCTTTTAGAGCCGGCCCCGGTCCCGCATGTGATCCAGGCGCGGCGTCGGGCCGTCGCCGCAAACCGTGTTTCGCGCCGGCACCGACGGCCGCCTCATCGATCTGACTCAGCTGGTTCTTGACCGTGCGGCGAAGCGCGGTCTTCTGGCAGCGTTGAGCCCGATTGCACGGATGACTCGAGTCCGTGCGTCCAAATCGCATACAATCGCTGGCCGCCGGGCACGGCGCGCTTCGTGACGAAACAGCCGACGAGGAATTCCATTGAGCCGAAATTTCAAGAGCGACAACATTTCTCCGGTGTGCGACGCCATCATGGCCGCCATCAATGCCGCCAACAGCGGTTCGGCACCCTCGTACGGCGCCGACGAATTCACCCTGAAGCTGCAAGCCGCCGCGAGCGAGATCTTCGGCACCGCGGTGGCGATTTTTCCGGTGACGACGGGGACGGCCGCCAACGCGCTGGCGCTGGCGCAGATGGTGCCGCCCTACGGCGCCGTGTACTGCCACGATGCGGCCCATATCGTGACGGACGAATGCGGCGCGCCGGAATTCTTCACGGGCGGCGCCAAAACGATGGGGTTGCCCGCGGCCGACGGCAAAATCACCCCGCAGCAGGTGGCGAGCGCCATCGCCTACGCCGAAGACATGGGGGTGCACCACGTCAAGCCCGCAGCCCTGAGCCTGAGCCAGGCCACCGAGTGGGGCACGGTGTACGCGCCGGACGAGGTTGCCGCGCTCGCAGCCGTGGCCAAGCAGCACGGGCTTCCGGTGCACATGGACGGCGCGCGACTCGCCAATGCATTGGCGCATCTGGGCTGCACCCCCGCGGAAGCCACATGGAAAAGCGGCGTCGATGTGCTGTCGCTGGGCGCGACCAAGAACGGTGCCTTGTGCGCCGAGGCCGTCGTGTTCTTCGATGCCGGGCGGGCGCGGGATTTCGAGCGCCGCCGCAAGCAGGCGGGGCATCTGTGGTCCAAGATGAGATTCGTGAGCGCGCAGCTGCTGGCGTATTTCGCGAACGGGTTGTGGCTCGAGAACGCCCGCCACGCGAATGCCATGGCGTCGGCGCTGGCGCAGGGACTGCGCGGTGTAGACGGCGCCGCGCTGCTGCAATCGGTGGACGCCAATGAGGTATTCGTCGCGCTGCCCGAAGCGCTCGTCGCCGCGCTGGAGCGGCAGGGCTTCGGCTTCTATCGATGGCCGCTCGCCGCCGGCTCGGGCGGCACGGCGATTCGTTTGGTGACTTCCTATTCGACCCCGCGGGCGCACGTGGATGAGTTCCTCGAAGCGGTGCGCGGTTGAAAATGTCGCAGTCCCGGGTGCGTCTCGCCGCGTTGAGCGCCTGTTTTCTCTGCGCATCCGCGCTCGCCGCTGAAGGGCCGTTCGATCTGATCATCGCCAACGGACACATCATCGACGGCACCGGTTCACCCTGGTATTCGGGGGATGTCGGCATTCGCGGCGGGCGCATCGCGGCCATCGGCAACCTGGCGGGCGCCGCCGCCAAACGGCGCATCGATGCGGCCGGCGACGTCGTTGCGCCGGGCTTCATCGACATGCTGGGTCAATCGGAATTCACCATTCTGGTCGATCCGCGGCTGCCGTCGAAAATCTATCAGGGAATCACCACCGAAATCACGGGCGAAGGCAACTCGGCGGGTCCCATGATCGGCCAGGCGCGCGTCGAGGCTGCGCAAACTCTGGAACATTACGGCCTCAAGGCCGATTGGCAGAGTCTGGGCGAGTACTTCGCGCGCTTGGAGCGGCAGGGCATAGGCATCAATTTGGCTTCGTATGTCGGGGCGACCACGGTGCGCGAAATCGTGATCGGCGACGAGAATCGGCCGCCCACGGCCGCCGAACTCGCGCGCATGCAGGCGCTGGTGCGCGAAGCCATGGAGCAGGGCGCGGTCGGAGTGTCGACCGCGCTCGAGTATGCTCCGGCGCCCTATGCGAGCACCGAGGAGTTGATTGCATTGGCGTCCGCCGCCGCCCCTTTCGGCGGCATCTACGCCACGCATATGCGCTCGGAAGGGGACGGCCTCTATGCCGCCCTCGATGAAACCTTCCGCATTGCGCGCGAAGCGCATATTTCGACGGAGATCTGGCATCTGAAGGTCGCGGGCAAGGGGAACTGGGGCCACATGCCCGATGTCGTCAAGCGCATCGAGGCCGCGCGTGCCTCGGGTCTCGATGTCTCCGCGAATACCTATGCCTACACGGCGTGGTTCAATGACATGTCCGCCTTCGTGCCGCCGTGGGCGCACGACGGGGGCAATGGGAAAATGCTCGAGCGTCTGAAGGATCCGGCCATGCGTGCCCGCATCATCAAGGACATCAAGACCCCGAGCGGCACGTGGGACAACGAATGGGACGAGGTTCCGGGACCCGCATCGATTCTGGTCGGCGTGGTGAAGAATCCGGCTCTGCTTTCCTTGCAGGGCCAGACCATCGCGGCCATCGCCAAGTCGCGCGGCAAGGACCCGATCGACACCCTGCTCGACATCCTGGTCGAGGACAAGGGGTTCACGCAGTGCGCGGTATTCGGCATGCAGGAGGACGACGTGGCGCTCGCGCTGGTGCAGCCCTGGATGTCGATCGACAACGACAGCTCCGGCACTTCGCCGCAGGGTGTCCTGGGCGAGGAGCATCCGCATCCGCGCGCGTACGGCACGTTTCCCCGAATCTTGCGCAAGTACGTGCGCGAGGAACATCGCCTGCGGCTCGAGGATGCCATCCGCAAATTCAGCGCCCTGCCGGCGCAGCGCATGCGGCTCACCGACCGCGGCGTCTTGAAGCGCGGCCTGTGGGCCGACGTCGTGGTGTTCGATCCCGCGACCATCGCGGACCGCTCCACCTTCAGCTCTCCCAACCAGCCGGCCGTGGGCATGCGTTGGGTGCTGGTAAACGGCGTGCCGGTGATTGCCGACGGGCAGATGACCGGCGCGAAACCGGGCCAAGTGCTGCGCGGCCCGGGATACAAGGCGCCCGTGGGAGACAAGGCGGCACCCGTGGGAGACCAGGCGCCGCCGCCGCACTGAGCCCGCTGCCCGGGCCGTCGACGGCTGTGGCGAGAAACGCTTCTGAACGCTCGTACAATTCCCGCTTCGCGGGGGGGCGGCGGCTCGACGGCTCTCCGGCGGCCGGGCCGATTCGCTTGGAAAATCTTCTCTTATCAACCAGTTGAGAGCATTACCGCGCGAAATGGGCCGATGAGACCGAGAATCCGGCCCTTCGATCCCGGTCGAATCTTGCGCCGCGGGAAGCTGTTGCGGATTTGACAAAGCGGCCGCAGGAGATTCTTATAAGCTCATAGCAAATGCGGGGATGGGTTTTGGATGCACTATTGAACAGCGCTTCGGAGCCCGTTGGAACGGTAGACGTTGCGCTCGCTCACGCCGCGCGATTACTCGAAAGGGATGCCGCACTGGCCGCGGAACAGGCCGGTGAAATCCTCAAAACGGTACCCGGACATCCGCATGCCCGGTTGATTCTGGGCGCCGCTCGGCGGATCGCCGGCCAGACCCAGCTCGCCCTCGATGTGCTCGAGCCGCTTGCGCGAGAGCAGCCGCGTTCGGCTCCCGCTCACCTGGAACTGGCGATGGCCCGCAGCGCCGCGGGCCGCGGCGATGAAGCGGTGGAGTCGCTGCGCCGCGCAATTCAATTGAAACCCGATTCTGCCGAGGCCTGGCGCCTGCTCGCCGATCAGCTGGACGCGGCGGGCGACGCGAGCGCCGCCGACCAAGCCCGCGCACGCTACCTGAAGAGCGCCACCAAGGATCCGCGGCTGATGGATGCCGCCGCGGCGCTGGTGGAGAATGAACTGCCGCTGGCCGACGCACGACTGCGCGCCCATCTGGCCGGGCATCCCACCGATATCGCCGCCCTGCGCATGCTCGCCGAGGTGGCGGCGCGGCTGCGCCGCTACGCCGATGCGCAGGCCCTGCTGGAACGCTGCCTGGAGCTTGCGCCGAGTTTCGACGCGGCCCGCCAGAACTATGCGACCGTGCTCAATCGGCAGGGCCGTGCGGCGGCGGCGCTGGCGCAAGTAGAGCGGCTGTTGGCCAAGGAACCCCGCAGCCCCGGCTATCTGAATCTCAAGGCCGCGATTCTCGCCCATCTGGGCGACTACGCCGAGTCGATCGGGGCGTACGAGGCGGTGCTGAAGGATCTTCCACGGCAACCCAAGATCTGGATGAGCTACGGCCATTCGCTGCGGACGGCGCGCCGCCAGGACGATTGCGTGGCCGCCTATCGCCGCGCGATCGCGCTGCAGCCGACGCTCGGCGAAGCCTACTGGAGCCTCGCCAACCTCAAGACATTCCGCTTCTCGGATGCGGATCTTCTGGCGCTGCGCCGGGCGCTCGAGCGTGAAGACTTGAGCGACGAGGATCGGCTGCATTTCGAGTTCTCGCTCGGCAAGGCGTTCGAGGACCAAGCGCGTTACGAAGAATCCTTCGTCCATTACGCTGCCGGCAATGCCATCGGACGCAGGCAAAACCCTCATAGCGCGGACGAAAACTCTCGATTCGTGCGGCGCTCCAAGTCGCTGTTCAGCGCCGATTTTTTTGCCTCGCGCGCGGGCGCGGGATCACCGGATCCCGCGCCCATATTCATCGTGGGACTGCCTCGCGCCGGTTCCACGCTGATCGAACAGATCCTCTCCAGCCACTCCGCGGTCGAAGGAACCATGGAGCTGCCGGACCTTACGCTGATCGCGCGGGAGCTGGCCGGGCGATCCGCGCCGGCCGGAAAGGAACGACAGGCCGACGAGGCGCCTTTTTTCGACGCGGTGAACGCTTTGACGCACGAGCAGCTGCGCAGTCTCGGCGAGCGCTATCTGGCGTCGACCCGGGTTCATCGCAAGACCCCGGCGCCCTTCTTCATCGACAAGATGCCGAACAATTGGCTGTACGCCGGGCTCATTCATCTCATTTTGCCCAATGCGAAAATCATCGATGCCCGCCGCCATCCGCTCGGCTGCTGCTGGTCGGGTTTCAAGCAGCATTTTGCGCGCGGCCAAGCCTTCTCGTACGGCCTCGCCGACCTCGGCCGATACTACCGCGACTATGTCGAACTCATGGCCCACGCCGATGCGGTGCTGCCGGGCCGGATACACCGCGTGCACTACGAGTCGATGGTCGAGCATACCGAGGCGGAGGTGCGGCGGCTGCTCGTTCACTGCGGGCTGCCGTTCGAAGAGGGCTGCCTGCGCTTCTACGAGAACGAGAGGGCGGTGCGCACGGCGAGTTCCGAGCAGGTGCGCCAACCCATTTTCCGCGAGGGCATGGATCATTGGCGGCACTACGAAACCTGGCTCGGCCCTTTGAAAGAGGCGCTGGGGCCGGTGCTCGAATGCTATCCGTCCGTGCCGCAGCTCATGCCATCAGTTTGATTTGAGACTTGTCGATCGATAACACTTAAGTAGGGAGCAAGGTAACATCATGATCAGTAGCCGATTCAACATGCGCGGGCATCAACCCCGCAACGCCGCCGGCCGGCCCGCCCATCGCCACGACCACCGCTCGTTGCTGCGCCGACTGCCGCTTGCTTCGGCTATTTCGGCGATACTCGCCGGCGGCGTGCCCTTGGCGCATGCGCAAACGGCTCCGACGGCGCAGAGCTCCGATACCCTCGAAGAGGTGACCGTCACCGCACAGAAGGTAACGGAGAACCTGCAGAACGTGCCCATCAGCATCGAGGCGATAGGCACTCAGAAGCTCCAGCAGCTCAATATCGCGAACCTCGACGAATACGTCGAATACCTGGCCGGCGTCACCACCATCAAGAGCATTGGCCAGGGCGGCAACGGCGTCGGTACCTCGCACGTCTACATGCGCGGCATCAACAGCGGCCAGGACGGCAACCATTCCGGCTCGCAGCCCACCGTGGGCACGTATTTCGATGAGCAGCCGGTGACGACGATCGACGGCACGGTGGACGTGCATTTGTACGACATTGCCCGGGTCGAAGTGCTCGAAGGCCCCCAGGGCACGCTGTACGGCGCCAGTTCGGAGGCGGGCACCATCCGCATCATCAGCAACAAGCCGGACACGAGCAAGTTCGAGGCCGGCTACGATGTCGCGGGCGATGCCATCACCAACGGTGGCGGACAGGGCTGGAAGGCCGAAGGCTTCGTCAACGTCCCGCTCACGGATTGGGCGGCGGTACGGCTCGTCGGCTGGGATGAACACGACCCCGGCTACATCAACAACATTGCCGGAACCAATGCCGCTGCGGGCATCGTGAACGGCAATCGTACATTCCCGACCTGGACCGGTGCGACGGGCCAGACCTTGAGCAATGCCAGTTCCGTCAGCGACAACTACAACACCGTCGAATACAAGGGCGGCCGGGCGGCGTTGAAGTTCGATCTCGGCAACGACTGGACGGTGACTCCGACCTTCATGGGCCAGCAGACCGCCGCGACCGGGTTCTTCGCCTATGACCCGAGCGTCGGCCCCCTCGATGTAACCCATTTTGGCCCGGAGAACGATCAGGACTCCTTCACCCAAACCGCGCTCACCGTCGAAGGTAAGGTGAGCGACTTCGACATCGTCTATACCGGCGCCTACTTCGTGCGCAATCAACACTCGATTGCGGACTACGCCGACTATTCCTTCTGGTACGACAAACACTATGGGTCGGGACACTATTGGACCACCAACGGCACCACCCCGGCTGAACCGCAGGAGTTCGTCATCGAAAAACACCACTATACGAAGTGGAGCAATGAGCTGCGCATGAACACTCCGCAGCAGTATGCGGTGAGGGGAACCGTCGGCATCTTCGCGCAGCGCCAGGTGCACGAGATCTGGGAGGACTATGTGTTACCCGGCCTCAACGGCAATCCCTACACCTACAATCCTCAGGGCTTGGAGCAGTCACTGACCATACCCACGCTCAACAACAACACCATCTGGCTGACCGACGAGGAGCGCGTCGACCGCGACTCCGCCGCCTTCGGTCAGGTCACCTGGGACATGACCTCCGCCTGGTCCTTCACGGGCGGCTTGCGTTTCTACAAGTACGACAATTCCCTGCAGGGGTATTACGGCTACTCCGCGAACTATCAGGACCTGACCGGCTATAAGTCGGGAATGAACACCTGTGGACCGCCGGGCGGCACCCCGGACCCGACGTATCAGCCCTTCCACTTCGCGCCCTGCACCAATCTCAATGCGGCCGTTTCCGATACCGGGCATACCGAGCGGGCCACGTTGAGCTATAAGTTCGATCCCGACCGCATGGTCTACGCGACTTTCTCCACCGGCTTTCGTCCCGGCGGTGTGAACCGAGTCTACGACGCCCAAATCAAGGCCATTTACCCGCCCTACCAGGCTGACCAGCTGAAGAACTACGAGATCGGCTGGAAAACCCAGTGGCTGAACGGAACGCTGCGGTGGAACGGCGCCGTGTTCCTCGAGGACTGGAATAATTTCCAATTCTCCTTCCTGGGACCCAACAGCGTGACGGTGGTGCAGAACGCCGCCTCCGCGCAGAGCAAGGGCCTCGAGACGAATTTCGAATGGGCTGCGGGCGGCGGCTTGGTGCTGAGCGGCAGCGCCACCGTCCTCGATGCGAAGCTGACCTCGAATTTCTGCGGCAGCTACGTTCCCGGAACGAACACTCTGCAAACGAATTGCCCGAATCAGATCAACGGCATCAGCGGTTCGCCTCTGACGTTTGCGGACGGAACCATCACCAAGGGGCCGCTGGCGCCCTCGGGCACGCGGATGCCGGGTGTGCCGAACTTCAAGGCGAACCTGATTGCGCGCTACAACTTTCCGCTCGGCGACTGGAACGGTTACGGGCAGGCGGCGTATGTCTATCAGGACGCCTCCGTGCCGCTGCTCATTCCTGCGTTCTACCAGGCGGGACAGAACGGCCAGGAGCATCTCGGCGAATTGCCTCCGTACAGCCTGGTCAATCTCGCGACCGGCGTCGAGCGCAACAAGATGAGCATCACGGTACGCGTGGAGAATGTCTTCAACACTCTGGGAGAGCTGACGCGGTTTGCGGCGTGCACGCCTACCACCTGCAATCAGCCCTACATCAGTCCGGTCCAGCCGAGGACGGTCTGGCTGCAGTACGGGCAGAAATTCTGAGGCGAGGGAAGGGGAGGAGCTGGCGGACCGTTCGGTCCGCCAGCCGATTCGGATTCCCTACTGCGCCGATGCGCCTGACTTGGGGCGCAGCAGGCCCGCCGACAGGATCAAGGCGAGCAAGGCGCTGCCGGCAAGCAGTGCCAGCGTTCGATCGTAGTTCCCCGTCAGATCGAACACGCGGCCGGCGGCGGGGCCGGAGAGCGAGAGCGTCAGAATCTCGCAGAAATACCAGGCGCTATAGCTGTACGCGAGACTCACCTTCGGAAAGCGCCGACGCAGCAGCGCGACGAAGTACAGGTCGCTGCCGCCGATGGTAATACCGAAACAGACGGCATAGCTGATCAGCGCCGCGACCGCATGATCCCGCGCCACCCACAACAAGGACAGCGCGCCCGCCAGCAGCAACAGGTTCATGGCGATGCCCACCGCGCGTATGGAAAAGCGGTCGAGGAGCCAGCCGGTGGCCATTCCTCCCACGGCCGCGAATCCGGCCGTCGAGCCGAGGACGATGGACGACAGCCGCGGCGTGAAGCCCGCACCCTCGACGATCGACGGCTGATGCGTGAGCAATCCTCCGTAGGTGGTGTAGAAAAACAGGGTGGCGAGGGCGATCATCCAGAATGTCGCCGATCTCAGAATATCCTTCAGAGATCCGGCGGGGTTCTCGGCGGCCGCTGCCTGCGCCGTTGCCACGGCGGACCGCGCCGTTGACGCCGTCGTCGCCGCTCCGGCGGGGGCAGGCGCCGGCGGGTCGCCGTCCAGTCCGAGCCCCAAATCGCGCGCAGAGCGGGGGCCTTGGGTCGCCAGCATGGGTGCCAGACCGATGGTCAACAGGCCTGCGACGATGGCGAGACAGGCCACGCGCCAGCCGGAGTGAGCGATGATCAGTCCGGTCAGCGGCACCAGCACCAGGCCGCCCACATGCCAGCCGGCCCACACTATTCCCAACCCCAACGAATAGTGGCGCGAAAACCAGCGCGATACGGTGTAGGGCAGAGTCACGGCGAACATGACCTTGCCGATGCCCATGGCGACGCGCAGCAGGTACATTTCGCCGAACGTCGACACCGTCGACAACATCGCCAGGCAGGCGGCCTCGATGACGATTCCGGCGATGAGCAGGCGTGTGGCGCCGAAGCGCTTGATTGCGGAGCCGCCGAGCAGGATCAGCGGAGCGCTCAGCCAGAATGCCGTCACGAGTCCGCCGGTCGCGGCGCGGCTCCAGTGAAATTCCTCGGTGAGCGGCGGAACGAGCAGCACGAAACAATACAGGCCGCCGCCGTAGACCATGAAGCCCGCCATGAACAGCGCAGCGAGAACCTTACGGCCATGGTAGATCGGCATCGATCGCATCGTACAGAATTTCCTGCAATCATTTGGGCCAATCGCCGCCTCATGCGATCATCGACGGCGCTTCGAGGCGCGTTGCTCGGCGGAGTCGGTATGAACGGGACAAAGGCGGAACAAATGGTGAAGACCCTGCGCGTGAACGGCGATCGATTGTGGTCGCGGCTGATGCGGATGGCGGAGATCGGCGCGACGGCACATGGCGGCTGCAATCGGCAGGCGCTGAGCGACGCGGACATGGCAGGCCGCAAGCTGCTCTCGCAGTGGGCCGAGGCGGCCGGCTGCCGCGTGCGAACCGATGCGGCGGGAAATTTATTCGCCCGGCGTCCCGGGCGTGAAGACTCTCTGCCGGTCGTCATGACCGGGAGCCATCTCGATACCCAGCCGACCGGAGGCAAGTTCGACGGCGTGTACGGCGTGCTCGCCGGCCTCGAAGTCATCGAGTCCCTGAACGACCACGATGTTGCGACCGTGCATCCGATTGAATTGTCGGTGTGGTGCAACGAGGAGGGCAGCCGCTTTCCGATGGCGATGATGGGCTCGGCAGTATGGTCCGGGCGCCTGGCGCTGGACACGGCGCACGGCTTGACCGATCGTGCCGGCATCAGCGTGCGTCACGAACTGCAGCGCGCCGGCGTGCCGGTCGGCGCGCCGCTCACGCGGCAGGCGGTCAAAGCCTCTTTTGAAGCGCACATCGAGCAGGGACCGGTGCTCGAACAAAAGGCCAAGACCATCGGCATCGTGACCGGCGTACAGCATATGAGCCGGCACGAGGTGGTGGTGGAGGGCCAAGAGGCGCACGCGGGGCCCACGCCCATGGATATGCGGCGCGATCCGATTCGAGTGCTGGCGGATGTACTGCCGGCGCTGTACGTGCTCGCCGAGCAACACGGCCGCGACGCACGGCTCACGTTCGGCTTCATCGAGACGCTGCCCGGATCGCCCAATACCGTCCCGGGGCGCCTGCGTTTCACGGCGGACATCCGGCATCCCGATGCGCGGCAGTACGCCGGCTTGCGCGACGAGATGAACCGGCTGGTGCACGCCGCGCTCGCGAGGCACGGCCTCAGCGGCGATATCCGCTGTGTGTGGGAGGCTCCGGGCGTCAGCTTCGATCCAGCCTGCGTGGCGGCGGTGCGCGGCGCAACGGCCGCGCTCGGCTTCGATTCCCTGGAGATGGTCAGCGGCGCCGGCCATGATTCCTGCAATGTGTCCGCCGTGGTGCCGACGGCGATGGTGTTCGTCCCTTGCGCCGGCGGCCTCAGCCATAACGAGGCGGAGAGCGCGCTGCCCGGCGATTTGCAGGCCGGCGCCAATGTGCTGCTGCATGCCATGCTCTCGATGGCGAACGGCGCGGCGGCGTAGCCGCTGCCGGCATACGCAAAGCCGGGTGCCGTGCACGGGGTAGATTGCATCGTGATCGGCGCCGGCGTGATCGGTCTCGCGGTGGCGCGGGCGCTGGCTCGCGCGGGGCGCTCGGTCATCATTCTCGAGCGCGAGCGGCACTTCGGCATGCATACGAGCTCGCGCAACAGCGAAGTCATCCACGCCGGCATTCATTATCGACCGGGATCGCTCAAGGCGCGGTTATGCCTGTCGGGCAGAGAACTCTTGTACGGATATTGCGCTGAGCGAGGCATTGCGCACCGGCGCTGCGGCAAATTCATCGTCGCCACTCGCGAAGAGCAGCTCGCGGCGCTGCGCGACATTGAGTCGCAGGCACGCGGCAACGGCGTCTTCGATCTCGAATGGCTGAACGCTGCGCAGGCGCGGCGCTGCGAACCGGCTCTCTTTTGCGTGGCGGCGCTTGCCTCGCCGTCCACCGGCATCATCGACTCGCACGCCTACATGCTCTCGCTGCTGGCGGATGCCGAAGCCCGGGGCGCGCAAATCGCCTACGGCGCCGCAGTTGCATCGCTGCGGCCGACATCGGGCGGCGTCGAGGTCTGCATCGAGTCCGAGCCGCTTGCGGTGCTGCGTGCGCAGATCGTGGTCAATTCCGCGGGGCTTGATGCTCATCGGGTGGCGCGGTCGATTCAAGGATTTCCGGCCGAGCACATTCCCGAAGTGCGCTATGCCAAAGGCAGCTATTTCGCTTTGTCGCGGCCCGCGCCCTTCGGACGCCTGATCTACCCGGTGCCGGAGGCCGGCGGCTTAGGGGTTCACCTGACTCTCGACCTGGCAGGCCGGGCGCGCTTCGGCCCGGACGTGGAATGGGTCGGCGAAGTGGACTACAGCGTCGACGCGCGGCGCGCGGCGGAATTCTACGGCGCCATCAGGCGCTATTGGCCGCAGCTCGCCGACGGGCAATTATCGCCGGCGTATGCGGGAATCCGCCCGAAGCTGGCCGGGCGCCACGGCGGGCCCCACGGCGCCGCGGCGGATTTTTGCATTTCAGGCCCTGCGGATCACGGCATCTCCGGAGTCGTGAATCTGTTCGGCATGGATTCCCCGGGCCTGACGGCCTCGCTCGCGATCGCCGCACAGGTGGCGGCGGCGCA
Organism: uncultured Gammaproteobacteria bacterium; assembly: GCA_963734645.1. GTDB lineage: Bacteria > Pseudomonadota > Gammaproteobacteria > Steroidobacterales > Steroidobacteraceae > Bog-1198. The sequence goes on from CAVTID010000008.1 coordinate 627,622, forward strand.
GTGATATTGACCAACCGGTCAACATCATTGTGCAATGTGCCGACGCTGCCGATTGATGGCCGCGTGCAGTTCCGTTGCCGCCGCGCCGATTGCGGCGGCCGAGCCGCCGCCGGCGTAGATGATGCCGCGCGAGGAGTTGATCAGAAGGCCCGAGCCTCGGGCATCGAGGCCCGCTGCCAGCGTCGCTTCGAGATCTCCGCCCTGTGCGCCGATGCCGGGCACCAGGAACGGCAAGTCGGCGTGGGCGCGGCGCAAGTCGGCCATTTCGCGCGGATAGGTGGCGCCCACCACGAGCATGAGATTGCGATGCTGGTTCCAATGCCCGGCTGCTCGCTCCGCCACCCGGCGATAGAGCGGCAGGCCGTCGACGGGCAGGTCCTGAAAATCCTTGGCGCCCGGGTTGGACGTGCGGCACAGCAGGATGGCGCCGCGGTCCGGGCGGGCGAGAAAGGGCCGCACCGAGTCTTCGCCCATGTAGGGATTCACGGTCACCGCATCGGCGCCGTAGCGCTCAAAGGCTTCGCGAGCGTAGGCCTCGGCGGTATTGCCGATATCGTTGCGCTTGGCGTCGAGAATGACGAGCGCCGCCGGTGCGCGCTCGCGGATGTAGCGGATGCTCGCGACCAGCTGATCTTCCGCGCCGAGCGCGCTGTAAAAGGCGATCTGCGGCTTGTATGCCGCGGCGACGCCGGCCGTCGCATCGACGATGCGGCGGTTGAAGGCATAGAGGAGCGCGGTGTCCTCCCCGGGCTTCCCGCCGCCGCCCAGATCTTTGGGGAGCTTCGCGGGATCCGGGTCGAGGCCGACGCAGACCAGGCTGCCGCTCGTCTGCTGAGCCCGGGTGAGCCGTTCGGCGAAGGTCATGGACATAACGACATCATAGCCAGGGGGGAGGCAGGATGGCGAGCGTATGCGCTTTTAGGGAGTATGCTTGAGCCTATCGTGAGCACAGTCTTGCCCAGCAAATCTCGTACCGGGCCCCGGTTGGTATTGCAGCCGGCCAGCCGGCGTGCGGCCAGGCATACCAGCACCAGCGCCCTGAAGCGCTTTTTTGCGATCGCCGACGCGTGGGAACTCTCGCCGCTGCAGCAGTGCCGGTTGCTCAAGATTCCTTCCCCGCAGGTGCTCGAGCGCTATCGCCTGGGTCAGGCACCGCGTCTTTCGGCAACGCAGCAGGAGCGGGCGGCGCTGATCGCCAACATCCAGTATTCTCTGACCGCAGGCGCCGGCCTCAAGGATCGAGCCTGGGCCTGGGTGCATGCACCGCGCGAAGCGCCGCCGTTCGACGGCGACAGCCCGCTCTACTTCATGCTCGAAAACGGCCTGCCGGCTTTGCGGGAAGTGGCCCGCCTGCTGGTCCGTCAAAGCGAACCCCGCTAGACCCCAGGCGCACCCGCGCCGCATCGCGAGGCGCGCCGGGTTGGCGACTCGGATATACTTGACGGCTATTTTTGATTCAGGCTTGGCGATGCGAATGTGGCGGAATTGGTAGACGCGCCAGACTTAGGATCTGGTGGGGTAACCCGTGCGAGTTCGAGTCTCGCCTTTCGCACCAAGGCATTGGTCGCCATCGCGCTGACACGCAAGCTAAAACGAGGATTGACATGCAGGTTTCCGTCGAGAGTATCAGCAAATTAGAGCGCCGCATGCAGGTGCAGGTGCCGGCCGAGCGAGTGAGCAAGGAGATTGCCGCGCGCTTGCAGAATTTGAGCCGCACCGCGCGCCTCAACGGCTTTCGGCCGGGCAAGGCGCCGCTCACGGTGATCCGGCAGCAGTTCGGCACGCAAGTGCACCGCGAAGTGATCGGCGAGTTGCTGCAATCGAGCTTTGCCGAGGCGGTGACGCGAGAAGCAGTTGTCGCCGGCGGGCAATCCGCGCATCGAGCCGCAAAGCATGGATGAGGGCCAGGACCTGAAATATGTCGCGACCTTTGAGGTTTTCCCGGAGGTGGCTCTGCAGCCGATCGAGTCGCTGGAACTCGAGCGCGTGACGGCCGAGGTCGCCGAGAGCGATATCGACGCCATGATCGAGCGTCTGCGCAAGCAGCAGATGAAGTATTCGCCGGCGGCGCGTGCGGCGGCCCTCGGCGACAAGGTGACCATCGATTTCCTGGGCAAGATCGACGGCGTGGAGTTCGCCGGCGGCAAGGGCGAGAACATCGCCATCGTGCTCGGGCGAGGGGCGCATGCTGCCCGAACTCGAGCAGGGTGTGGTGGGCGCCGCGGCGGGCGAGCAGCGCGACATCAATGTGAATTTTCCGGCCGATTACCGCGCCACCGATCTTGCCGGCAAGCTGGCGACTTTCAGCACGCAGATCAAGACGGTGGAGGAGCCGACGCTGCCCGAAATCGACGAGGAGTTCTGCAAGGCCTTCGGGGTTACCGAGGGGGGCATTCCGAAATTGCGCGAGGACGTGGCGGCCAACATGCGCCGCGAGCTCGAGCAGGCCTGCGCAACCGCAACAAGACGGCGGTGATGGAGAAGCTGTACCAGGCCAATCCCATCGACGTGCCGAATGCCTGCTCGAGTCGCCAGATACGGGACATGCAGGTCGAAACCATGCGCCGCACCGGGGCGAAGGACGTCTCGCAGGCGCCGCCGCGCGAGCCTTTGGTCGAGCCGGCGCGCCGCCGCGTCGCGCTCGGGCTGTTGTTCAATGACGTCATCCGCCGCCAGAATCTGGTCGTGGACCCGCAAGCGCTCGAACGCGCGCCTGGATGAGATGGTGGGCGCCTACGGCGATGCCGGCGGCCCTGAAGCGCGCCTATCTGCAAAATGCCGACGCCATGCGCCAGGTGGAAAGCCTCGCGCTCGAGGACCAGGTCGTGGATTGGATTCTCGACCATGCTAAGGTGCACGAGAAGGTATCGACTTTCAAAGAGTTGATGAATTTCGAGGGCTAAGCCGCAGCATTTCCCTTGAAATGTGCTAGGAAGTCCCACAGAGAGTATGGCGAGCGTTTAGGCAATTTTAAAGGCAGTTATTCATGACCACGCGCGCACTGAATTTGGTTCCCATGGTGGTCGAGCAAACCGCTCGCGGCGAGCGGGCCTACGACATTTATTCGCGGCTGCTCAAGGAGCGCCTGATCTTCATCGTGGGTCCGGTCGAGGATTACATGGCGAATTTGGTGGTGGCGCAGCTGCTGTTCCTCGAGTCGGAGAACCCCGAGAAGGACATCGCGATCTACATCAACTCGCCCGGCGGCTCGGTGAGCGCCGGACTGGCCATTTACGACACCATGCAGTTCATCAAGCCCGACGTGAGCACCATTTGCGTCGGTCTGGCCGCCTCGATGGGCGCGGTTCTGCTGGCGGGCGGCGCCGCGGGCAAGCGGTATTCCCTGCCGAACTCGAAAATCATGATTCACCAGCCCTCGGCCGGCTTTCAGGGCCAGGCTTCCGACATCGACATCCACGCCCGCGACGTCATGGAGACCAAGCAGCGGCTGAATGGGATATTGGCCAAGCACACCGGCCAAACCATCGAGCGCATCAAGCAGGACAGCGACCGGGACAACTTCATGACCGCGGAAATGGCCCGCGCCTACGGTTTGGTCGATTCCATGCTCGAAAAACGCGGCGACATCCCGGCAAAAGCCTGAATGAGCGCCCGATTCGCCCAGTGAGCACGCGGATTCCCCACCGGACCCCGGTCACAGCCCGCGAGACCTTATCTTTGCGTGAGGTCGGCCGGGTGCTATATAGTCGGTACTGTAGCTGCTGTCGCCCGGGATTTTCGGAGGACGGCGGTCAATTTGAGGACAGCATGAGCGAAGATTCGCGCGGCAAACATGATGACGGCAAGCTGTTGTACTGCTCTTTCTGTGGAAAGAGCCAACACGAGGTTCGAAAACTCATCGCCGGACCCAGCGTTTTCGTGTGCGACGAATGCGTGGAGCTGTGCAACGACATAATCCGGGAAGAGCTCGAGGAGCGCGCCGAACGCACCCGCGACAAGCTCCCCAAGCCCCAGGAAATCAAGAAAGTCCTCGATGAATACGTCATCGGCCAGGAACGCGCCAAGCGGGTCCTGTCGGTGGCGGTATACAACCACTACAAGCGATTGCAGACACGCGGCACCGACGGCGTGCGCTCGCGCGACGAAGTGGAGCTCGCCAAGAGCAATATTCTGCTGATCGGCCCCACCGGATCGGGCAAGACGCTGCTGGCCGAAACGCTGGCGCGCCTGCTGAATGTGCCGTTCACCATCGCCGATGCCACGACGCTGACCGAGGCCGGCTACGTCGGCGAGGACGTCGAAAACATCATTCAAAAGCTGCTGCAGAAGTGCGATTACGATGTGGAGAAGGCGCAGACCGGGATCGTCTACATCGATGAAATCGACAAGATTTCGCGCAAGTCCGACAACCCGTCGATCACCCGTGATGTCTCGGGCGAAGGCGTGCAGCAGGCGCTGCTGAAGCTGATCGAAGGCACGATCGCCTCGGTGCCGCCGCAGGGCGGGCGCAAGCATCCGCAGCAGGAATTTCTGCAGGTGGACACGACCAATATCCTGTTCATTTGCGGCGGTGCGTTTGCGGGCCTCGAAAAGATCATCATGAACCGCACGCACAAGAGCGGCATCGGTTTCGTCGCCGAAGTGCGCGAACAAAACGCGCGCCCCCACGGCAACGACGTGTTCCACGACACCGAGCCCGAGGATTTGATCAAGTACGGCCTGATTCCGGAGTTCGTCGGCCGCCTGCCGGTGGTTGCGACGCTGGAAGAGCTGGACGAGGACGCCTTGATTTCGATTTTGATGCAGCCGAAGAACGCGCTCACCAAGCAGTACCGCAAGCTGTTCGACATGGAAGGCGTGGAACTGGATTTCCGCGAAGATGCTCTGCGGTCGGTGGCGCGCAAGGCGATGCAACGCAAGACGGGGGCCCGGGGCCTGCGCACGATCCTGGAGAACGTGCTGCTGGACACCATGTACGACCTGCCGTCATTGCGCAATGTGCAGAAAGTCGTGGTCGACGAACAGGTGATCGAAGGCCATACCAAACCCTACATCGTCCACCGGACCGAAGAGACTCGTCTGGTGGCTCCGGTCGAGGAACAGCGGCGTCCTACGGGCTCGGACCATCTCTGAGCCGAGCTTGAAACTCATCGTAGGCGGCCGCATGTACCTCTGAATTGCCGTACGTGCCCCAACCATAAGGCTAGCCTCGTGAGCGACGAACCCATTGCCGATGTCCCCGAATCAGTGCCGCTGCCGAGCGGCATGCCCGTCCTGCCGTTGCGCGACGTGGTGGTCTACCCACACATGGTGATTCCGCTGTTCGTCGGGCGGGAGAAGTCCATCGTGGCGCTGGACTTGGCCATGAAGGCCGACAAGCGCATTCTCTTGGTCGCCCAGAAACAGGCGGACGTCGACGATCCCAAGGCGGAGGATCTGTACCGCGTCGGCACGGTCGCGACCATCCTGCAGCTGCTCAAGCTGCCTGACGGCACCGTCAAGGTGCTGGTCGAGGGCGTGGACCGCGCCAGCATCGAAAAGCTCACGGAAGGCGAGTTCTTTTCCGCGGAAGTGACGGCATTGCCGGACGTCGAGCGCTACGAAGAGCGCGAAATGGACGTGCTGACCCGCTCGGTGATCACCCAGTTCGAGCAATATGTCAAACTGAACAAAAAGGTGCCTCCCGAGATTCTGACGTCCCTGGCGGGCATCGAGCAGGCCGGCCGCTTGGCCGATACGGTGGCAGCCCACATGTCGCTGAAGCTCTCCGAGAAGCAGCGAGTTCTGGAAATCCCCGACGTGCGCAAGCGCCTCGAGCACATGCTGGCCGTCATCGAAGGCGAGATGGACGTGCTGCAGATCGAGAAGCGCATCCGCGGCCGCGTCAAGCAGCAAATGGAAAAGAGCCAGCGCGAGTACTACCTGAATGAGCAGATGAAGGCCATTCAGAAGGAACTCGGCGAGCTGGACGATGCGCCGAACGAAATCGGCGAGTTGGAGAAGCGCATCAAGGCCGCGGGCATGCCGAAGGAGGCGCGCGAAAAAGCCAACTCCGAGCTGGCCAAGCTCAAGCTCATGTCGCCCATGTCGGCCGAAGCCACCGTGGTGCGCAACTACATCGACTGGCTGGTGAAGTCCCCGTGGAAGAAGCGCAGCAAGGTGCATCTGGACATCACCGCGGCGGAAAAGGTGCTCGAGGCCGATCACTACGGCTTGGAGAAGGTCAAGGAGCGCATCGTCGAATACCTCGCCGTGCAGCAGCGGGTGAAGAACCTGCGCGGTCCGATTCTGTGCCTGGTCGGGCCGCCCGGCGTCGGCAAAACCTCGCTGGGCCAGAGCGTGGCGCGCGCCACCAACCGCAAGTTCGTGCGCATGTCGCTCGGCGGCGTGCGCGATGAGGCGGAGATCCGCGGCCATCGGCGCACTTACATCGGTTCGATGCCCGGCAAGATCATTCAGAATCTCGCCAAGTGCGGCGTGCGCAATCCCCTGTTCCTGCTCGACGAAGTCGACAAGATGTCGACGGATTTTCGCGGCGACCCGTCCTCGGCATTGCTGGAAGTGCTCGACCCCGAGCAGAACAGCACCTTCAACGACCATTATCTGGAAGTCGATTTCGACCTGTCCGAGGTGATGTTCGTGTGCACGGCGAACAGCTTGAACATCCCGGCGCCGCTGCTCGACCGCATGGAAGTGATCCGCCTTCCCGGCTACACCGAGGATGAGAAGAGCAACATCGCGCGCCGCTACTTGCTGCCGAAGCAGGTCAAGCAGAACGGCTTGAAGCCCGATGAGCTGGTGGTGGCGGATATCGCCATCCAGGACATGATCCGCTACTACACCCGCGAGGCCGGGGTGCGCAACCTCGAGCGCGAGCTGTCGAAGATCGGACGCAAGGCGGTCAAGCAATTGCTGCTGGCGCCGGCAGAGAAGACCGTGACCGTGGATTCGAAGAATCTGGACAAGTACCTGGGCGTGCGCCGCTTTCGCTACGGCAAGGCGGAGGAGAGCAATCGCGTCGGTCAAGTCACGGGCTTGGCCTGGACCGAGGTCGGCGGCGAGCTGCTGACCATCGAGGCCGCGGTCGTCGCGGGCAAGGGCAAACTCACGCACACCGGCCAGCTGGGCGAAGTGATGCAAGAGTCCATTCAGGCTGCGATGACGGTGGTGCGCAGCCGCTCCGCCATGCTGGGCCTCGATGTGGATTTCTATCAGAAGGCCGACGTGCACATCCACGTGCCCGAGGGCGCAACCCCGAAGGACGGTCCGAGCGCCGGCGTCGGTATGTGTACTTCGTTGATTTCCGCGCTCACCAAGATTCCGGTGCGCTCGGATGTGGCGATGACCGGCGAAATCACCTTGCGCGGCGAGGTGCTGCCGATCGGGGGCCTGAAAGAGAAACTGCTGGCGGCGCACCGCGGCGGCATCACCACCGTGCTGATCCCCGATGAGAACACCAAGGACCTGGCGGAGATTCCCGACAACATCAAGGAAAAGCTCGATATCCGCTCGGTGAAGTGGATCGATGAGGTGCTGCAGGTGGCGCTGACTCACATGCCGGCGCCGTTGCCGGCGGCGGAGGCGGAGGCGAAACCGCCCGCGGCCATCGCCGGCGAGAAGCGGCGCCGCAAGGCGCCGCGCGTCAAGAACCAAGTTCACGCGCACTAGCCCAGCCGATTCCGGTGGTCTTACCGCTCGCGCAGCGAGCGCCTAACGGACGGGGTCGCTTCGACCCCGTTTAGAGTTGCGCGAAGCGCATGGACACCGTAGACTTCCGCGCCTCTTCCAGTGGGTGCTTAGCTCAGCTGGTAGAGCATCGCCTTTACACGGCGAGGGTCGGGGGTTCGATCCCCTCAGCACCCACCAACAGCGGAGTGGTAGTTCAGCTGGTTAGAATACCGGCCTGTCACGCCGGGGGTCGCGGGTTCGAGTCCCGTCCACTCCGCCATTTCCTTAAGAGCAGCGCGAGCCATATTGGCCGCGCCCAGGGGTATGAAAGGGTGGGATCATGCTGCAGTCGATACATGACAAGTTGAAGGGTTGGCTGGCCGGAGTGGTGCTGGGCGCCATCGGGCTGGTGTTCGTGTTCTGGGGCATCAACTGGACCCTGAGCGCCCCGACGTACGCCGCCAAGGTCAACGGCAGCGAAGTGTCGGCCAACGAAGTCAGGCAGTCCTACCAGCAGCAGCTCGCGCAGGCCGAGCGCCAATCGAACGGTTCGGTCAGCGATGCTCAGCGCAACGACATCAAGATGCGCGTGCTCGATGACTATGTGAACAGCGAAGCGCTGGTCACGCGCGCCGACAAGCTCGGCTACCGCGTCACCGATCAGCAATTGCTGCAAGCCATGGCGCAAATCCCCCTCTTTCAAGTGGACGGCAAGTTCGACTACGCCCATGCCGTGGCGGTGCTGCGCGCGCAGGGCCGCTCGATTCCTGAAATCGAATCCTTGTTCAAGCGCGACGTAAAGCTGCGGCAGCTGGATTCGGCCCTGACGCTATCGAGCTTCGCGACCGCCAGCGAAATGAAGGAAATCCGCGCGCTGACCAAGCAGCAGCGCGAGCTCGCGTGGCTGACGCTGCCGGCGGAAAAATACGCGAGCCAAGCGGTTCCCGACGATGCGGCCCTCAAAACCTATTACGACGCGCACAAATCCGAGTACATGACTCCGGAAACGGTGGATCTGCGCTACATCGAAATCAGCCTGGCGCAGCTCGCCGCGAAAGTCAGCGTCGACGATGCGCAGCTGAAAGCCTACTACGATGAACAGAAAGCAAAGACGCCGGAGCTGTTCAGTCAGCCCGAGCAGCGCCGCGTCAGCCACATTCTGCTCACCGTCGCGAATCCGAAGGACGACGCCGCGGTCAAGGCCAAGGCCGAGGGAATTTTGAAGCGCGCCCAGGGCGGCGAGGATTTCGCGAAATTGGCCAAGGAATTCTCGCAGGATCCGGGGTCGGCGCAACAGGGCGGCGACCTGGGATGGTCGGAGCGCAAGGCTTGGGTGGCGCCGTTCGCCGATGCCGCTTACAGCATGAAGGTCGATGAGATCCGCGGACCCGTCAAGACCCAGTTCGGCTACCACATTCTCAAGCTGGTGGGGATACAGCCGGCCAGCGTCAAGACATTCGAGCAGAGCCGGGCGGATTTGGAAACCGACTATCGCCGCACCCAAGCCGAGAAGCTGTTCAACGACGCCCAGGATGCGCTTGCCGATGCGGCGCTGCAGAATACGACCGACATCGATGAGGTGGCGCACAAGGCAGGCTTGACCGTGCTCGACATCCCGGCGTTCAGCCGTAGCGACGGCGGCGGCGCCTTGGGCAAGGTCCCTGCGGTGATCGATGCCGCTTTCAGCCAGGACGTGCTCGATGGGCGCTTGAGTCCCATCGTCGAGGTGGAGAAGGGCCGCGGTGTGGTGCTGCGAGCCACGGATCACAAGCTCCCGCAACAAAAGCCCATGGACAGCGTGCGCACGGAACTCGTGGCCGCCTGGAAGAAGCAGCGCGGCATCGAGCTTGCCGCCGCCGCGGCGGCCGACGCCGTCAAGCGCTTGCAGGGGGGGGAGTCCTGGGACGCGGTGGCGAAGAGTCTGGACCAGGCCGTGGTCGCGCCCAAGTTCGTTGCGCGCTCGGACCAGCAAGTGCCGCTGGAAATTCGTACCGCCGCCTTCGGCGAACCCAAGCCGGCGGGCAAGCCCCTCTATTCAGACACGCGGCTCAACAACGGCGACGCCTCGGTGATTGCCTTGAGCGCAGTGCGCGAGGAGCCCAGCGATCCCAGCCACCCGGACGCGGACATGCGCCGGCAGTATGCCGCGCAAATCGCCTCCACCGAGGCGCAGAGCTACGCCGCCGGTGCGCGGGCCGATGCCAAGGTGACCCTGAATCCACAGGCACTCGATTAATTGACCGAGTTTCTGCACCATTTTTCCGATTGGTACCTCGCCACCTTGAACCAGGGCGGTTATTGGCTGATTGCCGGATTGATGGCCATGGAAAGCACTCTCGTTCCCATCCCGAGCGAAGTGATCATTCCGCCGGCCGCTTATCTTGCGCACACTCGGGGGGAGCTTTCCTTCGTGGGCGTGGTGCTCGCAGGGGCCGCGGGGTCATGGGTGGGGGCGTCGCTGATGTATTGGGCAGCGCGCCTCTTGGGTCATCCCCTCGTCATGCGCTTTGGGCGCTACGTCGGGCTGGGACGGGCAAAACTCGAACTGGCGGAGCGTTGGTGCACTCACTATGGCTCCCCCGGCGTGTTTCTCTCCCGGTTACTGCCTGTGATCCGCCACTTGATCGGCATACCCGCCGGTCTCCTGCGCATGGATTTTCGCTGGTACGCGCTCGCCACGCTGCTCGGGTCGCTGCTTTGGTGCGCGGTGCTGGCTTGGCTGGGACGTACGGTGGGGCAGCATCCTGAGCTGCTGGCGGGCTCGCTGCACCGCTTCTTTGCGTTGGTGCTGGCGGTGGCGGGGGTATTGGCGGCGCTGTACTACGTCTTCGTGCAGCGGACTGCTGCACGACGATAGATCCCTGGACGCATGTCATAGACACGTGTAAAATACACGTGTCTATGAGGGGGTACCATGCGAGACCCACTATTCGAGCGCAAAGCTGCTAAGCAGACGGTCAGCATCACGCTGAATTCCGATCTCTACGCGAAGGCGAAGAGTGCTGGTATCAACACCTCCAAGGTTGCGGAAGAGGCGCTCGCAACGAAGTATGCTGAGCTATGTTCCCAGGCGCTGATCGCTGAACTCCGAGAGGGTTTAGCTGCCGTCGATAGTTACGCTGAACAACATGGATCGTTTTCGGAGCTCGTCCGTAAGCACTACGAGCAGGACGATGGCACAGTTTGATGTGTTCGTTAATTCCATCGCCGCAACGCGACGCGCATATCCCTTTGTCGTTGCGTTGCAATCCGATTTGACACAAGACGGACGTGATCAGATTGTTGCGCCCGTGGTGCCTTTGCGGCTGATACCCAAGGTCATCAGCCGGCTTACACCAATCGTTGCGTTGGATGGTTCCGAGCACATGGTTCTCGTGCCCGCCCTCACAGGTATGAGTTTCCGCGATTTGAAGCAACGCCACGCTTCACTGGCGTCTGCGCGAAGTCAGCTGCTCGCCGCGATCGACTACTTGTTTTTCGGCGTTTAGGGTTCTTCGGCGTCTGGGCGCAGGCCTAGGTCGTTCGCCCGCCCGGCGGCGGCGCGGCGATCGGGAACTTGGCGAAAATCGCCGCCGTGCCTTCGCTGATCTTGGCTTCGGCGTTCGGTCCCGTCAGATTCGAAACGCTCTGGCTGACCGACGCATGCCAAATCGGCGTGTGCGACTTGTTGTCGAACACATCGACCGCGATGCGGGTTTCGTCGTTCACGTAGGGGCCGTCCCATCCCCAGCCGCCATAGAATCCGCCGCGTCGGCCGTAACCCCAGCCGCCGTAGCCCCAGCCTCCCCAGCCGGCATAGTAATCATTGAATACCTGCCGCGAACCGATGGCGTAGCCGACCACACACTCTGCGGTGGCGCGATCTACGGGCTGGATGCCTTTGGCCGCCAGGTTGGAGGCGACCGCGACCCGCAGGCGCTCGGCGTTCAATGGATTGCCGTAGGCGGCGGGGTGGTCCGAATTGGCCATATGCTCGTTGGCAAACGCATAGGTATGACAATTCGCCACCGACATGTTCGGATTGGCATCGGTGGTGACGGGCAGGGTGGTACAGGCCGCGAGGCTCAGCCCCACCGCTCCGGCGGCCGTAGTGAGAACGAGATGGCGAATTAACATAATTAGAGCCCTCCAGACAGCCAACTACCGCGCACCGCGCATTTTACTCTAAACGTGAGTACCCGGGATCGGTTGACAGAGTGCAAGGACCTCACCCACCGTCGCTTTCCGACGGAAAACTCATGCCCACGGTGTGGTAGCCGCCGTCGACATACAGCACTTCGCCGCTGATGCCGGCGGCGAGATCCGAACAGAGAAACGCCGCGGCGTTGCCCACGTCGTCGATGGTGACGTTGCGCTTGATGGGGGCGGTGGCCGCGACATGGGCGAGCATTTTGCGCAGGCCGGGAATGCCGGCGGCAGATAGCGTCTTGATCGGGCCTGCCGAGATGGCGTTCACTCTGACGCCGCCGGCGCCCAGATCGGCGGCGAGAAAGCGTACATTGGCTTCCAGGCTGGCTTTGGCCAGTCCCATCACATTGTAGCCCGGGATGGAGCGCATGGCGCCCAGGTAGCTCAAGGTGACGATGGAGCCGGCGCGGCCCTGCATGAAGGGCAGCGAGGCGCGCGCCAGCGCCGTGAGGCTGTAGCTCGAGATGTCGTGGGCCACGCGAAAGCCCTCGCGCGAGGTGGCGTCGAGGAAGGTGCCGGTGAGCGCCTCGCGCGGCGCGAACGCCACGGCATGCACCAGGATATCGAAGCCGTCCCAGCGGGATTTGAGCTGCGCGAATCCCTTCGAGATCTCCTCGTCCGAGGCCACGTCCATGACGAAGGTGATGTCCGATCCCAATTGCTTGGCGAGCGGCACTACGCGGTCCGTCATGCGCTCGATGTGCGCAAACGCGAGTTCGGCTCCCTGGGCGTGCATGGCTTGCGCAATGCCCCAGGCAATGGAGCGATCCGTGGCGAGCCCGACGATTAACGCTCGTTTACCCCTCAGAAATCCCATATATCCTCCAGCCGCCACTATTGTCATGCGCTTCGCGCAACTTTCAACGGGGTCGAAGCGACCCCGTCCGATATTTTGTAATTAACCCTGCTGACTTTTCGAGTCGACGTACATGACTAGGTGTTGGCCGGCTCTGATTTGATGATGCTCGTTCAGGCCGTTCCAGGTCTTGAGCTGCGGCACCGAGACCTGAAATTGCCGCGAGATGCTGTAGACGGTGTCGCCGCGGCGCACGGTGTAGAGCACGCGGCGGCCGGACACCGCACCCTCATCGCGATAGCGCCGCGCGCTCGCCTTGATGACCAGGCGCTGGCCCTTCACCAGCGTATCCGCGGTTCCCATGTTGTTCAGCCGGGCGAGCGTGCTCACCGGCATGCCGTGCCGGCGCGCGATGCTGCTCAAGGTCTCGCCCGAGCGGACTCGGTAGACGATTTGACGCTGCTTGCGCCCGCCCAAATCGGTCTGCGGCCGGTCCACCCGCGCGGCGGCGAGCAATACCTTGTCGGGCAATTGTCCGCTGATTTCCGGAATCTTCAGGGACTCGCCGGCCGTCACCTTGCCGCCCTTCAGGTCGTTGATCTTGGAAATGACGGCGGCCGACGTGCCGTACTGCTTGGCGATCATCGCCAGCGTCTCGCGGCGCGCCACCTCGTGAACGGCGATAGCGCACCCGGTCTTCGGGCGACAAGGTCTTGAGCGCCGCCTCGAAGCCGTCGGCATTGTCGATGGGCACCAGCATGCGGTGCGGACCGTCGGGGTCGGTGGCCCAGCGGTTGTAGCCCGGATTCAGGGCGACCAGTTCATCGTAGCTGGTGCCCGCCAATTGGGCCGCGATCTTCAGGTCGATCTGCGAATTGGTATCGATGACGGCGAAGTAGGGCTCGTTCGGAATCACCGCGAATTCCAGGCCGTAGCGCTCGGGCTCGGCCATCAGGCGCTTCAGCGCGAGCAGCTTGGGCACGTAGGCGCGGGTCTCGGCGGGCAGCTTCAGGTGCCAGAAATCCGCGGGCTTGCCGTGAGCGCGGTTGTAATCCAATTCCCGCTGCACGGTGTTCTCGCCGACATTGTACGCGGCGATCGCCAGCAGCCAGTCGCCGTCGAATTGATCGTGCAGCGCCTGCAGATAGTCGAGCGCGGCGCGCGTCGATTCGATGACGTCGCGCCGGCCGTCGTACCACCAGTCCTGCTTCAGGCCGAAGCGCGGCCGGTGTCGGGGATGAATTGCCACAATCCCGCGGCACGGCTCACCGAGTAGGCAAAGGGCTCGTAGGCGCTTTCCACCACCGGCAGCAGCGCGAACTCCAGCGGCATGCCGCGCGCCTCCACTTCGGTGACCACGTGGTACATGTAGCGCTGGCCGCGCTGGAATACGCGCTCGAGGTAGTCCGGGTTGTGTTCGAACCAGGCGAGCTGCTGATCGATGGCCGGTTCCTGGACCTCATCGAGGGCGAAGCCGGCGCGCATGCGGTCGAACAAATCGTCGTAGTCCTCGCCGTTGTGGTGCTGCCATTCGCTCGGCATGGCGAGCGAGGGCGTGGCGACCGGGCCGCGGCGGCGCACGGCGTCTCGGGGGCGGTCGGTGCTGCCGGCACCACGATGGGCTCGCGCGCCGGCGGCTGGCCGGCTGATGCGCGCAGGCACCGAGCAGCAACAGCGCGCCGATGAGTGGAAAATGTCGAGTGACGAGCGTCATAGCTGTCATCCGCTAGCGGAACTGATCCTTCCAGGCGCGCAATACGCCGAACACCTCGGCGGCGTCCGTCAGCGGCTTGCCGGCGTGGGCCTCGGCGGCGGCCGCCACCGCCGGGTCGTCGCAGCGCAGAAAGGGATTGACCCGAATCTCCAATGCCATGGTCGAGGGCAGGCTGGGGTCGCCTTGCGGCGCGCACCCGGTCCACGCGTGGCCTGGTATTCCAGGGCCGCGCCGGTTGCCCGGATCCACCGTCAGTGCGAAGCGCAGGTTGGCCGCCGTGTATTCGTGGCCGCAGATACATGCGGGTGTCCGGCGGCAGGTCGCGCAAGCTGTTCAACGAAGCATTCATTTGTGTCGGCGTACCCTCGAACATTCGACCGCAGCCCGCGCTGAACAGCGTGTCGCCGCAAAACAGCGCGCCATGCCCCCAAAAGGCGATGTGGCTTAACGTATGCCCGGGCACCTGCAAAATCTCGAAGGAAAGTCCCAAGTCCGGCAAGTCGCAGCGCTCGCCGTCGTGGACGGTCCGTGTGCGCTGCGCAATCCGGGCAGTCGTCCGGCCCGATCACCGGCACCGCCCAGCGGCGCAGCAGCTCCGGGACCCCGCCGATATGATCGGGGTGATGGTGAGTCAGTAGAATGGCGGCTAAGCTGGCGCCGCTGCGCTGCAATTCGGCGATCACGGGCGCGGCATCGCCCGGGTCGACCGCGACGCAGGCGGCCTGGCGCCCGGGGCGACTCGATGAGCCAGATGTAGTTATCGGAGAATGCGCGCACCGGGCGCACGTTGATGATGCGTGGCATGAATTGACATTTTGCGGCGTATTTAACCTGTAACATTCGAACTTCGCTAGTGTTTTCATGAAGGAGTGATGGTTGGAATCAGCGCGCGACACGCCTGCGGCCGATTGGTTCGAGGGCCCGCTGGGGGCTCGCGTGCTGCGCGAAGAGGCGGCGCTGGCGACGCTCGCGCTCGATGACGTGTTCGGCTTCGAGCTGCTGCAGGTCGGCGCGTGGGGGCCTGCGCGGCACTTGCTGGACGGCGCGCGCACCCAGCACACGACCCTGCTGGCGCCGGAAATGAGCTCCGGGGTCACGCTGTGCGCACCGCTCGATTCGCTGCCGTTTCGTTCCGATTCCATCGATGCGATTCTTTTGCCGCATACGCTCGAGCTGGTGGAGGATCCCTATGCGGTGCTGCGCGAGGCCGAGCGGGTGCTGTGCGCGGAGGGCTGCCTGATGATTTGCGGCTTCAACCCCTTCAGCGGCTGGGGCCTGCGCCGGCGCGTTCGCCAGGTACTTCGGGCGGCCGGCGTTTCCGCCGCAGCACGCAGCGCATGCTCTCCGAGCGCCGGCTGCGCGATTGGGTGGCGCTGCTGGGCTTCGATGTCGACAGCGTCTACGGCTATCTGGGCCTGCTGCCCACGAAGGGCCGGCTGCCGACGCGAGCGTCCGCGCGAGTGCGGCGCCGCGCGCGTGCCGCCTGGACGGCGGGCGCCTACCTGCTCAAGGCGCGCAAGCGCGTGCAAGACCATGACCCTGGTGCGGCCGCGCCGGCGCGTGCGCCAGCGCGTGCTGGTCGGTGCGGCGGAGCCGACCTCGAAAGTGGCGTCCATGACCATGACCGAAGTCGAAATCTTCACCGACGGCGCCTGCCGCGGCAATCCCGGCCCCGGCGGCTGGGCGGCACTGCTGGTCGCGGGCAAGGAGCGCAAGGAGGTGTCGGGCGCCGAAGCCGCGACCACCAACAATCGCATGGAGCTGATGGCGGCGATCGGCGGCTTGGGCGCGCTGAAGCGGCGCTGCGCGGTCAAGCTGTACACCGATTCGAAGTACGTGCTGCAGGGCATCACCGAATGGCTGCCGAATTGGAAGGCGCGCGGCTGGCGCACGGCGGCGCGCGCGCCGGTCAAGAATCAGGATTTGTGGCAGCTGCTGGATGCCGCCGCGGCGGCGCAGGACATCAAGTGGCATTGGGTCAAGGGACATTCGGGACATGAAGGCAATGAGTACGTCGATCAGCTCGCCAACGTCGCCATCGATCGCCTGTTGGCGGCGCGGTAGAGCCTTAAAATGCGCCAAGTCGTTCTGGATACGGAAACCACCGGGCTGGAAGTCGAACAGCAGCACCGCGTCATCGAAATCGGCTGCGTGGAGCTCTTCAATCGGCGGCTCACCGGCCGAACCTTCCACCAGTACCTGAATCCGGAGCGCGACATCGACGAGGGCGCGCAGCAGGTGCACGGCCTGACGCGCGAGAGACTGGCGAAGGAGCCGACTTTCTCGCAGGTGCATGCGGAGTTCCTGGAGTTCATCCGCGACGCGGAACTGATCATTCACAATGCCCCGTTCGACGTCGCCTTCTTGAACGCCGAACTCGGCGCGCATCGCGCTTGCGCACAAGGTCGACGATCTGTGCCGGGTGCTCGACACCCTGGCGCTCGCGCGGCAGATGCATCCCGGGCAGCGCAACAATCTCGACGCCCTGTGCAAGCGCTATTCGGTCGACAATTCGCATCGCGACTATCACGGCGCCTTGCTGGACGCGCGCATCCTCGCCGAGGTGTATCTGGCCATGACCGGCGGCCAGGCCAATCTCACCTTGAGCGCCGAGTCGGACACGGCGCGCGCCCGCGCGCGCCAGGCCGCGCCGCCGCGAGCGGGCGACGGCGTGCGCATCGTCGTGATCAGGGCCGACGAGGAGGAGACGGCCGCGCATGAGCAGATCCTGGCGCTGCTCGACAAGGCGTCGGGCGGCAAGACGGTGTGGCGAAGACTGTGAAGCTGCTGGTCACCGGCGCCGCCGGTTTCATCGGATTTCACACGGCGAAGCGGCTGCTCGAACGCGGCGAGCGAGGTCGTCGGGCTCGACAATCTCAATGATTACTATGATCCGGGCCTCAAAGCGGCGCGTCTCGAGATTTTGCAGGCGTCACGCAGCGTTCCGGTTCGTGAAAGGCGACATCGCGGATCGGGAGGCGATGGAGGCAGTGTTTCGCGCGGAGAAGTTTCAGCGCGTGGTGCATCTGGCGGCCCAGGCGGGCGTGCGCTACTCCATCGTCAATCCGCATGCCTACGTGCAGAGCAATATCATCGGTTTCCTGCACGTGATCGAGGGCTGCCGGCACAACGGCGTCGAGCATCTGGTGTATGCCTCCACCAGTTCGGTCTACGGGGCGAACACACAGATGCCCTTCACCGAGCGGCAGAACGTCGATCATCCGCTGACCCTGTACGCGGCCACCAAGAAATCCAATGAGCTGATGGCGCACAGCTATTCGTCGCTGTACGGCTTGCCGACCACGGGATTGCGGTTCTTCACCGTGTACGGTCCCTGGGGCCGGCCGGACATGGCGCTGTTTCTGTTCACCAAGAACATTCTCGCCGGCGCGCCCATCGATGTGTTCAACGACGGCCATCACCAGCGGGATTTCACCTACGTCGACGACATCGTCCAGGGCGTCGTCGCCGCGCGTGGATCATGTGGCGGCGCCGGATCCGAATTGGAATTCCGATGCGCCCGATCCGGCCACCAGCAGCGCGCCCTATAGAATTTACAATATCGGCAATCAACGGCCGGTGGCGCTGCTGCGCTACATCGAAGTGCTCGAACGATGCCTGGGACAGGCAGGCGCAGAAGAATCTGCTGCCGATGCAGCCCGGCGATTTGCCCGATACCTGGGCCGATGTCGAGGCTCTGGCGCGCGACGTGGGATACCGGCCCAGCACCGATTTGGAAACGGGTGTGAAGCAGTTCGTCGAATGGTATCTTGAGTACTATCACCCGCAATCCTAGACAGAGCACGGCGCATCACGCAATGACACAGTTGAATTCCTCTCTTGCCGAATGGGCCGCGGTCGCCGCGCATGCCGATGAAATGAACGACGCGCATTTGCGCGATCTGACCGCCGCCGATCCGCAGGCGCTGGCAGAATTTTCACGTCGAGTCACGATTCCTGGCTGCTCGATATTTCGCGCCAGCGCATCACGCGCCAAGACCTTGCCGCTGTTGTTCGATCTGGCGCGGGCGGCGGATCTGCCGGCGCGCATGGCCGCCATGTTTCGCGGCGATCCGATCAACACCACCGAGCAGCGCGCGGTGCTGCACACGGCGCTGCGCTCGGACTTCGCGGGTTCGGCGGCCATTCAGGCGGAGGTGCGCGACTCGCGCAAGAAACTGGTCGATTTCGTCGCCGCGGTGCGCTCGGGCAGGAAACTCGGCGTGACGGGCAAGAGATTCAAGCATGTCGTGAACATCGGCATCGGCGGCTCGGATTTGGGGCCGCTGCTGGTCTGCGATGCGCTGCGGGCCGAGTGGAGCGGCGGCATCACGCCGCATTTCGTGTCGAATGTGGATCGCACCCAGCTCGAGGATTTGATCCGCAGCATCGATCCCGGCGGAGACCTTGGTCATCGTGTGCTCGAAGACTTTCACCACGCTGGAAACTCAGGCCAATGCCAATGCGGCGCGCGCCTGGATCGTCGGCGCGCTCGGCGAGAAGTCTCCCGCGAATCACTTCGTCGCGGTGTCGACCAATGCTCCGGCCATGGACGCCTTCGGCATCGCGGCCGATCATCGCTTCACGATGTGGGATTGGGTGGGCGGCCGCTATTCGGTGTGGTCGGCCATCGGCCTCATTGCCGAACTCGTCGTCGGCAGCGAGCGATTCGAAGAATTCTTGCAGGGCGCGAGCGACATCGACAGGCATTTCACGCAGGCGCCGTTCGAGAAGAATTTGCCGGTGCTCATGGGATTGCTCGGCGTGTGGAACCGGACTTTCCTGAAGCTGCCGACCCTCGCGGTGCTGCCCTACGATCAACGGCTGGCCCGGCTGCCCGCGTATCTGCAGCAGCTCGAAATGGAAAGCAACGGCAAGTCGGTGAGCCTGGGCGGCGAGCGCGTCGATTTCGCCACCGCGCCCATCGTCTGGGGCGAGCCGGGCTCGAATGCGCAGCATTCGTTCTTTCAGATGCTGCACCAGGGGACCTTGACCGCAGGCGCTGGATTTCATCGCGCCGCTGCGCGGTTCGTGGGGCGGCACCGAGGGGCAGGATCTGGCGCTGCAGAATTGCTTCGCGCAGTCGCAGGCGTTTGCCTTCGGCCACACGCTGGCGGAGGTCGAGGCCGACATGCGCAAGGCCGGCGTCGTCGGCGGCGGAGATCGCCCGGATCGGGGCGCACCGCGTGCATGAGGGCAACCGGCCGAGTTCGCTGCTGATGTACCCGCAGACCACGGCGCGCAGCCTGGGCGGATTGCTGGCGCTGTACGAGCACAGCGTGTTCGTGCAGGGCACGGTATGGGGCATGAATTCCTTCGATCAGTTCGGGGTGGAGCTGGGCAAGAAGCTGGCGGTCGGACATCGACATGACGGGCGCCAAGGCGCCGGTCGGGCATGGGGCGGCGGGACTGGCGGCGCTGATCGATTATGTGGCGAAGCATCGGTGACGCCGGGGGCAAACACAGGCCGGCGTAAATATTGACTTAAAAGTCAATTTAAACAATAATTCGTTGATGGAAAAGTCAACGACACAATTGTCCGTCGTTCTCGAGTCGCTGCAACGCAGGGCGCGGGCACTTGGGATCACGGATACCGAATGGGCCGCGCGTGCCGGCATCCGCAAGGAGACTTTGTCGCGCTTACGCGGCCGGCGGAGCTGCGATTTTGCAACCTTGCAGACCCTTGCTCGAGCGGTCGGGGCGAGTGTGGATGTGATCGATGGAAATACGCCGGGATCGACGCAGGATGGGCGGTTCCCCGCGCAACTCGACCGAGAATATGAAGAACAGCTTCTCGATTTGTGTGCTTCGGGTGACGTTGAGCCGAAGCGCTGGCGACATTGCGGGCCAGCGTTTTTCATGGCCGGACTGGCGGTCATGATCGCGAGCCTTCCCGAGTTCGATCGGCGTTCGCTGCTGGACCTTGCCGAAGCATTGCACGCCGGGAGCAGCCAAGTCGGGGTTTTCGCGTTGTGGCTGGAACGCAGTCCCGTCCGTCCGTCACGTTTCCTGCCGATGTTGTCGGCGGGATTGCGCCATGCGGCCTGATTCGAAGGCGCGCGCCGATTATGTCGAGGCATTTCGGCAGATCGTCGCGCGTATTGCGGGGGCGCTGAAACAGGTCGCCGGAATCGACCTTGCCGATCAAAATGTACGTCGCGGGCGGCGCGGCCCTGCATTTCTACACGGGGGAACGAGTCTCGCGGGACATCGACGCCGTCTTTTCGCGGCGCATCGCGCTGCCCGACGATCTCGATATAGCCTACCGCGATGCCGACGGTGCGGCACGTCTGTTGTACTTTGATCGGCAATACAATGACACCTTGTCCTTGATGCACGAGGACGCACACGATGACTCGATTCCGCTGTCGCTCGAAGGTATTGACGCGGGCGTATTGGATGTGCGGTTGCTCACTCCGCTCGATCTGGCGGTCAGCAAGATCAGCCGATTTTCGGAACGGGACCGAAGCGACATCGCGAGCCTGGCACGGCATCGACACATTGGTTCCGCGGCGCTTCGCCAACGCGCCCAAGAGGCGCTCGCCGGTTACGTCGGGAGCGTCGATCGGGTACGCGGGTCGATCGAGTTGGCGTGCCGAATCGTCGAGGACGTGGCGGCCGGCACGGAAATGAGCAAAATTCCGTAATTCGTGTATCGGAGCAATCGCTTGAGCAAAACTAGGACCATGGGCGTACCGCGTTACTCTATAATCGCGCATCGAAGTTAAGGGGCGAATTCGTTGAAACAGCGCAAGGGCATTATTTTGGCGGGCGGCGCCGGCACGCGTCTGCATCCGATCACGATGTCGCTCAGCAAGCAGCTGTTGCCGGTTTATGACAAGCCGATGATTTACTATCCGCTGGCGGCGCTGATGTCCGCCGGCATTCGCGAATATCTGATCATCACCACGCCGCGAGATCAGGCGGCGTTCCGCGATCTGTTGGGCTCCGGCGCGCAATGGGGACTGTCCTTCGAGTACGTGGTCCAGGCCGTTCCCAATGGCATTGCGCAGGCGCTGATTCTCGGCGAGTCGTTTCTCGACGGCGCGCCGTCGGCGTTGATTCTCGGCGACAATATATTCTACGGCGCGAACCTCACGCCGTTGCTGCTATCGGCGGCCACGCGCGAATCCGGCGCGACGGTGTTCGGCTACTACGTGCAGGATCCGGAGCGCTACGGCGTGGTGCAGTTCGATGCCGAGGGCCGGGTGACGGATCTTCTGGAGAAGCCCGAGTCGCCGCCGTCGAATTATGCGGTCACCGGGATTTATTTCTACGATGGGCGCGCCTCGGCCTTCGCGAAGGCATTGACGCCCTCGCCCCGCGGCGAGTTGGAGATCACCGATCTGAATCGTGCGTACTTGAAAATCGGCGATCTGCATGTCGAACGGCTGGGCCGCGGCACGGCATGGCTCGATACCGGCACGCACAATTCCTTGCTCGATGCGGGCGTGTTCGTGCGCATCATCGAGGAGCGGCAGGGGCTGAAAGTGGCCTGCGTGGAAGAGATCGCCTGGCGCTCGGGGTTCATCAGCGCCGATCAATTGGTGAAGCTGGCCAAGCCGCTGGAAAAAAGCGGCTACGGTGAGTATCTGCTGCGCATCGTCAACGAGCAGTCGCAGCTTTGAAGCATCTCGGCAGTATGAAATTTACGCAAACTCCGATCGCCGATGTGGTGCTGATCGAACCCCAAGTATTCGGCGACGCCCGCGGATTCTTCATGGAGACCTGGCAGGAAGAGAAATTCAAGGCCGCCGGTATCGATGCGACGTTCGTGCAGGACAATCACAGCCGCTCCAGCCAGTGGACGTTGCGTGGGCTGCACCTGCAGGTG
Source organism: uncultured Gammaproteobacteria bacterium (assembly GCA_963734645.1). Classification (GTDB taxonomy): domain Bacteria; phylum Pseudomonadota; class Gammaproteobacteria; order Steroidobacterales; family Steroidobacteraceae; genus Bog-1198. Next base: position 649,783 of record CAVTID010000008.1, read on the forward strand.
CGGCACACGCAGGGCAAGTTGGTGCGCGTCGCTTTGGGCAGCGTATTCGATGTGGTGGTCGATTTGCGCCGCAGCAGCCCGAGCTTCGGAGCCTCCTGGGGCGTGGAATTGTCGGCCGAGAATCATCGGATGCTGTGGGTGCCGCCGGGCCTGGCGCACGGCATTCTGATCACCTCGGAATCCGCCGATTTCATCTACAAGTGCACGGATTTTTACAGCCCCGAGCATGAGCGCACCCTGGCCTGGGACGATGCGGCCTTGGGCATCCGCTGGCCTCTGCCGGCGGGCGTCGCTCCCAAGCTCTCCGCCAAGGATGCGCGCGGCGCGAGCTTCGCCGAGATCGAGAAGTTCGCGTGAGAGTGCTGGTGCTCGGCGGCGGCGGCCAGGTCGCGAGCGCCGTCGTTGCGGCGGCCCCGGCGGCGCATCAGGTGGTGGTCAGAACGCGCGCCGAGCTCGACATCGGTGATGAGAGGGCCGTGGCGCTGGCATTCGCGGAAACCGGCGCGCAATGGGTGGTCAACGCCGCCGCCTACACCGCGGTGGATCTGGCCGAAGATCAACCGGCAGCAGGCCATGGCCGTCAATGACACGGCGGTGGGCGTCCTCGTGGCGGCGGCGTCCACGGCCGGCTGCCGGCTGCTGCATCTGTCGACGGATTTCGTGTTCGACGGCAAGTCCAATCGCGCGTACCTGCCGGCCGATCAGACCAATCCCTTGAGCGTCTACGGCGCGAGCAAGCTCGGCGGCGAGCGCCGTGTATTGACCGGCGAGGGCGGCCGGCATCGTCCTGCGCACCGCCTGGGTGTATGCCGCCGCGGGACGGAATTTCGTGCTGACCATGCTGCGGCTGATGCGCGAAAAAGAGCAGCTGAGCGTGGTCTGCGACCAGATCGGCACGCCCACCTGGGCCGCCGGCATCGCCGCGGCGATCTGGGGCCTGATCGAGGCGCAGGCACCCGGCGGCATCTACCACTGGACGGATCTTGGGCGTGGCGAGCTGGTACGATTTCGCCGTTGCCATTCAGGATGAGGCCCTGGCGCGGGGCCTGTTGGGCCGTGCAGTGCCCATTACGCCCATTCCGAGCGCCGCCTATCCGACGCGGGCGCGGCGCCCGGCGTTCAGCGTGCTCGATACCGCAGCGACACGGGCCCTGATCCAGGTCCCGGCACGGCATTGGCGACACAATTTAAGGACCATGCTGGATGAGCTTCGAACCTCGTAACGTGTTCATTACCGGCGGCGCCGGCTTCATCGGCGCCAACTTCGTGCGCCACTGGTTGGCGAACTCCCGAGAGGGGCGGGTGGTGGTGTTCGATGCCCTGACCTATGCCGGCAATATCGACAACCTGGCGGGCCTGGACGCACAACCCTCGGTATGTTTTCGTGAAGGGTGATATTTGCGACGAGGCGGCGGTGCGGGCGCTGCTCGAGCAGCATCACATCGACACGGTGGTGCATTTTGCGGCGGAGTCGCATGTCGATCGGTCGATCTTGGGTCCCGATGATTTCATACGCACCAATATCGTCGGTACGCACGTTCTGCTCAAAGCGGCAAAAACGCTGTGGATAGACCGGAAAATGGTCTCGGCGCATCGCTTTCATCATGTGTCGACGGATGAGGTGTACGGGTCCCTGGGGCCGACAGACGCGCCTTTCCACGAGGCCACCCCTTACGCGCCCAACTCGCCGTACTCCGCCAGCAAGGCCTCCTCGGATCATCTGGTGCGGGCCTACCATGAGACCTACGGGCTCGATACCACGGTCACCAATTGTTCGAACAACTACGGCCCCTATCAGTTTCCGGAGAAATTGATTCCGCTCACCATCGTCAACATCTTGCTGGGTAAGCCGTTGCCGGTGTACGGCGATGGATTGCAGGTGCGCGATTGGCTGCATGTGGAAGACCATTGCGCCGCGATAGCGCTGGCGCTCACGCGCGGCAGGCCGGGCGAGGTGTACAACGTCGGCGGCAACAGCGAAACCACGAATATCGAGATCGTGCGGACTCTGTGCGATCTGCTGGATGGGTATCTGTCCGCCAGATCGGATCTGAGGGAGGCGTTTCCGGCGTCGCCGGCGGTCGAGCGGCAAACGCTCGGTGGACTTGATCGCGCATGTGCGCGACCGGCCAGGGCATGACCGCCGCTACGCGATCAACTACGGCAAAGCGCAGCGCGAACTCGGGTATGCGCCGGCGCGCGACCTCACCCAAGGGTTGCGGGCGACGCTGGAATGGTATATTGCCAACACCGCTTGGTGGCGGGCACTGATGGGACGGGATTACGCCGCCTGGATGAACAAGAACTATAGCCCGTGAGATCCTTGTCGCGCAGACGCCAACGCCATCCGCGCCGCATGCGGCGCTTGACCGCCGCTGTGTGATGGCGTGTACTTTGCGATGCAAAGACAGTGCGCGTCCCGCGTACGCGAAGTATAGAGAACGGCCGATATCGTGATTTCCTGGATCAAAACATCGAAGTTTGGCATCGCGTTCGCAGCTCTGCTGGGCCTGATGAGCCACGCGGCGCTGGCCGGCGGCGTCAGCGGCTACCTGCCGCTGAACCTCGAGCCGGAAATGGAACGACAAATCGAGCGTGTATTGATCCTCGCCGATGAACCGGTGCTCAAGCGCCCGTTTTCCGTGGCACTCGTGGAATTGGCATTGCCCGAGGCCTGTAAGCGCGATAAATCGTTGTGCGAAAAAGTGAAGCGATACCTGCAGCGCTACTCGCGCGACTATGCCGTTACCCATGCCAGCGCCACGGGTTCGATCACCCACGGCGGTGCAGGCGATGTGGTCCCGAATGAGCACGGTCTACCCGTGAATAGCGCCTGGGAGCTGTCGGCACAGGGGTTCGTACAGCCCAATGACTATTTTCTCGCCAGCGCCGGCGCGATAGCGTATGCGGGCCGCACCGTACCGACCGGGTCGATGTTGAGTTTTGGCTTCAACTGGGCGCAACTGGACATCGGTTACCGGGACCACTGGTGGTCGCCGGCCACCGACAGCAGCCAATTACAGAGCACCGAAGCGCCGACGATGCCGTCGGTAACGCTTTCGAATTACGAGCCGCTCACGCGGCTTGGCTTTCAATATGAGTTATTTTTGGCGAAGATGTCGAGCTCCGACCATATTTTGGGCGGCGGCCAGGGCACCACCATCCAGAGCCGCGGCAATCCCAAACTCTTCGGAATTCAATTGTCGATCGAGCCTTTCAGCGGCTGGTCGTTCGGTGTCAACCGCACCATGCAATATGGCGGCGGCGGCCTGCCGGACTCCGCCCATTTCTTGTTTACCGATTTCTTCAAGCCGGGCGGGACTTCGCAGACCCTCTCCAATCAAGAAGCGTCCTATATCAGCCGCTTCATCGTGCCGGCGAAGACGCCGTTCGCCGTGTACGTTCAATACGGCGGCGAGAACACTCTGGATGGCGGCAGCGAGTTACTGGGCGAGGCGTCGCTGACGGCGGGCATCGATTTTCCCCGGATCTGGCACCATTTCGATCTGACGTACGAGATATCGGAGTGGCAGAACGGCTGGTACGTCAACTCTCCCTTCTTGGACGGAATGGTCAATGACGGCCTCGTTACCGGCAATTGGGGCGGCGACCAGCGTCTGTTCGGCGACGGAGTCGGTGCCAGGAGCCAGATGCTGCGCATCGGCTGGATGCCGCCGTTTGGCGGCTATTTGGAAGAGCGCGTGCGCGTGCTGCAGAATCAAAACTATTCGTACTTCCTCTCGCCCATGTTCGGACCCGCTCCGCCCTATTCGCATTACTACGACTTCATGGTGCGGTATTCGCACCCGTGGAAGGACCTGACGCTGGGCGGCGAAGTCGACGTGGGCCGCGACGTCTTCGGCGGATCGTATTCGCGGATCTCCGGATTCGTGCGCTACGGGGGCGACGAACTCACCCGCGATGATGGTTCCGAGGACGAAGAAACGGAGGCCGGAGACACGGCCGAAAAGGGGACGGAACTCTTCGTCGATGCCGGCGTGAATGCCAATAAGGTACGTATCGATCGGAACCAAATACTGCCCCTGATTACTACACCGATCGGCTTCGGCCCTCATTTCGGGCTCGGTGCGCGCCGCGCAGTTTCCGAGAACAACGACTTGGGTGTGCGGATCGAAGTCGATCAGGTGGACGGTCATGACCTGCTCGGCGCGCGCGTCATCGATTACCGCCACCGCTTCTCGGAGCATTTTGCCCTGGGTGCTTTCGCCGGCGTCGCACGCTATGACGTCGCAACACCCGCTTACTCGCTCTATGCAGGCATGGGGGCGCAGTGGCGCAATATTCTTCCCAAGTGGGATTTGGGAGTCGATTTCCGATACGCTCAGAATGTAGCGCGCGACCGTGTGTTGGCCACCGATATTCAAGGAGGTCGGCCAGACACGTTTTACAAGATCGAGAGCGGAACGCTGTACATCACGCGAAGGTTCTGACGGTTGAGCTGCGTCTCCCGGCGGTTCGTAGTTACGGGCATTAGAGGGGCGGTTGGTTAAGCTTTGTTAAGGCACTGGCCTACCGCCGGGGTTACCCGGAACATAACACAGGCTATGATGTGCCCCGACATGTATGGCCCGGCTATTTTGACGTGCAATTGCAAGTGAGGTTTTTAAGCCAATGGAAGTCGTTTTATCAGTCGCAGCTTGCCATGGAACATGGGCGGTAGCGGAGGCATGACGTCACCTTGCATGCGTGCGCAGATTGCGGTTCTGGAGCCAATTTTTGCCGGCCGGCCCAATGCGCAATAGATCGCTAGGCGCGCTCTTGGTCTTGCTGTCGATCGGCCTGTCCGCATCGGCGCAAAACCAGTCCGACGATACGCTTCAAGCCCTCAAGAACAGCATGTCGCCGGATCAGCAGAGCTCGATCCTGCAAGGCATCTTGGGCAAGGACGGGCGGCAGCACGAAAACCGATGCCAAGCTCAAGACGCCGGAAACCGTACAGCCGACGACCGAACAAGAGAGGGAGCTTCTCAACGAAAAGAACGAGAAGACGCGCGACGGACGCATACTTCGCCAATCCAACGAAGATCCGGAGTTGCGGGCCGATGACACAGTGGTGATCGATCTCACCCCTCTGGAGGATGTGTGCAGCCGTTATGGCTTCGGCGCCGCCAGTCAGAACGGCAACAACCCTGGTAACGGCGCCAACGGGAATACGCCCCCCGCGCCCTCGGCCAGTGCCCTGAGTACTCTCAATGCGCTCAATGGCGGCGGCGCAGTCCCCGGCGCCGGCGCCGGCGCCCTCTCCGGCATCAATGGCATCGGCAGTAACAGCACAAACGGCAATAATCCCAACTATATCTACGACCTTACTCGATGTCCTTCGCCGGCGGAAGTACTGAGAACGGAGGCGGAGAATACAGACACGGAGAAAGTAAAGACGGAGAAAGCAGAGTCGGAGAAATTACGTAAGCGGATCTTGAGCAACAATCCGTATAAGCTCAATCACTTCGGTGTGCTCGAACTCCCCGGGTTGCCGGCCATTCCACTGGCGGGCCTCACTGCATTTGAAGCGACGAAGCGGCTCGGTGCCGATCCGGGTCTTGCGGACTATTTCGTGAAGCTGACGCTGATGCGACTGCTGCCGACCGGCCAAGAGGCTCTAAAGCCTTTCGGTTACGATCTGTTCGAGGGCGTCCCCAGTACATTTGCACCGGTGTCGGATATCCAAGTCCCGGTTGACTACATCGTCGGACCCGGCGACACGCTCGAGATAAGCCTTTACGGCAATGAGCCCGCGAGCTACGAGCTGACGGTCGAACGCGACGGCCGAATCAATTTCCCGAAGCTCGGGCCCATCATGGTCAGCGGCATGTCTTTCGACGCGGCGCGCGAACTCATCGAGCAACGTGTAGCGAAGCAGTTGATCGGATCGCATGTCAGCGTGACCATCGGCGATCTTCGATCCATTCGCGTCTTCGTGCTGGGCGAGGCCAACAAGCCCGGTTCTTATACCGTCAGCGGCCTGTCGACGATGACTAATGCACTGTTCGTCAGCGGAGGCGTCAAAAAAATCGGTTCGCTGCGCAATATCGAACTCAAACGCGATGGACGGTTGGTGACCACTCTCGATTTGTACGATCTCTTGCTGCATGGCGATACGAGCAACGACCGGCAATTGCTGCCCGGTGACGTCATATTCATCCCGCCGATCGGCAACACGGTGTCGGTGGACGGCGCGGTGCGGCGGCCGGCCATATACGAGTTGAAGACCGAAAAGACCGTGGCGCAGGCAGTCGCCATCGCCGGCGGTCTGACGCCCGATGCCGACCAAACGACCGGGCAATTGGAAAGAATTCTGCCGTCCCGATTGCGCGAGATGCGCAATATCGATTTGACGGCGGCGGTGAGCCGTGCGACAGAATTGGAGAATGGCGACAAGCTGAAGATACCCGCGATACGGCCGACGCTGGAGAATTCGGTGGAGCTTACCGGGTATGTGTTTCGGCCCGGAGCGTTTCAATACCACGCGGGCTTGAGATTGAGCGACGTCTTGGACAGCTTCGATGAGTTGCGTCCGGAAGCAGACGTTCACTACATCATGATTCGGCGCGAAGTGCCGCCGGAAGAGAGCGTCGAGGTGATTTCGGCGGATCTCAAGCGAGCACTGGCCGCGCGGGGCTCCGCGGCCGATCCGGAACTTCGTCCGCGCGACAAAATAATACGTATTCAATTTATCGGCAGACCGAAAGCGAATCCTGCAGCCGATCATCCGGGATCTCGAGTTGCAAGCAAACCCGGATAGGCCCGAACAAGTCGTCACGATCGATGGGCGGGTCAAAGCGCCGGGCAAGTATCCTCTGGAACCCACGATGCATGTGAGCGACCTGATCCGCGCCGGCGGCAGCCTGGAGGACGCGGCATTCCGCGGCCAAGCGGAACTGACGCGCTATGCGATCGTGGACGGGGATGTGCGTCAGACCGAGTTGATTCCGGTGAATCTCGCCGCAATTTGGCGCGGTACACCGGGCGCCGATTTGCTGTTGAAGCCCTACGATGTATTGGTCATCAAGCCAGTACCGATGTGGATGGAACCCGGCACCATCGAAGTGGCGGGCGAGGTGAGATTCCCGGGCAAGTATCCCATTCACCAGGGCGAGACCCTGTATTCCGTATTGCAACGTGCCGGTGGATTTACCGATCGTTGCATTTCCTGAGGGTGCGGTGTTCATCCGCGAGGAATTAAAGAAGCGGGAAAAGGAGCAGCTTGAATTACTGGCCAATCGCTTGCAGAGCGACTTGGCGGCTTTGTCGCTTCGAGGCTGTCGCGAGCAGCGCGGTCGTCGGTGGAGCATCGGGCGCCAACGCCAGTCAGGGTCTGATCGTGGGGCAACAATTATTAGGGCAGCTCCGCGACACCAAACCCGTCGGCCGGCTCGTCATCGACGTACAGGGTATTATCAAGGGACGACCGGGTGGCCCGGACGATGTAATCGTCAAGGATGGCGACAAGCTGGTCATACCGAAGAAAACGCAGGAGATTACGATCTTGGGTGAGGTGCAGAGCCCAACCTCGCATGTGTTCGAGCCGGGGCTCACGCGCGACGACTATATCGCCAAGAGCGGCGGAGCCACACAGAAAGCGGATCGGAAACGAATCTATATCGTGCGCGCGAACGGCGATGTGGTTTCGGGCGGGCGTTCGGGTTGGTTCAGGCGGTCGCAGTCGGCTCGAGATGCACCCCGGCGATACGATCGTGGTGCCGCTGGACACGGAACGGATCAGCCCGCTGCCGCTATGGCAGGCCGTTACCACGATCATTTATAACTTGGCCATTGGGTTCATATTGGTTCATCAATACCTATGACGCGTGTTGGTCGGCTCATGATGTAGTGTGTGACAAATACTCAAAATCAGGGTAACCGCGTCTTGGTGGTTATCCCCTGCCTCAACGAGGAACGGAATCTGGAAAGACTCGTGGCCGGTTTGATTGCGCCTCGCGCCGGCTACACAACGCAGATAATCATTGTGGATGGAGGCAGTACCGATGGGACCGCGCAAGTCGGGCGCGATCTGGCCGCACGTTTTCCCAATGTGATGCTTTTGGATAATCCGAAGCGTATCCAGTCTGCCGCCATCAATCTTGCGGTGACGACTTTCGGCCGGGGCGGCTGAGTTCCTGGTTCGTATCGATGCGCACGCCGACTATCCGAGCGACTATTGCGAAGTCTTGATCGAAGAGGCGGAAAGAACCGACGCATCGTCGGTGGTGGTGGCCATGATGACCGTAGGCACCGAGTGGTTTCAGCGGGCGGTGGCGCGGGCTCAGAATTCAATGCTCGGCAACGGAGGCGCCGCGCATCGGGCCATTCCCAAGTGTGGAATGTGGACTGAGCATGGTCACCACGCTCTGATGCGCATCGACGCGTTCTCGCGGGTGGGGGGCTACGACGAATCTTTTTCTCACAACGAGGATGCAGAACTCGATATTCGCCTGCGTGATAGCGGCTTCAAGATCTGGCTCACCGGGCGAACGTCAGTCAACTATTACCCCCGTGCATCGCCCGCATCGTTATTCCGTCAATACGTCAATTTCGGCGCCGGGAGGGCAAAAACGATGATTAAACACCGGACGGCTCCAAAACTTCGCCAACTCGCGCCTGCCGCCGTTCTGCCCGCGGTCGTGCTTGCCTTCGGCGCGCCGATTGTCTGGGCGGCGGCAATTCCGCTCGCGACCTGGGTGCTGCTTTGTCTGGTCTATGGAATGTGCCTTGGCCTGAAGGAAAGAAGCACCAGTGCCGCGGCCTCAGGGCCGGCCGCCATGATCATGCATGTGGGATGGTCCTTGGGCTTCTGGAGAACCGTGGTCCGGAAATTGTGCGATTCCGTCATGGCGGGCGCAGATTCTCCCTAAGACTCGCGGTGCCAGGGTTGGATTGGGCTCTTTTGGGCCGCAGATCGCTTGAGGTGTAAGATACGAGGCAAATGAATCCGTTGGTTTCCGTCATTACAGTAACGCGCAATTCTGCCTCGAGCGTCTCCAAGGCGATCGAAAGTGTTCTGTCGCAAAGCTACCGCCCGCTGGAATACATCATAGTCGATGGCGCCTCGACTGACGGGACGGTCGATATAATTCGTGGCTACCAGGGGAGCATAGGTTGTTTCATCTCCGAGCCGGACAACGGTATCTACTTTGCAATGAACAAGGGCCTGCAGGCGAGTTCCGGGTCCAACATTCTTTTCATCAATTCCGATGATTCATTCGCGCATCCGCAGGCACTTGCATCGCTGGTCGATGCCCGCCGGCAGCATGCAGATGATCCGACGATATGCTATTCGGATTTCATCAAGCACTATCCATCGCTCGACCGGTCGATGCTGATGGAAGCAAACACAGCCTTGGAGCGCGGATTCGCTCTGTGCCATCAGGCAATGCTGGTGGATCGCAGCGCCTATGATCTGATCGGAAGGTTCGACACGGCCTACCGTTATGCGGCCGACCATGATTGGACGGCGCGCGCGAAGCGCGCCGGCGTGCGCTTCGTGAAAGCCGAAGTGCCACCCACGGTCGTATTCAAGCACGGCGGAGCGTCACATTCGAGCTACCGCTCGAGCAGAAAGGAAGCGGGTAGGGTCATCATGCGTGAATACGGGCGGGTCGCGTATCTGCGCTACACGGTACGTCAATACTGGGTGCACATGCTAAGGACGGCATCCCATCAACTCGAGCGCCTCATCGGTCCCCGATCGTTGGCAGCCCTACAGCGGTCTTATATCCACGCCGTTCGAAAATATCGCCGCCACGACCAGACGCCCGCAGGCTAGCATGCTCAGGCGCCTCGCAGGTATTTCGGGCTTCTTGCAGTGGGCTCCGGCTGTCGGCTTGACCGTTTACGACAGTCGGATGCTTTCGGTCTACGAGGTGATGATTCTGCTGCTTCTGCCGGTGATCGTCCTCACCACCGCCTTTGAGCTTCGACGATTCGCTTTTTGGGTGATCGCCATGGGCATCAGCACGCTGAGCTTCTTGAACAGCTTGAATCGTTCCACGTCCGCGATTTACCTGCAATACTACTTGTTGGTGATCATTCCGCACATGCTGCTGTTCGTGCAGATTTTCGAAAATGAGGAAGCTACGCGCGAATTCTTCACCAGTTTCGTCAAAACCGGCGTCTGGTTGAGCCCCTTGGCGATTATCCAGTTTCTCTCACCGGTACCGATCGTGCTCGCAAACAACAGCAACTATTTCATAGTGGACGACTTGCACCGCACTTCGCTGTTTACTCCCGAGCCGTCGATTCTCGCGGCGCTGTATGTCATCGCGATAAGCCTGGCAATCTACAACTCCTACACCCGGATCGAGCCGCGTATGCCGTCGAGCGCCGGTGCCTATATTTGCCTGGTGGTGGGTCTTGCCACCACCCTTTCTACGTCGATGGTGATCGTGCTCCCGCCGCTGCTGCTGTTCGTATTTCGGATCTGCGGCGTCCGTTGGAGGACGCTCATACGATATTCGATAGTCGGCTTCCTGGGATTGACCGTCTTTTATTTTGTCGGTTATCAGAGCCGGGTCTCCGGCGGCGACTCGGGTTCGAGCACGTTGCTCCGTCTTGCATCCATACTGGGGGGCCTTTATGTGATTTTGCAGCATTGGACGACCGGGCTCGGTCTCGGAATGAACAAGAGTGTCGAAGATACCGTTAAGATAATCTACTTCGCGTTGAGCCACGATACGGTCAAGAAATCCGGCATCGATAGTTTTCAAATTGGACTGATGGCGGAAATGGGCGTTCTTCCCGGTATTTTCAGTTTCGCGCTATTGGTCGTCAGCTATAGGACGCTCAAGAAAAAAGTGAGCTCGGTCACGGGGTCGACGGCGCTCATCGCGATGTTGGTGATTTCCGTATCGTTTGTTTCGGCGCTCACCTCGGGTTACCGGGGATTGGCCTACTGTTGGCTGTCTTTTCCGGCGGGATATGCTGTTTATTTGCGAGTCAGAAGGAAGGCGGACCGGCCAATACTCGCTTCTACGGTGCCGTTGGTTGCGGGCGAGGGCTAGGCACGTGCAACGGGTTCTCCTTTTGCCAATGACCGCGGGTGGAAGCGCGTTCGATTCATATGTTCAGCCTGGAGACATCAAAGCCTCATGAATTTCGACGACATCCTGAATCGGGCGACACTGACGCTGGTCGTGCGACGCTGGCATATACTCGTGCTCACGCTTGCGGCATCGTTCTTACTGGCCATGCTTGCGTATGCACTCATGCCGCAGACGTATCAAATAACGGCCACCGTCGTCGGCACACGATATCAGAACGACATAACTCCCAGTAATCAATCGATATCATTCTCCGCCTCTGCCTTGCTGGGGGGTACCGCCAATGATCTGCCCGCGATAACGGATTTCAGGCTTTATCAGGAGATGCTGACTTCCGCGGATCTCGGGGCAAGCATCGTCGATGACCCGGTAATGCATCGGATATTCCGGAAATCCTGGCACAAGGACCACTGGGCCCCTCCGGATACGTTGATGCAGCACGCTAAAAATATTCTCTACTCATTGATGGGGCGAAGTGCCTGGTCGGAACCGGATGGATTTACGGTGGCTGCGTATCTCAAGGGCAATGTTAAAATTGTGAGCGGAAAAGACGCCAAAATTCTCAACTTGAGCACTTGGAATCGCGAACCAGAGCTTGCAAAGGAACTGCTTCGACTCGTGAGCGCTCGTGCCGATAGCATGGTCAAGCTATTGGCGCAAAAGCGTTTCAAGGCAAAGGTGGCATTTCTGCAAAAGGCCTTATCAGAGGCCGACGTTCAGGAAACTCGCACGGCGCTGGGACAAACCTTGGCAAAGGCGGAAACCGATGAGATCTATTCCTTTTCGGATTTGCCGTTTGCGGCTGAATTCGTCGAGTTGCCCGATACTCCCCGTCGGCCGCAGTTTCCAACGTTCGGGCTGTTGTTGGGGATCTTCATCGGCTTGGGAGTGATTGGTTTTTCGCTCTACATCGTTTGGCTCAAACATAGACGCGGGGCCGATCGTTTACTTCCGGAATCCGCGTAATGCCTGATTTTCAACTTACCACCCCGGTCGCTTTCATGATCTTCAACCGTCCGGACACCACCGAACGGGTCTTCGCCGAAATTGCCAAGGCCAGGCCGAGCAAACTATTGGTGGTCGGTGATGGCGCGCGAGCCGATAGACAAGGCGAGTCAGCCATGGTGGCAGCCACGCGTGCCATCATCGAGCGTGTGGATTGGGATTGCCAAGTTCAGACTAATTTTTCCGAAACCAATCTCGGATGCAGGCGGCGAATGTCCAGCGGCATCGATTGGATATTCGAGCTCGTTGAAGAGGCCATAATTCTCGAAGATGACTGCGTGCCGCACCCTTCTTTTTTTCGGTTCTGTGAAGAGATGCTGGAGTTCTATCGTCTGGATCAGCGTGTCTCACAAATTAACGGCATCAATTTTCAGTTTGGCCATCAGCTCAACAGCGATAGCTACTATTTCTCGAAATATTGCCACATATGGGGTTGGGCTTCATGGAGAGACCGGTGGAAGAATCACTACGATGTGGATATGAAGCATTGGCCTCGCATCAGAGATGACGGCAGACTGGCGAATTTGGTCAGCTGCCGGGCGGAGCAGAAGTACTGGGCCCGTATTTTTGAGAAAACCTTTCAAGGCAAGATAGACACATGGGACTATCAGTGGATCTTTGCCAGCATGCTACGTGAGCGCCTGACAATACTGCCCAATGTCAACCTGGTTTCGAATATTGGGTTTGGTCCTTCTGCGACGCACACTTCTGGAAGTCGAGAGTTATCAAATCTGAGAGCTCACGCCATGCAATTTCCGCTCAGGCATCCACGGGAAGTCGTTCAGTGCAGCACGCTGGACACTCGCTTCTTCAACAGGATTTTAAGGGTACCGATGCATCGGCGCCTCGGAAACCGGCTGCGTCAAATGGTTTCGACATGATTGATAAAGTATATGATTCCTTGGCCTTACGCTCGCGCTGCGGTTTGGGTTTTGCCGACCTATTGCGGCTTCGGAATGCCGCAAAAGCCGGACGCTACCAAGCGGGTAAGATCCGGCTCTTCGGCAGCGAATTTTCATATGTCGACGCAGTGTCGCTGCTGGCGGGATTGCGGGAGATCTATATTGACGAATGCTATAAATTCAAGGCACACAATCTAGAACCCCGAATCATCGACTGCGGAGCCAACGTAGGACTTTCCGTCTTTTATTTCAAATATCTCTACCCGCTTGCCAAGATTCAAGCATTTGAAGCCGATCCGGTGATTTGCGAGGCACTTCGCACGAATGCAATGAATGCGGGATTTTCCGATGTTGATGTCCGCAATCGCGCGGTTTGGGTGGCAAACGCGCCGGTCGAGTTTCGAACCGAAGGCGGCTTTTCCGGCCGTGTTGCAATGCCCGGGGACGTTTCAAGCGTAACTCGAGTCGAAGGCATCAGATTGAGAGATGTTCTCGACCAGCCCGTCGACTTGCTGAAGATTGATATCGAGGGGGCGGAGAATCAGGTCATTGTCGATTGTGCAGATCAACTGCGCAACGTATCCGCGCTATTTTTGGAATACCATTCCCATCAAGGCGCACCCCAGCAATTGGATGAGATTCTTCGGGTTCTGAAACATGCGGCGATGAGATATTTCATCAAGGAAGCTTATGTGCCAAGGCATCCGTTCGTCAGTCAACGCGCATTGGACGGCATGGATCTACAGCTGAATATTTACGGAGTCAGGGTGTGACAGACGTGTCAGCGACGGTGGTCATCTAATTCGTGCCTCCGAGTGCAAAGCATATGGAAATGCGTAATCGTACAATTTGTGTGATTCTTCATTACGGGTCGGAAACCGATACATGGAATTGTGTTCGATCCATGTTGGGTCATGATGGCGTAGACATATTGGTGGCAGATAATGATCCTGCTCAAAATATTCAGATACCCCCGGAGTTCGTGAACAGCGTTGAGCTCTACAGAACGGGCGGAGTCGCCGGTTTTTCCGCTTCGAATAACATGGCTGTAAAATTCGGACGGAGAAAACACCATGATTTCGTATTCATACTGAACAATGACACGCTTGTCGAATCAGGCGCGTTGCCGGACATGCTGGCTGTTCTGAATGACGAAGATATCGGCGCTGTAGGTCCCTGTATCGCTTTTGCCAGTGACCCGGCGAAGATTTGGGCATGTGGTGGCAAGATCGAAAAAGCCCGGTTGAAGATCGTTGGATTGCTCACTCTGCTTGGAGATACGCCCTACGACGTGGACTATTTGCCTGGTGCGGCGATTCTCTGCAAGTTGAAAGCATGGGATCTCGTGGGGGGGCTGCCGGAGAGATATTTCTTGGCCTATGAAGAGGCAGAGTTCGCGTTACGCCTAAAGGCGTGCGGTTATCGGATCGTTGTCGCACCAAGAGCCCGAATCCTGCATCGCGTTGGCATGTCATCGGATTTGCAGCCAATGTACATTTATAACGCGGTCAGAAACAGAGTGAGATTTGGGCGGTATCTATTTGGCAGGCATCTGGGGTTTTTGTTGGGCGCCATCAATACAATGACCGAAATAAGGAAGTCGAAACACGGGTACAGATTGTGGGCGTCTGGTTTAGGCGATGAGCTGCGCAACAACCCGCTCGATCGGGCCGCCCTCCAGAAAATCAAGCGCCTTTATGGCTCTCATTCAAATTAATTCGTCGCTGGCCCGCAAAATCCGCTATCTACGGGGAGACTTGGGCACCGCGAGGATATTCTGAAAGCCAAATATCTCCGTCAGGGTGATGTTCGTATCGAGAGGGAGCAGCCCCTTGGGCAATAGCCGATATAGATCGTAATCAGGGAGAATATTTCTGAAGTCCCTGAAAAATGCGCGACTGAAAACGTGCAGTGCGTTGAACTCGAACTGGATGTGCCCGATTCTATTTTCGCGCAGTAGGCGTGACGCGCCTGAGAGAACGGCCAACTCATGCCCCTCGGTGTCGATCTTCAGGAAGTCGATATACTCGACGCCTTCCCTTTCGGCCACCTCATCCAAGGTCTCCACCGGCACGTTTGTCCCAATCGCGGAATGTTCGTGGAATTCCGTGATGGTGGCCTCGTGCAGCGACGCGTGCTGCGATCCATCGTTGTCGGCGTGGTCATACAGAGTCAGGGAACTCTTGGACTGACCAATGGCGATGTTGTGACACTTGGCGCGGTGCGCCGGGAATGCGTTTTCCAGAAGCCGCGAATAGTTTCGAGGATGCGGTTCGAAGGCGTGGACAAATGCCGTGGGGAAGCACTCCAACATCATCTCGCTATAGTGACCGACGTTCGCGCCGACATCAAAGAAAACCAGGTGCGGCCCGCTGATCACACGAGGCAACCATGTGCGCAGCAGGTACCGCTCCCCGCTGATTTCATCGTTTTGATAGTTCAACACGCCGAGCCCGTGCAGAGACAAATAAAATAGCGTTGAATTGAGTTTGCGGAAGATCGGCCGCGCAAACACGGCCCGATGAAGCTTGCTGACCAACCTCATGGTCGCAGCCGAATCACGATGAGGGCGCGGTATGGCTCAGGCGTTGGCCGCGGGCTGGCGGCGCTATTGCGATTGACGCAAGGCTGAGAAGTCATTTTTCGGCTTCGGCGTAAATGGACTCAAAATCTCTCTCTCGCAGGTCGAGACTCGGATCAAATTCCCGCAAGCGAACGTTGCGAAATCCTTTCGACTTCAAAATAAAAAGCAGATTCTCTTCGTCAAACATGTATTTGTGTGTCCCACCCATGTAAGCCATATAATTGACGTAATCGATTCGCGTCGTATGATTGTATGCCGCACCATAGCCAAAAAACTTCGCGGCATCCAGTGAATTCCCTTTCGCGTAGGCATCGATATAGATTTTCGCATTGGGAACACAGATCGAGAATCGACCCGATGGCACCAGGGCTCGTTTGCAGTCGTTCAGAAAATGCTGGGCTTCTTCAAACGACAGGTGTTCAAAAAAATGGGATGAATATATCTTATTGATGCTTTCATTCGGAAACGGAATTCCTTTGCGCAGATCCCAATAGATGTCGGCGCTTTTCGTCACGTCTATCGTTATCCAGCCCCCTGTACCACGCTTGTTTCCCGCGCCCAACTCAACAAGGAGTTCACGTCTTTCCCGAAGCAAGCGTCGGATCTTTCCTTTGGAAAACTGATGCTTGATCCCTGCTGCAATGGGCAGAACAAACGGGAGTTTCTCCTTTACCATCAACTTGAGTCTTGGATTCATCTTCCCTCGATACTACCATTCAATTCAATGATCTAAACATAGTGCGCAATTGTCCCGGAAAAACGGATCTCACCTGCAGCAAGAATATCGGCCGCGTTCGAGGGTCGAAAGCATTGGCGATCACTCCTGCGATCGCGTAAGAAATTACCGTGGAGATTGCAGCGCCCATCGCCGCTAGCTTTGGAATCAGTACAAGATTGAGCAGAACATTGCCGATGGCACCTGCCAGCGTCCTATAGAAGCTGAGCTTCAAGAGATCTTGCGAGACATTCCAGGGGGATTGGGCAACCCCCAGAAAGACGAATATTGACGCCCACACATGCACGGCCAAAACGGGAGCGGCTGCACCGAAGGCTTCGGTGTACAGAATATGAATTATCCAGTGAGAGCTGAGCGCGATGCCGGTTCCAACGACGAGCGCAATGAGAGACATCAGCGAGAAGAGTTTCCCGATCCGTTCGTAGTAAATTGCCGGGTTGTCTTTGGCGCGTATTATCGCCGGCGAAACCGACGATACGATTGCGACGGGCACGAAATACCATACCTCGGATATCCGAGTGGCCGTCGCGTAGAGGCCAACTGCGGCATCTCCCTGCATCTGCTTCAACATGACCATATCTATGCGCGAGTAGATCATGATAGCCATGCCCGACAGAATGACGGGCCAGCTTTGCTGCAGCAATTGGATGGCGCGCCATCTTTGGGCTCGCCACATCGAAACACGGCCGCCACGCCACCTGTGGAGCGCCAGCAGGCCCAGTGCGCCGAGAGCCAGTTCCACTACTTGAGCCATTGCAAACGACCACAATGGAGCTTTGACGTACACCAACAAAATCCGGATACCGGCGACCAATAGGAAGGCCGTGTTTTTTGCCCAAACGGTCAGCTTCGATTGAACGTGCGCTTGAAAGTAGATATCGATGATATCGAAGGCTTGAAAGAATAGTCCGACCGACAGCAGGCTGACCAACAGCTCGGTGATCGGGTCGTTCGGCTCCATGAGGTAAATGGACGCAACAGCCAACAATGGCGCGAGAATTCCGCCCAATAATCGCAGGAGGAACGCTGTCCCGAGAATCTCATTGGCGTCGCCCGTCTCTGCGACGAGGTGCCGCACGACGATGCTATCGAGTCCCAGCGTACTGATGGTCCCAAAGAGAGCCACGAACGCTATCGCAAAACTCAAGCTTCCGAATTGCGCCGGTCCAAGGTACCGGGCTATCCAAACACTGACGACCACCCCCAGTCCCATCCGCACGATGCGATCGACCATCAGCCAAGCGGTGTTGCCAATGACCTTACGCAATGCAGGCGTCAATTGCCCAATCATAGGCCGCATGCCAAGCGTTGATCTTCCGCAAATCCGATTCTTGGAATGATAGAGTTCGCGCAGTGGGAATGGGTAAGTCCTTCAATATTATACGGACCATTGTCAGGCTTTAAAATGTCAAAAATACTGGTAACGGGCGGGGCGGGCTTTCTCGGGTCGCATTTGTGCGATCGATTGATCGCGGCTGGTCAGGAGGTGCTATGTGTCGACAATTTTTTCACCGGGACAAAGCGCAATGTAGCCCACCTGTTCGCCAATCCTTACTTTGAGCTGCTGCGCCACGATGTTACGTTTCCACTCTATGTGGAGGTTGAGCAGATTTACAATCTGGCATGTCCTGCAAGCCCGATTCACTACCAGCTTGATCCCGTCCAGACGACCAAGACCAGCGTACATGGCGCCATCAACATGCTGGGTTTGGCCAAACGCGTCAAGGCACGAATATTGCAAGCGTCTACGAGCGAAGTCTATGGCGATCCGGAAATTCATCCGCAAGTGGAAGCTTATTGGGGCAGGGTCAACCCCATAGGGATTCGCAGTTGCTACGATGAGGGCAAGCGATGTGCCGAAACCCTGTTTTTTGACTATCGGCGGCAGCACGGTCTAGACATAAAAGTCGTCCGCATTTTCAATACTTACGGCCCGCGCATGCATCCCAATGATGGCCGGGTGGTGAGCAATTTCATCGTCCAAGCCATCAGCGGGGGCGACATCACCATTTATGGCGATGGCCGGCAAACCCGCAGCTTTTGTTACGTAGATGACTTGGTCGAGGCGATGATCCGGATGATGAGTACAGCTGCTGATGTCCCCGGGCCGCTCAACATCGGCAATCCGGGCGAATTCACGATGCTCGAGCTTGCCGAAACGGTCATTAAACTCACCGCGAGCAGTTCAAAGTTGGTGTACCGACCGTTGCCGTCCGACGACCCAAAGCAGCGGCAGCCCGATATTGGTTTGGCGCGGCAAACGCTGGGTTGGGAACCGAAGGTCAGCCTCGAGGATGGGTTGAGGGAGACGATTGCCTATTTTCGCAGAGTGTTGGGCTAGGAGCCTGTCCGAGTAACCCCATGACGGTCAAAGCAAGCGTACAGCGACTGGTTCGACGACTCGGCTGGGAGGTCCGACCTATTGCCAGCGCCAATATCGAGCAGCAAGTAGTCAAAGAGCTACTGAAATTAACCGGGGTCAAGATAGTACTCGATGTCGGCGCAAATTCCGGTCAATGGGGTGATTTGGTATTTGAAGCCGGTTTTGACGGAAAGCTGATCTCTTTTGAGGCTATCCCGAGCGTGCATGCCACTTTGGTTGCCCATGCCAAACGGCGTGGTGGATCGTGGGAGGTTGCCCCTTGCGCTGCGCTTGGCAGCGAGCGCGGCCAGGTCGAATTCAACATATCGGCCAATACCTTGAGCAGCAGTGTCTTGTCCATGCGGCGCGAACACGAAGAGGCGGCGCCCCAGTCTGCGTACGTTGATAAGCAAACGGTCGCCGTTGAGAGATTGGATGAGTTGGCGTCGCCGCTCCTTCCGCCGGAGGGACACCTGATGGTCAAGATCGATACACAGGGTTACGAAATGCACGTGCTGAAGGGGGCTGGCGGACTGCTGCACAGGGTGGTTGCCATGCAGTTGGAATTGTCCTTGGTCCCCCTCTACGAGGGAGCTCCTACATTCTCGGAAATGGTCTCCTACATGCAATCGATCGGTTTCGACATCTTCAATATCGTTCCGGTGTTCAAGGATTATCGAACCGGCCGAGTTTTGCAGGTGGACGGATATTTTGTCCGCGGCGGCCGGTTCCCCTAACCGCGGACGCTGCATTCCGATCGGCAGAACAGGCCATTCCGGTACGAGGCCGGCATCGGCACATCAATACGCGCCATTGCGACGCAAAACCGCCGCCGGCGTCGCCGCAAGAATGTAGATGTCCAACAACACGCTCTGGTTCTGGATGTAGAACTTGTCCATCGCCACGCGACGCCGGTAAGTTGTATCGTTGCGGCCTTTGACCTGCCATAAGCCGGTCAGGCCGGGGTTCACCGCCAGGTACCTTGATGCGTAGCGACCGTAGCGCAGCAACTCGGCGCGGACGATTGGACGCGGCCCGACGAGGCTCATTTCGCCGCGTAGAACGTTCCAGAGCTGCGGCAATTCATCGAGGCTGGTCAAACGCAAGACACGACCCGTCATCGTTATGCGCGGGTCTTTGCGGAGCTTGAAGTTTTTGGTCCATTCATCGCGCAGTTCGGGGTGCTCGTTCAGCAGATGCCGCAGCACTTGCTCGGCATCGCGGACCATAGTGCGAAATTTCACGCAGTAGAATGTCCGCCCATGGCGGCCGATGCGCTTGTGCCAGAACAAGACCGGTTGCCCCTCGATGCGAATGAGGGTAACGATGGCCAGAATCAGAGGTGAGAGCAGCAAGCCGAGAAATACCGAGCCGACGATGTCAAACGCTCGTTTAGTGAGATACGTAGAACGAATGATCGGTGAATACTCGCCATCGGCCAGGGACGGCGGCAGCGAGACGTCGCCGGACATATCCCCCCTCACGACATGAAGACCCGGTACGCCGACACCGGCCGAGTCCGCATGGACGGAAGCGGTCTCCTCGTCGTCGTCACCAAGTCGGGCCGCACGTGCGGCTGACGCGAGTCGGGAATGATGCTCATCCGTCATTCATGTGTCTCCAGGATTCTAAGGCGTCAAAGGGCCAGTTCATGCAAAATTCATGCCTGTTCTCATTTTGTACCTGCTTGACCATTAATTTCAGAGGCTTGGCACGTACTTCCACCGCAGAACCACAAAAATGAACTGGATCGAGAACAATTTCAACCCTTATCGTCGAACTACGTACTCGCAGCGGTCGTTTTTTTGGTACATCCATCCATTTTTTGCAGGCTGCGTCAGACTGTATTCGATAAAGGCCATGGACATCATCGCCGCAGATTAATTGCACCAATGATCAATCCGGGATATGCCAACGAAACTGATTTTATTGTCCGTTGAGTCCTACTCGGCAGTCTCGTGCAGTGCGGTCGAGCGCGCCAATGTGGTCAAGATCGCGGACTACTCGCAAGTCTGAAATCGGCCTTGTGCGGGGCGGCCTATGCGGCGGCGCGGTTTTCGTTCTAAACCGCCATCAATAAGCGCCCTTTGTGGTGAATACCACCCGCAACGTCTTCACCAGAATGTACACATCGAGAATCACGCTGCGCGAGCGCACATAGCACACGTCGAGCGCTACGCGTCTTCGGTAATCCGTATTATTGCGGCCCGATATCTGCCAAAGCCCCGTGATGCCCGGTCGGGCCGATAGAAAGGTCGCGGCCTTGCTCCCATACCGGCGCAATTCATCCGGCACAATCGGACGCGGGCCCACCAAGCTCATCTCACCGCGAAGCACGTTCCACAACTGAGGAAGCTCGTCAAGGCTCGTTCTACGCAAAAAGCGACCGAAGCGGGTTACCCGAGGATCATCCCTAAGCTTATGATCTCGAAGCCATTCCTCGTTGATCTGGCGATCGCTGCGCAGCAAATTTTGCAATACATGATCGGCATTCGTAACCATCGTGCGGAACTTGAAGCAATCGAAAAACACGCCGCCGCGACCGACCCTCCGGTGCCTGAACAAAGGCGATTCGCCCGATAGCGATGCACAGGCGGCGA
The DNA here is from genome assembly GCA_963734645.1 of uncultured Gammaproteobacteria bacterium. Classification (GTDB taxonomy): domain Bacteria; phylum Pseudomonadota; class Gammaproteobacteria; order Steroidobacterales; family Steroidobacteraceae; genus Bog-1198. Next base: position 671,029 of record CAVTID010000008.1, read on the forward strand.
TGGTGACGAGCAGCGGCGATAAACAGATTATCGCGAGGCTCGCGCCCACAATGTCGAAGGCACGTTTGAAGATGGCGTAAGCATCACGTTCCGTCGCGGCGATCGGCCCATGCTTGGATGCATCGAAACGGTCGTGAGTCCGACGATTGACTTCGACTATATGAAGGCTAGGAACCCTGCCGGTGCCGCCCCGCGTGGATGCTTCTCCCGCGGCTGAATCGTAGTCCGGTACTACTGTTGAGCGCGCAGGTGTTCGTCGTTTCGAGAGGCCGGCGTAGCCTGAGGGCATCACATCCATCCTTGATAGTTTAATGACAATTGGAAACCGGTACTAAAGACCGCTCCAGCCTGCCCCGCTTTCCTGCATGTTATATAAATCAAGACCTTCCTACCATCTGTGCAGCTCCCGGAAACTCCGAAGAACATTCATTTCGATGCCAAACGCTCTACCTCCGCCAGCGTTGACAGTAATTCTACTAAATGGCCAGGCTCAGACTAACTGGACCAAAGGGGCCACTAATGACGATTAGGTTAATTCCATCAGCAAAATTGTATTTTTTTGTAACGCCGTCGGCGTGGCTAGCTGAGTCTGGGAAATATGATTTTTTTTGTAGGGAATGCGTGGCAATCCTTGTAAAAATTTCTAGTGCCTTGAATAACTGCCAGTGGGCCCGGCCGGGCCCAAGACACAAATCCGATATTCGCTTTCTGCGGCGTTATATCACTATACTTTCACCGATCAACGTTTGCGCCCCGCGAGGCACGAGGTCGTGCCGGAGCCGGGGATCGAGGACGGTACAGGGTTACCTTGGTTGGAGAATGATTTGTCTAAGACGGCTTTGATCACGGGTATTACCGGGCAAGACGGCGCCTATCTTGCTGAGTTCCTATTGGAAAAGGGGTACAGCGTGCACGGCATCAAACGCCGCGCCTCGTCGTTCAATACGGATCGTATCGATCACCTGTACCAGGATCCGCACGAGAGAAATGTCCGTCTCAAGCTGCATTACGGAGATTTGACGGATTCCACCAATCTGATTCGGATCATCCAAGAGGTCCAGCCCGACGAGATCTACAACCTGGCGGCCCAAAGCCACGTCGCCGTCTCGTTCGAAACTCCCGAATACACGGCCAACTCCGATGCGGTGGGCACCCTTCGGGTCCTGGAGGCCATCCGCATTCTGGGATTGGAGAAGAAAACGCGCTTTTACCAGGCCTCCACATCCGAGATGTTCGGCAAAGTTCAGGAGATTCCGCAGCGGGAAACCACACCGTTCTATCCTCGCTCGCCCTATGGGGCTGCCAAGGTGTATGCCTACTGGATAACCGTGAATTATCGGGAAGCCTATGGGTTGTATGCCTGCAACGGCATCTTGTTCAACCACGAATCGCCGCTACGGGGTGAAACCTTCGTTTCGCGCAAGATCACCCGTGCCCTGACCCGCATCCGCGTCGGCTTGCAGGAGACTCTGCATCTGGGGAATCTGGATTCAAGGCGCGATTGGGGTCATGCACGCGACTATGTCCGCGCGCAATGGCTGATGTTGCAGCAGGACACGGCGGAGGATTTCGTCATCGCAACCGGCAAGCAATTCTCGGTCCGTGACTTCGTGGTGGCCGCCGGCGCGGTCCTGGACATGAAAATTCAATGGAAGGGCGAGGGTGTCGATGAAGTGGGCATCGACACCAAGAGTGGGCGCACCCTGGTAAGGGTGGATCCCCGCTACTTCCGTCCTACCGAAGTCGAAACCCTGCTGGGCGACCCCGGAAAGGCCCGCCAGAAGCTCGGCTGGACCGCTGAGGTGAGCTTTCCTGAATTGGTGGCCGAGATGGTTGAGTCTGACTTGGACCTGGCGGAGCGCGATGCCCTGGTCGCGAAAGAAGGCTACAAAGTCTACAGCCACCACGAGTAGCACCGGTGCAGCTCCATCAAGATTCGCGAATTTACGTCGCCGGGCATCGGGGCCTGGTCGGGGCTGCGGTGCTGCGAGCGCTGCAGCAGCAGGGTTACCGGAATCTGCTGTTCCGTACGCATCAAGAGCTGGATCTCACCGAGCAGGCGGCGGTTCGCGAGTTCTTCGATCGCGAGCGGCCCGCGGCCGTGATCATGGCGGCAGCTCGCGTGGGCGGCATTCACGCCAACAACACGCGCCCGGCGCTGTTCATTCGTGACAATCTCTTGATCCAGGATAACTTGATCGATGCGGCGTATCGCTCCGGGGTCGCCAAGTTCGTCTTTTTGGGATCGAGCTGCATTTACCCGAAGCTCGCGCCGCAACCCATCAAGGAGGAATACCTGCTAACCGGTCCCTTGGAGCCCACCAATGAGTGGTATGCGGTCGCCAAGATCGCGGGTGTCAAGATGTGCCAAGCTTATCGGCGCGAATTTGGCTTCAACGCGATATCGCTGATGCCGACCAATCTCTACGGGCCCGGCGATAACTTCGATTTGCAGAATTCGCATGTACTGCCCGCCTTGATTCGGCGTTTCCACGAAGCCAAGCTGCGCGGGGAGGAGACCCTGTCCATCTGGGGCACGGGTTCGCCCCGGCGCGAATTCTTACATGTGGACGATCTGGCCGATGCCGTCATCTATCTTCTCAAGACCTACGAGGACGAATTGATCGTCAACATCGGTTGGGGAGAGGATGTCACCATCCGTGAACTCGCCGAACTCGTCATGGCCGCGTCCGGCTACCAGGGTCGATTGGTGTTCGATCCGTCGAAGCCCGACGGCACGCCGCGCAAATTATTGGATACGACACGCCTGACGGCTCTCGGTTGGCGGCCAAAAATTCCGCTCAAGACGGGTATAGCAAGCACCTATGCCTGGTTTCGGGAGCATATCGCCGAGGCGCGGCTCTAGTTTTTAAGTCCTTCAATCACAAGGAGATAGCTTGCCTATGGGAGCGGTTTTGGTCACCGGCGGTGCCGGCTACATCGGCAGCCACGTCGTGCGGCAATTGGGCGAGACTGCTGAAAAAGTCATCGTCCTCGATAACCTGGGCCGGGGTTTCAGGCAGGCAGTGACCGCGGGCGAACTCGTCGTCGGCGATGTGGGCGACTACGCGCTGGTGTCGCGGCTATTGGCGGAGCACCGGGTCGATACCGTCATGCACTTTGCGGCTCACACCATCGTGCCCGAGTCCGTGGCTCAGCCGCTCAAGTACTACGGCAACAACACCTGCTCCACGCGCGCCCTGCTGCAGGCCTGCGTCGAGCACAAGGTCAGGAATTTCGTCTTTTCCTCCACGGCGGCGGTCTACGGCATGCCGGATCAGGGCTACGCCGACGAGGAGTCGCCGACGCGTCCCATCAACGCCTACGGCACCTCCAAGCTCATGAGCGAATGGATGCTGCGCGATGTGGCGGCGGTGAATCCGCTGCGCTACGTGGCGTTGCGTTATTTCAACGTGGCCGGCTCGAATCCTGAGGGACGGATCGGCCAGGCGACGCGTCGGGGCGACTTTGCTGACCAAGGTGGCCTGCGAGGCGATGGTGGGCAAGCGTCCGCACGTGGCCGTGTTCGGCAGCGACTATCCCACGCCGGACGGCACCGGGGTGCGCGACTATCTGCACGTCGAAGATCTGGCCGCGGCGCATTTGAACGCTCTCGGATTATCTGCGCGGTGGCGGCAAGTCGGTGACGCTGAACGTGGGCTATGGCCATGGCTACTCGGTCCGCGAAGTGCTGCGCATGGTGGAAACCGTGGGCGGCAAGCCCCTGACGATTCGCGAGGAAGCGCGCCGTGCCGGCGATCCGGCCTACCTGGTGGCGCGGGCCGACCGCATCCGCGCGGAACTCGGCTGGCAGCCGCGCTATGACGACCTAGCGGCGATCGTGACCCACTCGCTGGCCTGGGAGCGCAAGTTGCTGCGGGAGCCTTGGAGCTGAGCTAGGGGCACTCGGCTTACCTTGGACATTTGACTGGTTGGCCTTGCACGTTGAGCCGGCAAAACCGCTAGGCTTTCCGCTACTTTTCCCAGTTAAATCAGAATATTACGCATGCGAATTACGATCTTCGGCTCCGGCTACGTGGGCCTGGTCACGGGCGCGTGTCTGGCGGATGCCGGCAACCACGTGGTGTGCGTCGACGTCGACGAGCGCAAGATCGCCATGCTCAAGCGCGGCGAGGTGCCCATTCACGAGCCCGGCCTCGACGCGGTCGTGAAACGCAATTTCGAGGCCGGGCGCCTGCGCTTTACCACCAGCGCCAAGGAGGGCGTGGACCACGGGCTGTTCCAGCTGATCGCGGTGGGCACGCCGCCCGATGAGGACGGTTCGGCGGACCTGCGCTATGTGCTGGCGGTGGCGCGCTCCATCGGCGAACACATGAGCGACTACAAGGTGGTGATCACCAAGTCGACGGTGCCGGTGGGTACCGCCGACAAGGTGCGCGAGGCGGTGCGGGAAATCCCTGGCGCAGCGCAAGGCGGCCGTCGAGTTCGACATGGTCTCGAACCCGGAATTCCTCAAGGAAGGCGCGGCCATCAGCGATTTCATGCGGCCGGACCGGGTCATCGTCGGCACCGATTCGGAGCGCGCCGCGGAACTGCTGCGCTCGCTGTACGAGCCCTTCACCCACAATCGCGACCGCATGATCGTCATGGACGTGCGCTCGGCGGAACTGACCAAGTACGCCGCCAATGCCATGCTGGCGACCAAGATCAGCTTCATGAACGAACTGGCCAATCTGGCGGAACACTTCGGCGCCGACATCGAATCGGTGCGCGTGGGCATCGGCTCGGATCCGCGCATCGGCTATGCCTTCATCTATCCCGGCGTGGGCTACGGCGGCTCGTGTTTTCCCAAGGACGTGCAGGCGCTGAAGCGCTCGGCGGACGAGGTGGGCTATGAGGCCAGCATTCTCGCCGCGGTGGAGAGCGTCAACAACCGCCAGAAGCATGTGCTGTTCAACAAGATCAAGGCGCACTTCGGCGATTTGCGGGGCAAGACCATCGCCCTGTGGGGCCTGGCCTTCAAGCCGAACACCGACGATATGCGCGAGGCGGCCAGCCGCGTCCTGATGGAATCTCTGTGGTCGGCCGGCGCCAAGGTGCGGGCCTACGATCCGGTCGCGATGCCCGAGTGCGTCCGGATTTACGGCACGCGGCCCGATCTCGTCCTGTGCAAGACCAGCCCGGAAGTCATGGAAGGGCGCGGATGCTCTGGCCATCGTGACCGAATGGCGGGAATTCCGCAGTCCGGATTTCGATCACATCAAGAGTACATTGCGCACTCCGGCCATATTCGACGGACGAAATCTCTATGACCCCGAGCAAATGGCGCAGGCGGGCTTCAGTTATTATGCGATCGGCCGTGGCAAGTCGATCGGCGTGGCGAATGAGCAAAGTGAGCCCAAAAGTGAGTGATCTGTGACCCTATTGATCCCGGTGATTCTGTCGGGCGGCGCCGGCACCCGGCTCTGGCCGCTGTCGCGGGAGATTGTATCCCAAGCAATTGCTGGCGCTCACCGGCAAGCACACCATGCTGCAGGATACGGCGCTGCGTTTGGCGGGCATCGCGGGCGCCGCGCCCGCCCATCGTGGTGTGCAACGAAGCGCATCGCTTTACGGTGGCCGAGCAGATACGCGCCTTGGGCATGGCAGCCGTCCGCGATTCTGCTGGAGCCCGCGGGCCGCAATACCGCGCCCGCCGTCGCGCTCGCGGCGCTCAAGGCGCTCGCAGATCGATCCCGAGGCCACGCTGGTGGTGGCGCCGGCGGATCATGTGATTCGCGATGTGCGCACATTCCAGGCGGCGGCCGAAACGGCGGCCGGATCTGGCGCAGGAGGGCAAGCTCGTGACTTTCGGCATCGTGGCCCATGCGCCGGAAACCGGCTACGGCTACATCCGCCGCGGCGAGGGCGCCGGCCCCGCCTACCCGGTGGCGCAATTCATCGAGAAGCCGCCGCTCGATCTGGCGACGCAATTCGTCGCCATCGGGCGACTACTACTGGAACAGCGGCATGTTCGTGTTCAAGGCCGAGCCGCTATCTGTCGGAACTGCGCGGATTTCGCGCCCGACATTCTCGAGGCCTGCACGGGCGGCGTTCCAGGCGCGGCCAAGTCGGATTTGGATTTCGTGCGCATCGACAAGGCCGAATTCGAGAAATGCCGCAGCGAGTCGATCGACTATGCGGTGATGGAGAAGACGCGCGATGCCCTGGTCCTGCCGCTGGATGCCGGCTGGAGCGACGTCGGCTCCTGGTCCTCGCTGTTCGATGCCTTGCCGGCCGACGAGGAGGGCAATGTGCTGCAGGGCGATGTCATGGTGCACGACACCCACGACTGCTACGTGCACTCGACCAGCCGCCTGGTCGCGGCCGTCGGCATGGACGATCACATCATCGTCGAGACCAAGGACGCCATCCTGGTGGCACCGAAGGAGCGCGTGCAGGACGTGAAGGATCTGGTCGCCACGATCAAGAAATCCGGCCGCAGCGAATCGTCCTTGCATCGCGAGGTGTTCAGGCCCTGGGGCAGCTACGACAGCATCGACAACGGCGAGCGTTTTCAGGTGAAGCGATTGTCGGTCAAGCCGGGCGGGGTGCTGTCGCTGCAAATGCACCACCATCGCGCCGAACATTGGATCGTGGTGCAGGGCACGGCGCGCATCACCTGCAACGACAAGACGTTTTTGCTGTCGGAGAACGAATCGACCTACATTCCGATCGGCGCCACGCATCGCATCGAGAATCCCGGCAAGGTGCCGCTGCACATCGTCGAGGTGCAGTCGGGATCCTATTTGGGCGAAGACGACATCGTGCGCTTCGAGGACAATTACGGCCGTCAAGGGACCAATACTTGAAATCGATCACCTGCTTCAAGGCGTACGATTTACGCGGCCGAATTCCTGTCGAGTTGAATGACGATGTGGCCTACCGGGTGGCGCGCGGCTACGCGCAGTTTCTCGAGCCCCAAGCGCATCGTCGTCGGGCGCGATATCCGATTGTCGAGCGCCGGTCTCACCGACGCGGTGTGCCGCGGATTGACCGACAGCGGCGTCGATGTGTATGACATCGGGATCTGCGGCACGGAGGGCGTGTACTTCGCGACCTTCGACGGCGGCTACGACGGCGGCATCATGATCACCGCCAGCCACAATCCGCCCGATTACAACGGCATGAAATTCGTGCGCGAGCAGTCCAAGCCGATCAGCGGCGACAACGGCCTGCGGGAGATTCGCGAGTTCGCCGAGCGCGGCGAGTTCCCCGTGCCGCAGCGCGCCGGCGCGCGCCGCAGCGTCGATACCACGGACGCCTATGTGGCGCATCTGCTGTCCTATGTCGATGCGGGAAAGCTCAAGCCGCTGAAAATCGTGGTCAATGCCGGCAATGGCGGCGCGGGTCTGATCATCGACAAGCTCGAGCCGCAATCTGCCGTTCAAGTTCATCAAGATTCACCACGAGCCGGACGGCCATTTCCCGAACGGCATCCCGAATCCCATGCTCGAGGAGAATCGCGCGCCCACGGCGGAGGCGATCCGCCGGCACGGCGCGGATTTCGGCATCGCCTGGGACGGCGACTTCGACCGCTGCTTTTTCTTCGATGAGCGCGGCGGTTTCATCGAGGGATACTACATCGTCGGCCTGCTTGGCCTCGGTGCTGCTGCGCGGCCAACCCGGCGGCAAGGTGGTGCACGATCCGCGCCTGACCTGGAACACCATCGAGGTGGTCAAGGCGAGCGGCGGCGTGTCGGTGCTGTCGAAATCCGGCCATGCCTTCATCAAGCAGCGCATGCGCGAGGTCGACGGCGTCTACGGCGGCGAAATGAGCGCGCACCATTACTTTCGGCGCTTCGCCTATTGCGACAGCGGCATGATTCCCTGGCTCATCGTCGCGCAAATCCTGTGCGAGTCCGGACTGCGCGCTGTCCAGCTGGTGGGCGAGCGCATCGGCTTATTTCCGGTCAGCGGCGAGCTCAATTACCGCGTTCCCGACGCCAAGGCGGCCATCGCGGCCTTCGAGGCACGCTACGCGCCGCAGGCCATGCGTCCTCGACCGCACCGACGGCGTGTCCTTCGAGTTCGCGGATTGGCGCTTCAATTTGCGCAGCTCGAATACCGAGCCCTTGATACGGCTCAACGTCGAGGCGCGCGGTTCGGTGGATCTCATGCACGCCAAAACCGCGGAATTGCTGGCGCTGCTGAAATCGCAGGGCGCGGTCGCGGCGGATCACTGAACGCATGAGCATCGCGACCAGCGTTCCCAAACTCAGTGTCGTGATTCCGGTCTACAACGAAGAGGCGGTGCTGCCGACGCTTGTTCGCGCGGCTCTACCCGGCGCTCGATGCGCTCGGCATCTCCTACGAAATCGTGTTCGTCAACGACGGCAGCAGGGATCGCTCGGTCGCGCTGCTGCGGGAGCAGTTCTCGCTGCGGCCGCGGCACACGCGGGTGGTGCTGTTTCATGCGAATTTCGGCCAGCACTCGGCGGTGATGGCGGGCCTGGCGTACGCGCGCGGCGAGTATGTGATCACCCTGGATGCCGATCTGCAGAATCCGCCGGAGGAGATCGGCAAGCTGGTCGGCATGCTCGATCAGGGCTACGACTATGTCGGCACGATCCGCCAGCAGCGCCAGGATTCGCTGTGGCGGCGCTGGTTCTCCAAGGCGCATCAACAAGCTGCGCGAGTGGATCACGCCGGTGCGCATCACCGACCAGGGCTGCATGATGCGCGGCTACGCGCGCTCCGTGGTCACGGCGCTCAATCAGACCCGGGAGGTCAACACCTTCATTCCGGCGCTGGCGTCGCTGTACGCCATGAAGCCCATCGAGGTGCCGATCGCCCATGAGGAACGCTTCGCCGGGCCGCTCGAAGTATTCGCTGTACAGCCTGATCCGCCTGAATTTCGATTTGATCACCGGCTTCTCCGTGGTGCCGCTGCAGCTGTTTTCCATGGTGGGCATGACGGTGGCGCATGTTCTCCGCGCTGTTCGTGCTGTACTGTTCGTGCGCCGCATCGTCGTCGGCCCGGAGGCGGAAGGCGTGTTCACGCTGTTCGCGCTGCGTGTTCTTCCTGATCGGCGTGGCGCTGTTCGGCATCGGCCTGCTGGCGAATACGTCGGACGCATCTATGCCCAGGTGCGCGAGCGGCCGCGCTACATCGTGGAGGCGGTTCTCGAGGACGACGGCGCGGAGGCCGCGGCGTCGATCCCGGCCGCGGCATCGCCGCAACGCGGTCAGGCCGTGCTCGCGGTGACTCGCGCGGTGGTATTCGCCTACAGCGAGGTCGGGGTGCGCTGTGTGCGGGAACTGTTGGCGCAGGGCGTCGAGATCCCGCTGCTGTTCACGCACGCCGATGATCCCGGCGAGAACCAGCTGGTTCGGCAGCGTGCAGCAGCTGGCCGAGGCGCATGGCGCTGCGGGTCGAGACGCCGGACGACTCCCAATACGCCGGAATGGATCGCGCGAGGGCGCGGCCGCGAAGCCCGATTTTCTGTTCTCATTCTATTACCGCCACATGCTGGATAAAGCCTGGCTTGCGGTGCCGCGCCGCGGGGCGCTCAACATGCATGGATCGCTGCTGCCGAAATATCGCGGCAGGGCGCCCGTGCATTGGGCCATTCTCAACGGCGAGACGGTGACGGGCGCCAGCCTGCACTACATGGTGGAAAAGCCCGATGCCGGCGCGCTCGTGGATCAGCAGTCCGTGCCGATTTTGGAGAACGACACGGCGCTCGACGTATCGCTCAAGGTGGCCGAGGCGGCCGAGCAGGTGCTGCGGCGCAGCCTGCCGGCATTGGCGGCGGGCAGCGCGCCGGCGCGGCCCCTGGATCTCGGCGCAGGGGTCTTACTTCGGCCGGCGCGGACCCGAGGATGGACGCATCGATTGGCGCTGCGCGGCGCGCGCGGTGCACGATCTGGTGCGCGCCGTGGCGCCGCCTTTTCCGGGCGCCTTTACCGAGGTAAACGGGTGTAGGCTTGCGATTCTCGAGACGCGCGTGGATGCGCAGCCGGCGAAATATCCCGAGCCAGGCGCCCTGTTTGTATGCCGACGGCGGCGAATGGTTCGCCGACTGCGTCGACGGGCGGCGGTTGCGGATACTGCGGCTCGCGATCGACGGCAAGCCGGTGTCGCCCGACGGCGCGCCACCGGCCCTGGCGCAGCAGCCGCTGGCACTTGTCATGCGCTCCGCGCAGCTGCTAATCTGACGCTCGCGCAGCGAGCGCCTATCGATCAGGCGCTCGCCTGCGCGAGCGTCAAGATTGCGATCATGACAGGGGCTTAATTTGAAAAACGTTCTAATTCTCGGGGTCAATGGATTCATCGGCCATCATCTGAGCAAGTACATCCTGGCTCACACCGATTGGCATATTTACGGCATGGACCTGCAATCCGAGCGCGTCGGCACGCTGCTCGGCAATCCCCGCTTCCATTTCGTCGAAGGCGATATCACCATCAACCTGGAATGGGTCGAGTACCACGTGCGCAAGTGCGATGTGATTCTGCCGCTGGTGGCCATCGCGACGCCGGCGACCTACGTGCGCGAACCGCTGCGGGTGTTCGAATTGGATTTCGAGGCCAACCTGCCCATCATTCGCCACTGCGTCAAATACAAGAAGCGGGTGGTGTTCCCCTCGACATCCGAGGTCTATGGGGCCAGCACGGACAAGGAGTTCGATTCCGAGACGACCGAGCTGGTGCTGGGTCCCATCCACAAGCAGCGCTGGATTTACTCCTGCGTGAAGCAGCTGCTGGACCGCATCATCTACGCCTACGGCCAGCAGGGGCTGCAGTTCACGCTGTTCCGGCCCTTCAACTGGATCGGATCCGGCCTCGACAGCATGGATGATCCGAAGGAGGGCAGCTCGCGCGTGCTCACGCAGTTCCTGGGCCACATCGTGCGCGGCGAGCCGATCAAGCTGGTCGACGGCGGCACGCAGACCCGCGCCTTCACCTTCATCGACGATGCCGTCGAGTGCCTGACCAAGATCATCGACAACCCGGACGGCATCGCCGACGGCAAGATCTACAACATCGGCAATCCCTACAATTCGTATTCGATCCGCAAGCTGGCGGAAATGATGCTGGAAATCGCCCTGTCGCGGCCGGAATACGCGCCCACCGCGCGCAATACCAAGCTCGTCGATATTTCGGCCCTCGACTACTACGGCAAGGGGTATGCGGACATCCCGGCGCGGCTGCCCTCGATCAAGAACACCACGGCGGAGCTGGGTTGGACGCCCAAGACCGACATGCGCGCGGCGTTGAACGCCATCTTCGATTCCTACGCCCACAGCCTGCCCTCGGCTTCGGCGCTGTTGTCGCGCGATGCTTGAGAGCGCGCACATCGGCCTGAAGGTCGATGTGGACACCTTGCGCGGCACGCGCGAAGGCGTGCCGCGGCTCACGGCGCTGTTCAAGAAGCACGGCGTCGATGCCACTTTCTATTTTTCGGTGGGGCCCGATCATACGGGACGCGCCATGCGCCGGGTGTTTCGCAAGGGCTTCGCGCAGAAGGTCGCGCGCACCTCGGTGCTCAAGCACTATGGCTTGAAGACTCTGCTGTACGGCGTGCTGCTGCCGGGGCCGGATATCGGGCGCAAGCGCGGGCGCGGTGATGCGCAGCGTGCACGACGCCGGCTTCGAGGTGGGGCTGCATACCTACGATCATGTGCGCTGGCAGGACTATGTGGCCAAGGCCACGGCGGCCTGGACTCGGGTCGAGTTCGAGCGCGGCATGGAGGCTTTCGAGCGGGTGTTCGGCTTCGCGCCGCAATCGCATGCCGCCGCGGGCTGGCAGATCAACGCTCACGGCCTCGAGCTCGAGCAGGAATACGGCCTGCGCTACGCCAGCGACACCCGCGGCGGACCGCCGTTCTTTCCGGCTGCTGGCGCGCGGCGCGAGCACCTGCCCGCAGTTGCCCACCACCTTGCCCACCTTCGATGAGATGCTTGGGCAGTCGACGGGGTCGATGAGTCGACCATTGCGGAGGCGGTATTCCGCCTGTCGCGACGCAGCGCCGATGCGTCCGCCGCCGGTGCCGCGACCGGCTTGCAGGTATTCACCTTGCACGCCGAACTCGAGGGCATGCTGCTGCTCGATGCCTTCGAATCCCTGCTGGTGAAGTGGCGGGAGTCGGGCGCATCGATCACGCGCATGGCCGAGATTCACGAGCTCGGCGATGCGGCGGCCCTTGCCCGACGCGAGCGGTGGTCATGGGCGAAGTGGCGGGACGGTCCGGCCTGTTGGCGGTCTCAGGCGGCGCCGGCGTGAGCGAGCCCTCGGCGCCGGCGCCGCGCGAGCGCTGGATGTACTGGGCGCTGGCCGCGCTGCTCGCCTTGGTGTGGTTGGCGACGCTGTCCGGCCGGCCGCTGTTCAATCCCGATGAAGGACGCTACGCGGAAATTCCGCGCGAGATGCTGAGCGGCGGCGACTGGGTCATTCCGCATTTGAACGGCCTGGCCTATATCGAGAAGCCGCCGCTGCAATACTGGGCCACGGCCGTGAGCTATCGCTTGCTCGGGCCGAGCCCGTTCGCCGCGCGCCTGTATACGGCGCTGACCGCACTCGGGACCGTGTGCCTGGTGTGGCTGGCGGCACGGCGGCTGTGGGGCCCGGACGCCGGGCTGGCGCGCCGCGGCCGTGCTCTGCGGCATGCTGATGTTCGTGGTCCTGGGCCAGCTGCTGACGCTGGACATGAGCCTGACGTTCTACATGACGCTGAGCCTGGCGGCCTTTCTGCTGGCGCAGCAGGCGGCACGGCCCCGCCCGCTGGATGCTGCTGGCGTGGGCGGCGGCCGGCTGCGGCGTGCTCACCAAGGGTCTGGTCGCCGCCGCCATCCCGGCCGCCGTGCTGATTCTGTACAGCGCGTATTCGCGCGATTTCACGCCCTGGCGCCGGCTGTACCTGAAGTGGGGTCTGCCGCTGTTTCTCTGCATCACCGTGCCCTGGCACTGGCTCGCGGCGCGGCGGCTGGCGGATTTTCTGCAGTTCTTCTTCGTGCACGAGCATCTGGCGCGGTATTTGTCTCCCGTCGCCGATCGCCAGGAGCCGTGGTGGTTTTTCGCCGGCGTGTTCCTGGCGGGCAGCGTGCCGTGGACCTTGCCGGCGTTGCGGGTGCTGGGCGGCGGCTGGCGGCGGCGCGCGCCGCCCGCGAATTTCGACCCGGGCTTGTTCCTGTGGATCTGGGTGGTGTTCATCGGCGTCTTTTTCTCGCTGTCCGACTCCAAGCTCATGCCCTACATTCTGCCGCTCATGCCGGCGCTTGGCGCTGCTCATCGCCGCGCTGCCGGCGCAGCGGCTGCGGCGCGATTTTCTGTTCACGGCGATACTGACTCTGCATCGCCGGGCTGGCGCTGGGATTGGCGAGCTTGAACTGGCCGCGCGTCGTCGCCGCGTCGGACCGCAGCGTGTACTTTCTGCCGCTGGCAGAAGCCGGTGCGCGAGATCGGCGTGTTGCTCGCGGTGTCCGGGGCCTATGTGCTCCTGCGCCGCCGGCAGGACGCGACGCGTGCCGGAGTATTTCTCGGCGTGGGCTGGTGCCTGGCGTGGCTGCTGCTGATCCACGCCGCCGCCGTGGTGGCGCCCATTTACTCCGGGGTGGATCTCGCGGCCGCGCATTCCGGCGGCCGAGCGCGATGCACCCGTGTACAGCGTGGCCACCTACGATCAGTCCCTGACGTTTTATTTGCGGCGGACCGTCACGCTGGTCGCGTATCGTGGCGAGCTTGATTATGGATTACGCAAGGCGCCCGGGGCCGAGATTGCCGATGTGGCGGAGTTCCTGCGGCTCTGGTCTTCGCAAACCCGGGCCTACGCGGTGATGGAGAAAAGCATGTTCGATGAGTTGCAAGAGCCGCGGCGTGCCGATGCGCCTGGTCGCGGAGAACGTCAATCGCGTATTGGTGGCGCGGCGATGAGCTGGATAACCTGGGCATTGATCTTGACGGGCGTGGGCTTGAACGCCGCCGCGCAATTGCTGCTCAAGGTGGCGACGCGGCCGCTGGCGCATTTCTCGCAGTTCAGCGGCGACGTGCTCGGCAGCGCCGTGGCGATATTGATCAAGAGTCCGCCGTTTTGGACCGGCATGGTGTGCTATGCGGCGAGCGTCTGCGTGTGGCTGGCGGCGCTGTCCAAGGCGCCGGTGAGCACCGCCTATCCGATGCTGTCACTGGGTTACGTCGTGGTCGCGGTCGTGTCGGTGCTGTGGCTGGGCGAGGGCATGGCGCCCGCCAAGGTGCTCGGCATCGCCCTGATCTGTGCCGGAGTGGTTCTCGTTTCCAGGAGTTCGGCATGACAACCTTTCTTCCCTTTACCCGCCCCTCCATCGACGCGGAGAGCATCGCGGCCGTCGCCGAGGTATTCCGCTCCGGCCAATTGGCCAGCGGGCCGAAGGTGCAGGCTTTCGAGGGCGCGCTCGCGGCCTACCTGGGCGGCGGGCGCCATGTGCGCGTGATGACCTCGGCCACCGCCGGCCTCGAGATGGCGCTCGAAGTGGCGGGGATCGGCCCGGGGGACGAAGTGATCGTTCCGGCCATGAGTTTCGCGGCGAGCGCCAATGTGGTTGCGCGCGTGCGCGCCAAGCCGGTGTTCGTCGATATCGACCTGTTCACGCGCAACATCGATCTCGATCAAGTGCCGGCCGCCATCACGGCGCAGTACGCGCGCCATCATGCCGGTGCATTTCGCCGGGCTGCCGGTGGACATGGAGAAGCTCTACGGGCTGGCGGCCGAGCATGGACTGCGGGTGGTGGAGGATGCGGCACATGCCATCGGATCGCGTTACGCGGACAAGCCCATCGGCAGCTTCGGCGATCTGGTGGTGTTCAGCTTCCATCCGAACAAGAACATGACGAGCATCGAAGGCGGCGCGATCAGCACCGGCGACGCCGCGGCGGCGGAGCTCGTTCGAGCAGTATCGATTCCACGGCATCAAGCGCAATGCCGCCGGAGAAGTGGATGTCATGTTCCCGGGAGCGAAGAGCAATCTCACCGACATCGCCGCGCAGGTCGGCATCGATCAGCTGCGCCGCCTGGACGGATTCAACGCGCGGCGCCGCGTGCTGGCCAGCGCGCTATTTCGAGGAATTCGACGGCTATTCGCGGCGTGGTGCTGCCGGCGCGCGGCGACTCGGGACACAGCTGGCATATGTTTCAGGTGCTCATCGATTTTCGCGCGCGCGGCATGACGCGGCCGGCAATTCCAGAAAATCATGGCCGACCGCGGCATCGGCATCGGCGTGCACTACCCCAGCATTCCCAGCCTCAAATATTATCGGGAGCGGGGATACCGCGAGGAAGACACGCCGGTGGCGGCACGGGTGGGACGCGAGACGGTCACGTTGCCGCTGTTCCCGGCGATGAGCGACGACGATGTGGTGCGGGTGTGCACGGAACTACGAGACGTCTTGAAATGACGGCCGCCTGCGGCAAACAGTCAAAAACCGCTAGTTTTTTCGCATGTAAAACGAGCCCGGCTCACGATCTTGAGTCAGATATGGACACACTCGCTGCAACGCTTCGAAGTGCCGGTGCTTCAGCAGATTCAATGCGCCGATAATGGACCAATTGCGATTCTCGGTGAGAAATGCTTCTAACAGGTATTGTTCATTCCACAGCAAGAGTTGTTCCATCACCCACGGGGCGGGATAATCTCGCGGCGAGAATATATCGTGAATATGAACGATGACGCCAGAATTCAATCTGGGTAGAATTTCCAAGTATTCGGTAAGAACGTCTCCTTGTGGTCTGATTACATGCGTCGAATCTATAAAAAGTAAGTCGTCCTTCTGCAATCGGGTAAATATTGCCGCATCTACGTCCTCTACTCTCTGCCGTAGCACCTGCGCACCAGTTTTTTCCAACCACGGGGCCTCATAGGGCTCAATGCATACTTGATCACAGCTGTAGTTCGAGTCCTCGGCCCGATTTTTATTTATGGCTGCCAAGGCGACCAGAGTCGAATTTCCGCTACCGATCTCCAACAACCTGCGCGGCTTCTTGCACCGTATCACTTGATAAAGAAATTCCGCATCCCCGGATTCAAAACGGCCATTGCCCAGTCGAAAGTCTAATTCAGTCGAAGACGGCGACTTCCAATGACAAAGCTCGCTTGCGTGTTCCAGTGACGCCAAAAACTCGAGTTGTCCAGGCAAATTCCAGTCTATTCCGGGAAGGCAGCGATCTTGCCCGAGAGGGTGGCGAAAATTGGCGGACACGGGAAAGGGCTCGTAATAATGATTGCGAATCGGTAAGACCCCTATGCGCATCATTATCGATCGACACATAGGCAGTCGCTGCAACCCAGTCCATCGGGCAGCCTTGAGGCACAGGGCGGCTGGAATCACAAAGGGGACCAGTAAGAAATCGACCAGCGATGCCAAAAAATCGATAGTTGATTTTCGACTCATAAGCGGTGATCCACACTGTATTGCCCAAATCGCAGAAAAAAAATGGCGCGTAGAGAAGTGCGAGTATATACAAGAGGCGGGATACGACAGGTTTTAGGTCTGTTGCTCCCGGGCGAGCCACCCCCCCCTCCCACTCCAGGCAGTGACGAGCCTTCTTAAGTGACCATCAGATCATTGATATTGCCAACCCGACCTGCCTCCGTAGCATATCAGTCACAATTGGTGGAGCGAGCGGCGGGTGCGTTTGACGGGTTCGGGACCGGCAGCAGAGTGGAGCAACAAGCCGCCTGGTTCCAGCTCTCCCAATCATAACCATGAAGTTGGCAAATCTTGCTCCAACAGTAGTGCCAACTTGCGGTTTGGCTCGGCAAAGCAGCCACGCATTTCCTGAAGTAGACTCATGTCGGGTACGGTGCGCCAAGTATTCGCCCGGACGTTGATGGCACGATAAACCCATTCCAGAATGCCCCTGCGCATCGATACGGGTACGAGCCGCTGAGCAGTCCGCTTCGCGCGCGTCAATTTCATGCTGCGAACGCGATAAGTCTGATTTGCCGGCTTGAACTCGAAGCTACTATAAAATTCGCCGTCGATATTCACCTGCCCGCAAATCTGTTGCATAAATCGACGCGGGTTGTTCACCAGGTCGTCAAAAAAATACACTGCAACTCTGGAGCGCCCGACGCGGGCGATCCACCGCTCCAACCAGAGGTGGTACATGCTGTGCGCAAATGCGGATTTTATTATTTCATCGCCTTCGAACACTGCATCCCGTGATGCAGCGAAATATTCTCGAGCAGATATCTTGGAGTCGAGCGAGCCCACATTTTGAATGGCGTAGTCAAACAACGATAACATCCTGTCCACGGGGTTACGCAGCACAAAGACGATGAGCGGATTGGTCGGCAAATCAGCCAGTACCGAGAGGGCCGTTCGCTGGTACATGTAATCCGGAGTTGCTTCCAAGCACACCCGCGCACCCGGCGTGTCGGATTGGGGAAATAGGCGGGCGTAGCCCTCCAAACCAGACGAGTGAAAATTACACGCCTTGTTGAACAGCGGATATCCGCGATCAACCAAATAACGCGTCTCTTTTATATGAGACACCACCACTTGCGGGTGCGCAGCCAGCCAATTGAACAGCGATGTCGTGCCGCATCTCGGAGCACCTGCGATTACAAGATTAGGGAGTAGTAACCGGACCTGCTGTCCATGCAATGCGTCTGGATCGCGCAAGAGACTAAGGGGCTGGACGGCCGAAGTCAGCGTTGATCCTAACTTTGTCAAGTTGCTTTTGCCAAGTTCGCGCAATGTAGGAACTCGTATCATCCGGTGTTTTTTCCCGCGCTAGCATCGCCTTCCTTTTGGGTACCTGGTTCTCGTGTAAGCATGCCATGCACCAGTCGTAGTTTGGACTGTAACTAAGTGTAAATGTACCCGACTGTGGCGAACCGTATGCCAAATCAAAAAATCAATCCAGAAGAATTTCGTCACGTTGAGATGTCGAAATTGTCAAGTTCTGTCAAGTGACGCTTTCGTGCTGTCTGGCCGTTGAAGAGCTGAGGCAGTGAGGATCACAGAGAATTATCATATAAAACAGCAATATACCCTTAAGAGTCCGACCACGGTTCCCGGCCTTTGCGCCCCGCTACGCGGTGATATTTTCTTTGGTTTGAAATTGCGCGGCGAGATTCCGCGGCAGCGGTTCGTACGGATGAATAGCGAGAGGATGTGCCGCGGGTTGCGGCCGAAAATAGGCGGGCGCAGACTGCTTCGGGGCTCATTCGGCTCCAAAGGAACCCAACCATGAAGCGCTCAATGATTCTCGCCGTGGGCGGCACGATATTTGCCGCGCCCCTGTACGCGGCATTGCAGGTCGGTGCGCAAGCCCCGGATTTCACCACTCAGGCGACTCTCGCCGGCAAGCCGTTCAAGTTCTCTCTGGCCGATGCGCTGAAGAGCGGGCCGGTCGTGCTGTATTTTTATCCGGCGGCATTCACGCCGGGCTGCACCGTCGAAGCTCACGAGTTCGCCGAAGCCACCGATAAGTTCAAGGCCTTGGGCGCCACCGTCATCGGCGTGTCGCACGATCCCATCGATACGCTCAACAAGTTCTCCGTCAGCGAATGCCGCAATAAATTTGCGGTGGCTTCGGATGCGGATCAGAGCATCACCAAGGCCTATGACGCCGTGCTGGCCGTCAAGCCCCAGTACGCCAATCGAACATCCTATGTGATTGCGCCCAGCGGAAAAATCATCTATGAGTATACGGCGCTCGATCCCGACAAGCATGTCGGGAACACCATGGCCGCCGTGGAGAAGTGGAAGGCGGATCATCGGGGGTCGTAAGGCCCCGCGGACATTTCCCCTCTGCGGGGCCGGGTCAGTCGAATGGCCGGCCTTGCCCCGCTTTTCTCTTTGGGCTAGCACCCTTATCACTGAACCGAAGCACTAGTCATGCGCCCGCGGCATGAGCAGCTTGGCGATCAGCGAGGTCCAGCCCGACTGATGCGATGCGCCCGACACCGCGGCCGGTGTCGCCGTGAAAATACTCGTAGAAGGGGATGCAGTCCCGGTAGTTCGGGTCATTCTGCAGCTGCGGCTGATGGCGCAGCACGGCGCGCTCGCCGTTGGCGTCCTTCAGGAAGATGCGCGACAGGCGGTGCGACAGCTCGGTGGCCACCGCGTCGATGGTGAGATAGTGCCCCGACCCCGTCGGGCACTCCACTTTGAAATCATTGCCGTAGTAGTGATGAAACTTCTGCAGCGATTCGACGATGAGGAAATTCATCGGAAACCAGATCGGTCCGCGCCAATTCGAGTTGCCGCCGAACTGCCTGGATTCGGATTCGGCCGGCGCGTAGCGCACCGACTGATCGACATCGTCCGACCTTGAGCACGAAGGGCTGCTCGAGATGCACGCGCGACAACGCCCGAATGCCGTAGTCCGACAGAAACTCGGACTCATCCAGCATGCGCCGCAGCAGTTTCTTCATCCGATGGCCGCGCAGCAGCGACAGCAGCCGCCGCTCGCCGCGTCCCGGCGACTGCCAGTGCGACACCAGGCTCGCCAGATCCGGGCGGTGATTCAGAAACCATTCCAGGCGCTTGCGGAAACCCGGCAGCTTCTCCAGCAGCTCCGGTTCCAGGGTTTCGACCGCGAACAGGGGAATCAAGCCCCACCATGGAGCGAATCCGCAGCCGCACTCTTTCATCGTCCGGCAGGTTCGAGCACGTCGTAGAAGAACTGATCCTCCTCGTCCCACAGGCCGACGCCGTCGCTGTACATGGAGCTCATGGCCTCGGCGATGTTCAGGAAATGCTCGAAGAACTTGCTGGCGATGTCCTCGTACACATGATTGTGCTGGGCGAGCTCCAGCGCGATGCGCATCAGATTGAGCGAATACATCGCCATCCAGCTGGTGCCGTCCGACTGATTGATGTAGCCGCCGGTGGGCAGCTGCGCGCTGCGGTCGAATACGCCGATATTGTCGAGGCCGAGGAATCCGCCCTGGAAAATGTTCCTTCCCAGGTCGTCCTTGCGATTCACCCACCAGGTGAAATTCAGCATCAGCTTGTGGAACACGCGCTCCAGGAACTCGAGGTCGCCGATGCCGCCGTTCTGCTTGCGGTCGATCTGGTACACGCGCCAGGCCGCCCAGGCGTGCACCGGCGGGTTGACGTCGCTGAACGCCCATTCGTAGGCGGGGATCTGGCCGTTCGGGATGCATGTACCATTCGCGGGTCAGCAGCACCAGCTGATGCTTGGCGAACTCGGCGTCGATCAAGGCGAAAGGGAATGCAGTGAAAGGCCAGATCCCAGGAGGCGTACCAGGGATACTCCCATTTGTCCGGCATCGAAACGATGTCGGCATTGTTGAGATTGCGCCATTCGATGTTGCGGCCGTGCAGGCGCGATTCCGGCGGCGCTATCTGTCCGGGATCGCCCTTGAGCCAGCGCGGAATGTCGAAGTCGTAGAACTGCTTGCTCCAAATCAGCCCGGCGAACGCCTGGCGCTGGACCACGCGCTCATCGGCCGAGGCGATGTCCTTCTGCAGGTCGTCGTAGTACTCGTCGGCCTCGGCGCGGCGCAGGGACAGGCAGCCGTCGAAGTCCTCGAAGGGCGCCGCGACGGCGCGCCGCGACAGCCGCAGGCGGAATTCCCGCTTGCCGCCGCCGGGGATGGTCGAGCTGAAACCACACGCCGGCCTTGGTGCCGCACCTGCGCGGGGTTGACCGCGTCGGCGTGGCCGCCGACGATGCGCTCGTGAAAGCCATCCTTGAAGTAGCCGGCGCCGCCCATATTCCAGAGCCGCAGGGCATTGGTTTCGTTTTCGGTGAACAGCAACTCGGCGTCGCCGTCGAAGTACAGCCGGCTCATGCCCAAGGCGGCCGGTTCGATGCACGACGGCGCTGTCGCCGACGGCGCGCAATTTGGGCTTGACCGAGCCGGGCTCCCAGCGTCCAGGTGTTGCGCAGGACCAGTTGCGGGATGCAGATGCAGCGCCGCGGACTCGCCGCCGCGATTCCACGCCGTGATTTTCATCAGCATATCGCCGGGCTCGGCCTGCGCATACTCGACGAAGACATCGAAGTAGCGGTTCTCGGCGAACACACCGGTGTCCAAGAGCTCGTATTCCGGAACGCTCCGTGCCGCGGCGGCCGTTCTCGGCGACCAGATCCGCATACGGAAAGGCGCGCTGCGGATACTTGTAGAGCATCTTCAAATACGAATGCGTGGGAGTCGCATCCAGATAGAAGTAATGCTCCTTGACGTCCTCGCCGTGATTGCCCTCGGCGTTGGTCAGACCGAACAGGCGCTCCTTCAAAATCGGATCGCGGCCGTTCCACAGCGCCAGCGACAGGCACACCAGTTGTTCGGCATCGGAGAATGCCGGCGATGCCATCCTCGCCCCAGCGATAGGCGCGGCTGCGCGCGTGATCGTGGGGGAAGTATTCCCAGGCCGTGCCGCCCGGGCTGTAATCCTCGCGCACCGTGCCCCACTGGCGTTCGCTCAGGTAGGGACCCCAGTGATGCCAGCCATCATGGCCGGGCACATTGGCGAGCAGGCGCTTGCGCTCGGTGTTCATCTGCAAATTCCTTAAGTCTTCGAGATCTCGCGCTCGAGGTAAATCCAGGAACGCAGTATCTCAGCGACGCTCCAGGCCTGCGCGAAACAGCCGCGCGCACTGTGAGGTGCGTCACCATCAAATATCTCGCTCACCGTCCCCAAGCAGGCGCCGTTCAGGTGCTGCGCCATGGGCTCGAGAAAGGACTGCGCCAGCCGCGCATCGCCGTAGCACGCGATAGTGGGCCCGGGCGAAGGGTCCGAGCAGCCAGGCCCAGACGGTGCCCATGTGGTAGGCCGCATCGCGTTGCCGGGCATCGCCGCGGTAGCGGCCGATGTAGCCCGGATCCTTCGCGCTCAAGCTGCGCAGTCCGTAGCTGGTCAGAAGCTCGCGGCCGCAACAATCGACCACGGCCCGCATCTGTCCAGGGCTCAAGCGGCAGTAGGGCAGCGAGACCGCCAAGATCTGGTTCGGCCGTATGCGCGCGTCGACGCGCGCTGCCGCCATCGACGTCGATCACATCGTACAGGCACGCGCGCTCCTCGTTCCAGAAGCGGCCGAAGCTCGAGCCGGCGCGGTGCGAGCAGGGATTGGCAGAAGCGCTGCTCGCCGGCATCGCCCACTTGCGAGGCGAGGCGGACGGCGACGTCCAGGGCGTTCAGCCACAGCGCGTTGATTTCCACCGGCTTGCCGATGCGCGGAGTGAACACCTGATCGCCGTGCTTGGCGTCCATCCAGGTGAGCTGCGTGCCGGGCTCGCCGGCGTGCAGCAGGCCGTCGGCCGGATCGACGTGAATGCCGTAGCGGGTGCCCTCCGACGTGCGCGTGAATGATGCTCATCAGGGTCGGAAATAGTTCCTGCACCAGATCCGGATCGCGCTTCGCCAGCAGGTAGTCGTCGAGCGCATGAAACATCCACAGCGTGGCGTCGGCCGTGTTGTACTGCGGCGCCTCGCCGCCGTCGGGAAAGCGATTGGGCAGCATGCCGCGATCGACGAAGCCGGCGTAGGTCCGCAAGATGCCGGCCGCGAGGTCGTAGCGCCCCAGCGTCGTCGCGAGGCCGGGCAGGGAAATCATGGTGTCGCGGCCCCAGTCGGCGAACCAGGGATAGCCCGCAATGATGCTCGCCGCCGCGGCGCCGGCCTCGCCGCGGCGCACGATGAATTGATCCGAGGCCTGCGCCAGCGTGCGAATCCACGCCGGCGCGGTCTTCGGCAGGCGCGCGGTCAGGCGCTGCGAAGCCGCTTTCAAGGCATCGAGGACGTCCGCGCCCGGAGCCGGCGCCGCGGTCTCGGCGGTGGCCACCAAGATACACCGGCCGGTTCGGGGCTCAAGTCCGCGGTGAAGGTTCCGGGCATCAACAAATCTTCCGCTGCGTCGAGGCCTCGCTCCGCTTCCACGCGATGCCAGAAGTTCCAATACCACTGCGGGCGCCGCGGTGAACCGGCCCTGACTGATCGACAATCGGTAGGGCCGGGCGCCGGCAAAGGCCTGCACCCGGCACTGCTCGGCATCCGACTCGAGTTCGAAGGGCTGGGCTCCGCGGTTGTGGCTGTGATAGTCGCGATACGCGAGCAGGGGTTTGAGCGTCACGCGCAGCGGCGCCGACGCACGCAGCAGTTCCAGGCGCAGGTAGCTGGTGTTGGCTCCCGGCGCCATGAAAATCCGCTGTTCGAGCAGCGCGTCGGCCACCGCATAGCGCCAGGTCGGGATGCCGTCCCGCACGCGCGAAGGATTCCAAGTGAACGAAGCCCTGCCCGCTGATCGTCGCCGCCCGCGAACTCATTGGCCGACAGATCGGTGTCAACGCCCAGGTATTGCGACGCTCAGTTCGATCTTCGCCACCAGCAGCGTGCGCTCGACCGGGGGCTCGAGGCTCGCCATCAGAAATCCGTGGTAGCGGCGGGTATTGGCGCCGGCGACCGTGCCGCAGGCAAAGCCGCCGAGGCCGTTCGTCACCAGCCATTCATAGCGGCTGGCGCTCTCCCAGCTGCCGCAAGCGTCGCGTCCGAGGGTCAGAAACGCAACCCGTCGAGCGGATGGTCAGACGAAGAACTTCAATACGTACCCCAGGCAGGCGGCCCTCTAGGCCCTGAGAATGCATATTACCGCCTGTCGCCGTCATTTCGCATGCCCCGCGGCACGCCCAGGCTCGTACAGGTCGCGATTCGCTAGCAGCGGGTGTCATATGTTTGCCTGTAGAATGAGCGTTTAACTCGACTGGATGTGCGGATGGTGCAGGAACGCTTGAGTGGAAAAGCCGCGTTGATTTGCGGCTCGGTGGCTTACGACACGATTTTGCAGTTTCAGGACCGCTTCAAATCGCACATTCTCCCCGACAAGATTCACATCTTGAACGTGTCGTTCCTGGTTCCCGACATGCGCCGCGAGTTCGGCGGCTGCGCCGCGAATATCGCCTATAGCCTCGAGCTGCTGGGCGACCGCGGCATCCCCATGGCCACCGCCGGCCACGATTTTGCGCCGTACCGCGAGCGCATGGTGGCGCAGGGCATCGCCGTCGATCACATCAAGACGGTGGAAGGCACCTTTACCGCGCAGGCCTTCATCACCACCGATCTGGACGACAATCAGATCACGGCCTTTCACCCCGGAGCGATGCAGCACGCGCACCTGAACCGGGTGTCGGACGCGGGACCGGACATCGCGCTCGGGATCGTGGCGCCGGACGGCCGGCAGGCCATGATCGAGCATGCGGCGCAGTTTGCGGCCGCGAAGATCCCCTTCATTTTCGATCCCGGCCAGGGGATGCCCATGTTCGGCGGCGGAGGAGCTCAAAACCTTCATCGCGCAGGCGCGCTGGGTCGCGGTCAACGACTATGAATGGGGTCTTGTTGCAACAAAAGACCGGTTTCACGGTCTCTGATGTCACGGCCCAGGTCGAGGCCTTGGTGGTCACCCAGGGCGCGGAAGGGTCGGTCATTTACACCAAGGGACGCACGTTCACGTGTGCCATGCGCCAAACCCAAGGCCGTGGTCGATCCCACCGGTTGCGGGGATGCCTATCGCGCTGGTCTAATTCACGGCCTGTTGCGCGGCCTGGATTGGGAAACCACGGGCCGGATGGCGTCCCTGATGGGCGCGATCAAGATCGAGTCGCGCGGACCGCAGAACCACCGCTTTACCCGGAGCGGAGTTCGACCGCCGGTATCGGGATAATTTCGGCTAATTTGCAAGGAATTCGACTCATGAGCAGAAGCTTCTCGTTCACCTCGGAATCGGTCTCGGAAGGCCATCCGGACAAGGTCGCCGACCAGATCTCGGATGCCATCCTCGATGCCATTCTGGCCGCGGACACCAAGGGCCGGGTGGCCTGCGAGACCCTGGTCAAGACCGGCGTGGTGATCGTGGCCGGCGAAGTCACCACCAGCGCCTGGGTCGATGTCGAAGCCATCGTGCGCAAGACCGTGCTCGATATCGGCTACGACCACTCGGACATGGGCTTCGACGGCGCCAGCTGCGGCGTGCTCAACATCATCGGCAAGCAGTCGCCGGACATTGCGCAGGGCGTCGACCGCAAGGACGAGCGCAAGCAGGGCGCGGGCGATCAGGGTCTGATGTTCGGCTATGCCACCAATGAAACCGACGTGCTCATGCCGGCGCCCATCACGCTCGCGCACCGCCTGGTGAAGCGCCAGGCCCAGGTGCGCAAGAGCGGCAAGCTGCCCTGGCTGCGCCCGGATGCCAAGAGCCAGGTGACCTTGCGCTACGAAAACGACAAGCCGGTGGGCCTCGAAGCGGTGGTGCTGTCGACCCAGCACGAGGACAGCATCAGCACCAAGCAATTGCGCGAAGCCGTCATCGAGGAGATCTTGAAGCCGGTGCTGCCGGCCAAGTGGATCGACAAGCACACCAAGTACCACATCAATCCCACCGGGCGATTCGTCATCGGCGGCCCGGTCGGCGATTGCGGCCTCACGGGGCGCAAGATCATCGTCGACACCTACGGCGGATTCGCGCGCCACGGCGGCGGCGCTTTCTCCGGCAAGGACCCCTCCAAGGTGGATCGTTCGGCGGCCTATGCCGCCCGCTACGTGGCCAAGAACATCGTCGCCGCGGGTCTGGCCGATCGCTGCGAAGTGCAGGTCTCCTACGCCATCGGCGTGGCCGAGCCCACCTCCATCATGGTCGAGACCTTCGGCACCGGTAAATTGCCCGACACGCGCCTGACGCAGCTGGTGCGCGCGCATTTCGATCTCACCCCGTTCGGCCTGCGCGAAATGCTGGATCTGGCGCGGCCCATCTATCAAAAGACCGCTTCCTACGGGCACTTCGGCCGCAAGGAAGCGGAGTTCAGCTGGGAGCGCACCGACAAGGCGCGCACGCTCGCCGCCGAATTCAAAGCAACGCGCGCCGCCTAAGCGCGCCTTAAGGAGTATTATCTAATGAACGCAGCAATCAAGCAACCCAGCGATTATCTGGTCAAGGATCTTGGCTTGGCCGACTGGGGCCGCAAGGAAATCAAGATCGCCGAAACCGAGATGCCGGGCCTGATGGCGATCCGGCACGAGTTCGCGGCGCAGCAGCCGCTGCGCGGCGCGCGCATCACCGGCTCCTTGCACATGACCATCCAGACGGCGGTGCTGATCGAGACCTTGAACGCCCTGGGCGCGCAGGTGCGCTGGGCCTCGTGCAATATCTATTCGACCCAGGACCATGCGGCCGCGGCCATCGCCGCCGGCGGCACGCCGGTGTTCGCGGTCAAGGGCGAGTCGCTGGCCGAGTACTGGGACTACACGCATCGCATTTTCGAGTGGCCGGACGGCGGTCATTCGAACATGATTCTGGACGACGGCGGCGATGCCACGCTGCTGCTGCATCTGGGCGCCAAGGCGGAGAAGGATGCCTCGCTGATCGCGCAAGCCCGGGCAACGAAGAAGAGGAATGCCTGTTCGCCGCGATCAAGGCCAAGCTGAGCGTCGATCCGAAGTGGTATTCGACCCGGCTCGCCAAGATCAAGGGCGTCACCGAGGAGACCACCACGGGGGTCAAGCGCCTGTATCAAATGGCCAAGGAAGGTCAGCTCGCGTTCCCGGCGTTCAACGTCAACGATTCGGTCACCAAGTCCAAGTTCGACAATTTGTACGGCTGCCGCGAGTCCCTGGTGGACGCCATCAAGCGCGCCACCGACGTGATGATCGCGGGCAAGGTGGCCGCTGGTCTGCGGCTACGGCGATGTGGGCAAGGGCTCGGCGCAGGCGCTGCGCGCGCTGTCCGCGCAGGTGTGGGTCACCGAGATCGATCCGATCTGCGCCCTGCAGGCGTCGATGGAAGGCTATCGGGTGGTCACCATGGACTACGCCGCGGACAAGGCCGACATCTTCGTCTCGGCCACCGGCAATTTCCATGTCATCACCCACGATCACATGAAGCGCATGAAGGACCAGGCCATCGTGTGCAACATCGGGCATTTCGACAATGAAATCGAAGTGGCCGCGCTGCAGGCAGTACGCCTGGGACAACATCAAGCCGCAGGTCGATCATGTGATTTTCCCCGACGGCAAGCGCATCATTCTGCTGGCCGAGGGCCGGCTGGTGAACTTGGGCTGCGGCACGGGGCATCCCTCCTATGTGATGAGCTCCTCGTTCGCGAATCAGGTGCTGGCGCAGATCGAGCTGTTCGGCAACACCAAGAAATATCCCATCGGCGTGTACGTGCTGCCCAAGCATCTGGACGAGAAAGTGGCGCGCTTGCAGCTCTCCAAGCTGGGCGCGCAATTGACGGAATTGACGGACATTCAGGCGCGCTATATCGGGGTCGAAAAGCAGGGTCCGTACAAGGTCGATCAAGTACCGCTACTAGGCGGTATCGAATCGAGTGGCGACTCAGAGGTGAAGGGCTGATCATGAATGAAATCGAGTTCCAAGGTCTATGCCGATGCCGCGTCCGCGCTGCACGGGGTGGTCAAGGAGGGCATGACGCTGATGTGCGGCGGCTTCGGCGCCTGCGGCATCCCTGAGAATCTGATCGACGCCCTGCATGCCTCGGGCGTCGGCAAGCTCACCGTGGTCTCCAACAACGCGGGCCTCGACGGCGTGGGCTTGGGGCTGCTGCTGCAAACGCGGCAGATCCGCAAAATGATTTCCTCCTACGTGGGCGAGAACAAGGAATTCGAGCGGCAGTATCTGGCCGGCGAATTGCAGCTCGAGTTCAATCCGCAGGGCACGCTGGCGGAGCGCATTCGCGCGGGCGGGGCCGGCATCTACGGCTTCTACACCAAGGTGGGCGCCGGCACGCTGGTCGCCGAAGGCAAGGAAACGAAAATCGTCGACGGCGAGACCTACGTGCTCGAGAAGGGACTGGTGGCCGATGTGTCGCTGGTCAAGGCGTGGAAGGGCGATGCCGAGGGCAATCTCGTCTATCGCAAGACCGCGCGCAATTTCAATCCCAACATGGCCACCGCCGCGCACGCTCACCATCGCGGAGGTCGAAGAGCTGGTGCCCACCGGGTCCCTCGATCCGGACAATATCCATACGCCGGGCATCTTCGTACAGCGCATCATTCAGGGTGCGCGCTACACCAAGTTGATCGAGAAGCGCACCGTGCGCAAGCGCGAGGAGAAATCCAATGCCGTGGTCGCGTGAAGAGTTGGCCGCGCGCGCGGCGCGGGAGCTGTCCGACGGCTTCTACGTGAATCTCGGGATCGGCATACCGACCTTGGTCGCGAACTACATTCCGCCCGGCATGAAGGTCGTGCTGCAGTCGGAGAACGGCATGCTGGGCACGGGACCCTTTCCCTTCGAGGGCGAGGAAGATGCCGATTTGATCAATGCCGGCAAGCAGACGGTGACGGCGCTGCCGATGACCTCGTATTTCTCCTCCGCCGACAGCTTCGGCATGATTCGCGGCGGCCACATCGATCTGGCCGTACTCGGCGCCATGGAAGTGGCGGAGAACGGCGATCTGGCGAATTGGATGATTCCGGGCAAGATGGTCAAGGGCATGGGCGGCGCCATGGATCTGGTCGCCGGCGTCAAGCGCGTGGTGGTGGTCATGGATCACACCTCGAAGGACGGCGATCCCAAATTCAAGACCCGGTGCGAGCTGCCGCTGACCGGAACCAATGTCGTCGACATGCTGATCACCGATCTGGCGGTGTTCTCGCGGCCCAGCCGCAAGGATGCGTTCAAGCTCATCGAGGTCGCGCCCGGCGTGACCGCCGAGGAAGTTCGCCGCAAGACGCCGGCGAAATACTCAGGGTAGATGTCCGCGCTGGACTATCTGCAGCGGCTCGAGGCCGAGAGCATTCACATTTTTCGCGAGGTGGTCGCGGAGTGTGAGAAGCCGGTCATGCTGTATTCGGTGGGCAAGGACAGCTCGGTGATGCTGCATCTGGCGCGCAAGGCCTTTGCGCCCGCGAAGCCGCCGTTTCCGCTGCTGCAGATCGCCTCGGGATGGGATTTTCGCGAAATGCTCGAATTCCGCGATGCCACCGCCGAGAAGTACGGCTTGGAGCTCTTGGTGTACACCAACGAGGAGGGCGACGCGTGCCGGCGTCAAGCCCTGGACTCACGGCGCCGCGTATTCCGACATCATGCTCACGCAGGCGTTGCGCCAGGCATTGGACAAGTACGGCTTCGATGCGGCATTCGGCGGCGGCCGCCGCGACGAGGAGAAGAGCCGCGCCAAGGAGCGGGTGTTCTCGTTCCGTTCCGCGCAGCACCGCTGGGACCCGAAGAATCAGCGCCCGGAACTCTGGTCGCTGTACAACGCGCGCAAGAACCGCGGCGAGAGCATCCGCGTATTCCCGCTGTCGAATTGGACCGAGCTGGATGTGTGGCAGTACATCCACTTGCAGCAGGTTCCCATCGTGCCGCTGTACCTGGCCAAGCCCCGGCCGGTGGTGCGGCGCGAGGGCCGGCTGATCATGGTCGACGATGACCGACTGCCGCTGAGCGCGAGCCGATCGCGTGGAGACGCTGTCGGTGCGCTTCCGCACTCTGGGCTGCTATCCGCTGACGGGCGCCACCTTGAGCACGCCGACGATGTGCCCGGGGTGATCGGCGAGATGCTGTCGACCAAGACCTCGGAGCGCGAGGGACGCGGCGTCGACAAGGACGGGGCGGCCTCGATGGAGAAGCGCAAAGCAAGAGGGCTATTTCTGATGGGCGCGGGACGGCGGGGTGCGGGGGCGGCGCGGGCGTGGCCGCGGCGGCAGCCGATGCTCGGCAGTCGGCGACATCGAAGCGTATCTGCAGCGGCACAAGGCCAAGAGCTTGTTGCGCTTCATCACCTGCGGCTCGGTGGACGACGGCAAGTCCTCGTTGATCGGGCGGCTGCTGTACGAATCGAAGATGATTTTCGAGGACCAGTTCGCGGCGCTCAAGGACGACTCGAAGAGAGTCGGCACGCGCGGCGGAGAGATCGATTTCGCGCTGCTGGTCGACGGGCTGGCCGCGGAACGGGAGCAGGGCATCACCATCGATGTGGCCTATCGCTTCTTCACCACCGAGAAGCGCAAGTTCATCGTCGCGGACACGCCCGGCCATGAGCAGTACACGCGCAACATGGTCACGGGCGCCTCGACCGCGGATCTGGCGGTGATATTGATCGATGCGCGCAAGGGCGTGCTCACGCAGACGCGGCGGCACAGCTATCTGGCCGCGTTGCTGGGCATCCGCCACATCGTGCTGGCGGTGAACAAGATGGATCTGGTCGGACTACTCGCAGGAGGTATTCGACCAAGATCGAGCGCGACTATCGTGAGTTCGCCCGCCAGATCAAGCTCGAGGCCATCACCTGCATCCCGGTCTCCGCCGTCGCCGGCGACAATGTCACCACGCGCAGCGAGCGAACACCCCTGGTACTCGGGTCCCGGGCTTCTGCAGCATCTCGAAACCGTCGAGGTGTCCGACCCGGCGCAGGGCGCGGCGTTTCGCATGCCGGTGCAATGGGTCAACCGGCCGAATGCGGAGTTCCGCGGTTTTGCCGGGCTCATCGCCAGCGGGGCGGTGCGCCGCGGCGATGCGCTGCGCGTGCTGCCGTCGGGACGCACCAGCACCGTGGCGCGGGTGTTCTCGGGCGAGGGCGAGGCCTCTGTCGGCCGTCGCCGGCGAGTCGGTGACCCTGACGCTCGCCGATGAGATCGACGTGAGCCGCGGCGACGTGCTGGCCGCCGCGGAAGCGCCGCCTGCGGTCGCCAATCAGTTCGAGGCCACGATCGTCTGGATGCACGATGAGCCCTTGCTGCAGGGCCGTGCCTATCTGCTCAAGCTCGGCACCAAGACGGTGACCGCGACGGTGGCGCCGATCAAGTACCGCGTCAACGTCAATACCCTGGAGCATCTCGCGGCGAAGAAACTCGATCTCAACGACATCGGCGTCTGTGGGCTCGAGGTGTCGAGCGCCATCGCCTTCGAATCCTACCGGGACAGCCGCGTCCTGGGCGGCTTCATTCTGATCGACCGGCTCACCAACAATACCGTGGGCGCGGGGCTGCTGCACTTCGCGCTGCGCCGCTCGCAAAACGTGCACTGGCAGGCGCTCGATGTGAACAAGGCGCGCGCGCGCGCGATTGAGCCACCAGAAGCCCTGCATACTCTGGTTCACCGGCCTGTCGGGCGCCGGCAAATCGACCATCGCCAACTTGGTCGAGAAGCAGCTGCACGCCGACGGGCCGGCAGACTTACTTGCTGGACGGCGACAATGTGCGCCACGGACTCAACAAGGACTTGGGCTTCACGGATCAGGATCGGGTGGAGAATATCCGCCGCGTCGCCGAGGTGGCGCGCCTGATGGTCGATGCCGGGCTCATCGTCATGGTGTCGTTCATTTCGCCGTTCCGCTCGGAGCGGCGCATGGCCCGCGGCCTGGTCGAGGCGGGCGAGTTCATCGAGGTGTTCGTCGACACGCCGCTGGCACAGGCCGAAGCGCGCGACGTCAAAGGGCTCTACAAAAAGGCGCGCCGCGGCGAATTGAAGAACTTCACCGGCATCGATTCACCGTACGAGGCGCCCGAAGATCCGGAAATCCGTCTGGATACGGCCCAATTGACGCCGGAGGCGGCGGCTTTGCGGGTGATCGCGCATTTGCGCGAAGCCGGCATCATCGACGTCGATATCGACCTGGGAAATCTAGCGCCGGCGCCGTAGACGCGGCGCGCAGTGCGCGCGGCGCTGCTGCTCGTCGCGCACGTCGGCATCGGTGAGCCCGGTGTTGGCCGCAATGATGTCCACCAGCCGATGCGCGGGGTCGCGCGGCAGCGTGACCTCGTGAATGCGTTCCCAGATGCGGATCCGCTCTTCGGCGCTCTTCAAACGGGAAGATTGTTCCGCCAAATCCATGCGGCGGCGCTCCGCGGCTTCGGCTTGCTGATGCACTAGGCGCGCCCGGAAGTCCATCATGGGATCTTCGCTGGACGGGCTCGAGGGGCGCCCCAGACCGGGGCTTGGCTTGTATTGATTCACGCGAGTCTCCTGACGGGTTAGCCCGTCAAGGTATCACTGTATGGGGGGAGGCGAGCCAGTTTCGTACGCGGCTCGAACGGGCGAGCGCCCGGCCCGGAGGGCGGTGCGCGGTCGTCCGCTGCAATGTCAATACGTTCGTATTGACATTTTTGGGTATCCCGAGGATGCTCGGAAAATGAGGAAATTGCCGAAGACGGCGCAGATGCAGATTCGAGTCTCCGCCGATCAAAAGACGGCGATTCAGCGCGCTGCGGCACGGGCCGGAATGGACATGTCGGCCTACGTGCTCGCGCAGCTCCTATCGGTTCCGGCGACCCAGTTTCGCGACTGTGCCGCGGCCTGTGCAGGCTCTGAGTCGCCGCGGTTTGCGCTCGCCGAGCTCAATTCGTTGCTTTCCGGCCTGACGGCCGGCGAGCTTCGTGAGGCGGTTGCGGCGCCTCCGCCTGCGGGGCTGACGCCCTTCCTTGCGAACTACATCGCGGCGATGGTTGAGCACGCCTGCGCAAAACGTTCCATTGCGGTTCCCGCCTGGACGCGCTCGATCCCGCCCCTCGCCGAGCCGGTATTCGGATCGGAGCTGCGAGCTCTGCGTCTCTACCTGTTGACGAACTCGCCGCCGCCCTTCCGGGGCCGAAATATTTTCATCGACTCGACCTTGGGCGACCAAGTTTAGCCGTGGCACTGACTCAAAACGATCTGCGCCGGCTGTTCGATCTGCTGAACGACGAGCTCGGGCCGTTCCGGGACTCGAGGCGAGCTTTTCCTGGTCGGTGGCGCCGTCATGTGCCTCGCCTATGCCGCTCGTCCCTCCACACAAGACGTCGATGCATTGTTTCGTCCGCCGGCTCAGGTTCGTGAGGCGGCGGCTCGTGTGGCGGCTCGGGCCAAGGTCAGGGCAGACTGGCTGAATGACGGCGTCAAGGGATTCTGTGAGCGCGCAGGGAGAGTTCGCGCCCTTTCTCGAACTCGACCATCTGCGAGTCATGGTGGCGCTTCCCGAGTACCTGCTGGCCATGAAGTGCCTCGCGATGAGGATCGGCGCCGAGTTCCATGACGAGGATGATGTTCGGTATCTACTGCGCCACCTGGACATCCGCACCCATGATAAGGCGCTAGCCGTCATCACGAAGTACTACCCATTGGAGCGTTTTCCGCAGAAGACGCTGTACGCGCTCGCCGAGCTATTGCCGCGCTCGGCCTGACGATGCGAGCGACAGGGCTCTCTTTGACAGTTTTGGCCAGCCTCGAATGTACGCGGCCTGCTCCGCCGTCTGCGGTACTTCGGGCCAAGCGGCGCAGCGATCGCTTTGGCGCCACAGACGGTTCAGAGTTTTAAGGGCCGCTCTGCCGCTGGACTCCTCGTCCGCCAGAAAGCAGCCGATGATCAGGCCGGTGCGTCCGATGCCGGCGCGGCAGTGCACGTAGACTCCCTTGCCCGCGCGCCAGGGCGGCATGAATGGCCGCCAGCAACGCGCGAGTGTGAGACACATTGTTGGGCACGCCGGTATCGACGATGGGGGAGCGCAGGTATTCGGCCTGCTTCGGCAGCCAAAGACTGTAGGGGGGCAGCTCGTACTCTTCGGTGAGATCGACGAAGCTATCGATGCCGGCGTCGCGCAGGCGTGCCAGTCGCAGGCGCGCCTGAGCGGGGTCGGGATCTCCGGGGTATTCACCGGCCAGAAGGCGCCCCGGGATCACCCAATAGCTGTTGGGCAGCGGTCGGTCCATGATCGATACCGAGGAGCTCAATGTAACCACCACGGGATGTTACCAGTGCCGGAGCTAGGCTGTCGGCAATTGCGGACATCGTCACGGCGCGACGGCTCGCGACGTGATTAAATTCACGGCTTTGACGCGGTCGGCCGCCCTCGAATTTGACAATTTAGACACGGCGTGGCCGCAGCCGAGGTAATATAACTTTCGTGATCAGCTCCAAATCATTGAAATCGCGGGGATTCCTCGGGCACTCGATGCGCTGGGTGGGCTCGCTGGCAGCGATGGTGTTGCTGAGCCCGGCGATGGCTGCCGAACCCGCGGCCCAGGCGGCCCCCGCGCGCAGGCGGCAGCCGCGGACGTTGCCCCGGATTATCGCATCGGACCGGGCGATACCTTGAAGGTGTCCGTATTCCAAAACGACAACCTGACGGTCACGCTTCCGGTGCGTCCCGACGGCAAGATCTCCACGCCCTTGGTGGAGGACATGGTGGCGGTGGGCAAGACTCCGACCCAGCTGGCACACGACATCGAAAAATCCCTGGCCGAGTACATCAAGTCGCCCAAGGTCAGCGTGGTGGTCACGGTGGCACTGAGCGTGTTCAGCCAGGTCAAGGTCATCGGTCAGGTAAAAACCCCCGAATCCCTGCCGTTTAGAGAGGGGATGACGGTGCTGGACGCCGTACTCGCCGTGGGCGGATTGGGCCAGTTCGCAGCCGGCAATCGCGCCCAATTGATCCGCACCGAGAACGGCAAGCAAACTGAAATCAAGGTCAAGCTCGACTCCCTGCTGAATAACGGAGACATGAAGCAAAACCTGCCGCTTCGGCCGGGCGATGTTTTAGTGGTGCCGGAAACGCGATTCTGATGAACAAGGCTTCGTCATGAAACAGGAATTGGACCGGGTTCTGGAAGAAGTGCGCAGCACCTGGCGCTTTCGCTGGGTGGCATTGGCCGCGGCCGCGATCGCTTGCGTGATCGGCTGGCTCGTCGTGTTCGCGCTGCCGGACCGCTACGAGGCGGAGGCACGCGTCTTCGTGGACACGCGTACCGCGCTGAAACCGGCCTTGCAGGGATTGACCACCGACCAGAATGTCGACGCGCAAATCAACTATGTGCGCCAGTCCTTGCTGGAAGGCCCGCAATTGGAACAGATCGCCAAAGAAACGGGCGTTTTGCCGGACACGGTCACGGATGCGCGCAGCCGCGCCAGAATCCTGAATCTCCTGAGCGACCGCATCGCCATGACCGTCGACAGCGCGGGCACGCAGGGCGACGAGCGCAGCACCGCGGGCACCATCTACAGCTTCCATTACACCGATCCCAGCCGCGATCGCGCGCTGCGCGTGGTCGAGACCCTGCTGACCACCTTCGTGGAGCAGACCCTGGGCGGCAAGCGCCAGGGCTCGGAACATGCGCAGCAATTTCTCGAAACGCAGATCAAGGATTACGAACAGCGCTTGAGCGCGGCCGAGGACAAGCTGGCCGCATTCAAGAAGAAAAATGTCGGCCTCATGCCGAGCGAGCAGGGCGGCTATTTTGCGCAGCTGCAGACCGAAACGGATGCGGCCAAGAAGGCCGAGACCGATCTGTCGATCGCCATGAGCCGCCGCGACGAGCTTGCCAAGCAGCTGCACGGCGATGCCGCGATATCGGCGGCGGGTGCCTCGGCACCCGTGTTCGGCGCGCATGGCATGACCGGCGGCAGCGATACGCTCAGCCGCATCCAAGAGGCGCAGGCCAACCTGGATGAACTGCGGCTCAAATTCACGGACAAGCATCCGGATGTGATTGCGGCGCGCGCCACCCTGGAGGAGCTCAAGAAACGGCGCGCGGCCGAGCTCGAGAGCCTGCGGCGCGGCGACGCCAGCGCGGTCGCTTCGAGCGGTGCCGGCAACAACCCCGTGTATCAGAACATCGAGCTCGAGCTCAACAAGGAAGAGGTGGAGATCGCCGCGTTGCAGCGCGAATTGGCCGCGCACCAGAGCACGGTCGCCGACTTACGAGCGCGCTTGAACAGCGCGCCCCAGGTCGAGGCCGAGTATCAGCAGCTCAATCGCGACTACGATGTCAACAAGGCACAGTACACGGCACTGCTCGAAAGCTACCAGAAGGCGCGCCTGGGCGAGCGGGCGGACAACGCGGGGTCGGTGCGCTTCGAAGTGGTGCTGCCGCCCACGGCGCCGGTCAGCCCCGTCTGGCCCCGGCGCACCAGGCTGCTCGGCGGCATATGGCTTGGCGCCATGCTGTTCGGCGGCGCGCTGGCCTATGGGCTGCACGTCTTGAAACCCATCGTGAGCTCGGTGCCCGCGGTGAATGAGCTGACGCCAATTTCCCGTTCTGGGCGTGGTCAGCGCGGCGTTTCCGAGCAGGCAGCAGCGGGAAGGCCGGCGCAACTTGTGGCGATTTTCCGCGGCGATGGCCTGTCTGGTCGTGGCCTTGGGAATCGCGCTGGGCTTGAATTGGGCGGGCGTCCGATTGACGTCCGCAGGCCGATCATTCCGTGGTGACGACATGAGTCTGGTCGAACAGGCGATCGCTCGGATGAGGAATCAGGCGCGCGCCGCCGCGCCCA
This sequence comes from uncultured Gammaproteobacteria bacterium, assembly GCA_963734645.1. Classification (GTDB taxonomy): domain Bacteria; phylum Pseudomonadota; class Gammaproteobacteria; order Steroidobacterales; family Steroidobacteraceae; genus Bog-1198. Next base: position 707,178 of record CAVTID010000008.1, read on the forward strand.
AGCTGACGGATGTGGTCTCGAAGCCGGCCGCCGCGCCGCCGCCGGCGTGACCGCCAATCCGGCCGCGGAGCCGGCGAAACGCATGACCCTGGACATGGAGGCATTGCGCACCCACGGCTACCTGCCGGAAGCGCGCAGCGATAGACAATTCGCCGATCACTACCGCCGCATCAAGCGCCCGCTCATCGACAAGGCCATGTCGGGGACCGAGGGGCATCGGAGAGCCGCTGGTGATCATGATCACCAGCGCTCTGCCCGGCGACGGCAAGACTTTTACCAGCATCAACCTGGCGCTCAGCATGGCTCTCGAGCGCGATGTCTCCGTGCTGCTGATCGACTGCGACGTCGCCAAGCGGCACGTCAGCGAAGTCGTCGGCCTGAAGGAAGAGCAGCGGTCTCCTGGACGCCTTGGCGGACGAGTCCGTGGACATCGATTCTCTGATCGTGCAGACGAATCAGCGCGGCTTGTCCATCCTGCCGGCCGGAAGGCGCGCCGAAGGAACGGCGGAGCTCCTGAGCAGCAACCGCATGCGGCAAATCCTGCATGAACCTGTCGAATCGCAATCCGCGCCGAATCTTGCTGCTGGATTCGCCGCCGCTGCTGATCACCAACGAAGGGCGCACCTTGGTAAAGCATGCGGGTCAAGTCGTTCTGGTGGTGCGCGCGGGGCACACGCCGCGGCAGGCGGTGCAGGATGCACTGGCGCTGTTCGATACCCAGCAGGCGGGCGGCATCATCCTGAATCAGGTCCCGGTGAGCCGGTCGGAAGGGTACTACGGGTATGGAACGTACGGGGCTTCCGGCGATGCGACTTAGATCGGAGCGCGCGATGCTCGGCGCTTGCGATCGCCTCGATCTTTGTCCTGGTTTCCGCCTCCGAGGCACAGACAACGCCTTTCGGCGTCCGCCGATGCCCCGGCCGCCGCTTCCAAGGCGCAGACCTTCGTCTACGGCGTCGATGCGGGCGTCGCCGAATCCGACAACGTGACCCTGGTTTCCTCGGACAAGGTCAGCCAAACCATGGCGGTGGCCGACGGCGACTTCGACATCCGGCAGCGAAGCCGACTGCTGGACCTGGATGCCAAGGGCGATTTCACTTACCTCGACTATCTGCAAGGCGCGTACGGCGGCCAGTTGATCGGCCGCTTCGACGGATCGGCTCACGTGGCGCTCATTCCCGACCGAGTCATCTGGGTGGTGCAGGATGATTTCGGGCAAGCCGCGCTCGATCCGTTCACGCCGGTGACGCCGACCAATCTGGAGAACGTCAATTACGTGAGCACGGGTCCGGACTTCGCCCTGCGTTTCGGCGCCAGCAGCTATCTGAACGCGAGTGCGCGCTACGCCCGCGCGCAATACGAGACCAGCCCGTACAACAGCAACCGCCTCCTGGGCAATCTCGCTGTGGGGATACCAGCTGTCGGCGCAGTCGAGCGTATCGCTGAACGGCGATACCGAGCGGGTGATGTTCCAGAACACGGCGCTCAACAGCGACTTCGACCGCAGCAGCGGCTTCGTGCGCTACGAGGTACAGGGTGCGCGCACCGGACTTGTCCGTGGATCTGGGCGCCACCACCATCAATCAGAATGCCGGCTCGATTACCGGTCAATCAGAACGGCACTTTGACGACCATCGATCAGAATCACGGCGCCACCACGGGCGGCCTCGCCAAATTAGAGCTGTCTCGCAAGCTTTCATCGGCAGCCAAGCTGACGCTCTCCCTGGGCCGCGAATTGACCGATGCCGGCACCAGTTTCAGCAATCTGCAAGGCGGAGCGATCGGCGCGATCGGAACCGCGCCTGCCGCGCAGACCTCGGATAACTATACGAGTCAGTACGCCTCGGCCGGGTGGCAGTATCAGCGCAACCGCACGACGATTGCGGTGAGCGGGCGTTGGGAAAAGGACGAATACGACGGCGTCCCTTCGCTGGATTACACGCGCAGCGGAGCCGAGTTCAGCATGGCGCGCAGATTGACCCGTGCGTTGACGGCCCAATTGCTGGGGCGATACTACAAAACCGATTACCCGCATGGCACTCGTCGCCGCCGAGAATGGCTCTTCGAATTTCGACGATGAGATGATCGGAGCCGCGCTGACCTGGCGCCACGGCCGCGGGCTGGAAATCAAGTTGCGATGCGAGCACAGCGCCCGCGTGACGGCGGGCTTCTACGGATACGGCGAGAATCGCGCTATGTTGACCGTGGGATATCGGCCGAACGGCCGTCAGTTGGAAAGCGACCCGGGCGCATTGAGCCCGGGTACCTAAGATTTCTCAAAGACGTGCTTTATTCTTTGGAGTTTATTCGGCGGCGACCACGCAATACGGCCAAGCCACCCGCCAACATCGTCAAGGCCCGCCATCGCCGAAGCCGGGTCGATCTCGGGAGCCTGACCGGTGAAGGCGAAGAGGACGGGAAGCAGAAGTCGAACCAGAGAATCTGGTAGCACTGTTCCGAGTTGCCGCCGTTGGAGGCCGACGCTACGCCTGCCATGGTCATCAACATAAGCGCCAAACTAATCTTTCGAACCACTGTGAAATCCTCGAGCTGGAAACGGGAGAAGGCGGCGAGATGCTAGCGGCACTGTCTCCAAGTGGCAACAGTGGCTTTTCCAAACTGCTGAGTGTTATCGCATTTCAAATACAATATGTTAAATCAAATTGCCGGCCGTAACTACCACAGCTGCCATTGACCCCATTGCAGGACGCTGACGGCGATCAGCGCGTTGGTAACGGCGTGGGCGGCAACAGCCTCGCCGAGGCGGCCGCGGCGCACGACGAGAAGGCCGTATGCCAACCCGGCGACGATGCCGGGCAGCCAGAGCGCACCGTGCGCAAGGCCGAACACGATCGCCGCCACGGCTAGGGCGAGCCAACCCACCGCAGGGAAGGGCACGGACTCAAAGTCCGCATTGACCAATCGCCGCATCAGATAGCCGCGATAGGCGAGTTCCTCGGCGATGGGGACGATGAGAACCGAGCCCGCGATCCGGCTGGCTATCCAAAATACACGCAGCCCGGCGGGCGCGGCAGCGAGCTTCTCCGGCATGCCGCTCGGCGGCAGCAGAAAATGCGCGGCCATCATCCACACCAAGAAGACTCCGGCGCCCACGGCGGGTCCGCGCCAACTCCAGCGCCAGTCGATGGCCGCGAGCCTGCTCCGGTAACGGAGCGAGCATCAGCAGGCCGGCGATCAGGCGCAGCGGATAGAAGAACTCGAAGCTGCCCGACATCGCGCGAGACAGCGTGCCGGCCGCCAGAATCGCGAGCAAGGGCATCAGGTAGACCGCCGTGGGGTTGTTGTGGTGGGCGAGGCTCGGGATTGCGACCGCCGTGCGATTCAGCCAGGAGCTTCGCCGGCTCAACAGGACCAGGCCGCATGCCACCGCAATGAAGGCTATCCAGCCGGCCTGCGAATGAAATCCATACACGGCGACATCGGGGAAGCCGGCATTTCCGATCAGAATCAGCGCCGCGATTCGCAATACGTTGAGCCCGAAAATCGCGGCCACGCCGGCCGGTATCAGCAGGAGCGCTCGAGGAAATATGTATTCCTGCCGAAAGTAGAGCAGCCAGGCAGCGGAGAAGGCGAGAATCAAGCCCACGCCCTCGAGACCCGAACACACTTCGGCGATCTGCACGGCAAAGCGATGGGTGCTCAGCACGTGCGTGGACGGGTCGGCGCTAAGTGTCGGTATGATGGGCAAGAGGACGCGCCGCACCAGATCGAAGGTCAGAGCGGTGGCCGGAACCCACAGACGCTCACTCCATTGCCAGGCGCCGGTGCCGAGCAGGGCGATCAATGCCGCATAGCGCCAAGTGCTGCCGATCGCGCGCGCCGCGTCGCGCCAGAGTGGCCAAGCGATCATTGCCAAACCAGCCGCAAGCATGGCTGCCACGCCGAAGACGATCCAAAGTGTAACTACGGCGGTAAGCGCCAAAGGAGTGACGCCATCGCGGTACAAAAGGTAAGTCAGCGGCACCAAAATAGCGATGGATAAAATGTGTACTAGGACATATCTCATGCTCATGCGCGAGGTACGAACGTACAAGTCAACCGACCTCAATTGGGGCGTCGCGCGCACAATGGCGAAAACCACGGTGGCTGCCGCGAAAGCGACTGCAAAGCGAAATCCCCAGTGTTGCGCGGTACGCACGAATTCGCCGAGACCCTGCGCCGCCTGCGCGCGATGAAAGTCCACGAATTCGCCGAGGAAGACTTTCTCGGAAAAAAATAAGGCAGCTAGGATTGCGACGCGTGGGGCCAAGCCCAGCTGAAATTTGAGGCTTCTCATCGCCGGGGTTGGTGCTTGCGTCGCCCGCAAGCAGAGGCGTGCTCGGTATTTACTTCGGATGCTTATCGTAGAGCTGTACAAAATCGCCGAACGTGACCGGAAATCTCATGTCCTCATCGGAATCGAAGGGATCGAACCCGACCGCATCTTCCAGACGAGCGACGATCAAGGCAAAACTGAGGGAATCAAGGCCCGACTCCAGAAGCTTTAAATCATCCGAGAGACGCGCGAGCTTTCGCTTCTGTTCCACCGCAACTTGTTCGAATTGCGCAGTAATCGTAGGTCTGAGCGACATGAATGGGTCCCTGCTTGATAGTGGAATTTTAAGTATAGGACCTTACAGTATGAATTGCATTGTCGCCGGACGTGATTTGCGATCATGGCGCGGGGGCGGCCGAATCGATATATTGACGACTTCACAGGGTGATTCTGATTTTCGAAGGCGAAATGCATGGCTTTTTCGGAGTTTTTTGGCGCGTGTCGGAGCTACCTGCGCACTGACCTGGCGCGCGAGGGTTGCATCAAGATCACGCGACGGCAAGCGCCGTGACGTCTTTTGGGGTCGTCGTCATTGGCCGCAATGAGGGCGATCGATTGAAGCGCTGCCTGGAGTCGGTTCAAGGTTTGCCCAACGGTGTCGTCTATGTCGATTCCGGCTCCACCGACGAGTCCATCGCAATCGCCCAGGCATGCAGGGCGACCGTTGTCGAACTCGATCTTCACACGCCGTTCACGGCAGCGAGGGCGCGCAACGAGGGCTTTCAAAAGCTGATTCAGGCGCAGCCGGCGCTGGACTACGTATTCTTTGTCGACGGTGACTGCGAAGTGGTTCCCGGTTGGCTGGAAATGGCCAGGCAATTTCTGGATCAGCATAGCGACGTGGCGGTTGTTTCGGGCCTTCGCCGCGAGCGCTTTCCGGAGAAATCGATCTATAACTTATTGATCGATATCGAGTGGCGCGAATATCCGTTCGGAGACGTGAAGATGTGCGGCGGCGATGCGCTGATACGGATCAGCGCGTTTCACCAGGTGAAGGGCTACCGGGCAGATCTGATCTGCGGTGAAGAGCCGGAGATGTGCGTTCGTCTACGCCAGGCAGGCTGGCACATCTGGCGACTGAATGAGCTCATGACTCTGCACGATGCTGCAATGTACCACTTCGGCCAGTGGTGGAAGCGGGGAGTCCGGGGAGGGTATGCCTTTGCTCTGGCTGCGTCACTTCGCGACGGCTCGCCTGAGCGTCCTTCGGTCTTTGAATCGTTGCGCGCGTGGATATGGGCGCTGGGAATTCCCCTGGCTACGGTGATCCTCGGGTTCGCGTTGGGCTGGTGGAGTCTATGGTTGCTCGCAATCTACCCTCTTCAGGTAGTTCGTCTAGCGCGGCGCAGCAAGCAGTCCCAGCGAGAGAACTGGTGGAGGGGTGCGGCACTGGTGCTGGGCAAATTCCCGGAATTGCTGGGGCAGATGAAATTCCTCGTGGACCGAATCCGAGGCGAGCAATCCGGACTGATTGAATACAAGTAGGCGATCCTAGAAAGCCGATCCCGGGCTCGTGGCGATAGGTACCGTTTTCGGAGCCGCGGTGTTTGGTATGGGGGCCGATCGCCGCACGCGCAATTCAATTCGCCACAACAATAAAAAGATTTTTGGGCCGCGAACGAGGTACCGCTTCCAAAGCCTTCGCGGGTTTCTCGAAAGGCGATACAGCCATTCGAGTCCGGCCTCCTGCATCCATACCGGTGCGCGCCGTTCGATACCCGTGAGGAAGTCGATGGCGGCGCCGACGCACAGCGCGAGTCCGCGTGCCATGCCTCGCTCCTTCAGCTTCTGCGCAATGATCTCTTGTTGCGGCGATCCAATCGCCAGGAAGCAAAATCTGAATGGACTCGCCGCCTCAATCTCGCGCAGACACGTCTCCACGGCCAGCGGGTCGCGGATGAAGTTCATGGGCGGATCGATATGGCGCAGCTGCATCAATCCGTATCGTTCCTTCAGAATGTGCGCTTGCTCGGGCGTGCCCCCCACCAGAATCGCCGCATCGAGCGGCTTGATGATCGAGTTCAACATGGCGGCTGTCAGATCGCTGCCTAAGCAGACGCGAAGCATTTGCCGTTTGACCAGTCCCACGGTGTGAGCGAGAAAACGGCTGTCGAGCAGCACGTAGGCTGCCTGTGCGTAAAGCGCTCGAAAGTGGGTGTCCTCATGGTGACGGATAACGTGATCGACATTCGGCGTCACGATGTAGCCGTAGCGATCGCTGCCGAACGTCGCGGCGAGCTGCAACGCTTCTTCCAGATTGTGGTCGTCGATATCTAAAACATGCTTCATGTGATTGACAGACCGCACAGCTGACTCTTCGCCGTGGACGGGGCGAGCGACAAAGTTTAAAGGCATACGCCGGATCAGGATGCGCACTGTGTCTCGATTTACCGACAGTGCTTGTACCGACAAATTGAATCTTTTGCCAGCGATATTTCTGTGTTATGTCCACTTTGCGGAAAGTGGCCGCCGGCCCACCCGTCACGGTGGTCGTCTTTTTTTTATAATACTAGGGAGTTATCGATCTTTCTTGATCTGAATTGTAATGTAGGCGGCCGGCGCCGCAGAGGTCCTAAATCGTTTTGCTTTCTACGTTTGAGTCCGGGCTATCAACGCCCTCGGTGTTATATGCGACCACCGAGAAGTAATAGGTCCCGGCATTCAAGCCGGTAATCGTATAAGTGGCCGACGAGCCTCCCTCCACGGTGACCGTGGTCGTCATGGCATTGGTGCTGGTGCCGTAGTAAATGTGATATCCCGCCAGATTGGTGATGGGGGAGCCATTGGTGTTCTTCGTCGGAGGTATCCAATACAGTGTGGCCGAACCGGACGAGGCCGCCGGAGCCTTCACTTGCACTATGAACGGACCAATCGAAGCGCTGGTGGTCCCGTTGCTGCCGGTGATGGTGATTGGGGCCGTGCTGCCCTCTTCGCTGGCGGTGGGCGTGCCGGTCAATGCTCCCGTCGCCGTGTTAAAAGCCATCCAAGTCGGTTGGCCATGCACGCTGAATGTTATGGTGCCGCCGGCCGCTATGGTGGGCTGGAATTGGTAGGCGCTGCCGACGGTAACGCTTGCCGCCGGCGTGCCGCTGAGCCGGACGCTGGCGGGTGTGGTTACAGAGTTGCTTTGCGCGGTCGCGGCAGCATTTGCCGTCGAAACAGGGGATACATCATCATTACAGCCGGCGGCAAGCAGCGTGACGGCCAGCAATGTTGCGAGCCGAGGCAATGACAGCAAGTTGCTTTTTGTGCACATGGCGAGATTAAAGCGTCGCCAAGCCGCATGGGCAATATGTCGCTGATTGCGGACTGTTGGACGGCGCGCACTCTGCTGCGTGCCGCACACGATTTAGGGTGATTTTCGTGCGCGCGACACAAGAATATCTTGTTTTTCAATGGATTATGACCGCGGTATACATCGGTCCGAAATCCATCTATGAAGCGCCGGCTATAGATGCAGTCCAGCCAAAGCGTATGTTATCCCGCAGCCCGGTCTGGTAACCTCGCCCGAGAAATTTCCATCCCCCTAGATCATGTGTGGGCAATGAGAGCAATCAACGATTTGACGATGGATACTTTTCTACCGCTCTCGCGCATGAGAGAGGTCAGTGAAACCGCGTATTCGACGTATATCAACGCGAAGCCGTTTCCGCACATCGTTTTTGATGATTTTTTCGATCCCGCCATCGTAGATCAGGTTCTTGGCGAATTCCCCGCCCCGGGCGCCATCCGTTGGCAGGCTTTCGATACTGCTCAGGAGATTAAGCTCGCGTCCTCCGCCGAAGCGTCTTTCGGACCTGCGACGCGGCTGTTCATGTACCACCTGAACTCGATCACTTTTCTGGAATTTCTGAGTCGAATCACCGGCATCAAAAATCTGATTTCCGATCCAGGATTCGAAGGCGGCGGTCTCCATCAGATCGTACCGGGGGGCAAGCTAGGAGTGCATGCAGACTTCAATAAGCATCGCGACTTTGGTCTCGATCGGCGCCTCAACTTGCTGTTGTATTTGAACAAGGATTGGCGTGAAGAATACGGCGGCCATCTGCAACTCTGGGATCGCGATGTGACTCGCTGTGAAGCGAAAGTGTTGCCGGTTTTCAATCGGATGATGGTTTTCGGCACCACCGACTTCACGTTTCATGGTCATCCTGACCCTCTTCAGTGTCCTGAAGGCATGACGCGCAAGTCACTCGCTCTATATTATTTCAGCAACGGGCGTCCGGCAGAGGAAATCACGGGCGAGCATTCGACGATATTTCGTCCTCGAAACGAGAAGGACTTCGAGCTAACTATCAGGCAGCGTGCCAGCCAATTGGCGAACGATCTGGTGCCCCCTATTCTAATGAGAACGTTACGCAGAGTTCTTTAGAATTTGATACTAGCGATCTTTGTCGCGTTTCGATCGTATCCACTCGCTTTGTCTCGAAAAGACAAAATGCACATACATGGGAATTTTCCAAAGAGCGTATACGGAAGCGGACAGTAGACTTGAAAAGGAGATGATTCGTCGTCCGTGGCTCACCCATGCCGTCAGCACCGCAAGTCCAAAGAGCACTGACGCGGAGCTCATGATCAGCAGCGGAGCGCCAAATCCGCTGGCCGCATAAAATAGCGCCGCGACCAACCAGAAAACCGAGACGAGCATCAGCAAGAGGGCGAGCGGTGGGACGCAAAGGTCCAGTGCCAACGCCATCAGGGAAAAATCCCTTTCTTTCAATCCCTGGAAGAACACCCGCGGTGCTTCGCTCAATATGATGCCGAGGTGGCCATGTTCCCAGCGAGTCCGCTGATCCTTGATCCCTTTCTCGTGAGTCGGAAACAGACTGAACACCAAGGCTTCCGGGCAGAAAATGGGCGGGACACCGAGCCTTGCCAGATCCAGGCCCATTTTCATGTCCTCAACGATATGCCCATCGGCCAAATCCATGTTACTGATGCTCATCCATGGGAAAGCCATCCCCGAGCCCATGAGCTGACATGGCAAGCCGAGCTTTCCAAGTCCCGTCGGACGCACCAGATTCTTGACTACCCAGGCAAATTCGGCAATTCGCATCCGTAGCCGAGGTTTCTCTTGATTGTGCATGAGATACAGCGCTTGAACCGGCCGCCGGTAGTTGGCGCATACCCCGGCAAGATGATCGATCGCGGCCGGAGCTACATGACAATCTGCGTCTACAACGATCACTATGTCGGGTGGGTTCGCCGCTAGGTATCGTAAGCCGAAATCCAGCGCAAAGCCCTTGCCGCGCTTTTCCAAGTTCGTGCGAGATACGACTTCCGCTCCTTCCGCCTCCGCGACATTCCTGGTGCCGTCGGTACAATTATCGGCTACGACGATGAGCCGGTCGCGCTCCCCCAGTTGCGGGGTGATGGACCGAAGCGTGGCGGCGATACCTCCTTCCTCATCATGCGCGGGGATTAAAATCGCCACCGGCGTGCGTGTGCCTGAAACGGCAAATACGATTCGGCGCCCACAAACGGCCGCCGCGACTTCAATGGTCAGCACCGCAATCGGCAGGAGAAACAATGCAGCAAAGACCGAGAATAGGGCGTCCAAAATCACCGCAAACACGCTAGTTTCGTCTTTGCTTGATGATGGCGGGAACGCCGGCAGCGATGCAATCATCCGGAACATCCGTCAACACGACCGCGTTCGCACCGATCGATACGTTATTTCCAATCGTGATCGGTCCCAACAGTTTCGCGCCGGTCCCGATGTCGACGTTGTCCCCAATGGTCGGGGCTGCCGGTTCAGTCACTCGGCGCAATCCAACCACCACGCCATTGCGAATGCGGCAGTTGTCTCCGAACTTGGCATAGCCGCTGATTACAATTCCGCCAAAGTGGTCGATGACAAAATTTCGACCAATTTGGGCTTCGCACGGCAATTCGATGCCGGTCACGATTTGAATGAATTTGAAAGCAATTTTGTAGATGAGCGATAAGAGCTTTCGGAGGAGCAGAGGCCGCACACCGTAGCGCCATCTCCCGAAGCGATACACCGTCAGTACCCAAAATCCCTGGGCGCCCCACTTGCCGTCGTGCGCCTTCAAATCCTGTCGAATATTGTCAAACATAGATGTCACGCACACGGTGAATCGGCACCGCGAATATGATTGGCGAGCTTCCCTGCTTCGATATCGATGGAGTGATGCTCGATGACACGCCGTCTCCCTGCGTCGCCCATGCTTTCGATTTCGTCCGATGATCGTGCAAGGCAATCTTCCATGGCTGCGGCCAAGGCGCAGATCGAGCCGGCAGGAATCAACCATCCGTTCTCTCCGGCCCTGACTAATTCAGGAATCCCCGCGATATAGGTCGTAATCACAGGTCTTCTCAGTGCCAGAGCCTCCATAATGACCACCGGCAGGCCCTCCGCGAAGCTCGGTAGGACCATTGCCCGGGCGCCAAGGATCTCCTCGCGCACTCGGTCGCCGCTGATCCAACCGGTGATATGTACTCTATCTTGGAGTCCACATTCTCTCACCCTTTTCTCGATTTCCGTGCGCATGGGCCCGTCCCCCGCCAAAACCAGATCTATGGGAACTCCGCGCTGTTTGAGCCGCGCGACAGCATCAATGAGCAGCAGTTGCCCCTTGGCTTCACATAATCGACCGACGCAAACCAGGCGAGAATCGGATATTCGAGTACTCGTAGCTCCTGAATGAAAACTCGTCTCGAGCCCGCAGTGAACGACGCGGATTTTGGGCCATAGGGCGGCTGCGGTGCGCAGGTAAAGCTGGCTTCGCCCAAAGGAGCTTATCGCCACCACAAAAGCGGATCTGCTGATCTTGTCTTCGAGGCCCAGTGGCGCGAGGAATTCGTCCGGGCCGTGCACGGTGAAACTGAAAGGCGGGCCCCCTAGAACGCGTATCTGCATGGCAATTTCGGCCGAATTGGTGCCGAAATGAGCGTGTAGATGACGCGTCCGAGACCTTACGATCCAGTTCAATATGCGCGACGCCTCCGCGACACACACTAAATGATGCAGAAGACGCCCATCCGTTTGGCGAGAGACTCGAATGGCCAAACGGAAGGCCGCGTACATCTTGAGGGGCGAACGTAGCAGTCCCAGCAACCAAGGAAGCAGTAGCCCGCGAAGTCCCGTCCTCAAGACGTATTGCGTTTTTTCTTGCTCTTGCCGGTCCTCGGCATCAGGCAACGATTCTTTCCAGCCTCTGAGCGCGATCCTCTGTATTTCAAATCCCTGACGCTCCATCGCCAGGATTTCGCGCCTAATGAAGCTATGGCTTACTTTGGGATATTGATTGACGAAGTAGGCGATTTTCAAAATGAGGCGCTAGAACACGTAGTCAAGGATGTCTCCCCAAGTTGTCTACTCACGGCAGTTTAATGCAACACAAACAGGCACATAGGAGCTATATTCAACGGGGCTTACACTAACACGGTCATAACGATTCTCCGTATCGAATCTTTGCATTCGGATGCCCCCTGTCGCATAATTGCGACAGGGGCGCTCCGCCTTCCTGGTGACCTTTACGAGCGTGACTTCGAAACCCGTCGGTGAGTTCGTCCATCTTCCTCGCGCGGTCTTTCGATCAGCGGTCCCGGCATCGAATAACTCGGAATTGAGCGACAGCTCGCCATTGCACCGACGATGGTCGGATAGAATATAACGACCTGTTTTATGGGGTATTAGTAGGCCGTGTCAGCTCAAGTCCAGTTGCTGCAAAGTCCTGTGGGGGCCGTCGGCTCTGCGCACGCTCTTTACTTCAATTCCGGTGAGCACCGCTTGTTCGGATGGCTGCATCGGTCCCTGAACGACTCGAACGCAGACGTTGGCGTGGTCCTCTGTCAGCCGTTCGGCTACGAGGCGATTTGCGCGCATCGCGGGATGCGTGCGTTCGCGGAAGCCATCGCGGCGGCGGGAATGCCGGCGCTTCGATTTGATTATTTGGGTACGGGTGATTCTCCGGAGATTGATCCACAGGCCGATCAACTGCAGATCTGGACTCAAGACGTGCTGGCCGCTGCAGAAGAGTTAAGGTCACGAACAGGTGTCCGGCAGGTGTGCTTGCTTGGATTTCGGCTTGGCGCACTGCTGGCGACACTGGCGGCCTCCCAAGACAATACCGTCAGTGCGCTCGTCGTCGTATCTCCGATTATCACCGGACGCCGCTATCTGCGCGAGCTTCGCACAACGCGCATGGCGGCCTCTTTGCTCGATCAGTCTGAGCCGCCGCTCGATCAGCAGGAGGCGCGTGCCGGTGGGATGGAAGTCAGTGGATTCGCGTTCTCGGCAGCCACACTCGAGGCGCTTGCGAAGGTGGATCTATCCACGCTTCAATCGCCGCCGCTGCCGCCGATGCTCGTCATCGAAGGCCCGATCATGCCAGGCCTGAGCGGGCGCTCGCATTCACCGGAGATGCAGGGGCGTGCAACGCGCGTGGCGTTGCCGGGTCTCGTCCAGATGCTGATGACTCCGCCGCAATTTGCGCAAGTGCCGAAAGAGATGATTGCGGCAACGCTCGATTGGCTCTCGAAGCTACCCGAACAGGTTCCTGCCAAGCCCGATCGGAACGCCGGACAGCCAATCAGTGAGTCCAATTCCACCGGCCCGACGAACGAATTGACGCTGGCGGGGAGTGCATCCGCTCCCGAGGTCATACGGACCGAAAGACCGGTGTTCTTCGGCGCCGACGCGTTGTTGTTCGGAATCATCACCCAGCCGCCGGCCAACGAGATTCGCCGGCGCGCGGTCATTCTCCTCAATGCCGGCGCCGATCATCATATCGGCGCAAGCCGGTTGTACGTGTCGATGGCACGGCGCTGGGCGCAGCACGGCTATGTGGTATTGCGCATGGACTTAGGGGGGGTGGGCGATAGCGGAACTCGTCCCGGACGCGTCGCGGATAATGTATTTCCGCAGGAAGCTATAGATGATATTCGCGCCGCGATCGACTTCCTTCGCAGCAGCTATGGCGTTCGTGATGTCACGCTGGCCGGTCTTTGTTCCGGCGCCTATCACGCGTTGCGGGCAGCCGTTGCCGGCTTGCCGGTCAATCGTATTCTCATGGTCAACCCGCAGAATTATTTCTGGAAGCCCGGTGAAACGTTGCAGGGCCTCCAGTTGGTCGAAGTCGTCCGCAATCCCGGAGTCTACCGTGAGCAGGTATTCTCGCTGGCCGCATGGAAACGGATGGTTACCGGTCAGGTCAATATTCTGCGCATCGTCAAGATATATATGCAGCGTCCGCTTCTCGCGGCCGAATCCACATTACGGGACATCGCTCGCCGCTTGCACCTCCGTCTGCCGAATGATCTCGGCACCGAACTCGAGGAAGTTGTCGCGCGCGGGGTCAGGGTGGTTTTCGTGTTTGCGCGCGGCGAACCCGGGATTGACCTGTTGAAACTGCAAGCCGGAAATTCCGTCAAACGCCTCGCGGAGCGTTGCCACATACATACCATCAATAGCGGTGATCACGTGTTTACGCGGAGCGGTCCTCGCGCGATGATGGAAAAGATCGTCAGCGACGAACTCTTCGCGCGGCCCGAATGGCTCGATAAGCCGAGCGCCAACCTCAAAACCGCAGGGTTGAAGTTCGAATAGTAGGCTGCTCTTTTTGCCCGCGGTAATTTGAAACGGCGACATGGCTATGTGCGGCAACAGCGGCATTATTGAAGGAACCCCGGAGCCATGCATAGGGTTGTACCCTTGCGCGTCCCCCTATTTGTTAGACTGGCGCGCGCAGTGGCGAATCTCGCCTTTACGACTTGCGATCCACAGCAGGAAGGTCGGCAAATGACTCTGTATGAATATTTTGATCGCATTGCGATAATTCATTTACCGGACCGGCCGGATCGCTTTCAGTCGCTATCGACGGAATTGCGCGACATGGGCATCGATATCCGGCAACCCAAGGTCCAAATTCCCCATGCCCCTGTGCCCAGCGACTGGAACGGGTGGCCATCGCGTGGAGTCTACGGCAACTTTCTGAGCCACCTCGGAATCCTCCGACAGGCGTTGCAGGACGGTCTGCAAACGATATGGGTCCTGGAAGATGACGCCATTTTCAGCAGGCGCATGCGCCGCGAGCAGCAGGCTTTGGTCGAGACGCTGAAGGAGCGCGAATGGGACCTGTGCTTTTTCGGACACTCGTTGACGCACGAACTGGCCGAGCAGCCAACCGGCTTTGTGGCGCCGAACGCCGGACTTCATCTGGGCGCATTGCTACGCGGTGCATGCGCGCGTATTGCCGCGCCTCGTCGCGTACCTGGAGCAGGCGGTCGTCCTGCCCGAGCACCATCCGGAGGGCAGTAGACTCTATATCGACGCAGCGTTCACGCTCTTCCGTCGGCTCAACCCGGATGTGGTGGCACTCGTTTATAACCCCGCATTGTCGATTCAAAAGGGGTGCACCAGTAGCCTGAACAACCCCAAGTGGTACGACACCGTGGCCGTGACGCGCCCGTTGGTGTCCCTGGCGCGTCGGCGCGCGATCATTGGTGGAAGCTGCGAGCATGAGTGTTAACGGCTAGCCGAACTTTCGAGGTTCGATCTCGCGCCATTATTGGTCCTCCATCAATGATGGTGAAAAACGTGGTGGCTTCTAACACTTCGACTTTGGCTGCTTCTCGCGTCCAAATGCCAATCGCGGTGATTGGACTGGTGTGGGTTACCGCGTTTATCCTGATGTTGTCCGGCGGGGCGCGTGCTGCCACCTCTTTCAACGCCCAATCCGCGATGGGCATAAATCTCGCGACCGTGAACTACTACGCGTCCGAGCAACCGTTCATCAATAGCTTTGTTACGTCGGAGCGGTGGATTACGCATTCGAATGCCACCTGGGACACCAAGGAGGAGAAATACGTCAATCTCGATGCGAACGGGTGGCCGATCACGCTCAACAGCGTCAACGAGCCTACGACGCAGCAATTCAATTCCTTGGGTGTTCTATTTCTTCTGGGCATGCCCAACACGGCCAATGGTATTTATCCGGCAGGTCAGTACATCGTGCTGTACGATGGCCAGGGGACGTTAAGCTATGGACTCGACGCCGCCCTGGTACGTCGCTCACCGGGTCGAGACGTTATCAATGTCACCCCCAGTAACAATGGTATCGATCTGCGCATCGTCGCAACCGATCCGCACCATACGGAATTACTTGCGTAACATTAAAGTAGTAACGGCGGCAAATGAGGCTGCGGCGAAAGCTGGGCAAATCTTCAATCCGGCCTTTCTCAAACTTATTCAGAATTTTCGCGCCCTGCGCTTTATGGATTGGTTTCAGACCAACGGCAGTACGCTGTCGTCATGGACTGATCGCCCCATTCCAACGTATGCGTTCTTCGGTACTTCAAAGGGAGTTCCGATCGAGATCGCGGTGCAACTCGCCAACGCGGTGTCTGCCGATGCTTGGATGAACGTTCCGGTGAAGGCGATGACAATTCCAGACAAATGGGGACCATCCATAATCAATTGGGAGTCGCAAAAATCTATGTGGAGCTCAGCAACGAGGTGAATAAGACGCTGTGGATCGGGGCAGAGCTCTTTGGCCTACACGCTCATCGGCCGTGGAGATTACGAGTACA
Organism: uncultured Gammaproteobacteria bacterium; assembly: GCA_963734645.1. Classification (GTDB taxonomy): domain Bacteria; phylum Pseudomonadota; class Gammaproteobacteria; order Steroidobacterales; family Steroidobacteraceae; genus Bog-1198. Next base: position 723,070 of record CAVTID010000008.1, read on the forward strand.
ATCGGGAGTGGTTCGGAATGCGCACCGCACAAATGTGCGATATCTGGAGATCGGTCTGGCGTTCCGACCCCAGGCTCGTATGTGTGCTCGGCGCGCAGGCGGCCTGGAGCTTCTCGGCGACCGAGGCGTTGAAATGCCCGTATTGGACTCAGTGGTGCTCCATGTTCCGGACATGCGATCAACGCAGTCGCCATGGCGCCTTATATGGGGGGCGCCATACCTTTGATTTACCATAATTTCGGGGAAGGCCGATACGGTCCCAGTGCGAGCATTCAATACCTTTTGTAGCCAATTGCCGACGCTACACGCGTCTCTAGATTGCGTCAGATTGCACCGGGCAGCTGGACGCTGTTTACTGCGAGGTAGCCCGAAAGGGCAAGCTCACCGGGGGCGATGACGCAAAGCCTCCGGTCTGCCGACCGAGAACCTAATTGCGTTTAAAGAGGTCACGATGTACCAAGGGCGAACACTGAAAGTTTTGAACACGTTGCCGGCGCTGATCGCAATGGCGATGCTCGCGTTCTGCAAAGTCGCGTCCGCGGGAGGCGCGTGGCGCAACTTTGATTTTCAGCTATCCGAGCGGCTTTGCTGGTGCGTCGGGCGCAATTCAAGCTGCCTGGATGCTTCAGCATCGTCGGTTCGGCGATCGATCTCACCAATGGACGAGTAGGCGCAGCACGAAGCCGGCGGTGCTTGGTATAAAACCCAGCAGAACATTACGTCCTTCACGACAGATTTCACCTTCCAAATTGCGTCTGGCCTCTCCGTACCTCCATAACGGGCATGACTTTCTGCGTCCAGAACAGCAACAGCACCACCAATCCATGGCTCCGGCGTTCCGATGCATCGCGGACGCGAATCTGGACGGTTATGGCTCCTACGCTCCTCTCGGGGAGCAATGCCGATTGTCAATAGTATCGCCGTCAAGTTCGATGTGAACAATGACCTTCAGAATAATTATCCGTCGGGCGGTTATCCCAATTCGACCGGTTTGTACATCAACGGAGGACCCAGGCTGCATTGATTCCTCAGATTGATCTGAATCCTTCCGGGATCAATCTTTACAGCGGCCACGTCATGGCAGCCCACATCGTCTACGATGGCAGCATGTTGACCATGACTCTGCGAGACACGGTGACGAATGCGCCAGTACAGGACGAGTTGGCCGGTCAATATTCCGGCGATCATGGGAAGCAACTCGGCCTGGGTCGGCTTCACCGGCGGGCGAGATCCCGCCGGTGACAACAAATATTCTGACATGGAGCTTTAGCCAGGGATATGCCACAAGACTCGCCGCCCCGACTTTCAGCGTCGCTGCAGGGTCGTATACGTCCGCGCAAAGCGTGTCGATCAGCGCGCCTGCAGGAGCGACGATTTATTACACGACCAACGGGCAGCAACCCACAACTTCATCGACTCAGTACACAGGCCCGATCTCGGTGAGTTCAAGCGAGGTTGTTCAGGCGGTCGCGGTTGAAGCCGGTTATACCGATAGCTTGGTGGCCGTGGCGAATTACGAGATCGCACCAGCCGGTACGCCACTCATCAACTTCCCGAACGGCTTCGCGAACGCTTCGAATCTGGTCACCGTAAATGGCTCCGCCCAGTTCAATGGATCTGCGCTTCAGCTGACGGATACGGCCAGGTACTTGAGGCGGGATCCGCCTGGTACGTGGTCCCGGTCAACGTGCAATCGTTCACGACGAACTTCACGCTCCAGTTGCTGAATCCCGGCGCTAACGGAATGACGTTTACCATCCAGAACCAACCACCAGCCTCATCCGACGGCTCAATCCTATATGTCAGCGGTGGTCCCAACGCCATTGGAAACAATCAGAGCGGTCTCGGTTACTCCGGCATCCACGGGAGCCGTGGCGGCACAAATCGCGGGACTTCTGAGCAGCGTCGCCGTGAAATTTGACTTATACCGGATCGGGGGACAAGACTGGCCTATACACGAACGGCGCCGATCCCTACTCGGATCGTGTCGACATGAGCTTCTTCGGGGCTGAATCTCCACAGCGGCAATCCTCTCAATGTGACGCTCGCTTACAACGGAACGACGCTCACGATGACGATCACGGATACGAAGACCAAAGCCTCCTTTTCGAAGAGCTGGGCGATCAATATCCCGGCGACCGTGGGAGGGAACACCGCTTACGTCGGCTTCACGGGCGCCACGGGAGGACTAACCGCGATTCAAGACGTCGTGTCTTGGACGTATTCTACGAGTCCGGGGCAAACGCCCGCCGTGCCCGCGGCTCCAACGAATCTCCGTGTTCAATGACTCGGCGGCGGAAAGGTGCCGCGGCGCGTAGTTGCTCGATCCTCAACGGCTCTCAGTGTCTTTCGTGTGGCGCTTCCACTTCCATAGGCGGCGCCACAAATCCACCATGATTGGAGGCAGGCGTTTTTGCGCGAGGGATGAGGAGTTTCTGTACCAGCGGTGGCCGGTCGGTTGTTAAACGGGGTAATATCCTCTATAAGAATTCGACAGTACTAGAGGCGGATTATCGGCCGGCTATCAGTTACGTACTTAATCAGCCCAAATGTCATGAACGCCATGGAGCAAATCGCGGGTCACGCGAAGGTCGCGAACCGCAAGGACTTGCAAGGCATACAGTACCTTAGGGGTCTAGCAGCAATGATGGTAGTGGTCTACCACCTGTCGCTGCAGCTGAATTCCATCAACGGCGCTAGAGAATTTCAGACGCTGCAGTCCGGGGTTGACATTTTCTTTGTCATCAGCGGCTTCATCATGATGTATTCGACATCCGGCGGGACCAAGATCACGGCATCAGAATTCCTGCGCCGCAGGCTTGTCAGAGTTGCGCCATTGTATTGGGCGGCCACGATTTTCATAGTGGCGATGCTTTTGTTTGCTCCTCAAATTCGGTAAAGTCTTCAAGACTGGAGTGGGAGGCACGCCTTGGCGTCCGTGGCTTTTATCGCTCATGGAAACCCTGCCGCCGGAGGGACTTACATACCGCTGGTGACTCCCGGCTGGACGCTGAACCTTGAAATGATGTTTTACGTGATCTTTGCCTGCGCAATATGGTTGGGTAGCCGCAAGCCATTGCATGTTGTGCTGATTGCGGCGATTCCGATGACAGTTCTGAGCTCTACTAGGGCTCGCCTTCCAGCCGCGCGGCATTTTCGGTTTCTATGCGAATCCAATCATCCTGGAATTTGTCTATGGAATCTTGATTGCGCGGCATGCCATGCGCAATGCAGCTCTTCCGATGAATGCATTGGTGGTCGGCGCACTGTTACTGTTGTTTGTGGGCTTGCTCTGTGCCCCACCAGAGGGTCTCTTGCTGCTGCGTTCTTTCCGTTTCGGAATTCCGGCCGCAGCGATTGTTCTCCTGGCCCTTTCAAAAAGCGTGCCCAGATGGACGTTCCTACATCTGCTCGGTGATGCCTCGTATTCAATCTACCTCAGCCGACTTCTTCGTTCTTTCGGCCTTTACGCAGCTGTGGCGCCGACTCGGATTTGGTACACTGGGATGCACGGCGCGCCGATATTTTATTTTCTGGGTACAGCGTTTGTGATCGTGGTTGGCATTGCGTGTTGGCGTTATATCGAGCGTCCCCTCACACTGAGGTCGCGAATCGCCTGTCGGTACGATTCGTTAGCCGTCTGCGCCCGGCGGTTGCCTAGCGTAGCTGCGTCGTTACTTATTTGTAGTACCAAGGCGGCGATCATGCCGTGTGGATCCACGGCGACAGCGGCGCATTTGATCGGCGCGATCGGGCCGATGTGGATGTTGCCGCCGGACTCGACGACGCCTAGGTCTGCGCGTCTGGCAAAAGCCGACAATACCAACTCCACCCCCTCTGCATAACCAAACAGACCGATATACGCCTTCGGCGTTAGACTGAGTTGGCATCTGCCGAGCTACACGCCCGGCCCAATTGGGCCAGGCAATCCACGTTTAGATCGTCAATTTTTGCCATCGGCCTTTTCGGCTGCATCAACTATTTGCAGGGTTCGCTGCCCGAATTTCATGTTGCAATCATGAACGAAATGCATGTCGGGCTGATATTTGTCACGATCGTCCGATCGACAGAAATCGAAGGAATTTACATAAGGTACAGCTTCGTCCCGCAAAATGTCGGCAACCAAATCATACAAATAATTGCCGTGTCCCTGGAGCGAGAACAATACGACGATGGGTTTCACATTCTCGGCACGCAGTTCGCGCACCATTTGGCGTAGAAGTCCGCGAAAGAGCTTCGGCGCTTCGTTCTCGCGGTTAAAGCCGTCGGCGCCCAAGACTTTACTCGAGTAATCCGCTGAATGACGTTTCGACATCGCCCGGCGTAGAAAGCGCCCTAGCACGCTATAGTCCAGAAAGTCGCGTGCGAAAGAAACGCCGGTAAGCCGAGTCATTAGCCGACAGCACGGCGAGTTGGCGCTCCCACAATGCTGGATCATTGAAAGCTGCGCGCAATTCGTCCGCCGAGTTAATTAAAGAATTGGCGCCAAGCACCAAACGATCGCCGTCCATCCTGTAGCGGGGAAAGAAATATGGAAAGGGTGCATCCGAAAACAGGCTGCCCCGATTCATGAGAAGAACCTCCTGCACGGCACCCGAGGTAACGCCGATCACTGCAAAGCGAGTCTTGCGTAATTGCTTGTCAACTTGGTAGATCGCATATGTGTGGCTAAGCGGAGCACCCGGCCCTCCCACGAATCGTTGGGTAAACTGCGGTCGCAATTCGCGTATCGCGTCGCTAAGGTTTGCCGAAAATGACATGCCATAAATCGTCATATCGACATCGTTAGGTAGCGAACGCAGCTTGCCGTCGCCAAGCCAACCAGCAGTACAGCACCGAGTTCGCCGGCAAGTTGGGAGTGTTCGCCAATTCACGGAGTTTCGATTCGTAAGAAGCGCCATACCACATGTACTGGCGCAGCGCGCCGTGAGCCAGACGAGTCTTGGTGAAAACGGCCCACGTCAAGAACTCAAACAGAGCGAGAAACAATAGGAAAAAGGCGGCCGTCGCAAGCAGATTCTTCCACGCGAAAGCTTCCTGCTGCAGAGGACTTGTTGTTAGGCAACAAGCTGGAATTAGAATTGGAAATAGATGAATTCTGCGGGGGCATTGGACCAACCCATCAGTACGAGAATGAACAAAATGGCGACGAGAGAACCGCGCGCCGCGGCGGGCCATTTGCGATAAAACAGGTCGCTGGAGTGATGAAAGGCCAAGAAATCAAACACCAAGAAAAGAGGAATTCCTATCAGGGTCGACAATGGAGGTGTGAAAATATCGAGTCTGTCCGGTTCTGAGCCATTCCCACAGGAGTAAATGCAGAAAATCGCCAATCTGGTGAACAGAGTTTGCCCTAAAAATCAGCAAGCTTAATGCCGTTATCTGAAAGTAGAATGCGATTCGTACGGGCCTAATGAAGACCTTGCTGAAACTGCGCGGATAACCTGAATGACGTCCCATGCCACCAGCATCGTCCCGTGGTACAGTCCCCACAAGACAAACGTCCACGCAGCGCCGTGCCACAGGCCCATTAACACCATCGAGTAAATATGGGGTTTGTACTCATTAAACTTCCCGTCGTCTCGCCTGAGATAGTGCAACGCCAAGGGCAGGTAAACGTAGTCTTTGACCCAGCTCGACAAGCTGATGTGCCAACGGGTCCAATACTCTGATGGGGAAGCAGCATAAAATGGCGTCTTGAAATTCTTCGAGAGCTCGAACCCCATCAACTTTGCGACGCCGCGCGCAATGTCGGTGTATCCGGAGAAATCGCAATAGATTTGCAGCACGAACAGATAGGTCGCGACCAGTACGTCGAGGCGGGAATTGCCGCTGGACGAGTTGAATACGCCATTGACCGAGGTGGCAAGACCGTCGGCTATGACGGTTTTCTTGAATAGACCATAGAGAATCAAAAACGCGCCGCGGCAGACCTCATTCAACTCGACCTTTCGCGGAAGAACTACCTGCGGAAGAAAAAATGTGGCGCGTTGAATTGGCCCCGCCACCATCTGGGGAAAAAATGCCACGAACAGCGCGTAATCGAGAAACCGTCGGGGCGGCGCGATATTGCCCCGAAAAACGTCTACGGAGTAGCTGATCGACTGAAAGGTGTAAAAAGAGATGCCGACGGGCAGAATGATGTGCAGCGGTACCCAGTCCAGATGAAGACCCACCTGGTTTCCCAGATGAATAAACGATCCGACAAAAAAATTGAAATACTTGAAGGCACCCAGCATCGCCAAATTGCAGCCCACGGAGATGCTAAGAAATATCTTCTTTGAACGCTCGCTGGTACTGCTCACGATCTTGAGGCTGACGACATAATCCAAGATCGTGGTAAACGCAATGATGCCGAGAAACCGCCAGTCCCACCAGCCATAGAACACATAACTGGCAATGAGCAGCATCCAGTTTTGCCATCGATGCGGCAAGACCAAATACAGGCTGTAGACAACGGTTAGGAATACTAGGAAATCGATACTGTTGAAGAGCACTACGGCCGCGCTCTGAAACGAAAAGCACCTTCAAGAAGCCAACTGACTCGATCAGCAGAACGAGAACGGTCGGTCGACAGGCAGCATTAGCTTCAATAATTTCTCGGACAATTGAGTTAACACTGCATTATCGTTTTGCAGCTAGTCTAGACAACGAAGCACCCCATTGTCTACTCTCTGCATATTTAGCGGATTGTCTTCAGACACCATATGTTATCTATGAAAGCTGATATCAAAGGTCACATGCTGGCTGGCCGCTTTTCCCAGGCACTGGATCTGATTTTCCGCGTCGGGCCCTACGAATCACTCGACGTGGTGGAGTACGCCGCCGGTCAATTGGACAAAATTTCGCCTCTACTGCTCAGAGAGCGAGCGACTACCTCTAAGAAATTAGCCATATTGGGAGGAGCGACCACACACTTCCTACTGCCGCTGATTCGGCTCTTCGCATTGCAGCGAGGGTTGATACTGACGACTTATGAAAGCGGCTTCGGATTGTTCGAGCAGGAAATCTGGGGCGATTCGCCGGCGTTGCGATCGTTCCAGCCGGATGTCATTCATTTTCATGTTTCGAGCTATAACTTGGCGTTGCCGCCTGTATCGGTCGATCCTGACGCGAGTCGTACGGGAACTGACGGACAGGTACCTCGAATTATATCGAGCCGCAACGAGCGCTTCGGCTGCGCCCTGATTATCAATAATTTCGAGACCTCGAGCGAACGCGCGTTAGGGCTCTCTTGACGCTCTGCTGCCGGGAAGCCGCAACAGCATCATTCGGGCTTTGAATGAAGCTCTGGCACGCGGGCTGCCTCAACAGATATACGTAAACGATATTGAACAGCTCTCCGCGATTTGCGGCAAGGACATCTGGTTCGATTCAAGGCTCTGGAACGAGACGAAGACCGCCGTGAGCTTTGCGTGCCAGCCCCACTACGCTGATCGTTTGAGTGCGTTGCTTGGGGCGTTGGCCGGAAAATCCAAGAAATGCTTGGTGCTCGATTTGGACAATACGATCTGGGGCGGTGTAATTGGTGACGACGGCCTCGATGGCATCAAATTGGGTGCAGGCCAGCCCGAAGGGGAAGCCTTCCAGCAGTTTCAAATCTATGTGAAGGCGCTCAAGGATCGCGGGGTTCTGCTGGCGGTAGCCAGCAAAAACGAACTCGAAAACGCTCTTCTGCCTTTTCGTCAACATAGGGACATGATTCTGAAGGAATCCGACATCTCATGCATTGTTGCAGGTTGGGAGCCGAAGGATCAAAGTCTTCAGCGAATCGCCCAACAACTAAACATCGGGTTGGACTCAATAGTCTTCTTTGACGATAATCCCGCCGAGCGGCATCTCGTCAGTCGCAGCCTGCCGACCGTCACAGTGATCGATGTTCCGGAAGACCCGTCTCTCTTCGTTCAAGCCTTGGATAGGGCAAATGTCTTCGACATTTTAACCGTGACCAACGAAGACCAGATTCGCGCAGACTTTTTTCACGACAATCGGGCTCGTGAACAGCTTGTCGCTTCCACTGCCAGTTACGATGATTTTCTTCAAAGACTCGAGATGCGGGCGGTCATCGAACCCGTAACGACGAGGAACATGGCTCGGGTTGCGCAGCTCATAAACAAAACCAACCAGTTCAACTTGACCACCCGCCGCATGACCGAGGCGCAGGTCCAGGCGCTAGTCGGCGACCCTGATGTATACACCTCGACGATCCGTCTCGATGACAAGTTTGGAGCCAATGGTCTCATCAGCGTCGTCATCGGCGCCGTAAAATCGGACACTTTGGTAATTGAGAACTGGCTCATGAGCTGCCGGGTTCTCAAGCGAGGGGTGGAATTTCTGGAGATGGAACGATTATTGGGGTTTTGTAGGAATCGAGGTGTGCAGACCATCCTTGGCCAATATATACCGACGGCAAAGAACAAGCTCGTTGGCAATCATTACGCGGAGCTTGGCTTTGAGCCCGTCGCGAGCGATGCAGAGGGCTCGTCTTGGCAATATTTGGTCAGCAATCAGAGTATCATTCCTGGTCACCATATAGCCCTTCAGTAGCACGCGAGGAAGTATGCTTGGCCAACGAGAGAAGCTGCAGGAAATTTTTCGCGACTTATTTGACGACGACAACATTGTGTTGACGGATGAAACTTCCGCGAAGGACATTGCGGGTTGGGATTCACTGGCAAATGTTAAACTCATCGTGCGGATAGAAAAGGCGTTCAAGATCCGCTTCGGCACCGGTGAAGTCGTCGGGATTAACAATGTCGGCGAACTCGAAGCACTGATCACCAAGAAGTTGGGAAGTTAGTCAGGGCTGTAGTTGCTGCTGCCGGTCGGCACTTGCCGTTGCAGATGATCGCTCGCTATCGAATAACCCTCGCATCGAGGATATGACTTGCTGATCGTCAACGCCATTACTCACGACCGTGGCTGGAGCCCGATACAGCACATGGTTGCGATCGCCGGGGAACTATTTGACTGTGAAGTAGTGACGGTAGACACGAGTGGACCATCGAAGACAACAAAGATTCTTTCAGTTCTGCGGCAAAGAGAACTCGGAACGGAGCCGGCGATGAAACCTGCTTGCTTGTATGCAGAGGCCCTGCGGACTTGCTGGCTATCCTCAACATTGAGAACTGGCGCAAGCGATTCCGCTATCTGGCCGCGTGGGTTATTGATTCATTCTGGCTCGATCACATTCCTAGGTCCATCCGCCTTCGCAATCCGTTTGATCATATTTTTGTAACCTCTCTGGAAGATGTCGATCGCTGGAGAGAGATCACCGGCGTCGCTACTACGTGGTTGCCTTGGGGCACAGACGCCTTACGACTTGGCCAAGGTGGAGCCCACCGTGACTGGGACCTTACGCGCGTCGGAAGGCAACCGCCCGAATGGGAGGATGATCTCGACGCGGCGTTGGCCGCAGAATCGCTCGGCATAAGATACCGGGGCCGGCCAGATAGCAGCCGGCTTGAATTCGCTGCAAAATCAGAAGCTCATGATGAACGCCTACGGCGCCTCGAAATTTATCCTCGCGTTCTCTAACGCAGTCAATCGTGATCCCAATAATCATCCAACCCGCGAGTATCTAACAGGGCGGTGGGTTGATGCGCTGGGCTGCGGCTCCATTGTCGCCGGCGTAGCGCCCCGAGGCCCAAATACGGACGGGTTACTCTGGGCCGGCGCGACACTTGAATTGGGCAGCGTCCGGCGCAGCGAGGGCCTGCAAATAGTCGCCGCCGCACTAAGGAAGTGGACACCCGATATGGCAGCGTCGAATTACCAAATGGCTCTTAGGCGGTTGGATTGGCGATGGCGCTTCAAAGCGCTGGCAGACGTTTGCGGAATTCGTTCAGCGCCTCTGACTCGGGAGACTCCAGTTGTTGGAGGAACGAATCGCGGTGTTAACGCCTCCACTCAGGTCCCCTCACGAGGCATAGTTGACGCGCCAGCACCCAGTATCTTGTTCACCAATACGATCTAATGACCAGCAGTATTCAGGCAAGCTACGCCAATATTCGCACTAATGATCAGCACATGAAGTTCAGTCGCATCTCGATTGTTTGCGTCTTCACCGGAATCAGCGCTGCAAATTGCCATGAGAAATGACGATTTATGATCGGCTGTCATGCTCGATAGCATCAAAGCACTGATCGTCGTTCTGACGATCGCTGCGACAATATTTCATCTAGCTAAGCCGATCGCCCTGCGATTCATGAGCGGAGAGGATTTCTCACGGCGGCGGCTCGTGTGGTTTGTCTTGACCGCCGTAAGCTTTGTAAGTCCGAATTTTTGGCTGTATGCACTTGTCGCCGTTCCAATGCTCGTATGGGCCAGTCGTAATGATTCTAATCCGATAGCCCTATATTTGTTGATGTTGCATGTCATACCTCCGGTCGGCGTCATCATTCCGATATTGGGAAACAATGGGCTGTTTCCTCTCGATAACTATAGGCTGTTGGCATTGTGCGTTCTATTGCCCGCCACCATTCGCTACCGAAAGAATCAGAAAGACGCTATGGCAGGTGCATTTGGGACCATGGATATCCTCTTGCTGGCATTCGGCGTACTCCAGGTCGCGCTTTACACTCCACCGGATCTCCCGCATCATTTTGTGATTCCAGACTCTCCGAGTAACGCTCTACGACGGGCCGTGCTATTCCTTCTCGACACCTACCTCCTGTACTTCGCCGTTAGTCGCATCTGTCAATCACGGCAAAAAATGGTGGATGCTGCCGCCAGCTTTTGTCTCGCCTGCGCAGTGATGGCTGCGATAGCGATGTTCGAGCGAATACGAAAGGTTGGTTGCTCTACGTGGATATCGCAAGCCGCTGGGGAACCGATCCCAACGCTACGTTTTACCTGACACGGGGCGGTTCGGTACGCGCGCAAGTGTCGGCCGGTCACGCCATAGCGCTGGGTTACCTCCTGGCCGTCGCGTTCGGCTTTTGGCTTTATCTCAAGTCTCACGTCCGAAGCGGAATACATCGGATCGGAGTCACGCTTTTGCTATGGGGTGGATTATTTGCGAGCATTCTCCCGTGGCGCATGGTTGGGTGCGGCGACCGTCTATTTCACGTTTAACGCTGTCGGTCCACGCGCAGTGTCCCGCCTTGTAAAGGGCGCCGGCCTCGCTCTCGCCATCGCAGGCCTGATCGCAGTGTCCCCGATAGGTGACCGAATACTCGAAATGTTACCCGTAATGGGTAGAACCGCGGACTTCAGCATTACCTACCGTCAACGGCTCGCGGAACGAGGCTGGGAGCTGGTTCTTGCGCATCCATTCTTCGGAGATCAATTTCCATGGCCTGAAATGGAGGATCTTCGGCAGGGGGAAGGGATCATTGACATCGTCAATACCTACCTCGGTGTAGCGCTGAATTATGGACTGATTGGCCTATTTTTCTTTTTGAGCTTCATTCTCTTCGGAATGACAAAAGCTTACGCGCGTGCCAGAGAACTGTCCCACTCTGATCCCGATCTTGCTTTGTTGGGCACTAGTCTCATCGCTTGCATTGTAGGCACTCTCATAATGATCGACAGTAGTAGCTTTATTTTGGGCTCTGAGAAGATGTTCTACGTGCTAGCGGGCCTTACGACTGCGTATGCACGACTGACCAGATCACCGCAGCACCGGCCTGCAGTTCTTGGCGCCAGCAACGTGCTGCAGGAGTGACGCTAGGTGGCTCTGTCGAAAGTAATCAATTTTCGGGGCGATCTGTTCGCCACTACGTTCACATTCGCGATTGCAGGCGGTCATACGGCTCGTTAGCAGCCTAGTCCTCACCAGAGTCTTGCTCCCGGAAGCGTACGGGACCATAACCATCTTAGGTATCTATTCTTTACGTAATTGGCAATATTCTTGATACCAACGTTACATTGTTCATAGTACGCGACAAGAACGCCGAGCAGCCGCGCTACTTAAATACCGCGTGGACAATGCGGCTTAGTCGCTCCGTGTTGAGCGGCGCAGTCTTGTTCGTGTGCGCCCCGCTCATTGCCAACGAAGATCTATGACTTGCCAAGCCTGATCTTGCCGCTACGTGTCTTCTCGCTCTGGTTCTTGATCGATGGCTTCGAGTCCATGGCGTTTGCCTTGGCGATTCGCCGCAAGCAAGCACGTCTGCAAATGTACTCAGAATTGGCCGCGTCGGTGCTGAGCACAACCTTCTCCATTGTCTATTGCTATCGCTACCATACCTTCTGGGGAATCGCATTCGCCATGCTTCTCAATCGGCTGATCATGACTGTGCTGAGTCATCAGCTCTATCGAGATCTTAGACCCCGACTCTTCATCGATCTGGCGGCCGCACGAGAAATACTCGTGTATTCCAAATTTACAGTTCCATCCAGTTTGCTGACATTGGGCCTAAATCAATTTGACAAGGTCGTCTTTCTTAGACTGTTTGACTTGCGACTGCTCGGTATCTACGGCCTCGCCGGCAATATTGCCGGCTCAGTTGAAACGTTGATAAGCAAGATTAGCCAGGCTGTGCTGTATCCACGTTGCGCCCATAATTTTCGGGAGAATCCCGACACTGCCACAAAACGGTACTACACCGAGAACACCAAGCTCTTCGCTGGCATCCTCGCGATGCCAGCCGCCATTGGCGGCGCGGCCCATTTGATCATAACGTTGCTCTATGACTCCCGCTATAGCGAAGCAGGAAGCGTGCTGCAAGCGTTGGCGATTCGTGCGGTATTTTTGTCGTTCGCTTCCCCGGCCGAGGATCTTCTCATCAGTGCCGGACAGTTCCATGTGATTTTGGTCGGTAACGTACTTCGTGCGGCGTGGATTGTTCTTGGAAGTCTTATTGGATACTATTTTTTGGGCTTC
>CAVTID010000009.1:0-256398 GCA_963734645.1 uncultured Gammaproteobacteria bacterium
ACCAAACAACACAACCATCAAAACAAGCGGCGTAACTCTTCCGCAATTTCAAAGACGTCGCCCACGATGCCGTATGTCGCGACCGTGAAAATCGATGCCTCGGCGTCGGTATTGACTGCGACGATGGTCGAGACGTGCTTCATGCCGGCAAGGTGCTGGATTGCGCCGGAGACGCCCATGGCGATGTACAGCTTGCAGGCGCTCGCCGTCTTGCCGGACTGTCCCACTTGGCGGCTTTTCGGCAGCCAGCCCGCATCGGCGATGGGCCTCGAGCAGCCCAGCGTCGCGCCGACGGCATCCGCCAATTCCCGAAACTGCGGGATCTTGGCTTCTTCGCCGATGCCGCGGCCGACGGTCAAGATGAATTCGGCGGCCGTCATGTCCACATCGTCGGCCGCGCTCAGCTCGACGAATTCCTTACCCTCCGCGCGCGCGGCCGCCGCGGGCGGCTCGAAGGCCGTCACTTGCGGTGCGGCGGCGGCATCCGGCGGCTTGAACATGTTGGCGCGCAGCGCGAGCAGCACGGTACTGCGCCCGGGAAAATCGAGTTCGACGCAGACCTTTTGACCGTAGCCGCCGCGCGTCGCAACCAGCTCGCCGTCGATGCGCTCTGCTTTGAAGACGTCGGTCGCGAACCCGTAGCCTTGCTCGGCCGCGAGCGCCGCCGCATAGCCGAACGAGTCGACGCTGTGCGCCACGAGCACGACTTCGGGGCTTCGCGCCTTGATCAGCGCGCCCACCGCAGCGGCGAACGTGTCGGGATCGAACTCGGGCTGAGGCACTTTGACCGTCACGATGGCGTCCACGCCGGCGACGCTCAAGGCCGGAACGAAGCGGCCGGGCTCTTGGCCGAGCACTGCAACGGCGACTTGCTCGCCGTCGCGGCGCAACGATTGTGCCGCGCCGATGAGTTCCAGCGAGACCGGCCGCAATTCGCCGCGCCGCTGTTCCGCGATTACCAATATGCCGCTCACGCTGCCTCTCCTTTGAACTCTCGTATGATCGCTGCGAGCCGCAGAGCCTGTTCGGCAGGGCTGCCTTCGATGAGCTGCGCGCGGCCTTTCTCGGGAATGTACATGCGCCGCACATGCGACAAAGAACCGGCTTCTCCGACGGCGCCGCCTTCGAGCTGAAGATCCGCCAACTCCAAGACTTCGATCGGCTTGGCCGCAGCCTGCTTGATGCTGCGCAAGGATGCGTAGCGCGGCGCGTTGATGCCCGCCTGAATGGTCAGCACCGCGGGCACTTGGATTTCAACCTCGTGCAGAAGACCGCCTTCGAGTTCGCGGCGCAAAACGGCGGTTTTGGCCCCCGGTGTGTAGCGTAGATTCGATACCACCGCGGCATGCGGCCAGCCGAGCAGGCCGGCGGTTGCGATGCCGGTCGAGGCAAATGCCTGGTCCGACGATTGAACTCCCGCAAACAGCAAATCCGGCGCCTCGCGCTTCGCGACGGCGGCCAGAATGCGCGCGATGGCGATCGGATCCGAACCCCGTACCGCCTCATCCCAGACACGCAGCGCCCGATCGGCGCCCTTGGCCAGGCATTTGCGCAAGGATTCGTCGACTTCCTCGGGTCCCACCGACACCACGGTGACTTCGATGGGTTCGGCGGAGGCCTCCTTGATCTTGACCGCCTCTTCCAGCGAGAAGTCATCCCACTCGTTCAAGTCGCGAATCAAAAAATCCGGATCGACATCCCGACCGTCGCTGCTTATTTCAAAGTCTTCGTCGAGTGCGGCAACCTGTTTGACGGCCACTAATATTTTCATTCAACAACCTCTGTGTTACGCGCGGCGGGAATCGCTTCGCGGATGAGTTCGATCAGTTCCTTGACCACGAACTTTCCCTCATTGCCGGTGGTCTTCAGCGCATCTTCGAACATCGTCAAATCCTTCGGGCAGCTCACCACGTACACTTCGATGCCGGGGATGGCCGCCGCCTCCTTGATGCGGTTCTGCGCGGGCTTTTCCGACCCCACCGGATCGGGAATCCAGATCCTGCCGCCGCCGGCACCGCAACAGAAGGAATTTGCGCGGCTGCGGCCCATTTCGACCAGTTCGCAGCCCAGCAGCTTGAGCACGTCGCGCGGCGCTTCATAGCCCTTGTTGAAGCGTCCGAGATGGCATGGATCATGGAAGGTCGTGCGCACTGCGAGCGGCTTCGTGACCTGCAATTTACCCGTGTCGAACAGCTGCTTCACGAAGCTGGTGTAGTGCTGAATCTGGTATTTGCCGCCGAAATCGGGGTATTCGTTGCGGATCGTATTGTAGGAATGCGGATCGGTGGTAACGATGGTTTTGAAAGTCGCCCCGTTGAGCGCGGCGACATTGGCGTTGGCGAGCACCTCGTACAGCCCTTCCTCGCCTACACGGCGCACATCGTTGCCGGCATTCGATTCGCCATCGTACAGAATCCCGAAATCGACGCCCGCTTCGTGCAAGAGGGTGGCGAAGGTCTGGGTGACTTTCTGGTTGCGCGGATCGAACGAGGCGTAGTCGCCGACGAACCACAGCACGTCCACCGGTTCCTTGCGCGCGTCTTTGATCTTGAACGGCAGGGATTTGCTCCAAGATCCGCGCTTGCGCTTCGATTCACCGAATGAATTGCCGGTTTTGTGAATCGTCTGCAGGGTCTTGGTGAGCAATGGGTCCATGGCGCCGTCTTCGACCAATTTACGGCGCATCTGCACGATGATGGGCACGTGTTCCACGGCCACCGGACAGATTTCGACGCAGGCCATGCATGTTCGGCAGGACCACAGCGTCTCCATCGCGACCTGGCCGGGACCCTTGCCGTGGACACTGAGTTCCGCGGCGGCCGGCAGCGTCCCGGATTCAAGAGCGGCGTTTGCAAACTCCCGCAGGCTCAAGATCACGTCGCGCGGCGACAGCGGGGCGCCGACCGCGCGTGCCGGGCAGGCTTCATGACAGCGGCCGCACTTGGTGCAGGCATCGAGATTCAGCAGCTGCTTCCAAGTGAAGTCCGTGATCTTGGCGACTCCCGGCTCGGCTTGAGTGTCCGGAATGCGCGGCAGGCGTTGTGCTGCCAGCGGATCGCGGACCATCAGCGAGCCCGCGGCCGTAAATATGTGTTTGACCTTCGTAAAAGGGATCAGGGCGATGAAGAGCAGCGCCAGAAGTCCATGGAACCACCACAAACCGTGCCGCAGCAGCCCGCCGCCGCGTGCAGTGAGCCCGAGCGCACTCATGCCCTCGGCCACCAATGCGCCGACCGGGGACCACCAGCGGGTGTCCCACACGTCCGGCCGATCCTGCAGCCATACCAATCGCGCCGCCTCGAGCACGTAACCCGTGCAGCCGATGATCACCAAGACCCAGAGGAAAGCCCAATCCTCGCGCCGGTATTGCGGGCGGTCGAAATCCGGATCGCCCGGCGACCGGTCGGGCCGCGCGTAGTCGAGCTTGGGCAAGCGCATCCAACCGCGCCGATACATCATATACACGAGGCCGCCGACGAGGGCGACTCCGGCCACGTCGAGTACCAGCGAGAACACCAAGTAGAACTCACCGTGCCAGAAGCGGATTCCGAACAGCGGTTCGAGAATGTCGTATTCCAGGGTAATCGTCGCAGTGCCGGCAAACAGCAGCATGAAGCCGTAAAAGATCAGCCGATGCGCGCCGCCCGCTGCCGGGTCGCGGCGGTCTATGGTGCGATGGCTGAGCACCGACGAAATCATCGCGCCGAGCCGGCTCCAAAGCCCACCCTCGAGCTTCAATGCCGCGCCGCGCCGATACTTGCGTATCTGCACGTAGACGCCGTAGAAAAATACGGCGATCGCGGCGTAACCCAGCAAGTAGAAGAGCCGCACCTCGGCTGCTGAGAATGCCTCGAACAGGATCCGAGTGACAGCGTCGGTGCGGCTCACGATCAGGTCTTGTATTCGAGCTCGAACTTGCCGCCCGGCATGTGCGCCGCGCCCCAGACCGCGACTTCACGCTTGTAAGGCAGCGGCAACTGCGCCTTGGGTTCCTCGATTTCGCGCGCCAATCGCTGGCCGGTGAATGTCGCGTCGGCAATGAGCCGCGGCGCCTCGGCGTCGCCGATCAAGTACACGTCCTTGACGCCGTTCTTCTGCCACTCGCCCTGGCGGGCTTTGAGTTCGGTGTACAGGCTGCTGTTCGAATGCCGGCCCGTGACCAATACCAGCGAGTCGAATTCCACCCAGCGCTGGCTCTTGTTCACCTCGCGCGGCAACTGACCGCGGCCGCGATAGGTGCGCTTGGAACCGTCGCCGAAAATGTCGTACACCTCCAGCCGCCCCTTTTCTATGCGCGAGGCGAAGGCGTTGTGAATTTCCTTGATGTGCAGTTCGTGCATGCGCCGCATCATGTTCGGGTATTCGAGGGTGAAGTGCATGTAATTGGCCAGGTGCACGCCCGTGACGATGGTGACTTCGTGGCCGGCGACGGCCAGCTTTTCCGCCAGGCTCGGCGCCATGAAGTAGGTGTCGGCATTCAGGATCACGACGCGCTTGCCGATGGCCTTTTTGCCCTCGAGCACTTGTTCCGGACTGAGCTGATCGGCTTTCGAGGCGTCGGCGCCCGGAATCGGGTCATGACTCAGGCAATTGGTGCCGTCCGTATTCCAAGAGGAACCCGTGGCGATGACGATTTTCTCGGCGCCGTAGGTGAGCGCCGTCTCGGCCGTCATCGGCTTTTGACCGAGCGCCACTTGGGATTGCTTGTTCTTTTTCACGAGCTTGTTGATTTGCAGCTCGCGGTAGTCGCGGTGGTAGCCCCACTCGCCGAGTCCCGGGAGCGTGACGACCGAGTTCAGATGGCCGCCGATCTTGGCGGCCGTGTCGTAGAGATGCACGGTGTAGCCGCGCTCCATGAGCACGCGGGCGCACTCGGAGCCGGAGGGGCCGGCGCCGACCACCAATATGGAGTCGTCGGAACCGCGTTTCGGGAATTTCTCCGGATGCCAGCCGCGCCGATATTCCTCGCCCGCGGTGGCGTTCTGGGTGCAGATCATCGGCGGGCCGCCGATTTCCCAGCGCGAAATGCATACATTGCAGCCGATGCAGACACGGATGTCGTCATAGCGGCCTTCTTCGATCTTCTTCGGCAGCCAGGGGTCCGAGATGGACGGCCGGGCGGCGCCGATGATGTCGGCGATGCCCTTGGTCACGATCTCGGTCATCTTTTCCGGGTCGGTGAAGCGGCCGACGCCGAGAACCGGCTTCTTGGCCACTTGCTTGACGAAGCGGGTCCACGGCACCTGATGGCCCTGCTGGTAGAACCGGGATGGACCCGCGTCCTCGCCCCACTCGGCGATGTCGCCCACGTCCACGTCCCACAAATCCACCAGCGGGTCGGCCAGCGCGATGAATTTCATGCCGTCGTTCTCCACCTCGACGCCCGAATCGCCGTACAGCGTGTCGACGGCGAAGCGAGTGGCGATGGCGGTGTCGTTGCCGACGGCACGCCGCACTTTTTCCAGGGTTTCCAGCCAAAAGCGTGCGCGATTTTCCAGCGAGCCGCCGTATTTGTCCTTGCGCTTGTTGTAGTAGGGCGAGAGAAATTGCAGCGGCAGGTAGGAGTGCGCGCCGTAGACATAGACGATATCGAAGCCGGCGTCTCGCGAACGCAGCGCGGCGTCCACGTAGTACTGCTGGACGGTGGCGATGTCGTCCAGGTCCATTTCCTTGCAGTAGGTGAGGGTTTCGAATTCCGAGGCGTATTGGCTCGGACCCCGCGGCGTCGCGCGCGATTCCATGCACGGGGCGTGAGACGAGCCGTACCAAAGCTCGACCCCCGCCAGGGAGCCGAAGTGATGGATGTGATCGGTCATGGCGCGCAGATTGCGCACATCCCCGGCATCCCAGATGCGCGCCGACAGACGATGCGTGTCGTCCGATTCGGGGTGAATCGAACAATACTCGGTATTGATTCCCGCCCAGCCGCCTTCGGCCTTCAGCGAACGATGCGCCGCCTGGAATCCCGGCTTGTCGGAGCCCGCACCGATGCAATGCGGCACCTGATAGAACCGGTTGCGCAGCGTCTTCGGGCCGATCTTGATCGGCTGAAACAGGATGTCGTGTTTTGGGTCGCGCGCCATACTCTTATCCTCTGGCTTGGTAGCGGTATTTATTTGGGAAGGACTCGCCTCTCGAGGCGAGAAACTCGTATCATATTCTCGATCGGACGGCCCTGACCAGGTGACCGCCGCGCCAGTCGGGAGTACTGCGGCGAGGGCACGAGGTGAGTGCGCAAGCATCGGAAATAAATAGCATGTCAGTTACTGTAGTGCAAATTTATTGCGTGCAGTGTAAATTGACCGCCAGCGCATGGAAGCTGCAGCCTGTGCGTGACCTTAGGATCTAAAGAGGCCTCGCGTGGCGCGTTCACCCAAAAAGCCGAAATCGGCTCCGGTTTCGGCGGCTGCCCCGGGCAATGTCGGCCGGCAATTGGGCGCCGTCGCGCGGCGCGTGCGCGAGAGCCAGGATTTGACGCTGACGGATGTGGCCAATTCCGCCGGGATCAGTGCCGGGATGCTCAGCCGGCTGGAAACCGGCCATGTCACCCCCAGCCTGGAAACCTTGGTGGCACTGGCGGGCGCGCTCGGCGTACGGCCGGCGCTGCTGCTGCAGCAGCTGGGCGGCGACGAGGAGGGGGCGCAGCGCGTGCCCGCGGGCCAGGGACTCGAAGTGGTCCGCCGCGGGACTCGCCGCGGCCATACCTATCACCTATTGGCGGCGCAGCGCGGCCCGCGAAAATCATTCGAGCCCTTTTTGGTGACGCTGACCGACAAGAGCGAGGTGTTTCCGGGCTTCCAGCACCCCGGCACCGAATTCATCTACATCCTCGCCGGTTCCCTGACCTATCGGCACGGCAGCCACAGCTACCCGCTGGGGCCGGGCGATTCGCTGAGTTTCCGCGGCGATGTGCCGCACGGGCCCGAAACCTTGGACAAGGTGCCGATTCGGATGCTGTCGATCATCGTTTACGACGAGGAGAATTGAGGTTCCGGACCTTTGATTCCCAGATTGAATGGTGCATTCTTGGCCGGCACCCGCGCCCCTGACGCAATGGGGCACAACCATCAGGCGCAACGATGGCTTCGGTATCTAGACTGGGTAGGCAGATCGAGGAAGTTATTGCCACGCTGAACGCGATGGACGCGCGGTTCGCGCTCATAGGCGGATTGGCGCTTGCCTCGCACAAGGTCATCCGCGCGACGCAGGATGTGGATCTTTTAACCGACGCTGCCATTGCGGACCAAATCGACACTGCGTTCCTCAGGTTGGGTTATACCTGCGCGCATCGCAGCGCCGAAGCTGCAAATTATCTGCGGGGCGACGAGCGCGTGGATTTTCTGTTCGCCAGCCGTCCGATTGCGCGCCGCTTGCTGGCCGATGCAGCGGAGCACATCACGCCGTTTGGAGTTCTGCGGGTCATCAGCACAGAAGGACTCATAGGATTTAAACTACAAGGGCTGGTGAATAATCCGCGTCGTACGCAGGATCTGGAGGATATACGCGCCCTCCTGCGTGCAAACCGAGCGAGCCTGAAAATGGACGAAGTGCGGGAGTACTTCCGAATTTTCGAACGTGAACCGCTGCTCGACGAGCTATTGAAGGCAAATGATCGAGCGTAATTTAACGGCAAATTCGCCTCTCGCCGGTCCCGACGCCGGCGGTGTTGCCGTCGCAGCCGACAGTGAACGCGAACCCTATGAAGCCCTCGACGATCTGATGAGCGTGGTCGAGGCGCTGTGTCCCCAATGGCCGCCTCGAGGGATATTCCAAGGCTCTGAAAAGTTCCTGCTATAGAGGGCGCGAAGGCGGATTCCGAGCCTCAAGGCTCCTCGGCGTGCATTGCCGCCAGCTTCGCTTCCATGTCGGCGCCGAAATAGGCCTGAGGGTTCGAGGGCGTCTCGTGTTCCCGGTGTTCCCGCTCGGCGATGGCCGCCTTGGCCGTGCCGAAGGCGTCGCGCAGAGTGCGGGCGCCAGGCAATGCATCCCGATAGAACGCCTCACCGAAGTAGGTCAAGTCTCGATCGTTCGAACAGCCGAACGAGGTCCGATCGGCCGCGGCCGCCGTAATGACGATGGTTTGCGGGTCCCTCAAGGCGTCGATGAAGCCTCCGGCGTAGCATGCCGAGATGATGATCACCCGCCATTTGATCCCGGACTCGCGCAGGGCATCGGCGAGATCCTCGTCGGTGAGGTCATTCAGCGGGAGCTGCGAATTGGAGACTATGACGGCGGGATCCTCCGCGCCGTGCGAGGAGATCGACAAGAAGAGCACGTCCCGGTCGCGATTCATGCGCGCGGCCAGACCGCGCAGAGCGTACTTCAATCCCGATACCGTCGCGAGCGGAGCGCGCTCCAGGTCGCGCTCATCGTTGATCAGCGACAGGCTTCTGCCGTCGATGGCAAAGCGCTCGCCGAGCACCCGCGACGCCAAGCCGATTTCCTGCGCGAACACCCTCTCGTCGCCGACACCGGCAAAGCCGAGAAAGAATGCCTGCGGTTTGGCCGACGTGTTGCGGCCAATGGCGGCCAGCGAGCGATCGATGCGGGCCGCCTGGCCGAACAAGAGAGCCTCGCTGTCGGCCGGTGCGTCTTCCTGCCGGGCGGCCTGCGGCTCGAGCGGATTCCACACATCGGGAATGGCATCCAGCGCATCGGTCAGCCAGCCAAACCCTGCGATGAACAGCATGCCGGCGCAGGCAGCCGCGCGCTGGGTTTCTCCGGTCATGGCGTGCAGCCCGCGCGCCAGGTACATCAGCAAGTAGACCCCCGCGGCGAGGGCCAGGCCCAAATACCAGTGAGGATCGAGCAAGACCGCGGCCACACCCGTGAGCAACAGCGGCACCGGCACCGCTCCCATCGCCAGGGCCAGCACGGGTCCGAACGCCGGCGCCGGGCGTGCCCGCCATCGCAGTACGGCCGACAGTCCGAGGATTGCCAGCACATACCAGGCGAGGGATGGAATGCCTGCGGCGACGAATTGCGGATCGGGTTGCGACTGCCATCGGTCGATCGCCACCCAGGCCGCAAGCCACGCTGCACCCATGATGAGCGCCGCCCTCAGGGGATTACCGGCCGGCGCTTTCTCGAGCGGTCTCAATAGCCACAGCCGCAGCAGAGCCGCCGGCCATCCCCGCGCCGGACCATCGGTGTTCATTGCAGATTCATTCATCGGGGCGATCATACAGCAGGCTATTAGAGTGCTCGTGTCTGCGGTATGTTCAGCCGATCGACAGTGAGCGATCGGATCGCGGAGGGTTTATGGCCTTGTATAAGTTGGCTGATGTTTCCCCGACGATAGCGCCGAGCGCGTATGTCGCTCCGAGCGCCTCGGTCATCGGCAAGGCGGTGCTCGCCGATCACAGCAGCGTGTGGTTCGGGGCGACCCTGCGCGGCGACAACGAGATCATCAGCATCGGCGCCGGCAGCAATGTCCAGGATGGAGCGGTCTTGCACACGGATCCCGGCTTCCCGCTCATGGTGGCAGCCCGCGCTTCCGTCGGTCACCAGGCCATGCTGCATGGCTGCACGGTGGGCGAAGGCTCGCTCATCGGTATTCAGGCAGTGGTGCTGAACGCGGCCGTCATCGGCAAGGGATGCCTGGTGGGGGCCGGAGCCGTCATCACCGAACGCAAAGTCTTTGCCGACGGCACCCTCATCCTGGGGGCTCCCGCCAAGGTAGTGCGCGAACTCACCGCCGAAGAGCGGGAAAACCTATTGAAGATTGCGGAAAACTACGCCGCCCGTGGCGCGTATTATCGAAATCACTTGCAGTTGATGGTTGAACGCTGACAACAGAACGCGAATAACACAGAACGCCAATAACAGGGAGAAGCGCATGTCGGACGATCAGGTTCGGGATTTGAGCCGGCGGGAATTCGTGCAAGGGACGGTCTCGGGCTTGGCCCTCGCGGCGGCTCCGGCCGCCGTGCTGGCCGCGGCCCAGCCCAATCATGCCGACAAGGCCACGGTATTGGCGCAGGTCCCCAGGATGCACGCCGAGAATCTAACGCGGCTGCAGGAGTGGATCGCGCTGCCGTCGATTGCGGCGGAGAACCGAAACTACCCGCAAGGCCCCGAGTACATGGCCAAGCTCGCGCAGGCTGCCGGCTTTACCGGCGTGAAGCTCATCCCCACGTCGGGCAAGCCCGGGGTGTTCGGCAAGATCGACGCCGGCGCGCGCACGACGATGGCGATCTATTTCATGTACGACGTGAAGCAGTTCGTGCCGGAGGAGTGGAGTTCGCCGCCGCTCGAGGCGCGCTTGGTGGAAAAGGCGGGTCTGGGCACCGTCTGCATGGGCCGGGGGGCGGTGAATCAAAAGGGACCCGAGAACTCCTTCCTGAGCGCATTGATGGCGTTCAAGGCGGCGGGGAAAAAATTGCCGGTGAACCTGGTGCTGGTATGCGAAGGCGAGGAGGAGATTGCCTCGCCGCATTTTCACGAGGTCATCGAGACTCCCGAGGTGCTGGCTGAACTGAAAAAGTGCGCCGGCGTTTTCATGCCGGAAGCGGGGCAGGATCGCGACGGCGGGGTGCAGGTGTCGCTGGGCGCGAAGGGCGTGGTGGAACTCGAGTTGGTATCGAGCGGGGAGGTGTGGGGCCGAGGGCCGGCACACGATGTGCACTCGAGCCTCGAGGCGCAAGTGGACTCGCCGACCTGGCGCCTGGTGCAGGCATTGAACACCCTGGTCGGGCCGGACGGGCACACCCCGGCCGTGGAAGGATTCTTCGACAAGGCGAAGCCCTTGACCGCGGCACAAGAACAAATGATTCGAGAGCATGCGGCGAAGACCGCCGAGGCCACGGTGAAACAGGCGCTCGGAGTACGGCACTGGGTCCACGACAAGAATTGGCCGGACTCGTTGATGCTGCTCGAGTCGCAGCCCACGATCAATATCGAGGGACTGGTGGCGGGCTACACGGGGCCCGGCGGAAAGACGGTGCTGCCTCACAAGGCCGTGGCCAAGATCGACATGCGCCTGGTGCCTGATATGACCGCGGCCGACACTCTGGCCAAGCTCAAGGCGCATCTGGCCGAGCATGGGTTCGCCGACATCGAAGTCAATATGAGCGGCGGCTACGACCCCACGCAAACCGACCCCGCCAGCAAGCTGATTCAGACTCAACTGTCCACCTACCGCAAGCTCGGGCTGGATCCGCAACTGTGGCCGCGCTCGGCGGGGTCGTGGCCGGGCCACGTGTTTACCGACGCACCCCTGAAGTTGCCGGCAGGACATTATGGATTGGGCTACGGCACCGGCGCACACGCTCCGGATGAGTACTACGTGATCGAGTCCAGCAACCCCAAGGTGGCGGGGCTGGACGGAGCCATTGCGTCGTTCGTCGAGTACCTGTATGCGCTAGCTTAGCGGGCGCCGGGGCCCTCGCGGCCTTCAGTGAGGCTGCTTCTCACCCGATTTGTTCGCCGGCGTATCAGCTTTCACCGCGGCCTTGGTCTTTTCGGCACCGCGCTTGGCTGCGTCGGCCACCTTCTTGGCACCCTCCTTGGATGCGGCCGCCACCTTGTGTGCGACCTCTTTGGCCGCTCCGGCCACTCGATGAGCGCCCTCCTTTGCGGCCTTCGCCACGGCCTTGGCGTCGCGCTTGACCGCGGCCCCGACGGCCTTGGCATCGGTGGACACTGTCGTGGCCGCGTCGGCCGGCGGATGGTCCGCTGCCGGCATGGCGACTAGAGGCGCCGCCGCCAAGCCGAGCACGATGAATCCAGCAAGATACTTTGTCATGATTTTCACCGCTCCTTTTGCTGTTCGAGCACGGCTACTCGAACACGTCGGCGTACTGCTGCCGAAGAACCGCCTTCTGTATTTTGCCCGTGCCTCCCACCGGCAGCGAGTCGAGAAATATGACCTCATCCGGCACGCACAAGCGGGCCACCTGCTTCGACAGAAACTCGAGGATTTCCGCCCGTTCCAGAGTGTGGCCCTGCTTGCGCACGACGAACAGCAGCGGCCTTTCCTGCCATTTAGGATGCTTCACGCCGATGACGGCCGCGGCGGCTACCGCCGGATGGGCGGTGGCGGCATTTTCCAGATCGATCGAGCTGATCCATTCGCCGCCGGTCTTGATCAGATCCTTGAGGCGATCTCTGATCTGCATGACTCCGTGAGCATCGATGGTGGCGATATCGCCGGTGGGAAACCAGCCTGCCACCAGCGGCGAGGATTCGCTCTTGTAGTGCCGGCTCACGATCCACTGCCCACGCACCATGAGTTCGCCCTGCGATGTCCCGTCGCGCGGCAACTCCGCGCCCTGTGCATCGACGACCTTGAGTTCCACGCCGAACACCGATTTCCCCTGTTTGGCGACGATCGAATGCCTATCCGCGGGCGGCAATTTCATCTGCTCGGAATCCAGGCAGCTCAGCGTCGCTACCGCGACGGTTTCGGTCATCCCCCAGCCTTGCCGTACTTCGATGCCGTAGCGTTCGCTCAGCGCCGCAATCAGGGAGTGCGGTAGGGCAGACCCGCCTCCGATCGCGCGTCGCAGGGTGGAGAGGCGCAAATCGTGCTGCTCCAGATGCTGAAGCAGGCCCAGCCATATCGTGGGAACACCGGCGCTGACGGTGACTTTTTCGGCTTCCATCATGCCGTACAGTGCGGCGCAGTCCGGGCGGGGGCCCGGCAACACCAGTTTCGCGCCGGCGATCAATGCAGCATAGGGAATGCACCAGCCATTGATGTGGAACATGGGCACCATGGGCAGAACGGTTTCCTCCGGGGATAGGCCCAAGAGTCCGGGCATGCAGATCGTGATGGCGTTGAGCACCATCGACCGATGCGAATACAGGGCCCCCTTGGGATTCCCGGTGGTGCCGGAGGTGTAGCAAAGCACGGCGCCGGCACGCTCATCGAACTGCGGCCATTCGAATTGCTCATTGTGAGCGCCGATCAATTCCTCATAGCAGCGCAGGCTGGGAATTCCCTCGGCGGCAGGCATGTTTGCCGCGTCGCCGAGGCAGATCCAGGTCGCCACGGTCGGGCAATGGGAGGCGATTTCCGCGATCAGCGGGGCGAAGGTCGAGTCGAACAGGATCGCTCGATCCTCGGCGTGGTTGATGATGTAAATCAATTGTTCCGGGTGCAGGCGGGGGTTGCAGGTGTGCATCACCATGCCGCTGCCCGAGACCGCGTAGTAGGCTTCCAGATGACGGTGATTGTTCCAGGCTATGGATCCGACCGCGCACCCCGCATCCAAACCCAGGTGCCGCAGTGCGTTCGCCAAGCGCCGCGCGCGCGCGGCGCATTCGGCAAAGGTGTAGCGAAAGACCGGGCCATGCGTCTCGTACGAGACGATCGGCGTAGCGCCGAACTGTGCCGCGGCGTGCTCGATCACGCCGGAAATGAGCAGAGGCCGATCCATCATCAGTCCATGCTGCACCATCGTCAATGCCTCCCTCATCTACGAAGCCGCAACCTCACGGGTGCGCGGCCACACTCACGGGTGCGCGGCCGCACCCTCCTGCTGCCGATACGCCATCCAGCTCTGGTCGATCAAGTAGGCATGGATATCCTCCACGTCCTTCTCGCTCAGCAGGTCGTCGAAGCGTTCCATGCCCGCGGGCGCCAGCACCCCCTTCAGCACGATGTCCTTGAAGGACGCATGCAGGCCGTCGTTGAGTTTGCGCAGATCGGGCGTGCTGCTCGGCCCGAACACGTGGCAGCGCGAGCACTCTTCGACGAATTTGACCTCGCCGGCGTCGATCTGCGCCTTGCTTGCGGTCGCCGCCGGCGGCTTCGGAAAAGGATCCTCCACGCGCGCAGGCGGCATGGGAACCGCGCCGCCGCCGAGCTTGAAGGCGATGATGCGGTTGATGTTCTGGTACTTGAGCGCGGCGCTGCTCGGAGGGATCGGGCCCACGGTAATTGCGGAGCCGCCGTATCCCGCCTGAACGGCGACGTATTGTTCGCCGTTGAGGGCATAGGTCATGGGTGCCGCCATGAGATGGCTGCCGGTCTTGATGACCTTGAGCACCTTGCCGGTATCGGCGGCGTACACCCAAAGCTCGCCGCTGCCGCGGCCCTGAAACACCAAATTCCCCGCCGTCGACATCACGCCGCCGTCATAGCCGCGAATCCCGGATGAGGTCTCGTGTTCCCAGACGACTTTCTGCGCCACGGGATCCCAGGCGCGCAGCAATTCTCGCACCAGGTTCACCTTGCGGGTCGCCCTGAGCGATTGCAGGTCCGGCAGCGGTCCGTACAGGCTCTTCAATGCGGCCGCATCGTAGGTGTCGTCGGGATATATCCCCTGCACCGTGAAGAAGCCGTCGAGGAATTTCACCCGGCCGCCGTTATGCAGCATGTCGACCCAGACCGCGGAAAGATCGATCACCGGAATGTAGACCCAGTGCGTTTGCGCACTGTAGGACATGGGATTCCAGGTATGGCCGCCCGACCAGGACGGATACACATTCTTCGGCGATGTATACCAATCGGCGGCCTTCGTCACCACCGGCCGGCCGGTCTTCATGTCGATATGCGATGCCCAGTTCACATAGGTATAGTTCTTGGCGGACAGCAGTTGGCCGGTCTTGCGGTCGAGGACATAGAAGAACCCGTTCTTCGAGGCCTGCATGATGACCGGTCGGGGGGCGCCATCGATGGATATTTCGGCAAGAATCAATTTTTGGACCGAATCGTAGTCCCAGCTGTCGTGCGGCGTGGTCTGGTAGTACCAGGCCATGCGCCCGGTCGTGGCATCCAGAGCGAGGATGGACGCGGTGAACAAACTGTCGAGCTTCGCCGGCCCGAGCTGGCGCAGATCGTAGGGCGCCGCATTGGCCGTGCCGAAGTAGACCAGGTTCATGGCCGGATCGTAGGCGAACCCATCCCACGCGGTGCCGCCGCCGTTGAACTCGGGTTTGCGGTGGGAATCCCAGGTCTTGTCGGCCAGCGCCAGCTCGGGATTCTCGTAGGGCTTTCCGACGGCCGGCGGCACGGTATAGAAACGCCATTTGAACGCGCCGGTTTCCAGGTCATAGGCTGAAACGTAGCCGCGCACCGCGGTATGGCCCATGTCCGCGCCGCTATTGCCGATCACGACCACGGAACCCGCGATTTGCGGCGCACCGGTGCTCGAGTAGGGCAGCTTGTGGTCGGTGATGGTGTCGGCTTCCCAGATTTTCCTGCCCGTCGCGGCGTTGAGCGCATGCAGGCGGCCGTCGACCGAGGCCACGTAGACCTTGCCCTTCCAAACGGCCACTCCGCGATTGACCAGATCGCAGCAAGGATGCCTGCCCCTGAAGTAGTCGGGCTTCGGGTCATAGCGCCACAGTTCCTTGCCCGTGGCGGCATCCACCGCGTACACATAGCCCCAGGTTCCCGAGGTGTACATGACTCCGTCGATGACGATGGGGGTCGCTTCCTGGCCGCGCATGGGTTCGCCCAGGTCGTACTGCCAGGCGAACCCCAGCTGCTTGACGTTCTTCGCATCGATGTTCGCCAAAGGCGAGTAGTAGCTGCCGTCCTTGTCGCGCCCGGGCGTGAACCAGTTCTGCGGTTCTTTGTCCGCGGCCAGCAATCGTGCGGCGTCGAGATTGCCCGGAAATTGAGGTGCGGTTGCGGCCCTCGCGGGCATAATCGTCGAGGCCAGGATCAGCAGCAGCGCCGCGCTCGTCAGTAAATCGCCTGTGAGGCTCGCACCGACGGGAGCGAATGATTGTTTTTTCAGCAAGTATAATCTCCTGCGGGGCGGTCGAAAGCTTGGCGGACATCCAGGGGAGCATTGCACAATACGCAAATGATTTGCTCCACAGTTAAATTTCGTGGTTATATTCCGTACATGGTAACCCGCCTGCTAAACCAGTGTCGCGACAGCGAATTTTCCGGTCCGTACCTGGGCGAGTCCTTGGGCGCGTTGGTCATTGAATGCGGTGGCAGCTACACGGGAGCTTTGGGATGAATCAGCAGCAGGCAAAGAAATTTTTCGAAGAGCACAAGATCCGCTATGTGCTGGCGCAGTTCGTGGATATCCATGGCGCCGCGAAGGCCAAGGCAGTGCCGGTCGAACATTTGGAGATGGTTCTCACCGACGGAGCGGGTTTCGCCGGCTTTGCCCTATGGGGCTTCGGCATGGGCCCGGAAGGCCCCGATTACATGGCGGTCGGCGATCTGTCGACTCTGCAGGATATTCCATGGATGCCGGGCTATGCGCGCATCATTTGCAACGGCGTGGTCAACAAGAAGCCGTACGCCTACTGCTCGCGGGTGGCGCTGCAAGCGCAAATTGCACGCCTCACCGAGCGCAAGCTCACTTTGTATACCGGCATCGAACCCGAATTCATGCTGCTGGCGCGGCGCGAGGACGGCAGCCTGGGGCCCGCCGATCCCACGGACAATCTCGACAAGCCTTGCTACGACTACAAGGGCCTGTATCGCAGCCGCGAGGTGCTGGATGAAATGGTGGCCGGGCTTCGAGCCGTGGGCATCGATGTGTATCAAATCGATCACGAAGACGGCAACGGTCAGTTCGAGATCAATTTTACCTATGCCGATGCGCTCAAGTCCGCTGATAACTTCACTTTCGTCAAGATGGCGGTCAGCGAAATCGCCCACAAGCACGGCTTGACCGCCACCTTCATGCCGAAGCCGTTTGCCAACCGCGCCGGCAGCGGCGCGCACTTTCATGTGTCGGTGGGCTCGGCGAGCCAGAAAAACGCCTTCTACGACAAGAACGACAAGTCCGGCATGGGTCTTTCGGCCATGGCCTACCACTTTCTCGGCGGCGTGCTCCAGCATGCGCGCGCGCTTTGCGCCGTTGCGGCGCCCACCGTGAACTCCTACAAGCGATTGGTCGTGGGCCGCGCTCTGTCGGGCGCCACCTGGGCTCCCGCCTACATTACCTACGGCGACAACAACCGCACTGCCTGCGTGCGTGTGCCGCATGGTCGTCTCGAAATCCGGCTGCCCGATTCGGCATGCAATCCCTACCTCGTCTCGGCGGCCTTGATCGCAGCCGGGCTCGACGGCATCGACCGAAAGCTCGATCCGGGTCCGGCACAGAACATCAACCTGTACCAGCTGTCGTTGGAGGAGCTGGCGGCCAAGGGCATCAAGCTGTTGCCGCAGGCGCTCAACGAAGCCGTCGATGCGCTCGAAGCGGATACGGTGATCTGCAACGGCTTGGGTGCGGATCTCGCGCGTGAATTCATCCGCTTGAAACGCATGGAATGGACCGAGTATTCGCGTCACGTGTCGGATTGGGAATCACGCCGCTATCTCGAGTTTTTCTAGACGAGTTTATTAGGAGCTGCAGCATGTGTGGAATCGTCGGTCTTCTGGTCAAGAATCCCGAGCTGCGCGATCGGCTCGGCGCGCTCATGGTGCCCATGTTGGTGGGCATGACCGAGCGCGGCCCCGATTCGGCGGGACTGGCCGTGTACACCGCGCCGGTGTCGGAGCGGCATCACAAGCTCAGCTTGTACAGCGGCGAGACGGCGGTCGATTGGCCGGAACTGCTCAAGAGGATCGCGGCCGACTTCGCTCACGCGCATGAGATCTCGACGCACGGCAATCACGCGGTGCTGACCAGCGCGGCCGATCCGGACCAGCTCGTTGCATGGCTTGCGCGCAATGCACCGGTGATTGCCGTGCTCTCGGTGGGCCGGTCGATCGATCTGTACAAGGACGTGGGCGCCCCGGCGGACATCGCCCGGCGGTACGACTTCAAGGCCTTGCAGGGCTCGCATCTGGTGGGACATACCCGCATGGCGACCGAATCGGCCGTCACGCCGGCGCATGCGCACCCATTCACGGCCGGCCGCGACTTCTGCCTCGTTCACAACGGCTCTCTGTCCAATCCGCATCTGGTGCGCAAGCGGTTGGAGCCGCTCGGCATCGAATTCGAGACGGACAACGACACCGAAGCCGCGTGCCGCTTCTTCGAATGGCGGCTACGCGAAGGCGACGATCTGAAAACGGCGGTGCGGCGCGGCTTCAGCGAATTGGACGGTTTTTTCACCTTTCTGATGGGCACCGACTCTGAGCTTCTCATCGTCCGCGACGCCTTCGCCTGCAAGCCGGCGGTGGTGGCCGAGACCGACGACTATGTCGCCATCGCTTCCGAGTTCCGCTCCTTGGCGCATCTGCCGAACATTTCGCGCGCAACCCTGTTCGAGCCCAAGCCGGAGGAGATCTATTCATGGCGAATCTGAGGCCGTTGCCCGGCTCGCGCGAATTCGATCTCGCCCGGGACAGCCTGCGGGAGCTGAATCTATTTCTGCACAAGCATGCGGTCCATGAAGCCGTGTCGCAAATTCAGGTGAAAAACCCGGACGGAGCGCATTCCGTGGCATGCGGCCTCGATGCCGACTTCGATGTGCAGATTTACGGCCATGTCGGCTACTACGTGGCCGGCATGAATAAGCACGCCTCGGTCACGGTGCACGGCAATGCCGGCCCGGGCGCCGCGGAGAATATGATGTCCGGCCGCGTGCACATCAAAGGCTTTGCCTCCATGGCCGCGGGCGCCTCCGCGCACGGCGGTCTTCTGGTCATCGACGGCGATGCGTCATTGCGCTGCGGAATCTCGCTGAAGGGCGCCGATATCGTGGTGGGCGGCAGCGTAGGCAGCTTTTCCGCGTTCATGGCGCAGGCGGGCCGGATCGTGATTTGCGGCGACGCCGAGGATGCGCTCGGCGATTCATTGTACGAAGCGGTCATTTACGTGCGCGGCAAGGTGCGTTCGCTCGGCGCCGACGCGCGCTTCGAGCCCATGACCGATGCCGATCGCGCCGCCGTCAAGAGCCTGCTCGCGCAATCCGGCCTTGCGCACGACCCCGCGGAATTCAAGCGCGTGGCATCAGCGAAGAGTCTCTATCACTGGCACGCCGATGCCAATCAGGAGTATTGACAAATGACGGGCCCACAGCTCGAGGAATCGGCCGGCTTCGATCGATCGACCATCGACTACATTCAGCGCGCCGCGGCGAGCGGCCTGTATGAGATCCGCGGACTGGGCGCCAAACGCCGCGTCCCGAATTTCGACGATTTGCTGTTTCTTGCCGCCTCGCTGTCGCGCTACCCCCTCGAAGGCTACCGAGAACGCTGCGCGACCAAGACCGTGCTCGGCACGCGGTTCGCCACGCGTCCGATCGAACTCGCGATCCCGATCACCGTCGCCGGCATGAGCTTCGGCGCGCTGTCGGCGCGGGTCAAGGATGCGTTGGGACGGGCCGCAACCGAGGTGGGCACGTCGACGACCACCGGCGACGGCGGCATGACCACCGAGGAGCGGGCTTCGTCGAAAACCTTGGTCTACCAGTGCCTGCCGTCGCGCTATGGCTTCAATCCGGACGACGTGCGGCGCGCGGACGCCATCGAAATCGTCATCGGCCAGGGCGCCAAGCCCGGCGGCGGCGGAATGCTGCTCGGACAGAAGGTCAATCCTCGGGTCGCGCGCATGCGTACCCTGCCGGAGGGCGTCGATCAGCGTTCGGCGTCGCGGCATCCGGATTGGACCGGACCCGACGATCTGGTGATCAAGATCAAGGAACTGCGCGAGATCACCGATTGGGAAAAGCCGATCTACGTCAAGGTCGGCGCCACCCGCGTGTTCAACGATGTGAAGCTCGCCGTGCACGCCGGCGCCGACGTCATCGTGGTCGACGGCATGCAAGGCGGCACGGCGGCGACGCAGACCGTGTTCATCGAACACGTGGGAATACCCACGCTCGCCGCGCTGCGCCAGGCGGTCGATGCATTGGACGATCTGAACATGCGCGGCACCGTGCAATTGGTGATTTCCGGCGGCATCCGCAGCGGCGCGGACGTGGCCAAGGCGATCGCCATGGGCGCCGATGCGGTGGCGATCGGTCAGGGCGTGCTGATAGCATTGGGCTGCAACAGCGATTCGTACGTTGCCGGCGGCCAGCATGTGTCCGCGCTCGAAGATTACGCGCGCCTCGGCACCGCGCCCGGGTTCTGCCACCACTGCCATACCGGGAAATGTCCCGTGGGAGTGACGACACAGGATGCGGCGCTGGAGTTGCGCCTGGATCCCGCCGTGGGCGCCAAGCGGCTGAAGAATTATCTGAAGACCGTGAACATGGAATTGACCACCATTGCGCGCGCCTGCGGCAAGCAGGACGTGCATCATCTGGAGAAAGAGGATCTGGTGGCGTTGACGGTCGAGGCGGCGGCCATGGCGGGCGTTCCCTTGGCCGGCACGTCGTGGATACCGGGAGCGGCCGTTTAAAGTCGGAACGCTATTGAGGGTCCATGTGGATCGTTAGTCTGGCGCTGCGGCGCCCCTATACGTTCATCGTGCTTGCGCTCCTGATTGCGCTGCTCGGCGTGTTCACGATCCTGCGCACGCCCACCGACATATTCCCAAACATCAACATTCCCGGTGGTCGCCACCGTATGGCGCTACTCGGGGCTCTCGCCGGATGAGATGGCCACGCGCTTGATCCTGGGCTCCGAGCGCGGGGCACAGACGACGGTCAACGATGTCGAGCACACGGAGTCGCAGTCGCTGAGCGGCATCGGGGTGGTGAAGTACTTCTTCCAGCCGAACGCCAGCGAGGAGCTGTCCTACGCGCAGATAACCGCCATCTCTCAGACCGGCCTGTCCTCCACGCCTCCCGGCACGACACCGCCGTACGTCCTGGCCTACAACGCCTCCACGGTGCCGGTCCTGCAGCTCGCCCTGTCGAGCGACGATCTATCCGAGGCGGAAATCTTCGACTTGGGCAACAACATCATTCGCACGGCGCTCGCCACGGTCGCCGGCGCCTCGATGCCCTGGCCGTACGGCGGCCTGCAGCGGCAAGTTCAGATCGACCTCGACCCCGACGCGCTGCGCGCGCGCGGCCTCTCCGGCAACGACGTTACCGATGCGATCGCGGCGCAGAATCTGATCCTGCCCGCCGGCGTACAGAAGATCGGCGACCTCGAGTACTTCGTCGAAGTCAATTCGAGCCCCAAGCAGATCGACGATTTGAACAACGTTCCGGTCACGACCCGCAACGGCAGCGTGATCTACGTGCGCGACGTCGCGCACGTGCGCGACGGTTATCCGCCGCAGACCAACATTGCGCGCCGCGACGGCCATCGAGCCGTCCTGCATGAGCGTCCTCAAGACCGGGAATGCCTCGACGCTCGACATCATCCACGACATCAAGGAGCGTCTGCCGCAGATCCGCGAAGCGCTGCCGCCCTCCGTCAAGATCGAGCCGATCGGCGATCAGTCGATCTTCGTCCGCGGGGCCATCGCCGGGGTCGTGCGCGAAGCCGTGATCGCGGCAGCCCTGACCGCGCTCATGATACTGCTGTTCCTCGGCAGCTGGCGCAGCACCATCATCATCGCGATTTCCATTCCGCTGTCGATCCTCGCCTCGATCACCTGCCTCTCCGCGCTCGGCGAGACCATCAACATCATGACGCTCGGCGGGCTCGCCCTCGCGGTCGGCATCCTGGTCGACGATGCCACCGTGACGATCGAGAACATGAACTGGCACCTGGAGCGGGGCGAGGATGTCGAGAACGCCATACTGAACGGCGCGCACGAGATTGCACTGCCGGCGCTGGTATCGACGCTCGCGATCTGCATCGTGTTCGTGCCGATGTTCATGCTCGCCGGCATCGCGCGATTCCTGTTCGTGCCGCTCGCGGAAGCCGTGGTCTTTGCGATGCTGGCTTCGTACCTGCTGTCGCGGACTCTGGTGCCGACGCTCGCCAAATATTGGCTGCGGCGGGACGAGCCCGAGACGCACGGCCGGCGCGCGCGGCCCGCTTGCCCGCTTCCAGGCGCGCTTCGAACGGGGCTTCGAGCGCTTGCGCGACAGCTATCATGTGCTGCTCGAGCGGGCGCTTTGCAGCGGCACGCGCTTCGCCGTGCCGTTCTTGGCCGTCATGGCCGCCACCGCGATCCTGGCGTTTCCCATGGGCCGGTATTTTCCGGGCCTGGGACAGGACTTCTTTCCGAGCGTGGACGGCGGGCAGATCCGCCTGCACTTGCGGGCGCGCACCGGGCTGCGCATCGACCAGACGGCGGCGCTGTGCGATCGGGTCGAGGACACGATCCGCAGCATCATTCCGGCCAAGGAATTGACCACCATCGTCGACAACATCGGCGTGCCGTACAGCGGCATCAATCTCACCTACTCCACTTCGGCGCCCATCGGCCCGAGCGACGCCGACATCTACGTGAGCTTGGGCCCAGATCATCACGCGAGCGATGACTACGTACGCACGCTGCGCGCAAAGCTGCCGCAGATCTATCCCTCGACGCTGTTCACGTTCCCGCCGGCGGACATCGTGAGTCAGATCCTCAATTTCGGCCTGCCGGCCCCGCTCGACATCCAGGTGACCGGCTTCAACGTCGAGGGCAACCGGCAGTACGCGAATCTGCTGCTGGAACGGATGCGCAGCGTGCCGGGCGCCGTGGACCTGCGCGTCCATCAAGTGTTCGATCATCCGCAGCTCGACGTCAATGTCGATCGCAGCAAGGCGGCGCTCCTCGGCGTGACCGAGCGCGATGTGGCTTCGAATCTGCTGACCTCGCTGTCCGGCAGCTTCCAGACGACGCCCTCGTTCTGGATCGACCCGAAGACCGGGACCCAGTACAACGTCGCCGCGCAGACGCCCCAGTACAAGCTGGCGTCCCTGGACGACCTCGCGACGACGCCGCTCAGCGCCTCCGCGGGCGGCACGCCGCAGCTGCTCGCGAACCTGGCAACCTTTCGGCGCAGCGTTGCGCCGGGCGTCGTCAGCCATTACAACGCCACCCCCGTCATCGACATCTACGGAGCGGTGCAGGATACCGATCTCGGATTCGTCGCCGCGCAGATCGACCGGCTGATCGCCGAAACGCGGCACGACTTGCCGCGCGGCTCTCAGGTGATCGTGCGCGGTCAGGTCAAGACCATGACCGACTCGTTCCATGGGCTGCTGGCGGGCCTGGCCGGCGCGGTGGTGCTGATCTATCTGCTGATCGTGGTCAACTTCCAGTCCTGGCGTGACCCGTTCATCATCATCACCGCGCTGCCGGCGGCGCTCGCCGGCATCGTCTGGATGCTGTTCCTCAGCCGCACCCCCGTGAGCGTGCCGGCGCTGATGGGTGCGATCATGTGCATGGGGGTCGCGACCGCCAACAGCGTGCTCGTGATCAGTTTTGCGCGCCAGCGGATGAATGCCGGAGACGGCGCCCTGCAAGCGGCCTTGACCGCCGGCTTCACCCGGTTCCGCCCGGTGCTCATGACGGCGCTGGCGATGATCATCGGCATGGTGCCGATGGCACTCGGCCTCGGCGAGGGCGGCGAACAGAATGCGCCGCTGGGCCGCGCGGTGATCGGCGGTCTCGTGTTTGCCACCGTGGCCACGTTGTTCTTCGTGCCGACTGTGTTCGTCATGATTCATGGCCGCAAGTCCGGCGGCGTCGCGGATCCCACCGGAGTGCCAAGATGACCGATCTGCCGCCCACATCGCCCGCGCCGATTC
This sequence comes from uncultured Gammaproteobacteria bacterium, assembly GCA_963734645.1. Lineage (GTDB taxonomy): Bacteria > Pseudomonadota > Gammaproteobacteria > Steroidobacterales > Steroidobacteraceae > Bog-1198. The sequence continues at coordinate 23,462 of CAVTID010000009.1, forward strand.
CGACGGAGCGATTGCGTCAGTACGCATGGATCGCGCTCGCCATCGCCATCGCACTGGCTGTCTGGGGCATCGTCAGCCGCGTCAACGCCCGCAATGCGCTCGGCCGGCAGACGGCGATTGCAGCCGCCACGACCGTCGTGACGGTGAAGCCGACCGTCGCGCCGGGCTCCGAAGCGCTGGTCCTCCCGGGCAGCATGCAGGCTTACTACGAGGCACCCATCTACGCCAGAACCAACGGCTACGTGCGCGCCTGGTACACGGATATCGGCACGCCGGTCAAGAAGGGCCAGCTGCTCGCCGAGATCGAAACGCCGGAGGTGGATCAGCAGCTGGGCCAGGCCCAGGCGGACCTTGGGACCGCGGAGGCGAACTATCAGCTCGCCAAGACCACCGACGCGCGCTGGCAGGGGTTGCTGGCGACCGAGTCGGTATCGAAGCAGGACGCCGAGCAACGGGCGGGCGACGCCGCGGCCAAGAAAGCGGCCGTCGAGTCCGCCGCCGCGAATGTCGCGCGCCTGCGCGACATGGAGTCGTTCAAGCGAGTGCTCGCTCCGTTCGATGGCGTGGTTACGCAGCGAAACACCGACATCGGTGCGCTGATCAATGCCGGACAGGGTCCGGGAGCGGCGCTGTTCCGAGTGGCCGACACCCACCGCCTGCGAGTCTATGTGTCTGTGCCGCAGGCGTACGCATCGGGCATTCGAACCGGCATGAGCGCGGACCTGGTCTTCGCCGAGCATCCGGGCAAACCCTACCCGGCGACGGTTGCTTTCACCGCGCAGGCGCTCGATCCTGCCTCACGAACCCTGCAGGTTGAGCTGCAGGTCGAGAACCCTCAGCACGAGCTGTTTCCGGGGGCCTATGTGGAAGTGCACTTCAAGCTGGCCGCCGCAGGCCCCACCTTGAGGCTGCCGGCGAATGCCGTGCTGTTCCGCGCCGAAGGCCTCCTGGTCGCGGTGGTCGGCGGCGATCGCCACGTACGTTTGAAGCGCATCGTCGAGGGTCGCGACTTTGGATCCTCGATCGAGGTCCTTTCGGGAATCGACGCAACGGATGACATCGTGATCAATCCGCCGGACTCGATCGCCGACGGCGCGCTGGTACGCATCGTTTCACAGGCAGGCGGAGCGGGGATGGAGCAGGCTCGGCGGTGACGTGCTCGTGATGGAACCCGCTGTCGACGACTACTCGGTGCCGATTGCTTCGGCCTTTGGGGCGGCTGCAGGCGATTGCACGAGGATGTCGAACGGAAAACTGTTGACCAACAAGCGTGCTCCAACGAGGTCGACATGCTCGTCATTGAAGTAGAGGCTGCCCAGAGATTCCGAGTAGGCGTGGCAAACCACTTCATCGCACAGCACGCGCTCCGGCCTGAAGGCGATGGAACCGGTACGATTCGACAATCGGTCGAGAAATTCAGTGATATCCCGTGTCTCGGCTGCGAATACCGAGGACTTTATTCCGTAGTCGTGCAGCGGACGCCCGAACGCATTGGATAGGCCGAGGCCGATCGGCGGATCGAAGGGCTGAACCGGTATCTGATAGACGATGATGACCTCCTTTCCGGCAGCTCGGAGTCCTTCGACGGCGCGGGCGAAACCGGAAGACAGGCGCGGCCAATCAGCGGGCGAATTGCGAATGAAGTTGGCGGCGAGGATGACGGTGCCGATTCGCTGATCGTGAGTGATGCGCTCGAATGTGCTGCGATTGTGGGCTATGCAAACCGGGCGGTCATGCGGCTGGTAGTCCAATGCCGGCGGGCACGCCGATGAGGTAATCTGCATGATCGATTTGCCGGATTGGGCGAGACGTTCGCCGAGTGCCACGACGAGTTCGCCGCCGTGGCTGTCGGCCCACACCGCCGCAGTCGGGGGCGCCTTGGTGTCGCCGAAGATGCAATTCTTTTCATAGGGAATTTCACGGAACTCCGAGTTGTGGCACTCCGCCTGCCGGTGATTGTGATCGTCCGCGCTCGCCAACAAGCGAAGAGTCTCCGGCGAGAATCTGGAGGGCAGGCCGTCCGAAAGCGCCAGGACTCCCGCTGCCGCCGTTCCAGCAGCCATCATCGATGCGCCGAGGCCGAGGACGGCCGCGGGACTTCCTCGCCAGGCGAGGAAAGGACGCTCTATGAATTTCCAGGAGAGGCTCGCCGCCGATATCGACGCGAGGATCAGAACGCCCGCTTGCGGCCCGGTGAGCGGGGCCGCAAAAAAATACCGGCCGAATACCAGGAAAGGCCAATGCCATAGATACAACGAATAAGAAATATCGCCAAGAAAAGTGCCAATGACCGAAGCGCCGATGATCCTGCCCCCGAGAGACTCCTTGCCGGCGCCTGCGAGTATGATCAACGCCGTCGCGCAGCATGGGAGCAGCGCCGCGAACCCCGGGAATGGAGTCGAATCGTCGAATCCCACGACGCTGGCCAGCAGCATGCCTAGACCCGCCAATGAAATCACGTCACGCCGGCTTTGGGAGACTTGGGCGGGAAGAGCGATCCGCGCTATCAGCACACCGATCAGCAGCTCAAATATGCGCGACGGTGCCAGATAGAAGGCAGCCGACGGATGCCGCCGTACCGCCCAGATGCTGACGGCGAGAGAGACCACGGCGACCGTCAATATGATGAGACGAAAGTGCCTTCGCCAACGCCACCACAGCAGAGCCAGGAAGGGCGGAAAGAAGATATAGAACTGCTCCTCGACCGCGAGGGACCATGTGTGCAGCAGCGGCTTTAGCTGAGAATCTCCGGCGAAATAACCCGATAGTTTCAAGAAGTCGAAATTCGACACGAAAAAAACGGTGGTTACGGCGGTATGACCGAGTTCTCTCAAGGCTTTCGGAGGCAGCAAGAGGGAGCCGCCCGCCAATACCACCGCGAGCATTACATATAGCGCCGGGAACAATCTTCGTACGCGGCGGCGATAAAACCCCGCGAGCGAGTACACGCCGCGGTCGAGTTCATTCATCAGAATGCCGCTGATGAGAAAACCGGAAATGACTAGGAATATATCGACACCGACGAACCCGCCGGGCAACAGACGACGGTCGGCGTGATAGAGCACAACGGCAATGACGGCGATCGCGCGCAGGCCTTGAATATCTGCGCGAAACTGCTTATGCGACGGTCGTCCCGGGTCAGGGCTTCCAGCCGTAGGCAAGACCATAGACGAACCCTATCCTTGGCTCCATTCGTCTAAGCATATGTCTTATAAGGATATTAGTAAATCCGAAAAGCGGATTCCGGGGGGGGCTGGCTGGGCGCCTCGACATGGAGCCCGAATTCCGCGGCGCTTAGCGACAGCGCGTGCCAGAAGCTGCCGGCAAGGCTGCGGAACACCGCGAACTCGAATACCGGCGAGCCGTCCGCGGCATCCTCGAGCCGCCACAGGGTGACTCCCATGTGCGATGCCACCGTCGAGGCGACGTCGCCGGGCCTGAACGCGGCCGCATGCACATCGAGCGGAATGATCTTCGCCAGGGCCTCTCTGACCTTCGGTCCCGCCAGGCGCAGTACCGCGTAGCCGTCGCTCTGATCCGTCACTGCGGCCGCGGCACCGATTTTCTCTTCCAGAGCGGCGGCAAATTCATTGCCGCCCTTCTCCTGCGTGGCCAGCCACACTCCCGGTCCGGTGCCGGCAAAGGCGACGCCGGCCGCGGTTGCGCGGCGGGGTCCGACCGGCAGCAGCAGCCCATAACACTCCTTGACGCGTTGGGTCAGAGCCGGACCCTGTGCTTTGCGGACGGCGACGGTCGCAAGCCCCAGCCCGTCGCGATCGGTCGCGATGATGCCGCCGCCCGCACCTACGCTGTGAGCCCAGCCGGAAAAAGGCGCGCGTGGAATGAGTGCGGCATCAGCCATGAAGTCGTGTTCCTTCCGGATCGAAAAATATGGGCGAGACGACGTCGACTTGCACATCGCCGCCGCGAACTGGGCTGTGAGCGCAGATCCTCTCGCCAAGCCGTTGCGGGCCTCGCGCGAGAAGGCCCAAGCCGATCCAGGTTCCGAGCATGGGCGAGAATGCCACCGAAGTGACGTAGCCTTGATCATTCTCCAGAGTGGCGCCGGAGCCCGAGGCGAGGAAGTGCGCGCCGGCGTACAGCCGTGCCGATGGATCGACGGGCCGTACTCCCACCAGCGCCGGCCGGTTCGGATCGGTGAGGCCCGGCCGATCGGTCAGCACCCGGCCGATGCAGTCCTTCTTCTTCGACAGCATCCGGCCCAACCCTAGATCTGCGGCGGTCGTGGTGCCGTTGAGCTCGTTGCCCGCGACATGCCCCTTCTCGATGCGCATGACGCCGAGCGCCTCGGTGCCGTAGGGGACGACGCCGAACTCATCGCCCGCCGCCATGATGGCGCGAACGGCGGCGTCCCCGTAGCGGGCCGGGACCGCCAGCTCATAGGCCATCTCGCCCGAGAAGGAGATGCGGAAGAGCCGCGCCGGGATGCCGCGCCAAGAGAATTGCGCGCAGGCCAGATACGGAAAGGCAGCGTTCGAGACGTCGATGGCGCCGCCGAGCAGCCGTTCGAGGAGGCGGCGTGAAGCGGGACCTGCGATGGCGTATTGAGCCCACTGCTCAGTGACCGACACGATCTGCACATCCATGTCCGGCCAGAGTACCTGCCGTGCATGTTCCAGGTGCTGCATGACCTTCGCGGCGTTCGCGGTGGTCGTCGACATCACATAGTGATGGGGTGCGAGGTGCGCCGTCGTGCCGTCGTCCAAGACCAAGCCATCCTCGCGCAGCATCAGCCCGTAGCGTACCCGGCCCACGGCGAGCGTCGAGAACAGGTTGATGTAGATGCGGTCGAGAAAGGCCGCGGAGTCGGCGCCTTGGATATCGATCTTCCCCAGCGTCGAGACGTCGCACACACCCACGCCCGAGCGCACCGCCTTCACCTCGCGGCTGACCGTCTGCAACCAGTCGGATTCGCCGGGCGCGGCAAACCACTGCGCGCGCAGCCATTGGCCGGCTTCGACGAAGGCATCGCTGTGCTCCCGCGCCCAGCCGTGGCCGGCGGTGTGCCGTGTCGGCTTGAAGTGCTTGCCGCGATGATGGCCGGCGAAGGCGCCGATTGCGACCGGAGTGTAGGGCGGCCGAGAAGTCGTCGTGCCCACCTCGGGAATCGCGCGCTCCGTGAGCGCAGCCATGATGGCGTGGCCGTTGAGATTGGAGGTTCTGCCCTGATCCGTCGCCATCCCCAGGGTGGTGTAGCGCTTCAGCAGCTCGACGGAGCGGAAGCCTTCGCGCGCGGCCAGCGCGATGTCATCGCGCGTGACATCGTGCTGGAAGTCGACGAATGCCTTGCCGGCGGACCCCTCGACCTGCCACAGCGGCGTGATTGCGGCGGCTTCGGGGGCCGCTCGCCATTGGGGGACCTCGATGCCGTTAAATCCCGCAGCAGCGGCGGCGCCTGCGCCCGCGGCCGAACCCTCGCGCAGCGCATCGCCGAGCGCGAAAGACCCTCCTGCCGCACCGGCGACGCTCATGCCGCGCGGCAAGTCGCCCGGGATGAACGCCGCAAGGGGCTCGGACCAGCGCGCGCGGCCACCCAGATGAGTGGACAGCGCCACGTTGGGATTCCAGCCGCCCGACACGGCCAGTACATCGGCCGAAAGCCGCGTGAGGCGGCCGCTGCCGTCGCGAATCGCGATGCGGCGCAGGCCGGCTGATCCGTGAGCATCGACAACCTGCGCCCCCGCGAATATGCGCGCCGGAAGGCGCCGCGCGGCGCCGAGCAAGGCCTGCGGTATTTCGCCGCGCGCATCGACGACGGCCTCGACGGCGACGCCGGCGTCGTGCAGATCGAAGGCGGCTTTCCAGCCGTCGTCGCCGGCGGTGAATATCGCGGCTCGCCGCCCGGGAGCGACGCCGAAGCGGTTCACATAGGTGCGTACGGCGGAGGCCAGCATGACGCCCGGACGGTCGTTGCCGCCGAACACGATGGGGCGCTCGACCGCACCGGCGGCGAGCACGGTGCGCTTCGCCATGATTTTCCACAGCCGCTGACGGGGCTGATGAATGGGCGGTACCGCCAGATGGTCGCAGACTCGCTCGAGCGCGCCGAATGTGCGGGTCCCCGACAGCCCATCGTCGTAGGCGCCGAACACCGTCGTCCGCGGCATGATGCGCACGCCGGGAAGCGAGCGCAGCTCCGACTCGATCGTTCGCACCCAGTCCGGACCGCTCAGGCCGTCGATTTCATGCCGGTCGCCGTTCAGCCTGCCGCCCAGCACGAAGTCCTCGTCGCAGAGGATGACGCGCGCGCCCGAGCGCCCCGCAGCCAGCGCCGCAGCCAAGCCGGCGGGTCCCGCGCCGACGATCAGCACATCGCAGAAGGCGTGCGCCTTCTCGTACACATCGGGATCGGCCTCGAAGCTGGCCTTGCCGAGGCCGGCCGCGCGCCGAATGAGCGGCTCGTAGATCTTCTCCCAGAAGGCCGGCGGCCACATGAAAGTCTTGTAGTAGAAGCCGGCCACGAAAATAGGCGACAGCAGGGAGTTGATCGCGCCCAAGTCGAACCTGAGCGAGGGCCAGCGGTTCTGGCTGCGTGCCTCGAGCCCGTCGAACAGTTCCGCCACCGTGGCGCGGGTGTTCGCTTCGCGCCGCGCGCCGCTGCGCAATTCGACCAGGGCGTTCGGTTCTTCGGAGCCCGCGCCCAGAATGCCGCGCGGCCGGTGGTACTTGAAAGAGCGGCCGACGATCTTCACGCCGGCGCCGAGCAGGGCGGAGGCCAGGGTGTCGCCGCTGAAGCCCGTATAGCGCCGGCCATCGAAGAGGAAGGACGAAACCTGGGATCGATCAACCAGACCGGGCGCCGCGAGGCGATTCGGCTGGTCCTGGCGTTGCAGCTGGGCCTGGCGTTGCAGCTGGTCGTTCGGCTGGGACGGCTGCGTCGCGGAGGCGCTCATGACAGGCGCTCCGGCTGGGCAAGGCCGCCCTTGGCGAAGTCGACGCCCAGGATTTCGTGCGTGCGGGTGTTGCGCCGGACACGCAGCCAGCTTCGGCAGCCGGAAGCGTGATACCAGAGTTCCTCGAATGGACCGGCCGGATTGTCGCGCAGATACACGGCCTCGAAGAAGCGCACCGGCGAATCGGCGGCCTGCGGGTCGGGCCGCGTGAAGCCCGCATCCCCGAGATAGGTGAATTCGCTGACATCGCGCTCACCGCAGAACGGGCATTGAATGCGCATGCTACGGGCGCCTCAGGATAAGATGATGGTATCGGGTCAATGCAGATTGGGCTGCGCGCCCATTCCTTTCTCGTCGAGCAGACGGCCGGCCGCAAAGCGGTCGAGCCGGTAGGCGCGGGCGACCTCGTGCGGCTCATCGCGCGCCAGCAGATGCGCGAAACACCAGCCCGATGCGGGGGTGGCTTTGAAGCCGCCGTAGCACCAGCCGGCGTTCAAGTACAGGCCGTCGATCGGGGTCTTATCGATGATGGGCGAACCGTCCATGGACATATCCATGATTCCGCCCCAGGAGCGCAGCATGCGCACGCGGCCGATCGCAGGAATCAGTGCCATGCCGCCTTCGCAGACATCCTCGACGGTCGGAAGATTGCCGCGCTGGGCATAAGAGTTGTAGCCGTCCAAGTCGCCGCCGAACACCAGGCCACCCTTGTCCGATTGGCTCAAATAGAAATGTCCCGCCCCGAAAGTCACGACGCCGGGAATGAAGGGTTTGATCGCTTCGGAGACGAAGGCCTGCAGCACATGGCTTTCGATCGGCAGACGCAGGCCGGCCATGTCGGCAATGCGCGAGGTGTTGCCGGCCACGGCCATGCCGACTTTGGCCGCGCGGATGGGGCCGCGCGTCGTTTGGACGCCGCAAACGCGGCCGCCGTCGCGGATGAAGCCCGTCACCTCGCAGTTCTGAATGATGTCGACGCCGCGCTCGCTCGCCGAGCGCGCATAGCCCCAGACCACCGCATCGTGGCGCGCAGTGCCGCCGCGCCTCTGCAGAAGGCCGCCGTGGATGGGGAAGCGCGCGTTGTCAAAATCGAGAAATGGCAGCATCTGGCGCACCGCCGCCGCGTCGAGCAATTCCGCGTCCACGCCATGCATGTGCATGGCGTTGCCGCGGCGGACATAGGCGTCGCGCTGCGTGTCGGAGTGATAGAGATTCAATACTCCGCGCTGGCTGACCATGGCGTTGTAATTGAGGTCCTGCTCGAGCCCCTCCCAGAGCTTCATGGACCATTCGTAGAAAGGGTTGTTGCCCGGCAATAAGTAATTCGAACGAATGATGGTGGTATTGCGGCCCGCATTGCCCGAGCCGATCCATCCCTTCTCGACCACGGCTACATTGGTGATGCCGTGGGTTTTCGCCAGATAGTGAGCCGTCGCGAGCCCGTGGCCGCCGCCGCCGATGATGACGATGTCGTAGGCCGGCTTCGGGTCGGCGTCGCGCCAAGCCGGGCCCCAATTGCGGTGACCGGACAGCGCCTGCCGCATCAGATTGAAAATGGAATAACGAATGGTCCGTCGCTCCCGACCGCGGACGTACGCCGCGATCGCTACGTTAGATCAGCTGCACTGAGGTCATTGACATTATGCGACAGGAAACATACATTTTGCGGCAATCGTCCTTCCCGGGGCCCGTATTTCGAATCCAAGCAAAGTTGCGCCGACAGCGTCGGCCATCCGGTCGGTCGGTTTTCTCCTCGTGCCGGGCTTCGCTCTCATGTCCTACGCCTCGACGGTCGAACCTTTGCGAGCGGCCAATCTGCTGACGGGGCGCGACCTGTATCGCTGGTGGCATGCGACACCGGGCGATCAACCCGCCATCGCTTCCAGCGGGGCGGCAGTGCTGCCTGATTTCACTTTCGGCGCCGATGTCGGCGAACTCGATCTTCTGCTGGTCTGTGCCGGCGGCAATCCGGCGCAGTTCAACGATCGGCAAACCTTCGCCTGGCTGCGCAAGCTGGCGCGGCGGGGCGTGGCCATCGGCGGCGTTTCCGCGGGCCCCTTCATCCTCGCCAGGGCGGGGCTGCTTGCGGGACGGCGCTGCACGGTGCATTGGGAGCACGTGCCCGCCTTTCAGGAAGCCTTCCCCACCGTGAATCTGACCCGTTCATTGTTCGAGCTGGACGGCGATCGCATCACCTGTTCCGGCGGAGTCGCGGGCCTGGACATGATGACCGCTCTCATCGTTCGCGATCACGGCCATCGGCTCGGCGCGGCCGTCGGCGACTGGTTTCTGCACTCCGTCGCGCGGGACGGCGTCGGTCCGCAGCGCATGGATCTGCGTTTCCGTCTGGGCATCGCCGATGAGAGCGTTCTCGCCGTGCTCAAAGCCATGGAAGAAAATATCGAGGAACCCTTGTCGCGAGGGCAGCTTGCCGGCCTCGTGGGGGTGTCGCTCAGACAGCTCGAACGCTCGTTTCGGCGCCATGTCCGCCGCGGCATCCACCAGCACTATCTCGCTCTGCGCTTGGATCGCGCCCGCCAATTGCTGCGCGAGACCTCGCTCGCCGTGGTCGAGATTGCGCTGGCGACGGGTTTCGGCTCGGCGAGCCAGTTCGCACGCGCCTTTCGCCGCGCATTCGGATTTCCACCGCGCGAGGCGCTTGGGCGCGCGCGTCGCAATTGAGGCTGGCCGCGGCGTAGGTCATCGCCGACAGGGGATTGCCGGTGCGGTGACTTGCGATCCCTCGGCGCCGGCTCATAATCTCAAGTCGTTGCAACAAGAGGACAGTGCCCATGCTTCAGCTCACTTGGAAACCGGTCGTTCTCGCCCTGGCGGCGCTTTCGCTGACAGCCATGGCCCCATTGACCGCTCTCGCGCAAGATCGTCCTGACGATCACCACGATCAAAATGCGCAAGAACATCAGGATGACAGCCGTCAATGAAGCGCGACGATCACCACGACGACAGCCGGGCCGATCCAGCCGCGCAGTACCGGCACGATCATCCGCACTCGTCGGCCCGCTGTCACGACGGCTTTTTCACCACAACCAAGGATCGAGGCCGCGCCTGCTCGAAGCACGGCGGCATCGATGTCTGGCTCGCGCCCTAGTTAGTTAGTACCTCGGCCCAGCGGTATGGACCGGTTCACAGGGGTCTGGGGAGCGGAAGAGGCTGGAAGCCAACGAGGAAGAGCAGTTGGCTTCCAGCGTCTTCGTCTCCCCGGACCCTTCGCATTGGGCCGATGTACATCAACGCGCAGGACACAGCAGTTCCGGTGCTCTTTGGCGGCGTGGTGGGGAGCGGTATGGGAATTCGCCCGGGAGGCTAAGCCCGCGGCCCGGCAACTGCTCCCCGGCGTCGGGCCGCGGGCTTAGCCTCCCGGGCGAATGCCACGCCAACCGGTCAAACATCATTGTGCCGAGACTAAAGCTCTGCGGGCTCGGCTGAGGCGTGCCGCGGGCGACGGCACCGGACTGCCGCAGATGTAGTATCTTGGGCGCTGCGTATCGGCCGTTAGTCCAGTCGCCATGCCCATGATTCTCAGTATCGACGATTTACGAGAGCTTGCTAAAAAGCGCATCCCTCGGGCCATTTTCGACTACGCCGCCGGCGGTGCATACGACGAACGGACCCTGCTGCGAAACACGGCCGATCTGGATGCAATGACCTTTCGCCAGCGCGTCATGGTCGACGTGTCGAACGTGACTCTGGCGACGGCTCTGGCGGGCACCCCCGCATCCATGCCCTTGGCGATAGGCCCGACCGGACTTGCCGGCCTGTTCCACGCGGACGGCGAGATTCTCGCGGCCAAGGCCGCGACGGCCTGCGGGATTCCGTACTGCATGAGCACCATGTCGATTTGCTCGATCGAGGACGTCCGGGCGGCGACCCAGCGGCCGTTCTGGTTTCAGCAATACCTGATGAAGGATCGCGGCTTCAATCAAGAACTCATCGATCGGGCGGCCGCGGCGCAGTGCTCCGCGCTCATGCTCACCCTCGATCTGCAGGTGCTGGGCGAGCGCCGCCGCGATCCCCGCAACGGTCTGACGATCCCGCCTCGACTCACCTTGCGCAATGCCCTGGACGTGGCCACGAAGCCGTCTTGGGCGTTCAAGGTGCTGTTCGGCAAGCGCCGCACCTTCGGCAATTTGGCCGGACGAATCGGCGGCTCGAGCGGAGTTCGCACGTTGTCGGAGTGGACCGCGACTCAGTTCGATGCATCGGCGAATTGGCGCGACGTGGAGTGGGTCCGGAGCCGCTGGCCCGGGAAACTGATCCTCAAGGGGGTGCTCGATGCCGAAGACGCCCGCTTCGGCCTCGCCGCCGGCGCGGACGCCATCGTCGTATCGAATCACGGCGGCCGTCAGCTCGACGGCGCGCCATCCTCGATTTCGGTGCTGCCGGAGATCGTCGAGGCGGTCGACGGCCGCTGCGAAGTCCTGTTCGACGGCGGCATCCGCTCCGGCCAGGACATCGCCAAGGCCCTGGCGCTGGGCGCCCGCGGAACATTGATCGGCAGGTCGTTTCTCTATGCGCTGGCGGCCGCCGGGGAGGCGGGGGTGACCAAGGCCGTGGAGATCATGCGCAATGAATTGCGCGTGACTTTGGCGCTGACCGGAACCTCGAGCATCGATGCCGTGGGTCCGCACATTCTGCGCAGGCCGCCCTAAATCATCGGCAGTCCACGCGGCGGTCTTGCGGGCGGAAATGCAGCGTCGATGCTCGCCAATTCGGCTTCGCTCAATTCGAGGGCAGCGGCACCGGCGTTCTCCTCGACATGGGCGATGCCGGATGCCTTGGGAATCACGAACACCTCGGGGTGGCGCAATAGGAAGCGCAGGGCGACCTGGCGCGAGGTCGCCCCATGGGCTCCGGCTATCTTCTCGAGCAGCCCCCCTTGGCGGGTTCGGGCGTCGAATGGAGCCGACGATTGGCCGAAGGGCGTGTACGCGACCAGCGCCGTGCCGTGCCGTCGGCACCAGGGGAGCACCGCATGTTCAATCGCGCGCTCTTGGAGGTGGTAGAGCACCTGATTGCACGCCGGGTGCCCGGCGCCGGCGATTGCGGCGACCTCGTCGAGGTCCGCAACATCGAAGTTACTCACGCCCCAGGACAGGATCTTGCCGGCGCGCACCAGGGTTTCGAAGGCCGCAATCGTTTCCTGCAAGGGATGGGCGCCGCGCCAGTGAAGCAGGTAGCAATCCAGCCGGTCGGTTCGCAGGCGCGCCAGCGATTTCTCGCACGCCGCGACGGTGCCGCGTTTCGACGCATTGCCCGGCAGGACCTTGGAGACGAGAAAAACCTCGTCGCGCCGGCCCGCAATCGCCTCGGCGATGAGGCTCTCCGCGGATCCCGATCCGTACATTTCGGCGGTATCGATATGGGTCAAGCCAAGGTCGAGACCGCGGCGCAGGGCTGCGAGGGCGGAACCCGCCGAGGATTCCTCGATTTTCCAAGATCCCTGGCCGACGGGCGCAACGAGACGCCGAGTGCTGCCGAATGCGCGCGCGGCGCCTGTGCCGGTCATGGCTTGCTCCCGTGAATGGTGGCGCAATTGACTGTCATATGAGGATGGCGTACCTGCTATTTTACACTGCATTGGGCGAGGAGTTTCGGCAAGCCGGGAGGGTTCGACCGTGACGATGGCGGCCGCGCCGAGCGGATACCGTAAATCCGAGTTTGTCTGGGATTTCATGCGCCTCGGATTTGGGCGGCGCGTGAGCTCGCTGGCGGCCTTCGGCGTGCTGTATGCGACATTGATGCTGCTCGGCTTGGCTCTGCGCGAGAGTTCCCAGCAACTGGTGTTCATCTGGCCGTCGGCCGGCTTGCTGTTCATGGCGCTGTGGCTTTCGCCGCGGCGCAACTGGATGTGGATCCTCGCCGTACAAATCGCCGTGGAAATCGCCATCGACGGCGCACGATACGGCTCGCTTGTCCGGCACGGGTACGCGCCGTTCATCCTGGCGAATTCTCTCGATGGCATCGTAGGCGCACTCGTCGCCAAGCGACTCATGACGAGTCCGGAAATTCCGAGGATCGGACATGTATTGCGGTTCTTCGCCGCCGTCGCGCTCGGTTCTGCGGCCAGCGCCATGGTGGGCGCCTATGGCGCCGCGGAGGTGCTGGGCGGTGCCCGCTATTGGCGCGAATGGCAGCTTTGGTGGGCGGGGAATTGGCTCGGATCCCTTTGCATTGCGCCGGTGGTGATGGGCTGGTCCGTCCGGTGGTACAAACGCGAGTTGTCGGCGCCGCCGGCGCCCAAACCCGAGCTGGTGCTCATCGGCTGCGCGTTGCTCGCCATGACGATTTGGGTATTTTCCGCGCCGCCCGGCAGCATCACGACCATCCTCGATCTGCCGTTCATCCTGCTCGCCATGGTGATCGTCGCGGCATTTCGCCTGCCGCCACGCTGGTGTTCGACGTTCGCGGCCGTGGCCGCGCTCGTGGCGTCCTACTTTGCAAGCCGCGGCTACGGGCCCTTCGCGGGCGATCCCAGTCCCTTCATGCGGGTCGACGCTCTGCAGTTGTACCTGGCAACCCTGGCCGTGATTAATTTCATGCTGACCATCGTGCTTCTCGAGATGCGCAACACCGTGCAGCTGCTGCGCACCAGCGGCGAGCGATACCACAACTTCATCGAACAGAGTTCCGAGGCCGTATGGCGCATCGAGCTGGATGAGCCGATGGCGCCCGGCCTTGCGGCGGGTGAACAGGTCGCGTGGCTGTGCGAGCATGCGTATGTCGCCGAATACAACTTGGTCTATCTGCGGCTGAACCGGCTGTTCGGGCTGCCCGAGACCGATGCGTGCCTATGGCGCGCCGATGTCCCCTGGTCCGCGATTTACCTGGAGCATATCGGTAGGGCGGCGCACCAGGACTACTCGGCGGACGGCCTGCAATTCACGCTGTCGAACGATTCCCGGCAGTTCACGTACATCACCGGGTTTCGCGGCGTCGTCGAGAAGGGGAAGCTGGCGCGTGTCTGGTGCGTGGCGCGCGATGTCACCGAGCTCGTCGACCTCAATCAGCGCCTGCGTCAAAAGCAGGACCGGCTGCAGATGTATGCGCGCCAATTGGTCGGTGCGGAGGAGCGCGCCCGGCGCGCGACGGCCGTGGATCTGCACGACGGCATAGGCCAGCACCTGGTCGGCCTTGCCATGACCCTCGAGGCGGCGGCCTCGCGCTCCCCGCCCGAAGTGCGCCTGCTGCTGGGTGAGGCGACCCATACCGTGCGCGCGGTGCAGTCGATTACGCAGAAGGTCATCGCGGACCTCAGCCCGCCGGGACTGTACGAACTGGGATTGGAGCCCGCACTCAAATGGCTGAGTGTCTATATGCGCGGCAAGGACAATCTGCAGGTCGAGCTGCAGGTCGACGCGAACGCCGCCGCCTACAACCTGGAGCTGCGGGTTCTGGTGTTCAAGCTGATTCGAGAACTGCTGCGCAATGTGGTCAAGCATGCCGGCGTGCAATCCGCGGCCGTCACGGTCACGCAGACGGCGAAGGAGCTGTGCGTCGTGGTGCAAGATCACGGCGTAGGCTTTGAATGGCAATTGAGTTTGTTCGAGACCCGCTCGTCGGGGTTCGGACTGTGGAGCGTGGCCGACCGGGTGCGCGCCGCCGCCGGCGACATGACGGTTGATACCGCCCCGGGCCGCGGGTGCCGGGTCTCGGTGGTGTTTCCGTACAACGAAATCCATCCGCTCATCCAGCAGCGCGATTCCGGGATCAGTCAGTCCACAGCGATCTGATTCGCCGCGGCCTCGAATGCGCGGCTTAGGCTTGATTCTTCGCCAGGCGCCGAGACATGCGCAGCGCCGGCTCGCGGCCTTGATAGTACCCTTGCACGATCCCGAGCTGGTCGAAACCCAGGCGCTCATAGAAGATCCGCGCCGGCTCATTGCGCAGGCGCAGCTCGAGGTTGATGCGGAACACTCCCGCTTCGATCGCCGTCTCGGTCAGCCAGCCCATGAGCCGGCGTCCCAGCCCCTGGCGGCGGTGCTCCGGCGCCACGGCGAGCAGATTCAAATGCGCCACGTCGTCGCCGAAATGCATGATGGCGAACGCCGCGATCCGCCGCTCGCGCCGGGCGACCACCACCGAGGACTCGGGCCCCGTTATGAAGTGCTGCACGCGCGCCGGCGTCCAGGACCAGGTCAATCCCTGTTCGATGAGATCGCGCGACATTTCCGCAACTTCGCGGGCGTCCGTCGCCCGGGCGAGTCCCAGTGTGGCGAGTTCCGACATCTCAATGCACCTCGGTCTTGACGGGCGCCGGCGCCGGCCGCGGCAAGCCGGCCGGAGCGGGGGGCAAACTTTTCATGAGCTCCTGTACCCCGCGCTCCAATTGAGGATCACGGCCCTTCAGGACTTCCACCGGGTCTTGCTCGACGACGATATCCGGATCCACTCCGTGTCCCTCGATGATCCAACGGCCGTTCTCATCCGCGGTGCCGAACTCCGGGACAAAGACGACGCCGCCGTCGAGCAGCGGCCCGTGATCGGTGATGCCGACCGCGCCGCCCCAGGTGCGCTTGCCGACCAGCGTCCCGATTTTCCACTGGCGGAACGCGTACGCGAAAATATCGCCGTCCGAGGAGGTGTCCTCGTTGATCAGGGCCACTTTCGGGCCCGGCTGCACCACGCGCGGATAAGTATCCGCGGCCTCGTGATTGCGCGCGAAGGTGGTGCCGTGCAGGGTGCGCGACAGTCTTTCGATCAACAACTCGGAAATATTGCCGCCGCCGTTGTCGCGCACGTCCACCACCAAGCCCTCTTTACGCACCTGCGGATACCACCATTTGATGAATTCCCGGATGCCGGCCTCTCCCATGTCCGGTACGTGAATATAGCCCAAGCGCCCCTGGCTCATGCGATCCACGCGGGCGCGATTCCCAGCCACCCAGGCAAGATACAACAGGTCGTTTTCGCTGGTGAGCGGGCGATAGCGGATGGTGTGCGCGCCTGTGCCGTCGGCTCTGGCGAGACACCCGCCATTCAACCGGCTGGTTGGGCACTGCCTGCAATAATTCATAAGGATCGGTGCCGGCCTTCAGTTCACGCCCATTGATGGCGAGCACGTAGTCGCCCACATGGGCATCCACGCCCACTTCCGTGAGGGGCGAGCGGTAGCGCTCCTCTTCGTTCTGGCCGGCGAATATCTTGGCGATCCGGTAGCGGCCGGATTTGGCGTCGAGTTCGAAGCGGGCGCCGGGCAGCGCCACGTACGGCCGCTTCGGCAAACCCAGGTCGCCGCCCTCGATATAGGCGTGCTGCACCGTGAGTTCCGAGATCATTTCGGCAATGACATAGTTGAGGTCCGCCCTCGATCCGACGAAGTCCAGCAGCGGCTCGTACTTCTCGCGCAGCTTCTTCCAGTCGTAGCCATGCATGTTCTCGACGTAAAAATAGTCGCGGTAGCGGCGCCAAACTTCCGCGAATATCTCGCGCCATTCGGCGGCCGGAACACGCGTGGTCACGAGGCCCGCCAGCGACACCGTCTTGGCGTCGTCATCGTCCTTGGCGTCGTCGTCCGCGCCGACCTCGTAGTATTTGATTTCCTTGGATGCGAGTTGCGCGAGCACATGCTTGCCATCGGCCGTCGCCGACCATTCCGTCACGTCTTCCGCGACGGTCTTGGCCTCGCGGCCCTTGATCGAGTAGGACATTACGCTGGGTTTGACGCTCGAATCGCGTCCGTAATAAGCGGGTCCGTTGCGTTGGTACAGCAGATTCTCGGCGCCGGCCTCGAGATCGGATAGGTTGTCGGCCTCCAGCGGCACCCGGATCACGCGTTGCTCGATGCCTTCGAAGTCGATTTTCATCGCGGTTTGAGAGTGTGCGCCGCCCGCGCTTTTTTTCTTCTCCTTGCCGGACGCCTTGTCGCCGTCGCCGGCCGCGACGGTGTCCTTCTCCGCGTCTTTCTTGGCGTCTCCCGGCTCATCGTCGCGAATGCCGAACGGATTCCTGCCGTCCTTGCGCAAGGTGACGGCGAAAATCCCGGTTTGCCGGTCGGTGGCGAAGTCGAATTCGATGGTGCTGAGCAGCGGCTGATATTCGCGCTCGCTCAGGTAATACAGCAATTCGCCGTCCGGCGCCCAAGCCGGCGAATGGGCGTTGAATAACGGCGGCGTGATGCGCCTCGACTGTCCGTCGGCCGCCGACCAGACATAGACGCCGGTGAAGCCATTGGAGTCGTCCAGCGAATAGGCGAGGTACCGGCCGTCGGGCGACCAGCGATAGTCCTGCGGCAGGTCGGCGGGGTCGCGGGCGATGGCGATGCGCCGCCGCGTCGCCACTTCGATTACGTACAGCCGCCCCGTGTTGTCGCAGAACGCAATGCGCTTGTCGTCGCCCGACCATCGCGGCGCGTAGTAGCGCTGCACGGACCCCGACGTCACTTGGACGCCGGCATCGCTGCCATCCTGCGCTTGTACGTAGATTTCTTCCTCGCCGCTGCGATCCGACACATAGGCGAGGCGCTTGCCGTCGCTCGACCAGGCGATCTCCCGATCGTGCGCGGACGACGATTGAGTGAGATCGCGGGTAACTCCGTGCTCCACGGGAACGGTGAACACGTCGCCGCGCGCGACGATGCCCACCCGTTCGCCGCCCGGGCTTACGCTGAGGCTTTCGATATTGTCGGCGGCATTGACGGATTGAGGACGGGTCGTGGTGGTGTCCGCCGGGACTGCGATCGACAGCGCGCGGTCCTGGCCGTCGCGCGTATCGTAGATATGCAGCTCGCCGTCCGACTCGTACACGATCTGCCCCTCGGCGTCGGCGCTGGGCCAGCGTACGTCCCAGTCCCGGTGGTGGGTCAGTTGACGGGTCTCGCGCGTCGCGATGTCGTAGCGAAAGAGATTGAATACGCCGGTGCGGTCGGAATTGAAGTAGATGGCGTTGCCGATCCACATGGGGTCGCGGTCGGTGCGCGGATCGTTCGTAACCTGCAGCAGTGAGGGATGCGCCAAATCGAAAATATACAGGTCGTTCGCCCACCCCCCCTGGTAGCGCTTTTCGCTGCGGAAATCGCGCCACAGGGGCGAGTACACGATCTTCTTCCCGTCGGGCGAAAATTGCCCCGCACCGGATACGGGCATGGGCAGCGCGGTCGCCGCGCCTCCGCTCATCGGCACCGTGTAGAGCTTGGAGTCCGTCAGTATGAAGCCGTCGCGCGCCGACCTGAACAGCACGGCCTTGCCGTCCGGGCTCCAGCCGTAGACTTGATTGTCATAGCCCCAGCGATCGGCGAGCGGGCCGGCGGCGGGATAATAGGTGAGCTGGCGCGGCGCACCGCCGCCCGAGGGAATCACGTACACCTGCTCGTCGCCGCCGTACTGGCCGGTGAAGGCGATGAAGCGCCCGTCGGGAGAGAATTTCGCGAACAGCTCGAGCCCGGGATTCGAAGTGAGGCGCACGGCGGTGCCGCCCTGTGTGCCGACGGTCCACAAATCGCCCGCATAGCTGAACACGACGCGGTCATGCCATACGTTCGGAAAACGCAGCAGCTTGGTGGCGCCCGCAGGCGCCGCAAAAGACAGAAACAAGAGTGCTGCCGCGACGAACGCGGCCGATCGGCTCGAACGCATTTGCGCGGCTTCCTCTAGCGGCTTCGGTAGCGATCGGTCGCGAGCACGAGTTCGTGCGCGTTGCCGGCCTCGAATGCGGAGTGTCCGGCGTCGGGCACGATGCGCAAGTCCGCCTCCGGCCACGCGCGATGCAAATCCCAAGCGCTGGTCGCGGGACACACGACGTCGTAGCGTCCCTGAACGATGGTGGCGGGGATGTGGCGGATGCGCGGCACATCGTCCAGCAATTGGCTTTCGCTGCGCAAGAAGCCGCGATTCACGAAGTAGTGGCATTCGATTCGCGCCACCGACAGCGCGAATTGGTCCTCGCCCCATTTCTTGATGCTGTCGCCGTTGCTGTGCAGGAAACTGGCGGAAGCCTCCCAGACCGACCAGGCGCGCGCCGCCGCCAATGCGGCTCGCTGATCGTTGCCGACCAGGCGCTTATGGTAGGCGCTGAGGAAATCGTCGCGTTCGTCGAGCGGGATCGCGTCGCGGTACGCCTCCCATGCGTCGGGAAATATGTCCGAGGCGCCGTGCTGATAGAACCAGCGGATCTCGGCATAGCGCAGCAAGAAAATTCCGCGCAACACGATTTCACTGACACGCTCGGGGTTTGCCTCCGCATAGGCCAGAGCCAGGGTGCTGCCCCACGATCCGCCGAAGACGAGCCAGCGCTCGATACCCAGATGCTTGCGCAATCTCTCGATGTCGGCGACCAGGTGCCAGGTGGTGTTCTCGACCAGGCTGGCGCTCGGGCGGCTGCGCCCGCAACCGCGCTGATCGAACACCACGATGCGGTAGTGCTGCGGGATCGAAGAATTGCCGGGCACGCTTGTCGGAGCCGGCGCCGGGACCGCCGTGCAGGAATACGGCCGGTTTGCCCGCCGGGTTGCCGCATTCCTCGTAGTAGATTTCATGCACGTCCGAGACGCGCAGATAACCGTGCCGAAACGGCTCGATCGCCGGATACAGCTCGCGGCGCGCGGCGTTGCGCTGAGGGGGGCGAGATGTTTCGCGTACCTTGGCGGGGCGTGGAGCGGATTTTGCGGCGCTGACTGTGGGTTTCTTGTTGGCCGTCTTGTGCTTGAGTGTGCGTTGCCGCTGCGTGGCGCGGGATTTGGCCGCCGCGTCTTTTTTCTTCTTCATGCTGTTCCTCATTGTCTGGAAACTCTAAACCCGGGAAACCATGGGCCCGAGCGGCCGGCCGCCGAGCAGATGCACATGCAGGTGATAGACCTCCTGGCCGCCATCCGCGTTGCAATTGATGATCAAGCGATAGCCGCTGTCGGCGATGCCTTGCTGGCGCGCGAGATCGCGCGCCACGATGAACATGTGTCCAATCAACGATTCGTCCTCATCGGCAATATCGTTGGAGGTGGGAATGGGCTTGTTCGGGACGATCAGTATATGCACGGGGGCCGCCGGTCTGATGTCCAGAAAGGCGATGACGCGGGAATCACGGTAAAGCACGGTGGCCGGCAGCTCGCCGGCGATGATTTTCTCGAAAAGCGTAGGCATTTCAATGCCTCCGAGACTTGAGGGGCCACAAGATTAGCAGGAACGGCGCCGCTGCTCGGGTTTGCGATGCAGCAATGTTGCCTCAATAGTAATGGGAACGATTCTCATATAGAATTGCGTTCATGCTGCTACGCCCACAATGCCCTGGCACTGCGGCACACACGATATCCGGCTCACCGAGCTGGCTCCCGGAACGTCGGCGCGGGTGGTATCCGTTGCGGCGGCCGATGCGTCCACGCCGGTGGAATTGGGGCGGCGCCTGGCTGAGTTGGGCTTTCTGCCCGGCGAGGCCGTGCGCATCGTCGCGCAAGGGCCTGATGGCGCGGGCGCCGATTGCCGTGCGCATCGGTACAGGCACCTTTGCGCTGCGACTTTTCGAGGCCGCCTGTATCCGCGTATGTCCGGAGCAGCCGCAGCCCGCGTGAGTCCATGGAGGCTGCTGCCCAGCGCTCCGAGCTCCCCTCATCGCCTTGGTTGGAAATCCCAACTGCGGCAAGACGGCACTGTTCAACATTCTCACCGGCAGCCGCCAGAAGGTCGCCAACTACGCCGGAGTAACGGTCGAGCGCAAAGAGGGCTCACTGCTCACCCCGTCCGGGCTGCGGGTGCGCATACTGGATTTGCCGGGCGCCTACAGCCTCGATCCACTGACCCCGGACGAACAAGTCACCGCCGATGTGCTGCTCGGCCGCCGCGCCGGCGAGAGCGCAGCCCGACTTCGTCGTCTGCGTCACCGATGCGACCAATCTGCGCCAGAATCTGCGTTTGGTGCTGAGCTTGAAGCGCTTGGGCCTGCCCATGGTGGTCGCGCTCAACATGAGCGATATCGCGCGCCGCAAGGGCATTGTGATCGATGCCGAACGGCTCGCCGGCGAATTGGGGGTGCCGGTGGTCGAAACCGTCGGCGTCAAGACCACCGGCGTGCGAGCCCTGATCAAGGTGCTCGATGGCGTGCGCATGCCGGCGCAGGCGCGGCACCGCCGCGGTGTGGCGAACCCCGAGCGCGGCGGATATCGAGC
Source organism: uncultured Gammaproteobacteria bacterium (assembly GCA_963734645.1). Taxonomy (GTDB): domain Bacteria; phylum Pseudomonadota; class Gammaproteobacteria; order Steroidobacterales; family Steroidobacteraceae; genus Bog-1198. Next base: position 44,486 of record CAVTID010000009.1, read on the forward strand.
ACGATCAAGCGGAGGTGCGCAGAATTCTCGGGCTTGGTGGGCGGCGACCGGCTCGACGGCGTGACCTTCAGCGATCGCGTCGACGCCGTGGTGCTGCATCCGGTGCTCGGACCGCTGATCCTCGCGGTCATCCTGTTCCTGGTATTTCAAGCGGTGTTTGCCTGGGCGCAGGTGCCGATGGACGAAATCAAGCTCGGCGTCGCCGCATTCGGCAATTGGCTGGGGCGGCGCTGCCCGCCAGCCTGCTGAAGGATTTGGCTCATCAACGGCGTGCTCGCCGGCGTCGGCAGCGTCCTGGTGTTTCTGCCGCAGATCATCATCCTGTTCTTCTTCATTCTGGTGCTCGAAGACTCGGGCTACTTGCCGCGCGCCGCCTTCTTGCTCGACCGGGTGATGGGCAGCGTCGGGCTGTCGGGCCGGGCATTCATTCCCTTGCTGTCGAGCTTCGCCTGCGCAATCCCCGGGATCATGGCGACGCGCACCATACAAAATCCCCGCGATCGGCTGGCGACCATCATGATCGCGCCGCTGATGACTTGTTCCGCGCGCCTGCCGGTGTACGCGCTGATCATCGGCGCATTCATTCCGCGGCGCGTGCTCTGGGGCGGCCTGGAATTGCAGGGCGTGGTGCTGTTCGCGCTCTATATCGTCGGCGTCGCCAGCGCCATGGCGGTGGCCTTCGTGCTCAAACGCAGCGGCGCGGGCGCGGGCTTGCAGGCGCTGATGCTCGAGCTGCCGGCGTATCACTGGCCGAATTTGCGCAATTTGGGGATCGGGCTGTGGCAGCGCGTCGAAATATTCATGAGCCGCGTCGGCACGATCATTCTCGCGCTGATGGTGATTCTGTGGGCCTTGAGTTCGTTCCCGGCGCCGCCGCCCGGGGCCACCGGGTCCGCCGATTCAATACAGCATCGCCGGGCATTTGGGCGCGTGGCTTGCCGTGCTGTTCGCGCCCATCGGCTTCAATTGGCAGATATCGATCGCCTTGGTGCCGGGGCTGGCGGCACGCGAGGTCGCCGTCGGCGCGCTGGGCACGGTATACGCCCTGTCCGCCACCGGCAATGACGTGAGCGGCGCGTTGACGCCGTTGATCGCTCAGTCATGGAGTTTGCCGACCGCGCTGTCGCTGCTGGCATGGTACGTGTTCGCGCCGCAGTGCTTGTCGACCCTCGCCACGGTCAAGCGCGAGACCAATTCCTGGCGCTACCCGCATCATCATGGCGGGGTATATGTTTGCCTGGCCTACGCCGGCTCGTGGATCACCTATCGCGTCGCCGTGGCGCTGACCGGCTGACGGGAGCAATCCGCATGAACAGCATTCTCGACGACTCTCTGGTCGGCCTGGCGCTTCTGGCCAGCGCGGGCTACGCCGTGGCCGTCGCTCGGTCCGCGCAGCCTGCGGCGCCGCATGCTGGCTGTCCTTGGCCGCGCGGCGGCGCAAGCGCCGGCGTTTCTCGGTCTGGGACGAATGGCGCGTCGGCTCGCGGCTGCCTCGATGGCCAAGGCGCAGGGCGCTTGCGGCGGTTGCGATAGTTGCGGCTCGGAGCCGACGCCGGCGTCTCAGTCCAAGAGTGCCGAAGTCAGAGTGCCGGTGGCCCGAATCAGCCGGCGCGCGCGCCGCTCAGCGCCGTAAGCCGGATGTCTGGCGGACAGGCTGCGACGATTGCCTGACAAAATCCGGCGGGTGTGGGACCGGCCGCGGTTCGCCGCCGCCTGCCCGTGATGGATCCGACGCGCGGTCCTCGCCGATCTGGTATCTGTTCATGGCCTCGCTCAGATCGTTCGTCTGAGACAGGAGCGATGCCGCGGCGGCGGCGTTCTGCTGCACGAGTGCCGCATTCTTGCCGGTCATCTGGTCGATTTTTGCGATCGCACTGTTGACCTCGCCGATGCCGGCCTGCTGCTCCCGGGTCGCCGCGGCAATATCCGCCACGATCTTGCTGACGTTCTGCGCGGCGCCGACGATTTCCTGCAGCATTTCGCCCGATTGATCGACCAGCTTTGCGCCCTCGCCGACCTTGGCAACGCTGTCGTTGATCAATGCCTTGATTTCCTTGGCCGCCTGCGCCGACCGGCCGGCCAGGTTGCGGACCTCGGATGCGACGACTGCGAAGCCGCGTCCCTGTTCGCCGGCACGGGCAGCTTCCACGGCGGCATTCAAGGCGAGCAAATTGGTTTGGAACGCGATCTCGTCTATGACGCCGATGATGTCCGCGATCTTGCGGCTCGAGGCATTGATCTGCTGCATGGCTGCGATCGCGGCGGATACCACGACGCCGCCGTTTTCGGCGCGGCTGCGCGCGGTCGTCGCCAGCTCGTTCGCATGGCCCGCGTTGTCCGCATTATTGCGCACGGTGGCCGTCATTTCCTCCAAAGCCGCTCCTGTCTGTTCCAGTGCGGCGGATTGAGCTTCCGTGCGCTCCGACAATTCGGCATTGCCCGTGGAGATTTCATCCGCGCCCGACCGAACCTCGACGACTGCGTGCTTGATCGAACGCACCGTCGCTGAGAGATTATCGAGCAGCTCATTCAGGCCGCCGGCCAGGTTGGCGTGAAAGCCGATCTTGCCCGCCGTCGGAAGCCGAATTTGCAGATTGCCGCGCAATGCGGCGTCGACAACCGCCCTGACTTCGTTCTCGGACGCGACCCCATTGCTGCGATCGCGCCACTCGAGCACGGTGCCGAGCCGGCTGCCGCCGCCGTCCACGATGGGACTGATGTTCAATACCAGGGTATGTCCGCCGAGGGTAAGCATCTCGGTCCGGGAGTCGCGCAATCCGTCGAGCGCCGCCCGGTCCAGGCACGGCACCGGCTCGAATATGTCGATGCCGGCGCCGACGAGCGCCGCGGCGGAGAACTGTGGCAGTTCGCTGCGCATATCCTGCTGCAGGCGCCCGAACGTGTTTTTTGCGGTCTCATTGGCGTAAACGATTTGGTGCTGCTCGTCCACGACCAGAACGATGGTGCCGGCGTTGTCCAGAGCCTGCCGAACGCGCGTGTTTTCCGCGAGCGCGGCTTGGTCGGCCGCGAAGCGGTGGCGCAGCGTCGTTTGCATTTTGTCGAGCGAGCGCAGCACCTGGCCCGCTTCGTCGGCACTGTCCACCGTTATCTCGTTCTCGTACTGGCCTGCTTCGATGGCGGCGAACGTCGCTACGGCGCGCCGCATCGATCGCATCAGGCTGCGCGCGATATATCCGGCCAGCAGGATTGCGGCTGCCACCATGGCGGCGACGACGGCGAAAGCGCGAAATGCGTCGCCGGCTTGCATCGCATGCGCATCGACCCGCGACCGGAGGGCGGCCGCGTATTCGATGCTGACATAAATCAAGGGCAGCAGCAGCACGATGACGATCACTGCCAGTTTGTGCGCCATCTTCATCCGCGCCGTTATGTTCATTATGCTCTTCACCGCCGGGCGTGCCGATCCGATCGCCGCCGACGCGCCCAGTGCTCAGGCCTGTTGCAGCGCATCGGTCCCGGGCCTTATGTCGGCCGGCCGGGGTAAAACTTGACAAGACCCGCCGCGCGGCAGGGGAATGCGGTGCGAAACCGCCGCGCAGGTCCGCGCCGGCCGCCGTTGCATGCTCGGGTGTGATGCGCTTCACATGGAGCGCTGCGCTGCTAAGCCGACAGATTCGCGAAAATACGCCGCGTGAGCCCGTTCAAAACCGCGATGTCGGCGGCGGAAAAATCCTGCACGGCACGGCGGTAGATTTCACCGGCCGTGCCTCTTTCCCGTTCGACGCATCGCTTGCCGAGCGGCGTCAACTGGACTTCGGTGACTCGCGCGTCGGAACGGCGTTTCGAGAGCTCTCACCAGATTCTTCTTCTCGAGGCGCTGCACCACGCGGGTCATGGTCGACAGCCGGGTCACCGACTGCTCGGCGATCTCGCTCACGCTGCTGGGACTGACCTCGTTGACGATCATCAGGGCCCGCCAGCTCGAGAAGGTCCATGCCGGAGGCGTTGAGGGCGTTCTCCAGTTCCTGCGCGTAGCGGCCGGCCGTGCGCACGATGAGATACAGCGGCGAGTCGGCCAGCTGAAAATCGGGGAATTCGGGGTCGCCGCGGCGTCTGGCGTCCGCCAGCCTCGAGATGTTCCCGCGGCGCGGCAATGCGGATCGAGGTACGGCCACTCGTCAGATCCTTTAGATGGCAATAGTTGCAAAATCACGTAACCGGCATAGTATTGCAGGTCAATCCGCCACACTCAAGGCAGGCCATGGCAGAACGGTCGTTCGCACGCGAAGTTCAGTCGCTCCGGCTCGGAGCCGGCGAGGTATTCGAAGGCGAGGCCATACTCGCCGTCACGAAGGCCCTGCTGCAGGCAGGCGTGTCCTATGTCGGCGGCTATCAGGGCGCGCCCGTCTCGCACTTGATGGACGTTCTCGCCGATGCGCGCGAGATACTGGATGACCTCGGCGTGCATTTCGAATCGAGCGCATCCGAGGCCGGCGCGGCCGCCATGCTGGCGGCTTCGATCAACTATCCATTGCGCGGCGCGGTTACTTGGAAGTCGACGGTCGGCACCAATGTGGCATCCGATGCGCTGTCCAATCTGGCGTCGGCCGGCGTGCAGCGGCGGCGCATTGATGATCGTCGGCGAGGACTACGGCGAGGGCGCGAGCATCATGCAGGAGCGTACGCACGCTTTTGCGATGAAATCGCAGATGTGGCTGCTCGATCCGCGCCCCGATACCGGCGTCATCGTCGACATGGTGGAACGGGGTTTCGAGCTGTCGGAGGCGAGCCAGACGCCCGTCATGCTGATGCTGCGCATTCGCGCCTGCCACATGCACGGTTCCTTCGTCGCCAAGAATAACGTCACGCCGCGGTTCAGCATCCAGGACGCACTGCAGAATCCGCAGCGCTCGGCGGCGCGCATCATCCTGCCGCCGGCGACTTACGCGCAGGAACAGGAGAAAGTGCTCACCCGATGGCCCGCCGCGGTGCGCTTCATCGTCGAGAATCAGCTTGAACGAAATGTACGGCGGCGATCTGGATGATGTCGGCATCGTCATGCAGGGCGGCCTCTACAATACGGTGCTGCGGTCCTTGGAAATGATGGGACTGGCGGATGTCTTCGGAAAATCGCGGATCCCGCTCTATGTTCTGAATGTCACCTATCCTCTCGTGCCCGAGGAGTTCACCCGGTTCGCCGCGGGCAAGCGGGCCTTGCTGATCGTCGAGGAAGGGCAGCCGGAATACATCGAACAGAGCGTCAACCAGTTTCTGCGCAACGCCGATATTCAAACCCGCGTGGTCGGCAAGGGTCCGTTGCCCATGGCGGGGGAATATACGGGCGGCGTCGTCAGCGCCGGGATCAAGAGCATTCCTCGGAGAATGGGCGCCGCGCGCCTTGGAGCCGGCGGCCGGCCCCGCGGGCCGGCGCATCCGCCCGGTTCGCCGCGCCGACCGCCGCGTCGTCGAACATCGGCTGCTGCCGATGGACGAGCTGCGCAAGGCGGTGCCGCCTGCGGCCGCCGGGCTTGTGCACCGGATGCCCCGAGCGGCCGTTTTTCTCGTCGATGAAAATCGTGCAGAAGGAATTGGGCAGCGTGCACGTGAGCGCCGACATCGGCTGCCACTCCTTTGCGACGCTCGCGCCCTTCAATACGGGCTCGAGCATCATGGGTTATGGGCTGGGGCCCGGCGAGCGGGGCGGCTTTGAGCGGCGGCCAAGGGGGCAAGCGCTCCATATCCATCATGGGCGACGGCGGCTTCTGGCACAACGGCCTGACCAGCGGCATCGGAAATTCGGTGTTCAACAGCACGATTCCGTCACCGTCATCGTGGACAACGGCTATGCCGCGGCCACCGGCGGCCAGTACATTCCATCGTCGCGGGCGGACGTGAAGAATCGAAAGAGCGGCAATCCGATCGAGCGGGCCGTGCGCGGCGTGGGCGTGGATTGGGTGCGCACGGTCCATACGTACAAGATGCAGGAGGGCATCGACGCGCTGCGCGAGGCATTGACGACGGAGTACAAGGGACCCAAGGTCATCATCGCGGAGGGCGAGTGCGAGCTGAATCGCAAGAGGCGCGTGGCGCCGGTGCTGAAGCGGATGGCGCAGGAAGGCAAGCGCGTGGTGCGCCAGCGCTTCGGCATCGATCCCGATGTTTGCACCGGCGATCACTCCTGCATCCGGCTCTCCGGATGCCCGTCGTTGACCATCAAGGCGAATCCGGATCCGCTGCGGCGCGATCCGGTGGCACACGTCGACAATAGCTGCGTCGGATGCGGCGTCTGCGGCGAAGTGGCGCATGCCGCGGTTCTGTGTCCGTCGTTCTACAGGGCCGACGTCATCACGAATCCCGGCGTATGGGACCGCATGAAATTTCGAATCCGTTCCGCCGTCATCGAGTTCCTGCAACGCCGCTTCGATCGCCGGCTCGCGCGCATCGCCGCGGAGCCCACGCCGTGAGCGCCGGTCCCGCTGCGACCAGGCCCATCACCGTGACCATCGCCGCGCTGGGCGGGCAGGGCGGCGGCGTGGTCTCGGATTGGCTCATCGATGTGGCGCGGCGTTCCGGCTATCTGGCGCAGGCGACTTCCGTTCCCGGCGTTGCGCAGAGAACCGGGGCCACCATCTACTACTTGGAGTTTTTCCCGGTTGCCGCGTTTGCCGGCCGACGGGCGCCGGCCCATCTTTGCGCTGATGCCGAATCCCGGCGATGTGGACGTGGTGATCGCCTCGGAAATCATGGAAGCCGGCCGCGCGATGCAGCGCGGGCTGGTGACCGGCCGCACCACGCTCATCGCCTCTTCGCATCGAATTTACGCCATCCAAGAGAAATCTCACATGGGCGACGGCCGCGCCGATTCCGCACGAGGTGCGTGCGCTGGCGCGGCAGCACGCGAAGCGGTATATCGAGTTCGACATGCAGGCGCTGGCGGAGGCCAACGGCAGCGTCATCAGCGCCGCCATGCTCGGCGCAATCTGCGGTTCCGGGGCGCTGCCTTTCGCCGCGGAACACTATGTGGAAGCGATTCGGGCGAGCGGCATCGAAGCCGCGTCGAGCACCCGGACCTTCGAGGCCGCGCGGGGCGCGGCGGCAGGCTCCGCGCCGGCGGCGACGTCTCGCCGCCCTGCGCGGCGCCGATTCGCCGCCGCGCGGCGGCCGTGTCGGGGCGCAGCACCGATGGAGGGCGCCGCTGCGCGTGCCGCGCTTCCTGCGTCCCTGGATGAGCGAGTTCGCGAGGCGCGTGCCGGCAGCGGCGCAAGACATAGCGCGCGAAGGCGTGCGCCGAATGATCGATTATCAGGACGTGGCCTACGCGGTCTTGTATCTCGATCGGCTGGACGCGGTGGCTGCGCTGGAACCCAAGGGTTCGGAGAGCTTTGCGCTCACCGCAGCCGTCGCCCGCGGATTGGCGTTGTGGATGTCCTTCGAGGATACGATTCGCGTGGCGGACTTGAAGATTCGTGCGGCACGGGCCAAGCGCGTGCTGCAGGAGGTTCGGCCGTCGCCGGGCCAGTTGGTCCAAGTGACTGAATTCATGAAGCCGCGGGTCGAGGAGATTTGCGGCACGCTGCCCGCCGGGCTCGGCAGCGTGGATTCTGCGTTCGAAGGCGCCGAGGCGCTGGATGACCCGTCTTCACGGGCGGCCGGCAGATCGCGACTTCCAGCATCGGCGGGTTCTTGCAGCTCTACTGGCTCGCCGGATTGCGCCGCTGGCGCCGCAAGACTCTGCGCTACTCGCAAGAGCACCTGCGCATCGAGCGCTGGCTGGAACTGATCGCGCGCATTGCGCGGCAGAATTACGCCTTGGCCGTCGAGATCGCCGACTGTCAGCAACTGGTCAAGGGTTACGGCGAGACGCATGAGCGCGGCACGGCGAGTTTCGATGCGATCTTGGCCCATGTTCAGGACTGGCAGCAGCGAGAGGATGCCGCCGGCCGGGTCCGCACGCTGCAGAGCCGCTGCGCTGGCGGACGATCAAGGGATCGCACTGTCCAAGGCGCTGGCGGCGGCCGGCTGAGATATTTGACATCTAAAGTATCTCGTCTTATTGTCCTCCCATGAAACGCGTGGTCTTCATAGGCGGCGGTCCGGCCGGGCTGTACGGCGCAATCCTGCTGAAGAAGGCGCTGCCCGCAGTGAAAGTCGAGGTGTTACGAGCGCAATCGGCCCGACGATACCTTCGGCTGGGGGGTCGTTTTCTCGGACCAGACCATGTCGGGTTTCCAGGCGGCGGATCCATGGTCGCACGATGCGATCAACCGGGATTTTCATCACTGGGACGATGTCGAGGTGCATTTCCGGGGCGAGACCATCCGATCGGGCGGTCATGGCTTCTGCGGCATCGGCCGGCGCCGGCTGCTCAACATCTTTCAGGAGAGAGCCGCTTCGCTGGGCGTGGAGCAGCACTTTCAAGCCGAAATCAACGACCTGACGCCGTTCGCCGATGCCGATCTCATCGTCGCCTCCGATGGCGTGAACAGCAAGACCCGAACGCAGCATGCGGCGATATTCCAGCCGGATATAGCCGTCGGCAAGTGCCGCTTCATTTGGCTGGGCACGCACCAGAAATTCGCCGCCTTTACGTTCGCCTTCGAGAAAACCGAGCACGGCTGGTTCCAGATCCATGCCTACCAGTTCAGCGATGAGCTCTCCACGGTCATCGTCGAGACTCGCGAGGAGACCTGGGCTGCGCACGGCCTGGACGGCTACAGCGCCGAGCAATCGATCGCCTTCTGCGAATCGCTGTTCGCCCGGTACTTGGGCGGACACCGATTGATGAGCAATGCGAATCATTTGCGCGGCTCCGCGTGGCTGAATTTCAACCGGGTGCTGTGCGCGCAATGGCATCATCGGAACATCGTGTTGATCGGCGATGCGGCGCACACGGCGCATTTCGGCATCGGATCCGGCACCAAGCTGGCCATGGAGGATGCCATGTCTCTCGTGGGCCGGGTCGCCAAGGCGGCCGATGTCCAGGCCGGGCTGCGAACCTATCAGGCCGAACGGAGCCTGGAGGCTCTCAAGCTGCAGAGCGCGGCGCGCAATCGAATGGAATGGTTCGAGAATGTGGCGCGATATTCGCGCCTCGAACCGCGTCAATTCGCGTATGCGCTGCTCACGGGAAGCCAGCGCATCGGCCACGCGAACCTCAAGCTGCGGGATCCGGGATTCGTCGAGGAGTACGAGCGTTGGCTGGGAGAGCGCAGCGGCGTGCTCGAAACGGCGCGGCCGCCGATGTTTCTGCCGTTCCGGCTCGCGGACATGGACGCTCGCGAATCGAGTCGTCGTTTCGCCGATGGCGCAGTACAAGGCAACGGACGGGGTGCCGGACGACTGGCATCTGATGCACTACGGCGCGCGCGCCGTCGGCGGCGCCGGGTTGTTGTTCACCGAGATGACCTGCGTTTCGCCGCCGGGGCGCATTACTCCCGGGTGCACCGGCCTGTGGAATGCCGAACAGCGCGACGCGTGGCGGCGGATCGTGGATTTCGTGCACGCGCAGTCGGCCGCGAAGTTTTGCCTGCAGATCGGCCATTCCGGCCGCAAGGGCTCGACTCAGCTGGGCTGGGAGCGCATGGATTACCCGCTTGCCGCGGGCAATTGGCCGCTGCTTGCCCCCTCGGCTCTGCCTTACATGGCAGGCGTCAGCCAGGTGCCGCGGGCGATGACGCGCGCGGACATGGATGCGGTCCGCGAAGAATTCGTTCGATCCGCGCAGCTCGGCCTGGAAGCGGGCTTCGATATGCTCGAGCTTCACCTGGCCCACGGCTACCTGCTCGGCAGCTTTCTGTCGCCGCTCACGAATCGGCGTCAGGATGAATACGGCGGCGACGTCGCGGCGCGGCTGCGATTCCCCTTGGAAGTCTTCTGCGCCGTGCGCGCGGTTTGGCCCAGGCAGCGGCCCTTGTCGGCACGAATTTCCGCCTGCGACTGGGCTCAGGGCGGCCTTTCGGAGCAGGATTTGCTGGCCATCGCCGGCGCGCTCAAGCAGGCCGGTGCGGATGTGCTCGACGTATCGACGGGCCAGACCGTGGCCGACCAGCAGCCGCTGTACGGCCGCATGTGGCAGACGCCGTTCGCCGACAAGGTTCGCAACGAAATCGGCATTCCGACCATTGCGGTGGGCAATATATTCGAGGCGGATCATGTGAATTCCATCATTGCAGCGGGCCGGGCGGATCTATGCGCCCTGGCGCGGCCGCACTTGTCGAATCCCGCCTGGACGCTTGAGCGCCGCGGCGGAACAGCGATTTCACGGGCAGATATGGCCCGATCCCTATCTCTCGGCCAAGTCGCAGCTCGAGCGTAATTTTGAGCGCGCGGCGCAAACCATCGGCCCGGTCTGAAGTACGGTATGACCGGCCCACTCACAGGTTTGCATGCCCTGGTCACCGGCGCCGGACGCGGCATAGGCGCCGTGATCGCGCGCGCGCTCGCAGACGCGGGCGCCGACGTGTCACGCTGCTCGGACGCTCCCGAGCGGATCTCGATGCCGTGGCGGCGCAGGTGGGTGCCGTTCGCCACAGCTGCCAGGTTGCCGATGTCGCAGACGCGGAATCGGTGCGCATTGCGGTGGCCGCGGCGCGCGCGGCGGTCGGTCCGATCACGCGTGCTCGTCAACAACGCCGGCCAGGCGCTGAGCGCGCCTCTGGGCGCGACCAGCGATGCACTGTGGCAATCCATGCTGTCGGTGAACCTGACGGGCACCTTTCTTTGCATGCGCGAGTGCTTGCCCGATATGTTGCAGGCCGGATTCGGGCGCATCGTGAATATCGCCAGCACGGCCGGTTTGGTCGGCTACCCCTATGTGAGCGCGTACTGCGCGTCGAAGCATGGCGTGATCGGGCTGACGCGCGCCGTGGCGCTCGAAACGGCGCGGCGCAACGTGACGGTCAATGCCGTGTGCCCGGGGTACACGGACACGGATCTGGTGCGCACGGCGGTGGCCAACATCACCGCGAAGACCGGCCGCGGCGAAACGGAAGCGCTTGCGGAGTTGGTCTCTCACAATCCGCAGCGCCGGCTGGTGACCCCCGAAGAGGTCGCCGATACGGTGCGCTGGCTGTGCCTGCGCAGCAGCGCAAGCATCACGGGGCAGAGCATCGCGGTGGCCGGCGGCGAGGTCATGTGATGGCGAGCAGCGCCATACGCCGCTCCAAGGCGCTCGAGCCGCCCTTATCCGACGGCGAGACGCGCGTGCGCGAGGATCATCACGATTCGCTGCGGCTGTGGCTGCGGCTGCTCAGCTGCTCGACCTTGATCGAGAACCATATTCGGCAGCGCCTGCAAGGCGAATTCGCGACCACTTTGCCCCGTTTCGATCTCATGGCCCAGCTCGAGCGATGCCCCGAGGGGCTCAAGATGGGCGAGCTGTCGAAGCGATTGATGGTCACCGGCGGCAATGTCACCGGCATTACGGATTTGCTCGAGAAGGAGGGCCTGGTCGCGCGCGTGATCGATTCGCGGGACCGCCGGGCGTTTCGCGTCAAGCTGACTCCCAGCGGCCAGCGTCTCTTCAAAAAGATGGCTGCGGAGCATGAGCGCTGGATCGTCGATCTATTGGACGGATTGCCGTCCAGGGGCAAACAGCAGCTCGCCGGGCTGCTGCATGATCTGAAAATTCATGTCAGCCGGCTGACGCGTCTTAAGGCGGAGAATCCCGTATGAGCCTCGTAAATTACGTGCCTGAGAATTTCCTGTGGCGGGTCGAGGGCCGCGTCGGCGTCATCACTCTGAATCGGCCGGAGCGCAAGAACCCGCTGACCTTCGAGTCCTACGCGGAACTGCGCGATTTGTTCCGGCGTCTCGGAACGGAAGACGCCGTGAAAGCCATCGTGATCACCGGCGCGGGCGGCAATTTCTGTTCCGGCGGCGACGTGCACGACATCATCGGGCCGTTGACCCGCATGGACCCGCAGGGATTGCTGAATTTCACGCGCCTGACGGGCGATCTGGTGCTGTCCATGCGCGGCTGCCCGCAGCCCATCGTCGCCGGGCGTGGATGGGATCTGCGCGGGGGCCGGCGCCATCATTGCCATGGCCTCCGATTTCCGATTCGCCACTCCCGAGGCGCGCACCGCGTTCCTGTTCGTGCGCGTCGGATTGGCGGGTTGCGATATGGGGGCTTGCGCCATTTTGCCGCGGATCATCGGGCAGGGACGCGCGGCCGAACTGCTGTACACCGGCCGCTCGATGACGGCGGAGGAGGGGCTGGCGTGGGGCTTTTACAACCGGGTGATTGCGCAACGCCCGGCATGCCGGCCGAGGCGGTCGAGTTCGCCGCCACGCTCGCGAACGGGCCGACATTCGCGCATGCCATGACCAAGCGCATGCTGCATCAGGAGTGGAACCTGTCTCTGGAGACGGCCATAGAAGCCGAGGCGCAGGCGCAGGCGCTGTGCATGCAGACGGAAGACTTCCGCCGCGCATACCGCGCGTTCGCGGGCAAGACCAAGCCGGTCTTCGAGGGAAACTGAACGCCATGGCGGCCCCGTCGTTCTTGAACTGGCCCTTCTTCGAGGCGCGGCATCGCGAGCTGTACGCGAGCGTCGCGGCCTGGTGCGGCGAAAATCTGGGCGCCGGCGCACGGCGAGGACCGTGAGTCCATCGATGCGCGCTGCATCGATCTGGTCAGAAAGCTCGGCGCGGCCGGAATTCTCCGTCACTGCGTGCGTTCGGATCATGGCGGCGCGGCGGCGGACTTCGACGTGCGCAGCATCGCCATCATCCGCGAATCTCTGGCGCGATTCGACGGACTGGCGGATTTTGCATTTGCGATGCAGGGACTCGGCAGCGGGGCGATCACGCTGGCGGGATCCGCCGCGAGCTTCAGGACAGGTATTTGCCGCGGGTCGCACGCGGCGAGGCGCTGGCGGCGTTCGCCCTGTCCGAAGCGGAAGCCGGTTCCGATGTCGCGGGCATGCAGTGCCGCGCACGGCGCGACGGGCGATCACTACGTGCTCGACGGCACGAAGACCTGGATTTCGAACGGCGGCATCGCGGATTTCTACTGCGTATTTGCCCGCACGCAGCCGGCGGACATTCGGCCCGACGGAACCGCGGCCGCGGGCGGCATCAGTGCTTTCGCGGTCGACGCCGGCACGCCGGGGCTGTCGATCGCCGCCCGCATCGACATCATCGCGCCGCATCCGATGGGCACCTTGCGGCTTTCAGCGGCTGCCGGATTCCGGCGGCGAATCGGCTCGGCGCCGAGGGCGAGGGATTCAAGATCGCGATGCGCACCCTGGATATCTTTCGCACCTCGGTGGCCGCGGCCGCGCTCGGCTTTGCGCAGCGCGCGCTGGATGAATCGATTGCCCAGACGCGCTCGCGGCGCATGTTCGGCCAGCCGCCTGGCCGATTTTCAATTGACTCAGGGTGCGCTCGCCGACATGGCGACCGAGGTGGACGCGGCCCGCTTGCTCACCTACCGGGCTGCCTGGCTGCGCGACGGCGGAGAGCGCGTCACCAAGGAGGCGGCCATGGCGAAAATGACGGCGACCGAAACCGCGCAGCGGGTCATCGACCGGGCGGTGCAATTATTCGGCGCCCGCGGCGTCGTGCACGGCGAAATCGTCGAGCGGCTGTACCGAGACATACGGGCGCTGCGGATCTACGAGGGCGCGACCGAGGTTCAGAAACTCATCATCGCGCGCGAGCTGCTCGCGCAAGACGGAGTCGGCATGACCGAGAACGAGACGATTGCCCCGCATCCTTCAGCCCGAGGGCTGGACGCGGCCCAAGGGATACAGCCATGGCATGGCGGCTCGCGGCCTGCAGATATTCGTCTCCGGCCAGATCGGCTGGGACATCGAGGGCAGATTCCACAGCACTCGCTTGGCGGACCAGGTGCGCCAGGCGCTGCTCAATATCGTCGCCATTCTGGCCGATGCGGGCGCATCGCCCGCGCACGTCGTGCGCCTGACCTGGTATGTGACGAGCCGCGATGAGTACCATGAGCAGTTGGCCGATATCGGCGCCGCCTATCGAGCGGTGATGGGCAAGCACTTACCCGCCCATGTCGGTGGTGCAGGTGGTCGCTCTCATGGAAAAGGAGGCGCGGGTTGAAATCGAGGCCACGGCCGTACTGCCGGATGCCGATTGACGATGTGGCGGCCGCCTGAGCGCATCCGGCACGATTCGCGGGCCGCTCAATGGCCGAGCGCCGAGCAGGCTGCCAAGTCTCGATTGTTCTCGCCGATTCAGGTAGGGGCTATTTCGCTGCGCCACCGTACCTGGGTGCCCGCGATGGTGCCCTGGCGCGCGACCGACGATGGCTTCGTCACCCAGGACGTGCTCGATTGGTACGAGCGTTTCGCCGCGGGCCGGCCGGCGGCCATGGTGGTCGAGGCCACGGGAATTCGCGATGTGCCGAGCGGGCCGCTGCTGCGGATAGGAGACGATCGATTCCTGCCGGGCCTGCGGGAATTGGTCGAGACCGTGCGGCGCGAGAGCGACGGTGAGACGCGCCTGTTCATCCAGCTCATCGATTTTCTGTCCATCCGGCGGCGCCCGGATCCGGAACGGTATTTTGCGAAATTCCTCTCGATTGACCGAAGGGCATCGCCGCGCTTTCGCGGCGGCCCGGGGAACGGCGGTGAACGGCACGACAGTGGACGGTGCCGACGATGTGGCGATACGGCGCTGGCTGGCCTCACTTCAGCGCGGCAATTTGGAAGCGGTACTCGAGCCCCGCGAATTGGAGGCGCTGGATCACGGCGCACGCGAGCGCGTCACGGACGTGCATCTCGAGCATATCCGGGAGCTGCCGCGTCAGTTGCCGGGACTGTTCGCGAGCGCCGCCGGGCGCGCCCGCGACGCCGGGTTCGACGGAGTCGAGCTGCACTACGCCCATGCCTACACCATGGCGTCGTTTCTGTCGCCTCTCAATACGCGCACCGACGGCTATGGCGGGGGAGTGGCGCAGCGCGCGCGCCTGCCCTTGGAGGTTTATCAGCGGGTCCGCGCCGAGGTCGGCGCGGATTTTCCCGTCGGCTGCCGTTTTTTGGCCGAGGAGTGCATCGAGGGCGGCGGCACGGTGTCGGATGCGGAATACTTTGCCTGCGCCTTCGCCGAGGCCGGCATGGATTTTCTGTCGCTGTCGCGCGGCGGAAAGTTCGACGATGCGCAGCAGCCGAAGGTCGGTGCGGCCGCCTATCCCTATACCGGGCGCAGCGGCTACGAATGCATGCCTTCGTATTATTCCGATGCGCAAGGTCCCGTTCGGCCGCAATCTCGGCGCGACCGCCCGCATCCGCGCTGCCGTGCGCGCGGCGAACCGCACGACGCCGCTGATCGCCTCGGGCGGCATCCATAATTTCGAGCAGGCCGAAGCCGTGCTGGCCTCGGGCCAGGCGGACATCGTCGCGATTGCGCGTCAGGCCCTCGCGGATCCCGACTGGTTCGCCAAGGTGCGGATGGGGCGCGGCGCGGAGGTGCGTCTGTGCATCTACACGAATTATTGCGAGGCGCTCGATCAGCGGCACCGCCAGGTGACCTGCGAGTTGTGGGATCGGGACGCGCTGGATGAACCCGGCGTGCGCCGCTCGGCCGACGGCAAGCGGCGGCTCATCGCGCCGCACTGGCCGGGCCGACCGCCCCGGTCGATTGCCTGATAGAATCAGGCGATGACATTACCCAGAGAGCCGCGCATTCATCCGGTGCCGATCGCGGCCCTGCGGCCGACTCAGATCACGGTGGGAATGCGCGAGGTCAAGGCCAAGCGCAAGAGCTGGCGCGATCATCCGGATAGAAAGAAAGCCGATTTCCTCGGCAAGCATCTGATTCCCGTCATTTGGGGTCCGAAGGAAGAGTACTACGTCATCGATCATCATCACCTGACGCTGGCTCTGCACCAGGAGGGCGTCAAGAATATCGCGACCACGGTGGTGGCCGATTTGCGGCGGCTGCCGCGCGATGCATTCTGGGTGTTTCTCGACAACCGCGGCTGGCTGCATCCCTTCGACGAGCGCGGCCGCCGGCGCAGCTACGAGGATCTGCCGAAGCGCATCATGGGCCTGGTGGACGATCCGTTTCGCAGCCTCGCGGGCGAGCTGCGCCAGAGCGGCGGCTTTGCGAAGGACACGACGCCGTTCAGCGAATTCCTGTGGGCCGACTTCCTGCGCCGCCGTTTGAAACGCAAGCAGCTCGACGATGACTTCCCCGATGCACTGGTTCGAGCATTGAAGCTGGCGAAGAGCAGCGAGGCGGACTATCTGCCGGGCTGGTGCGGACCCATCGCCTGAACGGACCCGCGCAGCCTGAATGGGCTCACCAGGCGCCTGGGCGGGCTACTTGCCGGTGAAATTCGGCGCCCGCTTCTGACGGAACGCCTGCACGCCTTCGGCGAAATCCTGGGTGTCGCCGAGCTCGGCCTGAGCCACCGCCTCGTGCGCCAGCTGTTCCGCCAGAGTGCGCGGCGGCTCCACGTTGAACGCTGCTTTGATGCGCTGGAATGCCTGGGTGGGACCGGCCGCGAAGCGGCTCGCGATGGACTCCGCCTGCGCGTGCAGCGCTGCGTCGTCGACGCAGGCCCAGATGAGTCCCCAGCTGGCGGCATCCGCGGCGGTCAGTGCCTCGCCCAGCAAGGCCAGGCCTTTCGCGCGCGCCGTGCCCACCAGCCGCGGCAGATGGAAGGTGCTGCCGAGATCCGGCATGAGGCCGAGCTTGGGCGCGAACAATTGTAGAAACGTGGCGGAGCGCGCCGCCAGCACGATGTCGCCGACCAGCGCCAGGCTCACGCCGGCGCCGGCGGCGACGCCGTTGACCGCGACCACGACCGGCACGCGCAATTGATACCAGGCATTGACCATCGGGTTGAAATATTCCCGCAGGCCGGCGCCGATATTCTCGCCGCGGCTGCGCTGCGGATCGCCCAGAAGATCATCGCCCATGAGATCCGCGCCCGAACAGAAGGCGCGGCCGGAGGCGGTGAGCACGACGGCGCGCAGGTCGCGGTCCGCATCGATGGCGGCCGCGGCGGCGCTCAAATCCGTGATCATCCCGCGATTCAGGGCATTCAATCGGTCGGGCCGGTTGAGCGTGACGTGGGCGATGCTGTCGCGCCGTTCGAATAGCAGAGTGTCGAATTGCATGATGTTTCGTCGATGGTGATCCGATGAGACTCGCATGATAGCGCCGGCACCGGAGTTGACGTGACTCCGTGTGCGGCGCAGCGGACTGCGCCATAATGGAGCAGTAACCCGTCAATCGATCACCTTGACGCGGTGCGGAGCCGTGCATGCCCATTCCTGAGATTCTGCAAGGCCGATTGCGGCTACCCGTCATCGGCGCGCCCATGTTCATCGTCTCCACTCCGCGCCTGGTGCTCGCGCAGTGCAAGGCCGGCATCGTCGGCTCATTCCCGGCGCTGAATGCGCGGCCCGCGGCGCAGCTCGATGACTGGCTCGCGGAGATTACCGGCGAACTCGCAGCCTACAGCCGCGCGAACCCGCAGGCCAAGGTGGCGCCCTTCGCGGTCAATCAGATCGTGCACAGCAGCAACGATCGCCTGGAACATGATGTCGCGCTGTGCGTGAAGCATCGCGTGCCCATCATCATCACCAGCCTGCGGCCGCCGGCGGAAGTGGTGGCGGCCGTGCACGGCTACGGCGGCGTCGTGTTTCACGACGTCATCAATTTGCGCCACGCCGAAAAGGCCGCGGCACAGGGGGTCGACGGCATCATCGCGGTGTGCGCCGGCGCGGGCGGCCATGCCGGCGTGCTGAGCCCGTTCGCCCTGGTCAAACAGATTCGCGAGATCTATGCCGGAACCATCATTCTGTCGGGCGCCATGAGCACGGGCGCCGACGTCTTGGCCGCGCAGGCGCTGGGCGCCGATCTGGCCTATCTCGGCACGCGCTTCATCGCCACGGAGGAGGCCAACGCCGGCGCCGAGTACAAGCAAATGCTGGTCGACAGCCGCGGCGAGGACATCGTCTACACCTCGCTGTTCAGCGGCGTCGCGGGCAATTATCTGCGCGGCAGCGTCGCGCGCGCCGGCCTCGATCCCGACAAGCTTCCCGAGGCCGACAAGACGAAAATGAATTTCGGCACCGGCGGCAACGCGGAATTCAAGGCATGGCGGGATATTTGGAGCGCCGGGCAGAGCGTCAGCGGCATTCACGGCGTCGAGACGGTCGAGGCGCTGGTCGATGGGATGGCGGAGGAGTACGAGGCGGCGCGCGCCCGACTGACGGCGTGACTTGCGGCCACCGAGCGCTGCTGACGAAGTGATCCGCATAGTCGAGATGCGAATTGCCGAAATCCGTATCGAGGCCTCCGAATTGCGTCTAAGCGCCGATCAATTGCCCGCCGCTCTGGCCCGAGGCCTGGCCGGCATGTACCTGGTTTCCGGCGATGAGCCGCTGCTGGTCGGCGAGGCCGCGGACGCCATCCGCGCCGCCGCGCGAGCGGCGGGATATGCGGATCGCTCGGTGTTTTTCATCGACCGCAGCTTCGCCTGGGATGAGCTGCGGCATGCCAGCCAGTCGCTGTCGCTGTTCGCCGAGCGGCGGCTGTTCGAGCTGCGGATGCCGAGCGGCAAGCCGGACAAGGGTGCGCAGCAGCTGGCGGAGTTGGCGGAGCGGCCGCCGCCCGATGTGGTGTGCCTGGTGATCACCGACAAGCTCGATAAGAAGGCCGAGCGACGCTCCCTGGGTGCGGGCCGTCGAGAAGCACGGCGTCTGGGTGCCGATTTGGCCGGTGGAGACGGCGGCGTTGCCGGCGTGGCTGCGCGCGCGCGCCAAGCAGCTGCACGTGGAGATCGAGCCGGCCGCGGCGCAGCTGATCGTCGATCGCGTGGAGGGCAATCTGCTCGCCGCAAAACAGGAACTCGAGAAGCTGAGCTTGCTGGCCAACGGCGCAACCCATCAGCGCCGATTTGGTGTTGCGGTCGGTCGGCGACAGCGCCCGCTACGATGTGTTCCAGCTGGCCGAAGCGGCCGCCGCCGGCGACGGCGGCGCGTGCGCTGCGCGTGCTGCTCGGCCTGAAGAGCGAGGGAGTGGAACCGACGCTGATTTTATGGGCGTTGGTGCGGGAGCTGCGCGGACTGTGGCAGGCGCGGGAACGCGACCGTCTGCGTTCCTCGGCGCGGGGCAGCGGCTGGAACCTGGCGGCCACGCCCGTCGCCGCGCGCGCTGTCGAGGCTCAAGAAGCTGCCGCTGGCGCGCCTGCTCGTGCAGGCCAGCCATACGGATCGGGTCATCAAGGGATTGGCGGCGGGCGATGCCTGGAGCGCGCTCACCGGACTCACCGGCAGCCTCGCCGGCGCTTTGCAAGCGACCGCGGATTCAGGCAGGGTAGCCATATGAACCCCATGGGCATTTTCGGCGGGACCTTCGATCCGATTCACTACGCGCATTTGCGCACCGCGTTCGAGCTGCAGCAGGCGCTGCGCTTGAAGGAGATCCGGTTTCTTCCGGCCGGCAATCCGCCGCATCGCGACCAACCGTTCGCCGATGCGCAGTTGCGGCTGCAAATGGTGCAATTGGCGACCGCCGGTCAAGCCGGGCTTCGTGGTCGACGATCGCGAGGTGCGCAAAGAGGGCCCGTCCTACTCGGTCGAGACCCTGGCCGAACTGCGCCACGAGTATCCGGACCGGAGCCTGTGCTTGATCGTGGGCATGGATGCCTTCTTGAGCCTGCCGAAATGGCATCAGTGGCGCGAGCTGCTGCAATTGGCGCATCTGGTGGTCGCGCATCGGCCGGGCTGGCGCGCGCCCGGCATGGGGCCGCTCGGCGAGCTATTGGTCGATCGCGGCACCGGGCGAATCGGCGATTTGCACGAGTCGCGCGCGGGCTGCATTTACATTCACGCGGTGACCCAGCTGGAGATTTCCTCCACCGAGGTCCGTCAGCTGATCGGCATGGGCCGCGATCCGCGCTTCCTCATGCCGGATGCAGTGCGTAAACTCATCCTGGATACCCACTGTTATTCCAAAACACGGACAACGTAGTGCCAGTCAACAAAAGACCTCGAACAGCAAGTCAATGGAGCCGCAAGAAGGCGGTCGTCAATCCCCAGGCCGCCGGCAAGCCTCCCAGCAATGGCAAAGCCGCCGGCAAGCCCAAAGCCGCGGCAGCAAGCCCAAAGTCGCCGGCAAGCCGCAAGATCAGCCGGCAGTAGCCCAAGGCTACCCAGGCGCAAGGCCGTACCAGGCATGGCCGCCAAGGCAGGGCCGCCAGGCAAGGCCGTCAGGCCGAAGCCTTCGCTCAAAACCGTGGTGATCGATGCCTTGGCGGACATGAAGGCCCTGGAAGTCAAGGTGCTGGATGTGCGCGGCCTGACCGACGTTGCGGACTTCATGGTGATCGCGAGCGGCACCTCCGATCGGCATGTGCGCTCCGTCGCGCAGCGCGTGGTCGAAAGAACCAAGGAGGCGGGGTTCCGTCCGCACGGCGTCGAGGGGCAGCAGGACAGCGACTGGGTTCTCATCGATTTGAACGAAATGATCGTGCACGTCATGTTGCCGCGCGTGCGCGAGTTCTACGGTCTCGAGAAGCTGTGGGACATGACGGCGACGAAGCGCGCCGCGCGCGCCTGAGAGCTTCGGCGCCGCCCGCATGAAATGCCGGTTGATCGCTGCCGGTACCCGCCTGCCCGATTGGGTCAACAGCGGATTTCGCGAATATCAGAAGCGATTGCGCACCCCGCTGGTGCTGGAGCTGCAGGAGATTCCGGTGGCGACGCGCCGCGCCGGCGAGAACCCGCAGCGCGCCATTCAGCGGGAGGGGGCCGACATGCTCGCGGCGCTCGGCAAGGATGACTATGTCGTGGCGCTCGAAATCAACGCCAAGACCATGAGCACCGAGCAATTGAGCGCATGGCTGGCCGAGCGCATGCGGGATGGCCGCTCGCTGGCGCTGCTCATCGGCGGTCCCGACGGCCTGTCGCCGCAATGCCGCGAAAGGGCCGATCAGAGCTGGTCCTTGTCGCCGCTGACCCTGCCGCATGCACTGGTCAGGGTGGTGGTCGCCGAACAGCTCTACCGCGCCATGAGTTTGCTGGCCGGCCACCCCTATCATCGAGCTTAAGACCGGCCGGTTAGGTTCGGTATCCTGGCCGCATGTCCGTGGATTTCGTCTATCTGGCCTCGGGGTCGCCGCGGCGGCGTGAATTGCTGCAGCAAATCGGCGTGTCCTTCCGGGTGGTCGGAACGGCGGTCGACGAGGCCGTGCTGCCGGGCGAGGCGCCTGCGGCCTATGTCGCGCGTCTCGCGGCGGCCAAGGCGGATGCCGGGTGGGCCAGCGAAGCCGCGACGCCGGCCGACGCCCCCGTATTGGCGGCGGACACGGCGGTGGTCCTCGACGGGAAGATACTGGGCAAGCCGGCGGACCGGCAGGATGCCGAGGGCATGCTGCGGCAGCTCTCCGGCCGCACCCATGAGGTGCTGACCGCCATTGCGTTGCGGACCGCCGGCGGCCTGCAATCCAGAATCAGCCGCAGCGAAGTCACTTTTCGCAGCATCGCGGCCGGCTGAGGCCCAGGACTATTGGGAAACCGGGGAGCCGGGCGACAAGGCGGGCGCCTATGCCATTCAGGGCCGGGCGGCGGTTTTCATCGCCGATCTGCGCGGCAGCTATTCCGGCGTGATGGGACTGCCGCTATTCGAAACGGCGGAACTCCTGAGACAGGGCCGGCGTCCTGCGCTGGCAGAGCCGCGGCCGGACTCGATGAGCACCGAAATTCTGGTCAATGCCAGCACGCATGAGGCGCGCGCCGCGGTCGTGGAGAACGGCGTTCTGCAGGAGGTGTTTCTCGAGCGCGCCAGCCGGCGCGGGTTGATCAGCAACATCTACAAGGGACGGGTGTCGCGGGTGCTTCCGGGCATGCAGGCGGCGTTCATCGAGATCGGCATGGAACGCACGGCATTCCTGCATGCCTCCGACATATTCGATCCGCGTCACGCGGACACCGGCATCGAGCCTCCGCGCACGGAGAACATCCGCTCGCTGGTGGCCGAAGGCAACGAGATCCTGGTCCAGGTCGTGAAGGATCCGCTGGGAACCAAGGGCGCACGGCTGACCACCTACATCACCCTGCCTTCCCGCTACCTGGTGTACATGCCGAAGGGCCATGGCGTCGGCGTCTCGGCGCGCATCGAGAACGAAGGCGAGCGCGAGCGCTGCGCGCCGCCGTGCAAGCCGGCCTCGAGCCCGGAGGAGAATGCGGGGTTCATCGTGCGCACGGCCGCGGAAGATGCGCCGCCGGAGGCGTTGCGGGCCGACATGATGTATTTGCGCAAGCTGTGGGAGTTCGTGCGCCAGAGGGGCCTGCGTACCCAGCCGGGCAACCTGGTGCACGCGGATTTGCCGCTGCACCTGCGCATCCTGCGCGATTTGCTGCGGCCGGATGTCGACAGGGTGCTGATCGATCAGGCCGAGCGCGCATCGCGAGATGCGCGAATTCGCCGGCGACCTTCATGCCGGACGCGCTGCCGCGCATCGAGCTGTACGGCGAGGCGCGGCCGGTATTCGAGCTGCATCACGTCGAGGAGGAAATCCAGAAGGCATTGGATCGCAAGGTGTCGCTGAAATCCGGCGGCCATCTGATCATCGACCAGACCGAGGCGATGACGACCATCGACGTCAACACCGGCGCGTTCGTCGGCCATCGGAATCTGGAGGAGACCATTTTCCGCACCAATCTCGAGGCGGCGGTGACCATCGCGAGGCAGCTGCGCCTGCGCAATCTGGGCGGCATCATCATCATCGATTTCATCGATATGGAGGAGCCCGAGCACCGCCGGCAGGTCATCCAGGCCCTGGAGAAAGCGCTCGCCGACGATCATGTGAAGACCAGCATCTCCTCGGTGTCGCCCTTGGGCTTGGTGGAAATGACGCGCAAACGCACGCGCGAAAGCCTGGAACATCTGTTGTGCCAGCCTTGTCCAACCTGCGAGGGGCGGGGCTTCGTCAAGACGGCGGAAACGGTGTGCTACGAGGTGTTTCGTGAAATCGTGCGCCAGTCGCGCCAGTTCGAGTGCCAGCAATTGATGGTATTGGCGCATCAGGATGTGATCGAACGCTTGCTCGATGAGGAGTCCTCCGCGCTCGGCGAATTGGAACTGGTCACCGGCAAGCCCATACGCCTGCAAACCGAAGCTCTCTACTCCGTCGATCAGTACGACGTCGTCCTGATGTAAATGAGCGTGCGCAAGATCGGAAAAATCCTGCTGTATTGTTTCGCGGGACTGCTGGGTGTGCTGCTCCTGCTGATGCTGGCGGTCAAGCTCGCGCTCGACCGCGCGCCCGCCTATCAAGCCGAAATCAAGCAATGGGTGCATGCGCAAACCGGATACCACATTGCATTCGCGCGGCGTGTCGCCGTCGTTTCGCTGGTACGGGCCGGAACTGCATTTCGACCGGCTGGAGTTGCGCTCCAAGGACGATCGCCGGGTGCTGGCGCGCGCCGCCGGCGGCCGGGTCGCCGCCGACATCTGGCAGCTGATCAGCAGCGGCAAGCTGCTGGCCGGCAGGATCGAACTCGATTCGCCGAACATCGTGATCGCGCGCCTCGGTCCCACCAGCTTTGCGCTGGCCTCGGAGATCAAATTGGGCGGCGACAACGCCTCGCTGCAGACGCTCACGCTGGACGATCTGCCGGCCGGCAAGCTGGCGATTCGCCACGCAGTGGTCACCATGCAGAATTGGAACTCCGCACTGCCGCAGCTGACCTTGCAAGACGTCAATCTGGACGTTCGGCGCGGCGATGCGGGCTTGTCGGTGGCGTTCCACGGGCGGTTGCCCCCGGCGCTCGGCGGAGATTTGTATGTCAGCGGCAATGCGCGCGGCCTCGGGCGTTTGCAATCATTGAACTGGAGCGGGCTGGCGCGGGCGCAGCGATATCTCCTTCCCGGGCTGGCGATCGCTGCTGCCGGAGTATTTGAGCCGGCTCGATGCGGGCAGCGGCGCGTTCGAATTGGCGGCGCGCGGGGCGGATGGGATGCTGGCGCGCGCGGATCTGGATTTTGCGGCGCGCGGCGTGGTTACCCAGTTCAAGGAGGGTCCGAGCGCCAAGTTCGACCAAATCAGCGGCGCTTTGAGCATCGTCCACACGGGGGATCGATGGAGCCTTGCGGGCCGGCGGGTGCGCGCGGTGCGCGCCGGCCGCCGCGATCCGGACTCGCAGTTCGACGTGAGCTGGCGCGGCGGCGATGCGGGCTTGTTGGATTTGCGCGCAAGCGCGAGCTATCTTCGCGCCGATACGCTGCTGCCGCTCACCGGCTTGCTGCCGGAGAAGAACCTGCGCGAGCGGCTGGGGGAGATCGCGCCGACCGGCGAGTGGACGGATACGCTCCATCGCGCTGATGCGCAATTCCGCCGACCGATCCTTGGCGGCTGCAGGTGCAGGCGAAATTTCGCGATGTCGGTTTTGCGCCCGTGGGCCGCGCGCCGGGTATTCGGGGCCTGAGCGGCGCGATCGCCGGCAACGAGAGCGGCGGGCACGTGAACATCGATACCCATGCGGCCGTGTTCACCTGGCCCGCGCAGTTCTCCCAGCCCGTGGACCTTGAAACACTCAAGGCCACTCTGTACTGGAAGCGCACGAATGAGCAGCTGCTGATCGCCACTCCCGATTGGGAGATGAAGAATCGCGACGCGGCAGTGCACGGGAAAGCGGCATGGCAGCAGCCCGCCGACGGCTCATCGCCGGTGCTGACTCTGGTCAGCACCGTGGAGAACGGCAACGCGGCCAACACGCGCAACTATTTGCCGCGCGGCGTGATCGGGCCGCAGGCGCTCGCCTGGCTGGATCGGGCCTTCGTCGCGGGACATTTGTCGCGCGCGGACGTGGTATTGCGGGGACCGATACGGCATTTCCCGTTTCGCGACGGCAGCGGTCTGTTCCTGGCACGCTGCGCCCTCGACGGAATGACGCTGGACTACGGCGACGGGCTGGCCGCGCGTGGAAAATCTGGCCGCACAAGCGGAATTTCGCAACGAGGGATTGACCGCGCACTTGTCTGTCGGGACGGGTCGGCGACGTGCCGGTCGAATCGGCCGATGCGCGTTTCGCCGATTTCAAGAGCGGCGAGCTCGAGATTCACGTGAGCGCCAGCGGCGACGCCGCGGACGCGCTCACATTCCTGCGCTCCACGCCGCTGGATGCGTCGGCGGAGAATGCATTCTCAGGCGTCGAGGCCAGGGGATCGATGCAGACCCAGGTGGACTTGTTTCTGCCGTTCAAGGATTTCGAGCATCGGCGCGTGCTGGTGCATGGTCACTTGGAGGGCGTGACCCTCAACCGGTCGGGATCGACCGTCATGGCCAGCGATTTGAACGGCGATTTCGACATCGACGGTGCGCAAGTAGCCCACGCCGACGTTCGCGGCCGCGTATTGGGCGGGACGTTTCAAATGCAGGCGCGGGCGCCGCGCAATCGGCCGCTGACGCGCACTCAGCTCGAATTTCGCGGCACTTTGAGCGGAGATGCCTTGCGCGCGGCGCTGGGATTGCCGGCCGGCATGGCGATCGGCGGGCAGACCGACTGGCGGGCCGCGCTGAAAATGGCGCCCGAGCCCAATCGCGAGCGCAGCTTGCGCGTGAGCAGCAGTCTCGTCGGCCTCGAGATGAAGCTGCCGGCGCCCTTGGACAAGCCGGCGGACACTCCCATGCCGTCTTGGTTCGAAATCCAATGGCCGGCGACCGGCGGACCGCAGGGGCGGCTTGCGCTCGGATCCGTGGTGAGCGGCTCCTACGCCCTGGCATCCGACGCCGGCGGCGTACGGCTCGCGCACGTGGCGCTGACATTTCGGCGCGGGTGAGTCGAATTCCAGCGATGCGCAAATAGTCAACGTGGGCGGCTCGGTGGCGCGCCTGGATTTGGCGGGTTGGCTGAAGCTCAGTCCCGCCGACAAGAATGCCAGGCCGCTGGCGGATTACCTGAGCGCGGCCAGACTCGACGTTGCCGAACTCGATTATCTCGGCCTGGCGTTCCGCGACGTGTCCTTGGACTTGGCGGTAGCGAAGGGCGGCGGCCTGCGCATTGCGGTCGGCGGCCCCAATGTGGATCGGAACGATCACCTTGCCGAGCAGCGCTGATGCATCCGAGCCCTGGAATCTGCAATTCGAGCGGCTGCATTTCGACGTGGCGCCGGAGCCTGAGGACGCGGCGACCGCGACCCCGGCCGGCGAGGATCGCGCGCCCGGCGACTCGCAGACGCCGGGCGATCCGCGCGCCATCCCGGCGCTGAATTTTCACGCCGCGGACCTCGATCTGGGGAGAGCGGCAGTTCGGCGACGTGCAAGCGACTCTGGTCAAGCTGGACGACGGCATCAGCCTGAAGCAGCTGACCGTCGCCGGCGCCAATTTCAATGCGAGCGCGACCGGCGAGTGGCGCGGCAAGGATGCCGGGCTGGGCCGCATCGAGGGCACGCTGACCAGCAGCGACGTTCAGAGCACGCTGAAGGAACTGGGCTACATCCCGGTCATCGAGGCCAAGACCGGACGCATGGATTTCGACCTGAATTGGGTCGGTGCGCCGACCGAAGATGCCCTCGAGCCAGGCGACGGGACACGTGCAGTTGTCGCTGGACAAGGGGCAAATCGTCGGACTCAAGCCGGGCGCCGGCCGGGTATTGGGCCTCACCAGCGTTGCCGCGCTGCGCACGGCGATTGGCGCTGGATTTCAGCGATCTGACCGACAAAGGCCTGGCGTTCGACACCGTTCGCGGCGACTTCGATCTGCGCGACGGCAACGCCTACACCGACAACGTGCTGGTCAAGGGGCCGGCGGCGGAAATCGGGCTTAATTGGGCGGGTCGGCTTGAAAAACAAGGATTACGACCAAACTGCAGTGGTAACGGGCAGCGTCGGCAATTCGCTGCCGCTGGCGGCCTTGGCGGGCGGGCCCGTGGTGGCGGGGGCGGTGCTTCTTTTCACCCAAGTGTTCAAACAGCCGCTGAAAGGCCTGGCGCGAGGGTATTATCGAATTACGGGCAGTTGGGATAATCCGATTGTCGAACGAATCAAGAGTGCAGACGCGGCCGCCGCGACTGCCGAGGCACCGAAATAGAATGGGCAAAGTTGCCGCCATACAGATGACCTCGAGCCACATCGTCGCGGACAATCTGGCGGCCGCCGGCGAGTTGCTGCGCGAGGCCAAGGAGGCGGGAGCCGACATCGCCTGCCTGCCGGAGAACTTTTGCCTTCATCGGCCTGCGCGATGCCGACAAGCTGCAGGTCGCCGAAGCGGACGGCGCCGGCGCCGTGCAGTCCTTCCTGAGCGACACGGCGCGACAACTCAAGATGTGGATACTGGGCGGCACCATCGTGATCCGCGGCGACACCGACCGCCGCGTCGCCAACTCGTCGCTGCTGATCGATGCCGCCGGCAAGCGGGTGGCGCGCTACGACAAGATTCATTTGTTCGATGTCACCATTCCCGGCCGCGACGAGCAATACCGCGAATCGACTCATGTCGCTCCGGGGCGCGAGATCGGTCATCGCCGATACGCCCGTCGGAAAGCTCGGGCTCTCGGTGTGCTACGACATGCGCTTTCCCGAACTCTACCGTCGAGCTCGTGTCGCAGGGCGCCGAGTGGCTGGCCATGCCGGCGGCGTTCACGGTGCCGACGGGACGCGCTCATTGGGAGACGCTTGCTGCGGGCGCGGGCCATCGAAAATCTGTGTTACGTGGTGGCGCCGGCGCAGGCCGGCACTCATACGAGCGGCCGCGAGACCTATGGCGATTCGCTCATCGTCGATTATTGGGGCCAGGTGCTGTCGCGTCTGGCAAAGGGTAACGGAGTGATCACAGCAGATATCGATCTTGCCAAGGAAGCGGAGACGCGTGCGCGCTTTCCGGCGCTCGACAACCGGCAACTGGGGCTGCCCGGCGTCGCGGCGGTGCCGGCATGAACGCGCGCAGCGCCGAGGTGGGCGAACCCAGGTTCGCCGTCGCCGAGAAAATGATTCTGACGCCGTCGGGTCTGGACGAGGGCCGATTGTCGACGGTGCTCGATGCCGTCATGAGCCGCGGCGTGGATTACGCCGATCTGTATTTTCAGTTGTCGCGCGAGGAATCCTGGTCGCTCGAGGACGGCATCGTCAAGGAAGGCTCGCACAGCATCGAACAGGGCGTCGGCGTGCGCGCCATCAGCGGCGAGAAGACCGGCTTCGCCTACACCGACGAAGTGCTGCTGCCGGCATTGCTGGAGGCATCCGACGCGGCGCGCGCCATCGCGCGCAGCGGCGGCCGCAATGCGGTGAAGGCCTGGCAGCGTCCCCTGACGCATCGGCTGTATCTGCCCGTCGATCCGCTCGATGCGATACGCGACGAGGACAAGGTGGCGTGGCTGATGCGCATCGATGCCGACACGCGCCGCATCGATCCCAGGGTCAAGCAGGTGATGGCGTCGCTGGCGGCGGTCCACGAAGTGATGCTGATCGCGACCAGCGACGGCACCTTGACGGCGGACGTGCGGCCCCTGGTGCGGGTCAATGTCTCGGTCATCGTCGAGCAGAACGGCCGGCGCGAGCAGGGCTATAGCGGCGGCGGCGGCCGCTTCGGCCTGGACGAGCTGCTGCGCGGCGATGAACCCTTCGCGCATGGCCGCGAGGCCGTGCGCCAGGCGCTGGTCAATCTCGAGGCGGTGGCGGCGCCGGCCGGGTCCATGACCGTGGTCCTGGGCCCGGGCTGGCCGGGAATCCTGCTGCACGAGGCCATCGGCCACGGCTTGGAAGGCGATTTCAATCGCAAGGGTACTTCCGCGTTCTCGAATCGCATCGGCCAAAAGGTGGCGGCGGATGAAATCACCGTGGTCGACGACGGCACTCTCGATCGGCGGCGCGGTTCCTTGAACGTCGATGATGAAGGCACGCCGACCCAGTGCACGACGCTGATCGAGAACGGCGTGCTGCGCGGCTACATCCAGGACAAGATGAATGCGCGATTGATGGGCATGCCGGCGACCGGCAACGGCCGGCGCGAATCCTTCGCTCACATGACGCTGCCGCGCATGACCAATACCTACATGCGCGCCGGTTCGCGTGCTCCGGAAGAGATCATCGCCTCGGTGGAGAAGGGCTTGTACGCCGTCAATTTCGGCGGCGGCCAGGTCGACATCACCTCCGGCAAATTCGTGTTCTCGGCGAGCGAGGCCTACTTGATCGAGAACGGCAAGATCGGCGCGCCGGTCAAAGGCGCGACCTTGATCGGCAACGGCCCCGATGTGCTGCAGCGGGTCAGCATGGTCGGCAACGACCTGAAGCTGGACGGCGGGGTCGGGACGTGCGGCAAGGAAGGCCAGTCGGTGCCTGTCGGAGTCGGCCAACCCACTCTGCGCATCGATGCGCTGACGGTCGGCGGCACGGGCTGACCAGGGTGCGGCACGGGCTGACGAACTGCGGCGCGCGCTGACGGGCGTGGTGCCGCTTCACCCGCGTTTCTATGCGTTTGCGCTCGGATTGGGAGTTTCATACGGATTCCCGTCGCCGCAGAATAATCGCGCGGTACCTTCAAGGAGGAAGCCCCATCGGGGGGATCGCAGGATGCTCGGCCGCAGCGCGGGCGGGACGTTCAGCGCACGAGCGTCTTGGCCCGCGCTTTATTGAGCGGTCGCTGCGGATGAGCCGATCATCGAAGTTCACGGCGCAGGCGGTAATGTCTACGCCATAGCTCGAACCATCGCGCGCGAATTCGATGGAGCCTCGGTAACTCTCCCGGATCGAGGCAAGGACCGCTTCGCGCGCGTCGTCGATGGTTGGGTTGAGATGGCTCAGGAGAAGTTTCTTGGCGCCGGCGGCCTGGGCGATCCGGCCTATGTCGCGCGGTGCCGTGTGCAGGGTGTAAAGCACGGGCGGTGAGCCGGGCGGATCCAGCACCACGGCGTTGAAGACCAGCACATCGGTGTTTCGGGCCAGCCGCGTCAGCGCGGCATGGCCTGCGGCGTCGATGTCGCCGCTGAAGGTGATGCTGCGGCCTCGATAGTCGATCCGGTAGATGACGCTGGGCGCATCGCCGTGATGTCCGGTGATGCCGGTGATGGTCAAATCGCCGTCCTGCAGCAGGACTTGCGGCTGCGCGCTGCGCTCGACATTGCGCGCGTGCAGCGTCATATGACCGGCGAAATCGCTCAGGTAGCTGAAGGCGCCGCGCGGCCCGAACAGCAGATCCACGAATTGCGTCGTGGAGGGGAAGCGCGCCGCGCCGTCGCCGCCGGGACTGCCGGGAGGGCCGAAGATTTTAAAATCGATGTCGCGGCGCTCGGACACGATCCTGGCCTTGATGAGTCCGGGCAACTCGCCCGCATGGTCCACGTGCAAATGCGTCAGCAGCACGATGTCGACTTGACCCAGATCCACGCCGGCTTCCCCGGCGCGGACAAACGTGCCGGGACCGGCATCCACCAGAATGCGCGGCTCGCCGTCCAGCGAGACGATGTAGCCGGCGCCGGCGCGCCCCGTCGCGCCCGGGCCGCCGGAACCGAGCACCAGCAAGGACAGACCCGCTCGCCTGCGCGGCATTGCTCTCGGCGCCTCGAGAGAAAGCCGGTGCGTGGCTCAGCAGCAGCAACGCAGAAAGCACGTTGATGAATGAACGAGCGGATCGTGACTGCATGATGTCTGTACCCCCACCGTCCCCGGTAATGTCCCATACGGCGCAGACGTCCACAACACGGGGCATCGATACGCGGTGCGCATGCGATATGGGCCCGCCGGTGTTAATTGGCGCGCAAGCAATGACCGCCAAAAAAAAGGCGGCGAGTTTTGGCTCGCCGCCTTCTGGGGGACCTGGGCTGCTTCGGCGATTACGCGCGGCGATTACGCGCTTCGGCGACGCCCGACGCCGCCCTTAGTGATACCAGGTATCGTGAAAATCGAATAGATCGAACAAGTCGCCGATGGCCGGGGTATTGACCGGCACGTAGGGATTGTTCCCGCTCGACGATGGGATTCGGGAAGTTGTCGCGGCTGCGGTAGGTCACCGGCTTCAGATCCCAGTTTCTCTCGATGAACTTCAGGATCGAGACATGATCCGCGTACTCGTGCGAGATGTGCCCGGGCTTGGTGTAGGGCGATACCACGATCAGCGGGATGCGCGTGCCGTCGCCGAAGAAGTCGAGCGGCTGCACGTAGCCGGAGTCGTAGTAGCCGCCGCCCTCGTCGAAGGTGATGAAGATCGCCGTGTCCTTCCACAGTTCCGGATTGGCCTTCACCGCGTCGACGATTTTCTTGGTGAAACCTTCGAACAGATCCAGCTTCGAGGAGGACGGATGGCCGTCGACCAGGCCGCTGGGCTTGACGAAGGACACGGCCGGCAGCGTGCCGTTGGCGATGTCGGCGTAGAGATTGGCGGTGTCCTGGATGTGCGCGGTGCGAACGGCCGCATTCGCCATGATCGAGGTGTCGTACTGGAACGGATTGCAGATGTTGCAGTACTCGTCGGAGTTGGCGCCGATCGCTCCGTAGTTCAGCTGGTACGGATCGGGGACATAGTTGTTCCACTGGTCGCCGTAGTACTTCCAGGAGATGTTCTTCGCGAGCAGGCTATCGCCGATGCTGGGCGTGGACGACGGCGGAATGGTGAACACGGTGTTGTTCGCATTCGTGTCCGTGTAGGCATTGTTGCCATTGCCGAAGTAGCCCGGGTTGTAGTTGTTCAGCAGGTAGTAGTGGCCCGCTTCGCAGTGCGGGTCGATGGGACGCGGCAGCGACTGCAGGTACTTCACGACCGCGGACACGCCGGGCTGCGTGGGATCGGCGCAGTTGCTGTAGGAGCCGCCGCCGTACGAGGCGGAGCCGAACGAGCCGCCGCCGTAGCCGTCTTCCGTGTACCAGTTGTTGGTGCCCGCGGCGGGATTCGGGTTCTCCACTTCGTCCACGACGCCCGCATTGGCGGTGCCTGCCGCCACTTCGGTATTGTGCGGCGGCGCCAATGGGTGGCCCGCGCCGTCGCTGAACCAGATGGCATCGCCGTGGCCGAGCATGATGTGGTTGGCGCCCGTGCCGCCGTTGACGGACTGGTGGAAGTTGTCGCTCATGGCGTAGTTGTCGGCCAGGCTCTTGAAGTAGGGCACATCGCCATTCTGCACGTTGTAGAAGCCCAGCGAGGTGGAGCCTTCGCCCGTGGTCACGGCCGTCGGCGAATATTCAGTGCTGAAGTTCGCCGGCTGCTGGACGCCGTTCGTGCCCGCACCGACGGTGACCTCCACCCAGGAAAACAGATGCGCGTCGCAACCCGAAGGGCTCTCCGCGGTGGCATGCGCCAGGCTGCAATCGAGCTGCTGCCACATCTGGTAGAAGCGATGCACCGGGCTCGCGGCGTAGGAGTTGTAGTCAAAGGTCTTGCCGTTGGTCAGCTGAAACGGGCCCGCCGGCAAGGCATTCACATTGGTGATGCGCGCATCCGGCGTCTTCGACGTCTGCCCCGTGCCTCCCGAGACCAGGTATTGATAATAGTCGGCGGGCAGGCCATTCTCCGACTGCTGCGCCAGAGTCAGGCTGTCTCCGGTGACATAGGAATCCTTCGGGCCGCCGACCAGCGGCGCCGGCAGCACGCCGTTCGGAAAGGAACTCTTCGCCGGGCTCAGGAGAAACGAATCCGCCGCAGGGTCGGCGGCGGCTTGCTGCTCGGCCTTGTAGAAATTCGGGCCCGGGGCTGCCGTTCTTGTCGACGATGCCCTCGGAGAGCAGGTTCCACACCGTTTCGCCGTTCTTCGGCTCGTAGGTGGCGAAGACGTGATCGAAGCTGCGGTTCTCGCCGATGATGACGATCACGTGCTTGATCGGCGTGCGGGTTTCACCGCTGCGATTGTGAGTGTCGGCGGCGTTCACCATGGTGGCGCCGAGCGACAGCTGCAGCAGCGCGAGGGAGCTAAGCCCTAGGCGCAAACCGTTCAAGGCGTGCGACGTTGTTCTCTTGAAGTACATGCGAATCCCTCCTTTGGTTTTTTGCCGGAGATGGCAGAAAACTTTTTAGCGGACTCGTGTTGCAATGGTGTGATTTAAATGTGAAGCATGCATCGAAGCGTGTTGTAAATATTACCGAGCTGCGGTGCTGCGCGGCGCGGGTTCGACGCGGATGCGTCCCATCATGCCGCCGTCTTCGTGTTCCAGAAGGTGGCAGTGATACACGAAGGTGCCGACCGTATTCGGATCGCGAAAATCCATCCGCAGCCTCACGCTCGGATATTGCAGCATCCTGCCGTTGAAGTAGGGGACGTTCACGGTGTCGCGCAGGAACGGCTCGTCGACCGGCGTGCCCGACCAATCCAGCAGCAGAAAATGAATTTGATGAATGTGAAAGGCGTGCAATTCCGTCGAGCGGTTCTCGATGATCCAGTCCTCCACCGTGCCTTGCTGCACGACGATGTCGGGCACGTCGGAATTCGGATCGAAGGGGGTGGGTGTCTGGCCGTCCACCGTGATGTAGAAGTCGGTGGCGCTGTTCGGATTATTGGGATCGCTGAGCTTTTCGGAGAAATACAATTTCCGCACGCGCACCGGAGCGACGTCGCCCAGCCAGGGCAGCGCCGGCAGGAGGCAGCGGCTCGGGAGAGGACGACAGCCGTGAAGCGCGGTTCCGGCGCTTCCGCGTCGGCGACGAGCGAGACGAGTGCGCGATTCGGATCGTTTTCGCCGCCTTGTCCGGTATCGACGGTTCGGGTCACGAGCAGTGCGGGTACTCCGGCGGGCGGTCCCGTGACGATGAATTCCACGCGGGCGCCGGGCGGTATGCCGATGTGGTCGCGCCACACCACCGCATTGGCGGGGTTGCCGTTTTCATTGAGCGGCACGCCGTCGAGCGCCACGATGCCGAGCTGCTGCGGAGCGCGGTTGAAGAGTACCGCCAGGTTCAGGTAGGTGATGGCGGAAGCGTTCAGCACCCGCCATAGCTGGCGCTCGCCGGGCTTCATCTCGAGCGGTCGCCGGCGGGTAGTCGGGATAGGGGACGGGAACGAAGTTGACCGAAAGATCCTTGGCCGGCTTGCCGAAGCCCGGTGCCGTTGTTGGCCGAATCCCCGTCGCGATCGATGAACATCTTGGGGACGACGGGTTCGGATTTCGACGGCGGCGCGTCCGGGTTCAATAGATCTTGGTCGCGGATGATCAGTACGCGCTCGGGCAACCCCGCCGTTTGCGCGTTGGCGCGCTCGATGCCTTCGACGATGAGCGCGCCGGATGCGCCGCCCATCACCTGCGCCTTGCTGAACCCGTGAATATGCGGGTGGTACCAATACAAGCCGGGCGGTTCATTCGCCGGCACGCGAAACCGGTACTCGAAAGGCGGATCGCCCGGCTGGATCGAGGTCTTCAGCACCTCGTCCTGATGGCAGACGGGCGGAATCGTCATGCCGTGAAAGTGCAGATTGGTGGCGGTGAGCGACATGCGGCCGCTGGTAGCAGGGGTCCGGCGGGTTTGACGGCATCCCCGTGATCGTGGGTGTGCGGGGCGGCGCCGGACTCGAAGGAGCGCAGATCGTTTTTCAGACGCAGGATGAGCAGATCGCCGGGATTCACCCGCAAGGTCGGCGACTGGGCGCCGTCGGCGAGCACATAGCAGTAGCGAATCGAGCCATCGCTCTCCCGGTAGTTGTGTACGGTCAGATCGAGCTTCAGAACGCCATGCCGGCTGCGCAGGTCCTCCGGTTCCGGTATCGCGCTACCCGGCGGCGGCCGCGCGCAGAAATCTCGAGGAGCCGCCTGGGCGGCGAGCAGCGGGCCGGGCAGGGCAGTGCATGCCGCCAGTGCGAACAGCCACCGGGCGGCCGCCATGAGGGCGCGCCGGCGGTTTCGTGCCCCGTGCCTTCGTGCGCATCCGGTGCCTGAATGACATGTGCCACATTTGCCAAGATGTTTTCTCACAGCTGGGGCGTAGCCGCGGGTGCCCGTGAAAATGCCAGTTTATTTCGCCGCGGTTACCTTGGCGTGACAGCTATTACGCCGGCCGCGAATACGCTGAGCCCAGTGATGCTGACCGGTTTATAGGGGGTCTGGGGCGACGTGCTGCGGCAGGGAAATCCTAACAGGATGCGCCGACTTGCGGTAGTCTTCCGCATCTCTTCAATCGGGGCAAACGATGCAATCTTTCTCGCCGGCTGTGCTGGTCTTGGGTATTGCGACAGGGTTGGCTTCAGGCGGCATGGGCGGCCTCGGATCCGCCGCGGAACTGGGGCTGCCCGCCGACGTGGCGGCCGCCATGCGCGGCATCGACGCGGAGCACATCCGCGCGCATGTGCGTTTTCTGTCGGACGATCTGCTCGAGGGCCGCGGCACCGGCGCGCGCGGCGGCGACATTGCGGCGAAGTACATCGCCACGCAATTTGCGCTGGACGGCCTGAAGCCCGCGGGGGACGACGGCGGCTATCTGCAAAAGGTCGAATTCACCGGCGTGCACACCTTGCCGGCGACGACCGCCGCCTTGCAGCCGGAACACGGCGCTGCGCTGGACCTGAAACTCGGCGACGACTACGTCACCAACAACCAGACCCAGACCGACGAGCGTCGACATCGATGCGCCCATCGTCTTCGTCGGCTATGGCATCGAGGCGCCGGAATACCGCTGGAACGACTTCAAGGGCGTGGACGTCAAGGGCAAGGTGCTGCTGATGATCGTCAATCAGCCGCCGTCGAAGGATCCGAAGTTCTTCAACGCGGGAACCATGACCTATTACGGCCGCTGGACCTACAAGTTCGAAGAGGCGGCGCGCAAGGGCGCGGTCGGTGCTCTGATCATTCATCGCACCGATCTGGCGAGCTATGGCTGGGACGTGGTGCGAAATTCCTGGAGCAACGAGCAGGTGTACCTGAGCAACGACCGGGATCCGAAGCTCAAGGCGGCATCGTGGATACAGCTCGATGTGGCGCGGCAATTGTTCGGCGCCTCGGGCCTGAAGCTGGACGAGATGATGGCGAGCGCCGGCACGCGCGGCTTCAAGGCGCGGGAGCTGCCCGTGCGGTTCAAGGCGCACATCGTGAGCCAGGTGCGGAAATTCGTCTCCAACAATGTGCTCGGCCTGTTGCCGGGCACCGACAGCGGCGGCGCCACCCAGGCCGTGGTCTATTCGGCGCACTACGACCATCTCGGAATCGACCCCAATTTGAGCGGCGATAACATCTACAACGGAGCGGTCGACAACGGCACCGGCGTCGGGATGCTGCTGGAATTGGCGCATGCCTTCGCCACCTCACCGGCGCGGCCGCCGCATCCGGTGCTGTTTGCCGCGGTGACCGCCGAGGAGAAGGGCCTGCTGGGATCGAATTATCTGGGCAAGCACCTGCCCATACCGGCCGACCGGATCGCACTCGACCTGAATTTCGACGCAATACTGCCGATCGGCGTGCCCGAGTCCGTGACCGTGACGGGCGCGGAGCGCACCTCGTTCTATCCCACCGTCGAGAAGACGGCCAAGGCTTTCGGCTTCGACATTCAAGCGGATTCCGAACCCGGCGCCGGCCACTACTATCGCTCCGATCACTTCAGCTTCGCGCGCGTCGGGGATTCCCGCGTTCTCGATCGATGCGGGCGTAAAATTCGCCGGGCATACGGCGGAATGGGGCAAGGCGCAGCAGGAGGATTACACCGCCAAGCGCTATCACCGGCCCGAGCGACGAATATTCGCCCGTCGATGGATTTCTCGAGCAATGCGGCGATCGCCAAATTCGGCTTTGCGCTGGGCTGGCAGGCGATGCTGGAGAAGGGCACCGTGAACTGGCTGCCGGGCGATGAGTTCGAAGCGTTCCGCGCGGCAGCAGTAGCAGCGGCCGTGCGCGTGAACACTTCGAACGTGCGTCAACGGCTGATGAGACATATTGCAAGCGATGAAAAGCGACCGCGTCGCTCGACGGCGACGCGGTGTGCGCCCGGTCGCGGCGAATCGCCGATAACGTGCGGCGGATCTCATCGCGGCGCCCTCGAGACTCGGTACGCTGAAGCTCACGTTATCAACGACACGACGGAGTTTCCATGGCCGACAATTCAATGACGGGCACGTTTCAGATGAATCTGCCCAAGGATCTGTTGTCGGAGGCCAAGCGGGCTCCCGGCCGCAAGAGCGAGCAGCTGCATGTCGAAGGCTGGCGCAACTCCTGGCTGTCGCGCATTTCGGAGCTGCTGGTCGGCAAGGACTAGAGCCCTCGGCCCAATGTTCACAGGGTCGGCCCGATTCGTGGGGCCTTAAGTCAAATCCGGCGGATTTAGCGCGCCGCAACGGCATTAACATGGCGCAAGGAGGTGGTATCCCATGCGCTTGGCCCGTCCTGTTTACGAAAGCCTGCCCTATGTCTATATGGCGATCGGCGCAGCTCGCGATCTTCGTTTTCTACCTCGATCCGGTCGGTGCCCGCCGGCGTCGCAGCCTTCGTGCATCGGCGTCATCGTCGAGACGGCGGCGATTGACGCTGTTTCTGCGGCGCCAGGACTACCGTGCATTGAGCCGCGAATACTCGGGCGAGACCATCGAGCTGCCGTCCACGCTGCACGGCTAGCACCGCGCCGGATCGAAGTGCTCGCCGGCTAGGACTCCGCGTGCACGTCGGTTTCGGCGGGATCGCTGCCGCCGCGATTCGCGGCACCCGTTCGTCGATGTACATGATTTCGTGCTGGCCGACCTGCACCACGTCGCCGTCGTTCAAGTTGTAGCGCCGAACGCGCTTGGACTGCACGTAGATGCCGTTGGTGCTGTTGAGGTCTTCGATCAGGCAGGAGTCCGGCTGGGTCACGATCTGGCAGTGATGCCGGCTGATGAATTTGCTGTCGATTTGCAGGTCATTGTCCGGCGGTTCGGCCGATGACCAGCCGGCCCGGCTTGAGCTCGCGCTCCATCACGGTCTTGCCCTCGCTCGCGAGCAGTATGCGCCCGACCGCGTGGCCCGGCATCCGGATGCGGCGGCGCGGTCGTCTCCATATTCGGGAGCGCGCATGCGATTGGTGCCTGCGGCGAATTCCACCCACTGCAGCTCGCGTAATCGCGGCGTCGAGTTCCGCCACGCTCACCGTATCTTGGTCGCGGCCGAAGGCCGCCATCATGCAGGTGTCGCACAGGGTGTTGATCAGGCGCGGAACGCCGCCCGTGTATTTGTAGATCGTGGCGTAGGTTTCGTCCGCAAATATTCGCCGCCCCTGCGAGCCGGCCACTTCGAGACGATGATCGATGTATGCCGCCGTCTCGGCCCGCGTGAGGGCGGTGAGATGAAATCGCAGGCGCACGCGCTGCGTGAGCTGGACCAGTTCGGGCGAGTTGAGCTTGTCGTTGAGCTCGGGTTGCCCGGCGAGAATGATGCGCAGCGCCTTTTCCTTGGTGGTCTCGATGCCCGACAGCATGCGCACTTCCTCGAGCACGCGATGGCTCAAGTTCTGCGCCTCATCGACGATCAGCAGCACCTTGCGCCCGTTCACGTGCTGTTCCACCAGGAATTGATTCAACGTCGCCAGCACTTCCGGCTTCTTCATATTGAAGGGCGAGAAGCCGAATTGCACCAGGACGGTCTGCAGAAACGCCGTCGGCGACAATTGGGTCTGGTTGATTTGCGCCACGACGGCATCGGTTTGCAGTTCGCGCAAGAACGTTTCGATCAAGGTGGTCTTGCCGGCGCCGATTTCGCCGGTGATCACGACGAAACCGTCGGTAAACCAAATCGTCGACTCCATGTACGCCTTGGCGCGCGCATGCTGCTTGCTCAGGTACAGGAACTGCGGGTCCGGGCTCAGGCGGAACGGCAATTCATGGAGTTTGAAGAGTTCTAGATACATGACGTGGGTCAGTCTACGGGATTGGCCGCCCATCCGTGAGATGCCGCTTAGGTCCATTGAATCAATTTTAATGCATCCGCGAGAGCCAAATTGCGCTCCCTGGCGCGGCGCTTTGAGGATGGTGCAGTGGCCCAATTTGCGCCCCGGGCGCGGCTCCTTGCCATAATCGTGGTACGCCAGGCCATCGATGCTCAGGAGCCGCCCGCGGTCCGGCATTTTCCCGAGAAAATTGATCATGGCCGTGTGTCCCAGGGCACGCGTGCTGCCCAAGGGCAGATCGCAAATCGCGCGCAGGTGGTTTTCGAATTGACTGGTCACGCAGCCTTCGATGGTCCAATGCCCGGAGTTGTGCACTCGGGGCGCCATCTCGTTGGCGACCAAACGGCCCTTGACGACGAAGAATTCGATGGTGAGCACGCCGACGTAGTCGAGAGCGTTCATCACCCGCTTCAGATAGGTTCGGGCACTGCGTCTCCAGCCGCCCGGCTCGTAAACGGTGCAATGCTGTAGTGCAGGATGCCGCCGCCGTGCGTATTGGCGGACAGCGGATAGAACACGGTTTGTCCGGTCGGCGGAGCGCGCGCCCACGATGGACAGTTCGCGCGAGAACTCCTGAAATTTCTCGTAGATCAAACCCGGCGCCGCCGATGGGCCCCAGGCCTCGTCGATGTGCGCCGGGCTGCGCAACACGAATTGACCCTTGCCGTCATAACCCAGGCGCCGCGTCTTGAGCACGCCGGGAAGCCCGATCTTGCGAATCGCGCGCGATCAGCTGCTCCTTGCCGTCGACCGCCGCGTGCGCGGCAACCGGGATGCGCAGCTTTGAAAACAGCGCCTTTTCCGCCAGGCGATCCTGCGAGGCCTCGAGCGCCGCCCGGGGCGGGCGGATCCTGGTCAGCTTCTCGAGCGGCGCCAGCGCGCTTCCGGAGATGTTCTCCCAGTCAAACGTGAGGACATCGCTGCATGCGGCCAATGCGGCGAGCTGCGCGGCGTCCTCGAGGTCGCCGATGAGGATGGGCGCCACTTGCGCGCCCGGCGCGTCGGCGCTGCGATCGAGAAACACGCAGTGTAAGTCCCAGCGGATAGCCGGCCAGCGCCAGCATGCGCCCCAATTGACCGGCACCGACGATGCCGACGCGCGACAGCTTCAAGAGGCGCGGGGGTCCGGCTTGGCGAGCACGGCGGCGGTTTGCGCCTTGCGAAAGGCGTCCAAGGCCGCTGCGGATGCCGTCATGTTCATTGGCGAGAATCGCGGCCGCGAACAGCGCCGCATTCTTCGCGCCGGCGGTGCCGATGGCAAAGGTGGCGACGGGAATGCCGCTCGGCATCTGCGCGATCGACAGCAGCGAGTCGATGCCGTTCAAGGCCTTGGATTGCACCGGCACGCCGAGCACGGGAACCGACGTCTTGGCCGCGGTCATGCCGGGCAGGTGCGCGGCGCCGCCGGCGCCCGCAATGATGGCCTTGAGCCCTCGCTCACGCGCGGACGCTGCGTATTCGAACAAAAGATCGGGTGTGCGATGGGCCGATACCACGCGAACCTCGTGCGCTATGCCAAGCGAGTCGAGTATGTCGGCGGCACTCTGCATCGTTTCCCAGTCGGAAGACGATCCCATAATGATTCCGACCAGGGCTTTCATGGCGCTAGTTTAGCAATCTACCCGAGCAACTGGCGCAGAAACGCAAAAAGCTCCCGCGCGCCGACCGGCGAACGCTGTTCCAAGCGCTCTTTTTCGGCCTTCTCCAGCAATTTGCTGCAGAATCTGCCCGATCGGCCTGCGGATATTCCTGGAGCAGCTCGTCCAGGCCGGCGGCGGGCTCCGACAGCAGCCGATCGCGCCAGCGCTCGATCTGCTGGAAATGGCGAATTTCCAGATCGTGGCGCTGCTTGCGCTCCGCCAGCTTGGCGAGCACCGGTTCCGGATCGATGTTGCGCATCAGCTTGCCGATGTACTGCCGCTGCCGGACCTGCGCTCCGTGAGAGGGCAGGCGGCGTAAATCGCGCAGTGCAACGAACAGGTTGTCCGGCAGGTCCAGCGCCTTGATCTCCTGGTCGGGAAGGGCCGACAGTTTCACCCCCAGCTCCTGCAAGGACGCGGCTTCCCGCTTGCGGGCGCTCTTGCTCCGGCGCTGCTCCTCGGACTCTCCGGAAGCCTCGGTTTCATTCTCCTGCGTCATATCCCCCATGCTATCACTGGAGCCCGGTAGAATCGCCGCTCGGATTCCTCAAAGAGAGTTTTGGAGATGTCGATGGCCGTATCCAGCAACCCGGTTCGCCTCGCCCAGGAGGACCTGGAATCGATTATCGAGCGTGCCCTGGAAGAGGCGCGCGCCCGAGGCGCCTCGCAGGCCGAGGCGGCCGTCAGCCAGGATACGGGTCTTTCGGTGGGCGTGCGGCTCGGCGAGGTCGAGACCCTGGAACACCAGCGCGACCGCAGCATGGGAATCACGGTGTATTTCGGGCAGCGCAAGGGTTCGGCCAGCACGGCGGATTTCTCGCCGGACGCGGTCCGGGCGACCGTGGCCAAGGCCTGCAGCATCGCCCGATTCACGGCGGAGGACGCCTGCTCGGGGCTCGCGGATGCCGCGCTGATGGCACGCGCGCCGCGCGAACCTGGATCTCGCGCACCCTTGGAACATCACCGCGGACCGCGCGATCGAGATCGCCAAATCCTGCGAGGCCGCGGCGCTGGCATTCGATCCGCGGATCAATAATTCCGAGGGGGCCTCGCTCGGCACCCATCAAGGGCTGCACGTGTACGGCAATACCCATGGCTTCGTCGGCGGCTACCCGACCACCTCGCATACCTTGAGCTGCGTGGTGCTGGCCGGCACCGGCGAGGATATGCAGCGCGACTACTGGTACAGCTCTTCTCGCGACTGGCGCGAATTGGAGCAGCGCGGAGGCCATCGGCCGCGAGAGTGCGCGGCGCACGATCGCCCGCTTGGGACCGCGGCAAGCCTGAGCACGCGCCGCGCACCGGTGCTGTTCGTGCCGGAAATCGCACGCGGTCTGATCGGGCATTTCACGGCCGCGATTCGCGGCAGCAGCCAGTACCGGCAGTCCTCGTTTCTCTTGAATTCGGCGGGACAGCAAGTGTTTCCCGCGCGGATTCTCGATCGCCGAGCGGCCGCACATACCGAAGGCCATGGGCAGCGCGCCATTCGACGACGAGGGCGTCGCGACCCGCGATCGCGAACTGGTCGCCGACGGCATCCTCACCGGCTACATTCTGTCCAGCTATTCGGCGCGCAAGCTCGGGCTCGAGACCACCGGAAACGCCGGAGGCGCGCACAATCTCTTGGTCGCGCCCAGCCTCGCCGGCGGCATGGAGGCGCTGTTGTCGCGGCTCGGCACCGGGCTTTTGGTGACCGAGCTCATGGGCCAGGGGGTCAACATGGTGACCGGCGATTATTCGCGCGGCGCGGCAGGTTTCTGGGTCGAGAACGGCTCCATGCAGTATCCGGTGGCGGAGATCACCATTGCCGGAAACTTGCGCGAAATGCTCTTAGGGATAGCGGCCGTGGGCGATGACGTCGATGCGCGCGGCGGCACGCGCGTGGGGTCGATCTTGCTGCAGGAAATGACCATCGCCGGGGATTGACGCGGCTCAAGCGTCGCGCGGCGATCAAATCCTTGAGCGATCGAGCGCCCAGCCGCTCGCGCGCGGCGCCTTCCACCTCGCGCATCACCCGGGCCGCGGACGCCACTTCGATGGACCTCGACCGTCAAGCGGCCGAGTTTGCAGAGTGCGCACGGCATCCAAGATGTCGGCCAACAGGATGCCTTCGAGGAGCGCGGCCGGGAACGAATCGCTTCCTTTTCGGTCGCCACGATCAAGCCGCTGCGCTCCAGGCGCGCAAGCACGGGCGCGAGCGCGATGCCGGGGATGTCGAGTTCGGCCGCGAGCCGCCCGCGCTCCAGGCGCTCTTACCCGTGCCGTAGTCGCGCCCGATCAGGTACATGATGGACAGGGCCGCCTGCTCGCGGTCGCTGCCGGTGAGCTCGACGGCTGTCCTGGCCGTGCCGCAGGTATTGGGGGAATTGCAGGTAGAAGGCGAGCTGCGCGCCGATGAGCAATATGAGCCAGCTCAAGTAGACCCAGATCAGCGTCGTCAGCACGATGGCGAAAGCCGGTGTAGACCGCCACCATTTGCGAGGAGATACACAATGACGCCGGTGAATACCTTGCCGACCAGCGCCCAAATGATGCCCGCGGTCACGCCGCCGATGAGCGCGGCGCGAAATTGCACGTGGGTATTGGGAATGAAGACATACATGAACGTGAATACGACGGTGACGATGACATACGGGCACGATCTGGCCGACGGCGCCCACGATCGCCGCGAGCGGCGCGACCGCATGCAGCCACTGCGCCAAGGGACTGTGTTCCGCGCGACCCGAGAAGCCCGACGGCCACGGCGAGCAGGATGGGCCCCAAGATCATGACGCTCAAGTACTCGGTGAAGCGGCGGCCGAAACTTCGCCGGCGCTCGACCCGCCACACGAAATTGAAGCTGCCTTCGACTTTCTGAATCGTGGCGATCACGGTGTAGATGAGAAATGCCAGGCCGATCGAGCCGAGCAGTT
The DNA here is from genome assembly GCA_963734645.1 of uncultured Gammaproteobacteria bacterium. GTDB lineage: Bacteria > Pseudomonadota > Gammaproteobacteria > Steroidobacterales > Steroidobacteraceae > Bog-1198. Next base: position 87,741 of record CAVTID010000009.1, read on the forward strand.
CGCCGCGCATGTTCGCGACGAACTGCATGACGCTCTCGGTCAGCTGGGTCGCCGCGCCGCCCACCGGGCGCAGGAATTCGTGAACGATGAACTTCAAGTCGCCGCGCGCGCCGAGGCCCTTGAGTATGGCGAAGCTGAACACCAGCAAGGGCACGAGCGACAGCAGCGTGGTGTAGGCCAGGCTCATGGCGCGGATGCTGATTTCGCCGCTCAGCCAGTCGCGGATCAGCGCGGCGGGATAGCGCAGCCAGCGCAAGCCGGCGCCCCAGGGCGGACCCATGCTGCGTGACTTTTGAAACAGTCCGTCTTCTAGGCGTTCCAGCCAGTTGAGCATGCGCCGAGCCTTACATGGCCGGCGGGGTATGGCAAGATCGGCGGCGCGCGCCTCGTGAGCCTCAGGCGGTCAGCAGCCGCAGCGCCTCGCGATAATTATCGCTGGTGCGCGCCAGAACATCCGGCGGCAGATGCGGCGCCGGCGGCTTCTTGTTCCAGTGCAGAGATTCCAGGTAGTCGCGCACGAATTGCTTGTCGAAGCTCGGCGGACTGATGCCGGGCTTGTACGATGCCATCGGCCAGAAGCGCGAGGAATCCGGGGTCAGCGCTTCGTCGATGAGCATGAGGTCGCCCGCCTTGTCGACGCCGAATTCGAATTTGGTGTCGGCGATGATGATGTGGCGCGCGCGGGCGTGTTCGGCCGCGAATCGATAGATGTCGAGCGCGATGCGCCGAATGCCGTCGGCGTATTCGCGCCCGATCAATTTCACCATGGCCTCGAAATCGATGTTCTCGTCGTGCTGGCCCGCGGGGGCTTTGGAGGCCGGCGTGAATAGCGGCTCCGGCAGCCGGTCCGCCATTTGCAGCCCGCCGGGCAGCGAAATTCCGCACACCGAGCCGTGCAGCTTGTAGTCCTTGTAGCCCGAGCCGATCAGATAGCCGCGCACCACCGCTTCGATCGGCAGCGCCTCGAGCTTCTTCACCACCATGGCGCGGCCGGCCAGTTGCGCGCGTTCCGCGCCGTCGGCGACGACATCCTCGACCTTCAGACGCGGAGAGATGATTGGCCACCATGTGCCGCGTCTTCGCAAACCAGAACAGCGAGATCTGCGTGAGCACTTCGCCCTTTGAACGGGATCGGGTCCGGCAGCACGACGTCGAAGGCCGACAATCGATCGGTGGTGACGATCAGCAGGTGCTCCGCGTCCACATCGTAGATATCGCGCACCTTTCCCTGGTGGATTTTCTTCAGACCGCGCAGATTGCGACTCAAAAAGCGGTGCCGATTGCGAAACCTGTTGCATGCGTGTGCGGCCTGCCGACTGCTACCATTGAAGGGTGGAAGGTCGGCGATTGTGGCGGGACAAGGTGGATAGGTCAACGCGAATGAGCTGGAGAGGCGCATTTTTTGGGGGCTGTGATCGGTCTGCTGACCACGCGCAGCGTCTGGGGAGCCGTGATTCGGCGCCCTCATCGGGCATTTGATCGAGCATAGCGGCGCGCTTCGGCGGGGCTGCCGGCGCCGCGCGAGCGGCCAATTCGATTTCCATATCCGATGAATTCTTCCGCACCACCTTCGAACTGATGGGCCATGTCGCCAAGTCCGACGGCCGGGTGACGCGAGGCGGAGATCGACGCCGCGCGCCGGCTCATGCAGGAGCTGAGACTGGGGCCGCGCGAGATCGGCATTGCGATCGACTGCTTCCGGACCGGCAAATCGGCGGCTTATGACGCCGAGCTCGGCGTGGAGCGGCTGCGCGAGGCCTGTGGGCAGCGCTACGATCTGTTGCGCGCCTTCATGGAGCTGCAATTGCGCGCGGCGCTCGCCGGCAACGGCATATCGCCGCCGGCGCGGGCGATTTTGACGCGGGTCGCCGAGCGGCTGGGCATGTCCGGCCTCGAATTCGCGTTCATGGAGGCCTCTCTGCGGGCGCGGCAACGGACCCAGGGCGCCTCCGCCGGTCGCCAGCAGCCGCCGCCGGCGCAGGGTCGCTGGCGGAGTACTATTCGGAGCTGGAAGTCGACGCCAATATCAGCGATCAGGAAGTGACCAAGGCCTATCGGCGCCAAATGAGCCGCCATCATCCTGATAAACTCGTGGCCAACGGTCTGCCGGAGTCGATGGCGCAAATGGCGAAGGAGAAGACTCAACGCATCCAAGAAGCTTATGAAGGAATACGCGCCGCGCGCGGCATGCGCTGAAGGAGTGACGATGTCGATTATTATCTCGCCCTCGATTCTGTCGGCCGATTTCGCCCGCTTGGGAGAGGAAGTCAATGCGGTGCTGGCCGCGGGCGCCGATTGGATTCACTTCGACGTCATGGACAATCACTACGTCCCGAATCTCACGATCGGGCCGCTGGTCTGCGAGGCGTTGCGCAAGGCGGGAGTCAAGGCGCCGATCGACGTGCATTTGATGGTCTCGCCCGTCGATCCGCTGGTGACCGACTTCGCCAAGGCGGGCGCGACCCACATCAGCTTTCATCCGGAAGCCACTGCAGCATGTGGATCGCACCATTCAGCACATACGAGATTCGGGGTGCAAGCCGGGGCTGGTGTTCAATCCCGCGACTTCACTGAATTGGCTGGACTATGTCATCGACAAGATCGACATCATTTTGCTGATGTCGGTCAATCCGGGCTTCGGCGGCCAGAAGTTCATCCCGAGGCGCTGCCCAAACTCGCCGAGGCGCGCGCGCGCATCAACGCGAGCGGACGCGATATCCGTCTGGAAATCGACGGCGGCGTCAAGGTCGACAATGCCGCCGAGATCGCCAGGGCCGGCGCCGACACCTTCGTCTCCGGCTCAGCCATATTCGGCAGCGGCGACTACGCGGCGCACCATCAAGGCGATGCGCGCGCAAATCGATTTCGGCCGCAATGCGACTAGCAGCTCGGCGCAGTGATGACGTGACCGGTCGCGGACACCCGCCATAAGGCTCCGCCGAAGGCCGCGTCAAGGCAGCGGCGGCCGGCTGGTAGCGTCGGGTGTCGCTGGGCCGAGACGTCCGCGCGTAGTGGACGGCTATTCGTCGTCGTCCTCGTCATCATCGTCTTCATCATCGTCGTGCGTTTCGGTGCGCGCGCTCTTGGCGGCAGGGCTGCTGCCGCCGGCACCGGCTTTCACCGGCACGATCAACGGCCGGGTCTTGACCTTCGGACGGGCATTGAACACGACGATGGTCTTTCCCGTGGCGCGCAGCAGGCCTTGTTCTTCCAATACCTTGAGCACGCGTCCGGCCATTTCGCGCGAGCAGCCCACCAGGCGGGAAAGCTCCTGCCGGCTGACCTTGATTTGCATGCCCTCGGGATGCGTCATGGCATCCGGTTCGCCGCACAAATCCATGATGGCGTGCGCGACGCGGCCGGTGACGTCGACGAAGGCCAGATCGCCCAATTTGCGATTGGTGCGGTCCAGCCGGGTGGCGAGCTGCGTCGCCAATTCGAAGATCAAGCCGGGGCTTTCTGCGGCGATTTGCCGAAATCGCGGATAGGTCATTTCGGCGAGTTCGGACTGCTGGCGGGTGCGCACCCAGGCACTGCGGGTCGGCTGCTCGTAGAACAAGCCCATTTCGCCGAAAAACTGGCCCTTATTCAGATACGCCAGCACCATTTCGTTGCCATCTTCGTCTTCGATCATGACTTCGACCGAACCGGAGATGATGTAGTACAAAATGTCCGGCAAATCGCCGGCGTGGATGATCACGGTCTTGGAAGGGACTGTCCGAATCCGGCAGTAGCTCAAGAAACGATTGATCGCTGGGATATCGCTTAAGGCTTTTGCCCCTTCTTCCATGGTCTCTCCCTGGTTCTTTTGTCGCTTGTTAAACGCCGTGCTGGCGCACGTTTTATTACATAAGTCCCGGAATCGCAAGGTTCTCGGGTGCTGCGCGCCGAATTTAACGGGGTCGCGACGGGCATCTTACAGCCAATAGGAGCTGCGAGTCATGATTCGGGACGGTCAGCCGCATGGCCGCCCCCACGGGAAACGGCAGCTCTTTGCCCCCCATCGAAGCCGCTTGTCGCGCCATGCTGCATCTCATCGTGCGTCATCTGTGTCGAGGATGGCGCGGCTGCGCGGATCGGCTTCGCCCAGGCGCTCCATATGATCGCGCAAATGCGATTCGACCTGCCGTTCCGTCTCGGCGACGAAGCCCAGGCTCGGCGCTGCGTCCAAGCGCGCCGGCCAGGGCGCCGATCGCGAAGGAACCGGCATACCACAGCGGGTTGAACAGGCTGGTGCGGCCGCGCAGTTCGCGCAGCCGCAGTTCGCACCAGGCGAGATGATCGGTCTCCTCGGCGGCTGCCTGGCGCATGGCGGCTCGACACACCGGCATCGCCGCGCGGTCAGGGCCTGACCCCGGTAGAGGGCCTGGGCGGCCACCTCTCCGCAGTGGTTGACCCGCATGAGGCGGGCCGACTCGGCCCGCTGCCTTTCCGGCAGCGGCCGCCCTCCGGAGCGGCAGGCGCCGGCCGCGCGAGTGGCTGGGACGGCACAGTTAAGACCTTGATTGCCTTATCTATTTCGCCCAAGACAGCGGTCGATTAGGCTAAAACTGCGAGTCTCCATGCGCACACTATATTATAGGTGCCGGTAGGCATGGCGCGGGGCTGGTATCTCTGGCCGCCGTTCTGTACACTTTCGCGCCTTTCGTTAACGACCTGAAACAGCTGAGTATTTTCATGTATACCGTATTTTCAAAGCCTGAAGAAACCCGCGGCGACTGGTTCCTAGTCGATGCGGCAGGCAAAACTCTGGGCCGCCTGGCCTCGGAGATTGCGCATCGCTTGAAGGGCAAGCACAAGCCGAACTATGCGCCTCATCAAGATCTCGGCGATCACATCGTGGTCATCAACGCGGGCACCGTGCGCGTCACGGGCGCCAAGCTCACGGATAAGTTCTACCACCAGCACACCGGCTATGTCGGCAACTTGAAGAGCATTTCGCTCGGCAAGTTGCTGAAAGAGCACCCGGAACGCGCGATCGAGTTCGCCGTGAAGGGTATGCTGCCGAAGGGCCCTCTGGGCCGGCGCATGTACAAGAAGCTGCATGTGTTCGGCGGCAACGAGCATCCCCATCAAGCACAGCAGCCCAAGGCGCTGGAAATCTAAGAGTTCTCGAGGACAGAATACAATGGCATCAAAGACAGCCGTCAATTCCTTCTACGGCACCGGCCGGCGCAAGACGTCGAGCGCGCGGGTTTACCTGCGTCAGGGCACCGGCAAGGTGTCGATCAACGGCCGAACCCTCGCTGAATTCTTCGGCAGCGAAACCGGCCGCATGATCGTGCAGCAGCCCTTCGGCGCCGTACAGCTCGACGGGAAATTCGATGTCGACGCGCACGTCGAAGGCGGCGGAATCACCGGCCAGGCCGGCGCGATTCGCCACGGCATCACCCGCGCGCTCATGGCCTATGACGAGACGCTGCGTTCGCCGTTGCGCAAGGCGGTTTCGTCACCCGCGATGCGCGCGAAGTGGAACGCAAGAAGGTCGGCCGGCGCAAGGCGCGTCGCGGCACCCAGTTCTCCAAACGCTAAGTCACGGGAGCGCATCGGCCTCCGTTGGACGCGCGTAGGCGATCGATCGGTATTTGGGGGATCGTCTAGTGGTAGGACAACGGTCTCTGACACCGTTTACCTAGGTTCGAATCCTAGTCCCCCAGCCAAACAGGGCCCAACGGTGGGCCCTTTTCTGTAAATGCACGGATAAAAATGTCGGGCGAACGAAATTCGAGTGGACGGCTGGCGCCAATGGCGCTTGCGGCGCTCGGTGTCGTGTTCGGCGACATCGGCACCAGTCCCCTGTACGCGGTGTCGGCCTGTTTCACGGGCCCGGGAATCGCGGTTACGCCGGAACATGTGCTCGGCGTGCTGTCGCTGATTTTCTGGTCCCTGGTTCTGGTCATCCTGCTCAAGTATGTCAGCGTGGTGCTGAACGCGGACAATAAGGGCGAGGGCGGAGTGCTGGCTCTGACCGCGCTGGTGATCAACACCGCGCGCGAAAGCCCGCGCCGCAGAGTGTATGGCATGCTGGGGATTTTGGGCGCTTCGCTGTTCTTTGCCGACGGCGCCATCACGCCGGCGATATCGGTGTTGAGCGCCGTGGAAGGCCTGCACGTGGCGGCGCCGGATGCGCAGATTCCGATCCTGCCCATCACCGTTGTCGTGTTGGTGGGACTATTCCTGATTCAAAGGCACGGCACGGGTTCGGTCGGCCGGGTTTTCGGTCCGGTGATGCTGGGCTGGTTCGCGATATTGGCGGTGATGGGTGTCAGTTGGATCGTGCGCGAGCCGGGAGTGCTGCTGGCGCTCGATCCGACCCGCGCGCTGCGGCTGTTGACGCAGCACCAGATCAGCTCGCTCGCGGTGCTCGCCGGCGCCTTCTTGAGCGTCACCGGCGGCGAAGCGCTGTACGCCGACATGGGCCATTTCGGCAAGGCGCCGATTCGCTTGAGCTGGATCTGCATCGTGATGCCCGCGCTGGTCCTCAATTACTTCGGCCAGGGCGCGATGCTGATCGAGAACCCGGCGGCCATCAGCAATCCGTTCTACTTGATGGCACCGGCCTGGTCGCTGTGGCCCTTGGTGATGATTGCGACGGCGGCCACCGTCATCGCCTCGCAGGCGGTGATATCCGGCGTGTTCTCGGTGACCACTCAAGCCGTGAGCTTGGGGTTGCTGCCGCGCTTGCGAGTCGAGCATTCCTCCGCGGACAACGTGGGGCAGATCTACGTGCCGACCATGAATTGGATACTGATGGTCGCCGCGCTGGCGCTGGTGATGGGTTTCGGCAGCTCGGCGGCATTGGCCGGGGCGTACGGCCTGGCCGTTTCAGGCGCAATGACCATCGTGACTCCGCTCACCTTGAGCCTGATCAAATCGCGCACCGGCCGGGACAGCCGGGCATTGCGCACCGGCCTGTCGCTGCTGTTCATCATCGACATCGCCTTCCTGTTGGCGAATCTCACCAAGCTCGAGGACGGCGGCTGGCTGCCCCTGACATCCGGGCTGATCATTTATTGGCTGATGCAGACATGGCAGAGCGGGCGTGCCTCGGTCATGGCGCGGCTGCTGCGCGAACAGAAGCCGGTGCGCGATTTCCTCGAGGACTTGAAGCGCGATCCGCCCGTGCGGGTGGCGGGCACATCCATTTTCCTGGATGCCAAGGCCTCGGGCATCCCGCGCGCCTTGCTCAACAACATCAAGTTCAATCGGGTGATACACGAGCGCGTGGTCCTGTTGACCGTGGTGACCCGCGAGCAGCCGCGAATCGCCGCGTCCAAGCGCCTGACCGTCACCCCGGTGTGCGAGGGCATCGTGCGGGTGGTGGCGCAGATCGGCTTCATGGAGAAGCCGAACATCACGGAGATTCTGCGCGAGGCCGAAGCCCATGGAGTGCCCTACGAACCCGAGCTCACGACCTTCTTTCTGAGCCGCGAAGAGCTGCTGCCGGGACAGCGCTCGGATCTGCCGCCGCTGCGCCGCCGAGCGTTCATGCAGATGGCGCGCGGCGCGCAGGTGATCGCCGACTACTACGGCCTGCCGCCGAATCGAGTGGTTGAAATCGGGACCCGCTTGGAAATCTAGCTTGGCGAGACGTCAGCCCCGGCTTGGGAATCAACGTCCTGACGCCGTCATCGCCCGCCACGATGAGCACGTCGGCGCGGCGCCGGGCGAACAGACCGACCGTCACCACCCCGGCGATTTGATTCACCGCGGATTCGAAGGTCGCGGGGTCGATCGAGCCGCAGGCCGTGGACGTCCAGGATGACATTGCCGTTGTCGGTGACCACGCCCTCGCGCCAGACGGGCTGCCCCCCCATCTTCACGAGCTGCCGCGCGACATAGGAGCGCGCCATCGGAATCACCTCGACGGGGAGGGGAAAGCCTGCCCAGCACCTCGACCAGCTTGCTGTCGTCGATGATGCAGACGAATCGTTGCCGAGGCGGCGGCGACGACCTTCTCCCGGGTGAGCGCGGCGCCGCCGCCCTTGATCAGCACGCCGTCGGCGGTGGCTTCATCGGCGCCGTCGATGTAGAGACTCAAGGGTCCCGACGGCATTGAGATCGAGCTCCGGAATGCCGACGGCGCGCAAGCTCTCGGAGGTCTGGCGCGAACTCGAGACAGCGCCGGAAAGCTGTATTTTACGGTCTTTCAGCGCTTCTATGAGCTGGGTCACCGTGGAGCCGGTGCCGATGCCCAGCACCATGCCGCTCTCGATGTATGGAAGAGCGGCTTCTGCGGCGCGGCGTTTCTTGTTCGTACTGACATCGAGTAGAGATTTCCTACCCTCTAGAAACAACTGTGCCCGCTTACGCGGGCACAGTTGATTACTTTCGAAGGCTTACTTTTTCTTAGCGGCCTTTTTCTTAGCTACCTTCTTCTTCGCCTTCTTTGCTTTCGCTGCCATGATAGAAACTCCGTTATCGGGTTAGTCCGGGGTCCGAGTATATACACGAATAATTAATTTACAAGCAATACGTATCCCTTCTTGCACGACAATGTGGTAGCGATGTGAGCGGCGTCACTCGAGAGTGAGCACGAACTCCCAGTCCTTCTTCGTCACCGGCATCACCGACAGACGATTCCCACGGCGCAGTAAAACAAAATCCTTCAGCGTCTTTGCCGCGTGCCGCCGCAACTCATCGAGCGTGATGATGCGCTCGAACTTGCGCACCAACTTCACGTCCACGACGAACCAGCGTGGTGCATCCGCCTTGGAGTCGGCATCGTAGTGATGATGCTTGGGGTCGAAAGCCGTCTTGTCCGGGTAGCCTTCCTTCACGATGCTGACGATGCCCGCGATTCCGGGCACATCGCAGCTCGAGTGATAGAAAAACGCCAGATCGCCCTTTTTCATGGAGTCCCGCAGCATGTTGCGCGCCTGGAAATTGCGCACCCCATCCCACGCAGTCGTCTGCTTGGGCGCCTTGCCGAGCGCGTCGATGCTGAAGCTGTCGGGTTCCGATTTCAGCAGCCAATGATTCATGAGTGGCCTCTCGAGTAGTGCTGCAGTCCTGATTCCGTCGCCAGCGAATCCAGATTCACGTCCCAAGGTTCGGCGAACCCGGATTCGGTGCGCTGACAATCGAAGGCGAGCCCGACCAGGCGCGGACCCGGCCAGTGGCGGCGGCGGCGGCGGAACTCCAGCGCTCGATCGTAGAACCCGCCGCCCATCCCCAAGCGCCGGCCGTCGGCGTCGACACCGACCAAGGGTATGACGATGAGGTCCAGCCATCGAGGCGAGCATGGGCCGGCCCTTGCGCGCGCGGGACGGCGATCCCGAATACGCCGCGCCGGGTCTTGCCGCTCGAGCGGATAGAAGCGTATCCGGCTATGGCGCCGGTCGACGATGACCGGCACGAAGACGCGCACGCCGCGGCGGCGCGCCGCGGCGATCAGTGCGGCGGTATCCGTCTCCCGGTCGAAGGGCAGGTACAGCGCGATACGCTTGCCGGCTCTGAACATCGGCAATCCGGCGACGGCCTTGGCGGCCAGGCTCGAGCGTCGTCCGTGATCGGCGGCACTCAGGGAGCGGCGCTGGGCGCGCATGTGCTTACGTAGGTTTGCTTTCATCGACGAGATCGAAGGGATGGCGCTACCCGCAGATGCCGTTTTGGACCGTTGCTCCCGACCTGAGCAACAGGTGGGGCTAACTGCGGCACTTAAGGCTTTCCGCTCGAGGCGGACTTGCACAATGTTGCCAGCAAGCAATGGCCCCTGGGGTTTAAAACTTAGGGTCGAGAGGTAACCCGATCCGCATCGAACACCGCAGGCAGCGCCAAATTTAATCGTCCGAGGAGGGTGCTCGCGCGTCAGAGCTCGAGCTGCTGACCCTTCTCCAAAGCCGACTCTACGCGCTCGCGCAGGATACGCAAGCGTCCGCCGACGTCGGATTCGAGATTGCTGTCACGATTGCGGAAGCGGATCAGTTCATTCGCCATGTTGAGCGCCGCGATCACGGCGATGCGGTCCAGGCCCGACGACTTTTCCGCTGTCGCGGATCTCGCGCATTTTCATGTTCAAGAACTCGGCGGAATCCAGCAGGTCGGAGCGCTCTTCGATCGGGCAGGTGATGTGATACTCCTTCTCGAGTATCCGCACGCTGACCCGCGCTTGATTGTCGCTCATGCCTGCTCCATCGATTTCAATCGGCCGATCATCGCTTCGACCCGCCCGCGGACCTGCTCGTTCTTCTGCAGCAGGCTGGCGCGCTCGGAGGTCAACGTTTCCTGCCGCTGGCGCAAGGCGCGATTCTCTTCCTTGATCTGGCTGACGGTCACGATGAGGTCTTCGAGCCGCTTCTCCAGACGCTTCAGCTCGAGTTCGACCGCTGACTTCGGGTTGGCTTCGTTCATAGGCCGACAATATAGAGCGGGGCATAGCGCAATGCAAAGGGCGGTGCAGCCCCCTACTGCGGTATTATTGGCGCAAATGATCTCCGATATTCGATTCAAGGACTTCGAGGATGTGCTGGCGACGGCCGGCAGTCTGGCCGATGCCGCCGAGGCGCATGGCTCCCTGTGCGGCGCGCTGTGCTCCATGTCGCCGTACAGGATGCAGGACTGGGTCAACGAGATCCTGCCCGACGGCGCCGCGCTCTCCGATGAATCGTCCGCCATGCTCGAACGAGTCTTCACGGCAACGGCGACCTCCTTCGGCGAGCAGGGCATGGAATTCGAGCCCCTGCTGCCGGACGACGAACAGCCGCTCAACGGCCGGGCCAACGCGCTGGCGCTGTGGTGCAGCGGATTTCTCTATGGCCTGGGGACTGGACATATTTCCGATCTGGAGGCGCTGAACGGCGACGTCGGAGAGATCGTGCGCGATTTCACCGAAATCTCGCGCGCCACGGGCGATGACGCGGACGCGGATGAATCCAACGAGCAGGCCTATGCGGAACTGGTCGAGTTCATCCGGGTTGCGGCCCAGGTCGTGTTCGAAGAACTGCTGCCGCTTCGCCGGCAGGTCTATCCGGCGCAGCAGCGGCTGCATTGAACTGCTCCATGGACCGCAAGGAGTTTGCGCGCCGGCGGCGCCAATTCATGCGCATGATCGGCAAGGACGCCATCGCCATCCTGCCCGCGGCTCCGGTGCACCATCGCAACGGCGACATCGAGTACGCCTATCGGCAGGACAGCCACTTCTACTACCTGAGCGGGTTTCCGGAACCGGACGCCGTCGTGGTGCTGGCGCCGGGCCGTCCCCAGGCGGAATACCTGCTGTTCGTGCGCGAGCACGACGCCGTGCGCGAGTCGTGGGACGGTGCGCGGGCGGGCACCGACGGCGCGGTCGAGCACTATGGGGCCGACGATGCCTTTCCGATCGCCGACATCGACGAAATTCTGCCCGGACTGATGGAGACGCGCTCGCAGGTGTATTACTCCATGGGCACGCACCCGGACTTCGATTCCCATGTCCTGAGCTGGGTCAACGGCCTGCGGGTGCAGTCGCGGCAGGCGGCCGGTGCGCCTCACGAATTTGTTGCGCTGAGGCATGTGCTGGACGACATGCGGCTGTACAAGAGCCGCGCCGGAGCAGGCGAGTCTGCGGCGCGCCGCGCAGATCGCCGTGGGCGCGCATCGCCGCGCCATGCGCTTTGCGCGGCCCGGGCGAATGGAGTACGAGGTCATGGCCGAGGTGCTGCACGAATTTCGCTCGCACAATGCCGACATTTCCTACTACCCCATCGTCGGCGGCGGCGCCAACGCCTGCGTCATGCACTACCGCGACAACGATCAGCCGTTGCGCGACGGCGACCTGCTGCTGCTCGATGCCGGCTGCGAGCACGACTACTACGCCTCGGATATCACGCGCACCTTCCCGGTCGGCGGCCGCTTCACCGCCGCGCAGCGCGCGGTTTACGAGGTGGTGCTGGAGGCCCAACTCGCCGCCATCGACAAGGTGCGTTGCCGGAAATCACTGGAATCATCCGCACGAAGCCGCCGTGCGCGTGATTACCCAGGGTCTGGTCAAGCTGGGCCTGCTCAAGGGCAAGGTCGCCGCACTCATCAAGGATCAGGCGTACCTGCAGTTCTTCAGTCATCGCACCGGACATTGGCTGGGGCTGGACGTGCACGATGTCGGCGACTACAAGGTCGGCGGCGAGTGGCGGGTATTGGAGCCGGGCATGGTGCTGACCGTCGAGCCGGGAATTTACATCCGGCCCTCGCCGCGGGTACCGAAGGAATTCTGGAACATCGGCGTTCGCATCGAGGACGAAGTGCTGGTGACCGCCGCCGCCGCCGAGGTGCTGACGGCGGGTCTGGAGAAGACCCCGGAGGCGATCGAAGCGCTGGTGCAGGCAGCATGATGCGGGGCGACGAGCATGACGCAGCCCGTCGACATCGCCATCGTGGGCGGCGGCATGGTGGGCGCCAGCCTCGGCGTCGCGTTGGCGCCGCTGGGCCTGAAGGTGGCGCTCATCGAAGCCATTGCGCACGACTCCGCGTCGCAGCCCAGCTTCGATGAACGCACCACGGCGCTGTCGAACGGCAGCCGCCGAATCCTCGAGACTCTGGGCGTGTGGTCCGCAGTGCGAGGCGCAGGCGACGCCCGATACGCAAAATCCATGTCTCGGATCAGGGCCGCTTCGGCTTTGCGCGCATCGATGCGGCCGAACAGGGTCTGGCGGCGATGGGTTATGTGGTGCCGAACCGCGCGCTCGGCGCCGCATTGTGGTCGCGCCTGCAGGCGAGCGCCGGCATTCACGTCTACTGCCCCGCGCAGGTGTCGCGCGTCGCGGCGGGTGAGCGCGCGGTCACGCTCGAGATCGCACAGGCCGGCGCGACGGCCGCGATCGACACCCGGCTGGTGGTGGCCGCCGACGGCGCGCAATCGGCCGTGCGCAGCGCCTTCGGCGTCGATGCAGAATCCCGCGACTACGAGCAGACCGCCGTCATCACCACGGTGTTGCCGCAACGCTTCCACGACCACGTCGCCTACGAGAGGTTTACGCCGCCGGGCCGCTGGCGCTGCTGCCGCTCGAGGGCGGGCGCTGCACGCTGGTGTTGACCTTGAGCAAGGCGCTGGCGGAGTCGGCCATGACGTGGTCGGACGCTGAGTTTCTCGCCGAGCTGCAGCGACGATTCGGATTTCGCCTGGGGCGCTTTCTCAAGGTCGGCCGCCGCGCGGCGTATCCGCTGTCGCTGACGCGCGCCGCGCGCACCAGCGCGGGGCGCTGCGTCATCATCGGCAATGCCGCGCAGGGACTGCATCCCGTCGCCGGCATGGGTTTCAATCTGGGGCTGCGCGATGTGGCCAGCCTCGCCGAACTCATTGCCGAGCGCCGGCAGGAACCGCACTTCGATGCCGGGGCCGCCGAGCTTGCTGGCCGAGTACGATGCGTGGCGCGCCGCCGATCGCGGCGGCGTCATCGCGTTCACCGATGGTCTGGTGCGGATGTTTGCCAATCCACTGCGCGTCGGTGCGGCGGACTGCGCAACGTCGGGCTGCTGGCCTTCGATCTTGCTGCCTCCGGCCAAGGCCGCGCTGTCGCGCTTGAGCACCGGCGCCGGGGGCGGCGCGCGTGTGCCGAAGCTGGCACGCGGCGTGGCGCTGCAATGAGCGCCGCCGGCAGCCGCGATTTCGATGTGATCATCGTGGGTGCCGGCGTGATCGGTACGGTCATGGCGAGTCTGCTGCTGGCGCGCAAGTTGAGTGCGGCGGGTCGTGTGGCCATCGTCGCGGATCGCTTCGCGGCCGCGCTGCCGGCGGACGCCGATTGGGATCTGCGAGTGTTCGCCCTGAGCCGCGCCTCGGAGCGGCTGCTCAGAGCTTGCGGCGTGTGGGATTCGTTGCCGCCCGCAGCGGGTGTTCGCGTACGAGCGCATGTGCGTCTGGGATGCCTCCGGCGAACCTCAGCGGGAAGGGATCTCTTGACTTCGACTGCGCGGAAATCGGCGAGCCGAATCTCGGCTTCATCGTCGACGGACGCGTCCTGCAATGGCAATGCCTGCAAGCCGCGCGATCCGCCGGCGTCGTATTGCTCGAGGCCGGACTCGAGGCCGTCGCCGCCGCGGATTCCGGCGTCTCGATCCGCTTGAGCGACGGCCGCGTGCTGCGCAGCCAGCTGTTGATCGCGGCCGACGGACAGGAGTCCAAGACGCGGGCGCTGCTCGGCATCGAAACCGCCGGCCATGCCTATCATCAGGACGCACTGGTGGCGCATGTGCGCACCGCCAAGCCCCACTGCAACACGGCGTGGCAGCGATTCCTCGGCAGCGGTCCTCTGGCCTTTCTGCCGCTGTCGGACGGCCGCTCATCCATCGTGTGGAGCGCCGCGCTGTCCGAGGCGGCGCGCTTGCGCGCCCTGGATGTCGAGGCCTTCGGCGCTGCCCTGACCGCGGCCAGCGGCGAGGTCTTGGGGAGCTGCGAACTGTCGGCGCCGCCGGCGAGCTTTCCTCTCAAGCTGCAGTACGCCTTGGAGTACGTGCGGCCGCGCGCCGTGCTGCTCGGCGATGCCGCGCACGTGGTGCATCCGCTGGCCGGCCAGGGATTGAATCTGGGGCTGCTGGATTGCGCCGCCCTCGCCGAGGTTCTCGGGCAGGCGGGAGGCGCCGGCTATTTCGGCGAGCACCAGCTGCTGCGGCGCTATGAGCGTTGGCGCCGCAGCGAGAATCTGCTGGCCGCCGCCGCCCTCGATGGGCTGGAGCGGCTATTCTCCGCGACGGATCCGTTCAGCGCCGGCTTGCGCGCCGCGGGCTTGAGCGCCGTGGGCAAGGTGCCCTTCATCAAGCGCGCGCCTGGCGCAGCGCGCCTCTCAGGGCTCGGCCGGCGATGTTCCGGAGCTTTCTCAAGGCTGCAAGATCGAGCTTGGCCGCGCAAATGAAATCGTTCTCGGACAGCCCGCCGATGGAATGCGTCGAGAAGGTGACGTGGCAGTAGTTGTAGCCGACGCTCGAGGTCCGGATGATGGTCCTCGGTGTTGGCGATATGCGCCAGCGCGTTGACGAAGCTCATGGTGCGGTAGAAATCCTTGAACTTCAGCGAGCGCTTCAGGCTCTTGGAGTCTTCGGCAATCTGCCAGTCCTCGTGCAGCTGCTTGCGCAAGAGCTTTGCCTGCGCCGGCGTCAGCGGCGGTACGCCGCCTTCGCAGGGCACGCATTTCTTGGCGGACAGTTCCTTCACATCGCGGTCCTGCGCGTAGGTGCGCTCGATGTAGCGCTCGACGAGTTCCTGGAATTCCTCGGCGATACGATCCCCCTTGAGCGTCACCGTCTTCGCGCCGTCCTCGTACACCGGCGCCACCGGGTTCTCGCCGGTGCCGGGCAGGCTGATGCCGATATTCGCGTGCTTGCTCTCGCCGGGGCCGTTGACGACGCAGCCCATCACCGCGACGGACATGTCTTCGACGCCCGTGTGCCGCTTGCGCCACTCCGGCATGCGGTGGCGGATGTGGTTTTGGATTTTCTGCGCCAGTTCCTGGAAATAGGTGCTGGTGGTGCGGCCGCAGCCGGGGCAGGCGATCACCATCGGCGTGAAGGCGCGCAGGCCCATGGTCTGGAGTATTTCCTGGGCGACGATCACTTCCTGAGTGCGATCGCCGCCGGGTTCGGGGGTCAAGGACACGCGAATCGTATCGCCGATGCCCTGCTGCAGCAGCACGCCCATGGCGGCGGTGGAGGCCACGATGCCCTTGCTGCCCATGCCGGCTTCGGTGAGCCCCAGGTGCAGGGGGTAGGAGCAGCGCGCCGCCAGGTTGCGGTAGACCGAGATCAAATCCTGCACGCCGCTGACCTTGGCGCTGATCACGATCATGTCGGATTGGAGCCCCAGGCTCTCGCGCGCGCTTGGCGCTGTCCAGGGCCGACACGACGATGGCCTCGCGCATCACCTCGATGGCCGCCAGGGGCGCCGCCAGCTTCGAGTTCTCATCCATCATGCGGGTGAGCAGATCCTGATCGAGGCTGCCCCAGTTCACGCCGATGCGCACCGGCTTCGAATACTTGCAGGCGGTTTCGATCATTTCCGCGAATTGCGGATCGCGCTTGCTGCCGCGGCCGACATTGCCCGGATTGATGCGCAGCTTTCCAAGCGCCTGTGCGCAGGCCGGATGCGCCTTCAGCAGCTTGTGGCCGTTGAAGTGAAAATCGCCCACCAAGCGGCGTGCTGATGCCCATGGCATCCAGCCGTTCGCGGATGTGAGGCACCGCGGCGGCGGATTCGTCATTGTTGACGGTGATCCGCACCAGTTCGGATCCGGCACGCGCCAGCGCTTTGACTTGCGCCACGGTACCGTCGATATCCGCGGTATCGGTATTGGTCATGGACTGCACGACGATCGGGGCCTTGCCGCCGATGGTCACCGCACCTACTTTTACGCCTAGGGACGTTCTACGGGAGATCATGACCCCGATTATACCAGGGGGGCGCCTTTCGCCACGCGCACCACCACCGTACCTGCGATTTTGTCGTGCCAAGCTTGATTATTGGGGTCGAAGGCGATCCAAATGAATCCCAGGCCGGCCACCGCCAAAGACAGGAAACAGCTGAGCGCACGGATGATGGCGGTCTCCCAGTCGATTTGCCGGCCGTCCAGTCGAACCACCCGCAGGTCGAACACGATGCCGCCGACGGTGGCACCCCGTAGTTTCCACATCACCGCGCCGTAGGCAGCCAGCACCAGCAACTCGAGATCGTGCGTGTGATTCAGCACGCTCGTGAGAAAGCCGACCAATAAGACGTCGAG
This sequence comes from uncultured Gammaproteobacteria bacterium, assembly GCA_963734645.1. Taxonomy (GTDB): domain Bacteria; phylum Pseudomonadota; class Gammaproteobacteria; order Steroidobacterales; family Steroidobacteraceae; genus Bog-1198. The sequence goes on from CAVTID010000009.1 coordinate 104,426, forward strand.
CAGCAGTGCTCCCATGCGGATCCAGAAGCCCGCGCGGGGCAACGCGGCTGTGACGGGCGGCGGTGCCTGGGCGGCAGGCGCATCGGCGGCGCTGGACGGCGGTGCGCCACCCATGGCCGGGGCCGCGCCCGGTGGGGGCGCCGCATTGGACATCGAGGCTGGGTCGCCGGCGGTGGGGCGGACGCGGACGCGGCGTGGACGCGGGCGTGGCGCTCGGAGCGGGTGCGGGGCTCGGCGCAGGCGCAGGGCTCGGCGCGGGGCCCGGAGTCGACGGGCGGCCAGGCTGCGGCGGCTGAGCCGCCGGGACCCGCTTTGGCAGCCTGGTGCGCCCGCGCGGCCAGAATCACGGTGTAGACGACGGCCCCCAGCCCAAGAACACCGAGGAGCTTGTAGACGAGAAAGCCGAGCACCGGCACCAAGTACAACACCAGCACCAGCGCGCCGCCGATCAATACGGCGACGGCGGGGTGGCTCATGGGCCCTGCGTCGCGCCGGCCGGCGACTCGCCGGCCCAGCCACGCCAGCATGACGGCTTTACCGAACAGGGCGACACAAAACAGCCCGAGCAGGACGAACGGGACGGCCGCTATGCCGATTACCGTGATGCACAACAGCACCACCAGCACGGGAGTCAGCAACATGGCGATCAGCGCCGCCAGCACCGATTGCCCCGGCTGCGCCTCGAATGTCTGCACGCATCGAGTCAGGCCTTCCCGGAACAGCAGCGCGAGCGCTGCATAGAGCGCCAGAAAGGCGAGCGCCAATCCCCAGGCCCAGCCCAGCCCGGGCGCCAGGGACAGCGGGCGTCCGTAGAACAGGCAATGATGGATCCAGGTGCGCAGCCGGCCGGCACCGCCGAAGTCGGCTGCAATGACGTTCTGGACATCGCCGTGAACGATCGCCGCGGGATCGCGTTGCAGCGGTGCCGCCGACGGCCGCCACATTGCCGCCGATTTCGGCGTGGGGCCCGAGTTGCATATTGCCCAGCACCGAGACCGCGTCTCCGTCGATCTTGCCGTCGATGTAGGTGTTGCCGAAAACGGCGACGGCACTGTCGTGCACCTCTCCCGTGGTTCTGGTGTCGCCGAAGATTGAAACGACGTCCCCGGCCTCGCCGTCGCTGGTCGAGGAACCGAATATGGACACGACCGAGTCTGCCTTTTGTCCGCTCGCGAGGTTCGAATCGCTGCCGATGTTGACCACATCATTGCCATGCTCATGGTGGCGGTGCCGGCCGCGATGGTCATGCCATTCGAGCGCGTCCTGCCAGTCGGATGCATCAGCGGCGCGGTGCTGATGCGGCGGTGTCCGGCCGGCTCCGGGGCCGCGGGCGGCTCCGCCGCCTGCGCAGCGGCCATGACGATCAAGGTGCACAGCGGCAGCACGGCCAGAAAACTCGGTCGTTGCGATTAGGGAAGTATTCATGGGTTTCAATCACCGGCCATCGAGAGGCTGTAGGTAGAGCGTGCGGTACAGGACGGCACCGAGGCCGAACAAAACTGCGTACAGCACCCCACATACGGCGATGCCTTCGTAGAGCCACAGCGGCGGCGCGATGCGCGCGAGCAGGGTGACCAGACTCCCGCCCGAGGCCATGAGCGCCCCGATTTCACGCGCCCAATACAGGGAACGGACATCCGCGGCCGCGCTGGCGCCGCCTTCAATCGCCAGTCCGGCCGATGCGCCGCAAATCACGAGGAATGCCGCCCGTGCCATGAGCGGCCAGTGCGTGAAGCTGCGGCGCCACCAAGGAAGCGTCGCGCGACGTTCGAGTTCGCAGAACACTCGTGATTCCAACGATGTCGGCGCGCGGCGCAGGGGCAGCTCGCGCAGAGCGCGATCGAATATGGGCTCTAAGGGGTCCTCTAAGGGGTCGCTGGGGCTCTGCGGTCGGTCGTTGTGGTCATTCGCGGGCATGTCAATTCTCCAGGCCGCCGGCGGCGATGCCGCTGGATTGCAGAAGGGGCAGCAACGCCGCGCGGGCGCGCCGTATATCGGTTTTGATCTTGGGAAGCGAGGCATGGAGTTTCACGGCGATCTCCTCGTAGGAAAGCTCCTCGAAGTGATACAGCACCAGCGCCAGCCGCTGATGCTCGGGGAGCTTGCGCAACGCGCCCTCGATCAGCGCACGGCGCTGTTCCGTGCTCAAATCCGCGAGCAGCGTGTCAGGCTGCGGCACCGTCGGTTCCGGCGCCGAGTCCTCTTCTGCCGTCGCCGGCCGCAGCTCCGAGAATAGGCGCCAGCGCCTGCGATGCCGGGTCAAATAATTGAGCGTCAAGTTCGTGGCTACGGTCTTGAGCCAGCCGCCCGCCGTCGGGCTGGCGCGCAGCTGATCGAAATGCTCGTAAGCTCTCAGAAATACCTCCTGCGCGATATCCTCCGCCTGCCTGTCATTGCTCGCCAGGCGAGAGGCCGTGGAGAAAACCATATCCTGATACGCACGCATGAACGTCGTGAACTCTGCTGCGCGGCCGGGCCCGGTGGGTGGATGTTGCACTGGAGTGTGTTCGTTTAAGCCCAGAACACCGTTGGTCTGAAAAAGTTGCACTCCGGCGCGGCGAGCGACCGCGCATATCTCGCGGGGCGCGCCCCCGTCATCCCTCAATGACTTACGGCAGCATGATTCCCGGGAACCAGCCGCTCTTGGCCAGAAACGTCTTGGCGTCCTGCACCTGAATGATATCGCGCAGCGCGGCCCGCTTGTCCGCCGCGTGCCGATAGTAGGATTTCGCGATGCGATAGCCCACCCAATACCCGAGGTCGCCGGGCTTCTGCGGCGTGCCCGGCCCGTTATAGAGCCACTTCGATTTGTCGGTGGAGTACTCGTCGGCAACGAAGGCGGTCTCGATGCGTCTCTCCCGGCCCTTGGTCCACGCGGCGAACTGGGTGTTGCTGACGGAGCCCGAGGTCAGCTCGGCGATGAATTCCGCTCCGCCTTCGATCTCGGAGGCCAGCAGGACGGTTGCGTCGGCATTGTCCGTCTGCGTCACCGGCTGCTGCACGTGGGCGTACTCGTGCGCGATCAGGTGCACCAGGCGATCTTCGATGTTTGGTTCGAGCCAATAGGCGCGGCAAATGGTTTCCAGGCCGATCAACACCCCCGCGGCAGTGGTCGTGCCGCCGGTGTTGTCACGCCCGATGAGAATGGTGACCGGCGGATACCGCGCCTCGGGATATAGCTCACCCAACTTGCGCAGGGCGACGATCAGCCGCCGGCGCACTTCACCGAGCGCAGCGGCACAGCGTCTCGCGCCGGAGTAGTCGGCCGGGTGCTGCGCCAATGCTTGGACCAATGTCCCGCCCGTGAGATTCCTGACCTTGGTGAATTGATGCAGCCCGTCCGAACCGGCGTCTATGTAATCGCGCTGTAGCTGGGCCTCGGTGGGGTGGCCGCCCGCCGCGTCATAAACCTTATAAAATCGATCGACGTCCAGCGTGAGAATCTGGGGTCGGGCGATGGCGACGGCGGCAGCCGGCATGACGATCGTCGACCCTACACTGGCCACGGCCGCGACAACGGACATCCAACGAAGCAATTGTCTGGTTTGCACGAGCAGCGCCATCCCCGCGATCTCGGACTATCGCACCTTGAGGCGCGCGTGCCATCGCGTTTTTTTATACCCCATCTAATACCTCGGCACCGCGAAATTGACCGGTTGGAGCCAATCGGTCAAAGCCTCTGTGTCGATGTACTAGGACCCTCGAGCCGATGCGTGAGATGCGCCTTCACCGCCGGCCATTCACGATCGAGAATGCTGTACACGCAGGTGTCGCGCAGGGTGCCGTTGCCCGCGAGCTGATGCTGGCGCAGTATGCCGTCCAATTTCGCGCCCAGGCGTTCTATGGCCGCACGGCTTTGCTGGTTGAAGAAATGAGTGCGAAATTCCACCGCGATGCAGTTCAAGCGTTCGAACGCATGGCCGAGGAGCAACAGCTTGCACTCGGTGTTCAAGGCGCTGCGCTGGACGCGCTTGCGATACCAGGTGGAGCCGATTTCCACGCGCCGATTGGCCGCGTCGATGTTCATGAATGTCGTCATGCCGACCGCCTCGCCGCTCGATTTCTCGATGACGGCGAAGGGAGTCATCGAGGCTTGCTTCTGAAGCTCCAGGCGCCGGTCGATTTCCGCCCGCATTTGCTCGGGCGCGGGAATCTTGGTGTACCACAATTTCCACAGCTCGCCGTCCTTGACGGCCGCGGCGAGATCGTCGTGATGTGAAGGGCTGAGGGGCACGAGCGATACGCGCTGTCCATGCAGGGAGATGGGATCTACGAAACTCATGATTTGTCCTAGGTGCGGTGTCCTGTTGGCATAATACGGGTATGCCTGAGCGAATCATCTACTCAACGGGAATCGGGAGTCTATGTCCCAATTGCCGCAGGCCGGTGCGTGAATGTGTATGCCCGAAAGGCGCACCCGGCGCACCCGGCGCCGCCAAGCCCGCCGCCGTGCGGGTGGGCAGGGAGATCAAGGGCAGGGCCGGCAAGGGAGTCACCACGGTGACGGGCTTGCCCATGTCCCTGTCCGACATCGAATCCCTGGCCACTCGGCTCAAGAAGCGCTGCGGGTCCGGCGGGACGGTGCGCGAGGGCGTGATTGAAATCCAGGGTGACCATCGTGACGTCATCGTTGCGGAACTGGTCAAATTGGGGTGGCCGGCGAAAAAATCGGGGGGCTAGGGCGGGATTAGCCGGCTGTTTTGGCCGGGGCATCGCGCAGTCCCGCTGTCCCCGCGGCAATGCGGTCGCGCCACAGCGTGAAAATACGCAAACCGTGCATTTCCGCCGGAGTCGAGGCCATCGAGCGGCTTGCCTCGGCGAGCAGCGCCGCGCTCTTCGACGGGTCGGTCAATGCCGAGGCGTAGAGTGCCGCCGCCAGCTCGAGGTGCTGCCATTGATCGTCCTTATTGTGAGCCGCCAGGTCACGGTGCAGCTTGACCACCGGCGCGATCACCTCGCGCGCCTCCGCGATCCTGCCTTGGCGCGCCAGGCTCATGGCAAGCAGCGTCGACACTTCCGCGGTTTCCCGCCGGTCGGCGTTGTTGGTCGAGGGGAAGTGCGTGCGTGCGGCCAGTGCGTCGCGCATGGCTTTTTCAGCGGCGGCGTAATCGCCGCGCAAATACTCGGCCTGACCGAGCAGATCGCCCACGTAGAACAGGAACTGGTGGCGGTGCAGCTCATATTCCGGCTGCAGTCCCTGCAGGGCCTGAATGCGGACAATATTGGAGGACGCCAGCGACCTCACCGTCTCAGTGTCTCCCACGGCGAGCGCCAGCTCGGCGCGCCCCTCGGCGGCTGCGCAGTCAACGAAGGCCACGTCTGTGGCGCCCGCCGTCTTGTCGGCGCTCCAGGACTGTGCAGCGCGGACGCCCTCCGCGGCGTCCCGGGCGGCCTCCTCGGTAGCGCCCAAATTAGCCTTGCGCCAGATCGCCGAGGATCTCTCGACGAGGGACAAGATGAGCGCCCGGCTCGACATTTGAGGGGGCCACACATGCAGCGCCGCATCGATCTCATCCACCGATTGGCGCGGCCGGCCAAGCTCCCAGGACGCGTCCGAGGTGACCTGGTGATCGACCGCCATATTCCATTTGTACACCGTATTGTCGGGATCGAATTGCAGCAGCGATGTCGAAGCATCGGTGGCTCGGCGGCCCGCGGCTACGGCTTCGGCATTGTGCATGTCGAACATGTCGGAAAAAGCGGCGTTGGCTGCAATCAACTGCGCGGAAGCCAGTGCCAACCGGTCGCCGGGCCGGCGTCGGGCCTGCCGGTCCGCAATCTCGCCCGCCTGCGCTGCCACGGCCCGCACCTCGTCTCCGCGGCCGAGACTGCCGAGTGCTTCCTCCATCCATCCCGCGGCGTAGGCGTACTCGTCGGCCATATCGGGCACCGACCAGTCGGGACCGGCGGCCGCGGCGGCCATTTGCATTGCACTCGTATAGGTCGCCACCGCGTCCTGGCTCTTGTATTCACGCAGCTGCAGATACCCCAGATTGCTCAATATCTTCACATAGGCGCGGCGGGCGGCGAGCGAGGCCTGCGGCCGCTCGGCGAACGGCCGTACCAGGTCCAGCGCCTGCTGCGCGCCGGGTATCAAGTTCGATCCCCCGCTGTTGAACACGGCGGAGATCCGCGCGTCTTCGGCCAGCGCCAGCGCAATGGCCGTGCGCTCCGAATGATCGCCGTCCGCGCGCAGCCGGCTCAATATCGCGGTAGCTCGCTCCGCGTATCGAATCGCCACATCGGCATGGTTCAGGCGGCGCGATGCGCTTGCGTAATAGGTCATGGCGGTCGCGCCGTTGCGCGCTGTATCGGCATCCTTGAGCGACGCCGGCAAGGCATCGAAGTAGTCGATCTGCCGTTTGGCAAACTCCGCGACCGCATCCAGCCGGCCGAAGGTCTCGAATTCGCGCGAGAAGTCGTCGGTCAAGTAGCCGAGAAGCTGCTCGGACTGGCCGCGAGCTTTTTCAGCGATTGCGCGCGTCTCATCCGCGAGATGCTCGGCGCGGCGCGCGCGCTGCGTGCTCCAGTAGGCAAAGACGGCCGCGATCACTGCGACCACCGCCAGCACCGAGCAGAATGCCGCCACTTTCCGCGCCCGCACCAGCGCATGCCGCGTGATGCGTTCCTTCTCGCGCTGCTCGGCCAGCAAACGTTCGCTGGCGTCGCGCGCCTCGCGCTCGTGGCGAATGTCGCGGCTGGCCTTGACCACGCCGCAGAGCACGTCGTGCGTGAGCTCGACGCGCCGCACATCGAGCCGCTCCTCGATGCGCAGCAGTCGCCTGTTCACCAGCGCTGCGAGCGCGTCGGGGGCCGCTCCCGCGGCCGCGAAGCTGGCGCGCAGCTTCTCTTCGGCGACGTTCTCGCGGAATCCGGACTCGGTGAGCAGTTCGTCCTCGATGATCCGTCGCACGGGGGCCGGCTGATCCGCGAGCGAGCGCTCGTAGAAGTTGCTGAGGATGGTGGCGTGCGAACCGGCCAGCAGATCGAGCGAGATTTCGCCGCGTCCCTGCGCGAGCCGGGCATCGTTGAGCTCGCGGCAGATCAGGCTGAGGAGCGAGGGCTCGACCTCGGCATTGGCGATCTCCGCCCCGCCGGCGACGAAACGGACGATGGCCGAGGCCACTTCCTCGCTGACCAGCTCCTTGCCGGGCCGCATGACGGCGGCCAGCGCCTGCGTGCCGGTCATCGGCGCCAAGCGCAGCCGGTTCTGGGTCACGCTCGGCATGTCGCGCTTCAGGCCTTCGAGCGGCGCGAGGTAGTCCTCGCGCAGCGAAATCAGCACACGGTAGTCGCTGCGCGCGAAATCGAAACGCTCCGCCGCCGAATCATCCGTATCGAGCTTCGCTTCCACTTCCTGCGGCGGCCGATTCTCCACCAGGTCCGCCAGGTCCGCGATGAAGCGGGCGGCCCGCGCGCGCCCGAAGCCGTCGGTCTGCGCCAGCGTGAAGATCTCCTCGAATTGATCGAAGATCAGCAGGGGAATCAACGTGGCCCCGGACTCATCGTGGAGTACATCGTCCCGATGGTGCAGAAATTCCCACAAGGTCTCGCCTTGCACGGCCACGCCGGCCTGGGTCCACTCGCCCGAGCGCCTGGCGGTGCGCGCGATGGCCTGCTTGATCTGCTCCGCGGGCTCGGGGGCCTCCTTGGCGTAGTCGATCCGCACGTACACCGGGCAATATCCCTGGCCGCGCAGCTTCGGCACGAGGCCGGCGCGCAGGATCGAGGTCTTGCCGAGCCCCGATTGGCCGAAGAGTACGGTCAGCAGCTTGCGCTGGACGCGGCGCGCGAGCTCCGCCACCTCTTCCTCCCGGCCGTAGAAGAATTCGCGCGTCTCCTCCGTGAACGAGGCCAGCCCCAGCCAGGGATTGCGCGCGTCCACCGAAGGCGCCTCGGCCGGTGCGTTCGACGCCTCGGCCGGTGCGTGCGACGCTTCGGTGCGGGTAGCCTCCGTGCCCAGCGCGTCGGTGCTCACGATTGCCGTGCCTTCATGAAGTCCGTCAGGCGCCGGGCGAACTCAGGGAGCACCTCGCCGCCGGGCAGCTGGGTGAAGTGCAGCGCCTTGAACTTGTCGGGAACCAGCGCCTCCGCCGCGTTCGTCGCGTCGATGGTCACCGGCAGAATGAATAGCGCCCCGTCGGCCATGTTGCGCACGCGGTCGATGGCATAGCTCCATTCGCGGCGGAAGTAGCCTTCCTGGCGTCTTTGCGTGGCCGCGGACACCACCGGAATGAAGTACGAGCAACGCGCGATGTTGCGCTGGATCTTGCGGTCGAAATCATCGCCGCCCTCGAGCCGGTCCATATCGAACCAGGTGACGATGCCGACGGACTCGAGGCCGGCCTTGATCTGCTGCACGGCCGGCAGATCCTCGCGCGCGTAGCTGATGAACACCGCGTTGTCGGGCATTTCGCGGGGCGGGGGAAGAAATCTCACCGGCGACGGCGACGGGGCAGCCTTCGAGGCCGGCCTGCGGCGCGCGTGCCAGCGCCGGTGCAGTTCGTCCACGAAGCGTTCGGCTCCCTGGTAGATGCGCGTGCGCACGCTGACCTGTTGCAGGAAGGCGACCAGGCGGTCGTCCTCGCTGGTGTGATCGTCGGCGAGCACTTCGCCGACATCGCGAGGATCCGACAGCCGCTGGCGTTTCGCCATCCGCAGGAACAGCCGTGCCAGCCAGTTCGAAAAATTGCTGCCGATGAACAGCAGATGACTGTGCTCGAGCTCGTGGAACAGCTTCTCGGGAGCGAGATGCTCGCTCTGCAATGCGCAGATGAACTCGAGCAGATCTTCGTCCGAGATGACATAGGTCGGCGACGCGGAGATCCGGCCGAACAGATGATAGACCACGGGCCGTTGCAGCTTGTCCCTCTCGCACGGCAGATCGACCACCCGATTGGGGGCGTAGGCCAGCACATCCACCGCGCTCGAGCCCTCGAATCGCTCCCGGTTGATCGCCGCTTCGAGCAGCGGATCGAAGGTGGTGGACACGAATAGATCGAAATCCGTGATCGATGCGAGACGGCGCAAGGCCGCCGGCGGCTCGATGACGGCGTCCTTGAGGATGCCTCGCAGTCTGACGTAAGCCTCCTCCCGGCGGCCGCGTGCGGCGAGAAACCAACACACGACGTCATTCAAAGTGTAGGGCTGAGGCAGTGCGCGCACGTCGACGTTCAGGCGGGCGGCCAGCTTGTCGGCGAGCCAGCTGTAGAGCAGCCGCGGACCCTGCTCGGTATTGACCAGCAGCAGCTCGGGACCGACGATGGGAATGACCCGCCGCTCCTCGATGAAGCTCAACAAATCGTCCCAGCCGTCATCGTCCAGGATTGACGTCGGAGCAAGCGCGCTGGCGAAGCTGTTCATCCAAAATGGCCCAGTCTTTTTATGCAGCAAAGTGTACAGAAAATCGGCGGGCGAGATCGATGGATCGCGCGAAATTTCGTGTATCATGAGGAGATCGCGATAAGAGCTGTCTGGAGAGAGTCCTTTCGACGAGGACCGCCGAAGGCGCAACCGCCCGGAAACGCTCAGGCACACGAACGGCAGACTCTCGCGATCTCTGGAGAGCGATCGCCGCACATGCGGCGATCCACCGAAGGGGAGCAGCGCTCATCGAGAGCGCGCGATCTCTCAGGTTCAAAGGACAGAGGGGCAAGGCACACGGGTGCTTGGGTCTCTTTATTCTTTTGCCGCGAGGTTGCGATGGGCCTGAAGACTGCGCTCTATGACACCCACCTTCGGTCGGGTGCGAAAATCGTCGATTTCGGCGGCTGGGAAATGCCGCTGCACTATGGCTCGCAGATCGAAGAGCACCATGCGGTACGCCGCGATGCCGGCATGTTCGACGTCTCGCACATGGGGGTCGTCGACCTGCGCGGCGATCGGGTGCGCGAATTCCTGGCGAGCCTGCTGGCCAACGATGTCGGCCGTTTGAAAACTCCCGGCAAGGCCCTGTATTCCTGCATGCTGCTGCCCAGCGGCGGCGTGATCGACGACTTGATCGTGTATTTCCTGTCGGACACCTGGTTTCGCTTGGTGGTCAACGCCGGCACTCGCGACAAGGATTTGGCGTGGATCCGCCGGCATGCGGCGGCTTTCGCCGTGACCGTGGCCGAGCAGCGCGATTTGGCGATGATTGCGATTCAGGGCCCGAACGCCCGGGAGAAGACTCTGCCGCTGCTGGCTGCGGCGCGGCGGGCTGCCGCAGCGCGAGTTGGCGCCGTTCTACGGCGCGTTTTTCGATTCCTGGTTCGTCGCGCGGACCGGCTATACCGGCGAGGATGGTTTCGAAGTGATGCTGCCGGCGGACGATGCCGCCAAGACTTGGGATGCGCTGCGCGCGCAGGGAGTGCAGCCGGCGGGCCTGGGTGCCAGAGATACCTTGCGGTTGGAAGCCGGCATGAATCTGTACGGCAACGACATGGATGAAGATCATCATCCCTTGGAGTCGGGGCTGGCTTGGACTGTGGCATTCGAACCCAGCGGCCGCGATTTCATCGGCCGCGAAGCGCTGGAGGGCTTGCGGCGCACGGGGAGCCGCGAACTCGTGGGCCTATTGCTCGAAGAGCGCGGCGTGCTGCGCAGCCATCAGAAGGTCGTGGTGGCCGCAAACATCCGCGCCGCTGCCCACCGGCGAGGTGACGAGCGGTACTTTTTCTCCAACCTTGAATCGTTCCATCGCGCTGGCGCGCGTGCCGAAAACGGCCGCCTCGAGCGTGCAGGTCGAGATTCGCGGCAAGCTGCATGCCGCGAGCATCGTCAAGCCGCCGTTCGTGCGTCATGGGAAGGCTTTGATTCCACAAGTCACGGGGGATTTACCTTGAGCAACATACCGAGTGATTTACGATATCACCAAGAGCCACGAATGGGTGCGGCCGGCGCAGGGCGCGGCGCCTAACGGCGCCGTGGAAATCGGCATTTCGGAGCATGCGCAGAGTGCGCTCGGCGATCTGGTGTTCGTCGAGGTTCCCGAAGCCGGCCGCGCGCTGAAGGCGGGCGAGGCTTGCGCCGTGGTCGAATCGGTCAAGGCGGCATCCGATGTCTACAGTCCGGTGAGCGGCAAGGTCATTGCCGGCAATGCGGCACTCGCCGCCCAGCCCGAACTGGTCAATCAGGACCCCTACGGCACCGGCTGGCTGTTTCGCGTGCAGACCGATGCGCCGTTCGACGCCGCATCGCTCATGAGCGCCGCCGACTACGCGAAATACTTGGCCGACGAGGCCCAGAGGGAGCCATTAGATCATGGCGTTCATTCCTCATACTGCCGATGACGTTGCCCGCATGCTGGAATTCATCGGCGTGCAATCCGTCGACGATCTGTTCGATGAAATTCCCGCTGAGCTGCGCGCAGGCGCGCTCGGCGTGCCGCCGGCGATGAGTGAAATGGAATTGGGCCGGCTGATGGCCGAGCGCGCGGCGAGCGACGGGCGGCCCTTGAATTTCATCGGCGCCGGAGCCTACGAGCATCACATCCCGGCGCCCGTGTGGGCAATCGCGACGCGCGGCGAATTCTACTCCGCCTACACGCCGTACCAGGCGGAGGCCAGTCAGGGCACCTTGCAATTGATCTATGAATATCAATCCATGATCTGCGCTCTGACGGGCATGGAGGTGTCGAACGCGTCGCTGTACGACGGTGCTTCGGCCCTGGCCGAGGCCTGTCTGATGGCGGTGCGCGCCAATCGCGCCGCGCATTCGCGGCGCATTCTGCTGCCGCGCGCGGTGAATCCCATCTATGCGCAAGTGGCACAGGCGATCGCGGGCAATCAGGACATCGTGTTCGAGACGGTGGATTTCGATCGATCCACGGGGTGCACTCTGCTCGAATCCTTGCAACCCTATGCCGGCCAGGACGTCACCGCGCTGGTGATTCAGCAGCCGAATTTCTTCGGCAATCTGGAAGAGGTCGATCGGCTGACGGACTGGGCGCATCAGAACAAGATCCTGGTGATCGCGGTCGTCAATCCCATCTCGCTGGCGCTGCTGAAGGCGCCCGGACAGTGGGGCACGCCGGCCGCCGGCAATCCAGGCGCCGATATCGTCTGCGGCGAGGGGCAGCCGCTGGGCGTGCCCCTGTCGTCGGGCGGGCCTTACTTCGGGTTCATGGCGACGCGCATGCATTACGTGCGGCAAATGCCGGGACGCATCGTCGGGCGCACCGTGGACACGCAAGGCCGCCCGGGATTCAGTCTGACCTTGCAGGCGCGCGAGCAGCATATCCGGCGCAGCAAGGCCACCTCGAACATTTGCACCAACCAGGGGCTGATGGTGACGGCCGCCACCATTTACATGTCGCTGCTGGGGGCTCAGGGCTTGGAGCGCGTCGCGGCGGCCAGCCTGCAGCGAACGGCCGATTTGGTGGCCGCGCTCGGCCGAGTCGCCGGCGTCCGGCCGGCCTTCACGGCGCCGCGATTTCACGAGGCCGTGCTGCTGCTGGACCGGCCGGTGGCGCCGGTGCTTGCGGCGCTCGCACGCCGCGGAATATTCGGCGGACTCGACCTCGCCGACCGTTACCCGGAACTTGGGTCGTGCGCTGCTGGTGTGCGCGACCGAAACCAAGCTCGCGGCAGATATCGATGCCTACGCCGGCGCCCTGGCCGACATCATGAAATCATCGCGCGCCGCGGCCTGAGTAAGAGGACGCTCTATAAAATCGTCGGCCCGCCGCCGCTCGAATATGCACCGTGATTTGGGGGGAAGACTGATGACCGATTTGCAAGCGAGAGAACCGCTGATATTCGAATTGAGCAAGCCGGGCCGCGGGGCCGGGACGCAGTTCCCGCCGCCGGTCGCGGGTTCGGCGCAAATTCCCGCGCATTTGCGCCGCGCGGCGCCCCCCACGCTGCCCGAGGTGTCGGAGTTGCAGGCGGTGCGGCATTTCACGCGCCTGTCGCAGATGAATTTCTCCATCGACACGCATTTCTATCCGCTCGGTTCCTGCACCATGAAATACAACCCGAAGGCATGCAACACCTTCGCCATGCTGCCGGAATTTCTTGGGCGGCATCCGCTCGGGCCCGAGCCTCAGGGGTTTCTGGCCTGCATGTACGAGTTGCAGGAGATGCTGCAGGAAATCACGGGCATGCAGAGCGTGAGCCTCACACCCATGGCCGGCGCGCAGGGCGAGTTTGCCGGCGTGGCCATGATCCGCGCATACCATCGCGCGCGAAACGATCCGGGGCGCAATGAAATCATCGTGCCGCAGGCTGCGCATGGGACCAATCCCGCCACCGCCGCGATGTGCGGCTGCACCGTCAAGGAGATTCCCTGCGATGCCGACGGCAACATCGACATCGACGCATTGAAGGCCGCCGTGGGCCCGGCGACCGCGGCCATCATGCTGACGAACCCGTCCACTCTCGGGGTGTTCGAGCGCAAGATTACCGAGGTCGCGCGCATCGTGCATGAAGCGGGCGGCCTGCTGTACTACGACGGCGCCAATCTCAACGCCATTCTCGGCAAGGTGCGGCCCGGCGACATGGGCTTCGACGTCATTCACATGAATCTGCACAAGACTTTTTCGACACCGCACGGCGGCGGCGGTCCCGGTTCCGGAGCGGTGGGCGTCGGCGCGCGCCTGCGGCCGTTTCTGCCCATCCCGATCGTGGGCAAGGAGGGCGCGCGCTTTCGCTGGCTGACCGAGCGCGACCTGCCTCAATCCATCGGCCGACTGTCGGGTTTCATGGGCAATGCCGGCGTCAATTTGCGCGCCTATGTCTACATGCGCCTGCTGGGACGCGACGGCATGGTGCGGGTCGCGGAATTCGCCGCGCTCAACGCGAACTACCTGCTGAAGCGGCTGCAGGCGGCAGGGTTCGAAGCGGCCTATCCCTCACGGCGGGCCAGCCATGAATTCATCGTCACACTGAAGCGGGAAAACCGGCTTTACAACGTCACGGCGATGGATGTGGCGAAGCGCCTGCTCGACTACGGCTTTCACGCGCCCACCACCTACTTCCCCTTGCTGGTGCCTGAATGTTTGTTGATCGAGCCGACCGAAACAGAGGCCAAGGAGGACATCGATCGCTTCTGCGACGCCATGAGCGCGATTCGGCGGGAAATGGAGCATGAGCCCGAGAAACTCTCCTCCGCACCGCATACAATGCCGGTGCGGCGGCTCGACGACGTGCGCGCAGCGAAACAGTTGGATTTGGCATGGAAACCCGCCGCTTGAATGAACGATAGACAAAAACCCACCGGAATAACCCGGCTGCTGCGCGCATTCGGCTATTCTTTCCAGGGGTTTGGCCACACCTGGCGGGAAGAGGCTGCCTTCCGCCAGGAGGTGGGGCTGTCGCTGCTGGTCATTCCCGCGGGCCTGTATTTCGGTCATTCCGGGGTCGAGCGGGCCCTGCTCGTGAGCCCTATGCTGCTGATTCTGGTGGTCGAAATCCTCAACAGCGCGGTCGAGGCCGTGGTGGACCGGTCCGGGACCGAACGGCATCCCCTGGCCGGCATGGCCAAGGACATGGGATCGGCCGCCGTGATGCTGAGTTTCGCATTGCTAGGAACCGTATGGCTCTTGATCTTGTCCGACCACGGGCATTGACCACAATCTACCCCCCAATCCACTCCACCAGGATCGGCATGCCCCGTACCGCGTTATTTCTCTGCCTCTGTGTGTTGTCCCTCCGCGCGCTCGCTGCCGCTCCCCCTCCCGCCTACGTACCGGCTGCCGTGCCGGCGCCGGGCATTCCCGGCTCGCCCGCCAATTGGGCGCAGACCCTGGAGCGAATCGCCACCGGCGTGGTCACCATTCAAATCGACAGCACGCGCGCCTTCGACACGGAGTGGAACACGACGGCACAGGCCACGGGCTTCGTGATCGACGCCAAGCGCGGGCTCATCCTGACGAACCGGCATGTCGTCACGCCGGGACCGGTGACGGCGCAGGCGATCTTCCTCAATCGCGAGGAAGTGCAGCTGTATCCCGTGTATCGCGATCCCATCCACGACTTCGGCATCTATCGCTACGATCCGGCGAAGCTCAAATTCATCCAACCGGCGGAACTGCCGCTGTATCCGGCGGGCGCCGTCATCGGCCGCGAGATTCGCGTGGTCGGCAACGACGCGGGCGAGCAATTGTCCATTCTTGCCGGCACCTTGGCGCGCCTGGACCGCGAGGCGCCGGAATACGGTTACGGCAAGTACAACGATTTCAATACCTTTTACTACCAGGCTGCCTCGAGCACGTCGGGCGGTTCCTCCGGCTCGCCGGTCATCGACATCGAGGGCCGGGTGGTGGCGCTGAACGCGGGCGGAGCGACCGGTGCCGCCTCGAGTTTCTACCTGCCGCTGACGGCCGTAACGCGGGCCCTGAAGTACATCGATGCCGGCAAGCCCGTGCCGCGCGGCACCCTGGAAACGGTCTTCAAGTACACCCCCTATGACGAACTCAGGCGACTTGGCCTGAATCCGGGCACCGAAGAGCGGATCCGCAAGGCGTACCCGAAATTGACCGGCATGCTGGTGGTCGATGACGTGCAGCCGGGGTCGGGCGCCGATGGGCAATTGGCGCCCGGCGACATTCTCGTGGCCGTCGACGGCAAGCCCATCCCGGAATTCTTCTCTCTCGAGGAAGTGCTCGACAGTCACGTCGGCGAGAAGATCGAAGTGGAAGTGCAGCGCGGCCGCGAAACGGTCCGGCATACGCTCGGCGTGCAGTCCCTGAGCGCCATCACGCCGGACGAGTACATCGAATTCGGCGAAGCCGTGGTGCACACCCTGTCCTACCAGCAGGCGCGGCATTTCAATGTCCCCATCAAGGGAGTGTATGTCGCGAACCCTGGTTATGTTTTCGGCAGGGCCGGCATTCCGCGCGCCGCCCTGATCAGTTCCTTCAACGGCAAGAAAGTGGAGAATCTCGCGGATTTCGAGGCTGCGCTCGCCGAGCTCGCCGACGGCGCCAGCGCGCCCGTTCGCTACGTGACCTTGGAGGATCCGCGGGCCGAGCAGCTGAAAGTCATTCGCATGGATAGGCGCTGGTTCCCGGCGCGCAAATGCAAGCGCGACGATGTTCTCGGAACATGGCCCTGCGTCGCCATCAGCCAGGGTCCCGCGCCGTCGAGCGTCCTGCCGGCTTCGACGCAGTTCGCCAAGACGGGCGACCCGCGCATCGACCGCCTGGCGCCGTCGCTGGTGATGGTGACCTTCGACATGCCGTATTCCGTGTCCGGCGTCACCGAGAAGAACTATCACGGCACCGGAGTCATCGTCGATGCCCAGCGCGGGCTGGTGGCCATCGATCGCAACACCGTGCCGGTCGCCATGGGCGATGTGCGGATCACATTCGCCGGTACCGTCGAAGTGCCGGGCAAGGTCGTGTTCATCCATCCGCTGCACAATCTCGCCCTGGTTTCTTACGATCCGAAATCCATCGGCACGACGCCGGTGCGTGCCGCCAACCTGCTCACCGAGCCGCTGGCGGCGGGCCAGGATGTGTGGGTGGTGGGTGAGCGCGCCGACTCGAAGATCCTGTCGCAGAAAACTCAAATATCCAGCGTGGACGTGGTGTCGTTTCCGCTGTCGCGCACGCTGCGCTTTCGCGACAGCAATTTAGAGGCGGTGAGCCTCATCAATCCCCCGGGCGACTACGACGGCGTGCTGGCGGATGAAAAGGGCAATGTACTCGCGCTGTGGTCGAGTTTTGCGTTCGAATCGCAGCGCGAACTCGAACAGGTCAATCGCGGCATGCCGGCGGAGCTGGTTTCGGAGATGATCGGCGTGGTGACCGACGGCCGGCCGCTGTACTCCTTCGAGGCCGAGTTCAACGTGCAGTCCTTGGCGGGCGCGCGCGAACTCGGGCTGCCGGACGAGTGGGTGAAGCGCTTCGAGGAACACGATCCGCAGCGCCGGCAGGTGCTCGGCATCGACAGGCTGGTGGCCGGTTCCCCGGCCGCGGCGCTGCTGCATCCCGGCGACTTGCTCCTCGCCATCGACGGCAAGGTGGTCGATCGCTTCCGCGAAGTGGAGCGCGCCGTGCAAAAGCCGCAGGTCAGGGTGAGCGTGTGGCGGGACGGCGCCGAGAAGACGCTGGAAATGAACACGGTGGGCCTGGACGGCGGCGACATCGACCGGGTATTGATCTGGGCCGGCGCCACGCTTCAGGCTCCGCATCGAGCGCTGGCGGTGCAGCGCGGCATCGCTCCCTACGGAGTATTCGTGTCCTTCTTCTTTTACGGCTCCCCGGCGACGCACTATGGCCTGTATGCAGGCCGGCGCATCACCGAGGTCGACGATAAGCCCACCCCTGACCTCGATGCCTTCATCAGAGCGGTCAGCGGCAAACCCGACCGTGCGTCACTGCGCCTGACGACGGTGGCTTGGAACGGTCAAACGGATGTGATCACTCTGAAGCTGGACAAACACTACTGGCCGGCCTATGAGCTGCAGCGGCAAAAGGACGGCACTTGGATCAGGACGGCGCTGGATCCGCCCGAGGTGACGGCGTCGCTGGCGCCTTGACCGTGTTTTTTGATGCGCATAGTATATGCGCATGGATCACCCTCATAAATTGAGTCGAGCGGCCGCAGATCCCGCAAAAGCGCGGCCGCAAAAGCGTGCGGTCAATGTTTCGATCAACGGTGATTTGTTGCATCGAGCGCGAACCGGCGGCCTGAATTTATCAAGCATTCTGGAAGCGGCTTTGGAGCAGAAGCTGCGGCAGCAAGCCCGCGAACGCTGGTTGACGGAGAATCGCGCGGGCGTGGATGCGTACAATGAACAGGTGGAAAAGCACGGTGTTTTTTCCGACGGCCTACGGGCATTTTAATGCCTCAGTTCGCTGTTCATCGAAATCAGCATGCCGCGACCAAGGCGCGTTTCCCTTTGTTGCTGGATGTCCAAGCGAATTTTCTCGACGATTTGGCGACCCGGGTCGTCATTCCGCTGGCACCGCACGCGGCGGCGAAAAGCCAGAAGATGGACAAGCTGACTCCCGTGGTACAAGTAGACGGCAAGCACTACCTGGTGGTCACGCCGCAGTTGAGTGCAATTGGGAAGAAAGAGCTTGGACCCATCGTGGCGGATCTTTCAACCGACCGCGTCGACTTCATCCAGGCGCTGGATTTTCTCTTGACCGGAATCTAGCTCAGTTCGCCGGCAATTCCACGGCTTGGCCGTGCGGCGTGCGCCTGGCGGCCTCAGCCCACGCGCGGCCCCAGCGGGCGAGTTCATCGACCGACGTCGCGCCTTTGCGCGCGGCCATGGCTTCGAGGGCTCTCAGCCAGTGGTAGTAGTACGTATCGCCAAGATCAGCGTCGCCGGTGTCTCGCGCGGCGCGAATTTCATGCGCCAGAGCGTCGGCCCATTCGGTCCACGTAAACAGGCCGCGCTGGTGCAGCCGAAGCACCATGGCAAATACCCTGGCTTCCCAGGGTTCCTTGAAGACGGGACCCTGCTCGTCACGCGGCAGGCCCGCAAGCCGCGGCGTCGAGTCCTCGCTCATGCAGGCTCCAAGTAGGGTTCCCAGGCATCCACCGAGACTGTGGCTTTCTGGCGCGGTGTGATGTCGCCCCAGAGTTCTGTTTCATCGAAGGCCACCGTGTACAGCCATTGCGGCTGCTCGCCGAGACCTTGGGCATGGGTGTCGGCAAAGACATGGACGCCATGCACTCGCTCGATGACGCCGCGCTTGCCGCGCGCGTAGCCTGGTAGGCGAGTGTGGTATGGGGGCGCGGCGTCGCGGGTACGGACCCGCTGACCCAGCGCGTAGCGCGCGGGGCCGCGGGGCGGCCGCGTCTTCGGTGCGCCGCGCGCCAGCACGGCGGCGACCTGGCCGGCGCGCAATACACTCGAAGCGGCCGGGCCCGGGCGCAGGGATCGACCCTGCGCGAGCTCGTCCGCCTGCACGGCGCCGCTTTGCAGCAGGAGTTTTTCCAGCCCCGCCAGCCAGATCCGGTAGTAGCTGAGATCGCGATAATCGGCCAGCGTCTCGCGCGCGCCGCGACTGGTGTCGATATTCCACAGGCCCGTGGCGCCCATCGCCAAGGTCAGCGCCAGAACGCGCGGCTCCCAGGCCGCATGAAACAATTCGCCCTCGGGCTCCGGATGTACGGCGCCGTACCCATCCTGGCCGCCGAGATCGGCATTTGAGCGGTAGCTCATGGGGTGCGGCGGCTCAAGGACGTGGTTCATGGTGAACACCGGGCGTTGAGGCGCCGCCCGGACTCAACGGCAGGCCGGTTCCGATCATCGAATCGCGCGTCACCAGATCCGCGAGCTCACGCTCGGTGAGATGCTCGGATGCGGCGGGAGGTCGCGGCAACACGAGATAGCGGACTTCGGCCGTCGAATCCCACACCCGGATCCGCATCGTCTCGGGCAGATGCACTCCAAAGTCTCTGAGCACGCCGCGCGGATCCTTGACCACGCGCGCGCGATACGGCGCGCTTTTGTACCAGGTGGGCGGCAGGCCGAGGATGGGCCAGGGGTAGCAGCTGCACAGGGTGCACACCACCACATTGTGCTGCTCCGGCGTGTTTTCGACCGCCACCATGTGTTCGCCTTGCCGGCCCGAGAAGCCCAGGGAGGCAATGGCTGCCGTGGCGTCCTCGAGAAGCCGATGACGAAATTCTGCGTCGCGCCAGGCGTGGGCCACCACTTGCGCGCCGTTGCGCGGGCCGATCTTGGTTTGATAAGTGTCGATGAGCTCGTCGAGCGCGGCGGGATCGACATAGCCCTTCTGGGTCAGCACGGTCTCCAAGGCGCGAACACGCAGCTCCGTGGGGCTCAAGCTGCCGTCCGTAGGGCTCAGACTGCCGTGTTGATGCTCGTGCTCGGGGCCGGACATGCGCCCATGCTAAGTCAGACCGGCGTGCGGAGCCAGCCGAGGTTCGCCTCCGGTGGCCATTGGTCTAATATGAGAGGCGAACTTGATCGACCCGCAGGTGACGAAGGTGAGCAGCATGAGTTTGAAGCCGCCCTGCAAAACTCGATTGAGCCGGCCGTGGTGATGATCGACCCTGCGTCCCGCGGCGATCTGCCGCAGATTCTGGCGATCTACAACGAAGTCATCCGCCATTCGACCGCGGTCTTTTCGGACGAGGAGTTCACGCCGAGCCGTGGCGAGACCTGGTTCGATGCCAAGATGGAACGAGGCTTTCCCCTAATCGTCGCCAGGGATGCTTCGGGCATCGCAGGGTTCGGTACCTTCGGCGAGTTTCGGGCATGGCCGGGCTATCGGCACAGCGTCGAGCACAGCGTCCACGTGCGCGCAGATTGCCGCGGGCAGGGCATCGGGCGAGCGCTGGTTCTGCGAGCTCTTGGCGCGGGCCGCCGGTCTGGGCAAGCACGTCATGATCGCCGGCATCGACGCGGACAATGTCGGTCTCGATCGGGCTGCATCGCAGCCTGGGATTCACCGACGTCGGCCATTTTCACGAGGTGGCGTTCAAGTTCGGGCGCTGGCTCGATTTGGTGTTCATGCAATGTATCCTTCCGCCGACAGTTGACTCCCCTCCGAAGGAGTAAAAGCGGCATTGGGGCACAGATCGGCGACGGCGACGCGTAAGCGAGCTTTGTTGATATCGCAGTCTTGATATCATGCGCGCGTGGTAAGAGCCAGACAGACTGAAATCGAAGAAGCCGTCGAAGCGTTGCGCGCCGGCGATTTGGTGGTATTCCCGACCGAGACCGTCTACGGACGTCGGCGCGAATGCCTCCAATCCGGCCGCCGTGCGCAAGATTTTCGAGGTCAAGGGACGCCCGCCCAATCATCCGGTGATCGTGCATTTGGACGATCCGCGGTACTTGCATCGCTGGGTGTCCTCGCGTGCCGCCCGTCGCGGAGCAGTTGGCCGCCAAGTTCTGGCCGGGTCCCCTGACGCTGATTCTGCCCAAGGCGGACAACGTCAACGACATCGTCACGGGCGGCCAGGACAGCATCGGCATCCGCGTGCCCTCGCATCCCATGGCGCAGCAATTGCTCAATGCCTTCGGCGGCGGCATCGCGGCGCCGTCCGCCAATCGCTATGGGCGGTTGAGCCCGACCAAGCCCGAGCATGTGCGCGACGAGCTGGGCGATGCGGTCAGCGTCATTCTGGACGGCGGGGATTCGCCGATCGGGCTCGAGTCGACCATCGTCTCCTGTCTCGACAATGAGGCGCGTCTGTTGCGGCCCGGATTCATCACCCGCTCGCAGCTCGAGCAGGTGGTCGGGAACCTCGTGGTCGGCGGAGCCGCCCCGCGCACGCCCGGGCGATCAGCCCGCTGCACTATGCGCCATCCACGCCGCTCGAGATCGTGGCCTCGGACGACCTGGAGGTGCGCGCCGGCGAGATCACGGCGCGCGAGGAAAAAGTGGCGGTACTCGCCATGCGGCCGCCCTTGCAGACCCAGCGCCACATGACTTGGATCAATGCAGGCAAGAGGCCCGACATCTATGCGCACAACCTCTACAATCACTTGCGCACGCTGGACCGCGCCGGATGCGCGAGGATATTCGTGCAAAGCCTGCCTCAGGACGAACGCTGGGCGGCGATTCTCGACCGCCTGCAGCGCGCCAGCGGCATGGGCGACGATTCCTTGGAACTGAGCGTCAGTTAGTGGCCAAATCTTCTTTGAGCCCGCGCACCGCCGCCGCGGTTGAACCCTTGGAACTGGACCCTGCGCAGGATCCGTTCGCCCACGAGTCGATCAAGCATCTGGTGGCCCGCTACGGCTCGCCGCTGTTCATCGTCGATGCCGCGCGCGTGCGCCAACAGTATCGGCGCCTCGCGGCCGCGCTGCCCGGTGTCGATCTTCACTATGCTCTGAAGCCTCTGCCGCATTCGTCGGTGATCAACACTCTGCAGGCCGAAGGCGCCTTCTTCGATTTGGCGACCAACGGCGAGGTGGAATTGGTGCGGCGCCTGAAAGTGGCGCCCGAACGCTGCATTCACACGCACCCCATCAAGCGCGACAGCGATATCCGCACCGCGCTGGCCTACGGCGTCAATCGCTTCGTCATCGACAATCCCGACGAGCTGCGCAAATTCGTGAAGTACCGCAACCGGTCTTCGCTGCTGATTCGCGTCTCGTTCAGCAGTCCCGAGGCCCGGTGCGATCTGTCGCGCAAATTCGGCTGCGTGCCGGAATCGGTTGCCGATCTGCTGCGGCTGGCGGCCGAGTTGCGGATCAAGATCGACGGTTTGTCGTTTCACGTCGGATCCCAGGCGGCCGGCCCCGCGATGTTCGTCGAGGCCATCGCGCGCTGCGGCGAGCTGCTGCGCATGGCGGAGCAGATGGGGCACACGCCCGGCATCCTGGATATCGGCGGGGGTTATCCCGTGGATTATCTGCAGCGCTGCATGCCCATCGAGGAATTCTGTGCGCCGATCAGCGCGGCGTTGCGGGAGCTTCCCTCCACGATACGCATCATCGCCGAGCCGGGCCGCTATATCTCGGCGCCGGCGGCGATTTCGGTGACCTCGGTGATGGGCCGCGCGCTGCGCGGCGACCGCTGGTGGTACTACCTGGATGACGGCTTGTACGGCAGCTACAGCGGCCAGATCTACGATCATGCGGCCTATCCGGTGGAGGCGCTGGTGCCCGCCGGCAAGACCTATCCCTCGGTGCTCGCGGGCCCGACCTGCGACAGCATCGATGTCATCAACGAGCAATTTGGAATTGCCCAAGCTCGAGGTGGGCGATCTCGTCGTCGGCCGCGCCATGGGCGCCTACACCTGGGCCTCGGCATCGGAATTCAATTTCTTTCCGCGGGCCACGGTGCTGGCACTCGACGGCGGACGGCTGCTCAGCGACAGGAACCGCGCGATGAGCTGGAGCCGGCGCCGTGTGCTGCAAGCGGGAAGTGCCCTGGCCGGGGTGTCGGCGGCCGGGTTGCTGGCGGGAACGGCGCGCAGCCAGAACGCAGCCGGCGACGCGCCCAGGCGAATCGCGCTGCTGAATCTGCATACGAGCGAGCGGCTGGACGTCGAATACTTTCGCGACGGCGCCTATCTGCCCGACGCGCTCTCGTCCATTGAAGTGTGCCTGAGGGATTTTCGCACCGGCCAGCGGCACGCCATCGATCCCCGGCTTGATGGATTACCTGGTGAAGGTCGCGCACACTCTGGGCGTCGATCCGGCATTTCAGGTGATCTCGGGTTATCGATCGCCGCAGACCAACGCCTATTTGCACGAGAAGAGCGCGGGAGTCGCCCAACATAGCCTGCACATGGAAGGACGCGCCATCGATGTGCGCATGGCCGGTGTCGATTGCGCGAGTCTCGCCGCGCACGCCTTGGATTTGAAGCGCGGCGGCGTCGGCTATTACCGGGCGTCGGATTTCGTGCACCTGGATACGGGCGCGTTTCGGACCTGGAAGGGCTAGCAAGCAAGCCGTCCCCGTCCCGCCGCTCACGAGGCAAATCTCACTTCAAGTACCTGTGAACGATCTCGATCAGCTCTTCGGCGGCCTCGACGCGCGGGTCCGTGGGTGAGGCTTTGTGATCGATCATGTGCTCGCGGATGTGATCTTCGAGAACCTCCGCGATGAACCCATCGAGCGCTCCGCGGCACGCGGTCGCTTGTTGAAGCACGGTGGCGCATTCGTCCTCTGCATCGATGGCGCGCTCGATGGCCTCGAGCTGTCCGCGCATGCGCTTCACCCGATTCAACAATTTCGCTTTCTCTTGGGCGACATGACTCATGGCGCACGGGCTCCGTTGCATAGTATACCCTAGTAGGGTATCATATCGGATCGCAGCGGGGGCGTGTTTTCGTGTCCAGCGGCGAGTATCACTTCCATATTGCCCGTCCGCGCGAGGCACAGATGACGGATACATTCGTTCTTCTCGAGCTCTCAGGCTATGTGGGATTGCTCCTCTGGGGCACGCACATGGTCACGAGCGGCGTGCAACGCGGATTCGGCGCAAAGCTGCGGCGCTGGCTCGGGCGCAATCTCAAGAGCCGCGGGCGCGCGTTTGGGGTGGGTGTGGGCATGACGGCGCTCCTGCAGAGCAGCACCGCCGCGGGTCTCATGGCAACCTCCTTCGTCGCGGCGGGCTTCATCGGCTTGGGGTCCGGCCTTGCGGTGATGCTGGGTGCGAATGTCGGGACGACCCTCATTACCCAGGTCCTCTCCTTCAATATCGGTCCCGTCGCACCGCCCTTGATCTTGGCGGGCGTCATCACGTTCCGCTCCTCGCACGATGACCGTTTGAAAAATCTCGGCCGCGCGGCCATCGGGCTCGGCCTGATGCTCCTCGCACTCGGCGGCCTGACGCAGGCGCTGGCGCCGATCGAAAGTGCGCCGGCGCTCAGAGCGGTGCTGAAGACGCTCGCCGATCAGCCGATGTTATTGATACTCATCGGCGGTGTCCTCACCTGGGGATGTCACTCGAGCATCGCCATCGTGCTGCTCGTCGTCTCGCTCGCGGGCAACCACGTCATTGCGCCGACGCCCGCGCTCGCGCTCGTGCTCGGCGCCAATATCGGTGCGACGCTGCCCGCGCTCCTGGAGGCGGGCTCGCCCGCTGCACGGCGCCTGCCGCTCGGCAATGCCCTCGTACGGCTCATCGGCTGCGTGATCGCCGTGCCGCTGCTGCCGCTGTGCGCTGCCGTTCTGGCCCGGATAGATGCGACACCCGGCAGGATGATCGTGAATTTTCACACCGCCTTCAATCTGCTTCTGGCGCTCGTCTTCATCCTGCCCACCGAGCGCATCGCGCGGCTCCTCACCCGCTGGTTGCCGGACCCGCCCAAATCCATCGATCCGGGCGAACCCGTCTACTTGGAACTCGCAGCTCTCGGTGCGGCGACGATCGCCTTGACCAACGCATCGCGCGAAACGCTTCGCGCGGCCGATCTGGTCGAGGGAATGCTCCGCGGCGCCCTCCAGGCGCTGCGCGACGGCGATCGAAAGCGTGCCTCGGAGATCATCCAGGTGGGCCAGGCGCTTGATCGTCTTGGAGCGGCGATTCGTCGGTATCTTGCCGATCTGGGAAATGAGCAACCCCTGGACGATGAGCTGGAGGGTGCCCGTGCGCAAGAGATCCTCTCTGCGGTCCTGAACCTCGAGCATATCGGCAACATCGTCACGAGCAGCCTCATGGAGGTGGCCGTCAAGAAGATCCAGCGCAGTCAACTCTTCTCGGCTGAGGAGTACGACGCGATCGCGGCATTCCACGGTGAAGTCCTCGATAGCTTGCGCCTCGCGGTCAGCATCTTCTTGAGCGGCGATGCCAAAGAGGCCGCGCGGCTGATTGCGCGCAAAGCCGCCCTTCGAGACCTGGAGGCCCAGGCGACCGCTCTTCATGTGCGACTGCTGCGCGACGCGGCAACGTGCGGCCGTGGGGGCGAAGGAGACCGGGTGGGCCTGATCGCCGAGGGAAGCAGCCTGTTTCTTCATGTAGTCTGCGATCTGCGGCGCGTCCACTCACACATCGCGGCATTCGCCTACCCGGCAATCAGCCGACAAGACCGGCATGTCCCTGCGCAGTCGGCGCAATATTAGGCAGTAATTTCGACCGATTCTTTTGTTAGCATTTGGCACATGTCGCGAAGAAACGTATTGTCCGTGTTTTTGCTGGCCGGTGTCCTGGCCGCCTGCTCCCCGAAAAGCCCCGGCGGGCTCCAGGGGGCCGCGGGAATGGCGGGGTCGACCGCTGGCACGACGGCTAATGGTGCCGGGCCGACGGCCGCCGAGATCGGCGAACGTATTTACGGCGGCAATTGCGTGCCCTGCCACCAGCAAAGCGGGGCGGGAATACCCGGTGTGTATCCGAGCCTGGCCGGCTCTCCCGTGGTGACGGGCGACCCTGCCGAATTGGCGCGGTGGGTCATGCAGGGACAAAGACCTCACTCCATGCCGGCGGGCCGCTATTCCACGCAGATGCTGCAGTTCGGCTGGATGAAACCCGCGGACGCCGCGGCGCTCTT
This sequence comes from uncultured Gammaproteobacteria bacterium, assembly GCA_963734645.1. Taxonomy (GTDB): domain Bacteria; phylum Pseudomonadota; class Gammaproteobacteria; order Steroidobacterales; family Steroidobacteraceae; genus Bog-1198. The sequence goes on from CAVTID010000009.1 coordinate 130,286, forward strand.
CTCCTATTTGCGCTCGAATTTCGGTAATGCGGCGGCACCCGTCGATGCCGCGACGGTGGCGAAGGCACTGGGGCCGTGACACCGCCGACCGCCATCCACGTCCTGGTCGATCGCTGCCGCGCCGGCGACTATCCGCCGGCGGTTGCGAGGTTGCGGTCCGGTTGGGTGGTCATGGGCGAGCGACAGGTGCTGACCGGCTACTGCCTGCTGTTGCCGGATCCCGTCGTGCCGCATTTGAATGCGCTGACGCCTGAATTGCGCGGCCAATTCTTGTCCGACATGGCAGTCGTCGGCGATGCCCTGCTGGCCGTCACCGCGGGCCTGCGCATCAATTACGCCATATTCGGCAATGTCGATCCGGCGCTGCACGCACATATTTTTCCGCGCCGATCCGAGGAGCCCGAGGCGACGCGCACCGCGCAGCCCTGGGCGCTCGACTGGAGTACTGCACCGAGCTATTCCGACGCTGTGCACGGCGAACTCAAAAGACGCATAGCGGCCGACATTAGAGGCCGGTTGATCGAGGCTTGACCCCCGCGAACCGACGGCGCTACGCCCTCGCCAGACGTTCTAGCTTCGCAGTTGCCTCGAAGCGGTGAAGATGCCGCGACCCCTCGGCTCGTTAAATCGGTCGGTGCGAGCTGAACCGCATTGAGAAAACCTTAACCCGCCTTGAGTGCTTTGCGCGCCCATCTCGGCGCTACCGCGCATCCTCTGTCTCAGCACTCGTGTGCTGAGTTGTTTTTCCATCGGAGAGGAGATGAGCATGTCACGCAAACCGAGAATCTGGATCAATGCTGCGGTGTTGGTGCTCGCGGGGGCATGGCAATGCGGCGCGTTCGCGTCCACACCGCCGGCCGGCGAGGATGTCGGCCGGATCACAGTTCGTTTCGGCGATTTGAATCTCGATCAACCGGCGGGCGTCGCCGCGCTATACCGGCGGCTCAGGCGTGCCGCGGAACACGTCTGCGGCGAGCCACAGCGGCCCGGCTCGGCTATAATCTCGCCCGATTGGCGCGCCTGTGTGGCGCAGGCGGTTGAGCGAGCCGTCGTTACAGTGGATCGGCCGGCTCTTACGGCCTACCATCGCGAACACACTACATCCGACCATGAAACATTGATGGCGCGGCGTTAGCGGCTTTGCCTTCGATGATAGTCAGGAGAGGAGCAGCATCGCCAGCCGTAAGAGCATCGATGGCCGACGCACTCGACCCGTATCGAGGCGGGCGGCGGTCAGGCCACTGCGCAGGCTGCCATTGGGCAGCCTGCGCGTTTTCGTGTCCGTTGCCGGGCATCTGAGCTTTACCCGCGCCGCCGATGCGCTCGGAGTGACCGCAAGCGCCGCCAGTCTTCAGATTCGAGCGCTGGAGGAGTATTTGGGGCAGCGCCTGTTTCGACGCAACGGCCGGCAGGTGCATTTGACGAGCGAGGGAGCGGCTTTGCTGCCCCGCGTGCAGCGCGCACTCGAAGAGCTGGAACGTGCGGTCGACGACATGCGCCTTGATCGCTTCGCGGGGCCGCTGAGAGTGACGACAGTGCCTTCGTTCTTGCATCTGTGGCTGCTGCCGAGAATGGTGCGGTTTCGCGCTGCCCATCCTGAGATCGATCTGCACGTCCACACCTCTACCGACGCGGTCGATTTCGTTCAGGAGGACTTTCACTTGGCGATTCGATTCGGCATGGGCAGTTGGCCGAACCTCTGGGCCGAAAAGGTATTGGACGAGTGGCTCCTGCCGGTATGCACCCCAGCCCTGCACGCAAGCCACGGCCCAGTGCGAACGGCCGATGACCTCAAGCTTTACCCGCTGGTGCACAGCGTCAGTGAGCCTTGGACCGCCTGGTTGTTCGATGGCCGCGCCGATCCCTATGCGGGTGGATTTCGCGGAGCCGTGTTCGAGGATTCGGACTCAGTAGTTCACATGGCGGTCCAGGGGGCCGGTCTGGCGCTTGCGCGTTGGAGTCTCGTCGCCGACGAAATCCACTGCGGCACGCTCGTTGCCGCCGGCCGTCCCGTGCAATTTGATCGCAGCTACTGGTTGGTTTGTCCGACCCGCGCCCAGGGCTTGCAAAGCGTCAGAACGTTCATGGACTGGATACGCGCCGAGGCGGATCTGTTCAAGACCACGCGCAATGTGCCAAAACACGAGCGTGGCCAAGCTGCGGCACGCTCGACTATTTGACGCGCAAGGCGAGTTCGCGCGCAATTTGATCAATCGGCGATAATTTACAGTATACTCCCTAATATTCCCCTCAGGAATAATCGGGAGTATTTATGTCCGATCATGTCAGACGATCAAAGGTTCGGGGCGAAACCGTCGCCGATGAAGTGCCGATTGATCTCTACGAACATGCGCGGCGCCGGTTGCTTGTGAACGAGCCGATGCTGGGGTACGCACGGGAGCGGCCGGCGGCGGCTCAGGCGCTGACCGCCGGTGAAATCGACGCGTTGAAATCGGTTGGGTTATCGACTGCAGCTTGGTCCGGGACGGCGAAAGAAGATCCGCTGATGCAATCCATTGCGGATTATATGGCGCTGATCGAAACCAGTTTTACAACGGCCCAAGCCGCTGCGTATTTGAGGCTGGACGTCAGCCGAATAAGGCAGCGTCTGCGCGAGCGATCGCTATTTGGTCTCGAGTACGATGGAGAACGCCGACTGCCGCGCTTTCAATTCGAGCGCAAGCAAGTATTGCCCGGACTTCGGGAAGTGATCGGTGCGCTGCCGCAGAATCTCCATCCACTCGATGTCGCGGAGTGGTTCCTATTGCCCAACCCGGATCTCGAAGACGCCAGCCAATCCGTGCCGCTGAGTCCGCGCGATTGGCTGCTGCGGGGTAACCTTGTGGCGGCGGTCGTCGCACTCGCCCAAGGCTTTGAGTAGCGCGAGCGATTCGTCGCGCGTGGCTAAATTTCCCTGCTCTCCTGGTGTTGCAGCGCTCTCGCGCCTGATTCCCGCAGAATTGATCCTACCCATCGGCACGCGTCTCGCACGGGTGTACTACGCCGCTGCAAGATACCCGACTGCCTGGAACGCGTTCCGATATTTCGGACCATTGAATGCGAGGTGGGATCACCATCTGTCGACTGCCGCAGTGGCAGCCGTGGAACAGAGTAGGGGTATCTACTATGCGGCGACTGATGCGAAGACCTGTCTCGCCGAGGTATTTCAAATGAGTCGCCGGATAGATCGTGCGTTTCAATCCCCCTGGCTAAGCGTTTTTGAAAGTGCGCAGCCGCTGCGGGTTCTGGATCTGGCAGGTGATTTCGCTACCCGCATGGGCGCGTCAATGGCAATTCACTCAGGCTGTCATAGTCGTGCGAGAAGCTGGGCCCGCGATCTGTACGAGGCGTTCCCGCATGTTCAAGGAATCCGCTATGCCTCTTCCATGAATGGTGGGGCTTCCGCATTCGCGTTGAACGAACGAGCATTGCGCACCCCGATTTTTCCTGAGCATCCGCTATTTCATCGCGCGCTCGCCGATGACTTGATGTTTGGTCCTCTAATGCTTGCGGCTCGCGCTCTCGGCTATCGGTTGCGTTAGGCGGTCCGCTGGAGGCGCAAGGTCAGTTCACGCGCGATCTCGCGCAGGTCGGTGAGCGGCGCCGAACAGGTCATGCCGGTACATACATAGGCCACGGTGCCGTCCGTGGCGCTGCTTGGCGGCCAGCGCGGGCGGCAGCTCCGCCGCATCGCGGGGAATGGCGAAGATCATGCGCGTCGGTGCGTACAGGGCACCGAGTTCCGCGGCCCAGCGCTGCGCCTGCGCGGCGTCTCCGCGAATGATCAGAATTTGGGCCGATCCCAGGAAATCCTCCAGCGCGTTGAGCAGGCTCATGTGCGCCTGGGGGTATTGCTGCAGCATGGGCCATCCGGCCCGCAAGGTGCGTTCGGCGGCATCCAAGTAGGGCAGTTCGCCGAGCAGATATCCCAGGCGGCACAGCACCGAGGCCGCGATCCCATTGCCCGACGGCAGCGACTCGTCGCTGAAGGTCTTGCTGCGATGGATGAGCTGCTCGTGATCGGCGGCGGTGAAGAAAAATCCGCCTGCCGCGGCATCCTCGAATTGCGCCAGCATCACGCTCGGTCAACTGCCGCGCGAATTCCAAGTCGCTGCTGCGCCAACGGGTTTGCAGCAATTCCAGCAGGGCATCCGCCAGAAAGGCGTAGTCATCGAGGTAGGCCGGCAAATGCGCGCGGCCATCCTTGGTGGTCGCAAGCAAGCGGCCGTCCCGCCACAGGGTGCGGCGTATGAAGTCTACCGCCGCCGTGGCGGCGTCGGCCAAGTCCGGCCGCCGCAGCACCCGTGAGGCGATTGCCAGCCCCTTGATCATGAGAGCGTTCCATGCGGTGAGGATTTTCTCATCGCGAGCCGGCCAGACGCGCAGGCTGCGCACTTGCAATAGCTTGGCGCGCGCCGATTCGATCAGAGCGGCGACGGACTGCGCCGATTCGCCGAGCGCCGCCGCAATCGTGTCGACGGCTTCATAGATGTGCAAATGCCACTCGCCCTCGAAATTGGCGCCGCGATCCAGGCCGAAGCGGCGTGAAAATGCCGCAAATTCCTGTGGTGTCAGCCGGGCTTGGACTTCGGATGCGCGTCCAAACGTAGAACCTCCCCTCATGGCCTTCGGAGTCCGCATCGAGGCTGGAATAAAAGCCTCCCTGAGGCGAGCGCATGTCGCGCAGCACCCAATCGGCGGTTTCCTCGGCGACGCGCGCAAACAATGCCTCGCCGGTCGCAAGCGCCGCCCGCGAGTACTCGCACAGCAGTTGGCCATTGTCGTAGAGCATTTTCTCGAAGTGCGGGATCATCCACTGGCCGTCGACGGAGTAGCGCGAGAATCCGCCGCCCAGCTGATCGTACAGCCCGCCCTCGGCCATGCGCGTCAACGTCAGGCTCGGCCATGTACAGCGCCTTCAGATCCGGGCTGGTCGCGGCGGAGGTGCCGTACCACTGCCGCAGGCAGCGCTCGATGCTGCCGGGATGCGGGAATTTCGGGGCTCGGCTGAAGCCGCCGAAGTCCGCGTCGAAGGATCGCTCGAGGGCGGTGCGCGCCTCGCGCAGCGGGGACTGGTCCAAGGTGACGCCGCCCGCCGCCGGTTCCGGCGTCAAGCCTCGCGAACGCAAGTTTCAGCTGCTCGTTCTGCGCGGCGATCTCTGCGCCATGGCTGTGGTAGTACTCGGCCACGCGCCGCAGCAGATCGCCGAACGCGGGCATGCCGTAGCGCGGCTCCTTCGGAAAATAGGTGCCGCCGAAGAAGGGCGTCTGCTCGCCGGGAGTCAGGAACATGGTCAGCGGCCAGCCGCCGGAGCCCTGCGTGATCAGCTGCTGCGCCACTTGGTAGATCTTGTCCAGGTCGGGACGCTCTTCGCGATCCACCTTGATGTTGACGAACAATCGATTCATCAGCGCGGCGGTGGCGGGGTCCTCGAAGGACTCGTGCGCCATGACATGGCACCAATGGCAGGCCGAGTAGCCGATGGACAGGAGAATGGGCTTGTTTTGCCCGCTTGGCCGCGAGCAGCGCCTCGTCGCCCCAGGGATACCAATCCACGGGATTGTCGGCGTGCTGCAAGCAGGTACGGGCTGGTTTCTGCGGCAAGACGATTGCGCTGCATGTTACAGCTCCGCGTCGGTTAGAATGCGCGCCAATATAGCTGAAGTACTTCCCATGTCCGACTCGAGTAATGCGGCAGAGTTGCCTGCCCTGCGCCTGAAACGCAATGAAGATCGCCGTCTGCACGCCGGACATCTGTGGATCTTCAGCAACGAGGTCGATACTCAGCAAACGCCCCTCACCAAGTTCAAGGCGGGCGAGTTGGTGCGTGTGCTGGCGCACAACGACCGGGCGCTGGGTCTGGCCTACGTCAATCCGCAGTCGCTGATCAGCGCACGCATGCTCGGGCACCTGGAAGATTCCCGACACAGCCTGGCTCGCGGCGCGCATCCGGGTGGCGCTCAGCTTGCGCGAGCGGCTGTATGCGGAGCCCTACTATCGCCTGGTGTACGGGGAATCCGACGGGCTGCCGGGGCTGGTGGTCGACCGCTACGGTTCGGCCTGCGTGGTGCAGATCGGCACGGCCGGCATGGAACGGCTCAAATCCGCAGATTCAGGAAGCCTTGGAGCAGGTTCTGCACTGCGAGGCGCTGCTGTTCAAGAACGACGGCTCGACGCGCGACATGGAGGGTCTGCCCAGCTATGTGGAGGCCGCGAAGGGCCGGTTCGACGAATTGAGCCTGGTGGTCGAGGACGGTCTGGAATTTCAGGCGCCGCTGGCCGAGGGCCAGAAGACCGGATGGTTCTTCGACCAGGCGGCCAACCGGCGCGCCCTGACCAAGTACGTGCGCGAGGGCGCGCGAGTCTTGGATGTGTTCAGCTATGTCGGCGCCTGGGGGGTGCGCGCGGCACACAGCGGCGCGCGCGAGGTGCTGTGCGTCGACAGCTCCGCGGCCGCCTTGGAATTGGCCGCGAGCAACGACGAGCGCAATCGCCTCGAGGGCAGCCGCGGCAAACTCACCACGGTCAAGGGCGATGCCTTCGATGTGCTGGAGGATTTGGCCAAGAAGCGCGCTCGCTTCGATGTCGTCGTCATCGATCCGCCGGCGTTCGCCAAGCGCAAGAAGGATCTGCCCAAGGCGCTCGCGGCGTACAAGCGGTTGAACCAGCTGGCCATGCAGCTGATCGCCAATGACGGCATTCTGGTGTCATGCTCCTGTTCCTATCATGTCAGCGCCGAGGAATTGCAGGATGCCATCGCCAAGGCGGCGAGGTCGGCCGACCAGCACCTGCAGATTCTGGAAGTGGGCGGCCAGGCGCCGGACCATCCGGTGCATCCGGCCATCCCCGAGACGCGATATCTGAAAACCTATTTCTGTCGGGTGAACGATAGTTTAAAGTAGCCGCATGCTGACCTATCCGCACATCAACCCCATCGCCATCTCGATCGGTCCGATATTCGGCGTGGGACCCTTGCGCGTCCATTGGTACGGGATCATGTACCTCATCGGATTCGTCGGCCGCATGGTGGCTGGCGCGATACCGCGCGCGGCGGCCCGGATCGACGTGGTCCGCTTTGGATATCGATGACCTTATTTTCTACTGCGCCATCGGCGTCATCGTGGGCGGCCGGGTCGGTTGGTGCATTTTCTACGGCCACGATGTGATCGCCGAGAATTGGCTGAATGTGTTTCACATCTGGGACGGCGGCATGTCCTTTCACGGCGGGATGACCGGCGTGCTGGTCGCGGGCTGTGTCTTCGCGCGGGTCAAGGGCAAGAGAATCGCCGATGTGCTCGATTTCCTGGCGCCTCTGCCCGGCATCGGATTGCTGGCCGGCCGGCTCGGCAATTTCATCAATGGCGAACTCTGGGGCAAGCCCACCGATCTGCCCTGGGGCTTCGGCGTGCCGAATGCCGAAGGAGTGCTCATTGCCCGGCATCCTTCGCAGCTCTACGAGGCCAGCCTGGAAGGCCTGGTGCTCTTTACCCTCCTATGGTGGTTCACCGGCAAGCCGCGGCCGCGGCTTGCACCCACCGGCCTGTTCCTGCTGGTGTACGGGTGCGCCCGCTTCATCGTGGAGTGGGTGCGCCTGCCGGATGCGAATATCGGCTACTTGGTCGGCGATTGGCTGACCATGGGCATGCTGTTGACCACGCCGATGATTTTCATCGGCGCGGGGATGATGATTTATGCCTATCGGCGCAATGCGCCGAGCGGCAATCTGGGTGCAGTGAAGGCTTGATGCGCCAGTATCTCGATTTTTTGCGCCACATCAGACAGCAGGGCGCCCGCAAGGACGATCGCACGGGCACCGGCACGCTGAGCGTATTCGGCTACCAGATGCGCTTCGCTCTCGCGGACGGGTTCCCGCTGGTGACCACCAAGAAACTGCACCTGCGCTCCATCATCTATGAGCTGCTGTGGTTTCTCGCCGGCGGCACCAATGTCCGCTATCTGCAGGAGCACGGCGTCAGCATCTGGGACGAATGGGCGGACGAGGACGGGAACCTGGGGCCGGTGTACGGCAAGCAATGGCGCAGCTGGCCCACCGCCGACGGCCGCCACATCGATCAGCTGGCGCAGGTGGTCGAGCAGCTGAAGAGCAATCCGAATTCTCGCCGCCTGCTGGTGAGCGCATGGAACGTCGGGGAATTGGAGCGGATGGCGCTGCTGCCCTGTCACGTCCTGTTCCAGTTCTATGTCGCGGACCGCCGCCTGTCCTGCCAAATGTACCAGCGCAGCGCCGATGCGCTGCTCGGCGTGCCCTTCAACATCGCCTCCTATGCCTTGCTGACGCACATGCTGGCGCAGCAATGCGATCTCGAGGTCGGCGAGTTCATCTGGACGGGCGGCGATTGCCATCTGTATCTGAATCACTTGGACCAGGCCGATCTGCAGCTGGCCCGTGCGCCGTACCCCTTGCCGCGCCTGAATATCCGGCGCAAGCCGCCGAGCCTGTTCGATTACTCGTTCGAGGATTTCGAGATCCTCGGCTATCAGTCTCACTCCGCCATCAAAGCGCCCATCGCCATATGAAAAAACCACCCGCTCGCCGCCGCACTCCTCTGTTCGAAGTGCGGCATTCTCGCATCCATGGATACGGCGTCTTCGCCGCTGCGCCGCATCCGCAAGGGCACGACCGTCATCGAGTACCTGGGCGATCGCGTGAGCCACGCGCAGGCGGACGCGCGCTACGAGGACAAGGACCCGAACGATAACCATACGTTTCTGTTCACGGTGGACGCGAAGACGGTGATCGACGCGGGCGTGAACGGCAATGAGGCGCGCTATATCAACCATGGATGCGATCCGAATTGCGAAAGCACCACGCTGAACAAGCGCATCTTCATCGAAGCGATCCGCACCATCCAGCCCGGCGAAGAGCTGTCCTACGATTATCAGATCCAGCGCGACAGCGACGATGAGCCGAATGTGGACCAGGTTTACGCCTGTCGCTGCGGTGCCAAGAACTGCCGCGGCAGCATGCTGGAAGCGCCTAAGAAACCCCGCAAGCCGGCGCGGCGTGCACCGAAGCGGGCTGCCGGCAAGAAGGATGCGGCCCGCAAAAGGGCGGCGCGGCGTGGCGTCGCGGCGGAAAGATCGCGGCGGCGCGGCCGCTGACGCCGGTGCCGGCACCGACAGCTCATGAGCACTGAGGCGCGACTCGTGGACACTGATGCCGGCCTTGTGGCTGTTGACGCCGGGCTGGGCCTCGACGGCCTCTTGGTTCGGGATCGATTCCTGGCGCCACCGCAGGTGCGCGCGCTGGTCGATTGCGCCAACCTGCGGCGCGAGCGCGGCGATTTCCAGGCGGCGCGCATCGGCAACGAGCGCAGCTTGCAGCGCCGTGAGGAAATCCGCGGCGATTCGACTTGTTGGATCGTGCCGCCGCTGCTGCCGGCCGAGCGGACCTTGTTGGAGGAGCTCGAGCGTTTGCGCTTGCAGCTGAACGCCCAAGCCTGGCTGGGGCTATTCGAGCTCGAGCTGCACTATGCCCGGTATCCGCCCGGCGCGGGCTACGCCCGCACACATCGATCAGCCGCAGGGGCGCGCGCAACGCCGGGTGTCGCTGGTGCTGTACTTGAACGACAGCTGGACGCCCGAGGCGGGCGGCGAGTTGCGGCTATTCGATGCCGCCGGGCGCCATCGGGACATCGAGCCCATTGCCGGCCGCCTGGTGTGTTTTCTCACGCCGGGCCGCGAGCATGCGGTGCTGACGACTCAGCGCGAGCGGCTGAGCATCAGCGGCTGGTTTCGCGCCCGCGACTGAGCGAGGTCTCGCTCTCTCGTGCCGATGCCTCGCGTTGCAGCAGCTGCCGTTTGCGATCCGCACCCCACCGGTAACCGGCCGGCTTGCCATCCGCGGCGATGACTCTGTGACAGGGAATGAGCAACGCAGCGGGGTTGCGGGCGCAGGCCGAAGCGACGGCCCGCGCCGCGCCGGGCTGGCCGAGCCGTTGGGCCAGCTCGCCGTATCCCTCGGTAGCCCCGAGCGGTATCCGGCGCAGCGCGCGCCAGACGCGGGATTGAAACGCCGTGCCCTGAATGTCCAAGGGCAGGTCGAGGGCCTCGCGCGGCAGAAGCACGAAATCGCGCACCTTCTCGAACCAACCGTAGAGCCGCGATTCATCGTTGTACAAGTTCGCCTTCGGAAATGCGGCGCGCAACTCTTCGAGCATGGCGCCGGGCGCCTCGCCGAAGGCCAGCCAGCAAATGCCGCGCGCCGTCGCTCCCAGGAGCATCCAGCCGAGGTCGGATAAGCCCATCCACCAGCCGATGTCGAAGGCGCCGCGCAGGCGTCCCGGCGTCGTGCCCAGCGTCTCCGAGGCAGTGGCGTAGGCGGTCGAGTTCGTGCCGAAACCGGCGTCAAACACCGCATCGAGCGCCGTTCGGCCGATGCCCGCACCCCGCGCGAGACGATGCAAAGCCAGGGCCTGCGCATAGGCCTTCGGACTGACTCCGAGGCGCCGCGTGAATTGCCGCTGCAGTTCCGACCCGCCCACGCCGAGGTCGACCGCCAACTCCTCGAGGCGCGGAGCATCGCGCTCGATGAGGCGGCAGGCGTCATTCAGCACCTTCGGCCAGTTCACCCGCGCCGCCGGCCCGGCCGCAGGCGCGAGCTGGCGCCGTCGCGCAGTCTTGCTGCGGACGGACGCCGTGTTTCGCAATTCATTCATGGCGCTCTCCTTGGGGAAGCTCGTTCCCGGAACTCGGGTCCATCGAATAGGGATGAACGGTGTCCAGAAAATGCTCCTGGCCGCGCACTCGGGCAATCCAATCCGCGACCGCCGGGTATGCGGCGAGCGGGATGTCCGCCTCCTCTGCGCGGCCGGCGTAGGCAAACACACTGATGTCGGCGATCGTATACCCGGCATCGGTCAAGTAGTCTCTTTCGGTCAGCCAGCGATCGAGGACCGCCAGAGTCTTCAGGCTGGTCTCCCGCTTCGCGGCGATCGTTTCGGCGCTGCGACGCACGAGCTTCCCTGTCATCGTCCAATGACGCAGAGAGGCGAGCCCGTTCTGAATCAAATCCTCCTCGAGGAACATCCAGCGCAGGACTTGCGCCCGATCCCATGCGCTGACCGGCAGATATCGGGTGCCCTCCGCCAGGTAGGCCAGAATGGCATTCGATTCGGTGAGGACGCGCCCATCCTCGAGTTCCAAAACCGGGACGGCCCCGGTGGGGCTCTTCGCGAGAAACTCGGCCTGCCGGCCTTCGCCCTCGAAAATACTCACGAGCTTCGTGACATAGGGCCGCTGTAGGTGACTGAGCAGAAGCCGTACTTTGTAGGCATTCTGTGACGGCAGGTAGTCGTAGAGCGTGATCATGGCGGGTTCCTCGTGAATGTGGGGCTACTCTAGCCGGTGAGGTGCGAGGCAGACTTCCGGAATCGTGCGCGGCGCCTTGGCTCGCGGCGCGCGGCCGCACCGGCTTCGCCCGGTGCGCGCAATCCCGCTCGCCGCTCCCGCGGCGATGCCGCAGAATGAGCCTATGACGGCACGTGGTTTCATTCTTCAGGCGAGCTATCGCGTTGCCTCGGAGCCCAATGGGCAGCGCACGCCGATCGTGCACATCCATGGCCGGCTGGAAGGCGGCGATACCTTTCTGATCCGCGACGATCGGCAACGCCCGCATTTCTATATTCGCACCGCCGACGCCGAACGCGCCCGCGCGCTGCGGGTGCCGGAACCGACACCCACCCACAAGCGCAGTTTCGCAGGGGCCGCGGTGTCCCGCCTGCAGACCGAGATTCCGCAGGATGTTCCGGGGATGCGCGACCGGTTGCATGCCTCCGGCATCGAGACCTTCGAGGCCGATGTGCGCTTCGCCCTGCGGTACTTGATCGACCGCGGCATCAAGGGCGGATGCGAGATCGACGGCGAGTGGGAGCCGGGGAACGGCGTTGCCCGGGTGTACACCAATCCCAGCTTGCGGCCCGGCCGGGCCGATGTCGAACCGCGCGTGCTGTCCTTCGACATCGAAACGGATGGCCGGGGCGAGCGTCTGCTCGCGATTTCCTTGTATGCGCCGGGCGTCGACGAAGTGCTGATCGTCGACGGCGGCAATCGAGCCATGCCGGAACGGGCCCGCCGCTGCGCGGATGAGCGCGCCGCATTGGATGGGTTTTGCGCTCGTGTGAAGGAACTCGACCCCGACGTCCTGACGGGTTGGAATGTGATCGACTTCGACCTCGACCGTACTGCAGCGAATTGCGGTGCGCCTGAATCATTCGTTTCCCCTGGGACGAGAGCCGGGCGCCATGCGTCTGCGCAAGGCGGAGGGCTATTTCGGCAGCGGCCAGGCATCCATTCCCGGCCGCCTGGTGCTGGACGGCATCGACCTGCTGCGCGGAGCCTTCGTGCGCATGGATGAGTATTCGCTCGATGCCGTGGCGCGCGAAGTTCTTGGCGAGGGCAAGGCCGTCGCCGGCGACGTGCGCGACCGGATCGCGGAGATCCTCGATAACTACGCTCGGGACCTCGCCGCTTTCGCGCTCTACGCGCGCACCGACGCGCGGCTTGCCTTCGAGATTTTGGAAAGACTCAACCTCGTGCGCCTCGCCTACGCGCGCAGTCTGCTGACCGGCATGACCCCGGATCGGGTCGCCGCGAGCATTGCCTCCTTCGATTTTCTGTACCTGACCGAACTCGAGCGGCGCGCCGTCGTCGCGCCGACCGTGCGCGCCGACGATTCGCGCGTCCAGGCGGCGCAGCAGGGCGGTCATGTCTTGGAACCCGTCACCGGCCTGCACCGCAATGTCTGGGTGTTCGACTTCAAGAGTCTGTATCCCAGCATCATCCGCACTCTGAACATCGACCCGCTGTCCTATGTGGAACGGCCGGCTGCGGATGAGGATCTGATCCGCACCGTGGGCGGCGCGTTCGCGCGTGCACCGGCCATCCTGCCGCGCATGCTCGATGAGCTTTTCCCGCGCCGCGAAGCGGCAAAAAAAGCCGGCGACGGCGTGGCGTCGAACGCCATCAAGATTCTGATGAATTCCTTTTACGGCGTGCTCGGCGCGCCCGGCTGCCGCTTCTACAACACCGCGCTGGTCAATGCCATCACCGGCACGGGCCGCGAACTGCTGCTGTGGTCGAAGGCATGGTTCGAGGCGGCCGGCTTCAAGGTGCTGTACGGGGACACCGACAGTTTGTTCGTCGATTCGTGCGCCGAGGATCCGGACGCGGCGCGCGAACGCGGCCGGGAGCTGGCCGCGGCGCTGAATACGGACCTCGGCCGCTATATCGAGGACCGCTGGAGGGTTGCCAGCCGCCTGGAGCTGGAATTCGAGAAGCTGTACCTGAAGTTATTTCTGCCGCGCGCCCGGCACAGCACGCGCGGTGCGAGCAAGCGCTATGCCGGCCTGCTCGGCGGCGCGCAGGCCGGAGTCGAGTTCGTCGGCATGGAAGTCGTGCGGCGCGATTGGACGGCACTTGCAAAGCAGGTCCAGCGCGAGCTCTATCAGCGCCTGTTCACCGATCAATCCGTCGATGCCTATCTTAGGGACGTGGTGAAGCAGGTGAGGAACGGCGATCTCGATGCCTCGCTCGTGTACCGCAAGAATCTGCGTAAGGGCGCCGAGGAGTACACGGCCACCACGCCGCCGCACGTGGTCGCGGCCCGCAAGTCCACTCAGCCGCCGGGCCGTCTCATCAGCTATGTCATGACTACGGCCGGCGCCGAACCGCTCGGACAATGTACGACACCCCCTCGATCGCGAGCACTATGTACTGAAACAGGTCAAACCGGTTGCAGAGCCCGTGCTGGCCACGCTCGGACTGGACTTCGAGCGCGTGATCGGCGATAGCCGTCAGCTCGATCTTTACTGACATCGGACGCGCGCCTTATTCTTCGGAGCCTGTCATGAGTCCCACGAAATCACTCGCAGAGCTGTTTCGGCCTTTGAGTTCGAATGCGCCGGGATCGCGGCGGCGGCGGGTTGCGCCTGAGGAGAATCCCGCGCTGGAGGCGATCTGGCACGTGGTCTGTGCCATCCCACGGGGGCAGGCCTCGACTTACGGAGCCGTCGCCCGAGCGGCAGGACTCCCCGGCCGCGCGCGCCAAGCAGGGTTTGCCCTCAAGATGGCTCCCAAAGAGATGAACCTGCCCTGGCATCGCGTCGTCGGCGCGGGTGGGCGCATCGTGTTTCCGAAGTCCTCGCATGCGCACCGCGAACAAGCCCGCCGCCTGCGCGCGGAAGGAGTCGAGGTGAAGAACGGCCGAGTGGTCGGTTCAGCCATCACCCCGCTCGACGACAGGTAACCGACCCGGCGCGGACCCGCCGGCGTTCGCGTGTATCGCATTGCGTGACGCAGTTAACACCTCTCGCGCGAAGGCCAGCATAACTTTGTCGCCCTTCGCATCATGTCCCCACTTATGCTGCTAGGGCGCAATTCACTACTACTCGGCGTTTGCTCGCTGCTGCTCCTGTCGGGCTGCGGGGCCAGTTCCTATGGGACCAGTACCGGCAGCGTCAGCAACCAGAGCGGCGGCGGCGGAAACACGGGCGGCAGCCCTCCGATCGGCCCCCCCGGCAACGGCGGCGGCCCCACGGGCAGCAGCGATCTGGTCGTCGCGACCCCTTCCGCCGGCGCCGTCTCGGTCGCGGTCGGCGCCGCGCAGACGATCAGCATTACGTTCACTTCGAGCGACGGCAGCGCCATCTCCGGTTTCGGCGTTTCGGGCACTCTGGCGACGCTTCCGGCCGGCTGGAGCGGGCCCGCGAGCTTTACCTGTGCGTCGGTCAGCACCGGCAGCGGCTGCGTTCTGAATCTGACCTACGCGCCGTCGGCAGTCGCCAGCGGCACGCTGACCATCAATTATGTGTTCGTCGACAATGCCACCATGCCCAGCACCGGGGGCTCGGTGACCATCGCCTATGCCGCGACCACGTACGACAACGTCCTGGCCGTGGCGTCTCCGACGGGACAGATCAACGGCATCGTCGGCGGGGGCAATCAGCCGGTGAGCGTGAATTTCACGACCGACGACGGCAATGCCGCCACGGCTCTGATTCTGACCACGAGCCTCTCGGCGCTGCCCTTAGGTTGGAGCAGCACCGCGACGAGCTTTTCGTGCGCCATCGTCAGCACGGGCAGCGGCTGTCAGCTGCCGCTGACTTTCACACCGACGGCGGGCGCCGGCGGCACGCTGGCGCTGGCCTTCAGCTACACGGATGATTCGGGCGCGGCCCGGACCGGAGCGCTGAATATTCCCTATTCCACCGCGTCCCACAACAGCGTGGTCGCCACGGCTTCACCCTCGGGCGAGATCGACGCCGTGCAGAAGACCGGCTCTCAGGCCGTCACCGTGACCTTCACCACCGATGACGGCAACCCGGCCAGTGCCTTCTACCTGACGTCGAATTTGACCGCTCTGCCTGCGGGGTGGAGCAGCGCCTCGAAGACGCTTTCCTGCGCCACAGTCAGCACCGGCAACGGCTGCCAGCTGCAACTGACCTACGCGCCGGCCGCCTTGGCGAGCGGCACGCTCACACTGAATTACGCCTATACCGATGCCGCCGGCACGGCCGGCACCGGTTCATTGAATGTGGCCTACGCTGCGACCAGCAACGACAATGCGGTGGCGACCGTGTCGCCCACCGGGCAGATCAATGCCGTGGCACCCACGGGCACCCAAGCCGTCTCGGTCACGTTCACCACCGATGATGGGCGTCCCGCCACCGCTCTGCAGCTGACCAGCAGCCTGAGCGGGCTGCCCGCGGGCTGGACCAGCAGTGCGCCCAGTTTCTCGTGTGGTGGCTTCAGCACGGGAAATGGCTGCCAGCTGTCCCTGACGTACGCTCCCGGCGCGGCGGGCAATGGCACGCTGCCCTTGAACTACTCGTACCTGAACAATGCCGGTGAGCCCAAGACGGGCACGCTGAGCATTGCGTACCGAGCGACGACGAACGACAACATCGTTTGGAAGGCGAATCCTGCCTCGCTGGCCGTTTTCACGGGCACCAGGACCCCCGTCACGGTGACTTTCACGACTGATGATGGCAATCCCGCCACCGGCTTATCGATCACATCCGCTCTGGGCGCGCTGCCCACAGGCTGGAGCAGCCCTTCCAGCAGCTTTGCCTGTGCGACCGTCAGTACTGGCACCGCCTGCCAACTCAGCCTGACGTACGCCCCGGCCGCGGCAGGCAGCGGCACGCTGGCCTTGACCTATGGCTACAACGACGATTCCGGTACAGGCAAGACAGGGACCGTCAGCATCATCTATGCCGCGACGGTGCCGCACCTGTATGTCACGCAACTCTTGGGTCCCTTGTACTACTGCGCGCTCAACATCGATGGGACTCTGTCAAGTTGTGCCGCCACAGGCAATGGCTTCAGCGAGCCCACGGGGATCGCCTTCTACGGCAGTAATTTTGCCTACGTGACCGACTATGCCAACAACGCGGTCTACGTGTGTAACGTCGGGAGCGACGGAAGCCTGTCAACCTGCGTGAGCACCGGCGGCGCCTTCCAATATCCCTGGCAATTGGCCATCACCGGCAACACTCTGTACGCGACGAGTGCTTATCCGTCGGGCGGAGTGACCACCTGCACCATCGGCAGCGGCGGTGCATTGTCCAGTTGCGCCGAGAGCGCGGGGCTAGGGACCGCGGGCATCGCCGTCAACTCGAGCTTCGCCTATGTCGGCGTCGGCACCGGCACCATCGACGTGTGTCCGATAAGCGCCCCCCTGACCGGCTGCATAACAGAGACAGACAGCACGTTCGCAGGATTGGACGGCATTTCACTGGCGAACGGCTATGTCTATGTCGCGAACCAAAACAGCGATACGGTCAGCGTATGCTCGGTCAACGACGACGGCAGCCTTGCGCCCTGCGCGGTTTCCACCATCGCTCCGGGCGTCACGCCGACATCCGTCGCCATCAACGGTGCCCAGGCTTACGTCGATGATTCTAACTCTAACGGCAATATCTATCTGTGCTCCGTCGGTACCGGCGGCGCACTGGGGAATTGCGCGGTTTCCAACGGCGGCACCGCTTTCAGTTACGGAGTCCAGATCGCCATTCACTGACCGCGAGCGGGCGCGGCTCCGGATGCACTATATGGCCCCGAGCGCGTATGCTATAGTTGCAATTACTTGACGTGTCAACTATCGGTGCAACATGAACCACTCGCAGACCTTGGCGCAATTGATCGGCGGCATCATGACGGGCGGCATTCGCGTGATCGACCTGACCGTGCCGCTGGCCCCGGAAACGCCGGTCATCAAGCTGCCGCCGCAATTCGCGCCGTCCAAGCCGTTTTCGCTCGAGGAGATTTCGCGCTATGACTCGCGCGGGCCTGCCTGGTACTGGAACAATATCTCCTGCGGCGAACATACCGGCACGCATTTCGATGCGCCGATTCACTGGGTGACGGGCAAGGACTACCCGGAGAACGCGACGCACAATATTCCGGTGGAGCGCTTCATCGGCCCCGCCTGCGTGATCGACGTGGCGCGCCAGGCGCGCGAGAACGCCGACTTTCTGCTGACCACCGAGGTGGTCGAAGGGTGGGAGAAGCAGCACGGCCGGATCCCCGAGCATGCCTGGGTGCTGATCCGCACCGATTGGTCGAAGCGAAGCGGGGCGGATGCCTATCTCAATATCGCAGCCGACGGCTCTCATACCCCCGGTTTTCATCCGGACTGCGTGCCGTTTCTGGCGCGCGAGCGCGACATTCTCGGCGTCGGTGTCGAGACGGTCGGCACCGACGCGGGCCAGGCCGCCACCTTCAATCCGATGTTTCCGTGTCACACCATCATGCACGGTTCGAACCGGTTCGGCCTGGCGAGCCTCACCAATCTCGAGCTCTTGCCGCCCACCGGTGCCGTGGTGATCGCGCCGCCTCTGAAGATCGTCAACGGTTCGGGAAGCCCGCTGCGCGTGCTTGCCTTGGCGCCCGTGTAGCACACGGGCCGGGGCGCCGGCCTGCGCCCCGTGTGGGTTCAGTCCGGCCGGGACTTCGGCCTGCGTTTCTTGGCAGGCTGCGGCTCGGCAGCCAGCGCGAAGCGCTGCATGCGGCTGATGAGTTCCGGTGGAATCGGCGTTGCCCGGGCCGAAGCGGCGGAAATGAACACCAGCACCTGCTTGGCGCGCATGCGCAGCTCGCCCTGATGGGACGCTTCGATTCGAAGCTCGCAGGAGGTGGTTCCCGCCTTCACCGTCCACAGGTTGAAGGTCAGCCGGTCCCCGTAGCGCGTAGGCTTGACGAAGTCGACCGTGAAATGCACCGAGGGCGTCAGTATCTGCTTGTGATGGAACAGGCCCGGGGCGCTCGCCGCCAGTCCGTCTTCGAACCAGTCCTCGACGAAGTCGCTGATCATTTCGAAATAGCGCGGATAGAACACCCATCCCGCGGCATCGCAGTGTCCGAAGCGGACCAGAACCTCGCGCTGAAAAGCCGACATAGACCCTCCAGGGTGGCCGATCGTCCGCTCATGCTAGACTATATATGATTTCGAATATATCGCCGCCATCGAGGAAGCAGCCGTAGAAGCAGCCACGATCGCCAGCCGCGAGGCCGGCCTGCACAAGGATCTGAGCCGCGCGCAGCTCGTGATGATCGGCTGGGCGGCGCGATCGGCACGGGCCTGTTCATGGGCAGCGGCGTGGCGATCGGCTACGCCGGGCCGGCCGTGATCTTGAGCTACGCGATCGCCGCCATCGCCGCGGTGGCCATGGTGTTCAGCCTGTCGGAGATGGCGGTGGTGCATCCGACCGCGGGCTCGTTCGGCACCTACGCCGAGATTTATCTTGAATCCCTGGGCGGGCATGGTCGCGCGCTACTCCTACTGGATGGCGCAGGTGATTGCCGTCGGCGGCGAGGCGGTGGCGGCCGGCGTCTACATGACTTTCTGGTTCCCGGGCACGCCGGTGTGGCTGTGGTCGTTGGGCTTTGCCTTCGTGCTGCTGTACTTCAACTCGCGGTCCGTCAACAATTTCGGCTCGATCGAATACTGGTTCGCCCTGATCAAGGTCGTCGCGATCGTCATCTTCATCATCCTGGGGCTGGCGACCATCTTCGGGCTCTGGACGACAGCCGGTGGGCTTCCACAATCTCACCGGCCTTCCCGGGCGGATTCATGCCGCATGGATTCGGCGGCGTGTGGATGGCGGTGATCATCGGCATCCTGTCGTTCAACGGCATCGAAGTGATCGCGGTCACCTCGGGCGAGGCCAAGGATCCGGTGCGGGCCATTCCGGCGGCGCTGCGCACCATGGCGCTGCGGCTGTTCCTGTTCTACGTCCTGGCGCTCGCCATCGTGGTCACCTTCGTGCCGTGGACCGAGACGGGCGCCACCGTCGTGACTCAAAGCCCGTTCGTGCGCGTCTTCGCGCATTCCGGCATCCGCCATGCGGCCGGAATCATGAATTTCGTGGTGCTGAGCGCGGCGCTGTCGAGCATGAACACCAATGTCTACCTGTGCTCGCAGAATGCTGTTCTCCCTGTCGCGGGGCGGATACGCGCCGCGCTTCTTGGGCAGGCTCAGCAAGAACGGCACGCCGATCACGGCCATCCTGCTTTCGGGCGCGTGCATCCTGCTCGCCGCCGGAGTCTCGAAGCTGACTCCGCTCGCCTACAACTATCTATTCGGCGTGGCTTTGTTCGATGCGATGATCGTTTGGATCACTCATCCTGCTCAGCCACTTGAGCTTTCGGCGCCGACACCGGGCGGCGGATCTGCCGGTGCGCATGCCCTGGTTTCCCGTCGATGCAGATTGCCGGGTTGACGTTGCTGTGCGCGGTGCTGGTGACCATGGGCCTCGACAAGGAGACCTGGCGCATCTCGTGGATCGTCGGCGTGCCCTGGCTGGTGCTGATCTCCGGCGGTGTATTTTATCTTGAAGGCGCGGGGCGCGCTTGCCGCGGCCTGCCGGGGCCGGTCGGCGGTGGACCGGGTCAGTCGGCGGACCCTCCCGCCGAGAATCGCCGCGAGCGCCGAGCTGTCGAGATTGCCGCCCGAGACGACGGCGCAGACCTTGACTCTCGGCGTAGCGTCCGGACAGCGCCGCGGCGACGGACACCGCGCCTGCTCCTTCGGCCACTACCCGGTTGTGCTCGACCATGACCTTGATCGCCGCCGCCACTTCCGCGAGCGAGACGGTGATGACATCGTCGATCATGGCTTTCAGCCAGCGGCCACATCTCCGGCAGCACCGTGCCGAATCCCACGCCGCTGACGAAGCCCGGCTCATGCGGGGTCTCGGCCGGAGCGCCGGCATCGAACGCCGCTTGCAGCGGATGCGCGCTCGCAAGTTCGCAGGCGATGATCTTCACGTCGCGGCCGCAGCGCGCGAACCGCGCAGGCGATGCCGCAGGCGAGGCCGCCGCCGCCGAAGGGAATGAGGATGGCCTCGACGTCGGGCGACTGCTCCAGAATCTCGAGCCCGATCGTGGCATCGCCGGCCAGGGAGGCCGGGTCCCGCACCGCATCGATGTAGAGGCCTTCTTGATCCTCGAGGGTGCCGCTCTCGATCGCATGCCACCATTCCTCGACGGGGCGCATGTCGATGCGTGTTCCCAGCCGCCGCAACTTCTCGAGCTTCGCCTCCGGCGCGTTCGCGGGCACGATCGCGGTGGCGGCGATTCCGAGCCGGCGCGCCATCCAAGCCACGCCGAGCGCGCTGTTGCCCGTGCTGGTGGTATAGATGCCGGAGCGCAAGTCGGCCGGCGGCTCGCGCAAGGACGGCATTGCCGATGGGCCGGATCTTGAACGATCCGATGGGCTGCAGGTTCTCGAGTTTCAAGCAGAACGGTTTTGCCGGCCGGCGCGGCGCCGCAGGCGACGAGCGGGCGAGATCATGCTCAAGCCCTCGAGGCGCGACTCGGGCCGCTTCGATCTGCGCCATCGCGACCGGTTGTACTTCGTCGAACATCGTCAGCATTCTCCCGCCCGCGCCGCGGCGCCGCGCCTATAATTGCACAATCATATGATATTGCATATAATAAAATGCCTTCATTGATGCGACGGGAGCAGCGAAACATGGAACCGAACTTTCAGGCCTTGCGCAAGGAATTCCCGGTTCTCGAGCGCAAGACCTACCTGAACAGCGGCTCCTATTGCGCGCTGGCGAACGACGTCAAGGCCGCCTTCGAAGCCTACATGGAAGATCGCCTGCTGGTGGGCGCGAACTGGGACGTGTGGATCACCAAGAATGAGTCGGTGCGTTCGCTGACGGCGACAGCTGCTGCATGCCGCCCCCGATGAGATCGCCGTCACCGCCTCGGTGTCCGCCGGCCTCAATGCCCTGGCGAGCGCTCTGGACTTCTCCGGGCCGCGCAACAAGGTGGTGGTCAGCGATTTCGAGTTTCCCACCAACGCGCAGATCTGGCACGCCCAGGAGCCGCGCGGCGCGCAGGTCGTGCACGTGCCGCGCGCGGCCGACGGCTACATCCCCTTGGAGAATTTCGCCAAGGCCATCGACGAGCAGACGCAGCTCGTGGCGATCACCCACGTCTGCTTCAGGAACGGCGCCAAGCTCGACATTCCCGGCATCGTGCGCCTCGCCCGCGCCAAGGGCGCCATGGTGCTGCTCGACTGCTACCAATCGGTCGGATCGCTCGACATCGACGTCAAGGCGCTGGATGTCGATTTCGCCGCCGGCGGGATGCTCAAGTATCTGCTGGGCACGGCCGGCATCGGCTTTCTCTATGTCCGCGACTCATTCACTCGAGTCCCTCGTGCCCACCAACAGCGGCTGGTTCGCGCAGGCCGACATCGCCGCGATGG
Source organism: uncultured Gammaproteobacteria bacterium (assembly GCA_963734645.1). Classification (GTDB taxonomy): domain Bacteria; phylum Pseudomonadota; class Gammaproteobacteria; order Steroidobacterales; family Steroidobacteraceae; genus Bog-1198. Next base: position 152,029 of record CAVTID010000009.1, read on the forward strand.
ACATCACCGCCAACCGGCCGGCGCCCAACGCGCGCCGCTTCGAGGCCGGCACGCCGCCCGTGGTCAATTGCTACGCCGCCGAGGCGGGCCTGAAGTTCCTGCTGGCGGTCGGCACGCCGGCCATCGAAAAGCGCAATTACGCGCTGACGCGCCGCTGCATGCAGAGACTGGAGGAGATCGGCTGGCCGAGCATCACGCCCGCGCAGGACGAGCGCCGCGGCGCCACCGTCGCCGTGCCGTCGCGCGACAGCGGCGGGCTTGTCCAAGGAGCTCATGAAGCGTGACATCGTCACTTCGCATCGCGACGACAATGTCCGCGCGAGCTTTCATTTCTACAACAACGAGGACGATGTGGAGTCCTTCATTGCGGCGATGAAAGATCTGCGCGGATCGTTCAGCCCACGCTAAGATCGTCGGCGGCTCTGCAGGCGAGCCATGCGCCGACACGCGAACGGCCAAGGAGTCAAGGTGGAAATTCGAGTCTTGCGCGGCACCGAGGTGCGGCAGCTTGCTGCCGATGGCGCGAATGCATCGATCTCATGCACCGGACCATGATCGCCGTGTCGGAGCGGCGCGTGGTGCTGCCGCTGCGGTCGGTCATGGTCATGCCCGGCGAGCTGGGCATGATGGGCAATATGCCGGGCTATCTCGCCGATCCCGAATGCTTCGGGGTCAAGCTCGTGAGCCTGATTCCGCGCAACAAGCCGCCGCAGTATTCATCGCATCTGGGCTTGGTGCTGCTGTTCGAGGCGGAGCACGGCTGTCCCGTGGCGCTGCTCGATGCCGCTGAGATCACCGCGATACGCACCGCGGCCGCGAGCGGCTTGGCGACGCGGCTGCTGGCGCGCCCGGAGGCCGGCGACCTGGCGCTGCTGGGCGCCGGCGAGCAAGCGCGAAGCCATCTCGAGGCCATGCTGGCGGTGCGCGCGCTGCGGCGCATTCGGGTCTGGGCTCGGGACGGGGACAAGGCGGCAGCCTTCGCCCGGGCCGAAGGGCGCGAGGCACGGAATCGACGATCGAGACATCGGCCACCGTGCCGCGAGGCCGTGGCCGGCGCCGACATCATTTGCACCGTGACCAAGGCGCGCGAACCCATTCTTCTCGGCGAGTGGATCGCGCCGGGCGTTCATCTGAACGTGGTCGGCTCGAGCATCGCGGCGACCGCGGAGATCGACACGCCGGCGGTCGTGAAATCGCGGTTCTTCGTCGACTATCGCGACTCCACCGTCAACGAAGGCGGCGAATACCTGCGGGCGCTGCAAGGCGGGCGCCATCACGCCGGAACACATTCTCGGCGGAGATCGGCGAAGTGGCGAACGGCTCCAAGGCCGGCCGGCGCTCGCCCTCCGATGTGACGCTGTACAAGTCGCTGGGCATCGCGCCGCAGGACCTCGCGTCGGCGCACTATGTGCTCGAGAAGGCGCGCGCGGCCGGCGTCGGGCAGGTCATCGACTTCTAAAGGCGCTGCCATGCCGTCTTCGCATGCTGACTCTGCCGACGAGCGACGATGTGGCGGCCGCGCGCGACAACATTCGCGGCTTTGCGGTGCGCACGCCGCTGCTCAGGCTCTCGGCCGATCTTCCCGGCATCAACGTGTATCTGAAGCTCGAGAACCTGCAGCCGCTGGGGTCGTTCAAGATCCGGCCCGCGGTCAATGTGCTGAAGACCATGGACCGCGAGCGGCTGCGGCGCGGCGTGTTGACCGCGAGCGCCGGCAATTTCGGTCAGGGCCTGGCGTTCGCGGCGCGCGCAGATCGGCGTACCGGCGACCGTGGTCGTGCCGGAGGGCTCGGCGGCGACCAAGGCGAAAGCGCTGGCCGAGCTCGGAGCGAAGGTGATTCGCCTGCCCTTCGATGACTGGTGGACGGTGCTCACCACGCGCCGCTTTGCCGGCGAAGAGGGTGTATTCATCCATCCGGTCGCCGAGTCCGCCGTGATCGCGGGCAACGCCACCATCGGCGCGGAGATCCTCGAGGATCAACCGGACATCGACGCCGTGGTGGTGCCCTTCGGCGGCGGCGGCCTGGCCTGCGGCATCGGCTCGGTCATGCGGCGCCTGAAGCCCGGTGTGCGCATGATCGTCGCGGAATCCGAAGCCGCGCAGCCGGCGGCGGCGGCGCTTGGCGCACGGCCGGCCGGTGCGAGTGCCCCATATCCAGAGCTTCGTCGATGGCATGGGCAGCACCACGGTGCTCGAGGAAATGTGGCCGCTGGTCCGCGAGATGGTGGATCAGGCGGCCTGCGCTTCGTTTGCGCAGATTGCGGAGGCCATCCGTCTGCTCGCCGGCCGCCATCACGTGATCGCCGAGGCGGCCGGCGCCGCGTCCGTGGCCGCCGCCATGGCCGGACAGGCCGGCAAGGGTAATATCGTCTGTATAGTCTCCGGCGGCAATATCGATGCCGCCGAAGCTGGGTGCCATCCTCAACGGCCAGAGCCCCTTCTAAATGACGCGAACAAAGACCGCTCCAACAGCGCAGACGTACCGCGAAATCGGCGGACCGTCGCTGTTCGATGACTTCCTGCCGCATCTGATCGCCCGGCTGGCCTACCAGCTCAACGGCGATCTGGTCGAGAAGCTGCGGCGCGAGGGCATCAACGTCACGCGCTGGCGCATCCTGGCCGTGCTCGCCATGGGCGACGGCATCACCATCAACGAAATCATCGATCGCGCGATGATGCAGCAGTCGGCGCTCAGCCGCGCCCTGATGAGCATGGAGAAGGAAGACTACGTGCGCCGCGTGCTGCGCCGCGACGACGCCCGCTATGTCGAGGTGTTTCTCACCGACAAGGGCCGGGCCCTGTTCAACTCTCTGAACATCGTGGTTCGGCGCCGCCAGGGGCGCCTGGTGAAGGGTTTCTCGCCGCAGGAACTCGCGACGGCGTTCGCGCTGATCCGGCGAATGAGCCGCAATATGACGCGCTGAGTGGCGTGGACGCGGCATATTCGAGCATCGCCGCAGCCTTATTGTCCCTGAATGAACACGTGGCCTGTCAGCTGCACGCAACAGTTCGGGACTGACTTGATATTTCATATGATAACTCATATTGTATTTGCCCAATAACGGAGAGATGCGATGCGTGCAATGAAGGGTCTGCATTTTGCCGGGTACAAGAAATCGAGCCCGATGCTCGCCGCGGCCGCCGCCATCGTCGCATCGATCGGCCTGCCGCTCGCAGCGCAAGGCCAGGCGTCGGGCGCCGCGGATTCCGCCTCGCTGAACGAAATCGTCGTCACCGCCAACAAGCTCAACGCCCAAAAGGTTCTCGACATCCCGGTATCGATCCAGGCGATCAGCGGCGACGCGCTGCAGAGCGCCGGCGTCGTCCGGAATCATGGGCATCGCAGGGGACATTCCCGGCCTTTCGATTCAGGACCTGGGTCCGGGCGACAAGAAGTACGTCATCCGCGGCATCAACTCCACCGGCGATTCGACCACCGGCGTGTATTACGGCGAGGCGGTGATCAGCGGCTCGAATGCCGATGACGGCGGCGGCTTCGAGTCCGATATCCGTCTGTACGACATGGATCGCATCGAGGTGTTGCGCGGTCCCCAGGGCACCCTGTACGGCGCGAGTTCCATGAGCGGCACGATCCGCTTCATCCCGAAGTCGCCGGATCTCAACACTCTCGGCGGCTACCTGACGATGGAAGGGCTCGGAGACCGCGCAGGCGAGCGGCAACTACAACTTCAACGGCGCGCTCAATCTGCCCATCATCGACGGCGTGCTGGCGCTGCGCATGGTGGGATGGAAACTCTACGACAGCGGCTACATCAACCAGATCCGCGTCGGCGAGGGCGTCACCGAGTCGGTCAACATCGGCACGGCCGCCAAACCGAATTATCAAACCGAACCGGTCGCCAGCTCTCGGCTACTTGAAAGGCGTCAACGATGACGACGTCGGCGGCGGACGGGCCATCCTGCGCTTTCAGCCGACCGACAAGCTGACCATCGACGCCAACTACACGACGCAGACCGAAACCTCGGGCGGTTCGTCGCGCTACACGCCGGCCGGGACGACGGCTTTCAACAACGACGGCCGGCGCCCATCCCGCCGGTGCAGGGCTGCGACCTGTGCAATACCGATCGTCACGCAGAGTCCGTGGAGCGACAACCTCGTGGTCTTCGGCACCACGCTGACCTACGACACCGGCGTCGGTACGATGACGGGAACCGCCAACCAGTATGACCGCCGCACCGGCTTCACCTTCGATTCGACACCCATTCTGGTGTCGTACGGCGTTCCCGTGCCCGCCGAAACCTTCGAGCCGCGCGATCGCGAAGTGACCTCGAGCGAGCTCCGCTACGCAAGCGCCTTCGATTCTCCGGTCAACTTCGTCGCCGGCGTCTACCGCGAGCACGAACACCAGTTGCTGGACGTGGATGTCCTTACCACCAATGGCTTCGGTCTGCCCACCGGTCCGTTCTGCACCAACAATAGCTGCGATGCGCTGATCGTACCCCGGCACCGGCACCACTTTCTTCGGGCGCACGGACGAGCGGTCGACGACGTCATATGCCGGCTTCGGCGAGGTCGACCTGGAAGATCACGCGACGCCTGGACGGCGGTCGCCGGCATACGCTACTTCACCGAGTCCCTGGAGGGCGTGCAGATCCAGACTCATCCCTTCGGCGGCTTTCCCGGCTCACCGACGCTGGTACCGCTGCCCGACCCGAACGAGACCTTCAACAAGGTCACCTGGAAGGCCAACCTCAGCTACAAGTTCAATGAGAGCCTGCTGGCCTACGGCACCGTCTCGACCGGCTTTCGCAGCGGCGGCCTGAACGCGGTCAGCGAGCCCTTCGAGCCGATTCCGGCGGCCTACGCGCCCGACTCGCTCATCAACTTCGAGCTGGGCGCCAAGGGGCGCCTGTTCGACGGCCTGTTCGACTATCAGGCCGATGTGTACTTCATTCGGTGGAGCAACATCCAGGTACAGGAAACCACTCCCGACGGCGCCTTCGTCTACCAGGGCAATGCCGGTGAGGCCAAGGTCAAGGGCGTGGAATTCGAGTTCACGGCCCACCCCATCCAGTACCTGAGCGCCAGTTTCGCCGGCTCCTATCAGGATGCGTATCTCACGCAGGGCGCCAGCGCCGCGCAGTACGCACTCAATCCCACGCTGGGCTTGACCGGCGATGCCATTCCGAACGTGCCCAAGTACCAGGCCAGCCTGGGTCTCAACTATACGGCGGCCGATCGCGAACGGCTGGGATGGCATGGTGGCGACGGATGTGACCTATCGGGACGCGGAGAATTCCTATTTCGCCTCCAATTCATTCAACATTCCGCTGGCCCCCTACACGCTGGTGGGATTGCGGATGGGAGTGATCGAGGGTCCCTGGAGCGTCACCGCCTTTGCGCGCAATCTGACCAACAAGCGCGCCCAGGTCTCGGCGATCAATTCCACGCAGGATCCCGACGCGCTGCTGACCGTGCAGCCGCGGACCATCGGCTTGACGCGACTCGGAAGTTCTAGCTCTGAGGAGATCGGCTGATGCGCCGGATCGTCGCGCATTGCTCCTGGGTCGCGGCGCTGGCGGTCGGTCTGCGGCAGGCTGCGTTGCCGAAGACCCAGGCGGCAAGGGCATGCCGCTTTGGGATTTCTACAACTCGACTCTCAAGCCTGCCAAATACATCGACTTGACGCATGCCATCGCGCCGGGCGGACCGATCGGCGAGGGTTTTGCGGACTTCAAGGTGGGACCCACGCTGGCGGGCGTCGCCATCCCCGGCGTCATCGACAAGGGGGAGCCCTTCAGCTACGAAAAGCACGGCGTGGCGATCACGGCCTACGAGCTGCCCATGGACCACATCGGCACGCAGTTCGGGCCGCCGGCGCATCAGAACGAGCACGGCGCGACCATCAGCGATATCCCGCCCACCGTGGCGCTGCGTCCGTTGGTGGTCGATCAATGTCGCGCCCAAGGTCGCTGCTGATCCCGGCTACCAGGCCACCGTTGCCGATATCAAGGACTGGGAGCGCCGCCACGGACCGGTTCCGTCCGGATCGGTGGTGATGATTCGCTCCGACTGGTCGAAGAAAGTGGAATGATCCCAAGCGCTTCACGACCCAGCCGTTCCCCGGCGTAAGCTTGGCGGCGCTAAAATATCTGTACCTGGATCGGCATATTCTGATGCACGGACACGAACCCTTGGATACCGACAACACGGCTCCGGAATTCGTCGGAGAGAAATGGCTCCTGCGAGCATAACTTCGCCCAGGCCGAAGGCGTGGCGAATCTCGATCAGGTTCCTGAAAGCGGCGCTCTCATCACCATTGGATTCGCCAAGTTCGAGGGCGGCACCGGCGGATTTGCCCGCTACATCGCGATCGCACCGGCGAGTTGGCCGCTACGGCGTGACGATCGAGCAGCAGCCCGGCGCGCCGCTGCCGACGCACGTCCATCCGCTGCGGCGCGGCGCCGACGGCGTGCTGAGAGAAACATCGATGAGCGAGCGCCGAAGACCCGCCGCGTCATTGCCCACCGCAAGGGCTTCTACTACGAGGTCAAGGCCGGGAAGCGCTACCTGTGGTGCAGCTGCGGACGCTCCAAGACTCAGCCTTTCTGCGACGGCTCGCATGCGGGAAGCGGCTTTCTGCCGGTGGCCTTCAAGGCCGAGCGCGACGAGGACGTCATTTTCTGCGGCTGCAAGCACACCGGCACGCGGCCCGTTCTGCGACGGCACCCACAGCAACTTGCCGGGCGGCTATCTCACCGACGATCCGGACAGCCCCGAAAATCGGACGGTGGCCACGTGGCCGCCGAGCGCCGGGCCCATCGTGCAGCTCGATGGACAGTGCTATGTCTTCTCCACCTCACGCGCGACCCTGACGCCGCGCGGCTCGCATGCGCTACTGCACGGTGGTCAGCCCCGCCCAGGGCGCGCTGTTTCAATCGCAGTTCTACGCGCGAGGTCGCGTCCCGGCGCCTCGCCGGTGATCTCGGCGGACGGGCGGCACACCGTGCTGTTCGTGATCGAGGGCGAGCGGCGAGATCGAGATCAGCGGTCGCCGCTTTGCCGTGGGTCCGCGCACCGGCATCTATGTGCGGCCGAGCGAAGCCTATCGCGTGCACAACGAGTCGCGCCGCTCCGCTGAAATTCTTCATCTCGAACGGTCCCGGCAGCGAGGACCTGGTCTGGCTGGACGAGATGCCGACGGCATTCGAGGCGCAGTATCCGCAACGCGATGCGACGATCGATCCTGCGCAGCGCCACAAGATGGCCGAGCGCTACTATCAAATGCTGGTCAATCGCGAGCATGGCTCGACGGTGGTGACGCAGTTCATCGGCAACATTCCGCTGTCGAAGGCCGAGCCGCACCGGCATCTGTACGAAGAGGCGCTGATCTTCCTCAACGGCGCGGGCGTGGTGTGGACCGAGAAGACCAAGACCGCCGTCGCCGCGGGAGATGTTCTGTTCCTGCCGCGCAAGCAAGCTGCACTCGGTGCAGTGCACGACGCCGGGCGGCTTCGACATCGTCGGCGTCATCTATCCGGGCGACAATCCGTCGATCAATTACTGACGCAGCGTCATGCTGCGGCGCGGCGCCTCGCCATGGGGCGCTGCCATGCTCGAGGCGCGGAACTCGCTGCGCAAGTGAGACGCAGGTCTCAAAAATCCCGATATCACTCGAAGGCCTTGCGCAAGAGTGGCTATTCTCGCGCCCAGATCAAGAATGGGGGTGTCGATGAAGTCTCTGATTAGCGTGATCTATGCCAGCCGGGCGAGCGAGCACTTTAACGAGCATGAGATTCCGGATTTACTGAAGCAGGCACGCCTGGCGAACGCCGGGCATGAGATCACGGGCATGCTTCTATACATCGGCGGCTCATTCCTGCAGGTGCTGGAAGGCCGGCCGGGAGTCGTCGACAGCGTGTATCGCACCATCCTTCGGGACCCGAGACACACGCAGGTGACCCTTATCGCAAGGGACACCATCCTCGAACGGGCGTACGAAGGGTGGACGATGAACCACACAACCCTGGACCCGGTGGAGGCGGGCGAAGTGATCGGGGAACCCGAATATTTCGCATCGGCCGCCTGGGTTACACGGTTGGACCCGGTCCGTGCCAAGAAGCTGCTCTCGGCGGCCAGTACCCGGTGGAAGATGGAGCACCGGAGCGGAAAGTACCGAACCTTGGGCCGGACCGCCTGAGCCTGCAATCCGTTCGGGTCATTGTCCGACCTGATCGCTACTGAGCGAAATAGGCCGGGTGATCGATATCGGCAATGAGCCCAGGCTGTTCAGGCTTCCAGCCGAGGTTCGCGCGGGTGCGCGCGCTCGATGTCGGGGCGTCTATGGCTGCGAACATCGCGAACCAGCCGAAGTGCTCGGCCGCCTCTTCGGGCGACTTCGAAACCACCGGAATGTTCAGGCGGCGGCCGATCACCTCGGCGATCTGCTTGAACGGCACGCCCTCTTCGGCAACGGCATGGAAGTAGCTTCCCTCCACGCCGCGCTCGAGCGCGAGCCGGTAGACGCGGGCGGCGTCGAGCCGGTGCACCGCCGGCCACCGATTGAGCCCCTCGCCGATATAGGCAGACACGCCCTTCTCACGCGCGAATCCGATCAGGCGCGGCACGAAGCCGTGATCGCCGTGGCCGTGGACCGACGGAGCGAGCCGGACGGTCGATGCCCGTACGCCGCGCTCCACCAGCGCGGCCGCCGCTTCCTCCGATTTGCGGGGAAAGGGGGAAGGCTTGGGTGGCACATCCTCCTCGGTCGCCGTGCGGCCGGGGGCGAGGAGCGCCACACCGGAGGTCACGAGCAGCGGACGGTCGGAGCCTTCGAGCACGGCGCCGAGCGCTTCGATGGCGCGCTGGTCCTCGGCGCAGTTCTCCGCGAATTTCGAGAAGTCGTGGTTAAAGGCCGTGTGGACCACGCCGTCCGATTGCGCCGCGCCGCTCCGGAGACTGTCCAAATCCGCGAGTGAACCGCGATGAATCTCGGCGCCCGCGGCGGTGAGCGCCTCCGCCCCCTTATCCGAGCGAGTCAGGCCCAGCACGCGATGGCCGGCGGCGATCAGTTCTTTGACGAGGGCCGAGCCGACCCAACCGGTCGCTCCGGTGACAAATACACGCATGGCAAAATCTCCTGTCTTTTCGATGGAGACCATACTGTGGTCGGACGGTATTCCGGTAAAGTAGTGACATTATCCTAGTATAATTCCTAACAGGATGGGCGACATCGCGACTGAGGGCCGAAAACGAAGGGCCGACAACGAAGGGCCGGGAAGGCCGTCGGCCGGCAGACTAATGAAATCGGCTATTTGCGTCCGTTGCCGGCAATGGCGGCAGTCAGACCGAGGCCGATGAACACGCTACCGGTGACGTAACGTTCCCAGCGCAGGTAGTGACCATTGCGCTTGACCCATCGTCCAGCCGTGCCGGCGACCAACGCATACATACCATCGCTGGTCAGGCCCATCAAAGTGAACAGCAAACCGAGAAAGGCGATCTGGAACGCCACCGCGCCGCGCGCGGGATCGACGAATTGCGGCAGGAACGCCAAGAAGAACAGCGCCGTTTTCGGATTCAGCAGATTGACGACGAAGCCGTCTCGATAGAGTCTTCCAAAGCTACGCGGCGACAGCTCAATCTGCGCGGCCGGCGTGTCAGAGCGGCTGAGAATCCGCCGCGCCCCGATATAGATTAGATAGGCGGCGCCCGCATATTTGACGACCGCGAAGGCAAGCGCCGAGGATGCCAGCAGCGCCGACAGCCCCAGTGCCGCCGCCAGCACGTGTACGAGCGTTCCCGTCGTGATACCGCATACCGAGGCCAGTCCGGCGATGCGGCCCTGCTCCACGCTGCGCGCGACGATGTAGAGAACGGCCGGACCCGGTGTGAGCAGCAGCAGGATTGCCGCCACGGAAAAAACGCCGATCGACGCCGCGTTGGGAATGACGATGTCCATGCAACGAAGCTCCGTCCGGTTGAATGTCGCCCTACGTTAGCCGATGCAGGGCAAGCCTGCCAACCGGATTGGAGAGTGGCGCGGATAATGTCGCGGGACAACGCGAGGCTCGGCGAAGGAGTCGCCGTTTATTGCGCAGCGCTCAACGGTCGGCAGGCCAGGCTACTGCCGAGCTCTTCGCGCGTTGAACCGTCTGTGCGTGAAAAACACCGTTTGCGTCGATTGATCCCCACGCACAGATAAAGCCGCCTACCTTGATTCCGACCTCAGCGCTGTTCACGACATTTTCACGCCTTGGGTCGAGAGTTTTCTGGACGAGCCGAGCTCCTTAAACGCGGAAGCAAATAAACATTCCCATAAATAACCGTAAATGAACGAGTTACGGGACCGGGATCATTGTGTCGCAAGGAATTGATTCTTCTATGGTGCACCGGCGCCAATACTCGTTTTTGGGAAGGTTCGCGATTTGATTGCGCGGAAGCTGCCGGTCGTATCGGGCCGCAAGGGGTCGAACCCCGCCGCATAGTCATGTTGGGAAGCTCAAGCAGCGGGCGGCGGTTGTCGAGAAATTTGCTCAATTTTGTCGTCAATGCTGGCCCAGCTAGGCGCTTGTGATGTCCATATAGTGACGGCAGGCTTCGCGATTTCGGGGTCATCGAGAGTTCCAGCCCGAACGAAGATGAGGTGGGGCCGAGCTTCCGCCTCGCTGAATAGCTGCGTGCCACACGCCATGCAGAACCGCCGATGCATCACGTTGCCGCTGTCGGCGATGCTACGGTAATCACCGGTCACCCCGTGGACAGTGAAGGACGCCGTGCGGAAGCAAACGTTGACCGTCCCGCTACCGGCTCCGAGATATTGGCAAACGCGGCACCAGCAAATGCGGGTGATAACTGGATCTGACGCGGACTCGTATCGAATCTCTCTACACAAACAGCCGCCCGTAATGGTCATTTCTTCCGCCCTATAACTCGTTAAGACCGCAACCAATATTGCTCATAATCTTTGAGCGCACCGTAATGAGGGCGGCGGCGTTATCGTGTACGTCATGAATCTTCCCTGACGCCCACCGGTGTCCGCTGGGGGTCGCGACCGGGTAGCATTTCCGCACATACACCCGCGCGGCCGATGTGTGCCGCGATGAGAACCGAAGAGTCAAGCGCGTTCCGAATGCTGCAAAGCGATGATTAAAATTGATTGTCTGGGTCCCAAATTCGGGCCTATAGTCATTGCGATCCGCTTACGATCTGCAGCGCGCCACCCGGGGTTACCTGTGGTCGTTTCGCTCGGCCCCTTGTGCCATCAAATTCATGCATGTGTTTTTTCGCAGTACCCCACCGTCGCCCGCTGGCAGCGAGCATTAGAGCATGACTTCAAGAGTCGCCCCATCGACGGCTGACTCGGACGAGAAGATACAAATTGCAACGGAGGACCGAGCCATGACGAGAATTTCATCCTGGCTGATGGTGATCATTGCGGTAGGGTTCGTGGTCGTAGTCGTGGTCTTGATGGGCGGCAGGGCCATGTCCGCCGAGGACAAGTACACCCTCAAAGTGCCGAATGGGCTCGCGTTCTCTGAGTTCAAGGGCTACGAAGGCTGGCAGGTCATTTCTGTCAGTCTCAACGGAGACAAGCTCGCTGTGATCCTCGGCAACCCCGCGATGATCGACGCCCGTAAGGCTGGTGTTCCCGGTAACGGCAAGCCTTTCCCCGATGGTGCCAAAATGGCGAAAATCCATTGGAACCCGAAAAAGGTCGAGACGGAGCCTGGTCAGCCGCTGGTGCCCAGTACCCTCCATGACGTTGATTTCATGGTGAAGGATAGCAAGAGATTCGCGGACAGCGGCGGATGGGGATATGGCGAATTTGAGTATGACACCGCGTCCGATACGTTCAGGCCCGGCACACTGGCGGATAAGCCGCCTCAGGGGAGCGACGCCAAGTGCGGGTTCGCATGCCACACGATAGTGAAGACGAAGGACTACGTTTTCACGGAGTACCCCAAGAGGTGACTTAGTGCGGATCTCGGCATTCACGTCGACCGCGACACGGCCGCCGTCCGCCGGCGGGGCGAGCGCATGGACTACGGTCTGGGTGCGACGCAGATAATTACACTCCAAAGAGCGATCATTGATTCAATGTTGTTCAATACCTGTTGGTCCCCAGCGGAGTAATATGCGCGATGTCTGAAGGAATTCTGGTTAGACCTATCGAACTTGCTGATTACGCGGGCTGGAGGCCGCTTTGGGACGGCTACAATCGATTCTACGGACGCCACGGAACCAGCGCACTTCCCGAAAATATAACCGCGGCCACGTGGAAACGATTCTTTTCGCCCGAAGAACCGGTGCATGCACTCGTTGCGGAGGAGGGCGGCCACGTAATCGGCATGGCGCACTATCTGTTTCATCGCAGTACGACTCGGCTAAACGACGTCTGCTATCTTCATGATTTGTTCACAGTCGAACAACTGCGGGGTCGAGGCATCGGCCGGCGACTCATTCAGGCGGTTTATGAGGTTGCGCGCGCCGCCGGCAGCAGTCGCGTGTATTGGCAGACCAAAGCAACGAATGCGCCAGGGCGTGCGCTGTACGACAAGGTCGCCGAGCACCATGGATTCATCGTCTATTCACATGAGCTTTGACAGAACCTGTAGTATTTGATTACAGCGCCGCTGCGCGATAACAAGAAACGAAGCTATGTCTAGCGTTCCCCAAGCAGAAGTCCGGTCGGCACCGTTTGCTAGGCCCAAACACGTCGTTTTTGCTGTCATCTGGCTGATGTTGGCGTATGTGCTGTATCACAACGAACGCTTTCTTGTTAATCCCTCCGATACCGCATGGCCGCACTACCGCGACCTGGGGTGGCGGCTGTTCGTACATGGAGTGGTTGGCGCGATGGCGCTTTTGCTGATTTTCATGCAGTTTAGCGATGGGCTGCGAAGGCGCTTTCTGACACTTCACCGTGTTTGCGGCCGTATCTACATAGGCGCCGTGTTCGTCGCCGGTCCGTTCGGCGTGTACCTTGCCCATCTCGACAAGTCGATCGGATACACGAGCTCCTTTACGCTTGCGACGGGCGTACTTGTGACCTTGTGGACGTTCGCCACGGCGATGGCCTTGTGGTGTATTCGCACGAAACGAGTCGAGCAGCACCGTCAGTGGATGACCCGTAGTGTGGCGATGGCACTTACTTTTTTGGAAGTCCGCGTGTTTGAAGGTGTGACGGGGTGGGGCCTGACCCCTGATGGCGACACGCTAGTTGTATGGACGTGCGCAGCACTCGGCTACCCGCTGGCCGATGCGGTGCTTCAGATTGAGGACTTTCTGCGCTCCGGCGGATCACGTCGCGCTGGACCTGAGACTACCTGACCGCATCGCGTAAAAGGCTGCGCCAGACCTCCAAAAATTCCTCGGTGGGCGCCGCGGTCAGTACGATCTCGATTCGGCTGTCCCGCCGATAGGCGCTGTCCTCCTCCGACAGACCCCGCCCGTGACTTTGCACCAGCCAAGAGGGTCCGGGACCGGTCCGAAATACCGCCTTCAGGCGGCGTAACCATCCGCCATAGGCTTCCAGCAGCCAGGTGAGGCGCGGCTGGATGATGACGCGCGAGAAGGTCAACTCGCGGGGCAGCACCCAGGCAATCGCCCACAGGCCGAGCTGCCGCAGTTGCGTTTCACTGCCGGTCAGATCGCCGACGGCAAATGCAGTCGAGTGCGGCGGGGCGCCGAGGTTCGGCTCGCGCGGCAGAGTGAAAACAGCCGAACGTTCGAATGCCCCGAGCGCCTCGGGTGGCAATTCGCCGTGGCGGGCGCGGCCGAGAAAGCGCTTGGCGGGAAATTGTGCGGCGGCGATTTGGTCGAACGCCTGCTGCTCCGCTTCGCCGGCGAGGTCGGGTTTGGACAGCAGTAGCGCGTCGGCCGATTGGATTTGCGACCATTCGTTCGGCGGGCGAGTGTGCAGGATACGGCCTGCGTCCAGTGCATCGACCAGGCAAATGACGCCGTCCAGCTGCAGTGCGCGCTGTGCCTCGTAGACGCTCAAGGCATCGACGATGTCCGCCGCGTGGCCGGCGCCGCTCGGCTCGACGATCAATCGCGCGGGTTTGAAATTTCGCAAAATATCCCGCAGCTGCTTGCCGAACTCGAGCTCTCCCACGCAGCACAGACAGCCGCCGGCGACCAGCCGTACGTCGTAGCGTCCCCGCGCGGTCTCGGCGACGCTGAGTGCGTCGAGACCGGCATCGGTGAACTCGTTGAGAATCACCATCCATAGTTCGCTCTCCGGCTTCTCGGCCATGAGCCTGCGAATGGCGGTGGTCTTGCCGGAGCCGAAGCTGCCCGTAATGACGTGGGCTCGTGTGATCCCTTCAGAATTCAATTTGCAACAGTCCTTGCGCTACTATCGTGCGACGCCGATTGCCCGATGCTCGCGATCATGGCAGCGGGGGCGTCTATGTAGGGACATGCGGGGCAAGTTCGGGCGTTTGGGTATCTGGCACGAATATTGCTGCGCATGCATGGTGTAGTATAGCGGCAATCTGCTGTCAGGGGCCGCAACGGTAACTCGCCCCGTTTCATTTGGTTGACCTATGCGCTTGCCGTCGCTCAAGTTTCTGAAGACCTTCCAGGTCGCGGCGAGGCTGCAAAGCTTCAAGGCCGCCGCCGAGGAATTGTTCGTCACTCCGTCCGCCGTGAGCCACCAGATCAAGGCGCTCGAGGAGCAGCTCGGCGTGGCCTTGTTCGAACGCGGCGTGCGCACGCTCACGTTGACCGACGCCGGCGCCCACTACCTCGAGCACATCAACGATATTTTCTCGAAGCTCGAATCGGTGACCGAGCAGCTGCAAGAGCGCTACGGGCGCACCATCATCCGGCTGAATGTGCCGCCGTTTTTCGCCAACGAAATGTTGCTGCCGCGTTTAGCTTCTTTTTCGCAGGCCCGCGAAGAAACCGATATTCGCATCGAGACGACTTTTTCCGCGCCTAAAACTCACCCGCCGGAGGCGGATCTGTCCATCGTCGTGGGTTCGGGTCCCTGGGAGGGGCTGACGGTTCATCCCTTGTTTGCGCAGAGTTTCATCGCCGCCTGTTCGCCGTCCTTTCTGCTGGAAAATCCAATCAACGTGTACGGCGATTTGAACGGCAAGACCTTGCTGCTGCATGAAGAACGGCGCGAGGCGTGGGAGCGGTGGGCGGCGGGCTTGGGAATCGAGCCCATCAAGCCCAATCGCCTGGTGCGTCTCGACACCATGTCGGCGGTGGTGCTCGCCGCCGAGCAGGGCGTCGGCGTCGCGCTGGTGCCGTCGCGCCTGAGCGCCGATCGCTTCGTGGCCGGCGGGCTGGTGAAATTATTCGATGCGGAATTGGCCACGAATGAGAGCTACGTTCTGTTGCAGAGGCCCGAGGACGGTGAGCGCGAGGATTTGCAGGAGTTGACGCAATGGATATTGAGCAAGTGCCGCGTCGCTTGATTACACGTGGAAATCGGATACCCGCCGGCGTATAAATTCGCCATGAATATTGCATCGAATAGGGAGGCGGCCTCCGGCGCGGCCGCTCTCGAATTGGTGGTTGCGGTGGCCGAAAACGATGTGATCGGCCGCGGCAATCAGCTGCCGTGGCACCTGCCCGCGGATTTGCGGCATTTCAAATCGCTCACCCTCGGCAAGCCCGTGTTGATGGGCCGCAAGACCTACGAGTCCATCGGCAGGGCGCTGCCGGGGCGGACCAATATCGTGCTCAGCCGTTCGGAAGGGTTTGCGCCGGGGGATTGCGTGGTGGTGAGAACTCTCGACGATGCGCGAATCGCGGCGCGGTGCGCAGCCTGCCTTGATGGTGATCGGCGGAGCGGAAATCTATCGGCAATGCCTGCCGCTCGCCGGCCGCATTCATCTGACCCTGGTTCACGCCCGCATCGAGGACGGCGACACGGTTTTCGCGGGCTGGCGCGGCGCCGAATGGGACGAGGCATCGCGCGAACGCCATGAATCGGACGACAAGAACGCGCTATGCCTATAGCTTCATCACGCTCGAGCGGACGAGTCCGCGTCTGATCAGCTGAGGGGCACGAACCCGTCAAGTGTCGAGTGGCGCGGCCCAACTAAATCAAGGGCACGAGCCTCGCGCGGATTTCACGCTCCGCACGCTCGAAGTCGACCTCCGCGAGAGTTGACACGGCGCCCTGCGTCAGCTCGGCCAGCAGTTCTGCCTGCAGAGCGCCGCGCTCGAGCGCGGTTCGATAGGGGATCTCATGGTGGAACATCACCATGGAGTAGCGCGGAATGAATCGCTGCGGAAAGCGCCGTTCCAGTTCCAGGGACAGCGCCTGCTGCAGCTGAAATTTAGGATGAGCCACGCGCTCGCGCATTTCGCGGTAATTGTCCAGCGCCATGGCGGCGATGGCGTCGGTGTTGGGCTTGCGCAGCGCACCGAATTCCGCGAATACGCCCTCCCACGAAGTCTGCCGGCTCATGCAGGCGTCGAATTCCACGCAATCCTCGAAGCAGCAATTCATGCCCTGGCCGTGAAAGGGCACGATGGCGTGCGCCGAGTCACCGATCAGCGCGGCCATGCCCTGGTAGGCCCAAGGGCTGGCGGACACCGTGCCGAGAAACCCGACGGGGTGAGTTTGGAATTCGGCGACGCAGTTGGGCATCAATTCGTATGCATCGGGAAAATTCCGCGATAGGAACTCCTCGATCGCGGCGGTCTCGGTCAAGCTGTCGAAGCTCGTGCCGCCGTGCTTGGCGAGGAATAGCGTGGCGGTGAAGCTGCCGTCGTCGTTCGGCAGCGCGATCAACATATAGTTGCCGCGCGGCCAGATGTGCAAGGCGTCGCGGGCCATGCGATGGCGTCCCGCCGCATCGGCCGGCACGGATAATTCCTTGTAGCCGTGTTCCAGATCGGTTTCATGGGCGTCGATCAAGTGCAGCGAGCTCATGCGCCGGCGCATCCAGGAGCCGGCTCCGTCGGTGGCCAGCAGGGGCTGCATGGGGACGCGGAGCAGGCGATCCTGACGAAGATCGCGGATCAGCGCCGTTGCCTCATCGAATTCGGCGGCCTCGAAGCGGTGCTCGAAATGCACGGTCACGCCGGGCCGCCGGGCGGCCACGTCGAGCAAGGCCTGGTTGAGTTTGTGCCTCGAAATCGAATAGATCAGTTCGTTGGGCCGCAGGCCGTAGGGCTGCAGCGAGGTGCCTCCCGCCGGATCATGAATGAGCCGCCCGCGCATGGGCAGCAGCAAGTGCTCGATATCTTGAAATACACCGGCCATTTGCAGGGCATGAATGCCCCGGTCGGCCAGCGCCAGATTGATGGATCGGCCCGATTCCGCGGCACCCTGTCCGGGATCGGCGCGGCTTTCGTAGAGTTCCACCCGGTGGCCGCGGCGCTGCAAAAGGATGGCGAGCAGCACGCCGGTGGGGCCCGCGCCGATGATGCCAACGGCGGGCCGATCGGTGTTCACCGCCGCACGGCTCGCGACAGGGCGTCCACGGCAGCGAACACATCGCCGAACGAATTATAGAGCGGGATGGGCGCCAGCCGCACCACGTCGGGTTCCCGCCAATCGGTCACCACCCCCGCCTCGCCGAGCAAGTCATGGCAGCGTTTGGCGGCGGCGGGCGAGCCCGCAATGCGCAGGCTCAATTGACAGCCGCGCTCGGACGCGGCGCTCGGCGTGATGATGTCCACCAGACCCGGCAAGGATGTTTCGACCAGTCGCTGCATGAATCCGGTCAAGGCAATGGATTTCTCGCGCAGCCGCCCCATGCCTTGCGCGCCGAAAAATATCCAAGGATGCCAGCAGCGGCGCCGCCGACAGCACGGGCGGATTGCTGATCTGCCAGCCCTGAGCGCCCGGGATCGGATTGAAATCGGGTCCCATCTGGAACCGCAGCGCCGGGTCGTGTCCCCACCAGCCGGCAAACCGCGGCAAATCGGCGCTGCGCGCATGGCGCTCGTGCACGAAGCAGCCGCCGAGGGCGCCGGGACCGGCGTTCAGATACTTGTAGCTGCACCACACGGCGAAATCCACATTCCAATCGTGCAAATTGGACGGTGTATTGCCGATGCCGTGCGCGAGATCCAGGCCCACCACGGCGCCGGCGCGGCGCGCGGCGTCGATCAGGGGCGCAAGGTCGAAGGACTGTCCGGTCAGATATTGAACGCTGGGCAGAAGAACCAGCGCCAGGGCGGATCCTTCCTGTTCGATGCGCCGGAGCATGTCTTCCGTTCTCAAGGTTCGCTCGCCCGGCCGCGGCTCGATCTCGATCAAGTGCTCCGCCGCATTCAGCCCGTGAAAGGCCAGCTGCGACACGACGGCGTAGCGATCCGAGGGAAATGCGGATTTCTCGATCAGCACGCGATTGCGCTTCGTGCCCGGCCGAAAGAAACTCACCATCATCAAGTGCAGATTCACCGTCAGCGAATTCATGGCGACGACTTCGCTCTCCTCGGCACCGACGAGGGCGGCGAGCGGGGCGGCAGCCTGCTCATGGTAGGGGATCCACGGACGCTCGGCGGCGTGATGCCCGAGCACCCCCAAACGCTGCCAGTCCTTCAGCTCCTGTTCGACATATGGCGCCGCCGATTTGGGCTGCAGCCCGAGCGAGTGGCCGCAGAGATACACCAATCGCCGGCCGGCGCCGTCGTAGGGATGATGAAATTCGTCGGCGAAGCCCGCCAGCGGATCGTTCGCATCCAGGGCCCGCGCGCCTGCGGCATCGGGCGTCACCGGCCCGGAGCCTGCATGACGGTACCGCAGGCGGCGCAGGTGCGATGTGCAATGCTCGAATAGAAGCGCGAGAAAATCTCCGGCAGCTGCGTTTCGATGTTGCGCACGGCGACGCGTTCCAGATGCAAACGGTTCCCGCAGTGCTCGCAATACCATGAGAATCCATCCAGCTCATCGGGACCGCGTCGCCGTTCGACGACGATCCCGACGCTGCCCGCCGGGCGCTGCGGCGAATGAGGGATTTCCGGCGGCAATAGAAATACCTCGCCCTGGCGGATGGGTATGTCGGTCAAGTGTCCGTCCTGGACCGTTCTGAGCACCATGTCCCCCTCCACCTGGAAGAAGAACTCCTCGCTCGGATCATGATGAAAGTCTTTGCGCGCATTCGGGCCGCCGACCGCCATCACGATGAAGGCGCTGTCCTGAAACAGCAGCTTGTTGCCCACCGGCGGCTTGAGCAGTTCGCGATTCGTGTCGATCCAGCGCTGCAGATTGAAGGGTTGAGATAATCGCATGGCTGCATTATAGCGGCGCCGTGAAACTTCGCCGCCACTGACATAGTCATAAACGGCGGAGGTTCGCTATGCGGTCTGTCTGGGCGCTCGCCGGGGTTGGATTGATGCTCTTCGCGCCGATCCGGCCGGTGGAGGCGCAGAACGACGCCGGTATCCCGATTGCGGCGGTCTGGAAGGAGCAGCACCTGAATTTCTTCTACATGGGCCGCACCTCCCGCTATTCCTGCGAGGGCCTGCGCGACAAGGTGCGTGCCATGCTGCTCGATTTGGGGGCGCGGCGGGATATCCGCGTCACGGCATTGGGCTGCGAAGATGCCGCCGCGCGGCCGCGGCCGGGCTCCTTGGGGCGCAGCTTGAACATCGTGATGTCCACGCCGGCACTGCCGGATGCCTCGGCCAAGCCGCTGCGCCCCGGAGACTTGGCGGCCGTGAATGCACGCTACGAACCCTTTACCATTACCAGCGATGCGTTCCGCAATATGGGCATCGCCGACTGCGAACTGGTGGAGGAGTTTTCGCGCCAGATCCTGCCGAAGCTCGCCGCCCGCATTCTGAAACGGGACATCACCTGCGTGCCCTTACAGCAGAGCGGCAGCCGATTCCTGGTGCGCGGTGAAGTATTGCGAACCCTGGTGCAGCGCTAGAGCGCCTGGCGCGCCGCGCAGGGGACTTGCACGGGCTTGGCATCGGGCTCGTCCAAGCGCAGCGCGGTCAGAGCGCCGCCCCAGACGCAGCCCGTGTCGAGGCCGGTGACATCGGCATTGCTGAAAAAACCCAGGGTCGACCAGTGGCCGAAGACGATGCGCGGTCCGCGCCAGCGAGCCTGCTGCGACTCGAACCAGGGGATCAGGGCCTTCGCCTGCGATTTCTTCGGTGACCCCTTGGCGCGCAGCATCAACCGGCCGTCCGCGTCCACGTAGCGCAGCCGCGTGAAGCAGTTTGCGATGAATCGCAGGCGTTCCTCGTTGTTGCGGATCTCGTCCCAACGGTCCGGCTGGTCGCCGTAGAGCCGGCTGAACAATTGTTCAGGATTGCTTCGCAGGCCGCTCTCGAACTCTCGGGCGCATTGCCGTGCCAGCTGCAAATCCCATTGAGGAGCCAAACCCGCATGCAGCATGCAGGCATTGAGCGCGGTATCTTCGTGAAACAGCGGCCGGCCCGCCAGCCACTCGAGCAGGGGATCGCGATCCTGAGCGGCCAGGATTTCGCCCAATGTATCGTCGCTGCGGGCGCGGGCGGATCCGAAGGCCACGGCCAAAAGGTGCAGGTCATGATTGCCGAGCGTGACCGTCGCCGCGTCGCCCAGGGAGCGAATTCTGCGCAGGACGGCCAGGGATTCAGGTCCCCGATTGACCAGATCGCCGACGAACCAAAGCCGATCGCGATCCGGCGAGTATCTCAAGGCGGCGAGCAGCGCGCCGAGCTCATCGTCGCAGCCTTGCACGTCGCCGATTGCGTACAGAGACATCAGCCACCCGCTTGATTAGCCCTTGGGGATTGGCCCGTGGGCAGGCTCAGTGCAGTACCCCGGGCATGGCCAGCCGGAACGGCGCGATGGGCGCGTCGAATTGCTGCCCGTCGTCGGCCACCATTTGGTAGCTGCCCTGCATGGTGCCCACCGGAGTTTCGATGACGGCGCCGCTGGAATAACGAAATCCCTGGCCGGGCTTCAGGTACGGCTGTTCGCCGACCACACCGTCGCCGCGGGTCTCCTTCACATTGCCGTTCGCGTCCGTAATGATCCAGTGACGCGTCAGCAGGCGCGCCGGCACCTGGCCTTCGTTGCGTATGGTAATGGTGTACGAGAAGACGAAACGCTTGTCGCGCGGGTCGGACTGCTCCTCGACATAGGAAGTCTCGACTTCAACACGAATTCTGGGGTTCGCTGATTCGGCTGTCATGTCCGGCATCGCATTACTTCAGGCGGACCGCCAGCACGTCGCAGTGCGCGGCGTGCAGAACCGTGTCTTCGGTGAAATTCACCAGGATGGCGAGGCCGTGACGCTCGCGGCTGCCGAGAACGATGAGATCCGCCTTCTCTTCTTCCGCCACGCGGAGAATTTCCGACTTGGTGTTCCCGGCTTCGACTCGCCCCGTGGTGCGCGGAAGCGCCAGCCGCACGATGAACTCATCGAGCTTTTCGCGTGAGCGTTTGATCAACTCGTCCTCGATTTGCGCCGTCGGCATCAATGATTCACCCAGGGGCTCGACCGGCACGAACTCCACCACATGCAAGGCGAGCATCGAGGCCTGCGAATACGCTGCCAGATCCCGGGCGGCGACGGCGACCTGCGCGCTGTCCTGCGACAGATCCAGAAGCACCAAAATCTTCTTATATCCTGCCATGCGGCCTCAAGTATAGCCGACCAAGCGAGAGTAAAGGGCGGCGAGCAGGCCGAATTGGGCCGGCGCCAGCGTTTCGGGGCGCAATTGTGGGTCAATGCCGCAGGATTCGATGTCCTGCGAAGTGAGCAGACCCTTCAAGGAGTTGCGCAGGGTCTTGCGCCGGTGGGAGAACGCCGCCGTGACCAGGGTCCGCAGCACCCCGTCGCGGCCCATCTCGAAGCGGGGGTGCTCGGTGGGCCGCAGGCGCACGATGGCGGACCACACCTTCGGGCGCGGCTGGAACGCTCCGGGTCCGACATCGAAGAGAGCTTCGACCTCGGCGGCGGCCGCGAGCATGACGGTCAATCGTCCATAGTCCTTGGTTCCCGGCTGCGCAGCCATTCGATCCACGACCTCCTTTTGCAGCATGAAGTACATGTCGGAAATGGCGGCGCGTTGGGTCAGCAGCCGAAACAAGAGCGGGGTGGAGATATTATAGGGAAGATTGCCGACCACGCGCAGGGGCGCACCCGTTCCCCGAAGGCGCAGGAAGTCGGTATCGAGCACGTTTTCAACGTGCACCTTGAGCCCGCTTTTCGCGCGCGGATCGGCCTCGAGCGCGTGAGCCAGATCGCGATCGATTTCGATGACCTCTAAGCGCCGGGCGCGCTCGAGAAGCCCCCAGGTCAGCGCGCCGCGGCCCGGGCCGACTTCGACGATGCGTTCGCCGGCCGCCGGCGCCACGGTGTCGATGATCCGGCGGATGACGCCGGGATCATGCAAGAAGTGCTGGCCGAATCGCTTACGGACCGGCACGAACGGAAAGCGCCGTCATGTCTATTGCGAGCGCCAGGGCTGCGCGCAAGCTGCCCACATCCGCCTTGCCGGTTCGCGCCAGGCTCAATGCGGTTCCATGATCGACGCTGGTGCGCAGAATGGGCAAGCCCAAAGTGACGTTCACCGCGTTGCCGAATCCCACATGCTTGATGACCGGCAGACCCTGGTCGTGGTACATGGCGACGATGACGTCGGTCGTCTTGCAGGAAGCCCGGAGTAAAGGCCGTATCCGCCGGCACGGGACCTTGAATGTTCAAGCCCTCGGCCCGCAGTTCCTGAAGGGCGGGCTCGATCACATCGATCTCCTCGCGGCCCAGATGCCCGGCCTCGCCCGCGTGCGGATTGAGCCCCAGGACGGCGATTCTCGGTGCGGCCAGAGAGAACTGCCGCTCCATGTCCATATTGACGATGCGAAGAGTGGCGAGCAGCCGCTCGCGCGTGATGGCGCGCGGCACGTCGGCCAGCGCCAAGTGAGTGGTCACCAGCGCGACCCGTAATGGGCCGCTCATCAGCAGCATGACGGGCAGCGCCGCGCGCGTCCGGGCCGCGAGATATTCAGTGTGGCCGGTGAACGCATAGCCCGCATCCATCAAGGTGCTCTTTTGCACGGGCGCGGTGACCATGGCCGCAAACTCGCCGTTCATGCAACCGTCGCAGGCGCGGTCCAGCATTTCGATCACGTAGGCGGCATTGCCCGGGTCCGGCCTGCCCGCGATCACGGCCCGGGCGGTCGGAATGTGCATGACTTGGATGATGCCCGCGCGATGTGCGACGGGCGCTCTCGAGGGAGCGTAGCGTTCAATCGTCAGCGCCAGCCCCAGGGCTTTGGCGGTGGCCGCGAGCAGCTCGGCATCGGCGGCGACCACGATATCGGCATTCCATGCGTCTTGCGCCAAGGCGACGCAGGTATCCGGCCCGATGCCCGCGGGCTCGCCCGACGTGATGACGATCCGCGGTATATACACTACATCTTGATTTCGGCGGGGCTGACGAAGAGGCACGGCCCGGGCATTACATCTTGATCTCGACAAAGGCCTCGTCGCGTAGCCGGCGCAGCCACAACTCGGTTTCCTCATCCGCCTTGCTCTCGCGGATGGCGGCGAATGCGCGCTGGCGGCGCATATCGTCGGTGCTGTCATAGGTGCGCGTGCCCAGCATCTGCACGATGTGCCAGCCATACCGGGTCTTGAACGGCTGGCTGATTTCGTTGACCTTGAGATCGGCGATCGCCTTGTCGAATTCCGGTACGAAGGTGCCCGGCCCGGTCCAGCCCAGATCGCCGCCGTCCGGTGCGGAGCCCGGATCGGCCGAATTGGTCGAGGCGAGGCCCGCGAAGTCCTCGCCGTTCAAGATGCGCTCGCGCAGCTTGCTCAGTTTCTGGCGCACCGTCTCATCGTCGTCGAGTTCGTTGGTCTTCATCAATATGTGCCGCACGTGAATCTGGTTGACGATGACCTTGGCCTCGCCGCTGCGTCTCTCATTGAGCTTCACGATGTGGAAACCGCTCGGCGTGCGCACGGGCGCGCTCACCTCGCCGGGCTTCATTTTGCTGACCAGATCCAAGATGAACTGCGGCAGCTGGTTGCCTTTTTTCCAGCCGAGCTGGCCGCCGTCCAAGGCCGTCTGGCTGTTGGAATTCGCGATCGCGAGCTGGCCGAAGTCCTCGCCCTTGGACGCGCGCGCGGCCAAATCCTGAGCCTTGTGGGTGATTTCGTCCAGCTGCTGCGGCGTGGCGGCCTCCGGCAATGACAGCAGAATGTGCGATACGTTGAATTCATCGTTGGCGGCCGCGCTCTGCTCGCGCGCGAGGAATTGCTCGAGCTCGTGCGGGCTGACATTGATGTGGGCGATCACATCGCGCTGCCGCAAGGTGGTCAGGGTCAATTCCTTGCGCATGCTCTCGCGATACTGCTTGTAGTCCACGCCCTGCGCCGCGAGCGCCGTCGGCAGCTGGTCGAAGGGGATTTTATTGCGGCTCGCGATCTCCTGCAGCGCGCTGTTCAATTGCTCGTCGGACACCGTCAAACCGACCCGCTTGGCGTGCTGCGACTGAATTTCCTGCAAAATCAACCGATCGAGCACCTGCTGCTTGAGCACGCTTTGCGAGGGCAGTTCGACCTTTTGCTCCTGCAGCCGCTTGGTCACCGCATCCATCTGCGCGTCCAGCTCGCTTTTCAGCACCAGGCCGTCGTTGACGATGGCTGCAATGCGGTCGAGCAATTCGCCGTGCACGCCGATGTCGCGCGTCTGAGCGTGGGAGGCCGCCGAGAGGACCACGCCCAAGGCCAGATTCAGGAAAAGGAAGGCAAATTTGCGCATGAGTCGAATTCATCCTGGTCAGGGGGCCGGGTCCTGGGCATTGGGGTCGCGCGCCGAATATCCTCGAATCTCACGCTCCAAGAGGGTATTCGCAGGTTTTCCGACCGAACTTAGGCCCGTCAGTTCCAATTGTAATGCAATCGAGGTGTCTAGTCCCGCGGCGCCGTCGGTAACCCGGACATAGCGGCGCTGCATCACCTGAAGCGCCCAACAGCAGCTTCTGTACTCGATTCCGGCCAGTTGCTCGATGGTTTGTTTGTCCTGCAGGGAGTAGACCCAGCGCCCGACGGCGTTCCAGTGGCCGGCGATGGGCCAGGCGAAGGAGCCGTCCCACTGTTTCAGTATCACCGTCTCGTTCAGGACGTTTTCCTGGAAACGGTAGCCGATATTGATGACCCGGGTGGGGTCGGGGCGATACTGGACCGAGACCTCCGACTTGTCGGTTTTCGAGGTGTAGGGGTTCAACAAGTAGTCGAAATTGAAGCTGAAGTTCTTGTACGCCGTCACCGCTACATCGGCGACGAGATCGGAGGCGTGGTAGCTCGGCGCCTGCCCCGGCAGCGTGCTGGCGAAGGTCTGCGCGGCCAGCCCTGAGACATATTGCCCCGGCGCGGACATGATGATTTGGCCGCGCGAGTTCACCACCGCCTGCCCGGGCATGGCGAGGGGATTCACTGCGGGCAGAGTGACCAGGCTATCCCCCGAATTTTGCAAATAATCCTGTTCGGGCAGACCCACCCGCGGAAGCGAAAAATAGCGAATCTGGCCGAGGGTGGCCGACAGATATTGAGCCCCCGACACATTGTCGAACAGCCGCGTGGTGAGGCCGAGCGCCAGCTGGTTCGCATTCCCGATGCGATCCTCACCCACGTACCGATTGGTGCGGAACAGCTCGGTCAGATTCAGGTCGGGCAATCCGGTATCAAAAATCGGCAAGTTGTCCTGATTGCGGTAGGGCACGTAGCTGTAGACCATTCGCGGCTCGAGGGTCTGCGTGCGTTGATTCTGCGACCCTGCCTCACGCTCGAATATCAAACCGGTATCCACCCGCCCGTAGGGCAGTGTCCGGGTCGGTGTGCTGGGTGCGCCGAGGCCGATGGCGTCGGCATTCTTCAAATCGTACTGAGTGAAGTCATATCCCACGGCGGGCTCGAAGAAATAGCCGGGTCCGCGGCTCGACCAGCGCAGTTCCGGCGACACGTTGAAGCGCACGCCGGTGGGGCCCACTTCCCGCAGGAAATTCACGAACTCGCTTTCCAGCGCGAGCTCGAAAGGCGTGCCCGGAACCGGCCACAGCGCATTCGCCTGGATCCGCGGCACGCGCGAGTAAGGCCGCTCGTCGCAGTACGCCACGGGCACCGAGCACGGGCACGTGTTTGTGCTTGCCGGCGTTATATCGGGGTTGCAGGTCGTGGGCAAGCCGATATCGATGGTCTGAAAGTTCTGCAGCTCGCCGCGCACGCGCCAGGCATCGTCGTAATACAACACGTCCGCCCGGCGTTCCAGGAAGGTCACGCTGGTCTGGTCGGAGCCCACGGCGAAATCCTCGAAGTAGCTGCTGTCGCTGACGCTCGCGATGTCGGTGTCGAAACGCATCCCTGTCTTGAGATCCGTGATGTCCGTGAAGTGGAGGTAGCTGCGGTTGCTGTGCGTTTGCGAATCGTCCGGCAGAAAGGTGGTATCGATCTGGCCGTGGGAAGCCGCCGTCAGGAAGCGAAACTGCTCGGCCAACTGCACGCCGCGCGACGATAGATAACTGGGCGTCACGGTCAGATCGTAGTTCGGCGCCAGATTGAAATAGTAGGGGACGTCCAGCTCGTAACCGGTGCTCCCGGAATGGCTGAAGCTCGGGAACAGCAGGCCGCTCTTGCGTTCATCTCCCACGGGAAAGGAAATATAGGGCGTGTAGAAAATCGGCACGTCCTTGAAGCGCATGGTCACATGGCGAGCGACCCCTACCTGCGCCTTGGTGTCGATATTGAGCGAGGAGGCCTGCAGCATCCAGTCTTCGTTGCCGACGGGACAGGTGGTGTAACGCATCCCGGCCATCTGCACCTTGCCGTCCGGCAGCACATTGATGTCCGCTGCGAAGCCGCGTCCCATGCGGCCCATGAGCTGGAAGTTCCCCTGGTCGAAACTCGCCGCACCGTCCAGGTCGTAGCTGCCGTCGACGCTGCGCACGCGTAATTTCGGATCCTCGAAATCCACGTTCCCTTTGACGACGACTCGGCCCGTCTTCTGATCATAAGTGACGGTATCCGAAGTCACGCTGCGTGCATCCTGCCGCACCTTGACGCGGCCGTTCAGGACGGCATTGCCCTCGTTGTCGACCTTGGCATCGTTACTGTCGATGTGAATGCGATGATCGTCCTCGGCGATGTCGGAATTGAGCGGCTGGTATTTCGGCGGGGAGGGGCACATGTCTCCGGCGCGCACCGCGCAGGCGGCCGCGAGGCCGAAGACTATGAATGCAGCTCGGACATGAACAGCCATGGACAAAATGCATCGCCTTAGTCGGTATAATGATGACCGCCGCGGGATTTGCGGTGAGTGAATGGTCAATCATGGGTCTATCGGATGCAAGCGATTCCCGCCTGGCGGATTTGAGCGGATGGGTGTTCGAGGAGTTGGGATTCGCCGGCGGCCAGCATCGCGCCGGCGTCCGCCGACGCGAGTTTTCGCCGCTATTTTCGCGTGACCCGCGGCACGGACACCTATATCGCCATGGACGCGCCGCCCGATAAGGAAGATCTCGGGCCCTTCTTGAGCGTGGCGAGGCTATTGCTCGGAATCGGGCTGAACGTGCCGATGATCTTGGCAAGGGATCAGAAGCGGGGCTTTCTGCTGCTGTCTGATTTGGGCGTGCGTCAGTATCTCGATGAGCTTGCGGTGGACGGTGCGGCGGACCGGCTCTACGCGGATGCGCTCGGCGCCTTGAACGCCATGCAAACGGCCGGTCCTGCGATGGCGCGGGATTTGCCTCGCTACAGCCACGCCTTGCTGATGCGCGAAATGGAGCTCATGCCGGAGTGGTTCTTGCGCGCTCACCTCGGGCTGCAGGTCTCGGCCGGCGAACGCGGCATGCTGGATGGGTTGTTCGAGATTCTGGCGCAGAGCGCCTTGGCGCAGCCGGCCGCATTCGTGCATCGAGATTATCATTCGAGAAATCTGCTGGTGACCGAGGCCGACAATCCCGGCATCCTGGATTTCCAAGATGCGGTGTGGGGACCCGTGACCTACGATGTGGTGTCCCTGCTGAAGGATTGCTACATCGCATGGCCCGCGGCGCGGGTGCGCGACTGGGCACTGCAGTATCGGGAGCGGCTGCTGGTCAATGGGTTTCCCCTGGGCGCGACCGAGGCGCAATTCATCCGCTGGTTCGATCTGATGGGATTGCAGCGGCACATCAAGGTCCTGGGGATTTTTGCGCGCCTGTTCTACCGCGACGGCAAGTCGCAATACCTGAAGGATTTGCCGCGGGTGCTGCGCTATACGCGCGAGGCGGCCGAAGCCTACCCTGAAACGGCGCCGTTCGCCGACTTCATCGCCGAGCGCATCGAAGCGGAATTTCTCGGGGCGCAGCGACGGGCGTTCGCATGAGCGCATTGCCCGAGCGTCCGCGCGCGGCCATGATACTCGCGGCCGGCCGCGGCGAACGCCTCCGGCCGCTGACCGACACCACGCCCAAGCCCTTGCTGCGGGTGCACGACCGGCCGCTGATCGAACGCCACGTCATGGGCTTGGCACGCTCAGGCATACATCGCATCGTGATCAATCTCGCGTGGCTGGGTGCGCAGATCCGCGAGTATCTGGGGGATGGTGCGCGCTACGGAATATCGATCATCTACAGCGAAGAGCAACCGCGGGCGCTCGAGACCGCCGGCGGGATATTTCGCGCATTGCCGCACCTTGCTCCAGGACCTTTTGCCGTGGTCAACGGCGACATCTATACGAATTTCCCCTTCGAGAGCCTTGCAATCGCCTCCGACCGGGAAGCGCACCTGGTGCTGGTGCCCAACCCACCGCAACACCCCGAAGGAGATTTCGGATTGGAGCAGGGATTGGCCGTGGCAGCGGCCGAGCGCCGCTACACTTTCTCCGGTATTGCCGTGTACCGGCGCGAATTCTTCGCCGGCTGCACCGACGGCGAGTTCCCCCTGAAACCGCTGCTGCTGCGCGCCATGGCCGCGAAACGTTGCACGGCCGAGATCTACTCGGGACGCTGGGAGGATGTGGGCACGCCGCAGCGGTTGGCGGCCCTGAATGAGGAGTTGCAGGTCAGGCCCTGAGCCGTCACAGGTATGGCGCCCGCCGCGCGTATAGCGCCCGTCACACGTATAATGAGTCCATGGCTGACTTCAAAGGCATCCCCATCCGACGGCGTGCTTCCCGCAACCAAAAGCGGTGAAAAATACCTGACGCCTCAAGGGTTTACGGCGATCAAGGACGGCATCAAGCAGAGCGCGGCGAGCCAGCCCTTCGTGGGCGGCAAGAAGCCGCCGTGGCTGCGGGCGCCGATGGCGGCGGGCAAGCACTTCGATTCCGTCAAGCAGATCGTGCGCGAGCACCGCTTGAGCACGGTGTGCGAGGAAGCGAAATGCCCGAACATCGGCGAGTGCTGGAACGCCGGCACGGCGACCATCATGCTGATGGGTGCCGTATGCACGCGGGCTTGCCGCTTCTGTGCCGTCGATACGGGCAATCCGCGCGGCTGGCTGGATGCCGAAGAACCGCAGAACACGGCACGCTCGGTCGAACTCATGAAACTGAAGTACGTGGTGCTGACTTCCGTCAATCGCGACGATTTGCCCGATGGCGGAGCAAGGCACTACGCCGATACGATTCGTGCCATCAAGGAGCGCAATCCGCACACGGCGGTGGAGGCTCTCACCCCGGATTTTCAAGGCGTCATGCGCGACGTGCAGACCGTCCTCGATTCGGGCTTGGATGTGTTCGCGCAGAACGTGGAGACGGTCAGCCGTCTGACTCATCCGGTGCGCGATCCGCGCGCCGGCTATGAGCAGACCCTCGGCGTACTGCGTGGGGCCAAGGCATATCGGCCGACGGTGCTGACCAAGACCAGCCTGATGCTGGGGTTGGGCGAGACCGAGGCTGAAATTCGCCGCACCATGACGGATCTGCGCGCCGCGGCGGTCGACATTCTGACACTGGGGCAGTACTTGCGGCCCACACCGAATCACTTGGCCGTCGAGAGATTCGTTACGCCGGCCGAGTTCGATCAGTATCGCGAGTGGGCCTTGGCGTTGGGATTTCTGGAATGCGTGTCGGGTCCCTTGGTGCGGTCGAGCTATCGCGCGGAACAGGCCTTGGCGCGCAACAATGCCGGCCTCAATAACGCCGCCCTCATCAGCGGCGCAGTGGCCGCTGCGCGCCGCGACTCATGAAGGATGCGCCTCTGATCCGGCATCTCGGGATGGCGCCGTATGAGCCGACCTGGCGGGCGATGCAGAAGTTTACCGACGAGCGAGAGAGTTCGACTCCCGATGAGATCTGGTACGTCGAGCATCCTCCGGTGTTTACCTTGGGATTGAACGCGAGCCGCGAGCATGTGCTGGCGCCCGGCGACATCCCAGTGGTACAGATCGACCGCGGCGGTCAGGTGACGTATCACGGCCCCGGGCAACTGGTGATCTATCCGCTCATCGACTTGCGGCGACACCCGCTCGGGGTGCGCGAATTGGTGGAGGCGCTCGAGAATGCCGTCATTGCCTACGTCGCCGAGCTCGGCGTGACGGCGAAGGGCTCGCGCGAGGCGCCGGGGGTGTATGTCGAGGGCGCCAAGCTGGCCAGCGTCGGGCTGCGGATTCGCCGCCGCGCGAGTTACCATGGATTGGCGCTCAACGTATCGCTCGATCTGGAGCCCTTCGAGCGCATCAACGTATGCGGGCACCGCGGACTCGCCGTTACCCGGCTGGCGGATCACGTCGCGCGTTTTGCCGGTCTCGGCGCCGCCGCCGTGGACACGGTGGCGAAGGGGTTGACGCCGCATCTTTTGCGGCAGCTCAAATTCGAGCCCGGCTACAGCGCCATCAATACCGATTTGCAGGCGGTCAACTCGCGGTAGATGGCATCCAATTGCTCGCGGCTGGTCGCGTGCACCATGTAGGTCAACGCGAGGAAATTTCCGTCCGCGCTGGTGCGCGTGCGAATGCTGGATTCGGGTTGGGGGCCGGCATGGCGCTCGATGATGGCTTGCGTGAGTGCCCGCAGGTCGCCGTCGCGACGCCCCATCACCTTGATCGGGAAATCGCTCGGAAATTCTTCGAGCTTGGGATCGCTCATAGCGCCGGCGTCCCGGTCAATTCACGCGTGTAGTCGGCAAAGGCTGCGTTCATTCGCTTGAATAGCGGACCGGGCTTGCCGGTACCCACCGGGGCGCCGTCGAGGGCCGTGACCGGCAACACGCCGCGGGTTGAAAATGCCAGCCAGATCTCGTCGGCGGCCCGCAGCCTGGCCTCCGAGATGCGGCCGCTCGAGCAGGGCAAGGCAAGGCGCGCCGCCAGTTCGGTGACGACATCGCGAGTCGTGCCGGGAAGAATGCGCCGGCCGTTGGGGGGAGTGTGAATGACGCCGTCCTTGAGGACATGCACGGTCGTCGATGAACCCTCGGTGAGTTCGCCGTTCTCCAGCAAGATGGACTCAAATGTGCCGGCATCGGCCGCGAGCTTCTTGAGCAGGATATTGGCCAGCAGGGATGTGGCTTTGATGTCGCGTTGCGCCCAGCGCGTGTCCGCTGCCGTCACCGCCGACACACCCTGCTCGAGCAGCGCGGCCGGCACGGGCTCCAAGGCCGTGACGTAGGCAAACACGGTGGGCTTGAGCCCTTCGGGCCATGCGTGGTTGCGGCCGAATTCCATGCCGCGGGTGACCTGCAGGTACAGATACGCTTCACGGGCCGAATTGCGCGCAATCAGCTCCAGGGACAGCTGTAACCAGTCGGCGTGCGACAGGGGCGCCGTCATGCGGATGCCGGTCAGGCTGCGGTTGAGCCGGTCCAGATGCTCGCGCAGGCGGAAGGGGCGGGAGCCGTAAATCGGAAATACTTCGTACACCGAATCGCCGAACAAAAACGCGCGGTCGAGCGGCGACACCCGCGCTTCCGCCAGGGGCAGGTAAGCGCCGTTCAAGTAGCAAATAGGCAGCGGCGCAGGCATGTCAAACGAACCACAGCCGAATGGTGTCGATCAACCGCCGCCACCAGCCGCCGGCGGCCACCTCTTTCAGGGGATGCAGCGGGAGGGTTGCCAGGGTTTGATTGCCCGCGAACACGCGCAGTGTGCCGAGATTCGCATCCAGGGCGAGCGGCGCGATCAGCCGCGGCTGAACATCGACTGCCGTTTTGATGCCGTCGGCTTCGCCGCGCGGCAAGGTGATGTACAGATCGTCCTTGATGCCGAGATCGACGGTGGGGCTTTGCGCCTTCCAGACGTGCGCGCTGGCGAGAACGGCACCGCCTTTGACCGCCAGTTTGGTGTCGTAAAAGGTGAAGCCATAGTTGAGCAGCGCGGCGCTGGCGTTTTCACGCGCCTTCATGCTCGTCGATCCCATGACCACGGACACGAGCCGCATGCCGTTGCGAAGCGAAGATGTCACCAGACAGAAGCCCGCCGAATCGGTGTGGCCGGTCTTCAGGCCGTCGACCGTGGGGTCCTTTTCCAGCAGGCCGTTGCGGTTTTGCTGCTTGATGCCGTTGTGCTCGAATTCGTGTACCGAAAACCATTTGTAGTACTGCGGATACTCGCGAATGATGGCGCTGGCCAGCAGGGACAGATCGCGCGCCGTCGTGTAGTGCTGGGGCGAGGGCAGTCCCGAACTGTTCTCGAAGTGGCTGCCGACCATGCCTAAGCGCTTCGCATTGGCGTTCATGAGCTGCGCGAACGTCTCTTCGGTTCCCGCGATGCGTTCGGCCAGGGCAATCGTGGCGTCATTGCCCGACTGCACGATCATGCCCAGGATCAAATCCTGGACCGATACCGGCTTGCCCAGTTCTATGAAGGTGCGCGATCCTTCCGAGCGCCAGGCGTGCTCGCTCACCGTCACCTGCTCGTCGAGTTTGAGTTTGCCCGCCGCCAGCTCCTGAAACACGATGTAGGAGGTCATGAGCTTGGTGAGGCTGGCCGGCTCCATTCTCGCCACCGCATCCTTCGCCGCCAGGATCTTGCCGGTGCGAAAGTCGACGACGATGTACGCGCGCGCATCGACCTGCGGCGCCGTCGGGATGGTGGTCGAGGCGGCCGGCGCCGGCGGTGCGGGGGTATCGGCAAAACAGGGAACGGTCGCAAACGCTGTGAGAAAGACGCAGGCCAGAAAGGAGCGGAGCATTACGTGAATACCTTGATAAAAATGAATGAATGTTGGGGATTATCGCACGGCAAAATTCGTCTGCAGGCTAATCGAGCGCGAGATGCGCATCGTTGATGCCGGCCCGCTCGAGCGCGGCGACCACGCGGTCGAACTCCGCGACATCGGGCACCGGCCCTATGCGCACTCGATACATTCTGCGGCCCGCGATCACATCGTCGCGCACGAAGACCTTGCCCAGGCTGCCGCCGCGCAGTTTTTCCACCAAGCGGTCGGCGTTCGCGGGGTCGGAGAACGCGCCGGCCTGGATGAACAGCGCAGGGCGGGTGAACGCGGCGCCCGCGGTGCTCGCTTGGGCGGAGGCGCCCCCGGGTGCCGTAGCGGGCGGCGGCGTAACGGGTTGCGGCGTGGCGGGCGATGCGTCGGCGAAGGGCACCACGGCAAGGGCCGCGGCCACCGGCGCCGCACTCGCCGGTGCGGCGGGCGCAGTCGAGGCCGTGAGCAGCGGCGGCGTCATCGCGATCAATGACGCGAACGTCGACCATGGCGGTACCATTGCGCAACATGTCGAGCTTGGCCGCAGCCGTGTAGGAGAGGTCGATGATTCTATTGCCGACGAAGGGACCGCGATCGTTGACTCGGACCACGACGCTTCGGCCGTTCTGCAAATTCGTGACGCGTACGTAGGCGGGCAACGGCAGTGTCTTGTGGGCCGCCGTCATGGCGTACATGTCGTAGGGTTCGCCGATGGAGGTTCGTTCCTTGTGGAAGCCCGGTCCGTACCAGGACGCGACCCCGCGCTCCCAGTAGCCGACGCTCGAGGACAGGACGTAGTAGCGCTTGCCGAACACATCGTAAAACGGCGGATTGCCGTTGCGCGCCCGCGGCTCGATGCGCGGAACGGCATCCGGCACGGAATCCGGCATGGGTGGCGCCGATAAAACCGGCGGCACGGTGGAAATGGGCGCGGGGCGCTGCGGCGCACTGAAGCAGGCGGCGAGCCCGAGGAGCATGGTCAGCGCCAGCGGGGCGGCGAGTGCGCGGCGTGCATTCACGGCGAGGCCGGTTGCTGAGTTGCGGCGGCCGGCGCTGCGGGGCTGGACGCGTCGTTCAACAACACCCGTTGTTTGACCGCTGCCGCCAGTTCATACACTGCCATCGCGTACAGAGCACTGTGGTTGTAGCGGGTGATGACGTAGAAATTATTGTAGCCGACGCGCCAGTGAACTCCGTCCGTATCGTCGACGGCAATCAGCAGTGCGGGTGCATCCGCCGGCATCGGACTGTCAAAGCTCACCCCCTTGGTGTGCAGCGACCCCACGGTTTCGGACAGCGCCAGCGTGCGGCCGTCCAGATCCGGCGCCTGGTCGGGGGCCACGCTGGCTTCGCTCAGCACGGGCTCGCCGGCATTCCAGCCATGCTCCTTGAGATAGTTGCCGACGCTGGCGCAGACATCCGGCCAATTGGTCCACAAGTCGATATGTCCGTCCGCGTCCGCGTCGACGGCATAGCGCCGGTAATTCGACGGCATGAATTGCGGCGCGCCCATGGCGCCGGCGTAGGACCCCTTGACCCTCAGGGGATCGAGACCCGTGTCGCGGGTCAGCAAGAGATACTGTTCGAGTTCATCGCGAAAGAACGGCGCACGGGCCGGGTAGTCGAAGGCCAGCGTGGCCAGCGCATCGAGCACGCGGTATGAACCGGTCAGGCGGCCGTAGTAGGTTTCGACGCCGAGAATGGCCGCCAGGTATTCCGGCGGCACGCCGCTGCGAATGCTGGCTTGATCGAGAGCCTGGCGATGCGCGGCCCAGAACTCCGCGCCCTCGCGGATGCGTCTTTCGGTGATGAAAATCGGCCGGTATTCGGACCAGGGCCTGGCTTTTTCGGCGGGCCGGTCCATCGCGTCGATGATCGCCGGCTGACTCTTCGCCGCCTTCAACAGCTTGCGCAATTGCCGCTTCGTGAAAGACGAGGTGCCCGCCATGTGCGCGATGAAATCCTTGACGTCGGCGCGCTTGACGTCGATCGCGGCCGCGGGCCCCGAATTCGCGCACGAGAACGACCGCGAGCAGGAACAGAGGCTTCAAACCGGGCAGAATGCGCACTTCTCTCAAGATCCGATGAGCTTGCGATGCGAATGCAGGGCCATCAGTATTCCGAAGCCCGCCAGCAGCGTGACCATGGATGTGCCGCCGTAGCTGATCATCGGCAGCGGTACTCCGACCACCGGTATGATGCCGCTGACCATGCCGGAGTTGACGAACACATAGACGAAGAAGCTGAGCGCGATGGCGCCTCCGGTCAGCCGCGCAAAGGTATCCTGGCCCTGCATGGCAAGATACAGAGCGCGCCCGATCACGACGCCGTACAACAGCAGCAGCATGAGGCAGGGCAGCAGCCCGAATTCCTCGCCGATGACCGCGAATATGAAGTCCGTGGAGCGCTCCGGCAGAAATTCCAGCTGCGCCTGACTGCCCATCATGTAGCCCTTGCCGAACAAACCGCCGGAGCCGATCGCGATTTGCGACTGGATGATGTGGTACCCGGTGCCCAGCGGGTCGTTTTCTGGATTTAAGAACGTCAGTATGCGCTGTCGCTGGTAATCGTGGATGAAATGCCAGGCCGCCCAGACGGCGCCTCCCAGCAGGGGGATGGATATCAATATGATGCGCAGCTGCAGGCCGGCGAGCAGCATCACGATGAGACCGGAGGCCGCGATCAGCAAGGCCGTGCCCAGGTCCGGCTGCTTGGCGATCATCGCCGTGGGAATTGCGATCAGGATGCCCATGACGAGCAGGTCCTTGAAGGTCGGCGGCAAGGGGCGCTCGTGCATGTACCAGGCGCAAATCATCGGGACCGCCAGCTTCATGATCTCGGAAGGCTGGAAGCGCATGAACCCCACGTCCAGCCAGCGCTGCGCGCCCTTGCCCACGTGGCCGGTCACCTCGACCACGATGAGCAGCAGCACGCCGATGACGTAGGCGATGGGCGCAAACAAGCGCAGGTACTGAGGTGTCGCCAGACGCGCGAGGGCCAGCATCGCGGCCACGGCAATGGCGATATTCCCCAGATGGTGCTCGACCATTTTCACGTTCTGCCCGGAGGCGCTGTACACCACCAGAATGCCGAAGCACACGATGATGGCCAGCACTCCGGTCAGCGGGCCGTCCAGCCCCAAGGCACGCAGGGTGCGGCCGCCGGCCGTCAGGGTGCGGCGGGTTCGGGATGTGGAGAACTCATCGAATCTCATAGCCTATAGCCTCGACCGTTGCCGGCAGTCAGCGTTCATGGAGGCGGCTCAAGACGCCGGCCAGCAGCGGCCACAGCAGGGCGCCGATGACGGGCGCGAGCCAGCGGCCGAACGTCGTGACGGGGTTGCCGGTGGCGCCGTCTACCCAGAACAGCACGAACTGATAACCGGTCAACAAGGCAAATATGGTCAGGCATTGCGATAGCATCGAGAATACCCGCAGGCGCAGCCGTAGGTGCGTGGCCCAGCCGGCCATCAAGGTGAGCGCGAGAGCGTGCTGCCCGAGCACCACGCCCTGGATCACGTCGAGCGCGAGACCCGACACGAAGGCCAGCGTGAGGCCCCCGGCCCGGGGCGACTCGATGGACCAGTACAGGACCACCAGCACCAGAAAATCCGGGCGAAACGCCTCCAGCACCGCCGGCAGGGGCAGCACCGCCAGTGCCAGCGCCACGAGCGCCGACAGGGCCATGGGCAGGCGGCGGATTCGCGTCTCGCGCATCATGGGGTGTGGGCTCCCGCAGGCGGCGCAGCCGGCGCGGGCTTGGCGGTTGCGCTCGGCGGCCGCGCCGTGGCTTGCGCAGGCGGCGCAGCCGCCGTGGGCTTCGCGGTGGCGGCCGGCTGCGGTTTCAACCAGACGAACATGAGCTCGCGCGACCGATCGAGGGCGGCGGCCGGCTTGACGTCGACTTCGGCAAGGGACTGGGCGGGGTCGCGTTTGACTTCCGCCACGGTGCCGACCGGGTAGCCGGCCGGAAATCCACCGCCGAGCCCGGAGGTCACCAAGAGGTCCCCGGCCACCACATCGGCGCTGGTGGGAAGGTAGGGTAGCTTGAGCCGGTTCGTATCGCCCGTGCCCACGGCAATGGTGCGCAAGCCGTTGCGATTGATCTGCACGGGGATGGCATGGGTGGCGTCGCTGAGCAGAATCACCTCGGCGGTCAGCTGGCCGACGCGCGCCACCTGGCCGAATACCCCGCCGGCGTCCAACACGGCTTGCCCGACGAAGACGCCATCTTGCGCACCTTTGTCGACCAATACGCGCTCGCGGAAGGCATCCAGATCCACATCCATCACATCGCCGATGATGAATCGGTCCGTCACTCCCACCGTGCTGTCGCGCAGGCCGCGCAGACGCTGAGTCTCGGCCTCCAGCGCCTCGTAGCGCTGCAGGCGGAATTGCGCCAGGCGCAATTCCGCTTCGAGCTTGGATTTGTCGGCGCGCAAGGCATCCCGGGTCGTGACGCTTTCGCGAAACCAGTCCCAGCCCTCGAAGGGGCTGGCGACCGCAATTTGCACGGGGTACGCGACGATCGAGAGAACCCGGCGAATCCTGCCGAGCTGATCGTAGTGCTTGTCGACGATGATGAGCGCCAGGGCCAGCAGGGAATACAGCACGCAGCGTATCAGCAGTCCCGTCGTGCGACCGGAAGTATCGGTGTTACGAAAGGCGACCACGGGAAATACTCAGATAGTAGGCTTCCGGGCGTCCCTTCGCTTGCATTACTCCAATCCGAATATGCCCGGTCCATGTTCCTCGGTGAGTTCGAGGATCCGGCCGCCGCCGCGCGCAACGCAAGTCAGCGGATCGTCCGCAACCACCACAGGCAGGCCGGTTTCTTCCATGAGCAGCTTATCGACGTCGCGCAGCAAGGCACCGCCGCCGGTCAGCACGATGCCGCGCTCGGCGACATCGGCGCCGAGCTCGGGCGGCGTCTGTTCGAGCGCCTGCTTGACCGCGCCCACGATGCCTTGCAGCGGTTCTTGCAACGCCTCCAGTATCTCATTGGAGTTCAAGGTGAAGCTGCGCGGCACGCCTTCCGACAAATTGCGGCCCTTGACGGATATCTCGCGCACCGTCTGGCCCGGATAGGCCGATCCGATCTCCAGCTTGATGCGCTCGGCCGTGGCTTCGCCGATCAGGATGCCGTAGTTGCGCCGCACGTAATTGGTGATGGCTTCGTCGAACTTGTCGCCGCCGATGCGCACGCTCGCCGCGTAGACGATGCCGTTCAGCGAGATGACGGCCACCTCGGAGGTGCCGCCGCCGATGTCGAGCACCATGGAGCCGCGCGCCTCCTGCACCGGAAGGCCGGCGCCCACCGCCGCGGCCATGGGCTCGGGGACGATATCGACGCTGCGCGCGCCGGCGCCCTCGGCCGACTCCTTGATGGCGCGCCGTTCGACCTGGGTGGAGCCGAAGGGAACGCAGACCAGCACCCGTGGGCTGGGGCTCAGAAACCGGTTGCCGTGCACCTTCTTGATGAAGTACTGCAGCATCTTTTCGGTATAGGTGAAATCCGCTATGACCCCGTCCTTCATCGGCCTCACCGCCGTGATGTGTCCGGGGGTCCGGCCCAGCATGTTTTTGGCTTCGACCCCGACCGCGACGATGATTTTGCCGCCTCGGGTGGGCTCATCTTGCACCGCGACGACCGACGGTTCGTTCAGAACGATACCGCGCTCGCGAACGTAAATCAGCGTGTTGGCGGTTCCAAGATCGATTGAGAGGTCATTGGAGAAATAACCTCTAAGGCGTTTGAACATGGGATATTTTTCTTGCGAAAAGGGGGTGAAAAAAGTTCGGGTAATGTAACAACCGACACGACATTCAGCAAGGCAACGTGTATCATTCATCATGCTTATTTTGCGTGAGATGGTGCGCATTTTTGAGCAAACCCTATGAGCCTAACCCGTCAAGACGTCGAGAAAATCGCGCACCTCGCGCGGCTGTCGATCACCGAACAAGAGATGCCGGTGTACGTGACCAGCTTGTCGAGCATCGTCGATTTCGTCGATGAGTTGTCGCGTACGACCACCGAGGACGTGCTGCCCATGGCGCATCCTCTCGATGGCCAGCATCAGCGGCTGCGCGCCGACCAGGTTTCGGAGAGCGACCATCACGAGAAATATCAGGCCAATGCACCGGCCGTGCAGGCCGGCCTGTACGTCGTGCCGCGGGTCATCGAGTAGCCCCGCGATTGCGGCGGGGCCTGCTATTCTTAGGTGACGATGTTGCACACACTTTCCATCGGCGAGCTGGGCCGTACCTTGAATTCGGGGCAGATTTCCAGCGTTGAACTGACGCGGCATTTCCTGGCCCGGATCGAGCGCTTGAATCCCGCCTTGAATGCGCTGATCACCCTCACGGCTGAACAGGCGCTGGCCGCCGCCGCGGCGGCCGACGCCCGGCGGGCCGCGGGCGAGCAGGGTCCCCTGCTCGGCATCCCCCTCATTCATAAAGATATTTTCTGCACGGACGGGGTGCGCACCAGCTGCGGTTCGCGCATGCTGGACAATTTCGTCGCGCCCTACGACGCCACGGTGGTGGCGCGGCTCAAGGCGGCCGGCACCGTCATGCTGGGCAAGTCCAACATGGACGAGTTCGCCATGGGCTCCTCCAACGAGACCAGCTACTACGGGCCGGTCAAGAATCCCTGGGATACGGCCAAAGTCCCCGGCGGCTCCTCCGGCGGGTCGGCGGCGGCGACGGCCGCGCGCCTGGCACCCTTCGCCACCGGCACGGACACCGGCGGTTCGATCCGCCAGCCCGCCGCGCTGACCGGCGTGACCGGCGTCAAACCGACGTACGGACGCGTGTCGCGATACGGCATGATCGCCTTCGCATCCAGCCTCGACCAGGCGGGGGTCTTTGCCCGCAGCGCCGCCGATGCGGCCATCGTCCTCAAGGCCATGGCCGGGTTCGATCCGCGGGATTCGACCAGCGTCGATGTTCCCGTGCCTGATTATCCCGCCGCCCTGAATGCACCGCTCGCAGGCCTCAAAATCGGCCTGCTGCGGGAGTTTTTCGACGGCCTGGAGGCGCGCAACGCGGCGCTGATTCACGATGCGCTGAAGATCTACAGGAATCTCGGCGCCGAGACCGTCGAGGTCAGCCTGCCGCACCTGCCCCTGTCGGTGCCCACCTATTACGTGGTCGCGCCGGCCGAGTGCTCCTCCAATCTCTCGCGCTTCGACGGCGTGCGTTTCGGTTATCGCTGCGAGCAGCCGAAGGATCTGCTGGACCTCTATACGCGGTCGCGAGGCGAGGGCTTCGGTGCCGAGGTGAAGCGCCGCATCATGA
The DNA here is from genome assembly GCA_963734645.1 of uncultured Gammaproteobacteria bacterium. Classification (GTDB taxonomy): domain Bacteria; phylum Pseudomonadota; class Gammaproteobacteria; order Steroidobacterales; family Steroidobacteraceae; genus Bog-1198. The sequence continues at coordinate 192,341 of CAVTID010000009.1, forward strand.
CGGGTACCTACGTGCTGTCGGCCGGGTACTTCGATGCCTACTATCTGAAGGCGCAGAAAGTGCGGCGCCTGATCACCGACGATTTTCGAGCGGCCTTCGGCAAGGTCGACCTGCTGATCGGGCCCACCACCCCGACCCCGGCCTTCGCCATCGGCGCCAAGATCAACGATCCGGTCACCATGTACCTGAACGACATCTACACCATCGGCGCCAATCTGGCGGGCCTGCCCGGGCTGTCGCTGCCCTGCGGGTTCGTCGATGGGCTGCCCATGGGCTTGCAGCTGATCGGACCGCACTTCTCCGAAGCGAAACTCTTGAACGCGGCGCATCGCTTCCAGGAATCGACCGATTGGCATCGCCGATCGCCGCCGGGGTACGAGCAATGACCGCCACGGGATTGAACGCCACGGGATCGAACGAATGGGAAGTCGTCATCGGCCTCGAGATCCACGCGCAGCTCGCGACCCAGTCGAAGATTTTCTCGGGGAGCGCGACGGCCTACGGCGCCCCGCCGAACACCCAGGCGAGTTTGGTCGACTTGGCGTATCCCGGCGTGCTGCCGGTGCTGAATGCGGAAGCCGTGCGCATGGCGGTGAAATTCGGGCTGAGCATCGACGCGGAAGTGGCGCGCCGATCGGTGTTCGCGCGCAAGAACTACTTCTATCCCGATCTGCCGAAGGGCTATCAGATCAGCCAGTACGAATTGCCGGTGGTCAAGCAGGGAAAGCTCGCGGTCATGCTCGACGACGGCACGGTCAAGACCATCGGCATCACCCGGGCGCATCTCGAGGAGGACGCCGGCAAGTCGCTGCACGAGGGACTGGCTCATGCCAGCGGCATCGATTTGAACCGCGCCGGCACGCCGCTGCTCGAGATCGTTTCCGAACCCGACATGCGCTCCGCCAAGGAGGCGGTGGCGTACATGAAGAAGATCCACACCCTGGTGCGCTATCTCGAGATATGCGACGGCAACATGCAGGAAGGGTCGTTTCGCTGCGACGCCAATGTCTCGGTGCGGCCCCGCGGCCGCGAGAAATTCGGCACGCGCGCCGAGATCAAGAATTTGAACTCCTTTCGATTCGTCGAGAAGGCGATTCACTACGAAGTCTCGCGGCAGATCGACTTGCTCGAGAGCGGCGGCACGGTGGTGCAGGAGACACGCCTGTACGATTCGGACAAGGATGAGACCCGTTCCATGCGCTCCAAGGAAGAGGCGAACGACTACCGGTATTTTCCGGATCCCGATCTGCTGCCGGTGGTGATCGACGAAGCGTTCATCGACGCCGTGCGGGCGACGCTGCCGGAGCTGCCCGACGACAAGGCGGCGCGCTTCGCGCGGGATTTCAGTCTCTCGGCCTACGACGCCGGCGTCCTGAGCGCGAGCCGCGAGCTCGGCGCGTATTTCGAGGCGGTGGTGGCCGAGCTGGCCCCGCGCGAAGCGGGGAATGCGCAGCCCAATGCCGCGCATGCGAAGCTGGCCGCGAATTGGGTCATGGGCGAATTGTCGAGCGCGCTGAACCGGGACAATCTCGATATCGCCGCTTCGCGCATCGCACCCGCGCAGTTGAGCGGTCTGTTGGCGCGTATCGTCGATCAGACCATTTCGGGCAAGATCGCCAAAGAGGTGTTCGAGGCGATGTGGTCCGAGGGCAAATCCGCGGATGCCATCATCGATGCCAAGGGCCTGAAGCAGATCACCGATTCGAGCGCCATCGAGGGCGTCATCGACGCCGTCATCGCCGCCAATCCGAAGCAGCTCGCCGACTACCGTTCCGGCAAGGACAAGCTGTTCGGGTTCTTCGTCGGGCAGGCGATGAAGGCGACGGGCGGCAAGGCAAACCCGGCGCAACTCAACGAATTGCTGAAGCGAAAGCTGGGCGGTGATGCGTAAGATGCATGACCGCGACTGTCTGCATCGCTTCATGTTCGAGCAATTCCCGATCCGCGGACACTTGGTACACCTCGACGCCGCTTGGCGCGCCTTGATAGAGCATCGCGAGTACCCCGCGCCGATCCGCGACACCTTGGGCGAGGCGGTGGCAGCCTCGCTGCTGCTGGCCGCGACCATCAAGTTCGACGGTGTTCTGTCGCTGCAATTGCAGGGCGACGGGCCGGTGCATCTCATGCTGGCCCAATGCACCAGCGGTCTCGGCGTTCGGGGGCTGGCAAGGTACAAAGAAAGCGGCTTTGCCGGCGGGGGCGCCGGCGCGAGCACGGCGGGCGGCCGCAGCCCGGATAGCCGATCTGATCGGCGCCGGCAATCTCACCGTGACCTTGGAAACCGACGACGCTTCGCAGCGCTATCAGGGAATCGTGCCCATCGCGGGCCGGCGTCTGGCCGAATCGCTGCAGGTCTATTTCGAGAATTCCGAGCAATTGCCGACGCGGCTCTGGCTGCATGCCGACGCCGACGGCGCGTCGGGGATGCTGCTGCAAAGACTTCCCGTCGCGGATGCGCTCGCCGGGCGCGCATGCGGCGGATGCCGCGGCGGTCGACGATGCGTGGCGGCGCGTGCAGCTGATCGGCGAGACGCTCACTGCCGGCGAGCTGCGCACGCTGGGCGATGCGGAAATTCTGCACCGGCTGTTCAACGAAGACGATGTGCGCCTGTACGAGCCGACGCCGGTTTATTTTCGCTGCCGATGTTCGCGCGAACGGGTCGGCGGCATGCTGCAAAGCCTGGGCGAGGCGGAAACTCGCTCGGTGCTGGCGGAGCGCGGGGAGGTCGAAGTGCGCTGCGATTTCTGCAATCGCGCCTATGTATTCGACGCGGTGGACGTTGCGCAATTGTTCAATGCGGGGGTTGCCGGGGCCGAGCGGCGGCTCGCTGCACTAGGTACCTCGAGACAGGGATTTTGACCGGTCAAAATCACGGTGCCGAGGTACCAGGGGGAGAGCGGCCGCGGAGTAATATTGGCCGTGTGACACTCTTGCCCGAAGGCCACCGGCGACATCAAGGCAGGCGCCGGAGAATTCTTGGCTTCGGCGCTGCGGCCGTCGGGGTGGCGTGGGCCTGGAGCGCGGCAATCGGTGTCCCGCGGCGTTGCGTCCGCCGACAGCACGCCTTTCTATGCGAATAGCTTCGAGAAAATGCCGACGGCCGCGGCCATGACGGCGGTCGGCCGCGCGCTGTTCTTCGATGCGTCCCTGTCGGCCTCCGGCAAAATGGCGTGCGCGACCTGCCATGACCCGAGGCACGCCTTCGGGCCGCCCAATGATCTGCCGGTGCAGCGAGGGGGCCGCGATGGGCGGCAGTATGGCGTGCGTGCGGTGCCTTCGCTGATGTATGCCCAGAACATTCCGCCCTTCACCGAGCATTACTTCGACGACGATGAGGATGACAGCATCGATCAAGGTCCCGCCGGAGGCCGGACCTGGGACGGCCGGGCGCAATCGGCGCACGATCAGGCACGCCTGCCCCTGTTCTCGCCCTTCGAGATGGCGAACGGCAGCGTCGACGAAGTGCTGGCCAAGGTGCGGCGCGCGGGCTATGCGGCGCGGTTTCGCGAGACCTTCGGCGACAAGGTGTTCGACGACCAGGCGCTGGCGTTCAAGGCGGTGCTGATGTCCTTGGAGACTTTCCAGCAAAGCCCGCAGGGAGTTCTATCCCTACAGCAGCAAGTACGACGCGTGGCTGCGGCACCGGACTTCGTTGAGCGGCGACGAATTGCGCGGCCTGGCCGCCTTCAACGATCCGGCGAAAGGGAATTGCGCGCGCTGCCATCCGAGCGCCATGCGCAGGGGCGCGTTTCCGCAGTTCACGGATTTCGGATATGCCGCCGTCGGCGCGCCGCGCAACTCGGCCATTCCCGCCAATGCCGACAGCCGCTACTACGACCTGGGGCTGTGCGGGCCGCTGCGCACCGACTTGGCGGACAAGAAGGAATACTGCGGCTTGTTCCGCACTCCCTCGCTGCGCAATGTGGCGACTCGGCAGCGTGTTCTTTCACAACGGCGTGTTTCATCGCTTGGAGGACGTGGTGCGCTTTTACGCCGAGCGGGATACCCGGCCGCAGAAGTGGTATTCCCGCGGGGCGGACGGACGCATGGCGAAATTCGATGACTTGCCGGCGCAGTATCAAGGCAATGTCGATACCCAGGCTCCCTTTGACCGGCACGCCGGCGATGCGCCCGCATTGAGCGAAGCCGACATCAAGGACATCGTGGCGTTCTTGAACACGCTCACCGACGGCTACGAAGGGCCTTGACGGCCGATCAGCCCGCTTCCAGCGCCAGCGTCTTGATGTCGTTGAACATCACCTGCGGCTGCACGAAGGCCAGGGTGTAGATTTCCCGTACCTCGCCGCGGGCGTCGATCAGAAACATTTTCAGCATGTGATGCAGGGTGCGCGTCGCACGGCCAGTTCTCGTCCATTTCCACGCTGACATCCTGCCCGAAATCATCCAGAACGGGCAGAAGCTCCGGCACGCGGCGCGCCGTCAAGAAGCGCCACTCGAATTTTGGATCGACCGCAAATTCCTGCCCGTAGCTTGCGATGGCTGCGGGCGTGTCATGGGTGGGATCCAGGCTGATGCTCACGAAACGCACGCGGCCCGACAGCGAGCGGTCGCCTCTCACTCGATCGCGCAAATGGGCAAGCGTGACGTGCGCAAACGGGCAGCCCAGAGGGTCGACGCAGTAGGTGTAGAAGAACGTCAACAGAGTGATCTTGCCCTGTGTCAACTGCCGCGAGCCGGACAGTATGGCCCGTGCTGTCGAGCAATACGGCATCCGATACGCGCTGGATCTTCTGCAATTTGTAGCTGCCCGCCGGCGGCGGCACGAATTCCATGCGTGGCGCGACCGCCTTGCCGGGATCTTCAGTGGCGCTTGCCACGCCGCTCACACCGCCGACTGCGCTGATCCCGGCGAGCGCCAGCGCCATCAGCGCCGCCCGGAACACCGCGCCGCGCGAGCGCCTCATCGCCGCGAGTCGAGGCATCGGCACGCCGAGCGGGCGCATCAGCGAACGGAGGCGTCCACCAGCGAAGCCAGGCGCGGCGGATTGGCGCTGAACTTCATGTGATGAGGGCGTCCGAGCTGCTCCTTGGTGAAGTCGACCTCGAACGCGGGCGTGAGTTCATGGCCGTCCCAATGGAAGGCGCGCAGGAACTGCTCGTTATCCTTGCCCTTTTTGTCCCACTTCGACAGCAGGCTCGAGGTGATGTAAACGCGCCCGCCGTCCCAGCTCTGCGACACCATGTTCACCTGGCTGCCGGTGTGCTTGCTGTAGGTCTGCCGCGGATGCTCGGGATCCGAGAGATCGAAGTAATGCGTGGTGCCGTCCATGAAGGTATTGACCCACAATCCCTTGGCATCGGCCGTGATCGAGATATCCACCGGCAGGGGAATCTTGGCCGGATCGCCGATGGCGGCGACGTCCTTCGCGGCCCAATGACCCTGGGCATCGCGCTTGACCAGCCATAATTGCGAGGTGAGCGCCGTGGCGGTGATTGCCCAATCCTGACCCTCGGGCAGCGCCCAGCGAATCTCGAGCGGCGCTCCCGGCACGGCGAAAATCTGTTCCGGCTGCATGGTCTTGAGATTCCACATGACCATGGTATTGCCGAAATGCTTCATCGCCTCGGGGTCTTTCACGACCTCGCCGAGATCGCGCATGTAGTTGTTCCAGCCGGCGAAACTCGAGGTCAACAACGCATTCTTCGCGGGGTTCACGGCAATGTCGTAGCCATAGCCATCGCCCTTGATCTGCCTGATCGTGGATGTGGGCATGTCGTACTTGGCGATGAAGTCGCCCTTATTGTTGTAGACGGCCATGCCGGTCACTGCCGCCCTTGTCCGCGACGTTCGACAGACTGCCGATCAGCATGCGGCCGGGCAGTGCGTAGAATGTGTGCGGTCCCGCGTAACCGGTCTTCGCCGAGAGATCGTCGATCGTTCTGACGAGCTTCGGATGCGACGGATCGGTGCCCACGTCGAAGACATAGATCTTGCTGTCGTCGAGACCGCCGGCCCACAGATACTTGCGATCGTCGGTGAACCCCATGTGATGGGCTTCGCCGCGTCCGCCGACCGAAATCTTGTGAATCACCTTCCCGTAGTGCTTCGACGCGGGATTCGCATCGATGGTAACGAGCTTGTCCGATCCATCGCCCAGGCCCGGCACGCCCAGGGTCCACACGTGCACGAAGTCTTCCTGGCCTTTGATCAGCCCGGACATGTAGGGCGAATTGCAGGTCTCGTCCGCGCGCGAGACTATCGCGGCGAGGCTGATGACGGCGGCAATGCCCAAGCTCAAGATCAGTCGACGTTCGATTCGCATGACGAGTCTCCCATGTCGTTGATTGATCGACGTTCGTCCAAGTTGCGGCAGTCCAATTGTCAGTAGCCGCTATCCTTCATGAAATGCAACCGCCCCTAGACCTTGTCCAGCGGCGTGTTGCCGCCGGTGAATTGCGAGCGCGCCTGCGCCAGCCGGTACTTGTGCTCGGCGCGCCAGCGCCGCCAGTCGCGCAGGCCGCTGATCGCGTAGACCAGCTTGAACAGCTTCAGGCGCCACAGCACCTTCGGCGTGTCGAACAGGTCGCCGGCGAGCATGGAGATCACGCCCTGCTCGAGCTGCCAGGTGTTGCGCGGCGCGCGGAACATCTGCTGCATCACCGGGCCGTTGAAGCGGTAGATGAAGAAGGAGAAGCGGGCCATGCCGGCGCGCTGGCGCTTCTCCAGCTTGCGCAGCAGCGCCGCCTCGCGGGCCGGTTCGCGCAGTGCGCCGTCCACCACGTCCACCGCCTGCTCCGCGCCGCTCATCGCCAGGTACACGCCGGAGGAGAACACCGGATCGAGAAACGCGAAGGCATCGCCGACCAGCACCCAGCCCGGGCCGCCCATCCGCGCCGAGTCGTAGGAATAGTTGCCGGTGACGCGCACTTCGTCGCCGATCAGCTCGGCGTGCTCGATGCGCCGCCACAGCGCGGGGCTGCGCTTCAGCGTCTCGAGCAGGAACTCCACGGTGCGGCCCTTGCGCTGCTTGAGGTAATCCGGGCGGCATACCGCGCCGACGCTCATCACGCCGTCGGGCAGCGGAATCATCCACATCCAGCCGTGCTCGAAGCTGTAGATGCTGATATTGCCCTCATCCTCGCCCGCGCGCCGCTCGGCGCCGCGGAAGTGGCCGAAGATGGCCGCGCTCTGATGCTGGTCGTTCTTGCGCCGCAGTTTCTTCTTCGCGGCAAGGAAGGCGTCGCGGCCGCTGGCATCGACCACGTAGCGCGCCTGAATGCCGTAGCTGCGGCCGTCATCGGCGCGCACTTCGAGCCGCGTTTCGCGCGGACCGTTCTGCTCGACCTTGATCACCTCGTGGCCCTCGCGCGCGTCCGCGCCGCATTCGCGCGCGTGGTCGTAGAGCATCTTGTCGAAGTCCTGCCGCCATACCTGGTAGGCGTGCGGCGGACTGCTGCCGATCGCGCGGGCGAAGGCGTAGGTGTTGTAGCCGCGCTCGTTGTCGGCTTCGAAGTCCGCGCCCGGCTTGAACACGCCGAGCGCGCGCACCTTGTCGAGCACGCCCAGCCGCTCGAACACCGGAAGATTCATCGGCAGCAGCGATTCGCCGATGTGAAAGCGCGGGTGATGCGCCTTCTCCAGCGCGATCACCTTGTAGCCGCGCCGCGCCAGCAATGCCGCGGCCGTGCTGCCGGCCGGGCCGCCGCCGATCACCGCCACATCGCATAGCTCGCCGTTCATTGGCGGGGATTATACGTCTGCGGCAGCAGGCTGCTGATGCGGGCGCCCCGGGGGCGCGAGCGTCGGATGTTCACCGCCTGACCTTGACATGTAAATGCGAATGATTACTATTAGCAATGCGATTCGCGCGGCATGTCCATCACGAGGTCTCAATGCGTTCCCCCGTTCCCGCAGGCGTTTCAGATCCTCTTTCCAAGGCGACCGCTGCCGCTTTGCAGGCGCTCGGCGCCCTGGGGGTTTGCGCAGCGCCCATCCTCGGAGTGTCCGTTGCACACAGCGAGGAGGCCGCGGCGGATGGAGGCGATTCCGACGCACCGAAGAACGCCTTGGATCAGGTCGTCGTCAACGGCGTGCGGCCGCTTGATCGAGCGACAAGCTGCCGGGCGATCTACAGAACACGCCGCAGTCGGTCACCGTGGTCAGCGCCGAACTCATGCAGGCCCAGGCGGCCACCCGGCTCGAGGATGCGTTGAAAAATGTCCCGGGAATCACCCTCAACGCCGGCGAGGGCACCGCGCGCGGCGATACCGTGAATTTGCGCGGCTTCTCCGCCTTCAACGATTTCTTCCTCGACGGCGTTCGCGATGCGGCGGTCTATACCCGCGACAGTTTCGACCTGGAATCCGTGGAAGTGGTCAAAGGGCCGTCCGCCATCCTGTTCGGCCGCGGCTCGACCGGCGGTGCCATCAATCAAGTGAGCAAGGCGCCGACGCTGACGCCGCTCGATGCCGTGACCGTGGATTTCGGCACCAACCACGAATACCGCGCGACCACCGACATCGACGTGCCGCTCAGCTCGACCGCCGCCTTCCGCTTCAATGCGATGGGAGAATCCTCGGAAGTCGCGGATCGCGACTTCGTCAAGAATCGGCGCTGGGGCGTGGCGCCCTCGCTGGCGCTCGGCATCGGCGAGGACGACTCGTTGATCCTCACCTACCTGCATCAGCAGGAGAACAATCGTCCCGATGCGGGCATCCCGTTCCTGGACGGACGCCCGGCACCCGTGCCGCGCGACGCCTACTTCGGCCTGATTTCCGATCATGTGACGACGGAAGACGACATCGGGACGGCGCGCTACAAGCACGACTTCAACGCGGACTTCTCCATCGCCGACACGCTGCGCTATGCGCACTACCTGTTCGACTATCAGGACACCATGCCGAACTTCGGCGGCAATGTGCCGGCGCCGGGCACGCCGCTTGAGCGATATTCTGGTCGGACGCGACGCTCCGGGCAGCTCGGGTTCGCAGACCAACCTGACCAATCAGACCGACGTGACACTGCGGTTCACCACCGGGGCCGTTTCGCACTCGCTGTTCACCGGCATCGAAGTGTCCCGCCAGACTTCCGACATCGCCCGTTACAACAATCCGTTCGACACCGACAACGACTGGGTGCCCGAAACACCCTTGCTCGATCCGAATCCCTACGAGCCGCTCCCCGGGGGAGAGGCGATTACATCGCAGCAAGACACGACGGCCCATTCTTATTCCGCCTACGCCACGGACACCTTGGGCTTCGGTCCCTATGTGGATTTCGTCGCCGGAGTGCGCTTCGATCGGTTCGCCGCGGATTACGTGCAGACCATTGCGGTGCCGGGGCCTCTCCTCGATCTCGAACATACGGATAACGTCACCAGTCCGCGCGCCGCCTTGCTCATCAAGCCGACGCCGCAGCAAACCTACTATGTCTCTTTCGGCACTTCGTTCGATCCATCCGCGGAGGCGCTGACATTGACCACCAAGACCGCCAACCTCGGGCCGGTGAAGGCGAAGAGCTACGAGATCGGCGCCAAGAACAGCTGGCTGGACGGCATGTTCTCGACCACGGCCGCGGTATTCCACACCGAGGTCGACAATGCGCAGACCAACGATCCCGAAAATCCGACCCTCACCATACTGAACGGCGATCAGCGCGTCGAAGGGCTCGAGCTGGGCATTTCCGGCTACCTCGCCAAACACCTCGAGGTCATCGCCGGCTACACCTATCTCGACGGCAAGACCCTGTCATCGGGAACTGCGGCCTACGTCGGTCAGGCACTGCCGAATGTCGCGCGCAATGCGCTCAATCTGTGGACCGAGTACGAGATTACCGATGCCTGGGAAGTCGGCGCGGGGGGCAATTGGCTGGGCGCACGCTATGCCGATTCCGGTCAGACGGCCACCATGCCGGGCTACGTGGTCTGGAATGCCATGACGTCCTACAAGTTGAGCAAGACGGTATTCCTGCAATTGAACATCAACAACCTGACCAATAAGCTGTACTACGAGAACTCGTACTACACCTCCGCCTCGGAGAACCACGTGATACCCGGCGCCGGCCGCACGGCGAAGCTGACCATCCGCACGATGTTCTGACGACTATTTCTGATCCGAATAGATCTTGATCAGGCGATAGAGAAAGTCGCGGCAGTCCATCAGGGACTTCACGCCGACGTATTCGTTGAGGCCGTGAATGTGGCCGAGATCGGGGCCGGCGAACAGGGGCTCGATGCCGTAGGTCGGGATGCCGACCGCGTTCAAGAACTTGCCGTCCGTGGCGCCCGGCTGCAGGATCGGCAGCACCGGCACGCCCGGAAGAATTCCGCCGCCAGTTTCTCGACCGGCGCCAGTATCTGCGGAGTCAGCGGCGGCGGCGGCGGCGGCGAGCTCGGCCCGCGAGTCTCGAGCGTCGTGACTTTGACGGCGGGGTCGGCAACCAGTTCCTCGAGCTTGGCGCGCACGGCTTCCTGGCTCACGCCCGGAAAAATTCGGCAATTGATGTTGGCCCGCGCGCGCTGCGGCAGCGCATTGGTGGCATGTCCCGCATCGAGCATGGTCGCGACGCAGGTGGTGCGCAGAGTCGCGTTCCAACTCGGGTCCTTGGCGGAGACCAGCGCGATGGCTGCGGCATCGTTCGGATCCTTGACCAGCGCGCGCATGGCGTCGGCGACTTCGGTGTTTCCTTTGGCCGCCTGGATTTTCGCCATGCCGGTGAAGTACGCCCGGCTGCCGTCGGTGAACTGCGCCGGGAAGGTCGTAACCCTCGATGCGCAGCAGCGCCGCGGAGAGCCGGTAAATCGCATTGTCCTTGAGCGGCCGGGAGCTGTGTCCGCCGGGATTGGTGACTTCGAGACGGAAGTTCTGCGCCAGCTTCTCGCCGGCCTGGATTTCCAGTGCGACCTTGCGGCCCTCGGCGTCCAGCTCGCCGAACGCGCCCTCGTTGACGGCGAAGGCGGCGTCGATGAGGTCGCGCTGGTTTTCGACCAGCCATTGAGCGCCGTTGAATGCGCCCGCGGTTTCCTCGCCGCAGGTCAGGGCGAGCTTGATGGAGCGAAGCGGCCGGTATTTTTCTGCTTGTAGCGAATCAGGGTGTCCACCCAAATCGCGGCCTCGGCCTTGTCGTCGATGACGCCGCGGGCGTAGAAGGTGCCGTTCTCTTCGACCAGCTTGAACGGATCGCGGGTCCAGTCCTCGCGCTTCGCCTCGACCACGTCGATATGAGCGAGCAGCAATACCGCCTTGAGCTTGGGATCCCGGCCGGGATACTGGGCGACCAAGCCGCCTTCCTTGGGATGATCGGGCGCCGCAAACGGATGCAGATCGGCGTCGGTGAATCCGGCCGCTTTCAAGCGGGCGGCCATGCGCTCCGCGGCCAGAGTGCAGCTGCCGTTCGACAATGCGGTGTTGGTTTCGACCAGTTCCTGGTAGACCGCGCGAAATTGCGTTTCCCCCGTGGCGTTCTGCGCCGTGGCCTGCGCTGGCCGTGCGTGGTCAGGAGGGCGATGGCGGAAAGGGCAGTCAGAGCCTTGAGCATGGCAGGGGTCCTCGTTATTGGTTTCATGGCCGGCTACGGGTTGTGCGATGTTGCTTCGGATTGCGGGATATTTATAAAAGGCGCATCTGCTCGGGGTCGGCTCCGGCGGCGTCACACCCGCTACAGGGCGGATACTCCGGCCAGTTCGGTCAGGCTCTGGGCGCGGGTCAGGGCGATGAACTCTCGTATGTAGGCGGCCTCGGCGCCGGCGCGGCTGGTCGCGGCATACAGTTCGCAGCGCAGGCCGCCTTGGCCGATGGGGCGCGAGACCACATAGCCGCGCTCGATGTAGTTGCCGACGGTCCAGGAGGGCAGCGCCGCGATGCCGCGGCCGCTGGCGACCAGCTGCAGTATGGCCACCGTCAATTCCGCGGTGCGCCGCTTGGGATTGATGCCGGCCGGCGTCAGGCAGTGCTTCATCACGTCCAGCATTTCATCGGGCACCGGATAGGTGATGAGCGTTTCGTCGGCGAAATCGGCCGCCTCGAGCCAGGGCTTGGCCGCCAGCCGATGCCGCGGGCTCATCAGCGCGACGCTTTCGTAGCGAAACAGCGGGCTGAAGACCACATTGGGATGCGCTTCCTGCGGGTCATGAATGATGGCGAGTTCCGCCTCGCCGCGATCGAGCAGCGGCAGCGGATCGACGACGAAGCCGGAAATGATGTCGAGCTCGACCTCGGGCCACAGCGACCGATAGGCATCCATGGCCGGCATCAGCCAGTCGAAGCAATTGTGGCATTGCACCGCGACACGCAGGGGTCCGGCATGCCCCTGGGCCAGGCGCGCCACGTCGCGTCCCGCTTCGGCCACCTGCGGCAGCACCTCCCGCGCCAGGGCCAGCAGGCGCTGGCCGATGGCCGTAAAGCGCAGCGGCCGAACGTTCTTTTCGACCAGGGCGGCCCCGTAGTGACTTTCGAGCGCCTTCAGCTGGTGCGACAGCGCGGATTGGGTCAGGAACAGCCGCGCCGCCGCCTTCGACAGGCTGCCGCACTCGGCCAGCGCCAGCAGGGTCTCCAGGTGCCGGAGCTCCAGGGCCGTCGACGACATGAGCCGGTTTCATCCTTGGTATGAGAATAATGAGATTGAATCATAGCCTAGGCTCTTGCATGCTGTCAGTCGAGAACACCCGGTTGGGAGTTTGCGATGTCGGATCCAGTGGCAGTGTCCTTCGAGTTCTTTCCCCCCAGCGATGAGGCCATGGGGCAGCAGCTGTGGAATTGCGTGCAGCGGCTTGCCCCCCTGCGGCCGAATTTCGTGTCGGTGACCTACGGCGCGGATGGCTCGACCCGCACCCGAACCCATGAATGCGTGCTGCGAATCCTGCGCGAGACGGATCTCGGGTCGCGCCGCACTTGACTTGCGTGGGCGCATCGCGCGCGGAAGTGCTGGGCATTGCGCGGGATTATTGGCAGCAGGGCGTGCGGCACTTGGTCGCGCTGCGCGGCGATGCGCCCGCGGCCAATGCTGTCGCCGGATGGGCGCTATCGGCCCCACGCCGGACGGATTTGCCTATGCCTCCGATTTGGTCGCGGGCCTGGCGGGCGTCGGGAATTTCGACGTGTCGGTGGCGGCCTACCCGGAAGGACATCCGGAATCCGGCGGCGTCGATGCCGATTTGGAGAACTTGAAACGCAAGGTCGACGCGGGCGCCGGCCGCGCGATCACGCAGTTCTTCTTCGACACGGATGTATTCCTGCGCTACCGCGATCGGTGCGCGGCCGCCGGCATTCGCGCGCGCCTGGTGCCGGGGATATTGCCGATCACGCGCTTTCCCCAGCTGCTGCGCTTCGCCGAGCGTTGCGGCGCCTCCGTGCCGGCGTGGCTGCGCCAGCGCTTCGACGGGCTGGATGACGATGCGGAGACGCGCCGCATGATCGCCGCGAACGTGGCGATCGAACAGGTGCAGCGCTTGCGCCGAGCACGGCGTCGATGAGTTTCACTTCTACACCCTGAATCGCGCCGAGCTGACCTATGCGATCTGCCACGCCCTGGGTCTGCGGCCGCACGTGACCGAAGCGCAGGTGGCCTGAAGTGCAGCGCCCTACTCCGCAGAGCGCGCGCGCGCAGGCCTTCCTGGCGCTGCTGCAAGAGCGCCTGGTGATCCTCGACGGCGCCATGGGCACCATGATTCAGCGGCACGCGCTTGAGCGAGCAGCAATTTCGCGGCGAGCGATTCGCAGCCTGGCGCACGCGATCTGCGCGGCAACAACGATCTGCTGTCGATCACGCAGCCGCACATCATCGCCGCCATTCATCGCGACTACCTGCTCGCGGGCGCGGATGTCATTTCCACCAATACCTTCAATTCCACCGCCGTCTCGCAGGCGGACTACGGCATGCAGTCACTGGTCGGCGAGCTGAATCTCGCGGCCGCGCGCCTGGCGCGCCGGGTCGCGGACGAGGTGGCGGCCGAGACCGGGCGGCAGCGCTTCGTCGCCGGCGCGCTTGGGACCCACCAGCCGCACGGCTTCGCTGTCCCCCGACGTCAACGATCCGGGGTTTCGCAACATCAGTTTCGACGAGCTGGTGGCCGGCTACTCGCAGGCGGCGCGCGCGCTCATCGAGGGCGGCGTCGACATCATTCTGATCGAGACGGTGTTCGACACCTTGAACGCCAAGGCGGCGCTGTTCGCGGTGCGCGCGGTGCTGGACGAGGTCGGCATGGAGCTGCCCATCATCGTCTCGGGCACCATCAGCGACGCCTCGGGCAGGACCTTGTCGGGCCAGACCACCGAGGCCTTCTGGAATTCCATCCGTCACGCGCGGCCCGCCGTCGTCGGCCTCAATTGCGCGCTGGGCGGAAAGCAATTGCGTCCCTACATCGAGGAGCTGGCGCGCATCGCCGACACCTATGTGTGCGCCTACCCGAATGCGGGATTGCCGAATGCCTTCGGCGAATACGACGAGACGCCGCAGCAGACGGCCGCCATCTTGGGCGAGTTCGCGTCCAGCGGCTTCCTCAATATGCTGGGCGGCTGCTGCGGCACCACGCCCGAGCATATTCGCGCCATGGTCCGCGCGGTCGCCGGCCTGCCGCCGCGCGCGCTGCCGAGCATCGAGCCGGCCTGCCGCTTGAGCGGCCTCGAGCCGCTCGACCATCGATTCGAACAGCCTGTTCGTCAATGTCGGCGAGCGCACCAACGTGACGGGCTCGGCCAAGTTTCGCAAGCTCATCGAGGCGGGCGACTATGCGGCGGCGGTCGACATCGCGCGGCAGCAGGTGGCCAACGGCGCGCAGATCATCGATGTGAACATGGACGAGGGCATGCTCGATTCGCAGGCGGCCATGGCGAAATTCCTGAGCCTCATCGCGGGCGAACCGGATATCGCGCGCGTGCCCGTCATGATCGATTCGTCCAAATGGTCGGTGATCGAAGCGGGCCTGAAGTGCGTGCAGGGCAAGGCCATCGTCAATTCCATCAGCCTGAAGGAGGGCGAGGAGGCGTTCCTGACGCAGGCACGCTTGTGCATGCGCTACGGCGCCGCCGTGGTCGTCATGGCCTTCGATGAGCGCGGCCAGGCCGATACCATCGATCGCAAGGTGAGCATCTGCGAGCGCGCCTACGCGCTGCTGACGGAGCGGATCGGATTCGCGCCCGAGGACATCATCTTCGATCCGAACATCTTCGCCGTGGCGACCGGCATCGAGGAGCACAATCGCTACAGCCTCGATTTCATCGAAGCCACCGCCGCCATCAAGCAGCGCATGCCCGCGGTGCACGTGAGCGGCGGCGTCAGCAATGTGTCGTTTTCGTTTCGCGGCAACGAGCCGGTGCGCGAAGCCATGCACTCGGTGTTTCTCTACCACGCGATTCGCGCCGGCTTGACCATGGGCATCGTCAACGCCGGCCAGCTCGCGATTTACGAGGACATTCCGGCCGATCTGCGCGAGCGCTGCGAGGACGTGATTCTCGCGCGGCGCGCCGATGCCACGGAGCGGCTGCTGGAAATCGCCGAACGCTTCAAGGGCGGCGGCGGGCCCCAAGCGCGGCGATGATCTCGAATGGCGCAAGCTGCCCGTGGAGCAGCGCCTGCAGCATGCGCTGGTGAAGGGCCTCGATGAGTTCGTGCTCGAGGACACGGAAGAGGCGCGGCTCGAGGCCAAGCGGCCTCTCGATGTGATCGAAGGGCCGCTGATGGACGGCATGAACGTGGTCGGCGATCTGTTCGGCGCGGGCAAGATGTTTCTGCCGCAGGTGGTCAAGTCGGCGCGGGTCATGAAGAAGGCCGTCTCGGTGCTGATCCCCTACATCGAGCAGGAGAAGGACGGCACCAGCCGCTCCAACGGCAAGGTGGTGATCGCCACGGTCAAAGGCGATGTGCACGACATCGGCAAGAACATCGTCGGCGTGGTGCTGCAATGTAATAACTTCGAGGTCGTGGACCTGGGCGTCATGGCGTCCTGCGAGAAGATTCTCGAGGCCGCGACCCGCGAAGGCGCGAATCTCATCGGCTTGTCGGGGCTGATCACGCCCTCGCTCGACGAGATGGTGCATGTCGCCAAGGAAATGCAGCGGCTGGGCTACAAGCAGCCGCTGCTGATCGGCGGCGCCACGACCTCGCCCGCGCACACGGCGGTGAAAATCGACCCGCAGTACCAGGGCGCCGTGATCTATGTGAAGGATGCATCGCGCTCGGTCGGCGTTTGCCAGCAGCTGGTGACCAAGAGCACGCGCGATGCCTATATCGCGAACATCAAGGCGGAGCATGAGCGGCGCCGCGAGCAGCATCGCAACAAGAGCGCCAAGGCGCCGCAGTTGTCCCTGCCGCAGGCTCGGGCGAAGAAGCTCAAGATCGATTGGTCGGCCTACGTGCCGCCGGCGCCCGAGCTTCCTCGGGCGTCCGGGCGTTCGACGACTATCCGCTCGATGAGCTGCTGCCGTACATCGACTGGATGCCGTTCTTCAATGCCTGGGAATTCGCGGGCAAGTTCCCGGACATTTTGCGCGACCCGGTGGTCGGCGAGGCGGCCGGCAACCTGTATGCGGACGCGACGCGCATGCTGCGAGCAATTGGTGCAGGAGAAATGGCTGCGCGCGCGCGCGGTGGTGGGCTTCTTCCCGGCCAATACGACCGGCGATGACGACATCGCCGTGTTCACCGACGAGACGCCGCCAGACGCGTCAAGGTGCGGCTGCATCATTTGCGGCAGCAGAAATCCAAGCCGCAGAATCAGGCGCAATCCTGCCTGGCGGATTTCATCGCGCCGGCGAGCAGCGGCCGCGCCGATTACCTGGGAGCGTTCGCCGTGACCGCAGGCATCGGCATCGAGGAACACGTGGCGCGATTCGAGGCCGCGCACGATGACTACAGCAGCATCATGCTCAAGGCGCTGGCGGACCGCCTGGCGGAGGCCTTGGCCGAGCGCATGCACGAGAGGGTACGGCGCGAACTGTGGGGCTATGCCCCGCAGGAGAGGCTGGACGGCGCGGCATTGATTCGCGAGCAGTACCAGGGAATTCGCCCCGCGCCGGGATATCCGGCCTGCCCCGAACACACCGAGAAGGCGACTCTCTGGCAGCTGCTCGATCCGGAACGCAACGCGGGCATCCGGCTGACCGAATCCTTTGCGATGTTTCCGACGGCGGCCGTCAGCGGATTCTATTTCTCGCACCCGCAGGCCCACTATTTCGGAGTGGGGCAAATCGACCGCGATCAGGTGGCGAGCTACGCGCAGCGCAAGGGATGGACCCTCGGCCGAGGCGGAGCGCTGGCTCGCGCCGAATCTGGGATACGAGCCGGATGCCGCGGAAGCCGGAGCCGGCGCGGAGCGGAGGCCGACGCGGCCACCGCCACGGCCGACGCGGCCTAGGGTTCAAGGTTTCGCCGCCGCGAGAATTTGGTGCGCCAGGTTGGCGTAGTCGCCGTCGAAATGATGGCCGCCCTTGAGCTTCACGATGATGAATTTCGCTCGGGTCGAGCTTCGGACACAGCGAGTCGTTCTCGTCGGCGCCGTAGATGCACAGCACCGGCATGCCGGTGATCCGGTTGATCTCCGGCAGGGTCGCCGGTCCCGAATTGCTGTCCGAGATCCAGCTGCTCACGTGAAATTCGAACAGGGCGTGCTCGGACATGCCCATGACGGCGGTCAGAGCGACATGGGCGCGGGTCGCCGCGGGCAGCCGATTGACGGCGAAGGGCAGCACGTCGGCGCCCTGCGAGTAGCCGATGAGCAGCACGCGCTGCTTGCCGAAATGCGCCAGATAGTAGCGAATCATGCGGTCGGTGTCCGCCGCGAGGCCGCTCGGTGTCCGCGCCGTCCAGTAGTAGCGCAGGGAATCCAGGCCGACGACGGGAATGCCCCTGGCGCTGAGCGCCGCGGCGACGTCTTGGTCGATTCCCGCCCAGCCGCCGTCGCCCGACATGATGATGGCGAATACATCCGACGGGCCGCGCCGCCGGCGCGGGGGCCGTCTGGGCGGCGAGGGGTTGCGCGGGCACTTCGACGATCGGCAGATCGCTCAAGCTCGCGGGCGGGGGTGCCACGCGCGCGGCCGGATTCTGCGCCGCCAGCTTGTCGTAAGCCGGCCGTGTACTGCGGCATCCAATCGCGCGGCGCCGAGAAATCATGGCTCACTTGCGGCAGCGAGCACGATGGCCGCGCCGCGAACCTGGGATACGAAGGCTGCGCGCCGCGCCCGCCGGACAGCTGCGGTCGCTGTCGCCGTGCAGGTCGACCCACGGATTGCCGAGGCGCTTTGATCGGCAGTAGATCCACGCCCCGACCGCGGGCGGCGCGGGTGAATTCGAGCCCGGAGCCCTTGCACAGCGGCTTCTGCAAATTGAAAGCGGGACAGAAGCCCAAGCGTCAGTGCGGCCGCAAATGTGTTGCTGCGGCGCTTGCGCCAGCACGGCGTACGCCATGGCGGCGCCCGAGGAGACTCCAACCAGCATCGGAGTGAGGTAAGTCGGGACGTGGAAGTAGGCCTGCACGAAGTGGCTCAAGTTTTCCAGATCGCCGTCGGGAAACACGCATTCATCGCCGTCCGCCTCGAGGTTCGCCTTGAACTGGGCCCAATCGATGGCGGCGACCATGGCGCCCTGCTGCACGAGCTGCCGCGCCATCGCGTCCGCGGAGGAGTTCCAGCCTTCGTCGCCGGACAGAAACAGCACGAAACTCGTCGGCGCCCCGGCCGGCCTGTAGACGAGCAGGTCCTTGAAGCGGCCGTGACTGAGATGCGCGGCATTCGCCGGCGGGGCCGGGAGATGGATTGCCTCTGAGGCTCGTGCCGCGGTGCCGATCATCAGCAGGCTCGCGGCCGGCAACCACGATGCATGGGAGCAGGCGCGCAAAACTCTCATGTCGACAACCTCGGCAAGGGGCCTACAGGCTACCAGGATGGCGAGTTCATGGTTTGGTCACAGTCCGTACGCAGAATAATGCACGATGAAAACCATCGATCTAGTGTATTTCAACGCCGGCGGCGGGCATCGCTCCGCGGCCATGGCGCTCGACGCAGTGATCCGCGAGCTGGCTCTGCCCTGGACCGTGAGGCTGGTCAATCTCTTCGAGGTGCTCGATCCCCGGGACGTGTTCGGCAAGACCACGGGCATGAAGCCCGAACAATACTACAACGCGCGCCTGGCGCGCGGCTGGACCTTGGGGCTGGCCCAGGAGTTGAAGGTCCTGCAGGCGCTCATTCGGCTGAGCCACAAATCCCTGACCGCCCAGTTGCAGCGTCACTGGCACAAGACCAAGCCCGACATGGTCGTATCGCTGGTGCCGAATTTCAATCGCGCCATGTATCAGGCGCTGACGATGGCGCGGCCGCACTGCACCCTACGTGACCATCCTCACGGACCTGGCGGATTCGCCGCCGCATTTCTGGATCGAGCCGCATCAGGCGCAGCACTTGATTTGCGGCACCGACAAGGCGGTCGCGCAGGCGCGCGCCGCCGGCTACGACGATGCGCACATCCATGCGACCTCCGGAATGATCATTCGCCCCGATTTCTACCAGGACTTGCAGATCGACCGGCGCGTCGAAATGCCCAAACTGCAACTCGATCCGGATCGGCCGACGGGCATCGTCATGTTCGGCGGCCATGGCTCGAAGGTGATGCGGCGCATTGCGAAACGTCTCGACGACACCCAGCTGATTCTCAGTTTGCGGCCACAATTCCGCGCTGGCGGACGAATTGCGCGCCATGAGCGCGCGCGCGCCCCGCGTGGTCGTGGGATTTTCGGCGCAAATCCGCTACTTCATGCAGCTCAGCGATTTCTTCATCGGCAAGCCGGGACCCGGGAGCATCAGCGAAGCGATCCAGCAGCGGCTGCCCGTCATCGTCGTGCGCAATGCCTGGACCATGCCGCAGGAGCGCTACAACGCGGATTGGGTCGAGGAGAACGGAGTGGGACTGGTGCTGGATTCCTTCAAGAGTGTTCGCGGCGCGGTCTCGGCAATGACGGCTCAGATGAGCGCTTATCGCGCCAGCGTCGGCCGCATCCACAATCGCGCCATATTCGAGATCCCGCAGATCCTCGAACGAATTCTGCAAGCCGAGAGGCCGATGCATTGGAGCCGGCCTTCGCAGCAGCGGGTTGCCGCAATGCACTGAGGGTGATGTCGCCGGAGGCGGCCGTCACACAGTCATGGAGTCAAATGCTGTGCGTCGGCGTGCCGGCGAGCGGCTACTTCGCCGCGAAATGAACGCGCTGCGCGTTCCACCACCGCCACCAGTAAATGCTCACGAACATCGCCGCAACGGGAAATACGATCCTAATGAACAGCGGCGGTCCCATGTGCTCCTTCAGCAGGAGGACGCTGGCCGCGCTCCAAAGCCACGCAGCCGCGATCAGCAGAAAGACGGCCTTCCAGGCGAGGAGCGAGCGCCGGTAGACTCCCGCAGCCGTCGCCAGTAAAAATGCTCCTTGCAGGGCCGTGATGTAGCGCAGCGCCTCCAATGAAAGCGGTTCCGCCCAAAGGCCCACGGAGCCTTCGCGGTAGGGAGGCCACCCAAAAACACACGCGGATAGGTCCATCATTCCCATCAGCCCCAGGGCTGCTGCGGCAATCGTCAATACCGTCGGTCTGCGGCCGGCACCCGGGAGGGATGATGTCTCGGCGCCGTGCGCGTCGACCGGGGCGGTGTCCGCGGTACTGATTGCTCGCCGTATTACGTTGGTCAGCCACTGCACGTCGTTTCTGCAGAACCACTTGCCCAGCCGAAGCATGCCGATTCCGAAGGCCATCATAGCCAAGGGCGCCAGAACCAGCGAGAAACGGCCGGGCTTTTCCGGAGGCGCTGCAAGCATCGAAACGAGAGCGGCGATGGAGAAAAAGGCCAGGAACCCTAACCAAAATGACATGAAGATTTTCGTAATGAGCAGCATCGTGAAGCGCCCGGTCAAAAATACCTGCTCGCCGCGCTTGACGAATCGGCCGAGGAAAAACGGCTTGAACGAATTACGGACCATCGGAATTACGCGCTGCAGTTTCACCTCGGATTCAGACACCGTGCCGACGGCGGCCGATTCCGCAAGGGCCGAGAACGCGGATCTCAGGGTGACGGCGCGCAGCCGGGCGACCGATTCTTCGAGTGGGTATGCGCTCTCCCATTCCGCGGAAACGGATCCGTAGAGCAAATTGAGAAACCACCGCAACATTCCGAATGCTGGCCCGTCAATGCCGGCATTTCGATGCTCCCGTTCACACTTTCTACCGCTCGGAGTGAGCTCTATTTGTGCTGCCCCGCATTCGCAGTCTTTTCGCTCAGCGCGCCGGGGGAATCCTCCCAGCCGCCGCCGAGCGCGCGGATCAGATCGACGCTGGCACTGCAGCTGCAGGGTGTCGAGATTGAGCGCCTGCAGCTGGGTCTGCAGGAGGGCGGTCTGCGAGGTGACGACGGTGAGATAGTCGGTGGCGCCCTGGACGTAGAGAGCCATCGACAGGTTGAGCGTACGCTGCGCGGCATCGACTGCGGCCTTCTCTTCCCGGGCGGCGTCGTGAGTAGTGATTCAGCGCGGCGAGGCTGTCCTCGACCTGCTGAAACGCACCGACGACGGTGCCGCGGTAATTGGCCGCGGAGGCATCGAACTCGGCGCGCGCCTGGGCGACCTGCGCGCGGCGCAGGCCGCCGTCGAACACGCTGAGCAGGGCGTTCGGTCCGATCGCCCAGAACGAGCTCGGCGCGCTCAGCCAGTTCGAAAAGGAGGTGCTCTCGAAGCCGCCCTGGGCGCCGAGCGTGAGCGATGGGAAGTAGGCCGCGCGCGCGACGCCGATGTTGGCGTTGGCCGCCATCATGCGCCGCTGCGCGCCGGCGATATCCGGACGGCGCTGCAGCAGGGTGGCGGGAATGCCGCTGGGAATCTGCGGCAGCTTGATGTCGACGATGGCCGGCTCGATCGAGAAGGTCGAGGCCGACACGCCGAGCAGTGCCGCGATGGCGTGCTCCATCAGGGCGCGCTGGGCGAGGGTCTGCGCCGCCTGCGAGCGTGCGGCATCGAGCTGGGTCTGCGCCTGCGAGACATCGAGGCCGGGCGCGATGCCGGCATCGTGGCGCTGCTCGGTGAGGCTGAGCGCGCGCGTATAGGCCTTCACCGTATCGTCGAGGATCGCGCTGTCGCGGTCGAGGCTGCGCAGCTGGATGTAGTCGTCGACCAGCTGCGCGATCAGCGACAGGCGGGCGTTCTCGAGATCGGCGGCGGCGGCCGCGGCGTTGGCTTCGCCCGCGGCGACCTCGTTGCGGATCTGTCCCCACAGGTCGAGTTCGTAGCTGACGCTGCCGCCCAACGATGTTGGTATCGTAGTAGCGTCGGCGTGGTGGGTCCTCTGAGCGGCGCATTGACCGATTCACGCGCGCGCTCGACGCCGGCGTTGAGACCCAGCGTGGGAAACAGCCCCGCGCGGGCCTGATCGCTCAGCGCCCGGGCCTGGGCGTAGTTGGCCAGTGCGGCGGCGAGAGTCGGGTTGCCGGCGATCAGCCGCTCTGCAGGTCATCGAGTTCCGCGCTGCCGTAGAGCGTCCACCAGCTGTCGCGCGGCAGGCGGTCGGCCGGCTGCGCCTGCGTCCAGGAGCCGACTTCCTTGTAAGCGTCCCCGGCGGGAACCTGCGGGGTCTTCAGCGGCGGCGCGAGCGAACAGGCGCCGAGCAGCAGCGTCGCCGCTGCGCCGGAGCCGAGTAAGCGCTTAACCCTTTTCATTTTTATTCTTTGCGTCGCCGGCGTTCGCGCCGCCCGGCGCCTCGACGAGGCGCACCTCGGCGCCGTTGCCGATTCCATCGGGCGGGTTCTCGATCACGCGGTCCTCCGGCGCGAGGCCGGAGGCGAGTTCGACGACCGGGCCCAGGTCGCGCCCGATCGACACCGGCTTGAGCAGCACGCGGTTGTCGGCGCCCACGGTGGCGATGGAGAGCCCCTTGGCGTCGAAGATCAGCGCGCTCGACGGCACGCTGAGCACATTGGCGGCGGCGGCGACCTGCAGATGGATGCTGGCGTAGTCGCCCGGCATCATCTCGCCGGCACTGTTGTCGACGATGATCTGCATCAGGGTCGTGCCGGTGCTCGGGATGACGGCCTGGGCGGAAGCCTCGACCGTTCCGGCTATAGGTCTTGCCGGGATGTTCGGGCACGCTGATGCGTGGCCTGGGTGCCCGGCGGCACGCTCGGCACATAGTTCTGCGGCACGTTGACATAGACGCGCAGCTTGCTGGTTTCGGAGACGACGAACAGCTCCGCGCCGCCGGCGGCTCCGACGTTGATCAGCGCGCCGATGTCGGTTTCGCGCGCGGTGACGATGCCGTCGAACGGCGCGATCAGGCGTTTGAAGCCTTCCTCGGCGACCAGCCGATCGACGTTCGCCTGCGCCGCCTTGACCTGGGCGAGATTGGCGTTCCAGGTGAAGGTGCGCTGGTCGACGTCCTGCTTGGCGACGGCGTCGGTGCCGGCCAGCGACTGCCAGCGCTCCGCGCTGATCTGCGCGAGCTTGGCATTGGCCTGCGGCGACGCTCAAAGTCGGCGCGCGCCTGCATGAGCTGCTGGTCGAGATCGGGCGTGTCGATTTCGGCGAGCACGTCGCCGGCCTTCACCTTGCCGCCGATATCGTACTTCCAGCTCTTCAGATAGCCCGGGACGCGCGCGTAGATGGGCGCACGGATGTAGGCCTCCAGGCGCCCGGGCAAGTCCAGGCCCGCCTGATTCTCCACCTTGCTCGGCGTCACGACGGCCACGGTCGGCACGGCCTGCGCCTCGGTCAAATCGCGCAGGCGCGAGTCTTGCGCCGCGCGGGACACCAGGCCGTAGGCGACGACGGCGATGGCGAGGACGCGCGAATGCGATGCCGACCAGGCGCAGCCGGCGCGGAACGGGGCGGGCGGGATTTCGATCAGGCGGGACATGGGATTCTCCCGAGCCGGGTTCCGGCAGCGGCTTGGCGCCGTAGTGCCGGTGAACGATGCTGAACACCACAGGGACGAAGAACAGCGTCGAGACGGTGGCGAAGAGCAGGCCGCCGATCACGGCGCGGCCGAGCGGCGCATTCTGCTCGCCGCCTTCGCCCAGGCCCAAGCGCCATCGGCAGCATGCCGATCACCATGGCCAGCGCCGTCATCAGCACCGGGCGCAGGCGCACGAATCCGGCCTCGAGCGCGGCTTGCGTCGCATCGCCGAACTCGTTGAGCTTCTCGCGCGCGAAACTGATCACCAGCACGCTGTTGGCGGTCGCCACGCCCATGCACATGATCGCGCCGGTCAGCGCCGGCACCGACAGGGTGGTGTGCGTCGCAAACAGCATCCAGACGATGCCGGCGAGCGCCGCCGGCAGCGCGGTGATGATGACGAAGGGATCGCTCCACGACTGGAAGTTGATCACGATCAGGAAATAGATCAGCACGATGGCGCCGAGCAGCCCGAACAGCAGGCCGGAGTAGGCGCTGTACATGGTCGCCGTCTGGCCGACCAGGGCGACGATCGAGCCCTTCGGCTTGTCCTTGTCGTTCTCGGCGATGATCTTGCGGATGTCGGAGGAGACCGCGCCGAGATCGCGCCCCTGGGTGGTCGCGTAGATCTCCACCATCGGGGCGATGTCGTACTGCGAGACCACGGCGTCGCTGTGGGTGCGCCGGATGTCGGCGATGCCGCCGAGCACCGTGGTCGGCGCGCCGGTGGCGTTGATCGGCAGATTCTGCAGCGCCGGCAGCGTGTCGATCTGGTATTGCGGCGTCTGCAGCGCGATCGGATAGGTGACGCCGTTCTTCTCGTTCAGCCAGTAGGTCGGTGCGACCTGGCTGGAACTGGCGAGGTTGACGACCAGGCTGTTGGTCACGTCGGCCGCGGTCACGCCGGTGTACTGGGCGCGCGTGCGGTCGATGTTGACGTCGAGCGTCGGCAGGCCGGCCGACTGCTGGATGCGCGCATCGGCCACGCCGGTGACATGGCGGACCTGCGCCAGCAGCTTGTTGGCGTAGGCAAAGTCCGCGCCGAGATCGTTGCCGCGGACCTGCAGATCGATCGGCGCCGGCGCGCCGAAGTTGAGGATCTGGCTGACGATGTCGGCGGGCAGAAACGAAAAGGTCATGCCGGGGAAACGGTGCGGCAGCTCGCTCGCGCAGGCGAGCGACGTAATCCGCCGTCGGCGCGATGCCCCTCGTTGAGCGAGATCTGGATGTCGCCGTCCGACTCGCCGATCGTGCCGGTGTTGTTGTAGATGGTATTGATCGACGAAAGATACGTGCCGATGTTGTCCACGATCGCCGCCATCTCGGCCGGCGGGATGATCTCGCGGATCGCTTTCTCCACTTCGGCGAAACGCGCGGCCGTCTCCTCGATGCGCATGCCGACCGGCGCCCGCACGTGCAGCAGGATCTGGCCGCCGTCGACCTGGGGGAAGAAGTTGCGGCCGAGAAACGGCACGAGCAGGAACGAGGCGGCGATGAAGCCGAGAAAGCCGCCGACGAACAGCCGGCGATGCTCGATGGCGAGCGCCAGCAGATCGTGATATCCGGCGCGCAGCCGCATGAAGCGCCGCCTCGAAGCCGCGTTGAAAGCGCACCAGCGGATTCTTCGAGCGCGGCGGCCCGGCGCCGTGGCCGTGTTCGTCGACATGCTCCACGTGCATGCGCAGCAGGTATTTCGCCATGGTCGGCACCAGCGTGCGCGACAGCAGGAACGAGAACACCATCGCGAACATCACGCTCTCCGCCATCGGCACGAACAGGAAGCGCGCCACGCCGCTCAGGAAGAACATCGGGATGAACACGATGCAGATGCACAGCAAGGATACGAAGGCCGGAATGACGATCTGCGAGGCGCCGTCGATGATCGCGGCTTCCACGGCCTTGCCGTGTTCGAGGTGGTAGTTGATGCTCTCGATCGTCACCGTCGCCTCATCGACGAGTATGCCGACGGCGAGCGCCAGGCCGCCCAGGGTCATGATGTTGAGCGTCTCGCCGATCGCCGACAGCGTGCCGATCGCGCCGAGGATGGACAGCGGGATCGAGGTGGTCACGATGAGGGTCGAACGCCAGCTGCCGAGGAACAGCAGAATCATCAGGCTGGTCAGCGCCGCGGCAATCACTCCCTCGCGGATCACGCCCTGGATCGACGCGCGCACGAAGATCGACTGGTCGGCGATCGGCTTGATGACGAGCGCATCCGGCAATGAGGGCTTGATGACGTCCATCATCTTCTTGATGCCGCTGACGATGTCGAGCGTCGAGGTCGAGCCGTTCTTGAACACGCTCAGGAGCACCGAGCGATTGCCGTCGACGTGCACGATATTGGTCTGCACCGCATTGCCGTTGTGCACGTGGGCGACGTCGTGCATGTAGACCATCGCGCCCCCCACGCTCTTGATGGGCAGGTCGCCGAGCTCGGAAATCTTCGACGGCGCGCTGTTGAGGTTGACGGTGTATTCGTATTCGCCGATCTTCTCCGTGCCGGCCGGCGTGAGCAGGTTCTGCGCCGCGAGCGCATTGGCGACGTCGAGGCCGGTCAAGCCGCGCGACTGCAGCGCCGCGGTGTCCAGATCGTACATCACCTGGGGCGATTTGCCGCCGAAGGGATAGGGGATTCCCGCGCCCTGTACCGTGACCAGGCGCGTGCGCAGGAAGTTCAGGCCCAGATCGGCGAGAGCCTGCTCGGTCAGCCCCTTGCCCGACAGCGCGAGCTGGATGATGGGCACCGTCGAGGCGCTGTAATTGACGATCAGCGGCGGCGTTGCGCCGGGCGGCATCTGCTTGAGCAAGGTCTGCGAAATCGCGGTGACCTGCGCGTTGGCGGTGGCGATATTGGCCGTCGGATGGAAGAAGATCTTGACGATGCCGAAGGTGGTATAGGAATTCGCCTCGATGTGCTCGATGTCGTTGACCGTGGTCGTCAGCGCCCGCTCGAACGGGGTGATGATGCGTCCGGCCATCTGGTCGGGCGGCATGCCCTGGTATTGCCAGGCCACGCCGATGATCGGGATGTTGATGCTCGGAAAAATGTCGACCGGCATGCGCAGGGCGGCGAGCGTGCCGATCAGGAAAATGAGCAGGGCCGCCACGATGAACGTGTAAGGCCGGCTCAGCGCAATGCGGACTATGGCAAGCATGTGGGTACCGGTAAGCGGCTTGGATTCTGAGGCGAAAGCGCGCGCGAACTCAATCTATCCGCAACTCGCCGAGATCTCGAGTTGTAACGGGACCGTAGCAAGGGAAAGATCCACCATCTCGACATTGCAGGCGCCGAGGCACAGGTGTCCGGCGCGTGGCTGTGATTCAAACTCGGCATTACGGTTGCTCAAGGCTGCCCTCGAGCGCGGGCGCTCCGTCGGTATGTGAGCCTTACATTGTCACCCATTGCGGATTCACGGAGTATATACAATATGGACGAATCACTATTTCCGAATGGTTGAGAATGGGCAATTCGTTAAGAATGGTTAATTAGTTGAGAATGGTGCAGATCGACGATCTACCCGGCTTGCAGGCCTTCGAACGTACCGTGGCGCTGGGCAGCCTCACCGCCGCGGCTGCGGAGCTGGGTCTATCCTTGGCCGTGGTCAGCAAGCGCCTGGCCGCTTTCGAACAGAATCTGGGTGTGCGCCTGATCAACCGCAACACGCGCCGCCTGGCCGTCACCGATGAAGGCCGGCTGCTGTATACCCACGCAGTGCACGTGATGACCGAGCTGGCCCGGGCGCAGGATGCGCTGGCTCTGCAACGGCAGGAGATTTCCGGGCTGCTGAAGATAACGGCGCCGCACAGCTTCGGCCGGCGGCGGCTGGTGCCGCTGCTGGCGCAATTCAGCGCTCTGCATCCACAGCTGCGCATACAGCTCGACCTCAGCGACGACGTGGTGGATCTGATTGCGGGCGGCTTCGATCTTGCAATTCGCTATGGTGTATTGCGCGATTCGAACCTGGTCGCGCGCGAACTGATGCAGAACCGCCGTATATTGTGCGCCTCACCGGATTATCTGCGCCGCCATGGTCAGCTGCACCGCTTGGCGGACTTGGCGCGTCATCGGTGCATCGTGACCGGAGCGGGGCCCGTGACCGAGTGGCGGTTCAGCAAGCAGCGGCGCGCCCGTCCGCTGCGAATCGCCGGCCATGTTGTCTGTAATGACGGGGAAGCAGCCCACGCCATGGCGCTCGAGGGCTTGGGGATAGTTCTCAAATCCGTCTGGGATGTGGCCGATGATCTTGCGAGCGGGCGGCTGGTCCAGGTTCTTCCCAAGCACGCCGTATCGGCCGCGCCGCTCAATGCCGTCTATCTGCGGGGGCACAATCGAGTACCGCGCGTGCGGGCGTTCATCGACTTTCTGCGCGACCGGCTGGCCGCTCCGCCGCTCAGGTCCTGAACGGAAACCGTACTTAGCCTAATGACGCCGATTCGGATAGGCGTCGATTTCATTCAGCATCTCCGGGCCGCCCAGTGCCTGCATCTGGCCCAGTATCCATTCGCGCCGCTGCTGAACGTAGCGGGACGGTGCCGACGCCGAAAAGTGCTGCGGGTTCGGCAATACGGCGGCGAGCACGGCGGCGTCGCCGCGCGTAAGCCGGGATGCGGGCTTGTGGAAGAACCGCTGCGCCGCGGCCTCGGCGCCATACGTGCCGTAGCCGAACTCGGCGATGTTCAAATAGATTTCCAATATCCGCCGCTTCGGCACAGCGCTCTCGATCAGGACGGTGAAATACGCCTCGAGCCCCTTGCGAAAGTAGCTGCGGCCGGACCAGAGGAATAGATTCTTGGCGACTTGCTGGCTGATGGTGCTGGCGCCGCGCACCTTGTGGCTGTGCTGATTGAGGGCGTAGGCTTTTTCGATGGCCGCGACATCGAAGCCCCAGTGTTCGGGAAACTTCTGATCCTCCGAGGCCACCACCGCGAGCGGCAGATTGGGCGAGATTCGATCCAAATCCACCCAGCTGTGACGGAACACGTAATTCGAATCGCGGCTCATCCATGCCGCGATTTGGGCTTCGGCCATGAACGCCGTGAAGAAGGGATTGATCCAGCGCAGAGAGGCCGCTGCGAGCACGCTCCCCACGATGCAAATCGCGATCAGCCACAGGATCGCCCGTGCCAGCCGACCGAAAAATGATCTCTTCGGCGCCACGCCGGCGTCAGGCGGGCATTCGCCGCACGCTCTTCATGATGACCGCCTCGACCGGAACATCGTCGAATCCGCGCCGCCGGCCGGTCTCCACCGCCGCGATCTTGTCGACCACGTCCATGCCTTCGGTCACCCGCGCGAACACGGCGTAGCCGAAGTTGCCGCGCGAGTGATCGAGAAAGTCGTTGTCCTTCAAATTGACGAAGAACTGCGAGGTTGCGCTGTTGATGTCGTTGGTGCGCGCCATGGAGAGCGTGCCGCGCTCGTTCTTCAGGCCGTTGTCCGCCTCGTTCTTGACGGGCGGCTGAGTGCGTTTCTGCGTCATGTCTTCGGTGAAGCCGCCGCCCTGGATGACGAAGCCGGGAACGATACGGTGGAAGATCGTGCCGTCGAAGAATCCGTCCTCGATGTAGCGCAGAAAATTGGCGACCGACAGGGGCGCCTCCTTCTCGAACAGCTCTATGGTGAAATCGCCCAGCGTGGTTTCGAAGCGGATCATGAGGTTTCCTGGTGGTGTGAGTGAACGGTTCCCAGCGTGACGCGGGGCTTGCCTGAGAAATCCGAGATGCGAGCGAATGCCCGTGAAGCCGTGGCTTTCCAGCAAGCGCGCGACATCCGGCGCCTGATCGCTGCCGTGCTCCAACATCAGCCAGCCGCCCTCGTGCAGATGCGCCGCCGCGCCGCGCGGCAATCGCCGACAAGGCCTCGAGTCCGGTCGGCCCGTCGCACAGGGCGATGCGCGGGTTCCGCGCGCGAGCTTCTCGAGCGCCGGATCGGCGGCGGCAATATACGGCGGATTGGCGACGATCATGTCGAAGCGCTCGCCGGCGCACCGGCGCGAACCAGGAACCCAGGCGCCAATCGATATGTGTGAGCCCCAGATCGCGCGAGTTCTGCATCGCGACCTCGAGCGCCGCCGGCGAGATATCGACGCCCGTGACCCGAGCATCCGGCCTTTCGGAGGCGATGGCGAGCGCGATGGCGCCGCTGCCCGTGCCCAGATCGAGAATGCGATGCAAGCCTCGATCCGCGAGGTGTGCCCGCGCGATGCTTGGGCAGGTGTCTGCAAGGCCAGTTCGACCAACAGCTCGGTTTCCGGCCGGGGCACGAGCACGGCCGGAGTGACGAGCAGCGGCAGCGACCAGAATTCCCGGGTGCCCGTCAAATAGGCGACCGGCGCGCCCCCCAGGCGCCGCTCGATGAGGATTGCGTAGGCCTGTTCGCTGTCGCGCGCGACGGGCTCGTTGCCGCGCGCGATCAATCCCGAGCGCGGTCAGCCCGAGGACTTTGCCGAGCAGCAATTCCGCGTCGAGCCGCGGCGAGTCGCTGTGGCCGTGGAGCGCGCGGGCGGCAACGCTCAGGGTCTCGGCAATCGTGCTCGACGTGCCTCGGCGGACGCTGGGCGGCGGATGGGCATCATTCGACTCTGTGCTGCGCCAGCTCTTCGGCCTGGTGCTCCTGATTCAATGCGCGAATCAATTCTTCGAGATTGCCGTTCATCACATCGTCGAGCTTGTAGAGCGTGAGATTGATGCGATGGTCGGTGACTCGTCCTTGCGGGAAATTATAGGTGCGGATGCGTTCGGAACGATCGCCCGATCCGACCTGCAATTTGCGCGATTGCGCCTGCTGGCTCTGCTGCTTCTCGCGTTCGGCGGCGAGCAGCCGGGCTTTCAGCAGGGACATGGCGCGCGAGCGGTTCTTGTGCTGCGAGCGCTCGTCCTGGCATTCGACCACGACGCCGGTGGGTATGTGCGTGATGCGAATGGCCGAGTCGGTCTTGTTGACGTGCTGACCGCCGGCGCCCGAGGCGCGAAAGGTATCGATGCGCAGGTCCGCGGGGTTCAAGTCGACGGCCTCGACTTCTTCGAGCTCGGGCAGGATGGCGACGGTGCAGGCCGAGGTATGAATGCGTCCCTGCGCCTCGGTGGCCGGCACGCGCTGCACGCGGTGCGTTCCGGATTCGAATTTGAGCAGCGAATAGGCGCCGCGGCCGATCACCCGGCTGATGATTTCCTTGTAGCCGCCATGCTCGCCCGGGCTTTCGCTCAAGATTTCGACGCCCCAACCCTTGGATTCGGCATAGCGCGCGTACATGCGAAACAGGTCGCCGGCAAAGATGGCGGCCTCATCGCCGCCGGTGCCGGCGCGGACTTCCAGGAAGATATTGCTGTCATCGTGCGGGTCCTTCGGCACCAGCAGGCGCTGCAGCTCGATTTCCTCGGCCGCGATGCGCGGCGCGAGGTCGGCCAGTTCTTCCTCGCCCATGGCCTGGGTCGCCGGGTCCTTGTCGGACGCCAGCTCGTGGGCGATGGCCTGGTCTCCCTCGAGCGCTATGAAGCGCCGATAGCGTTCGACCAGCGGCTCCCAATCTCGAGTACTCCATGGACAGTTCGCGGAATTGATTTTGCCGCGAAATGACGCCCGCGTCCGACAGGAGGCGGCTGATTTCCTCGTATCGCTCGTCGAGTTTTTCGAGCTTGCGGCGGATGGAATCTTTCATGGCGCGCGGATTATAGCGGCCAAAGGACTCATTGCCGGTCGCGTTCTTCGGTCAATAGCCGGGTCACGGCCTCGGCCAGGGCGGAATCCGCCGAGCTCGGCGGCCTGGCGCAGGGCCTGCGTGGGTGCGTGCAACAGCCGGTTGGTCAGGGTGTTGGCGAGGTACTCGATGACTTCGTCGGCGGATTTACCCGCGGCCAGCAGGCGCCGCGCCTGCTCCACGGTTTGCGCGCGGATTTCCTCGGCCTGCCGGCGCAGCGCGCGGATGGCAGGGCCTGCATCGTGGGCACGGGACTCGGTGAGAAAGCGCGCGACTTCCTCGTCGATGACCAGCCGCGCCCCGTCCGCCGCCACCGCGCGCTGCTGCTTGTTTTCGTCGATCAGCTGCTGCAGGTCGTCGATGGAGAACAGGTACACGTCTTCCAGGTCGGCCACGGCCGGATCGATGTCGCGCGGCACCGCCAAATCCACCATGAATATCGGCCGCCGGCGCCGCGCGCCGATGGCGGCCTCCACGGCGTTCTTGGTGATGAGAGGGACGGCGCTCGCGGTGCAGGTGATGACGATGTCGGCCTGGGCCAGTTCCTTGTCGAGGTCCTCGAGCCCGACGGCGTAGGCCTTGAGTTCCGCCGCCAGGGTCTGCGCCCTCCCCAAGGTGCGGTTGGCGATGACCATGCGCTTGACCCCGGCGCTCATGAAATGCCGCGCGGCGAGGGCGTTCATGTCGCCGGCACCGACCATGAGGGCGGTGTGGGCGCTCAAGTCCGAATAGACCCGCCGCGCCAAGCTCACGGTGGCGGAGGCGATGGATACGGCGTTCTCGCCGATGCGAGTCTCCGAGCGCACGCGCTTGGCCGCCGAGAAGGCGGCCTGGAACAATTTGTTGAGCGAGGGACCGGTGCTGCCGGCTTCCTGCGCGACGCGGTAGGCGTCCTTCAGTTGACCCAGAATCTGCGCCTCGCCGAGCACCATGGAGTCCAGACCCGAGGCGACGCTGAAGGCATGCTCCACGGCCTGCTGTTCCTGGTGCACATAGAGGCTGGAGGCGAGATCGAGATTGTTGCCATGGTGCCGCTCGAGCCACTGTGACAGCTCCGTCGCCGGTCGCGGATCCCGCCCAGTACACCTCGGTGCTATTGCAGGTGGATACGATCACCACCTCGGCGATGCCGGCTTCCTGGCGCAATGTGTGCAAAGCGGCAAGCAACCGCTCCTCGCTGAACGCCACCTTTTCGCGCAGGGCGACCGGTGCGGTCTTGTGATTGATACCGAGGATGTTGACTGCCATTGAAGCGCTTTTGGGCCGTAACCCGCTGATTCTGGTGGATGAGGTGCCGCCAGATCAAGCAGGAATCCGCGGCATCGGGGTGGTCATTTCGCTATAGTGCGGCCGTGTTCTCGATTTCAATCTTCGCAAGGACTTCGGTAGGGCTTGGGCTTGCTGCCTGCGCCGCCTGCGCCGGCATGGGTCACAAGACCGACGACACCTCCGCTCCGCAGTCATTTTATACCGTCACGGCCGAGATAGCCCTTGCGCGGCACCAGCCGCGCGTGGCGGCGCTTCAATATGCGGCCGCCGCGGCGAATGAAACCGACCTGGGGCTGCTCGCAGCGGGCCACGCAAGTCGCGACCGACACCTTGCAGCCGTCCTTGGCCGAACAAGATTGCCGCGCGCTGGATCGACGTGGATCCGAAGTCCGTGGAGGCGCAGCGCGCGGCGGCGCCGAGCCGCGTTGGCGCTGTACAAGATCGATCAAGCCGCCACTCACTATCGCGCCGTGCTGCGTGAGCTCGCCCGCGGCACCGATGCGGAATTCGCGGCGCTGGAAACCTATCTCGCGGCCGACGACAATGTCTTCGGCGCACGCCAGCTCGCCGATCGGCTGGCGTCGTCCTTTCCCTCCTCCGCAGGCGGCGTTGCGAATGCAGGGATTCGCCGCACTGCGCGCGGACGATCCGGCGGCGGCGGTGCGCAGCTTGACGGCGGCGTTGGCGATCCCGGCAAGCGGCGCTCATGACAGCGATCCGGGTGCGCGGCGCGAGTTGCTGCAGACGCTGGCGCGCGCGCAAATCATGGCGGGCGATACCGAGGAGCCGCTGGCGCAGGCGCAGCAAGTCGTTGAGCGCGAGAATACGCCGGCCAATCGCCTGGATTTCGCCCTGTTGCTGATGACCGCGCAGCGCGACTCGGCGGCAGCGCAGCAATTGGAAATTCTGTCGCACGACCCCGAGTACTCGCCCGTGGCGTTGCGCTTGTTGGGGCTGATCGAGTTTCAGGAAGGGCATTTCGATGCGGCCACCGCACGATTTGCGCAGCTGGTGCGGGCGGACAAGTATCTCGACGATGCGTTCTACTATCTGGGGCTGATCGCCGATCGCCACGACGATCCGGAGCACGCGCTGCGCTTCTATGCGCAGGTGCAGAGCGGCGAGAACGCGGTTCCGGCTTTGCTGCGTGCGACCGCGATATCTGCAGACGCACGGCGCGGCGGCGGCGGCCGAGGAGTTGCTCGATCGGCTCATCGAGGATGAGCCGCAGCGCGCGCCGGAAATCATCACGGCGCGCGCGCGGATGTACGCCGACGCGCGGCGATTTGCCGCGGGCACTCGCCGTGCTCGAGCAGGGCATCATGGAGTATCCGGATAACGTGGACCTGCGCTACGCGATGGCGTCGACCTACGAGGAGCAGGGTCGAATATCCGACGCCTTGCATGAATTGACCGAGCTCCTGAAAGCGCGTCCGGATGATCCGGCGGCCTTGAACGCCCTGGGCTACACCCTGGCCGATCACTCCAAGAGATCTGCGGCGGGCCCGCGAGCTCATCGAGCGCGCCTACGCCGCGGCGCCGAAGAATGCGGCGATTCTCGACAGCCTGGGCTGGGTGCTGTTCCGCCAGGGCCATGCCGCGGAGGCGCGAGGTGTATTTGCGGGCGGCTTATCTGGATGATCGCGGCGGCGACATCGCGGCGCATCTGGGCGAGGTATTGTGGCAGCTCGGCAGGCCCGACGACGCCGAGCGCATTTGGTCCGAGGCCGGCGTCCGTCGATGCCGACAATCGCCTGCTCAAGGCAACGCGCCAACGATTGCATGCGTTGCCGCAAACGCAGCCCCCGGTGCACAAGCCGCCGCCCGTGACGACGCGGCCATTGCCCGTCGTGAATTGATACTGCGTGCGCCGCTTAGCATCGATCTTGTTGTGCTCGGCTGTGCTCGCTGCAGCGCTCGGCGGGTGCGTGACGACTCGGCGCGCGCCGGCGCCTCCCGCCTCAGGGTGGGAGCAGCGGGTCGCCGTGCTGCAAAGACTCGGCTCCTGGCAGCTCGATGGCCGCGCCGCCGTCGCCGTCGGTACTCAAGGGTGGCAGGCCACCTTGGACTGGCGGCAGCGCCGAGAGTCGGCGGAAGTTCATTTGTCGGGACCGTTCGGCATCGGCGCCATGGTGCTGAAGCGCACGCCCGACGGGATTTCGTTGAACGGCGCGCCGCCGAGCGATGCGGTGCTGGCGCAATTGCAAGAACGGCTGGGGTTCGATCTGCCGCTCGATCGCCTGCGGTTTTGGCTGCTCGGAGTGCCGGATCCGAGCGCGGCCTTCGACCTGAAGCGCAACGACCAGGACCGCGCATTGCAATTGACCCAGGATGATTGGACCATCGATTACGATCGCTACATGCCGGTCGGCGGAGATTTGCTGCCGGCGCACCTGGTGTTGAACCGCGAAGGAGTGCGCGTGCGCATCGCCGTCGATCACTGGGAATTGCCGCCGTGAGCGCGCGCGGATCGCCGTCCTTGGCCCGCGCCGGCCAAGCTCAATTTATTTTTACATATCGTGGGCCGGCGCCCGGACGGCTACCACGAGCTGCAAACCTGCTTTCAGTTCGTCGATCTGTGCGATGAGATTACCATCGAGGTGCGCGCCGACGGCCGGATTCGGCGCACGCGTCGCAGATCGCCGATGTGGCCGAGGAGGCCGATCTTTGCGTGCGCGCGGCTCGAGCGCTGCAAACAGCCGCCGGCTGCGCCTTGGGCGCGGACATCGGCGTGCTCAAGCGCATACCCATGGGCGGCGGTCTGGGCGGCGGCAGTTCCGATGCGGCGACCTGCCTGGTGGCGCTCAATCACTTGTGGAATTTGCACTGGCCCATGGACGATCTGGCGGCGCTCGGATTGAAGTTGGGGGCGGATGTGCCCGTGTTCGTCCGCGGACGCGCGGCCTGGGCCGAAGGAATCGGGGAACGCCTGACGCCCTTGTATCCGCCGCTGGCCCCGGCCGAGGCTAACTATTTGATTTTAAAGCCGAATATCGGCGTCAGCACCGCGGAAGTATTTCAAGATCCTGAATTGACAAGGAATTCCGCGCCCATCACAATTCACGGTTTCCTGGCGTCTGGTGGACGGAACGACTGCTTGGGCGTGGTGCGGCGCCGATATCCCGAGGTGGCACGCGCGCTCGATTGGCTGTCGGGGTATGGTCCGGCGCGCCTGACGGGAACCGGGGCCTGTGTTTTTTTGGCCGTCGAGACGATGGACGCGCGGCCGGGAAATCGTGCGCAAGTTGCCGCCGGCGCTGGATGCTTTTTTGGCTCGCGGACTGAACGACTCGCCCTTGCTTGAAAGATTAGCGACCGGCTGAGAATCGGCTCGAGTGAGTTCGCTGATTATTGATTCAAGTTGGGGTGTCGCCAAGCGGTAAGGCAGCGGGTTTTGATCCCGCCATACGGAGGTTCGAATCCTTCCACCCCAGCCATATTTTTGCGGTTGGAGCGATTCGTCGACTGGAAATGGTCCTAGAGGATGAGTTAGCAGAGGAAGGATAACGCCCGAAGGGCGGCCCCGAAGGGGTGAGGCCCGCAGCGCCGAATAATCCTTCCACCCCAGCCAATGTTTTGCGGTTGGAGCAATTCGTCGATTTCAGAGCCTAAGCCCATGTCGCAGAATAAAGAGTTCGATACATTGACGATTGCCGTGTTCACCGGCAAGGCGAATCCGCACGCTTGCGCAGGAGATTACGCGGCACCTGCACGTGCAATTGGGCCGCGCCGATGTGGGCCGATTCAGCGACGGCGAGGTGAGCGTCGAGTTGATGGAGAACGTGCGCGGGCGCGACGTGTTCATCGTGCAGTCGACGAATCCGCCGGCGGAAAATTTGATGGAGTTGCTGATGATGACGGACGCCTGCCGGCGTGCGTCGGCGAAGCGCATCACCGCGGTGGTGCCGTACTTCGGCTACGGGCGCCAGGATCGGCGGCCGCGGGCGACGCGCGTGGCCATCACGGCGAAGCTGGTGGCGAACATGATTGCGCAGCGCGGGCGTCGATCGGTTGCTGACGGTCGATTTGCACGCGGATCAGATTCAGGGTTTTTTCGACATTCCGGTGGACAATGTCTACGCCTCGCCGGTGCTGCTGGGCGATGCCTGGAAGCAGAAGTACAAGGACATGGTGGTGGTGTCGCCGGACGTGGGCGGCGTGGTGCGCGCACGGGCGCTGGCCAAGCGCTTGGATGATGCCGATTTGGCCATCATCGATAAACGCCGGCCGCGGCCGAACGAATCGAAGGTCATGAACATCATCGGCGAGGTCGAGGGCAGGACCTGCGTGCTGATCGATGACATGGTGGATACCGCCGGCACATTGTGCCAGGCGGCGCAGGCGCTGAAAGACGAGGGCGCGCTCAAGGTGGTGGCCTACATCACCCACCCGGTGCTGTCCGGCGCGGCGATCGAGCGCATTTCGAAGTCGGTACTGGATGAATTGGTGGTGACCGACACGATACCGCTGTCGGAGGCCGGAAGAGCTTGCAAGAAGATACGGCAGCTGAGCGTGGCGGGATTGCTGGCGGAAACCGATCCGCCGCATCAACGACGAGGAGTCGGTGAGTTCGCTGTACATAGATTGAGCTGAGCGGATTGAACCGATTGAATTGGTCGGTGCCCTCGCAATTGGTCGCGATGCGAGGGCGCCGTGTTTGTGATGTAACTGGAGAAGATTATGAAAACCTCTTTCGAACTCGTCGCCGAGTTCCGCGAGACGCAAGGCAAAGGTGCGAGCCGCCGCCTGCGTCACGAAGGAAAAGTGCCGGCAATTCTGTATGGTGGGCACGCTGACGCGCGTGCCCTGACTTTGAGCCATCAGAAACTCTTGATCATGCTCGATAACGAGCGCTTCTATTCGACCATCCTCAGCTTGAAGGTGGGCGATCAGACGCAGGCGGCCATCTTGAAGGACGTGCAACGGCATCCTTTCAAGAATGCGATCGTGCACGTCGATTTTCAGCGCGTCGAAGAGAACGAGAAGATTCGCATCAGCATCCCGCTGCATTTCACGGGCGCGGCGGTTTCGCCGGGCGTCAAGTCCCAGGGCGGCATCGTCTCGCACATGCGCACGCGAGACCGAAGTCTCCTGCCTGCCGAAGGATTTGCCGGAGTTCATCGAAGTCGACATTTCCGGATTGTCGATCAACGAAAGCATCCATCTTTCGCAGCTGAAGGTTCCTGAAGGCGTCACGCTGGTCGATCTGGCGAAGGACGACGCGGCGGTCGTGGCCATTCACAGCCCGCGTGCGGAAGAGCCGGAGCCGACTGCGCGGCGGCGGCGGGTGCTGCGCCGGCAGAGGGTGCGGCGGCGGCGGGGCTGCACCGGCGGCAGCGGCCGGCGGGGATGCGGCGAAGAAGGCCGAACCTGCGAAGAAAGAGGAAGCCAAGAAGGAACCGGCGAAGAAAGACGCCAAGAAGTAGCGTTTTCCGACGTTTCGGATCAGTGGGGCCGTCGGAAGGACGGCCCTTACTTTTTCCATTTACTGTCGGGTGAGTGCGTTCACGATGTCTGGTTTACCGTTGCGCATTATCGTCGGCCTGGGCAATCCGGGTCCCGAGCATCTGGTCACCCGCCACAACGCGGGTTTCTGGTTCGTGGACTTGCTTGCGCGCCGTCATGGCGGCGAGTTTCGCGACTACCGCAAGTACTCGGGAGAGACGGCGCGCATCACCTTGAGCGAGCAGGACATCGTTCTGTTGAAGCCGACGACGTATATGAATCGCAGCGGCCTGTCGGTGCGCCAGCTGAGCGACTTCTACAAGATCGCGCCCGAGGACATTCTGGTGGCGCACGATGAGCTCGATTTGCCGGTGGGCAGCGTGCGGCTGAAGCAGGGCGGCGGCCACGGCGGCCACAACGGCCTGCGCGACACCATCGCTCATATCGGCGAGACCTTCTGGCGGCTGCGCCTGGGGATAGGCCATCCCGGCAACAAGGCCGAAGTCATCGACTATGTGCTGACGCGCGCACCGCGCGCCGAAGAGGATCTCATTCTCGAAGCGGTGAGCACTGCGGCGGACTGCATGCCTCTATTACTTGAACAAGGCGCGGAACGCGCCATGACCCGGCTGCACAGCCGGGCAGGAAAGACTTAATGCCCATTCGCTGCGGAATCGTCGGTTTACCCAATGTGGGCAAGTCCACGCTGTTCAATGCGCTGACGCGCGCGCAAATCGCGGCGGAGAATTATCCGTTCTGCACCATCGACCCCAATGTGGGCGTGGTGCCGGTGCCGGACCCGCGGCTCGAGAAGCTGGCCGCCATCGTGCATCCGGAGAAGATTCTGCCGACCACGGTGGAGTTCGTGGACATCGCGGGGCTGGTGGCCGGAGCATCGAAGGGCGAGGGGCTGGGCAACAAATTTCTGGCGCATATTCGCGAAGTGGATGCGATCGCTCACGTGGTGCGGTGTTTCGAGAACGACGACATCATTCACGTGGCCGGGCAAGATCGACCCGGCGAATGACATCGAGGTGATCAACACCGAGCTGGCGCTGGCGGATCTGGACAGCGTGGAGCGGGCATATCAGAAGTCGGTGAAGGCGGCGAAGACGGCTGACAAGGATGCGATCAAGATCCGCGATGTGCTCGAGCGGGTGCGCAAGCAGTTAAACGAGGCGAAGCCGGTGCGGACGATGGGCTTGGACTGCCAATGAGCGGGCAATCCTCAGGGACATGCACCTGCTCACGGACAAACCGATCATGTACGTGGCCAATGTCGACGAGAATGGCTTTACCGACAACCCGCGGCTGGACCGGGTGCGCGAACTGGCGAAAGCGGAGGGCGCGGTGGTGGTGCCGGTGTGCGCTGCGATCGAGGCGGAGATTTCTCAGCTGGACGAGGCGGATCGGGGCGACTTCCTCAAGGAGCTCAAGCTGGATGAGCCGGGACTGAACCGGGTGATCCGGGGCGGGTATTCGCTGTTGGGGCTGCAGACTTATTTCACCGCCGGGGTGAAAGAGGTGCGGGCTTGGACGGTGCATCGGGGAGCCACGGCGCCGCAGGCGGCCGGAGTGATCCACACGGATTTCGAGCATGGATTCATCCGGGCGGAGGTCATCGCCTATGACGACTTCATCGCGAACAAGGGTGAGGCGGGGGCCAAGGAGGCCGGAAAGTTGAGGTTGGAGGGGAAGGAATACATTGTCAGGGAAGGCGATGTGATGCACTTTAGGTTCAATGTTTGAGGGTTTTGAGGGGCCGGCTGGGTAGGCTGAGCGGCGGGGGTCGCCTGCCTTGACAGGGGGGGAGGCCTCTCGCAGAATCCGCGGCTCTTTGGGGTCGCCAGACCTGAAGATAGAGATGTGTTTGAATCGATGGTGAGGTAGCTCAGCTGGTTAGAGCACGGCACTCATAATGCCGGGGTCGAGGGTTCGAGTCCCTCTCTCACCACCAATGAAATCAAAATGTTACGAAGCGGCGCTCGACCTCGGCATTCGATGGTAAGCGCACTGTAAGCGCAAGAATCGGTTTTTGATTGAGCATCGCCACCGCTTCACGTCTCTGATCAGGCGCGAGGTGCGCATACCGGAGCGACATCGCGATCGAGCTATGGCCCAGGAGATCGCGCACGGTGTTGAGCGGCACACCGTGTTGCACGAGGCGCGAGGCGAAGTGGTGGCGCAGATCATGCCAACGAAAGCCCACGATATTCGCGCGCTTCAGGATATGTCCCCACGCCGTCTTGAACCCTGTGGAAATTTCAAACACTCGCGGCCCGTCACCTGATTGTTCGCGCCAAGACTCAAGGACTCTCATTGCCTCGTCATTGAGCGGTACGTGGCGTGTTTGACGAGTCTTGGAATCAGGGCCCTCGACGGTGAGGAGCCGATGGGCGAAATCGATGGATTTCCATCGGAGTCTCAGGAGTTCGCCTCGCCGAAGTCCGGTGTTTATGGAAAGGAGAGCCGCGGGCGTTACATGGTCCCCGAAGTGCGGGAGCGGCGGAAAGACTTCCCGGCTGCGCACGCGTCGCCAGATATTGGCGGACTCGCGAGCCATCCGCATCTTTGCATCGCGCGCCTTGAGGGCCTCGCGAAGGCGGAATTCCTCGCCATCGTCGAGAAAGCGAACATTGGGTCTTCGGTCGAATCGCGGCTTATCCACTCGCCGAATGGGGTTTTCGGGAAGCAACCCGAACTTCGTAGCGCGTGAGAGGACGCTCGAGAGCGTAAAGAGATCGCGCAGCACTGTGACCGCCTTGCGGCCGGCGTTGAGCCGGCGGGTCTTCCATGACTCGAGGCGCTCAATGGTGATTGTCGTGAGTGGCTCGTCAAACCACGTGCCGATCTCGGTTTGCCCAAGCACGCGTGGCAAGTCGTGGCCGATCTTCACCAGTTCGCCTTCGGTAACGCCGCGGATGAGCAGGTAGGACTTAAGCGCGTTCTCGATTGCCTGACCCAGGAGGAACAGGATGGTTAGATAGTGTGGTCCGCCGGCGTCGGGGCGCCCGAGTCGGACTACGCCCGCATCCGCGACGGCGGCGAAGCTTCGGGCGCCATCAATCAGCGTGAAGGGCCACAGATCGTTCGTCCGACCATATCCGAACGTCACAATTGGCGGGGGCGCGTTGTCCACGACGGGGGTAACCTCTTCTGGTTTTCGGGTATATAACCTATTGATTATATGATGTTTGGGTGCCGGGCAGCATTTCACAGTTCGCTGAAATAGGCCAATTAGGTGAAAATAAACAAGAAGCGTGCTACCTTCAGCGAATGCTGAAAGTAGCCGATTTAATGAAAACGGGCTCATCGAAATTGGAACACGTTGCGGCCGAGCGTCTGCAAACCGTCCTGGGAGGAGTACCGTTTCTCCGACTCGGAAAGCCGCTGGCGGAGCGGTCCTTGGGCTCGAGCGTTCCCGATCTTACGCTCCCCGTTGAAGTCCGAGGGCACTCTTGGACGCTTGTGTGCGAGGTCAAAAACACAGGTCAACCTCGCTTCGTGCGTGAGGGAGCATTCCAGCTTCGAAAATACCTTAAGGCGCTGTCCTCTCGTCAGGCGTATGGCATTTTCATCGCGCCGTATCTGTCGGAAGAGTCAGCAACCCTCTTGAGGGAAGAGTCGCTGGGATACGTGGATTTCGCCGGCAATTGTTTTCTGTCCTTCGATGGCGTCTTCGTCGAACGAAGCGGCTCGCCTCATACGCCCGAACGACGCCGCGAGTTGCGCGAGATCTTCGCGCCCAAGGCATCCCGCGTACTCCGCGTCCTATTTACTGACCCGAATCGCTCCTGGCGCGTAACGGAGCTGGCGAAGCGCGCTGCGGTGAGTCTGGGCCAGGTCAGCAACGTGCGACGTGCGCTCCTTGATCGCGAATGGGCCAGCATCGACTCGCAAGGA
This sequence comes from uncultured Gammaproteobacteria bacterium, assembly GCA_963734645.1. Taxonomy (GTDB): domain Bacteria; phylum Pseudomonadota; class Gammaproteobacteria; order Steroidobacterales; family Steroidobacteraceae; genus Bog-1198. The sequence continues at coordinate 234,527 of CAVTID010000009.1, forward strand.
CTAAGGCTGCTAAAGCCGGGAACGGTTCTCGATGCATGGAGTCCGGCTTACGCCCCCAAGCTCGCTGCTCAGAAGGATTACTACACGCTTCTCCACGGGAAAGAGTTGAACAGCGCGATTAAGGCCGCATTCGCCTCACTGCCCGAGGAAGCGCACGTGTTGCTCGCTTCATTCTCCGCCGCGCAATGGCTTGCCCCCTTCGCTCGTTCGGCAGGAACCTATTTCTACGCCGACGAGACCGGTATGGCGGTCCTCAGCAAGCACCTCAAGCTTGAGCGAGCATCGCGGGGCACGAACGTCTCTGTAGCGGTGCCCAAGGACGGCGGAGTATTCATCGACAGCTACGAGCCGACCCCCGACGTGCGAAGCACGGGATTGATCCAAACCTACCTCGATTTATCGCGGGCAGGTGACCGGGGTCGCGAGGCCGCTGATCATCTGCGAAGGACTCGGTTGGAGCCGCAATGGTCGACACGCCCATAAAAGGAAGGCAGCGCGATCCAGCGGCTCAGGGATCCGCGACTGTACGCCGATGACATCGACTGGAGGGAACTGCAGAAGCATCAGCGCGTCGTGATCCTCGCCGAAGCCGGTAGCGGAAAGACGGAGGAGCTGCGGACCCAAGCTCGAGCTCTCGCCTCAGAGGGCTCATTCGCGTTCTACACGAAGTCAACTGGCTACCCGCGCCGAAGGGGGCGTTCAATCTGTGCTTGCGTCTCTATGGCCCCGAGAGCGATGCGCTGACCGGCAAATGGAACCCGCCGGCGGTGCACAAAGTGCAGTAGATCCCCGAGGAACGGCACGCTATAGGGCTACGCGTTAACCACTCGTTCGGCGGCGGCACACTGGTGCCGTACGCCGGAACCTGGGCGTGGAATGTCTGCTTGCGGCAAACGCCTAGGACCGCTTCGGGTCGTGACGCGCCGATGGCCGGCAGTACCGATCGCGAAGGGCTCTGACCGACCACAAAAGTCGTCACTGATGGATCGCAAACGATCGCCTGGTACCGGACACTCGCGCATTCCCAAGTCTGACATGTGGGAGTGCTTGAAAGCGGCTGGTGGTGAATCGTCCGCCCAAGACATCGCAATGGGACAAAGGTCCACTGGGAGCGCAAGCGCCCACTCGCTTACGCTTTTTTTTCCGTAAGTGGCGGTCCGCAACCTAAGCGGGTGCCCGTAATTCCCGCTTGAACAGCCTGAAATGCTTGTCGGCCGAGGTACAAGCCAGACAGAGCAACCTTTCCGTTTTTTCTGAAGGAGAGCCGAAAATGTATTTCACACAAGACTCGATGCTTCCGGAGAACCAAGAAAAGCTCATCATCACGGTGGCGCCCTACGGCCCCCAATGGCTGCCGAGCGATTATCCCGAAGACATCGCCGTCTCGTGGGAGGAGCAGACTCAAAAAGCGGTGGACTGCTATAACGCCGGCGCCACGGTCTTGCATCTGCACGTGCGCGATCCGAAGACCGGCCATGGGTCGAAGAACTTTGATGAGTTCAACGGGATGATGGAACGCCTGCGCAAGGCAGTACCGAAAATGATCATCCAAATCGGCGGCTCGATCTCCTTCGCACCGGCCAACGAAGGAGAGAAGGCACAGTGGCTCGGATACGACGTGCGGCACAAGATTACCGAGATCGCCCCGAAGCCGGATCAGATTACGATCGCCATTGGGACGACGCTGATGAACCCGCTGCCTTTGACGACGCCCGATGATGCACAGGGCACGAACTTGTCTCATCCGGCGCTGCAGGCGGCCTACCAGAACATGGTCGCCGACGCCACGCCGGAATTTTATATCGAGCACCTAAAGCGCCTGCGCGCGAAGAAAATCCAGCCCTACTTCATGTGCGCCCACATCCACCACCTCGAGGAAGCTGAGCATCTCATTCGCCAGGGTGTCTATATGGGACCACTGAACCACTCTCTGGTGGCGATCGGCGGGTCGGGGTTTGCCGGGCGCAATCCGTTCGACTTCATGGAATACATTCGCCGCTCTCCCCAAGGCTCGGTGATGAGCATGGAGTCCTTGTGGCGCACCGTCGCACCGTATGGGGCCATGGCGATCGCGCTAGGAACGAATGTCCGGGTTGGAATCGAGGACAACCTGTGGCGCAGGAACGGCGAACGCATGACATCGGTCCAGCAGATCGAACAGATGGTGCGGATTGCGAGGGAACTCGGACGCGAAATCGCGAGCGCCGATGAGGCGCGCCGAATTTACAAGATCGGCACCTGGTACGATAGCGTCGAGGAGACGCTCTCAGCGCTCGGTCTGCCGCCGAACCGGCAGGGCGGCCAACTGGGATTCATCGTGAAGTCGACGGATGGCAAGCTGCGACCACCGCTCCAGTCGTCTGATGGGCATGCCATCGCCGGACAGGTTCAGATCTGAGTCCCCGAAGCAGCCCCAAGCCAGCGGCCAAATGCGGAGTCCCGCTTCATGTCGTGAGGCCGGACTTCGCGGCCGGGCGCGAATGAATCGACGCGGATAGGAACGAAGAGGGATGACGTGGCTGAGTTTATAGAGGTCGCCTCGCTCGAGCAGACCGCGCCGGGAAGGAACTGGGTTGTGAATGTCGCGGGCAAGAGCATTGCGCTCTTCAATGTCGAAGGGCAGATCTATGCGATTGACGACTCGTGCATGCACCAAGGCGCATCGCTTGGCGCCGGCAGAATCGACGGCAAGATCGTGACCTGTCGCGCGCATGGCCTCAAATACGATGTCACGACCGGTTTTGTCCCGCGGGTCTTGCGTCTATGGTCTTAAAGAGCAATTCCGTCATACCTGACCTCCGTCAGCATGCCGGTCTGCATGTGGTAGAGATTGTGGCAGTGGAATGCCCATCGACCCGGATTGTCGGCGTCGAAGGCGATTCGCACCCGTGCGCCCCTGGGCATGACGAGTACGGTATCGCGCACGGCGCCCTGGATAGCGTGGCCGACGATTGCGACCACTTGGAATGCGTGGCCGTGCAGATGGATCGGATGGGCCATCATCGTCTCGTTGACCAGCTCAAACTCCACGCGCTGTCCCTGCTTTACCATGAGCGGCGTGATGTGCGGCCACATCTCTCCGCCCATTGACCAGGCATAGGGCTTCATGCCGCCGCCGAGCGAGATAGTGCGGACAAGATCCGCGGGACGCGCGCGGAGCGGCTCTGCGGCGACGAGCTGCGTCTCCAGCGAAAGGTCGATGCGTGGCGCGGGCGGGCCCCGATCCGACAAGCGCGGAATGCACGAATCTCGCGCGGCGAGGATGATTCCGGTGCGGCGTGAGGTCCCTTCGAGCTGTGCGAGTACTGGAAAGGCTCCACTCCTCGGCAGATCGATCAACAGATCGAGGCGCTGGGCCATCGCGATCGGGAAGCGTTGGCCCGCGACCGGCCGGACGGAATGGCCGTCGACTGCGACGAGATTTCCGGTGAGCGCTCCGAGATCGATCCAGAACTGGCTCGAGGATGCCCCGTTGATGATTCGAAGACGCACGCGCCCGCCGCGCTCGACGCGCACGACCTCAGGATCCATGAGGGTCCGATCGTTGGCGAGGAACGCATCGAAATCAACGTCATTGAGGCCCATGTGCGGGGCCCCAGCGCCAGGCATTTGCATGACCGGCGCATCGCGTTCGAACATGTTCATCGTGCCCATGTTCATTTTGCCAGTCAGGGCAGCGCGTTGCGCACTGACAGCGTGGCCGGACCCGGTGAGGCCGGCGAGCACCTCCTCAGGACTCCGGAAGGTGAAATCGTGCAACATCAGAACGATTTCCTGCCGATCCTCGCGCTGCGCCATATCGTCCTCGACGATCAAGGGCGCCGTCATCAGGACTTGTTCCTGCATGCCGACGTGCGAATGCATCCAGTACGTCCCGGGAATGGGAGCATAGTCGGGTGTGCAAACAGGTTATACATCGGTGCAGAGGCGATCTTGGCCGCGGAGCGCAGTTCGTTTGCCGATCGGATCAAGAAGCAGCGGTCCGCTGCCGATCCCCTGAGCGCCATCGCGCCATTGCTACGAGTGCGGCAGGTCGAGGTGCAGGACCTGTGTCGCTTCGCGTCGGCCTGGAGATCGCCCCACGAGGCACAGGCTCCGAGTTGGGCGCAATTCCATGTGGTGACCAAGGGCAACTGCTTTCTCGACGTGCAAAATGGCGAGACGCTCCATCTGCAGGCGGGCAGCCTGTTGTTGTTGCCCCAGGGCGATGCTCATGTCGTCCGGTCGGCCCGAGGGCACAGGCGGGCCGTGCCCGTCCGCGTCGAATACAACAACGCCATCCGGATCAAGACAAACACTCAGGAGTCGAGCGACACGGAGTTGATTTGCGGGCGGCTTCAGTTTGATGAAGCTCAGAGCCGTTTGATTGTTACAGCCCTGCCCCCGGCGATATTGCTCAACGTGAGCTCGGCGCAGGCGCTGGGCCACATGCGCAGCCTGATCCAGATGCTCGACGAGGAATTGAGGTCAGCTCGCGCGGGGGCCCTCGCGATCGCCACTGATCTGTCCAGCGCACTCTTCGTGTTGATGATGCGCGTGCATTTCGAACAGGCGGAACCGTCGAGCGGCCTACTGAAGCTTCTGCGCTCACCGGTTTGCGCCAAGGCCGTAAACGCGATCGTCAATGATCCGGCGCATGACTGGACCCTAGACGCGCTCGCTCACCGAGCGCATGTCTCGCGGGCAACGCTGGTCCGTGCCTTTCAGAAGGCGGCTGGCATGGCGCCGCTCGCCTTCCTTGCGGAGGTCAGATTGAACCTTGCGCGACGGAGTCTTGCTTCCACAACGACATCTCTGTTGCAGGTCTGCACTGCAGTTGGTTACGCTTCCGAAAGCGCTTTCGTCCGCGCGTTCAAACGACGGTTTGGAATCTCACCGGGGAAAATCCGCCGCAGGTGAGCCCTTGTCAGCGATCAACGAGACGAGCCGAAAAGCTCGTCTTTGTTGAAGGTCAAGCCCTCGAGGCGTATTCCACTGCAGACAGCAGATTGCTGTCCCGGTCACGGAGCCAGATTCCGGCGGCTAACGGTCAGTCAAAAATATGCTCTCAATCCTTTCGCCCACGCCGCGCCACCAGCAGCCGCCATAGGCGGCCCTCCCCCAGTTCGCGGCTCACCTCGCGGAAGGCAAAGAACGGGATGAGGCAAACGGACACGATGACGCCGAGGGCGACGATGTCTAGGAGGCGACCGTCCATCAGTTCGGGGAAGCTCGCGGCGATCGTCTTGCCGTGAGCAACACCGACGATGATGCTTTCAAGAATGTGGAAGCCAATGAACAGCAAGGCGAAAGCAAAGCTCTTCTTGAAAATGACAAAGATTGGGTGCGAATCCCGGCCGCCGTGCGCCAGATGCAGGCCTTCGCCGACCAGCATGACCTTCGAGAGAATCAGCGCGTTGATGACCGCGAAGCCTTGCGGGTGATAGTCCTGATGGAGCTCCGCCCGTAGGATCGATTGGTGCAGCGCGAACAGTCCGAATATAACCCACAGGTAGAGGAACATCGCGACCCATTCTTGGGCCTCGTGCTTGAGTTTCCGCGTGACATGCTGCAGGCTCGAATGAGCTGAGTCGCCAGCGTTACGCGGTTCGGATGTCATACGCTCTATTGGCGCGCGGCGAGTTCTTCAGCCAGGATCGGCACCCCAAGGTTGCATGCCTGCACGCCTTGGATGACGCATAGCTTCAGCACTTCCATGATCTCTTCGATTGTCGCGCCGAGCTTCAGTGCCGCTTCGATGTGACGACGCGTGCCGGGCGGGTACATATGGGTGTACGAGGCATCGAAGGCGATGCTCAAGAGCTCGGCAAGCTTCGGCGATAAAACGGCGCCACTATAAATCGGAATGCCCGCCGCCATGAATTGTTCCGTCCATTCCGGGTCGAGGTTGTAGAACGGTGTCCATGCCTCGTTCCACCCCCCGCTCGCACGCAGTTTGTCGCTAATCGGCGTGGCGGGTTTCGAATGTTCCTTCGGCCGCACATCCGCCGCCTTGGCTTCCTCGAGGAGGATCGGAGCACCCAAGCTGCACGTGTGGATGCCGAGAAACGAGGCCATCTTGAGCACGGTCAAAATCTCCTCGCGGTTTGCACCGGCATCGAGTGCGGCGCGGATATGCCGTCGGGTACCTTCGGGATTGAGATTCGTGCAGGCGGCGTTGACGGCTAAACCGATCAATTCCACGGTCTTACGCGGCAGAACCTCGTGCTTCCAAGGATTTAGCGTCACGCGCTCGGCCGCTTCCGCCCATGTCGGGTCCCATGCCCGCAATTGCGCCAATGCCATCGCCTCCCACGGTCCGGGTGAAAACGTCTTGCTCGTGGCCCCGGCTGAAGTAGTGTCTTTGCTGGTCATGAGCAATTCCTCGTGTGGTAACTTACGAAGCTGATATGGATCAGATTGGTAGTCGTGCCATTGGCCAGGACGGAGACACTGTTCGAAGCGGCCGGCTGCGGGATTCACACCACTATGGCGATCTTGCCGTTCACGACCTGCACTTGATGCGAGGCCACTCCGTAGCCCGGCGACCCGCCCACAAATCCCGTCGTGACGTCGTATTTGAGGCCATGCGCACGACAGGTCACGATTTTGCCGTCAATTTTTCCTGCGCCAAGCGATGCGCCTTGGTGCATGCAGGAGTCGTCGATGGCATAGATCTGCCCGTCGACATTGAAGAGCGCAATGCTCTTGTCTGCGATGTTCACGACCAGGCTCCTTCCCGGCGCTATTTGCTCAAGCGACGCGATTTCGACAAACTCAGCCACCTCATTCCTCCTCGTTCCCATCGCGCGGATCATTCGCGCTTGGCGAGCGGAGACCGGCCTCGCTGTCCGAGGCAGGCCTCCGCCTCAGGACGTGGTCATTGGCTCAATGCTGCGCCGGGCCTTCACATCTGTACCTGTCCAGCGATGAGGTGTCCGTCAGATGACTGAACCGGCGGTCGCAGCTTGCCACCCGTGGACTTCACGACAAAACCCAATTCACCGCCCTTGCGGTTCGGCGGCAGACCGAGAGAGGTGAGCGTTTCCTCGACGCTGTCGTACCAGGTGCCGATCTTGAGAATACGGCGCGCGTCGTCGCCGCTCGCGACCTCGCGCCCGAGTTCCCTCGCAAGCCGCACGACCTGCTCGATTTGCTCAACCGAAGTCATGCGTACGCCCGTCTTGCGCCACAAATTGTCCTCGATACCCACACGGCAATGTATTCCGAGTGCAATTGCCATCGCCGCGTAGGGGGCGACGGTGCGCCACAAGGACTCGATACACGGCACCGAGCCATGCGGAGAGCGCCGCACGTATTCCATGAAGTCGAACGGATTCCGCCCGGCGGCGCCGCCGCCGCCGCCGATCGCCACAAGATTGTGGTTCAGAGGTCCCATATAGATGCCTGTGCGGATGAGATGCTCGATTTCCTCGAGCGTGTGCACATGAGCACACTGAAAGAAGGGTTGGATCTTCTGCGCGCGCAGGCGCTTCAGGTGTTCGAGATAGAATTCTGCCGTGCCATCGGCAACCATGTTCTGATATGCCGCCTGCATCGCCGGATGCTCCAAACTTGTACCCTTGATATCGTCCGGCGACGTCAAAGGCAGGATGTTCATCTGGGTTGACCCGATGATGATCGTAATCTGATCGGGCTTGGGCGTGATCTCGGTGATCTTGTGCCGCACATCATACCCGAGCCATTTGGCCTTATCTTCTTCGCTGGCCGGTGCGAAGGAGATCGAGCCGCCGATCTGGATGATCATTTTCGGTACCGCCTTGCGCAGGCGTTCCATAGCCGCATTGAACTCATGGAAGTTCTTCGACCCGTGGCCGGTCTTCGGATCGCGCACATGCAGATGAAGGACGCTCGCGCCGGCGTTGTAGCAGTCCACCGCTTTTTGAGTCTGTTCCTCCCACGAGACGGGAATGTCCTCCGGATAATCGCTCGGTAGCCACTGCGGGCCGTAGGGCGCCACCGTGATGATGAGCTTTTCTTGATTTTCCGGAAGCATCGAATCCTGGGTGAAATACATGTCGGCTCTCCTTCAGAAAACACGGAAAGGTTGCTCTGTCTGGCTTGTAACTTGATCGACAAGCATTTCAGGCTGTTCAACCGGGAATTACGGGCACCCGCTTAGGTTGCGGACCGCCGCTTACAAAGAAAAAGCCTAAGCGAGTCGGCGCTCGCGCTCCCAGTGGACCTTTGTCCTATTGCGATGTCTTGAGCGGATATTCACCACCAGCCGCTTTGCGCGAGTGTCCGGTACCAGGCGATCGTTTGCGATCCATCAGCCGGAGGTCGCGGCACGCCGGCCTGGCTGATGGGCGGGCGATTGATCGAGGGATTGCGGCCGGCCGTGGAATTTGAACGACTCGCGGACCACGTCCCCCATAGATCTCAGTGGAATCAGCCATGCAATGCGTCTCCCTGCCGCCAGACGGAAATACCATTCAAGGTTTAAAACGTACTGGGAAATCACTTCAGTTGGATGATGCGGCAAAAACAACGGTTTACGCACCAGCACCCCGTGACCTTCCTAGTCGCGATATAGTGGAGGAAGAGCCGCGAGAGGACCGGCGTTCATGGCAACGACCGATGTCCTTCCCGCCAAGCAATCTTCGAACTCGCAAAATGGAGGAAGACGCCATGAAATACGCAACCCTCGGCAATACGGGTCTTCTGGTCTCGAAACTGTGTTTCGGAACCATGACCTTCGGGGACGGCAGAGGAATGTTCAAAGCCATCGGAGCCGTTGGCCAGGCGGCTGCCGATGAGCTGGTTAAGACATCGATTGAGAACGGGATCAACTTCTTTGATACCGCGGACGTATATACGGAGGGTGAGAGCGAAAAGATCCTCGGACAGTCGCTGAAGAACCTCAAGATCGCGCGGCAGCATGTCGTGATCGCGACCAAGGTCTACGGCCGCGTCGGCCCGGGGCGCAATGACGTCGGGGCTTCTCGCGGCCACATCATGGACGGCGTTGAGGCTAGTCTGCGCCGTTTGCAGACCGACCATATCGACCTCTACCAGATCCATGGCAACGATTTAGTAACCCCTGTCGAGGAGACGGTGCGCGCTCTAGACACACTGGTGCAGCAGGGAAAGGTCCGCTACATCGGCTGCTCCAACTGGCCGGCCTGGAAGATCGCCAAAACCCTTGGCATCTGCGAGTTCAAGAACCTGGCACGATTTGAGACGCTGCAGGCCTACTACTCGATTGCCGGCCGGGATCTGGAACGGGAAATCGTTCCTCTACTGGAGTCCGAAAGGGTCGGCCTGCTGGTGTGGAGTCCGCTTGCCGGAGGCCTGCTGTCCGGCAAGTACAGCCGGACGAACCAGAAGCCCGCGGATTCGCGTCGCAGCGAGTTCGACTTTCCCATCGTGGACAAAGAGCGGACCTGGAAGATCCTGGATGCGATGGCGCCGATCGCGAAAGCACACGAGTGTAGTCCTGCACGTGTATCGCTCGCATGGCTCTTGGCGAAACCTGTGGTGACCTCGGTCATCATTGGCGCGAAACGTCACGATCAGCTTCAGGACAATCTCGCAGCGGCAGAACTCACGCTCAGCCAGGACGAACTTAGGCGGTTGGATGAGATCAGCGCTCTTCCCCCAGAGTATCCAGGGTGGATGTTGCAGTTTCAGGGCGCCGATCGTCTGGAGGCAATTGATCGCCTGAAGCATTTCCGTGAGGCGAGCAATTAGTTCCAGCCACGGGATTCGCGAGGCCGCTGTTCGTTGTAACCTTGCCGGTCTTTTCTCGGCCACCTTGGGTTCAAACCCTGGCAGTACGGCCTCGCGTTCGGCGTACCCTGCGTCGGCGGCCTCATCGGCTCACGACTGGCGCGCCCACTCGTCGCTCGGTTCGGGCAGCATACTGTCATGCTCACTGCAGGCACACTGCGCGCGTGCTGGTCAGTTGGGTTGGCCTTCATTCATCCCGGTATTGCCGGCATCGTGCTCGTCATCGCCGTTCAGTTTGGCTTGGTTACCTGCGTGGGCGTCTTCAATCCCGTGCTCGCTACCTATCGGCTCCACCAGGCCGAGACCGACCGAATCGCCCGCACCCACTCCGCATGGTCGGTCACCAGCAACGTCACCATTGCTGCCCTGACTGCCCTGTGGGGTTTGCTCTCCAGCATCATCGGCCCGCGCACGGCGATCGCGCTTGCCGGTGTCCTCTTGCTGGCCACTCCGCTCCTCCTGCCTCGACGCGATCGCGCGCCCGCCGATGCGCGCTGTGCCGAGATCGTGAACTGAGCTCATGGCGGCGTACAATCGACCAGAAGCGGAAACCAAATGGGCCAAAAATCCCTCTTTGAGCACTCGCAGCGGCGCCTCAAGGCCGCTACGCGCATGAGAGCAAGCCTGAACCCTTGGCACGGGCTGGCTCTGCCAGCCATTGCAGCGGCTCTCACGTACCTCGGTGTCGAACACGCGCGTGGTGACGCTTCCGGCGTAGCGCTCGATGCCGACAACGCCACGCAACCGGCCTGCCGCAAAGGCGACCCGCTTGCCAATGCGGAGAACGCCAAGTGGCTCGAACTGATCCAACCCTGCGTCGCCGCGCATGGGACGGTCACCGCGCTCATCCCGCCCAGACCCTGGGACGACGGCGATTATCAATTCGATCTCAAGCTGGACGCCGGCGAACACGGGCTGGTGAACCCGCGCAATGTCAAGGAGCAGCACGGTGATCTGGTCGCCGAAATCGTGCCCGCCGACGGGCCGGGATGCGTGATCGGTGAGCGGCCACGGCCCATAACATGGTCCGTGATCGTGTGGCTGAGGGGTTATCATTATGGGCGCTGCACCGGGGCGCACGTTGCTCCGCCGTCGCTCGGAGAGCACGTCACCGTCATTGGTGCCTACGTTCGTGATAAGTACCACGGCTGGATGGAAATTCATCCGGTCTGGGCGATCGAACACGAGCCGCACTAGGCTGCTTCGGCGCTGCGGTCCGGGCGTTCAGTTGGGAGTGGGCGAGCCGCCGCTGTGCACCGCCCAGGTGTGCCCTATGTCGTCGGCGACGTCGGGGGCATGTGTTCGTTGTTCGGTAACTCGTTACCGTGCATAGGCGTAGCGATTCGCAGCTGGCTACGGCCCTGTCGTTTGGCCTCATAGCACGCTTTATCGGCACTCTCCAACCAGGCGTTCGCGTCTGATATGTCCATTGTGTTCATGGCCAGACCGATGCTCGCGCCGGTAGTGTAGCGCGATCCTTTCCATTCAAATTCCAACGGGTTGAGTGCCCGCAATAGTTGTTGGCCAATGTCCGTCGCGCGGTCCTCGGAGCAGTTATCAAGAACAATGGCAAACTCATCGCCTCCCAGTCTGCCGACAATGTCTGATAAGCGCACCGTGAGCCGGCACGCCGCGGCAACCTTGCGCAGCAGAGCATCTCCAGCGGCATGGCCGGCTGCGTCATTCACGGTCTTGAATCGATCAAGGTCGATCGCCATGACGGCGGCGGAGCGGTCCAAGTGACGAGCCTTTCCGAACACCGTGCGAAGCCGCTCCTCAAACTCGGCCCGATTACTCAGCCCCGTGAGAGGATCACGCATGGCACGGTGTTGCAAGTCACGGGTGCGATCGACATCGAGCGTCACATCATGAAACACGATGACCATGCCGCTCACCGCACCCGTCGTTTCCAACACAGGAGCGACGATGTCGGTCACGTGACAAAAGCTCCCGTCGGATCGAATTAACAAACAGGCCCGCTCGCGCCGAAACACCTTTCCATGCAGCGCGCTTTGGCCTATCAAATTCGCGGCGGCCTTGGAGGTTTCAGGGTCCAAAAGATGGATCACCTCCTCAACGCGGCGACCCTCAACCGCGTTCATGGCCAGGCCCAACAGGGACTCGGCCGCGGCGTTGATATAGGTAATTTGCGTTTGCGCATCCGTCGTGATGACGGCATCGTCAATGGATTGCAGCGTAATCCTCAATCGTTCGCGCTCTTCGGCGAGCTTTTCCTCCGCGCGCCGCCGCGCTTCCAGGCTTTCGATTTGCGCGATCAGATGGACCGGCGAACCTTCTTCATCGCGCAGGACAGAGACGGCCACCTGCGTCCATATCCAGTGCCCGTCCTTATGTTGAAAGCTACGCGCGATATCGTAGGAATCAATCTCACCAGACAGGAGGCGCTTCCACCGCGCTTCGCTTTCCTTCCAATCCTCGGCCTTGGACGGTCCTCCTGGCGGGAGCGCCCGGAACTCCTCCGCGGTATAGCCGAGCATCCGTTGCAGTGCAATGTTGGTATAGGCCCAAACGCCATTCAGATCGGATATCAACATTCCGATCGGAGAATGCTCCATCGATTCGCGAAAACGGCGCTCGCTGATTCGCAACGCCCGGGCGGCCGCGCGACGCGCATCGCTTCCCAAGCCCACCGCGATCGGCGGCATCACGGTGGCGAGTAGCGCAATCACTGGCAATCCAAGCAAAGACCCGCTTGTCGATGCCGTGGGGTCAAGACCAATGGGCCGAATCCCGAGGATCCAGAGATTCGTAATCATGAGTCCAAAACACAGACTCATCAGCGAGGCACCCAAGCCGCCCATACGAAAGGCCGCAATCAATAGCAGAAGGCCCAGCGAGACGAAGGGGAATCTCACATAGCGAATCGTCAAGTAGCAGCCGGCCAGGCACGCGAGCAGCGTCAATGCATTGACTGCAAGGAATCTTCCTTGCAGCAGGCGCCTGAATCCGTTGACGCTGAACAAAATGATCGGAGGACCCAGGAGACAGGCACCGATGGTGTGGGATGACCACATTTGCAGGATGGCCTCCATGAAGGGGACCGCAAAGATCCTATGAAGGATCAGCCCTCCACCGATTGCAGTGACCCCAGGGATTGCGATGCCAAAGATCGCAGTCATGATGGCGGCTTGGTTGATCGTAATGTCGGGATATGGAAATCGCCACGTGCGAAAGACCGCCACCATCATGGCGATCTCTGCCGCATTGGCGCAGGAAAGCAGCCAAGCGATGGGCCACGGCCGATGCGCGGAAAGCACATTCGCCAGGAAAAACGCCATCAATACTGAGATTGACGCACTAACCGCGCGCACTCCTGGCAAGCGGATCAAAAGAGCCCCGCCTATCGCGCTCGCCGGCCAAAGAAGCGCAATGCCTCCCGGGACGCGGGTGAGCAGGATGGATATGCAGGCGGACACAAGCACCGCCAATCCAACGAGAATTTCATTAAACGGCGCTTTGTTCAGTACTCGCCGAATGTGAATCGGTTGTGTTGAGTTCAATGGAACAGCGAACCGAGGTAAAGAGTCCCGAGAATGCAGACGTAGCTCCCGGTCCGCCCTACGCAAGGCTTCTTCCGTTTGATACAGCGCAGTAACGTCGCTTGCGATCGTGATTTCGCCGACCAACGCGCCTTGCTCGTCCACCAACGGCGTCGTCTTGAGCATGACGCGGACCATTTCGCCGCTCTTTTTGCGTCGCTCGGTGGTCGAGGAGGTCGGACGCCCCGCACGAACGCGCTCGAGCAGACCTGCATAGTCGGCCTCGGAGAGTTCGGCAGCATGCAGCTTGCGCAACGGCTGGCCGATGGCCTCCTCCGCGGAAAAGCCGTACAAGGAAGCCGCTTCCCGGTTCCAGTAGCTGACTACCGCGTTCAGGTCCTTGACGATCACGGCTTCGCCGCTGTGTTCGAGTACCTGCGCGAGGTCACGGGCGCTCGGTTCCGATCGCTCGTTCCCGGCACCGTGACCTCTATGTGGATTGACTACTGGCATCGAACCGAAGCTAATGAGCGGATGGGGGGCGACGCAATACGGAATATGGGACGAGCTTAACGAGCGTGTTGTCGGACGCTCGAGAATCGACGGGTACATCCGCTATCGGCGCGAATAGACGAACCATTGGAAACCGTTCTCCTGAACTTAAGGGTTATGCCTAATCTGCGTGGGTATCACCGATAACCGAAGTCACATGTCGCATTGGTCCTAGGACTAAGTCAAGGGCTTCATCGTTGGGGCGCGCGCGATGGTAATTGTGGGAAGAACGACTCGAACTATCCGCGACGAGGGCTGCCGCTATGCCAGTCTTTGCGAATGCCTTATTATTTCGCAGCTCGTCAATATCAAGAAGGGCATTCACTGCGGCGTCGACACGCCGGCATAGCGCTATCCGGAGACTAGGATATGAGTACACGCCTGACACCTTTCCATGTCGCCGTGCAGGTGCGCGATATCGCGGAGGCCCGTAACTTCTATGGACAGATTCTAGGGTGCACGGAAGGGCGCAGCGCCGCGCATTGGGTCGATTTCAATCTTTATGGGCATCAATTCGTCTGTCATCTCAACCCAACACTGGGTAAATCGGGAAAGCTGACTGCGCACTTCAATCCGGTCGATGGTCAGGGCGTCCCGGTACCTCACTTCGGTGTCGTCTTGGAGTTGAAGGACTGGAACGAACTGGCTGCGCGCGTGAAGCGGCAGGGCGTGAATTTTGTCATCGAGCCCTACACCCGATTTGAAGGCCAATCAGGTGAGCAAGCAACGATGTTTTTCCTTGACCCTACCGGCAATGCACTCGAGTTCAAAGCGTTCAATGATATTGAAGGGCAATTGTTTGCGACCTAACAATGTGAAACCAGACAGTGCCGGCATCATCGCATCGCCATTGTTCACGCGAAGCGGACCCGAGGGCCGAGGACACCGCGTACTGTTCATTTCGGGAAATGATACGGAGGCTAGCTCCATCGGGGCCTCTACGGTTCGAGAAGGTCAGTCAATTTCCAGCGCGCCTCGCCAAGTGCGCCCGTGTCGATCCCGAACCGAAGCTGCTTTCGCACAACTTGCGTCAAGAGAGCGCAAGCAACGAGCCCTCGGGAGCGACTAGCATTCGACGCAAGTACCCGTGGAAAGTTGATGGTCGAGTGGATCGACAAGCGCCTACTTGAGGCATAATGGCGCACCACGATCTCCTAGGGAGGCTGCGGTGAAGGCTGGTGTCAGAATTTTCCGACACTCGACTGGGCTCCGGCATCGGGGCGGCCGCCTCGCCGCAGGGATCGCGGTGCGCCTTGCCGTCTTAGGGCTGGTGCTGCTCCCCGGCTGTGGGCATAAGGCGCCCCCGTCGACCCCGCCACCCCCGAAAGTCTCGGTCGTCACCGTGCAATCTCGGGCGGTGCCGATCACCACCGAGCTTCCCGGACGCGTGGCGGGCTATCGCACCGCCGATGTGCGACCGCAGGTCAACGGCATCATTCTGAAGCGGCTGTTCGTCGAGGGCAAAGACGTCAAGGCCGGGCAGCAGCTCTACCTGATCGACCCGGCGCCTTACCAGGCCAGTTACGACAGCGCCGTCGCGGCGGATGCTTCCGCGCGGGCGCTGGCGGAACGCTACAAGCCGCTGGCCGAGGCGAATGCAGTCAGCAAGCAGGATTACGACAATGCCGTGGCCTCGCACCTGCAGGCGCAGGCGGCCGTGGAAACGGCACGCATCAATCTGGTCTACACCCGCGTGCTGTCTCCGATCACGGGACGCATCGGCCGCTCGTTGATCACGGAAGGGGCGCTGGTCACCGCCAATCAAGCCACCGTGCTCGCCACCGTCCAACAGCTCGACCCGGTGTACGTGGACGTGACCCAGCCCACCACGACCCTGCTGCGTTTGCAAAGGGAGGCCGCCGCGGGACTGCTCGAGCAAAACGAGGCGGGGAAGGCCCAGGTACGGGTGCGGCTGGAAGATGGGAGCGAGTACGTCCATCCCGGCACGCTGGAGTTTTCCGAGGTGACGGTGGATGAGGGCACGGGCTCGGTCACGTTGCGTGCGCTGATGCCCAATCCCGAGCGTCTACTCCTGCCGGGCATGTTCGTGCGCGAAGAGATCCAGGAAGGCGTGCGTCAGGGGGCCGTGCTCGCACCGCAGCAAGGCATCAGCCACAATCAGAAGGGCGAGCCCAATGCACTCGTGGTGGGTCCGGACAATACCGTCGAGCTGCGGACCATCGCGACCGATCGCGCTATCGGCGATCAATGGTTGGTGACGTCGGGGCTCAAGCCCGGGGACCGCGTCATCGTCGAGGGGATCCAGTCGGCGAAGCCCGGCGCCAAGGTGGTGCCCGAGGAGTACCGGCCGGCGGATGAGAAGACGGCGCCACCGCAAGCCCCGACCGCTCAGGCCTCCGCAAAGTAGGCGCCGACGATGGTCAACTTCTTCATCGACCGCCCGGTGTTTGCCTGGGTACTCGCCATCGTCATCATGCTGATGGGTGCACTCGCCATCACGACGCTGCCCATCGCGCAGTATCCGGCCATCGCCCCGCCTGCCATCTCCATTCAGGTGACCTATCCCGGCGCCTCGTCCGACACCGTGCAAAGCACCGTCACACAGGTCATCGAGCAGCAGATGAGCGGCATCGATCACCTGCTCTATTTCGGGTCCGAAAGCGATGCCACCGGGAACATGACCATCACGCTCTACTTCGAGCAGGGCACCAATCCCGACATCGCCCAGGTGCAAGTGCAGAATAAGCTGCAGCTCGCTACCCCGCTCCTGCCGCTCGAAGTGCAGCAGGAAGGACTGCGCGTCGCCAAGGCCACCCGCAATTTCCTGCTCGTGATCGGCTTCTACTCGACCGATCCTTCGATGAGCAGCGAGGACGTGAGCGACTACATCGCCTCTTTCGTACAGGATCCGGTCAGCCGGACACTCTGGGGTCGGTGACTATCAGCTGTTCGGCACCCAGTACGCGATGCGCATCTGGCTGGATCCGGCGAAGCTCAATAACTATGGGCTGACGCCGACGGACGTCAATAACGCCCTGCAGGTGCAGAACCTGCAGGTTCCTTCCGGGGAGTTGGGGGGGCTCCCCTCCGTGAGGGGACAGCGCCTCCATGCCACCATCATCGGCCCCGAGCGCCTCACCAGTGCCGAGGCGTTCGGCCGCGTGCTGCTCAAGGTGAACACCGACGGCTCGCAGGTGCGGCTCCGGGACGTCGCCCGCATCGGCCTCGGCGCCGAGAGCTATTCGATCTACACCGAGTACAACGGCAAGCCGGCGGCGGGCCTGGCGGTGAAACTCGCCACGGGTGCGAACGCCCTGGATACCGCCAACGCCGTGCGCGCTACCATGGACAAGCTGGCGCCGTTCTTCCCGCCCGGCCTCAAGCTCATTTATCCCTATGACACCACGCCATTCGTGCGCGTCTCCATCGATGAGGTCGTGAAGACGCTCTTCGAGGCGATCGTGCTGGTGTTTCTGGTGATGTACCTGTTCCTGCAGAACTTCCGGGCCACGCTGATTCCAACCATCGCCGTCCCTGTGGTGCTGTTGGGCACCTTCGCCATACTCGCCGCCGCAGGATTCTCGATCAACACCCTGACCATGTTCGGCATGGTGCTCGCCATCGGCCTGTTGGTGGACGATGCGATCGTCGTCGTGGAGAACGTCGAGCGCGTGATGGAGGAGGAGAAGCTCTCACCGAAGGATGCGACGCGACGCTCGATGTCCGAGATCACGGGGGCCCTGGTCGGCATTGCCCTGGTGCTGTCGGCCGTGTTCCTGCCCATGGCCTTCTTCGGCGGTTCCACGGGTGTCATCTACCGGCAGTTCTCCATCACCATCGTCTCGGCCATGGCTCTGTCGGTGATGGTGGCGCTGATCTTCACGCCTTCATTGTGCGCGACGCTCCTCAAGCCGCGGGTCGCGGAGGCCCACGAGCGCGAGCGAGGCTTCTTCGGCTGGTTCAATCGCGGCTTCAACCGGATGAATCGCGGCTACGAGCGCGGGGTCACTCATGTCACGGGGCGCACCCGGCGCTACTTCTTGGTGTATGGGGTCATCGTGGTGGCGATGGGCCTGTTGTTCGTGCGCGTGCCGAGATCCTTCCTGCCGGATGAGGATCAAGGCATTTTGTTCGTCCAGGTGGCGGCGCCGCCGGGCGCGGCGAGTGAGCTCACGCAGCGGGCCCTCAATGAGGCGCGCGACTACTTTCTCAAGGATGAGAAAGATCTCGTGAGCGGCGTGTTCACCGTCAACGGCTTCAGCTTCGGCGGCCAGGGGCAGAACGCCGGCCTCGTATTCGTCCGCCTGAAGGACTGGTCGGAGCGTCCGGGGAAAAAGAACTCCGTGTTTGCCCTGGCGGAGCGCGCCAACCGGCGCTTCCACCAGATCCGGGGAGCGTTCGTGGTCGCGTTCGCGCCTCCCGCCGCGCTCGAGCTCGGCAACGCCACGGGATTCGACTTCGAGCTGGAGGACCGCGGCAACGTCGGCCATGCGGCGCTGATGCAGGCGCGCGGTCAGCTACTGGGGCTGGCGAGCAAGGACCCGGCGATCGGCATGATACGGCCGAACGGCCTCGATGATGAGCCGCAGTACAAGCTCGACATCGACTGGGAAAAGGCGAGCGCGCTCGGGCTTGCGATCGGCAACGTCAACGATGCCCTCGGCGCCGGCTGGGGCTCGGCTTATGTCAACCAGTTCGTCGATCGCAACCGCGTCAAGCGGGTGTTCCTGCAGGGCGAAGTCGACTCGCGCATGCTGCCGCAGGACTTGGGTCTTTGGTACGTGCGCAACGGCGCGGGTGAAATGGTGCCCTTCTCGACCTTCGCCTCGGCGCATTGGATCGTGGGCTCGCCCAAGTTGGAGCGCTATAACGGCACACCCTCGCTGGAATTCCTGGGTGCGCCCGGCCCCCGGCAGGAGTACCGGGGAAGCGCTCGCCGCGATGGAGGCGGCGGTGACGAAGCTGCCGAAGGGCGTGAGCTACGAGTGGACCGGCCTGTCCTTCGAGGAGGTGCGCTCGGGCTCGCAGGCGCCGGCGCTGTACGCCATCTCGCTCACCGTGGTGTTTCTGTGCCTCGCGGCGCTGTACGAGAGCTGGTCGATCCCTTTCTCGGTGATGCTGGTGGTGCCGCTCGGCATCATCGGCACGATTGCCGCCACGCTGTGGCGCGGACTCAGTAACGATGTCTTCTTTCAGGTGGGGCTGCTCACCACTGTGGGACTTTCGGCCAAGAATGCGATCCTGATCGTGGAGTTCGCGTTGGAAAACCACGAGCGCGGCATGCATCTGATCGAGGCGACGGTCGCGGCGGCCCGCCAGCGCCTGCGGCCTATCCTCATGACCTCGATGGCCTTCATCCTGGGCGTAATGCCGCTGGCGATCGCGACCGGTGCGGGCGCCGGCGGGCGCATCGCCATCGGCACCGGCGTGATCGGCGGCATGCTGACGGCCACGGTGCTCGCCGTGTTCCTCGTACCGGTGTTCTTCGTGAGCGTCCGTTCGGTGTTCGGCGATCGCCGCGGGCACGAGGAGCCGCAACCGGAACTGCCGCCGCGGTCCCCGACGCCGGCTTCGGAGGGCTGAGAATGGCTTGCAGAAACACCTTTATCCTTGCCGCGGCGGTGGCCGCACTCCTCGGTGCCTGCACCTTGGAGCCGCACTATCATCGCCCGCCCCCGCCTGTGCCGGCGCTTCCAGACGGCGCGGCGGGTGGCACGGCCGCCGCCGACATCGGCTGGCGCGAGTTATTTCCCGATCCGCAGCTTCAGCAGCTAGTTGCGCTGGCGCTTGCCAGCAACCGCGACCTGCGTGTCGCGGCGCTGAATGTGCAAAGCGCTCAGGCGCAATACCGCATCCAGCGCGCCCAGCTGTTTCCGACCGTCGACGCGAGCGCTGTCGAGCAGGTGCAGGAAATTTCCCTCGGTGTGTTGGAGGCTGAATTTCCCAACGCCGCCGCAGGCGCAGCAGGCGGCGGGCCTCTGCCGAGCGGCGGGATTACCTTCCGCACGTATGACGTCGGAGTCGGCTTCACGAATTACGAGCTGGACCTTTTCGGTCGGATCCGTAGTCTCAGCCATGCCGCCCTGCAGCAGTACTTCAGCTCGGGCGAAACGAGGCGCAGTGTGCAGCTCACCCTGGTGGCGGAAGTCGCCACCGCCTACCTCACGGTGCTCGCCGATCAGACCCTGCTCGACATCACCCGCGACACGTTGAAGAGCCAGGAGGAGTCCTACGCGTTGACGCAGAAGATGTTCAGCGGCGGCACGTCCACGGAGCTCGCGCTGCGCCAGGCCGAGACCACGGTCGACACGGCACGCGCTAACCTCGCTCAGTACAACCGGCAGCTGGCGCAGGACCGCGATGCGCTGCAGCTCTTGCTCGGCGCGCCGATTCCGGACGGTATCGATTTTTCCGCCGGCCTGGACCGCAAAAACATGGTATCCGAGCTCGAGGAGGGCATTCCGTCAGACGTGCTGGTACACCGGCCCGATGTACTCGCCGCCGAGCATCAGCTCATGGCCGCCAACGCACAGATCGGCGCGGCGCGTGCGGCATTCCTGCCCGCCATCTCGCTCACGGGCAATTTCGGCACCGAAAGCACGCAGCTCTCAGGCCTCTTCAAGGCCGGTTCGCGCGTCTGGACCTTCTCCCCGCAGATCAGTCTCCCGATCTTCGCGGGCGGTGCCAACGTCGCCAATCTCCAGGCGACCCAGCTCGCACGCGATACGGCGGTCGCGCAGTATGAGAAGGCGATTCAGACCGCCTTCCGCGAGGTCGCCGATGCGCTGGTCGCCCGCGGCACGCTCGATGACCAGCTCGCGGCTCAGCAAGCTCTCGTGACGGCCTCGGCCGCAGCATATCGGTTGGCCGACATGCGCTACCGGGGCGGCGTTGACAGCTACCTGAGCGCGCTCGTTGCGCAGGTCTCGCTCTATAGCGCTCAGCAGCAGCTGCAAACCGTGCGGCTCACGCGCCTGCAAAACCTCGTGACGCTGTACAAGGCCCTGGGTGGAGGACTGCGGGAGCATGTTGCGGCTGCCCAGCCGACCCTTGGGCCTTCGCGTTCTGAGAGCTCACCCACGCATTCGCGCCCATCCACTTCGAACTAGGCGCTCGTGGGTGTAATGTTTCGCTAGGCAGGAGGGGAACTGGCATGGCAGAGACTGCGGCAGCCGGGGGGGAGCGCTCCACCACCGCTGCGCATCCGTGGATCGGCGAGCTGTTGCTACGCCTTCTGGGCGCGGCGCTGCAGATCCTCGCGACCTGGGCGGTGGTACATGCTCTGACACCGGAGGAGGCGGGGGTCTACTTTCGAGGGTTCGTCATCGCCCTGGGCTTGAGCACGCTCTTGCGGGGCAAGTACGAGATCTACATGGCGCAGCACATCATCGGGCGGCGCGCCACGACCAGTGGTATTCCCGATGGAGTGCTACTGATGCAGCTGGCGAGGCGGATGCTGCTGCGGTCGAGCCTCCTGTGCGCAGTTCTCTTGGTCGTGACGGCCGACCTGGACATCCAGGCCCCACAGCTGCAAACCGTATTGCAGACCTATCTGCCCTTCGTGCTCGCCGTCCCCTGCGTCGGCCTGTCGAGCCTGTTGGCCGAGGCGCTGCGGGCGGCCAATCGGACGCTCGGCATCGTCGTGGCCGCCTATGCCGTGAACCTCTCCATGCTTCTTGCGGTGGTGCTCGCACCTTCCGATGCGTCGCTCGCGCTTTACTCCTGGGCGTTTCTCCTGGGGAGCGTCGTCTCTGTGGGAGTGGCGGCGGCGCTCGCCTGGCGCGCCTTCCCGGTCGCGCGAGGCGAGGGCTCCTTGCCGATTTGCCGTGAAGCACTGCAAGGGGTGGACTCGCGGGAATTGATCGGCCTTGCACGCGGGTTGCTGCTGTGGGGACCGCTGTGCGTCCTGGCCGTCTGGGCGCCGCCTCTGCAGATGGCGCAATACGCGGTGGCCGCGCGCACGGCACTGATCGTGGATATCTTTCTGCCGGCATTGAACCTGACAGGCTGCCGCGAAACCTTGTTGGCCACGCTGCCGCTCCAGGCGCCGCGGCACCTGCTGCTCAGACAGCTCGCTGCGGCGTTGGTCTACAGCTCGGCGTTCGTGGTGCCGCTCTTGGTGTTGGC
>CAVTID010000010.1:0-395638 GCA_963734645.1 uncultured Gammaproteobacteria bacterium
AGCTATACGACGGAGCCCGCTCGCAGTGCGTGGCAGAGATTCAAGGTCAAAGTGCTGTCCTGGCTGCCGCTCGACCGGGAGTTGTGACGGGCCGCCTTTGGCGCCCGCGAGCGCGAATCCAGGCTCAGCCGCGCCTGATCAGCCCGTGCCGCTTCTTGCCCACGGCCAATCGCGCCGTTCCCTGCTCATCCAGGTCCGCGCCTGACACGACGGCGGTGGCCGATTGCACCGGCTGATCGTTCAGCTTCACGCCGCCCTGATCGATGAGCCGCCGCGCCTCGCTCTTCGAGGCGGCCATGCCGAGCGCGATGACGGCATCGAGCACCGGCAGCTGCGCGCCCGATTCGAGAATCACGGTGGGCAGGCCTTGCGCCGCGCCGCCGGCAAAGGCCGCCGCCGCCGTGCCGGCCGACTCGCGCGCCGCGGCGTCGCCGTGACACAGACTCGTGGCCTCGGTGGCGAGAATTTTCTTGGCCTCGTTGATCTCGGCGCCCTGCAGCTGCTCGAGCCGGGCGATCTCCGCCAGCGGCAGATCGGTGAACATGCGCAGGAAGCGCCCGACATCGCCGTCCTCGGTATTGCGCCAATGCTGCCAATAATCGTAGGCCGACAGGCGCTTGCCGCTCAGCCACACGGCGCCGCTCGCGGTCTTGCCCATCTTGGCGCCCGAGGAGGTGGTGATGAGCGGCGAGGTGAGGCCGAACAGCTCCTTCTCCCGCACGCGGCGGCCCAGTTCCACGCCCTGCAGAATATTGCCCCACTGATCCGAGCCGCCCATCTGCAGCGTGCAGTCGTAGCGCTTGTTCAGCTCCACGAAGTCGTAGCCCTGCAGGATCATGTAATTGAATTCGAGAAAGCGTCAGCGGCTGCTCGCGCTCGAGCCGCAGCTTCACGCTGTCCATGGTGAGCATTCGATTGATGGAGAAATGCCGGCCGATGTCGCGCAGGAAGGGAATGTATTGCAGGCTCGACAGCCAGTCGTCGTTGTTGACCATCACGGCGCCCGTCGGGGAGTCATCGAAGCGCAGGAAATGGCCGAAAATTTCGCGGATGCCGGCGATGTTGGCGTTGATCTGCTGCATCGGTGAGCAGCTGGCGCGTTTCGTCGCGCCCCGAGGGGTCTCCGACCTTGGTGGTTCCGCCGCCCATCAGCACGATGGGGCGGTGCCCGGTCTGCTGCAGGCGGCGCAGCAGCATGATCTGCACCAGGCTGCCGACGTGCAGGCTGTCGGCCGTGGCGTCGAAACCGATGTAGGCGGTGACGATGCCCGACAGCGCCCGCCGGTCGAGCCCCGCGGCGTCGGTCTGCTGATGGATGTAGCCTCGCTCGGTGAGGACGCGCAAGAACTCGGATTTCAATTCAGTCATGGTCGAATGGGTCAGTCACGGTTGGATATAGGCGCGGACCGTGCGGCGCTCCGCCGTTCACCCATCACACGCTCGTTGATCAATCACACGCTGCGAATCGAGCGGATCCTTTCCTGAGTCTGCTCGGTCCACCAGTGTTCCACGTTCGCGGTAAGGCCGGCGAGATCGAGTCCCGCCGCCGCGAGACAGGTGTCGCGCGAGCCGTGTTCGATGAAACGATCGGGTATGCCGATGTGGTGCAGCGGCAATTGCACGCCCTCGGCGGCGAGCAGCTCGCCCACGGCCGAGCCCGCGCCGCCCATGACGGCGTTCTCTTCGATGGTGACGATGGCGCGGTGGCGGCGCCGCAATCGACATGATGAGGTTCTCGATCCAGCGGCTTGACGAAGCGCATGTTCACCAGCGTCGCGTCCAGGCGTTCGGCGATCTTGCGCGCCGATTCGAGCAGCGTGCCGAATACGAGAATCGCCAAACCGCTGCGGCCCTCGCGCCGGATTTGCGCGCGCCCCACGGCCAGCGTGGTCATCTCGGCCGCCACGGCCACGCCGGGTCCCGTGCCGCGCGGATAGCGCACCGCCGAGGGCGAGGACAGAGTGGTGCGCCGTGTACAGCATCTGCCGGCACTCGTTCTCGTCCGCCGGCGCCATGATCACCATGTTGGGAATACAGCGCAGGAAGGTCAGATCGTAGCTGCCTTGATGGGTGGCGCCGTCGCTGCCGACGAGGCCGGCCCTGTCCACGGCGAATACCACCGGCAGATTCTGCAGGGCGACGTCGTGAATGAGCTGATCGTAGGCGCGCTGCAGGAAGGTCGAATAGATCGCGACCACGGGCTTGAGCCCTTCGGCCGCGAGGCCCGCGGCGAAAGTGACCGCGTGCTGTTCGGCGATCGCGACATCGTAGTAGCGCTCGGGAAATCGCTTCGAGATATTCGACGAGTCCCGAGCCTTCGCGCATCGCCGGCGTGATGCCGACGATGGCGGGATCGCGTTCGGCCATGTCGCACAGCCACTTGCCGAAGATCTGCGAGTAAGTGGGCCCGCTGCTCGCCTCCTTGAAGATCATGCCGCTGGCCGGATCGAACGGGCCCCGGTCCGTGCCACTTGATGGGGTCCGCTTCGGCGGGCGCATAGCCCTTGCCCTTGCGCGTGACCACGTGCAGGAATTGCGGCCCGCGCAGCTTCTGCAGATTGCGCAGGGTGCTGACCAGGGCTTTGACGTCGTGGCCGTCGATGGGGCCGATGTAATTGAAGCCCATTTCCTCGAACAGGGTGCCGGGGAGCACCATGCCCTTCAGGTGTTCCTCGGAACGCCGCGCGAGTTCCCACACCGTGGGCATCTGGCTCAGCACCTTCTTGCCGCTCTCGCGCAGATGCGAGTACATGCGTCCGGACAGGGCGCGGGCCAGGTAGTTGGAGAGGGCGCCGACGTTCTCCGAGATCGACATGTCATTGTCGTTGAGCACGATCAACAGATCGGTCGGCAGCGAACCGGCATGATTGAGTGCTTCGAAGGCCATGCCGGCGGTCAGCGCGCCGTCGCCGATGATGGCCACGGCACGGCGATTTTCGCCGCGTTGCGCTGCCGCGACGGCCATGCCCAAGGCGGCGCTGATCGACGTGCTGGAATGGCCGACACCGAAAGTGTCGTATTCGCTCTCGCTGCGGCGTCGGAAAGGGCGCGAGGCCCCGGTCCTGCTTGATGGTGTGGAGCTGATCGCGCCGGCCCGTCAGCACCTTGTGCGGGTAGGCCTGATGGCCGACGTCCCAGACCAGCCGGTCATAGGGCGTGTTGAACACATAATGCAGCGCGATCGTCAGCTCCACCGTGCCCAAACCCGCGGCAAAATGGCCTCCGCGCGTGCTGACGCTCTGAATCAGGAAGCGGCGCAGTTCCTGCGCCAGATCCGCCAGCTTTGCGGCCGGCAGGCGGCGCAGGTCCGCCGGGGTATCGATGGATTCGAGCAGGGGATAGCTTTCGGGCGGGGCGGTCATTTGGGCGCAGTTTATACTGTCGCGACCGTCCGAGTGCCAACGCCCGTACTCGAATGTTGCAGATTTGCACCAGCGGCTAACCCGCTGAGATGATGCTATTCTCGCTGGGTTTCCGAGATACTGTCCGCATGGATTCCGTCAGTTCAGATGAAGTCTATCAGGACCAGATTCTGCCCCATGTTTCGCGCACCTTTGCGCTGACCATCCCGCAATTGCCCCTGGGCCTGCGCACCGCGGTGACCAGCGCCTATTTGCTGTGCCGAATCGCCGATACCATCGAGGACGAGCCGGCGCTCTCGCCCCCCGAGACCTTGGCTTTTTTGCAACGTTTCAGCGCGGTGCTGGGCGGTCATGGCGACCCGGCGCGCCTGGCGCGGGAAATCGAGGACCGGCTGTCGGACCGGACTCTGGCGACGGAGCGCGATCTGGTGAGCAATATGGAGCGTGTGCTCGCGGTCTTGGCGCGCCTCAATGCGGCGCAGCGGGCCGCGATCCAGCGCTGCGTCGAGCTCATGTGTCACGGCATGCCTCGCTTCCAATTCAGCGCGAGCCTCAAGGGCCTGGCCCGTTCGAGCGATCTGGACGATTATTGCTACTACGTTGCAGGCGTCGTCGGCGAGATGCTCACCGATCTGTTTTGCGATTATTCGCCGCAAATCGCCCGCCACCGCGCCGCGCTGTCCGCCATTGCCGCCTCGTTTGCGCAGGGGCTGCAGATGACGAATATCCTCAAGGACGTGTGGGAGGATCGCAGCCGCGGCGCGTGCTGGCTGCCGCAGGATGTGTTCACGCGCCACGGGGTCGATCTCGCGCAGGTGTCGAGCGAACCCCATGATCCGCGCTTCGGCGCCGGCTTTCTCGAACTCGTCGGCGTGGCGCATGCGCATCTGCGCAATGCGCTGGATTACACTTTGTTGATTCCGGGCAAGGAGATGGGCATACGCCGCTTCTGCCTGTGGGCGATCGGTCTTGCCGTGCTCACCCTGCGCAAGATTGCAGCACAATCCGCGTTTTACAGCCGGCGCCCAGGTGAAGGTCACCCGATCGGCCGTCGCCATGACCCGTGCTGCTCACCAATGTCGCGGGACGCAACGACTGGATGCTCCGGCGCCTGTTCGCGCAGGCGGCGCGCGGCCTGCCGCTCGCGCGCCTCTCCGACTTGCAGCGGCCGCACGCCCTGCCGGCCGGCTTTCAAGAAGAGGCGAGCGAGGAGCCCGAGCGCACGCTGCGCCGTTCCTACGGGAACTCAGGATCGTGAGCCGCATCGCACCGAAGCCGGGCTCCGCACCCGGCGCCGCAAGCCGACGCGCGCGGCGACATCGTCTCGCACACGCTGCGGCGGGTGACGGACTCGCCGCTGGATCGCGCCGTGGCGGAGGCGCGCGATGCGCTGATGGCGCGCCAGGACGCGCAAGGGTACTGGCTGTTCGAGCTCGAGGCGGACTGCACCATCCCGGCCGAGTACATCATGATGATGCACTTCCTGGACGAGATCGATGCGGGGCTGGAGGTGAAGCTTGCCGCCATCTGCGCGCCGCACAGGCCGAGCACGGCGGCTGGCCGCTCTATCACGGCGGCGAATTCAACATCAGCTGCTCGGTCAAGGCCTACTATGCCCTGAAGCTCGCCGGCGACAGTCCGGATGCGCCGCACATGGCGCGCGCTCGCGCCGCGATTCTGCAGCATGGCGGCGCCGCCCGGGCCAATGTGTTCACGCGCATCGCGCTCGCGCTGTTCGCGCAACTGCCGTGGCGCGGAGTGCCCTACATTCCCGTCGAAATCATGCTGCTGCCGCGATGGTTTCCATTCCACCTCGACAAGGTGGCCTACTGGTCGCGCACCGTCATGGTGCCGCTGTTCATTCTGTGCACGCGCAAGCCGGTCGCCAAGAATCCCCGCAACGTGCACATCCGCGAGCTGTTCACGACGCCGCCCGAGAAGGAACACGATTATTTCCGGCGCCCGGGACTGCTCGCCAAGGCGTTCCTGGCTGGCCGATCGGCTGGGACGCATGATCGATCCCTTGATCCCGGCGCGCATGCGCGAGCGAGCGACCCGCCGGGCGGAAGCCTGGATGCTCGAGCGGCTCAACGGCGAAGACGGCCTCGGCGCCATCTTTCCGGCCATGGTCAACGCCTTGGAAGCGATGGTGATCCTGGGCTACGCCGCGGACGATCCGCGCCGCCTCACCGCGAAGCGCGCCCTGCAGAAGCTCTTGGTCGTCGGTCCCTCGAGCGCCTACTGCCAGCCCTGCGTCTCGCCGATCTGGGACACGGCGCTCGCCGCCCTGGCCATGCAGGAGGCCGGCGATGCCGCCGCGTCCGACGCCTCGATCCGGGCGCTCGACTGGCTGCAGACGCGGCAGCTGCTCGATGAACCCGGCGGACTGGCAGGTGAACCGCCCGGGCCTGGCCGGCGGCGGCTGGGCGTTTCAATTCGCGAATAGTTACTACCCCGATCTCGATGACACGGCCGTGGTCGTCTGGGCCATGCATCAGGCCCGCGATTCGGCCCGTTATGCCGAGAGCATGCGCCGCGCGCTCGATTGGCTGGTCGGAATGCAGAGCAAGAACGGCGGCTTCGCGGCTTTCGACGCCGACAACACCAGCTACTACCTCAACAAGATTCCGTTCGCCGATCACGGCGCGCTGCTCGATCCGCCGACCAGCGATGTCACCGCCCGGGTGGTCACCGTGCTGGCGCGCGTCGGCCGGCCGCAAGACAAGCCGGCCCTGACTCGTGCGCTCGCCTACCTGCGCGAGCAGCAGGAAGCCGATGGATCTTGGTTCGGCCGCTGGGGCACCAACTACATCTACGGCACCTGGTCGGTGCTGACGGCGCTCGCGCAGGCGCACCTCGGCGCCGATGATCCCGCCGTGAGGCGCGGGGTCGAATTGGCTGCAGCGCAAGCAGAACACGGACGGCGGCTGGGGCGAGAGCAACGATACCTATGCGCAAGGGCCGGGCGAGCCCGCGACCCTTTCCGAGCACCCCTTACCAGACCGCCTGGGCGCTGCTGGGATTGCTCGCCGCGGGCGAGGCCCGATCCGATGCCGCGCGGCGCGGTGCCGAATTCCTGATGCGCACCCAGCAGGCAGATGGGCTGTGGAGCGATCCGAGTTTCACGGCGCCCGGCTTTCCGCGGGTGTTCTATTTGAAATATCACGGCTATTCCGCGTATTTTCCGCTGTGGGCGCTGGCCGCCTACCGCACTCTGACGCGCCGCGGAACCGCTCATTGAATGGGGTGGGCGTCGTCGCGGCGCTCGAGGCGGAGGCGCGCACCCTAGGGCCGGCGGTGCGGCGGCGCGACGGATTGTCATCCCTTCGCCACGGCGCCTTGCTGGCCGTCGGCGGCATGGGAGGCGCTGCGGCGGCGACGGCCGCGCACCGCTTGGTCGATGCCGGCGCCGCGGCCCTGATGAGCTTTGGATTGGCGGGCGGTCTCGATCCGAGCCTGACCGCCGGCAGTATCGTGATGCCCGGCGAAGTCATTTCCAGTGACGGCGCCCGCTTCCTCGCCTCGGCAGGGTGGTGCCGGCAGTTGCGGCTGGCGATCATCGGGCTCGGGCCGGTGTCCTGCGGCACAACTGCTCACCGTCTCACAGCCCATCGCACGGATCGCGGACAAAGCCCGCGCATTCCGCGAGACCGGCGCCGTGGCGGTCGACATGGAAAGCTTGGCCGTGGCGCGAGTGGCCGCCCTGCACAGCCTGCCGTTCGTCGCCGTGCGCGTGATCGTCGACTCAGCCGAGGATGTGCTGCCGCCGGCGGTGACGGCGGCAAGCCGCGAGGGTCACTTGAGCATGCGCCGCCTCATCGGCGGACTGGCCGCGGCGCCTCAGGATCTGCTTGCCTTGATGCGTCTGGCGCAGCGCTATAGAACGGCGACCCGTTCGTTGACGGCCCTCGCCCGCGCCGATTTACTGGCGCCCGTGGGCGCCGGCGCGCACGCCGCATGAAGGCGCTGGTCACCGGCGCCACCGGTTTCGTCGGCGCGGCCGTCGCAAGGACCTTGAGCGCCGCCGGTTGGCAGGTTCGTGTTCTGGTGCGCCCGGGCTCGGACCGCGGCAATCTGCAGCAGCTGGCCGCCGAGGTGGCGGAGGGCGATCTGAATGACTCAAGTTCGCTCGAACGCGCGCTCGAGGGTTGCGAGGCCTTGTTTCACGTCGCCGCGGACTATCGCCTGGGCGCGCGCGATCCGAAGCCGCTGTATCTCACCAATGTCGAGGGAACCCGCAACATCTTGAGCGCCGCCCGCACCGTGGGAGTGGGGCGCATCGTCTACACGAGCAGCGTCGCCACCATCGGCATTCCGCCGGACGGCACTCCGGGCGAGGAGTGCACCGCCGTGGGTTTGGGCAACATGATCGGCCATTACAAGCGTTCGAAGTACCTCGCGGAGGAGGTGGCACGCGACGCGGCTCGGGCGGGCATGTCGGTGGTCATCGTCAATCCGTCGACGCCGGTCGGTCCGGGCGACATCAAGCCCACGCCGACCGGGCAGCTCGTGCTGGATGCGGCGTCGGGCCGGATGCCTGCCTATGTCGATACGGGGCTGAATATCGTGCACGTCGATGACGTCGCCGCCGGGCATCTACTGGCGTTCGAGCGCGGCACGACGGGCGAGCGCTACATATTGGGCGGCGAGGACATGACGCTGCAGACGATTCTCGCGCAGATCGCGCGGCTCGTCGGCCGCAAGCCGCCGCGCATCCGTCTGCCGTATGCCGCGGTGCTGCCCGTCGCCTACCTCGCGGAAGCCTTCGCCCAGATCTCGGGCCGCAGCGGCCGGGTGACGCTCGAGGGCGTGCGCATGTCGCGCAAGCGCATGTTCTTCTCGAGCGCCAAGGCGGCCAGGGAACTGGGATATCGCTGGCGGCCGCCGCTCGAGGCCTTCGAGGATGCGGTGCGCTGGTTTCGCGAGCGCGGCCGCCTGAACTGATCCGGCTATGGGCTGCGCTTGCGCGTGGGCCGCATGAAACGGCGCGCCAATCGCGCCAGCGCCGGCACCGCGAAGGGCCGCAGCAGGCGCCGATCATAAAGACTCATGCGCCGCTCGTTTTCGGCCAGGCAAAGCTCGATCAGCTCGGCGACGTCGATGTCATCGCCGACGGACTTCGCCCCGGTCACGGTGAAATTATTGTCCTGTGCACCGCTCTCCACACTGCGGGCGATGCCGATGCGCTCCCAGATGAGAAACAGCCACACCGCCAGCACCTTGAGCTCGAAGAACGGCCGCCGCCACAGCGGCATGGTGCGCCGATGCCAGGCGGCCCAATTGACGAAGAAAAGAATGTGGCGGGCTTCTTCTTGAATGACCGGTTCGAAGGTATCGACCAAGGCTTCGGGAAAGAACCCGGAACGCTTGGCCGACTCGAACAGGCCGAAGGCGAAGAAGCTGTCGATGCACTCGCTGTACCCGGTCACCATGAAGGCCCACTCCGGGCTGCCCTGCACGACATACTCGGGCTCGGGTGCGAGCTCGATGCCATAGGCGGCGACCAGATTGGAGAGCACGTGCTTGTGGCGGCCCTCCTCGAATGCGTTGAGCTCGATCGCCTTGCGCAGCAGCGGGTCGGCCGTGACCTCGGCATAGGACACGACGTTGAGCCGGGCTTTGCCCTCCGTCTGGACGGCAATGTCCCAGATCGGCAGCTTCACCAGCCGATCGCGCGTCTGCGCGTCGAGCTCGGGCCAGTCGATCACCGCCGGCTTGTAAGGGTTGAAGGTATCCAGCAACGTCCGGCAGAACAGGACCTTGTGCGCCTCGCTGCCGCGGCGCAGGGGTTCTTCCTCGGCCGCCTGCCGAGCGTCGGTGAAAGACTGAGAGGCGGCTGAGGATTCTGGGGCGCTTGTCGGAGATCTCACGGATGCAAACTCCGTATTCATTGTTAAGTACAGGATTCGACAGCGCGGACCGAATGAGGTTCTATTATCATCCGTCCATGGATGAACTTCACGACAGCCGCGCCCCGAGCGCCAGTGTCGCCGCGGACGGGGATACCCTGATTCTGGTCGACGAATCCGATCACGACGTCGGGCGCTTGAGCAAGGCGCAGTGCCACGAGGGCCGAGGCGTCCTGCACCGGGCGTTTTCATTGCTGATTTTTAATGGCCGGCGGCGAACTGCTGATTCAGCAGCGCTCTGCATCCAAGCGGTTGTGGCCCCTGTACTGGTCGAATAGCTGCTGCAGCCATCCGCGCGTCGCGGAGAGCATGGAGGCGGCGATACAGCGCCGGCTCTACGAGGAACTCGGCCTGCGCTGTCCCCTGCATTTTCTGTTCAAATTCCAGTATCAGGCCCAATTCGACGAGACGGGCGCCGAGAACGAGCTGTGCTCGGTGTTCATCGGGCGTTGTACCGATGCCGTCAAAATCGACGGCGAGGAAATTCTGGCCTGGCGCTGGGTCAGCCCCGAGGCGCTGCAGGCGGAAATGGCGGCCCAGGCGCCGGGAACTTTACGCCCTGGTTCAAGATCGAATGGCAACGGGTCTGGCGGGATCACCGCGCCCAAGTGCTCGGATTGCAAACAGAATTGGGCGAAGAGCCCCGCTCGCGGTAAGATAGCGCATGGCCATTCCACTTCTGCAAATGTACAAGGTTGCCCGCTATATCGCCGGGCGCAAGCTGCGCGGCGACAAGCGCTACCCACTGGTGCTCATGCTGGAACCCCTGTTCCAGTGCAATCTCGCCTGCTCCGGCTGCGGCAAGATCGATTATCCGAAGGAAATCCTGCAAAAGCGGGTCAGCGTCGAGGACGCCATGCGCGCGGTCGACGAATGCGGCGCGCCCATCGTCTCCATTCCGGGCGGCGAGCCGCTCATTCACAAGGAAATGCCGCAGATCGTCGCCGGCATCGTGGCGCGCGAGAAATTCGTCTATCTGTGCACCAACGCCATTCTGCTCTCCAAGCACATCGACGAATATCAGCCCTCGCCCTACCTCACCTTCTCGATTCATCTGGACGGCAATCAAGCAGCGCCACGACGAGTCGGTGTGCCAGGAGGGGGTGTTCGACAAGGCGGTGGCGGCGATCCAATTGGCCAAGGCCAAGGGCTTTCGCGTCACCATCAATTGTACTTTGTTCAACGGCGAGGATCCGGAGGACGTGGCCGAATTCTTCGATACGGCGACGCGGCTCGGCGTCGAAGGAATCACGGTGTCGCCCGGGTACAGCTATCATCACGCGCCGAAACAGGACGTGTTCCTGGGACGCAATGCCAGCAAGCTGCTGTTCCGCAATATTTTCAAGCTGCGCCGCCGCCCGTCCGGCGTGTCGTGGTCGTTCAATCATTCCGCGCTGTTCCTGGATTTTCTCGCCGGCAACCAAACCTACCAGTGCACGCCGTGGAGCAATCCGACCTACAACGTGTTCGGCTGGCAGCGGCCCTGCTACCTGCTCTCGGATGAAGGGTATGCGCCGAGCTACCGCTCGCTGATCGAGGACACCGAGTGGGACAAGTACGGCGTCGGCAAGAATCCGCGCTGCGACAACTGCATGGCGCATTGCGGCTTCGAGGGTACGGCGGTCAACGACGCGTTCAGCCATCCGCTCAAGGCATTGATGGTCTGGATGCGCGGACCGCGAGTCACGGGCGCCATGGCGCCGGACTTGCCCATCAAGTACGCCGGACGGCGCGCGCTACGGCACGGTCGCCGAAATTCCGCTCAGCGAGATCAAGCGCGTGAGCCGGGAGAGCACATGAGCAGGAAGCGCATGAGGCGGGAGTCCGGCGGCGGCCCAAGCGCGTGAGCGACGCTGCCGATCGCCGCATCCTGGCGCCGGACGAGTCCGCGGGCACCGAAGGCTTCGGTGCACAGCTCGAGGCATGGCGCCTGCGCATGGAAGGCGCGCTGGCCGCGCGGCTTCCGGAACCCACCCTGGTGCCCGCCCGCTTGCACGAGGCCATGCGCTACAGCGTGTTGGGCGGCGGCAAGCGCATCCGGCCGGCATTGCTGTTCGCCACCGCGCGCGCCGTGGGCCTGTCGGAAGACGAGGTCGAGGCGGCCGCCTGCGCCATTGAATTGGTGCACGTGTATTCGCTGGTGCACGATGACCTGCCGGCGATGGACAACGACGATCTGCGCCGCGGCCGGCCGACCTGCCACAAGGCCTACGATGAGGCCACCGCGCTGCTGGTGGGAGACGCTCTGCAGCCGCTGGCGTTTCAGTTGCTCGCCGGCGATCCGGCGCTGCCGGCCTCGCCGGCCATACGTCTGCGCTTGATCGATATGCTGGCGCAGGCCATCGGTACCTTCGGCATGGCGGGCGGTCAAGCCATCGATTTGGCCGTGCAGGGCACGCGGCTCGACATCGGCCAGGTGGAAGACATGCACGCCCGCAAGACCGGCGCGGTGATTCGCGCCAGCGTGTTGATGGCGGCCGAATGCGTTCCGCCTCTGGAACCGAATCTCTATGCCGCGCTGACGCGGTTTGCCACCGCCGTCGGCCTGGCCTTCCAGATTCAAGACGACCTGCTCGACGTGACCGGCGATGTGTCCACCTTGGGCAAGGCCACCGGTGCGGACAGCGAACGGGCAAAGCCCACGCATCCGGCCATCATCGGCATCACGGCATCGCAGCAGCGAGTCCGCCTCCTGCACAGTCAAGCGATCAATGCGCTGGCGCCCTTCGGCGAGCGTGCCGAATCGCTGCGCTCCCTGGCCCATTGGCTGTTGTCGCGGCAGTACTGACTCGAAAGCACTCCGTGCGTGGCCTGTTGGCGGCCTGTGTCGTCGGCTGCATCGGGAATTGGATTCCGGCGGCGGCGATCGCGGCCGAATCGGCCTTCACCATCCAGGCGCTCGACGCCGCGGCGGCCAATCCCTCCGTGGGAGCGGTGACCGGCGGTGCGCTCGACGACCGATTCGAGCCGCTCGCTCAATCCAAGCTGCGCAGCCGCGGCGGCACTTTTTGGCTGAAGATCCAATCGACCCAGAGTTCGAGCGATAGCTTTACGCCCGGCGGCATTCCGGTGGTGGTGATGCACGCGGGACGGCAAACTCAGGCCGAACTGTTCGCAGCGCGCGCCTCCGTACCGCTGCCGTGGGCCGCGCAGCTGTCGGGATTTCGCGGCACGCTGGACACCGTGTTCATCCTGACTGAAGGCCTGAGGGCCGGGCAGGCCTTGTACGCGCGCATCACCAACGCCGACTCCGAGCCCCTGAGCTTCTCCGCTTCGACCCTGGATCGAACGCTGGCGCGCGGCGCCGAGCATGCGCGCGTGATCGCTCTGACGTTCGGCGCGTTGATGTCGCTGTCCCTGGCCGCCCTGCTGATTTGGTTCGTGCTGGCGGAGCGGCTGTTCATTTTGTATGCGTCGCTGTTTTTCTTGCAGGCGCTGTACGTGACCTATTTGTCCGGCCAGGGGTTCGATTGGCCCTGGCTCTCCTACGCACGGCCGCTGAGCTCCTTTGCGTGGAATGTGCCGGTGGGATTGAGCGGCGCGGTCGCCTGCCTGTTCACGCGCGAGATCGCCGACCTGAAACACTTTTCACCGCGAATTTATGCCCTGTTCGGCTGGTTCGCCGCGTCCTTCGTGCTCATCACCCTCGCTAACCTGGCCAAGCTCCTGGGGCTCGGCCTGTGGGTGAACGCTCTCGGCAATCTGCTGTTCGTGACCTTGGCCGTGTTCACCTGGGTCGTGGCATTTCTTGCCTGGCGGCGCGGCAATCGCGCGGCGGGCTGGTTTCTGATTGCATGGGGCTTGCTCCAAGGCTTCACCATCACTGCCGCGGTGCGGTTCCTGTTTATCCCCTCGGTCGATTCGAGCCCGCTCCTCTATTACTACGGCCTGCCCCTGTCGATGGTGGCCTCGGCGGTGCTCATCGCGCTGGGCGTGGCCGATCGCCTGCGGGCGCAGCGCCTCGCATTGACGGAGGCCGAACGGCGGGCCCGCACCGATCCTTTGACGGGCGTCCTGAATCGCCGCTCGCTCATCGAGCGGCTCGACGCCGCCTGCTCCAGAGCTCAGGCGCGCGGCCTGCCGATTGCGCTGCTGTTCATCGATCTCGATCATTTCAAGGAGATCAACGATTCCTTCGGCCACCAGGCGGGGGATGCCTGCCTGTGCGCCATCATCGACCCCATTCATGCCGAATTGCGGCAGTCGGATGTCATCGGCCGCTACGGCGGCGAGGAATTCGTCGTCATTTTGAGCGGCGCCGATGCGGCAGCCGCGAGTCCCATTGCGCACCGCATCCTGGAAAGAGTGGCCGGCGTGCGCGTCGGCGGCTTCGGCGAGCCGATTTGCCTGACCTGCAGCATCGGCATTGCAGCAAGCGACACTCTCGGCGTGTGGGGCGAGCATCTCATCGCGCGGGCGGACGCCGCGCTCTATGCGGCCAAGCGATTGGGCCGAAATCAAGTACAAATGGCCGCTTAGAGAGTGCATGTTGCATGTTGCTTCGCCCTAGTCGCAGAATGGCGACGCGTTTATGAGTGATGCCTTCTTGCCCTAAAGTGGCTTGACGGTTTCAGGTCGTCGAACGCGGCCCGGTCAGGGATGTCGCCGCGAATATTCTAATGTCGCAAGGGGTTGCCGCCGGTGCACCGCAGTGCCATCAGTCATTCACGTCTCATGCGCGAATCCACCGACCGGATCCAGAGCGCGCTGCAGAGCGACGATGACAAAGAGCACCTGGTTGCGAGCCGCATATCGGAGAACGCGAAAACTTGGGAGCTGTGGGAAAACGAGCATTCGGGTCTGATGCGCCAAATCGCCGACTACGGTGTTCTGCGCAACCAGGCGGCCGCGCTCCGGCACACCGCACTGCGTCTGATTCACGGCAAGGCGCTATTCGAATATTTGCGGCGCAACAGCCTACGCGGCGGCGAACGCGCCCGGATGCTGAATCACTTCTACCCGACGCGCGGCTATCAGTACGCCGTCATTGCCGAACACGGCGGCTATGTACGCAAGGCTTGCAGCTACTTGTGCGCGAATCACGTCGGAACGGATCTGGTGCACGATCCCGCCTTTCTCGATCCGATGCAGCACTATGAGAACCTGTACGCGGAGTACTTCGATCTTTACTGCAACACCCTGTTTCCGCGCAACGGCGTCGAGGCGGCCTGCGAACGCTCGTTGCTGCCGCTGCTCAAGCACCAGCTCACCGAGTGGCGCTGGATCATCCTCAATCCGCAGCAGAGCCTGCCGCGCGTCAAGCGCGAACGCGAATTGCGGCGGGCGACGGGCGATACTCAGCGGCTGCCGCAACTGAAGGGGATTCCGAAGGGCGGCGGCTGAGCCGGCGCGAGGTCAACCGAGGGCCGCTTTGCGTTCCTTCAGGGACGGCGGCGTCCAGAGATAGATCCACGTTTCCGTCAGCGGCCTGCCGTCGATGCGCAGGTACAGGCGCAGATCGATGGGGTCGATGGCGTCCTCGGGCGGTCTTACGTCGAACAGCGCGCGGTAGCCGTGGAATTCCTCGACATAGTGCGCGGTCACGTGCTCGACCTGGCCGCGTGAGGCGGTGATCACCGCTTCGACGGCGGCATCCTTGGCCAGAGCGCCGAGTTCACCGCCCGCGAAGTCGACGGCGAAGTGCCAGGAATAGTATTGACGCTTGATGCCGACGGTGCCGCCGATGCCGGTGCGTGTCGCCAGGGTTTGCCCGAGCGGCGAGGAGTACGGCATGTGCGTGCCCCAATACAGGCGGTAGCCGAACAGCAGCTCCTGGCCGGGTTTGGGCTTTTCGGCCGGATTCCAGAATGCGACGATGTTGTCGAAGGTTTCATCCACCGTCGGGATCTCCACCAACTGCACGGAGCCCTTGCCCCAGCCGCCGTTCGGGCCCTGTTTCGGTTCCACCCACAAGCTCGGCCGGCGGTCGTAGTACACGCCGTCGTCCTGATAGTGATCGAAGTTGCGGTCCCGCTGCAGCAGGCCGAAGCCGCGCGGATTGTCATCCAGGTAGGAACTGAAGTGCAATTGCGCCGGATTCGTCAGCGGCCGCCAGATCCATTCACCGGCGCCGGTCCACATCGACAGGCCGTCCGAGTCGTGGATCTCGGGCCGCCAGTCGTTCGCCGCCGCGCCGATCGTTCTCGCCGTAGAAGAACATGCTGGTCAGCGGCGCGACGCCCAGCCTCTCGATGGGCTTGCGCGGATACAGCGCGCTGTCGATGTCCATGATCAGGGTGCCGCCGGGCGCAATCTGAAAGCGCAACGCGCCCGCGATGCTCGGCGAATCCATCAGAGCGTACAAAGTCAGAGTTCCCGAGTCCTTGGCCGGCCGCTCGAACCAGAATGAGGTGAAGCGCGGGAACTCCTCCGGGCGCGGAAACGCCGTATCCACGGCCAGTGCGCGCGCCGACAGTCCGTACTGGCGCGTATCGCCGCCCACCGCGCGAAAATAGCTGGCTCCCAGGAATGCCGCGACGTCGTCCTTCCAATCGGTCACGAACTGCACGCGAAAGCCGGCAAATCCCGTGTGACCCTGCATCAGCTTCGGGTCGATGCCGGCCTTGTCGAATTCGAACATTGCGGTGTCGTAGACGATTTCGCGCGCCTGGCCGTCGACGATCTCATACATGTGCACCGGTTCGGTGAAGCTTCGGCCGCACATGAAAGAACTGCAGGCGGAACGCCAGTCCCAAGTCGGCCCAGAGGGCGTGATCGGTGCGAAAACGCAGCGACTGATATTGATCGTAGCTGAGCTTGGCCATCGCCGGCGGCAGCACATCCTGCGAGGCTTGATAGGCATTGCCGGCGAGCTTGCGCGCCTGGCCCTTGAGCCAGGCGTAGTCGAAGGGCTGGCTCGGCGGCGCGGCGGCGGACTGCAGCGCCGGCCGCCGCTTCGGGATAGGCCCATCGGCCGGCCGCCAGCAGCCACGGCGGATTGGAGTATCGTGCGTCGTCGAACCATTGTGCGGATTCCTCTTAGATCAAAAACAAGGGATGGTCGGCATCGGGAAGCAGCGCGAGCTGATTGAGCAGACGCGCATCGCCGGCGACTTCGACGCGTTCGATCGGCGTCAGCCACGCCAGCGCCTCTTCGAGCGAGCGAGCGTCCTTCAGCTTCTGTTCCGCGGTGAAGGCATAGGGATCGGGATGGCCGCGCGGATCCGGGGGCCGCGCCAAATTGCCGTTGATGTGCGTGAGGCGCGACTCGCGGTGGCGCGCCAGGTGGCGCAGCCCGTCCTCCGGCGGCGTGCCGGCCTGCCGCACCAGTTCCCGGCGGCGCGCCACCAAGGGCGGCGTCTCGACTTCCTCCGGCGTGCGCAGCAGCGCGACCCGCGACAGCAGTCTGCCCAGGCTTTCGCTGCCGCTGGCGCGCGACAGCGGCACCGCCAGAAAAAGTCCCAGCAGCGCCGGCGACACCCAGGCGAGCAGCGGCGGCGAGAGAAACCACACGATCACCGCGGTGACGCAGCTCAAAAGCATGTGCCGCTTGTGAAAGTGCCAGGCATCGCGACCACGTGGTGCCGCCGCCGTCGCGGCGCTGCGGCTTCCAGCCGGAATCGCGTCCCATGAACACTTCGAACACATGCCGGCTTTGGATCAGCATGAGCATCGGCGCGTACAGGGCCGAGAGGATGACTTCCAGCAGGAAGCTCGCGGCGACCCCGATGACGCCGCCGCTGCCGCGCCGGATGCGGCTGCGACAGCAGCGCGCGGATCAGGCCCAGCATCTTCGGGATCAGCAGCACGATCATGCTGAACCAGAACAGGGTCATCATCAGCTCGACGTCGAAACGCGGCCAGGTCGGGAAACAGCTGAAAGTCGTGGTTGAAATACTCGGGGCGGATCAAGTGCGACTGAATCGCGAGCGCAAAGCCGATGCCGAGCATCACCAGCCACAGCGGCGAGGACAAGTAGCTCATGATGCCGACGCCCAGATGCATGCGGCTGATGAAGCTCAAGCCCGCCGAGCCGATGATTTTCATGTGCTGCAGATTGCCCTGCGCCCAGCGCCGGTCGCGAATGGCAATGTCGATCAGCGAGGGCGGGGATTCTTCCCAGGAGCCGCCGCAGTCGGTGGCCATGCGCACCTTCCAGCCGCCGCGGCGCATGAGAGCGGCCTCGACGAAATCATGCGACAGCACGAAACCGCCGAAGGGCTTGCGGCCCGAGAGCTTGGGCAGGCCGCAGTTTTGCGCGAACGCGGCGACGCGGATGATGGCGTTGTGCCCCCAGTAATTGCCGCTGTCGCCGGACCAGGCGCACAAGCCCGCGCGTGATGACGGGACCGTAGACACAGGCCGCGAATTGCTGCAGCCGGCCGAACAGGGTCGTCGCGCCGATCAGCTGCGGAGCGGTTTGCAGAATCCCCAAGTCCGGATCGCTGCGCATGGCCTGCACCAGCCGCTGCAGCGTGGGCGCATCGATCAGGCTGTCGGCGTCGAGCACGATCATGTGATCGTAGCGGCCGCCCCAGCGCGTCACGAAGTCCTCGAGGTTGCCGGACTTGCGCGCGATATTCTGCCAGCGCCGCCGGTACCACACCGGCATGGTGGACAGCAGCGCCTTGCGCAGCCGGTCGACGCTCAAGGTTTCGCGAATCCACGCATCGGCGTCGGTCGAGTCCGAGAGAATCACGATCTCGAAATCGCGATGCGCATCGATGTTCGCGCAGCGCTTCGGCCATGGCCTGCAGCGCGGCGGTGGTGCGCAGCGGGTCTTCGTTGTAGATCGGCATCACGAGCGCGGTCAGCGAAGGCACGGCTCGGGACCCGGTGCGGATCCCGGCGCGGACGGCGGGCGGGATCGCGCCGCTTCGAGGCGCCGGCCAGCACCGATCCCGCCGCAAATGCGATCCAGCCCAAGGATACCGCGAAGAAAAAAATCATCAGTGCCCTGCAGCAACGTCATGCTGGCGAAGCGCACCACCTGCAGCATTTGATAGACGCCGTACGTGGTCACGCCCAGGTGATGGCGATCAGGATGAAGCGCGCATACAGCACCGCCGCGCCCGACCAATGGCGCGGGCGGCGCGGCGGCCGGTAGCCCAGGTCCTGGGGCGGCATGTACACGGGGTTCTCCGGCGGCATGCCGCCCGATGTCATCTGGGGTTCGAGCGCCGCGGCGGAGTTCAACTGGAGGTCCATCGATACAGCCAAGTTTCGCTGATCGGGCGATCGCCGCGCATGATCCGCAAGCGCATTTCGATCAGATCGGCATCGCGTCGGATCGAGCTCGAAACTGGCGCGCAGTCCGTGCAGCGCGCTGTTCGACATCAGCGTGGCATTCGAGATTCTGCCGGCGGAGGCGCCCAGGTCGAGGTGCAAGCCGTCGACTTTCTCGCCCGCGCCGACGAAATCCAGCAGGAAAACGCGCCGCTTGCCGTCGAGGCTGGCGCCGGAGCGGGTGGCGACGACTTTCCCCAGGGACTTCGGCAGCGCAGGCTCCGCGCACCAGACGATGCGGTAGGCGTAGTGCGCGGGATGCCCCGGCGTCAAGGATTGTGCAGGACGCCAGAACGCCACGATATTGTCATTGCTCTCGCGCCCCGACGGTATCTCCACCAGCTCGACGCCTCCCGCGCCCCACTCGCCCTTCGGCTCGATCCAGGCGCTCGGCCGGCGCTCGTACTGCGCGTCGAAGTCCTGGAAATCGCTCTGCTCCCTGGACCGCTGCACCAGTCCGAAGCCCAGCGGTGCCTCGGTGGTAAAGCTCGACACCTGCAGCTTGATCGGGTTTGCGAGCTGCCGAAATATGTGTTCGCCGGATTTGGACTCGATCATCAAGCCGTCGGAGTCGTGCACTTCCGGCCGATAGTCATCGAGGCGCCCGCGGTTGGTCTCGTCGAATAGAAACATCGAGGTGAGCGGCGCAATGCCGACGACGCGCATTTCGGTGCGCGGGAACAGCGCACAGGTCCACATCCATCAGCGTCTCGACTCCGGGCTGCACCGTGAACCGGTAGGCACCCGTGGTCGATTCGCTTTCGAGCAGCGCGTAAATGACGATGGACTTCGAACTCGCTTTCGGCCGCTCGATCCAGAAATGCGTGAAGACCGGGAATTCCTCTCCGGACGGTTCGGCCGTGTTGATGGCGAGACCGCGCGCCGACAGGCCGTACAGCAGATTCTTGGCAACGGCGCGGAAGTAGCTCGCGCCCTGGAATACCAGGAATTCATCCCAGATTTTCTTCGAGTTGATGTGGCTGCGAAGACGGAACCCCGACAGCGGAAAGGACACTTTGTCCAACTGCGCCGGCAGACCGGGCGTCATCTCGAACATGGCGGGTGTCGGGCACTATGTCCGTGGCCATGCC
Source organism: uncultured Gammaproteobacteria bacterium (assembly GCA_963734645.1). Classification (GTDB taxonomy): domain Bacteria; phylum Pseudomonadota; class Gammaproteobacteria; order Steroidobacterales; family Steroidobacteraceae; genus Bog-1198. Next base: position 19,588 of record CAVTID010000010.1, read on the forward strand.
GTCCTCGACGGTGGAGACCGTGACGGTCGTCTGCAGGTTGTGATGGGCCCGCAACAGTTCGAGGCGAAAGGGCAGCTCCTCGGCGCGCCAGATGCCGGCATCCGGGTTGAATTGAATGCTGCGGTACTGCTCCGGGCTCAGCTTGTCGAGAATGGCCGGCAGGCTGCTGCGTTGCGGTGAATAGGCGGCTGCGGCGCGGCGTTTGGCATCCGCCAGCAAGGTATCGAAGCTGAAGCGGTACGTGGCCGCGGGCTTGTCGGGCGAGGGTGGTTTGGCCGCGCGCGCATCGACGGCCAGCAGGGCGAGGACGAGTACCAGAAACGTATTGGCAATTGCAAGCGGCAAGGCTGCCCCCAAAATCAGAGACTAGTATTATAGTGCCTTGCCATGCCCGCTCCTCTTATTCTGGCCCAGAGCCGCAAAGTGCCGGGGCCGTGCTCATGGTGCGGCCGGCGAGCTTCGGCTTCAATCCGCAAACCGCCCCGAGCAACGCCTTCCAGCAACCGCCTGCTTCGCCCGATGCCGCCGAAGCGCAGGGCCTCGTCCTGGCGGAGTTCGATGCCCTGGCGCAGGCGCTGCGAGCGGGCCGGCGTGGAAGTGCTGATCGCCCCCGATACGCCCCAGCCGGTGAAGCCGGATGCCCTGTTTCCCAACAACTGGGTCAGCTTTCATTTCGACGGCACCGTGACGCTGTATCCCATGCTGGCGCCCAATCGACGCTGCGAGCGGCGCGAGGAGGTCCTCGACCAAGTGGTACGCGAGGGTGGATTTCGCATCGTGCGCACGGTCGATCTCACGCATCGCGAGGCCGAGGGAAAGTTTCTGGAGGGAACGGGCAGCCTGGTGCTGGACCGGGCGCACCGCGTGGCCTATGCCAGCCTGTCGCCGCGCACCGATCTGGACGTGCTCGGCGAGTTCGCGCAGCTGCTGGACTATGAACTCGTGACATTCGAAGCCGTCGACGGCGGCGGTCGCGCCGTGTATCACACCAATGTGGTGATGGCGATCGGCTCCCGATTTGCGGTGGTATGCGGCGAGTCCATCGCGCACTCGCGGCACCGCGCAGCCGTATTCGACAAGCTGCGGGCCACCGGTCACGACATCGTCGACATATCGCGGCGGCAGATGCAGCAGTTTGCCGGAAACATGCTGGAACTGGCGGCGGCGGGCGGCCCGGTCATCGCGCTGTCGACGACGGCGTGGAGCAGTCTCGAGCCGGCGCAGCGGCGCACTCTCGAGTCTCATGCGGGCGTGATCCCGGCGGCGATTCCCACCATCGAGCGCATCGGCGGCGGCGGCGTGCGCTGCATGCTGGCGGAACTGCACCTGCCGAAACGCGCGGGCGGCCGGCGCATCTAATGTCATAATCCGGGGATGCTGGAACTCGGCGTCAAGATACTCATTGCCTACCTGCTCGGCGCGCTGCTCGGCAGCCTGATCCTGGGCCGCTTGCGCGGGGTCGATATTCGCAGCATGGGCAGCGGCAACGCGGGCGCCACCAATGCATTGCGCACTCAGGGCAAGCTGTTTGGATTTCTGGTGCTCGCCCTCGACATCGCCAAAGGCCTGTTCGTGGTGTGGTGGCTGCCGGCGGCGGCGCTGCCGGCCGTCGGCATCGATCCCGATCTGCCGCGCGCCTGGCTGACCGTGGCCTGCGGCTTCGCCGTCATCGTGGGGCATGTCTATCCCGTCTGGTTCAGCTTTCGCGGCGGCAAGGGAGTGGCGACCGTGGTCGGGGTGATTGCGGCCCTCGATCCGCGCCTGCTCGCGCCCTTGCTCCTGAGCTGGATCATCGTGCTCGTCGCTCACCGGATACGTGGGTCTCGCCAGCATGCTGTCGGGCGTCGTTCTCGTGGCGGCCGCCCATGTGCTCGAGCCCGACGATGTTCCGCTGCTGAGCTTTTGCGCCGCGGTCACGGCCTTCGTCATCTACACCCATCGCGGCAACATCGCCCGCATGCGCGCGGGCCGGGAGAGCCGCGTGCGACGACTATGGCTGTTTCGATCGCGAGCGGCCTAGATCACCCCCTGCTGCTGGTGCTGCTGGCGGACGGCCGGCTGCGCTCCGGCGAATGGCTGGCGCGGGAACTCAAAGTGAGCCGGGCCGCCGTGTGGAAGGGCGTGGAGCGCTTGCGCGCCCTGGGGTTGGAGGTGCAGGCGCTGCCGCGGCGCGGCTACTGCTTGTCGAATCCGGTGGAATTGCTGGACGCGCAGCGCATCGGCGCCGAGATCGGCCCCGTGCGCGCCGGGCAGCTGCGCAAGCTCGAGCTGCTGTTCGAAGTGGATTCCACCAACAGCCGGCTCTTGAGCACCGCTGCGCCGCCGCCCGGCACGGCGGATGTCTGCATGAGCGAGTTGCAGCATGCCGGGCGCGGGCGGCGGGGACGGCGCTGGATTGCACCATTCGGCGGAGCTCTCGCATTGTCGCTGGCCTGGACCTTCGGCGATGCGGCGCGCGCGATGCCCGCCTTGAGCCTGGGTGTGGGCGTGGCGATGGCGCGCGCGCTGACGCGCGCAGGGGCGCTGGGCGTGGCGCTGAAGTGGCCGAACGACATCTGGTTCCAGGACCGTAAGATCGGCGGCGTGCTGATCGAGCTGCGGGCCGAGGCCGGCGGCCCCGCTCATGTGGTGATCGGAGTGGGGATCAATGTGGCGCTGACGGCGGCGGCCCGCGCCGCGCTCGAAGCGCAGGGCGCACAGGCCGCGGCGGTGGCCGATGCCTGCGCCGCGGCGCCGTCGCGCAATCGGGTGGCGGGGGCCATCCTGGACGAGCTTTTGAGTATGCTGGGGGAATTCGAGCGCGAAGGCTTCGGCGCCGTTCCGGGATGCGTGGCTGGCTCTCGATGCGTTGAGCGGCCGATCCGCGCGGGTGCTGCTGGGCTCCGAGGTCATTGCGGGCACGGCACGCGGCGTGGATCAGGAGGGCGCCTTGTTGCTCGATACCGGGGCACGGGGTACGGCGATTCGTGTCCGGCGAGGTCAGTTTGCGCTTGCATGAAGGTGAAACTTGACGCTGTTGAAAAGCATCGTCGTGTGCTTGGTGCTGGCGAACGTGGGCTACTTTTTATGGGCACACGGCGCCGGGGCGCCGCAGCCGCCGGCGCCGGCCACGCCGGCGGCCACGTTGAAACTGGCATCGGAGTCTGCGCGCGGGCCCGGCGCCGATGCCGGCAGGGCCGCCGTGGGCAACGCCCCCCCAGGCGGCACGGCGGCGGGCAGTGCCGTGGGCGGCGCGGGCCTGGATGGCGCGGCGGCGGGCGGCACCGCGGCAGCCGGCACCGTGGCGGCCGGCACCACGGCGGCCGGCGGCGGTTCCGGGGCAGAGCCGGCGGGCTCCGGTGAGGGCGCGACACCGGGGCTGCTCACGAACGTGAAGCGTTGCATCAGCGTCGGGCCGTTTCGCGATGTGTCGGAGGCGGCCCACGCGGCCACTACACTGCGCGGCGGCGGCTATGATCCGCGGCAACGCGTCGCCGACGGCGAGGTCTGGGCGGGTGTATGGGTTTATGTGCCGCTGCCTTCCTCGCGGGCCGCGGGCGATCAACTGTCGGCCAAGCTCAAGGCCGGCGGTATCGATGACGCGCTGGAAATGCCCGGACCGAATGACGGCTCGGTGATCTCTCTCGGGCTGTATAGCGACTCCAAACGGGCACAGGCACGAGTTGCCCAATTGCAGGCGTTGGGGTTCAATCCCGCGATCGCCGACCGCAAGCGTACCGGCAGTGTCTATTGGATCGACATCGACTTGAAGCCGACCGACAGTTTATTGAATCCCGCGGATCTGCAGGGCGACTCCGGGCGCATCGTGCGTCTCGAAGTGAAGGGCTGCCCGCCCGCCGCCGGGGCGGCGCCGTGAAGGCCCGCGAGGCGGCCTGGAAGCTCATCGGCGCCGTCGGCGCCGTGCTCGGCTACGGCTGTCTCATCGCCTTCTTAGGTCTCGTCGGCCTGCAATCCTACCGCTGGTTCCGCGACGGCGAGTGGACGCACATCGGCATGGATGACGGCCTGCGAATCGGTTTGATCAAGTGCGGCGTCACGGATGCCGATACCGGCCGGCTCGCCGCATTGATGCACTGGCTCGATGCACCGATGAGCTGGCTGGGCCTGCACAAGGTGTTCGAGGTTCTGCCCGCCTCGCTGGCCCTATTCGCGCTCAGCATTGCCGGGAACTGCCTGTTCATCTATTGCAGGGACCGCCTCGATCGGCGCTAGCGGCTTTGCGCAGGCATTGAGCTTCATCAGCCGCCGCGCTCCACCGGCGGCGCCTCGCCCTCCCAGGGGTAGGCGACGCTGCCGGCCGGCGCCCGGTACCAGCCGGGATCTCGATAGTCGTGGCGGGCCAGATCCGGGCGAATTTTCATGACGGTGAACATGCCGCCCATCTCCATCCCGCCGTACGGACCGGTGCCCGTCATCATCGGCAAGGTGTTTTCCGGCAGGGGCATGTGCATCGGCATCTCGTCCATCGAGCCGCCGGTGCCGCCCATGGCCCCAGTGCTTCCCATCGACATATAGTCCGGCACCAGCGAGGTGATCTGCCGGGCGAGATCCCCTGATTCGACTCCCAGAGTGGTCGGGACGTCGTGGTTCATGGCGTTCATGGTGTGGTGGCTCTTGTGGCAGTGAAACGCCCAGTCGCCGGCGGCCGCGGCGGTGAATTCGATGGCGCGCATCTGGCCGACGGCGATGTCCGTGGTCACCTCGGGCCAGCGGGAGGCGGGCGGAGTCCAGCCGCCGTCGGTGCCCACCACCACGAATTCATGGCCGTGCAAGTGGATGGGATGGTTGGTCATGGTGAGATTGCCGACCCGAATGCGCACACGCTCGCCGAGTCGGGCCACCATCGGATCGGTGCCGGGGAAGGCGCGGCTGTTGAAGGTCCATACATTGAAGTCCAGCATGGTGCTGACCTTGGGCGTGTAGCTGCCGGGGCTGATGTCGTAGGCGTTCAGCAGAAACACATAGTCCCGGTCCACGGGCATGAAGCCGGGGTCCTTCGCGTGCGTCACCCAAAATCCCATCATGCCCATGGCCATTTGCGTGGTTTCATCGGCGTGCGGGTGGTACATGAAGGTTCCGGCCCGCTGGGCCGCGAATTCGTACACATAGGTCTGCCCGGGCTTGATCGGCGGCTGATTCAGACCCGACACGCCGTCCATGCCGTTCGGCAGGCGCTGGCCATGCCAGTGAACGCTGGTGTGCTCCGGCAGGCGGTTGGTGACGAAGATGCGGACGCGATCGCCCTCGACCACTTCGATGGTCGGGCCCGGCGATTGCCCGTTGTAGCCCCAGAGATGCGCCCGCATGCCGGGCGCGATCTCGCGGATCACGGGCTCGGCGACCAGGTGAAATTCCTTGACGCCGTTGCGCATGCGCCACGGCAGGCTCCAGCCGTTCAAGGTCGCGACCGGGTGGTAGGGGCGGCCGTTGGGCGGCGCCGGCGGGTACCTGCATGGCCGCCGAGTCGGTGGACACTATTTCCGGCAGTGCCGCCAGCGCGCTCTTGCCGACCGCGGTGGCCGCCACCGCGAGGCCGGCGCCGCTGAAAAAACTTCTTCGGGTGAACATGGGGGGTCCTTTGCTGCTTTAAGGTGCCGGATTGCCGAGCAGGGCGGTGTCGAGTTCGGACTTGGCCATCCAGAAATCGCGAACGCTTTGAATGGAGTCGCTGACGCTCTCGATCTGGCCGCGGGCATCCGCCAACAGCTCGAAGACACTGATCAGCGAGGCGTTGTAGCGCAGCAGATTCTCGCGCCGCCACGGCCTTGCGCGATGGGCACCACTTCGTCGCGCTGTTGCTTCGCGATGTCGAAGGCCGCGCGATAGGCGGCATAGTCCCGGCGTATCTGCGAGCGGGCATCGACGGCCGCCTGCGTGAAACGCTCGACCGCCTGCGAGTACAGGGCTTCGGCTCGCCGCACGCGCGGCCCGCCGCCGTCGAATAGCGGAATTTCCAGGATGATTTCGTAGCCGCGCTCGTAGGGGGCTCCGTCCGCGCCCTGCTGAACGCGCGTCGGTCCCACGTCCAATACATTGACGAAGCGGGTGGCCCGGGTGAGCCTGAGATTTCGCGCCAGCTCATCGAGCTGCATGCGCTGCAGCCGCAAGTCGATGCGGTTTTGCAGGACCACACGCTCCACATCGGGCAAATCCTCGATGCGTTGCGGCAGCTCGGGCAGGCGTTCGCCCAGCTGAAAACCCGGCTGCTCGGCCGACAGCCCCATCAGCCGCAGCAGTTTCTCGCGCGCGCAATGCATCGGCCAGTCTGGCACGCGTCAGGCGCTGGGCGGCATCGGTGTAGAAGCTCTGTTCGCGGGCCTGATCGAGTCGATTCCAATTGCCGGCGGCCACCATGCGGCGCGCCAGCTCGGCGCCGGCTTCGGCCGCGGTCTTTACCTGCTCTTGATAATGCACCGATTCGCGGGCCGCGACCGCCGCAAAATAGGCCTGCCGCGTGTCGTTGGCCAATTGCACCACGCCGATGAGAACGGCGTTCTGCACTTGCGCGAAGCGGCGCTTCTCGATCTCGTGAGCATAGGGTGCGGTGAGCATCGACAGGACATTGAAGCTCAGGGTCTCCTCGATGTCGTACTGGGCCGCCGCGCTGGCGTGACGCAGGGTGAATCGGGGATTGGGGAGGCGGCCTGACTGCACGAGATCGGCCTCGGAAACGCCGAGCTCATCAAACGAGGCCTGCAGCGAGCGGTTGTTGAGCAGGGCGATTTGCACGGCATCCTCGGCCGACAGCGACTGGCGGAGCAGTTCGGCGACTTGGCCGTCGCTCTTGGCCTGCTCCTGCTCCGTCCTTGCCCAGCGCACCTCTTTGCTCAGCTGCGTGCGCGTCTCCTGCGCAACGGAGTCGAAGCCGCCGTCCTTTGAAAATGTGGCGCAGCCGCCCAGTGCGAGAACGCTCAAGACGGCCGCGACAAGCGGCGCGCCGGGGACCTCGATGGTCCGTGTACTTGGAATGCTCATATCACCCTCACGGCCAAGCAACGGGCTTGGCTGGCCTCAAAGTCGCGATGCGGATAGGCGCGGCAGCCGCCGCCCACTCAGGCGGGGAGGTAACGAGGAGGACGATCCAGGCGGTCGAGAGTGACCGCGGGCGGGAACCACAGGATGACGTGGGAAATTTCGGGGGCGCTCTGCAGCGGGGCGATCCACTGGGCGGAGGTCGCCGCGATTGCAACGCCACAGCAGCAGTTGTCGCAGCGGCCATTGCCGCCGTGGCCATTGCCATGGTGGTGATCGCCGGCCGTGGCCCCGAGCTCGCAATGCTGGTGCGCCGTGGACGAGGCCGTCATGCCCGCGACGCCCGCGTTCGCCTGATCATGCTGCGCGCAGGCCGGCATCATTGCATAGCCTTGCAGCGGCAGCAGCAGCGCGAGCAGCAGGGCAAACCCGAAGCGCAGTGTTCGATTCAGCCTCATACCGCGGAAAACATACCACCGATGACCCAATAATACACGCGAACTGCGCGCACCTTGGGGTAGGCTAGTGCATCGGCGCAGCGATATTGAGCGGTTCACAGGGGGTCTGGGGAGACTAAGGGGCTGGAAGCCAACGGGGGAGAGCAGTTGGCTTCCAGCCCCTTAGTCTCCCCAAACCCTTCGCATTGGGCCGATGTACATCAGTGTGCAGGACGGAGCAGTTGCGGAAAAAGCTTTACGGCTATTGGAGATCGAAACATGGTTAGACCTTGGTTATTCGCTGTCACTGTGGTGGGCATGATTCTGACGGGCCCGGTGTTTGCGCATGCCAAATTGCGAAGCACCATTCCGGCCGCCGATGCGCGGCTGCAGGCCGCGCCGAAATCGCTGACCTTGAATTTCAACGAAAGCGTACGGCTCGCGGTCCTGACCTTGACGGCCGGCGGCAAGGATATCCCGGTGACCGTGGATCGAAACGCGCCGGCCGCGGCGCAGGTCAGCGTCGCGCTGCCGGCGCTGGCGGTTGGACAATACGTCGTGCAGTGGAGCGCTCTGTCCGTGGACGATGGGCATGTGTCGAAGGGAACATTCGCGTTCGCCGTCGTGGGCGCGACGCAGTAGTGACGCCGGCGGCGCACCGATGACGCGGGTTGCGCGTCAGTGACGCCGATAGCGTCTCGCTGAGACATCGGCCATGCCTTTCGGCGTCTGGGATGCGGCGGCGATCGTGCTCAAAACCCTCACGTATGCCGCGACCCTGGGGGCGGCCGGCGCGGTATTCTTTCTGCGCTACGGCGGGACGCTCATCACGAGCGCGCATCGACTGAGCATTCGGCACCTCGTGTGGAGTCTGGCTCTGCTGTCCGTGCTTGCCGGCGCCGCGCAGATCATGGTGTCCGCAGCGTCGATGAGCGGCGCAGCGGCGGGAATGTGGGATGGATCGCTGCTGCGCATGGTCTGGCAGGCGGGCGCAGGCCGGGCCATTGCGACTCGCGCGTTCGGCCTGCTGCTCGCGGTGCTCACGGTGTTGCCGGATAGGCCCTCAGCGTGGGCATTGCTCGGCGCGGCGCTGGCTGCCACATCCTTTGCGTGGACGGGGCATGCGCGTTCGCTCAGCCCCGATGCCATCCCCATCCTGCTGCTCAGCGTTCATCTGCTGGGCGTGGCCTTCTGGCTGGGTGCGCTGCTCCCCCTGCTCATCGTCGCGCGCGACGGCGATCTGTCGCGGATTGCCGCCGCCGCCGCACGTTTCGGCGCGACGGCGATATTCGTGGTGGGGGCCTTGATGGCCGCGGGCGCGGCCCTGTTGTGGTTGCTGCTCGGGCACGTCACGGCATTGTGGGGAAGCACGTACGGCCGCTACGTGATGTTGAAGCTGACATTCGTCGCCTGTCTGCTGTGCCTGGCGGCATTCAATAAGCTGCGCCTGACGCCTCGGTTGCGGGGCGGCGATGCTCGAGCGGCGCGAAGCTTGCGCACGTCCATCCGGCTCGAGTTGCTATCGGGTCTGTTGATCTTGGCGGTGACCGCCACCTTCACCACGCTGACGGGGCCGCCGGCCCTGGACTGAAGCCGAGGCATGCGCCGGCCGCAATATGGCTACAATGAGATCTGGTTGCGACAGCCTGAAGGGGTATGACATGCGAATTCTGCAAATCGTGGGCGCCCTGTTGATTGCGGCAGGGCTTTTCGTGCTCATCAAGGCGCCGTCATATTCGAGCGACAAGAGCGTGTTCAAGATCGGGGACGTCGAAGCGAAGGTGTCGCAGGAACATGCGATTCCGCCTTGGGCGGGCGGCGCGGCCATCGCTGCCGGCGTGGTGTTGCTGGTGGTCGGCGCCCGCAAGGCCTGAGCCGCAGGGCATCGGGCGCCGCGTCATCGTCCGGTCAGTTTTTGGCCAATTTTTTACGCAGCAACAATAATTCGCGCCGCCGTGCCGCGGTGGTCTTGGGGTAGCTCAGTTCGAGCGATTCAATGGTGTCGAGCACGATGCGCGACACAATGAGGCGGGTGTTGAGCTTGTCGTCGGCCGGAACCACGTACCAAGGCGCGCGCTTCGTGCTGGTCGCGCTCAGGCATTTCTCGTAGGCCTGCATGTAGTCCTTCCAGAATTTGCCGCTCCTCGATGTCCGCGAGGCTGAATTTCCAGTTCTTCTCCGGCTGATCGATGCGGTCGATGAACCGCTTGCGCTGCTCTTCCTTGGAAAGATGCAGGAAGAACTTGACGATGCGCGTGCCGTTGCGGTCCAGGTGGCTCTCCAAATTCACGATGGAACGGTAGCGGTCATGCCAGATGGTCTTTTCATCCAGGTGCTTCCCGGCAGGCCTTCGCCGCGCAGGATTTCCGGATGCACCCGGGCGATCAACACTTCCTCGTAGTAGGAACGGTTGAAAATGCCGATCCGTCCGCGCTCGGGCAGGTCGCGGGTGGTGCGCCAAAGAAAATCGTGTTTCAGTTCCGCGGCACTGGGATGCTTGAAGCTGAACACCTGGCAGCCCTGCGGGTTGATGCCCGACATGACGTGCTGAATCGCGCCGTCTTTCCCGGCCGCATCCATGGCCTGAAAAATCAGCAGAATGGCATGGCGGTCCGAGGCATAGAGCAGCTCCTGTTGCGCGCTGAGAGCCTTGACGTGCTTGCTCAGCAGTTCTTGATACTGCTCATTGGTCCGATACACCGCGGCGACGCGCGTCGGCCATTGTCCAAGGTCGACGCGCGCTCCCTCCCGCACCCGATAATCGTTTGACTTGATATGCATCGGCCGCTCCAAAGTAGGCGTTATCTGACACTCACTGCGTGCGCACGTGCATGGAAGTCTGCAACAGTTCCGCGCATCATGCCTGCCAATAACAGCAATTTCGGGCGCAACGCCACGAGCTACGCCCCGCTCCTTCCCCAAGCATCGATATGACAGGCATTGATATGACAAGGATCTCGGTATGAGCAGCATTCGTCGAACTCGAAATTTCTTGCCGCAGGGCATGGCGGCACTCCTGCTGTCCGTCATCGGCCTCTCGACCCTGAACGCGGCGTCTTTCGAATTGCCGCCTCTCAACGTCCCTCCGAGCACGGAGCATCATGTGGGCAAGGTGGTCTGGGCCGATTTGGTGACGCCGGATCTCGCCGCCGCCGAGCGCTTCTACGGCGGACTGCTCGGCTGGACATTTCAATCCATCCACACCGGCAATTCCGACTATGCCATGGCACTGGCCGACGGCCGTCCGGTCGGCGGACTGTTCCAGAAGCCCATACCCGCCGGCGAACACCGGCAGTCGGCGTGGTTGACTTTCATTGCCGTGCGCGATGTCGATGCCGTCAAGCGTACGGCGCTGGCACAGGGTGCCAAAGTAGTGTCCGATTCCAAGAGTTATCCCTCGCGCGGACGTCAGGCCGTATTGTCCGATCCGGAGGGTGCCGTCTTTGCGATTCTCGCATCGAGCAGCGGCGACGCGCCGGATTTTCTGGCGGATCCCGGCGAGTGGATCTGGAGTTCGTTGCTCTCCAAAGATCCGGGAGCCGAGGCCGCGTTCTACCAAACACTGTTCGGCTACGACGTCTTCGACCTGGCGAGCGAGGACGGCTCGGAGCATCTCATTCTGTCGAGTGACGACTTCGCTCGCGCCAGTGCCAATGCTTTTCCCGCCGGCGCCGCTCACCGGCATGCGCACTGGCTCAATTTCATCAGGGTGGACAGCACTTCGGGCAGCGTGGCCAAGGCGGTGGCGCTCGGGTGGGCGAGTGCTGGTCGAGCCGCACGTCGATCGTCACGGCGGCCAGGTTGCGGTGGTCGCCGATCCGGCGGGAGCACCGTTCGGGTTGATGGAGTGGACCGAGAGCGACAGTAAAACGGAGCCGAAATGAACATTCTGCGCAATCGATGGGTGGCGCTCGGCTTCGGTGCTCTTGCCCCCGCCGTGGCCCTGACGCTGTTGAACGCCTGCGCGGTGGAAGGCGTGGGTGTCGACGGAACCGTGGCAGTGGGTTACGACGCCGGTTACTACGAGCCGTACGGCTATGAATACGGAGGCTGGGGCTCCGGTTATCGCGTAGGACCCGGCAGGGGCGGCGATCGGCGCGACGGTCATCCGGGATCTTACCGGCCGGCGCCCGCGTCACGGCCGACTCCATCGATTCCGAACCGTCCGCGAGGTGGAGGAGGTCCGCGAGGCGGCGGACGCCAGCACCACTGATCGATCCGCATTGACTGGCCGGGGATTGACTGGCCGGGGCTTTTCGCGCGCTGCTAATATGGGGGATTATCCTTTCGCTGGAGTGCCGGCTTGCTCGATTCGATATCCCGGCCCGGCGCGGCGCAAACGCGCCGCATCCTGTTTGCCAGCCTCATCGGCACGACCATCGAGTTCTTCGACTTCTATATTTACGCCACGGCCGCGGTTCTGGTGTTCCCCAAGTTATTCTTTCCCAAGGGCGATCCGGCCACGGCCTTGCTGCAATCGTTCGCGACCTTTGCGCTGGCATTCTTCGCGCGGCCCATCGGATCGGCTCTATTCGGGCATTTCGGCGATCGCATCGGGCGCAAGGCCACGCTGGTTACCGCCTTGTTGACCATGGGTGTTTCGACCGTGTGCATCGGCCTGCTGCCGACCTACGCATCCCTCGGAGTGTTTGCAGCCGCGCTTCTGGCGCTCTGCCGATTGGGGCAGGGCATCGGCTTGGGCGGTGAGTGGGGCGGCGCCGTGCTGCTGGCGACGGAAAACGCGCCGCCGGGCAAGCAGGCGTGGTACGGATGCTTCCCGCAACTCGGCGCGCCGCTCGGATTCTTGTGTTCCACCGGCGTGTTCCTGCTGATGAACAACAATCTGACCGAGGCGCAGCTGTTCAGCTGGGGCTGGCGCGCGCCCTTCCTGGCCAGCGCCGTGTTGGTATTGGTGGGACTCTACGTGCGCCTGCAGCTGGTCGAAACGCCGGCGTTCAAGCGCAGCGTGGCGCAGGGCGAGCGGGTGCGCGTGCCCTTCCTGGTCGTGTTGGCGAAATATCCTCGCGAGCTCATTTTGGGGACTCTGGGCGCGACGACCACATTCGCCGTGTTCTATCTCATGACGGTATTCGCTCTCGGCTGGGCGACCGGCGCGCTGGGGTTCGACCGCCGGCAGTTCCTGATTCTGCAAATGCTCAGCGTGCTGTTCTTCGGTTTGACCATACCGTTCTCCGCCCTCATCGCCGATCGCATCGGCCAGCGCGCGATGCTGATCATTGCGACGCTGTTGATCATCGCGTTCGGTGGCGCCTTCGAACCCCTATTCTCCGGCCACGATACGGCGAGGGTCCTGCTGTTCCTGGCGCTCGGTTTCGGCCTGACCGGCCTGACGTATGGTCCGCTGGGCAGCGCTCTGGCCGGCTTGTTTCCGACGGCGGTGCGCTACACGGGCACCTCGCTGGCCTTCAATCTGGCCGGAATATTGGGCGCCTCGCTCGCGCCGCCCATCGCCACCTTGTTGGCGACGCATTACGGCGTGGCCTCCGTGGGGTATTATCTGTCGGCGGCCGGGCTCATCACCTTGATGGCGTTGCTGCTGATGAAGACCAAATAGCGCCTGGCTGCATCGCGGCTCACGAGACGACCGAGCCCAGCCAGCGAGTCAATCCGGTCGTGTCCATGGCTCCGGACTGGCGGGCGATCTCCTTGCCGGCGCGAAATACCATCAGCGTCGGAATGCTGCGAATGCCGAAACGCCCCGCAGGCGCCGGCTCGTCCTGGGTATTCAATTTGGCAAAGCGCAATCGGGGTTCGAGCTGCCGTGCCGTTGCTTCGTAGAACGGCGCCATGGCGATGCACGGGCCGCACCAAGGCGCCCAGAAATCCACGACGAGGGGCAGATCGTTGCGTGTCAAATGCCGGTCGAAATTGGCCTCGGTCAGTTCGATCGGCCTTCCTTCGAACAACGGGAAGTGGCACTTCGGGCAGCGAGGGGCATCCTTCAGCCGATCGCTGAGGCTGCGAACTACCGAGTCGCAATGTCCGCAAACCACGTCGATGGCGTCGCTCATGGATGTGCGGCTATTTGGGTTGTGCGACCAGGATGGCAAAGCTGTCGGGTACGATGCTGGGACGCGGGTGAGGGTTCTCCTCGGTGGCCGGCGGCGTGGCGCCCAGTTTCGCGGCCGCGAGGAAAATTTTGTGGGTCAGCGGATCGAGCGCCATGGTGCGCGCGCTGGGCTGAGTCGTCACCGTCGCAACGACCCGATAGTCGTCCGGCGTTTCTTGCTGGATGACGGTCAGCGTGCCGTCCTTGCCGTTCGAACTGAAGACCATGCCGAGATCGGGGTCGAATGCGGCGGCGTCCGGCCCGCCGCCGATCACGATTCGGGCCACTTGCTTGCCCGACACGCAATCCGTGACCGCCATGACTTGGTTCCCGCAGACCGAGAACAACCGGTGATGAGCGGCGTCGATCGCGAGACCCGTGGGATTTGCGCAGCCCGCCAGCGGCCAGGTCGCCTTCACGAGCAGAGACTTCGCGTCGACGGCGACGATCTTGCCCGGTTCGGTTTTGATATTGACGTACACCATGCCCGCGGCATCCGTGGCCATGAATTCGGGCGGCCCGGGAAGCGCGATGGTGGCCACGACCTTCAGGGTTGCGGCATCGAGTACCGAGAGGTTGGATGACGCGCCGTTTGCGGTAATGACATGGTTGTTCTGGGGTTCGTACAAGATGGCATCGGGCTTCTGGCCGGAAACCGGCGCCTCTTGTATCACCCGCAATGTGTCGAGTTCAAATGCCGTGACGGAGTCGCTGCGCCCATTGCTGGTGTAGCCCCGCTTCAGGGCCGGTGCGAAGGCGATGCCATGCACGCCCGCCGTGTTCGGGATGCTTCCCTCGAGTTTGCCGCTGACCGTTTCGACCACATCCACGCGATCGCCGCGGCTGATGAATAGCCGCGCGCCGCTGCCCTCCAATGCGAGGTAGTCCCAGCTCGCCGGGGCCCCCCAACGGCCAGCTTGCGGACACGGTGTACACGGGCGGCGGAAGCGGCGAAGTGCCGGCGGCCGCGGCATAAGCGAGGGTCTGCAACAGTACGTAGCCGGCAAGCCTGTGAATGCGCAAAGCTGTAAATTCCTTCCGTTCCGCGAGTTCCAAGTCTACCCGGATTGACTCCGAGAAAAAAACGTACGGTCAATTGCAGCGTGTAATTTCTACACAAGTTCGCCGCACCGATCGGCGAAATTCCGCGGCAGAATTGCACGGCACGGCCGCACCCGGCATCGGGCGTGAGAATATTCCGGTCGGGGCGGTGTTCTTTTTTGGCAGGCGTGAGTCATTTTTCCCCCGGATTACGCTTTAAGTAGGTAAGACGGTAATTCCGGGGAATGGACATGAAATTCGTCAATCGCTTTGCGGCGCCGAAGAGGCCGCAGCGGACCAATCCAGCCAAGGTCGATGCCCCGGCGCGCCGCGCCAGCCCCTGGCACGCCGTCTCGATCGTGACCAAGAACCCGAGCTGTGAGGCGGCACGCGCGCTTCGCGGCAGGCGATTTCTATCCGCCTCTGCGCCGCGCCTGCCGCTTCCGGAATGCACCGTGAAGAATTACTGCGCCTGCGCGTACAAGCACCATGAGGATCGGCGCGGTCCGCCGCGCCGCAAGGACGAAGCCGTAGGCCTGAAGCGAGGCGGCAAAGTTGCACAGGAGCGGCGCAAGCGCGGCAGCCGGCGCAACACCGACTGATGCCGGGTAAGCCTCGTGTCGGCGGCGCACCGCCTTGCGTATACTGTCGATACCCGACACCCGAGGATAATAAAAATGCGACGGTTGACCGCGGCAATACTATCGAGCGCTTCTCACTCGCTGCGATGTCCCAGCAGGCGATGGGCGCCGACGGCCCCGATAAGTCTTGGATCGAGCGCAGCAATGTGTTCACCCACATGCTGCTCGACGTGCACCTCGAGCACTCCCCCGAAGAGGGCTCGCAGCAGGGCCTGGCCAAGTTCGATGAGCGCATTTCGAATCCCACGCTCGGCGATCAACTCGCCGAACGCCGGGCGCGCACGGACTTTCGCCTGCCGCCCGAGAAATATGCGCTCAAGTTCGAGGAATACGGCATCGACATTCCCCCGGCGCGCATCGCCGCCATGGCGCACGCGGCTTTCGTTCAGTACCAGGCCGAGATGGCGCCGCTGGCTGCGCAGATCGCCAAGGCGAACGGCTATTCTTCGGGCGATTACCGCACCGCCGCCGAGACCGCGCAAACACCCGCGCCGCACATGCAGGAGACCGAGGCGGCTCTCGGACCGAAATTCGACCAGAGGAAGTTCCACGATTTCATCCTGGGCCAGGGCCTGTTGCCGCCGGACCTGATGCGCAAGGCGGTTCTGGACGGGTTTGTGCCCTCACAACGGTAGGAGGGCGAATCCACGTGCCGTTTCCGCCACAAGGGTTCTCCAGCGTGCGAATTATGTGAAGCGCACCCCAACGCCCCGGGGGATATATGAGCAAAATCGACCGAAGATGCAATGGAGATGCCGTAGATGGCCAGAGTGATACTCACTGCCGATGATTCCCCATCGATTCGTTTGCTCATGAAATTAACCCTCACCGCCGAGGGTTACGAAGTGGTGCAGGCGACCGACGGGGTTGAAGCCTTGGAGTACGCCCGCCATCACGATGCGGCCCTCGTATTGACCGACATCAACATGCCGCGCATGGACGGTCTGACCTTGATTCGAGAGCTGCGCCTGCTTCCCAGCTACAAATGCGTCCCGATGCTGGTCCTGACGACCGAGTCCGCGCAGGAGCGCAAGCTGCTTGGAAAAGAGGCCGGAGCGACCGGGTGGCTGGTAAAGCCCTTCAATGCGCAGCAGCTGATGGCGACCATCGCGCGAGTCATGTGATCGGGGCGGGAGTGAATCGATATGAATAAGCCGCAAACGCAGCCCGATGCCTCGTCTTCCCGGCAGACGGACGACTTGGTGTCCATGCTCGGTGTCATAGGCTCGCAAATCGAAGCCGCTTTGCATGAGACGGACGCGCCGGCGGCCGTGCTGGTCGAGACCGCGCACTCCATGGGAAAGGCGACCGAAACGCTGGCGCGTTGTATTTTCGATTTCTCGGGGTCGCCGGTGCGAGTTTTTCAGGACCTCATGGTCCTGCACGATGAGCTTCACGCGCGCACGAGCCAGGCCACCTCGGCCGTCCAGTTCCACGATCGGCTGGTGCAATGCTTGACGCATGTTTGCGGAAGTCTGTCCTACCTGGCGGACTTCATGGCGTCCGGCGACGGTGGGCCGAAATCGGCCGCCGAGTGGAACGAGCTGCGTGAACGCATCCGTGGCATTCACAGCATGGAGCAAGAACGCGCCTTGTTCGATCTGTTCAGCGCCGGTGCGTCCGAGACGGAGAAAAAGGCGGCTATCGCCAACCACGCGGGCAGCGCGGGCGGACCGGGCAAGGTCGAACTCTTCTAGCGAGGGCCGCCGTAGCGCATGGCACGGCGTTGCCTAACGCGGCTGCGCCGCGATGACCGCCAATCCTTGCAGCACCAGATCCGGCACGATCTCGCCGTGCGAACGCATGGTGCCGGTGATCATGCCGGCATCGCCGCCGGTGATGAACAATTTAGGCTTCGCTGCCGGTGCTCTGTTCGATCACTTCGACCGCGCTGGTCGGCCACGCCCGCCAAGGCAAAAACGGCGCCGCGCGACACGGCGCCGATGGTGTTGTTGGCCAGACTCCCGGCCAGGGAGGGCGTGCTGTGCATGGCTGCCTTGGCGATGTCGCTGGTCTTGCTTCATCAGGGCTTCGCGCATCATGTGAATGCCGGGCACGATCAGGCCGCCGAGATGCTGGCCGCCGGCATCCACGCTGTCGACCTTGACCGCGGTGCCGGCGTCCACCACGCAGAGCGCCGAGCGCGCCTTGGTCCAGGCTCCGATCAGGGCACAGCCAGCGGTCGGCTCCCAGCAATGAAGTATCGAGATAGCCGTTGGTCAGCCCGTGATATTCCGGAGCCGCGGTCACGAATTCGACATTGACGCGAAACACCTTCTTCGTGAGGCGGGTCAGCATTTTCGCCATCACCGGTCCGGCGACATTGGAAACGAGCACCCGGCTGCGGTTTCTGTCCGGACTCGAACAGTGCAGTGGTCCAAATGCCGGGCTTCGCGTCCCGATGCACGACGGCCTGCTGATCGGATAGCCCGGTACTCGTGAGCCAAGCCCACTTCAGGCGGGTGTTTCCCACGTCGATGACCAAAATCATGCGTTGTTCTTTATCCTTGGTGCGCCGTCGACGCGCAAGCGCGCAAGGATAGCATCGCCGCGAGGGGCCTTGGCCGCCATCGAAGCGGGCCGCGCGCGGTGATTTGACGGTTATTCGTGGCTCTTGCAGATGGGAATAATGCTTTTTAAATCAGTAACTTAGGTGTGGCGACGGGCCTTGGAAGCGGCGCCGAGCGCGCCCATCACCGTAAATAGCGCGTGCGAGACCCGCTCGTCGATTTCCGCCGCATTGCGCAGATGCACAGGATACCGGACGTGAGCGTCGGCGCCCGTCGCCGAGAAGCTCAGCTGCACCCGCGGCCGCGCGTCGCCGCCGGAACCGGAGGCTCGTGGCTCTTTGGATTTCCTTGGATTGCCGTGCGATTTCGCTCGCTGTCGTCTTTCAGGGCCTCGGTCACCGCCGCGCTGCAGCTTCTCCTTGGCCGCGCCATAGTCGATACCCGCCGGGAGGTTCAGGGTCATCTCGCGCCAGACGAAGTTGACGCCATGGATTTGCTTGAACAGTCCGCTCGATACTTGAAATACGATGGAGTTCGCAAATGCGACCACCCGCCCGGTCGGCCCGAGCGATCCGTGGCCGCCGAGTTCCATGAGATGCATCCTGACCAACCCCAGATCGATGACCTCACCCGTGACCTCGCCGATTTGCACCCGATCGCCGACGCGAATGCCGTATTTGCCGATCAAAAAGAAGTAGCCGACGATGGAAACCAGGACGCTTTGCATGGCGACGGCGAGACCGGCGGTGATGAGGCCGGCAAAGGTCACGATCGAGCCCAATTCGCTGGCAAAGGCAAAGCCGACGATCAGGACCACCAGGCACCACAGCGCGATCTTGCGCAGCAGCAGGAACTGATACCGGCGCCGCGTGTCTTGTATATAGCGCAGCACCGCGCGCCGCCAGATTTCCGCGGCCGCGAACACGATCGCCAGCAGCACCGCGAGCACGCCCAAACGCACGCCGAGCGTCTTCAGGGCGTTGCGGTACTGGTTCTTGATGGCATCGTGCCAATTGCCGAGATTGCGGCGGTACTGATCGAGCAGCACGCCGACCTTGCTCAGGGGAATGAGCAGCGTCGAGGTTTGCTTGTACTGGCTCGACAAGGCGTCGAGTTGATCGCGCACGCTGTTGAGCGTCGCGCTGTCGGCCGCATCCGCCTGGGCCGCCAGCGCATCTCCGCGCGCCGACAATCCCTTCAGCTGGTCTATGAGCGGCGCGCGAATCCGCGCGAAAGTGGCTTGCAGAGCCGCGGTACGCCGATCGATGACATCGATCGTGCCGCGCTTTCTCGGAGAGGCGCACCACGTTCGGCGGCCAAATCCCAGACGCCGAAGCGGGCCGCGGCGATTCCGCTGACGCCGGTCAGCGCCGGCGCCGCAGCGGAGGAGGCGGAGCCGCCCGAGGAGGTTGCGGCGGAGGCGGAACCCGTCGCAGCAGGGGTTAGCGCCGCGGCACCGGATGAGGCGGAACTCGTGCTTGCCGACGCAGGCACGATCACGGCCATGGCGTCGATTTGCGCCTTCAGCGCACTCGTGCTCAAGCCTTGCCGGTGTCGCTCTGAGTGGCAAACGTGGACATGGTGGCAAGCAGGCTCTTTCTCGCGTTGATCAGATCGAGCTCGCCCTGCAACTCGGAGATTTTCGCCTGCAGCTCGCTCCTTTGCTGCGAGCCGGGCCTTGGCCAGCTGACTTGCGGTCGGAATCCAGTCTCGGCCTGGATCGCCGCACTTTGCGCGGAAAATTTACTCTGCAGCCGACTCAGCGATTGCGACGAGGCGGCCGCGCCCCGGCATCCTTCGGTTCCGGTTCCTTGGCGAGAATCTCGGCATCGGCCCTCGCGATGTTCAAAGGCCAGCCCGAGGACGTGATTGGCCGTCTGCCGGTTGTCGTAAAGGATCAATAAGTCGCTCGGCTCGTTGGCCGCTTGCTGCTGAATGCCCAGCGTACGGTACCAGTCGATGGTTTGATCCAGCAGTTGGATGATCTGCGGCCCGGTCATGGGCGCTGCCACGGCCGGCGCGGCCGGAACCGCCGCGGACGTCGCGGGAGCCGCCGATGCGGCTTGGGGCGCCGTGGGCCTGTCGCCCGATGGCGCGGCTGGGGATGCCGGAGCGCTCAGCGCGAACCACAGCGCCGAGGCCGCCCCCAGCAGTAAATGACGATAGCCTGGCTTGGACATGGACGAATCGTACCCCTTTGCCTTTGGGGAAGACGCTACCATACGGGGGCTGTCTTTTAACCTGTGTGGTGAACATGCTTGAATTGAAGCAGGCGATTGCCGACGTGTCGGATTTCCCGCGTCCCGGGATTTTGTTCCGCGACATCTCGCCGTTGCTGCGCGATCACTTCGACGCCACGGTGCAGGCGCTGGATGCTTTGCTGACCGAGGAGGAATGGCGCGGGATCGACGCATTGGCGGGAATCGAGTCGCGCGGCTTCATCCTGGGCGCAGCCCTCGCGATGCGCCGCGGCAAGGGATTCGTGCTGGTCCGCAAGCAGGGCAAGCTGCCGCCGCCGGTGGTCGATGTGTCCTACGACCTCGAATACGGTTCCGGTGTCCTGGAAATGCAGCGCGGCCAGGGGCGTTTGGTGTTGATCGACGATGTGCTGGCGACCGGCGGCACCATGACGGCGGCGGCCGATCTATGCCATCGCGCGGGCTACCAGCTGCAGGCGCTGGTGGCCCTGATCGATCTGAATCTGGTCAGAAACTATTCGTGGCGAAGTCTGCGTTTGCGCGCGGTCATCAAGTACTAGCGATGCAGGAACTCTTCATGACGATGATTGAGCTGCCGCGCACGCTGGTGGTCGTTGCCTTGCGCGCCGAGTCCGCGGGGGTGTTCGAGGCGGCGGGCATCCCGGTGCTCTATTGCGGGGTCGGCAAGGTCAATGCGGCCATCGCGCTCGGGCGCGAATTGTCCCGCTACGTGCACCAGGGACAAGCCATGCCCCTGGTGTTGAATTTCGGGTCCGCCGGCAGCCGTCACCATGCCACCGGAACGCTGGTGGAATGCCATGAGTTCGTGCAACGCGACATGGACGTGAGCGGTTTGGGATTTGCTCTCGGCGTGACTCCCTATGACGATGCGCCGCCCCGCCTGCACTTCGAGCGGATATTCGAGCACCTGCCGTCGGCCGTATGCGGCAGCGGCGATTCATTTGCAACTCTGCCGACCGGCATGGACTGCGGGGTCATCGACATGGAAGCCTATGCGCTCGCAAAAGTATGCTGGTACGAAAAGGCGCAATTCGCCTGCGCCAAGTATGTGAGCGACGGTGCGGATCATGCGGCGGCGGACGATTGGCAGAGAAATCTGCACCGGCGGCCGATGAATTTCTGGGTTTGTACGCCGGAGCCGCACGCCGATGAGATCGGCAGGAACCAACCGTTGATTGGCCGGCCCTAACTGAGGGACCCTATATCATGGACTTCTCCCGCATCTTTGTTCTGTTGCTTGCCGTCTCCGGTGTGATTTTGGCGGCCGACGCGATGTTCTTCAAAGCGAGGCGGCAGCGCGGCGCCGAAGGCGCGGCCGTGCGAGAGCCGCCGTTGGTGTACTACGCGCGCTCGTTCTTTCCGGTGGTTTTGATCGTGCTGCTGGTTCGCTCCTTCGTAGTTCGAACCGTTTCGAATCCCATCCGCGTCCATGATGCCGGGATTGGTCGACGGAGATTTCATCTTCGTGGACAAGTTCTCTTACGGGCTGAGGCTTCCCGTGATCAATACCAAGATCCTGCCCATCGGCGAGCCGCAGCGGGGCGATGTCATCGTGTTTCGGCTGCCGTCGGATCCGTCGGTCAACTTCATCAAACGGCTGGTCGGACTGCCGGGAGACCACGTCGTCGTGCGCGACAACCGGATCACCATCAACGGGGTGCCGGTCCCGCTGCAGCCCGACGGCGTCTATTCAGGGGGCTACGGCTTCACCGGCGCCGAACTTGCACTGGAGCGGTTCGGCGCGACACAGCACATGCGTCATGTTCGCGCCCAATCGCGATGCCAAGGACTTCGACACCGTGGTGCCGGCGGGTCATTATTTCTTCATGGGCGACAATCGCAATGACAGCGAGGACAGCCGATTCCCGCTGGTGGGCTTCGTGCCCGAGCAAAACCTGGTCGGGCATGCCGTTCGAATCTGGATGAACTGGCAAATACCCGGCTGGCCGGACTGGCACCGCATCGGCATGCGAATTCGCTGATACCTCGGGCCCTTCGTATTGGGCCGACGTACTTGTCGAGGGATCAGGTTTGTCGTTGCCAGGTCTGCGACCGGCCGAGCAGCGAAAAGCCGATGAAGCCGCGCACCACCAGCACGGTGCCGCCCTGCTCCAAATGAAACTTGCAGCGGTACACCGAGCCGTTGTCGGGATCGAGAATGTCGCCGCCGCCGTATTCGCCGTCGTGCAATGTCACGTTGCGTATGATCAAGAGTCCGATGATGGGCTGATTCTTGCGTTCGTCGGTGCACACCGAGCACACGCGGCTTTCGGCGCCCGGCGTGAAGCTCTGTTCGATTTTTCCGAAGTATTTTCCATCCTGCAGGTAGATCCGCACCAGGGCGCGCGGCTTTCCGGTCTTGTCATCGACGGTCTTCCACAGGCCGACCGGCGATTGCAGGTCGGCGGCGATTGCAGGTCAGCCGCATGCGACGGCGCGGCCGGGAATCCTGCAAACGCAAACGCGAACGCGAGCGAGAACGATGCGAAGGTCGATGGGAAAATGGCGGTTTTCATCGGTGCATTCGGCCTCTTGGACTACCAACGGCATTCTACCCAAACCAGCATGCGGCGGACTCGAGAGTTCAGCCCGCGGATCCATCGAGCCGCGCCTTCTGCGCCAGATTGTCGCTGCGCCACAGATACAGCGCCAGCAACGGGCTGGCGCCGGTACGCATGGAGTGAGGTTCGTCGCCGGCGTGATGAATCGGCGTTCCCGGCGGCCGTTCCCGCCATACCGCGTCGCCTTGCTGCCAAGCGGCGGTGCCGCTCAACGGCAGGTATATTTCCTCGGCTTCGTGACGGTGGCGGGGATAGTGGGTGCCCGGTCCCAAGAGCAGAAAGCCGCAGGCGATCCGCTCGCTCGCCAAAGGGCCGCTCGCGCCGAGGATTTCGCTCCATCCGTAGTTGTCGAGAAAGCGCGGCATCGAGATCGCGCGCGGTGTAGGTCTGGCGCCAGGCCAGCGACGGTGCGGCGCGGCATACGGCGGCCACCAAATCCGATGCCGAACGCCGCACCGTCGGCGGCTATGTCCGGGAGCCAGCGCAACACGGGCAGATGCGGCCGCGTCGACGCGCGCGTTGCCGGGGTGCACGCGGCCAGTCCGTCAGAAACGGCGCGAGCGCGGGCTGCCGCAGAGATTCCAGCAGCTGTTTGATTCGCTCGGCGACAGTCGCGGCGTCGTCATATTGCTCCCCCCAAGGGTCGGTCAACTAGGGTCGGTCAAGGTCGGTCAAAGGGTCAGTCAACCAGGGTCGACGACCAACCGGGGTCGACGATCAATTATACTGACGCGCCGGTATTCCCGCCGTTCGGAGAGTTCGTGCCGCCCAAGATTTCGCTTGACCGAAGGATCGATTCCGCGCGCCTTGCTGGCCTTTTCCCTGCCCATTCTCTTCGGCAATGTGCTGCAGTCGGTCAACGGGTCGGTCAACGCCGTTTGGGTGGGCAAGTATCTGGGGGAGGCGTCGCTGGCCGCGGTGGGAAACGCGAATGTCGTGATGTTCCTGCTGTTCGGCGTCATGTTCGGCTTTTCGATGGCCTCGACCATCATGGTGGCGCAGTGCATCGGCGCCAAGAACATCGCCGAAGCGAAGCGCGTCGTCGGCACCAGCGCGGTTTTCTTTCTGGGCCTGTCGCTGGCCATGAGCTTGCGTGGGATTCGCGCTGGCGCACTGGCTGGTGGCCTGGCTGGGCACGCCG
Source organism: uncultured Gammaproteobacteria bacterium (assembly GCA_963734645.1). Classification (GTDB taxonomy): domain Bacteria; phylum Pseudomonadota; class Gammaproteobacteria; order Steroidobacterales; family Steroidobacteraceae; genus Bog-1198. Next base: position 43,180 of record CAVTID010000010.1, read on the forward strand.
CCGGACGCCTTGCCGCTGGCGCTCACCTATATGCGCATCATTTTTCTGGCGCTGCCCTTCATGGGCGGCTTGTTCTTTCTCATGGCCGTGCTGCGCGGCGCCGGCGATTCGAAAACGCCGTTCATTTATCTTGCGATGTCCGTCGCGCTCGACATCGCGCTGAATCCGCTGTTGATTTTCGGCTGGGGCCCGATCCCGCGACTTGGGGATAGCCGGCTCGGCGATCGCGACGTTGATCGCCCAGGCAGTGAGCTTCTTCGCGCTGGTGGTGCACTTGTATAGAACCGAGCACTTCCTGTGCATCCACCGCGATGAACTGGGCCTGTTCAAGGTCGATTGGTCGCTGGTGCGATTGCTCGTGACGAAGGGCATTCCCATGGGACTGCAGATGTTCGTGGTCTCCTCGAGCATGATTGCATTGATCTCCCTGGTGAATCGCTTCGGCTCCGAGGAGACGGCGGCGTTCAACGCGGCCATGCAACTGTGGAATTACGTGCAAATGCCGGCGCTTGCCATCGGCGCCGCGGCCTCTTCAATGGCCGCGCAGAACGTCGGCGCGGGGAGGTGGGATCGGGTGGGCAGGGTCGCCGCCACCGGAGTGCTGTTCAATTTCCTGATCGGCGGTTCCTTGATCACCAGTCATTTACCTGCTCAACCGGCACGCACTGAGCCTGTTCCTGCCCGCCACCGGCGCCGCGCTGGCCGTGTCGGCGCACCTCAATGCCATCGTCATTTGGTCCTTTCTATTCTTCGGGACCTCGATAGTGCTGTTCGGGGTGGTGCGGGCCACCGGCGCGGTGATGCCGCCGCTCATCATGCTGGTCATCTCCCTGTGGCTGATCCGCGTGCCGTTCGCCTTTGTGGTGCTTGGACCGCTGGCACGCCGATGCCATCTGGTGGAGCTTTCCGATTTCTTCTGTGATCTCCATGCTGATGGCCATTACTTACTATCGCTTCGGCGGCTGGCGCAAGGTTCGCCTGGGGGTGGCGGAGCGGCGAGCGGCGCCGCTGCCCGGCGTTTGAGATCGATGGCGGCTGCCTCAGCACGCCGTGAACGGCCGCTGGCGGTGCGCTGCGGCGCCTTCGGCGACATGGTGCTGTTGACCGCGTTGATCCGGGTGCTGCATGCGCGGTTTCATGCTCCCGTGGATATCGTGACCTCCGGCCCCTGGAGCGAACCGCTGCTGCGCGGACAGCCCGGGAGTGGGCGACATATGGAGCGTGCGCAGCCGAAAGACTCCCTACTGGCTGAGCGCGGATCAGCGGCGCGTCGTGCGGCACTTGCGCGCACGCGGCGCGGGCCCGACCTGGTACTGCGACGGCAGCGACGCGGCGCGGCCGCTGCTGGCGCGCGCCGGCATTCCCGAGGAATTCATCGTCGATGTGAAGGACCATCCTTTGCTGCCCGGCGAGCATGCGACCGAGCAGTGGCGGCGTCTCGCGCAAATCATGCCGGCCGCGATCGGCGCGCGGGCGGTGCGGTCCGCGGCGCCGAACTCGGGCGCCGAGCTCACGGGCGCCGAGCTCGCCGCGGTGACGCCGGGGTGTTATCTGCAGGTCGGCGAACCGCAGCGCGTCGAGCTGGAGGCTTGGCTGCAGGCGCGAGGTCTATCGGCCGGCGCCGTTGATCCTGATACAGATCGGCAACAAGCGCACGATGCGGCGCGGCCTGCGCCGCCTGGCGGTCAATAACAAGTATTGGCCGAACGAGCGCTGGGCCGAGGTGTTGCGCCAGGTGCGCCTGCAATGCCCGGATCACTCGATCGTGTTGCTGGGCACGGGACCCGAATACGCGCTCAATCAGGAAGTCGCGGCGCTGGCGAATATCGACGCGCCTGTACAACGCCGCCGACGATCTGCCCATTCCGCGGCTGGTGGCGCTGCTGGCGCGCGCCGCCGGCCTGATTACCGTCGACTCGGGTCCGGCGCATGCCGCCGCGGCGGTGGGCTGTCCGCTGGTGGTGCTGTTCGGCAAGGCGTTGCCGTCGCTGTACCGGCCCTGGGGTACGGCGGGAGCGGACGTGAAAGCTGCTCTGCGGCGAAGTGGCGGGAGAGCCCGATATGCTGGGAATCGAGGCGCGCAGCGTGATCGAGGCGTGGTCGGGTTTGAAATTGCGCGCCTAATCGCCGCAGAATTCGCCGGGTGCCGCGCGGCTCTCTAAGCGAGCGCGCGCAGCATGTCCTGGGTCACCAAGCACCACGCCGCGCTTGGTCACGAAGAAGCGCTTCTGGTCGGCCGCCTGGTCCTGTCCGATCTGCGTGCCGTCGGGAATCACGCAGTTCTCGTCGAGAATGCAGCGCGTGATCTTGCAGCGGCGGCCGATGGTCACGCTCGGCAACAGCACCGAGCTTTCAATGACGCTGCCGTCCTCGATGCGCACGTCGCTCGACAGCAGCGATTCCTTCACGTAGGCGCCGGAGATGATGCAGCCGCCGGCGACCATGGAGTTGACGGCCATGCCGCGCCGGCCTTCCTCGTCCAGCACGAATTTGGCGGGCGGCTGCTGCGCCTGGTAGGTCCAGATGGGCCATTGATGATCGTAGATGTTCAGTTCCGGATTGAGCGAAACCAATTCCATGTTCGCTTCGTACAAGGCATCGACGTTGCCCACGTCGCGCCAGTAATTCTGCGCGCGGGTCTCGACGTCATGGAAGGGGTAGGCGAAGACGCGCAGGCTGCGCGATGGCCGGCGGAATGATGTTCCTGCCGAAATCATGATTGCTCGATTCGTTGGCCGCATCGTCGGTCAGCATTCTCTCGAGCCGCGTCCATGCCGATCACGTAGATGCCCATGGAGGCGCGCGCCAGATTTTCCTGTCCGATGATGGGGTCCGGATTCTGCGGCTTTTCGGCGAACTTGATGCACGCGGTTCGTATCGTCGGTGGTCATGATGCCGAATTCATTGGCGCGCTCCAGCGGCACGTCCACGACGCCGACGGTGATGTCCGCCTCGCATTGCTCGTGATAGGCGATCATCGGACCGTAGTCCATCTTGTAGATGTGATCGCCCGCCAGGATCAGCACATGCGTCGGGTGGTGCGAGCGGATGAAATCCAGATTCTGATACACCGAATCGGCGGTGCCGCGATACCAGTGCGATCCGATCTGCTGCTGCGCCGGAATCAGTTCGACGAACTCGCCGAGTTCGCCGCGCAGATAGCTCCAGCCGCGCTGAATGTGCTGGATCAACGATTGCGCCTTGTACTGGGTCAGTACCGCGATTTGGCGGATGCCGGAATTGACGCAATTCGACAGCACGAAATCGATGATGCGGAACTTGCCGCCGAAGGGCGTCGCCGGCTTGCAGCGATGCTGGGTGAGCGCCTTGAGGCGTTCGCCGCGGCCTCCCGCCATGATTACGGCCAGCGTGCCGCTGGTCAAACGGCTGACGTAGCGTCCGGTGTTATTCCGAGCAGCGTGTCGCATACCTCTTCCTGATCACCATGGCAATCGATCCGGCGCTAAGTGCGACACCAGCCTGCCACACTCGGCAAACGCCTGCACCTTTTCTCGCGATGCCGCGATCGCCTTTGCTAGACTGCGAATTATGTCGGCATTGAAGCTGTGTGTCTTGAGTTCGGAGATCTTGCCGTACGCGAAGACCGGCGGACTGGCGGACGTCGTCGGGCGCCTTGGTGCAGAATCTGCGCGCGCTGGGTCACGAAGTGCACGCCTTCATGCCGCTGTACTCCGCGGTTCGGGCGGCGCATCACCCGGAGCTGCAGCCCGTCCTCGGCGTCCAGCAAGTCCCGCTGGCCATCGGCGACACCGGAATACCGCTTCTCTCTGCAGACCGCCAGCTTTCCCGGCACGGACATTCCGATGTATTTCATCGATTGTCCCGCGCTGTACGACCGCGCCGGCTTTCTACAGCTTCGATCCGGACGAGCATCGGCGCTTCCTGCTGTTCACCCGCGCCAGCCTCGAGAGCTGCCGGCGCCTTGGCGTTCGCGCCCGACATTTTTCACTGCAATGACTGGCATACGGCATTCCTGCCGCTGTACCTGAAGACCCTCTATGCATCGGATCCCTTGCTGGCGGCTGCGCGATCGGTCTTGACGATTCATAACATCGGCTATCAGGGCGTCATGCCGAGCGCGGCGCTCGAGGACTTGGGGTTGGGCGCCGCCGCGGCGCGGCTGGACGCGCGATGATCTGGCGCACGGCGTCATCAACTCCTTGAAAACCGGGATAATATTTGCCGATCGAGTGACCACCGTGAGCCCGACCTATGCGCGCGAAATTTGCGACGGGCCGCTCGGCATGGGCATGCAGGAGGCGCTGCGGGCGCGCTCGGATCCCGTGATCGGGATATTGAACGGCGTCGATTACCGGGAATGGGATCCGCGGCACGATCCGCATTTGACGGCGCATTTCGGGCCGCAGGATTTGCGCGGCAAGCAGACCAACAAGGAAATGCTGATCGCGGCCGCTCACCTCGACGCAGCGCAGTCGCGGCCGCTGATCGGCATGGTGACGCGTCTCGCGGAGCAGAAGGGCATCGACCTGCTGTTCGACGCCTTGCCGAGCCTGCTGCAGGAACGCGATTTCGGCCTCGTGGTGCTGGGCAGCGGCGATGCGCGATATGCGGCATTCTTCGAGGATCTGGCGCGGCGCTTTCCGCGGCCGCGTGTCGTTTCGCGCGGGCTACGATGAATCGCTGGCGCATTTGATCGAGGCGGGCAGCGACATGTTCCTCATGCCGTCGCGCTATGAGCCCTGCGGCCTGAATCAGATGTACAGCCTGCGCTACGGCACCATTCCCATCGTGCGCAATACGGGCGGTCTCGCGGATTCCGTGCAGCATTTCGATCCCGCCAGCGGCCAGGGGCACCGGATGCGTGTTCAATGACTACGATGCTCCGGCCGTGCGCTGGGCCGTCGGGACCGCGCTCGACTGGTACGGCGTCCCGCAGAGCTGGCAGCAGCTGATGCAAAACGCCATGGCGCAGGATTTCTCGTGGGCCCGGCAGATCCTGCAATACGATTCGCTTTACCGCGAGCTGCTCGGCCCTGCGCGGTTCGCTTCGAACAGCGCGTAACGGCGGCCGTAGGGCAGAGCGTAGACCTGCGCCACGTGTAAGTGCGCCGCGGCCGCCCACGGCGGCGGGGCTGCGCCGTCCGGCCGCCGCGGATCGCCGTCCGGCGGCTGCCCCGGTCCGCCGCCGCGGTCGAGCCGCAGATGGCGGACGATTTGCTGCAAGCCGGCGCCGCCTGCGGGCAATTGGGCGACGATGAGGCTTTGCGGCGCGGCCTGCACCTGAGCTCGCAGACGCTCGATGGCGGCCGCGTCGATGGGCCCGGGTATGAGGCCGACCGTGGTCCGCGCATACATGTCGATCATCGCCCGGGTGGTCTCATCCGGCGCGAATAGAATCAACGGCTTGGCCCTAGCGTCATGCTCGATGGCGCGGGCGATCGACGCCAGATCCTGCCAGGCGTCGACTCGGGCATACACCTGAGAAGCCGGCCCGACCAGCAATGCGCAATAGGCCAGCAACAGCGAGCCTTGTGCGCGCAGTGCTCGGGTGGGCGCCGCGGCCCACGCGCGCAACGAAAGCCATGCGGCAGCGATCAGACCCGCCGCGGAAATCACGATGAACGCCGTGTGCGAACTGAAGGTGTTCCAGGCGTCGCCGGCGACCAGGATCAACGCCGCGGTGAAGACGATCACTCCGAGCAGCAGGAGCACGGAGGTCGCGCGCAAGGCACGGATGTCCCAGCGGTCCGCGGCCAGCGAGATCTCCCGGGCCCACCAGGCCAGCAGCAACGCGGCGCCCGGCAGCGCCGGGGCGAGATAGATATTGCGGGCGGTCGCGGCCATGGACAGTATCGCCAGCGGCGGCAACGAGGCGGCCAGCGCGAAACGCACCGGACGATAGTCGTCGCTGGGCATCTTGCGTTGCCGCCACGCACGGCGCAGGGCGGCAAGGACCAACAGGGTCCACGGGAACAGGTACAGCGGCAGCTCGATCAGGTACTTGCCCGGAGAGTTGCGATGAGCGGCCGCGTATTGCAGCTCGCTCGGCGCATCGACGCGCGCGAACCGTCCCACCAGATTATTCCAGAAGAACACCTTCAGATGCGCGACGCCGTCCGCTCCCAGGTACACGAACCCGATCCAAGTGAAAATCATCGCGGCCTGCAAGACCAATCCCAAGTACAGTTCCCAGCGGAGCAGTTCGCGCCAGCGCCTCTCCCAGACGACGAGGCAGAGCAGGGCCAGCGCCGGGACCATCCACGCGACGGCGCTTTTACAGAGAAAGCCTGCTCCCAGGGCGGCATGCATCCATAAATAGCCGCGCAAGCGTTCGCGGGTATCCGCCGCATAAAAGCCCCGGTACGCCCCGAGAAGCGCGATCGATACGGCCGCGAGCAGCGGGGCATCGGTGGCCAGCCAGATGGCCACTTGGTATGAGAGCAGGAAGGTGCTGACGGCGGCCGCCGCCACGAGAGCGGCGACGCGGCCCGTGCTGCGCAGCGCCAGCAAGCCGACGCCCAGCGCGGTGATCATGGCGTAGAGCAGATTGGGCAGCCGTGCTGCCCAGGCTGCGGTGCCGAGGAGCCGGATGGGGACGGCCGCCAGCCAATAGGTCAGCGGCGGCTTTTCGCAGAACGCCTCGCCTGCCAGCAGCGGCACCGCCTTCTGGGGCTGCCAGCTCATGCGCCAGGCAATGTCCGCCTCGCGTGGTTCGTCGGGGGTCCAGTAGCCGCGCCCCAATATGCCGACGCACCAAATCGACAGCAATGCCGCGGAGACCAACGCGAGCGGTGAGAGGATCGGTTTCGGCAAAGAAGTCTGCTTTAGCGCGCGGCGACGACGACGGGTTTGCTCATATTCACCACCATCATGCCCGATTCATCGGTGGTTTCGTTGACGATGCGATAGCCGCGCCGCTGATACATCGCGATGGTCTCCGTGCTCTTCGCGCCCGTGCGCAGTTCGAAGAAGTAGGCGTCCTCCTCCATGGCCGCCTCGATGGCGCTGAGCAGAGATCCGCCGATGCCGCAACGGGTCAGATCGGGTGCGGTCATCAGGCGCCCGATGTGGATGATTCGGCCCTGGCGTAGCGCCCGGACCGAACCGACGAGACGGTCGCCGAGTTTCGCCGCGAGGAAGACCCGGTTCGGGTCCGCTACATCCGTGCGCAGCTGCTCGAAACTCTGGGTCAGGGCGGGAAGAAACGGATCGTCGTACAGCTGCGCGTCGCGCAAGAACGCGGCGCGCTGCAAGGTCAGCAGTTCGCCTATGTCTTCCTCCTTGAGGCGTTCGATGATGACGTCGACGCGAGATGAGGTAGAGGCGCCAGACATGCGGTCGATTATAACGCGGCGGCGGCCGGCGCCATTGCGCGGTCTTGCATGATGGGACCCGTGACGATCGCCGCCTCGAGCAGCTGCGCCCCGGCGGAATTGGCGTCGGCGAATCCGATGAAATTGGTAATTTTTGCAATGACCCGTGGAGAGGCTCAGCGCCCATTGTCCAGCGGTCGCCTGAGCTGCGCGACTTAAAAAATCGTCCCGACGCAAAAGCAGACTTCCGGGCTGATTATCGCTAATATTCAGCCGCTACGGTTTCTAAATCCGGCTTCCGGCTGATTATGTGTAGAAATTCGCCTATACCGACCGCCCACGCCGTACACTCACCACTGCAGACTTGTCTCGCTAATTAGGCGTCGCCGCCAGGCTGCGTGATCCATTCTGCCGCTCCAGCCCGCTTTCATCGGGCGCCCCTACGGACTGGGGCTTACAGGAATAATGCCCCTCGGCGAGTTTCGTGACCAGCGAGGCGGCCTTGGCCACACAGTAGGCGTAGCCGGTTTTGGAGGACCAGAGGGTCGTGGTTTTACCGTTCCTCGTATAGTCCACGCGGCAGGCCTTGGGCTCGCGCGCCGCGTCGGTCTTGACGACGCTCACCATTTTCTTGTCGGAGCCGAAGGTGCAGATGAATTCCTCGTCGGATTGCGCCTGAGCGATCACGACAGGAGTCATCACGAACGAGAGGATGAAGAAAGAAATGAATCCAACTCGGAGGGTGGCGGCGTTGAAGTTCATTCGATCGAGTCTACCACCCGATGGCCGTCAGTTGCGTCGGGGGTGTCCCCGATCATGGTGGGTCAGCTGCTGCGCACGTTCCGGCCGCCGACGATCGACGTAGGGAACTCCGACCACGGGATAGGAATTGTCCGCAGGCTGCGGGGGGCCTGGGTCGTAGTAGTCGGGAGCGCCGTTCGAATCGGGTCCGTACCAGTGCACATTGGAAGGGGGAGACGCGTCCATGACATTGATGGGACCTAGTTCGCGAAGAACGGCTGCGCTGCCGCAGCGGTTATTGGAAAACGTTTTGACGCCATTGGTGGTGCATTCCCAAATCTGGTTGCCGGGCAGGTTGGGTGCGGGTTGGGCCTGCGCGGTGCCGACGCTTTGCGTGAAAGGCGGCGCGGGGGATACCTGAGCGGCGCTTGACGACGCGGTGGAGGCTGGGGCGCTGGGTGCCGACGCGCTGCCGGCCGGCGCCGCGCTGTTCTGCATCGTGGGATTCAGCTCGGCGGTGGCCAGGGTGGGCGCGGAAGAGATCGTTTGGCCGGACGCATGCGCGGGTGCGGTTCTTTGGGTCAAGCCGACGGTAACGCCCATCGCAACGGCAGCCATCGATAATGCACCCAAGATCCACGGCAGGAGATCTCTGTTCTCGGTCATTGCGCGATTAGTCCTCGGTCATTGCCCGATTATCCTCCTGCCCCGTGGGGTGCGTGCGGCGAATATGACAGATTGCTAAAGCATTGTTCGCGCAGGGCCGCTGAGGATGGCCCAGGCGGCGATGGCCCCGTTACAGCGGGTGTAACCCGTAGGCGTCGTAGATCGGAACGTCAGTCGAACCCATCCCAATCGATGCGAAATTGCTAGCGGAGTTCAAAGGCAATTTGACCTTTTGTCGCATCTATACAACGTCATGCCCTATCGATGCCCGCAGATAAATCGACTCTTTAGATATCCAACGGTTCGTCGGGCGGCGAGCTCAGATTCGCGCCAAATGTTCATGGAAGCGCAACAAGCGACCCGCATTCGCCAGGACCAAGAGCGTACTCAAGTTGTGCAAAATGGCGGCGACCAGCGCTCCCTCATGGCCTAAGAGGCCTGTGCCGGCCGCGACGACGATCGCCAGCGTCCAGACAAGTCCGACGATGACGTTCACGTTGAGCGTTCGCCGGCAGCGGCGGCTCAAACGAATGCACGTGCCGAGGCGTCGCAAATCACTGCCGATCAGCACGAGATCGGCTGAGACGGCTGCGATGTGGACCTACGCGGCAATGGCGACCCAGACGCGCCGGCCTTTAACGCCAATGAATCATTCACACCATCGCCCACGACGAGGGGCCTGAAGCCGTTTTTGCTCTCTTTCATCACTCGTTTTAGTTTGTCTTCCGGCAACGCTTGCGCCTGAAATTCCGGAATGCCGAGCTCGTGCGCCAAAGTCTCGGCGACGCTCGCCCGGTCGCCCGTCAACAGTATTTGCCGGCTCAATCCCAGGTCGCGCAGGTCCGCCATTGCAGCCGCGGCCTCGCGACGAGGGGTATCGGCCAGGAGAAGCCATCCCATGAACGTCCCGTCGGATGAAAGACCGGCGATGGGACCGTCGTGCACCGGGATCGCCGGCATTTTAATGGCGAGCTGCTCGAACAGCTCTGGACGCCCGAGGACGACTTGGCCGGCGGAGGTGTCAGCCACCACGCCCAAGCCGGGACGCTCTCGAATATTCTCGAGCGGTATACGATCGGCGGTTTCAACGACACCGGCCAATGCGCGGCTCACCGGATGAGAACTCGCCGCGCCCAGGCTTCCCGCGAGCCGTCGCGCGTGAAGCGAATCGCTCTTGTTGTAGAGCTTGATGTCCTGCAATCGCAACATACCGCTGGTGAGGGTGCCTGTCTTATCGACGACAAGCGCGCTCGTGTCCGCGAGTTCTTCCAAGAAAGCCGAGCCGCGAATCAGAATGCCGTGTCGGGCGGCAACCGCAATCCCCGCAATCGCCGTCGCGGGGGCGGCGAGGGCCAATGCGCAGGGACACGCAGCGACGAGCACGGCGAGCATTGCCTGAGCATCGTTGGTTAGGAACCACGTCATCGCGGCAATGAGGAGCACGAGTACCAGATATTGGGTCGCGTAGCGCTCGAGCCAGCGCGTAATGGGCGGCTTCGACCGCTCGGCGCTTTGCATGAGAGCGATGACCTTGCCCAAGGTCGATTCCCCGCCCGTGCGCGTGACTTCAATGAGGAGCACGCCATCCAAGTTGATGGTTCCGCCATAGACCTCCAGCCCGACCGCCATCCTCCAGGGGAACGGACTCGCCGGTGATGGACGCAGTATCCAAACTCGCGCGCCCTTCGAGCACGCGTCCATCGGCAGGGACGCGATCGCCCGCTCGCACCTCAACCCGGTCGCCTGCTTTGAGGGACGCATTGTCCACCTCGACGAACGAGCCATCGGCGCTTTGCAGTCGCGCCCGGCTCTGTGTCAAGCGGCCGAGCGCATTGATCGCCTCATGGGAGCCGATGACACTGCGCTCTTCAAGTACGTGGCCAAAGATCATGATGACCGGCAGCAAGACTGCGGTCATCAGATCGCCCAAGGCCCAGGCAGCCAATTCGGTGATCGACGATGGTCATGGAGCTCTTTGCGAGGCCGGTCGCCACCTGACTCAAGTAATATTCGTACATGAACGCATTGCCCGCCGAGCGATAGGCCTGTTGCTCGGCGCCAAAGCGCGATTCGACCGCACGCGCAGCGGCCATGGTCTCTTCCCCGTCGGCGAGCGCTTCATTTTCCGCGATCGTCGCATCTTGACGCGCGCGATTCGCCTGCGCCGCCGCCTGTCCGCGCTCGCGGGAGATCGACGCCTCCGAGGAAATTTGAGCGGCCTGCACGGAATGGTAGGCATCGGCCGCCCCGGCCGGCGGGTGAATGGCTTCAACCACGGTGGCTAGAACTTCAACGCCGCTGTGCACATCGTCCAGATGCTGTTGGACGGCGGCGCCGATGGCGTGCGCCAAGGCCTGCCGCTCCTCGCCCAACACCCCATCGAGCGTGCGCGAGGCAAATACATCGACGAGCACGCGGCTGGCGGTACTGCGGATCAGTGCCGGCAAATCGGTGGTTTGATACAGAGCATCCATGGCGCCTTGCGGTGTCAATGCAATGCGGTAGAAGAAACGCACATCCATATTGACGATTTGAAATCCTTGCGCCTCTTTGCGTGCGCTTGCAATGAGCAAAGACTTGTCCGCGACATGCGAGGCGTCCCATAACCGATTCGCGCTGATGGGGGCGGGGTCCTCCGCACGGCTGGTATCCGGCGCGCTGTCGCCTTCACTCGGCAGCGCCGTTGCAATTTCGTGCACCACGCCATTCTCGACGCTGCGCATCTTTGCGAACGGCCAGGGAAGACCCGCGTGCAAACCCGGTCCCACGACCGCCGTCGGGCGGCCGAAGACTTCGTAGACGCCGCGGCGATCCGCGGCCAGCTCGCTCACCCCGGTCGAGAGCCATCCCACCAGGGCAACACCGATGAACACCGGCAGGGAGGCACGTCGAACAAAGGAGAATGCCCAATTTTGGCGCAGATCGATGCCGAAACGGGATTTGAGGTCATTCTGCAGGTTGTCGAGCGTCGGCGGCGGCCAGGTGACCAACGCTCCGACAGTGCTCTTGGCGAGGAGCGCCGGCTCGTTTTCCGGATGGCGGCTGCTGAAGAAGGAAATCGCGGTGCGCAGCAACCATTCGACCGCCAGCAGCACCGGAATCAGTTGCGCGAGATGTCCGAGCCGAGGTGCCCATCGCGACCCCGGTGAATCGATCAAGACGGCGAGCGCCGAGACCATGAGCGTCGCCACCACCAGCCGTCCGCCTCGTGCAAACTCCTTGGCCTCCGGCCATTCGATCTCCGGATACCGCGCGAAGTCGCGCTCCAACACCAAGACGCCGAATGCCAGCAGCCCCAGTACGCCACCACCCAGAATGCCGCTCGTGCCGAGCGCCGCCCCGAGTAGGGTCCCGCCCCAAAAGTGACGAACGATCGCAAGCCCGGCGGTGCAAAGTCCGATCAACCACATCGACTCAATGCCCTGTTCGCCCAACCGGGTCACCGCCCACGCCGCGACGCGCCGGTAGCGCGGCAGCAGGTAGGCTTTGATATCGCTGATACTCTCCACCGTGTCGGGATTTTTCGAGCGGCGGCGGCGTTTCACGACTTTCGGCGGCTCTGAAGGGCCCAGGGCGATCGCGCGCCACCGACTGATCCAATACCCCGATTGCAGAGCGCCCACGAAGAGCAATAAGGCCGCGGCGTCCGCCGACAGTACGGCGCGGATCATCGGATTGGCACTCGCCGCGGCGCCGCACCAGATCACGAACGCGAGGGCGGCGAGCACTGCCATGATGACCAGCAGCCGGTAACGCCACTTGCTCGCGAGCAAAAATCGAGGCAGCGTGCCGATGTCGGCCTCAACCATCGCCACCGGCGCTTCGCTGATATCGCTACTCACTACAACCTCCGGACCGACAATATCCTCACTCACATCCGCGCCAACGTAATGGCGGCATACAACACACTGCTTCCCAGCACCGTCATGGCCGTCGTCATGAGACTGGGATGGTTGCGGTGGCTCTCCGGCAGCAAATCACTCGCGCCAATGTAGAGAAAAAATCCCGCAAAGACGGCCAAGACAACCCCGAGCAGTTCGGGGGGAACGCTGAAGAAACCGGTGCCGAAGATGCCGATGCCGGGAGCGATTGCATCGGCCAGAAGCCAACGAAACGCCGCTCCGCGGCCACCCCCGTTTCTCAGCACGACATTCATGGTGTTGAGCCCATCGGCAAAGTCATGCGTCAACACCGCGATGGTGACGATCAGGCCCACGGCGGGCGAGGCCTGAAATGCGAGGCCAATACCCACTCCGTCCAGCAAGCTGTGCAGCGATAAACTGCCTGCAAAGAGCGCGCCGCGGCGTAGCACATTGGGATGAATCGGAGCGTGATCGCCGCCGCTTGGATCTGCGTGCGCGCTGCGAAATACCGCGCGATCGAGACATAGGTAAGCCACGAATCCGGTGAGCGTCCACGCGAATAACGTGACGGGCAAATAGCGGTGCACCGCCAGTTCGAGGGCCTCGGGAAGTAGATCGAAGAAAGCGACGGCGACGACCGCTCCGGCGCTAAATCCCAAGATCCAGGGCAGCCGTTTGGCGACTCGCAGCGCCAACAGGCCACCGGCAAACGTGGTACAAAAAGCCGCGATGGCAATACTCAGCAGCATGGCTGAGCGCTCAAAACACGTAGCAATAGCCGCGTTCGACCACGAATGGTTCGTCGACGCAACTGAGCTCCTCCCTTACTCATACACTTCGGCCTTGCTCATGTTCATCGTATAGGACGAGGAGGCGATATGGGTATTTCGGACTTTGACGTGCATGACACCCGTGATCCAATACGCATTGAAAGTATCCTTGACGAGCAATGGTTTGGTGGGCTTGACGTACACCATCTGGTTTGGCGGCGGGGGAGGTACGTGGATACAGGCGCCGTGGTAAGGCACCAAAAAGAATTCAGTGACCAATCCTTCGGCGTTCTGATCCAGCGGCACGATGAATCCCGGGATGCGCACCTTCATCCCGTCGATATCAGGATTCACGGCGGCCGAGCCCGTTTGCAGGGCGGCGGGCCCCGCTTCGCCCAAATAATTGTGAATAGGCGCCGGTGCAGTCGTGGCGGCGGTGCCTGCATTGGCCGGTAACAGCGCATCCCAATCGACCTGCAACACATGATCGGGAAGCTCGAAGCCCTTGACCGGGTGGGCGGGCGCTGCGGCGACCATCGTACCCATCCCTGTGCAGATCACCGTCAGCGATGCGACGCGAATCAGGCGATCCGTAAACCATTTCCTTACGCAGATGAGTCGGGTTGCCATTAAATTCATGATGGCTACACCCGGATGGACAGGCCATCGGCCAGTGAGTGACGATAGGCCCGCCAGGCCGGTATCGATCCGATCGCGAGACCCGCAATCACGATTCCGATCAAGATGGCGGACTGCTCGCCCGTCAAGCGGGCGATGTTCAGATAGATGCCGAAATGATCGAGAATGGCGGACCGGGCTGCCGCGAGCAGCATGAAGCACAGCAGGGTGCCCGCGATGACGCCGAGGAGGGCGAGCAGGCCCGATTCGAGAATCAACAGCAAAAATATCTGGTGGGGACGCGCACCCGCCGCTCGCAAGATGGCCATCTCCCGCCGTCGCTCATTGAGACTCGTTAAAATGGTCGTGAGCATGCCGAGAAGGCCCGCGAGCACCACGAACGCGGCAATTGCCGAGAGCGCTTGGTCCGCCACCCCCACCAAGCTCCATAACTGTTGCAGCGCCACCCCCGGGATGATGGCGAGCAGGGGCTCCTCGGCGTACTCGTTGATCGCGCGCTGCATGATAAACACGGTGACCTTGGATTTCATGCCGAGGATAAAGGCGGTGATGCTGTCGGGGGTGAGATCCCTGTGGCGCGCGGCGTCGGCGGACACTCGAGAGCCGACCGGCGCCTGAACGCCCGTTTGCCAGTCGATGTGGATGGCGGTAATGGCCTCGAGGCTCACGTGCACCGTGCGATCGACCGGCGTGCCGGTGCGGCGCAGTATGCCGGCGATACGAAATGGCTTGTCTTTGTGTTGAGCAAAACTGACCGCACCGATCCCATGGGACAAGACGATTTCATCGCCGACTCGGTAGTGAAGCTGCTCGGCGACATCGGCCCCCAAGACCGCGTCATAAAGATCCGTCCATGGGCCCCCGGCACCGAACTGCAAATGCTGATCGCCGCTGAACTGGTAGTGGGTGAAATAGTCGAGCGTCGTACCCATGACCCGAAAGCCCCGATGCGAATCCCCCAATGAGATGGGAATAGTCCATGCCACATCCGGGTGCTTGGCGATGATTTGATAGGATTTCCATGTCACGTTCGACGTGGCATCGCCAATTCGGAAGATGGAATACAGCAGCAAGTTGATGGGGCCGCTGCGCGCGCCGACCACGAGGTCCGCCCCCGAGAGCGTTTTGGCAAATCCCTCGCGTGCGGAGGTGCGCAATTGCTGTACCCCAAGCAACAGAGTGACACTGATCGCAATCGCAGCGATGGTGAGTAACGCCGTGGCGCGGCGATTCCACAGGCTTCGGAACGCCAGCCTTAACAGGGGCACGGAGACACCGCGGGGGTCATATTCAACTCAGCCATCGACAGGTGACGATCAAACGCACCGGCCAAGGTCTTGTCGTGGCTGACGAACAGAAGGGTCGATTGGGCTTCGGCGCACTCGCGCTTGAGCAACTCGAGGAATTGCATGCGAGTCTCCTCATCGAGCGCAGAGGTGGGCTCATCCGCGATGATCAATTTGGGTTTTCCAAACAAGGCGCGAGCAGCGGCCACCCGCTGTTGCTGCCCAACGCTCAACGTGGTCACCGGCCGTTCCCGCATCCGTGCATCGCTGAGACCCAACGCGGCGAGTAACCGTGTGGCCTCGCCGCGCAAGTCCCCGCCAACGCGAGCCGCGCGCTCCTTGGAGAACTGCGCCGCAAGGAGCACGTTGTCGACCATCGACAAATAGGGCAGGAGGTTGAACATTTGAAATATGAAGCCGATATGCGCCGCTCGAAACGCGTCCCGGTCGGAACCGCTCACGCCTTGCATGGAGTGGCCCAAAACCCGCAGCGAACCCGCGGTGGGCTGCAGCACACCGCCGATCAATCCGAGCAACGTACTCTTGCCGCTGCCGCTCGACCCCTGCAAAAATACCCGCTGGCCCCGTTTGACCTTAAAAGCGGAGATTCTGAGGAGCGTGGGTTCCCCAGGCCACGCGAAACTAACGCGGTCGATGTCGATCGCCCATGCGGCAGACTCTGTCATGGCTTCAGCGCGATACGGTCATCGCCCGGTAGCAGCACGACCTGCGTTTGCAGATCGCCCGTCACGATGTTGACCGTGATTTTCTGAGCGTGAATCAGCACGCCGAAAAGAGTGGTCTCGATCCAGTCGAGCTTGCCGGGATGGGCGCAGGCAAACTCATAGCGCATCTCGTAATCCGCTTCGGGTGCGTTCGGCTTCTCATCCTCGCCATCGGATTCATAGGTGATGGGTGTCAATTCGGCACGCCGTTGAACGCAGCCGGCCGCCGCGGGCGCGATAAAGAGCCGACCGCCGGCGCCGAACGTTTGGGCAGCCGTCGCGACCGCCGCCTTCTCATCAGGGCTCGCCGGCGCATGTTCGAAACCGATCACGTTGATTGCCGGTGCCCGAAAATCGATGGCAAGCGTGGTCGCATCCAACGCGATGTCCACGGTGGCCAGGCCATGCACGTGCGGGGGACGCGAACGAAATTCAGCGGCATAGCCTACGGTCGAAATCGCCAAGGCGAGTCCGAGCGCAGCGATCCGCTGCACACAACGATTCATGATGTTTCCTCAACCCAATAACGCGCTATCGCCGCAAATCAACGGCGGCCAACGAACCTTAGGTCAAGGCGGGCGGGGCTCGAGATCGAAAAGCGAGTCGGGGGGACGTCTTACAGAGGGAGGTTGCCACCGCGTCATCGCTGCGAGTACGCGGGGCAAGAGGCACCGTGAGAGGGACGGGGGCCGAGGCAACTCCCGCCAAGAGAGGTGCAAAGCTCTCGCAGAGCGCGCAATCCTCGTGCGTCTGTTGGCTGTGGACCGCAACCTCAACTCGATGATCATGGGAGTACGCATGATCATGGGAGTAGGAATGCGCCTGCGCACCCCACTGCGCGAGTAGGAAAATGACCGCCATCACGCCCATCAGTCGCGCAGAGAAACGCGCATCTGAGACAAAAATAGGATCACGGCGCCGGATCATGGCCGGAGCATATAGGGGTTCTTCTTTAAAATCGAGACTTAGGGCGCTGAGAGCGCGACGGTCGTGTTGCCCGCCGTTTGACAGGAACCGCACAGTCCCTTGATTTCGACATCCGGTGCATCCGCCACAAATCCGGCGGCCTTGACGCGCCGCGCCAGCAAACGGCTGATCGCGGGATCGTCCAATTCAGTGACGCCATGGCAAGATCGGCACACTAGGAACTGGGCGGCATGATCGGTACGAGGCGCTTCGCAGCCAAAATAGGCATTCAAGCTGTCGATCCGGTGAACGAGGCCGGCCGAAATGAGAAAATTGAGAGCACGGTATACGGTGGGCGGTGCGCTTCCCCGTCCCTCGGCACTCAATTTCTCTAAAATATCGTACGCACCAATGGGTGCGTGACGCCCCCAGACAAGCTCCAAGACTCGCTTTCTCAGCGGCGTCAGTTTGAGCCCCCGCTCCTCGCATACCTGGTCTGCCGTGCGCAACGCGCGCGAGACGCAGCGCCCATGCTCGTGCGTGCGGCGAAAATCTGAAAATCGATTGGCTTCGTCTTTGGACCGCTTCATGGTGAGCACTTTCTCTGAAGATACAGGCGCTCGATTGACCGTGCCGCGCGCCGACTTCGTCGTCGCCTAAAGGCAACTCATCTGCATGAGAATTATACGTGAATTGGCCGTCACTTGGCGGCGTTTGTGACGTGCCAGAAAGGGGCCCAACGTCCGGCTTCGCGGGTTGAGCCGCGCCCGCCGCCCGGGGCGGGCGGTTGCGCGGGGGTAACTCGGCAACGCGAGGGGGATCCTACTGGAAGGAAGGCAGTCGCATATCGTCCGACTCTGAATAAAACGAAGGATTGCCAAATCGGGCGTCATGGATGCTGGTGGGACCCGAGTCGAACCGTTGTCCGTTATAACTCGATTGCATCGACGATTGGATAGGCATCGAGCCGCACCCAGCGAGGGTGGCCAGAGAAACCAGGAGCAAGATCGAACGCATAAGGAGCACCGTGCCGTGAACTTCTGTTACATTATATCATTGCCGGACGCGTCTTTTAGCGCACCTGGGCTTTGAAAGCAAGAGTCCCGAGGCGCTGGAACGGCCCTCTCGCGTCGGCGGTGTCTGGACCAGTTGTTGCTTTCGGAATGGTCGGAAAATGAGCAATCCAAAGGTGTTGCCTCTTACGGAAAATAAGCAGGGCATATTTGATCCCTCATCCCAAGGAAAAATCACCGTGATAGTGAATAACTTGACCGCGCGGCAGGATACGACCGGTTTACGCCCGAATCCGCAAAAGATGACCCTGTTAAAAACCGTTGGACGGTTGGCAATGCTGGCGGGGGCTATCGGGGTCTTTGCGATGCTCCGGCCCATGGCCGCGTCGGCTGCTGCGGGGTCGCTCGAGCACTCGTTTGATGGTGAGATCGATCCGGCCGAGATGCGCCAGTGGCTAAAGCGGATGTCCTCTGAACCGAATCATGTCGGATCGCCGCACGACAAAGAAAATGCCGAATGGGAGCTCGCGCAATTCAAAGCCTTTGGATGGGACGCCCATCTCGAGACTTTCGAGGTCCTGTATCCGACGCCGATTACCGAAAACGTCGAGCTGCAAGGAGCGCAGCCCTACAAGCTCACGCTGCAAGAGCCCCCCATCCCGGGAGATTCGAGCGCCACGGCCAAAGATCCGGCACTCCCGGCCTATCTTGCCTATCAAGGCGATGGCGACGTCACCGCCGCCCTGGTCTACGTCAACTACGGCATGCCGGATGACTACAAGGCTTTACAGCGCATGGGCGTGAGCGTCGAGGGAAAAATCGTCATCGCGCGCTATGGTGCGGGTTGGCGCGGGCTCAAGCCGAAACTTGCGTACGAGCATGGCGCCATTGGCTGCTTGATTTACTCCGATCCGGCAGACGACGGTTATGCCGTGGAGAGTGCCTACCCCGACGGCCCCGCACGACCCTCTCAAGGGATTCAACGCGGTTCGGTCGTCGACATGACCCTCTTTCCCGGTGATCCGCTGACGCCCGGCGTGGGTGCTACGAGCAACGCGAAACGGCTGCCAATCGCCGAGTCCCCCGTCATCTTAAAGATTCCTGCGCTGCCCATCTCGTACCACGATGCCACGGTTTTGCTCAAAGCCTTGGGCGGCCAGGTGGTGCCGAAGGAGTGGCGCGGCGCACTGGCCCTCACGTATCGCGTTGGACCCAGCGCATCGCCAGTGCATCTCAAGGTCAAGTCGGATTGGCGCATGAAGACCATCTACGATGTCGTTGCGATGCTGAAAGGGGCCGAGCAGCCGGACCAGTGGGTGTTACGCGGCAACCACCATGACGGCTGGGTGTTCGGCGCCGCCGACCCGCTTTCCGGGCAAGTGTCCCTCCTCGAGGAGGCGAAAGCGCTCGGCGCGCTCGCACGCCGCGGCTGGCGGCCAAAGCGGACCATTGTGTATCTCAGTTGGGACGCGGAAGAGCCCGGATTGATCGGATCCACCGAATGGGTCGAGACGCACGCGCTGGAACTTCAGCAAAAGGCCGCTCTGTACATCAATTCGGACACCAATGGACGGGGGTTTCTGTCGGCGGGTGGCAATCACGATTTGGAGCATTTCGTGAATCTCGCCGCGCTCGATGTCATCGATCCTGAAACGAACGTATCGGTGGCTCGGCGCCTGCGCGCCAAAATGGAAGTGGATGGCCTCAAAAAGGGCGCCACGGAGGAAACGAAGGCAGACGCCAAAGAGGCCCTCGATGCCGCGCGAGATTTCCCAATCCAAGCGCTGGGATCCGGTTCGGACTATTCGGCCTTCCTGGAGCATTTGGGGCTGGCGACCCTCAATATCGAGTTCGGCGAGGAGGGCAGCAATGGTGGCGTCTATCATTCACGCTACGACACGTATGAACACTTTATCCGGTTCGGCGACCCCGGAATGACGTATACCGCGCTTCTCGCGAAGACCGTGGGCCGGCTCGTGTTGCGCGCCGCCGACGCGGATCTCCCGATTCAGCAGGCCGGCGATTTTGCGCGTACCGTGAGCAACTATCTCGAGCAAGTCAAAAAGCTCGAATCGGATAAGCGTGCAGCGGCCGAGACGCAAGCCCAAATGCTGCGTGAGAGTGCCTTCGGCCTGGCGGCCGATCCGACACTATCGAATGGAGGCCCAACGCCCCTGAAGTCCGTGCCCGTCATCGACTTGTCCGCGATGGACGTCGCGGTGAAGCGCTTGAGCGCGAGCGCGAAAGATTACGATGCCGCCGTTGCGCAACGCGGAAGTACCTTATCGGCTTCGACGCGCGCGCGGCTGAATCTGCTGATGCTATCGATCGATCAAACACTGGCTCCGCCGATCGGATTGCCGGGACGGCCGTGGTTCAAGAATCTCATTTACGCTCCCGGACGCTACACGGGCTATGGCGCCAAGACGCTTCCCGGTATTACGGAGTCGATCGAAGAGGAACGTTGGGCCGATGCGAATACCTATGCCAAGTTGACAGCCGACGCGCTGAACGCCTACAGCGCGCGTTTGGATCAGGCGACCGGCCTGCTCGATGAACGCTGATCCATTGGCGTAGATGCGGTCGACGAATCCACGTAACTCGCGCTAATTCGGCGGCTAAAGTACTCCAGCTCGAGAACGATTTGGATGCGTATTACTCACGCGCTTCTATGTGAAAGCATCGTTGCAATATCTCTCGTCTCGGGCAGCTCAGGCTTCGCCGGGGTCGAGAGTCGTTCAACGTCGAGCGATAGTGCGGACCGGTTGGTCATGTTGACCGGCGTCTTGCAGCGAGCGCAAGCGTCCATCGGGGATATCGTTCGGCCCTTGCGCGAACAAAATCCCCATGTGCCGCAGGAGGTATGGGAGAACTTCGCGGCCCGCGTGACCGATCCCACGGTTCTCACACCGATGTATTCGGCCATCTATCGACGTCATGTATCGCCTCCCGACATCCGTGCACTGGTCCGGTTTTACGGATCGCCGCTTGGGCAGCGCTATGTGGCGGCGTCGATGCGAATCGACAAAGACGCCAACGTCGCCGTGGTCGAATGGGCGCGGCGAATTGCGGCCGATTTCCTGGCCAATTCCGCAGGCGATGACATGTCGGCGTCCGTCGCCGACCAAGAAGCGAAAATTACGCCTGACCAAGAGGCGAAGATTACGCCGAATTCGGACGAGTCCATTCAGGAGTTCATGGTGGCCTCCGGCGTCCGGCAACAGGCCCACTTTGTCTCGACTATGATGTTGGATCGTCTCAAGCGGGCTGCGCCCGGTGACGATATCCTGAGCCGCGCGACGGCTCGGTTGGCGGATGGTACTGCGCTGATGCAGCTATGGATTCCGATTTACCGGCACAACCTCGACCCGCGGGACATTGAAGACTTGATTGCATTCTATCGAACGCCGGTGGGCAGGCGGTGGAGCGCTCAAACTGAGCCCATAGAGCAGGAGGCCTTCGTGGCAGCTCGTCAACGAGGAGAAGAGGCAGCGAAACGTGCCATCCGCGAGGTGCTCGGCCCGTTGCCGCAATGGCGGCTCATGCACCCGAGTTCCCCCAGCACGGCGCCAGGCAACCGCTAGAGAGCAAGTAAAGAAGGAGCGTCGCAGCACAGCGTGTTCCTGGACATCGCTGGGCGCTTATCATTTCTTATCATACGTATAGGGCACAACTTTGTCGGCCGTGATCGAATAGGCCGCGGAGGCTAATGGAGTATTGCGGGTTTGGACATGCATGCGCCCCGTCACCCAATAAGCGTCCCCTAAGCCGGGTGCTTGGACGGGCTCCATCGGCTTGACATAGACGATTTGATTCGGCGGTGGGGGCGGCACGTGAATACAGGCCCCAACGTAAGGGACGAGAAAGAATTCGGTGACCAATCCTTCTGAATCTTCCGACAGAGGCACGATGAATCCCGGAATCTTGATCAGTTGGCCGTCCAACTTGGCGTTCACCGCCGCGGATCCCGTTTGCTTGGCGGCGGGCGAGCCCTCGCCCAAATAGTTATGCAGCGGCGGAGGCGGCTCCGGTGGCGACTGCCGCTCGTTCGCGGGAAGCAACAGGTCCCAGTCCGCGTCCACGAGAATAGGGGCACTTGTTGTTCGTACGGCCTCACGCGCCGGCTCAGCCGGTGCCGCCGCATGCGCCGCGATGGCCAGCATCCCCGTGACACCAGCCGCCCAGCATGCGCGGTACAGCGAAGCAGTTCGAGTCCGCGGCACGCTAACGAACGCCGCAATACGCCAACAAAGCCCCGGCAATGGTCGTACCGAGGGTCGGCCACTGTGCATGAACGTGATGACTCTCCGGGATGAGCATGCTGGCACCCACATAGACGAATATGCCGCCAACGATCGCGAGACCTGAAGCCAGCGGCCAAATGCCTGTTGGCACCACTTGCGCCACGATGACCGCCAGTATCATCGACACAAGATACAGGCCAACTATCCGTGGTCTCCCGACGCGGGTTCCTACCGGACCGATCGCCGAACAGAACTCACGCGATATAAATGCGAGGGCGATCAGGGAGCCGCAGGCCAGCGATATTCTAAATCGAAACCCGAGGGCCACACTGAATCCGCACGTTCTAAGCACTCTCTCAAGGAGCGGGTATCTGTCGGCGAGCATCCGTTGGTCGATCAGAAGCATCCGATGGACCACGAGGGCCCCGACAAAACCCAGCCCGCCCATGGAAAGTACGGAGTCCAGTTCGCCCTGAGCGCCCCTTGCCCGAATCGCCTGGGCGATGAATACAAAAAAAGCACTGCCCAGGATCAATCCTGAGCAAAAGCCGGACCCGACATGCGAGGCATCGTGCACACGGGCGAGAAAACTCCGGTGCCGGTCCATTTCAAATGCCGCAAAGAACACCAAAATTAAGATAACGGTGCTGTAGGGGTTCATGGTTAACGCACTCGCGGGCATTTCATTAGAGGCTTACGACGATGAAACAAAAGTTAGCGCGGCCTTGCCGCCGACATGGGACAGCCGTTCAACTCCGTTATCGGTATCAGCACTGCGCACTCCCCGTCACCGATTCCCTTCATTGGTAAAACAACCTCCAACACCCAACCGTGATCTTCATCCAACACAATTCCGCCCTCCAGCGTGATGGGCGGCGTGGTGTACTCGCCGTTCGTTGAAAAATGGACCAACCGGGCTGCCACTACCCGTGGTAAGGGCACTGCCCAATCCGCTTGAGCCGGTGGAGCCATGGATCGCGCCTCGGGCATATGGCCTACATGTGATACGTTATAACATCCGATCCGTGGCGGATCATAACAGCCATTGTGCGCTTGGGGAAATGCGGCCTTGATTGGGCTCGCCGCAGCGCTCGGCCACCTGGGCACTCGATCAATTCGGGCGCCAATCCCGTCGAGCGATCTCTATGGAGTTCGCGTGGACCCCGTAGGGCGCATTCCTAATAGGTGATTCCCATTTCGTGATTCATGATTCGTGAATTATGTAGGAAGCCGACTGCTGCGCCCTGCGGTGCAGTTAATTCTCCAAAGACGTATAAGTGCTCATTTCGGGCGACCTCAGCCTGCGGCAAGCGGCCGGCTGCCATGAATCGCCATCCTCTCAATCAGTAAACTACGTGAATCGCAAGGTTTCCGGGTAGGCTTCGGCCGGTGCGCATCCTAGTCCTCTTGGCCGCGTCGGCCGCTCTCATCATCGCCGTCCTTGCGCACGTGTCGGGGCTCGAGGCGGGTTTGCTGCGCGCCGACCCGGACGGCATTCCCGGCAACCCGGGTCTGATGCGGTTCGCCCGGGACCGCGGCGAGGCGCTGTTCGAGGCTCACTGTGCCGGCTGCCACGGCACCCGGGGACAGGGCGATCCGGCGCGCGGGATTCCCATCCTCAGCGACGGCGATTGGCTGTATGGGACCGGATCGGTGAGCGATATAGAACAGATCGTCAAGTATGGAATTCGCTCCTACCATCCCAAGGCCTGGAACCTCGCCGTCATGCCGGCCTATGCCACCGCAACGCCCAGTCCCCGGGATGGCAAGATCGCGCCGCTCTCCCCCGGGGACATACGGGACCTGGTCGAATTTCTATTCCGCAAGCAGGGGCGCGGTGCGGACGGTGCGGCGGCGGCCCGCGGTGCCGCGCTCTTTACGCGCGCCGGCTGCTATGACTGTCATGCCGCCGATGGGCGGGGCGATTCGGCCATCGGCGCCCCGAATTTGACGGACGGAATCACCTTGTACGGCGACGGCAGCCGCGCCGCGCTGGGCCTGTCCATCGCCTATGGACGGCACGGCCTCTGTCCGGCCTGGGTGGCGCGCATGAGCCCGGCGGGAATCCGCGAGGTGGCGCTGTTCGTGTACTCACTGTCTCACCCGCGCGGCGCGGCTGCGGCAAGCGGAGGGTGAGCGGAATGACGGGCAACTTCGGACAGGTGAGCAGCCGCCGATCGTTCATCCTCATGGGCTGCGGCGCATTGCTCGGATTGGCGGCGGCCGGCTACTCGCTGTTCACGGCGCGCGGCACCTCGACTTTGATGGTGCCTGCGGAAGATGTGGCCTTGGTCAATCAGCAGCCCATCTCGCGCAGCGACTATCTGCTGCAGCTGCAGACGCTGTACGGCGTGGATCTGCAGCACGCGACGGCTGCGCAGCGGCGCAAGGTGCTGGACGACATGATTCGCGAGGAGCTGTTCGTGCAGCGGGGGAAGGAGCTCGATGTCGCCGCGACGGACCCGGAGGTGCGCGCCGCCATGGTCAACGCGGTCGAGCTGGAAATCGCTGCCGACGCCGTCACTTCGCAGCCCAGCGAGGCGCAGCTGCGTGCCTACTTCGCCGCGCACCACTCGCGCTATGCCAGCGAGGGCATCATGAGTCTGCGCGATTTTGTATTCCCCTCGGGCGAGCCGAGCATGGCCGCCGCCGCAGCCGAGATGCTCAAAACCGCCCCGCCCACGCCGGCGCTGCTGGCGCGGTGGCACGCGTCGGACTCCGGCAAGGTGTCCGACGAGGAATTCTATTTCGCGGCCAGGATTCATTTGGGAGAGAGGCTGTTCGAAGCCGCCCGCGACTTGCCCGACGGCCGGCCCTCCGCTCCCATCGCCGGCGCGGACGCCATTCACGTGCTGTACATGTTCAAGAACACCCGGCCGGTTCCCTTCGATTTCGCCGCCGCGCGCGATCAAGTCCTGACGGACTACCGCAACGATGCCATCGGTCATCTGCGCAGCGGCGACGAGGCGTTTCTGCGCAAGCGCGCGAATATCTTGATCGCGGACGACGTGCGTTGATGCCGTGGCCGGCGGTCCGGTGCCGCGGGCGGTCGCCGCGAGTCTTAAGATGGATTTGGGCGGCATCGCTGCTTTGCGTGTCCGCGGCGGGCGCACATACCCGCAGCCAGTCCCACTCCGTGTGGGAAATCAAAGGCGCCGAGGTGGATCTGGTGATGACCATCCCGGCGGTGGAAGCCGATCGTCTCTCGAAGGATCAGAGCGCGCCCTCCGATGAGGACTTGAAGACCTACCTGACCGAGCGCGTATACCCCCTGGCCGGCGGGCGGCGCTGCGCGGTGGTGCCGCCCGTCCAGACTTTGTCCGCGGCCGCGGGGTTTCGCAAATACGATTTCACGTTCAAGTGTGCCGCGCCGCACGATTTGCAAGTTCATTCGGGCGCCTTCTTCGATCTGGTGTCGAGCCACACCAATTTCGCGCAGGTGCAGAACGCACTGAGCGGAGAATTCACCGAGCAGTTGATCACCGTCGAGCATCAGACCGTGGACGTGTGGGGAGGGGAGGGAAGCCGCCTGAAGAGCGCGCACTTCATCGAGTTCGTCCGCTTGGGCATGATGCATATCTTCACGGGCGTGGATCACATGTCCTTCCTGTTGGGGCTGGTCCTCATATCACGGCGGCTGCGCGACCTGGTGTTCGTGGTCACCGGCTTTACCATCGGCCACAGCCTGACGCTGGCTCTGGCGGTGACCGGGGTGCTGCGCCCGCACGCGGAATACATCGATGCCCTGGTGGCGCTCACCATCGCCCTGATCGGCGCCGAGAACATCGTGGTGCAGACGCACAAGCCCTGGCCGGTGGCGCTGGCCGTCGGCGGCTCGATGGCTTGCATGGCCTTGCTGCAGTGGCTGGGTTTTGGGGGGCTGCCCAGCCTGCTGCTGCTGGGAGCGGGAATGTTCACCGCCAATTACCTCATGATCTCCGGTCGATTGCGCGATGCGGGACGCTTGCGGATCTTGATCACCTTGGTGTTCGGCTTGATCCATGGCTTCGGGTTCGCCGCCGACCTGCTCGAGCTGCAGCTTCCCCCGGAGCGCTTGGCCGAGCTCTTGGTGGGCTTCAATGTCGGAGTGGAGATCGGGCAGTTGATCCTGGTCGTCGGAGCGATGCTGCTGGTGGGGATGCTGGCGAAGTACAAATGGGCCTTGCCGAGACCTCTGGTGGTCGATGTGGCCTCGTCGTTCCTGGTGGGTCTGGGCGTGTTCTGGTTCGTGAGCCGCAGTTATGCGTGACCTTCGAGGTTCGGCGTTCAAGTCGCGGCATCGAGTGGGAGTGCCGCTCGTTGCGGCGCACAGGCGGTAAACTCCGCCAGAAGGCCGGATGTTGCGTCAACGGAAGGAGCGGCGGGCCGTTCCTCACGATGCCGCCGGCCGTGCGCCGAGCATGTCTGATAACACCGGGGAGGCTCTATGTTACACACGACAGAATGCCAAACGACCAGGATCGGCGGACGTGGATGCCTGCCGCCGCTATCGGTGCCGGAATCGCGGGGGCGGCGGCGATGGCTGCCGGCGTGGTTGACTCTGTCCGCGGCGCTGCTCGCGCTCGGCGGCTGCAACGACAATAATAATTATTGCCGCAATTGCGGCTACGTGCCGCCCAGCGACACGCCTCAGGAGGTGTCGTTCGGATTGGTGAGCGGGAATTTCAACAACAACGGCCACACCTCCGTCATTGCGACGAGCACCATCATCTATAACCCGCAGGCCAATGCGGGATACTTGAAGATCTATCTATCCACCGGCTCCGGCGCTTTCGCAGCGCCGGTGCTGACCAGCGACGGCAGCGATCCGCTGTATCTGGCGAGCGCCGATTTCAACGGCGACAAGCTGCCCGACGTGGTTTCAGCGAGCTACAGCGAGGGAGTCTTGGCGGTATTTCTCAACACTGCCCAGAGCCCGGGAGTTTTCGCCGCGCCCATCGTTCTGCCATCCCCGGGTGCTTCGCAGGTGGCGATCGGGGACATGAACGGCGATGGCCTGCCCGATTTGGTGTCCGCCGATTTCAACGTCTCGCTGTTCCTGCAGACCTCCCCGGGCGCATTCGCAAGCCCCATCAGCTTGTATCCGGGGGGAGCCAACTGGGTGGCCGTGGGCGACCTCAATGGGGATGGATCCCCGGATGTGGCATTGACCGATAACGTCGGCGTCAAGGTGCTCATGCATACCGGTGCCGCGAGCGCCACCACCTATGCGGCGCCGGTATCCGTGTTCACCCAGACGCCCAACTTCGACGTCGCCGGCGCAAACCTGATTGCCATCGCGGACGTGAACGGCGACGGCTTCAACGATCTGGTGATCACCGACCCGGGTCCCACGGGCGGTGCGGCACCGACGGTCTCGGTGCTGCTGCAGGACGCGACTCACCCGGGCCAGTTCCTCGCGCCGGTGAGCTACCCGACCGCGCCGGGGAGCGCGGCGCAATCCATCGTCGTGACCGATGTCAACGGCGACGGTCATCCGGATATCGTCATCGGCGGCACGAGTGCGGTCACGGTACTGCTGCAGAATGCGGCCAAGCCCGGAACCTTCCTGGCGGCGGCCAATTACCCGGTGCAGTCCGCGAATCAAATCGCGATTGCTGACGTCAACGGCGACGGTCATCTCGATATCCTCGTCGGCACGGGGCCATCGCACCCCATCGTGAGCGGCGTGGTCACGAACGGTCCGGGCGTGCTGCTGCAAAACGCCGCTTCACCGGGAACCTTCGGCTCGCTGCAGGCGCTGCCTTGAGTGCAACACTTTGCCGCGAGCGAGGCGCGATTTCGGCTAAAGTGAGGCCATGGAAAGTATTGCGGCGGGCGAGCGATGATTCTGTACGGCCATGCGCTGAGTTCGGCGTCCTATCGGGTGAGGATTGCACTGAGCCTGAAGGGCTTGCAATACACCTCCGTGCTGTTGGATTTGCGCGCAGGCGAGCAGCGGCGCGAGGAGTTCTTGCAGATCAACAGCCAGGGCTTCGTGCCGGCATTGGCCTTGGACGACGGCACGGTGCTGTGTCAATCGGCGGCCATCATCGAGTATCTCGATGAAGTCCATCCGCAGCCGCGGCTGCTGCCGCAAGCGCCCGTGGCGCGCGCCAGGGTGCGGGCGCTCTCGCAGGCCGTCACCTGCGACGTGCATCCCTTGAACAACTTGCGGGTGCTGCAATATCTCGAGAAGGAGTTGGGGCACGATAAGGCGGTGCGGGATGCCTGGTACGGGCATTGGGTGCGGCTGGGATTCGACGCGCTCGAGCGCCGGCTGGTTCGAGACGCCGAGACCGGGCGCTTCTGCCACGGCGCCGCGCCGACCATGGCGGACGTATGCCTGGTGCCCCAGGTGTTCAACGCACGGCGCTTTGCGGTGAATCTCGAAGCGTATCCACGCATCGTGGGGATCGACGCCGCTTGCCGGGAGATGCCGGAGTTTCAAGCCGCAGCGCCTGACCGGCAAGTTTGAACGCTTCAGCCGAGGCGGATTCAGTAGTGAGGCGGCCGCTCTTGATCCGGCGGACGGGGGCTTTCGTCGGATTGGACGCCGTTCAGCCGGTCCGAGACGGCCTTGAGTTTCGCCTGCAGGGCCTGAATTTCCTGGTGCTGCCGGAACACCACGTCGCTCAATTCCGAGGCGGCGCGTTCCAAGAAGGCGATCTTGGTTTGGATTTGTTCCAGAGTCTCGTCGTTCACCCGCGAAGTCTAGCGCGGAATTAGTTTGGCCGAACGGGGTCCATTGTCTCAAGATCAAAACGGGCCCGATTTGGCCGGCTCCAAAAGGACGACATCGATGGCATCGAGCGACACCTCCTCGGCCCGGGAGAGTCGGATTCAACGCGGCTGGGTGCCATTCGCCTTCACCGCCCTGCTGCTGGGGGCGGCGCTCGCGCACGGGACGGAAAGCGGTGCACAGGCCATTGCGCCGCCTCCGGCGCCGGGCCGTCCCACGGGTCTTGCCGATTCGGCCGGGCTGCGCGCCACGGTATTCGGCACTCCCCCGCAGGACATCGCACCGCTGCCCAGCAGAGTACCGCTCGACGAAATCAATATCGCCCTGCCTCGGGCCCGGCCGGTGCCGGCTGTGTTCTGGTTCGACCGCAAGCTGCGAGTCTGGTTCTCCGCGCAGGACAAGCCCGCGCCCTTGGCCATCGTCATCTCGGGCACGGGCAGCGACGGCAACACCGCCAAGCTATCGGTGCTGCGCGGTGTACTCTACGGCGCCGGCTATCACGTGCTGACCGTGCCGTCCCCGACATTCCCCGGCTTCATCGTCTCGGCGTCGAGCACGGGGGTGGCGGGCGACTTGACGCAGGACGGCCGGGATTTGTACGCAGCCCTGCAGCAGATCGTCGCGCACCTGCCCCGCAAGGTGAAGATCACCGAGATCGACATACTCGGCTACAGTCTCGGCGGCGCGAACGCGGCCGTCGTGAAATCGATCGACGCGAAGGAGGGCAAGCTCAAGATCCATCGCGCCGTCATGATCGATCCGCCGGTGAGCCTGTTCTCCTCGATTGGTCGGCTCGATAAGTTGTTCGCCATCAGCGTGGGTTCCGGCGACGATGCGATAGAAAATCTCTACCGCAGGCTGTACGCCGAACTGGCGAACTTGTATCGCGCATCGGATCGAGTCCAGATCGACGAAGATTTTCTGCTCGGTGCCGCCGCCGCCGTCTTGAAGACGGATGCGGAATTCTCTGCGGCCATTGCCTTGAGCTTCCGCATCGACCTGGTGAATGTGTTCTTCGCCGGCGACCTCTACGCGGGCACCGGCGTGGTCGTCGACCCGCGGCATCCGCCGAAAGTGGGCGATTCTCTCGAGGAGACCCAGCGCATTTTGCGCACCAAGCCGTTCGCCGAATATTTCACGAAGGTGTTCGCGCCCTACTATTTGCGGCACCGGCCCAATTCCACTCCCGCCTCGCTGATCGCCGACAGCCGTCTCGACATCATCGGCGACAGCTTGCGCAATGACTCCGACTATTATGCGCAGGCCAACAGCAACGACCTCATCCTGGATAGACAGGAACTCACGTGGCTCAAGGATACTCTGGGTACGAGAATCGCCGTGTACGACCATGGCGGTCACCTGGGCAACATCGGCGAGCGGCGACAGGTGTCGGACATGCTCGACATGCTGGCGGGGCGCTGGCCGCGGGCGGCGCAATGAAGTTCGCCGTTGCATTGAGCTTGCTGGCCGTCTCCCTCGGCGGCTGCGTTTCCCAGAGCATCAGCATCCGCAGCGTGCCGCCGGAAGATCCGGCCGCCGTGAATGCCGCGGCGGCGGAGAGCGCCGCCGCGTTCGCAGCGGCCGCCGCGACCGCCGGCACCCAGGCCGAGGAAAGCGGCGGGGGCGCCCAGAACGCCGAGGAATCGCTACCGCCCGTGACGCCGGCCGATGCGCCGCCCATGACCACCTACGATCCCTGGGAGCGCCTCAACCGCTTCACCTATCGGTTCAATGCGCGCTTCGATGAGGCGGTCTTCCTGCCCGTGGCGAACGCCTACCGCCGCGTCCCCTCGCCGATCCGCTCCGGCGTGCATAACTTCTTCGGCAATCTGTCGGAAGTCGACAGTGTGGTCAATTACGCCCTGCAATGGCGGCTCAAGTTGGGCTTGCGCAGCCTGGGCCGATTCGTCATCAACAGCACCATCGGCATCGGCGGTCTGTTCGATACGGCCGCGAAGCTCAAACTCGCGTCTGCGCCGACCGGGTTGAGCACCACGCTGGCCAAGTGGGGCATGCACCCGGGCCCCTATCTGGTCCTCCCGCTGCTGGGGCCTTCGACTCTGCGTGACGGTCTGGGCTTTCTCGGCGATTACGGCACACTGTACGCAATCGATGTCGCCAATCTGTACCGCGGCGATGTGTCCTGGGCGCTCGGCACCGTCAATGCCGTGGATCAGCGTGCCAACGTCAACTTCCGCTACTATGCCAGCGGCTCGCCCTTCGAGTACGAGGTGATCCGATTCCTGTACGTGCGCAAGCGCCTGATCGAGGATGAAGGCGTGCGCGGGGGCGGCGCGAAGAAGAAGCCGTCGAATGCGCCGGCGGGAGAATAAGATAAATCGTCTCTCATCCGGACTTGGGTGAAATGAACGCAAGCATCTTCTACGCCCGCATACCCACGATGACCATCATCGGCACGAACATGACTTTGAGTGGAACGGGGCCGAGCCGCACAACCATGTGCATACGCATGCGGAAATGCGCCACAGCCATCCGCACTTTCCGGACATTCATCATAGGCACGGGCACTAAGGGATAAACCTGTGGCAGCTCTCTACGACAACATTGGACGCACCTATTCCGGCAGACGACAGAGCGATCCGCGGATTGCTGCCGCCATCGAAAGCACACTGCAGGGATGTGGTTCTATTCTCAATGTCGGTGCCGGAGCGGGCTCATATGAGCCACGATCTCGAGTGGTAGTCGCCGTCGAGCCGTCTCGCATCATGATCGCGCAGCGTCCCAATGGCGCCGCTCCCGCAGTTCGGGGGTGTGCCGAGGCACTGCCGTTCCGCGACGGAAGCTTTGACGCGGTCCTCGGCATCCTAACCGTCCATCATTGGAGCGATCAGGCAAAGGGGTTCTCGGAGTGCGCGAGGGTGGCGCGGTCCCGAGTGGTATTTCTGACGAACGACTATGATGTAGGCGCGCGATTCTGGCTCTTTGACTATTTTCCGGAATTGCTGCGCGCTGATCGAAACATCTTTCCAAGCATCGCGCGCTTTGAGGATGCCTTTGGATCAATTGAATCGATTCCGGTACCCGTTCCGGCAGATTGTTCTGACGGGTTTCTCGGCGCGTATTGGCGACGACCGCGTGCCTACCTCGATCCGCTTGTTCGAGAGAGTATTTCAACGTTCTCGAAAATCGGAAATATCGAGTTCCAGCTTGCGCGCCTGGAAAATGACATCGAGTCCGGCGCTTGGGAACAACTCTACCCTGAACTGAAAAATTTCGAGACGCTGGACCTTGGGTACCGACTCGTGATAGCGCACAGTAGGCACGTACACTAGTCGGCGATAAGGGATTGCGGATTCGTGCCACCCGTAGAGTGACGATCCGCTCACACTTCACCGCCCACGTGTCGGGGTATAACAGCCGCCACTTTTAACGAGCGGGATGAAGCGATGAGCGGCTGGGATGAGCAAACGCCGGGCCGGCCTCGGCGAAGCCCGCGCAGATGGGTGTATGGCTTTCTGTCCTTGCTTTGCTTGACCGTCGTCACGGACTTGGGCGTTGCCGCCGCGCGTCCGGGCGATCCCGTCGGTTCCTTCGAGATCACTCGGTTCGTCGTCGAGGGCAATACGCTCTTGAAGGACGCGGCCGTGAACTCCGCGCTCGCCGGATTTTCCGGAGCGCATCGCAGCTTCGATGACCTCGAGCGTGCCGTCGAGGCACTGCAGAAGCTCTATCGAGCTCGTGGCTTCAACTGGTCAAAGTGACCCTGCCGGAACAGGAACTGAACGGCGGCGTGGTGCGGTTGAAGGTGATCGAGACGCGCCTGGGCAAGGTGACCGTCGTCGGCAACGTCCATCACAGCGAGGCGAATATTCGCCGCAGCCTGCCGGCCTTGAGTGAAGGCGCCATGCCCAATACCGACGCTGCTGTCGGAGAATCTGCGCATCGCGAATGAGAATCCGTCGAAGCAGGTCACTCTGCAATTGCAGGGGCAATTGCAGGGGCAATTGCAGCCGAGTCCGCAGCCCGCGGCGGTGGACGCCGTCGTCCACGTGGCCGATGAAAAGCCGTGGATGGCGGCCGTCACCTTCGACAACTCGGGACTCGACACCACGGGGCGCAACCAAGTCACGGCGCAGTATCAGAATTTCGACCTGTGGGGCCTCGATCACGTGCTCAGCCTGCAGTACACGACGGCGACGGAAGACCCGCACAAGGTCAATGTCTACGGTGCGGGATATCACATTCCCTTCTACGGGCTGAGCGATTCGTTGGATGTCTATGGCAGCTATTCGACCATCCGCGCGGGATCGGTCGCGGCGGGTCTGGTGGATTTGCAGGTGAGCGGGGCGGGCACGGTCTACGGCGCGCACTTGAATCATGACTTCGCGCGCATGGGCCTCTACGACTCGCAGCTGACCTTGGCGTTCGACCACAAGGCCTACCGCAACGATGTCGACTATGCGGGAACGCAGTTGGGCGGGGACGTCACGGTGGCTCCCGTGAGCGTGTCCTATGTGGGGCGGTGGGCGCTGTCCTCGAACAGCGCCAATTTCTACCTGACCGGCGTGCACAACGTCCCGGGCGGCTCGCAGGGCAGCGAGGAGGATTTCACCGCGGCCCGCGCGGACGCCACACGCAACTACGCCTTGCTGCGCTATGGCGCCGGCTACATCCGGACCTTGGGCGACGGCTGGCAGGTGCGGCTGAGCGTCAACGGCCAGTGGACGCGGGACGCTTTGGTGCCGGGGGAGCAGTTCGGCGTCGGCGGTGCCGCTTCGGTGCGCGGGTTGCAGGAGCGTGACCTGTCGGACGACAAGGGGGTCACGGCCAATGCGGAGCTTCATACGCCGAATTTGTGTGCGAACTTCGGCGGCGGCCGGGCGCGCTGCGATCTGTTGACGTTCTTCGACGACGGACATTTGTCGCGCAACGATGCCCTGCCGGGCGAGCCGACTCGTCTGTTGGTGGACAGCGCGGGCGCGGGGTTCAGGCTGAACGTGGGCCGAAACCTGACGGCGCAGCTCGATTACGGCCACGTACTGAGTGCGACCGACCCGGCGGAGAAGGGCGACCAACGCCTGCACGCCACGGTGACGGTGGCCTTCTGATGTCAACGAGGAGCGCGAACGTGAACTCAAACCGCAAGACCATCCCACCGACTGATCGCGCGCACGGGGCCTCGAGCCCGCGGCGCCGACCTCGCGAGCCGCTGCGCTGGCACTGCTTCTGGCGGGAACCCCGGCGTACGCCAATCCGACCGGCCCGCAGATCGTCGCGGGTCAGGTGAGCATTGCCGGCACCGGCAAGCAATTGACGGTGACCAATTCGCCGGGCTCCATCATCAATTGGCAGAGCTTCTCCATCGCGCCCGGCGAGTTGACCCGCTTCGTCCAGCAGAACGCTTCGAGCAGCGTGCTGAACCGCATCACCGGTCAGAATCCTTCGCAGATCCTGGGCGCTCTGCAGTCCAACGGCAAAGTTTTTCTCATCAATCCCAACGGCATCGTGTTCGGGGCGAACTCGCGCGTCGACGTCAACGGCTTGGTGGCATCGAGCTTGAATTTGACCGACGCAGACTTCCTGTCGGGAGAATTCAAGTTCAGCGCCGGCGGCAACGCCGGGCAGTGTGCGCAATGAAGGCGCGATCACCACTCCGAGCGGCGGCCAGGTGTACTTGATCGCCTCCGACGTGACGAACAGCGGACTCATCAGCGCGCCCGGCGGCGAGGTGATGCTGGCCGCCGGACACAGCGTCACGCTCGGCGATTCGCGCGATCCGGACATCGAGGTCGTCGTGAGCGCACCCGGCGATCAGGCGCTCAATGTCGGGCGGATCGTCGCGGACAGCGGCAGGGTCGGCATTTACGGCGCGCTGGTGGACCAGAACGGCGCCGTGAGCGCCACCAGCGCCGTCGCGGGCACCGACGGGACGATCCTCTTGAAGTCGAGCGTCGCCACGTCGCTCGGCGCCGGCAGCACGACCACGGTCGCCGGCGCCGGGAGCGGCGGCAGTGTCCAGATTCTCGGACCTCGCATCAGCCTTACGGGCGATGCGGTGGTCGATGCCAGCGGCGCGCACCGGCGGCGGTACGGTGTTGATCGGCGGCGACGTGCACGGCGGCAATCCGTCGGTCGAGGACGCGCTGATGACCTCGGTGGGTTCGGCGGTTCGCATCGACGCCGATGCGCTGAACAGCGGCAACGGCGGCCGAGGTGGTCGTGTGGTCGAACCAGCAAACCCAAATGGACGGCCGGATTTCCGCGCGCGGCGGCGCAGCGGGCGGAGACGGCGGCTTCGTCGAAACCTCGAGCAAGGGCGTGCTCGACTTCGAAGGTCTGGTGGACCTGCGCGCGCCGCGTGGCGCGGCGGGAACCCTGTTGCTCGATCCCAGCGACATCATCATCCAGTTCGGTGATGACTCCCAAGGCGTGACCGCGCCCGTGACGGCGCCGTTCACCATCACCGCGACCCAGCCGACGTCCTTTCTATCGACGCAGACCTTGGAATCCGAGCTGCTGCTCGGCAATGTCACCGTGACCACCACCTCGGATGCGCTGGCGCCGCTGGGCGGCACGATTTCAGTGAGATTCGCCGGTGACTTGGGCCAACGCGAACAGCTTGACTCTCGCCGCGGATCAGAGCGTGACCATCAGCGCGCCCATCACCGCGACGCTGGGGACGCTGGTGTTGACGGCGGCAAACGGCGGCATCACGCAGACCTTGGTCGACTCGCCGGCGGCGGCCATCAGCGTCGCCGCCCTCAGCGTCAGCGCGCCGAACGGTGCGGTGAGCTTGACCGAACCCACCAACCAGATTTCCGGGCCGATCGCGGGCGTGGCCTCCCAAGGCTTTGCGCTGGTCAATTCGACCGGGATTGCCGTGGGGACGGTCGGGGGTGTGACCGGGATCAACGCCGGAACTTCGGCGGTGACGCTCACGTCGGCCGGAACCGTGACCACCTCAGGCAGTGCGATTACCGGTGCCACGCTGCAGATCAGCGCGGTGGGCGGCGTCGGATCCGCGCAGGCTCCGCTCAGCACGTCGGTGGGCTCCTTGCAGGTGACGAACTCGGGCGGCGATATCGTCGTCTCCAACACCGGCGGCCCGCTCGCCGTCGCCGATATCGGTGAGCTGGGTTACGGTATCGAGCAGGCCGCATCGGGGAACATACTTCTCACGTCGGACAATCAGATCACCGTGAACAGCGCGATTCAGATCCAGGGCTCCACCGGCAACATCGCTGTGCACGCCGCCGACGGCCTTGCGCTGAGCGCGCTCATTTCCGCACCGCCCGCCAACGGCACCGTTGCGCTCGAGTCGGATGCGGGGGACATCGTCCAAACCGGCTCGATCTCCGCAGCCGCGGTATCGGCCGTCGCGCCCCAAGGCAGCGTCCAATTGACCGGATCGGCCAACGCCATCGGCACGATCGCCGGTGCGGCCAACGGCTCGCAGGGTTTCGCCCTGACCGACGGCACCAGCGTCACGGTGGGAACCGTTCCCGCCGTCGGCACCGTGGCTGCGGCGACGGGCATCACCTCCACTGCGGCGCTCGGCGGCGGCGTCAGTCTCCAGACCGGCGCCGGCGACGTCACGATCGCTGCTGCCGTGAATGCCGGCAGCGCTCCGGTAGTCGTGAACGCGGCGGGGGCCGTGCAGCAAGGCACGGGCGGCGACATTACGGCCGGGTCGTTGAGCCTGACCGCGGGCAGCGCCACGGGAATCGGCAGCGCCGGCGCACCGCTCCTTACCCAAGTCGCGACACTGGCGAGCGCCACCTCGCAGGGCCCCGTGTATCTGAACAACACCCCGGACCTGACGATCCACACGATCGATGCGACGGGCATCGTCAACGTCAACGCCGCGGGATCGATGTCCATGCCCACCTTGCAGACCTGCGATTGCAGCCCCAGCATCGCGGGGTCGTCGGTCACATTGACGGCAGGCGGGGCCATGGATCTCGCGGCAGGGTCATCCGTATCGGCGACCACTGCCATTGCTCTCTATGCGGATTACGACGCCGCGACCGCGACCTATGCCACGCCGGGGGCGACACTCACCGCTGCCGGGACACTGTCGGCGCCGAGCATCGCTCTTTTCTCCGGCGGTGCGATCGACGCGACCGGCACGATGACGGGCGTGTCCACCCAGATGCCCTTCCTGGCGACGCCGCCGCCGCCCACGCTCACGCAGTGCATTGCCGCGCCGACGCTGGCCGGATGTGCCGCCGTGCTCCCGACGCTCGCCCAATGTACGGCCACCCCCACATTGGCGGGTTGCGGCGCTGTGCTGCCATCGATCGCCCAATGTACGGCCGCACCGGGCGCTGCCGGTTGCTTAGCCGTTGTGCCGCCCTTAACCGCCGGTCTCAATAGTGAGTCGCCCTCGGTGCAGGCGATCAACGCCATCACCATCGCCGTCAATACCGAGTCCGGCACGTTGCTCACCGGCGGGTTTTCCATTCCCGCCGACTCGTCGAGTTCGCACCGGCGGCACGAGCGCCGCCTCGCCTGGCGGGACGAAAACCACCTCCAACACGGGTACCACCAATGATGCCTAAGCCGGCCACAAAACTCTATTGCAACTAGCGCGTGGGCGTTCGCGCTGGCGCTCGCCGCCGGCGTTTGCCAGGCGCAGTCCATCGGCACGGTGACCGATTTGCAGGGTATCCTGCTGTCGAGGAACGCCGCCGGCACGATCAAGATTCTGGCGCTGGACTCCTCCATCGAGTCAGGCGATCGTCTGCTCACCCGTCCGGGTACCTATGCGCGCCTGACGTTCACCGACCGCACCGCCGTCACCTTGGGCCCTGAGTCCGAGTTGGCGATCGTGCAGTTCTCCTACAGCGATACCGCGCAATCGAACAGCGCGGTGTTCGATTTCGTTCAGGGGCGTTTGCAAATCGCCGCGCGGCCGCTTGGGCGCGCGCAGCGTCGATCACTTCGTCCTCAATACTTCGATCGGAACGATCGCCGTCGGCCGTGCCACGTTCATCGCAGGCTTCACGGCACCGCCCCGCATGTCGCGACTGCCAGACCCTTCGGCGGACGTCGGACGCTTCGAGAACGTGGTCTACCATCCCCCGACGGAAGGCGCATCACGTCCGCGGCTGTTGCTGGCTCAGAATACTGTTGCACCGAACTCTGCTGGGCTTAATCCGGGTCTGTACGTTCAAGTTCTCGACGGCGCCATCAACGTCAGCAATGGCGGCGGCACCCAAAACTTCACCGCCGGTCAGTTCGGATTCACCCCCAGCTTTCAGCAGCCGCCCGTCATCCTGCCGACAAATCCGGGAATGCAGTTCACACCTCCGCCGTCGTTCGTTTCGACGACAGGAAGTGCGGGCGGATCCGGAGCAGCCAAGCCGGGCGATGTGGACTGCATGGTTCGCTAGCGTCCACCGCTAGAGCCCGGTCGCTTCAGCTGGGGCTGATACGCTCGCCGATCAACGTTCGCAGTTTCGCGACCGCTTGGCCGCGGCGGCGTACTTGAAGCTTGTGCAAAATGTTTCTGACGTGGTTCTTGGCGGTGCACGGCTGCACTCCCAGGCGCCAGGCAATTTCCTTGGTCGGGCAACCGCGGTTGATCAAATCCGCGACCTGCAGTTCACGCAGTGTCAAAGGATTGGCAACCACGGTCTTCGAGAAGTCGCGGAAGCCGATGCAGTGGTAGAGGGACGCGGTTACCTTGGGCGAGCAAGCAAGCTCACCGCGCACGGCGTTCTCGATGGCGGTGACCATGTCGCTCAACGCGGCATCCATCGTCACATAACCGTCCATGCCGGCGGCCGCGCAGGCGAGTACTTCACTGGCCGTTTCACGAACTCCCACGGCCACAATTCGCATGTCTGCGCGGATTTTTCGTAGCGCCCTGACGATCTCCGAATCGCCGGGCGGCAGTAAATCGACCAGAGCGACGTCGGCAGCCGCGGCGGGCGGTGCGTTCCGAGTCTCTTGCACGCTGATGGCACCCAGCACCTCGATCGACGGGCACTCGCGCAGCAACGCAGCCAACCCCTCCCGATGCAGCCGCACGTTGCTCACGATGCATACCCGAATGTGCAACGTAGTTCCTTGTTCGAGTCCGTTTGGGTAACGACCGAGCCATCACGGTAAAGGTTCCATGCGCGAAGGACTCAGCGGCCTCTGTCGGTAGCTTCCCGCCATCGTACCGGGGAGGTTTTATTTACTGCCGTTGCTGCCGCGAGACCCAAACGCGCCCGTGCCGGCCGCCAAAGCGCCCATCGTTGCTGTATGCCAACGAATATTGGGGCGAAGCAGGGCTAACCGCATCGTATGTGAATTATTTATGGCACGCGGGCACGCTGTCGGCTTCGATGGCGTTGCGGCGGTCGAGGACCGAGACGCCGCGGATCGCGCAGTCGCCGCCCGCCCTCAACGGTGCCGTAGGGGATTGGATGAGTGGGTGGAGTTTCCTTCGGGCTCACCGGGATTGATCGCAGGTTCGGATTCGGCGGACGCGCGCCCGCGCTCGTGACGCAGGTACACGGGGAAATGCCTAATCGAGCTGCATCCACACTCTGCTATCGAAGCACATCGTTCGATCGAGCGCCGCGCGCGCGCCGCGAAACACCGTAAAACGCAGCGTTTGCGCTCTCTACGAACCGTGCGCACGCGAATCATGCGCGAATGTAAAAACAAATATTACGTCACATCGCACGGGCCGGCTCCTCTGCAAAATGTTTTTCGTCGAATGATTTCGACGCACGCATGGCGCGCAACTCATCGCGCGACGCTGCGGCCAAGCAGAGGGATGAGAACTGTTTCGATCGGCAATGATGGCCCCGGAGAATTTTTTGCGTACTCGGATTCATACTAGCCAGCCCACGCGCTCTGGTCGCGTCGGACCCCGTTGGCCCCAAGCTTATTTTCTCTACGTTGCGGCGCTCGCCGCACCCATGCTCGCCGGCGCCCAGACCGTGCCCAATGCCGGCACCGTGCGCCAGCAGATCGAGCAGAGTCAGCAGCCCGCGCTGCCGCCCAAATCGGGCCCGCTGTTCCTGCCGCCGCCGCCCATGGAGTCGATCGGCGGAGCGACCGTGACCGTCACCGGATTCAAGTTCGCCGGCAATACGCTGTTGACGAGCAAGAAGCTGTCGCCGGTCGTGGCCGGCTTCGTCGGCCGGCCGCTCACGTTCGCCGACCTGCAGAATGCCGCGATCGCCGTGGCGAATGCGTATCGGCGCGCCGGCTGGGTGGTCAAGGCCTATCTGCCGCAGCAGGACATCACCGGCGGCACGGTCACGATCCAGATCGTCGAGGCCAAGCTCGGCGCCGTGCGCATCGACGGCTCGACGCAGCGCATTTCAAACGGGCGGCTGAAGGACATCGTCGATGCCGCGCAGAAGCCCGGAGCCCCCTTGAACGCCGACGCGCTCGATCGCGCCCTGCTGCTGATCGGCGATCTTCCCGGGGTAGTCGCGACCGGCAGCTTGAGCGAAGGCGCGGGCCAGGGCCAGACGGATGTCGTTCTCGACGTGAAGGATGGTCCCAAGGTGAGCGGCGAGGTGGTCGCCGACAACGAAGGCGCGCGCTATACCGGCGAGGCGCGCATCACCGTGAACGCCAGCCTCAATGCGCCGTTCGGCATCGGCGATCGGGCCGATACGGTGTTGTTGCACACCCAGGGCAGCGATTACCAGCGCCTGGACTACTCGCTGCCGGTCGGGAGCGACGGCTGGCGCGTCGGCGTGAACGGCTCGCACCTCACCTATGACATCGTGACGCCCAGCTTCGGCGCGCTCGACGCGCATGGAAACTCGAGCACGGTCGGACTGGAGGCGAATTATCCGGTGTTCCGAACGCGCTTGGCGAACCTGTACCTGGCGCTCAACCTGGACGACAAGCGCTTCGACAACCTCTCCTCCGGTCAGACGACCACGCGCTATTCGATCGAGGATGGCAGCGTCGGCCTGTACGGCAACTTGTTCGACACTCTCGGCGGCGGCGGCGCCAACGCCGCCAGCATCACCTTCGAGCAGGGCCACGACGACCTTGCCGGCTCGCCCAACGAGTCCGCCGACGCGGCCACCACCGACACGGCCGGCAGCTTCGAGAAGCTGAACCTCTCGGTATCCCGGCAGCAGCGGCTGACCGAGCGCCTATCGCTCTTCGCGAGCCTCTCCGGTCAGATGGCGAGCAAGAACCTGGACTCGTCGGAGAAGTTCTATCTGGGCGGATTCAACGGCGTTCGCGCCTATCCGGCCGACGAAGGCGGCGGCTCCGAAGGTGCGCTGGCCAACCTGGAGGCGCGCGTGCGGCTGCCGCTCAATCTCTCCGCGGTCGGCTTTTTCGACTACGGCACCGTGCGCTTCAACCGCGACAATGACTACACCGGCGCCGCCGATCCGAACAAGGACACGCTGCGGGGCGCCGGCCTCTCGCTCGCCTGGACGGCGGATTTCGGACTCAACATCAAGGCAACCGGGGCGCGCCGCATCGGCCGCAATCCCGATCCCACGAGCACCGGCGATGACCAGGACGGGTCGCTGATCACGAATCGTGTCTGGCTGCAAATGAGCATGCCGTTCTAGATCCGGCCACGGCGACCCTCATGACCCGCATTCTGTCCCTGAACAATCTCCCGCAGTTGCTGGTACGCCAGCCTGCCGACAATCACCTTTCCTCCGACGCACAAAAAAGTATCCAATGAACAAGCACGGCAGCATCAATCGCCTCTTTCGCCTGATCTTCAACGAAGCGCTGGGCGCTTGGATCCCGGTGGCCGAAACGGCCCGCGGCCGCGGCAAACGCAGCCGGCGCGCTGCGACGCTGCTGGCGCCGCTCATCGCCGCCTTGAGTCCGAGCATCCCGGCCATAGCCGCCGGTCCAGCCGTTCCGGCCAGCTCGGGCTCCGCCGTCGCCGGCGCGCCGCCGCCCACGCCCACCACCCTGCCCACCGGTGGGACGGTGGTGGCCGGCTCGGCCACGCTGAGCAGCTCGAGCACGCCCGCGAGCGCGGTGCTCACCGTCGATCAGACCTCGCAGCGCGCCGTCATCGATTGGAATACGTTCAACTTAGGAAGCGCCGCCCAGGTGAACTTCGTGGCGCCCGGAAGCGGCGCCGCGACTCTCAACGAAGTGCTGAGCGCCAATCCGAGCCAGATCTTCGGCAAGATCACCGGCAATGACCAAGTGTTTCTGGTCAACCCGAACGGCGTGCTGTTCGGCAAGAGCGCGACGGTCGACGTGGGGAGCCTGACCGCGACCACCAACGGCATCAGCAATGCCGACTTCATGGCGGGGAACATCACCCTGACCCGCAACGGCGCGACGGCAAGCGTGGTCAACGAAGGCAGCTTGCACGCCGGCATCGGCGGCTACATCGCGCTGCTCGCCCCGGAGGTGCGCAACAGCGGCGTGGTGGTTGCGCACCTGGGAACCGTGGCGATGGCGGCGGGCGATACGATCACCTTGAATTTCGATGGTACGCATCTCGCCGGCATCACGACGACACCGTCGACGATCGCGGCGCTGGTACAAAACAAGTCTGCCGTCATCGCTCCCGGCGGGCTCATCATCCTGTCGGCACCGGCACTGGATCGCGTTCAGGGCGGCGTGGTCAACAACTCGGGCTCCCTCGAAGCCTCCGGCATGTCGAGCGCCGGCGGGCGCATCGTGCTCGAGGGCGGCACCGTACAGCAGGCGGCCGGCGGCACGATCGACGCCTCGGGCATGAGCGGCGGCAGCGTGCAGATCAATGCCTCGCAGGATATTTCGCTCGAGGGTTCGGTGTCGGCGGCGGCCAACGCGGCTTCCGGCCGCGGCTCTGCCGGTCAGGGCGGCAGCATCACCCTCAGCGCGGGCAACGACGTGACGCTTCAGAATGCGTCGCTCGAGGCGGCGGGCAGCACGGCCGGCGGCCGGATCAGCATCCAGGGCGGCGGCCAGGCGCCCACCTCGACTCCGGGCGCCGCGCCGCCCACCGTTGCCCTGCAAGGCAACACGCGGCTGGTCGCCTCGAGCGCTCTCGGCCGGGGCGGCAATGTGACGCTCACCGCCGATCAGGTCGGGCTGTTCGACACGAGCTCCATCGATGCGAGCGGCGCGACCGGCGGCGGAAACGTCTTCGTCGGCGGCGGCTTCCACGGCGCCAATGCATCCATCACCGATGCACAGCAAACCGTCGTGGCGGCGACCGCCACCATCGATGCGAACGCCACGCAAAACGGGACCGGCGGCAACGTCGCGATCTGGTCGGACAGCGAGACCTCGTTCGGCGGCAACATCCAGGCACGCGGCGGCAGCGTTTCGGGTGCGGGCGGCTTCGTGGAAGTGTCCAGCAAGGGCAAGCTCAATTTCCTGGGCAACGTGGACGCGAGTGCGCCGCACGGCGCCGCCGGCACGCTGCTGCTCGATCCCGATTACATCGACGTCATCAGCGGCGGATCCGCCACGCTGTCGTCCGACACTCTCGCCTTCGCCACCAACGCGGGCACCGGCACTACCAGCGACATCGACCCGAGCACCATCACCGCGTTGACCAACGGCGGCACCGCGGTCACGCTGCAGGCGAACACCGACCTGACCATCAGCAGCCCGATCATCACGTCCGGAGCCGCCACCGGCGGTGCGCTGACGTTCCAAGCCGGCCGCAGCATCTACGTCAACGCCGACGTCATCTCGAACAACGGCAATGTCGTCTTCAGCGCCAACGATCCGAACGCGATCAGCGCCGACCGGGCATCGGGCACCGCCGTCTTCGACAACACCGGCTCGATCAATGCCGGTACCGGCACGGTGTCCATCACCATGGGCACCGGCGCCGCGGGCACCATCACCGCGGGGAATATCTCGGCCGCCAGCCTGACCATCGCGCAGAACGGCACGACCGGGGGCGCCGCCGCCGGCGCCATCTCCCTCGGTGAGACCGCAATCACCGGAAACCTGGGCATCACGGCGAATTCCGCCGCCAACGTGACCAATCCGACCGGGAGCCTCGGCGCTTCGGGCGCCGTCACCGTCGGCGGCACCGCCACCATCAGCGTCGGCACCGGTGACGTGACCATCAATGCAGCGGATACGCGTTTCACCATCATCGGGCTCACGGCCGGCAATGTACTGCTGAACAATGACAGCGCGTTGGAGTTCGCCACCACCACGCTGTCCGGCTCATTGACCGAGACGACCT
This sequence comes from uncultured Gammaproteobacteria bacterium, assembly GCA_963734645.1. Classification (GTDB taxonomy): domain Bacteria; phylum Pseudomonadota; class Gammaproteobacteria; order Steroidobacterales; family Steroidobacteraceae; genus Bog-1198. The sequence goes on from CAVTID010000010.1 coordinate 87,161, forward strand.
TGGGGCCCATCGCCTCTACCGGAGCGGTGCAAGTCGCCGGGCTCACGACCTTGACCACCAACAACGGCGGCTTCGGCTATGCCGATCCGTACATCAACCTCACGAACTCGGGCAATCATTTCGCCGGCGGCCTGACGCTCGACGTGCCGAGCACCGGCGCCACCGGCACCGGCGGCTACGTGCTCCTCCGCGACTCGGGCGCCCTCACGGTCGATCAATCGACGACCGCGAGTTCCCTCGCCATTACCGCCGGCGGCGCGGTCACGCTCGGCGCCACCGGCCCGACCAGCGCCGGCTCGTCCATCACGGTCTTGACCTCGACCGGCAACATCATCACCACCGACGCCACCACGGCCGGCGGCGTGGTAACGTACACGACCTCGAGCGGCGCCGTGACCACCGGCTCGACCACCGCGCCCGACCTGACCGTGAACGCCACCGGTGCCGTCTCGCTCGGCACCAGCTCCATCAGCCAGGATCTCACGGTCAGCACCAATGCACCCATCAGCGACACGGGCGCAATCTCGGTGGCAAGGCAAACCACCCTGACGGCGGGGTCCACCAACAACATCACGCTCGACAACGCGGATTCCTTCTCCTCCATGCGCATCGTGTCCGCCGACACCGTCACGCTGACCGCCGACACCGGCATCAACTTCGGCGCCTACTGCAATTGCGGCGGCTACACCAGCAACATCTCCGGCAACTTGAGCCTGACCTCGGGCGGCAACATCACGCAGACCGGCCAATCGGGCGGGGACGGCTACTCCGCGATCAGCGTCGCGGGCACGACCACGTTCACCGCGAGCAACGCGAGCTCGCAAATCGGCCTGTACCTGGGCTCGAGCAACCCCTTCAGCAGCAGCACGGGCGAATCGAACCTGTTCACCGGCGGCGTGACCCTCGCGCGCGTCGCCGGCGATCCCGGCTTCAACGTCGTCGACATCCGCGATACCAACCCGTCGGCGGTGGTGTTGGCGGGTCTGACCTCGGTGGGCACGCTGAGCAACGTCTCCTTGCGCTACGACAACGCCCCCTCCATCGCCCTGCCCGGCATGACGCTGACCGGCACGCTCGATGTGTACGGGCCGAGCGTCGCCAACACGGGCACCACGCCGGCGAACATCATCTCCCAGACGGGCCCGATCGTCGTGGGCGGCAGCCACCATCATGGCGGCGGCCTCGACCGGCGACATCGTCCTGAACAATGCGTCGAACGATTTCCCCACTCTTCGGCGTCGCCAACACCGGTGCGCGCAACTTGACCATCGTCAACAACGGCGCGCTGGTCCTGTACGCAAACGGCTACAACGAGTCCATCACCGGCAATCTCAGTATCACCGCCAACGGTGAGATCAGCGACTCCGGCAACGCGTGGAGCGTGAGCCGGTACCGCGACCTTGAATGCCGGCTCGACCAACACCATCTACTTCACCCAAAACGACACCTGGACCGGGGCGGTCTCGCTCACCGGCGACAACGTCACCTTCAATCCGAACACCAGCCTCATTCTCGGCAGCTCGAGCATCGCGGGCACGCTGTCCATCACCTCGCGCAACACCGGCTACTCGCTCACTCAGCTCGCCGGCAGCGCCGTGACCATGAGCAACACCGCCGCGACCACGACCTTCAATACCTTCACCGGCGGCATCACGCTCGCGCAGCCGAACAACGTCTTCGGACCGCTCGCCATCTCGAACTCCGGTGCGATCAACATCGCGGAGAACAGCGCCATCTCCCAGGCCTCGGCCTGGAGCGACTACAATAATCTCGTCGATGCCGTGACGCTCAGCACGACGAACAGCCAGGCCATCACGCTCACCCAGCCGAGCGCGTACATGGGCAACCTCATGATCACGCAGGCAAACGCCTCGGCGGCGTCGCCCGGCGCCGTGACGGTCACGAGCACCGCGGACACCGCGGGCATCACCCAGGGAACCGGCGCTGGCAATGCCTGGACCACCTACGGCACGACCACGCTCAATTCGGGCGCCTATTCGATCGACCTCAACAACCCGAACAACGTGCTCGGTCCGCTGCAGGTGAGCGGCGCCACAGGCTCCTACCTCAGCGTGCCCTCGAGCGTCACCCTCTACGCCAAGGGCACCGCGACGACCACCGCCATCACCGACGTCGGCGGCACCGGCGCCTGGACCGTGGGCTCGAGCGGCACCGCAGGCTCGGGCGTGGTGAAACTCGTGGCCTATGACGTCACCGGCGCCACGGCGGGCGGCGGCAACATCGTCCTCGACAACACCGGCAACGTGCTCGGCAATCTCTATCTCAAGGCGACCGACGCCACCATCACCGAGAACGCGAGCATCACCGATGGGACGCTCACGTCCTGGGACGCCGCCGGGGATACCGGCTGGGCGGTGAGCGGCGCACTCGATCTCATCGTCAACAATCCGAGCGGCAAGACGATCACGCTCGCCAATACCACCAACGTGATCGGTCCCATCGGCATCACCACGACGGGCACCGGCACGCTCACGTCGGTCCTGATCACCGACAACGCCAGCGGGGGCATCGCTCAATCTTCGGTCTGGAACATCGGGACGGCGCCGATCACTCTGAACGCGACCTCGCATGCGATCAACCTGTCGAGCTACGGCAACGTGCTCGGCCCGATCTCGATTTCCGACGCGAACGGCACGCCGACCTCGGTGTCCATCACCGAGAACAACCCGCTCGGCATCACCCAGGGCGCCACCGCCTGGTCGCTGACCGGCGTGGCCGTCACCCTGGATTCGCAGAACGGCAATCCCATCACCCTGACGGACACCGGCAACGTGATGGGCAACCTCACCATCACCGGCGGCGCCGTGAGCATCACGGAAAACGCGCCCATCACCCAGGCGACCGCGGCCGGCGGCGCGTGGACCACCACGAGCCTGACCCTCGACGTCTCGGCGAGCGCGGGCTCGGGCATTACGCTCGAAAATTCGGGGAACGTGCTGGGGCCCATCTCCATCACCGGCACGCCCAATGCGGTCAACATCGTCGAGAATGCCCCCATCACCCAGGGGGCTGCCTGGGTACTGCCCACCGTGCCCGTCACGTTGAACTCGACCACCGGCTATGACACCGTGCTCTCCGAAGCCGGCAACCAGCTCGGCGCCCTGACCATCACGGCGCAGGACGCCACGGTCACCGAGGACGGCGCCGCCGGCATCACGCAAGGTGGCGCATGGAACGTGCCCGGCACCACGACGCTCACCGCGGGGCTCACGAACCCGATCCTTCTGAACACCGTCGCCACCTCGACCTTCGGAACGGTCGGCATCGCGTCGGCATCGAACGCCAACATCACGGCCGAAGGCCCCATCCAATTCGCGGCATCGACCGTCACGGGCACGCTCACCGTCACCGCCACCGGTGCGATCACCCAGTCGGGTGCGATCACTGCGCCGCAGCTGTGCCTGATCGGCACCGGCAGCAGCGCCAGCGCCACGCTCACCAACACGGGCAACACGGTCGGCACGCTGGCCGCGGGCTTCTCGGACGGCAACCTCAGCTTCACCAACAGCGGCGACTTCGCCGTGGGCGTGATCAACGGCACCACGGGCGTCAACGTCGGCGACGCCAACGTCACGCTCACCTCGGTCAACGGCACGGTCACCGGACTCTCGAGCGTGAACCCCAGCAGCGCGTCGCTGACGATCTCCACGGGGACGGCGCTGTCGCTGCCGCAGATGAGCATCGCCGGCCCACAGACCTACACGGCCGGCGGCTCCGGGATCACGCTGACGACCAATGTGACGAGCACCGTCACCGGCCCCGTCACCTTCAACAGCCCTGTGACCCTCGGATCCGACTTGACCGTCCAGTCCACGAACTCGCCGATCAATTTCAACAGTACTCTCGCCGGCGCGGGCTATCAGCTCACTGTCAACGCCGGGACCGGCTCGGCCAACTTTACGGGCGCCGTGACCGGCCTCGGCAGCACCGGCAGTGCGGCCTACGCCCTCACCTTGACCTCGGGCGGCGCCACCTTCGACACCACGGTCTCCACCAATAACGGTCTCTCCGTCACCGGCCCGGTGACGTTCGAGGATACCGTCACGCTCGGCGACGGCGAATCTCCCTCGGTGTTCGCGGGCCTGGTCACGCTCGGCAAGGCCGGCGGCATGAACCTCTCCGGCTACAACGGCATGACCTTCAATGACGGCGTCACGCTGCAGGACGGAGCCGCCACCATCGATTCGAACAACTCGCCGTTGACGTTCCAGACGGCCGGCACCGTTTCGGGGCCGTACGGTCTCACGCTGAATTCCGGGACGGCTGCCCTCAACGGGCTGAATTTCGTCGGCACGAGCGTGCCGGGCGAGAACCTCACGAGCCTCACGGTCATCGCCTTGAACCCGACCATTCCCTCGACCGGAATCTCGATCGCCGGTCCGCAGACCTATACCGCGACCAACAGCAGCGACATCACGCTGCAGGGCAATGTCACGAGCACCGCCGCCGGGGCCATCACCTTCAACAGCCCCGTGAGCATCGGCTCCTCCCTGACCGTCTCGAGCGATGAATTCGCCCGTGGTGTTCGCGAGCACCGTCGACGGCAACAGCAACGTAAGCGCCACCAGCAACTTGACCGTGAACGCCGGCACCAGCACCACCACTTTCACGGGCACCGTCGGTCAGGTGACGCCGCTCGGCAACGGCACGGGCGCGGCGCTCGTGCTGCAGGGCATCGGGCGCCACGACGTTCGACAGCACCGTGCAGGCCCGCTCGGGGATCACGGCGGCAGGACCCGTCACCTTCGACGGCAACGTCACCCTCGCCGACGGCGACACCGGCTCCACCTTCAATGGCCTGGTGACCAGCGGCGGCAGCACGGGCAACACCTTGAGCGGCTATGGCGGCATGGCCTTCGACGGCGGCTTGACGGTGGCCGGCGGCCCGGTCAGCGTGACTCTCCAACGGCAGCAACATCAGCTTCGGCGCCCCGGTCGGCGGCGCCGAAAACCTCACGCTCAACGCCCTCTCGGGCGGCGCGGGAACGGTCACCGGGTTGAACGAGATCGGGCCGAGCTCGACCCTGACCGCGCTCAACGTGACGGGCGAGACCCTCAGTCTGCCGAGCAGCGGCCTCGCGGTTGCCGGACCCATGACCTTCACGGCTCCGGGCGGCATCACCGTCAACGGCAACGTCGGCTCGAGCGCCGGTCCGGCGAGCGGCGCGATCACTTTCATGAGTCCGGTCACCCTCGCGACCGGCCCCGTCGCGATCAGCGACGCGAATGCCGCGGTGAGCTTCAACGGTACCGTGGACGGAGCCGAGCCGCTCAGCATCAATGCCGGCACCGGCGCCGTCGCGTTCAACGCGGCGGTCGGCGGCGGCACGCCGCTCGCGAGCCTCGCCGTCCTCGGCAGCGGGCCCGTGACCCTCGATACCCCGAGCATCACCACCACCGGCGCGCAAACCTACGTCGCGCCCGTCACCCTCGCCGTCAACTCGACGCTCACGGGCGACGATGTGCAGTTCCAGGGCGCGCTGAGCGGTCCCTACGCGCTGGTCGTGAGCGACTCCGGCACCACGACGTTCGGCGGTGTCACCCAGCTGTCGAGCCTCAGCAGCACGGCGAGCGACGGCATCGACCTGAACACCTCGTCCATCACCACCACCGCCGCGCAGACCTATCAGGGCGCCGTGACGCTCGGCGCGGACGCGACCTTGACGGGCGCCGGCATCGGCTTCAACGGCACCGTCGACGGCGCGTACGCGCTCACCGCCAATGCCACCAGCGGGACCTTGAGCTTGAACGGCGTCGTCGGCGGCGCCACGGCCTTGACCTCGTTCACCGGCAACGGCAATGCCATCATCGCCTCCGGGCGTCGCCACCACCGGGACTCAGTCCTACACCGCCAACAACGTCAGCTTGAGCGGCAACTACACCACCAACGGCAGCGCCGTGACGGTGACCGGTCCCACCACGCTCACCGGCAATGTGGATATCGCCACCGACGACGGCAATATCACGTTCTCCGGCGCCACCAGCACCGTGAACGGTCCCTACAGCCTCACGCTCACCGCCGGCAACGGCAACGTGGTGCTGGGCGCCGCGGTCGGCGGCATCACGCCGCTCACCGCCTTCATCGACTCCGGCTACGACCTGACGCTCCCCGACATCACGACCGTCAATGACCTGAATCAGAGCTACACCGCGCTCGACAACATCACCTTGAGCCAGAGCCGCACGCTCGATGCTCCGGTGAGCTTCACCGCCGATTCCGACGGCAACGGCCAAGGCTCGTTCATCCTCGAGAACGGCGTCTCGCTCACCGCGGCGAACAATAATCTGTCCATCACGGCGGCCGACATCTCGCTCGGCACCTCGAGCACGCTGTCCTCCGGCAGCGGCCTCATGACCATCACCGCGACCGACGGGCGCAACATCTACCTCGGGGGACCGGCCGGTCCCATCGCAGGCCAGATGACCATCACGGGGGCGGAGCTGTCCCTGATGAGCACCTCCGGCGGCTTGAATCTCGATACCACCGGCCCGGGCTCGATCTACGTCAACGGCATCACGGCGGCGCAGAGTCAAAACGTCACCGGTGCGCTGAGCTTGAATGCTCAAGGCACGGGCAGCGTCAACTTCGTCTCATCGCCGTCGACGTTCCACGCGATCACCGCGGATGCGCCGGGCGGTGTCACGAATGTCGGGGTCAATCTGACCGCGGCGAACGCGCCGATCCAGTTCCTGACGCCCGTGTCGGTCTCCGGCGCCTCGACCATCATCGAGCGGCGGCGGCAACATCAGCTTCGACGGCACCTTGGCGGTTGCCAACAACCTGACGTTGGATACCGGCAACGGCACCTTGACCTTCGGCGGCCCGGTCGGCAGCACCCAGACGCTGACGCTGAATCTGGGCGGCGGATCCGTGAGCGGCCTGGGCGAGCTGCAGAGCACGCTCACCGGCCTCACGGTCAACGCCACCTCCGGCATCGTCCTGCCCGCGTTCACCATCAACGGCCCGCAGGTCTACAACACCGCGACCGCCACCCTCACCGGGAATCTGGGCGGCATCGGCATCACCTTCAATACGCCGGTCACCGTGCACGCCGGCCTCCGGCAATGCGCATCACCCTGAACTCGGGCACGGGCGCGCTCACCTTCGTGGACTGCCGCGCAGTTCAATGCCGCCAACATGACCCTGACGGGCGATGCGATGGCCTTCGGCGGTCCGGTCACCGGCTCGGGCAGCCTGACGCTCCAGCCCTACACGTCCAGCCTCAATGTCACGGTGGGCGGCAGCGGCTCGCGGGACTCGATTTGAACGCCGCCGAATTGGCCGAGCTGCCGATCGGCACGCTCGCGAGCCTCACCGTCGGCTCGGCGACGGGCACCGGCACGCTCAACGTGGCCGGCACGCTCGACGTACCCGGCACCCCGCTCACCCTGAACGGCGGCGGCGGCATCACTCAGAGCGGCGGCGCGGTAATCTCGGGTCCGCTGACGCTGTACGCGGCCGGCAACCCGATCACCCTGACCAACGGATCCAATGCCTTCGGCGCCGTGGGGATCAACGGCACGCCGTCCGCGCTCAGCCTGACCAGCACGCTCGACATCGATCAGCTCGGCACGGCCGGATGGGCCTTGGGCAGTGCGCCCGTGACCCTGAATGCCGGAACTCACAACATCACGCTCAACAACGCCGGCAACACCTTCGGCACGCTGGTGCTGAACGGCGACAACGCCCAGGTCACCGAGGCGTCGAACGCGCAGATCGGCGCCTCCACCGTCACGGGAAATCTCACCGTGACCGCCGCCGGCGCCATCGACTTCTCGGGCGCGCTCGCCGCGACGGGCAACGTATCGCTGACCTCGAGCGGCGAAGTGACGCAATCGGCGCCGCTCACCATCGGCGGCAACCTCGCCGTGACCACCACCATCAATGCGGGCGATGTGACGCTGAGCAACAGCGGCGACACGGTCATGGGCAACACCCTGGTCGGCGGCAACTACACCTTGACCGCGGGCGGCACGATCTCGCAGGCGGCCGGTACCAGCTATCAGGTCGCCGGCAGCCTCGATGTCACCGGCACGGACATCGTGCTCGGCGGCGCGGGGAACATCGCCGGCGCGACCACGCTGTCCGGCTCGACGACCAGCACCGACCAGATCGCCCAGGCCGGCGTAATCACGCTCGCGAGCGGCACCTACGCGGGCAATCTCACGGTCATCAGCGAGAGCGCGAGTCGCTCCATCACGAGCGCGGTGGTCACCGGCAACGCCATCGTGCTGAACAACGCCGGCAACTCCATCACCGGAAGCATCTCCGTGAATGCGAGCCCGCCGACGGTGACGACGGGCGGATCCGACGTACAGACCGGCATCAATCAGGCCCCGGCACCTCGATCTCGGTGTCCGGCGTGGCCAGCTTCACGGCACAGGCCTCGAGCGTGGCCAACAGCGGCAACATCGACCTGACCAACGCCGGCAACAGCTTCGGAACGCTCGAGCTGAGCGGCAGCACCGTCAACGTCGCGAACGCCGCGACAGGCCCGACCACGCTCGCGAGCGCGCTCGCCACCGGGAGCCTCACGCTCGCGGCGGCCGGCGGCGTTTCGCAAACCGGCGCGATCAGCACCCCGCGCTCGCCATCACCGCCGACGGCAGCGTGGCGCTGAACAATGTCGCCAACCAGGTGAGCACCCTGTCGGTCGTCTCGAGCGGCAATCCCATCAGCTTCGTCAACAGCAGCGATCTGTCGATCGCCGGCATCGATGCCGGCAACTCGACCGTCAATCTGACGGCCGGCGGCTCCGGGAGCCTCACTCAGACCGCGGCCCTGCAGAACGTGAGCGCTTTGAGCGCCGATGCGGGCGGCTCGATCGTGCTCACGAACGCCGGCAACTCCATCGCCACCTTGAACACCTCGACGGCAGGCACCGGGCTCGCGCTCTACAACATCGGCGCGCTCGGCGTCGCGGGCATCGTCAGCACGGCCACCGGCGACTTGAGCGTCCGCACCACGGGGGATCTGACCCTCGGCACCGCCGGCCAGCTCGAGGCCCAGGCGGGCAATATCGTCGCCTCCACCGAGGGAGACGGCAACTTCATCAACGACTCGATCTCCGCCGGCACGGCACTCGCCGTCGGGAGCGGCGATCGCTGGCTGGTTTATAGCGACAACCCGGACCTGGTGTCGGGACCGCACACGGTCAAGAACGGCCTCACCTCGTCCTTCCGGCTCTACGGTGAGACGTATTCCACCGACGCGCCGAGCGGCATCACCGCGACCGGCGACGGATTCATCTACAGCCACGCGGCGGGGACGCTCACCGTCGATGCCGGCATCACGGGCTCGCCCACCCAGGTCTACGGCAGCACGCCGACCGCCACCTTGACCTACACCTTGAGCGGCTTCCTCGACAGCGAGGACAACGCGAACAACGTCATCACCGGCGGCACGGCGGCCTACAGCACCGCGCTCTCGAACAGCATGAACGCCGGGAGCTACAACATCCTCTACACCGGCGGGCTCACCTCCGCCAATTACAGCCTCACGGCCGGCACCACCCCGGCGGTCTATACCGTGACGCCCGCCGTGTTGACCTACAACGCGACGCCCGTCTCACGCGGCTACGGCGCCGTCAACCCGACATTGAACGGCACCCTCACCGGCTTCGTGCTGAGTCAGACGACCTCCGTGCTCACGGGCAGCGCCACCTGGACGACCCCCGCCACGCCGGCGAGCGGCGTCGGTCAATACGCCATCGACGGCGGCGGCTACATCTCGAACGGCAATTACACCTTCGCGCAGGCCGCGGGCAATGCCACCGCGCTGACCGTCGGCAAGGCCACTGTCGTGGTCACCGCCAACGGCGACACCGTGACCTACGACGGCCTGGACTTCAGCGGCGGCGCGGGCGTCACCTACACGGGCTTCGTCAACGGACAGGACTCGAGCGTGCTCGGCGGCGCGCTTGCCTACGGCGGCACGTCCCAGGGCGCGCGCAATGCCGGCACTTACACGATCACTCCGACCGGCTTGACCTCCGCCAACTACACCATCACCTATGACAGCGGCTCGCTGGTCATCGGCAAGGCCGCGCTCGATGTGACCACCAGCAACGTCACCAAGACCTACGACGGGACTCTGTCGGCCGCGGGAACGGCCGTCGCCACCGACGGCACCCAGCTCTTCGGCAGCGATACCTTGAGCAGCGGCACGTTTGCATTCAGCAATGCGAATGCCGGCACCGGCGACAAGACCGTCACCGTGAGCGGCGTCACCGTCAACGACGGCAACAGCGGCGGCAACTACACCGTCGCCTACGTGAGCAATACCACCAGCACCATCACCCCGGCGAGCCTCACGCTCGAAGCGGCCAACGTCACCAAGACCTATGACGGCACCACGAGCGCGACGGGCAGCGCCACGGTGGTTGCCGGAACGCTGTACCACAATGCCAGCAACGGCGGTGCGCAGGACAGCATCAGCGGCGGCGCGTTGGCGTTCACGGACCCCAATGCGGGCAGCGGCGACAAGACCGTCACCTTGAGCGGCGTCACCGTCAACGACGGCAATGGCGGCGGCAACTACCTGGTGACGTACGCCAACAATACGACCAGCACGATCAATCCGGCGCAGCTCACCTTCACCGGCACGATCGCGGACAAGACCTACGACGGCACGACGGCGGCCACCCTGTCGGGCTTCAGCCTGTCCGGCCTGATCAGCGGTCAGACGCTCGACGCGAGCGCCGGAACGGCCACCTTCTCGACCAAGAACGCGGGCGACGCCATCCCGGTGGCGATCAGCGGCATCACGCTCGCCAACGGCACCAACGGCGGGCTCGCGTCCAACTATGTCGTGAACACCACGGCGAGCGCCACCGGCAACATCGATCCGAAGTTGCTCACGGTGGACGCCACGGTCGCGAACAAGGTGTACGACGGCACCACCGCCGCCACGCTGCAGAGCTACGGGCTGTCGGGATTCGTCGGCAACGAGACCGTGGGCGTGGTCTACACCGGCAGCGCTACCTTCGACACCAAGGACGTGGGCGACGCCAAGCCGGTCACGATCACCGGCCTCGAGCTGGTGAACGGCACCAACGGCGGCCTCGCGAGCAACTATGCGGTGCCCACCGATGCGCTCGGCAGCGCGAACATCACCCCGGCGACGCTGCACGTCGCGGGCGTCGTGGCCCTCAACACGGTCTACAACGGCACGACGGCCGCGGACCTGGATACCCAGGGCGCGGTGCTGACCGGCGTCATCGGCTTGGACAGCGTGTCCGTGGGCTCGATCACCGGCAGCTATCTCACCAAGGACGTGGGCACCAATAAGCCGATCGTCACCAGCAGCTTCGTGCTGAGCGGCACCGACGCCATGGACTACACCCTGGTGCAGCCCACGGGCCTGACCGCCAGCGTCACCCCGCGTGCGCTCGACGTCACGGCCGCGGGCCTCAGCAAGGTGTACGACGGCACGACGGCCGCGACGGTCACGCTCACCGACAACGCCATCGCCGGCGATGCGCTCACCGTCACCTCGACGAATGCATTCCTGAGCAAGGATGTGGGCAGCGGCAAGTACGTCAATGTGTCCAACATCACGCTCAGCGGCACCGACGCGCAGGACTACACGTTGGTCGACGGCAGCACCTCGACCTACGCCAGCATCACCCCGGCCGTGCTCACGGTGGTCGCCACCGGCGCGAACAAGGTCTATGACGGCACCACCGCGGCCACGGTCGCCTTGAGCGACAGTCCGCTGGCCGGCGATGTGGTGGACCTGACCTACTCGTCCGCCGATTTCTCCAACAAGAATGTCGGCAACGGCAAGACGGTGACCGTCAGCGGCATCACCACGACCGGCGCGGACGCGGCCGACTACACGGTGAACACGGTGGCAACCACCACCGCGAGCATCACGCCGGCCACCTTGACGGTCAGCGCCATCGGCGGCTCCAAGTCCTACGACGGCAACACGCAAGCGCCCGTCACCCTCGCCGACAACGCGTATGCAGGTGACCAGGTCCTGATCACCGATTCGAGCGCCAGCTTCGTGACTCCCACCGTGGGCAACGGCAAGGCCATCACGGTCAGCGGCATCCGGATTGCGGGCGGCGCCGACGCAGGCGATTACGTGCTCGGCGACCCCAGCACCTCCACCACCGGCGACATCACCGGCGCCGACGTGAGCACCGGCGTCGCCACCCAGGACGCAACGCTTCCCCCGGCCGTACCCCAGCCGGTGAGCATCTCCGTACCGACGCCGCCGCCGGCCGCGATGGACTTGACCTTGCCTGCCCATTTCGTGCTGTTCGCGAGCTCGACGAGCGGCAGCGGCTCATCCGCGTCAAGCGCCGCCGGCACCTCCGGCAGCGGCGGTGCCGCCACCGGAACGGCGGACACCGCTGCGGCCGCCGGCAGTTCCTCTGCCGGAGGCGAGCCGGCAGGCGTCGCCGGGTCGAGCGGCGGCATCGAGGTGTCGCTGGTTCAAGCGGCCGACGGGACGGCGGCCGGAGCGGTCTCCGTCTCCGTATCTCAAGACATCGTCGCCTCCGGTCAGGGATTCAGCTTTGCATTACCGCCGGAGCTGCGCGCGGCCGCGGCCTTGAGCAGCGTGCAAGTGACGTGGCGCGGCAAGCGATTACCCAGCTGGCTGCGGTATGAGAAGGCCACCCGGACGTTCACGGCGAACGCGCTGCCGCCGGGAGCGCTGCCGATGGAGCTGTCGATACGGATCGGAGAAGGGCGCTGGACGATGACGATTGCACAGCGCTAGCTCGGGAGCTCGCCGTTCGGTATCGAAGCGGCGAGGCCCGAGCAAGCGGCGGGGCCCGAGCACGGCGTCGTGAGGAGCGCCTGCGCTTACACCCAGAGCCCCGCCGCACGCAGCTGCAGCAGAGTGTTCATGGTCATTGGGCCGCCCGGATAGGCATCCGGTGGGATAAACGGCGCTTGCAGTGTGCCGAGGCCGGCACCTGTGCCGATCCCAATCGCGCCGCCGTAGAACTGTTGTTGACCCATGGGCAGCAACCCCGGCACTTGCTGAAGATCGGGAAGGCCTGCGCCCACCCGATGTGGGTCGACCTGCGCATAGGGTATTGCCGCAACGCGAAGCATATCGTACAGGGTAGATACACGCTGGTCGGCGCGCGCTCCATAGTTGATGCTTTGTAGCATCGGGTGGTGAGAGAGCAGCAACGCTGAAAAGCCAACGACATGGGAAGCGGCCGTCGACGTGCCGTCCCAAGCGGCATAGCCGCCGCCCGGGACGCTCGACACCACGGCAACGCCGGGCGCGCACACGCCAACTTGCGGCCCCCAAGCGCTGAAATTCGTGGCATAGATGCCGGAAAACGCGATCAGCTGCGGCAGCGCCCGTTGCGCGTGGCGAGTATCCTGCGGATATTCGCCGAGTTTTCCCACGGCGGACACCGTCAATACGCCGGGTACATTACCCGGAAATTGCACGGCTCCGCCGGAGTTACCGGCACCGGTAATGCAGGCGATTCCATTCAAGCGCGCTTCCGTGATCTTCTGCGCGACGATTTCGGAGAATTGCTCGGCGCTGACCCCGATCTGCACGATGTCCAGGCGTCGTTCGATGCAATGACTCAAAGCATCGATGAGATCGCTGAGGTATCCGCCCGGTACCACTTTGAAAATGTGCAGTTCGCAGTCCGGTGCGCAACCGACGATTTCCGATGATACGGCCCCGGCGGCCGAGGTGGTCGCAGCCACCGCCGAAGCGGCCACGATGCCCGCGCAGTGCGTACCCTGCCCCAGTTCGTCCGAGTTCCAACTCTGTGGGTCCTTGTCTCGGGTGAGATCCAAGCCCCGCACGATGTGATGGAGCAGTGGGTGCGAACTGTCGCAGCCCGAATCGATCAGGCCGATCTTGGTACCGGCGCCCTTCCAGTCGGAGGATACTCGATCGAATTTCATGATGCGCTGGCCCCAGCTATAGGGGCGTTCCCCTGGAAAGCTTCGAGAAGTGCGGGCCAACGGGCTCAACCGAATGACGTTGACTTGTCCGGATTCGAGCGACGGATTTCGGATATACCGTTCCCAATGATCTGCCGCGGGACGCACGTAGACCGCATGAATGCCGCTGCCGTCCACCGCGTTGGTCTGCAAACTCGCCTGGCCTGAGGAGTCGGTCACGGCTTGTGCCGGAAAGCCCGGTCCATACATATTGATTACCGCGTTCGCAAGCGGGCGCTCTCCTTCGCCGAGAACACGGAAGCGCAGTTCACGGCGTGGCCGAGGAAAGGGCATCGCCTGCACGGAGTGCTGCCAGTTCCAGGGCTCAGGGACGAGCATGTCTGAATAACCCAGCGGCGCGTCACGTTCGACTATGACATGGGGTGGCGCGTTCTGGCGCAAGGCTTCGCCCCGCTGCTCGTCCATCCGAACGACAATGGTCTCTGACGACATGGCGGTGGGCGCCGCGGCATTCGACGCAGGCGGGGCAGTCTGGGCGGCGTTGCCCGGCAGCCGGCGAATGATTTCCACGTTATCCATTTGCGCGAGCCTTTCGAGAAAGGGGTCGCTGGGCAAGGACATGATGCCCGGCAACGACCTGAAGCCGATCAAATACCGCTGCTTGCGGCGCACAACCGTGGCAGAGGTCTTGTCGCCGGCACCGGTTCCAGAGCCGGGTGCCGAATCAGGTCTGCCGTCCGGTCTGTCGTCTCCGGCAAGATGATCCGGTGCTGCAAACGCGTCCGGCACGCCGCCTGATTGACCCGGTTGACTCGGTCTCTTGGTGGATTGCGCTGATCTTGCCGCCTGACCCGAATTGTCTTTTTGCTCAGCCATGACACGCTGCCTCGGTTGTGTTTATCGCCCACCGCCAATGAATCAATGCATCGTGATGCCAGGTACGAAGTTCGCTCCTAACTGGCTCGAGATGTATTGGCCGCCACCCGGCACAAATTGGCTCGGTATGAATGCTGAGTGGCCTGTTGCGCCGCCAATTGCGCCAGCTGCTGTGCCACCCAGTGGTGATATTGCGCAAGCCGCTGCAGCAATTGCTGTTGCGATTGCTGCAGCAGCGCCGGATTGATTTGTTCCGGATTGGCTTGCGGTTGCTGCCATAAACCCGCGGGTTGCGTAGCCCCGTTTGCCGAGCCGGCGAACTCATGGGTGCCTTGCAGATGTTGCTGTGTGAAAGGCTGCGCCAATTGTTGGGTTGCCAGAAGATGCAGCACCGCTTGCTGCTGGAGAGCGGCTTGCTGTTGAGCCTGTTGTTGGGCCGCCTGTTGCCAGTTCGACATTTGCGGCAGGCCTTGCAGGACGCTGGGCGTTGGCTGCGGATAGCCGTACAAAGTGTTTGCGAAGGGAATGTGATTCGAGGCTCCCGGATAACCCGGCTGGCCAAAACTCCCCTGCGGATTCCCGAGGCCTTGGGGATAACCCAAACCTTGGGGATTCACGAAACTTTGCGGACTCCCGAAACTTTGCGGATAGCCGAAGCTTTGGGGATAACCGAAACCTTGGGGATAGCCCAAGCCCTGGGGGATGCCGATATTTCCATGAGAATGGAAGTTACTTTGCGGATAAAACATGCGACCTCCGGCTTCACTGGTTGAACTACTTGGCCTTGCCCCGGTACGAGATATCGCACCGGCGGCGAACGTAACGCTCGATTGCTGTTGTGAAGTGGCTGCAGCGTAAGACGCGCCGATGAACCTGTGTATGGCCCGATGGTGCTGGTTCGCAGTGATGCCTTTGGCTCATTGCGTCGAGGGCCGGTTGGTACTAAAAGCGCAGGCAACCGGGCCGGCAATCCGCTTTGCCTTGGTAAGAGTTACATCAGATAGCTGCTGTAGGCAGCTGCGCTGCGCGGCGCCGCATTATCGGTACAATATTCCACCGTGACCGATAAGGCATCCTTTGGTGGAGCGATCAACATGCTTGTAAATTATGGTGCAGACGTTCGAGGCGCGAACTCGATCGATCGCACTGAGACGCAGCCCGCGATTGAGGTCATGTTGGTTGAACTCGACAAGATGCTCCCGACGGAAGAGGTGGAACCGGCTTTCGTAGATACACTGGTTGCAGGAATGCGGGTATCGGGAGTTTGGACCCACCCGCTGCTGCTCGAGGAGCGAACACTCGCGATTTTGGACGGTCACCATCGATTTGAGGCGGCCAAACGTATCGGGCTGCGCTGGGTTCCGGCCGTACGCGTGTCATATTCCGATCCTCGGATTCACCTCGAGTCCTGGCGACCCGGATTGCGTTTCGAACCCGCTGACATTCTGGACTGCGCTCGTAAGGGGCATTTGCTCCCCTACAAGAGCACCAGGCACATGACGGAATTCGTACTCCCGCAGGTACGGGTTCTAATTTCGACGCTCCAAAGTGCCGAGACTCAGGTGCGCCCGGTCGCGAGTGCCGGGCAGCACCCTACACGGAGCATGATGCTGGCTCCGGCATACAATCGGCTGTGTTCCCGATTGCGGATCCGGCCCGACGCCACGAGCAATCTGGAAATTGAAACGCCCGAGACCCAGGTGCCCCATCCCCAGCTGCGTCGCTGCCTGCAGTCCGATCCGGCCATGGCGGCTTTGTTGCCGGCGGCGCCCGGCCGCTTGGTGCTGGGTTCCTCGGACGAGAGTCCGTTTTTTCTCAAGCGCACGGGATTGCTGCATTTGCCACCGAGCCTGCTCGCCAGTCCGGCCGCCTTGTCGATTGCAACGCGCTGGGGACTGGAGGCTACTTATTTGCAGTCGAGCGGACTTCTGACTGCGGACCTGTTGCCGGGTATCGTGCTCCACGGAAAGTCGCTGCTGCGCACCTCATCCATAGACACCGCCTACGCCGTGTTGGAGGGGATTCCCTCGGGCATTGCGGAAGAACTCATGGACCGCGATTCAGGACCACCGAGCGAGGCGGTGGTCAAATGGCAGCGATCCCGGATCGAAAGCCTTTGCGATGATGCGGGAACTTGGAGCGCAACCAGCGGCAAGGCGACCGAATTATTGGGATGCGTTGAAGAACTTTTGATCTCCGGCGGAGATGGCAGGATCGCTCTTGATCATCGGACCGGCTTCAACAGATATGGAACCACGCCGCGACCGAGACCCGAAGCGGTGCATTTTTCCTCATCCACCGCATCGAGCGTCAGCGACTACGGATTTATGTATTGCGAGATGCTCCGCCGCGATCTTCTCTCAGCTACGCTGCGGCAAGGCCTGAGTGCGCAGCATTTGCGCGCCCAAGTCGTGGACGCCGTCGCTGCGGAACTTCTCGACCTTCTGGGACTGTCCGATCAGGAGGCTGACGTCGCGCTGGCGCCGTCCGGCACCGACACTGAAATGCTCACCGTATTGATGAGTATCGCCGCCGGCCGACCCCTGACCAACATCCTCATCGCCCCGGAGGAAACCGGTCGCGGTGTTCGCGAGGCTGGTGCGGGAAGGTACTTCGACTCGCTCCCGGCCACCGGGCAGCGCGTACAAATAGGACAGGCGGCCTGGCCACAGGCGGCTATCAGGGTAGTGGAGATTCCAATCAGGGACTTGAATGCCGTACCTCGGCCGCAGTCCGCGGTGGCGTCCGATATTCGGCATCAGATCGAGGACGCATTGGCGCGGCAGAATCGCGTCCTGCTGCACGTGTTGGCATCATCAAAGACGGGACTTCATTTTCCGACTGAAGAAGCGGTCATGGAGCTGTCCCAAGTCGCTCCGGAGTCGATCGACATCGTGGTCGATGCATGCCAGATGCGCACTCCGTTTCTGAAGATGGGCCAGTGGATACGCCGCGGTTGGATGGTACAAGTAACGGGCTCGAAGTTTCTGACTGGGCCGCCATTTTCCGGGGCGTTGATCATTCCACGAAAGTTCTGCACACGCGTCACGAGTGTTGAGGCGCTTCTGGATCAGGCACCGACTGTAGGATTGAAGCAGGACTGGAGTGGGCATTGGCGTGGGCAGTTTTCGATCGCGGCAGGGGACAGCGCCCCAAGCCTAGGCGCCATCTTCAGATGGTTGCCCGCGCTCTTCGAGGCGCAGCTTTTCAACGCGATTCCAGACACGGTGCGAGAATACTGTTTCGAGCGGTTTCGGGCCGCCCTCAACGCACGCCTGGATAAGAGCCAGTGGCTCCTCAGAATCCAAGAGATCGACGGCGAGGCCGGCCAGATCCACGGCAGACCCAATCTGGCGACCAGCTCGATCATGTGTTTTTCGGTCGTAGTGGACTGCTGGGACGGCAGCAGGCGTGCTCTTGATGAAATCGATTGCCGAAAAATCTTTCATTTGCTGAATCTGGATGTCAGCGGCGAGCTTGGCCAGCTCAGTCCAGCTCAGCGTGCGAGCGCCCGCTTGCAGGCCCATATCGGGCAGCCCGTGCTCCTCAAGTCCAAAGGTGATTTGGGAGATACGGCCATACTTCGCATGGTGCTCGGTGCACGTTTCTTCGGGATCGTGGCACATGCCGGCCCAGGATCGATCGAGGCGGCGCTGGAATCGGAGATATCCGACGCCATGCGGGCGCTGGATAAGCTCGAGCTGGTGGCGCAGATGTGGAGCAGGGCGAAGCATATCGCAACCTAGCTGTGCGCAATTCATATGACGGGGACAAAGCGACCGATGACTGGAAAAGCGAAGATCGGATTGGCCGGATCACCGGATGACGCGCCGCGCGTGCCGGACGAGCAGACGCTCGATCCCGATGACTGGCACGCGTTTCGGCGGCTCGCGCACGAAACGCTGGATCATTGCATCGATTTTATTGCAGAGGTTCGCGATCGGCCGGTGTGGAGGCCTGTTCCGGAGGAGACGAAATCGAGCTTAGAACGACCCGTCCCCCATCGGACGAGCTCCGTCGAAAAGGTTCTCGAGGAGTTTCGCGACCGTATCATGCCGTATTCGACAGGAAACGTTCATCCGCGTTTTTTCGGGTGGGTTCACGGGGCGGGGACGCCGATCGGCATCATTTCCGCGATGCTGTCGGCAACCATGAACTCGAATTGCGGAGGCCGAGACCATGCCGCGATTTATGTCGAGCGTCAGGTCATCGAATGGTGCCGTGAAATCTTCGGCTTTCCCGAGCGACAGCAGCGGTGTCCTGACTGTCGGGACATCGATGGCCAGCGTCATTGCGGTCACGGTGGCGCGATTTCGCCAGCTGGGTCCTCCTTCCCGCCAGGAAGGCAACGATAGCGAGCTGTCGCCTGGTAGGATATTGTTCGTCAGAGGCTCACGTCGCGCTGAGGAAGGCCTTCGAACTGCTTGGCTTGGGCAGCACTCATCTTCGAGCCATCCCGACGGAGGAAAATTTCGCCATTTCGATCGAGCAGCTGTCGGCGGCGATCAAGGCCGATCGGGCGTCAGGACTCGTACCCTTCATGGTCATTGGCACGGCCGGCACGGTGAATACGGGGGCCTATGATGACCTCAGTGCAATCGCGGAACTCGCCCGGCGCGAGCATTTATGGTTCCACGTCGACGGTGCCTTCGGTGCCTGGGCACAGGATCGCGGGGCACCCGTGGAAACGGTTGGTGCGAGGCATCGAATGCGCCGATTCCATCGCGTTCGATTTCCACAAATGGATTTCGGTCCCCTATGATGCCGGATGCGTTCTAATTCGGGACGAGCGGCTGCACCGGGCGGCCTTTGCCGAGCGGCCGGAATACCTGAAATCGGGAGCACGGGGACTCGCGGCGGGAGACCCGTGGCCCTGTGATTACGGGATCGATCTCTCTCGGGATTTCCGGGCGCTCAAAGTCTGGATGGCGTTCTCGCATTTTGGAATCGATCAACTCGGCCGGATGATCACCAAGAACTGCCAGGCCGCGCGCCATCTGGGCGGCCTGATCGACGACTCGACCGTATTTGAACTCGCAGCGCCGGTTTCGCTGAATATCTGCTGCTTCGGCCTGAGAAATCGTTCGACGCAGGAGGCTGATGATCAGCAAATTGCCCGGCTGGTTGAGCGGCTGCAACTCTCCGGTATTGCCGCACCGTCAACCGCCCGGATAAGGAATCGATTGTGCGTTCGTGTGGCGATTCTCAATCATCGAACGGGTTGGGGGGACCTCGACCTGTTCGTCAAAGCCGCAGAGGACGATCTTTTACTCCCCTCACGATGAGCCGTAAGAACCCGCATCATCCCGCGTTCTTTGCGGGTAACTGCGAAACGGACCATCCGACGCGTTCGGCGAGAAAGGCGGCAAACGGGGCAATGTTGAGATCAATGCTGGCGCTGTCCAGGGCGCGGAGGTAGTCGGTGCGGTCCTCTACTCTTACGACACTCCACGGATATCCACCGGATGCGAGCATTGCATTCATAAGAAAGCGGGCCATGCGTCCATTGCCATCCATGTAGGGGTGGATGTAGCCGATCAACCAGTGACCCAAGACGGCTCGAACGGCGGGCTCCGGTTCCGATTCAAGAAGGTCGAAGAGTGCAGGCATCGCATCGCGCACGGCTTCCCAACGGGGAGGCACGTAACGCGATGTGCGCAAGAACACAAAATCGTTTCGATAGCCGGCGAGAGCGGTGGTTGGAATCAGCCCTGCGGCGACGGATGGTTGGAAGATCTCTCGATACCATCCCCGGTGAGTGGAACGGACGAGCGTGCCGGGGTTTACTCCCGCTATGATTTCGTCCACGGAGCGTTTAACGAGTTGAAACGCCTGCCAGTATCCCCGTGCGGCAAGGGCATCGCGACTTTTTTGATCGGCTTCGTTCGACTCCGGGCTCCAGTTTCCTGAGCGAACCCGCTCGATCAGATCGGGCGTGACACGGTATCCCTCAATCGACAGCGAGTGATAGGCGTCGCTTTGATAGATCTCATCCACGAAATGAAGATACGCGGCTCGATCGGCCGGAAGTCCCGGAGGCGGTGGAAATGTGCTCAAGACGGTTCTGCGCATCGACTCCCACATGGTTTGTATGCGTCCGACTATGGGTGCGGCGGCGGGAGTCAGCTTGCCGAATTCCTGGCCGCGAACAAAGGGATCTAACTCGCGGACGGAATAGCCCGCGCCCGTCATCGCGGCGCGAATTTCCTCAGCAATATCGGCGCGGCCGATACGTCTAAATGCGCCCACCAGTCGACCGGCAACGACAGAGTTTCCGCCGTCCAGGAGTCGGCGCAGCAGCCCTGAAGGTTCCCTAAGACTGGCAAGCGCCACTTGAGCCTCGACTGGCTTGGCGGCAAAGAATGCTTCCGGCACCTTGGCGAGCGCAGGCTCGATCGCGAACAGACGGAGGCCATTTTTTACGATGAGATCTCCAGATGGCGGCGGTTGGCTTTCCTTCAGATCATAGAGAGACGTACCGAAGAGCAGGGTAGTCGTGTTATTGGTGCCTTTCGGGCTGTAGATGATCACTTGCGGCGGAATCACCGTGTTTTCCGCTGAAATGAGCAACGACTGTTCCGGCGAAAGATGCCAATCTTCAGAGAACCGCTTCTCGCAATAGCGGGCGCAGAATTCCCAGAACGACGCAAACCAGGGTGTGCTCTCCCCTCGCACAGTTCCGGGGCTGGAAGATATCAGCCAACCCCTGATGACTTGCTGTAAAAAGCCCCCATGGAGGAGGCGCTCCCGATGAACACGCGACAGTTCCTGGGATCTAAATACGCGCCGGCCTCCGGCCTGGAGCTTTTCGAGCTCCGCCATTGACTCTGCTAGTTTTTCGTTCGGCGTGGGCATTGTACAGGTACAAGTCTTAGATGATGTATTGTATCAAGTTTTAGATGCTTCACTAAAGCAAGTCTTAGATGCTGAATAACGACAAGTTTTAGTTGTTTTATACAATATAACTAATTGATACTTAAGGTTTTTACTGCGCCTTTGGTGGAAGCTGCGACTGCCGCGCGAACGGTGATTTGACACGACTTCCGGGCACGTTGCCGCGGTAGCAGCGGGCCGCCGTCAGGGAATTCCGCGTTCCCGCAGAAATTCGCCGAGTATTCTTGCCGTGTGGCTCTTGCCGGGCTTGCGCACGATGGCATCGGGAGCGCCCTGTGCGACGATGCGGCCGCCGCCGTCGCCGCCTTCGGGCCCCAGGTCGACGATCCAATCCGCTTCGGCCATGATGTCGAGATTGTGTTCGATGACGACGACGGTGTTGCCGGCGTCGACCAGGCGATGCAGTACGCGCATGAGCTTTTCGACGTCGGCCATGTGCAGGCCCACCGTCGGCTCATCGAGCACGTACAGGGTGTGCTGTCCTTCGCGGCGCGCCGTATCCAGTCCGAGCGCGTCGGTGCTCACCTTCGATAGTTCGGTGACGAGCTTGATTCGCTGGCTTTCTCCGCCCGACAGCGTCGGGCTGGGCTGGCCGAGGCTGAGGTAGCCCAGTCCCACGTCGGCGAGCAGGCTCACCGGGTGATGTACGCTGCGCTGCGCCGCGAAGAACGGCAGCGCCTCATCGACGCTCATGTCGAGAGTCTCGCCGATGCTCTTGCCCTTGAACAGGATCGACAAGGTTTCCGGATTGAAGCGCTTGCCGCCGCAGACATCGCACAGCACCTGCACGTCGGGCAAGAAGCTCATCTCGATGCGCTGCATCCCCTGGCCTTCGCAGGCCTCGCAGCGGCCGCCGGCGGTATTGAAGGAAAATCGGCTGGCGGTGAAGCCGCGCATGCGCGCCTCGGTGGTGTCCGCGTAGAGGCGGCGAATGGAGTCCCAGAATCCGATGTAGGTCGCGGGGCAGGAGCGGGGAGTCTTGCCGATGGGCGTTTGATCGACCTCGAGGACGCGGCTGATCTACTGCCAACCCGTGATGGCATCGCATCCCTCGAGGACGGCACGTCGGCCTTGCCGTTGCGCGTTCGAGCGCTGCGGCCGCGCCAACAGGCGCTTCAAGTTGCGCATGAGCACATCGCGCGCCAGGGAGGACTTGCCGGATCCCGAGACGCCGGTGATCACCGTCAATCGCCCGAGCGGAATGCGCGCGTCGACTTTGCGAAGATTGTGCAGGGTGGCGCCGCTGATTTCGATCATGGGCGTATCGCGATCGACGGCGCGGCGCCGGGAGCGCGAATGCTGCAGCGGCGCCGCGAGACAGCGGCCGGTCGCGGAATTGCCCGATGCGGGCGAGTTCCGCGGCCGTTCCTTGCGCCACCACGTGGCCGCCGCGGGTGCCGGCGCCGGGACCCAGATCGATCACATGATCGGCGCGGCGAATGGTGTCTTCGTCGTGCTCGACCACGATCAGGGTGTTGCCCTTGGCGCGCAGCCTGTCCAAGGTGTCGAGCAGCGCGACGTTGTCGCGCGGGTGCAGGCCGATGGTCGGTTCGTCCAGAACGTAGCAAACGCCCTGCAGATTCGATCCGAGCTGCGCCGCCAGCCGAATGCGCTGCGCCTCGCCGCCGGAGAGCGTGGGTGCGGCGCGGTTCAATTGCAGATAGCCCAAACCGACATCGCACAGAAAGGCGGTGCGTGCCGCGAGTTCCGCCAGCAAGTCGCGCGCGATGTCGCGTTCGCGGCCGATCAGCTTGAGCTTTTGCAGGCTCGGCGGAGAAATCCTGCACCGGCAGATCGGTGAGCGCGGCGATCGACTGGCCGCGAAACAACACATGCATCGCCACGGGATTGAGGCGTTGACCCGCGCAATCCGGACAGGCGACCGGTCGGCCGTCCTCCGCTTGCGCCGTCCGCCTCCCGCCAGGTGGATTCCTCGCCGCTCTGCTCGGCGTCGAATTCCTCCAATTGCAATCCGGTGCCGAAGCAGCTCTTGCACCAGCCGTGCTTCGAATTGAACGAGAACAGCCGCGGATCGAGTTCGGGAAAGCCGGTGCCGCAGTTCGGGCAGGCGCGCTTGGTGGAGAAGACGCTGGCATCGGCGCCGCGCGTCGGCCGCAGTTCGACATGCACCACGCCGCGTCCATGCTCCAATGCCAGGTCCAGCGCCCGGCGCAGTTCGGCCTCGCGCGCCGGCGCTCACCGTCAAGCGTCGCTATGGGCAATTCGATATTGTGCTCGATGAAGCGGTCGAGCCGCGGCCACTTCGCCGTCGGCAGCAGCTCGCCGTCGACTCGCAGATGCGAAAAGCCCTTGCCGCGCGCCCATTTCGCGAGTGCGGTATACAGGCCCTTGCGCGCCACGATGAGCGGCGCCAGCAGGGCGATGCTCTTGCCCGCGATAGTCCTTGAGCAGGCGCGCGGCGATGGCGTCCGCGGATTGCGGCTCGATGCGGCGCTTCGCAGGCGGGGCAGTACTGCACCCCCAGCTTCACGTAGAGCAGGCGCAGGAAGTGATAGATCTCGGTGAGAGTCGCCACCGTGCTCTTGTGTCCGCCGCGGCTGGTGCGCTGCTCGATGGCCACGGTGGGCGGAATGCCGAAGATGGCGTCGACGTCGGGCCGCGACGCGGGCTGCACGAATTGCCGCGCATAGGCGTTCAGGGATTCGAGGTAACGCCGCTGTCCTTCGGCAAATAGAATGTCGAAGGCCAGGGTGCTCTTGCCGCTGCCCGACACGCCGGTGATGACGGTGAATTGGTTGAGGCCCAAGCTTCACGTCGACGTTCTTGAGATTGTGTTCGCGGGCGCCGTGAATCTCGATGGACGTCGGGGCCGGTGCGCGGACGCCGCTGCATCCCGAACGGCGTTCGCCGCATCCGCGCACCGGCGCCTGCGCGCGCAGCCGGCCGCAACGGCTTGCTCTGCCTCGATGAGCGCGCGGCCCGGTGTGCGAGGCGGCGAGTCGCGCATGATCGTCGGCCGGCGTACCGACGCACGACGATGCGGCCGCCGGCCTCGCCGCCCTCGGGGCCCAAATCGATGATCCAGTCGGCGGCGCGCACCACGTCCAGGTTGTGCTCGATCACCAGCAGCGAGTGACCGGCGTCGATCAGCCGCCGGAAGGCGCGCAGCAGCTTCGCGACATCGTCGAAGTGCAGGCCGGTGGTCGGCTCATCGAACAGAAAGAGCGAGCCCTTGCGCTGCGCGGCGTCGGCCGGGGCGCGCGCGGCCTTTCTTCGGGCGGCATTCAAGCGCACGGCGCTCTCGGCCAGATGCCCGGCGAGCTTGAGGCGCTGCGCCTCGCCGCCCGACAAGCGTCGGCACGGGCTGACCCAGCCGCAGGTAGTCGAGGCCGACTTCCGCCAGCGGCGCCAGGCGCAGGCAAACTTCGGTGTCGCGCGGCGAAGAACGCCAGGGCTTCGGAGACCGTCAGGTCGAGAACATCGGCGATGCTCTTGGGCGGCGCATCGCCGCGGGACAGACTGGACCTCGAGCACTTCGGCGCGATAGCGCCGGCCGTCGCAGTCGGGACAGCGCAGGTACACGTCCGAGAGAAATTGCATCTCGACGTGTTCGAAGCCGTTGCCGCCGCATGCCGGACAGCGGCCGTTGCCGGCGTTGAAACTGAAGGTGCCGGCGGTGTACTTGCGCTCGCGAGCCTGCGGCAGGCGGGCGAACAAGTCGCGGATCGCATCGAAGGCGCCGACATAGCTCGCGGGATTGGAGCGTGTGGTGCGGCCGATGCGGCTCTGGTCCACCATGACCACGTCGTCGATCAACTCGGCGCCCTGCGAGCGCGCGGTGCAGGCCGGGATTTTCGGTGGGCTTGCCCTTGGCGCGCAGCAGCGCCGGATACAGAATGTCGTGCACCAGGGTGGATTTGCCCGAGCCGCTGACGCCGGTGACGCAGACCAGGCGCCGCAGCGGAATCTCGACGTCGATGTTCTTGAGATTGTGCTCGGCGGCGCCCGCAGCCGCAAACTGCCGGCGGCGCCGGCGCCGACGCCGGACGCTTCGCCGGGCGTGCCGCGCCGCTTCGCCGCGCGGCCGGCCGGTCGTCGCGCGGTATTTCCACTCGCCTGCGGCCGAAACAGATAGTCGGCGGTGAGCGATCCCTTGGCCTTGGCGAGTTCGCGCGATGGGCCCGAAGAACACGATTTCTCCGCCGTGCTCGCCGGGGCCGGGTCCGATATCGAGCACGCGATCCGCGGCCTGCATCACCTTCGGGTCGTGCTCGACCACCACCAGCGTGTTGCCGGCGTCGCGCAGGCGCTGCATGACGCCGACGATGCGGCCGACGTCGCGCGGATGCAGGCCGATGGACGGTTCGTCGAGCACGAACAGGGTGTTGACCAGCGAGGTGCCGAGCGCCGTGGTGAGATTGATCCGCTGCACTTCGCCGCCGGACAGGGTGCGCGACTGGCGGTCGAGGTTCAAATAGCCCAGGCCCACGTCCGTCAGATACTCGAGGCGCGCGCGGATTTCCCGCAGCAGCAAATCGGCGGCCTCATCGAGCGGCGCCGGCAATTCGAGCGCGGCGAAAAAGCGGCGGCTGTCGTCGATGGGCAGCAGCATCATTTCGCGGATGTTGATGCCGGGATTGCCGACCCGCCACAGCAGGGCGTCGGGCTTGAGACGTGCGCCGCGGCAGGCGCTGCATTCGGTGTAGGAGCGGTAGCGCGACAGCAGCACGCGGATGTGCATCTTGTAGGCTTTGGTTTCGAGCCAGGCGAAGAAGCGGCGCACGCCGTACCAGACATTCTTGGTCCATTCGCCTTCGCCCTCGATCACCCAGGCGCGCTCGGCATCGGTCAGATCGCGCCAGGGCGTGTCCACGGGAATGCCGCGCTTGCGGGCGAACTTGCAGGAGGTCCGCCTGGCATTCCTTGTAGGACTCGGTCTGCCAGGGCTTGATGGCCCCCTGGCGAAGACTCAAGGAGCGTATCCGGAATGACCAGGCCATAGTCGACGCCGATGCTGCGGCCGAAACCGCGGCAGGTCTCGCAGGCGCCGATGGGGGAATTGAAACTGAAGGTGCTGGGACTGGGATCCTTGTAGTTGATGTCGCAGTCCGGGCAGTGCAGCCCGGTCGAGAAGCGCCAGGGTGCCGCGAAGCGGCGGCGCTCGCCGGCACTGCCGGCGACCCGCGCCGGCACCGGCATTGGCGTCCGGGCTCGGCGGCGCGGGGGTAGACGTCGAGGCGGCCCTGACCGACCTTCAGCGCGGCTTCGATGGCATCGCCGGCCCGGGCCGGGTCCACCGTGGACCAGCGAAAGCGGTCCTGAATCACTTGCAGGGTGTCGCCGCGCTTCTCATGGATGCGCGTGTAGCCTTGGCCGGAGAGCAGCGCCTTGATCTCGGCTTCGGTGAAATTCTTCGGGATGGGCACCGGAAAGGTCAGCAGCAACGGCGGATCGCCGTGATCGCGGGCGAGCACCCGCAGAGAATCTTGAATGCTCGCGGGCGTGTCGCGCCGCACCGGCCGTGCCGCAGCCCTGGCAATGCAGCACCGCGGCGCGCGCAAACAGCAGCTTCAAGTGATCGTTGAGCTCGGTCATGGTGCCGACGGTGGAGCGCGAGGTCCGCACCGGATTGGTCTGGTCGATGGCGATCGCGGGCGGAATGCCTTCGATGCGGTCGACCAGCGGCTTGTCCATCCGATCCAGGAATTGCCGCGCGTACGGGCGAGAAGGTCTCGACGTAGCGGCGCTGGCCCTCGGCGTACAGCGTGTCGAACACCAGCGAGGATTTTCCGGAGCCGCTGACGCCCGGTGACGACGATCAGCTCGTTGAGCGGCAGATCGAGGTCGAGATTTTTGAGATTGTTCTGGCGGGCGCCACGGATGCGGATGGCATCCGAGCGGGGCGGATCGAAGGGTGGCATTCCTGTAAGTTTACAGGATGTGTCAAGCCGGCGGCTGCTCAGCGTCCCGCGAACTGCTCCATCATGAGTCCGGTGCCGCCGCGCGTGACATGCGCGACGATGGCGGTGCGGCGATGAATCTTGGTCACCAGTCCGAGGTTGATCGCGAAGGCCAGCTGCACCTGCTGTCCCTTGCGCAGCCCGAGATTTTCGGTTTCGACGAACACGCCGTTGGCACTCAGGTTCTTGGCCTTGCAAATTCGGCTCTTTCGTCCGGACATCACCACGTACACGGTGGTGCGTGCTCGGTGGCGGGTGTGCAAGCGACGCTCCATCCGTTCGGTACCTTCGCGTGATCATCGTTGTGGGAGCGCCATTATGCACATCGCGAAGTAGTTAGCGAAGCGTTCAATTGCATCGCCAAAGATATGTAAGGCGCCGGATTGATATGTAAAATCAACGGCCTATGGGCGCGTGCCGGGAGCGGAGAAAAATTCGACCGCAGAGCGGACAGTCGAGTCTTAGGCGACGTCTTTGCGCCGGATGGCGAGTTGCTCGGGGGCTTCGATGCCCATCTTGACGCGCCGGCCGGTTCCGCCCAGCAGGGTGATCTGGATGGGACCGTTGGCGAACAGCTGCGCCATGGTCATGTTGGCGTCCACGCCGTCCGCCGGTTGGATGACGATGGATTCATCGGCGCGGCGGCTGAGGACCAGCATGGCTCAAGCCCGCGCCAGCGCACGCAGCGCTTTGGCGAAGGTCTTTCCTTGCGGGCCGTAGGTGATCGCGGGTCCGCCGCGGACGATGTCGATCAGCTGCCGGATTTGATGTTGCCGGACATGGATGATGTGGCCGTTGACCTCGTTCGCGGTGCGGCAGCCGGCCATCAGTTCCATCAGGGCGCGCCAGCGTTCGGCGACCGCCGCCGCCAGCCCGGGTGCGTTGGGGGCGGCGCACAGCGCGCGGCGTTCTGCTTCGAGCTTTTCTATGGTTTCGAGGAGCTGAATTTTCTCCGCCGCCTTTTGCTCGACGGCTTCGGGGCGAGTCGCCGGTGAGGGCGGCTCGTTCCGCGGCCAAGGTGGCCGCCAAGGCTGCGCGCAACCTCGATCTCGCGATCCAGGACATCCTCGAGACGGCGGCGCGCATCCTGCTCCATGGGCTTACTTCAGCCCGCGCTCGAATTGCAGCAGTCTTGTCGGCGACCTGACCGGCATCGACCTGGTAGGTGCCGGAATTGACGGCTTGTTTCACCGCGGCCACTTTCGCCGCGTTGACGACCGGCGCCTTGGCGACGGCTTCTTCGATCTTTTGCAGGGAACGCGCGGAGTCCGTCAGGGTCACGGTATCGCCGGTCTGGGACGTCGACGCGCCCGCGGCCGCAGCCTCGCCCTGCGATTTGTCGGTTACAACGCCGTTGCTGTTCGAACCCTTGACGGGCGCGACCGGCTCGGCGGTTGAATATGCACTGATTTTGTCAGTCACCGAAATTCTCCTAGGGCTAGCATTGGCCCATACCAGGGTTATCGTCAGGGTTTGGATGAACTTTAGCGAACGCTTCAACTATCGCACTCATCTGGAATAGTTATCGACTGTGACGCGCATCACTGAAGGGCTATTGAGAAATAATTTCGACCACCTGTTCGGAGCGTGCGATGCCCTCCACGATCTTACCCGACGACAGGTTCTCCACTTTAACTCGTTGATTCATAAGGCCATCGCTCAGGGCGCGGCCGGCCATGCGGACGCTCATGGCAGCCGACATCGGCCACCAGGGTCACCTCTTGGCCGCGCTGCACCGCTTTGGCGGCCACCAAGTACTGATTGGTGATGACGGCGCCGCTCGAGATCGGCCGGCTGGCGGTCAGCCCGATCGCCACCGTCGGGATCGTCCATATACCCGGGCGGCAGCTCGGAAACATCGCGCTGTTCGGTGCGCACGTCCTTGTCCGTCAGAACGCTGCCCACCACGATGGCGTGCGCGGCGATGGTGACCGTCGAAGTGCCGACGATTCTGACGGGCACATAGAGATGCCATGCCGGAGTACCTGGGCAGCGCAGCTCCACCATGACGCGATCGCGCATGTGCTGTCCCGGAGCCCACAGCGGCCTTGGGCGGCAGACTGCAGCGCTCGAGTTTCAGGCGCGGATCGATCGGGCCGACCAAGAAGCGCTGCCGGTCGGTCAGCGGCGGGAATTGCAGCGCAGCCTGGGATTTGGCCAGCGCTTCGAGCTGCGCGATGTCTTGCGTGTCGGCTGCCAGCCGACTGCGCCTGCGGCCGCAAAGCCCAACGCCGAGAGCGAGCCGAGGCTCAGTCCCAATGATCCAGCGACGATATTTTGACGGTGTTCGCATCATAGGAGGGTAACAAGCAAGCGGCGTGCCATGAGCTCGAGGGCAACCGCGCGCGATCCCGCGATGCGGCCGCTGACAGCCCACGGCGGCAATTCCTCGATGCTTGCCGCCGCCGCGGCCGCCGGCGGCAATTCCTTGCCGCGCATCCCGCCCGGCGCGCCGCGCACGGCGTGCGAGGCGCGCTTGCCGGCCGATAATCCGTGCGCTGGTGCACGCTATTCGCACTCTTCGCGGTTTGGCACAGCTCTTGCTTGAGGTATGCCCGAGGAGATCAACCATGTTCGACAATGTTTTCGGTATCCATGAGCAAGCGCTGCTGCTGCACGGGCAGCGCCTCGGCGTCCTGGCCACCAATCTGGCCAACGCCGATACGCCGGGCTACAAGGCGCGGGACATCGACTTCAGCGCGGTGCTGTCGCAGACGCAGGGGGAGACCGAGCTGCCGCTGCAGGTGACCCACGCCGCGCACATCACCTTCAACGACGGCGAACTGCCGTCCGGCGAATTGAAATACCGCAATCCCTATCAGGCATCGCTGGACGGCAACACCGTGGAAATGCCCGTGGAGCAGGCGGCCTTTTCCGAGAACAACGTGCGCTATCAGGCGAGTCTGAATTTCATCAATCTGCAAGATAGCGGAGATGCAGCTCGCGATCGCCGGGCAGTAGCCCGAAGATCTAGGAGAGAAAGCATGTCTTTGTTCAATGTGTTCAACGTATCGGGAAGCGCTCTGAATGCCGAGACCATCCGCCTGAACACCACGGCCAGCAATCTTGCCAACGCCGAAAGCGTCAACGGCGACGTGACCAAGGTCTATCGCGCCCGGCATCCGGTGTTCCAGGCGATGATGAATGACGCCGATGCGGGATTTCGACGATCAAGACGCGGCGAAGGGCGTGCGCGTTCTGGGCATCGTCGAAAGCACCACGCCGCCCCTCAAGACCTATCAGCCCGACAATCCGCTCGCCGACAAGGACGGCTACGTCTACACCTCGAACGTCAATTCGATCGAAGAGATGACCAACATGATCTCGGCGAATCGATCCTTCGCGACCAACGTCGAGGCCATCAACACCGCGCGCGATCTGCTCCTCAAAGTCATTTCGATGGGCCACTAGCCGCTAGGACATCATCATGATCATCGGCCACACACACGCAACCACCGGCACCGGCACCGGCACTACGGCACGACCGGCACCGGCAGCAGCACGACCGCCAACGGCGCGAGCACCGCCAACGGCGCCGCGGCCAACGGCGTGACCCTGGGCGGAACGGATTTCTTGACGCTCATGCTGGCGCAGCTGCAGAACCAGGATCCGACCAGCCCGGTGGACAGCAACGAATTCCTGAGCCAGCTGGCTTCACTGAGCGAAGTGCAGGGCATCACCCAGCTCAATACCTCGTTCAGCACCTTGTCGAATTCGCTGACCTCGAGCCAGGCGCTGCAGGCGTCCTCCTTGCTCGGTCATCAAGTGCTCGCGGCCAGCTCGACCGGGACCCTGGCCACGGCCGGCGCGACGTTGACCGGCGCGGTCAGCGTGCCGCAGACCAGTTCGCAGGTGACGCTCAACATATCGAACAGCGCCGGCGTGCTGGTGAAGTCGATCAATCTCGGAGCGCAATCGGCGGGCCTGGCGAATTTCTCATGGAATGGCCAGAGCTCCAACGGCTCGGCCGCGCCCGCCGGCACCTACACGCTTGAGCGCCACAGGTCGCCGGCGTCGCCAGCGGCACCGCCGTGACCACGCTGGTCAACGGCACCGTCGACAGCGTCACCATGGGCGCCGGCACCGACGGGACTGACCTTGAACGTCGCAGGACTCGGCAGCGTGCCGTTCAGCAGCGTTCAGCAGATTTCGAACTAATTCATTCAGGAGCACATGCATGTCTACGTTTCAGTATTGCTTTATCCGGGCTCTCAGCCGCGAAGCTCGGCTTGGACGTCACCTCGAACAATATCGCCAACGCCAACACGGTCGGCTTCAAGAACTCGCAGGCGGAGTTCGCCGACGTGTACGCGTCCGGCGCGGTCAATCTCAACACCTCGACGGGCGGCGAGGGCGTGCGCGTCGTGACCGCCGCGCAGCAGTTCACGCAGGGCAACATCATCACCGACGTCCACGCCCGCTGGACATGGCGATCAACGGCAACGGCTTCTTCACGCTGAATAGCCCGAGCGGCACCGTGTACACGCGCAACGGCCAATTCTCCGAGGACCAGAACGGCAATGTGATCAGCTCGCACCGGACAGTTCCTGCAGGTCTATCCGCCGCTGGCCAACGGCGGCTTCAACACCGGCGCCCTGCAGAATCTCAATCTGGAAACCGCGCAGAGCGCTCCGGTGGCGACCACCGACCGGCAATGTGATCCTGAATTTGCCGTCGAATGCCACGCGTGCCCACGGCCAGGCGCCATTCGATCCCGACGAATCCGACCACCTACAACCAGTCGACATCGACCACGGTGTACGACTCGCTCGGCAACTCGTATCCGGCCACCTTGTACTTTACGCAGACGGCGACGCCCGGCACTGTGGACCGTGAACATGACGGTGAACGGCAGTCCGGCCGGCGCCGCCCAGACCCTGACCTTCTCGAACACCGGCGCGGTCACGGCGCCCCCGAACGGCAACGTGACCTTCGGCGGATTCACCCCGACGGACGGCGCGCGCGCCATGAACATGGCGTTCAACTTCGGCCAGACGACCCAGTACGGCACGCAGTTCGGCGTGACTTCGATCATTCAGAACGGCTACACCACCGGCCAGCTCAGCACGGTGTCCATCGATCCCACCGGCGTCGTGTCCGCGGTCTATACCAACGGCCGCACCACGCAGCTCGGACAGCTGGCCATCGCCAATTTCCCGAACCCGCAAGGCCTGCAGCAGCTCGGCAACACCAATTGGGCGCAGACCTTCTCCTCCGGCACGGTGGTGCAGGGGACGGCGGGATTCCGCCGGGTTCGGCAGCATTCAGTCCGGCGCTCTGGAAAGCTCGAACGTGGATCTGACCACCGAGCTGGTGAACATGATCACCGAGCAGCGGGCCTTCCAGGCCAACGCGCAGGTCATCACCACCGCCGACCAGATGTCGCAGACCGTGATCGGCATCGCCACCAATGGATAGAGGTCTCTATGTGGCGATGACCGGCGCGAAGCAGATCATGCAAGCGCAGGCCGTCAACAACCACAACATCGCGAACGTCAACACCGTCGGCTTTCGCGCCGACTCGGTCTCCTTCGTCAGCCAGCCGATCTACGGCGTCGGCTATCCGACGCGGGTGAACGCGGTGGCGAGCGATGCCGGCACGGATTTCTCGAGCGGCGTCATGCAGAGCACGGGCCGCGATCTCGACGTGGCGGTCAACGGCAAGGGCTACATCGCGGTCCAAGGCTTGGACGGCAAGGAGGCCTACACGCGGGCCGGCGATTTGCGCGTCAGCGCCGACGGGCGCGGTGACCACGGCGAGCGGCTTGCCGGTGCTCACCGAGCAGGGCCCTTTGAACATACCGCCGTCCACGCAGGTCACCATCGGCAGCGACGGCACGGTGTCGGTCGTGCCGCTCGGCTTGGCGCCGAGCGCGAGCACGCAAACCGACATCATCAAGCTGGTGAATCCGCCGCAGCAGAGCCTGCAAAAGGGCGATGACGGACTGCTGCGCCTGAAGGACGGCAGCAAGGCGCCGACCGATCCGACCGTGACGCTGACCTCGGGAATGCTGGAGTCGAGCAATGTCAATGCCGCGCAGTCGCTGATCAACATGATCGAACTGCAGCGCCTGTACGAATTTCAGGTCAAGAGCATGAACTCCGCCGACACAGAACGAACAGACCGCCGAACAGCTGATGTCGAACGCATCGTAATACGATGAATCTACAAGGATACATTCCGATGAATCTCGCATTATGGTCGGCAAAGACCGGCCTCGACGCTCAGAACACGCAGATGGCCGTCATCGCCAACAACCTCGCCAACGCCAATACCACGGGCTTCAAGTCGGATCGCGCGGCGTTCCAGGATCTCATGTACCAGAACGTCCGGCAGGTGGGTGCGCAGAGCACGCAGAACACGCAGTACTCGACCGGACTTACCCTCGGAACCGGCGTGCGCATCGTCGCCACGGAGAAGAACTACACCCAGGGCAGCGTGACGCAGACCGGCGGCAGCCTGGACTTGATGGTCAACGGGCGCGGATTCCTGCAGATCACCATGCCCGACGGCACGCTCGCCTACACGCGCGACGGGTCGCTCACGCTGGATTCCCAGGGCAATGTCGTGACGGCGAGCGGCTACCCGCTGTCGCCGGCGATCACGATTCCCGCGGGCACGCAGTCGGTCACGATCGGCACCGACGGCGTGGTGACGGCCGTGTCCGCGACCAACAAGACGACGCAGATCGGCCAAGTGCAGTTGGCGGATTTCATCAACGAGGAAGGCCTGCAGCCGACCGGCAACAACCTCCTGGTCGAGTCCGCGGCGAGCGGCGCGCCGCAGGCCGGCACCCCGGGCACCAACGGCCTCGGCACCGTGACAGCAGGGCTCATTGGAGACTTCCAACGTGAACACGGTCACCGAGCTCGTCAACATGATCGAGTGCCAGCGCGCCTACGAGATGAATTCCAAGGCGATCACGACCACCGATCAGATGCTGCGAATACCTCACGACCAACCTCTCATGATGAGCCGCGCCATGACACACGCCGCAATCGATCGGGAAACCGCCGGCTCGGGCCGCGCACCGGGTCCGCTACGCGCACTGCTCGGGTCGGCGCTGTCGGCCGCGCCGGCGGTCACGCTGTGCGCCGCGCTGGCGGGGTGCGGCATGATGCCGCGAAGGACAAGCATCCGGAAACCGCTGCCGGCACGGGTGCTGCCGCCGCCCACGCCGCGCACCGACGGCGCGATCTATCAGGCGGGACAGGAAATGGCCCTGTTTGCCGATCTCAAGGCGCGCCGCGTGGGCGACGTCTTGACCATCGTGCTGAACGAATCGACCAATGCCAGCAAGAGCGCGATCACCAAGACCACCAAGACCAGCGCCACCGCGGATACCGGGCCCGACCATCTTCGGCAAATCCATCACCACCAAGGGCGTTCCCGATTTTCGACACGACCTTGAGCGGCTCGAACACCTTTGACGGCGAAGGCTCCAGCTACGCAGGGCAATAGCCTGGTGGGCAGCCTGACCGTGACGGTGACCAATGTGGAGAGCAACGGCAATCTGGTGGTGGAGGGCGACAAGAGCCTGAAGCTCAATCAGGGCGACGAGTTCATCCACATCTCCGGAGTGGTACGGCCGGCGGATATCGCGACCAACAACACCGTGACCTCCGACAAGCTCGCCGATGCACACATCAGCTATTCCGGCAAGGGCGTCATCGACAGCTCCAACCGCATGGGTTGGCTGACGCGGTTCTTCAACTCCGTATTTGCTCCGATGTAGAGGATCCAGCCCGTGCGTCATATTCCACCGAATCTGCATCGACGTCGGTCCTTTGGCTGGCGGCCTCGTTCGTCCACGCCGAGCGCATCAAGGACATGGCGCAGGTGCAGGGCGTGCGCACCAACCAGCTGGTCGGCTATGGCCTGGTGGTCGGCTTGAACGGCACCGGCGACCAGACCAGCCAGGCGCCCTTCACCATTCAGTCGCTCACGAACATGCTGGCGCAGCTCGGCGTGGTCGTGCCGTCGAACGTCACTCCGCAGCTCAAGAACGTCGCGGCGGTGTCGGTGCATGCGGTCATGCCGGCCTTCGTCAAGCCCGGACAAACCATCGACATCACGGTGAATTCCATCGCGAATGCCAAGAGCCTGCGCGGCGGTTCGCTGCTGGTAACGCCCCTGCACGGGCTCGACGGGCAGATCTACGCGATCGCCCAGGGCAATCTGATCGTCAGCGGGTTCGGCGTCGACGCGAACGACGGCTCGAAGCTCACGGTCAATGTGCCGAGCTCGGGCCGCATCCCGAACGGCGCCACCATCGAGCGTGCGGTGCCCACGCAGATCGACAAGGGCGATGCCATCGTTCTCAATCTCAACGATCCGGACTTCACGACCGCGACGCGCCTGGTTGCGAGCGTGAACAAGAGCATGGGCGCCGGCTTCGCCAGCATCATCGACGGCGGCTCGGTGCGCGTGCGCGCGCCCTTGGATCCGACCCAGCGGATCGCCTTCCTGTCGACGGTCGAGAATCTGCAGGTCGAGCCGGCCAGCGCGGCGGCCAAGGTGATCATCAATTCGCGCACCGGCACGGTGGTGATCAGCAGCAATGTGAGGGTGAGCCCGGCGGCCGTCTCGCACGGCTCGCTGTCGGTCAGCATCAAAGAGGAGCAGAGCGTGAGCCAGCCGCTGCCCTTCTCCAAAGCGGGCAGACCACGGTGGTCAACAATTCCGTCATCAAGGTCGACCAAGGCTCGAATCACATGTTTCTGTTCAACCCCGGCGTAGAGCTCGAGCAGATCGTGCGCGCCGTCAACGACGTCGGCGCCGCGCCCGGCGATCTGGTCGCCATACTCGGAGGCACTGAAGGAAGCCGGCGCACTGCAAGCCGAGCTGATCGTGATTTAAATGACCACACCGCTGCAACCGCTCACCGCCCCGCCATTGTCCGCGCCCTCGGCGGCGGCCGTCCACCTACACCGACCTCAACGGGCTCGCCGCGTTGAAGAACGCGCCCACGCTCGCCGGAGGCGATTCGCGCCGTGTCGCAGCAGGTCGAGGCGTTGTTTCTGCAAATGATGCTGAAGAGCATGCGCGACGCCAGCGCCGCCGACGGCGAGCCCGACAGCAACGAGACCGGCATGTATCAGGACATGTTCGACAAGCAGGTCGCACTGACATTGAGCAAACATCACGGACCTGGGCATCGCCCGGCTGTTCGAGCGCCAGCTCGGCGGAAAGGCGGCGCAGACGGCGCCCGGCGCGGCGGCGGTCCATTCGAGCCTGCCCAGGACCGGTCCGGCGGCCGCGGGTGCGCACCCCGACGGGCGCTCGGGCGCGCATCAGACCTCCGATGCGGTCACGCCGCAGCACGCGGCGCAGTTCGTCAGCGCCGTGCTGCCGACGATTCGCCGCGTGGCGGTAAGCCTGGGCGTCAGTCCGCTCGGGCTCTTGGCGCAGGCGGCCTTGGAGACCGGCTGGGGCAAGCGCATGGCGCGCACCGCCGACGGCATGCCCGAGCCTGAACATGTTCGGCATCAAGGCGGGCGAGGGCTGGAACGGCGCGCGCGCCGTCGCCGACACCGTGGAGTTCAGCGGCGGCGTCGCGACGCAGCGCCGCACGGCGTTTCGCGCCTACGGGTCGATCGAGGAAAGCGTCAGCGACTTCGCCAACCTGCTCAGCAATTCGCCGCGGTATCGGGAGGCGATCGCCGCCGGCGGCAATGCGCAGGCCTATGTCCACAGCATCGCCAGGTCCGGCTATGCCACCGACCCGGACTACGGGAATAAGTTAAATCAAATCCTCAACAGCGACACGCTGCGGTCGGCGCTCGGCGCGCGGAGCAGCGCACTTTAGAAATGCCGGAGTTTGCCGATAACTCCCAGGATTGGGGCTGGCTGGACTCATCGGTAGCTCGGAGAAACTCGTGTCAGATGCGATTGGAATCAGTCTCACGGCGCTGCAGGCGCTCCAGCAGGCGATAGCCGTTACCAGCAATAACGTCGCCAACGCCAACACGCCGGGCTACGACGTCGAATCCATCGAACTGACGTCTGCGGCGCCGCAATCCAACGGCAGCGTGACGGTCGGAGCCGGCGTGGTCGTCGCGGGAGTCGTCCGCGCCTTCAGCCAAGCCGAGACCAATCAGTACAATACCTCGCAGAGCGCCCTGGGGTCGCTCAACGCGCAGCAGAATTACACCAGCCAGATCGACAATCTGTTCGGCACCACGGCCGACGGCCTGACCACGGCGCTGCAGACCTACTACAGCGGCTGGTCGAATGTGGCCAACAATCCGACCTCGACGGCAGCGCGCCAGGCCTTGCTGGGCGATGCCCAGAGCCTCGCCAGCAGCTTTCAGAGCTCGAGCACCCAGCTGAATGCCTTGAATTCCGACGTCAATACCCGGATCACGGCCGACGTCACGCAGATCAATTCCTACGCCCAGTCGATCGCGCAGCTGAACCAGCAAATCGTGCAAGGCAGCGCCGGGGGCCAGACGCCCAACACCCTGCTCGATCAGCGCGATCAGCTGGTGAGCAACCTCTCGCAGCTGGTCGGCGTGACCACCACCACCGATCAGAACGGCAGCATGAATGTGTTCGTCGGCAACGGCCAGCCGCTGGTGCTGCAGGGCGTGACGACCACATTGACCACCGTCCCCGATGCAGTTCAACGCCTCGGAGCTGCAGATCTCCACGTCGGCGCTGAACGGTGCGTCCATCAGCAACTCCATCACCTCCGGAGATCTCGGCGGGCTGCTGCAGGCGCGCACCCAGGTCATCAATCCGGCGCTGAATCAATTGGGCCAGATCGCCACGGCCCTGAGCCAGAGCGCCAACGCCCAGCAGAATGCCGGGCTGGATCTGAACGGGAATTTCGGCGCGAATTTGTTTTCCGTCGGGGGCCCGCAGGCCACGGCCTCGTCGAACAACACGGACGCGACCACGGCCAGCGTCAGCATTACCAACCTCGGAGCGCTGACCCCGGACAACTACGTCCTCGCCTACAACGCCGGTGCCTACACCCTGACGGACAGCACCACGGGCGGCCAGGTGACGCTCAGCGGCGCCGGTACCGCGGCGAGTCCGCTGACCGGAGCCGGTTTGTCCATCGTCCTGTCGGGAACGCCGGCCGCCGGGGATCAGTTTCTCATTCAGCCCACGGCGCAGGCCGCCGCCACCATCCAGGTGGCGCTCACCAACCCGTCGCAGATCGCCGCCGCGGGCGCGATCGCGACTTCCGCCTCCGACAGCAATACCGGCAACGCCACCATCGCCGCCGGCACGGTGCTCGACGCGGCCAACCCGAATTTGCTGGCGACGACCACCATTGCATTCACCAGCCCGACCACCTATTCGGTCAACGGCGCCGGCAGTTTCGCCTATACCAGCGGCGCCAATATCACGCTCAACGGCTGGCAGACCCAGATCAGCGGCACGCCGGCCACGGGCGACGTGTTCACCGTGCACAGCAATGCCGGCGGCACGGGCGACAACAGCAATGCGACGGCCGGCGCCAATCAGCAAAGCCAGGGCGTCCTCGACGGCGGATCGGTGAGCATCAGCGGCGCGGTGAGCGGGCTGGTCACGGCCATAGGCACGCAGGCGCAGCAGGTCAACACGGCGCAGACGGCGCAGACGGCGGTCAACAGTTCGGCGCAGGCCGCCGTGCAGTCGACCTCCGGGGTCAATCTCGATGATGAAGCGGCCAACCTGCTGCAATGGCAGCAGGCCTACCAAGCCTCGGCGCAGGTGCTGACCGTCGCCAGCGGTTTGTTCACCACGCTGATCGATTCGATCAACGGCACGTATTCCTAAGGAGACGCCATGCGTGTCACTCAAAGCCTAGAGCAAACGCAGTTCCTGACGGCCATCAATCAGCTCGAGTCCAATCTCTCGACCACCCAAAATCAGATCTCCTCGGGCCAGTCGTTCACGACGGCGTCGCAAAATCCGGTGGCTGCCGGGCTGGTGACCGACTACAACCAGGCCTTGGCCCAGAGCCAGCAGTACGACACCAATTCGAACCAGCGCGCAAGGCAGCCTCAATACCGAGGATTCGGCGTTGACGCAGGTGCAATCGGCCCTGCAGAGTCTGCGCGATCTCGCGCTCGAGGCCAACAGCGGTACCGAGTCGACTCAAGGTCTCAGCGCGATCGCCACTCAAGCCACCCAGATTCAAAGCAGCCTGGTGGGGCTCGCCAACACCCAGGACGGCAGCGGCAACTACATATTCGGCGGCTACGCGACACAAACTCAACCGTTTACGCTCACCGCGACGGGCGCAACCTACAACGGCGACCAGGGGCAGCGTGCAGGTGCAGATCGCGGCCGGCCAGACCGTGGTCGTCGGCGACAATGGCGATCTCGGTCTTCAATCAAGTCAAGACGGGCAACGGTACCTTCGTGGTGAGCGCCGCGGCCGGCAATACCGGCACCGGCGTGGTGGGAGCAACCACCGTCTCGGACCCGACGGCCTACGCCGGCGGCACGTATGCGATCAATTTCACCGCGGCGACTGCCTATCAGGTCGTCGATACGGCAACCAATGCCGTGGTGACGTCAGGCACCTACGCCGCAGGTCAAACGATTGCCTTCAGCGGGCTGCAAGTCACGCTGTCCGGGCAGCCGGCGGCCGGGGACTCATTCAGCGTGGCGCCGAGCAGCAACCAGAGCCTCTTCACGTCGGTCCAGAACTTGGTGACGGCATTGCAATCCACCGGCAGCGGCGGAGCCGCGGCGGCCCAGCTGAATAATTCCATCAACAGCGCCATCAACAATATCGACCAAGCGCTGGCCCAGACGCAGACCGTGCAGAGCAGCGTCGGCGCGCGTCTGAACAGCATCACCACCCAACAGTCGGTGGCAGGCGACCAGCAGGTGCAGCTCCAGAAGTCGATATCGAATCTGCAGAGCTTGGATTATGCCAGTGCGATTACATCGCTCGATTCGCAGAACACGACTTTGAGCGCGGCGATGCAGGCCTTCACGCTGACCCAGGGCCTGTCGCTGTTCAAGTACATCTCCTAGTCAATGAATTTGCACATCGGCGGGCAGGAACGGAAAGGCGGTTGGAGCGTCCTCAACGTGCAGCCCGGTCCGCATGTGGACTACGTCGGAGACATGCGCGACTTGAGCCAGTTCGCCGACGCCTCGATCGAAAACGTCTACGCCAGTCATGTGCTCGAGCACGTGAACCAGAGCGAAGTCCTTCCCGTACTGCGCGGCGTGCACCGGATCCTGACCGGCGGCGGAAAGTTTCTCATCTCCGTGCCCGATCTCGACGTACTTTGCCAGCTATTCATCAGCCCGCAGGCAACCCAAGAGGTCAAATGGCACACCATGCGCATGATGTTTGGCGGCCAGATCGACCCTCATGATTTCCATCATATGGGTTTCAACGAGCAAATCCTGAGAGACCTGCTGGGGCAGGCGGGCTTCGCCCAGGTGCATCGAGCGGCGTCGTTCGGCCTGTTCCAGGATACGAGCGACTTTCGGCCCTACGGCGTGCCCATCAGCCTGAACGTCATCGCCGTCAAGTAGCTCGATGCAGAGCAGCATGTCGGCGCGACCCGCAGATCCGATGGTCACTCACGCAAGGCCCTTGCTGAGCATTTGCATACCCACCTACAACCGCGCCGACCTGCTTGCGCAGACATTGGCGCACCTGCGCAGCGTCTGCTGGGGCGATGATGTAGAGATCGTGATATCGGACAATTGTTCGCCGGATCACACGCAGGAAGTGATCGCTCGGTTCGCTCCCCGCTTCCGCCATTTTCGCGCGATCCGTCAAGCGGAGAACCGCGGCGGCATGCCCAATTTGGCGGCCGCGATCGCCCTGGCCTCGGGCGAATTCAGTTACACCCTGAACGACGATGATGAACTCTTCATCGACGGTTTGGGGGCGGCGATCTCGATCATGAAAGGCAACGATCAGATCGTGGCCGTTTACGGCGGTTACCAGGAGTGGTCTCGCGAGGCCGGCAGCCTGAGCCCGCCCATCAGCGCGGTCGAGCAGCGGGTGGATTTTGCCCGCGGAGAGAAGCTGCAGATTTTCAACCGCTGCTCTCTTTTGTGGTATCCGGTTTGCCGGACGCAATTTCTGCAGCGGTTCTTCACCTACGATGAGAGATCCTTCGGATTTTGGGAGCTCGTCGGTTCCTTGCTCGAGCACGGCGCCATATCGGTGATACCGAACCTGCTTTACAAACATTTCCAAACCCATCCACGCATGGAATACGAACTGACGAAGGCGTGGTATCACGATCAGCATCGCGCGCAGTACGAGGCCTTCATGGGCCGGATCGGACCCAGTGACTATCAGCAGTTGTCCGCATTCATCAACTCCCGCGTGGTGCCGGCCTACGCTCAAGGCGTCCGCTTCGCCGACTTGAAGAAGGAGTTTCTGACCGCGCGGCACTTCGTGCTGAGGGCACGGGCCTTTGGGCAATTTCCCGAAGCCGACATAGCCGAATGGGAGAGGCAGGCGCTCGTCGGCATGGTCGCCGAACGCTTGCTTGCCCATATACGGCTGGCAACCGGCACGCGCCAGGTTCTATTCGAGGACAATCCGCAGTTGACGGCGCTGCGCGAGCACTTTGCGTCGATCGCGACGGATTTTTCCGTGGGCTGGCTGTCGCAGCGGGACTGGGAGACTTCGGGTTTAGAACCCGGCTGCTACTTGGTCACGCGCGAGTTCGGCGCGCCCGGCTGGGAAAAGACGCTTGAGCTGGGTCCTTCGAGGTGCCGGGCCGTGAGCGACGTGATCGAAACCTGCCGAATCACGAATCAGCCGCTCAGCCTTTGACCTGCCCGCAAGCTTCCCCTTACCCGCAAGCGCTAGTGATGATGGCCGCCCGCGCCATGCACGTGGCCGTGTTCGAGTTCCTCGCTGGTGGCTTCACGCACCCCGACGATTTGCACGTCGAAATGTAAAGTCTGGTCGGCCAGCGGATGATTGCCGTCGAGCGCGACCATGT
This sequence comes from uncultured Gammaproteobacteria bacterium, assembly GCA_963734645.1. Classification (GTDB taxonomy): domain Bacteria; phylum Pseudomonadota; class Gammaproteobacteria; order Steroidobacterales; family Steroidobacteraceae; genus Bog-1198. The sequence continues at coordinate 129,706 of CAVTID010000010.1, forward strand.
CGCCGATGACCGCGGTTACCGTGAACAGACGCATGCCGTCGTCGGTCCGCGCCTGAAATTGCATGCCTTTTTTGATGGCTCCGGCACCCTGCAGCGAGCGCTTCGGCACGCGCTGGATCAGCGACTCATCCCGTACCCCATACCCGTCCGCGGGCGGCACCACCACCGCGAGTGAAGTGCCATCCGATTTGCCCTCGAGCGCCTTCTCCAGGCCGGCCACGAGGTTGCCATGGCCCTGGATATAGGCCAGCGGCTCGCCTCCGGCGGAGCTGTCGAGCACGGCGCCGCTGTCGTCTTTGAGCGTGTAATGAAGGGTGACCACCCGGTCTGCAGTAATTTCCACGTGTTAACTCCGCCGTTCAAAAAAACTCCGTCGAACCATTCCAAAGCTTACACAACTAGGCGACCAACTTCCCCTCGAGATCGTAGGCGGCCGCCTTGGTAATGCGTACTCGAGCCCAATCACCGACCGCCAGTTTTGCGGCGCCGCGAATCCGCACGATGCCGTCGATCTCGGGCGCATCGCTGCTCGACCGCGCCACGGCCACATCGCCGTCGATGCGGTCGATCAGCACCTGCATCGTGCGGCCTTTCTTGCCGGCCAGGCGCTCTGCGCTGATCTCGGCGGCGAGCTCCATGAAACGTGCGCGCCGCTCGCGTTTGATTTCCGCCGGCACCTCGGGTTGATTCAGCGAATTCGCGGCGGCACCTTCGACCGGCGAATATTCGAAGCAGCCGACGCGGTCGAGCCGCGCCGTACGCAGCCACTCGAGCAGCTGCCCGAAGTCCTCTTCGGTCTCGCCGGGAAAGCCGACGATGAAGGTGCTGCGGATCGTAATATCGGGCACGACACTGCGCCATTGCGCGATGCGCTCCAATGTATTCTCCGCGGCGGCCGGCCGCTTCATCAATTTCAAAATGCGCGCACTGGCATGCTGGAAGGGGATGTCGAGATAGGGCAGCACCTGTCCGCCGGCCATCAGTTGAATGACTTTGTCGACGTGCGGGTAGGGGTAAACGTAGTGCAAGCGAACCCACACGCCGAGTTCGCCCAACGCTGCGGCGAGATCGTAGAAATGCGCGCGGCGTTCCACGTCGCGCCAGGGCTGCGCGGCGTACTTGAGGTCCAGACCATAGGCGCTCGTATCCTGCGAGATCACGAGGAGTTCCTTCACGCCGGCGCGCACCAGTTGTTCCGCCTCGCGCAGCACCTCTCCGACCGGCCGGCTCACGAGACGCCCGCGCATCGAGGGAATGATGCAGAAACTGCAGTGATGGTTGCAGCCTTCGGAGATTTTCAAGTAGGCGTAATGCCGGGGTGTCAGCTTCACACCCTGCGCGGGAATCAAATCCAAGAACGGCTCGTGCTTCGGCGGCAGGTGTTCATGCACCGATGCGAGCACTTCTTCGTAGCGCTGCGGCCCGGTGATCTTGAGAACCTGCGGATGCCGGTCGAGTATTTTTTGCGGCTGCGCACCCAGGCAGCCGGTCACGATCACCTTGCCGTTCTCGGCCAGCGCTTCGCCGATCGCGTCCAGCGATTCGTCGACCGCGGAGTCGATGAAGCCGCAGGTGTTCACGATGACCAGATCGGCCGCGCGATAGCTCTTCGCAACTTCGTAACCTTCGGCACGCAGGCGAGTCAGAATGCGCTCCGAGTCGACCAATGCCTTGGGGCATCCTAGACTGACGAAGCCCACTTTGGGGGTCTTACGGATCACGGCTTTCAATCTGCGGGTCGACCTTGGAGCGGAGAAAGGGGGGCGGATTCTACTCCAAAAACACTATTTGGCGCCGCTATAAGCCGTGCGGCCGCGGGGAAGCGGCGCTGACAGACAACGATAGGCAGGTGTGTGTGAAACCGGGAAGAAACGAGCCGTGTCCCTGCGGCAGCGGCAAAAAATACAAAAAGTGCTGCGCAGACGGCCAATCGGGGTCCTCCGGAGCGGAAACGGCCGCCGCCGGGGCGGAAACGGCTGTCCGCAAGGCGGAGGCGGCGGCTCCCGAAGCCGAATCGGCGGCCCTCGGGGCACAGACGGGGCTGGCCGGAGTCGCGGCGGCGGCCGTGGACATGGGCGAGCTGGTTGCCATGATCGGCGCCGGGCGCTTCGCGGATCTGGAAACCACGACCCGCGGGCTGATTCGGCGGGAGCCGAATTCCGGGCTCGCCTGGAAGGCCTTGAGCGTATCGCTGACGATGCAAGGCAAGGACGCTCTGCACGCCATGACCACGGCGGCGACGCTGTTGCCGGATGACGCGGAAGCGCACGGCAACCTGGGCAACGCGCTGCAAAGCCTGCGGCGGTTCGACGATGCGGCGGCCAGTTATCGGCGCGCGCTCGAGATCAAGCCCGACTACCCCGAGGCGTGCAACAACTTGGGCAGTGCGCTGCGCGGGCTCGGGCGGCTCGACGAAGCCGTGGCGAGCTTTCGCAGGGCGCTCGAGATGAAGGCGGATTTTGCCGAGGCGTGCAACAACTTGGGCAATGCGCTGCGCGGCCTCCGGCGGCTCGACGAAGCCGTGGCGAGCTACCGCCGGGCGCTTGAAATCAAACCCTGCTATCCCGAGGCATGCAACAACTTGGGAAATGCCCTGCTCGACCAGAAGCAGTTCGACGCGGCGGCGGCGAGCTACCGCCGCGCGCTGCAAGATAGGCCCGGCTTCGCCGAAGCACACAGCAACTTGGGCAACGCGCTGCGCGGGCTCGGGCAGCTCGATGAGGCAGCGGCAAGCTATGGACGGGCGCTGGCTCTGGATCCGAGTTTCGCGGGCGCGCACAGCAATTTGGGCGATGTGCTGCGGGACCTGGGCCGGCTCGCGGAGGCGGCGGCCAGCTGCCGCCGGGCCATTGAGCTTCAGCCGGAGCTGGCCGGCGCGCACAACAGTCTCGGTAATGCCCTGTTGGACTTGGGGCAGTTCGCGGAGGCGGCGGCCAGCTATCGGCGAGCCGTGGCGCTCCGGCGCGACTTTGCCGAGGCGCACATCAACCTCGGGCTGGTGCTGAGGCAACAGGGCCGGACGGCCGAGGCTGAAGCGTGCTGCGGGGCGGCCTTGGAAATGAATCCGAACTCGGCGCCGGCCGTCGTGTTGCAGGCCGAATTGCAGGCCGACGACGGGCGATTCGCCGAGGCCGAAGAGTCATTTACACGCGCGGCCGCGATGGACCCGGAATTGCCGGAGGCCTGGGCCGGCATCGCTCATTTGCGCAAAATGACGCGCAGCGACGCTGCGTGGGCGGCAGAAGCGCAACGAATCGCGGGACAGCGGCTACCGGCTCGCCGGGAGGCTTATCTGCGCTTTGCAATCGGGAAGTATTTCGACGACGTGGAGGATTTCGACAACGCATTCAGGAATTTTCAACGCGCCCACGAAGCCACGAAATCGTACGGCCCCGCCTACGATAGGCAGCAGCTGACGCGGGCCGTCGATGAAATGATCCGGTTCTATGATGACGAGTGGGCGGCCCGCATGCCGATCGATTCAGGTGCATCGGCGCGCCCGGTCTTCATCGTCGGGATGCCGCGCTCGGGCACCACCCTTGCCGAGCAGATCCTCGCTTCGCACCCGGCGGTATTCGGGGCCGGTGAGCTGGCGTACTGGGGCACCGTTTCGGCTGCGCATCTATCCCCCGCGCACGGCGCCGAAGCGGCCCGCGGCATCGCAGTCGATCGGGCGGCGGATTACCTGCGGTTGCTGAAAGATTTATCGCCCGATGCGCTTCGGGTGATCGACAAGATGCCCGCCAATTTCCTGCGTTTGGGGTTGATTCACGAGGCGCTGCCGAACGCCCGCATCATCCACATGCGCCGCAACCCGATCGATACCTGTGTGTCCATCTACTTTCAGCATTTCAAGAACGGCCATTCTTACGCCAACGATCTTGACGATCTGGCGCACTATTACCGCGAATATCTGCGTCTCATGAAGCATTGGAAAACCCGGCTGCCCGAGGCCGCGATTCTCGAGGTGTCCTATGAAGGCCTGGTCGAGGATCAGGAAACTTGGAGCCGCAACATGCTGCAGTTCATCGGCCTTGCATGGGACCCGCGCTGCATTGATTTCCATCGCACCAGCCGCAGCGTCATGACCGCCAGCAAATGGCAGGTGCGGCAAAAGATGAACAGGGCGTCCGTCGAGCGCTGGCGCAACTACGAGGAATTCATCGCTCCGCTGCTGGCCCTGGCGCAGCCCGCACAGGCGAGCGCCGCCGGTTAGCCGCCGGCTGGGTTTGCCGCTTCCTCGGCGGTAATTTCAAAGGATTCGGCGGGCAGCCCCGCACACCATTGCCGCCACATGCGGCGCAAGGCCCGTTCGATGCCGTCGGCGACGAAGGCCGGCCGGCGGGCAGGCACACGCTGCCAGCGCGCGCGTAAGGTGGCGCGCAATGCGGCCAGAGCGGGCAGATCATTCGCCCAAGAGAGGCCTTTGGCAACGAAGTCATCGGCGCTCAGGGCAATAAACTCCTCCAATCCCAGATGCCCGAGATTGGCCGCCGACAGCCGCGAGGCCGGCGTCGGACCCACCATCGTCAAGGTGGGCACTCCCATCCAGAGTGCATGGTTGCTCGTGGTACAGCCGGTGTACGGCATGCTTTCCAGGCCGATGTCCACCTGGTGGTGCAACGCGAGATGCGCCTCCAGAGTCGACCAGGGATGCACGGTCAGCCGTTCTCGAGCAATCCCCGCCGCCGCGAACCATTCGATCAGCCGAAGATGCTGGCGCTCGAGCGGAACGCCCGCGAGTATCATTCTTGCAGCCGGCAATGCGCGTAATAGTTGCGACCACAATCGGACAGTCGCTTCGTTGATTTTGCCGAGCCGGTTGAAACTGCCGAACGTGATCGTCCCCGATTCCAATGCAGGCAGCGGGTTGACGGGCGGCGCAGAGTCGAACGGCTGGAACGCCCAAGCCGCCGGCAGATAGGCCAGTTTTTCCGTGAAATACCGTTCGAACTGTCCGGCCGGGAGGAAGTGTTTGTCGGCGAGGTAGTAATCCATGGCTTGAAGCCCGGTGGTGGCAGGGTATCCGAGCCAGCTTGCCTGCACCGGCGCCGGCCGATGGGCAAATGTGCCCAGCCGGTGCATTGCGGTGTGGCCCGAGAGATCGATCAGTATGTCGATGCCGTCATCCGCGATCTTCTGCGCCAATTGCATGTTGGAGAGGCCAAAGACCGGGAACCACTGCGACACGTATCCGCGCAGGCGCCGGCTGACGTCGTCATCGGTGGGATGATTGTAGTAGACGGTGGTTCGAAGGGTGACCTTATCCCGCCACTCGCGCAACACGGGTTCGACGAAGCTCGCAACGGCATGGTTGCGCAGGTCGGCGGAAACGAACCCCACCTGCAGGCAGCGGTCAGGCTGCTTGTCATGCGGGCGTGGCGGCCGGATTGGGCGCGCTGACCGATCCCAGTAAGCGCCGACCCGGCAATGCTCCTCGAACAGGGCGTCGGCACTCACAGCGGGGTTGTGGTTCATCATGAACAACAGGCCGGCATAGGGCACGTCGGAATCGTTCGAACAATCGCCGGGGTCTAGAGCGATCGAGCGGCGAAAACTGGCTTCCGCTTCCTCGTATCTTCCTTGCAGCTGGAAGTTATCCCCGAGCTGCGTATGCGCGGGCGCAAAATCCGGATCGATTTGCAGCGCCTGGCGCAGCCACTTCCCCGCTTCATCCAGGCGGCGCAGTTTGTTCAGCGCCGTCCCGAGGTTGCAATGCGCTTCGGCGTCCTGCGGCAACAATCGGACCGATGCATGCATCGCCGGCAGCGCATCTTCCGGCGGCCCGGCGGCCCACAGCATTGCGGCAAAAATCTTCCAACCCGCGCCGTACTCGGGAAAGCGTTCAGTCATTTCGCGGGCGAGGGGCAATGCGTCGCGGAAGCGCCTCTCTTGCACCAGGGCAAGCACCGCCGCTTCCTGCCGGCGGATCGCCGATGCCTCTCGGCGCCGCGACGCCCGTGTGGATTTGCCCGCGGCCGCGGCGTTACCGGCGGCCGTGGCCGCTGCTTTCCCGGCGGCCTGCGGGAGTTTGGATGCCAGCCGGCCGGCGAAATCGTCGGCGGCCTCGCCCGCGAGGCCGTGCCGGCGTGCCAGCGCAAGGACGCTCGTTGCCTGGTTCGTCTCTCCCAGCAGCAGCAGCGCTTCCAAGTACCCCAACCAGTAATCCGCGATTTCCGGGTTCGCGTCCACCGCGGCCTGCAGATGCGGAAGGCCATCCGCGGGCCGGCGCAATTGCACGAGCAGCATGCCGACGCAGTAGTTTGCCGCGGCGTGCGTCGGGTGCAGCCGAAGGATCGATCGATAGATGGGCTCCGCCAGATCCAGCCGCCCGGCGACCTGAAGTTTCATCGCGTTCTCGCAACTCTCGTCGAGCGACGGGCGGGCGCTATGCGGCGAAGGTTCGCTTAGAGACATGCGCGGAGGTTAGCACGCGGGCTTTGGCGCCAGGGCGGCGGCGAATGGCTCAACAATTCCCGCTTGCCGCCGATTCCCATTGCTCGAGCGGATGAGTTCAGCGAGATGACATTGGGGTATCCGGGTGGCCGCCAACTGTCAAATAACCTGGCTCAAACTGTGAATTCGCGCCAAAAAAAATGTACCGCGCTGCGATTCTCCCCTAAAGAACCACCGAATCCCTCCGATAAACCTTTTGGACGTGCTCACCGGTCCGCCCGCTCGGCGGGATAAGTGAACACAAGCTCAAAGTGGGCCTACGAACGGGCCGGTGGTTTAACTTTCAGGAGTTTTGGAACATGTCATTAACACTCAATACGAATATCGATTCGGTTGTCGCACAGAATAATCTGACCGGCTCGCAAGCCCTGTTGTCGCAGTCGTTGACCCGATTGTCCTCTGGTTTGCGCATCAACACCGCCGCGGACGACGCTGCCGGTCTTGCGATCAGTCAGCAGTTCACGACTCAGATCAACGGCACGAATCAGGCGATCAACAACGCGAACGACGCCGTCTCTGAAGCGCAGACGACAGGCGGCGCGTTGACGACCATCGTCAACAATCTGCAGAGCATCCGCACCCTCGCGGTCGAGGCTGCCAACGGTTCGAACAGTGCTTCGGATCGCGCGGCTCTCGATTCCCAGGTGCAGCAGCAGATCGCGGAAATCACGCAGATTGCGCAGCAGACGAGCTTCAACGGCACCAGTGTGCTCAACGGCAGCGCGGGTACGACCCTGTACCAAGTCGGCGCGAACGTGGGCGATACCATCGGCGTCAGTTTGACGCAGGGCGTGCAGGCCAGCCAGATCGGCCAATATGCGAACAGCACGACCAACGTGACCACCACCGCACTGGCAACGGGCGGTTTGACCCTGCAGGTCGGCAACAACACGGCCGTCGCCATCGGTGCGGCAGTCGTCGGCCCCAACAACGCGACCGGACAAGCGGCGAATTCGGCGTACGCCGCCGCCGCCGCCATCAATCAGGCGGGCGTCGTCGGCTTGACGGCCACTGCGAGCACCACGGAAACGACGGCCGCTGCCGCCACCATCACGTCGGCCAGCGCGGCCGGCACGTATGCGCTGGCGATCAACGGCATCCAGGTCTTCGGCAGCGGCGGAACCGCCATCGCCTCCGGCGGAAGCATCTCACAGAGCGCCCTGCAGACCGCCATCAATGCGGTTTCCTCGCAGACCGGCGTCACGGCCACCACCTCCGCCACGAGCGGTGATCTGGTGCTCACGGCGGCGGACGGCAGCAATATTTCCGAGACAGAGACTCTGACCGGCGGCGCCGCCGGCGGCCTCGCTTTCGCGGCAACGGGAACCGCCAACCTGAAACAGGGTCAATTGACCTTGTCGGCCGCATCCGCGATCACGGTCGGTTCGGGTGCCGGGGCGGCCGCTGTCGGCCTCACCGCGAGCTCGGTCATCTCGGCCAGCACCGGCGTGCTCTCCTCGGCGAATGTGCTCACCGTGGCCGCCGCCAATTCGACCATTCACTCGGTTGACTCGGCGCTGGCAACGGTCAGTGCCTTCCAAAGTCAGTTGGGTGCGATCCAGAATCGATTCACTGCGGCGGTCAGCAACCTGACTTCCACGAGTCAGAACCTGACTCAGTCGCGCAGCACGATTCAGGATGCGAACTTCGCGCAGGAAACGGCGAATCTGACCCAGGCGCAGGTGTTGGAACAGGCCGGTATCTCGGTGCTGGCACAGGCCAACCAAGAGCCGCAATTGATCCTCAAGCTTTTGCAGTAAGGGCCGATAGTTCGACAGAGTAGTCGGAAACTCACGGCCCGGGCGCCAACGCGCCCGGGCCGTGATCTCTCAAGGGATTGAACTCAACGTCTGGAGTGCGCGATTCGCGTCAATTGAAACAGGTGTAAGCATGGCGAGCGATGGAAGCCCGGTAACGATACCGGCGACAAGCCTCGTGCACGGAAGTCAGGCGCCTACAACGGTTATAGTCAAACAACCCAGCGGCAATTCGTTGCCGCCCAGCGGCAACGCCGTGGCCGCTCCGGCCGCCGACAGGACAGCCGCCGCCGCGAAACCCGGCGCAGCGGCCGCCACCGCGGACATTCAGACGCAGGTCAACCTGCTCAACAAGTACCTCAACGACTCGGGCCGACCCGATCAATTTCGGTTGGATCCGTCGTCCGACGGCAAGCTCATCCAGCAGATAAACCCGGCCTCCGGCGAAGTCATCGGCGAATTTTCGGCCTCCGAGTTTCCCGCCCTGGCGCGCAGCGTGGGGCTGTCCGGGGCCATCGTCGACAATCATGCCTGAGGGGCTGCATTTGGTACGCCGCTTGCTTAAGTCTGGGCAGTGGCGGCCGATAAATTGATCAACTTGGGCGACGGACGTATCGTATGAGCACACCTATTGGATCCAGCGGGAGCGCCTCGACCTCCGGTTCGGCCGCCGGATCAGCCTTGATCACCTCCACCGGCATCGGATCCGGGCTCAATATCTCCGCCATCGTGTCCTCGTTGACCACGGCCTACGGCGCGGCCCAGACCAGCCAACTGACGGCTCAACAGACTTCACTGAACGCGCAGGTGTCGGCTTACGGCACGTTCAGCAGCGCCCTCGACACGCTGCAGGCCACCCTGACGACTCTCGAGGATCCGTCCCAGTTGGCCGGATTCGACGCCACCGTCGCTGACAAGACGATCGCCACGGCGAGCACCACCTCGGGCGCGGCGGCAGGCCAGTACTCCCTTGAAGTTCAAGGCCTCGCAACGGCGGCGACGCTCACATCGCAGCCGGTCTCGAGTTCGAGTGCGGCCATCGGCACGGGGACCCTGACGATCGCGGTCGGCAGTGCCTCCACCTCGATCAACATCGACTCGACCGACAACACACTGTCCGGCATCGCCGCGGCGATCAATTCGGCCTCGAACAATCCCGGGGTGACGGCCAGCATCATTACCGCCGCGGACGGCGCCCGGCTGGTTCTCACCGGTACCTCGACCGGCCAAGCCAATGCCATCACCGTCACTCAATCGGGCGGCGATGGTGGGCTGTCATCGCTGGTCTATGACCCGGCCGACAGCGTTACGAATCTAACGCAGACGCAAGCTGCGCAGGATGCGAGCTTCTCCATCAACGGCTTTGCGGCTACCAGCCCCAGCAATGTGGTGACCGGCGCGCTGACCGGAGTGACCCTGAATCTGGTGGGCGTCTCGGCCGCCAAGACGCCGACCAGCTTGACCATCAGTGCGGATACTTCGGCCGCGCAGACCTCCATCGGTACTTTCGTGACGGCGGTGAACGGTGTCCTGAGCAGCATACAAAGCCTGACCGGCTACAACGCATCCACACAGACAGCCGGCCCGCTGAACGGCAATGCGACCCTCGAGGCGTTCCAAAACCAATTGGAAAACATCCTCGACACCGTCAATTCGGGGAATTCCGGAGGCATATCCTCGCTCGCCGACCTCGGTATCACGGCCGATGCGAACACCGGCACCTTGGACTCGAACACGACGACATTGAGCAATGCGCTCAGCGCCAACTTGAGTTCGGTCGCCAATCTGCTCGGCGGAACGAACGGCATTGCGACTCAGATCAATAATTTGATCAATGGATACACGCAGCCCGGCGGCTTGCTGCCCACGATCAACCAAGGTCTGCAGTCGAGCTTGCAAAACGTGTCGACCCAGCAGACTGCGTTGACCGCCGAATTGGCGACCTATTCGGCGACGTTGACCTCTCAATACAATGCGATGGACACGGCGGTGGCAGCCCTGAAGGAGACCCAAACCTATCTCACCGCCGAGTTCAACCCGAATCAGAGCACCTCCTCCGGCAGTTCCTCGACCAGCAGCCTGAGCGGCGGCACGCTGGGCACCTAAGGAGCCGCCACCATGATGTACTCGCAGCGAGGAGCGGCCCAATACCGCGCAGTACGCAGCCACGGTCTGGTCGCCGACGCCAGCCCCACGCGGCTGGTGCAAATCATGTTCGAACACATTCTGTCGGACCTGGCAACCGCTCAGATATGCATGGAACGCATCAAGGACAATTTGCCGCTCGGCGAGGTCATCGCCAAGGGCAAATCCTTAGGCAAGGCCATCCGCTTGATCAACCAGCTCGATGGCAGCCTCGATATGGAACGGGGCGGCAAGGTCGCCCAGAATCTGCGCGCCCTGTACCTCTACATGCTGGAGCGGCTGACGCTGGCCAACGTCACCAATGACGCGCGGATCGTCGCCGAAGCGGCGTCCCTGGTGCGCAAGATCAAGGACGGCTGGGACCAAATCGTCACGGATGGCCGATGACCCGCACCGAAGCGGCCGCGGCGCTGCGGCGGGCGTTGGAGATCTCGCGAGAACTCGCCGCGATTGCCGATGGCGGCGACCTGCCTTTGACTGTGAGCCTCGACGCTGAACGCCTGCAGCTGTTAAAGTCCGCACGCGCCGCGTTGCAGCCGATGGACGAGAACAACCGGGCGGTGCTGCGCGAAATCGCCGCACTGAACGATCGGGCGCTTGGGTTACTGGAACATCGGCGGCGTGCCAAGGGGCGCGACATGGACATGCTGGCGGTTGGCCGGCGCGCGGTGCGCGCCTACTCCAACACCCTGATGCGACGCTAACCGCATTTTATTCAAGGCGGGCAGATGCCTGAGTCATTTCTCGGCGATGGTCTGATATTCGAAGAAGCACTGCCCGTGGTGTGGACGGCGGGTCCGCTTGCGGAAGGATTGGTGCTCGCCCGCCTGAACGCCGACAACCACCAGCTGCTCGGCGCCGAAGCCTCTCTGGACGATGTGCGGGTGCACGAGGCGCTCAAGGACGAATCGCCCGCCCTGGTGCAGGAGCTGCAGCGCCTCGAGTACAAGGTGAACATTCTGCTGCGCCTCACCGCCGAACTGGCGCTGCGCAACAGCGGCTTGCCGCCGGTGCAGCGCGTCAGAATGACCTCGCGTGCCCTGGAATGGTTCGGCGAGCAGATGCCCGCCGTGGGCAGCACCGGCTTATTGGCGGTGTACATCAATTCGGCGCTGCCGCAACCGGTGAAAATTCCCTGTGTGGTCGCCGGCGAGCGCATGCAGGAGGGCGTGCACGCCGTACAAATGCGCTTCAGCGGCATGAGCGATGCCGTGGTCGAGCAGCTCGACAAACTGATTTTCCGGCATCACCGGCGGCTCGTGGCGGGCGCTCGGCTCGCCGCCGGCTGAACCGCGCGGCAAAACACTGCAGTACTTTTTGAGGGATACCCCTACATCTGTTGCGGGGATTTGCCAAGTTCTTTTCTCTCAACTTCATCAGTTAGTATGTGCGCCGACCCGACATTGATTGAGCTATGTCAAAGGGTTAGACGCAAAGGTTAAGACGGAACCCGAGATTTGTGGAGTCCGTCACACTTTTACACGGGAAGGAGTCCCCGAAAGTGACAGATGCCAGAGTTATTGTGATCGAACCCTCGGATTCGGAGGGACGCGCCCTCCAAACCCTGCTGCGGTTTTTGGATCTCGAGCCGCTCCACGTCCACGATTTGGATGAATTGCGCCAGCATTCGCATGGCGAGTCGCAGGACTGCCTCGCCGTCATCGTCGGCAAAGAAACAGTTTCCAGGGTGGGCCCCGACCTCGTAGCGCAGCTGCGCACCCTGCCCCAGCCGCTGCCGGTCATCTACTTGAGCAATGACGGACTGCCGAAAATCGCCGAAACCAGCGGCGACCTTGCATGGTTTCATCTCGACCTGCCCGTCAAGCAGCGCCGTTTGTCGGCCGTTTTGCATCAGGCACAGAATGTGCGCAGCGGTCACCCGACCCAGCCGGGCTTGCATCGCTTTCGGCCCAGCGGCACGTCGCGCCCGATGCGCGATGTGCATCGGCTCATCGAGCAGGTCGCGCCGTTCGATACCAATGTGCTGATTCTCGGCGAGTCCGGCACGGGCAAGGAAATGGTGGCGCGCCACATTCATGAACTGTCGGGACGGGATGGACATCCCTTCGTGCCGGTGAACTGCGGCGCGATTCCCGCCGATCTCTTGGAAAGCGAATTGTTCGGCCACGAAAAGGGCGCTTTCACGGGCGCACTGTCGACCCGGATGGGCCGCTTCGAGTTCGCTGAAGGGGGCACGCTGTTCCTGGACGAAATCGGCGACATGTCCGCTGCAAATGCAAGTCAAATTGCTGCGCGTATTGCAGGAGCGCAGTTTCGAGCGGGTCGGCAGCAATCGGACCATGCGCTGCAACGTGCGCATCATCGCGGCGACGCACCGCGACCTGGACGCCGCCATCGTCGCCGGGCGCTTCCGCGAGGATCTGTACTACCGCCTGAACGTATTTCCCATCCAGATGCCGCCCCTGCGCGAGCGGCTCGAAGATTTGCCGGTGCTGATCGAGCACTTGGTGCAACGCCAGGGACAAATTGCGGGACGCCACATTCGATTGGACAAGGAAGCGATGAATTGCCTGGCCCGCAATCGCTGGCCGGGCAATGTGCGCGAGCTGGCCAATCTCCTGGAGCGTCTGGCCATTCTGTTTCCCGAACAGACCGTCACGGCGGCCGACTTGCCCGAGCGCTACCGCAGCACGGGCACCACGGCGTGGTTCGGCAGCGGCGTGCGCATCGTGCCCCCGGCACCGGATGCGCAGAAGGCCGCCCGCGTCTCGCCCGCGCTGCTCGAGGAACTGCTCGAATTCCGCGACTCTGAACTCGAAGAGGCGGTGCAGTTGACCGACACGGTGGAACTTGCGGACACCGAGGAATTCGCCGATATGGCGGCATTCGGGGATACGGAAATATTCGTCGCCACGAAGCAACTTGCGGCCACGGCGCAACTCGAGGAGCAGGCGCAATTGCAGTTGCCCCGCGGCGGCATGGATTTGAAGGATCATCTGTCGGCGATTGAAATCGGGCTGATTCGCAAGGCGCTCGCCGAAGCCGACGGCACGGTCGCCGAGGCGGCCCGGTTGCTGCGCATGCGGCGCACCACGCTCGTCGAGAAGCTGCGCAAGTACCGCCTCAGCGCCTGACAATTTATTGACGCTGCCGTTTCGGGGCGTGCCGCCCTCGGCGTAACTGGTTGATAGGCAGAGAAAATACCGCCAAGGCACAGAAGTTGCTTTCTTCTCCCGGCATGGCAGCCACCAATCTGGACTTGATCGAAAACCGGCGCTCCGAATTACAGGCGGCGTTTCTCGCCTTTGGGTCGGTATCGGAGCAGCTCTCCGGCGCCTTCGATTCCCTGCGTGGCCAGGTCGCGCAGCTGCGCGCCGAATTGGGTGAAGCGCACGCCGGCAAGGAACATCTGGCCGCCCGCCTCTCGGCGCTGATCAAGGGCCTGCCGGGCGGCGTGCTGGTGCTCGATTCCGGCGGCGAAATTCAAGAATGCAATCCGGTGGCGCGTGAATTGCTGGGCGAGCCGCTGCTCGCCCAATCCTTCGCCGCGGTGCTGGCGCGCGCCGCGGTCTCGAGCGGCGGATTCGCCAAGCACACGGAGCTGCGCAACGGAAGATTCGTCAATATCTCGCGGCGCGATTTGCAGAGCGGCGGCGAAGTGGTGCTCATCGCCGACGTGACCGAAACGCACTTGATGCAGGTGTTTCTGCTGCGCCAACAGCGCCTGCTGACGATGGGCGAACTGGCGGCGGGACTGGCTCACCAGATCCGCACGCCGCTGGCCGCGGCGTTGCTGTACGCCTCGCAGATGACTCTGCCGGGGCGCAGCGCCGAGGATCTGGCGCGCTGCGCCGATCGGACGGTCGGCAGCCTCAAGCAGCTCGACAAGCTCGTGAACGACATGCTGGCCTTCGCGCATGGCGGCGCGGCACGCGAAGTGGTGAGCGTCAGCGCCCTGCTGGAACAGGTGGCGCAGTGGCTGCGGCCGGCATTGCGCCGCGGTGTCCGCCTGACCATCCGTACCCAGGCGCCGGACCTGACCGTGCGGGCGAACGCGCCCTCTCTGGTGTCCGCGGTTCTGAACTTGGCCACCAATGCCTTGCAGGCGGCCGCGGCCGACCTCGATTTGGAACTGCTGGCGCGCCGCACCGCCGGCGGCCGGGCGCAGATCGTGGTGAGCGACAACGGTCCCGGCGTGCCGGCGCACATTCGGGAACGAATTTTCGAGCCCTTCTTCACGACTCGGGCGCTCGGCAACGGCATCGGTCTCGCGGTCGTCAGATCCGTGGTCGAGGCGCACCAAGGCACGGTGTTCTTGGCGGAGAGCGCCCCCGGCGCCCCTGATGGCACTCCTGGGGGCGCCACGTTCATCATCGATTTACCGGCAGAGGAAAGTGCATGAGCAAGGCAAACGAATCAGTCCTCGTGGTCGAAGACGACGCCGCGCTGCGCGAGGCCTTGGTCGACACTCTGCGGGCCGCCGAGCTGTCGGCGCATTTCGGCCGCCGACGCGCCCGCCGCCTTACAGCTGCTGCAAAGCGAGGAGATCGCCCTGGTGATCTCCGATGTGCAAATGCCCGGCCCCAACGGCTACCAGCTGCTGTCCTCCATCAAACGGCTGCGCCCTGACCTGCCGGTGGTGCTGATGACCGCCTACGGCACCGTCGCGCAGGCCGTCGCAGCGATGCGCGAGGGGGCCACGGATTACATCGTCAAGCCCTTCGATGCCCAGGCGCTGATCGACATGGCGCGGCGTCAATTGGCGCAGCGAGTCATGCCGAACGACCTGGTCGCCGTCGATCCGGAGTCCAAGCGCCTGGTCTCGCTGGCGCGCAAGATCGCGGAGAACGATGCCACCGTGCTGATCACCGGGGAGAGCGGCACCGGCAAGGAAGTCTACGCGCGCTTCATCCGTGATCATTCGATGCGCGCCGCCGCGCCCTTCGTGGCGATCAATTGCGCGGCGATCCCCGAAAACATGCTCGAGGCCACCCTGTTCGGCTACGAGAAAGGCGCCTTCACGGGCGCGCTCGGCGCGCATGCCGGGAAATTCGAGCAGGCGCAGGGAGGCACCTTGCTGCTGGATGAGATTTCCGAGATGGATTTGGGGCTGCAGGCGAAGATCCTGCGCGTCCTGCAGGAGCGCGAAGTCGAACGGCTGGGCAGCACCCGCACGATCAGCCTCGACGTGCGTTTGATCGCGACCTCGAATCGCGATTTGCCCGAGGAAGTTCGCGCCGCGCGCTTCCGCGCCGATCTCTACTACCGGCTCAACGTGATGTCGCTGCGGCTGCCGCCGCTGCGCGAGAGGCGCGGCGACATTCTGCCGCTGGCGCGCCGCGCCATTCAGGCCTGCGCTCGCGGCGGGCAGGCGGCCCTGAGTCTCGCGCCCGACGCCGAACGCAAGCTGCTGCAGCACGACTGGCCGGGCAACGCGCGCGAGCTGACCAACATCGTGCAGAGGGCCGCATGGCTGGCCTGCGGCGGCATCATCCACGGCAGCGATCTGGACACGGGCATTGCCGCTTTCGAACCGGCCGCGACGGCCGCGACGGCCGCCGGCCCGGCCGCCGCGCCGATGCGGGTGCAAGAGGTCGGCCTGGACCACGATCTGAAGGAACGCGAACGCGAGTTGATTCTGGCCACGCTGCGCGTGACCGGAGGCAGCCGCAAGCTGACGGCCGAGCGGCTCGGGATAAGCCCGCGCACCCTGCGTCACAAGCTGCAGCAGCTCAAGGCCGCCGGCCACAGCGTGCCGCGCGTGCACGATCAGCAATTCGTGGCGGTGTACCCATGAGCAGCATGCAAATTCAGCAAGTATTGGCGGAAATGCGCGCGCTGCAGGCGCGGGCATCGGGCGCCCCCGAGGCGCCGGCCGTGGGTGCGCAGCCCTCGGATTTCGCGAATCTGATGAAGAATTCCGTCGATCAAATCGCCACCATGCAAAACCAGGCGACCGCGATGGCTGATGCCTATGAAAGCGGCGACAAGAGCGTCGACCTGACCAAGGTGATGCTGGAAGTCCAAAAGGCGGGGCTGGCCTTTCGCGCCATGAACGAAGTGCGCAGCAAGCTCATCGACGCCTATACCCAAGTGATGAACATGTCGGTCTGATCGACCGCGAGGCTTAACCCATGGCTGACATCGTACCCGCACCGGCGCGCAGCATCGTCGACATTCCCGGCCTCAAGCAAGTCGGGCTGCTGGTGGGCGTGGCCGCGGCGGTCGCGGTCGCGATTTGGCTGGTTTTGTGGTCGCAGGGGCAGAACTACACCGTGCTCTACGGCCAGCTTTCGGAACGCGAAAGCGGCCAGGTCATGGATGCGCTGACGGCGGCTGGAATCGAGTTCAAGCTCAATCCGTCAGGTGCGGTATCGGTGCCGGAGTCCAAGGTGCAGGAGGCGCGGATCCGCCTGGCGAGCCAGGGCCTGCCGCAAAGCGACGCGATGGGCATCGAGATGATTCAGAAGGAATCCACGCTCGGTTCCAGCTCCATGATGGAGAGCGCGCGCTACCAATCGGTGCTCGAGACCGAACTGGCGCGCACCATCGTCAAAGTGCAGGGCGTGGAGAGCGCGCGCGTCCATTTGGCGCTGCCCAAGCCCAGTGTTTTCCTGCGCGATGCGCGCAAGGCCACGGCGTCCGTGCTGCTGCAGCTGTATCCCGGCAGACGTCTCGAGCCGGGCCAGGTCGCCGCCATCGTGCACCTGGTCGCCTCGAGCGTGCCGGAGTTGGCGGCCAGCGACGTGACGCTGGTGGATCAGACCGGAGCCCTGCTCAATTCTCCCGACGAAAATGCCGAGCAGGCCGCGAGCACGCGGCAATTCGCCTACACGCGCAAGCTCGAGCAGAGCTATCAGCAGCGCATCATCGATTTGCTCGAACCCATCGTCGGCCCGGGACGGGTGCATGCCACGGTCACGGCCGACATGGATTTCACCGTCACCGAGGAGACGCGCGAGAACTACGATCCGCAAAAGACGGCGGTGCGCAGCGAGCAGACCAGCACCGAGCAGCGCCGCGGCGGCGACGGCACCGAGGGCATTCCCGGAGCTCTGAGCAATGAACCACCGGGCACCGCCGGCGCGCCGTCGCTTGCGCGCCGCCGCCGCTGGGCCTGCCGGAGCGGCGCAATCCGCCGCGGCCGCCGGCGGACCGAGCTCGAGTTCGCAGCGCAGCACCCGCAATTTCGAAGTCGACCGCACGCTCTCCTACGTGAAGCAGCCGGTGGGCGTGCTGAAGCGTCTGAATGTCGGCGTGGTGCTCGATGATTGGCAGAAAGTGGACGCCGACGGCAAGGTCACGACGAGCGCCATGAGCGATGCCGACATCAAGCGCTTCTCGCAATTGGTGCGCGAATCCATCGGCATCAAGGACGATCGAGGCGATCAATTGAACGTGCTCAATCAAGCCTTCAAGACCGCCGTTCCGCCCGGACCCGTCGACGGGCCGCC
Organism: uncultured Gammaproteobacteria bacterium; assembly: GCA_963734645.1. Taxonomy (GTDB): domain Bacteria; phylum Pseudomonadota; class Gammaproteobacteria; order Steroidobacterales; family Steroidobacteraceae; genus Bog-1198. The sequence continues at coordinate 147,479 of CAVTID010000010.1, forward strand.
GCTGTGGGAGACACCCTGGGTCACGCAGCTGGCCAAGCAAATCGTGGGCGCCGCCCTGGTGCTGGTGGTGGCATTCCTGGTTTTGCGGCCTCTGATGAAATCGCTGACCAAGTCCATGCCGCGGCTGCGCGCCGGAGCCGGCGGGGCCGACGCGGGCGATCCGGACGGCGATCGCGTGAGCCTTTCGGGGCAGGGGGGCAAGGCCATCAAGCTCGCTCCGAGCTTCGAGCAGCAGATCGCGGCGGCGCGAACCTTGGTCGGTCAGGATCCCCGGCGGGCGGCACAGGTCGTAAAGGATTGGGTCTCCGCGGATGGCTGACACGCCCGATGATCTGGCCGGAACACAGCGCGCCGCCATCTTGCTGTTGAGCCTGGGCGAGCAGGATGCCGCCAATGTGCTCAAGCAGCTCGATGCGCGCGAAGTGCAGAAATTGGGCATCGCCATGGCCGAGCTCAAGGAGGTATCGCGCGAGCAGATGACCTCCGTGCTCGACAAGTTCATCGGCGTGGCCGACTCCAGGGCGAATATCGCCGGCGGATCCCAAGACTTCGTGCGGCGCGTGCTGACCCAGGCCGTCGGCAAGCAGAAGACCGACATGCTGCTCGACCGCGTGCTCACGGGCCAGACCGGCCAAGGCATCGAGTCGCTGAAGTGGATGGAGGCCAAGGCCGTCGCGCAGATCATCGGCGGCGAGCATCCGCAGATCGCCGCCATCGTATTGTCGCATCTCGAGCCCGAGCAGTCGGCCACCATCCTGCCGCTGCTCACCGACGACATGCGCACCGAAGTGTTGATGCGCATCGCCACCTTGAACGAAGTGCCGCAATCGGCGTTGACCGAGCTCGATCAATTGGTCGAGAAGCAGGCCAACGCCACGCCTCCCACGACGCTGCGCCGCATCGGCGGCGCGCGCACGGTGGCCAATATCTTGAATGCCATGGAGCGCGACAAGAGCGGCGAGGAGCTCGGCAAGATAGAAAAGGCCGACGGCGAGATGCACAGCAAATCAAGGATTTGCTGTTCATCTTCGACAATTTGCTGGATATCGACGATCGCGGCATTCAGGCGCTGCTGCGCGAAGTGGGTTCCGATACTCTGGCGGTGGCATTGCGCGGCGCCGAACCCGAAGTGCAGGAGAAGATACTGAAGAACATGTCGAAGCGTGCGGCGGAAATCCTCAAGGACGACATGGAGGCACGCGGCCCGGTGAAGCTCACGGACGTCGAGGCGGCACAGAAGGAAATCGTCGTCATTGCGCAGCGCCTGGCCGAGGAAGGCACCATCAGTCTGGGCGGCAAGGGCGGCGGCGAGTTTGTCTGACCCGGGCCCCAAGCCGGCCGCGGCCGAGGCGCAGCTGTGGACGGCTCCCGATATGGGCGGCCCGCATGCCGCGCAGAAAATGCCCACCGTGGGCGGACTCGCCGATTTGCAGGCGGAGGCGTACAAAGAGGCCTTCGAGCAGGGGCTGGCCGAGGGCCGCGAGGCCGGCCGCGCCGAAGTTCGCGCGCAAGTCGAACGCCTGGCCGGGATGTTCTACGACTTGGCCAAGCCTTTCGAGGCGCTGGACAGCGAGGTGGAGCGCGAGCTGCTGACCCTGGCCATGGCCCTCGCGCGGCACATCGTGCGGCGCGAGCTCAAGGCGGATCCGACGCAAATCATCGGCATCATTCGCGAGGCCATCGCGGCATTGCCGGTCGCCGCCCGCGAAGTTCGCGTGCACCTGCATCCCGAGGACGCCGCCGTGGTGCGCCAGCATCTGGCGCCCACGGAGAGCGAGCGCGCCTGGGCGCTGGTCGAGGATCCGGTAATGGCGCGAGGGGGATGCCAGATCACCACCGCCACGTCGCGCATCGACGCTCGCTTGGAGACCCGCGTCGGCGCCATTTTGAGCGAGCTGCTGGGCACTGAACGGCAAGACCCCGGAGTGCGCGGATGAGCGCGGTGCCGGCCGAGCGCCCGCGGCCCAAGCAATGGATCGAGGCGCTGGTTCAGGCGCGCGAGCGCATGGCCAATGCCGCCGAATTCGTCGTCGAAGGGACGCTGAATCGCATGGTCGGAATGACGCTCGAGGCCGTGGGTTGCGAGGCCGCCGTGGGTGGCCGCTGCCTGGTGGATACCGCCGAAGGCAAGCAGATCGAGGCCGAAGTGGTCGGATTCTCCGGCGACAAATTGTTCTTGATGCCCACCGGGGACATCCGCGGAGTGATGCCCGGCGCACGCGTCATCCCCACGCACAGCGTGACGTCGGTGGCCGTGGGCGACGGATTGCTGGGCCGGGTGTTGGACGGCGCCGGCCGGCCTCTGGACGGCTTCGGCGACCTGAAGTGCACGGATCGGGTGTCGCTGACGGGCGAGCCGCTGAATCCCCTCATGCGGCGCGCGATTCGCGATCCGCTCGATGTGGGCGTGCGATCGATCAACGCCCTGCTCACCGTCGGCGGCGGGCAGCGCATCGGCCTGTTCGCAGGTTCCGGCGTGGGCAAATCGGTGCTGCTCGGCATGATGACCCGCTATACCAAGGCCGACGTCACCGTCGTCGGACTGATCGGCGAGCGCGGCCGCGAAGTGCAGGATTTCGTGAGCAATACCTTGGGGCCGGATGGGATGCGGCGCGCCGTGGTCGTCGCCACGCCGGCCGACAACCCGCCTCTGATGCGCCTGCACGGCGCGTGGCTGGCCACGGCCATCGCCGAGTACTTTCGCGACCGCGGACTCAAAGTGCTGCTGCTGCTCGATTCATTGACCCGATTCGCGCAAGCGCAGCGGGAAATTGCACTCGCCATCGGCGAGCCTCCGGCGACCAAGGGATATCCGCCGTCGGTGTTCGCGCGCCTGCCGCAATTGGTGGAGCGCGCCGGCAACAGCGACCGTGGCGTCGGATCCATCACGGCGTTTTATACGGTGCTGGTGGAAGGGGACGATCAGAACGATCCGATCGCCGACGCGGCGCGGGCGATTTTGGACGGACACATCGTGCTGTCGCGCCGGCTGGCGGAGAGCGGACTGTACCCGGCCATCGATGTGGAGGCCTCGATCAGCCGCGCCATGCATCAGATCGCCACGCGCGATCAGCTCGATCTCGCGAACCGCTTCAAACAGGTGTACTCGACTTATCAACAAAACCGCGACCTCATCACGGTGGGCGCCTACCGGCGCGGCACCGATGTGCGGGTCGATACGGCGGTGGAACAATGGCCCAAAATGATGGAATTCCTGCGTCAGGACATGTACGAACCGCTGGGAATCGCCCGCAGTTACGCGGATCTGAAGCAACTCGTGACGCAGTTCTCGGCGCCGTCCCCGGCAACGGGACGATAGTGCCCTGCCCATGATGAAATCGAAACGCTTCGAGCCGATCCAGCAAATCGCCTCGACTTCGGCCATGGACCTGAGCCGTGCGATGGGCGAAGCCGGCCGCAAGGTGGCCGACCTCGAGCGCCAGCTCGAGCAGCTGCAATCCTATCGCGACGAGTACGTGCGCAATTCCACGCAGTCGGCCGAGGCCATCGAACGCGGTCCAGCTGCAGAACTACCGCTCCTTTCTGGATCGTCTGGGCGAGGCGCTGCGCCAGCATCTGAAGAACCTCGACGCCGCGCGCGCGGAGTACGAAAGACGGCGCGTGCTGTGGAGCGAGAAGCGCATCGAGGCGGAAAGTCTGGGCCGGGTCGTGGATCGCTTCCGCAAGGAAGAACAGCATGCCGCGGATCGGCGCGAGCAGCGCGAGGGCGATGACGCGGCGCTGCGCATATCGCTGGCGGCGGCCGACACCGGGAATCACTGAGTCCGGCGAATCACGGCGCCCAATAGCTGAACCAGTAGGTGATGCCGAAGCCCTGAGCGGCCGCGGTGTGTATAGTTCGTCGGCGGCGCGCATGCGCTCAAAGCGAGGACCGAACGTGGACGCGGCTCCCCAACCCGTAGTGGTTCCATACACCGAGCTGGCGGCAGAGCTGCTGCACGCCGTGGTCGAATCCTATGTGCTGCGCGAGGGAACGGACTACGGGGAAAGGGAATTCTCGCTCGAGGATAAAGTGTCGCACGTCATCGGCCGGCTCAAACGCGGCGAGGCGCAGATCGTGTTCGATCCGCAATCCGAGAGCGTCAGTATTACCCCGTCTGGTGTGGCCGAACGAGGCGATGTTCCCAAATGAACGACCCGCGAGGATCTGGAGCCGGTAGTTTCGAAGCGGCGGAGCTGTTCCAGCTGCGCATGGCGCTCGAATCTACTTACGAACAGCGATTGCAGGATTTGCAGGATATGTTGAATTTCAACGCCGAGGCCGAAGCGAGAAATCCAGGCTTGCGGTGGGCGATTGAGCAGATGCGCCGATGAGCCGCCTCGCGCACGCGCGCTGACGCGCGTTTAGAACTCCAGATTGTCGATGAGCCGCGTTCCACCGAGGCGCGCGGCGGCCAGCACCACCAGCGGTTCGCCCGTCGACGGTGGGCCCGCCGAGGGTTCGCGCAGATCGGTGCGCCGCCGTACCGCCACATAGTCCGGCTGCCAGCCACGCGCGCGGAGAAATTCCTGCGCCTCGCGCTCGAGTGCCGGCCAGTCCGTGCGGCCGGAGCGGGCCGCTGCGGCCAGCTTGGTCAGCGACGCATGGAGTTGCGCCGCCTCGGCGCGCTGCGATTCATTCAAGTAGCCGTTGCGGGATGACAGGGCGAGTCCGCTCGCGTCTCTCACCGTTTCCCCGGCCACCATCTCGATGGGCAGCGCCAGCTGCCGCACCATGCTCCGAACCACCAAGAATTGTTGATAGTCCTTCTTGCCGAACACCGCCGCGTCGGGCTGCACGATGTTGAAGAGTTTCAGTACTATGGTGCAGACCCCGGTGAAGAATCCCGGCCGCACCTGTCCCTCGAGAATGTCGGTGAGCTGCGCCGGTGGGCGCACCGTGTAGTCTTGAGCCTCCGGGTAGATTTCGCCGTCGTCCGGCGCGAACACGATGTCGCAGCCGTGGCCGGCCAGAAGCTCGCAGTCGCGATCGAACGTGCGCGGATACGTGGCGAAATCCTCGTGCGGCGCGAACTGCAGGCGGTTGACGAATATGCTGGTCACCACGGAGTCACCCCGCTCGCGCGCGATGCGCACCAGCGACAGGTGGCCCGCATGCAGGTTGCCCATGGTCGGCACCAGTACGCGCTTGCGCCCAGGCTGAAGAGCTGCGCGCAGCTCGGCGATCGTCCGGATTATCTGCATGCTGATTCCGCTCAGAAGCCGTGAATCGCATCGTCCGGAAATCGGCCGCTTTTCACGTCGGCCACATACTTCTGCGCGGCGGCTCCGATGCCGGCGCTGCCGTCGAGAAAATTGCGCACGAACCGCTTCGGGCTGCCCAATCCCAGCATGTCGTACAGGACCAAAACCTGGCCGCTGCAGCCGGCGCCGGCACCGATGCCGATGGTTGGAATCGGCAGCGCGCGGGTCAGCTCGCGGGCGAGAGCCGCGGGCACCATTTCCAGGACCAGCATCGCCGCTCCCGCCGCCACCAGTTCCTCGGCGTGCCGGCGCAAGACCTCGGCCGCCGCCTCACTGCGCCCCTGCACCCGGTAACCGCCGAGCGCATGCACCGACTGCGGTGTGAAGCCCAGGTGCGCGCAGACCGGCACGCCGCGCTCCACGATGAAGCGCACGATGGGCGCGGTCCAGCCGCCGCCCTCGAGCTTGACCATATGCGCACCCTGCTGCATCAGCAGGGCGGCATTGCGCATCGCGATCTCGGCGGACTCCTGATAGCTGCCGAAGGGCAGGTCGGCGATGATCCAGGCGCTGCGATTACCCCGCGCCACGCAGCCGGTGTGGTAGGCCATCTCCTCGATGGACACCCCGACGGTGTTCGTACGCCCCTGCACCACATTGCCGAGGGAGTCTCCCACGAGCAGGGATTCGACGCCGGCCTCATCCAAGGCGCGCGCAAATGCGGCGTCGTAGCAGGTCAGCATGCTGATCTTCTCGCCGGCGGCGTGCAGTTCGCGGAGGCGGTGCAGGGTGACGGGCTTGCGGTTGCTCATGCCCTATTGTGAGGCACCCTGCGCGAGGAGGCTAGGCTAGTTGGCGGCGGCGGATTTAATGCCACGTTTCTGCGCTTGAATCCAGCTGTTGGTGCGCGAATCCAGCAGGTCGAGCGGCAGGACGCCGCCGCTGAGCATCTCGTCGTGGAAGCTGCGGATGTCGAATTTCGGCCCCAGCGCCTTCTGGGCGCGGTCGCGAAGCTCGCGGAACTTCAGTTGGCCCAGCTTGTATGACAGGGCCTGTGCCGGCCAGGAGATGTAGCGGTCGGTTTCGGCCTGTATGGTGGGTTCGTCGATGGCGCCGGACTGGCGGAAGAAGGCGACCACCTGATCGCGGGTCCAGCCTTCCGAGTGCAGTCCGGTGTCGACCACGAGACGCACGGCGCGAAACAATTCGCTGGAGAGGCGGCCGTAGTCGCTGACCGGGTCCTGATAGAACCCCACCTCCTTGCCGAGCTGCTCGGCGTACAGCGCCCAGCCCTCGATGTACCCGGAGTTCTGCGAGTGCCGGCGGAACTTCGGCAGCCCGGTCATCTGCTGCGCCACCGACAGCTGCATGTGATGCCCGGGGATGCCTTCGTGATAGGCGATGGCTTCGTCATCGACCAGCGAGCGCTCCGCGAAATTGGACATGGCCACGACGATGCGGCCGGGGCGCTTGCCGTCGGGGGTGCCGGTTTGGTAGTGAGTGGCGTTGGCCGCCTGGAACGGCGGCATGGCTTCGACCGTGACCGGCGAGCCGGGAATGAAGGTGAACAGTTCGGGCAGCTTGGGCTGCATCTGCGCAACGTACTTGCGGAAGTCATCGACGATCTGTTCGGCCGATGCGGGCTTGTACTTCGGATTGGTCGCAAGCGATGCGCGGAAAGATGCCAGGTCCGCGAAGCCTTCCTTGCGCGCGATGACGAGCATGTCGGCCTGAATGCGGTCGATCTCCTTGAGGCCGATCTGATGAATCTGGTCCGGCGTGAGATTGCTGACGGTGGTGCGGCTGCGGATGTCGTTCAGGTAGCGCTCCTTGCCGCCGGGCAGCGAGGCAATGCTGAGCGTGGTGCGTCCGTGGGGCGCGTAGTCCGTGGCAATGAAGGCGGCGAAGGCTTTGTAGGCCGGCAGGACCTCGTTGGCGACCGCGTCGTTGATCGCCTGGGTCAAACGCTGCTGGTCGTCGGCAGAAATGCCGGCCGGAAATTTCTTCGTCGGCAGCAGGAAGGGATCGGCGGCAATGACTCCCTCGCATTGAGCCGGGATTTTCTCGAGCAGAAAGCGCACCGGCATGAGGTGGTCCTTCAGCCCCGCGCGAAGCACCTCTTCGGTCTGGGTGAACACCCGCGGGATCTGATGCAGACGGGCGATGTAGTCCTCGTACTGCTTCACCGTATCGAAGGGAACGGCCAGCGGCAGGTCGGCGAGGCGCAGATGCGGGCCGTCCATCTGGTTCACCGGCATCTCATATTCCTTGAAGCCGTAATTGTCGATGCGCTGCCGGAGCGTGTTGCGCAGAACCTGATGGGAAAGGATGTCCTGCTCGGAGAAACCCTTGGTCGGGATCGCCTCCAGGCGCCCGAGAAAGCCTTGATCGGCGTCGTGCTGGCTCTTGATCGCCGCCAGCGAGACTTCGTCGAGCCGGTCGTTGTAGCGGTAGTCTCCGAAGGCCGTGGCGCGTTCGGGGTGAGCCTTAAGCTCGGACTGGTAGTATTCCTCAAAGAGCGAGTTTTGAGCCGCGACCCGCGATTCCACGGTGGCCGGAGCGGCGCCGGGGGTCGCCCCGTAGGCGGCGGAGAAGCCGCAGGCAGCGAATATCAGGGCGAGGGTTCGATTGCGCATGTTTGACGTCCTTCCACGCCCAAAAGGGCGGCGATTCCTTCTGCAAGACGGCGACATCCCGCCGCGAAAAGATTCCTCGCGGTGTTGACATCGCAAAGGTAGCACATATTCTTGATCGATCATCTGCGTCATAAACAGGTGGGTTCTACCGGGCGGGGCACATCACCCCGTTGCAGGTTGCGCGTAAGCGCATTAACAAAAATTGGATATTATCGGGCGGGGCGCATCGCCCCGTTGAAAGGTTGCGCGTAAGCGCATAGATATGACATTCAAAACGTGGCTGTTATTTTTGGTGATGGAAATGGCGCTGTCGCTATCGCCGGGTCCCGCCGTGTTCTACGTGGTCTCGCAGGGCGTGCGCGGCGCGCTGCGGCGTGCGCTGCCGGCGGCCGCCGGCATCATCAGCGCGAACGCGATTTATTTCACGCTCTCGGCAACGAGTCTGGGCGCCCTCATCGCCGCCAGCGCGCGTTTCTTCGCGATCGCCAAATGGACGGGCGCCGCGTACCTCATCTACCTCGCAATCAAGGCGCTGCGCTCGGCGGCGTCGAGCCACGCCGTGAATCTGGGTGAAGCCCTGCCCTTGGAGCAGGGTGACCGGCGCCGTGTCTACTTGGGAGCGCTGACCTTGCAGCTGGCGAACCCCAAGGCGCTGCTGTTCTTCCTGGCGCTGCTGCCCCAGTTCATCGATCCGAGCCGGCCGGTGGTGCCGCAGATGCTGATCCTGGCGGCCACTTCGATGTTGCCGGAATTTTGCATTCTATTGGGCTACGGCTGGCTCGCGCACCGGGCGCTGCATGCATCGGCCAAATTCGGAATGTCCAGCGGGATGAACCGCTGGCTTGCTTGGATCGAGGGTGCGGGTCTGCTCGGCTGCGCTACCCTGGTCTTGAAGTTCAGCCGAGCCGCCGGGTAAGTAATTCCCGATCCGGCCGGGACGGGCGTGCGCTTGGCACGTGGCTTGCTGTTTCGGTGGTATGAATGCAATACCGGTGATTTCGCGCGCCCCCGTCACCAGCGGGGCGGGACAAACAGGCAGTACGGGGCAGGCAGGCAGCGCGGCTGCGGCCGATTCCTCGGCGCAGAGCACCAACGGCAAGGACTTTGCGGCCGCCATGAATCATGAGGCGCCTAAACCGGCTCGCAAGGCCGTTGCGAACAGGGCTTCCGACGCCGGACCGACCGGCGGCCAATTGCCGGCGTCCGGCAATTCTTCGCCGCCGCCGGCGTCAACGACGGCAACGGCCGCCGCCGCTGCTGCCGCCGCCGCCAGCACCACCGCCACCGCCGCGGCATCCGCAGCGGGTACGGCTGGCGGCACTGGCTCGGCCGCCGAGGGCGCAACGCTGGCTGCGGCCGCGATATCGAGCGCGCAGACCCCGGCCGTCACTGCAAACTCGGGCGGCACAGCCCCCAACTCAGCGGGCGCCTCACCCGCCGGCTCGGTAGCCGGCCTGGGGGCGGGAAATGCCCAGGTCATCTCCTCGGACGACGATTCGGACGAAGATGGCGCGTCCACCGGGGGCAGTTCATCGGTTACGGCCACAGCGGGAACCGCCACCACGCCGGCGGCACTTGCTCAGACGGCTCAGGACTCCCGTGCGGCCCAGGCTGCCGATGCGGCCCAGACGGCCCAGGCCGCCCAGGCGGCCGATACCGCCAAGGGACTTGCGGCGGGAAAAAGCGCCGATGCGGCGACTACTGCCGGCCAACCCCTCTCGGGCGCGGCGGCCACCGCGGCGATCGACGCCGCCACATCCACGCCGAATGCCGCCGCACGTGGCGCCACCCAAGGAAAGAATACAGGCGCATCGGCATACACCAGTGCCACCGCGCAGACAGCCAACGCGGCGGCCGCCGCCGCGCCCGGCGTTGTGGCGGCCGTCTCAGGCACTGCGGACAACGCAGACGGCACGGATTCGCCCTCGTCGGATGATTCGCCGGCGCCGGCTTCGGGCAGCCCAACCCAAGATGCCGCCGCCCCGGCCGTCGCCGCCATACCGGTGCCCGTCCCGGTTTCCAGTCCCGCGGCCGTGGCCAGCGCGCAAACCGTCTCGGCGCTCGCCAATATCGGCGCGGCGGCCAACCATTCACGCGCCGGAGCCGGCGATTCCTCACTTCCCGATACGGGGCGCGAGGCCGTTGCGCAATTGAGCGCGACCACGACCACCGCAACCGATGCGACTCCCACACCCACCCTGAAAGTTTCCCCGCCGGTGGACACGCCGGAATTCGCACAGGGCCTCGCGGATCGCGTGTCCCTGATGGTCGACAGCAATTTGACCAGCGCGAAATTGCAGGTGAATCCGCCTCAGCTCGGGCCCATCGACGTGCGCATCTCCATACAGGGCGACCAGGCGCAGGTCTCGCTCACGGCCCATAGCGCGGTGACCCGCGATGCGCTGGAGTCGAGTTCGTCGAAACTGCGCGAGATGCTCGGAGCGCAGGGGTTCGCCCAGGTCAGCGTGGATATTTCGCAGCGCTCTTTTCAGGAGCGCTCCACTCATGCGCAGCCCTACGATTGGACTCCATCCGCGGACGGCGGCGCGTCCGCGCCGGCCGTCTCCTCGGCCGCGGCCTCGATGCCGCGCGCCTCGAGCGGCGTCGTCGATGCCTATGCCTGACGGGCTCGAGGCTGGCAGCATGTCGACCTCGTTGGAGCACGCTTGTGGCGGTGCATATGCGGAAGCGGTTATGAAAACGTCACGCACACGATGGTGGGACCCACGTACGTGGTTGGCCTTTATGTTTTGGGAGCTACGAACGATTGCTGGAGCGATCAGCGATGACGGTCTAGCTGATTGGAAGGCGACAGGAACCATCGTCATATTTGAAATTCTTGCTGTCGTTGGACTTGCTGACGCCGCATGAAATCGTCGCCCGTCACCGGCCGTTCATGAGTTGCGATAAGCTAGCCGAGCAACCACCCAAATCATTGCGCAAACTTCCGCGCAGTATCCGATTGGTCGATGGATTTAATGCTCAACGGGCGAATCGAAAGCTGAAGATATTCTTGCATGACATCAGATTTATCGCAGCTCGGCTTTCTGCTCTTTGTCTCGGCGCTAGTCGCGATGCTGACTCGCCGGCTGCACCTGCCCTACACAGTCGGGCTAGTGCTCGCCGGAATGGCGCTCTATTTCTCTCATGTGTACATCAAATGGCATCTCACAAAGGACTTGATATTTTCAGTATTTCTGCCTCCGCTTGTGTTCGAAGCGGCGCTCTTCATCCACTGGCGGGATTTCAAGAGAGAGTTGCCCGTGGTCACGCTTCTCGCGACAGCGGGTGTCGTGTTGGCGGCGGCCGTCACGTCACTCGGTATGCACTATGCGCTCGCCTGGGATTGGGGTAGTGCAGTTGTCTTTGGCGTGCTAATTGCCGCGACTGATCCGGTCTCGGTCATCGCGACCTTCAAGGAGTCTAAGGTGCCTGGACGCCTTCGGACGCTGATCGAATCGGAAAGTCTGTTAAACGATGGCACTGCCGCAGTGGCCTTCGTAGCGGTGCTCGGACTCCTCACTGGTGGCGATGAAACGGTTCTCTCGATCAGCGGGGCGTTGTTCGTCACGATCATTGGCGGTGTTCTCATTGGCGGGATCATCGCGTATCTCTTTATGCTGTTGGCGGGCCGCACACCAGATTATTTGGTGGAAATCACCTTTACCACGCTGGTTGCGTATGGTTCTTTCTTCGTAGCCGAACACTTCGGTTGTTCGGGCGTGCTGGCTGCATTAACCGCGGGACTGGTCGTCGGTAACTTTCGCTCATCCGGTTCGATTTCAGCGGCCGGACGACACGCCTTGGGGCCATTCTGGGAGTACGTGGCTTTTGTGGCGAATTCTCTGGTTTTTCTGCTGATAGGCGCCCAAGAAGCGCAGCAGCATTTTAGCGGCCTATGGGCACCGGTTTCGGTCGCTATCGCCTTGGTAACGCTCGGACGCGCGGCTGCCGTCTATCCGCTGTGCGCGATATTTGCCCACAGTCGATTCAAAGTGAATTTGCGACATCAGCACGTGCTTTTCTGGGGGGGGCTGCGGGGCGCTTTGGCACTCGCGCTGTCCTTGTCCCTGCCGGAGGATTTTCCTCGGCGCGACGTCATTGTAGTGATTACCTTTGCCGTCGTAGCCTTCTCAGTATTTGCACAAGGTCTGACGATTACCCCGCTCCTGCGCCGCCTCGGTCTGCTCGGACATGCAAAGTAGCGCTGTGAAATCACCAAATCTCATGCGCTACGGGCTTGAGCCCTAGGTAAATGTTCCGCGCACTTTGGGTCGCGACAGATAGAAAAGGTAGGGGTCCCGCTTGCATTGGCTCGGCTGAGGGTAGAGATGAACGTTGCCAAGGTGGGGTACCATGCACTAGACACGTTCGCTACAAGAAGTTGGGGAAAAGGCTCAAATTGGATTAAACAACACCGATTGCAGGGGAGCAAACCGTGAACAATAAAGATAAAGACAAGATCCTGAGACTTGCGCTGCGGGTATTCGGGGTTATATTCCTGCTGGTCTATCCGCTGGGACTGATCTGGCCGTCCGGCTGGGTGTGGCATCATGGAGAGGGTGTCTATTACCTGCAGATGATCGCAGGCATCTATGCGGTACTTGGTATTTTCTTGATCATTGCCGCCAACAATCCGACAGCGAATCGCAGCCTGATATCCTTTACTGCGTGGTCAAGTGTCGTTCACGCGTTGATCATGGCGGTGCAGGCTCTAGGCGACAAGCATGAGACCGGTCACCTCATGGGCGACGTACCCGCCTTAGTCCTTGTTGCCGCTGTCCTTTGGTATCTTTCTCCATCAAAGGAGTAGCATTTCGGGTGATTCTTTGACCGGAACCTGCCCACGGCGTCCTCAGTTCGCCGCCACCTGCACAGGTGCGACGATCCCGTGTGCTGCGGCTTCGCGAGGCGAATGAGTTTCCAGATAGACCTGCGTGAGCTGCAGCACATTGGCAGACCGGATCGCATCACCGAGTGCCTTTTCGTAGCAACCCGAAAAGCTGGCCGGAGGTTGCAGATCGACACGCATACCGTGGGTGCAGGCGATCCCGGCCGCTCTCTGTAACCGAGCGTATGCCTCGCGCGCACCGGCCGGCCGGCTGAGATCGAGGTCGGCGGTGCTAACGGTTATTTTGACCGTGACCTCTTGAGACTTGGCTTGGACAGGAGCCGAAAGCACGCCGCACGCCGCTATGAGAGCGATGCAGATGAGGAGCTTCGTGTTAAGGGCAGTGGCTTTGGTGTTCATGGTGATCTCCGAATGGGTATCTGATCCGAGGGGTCAATTCGAGCGGCGGGTGGCAATCGAACTCGTTCTACCGTCGCCGACCGCGCAGAAAGGGTGCTCGCAGGACACCCGCTAAGTAATGAGCGCGGCGTGACTTCGGGATGAAGTTCCGCTAAAGACGTGCTGAACCCTCCTGTCGGAGCGTTGCAACTGCGTAAGTCAGCACTCCGGCAATGACGACGGATCAAGTCGCACGGGTGTACTGCCAAGGTAGTTCGCGGGTCAAGGGCGACCCACTCCTCAAGAATCTCGAGCCCGATCCCCGCTACAAGGCGTTCCTGCGGAAGATGAACCTACCCGGGTAGCATCGTCGTCGCTTCAATTCACGTTACCGACCAGGAAAACCAGCACGAGCAGAATTATTACGCGGTGCTCTCTTATCAGAAATCATTCGGTAACCTTTCGGCGCAGATTTCCGCGTTCACCCGATATACTTCCATGCGATTCAGTCCCGCGCCGGCGCCGCACAGATGAATGACCGCGGCTAGATCATCCCGCCGTTGATGGAGATCACCTGGCCGGTGATGTACGCCGCTTCCTCGGAGGCGAGAAATCCCACCAGATTCGCCACTTCCTCCGCGCGTCCGGCGCGTTTCATCGGCACGAGCAGAGCGATCGCAGCGGCGTCGAAGGCGGCAGCGCCCATGCCGGCTGCGATGATGCCCGGGGCCACCGCGTTGACGGTGATGCCGCGGCTCGCCACTTCCAGGCTCAGAGCCTTGGTGGCGGCATGCAGAGCGCCCTTGGCGGCGGCATAGTTCACTTGGCCGCGGTTGCCGGCCAGCGCCGTGACCGATGAGATGTTGATGATCCGGCCCCAGCGCGTTCGGATCATCGGCAGCATCAGCGGCTGAGTCACGTTATAAAATCCGTCGACCGACAAGTCGATGACGCGGTGCCATTGCGCGGGGCTCATTCCCGGAAATGCGGCATCGTCATGCACGCCGGCATTGTTCACCAGAACCTGCACGGGTCCATCCTGCAGCAATTGCTCCACGGCCGTACGGGTCGCCGCCGCGTCGGTCAGGTCGAAATGCACCGTGGCCGCCGCGCCGCCGGCGGCCACGATGTCGCCGGCAATGGCCGCGGCGGCTTCGGTGCCGCGATGTGCATGCACATAAACGAAGTAGCCGGCAACCCCTAAGCGCCGGCAGATGGCCGCTCCGATGCCGCCGCTGCCGCCTGTGACCAGAGCTCGAATCGCCGTTTTGTTCATTTCTTTAACCGTTCGTCGGCATCGAAGACCACCGTCGCGCGGCCGCTCAAGAGCCGCTGCGCCCCGGAGGAGACTGCGAATTCGTACAGCGCCGTGCCATGATCGCCGGCGATCAGCGCGGCGTCGCAGATGAGATCGGCTTGCACGTCATCGAGCCGCAGCACGTACAGCCGGACATCCCGCAGGCTCGCCAGGAAACCCGCCTCGGGCCGGCCGCGCTGCGCGGTTTCGCCCGAAAGAGCCCCGTGCGCGGCCATGGCCTGCGCCGCGTATTCTATGCCGCATGCTGCCCCCAGGCGGCCCTGCGAACGCAGCGGATGGTTGGGCAATCGGTGAGTGGCGCTGCGGCAGCGGATGTGCTGCTCATCCCATTCGACGACCTCATCGAGCAGGCACATGCGGCCGTGGTGCGGAATGTTCCGTTCGATCCAGGTTCGGTCTAGCCGCATGGTTCGATCCGCACTTCCATGCGTGATACGTCGAGATAGTCGAGAATCGCCGTCCCGCCATTTCCCGCCGCCAGCAGGCGCAGCAGCGGCAGCGAGCGGGCCGCGGGAAATGCGCAGCGCAATTCCTCCAGCGCGGGATCGGAGAACCGATCCGCATCGAGGCCGCTGAGCGCGGCCTCCACCTTGGCCAAGGAGTTCGCGCGTCTCTGCGGCGTCAGCAGCATCGCGACACCGCAGGCATCGGGGATGGGACGCTTGGCATGCAGCGGTTGCGGATATTCGCTGTCGTAGGCGACCAGCAAGACGGGGATCTCATCGACGGCGACCTGCGTCAATGCCTCCAAGAGACCCGCGGTGAAGCTCGCGTCGAATGCGCACAACACATTCGATTCGGCCATGGAGCCCGTGCCTATGCTCCAATAGCCCGCGGCCGCGTTGTGCACCGAGTTGGCGAAGCGGGTCGGCGAAACCTCGCGGCCCGCGAGCGACAGGGCCTGGCAGAGTTCATGACAGTTGTGCCCGTCCCCGCCGGAAGAGGAGAAGACGCTGGCCAGCTCGGCGGGATTCTCGCCGGCCTGCGACGTGGCTTCCAATGCGATGGCGAAGGCCAGCTTGACGACACGGCCGACGCGCCGCCGCTCCGCGCCGGCCAAGATCGTCGGGATCGGCAGTACCGTGGGCGCGGGCCGATAGGCCCGGCGACCCGACAGCACGGCCGCCGTCTCGGGCCAATTGGCCAGTCCCGGCCCCAGGACGCCGAGGCCGCTGATATGCGCCGACAACCTCATCCCGCCCGACCGAAAATCAGGCTGCAATTCGTGCCGCCGAAACCAAATGAATTGGAGAGCACGCGCGCCACGGGGGCACGGCGATTGTCCCGGATGTAGTGGGCCGTGAGCGTCGGATCGACCTCGGTCGTCCCGACTCCGCCCGGCATCAACCCGTGCTGGAGGGCGAGCGCGCTGATGACCGCCTCCAATGCACCGGCCGCGCCCAGGGTGTGCCCGGTGGCGCCTTTGGTCGAACTGCAGGGCGTGGTCGGGCCGAATAGGCTGGTGACCGCCCGGCTTTCGGAGCGATCGTTGCTGGGCGTTCCGGTGCCGTGCAGATTGATGTAGTCGATGTCGCCGGGTTCGAGCGCCGCGCCCTGCAGCGCGGCCTGCATGGCGCGGCGTGCGCCGAGACCCTCGGGATGCGGCGCGGACATGTGGTAGGCATCGCTGGATTCGCCGATGCCGAGCAGCAGCACGGAGCCGGCGGCCACGCCGTCCGGTGCGCGCTCGAGCAGCGCATAGGCCGCCGCTTCGCCGATGGAGATGCCGTCGCGCGCAACATCGAAGGGACGGCAGGGCGTGGGCGAGGAGAGCTGCAGGGAGTGAAAGCCATACAGGGTGGTGAGGCACAGGGAATCCACTCCGCCCACCAGGGCCGCATCGATGAGTCCCGCCTCGATCATGCGCCGCGCCGAACCGAAGACCTTGGCGCTGGACGCGCATGCGCAGGAAACCGCCACGGCGGGACCTTCCAGGCGACAACGCCGGCGCAGGTAATCGGCCACCGAAAACGAATTGTGAGTCGAACCGTACTCAAAGCTCGGCGGCAGCGCGCCGCTGGCGGGATCGCGCTCCCGATAGGCGAGTTCGGTCTGCAGAATGCCGGCCGTGCTGGTTCCCAGGAACACGCCCACGCGCCGCCGGCCCCAGCGCTCCGCCGACTGCTGTACCGCCTCGAAGAAGCCGTCCTGACCCAAGGCCAGCTCGGCCAGCCGGTTGTTCCGGCATTCGAACTTGTACAAATCCTGCGGCAGCCTGGCATCGTCGACCCCGGCCACTTCGCCGATGTGGGTTTCGATGTCCACGGTCTCGAACCGGCAGCTCCTCAGGCCGCTGCTCTGATCGAGCAGGCTCTGCAAAGTCGCCGTCACGCCCCTCCCTATGCAGCTGGTCGCCGTGAATTTCTTGAGAAGCAGAGGTCTCATGGGCGCAAGTTTACAACGCCGAGCGCAAGGTGACGGGCCGCAGCCGCTTCGCGGCCAGGGCGTCGAGCAGCCGGGGCAGAACTTCCAGGATCACCGGCGTGCCGCCGCGGGTGCGGGCTGCGTTGCCGTCGTGGAGCAATAAGATATCGCCGTCTTGCAGCGGGTTCGCCAGGCGCCGGTATACGGCATCCGCATTCGCATTGACGGTGTCGAAACCGCGGCGCGTCCAGCTGGCCAGGCGCAACTGCAGCCGGGCCAATACGGGGTCGAGAAACGGATTGCGCAGTCCGGCGGGCGCGCGAAAAAACCGTGGGCTGCAGCCGGTCACGCGGAAAATGCTGTCCTGGGCGCGCGCGATCTCCGCGGCCATGCCGCCGGGGCCCAGCAGCGAGAAATTGTGCCGGTGCCGCTGGCTGTGATTCTCGATGTGATGACCGCGGCTGACGATTTCCCGCGCCAGGTCCGCGTAGCGCTCGACTCGAACGCCCACGCAAAAGAAGGTCGCGTGCGCGCCGTGTTCGGCCAATTGCGCCAGGACCTGCGGGGTCACCGCGGGGTCGGGGCCGTCATCGATGGTAATGGCGGCGCGCGCCGATACGCCGCTTTGCACGGGCAGGCGGATCCAGTTCGGTCCGAGCAGCTGGCTGCGCGGCCAGAGTCCGGCCGCGGCCAAGCCCACGTGGTTCGCCGCCACGGCGCCCAACGCCCATGGCCACGCGCGCGGACGCGCCAGCATCGCCGCCGCCGCGCCCACGTGCACGGCGGCGGAGGCATACAGCAGCGGCGATGGCGACCAGCGCCGCGGCCCATCTTGCGAGTCCCGTGGCCTTTCTTGCGCCCGCGGCGGCGTGTCTTGCGGGTTCATGGAAAACGCGAATCCAAAAAATTCTCCCAAAGGCTGCGCCAGGTGGACCAATCGTGAGCGCCGGCGATCACATTCACGGAGTCGGCCGGCAATGTGGCCGCCAGCAGCTCATGCGCGGCGGAAAAGCGGTCCTCTCGTCCGAATCCCAGATACAGCGGCCGTGAGCCGGCGTGACGGCTCTTGATGTAGCGCCATATTCGGCGCTCTTCGTCGATCTGCGCAAGTTCGCCGGGCTGCCAAGCGGCCAGTCCGGGCGCCCGGGCGATTTCGTTGGTCAGAATCCGGTTGCCGAGGTAGGGAGCGAGCAGACATAGGCCGTCGAGTTCATCGGGATGCGAGGCGGCATAGTCCAGGGCGAACAGGCCGCCCAGCGAGATTCCGCCCATCCAGAGCGCAACGCCGGCTGCGCGCGCCGGCGATACGAGGTCGGAGCGCAGCCTTTGCAGCACGCCGCGATCGCCCACGTGCTCCAAATCCATGTCGACGAATATCAGATCGAGGGGCACCTGCCGTTCTTGGACGGCCGCCGCGAAGCCGGCGGTCACGAAATCCTGCGCGGCGTGGTAGGCGCCGGGCAACCACACCATGCGCGTGGGAGCGGCGGCCGTCGAGCGCGCGGGCACGGCAATGCTACGCATGCGAGGAGTCCGCAGCCGATGCGCCGGCGTGCGCGAGCACCGCGGCGAATAGCAGCGCCAGAAAGGCGCCCGGCGCCACCGTGGTGCCCAAGGCCACCAGCACGGGTACCTGCGAGAATGACAGAAGACCGAAGCCGATCACCGTGCTGGCATTGGCGATGACGAGGGAGGCCAGAGTCAGGGATTCGCCGCCGGCCTCGTGCAGGTTGGCTTGGCGGTCGAAAAACAATGCGTAGTTGGATCCGACGGCAACGATGAGCAGCATGCCCACCAAGTGCAGAATGGTCAGCTGCACTCCGCACAGCGCGAGGCCGGCGGCCACATTGAGCACGGCCAGGAGCAGCGGCGCCAAGACGCCTGCCACGCGCCGGGCTGACCGCAGCGCGATCAAAAGCAGCACGCCGATCGCCAGCACGCCCGCCAGCGATAAATGAATCGCCTCGGTCAAATAGCGGGCATACAAGGCATCGGACTCCTGCTTCAGATCGAGCACCTGGGCTGAGCCAAGCTGCGCATCGTGCAGCGCCGCCGCCACGCGAGCCGTGTCGACGGTTTGTCCCAAGCCCGCGGGGTGCAGCGGCAGCAGCGCATTCCAGCGACTCCTTTGATGCAGGATCAGCGCGTCGAAGCCGGCGCGCAGAGAGGTTCCCTGCAGATCCCGCGCCGTGATCAGCGGCGCGTGACGCGCCGCCTCGACATCGCTCAAGAAGGGCTGCAGACGTTCGCTGCGGATGTTCAAGCCGTCGGCCGCCTGCCTCAGATTGTCGAGCAGTTGCGGCGCGCCGGGCAAGGCGTCGCGTCGCGCCTCCTGGGTCGCCGTACTGGGCAGGTAATTCGCCGGACTGTCGAAGCCTCCGATCACTTTCGAGTCCACCAGGGCATTGAGCGTCCCGGCCGCCCGTTCGGCGCCGCCCAGCACGGACTCCAAGGTCGGGCCGGAGACGATCACTAGATCGCGAACGTCGGCGGCCCCCAAGTCGGCGCGCAATTTGGCGTCATAGTCTTGATCCTGAGCGGATATTGGACTGAGCGCCGCGAGTTCGCGATTCCACAGCGCAGCCTGGTGCCGGTGCAATACCGCCAGAGCCGGCAGGGCAAGCACCAGCCCGAGCGCCGCGAGACCCAAACCTCGAAGCTTGCGCACCGGCAGCAGCAGTTCGGCGAGGCGCCTGCCCCACGGAGTCACATCGTGGATGTGGAAGCCGCCCGGCAGCAGGGCAGGCAGGACGTAGCGCGTCACCATCGCGGCGGCGACCAAACCACTGATGGAATAAAGTCCGAGTTGCGCGAGCCCGGGAAAGCCCGAAGGCAGCAGCGAAGCGAAGCCGCACACCGAGGTCAGCATCCCTAAGCGGATCGTCGGCCACCATGCTCGCTGCCAACTCGGCGCCGCGGTGCCGATCTGCGCCGGGCGGCCCGACTGAACGAAAAAATAGATCGAATAATCCACCGACTCACCGATCAATGTAATCCCGAAACCCAGGGTAATGCCATGGACGGCGCCGAAACCCAGCGCGACGGCGGCGATCCCAATCACTGCGCCGCTCGCCACGGGCGCAAGACCCAGTGCGAGCGCCGGCAAGGACCGATAGACAGCAAATAGCAGCGTCACGACCAGGATGCCGCCGGCCATGGATAAACGCAGGGCGGCGCGTTCGATCTTGGCCCGTGCAGCGACGGCAAACACGCCCGGTCCGCTCAACTTCAATTGCAAGTCCGCCGCGCCGCTCGCGGTGGAGGCGTGCACCGCCGCCGCGAACGCCGCGCGAATCGACTCGACGGCGCGCTCCTGCGCGTCGGTATCGGAGCCGGCCGCGGCGGTTTGCGCCACCATCAGGGCGCGTGCGCCGTCGGAGGAAACCCAAACGCCGCCGCTCGTCGCCGGCACGGGCGTGCGCCCGAGCTGATCGACGATGTGCAGCATCTCGCCCGTGGGATCGTGCGGCAGCAGCGACTTGAGCAGGAGTCCCGCCGGCGATGCCAGATCATCGAGCGTGTCTTCGATGGCCGCGTGCAGACCGGCCGCCGAAAATCGCGCCGCCGTCACATCGTCGCTCAGCAGGTAGCGGTGCTGAAACAGGAACTCGCGATCGCGCTGCGCGGTCGCCGGCTCGCCATCGTTGACGCTGGAGAATTGCGGGTCATGGCGCAGACGGGCCGCCGTCAGTGCGGACACCTGGGTGCGGGCTGCGGCGTTTCCCCGCTCGATCGCCATCAGAATCAGGCGCGAGGCCGGGCCGTCGCGCAGCTGGTCCACCAACAGCTGCTGCGCGGGCGTCGGTTTGGCGGGCAAAAACGCCGACAGATCGGTGATATAGCGGGCGCGCGCCACGATGAAGGCCGCCAGCGCGACGCAACACAGCCAGAGCGCCGCGATCCGGATGCGCTGCCGGTTCATGGCGCCGCGGGTGCGCGCAGGGTCATCAGCGATCGATCGCCGTCGGCCTGGCGAATTTCAACCCTCAGCAATTGATCTCGCGAACCGTCGATCTGCACCTGCTTGACGTTTCGCGCCAACCGGGGGTCCAAGGGAACCAGAGTCAGGCTCCAGCGCTGAACGTTGCCGGCAAACTCCACGTGGAAAATCCGTTCGAGCGCGCCTCGATCGCCCGCCAGGGTGGCGCGGATGCTCTCGACGAAGGGTTGAATTTGCGGATACCGTTGCAAATCCAGCACGCGGCTGCGCCCGCCGCGCTGCATGGTCAGTACGCCGCCGGCCAGCACCAGGTCTTCGGGGTGGGGCAGCAGAGTGCGCTTCTCCAAACGATCCGGAGCGTCATAGCGCAATTCGCCCGAGGATTCGACCGGGTGATCGAGGATGGCCAGGAACTGCTGTTCGACGAACTCGACGCGGCCGTGCCGGCGCATCGCGAGCAGGCCCATGACCGCATCGAGATCGGGAGCGGCACCACTGCCGGCCGGAGCGCTGCCCGTGCCGGCCGGAGCGCTGCCGCTCAGGGCGCTCAGGCCTGCCAGCATGAGCAGTACCAAAGCGCGCCGCCTCATGGGCTCGCGATCTCGTTGCGGTTGCGCCAGAAGTCGTAAAAGTTGAACCAGTTGTAGGGATTGGCGCGGCAGTGCTCATCGAGCACGGCGGCATAGCGCTCAATCGCGGCATGGACCGCGGCTTTGCGCGCGCCGGCGGGAATACGAGGTAAAGTCGGCGACCGGCGCGAACACCACGTGGTAATTGTTCTTGCCGCGATACATGCCGGCCATGAAGTACACCGGGCAGCGCAGGATGGCCGCCGCCCGCATCGGGCCGGTGGGCAAGTACGTGCGTTCGCCCAGCAAGGTCACCGCCTGCACCGGTTCGTGTCCGAGCGTGCGGTCGGCCAGCACGCCGACGAATGCGCCGCGCTCGAGCCGTTCGGCGATTTGCAGCATGGCGTCGATTCGCCCCAGGGAGACGATATCGGGTACCAGGTGCGGATTGATGGCGGCGAGGGTGGCGTTGATCTTGCGCGCATTGTCCTCGTACATGGCCATGGCGACTTCGAGCCCATGGCGGCGCCCGAGACTGTGCATCACCTCGAAGCTGCCCATGTGCGCGCCCATGAGCAGGGCGCCGCGGCCGCTGTGCGACTGGGCGAGAACCAGGGCCTCGCCTGCGAGGGTGATGTTGAACAGCTCGAATTGCCCGTTGATCAGATACACGCGATCGTGAATGGTGGTCGCGAAGCTCAATATTTGGCGAAAGCGATCGCGCGCCCGGGCTGGGCGGCCCAGCGCAAGCTGCAAGTAGCGCCGCGAATGACGCCGCGCGGTGGGTGCGAACAAAAAGAAATACATCGCGATGCCGTACAGTGGAATGCGGCTCAGGGTTCTCCCCAGACGCAGCGAGAGAAACGCCATGATGTGCAGCAAGGCATTGCTGCCGCGCTCGCGGTGGCCGATCCAGTCCGCCGTGGGCCGCGAGTCCATGAGGTGGGCCGCCTTGCGGGTCATGCCTTGCGGTCCGGCCGCGCCGCGCTCGCCGGCCGCGCCGCGTTCGCCGGCCGCGCCGCGTTCGCCAGGCTGCCGCTGGCCACCGTCCGGTCCGCAACGCGAATCGTGAATCGAATCGAGCCGCTGTTGGCTGCGACGGAATGCTCCAGGCGCAGCGCATCGCCGGGGCGTACCAGCTCGAGAAACTTGACCGAGGCGACCTGCCACTGAGTCAGATCGATGCCCCGCTGGCGCTCGATGACCTGCAGCGCCTCATCGAGCAGGACGGCGCCCGGCAGCACGGGGAATTTCGGGAAGTGACCTGCGAATGAGGGGTGATCTTCCGGAACATCGATGGCGCCGTACATGGTCGGGTTTGCCAGGCGTTGCAGCTCCTGATGCGGCAGCTTGCCGGTGGCATTGCGCGGCAAACGCTCGACGAAGATCAGCGGGCGAGGCAGGAACACGGGATCGATGCGCCGGCGCAGATGCTCGGTCAATGCGGCGGCATTCAATGTGGGGGCGACCACGACGGCACCCAAGCGTTCCACCCCGGTGGAGCCGGCGGAGCCGTCGCACAGAAAGAACGCGCCGTCTGCCACACCGGGGATGGCATTCAACTGTGCGTTCAAATAGCCGAACGAACTGCGCTTGCCGGCGACGTTGACCAAGTCGGCCGTACGGCCGTGCAGCAGGAATTCCTCCTCCCCGGTAATCTCGATGACATCTTGCATCTCCGTCAATTGTTCGACGTGGCCGCCGTGCGCGAGCACCCGGCCGTTCGAGACTTTCAGGCGAACGCCGGGCCAGAGCCGCCAGGCGGCCGTCTCGGCCGTGCGCCGGACGGCGATCTGGCCGGTTTCCGTGGAGCCATAGATTTCCAGCAAGGGGGCGTGAAATTTCGCCTCGACCGCGCGCGCCAGTTCCTGGCTCAGAGGAGCGGTGGCCGAGACGACGAGATCCATCGGCGGCAGGTCCACACTCCGAGGCCAGCAAGGTGCGCAGGTGAATCGGAGTGGTCACCAAGACGCGCGGCCTGGGCACCGCGGCGAGGGCGCCTGCAATATCCGCGGGATAAAAGGGCCGTTCGGTGCAGAAGGCATTGCCGCTGAGCAGGGCAAGCAGCACGGTGGACTCGAAGCCGTACATGTGCTGCGCGGGCACCGTGCCGATCAGGGCATGCGATCTGCCGTCCGACAACCCCAGGCGGGGGGCGCCGTCGCGCACGCAGCGCGCAAGCCGGCCCCAGGTTTTTCTGTAGGGCAGCGGCGTGCCGGTCGACCCCGAGGTGAAGACGATGGCCGCGAGTTGCGCCGCCGGGATCTCGGGGACGGCCCAGGCGGCACCGGCCGCAGGCTCGGCATCGGGCTGGGCGGGCGCTGCCTCGGGGTAATGCACTCTGGGCAGCTCGATGTCGCAGCGGCTATCGTCGGTCAGGCAGAAGGCGTCCGGTGCGAAACTTGCCAGTTGCCCGATGACCTCGGGCGTGTGCGTCGAGGGCAGCAAGCTGACGCGCCCGGTGATGAGGCAGGCGGCGAGGCCCACCGTGAAGTGGTATCGATCGGTGCAGACGTTCAGCACGTGGCGGCCGGAGGGCAGGCTCCGCGCCAGGCGTTGGGCGTCGGATAAGAAGCGTTGGGCGGTCACCGGGACGCCGCCCCGGTAGGCAATCACCGCGGTGGGCGAGTCATGCGACAGTAGCGCGATCGTGTCCATCGTGCGCTCAGTGCGAACCCGCGAAATACACCCGCACGGCGGCGAGTATGCCCGGGCGCGCTACTTGCGGCAGCACGCGCCGCCTGACGGCATATTCGGCCACGAACATGAGCCCAATCAACGGCAGCACGCAGAAATTCGCGAACAGCGACCAGATGCGCAGCGGCGCAAACAGGAAGAACCCGAGGCTGGCCGCGGCGATCGAGACGAAGAACATGGCCCAGGCGGCGGTGACGCGGCGCGTATAGCGCACCTCTTGGGCGCTCAGCGGCCCGTGCACTTTGTCCGCCAGTTGGGTGCACAGCGCAACCGCTGCCCGAATAGGGATCGGCCGAAACTGACCGCCATGAGGCTGTAGAAGCCGCCTTCCTGGAGCAGATAGACCACGGAGAAGTCCTTTCCAGAACCGGCCAATAAAGGCTCAGCAGCAGCGCGGCCGCCGCCGCCGCCCCCACCGCGGCCCAAGGGCCGGCCCAGCGCCACATCAAAAGCAGACCCACGGCGAGCAGCGGCCCCAGGGCCAAACCGACCGCCAAATCGCGGGTCCGGGCGGCGGTATTGCTGTAGTGGGACAGTCCCGCGTAAGCGACGATGATCGGACGATCGCAGCCAGCTGCAGCCTACGCCGCCAACGCATGGCTACTTGGTTCTCTGTGCCGCAATGTACTCTGCTAAGTGCCTCAAAGAACGGAAGATTTGCTGATTTTCCTGGCTGTCGGCGCGCAATTGAATGCCGTACTGCTTGGAGACGATCAGCGCCACCTCCAAGATGTCGATGGAGTCGAGCCCCAATCCCTCGCCATACAGGGGGGCGTCGGGGTCGATATCCTGCGGCAGCACCTCGAGATTCAGGGCTTGCACGAACAGGGCGGCAATTTCCCGCTGCAGACCGACATCGGTCAGCGGCGCCGGCTGTTGCATGAGCGACGCTTTGTCGGACATAGGTTAGGCTTTCTGAGCTTTTAAGTGGCGGCATTATATAGGACCTTTCGCGCCTCGGCAGCGCCGCGCCCACAGCAGCGGCAGGCGCACGATGAACCCCCAAAACAGCCGAAAATGCATCCAAGTCAACAAGGCATTGTCGCGCCAGTAATTGAAATGCGATACGCCGCCTTCTTCGGGGCGAAAGTAGCGCACCGGGGCCGGCAGATTGATGGGCCGGACGCCGCGCCAGCACAGACGCACCACCGCCTCCACGTCGAAGTCGAAGCGCCGCATCCAGGGTTGCCGGCGCATGACGGCGATCAGGGCCTCGATGGGGTAGACGCGAAAGCCATACAGCGAATCGTCGATGCCGGCCCACAGGGTTTCGAGATTGGCCCACCAATTCGAGATTTGCCGGCCCTTGACCCGCAGGCCCGGGGCGCTGGAATCGAACACCGGCCGGCCCAGCACCATGGCGCGGGGGGAGGCCATCGACGCCTGCATGAAGGCTCGAATCCGCTCCGCCGGGTGCTGACCGTCGGAATCCATGGTCAAGCGCATGGGTGAACCCCAAGGCCTGCGCCTGGCGCAGTCCAAACAGCACCGCGGCACCCTTGCCGCGATTCTCCGGCAGAACGAACACCCGCAGGCCGGGTTGCGCCGCGGCCATTGCCGATAGAGCCCTGCGCGGATTGATCGGTGCTGCCGTCGACCACCACCCAGACAGGAGCCCATTGAGCGAGCGCGTCGCGCACCGTGGCGAACACCTTGGGGCCGGGGTTGTAGCTCGGTATGAGCACCAGGTGGGTGCCGGACGGCTCAGGCGGCGTGCCGGACTGCTCAGGCGCGGCCGGCTCGTTGGGCATTCGGGCGTCCATGCCTTATGCGCGCGCGAGCCAACGCGACTGCAGCGCGCCCTCGAGTTCGTGCCGGTAGTACCGGTCGAGTTCAGCCGTGAAGGCCGCGACGTCCGCCGGAGGGTCGAAACGCTTGCCGAGCCGGACCCGGTAGGTAATGGGCAACTCAGGCCGGCGGAACAGCGGCCAGCCCTTGCTCAGGTAGGGCGAATCGGTCTCGATCACCAGGGTTTGCACCGGAACTTGGGCGTGTTTGGCGATCAAGCCCACGCTCCCGACCAAGGAATTGATCGGCGCCCGGGTGGTGCGCGTGCCCTCGGGAAACAACAATAGAACGCCGCCCTCGCGCAAGTGGGCCACGGACTCCTTGATCATGTGCCGCGACGAGTCGTTGCGGACATAGCGGGCAAGACGCGAGCCGGAGCCGAGAAACACATTTCTCATCAGCGCCGATTTCATCACGCAGACGATGTTCGGATGGCGCGTCAGAATCAGCAGCGCATCGATCAGGCAGGGATGATTGGGCGCCAGGATCACCGGCGGACCGCCTCTGCAGAGAGTCGATGGCGCGCAAATCCAAACGGTAGGTGCCGGTGATCGACAGAGACCAGGCATAGAGGCGAAAGCCCGACATGATGCCGCGCCGGCCCACCGCGGTGCCGATGCGCCGCGGCAGAATATAGTAGAGCGGCAGCGCGAACACCGACCAGGTCAGGCAGATGAGTCCGAGGAGGGTCAGCGAACTGTAGAGCGCGAAATATTCATAGAGGATTTTGAAAGGACGCACTGCGGCACTCAGTCGGGGACTTCGACCATTTGCGACGACTTGCTGATTATCCACGAGAACCCGATTCCGCCCGACAAGTAGCTTTTGCGCTGCACCAGGGGGCTGTCGACGAAGGTCGCACCGGATAGAGTGTCATAGCGCGCGTACGCACCGACCCAAAACTTCGGGAAAGCGCTTCGATAAGGCAGAAATGAACTGCGTTCCGGCATAGCCGCTCTGCCGCTTGATAGGCCGGACGCGTCGCAGTCGCAAACTGCGGTGCAACCGAATAGAAATACGCATGATAGCGGCGGTCGGCGAACAACGGGCCGGTCAGCAGGCCGAGATTCCAGCCCGCGAATCCCAGCGGGCTCCTGATATCGAGAGCCAACCGCGGAGTGAACGTCCAGCCGATGATTTTGGGCGCGGCTTCGACCGTCACGGCCGCGCGCAGCGGCATGCGCAAATCGAGCTTCACTCTCGCATCATCGCTGCGCATCAGGTGCAGATCGAACGAGGGTCCCAGCTCCACCGTGGACTTCAGGTCAGGCATGCCGCTGCGCTCGCGGTCGCTGCGCACCGGGGTGGTCGCATCGAAGCTGAGATTGAACTCGAATCGATCCTGATTGAGCAAGGTACCGCGTATGCCGTCGCGATTCGCTTTGAGAAACGTGCCGTTGTACAGGATATAAGGAAGGGGCAGGGGATAGGCATGGGCCGTATCGGAACCCCGATAGTCGTCGAACGCGATGGCGCCCACGCCGAGCCCAAATTCGTACAGCGGTTCCTCCTTCGCCATGGCGGAATTCCCCGCGCATGCCGCCGCAAGCAATGCGGCCGCGCAAGCGCGGGTCATGTGTTGGTTTGCGAGATCTGCTCGGGCATAATAGATCAGCCTTCCGATGTGCTTGGTGGGATAGCCCGTGCGAACAGATTAAGTCTATCGTGCCGACAAACACGGGTCCAACGTCTGTAAGATAGCAAGCCATGCACATCTTGATCGTTGAAGATGACGAAGTTGCACGCGATTACCTGGCCAAGGCGCTGCGCGAGGTGGGACACACGGTCGATGTCGCGGGAAACGGCCTCGAGGGGCTGCACCTCGCCTCCTCGATCGCCGTCGATCTGGCCGATCGTCGACCGCATGCTGCCGAAGCTGGATGGACTCGCCTTGGTGCAGTCGCTGCGCGCCACGGGACGCAAGATGCCGGTGCTCATATTGAGCGCGCTCGGCGACGTCGACGACCGCATCACCGGCCTGCGCGCCGGCGGCGATGATTACCTGACCAAGCCTTACCACATGTCGGAGTTGCTGGCGCGCATCGATGCGCTGGCGAGGCGCGGCGAGAACGGCAGCGCGGAAGCCAATACCAAGCTGAAATTGGCGGATCTGGAACTCGACCGGATGACGCGCCGGGTCATGCGCAACGGCAAGAAAATCGAACTCACGGCGCGCGAATTCCAGTTGCTGGAGTTCATGATGCGGCACAGTGGGCAGGTGGTGACGCGCACCATGCTGCTCGAGGGCGTCTGGGACTATCATTTCGATCCGCAGACCAATGTGATCGACGTGCATATCAGCCGCTTGCGCCAGGCGATCGACAAGGATTTCGACAAACCCCTGCTGCACACGGTGCGCGGCGCGGGGTATAGCTTGCGCGAAGACGAATAGCGGCCCGTCGTGGGACCCGATCAACGGTTTCTCGGCGTACTCGATACCTCGCCGTTCCGTATCGCCATCGTCTACTCCATCGTATTCGCCTGCGGCGCGGCGGTGCTCTTGGGCGCGGTCGACTTCGCCGTTTCGCGCGTGGTCGACGGCAGCACCGACAATCTCATCGAAGCCGAAGTGCAGGGGCTGCGCGAGCAAATGGCGGTGCTGTCGCGCAGCGATTTCATCGAGCTGGTCGAACAGCGCTCGCAGGATCAAGACGTGCGCGGCGCCGTGTACTTGATGGTGGATCCGCAGCTGCGGCCGGTCGCGGGCAATGTGCCGGCGTGGCCCAAGATCGATGCCAGCGAGGGCAAGTGGTTCCTGTTCAAGGTTTCGGTGCCCTTCGGCGACGAAACGCGGGTGCACGAAATGCGCGCGCAGCGCTTTCCGTTGCCGGGCGGGTACCGAATGTTGGTGGGACATGACGTGCAGGAACGGCAGGACGTCAAGAACCTCATGATGCGCGGCCTGATCGCCGCGGTGGTGATGACGCTGCTGATGGGCTTGGGCGGCGGTTTTTGGATGGGCCGGCGCATTCTGGCGCAGGCGGGCGCGATCTCGGCGGTGGCGACGCAGATCATGCGCGGCGACCTGTCGCAGCGCCTGCCGGTGCGCGATGCGGACGATGAAATCAACACCTTGGCCCGCGAAATCAACACCATGCTCGACAAGATCGAGCAGCTCACGCTCGGCATGCGCACCGTGCTCGACAGCGCCGCGCACGATTTGCGCACGCCGCTCAATCGCCTGCAGTCCACCGCCGAAGGAGCGATGAGCCAGCTTGCCGTGGGCTCGGCCGAGCGGCGCGTTCTCGAGCGGGTCACCACCGAGGTCGATCGTATGCGCAGCACCCTGGATGCCCTGCTGCGCATCGCACTCGCCGAGACGGGCACCGTGGCACGCGAACCGGTGGACTTGTCGGAATTGGTGGCCAGCGTGGTCGAACTGTACGCGCCGGTCAGCGAAGAGCGCGGCATCGAATTGGAGAGTTCGGTCGCCCCGGGCGCGCAAGTGCTGGGCAGCCGGCAGCTGCTGGCCCAGGCGCTGGCGAACCTGCTCGATAATGCCATCAAGTTCACCCCCGACGGCGGCCATATCCGGGTGCAGCTGCGCGGCTCGGGCAGCGAGCCGGAAGTCATCGTCGAGGACAATGGGCCGGGCATTCCGGCGGACAAGCGCGAGATCGTTCTGGGCCGCCGCGTGCGGTTGGACGAGGCGCGCAAATTTCCCGGCTCGGGGCTCGGCCTGTCGCTGGTGGCCGCGGTGACCAAGCTGCACGGTGCGCGCCTTCTGCTGGACGACGCGGCGCCGGGCTTGCGGGTGTCGCTGAAGTTCTGACCTGAGCGGAAGCGTCAATTTCTCGGCGCATCGCTGCGATTGCGGGTCCAGAGCCTGTGCCCAACAGCGTAAGTCACTGAATTCATTAGGCAAGGAGCGCCGGGAAATCTTCTGGCATAGAACTTGCTCGATTCCTGGCTGCGGCATGTGACCGCGCTAGGAATCAACCATGGCCGACGCAGCCGACGATGCTCCTCCTCCTCCGCCGAAGAAGTCCGGCGGCTTCATGGGTACTCTGGTGAACGGGATCGGCATCTTCGTGCTGACCCTCGGCGCCGTGGTGGTCGGCGGCTTCATCAACGCCAAGCTGCACCCGCTTCCCGATCTGCAATTGGACAAGGACGGCAAGATCAAGGCCATCGTCCCCGTGGCGGCCGCCGGCCACGGCGGGGAGGGCGACGGCGGGCAAGGCGTCGGTCTACTACGCCATCGATCCGCCCTTGGTGGTCAATTTCGAGGACGGTTCCGCGGTGCGCTTCCTGCAAATCACCATGGAACTCATGGCGCACGATCAGAAGGCCATCGACAGCGTGCAAAAGAACATTCCCTTGATCCGCAACAATCTGCTGCTGCTCATGAGCAATCGCAACTATCAGACGATGATGTCGCGCGAAGGCAAGGAAAAGCTGCGGCAGGAAGCGCTCGCCGAAGTCCGCGCCGTACAGAAGAAAGAAGGCGGTCCGGACATCGACGATCTGCTGTTCACCAGCTTCGTGGTGCAGTGATGGCCGAAGCCCCGCACCGGCGAGGCGACGCCCCGCGCCGCCATTTCCGAACGAAGAAGTGTCGGCGCTGCTCGAGAAAGACGCCGCCGACGGCGGTGCGGCCCTACGATTTCACGGCGCAGCGCATCAATCGCATGCAGTTGCCGCTGCTGGAGGTCATCAGTAAGAGTTTCGCCGATCGTGCCGGCGCCTCTCTGTCGGCCATGCTGGGCCGCGATGCCAGCATGCAGTTCACCTCGCTGGAATCGGTGAAGAGCGCCGACTTGCAGGCGGCGCTGCCGGTGCCGGCGCACTCTCGCGGTGGTGCGGCTCAAGCCGCTGCCGGGCTTTGCCTACGTCAGCGTCGAGCCCAGCCTGCTGCTTGACGTTGCTGGATGGCTTCTTCGGCGGCATCGGGCCGGGCCGCCGCCGACGGCCAGGCCGCCATCGCTCCGGCCGCGCAGCGCTTTCTGGCACTGATGTTGCGCAGGCTTCGCGGCCGATCTGACGGCCGCATGGGCGCCGGTGACGCCGATCGAGTTGGAACTCGTGAAACAGGAAACCAATCCGCGATTGGTGCAGCTGGGCGCTCCGCAGGAGTCGTCTGCTGGTCGCTCAAATTCACGGTGGAGTTCGCGGCGCGCAGCGGCCGCATCGACTGGCTGCTGCCCGAGACCTTGCTCGCTCCCGTGCGCGAGGCGCTCGCCGCGGACGGCGGCCAGACGGCGCTGCGCAAGCAGGACGCGTGGGCGCCGGTGCTCACCAAGGCGCTGCAGGACGCCGAAGTCGATACCCGCGCGATTCTCGCTCAGGCGCAAGATCAGCTTGCGCGAGCTGGTGCGGCTGTCGCCGGGCGACATCATTCCCATCGAGCCGCCGCAGCAGGTCACCTTGTTCGCGGGCGATGTGCCGCTGTATCGCGGCCGCTTCGGCGTCTCGCAGGGACGCAACGCACTCAAGATTCTTTCAGGAGCTTCCACATGAGCACGCCCGATCCCGAAGAGTGCCGCCGTCACGCGCGCGCAATTCGGCGACCTAGGTCCCAATGCCGCCGGCGCCGGCGGCCAGGAAATGAACTTGAATCTGATCCTCGACGTTGCCGTCACGCTGGCGCTCGAGGTCGGGCGCGCGCGCATGTCGGTGCGCGATCTGCTGCAGCTGGCGCCCGGCGCGGTCGTCGAACTCGATCGCCTCGCCGGCGAGCCGCTCGACGTGCTGGTGAACGGCGTGCGCATCGCGCGCGGCGAAGTGGTGGTGGTCAACGAGAAATTCGGCATCCGGCTGACCGATGTGGTGAGCGCGACGGAAAGGATGGAGCACGCTCGATGACCGGGATGGCGCAACCCGCCTCGCCCTTGTCCGTGGGCAGCTTGGCGCAGCTCACCTTGAGCCTGATCGCCATCGTCGCGCTGATTCTGGCCATCAGCTGGGCGTTGAAGCGGCTCAAATTGGCGGGCCCGCGCGGCTCGGGCGAGATCGCCGTCGTCGATGAGCTCAGCGTGGGCCCGAGAGAGCGCATCGTGCTGATTCGCGTCGGCGAATCGCAGGTACTGGTGGGCATCGGCGCCGGCGGCCTGGTGCCGCTGACGCCGCTGGCAGTGCCCATTGTGCTCAAGGGCGGCACTGTCCGGCGCCGGCGTTCGCCGAGCGCTTGCGGGACATGATGAAGCGGCCGGGCGGTACCGCGTGAACGGGCGCCGCCTGTCGCGCAGCCGTCGGCGCTGGCGAGCGGTGTCGCTGGCGCTGCTGCCTCTGGGCGCGGCGACGGCGCAGAGCGCGCTGCCGGCCCTCGCCATCAAGACGGCCGCCGACGGCGTGCAGACCTACTCGCTCACGTTCCAGGTACTGATCCTGATGACGGTGCTGACGCTGCTGCCGGCGATTCTGCTGGCGATGACGGCGTTCACCCGCATCATCATCGTGCTGTCGATTCTGCGGCAGGCGCTCGGCATGGCGACGACCCCCTCGAACCAGGTACTGACCGGCCTGGCGCTGTTCATGACCTTCTTCGTCATGAGCACGACCATCGAGCAGTCGTATGCGAACGGCATCAAACCGTATCTGGACGGCCAGCTGGCCGGCGAAGTGGCGATCGATCGCACGGTGGGGCCGCTCGAAGAAATTCATGCTGGCGCAGACCCGCGAAAACGACCTGCAGCTGTTCACCAAGCTGTCGGGCAAGTCGCAATTCGCGAGCGCCGGACGATGTGCCGCTCAGCGTCTTGATTCCGACCTTCATGACCAGCGAATTGAAGACCGCATTTCAGATCGGCTTCATGGTGTTCATTCCCTTCCTGGTCATCGATCTGGTGGTCGCCAGCGTGTTGATGTCCATGGGCATGATGATGCTGTCGCCCGTCCTGGTGTCGCTGCCGTTCAAGATCATGCTGTTCGTGGTGGTGGACGGATGGACGCTGCTGATGGGCACGCTGGCCTCGAGCTTTCACCAATGACGCCCGAAAATGTCATGGATCTGGCGCACCGCATGCTGCTGGTGACCACGATGATCGCCGCGCCGCTGCTGTTGATCGCGCTGGTCACCGGATTGGTGATCGGCATGCTGCAGGCGGCGACCCAAATCAACGAATCCACCTTGAGCTTCATCCCGAAGCTGCTGTTGCTGGTGCTCACTCTGTTCGTGGCCGGCCCTTGGATCCTGCGCGTGCTGGTCGATTTCACGCGCGATCTCTACACCAGCATCCCGGCGATGATCGGCTAGGCGCATGCAGCCCGTGACTCTCAACGCTGCCGATGTGTCGCTGTGGGTGAGCCGCCTGTGGTGGCCCAGCTTGCGCGTCGGCGGATTCGTTCTGGCGGCGCCCGTCGCCAGCGAAACCACCATACCGAGCTTCGTGAAGATCATCCTGTCGGTGTCGCTGGCGTTTCTGATGTCGCCGCTGGTACAGGTACCGGCGGCTCTGTCGATTTTTTCCGGCGCCGGGATGCTCGCCGCCGTGCAGGAGCTGCTGATCGGCGTCGCCATCGGCATGGTGGTGCAGCTGGCTTTCGAGGCGCTGACCTTCGCCGGACAGAGCATCTCGCTGACCATGGGCCTGGGGTTCGCGACGCTGGTCGATCCGCAGCGCGGCGCGAACACCACCGGTGCTCGGCCAGCTGTTCATGATTTTCGGCGTGCTCACCTATCTGGCCATCAACGGCCATCTGATGCTGCTCGGCGCCCTGGCCGAGAGCTTTCAGACCCTGCCGATCGGCTGCCCCACATCGACGGAAATTTCCTGCTGTCGGTGGTGCTGTGGGGAGCGCACGTCTTTGAGACCGGACTGCTGATCGCGCTGCCGGCGGTGATCGCGCTGGTGATCGTCAACCTCGCGCTCGGCGTCGTCACCCGCGCGGCGCCGCAGCTCAATTTGTTCGGAATCGGATTCACCATCACTCTGCTCTGCGGCTTCTTCGTGCTCATCGCCGGCCTCGACGGCATCATGTCGGGCATCTCGAGCCTCATCAACAGCGCGCTGGCGGCGGCCGGCGAGATTCGTCGGCGCGCCCGCCGCGGGAGTCCGCTGATGGCGAAGAAGCCGAAACGGGCGGCGAACGCACCGAAGAGCCTTCGCAACGACGCCTGCAGGAGGCGCGCGAGCGCGGCCAGGTGCCGCGTTCGCGCGAACTGACCAATTTCGCCACCATGATCGGCGGCAGCGCGGTGCTGGTGGCCAGCGGCAGCACGCTGACCGCGCGGCTGTCCCAGCTGATGCGCCGCGGTCTGTCGATCGATCCGCAAAGCCTGTTCGACCCGTACACCATGCTGA
Organism: uncultured Gammaproteobacteria bacterium; assembly: GCA_963734645.1. Taxonomy (GTDB): domain Bacteria; phylum Pseudomonadota; class Gammaproteobacteria; order Steroidobacterales; family Steroidobacteraceae; genus Bog-1198. The sequence continues at coordinate 181,469 of CAVTID010000010.1, forward strand.
GCTCGCTGGGCGAGGCCTGCATGAGCGCGGTCACCGCTCTGTTGCCGATGTTCGGCGCGGTGATCGGCTTGGTGCTGCTGGCCTCGGTGAGTCTGGGCGGCTGGAATTTCAGCACGGAGGCCCTGATGCCGGACTTTTCGCGCCTGAGTCCGCTCGCCGGCGTGAAGCGGCTGTTCGGCCTGCGTGGCGTCACCGAACTCGGCAAGGCGCTGCTGAAGTGCGTGGTGGTCGGCGGTGTTTGCGCGGCCATCGTGTCGTGGATTTTCGGCGACGTGCTGGCCCTCGCGCACATGGAGCCGCGCGCGGCGATCGGCCGCGGCGCCGGTCTCTTGAGCTGGTCCTTCGTCTGGCTGTGCGCCTCGCTGGCGCTGGTGGCCATCGTCGACGTGCCGCTGCAATTGTTCCAGTTCAAGCACTCGCTGCGCATGACGCGCCAGGAACTGCGCGACGAGTCCAAGGAATCGGACGGCCGGCCGGAGACCAAGCAGCGCATCCGCCAAATGCAGCAAACACTGGCGCGGCGCCGCATGATGCACAAGGTGCCCGCCGCCGATGTGGTGATCGTCAATCCGACGCACTTCGCGGTGGCTCTCAAGTACGACCCGAAGAAAATGCGCGCGCCGCGCGTGCTGGCGAAGGGCGTCGATCTGGTGGCGCAGAACATCCGCCGCATCGCCGAGGAACATCGCGTGCCGGTATTCGAGTCGCCGAAGCTGGCGCGCGCGCTGTACCGCTCGACCGACCTGAACAAGGAGATTCCGACCGGCCTGTACGTGGCGGTGGCGCAGGTGCTCTCTTATATCTTCCGCGTGCGCACCCTGAATCCGACCGCGGCCGCCCGGATGACGCGGCCCAATCCGCAGGTCGGCGATGAGTTCGACGACGCATGAACGCGCGCGCCACGGCAGCCACCTTCGGCGAGTTCGCCCGCAACGGCTTGGGCGTGCCGGTGCTGGTCATGGTGGTGCTCGCCATGATGGTGCTGCCGTTGCCGGCGTTCCTGCTGGACATTTTCTTCACTTTCAATATTTCCCTCTCGATCATGATCTTGCTGGCCGTGATCTACGTGCGGCGGGCGCTGGAGTTCGCGACCTTTCCGACGGTGCTGCTGGGCGCCACGCTGCTGCGCCTGGGACTGAACGTCGCCTCGACGCGCATCGTGCTGATGAACGGCCATACCGGCGCGCAGGCCGCGGGCCACGTCATCGCCGCGTTCGGCCATTTCGTGGTGGGCGGCAACTACGCCGTCGGCATGGTGGTGTTCACGGTGCTGGTGATCATCAACTTCGTCGTGATCACCAAGGGCGCCGGCCGCATCTCGGAAGTCAGCGCGCGCTTCACCTTGGACGCCATGCCCGGCCGGCAGATGGCGATCGACGCGGATTTGAACGCCGGCATCATCACCCAGGCCGAGGCCATCGTCCGGCGCCAGGAAGTGCGCGAGGAAGCCGACTTCTACGGCGCGATGGACGGCGCCAGCAAGTTCGTGCGCGGCGACGCCATCGCCGGCATCTTGATCGTGTTCATCAATTTGTTCGGCGGCACCATCATCGGCGCCGCTCAGCACGGCATGTCGCTGGCCGATGCCGGCCGCACCTATGCGCTGCTCACCATCGGCGACGGCCTGGTGGCGCAGATTCCGGCGCTGCTGCTGTCGGTGGCGGTCGCCATCCTGGTCACGCGCGTGTCGCGCCCGCACGACATGAGCCAGCAGATCATGACCCAGGTGCTGGGCCAGCCCAAGGCGCTGGGCGTCACCAGCGGCATCCTGACTCTGCTCGGCATCATTCCGGGCATGCCGAACCTGGTGTTCCTGGGAATGGCGGCGGTGTGCGCGGTCGGCGCTTATTTCCTGAGCAAGCGCAAGGCGGCCGAGAAGAAGGTGGCCGCGGCCCCCGCCGCCGCGGCGGCGATTCCCGCCGAACAGCAGGAATTGTCCTGGGATGATGTCGAGCCGGTTGACCTGATCGGCCTCGAGGTCGGCTATCGCCTGATTCCCCTCGTCGACCGCAATCAGGGCGGCGAATTGATGGGACGCATCAAGGGCGTGCGCAAGAAGCTGTCCGAGGAGCTCGGCTTCCTGGTGCAGGCCGTGCACATCCGCGACAATTTGGAGCTCGGCCCGAATTCGTACCGCATCACCATTCTCGGCGCGCCGGTGGGCGAGTCCGAGGTGTTTCCCGATCGGGAACTGGCCATCAATCCGGGACAGGTCTCCGGCACCTTGCAGGGCTCGGCCACCAAGGATCCGGCCTTCGGACTCGATGCGGTCTGGATCGACAAGTCGCGGCGCGAGCAGGCGCAGGCGCAGGGCTACACCGTGGTCGACGCCAGCAGCGTCATCGCCACGCACCTGAGCCATTTGCTGCAATCGCATGCCCACGAATTGCTGGGCCACGAGGAAGTGCAGCAATTGCTCAACCGCCTGGGCAAGAGCGCGCCGAAGCTGATCGAGGACCTGGTGCCGAAGCTCTTGCCGATGAGCGTGGTCGTCAAGGTGCTGCAGTACCTGCTGCTGGAGCGGGTGCCGATCCGCAACCTGCGCACCATTTGCGAAACGCTCGCGGAACTCGCGCCCAAGAACCAGGACCCGGTGGTGCTGGTCGCCGCCGTGCGCGTCGCCCTCGGCCGCAGCATCGTGCAGAACATCGGCGGCCTGCGCCAGGAATTGCCGGTCATCACCTTGGATCCGGCGCTCGAGCAGGTGCTGCAGGACTCGATGGCGGCCGGCGGCGATGCCTCGCCGGGGTTCGAGCCCGGCCTCGCCGACAGAATTCAGACGGCGCTGGCCGACAGCACGCGCCGCCAGGAAGCGGCGGGCGAACCCGCCGTGCTGCTGGTCGCACCGAAAATCCGGCCGTGGATCGCGCGCTTGATGCGCCATTCGACGCCGTCGCTCGCGGTGCTTGCCTACAACGAGATACCGGAGAATCGCCGGGTCCGCGTGATTGCGGCGGTCGGACGATGACAAAGATGCCAAAGAAGGCCGGAAATTTTTCACGGAGGCTCTGATGAAGATTAAACGTTACACGGCGTTGAGCATGCGCGCCGCACTGGCACTGGTTCGGGCCGAGCAGGGACCTGATGCCGTCATTCTCTCCAGCCGCCGCGGTGAGGACGGTATCGAGGTCATCGCCGCCGTGGACTACGACGAGGCACTGTTCGTGGACCTGCATCGGCAGCGCACTCCGGTGACCGCGGTCGCCCCGGCGCCGGAAGCTCCCGCCGCCGACGGCGCATTCCAGCGGTCCCGCCCGCGGTGCCGGCGGCCGCACGCACGCCTGCCGGGTCCGTGGATCACCCCGGCGCGCCCCGCCGTCCGCGGCCACACGTCCGAATGCATCCGCGCCCGCACGTGCGCCTGCGCCTCGCGCTTGCATCGGCGCGGGCACCTGCATCGGCGCGAACGCCTGCACTTGCATCTGCGCCCGCGCGCGCATTGACGGCAGCGCCGTCGCGTGCCACGCACACGGTCTCATCGCCCGTTGCCGCGCGACAGGACGCGGGCTACGGCGCCATGCAGCGCGAATTGCAGGATCTGCGCCAGCTGCTCGAGACCGGACTGGCCGGCATGACCTGGAACGACAAGCGCCTGCGCGAGCCCTTGAAGGCGAAAGTTCTCGAAGAACTGTCGGCGATGGATATTGCGCCGGATGTGGCCATGGCGCTGGCGGCCCTGGCGCCGCGCCGCACGACCCTGGACAATCCATCGCATATTCCGCTGGCTCTGCTGGCCAAGCATCTGCCCGTCGTCGACGATCTCTCCGGCATCAGCGGCGGGGTCATCGCGGTGGTCGGTCCGACGGGAGCCGGCAAGACCACGACCATCGCCAAACTGGCGGCGCGCTGGTGCATGCGGCACGGCAGCCAGGACCTGGCGCTGGTCAGCACCGACGGCTATCGCATCGGCGCCCGGGATCAGCTCTTGACCTATGCACGCATTCTCGGAGCGCCCATGCACGCCGCGAACAGCGGCCGGGATTTGGCCCGGGTGCTGGAACGGCTGAAGTCGAAAAAATTGATACTGATCGACACCGCCGGCATGGGCCCGCGCGACGTTCGGCTGAGCGAGCAGCTGGCGGCGCTGCAGCTCGGCGCCGCGCGCGCGCGGGTGCTGCTGGCCTTGCCCGCGCAGGGCGAAGGCCACGCGCTCGAGGAGATCGTGCAGGCTTTTGCGCCGCTGACCCCGGTTGCCTGCATCCTGACCAAGGTGGACGAGGCGGCGAGCCTGGGCGCCGTGATTTCGACGACTTTGCGCCATCGGCTGAAAATCGCCTATGTGTGCGACGGACAGCGGGTGCCGGAGGATCTGCATGCCGCGCACCAGAGACGCGTGTGGCTGCTGCGCACCGCTCTGCATCTGAAGGAGTTGAGGGCCCCCGCGCGCGACGAGGCCTACTATGTCCGCAACTTCGGCCGAGCCCCCGCCCATGCGTGATACCCGACTATCGCGCGAACGCGCCGAAGCGCTGGCCGAACTCAATTCCTCGCGCCCGGTCAAGGTGATCGCCGTCACCGGCGGCAAGGGCGGCGTCGGCAAGACGACGGTGTCGGCCAATCTGGCCGTGTCGATCGCCGCCCAGGGCCGCGACGTCATGCTGGTCGACGCCGACTTGGGGTTGGCCAACGTCGACGTGGTACTGGGGCTGCACACCCGATTCCACCTGGGGCATGTGGTCAAGGGCGAATGCGCGCTGGAGGACGCCATCGTCACCGGACCGCATGGCCTGCAAATCGTGCCGGCGGCGTCCGGGATCAAGCATATGGCGAACCTGTCGGAGGCGGAGCAAGCCGGAATCATCCGCGCGTTCAGCGATCTGTATCACCGGGTCGAAGTCCTGGTGGTGGACACCGCGGCCGGGCTGCACGACAGCGTCACGACCTTCACCCAGGCCGCGCATCACGTGGTCGTCGTGGTTTGCGACGAGCCGGCCTCCATCACCGACGCCTATGCGCTGATCAAGGTGCTGAGCCGCGAGCACGGCGTGCAGCGCTTCCAGATTCTCGCGAATCAGACGCGCCGTTCGGGGGAAGGGCCCGATCTTTTCCAAAAAATTGCGCGAGTCTGTGACCGATTTCTCAATGTGACGCTGGAGTTTGCCGGTTCGGTACCGTTTGACGATTACCTGCGGCGTGCGGTGCAGCGGCAGACCGCCGTCGTCGATGCGTACCCGGCGTCTATTTCATCCATTGCCCTCAAGAATCTGGCATCGAAGGCCGATAAGTGGTCTGTGCCCGAAGGGGCACGTGGTCACCTTGAGTTCTTTGTCGAACGCATGGTAGGGGCCCGGATCGGTCCCTCGACGGTATTGCAATGAGAGCAAGCACACAGTACTCGAATACACAGAAACGCGGCCCCAAACCGACTTCGGACGATCACGTTCCGGTCGATCAGGTGCCGCAGCAAGAATTGGTGCTAAGACATGCCGATCTGGTCAAACGCATCGCCTACCACCTGGTCAGCCGGATGCCGCCGAACGTGGAAGTCGACGATTTGATCCAATCCGGAATGATCGGCCTGCTGGACGCGGCCAAGCACTATTCCGCCACCAAGGGCGCGAATTTCGAAACCTACGCGGGCATCCGCATCCGCGGCGCCATGCTCGATGAAGTGCGCAAATCCGATTGGACTCCCCGTTCCGTGCATCGAAATATGCGCGAGATGGCCGACGTGGTGCGCAAGATCGAGAACGCCAAGGGGCAGGATGCGAGTCCCATCGACATCGCGGACGGTCTCGGCGTGTCCATCGAGGAATATCACAAGCTGGTGCAGGACGCCGCCAGCTGCCGGCTGTTCAGCTTCGATCAAATGGGATCGAGCGAGGACGAGTCGAGCCCCGCGGATCATGCCCGCGACGAGCGCCCGGGCCCCTTCGATCACATCGAGGACGCCGGCTTTCGCGATGCGCTCAGCTGCCGCCATCAATGTGCTGCCCGAGCGCGAAAAGCTGGTGCTGTCGCTGTACTACGACGAAGACATGAATTTGCGCGAGATCGGCGAGGTGCTCGAAGTCTCCGAGTCGCGGGTCTGCCAGATTCACGGCCAGGCCCTGGTGCGCTTGCGCGCGCGGCTCGCGGAGTGGCTGCAGCCGAACTAGTCCATGGATATCCTCAGCCTCATCGGCATCGTGCTTGCCCTGATCGCCATCATCGGCGGCGCGATCTTGAAAGGCAGCAGCGCCGGCGCGCTGGTCGGCAGCGCGGCCTTCGTCATCGTCGTGGTGGGAACGTTTGCCGCCAGCCTGGTGCAGACGCCGCTGGCGACATTTCTGCGGGCTTGGAAGATCGTCTCCTGGGTATTCAAGCCTCCCGCGAACAACCCGACTGCGATGATCGAAAAAATAGTCGAGTGGAGCAATATTGCGCGCAAGCAGGGATTGCTGGGCCTCGAGTCCGCGGTGGAGGCGGAGAAGGACGCGTTCCTGAAGAAGGGCTTGCAGTCCCTGGTCGACGGCGGCGAGCCCGATGCCATCCGCTCCAGCATGGAGATCGAGCTGGACACCATGGAGCATTTCGATACGCAGGCGGCCAAGGTGTTCGAGGCCATGGGCGTTTACTCGCCGACGCTCGGCATCATCGGCGCGGTCATGGGACTCATGGCCGTCATGCAGAACCTCAATGACCCGTCGAAGCTCGGCCACGGCATCGCCGCCGCATTCATTGCGACCATCTACGGCATCGCGTTCGCCAATCTGTTGTTTCTGCCCATGGGCAACAAGCTCAAGTCGGTGATTCACGGCCAATCGCAGGTACGGACCATGGTGATCGAGGGCATCATCGCCATCGCGCAGGGCGAGAATCCGCGCAATATCGAGTCGAAGCTGCAAGGGTACTTCCACCACTGATAGGACGCCATGGCCCGCAAGAAAAAGCACGAGGAGCATGTGAATGCGGAAGCCTGGGCGATTCCGTACGGCGACCTCGTGACCTTGCTGTTCGCGTTGTTCACCGTGATGTACGCCATGTCGTCGGTGAACGAGGGGAAGTTTCGCGTCCTGTCCGATTCCATGATCGCCGCATTCAACGGCGCGCCGAAGAGCATGCGCCCCGTCAATATCGGCGAAAAGGAACCCGGCAAAGGCGGCGACAAGGAGCTGACGGGCATCACGCCGACGGTATTCATCCAGATGAAGGATGATAAATCCACGCCGGACGGCAGCCTCGTGCCGCGCGATCCGACCAAGACCGAGACCATGCGGTCCGCGGACCTCCCCGGGGCCCTGATCCGGATGCAGCGCCAGGTGCAGGACGCGATGCAGTCGCTGATCGACGCCAAACTGGTGACCGTGCGCCGCGAGAACATGTGGCTGGAAATCGAGATCAACGCCGACATTCTATTTCGCGAGCGGCGCCGGAGAGTTCACGCCGGCCGCCGAACCCGTGCTCGACAAGCTGGCGGAGGTTCTCAAGCCCTTCCCCAATCCAATCCGCGTCGAGGGACATACCGACGATAGGCCGATCCGCACCACCGCATTCCCGTCAAACTGGGAATTGTCGGCGGCGCGCGCCGCCAGCGTGGTGCATCAGTTCACGAAGCAGGGGATCGATCCGCTGCGGCTCGAAATCGTCGGTTTCGGGGAATTTCATCCGCGTCAGACGAATGACACGGATGAAGGGCGCAACGCGAATCGCCGCGTCGTCGTCCTGGTGCTCGAGGAGGTGATGCCGGGCGCCGCCATGACGGCCAGAACCACCGATATGACGCCCACGGCCGCCGCACCCGGAGTAGATTTGGCGGACTCGAGCAGCGCTGAGAATCGCCTGCTGTACCGAATGCCGCCCGAAACTTTGGACAAAACCGTGTTAGTCAAAGAGCCGGCAAAGCCACCACCGAACGAGCCACCGAAGAAAGAATAGCGAGGTCACACAATGAGTGAAGTTGACCGCTTGAGCAACTCGGGCCTTTATCCGGCGCTCCCCATAGCGGACAAGCGTCCATCCAGGGACGGTTCGGCGGGGGCGCGGCGCGACGACAAGCAGCCTCCCGACAAACCCACGCCGCAGGCGCAAAGCGGCCCGGATCCCGCAACTCCACGTCCTCCCAAGTCCCTCATCGACGAGTACGCATGATCATGAATCTCCATACATTTCTCGGCATCGCGGGCGCGGTGCTCGGATTCTCAGGGTTGGTCGCGGCGCTTTTCGCCATTCGCGCGGAGCGCGGCTGGCGAATCCGCTGCCTCGCCCTCGAGTCGAGTGTGGCGGCCATGCACCGCGAACTGGAACTCGCGGCCTCGATCAGCATGAAGACGGGCCGGCGGGTCAAGCGCATGGAGCAGGAATATTCGAGCGTGGCCGATCGAGTGGACCAGGTGGAACTTCGCGGCACGGCGCAATCCTTCGATCAAGCGATCGACTCGGCCCGCCGCGGTGCCGATCCCGGCAAGCTTGCGCAACAGTTCGGGCTGAGCCGCGGCGAAGCGGACTTGGTGACGCGTCTGCACGGGCGCAAAAAGAGCGCTTGAATCTCGGCCGTTGCGGCGGCGGCAAAACCGGCTCACACTTTAAAGCGTGTCCAAGCAAGTTCCCTGCGGCGGCCTGCGCTGCTTCGGCGATCTCGCGCAGCTCTACGTGGAGGGCGTCGATTATGCCGTGCACGTCACGCACCGTAAGAAATCCGGGGTCGCCGTAGTCGCCCCGCACGGCGGGAAGATCGAGGGACGTACTTCCGAGATCGCGCGGCTGATCGCCGGCGATGAGCACGCGCTCTATCTTTTCGAGGGGCTGCGGACCACAGGCGACAATTTCGACTGCTTGCACCTGGGCAGCCATCGCTTCGACGAGCCTCGCGCCCTCGATCTGATCTCCGGCTGTAACACCGTCGTTGCCGTGCACGGATACGCCGCGATCGGACCCGACGTGTTGCTCGGCGGGCTGAATGAGCGGCTGAAGCGCAAAGTCGCGCAGGCGCTGGCGAAGATCGGACTCACGTACCTGACCGACGGACATCGTTTCCCCGGCCGGGATCCCCGCAACATCTGCAATCGAGGGCGTTCCGGACAGGGACTGCAACTCGAACTGAGCGGCGCAATGCGCAAGGCAGGCGACTGGCCAGGGTTCGCTGCCGCGGTACGCGGTGTTCTGCAGAGTCCCGATCATATGTGCGTCGGCTGATGCGTCGCGCCGATCGATTGGGCGAATGGACATCACTGAGGATTGAATCGGCGTGAACCCGCGGAGCGGGAAGAGGGACGTGTAGGTGATTCCCTTACTCGCCAACTCGTCGACCAACGCATCGTCTAGGAGTCTGCATCTGTCACGATTCTGTCATTACTTTTTTGGTATGTTTGTGCTCCTGACGCTTCGGCAACAAATGTTTTGCAAACAGCGAATTCCAGCGAATCGGCGTGCGGCCGACGGCGAAGACCTCGCGAGATGACTTGGGGCACCGCTAAATAGCTTATTTACAAAGAAACTAGCGGCTCGGCTCGACTGCAAAGGCGATACAGGTTCTCTACGGCTTTTTGCTGGTTCAAGCAACAAGAGGTGCGTTTCCTCTTGTCTGCGGATTCAGCGGCTGATCCCCCACTGACAGACTTTGTCACCAATCCAATCGGTGCCGATCGAGCGCCGGATGGATTAGAGATTTTTAATCGTTGTAACAAGACAGGTGAAGGCAATATGAATTCAAGTCCGAAGTTATCCCTTGCGATCGCAGCCATACTGAGCGGATCGTCGCTAGGGTTATCGTATGCGGCGCCGGCACCGGCGCCGGCACCGGCACCGGCACCGGCGACCGATACGAGCGATTCCGATGCCATTCAAGAGATTACCGTGACGGCGCAGCGCCGCGACGAGTCGGTCCAGAATGTGCCCATCACGATTCAGGCGATCACCGGTGCCCAACTGCAGCAGCTCAACGTCTCCACGTTCGACGACCTGCTGAAGTACACGCCGAACGTGACCTATAGCGGCAACGGTCCCGGCACGGGCTCCATCTTCATGCGCGGCCTGAGCGGCGGCTCGGCCGGCAACCAGTCGAGCGCGACGATCGCGCCGTTTCCGAACGTCGCCGTGTATCTCGATGACCAGTCCATGCAATTCCCCGGCCGTAACCTCGACGTCTACATGGTCGACATGCAGCGCGTCGAAGTGCTCGAAGGCCCGCAGGGCACGCTGTTCGGCGGCGGCGCTCAGGCCGGTGCCATTCGCTACATCACCAACAAACCGGAGCTGGACGTTACGGAAGGCAACGTCAACGCGGGCTACGGAATTACCGCCAGCGGCGGCAACCCGAACTCCAGCGTCAACGCGACGATCAACCTACCCCTGATCCCCGACACCTTGGCCATCCGCGCGACGATATTCGACGACAGTCGCGGTGGTTACATCTCGAATGTGCCGGGGACGAACTCGTATCCCGGCGGTCCCGTGGCCAACAACGCCGCACTCGTGGCATCCGACCAAAACCCGGTCACCTACACCGGCATGCGGCTCTCGGCGCTCGTCAAGTTCAACGACGATTGGAACCTGCTCATTCAGCAGAACTATCAGAACATGGAAGCGGACGGCTCTTTCAGCGATTACCCGGTGGCCTCCGACGGCGCCACTCTGGCGCCTGACCAGATCACCGCCTTCACGCCGTCCTACGACAAGGATCGCTACGAGAGCACGTCCTGGACGCTCAATGGCAAGTTTGGCGACCTGGGCAAGTATGGCGACCTGAATTTCGTCTACACGGGCAGCTTTCTGGACCGCCACATCGAGCAACAGGCCGACTATTCCAACTACCTGCGCAGCGGCACCGGTCATTACTACGACTGCTCGGGGGCGGGTTCGGGGGGCCTTGGCGGCAGCACCGGTCCGAAAACTTGCTACGCGCCCGTCGGCGACTGGAATGACAACGTCGAGAGCACGCACCAGAGCCACGAGATCCGCCTCAGCACGTCGCAGGACAACCGGCTACGCGGCCTCCTGGGCGGGTACTGGGAAGAATTCCTGATCAAGGATCAGATGAACTTCAACTATCTGTCCATCCCCCAGTGCGATAGCGCCAACCTGTCGGCTTCGCAGGCCGGTGGTCCGGGCTGCGTATCCGCCGTCGGACCCCTTCCCGGTAATTATGCGGGCGATCCCAGTCTGCGCGAGAACTCCGACACCTCCTTCGGCGAGGACGTGGAGCGCGGCTATCGGCAGACGGCATTTTTCACGTCCATCGACTTTGATTTGATCCCGAAGGTGCTGACGCTGACCGGCGGGACGCGCTACTACCACTACGATGAGTTCGAACGGGGTTCTGAGTTCTACACCAGCACCGCGGCCAACAACATTCCCAACGGAGCCTGCACCGCGGCGGGGGGGTGCGGCTTCGGCATCAACTTGAACAAGACCGAAAGTGGTTTCAGGAGCCGCGGCAATCTGACCTGGCACATCACTCCGGACGTCATGGCGTACTACACCTTCTCGCAAGGCTTCCGTCCGGGTGGCTTCAATCGTACGGAATCGTCGGCCAATGGCACCGTCGTGCTGGCCGGGGAGGCTCCGTATATCGCCGGGAGCAAGGCGACCGATCAATATGACAAGCCGTCCGGCTATTCGTCCGACAACCTGACCAACAACGAGATCGGAGTGAAGAGCGAATTCCTGGATCATCGGCTCCAGCTCAATGGGTCCGTGTACCGGATGAAATGGAGCGGTGCCCAGCTGAATTTGTTCGACCCGGTCAATCTCGGCAACTCGAGCTTCGTCGTCAACGGTCCCAGCTACGTGGTCAACGGCGTCGAACTGCAGGTGGTCGCCCGCCCGATGGAAGGGCTCACCGTGCAGGGATCGAGTTCGTGGAACAGTACGAACCAGACGAGTGCACCTTGCCTGACCAGCGACCGGGTGTCGGCGGGCAACCCGACCCCGATCGGCTCGTGCATCACGCAAGTCGGGGGTGTGCCTTACACGAATCCGTACGGCGCGCTCAACACCTCGCCGGCGTTCTCGCCGCCCCTGGAGTTCAATCTGCGCGTGCGCTATGACTGGACTTTCAACAACTACAAGCCGTTCGTCATGGCAGGTGCCAACCATATCGCGAGCGAGCGGAGCGAGCCGGCGAGTTTTCCGTCCGGAACATCTTCGCCACTCTGTATTGGGGTTCCGACGACCACCTTGTGTCAATACGTCATGCCGGGATACACCACCTACGATGGGGCGATCGGCGTGGCCAAGGACAATTGGACGGCGCAGGTCACGGGCAGCAATCTGACCAATTCAAATGCCAGTACCTACACATCGTCGAACCAGTTCATCGAGTCGGAGACACCGCTGCGTCCGCGTGTGCTGACCCTGCAATTCGGCTATAAGTTTTGAAATGGCCCCCTCGTGTCAACTGGCGCGAGGGGTTTTCTCGATTAGACGAAGCTCCAGGGTCTCCGGCTCCGGCCGGTTGCAGTGGAGGCAAGGGCGGACACATCGGTCCGCCCTTTTTTTCTTGGGTGCGCCCGGCAGGGCGCACTCTCTGGCTCGCCGCCATTCGGCTAGTCAGGGGAAAATGGCCTTCACGGATCCTATCTGGGTCGACGTTCCGAGCTTGCCGAACGCGCGATGAATGCAGTCATCCGAGGACGATCATTGAACTCCGATTTGGAAACAGTCACCTTGAGGAAGGTGAGCACTCGTCTCATTCCGTTCCTCTCGGTATTGTATTTCGCCGCTTTCATCGATCGAGTCTCGGTCGGCTTTGCCGCCGCGCAAATGACGCGCGACTTGGGATTTTCCGCCTACGTATTCGGGTTGGGAGCCGGAATATTCTTTGTCGGGTACTGTCTCTTTGAGGTACCGAGCAATCTGATTCTCCATAAAGTGGGCGGGCGTCGCTGGATCGCACGCATCATGATTACCTGGGCCGTTGTCGCCGGGGCGATGGCCTTTATGTCGAGCGTGGCGTCGTTTTATGGGCTGCGGTTTTTGTTGGGGGTTGCGGAAGCGGGCTTCTTTCCGGGCATTCTGTACTATCTGACGTATTGGGTGCCTGCCGCGAGTCGCGCCCGGCTCGCCGGCCGGTTCATGATGGCCATCCCGATCTCCGTCGCCCTGGCCGGACCTCTGTCGAGCGCGATTCTGCGACTGGACGGCGTGTACGGCCTGTCCGGGTGGCGATGGCTGTTTCTCATCGAAACGATTCCGTCCCTGCTGTTGGGGTTCATCACCCTGTTGTATCTGCCCGACACACCGGCGGACGCCAAATGGCTGACGCGGCACGAGCAGCAATGGCTGGAAACTACTTTGCAACGGGAAAGGCTGAATAACGGCACAAGCGGACCGGGCGTGTTGAAGACTCTGCTGGATCCCAAAGTGCTGATATTCAGCTTGTGCTACTTCGGAGTCGAACTGGGTTTGTACGGCGTGATTTTGTGGATACCGCAGATCTTTGCGGCCATGGACTTGCCTCCGGCGTCGGTCGGATATGTCATCGCGATACCCTACACCTTGGCGGCGCTCGTCATGGTGTGGTGGTCGAGTCATTCCGATCGTAACCGTGAGCGGGTACGTCACTTGGCGATCGCATCGCTGGCCGGATCCTTGGGGCTTGCGGCGAGCGCCTTCCTCTCGCACTCGCCGGTGGCCTCGGTATTTGCGATCACGCTCGGAGCCGCCGGAACCTTGGCCGCCTTGCCCATTTTCTGGACTCTTCCCACCGGCCGTCTGCAGGGCGCCGCCGGCGCAGGCGCCATCGCACTGATCAACGCCCTCGGCAATCTGGGAGGCTTTGTCGGTCCGCTCATCATCGGCTGGATCAGAGGATCGACGGGCAGTTTTACCTGGGGCCTCGTGGCACTGGCTGGGGGAGTGCTATCGACCGGCGTGATTGCATTGCTCATTGGTGACGGTACGCCGCAGCCCGGGCATACTGTCGCCCTTAACTCCAAGGCGTCCACATGATCGACATAGCTCATCTGAAAATTGCGCACGAACCCACGACGGGTGTGCGCCGCATGCATGAAACACCCTTGTTGGCCGCAACCGACGCGAATCTCGAAGGCTACGGGTGTCTGGTCGACGATCCGAATACCTTTCCGATCGAAATCGTTCGCTGGCCGGCGCAGGGCACACGCCCGATCGACGCCAACACGGGCGATCAGGGGGGTGTCACCGAAGGCCTGTTCGAATTTCGGTGGCATCGAGAAACCCTCTATGCGACGAACAATGCCGTCGGCGACAGCTATCTGTTCGGTTGGAGTAATTGGCCGGAGGACATTGCCGCGGCGCCTGCCGATAATCGACGCGAACGCACTTTGATCTGGCGGGCCAACTATCATCCCGATGGCGGCCAACTGTTCTTTCCGATGAACGGGGCCGGTTTCGTCATACCGCTCGCACTTCCGGGCGATGACATCACGCCGCAAAAATTTGTAAGCTTCTGGTGCGATGGAACCCGGGGCCTTTATCTGCACCCGAATGTCTGGCACGGCGCAGTCGTTCCCGTGGACGACGAAGCGACGTTTCTCGACCGCCAGGGGCGGGTCCACGCGCGTGTATCCGTCGACTTCGTCAAAGAATTCGGCTGCTATCTGGCGGCACCCTTGCCGGAACGCTGATCAAGGGTGGCGCATCGGTGCTGTTGATGCTTGCCCCCTGCCCGCAGACGCTCATATGGATTCCACGGCCGCCAAACCGTCCGCATCGATGGTTGGTTCTGAAGCCGCGCGGATACGCGCGCTGCTGAGACAGCAGAAGTTTTCCGAGACGCTGGCCGCGGGTGAGGCGCTGCTCGCCGAAGCCGGCAGCCACCGTGATGTGCTGCTATTCGTGGCGATTGCACAACGAAGTCTTGGCCGGATCCCCGACGCCCTGAACACGCTCGACACCCTGGAGCGGCATCATCCCCGCTTCAGCCGCCTCCATGAGGAACGCGGACACTGTTTTGTCTTTATGAAGCAGGCGCCGCAGGCCATCGAGGCTTTTCTGCGCGCGGTGAACGTCAATCACGCGCTGCCGGCGAGCTGGCGCCTGCTCGATGGCCTCTACCGCATGACGGGGCAAGCCGACAACGCCGCCATGGCGGCCAGTCATGTGGCCACGCTGCATAAGCTGCCGGCGCAGGTGGTGTGGGCGACCGGGCTGTTTGAGGACGGCGATCTGGACGAGGCCGAGCCTTTGGTGCGTGCCTACCTGCTGAATCACGGCGATCATGTCGAGGCCATGCGGCTGCTCGCCCGCATTGCCATTGCGCGCAAGGTGTTCGACGATGCGGAACTGCTGTTGGCGGCAGTCCTCGAGGTTGCACCCAGTTATCGCGTCGCCCGCCAGGAATATGCCGGCGCACTCGTCGAACTCCGGAGGTACAGCCAAGCGCGCCGGGAACTGCGCCGGCTGCTCGAGGCGGAGCCCGAGAACCGGCTGTACAGGACTCTCTATGCCACGAGCTCTGTCGGAATCGGCGAACACGAACGCGCGATCGGGCTTTACCGCGAGCTTCTCCTCGGGACGCCCGAGGATGCCGACCTGCATCTGTCGATGGCCCATGCGCAAAAGACCCTTGGCCGGCGCCAAGAGGCCATCGATTCCTACCGTAGGGCGGCGGCCTGTCGGCCGAACTTCGGCGATGCGTATTGGAGTCTCGCCAACCTCAAGACCTACCGATTCACGAACGAAGAGCTGACCCAGCTACGCGCCGCCCAATCCGCGCCGACGACCGGAGCCGAAGACCGGTGCCCTCTCTGCTTTGCGCTGGGCAAGGCGCTGGAGGATCGGGGGGAATTTGCGGAATCCTTCCGCTACTACGAATTGGGCAATGCGCTGAAGCGCTCCGACAGCAAGTATCGCCCTGAAATCATCGAGAACAATACGCGGCAGCAGATCGAAGTCTGCACGCGCGAATTCTTCGCCGCGCGGCAAGGGGTGGGATCGCCGGACCGATCGCCCATTTTCATCGTCGGCCTGCCACGCTCGGGATCGACCCTGCTCGAACAGATCCTCGCTTCGCACTCCCGGTCGAGGGCACGCAGGAACTCGCCAATATCCAGCAGATCGTCAAAAATCTGCTGGGCCGTGACCCGGATCTGAATGCTCCCCGCTACCCGCGCAACCTTGCGCAGATGGACGATGAGGAGTTTCTGAAGCTCGGCGAGCGGTATCTCGCCGACACCCGGATCTACCGCACCGGCACACCCTTCTTCATCGACAAGATGCCGAACAACTTCCGGCACTTGGGGCTGATTCACCTGATGCTGCCGAACGCCCGGATCATCGATGCGCGGCGTGAGCCGATGGCGTGCTGTTTCAGCAATCTGAAACAGCTGTTTGCCAATGGACAGGAGTTCACCTACGGCATCGACGATATCGCGCGTTATTACCGAACTTATCTGGAGCTGATGCGGCATTGGGATCGCGTCCTCCCCGGACGGATCCTTCGCATACATCACGAGGATGTCGTCGATGATCTCGAGGGCAGCGTGCGACGCATGCTTGATTTCTGCGGGCTCGAGTTCGAACCCCGGTGCATCGAATTCCACAAGACCGAGCGTAGCGTGCGCACCGCCAGTTCGGAGCAGGTTCGCCAACCCCTTTATCGTGAGGGGCTGGATCAGTGGAAGCATTTCGAGCCGTGGCTCGAGCCGCTCAAGAAGGCACTCGGCGACGCGCCGGACCACTACCGCGATGAATGAGGCGAGTATGAAGCCGGGTCGAAACGATCCGTGCACCTGCGGCAGCGGCAGAAAATACAAACGCTGCTGCGGATTGGAACCCGTTGCGGCGCGGCCCTCCGCATTGCTGAATCCGAACGAGATAGGCGCGCTCGTCGCGCTGGTCGATCAGGAGCGTTTGAGGGAGGCGGAATCCCGGGCCCGCACGTTGCTGACGATGCATCCCAACGCCGGGATGCTCTGGAAGATCCTCGGTGTGGCGCTCATGAGGCAAGGCAAAGACGCGCTGCCGGCACTGCGCAGAACGGCGGAGCTGATGCCGCAGGACGCCGAAGCTCACGGCAATCTGGGCGCGGCCTTGCACGACCGGGGACAGTGGGCGGAAGGCTTGGTGAGCCTGCGCCGGGCGCTCGCAATCAGGCCGGACGACGTGGAGGCACTCGTCGATGCAGCCGATGCGCTGAAGGCGCTCGCTCGAGCGCGTGAAGCGGTCCCGCTCTACCAACGGGCACTGCTGCTCGAGCCGCGGCTGGCCGAGGCCCAGAACAATCTGGGCAACGCGTTCCTGGAGCTGGGCCAATATGATGACGCCGCCGGCTGCTACCGACGCGCGGTCCAAGCAAAGCCGGGCGATGCACAAATACACTGCAATTTGGGCAATGCTCTCAGGCAACTCGGACTTCTGGAAGAGGCGATTACCAGCAGCCGGCGGGCTATCGCGCTCGATCCGGCTCTAAGCATCGCGCACAACAACCTGGGACTCATTCTCGCAGCGCTGGGACGGCGCGAGGAGGCCGCGACGAGCTACCGGCAGGCACTGGCGCTAAACCCCGGCTACGTGGAGGCGCTGAATAACCTCGGTAATGTGCTGCGCGACTTGGGGCTTCGCCGCGAAGCCCTGTCTCTCTACGCCCGAGCCATCGAGGTCGATCCGGGAAGCGCCGAGAGCCATTGCAACCTCGGAAACGTGCAGCTCGAATTTCCGCGGATCGATGAGGCGGCGGCCAATTTTCGCCGGGCGGTGGCGCTGCAGCCCAGGAATGCCTTGGCCCATTTGAGCCTGGGCACGGCCCTGCGCCTGCAGGGTCGTGCCGCCGACGCGGAAGCCAGCTGCCGGGTTGCCTTGCGTATCGACCCAAGCTACGTCGACGCACTGTCTCTTCTCGGCGAACTGCGTGCCGATCGAGGTCAATTTTCCGAGGCGGAGGAATTATTCCGGCGTGCGATCTCCATCGATCCCCGTTTCCCTTTTGCATTCTTCAGCATCGCGACGCATCGCAGAATGACGAGCGACGATGGCGCATGGCTGCAGGGCGCCGAGGCATTGCTTGCGACGCAGCTTCCGCTCGGACACGAGATCCGGCTGCGCTACGCGCTCGGCAAATACTTCGACGACGTCGGGCAATACGATGATGCGTTCCGCAATTATCGGCAGGCCAACGAACTGACCAAACGCTACGGATCGAAATACGACGGCGCGAAACTGACCCAACGCGTGGACGAGATTATCCGCAGTTTCGACGCGGCGTCGATGCGCCGGCGCCAGGAATGCGCGTCCGCCTCGGAGCTTCCGGTTTTCATCATCGGCATGCCGCGATCGGGCACTTCGCTGACCGAGCAAATCCTCGCCTCGCACCCCGCGGTATTCGGCGCCGGGGAGTTGACTTTCTGGAGTGCCGCGTTCGACGTTCATCAGGAGGCCGGTAGTGGAAGCGGCGGCGGTGCGAACTTGATACCGAGCATGGCCGGCGACTATCTCGGACGCCTGACGGCCCTATCCGGCGCGGCGCTGCGGGTGATCGACAAAATGCCGGCCAATTTCTTGTACGCAGGACTGATCCACGCCGCATTCCCGCAGGCCCGAATCATCCACCTGCAACGTCATCCAATCGACACCTGTTTATCGATCTACTTTCAGAATTTTTACAATATGGGCCCATACGCCAACGATTTTGACGATCTGGCGCACTACTACGGCGAATACACCCGCGTCACCGATCACTGGCGTGCCATGCTGCCCGCGGCGACGCTGCTGGAGGTTCCCTACGAGGCGCTGATCGTGGATCAGGAGGGCTGGACCCGGCGTATGCTGGACTTCGTTGGTCTGCCGTGGGACCCGAAGTGCCTTGATTTTCATCTGACAGATCGCGTCGTCATCACGGCCAGCAAATGGCAGGTCCGGCAGAAAATCCATACCTCATCGGCCGGCCGCTGGAGAAATTACGAGAAATATGTAGGACCGCTGCAACGCCTGCTGGCATCATAGGCCTTGCGGGACTTGCAGGCTCGAGTTCAGGCATCCAGAGGACGCACGATGAACGATAGGTTTCTCGACCGCGCGCGCAGCACGCTGATCGCCAGCGCCTTCTCGTGGGGAATCATGCTTTTCGCTGCGCAAGCACAGAGCGCGGCGGGTGATGCATCGACCGGCGAAGCGCACTTCGCTCTGACCAGTCCCGATATCGCCAATGGCGGGAAAATCTCCGAGGCACAAGTTTTCAACGCCTTCGGGTGCAGCGGCCGCAATATTTCGCCCGCGCTTTCATGGAGCAACGCTCCGGCCGGCACGAAGAGTTTTGCGCTCCTCGTGCACGACCCCGACGCGCCCACGGGCAGCGGATGGTGGCACTGGGTCGTTTACAACATCCCCGCAAGTACGACCTCGCTTCCCGCGGATGCGGGCGACCCAAAGAAGAATTTGATGCCCGGCGCGGCCGTGCAAGGCCGCACCGACTTCGGAACGCCAGGTTATGGCGGACCTTGCCCGCCCCCCGGCAAGCCGCACCATTACCACTTTCGGCTGTATGCGCTGAAAGTGCCGAAGCTCGATTTGCCGGCCGATGCCACCGCGGCCTCCATCGGCTTTAACGTGAAAGCCAACGCGCTCGGCGAGACGGAGATCTTGGCCCTGTACGGCCGCTGAGTAAGCGAGTCCCGCTCATGAAACCGTGCCTGTTTTCTCCGGCCTTGGCGCTCCAAGTGCTCGCCTCGATCGGCGCAATGGCCGCAGCACCCGTTACGCCGCCCGCATCCGGCGCCGAGAACGCCATCACGCTCGAAAAAATCATGTCGGAGCCCGACTGGATCGGGGCGGCAGTGAGGAATGTTTATTGGTCCGCCGACGGGCGCGCCATTTACTACTCCGCCAAACGCAGCGGCTCGCCCATCGTCGATCTGCACCGTGTCGATATCGCGGACCGCAAAGATCGCGTCATCGAACCGAAGGCAATGCCGGACGCGGATGGACCGCCGGTTTTCGACGATGCCGGCAAGCGCGCGGCATTCGTCCGCAACGGCGACATCTTCGTTCGCGACATCGGCAGCGGCCGCCTGCGGCAAATCACGCGGACGCCGCAAAACGAAGCGGCGCCGCAGTTCTCCGCGGACGGCCGCCTGTTGAGTTTCCGTGCCGGTAATGATTGGTTCGTGCATGATTTCGGCAGCGGGGTTACGGCGCCGGCCGCCCTCGTCAAGGCGGAAAAGGACCCGGACGAACCTCCGAAGCCCGACGACTTGCGCGACATGCAGATGCGTACGTTCTCGACCTTGAAGAGGCTGCACGATCAATCCGAAATAAGCAAAAAATATGCCGAGGAATTGCGCAAAGGCGATGTGACGCGCGCGGCGGCGCCCTTCTATCTGGGAGAGGACGTCGACGTCCTCGACACCGAACTGTCGCCCGATGCGCGATGGCTGCTGGTCGTGACCTCTCCGAAATCGGCGGCCAAGGGTTTCGAGGGCAAGCTCACGCGCTATGTCACGGAGTCGGGCTACGAGGAATTCGAGACGGAGCGGCTGCGCGTCGGGCACAATCCGCCGGCGCCGCAGTCGTTGGTGCTGCTGAATCTGGTCGACCATACAGCCCACGCACTCGCGGTCGACAATCTGCCGGGTATCGACGATGACCCCTTGAAGGCGATTCGCGAAGAGAACGGCACCCACGAGACGGCGGCGGATGCCGCGGGCGCTCTGGGCTCGAAACCGCGGCGGCGCGGTGTGCTGGCCGTATCGGACGATCCGGATGGCGGCGCCGGAGGAATCGTCTGGAGCCGCGACGGCAAGGCGCTCGCCATCCAGCTTCTGTCCGAGGATAACAAGGATCGCTGGATCGTCAGTGTGGACTTCGCCAAGTACGCGCTGGTTACCGCAGCATCGGTTGAGCGATCCCGCCTGGGTGAATTGGTCGTTCAACGATATGGGCTGGCTCAAGGACAACCGCACGCTCTGGTACGAGTCCGAGCAGACCGGGTATGCGCATTTGTATACGAAGGCCCCGGACTCCGCCGCGCAAGCGCTGACGCAGGGCCGATTCGAGGTTTCCGATCCCGTGTTGTCGGAGGACGGCCGCTGGTTCTATGTATTGAGCAATGCTCAAGCGCCCTATTCATACGATGTCTATCGAGTGCCCAGCGGCGGAGGCAAGTTCCAGCGCGTCACGAAACTTCAGGGGCTGGAGAAGTTCGCTTTGGATGGGTCGGGCAAGCGCCTGCTCGTTACTCACTCATCACCTTACGTGCCCGCGCAGATCGCGGTGCTCGAGGCCGACGGATCGGATGCCGCCCGCGACCTCACCGACACGCGCAGCGCCGACTATAAATCTCTATCCTGGATCGAACCGGAAATAGTTGAAATTCCCTCCACGCATTTCAACGGTGTGATCTACGCGAAGGTTTATCGCGGCGCTGCCGTGTCCGACAGCACGAAGCGCCCGGGCGTCATCTTCATTCACGGAGCGGGATATTTGCAGAACGTGCATCTGCGCTATCCCTATTATTTCCGCGAGCAGATGTTCAATAGCTGGCTGGTGCAGCACGGCTATGCCGTGCTCGACCTCGACTACCGCGCGTCCGCCGGTTATGGGCGCGATTGGCGCACGGCAATCTATCGGCAAATGGGTCACCCGGAACTGGAAGACCTGCTCGACGGCAAGAAATGGCTGGCGGAGCACGCTGCGGTCGATCCAAAACGAGTCGGTGTTTATGGCGGTTCGTACGGTGGGTTCATGACGCTGATGGCGCTGTTCCGGGCGCCGGGCGAGTTCGCCGCCGGGGCGGCGCTGCGTCCCGTCACGGACTGGCGGCAATATGAGAACGACTATACGTCAGCCATCCTGAACGAACCGCAAATCGACCCGATCGCCTACGCCCGTTCTTCGCCCATCGAATTCGCCGGCGGTTTGCGCGACCCGCTGCTCATCTGCCACGGCGTCATCGACGACAACGTATTGTTCGAGGACTCGATGCGTCTGTATGAGCGCTTGATCGAATTGCACAAGGATAACTTTACTATTTCTCCGTACCCTCTGGACCGCCACGCCTTCTCGAACGCGGATTCCTGGCTGGATGAATACAAGAGAATTTACCGGCTGTTCGAGACGCACCTCAAAGAGCCGCACTCGGACCGATAGCTCGCTACTCCGTGAACACGACGTCGCGGTGAACTCCGGCCGCGTCCGCCGGCAGGTCGGCGCCGGACGCGACGAAGGGCATTGAAATGATTCCGGCCACGAGCAGTGTGCGCCACAGGGCGGTTGCGGTCGTGATGACGCGCATTATCTCACGATATGTTGTAAAACATATCTTAAGATTAGATATATCGTAAGATAGTGTCAAGCTTCCCCTCCGAACCCGTACACTTCACGGACGGGGGTCGCCCCGGACCCCGTTGAAACTTGCGCGAAGCGCATGGAAATAAGCGCATGGGAATAACACATTGACACTGCGCGACGCGCACCGCAAAATACGCGGCTCATTTTGAGGAGGGGTACCCAAGCGGCCAACGGGGGCAGACTGTAAATCTGCTGGCTTATGCCTTCGTAGGTTCGAATCCTACCCCCTCCACCAGCTGGGAAGAGGGTTCGGTGCCATTGGCTTTGGCTTATAGCGGAGTGCGGGTGTAGTTCAATGGTAGAACGTCAGCCTTCCAAGCTGATCACGTGGGTTCGATTCCCATCACCCGCTCCAAATGGTTGCGGCCCACGTAGCTCAGTTGGTAGAGCACGTCCTTGGTAAGGACGAGGTCAACGGTTCGATCCCGTTCGTGGGCTCCAGTTTTGTTGTTGCTTGTTTAAATTTCGGGGGTACTTGCCGTGTCGAAGGGGAAGTTTGAGCGAACGAAGCCGCACGTGAACGTGGGGACGATTGGACATGTAGACCATGGCAAGACGACCTTGACGGCGGCGCTGACGAAGGTGATGGCGGAGAAATTTGGCGGGGAATTCAAAGCCTACGACCAGATTGACAAGGCGCCGGAGGAGCGTGCGCGCGGGATCACGATTGCGACCGCGCACGTGGAATACCAGAGCGAGGCGCGCCACTACGCGCACGTGGATTGCCCGGGGCACGCGGACTACGTGAAGAACATGATCACGGGGGCGGCGCAGATGGACGGGGCGATTTTGGTGGTGTCGGCGGCGGATGGTCCGATGCCGCAGACGCGGGAGCACATATTGCTGGCGCGCCAGGTGGGGGTGCCGTACATCGTGGTGTTTTTGAACAAGGCGGACATGGTGGACGATGCCGAGCTGTTGGAGCTGGTGGAGCTCGAGGTGCGGGATTTGTTGACGCTGTACAAGTTTCCCGGGGACAAGACCCCGATCGTGACCGGATCGGCGCTCAAAGCGCTGGAAGGGGATGCTTCGGACATCGGGGTACCGGCGGTGATCAAGCTGGTGAAGGCGCTGGATGAGTACATACCGGTACCGAAGAGGGCGGTGGAGGGGGCGTTTTTGATGCCGGTGGAGGATGTGTTCTCGATTGCGGGCCGCGGCACGGTGGTGACGGGTCGCATCGAGCGAGGGATCGTGAAGATCAACGACGAAGTGGAGATTGTGGGGATCCGCCCGACGACCAAGACGACGTGCACGGGTGTGGAGATGTTCCGCAAGCTGTTGGATGAGGGTCAGGCGGGAGACAACGTGGGGGTGCTGCTGCGCGGCACGAAGCGAGAGGAAGTGGAGCGCGGGCAGGTGCTGTGCAAGCCGGGCTCGATCACGCCGCACACGAAGTTTGAGGCCGAAGTGTATGTGCTGAGCAAGGAAGAGGGCGGGCGGCACACGCCGTTCTTCAAGGGGTACCGGCCGCAGTTCTACTTTCGCACCACGGATGTGACCGGGGCGGTGGAGCTGCCGGAGGGGACCGAGATGGTGATGCCCGGGGACAACATCAAGATTGTGGTGGAGCTGATCGCGCCGATCGCGATGGAGCAGGGTTTGCGCTTTGCCATCCGCGAGGGCGGCAAAACCGTGGGTGCAGGCGTCGTTGCTAAGGTGATTGCTTAACATTTACAGGGCAGTAGCTCAATTGGCAGAGCGGCGGTCTCCAAAACCGCAGGTTGGGGGTTCGATTCCCTCCTGCCCTGCCAGCAATAGATGAACCTGTAGGTAACGGCGAGTAAACATGGCAGAAGTGCAAACACCCGCGGGCGCGTCGGCGAAAGATACCGCCCTGATGATGCTGTCGATCGTCGTGCTGCTCGCCGGGATTGTCGCGTTCTACTGGTACGACGAACTGGCGCTGCCGTTTCGAGTGGCCATGGTCGTGGCGGGCGTCGCGGCGGGCGCCGGCCTCATGTGGTTCACCTGGTATGGCCGGGAGTTCTGGCAGTTCGCGCATGCCGCGCGCATCGAGTTGCGCAAGGTGGTATGGCCGGAGCGTGAAGAGACGATCAAGACCACGTACGTCGTGTTTGGCTTCGCCGTGCTGATGGGCTTGTTTTTTTGGCTGCTCGATATGGGTCTTACTTTTCTGACTCGGCTCTTGGGCGGTCAAACCGGCTGACGGAATTCGGAGCTTCTATGTCCCTGCGATGGTATGTGGTTCACGCGTATTCGAACTTCGAGCACAAAGTCTCCGAGTCGCTCAAGGAGCGGGTCAAGCGCGCCGGTTTGGATGCCAAGTTCGGCGAAATCCTGGTCCCCACCGAAGAAGTGGTGGAAATGCGCGACGGCCAGAAGCGCAAGTCCGACCGCAAATTCTTCCCGGGCTATGTGCTCGTGCAGATGGAGATGGACGAGGACACCTGGCATCTGGTCAAGGAGGTGCCGAAGGTACTGGGCTTCATCGGCGGCACCAGCGACAAGCCGGCGGCCATCACCGATAAGGAAGCAATGTCGATTCTGCGCCGCGTGGAAGAAGGCGTGGACAAGCCGAAGCCGAAAGTGCTGTTCGAGCCCGGCGAAGTGGTGCGAGTCACCGACGGCCCGTTCAACGACTTCAACGGCGTGGTCGAGTCCGTGAATTACGAGAAGAACCGGCTGCAGGTGGCGGTGCAGATCCTGGGGCGCTCGACGCCCGTGGAATTGGATTTCTCGCAGGTCGAGAAAGGTTAGGTCTTATCGGGCGGGGCGCATCGCCCCGTTGAAAGGTGGCGCGTAAGCGCCTAACAAGGGCGGAAGCCCGTGGGCAGGGGCCCGCACAAAGGGGAGCTTTCCGTAAGAGGAAAGCGTTTGTACCCACAGGAGCGACGCAATGGCGAAGAAGGTTACAGGCTACATCAAGCTGCAGATACCCGCAGGACAGGCGAACCCCAGTCCGCCGGTGGGCCCCGCGCTGGGCCAGCAGGGTGTGAACATCATGGAGTTCTGCAAGGCATTCAATGCGCAGACTCAGGCCTTGGAAAAGGGCTTACCGACCCCAGTAGTGATCACGGTGTACAGCGACCGCAGCTTCACCTTCATCATGAAGACGCCGCCGGCGTCGGTGCTCATTGCCAAGGCTCTCGGCATCCCGAAGGGCAGCGCCACGCCGAACACCGCCAAAGTGGGCAAGGTGTCGCGTAAGCAGCTCGAGGACATTGCCAAGGTGAAAATGCCCGATTTGACCGCCTCCGACCTGGATGCGGCCGTGCGCACCATCGCGGGCAGCGCCCGCAGCATGGGCGTCGACGTGGAAGGAGTGTGACATGCCAGCCGTAGCGAAACGCACCAAGACCTGGAAAGAGAAGCTGCCGCCGGGCAAGGCGTATTCCATCGACGAGGCGCTCAAGCTCGTCAAGGAATTTGCGACCGCGAAGTTCAATGAGTCCGTGGATGTGTCCGTGAATCTGGGCGTCGACGCGACCAAGTCGGACCAGCAGGTCCGCGGCTCGACGGTGATGCCGCATGGCACGGGCAAGACCGTGCGCGTGGCCGTGTTCACCCAGGGCAAGAATGCCGATGCCGCCAAGGCGGCCGGCGCCGACATCGTCGGTTTCGAAGACCTGGCCGAGAAGGTCAAGGCGGGCCAGATCGATTTCGATGTGGTCATTGCCAGCCCCGATGCCATGCGCATCGTCGGCCAATTGGGCCAGATCCTGGGCCCTCGCGGCCTGATGCCGAATCCGAAAGTGGGCACGGTGACGCCGAACGTCGCGGAAGCCGTGAAGAACGCGAAGTCCGGCCAGGTCCGCTACCGGACCGACAAGGCGGGCATCATTCACGCGCAGATCGGACGCGCCAATTTCGAGCCGCCGCGCTGAAGGAAAACCTCCTGGCGCTGGTGACCGATCTGCAGAAGATCAAGCCGGCGACTTCGAAGGGCATTTATCTGAAGAAGCTGACCGTGTCCTCGACCATGGGTCCGGGCGTTGCGGTCGACCAGACGAGCTTGGGGCTCGGTTAAGATTTATCGGACGGGGTCGCTTCGGCCCCGTTGAAGGTTGCGCGAAGCGCATGGCGTACGGAGGGCTGCGGACGCAAGGCCGAGCGCAACCACCGTCGAAGACCGTAGGCGAGCCGATTTCCTCGCGGAAAGGGGGCTCTTAAAGACAGCCTGCGCAGATGGTGGGACCCGAATCAGGAAGTTCCTGGTGAAGGTCGCACCAAGGAGTACGAGGGCGTACTCCAAGGGTGGGTACGAGCGGCGGCGTTCGTACCTGGTGTGTGACGCTTCTTTCCGGAGGGACCTAATGGCACTCAAGTTAGAAGAGAAGAAAGTCGTGGTGGCAGAAGTCAACGCGGTCGCGGCGAAAGCCCTGTCCGTGGTGGGCGCAGAGAACCGTGGCTTGACCGTGACGCAGATGACCGACCTGCGCGCCAAGGCGCGCAAGGAAGGGGTTTATTTGCGGATCGTCAAGAACACGCTCGCGCGCAAGGCTCTTGCCGGCACTTCTTTCGAGTGCATTTCTCCGGCGCTGAAAGGACCCATTGTCCTCGCATTCTCCAACGATGATCCGGGCGCTGCCGCGCGGATCGTCAAGGCCTTTGCGAAGGACAACGACAAATTGGTGACGACGCTCGTGTCTTTGGGTGGGCAACTGCTCAAGGCCGATGCACTCGAGCGCGTGGCTTCATTGCCCACGCGCGCGCAGGCGTTGTCGAAACTGTTGGGTGTGCTGAAGGCGCCGATTGCGAAGTTCGTTGGTACGTTGGCTGCTCCCAACTCGAAGTTGGTACGGACGCTGGCTGCTGTTCTTGAAGCCAAGAAGAGCGGTGCGGCGCAGGCGGCGGCGAATTAATCCTGATTCGGGGCTTTAGAAAGCCCCATATTTATTTGGAGACGATAATGGCTGTTACTAAAGACGAAATCCTCGACGCAATTTCCAAGATGTCCGTCATGGAAGTGGTCGAGCTGATTTCCGACATGGAGAAGAAGTTCAACGTCACGGCGGCTGCTCCCGTAGCGGCGGCTGCGGCGGGCGGCGGCGGCGCTGCCGCTCCGGCTGCCGAGGCGCAGACCGAGTTCACCGTGACCATGACCGAGTTCGGCGCCAACAAAGTGGGCGTCATCAAGGTCATTCGCGAGATCACGGGTCTGGGCCTGAAGGAAGCGAAGGACCTGGTCGAGGGCGCTCCTTCGACCGTCAAGGAAGGCATTCCGAAGGCGGACGCCGAGACGATCAAGAAGAAGCTGGAGGACGCTGGCGCCAAGGCTGCCATCAAGTAGTGATTATTGCCGATACGCGCAGTTCGACGGTTGCCGTGAAATTCGCGGCAGCCGTCGGCTGCGCATTTGATTTCGATATCGATTCCGGTCCTATGCTCGCGCAGCGAGCACTATCGGACGGGGTCGCTTCGACCCCGTTGACTTCGGCGCGCAAGCGCCTGGAGAGGGTGATCTCACATGGCTTATTCGTTCACCGAAAAGAAGCGCATTCGCAAGAACTTTGGCAAGCGTCCGAGCATTCTCGGCACGCCGTATCTGCTGGCGATCCAGTTGGATTCGTACCGGCGATTCTTGCAAGCCGACGTCGCGGAATCCAAGCGCGACGAAATCGGCCTGCACGCCGCCTTCGACAGCGTGTTTCCCATTTCCAGCTATTCCGGCAACGCGACGCTGGAATACGTGAGCTATCGCCTGGGCGAGCCGGTATTCGACGTCAAGGAATGCCAGCTGCGCGGACTGACGTACGCGGCTCCGCTGCGCGTCAAGGTGCGCCTGGTGGTGCTCGACAAGGAGGCCAGCGGCGCCAAGAAGCCCGTCAAGGACGTGCGCGAGCAAGAAGTGTACTTGGGCGAGCTGCCGCTCATGACCGACAACGGCACCTTCATCATCAACGGCACCGAGCGCGTCATCGTGTCGCAGCTGCATCGCAGCCCCGGCGTGTTCTTCGATCACGACCGCGGCAAGACCCACTCGTCGGGCAAGCTGTTGTTCTCCGCGCGCATCATTCCCTATCGCGGTTCGTGGCTGGACTTCGAGTTCGACCCGAAGGATTGCGTGTTCGCGCGCATCGATCGCCGCCGCAAGCTGCCGGTGACCATCATCCTGCGCGCCCTCGGCTACACCGAGGAGCAGGTGCTGGACATCTTCTTCGAGAAGAACGTGTTCCACCTGTCGAAGAAGGAAATCGAATTCGAAGTCATCCCGCAGCGTCTGCGCGGCGAGACTGCCGCGTTCGAGATTCGCGTCGGCAAGAAAGTCATCGTCGAGGAAGGCCGCCGCATCACCGCGCGCCACGTGAAGGAACTGGAGGAAGCCGGCGTCAAGCGCCTGCCCGTGCCCACCGAATACGTGCAGGGCAAGGTGCTGGCGCACGACATCGTCAACACCGAAACCGGCGAGATCCTGGCCAAGGCCAATGAAATCCTCACCGTTCCGACGGTGGGCAAGCTGATCGAGAGCGGCATCACGGAAATCCGCACGCTGTACGTCAACGATCTGGACCGCGGTCCGTACATCTCGGACACCCTGCGCATCGATCCGACCAAGACCCGCCTCGAGGCGCTGGTCGAAATCTACCGCATGATGCGTCCCGGCGAGCCGCCGACCAAGGATGCCGCCGAGAACCTGTTCCAGAACCTGTTCTTCAACGGCGAGCGCTACGACTTGTCGCCGGTCGGCCGCATGAAGTTCAACCGCCGCGTGGGCCGCGAGGAAATCACGGGCTCGGGCGTACTCAGCAAGGAAGACATCATCGAGGTCATGAAGACCTTGATCGACATCCGCAACGGCAACGGCCACGTGGACGACATCGATCACTTGGGCAACCGCCGCGTGCGCAGCGTCGGCGAAATGGCGGAGAACGCCTTCCGCATCGGCTTGGTGCGCGTCGAGCGCGCCGTCAAGGAGCGTCTGACGATCGCCGAGAGCGAACCGATCATGCCGCAGGAGATGATCAACGCGAAGCCGGTGGCGGCCGCGGTGAAGGAATTCTTCGGCTCCTCGCAGCTCTCGCAGTTCATGGACCAGAACAATCCGCTGTCGGAAGTCACGCACAAGCGCCGCGTTTCCGCGCTGGGCCCAGGCGGCCTGACGCGCGAGCGCGCCGGATTCGAAGTACGCGACGTGCATCCGACGCACTACGGCCGGGTGTGCCCGATCGAAACGCCGGAAGGTCCGAACATCGGCTTGATCAATTCGCTGGCCGTGTATGCGCGCACCAACGACTACGGGTTCCTGGAGACTCCGTATCGCCGCGTCTCGAACGGCAAGGTGACCGACCAGATCGATTACCTGTCGGCCATCGAAGAAGGCCAGTACGTGATCGCGCAGGCGAACGCCACCCTGAACGAGAAGGGCGAGTTCACCGACGACCTGATTTCCTGCCGCACGCAGAACGAGTTCACCTTGTCCGCCCCGGACAAGATCGACTTCATGGACGTGTCGCCCAAGCAGATCGTCTCGGTGGCGGCCTCGTTGATTCCGTTCCTGGAACATGACGACGCGAACCGCGCACTCATGGGATCGAACATGCAGCGCCAGGCGGTTCCGACCCTGCGTTCGGAAACCCCGCTGGTGGGCACCGGCATGGAACGCGCGGTCGCCATCGACTCCGGCGTCACCGTGGTGGCACGGCGCGGCGGCAGCGTGGATTCCGTCGATGCCTCGCGCATCGTGGTGCGGGTGAACGACGATGAAACGACGGCCGGCGAACCCGGCGTCGACATCTATTCGCTCACCAAGTACACGCGCTCCAACCAGAACACCTGCATCAATCAGCGTCCGCTGGTCAATGCCGGCGATGCCATCAAGCGCGGCGACGTGCTGGCCGACGGCCCGTCGACGGATTTGGGCGAGCTCGCGCTCGGCCAGAACCTGCTGGTGGCCTTCATGCCCTGGAACGGCTACAACTTCGAGGACTCCATTCTGATCTCCGAGCGCGTGGTCGAGGAAGATCGCTTCACGACCATTCACATCGAGGAACTCACCTGCGTCGCGCGCGACACCAAGCTGGGCCCCGAGGAAATCACGGCCGACATCCCCAATGTGGGCGACTCGGCGCTGGCGAAGCTCGATGAGGCGGGCATCGCCTTCATCGGCGCCGAAGTGCGCGCCGGCGACATTCTGGTGGGCAAGGTCACGCCGAAGGGCGAGACCCAATTGACGCCGGAAGAGAAGTTGCTGCGGGCGATCTTCGGCGAGAAGGCCTCCGACGTGAAGGACACCTCGCTGCGCGTGCCCCCCGGCATGGACGGCACGGTGATCGACGTGCGCGTGTTCACGCGCGACGGGGTCGAGAAGGATTCGCGCGCCCTGGCGATCGAGAAATCGGAGCTCGAGCGGGTACGCAAGGACTTGGCCGATCAGCAGCGCATTCTGGAAGACGACTTGTTCCAGCGCGTGCGCGGCATGATCGAAGGCAAGGCCGCCGAAGCGGGCCCGAAGAAGATCAAGGCCGGCACGCAGATCGATGACGCGTATCTCGCCGATCTGCCGCGCGAGCAGTGGTTCGAGATCCGCTTCAAGGACGAAGAGACGAACACGCAGCTGGAGACCGTCTCCGAGCGCCTGAAGGGCCAGCGCAAGGCCTTCGAAAAGCGCTTCGAGGAGAAGAAGGCCAAGATCACCGCGGGCGACGATCTGGCTCCGGGCGTGCTCAAGATGGTCAAGGTGTACCTGGCGGTGAAGCGCCGCGTGCAGCCGGGCGACAAGATGGCCGGACGCCACGGCAACAAGGGCGTGATTTCCTCCATCGTTCCGGTGGAGGACATGCCGTACATGGCCGACGGCACGCCGGTGGACATCGTGCTGAATCCGTTGGGCGTGCCTTCGCGCATGAACATCGGGCAGATCCTCGAGACCCACTTGGGCTGGGCCGCCAAGGGCCTGGGCGCCAAGATCGGCAAGATGCTGGAAGCGCAGCATGCCGTCGTGGAACTGCGCAAGTTCTTGGGCGCAGGTCTACAACGAGACCGGCGGCCAGAAGGAAGACATCAAGTCCATGAGCGACGCCGAAGTCATCGAGTTGGCCAGCAACCTGAAGAAGGGCGTGCCGATGGCGACGCCGGTGTTCGACGGCGCCAGCGAAGAGGAAATCAAGAATCTGCTGACGCTGGCGGATCTGCCGACTTCCGGTCAGACCACGCTGCACGACGGGCGCACCGGCGAGCAGTTCGAGCGGCCGGTCACCGTGGGCTACATGTACATGCTGAAGTTGAACCACTTGGTCGACGACAAGATGCACGCGCGTTCCACGGGACCGTACAGCCTGGTCACCCAGCAGCCGCTGGGCGGCAAGGCGCAGTTCGGCGGTCAGCGTTTCGGCGAAATGGAAGTGTGGGCGCTCGAGGCGTACGGCGCCGCGTACACCTTGCAGGAAATGCTCACGGTCAAGTCGGACGACGTCAACGGACGCACGCAGATGTACAAGGCGATTGTCGACGGCAACCACGAAATGAAAGCCGGCATGCCGGAATCGTTCAATGTCTTGGTCAAGGAGATCCGTTCCTTGGCCATCAACATCGAACTAGAGAGCGAGGCCTAATCAATGAAAGACTTACTCAAGTTGTTCAAGCAGCAAGTGCCGGTCGAGAATTTCGATTCGATCAAGATCGGGCTTGCGTCGCCGGACATGATCCGCTCCTGGTCGTACGGCGAAGTGAAGAAGCCGGAAACCATCAACTACCGGACCTTCAAGCCGGAACGCGACGGCCTGTTCTGCGCCAAGATCTTCGGACCCGTGAAGGACTACGAGTGCCTGTGCGGCAAGTACAAGCGCCTGAAGCATCGCGGCGTGGTGTGCGAGAAGTGCGGCGTCGAAGTGACCCAGTCCAAGGTGCGCCGCGAGCGCATGGGCCACATCGAGCTGGCCAGCCCGACCGCGCACATCTGGTTCCTGAAGTCGCTGCCGTCGCGCATCGGCCTCATGCTCGACATGACGCTGCGCGAAATCGAGCGCGTGCTGTACTTCGAGGCCTTCGTGGTGGTCGATCCCGGCATGACCTCGCTGCAGCGCGGCCAATTGCTCACCGACGAGATGTATCTCGAGTCCATCGAAGAGCACGGCGACGAGTTCGATGCCCGCATGGGCGCCGAAGCGGTTCATGAGCTGCTCAAGTCCATGGATCTGCCCTCCGAGGTCGTCAAGGTCCGCGAGGACATGGCGAACACGAACTCCGAGACCAAGATCAAGCGCCTGTCGAAGCGCCTGAAGCTCATCGAGGCCTTCATGGAGTCCGGCAACAAGCCGGAGTGGATGGTGCTCACCGTACTGCCGGTGCTGCCGCCCGACCTGCGTCCGTTGGTGCCGCTCGACGGCGGCCGCTTCGCGACCTCCGACTTGAACGATCTGTACCGCCGCGTCATCAACCGCAACAACCGCCTGCGCCGCCTGCTGGAATTGAACGCGCCGGACATCATCGTGCGCAACGAAAAGCGCATGCTGCAGGAGGCGGTGGACGCACTGCTGGACAACGGCCGCCGCGGCCGGGCCATCACCGGGCACCAACAAGCGCCCGCTGAAGTCCTTGGCCGACATGATCAAGGGCAAGCAGGGCCGCTTCCGCCAGAACCTGCTCGGCAAGCGCGTCGACTACTCGGGCCGTTCGGTCATCGTCGTGGGTCCGACCCTGCGCCTGCATCAGTGCGGATTGCCGAAGAAAATGGCGCTGGAATTGTTCAAGCCGTTCATCTTCTCCAAGCTGCAGTTGCGCGGCGAAGCCTCGACCATCAAGGCGGCGAAGCGCCTGGTGGAGCGCGAGGGACCGGAGGTGTGGGACATCCTCGAAGAGGTGATCCGCGAACATCCGGTGCTCTTGAACCGCGCGCCGACCTTGCACCGCCTCGGCATCCAGGCGTTCGAGCCGGTGCTGATCGAAGGCAAGGCCATCCAGCTGCATCCCTTGGTCTGCACCGCGTTCAACGCGGACTTCGACGGCGACCAAATGGCCGTTCACGTGCCGCTGTCCATCGAGGCACAGCTCGAAGCGCGCGCGCTGATGATGTCGTCCAACAACATTCTCTCGCCGGCCAACGGCGATCCCATCATCGTGCCGTCGCAGGACGTGGTGCTGGGGTTGTACTACATGACCCGCGAGCGCGTGGGCGCCAAGGGCGAGGGCATGGCGTTCAGCGACGTCGCCGAAGTGCATCGCGCCTACGAGAGCCGCAACATCGACCTGCAGGCCAAGGTGAAGGTGCGTCTGTCCGAATACATCCGCGACGCCTCGGGCACGCTGGTGCAGAACATTCGGGTGGTCGAAACCACTGCGGGCCGGGCATTGCTGTCCGAGATCCTGCCGCATGGTCTGTCCTTCGATGCCATCAACCAGGACATGACCAAGAAGATCATTTCCGCGACCATCAACACGTGCTATCGCACCGTGGGTCTCAAGGAAACGGTCGTGTTCGCGGATCAGCTGATGTACACCGGCTTCCAATACGCGACCCGCGCGGGCGTGTCGATCGGCGTGGACGACATGGTGGTGCCGCAGCAGAAGACCAAGATTCTGGCCACGGCCGACAAGGAAGTGAAGGAGATCCAGGAGCAATACTCTTCGGGTCTCGTCACCAACGGCGAGCGCTACAACAAAGTGGTCGACATCTGGTCGCGCACCAATGACCAGGTGGCCAAGGCCATGATGGAGAAGCTGGGCACCGACGAGGTCACCGACACCAAGGGCAACAAGGTCCGCCAGAAGTCGTTCAATTCCATCTTCATGATGGCCGACTCGGGCGCCCGCGGTTCCGCCGCGCAGATTCGTCAGCTCGCCGGCATGCGCGGCCTGATGGCGAAGCCGGACGGCTCCATCATCGAGACGCCGATCACGGCGAATTTCCGCGAAGGCTTGAACGTACTGCAGTACTTCATCTCGACTCACGGCGCGCGTAAGGGCTTGGCCGATACGGCCTTGAAGACGGCGAACTCCGGCTATCTCACGCGCCGTTTGGTCGACGTGGCGCAGGATCTGGTGGTCACCGAGATCGATTGCGGCACCGTCAATGGCCTGTCGATCACCCCCATCGTCGAAGGCGGCGATGTGGTCGAGGGCTTGGGCGAGCGTGTGCTCGGCCGGGTCATTTCCGAAGACGTGATCGTTGCGGCCAGCGGCGAAGTGCTGGTCAAGGCCGGCGTTCTGATCGACGAGAAGTTGGTCAAGCTGCTGGAAAAGATGGGTGTCGATCAGGTCATGGTGCGTTCGCCCATCACCTGCGAGACCCGTTACGGCGTCTGCGCGCAGTGCTATGGCCGCGATCTGGGCCGTGGTCATCGCATCAACATCGGCGAAGCGGTGGGCGTCATCGCGGCGCAATCCATCGGCGAGCCGGGCACCCAGCTCACCATGCGTACCTTCCACGTCGGCGGCGCGGCCTCGCGAGCGGCGGCGGCCAACGGCGTCGAAGTCAAGAGCAAGGGCACCATTCGCCTGCACAACATCAAGACCGTGCGCCACGAGAAGGGGCATCTGGTCGCGGTGTCGCGTTCCGGCGAGTTGGGCGTGGTGGACGAGTTCGGCCGGGAGCGTGAGCGCTACAAGATCCCGTACGGCGCCACCATCACGGTCAACGATGCCGACATCGTCACCGCCGGGCAATCGGTCGCGAACTGGGATCCGCATACCCACCCCGTGGTCACGGAAGTGGCCGGCATGATCAAGTTCTCCGACTTCGTCGACGGCATCACCGTCACGACCCAGGTGGACGATGTCACCGGCCTCACCAGCACCGTGGTGCTGGATCCGAAGCAGCGCGGCTCGGGCGGCAAGGACCTGCGTCCCGTGGTGCGCCTGACCAATGCCAAGGGCAAGGAAGTCACCTTCGCCAATACCGACATTCCGGCGGTCTATGCGCTGCCGGCGGGCGCCATCGTCAGCCTGGAGGACGGTTCCAAGGTGTCCGTGGGCGACGTCATCGCGCGCATCCCGCAGGAGTCTTCGAAGACTCGCGACATCACCGGCGGTCTGCCGCGTGTGGCCGATCTGTTCGAGGCGCGCAAGCCGAAGGATTCCGCGATTCTGGCGGAAGTCAGCGGTACCGTGAGCTTCGGCAAGGAAACCAAGGGCAAGCGCCGCTTGATCATCACCAACGAGGGCTCCGACAAGTACGAAGAGCTGATCCCGAAGTGGCGCCATCTCAATGTGTTCGAAGGCGAACAGGTGGAGAAGGGCGAAGTGATCGCCGACGGCGAGCCGAACCCGCATGACATTTTGCGGCTGCAGGGCGTCGAGGCGCTGGCGAACTACCTGGTCCGCGAAATCCAAGACGTGTACCGCTTGCAGGGCGTGAAGATCAACGACAAGCACATCGAAGTCATCGTGCGGCAGATGCTGCGCAAGATCGAAGTGCTGGATGCCGGCGATTCGGCGCTGCTGCGCGGCGAACAGATGGATCGCGGCCGGCTGCTCGATGTCATTGCGAAGCAGAAGGCCGACGGCAAGCACCAGTCCACCTGGGAACCGATGCTATTGGGCATCACCAAGGCGTCTCTGGCGACCGAGTCCTTCATCTCCGCAGCTTCGTTCCAGGAAACGACGCGCGTCCTCACCGAGGCGGCGGTCCGGGGCCTCAAGGACGACCTGCGCGGCCTGAAGGAAAACGTCATCGTCGGCCGCTTGATTCCCGCGGGCACCGGCTTCGCGTATCATGCGCGGCGCCGACGTGCGTTCGACGATACCCGCCGCCGCAGCTTCATGGATGTGAGCGGTGGTGTAGGCGACTCGGACGACGCAGTACCGGCGGGGGATACGGAAGCAGCCGAATAACAACGATAAGAAGTATCTAAAGATATGGCCTCGGACTCGAAAGGGTTCGGGGCCTTTTTTATGGTGCACCCGGCAGGACGCACTCACTGGCGCGACGCACAGGAAGCGGATAGAGGCGGCATCGTGGAGACTACGCTAAATATTGTCCTTTTAAAAAGGATAATTTATGATATATTGTCCCTCTGAGAAGGACAGATGCGCGACCTTATACGCCGGAAAATCGTCGACGCGCTCGCCGAGCCCATACCCGAGTTCACGCGGCGCGACGTTTACATCCCCGCCATCGCGGACAAAGCGATCGCGGTTATCGGCATGCGTCGCGCGGGCAAGACCACGCTGCTCTGGCAGATTCTTCATGATCGTCTAGCACGGGGCATGCAGCGAGAAGGACTTCTCTATTTCGGATTTGAGGACGAGCGCCTTGCCGGCATGACCGTAGCGGATCTTGGTCTGATCGTCGATGAGTATTACCAGCTCCATCCGGAATGGCGGGACGGTCGCCGCCCTGTTTTCTTCTTGGACGAAATTCAGACCGTGCCAGGCTGGGAGAGTTTCGCCCGCCGCCTGCTGGAAACCGAGAAAGTCGACCTCTTCCTCTCCGGCTCCTCGGCACGCCTGCTGTCCCGCGAGGTGGCTACCAGCATGCGCGGCAGAGCGATGGAAGCACTGGTATATCCATTCAGTTTCCGCGAATACCTCCGATATTTCGGCCGTGAGCCGGAACGGCCTGCCGAACAGCTGGCAAAGGCGGCACGATCCGCGCTTGAGAAAGACTTGCGGACATACTTGGCGTGCGGCGGCTTTCCAGAATCACTCGGCGGGGCTGCGAGAGATCGTTTCGAGCTGCTGCGCGGCTATGTGGATACGACGCTGCTCCGCGACGTGATCGAAAGACACGCCGTATCGAATCCGGTTGCGCTGCGCTGGATGGTGCGTCACCTGCTGGCCAATCCCGCAGGCTCTTTCAGCGTGAACAAGTTTCACGGAGATCTCCATTCGCAAAACATTGCCGTCGCAAAGGACACTCTACATGCATATCTCGCCCACCTCGAAGATGCGTTCCTGATTCGCACAGTGTCTATGTCGTCGGGTTCCGAGCGGCAGCGGATGGTCAACCCCCGCAAAGCCTATCCAATCGACATGGGTTTGATTCCGGTGTTTGATCCGACGGGACGCGCCAATCTCGGTCACGCCCTGGAGACCGCAGTTCTGCTCGAATTAGAACGGCGCGGCGCCCAGACTTCCTACTTGCGCACAGCGAAAGGGTTTGAAGTCGACTTTCTGGTTCGCTATCCCGAAGGAGGCGAAGAATTGATTCAGGTCTGCGCGGATCTCGATGCGCCCGCAACTCGCGAGCGCGAGACGCGCGCATTGCTCGCGGCGGGAACCGAAAGACCCGAGGCGACACTGCGGTTGATCAGCCTCGCACCGGACACCCGGGGCGAACTACCGCGCGGCATTGCATGGCAGCCCGCCTCGGAGTGGCTGTTGGGCGCTCGCCGACTGCCGGCAGAGCCAAAGCGCCGAACGCTGAAATAGAAGTTACGACACGTTTTCCCCATCGGCGAGCGCCGGACTCTCTATTAAGCAGGATGAGCACGGTGTGGCGCAATAACTGTTGAAGTTGATGTCGGCCGCGCGGCGCGCCGAGTTACGGGGACGGGATTGATCGAGCGGGTAATGATGCCGCCGTATGATATTGGGATGAACTTAGCCGCTCCCCCGGTGCTAACCTATATGGCGGACCGCATCGAGCGCCTGCCGTGAGACATGAATGGGTTAGGCCACTGGACATGCACGAGTGAGACCTTACTATTACAGAAGCCGGCGGAGCACTTTTTGCGCCGTATTTGCGCTAGGCGTCCTCGATACTCTCTTGCCGAGGGCGATCGCGGACGACCAGTCGGCGCTCATCAATATGCTGAGCGACCCTGCGGAGCAGCAGCATGTCATCAGCGCCGCCGGGCGCTCGCCGGTGCTGATGCAAAATCCCTGTACCAGCGCCGGATTCAGCATCGAGAAAAAATTCGTCATCTACAAGCAGCCGACCTTCGACAGTGCCGGCAGGCTCGGCGATGGATCATGGAAACAGACCGTGGACGAGCAAGGTTGCGGCGAGCAGCACATCCTCAATGTCTGGGTGTCGGCGCAAGGTCCCACCAACGTCTCCATGGTGCCGCTCCTTCCGGGCAGCACCCATGCGGATCCGATTTTGCAGAGGGATGCCGTGCAGTTTGCCGTTCAGGCGCTCGCGACGGTCCCCGGGGGCCGGGAGCCGAATTGCCGAGTCGGGTACGTCGCCGACACCGAATTCATCGAACAGGAAAACGCGACCTTGGAGGGGGCGAAGGGACCGGCCTGGCGGGAGCTATGGACGCTCGCTTCATGTACCCAGAAAATGCTGGTACCCATTCGCTTCATCCCGGACGCAACCGGAACCACGATTTCTGCCGGTCCCAGTTCCGCAATTAGGGTAGTACCATTGAAGAATTGAGGCGTCGGCGGCACGAACCACATGATTATTGACGACTGGATCGAACAAGCGTGGTCGCTGGGAGCCAGCGACTTGCATCTGGAAGCGGGCACTCCTCTGGTGGCGCGAATCCGCGGCGACCTGCAGACGGTAGGTGCCGTCGTCGCGGGAGAGACGCTGATTCAGGCCGCTCAGGACTTCTTGGGCGCCGAAGGTTGGGCGCAGTTCAGGGAACGCGGATCCGCCGACATGTCCGTGGCAATCGGCGGCGTGCGCTGCCGGGTGAATTTCTATCAGACCGTGCGCGGAGTGGCCGCCGCCATACGGCTTCTCGCGCCCACCATCAAGGATCTGCACGGCTGCAATCTGCACCCGGATTTCCGCAAGCTCATCGAGGCCACGACGGGCTTGATCATCATTTCCGGGCCCACCGGTTCCGGAAAGTCGACGACCCTCGCCGCGCTCATAGAAGAGATCAACGCGACGCGCTCCCGCAATATCGTCACTCTCGAAAGCCCGCTCGAATACATCTATGCGAACCGCCGCTCGTTCATCAGGCAGCGAGAGATTCCCACTCACTCACCGAGCTTCGAGCAGGGCATCATCGATGCGCTGCGAGAGAATCCCGACGTGCTCGTCGTCAGCGAGATGCGTACGCCGGAGGTCATGAGGTTGACATTGAACGCCGCGGAAACCGGGCATCTGGTTCTGGCCACCATGCATTCGGCGACCTGTGCCGAGGCGTTGAGCCGGCTCTGTATGTCGTTTCCCTCGGACATCCAGGCGAGCGTGCGCGCGCAGCTCGCGGACTGTCTCGTCGGATTGAGCTGTCAGCGTCTCGATTTTCTCAGCGCACATCGCCTGCGGGTGCCGCACTGCGAAATACTTCTCCCCAGTTCCGGGGCCAAGGGAACCATACGCGCGGGAAACTTCAGCCAAATTGCCAATGTGCTGCAGTCGGGCGGCGACGAAGGCATGTGGACGTTCGACCGCTATCACCGGTGGATGGATCAAGTCTCGGATTGGGTGCGGCCCACGCAGGCTGCGCCGCCGCGCCATTCCGCGGAAGAGAATTTACCGCGGCGTGCAGCAGGCATGAGACAGGGTGCGACTGCGCCGCCGCCCGCCTCCATGCCGCCGAGGCCCGCGGCCAAACCCGCACAGACCAAGCCGATGCGTGCGCCGTCTCCACCGGCCGACGATGTCTTTGAGGTCCCGGCCGAAGACATGGATCTTGCCCAGTTGGCGGAGCTTGCCAAGAAGGTCGTCGAGCGCAAACCCTGAGTTGCGCTTCCGGCCAGGCAGCGCACCCGGCAGCCGGCTTCCAAAAGATGCGAGACGAATCACGCTTTTGCGGGATGGCGCGTTTATCGTTGTGGTTTACTCTGGTGTACCTGCTGGTCATCTTGTGGCAGCAATAGGCCGGAAGACTGGATCCAAGCCAACATGCATTGCGTTCGCTATAGAATATTGAAATGCCCACTCCCAAGCTGCAGATCATCCGTAAGGCTTCCTTCAAGGCCACGCCTTGGAAGAACGGCGGCGGCATCACGCATGAGGTGCTTCGCGTGCCGCAGAGCGGAGATCCGTTTCGATGGCGGGTGAGCGTGGCGCACATCGATGCCTCGGGACCTTTCTCGGAATTCGCCGAATACAACCGCAAGATGGTGCTGCTGCAGGGGGCGGGCGTGGAGTTGCGTTTCGCGGACGGGGTGAGCAAATCGTTGCGGAACGTGGGCGAACTGCTGGAGTTCGACGGGGCCGTCCCGGCTCATTGCGAATTGCTCAAGGGGCCCTGCGTGGACTTGAATCTGATGGTCAATAAGTCCGATACCGCCGCGGCCCGCGTCGAGCGTTTCATCGAGTCCGTCGCGGTGAAGGCGTCGCGCACGGAAACATTGCTGATCGTCCCCATCGATCGCAGGATCACCTTGGAAATCACCCTGGGGAAGGCCGTGACTCTAGAACCCTGGGATCTGGCCGCGCTGTCGCAGGGTGGTGGGCACATCAGGCGGCTGGGAGCCGCCAGCGCCGCCGCATCAACCTTGGTGTTCCTGGCAACGCTGCCTGTTTGATTCGGCCGCCGGATTAACCGCTTCGAGACTGTCGGTGCGCAGTTCGGCCGCGCCGCCCGAGACCCTGGCGTCTTCGGCGATTTGCATGGCTCGAATGCATCATACATAGTGCAAAAATACATGATTGATAGTTAATGCACCATATATCATGCATTTGAAAACCATGGGTGCGACCATCCGCGAGGCCCGGCGAACCGCTCGCCGCACACAGGCGGATCTGGCCGCTTCGCTCGGCATGAGCCGAGCGACCATTTCCGCGATCGAAAACGGCACCATTCAGGAAATCGGAGTGCGCAAGCTCGCAGCCTTGTGCGCCGCCGTGGGTCTCGATATTCACGTAGGTCCTCAGCGCGCGCGCCCGACACTGCAGCAGCTCAGAATGGAACAGCGTGCAAACAAGTCTAAAGCTTGACGTCTACGCCGGTGAGAACCTGACCGGCACCCTCGCTCGCAGCCAAATCGAAGAGGAATCCTATCTCTTTGGCTACGCCGACGGCAGCGGCGATCAGGATGCCGTGTCGCTTACGATGCCCGTGGTACGCGATCAGTACGATTCGATGAACGGCCTGCTGCCCATTTTTGAGATGAATCTACCCGAGGGAGCCCTGCTCGAAAAACTCAGGAATCAATTCGCCAAGATCATTCCCCAATTCGACAGCCTCGATCTTCTTGCCATCGTCGGGCAGTCCCAGATCGGCCGGCTTCGCTACGCAACCTCGGGAACCGCTCCGGCCGCCATCCCGGACCAAAATCTCTCTCAGCTCTTGGCCTACGCGGGTGCGGAGGACTTGTTCGCCGACCTGCTGCGGCAGTACGCCGAGCACTCCGGAATCTCGGGACTTCAGCCCAAAGTGCTGGTCCGCGAGGCCCAATCGCCATTACCCCGCCTGTCGCACCGCGCAGCCACCCACATCGTCAAATCTTTCGATCCTCGCGAATTCCCTGAATTGGCCGCCAACGAGTTCTTCTGTCGCCCTGTCTTGCGCAATAGGCAACGGCGACGCTCATCTGAAGAATTTCGCGGTTCTGTACGAGCATCCCGAAGCCGCGGTTCGCCTCGCGCCCGCCTTCGACCTTGTATGCACGACCCTGTACCGGGCTCGCGACGTTCTGGCTCTGACGCTCGCGGATTCCAAGTCCTTCCCCGACCGCAAGCGGCTAACGGCATTTGCGCGTTCTTCTTGCAGTCTCGGTGCCGCTAGAACCATCGAGCTCCTCAATGATGTGACGACCGGCATCAAGCGCGCCATCGAAGACCTGCGCCGCTACGTCAAGAAACACGCTGATTTCGAGGAGCCGGCCGCCAAACTCATCGCCGCCTTCCGGCACGGCGCGGCCGGCATCGCGGGCTGACAAGATCATCGCGATGCGTTCATGCAAGAGCACGTGTATATGATTCCCTAATATTTGTGGGTCGAGAGCAGCAGGCTGGTCTCGGTATTGGAAATCCCGTCGATGAGCCGAATCCGGCTCAACACCTTGTCGACGGCTTCGAGACTGTCACTGCGCAGCTCGGCGACGATGTCCCAGCGGCCGTTGGTGGTGTGCAGGGCGGCGACGGCGGGGTCGCCGCGCAGTGCCTTGAGCACTTCGTCGGTTCGATTGCCTTCGACCGCCACGGTCATCAAGGCGCGAATCCGTTGATCCTCGTCCTGCGGCTTGAGCTTGACGGTGTAGCCTACGATGGTGCCGTCCTTCTCCATGCGCGCGAGCCGGTTCTGCACGGTGCCGCGGGCGACGCGCAGAGTCTTGGCCAAATACGCGACGGACACTCGGGCATTGTTGCGCAGTAGCGAGAGCAGCTGGCGGTCGGTTGAGTCCATTTGGGGGCACCCTCAGCGGCAAATGTCGACATTCTTCGCCGAAATCTCTGCTTGTACAAATCGTCAGTGCACTCTGACTATTTGAGCAATATACCAGGCTTATTGATCAGTTTCCTGGCTGTTATTTAGCCTACCCGCCCCTGAAACTGGGCATTGGCTGAATGAGCTATCGGCTGGAGACAATCATGGTGGATTACATCGGAACCGCGCGGCTGCGGGAATTGGTGTCGCGTATCGGGCCTGCCCGATTCATCGAAGAATTGGCCGGGGAGATCGACGCGGACTACCGGCGGTGGAGCGAGTTTGAGAAATCGGCACGACTCGCGAGCCACTCGTCCGACGGCGTCATCGAGCTCATGCCGATCAGCGACGGCAAGCTGTATTCCTTCAAGTACGTCAACGGCCATCCGAAGAACACGGCCCGCGGTCTCCTCACGGTCACCGCCTTCGGCGTGCTCGCGGACGTGACGACGGGCTACCCGCTGCTGCTTTCGGAGATGACCTTCGTCACGGCGCTGCGCACGGCGGCCATTTCCGCGCTGGCGGCCAGCCGCCTGGCG
Organism: uncultured Gammaproteobacteria bacterium; assembly: GCA_963734645.1. Classification (GTDB taxonomy): domain Bacteria; phylum Pseudomonadota; class Gammaproteobacteria; order Steroidobacterales; family Steroidobacteraceae; genus Bog-1198. The sequence goes on from CAVTID010000010.1 coordinate 224,313, forward strand.
CGCCCGGCGAGCCGGGTCATGGCCATGATAGGCAACGGCGCACAGAGTGAATTCCAGACCATCGCATTTCATCGCATCGCGGGTGTTCGTGAAGTGCGGCTCTTCGACACCGATCCGCGCGCCACGGCCAAGCTGATCCGGAATCTCACCCGGCTGCAGATTCCCGATCTCACCGTCACGCGCTGCACGAGCACGGCCGAGGCCGTGCGCGGTGCCGACATCGTGACCACGGTGACCGCGGATAAGTGCAACGCGACCATTCTCACGCCGGAGATGATCGAGCCGGGAATGCACCTCAATGCCGTGGGCGGCGATTGCCCCGGCAAGACTGAATTGCACGTGGACATCCTGCGCGCGCAGGACGTGCGCATCGTGGTCGAGTTCGAACCTCAGGCGCGAATCGAGGGTGAGATTCAACAACTCGGCGGCGCGGGGCGGGTCACCGAACTCGCGGATATATTGCTCGAGAAGCAGCCGGCTCGATCCAGCGACCGCGAGGTCACCCTCTTCGATTCGGTGGGCTTCGCGCTCAACGATTTCTCCGCGTTGCGCTACTTGCACCGTTTGAACGCCGAGCAGCCCGACGGCGGCCTGCGCATCGATCTGATCCCCGAGCCGGACGATCCGAAGGACCTGTTCGCGGGTCTGGGCCGTGAGCGCGCGCCGGCAAGCCGCCGCAGGTTCGCGTGATGCGCACCGCCAGTCTCATTGGGGCGCCGACGGACGTCGGCGCCAGCGACCGCGGCGCGTCCATGGGTCCCGAGGCATTGCGCGTCGCAGGGATCCATGCGGCGCTGACCCAGCGCGGCCTCGACGTGGTGGATTGCGGCAATGTCAGCGGGCCGCCGAATCCCGGGCTGGTCAAGGTGAACGGCTATCGCAATCTGACGCAGGTGACGGCGTGGAATCTCGAGGTGCACGATGCGGTGTACCGGGAACTGAGGGAGCATCGGCTGCCGATTCTGCTGGGCGGCGACCATTCCCTGAGCATCGGCTCGATCTCGGCGGTGGCGCGCCATTGCCGCGATACGAAGAGGTCCTTGCGCGTGCTGTGGCTGGATGCGCATGCCGATTTCAACACCCGCGAGCTGTCGCCCAGCGGCAGCTTGCACGGCATGCCCGTGTCCTGCCTGTGCGGCTTCGGACCCCGCGAGCTGCTGCAGATCGGCGGAATGTCGCCGGCGATCAGCCCGAGCTGGATACGCCAGGTGGGGATTCGCAGCGTGGATACCGGCGAGAGGCGCTTCGTCCACGAACAAGATCTCGAGGTGTTCGACATGCGCTGCATCGACGAGATGGGGGTCCGCAGAGTCATGGAACTCGCATTGCAGGACATGGCCGCGGATACCCATTTGCACGTCAGCTTCGACGTCGACTTCCTGGATCCGGAGATCGCGCCCGGAGTAGGCACGACGGTGGCCGGTGGTTTGTCATATCGCGAAGCGCAGTTGTGCATGGAGATGCTGGCCGATACGGGCCGGGTCGCTTCCCTGGACATCATGGAATTGAATCCCGCCTTGGACGTGCGCAATAAAACGGCCGTGCTGGCCGTGGATCTGATCGAGTCGCTGTTCGGCAAGAGCACTTTGATGCGCAAACCCCTGGTATTCCCCGGCGCTCTTATCGATACTTGACGCCGTCTTGATGCTCGAGATCGACGCGATATCGACAGCTCACTCTCGATAAGGATCAGCCCATGGCCGCCAATTTGAACGAACCCTCGCCTCCGCAATCGCTGGAATCCCTGCGGGAGGCGGTGCGCGATCACGGCGAATGGCCGGAAGATCGGGCGGTGACGCGGTTGCTGCACGCGCTCGAGCTCACCGGCGGCGCACGCCATCGCGCCGTGGCCACTGCGGTGGCACTGGTCGAGGGGTCGCGTGCCCGGCGGGACGAGCGGCCGTTCCTGGACGCTTTCCTGCAGGAGTTCGGGCTGTCGAATCAGGAAGGCATTGCGCTCATGTGCATTGCCGAAGCGCTGCTGCGCATTCCCGACGACGCCACGGCCGATCGGCTGATCGCCGAAAAGCTGGCCACCGGTGACTGGTCGTCGCATGCCGGCAAGTCCGAATCGCTGTTCGTCAATGCCTCCACCTGGGGGCTGATGCTCACCGGCGGCATTCTCGAGCTGGACCCCAGCATCCAGACGGATACGACGGGTTGGATGCGCAAGTTCACGCGTAAGGCCGGCGAACCTCTGGTGCGTCTGGCGGTGCGCCGGGCGATGCGCATCATCGGCGGTGAATTCGTGGTGGGACGCAGCATCGAGGAGGCTTTGGCGCGCAGCGCGCGCGAAGCGGACGTCGGACTGTGTTCCTTCGACATGCTGGGCGAAGGGGCGAGAACGCAGGCTGATGCGCAGCGGTATCTCGCATCGTACGAGCATGCCATCGACGTCATCGGAGCCGCGTGCGGCGGGCCGTCTCCCTCAAGAGGCATCCAGTATTTCCATCAAGCTGTCGGCCTTGGAGTCACGCTACTCCCTGCTGCAGCATGACCGGGTGATGCAGCGTTTGGTGCCCCTGGTGGGGGCGCTGGTGCGCCGGGCCGCCGGTCTCGGGATTCAGCTGACCATCGATGCCGAGGAAGCGGACCGGCTGGATTTGTCCTTGGACGTGATCGAGGCGCTGGCCAAGGATCCCGCGACACGCCATTGGCCGGGCTTGGGGCTGGCGGTGCAGGCCTACGGCAAGCGTGCCTTGGACGTCATCGACTGGGTGGCGGCGACCGCCCGCAACTATGGCCGGCGCATGACCGTGCGCTTGGTGAAAGGCGCTTATTGGGACACGGAAATCAAGCGCGCGCAGGAGCGCGGTCTCGACGGCTATCCGGTGTACACGCGCAAGGTCACCACGGATGTGTCCTATCTGGCGTGCGTGGGGCAGCTGTTCAGCCACGCCGATGTGATATATCCGCAGTTCGCGACGCACAACGCACACAGCATCGCATCGGTGCTCGAGCTGGCGCCGGCCGGCGCCGACTATGAATTTCAGCGGCTGCACGGCATGGGGCGGCTTTTGTATGCCGAGGCGGCGCGGCAAATCGCGAAATTCCCGCGGGTGCGCATTTACGCGCCCGTGGGCGAGCACAAGGATTTGCTGGCCTACCTGGTGCGGCGATTGCTCGAAAACGGCGCCAATACTTCCTTCGTGAATCGCTTCATGGATGAGCAGGTGCCCGTCGCCGAGATCGTCCGCGATCCCATATCGGAGATCGAACGCCTGGAGTCCTATGCGCATCCGCGGCTGCCCGTACCCGCTCGCCCTGTATGCCGACCGCCGCAATTCCCGCGGGGTCGATTTGGGCAATCCGCCGCAGATCGAGACGCTGCGCAAGGAGATGTCCGCACGCCGGCCGGCCAAGCCGACGGCCGGGCCCATCGTCAACGGGGTGTTGCTGCCGGGAGCCACGCATCCGGTGACCAATCCGGCGGATCGGCGCGATGTCGTGGGCAGCACGCGCGATGCGGTTCCCGAGGAAATCGTGAAGGCCTTCGACGCGGGCGCCGCCGCACAGCCGGCGTGGAATCTGCAATGGGGGGCGAGGCGCGCGCGAGCCTGCTCGACAAGGCGTCCGACCTGCTCGAAGCGAGCCGCGCGGATTTTCATGAACTCCTGGTGCGTGAGGCGGGCAAGAGCATATCGGACGCCATCGCGGAGGTTCGCGAGGCCGTGGACTTCTGCCGCTATTACGCGGTTCGAGCGCGCGCCCAGTTCGCGGCGCCCGAGCGTCTGCCGGGTCCCACCGGCGAATTGAACGAGCTGTCGCTGCACGGCCGCGGCGTGTTCGCCTGCATCAGTCCGTGGAATTTTCCCTTGGCGATTTTCGCCGGCCAGGTCACGGCCGCGCTGGCGGCCGGCAATGCCGTCGTGGCGAAGCCGGCGGAACCCACGCCGCTGATTGCCGCGCGTTTCGTCAAGCTGTTGCACGAGGCTGGGGTGCCGCCGCAGGCCCTGCATCTGGTGCCTGCGCGCGGGCGTGTATTCGGCGAAGTAGCGTTCGGCCACGCCGCTTTGGCGGGAGTGGCCATGACGGGTTCGACGGCGACGGCGCTCACCATCAATCGCAGCCTGGCGGCGCGCGGCGGCGCCATCGTGCCCTTGATCGCGGAGACCGGCGGCCTGAATGCCATGATCGTGGATTCGACGGCTCTGCCTGAACAAGTGGTGGACGATGTGGTGAGTTCCGCGTTCATGAGCGCCGGGCAACGCTGCTCGGCGCTGCGCCTGCTGTTCCTGCAGGACGACATCGCCGATCAGGTGCTGGAGATGATCGCGGGGGCGATGGACGAACTGGTCATCGGCGATCCGGCGGATCTTAGAACCGACTTGGGGCCGGTGATCACGCCGGAGGCGGCTGCCGGACTGGCCGCAGCACGCCGAGCGGATGCATCGGGAGGCGCGTGTTCTCAAGGTCTGCAAGCTCGGCGAGGCGAGCGCTCACGGCAGTTTCTTCGCGCCCCACCTCATCGAACTGAAGAGCGCAGGCCAGCTCACGCGCGAGGAATTCGGGCCCATGCTGCATGTGGTGCGGTATCGGTCCGGCGACATTCTCGAAGTTCTGCAGGCGATCCGCGCCAGCCACTTCGGGTTGACTCTGGGCGTGCAGACTCGCTTGGAGTCCTTCTGGCGCCAGGTGTTCGAGCACACGTCCATCGGCAATACCTACGTCAACCGCAATATGATCGGCGCCGTGGTGGGCGTGCAGCCGTTCGGCGGCACGGGGCTGTCGGGGACGGGCCCCAAGGCGGGCGGCCCGCATTATCTTGCGCGGTTCGCGAATGAGCGGACCCTGACGGTCAATACGACGGCGACGGGCGGCAACGCAGCACTTCTGAACCTTGGCAATTGAGCGGCCATCGTCTTACCTGAGCCTCGTTCCCGGGGACGTGAATGGTTTTCTGGGATTGGTCGTCGACAATCTATCCGTGCTGGCGCTGCTCGCCGCCGTTCTGATCGGCGGCTACGGCGTTCCCGCGCCCATCGTCTTCGGCCGGATGTTTCCGGGAACGGCCCTGGGCGTGCTGGTCGGCGATCTGGCCTATACCTGGCTGGCCGTGGGGCTGGCGCGGCGCAGCGGCCGCAACGACGTCACGGCCATGCCCTTTGGCTTGGATACGCCCTCGACCATCGGCATGGTGCTGCTGGTGCTGGGTCCGGCCTTCTTGAAATTCCGCGCGGCGGGGCTCGATCCGGTCGCCGCCGGCCTGCAGACTTGGTATCTGGGAATGGCGGCCACCGCCACCATGGGGCTGCTGAAATTCGTCATGGCCTTCGGGGGGAGGACGCTGCGGCGGCTGGTGCCGCAGGCGGGACTGCTCGGCTCCTTGGCGGGGATCGCGCTGATGCTGATCGGCTTCTTTCCGATGGTCGAGCTGCTGCAGGAGCCGATCGTGGGATTTCTTACCTTAGGGTTGGTGCTCTACGCGCTGGTGGCGAAGGGCTCGGTTCCCGGCGGCTTGCCCGGCGTGCTGTTCGCGGTGATCATCGGGACCCTGGCTCACTACGGGTTGCGACATTGGGGCTGGGCGGGCTTGGGGCCGGGGGCGCCGGCGATGCCGACGCTGCGCCTGGCGTTTCCGCGCTTCGACGCGGGAATCGTGCAGGGTTTCGCCGGCGTTGCGGACATTCTGCCGCTGATCGTCCCCTTTGCCTTGTTGACCGTGATCGGAGGCGTCAACAACACCGAAAGCGCCAGGGCCGCCGGCGACGACTACGACGTGCGCGGCATTCTATTGGCAGAAGCCGCGGCGACGCTGATCGCGGGACTCGCGGGCGGCGTCGCACAGACGACTCCCTACATCGGACACCCCGCCTATAAGCAAATGGGCGCGCGCGCCGGGTATACCTGGCTCACGGGGATTTTCGTCGGCGTCGGCGGGATGCTGGGACTCGTCTCCAATTTGATCGAGTGGATTCCCTTGGCGGTGTTGGCTCCGGTGCTGGTGTTCCTGTCCTTGAATATCACGGTGCAGGCATTCAGCGCCGTGCCCTTGCGGCACGCCCCCGCGGTGGCGATCAGTTTTTTCCCGTCGATTGCGCGTCTGTTGAGCATTGAGCTCGGCGATCCGAAATTCATGGCGGCGGGTCGGTTCACGCAGTTGCTGAACACGCCCGAACATGGGTTGCCCTCATTGGCGGTGATCGTTGCACTGGGCAACGGCTTCATCATCACCGCGACCCTGTGGGCCGCCTTCGTGGTCGAAATGACCGAACACCGGCTGCGCGCCGCCGCCGCCTATCTGGCGGCCGGCGGGGTGCTGTGCTGCTTCGGAGTCATTCACTCGGTGCGCGCCGACGGCAGCGTCTATGCGCTATGGGAGCTGGGCGGCATGGCGCGGGTGGTCGCAAGTCAATTCTGCACGGCCTACTTCGTGCTGGCGGGGGCTTTGTTGCTGCTCTCGGTGCGCCCTCGCCGCCACTGATTGCGGCGACGGCATGCATGCCGTCAGCGGATCTTCTGAACGATCCACAATCCCGGCTTGCCTTTTTGATTGAGTCCCAAACTGACCAGCGCCGACTTGTTTTCCCAGAGCCGCGCGATCGGCAATCCCTCACGGTGGAAGCGCAGCGCAAGCTCCTCCACGCGGCCCGGAATCCGGGCCTGCCGGGTTTCGGAACTCGAGCCCGACAGCTGAACTTGGTCCTGGCCACCCAGGGTCCGCCGACGCAAGGATGGAAAGGTGGCCGGCGCCTTTTCGGCGGCGGTCATCTCGGCGGCGGGGGGCTGCAGATCCAACGTCAGGCGGCGAATCGGCGGAGAGGCGAGAGCCGCATTCATCGGCGGCCGGCTGCGCATATCGCCAGCATTGCGAGCCGCGTTGACCACCGATTTGCGAACTTGCCCATGCCGACAGTCGATCATGAATCGATCCGGCTGGCATCGGGCAGGGGTCGCCAATGCGCGTAGGAAAGGTCCGAGGCAGGCCGCTATGACACCACGAGGCCCAGGCCGAGACCCACCAACAGCGCGATGCCCAGAACAGGAACAGGGAACTCCTGTAGATACTCGTCACTACTATCGACTACCTGGGAGGCAACTTGGGGCGCCTGCCGGCACACTTGATTGGCGCTGCGGTCGAACGAGCTTCTGGCGACTTCCAGTGCCGCGTAGACTTTCGCACGGATTTTGCGGATTTCGGGATTCTCGGTATCGGCGACTCGCCTGATCAAATCGTCGACACCTGCGAATAATTCTACGACCTGCGCCTCGGGAGCGTCATTCATTCAAGATCTCCTAACCCATCAAACCGCGACTTGCCGCCCATCATTGTTTTGTCATGAGCGGGGCGAGGCAGTAGGTTGGTGGCTTGTGAACGCGTAGGATCTTTCTCACAGCGGCTCGTGGGCGGGCACGGCACCGCTACGTCAACATCTGTCCGACCAGCACGGCGTTCAGGCCCACGACCAGGACCGCCGCTGCCATGCCCGCAATGGCCGTTCCTCTGCCCGTCACGAAATCCCCCATCACGGATTTTCGCGACGACAGAATCACGAGCGCCATCATCGGCAGAGGCAAGACGAAGCTCAAAACCAGCTGGCTCAGAATCATCGCCGTCATGGTATTGAAGCTGAGCCCAATGATGAAGGCCGGTACCATCGTGATCAGGCGGCGCACCCAGACCGGAATACTGAATCCGACAAAACCCTGCATGATCACCTGACCTGCCATCGTGCCGACCACCGAGCTGGAGAGGCCGGACGCCGTCAATGCCACCAGAAACACGCCAGCCGCGCCCATCCCGAGCGCCGGAATCAACATGTGATACGCGGCGGCGAGGTCCGTGACGCCCGACGTCGACGTGCCGAACACGGACGCCGACATCATCACCATGGCGAGGTTGACCAAGCCGGCAAAACCGAGCGCGATGACGACCTCCCGGTTCGAAAAACGCAGCAGGCCGCGGCGCTCACGGTTGTTGCGCACGGCTGTCCGGTTCTGGGTCAACCCTGAATGCAGGTAGAGCGTGTGCGGCATGATGGTCGCGCCGACGATTCCGACGGCGAGGATGAGGGCCGATCGGCCACGCAATTCCGGGACGACGGTGTGGAAGAGGGCGGCGTGCCAGTCCGGCGGCGCGGCCAGCAGTTCGCACAGATAGCTGAGACCGATGATGCTGACGAGGGCGGCGAGCGCCAGTTCGAGCGGACGGAAGCCTCTTTTATCGAGCTGCAGGATCGCAAACGTCACCGCCCCGGTAACGATCAGTCCACAGAGCAGCGAGACACGGAACAGCAGGGAGATGCCGAGAGCGCCGCCGAGGAATTCGGCTATGTCGGTCGCCATCGCGGCGATTTCCGATGCGATCCACATGCCGACCACGACCGGCCTCGATAGCTGTTCCCGGCAGATTTCCGCGAGATTGCGTCCCGTGACGATGCCCAGTTTTGCGGACATCGCCTGGAACAGCATTGCAATCAAGCTCGCCGCCAGCACGACCCATAGCAACTCATAGCCGTGGGTGGAGCCGGCCTGGATATTGGTCGCAAAGTTCCCCGGGTCCATATAGCCGACCGACGCAATGATCGCCGGCCCGGCAAATGGCAGGAACGCCCGCACGCCTTTGCGCCGCCCGTCGAGGGCGTCACGCGCCGCGAGCTCAGCGCGCAGCGTGGTGCCGCCCCTCAGGCCGAGGTCAATCGCAGACTCATTCGCGGGGGGCGGCAAAACCGTGGACTGAGGCGATGCCGGCGCCGGCGCGCTCGGCGCGGCCCGAAATGGTTAGTGAACGTACGTTGTGCCGATGAAGACCAGCGCTTCGCATCCGGTGATCACCAGTGCTGCGATGAGAATCAATATTCGGTTGCCAGTCATATCCGTCTCCTCGTCGTGGTAAATGTGCGGATGATTCTGGCGCCGCCCGATGGATGGCATGTTGCGTTGCCGGCACCCGGCATTTCAGTTGAAACGCAGCGGGGCAGGCGCTTCTGCTGCAGTGCGAAACGGCGAGCTGCATGCACGACGCCCAGAACCCAGCGCTCCATGACGCCCCGCGATAATTTCATTTGTGCTTGGCGTCAGGGGTGCTCGAGTATTAAGGATGAGAATGCTCGAGGCTCAGCAGCGGACGCAACCTCTGCGCGGCGATATCCACGAATCGATTTTGAGTTGCATCCTCAACTGGCCGCAGGACCCAACCGTTCTCACGCAATCGCCGGGATCGCAAAGCAGAGACAGGCGGCCGCTCGTCGGCGACCGCACGCCTTGGACATTCCGGGAACGATCTTCGCCGCCTGCCGGGGACGGATCACGCCGATCTGCGTGCCCGCATGAGAGTCGGCGAAGCCGCTCTGGACGAGCACCGACACTGCGAAGCAGCAAAAAACCAGAGCCATCGCGATGGCGGACGCCAAAGAACTCGGGGCGCGCCGTGCTGCGCCATGAATCAAACGGCGCGCCATTCCGTCCACCCAATTCCACGCTCGCTCGGAAGTCATAGGCCCTCCTGGCGCCGGCGATTGCACCGGCTTACGCTAGAACACCCCGGCCAAAACCCGCGAAAACTTCACTGGCGCGCCGCAGCCCGGTCGGCGTCAGACGATAGAAGCGACGCCGCGGCCGGCCGGCACTCGATGGGTCGATGGACTCCCATCGGCTGACGAACCAACCCGCGGACTCGAGTCGAAGAAGAATGGGATACAGGGTTCCGGATGCGAGCTGACAACGCTGCAATACTTCGGCGCCCGACAGTTCGTCGGTGGGATTCTCCAGAAACGCCTCCAGCACCTTTAAGGTTTGCAGAGACATCCGAACGTCGCGGCCTTTACCCATGGTAGTAAGTCTACATAGGGTCCGGGCGAAGTGCAAGCCGAGATCACCGGTCGTTGACAAACTCCCAGACCTTGGAGATCACGACCGATCCCTCGCCGACCGAGGAGGCGACGCGCTTGACCGAGCCTGCGCGCACATCGCCCACCGCGAAGATGCCGGGCAGCGAGGTGGCGAAGGGCGAGGCCGCCGATGCGGTGCCGGAACCGGTGATCGACGAACCCTTTATCGTCGAGTTTCACCAGGCCGGAGAGCCATTCGGTGTTCGGCGCGGCGCCGACCATGATGAACAGCGCACGCGTATCGACGACGCGGCTCGCCCCGGTCTTTACGTCACGAATGGTCAGGGCCTCGAGACGCTCAGCGCCATGCAACGCGCTCACCTCGGCGCCATACTCGATCGTGATTCTGGGATCGGCGGCGAGCCGGCTGGAGAGGTAGCTCGACATCGAAGCGGCCAGCGACGGACCCGCGGACCAGCACGCGCACGCAGCGCGCCGAGCGGCTGAGAAACATCGCGGCCTGCCCTGCCGAGTTGCCGCCGCCGATGATGACCGCTTCCGTTCCCTTGCAATAGCGCGCCTCGATCTCGGTCGCGGCATAATAAATGCCGGCGCCTTCGAAGTCGGCCAGCCGGTCGAGCGGCAGCCGGCGGTACTGCACGCCGGTCGCGACCACCACCGCCTTGGCGCGGACGCGCTGGCCGTTGTCGAAGGTGGCGCAGAAGCTCTCATCCTCGAGCCTCTCGAGGAGCACCACCCGCCGCGGCATCGCGAAGCGCGTCCCGAACTTCATCGCCTGTACCTCGCCGCGCCAGACCAGGTCGGCACCGGAAATGCCCGTCGGGAAGCCCATATAATTCTCGATACGGCTCGAGGTCCCGGCCTGGCCGCCGATCGCAACGTCTTCCACGACCAGCGCGCGGAGACCTTCGGCTCCCGCATAGACCCCCGCGGCGACCCCCGCGGGGCCGCCGCCCACGATCAGCACGTCGAACGTCTCGTCGTTCCGGAAGTCGAGATTGAGGCCGAGCAGCCGCGCGACCTTGTCGGGCGTGGGATCGCTCACGACGACGTCGCGCCCGAAGATCACCGCGGGCACGGCCGGAGCGATTGAGCAACTGCGGGCGGTCGCCTCCGCTTCAGGGCTTCGCAGTGGCAACGAGCTGTAGGGAATGCGGTTACGGCTCGCAAACTCCGCGATGCGGCGCACGTTGCGGTCCTCATCTTCGCCGATCAGCCGTAGGCTGCTGTCGCGGTCGTCGAGTTGACGCCGGCGGCGCGCAGAAAACACCGTGATGATGATGTCGGACATTTCCGGGATTTGAGACATCAGCGTCAGCATCGCTTCACGCGGCACCTCGATCACCCGCGTGTCTCGAACCGCGCGCATCGGCATCGACCAGGCACCGCCGTTCAGAAAGGAGATTTCCCCCATGAACTGTGCCGGACCGAGCGTGGAGGGAAAATGGCGTTCGTCGGTATAGGGATTGACCACCTCGATCTCGCCTTCCTCGACATAAACGAAGCGATCCACCGGTTCGCCGGGCCGCGCGAGAAACGTACCCGCAGGATAGGTCACGACCTTGCCCGCGGCGCGCAACGCCTCGACGTGAGATGCGGCCAGCGGGGTGCGCTGCATCTGACGTAAATCGCCGCCGATCGTTTCCATGTTTCTGCTCGCTTTCTATGAGGCCCCGTTCGGCCAGGCAATCCGACCATCTTGGGAGACACTGGCGGACTTTCAAGGGCCCGACCGACCACGCTCGAACAAGCGCAGCTGAACGATTATGACGCGCTGGTCTTGCCGGATGGCCTCATCACCATCGGCATATTGCGGCGCAGTATGGGGCCGGCTCGAACTCGAGTGAATCTCACGGCGAAGCGGCGGAGACTCGCCAGACGCTGTTGCCCAGAGCGTAAGAGTCTGCGGCCCGAACTGCAGTCCGTTCGGATTGCGCAGCCCCGTGGCGTACTCTCGACGCGCGCCGCATTCTTGGGGCAGATTCCGACACAGGAGCCGGATCCCGGCACGCTGGCAGTGCCTTGCGGCTGGAAATCAGTAAGACACACCCGACACAGAGTATCGGCTGTTCACTCTGTTTCTTTGCCCGCTAATGCGCGAACTTGCCAACCGTCTGTTCACACCGAGGTAACCGCGATGCCCAGAAAGTACGGCGAAGGCGCTCGGCGCAAGGTGAAGAAGGTGATGAAGGAGCGCAAGCGCGGCACTCTGAAGAGCGGCCGCTCGGGAAAGAAGGTGAGAAGCCGCAAGCAAGCCATTGCCATCGGACTCTCCGAAGCCCGGCGGGCCGGCAAAAAGGTGCCGAAAAAGAAGAGAACACGAGGGTTGCGTTGAGCAATGGGGTACCGATCGAACTGGAGGACAGCGCAGGTTTTTTGGCCTGCGCCTGGGCCCTCAGTACTGTTTGTAATAGCTATCGACGCGCGTACCGTAATCCCTATCGTAGATCGGTATCTCGCTCTCGCTGTATTTCGGAGCCTTTTCGAGGATTGACTTCGGCAATGGCACTACATACCCGCCGTACTCGTTCGAGTACTTCAAGACCTTCCACGGCAAGGGATAACGGTCGGTACCCATGCCGAGAAATCCCCCGAACTCGAGCACCGCATAACGCACCTGTCCGGACCATTTGTCGATCATCAAATCATCGATGGACCCGAGCTTGTTGCCGTCCGGATTGTAAACGGCGGTTCCTTCGACCTTCTCCGAAGAGATGACCGTCAGGTCGGTATTGCTCACGCTTGTCATGACGTTCTCCTGTGATGTTGAGGAGCGGGTACGATATGCTCGTGATTCGCCTCGCGCCTGTCTCAGAGACCCGGCAACTCTCGTCGGACAACAGCGCGCAATCTGTCGGGCTGATGCGCGCGACGAGTTACGGTGCGTTGGGATAGTTCTGTTTGATAGTTAGGTTGTTGACGACATTGCGGCCCCCCGCCGCTTTGGTGGCTATCTCCGTCAGACATGCCGCACAGCTGCGGGATGCCTGTCGCTGAACTTACGGCTGATTTTTCTCCTCCCGATTCCCGTCATTCGTAAGGCCTACCTCTTCTATGGCGGAAACCATGGCGGCCGTATCGGCCGCTTGTTGCAGCAGCGTCGCTTGTGGGTCCTCGCGGTCTTTCACCATCGGCATATCGCGTCGCAGCTCTTCCACCAAATGGATCAGCTTCGTGACTTTTTGTTCCGTGAGGAGACTGACCTGCAGATCCAGATGCTGGTGCTGCTGCTCGCGCCGGGTTTGCCGGTTTTGTGCGATCAAGACAATGGTCGCGGTGACCAGCGCACTGAAGGTAAGTATGCCGTCGAGCAGTTCGAAAGGGGGCGGGTCGAACGCCGTCATGCCGAAGGGAGTTAAAACGTTGGCGCTTACCCAAGCCACCACGAAGGCGAGGAGAGCGGCCAGATAAGCGGGGCGCCCGATGATCCGGCTGATGCGTTCCACTAGGCGCTGAGACGCGCTGGTCATGTCTCTTTCGCGCCGCTGCAGCGCCACCATGCTTTCGATATTCTGATCGATGTGCTCGGACAATGATCCCGTGGCGGACTCCGGGGCAGTCTCGGGGTTTCGATCAGCGATGACCATACTCACCGTCAGTCGATGGCCAATGATTGGATCTGGCCGTTTGCGAGTACGAACGTGTAGTGAAGTGCGGCCGGACTGCCCGGGAAATTACCGGTTAAGCGGGCGTGCAGCTGAATGTTCCTCTCGGTCACCGCGGCACCGAGAGGCTCGAGGGTGTATTGGTATTTGGCGGTAGTCTGCTGCTTCCAGGAGCGTATCGCGTCGCGGCCTCGATACTGGTGGCCGGCCTCGTGCACCAGCGCGTCCTTGGTAAAACACTGGCAGATCTTCTCCACGTCCTGTGCGTTGTCAGCGGCGAGATATGTGGATACCACCGCAGGTATTTTGATCGTCATGGGTATCTCCGTGGAATCGCTCGGCGCTTCGAACAAGGTTTTTTCGCTCAATTGGCGCGGCGCACCCGGCGACGGCCACAAAAAAGCTGGCTGACACCCGATGTTAGACGGTCTCGGCGCAAAAGCCATCGGTCGATGCTGACACCGCGCGTACGCCACGCACCTACAAGAAGCGGTCATCATGATCGCGGTCACCAATAGCGGCACGAAGGAAAACATTCAGATCGATCGGAAATAATTTCAATAGACCCTGTCGCCGCATCAATGGTGCGGGAGGGCGTTGATGCTGCGCTACGGCAATGCTCGCCGAGCGGGTGCATTGCATCAAGCAATCGAAATGCAGCGGACGTGAATGCGGCTATCAGCGGCTTCTCGCGCGCGCATTTACGCAGGCGGCTCCCGTCGGTCTGAAGCTCGTGTGAGAGCCGACACGCCGCGGAGCCACTCGAATCAGATCCGCGGTCACAAACTTAACGGCTCTTAAGACTCGTTTTGAAGATCGCGCAGCGATCCGAATGCGCCGCTGAATTGTCATGGTTTTTCAATCGCTTGGACTCGCACATCGGCCTGCCGCGGGCGTGGCAAGGTCACTTCGGCTTAAAGCGGGTGTCACATAACAACAGTAACTTAAAACCTCACCGCACAGCACCACACCCATGCGAGGTCTGACCTCGCTTTGGCATCTGAAACTCACTGGGGGATGCAATGCCGAGTCTGAGAGTATTGGCCGCCGCCGCTGCCGTGATCCTGATTGGAACTGTGCCCGCCATGGGCCAGCAAAACCCCCAATCGGACCCGAGTGTACCCACCGATATCGGACGTACCAGCACCAAGGGCCGTGAGGGTCCGCCCGAGGAGGCCGTCAAACCGAGCGCAACGATCAATCGAGCGGACGCCCTCGAAGAGAAAAAACAGGCGCCGAATATCATCGAAGTGCAACCTTTGAGCGAGATCATCAAGCTCCCGGACATCAACATGGCCGAAGCTTTGCAGCGCATACCCGGCATTTCGCTCGAGACCGACTCGGGAGAGGGACGGTTTATCAACATCCGCGGCATGGATTCCGATCTGAACGGAACCACCTACGGCGGGGTGCGGCTGCCCGCATCCAACCCTTCCTCGCCGTCCGGGGGCGGGCGGGCCATCGCGTTCGATACCTTCCCGACGGGGATCGTCGGCGGAGTCGAGTTGACCAAGACCTTACGGCCCGATGGAGACGCCGAAGCGTTGGGCGGCTCGATCAACCTCGTGCCCCGAACCGGCGCCGAGCACGGCGGGGAGCCGTTTCTGGACACGGACATCGGCTACGGTGATGAGCCCCTGCGCGGCACGCCGGTGTATCACGCGGAAGTCAGCGCGGGCCGGGGCTTCGACGGAGGCGACGGCATCGGCGGCTTGTTCGCCGGCCCGAACGCATTCAGCGCGGTGATCACCGCGGTTTATCATCAAGACAAGCGCGGGGTCGACGACCTCGAGGAGAGCTATACAGACCAGCAGAGCAGCGGCGTGCCCGACAAAGTGCTGAGCAATCTGCAGTATCGCCGCTATGAATACGCACGCGACCGCTACGGTGCCGCCGCGAATTTCGATGCCAAGCCGGCCGACAGCACGTCCCTGTACCTGCGCGTCCTCTGGTCCGGTTACCTGGAGCGCGCGGCGAAGCACTTTCTCGTGCTCAACGGGCTCGACTCGAACGCCGGCTGCACTCCGCTTGCCGAGCTGCATCCAGGATCCCAACAACCCGAACGGCTATCAGGCGATGGTGCCGGCAGGTGCCGGGGGGCTCGAGCAGGATACGACCGATTCGCTCGAGCGCATCCAGAACGAGCTGGGCATGATCGGCGGCAGTACCGATTTCCCGGCCTTCAAGCTCGACTACCGCGCTTCCTTCGCGCTCGGCACCGATCGGGTATCGACCAGCGCCGGCAGTCAATGGCTCGATCCCAATGCGGTGACCATCGACTATGACAACAACACCAATCCCAACTACCCGACATTCAGCACACCGGGCGTCAACCCCGCCAATCCGAGCAACTACGTGCTGAACAACATCAGTTTGGGATCTTCGTATGCGCACGATGGAGAGACCGCCGCGGCAGTCGACGCAACGATTCCGATGGCCACCGGCGACAACACCGGTCAGCTCAAGTTCGGCCTGTCGCTGCGGGACCGCCATAAGACCAACGATTCTTATAACCCCGTGTTCACGCCCACGGGGCCGATTTCACTGGCCGGCTACACCTACGGCCCGGGTCAGGTCTATTACGGCAATCGTTACGACATCGGCCCCGCCATCAATCTCTCCGCCTTGCGTACCCTGGTCAACGGCAACCCGGGCGAGATCAGCGATGATGCCGCGGCCGATGCCTCCACCGATACCGACAACACGGAGAATGTGTATGCCGGCTACGGCCAATTCACGGCACGCTATCGGCAAGTGGGGGCTATTGGCGGGGTTGCGCGTCGAATCGACTCACGCCCGATACGGCGGCAATCTGTACGACTCCGACACGGACACGAACACGCCGGCCGCCGTGCAGACCTCCTACACGAATTACTTCCCCACTTTGCAGGGCCGCTACGACATCGTCGACAACCTCGTCGCGCGAGCGACGTACTCGTCGGGCATCGCGCGTCCCGGCTTCGATCAGATCGACCCGGGCGCGACGGTGAGCGTGACCAATGCGTCGGTCACGGTGGGCAATCCCAATTTGAAACCCACCATAGGCCAGAATTTCGATCTGACCCTGGAGTACTACCCCGGCGACGGCCAGATCGCCTCGGCCGGCCTGTTCTACAAGCAATTCAAGAACTACATTCTTCTATCGCAGCAGATTGTCGGTGCCTATCCTTTCCCGGGGCTCACGAACACGATCACGACGGTGCAGAGCTACTCGAACGGGCCGGCGCATGCCGGCGGTTTCGAGGCGCAATACCAGCAACAGCTGACATTCCTCCCGGCCCCGCTCAACGGATTCGGCTACAGCGGCAACATCACGTTGGTCGATTCGCGCGCCGAAATTCACCCGGGCATTTACGGTCTCATGCCGTCGACGTCCAAGCGGACATGGAATGCCGCGATATTCTACGAACGCTCGCCCATCGAAATCCGGCTCGCGGCCGATTACGTCGGTCAGAATCTGTTCGCTTTCGGAGGCGTGGTCGGCAATGCGGCCGACGATTATTCCAGCCCGCGACTGACCATGGACCTCGGCAGCAGCTACGCCATCGCCCATCAGGTCAAGCTCTATTTCGATGCGAAGAACCTGCTCAACACGCCGCTGGAGTTCACCGAGGGACCCAGTCAGTCGCGCCCCATCCAGCGTGAATTCTACGACATCACACTGCTGGCCGGCGTGCGTGTGAGTCTTTGAGGCGAACACACATGATAACGACACCTGGAATGGCTTCAGCATCGGCCGTGCCGCGGTGGGCGAGGGCGCTGCTCGTGTTCGGCACGGCTTGCGCGGCAACCGCCACCGCAAACGGAGGCGAAACGGCCGCCTCGCACGCCGTCGCACGCTACGAGCACGTTTTCCTGATCATCGAGGAGAACAAGAGTTACAGCGAGATTGTCGGCGACCAATCGGTGGCGCCGAACATCAATCGACTCGCCAAGCAGTATGGCCTCGCGACGCAATTCTATGCCGAGGCCCATCCGAGCGAACCCAACTACGTCGCCATGCTCGGCGGCGACACCTTCGGCATCCACGACGATGATGCCTTTTACTGCAAGCCGAAGTCGAGCGATCCCTTCTGCCCCGCGAGCCGCCGAGCGGATTACGTGGATCACACCATCGCCGGCCGCAGCCTGGTGGATCAGCTCGAGGACCATGAACTTACTTGGAAGGCCTACATGGAAAGCATTCCGGCGCCCGGCTCGGGTGCCGCTCGATGGCCCGCGGACGACAAGCCCGTGCCGGGAGTTCCGGCGGAGGCTTATGCGGTCAAGCACAACGGCTTCATGACATTCAAGCGCGTTCAAGACGATCCGCGCCGCGCCGAGAAAATCGTCGGGTTCGACGTGCTGGATCGCGATCTGGCCTCGGGTGACTTGCCGAATTACGCGCATATCGTGCCGAACCAATGCAACGACATGCACGGCCGCGGCGCTGGCCCCGCCACTCCCGAGGACTGCCGCAGTTCCAATGTCGAGGGCTTGATCCGGCGAGGCGACAGGATCGTCGGAGAACTGGTCGACAAGATCATGCATTCGCGCATATGGGGTGCGCCGGCCAACAGTGCCATCGTGATCACCTTCGATGAGAACGGCAAGGCGGAACGCAACGCGGGACCTCAGGGATGCTGCGGGTTCGATCCGAAGAGTGCCGCGAATTTCGGAGGCGGCCGGATTCCCACCATCGTGATCACGAACCACGGGGTGCGCGGCGTCACCGATCCCACGCCCTACAACCACTATTCGCTGCTGCGGACCACCGAGACGGCATTCGGCATCGAGGAACACCTGCGTAACGCCGCAAACACGGCGGGGGGCGTCGTCGATATGGCTGCGCTTTTCGCCGTCAGCGCAACACCGCCGGTGCCCCGGTAATGCGCTCCTGGCCCGCCCGTCCGTACAAGCCGGTGCGAATCCAGGTCATCCCGATGATCGACGTGATGATGTTTCTGCTGGTGTTTTTCGTGCTCATCAGCATTCACGTGCTGCCGGCGCTCGGCCTGAAGGTGGCCCTTCCGCATTCCAGCGTGGCGGCGAAGCTCGACGAGGTGCGGCATGTGACGGTCACCTTGACGGCGGATGGCGGCATTTACCTGGACGGCAATCCAACGAGCGTCGGGGGCCTGCCCGATCAGCTGCGCACTCTCAGCGCTCAATCGAAGGTGGCGGTCATCATTGCAGGCGACGAAGGCAGCCGGCTGCAACTCCTGGTGGATGTGCTCGGCGCGTTGCAAAAAGGCGGGATCGCGGCCACCTCCATCACGACCAAGGCGACTTAAGCGATTGCGCCGGCCGTCTGCGGAAGGCGTGAGCCACACGGTGGCGTTGCTGTTCACGGTCGCCGTGACGGCGGCGATGATCTTCAATGAAAGGAACGATCCACAGGAAGCAGCCATGAACAATCCGGCCATACAGGTCGAACTTGCGCCCGACCCGGCGCCTGCGGCGCCCCGGGTCCCCGACCCGCCGGCTCCGCAACCGCCAAAGCCCCGGCCGGTCCGCAAGAAAGAGCCGGCGCATCAGGAGGCGGCCCCTGCCTCGCTGCCGCTGATGGCGGAAACGGCCGAGACGCCGGCCGTGAACGATCCGGCGACCCCCGCTCAGGATTCTGGGTCGGAGGCGCCGGCGGCTCCCGACAGGGCGGCCGCAGGCACCATCGAGGCACAGTACGCGGCGACCTTGCGCACGAATATCGATGCCCGCACCGTCGCTCCGGATTCCATCGAGTACCGTCTGCGTCGCCCCAAAGGCGAGACGCGGGTCAATTTCACTCTCGATCGGGCAGGCTCGGTGCTGACGGTGGGCGTTGCCCGCACCTCCGGATCGGACATTCTCGATCGGCAGGCCGTCAAGATCGTCAAGACCGGCCGGTATCCACCTTTTCCGCAAGCCGCCTTTAGCGGCGAGCCGCGCCACTCCTTTCTGGTCACCCTCGAGTTCCACCTATGAATTACCCGCTGTTTCACACCCTGACCTTCGATGTTCTGTATGCCTGTGCATGCATCCTGATCTTCGTCATGTTCGAACGGGCGCTCTATCTGAGCTATCTCGCGGTACGCTCCGCGCAAATTGCACGCAAGATCGGGCCCAGATCCCCCGCCAGCACCGCGCCCGCGATGTCCGACCGAAAGTCTCGCGACCCGCTCACGCAGGCGGTGGCCCGGTATCTCGACGTCGCCGCGCATGCGGGGGTCACCCGAGGACAGTTGGAGGACTACTCAGCGGTTCTTTACATCGAGGTGGACAAGAAAATCAGTGCCCGCCTTTGGGTATTGGATACGATCATTACCGCAGCTCCGCTGCTCGGGTTGCTCGGTACCATCTTCGGGATCATGCAGACCTTTACGGCGCTCTCGCAGGGCGGCGTGTCGGACCCCGCAGAGGTAAGCCGCGGCATCGGCCTCGCCCTGACGGCCACCGCCATCGGGATCGCGGTGGCGGTGGTGGGGCTGGTGGGGCACAACATACTCAACAGGCGGGCGCAATTGCTCACCGAGAGCTTCAAGCTCTTCGTGCTGCGCCTCACCCCTGCGGCCCCCTAGTGCTGCTTGGGACTCTCCGCATCGACCACCAGGACGAAAAAGCTGCCCGGCAGGACGGGGCCCTTGGGCTCACCCGCCGGTGCGGACGCAGTCTCTTCGAAGCGGGCGGTCGGGAGATAGAGTTTATGCCGGCTCGCATCGAGGGCGATGGTGCGGGCGCCGCGTGCCGTGGCCAGGGTCTGGGCGACCGTAAAATGCTCGGGGTCTGCCTCGTGCACGACCGTGAGCGTCCCGTCGCCATTGGCGCTGAACGCATTCTGACTGTCGGCGTCGAACTCGGCGCCGTCGACAAAGGCGCCGATGGGCATCGTTGCGACGGATCGTCCGGTATGCAAATCCAGGATCGACATCTTTTTGTTTGCGCAGGCCGAGAAGCTTCTATGGTGCACGGAATCGAGCGCAAGGCCGCTCGGTTCGTCGCAGCCCGGAAGCGGCCAGCGGGCCCGCACCTTCCGCCCTTTGGCGTCCAACGCCACGAGCTCGCTGGTGTTTTCGATGTTGACATACACGCTGCCGGCGCCGTCCGCACGCGCGAACTCAGGCCCTCCCCCGAGCGGGATGGTGGCGACTACTTTGTTGGTCCCGGCGTCGATCACGCTGGCGTTGCTGCTGTGGCCGTTGAAGACGAACACCTGCCGGGTCTGCGGCTCATACAGGATGGCATCGGGTTTCGTCCCTACCCCGACGGTGGCGATGACCGCGAGCGTCTTCAAATCGAAGACCTTCACCTGGTCGGATTTACCCAGGCTGATGTAGCCGCGGCCAAGCGCCGGCGCAACGGCGATGCCATGGACGCCCGGCGTGTCGGCGATGTCGCCGGCGATGTGTCCGGTTTGGGTGTCGACGACGACCACATGGGTGCCGCGGGACAGGTAGAGCCGTTGCGCCGCCGAATCGACGCTCGGGTAGTCCCATTTATCGTCTCCGCCGATGGGAAACCGATCGGCGATGCGATAGGACGCGGCGCCCGCATGGGCGGCGTTCGCGATCGAGGCGGCAATGCAGGCGGCGAGCAGGATCGATTTGTTCATGCGTATGCGCTCTTAGGTTTGGAGGGGGCGATACTAAGCGCTCGAAAATTAATATGACGTTAAGGACCCTTTGTTCGTCGTCTCGGAGGGGCGGATGAAAATCTTGTTGGTCGAAGACGATCGCATGATCGGCTGGGGACTGCGCCGCGGGCTCCTCGACGAGGGGTTTGCCGTGGATTGGCTGGACGACGGCGACGCGGCGGTCGTCGTCTGCTCCGAGTACAGCTACGATGCCGCCATACTGGATCTGGGCCTGCCTAATCGCGATGGCCTCAAAGTGCTGGCCGAATTGCGGCATCAAGGCAATACCTTGCCCATCGTCGTGCTCACGGCGCGCGAGACCGTTGCCGATCGAATCAAGGGACTGAACGCGGGCGCCGACGACTATGTCTGCAAACCATTCGATTTCGACGAGCTCGTGGCGAGGCTTCGGGCCGTGATGCGGCGCCGCGCCGGCCTTGCGTCGGCCGTTCTCGAGTACCGCGACGTGAGCTTGAATCCCACGACGCGCCGCGTCGCCTATAAAGGTCAATCGCTGGGGTTGTCGGCGAAGGAGTTCTCTCTTCTGGAAATCTTGCTGCAGCGTCCCGGGGTCGTCCTGACCCGCAATCAGCTGCGCGACAAGCTCTACGGCTGGGACGATGAGGTCGGCAGCAACACCGTCGAGGTGTTCATTCATTCATTGCGCCGCAAGCTGGGTCATGACTATATCCAGAACGTGCGCAGCGTCGGTTATCGGGTCCCGCTGCCGTGAGGTCGATCCGCGCGCGACTGCTGACCGGATTGCTCGCGAGCGTTCTCGCGGTGCAGCTCATCATGTATTTGCTGGCTTATGCCCGCATCGAGGATGAGATCGACGATCTGTTCGACGGGGAACTGGAGCGCAGCGCCCTCAGCGCGGGCTCCTCGGGACCGCAAACGTTCATTCCGACACCTGCCCGGGAGGTGGAAAATCCGCAGGAGGAGATGGTGGTCAGCGTGTTCCATGCATCGGATGGCGTGCCCGCCTATCAGACCCATCCGCTGAACGGCATACCACGCTCGACCGGCACCGGGTTCTCCAAGCTCGTCCTCGACGGCAGGGAGTGGCGGCTGTTCGCGAGCGCGGTGGGCGGTCAATTCGTGGTGGCCGCGCAGCCGGCAGACGTGCGTAACAGGGCGGCGCGGCGAATCACGCTGCGCAGTCTCCTGCCCGCTCTGGGCGCGCTGCCCCTGGCGGCCCTCATGATCTGGATCGCCGTCGCCTACGGCCTGCGGCCGCTCGTGAGGATCACGCACGACCTGCGCAAGCGCTCGCATCGGGATCTGTTGCCGCTCGATGTCAGCCGCCTGCCGCCTGACATTGCACCGCTCGCCGAGGCGCTCAACGACCTGATGGGGCGCCTGGCGGGGATCATTGCGACACAACGGACGTTCATTGCCGATGCGGCTCACGAGTTGCTGACACCGCTGACCGCGCTGCGATTACAGGCACAGATGCTCGCCCGATCGAAAAGTCCGAGCCGGCAACAGGAGGCGATGGCGGAGCTGCAGGGCGGGGTGTCCCGTACACTGCAACTGGCGCGTCAACTGTTGACCTTGGCGCGTCACGATGCCGACGGCGAGGGGGTGGACAAGACTCAGGTTGACCTGGCAACCGTCATTGAACGCGTAGTGTCCATCCATCTGCCGCTCGCCGCCGAAAAGGCCCTGCAAACGAAGGTCGGAATTCAAGAAAGCGCCGTCGTCCTGGGTAACGAGGAGGCGCTCTCGATTCTCGTCTCGAATCTCATCGACAATTCGATCAAGTACACGGAGCGAGACGGCCGCCTGCTGATCAGCTTGAGGCCCGCATCCGCCGGAGCCGAACTGAAGATCGAGGATTCCGGTCCCGGAATCCCCGTCGAGGAGCGGGAGCGGGTGTTCGACCGCTTTTACCGGCGCCGCGACACGATGGTCACCGGCAATGGCCTAGGCCTTGCGATCGCGAAGGAAATTGCCGTCCGGCACGGCGCCTCGATCGTTCTGGAATCCTCCGAGGCACTGGGCGGCCTGAGCGCGCGGATCCTGTTCCACACCGCCACGGCGGCGTAGGGCTCATGCCTGGGTAAAAAAGCAGCAGCTGAGCACAAGCGACTGAACCACGGTGACGTTTTGGTGACGTGTCGCAGGTTATGCACAGACTTATCCCCCTAGATTGGGGATAGCGGGAAAAGAATAGGACAATCGTCCGTGCTGACTTTGAAATGGTGTTTCAGGCAGCTATTCTGAAGCGCCCCATCGAAAGGATTGAAATTTTGCCGCGTTCCGCCCTTGCACTGAGTTCATTCATCGCCCTTCTCTGTCTTCCTTATTCTCACGCTGGGGCAACTGCACTCGCCGGCTGGTCACAATATGGCGGGAAAGGCGCGGTCGAGGCGCGGCTGGTGACGGACGATCCGGTGTGCCCAGCCCTGATCGCCGACGGCAATTCGCTGCCAATGACCGAGCGCGCACCCCCGAGCCAAGCGTTCCCCGTCCGAGTCTGCGTCGCGGTGATTTCCCCTGGCGCCCGACATGTCAGTGCCGGCGGCCTCACCTTGCCGATTCCGGTTGCTCACCCCCGGCATATCGTACTGTTCGGGGATACCGGCTGCAGGCTGAAGGGACCCGTCGTCCAGGATTGCAATGATGAAAGCCAATGGCCATTTCGCCGCGTGGCCGAACATGCCGCGAAGGAAAAACCCGATCTGATGATTCATGTCGGCGACTATGTTTACCGTGAGTCCCCCTGTCGGCCAGGCGACAGCCGCTGCGCCGGTACGCCGTGGGGCGACAATTGGGCGACGTGGAACGCCGATTTCTTCAAGCCGGCCGCCAAGCTGCTGGCGAGCACCGTGTGGCTGATGGCGCGCGGCAATCACGAGGACTGCAGCCGCGCCGGTCTCGGCTGGACCACGTTACTCGGCCACGATCCGATGAGCACAGCGTGCAATCCGCACGGAAGCCCGCTGCTGGTCGATCTCGGCGGAGTGAAGTTGGCTCTACTGGACGATAACAATGCCGCAGAGAAACAGATAGACCCCGCCGTGGTCGAGGCATTGAAGCGTGACATCGCCACGGCGATGGCCGCCAAGGCGGACTGGCTGGTGACGCATCATCCCTTCCGCGGCATCTCGAAACCGGACAAGAGCAAGGGCGGCAACAACATGGAGGGCGCCAACGCCAATCTGCTGGCGGCTTTGGATGGTACCGACGAGGCGTCGCTCACGCTGATGCTGGCCGGCCACATCCATAACTTCCAGATCGCAAACTATGCGGCCGGCGCCGCGCCGCAATTGGTGGTCGGCGAAGGCGGGGACGCCCTCGATACAGAGGTACCGCCGCAGTTGACCGGGCTGGTGAGCGGCGGCAAGACCGTTACACAGGGATCGTCTCAGTCGGGTTTCGGCTATGTGGTCATCGACCGTGTCGAGCAGACCCGCGACTGGAAGATCACCCTGCATGCGGTCGATGGCGCAGTGTTGCGGCACTGCCGGCTCGATGCGCGCAAGTTAGGCTGTAATCCGGCGACTGCGCAATCTCCTCAATCGGCCAGCGGCGATGGGCGCACCTGAAAGTGGACCACCAAGGGCTTCGAGCCCTTGCCCCCTTCCTTGTGCCAGGGCGTGCGGTCGCCGCTGGTGACCCAGAGGCCGCGTCCCTTCCAGCCCGCGGCCGCATCGTCGATGCGGCCATCGATCCCCTTGGCATAGAAGTCGAGCGGATAGGGAATGCGCAGGGTCACGAATTGTCCGCCGACCAGCGCATGCACGCCGTCGAATAGATTGCCGGTCGCGATCGGAACGTTGGCGCCCAACCCCAAAGTGTCGTGCTGATCCACCCAGGTGTAGTAGCTCGACTCGACGCTCATCTGCGGCACGTTGACGAATGAGGGACCCGGCAGGCGATGAAAGCTCCACCCCTCGGGGCAGTGATCGCCGGTGGCCGTAGGGCCGTTGAGCGGACCCTTGCACTTGCGCCGATCGAACTCGCCCAAGTGCCCGCTCGCCAAGGACACCCACACCACGCCGTGGGCGTCGATGTCGGCGCCGCGCACGCCGAAACCGGGCATGGGCACATTGTAGATTTCGCTCAAGCGGGTACGCGGGTCGAAGCGAACGAGGGCACCGGGGAAGCGGAAGGCCACCGATCCCCAGACGCTGCCGTCGGCGGGGTTCGGCATGATGGCGTACAAGCTCACCGCCAATCGCCGGTCGTGCGTCGCGTCCGCCGGTTGTCCGGGTTCGACCCAGGCGTCGCGCTTGCCGTTGGCATTGGTGTCGAGCACCAAGGGAGCCCACCCCTGCGAAGCCGCGGCATCGCCGGTCCGATCGAATTTCTTGGTGTCGAGCCAGCCGATGACTTCATGGCCGCCGCTGGTCCAGAGGGTATCGTTCGAGTCCTCGGAGAATTGCAGATGGTGTGTGCCGTAGCAGGTGTCGACGAAGGTGTACTTGCCGCTCGCCGGTGCATACACCGCGAGCTGGCGATCCGATGAGTCGATGGGAAAGTCCTGGGCCGACGGATGAGCCGAGCCCTTCTTGCAGAAGGCGGGATTGCCCGCCGCACGTATGCGCGCGGTGTACCAGACGCGGCCGGATGCATCCATCATGGGATTGTGCGCGACGGCCCGGCTGTCCCAGATGCGCTCCTCGCCCCAGTACGGGGAGGCCCGCAGCACCGGGTCGTCGTGAGTCGTCGGCGTATCGGCATCGCGCACGGGCGCCTTGAAGGTGGTGGCCGTGTTGTGCACCGGATCGAGTATCGGGAAATTGTCGGTGCTGAGCTCGGAGCTGCCGTAAATCAATCCATTGGCGTTGACGGTGGGATGGCGGCGATCGGTGCTCGATAGGTCGTGCAAGTACGCCTTGTCGTCCGACCAGTCGCGCACCGTCGCGACCACATTGCGCTCGATGCCGCTCGGGCGCCGCGGCGCCTCGGCCGGCAATTCGCCCGCGGCGATGCGGTCGGTCCAATCGCTCAAGTAATGAATGGGAACCCCGGCGAGGGCGCCTTGCACGATGTTGATCATCTGGATGCCGGCCTGGCCCGACTGTAGGCGCTCGAGCCACGCGTCCTGGGATGAATTGACCTTGCCCAACGAGGGAGGGAGGGTGCGGGTCGCCAGATTTCCCAGCTGGTGACAACCGACGCAGCCCATGTTCTTCATCCACATGAGATAGCCGTTGCGGCCGCCCGGCAGCGATGCCACTTCCGGCTCCTCGGGAATCTTCATCATCGCGTACCAATAGGCGGCAGGGTACACCCGGGCCGCCGTTGCGGCGTCAGGCGCCATGACGGCGGCGAGCTTCAAAGAGTGTCCGGGGGTCGCCTCGGTTTTGGGCGAGTCGGCAAGGCCATAGCCGCGTACCCAGACGCGGTACGCGGCGCGGGGAAGATCCGGCAGAACAAAGCGGCCGGCCTCGTCGGTGACGACGATCTTGGCGAAGCGCGTCTTGAAGTCCTGCGATTCGGCGATGACCCAGACTCCGGCTTCGGGGCCGCGAGTACTCGTGACGGTGCCGCCGATCTCATTCGCGCCGGGACCTTCAGGGTGCGATCGCGCGGCGCCTACGCCGGGCAGCAGGAGAGCCGCGAGAGAGGTTGCGAAAATCCCCGTATGGCGTGTGGACCGAACCATGGCGGCAATGGTACTCCGTCCGGCACGGCGCATGCGATTGGCGCTGCACCCATATTCGCCCTAGGATAGTCCATGGTGAAAAAACGGGAGCCGGTCGAGGACCTGCTGGACGCTCTGGTCTGGATGCGGCGAAAGGCGAAGACGCACGAGGCAGTCGACGACCTCATCGACGCGCTCGTGAAAATGAGGCGCGCGGCGAAAAAGAAGCTGGCCAAGCCGAAGCGCAAATCGAAGAAGCGCAAATCAAAAAAGCGGCGGGCGTCGAAGGGTTAGAGGCGGTCCGCCCCCAAGGGCTGTCCCCGTTATTGGGTGGGTGTCGATGCCTTGACGCTCTTGGGTATTTTCAGCGCCGTCAGCGTGTCGAACAGGCTCTTGTCCGGATGCTTGGCGCAGTCAGCCAGCAAAGCAGCCGCAAAACTCTGAAGGGAATCCGCATCGAAGATGTGGCCGCCGGATCTCGCCACTGAAAAGCCGAAAAGCCACATCATGATGGTGGTCGCGCTGTCCGTGTCGCTGCGGGCGAACTCCGCATGCCTCGACGCGAATGACCCGCATTCGACGTTGGCGAGATCCATCGGGTTCTTGGTCTCGGGTTTGACGATGGCCAGCGCGTCGAGCATGCTCTCGGCAGGATTGCTCTTGCACTCATTGTCCAGTGCGAATCCGAACGGCGACAGCGCGTCCGAGTACAGGACATGCGCTCCGGACTTCGCGACGGAATAGCCGAACAGCCACATCACCGTATTGATGGAGTCCGCGGTCGGATTCGTGGCGGCGGCGGGCAGCACTTCGTTTTCGTACTTGCCGCAGGTCAGCGTGGCGAGATTCAGCTCGGCGGAGCGGCACAGGCTGGGAAGCAGGCCGATGGCAAGGATGATCGCGGCGAGAAATTTCATTTTTGTGGCTCGTGAATCAAAGCGGCGCGCCGGCCGTAACTGCCATATGACACTGCATCTCCATGGAGAGTTCTCGCGGCGCGGTAAAATCGGCCGGGCGTTTGATTTTTGCGAGCCTGGGGCGATACTTCGAGCATGACGACCCAAAACGGAGAGCTGAAAATGATCAAAGTAAGCGTGATGTATCCCAATACGCCGGGGAATCGGTTCGACCATGTCTACTACCGCGACAAGCATATGCCCATGGTGAAGGCCCGGATGGGCGAGACCTGCAAGTACTATACGGTGGACAAGGGCCTTGCAGGCGGCGTGCCCGGCGCGCCGGCCACCTACGTGGGGATGTGCCATATTTTCTGCGACTCGGTCGAGGCCTTCCAAAAGGGATTCGGCCCCCACACGCAAGAGATCATGGCGGACGTTCGCAACTACACCGATTTGACTCCCGTGATTCAAATCAGCGAAGTGGTGGTCGGTTAGCGGGGGTGGATGACCTTGGCGAGTAAATCGCGCAGCAGCGAGTTCAGCGGCGCCGCGAGCGCTGCGTCGAATGCGGGGATTCGCGCTTCGATGAGGTAGGCGCATTGCGCGATCTCCAATTGCACGGCATCGATGCGCGCGGCGGGATTGCCGTAGCGGCGGGTGATGTAGCCGCCCTTGAACCGGCCGTCGACCACGAAGGAGAATTGCTGCTGCTCGCTCAAGGCCGCGGTGATCAGTTCCGAGAGGGCGGGCGAGCAGCTGCGGCCGCCGGCGGTGCCCACATTGAGGTCGGGCAGCCGTCCTTCGAATAGACCGGGCACGCGGGAGAGAATCGAATGGGCGTCCCACAGGACGCAGTGCCCGTGACGCTGCTTGATTTCGTTCGTCAGGGCGGAAAGCTTCTCATGATAGGGATTCCAGTACGTGCGCAGCCGTGCGGCGATTTCGGCGGCGGCCGGATTCGCGCCTTCCGGATACAGGGCTTCGCCGTCGAAGGTTTCGGTGGGACAGACCGTGGTTTCACGCTGGCCGGGATACAGCGGCGCGCCGTCGGGCGGTCGATTCAAGTCGACCACGTAGCGCGTGTGAGTCGCGCGGATGACAGAGGCACCCAGGCCGCGAAAGAAGTCATACAGCTGGGGGACGAACCAGTCGGTGTCGGGCAGATCGAGCACCTCGGGCCGCAGGCGCGCGGCCAGCTCCGGCGGCAGGTAAGTGCCTGAGTGCGGGAAGCTGATGAGCAGGGGCACCTCGCCCGGCACATGCTCGAAAATCGGCGGGCTCAAGCGGCCGTCCTCAGCTGCCACGGGCGCGCTAGACCTCGGCCTTCGACGGCAAAACCCGCTTCACGAGCGCGGAGAAGCGCCCCGATTTGACCCATTGCTGCGCGGCCTCGATATCGGGCGCAAAATACCGATCGGCCGCATAGAAGGGCACGTCGCCGCGAATGGCGGCGTGGACCTGCTCGAGGCTGCGCGAGGATTGGGCGGGCCGGTGAAAATCGATGCCTTGCGCCGCGGCCAGCAGTTCAATGCCGATCACGGCTGCCGCGTTGTCGACCATCGGGCTCAAGCGGCGCGCGCCATGGGTGGCCATGCTGACGTGGTCTTCTTGATTGGCGGAGGTCGGAATGGAGTCGACGCTGCAGGGGGTGGCGATGGTCTTGTTCTCCGATACCAGTGCCGCGGCGGTGACCTGCGCGATCATGAAACCGGAATTCACGCCGCTGTTCTCGACCAGGAAGGCGGGCAGGCCGCTCATTTTCGGATCGACCAGTACCGCCATGCGCCGCTCCGACAGGCTGCCGATCTCCGCGATCGCGAGCGCCAGCGTATCGGCGGCGAAGGCCACCGGCTCGGCATGAAAGTTTCCGCCCGACAGCACGTCGCCCGTTTCGACGAACAGCAGCGGGTTGTCGGTGACGGCATTGGCCTCGATCCCGAGCGTGACGCTGCAATGGCGGATCAGGTCCAGGCAGGCGCCCATCACCTGCGGCTGGCAGCGGAAGGAATAGGGATCCTGCACGCGCGTGCAGTCGAGATGCGAGGCGCGAATGGCGCTGCCGGCGATCAAATCGCGGTACTCGCGCGCCACGGCGATTTGCCCGGGCTGTCCGCGAACCGCGTGTATGCGCTCATCGAAGGGCGAATCGCTGCCCTTCAGCGCATCCACCGACATGGCGCCGGCGACGACGGCGGCGGCAAACAGATCTTCGGCGCCGAACAGTCCCGCCAGCGCCAGCGCCGTGGAGACCTGCGTGCCGTTGATCAGCGCCAGGCCTTCTTTGGCGCGCAGCTTGAGCGGTGCAAGACCGGCCAGCTTCAAGCCCTCGGCCGCGGGCAGCACCGTGCCGCGCACGCGCACCTCGCCGATGCCGAGCAGCACCGTGCTCAGGTGCGCCAGGGGCGCCAAGTCTCCCGAGGCACCCACCGAGCCCTGCGCGGGAATCAGCGGATAGACTTCATGCTCGAGCAGCGCGAGCAAGGCATCGATCACGGCCAGGGTGATGCCGGAGTGACCGCGTGCCAATGCATTGATCTTCAGCGCGAGGATCAGCCGAACGACGGGATCGGGCAGCGCGTCGCCCACGCCGGCGGCGTGCGACAGCAGGAGATTGCGTTGCAGCAGCTCGAGCTGTTCGCCGGGTATGCGGGTCTGCGCCAGCAGTCCGAAGCCGGTGTTGATGCCGTAGGCCGCATCGCCGGTCGCGACGATCTGGTCCACCAAGGCGCCGGCGAGGCTGATGCGGCTGCGATCGTGCGCCGACACGCGCAGCGTGACCGGCTGCTCGTAGATTCGCCGCAGATCGGCGAGCGTAAGCTCGCCGGCGCGAATTTCCAGGACCTTCGCCACTACGGCTGCTCGATCATCGGCAGTTTCAGGCCCTGCTCGCGGGCGCAGGCGATGGCGATGTCGTAGCCGGCGTCGGCGTGGCGCATGACGCCGGTGCCGGGATCGTTCCAGAGCACGCGGCGAATGCGCTTGCCCGCGGCCTCGCTGCCGTCGCAGACGATGACGACGCCGGCGTGCTGGGAGTAGCCCATGCCGACACCGCCGCCATGATGAATCGATACCCAGGTGGCGCCGCTCGCGGTGTTCAAGCAGCGCATTGAGCAAGGGCCAGTCGGAGACGGCATCGGAGCCGTCCTTCATCGCCTCGGTCTCGCGGTTCGGGCTCGCCACGGAACCGGAGTCCAAGTGATCGCGGCCGATGACGATGGGCGCGGAGAGTTCGCCGCGCTTGACCATTTCATTGAAGGCCAGCCCCAGGCGATGACGCTGTCCCAGGCCGACCCAGCAGATGCGCGCCGGCAATCCCTGGAAATGGATCTGCGAGCGCGCCATGTCGAGCCAGTGATGCAGGTGCGGATCGTCCGGAATCAGCTCTTTGACCTTCGCGTCGGTCTTGTAGATGTCCTCGGGGTCGCCCGAGAGAGCCACCCAGCGGAACGGTCCGACGCCGCGGCAGAACAGCGGACGGATGTACTCCGGCACGAAACCCGGGAAATCGAAGGCGTCGGCAACGCCGGCATCGAGGGCCACCTGCCGGATGTTGTTGCCGTAGTCGAATACCGGCAGGCCCATGCGCTTGAAGCGCAGCAGGTACTCGACATGCTTGGCCATGGACCGATTCGCGGCCGCGGTGGTGCCGGCGGGATCGGCGGCGCGCCGCTCGTCCCATTGCTCGACCGTCCAGCCCTGCGGCAGGTAGCCGTTGACCGGATCGTGCGCCGAAGTCTGATCGGTCACGGCATCGGGCCGGATGCCGCGCTCGAGCAGGGTGTGCAGCACATCGACGATGTTGCCGAGCAGCGCCACTGAAATCGGCTTGGAGTTTTTCTTGGCGGCGTCGAACAGGGCGAGCGCCTCGTCCAGGGACTTTGCCTGCACGTCCACGTAGCCCGTCTCCAGTCGCTTGGCGATGCGGCTTTGGCGGCATTCGACCGCCAGCATGCTGAATCCGGCCATGGTGGCGGCCAGCGGCTGCGCGCCGCCCATGCCGCCGAGGCCGGCCGTGAGTATCCACTTGCCGTTGAGCTGGCCGCCGAAGTGCTGCCGGCCCATTTCGACGAAGGTTTCGTAGGTGCCTTGCACGATGCCCTGGCTGCCGATGTAGATCCAGGAGCCGGCGGTCATCTGGCCGTACATGGCCAGACCCTTGCGGTCGAGCTCGTTGAAATGCTCCCAGGTCGCCCAGTGCGGCACCAGATTGGAATTGGCGATCAGCACTCGCGGCGCGTCCGCGTGGGTCGGGAAGACGCCGACGGGCTTGCCGGACTGCACCAGCAAGGTTTCTTCCTCGGTCAGTGTTTTCAGCGTCTCGACGATGCGGTCGTAGCAGTTCCAGTCGCGGGCGGCGCGGCCGATGCCGCCGTATACCACGAGTTCCGCCGGATTCTCGGCGACCTCGGGGTCCAAGTTGTTCATCAGCATGCGCAGCGGCGCTTCGGTCATCCAGGTGCGCGCGCTCAAGGCATTGCCGCGCGCGGCACGGATACTTCTGGGTTTCAATGGGGCGAGCATGGTTGCATCCTCTAGGGGCGGAAGCGCCCGGACATTTCATACCGGGAGCCGGGGTAGTAGAGACGGGCCACCGAGGCAATCTGCCCGGCGGTCCAGGTGCGCCGAATCATCAACAGGCAGGGTTCATCGCGCTGCATGGCCAGGAGCTTGCGCGTGCGTTCGTCGGGCATCACGGCCCGCAGCAGGTGTTCGGCTTCCTGCAGCGGAGCGACCTTGATCAAGTAGTCGTAGGGAGTGGTCAGGCTGAAATCCACTTTCAGATAGTCGGGCGCGAGCTTCGGCAGGACGTAGCGATCCTCGAGCTGGATGGGGCGGTCGTTCTCGAAATGCACGATGACGGAGCAGTACAATTCGCTGCGCGGCGCAATGCCGAAATCCTCGGCGAGTTCCGCCACCGCGCGGATCCGCTCCAGAGAGACGATCTCGGCGCGGTGCACATGGCCTCTGCGGCGAATCTCGTCGGCGATGCCGCGGATCTCGAGGGGATGCGCATGCGCGTGCTGATCGGCGACGAAGCTGCCCACCCCGGCGACGCGCACCAGAACGCCCTCGTCGCGCAATTCGCGCAGCGCGCGGTTCGCGGTCATGCGCGACACGCCGAAGGATTTGACGATGTCGTTTTCGGACGGAACACGCGTCGACGTGCCCCACTTGCCGGAGCCGATATTGTCGAGAATATGCCGCTTCACCTGTAAGTACAGCGGCTGCAGCGACACGGCGGGTCTGTTCATGGCGCGAGATTAAGCTGTATAGACAGGTACAGTCAACTCCTTTTTAGCCGGTCTTTGCCAGACTGCGCATCAAAGCCGGCGAATCGGGGCCGCAATTCCTCTTCGGCCGCATGGCGCCGGTCTTTGACCACCCAACGGCCCGCCACCATGACATCGCGGATGGCTGCATCGCCGCCGGCGAACAGCAGATGGTCCAGTGCGGTGTCAGCCGCCGCGCCCACCATGGAGGGGTGCGCGGCATCCAGCACCAGCCAGTCCGCGCGACGGCCCACCTCGATCGCTCCTGCCGGCTGGCCAATGGCCCGCGCACCGTGTTGCGCGGCATCACGCCAAAGGCGAGTGCCCACGTGCGGGTCCGCGGCACCGGCCAGCACTCCGCGGCGCTTCTTGCGCAGGCGCTGCTGGTATTCCAGCCAGCGCAATTCCTCGGCCGGATTGACGGTGGACTGGCTGTCGGAGCCCACACAGAGACGGCCGCCGGCCTTGAAGAAACGGGCCGCGTCGAAGAACCCGTCGCCGAGATTCGCCTCGGTGCTGATGGAGACGCAGACGGCGGCGCCCGCGGCGGCGATGCCCTGCAGTTCCTGCGCCGTGGCGTGGGTGGCATGCACCAGGCACCAGTGTGAGTCGAGCACTCCCGTATCGAGCAGCAGCTCGATGGGGCGGCGCCCGGTCTGCAGTACACAGGCCTTCACTTCCAGCACTTGTTCCGCCACGTGAATGTGCACGGGCATGCCGGCGTCGATTTCCCGCAGCCGCAGCGCTGCGGCGCGCAAATTCTCCAGCGGCACCGCACGCAGACTGTGGAATGCCGCGCCGGTGCGTTGAGTCCGTGGGGAGCCGCGCGCGCCTTGGGCGCGCCGTTCTGCGCCGATGCGATCCTCGACCGCGCGCAAGAAACCGTCCGTGTCGGAAGCGAATCGAGCCTGCTCGGATTTCAGCGGCCGGCCGCCGAAATCACTGGTCTGGTACAGGGTGGGGAGGAAGGTGAGGCCGATGCCTGCGATCGCCGCCGCGTTGCCGACGGCTTCCCACAGAGCATTCGTGTCCGCATAGGGCGAGCCGTCCCTTTGACGGTGCAGATAGTGAAATTCCGCGACCGAGGTGTAGCCGCTCTTGAGCATCTCCACGAACAGCTGGGTCGCGAGGGTCTGCAGGTCGTCGGGCTTCGATGCGATTCGCCAGGCCGTACATGGCCTGGCGCCAGGTCCAGAAACTGTCGCGCGCCGACAATCGATATTCGGTATTGCCTGCCATGGCGCGCTGGAACGCGTGACTATGGGCGTTGGCCATGCCGGGAACGACGATGCCGTCGACGCGTTCCGCACCGGCACCGGCACCCGGAGTGCGGCCGAGAGCTCGCTGCGCTGTCGCTGTCGCGGCCGCCGGCAGGCGGGGCATCGATGTCGGTGATCAATCCCTCGTCGGAGACGGTGACGCCGACGTCTCGGGCCCATCCCTGCGGCAAAAGAACCGATTGCAAGTGGTAGCGATGCATGTTGACTATACCTGTATAGGGAACCGATCTTGCCGTATCATACTTGTAATGGCCGGCAGCAAGCGATCAGCGATGCAAAAAAACTCGGGCAAGGAATGGGACCAGGTCTGGACCGGCGCGAATATCGCCACCATGGTCGCGGGCGCGGAACCCTATGGCAACGTTCAGTAATGCCGCGCTGGCGGTGAAGGGTGAGCGCATTGCCTGGATCGGCCCCGCTGCCGAAGGCAGCACCAGAGCCGCCGCGCAGAATATTCCCGTCCATGACGCTCAAGGTCTATGGATGACTCCGGGATTGATCGACTGCCACACGCACCTGGTATACGGCGGGAACAGGGTCGAAGAATTCGAAAAGCGGCTCTGCGGTGTCTCCTACGAGGACATTGCGCGCGCCGGGGGCGGGATCCAGTCGACCGTCAATGCGACCCGTGGCGCGACGCACCAGGAATTGTATGCAGTCGGCCGCCGTTCGCGCCAAGCGCCTGATGGCAGAGGGCGTCACCACCATCGAGGTGAAGTCGGGGTACGGGCTGGCACTCGATGCCGAGCGCCGCTTGTTGGAAGTGGCGCGGGATTTGGGCGTGGAACTGCCGGTGTCGATCAAGAAAACATTTCTGGGCCTGCATGCGCTGCCGCGGGAGTTCGCTTCTCATCGTCAGGATTTCGTGAATGAGGTCAGCGGTCCATGGCTCGCCTCGCTGGCGGCCGCGGGCCTGGTCGATGCCGTCGATGCGTTCTGCGAGAACATCGCGTTTACCCTGGACGAGACCGAGCGTCTGCTGCAGGCGGCAAAGCAGAGGGGATTGCCCGCTCACGTGCACGCGGGTCAGTTGAGCGATATGGGGGCCGCCGAATTGGCCGCCAAGTGGGGCGCCTTGTCCGCGGATCACCTCGAGTATTTGAGCGCCGCCGGCGCGCGTTCCCTTAGCACAGCAGGAACGGTCGCGGTGCTGTTGCCCACCGCGTATTTCACGCTGCGACAGACGACGCCTCCGCCCGTTGGGCTGTTGCGAGACGCGGGTGTGGCGCTCGCGATCGCAACCGACAGCAATCCCGGCAGCTCACCGTGCACGTCCATCCTGCTCGCGCTCAACATGGCCTGCACATTGTTCGGCCTGACTCCCGAGGAGGCCTTGAGCGGCGCCACCCGGCAGGCCGCGCGTGCGCTGGGCGCGCTCGATGACATCGGCACGCTCGAGGTCGGAAAGCGGGCCGACATCGCGTTCTGGCGCATCGAGAGACCGGCGGAGCTGTGCTATGGCCTGGGCGCGAACCCGTGCGTCGATGTGATGTACGGGGGAAACTCAGGGCGAGGTAGGCAGTGCAGCCGATGGCGACGCCGTTTATATGGGCGCTGCCGGATCCAGTGCCGCAAGTCGCGCCTGTCTCTCAAGCCACATCTCGCGCACGAAAGGATCAACTACCGTGTAGGAGCCATGGCCCGACTCGCATGATGATGTTGGCACCTTGCAGCTGCTGTACGACGCTTTGGATTTCCTCGCTGCGCACGCGCCGATCGAGCTCCTTCGAGTAATCCTCCAGCGCCTCTGCAGAGTACATCCCGCGCGTTTGATTCTGCCGGCTTGAGGCGATGCGCTCGAAGATCACCTCGGCGAGCGGTCCAAGCTCCTGAATGCGGAGCAGCTCAGCGTTGGCGATCCCGGCCCGCATCGTTGCCACGATGATTCCTAGGGCGTTGTCCGGGTTCTCGCCTGCGGGCAGGGAGTGCGCGAGCACCCGAAGAGCGCCGAGCAACTCCTCCGGGCGGGAGCGCAAATCTTTGAAGGCTTGGGCGGCCACGGCATCTGAAGGGGCGGTTTTGGATCCTTGAAGCCGCAGGCGGGCGAGCACGTGGGTGACGAAATCATCGGCCAGTACGGGATACGGCAGGCTCTGCGCACCCTGAAAGGCCATATTGCGCCGAGCGAGGAGTTCCTGCACGAGCGCGCGATTGGAGCCGGTGCCGATGAACACGAAATGCCCGGGCGGATTCGGACGCAGATTGATGGCATCACGCGCCGCCTTGAGCGCCAGCATCATCGACAGGCCATCCTCACTGGCCAGGCACTGTTGAACCTCATCTACGATGAGCACCAGGTCCGATCCTGCCTGCTCGACCACTTCGCTCAAGGCCTCCGCGAGTGTCGGCCCTCCCGGCTCGCCCAGCTTGGACAGATCGAACTTGAACTTAAAGCCGTGCGCTGCAACCTCAGCGCTGACCACCTTCTTCAGCACCGAGAATGCTGTCGACAGCGGGTCTTGCAGCTCGCTCAACTTCGCATGCACGGCGCGTAACCTTAACGCAGGTTCGCCGGAGCGCGTTCGCACTGGTCTATAGCGGCGTCATGCCGGGAGTTTGCTTCATGGCCCTGAAGCTTATCGGTCAGACCCTTTTCCTACGCCGCCAAGGTGCGCTTTCGCTTATTGCCAGGCGTGTGGTGACGAGTCGCGGCAGCCGGATCGTGCTGGCCGATGATGCTTTCACGCTCATGGAGTTTCGTGTCAGTGCAGCGCCGGTCACGGATCCGAGCGCGTTGCCCGCCACGCTGCGGCCGGTGCCGCGCATCGCGGAGTCCGCCGCCGTGCGGACTCGATGGCTCACATTGGACGAGCAACTGAAGGGAGTGGCGCAATCCATGCGGATGCTGCTGAACAAGACGCCGTGGCATGCGCCCATCACCGAGAAGCCGGTGCTGAATACCACGGAAATCTGGGAACTCGCGAACCTGACCGAAGATTTGCACCCCATTCACCTGCACTTGGTGCGGTTTCAAATTCTCGATCGCCGCCGCTTTGACGCTTTCCAGTACATGTCAACCGGCACACTGCGGTACACGGAGCCGGCGACGCCTCCCGACCCGAATGAAATGGGCTGGAAGGACACGGTCCGCGTAAACGGCGAGACTGTAACTCGAATCATAGTCCCGTTCGAGGGCTACCCCGGCCGCTACGTCTGGCATTGCCACAACCTGGAGCATGAGGATAATGAGATGATGCGCCCTTATGAGGTGCTTGCGTAGGATCGGGACTCGGTTTCCCCACGGCCTGGGACCTGACCAATCACATCGCCGAACGCATAGCGGGGGTCGTTGAGGTCAATGCCCATACAGAAACTCCGTTCTGGCATGCCACCGTGTTACTTAATTGAGCCTGCAGTGTGCTCGCTCTTGCATGGTGTGCGTGGGATCAGTTCTCATCTCTCGCAGTCTGTAACTCCCGAAGGCCGTGCGAATGCGCAACAGCTGAGCGGCCGTGCACTGCGTCATTGCGGCACAGCATCTCTGCGTCTACGCCTATCCTTCAAGGACGGCTCTCCGACCGGCAATTGGCTAACATAGGTCCCTTGTCGACGCGACGGTTAAGGTACCAGGGCAGCCTTATAAGCACGTGTACCGGATGGCGACAATATAATATTTGGCGTGCCCACCAGCTTGAAAAGGGGCAATCCGCGCGTTTCAGCCGCGCGAATTTCTATTCTCACGTCGCGTGCTTGATTAGCCGGTACCATCGCAGAGGCCAGGCCGCGCTGATCGTAAATCGTTGTACAGACTTTGGCCACGCAATCCTGCACCGCCAAATAATACGCGTAGTCGGTGAGGGCAAAGCGAGCCGAATCGTTATAGAGACGAGCGCTGATCGATTCGATGGTGCCGGGTTCCGGGCCCTCGGAGGCGCGTATTTGATCGAATCGAATCTCCGACACGCCGATGCGATTCTTGGCTTCCGGATCTTCTTTGTCTAATTTCTCGACATGCGATTGCTCGAAATCAACGCGTTGTGAATGCTGGGCCGGTACGTCGGGCGAGACCGCAGGCACTATTTCATCCTTCCGTTGGAGCACGATGACGGCCACGATCGCCACGGCGGCAAATCCGAGGACAACCAGGCCGTACTTGCGATACTTGCGCGACACGACGGCAAGTGCAAGCGATACCAAAATCACTATCCAAAGGATTGCCTCAGCTTTCATACGTTATTATTTCACGGCACCTCAGCCGCTGCGCCGGAATCGATCACGCCTTGCGGCGGGCGCTCAACTTTCGCCGGCCACTGCCGACATGGTTGGCGAGAGGTTGCGTGAACACGGTCAAATTGACTCCGGAAGGACTGGTTGAAGACATCAAGGATCTGGTCACGCTGCCGGAGGTAGCACTGCGGATCGCCGGCATGGTGGACGATCCGACTTCATCCTCGGCGGACATCGGGCGGGAAATCAGCAAAGATGCAGCGCTCACCGCGCGCCTGCTGCGCGTCGCCAATAGCCCGGCCTTCGGTCAACACGGCAGGATCGCCAACATGAGCCGCGCGATCACCGTTCTCGGCGTGCGGCAGGTGCGTGATCTGACCGTGGGACTCACCGCGATCCGGACCTTCGACGGCATCGGCAATGACCTCATCACCATGGAGTCCTTCTGGCGCCACAGCGTGCTGTGCGCGGTGGCCGCCGGGAACATCGCGGCGCGGTGCAGCAAAGGGCGCAGCGACACTCCTTTCATCGCCGGGCTGTTGCACGACGTAGGGCAACTGGTGATGTTCAATAAGGTGCCCGATCTGGCGCGGCGGGCTCTGCTCATGTCGGTGGACGCAGTCGATGATCTCGGCTTGAATGCGTGCGAGCGTAAAGTCATGGGATTCGATCACGCCGACGTCGGAGTGGCGCTCGCGCGGAATTGGGGATTGCCGCTCTCGCTGCAGGAATGCATCGAATTTCACCACGAGCCGGATCGCGCACGGGAATATCCGCTCGAAGCCGCGACCGTGCACATCGCCAACAGCCTCGCCGTGCTGGCGGAGATCGGCAGCGGCGATCTGAGCGACGCGCCGCCGATTTCCGCGGCCGCGCTGTCTGCGGCCAAGCTCGATTCCGCCGCCTTGGCGCAAATCGTTCTGCAAACCCAGGAGTCCGCGGCGGAAATGCTGGCGGTGCTGGTGGGCGCCTGAGCCCCCGGCGCCGCTCCGGCTGACCGGCGAAATGTGACGTAGTTCGCAGGACTTGCCGTTCCGGCCCGCTCGTCCGCAGCGGCCGCCCCGATACGTCAAGTTTCCGCGCTACGTGACGATAATCCAGGTGGGTCACGCCGAGACGGTTTCGATATGGGCAAAAAAATCCTTGCGGTCGACGATTCGGCATCGATGCGCCAGATGGTCCTTTTCACTCTGCAGGGGGCCGGCTATGAGGTGGTGCAGGCCAGCGACGGCGTCCAAGCGCTGGATTGGGCCCGTGAATCCGCCGCGGATCTGGTGCTGACCGATGTGCACATGCCGCGCATGGACGGCATCACCTTGGTGCGTGAACTGCGCGGTTTGCTGAGCTACAAATTCGTGCCCATGCTGATACTCACCACCGAGTCCAGCCAGGAAAAGAAAATGGACGGCAAACGCGCCGGTGCCACCGGATGGATCGTCAAGCCGTTCAATCCCCCGCAGCTGCTGGCCACGGTCGCTCGAGTCATCTGATCGCGGCAAGCAACGGACATCCAAAACCATGTGCCGAAGGATTCGAGCATGACACTTGATCTGGAAATGGCGGAAATCGCCAAGGTCTTCTTTCAGGAGAGCCGGGAGGGACTCGACTTGATGGAGTCGGGTCTTTTGAGCCTCGGCGCCTCCGCCGACAGCGAAAGCATCAACACGATCTTTCGCGCGGCTCATTCCATCAAGGGCGGCTCCGCGACCTTCGGCTACTCGGAAGTCGCGGGCTTTACGCACGGCGTGGAGACGTTGCTCGACGAGATGCGCAACGGCGTGCGGCCGGTCACCGCCGAAGCCATACAGGTGCTGCTGCAGGCTTGCGACTGCCTGCGCGACATGATTGCGGCGACCGAAGCCGAACAGCCGCTGGATCAAGGCCGGATCGCGAACCTGAACGGCGACATCGCCCACATCCTCGGCGAGCGGCCGCCGCCGGCGTCCGCCCCGCCGCCGGACGCACCGACCGATGCCGCCGTGAATACCGAGCCGAGCGGCTGGCACATCGTCTTCGAACCGGTTGCGGATCTGCTGCGTCTGCGTAACGAGCCGACTCGGATGTTCGCCGAGCTCGCACGCCTGGGCACCTTTACGGCACGTGCCGATATTTCCCGCGTGCCGGCGCTCGGCGCGCTCGATCCGGAATCCTGCTACCTGTCCTGGGACATCGAAATGTCCGGCCGGATTTCCCGGTCCAAGCTCGACGAAGTGTTCGACTGGGTGGATTCTCGCTGCCGGCTCGAGTTCACGCCCAAGGTCGATTCCGCGGCCGCCGTGCAGGTGGTGCCGACGGCCGAGCCTCAAGCGGGCGCGGCCCGCGCTCACGGGCAAAAAGGCGGCGCGGACTCGGGCTCGATCCGCGTAGCCACCGAGAAGCTCGACAACATCATCAATCTGGTGGGCGAGCTTCTCATCACTCAATCGATGCTGAGCGGCTTTGCCGACGGCATCGATCCGGGCGAACTGGATCGGCTGCGCCAGGGGCTGTCGCAGCTGGCGCGCAACACGCGCGAGCTGCAGGAGAGCGTGATGCAGATCCGCATGCTGCCGATCAGCTTCGCGTTCAACCGTTTTCCGCGCATCGTGCACGACCTCTCGCGCAAGCTCGGCAAGAAGGTCGAGCTCAAGCTCGCCGGCGAGAACACCGAACTCGACAAGACCGTGCTCGAGAAGATCAGCGACCCGCTCGTTCACCTGGTTCGCAACGCCCTGGATCACGGTCTCGAGATCCCGGAACTGCGGGCGGCGGCGGGCAAGCACGAGACGGGAGCGCTCGAGCTCGGCGCATTTCACGAGGGCGGTAACATCATCATCGAGGTGCGCGACGACGGCGCCGGCCTCAACAAGGCGAAGATTCTAAGCAAGGCTCGCGAGCGCGGCCTCGTTCCTCCGGATCAAGAGCTGAGCGACGAACAAATCGACAATCTGATATTCATGCCCGGGTTTTCCACCGCGGATCAAGTCAGCGATGTTTCCGGCCGCGGCGTCGGCATGGATGTGGTGCGGCGGAACATCCACGATTTGGGCGGTCACGTGCAGATTTCCTCCAGGGAGGGCCTCGGCAGCACCATCCGCATCCGCTTGCCGCTGACGCTCGCCATCCTCGACGGGCAGCTGGTGCGCGTCGGCAAGGAGGTCTACATCATTTCGCTGCTGGCCATCGTCGAGACGATTCAGGTCGCCCGGGGCCGGGTCAACACCTTGGCGGGACGCACCGAGGTATTTCGGCTGCGCGATGCATACCTGCCGGTCGTCAAGTT
Source organism: uncultured Gammaproteobacteria bacterium (assembly GCA_963734645.1). GTDB lineage: Bacteria > Pseudomonadota > Gammaproteobacteria > Steroidobacterales > Steroidobacteraceae > Bog-1198. Next base: position 265,774 of record CAVTID010000010.1, read on the forward strand.
GTGCGATCAGTTCGGCGTCGAGCCGGACAGCCGGAGCGCGGAAGACGGGCTGCTGGTCGTCGTCGAGGCGGACGGCAAGCGCGTCGGGGTGCTCGTCGACGATCTTCTCGCGCAGCAGCAAGTGGTCATCAAGAGTCTGGAGTCCAATTTCAAGCCGGTGACGGGAATCGCCGGCGCGACCATCCTGGGCGACGGCACGGTGGCTCTCATCATCGATGTGCCGGAGCTCATCCGCTCGGCGGCGAAGTCGGCCGGCGGCGCCGCCACGGCGCACGCGGCGTGAATCTGAAGTGCGGTAAGTTTTGGAGGAATTGAATTCATGAGTACAGCGAAAGCAGCGACCGGCGTGGACAAATCCGTTGCGGCTACCAGCGAGCAATACCTGACCTTCATGCTCGCCGGCGAGGAGTACGGCGTGGACATCCTGCGGGTCCAAGAGATCAAGGGCTGGGACAAGGTCACCCGCATACCGCATACCGCCGGCCACGTCCTCGGCGTGATCAATTTGCGCGGTGCCATAGTGCCCATCCTCGACCTGCGGCGGCGGTTCGGCCTCGAGACCATCGACTTCGGAGCGACGACGGTGGTCATCGTCGTGCGAGTCGGCGATGAGCACGCCGCGCGCACCGTCGGCATGGTCGTCGATGCGGTGTCCGAGGTCTACAACGTCGATACGGCCGACACCAAGCCTCCGCCGGATGTGTGCGGCAGCGTAGAAACCATTTTCGTCAAGGCCCTGGCGACCGTCGAGGACAAGATGCTCATTCTGCTCGATATCGACCGGCTCATCGGCAACAGCATCGGCGACGAGATTGCGCAGGCAGTGGCGGCAGCGTGAGCAAGAAAATACCGGCCCGCGCCGCCAGTCCACGAGCCGCGCCGCCGCCCATCGAGCTCGACCCGCGGCTGACCATAGTCCAGGCGGCCGAGCTCCATCGCACGATGGTGGCACGCCTGGATGGGAGCTGGCCCGTCATCATCGACGGCACTCGAGTCGAGGAGATCGACACGGCGGTGCTGCAATTGCTGACGAGCTTGTGGTGCACCGGCAGAGAGCGCGGCATCGCCTGCACCTGGCGGGGCGCTTCCGACGCTCTGCGCCGTGCGGCGGCTTTGATCGGCGTCGCCGGGATTTTGCAACTTGATGCCGCGGCCTGACGCCGATATCGCCGTGGAGAACTGCCGCGCCTGGCTCGAATGGGCGGCGGCTCAGGTTGAGGTGTGCCTGGCGGACGACAAACCGGCTTGCGATCAATTACTGGCCTCGCTCGCCAAGGTGCTCGGCCCCGCGGCGCAGGAACCCGCGGCGGTCGCGCCGCCGGCGGATTCGGCCGTGATTCAGGAAATGTCGGCCGTCGTGGTCGCCGTGCAGTCTCACGATCGCGTCATGCAGCGCCTCACCCACGTGGCCGAATCGTTGCGCCGGCTGCGGGAGCATCTTGCGGACGAGCGCCGGGCGCGGTCGGCCAAATCCTGGCGGACGTTGCGCGAGCAACAAATGCGCGCGTTCAGCATGGCCGAAGAGCGCGCGCTCTTCCTGCGCATCGCCGCGCACGAGGACGGAGTCGGGCAAGAGACAGCGCCGAATCCGCAGGATGCCATCGAAATCTTCATGCCGGAAAGCGGCCTCGGTCAGCCGTGAACACGCAGACGGCCGAGCGCGAATTCGAGCTCACGGACTCAGATTTCAAGCGCTTGCGCGAGCTGGTTCATGCACGCACGGGAATCGCCCTGTCCGATGCCAAGCGCGAGCTCGTCTATGGACGCCTCGCGCGGCGCCTGCGCAAGCTCGGGCTTACCTCGTTCGCCGAGTACTGCGAGCTGGTCGAGGGAGCGGGATCCGAGGAGCTGGAAGAGCTGACCAATGCGATTACGACGAATCTCACCGCCTTCTTCCGCGAGAGTTACCATTTCGAGCAGCTTGCGGCCGAGGCGCTGCCGCAAGCCGAATCCGCGCGCTCGGCCACGCGGCGCCTGCGGCTATGGTCCGCGGGCTGCTCTACCGGCGAGGAGCCTTACTCGCTGGCCGTCGTCGTGCGGGAGACCCTGGCGCACCTGAATCACTGGGACATCAAGCTGCTGGCCACGGACATCGATTCGAAGGTGCTGGCGACGGCGGCCGAAGGCGTGTACGGGGCGGAGCGGTTCAAGGGGGTCTCGGCCGAGCGGGTCAGAGACTGGTTCGCGCAGGCCGCGGGGCGGCCGGGCTTCCTCGAGGCATCGGCCGGCCTCAAGGCGCTCATCACCTTCAGGCAGCTGAACCTGCTCGATACGTGGCCGATGAAGGGACCCTTCGACATCATCTTCTGCCGCAACGTCGTCATCTATTTCGACAAGGCCACGCAGCGCAGGCTGTTCGACCGCATGGCCGACCTGCAGGAACCGGGCGGCTGGCTGTTCATCGGCCATTCCGAAAATCTGCACAAAGTCACCAGCCGCTACAAGCTCGTGGGACGCACCGTTTACCGGAAATTGGAGTGACGGTGGGCGACACGAGCCGCCCATTCGCGGACTCGCCGGCCCTGCCGCCGGCGCTGCCGCAATTTGCGCACATCCGGCGCACCTGGGATGCCGAACTCGGCAAGCCGGTTGCCAAGCTTCTGCCCGGCGATTACTACGTGACGCGCCATGACGAGGCCATCTTTACGGTGCTCGGCTCCTGCGTGTCGGCCTGCGTGCGGGAGCGTAAATTGGGGGTCGGCGGCATGAATCACTTCATGCTGCCTCTCGATCGTTCGGGCGGCACCAGCGCCTGGACGGATAATCTGCACAGCTCGGCAACTCGCTATGGGAACGTCGCCATGGAGCGCCTGGTGAACGACATCATGATGCTGGGAGGCCAGCGCGCGAATCTCGAATTCAAAGTGATCGGCGGCGGCAAGGTTCTCGACATGGCGCTCGACGTGGGCGCGCGCAACGCGGAGTTCGTGCGGAGCTATCTGAAGACCGAGGGATTCCTCATCAGTGCCGAGGACCTCGGCGACTGCTTCGCCCGCAAGGTCTATTACAGCCCGGCGACGGGCAAAGTGCGCGTGAAGCGCCTCACTTCCACGGTCAACCGTGCCGTATTCGAGCGCGAGCGCGAGTTCGAGCCGACCACCGCCCAGGTCGAATCCGGATCCGTGGAACTGTTCTGATCGGGAAGAATCGAGAAATGACAAAAAAAATACGGGTTCTGGTGGTCGACGACTCCGCGGTGATGCGCCAGCTGCTGACCGAGATTTTGAGCTCCGATCCGGCCATCGAGGTGGTGGGGTCGGCGGCGGATCCCTACATCGCCCGCGAGAAGATCAAACAGCTCGACCCCGATGTGCTGACCCTCGATGTCGAGATGCCGCGCATGGACGGCCTCGCCTTCCTTCGCAACCTGATGCGGCTGCGTCCCATGCCCGTCGTCATGTGCTCATCTCTCACGCAGCAGGGGGCCACCGTGGCGCTCGACGCGCTCGCGCTCGGTGCCGTCGACTTCGTCGCCAAGCCGGCGGTCGATGTCGTGCACGGCATCAAGGAAGCCGCGCAAGAGATCATCACCAAGGTGAAAACGGCGGCTCACGCCCGGGTCCGTCCTCTGGCCGAGGCGCCCGAGCGGCATGACGCCGACGTCGTGCTGCCCCGGCGCAGCGCACCCACGCAATTTGCAACCACCGATCGGATCATCGCGATCGGAGCTTCCACCGGCGGCACGGAAGCCATAAAAGAGGTGCTCTCGCATCTGCCGCCCGACATACCGGGCATCGTCATCGCGCAGCATATTCCGCAGGCCTTCAGCGGCCCGTTCGCCGTCCGGATGAACGCAAGTTCCGCTCTCAACGTCTGCGAGGCCCGCGACCGCCAGCCCATCCTGGCGGGGCACGCATACATTGCGCCCGGCGATCAGCACCTGCTGGTGGTGCGCGACGGTGCCCGCTATCAATGCCGCCTGAGCGACGGAGATCTGGTCAATAGGCACCGGCCCTCCGTCGACGTGCTCTTCCGCTCCGTGGCGCAGAGCGCGGGCCGCAATTCGGTCGGCGTCCTGCTGACGGGCATGGGTCGCGACGGCGCCGAGGGAATGAAGGAGATGCTCGAAGCCGGTGCATCGACCCTTGCTCAGGACGAAAGCACCAGCGTGGTGTGGGGCATGCCCGGAGCCGCCTGGAACATCGGCGCGGCTCAGTCGCTGCACCCGCTGCCGCAGATCGCGGGGCAAATCGTCAAGCTCGCGGCGGCACAGGGGGAATCGCTGCGGTGCAAGGGCCAAGTGGGATAGCCGATGCACTGCGCCGGGTTCAAGAACATGATGACGCGGCCGACTACTGAATGAGGCGGGGATTTTTGCGACCCTGGGCGCATGGAGTGAATAGATGAAGATATTGATCGTCGACGATTCAACCGCCATGCGCATGATCGTCAAGAAGACGCTGCGCCTCGCCGGTTTCGAAGGACACGAATTGAGTGAAGTCGACGACGGCGCCAAAGCCCTGGCTGCGATCAAGGCTTCGAAACCCGATCTCGTGCTCTCCGATTGGAACATGCCGAATATGACCGGAATGCAGCTGCTGGAGGCGCTCGTGAGCGAGGGGATCAAGGTGACATTCGGCTTCATAACCACCGAGGCGACGCCGGATATGCGTGCCAAGGCACTCGGGGCGGGCGCGAAATTCCTCATTTCGAAGCCCTTCACGCCGGAATCCTTCAAAGAGCAACTCGGCGCGCACATTCGCTGAGCCGCGGCCGGACACATCAGGAAACGCCATGGCGAGCGCCTATCCATTGCCCGACGGAACGAAAATAGTCCAGTTGCTGGGAATGCTGTTCGACGGGTTCGAAGTCAAAGCCGGCGGCACATTCGATCAGTCTGCGGCGGGCGGCGCGTGGTTCGGCGTGTTCGTCGCCGACAGCGGCGAGCCGGTCGCGCTGTGCGGCGCGGACGCGAATCTCGCGGCAACCTTCGGCGCGGCATTATCCATGCTGCCGGTCTTGGCGGCCAAAGAGGCTGCCAAGGCGCGCGAGCTCACCGCGGTCATGACCGACAATGTACGAGAAATCATGAATATCTGTACGCGCCTGGTGATGGACGCCACTTCGCCCCACCTCAAGCTCGGGCAAATCTATCCGGTCAAATCCCTGCCGGCATCGGCGGCGGCACTGCTGGCCGCCGCGAAGGGCCGCCGCGAATTCCAAGTCCAATTGCCGAAATACGGCGGCGGCGTCCTGACGTTCGTGACGGGCTGAGCGTCCGGCTTCGCGGGCACAGGGTATCCCGCAGTTGCAGTTAGGGGTTTCAACTACACGCTGGAGAATCAATGCGTTGCAACTTGGCCATTTCTCAAGAAAGACGGCCGAAAGACGATAGGTAGAGCGTCGGACCTTTGGAGATCGTATGAGTTATCGCAATTCCGTCGGCACCCGCCTGGCGCTGTCCTTCGCCGGGGTAATCATCGTTTTCGGTGCCGCGGTGGCCCTGAGCATCGGCCGGCTGGCCTCCTTCAACAGCGCGGTAAGCGACATCACTCATAATGAGTTGGCCAAGCTCGAGACGGCCGATGCCTGGGCCGCCAACCTGTCGGAGTCGATGCGCCACACGCGCAACACGCTGATCATGGACGACAAGGCGCAGATCCAGGGAGAAATCGTCAAGCTTCATGCGCTGTCCGAGAAGCGAGACCAGCTCGCGGAGAAGATGACCGGCCTGGTCGAGTCGGCCGACGGTAAGGCGATGCTGAAGACGGCATTGGATGCCGGCACGACGCTCAAGCCGCTCGATGCGGATTTCCAGCGGGAAATCCAAGCCGGCGACTTCAAGTCAGCGAAGGAAACGCTGCTCGAGCGTTCGCGTCCTGCGCAGCTGGCGCTCATTGGCGCCCTGCAGAAATTGGCCGAACACGAGAAGGAGCACATCCACGGCAAGGCGGACGAGATTGCCGCCTCCTACGTCAGTTCGCGCAGTTGGCTGCTGACCCTGTCGAGCGGTGCGGTGATAGTGGCCTGCCTGCTCGCGTTCCTGATCACGCGCGCCATCAAGAAGCCGTTGAACCACGCGGTGGCGGTGCTCGGTGAGATCGAGGGCGGCAACTACGCAAACACGGTCACGGTGACCTCGAACGACGAGATCGGCCAGACGCTGCAGGGCCTGGAGCGGATGCAGGCCGCGCTGCGCAAGCGCACCGACGAGGAGCATGCATCGGCGACGGAGAATGCGCGCATACGCACGGCGCTCGATCGGGTGTCGGTGGGCACCATGCTCGGCGACACGGACGGAAAGATCATCTACGTGAACGATGCCTTGCAGAGCATGTTCAGGCATCAGGCGGGTGAGATCCGCAAGCAAGAGGCATCGTTCGATCCTTCCCACCTGGTGGGCGCCTCATTCGACATGTTTCATCAGATCCCCTCGCTGCAGAGAAGCTTTCTCGCCGGCCTGACCGGCGCCCATACCGCGGATGCCAAGATGGGCAATGCGAGCCTGCGGATCGTGGCCAATCCGGTGGTCGATGCGGCGGGCAAGCGAGTCGGCACGGTGGTGCAGTGGCTGGATCGCACTCAAGAGGTGGCGACGGAAGAGGAAGTGCAGGCGATCGTTGCCAAGGCGATCGAGGGGGATTTGACGGTTCGCATTCGCGAGGAGGGCAAGGAGGGATTCTTCAAGACGCTCGCGGGCGGCATGAACCGGCTGCTGACGAACATGGCCGACGTGGTGCGCAGCATGGCGCGAGCGGCGGCCGAAGTGCGCACCGGATCGGAGGAGATCTCGCGCGGCAATACGGATTTGAGCCAGCGCACCGAGGAGCAGGCTTCGAGCCTGGAGGAGACGGCCTCTTCGATGGAGGAGATGACCTCCACGGTGAAGAACAATGCCGACAATGCGGCGCAGGCCAATCAGCTGGCTGCGGCGGCGCGCGAGCAAGCCGAGCGGGGCGGCGCGGTCGCCGGTGCGGCGGTGACCGCGATGGGCGAGATCAACGCCTCCTCGAAGCGGATTGCCGACATCATCAGCGTCATCGACGAGATCGCGTTCCAGACGAACTTATTGGCGCTGAATGCGGCGGTTGAGGCGGCGCGGGCGGGTGAGCAGGGACGCGGCTTTGCGGTGGTGGCCTCGGAGGTCAGGAACCTCGCCTCGCGCAGCGCCGGGGCGGCCAAAGAGATCAAGACCCTGATCCAAGACTCGGTGGGCAAGGTGACCGAAGGCACCAAGCTGGTGGATGAATCCGGCAAGGCGCTCGCGGAGATCGTGGTGCGGGTGAAGAAAGTGACCGATGTGATGGCCGAGATCGCGAGCTCGAGCCGCGAGCAGGCCTCGGGGATCGAGCAGGTCAACAAGGCGATCACGATGATGGACGATGTGACGCAGCAAAACGCCGCGTTGGTGGAAGAGGCCTCCGCGGCGGCCCAGGCGCTGACGGAGCAGGCCTCGAGCCTGACGCAACTGATCGCCCGCTACAAGGTCGGAGAAGGCGCGGCCGCCGAGGCGCCGCGCGCGGCGCCTGCCCGGCTCACGGCGGTTACGTCGGCTCCGGCCGTGGAGCGGCGCTCGCCGAGCCGGCCCTTGACGGGCAAGAAGCGGCCCGCGCCGGCCGCCTCCGCTGCCGCAAACGGCGCCGCCGCCGAAGAATGGAAGGACTTCTAGCGACCGTTGACCGGTACGGGGTGCCGACTCAAGTGCCGGGCGCCCGGAAGGCGAACGCGACCACGACCGCTGCGATGATCAGAACGAACGATACCGCGTAATTCCAAGCCATTCTTTCTTTTAGAAAGGTGATGGCGAAGATGATGAAAACCGACACGGTGATCGCTTCCTGAACGATCTTCAGCTGAAAGCCGGTGAATGCGCCGAATCCCAAGCGATTGGCCGGCACGGCCAAGCAGTACTCCAACAAGGCGATCAGCCAGGATACGAGGATGGCTTTCCAAAGCGGCCATGCATGGCCGTATTTGAGGTGTCCATACCATGCAAAGGTCATGAATACGTTGGAGCAAAACAGCAGAATGATGGTCTTCATTGATTCTCTAAGGCCGCCTCTGACATACGAGTTCCAGGCATATAAAAATACAGTATGACCAGCACGATGAACGCGATGAGCAGTAAGGGGCCGGCAGCCGGAGCATCAAGGACGTTGCCCTCGGAATCGCAGATTTATACGTGCTGCATAGCAGCAATTACCTTGACACTCACGCGGCCGGTTCCTACAATCGCCGGCCTTTGTCTCCGGGCACAAGTGCGGGGCAGACGCCCGCTAATTTTAAGTTCATGCATCCGGCCGCTCTTCTTCTGATGGGGCGGCTCAAAAGGTATTTATGGCGACGACGACCCAACTAATTCGCACCGGCCGGAACGAGCCCGCCTGGAAATCCAAGGTTCCGGCGCTGGCCGCTTCGCCGCAAAAGCGCGGCGTGTGCACCCGCGTGTATACCACGACGCCGAAGAAGCCGAACTCGGCCCTGCGCAAGGTATGCCGCGTGCGTTTGACCAATGGCTACGAAGTCTCGAGCTACATCGGCGGCGAAGGACACAATTTACAAGAGCACTCGGTGGTTCTGATCCGAGGCGGTCGCGTCAAGGATCTGCCCGGTGTCCGTTATCACACTGTGCGTGGCGCACTGGATTGCGCCGGCGTCAGCGATCGTCGGCAAGGCCGTTCCAAGTACGGCGCCAAACGTCCCAAGAAATAAAGGCCAGGAAATAATTTACTCATGTCCCGCAGAGCAGCAGCACCCCATCGCACCATTCTTCCGGACCCTAAGTTCGGCAACGATATGTTGGCCAAATTCATCAATATGGTGATGGAGCGCGGCAAGAAGTCAGCCGCCGAAAAGATCGTCTATGGCGCGATCGACCGTATTGGCGACAAGAGCGGCCGCGCCGGCGGCGAGGCAATTGCTGTATTGCAGCAAGCGCTGGACAACGTCAAACCGGTGGTCGAAGTCAAATCTCGCCGTGTCGGCGGCGCCACCTACCAGGTGCCCGTCGAAGTTCGTGCCAATCGGCGTCAAACGCTGGCGATGCGCTGGGTCATCGAAGCGGCGACCGCCCGCAGCGAAAAGTCCATGGCGCACCGTCTTGCCGCCGAACTGATGGAGGCCGCCGAGAATCGCGGCGCCGCCGTCCGCAAGCGCGAAGATACTCACCGCATGGCCGAGGCCAACAAGGCATTCGCCCACTACCGCTGGTAGCGCCGGCGTAAGGCGCAGCGGCTGGTAATACGCCGGCGCGGCCTTATATAGAGAGTTCGCCCAGACGACCGCCGAGTCGCCTGGTTTTGGATCTAATGCTCGCGCAGCGAGCAACTATCGGGCGGGGTCGCCTCGACCCCGTAGCAGTTGCGCGAAGCGCATGACAATCGCGAAGCGCATGGAAAGTTAAATGGCACGTACGACGCCCATAGAGCGATACCGGAATATCGGTATTTCCGCTCATATCGACGCGGGGAAAACCACCGCGACGGAGCGTATTTTGTTTTACACCGGCGTGTCGCACAAGATCGGCGAGGTGCATGACGGCGCAGCCGTCATGGACTACATGGAACAGGAGCAGGAGCGCGGCATCACCATTACGGCCGCGGCGACCACCTGTTTCTGGAAGGGAATGGACAAGAGCTTCCCGGAATACCGCATCAACATCATCGATACGCCGGGACACGTCGATTTCACCATCGAGGTGGAGCGCTCCTTACGCGTGCTGGACTCCGCCGTGGCCGTCTATTGCGCCGTGTCGGGCGTGCAGCCGCAGTCCGAAACGGTCTGGCGGCAGATGAACAAGTACGGCGTGCCGCGCGTTGCCTTCGTCAACAAAATGGACCGCGCCGGCGCGAATTTCCTGCGTTGCGTCGAGCAGATCCAAACGCGCCTGCGGGGCAATCCGGTGCCTATTCAGCTGCCCATCGGCGCCGAGGACGGCTTCGTCGGCGTGGTCGACCTGGTCAAAATGAAGTCGATCTGGTGGGACGAAGAGACCCAGGGGATGAAGTTCGAATATCGCGACATCCCGGCCGGCATGCTCAAGGAGTGCGAGGAATGGCGGGCCAAGATGATCGAGGCCGCCGCCGAAGGCGACGAGGCGCTGCTCACCAAGTATCTGGAGAGCGGCGAGCTCAGCGATCGAGGAAATCAAGCAGGGTTTGCGCGCGCGCGCGTTGAAGAACGAAGTCTGTCTGGTGACCTGTGGTTCGGCCTTCAAGAACAAGGGCGTGCAGGCCGTGCTCGACGCCATCGTCGAATACATGCCCTCGCCCGTGGACGTGCCTCCGGTCAGAGGCCAGAGTGAGAAGGGCGAGCCGATGACCCGCAAGGCGGACGACAGCGAGCCGTTTTCCGCGCTGGCATTCAAGATTCTGAACGACCCCTTCGTGGGCAATCTGACGTTCTTCCGCGTCTATTCGGGAACGCTGAACTCGGGCGATCAGGTGTACGTGCCGAATCGCAATCGCAACGAACGCATCGGCCGCCTGCTGCAGATGCATGCCAGCGAGCGCTCTGAAATCAAGGAAGTCCGTGCCGGCGACATCGCGGCCGCGGTCGGTTTGAAGGACGTCACCACCGGCGACACGCTGTCCGATCCCGGTAAAGTCATCATCTTGGAAAAGATGGAATTCCCGGAGCCCGTGATTTCGGTGGCCGTGGAACCGAAGACCAAGGTCGACCAGGAGAAAATGGGACTGGCCCTGCAGCGCTTGGCGAAGGAAGATCCCTCGTTTCGCGTGCACACGGATCCGGAGTCCGGCCAGACCATCATTTCCGGCATGGGCGAGCTGCACCTCGAGATCATCGTCGACCGCATGAAGCGCGAATTCAAAGTCGACGCCAACGTCGGCAAGCCGCAAGTGGCCTATCGCGAGACGCTTCGCGGCACGGTCGAGTCGGAGGGCAAATTCGTGCGTCAGTCCGGCGGCCGTGGGCAGTACGGGCATGTGTGGTTGAAGCTCGAGCCGCTGGAAGCGGGGAAGGGCTACGAATTCGTGAATGGCATCGTCGGCGGCGCCGTACCGCGCGAGTTCATCCCGGCCGTCGACAAGGGCATTCAAGAGGCTGTGCAGACCGGCGTGATCGCGGGCTACCCCATCGTGGACGTGAGAGTCACCATTTTCGACGGGTCGTATCATGACGTCGACTCCAACGAAATGGCTTTCAAGATCGCGGGCTCGATGGGTTTCAAAGAGGGCTTCCGCAAGGCCAAGCCGGTGCTGCTCGAGCCCATCATGAAGGTCGAGGTCGTGACGCCCGAGGATTATTACGGCGATATCGTCGGCGATTTGAGCCGCCGCCGCGGGCAGATCGTCGGGATGGAGGATTCTCCCTCCGGAAAGATCGTGACCGCGGATGTGCCGCTTGCCGAAATGTTCCAGTATTCGACGTCAATGCGCTCCATGAGCCAGGGCCGAGCGAACTACACCATGGAGTTCGCGAAGTACATGGAAGTGCCGGGCAATGTCGCCGATGCCGTGATGAAGAAAGATTCTTAAGTTCCACCAACCGTTTGCATTCATTTTTGAGAGGTGAGCCGTGTCGAAGGGGAAGTTTGAGCGAACGAAGCCGCACGTGAACGTGGGGACGATTGGACATGTAGACCATGGCAAGACGACCTTGACGGCGGCGCTGACGAAGGTGATGGCGGAGAAATTTGGCGGGGAATTCAAAGCCTACGACCAGATTGACAAGGCGCCGGAGGAGCGTGCGCGCGGGATCACGATTGCGACCGCGCACGTGGAATACCAGAGCGAGGCGCGCCACTACGCGCACGTGGATTGCCCGGGGCACGCGGACTACGTGAAGAACATGATCACGGGGGCGGCGCAGATGGACGGGGCGATTTTGGTGGTGTCGGCGGCGGATGGTCCGATGCCGCAGACGCGGGAGCACATATTGCTGGCGCGCCAGGTGGGCGTGCCGTACATCGTGGTGTTTTTGAACAAGGCGGACATGGTGGACGATGCGGAGCTGTTGGAGCTGGTGGAGCTCGAAGTGCGGGATTTGTTGACGCTGTACAAGTTTCCCGGGGACAAGACCCCGATCGTGACCGGATCGGCGCTCAAAGGCGCTGGAAGGGGATGCTTCGGACATCGGGGTACCGGCGGTGATCAAGCTGGTGAAGGCGCTGGATGAGTACATACCGGTACCGAAGAGGGCGGTGGAGGGGGCGTTTTTGATGCCGGTGGAGGATGTGTTCTCGATTGCGGGCCGCGGCACGGTGGTGACGGGTCGCATCGAGCGAGGGATCGTGAAGATCAACGACGAAGTGGAGATTGTGGGGATCCGCCCGACGACCAAGACGACGTGCACGGGTGTGGAGATGTTCCGCAAGCTGTTGGATGAGGGTCAGGCGGGAGACAACGTGGGGGTGCTGCTGCGCGGCACGAAGCGAGAGGAAGTGGAGCGCGGGCAGGTGCTGTGCAAGCCGGGCTCGATCACGCCGCACACGAAGTTTGAGGCCGAAGTGTATGTGCTGAGCAAGGAAGAGGGCGGGCGGCACACGCCGTTCTTCAAGGGGTACCGGCCGCAGTTCTACTTTCGCACCACGGATGTGACCGGGGCGGTGGAGCTGCCGGAGGGGACCGAGATGGTGATGCCCGGGGACAACATCAAGATCGTGGTGGAGCTGATCGCGCCGATCGCGATGGAGCAGGGTTTGCGCTTTGCCATCCGCGAGGGCGGCAAAACCGTGGGTGCAGGCGTCGTTGCTAAGGTGATTGCCTAACTGATATGTCGGGCGGGGCCGTTTCGGCCCCGTTGAAAGGTTGCGCGAAGCGCATGAATAGTGCGCGCAGCGCATGAATAGCGTAATATCCCGCACCCTTTAAAGAACGGGGTCGCATCGACCCTGTTGAAAGGTGGCGCGCAAGCGCCTAGAGATCATGGTGATTCGGGGTCGCATCGACCCCGTTGAATTCGGCGCGAAGCGCCTGGAAAGTACTTATTTATGGCTAATCAGAACATCCGGATCCGTTTGAAAGCTTTCGATCATCGCTTGATCGACAAGTCGGCGCGTGAAATCGTCGATACCGCGAAGCGCACCGGCGCAACCGTCAAGGGTCCCGTGCCGCTGCCCATCAAAATGGAGCGTTTTACGGTCCTGACCGCGCCGCACGGCGACAAGGATGCGCGCGATCAATTCGAGATCCGCACCCACAAGCGTCTGATGGACATATTGAACCCCACGGACAAGACCGTGGATGCGCTCATGAAGCTGGAGTTGCCGGCCGGCGTCGACGTCCAAATCAAGTTGAATTGAGGGATTCCCTGGTTTTATTGCTCGCGCAGCGAGCAAATAAAGGGCGGAGCCGCACCGGGCCCGTTGAAATCTGCGCGAAGCGCATGGAAACGGCGAAGCGCATGGCAAAACTTGAACATTGGGCGGATTCGTATATAATCCGCCGTCCATTTTAGAGGTCGGAGCGCGTGGGCGCCGACGCCAGAATCTCAAGGGGTTCTGGGGTCCGAATGTCTAAACCGCCGATCTGTTGCAACGTTAGCGGGAGCCAATTGAAGCTTCCCGCTGTGAGGATTGACAATGACCATTGGTCTGGTTGGCCGCAAGTGCGGCATGACCCGAGTATTCACCGACGCCGGTGTGACTGTTCCCGTGACGGTCGTGGAGGCGTTGCCGAATCGCATCTCGCAAGTCAAAAGTGATAAAACCGACGGCTATCGTGCGGTGCAGGTCACCCTCGGTGCGCGGCGCCCGTCGCGGGTGTCCAAGGCATTGGCGGGCCATTTTGCCAAGGCCAATGTCGCCGCGGGCCATGCTTCCCACGAATTCCGCCTGAACAAGGGCGAGGGCGAGGCGCTGGCGGCGGGCGGCGAGCTGAAAGTCGATATGTTCAGCGCCGGTCAAATCGTCGATGTCACCGGCACCACGGTGGGTAAGGGCTTCGCCGGCACCATGAAGCGCCATAACTTCGCGGGCGGCATGAAAACCCACGGCAACTCGGTGTCGCACCGCGCGCCGGGTTCTATCGGCCAGCGCCAGACGCCCGGACGCGTGTTCAAGGGCAAGCGCATGTCGGGCCATATGGGCGTCAAGAGCCGCACCATTGAGAATTTGCGCATCGTCGAAGTCGACGTTTCCCGCAACTTGTTGCTGATCAGCGGAGCAGTTCCCGGTTCCGAAGGCGGCCGGGTCGTCGTCCGACCCTCCGTCAAGGCCACCGGCCAGGCTCGACGCAGGAAGCTGATGCCGAACAAGGCTCCGACCGCCGCCAAGGGCGCTCCCGCGGCGAAGGGCGCCGCTCCAGCCGCCAAAGCGGCCAAGAAATAGCCGCCAAGCCAAGAAATAGCCCGAAGAAGTAATCCTCATGAAGCTGCAGTTAAAGAACGCAAACCCCGCCGGCGACATCCAATTATCGGATGTGGCTTTCGGCCGCGCTTACAACGAAGCGCTCATTCACCAGGTTGTCACCGCCTATCAGGCGGCGGGCCGGGCCGGCACCAAGGCGCAGAAGTCGCGCGCGGAAGTGCGCGGCGGCGGCAAGAAGCCTTGGAGCCAGAAAGGCACGGGCCAGGCGCGCGTCGGATCGATTCGCAGTCCCATCTGGGTGGGCGGCGGACGGGCCTTTGCCGCGCGGCCTCGGGATTTCTCGCAAAAGGTCAACCGCAAGATGTATCGCGCCGCCATGCAATCCATGGTGTCGCAGCTGGTGCGCGAAGATCGCCTGTTCGCCGTCGAATCCCTGGAGCTGAGCGCGCCTAAAACCAAGCTGCTCATCAGCAAATTAGCCGAGTTCGGTCTTACACGCGCCTTGATCTTGGTCGAGGCCTACGAAGAGAAATTATTCCTGGCCGCCCGCAACGTGCCGTACGTGGACGTTATGCCGGTGGCCTCGCTCGACCCCCTGAGCTTGATCAAGCATGACAAGGTGATCGCCACGGTCGGCGCCTTGAAGTTGCTCGAACAGCGTCTCGGAGGCGCGAATGAATAAAGAACGCTTGATGACCGTGCTGATTCAGCCGCATGTGTCGGAAAAGGCGGCCAACGTCACCGAGAAGGCGAATCAGTATGTGTTTCGCGTGCGGGACGATGCGTCGAAGGCCGAAGTGAAGCAGGCCGTGGAATTGATGTTCGAGGTCAAAGTCGAAGGCGTCAATCTGCTCAACAAGCCCGGCAAGACGCGGCGCTTCAAGAATGTGGCCGGCAAGCGCAACGGCTACAAGAAGGCGTACGTGCGTTTGGAAACCGGTCAGTCGATCGACTTCACCGGCGGCGCTGCGAAGTAAGGACTAAAGGCCATGGCACTCATTAAAATGAAGCCGACCTCCCCGGGGACGCGCTTCGTCGTCAAAATCGACCGCTCGCACCTGCACAAGGGCGGCCCGCTCGAGTCTTTGACTACCAAGAAGAACCGCACCGGAGCTCGCAACCATTCCGGCCGTCAAACCACGCGCCACATCGGCGGCGGACACAAGCAGCGCTACCGCTTGGTCGATTTCAAGCGCGACAAGGACGGCATTCCCGGCGTAGTCGAACGCCTGGAATACGATCCGAATCGAACTTCGCATCTGGCGCTGGTGCTCTACAAGGATGGCGAGCGCCGCTACATTCTGGCGCCCAAGGGCGTGAAGGCCGGCGACGAAATTCGTTCCGGCGCGGATGCGCCGATCAAGCCGGGCAGCGCGCTGCCGCTGCGGCACATTCCGGTGGGCAGTACCATCCACAACATCGAGCTGAAGGCCGGCAAGGGCGGCCAGCTGGCGCGCAGCGCCGGCGGCTCCGCGCAGTTCGCCGCGCGCGAGGGTGTGTATGCCAGCGTGCGCCTGAAATCGGGCGAAATGCGCAAGATTCACGTCGACTGCCGCGCCACGATCGGCGAGGTGGGCAATGACGAGCACAACCTGCGCGTGTTCGGCAAGGCCGGCGCGGTGCGCTGGCTCGGCGTGCGCCCGACGGTTCGCGGCGTCGTGATGAACCCGGTCGATCATCCTCACGGCGGCGGCGAAGGTAAGTCTGGCCAGGGCAACCCGCATCCCGTGAGCCCGTGGGGCCTGCAGACCAAGGGTAAGAAGACGCGCCGCAACAAGCGCACTGACGGCATGATCGTTCAGCGCCGCAAGAACAAACGGCTGTAGGAGAGATAACTTGCCTCGTTCGCTCAAGAAAGGCCCGTTCGTCGATTTGCATCTGGCTAAGAAGGTGCAAACGGCCAGCCAGAAGAATGACCGCCGTCCGATCAAGACCTGGTCGCGGCGTTCCATGGTGATACCCGATATGGTGGGTTTGACCATCGCCGTGCACAACGGGCGCTTGCACGTGCCCGTGCTGGTGTCGGAGAACATGGTCGGCCACAAGCTGGGCGAGTTCGCCCCCACGCGCACGTTCAAGGCGCATTCCGGCGACAAGAAAGTGTCGGCGGCGGAGTAGGGCATGCAAACCAAAGCCGTTTTGAGGTACGCGCGCATTTCTCCGCAGAAATGCCGCTTGGTGGTGGATACGATCCGCGGCAAATCCGCGACGCTGGCCGTCAATACGCTGAAATTCATGCCGAAGAAGGGCGCCAAGATGGTCCTCAAAGTGCTGGATTCCGCGATCGCCAATGCCTACAACAATTTCAATGCCGATGTCGATGATCTGAAGGTGACGCGGATCGAGGTCGATCCGGCGCCGATGCTCAAGCGGTTCCATGCGCGCGCCAAGGGCCGCGGCGTGCGGATCGCCAAGCGCAACAGTCACATCCTGGTTCAAGTGTCCGACGGTAAGCGAGAGGCCTAATGGGTCAGAAAGTAAATCCGATTGGTATTCGTCTCGGCATCACGCGCGACTGGACGTCGAAGTGGTATGCCGGATCCAAGACGTTCGCCTCGAACATCCACACCGATTTCCTGGTGCGGAAGTTTCTGAGCAAGAAACTGGCCGACGCCTCGGTGAGCCGGATTCATATCGAGCGCGCCGCGCGCCGTGCCAACATCACCATCCATACGGCCCGCCCGGGAATCGTGATCGGCAAGAAGGGCGAGGACATCGAAAAGCTCCGCACCGCGGTGGCCAAGATCCTCGGCATGACGATGAACGATGTGCGGCTGAACATCGCGGAAATCCGCAAGCCCGAACTCGATGCCAAGCTGGTCGCGGAAGGCATATCGCAGCAGCTGGAAAAGCGCGTGATGTTCCGCCGCGCCATGAAGCGCGCGGTGACCAACACCATGCGGTCCGGCGCGCTGGGCATCAAGGTACGCATCTCCGGGCGCCTCAATGGCTCGGAAATCGCACGCACTGAAACCAATCGCGAAGGGCGCGTGCCACTGCACACCTTCCGTGCCGACATCGACTACGGTGTCGCCGAGGCGCAGACCACGTACGGCGTGATCGGCATCAAGGTTTGGATATTCAAGGGCGAAGTATTCGATCAGCCGGAGGTCGAGGCCGTCGAGGCCGAAGCAGAGGCTGCCGCGGCTACGGGCGCCAAATCCGCCGAGGCTCCGGCTCCGGCCGCAGGTTGAATTAGGTAACACAGCATGATGCAGCCGAAGCGGACCAAATTCCGCAAACAGTTCAAGGGCAAGATTTCCGGCAGCGCGCAGCGCGGCAATTCCGTTGCGTTCGGCGAGTACGGCTTGAAGGCGACCGATCGATGTCGCATGACGGCTCGAGAGATCGAGGCGGCGCGGCGGGCGATTTCCCGCCACGTCAAGCGCGGCGGCCGCATTTGGATTCGGGTTTTCCCGGACGTGCCGATCACCCAGAAGCCGCTCGAGGTGCGCATGGGCTCGGGCAAGGGCAACGTCGAGTACTGGGTGGCGAAAGTGCTTCCCGGCAAGGTGCTGTTCGAGATCGAAGGCATGAGCGAGGCGATCGCGCGCGAGGCGTTCCGTTTGGCCTCCGCCAAGCTGTCCGTGTCGACGGCATTCGTCAAGCGCCAGGTCCGGACATGAAGGTGCGTACATGAAAGCTAAAGATTTGCGCGAAAAGGCGCCCAAAGATCTCGGCGAGGAGCTTCTCAAGCTGCGCCGCGAGCAGTTCAATCTGCGCATGGCGCGCGCCACGGGCCAGGCGGCCAAGCCGGATCAATTTGCGAAGGTGCGTAAGAACATTGCGCGTGTAAAGACCGTACTAGCACAGGTGCGTCGATGATTTCCCTCCGAACAGTTATCGGACGGGGTCGCTTCGACCCCGTTGAAAGTTGCGCGAAGCGCATGGAGATATGATGTCGACCGAAGCACAAACAACAGAAGCGGCCGTAGCGCCGGCGGCCCAGCCCGCCGCGGGCGCGGCTCCCGTCCCCGGGCAGCGGCTGCTCACGGGCAAGGTCGTCAGCAACAAAATGGACAAGACCGTTGCCGTCTCCGTGGAGAGGCTGGTCAAGCATCCGATGTACGGCAAGTACATCCGCCGCACGACGAAATTGCTGGCGCACGACGAGAACAATGAGTGCAAGGAAGGCGACACGGTCTCGATCAAGCCGTGCCGGCCGATGTCGCGTCGCAAATCGTGGGTGCTGGTGCGCGTCGTCGAACGTGCCCGGGCCGAATAAGGAACCGACATGATTCAGATGCGAACCATATTGAATGTGGCCGATAACAGCGGCGCGAAGCGCTGCATGTGCATCAAGGTGCTCGGCGGCTCGAAGCGCCGCTACGCGGCGGTGGGCGATGTCATCAAGGTGAGCGTCAAGGACGCCATTCCGCGCGGCAAGGTCAAGAAGGGCGAAGTGTATGACGCGGTCGTCGTGCGCACCAAGAGCGGCGTGCGCCGCGCGGACGGATCGCTGATCCGTTTCGATTCCAACGCGGCGGTGTTGTTGACCAACAAGCTCGAGCCGATCGGCACGCGCATATTCGGGCCGGTGACGCGCGAACTGCGCAATGTGCAATTCATGAAGATCATATCGCTCGCACCCGAGGTGCTGTGATGAACAAGATTCGCAAGGGCGACATGGTGATTTTGATCACCGGCCGCGACAAAGGGCGCAAAGGCGCGGTCCTCGAGGTGCTGGCGGACGATCGCGTGCGCGTCGAAGGGCTCAACATGTCCAAGAAGCACCAGCGGCCGAACCCGCAGATGGGCGTTCAGGGCGGCATCATCGAGCGCGAGGCGCCGCTGCACGTGTCGAACGTATTGGTGTTCAATCCGGCGACGCAGAAAGGCGATCGCATCGGCTTCAAGGCGCTCGAGAACGGCCGCAAGGTGCGGGTGTTCAAGTCGAACAAGGAAATGGTCGACGCCAAGTGAGTGCGACCGGCTAACGAGTAACAACATGGCAGCAAGACTGAAACAGATTTATCACGACAAGCTCGTGCCGGAGCTCAAGGCGAAACTTGAGCTCAAGAACACGATGCAGGTTCCGCGCATCCTGAAGATCACGGTCAACATGGGCGTGGGCGAGGCCGTGGCCGACAAGAAAGTCATGGACGCCGCCACCGCCGACATGGCCAAGATCACGGGTCAGAAGCCCACGGTGACCAAGGCGAAGAAGTCGGTGGCCACGTTCAAGGTCCGCGACGGCCAGGCGATCGGCTGCAAGGTGACCCTGCGCGGCGACCGCATGTACGAGTTCCTCGATCGTCTCGTGAGCATTGCTATTCCGCGCATCAGGGATTTTCGCGGCATCAGCACGCGTTCCTTCGACGGCCGCGGCAACTACAGCTTGGGGGTAAAGGAGCAGATCATTTTCCCCGAGATCCAGTACGACCAAATCGATCAAATTCGTGGCATGGACATCACCATCTCCACGTCGGCGCACGACGACAAGCACGGTCGCGCGCTGTTAGAAGCCTTCAACTTTCCGTTCCGTAAGTAGGGTAATAGCCCATGGCCAAGACGAATATGCTCATGCGCGAGAAGAAACGCCTCAAGATAGCGAAGAAATTCGCTACGCGACGCGCCGAGCTCAAGGAGCTGATCCGCTCCCCGAAGAGCGGAGCGGAGGCGCGGGAGGCGGCGCAGGCCGAGCTGCAGAAGCAGCCGCGGGATGCGGCCGCTTCGCGGCAGCGCAATCGCTGCTCCATCACCGGCCGTTCGCGCGGCGTGTACCGCAAGTTCGGTCTGGCGCGCACCAAGCTGCGCGAGGCCGCCAATCGAGGCGAGATCCCGGGCCTGTCGAAGGCGAGCTGGTGAGGCGCGCACAATGAGCATGACTGATCCGATTGCCGATCTTCTGACGCGAATTCGCAATGCGCAATCCGCGGGCAAGCCCACGGTGGGTATGGGGGCTTCGAAATTGAAGCTGGCCATCCTCAAGGTGTTGAAGGACGAAGGCTACATAGGCGGATTCGGCGTCGATGTCGCGGGCGCGAAAAGTACCTTGTCCATCGAGCTCAAATATCACGACGGGCGTCCGGTCATCGACCGCATCGAGCGCATCAGCCGTCCGGGCTTGAGGATCTACCGCGGCAAAGACGAGCTGCCCAAGGTGTTGGGCGGCCTGGGAGTCGCGGTGATTTCGACGCCGAAGGGCATCATGTCCGACGCGCAGGCGCGCGCCGCCGGCACCGGCGGCGAAGTGCTCTTCGTCGTGCAGTAAGTGTTTCGATAGGCCGCAAAAGCAAGGTTTACATCATGTCTCGAGTCGCAAAAATGCCGGTAGATCTTCCGCAGGGTGTCAGCGCCACGATCGGTGCCGATGCCGTCACGGTGAAGGGCGCCAAGGGCACGCTGACGCTGGCCATCAAGAGCGGCGTCAAGGTCGTGCAGCAGGACAAGCACCTGGAAGTGCAGGCCGAAACCGGCGCGGAAGGCTTGAACGCCATCGCGGGCGCCACGCGTGCGCACCTGGCGAATATGGTCACCGGCGTCACCAAGGGCTACGAGAAGAAGCTCGAGCTGGTCGGCGTCGGCTATCGCGCCGCCGTGCAGGCCAAGAGCCTGACGCTGACGCTGGGCTATTCGCACCTGATCAACTACGCGATTCCCGATGGCGTCACCATCGAAACGCCGAGCCAGACGGAGATCATCGTCAAGGGCATCGATCGTCAGCGCGTCGGCCAGACCGCGGCGGAGATTCGCGGCTTCCGGCCGCCGGAGCCTTACAAGGGCAAGGGCGTGAAGTATTCCGATGAAAAGATTTCGCTGAAAGAGGCGAAGAAGAAGTAAGCACATGAAACTGACGAAACAAGATACCCGCTTGCGCCGTGCGCGCCGGGGCCGCGTAAAGATCAAGGAACTCGCCGCGCTGCGCCTGTCGGTGCACCGGACGCCCCAGCATATCTACGCGCAGATCTTCGCTCCCGAGGGCGACAAGGTTCTGGTTGCCGCGTCGACCTTGCAGAAGGACGTGCGCGGCGCATTGAAAACCACCGGCAACATCGAGGCTGCCAAGGCCGTCGGCCGCGCCATCGCGGAGCGCGCCAAGGCCAAGGGCATCGCCAAGGTGGCATTCGATCGTTCCGGTTTCATGTATCACGGGCGCGTCAAAGCGCTGGCAGAGGCCGCTCGCGAAGCGGGTCTCGAGTTCTAACCAAAGGGTCATGAGGCTATGGCGAGAGTAGAAAAACCAATGTCCGGCGATGACCTGCTCGAAAAGCTGGTCGCGGTGAACCGTGTCGCGAAGGTGGTCAAGGGCGGTAAGCAGTTCGGCTTCACCGCGCTTACCGTCGTGGGCGACGGCGCCGGCCGCGTCGGCTTCGGTTACGGCAAGGCGCGCGAAGTGCCGGTCGCGATTTCCAAGGCCATGATGCAAGCGCGCAAGAGCCTGGTCACGGTCTCCTTGAAGAACGACACTCTGTTCTATGCGGTCAAGGGCCGGCATGGGACCACGCGGGTGTACATGCAGCCGGCGGCCGACGGTACGGGCGTGATCGCAGGCGGCGGCATGCGCGCGGTGTTCGAGTGCGCCGGCGTGCGCAACGTGCTCGCGAAGAGCTACGGCTCGCGCAACCCCATCAATGTGGTGCGCGCGACCATGGATGCGCTCGCCAAGCTGCGCACTCCGGACGACATCGCGGCCAAGCGCGGCAAGAGCGTCGCGGAACTCGTGGGTTGACGCCATGTCCGATAATTCAATCAAAGTCACATTGATCAAGAGCATGTACGGCCAACTGGCCAGCATCCGCAACTCCGCCCGAGGCTTGGGATTGCGGCGCATCGGCCACAGCGTCGTGGTGGCGGACACCCCCTCGAATCGCGGCATGATCAATGCGGCCAGCCACATGCTCAAAGTAGAGACTGCACTGGGTTCGGGAAAGGCCTGAGAATGAGATCAAGATCATGCGATTAAATACCATCAAGCCGGGCGCCGGCTCCAAGCGAACCCGCCTGCGGGTCGGGCGCGGCGCATCCGCCGGCCAGGGCAAGACCTGCGGCCGCGGCGTCAAGGGACAGCGCGCGCGCAAGGGCGGCTATCACAAGGTCGGGTTCGAAGGCGGCCAGATGCCCTTGCAGCGGCGTTTGCCCAAGATCGGCTTCCGTTCGGCCATGAAGGCGTCGCGCGCCGAGCTGACCCTGACTGATTTGATGCGGGTCGAGGGCGGCGAAGTCACCTTGGCCGGCTTGATCGAGGCGAATCTGGTACCCGAAGCCACGAAACTGGTGAAAATCATCGTTTCGGGTGCGCTCACCAGGGCGTATGTCATCAAGGACAAGACCATCACGGCGACCAAGGGTGCCAAGAGCGCGGTCGAATCGGCCGGCGGGCGTTTCGAGGTCTAAGAGAAGCCCGTGGCCACCACCAACCCGACCGCTGCCCTGGGAGACATGACGCGCTTCGCTGAAATGCGCAAGCGTCTGTGGTTTCTATTGGGTGCGCTCGTGGTATATCGCGTGGGCACCTTCATCCCGGTGCCGGGCATCGACGCGGCGCGGTTCGCGGCCTTCTTCTCGACTCAGAACGGCACGCTGCTCGGCATGTTCAACATGTTTTCGGGCGGCGCCCTGCAGCGCTTCAGCATATTCGCGCTGAACGTGATGCCCTACATCACGGCGTCCATCATCGTCCAAATGGCCTCGATGGTGTATCCGCCCTGGGCGCAGATCCGCAAGGACGGCGAATCGGGCCGCCGCAAGCTGATGCAATACACCCGCTACGGCACGGTGGGGCTTGCCGCGTTCCAAGGCTTCGGTGCGGCCCTGGCGATCCAGAATTCCGGCGGCAATCTGGTGCCGAATCCGGGCCCGCAGTTCCTGTTCGTCGCCACCATCTCGATCACCACCGGGTGCTTGTTCGTGATGTGGCTGGGCGAGCAAATGACCGAGCGGGCCATCGGCAACGGCATCACCATGATCATCGTCGCCGGCATCATCGCAGGCCTCCCGCGCGCCATCGGCAATACGCTGGAAATGGTGCGCTCGGGAGAAATGAATCCGCTGATTGTCCTGTTGATCCTGGTCGTGGTGATCCTGGTGACCCTGTTCTGCGTGTTCGTGGAGCGGGCGCAGCGCAAGATCCAGGTCAATTACGCCAAGCGCCAGATGGGCCGCCGGATGATGCAGGGTCAAAGCACGCATTTGCCGTTCAAGCTCAACATGGCCGGCGTCATCCCGCCGATCTTCGCGTCGAGTCTGTTGGTATTCCCGGCGACGATCGCGCAATTCTTCGGCAACAGCCCGAATCCCAACGCCATTCAGAGGACCCTGCAGAAGATCGCCATCGTCCTCGGCTATGGCCAGCCTCTGCACGTTTTGCTGTTCGCCGTGCTGATCGTCGGCTTTGCCTTCTTTTACGTGGCCCTGGTGTATGACGCACGCGACACGGCGGACAATCTGAAGAAGGCGGGCGCCTTCATTCCCGGGATTCGCCCCGGGCAGCAAACCGGTGATTACCTGGACAAGGTGCTCACCCGGCTCACCCTGTGGGGCGGCCTGTACATCATGGCCGTTTGCCTGCTGCCGGAAATCATTCGAATGGTGAATCCGAGCGTGCCCTTCCAGTTTGGCGGCACGTCGCTGTTGATTATCGTGGTCGGTGTCATGGATTTCGTCGCGCAGATGCAATCGCACGTGATGTCGCACCAATATGAGGGCTTGATGAAGAAGTCCAGCCTGCGGGGCATCGGGAGTAAGAAATGAAAGTTCGTCCTTCGGTGAAGAAGATCTGCAAGAACTGCAAAATTGTGCGGCGCCGCGGCATCGTCTACATCATCTGTTCGTCGGACGCGCGGCACAAGCAGCGCCAGGGCTAGTGAATTGATCTCTAGGCATTTTTCGTATATAGTACCGCGCCTTTTTTCCTGGGCGCTGGTGGAGAACTAGATGGCGCGTATCGCCGGCATCAACATCCCGATGAACAAGCATGTGGTCATCGGATTAACCCACATTTTCGGCATCGGAAACAGCCGCGCGACGCGCATCTGCGACGCAGCCGGAGTGAAGTACAGCGTCAAGGTGAAGGATCTGACGGACGCGGAAGTCGCGTCGCTGCGATCCCAGGTCGCCAAATTCGCGGTCGAGGGCGACCTGCGGCGCGAAGTGTCGATGAACATCAAGCGCCTGATGGATTTGGGCTGCTACCGGGGCATCCGGCATCGCAAGGGGCTGCCGATGCGCGGCCAGCGCACGCGCACCAATGCCCGCACCCGCAAGGGCCCGCGCAAGCAGGCCGTGAAGATGAACGCCCCCCCGGGCAAGGTCTAATTATATGGCAGATCAAAAGCAAACGGGTCAAGGCGGCGGCGGCGCGCAAAGCGGCAAGCCGGTCCGGAAAAAGGTCCGCAAGAATGTGCTCGACGCGATCGCGCACGTGCATGCGTCTTTCAACAATACGATCATCACGATCACCGATCGGCAGGGAAACACCCTGTCCTGGGCAACGTCGGGCGGCTGCGGCTTCCGCGGTTCGCGCAAGTCGACCCCCTTCGCGGCGCAGGTTGCCGCGGAGCGTGCGGGCACGGCGGCCCAGGAACACGGTGTGAAGAACGTCGAAGTGCGGGTGATGGGCCCCGGCCCGGGCCGTGAATCGGCCGTACGCGCATTGAATGGATGCGGGCTCAAGATCACCAACATTGAAGATGTGACTCCGATCCCCCATAACGGTTGTCGCCCGCCGAAAAAGCGGCGCGTCTAGCGTTTCCGCACTGCATTTTCCGAAAGTTCGCCCAAAGGTTCGTAATGGCAAAGTACACCGGTCCGAAATGTAAGCTGTCGCGTCGCGAGGGAACGGATCTGTTCCTGAAAAGCGGCGTCAAGCCCCTCGAGTCGAAGTGCAAGCTCGAAGTGCCGCCCGGCGGCGTGAAGAGCGAGCGCAAGCAGCGCTTGTCGGAGTATGGATTGCAGCTGCGCGAGAAGCAGAAGCTGCGCCGCATGTACGGAGTGCTGGAGCGCCAGTTCCGCAACTACTATCAGAAGGCGGCCGGCCGGCCCGGTGCGACAGGCGAAACCCTGCTGCAGTTCTTGGAATGCCGGCTGGACAATGTGGTGTATCGCATGGGTTTCGCCGCGACCCGCGCCGAGGCGCGCCAGCTGGTGAGCCACAAGGCCGTCTCCGTGAACGAGAAGCTGGTCAACATCGCGTCCTACCAGTGCAAGGCCGGCGACGTGGTCAGCTTGCGCGAGAAAGCGAAGAAGCAGACGCGCATTCAGGCAGCCCTCACGATCGCCGCGCAAGTCGGCTTCCCGGATTGGGTGGAAGTGGACGACAAGAAGTTCTCGGGAATCCTGAAGTCGGTTCCCGATCGGCAGGAAATCCTGCCGGATATCAACGAGAGCCTGGTCGTCGAGTTGTATTCCAAATAGGGCTTGGCAAGTAGTGAATTGTCGATAACGCAGCAGCTCGCTGCGGCGTTTCCCCGGTTAGTTAACGGTAGGTGATATCCATGCAGGGATCGATCAATGAGTTTTTGAAGCCCCGGGTCGTCAAGGTGCAACCCGTGTCGCCGCGCCACGCGCGTATCGTGATCGAACCGTTCGAACGCGGCTTCGGTCACACGCTGGGCAATGCCCTGCGCCGGGTGCTGTTGTCCTCGCTGCCGGGCGCCGCCATCACCGAGATCGAAATCGAAGGCGTGCTGCACGAGTACACGGCCATCGAGGGCGTCCAAGAGGATGTCGTCGACATTCTGCTGAATCTCAAGGCGGTGGCCATCCGCATGCACACCCGCGACGTCGCCGAGGTCCGCCTGCACAAGAAGGGCCCCGGCCCGGTGACGGCCGGCGACATTGCCGGCGATCACGACATCGAGATCTTGAATCCGGATCTCGTGATCGCGAATTTGACCAAGGCCGGTGAATTGTCGATGTCGCTGAAGGTGGAGCGCGGACGAGGCTATCGCCCCGCGGCGCAGCGCATGGCGTTCGAGGAGCAGACTCGCGCCATCGGCCGTCTGCAACTGGATGCATCGTTCAGCCCCGTGCGCAAGGTGACTTATAACGTCGAGAGCGCGCGCGTCGAGCAGCGCACCGATTTGGACAAGCTCATTCTCGATATCGAAACGAACGGCACCATCGATCCGGAGGAGGCGATTCGCCGCGCCGGCGGAATCCTCAAGGACCAGCTGTCGGTGTTCGTCGATTTGCAGGGCCAGGACGAGTCGACCACGAAGGCCACCGAGACGCAGTTCGATCCGATTCTGCTGCGGCCGGTCGATGAGCTGGAGCTGACGGTTCGCAGCGCCAACTGTCTGAAGGCCGAGAACATTCATTACATCGGCGACCTGGTGCAGCGCACGGAAGTGGAGTTGCTGCGCACGCCCAACCTGGGCAAGAAATCGCTGACCGAGATCAAGGAAGTGCTCGAGAGCCATGGCTTGACGCTCGGCATGCGCATCGACAACTGGCCGCCGCCGGGGTTGAAGCGCGACGACGAACGCGACGGAATTTAATCATGCGGCATAGAAACAGCGGGCGGCAGCTCTCACGCAACTCCTCACATCGCCACGCGTTGCTGCGCAACATGGCGACATCGCTGCTGCGACACGAGACCATTCGCACCACGGTGCCGAAGGCCAAGGAATTGCGCCGGGTGGTCGAACCCTTGATCACCCTGGCCAAGGTGGATTCCCTGGCCAAGCGGCGCCTGGCGTACTCGCGATTGCGCGACGAGAGCGTGGTGGAGAAGCTGTTCGCGGATCTGGGCCCGCGATTCAAGGCACGGGCCGGCGGCTATACCCGGATTCTCAAAATGGAACCGCGTCCCGGTGATTCGGCAGACATGGCATTGATGCAGCTGGTCGAGTTGGCGGCGGCGCCGGCTGAAAAGACCGAGGCTTCCAAAGCCGCCAAGGCGCCGAAGAAGGCCAAGAAGGGCGCAGCCGGCGATGAGGCGGACGCCGCGGCGGCACCCAAGCGGCGCAAGAAGGCGGCCGCCTAGGCCGTCGGCGCGAGGCTGGCATAGAGATCGGACAGTCTCTGTGCCATTCGTGCGGACGCCCAGGTTTGTGCGTACTCGCGGGCTTGCTCCCCCAGCGCCCGGCATCTGCCTCGATCGGCCAGTAAGTCGCTGACCACCTGAGCGAAACCCTTGCGGTCGTTCGGCGCATGGCGGCAACCCTGGCCCGGACCCAGAATATCGATGGTTCCCATGCGCGGGATGGCCACCACCGGCACTCCTTGCGCCATCGCCTCGAGCAAGACCAACCCTTGAGTTTCGGTCAAAGAGGAAAATACGAATACATCCGCGGCGCTATAGCAGTCTTGGAGCTCGCCGCCGCGGTCGAAGTAGCCTAGAAAGCGCACCGACTCACCTAGGCCCAAATGCG
Organism: uncultured Gammaproteobacteria bacterium; assembly: GCA_963734645.1. GTDB lineage: Bacteria > Pseudomonadota > Gammaproteobacteria > Steroidobacterales > Steroidobacteraceae > Bog-1198. Next base: position 293,299 of record CAVTID010000010.1, read on the forward strand.
CCGCCTGAGCCCGCAGGCTGGGCGCTGCCGGGCCTTCGCCGGCGATCAGGAGCAGTGCGTCGGGACGCAGCCTGCGCAGCTCGAGCATCATCTCGAGCAGGAACCCGATGTTCTTTTCGTGTGCGGCGCGGCCGACGAAAAGCAGCAGAGGCCGGTCGAGCCCCAGGCCGTGGCGGCGGCGAAATGCCATGCCGTCGCCTGTTTGGAATCGATCGGCTGGAAGTCCGGTGGGCAATATGTCGATGCGTGTGTTGATCCCATAGGCCAGCAACGCCTGCCGCATCGCCTGCGACGGTGCAATCACGGCATCCAATCGATTGCATTGCGAGCGGCTGAAGCGGCGCGCCAGGCCGCCGGTGACGGCGCGGGGTAGCAGCGGCACGTAGTGATGCAGATATTCCTCGAACAGCGTGTGGTACGTGGCCACCACCGGCGTGCCTTGCGCTCGGGCGAATCCAAGGCCGGCGTAGTGCGCCAGAAAGGGAGTGTGGATGTGCACCACGTCGAATTTAGGGCATGGGGAACCCCCATTCTGTCCGAGGCCGGCAAGGGCCCGGCGCAGTCCGCCGAAAGACATGACGCGATCCTCGGGGTCGCGCGGCACCGGCCTGGCCGGCACCCGGCATACCGATGGGTTGACGGCCTCGCGCGGATCGACTGAGTCCGCCGAATAGGCGGGAGCGACCAGCACCACCTCGTGCCCCAGGGCGACCAGGTCGCGCCGAAAGGTCTCTATCGAGGTGGAGACCCCGTTGACGCGCGGGAAGAAGACATCGGAGATCTTGAGTATCCGCATCGGGGCTCTGGAGCCTATGCCGCCCTCGCAAATGCGTCCCGTGTCATGTTCTCCGGTGCCGATGCGGTCGCGACGACGTTGTCTTCGATTCGAACGCCGCCAAAGGGTTTGAGCTCCTCAACCACCGTCCAGTCGATGTGGGCGCGCCGCGAATCGGCATGCGCCGCAGCCAGCAGGGAATCGATCAGGTATATGCCGGGCTCCACCGTCACCACCACTCCCGGTTCGAGCATGCGGGTGAGGCGTAGGTAGGGATGACCTTCGGGCCGCTGCCGCTCATGCCCCTCAACGTCGCCCATCACGCCGCCCACATCATGCACTTGCAGGCCCAGCAGATGGCCGATGCCATGCGGGAAAAATACGCTGGTGACGCCCAGCTCCAAGGCGCTCTGGCCCGGTATTTTCGTGAGGCCGATCTGCTGCATGACCTCGCCCAGGCGGCGATGCGCGGACATGTGCACTTCGCGGTAGTCGCGGCCCGCGACGATCTCGCCGCACAGCCCCTGCTGTGCCGCGTCCAGCGCGTCCAGCAGATCGGCGAAGCGGCTCGGGAAGGCTGCATAGGTGCGGGTGATATCCGACGCATAGCCGCGATATTGCGCGCCGGCGTCGATCAAGAAAGAGCGCAAAGAGGCGGGGGCCGCACGCTCCAGGTGCTGGTAGTGCAGCACCGCGGAGTTTTCGTTGTACGCCACGATGTTGTTGTAGGGCATCTCCTCCTCGCGCTGGCCGCAGGCTTCCAAATAACGCATGTGCGCCTCGTACTCGGAGCCTCCGCGGCGAAATGCGGCCAGTGCCGCCCGATGCCCCCGAGCGCCGAGATCGCTGGCGCGGCGCATGCATTCGAGCTCGTAGGGCGTCTTGACGGCGCGATCGAAGTGCAGCCGGGTCATCAGATCGGGCGGATTGATGCACGCCGGATCGGTCCCGGCCGCAAAGCCGTCCGGGCCGATGTAGGCCACGCGGCCGAGATCGGACCAGTGAGCGCTCGCCTTGGACGGCTCCTCCATGGCGATCAGATCGACCTCCGCCGTCCACGGCGCCTGCGGCAGTCCGGCCGGTTTGTGCCAGTAGTCGTTGGGCCGGTAGAACAGCACTTTGAGCCGCTTGCCCGGCACGAACACCAGAACGCAGCGTGGATTGTCCACGATGGGCACCCATGCCTTGAATTGGGGGTTCACTTTGAAGGGGTAGTCCTGATCGTCCAGGAACTGGAGGGGCGGAGAGCCTGCAGTGGATGACCAGGGCGTCGAAGCGGCTCGCTGCGAGGGACTGCTCGGCGCGCTGCATGAGCGTCTGCAAATGCGGTTTGTACAGCTCATCGAGACTGGATTCGCTCACGTCTTTCCCCATCGGCTGTAAAGCCTAAAGTATGCGCCAGACGCCATCGCAGCTATAGCCCTTTAACCCCACTCGCGATTCCAAAGCGTTAAAGGCGTTGCTGGGATCGCGAAAGAGATATGAAATTGGGGCGAAACACTCTAAAATCGCAGCGGAGACTTGGGTGAACGCCCAACAGAACGCTCGGCCTTAAAATTCAATTCTTAATATTTCTGGGGTATCGATAGATGAAGACCAAACTTGCTTTAAGCGCTTTTGTCGCTGCATTCGTGCTGAGTGCCTGCGGCAGCAAGACCGAGGCTCCCGCCCCGGCTGCTGATACGACTCCTCCTCCTGCCGCAGCGCCGGCGCCGGACGCCGCCGCCTCTGCCGCAAGCGATGCAGCTGCAGCTGCGAGCGCAGCCGCTGACGCAGCCTCGAGCGCAGCATCTGCTGCGAAGCCGTAATTCGGCTCGATAGCTGATCTCACATGCCCGGGCGGGCGGCCATCTGGCGCGTTCGCCCGGGCTGTGTCTTTTCTGAACGGCAGGGTAGCGGATTCCCTTGTTAGTCAGTATTCGCGACTGTAGACACTCGAAGAAGGATCGCCAGTGGATCCAAAGTGTGTACGGCGAATACATCGACGCGTTGGCCGATCTGAACACCGGCCTGTTTTCCGTACTCGGCGCCGATAACCCGCGCGAGGATGAAATCTTCGCCCACTGGTTTTCCAATGATCACTCGCATCCCTTGGTGATTCTCAAGGGGCCTGATCCCGTGGGCTTCGCACTGGTGACGCGGCCGCGGATTCCGGCCGCGGGCGAGCCCGCCGAGGACTATCGGATGTCCGAATTCTTCGTGCGCAAGCAACACCGCCGGGTCGGCATGGGCCGCGACGCGGCCACATTGATTTTCGATCGGTTCGCCGGCGACTGGCTAATCGTCGAATATCTGCGCAACCCGGGCGCCGTGGCGTTTTGGCGGCGAGTGGTTGCCGGCTATTGCGGGGCCAATTATACGGAGCGCAGCCGTCACGGCGAAGTACAGCAGCGCTTCAAGAGCGGCATTAAGTAAAATCCGTAGGACCGCCCTCAAGATTGGCCGCTGCCGGTCGATTCCCTGAGTTCGGGCCGGCATTCGGCGTGACGGCAGCGGCGTGCAAACTGTGAGCGCAAATTTGACGAATACCCCTGAGCAGTCCCAAGTCGCGTTCGATTTCGTCCGCACCTTGGCCGCGGAGCTGTCGCGCGGCAATGTCGACCTTCCCTCATTTCCTGAAATAGCGATCCGGGTCCGGCGTGTCCTGTCCGACCCCAAATCCTCGGTGGAACAGGTGGTTCGAGTCGTGGGATCCGAGCCGGCATTGGCCGCCCGCCTGCTGCGGATAGCGAATTCCGCGTCGCTCAATCGCAGCGGCCGCGTCGTCACCGATCTGCGCACGGCGATCAATCGCCTCGGGTACAACATGGTGCGCAGCGCCTCGATCTCCTTTTCGATGGCGCAGATCCGCAAGAGCAACAAGCTGACCGGCTTGGAACACCATCTCACCGAACTCTGGGAGCGCAGCACGGCGGTGGCCGCGTTTGCTTATGTGCTCGCCAGGAAATGCACGAAGGTCAATCCGGACGAGGCCATGCTGACCGGCATGATGCACGGCATCGGAAAGTTATACGTGCTGACGCGGGTGATCGATCATCCGGAACTGTTCGCCAGCAACACCATGCTGAACCAAATCATCGGCGAGTGGCATACCTCCATCGGCAAGGCCATTCTTGAAAATTGGGATTTCTCCGAAGCCATGGCGCAGGCGGTGGGCGATCAGACAGACTTCAGCCGAACCGAGGAAGGTCCGCCCGATTTGAGCGACGTCATTGCCGTCGCGATTCTCATGGCTTCGCACACGGCGGATGTTCCGGGGCTCGAACTCGTCCTGGGCGATATTGGAGCCGCCAGCGCCTGGGTTTGAACGGGACGAAGACTCTCGAGGTGATGAACGAGTCGGCTGCCGAGGTCGCCGCGCTCAGCCAGGCCCTCGGGGATTAGCCAGCTAATACCCCGACCACGGTCAACGTCATCCTGCCGAAGTGCCCGTTGCTCGAACCGCATGATCGAGCTCGGCGGCGATTGCGTCGGCGACGTAGCCTACGTTGTGCGGCATGAGGCCGGCGAGGTTCATGCGGCTGTCCGACAGCATGTAAATATGGTGCTTCTCGCGCAGGCACTCCACGGTTTGGGGCGAAACGCCGAGCAGGGAGAACATGCCGCGCTGCAGGCGGATGAAATCGAAGGTCCCGTCCCCCGTCGCCCGTCGCAGCTGCTGCGCCAGCAGGTTCCGCATATCGGTGATCCGCGTGCGCATGGCCGCGAGTTCCTCGATCCATTCTGCCTTGAGCGCCGGGTCCGCGAAAATGTGCGCGGCGATGGCCGCTCCGTGATCGGGCGGCATGGAATAGATGCTGCGCGCAATTTGCAGCATGTGACTGAGCATCGCATCGGCGCGGGTCTGCGTTCTCGCCGATCGCGATCAACGCACCGGTTCGCTCGCGATACAGGCCCAGATTCTTGGAAAACGAGATGGCGATCAGCGCTTCGGGAACCTGCTCCGCGACCAGCCGCACGCCGGCCGCATCGGCGTCGAGATCGACGGCGAAACCCTGGTAGGCGAGATCCAGAAACGGGACCAGGCGCCTGTGCGCCAGCAATTGAGCCAGCGCCCGCCATTGCTCCGGATCGAGATCGGCGCCGGTGGGGTTGTGGCAGCAGGCGTGAATCAACACCACATCGCCCTCCGCGGCGCGATCCAGGCGTTCGAGCATGGCGTCGAAGCGCAGCCGGTGCGCGGCTGAATCGTAGTAGGGGTAGCGTTCGAGCCGCAGCCCCGAACTGCCCAGCAGGGGCGTGTGGTTGCCCCAGGTCGGATCGCTGACGTGAACCGCGACGGCGGGCGCCGCTGCGCGGATCAACTCCGCGCCCACCCGCAGGGCGCCGCAGCCCCCGGGGGTCTGGGTGGTTCGCGCGCGCCGGTCGCGGCGAGCCGCATGCGCCGCGCCCGAGGACCATTTCCTCGACGGCGCCGTTGAACTCTTCGCGGCCGGCGGCGGCCACGTAGGACTTCGTGGTCTGCGCGGCGAGCACCGCTTGCTCGGCGCGACGCACGCAGGCCAGCACGGGGGTATTGCCGCTTCAGGTCGCGGTACACGCCCACGCCGAGATCGACCTTCGATGCCGATGGATCGGCCCGATATTTCGCCATCAGCCCGAGAATCGAATCCGCGCTCAACTGCTTAAGTTGCTGAAACAAGAGCTAACACCCCAATTTTTGCCCGGGCGCATTATAGTCCATGACGACATGGTCATCCGGCGCACTTGCATTTTGGGTCTGGCGTTCGCGTTCGGCGGCGCCGCCTGGCTCGGCGCGGCGGGCGGCACCGGCGCGGCTGAAACCTCTCCGAGAATCATCAGCTTGAGTCCGCACATCACGGAGCTCTTGTTTGCCGCCGGCGCCGGCGACCGAATCGTCGGTGTCGACGATTCCAGCGACTACCCCGCGGCGGTTGCGGCCATTCCCCGCGTCGGCGAGCCTGCGGCTCTCGATATCGAAGGCCTGCTGAAGCTCAAGCCCACGCTGATCGTGCTCTGGGACTCCGGCACGCCCGCGCGCCGCAAAGCCGAATTGCAGCACCTGCACCTGCGGCTATACGTCACCGATCAGCACCACTTGGACGATATCGGTACCACCCTGCTCGAATTCGGCCGGCTGGCGGGCACCGAGCCGGCGGCGGCGGCGGCCGCGCGCCGCTACCGCACGGAACTTGCGGACCTGCGCGCGCAGTACGCGGCACGTCCGCGGCTGAGGGTCTTTTACCAGGTATGGGACCGGCCTTTGTACACATTGTCGGGCCGGCACGTGGTCAGCGAAGTGCTGTCGCTGTGCGGCGGCGACAATGTATTCGCCGGACCTGTCCACACTGGCGCCGGCGGTCGACAAGGAAGCCGTGCTCGCGCGCAACCCCGATGTAATACTCGTCGCCGCCACCGGCGCCGAGGGTGAGCGGCAGGCAGCGCAATGGAGCCGGTACTCAAGTCTCCGCGCCGTACAGCAACATCATGTGTACACGGTGGACCCGTCGCTGGTGGGGCGAATGGCGCCGCGCATCCTGCAGGGAGTGCGCGAGGTGTGCGGTTTGTTGGACGCGGCCCGGGACGATTCGCGCGTAGGGGACTCCCGTACAGGGCGTCCCTGAGGCCCACCGTCTCCATTACAAGACAGTGGTCCGATGACATTATTAGGCGTTAGCGTGTACGCTTTAGTCACCATCTCAATGGGAGAGTTAAGTCATGGCGCTTTGGAACGAAAAACCCACGTCCGCCTCCGCGGGCACTGTTGTCCCCCCGTCGGCGCCGCCGCCGGAGCGAAATTTGCCGGAGCGCAGTACGAGCGATCCGGCCGTGGCCGTGTCGCCGCGCCGCCCCACTCCCAAGACTTCGTCGGAGGGCGGGGAGTCGGTCATTGCCGCCAATCTGACCATCGAGGGCAAGATCGAGGGCTCCGGCAATGTGCGCATGGCGGGCCGCTTCAAGGGCGACGTGCGCATCGACGGTAATTTCAATATCGAACCCGGCGCCCATTTGACCGGGCAGGTCTTGGCCGGCATCGTGGTGGTCGGCGGCGAGCTGCAGGGCAATATCGAATCCGCCAAGCGAGTCGACGTGCAGGAAGGCGGCATCATCGTCGGCGACGTCAAGGCCGGGTCCATTACGGTCGCGGCCGGCTCGCGCATGCGCGGTCACGTCGAGTTCGGGTGGGAGGACGAGAAGGTCAAGGTCAAGCCGGGCTTGGTGGGCAGCGGCAACTGAACATGAGCGTTGCTCGGGCCGGCACATTAGGCGCGACACGGATATGTCCTCACTGCAAGGCGGTTGTCCTGCAGAGCGCCAACATCTGCCCGGGGTGCCAGCACCATCTGCGCTTCAATTCCACCAACGGGGATCCGCAGGCGGAATCGGTATCGGCGATGCGGATCGAGGGATCGATTCGCCACGCCGATCGGGGCGAGAGCTGCGAGTATTGCGTGGTGGTCTCCATCACCAACGAGCGCGGCGAGAAAATTGCGCGCCATGTGGTCGGTGTCGGCGCGCTGCAGCCGGGCGAGCGGCACAAATATAGCTTTTCCGTCGACTTGATGCCGGTGCGTGCCGCCGCCGAGCGAAAGCGCAACTGATCAGCGCTGGGCGCGACCCTCGATATCGATGAATCTCAGGAACTCCGCGCGCGTGCTGGCATCCGCGCGGAAGGTGCCCATCATTTTACTCGTGATCATGGAGACACCGCGCTTATGCACACCGCGCGTCGTCATGCACTCGTGAACCGCGTCGATCACCACGCCGACGCCCCGCGGCTTGAGAACTTCGTTGATGCACGCGGCGATCTGCGAGGTGAGCTTCTCCTGTACCTGGAAACGCCGCGCGTAGCCCTCGACCACCCGTGCGAGCTTGCTGATGCCGACCACCCGGTCGGTGGGCAGGTAGCCGACGTGCGCGCGTCCGATGATGGGCGCCATGTGATGTTCGCAGAATGACTCGAAGCTGATGTCGCGCAACACCACCATTTCGTCGTAGCCCTCCACTTCCTCGAAGGTGCGGCGCAGGTACGCGCCCGGGTCGATGGCATATCCCGAGAACCAATCGCCATAGGCATTGGCGACGCGCTTTGGGGTATCGCGCAAGCCCTCGCGCATGGGATCATCGCCGGCCCAGCGCAGCAAAGTCCGCACCGCGTCTTCCGCGGCAGCTCGGGTTACCGCTCGTTTTTTCCTGTCGACCATATCTCAAGCTCTCCGAGCCTTCGTGCCAATCGCCGTGCAGAATAGCATCGTTAGGCGCGGCGGCGCCCCGGGGGGGCGGCTGTAGATGAACTCGCGGCGCGCCGCGCGATCTGTTGTCATAATGGCAGCCGAGAAAGACCACCCCGGGCAGCACATGGCAATCCTACAAGTGATCGGTTCGCGCGAACGTGATTTGGGCGGATTTGTGGTGCGGCGCGTACTGCCCGCGGAGGGCCGCCAGATGGTGGGGCCATTCATTTTCTTCGATCACCTCGGCCCGACGCAATTCGCCCCCGGGGGCGGGATCGACGTGCGGGCGCACCCCCATATTGCGCTTGCGACCGTGACCTATCTGTTCGCCGGCTCTCTGGAGCATCGCGACAGCCTCGGTACGGTACGGGAAATCCGTCCCGGCGACGTGAATTGGATGTCGGCCGGCCGCGGCATCGTGCATTCCGAGAGAACTCCCCGAGCGGCGCGTGCGTTGGGCGAGCACGTTCATGGCATTCAGAGCTGGGTCGCCCTGCCCGACGGACAGGAGGACGGCGAACCGGCTTTCGTGCACTACGCGGCAGCCGATCTGCCGAGGCGCGTGGCGGATGGCGTCGACTTGAGCATCATTGCCGGCGAGGTCTTCGGACTGCGCTCCCCGGTGGCCACGCTATGGCCGACGCTGTACGTGCACGCCCAAATGGCACGCGGCGCGGCGCTCGAAGTGCCCGCAGAGTACAGCGAATGTGCGATATACGTGGCGCAGGGTGAACTCGCCGTCGGCGCAATACCCGTGACGGCCGGCCAGCTCGCCGTGCTCGCGCCCGGGACCCAATGCCTGTTGCGCGCGAACAGCGACACCCGAGCGATGCTGCTGGGCGGCGAACATTTTCCGACGCCGCGCCACATCTGGTGGAACTTCGTTGCCTCGTCTCACGAGCGCATCGAGCGCGCCAAGGAGCGCTGGGAACAGCGGCAATTTCCCGCCGTGCCCGGCGAAACCGATTTCATCCCTCTACCGCATTACTAGCGTCAAGGAGAGCGTCATGAGCGACAGAACTGCGAGCGTGCATTGGGAAGGCCGGGGCAAAAAAGGCGTCGGCAAGATCAGCACTCAGACCGACGTCTTGAAAGGCTACCCCTACGGGTTTGCCAGCCGCTTCGAGGACGACCGCCGCGGCACGAATCCGGAGGAATTGCTGGCGGCGGCGCATGCTGCCTGCTTCACCATGGCGTTTTCCTTCGCCTGCGATACGGCAGGATTTGCCACCACCGCCGTCGATACGCAGGCCGGCGTGCGATTGGTGATGAAAGACGGCGGGTTCCTGATCGATCGCATCAACCTGCGGCTGGAGGCCACCGTGCCGGGCATCGATGAGGCGGCATTTCAGAAGATCGCGGCCGGCGCCAAACAAAGCTGTCCCTTGTCGAAGGCACTGGCCAGCGTCCCGGAGATCACACTGACGGCGGTGTTGCGCCAGTAGCAATACGGCTACTGATCGTAGTCGAAGCCGTTTGCCTTGTTTTTCTTCGGCGCGCCGAACGCGTAGACGATGCCGAGGTAGGCGATCCGGCCTACCTGCTCTCGCTGGTAGCTATCCGTCAACGTCGGCGTGCCGACGAAGCGGCGAAATACTTGGCCGTCGAAGAGATCCGACACGGTGATGACGGCGGATAGGTTGGGGTGAATCTGGTGCCTGAAACCCAGGTTCACCAGATCGATCGCGCCGACATAGCCCTGCGGCGTCAGGCGTTTGTCGGACCTGCTGAAGGATATCTGCGCCGTGTCCGCCGCCGTCGGATGATAGTCGAGGCTGGCCTTGGCATTGATCCCGGTGGTTGATTTGAGGCCGGTGGCCGAGAGCGCCGTGGCGTCGATTTCGTCATGGAAGAGATTCGCGCTCAGGCCATACGAGAGTGTTTGCGTTAGGTGTCCGTTGGACGTGAGCTCGAGTCCGCCGGCCGTATCTTTCGCCAGATTCTCCTTGGTGATGAGGACCACATCGGCGCTGACCACCTGCGTCACGTCGGTGACACTGTTGCGATTGCGCCGCAGATAGCCCGTCACACCGTAGCTCAAGTTTTTCGAATCGACGTTATAGCCGATTTCGTAAGACTGCGTATCCTCCGGCCGGAGGTTGGGATTGCCGGCGCGCAGGTTCTGCGTGTCCTGGCGGTCGACGTAGGGATTGAGCGCTTCCGGGTCGGGGCGCGTCACGCGGCGGCCCAGGCTCAACGACAGCGTGGAATCTTCGGAGAGGCTGTGATCCACGTGCAAGCTCGGGTAGGCGCGCGCATATTGCTCGGTGCTCGAGCCGCTTCCCGTGACCTCGGGAAATGCGGCCCAAGTATCCTCGACCCGCAGGCCGGCCAGGAAGGTCCACGATTCCACGGTTGCCTGGTAGCTGCCGTAGATCGCGCCGATCTTCTGCAGATACTGAAAGTAATTGGTGATCGCAGGATTCAACTCCCACAGGCCGGTCGCCGGATCGGCAGTGTCGCCGGAGTTGCCGAAATCGTCCTCATCTTTCTGGGCGTCGAGACCCACCTTCACCGTGCGGTCCTTCGCCAGAGGCAATGAGTAGTCGACGCTGAACTCCGTGGTGAGCAGATCGAGACTGAGATTGAGGTCATCGTAGCTCGGTACCGCCGGCGGTACGGAATAGATGTTGGTGTAGTCGTAGTGCTCGCGCTCGCTGACGAGCGAGCGTTGCAGGGCAAAACTCAGCGTCTCGTCAGGACGCGCCAGCTTCTGGTCGAAATGTATTTTCTGGTCGCTGTCGAGGCGCCATTCGTGACCCGAGCTGTAACGATCCGAAATGCTCGTCGGCGGACCGGTCGCAAATGCGCTTTCGTCGTACTGATCGAAATGCCGGTCGCCGAATCGTTCGCGGCGACCGAACTCGGCCCCCACGGATCGGCTGTCATCGACCTGGTAGTCCAGCCCGGCCTTGAGCGATGGCGTGAGCCGGCGTACGTGCTCATCGACCTGCTCCTGGCTGAGAACGAGGTCCTGAGTGGCCGGGTCGATCGCGGCGCGACTGTCGGTGAGAATGCGCTGCCGGTCGTCCTGCCGCAGACCGAGCCCGCCGGAGTAGTTGAGGGGCCCGGCGCTGTAATTCCCGTCGGCACCGAGCGAATAGCGCTCGTCGTTTCCGATACTGGCCTGGACCGTCCCGGAGGAACCGGATGGGCGCGACTTTTTCGTGATGATGTTGATGACCCCGGCGGCGCCATCGGCTTTGAACTGCGCCGGCGGATTGGGCAGGATCTCGACTTTCGCGATCTCGCTCGCCGGCAACTGGAACAGGCCGTCGGCCGCGGCGGCGCCGGTCAGTTGCGCCGAGGGCTTGCCGTCGATGAGGATGATCACGTTGCTGTCGCCGCGCAAGCTGACGATGCCGTCGGCGTCGACCTCGACCGAGGGTATGTCGTTCAGAATATCCGCCGCGGTCCCCGTCGTGCTCTGCAGATCGGCGGCGGCATCGTATGTCCGGCGGTCGATCGACCGGCCCACCGGCGCCTTCTGCGCGGTAACGATGATCGGCTCCAAATCGACCGGGATGACTTCAGGCCCGGATGCAGCCGGCGCCTCATCCGCAGCCATCGAGAGATTCATCGCGATGAGTCCCATGGCCGCACACGACAGCCGTTTGAACGCAAGACTGACTGGCAAACCCTACTCTCCCAACGGTCTGACGGACATGACGGTGCCGTCCGAGAGCGACGCCTCCTTAGGGAGTATAGGAATGCAATTCTTAGCTCAGCATTAACCCCGGCGAGATTTCACCCGCTCGCGGGGTGTGGCTGACCGGCAGTCTCCGCCGCCATGCGAATCTCGGCATCCAGGCCGCCGAGCTTGCCGGGACTGGTGAGCCTGACGTCCGCATCATGGCGGTCGGCGATCTCCCGCACGATGGCGAGGCCCAGGCCGCTGCCGTCGACATCGGAGCCGCCGCCGCGGAAAAAGCGATCGAAGACCCGTTGCCGATCGCTGTCCGGAATCCCCGGACCATTGTCGCTCACGGTGAGCCACGCGACGCCGTCGGTGATTCCCGTGAGCAGGTCGACGCGACCGCCGGGCGGCGTGTACTTGATGGCGTTGTCGATGAGGTTGCGCACCAGAAGACGCAAACCGTCGGCGTCGCCGCGAACTCCCGCGGGTGAATTCGAGGCGACCCCCAGGTCGGTCTGCCGCGCCAGCGCGGCGGGCTGCGCTTCCGAGACTGCGTCTGCCGCCACGGCGGCCAGATCGACCAGTCCAGAGGGAGGGTGGGGTGCGTCCGGGGACTGTCGCGCCAGAGCCAGGAGCTGCCTGGCCAGCCGTATGCAGCGGTGCAAGCCGTGCCGGAGATCCTCGTGTGCCGCATCCCGGCGTTTCTCTGTGTGTGCACGCTCGAGCACCTGAAGGTGCACCTGGACGGCCGTCAACGGCGTGAGCAACTCGTGGGCCGCATCGGCGACGAATGTTTGCTGGGCGGCCAACGCCCGCTCGAGCCGTCCCAACAAGGCGTTCAGGGCCGCCGCGACCGGGGCGATTTCGGCCGGAATACCGCCCGTAGTCACCGGCTGCAGTGCCCCCGGTGAACGCTGCGCGACTTCCTCCGCAAAACGCCGCAACGGGACCAGGCCGCGCCCGACGAGGTACCAGACGAGCACGGCGATCACCGCGACCATCGCCGCCAGAAGCAGCCTCAACCGCCGTTCGATCTTGCCCGTGGCTTGGTCGCGCACGGCCATCGGCTGGGCCGCAATCACCCAGGCTCCATTGCCGGTGATGCCGTAGGTTCGCCACAGCCGGCCGCCGAGCAGTTCGGTCGTATAGCCGACCCGCCGCGGCCGCTGCAGGACGAGACCCGAGCGGTGCGCGGCTGAGTCGCCGGCAAGCACCACCGGAGCGGAACCGTCATTCTTCCACACCGTGACGACAGTATCCTGACCGGGATCGTCGTGCGCCTTCGCGAAATCCGGTTCGAGTCCCGCAGGAGCGCGCAGCGCGCCGCCCGCCTCGCGGGCGAGTTCCGCGTCGTAGAGTTCTCCGAGTTCCTCCGCCAGCTCGCGGTGCACCGCGTAGGTGCCCGCAAGCACCACCGAGACGACTGCCATCAACATCGAGACGACCAGCGTGCGCCGCAGCGATGTCACGGACCCGCCGGAGTGCAATAGCCGACCCCGCGCACCGTCCGGATGCAATCGGAGCTGATTTTCTTGCGCAGAGAATGCACGTGCACGTCGATGGTATTGCTCTCCACATCGTCGCCCCAGCGGTAGAGTTTGCCGCGCAATTGCTCGCGCGACAGGACGGCGCCCGGCCGTTCGAGCAGGGCGAGCAGCAGAAAGAATTCCCGCGGCTGCAAGGCGACGAGTTCTCCCTTGAATCGCACCTGCTGCGTGCTCGGATTGAGTGAGATGCCGCGATGCTGGATGATCGGATCGGCCCGCCCCACGCGCCGGCGCAGCAGTGCCCGGATGCGCGCCGCGAGTTCGTCGAGGTCGAAAGGTTTGACGAGGTAGTCATCGGCCCCGGCATCGAGGCCCCGTACCCGATCGGCCGGCGCTTCACGCGCCGTCAGCACCAATATCGGCAAGTCATGCTGCTGCTCACGTGCTTCCCGCAATACGGCGAGGCCATCGAGCCGCGGCAGCCCGAGATCCAAGACAGCCAGATCGTGCAGGCGAGATGCGATTTGCGCCCGCGCCGCCAGCCCATCTCGCACCCAATCGACCGCGTAACCTTGGTCGCGCAGTGTTTGGTCGACGCCGCGACCGATCAAATAGTCATCTTCGACCAGCAGCAGCCGCATGCTACCCCGGGTCTGTGGGGCGGCGGCGAAAAGCGAACATCAGGACCGAGATCCACACCGCTGTCGCGATGAGAAACGCGAGCATCACCGCGGCAAAGGTCTGATTCGACAGATGCGGCGGCCGCAGGCGGTTTGCGCCCAATTCCAGCCAGTGAACGCCGCACACCAGCGTCACCAGCAAGGATCCGAACCACACGCCGTGCGCCACCAGAAATGCGCGCGTTCGATCCAGCCGCTGCGGCGCCAGCCAGTAATCGCGGTTCGGCAATTTCAGTTCGGTGGCGCGCGAATAAACCATCGTGAGGATGGTGACGATGGCGACGGGAAGCCCGACCGCGAAGCACAGCACGAATCGGACATAGCCGCTGCGCGGCATGAAGGCGTTGGGCTCTCCGGAGGCGTCGAAATGCGAGGCCACCATCGGGGGTAGTTCCGATGCGGTATCGGTCACGAAGAGTATCGCGAGCAACAGCAACGCGATGAACACCGACCAGGTTATCCGGTGCGGACGGCGCGCGGGCGGGGCGGGCATCAGGGCGCCCGCCACAGCTCGGGAAACAGTGCATGGCTCATGGGCGACCCGGCGGGCAGCGCTTCGCGCAAGCCGGGAAATTCCGGCGAAGTGCGCCAACGGCGCGGCGCATGCGTTATGTCATCGCCGAGAAACCGCACGGAAAACACGCGGCGCCGATGCGTGCCCGTGACGCCCCCGGCCGCATGCAAGGTAAGCATGTGAAAGCAAACGGCATCGCCCGGCTGCAAGCTCCCAGCCGAGAATCGGAAATGCGTCGCGTGCGGCCTCGATATCCGGCAGATCGGCCAGCGTACCTTCGGGAAACCATTTGGCTTGCGCGTCCATGAAGGAACGCGGCATCAGCCAGGGCCCCAAGTGAGAGCCGGCTACGAACTCCAATGTCGACTCGCGGTTCACCGGATCGACGGGAATCCAGAAGCTGACGTTCTGGCGCCCTTCGACATTGTAGTACGGCTGGTCCTGGTGCCATGGCGTGGGTTGCCGGGTGCCGGGCTCCTTGGTGAGCATGTGATCGTGGTAGAGGCGGGCGGTCGAGCTGCGCATCAGCCGGCCCGCCGTTTCGGGCAGCGGCGAATCGAATATGAAGCGCCGATAGTCCGCGTTGTCCTGCCAATTGCAGAAGTCCTCGACAAAGTGCCCCGGATCTTCCGCTCCGCTCGCAACCTTGGCGCGCGGGCTCAAGTGGGCGAGATTCTCATCGATGCCGGCGCGCAGCACGGCGATTTCCTCCGGCCGAAACAACTGCCGGAGGCACACGGCGCCGTCGCGTTGAAAGCGCTCGATGATGTCGGCGTCAATCATGCCGATAACGCACGATGTATCTCCTCGAGCAGCATAGGCCCTCGGTAAGCGAACCCCGTGTATACCTGAATGAGGTTTGCACCTGCACGCAGTGTCGCCAGGGCGTGATCAGCGCTCACGATACCGCCAACCCCGATAATGGGAAAGCCGGCGCCCAATTCCACGCGCAGCTGCGAAATCACCCTCACCGACAGGGGATGCAGCGGCGCGCCGCTCAGGCCCCCCGGCTGCGCTGCGGCCGCCGCGGCGGCCGGCGCCTCACCCAGCACGCGCCGGTCGGTCGTCGTGTTGGTGGCGATCACGCCGTCGACCGCCAGGGCGCGCAAATCCAACGCCAGCGCGGTGATCTGCTCCGCAGTCAAATCCGGCGCGACTTTGACCACGATCGGGACGTGTTTCCCATGACGCTCCTGCAATACGCGGCGCTCTTCGAACAGGGGGCTCAGAATTCTCTCCAAACCGTCGCGGGCCTGCAGCTCGCGAAGCCGGGCCGTGTTGGGCGAGGAGATGTTCACGGCGACGTAGTCAGCGACGGCGTAGACCTTGCGCAGACACGTCAGATAGTCGTCCTGGGCGTTCTCGAGCGGGGTATCGGCGTTCTTGCCGATGCTGATGCCGCGAATTCCGGGATAGCGGCTGCGGGATACTTGCGCGGCCAGATGATCGACGCCTTTGTTATTGAATCCCATGCGGTTGATGAGCGCATGTGCTTGGGGAATTCTGAACATGCGCGGCTTGGGATTGCCCGGTTGCGCGCGCGGCGTCACCGTACCGAGTTCAACGTGACTGAAGCCCATGGCACCCAGGCCATCCAAGCAATCGGCGTTCTTGTCGAAGCCCGCCGCGAGACCGAGCGCATGTGCAAAGTTCAGCCCCAAGCACTGCACCGGCGAATGGGCCGCAAGTTCGAGCGCGGGCCACAGCGGCCGCAACCACCGCAATCCCGCCAAGCCCAGATCGTGGGCCAGTTCCGGGTCCAAGCGCGTGAGCACGGGCAGCGCGGCGCGCGCCAGGAGCGATGCCGCAGGGGCGGTCGATGGCGTGCGGTGCCTCATCCCGGGGTGGTAGGCGTGGTAGGCGCAAAGTCCGGAGCGGACGTTACGGCGTTTCCGCGGAAACGTGCTCGCGAGCGAGCTTGCAGATGGGGGTTCATGATCGCGCTGCATTATAGAATGAGATTTAAATGTACGCCCAGGCCGCGAGCGCGCTCAGGTAAAAGCACACCTCGATCAGCTGTTGAGTCCCATCGAGGTCGGCTGCGGTGATCGGCGGCCGGCGCCGCCTGAGGTAGGCGATGAACACGATGCGCGCGAGAATGGCGCCGGCCAAGCCGACGAGGCCGGGCAAGCCGATCAGCGCCGCCGGCGCGAAGCCGATGGCCAATGCGATGCCGATATCGCCGAGAGAAGCCGGCTTTGCGGCGGGCTGCACCAGCGCTGCGGGGACCGAGACGAGTAGGGCACGGCTGCAAGCCTCTCCGGCGATCATGATCAAGCCCAGGGCGAAGTTCGCGGGCACTGCGAACGGCAGGTTCGCGGCCGACAGGGCCATCAGCGCGTTGTACTTCACGAGGACGGCGAACACGAAACCCACCCGGCCGGCGTCCGTGGCCCGTGTCCTCGTGCCCGCACTTGCACCCGCTGAGAGCAGTGTGGTTGCGAGCATCGATAAGATCACGGCGATGCTGGCCGGCCAGATTTGCGCTCCCAGCCAATAGATGCCGCCGCCCGCGGCGCCGATCAGGACTCCCAACAGGGGCGTGATGCGCGGCGCCGTGACCCGGTGGCGCCACGGCGTGCTCATGCGCGCTTACGTACGGCCGGCGGAGTCAGCGTGGACCGTAAATAATGCCCGGTGTACGACGCCTTGTTCGCCGCGATTTGTTCCGGCGTCCCGACGGCGATGATGCGGCCGCCGCCATCGCCCCCTTCGGGTCCCAAATCCACCACCCAGTCCGCCGTCTTGATCACGTCGAGATTGTGCTCGATCACGATCACCGTGTTGCCTTCGTCGCGCAGGCGCTGCAGCACGGCGAGCAGCTGTGCGATATCGGCGAAATGCAATCCGGTGGTCGGTTCGTCGAGAATGTACAGCGTGCGCCCGGTGGCCCGTTTCGAGAGCTCCTTGGCGAGTTTGACTCGCTGCGCCTCGCCGCCCGACAGGGTGGTGGCGCTTTGCCCCAGTCGAACGTAGGACAGCCCCACATCGAGCAAGGTTTGTAGTTTCGGCTGCACGGTCGGCACGGCGGAAAAGAACGGCAGCGCGTCTTCGACCGTGAGCTCGAGGATTTCCTGGATGTTCTTGCCTTTGAAGCGGATCTCCAAGGTCTCGCGGTTGTAGCGCTTGCCCTTGCAGACGTCGCAGGGCACGTAGACGTCGGCGAGAAAATGCATCTCTACTTTGATCACGCCGTCGCCCTGGCAGGCCTCGCAGCGGCCGCCCTTGACGTTGAAGCTGAACCGTCCCGCTTCATAGCCCCGTGCCCGCGATTCCGGGACGGAGGCGAAGATCTCGCGGATGGGCGCGAACAGGCCGGTGTAGGTGGCCGGGTTGGAGCGAGGCGTGCGGCCGATCGGGCTTTGGTCGATTTCGATCACGCGGTCGATGAAGTCGAGGCCTTCGATGCGATCGAAGTGCGCCGTTCCCGCGGAGGCATGGTTGAGCTGAGTCGCGACCGCGCGAAACAAGGTGTCGTTGATCAGGGTCGATTTGCCGGAACCGGAGACCCCGGTGACGCAGGTGAGCAGCCCCAGGGGAAATTCCGCGGTGACTTTCTTCAGGTTGTTGGCGGTGGCTCCGAGGACCCGCAGCATGCGCGCCGGATCGGGCGCACGCCGCTTCGCCGGAATCTCTATGGAGCGCCGGCCGCTCAAATATTGTCCGGTGATCGAGTCGGGATGCGCAGCGACTTCGGCAGCCGTGCCCTGGGCCACGATGTAGCCGCCATGGACGCCTGCGCCGGGACCCAAGTCCACGACATGATCCGCCTGGCGGATGGCGTCCTCATCGTGCTCCACCACGATGACCGTGTTGCCGAGGTCGCGCAGATTGACGAGGGTGTCGAGCAGGCGCTGGTTGTCGCGCTGGTGCAGGCCGATCGACGGCTCATCGAGAATGTACATGACGCCGACCAAACCGGAGCCGATTTGGCTTGCGAGCCGGATGCGCTGTGCCTCGCCGCCCGACAGCGTGTCGGCGCTGCGATTCAAGGTAAGGTAGCCCAGGCCGACATTGCCGAGGAACCCGAGCCGATCGCCGATTTCCTTGACGATCTTGACCGCGATCTCGCCGCGCCAGCCGAGCAGCTTGAGCTTGCCGAAGAACTCCAAGGCGCGCTCCACCGACAGCGAAGAGATCTCCGGAACGCTTTTGCCGTCGACGAAGACATTTCTCGCCGCGCGGTTGAGCCGGGTTCCCTCGCACTCGGGGCAAGGCCGCGAGGACCGATACTTGGCCAGCTCTTCGCGGACCGTCGCCGATTCGGTTTCCTTGTAGCGACGCTCCAGATTTCTGACGATGCCCTCGAAGGTGTGCTGCCGCTTGACCGTGCCGCCCTTGCCGTCGAGGTACTTGAATTCGATCTGCTCATCGCCGCTGCCGAACAGCACCAGATCCTTGATCTTTTGCGGCAGGCTGTCAAACGGTGCCTCGATGTCGAACTTGGTGTGCCGCGCCAGCGATTGAATCAGCTGAAAATAATAGGCATTGCGCCGGTCCCAGCCGCGCACCGCTCCGCCGGCCAGCGACAGATGCGGATTGGCGACGATTTTCTCCGGATCGAAAAAATCCTGGGTGCCGAGGCCGTCGCAGGCGGGGCAGGCGCCGGTCGGACTGTTGAAGGAGAACAGGCGTGGTTCGAGCTCGCTCAAGGAGTAGTTGCAAATGGGGCAGGCGAATTTGTCCGAGAACACGAGTTCGGCGCGCTGCGGGTCGTCCATGTAGGCAATGCGCGCCACGCCCTGGCCCAGCCGCAAGGCGGTTTCGAAGGATTCGGCGAGACGCTGGCCCAAGTCGGGACGCACCTTGAAGCGATCGACGATGGCTTCGACGGTGTGCTTGCGGCGCACGTCGAGCTTGGGCGCCTGATCCAGTTCCACGACGCGGCCGTCGATGCGGGCGCGCACGAAACCGCCCGCCTGCAATTCCTCGATGAGCTCGGCATGCTCGCCCTTGCGCTCGGCAATGGCGGGCGCGAGCAGCATCAGGGCGGTCCCTTCGGGATGCTCAAGCACGGCGTCGACCATTTGACTGACGGTCTGGGCCGCAAGGTCGATGTGATGATCCGGGCAGCGCGGCGTGCCGGCGCGGGCATACAGCAGACGCAGGTAATCGTGGATTTCGGTCACCGTGCCCACCGTGGAGCGCGGGTTGTGCGAAGTCGACTTCTGCTCTATGGAGATCGCCGGCGACAGGCCCTCGATGGTGTCGATGTCCGGCTTCTCCATCATCGAGAGGAATTGCCGGGCATAGGTCGACAGCGATTCGACATAGCGCCGCTGACCCTCGGCGTAGATGGTGTCGAAGGCCAGCGAAGACTTTCCGGAGCCCGACAGGCCGGTTAATACGATCAAGCGATCGCGCGGCAGGTCGAGATCGATGTTCTTCAGGTTGTGGGTCCGGGCGCCCCGGATGCGGATATTTTGCATGTAACCAATCACTATACCCGCCGCGTCAAGTGCGGGTGAATAGGTTTGAATATCAATGAGTTGTGAACTCGAAACGAGACGACCGTAGTGGTGTCCCGGCGGTGAGAATGCAATCTATTGTTCCGGATCGAAATCCAGACCGACGTCCCGTTCTGGTTGCACGCTTTCCCTATCAATGTGGTCGTTTGAGTGACTTGAGTCCACTCCGGGTGCACGCTCCGCTGACACCGTTATGGGATCTGGGCAGTTCGCTTTCGGGTATGCCAGCACGGAGCAACGCAGCTCGCGCGATGTTAAACATGGCGTAGTAGGCTCTGTTAACTGCGCCGTCCATATCACCTTCACGTAGGTTGTTGGTATTCGCGCTCGCCAGAGCGCGCTCGCCTTTCTTGACTAGAGCCTGCGCGAATGCTGAATCGCTCAAAGGGCAATGCCTTCTCTAGCCACGTTGCGAAGGAAGCCCGGCCGTGGAAACCGTTCGGGATGAGCCCAATCCCGCGATGAGATCGGAACTGCTTGAATTAGAACACCGGTATCCATCAGCACGTCAAAAGCCAAGCCAGCAAGCGCCTCAAGTACTGGCCATTCGTTGCCTCTTTCAAGTATGAGAGCTACATCAGCGTCGCTGTCGAGCCTGTGGTCCCCGCGCGCGCGACCCAAACAGGAGGGCAAGCTCCACGTTGAGATCCGCCGGAACCCGGGCGAGGAAGACGCGCACCGCGCGCTCAGTGGCTAGGTCAATTGCTTGCATAACCGGTATTCTGGTTGCAACGGTGCGGCCCTACAAGGGCCGAACACCTCGGTGCGTCGCATATCGCCCTGCTGCGGTGCAGCTTGCCGCACTAACGCGGTCGATACATCTATTTTTCCTTAAAATTCAATATTTTACCTAAACTATTTTGGAGTCAGCGTTGCAGGCTACGCACACTTCTGCTCAGCGAGGACGTCCTCGAGCGTGCGGGTGTGACCAGCCTTGACGGTCCTCAGCTCATAGCCCGCTGCTTCCAACAATCGAAGGAGCACTGAGACGCTCATATCGCCCCTGGCGACCGATTCCATGCGCGCAACCGTAGTCCGAGCGACCCCAGCGCGGCGCGCAAGGTCGGTCTGGGATACGCCTGCGGCATGACGAGCGGCTTTTAACTGATTAGCAACTTCTGCAAGAGTGGTCACTGTAGCCTCTGGGCGTCTAATTTTATCATTTCGGTCAATATTGTAGCCCAAGGGCATCAATTTGCGTGGGCGGCGTCGTAACTTGCGGCTTCAGTTCGCCTCGGCGGCTCCTATTACAGTCCCATGTGTCGCAGATTTGGGTGCGCGTAAGCCAAGTTGCAGAATTGTTTATGTCGGCATTCCGCTAACTTATGCAGGACGCCAATGTCGCCGATGATTCGGCATGATGTAAGTCGCTTCCGCTCCGATCGTTCGGCTCGGATGGTAGGATTAACAGCGAGGGGCAAAGCGGCCGCTTTGCCAGTAATTAATTCTTAAAGAACCGTCGCGGCAATTCTAATTGGCAGTGAGATGAGTTTTGTCCGCTGGCAATAATCAATGAGCTGACGGTGAGGGGCAAGACATGGCGCGCGGCGTAAATAAGGTTATTTTGGTGGGCAATCTCGGCGCAGACCCGGAAACCCGCTCCATGCCGAGCGGGATGACGGTCACGAACATCCGCATCGCCACCAGCGAGTCTTGGAAGGACAAGGCCTCTGGGGCGCAGCAAGAGCGCACCGAATGGCACAGCATCGCTTTATTCGGCCGTCTGGGTGAAATCGCTGCCGAATATCTGCGCAAGGGCTCCCAGGTGTTCGTCGAGGGCAAATTGCGTACCCGAAAATGGCAGGACAAGCAGGGGAATGACCGCTTTACCACCGAGATCATCGCCGACAACATGCAAATGCTCGGCGGTCGTGCCGGCGGTGGCGGTGGCGGGGGTGGTAGTGGCGGTGGCATGGGCGGCGGTGCGGAGCGCGGCGGCAGCGGCACGGCCCCCCCTCGGGACGAATACGATCAATCGTCGGCGCCGGCCCCGGCGGGCGGCAAAGAGGACTTCGACGACGATATTCCGTTCTAGCGAATACTCGACACGGAAGTTTTGAGCGATTGGCGGGGACACCCCGCGGGTGCTCCAACCGGTCAATCACGGTGCCGGGGTGTCCTACCGCGGCCAGCCATAATTTTTCTGCCGCTCGGCACCCCGGCGTAAAAGGGCACCGGAGCTGCTCCCTCTGTGCGGTGATACATCGGTCTCATGCAAACGGTCTCCTTTGGTTCAATATCTCTTTACTTTCAATATATCATGAGATATATTTTAAATAGGTAAGCGGAGCGACAATGTCCTTGCATTCAGATTATTTTTGCATCGGCCGCGACGGTCACCGGCACTTCGGCGGTGGCAGAGGCGGCTTTTTCGGCGGTGGCCGCTCCGGCGGCGGGTTTCGAGGCGGCGGGCCCGGCATGCGCACGGCCAAGGTGCTTGCCTCCGGAGACTTGCAGCTGATCATCCTACTGCTGCTGGGCGATAAGCCCCGCCACGGCTATGAAATCATCAAGGCCGTGGAGGAGCGTTCCAGCGGCATCTATACGCCCAGTCCGGGCATGGTTTATCCGGCGCTCACCTATCTCGAAGAGATGGGCTACGCCGCCGCGGCCGTGGAGGGCACGAAAAAACTCTATAGCATTACGGCAGACGGCACGGGGCATCTGAACGAACATCGCGCCGCGGCGACTGAGATATGGGACCAGCTGGCGATCTTCGGCCGCAAGCTGGCCCACTTCCAAAGGCAATTCGCCGAGGATGAGGATGTCGTGGACCACTTCGGCAGCGGTTCGAGCGGCGAAGCCCCGGATGAATGGCGGCAAATGAAAGCCGAGTTCCGCGGCCTGCGCGATGAACTGAAGGCCGCCATCCGCGAAAAACTCAACTCCTCGATGCAGGAGAAGAGGCGGGTATTGGAGATTCTGCGGCGCACAGTCGAAGCGATCCGCGGCAAGTAACGTAATGAATCCGAAGTCGAGCAAGGCCGGCAAAGCGGCCGGCAACGCGTTTTCGAGCTACCAGAAATTCGTCGTGGCCGTTCTCGCCTTCCTGCAGTTCACCATCGTGCTCGACTTCATGGTGCTCTCTCCCCTGGGTGCGCTGGTCATCCCCGCGCTGAAGATCACGCCCGCGCAATTCGGAATGATCGTCTCGGCGTACGCGTTCAGCGCCGGCGTGTCGGGGTTCCTCACGGCCGGGTTCGCCGACCGCTTCGACCGGAAGAAACTGCTGCTGTTCTTCTACTCCGGCTTTCTGGCCGGCACGCTGCTCTGCGGTCTGGCCTCGAGCTATCACCGGCTGCTGCTCGCCAGGATGGTCACCGGTGTGTTCGCGGGCGTCGTCGGCTCGATTTCCTTCGCCATCGTCACCGATCTGTTTCCGCTGGAAATGCGCGGCCGCGTCATGGGAGTGATTCAGACCGCCTTCGCCGGCAGCAGCGTGTTGGGGATTCCGCTGGCCCTGCTGCTGTCCACCCGCTGGGGGTGGAACGCGCCCTTCTTCATGATCGTCGCCGTCAGCGCTCTGGTGGGCGGAATGATCCTGATCCACATGCGCCCGGTCGCCGAGCATCTGAAGCATCATCCGGATCGCAGCCCGCTGCATCACCTCATTCATACGGTGTCGAATCGTGTTTATCTGCAGGGCTTCGCCACGACGGGATTGCTGACCGTGGGCGGTTTCATGCTGATGCCCTTCATGAGCGTATTCATGGTGCACAACATCGGGCTGCCGGTCGACAAACTGCCGCTGCTCTACGTGATCACGGGCGCATTCTCCATCGTATCCGGGCCGCTCATCGGCCGGGCCAGCGATGCGCTCGGGAAGTTCAAGGTATTCTCCTTCGGCTGCGCGGTGACCATCGTGATGGTGGTGATCTACACGCACCTTCATTTGAGTCCGTTCTGGGTGCTGGTCGTGACCGTCGTGGTGCTGCAGGTCGGCATCTTCTCGCGCATGATCTCCGCATCGGCGCTCATGTCCGCGCTGCCGAAGCCGGCCGACCGCGGCTCGTACATGTCCATCAGCTCCTCGCTGCAGCAGGTGTCCGGCGGTGTCGCCGCCATAGTGGCGGGCCTCATCGTCGTGCAGACCCCCGAAGGTCCCCTGCTGCATTTCGATACCGTGGGCTACGTGCTCGTGTGCTCCACGCTGGCATCGCTCGCGATGATGTATTTCATCGATCGCAGGATCAGAGGTATGACGGCGGCCGCCGCGGCCGCATCGGAAGCGGCTGTCTGAGACGGATGTCAGCAGAAGCCGGCAGCAGCTACACAACCGCCGATTGAGGTGATTCACAATGGCACTGGTTCTTTACGCCCATCCGTTCTCTTCCTACAGTCAGAAGGCGTTGATTGCGCTTTACGAAAACGGCACGAACTTCGGTTTTCGCATGCTGAATGATGCGCAAGGATTCGCCGAGCTGGGCGCATTGTGGCCGCACAAGAAGTTTCCCGTACTGCTGGATGGCAGCACCACCGTGATCGAGGCCAGCGTCATCATTGAATATCTCATGCAGCACCACCCCGGTCCGGCGCGGCTGATTCCCGAGAGTCCGGAAGCCGCGCTGCACACGCGCTTCATGGATCGGTTCTTCGACAACTACGTCATGACCCCCACGGCAAAGGTGGTCGCAGACAGCCTTCGGGATCCGGCCTGCCGCGATCCCACGGGTGTTGCCGATGCAAAGGCTCAGCTGGACATATCCTACGAGTGGCTCGATTCGGTCATGCGAAACCGGCCGTGGGCCGCGGGAGAGCATTTTTCACTGGCGGATTGTGCGGCCGCTCCTTCCTTGTTCTATGCCGATTGGGTGCACCCCATCGATCCCCGGTTTGCAGACGTGCGAGCCTATCGTGCCCGGCTGCTTGCCCGCCCATCGGTAGCCCGTGCAGTCGATGAGGCGAGGCCCTATCGCGGACTATTTCCGCTGGGAGCGCCGGATCGGGATTAGGCGGGGACCGGCCCACGGATGGATGAGATTGCGCGCTGGGGAGAACCAATCTAGTCTTGGGGGAGGGACCGGCGATGGTCCCCGGCGCAAGATGGTGGATCGGGGGAGTACCAGAAATGCGGACGCAGGCCTCTGTGGCTTTAGAATCCGTGCCGGCCAAGGATTGCCAGGGCGTCAGAACGACACTGGGCTCCTGGGTCAAGGCCATAGGCCGTGCCTTGGAGGCGGCCGGATGCGACAGTGCGGCGCTGCTCGCCGAGGCGGGATTCGACCTCAAGTCTCTGGACAGCCCTACCGTGCGCTGCCCGCTGACTCACACGGAGCGCCTATGGAGAATCGCCGTGGCGGCCACCCACGATCCGGCGTTCGGGATCAAGGTCGCCAGCCATATCAAGCAGACCACCTTTCACGCGCTGAGCTACGGCCTGTCGGCCAGCTCGACGCTCAAGGAAGCCTTCGAGCGCGCGCAGCGCTACTGCCACGTGGCCAGCGACGCCATCGAGTATGAATTCTTTCGCCGCGGCGAGGAATATCACTTCGTCATCGAGCCGGCCCCCAATGTTGCGGATGAGTCCGTCGATGCCTTGGTCGCCGCCTACCTGCGCATGTGCCGCTCGCTGCTGGGGCACGATTATTCGCCGCTGCGCATAGAGTTTCGCCGCGCGCGCCCGGCGAAGATCGAGGACTTCCAGAGCCTGCTGCGCAGCCCCTTGCAATTCGGCGCGGCGCAGACTCGATTGGTGTTCGACTGCGCCGCCATCGAGCGCCCGCTGGACGGCGGCAATCCGGAATTGGCGCGGCACAATGACGCCATTGCACTTGAATACCTGTCGCAGATCGAACGCGACAACATTCAAGGGCGGGTGCGCGAAGTGCTGACGCGGCGGCTGGCCGACGGCGAACCCTCCCAAGAGGATGTCGCGGAACTGCTCAACATGAGCGCCCGCACGCTGCAGCGCAAGCTCAGCGATGTGGGCGCCACGTACAAGGAGATCCTGGACGAGACCCGCCGGGTGCTGGCCTTGGCCTATCTCAGCGCGCCGCGCCATACGGTCAGCGACGTGACGTATTTGCTGGGGTTTTCCGCCGGCAGTTCCTTCACCCGCGCATTTCGCCGCTGGACGGGCCAGTCGCCGTCGGATTGGCGTGCGGGCGTGAATCCGGGTGCGGGCAGGGCGGCAGGCACCGGCACCCCGGCGCCCATCATGATCAGCCGCGTCTAGCCGCGCCGCAAATCGCTGCCGCACTCAGCCGGCGGTGCCCAGGGACGTTTCCAATTCGTGGACCAGCGCGATGAGGCGCGGCCGCACCTTCTCCAGCAGGAACTCCTTCGACACCATGTAGGCCGGCGCGCCGCAATTGATCGCCATGGGCGGCAGTCCGCCGCCCGGCCGCACCGGCAGGGCAATGGCGTTGACGTCCTTTTGCCAGTCGCCGAAGGAGCAGCACACGCCCAGTTCGCGAATATCGCGCAATGCCTTGGTCACGCCCCGCTGCAGATCGAGGCGCCGGCCGGCTTCGGCCAGCTCGCACACCTGTTCCATGATGTCATTGCGTTCGTTTTCCGGCACGGCCGTCAGATAGGCGCGGCCCATCGCCGAGGTGGCGATCTGGATCCGCGCGCCGGTGTCCAGGCTCAAGGTGACCGCCGCCGATCCACGGGCCGCGTCGATGTAAATCATCGAGAGCCGATCGCGGCTGCCGAGGCTCACCATGCATTGGCCGAATTCAGCCAATTCCTGCATCAAGGGATGCGCGAGCTTGCGGATATCCAGCCGCGACAGCATCACGCTGGCCAAGCTCAGCGTGGCGGTGCCGAGGCTGTACTTGGCGCTTTCCTCCACGTAGATCAGATATTGGAGCTGGGTGAGCGTGTGCGTGAGCCTCGAGACCGTGGATTTGGCCAGGCCGCAGCGCTTGCTCAGTTCTTGATTGCCGAGCATGCGGTCGCCGTGGCGAAAGCAGGCCAGCACCTCGAGTCCGCGGGCCAGGGCCGTCACGAAGTGGCGGTCCTTGGGCAGCGGGTTCGCGCGCCTGGCCGGCGCAACCTTGCGCGGCTTATTCATTGACAACCTCTGACAGCGATACGCATAATTTTGCACTAATTCGGAATTTAATTCTGTAGTGCAGAACACGACATAATCAAGTCCATGATTCCCGGCGGTGCCCATGCGCCTTGAGTTTACCGACGAAGAACAGGCGTTCAGGGAAGAGGTGCGCAGCTTCCTGCGCGACAAGCTATCCCCCGACATCAGCGGCAAGGTGCTCGACGGGCTACGAGCTGGGCCGGGAGGAACACCTGCTGTGGCAGCGCCGCCTGCATGAGCGCGGCTGGGGCGGCATGAGCTGGCCCGTGGAATTCGGCGGCCCGGGCTGGAATTCGGTGCAGCAATACATCTTCGAGGAAGAATCCGCGCTGGCCGGCGGCCCGCGCCTGATTCCCTTCGGCACCAAGATGGTGGCGCCGGTCATCATGGCCTTCGGCACCGCCGCGCAGCAGCAGCGATTCTTGCCGAAGATCAGCGCGGGCGAGGAGTGGTGGTGCCAGGGGTATTCGGAACCCGGCGCCGGCTCGGATTTGGCGTCACTGAAGACGCGCGCGGTGCGGGACGGGGACCACTATGTCGTCGACGGCCAGAAGACTTGGAACACCCTCGGTCAATACGCGGATTGGATTTTCTGTCTGGTGCGCACCGACGCCCAAGCCAAACAGCAGTCCGGCATCACTTTTCTGCTGATCGACATGAAGAGTCCCGGCATCACGGTGCGGCCCATCATGCTGCTCGACGGCGGCCACGAGGTCAACGAGATCTGGTTCGAGAACGTGCGCGTGCCGGTGGAAAACCGCATCGGCGAGGAAAACCGCGGCTGGACCTACGCGAAGTTTCTGCTCGGGCACGAGCGCACGAACATTGCCGGCATCGGCATCGCCAAACGCGAGCTCGCGCGGCTCAAGCGCATCGCATCGAGCGAGCGCCGGCACGGGCGGCCGCTGATCGAAGATCCTCTGTTCGCCGCGCAGATCGCGCAGGTGGAAATCGACCTGTGGGCTTTGGAAATCACCAACCTGCGCGTGCTGTCCGCGGAACGGCACTCGCCCGCGGCGGGTCCCGAGGCGTCGATTCTCAAGGTGCGAGGGACGGAGATTCATCAGAGCATTTCCGAACTGATGATGCGTGCCGTGGGACCCTATGCCCTGCCGCTGCGCCGCGAGGCCATGGAAGCCGGCTGGCAGTTCGATCCCACGCGCGAGCCGCCCGGACCGCGTTACGCCTCCACGCTGGCGGCCTCGTACTTCAATCAGCGCAAGTTGTCGATATTCGGCGGCACCAACGAAATTCAGAAAAACATCATCTCCAAGATGATCGTCGGTCTGTAGGAGCATCCCGTGAACTTCGAATTCAGCGACGAACAGCGGCAGCTGCACGACGCCGTCGAACGCTACCTCGGCGACCAGTACGGCTTCGATCGCTATCAGTCGATCAAGGGCTCGGCCGCGGGATGGGATCCGTCGGTTTGGCGCGGCCTGGCGGACCTCGGAGTGCTCGCGATCACCGTGCCGACGGCACAGGGCGGCCTTGGTTTCGGGCCGCTGGAGACGCTGGCCATGATGGGCGACTGCGGCCGCAGCCTGCTGCTCGAGCCCCTGCTGAGCAGCGCGGTGATCGCGACGGCGGTACTGCGCGCATTCGCCGGCGAGGCAGCGGCCGCCGAGATGCTGACCGGCATGGCCGCCGGCGAGAAAATCACCGCGCTCGCGCATTTCGAATCCGGCGCGGGATTCGACAGCCAGTGGGTGACTACGCGCGCGCAGCGCAGTCGGCAGAGGGCTATCGGCTCGAGGGGCACAAGGCCGTGGTGATGCATGCCGGCAGCGGCCGACACTCTGCTGGTTTCGGCGCGCACCTCGGGCGAAGCCGGCGACGCAGACGGCGTGTCGTTGTTTCTCGTGCCGCGGGCGTCCCCGGGCCTGGTGCTGGATGCGTATCCCACCATCGATGGGCAGCGGGCCGCGGATGTCTACCTCGAGGGAGTCGACGTGCCGGCCGGCAGCCGGCTCGGAGCCGAGGGCGCGGCGCTGGCGCCGATCGAGGCGGCTCTCGACATCGGCCTCGCGGCCTTGTGCGCCGATGCGGTGGGCGTCATGCAGGCGCTGGTCGACGCCACCGTCGAGTACGTGCGTACGCGCCAGCAATTCGGCCAGCCCATCGGCCGGTTCCAGGCGTTGCAGCATCGCATCGCCGACATGCTGATTCATCTCGAACAGGCGCGCTCGATGAGCTATCTCGCCGCTCTGCGCTGCACCGACGAGAACGTCGTGCGAACGCCGGCGGGCACTGTCGGCGGCCAAGGCGGTGATCGGCCAGGCCGCGCCGCTTCGTCGGCCAGCAGGCGGTGCAGCTGCACGGCGGCATGGGCATGACCGACGAGCTGAACGTCAGCCATTGGTTCAAGCGGCTCACCGCCGCGCAATTGATGTTCGGCGACAGCGATACTCACTTGCAGCGCTACGCTGCGCTTTCCACGGCCGCGAGTCGCCGAGACGACGCATGGCCGGCAGTTGGCGAACGAGTCAAAGCGGTTGTGGCGCGCGAAATCGGCAAGCCGCCATGGTTGAACAAATCGAAGTCGAAGCGCCTCGTCACGGTGAGGTGACCGTGCGCGTCGGCGGCCTGCGGCGTCTGCCACAGCGATCTGTCCGCGACCAATGGGACGATCTACTATCCGCTGCCCTTGGTGCTCGGCCACGAAGGCGCGGGCGTCGTCGATCGCGGTGGGCGAGGGCGTCAGCCGTTATGCGGTCGGCGATCATGTGGTCAGCTCCTTCGTCAGCATGTGCGGCCGCTGCCACTACTGCCAGACCGGCCGCCCGCAACTGTGCGTGCAATCGCTGCAGGCGTTGTACACCTTGCCGGACGGCACCGTGCGCACACGCGATGCCGCCGGACGATCCCTGAACGTCTTCTGCGGCTGCGGCGTCATGGCCGAATTCGCGACCTTGCATGCCGACAATCTGGTCAAGATCGACCAGCAAATGCCGCTGGATCGGGCCGCACTGATCGGCTGCGGAGTCATGACGGGCGTCGGCGCGGCCGTCAACACCGCGCGTGTCGAAGCAGGCTCGGTCGGCGGTGGTATTCGGTTGCGGCGGCGTCGGACTCAACGCCGTCCAGGGCTGCGCCATCGCCGGAGCCGGGATGATCGTCGCCGTCGACACCAGCGATGCGAAACTCGAGCTGGCGAAGAAATTCGGCGCCACCCACACCTTCAATGTCAGCGGCCAGGAGAACGTCGGCAAGGCGCTGTACAAGCTCACCGGCGGCGGCGCGGACTACGCCTTCGATTGCGTGGGTGCGGGCAAGATATCAGAGCAGGCTTGGGGAGTCTTGCGCCGGGGCGGCGTGGCCGTGATCGTCGGCATCGCCGGCGCGAAGGATCAGATCACCTTGAATGCTCAGCAGGTCGCGCTCAGCGAGAAGACGCTCACCGGCAGCTATTACGGATCGGCGCGGCCCGCCGCAAGATTTTCCGCGCTTGATCGGCCTGTACCGCAGCGGCCGGCTGAAGCTCGATGAACTGATCACGCGCACCTACTCGATCGATGAGGCGCCGCGGGCCTTTGCCGACCTGGCTTCCGGCGGCGAGGGCCGCGGGGTGATCATTTTCGACGCGAGGTGAAAATCCGCGTGCAGGGTTCAATTCCGCCGGCCGGCATGAGACGGCTCGGTACCCGGCGCTAAGCTTTCCTTTGGATCGAGCCCTCTCGGTTGAGCGTCATGCGTGCCAGCACTGCGTCGCGCAGGATATATCGGTGCCAAAGGGCGGCGAGCGCGTGAAGGCCTGCGAGCGCAAAGAGCGCATATGCCAGGTACCCGTGAATATCCTCGGTGGGCCCAAATATCGCCCGGTTCTTCTTGATCCCGAAATTGAGCTCAAAAGCGCCGAAATCGAAGACGCGGCCATGATAGACGAAGGTCACGAAGCCAAGGATCGGGATGATGAACAACAGTGCATACAGCACCAGGTGCACCGGGCTCGAGAAGCGGCGAGAGAATGCCCCCGTACCTGCCGGCAGTGCCGGAGGCGCATGGCGAAGACGATAACCAAACCGCGCGAGGAGCACCAACCAGAGCAAGATACCGATCAGCGCGTGTACGTTGATCCAGAATGCTTGAGTTTGCTTCGGCCACGAATCGTGCAGCAGTCCCAAAATACCGACGACGACGACCAGGCCGAACATGATCCAGTGAAATACGATGGCACCGGGCCGATACCGCTCCACCATGTGCAGCGGACGGGAGGATTCCAAGGGGTCGGTCGGCATTGTAGTGTGCACCTGAGTGGACTCAAGCTCCATTGTGGCTGATCGGAGGCGCGTGGAGAAGCCCTGCCGACAGATGAAAATCCCCTATGAAGAACAGGGATTCACGGTGGTTGCTTCGTTGATCGAAGGATCGTCCGACATAGGTTACCTTCCAGCCGATCTGGCGGTAAGCTGCGAATCAGCAGTGCCGCAGCATCCGCCTGGACTCATGCAAGAGGCTTCCGCGCTTGCAGATACATTGAGCGGTCGATATTGATATTCTTCCCGGACTCGACCGTCGGCCGGACCGTCTGCTCGAAGAACTGCCGCTCGTCGGGGGTGAACCGTTCCGCAAGGATATGCTTCAGCGAGGGCGCCCATGGATGCGGTGAATTCCCGACAAACACATCCCACGAAGTTGTCCGAGACGGCTCCTCGTCAATATGAAGCTGCAGATGAATCTGAGCAAAGCCCGCGGCGCGCGCCATGTTGAGGAAATCCCGCTCCGAGTAATTGGCGATCGGACTCTTTGCGCAGGCCTCTTCAGTATCGGGAAACTGAGCCGCCCTCCAACGGTGCAGAAGCGTCAAAAAGCGGTCAGCCGGCTGGGATTGATCCTCGACGCGTCTTCGCAAAGCTCTGGCGAAGAAGGCGTCGTCTTGAAGAATGGGTTCGGCGATAGATAAGCGGCCGCCGGGCTTGAGAATCCGAAAACATTCACGCAGCGCCGCCTTCTTGTCGGCAACGTAGGCAAGGACCGCTCGGGTTACTACGACATCCACCGATGCGTCGGCAATCCCTTTGAGGTCGTCGGCCGTACCGTGCAGAAAGCTGCATTGCGGCCGCACGTTACGCCGCACGGCCGCGGATTCTGCGTACCGCAGCATCGCGGTTGATACATCGGTAAGCGTGACGTGCAGCGAGGGACCGATGCGATCAATTGCACGGAACGCCAGCAACCCTTCGCCGGCACCGACATCAACCATCGCCATGCCGGACGCGAGTTGCGCGCCGTCCAGCACCCGATCCGCGTAGCGCTCGACCACGTCTTGGACGATCCGGCCATACGCAGGATCGTCCGCGTGACGACGGTGCAGGAGCCATTCGGACCAGATATCCGACTCAAGATCGTGGTCTTCCATTAGGTTCACCGCTGCTCAAAACCAACGCCGCTCAAGCTCGAGTTCTCATAAGGTTGGACGAGCTTTGTAGCGCAAAGGTAAAGGAGATGCAATGATGGAATCGTTTTTTCCGGCACTTCACATTCAAACGATGATCATTTCCATACGCGCTCGAGAAGGAGCGGCCGGTGGTTGTCACTTCTCCAGCATTTTCGTCTGTGCCGCGCGGTGGAAATCGGCCTTTGCAATGCAAAGTTAATACGGCATAATGGCGGTACTCTGCAATCCAAAGTACTTGGCATAGAGACTGTGGGGTGAAGTCGCAAAGCTAATCGCGTCAACGACGGACCCAATATGGCGTCCTGTGCCAGAGGTATCCATGGCTGTATCGTCCTTGCTCTCGAAGATTTGGAAGCGCCTGGGTCGATTCGGACCGAGCCATCGGCTGAGCCTGATGGTGCTTCTCTTGCCAGGCGTTGTTCATGCCGGGGGCGGCTTTCTGGGGATCGACTCAGAATTGCCCCTCGACACCGGGGGCATATGGGCGCGTAAGTATCAAACCGGCATCGAGAACGGGGTGATCGCGGTTGAAATCGCGGGTGCCCTCTGGTTCGGCAATGACGACAAGCTGGGACATACCTTTTGGGAGGACGTCGACTCGACGGCTCTTTCGGGAGCCGCCGCGGAGCTGCTGAAATACGGGTTCAGCCGTCCCCGCCCTTATCAAGGTGACAACCCAAATGCATGGTTCAAAGGCAGCTGTTGCCAAAGCTTTCCGAGCGGCGAGGTGACGCTCCAGGCGGCCTTTGTGACGCCCTTGATCGTCAACTACTACAAGCAGCAACCGTGGATTTGGGCGCTCGAGGCATTACCCGTATACGATGCCATCGCACGCCTGAAGAGCCAGGCGCACTGGCAGACCGATGTCATTGCGGGCGGCATTCTAGGAACCGGCTTCGGATACTGGGCGACGACGCGCAACACGCCCATATCTGTTCAGATTTTGCCGCGCGGCGTGACCATTGGCTTCAGTAAGCGATTCTAGAGTCGGGCGACTGCGGTCACCTTGCGTCCCTGTCCACGGTCCGTTCATGCGCGACAACAGGCGTGCTGCGCCTGAACAGGGGGACAGGCCATCGACCCGTACGAGCAGAACACACAACAGTCGCCGGCCTTGGGCTTGAGCAGCGTTTTGCAATGGGCGCACTCGTAAAAATACTGGCACGCATCCGTAGGCATTATCTCCTGCCGTTCATGGCCGCAGATCGGGCAGGTCAGCACGGATTCCAGGATGACGGTGCTCACGGTTCGGCGATGAGTTTCGAGGGGAAACCCGCCGCCCACAATTGCTTGGTTGCGGTTTGCATGGGGTGTAGCCTACACCGTGTACTTAGGTACGGAGTCAAGTATGACCGAGGGCTTTGGATTCATGGCGCTGTTCAAGCATGCGTGAGCGATCGGCGCTCGAGGTTCTGCGCACCTTCTTCAAGCTGGGGCTTACTTCGTTCGGCGGTCCTATTGCCCACATCGGCTATTTCCGAGAGGAAATCGTGGTTCGCCGCCGCTGGGTCGATGATGCGACCTACACGGACATCGTGGCGCTCTGTCAGTTTCTCCCGGGACCCGCCAGCAGCCAGGTCGGATTCTCTCTTGGACTCATTCGCGCCGGCTATTGGGGCGCACTCGCGGCCTGGACCGGCTTTACTCTTCCCTCGGCCGTACTTCTCACGGCATTTGCTTACGGGGCAAGGGCACTCCGTGGCCCGACGGGCCTCGGCGTATTGCACGGGCTGAAGTTGGTCGCCGTTGCAATCGTCGCCCAGGCCGTCTGGGGGATGGCGCGTACGCTGTGCCCGGATCGCCAGCGCGCATCCATCGCCTGCGTCGCGGCCCTCGTGATTCTGAGCAGCACCTCATCGCTGGCTCAAATTGGCGCCATTGTGTTGGGCGGAGTCGCGGGTCTGTGGCTGTGTCGATCGGCAGCGCCATCGGTGACACGTCCCCTGGGCGTTCCGGTCTCGCGGCGCATCGGAGTCGTGGCGTTAGCAGGCTTTTTTGCGCTGCTCGTTGCGCTTCCCGCGCTGGGCGGTTTGTCGCACGCCGTTGAACTCTTCGACGCTTTCTATCGCTCCGGCGCGCTGGTCTTCGGAGGCGGCCACGTGGTACTGCCATTGTTGAGCAAGGCGTTTGTGACGCCCGGTTGGGTGAGTCAAGACTCTTTTCTCGCCGGATACGGGGCCGCACAAGCGGTGCCCGGACCGCTGTTCACGTTTGCAGCCTACCTAGGCGCAGTCGTCGAACCCGCGGGGCATGGTATCGGGGGCGCGGCGCTGGGATTATTCGGTATTTTCTTGCCCGGCATGTTGATTCTCTTGGGCACACTGCCGTTTTGGGACGGGTTCCGCCAACGTGTCGGCGCGCAAGCCACGATGCGCGGAATCAATGCAGCGGTGGTGGGATTGCTGGGGGCTGCGCTCTACAATCCGTTGTGGACCAGCTCGGTCAACTCGTCAGGAGATTTCGCGCTTGCGCTCGCCGGGTTTGTATTGCTGACTGCCTGGCGCGCACCGCCGCTCATCGTCGTCATATTAGGCGCGCTGGGCGGAATCGCCCTCGCGTGACGGCGGAAAAGTCGAGCGGCGGGGCCCCCGGCGCGGCGAATTGCCCGTGCAGAGAAAGAGGACGTGGTTCCCCTACCGGGTTATAGCTGCTTGATCATGAAGGCAGAGCTCGCCGGACAAAGGCTCGAAAACTCAAGGGTGGATTGGATCGACCGCGGCGCTTGGGCGCGATCGACACGCCGATAGCCGCGGCCTTCGAAGAAACTCTCGGCGGTCGTCGTGAGCAGATAAACGGCCCCGACGCGACGGGAGGCTGCATAGTCCTCGGCGTGCTGCACCAAGGCCGATCCGACGCCCCGAGATCTGGTGTTCTCAGCCACCACCAGCGAACGGAGCAGTGCGTCGTTGCCGTAGATCTCGACGCCCACCAGTCCGGTCGGCGAGTCGTCGGAGCCTATGAAGAAGAAGTGCTCCAAGTGCTCATCCGTGATATCCGAAGCGGGCAACCCTTGCGCTTGAAGCATCGCCACCGCCGTTGATCGGCTCGGCTGTCCGCGAATCATGAGTGCCTCGGCCATGACAGGGCGCATCAAGCGACTTTGGCCGTGCGTTTGACCGGCTTGGTTGCCTGTGCGGGTGCGCAGCATTCGGCACCGCTGTCGCGGCAGCAATTGTCAGTCAGGTAGCCGACCAAGCCATTCATCACGTCGAAATCGACCGAGTAAAACAGCTGGCGGCCGACGCGTTGCTGCGTAGTGAGCCCCGCGCGCCGCAAATTGTGCAGGTGGAACGTCAACGTGGACGGCAGGAGGCCGACCCGATCGCCGATGGCGCCGGCCGGCAGACCTTCCGGACCCCGCTCGACGAGAAGCCGATAGATCGCCAACCGATGCTCGTGGGCGAGGGCACCTAAGGCAGTGATGACCGCGGGAGTTTTCACGTCCATATGATATTTCGAGTATTATCGTACTGTCAAGATTGAAGATCCACCGGCCCGTGCCTGCGATCCCCACCCGTTTGGGTCGGCGCCTGCACGAGTCCGTGACCAGCGCTGCACATTGTTGGTATAACGGTGCTTCGCCCGGTCACTCGAAGACGCGTTTAGAGGCAATATGAGGCAGGCACTCCTAATTCGATTTCGAATCGATTTTTCCGACGATGCGAATATCGGTCCGGGCAAGATTGCGTTGCTGGAAAGCATCAAGGTAAACGGCTCGGTATCCGCAGCCGGGCGTGCCCTTGGGATCAGCTACCGGCGGGCCTGGCTGTTACTCGACAGCTTGAACAAGACCTTTGATCTCCCGGTGAGTGTGAACAGCGTGGGCGGCCGGGGCGGCGGCGGCGTCGAAGTCACGGCGTTCGGCGATTTGCTGATCGAGCGATATCGCACCGTGGAGAGAAAATTCAGTGACGTCGGCAGCGAATACCTTCGGGAAATCCGCGCTCATGTAAATCCCCGCGGCTCGAGCGTTACCCCGCGGGTTCCGGTCACCAAGAAAAAGCGGTCGCGTGCCTGAGAGTCGTTGTCGCTTGGAAATTCCCCTTGTTGTCTGAAAACACATCCGCTCTGCACCTCGTCCTGACGGGCGACCCCACCTTGTTTGCGATCGTGCGGCTGTCACTCAGCGTGAGTGTAAGTGCGGTGCTGGCGGCCGCCTTCATCGGGCTGCCTTTGGGAGCGCTGGTGGCGCTCACGCGCTTTCGCGGCCGAGAATTTGTCGTCGTGCTGTTGAACGCGCTCATGGGCCTGCCCCCCGTCGTTGTGGGGCTTCTGGTGTACCTCTCCCTGTCGCGATCCGGACCATTGGGAGCCTGGGGATTGCTCTTCACGCCCCAAGCGATGGTAATCGCGCAGGCGATTTTGGTGTTACCCATCATCGCCGCGCTCACCCGTCAAACGATCGAGGATTTGTGGCTCGAATACCGCGACGAACTCGCGGCGATGAACGTAGGCGCGTGGGCTCGAATCTGTACGCTGATTTGGGACGCGAGATTTTCATTGATCACGGCCCTGCTTGCCGGATTCGGGCGAGCCGCTGCCGAGGTGGGCGCCATCATGATCGTCGGCGGCAATATCGAGGGTTTTACTCGAACCATGACGACGGCGATCGCGCTGGAGACTTCCAAGGGCGACCTTTCGCTCGCACTCGGGCTGGGAGGCGTTCTGATAACCATCGTCATTCTGGTGAGCACGCTGGCATGGGCTGCGCGTCACGCCGCCGAGCGGTGGGCCGGCTGATGCCGACGGATTTGCCGATAGAGCTGGCGGGGGTCTCGGTGCATAGGCGGCGCACGATCCTCTTGGATCGAGTGTCATTGACGCTGGCCGCCGGCCCCCCGACGGTGTTGGTGGGTCCGAATGGCTCGGGGAAGACTACGCTTCTGCGCATTGCCATGGGGCTGCTCGCGCCCTCGAGCGGTCAGGTGAGGTGGGGCGGCCGCGCGGAAAGTGCGCCGACACAGCGAGCCTTTGTGTTTCAGCGCCCCGTGATGCTGCGCCGAAGCGTGGTTGCAAATGTGCAGTATGCTCTCGCAGCGGCAGGCGTGCCGCGGGTTGGACGCGCCGCTCGGGCGCAGCAGCTGCTGGCGTCGGTCGGCCTTGAAGGCATCGCAATGCGTCCGGCGCGCAAGCTATCGGGCGGCGAGCATCAAAGACTGTCGTTGGCGCGGGCGCTCGCCCGGGACCCGGCGGTCTTGTTCTTGGATGAGCCGACCGCAAGCTCAGACCCCGCCGCCACCCAGATGATCGAGCAGCTGATTTGGGCCGCGAGCGATCGAGGCATCAAAGTGATCATGGCCACCCACGACCTCAACGAAGCGAAGCGCGTGGGCGGCGAGGTCGTGCTGCTCCATCGGGGCGCGGTCATCGAAACGGCGCCCGCTGCGACATTCTTCACGGAGCCGCGCGCCGAGTTGACGCGACGATTCATTGCCGGCGAGCTGTTGTTGTAAGAGGCTCTCATGCGCAAAGCATTTCTCCGTGCATTCAGTGTATCGCTTGCAGTGGCCCT
This sequence comes from uncultured Gammaproteobacteria bacterium, assembly GCA_963734645.1. Taxonomy (GTDB): domain Bacteria; phylum Pseudomonadota; class Gammaproteobacteria; order Steroidobacterales; family Steroidobacteraceae; genus Bog-1198. The sequence goes on from CAVTID010000010.1 coordinate 331,005, forward strand.
CATCGCGCCTGGCCCCGCCCGTGCCGCGCAGTCGGATCGCTCCATCGTGGTGGCCTCGACCACCTCCACTCAAGATTCCGGCTTCTTCGACTACCTGCTGCCGATCGTGAAGGAACGTACCGGCATCACGGTGAAGGTGGTCGCACAGGGCACCGGCCAGGCGCTTGCCACCGGCCGGCGCGGCGATGCCGATGTCGTGTTCGTACATGCGAAGTCGGCAGAACTGAAGTTTTTGGCGGAGGGCGAAAGCCCGAAACGCTACCCCGTGATGTACAACGACTTCATTCTCGTGGGCCCGGCCGGGGACCCGGCGCACGTCGCCGGACAACGCAATGTCCTTCAGGCGCTGCAATCGATCAAAGACAGCGCGGCCCCTTTCATCTCCCGGGGCGATCAGTCCGGGACGCATCTTGCCGAGCTTCAACTCTGGCGGGACAGCGGCATCGACATCGAGCAGGCGAAAGGCAGCTGGTACAAGTCCATCGGACAAGGCATGGGAGCGGCGCTCAACACTGCGAGCGCCAGCGATGCCTACACTTTAAGCGATCGGGCGACCTGGATACATTTCAAAAACAAGGGTCACCTCAAGATCATGGTGGAGGGCGATAAGCACCTCTTCAACCAATATGGCGTGATGCTGGTGAGCCCCGACAAGCACCCGCAGGTCAAAAAGGAGCTCGGTCAGGCCTTCATCGAGTACCTGATATCGCCCGCCGGACAGCGAGACATTGCGAATTACCGCATCGACGGGCAGCAGTTGTTCTATCCCAATGCGACCGACCCGAGCGCGTGAGCTGTTCAGGCACTCAGCTCGCGCTCGAGAATTTTCGGATTTTCCCGCCACCGCAGCAGCCACTCTTGGGCCACATCTCCGGGATACACATCCTCGACCCCGTCCTTGAGTGCGCCGACCACGGCGTTTGCCAATGCATCCGGCGTCAGCTTGGGCGGCGGCAGGGCTTCGCTCCATTCATCGTCGATCGGCCCCGGGAACACATTGATCACGCGCACGCCGCTCGGCCTCATCTCCGCGCGCAGGCATTGCGAGAGCGATAGGGCCGCTGCCTTGGAGGCGGAAAAGGTTCCGTGAGGCGGAAAGTTGCTGAGCGCATAGATCGACAAGAGATTGACCCAGGCGATCGGGCCGGCCGGGCCGTCGGCCCCGCGGGACTTCATGGCAGGCCCCATTTCCTGGGCGAGGCGCAGCAAACCCAAGTAATTCATGTCCATTTCAGCGCGTGCGTCGTCGATGCCACCGCGCACCGAGCTGCCACCGCGCACCGAGCTGCCACGGCGCACCGCGCCGCCACTGCGCACCGAGCTGCGGCCGCGCGCCGCGATGCCGGACGGCCGGTGCACTTCTGCGGTGTTGATCAGAATGTCCACTTGGCCGCCGATGTCGCCGGCCAGGTGCCTCACGCTCTTCGAGTCCGTCAGATCGAGCGGCTGCATAGCCACTCGCGGCAATGATGCGAGTTCCACGCATCCCGGTGCCTTCTTCCATGACCGGCCATGGCCCACCCAGATCTGGGCGGCGCCGGCGGCCAGGAGGCGGCGCACCAGGGCCTGACCCACGGCGGTCTCGCCGTCCGTGACCAGCACCTTGCGGCCCTTGGGATCGCAGGTCATTTCGCGCAGTTGCCGATCGTCAGCCATAGTGATCACCTCGTCGATGGGAAACGCCACCAGCACACCCTGTCCGGATTTATCGAGTCTCGCGCCGACGCGCACCCGCGCGGGCGCCGCCGCGCCGGCGGCAGGCAAGTGTGCGATGAGAGTGGGCCCCGCATCCAGCCGCACCATGCCCACTCGCCACGGCGCGCGCTCTCGAAAGTAGGCATCCTGGCTCAAGTGCACGGTGGTTTCTGCGACCAGCTCGCCGGCGCCGCTTTGGTCCGTCCAGGGCAGCCGGTCCGACAGACAACGATGACAGGTTTCGCGCGGCGGATACTGCACGGTGCCGCAGTCGGCGCACACCTGCAGCTGGAATCGGCCCTGCGCCGCGGCGGCGGTCAGGCCGAGCGCCGCGCGCGACCGCATGGCCGGCGGCAACCGGGGCAAGTGAGTGGGCAGAGAAGGCAAGCGCGTGTGGAGCGGCCGCTTGCGCTTGGCGCGGGAGAGACGCGGGGTCATGCGTCAGCCCTTCCGAGCACGGCGGCACCGGAGCACAGGCCCCGATCGTAGGTGATCATGCCGAAACCCGCTGCCAGGGCGAAGCGCGCGCCGGGAACCGGCCGTGCCAGGTTGCGATCGGTCAATTGTCGAATCGATTCCACCAGCCCTAAGAACCCGGCCGCACAACCGGCTTGTCCCACCGAGAGCTGCCCGCCGCTGGTATTGAGGGGAAACGAACCGTCCGCGGTGAAGGAATGACGGCGGATGAATTCGGGGCCCTCGCCTTTGGCGCAGAATCCAAGATCCTCGATTTGGATGAGGGACATCACCGGATAGTCGTCATAGGTTTGCAGGAAATCGATGTCCGCCGGGCCGATGCCGGCACCGCCGTATAGACGCTCGCGATCCTGAACCCAGCCCCCACGCATCTGGATGGGATCTTCGGGAAAGGCGTTGTGCCGCTCGCTGGTGGAGCGCACCGTTGCAAAGGGAAGGCCCAGTGCCTCGGCGCGGCGGCGATGCATGACCAGAAAGGCTTCGGCGCCGGCGCAGGGCATGACGCAGTCGAACAAGCGGATGGGATCCGCGATGAGCCGCGCGTCCAGGTATTCCTGCAGGGTGAGCTTCTTTTTGAACAAGGCGAGCGGGTAGGCGAGCGCGCTCTCGCGCTGAGCCACACAGAGCTTGCCGAAGTCCTCGCGAGTCGCGCCATACTCGCGCATGTAGTACGAGGTCAGCAAGGCGAAACTCGCATTCGGTCCGCCGGCCCCATACGGGAGCACGGCATCGCGGGCGAATACGCTGAAGTTGCCCAGATTTTGTCGAAACGAATCGAGGTGGTTGGTGTCGGCACCGATGCAGGCGACCACCTCGGCGTCTCCCGCCTGCACCGCGCGCAATGCGCGGCGCAGCGCGACGATGCCGCATGCGCCGCCCAGCGGTATATGGTCGAGCCAGCGCAGGCTGATCCCCAGATGCTGGGTCAGGCCGATCGCCGTGTCCGGCGCCAGGGTAAAGCTGCCTACGCTCAGTCCGTCGATGTCGGCTTTCGCGAGTCCGGAGGAGTCCAGCAGCCGCGACAGCGCTTGCGCGACGAACCAGTGCGCCGTGCGGATGGAGTAACGGGTGTACGGCACCGTGACGGGCGCCACGAGCACGACATCGGCATAATCGCGGCTGTTTCCGCTTACGGACAAAGAGCGACTCCCCTTTTCTCGATGATCAGTAGCTTAACTGGAAAGCTTCGGCTGTTCAGGACGACTGCGGCTGGCTAAGAGACTCATGGGCGCGCTTTTTGAGGTGCCGCAAGTCGAACGCCTCCGCGGACTCGACCGCGGCGGCACCTTGCGCCTTGATGCGTGCACGGGCCAGCTTCTGCGATGCCGTCTGGGGCAATTCGGTGCGAAACGCGATATAGCCCGGCACCTTGTAGTAAGCGAGCGCCTGGCGACAATGCGCCTGCAGCCGCAGCGCCGTATCCGCGGTGGCGGATGTCCCCGGTCGCAGGACCACGAAGGCGAAGATTTCCTCGCCGCGGATTTCGTCGGCGACCGGGCAGACGGCGGTCGCGGCGACGTCGGGGTGAGTCTGCAATGCGCTTTCGACTTCGACGGCCGCGATGTTCTCGCCGCTGCGGCGTACGATGTTTTTCGAGCGGTCGACGAAGAAAAACGAGCCGTCGGCGCCGGTGCGCACCAGATCGCCGGTGTGAAACCAGCCGCCGCGCCAGGCCAGGTCGGTGGCGGCCGGGTCCTTGTAGTAGCCGCTGAAGAAGCCGCGGCGCGGTTGCGCTCCTTCGCGTCTCACCAGCAATTCGCCCACCGCGCCCGGCGCCACGTCCGCGCCCCCGTCATCCACGATGCGATGCGCCAATCCGGCCGGAGCCCGGCCGAAGCAGCGTTGACCCAGATGCCGGGGATCCCGGTTGGCGGTGATCCACGCGCCCGCGCCGGTCTCGGTCATGGCCCAGGCTTCGATGAGGGGTACCTTGAAGCGCGCCTCGAACGGCGCCTGATGCCGAGGATCGACCCCGGCACCGAAAGCGAAGCGCACGGAACTGCTGACATCGTCCTGGTCCGTGGCGGGGGCGTTCAGCAGCATCGCGGGCATGACCCCTAAGTAGTGAAATGCCGTGGCGCGGCTGGATCGAATCGATTGCCACCAGCTCGACGGGTGGAAGCGATCGAGCTGTATCAAGCATCCGCCCGTCATGAGCATGGCCATGAAGGAGCAGGCAAGCGCATTCATGTGCGTGACCGGAAGCGGGGTCGCGAGCCGGTCGCTCCGGCCGTCGAAGCGGCAGTAGCCGCCGAGGCCGACGTACAGATGTCCGATCTCCAAGAAGTACTCATTGCTTAAAATGCAGCCCTTGGGCAGTCCGGTGGTTCCGGAGGTGTAGAGCAGGGCCAATTCGTCCGCGGCGGCCGCGGGCGGCGCGGCGGGCGCCGCAAACTCCCGCGCCTCATCCACGATGACGTGCAGGGGAATCGAGGCGGGCAGTGCAGCCTGGACATGCGCGGCATGACCCGAATGAGTGATGACAAGTGAGATGTCCGCGTGTCCGATGACGTAACTCAATTCCGCCGGACTCATGGACGCGTTGAGCGGCACGACGCTCATGCCGAGCTGGGCGAGCGCGAGAAAATGAATGAAGAACGCCGGCCGATTGTCGAGCGCCAGTGCCACCCGCTGGCCCGGCCGGTATCCGGCCTTGTGAAACTGCTCGACGAGCAATGCGACCTGAGCGGCGGCTTGCCCGTAGGTCAGGGTCAAGGCGGAGTCGGCGTAGTCGCGACAGGCCGCCGCGGGGATGTGCAGGAATTCGCGGTCGGCGCCGGCCGCTGCCGTGTGCCGGAACCATTCAGAGACCGTCCGTCCGTCAAAAGTGGGCGTCATCGGAGATGCAGGCGCCGGTTTCAGTAGTGGATGCTGCCGATGGAGGTGCCGCCGCAGACGAACAGCATCTGGCCGGTGACGAATCCGGCAGCCGGGTCCGCGAAGAACAGGACCGCACGGGCCACATCCTCGGGCCGGCCGAGACGCTTCACCGGCACGGCGTCGATGATGCGCGGCAACTTGGGGCTATCCCGCGGAATCACCTCGTGGAACATGGTGGTGGCTTCGATGGGACCGGGGGCCACCACATTCGCCGTGATGCCATGGGCGCCGAGCTCGAGCGCCCAGGTGCGGGCCAGTCCCAGCATGCCCGCCTTGGTCGCCGAATAGGCCGTGCGATTGGCGAGGCCGAGAATCGCGCGGCTCGATACGAGCACGATGCGCCCGAAGCCCTGCCGCTTCATGGCCGGGAGATTGGCTTGCACCAGGGACAGGGGTGCGGACAGGTGCAGGTGCGTCAGCGACTGCAGATCGTCGAGGGTGACCGACTCGAGCGGCTTCTCGCGGATGGCTCCCGCATTGTGGATCACCGTGGTGATGGGGAAGCGCTGCGCCACCTCGAAGGCGATTGCACGGGTCGCGGCGGCATCGGTGAGATCCACCTCCACGTGCCGCACACCGGGAATGGCCGGGTCCGCGGCGTTCCGAGCCATGGAAATCACCTGATATCCCAATTTCAGAAAGGCGCGGCACAGTTCGGCGCCGATCCCTGAGCTGCCTCCGGTCACCAGAACGTATTTCTCATTCATCTCAGGTCATCTCTCTTGGGCCTTGGAGCTAGATCAACAACTGAATCGAGGGAAGTGCGGCATCGCAGTTCACCAGCTCGATCTTTTTCATTCGAATCCGCAGTGCGCCGTCGATGGAGGTGAGGTGATGATAGGCGACCCCGGCCAACACGATCTGAGCATCGAGCTGAGTCTCGACATACATGAACGGCGTTCGCATCAGAAAATCGCCGGCCGCGGGCCCCGGCTCTTCCAGTGCCGGTTGCTGCAGCACATGCTGGCAGAAGCTGGGCTGCTGCTGTGAGAAGGCGTTCGGATGGCGCAGCCGCTCGATGCGCACCTTGAGCAGCAGCTTGTCTTCGTAGAACAGCGAGGTGTGGGTGCGGCCGTCCGGCTGGCCGCGCGTCAGCGGCATCCAATAGCGGGCGTCATCGGTGAATAATTCATACCAGGCATCGAAGCGCTTCTCGTCCAGAAGGCGGGCTTCGCGGTAGATGAAATCAGCGAGCCGGGAGTCGGATGGGGAGTTCGCGGACATGGCCACTCAGCCCTCCGTCATTCCGACGGTCATGAATTTGGCCCAGGCGTGAGCTTGCCCGCGCATCGGCGCCTCGTTGGTCGCGCCGTAAACGCCGGCGGCAGGACTCTCCTCGCCCCGCGGATGACCTCGATGCAGACTGATCCAATCATTGACCCCCGCGGCGAGGCCTTCTTGAATGGATCGATAGCAATGCAGATCATCGTGCCCGACCATCGAGGTGGGCGCGTTGATGAGACGCGAGTACGTCGTGGTGCGCTCCAGCAGCTCATCCGGCGCGCCGACCAGCCGGAAGGTCCAACTCTCGATCAGCGTCTTGTCCACCGCCAGCGGCCGCGCCACGCGGATGGCTTGAATGGCGCCCTTGATGGTCAGGCTGGGGTAGTACACCGTATTGTGGCGGGCCTCGGCCAGTATCTGGCGGCTGCGCTCCTCCCCGTAGGCGGCAATCATGGCCTGCTCGTAGGGGCCCACGCTGGAGTACTGGGAATGGATGGAGAAATTCACTCCCGTGTAGCTGTGCCCGTTGTCGTAGAGCTTGACCCCCATCTTGTCGAAGAAGTCATAGTCGTTCACGAAGGGAGTGAACTGCTCGATCACCATGGGTTTGGGTGCATCCGGCGCGGCGTCCTGCCACAAGCGCTTCGCGGTGCCGGCCGATGATTCGTGCGCCACCATGGGATGCATGGCGTCGTTCAGATTCTCGACGAACATTTTCCAATTGCAATCATGCAGATAGCGGAGCACGCCGCCGGCCACCTCCAGGCGGCCTTCGGGCGCGCGATCCACCAGATTATCGATGGAACTCAACGAGTCGCCGAAATACTCCCGAAAATCAATGCCGGCCGAGGCGAGCCGCGTAAACACGAAGCCACGGTAGTTCACCGAGACGAATTCCGGTAAGCCCCGGGCTGCCTGTGCACCCTCGAAACCCGTGTCGTCATAGCCGCCCTTGAGCGGCACGGTGCGCAGGCTGCCGTCGAGCCGGTAGGTCCATCCGTGGTAGGGGCAGCGCAGCATGTTTCCCAGGCACTTGCCGTGCATGGCGCTGACGAGCTTGGTTCCCTTGTGCGCGCAGCGGTTCGACAACACCCGCACACGTCCGTCGGCACCGCGGATCATGATGACCGGCTCACGGCCGATGGAGGTGCTGTAGAAATCGCCGGCGAGGGGTACCTGGCTGTCATGGCCGACGAAAATCCAGGCATTGCGCCAGAGCTGCTCCATTTCGAGGTCAAACAGCTCGCGGTCCACGTATACGTCGCGATGCACCGAATCGGCGCGAACGAGGGCCCGGACCGCGCCGGGGTCATTGCGATACCGCGTCATATCGAGCAACCTCCGATGGCCAAACGCGCTACGATACTAGAGTAATCACGTGATTTTGCAACTATTCGGACGAGGCCGGAGGAAATGCCGAAGCAGGACGAAAAGCGGCCGATTTCGCCCAAGGGCAGGATCCGGGGCGCCATCGACGCGAAGCGGCGCGGCGACCCGGGGTTTGCGGATTTCCGAATCGCGGATTCGCCGTTTTACCTGCTGGCGCGCACCATGGGCCGATACTCCATCGACATGGAGAATGCGCTGCACTCGATCGACATGGACTTGCCGAGCTGGCGGGCGCTGATGATCGTTGCCGAGACCAATCCGAGCAGTGTCGGTGAAATCGCCGACCGGGCGGTGATGCGGCTGTCGACCATGACCCGGGTGGTGCAGCGCCTCCAAAGGCGCGGGCTGCTCAAGGTCAAGCGGCGCAAGGGCGATGCGCGAGTGACCGAGGTCTACATCAATTCGAAGGGCGTACGCGCGGCACGGCAGGTACGGGATATCGCCAGCCGCTTCTACAACCTGGCATTTCAGGATTTCGATGCGGCGGAAATCGACGCGCTGAATACCCTGCTGCGCAAGGTCTTCGGCAATCTTGCGCTGCGGCCGCCGAGCGCCTGAGGTGGGCGGCACCCCGCTGGGTCCCGCCGACATCTTGAAGGCTGTGTGCCGGAGTGTGAGTCAGGCGTCGGCGCCGATGCCACCGAGACGATCGCTCGTATGGTCCGTCGGTGTGAACACCTTAACGAGCTTGGACGCCCGGTACCGAACGAGTAATCGCATGTTCCGCCGGGGAAATTGCGGCTCGATTTGAAATCTCAAAACCGTTGGTCTCCAAACACCTGTCGATCCTAGAGAATGCGGGTTTGGTTCGCGGCGAGAAGCACGGCCAATTTAGCGAGGCTCATTCACTTCGTTAATGCCGATCTGATTGCCGGTGGGATTTCGCCGTTGCGCCCGGAGCTCGCAGCCATAGCGGCCGGTCGCATGGTCCTCCGAGAACTTAACCGCTTAGCCGAATCGAAGGCCGAGTTCGCCTTTGAGAGTACGTTGAGCGGCTTGCACTACGCGAAGCGTCTCGAGGATTGGAAGAGCCGGGGCTATTTGATCGAAATAGTCTACATTCGACTCGCTTCGCCCCAGCTGGCGTTGAGCAGGATTGCGAGCCGAGTGAGGCAGGGGGGCCACGATGTCCCTCGAACCGACGTGATACGACGATTCAAGCGTGGGTGGACCAATTACCTCAATGTGTATCAGCCGCTGGCAGATCATTGGGCAATATATGAGAATTCCGAATCCAAACCGAGATTGCTAGAGCGCGGACCATGACCACTCGACGAAAATCGCCAAAGAAGCCGGAGAGCTTTGCCGCCGGTGTCGGTCGTGGGATGCGGCGTGCCGCACGCACTGCCCGAGAAGTGGCGCGTATGCACGGAACACCGATTTACGTTTGGGAGGACGGCAAGGTCGTGGCCAAGAAGCCATAGGCGTTTGACGAGTGTTATAGATCGCGGCGCATCGCGATCAAACAGAGCAGCTGTGCATGCTCAAATGCAGGCTCCTGGTGATTTCGAGGAGGCCCGCTGGAATTAAGCCTTGGCGAAGGGCAGCACGTAGTGGCGCTTGCCCGTTGCGGCAAATACGGCGTTGGCGACGGCCGGCCCCAGGGGCGCGACGCCGGGTTCACCCACGCCGGTGGGCGGTTCCACCGACGGCACGATGTGCACTTCCACCTTGGGCATTTCGTTCATGCGCAGCACGCGGTAGCTGTTGAAATTATCCTGTTCGATCCGGCCGTCCTTCAAGGTGATGGCTCCATAGAGAATTGCGCCGAGACCGAAGCCGATGCCGCCTTCCATCTGCGCGGCGATGATGTCGGGATTGATCGGCGTGCCGCAATCGACGGCGCATACCACTCGGTCGACCTTGACCTGCCCGTCCTTGTCCACACTGACTTCGGCCACCTGAGCGACAAAGGTCTTGAACGCTTCGGCCACGGCGATGCCGCGGCCCTTGCCCGGCGGGAGAGGCGAGCCCCAGCCGGCCTTCTCGGCCGCCAATTCGAGCACGGCTTTCATGCGCGGATGCGGGTCGAGAAGTTTGCGCCGGAATTCAAAGGCGTCCTGGCCCGCCGCGTGCGCCACCTCGTCGATGAAGGCTTCGACCGCATAGGCCGTGTGCGAGCTGCCGACCACGCGCCACCACAGGACCGGCACCCCGGTCTTGGTCGTCGACAGTTCGACCCACACATTGGGTATGGTGTAGGCGATGTTCGCGGCGCCTTCGACCGAGGTCGGGTCAATGCCGTCCTTGATCATGGCGGCGAACGGTGTGCCGCCCACGATGGATTGGCCGACGATGACGTGCCGCCAGCCCGTGAGCCGGCCCTCGGCGTTCAAGCCCGCTTCGAGCTTGTGGAAGTACATCGGGCGGTAGAGGCCGCCGTGGATGTCGTCCTCGCGCGTCCACTGCAGCTTGATCGGTGTGCCGTCGGCGCCGTAGGCCTTGGCGATGGACACCGCTTCGACGATGTAGTCCGAACCCGGGTTGGCGCGCCGGCCGAAGCTGCCGCCGGCATACAGAGTGTGGATGCTCACTTGCTGCGGGTCCAAGCCCGCGGTACGCGCGGCATTGGCCTGATCGACGGTCTGGAATTGATCTCCCGCCCAGATTTCGCAGCGATCGGCGCTGAGCTTGATGACGGCATCGAGCGGTTCCATGGGCGCGTGGGCGAGGTATGGGAATTCGTAGCTCGCCGACACCTTGTGGGCGGCATCCTTGATCGCCTGCACGGCATCGCCGTCCTTGCGCGCGGACAGCGCGGGCTGCTCGGCCAGGTGGCGGTACTCATCCATGAGAGCCGCCGAGCTGCGCGTCTCGGCGCTCGAGTCGTCCCATTCAACCTGCAGCGCATCGCGCCCCTGCTTGGCGGCCCAGAAGCTCTTGGCCACCACGGCGACGCCGCGCGGCACCTGCACTACTTTGACGACGCCGGGCACGGCACTCGCGGCCTTGGCATCGAAGGATTTGACGGTCGCGCCGAACAGAGGCGGGCGCTTCAGCAGCGCCACCAGCATGCCGGGCAGCACCACATCGAGAGTGTATTGCGCCGTGCCGTCGGACTTGGCCGCCGCGTCCACGCGCGGCGCACGGTGGCCTATCAGCGTGAAATCCTTGGGGTCCTTGAGTTTCACGGCCTCAGGCACGGCCAGGGCCGCCGCCGTCGTCACCAGCGCGCCGAAGCGAGCCTGCCGCTTGCCGGCCGCGTGATATACCACGCCTTTCTCCACCGTGAGATCCGCGACGGGCACTTTCCACTCCTTGGCCGCCGCGGCGAGCAGCATGGCGCGCGCCTTGGCGCCGGCCTCGCGCAGCTGGGTCCAGGAATTGGACATGGCCGAACTGCCGCCCGTCCCCTGCATCGTGCCGAAGGCGAGATTGGCGTAGCGCTTCGCATCCGCGGGCGCGCTTTCGACGCGGACCCGCGTCCAGTCGGCGTCGAGTTCCTCGGCGAGCACCGTGGCGATGCCGGTGTAGGCACCCTGGCCCATCTCGACGTGCTTGGCGATCACGGTCACGCTGTCGTCGGAGCCGATCCGCACGAAGGCGTTGGGCGCGAAAATGGCGCCGGCGGGCGCGGCGAGGGGGGCGGCCAATGCACGGCGCCCCGAGCCTGCCCACTCGAAGCCGATGGTCAGCGCCATCGCGCCGACGGAACCGGCGCTCTTGAGAAAATCGCGGCGTGTCGACGCCGCTACGGCGAGGGTATCTATGGCCATGGCTTAACCCCTGATGGAGCCGGCAGCCGTGTGGATGGCGGCACGAATGCGGGAGTAGGTGGCGCAGCGGCAGATGTTGCCGCTCATGGCACTGTCGATGTCGGCGTCGGTGGGCGCGGGATTCGCTTCCAGCAGCGCTGTGGCCGACATGATCTGCCCCGATTGGCAGTAGCCGCACTGGGGCACCTGAAGTTCGACCCAGGCTGCTTGCACCGCCTTCGCGGGCGCACTGGCCAGGCCCTCGATGGTCGTGACCTTCCGGCCGGCGACCGCCGACAGCGGAGTAATGCAGGAGCGGATGGCCTTGCCGTCGAGATGAACCGTGCAGGCGCCGCACAGCGCCATGCCGCAGCCGAACTTGGTTCCCGGCAGGCCCGCGACTTCGCGCACCGCCCAGAGCAAGGGCATATTGGGGTCGGCATCCAGCGCAGCGGCCTTGCCATTGAGTTCGAAAGACGTGGACATGCATGTCTCCGGGCGGGGTGATGACTCGCCTGCCATTCATTCTACAATACCGCAGTGTCTGCTATGCCGATGCTCGCGGATCTGAACTGGTGAGGGACCGTTGCTCAGTCGTCGGTGAGATCCTCGCCCGGAAACAGGGCGTCGTTGAAGCCGAACCGAGTCAGGTCTCGTATGCGGCGCGGGTACAGGATCCCGTCCAGGTGATCGACTTCATGCTGCACGACTCGGGCATGGAAGTCCTTGACGGTGCGGTCGATGGGTGCCCCGGCGGCATCGAAGCCGGTGTAGCGCAGATCCCGGTACCGCGGCACCAGGCCGCGCATACCGGGGACCGACAGGCACCCTTCCCAGCCCTCGTCTTGTTGTTCGCCCAGCGGCCACAGGGTGGGGTTGATCAGCACGGTGAAGGGCACGGGATCCGCTTCCGGGTAGCGGGGATTGACCTCGAAGCCGAAAATCACGACACGCAGGCCCACCCCGATTTGCGGTGCAGCGAGCCCCGCCCCATTGAGATCGCGCATGGTGTCCCGCATATCGGTGAGCAGGCTTTCGAGCTCGGGAGTGCCGAATTCGGCCACCGGTTCCGATACCGCCAGCAGGCGCGGATCGCCCATTTTGAGAACTTCGCGTATTGCCATAGTTCCTAGTATCTTAACGGCCTTTTCCATGTGAGCCTATGGCCAACGTATGCCCGGTCGTTTATATATAAAAACCTTCGGCTGTCAGATGAATGAGTACGATTCCGGCAAGATGCAGGACGTGCTCGAGGCCGCCCATGGCATGACGCGCACCGACAATCCGGCGGAAGCGGACGTATTGCTGGTCAATACCTGCTCGGTCCGCGAAAAGGCTCAGGAGAAGGTGTTCTCCTTGCTGGGCGAATGGCGGCTGTTCAAGCAGCAGCGGCCGCATGTGGTCATCGGCGTCGGCGGCTGCGTCGCGAGCCAGGAGGGCGAGGGCATCACCGCGCGGGCGCCCTTCGTCGATCTGGTATTCGGTCCCCAAACCTTGCACCGCTTGCCGGCCATGCTCGACGGGCTGAAGGAATCGGGCCGGCCGCAAATCGACATCAGCTTTCCGGAGATCGAAAAATTCGACCGGCTGCCGCAGCCGCGCGCGGCGGGCGCGACCGCGTTCGTCTCCATCATGGAGGGTTGCAGCAAGTACTGCAGCTTTTGCGTGGTCCCCTACACCCGCGGCGAAGAGATCAGCCGGCCCTTCGAGCAGGTGCTCGAGGAGGTGGAGCGCCTGGCCAATCAAGGCGTGCGGGAGATAACGCTGCTCGGCCAAAACGTCAACGCCTATGCCGGGCCCATGGCGGACGGCACGCTCGCGGATTTGGCGACGCTGATTCATTTCGTGGCGGCCGTCGATGGCGTGGAGCGCATCCGCTTTACGACATCGCATCCGCTCGACTTCAATGACAGCCTGATCGAGGCCTACGCCCATGTGCCGAAGCTCAATAATTTCCTGCACCTGCCGGTGCAGAGCGGCTCGGACCGTATTCTGGCTGCAATGAAGCGCGGCCATACTGTGCTGGAATACAAGCAGAAGCTGCGCAAGCTGCGGGCGGTGCGGCCCGATATTTGCATTTCAACCGATCTCATCATCGGGTTTCCCGGCGAAACGGACGAGGATTTCATTGCGACCATGAATCTGGTGGCGGAAGTGGGTTTCGATCAATCGTTCAGCTTCATCTACAGCCGCCGGCCGGGCACTCCCGCCGCGGCACTGCCGGATGAGGTGCCGCATGAAGTCAAGCAGCAAAGACTCGAACTCTTGCAGCAGCGCTTGAACGCCCAGGCGCGCGCCATTTCCGAACGCATGGTGGGCAGCAGGCAACGGGTGCTGGTCGAGCGGCCCGCCAAGCGCAACCCCCGGCAGATCGCCGGCCGCACCGACAATAATCGCTGGGTGAATTTCGACGGCCCGGCGGACCATCCGATGACTCTCATCAACCGCTTCGCGGATGTGATCATTACCGAGGCGATGCCGAATTCCCTGCGCGGTCGTCTCATCGACGACGGGGCGCTGTGAATTCAGTCCCGATGACGCGCGACGTCTTGCTCGCTCCGGCGGACAATGTCCGATTGGTGGAACTGTGCGGGCCGCTTGACGGGCATCTGCATCAGATCGAGGCGAGGCTCGGGGTGGAAGTCAGGCGGCGCGGCAATCGATTTCAAATCGTCGGCCTGCCCGCCGCCATCAAGCGCGCCGAGGCGGTGCTGCTGGGGCTGTACGCGCGGGCGCAGCGCGAGCCCGTGGATTCCGAACGCGTACACATTGCGCTGCAAGAACTGGATATGGACAGCAACAATACCGATGCCAATGGGGATTCCGACGAACTCAAGGTGCATACCGCGCGCGGTGCGGTGCGCGCCCGCGGAGCCAACCAAACCGAATACCTCACCAATGTTCGTACGCATGATCTGACCTTCGGCATAGGCCCGGCGGGTACGGGCAAGACCTACCTGGCCGTCGCTTGCGCAGTCGAAGCACTGCAGTCGGAGAAGGTCAGGCGCATCGTGCTGGTGCGCCCGGCGGTCGAAGCCGGCGAACGGCTGGGCTTTCTTCCCGGCGACCTGTCGCAAAAGGTCGATCCGTACCTGCGCCCCATGTATGACGCGCTGTACGAAATGCTGGGTTTCGAGCGGGTGGCCAAGCTCATCGAGCGCAATGTGATCGAAGTGGCTCCCTTGGCCTTCATGCGAGGCCGGTCGCTGAACGATTCGTTCGTCATTCTGGATGAGGCGCAGAACACGACCAACGAGCAGATGAAAATGTTCCTCACCCGCATCGGCTTCGGCTCCAAGGCCGTGGTCACCGGCGACATCACCCAGGTCGATTTGCCGAATTCCAAGCAATCCGGCTTGCGCACGGTCATGGATATTCTGCGCGGCGTGCGCGGCATCGCCTTCACCCTGTTCAGCTCGCGAGACGTGGTGCGCCATCCACTGGTGCAAAGAATCGTTCAGGCCTACGAGGCGAGCGCTCCCGACGACGCTCATTGATGACGATGGCACGGAAGCTCGAACTCGATGTGAGTTACGCGGCGCGGCAGCCGTGGGTGCCGAGCCCGCGGCAGATGGCCCGCTGGGCCGGCGCCGCACTCATCCCCCTGCGCCGCTCCGCGGTGCTGTCGGTCCGGGTGGTGGGGCGGGCGCGCAGCCGCAGCTTGAACGCACACTACCGGCACAAGGACAAGCCGACCAATGTGCTGTCGTTCGGCGGCGCCGGGCGCGTCCCCGACGGCCGATACTTCCTCGGTGAGCTCGTGATCTGCGCCCCGGTGGTGGCCCAAGAGGCGCGCGAGCAGAGAAAAACGCTCGAGTCGCATTGGGCGCACATGACGGTGCATGGCGTGCTGCACTTGCGTGGTTTTGACCACGAAGTCGAGGCCGAGGCCGTGAAAATGACCGCAAGAGAGATTCAAATCCTTGATCGGCTTGGGTTTTCGGACCCGTATCGCTGATCGAGTATTCTAAAGCCCCCATGTCAGAACAACCTCAAGGCGGCAGTACAGGCCGCTGGTTAAAGCGCATTACCCAGTCGATGTCCGGCGAGCCTCGCGATCTTGCCGAACTCATCGAGGATTTGCGCGAGGCCAGCGAACGCGGCCTGTTCGACGGCGACGCGCTGGTCATGCTCGAGGGCGTGCTGGCGGTGGCGGACATGCAGGTGCGCGACATCATGGTGCCGCGCTCGCAGATGGTGTTCGTCGAGCGCGACGAGCCCCCGGATAAGCTGGTCGAACTGGTGGTCGAATCCGGCCATTCCCGCTTTCCCGTGATCGGCGAGGACCGCGATCAAATTCTCGGCATCTTGCTGGCGAAGGATCTGCTGCGCTTGCAGGCCGCGGGCGATGAGAGTTTCGAAATTCGCGAATACATGCGCCCGGTGGTGTTCGTCCCGGAGAGCAAGCGGCTCAATGTGCTGCTCAAGGAATTTCGCCGCAGCCACAATCACATCGCCATGGTCGTCGATGAGTACGGCGGCGTGTGCGGCTTGGTGACCATCGAGGATGTGATCGAGCAAATCGTCGGCGAGATCGACGATGAGCACGATGTCGAGGATGATCAGACGATTCGCCGGGAAGGCGCGCGTGAATTCACGGTACGTGCGCTGACGCCCATCGCCGATTTCAATCACTACTTCGGGACTGCGTTTTCCGATGAAGAATACGACACCATCGGCGGCTTGTTGATGCAGGAGTTCGGGCGGCTGCCGCGCCGCGGAGAGACCATCCAGATCGGCGAGATGGAGTTTCGAGTATTGCGCGCCGACCGGCGCCGAATCGATCTTCTGCGCGTGATCACCCCCCACGATATCGAGCCGCCGGCTGCCGACGAGTCGACTCCTTGAGCGCCGATGGGCGCGGCCCTTCGGCCGCGTTGCGGACGCAGGCTCTGTGGAGGCTGGCGGCGGCATTTGGCACCGGCGCGTCTCTCAATGTCGCCTTTGCCCCCTTTGGCGGTGTGGCCCATCGCCATTCTGGCGCCGGCGGCGCTGTTTGCTCTGATTCGGGGCCTGCCGCCGCGCCGCGCCGGCTGGACGGGCGCGGCCTTCGGCGCCGGGCTGTTCGCATTCGGCACTTACTGGCTGTACACCTGCCTGCACGTATTCGGCCTGGTGCCGCTATGGCTGACGGTAATACTGCAGGCGGCGCTGATCGCCTTGATGGCGGCGTATTCCGCGGCACTGTGCTTCCTCGCCAATCGCTTCTGGCTCAAGCCCGGTGCGACCCGGGCCTGGCTGGTGCTGCCCGTCCTCTGGGTGCTGCTCGAGTGGCTGCGCGGATGGGCGTTGAGCGGCTTTCCGTGGCTGTCGCTGGGCTATGCCATGATCGATTCGCCGCTCAAGGGCTGGGCGCCGTTGCTCGGAGTCTATGGCGTGACTTGGGCCGTGGCCATGATTGCGATGGCGCTGAACGTGTTGCTGGTGCCGAATGTCCGCAGCTCTCGGCGGCTGATCGCACTCGGCGTCATCGTGATTCTGTTGGCAATTCCGGCGCTGCTGCGCAGCCATGACTGGACGCGGGCCGCCGGTGATCCTTTGGCGGTGGCCGCGGTGCAAGGCGCCGTGCCGCAGGACCAGAAGTGGCAGGCGAAGAATCTCGAAGCCACCATGGCGCGGTACTCCCGCCTCACGGCGGATGCCTGGGGAGCGCGGCTCATCGTGTGGCCGGAATCCGCGCTGCCGGTACTCGCCAGCGACATCCCGGACTATTTGCGGCGACTGCAGGAGCTGGGGCGAGCTCACGGTGCCGATTTTGCGATTGGACTCGTGAACTATGACCCGCGAACCGAGCAGTTTCACAACGGGCTGTTGGTGCTGAGCGATTCGGGCGGCGGCTGGTACTACAAGCGGCACTTGGTGCCCTTCGGTGAATATTTCCCGGTGCCCGCGTTCGTGCGCTCGTGGATGCGGCTGCTGAGTCTGCCCTATGACGACATCACGCCGGGGGCGGCGCGCCAGCCCATCTTGAGTGCCGCCGGTCAGAAGCTCGGGCTCACGATTTGCTATGAGGATGCCTTCGGCAGCCAGCAGCTCAGGACCTTGCGCGAGGCGACCCTGTTGATCAACGTCACCAACAATGCCTGGTACGGTGATTCCACGGCGCCGCACCAGCACCTGCAGATCGCCCGCATGCGCGCGCTCGAGGCGGGGCGCTACCTGATTCGCGCCGCCAACGACGGCATCACCGCCGTGATCGGGCCGCATGGGGAAATCGTGGCGCGCCTGCCGCAATTCCAAGAAGCCGTGCTGCGCGCGGAGGTGCGGCCCATGACGGGTCTCACTCCCTATGCGCGGTTCGGTAACTATCCCGTCGTCATCGGTGCCTGCCTGCTGTTGGCTTTGGCGGTTTGGCGCCGTCGGCAGGGGGGCTGATACCTCGGCACCAAAAGGCACCGGAGCTGCTCGGTCCTGCGCGCTGATGTACATCGGCTCAATGCGAACACCGCCAATGGGTCAATATCGCCGGGCCGAGGTACCAGCGACCGCCGAATCATCAGGTGACGCCGACAATTCTTTTAGATACCAGTCGACGAAGCGCGCAGCATAGGTTTCCTGCAGCGAGTAAGGCCCGGGTTCGAAGAATCGCGAGTTGACGCCGGCCTGATTCATCTCGACGATTTTCTTATCTTCCGCGCTGGTGGTCTTCCACAGCCAGGTCAGGCGCTCGACGTCGTAGTCCACGCCCTCGACGGCGTCCTGGTGCACCAGCCAAATCACTTCCATCTCGGTATGGTCCACGCTCTTCGGGATGAACCGATAGATAACCCCGTGATCCGGGTAGGCGAGGAAGTCGCTGATGGGACCGATATCGAAGTAGGTCGAATTGCCGTCGGGCGCCGCAAACGCGCCCATCAGCCGCGCGACGGAGCGGCCGTCGTCCGTGGCGCTGACCATGCCGTCGTGCAGGGCGCTGCGCATGACGGCGACGGACTCCCTGCCGGCCGCTGCCTCGCATCCATATTGGTCGACATCGGGTACGACGATGCCGAGCGCCTCTGCGCGCTTGCGCCCCGCGCGTTCCAGCTCTACGTTCAGCTCCTCCGGGCGGGCGTAGACATGGCGCTTGGCGAACTCCGGGTGAGCGGGAGTGCAGTGATAGCATTCCATGTAGTTTTCGACGGCGAGTTTCCAGTTGGCCTTGATCGAATACAGCTCTCGATGCGCGATCTTCGCGGCCGCCCAACCATGAATCCCGGCGGATGCGGCCAGCGCTTGCGCGGCGCCGCCGAGATCGAGCGGCTCCTGCGCAAAGGTGGCGAAGATCAATCCCTCCATGACTCGTACCGGGAGAGTCTTCAGCGCCATGTCGGCACGCCGGAATGAGTCCGGCATCTGACGGGCTGCGAGTAAGTGACCGTCCAGATCGTAGGTCCAGGCGTGATAGGGGCAGGTCAGGCGCGCGGATTGGGCCTTGCCGGAGCGCCCGGCAACGAGGCGGGAACCGCGGTGCCGGCATACATTCAGCAAGGCGCGTACTTCGCTCTGGGCGGTTCGCACGACGATCACCGATTCAGAACCCAGGTCCACCACCAAGTAGTCGCCCGGGCGCGGGATGCTGCTCACATGGCCCGCGCAGAACCAATGCCGCAGCAGCATGCGCTCCATGTCGCGTTCGAAGATGGCCGGGTCGGTATAAAAATTCCGCGCCAGCGCATGACCCGGCTGATGGCTACGGATCCGTGCGGCTAAGTCGGTCGAGTCCATGGAAGGAATTGTATGCGCAGGACATCGGCGGCACTAGACCGTATTGGCGCTCAGTCCGCCGAAGCGCCTCTGCCGCCCGCCATAGTCCTCGAGCGCCCGCCGAAAACGCTGTTCATCGAAGTCCGGCCACAGGCAGTCGCTGAAGTGCAGTTCGGCGAACGCGGATTCCCAGAGCAGAAAGTCGCTTAGCCGCCGTTCGCTGCCGGTGCGGATCAGCAGATCGACGGCGCCCGCCGCGTCGGTGCAGTGATCGACTTCGAGCAGCCGGCGATGAAAGTCGTCGGCCGTCAGATCCGTGTCGCTGGCGGCGAGCCGGGCCGCTTGCAAGATACTGTGCTGCGAGGAGTAGTCGACGGCGATGCGCAGCAGCATTCCGGAGCCGCCCGCGCTCGAGCGCTCGCTCTGCTCGATGGACCGAAGCAGGTTCTCGCTCAACCGGTCGCGCCTGCCGATGACATTGATTCGGATCGATTGTTCCGTGCAGCGGCGGGTCTCGGTGAACAGATACTGGCCGAACAGGCGCATCAGCGCGGCGATCTCGGCCGGCGGCCGCGCCCAATTCGCGGCTGAGAAGGCGTATAGCGTGAGCGTCTTGACGTCCGCTCTGGCCGCCGCTTCCACGATGGTGCGCACCGTCTTGGCGCCTTCGATATGCCCGGCGGTTCGAGGCAATCCGCGTTGAGTGGCCCAGCGGCCGTTTCCGTCCATGATGATTGCGACGTGCATTGAATCAGGTGCGCCGCGTGGCCTTGATGACGGCCTCGATATGCTCGAGGTAGCGCAGCAGGGCCTTCTTCCCGACCGGGGTAATGCGGTACTCCGATCTCGGTCTGCGGGCCTCGAACGACTTTGTGCATACTACATAGCCCGCTTCCTCGAGCTTGCGCGCGTGAGCGCTCAGATTGCCGTCGCTGACGTCGAACAAGGATTTGAGTTCGTTGAAGGTGAGCTGCTCGTTCATGGCGAGCGCACTCATGATGCCGAGGCGGACCCGCTCGTAAATCAGGCGATCGAATCCCGCATCTTCGCCCCCATGCGGCGGACGAGGCACGGCCACGGGCTTTGCGGCTGCCTTGCCCGCGTGGGGCGCGGCCGGTTCGCTGCGCTTGACGGCGCCGGATTTAGCCGCCATGGGTCGCACGGCCGATCAAGATGCCGAAGATAATATGCAGCACGCCGAATCCCAGGCCGAGCATTGCCGTATGCGCCGTGGCGGGCAGCGCAAACGTCATCGTTCCCAGAGCGACGAACAGCGCCCCCATGGCGCAGATGAGCCGCGCAATCCCGGCGGCCGTCACGGTGCTCGCCGAAAGCACCGCGCAGCCATAGAGAAGGAGCCACATGCCCGGAATGACACCCCTCATGCCGGATGTCGCAAACACCACCGTCAGCACGACGCCGGCGAGAAGAGCGGGGCACAGGCAGAGCAGAAATTTTCTGGTCGGCCCCAGATAGCGAGTGCCTCCGCGCGATGCGATCTGGCGCGCCACCAAAGCGCCGCCCAGCACGAAAGCGACGCCCGCGGCGGCCAGCCAAATCGCCAGCCAATGAGGCGCCCAGCGCGGCAGCGACACCACGATGGCGGCGAGGACCCCGATGCTGCCCATGACGATGCCGGCCATGCCGGGCACATCCATCGAGCTCGAGGATTCGATGGATGCCCGTATGTAGTCGAGAGTGCCGAGCGCTCGGCTCTCGATGGCGGCCGGAGCCTCGGGGTGTACGGGAAATGCCGCGCTGGGTCTTCGCATGAAATCACTTTAGGCGCGTAAACTGTGCTTCGTCAAGTACTCTAAAGAGCAGAGTGAGTTGCGCCTGAACGAAGGCGGCGGCGGCGGGCCGGCCTCCATCAACGCCCATGTCAAACGGCCGGTTTTGAAGCGAGAGGCGCTATTCGAACAGCGCGTGCATGCGCGGGTCGCGGCCGAGCCCGCCATAGAGATCGAAGCCTCTGTCGAGCCACGTGCGCAGGGTGTCGTCGTGCGCGAGCAGCGGCAATGTGCTGACGCCGGCCACCCATAGGAAGGCGCCGAGCGCGATATAATCGGCATAATTCGGTGCGGCCCCTCCGAGATAGGGGAAGCGGGATAGATGCGCGCGCACCGGAGCCAACGCGTCGCGCAGCGCGGGTAGTCGCGACTCGCGGTCTGCCGTAGCCTGTTCCAGAGTCCTGCCCTTCAGCCGCACTTCGCGGCTGCGGCGAAAGTAGGCGCGATCTTCCGGGCGAGCGGCATTGTGAATGTCCAGCACGTAGATGAGGAACATCTTGCGCAAGATCTCCACGGAAAACCACGCATCGGTGAGCCGCACCATGGCGTGTTCGGCGGGGCCGGCGAACAATGCCGGATGGCCGGGGAATGCGTGGTCCAGGTGCTCGGCGATGTCCCAGCTTTCCGCCAGCATCGTGTCGCCGTGTTCGAGGACCGGGACCGTCTTGAACCGGCCGTTGAATGCCTTGGAGATTTCATCGAAACCCAGCGAAACCGTCTCGCAGAGCAATCCCTTGTGGGCGAGCGCATAGCGGATGCGCCACACATAGGGACTGATCGAAAGTCCATTGTCGAGCACCAGCTCGTACAGGCGGGTCTTGCATTCAGCGGATGTCAACGGTGCCCCTCATGGTTCCTGGCCGCAGAGCGCAAAGAATAACGCCGCGCGGCCGTTACCGAAAGACAATATCGCCGCCACATCGCCGCAATGATCGAGCGCTATCTTGATCATCGCCCGCCAAGAGCGCGGGAGTGTCGGTGGAGAGAACCACCATCAACCCCAGGGAAGTAGGGCAGGGAAGTAGGGCGACTGACTGCACCGGGCCGATCGGCAGTCAGTCGCCCGGCGCGTCAAATCCTCAACAGCCCCTCGATGAGCGCACGATAATCGCCGAGGCCGGGGGTCTTCAAGCCGGTCACCTTGCCCCGATCGTCCCATTGCCGGACGCGCACCGCGTCCCTGTGAAATTCCTCTGCCTCGAACTGAGCGACTTCATGCGCCGCCATGGGGCCGCCCTGCAGTTCCAGGGTGATTACCGAGGCGGGGCTCAGCTTGGCGAAGTATTCGGCATCGGTGGCCAAAAGATAGCGCTTGGCGGGAACGTGCAGGCGCACGGGTTCCGATACTTCCGCGGGAAAGCGCCGGGCGAGCCAGCGGCCGCCGACCTGCTCGTGATGCGCGTCCACGGCCCAGTCCGCAATGTCGCTGGGAACATCCTCGATGAGATGTCCGACGTCGTGCAGGAGCGCGGCAACGATGAGTGCCGGCGGCGCGCCGGCGATTTGCGCGAAATAAGCGGCCTGCAGCGCGTGCTCGGTCATGGATACGCTTTCGCCGAAATACGCGCCCGAGCCGCGTTTGTGAAAGACGGCGAGTATTTCTTCGGTGACATTCATGAGAGTATTTCCGGTTGGGACTCGCGCCGCAGGAGGGCCGCTTCGGAGTAGACGCTGTCGCGGGTCAGGTAGCAGCCGCGCAAGTGGCGCGGGTATCTGGCCGATGAAAATGCCGTGCGGCCGTGCAAGGTGCGCTGATTATCGAAGGCCACGAGCTCCCCGTCGCGCAGCCTGAATCGCAGGTGAAAGCGCGAGTCGCGCAGCAGCTCCGCGAAGCGCCGGTAGGCGCAGTAGAACGGGCGTGCATCGCCGGCCGTGAGCCGCAGCGGCGCGATGGAGCGGCTGTTGTAGTGCACGGCCTGCACTCGATTGTCGCAGGACAATTGAATCAAGGGCCTCTCGGCGTACAGTTCCGCATCCTTGGAGCGGTATAAAAAGGGCACCGCCGTTTGGGTCAGGACGGCGAAGGCTTCGGGATGGGCCGCTCGCAAATGCTCTGCGATGGCGAAGCCGTCGCCGAACAGGCTCTCGCCTCCGTCGGGAGAGGCTATCAAGGCGTGCAGGACCTGAAAACCCGGCACCGGCTCGCGGTAGGGGTTGTCCGTGTGCAACCCCAGTCCCAGGTCGGAATATGCCAGATTTTCCGGCTGCGCCACCGAACGAACCTCGAAGACCTGTCCGTAGTTGGTTTCCAAGACTCGCCCCATCAACGAGGCGGCGTCGAGGATGCCGGTTTCGCCGGACGGCACTTCGCTCAGGAAGGCGATGCCGTCTTGCAGCAGCCGCCACAGCCACCGGGCACGCAATGCTCGATCGCTCCGCGCATCGGAGAGACTCGCCCACGCGAAGTCGCGCGACGCATCGAGTCGAGCCCCCTCGAGCCAGGGTTTGGGCGCGAACTGCGGCCGCCGGTCGGCGCGATTCGGTGCATGGGCAAGCAGCCACTGCAGCTCGAATGATGCCGCACGCGGCTCGCTCTCCCATTCCACCTGCACCATGCCGTCGTGGGCCGCTGCCGACCGAATCTTCGGATTCTCGGGCAAATCCGCGATATCGACGAGGCGCTGCCCACTGTGAGGATCGCGATCCTCGCGCAGATTATCGCGCAGCCACAGGCTCGCAAATTCACTCGAAGTCCCGTCGGGCCATTCGATGCCGAGCACGTCGGGAAGCGACCAGAGGCGCTTCATGGGGGTAGTGTCGTTCAAGAGAGATGCTTTCCGCTCGCAGCAGCCTTCGCGTTCAAGAAGTATAGACAACCGGCGCCGAACGCCGCCAGGGCGCTGACCACGGCCAGGGCGAGGAATGCGACCTGCCACCCGAAGGACACCGAGACACGGGCGATGCTGTCCCCCGCGACCACGGCGCCCAGGTATCCGACTCCGTCGATGATGCCCGACGAGGCCGCGCCCGCCTGTTTGCCGCCGAAATCGAGCGCGAAAGCGCCGCCGAGATAGGAATAGGGGCCGAGCAGGCAGAAAGCTATCGTGCCGATGGCGAACAAGGGCAGCAGCGACCCCGACGAACCGGACTTCATGGTCATCAACACCAGCAGCGCCGCCGCCGTGGCGGTCAATCCTACGAACATGATCAGCGCGCGCCCGTTCACGCCGAGACGGTCGCTGAGCCAGCCGGTGGCCAACACGGAGACAGCGCCGACGGCAGGAAAAATCGAACTGAAACGGGCTGCATTGCTGACGTTGTAACCGAGATAGTCGCGCAAATACGTCGGCGTCCACATGTTGAAGGTTTCGCGAATGATGGTGCAGCCCAGGGACAGCAGGCAAACCAGCAAAAACGCGCGGCTGCGGACCAGGGGCAGCAGCAGTTGCCTCACGCTCTTGGGGCGCGATTCCGATTCCGCGAACAGATTGAGCGGATTGGGCTTCGCCTCGCGGAAGCCCGCGTCGACGCGCGACTCCCGCAGAAACAGGAAATTGACCACCAGGAAGCCGCCGCCGACCGCGGCGGCGAAATAAAACAGGGTGCGCCACCCGAAGCCATGCTCCATCAGCATTCCCATCCACTGGCGCGCCGCCGCGTCTCCGACCAGGTAGCTGATGCTCAAGATGCCGATGATCATTCCATAAGACGAATAGTCGAACCATTTCGAGGACACTTTGATCAGGCCCGCCCACGCGATGGATTGGGTCAGGCGGTTGCCTATCCACGCGATGCTGAACAGCGGCAGGCTCACTCCCGATGCAAACATCAGGGTAAAGGCGGTTGCCCCGCCCAAGCCGATGAGAAAACTGATCCGGCCGCCCCAGAAGTCGCCCAATCCGGTCAAGAAGAGCTTGCCCAGCGCATAGGCCAGTACGCCCAGGGACGCGATGGAACCCATGCGCACCATGGCCACGCCGTGACTGACGCCGTGCCGGCCCAGTTCCTCGATCAGCAGCGGTGTTGCGACCGACAGGTCGGCGCGGCAGAAGTAGAGTGCGCCATAGCCTCCGAACAGCAGCAGGACCACGAGAGTTTGGCGCAACCGCAGCGACCGTGGATGGGCGCCGCTCGCGGCCACTTCCGGGCCTACCCCAAGTTCGGGTGCAGTTGCCATACAAATCCGGGCAAAGAAGAGGCGGGCATGGTATCCCATCTCTCGCGGCTAGGCCGTGGTGTTGACGGCTCCGCCCAAGGTGTTCAGCGAGTCCGCGCCATTGTTTTGCAGATCCTGCACGAAATTCGTCAGGAAAGACTGCAATGCCGCGGTTGATTGAGTGGGCGCCGCCGCTGCGCTCGAAGCGCCTGCAGCGCAGAGATGATGCCGCTTTGACCGTAAGCGGCGGCACCGGTGTTGGCGGTGGCAGGACTCGTGACGGGAGCCGTTGCCGCGGCATTGCTGCCTGCGCTGCCACTGCCGGTAGTGGCCGGTGCTGACGCCACGATGCTGCCATCGCCGGTGGTTGCGGGCGCCGACGTGGTGGTTGCTGCGCTCGTGGTCGTGACCGGACCGGGCGTGCCCGCGATGCCGCGCCCGTGGCCGGTCTGGCTTGCCTGACGCAGCGCTTGGACCAGATCGTGCAGGAATGCTTGAAGATCTTGCGCCAAGCTGGTTGCCGGCGTACGGCTGTTCGTGCTCGCGGACGAAGTCGTGCCGGCCGGGGCGCTGCCCGCGGCTGCGGACGCGCCGGCCGTTGCGGCAGCACCCGTCGTGTCGGTGGTACCGGCAGCCGGGGCGGCGGCGGCGGACCGTGCACCTGCGGCCTGTGTCAGCGCCTGCACCAAGCTCGCCAGCACGGTGAAGCCTTCCGAGCCGTTGCCGGAAGAGCCTTTGCCGCCCTGGCCACCGCGTCGGTGCGGTCCCCTGGCCGCAGCCGAGCCATATACGGCCGCGAGGTTGGTTTGACCTGAGGAAACAGCCTGACTAGAGGCCGAGACGGTGTTAGTTGACATAATGTAGCCCGCTCAAGGTATTCCGTTGGACATATAGCGGCCCCCGAATCCTAAACTTTAGAGTGCCCCCGGGCGGCCGTTTGGCACACAACATGCTTTGTCTCCGTGCAGGGCGGTGAAAGTCATCGCCCCGGGGCAAAGGGTTGAAGCACGGCAAGGCAGGCAATGCGGTATTTGCACGATTCGGATGGGCTTCACGGCGACAGGTGCGCCGCACGAGCGGCAACGGGCCGCCACCTCCGTGCCGGTGTGCGGCAAATCATTGCCGCATCGGCCTTCGGCCGCGGTTTCAGATGTGTCCAGGACAATGCAACTTCTTAGATCAAGGAATCTCCCATGTCGTCCATAGCAATTGCCAACGCCGCATCAACGACACTGCCCACGGTTAATTTCCGCTCGCAAGGCCGCGCACATGGCGGGCGTAAATTGAGCTCGGAGATGCAGTCCCAGAGCGCGTCCAGCGTAGGCAGCGTGGGCCAGATGCCGGTGGGAGCGGCGCAGGGTCTTCTGGGCAATATGCTGCAATCGCTGCAGCAGGCCGTGGGAGCGCAAACCTCGGCGGCAACCGCGGCAAACTCCACAACTGCCGCAATCGGGACGGGCGCGGCGAGCACAGCGAGCACGGCGGGCACCGGAACTTCCGCTGCGACGACGGCCGCAAGTCCCGGCGTGGCGCAGGATCTGAACGGCTTTTTGCATTCCTTGTTCCAAGTTCTGCGGCAGGAAGGGGCGGCCGGCGCGGGCGCCGCGACTCCGTCCGCCGGCACCGGTACTGCGGCGCCGGCCGCGGGCGTCGGTCAATACCAGGGAAGCCTCGCCTCTTCGCTGCAAACCCTGATTCAACAAGTCGGATCGAATGGATCCGCGACCCCCGCGATCGCCAAACTCGAGAGCTCGTTCAACACCCTGGCGCAGGGATTGAGCGGCAACGCCTCATCGACCGCTTCGACCGCGGTGGCCGGCGGCACGGCATCCACCCCGTCCTCAACGGCGTCGCTGCAGAATTTCCTGAACAACTTATTGCAGAACCTGCAAACCAGTGGCTTGCAGACGCCGAATTTGTCGGGATCCAGCGTCAACGCCAAAGCGTAAGGCGAGCGCCTCGAGCGCGGGGGCCGCAGCGGCACCGGGCCGCATCTCGGCGCCGCAATTGACCTCCGCAGATCACCGGGCTACGCTCGAGTTCGCCGGTAATATTCCCTGTGAACACCATCAAGAGACTGCCGACTTTGTTCATCCCGCATGGCGGCGGTCCGTGTTTTTTCATGGATCCGCCGCCGTCCTCGCCGCACATGTGGGACGGATTGGCTGCCTATCTTCGAGGCATCGACGGCTCGCTCGGCGTCAGACCCAAAGCCGTGCTGGTCGTCTCGGGGCATTGGGAGAATCCGCAGCCCACATTCAATACTTCCATCAAGCCGGGGCTGTTGTTCGACTATTACGGTTTTCCGGATCATACCTATAAGTTGAAATATCCGGCGGCCGGCGCCCCCGAACTCGCCGAACGCGCCCGCAAGCTTCTGGGCGAGGCCGGTTTCGAGAGCGACGTGGAAACCAGGCGGGGCCTGGACCACGGTGTCTTCGTGCCCTTTCTGCTCATCTATCCGAATGCGGACGTGCCCATCCTGCAGCTCTCGCTGCAAGGCAGTCTCGATCCGGCTCTGCATCTCGCCCTGGGCAGCGCCTTGGCGCCGCTGCGCGATCAGGGCGTGCTGATCGTGGGCAGCGGCATGAGCTATCACAATTTGGCCGACATGTTTTCGGGCCGCGGCGGCGCGGCGGCGGCGGCCTTCGATGCCTGGCTGGGAGAAGCCGTGCAGGATCCCGCAACACGCCCTCAGCTGCTCGCTAAGTGGCGCGATGCACCGGGCGGTGCGGCGTCGCACCCGCGCGAGGAGCATCTCATTCCCCTCATGGTCGCCGCCGGCGCCGCGCAAGGCGACCGCGGAATCCGCAGCTTCGGCGAGTCGATCGGCGGCAAGCAAATCTCGGGGTTTCAGTTCGGCTGAGGCCGGCCGACGCATGCAGCGGGCCGACAGCGGCCTCGGTACCGGGTGCGTCAGTTCTCAGCGCGAAGAGCTTCAATGTTTTGCACCGTGACCGCCGAGGGCTGCGCGCCGAATCGCGCGGTGACGTAATTGGCCAGGCTGGCGATCTCCTGATCGGAATAGGCGCTGCCGAATGCCGGCATGGTGGTTCGTGCGTCGGAGAATTGCCGATGAGCGCCCGACAGAATGATCTGCACCACATTGGTCGCGGTGGGATCATTCACCGAGCGCACGCCGATGAGGGTCGCGTAGGGGATCACCGGGCTGACTCCCGTCCAGTCATGGCACCCCGCGCATGCACCGGCGTACACCGCCTTGCCGATCGGATCGACATTGGCGGCGACGCCTTGCGCGTATGAAGAGGAAGCGGGATTTGCCTTCGGTTCGGGCAGATCGGACGTTGCGACCGCCGATACCGAGCGCACATAGGCCACGATGGCGCTGATGTCGCTCTGCGTCAGATATTGAAGGCTATCGTCCACCGCTTCGCCCATGGGCCCGGTCGCCGTGCCGCGGCCATCCGCGTGTCCCATTGAAAGATAATGCGCAAGATCCGCTTCGCTCCAGGCGCCGATGCCGCTCCGGGGATCCGCAGTGATGTTGTAGGCGCGCCAGCCGGCTTGCACCGCGCCCGCGAATTTCTCTCTCTGGTTGAGCGCCTGGAACAGATTGCGCGGCGTGTGGCATTCGCCGCAATGACCCATGGCTTCCGCGAGATAGGCGCCGCGATTCCACTGCGGGTCACGTCCGGTGCGCGGTTCGAAGCGCTTATCCGGATTGAACAGCAGCGCCCACACTCCCATCAGCGAGCGCTGATTGAACGGGAAGCTCAGCGTGTTCGTGGGCGCCGGCGCGTGCACGGGCTTGAGGCTGAAGAGGTAGGCCTTGATGGCACCCGCGTCGGCATCGGTCATGTAGGTGTAGCTGGCGAAGGGCATCGCCGGGTAGAGCTTGGTGCCGCCGCGGCCGACACCCCGGTGAACGGCGGCCAGGAAATCCGCATCGCTATAATTGCCGATTCCCGTTTCCTTGTCCGGAGTGATATTGGTCGAGTACAGGGTGCCGAACGGCAGTATGAAGGCCCGCCCGCCCGCATAAGGACTGCCTCCCTCAGCGGTGTGGCAGGCCGCGCAATCCGCAGCGCGCGCGAGGTATTCGCCTCGCTCGATGAGGCTCGCGTCCTTGAGTTCGGCCGGAACTCCCGTGGGATCTTGCGCGTGATACTCGGCCAGCGCCACGTGAGGGCCGCCCGCGAAATCCATGGGACGGGGTGCGAGCACCACCATCCACAGGAAGCCGATAAAGACCACGGCGAGAATCGCGGCAACGCCGATCAGTGCGTAATGCCCGGCCCGGCCGGTAGGCGTGGACTCACTCATGGGGGGAACTATAGAGCGACGGAAGGAAACCTGCCATCGGTCATGAGTCGATTATGGGCGGTTCCGCGGAAACTCGCGCGGTGCCGTAATGCCGGCGAAGCGGAGGCGCCGGTTCAAAGCTCGACGTGGGAGGCGGAAGCGGGCCGGACCCCGGATCGGTAGGCGGCGGCGGTGCCTTGGGAGGCGGCACACGGGACCCGCAGGCCAAGATCGCCGAAGCGGCGAGGAGAATTGCAACGGCGTTCTTCATGGCACGCCTCCGGCGTTCGAATGCGTCATTGAGCCTGAGCCGGCGCAAAACCGCTGTCGGCGAGAATCCATGCTCGGCGTAGGATTCGTCCTTAAAATCGGCGGCGCCTCGGCCGCCTCCGTGTATAGTTTCGTGTCGTTTTGTGTCCGCAGGCTTATTCGACCCGAGGTATACATGCGTCGCCATGGATTCGTCTGCGCCGGATTGCGCGTCATCGCCGGCATTCTTCTCTCGACCTGTGCGTGGAGCGCTGCGCCCCCCCTGCTGTTGCGCAATCCCGCACTCAGCCTGGACCAGATCGCCTTTCTGTATGCCGATGATATTTGGGTGGTTGCGAGGGACGGGGGAGAAGCGAGGAGGCTGACTTCGGTGGGCGACGTCACGGCGGGGCCGTATTTTTCTCCCGATCACACGCAGATTGCGTACTCGACCACGGCCCACGGATTGACGGATGTGTATGTCATGAGCGCCGAGGGCGGCGTGCCGCGTCGTCTGACCTGGGAACCCACCGGCAACCGCGCCGTGGGCTGGACGCCGGACGGCAAGTCGGTCCTGTTCACCTCGACGCATGCGAGCTACTCGGACTTTCCCCGGCTGTCTCGGATACGGGCCGACGGCGTTGGGCCCGCGCAGGTCTTGCCGCTGCCGAGCGCCGCGCAGGGCAGTTTCTCGGATGACGGCGGCACGCTCGCTTATGTGCCCTTTCAACAATGGCAGACTGCATGGAAGCATTATCGCGGCGGCCAGACCACGCCGATCTGGCTGGCGAACATCAAGACTCTCGATGTGGAGAAAATTCCTCGCGAGAACTCCAATGATTCGAGTCCGGTTTGGAGCGGTGCCACGGTGTACTTCCTGTCGGACCGCAACGGCCCGGTCTCACTCTTCAGCTATGACACGGGCACGAAACAGGTGGAGCAGGTCGTTCCGAATCAGGGCTTTGATCTCAAGACAGTCAGCTCCGGCCCGGGAGCGCTGGTGTACGAACAATTCGGTTCGCTCCACCTGTATGACCTGGCGACGCATCAGGAGCATGCCGTTCCCGTCACGATCCACGGCGACCTGCCGCGTTTGACGCCGCATCTGGCCAGGGTGCTGCCGAGGGAAGTGCAGAACATCGCCATCTCGCCGACGGGGGCGCGCGTCGTCGTGGAAGCGCACGGCGACATTTTCACGATTCCCGCCGAAAAAGGCGACACCCGCAATTTGACCCGCACTCCCGGTTCCGCCGAGCGCGACCCCGCATGGTCGCCGGACGGAAAGTCCGTTGCCTATTTCAGCGACGCGTCGGGAGAGTACCAGCTCTACGTGCGCGATCAGGACGGTTTGCAGCCGCCGAAAGTCATCGATCTGGGGCCGGACCCGTCGTTCTTTTATGCCCCGCATTGGTCGCCCGACTCCAAACGCATCGCCTTCACCGATAAGCACCTGCGCATCTGGTACGTGGACGTCGCGGGCGGCAAGCCGGTCAAGATCGACACCGGCCTGCGCGGCGGATTCGGGGCCACGACGGAGCTGTCTTGGTCGCCCGATTCGCAGTGGATTGCGTATAGCCGCGATCTCGAAAGTCAGATGCACGCGATATTCCTCTATTCGATCGCGGCCCGCGCCTGCGACGCAGATCACGGACGGCATGAGCAACGCGGCGCATCCGGTGTTCGATCCGAACGGCAAGTACCTGTACTTCACGGCCTCGACGAACAACGGTCCATCGGATGCCGGGATCGACCTGTCCTCGCTCGATCGCGCCACCAATAGCAGCGTCTACGTCGTGGTGCTGTCGCGCAGCGGCGCCTCGCCGGTTCCGCCGCAGAGCGATGATGAGAACAAGAAAAAGGACGACGACGCCAAGAAAGCCGATGCCAAGGATGACGACACCCAGAAAGACGACGGCAAGAAAGATGACGCCGAGAAGGACGAAAGCCAGGACGGCAAGGGGGCCGCGGACAAGAAGGACAAGGGCAAGAAGAAAGGCGCCGACAAGCCCAAGCCGACCGTGATCGATCTGGCCGGAATCGGCAATCGGATTCTCTCGCTGCCGATTCCCGCGCGCAACTATGTCGATTTGTCCGTCGGCAAGTCCGGCGTATTGTTTCTCGCCGAGGGCCCCCCGGTCGGCCGTCCATCCGAGGAGGGTGGCGCACCGATCATTGCGCTGTGGCGCTTCACGACGGATAAGCGCCTGACGGAAGAGATGCTCGACGGGCTGGCGGCCTACAAGGTTTCTCGCGACGGCGAGAAGCTCTTCTATGCGCGCCGCGACAGCTGGTTCATCGTGCCCACCGCCGATCTGAAGCCGGGTTCGCCGAACGACACCCCCGGTAAGCCGGTGAATAACGGCGCCATGTCCGCGGTGCTCGATCCTCGGGCCGAGTGGAGGCAGATGTACCGGGAGACCTGGCATCTGCAGCGCGATTTTCTCTACGATCCGCATTTGCACGGGCTGGATCTGGCAAAGATCCAGGCGAAGTACCGGCCCTATCTCGATGGCTTGGCCTCGCGCCACGAGTTCACTTACCTTTGCGACGACATGCTGGGCGAGATACAGGTGGGCCATATGTTCGTGCGCGGCCCGCGCGCCCCGGCAGACACGCCGAAGCCCGGGTTGCTCGGCGCCGACTACACCATCGACCACGATCGCTACCGGTTTGCGAAGATCTACAATGGGCAAAATTGGACGCCGTCGCTGACCGCGCCGCTGACGCTGCCCGGCATCGACATCGTCGAGGGCGATTACCTGCTGGC
This sequence comes from uncultured Gammaproteobacteria bacterium, assembly GCA_963734645.1. GTDB lineage: Bacteria > Pseudomonadota > Gammaproteobacteria > Steroidobacterales > Steroidobacteraceae > Bog-1198. The sequence goes on from CAVTID010000010.1 coordinate 363,216, forward strand.
CGTCAATGCCCGCGAACTTCACGCGACCGACAATATCGATTCCTTCTTCGACGGTACCGCGGGCAAACAGACGGTCTTGCGCATCGGCAAGAACGCCGACGGCAGCGATGCGCGTGACGTCACCGTGGTGCCGGTGGCCTCCGAGCACGGTCTGCGCAATCTCGACTGGATCGACTCGAACCGGCGCAAGGTCGATTCGCTGTCGGGAGGCAAAGTCGCCTACATCTACATGCCGAACACCGGCGGCGCGGGGTACAGCAACTTCAATCGCTACTTCTATGCGCAGCTGGACAAGCAGGCCGTCGTGCTCGACGAGCGCTACAACGAGGGCGGCTTCATCGCCGACTATATCGTCAACATACTGGGCCAAAAGAGGATGAGCGGCGCGATCGAGCGCGACGGCGAGCCGGTACACGATCCTGAGGGCGCCATCTTCGGTCCCAAGGCCATGATCATCAATCAGTCTGCCGGCTCCGGCGGCGACGCCATGCCCTGGTACTTCCGCAAGGCGAATCTAGGCACACTGGTGGGCGAGCGCACCTGGGGCGGATTGGTCGGCATCGGCGGCTATCCAACCTTGATCGACGGCGGCACGGTCACCGCGCCGCGCTACGCCATCTACGGGCTGCACGGCGAGTGGGAAGTCGAAGGGCACGGTGTCGCGCCCGACGTCGAAGTGCAGGAGCTGCCGAAGGACGTGGCCGCGGGACATGATGCGCAGCTCGAGCGTGCCGTGGCGATAGTGCTCGAGCAACTGAAAGAACATCCCGTGATCGAGCCGGCGGTGCCGCCCTATCCGAATTACCACGAGCACGATGGGCTGGGCACGCACTGAATCGGCGGCGGTGGCCTGCGGACTCATCAGGCGCCTTTGCGCCTCGCGGCAACGCCCACCAGAATGAGCGTGGCCGCAATGCAGAGATACGCGAACAAATTGCCCACGGCCACGAACACGGTATGCGCCGCCGGCATCACTGGGCACGTCGACCACGATGCCGTCCGCCGCGCGCGGGTTGCGGTAGGGATCGTCGGCGTAGGTCTTCCGCAGCACGCGGCCGTTCGGGTCGATGAGCGCGGAAACGCCGGAATTGACCGCGCGCACCATGCTGACGCGAAGCTCGACGCCGGCGAACACCGCCAGCGCCAGGTGTTCCCAGGGCTCGGTGTCGGCGCCAAACCATGAGTCGCTGGTGAGATTGACGAGCAGGTTGGGATGCAGCTGCCCGACGCCGCGCAAGAATCCCTGCAGAATGTCCTCGTAGCAAATCACCGGGCCGAGCTGCCAGTCCTGGCCGCCGGGCCCTTGAAGAGTCATCACGCCCGGGCCCTTGCCCGCGGTGAACTGGCCGGTGCCGGGAGGCAGAAGTTTTCGCAGCCAGGGAAAGGTCTCGATGCCGGGAATGTATTCGCCGAAGGCCAGCAGCCGTACCTTGTCGTAGCGTCCCGCCACTCGCCGTCGCGATCGAGCAGGATGGCCGAATTGAACGCATCCTCGTGCGCGGCATCGTACATGTCGGCGCCGATGATGACCGGCACGCTGAAGCCGCGGCGAATCATCCCCAGCGAATTCGGGGGCGAAGTCGGCGCTGAAATCGCGCGGCACGGTAACCGGATAGCTGCCTTCGCTCCACACCAGGAGCTGCGCGCCGGCCTGCTGCAGACGGCGGGACTCCGTTCTGCAGGGCGGTCAACTGACGCAGGGCCTCGTCGCGGGAGAACTCACCGGTCATCGTGTAGGCAAAGTTCGGCTGGACCAGTCCGACCTTCAGGCGCGGCGCCTGCGCGGCGATGTCGTCGACTTGACGCATGCGCACGGCGCCGAAGATGAGCGCCGCCGCCAGCAGCGCCGCCGCCGTCAGCGCCGGATAGCGGGCGGCGCGCCGTCCACGCTCAAATCGTAGAGCGCGCCGTTGACCAGCATCAGCAGCGCGGTGACGCCGAGAGGACCGGTCAGTTCGGTGACTTGAATGACCAGCGGATGCCAGGCTTGGGAGATCCATTGGCCGCAGGGAAATAATTGCGGCACCACGAACTCGCAGCCGACCATGACGATGGGCGCCAGCAGGGTCATGGGCACGCGGCGCCGCCTGCGAATGAAGCAGACGATGGCGGTAAAGAGCAGAAAAATGAGGGCGCGCGCGGCGCAGAACAGCCAGCAATACCAGCGCCGCGGCCCACCAGGGAAAGTCGGCGAAGCGCTGCGCCACGTCGATCAGCCAGTAAAAGCCGCCCGCCGTCTCGACGACTCCGGCCCACCAGCCCAGAAACAGCGCCTGCTTGAACGTCGGCGCCCGCTCCACGGCCAGCAGCATGGGTACCGCGGCGATCCAGGCGAGGAAGCGACAGATCGAAGGGCGTCACCGCCAGGAACCACAGGCAGCCGCTCAAGGTGCACGAGGCCGAAGGCGCCGTAGAAATTGAGCTTAAGCATGCTTAATCCAGGGTCAATTGCAGTTCACGGCCGCCGGGCATCTCGGGTATTCTGAGGCCCAATCATGCAAGAAAGATACGAACCTGCCGCCGTCGAAGCGGAGGCACAGCAATATTGGGACCAGCAGCGCTGCTTCGAGGCCAAGGAAGACAGCACCCGCGAGAAGTATTATTGCCTGTCCATGTTTCCCTATCCAAGCGGCCGCTTGCACATGGGACATGTGCGCAATTACACCATCGGCGACGTGCTGGCGCGATTCATGCGCATGAACGGCAGGAACGTGCTGCAGCCCATGGGTTGGGACGCCTTCGGCTTGCCGGCCGAGAATGCGGCCATGGCGAACGGCGTGCCGCCGGCGAAATGGACTTTCGACAATATCGCCACCATGAAGGCGCAGCTCAAATCCTTGGGCTTCGCCTTGGACTGGACGCCGCGAGACTCACCACCTGCCGCCCGGAGTACTACCGCTGGAATCAATGGCTGTTCCTGCGCATGCTGGAAAAGGGCATCGCGTACCAGAAAACCGGCGTCGTCAATTGGGATCCGGTCGATAAGACCGTGCTCGCCAACGAGCAGGTGATCGACGGCCGCGGCTGGCGCACCGGCGCGCTCGTCGAGAAGCGCGAAATCCCGATGTACTACCTGAAGATCACGGACTACGCCGAGGATCTGCTCGACGCCTTGGGCGACATGCCGGGATGGCCGGAGCGCGTGCGCGCCATGCAGGCCAATTGGATCGGCAAGAGCGAGGGCGTGCGGCTCGGGTTTCCGTACGACATCGACAGGTCGGGCCGAGGCAGCGGCGTGCTGCACGCCTTCACCACGCGCGCCGATACCCTCATGGGCGTGACGTTCTGCGCGGTGGCGGCGGAGCATCCGCTCGCCGCCTGGGCGGCGCGCAACAATGCGCCGCTGGCGGCATTCATCGAGGAGTGCAAGCGCGGCCCGGCGATCGAATCGGAACTCGCGACTCAGGAGAAAAAGGGCATGCCGACCGGCTTGACGGTGCGCCATCCCATCAGCGGCGAGGCGGTGCCGGTGTGGGTCGGCAACTACGTGCTCATGAGCTACGGCGACGGCGCGGTCATGGGCGTGCCCGCGCACGATGAGCGGGATTTCGAATTCGCCAAAAAATATCATTTGCCGATCAAGCCGGTCATCGATGTGGCGGGCCGCGAATATTCCCTGACGCAGTGGGCGCCTTGGTATGCCGAGCATGGCCGCTGCATCAATTCGGGGGCGTACGACGGCTTGGAGTTTCAAGCCGCCGTCGATGCCATCGCGGCGGATCTGAGCCGCGCGGGACTGGGCGAGAAGCGCACCACCTGGCGGCTGCGCGATTGGGGGATCTCGCGGCAGCGCTACTGGGGCTGTCCGATTCCGATGATTCATTGCGGCGAGCTGCGGCACCGTGCCGGTGCCGGACGATCAATTGCCGGTGGTATTGCCGGTGGATCTCGTGCCCGACGGCAGCGGCAATCCGCTGCTCAAGGACGAGGCCTTCCTGGCGGTGGACGTGTCCGCGATGCGGCGGCCAAGGCGCGGCGCGAGACCGACACCATGGATACCTTCGTGGACTCCTCCTGGTACTTCCTGCGCTTACGCCTGTCCCGACAACGACACGGCGGCGCTGGATTCCAGAGTTCAGTACTGGGCGCCGGTGGATCAATACATCGGCGGGATCGAGCACGCGATATTGCACCTGCTGTACTCGCGATTTTGGACGCGTGTCATGCGGGAATTGGGGTCGGTCGACTTCAAGGAGCCGTTCGCGAACCTGTTCACCCAGGGCATGGTGCTGAACGAGGTGTTCTTCCGCAAGCCGGAAGCGGGCCGCGTGGAGTACTTCAATCCCGCCGACGTCGAGGTCACTCTGGACAAGACGACGCAGCAGCGCGTCGCCGTGCTGCGCTCCGACGGCGAAGCGGTCGAGTCGGGCGGCGTCGTCACCATGTCCAAGTCCAAGAACAACGGCGTCGACCCGCAGGCGCTGGTGGATGAGTTCGGCGCGGACACGGCGCGCCTGTTCACCATGTTCGCCGCGCCGCCGGAGCAGACGCTGGAGTGGTCGGACGAGGGCGTGCAAGGCGCCTACCGGTTCATCAAGCGCCTGTGGAAGGCCGTGCACGATCATGTGCTGCAGGGCGCGCCCGCGCCGCTGGACAAGGCGGCGCTGAACGACGCGCAGCGGGCGATTCGGCGGCAGGCGCACCAGACCTTGGCGAAGATCACCGACGATATCGGCCGCCGCCGCACCTTCAACACGGCGATCGCGGCGGCCATGGAGCTGTTGAACGCGGTGGCCAAGCATCCGCAGAGCTCGCCGCAGGATCGCAGCGTGGTGCACGAGGCCTTGGAGATCGCGGTGCTCGGGCTCTCGCCCATCATCCCGCATGTGACTCATGCGCTGTGGCGCGCTCTGGGCCACGCCACGGCGCTGATCGATGAGCCGTGGATGGCGGTGGATGCCGCGGCACTGCAGACCTCGTCCGATTGCCCTGGTGGTGCAGGTCAACGGCAAGTTGCGCGGCCACATCACGGTGCCCGTCGGCGCCGACGAGGCCGCGGTGCGCGCCGCGGCGCTCGCCGATCCCCATGTGCAGAAATTCATCGGCGCGGGCGCCGGTCCGCAAAGTGATCATCGTGCCGGGTAAGCTCGTCAACATCGTGGTTTAATCGTGCCCATGCTGCGCACCTGGCTCGCGACGGTTGGCGTGCTGGCGGTCTCCGCCTGCGGCTTCCGGCTGGCCGGGCAGCGATCCTCTGCCGGGCGTGCTGGCGCGCCCCTACCTGTCGCTCAAGGATCCGTACACGGATTTCTCGCGCGAGTTCGAGCATCAGCTCAAGAGTGCCGGAGCCACGCTGCAGGGCGTGCGCGCGAACTCCACCGCGTCCATCGAGGTGACCAAGGATCTGGTCGAACAGACGGACTCTGTCGGTGACGACGCAAAATATCCCCACCGAGTACGAGCTCACGTACACGGTCACCTTCGCCGTGCGCGGTCCCGACAAGGAGTTGCTGGCGCCGCAGACCATCAGTCTGGCGAAGGATTATCAGCTTCGAGGAGATATGCGCTGCTGGCGAAGGAAAACGAAGCCGATGTCCTGCGGCAGCAAATGGCGCGCGATCTGGTGAGCATTGCGATGCACCGGCTCTCGAGCTTGAAGTAGCGCCCGGCAGGATCGCGGCGTGCTGCTGGTCAACGCCATCGACCGATTGCAGTCTCGAGATGCTGCTGGATCGCTACGGCCTGGCATTGCACTTGGTGGCGCCCGAGGAGATCATCCCGGGCTCTTACTGGGGCGAGCGCGAGGCGGGCCTGATCGGCGCAAAAATCTTCGCGCGCCTCGATACACCGCTGCACTCGGTGCTGCACGAGAGCGCGCATTTCATCTGCATGACTCCGGAGCGGCGCGCCGGGCTCGATACGGATGCGGGCGGCGATGACGCGGAGGAAAGCGCGGTCTGCTACCTGCAGTTGATCCTGGCGGATTTGCTGCCCAATGTCGGCCGGGAGCGGATGTACGGCGACATGGATGCATGGGGTTACAGCTTCAGGTTGGGCAGCACCGCGGCCTGGTTTGCCGGTGACGCCGAGGATGCGCGCGGCTGGTTGATTCGCCACGGGCTGCTCGATCCTCGAGGCCGGATCACCTATGCCTGCCGATGAACACGTCAGGCCGCCGCCGCCGCCGGTGCCGGCATTGCGTAGCAGCTCCCGAAGCGGTTCGCGAGAAACGCCGGCAGCTTGATGTCTTCTTGCCGGATGAGGCCGCTCTGCGGCAGCTTGCCTTGGGCGAGCATGTCGAGCACGGCGCAAATGCCGCCGGCGGTGGTGATCTGAATGGCGCTGCGGACGCGGCCGCCCGAGGGCGCCGCATAGATCTTGTTGGCATACGTCTCTTGCATGAGCTGGCCGCCGCGCAGGCCGCTGACGGTCACGAACACGATCACCACATCCTGCAGCGTGATCGGGACGGCATTCTCCAAGATGTCCTTCAAGAGCTCGCGGCGATCGCGCAGCCGCAGATCGTTCAGCAAAGCCTTCATGATGGCCGCATGGCCGGGATAGCGGATGGTGCGGTAATTGAGGTTACGGACCTTGCCGGCGAGGGTCTCGCACAGAGTGCCGAGACCGCCGGAGGTGTTGAAGGCCTCGTATAAAATACCGTCGAGCGAGAACTCTTCCAATTCCTCGAGCGGCTGAGTCTCGCGCAGCTGGCCGTTGACGATGGCTTCGCAGGGCTCGCAGTACTCGTTGATGACGCCGTCCGTGCTCCAGGTCAGATTGTAGTTGAGCGCATTGGACGGAAATTTCGGCAACGCGCCGACCCGCATGCGCACATCCTGCAGCTTGTCGAAGCGCGAGGCCAGGTCGCTGGCCACGATGGTGATGAATCCCGGGGCCAGCCCGCATTGCGGAATGAACGCCGTGCGCGCGCCTTCGGCGAGCTGCTTGACCGCGCGGGTGCTGGCGACATCCTCGGTCAAATCCAGGTAGTGGGAACCGGCCGCCTTGGCCGACTCGGCGATGAGCCGGGTGGCGTGATAGGGGGCGGCGCTCAGCACCGCGAATTTGCCGGTGAGTATCTTGCGCAGGGCGTCGGTCTGGGTGATATCGGCGGCGATCTTGGTGATGGGAGTCGCCGTCTCGAGACGATCCAACTGATGCTGGGAGCGGTCGACGACCGTGACCGAATAGTCGCCGGATCCGCCCAGCAGGTCGGCAATCATGGATCCGATCTTGCCGGCGCCTACGATAACGATGTCTTTCATGTGGAACTCCCTCGGGTACAACCCACGATTGTCCCATCGGGAACCCTGCGATTGGTAGGGTCTTTTTAGTCGTTTTTAAGGTATATTGGCGTCAATATGTAGGGCAAAAACGGCGAAATGCCATGGATGTCATCGACGAAAAGCTTCTTGCGGCATTGCGGGAAAATGGCCGCGCCTCGACCGCGCAGCTGGCCCGGCTGGTCGGGCGATCGCGCACCAGCGTTCAGAGCCGCATCGAGCGCCTGGAAAAGCAAGGTATCATCGTGGGCTATGGCGTCCTGCTGGCGCCGGAGCACGGTCTGGGCGCCGTGCGCGCCCACGTCATGATCAAAGTGGGCCCGAAAGAATCGCGCGCCGTGACGGCTGCGCTGCGCGCCATCGCCCAGGTGCGCGTGCTGCATTCGGTCAGCGGCGAAGTGGATCTGATCGCCGTTGCGGCGGCGGCCTCCGTCGCCGAGATGGATCAGGTCATCGATCGCATCGGTGCACTGGACGGCGTGGAACGCACCACCTCGTCCATCATTCTGTCGACGAAATTCGAGCGCTGAGCAGAGATGGCGGTCACTGACACCTTGATCTTGCGAGTCACCTACCTGGAACTTCGTGAGTCGCCCGCGCCGCCGACTCCGCAATTCGGCCCCGAACACATTGCCCGTGAACATCTCGCGCTCGGGGAGTACCTGGCCCTCTACCGCAACGTGGGCGAGCCGCTGCGCTGGGATCAGCGGCTGCGGATGCCCGAAGCGGATCTGGCGGCGCTGCTCGAGGGCGGATCGCTCCGCGTCTACGTATTGCGCAACGGTCACGGCCAGGCGCTCGGGTTTTGCGAGTTCGACCGCCATGCGTTTCCGCAAGTCGAGTTGAAGAACTTCGGACTGATACCCGAGGCACAAGGGCGCGGGCTTGGGCCGTGGCTGCTCTCGGTCGCGTTGCGCGAGGAATGGAAGGCCGGTCCCGCCCGGATCTGGCTGCATACGGATACCTGGGATCACCCCGCCGCGATTCGTGTCTATGAACGGGCCGGATTTCGTGTGTACGCCGTGCGCGATGAGTCGGCGGGGCCGCTGTAGGGGCGCGAATTAGACCTTGGATATCGAGAGGAAGCGCGCGTTGGCTAGTCGGTGCTGGGCGCGCTGGCGTTAAAGGTGAACTTCTGGCCGGCGATGGCGGCGGCATACATGAGGCCGCCCTTGGCGATGGTGAATACGGCCATGCCGGTCTGGTAATTGCCGTTCGTGGTGGCATTTGTCGCGGCACTGCTGGCTTGCGAGGAGGCGCGATCGGTACCGACGCTGGCGGACGCGCTGGCGGTGATGGCTACGGCACTGGCGCCGGCGGAAAATTCGAATTTTCCGGATTCGAATTCATCGAGGTCGTGCTTAGCCTGGAAGAAAATGATCTGGCTGTAGGCTTGGCCGCCGGCCTGAAATCCGAGGCTTAGTTGGGTCATGGTGGTGTCGCCGACGACACGGCCATTTACATAGACATGGCCCTTGCCGCGCGCGCCGCCGACAATCAGGCCGCCTTCGCCCACGGTGGGGAATACGGCATAGGCGTAGCAGTCCTTGAAGAATACGGCGCTTTCGCCCGCATGCTTGAAAAGCTCGATGGTATCTTCGTACTTGTCGGCGTGAGCCACACCGATTCCGAGCCAAAGTGCGGACGTCAGAGCCAGGAGGCGGGTCGCGATTTTCATGGTCGGGGGCTTTGAGTGCATGGACGGTATGTTCTCGCGGTGCAGGGTCGCCGGGTAGCGGCGAATGCCTACAAGTGAAGTAGGCGTTGACCTATGGCGTAGATGCGCGTTCCGGAGGCGTAGGGGTAACCATCCGTCTCAATATCCCCGCGCGGCGTCGACGACATTTTCGAGCGCCTCGCCGGCCTCAAAGCGTTCGATCTGACGCGCCACGTATTTCGATATCTCATCCGGATCGGTGTCGGCGGCGTTGTGAGGCGTCAGCACCACTTTGGGGTGGGTCCAGAACGGGCTGTTCGCCGGCAGCGGCTCTGTTTCAAAGACATCCAGCGAGGCGGCGCCGAGCGTGCCGTCATCGAGGCATGCGAGGATATCGGCTTCGTTTTGCAGCCCTCCGCGCCCGGCATTGATCAGGACCGGCGCGCCCATCGGGCTGCCGCGGCCAAGCTTCGAGAACAACCTGCGATTCAAGATATGCCGCGTGTCCGGCGTCAGCGGCAACAGGCAGACCAGAATATCGGTTCGCTGTAGAAACGCATCGAGTTGCGCATCGCCGTGCAAGCATTCGATGCCGTCGATTTGCCTACGGCTTCGGCTCCAGCCCGACACGCGAAAGCCGAAACGCGCCAGCGCAATCCCCGCGGCCGCGCCAAGCGTGCCAAGACCCATGACGCCGACTGAAATCGCGCTCGCCGGCCATTGAGCCTTCGGCGCCCAGCGTTTCTGGCGCTGGCAGGCCCGCAGATATAACTCCTGGCGATGGTGCGTCAGCACATGAAGCACGGCATATTCGGTCATGCGTGCGGTCAGATCGGCGACAGCCACGCGAACGATCGGTACTTTCGGCAGGCTGGAATCGGTCATCAACGCGTCGACGCCGGCGCCCAGGTTGAAAATGACGCTAAGATTCGGAAATGCCGCGAGCTCCCCCGGAGTTGGCTTCCAGACCGCGGCGTAGCGGACTTCGGCGGGGTCGAAGCCCGCGTCCGGCAACAGAATCACGCGCCGGCCGGGACATGCCGCGTCAAACCGGATCTTCCATCGCTGCGGCGACCAGTTTTCGGTTCCGCCGTGGATGAGGAGGGCGAGCGCGGCTCTTTTCATCGGCGAGATCATATCGCGCTCTACACATGACGGGGCTGATTGCGGGAGAACCGGCGCACCGTTGCAGCGCCGGCGAACCGCTGTCGGCTGGCTCTTGTGCGGTGCGGCTGCGATTATAATGGATATTGTTAAGTTGTGCGTCGCGAGAACTACAAAAATTGCCGCCGCAGTTCGGTATTATCACGGTCCGGTATCATAGGTTGAGAGGAAGGCGCCAATTGGCAAGCGTTTTGTGTCATGGGACTGCTGGTATCTTCATTGAAACAGCCGCTTACTGCTGATCAAGTTGCTGAGTTCTTTCGGCAGGGGTTTCTTGTCATTGAAACCCCTCAAATTCCGAAACCCGATCTCGAATGGTGCGGCAATATTCTGATGCGCATGCTCGAGAACGGCGAAGGCCGCAGCGAGGGCAGAAATCTCGATCTCATTGCGCGGGACGGCGGCGGAGACACTGTTTTGCCGACCGTTCTTCAGCCCTCGTTGTACGCGACCGAATTGCGCAAATGGTCCTATCGTAAAACGGCTATCGCCGTCGCGCGGCAACTGCTCGGTCCACAAGCCGCTTTTGCGGGAGATCACACGATTTTCAAGCCCGTCCACAAGGGCGGCCCCACCCCGTGGCATCAGGATGAGGCGTTCCGCGAGCCCGGTTTTGAGTACGACGAAATCAGCATCTGGATTGCGCTGACGGACAGCACGATCGAAAACGGCGCCATGGCGTACATTCCAGGCTCGCATTTGCTCGGAGTGCTTCCACACCGATTAAATGGCGGTTCCAAGGAGGCGAACACCATCGAGTGCTACGCCGGATTCGATCCGCAGACGGCCGAGGTACACCCGATTCCGGCAGGCGCCATGATCATTCACCATGGCCGCACCATTCATGGATCATCCGGCAACAAGACGAACTCTCCGAGGCTTGCGTACATTCTGCAATACAGCACACCGGTCAGAATCAGCAAGGAAGTTCGCGAGGCTCCGTGGCTCGAGCACCTGCGCAGCGCCAACCAGAGGCGGCGCAAGAGCTTTCTGCTCCGCGGCGGAATTTTCCCTGAATTGCTCCGCGTGCTCCGATCCGATCGCCACTCCGCAGCGTTCTTCTGGCGCCGGCGCATCAATCAACTTCGCAATTTGTTCAAGAACTAGCCTCACCGCAGGCCCAATGGTTCGCCGTGCCCGTCCCGTGGCAAGCGGCGGAGCGCCGCGGAGAATGACGCGATTTCATTCGTAACCGGTCCAGCCGTTACTGCAATGGCGCGGAAATGCTTCACGCGCAATTTATAGCCGTCAAATAGGAGATAGCTATGAATTTTGCAAGTAAGAAGCGGATTTTGGTCATGTGTGCGTATCTGGGATCAGCCGTATCCGGGTTGGCCGGTTTCGCGGCGTCAGCCGGCGCTCAGACTCTGATGGCATCGGCAGTGAACCCTTCCCAATCCCAATCCCAGTCCATGGAGGGATCGGCGGCCCAAGGCGCTAATTCGACGACGGACCAGGACCTAAGAGCGCGCGTGCAGGCGGCACTGGATTCCGAACCGTATTTATATGACAGACATATCAGCGTTTCGGTCGATAACGGCGTCGTCGCGCTGCACGGGCTCGTCTTTAGCGCTTGGGATTTGGAGGATGCGATGCGCGTCGCCAACGAGGCGGTGCATGGAAGGCCTGTGGTGGACAATCTGTCGATCTATGAGGACGATAGGTCACTCCATTGAGTTGACGCAGCAATAGTGTGCTGGCCCGGCCCTGCCAACCCGGCAGGGCCGGTTGGCGGTCTAACGGCTTCCGCTCAGGCCGATAAAGTTGACCACCTTCGATACGCCTGGGGCCTGCAGGGCAACCGATTCGGCCATCAGTCGCTCGTAATCGGTGTCGACCAAGCCGTGCAGATACACCACATGATTCAGCGTTTGCACCTGCAGCAGGTTCGGAGGCTGCAGGGCGGGGTGCTGAGCGAACAGGACGTTCACCCTGGCCGTTATATCGGCGTCCCCGGGGCAGCCGCCGAACCCGCATTTTCGGTAGGTCGCGCAGCCTTGAAGAATGCCGGTCAAAAGGATGGCGAGGGCCAACGCCGGCGCATAGGGTCGTTCCGGCCGCCTCATATTGGTGATGCTCTTGCTCGAATGTCGTGATGATATTGGACGCCGGGCGCCGGGAAACGTTCATCTGCGCCGTAGGACGCGACCTGACACCGACATGAGTATTCGGGCGCTATCCCTCGTGCGGGTTTCGCGCGCATGCTGATCGGTGTCGTACAGGAAGTCTCGCATCACCACGTGATGCCTGGGAGGAACCATGAAGGTAATCATCAGTTTGTTCATTGTCGCGTGCCTGACGGCCGGCTGTATCGGGCCGGGTGCCGTGACGCATGAGGATAGTCCCGGGTCGGTCAAGCGCGACGAGGGTCCGACCCTGTGCCACGACGGCTCGACCCCGCCGTGCAACGATCGAGACTAACCCGGCCGTCCGGCCGGGTTGAACGCCGCGAACGCGGCGGCCCGTAAGGGCGAGGCGCGCAAGCGCCGAGTATTAAAAAACGGCGTGGGCCTTTTGAGGGGCGCACGCCGCCGGGATATCGCACCGACGGGGGGAGTTGGCTGGTTGCCGGCGCGAGAGTCTCCTAAACCTTGAGCTTCGAACCCCTTGGGGGTGACGAAGCTGGATTTCATCCTGCCAAAACTGACGCTTGATGGGGCGTATCCTTTATAACTGACAATGAAATTTTTTTCGCTTGACAGACGGATGCTTCACCACTGTGCGGATCATCGCCGGCCGATGCCGGGCCGATGAATCGCCCGGGATCCATCTTGGCCGGTTTCCGGCCGCGCCGGAAATAACGATGGATCAGAAGCTTATTTAAATAGCGGCGGACGGCGCCGCGCGCGGCGAGCGTACGCGGTGCGCGATGAGATAGGCGATGACGGCCACCGCCAGCGTGATGCAGCTGACGTAGAAATCCCTCTGCAGTCCGGGGGTGAACGCCATCGCGATCAGAACGGCGGCCATGGCCGCTATGGCCGCGAAGCTCAAGTAGGGAAACAGCCACATGCTGACGGCCGGTTCGGCGAGGCCTTCACGCTCGCGGCGCCGGCGCAGCGTGATCTGCGCGATGCAGATGGTCATGTAGACGAATACGATCACGGCGCCGGAGGAGCTGACCAGAAAGTCGAACACGACTTGCGGCGCCTGGGTGGCTGCAATGATTCCCAGAAATCCGGCGACCGCGCCGATCAGCACCGAACCCACCGGTACGCGCCGGGCGTTCAGCTTCACCAGCGACTGCGGCGCATCGCCGCGTTCGGCCAGGATGAACAGCACGCGCGAGCTCACATAGAACGCGGAATTCAGGCAGGACAGCACCGCGGTGAGAATGATGACGCTCATGATCGTGCCCGCCCAAGGCACGTGCATGGTGTTGAGCGCCAGGGTGAACGGCGATTCGCCGGAGCGAACCGTATTCCACGGCGTCACCGAGACGATCAGCAAGACCGAGATCACGTAGAAAATCAGGATGCGCACGATCACGGCGCTGCTCATTTTGGCGACGGCGCGCCCGGGCTGAGCCGATTCCGCGGCCGCAATGGTGGTGATTTCCGCACCGGTCATGGCGAAGAACACGGTGGGCACGGCGGCCAGCACGGCAATCCATCCGTGCGGCGTGAAGCCGCCGTAGTCGACGAGATTGCCGAAGGTCGCGCCGTGCGGAGAGGTCCAGCCGAAGGCATACGAGGCCGCAATGGCGATGAACACCAGGATGGCGGCGACCTTGATGGATGCGAACCAGAACTCGAACTCGGCATAGGAGCGTGCCGACATGAGATTGACGCAGGTCATGACGGACATCAGGCCGACGCCGATCTGCAGGGGCGAGAACGCGGGAAACCAGTGCTGCAGGATCTTCGCGCCGGCGATGGCCTCCACGGGCACCACCAACACCCAGAAATACCAGTACAGCCAGCCCACCACGAATCCCGCTCCCTCGCCCAGGCCCGCGCGCGCAAACTCGGTGAACGAGCGCACATGGGGCAGGGCGGTGGTCATTTCGCCCAGCATCCGCATCACCAGGAGGATGAGCATCCCGGTGATCGCGTAGCTGATGAAGCTGGCCGGGCCGCCGGCGATGATGGAGGTACTGCTGCTGACGAACAGGCCCGCGCCGATGATTCCGCCGATGGATATCATGGTCAGGTGGCGGCCTTTCAGCGAGCGGCTGAGTTCGTACTTGGGGGCGGTCTGCGTGGGCGTAGTTCGTTTGGCTCATCGGTCATCCCTTTGTCATTTGCAAGCCTATGTTACCTTGCTTCGACGTCGGCCCGCGGGTCGCCGAGCTTCGGCACCGTCGGGCCGCCCCATAGCTGCCGCTCGCGGATCCAGGGCAGCGGATAGGCAGGGTGCGGGCTGTCGAATTCGCGCGCCAGCCGATGCGCGTCCCACAGCGCCTGGTTGAGCTGCGCCGGCGCCTTGCAGTCGCCGGTTCGGAAAATGTCTTGAATCTCATTCGCCGCCCATTCGGACTTGCGCGCCTTCAGCTCGCGCCACAGCCCGTCATCCGAACGGCGCGAGGTCACGAGGATGACGGCGTCGATGTCCAGATCGAACTCGCCGCCATTGTCCTTGCGCGGTATCGCCGCCGGAACCTGGGTCTTTCAGATCGGGACCATACTTGTAGAGATAGCTCAGGCGTACCTTGCCGGGTTCGATGCTGTCCACCCAATGACTGGTAGTACACCTTGACGCCTTTTTCGAACAGCATGCGCTTGTTGTTGAAGGATTCCATGGTAAAGACGCCGTATTCGGCGACATCGGGCGCGTCGCACACGTAGGTCACCTCCTTGCCCTGATTGGCCATGTGCTCCGCGAGGGTGATGCCCATGAAATGGCCGTCGCCGTCGAGGATCAGATACGCGCTTGCCCGGCACGGCTTGCCCGCGGTGATCTGGAAGGGCGTGAGCACATGCGGCAGGGAATCGTCGGCGCCGGGAATCGGGCCGAAATTGGCTCCGCGGCCGTCGCCGTTCCAATGCGCGCCGGTGGCGATGACGACGCGGTCGGCGCCGTAGCGCAGCACATCGTCGGCGGTCATCTTGCCGACGCCGAGCGTGGACTTCGACGGCCTTCTTCAGCTTGGCGAGCTGGATCTGCCGGTAGGTGATCACCCGGCCCCATTCGTTCAAGCGAGGCAGCGTCGCGACCGTTCTTCCAATGGCCGCCCAGTTCGTTCTCGGCTTCGCGCAGGTGCACCACGTAGCCGCGCTCGCCCAGAATGCGCGCGCATTCCATGCCCGCCGGACCGCCGCCGACCACCAGCACGGAGCAGGGCTGGGTGGTCTTCGTGAATTTCTCCGGATGCCAGCCGCGGCGGTATTCCTCGCCGATGGTCACGTTCTGAGTGCACATGATCTGGCCGCCCTGCTGGAACTTGGACACGCAGATGTTGCAGCCGATGCACTCGCGGATGTCCTCCACCCGCCCTTCGGAGATCTTGGTCGGCAGAAAGGGATCCGCGATGGAGGGGCGCGCCGCGCCGATGATGTCCAGCACGCCGGCACGGATCAATCCCACCATGTCGTCGGGACTGGTGAGCCGGCCATTGCCGACCACGGGTATGCCCGGTCCCAAGGATCGACTTGCCCTGCTTGATGAACGGCGTCATCCAGCCGGATTTGCGAAAGCGCGATACGCCTGCATCCTCGCCCCATTCGGCGTAGTCGCCGATTTTCAGCGCCACCGCGTCGACGACTCCTTCCTTGCGGAATAGCTCGAGCATGCGCACGCCGTCCTCGCGCGCCTCGACGCCTTCGGGACCGTGCAGGGTGTCGATCTCGAAGCGCGTCGTGATGCCGCAGCTAGCGCCCAGAGCGCGCTTCAGCGCGTGCAGCAGCTCGATGAAAAATCGCGAGCGATTCTCGAAGCTGCCGCCGTAACGGTCGGTGCGCCGGTTGAAGCGCGGCTCGAGAAATTGCATGGGCAGAGTGTCGTCGCCGGCAGAGACCTCCAGTAGATCGAATCCGGCTTGCTCGGCACGCTTTCCGGCTTCGACGTACATGTTGATCACGGTGCGGATGTCCAGATTCGTCCATTTCGCAGCCGTAGACCGAGCGCGTGGCGAATATCGGCGATAGCCACTGGCTCGGGGCGCGGCCGAACTCGCGCGACTCGAGCGACGGCGCGTTGCCGCCGCTGTACCACAGTTGAACGCCCGCCAGGCTGCCATAGCTGGTGCGCCACCTCGCACATGTAGCCGAGGTTGACGCACGTCTCCCTGATCCCAGATGCGCGCGGAGGTGTAGGGATATTCGTCGGATTCGGGATGGATGGAGCAGAACTCGGTGAAGACGGCGCCCCAGCCGCCCTCGGCCTTCATGCCGCGCAAATGCGCCTGTGCGCCGGGCCGCTCGGCGCCGGGGCCGGCGCAGTGCGAGGTCTGCCAGAATCGATTGCGCAGCGTCTTCGGGCCGATCTTGATCGGCTCGAACAGCACGTCGTGCTTGGGATCTCGGGACAGTTTCTATCCTCTATGAGTATCGTGCGCCCCCGGCGCGCGTCTTTGGGCCGCCCCTGTTTATACTGGGATCAGCGAATCCGGCCCTCGCCGTCGGAGTATTCGCCATGAGTCTTTGCCGGAAAAGTGGTTTTGGTCACCGGCTCGACCACCGGGAATCGGCGAGGCCTGCGCCCATGTCATTCGCGCAGTCGGGAGCCGCGGTCATGGTGTCGGGCCGCGATGAGCGGCGCGGTCGCGCCGTCGTCGAGGCCATCCGAGCGGCGGGCGGCAACGCGCAATTCGCCGCGGTGGATTTGCGCGCCGCGGGCGCCTGCGAGCGCCTCGTCGACGATACCATCGAGCGATTCGAGGGGCTAGACATTCTGGTCAACAACGCCGGCATTCTCTACACGGCCAATGCGCTCGATACCAGCGATGAGCAATGGCTCGATACCATGGCGGTGAACGTCAATGCCTTGTTCTATCTGAGCCGCGCCGCGGTCAGGCACATGAAGGCGGCGGGGAAGGGCGCGATCGTGAACATTGCGTCCGAATGGGGGCTCAACGGCGAAGCCAATCACGTGGCCTACTGCGCCAGCAAGGGCGCGGTGATTCAGATCACCCGCTGCATGGCGCTCGATCATGCGCGCGACAACATCCGCGTCAATTCGGTGTGCCCCGGCGAGATCCATACGCGCATGGTGGACGAGATTCTCGCCAAACGCGGCGGCGACCCGGCGGATAATCTGCGCCAGCTCGCCGCGGGAATTCCGATGCGCCGACTGGCACATCCCTCGGAAGTCGCGCGCTGTGTGCATTTCCTGGCATCCGATCTCGCGAGCTACGTGACGGGTACGAACTTGAGCGTCGACGGCGGCAATGACGCCACGGCGGGTCCCTACCCTTAAGACTGCCGGTACGCCAAGCCCAGCCGATGCGCATCGCCCGCCGGCGCATTGCCCGTGCTCATAGGGCTTTGCGGCCACCATGTAGAACGCGCCGAGCACCACGATGCCGACGGTGGTCACCAGCATGGAGTAGTCGCTGTACCACGGATCGCTCGGGCTGCGCGGCCAGAGAATGTTGACGATGGCGCCGACGCCGTAGGCCAGCGCGAGCAGGTTCACGCACCAGCCCCAGGCACCCAGGGTGAAGGGGCCCAGGGGCCGCCAGCCCTTGGTGCGCGCGATCAATGCGGCCAGCACGATCATTTGGAAGGAAATATAAATGCCGACCGCCGCGAAGCTGATGATGATGGTGATGGCGTCCTGCAGCCACAGCGCCGAGAGCGCGATGAGCGCGGGTATCGCACCCATGACGATGAGTGCCGTGGACGGAACATGATGGCCCGGCGACATGCGGCTCAGGTACTTGCTGCCGAAGATCATCTGATCCCGGGCATAGGCGAAAATCAATCGGCTGGCGGCCGCCTGCAAACTCAGGAGGCAGGAAATGAAGGACACCAGCACGACCACGATGACGGCGCGAAAACCGGCCTCGCCCATCGCCGCGCGCAGCAGGGTGACGATCGGGTCCTTGTCGGCGCCCGACATCACCGCGCCCATGTCCGGGATGGACAGGACGAAGGCCAGGCAGACCCAGGTGGCGGCCGCTCCGCCGATGTAGATGGTCATGCGCATGGCTTTGGGAATCATGCGGCTGGCATCCGGCGTTTCTTCCGCGACGTCGCCGCAGGCCTCGAAGCCGTAGTAGCAGAACATGGCGGCCAGCGAGGAGGCGAGGAATGCCGGGCAGGTAGCTGCCGTTCGCATGCACGAAGCGTGGTGTCGACCAGCACCTTGAGCGGCTGATGCCGCGCAAACAGCAACAGATAGCCGCCGACCACGATGGCCCCGACCAATTCGCAGATGAAGCCGAACATCGCGACGCGCGCCAGCAGGCGCGTGCCGCTCAAATTCAGCATCGTGGTCATGGCGATGAGCACCAGCGCGATGAGCGTGGTCGCGACGGGAGTGCTGTCGACGCCGAACAGCTGCGCGAGAAACGGCGCCACGCCCGGTCGCCACGCCGGCCATGGTGCAGCACAGGGCCCAGGCGTACACCCATCCGGCCATCCACGCCCAGCGCTTGCCCATGAGGCGGCGCGCCCAGGGATACAGGCCGCCGGAGATCGGAAATTGCGAAACGATTTCGCCGAAGACCAGGCACACCATGAGCTGGCCGAGGCCGACCAGGATGTAGGTCCACCACATCGGCGGGCCGCCGGCGACGAAGGCGCTCGCGAATATGGTGTAGACGCCGACCACCGGCGATAGAGTAGGTAAATCCCAGGGAAAAATTCTCCCACTTCGACATGGTGCGATCGAAATGCGATACATAACCCAAGGCTTTCAATTGCTCGGCGTCGTGATCCACGCCCACGGCGGAATTGTCGTTCACCTCAGTTGTCTCCCTCAAACACGTATATTCGAGCTATCGATCGTCTGCGCGTCGGCCTGGCTATCATCGCACAAAATTCGGGGGGCCCGTGCCCCCCGAAGATGCTGCAAGCATCGGCCCGGCGGCGCTCGCATCAGAACTTCGTTTCGAATGCCAATGCCGATCGTGCGCGGCTGATTGGTCGAGACACGCGTGATCGTCGGCTGCTGCCAGGCGAAGACCGTGTTGTCGATGGTCAGTCCGGCGTGTCTTGTTGGTCAGGTTGGTGCCGAACAAGGACGTTGTCCAGGCGTTCTTGCCCACACCCCAGCCTGAAGTCCATCAAGCCGTACGAGCCCAAGGTCTCGGCGTAATAGGCCGTGTCATAAACCGGGCCGACGTAGGATTCCGCGACCCGGAACGTCATTTTATACTCCTGGGGCAGCATCGTTTCGTAGCTCAGGGACACGTTGCCCGTGTATTTCGGGAATGCTGGTGATACGCGTACCGGCAAAGATCGGAAGTCCTGGAGTGTCTTTCGGGCTGCTGATGTAGGCCTGGGTATAGGCGCCGGACAGTTCGACCGTGAGTGCATCGGTGACTTTGCGCCGCCATTTCGAGTTCCGGCCCGTACGACTTGGCATCGCCCACATTGGTATTGTAGGGATAGCCGCAAGAGAGCACGATCACCTGCTGGATGTTGTGCCATTTGACGTAGAAAACGTCCGCATTGATCGTAAAGCGCCGATCGTCGAACCTGGACTTTTCGCCGACTTCGAGGCTCCAGATATCGTCCGGTGCATAGTACGACGGCTGACTGGTGAGATAGCTGGGTCCCGTGCCCTGCCCGCAGTAATAAAAGGCGCCCTGACTGAACGGAACCAGCGGGATCGGCAGGTTCACGCCGCCGGGCCGGGAGCCCTTGGAGAGCGTGCTGTATACCGTAAGATCGGTGCTGGGTTCATAGGACAGATTCACCTTCGGCAGCAAACTGGTATTGCTCCCGGCTGCGCTGTCGATCGTGGGTGTGGCATCGCCCGATGCCGTGCCGAGGCCGCGCTGATTGGCTTGGTTGCTGATGTTGAATTTATAGAACCGCAGGCCCGTCGTGAGCTTGAGGGTGGGCGTGAGCTTGTAGTTCACCTCGCCGAAGACCGCCTCTTGCTTGAGGATGTTCGGGTTGTTGTCGTTGAACATGATGCCGTCGGGATTCGGGCCCGTCACGGGTGGCGCGTAGAGGAACGTCGTGCCGGGCGCGCAATGACCGCCCAACGCGGGATTGCCCCCCAACCCCGGCAGCGAACAGACCGGCGTCGTTACGAACCCCACGGTCTGATTCTGCGTGATGTAGCCCGAATGCAGGTCCGAATAGTACAGGCCGCCCACCCACTGGAAGTCCCCGTCACCCCGCGACGTGAGCCGCAGTTCCTGGGCGATCTGCGTCGTCGTATCGTTTTCCGAGTAGAGGTTTGGAACAAATTGCGTGTAATTGAAAATGTTCTGCAGGGCTTCGGTCGAATCCGTCGATTGATATACATCGCGCTTCCAGTAGGACGATGCCGAGGTCAGATTCGCGAACGACATGTCGTAGCTCGACCTTCAGGCTCGCACAGATGGAAGGAATCGTAGTACGGCTCTTGAATGTCGTAAGGCTGATAGATCGCCTCGTTGCCGGGCGGGGACCTGAAAGTTGTTGTATCCGTCGGCGTCGATACGCTGATACATGAAGTTGCCGGTGATGGACAGAGCATCGCTCGGTTGCACCAGCAACGATGCTCGCGACGAAATGAAGCGCTCGATATTGGAGTTCGCGTGGTCTTCGGCGATGGGTGCGTCTTGAACGTCGCCTCGAGTACAGTAGTAAACCCCGCAATTGCCGAAATTCGTGGGAAACGGAAACTGCCCGGGCGCGATGACGTAGCGGTGGATCCAGCCGCTGATGTACTTATCGGTCGTCACAAAGCGCAGCGCCGCGATGTCGCCGATCGGAAGATTGAGCATCAAGCTGCCGTGGCCGTTGGTGCTGCCGCCGGTGGTTTGCGAGGCGTCGACCTCGGCGGCACCTTCGAAGGTGTCGAGCTTGGGCGGATTGGTGACCAGTTTGATCGTGCCGCCCATGGACCCGGCGCCGTACAGGGTGCCCTGCGGGCCACGCAGCACCTCGGTGCGATTGAGATCGAAGAGGTCGGCGTCGATGACCGTGCGGCCGTTCAGCGCCACCGCGGACGCCGACAGGGGCGTTTCGTCGAGTAGAAGCCGACCGTCGCCACGGAACCGCCGGAGGAGGCCAGGCCGCGCATCTCGTACTCGGTCTGGCCCGGACCCGCCGTGCGCAGGGAGATGCCCGGAATGGCGCCGACGAGGTCCTGGATCGATGTGATGTTCTGCTCGGCGAGATCGCCCGCGCTCAAGGCCGTCATCGCGATCGGCGTTGCCTGGACGGTCGACTCGCGCTTCTCGGCGGTGACGACGATTTCTTCCAACCCGGTATTGTTTTCGGCCGGCGGGTTGCCGGCGGGCGCCGCCGACACCGCGCACGCTCAAGGTCGCTGCGCACAGAAGCGCTGAGACCATAGACGCTCGGAATTTCACGAGTGCGTCTGCTGCACACAACACTTTTTTCATGTACGAATCTCCCTGAAGTAGGCAAAAAACGGCCGCGCGGCGCCCACGCGGCGCGAAAATATCGCCCGACAATTTCATCCCGTTGCTCTTATTCACGATCCTCCGGCGATCGCTAGACTCAATTCGTAACATAGGGTTTACTGACACGCAAGTTTATTGCACAACAGGAATGAAACAGAAGGTTCCAATGTGGCCGAAATGTTGCAGCAACGAAGAGCCGCGCGAAGGCGGTCGGAGCATGCTTCGTGCCGAGGTTCCCGGAGCGAATTTGCGCACGGCGATTCGATGAGTAGCGGTCGACTGCACCGCGGCGGCGCGTCCGCCGGTCCGCGCTCCGGAGTTGAGCGTGCACAGCGCCGTCGCGCCGCCTGATTCTCTCGGCGGTATTCTCCAGCAGCCTGGGAGTGGGCCTGATTTTCGGCTTTCAGCCGCCGCTGATCGCGCTTTCGTTGAGCCGATTGGGCTATTCGAGCTTCGACATCGGAGCGGTGACCGCCGCGAGCTTGATCGCGGTGATCCTGTGCGGACCCTTTTACCCGCGCGCGATAGCCCGCCTCGGCCTCAAGCGCTGCATCGTCGGTGGAATCGTCTTTGCCGCCGGCATATTGCTGCTCATGCCGCTGTGGCCCGGCGCCGCACCGTGGTTGGCGTTGAGGTTCGCCGCCGGGTGCGCGCTCGGTCTGGTGTGGATCGCAAGCGAGATCTGGATGAACAATGTCAGCGGCACCGAATCTCGCGGCACCGTCATGGGGATTTACGGCACGGTCTTTTCCATGGGCATCGTCGCGGGTCCCGTGCTGCTCGAGTTCACCGGAACCGAGGGCGCCAGGCCCTTCACGATCGGCGCTGCCTGTCTGATCCTGACGCTGTTGCCGCTGGCGGTTCTGCGCCGGGTGACGAGCGCGGCGCAGGAATTCACGCCGCTGCGGGGACTGTCGGGAGCGCTGAAAGCCGCGCCCATCGTGATGCTGGCGGCTCTGGTCGCGGGCCTGGTCGAGTCCGCGGATCTGACGCTGCTGCCGCTGTTCGGTATGCACTCGGGGCTCGACGAGCGGGCGGCGCTGCTGTTGGTCGCCGTGTTCATGGCCGGCAATGTGATATTGCAGGTGCCGATCGGCTTGCTCGCCGACCGCTACGGGCGCAAATTCATGCTGGGGGTCTGTGCCGTGGCCAGCTGCATCGGGCCTTTGCTGCTGCAGCGCTGCCTGGGCACGCCGCTGCTGCTTTGGCCGCTGCTATTCGTTTGGGGAGGCACCCTGTACGCTTTCTACAGCCAGGGAGTTGCGCTGCTCGGGCGAGGAATTCGCGGTCGAGAATCTGCCCAGCGCCAACACCTTGTTCGTCATGGTGTACTGCCTGGGCGGCGTGATTGGACCCAGCGCGGGCGGCATAGCCATGGACTTATGGCCCGAGCCGGGGGCTGCCGGCCCTGCTTAGCGGCGCGGCGGCGCTGATGCTGGGAGGCTTGGGGCTAGGCGTTGCGCGGGGCGGTCGCGGACAATGAAACGGGCCGAAGGCCCCATCACTGCTGTGCGAGCGTCTCCGATGAAACGAAGGCTTTCACATGGGCGAACTCCGGCCGCGCGGAATGCGAGCCGCCGTCCGTCGATTTGAGCAAGGCGGCGTAGTAGCTCTTCGCCTGTGCCTTGTCGCCCAGCGCTTCGGCAGCCCTGCCGGCGTTGTAGAGGCCGTTGAAGCGGTTCGGGCTCAATTTGAGGGCCTGCTTGTATTCGTCCAACGCCTGCCGCGGTTGACGCAATTCGAGCAGCATATCGCCGAGCATTTCGCGCGCCGGAATATCCACTTCGCCCTGGCCGACCTTGTCCTGCAGATCCGCGGCCTCTCGCATGTGTTGTACCGCGTCCGTATTGCCGCCGCCTGCGAAAGCCACCCACGCGAGCATCTCGCCGCGCTCGATCCGTGCACCGGTGGAGTCTGCGAAGTAGGCGTGCCTTCCCTTGCGCACCTTCTCCAGCAAGGAGTCGTACTCGGCGAGATCGGCCCGGGCTTGTTGCGGCTGGCGTAGATGTCCCGCGGCTATGGTGCGCGCCCAGTAGGTCATGGTCTGCGTCTCGGGACGGGCGCCGGCGACCGGCTCGAGCGCAGCGGCGGCTTTCCAATCCCGCATTTCCAGAGCGAAGAAAACCGGTAACTTGGTGCGGTAGTAGGGGAACATCCCCTCCATGTAGCGTTCGCCCATTTCCGGCATTGCTTCGAAGTGCGTCAGAGCGGCCGCCGAATCGCCGATGACCGCCTTGGCGCGGTCGTCCTGAGCGGTTTGCAGGTAGGCATAGAGGAGGAAGTCGTTGGAGTGAAACTGATCCATGGCGCCGTTCTGGTGATGTGTCTCCGCAGCTTTCGAGGCTGCCACCGAGCCGACATTGGAATCGATATCCTCCTGCCACATGCCGAGCCGCGCAAAAATATGCCCCGGCATGTGCACCGCATGGGGTCCCGAAGCGGCGATCTCGCCATAGCGCCTGGCCGCGGCCAAGCCCTCCGGTGCCAGCGAAGGCGTATCGCAGGCATGAATGATGTAGTGCACCACTCCCGGATGGTCAGGATATCGGGCGAACAAGGGCTTCGAGCACCGCCATGGCCTTGTGTTCCTGGGCCAGGCTGGTGTCATTGGGATCTTCCGCGGCCAGCACCGACAGGGCATAGAACGCGCCTGCATCGGTGTCGCGCGGATAATCGCCGTAGAGCTTGGCCATGGCTGCGGCGTAGCCCTCGATGCGGGACCGATAGTCCCGCTTGCCGGGCCGGAAGAAGCCGCTAAGTGCTGCGATGTACTCGCGCTCACGGGCGGTCTTGGCGGGATGCGACTGCGCGGCTTGCATCTCAGCCCAACCCTGGGCGACCGTTTGATCATCGGGGCGATCCCAGATTTGGTGGAACAGGCTCATCGCGATGCCCCAATGTGCCATGGCGCAATCCGGGTCGGCCTTCGCTATTTTCTCGAACTGCGGGCGTGCTTCTTCGTACCAGAAGTCGTGCAGCAGCGCGACGCCGCGGCTGAATTGCGCGCGCACCGCCGGCGAACACGATACGGAGAACGACACCTCTCCCAGGCGTTCACCGGGAAACGCCTTGCGCCTCGCGCATCGATTCATCGCCCGCGGCCGACGCAGCCAGGGGTAACACCGTCAGGGCAATGAGGAACGGGGTACGTATTTTCATGGGTTCTATGCCATCTTGACCATCACGTGCCGCGGCACAGTGTAGTCCTCGAGCGCATAGGCCGATAGATCCTTGCCGTAACCGGCCCTTCGCCGGCAATCAACGCCCCATCGATCAAAAGCCGGGTCTGCATGTCAGCCAACCGCCGTGCGCTTCTTTTTCTCCACATCGTCGAAGGGCAGAGTATGTGCCATCGCCGGGCCCTTGACGTTCTTGCCGCGAATTTCCAGCTTCGTCCCATGGACTGCGGCGGCGACATCGAGGCGCGCGATGGCCATGGACTTGTCGGTCAGGGTCGAGACCATGGCGCAGGTGACGACGCCCACCTTCTTGTCGCCCGAATACACCAGATCGCCCATGTCCGCCGGCGCTTTGCCGTCCACCAGCAGGCCGAAGATCTTGAAGCGCTCCTTGCCCTTCAGGCGGGCATGCGCGTCGGCGCCGTTGAAGTCGTTCTTTCCCGGGCTGACGGTGAAGTCGAGCCCGAGTTCCCAGAGGCTGTCGCCGGGCGGATCCTGGTCGAAGGGATACATCTGGGACATGTCGTAGGGGTAGAACAGCAGCGAGCTTTCGACTCTCAGGTAGTCCAGAGTCGTGAAACAGGTGGGGATGATGCCGAAGGACTTGCCCTCGCTCAGGATGGTGTCCCAGATCAGGCCGGCGTCCTCGCCCTTGCAGAAGATCTCATAGCCGCGCTCGCCGGTGTAGCCGGTGCGCGAAATCGTGACGGCACGGCCGAACAAGGTCGCCGGCATGTGATGGAAATACTTGAGGTCGCGAATCCCAGGGACATGCTTGGCGAGGAAATCGACGGCCACGGGTCCCTGCAGCGACAGATCGTGCAGATCATCGTCGACTATCATCGCCGCGTTGCGGCCGACCACGTACTTCGTCAGGGTCTCATGGCCGGCGCCGCTGCCGTGCACCACCATCCAGGAATTGGGTCCCACGCGGTACAAGATGCAGTCTTCGATGAAATGGCCGGCCTCGTTCAGCATGCAGGCATACGCCGATTTCCCCGGATAGATCTTGGTGACGTCGCGCGTAGTCGCGTAGTTCAGCACGGCGGAGGCATGCGGCCCGACCAGGTACAGCTTCTTCAGGCCCGACACATCCATCAGGCCCGCCTTGGTGCGGATCGCCACGTGATCCTGAGCCACGTCCTTCGCGTAGGTCCACGCGGTCCCCATGCCGTTCCAATCCTCGAGCTTCGATCCGAGCGCCCGATGCCGATCGGCGAGAACCGAGGTACGCCAGCTAAGTGCCATGAATGTCTCCAGAGTTGATCAATGTATTCTGCCCGCGCCATTGCCGGGCGACTATTCCGGCGCCGTGCCCGGGGTGGTGGGCGAGCCGTCGTCGAAAGGCGCCAGCCATTCCACCGCCGCGTCCCGGTATCGCGTCAGTCCCTTGTAGTCGACCAGCGCGGGGTGCAGGTCCTTCAGCACACGATGCACGCGGCGCGCCCACTTCGGCACGGTCGCCAGTTCCCGCAGGCTGATCAGGTAGCAGCGAATGCCGAACACGATGGCATTGCTGCGCGGCAGCCGCCACAGCCCCTGCAGCTCGACGCGCAGGTGCACCAGGTCGCCGGCGTTGCTGGGCCGTCACCGAGGCACGGTCCGGCCCCCACTTCGGATAGTTTTCGGGCGAAGTATCGAGGCGGGGGTTGATGGTCATGGTCCAATTCAGCCGCCGCACCGGCTGGCCCAGCCGCAGATTGAGCAGGAATTTCAGCGCGCGATCGAAGACCTGCAGTTCGTGCGCCAGAGGAACGGGCCCATGCCATTCCTTGAAGGTCATCCCCATGTCGAAATCCAGGGACCAGTCGGCCTGCGTGGTCACCATGCCGGCCTCGCACCACAGATCTCCCTCGCGCTGATCCATCACCACGAAGTCGCCCTGCGCCTGGCGGGTGATGTAGTCCAAAGGTTCCCGCGGCAGGGTGGCGGTATCGCCGAAGGTGAAATGCTGATCGAGCTGCAGCGGCCGATTGACCCAATGCCAGCGATTGCCCTGCTTGGCAAGCGAGAAGTGCGCGGGATAGTCCCGGGCCAGGGACTCCATGATCAGTTCCAGGCAATCCCATTGCGAGCTCATCATGTGGGGCAGAGCCTGGTAGCGCAGGGGTTCCGACGCCAGCACGATTTCCCGCTCGCAGCACTCCGCCACGTAGTGCTCATCGACATCGAAGGCGAATTCCGTGACCGAGCCGGGCGGTCCCGGCAGATGCGGTTCGATGTTCACCGAATACATGTAGGTGTCTTCGGCGAACGGCAGGGGAAAGCGGCGAATCGCCGGCGGGCTATTGCCATAGCTGAAATCGCCGCGGAAGGTCTCATCGGGTTTGAATACGGTGCTCATGTTGCGCTCCTACAGGTCCAGCACCAGACTCTTACAGCGCGCCCGCGATACGCAGGGCATGATGCTCTTGCCCTTGGCCTTGTCGGCGTCGGACAGAAAATGATCGTTGTGCACCAGCTCGCCGTCGAGTTCGACCACCCGCGTATGGCAGAAGCCGCACACGCCGCCGCGGCACAGATAGGGCACTTCCACTCCCGCCGCCTCGATGCTTTCGAGCAGGCTTTGGTCGGGCGGGACGTGCACGCTGATTTTCGAGCGGGCGAGGAACACTTCGAAGGCGTCGCCGACCGGCGGCGCGCTGAATTGCTCCCAATGAATATGGCTGTCGGGCCAGCCGCAGGATTGCGCGGTGGCGATGACGTGCTTGATCATGCCGGCGGGGCCGCAGACGTACACGTGCGTGCCCAGCGGCTGGGACGCCAGCAGCGGCTCGAAGGGCATGGCCTGTCCTTCGCTGTCGTAGTACATGTGAATTCGCTCGCCTTCACGCTGCCGCAGGCGCTGTAGAAACGCCGCGTGTTCGGTCGAGCGGACGGAATAGTGCAGTTCGTAGGGCACGCCGCCGCCGTGCAAGTCCTCGAGCTGCGCGAGGAAGGGCGTGATGCCGATGCCGCCGGCGATCAGCACATGCTTGCGGGCGATCTTGTCCAGGCCGAAAAGATTCACCGGATGTGCGATTTCCAGGCGGCTGCCGATCTTGACCGCATCGTGCATGAAGTGCGAGCCGCCGCGGCTCTCTTCCATGCGCCGCACGCCGATTTCATAGGTATCGAGCTGCTGCGGCGAGCCGAGCAAGGAATAGGGATTCTTATGGACGCGGTCCGCACCTTGCATGACGACGATGATGTGCGAGCCGCCCGAAAAAACCGGCAGGCTGCCGCCGCCGACCGGCGCCAGCATGAAGTGCTTGATCAGCGGAGTGACCTGCTCGATGCCGATGACTTCGACGCCGATGGTCTGTGCGTCGCTCAAAGAAATACCTCCTTGAGCGGCGGCAGCTCGCCGGGCGCCTCGGCATCGACCATGACGCCCATGTAGGCGGCCAGGCGGCGCGAATAGTGATCGCGCACCAGCAGCCATCGTTCGCACTCTACGCAGCGTACGATATTGGTCCTCACGTTCTCCGTGGTGGCCCGGCAGTGAATGCAGTAGACGCGCCGCGCCAGAGCGCCGCATTCTTCGGCGCGAATCTCGTCCTTGTTGAGATTGAATTCGAGCGCGATTTTCATGACCAGGCCGATGAAGCTCTCGGGGCCCGCGACGTACAGGCGGGTGCCCATCAACGCACTTTGCAGCAGTGCCCTGAAATCCGGAAGCAGCGACCGCTCATCGTCGAACTCTCTCATGTCTGCTACCGCCGCCCGCCTGATCCGCTCGGCGGATTGCGGAGCGCCGGCATGGGGGACATACAAAACCCGCGTGTTTTGCAATGCTCCCGCCGCGGCCGCTTGCATTTCCGCGATCACCCTCAACAAAGGATCGGCGCCGACACCGAGGCCGAGCATGAGATGGTGGCGGCCGTGAATGTCGGCTTGCAATGGCGCGTAGACCGGCTTGCTCTTGATCCCGGTGACCAGCACGGCTAACTGACCTTCGATCGAAAAATGGTCATTTTGTACTCACTCGATCGGCGCAAGGATCTTGCAAATTATATTGAAATCCGCACATGCACGCCATCATGTACCCCACCGCTATTGACTCTCCGACGAGCCTGGCATGTTCTCGCCGCCGGCATAGAACGTGGCCGCGGGAGTATCCTTGATGAATGCCGTGGCCGCCATCGTGCGCATTTGCGCCGGCGCCTTGTCCAGAGCCGGAAGCGTCGGCACGATCTTGCGGAACGCCGCCAAGGCCGCAGTGGGACCGGCGCCGAAATTTCTCGACCGGTCTTGCGCCTTGCGCACATCCAGCCAAAAAGCCGCGGTCAGCAGGTCGTGTCCGAGGAGGTCGAAAGTCGTACTGACGGCCTGGCGGGCACGATAGGCCTTGATGCGGGTTTGCGCCTGAAGGTCTTCGACCGTCCCGACGATGGCCGCGCCGGAAGGCGCCACCGGGTTGGTCAGGCTTTGCATCTCCTGCTGCAGATCTACCGGCGTGTAGCCGCCGCCCTCGGCCAGATCGAGTTCGAATTCGTCGCCCGGCGGCAGGTGCAGCGCCTTCGCCGGATCGGTTGCCGTGAAGAACGGACTGCTGAAGCGATCGATGCGCAGCGACACAGCCACATCCATGTTCGCCAGGGCGGTAACGAACGATTCCATCTTGTTGGCCATGGGGAACGGGTCCCAGTTGGCGTTCGACACGATGTAGCCGTGCTTGCCGTTGCTGTACGGGCCACCCTTCACGTAGAACTTCATCATCTGCGGGGTGGCCAGTTCCCAGGAATCCTGCGGGGACAGGTCGGTGCGCACCGCGGGATTGTGATCCGATGAGTTCATTTGCAGAACCACCGCGTCGCGCAGCGCGCCCCAATCCTGCCATGCCGATGCCTGGCGGATGGACGACGCCCGCAGGCTTTCCGGATCCTGGATGATTCGATGCGGATCGTCGTCGAATAGGTAGCTGCCCTTGATCATGTCGCGCACACGGCCCGCTTCCCAATTCAGCCACTTGAACGGCCGCTCCCTCTGCACCACCGTGCTGATGGGTGTAATGCTGGAATTCATTCCATTCAGATCCATCGCATAAATGAGATCAGCCCATTCCAATGCGCGGCGCCCATCGTTGACGGCCAGGGCCGCAATGGCGGTGGCGTACGCATTGCTGCTGGTCAGGGCGTTGATGTCGGCGGCAAATGGCTGAATCGGCTTCAGGCCAGCCTTTGCAAGCGCATCGGCGGCCGCCATGCGCGTACCCTGATAATAGGCATCGCCGGTTCCCACCATCGTCGCGCCGACATTGTTCAGCTGCGCCAGGTCGCCTTCGCCGAGCGTGCCCCGCGATTGGACCACCGGAGTGACCCGGGTATTCAACAGCTCGATCAGCATCTGCGACAGCTGCGGGCTGGGCGCGTTGGAGATCATGGCATTGGCGCGGATGACCATCATCGCGCGCACGATCTCTTCCTCTTGAACCTCCGGTCCGTAGCCGAAAATCGCGCCGAGCCGGAATTCCTTCAGCTGCGATTTCTCCAGGTAAGCTTTGTTCTTCGGCGCCATTGGATCGCCCGAAAACATGATGGTTTCGCGCTGATCGCCCGCGCCTCGATTGAACCAGTACACAGGGATGCCTTCCGCGGCCGCCTCGAGCAGCAGGCCGTAGTTGTCCGCCTGGTGTTGCTTCGCTTCGGGACTCAACCGGACCTTCGCACCGTGGCGCGCGACATCGACCACTTGCTCGATGGTCATGTCGCGACCCGTCAACGTGATCACTTCATCGGCCATCGTCGGAGTTATCGGTTCATAAGCCGCCCCGGCAAGCGCGGGTGAGCTCGCGGCCAGGCAGCCCAGCAGAACCCATCGGCTCAATTTTGCCTCAGCCCGTCGTTTCGCCGCATGAATCATCGCGATCTCCCCTGGATTCCCACGCTACCGGTATCACAGCGCAACGCAATCCTTAGAACTAATACACCGCGAGCGAGTGCGTGACGACGACCACCGCGATGCCGGCCGCGACGACGACATACGGCCAAATCCCGGCACGCTTGATCTCGGAGGCGCCGGTGTGGTGCCCCAGGTCTTCGGCCATGTCCGCCGGAAAGTGACCCTTGTCCTGAATGTAGTGCCTGAAGATGAACACCGGAACGATCAGCGAGCAGAATGCCAGGCCGAAACTCAGCGTGCCGGCGCCGTAAACGTCCGCGCCGAAGCCCATGAAGGCCAGGTTCACGAACGACAGACCGGCCCCCACGGCAAGCACCCAGTTGGGCGCTCGCCAGGGCCGCTCCTGCGTCGGCCGGTCGAGGCGGTGGATCCAACCGGCATTCAAATTGAGGAAATTGAAAATCATGTAGCCGACGTTGGCGGCGCCGATTACGAAGACGGAATCGGACATCAACAACAGCACCAGGTTGAAGCATAGATCGGTGAGCATGGCATTCGACGGCGCGTGGTGGTGGTTTACCCTGGACAGATACTTCGGCAGCCAGCCGTCGACCGATGCCTGGTACAGAGTGCGCGACGATCCCGCCATCGAGGTGATGAGCGACAACACCAGGGCAAGCACCAGCATGACCACCACGACCGCGCCGAGCAATCGGCCGGCGTGAACCATGTGGCCCATGACGTCCGCGACGCCCATGCCGCTGTAGATGTCGGGCGCGAGCATGCCGCTGTAGACCGGCGGCGTCGTTACTTGACCCGCCGCGTCCAGCACGGCCGGGTGCACCACCGTTCCCAAACCCAGAAACCCCTGAAATGCGAAGGGCACCAGCGTATACACCACGACGCAGAGCAGGCCGGAATAGAAAATCGCCTTGAACGTATCGGTCTTGGGATTCTTCAACTCGGAGGTGTAGCACACGGCCGTTTCAAATCCGTAGGTCGACCAAGCGGCAAGAAACATTCCGCCCGCCATCACGGTGATTCCGGACATGTTCCAGGCGCCGTTGACCACATGGCCCAGGGCGTCGTGGGCCAGGGGCACCAGCGGAAGGAAATTGGCCTGCACGATGTCGCCGGTCAGGATGGGGACCACGCCGATGAGAATCAGCGGAATCATCGCCGAGATGCCCAGAATCTTCGTGGTGTTGGCCGAGCGCAAGATGCCGCCGTCCTGGATGGCCTTGACGGCGAACAAGATCACGGCGCCGAGCAAGAACACGGCATTGATGCGCAAGCTCAAGCCGGTCCTGATGAATCCAAGATCGCATAACGTCACATGCCAGGTGTTGATCGCCGCATCCGGCGCGAAGAGTGCGGTCAGAATGTAGCCGGCGGCGAGCGCCGAGCCCGTGGCTTGAACCGGCGACCAGGCGAACCAATTGCACCACACGGAGATGGGGGCGATGACCTTGCTGTATCTCACCCACGCAATCGCGCCGTATACCGAGGTGCCGCCGGACTTGTCGGGAAACAAGCCCGCGATTTCCGCGTAAGTGAAGGACTGAATGAACCCTAAGCCGATCGACACCGCCCAGACCAGCCACGACAGCTTGCCGACGGTCGCCGCCACCGCGCCGATCGAAAACAGCACCAGCGGCGGCACGCCGCTTGCCACCCAGAACGCGCCGGTCCAGTCGATGCCGCGTTCCAGCCCCGTGGCTTTGACCTGCACTCCCCCGGCGGTATTTTCGGCGACGATGCTCACGAACCGGCACCTGTTTCAATGGCACCCACTTCAACAGTCGAACTCATACCTCTCCCCTCTGATCATTCCAGGACGGGGTCGCTGCGACCCCGTTAGATCCTGCACGAAGTGCATGACCAAACCAAACCAAACCAAA
>CAVTID010000011.1:0-69355 GCA_963734645.1 uncultured Gammaproteobacteria bacterium
AATCCGCTTTTGGCATGCGCATTTGCAATTCGTGGCGGCGATAGTCGATGACCAGCGTATCGAGCAAGCCCAAGGCATCCATGCCGATCAAAATCGCGGGTTCGCGCAACAGATTCCACTGCTTGAAGATATACATGTCGCC
This sequence comes from uncultured Gammaproteobacteria bacterium, assembly GCA_963734645.1. Taxonomy (GTDB): domain Bacteria; phylum Pseudomonadota; class Gammaproteobacteria; order Steroidobacterales; family Steroidobacteraceae; genus Bog-1198. Next base: position 143 of record CAVTID010000011.1, read on the forward strand.
GAAGGTCACGCCGGAATCGAGGATCTGGATCGTGCCGAATTGTATCGCGGGCATGGCTATGATTTCACCGTTCTGGACGTCCTTGGTCGCGCCGATGATCTGGTCGGGCTTGCCCCTGGATAAGCAGGCTCGTCCGGGCAAGCGCATCCCGCAAGGCGAGATTCGCGATGGTCGTCTGGCCGCCCGTGTCGATGATGGCCTTGGCACCGGACATCGCCGATCACGGCATTGACGACGACCAGGGTGTTGCGTAAGCGAATGAAACGGCACATCCACGAAATCGCGCCCGCATTTCTCGTTGCGCGAATAGGTAATGACGATTTTGTCGTGGCGAAAGTCGATGAAAATGCGCTTGCCCGCCAAGCCCTCGGCTCCGAGTATTCCCTGCGCGCCGCCCAGGGCATCCGGCACGATGGGCAAGGTGGCGGAATCGACGGCAAGATCGCCGACGGTCAGCGTGTCGACGCGAATGGTCGGCACCGTGGCGAAGCCCGTAACCCCGCGCAGTATCACGGGCGGCGACTGATTCGTCGGGATGCCGAGCGCCAGCGCGACGAGCGCGGTGACGGCGCTATGGCTCGCGCCGGTGTCGAGCACCAGCCGAAACGGCCCGTGCCCGTTGATCATCACCGGCGCCCAGATGCGTCCTATTTGATCGCGCCGGGTAGGCGAGACGTAGCGCGGCTCGGGCGCCTCGACCATGATTTCCGTGAGCTGCTCGATGCGCCGTGGTGGCGGAGTCCGGCGGCGCGGTCTTCGGAGACCGTGGCGCTCGCCCATTGCGGGCATAGCGCCGAGGCGCGCCGAGTCAGTGCGACGCAAGCGCCGCACCGCGGCCTCCGGTGATGCCATGCGCCAGGAAATCCATGAGCCGACATGTTCAATGCTGCAACCGCCTTGTCGGGGAAGCATAGCACCGGGCTCACCGATGTGGCACTGACTTGGCATTTGGGCTGATTTGCCGATCGGCCGCGGGTCTGCGAACATCCATCGATGACGAACGAAATCACCCGCCGCGACTTCATGAACGGGATTGCGATAGCCATCGTCGGAGCGGCGGGTATCGATTTATCCCGCGCCGGCGCCGCGGATTCCTCCGCGGTGCAGAATTATCCGCCCGGCCGCGAGGGCTTGCGCGGCAGCCATGTCGGCTCCTTCGAGGCGGCGCATCGGCTGCGGGACGGCTCTCCCTTCGAATTGTCCCAGACGCCCGTCACCGAGCGCTACGATCTGGTGGTGGTCGGCGCCGGCATCAGCGGCCTGGCCGCCGCGTATTTCTACAGGCAGCGGCGCCCCAACGCGCGCGTCCTGATCTTGGACACCAACGATGACTTCGGCGGCCACGCCAAGCGCAACGAATTCGACGTCGACGGACGCACGCTCCTGTGTTACGGGGGCACACAGTCCATCGACGGTCCGGCACGCAAGTGGGACGGCGTCGCGAAGGGTCTTCTCGAGGACCTCGGCATCGACTTGAAGCGATTCGACAAGGCGTTCGATGAGGGTTTTTACGCGCGCTGGAAATTGAATCAGAGCGTGTTTTTCAAGAAAGAGACGTTCGGCGTCGACCGCCTGGTGCGCCGGCCCTTCGGCACTTGGCAGGAGTTCGATGAAAACCCGCATGACGGCCCGGCACTGCGCGCCTATCTCGATCAATTTCCGCTCGACGCCAAAGCGCGCGAACAACTATTCGAGATGATCTGGTCGGATCGCGACGTGCTGCCGGGGAAGACACCGCAGCAGCGCCTCGCCCTTCTCGAGCACATCAGCTATCGCGACTTCATCAAGCAGTATTGGCAGGCCGACGACGGGATCGTGAAGTACCTGCAAACGCGAACCCACGAGCTTTGGGCGGTGGGCATCGACGCCGTACCGGCCAGCGAAACGCTCACGATGCCGGGCCTCAAAGCGCAACGCGCGCCTCTCGGGGTGGAAGCCGAAGAACCCTACATCTACCATTTTCCCGACGGCAACGCCTCGATCGCCCGCATGCTGGTGCGCAAGCTGATTCCCGGCATCGCACCCGGCGACACCATGGAGGACATCGTGCTCGCGCGCTTCGATTACGCACAAATCGATCGGCCCGAGCACGCGGTGCGGATCCGCCTCAATTCCACCGCCGTCGAAGTGCGCAATGTCGCGCACGGCGTCGAGATCGCCTATGTGAACGGCGGCAAGGCCACTCGCGTCGCTGCAGGCGACTGCGTGCTCGCCTGCTACCAGGCCATGATTCCCTACATCGCCCCCGAGGCGGGTGCCGAACAGCGCGCTGCCTTGCACGACAATGTGCGGGCACCGCTGGTCTATGTGAGCCTGGCCGTGCGCAACTGGCAGCCCTGGCACAAGCTCGGCGTGGCATACATCGACAATCCCGGCGGCACCTTTTCCGCCTCCTTGGATTATCCGGTCAGTCTCGACGGCTATCGATTCACCGCCGACCCCTCGAAGCCTACCTGCCTGCACCTCATGCACTCCCCCACCGCACCCAATCAAGGGCTGAACATGCGCCAGCAGTTTCGCGCCGGGCGCACGCGCCTGTACACCACGAGCTTCGGCGATTTCGAGCGCGAGATCCGCGACGAGCTCGGTCGCATGCTGGGCCCCGCCGGTTTCGATTTCGACCGCGACGTCACCGCCATCACCGTCAATCGATGGCCGCATGGATATGCGTATACGCCGACGCCTCTGTACGACGATCCCGCCCATCAGGCGCATATCGCCAAGCTGGCGCGTCGGCGCCTCGGGCGAATTGCGATTGCCAATTCGGACTCCGGCTGGGATGCCTATACCCATGTCGCCATCGATCAAGCGCACCGCGCCGTCGTCGAACTCACCGCTTAGCGATGAACAGGTACCAAAAGCTGTCTGAGTTGCAAGCGCTCACGGGTTCCGTCCTGGGCACCAGCGATTGGCTCGGCATCGACCAAGCCCGCATCGATCAATTTGCGGCGGTCACGGGCGATGACCAATGGATTCATGTGGATGCGGCGCGCGCCGCGGGCGGCCCCTTCGGCGCGACGGTGGCCCACGGGCATTTGACGCTCAGTTTGCTGCCCGTCATGGCCAGGACCGCATTCAAGGTGGACGATGTGCGAATGACGGTCAACTACGGCCTCAATCGCGTGCGCTTTCCGGCGCCGGTGCCGGTGGGAAGCCGCCTGCGCGGTCATTTCAAGCTCATGACATTCGAGATCATTGCCGGCGGCGCGAAAGTCGTGGTCGAGGTGACCACGGAACGCGAAGGTCATGCGAAACCCGTGTGCGTGGCCGAATCGGTGGCGCGGCATTTCGTATAGCTAATGTGCGGCAAGGGCCTTCACATGCGCCACCGCACTGCGGCCGAGCGCCGCAAGGTTGTAGCCGCCCTCGAGCATGGAGATGATCCGCTTCTGCGAGTGCTGCGCCGCCAGCACCATCAGTTCGCGGGTCATCCACGCATAATCGTCCTCGACGAGCGCCATGCCCCCCAGCAAATCCTCGCGGTGCGCGTCGAATCCCGCGGAGATGAAAATCATCTGCGGCTTGAAGCTCTCGAGCGCAGGCAGCCATTTCGCTTCGACGGCCTGTCTGACCGCGGCGCCGCCGCTGCCTTCGGCCAGAGGCACGTTGATCATGTTGGGCGCGGGATTGACGGTGCCGCTGTACGGATAGAAAGGATGCTGGAAAAAACTTGCCATGAGCACGCGGTCGCGCCATTGCGGCGCGCTGAACATATCCTCCGTGCCGTTGCCGTGGTGGACGTCGAAGTCGATGATGGCGACCCGGTCGAGGCCCTTTTTCTCGATGGCATGGGCCGCGGCGACGCCGACATTGTTGAATATGCAAAAGCCCATGGAACGCCCCTGGGTCGCATGATGGCCGCAGGGCCGCACCGCGCAGAAGGCGTTCTCGGATCGTCCGGACATCACCTCATCGACCGCCAGCAGTCCCGCGCCCGCCGCGCGGCGCGCCGCACTCAGGGAGTACGGATTCATCGCCGTATCCGGGTCGAGCTGCACGTACCCTTCGGTCGGTGCATTGTCGAAAATCAGATCCACGTACGCCGAGCGATGCACTCGCTTCAGGTCGTCCGGGTCCGCCAACGGTGCTTCCAGACAGCGCAGCTCGTCCAGCATTCCGGACGTGCGCATGTGCTCATTGATCGCATTCAAACGGGCGGGACATTCGGGATGCCCCGAGCCCATCTCGTGGCGCAGGCAATCCGGGTGGGTGATGTAGGCCGTGGTCATTGAGCGATTCCGTGGTCCAGCGAGCCAGCCTTCTAGCGGCGAGTCAGCATTCTAGCGGGAATGCCCGGCGGCACATAGCATCGCGACACAGCCGGTTCGGAGTTACCATGTCGCCGCAATACCGGTGATACCGAGGAGAGAAATCCCATGTCCGTGCCTCTTGAAATGACGGTGGTTGAAATCGCGGCCCCTGGCGGCCCGGAGCAACTGAAGCCCACGCAAAGGCCGGTGCCGCGGCCGGGAGACGGAGAAGTGCTGGTGCGCGTGGCGGCCGCCGGGGTCAATCGGCCCGACGTGATGCAGCGCCAGGGACGCTATCCCGCTCCGCCCGGGGCCTCCGATCTGCCCGGCCTCGAAGTTGCCGGGGAAATCGCCGCGCTGGGACCCAAGGTCTCCGGACTGTCGATCGGCGACAAGATCACCGCGTTGTTGCCGGGTGGAGGCTACGCCCAGTACGCGATCGCCGCGGCGCCGCTCTGCCTGCCCGTGCCGAGCGGCATCAGCATGGTGGAAGCGGCTGCCATTCCCGAGACATTCTTTACGGTGTGGACCAATCTATTCGATCGCGGCCGCTGCAAGGCCGGAGAGACCGTACTGATTCATGGCGGCACCAGCGGCATCGGCACCACCGCGATCCAGCTCGCCGCGGCCTGGGGAGCGCGCGTGTTCGCGACCGCAGGTTCGAACGACAAGGTGCAGGCCTGCGTAAAGCTCGGCGCCGTTCGCGGCATCAACTACCGGACGGAGGACTTCGTCGAAGTGATGCGCGCCGAGACCGCGGGCAACGGAGTCGACGTGACCTTGGACATGGTCGCCGGCAGCTACGTCGCAGCGCAACCTGGAGATCGCGGCGCTCGAGGGCCGCGTCGTCACGATTTCCTTGCTCGGCGGCGCGCGGGCGGAAATCAACATGGGCACCATTCTGACCAAGCGGCTGACGCTGACCGGCTCGACGCTGCGATCCAGAACTGTCGCCCAGAAAGCCGAGGTTGCCGAGGCGGTGCGAAAGAACATCTGGCCGCTGCTCGCCGCGGGCCGCGTGCGGCCCGTCATTCACGCCACGTTTCCGCTGGCCGAGGCGAGCGAAGCGCATCGGCTCATGGAGACCTCGAATCACATCGGCAAAATCGTGCTGACCATCTAGAAAAAGCATGCCGGCGACCGCAAGCGGCCTCGCTCAGTCGACCGAGGCGCCCGTCGGGCAATGCCGGCGCCGGCCGTGGGTGATTGAGGTGCAGGCGTTAGGTGATATAGTCTGCAGTGCAATAGAATCCCTCGGGCGCTGCGCGTGCGCCGGCCGGGGCCAGCAATGCGGCCTGTCGCCGCAACAACACCAGGAGTAATCGTGAGTTCCGATATCGGGATCGCTCAGAATGCAACCTTGAAACCCATCGGCGAGATTGCCGCTCGCTTGGGAATTCCGGCTGCCAGCATTGAAAATTACGGCCACTACAAGGCGAAAATCGCGCTCGATTACATCGCAGAGCCTGAAGGACAAGCCCGACGGCAAGCTCATTCTGGTCACCGCGCTTGAGCCCCACGCCCGCGGGCGAAGGCAAGACCACCACCACCGTGGGCCTGGGAGACGCGCTCAACAAGATCGGCAAGAAAGCGGTGATTTGCCTGCGCGAGCCGAGCCTGGGGCCGGTGTTCGGCATGAAGGGCGGCGCGGCGGGCGGCGGCTACGCGCAGGTCGTGCCGATGGAAGACATCAATCTGCACTTCACCGGAGACTTCGGCGCGATCGGCGCTGGCGCACAACCTGCTCTCGGCGCTGATCGACAATCACATCTACCACGGCAATGAACTGGGATTCGACGTGCGGCGCATCGCCTGGAAGCGCGTCGTGGACATGAATGATCGCGCCTTGCGCGAAATCACGGTGGGCCTGGGCGGTCCCGGCAACGGCTTCCCGCGCCAGGACGGCTTCGACATCGTGGTGGCCTCCGAAGTCATGGCCATCTTCTGTCTGGCCAAGAGCCTGGTCGACCTCAAGGAGCGGCTGGGCAACATCGTGGTCGGCTACCGCCGCGACCTGACGCCCATCCACGCCAGAGACCTCAAGGCGCAGGGTGCGATGACGGTTCTGCTCAAGGAGGCCCTGAAGCCGAATCTGGTGCAGACCCTGGAGAACAATCCGGCCTTCATCCATGGCGGTCCTTTCGCCAACATCGCGCACGGCTGCAATTCGGTGCTCGCGACCACGACGGCGCTGAAGCTGGCCGACTACGTGGTGACGGAGGCGGGATTCGGCGCCGACCTCGGTGCCGAGAAATTCATCGACATCAAGTGCCGCAAATCCGGACTGCGCCCGGCGGCCGTGGTGATCGTCGCGACCGTCCGCGCTCTGAAGTATCACGGCGGCGCGGATCTGAAGGAAATCAACAAGGAAAACCTCGCGGCGCTCGAGAAGGGCATTGCGAATCTCGAGCGCCATGTCAGCAATGTGCGCAACCAGTACGGTCTGCCCTGCGTCGTCTCGGTCAATCACTTCACCGCCGACACCGAAGCGGAGCACGCGCTGCTCGCCAAGAAAATGGCGGCGCTCGACGTGCCGCTGGTGCTCGCGCGGCATTGGGCCGAAGGCGGCGCCGGCGCGACGGACGTCGCCCGCAAGGTCGTGGAAATCGTCGAGAAGGGCGCATCGAATTTCCGCTTCGTGTACGACGAGAAGCAGACGCTGTGGGACAAGGTGAAGACCATCGCCACGAAGATCTACGGAGCCAGCGACATCTCGGCCGACACCAAGATTCGCGCGCGTTTCGAAGAGCTGCAGAAGAACTACGGGCACTATCCGGTGTGCATCGCCAAGACCCAGTACTCCTTCTCCACCGACGCCTCGCTGCGCGGCGCGCCGAGCGGCCACATGGTCAACATCCGCGAAGTGCGTCTCGCCGCCGGGGCGGAGTTCATCGTGGTGGTGTGCGGCGACGTCATGACCATGCCGGGACTGCCGAAGGTGCCGTCGGCCGACAAGATCGACATCGACGAGCAAGGGCGCGTGGTCGGTTTGTTCTAGCGCACTCTCGACGGCCGGAGGTCGAGCCGGAGCGGCTCCGTCTCGACCCTCCTCATCGCCCAGCCCCGCGTCACTCGCCGAGCATCGCGCCCACGGACAAGCCCGCCTCGGCGCACACCTGCGGCGCCGGCAGCTTCTTGCCGCCGTCGTAGCGCAGCTTGAACACCTCGATCTGCCCGCCCTGCGCCGCCACGAACAAGCTCTGCTCGCCGATGGCGGTGACGGTGCCGATGGCGCCCTTGACCTGCTCGAATCTTTGCGCCGGATGCTTGCGAACCGCATGCAGTTGCAATTTCTTGCCCTTGAACGAGGTCCACGCGGCCGGGCGCCGGATCGCAGCCGCGGATGAGGTTGTGGATCAGATCGACGTGATTGTGCCAGTTGATCCGCGCTTCGGCGTCGCGGCACCAGCCCTCGTAGCTCGCCTGAGACTCATCCTGCACCGTGCCCACGGCGCCGTGGTTCACCACCAGATCTGCCGCCTCCTGAAGGGCTACGATCCCCATCGGAAATAGTCGATCGAAATACACGCTGCCGAGCGTGTCGTCGGGACCGATCGGCGTCTCCTTTTGCAGAAGGATCGGACCCTCATCGAGGCCGTCGGTGGGCCGGAAGATGGTCAGCCCGGTACGCGTGTCGCCGCGGATGATCGGCCAGTTGATGGAACTGGGCCCCCGATAGCGGGGCAGCAGCGAGGGGTGGTACTGAATCATGCCGTGGCGCGGAATGGTGGCGAAGTCCTGCGGCGCGAACTGCAGCACGTAGGCCATGACGCCGAGATCGGTGTCGAGGGCGCGCAGGGCCGCCCGTGCCTCCTCGGTCTTCAGCGAGCCGAACTGGTACACCGGGATGTGCAGCTGCTCCGCCGCCAGGCGCAGGGGATCAGCCGCGGTGCCCGGCTTTTCCGGGGCGCAGAATACCCCCGCGACCGTGTCGTGCCGCGCGAGAAATGCCTCGAGTACGGCCTTGCCGAAGTCTCTCTGTCCGACGATGGCTATCCGCATTACGAAATCTCCCCCATTCAGACGTCTGGTCAACGCGATGATATCTCATATATCATCATGCCGAATCTCAAGGTACAATCTGATTAAAATGGTGCGTTCCGTCCCCGGCGAGCGGCGAGGTTCAGCCCGCCGCACCGCCGGCCGGTAGCGTACAGTTCTTTACCAATTCGCACGATCCGCGCAATCTCAAGGAGATCCCATGGCCGGCCGCAATTTTCTGTTCGTTCCCGGACCCACCAATGTGCCCGACCGCGTCCTGCGCGCCATGGCGGTGCCGATGGAAGATCATCGCTCGCCCATCTTCCCCGAATTGACTCGCGCCTGCCTGAGCGCCTTGAAACCCGTGTTCAAGACAGTCTCCGCCAGCCCCATCCTCTTCCCGTCCTCCGGCACCGGCTGCTGGGAAGCGGCTCTCACCAACTGCCTGAACCCCGGCGACAAGGTGCTGACCTCCCGCTTCGGGCAGTTCAGCCATCTCTGGGCGGATATGTGCACGCGGCTGGGCTTCGAGGTGGAGCTTCTGGAAACCCCCTGGGGCGAAGGCGCGCCGGTGGAGCGCTACCTGGCCTCGCTCAGCGCGGACAAGCAGCACAAGATCAAGGCCGTGTTGGTGTGCCAGAACGAGACCGCGACCGGCGTGACCAGCGACGTCGCCGCCATTCGCCGGGCGATGGACAGCGTCAAGCACCCGGCCCTGCTGTTCGTGGACTCGGTGAGCGCGCTCGCCAGCATCGACTTCCGCATGGACGAATGGGGCGTCGATGTCTGCGTCAGCGGCTCCCAGAAGGGCCTGATGCTGCCCGCGGGTCTCGGCGTCACCTGCGTCAGCCAGAAGGCGCTCGAAGCCGCCAAGAGCGCGACATCGCGGCGCTGCTACTTCGATTACGGCGACATGGTCGAACGCCAACGCCTCGGGCTATTTCCCGTATACCCCGTCGATACCGATGCTGTACGGCCTGCGCGAATCGCTGGCCATGCTGGCCGAGGAAGGGCTGGAAAACGTGTTCCATCGCCACAGCTACCTCGCCGGCGGCGTGCGCGCCGCGGTATTCGAAGGGTGGAAGCTGAAACTGTGCGCGACCGCCCCGAAGTGGTACTCGGATACGGTGTCCGCCGTCATGGTCCCGGAGGGCATCAACGGGGCCGAGGTCATCGCGCGCGCCTTCAAGCGCTACAACCTGGCGCTCGGCGCCGGGCTGTCCAAGGTCGCCGGCAAGCTGTTCCGCATCGGCCACTTGGGCGATCTGAACGAACTCATGCTGCTCGGCGCCATCGCCGGCGCCGAGATGGCCATGCTCGATGTCGGGCGCCAAGCTCGAGCCCGGCAGCGGCGTGGCTGCCGCGCAGAACTACTGGCGCAGCAACCCGCCCGCCGGCGCGGCGAAAGCGCTGGCCGGCGCAAGGCAGGCATCGCCGCATGACGGCACGAGTGGTATTCCTGGACCGCGCCTCGCTCAAGGCCAAGGTGCGCAAGCCCGCGTTCGCCGCCGAATACATCGAGCACGAGAAGACCGCGTCGGACGAGATCGTGCCGCGCCTCGCGGGCGCCGCCGTCGCCATCGTCAACAAGGTGCCGATGCGCGCGGAGACATTGCGCCAGCTGCCGCGACCTCAAGATGATCGCCGTGGCGGCGACCGGCTACGATGTGGTGGATGTCGCCTATTGCAAGGAACATGGCATCGCCGTCGCCAACATCCGCAACTACGCGGTGCACACGGTGCCCGAACACGCCTTCGCGATGATTCTGGCGCTGCGGCGCAATCTGCTCGCCTATCGGCAGGACGTCGAGAACGGCGTGTGGAACAAGTCCGATCAGTTCTGCTTCTTCACGCACGACATCGGCGACCTGCACGGCGCCACGCTCGGCATCATCGGCGAGGGCGCCATCGGCCAGGGCACGGCGGCGATCGGGCGCGCATTCGGCATGCACGTGCTGTTCGCCGATCATCCGCCGCCGAAGATGGCCGGGCGTGACCTTCACGCCGCACGATCAGGTGCTCGCGCAATCGGATGTGATCTCGCTGCACTGTCCGCTGCTGCCGGCCACGCGCAATCTGATCGACATCCACGCCTTTCGAAAAATGAAGCGCAACGCCCTGCTCATCAATACCGCCCGCGGCGGCCTGGTGGACGAGGCGGCGCTGATTCAGGCGCTCGACGAGGGGCTGATTGCCGGCGCCGGCTTCGATGTGCTGACCGTCGAGCCCCCCAAGGACGGGCACCCGCTGCTCGACGTGCGGCGCCCGAATTTCATCCTCACGCCGCATGTCGCCTGGGCCTCGGACGGGGCCATGCAATTCCTCGCCGACCAATTGATCGACAATATCGAGCTCTGGGCGGCGGGCAAACCGCAGCATCTGGTGACCTGAGGCGGCATCGGGCGACTTGACGCGGCACTGCGCGACTTGCTATGCCGCGTTGCGCCACGCATCATCGCGGTAATGAAAAAACTACTCTACCAGTTCGATACGGACGCCCTGCCCTCGGTCTTCGATAATGTCGTCGGTTTCGACGGCGGCGCCGACCACATCTCGGCGTACGGCGGGGATCAACGCCAAGAATGTCGGCGCGTCTGGTCGAAGGGGCGATTTTCACCCGCGGCCTCAAAGACAAGAAGAACACGGCGATCTTCATCGGCGGCGGCAACATGGCCGAGGGCGAGGCGGTGCTCGCCGCGGTACGCAAGAAGTTCTTCGCCAAATTCCGCGTCTCGGTGATGTTCGACTGCAACGGCTCCAACACGACGGCCTCGGCCGCCGTGGCCTGGCTGGCTCACGGCCGCTCGCTCGCCGGCAAGCGCGCCGTCGTGCTCGGAGGCTCGGGTCCGGTCGGTCAGCGCGCCGCGGTGCTGCTGGCCCGCGAGGGCGCCGATGTGTCGATCACCGGCCGCAAACGCGACGTCGTGCAGGCGGCCTGCGATTCGATCCATGCGCGCTTCGGCATCGCGGTGCAAGCCGTCGAGGCGCCGACCAACGCCGAGCGCGGCGCCGCCATCGAGGGTGCGCAGATCGTGCTCGCCACGGGCGCCGCCGGCATCACACTGCTGGAGGAGAGGCAGTGGCAGGACAGCGCCGCACTGGAACTGGTGGCCGATGCCAATGCGTCGCCGCCGGCGGGTATCGAAGGCGTGGGCCAGAGCGATCGCGGCCTGCCCAAGCACGGCAAGATACTGTTCGGCTCGCTCGGCTTCGGCGCGCTCAAGCTGGCGCTGCATCGCGCCTGCGTCGCGCGCCTGTTCGAGCAGAACGATCTGCTGCTCGACGCCGAAGAAATTTACGCCATCGCCAAGACGATGGTCGGTTGATCACGAATTCGACACGATAAGCTCATGGTCACTCAAAGCTCCGTTGAAAAATTTCTCGACGATCTTGCCGAGCGGCAATCCGACCCCGGGCGGCGGCAGCGCAGCGGCCATCATGGGTGCCATGGGCGCCGCGCTGGTCTCCATGGTCTGCAACGTCACCATCGGCAAGAAGGGCTACGAAGGAGTCGAGGCCGAGATGAAGCGCCGTGCGCGAGGAGTCCGAGCGAGTGCGGCGGCGGCTGACGGCGATGGTGGCGGAAGACATCGCCGCCTTCGACGGCATCATGGCCGCGTACAAACTGCCCAAGGCCACCGACGACGACAAGGCGCTGCGCGCCGCCGCCATCCAGGCGGGTCTGCGGCGCGCCACCGAAACGCCTCTGGACTGTGCGCGCGCCTGCGCCGAAGTCATCGCGCTGTCGCGCCGCGCCAGCGAACACGGCTATCTGAACGTCATCAGCGACGGCGGCGTCGGCGTACTGGCCGGGTTCACGGGACTGCGCAGCGCGGCGCTGAATGTGTACATCAACACGCCTGCGCTCAAGGACCGTTCCTTTGCTGAATCTGCGGCCGCAGAGATCGGAAAGCTGGTCGAATTCGGCACTGCGGAGAGCGAAGCGGTGTATAAAATCGTCCGCGACAAGTTGGGTTGAGCTCCCACCGCCGCTGGCGCATCGCGAGATTTCTGCCGAGCTCCCGCTCGCGAAAACGCACGTGGCGCGCATTCAGGCGTGCGCCGCTGCTGCTGCAAACGCTGATTGTCCTGGCGATGGCCGCCGCCCTATGGTTGGCCGTCAATTGGGTCTACCAGGTGGTCCGCAAACCCTCGGAGCTTTTTTTTCCGGTCAGCGGCACGCTCAACAAGACACCGACCGAGACTTGGCGGCAGTACGCTCCTCTGTTTCGGAAATATTCGACCAGGGTGATTTCTCCCGAGCTGCTGGCCGCGCTCGCGCAGGTCGAGGGATCCGGCAATCCGGTGGTACGCACTTACTGGCGCTGGCGCTGGTCCTTCAACCCCAAGCCGTTCGACGTGTACCGCCCCGCGTCGAGCGCGGTCGGGATGTATCAGATCACCGACGGCACCTTTGCCGAGGCGAGACGCTATTGCATCCACGATCACGCCGTGGCGGAAGACGGCCCCTGGGACGACTGGAAATCATGCTGGTTCAATCGATTGTACACTCGGGTAATCCCCTCGCATGCGGTGGAGCTCACCGCGGCGTACCTCGATCGCAGTGTGGCGGCTACTCTCGATCGCCACCATGTGAAATTCGCGACGCTCGAGCGCAAGCAAGACTTGGCCGCGCTCATTCATCTTTGCGGCGCCGGCGCGGGCGACGCCTATGTGCGGCGCGGGCAGCGCCTAACCGCGGGCGAGCGATGCGGGGATCACGACGCGCGGGATTACATCGCGCGCGTCGATGGCATGAAGCGAGTTTTCGAGAGTATCGAGAGAACGGCTAATGGGCCTTGAATGCCCGTTCCAGGCTCCGCCGCGCCGTAAGATGACGCTTCCCGAAGCCTTCCCTATAATGCGCTCAGATCTATCAATGCACCCTCCTGGCAATCGAGTGAAGTCCGAGGGGGCTCCGTATGCTGCTTGCATCAAAGTGGAGCGCGGCGAAGAAGGCCACGTTGCTGATGACGGTCATGATCACCGCCTGTTCGACCTCTCCGCCGAGGTCTCCCGAACAGGTTAGGGCTGACCAGGCCATTGCGGACCGGGTTTATGCGGCATTGAACGCCGATCCGACCTACTATTACCGCCATGTGGACGTGAGCGTCTATGGCGGTGTGGCCCATCTCAGCGGCTACATTTGGAGTTTGGAGGCACTGGTTAGAGCCAAGCAGATCGCCGCCAGGGTACAGGGCGTGACGCTCGTGGTGAACGAGATGGAGCTCGATCGCGAGGGTGTGAATGGCGGCCATTCAGCCCGGTAGCGGCACATCCGTTGACGTGGGGCGAAGCCAGGGCGGAAGCGCAGGGCGCTCGATCAGAATGGCGCGAAAATCATTGACGTTGGTCAGCGTGGGTCCGGTGATCACCGAGTCGCCGAGCGCCGTAAAGAGTCCGTGGCCGTCGTTGTCGTCCAGCCTCTCCTTCGGCCGCAGGCCGAGCGCCCAGGCGCGCGCGAGCGAGTCAGGCGCGATGGCCGCGCCCGCGATTTCCTCCTGGCCATCGACCCCGTCGGTATCGCCCGCCAGAGCGTGAATGCGCGGGTGACCGTCGAGCGCAATGGCCAGGGACAGCAGAAATTCGACGTTGCGCCCTCCTCGCCCGTTGCCGCGCACGGTCACCGTGGTTTCTCCGCCGGATAGAAGTACACAGGGCGCGGCGACGGGCTGACCGCGCTGCGCGACTTGGAGCGCGATGCCGGCCAGCACCTGGCCCACATCGCGAGCCTCGCCTTCGAGCGCATCGCCCAGAATGTGGGGTGCGATGCCCGCTTCCCGCGCGATCGCGGCGGCCGCCTCCAGCGCCATCTGGGGCGTGGCGATCATGCGCACGCTGGCATGGGCCAGTCGCGGGTCACCGGGCTTTATCGACTCGCCGCGGCCGCTTTCCAATACCTCGCGCACGGGCCGGGGCAGATCGATGCCGTAGCGCTGCACGATACCGAGCGCATCGGCGCAGGTCGTGGGATCCGCCACCGTCGGGCCGGACGCGATGTCGATCGGCCGATCGCCCGGCACGTCGGAGATCAGCAGCGTGAGCACGCGCGCCGGATGGCAGGCCGCGGCCAGCCGGCCGCCCTTGATGGCGGATAGGTGGCGGCGCACGCAGTTCATCTCGCTGATGGTGGCGCCGCTGCGAAGCAGCTCACGGCTCACGGTCTGCTTCAGATCGAGTGTCAGCCCCGGCGCGGGCAGCGGCAGCAGCGCCGAACCGCCGCCGGAAATCAGGCACAGAACCAGGTCATCCTCGCTCAAGCCTCGTACGCGCTCGAGCATTTGCTGCGCGGCGTGCATGCCTGCCGCGTCGGGCACGGGATGCGCGGCCTCGACGATCTCGATGCGTTCGCAGGGCACCGCATAGCCATAGCGAGTCACGACCAAGCCGCAGAGCGGACCCGGCCAATGCTGTTCCACCGCGCGCGCCATGGCCGCCGAGGCCTTGCCGGCGCCGACGACGATGAGTCTGCCGCGCGGCGGGGCGGGAAGGTGCGGCGGGATGCATACCGTCGGTTGCGCCGAAGCAATGGCGGCGTGGAACATCCGCAGCAACAGTGCCCGCGCCGCAGCAAAGCGCGAGGACTCGCTCATGTCGGCGGCGCAAGCCTGTTGCTCAACGAACCGATGCCGTCGATCCTGACCACCACCGTGGCTCCGTCCTTGATCGAGCCGATGCCTACGGAGGTCCCGCAGGCGATCACGTCGCCGGGCAGTAGCGTCATGTCGTGGGAAACCCGGCTGACCAGCTCTGCGGGCGACATGATCATGTCCGACAGCGGATAGTTCTGACGCTCGACCCCGTCGATCGTGGTGATGACGCGCGCCTGCGCCCAATCCAGGTCCGTGGCGATGACGGGGCCCAGGCAGCCGAAGGTGTCGTAGCCCTTGGATCGGCACCACTGCGCAAAATCGGGAGTCTCGTTGAGCACTTCCGCCGCGGTCACATCGTTGACGCAGGTGTATCCAAAGATAAAGCCCTCCGCGTCTCGCCGGCGCAACGTCCGTGCACCGGCGGCCGATGACGATGCCCAGCTCCCCCTCATAGGCGATCTTGCCCGTATAGCCCGTCGGGCGCCGGATCGGATGCTCCGGGCCGATGACCGACGTGCCCGGCTTGAGAAGAAACAGTGGATGCGCCGGGGCCTGCTTGCCGAGCTTCGCGCCGAGCGCGTGGAAATTATTCCATAGCGCGACGATCTTGGACGGCGCGCACGGGCTTTGCAGCGTGCAGCCGTCCCTGGGAATCGTGCGGCCCGCCGGCCGCGGCGAGCCGAACATGTCGCCCTCATATTCGACGATGCAGCCCTGCTCGAGAACGCCGAATCCGCTGCGGCCCGTCATTCGAGCGGAAACGCGCCCATTGGGCCATGATCGAATCAGCCTCGCGATCGGCTTACGGTCTCGCATCGGCATGCTAAAGCACCGACTTCAGCAGCTTACCCATTTCCGCCGGATTGCGCGTGACCTTGATCCCGCACTCCTCCATGACGGCCAGTTTCTCCGCCGCCGTGCCCTTTCCGCCGGAAATGATCGCGCCGGCGTGGCCCATGCGCTTTCCCGGCGGCGCCGTGACGCCGGCGATGAATCCGACCACCGGCTTCTTCATGTAATTCTTGATCCAGCGCGCGCAGGTTTCCTCGTCGTCGCCGCCGATTTCACCCACCATGATCACGGCGTCGGTTTCAGGATCGTCATTGAACATGCGCATGACGTCGATGTGCTTCAGGCCGTTGACCGGGTCGCCGCCGATGCCCACGCAGGTTGATTGTCCGAGCCCCAGTTCCATCAATTGGCCGACCGCCTCGTAGGTGAGCGTGCCGGAACGCGACACCACTCCGATGCGCCCCTTCTTGTGGATGTGGCCGGGCATGATGCCGATCTTGATCTCGTCCGGAGTGATCACGCCCGGACAATTGGGGCCGACCAGCAGGGTCTTCTTGCCGCGCATTCGATTGCGGGTGGCGATCATGTCGCGCACCGGCACTCCCTCGGTGATGCAGATGACCAGATCGAGTTCGGCATCGACCGCCTCATCGATGGCGGAGGCGGCGAAGGGCGGCGGCACATAGATCACCGACACCGTCGCACCGGTCTGCTCCCTGGCCTCCTTCGCGCGTGCCGTAGATGGGGATACCTTCGAAGTTCTCTCCCGCCTTGTTCGGATTCACGCCGGCGACGAAGCAGGCTTTGCCGTTGGCGTAGTCGCGGCATAGGCGGGTATGGAAAGCGCCGGTCTTGCCCGTGATGCCCTGGGTCATCACCTTGGTATTCCGGTTGATCAAGATGCTCACTGATTGACTCCTTAAGCTTACTTTCCGGCGACGGCAGCGACGATCTTCTGCGCTGCGTCCGCCATGTTGTCGGCGGAAATGATCGGCAATCCCGAAGCCTGCAGTATCTGCCTGCCCAGCTCCTCGTTCGTGCCCTTCATGCGGACCACCAATGGAACGCCGAGCTTCACTTCCCTGGCCGCGGCGATCACGCCTTCGGCGATGGTGTCGCAGCGCATGATTCCGCCGAAGATGTTCACCAGGATCCCCTTGACCGCCGGATTCTTCAGCATCAGCTTGAACGCCTCGGTCACTTTCTGCGCCGTGGCGCCGCCGCCGACATCGAGAAAATTCGCAGGCTCGGCGCCGAACAGTTTGATGGTGTCCATGGTCGCCATCGCGAGCCCCGCACCGTTGACGAGACAGCCGATGTTGCCGTTGAGCGAGATGTACGACAGATCGAACTTCGACGCCTCGACTTCGGCGGGATCCTCCTCGTCCAAATCGCGCATGGCGACGATCTCCGGATGCCGGAACAAGGCGTTGGAATCGAAGTTCAGTTTGGCATCGAGCGCCAGCACCTTGCCGTCGCCGGTGAGGATCAACGGGTTGATCTCGGCCAGCGACGCATCGCATTCGACGAAGGCGCGATACAGACCGTGCATGAACCGACGCGCCTGCGCGACCGAGGGCTCCGGTACGCCGATCTTGCGCGCGATGTCGTCGGCCTGCGCGTCGGTCAAGCCGGCCGCGGGATCGATGGCGACTTTGTGTATCTTCTCCGGCGTGCGGGCGGCGACTTCCTCGATTTCCATGCCGCCCTCGGAACTCGCCATCAGCGTCACTCGCTGGGTGGCGCGGTCGACCACCATGCCCACGTACAGTTCCTTGGCGATATCGGCGCCCTCTTCCACGAGCAGGCGCTTCACCAGACGGCCCTCGGGACCGGTCTGATGGGTGACCAATGTCATGCCCAGGATCTTCGAGGCGAATTCGTGCACCTCGGCGAGCGACTTCGCCACCTTGACGCCGCCGCCTTTGCCGCGGCCGCCGGCGTGGATCTGCGCCTTGACCACCCAGACCTTTCCGCCGATCTCGCGTGCCGCGGCATCCGCCTCGGCCACGGAAAAGCAAGGCACGCCGCGCGGCGTGGCGACCCCGTACTTGCGCAGGATTTCTTTGCCCTGATACTCGTGAACATTCATGTCTCAGCCTCACTCGATGGAACACGCCTCAGCGATCGTCGCCGTGAATGGTCGGGCAGAGCACATCGAGTCGCTGCGCCGCGCGGGCGTCATCGCGCTCAGGGCGCCTTTCTCATCCAGGGTCTTCGCCAGGAGCTTCGTCAGCGCGTACACCGTGTCCATGTGCGGAGTCGGCGTGCCGCGTCAATCGGGCCAGTTCCATCACCGAGCCCAGCAGCGCATCGATCTCGAGCGTGCGTGCCGCCTCGACGTCCTGCAGCATCGAGGTCTTGTGATGGCCCACCTTCTCCGCGCCGGCGATGCGCTTCTCGAGCGAAACCCGGAAGGTGATGCCGAGCTTGCGCGGCGACGGCTTGCGCCTCGGTCATCATCGCCGCCGCCAGGCGCGGCTCGGCGGATACTGGCAGATGTCCGGCGAGCGTCGCGCGCGACAATGCGCTGATCGGATTGAAGGTCATATTGCCCCACAGCTTCAGCCAGATTTCGGCGCGGATGTCGCTCGAGAACGGGCGCCTGCAAACCGCCCCTGACGAAGCATTCCGACACGCGGTTGACGCGCTCGCTCGCCGTGCCATCCGGTTCGCCGACCGGGAACCGGTTGCCTTCGACGTGCTTGATGACCCCGGGTGAGACCAGTTCGGCCGCCGGATACACCACGCAGCCGATGACGCGCTCGCAGGGAATGTTGCTTGCCGATCAGTCCGCTCGGATCGACGCTGCTGCACCCGGGTGCCCGCGAGTGCGCCCGCCGTGCCGGTGGAAATACCAATAGGGAATGCCGTTCTGCATCGGGCACGACGACGGTGTCGGGACCGAATAGCTTCGGCACCTCCGCGCGCCACCGCCTCGACCTGGTGCGCCTTCATGGCCAGGATGACGATGTCCTGCGGTCCGGCCGCGGCGTAATCGTCGGTCGCCGTGACGTCGCGGCACGGACTGCTCGCTGCCGTCGGCCATGACCAGCCGGATGCCGCGGCTACGCAGCGCCTCCAGGTTCGCTCCGCGCGCGATGAAGGTCACGTCCTCGCCGGCGAGCGCGAGCCGGGTCCCGACGTACCCGCCGATCGCGCCGACACCGATGATCGCTATCTTCATCAGCGTGCATCCGCCGCTCGAGTCCGGCCGGCTTAGCGAGTGACCGACGAATCGCTGACGGCGCCCCGATCGACTTCCATGCGATTGACCACCTTGGTGACGCCGGACACCGTCCCGGCGGTCCTGCACCGCCTCGTCGAGTTCCTCCGGCGTCCAGACATAGCCGCCGAGGGTCACCACCCCTCTGTCGGCTCGCACGGTGATATGGCGGGCGATACAGCATGCTGTCGGCGTTCAGCGCCGCCGTGAACGCGATCCGCCGTGTCGTTGTCGGCCCGCCGCTCGGCGTCGGTCTTGCGAGGACCCATCGCGCATGCGACCGCGCCGCACACGATCACCGCCACGAGCGCCGTGCTGCAATATTCGATTCATGATTGGGGACAAGATTACTCATCCTCAAGTTTTCCTCAGATGTATCACGGTTAATTCCCATCATCATCGACAGGCTCGAACTCGATTTCGTTCACCACCCGCCGCCTTGCCCGCGATCCGACGGGCCAGTCTCAGTATAGCGAACAGATCGGACAGGTCGCGAACCACTCCTCCGACCCTGACGACGCCGTTCTCGGTCGTCACCGTGACGTGATCGCTGAAGATGTAGGGATCCTGCTGCAGCGCCGTCGTCACTTTGGCGGTCAGCGCCGCATCCGACGTGCCTGGCCGCCGTAACCACGATTTCGTGCTGCATCTGCTCTGCGGCGGCGCGCAGAGCGCCGGCCGAGAACAAGCTCCGAAAGCGGCCACTCCCAGCGTCCCCGCCAGGAGTGGCCCCATCGTCTGGTGCCTGATCGCCACGCGTACTCACCTCGCGTCAGAATCGTATAACTCACTCCGGTCGAGACTCCGATCTCGTGGCAGCCGCCCCAGGTGGTCGGGACCCGCGCTGCTGTAATCGATGAACTGCGCGTGCGTGGCATCGTGACAATCGGTCTTGATGCCATGACCGCCGGCGCCGATGTCGTAGTGCGCATTGCCGTCGTTCACGGTATCGGCCACGTCGAAGTACATGGTCAGCTGCTTGTCGAGCTTGTGCCAGCACTGCGCGGTGTACATGTTGGCCTGGTTGTCGCCGATCCCATTCGGGTTGAAGTTGTGCTGCCCGCCCGGATCTCCCACCGTCGCTCCGGCATGCGCCCAGCCGACCGCGACGACGTCCCGGCCGTCGTTGAAGGACTGCTGCTGAATCGCCACCCACTCGCCGGTTCGCTGGCGCTCGTTCTGGAACTCCATCGACGCGGGAACGTCGCGATGCATATCCTCATACAGATAGGAGATCGTCAGACCGAAGTCGAAGGTGATATTGGCCGCCGAATTTCATCGCCCATTCATCGGCGACATCGTAGGCCGTGCTGTAGGCCGGCGAGCCGGCAGCCGCCGCTCCCGGGT
This sequence comes from uncultured Gammaproteobacteria bacterium, assembly GCA_963734645.1. Classification (GTDB taxonomy): domain Bacteria; phylum Pseudomonadota; class Gammaproteobacteria; order Steroidobacterales; family Steroidobacteraceae; genus Bog-1198. The sequence goes on from CAVTID010000011.1 coordinate 20,332, forward strand.
ACTCCGCTGCGTAGGCCTGGTAATCCGCCCAGTCGAGCATGGCTGCGTTCGGGCCATTGGGCCCTGGCTGACCAGGTACTCATAGTACGGGTTGTTCGCGCCGATGCCGTCGCTGCTGCGGTTCACCCGCTTGTGAAGCTCGTAGGCGCCGACGAGGTACAGACCGCCGGTCTCGAACTTCAGGTCGCCGCTGAACGCCTGATTGTAGCCGCCGTCATCGCAGTTCAGGAACAGGTTGCCGCTGCCCGGGTTATTCGATCCCGCGCAGTCCGGAGATCCCAGCGGCGTCAGATCGCTGTTCGGGTCGATTTGCTGGCCGAAGGCGTAGGCGGCATCGAAGCTGAATCCGCCCCAGGTGGGCGAGCTGTAAGACACGACGTCGTCCGCTCGCGTGCCGAACTCCACGCGGTTGTCGCCGCCCGTGTTCCCCATGATGACGGCGTAGTTGCCGAGGCCGGTGCCGAACGGATTGAGACGGTCGGTGGAGGTCTTGTACGGCATGTACATCTCGCCGAACCTCACCTTGCCCCAGGAATGGCTCTGGAAGCCGAGGAAGGTATCGCCGAGACCGATCGCCCCCTGAACGGTGTTCGATGACTTGGTCCAGGTGTCTTGCAGACCGGGCGCCGCCACCATGTTGATGGAGGTCGACACTTGATAAATGAAGTCCACGTCCGAGTTGGCGATCCTGTGCGTGCCCCGGTAACCGATGCTGGATCCGTTGCTGGACATCGCTCCCAGCCAGCCGACCCTGCCGTAGGGCGTCGCCTTCGGCCCGGCCGGTAATGACGTACGGGCTGCCCGGTGCGCCGTTGGCATAACCGTAGTTGTAGGCGTTCGGGTTGTTGATGCCCTTGGTGGTGTAATCCACGGACACATCGAGGGCGCCGTAAAAGCCCTTGAGGAAATTATCGAATTTGGTTTCCAAGGGCGTCATCTCACCTTGGCCACCTTTCGGGCGTTCGATGCGGCGCTTGCGGGCGGTCCGGCCGCCGCCTGCTTGGTGGACAATGCATCGATCTGCTGCTGCAGCTGCTGCATCTGCTGCTGCATGATGCGCATCTGATCCTTCAGCGCTTGCGTTTGCGGCATCGTCCGCAAAGACGACGCTGTTGAAGGCGACACTGGCGGCGCATGCCGCAAGCGCCACCAGCATAGGCCTTGCCAATTTAAGTTTAAGCATTGTGTGATTCCTCATGAAACGCGTTTGTTTGAATCATTCTCGTCGTCGCTGCCCACCCTCACATCTTGCCGGCCGGAATTGTGAGGTTATTCCGGCCGCCCCCTGCTCCCTGGATGCGATTACCCACTCCCCTACAGCGTGCGCAATCTCCTTCGCTCTTCTTCAACCCATTGCCCTTTGCGCCAGCTGCGCGGGCAGCCGATTACTCTCTGCGACCAACCGGCGCAGTGCTTAGCGGAATCTCGTATGAAGTCATCCAGTTGTTGTAAATTTCCCAACTCCGTAACCTCATCCCTCAGCCGCTTACACTCGCTTTGTAGCTATATTGTCACGTTCCGCCATTCGATGATAGCGATCACGCCCTTGCAGGCATATCAAATATCTGCGCGATCGCCGGCCGTCTCCCGCAGAGCAGCAGGCTCATGTCGTTCATATCTTGGGAATCAGACCGGCGCCGCGCGCCCACTGGTATTTCGCGCCGAGCACGGCGACCGGGATCTCCGTGGAATAGGCGTAGGCGGGAATGCCGTGCTGATACGAGATATTCCGCCGCTTCCTCCACTTCCACGTCGCCGGCAAGCGAGGCCACCACCGGCTTCTCGATGCCCTTGGCGCGCATTTCGGCTACCACCTCGACCATCAGTTTCGCAAACACCATGGGCGGGGTGATGATGGTGTGCCAGTAGCCGAGGATCAGCGCATGGATGCGCGGATCCTCGAGCCCCAGCCGCACGGTGTTCTGATAAGTGCTCGGCGGCTCGCCGCCGGTGATATCCACCGGGTTGCCGGCGGCGCCGAACGGCGGAATGAATTTGCGGAACGCGGCATCGAGATCGGCGGGCATCGCCATCAGCGACAGGCCGTTGTCCACGCAGGCATCCGAGAGCAGCACGCCGGAGCCGCCCGCGCCGGTGATGATGACCACGTTGTTGCCCTTCGGCGTCGGCAGAACCGGAATGCCGCGCGCGAAGTCGAGCAGGTCGCGCAAGCTTCGCGCGCGAATGACGCCGGATTGCTTGAACACATCCTCGTAGATCTTGTCGTTGCCGGCGAGCGCGCCGGTGTGCGAGCTCGCGGCCCGCGCGCCCATGCTGGTGCGGCCGGCCTTCAAGACCACGATGGGCTTCTTCTTGGAGACGCGCTTCGCCACTTCCGCGAAGGAGCGGCCGTCCTTCAAATCCTCGCAAGTGCTGCGCGATGATGGTGGTGTTCTCGTCCTGCTCGAAGAAGGTGAGCAGATCGTCTTCGTCGATGTCGGACTTGTTGCCGAGGCCGACGATGGCCGAGACGCCCATCTTGGCCGAGCGCGAGAAGCCGATGATGGCCATGCCGATGCCGCCCGACTGCGAGGACAGCGCCGCGTGACCCTTGACGTCGTAGGCCGTGCAGAAAGTCGCGCAGAGATTGCTGGGCGTGTAGTAGAAGCCGTAGATATTGGGGCCCATGAGGCGCACGCCGTACTTGCGGCCGATCTCGACCAGTTCGTTCTGTCCGGCCACGTTGCCGGTCTCGGCGAATCCGGACGGAATCAATATGGCGCCGGCGATTTTCTTCTCGCCCACCTCGATCAGCGCCTGCGCGACGAATTTCGCCGGAATGGCGAACACCGCGACGTCGATGTCGCCCGGCACGTCCTTGACGCTCTTGTAGGCCTTCTTGCCCATGATGCTGTCGGCATTGGGATGGATGGGATAGATCTCGCCCTGGTAGCCGCCGTTGATCAGATTCTTCATCACGGAATTGCCGATCTTGCCGTTCTCGGCCGAGGCGCCGATCACCGCCACGCGCCTTGGGCTTCATGATGCGGGTCATCTTCTCGACGATGGCCGCCTGGCTCGGGCGATCGCGCGCGGGCGCCGGATTGAAATCGAGCACGATGCGCACGTCGGCCGCGGTCGCGCCTTGCTCGGTGGCGAACACGGGATTCAAGTCCATCTCCGATATTTCGGGAAAGTCCGCGACCAGCGCCGACACTTGTCTCGATCATCCCGGCGAGCGCCTCGCGGTCCACGGGCTTGGCGCCGCGCACACCGCGCAGGATCTCCGCCGCGGCGATGCCGTCCAGCATCGACAGCGCCTCCTCTTGAGTGGCGGGCGCCAGACGGAAGGTGATGTCCTTCAGCACCTCGACCAGGATGCCGCCCAGGCCGAAGGCCACCAGCTTGCCGAATGCCGGGTCGGTCACCGCACCGATGATGACCTCCTGGCCGCCGGTCAGCATCTGCTGCACTTGCACGCCGAGAATCTCGGCCTTGGCATCGTATTTCTTGGCATTGCCGACGATGGTCGCGTAGGCCTCCTTCGCCGCCTCGCGCCGATTTGACCCCGACGATGACTCCGCCCGCCTCGGTCTTGTGCAGGATCTGCGGCGACACGATTTTCATGACGACGGGGAAGCCGATGTCCGAGGCGAGCTTGGCGGCCTCCTCGGCGCTCTTCGCCACGCCTTCCTTGGGAATGGTGATTCCGTACGCCTCGCAAACGCCCCGCGCCTCGGGCGCGGTCAGCGCCTCGCGCTTGGCGGCCTTGGCTTGATCCAGAATTTTGCGAACGGCGTTCTTGTCATGTGTCATCGTCTGATTTCCTCGCGACTACGCGCGCGCGACGCTGTTCGCGCTGCGATCAAATGACTTTCTTCGATCGCAGCGCGGCGACATCCGCGGCGGCGTAGCCGAGTTCCGCCAGCACCTCGTCGGTGTGCTCGCCCAGCAGCGGCGAGCGCTTGACCTCGGTCGGGCTGTCGCTCATCTTGATGGGGTTGCCCACGGTCAGGTACTTGCCGCGCTTGCGGATGGTCCACCTCGACGATGGTGCCGGTCTTGCGCAGCGACGGCTCATTGGCCAGCTCTTCCATCGACAGGATCGGGCCGCAGGGAATGTCGTGCTCGTTGAGCAGCGCCATGGCTTCGAACTTGGTCTTGGTCGACCGTCCACGCCTCGACCGTCGCGAACACTTCCTTGAGCCGGGGCAGGCGCGCCTCCGGCGTGGCGTAGTTCGGGATCGGTGATCCAGTCCTCCTTGCCGATCACCTTGCAGATGTCCTTCCAGACCGGCGCCTGCGCGATGAAGTACAGATAGGCATTCGGATCCGTCTCCCAGCCCTTGCACTTGACGATGGTTCCCGGCTGGCCGCCGCCCGACGCATTGGCGGCGCGCGGCACGGCGCTGCCGAACTTGCCGTTCGGGTACTGCGGATATTCCTTCATGACATGGGTGCGCTCGAGGCGCTGCTGGTCGCGCAGCTTGACGCGGCACAGGTTCAAGACGCCGTCCTGCATCGCCGCCAGCACCTTCTGGCCGCGGCCGGTGGTGTTGCGCTGATACAGCGCCGCCACGATGCCGAGCGCCAGATGCAAGCCGGTGCCGCTGTCGCCGATCTGCGCGCCGGTCACGAGCGGCGGCCCGTCGTCGAAACCCGTGGTCGAGGCCGAGCCGCCGGCGCATTGCGCGACGTTCTCGTACACCTTGCAGTCCTCGTAGGGACCGGGACCGAAGCCCTTGACCGAGGCGACGATCATGCGCGGATTGAGCTCCTGAATCCGCTCCCAGGTGAAGCCCATGCGATCGAGCGCGCCGGGCGCGAAGTTCTCCACCAGCACATCGCAGTGCTTGACCAGCCTCTCGAGCACCTGCTTGCCGCTGCTCGCTCTTGGTGTCGAGCGTCACCGAGCGCTTGTTGTGATTCAGCATGGTGAAATACAGGCTGTCCACGTCCGGTATATCGCGCAGCTGTTCGCGCGTGATGTCGCCGCGCGCCGGCCTTCTCGACCTTGATCACGTCGGCGCCGAACCACGCCAGCAGCTGCGTGCAGGTCGGTCCCGACTGCACGTGCGTGAAATCGAGAATGCGGACTCCGTCCAATGCCTTACCCATGCGAAACTCCCGGCCTCGATCACTTGTACATCGTCTGATTCTTGGTGCCCGGCGCATATTCGCGCGGATCGACCCAGATGTTGACGACCGCCGAGCGGCGCAGCTTGTGCATCGACTCGCGCGCGCGCTGCAGTGCCGGCGCTATCTGCGCCGGATCGCGCACCTCCTCGCCGTAGCCGCCGAGCATTTCGGCGAACTTGCCGAACGGAACATCGCCCAGAAGATTGCCGACGTTGCCGCGCTGCTCGCCGTACTTCGCCAGCTGGCCGTAGCGAATCTGGTTCATCGCCGAGTTGTTGCCGATGACCGCGAGATAGGGCACGCCGAAGCGGTTGGCCGTCTCCATGTCGAAGGCCGTCATGCCGAAGGAGCCGTCGCCGTAGTAGCACAGGACTTCCTTGGACGGATTCGCAAGTCCCGCCGCGATCGCGAATCCGGTGCCCACGCCGAGCGAGCCGAGCGCGCCCGGATCCATCCATTGGCCGGGGCCGCGCGGGCGCACCGCCTGCGCCGAGATGGTCACCACGTCGCCGCCGTCGCCGATGTAGATGGTGTCGTCGCGCAGGAATTCGTTCAGCTCCCAGGCGACCCGGTAGGGATGAATCGGCACGCTGTTCGACTTGAACAGCGGCATGAGCTTGTCGGCCGGCAGCGGTCTCCGCGCCGCTCAGCTGCTTCAGCCACTGCTGGCGCGCCTGGCGCTTGTCGTTCTTGATGCGGCCGGACGCCGCCTGCAGCACCGCGCCCAGGATCGCGCCGGGATCGCCCGACCAATCCCAAGCTGATGTCGCGATTCTTGCCGACGGTGCGGTAGTCCATGTCGATCTGCACCAGCGTCAGATCCTTGCTGATGCGCTTGCCGTAGCCCATGCGGAAGTCGAACGGCGTGCCCACGATCACGAGCACGTCGGCGTTGGCGAAGGCCTGGGTGCGCGTGCGGTCGAAATGATGCGGATCGCCCGGCGGCAGCAGGCCGCGGCTGGCGCCGTTGAAATAGCCCGGAATGTCGAGGCCGCGCAGCAGCGCGATGGCCTCCTTGTGGCCGCGCGCGGTCCAGACCTGCTGGCCGTAGAGGATGGCCGGCCGCTCCGCATTGACCAGGATGTCGGCCAGCTTCTCGATGTCGCGCGGATCGCCGATCGATCGCGTCGATGCGCGGTACTTGCCGGGCTGCGGAATGACGGCCTTGGTGATGTCGACCTCGCGGTCGAGCACGTCGCGCGGAATTTCCAGGTACACCGGCCCCGGTGCGCCGTTGAACGCCTCGCGCGCCGCCATGGAAATCATGTCCGCCACGCGCTCGGTGCTCGAGACCGTGGCCGCGAATTTGGTGATGGGCGTCATCAGGTCGACGTGCGGCAGATCCTGCAGCGAGCCCATCTTGTGCTGGGTCAGCGCGCCCTGGCCGCCGATGTGCAGAATCGGGCTCTCCGAGCGGAAGGCCGTGGCGATGCCGGTCACCGCATTGGTGCAGCCGGGTCCGGCGGTCGTGACGACGCAGCCGAGCTTGCCGGTCTGGCGCGCATAGCCGTCGGCCGCGTGCGCGGCGACCTGCTCGTGGCGCACGTCGATGATGCGGATGCCCTCATCGACGCAGCCATCGTAGATGTCGATGATGTGGCCGCCGCAAAGCGTGAATATCGTGTCGACGCCCTCGTTCTTCAGCGCCTTGGCGACCAGGTGGCCGCCGGAGATCACGCTCGCGTCGCGGCTCTTGCGCTGCAGGGTATCTTCGGCGGTCGTGGTCTTCGGCTGAATCGACGCGGGGTTTACGGTTGCCATATTTCCTCCAACTTCGTGAATCTGCTTGCAGGCCGGCGCTGCCGCGCCGGCCTGCAATATCGAGAAATCGCCCCGTGTCGCCTGCGCGCCATCACGTGGTTCGCGTGCTCGCCACACCGTCTGCCGACGGATACGCCTGCTGGCCTTTGGCGAAGTGCCGCGCCCGCATGGGCTTCAGCACGAACAGCGCGAGAACCGCGGCGATCACATTGAACGTCATCGCAATGGTGAATACCGGCGCCCAGCCATGGGCCTTGGAGATACCGGCCGCGATGGGAACGAGCAGTGCGCCGGCGCCCTTGGCGGTGTACAGCATGCCGGCATTCGCGGCAGCGTACTTGGAGCCGAAGGTATCGCCCTGGGTTGCGGGAAACAGGCTGAAGATTTCGCCGTACACGCCGAAGTACAGCGCAGTGACCAGCACGAACACCACCGGGTTCGATCCCGACTGGCTGAGCGTGTACAGCGCGGCGGCACCGATCAAGAATGCAAGCGCCATCGTGTACTCGCGGCCGATCTGGTCCGACAGCCAGCCGAAGAATGGCCGGCCCACGCCGTCGAAGATCCGGTTGAGCGACAGCGCGAACGCCAGCGCGGCCATCGTGATGCCGAATAGATCGACCGGGACCTTGTCGATCTTGAAGTCCTTGGCGATCGGCGCCATGGACGCCGCCATGGTGAGGCCGCCGGCGGCGATCAGCACGAACATCACATAGAGCACGTAGAACACGGGGCTGCGCAACACTTCGGCGGGCGTATATCCGTGCGCCGTCTGGTTGGGCTTGACCTTCGCGGCGATGAGTTGCGCAGGCGGCGCCAGCAGCAGCCATGACACGACGAACACGATGCCGCCTTGCAGCAGTCCGAAGAACAGGAACGCCTGTTCGTAGCCGGATGAATTGATCATGTGCAAGATCGGCACGATCGTGAGTGCGGCGCCGGCGCCGAAGCCCGAAGCGGTGATTCCCGCGGCAAGGCCGCGCCGGCCCGGGAACCATTTGAGCGCGTTGCCGACGCAGGTGCCGTAGACGCAGCCGGTGCCGACACCGCCGATGGCGGCGGCGAAATACAGGACCGGCAGCGAACTCGCGACCGAATTCATGGTCCATGCGAGCGCCGACGAGAATGCCGCCGCCGAGCACCACCCACTTGGGCCCGAATTTGTCGACGAGGTAGCCTTCGACGGGAACGAGCCAGGTCTCGATCAGCACGAAGATGGTGAATGCCACCTGAATGGCGCGCGGCCCCAGTGATACTTGGCATCGATGGGATTGACGAACAGCGTCCACCCGTACTGCAGATTGGCGACGCAGGCCATGCAGATCACGCCGAGGATCAGCTGCACCCATGGATTCGCCAGCGGGGACGCCGGCCGGGCATTCGCGCTCGCATTCATATAGTTCTCCTTATTCACCCTGGTGGTCGCGGAATGCGTCGGAGACAGCCCCCGACGCACGGATCAATCATCGGGAAGGGCAATTGGGAAAGGCCAAAGGCCGGCGATCGGCCGCACTGAGGCGGACCGTTGAAAACGCAGACGCACCGAGACTGACTCACCCGTAGGCCCCCAAAGTTCGGACTCGCGTTCGAACGTATACCAGCCCATGCATTCTTATCGTGGTATACCATATATGAACGAGTTTCGGACTGTCAAGCGACATCCTGGCATGCGAGAACGGCGTTTTCTGCGATCGACTCGAACACCGAGAGCGATGCATGGATTCACCTAATCGTACGCCCCAACATGAAACAATCAGGCACCGGCCCAGGCAGCACCAGCGCAGACCAAAATTCGGAAACATGAGCGCAATCACGGACACGGTTGGATTTATTCACTAGGAAATAAACCGCGTGCAATATAATATATCTCGTACGCAGCGCCGGAACGTTACGCGCGCAGGCGAGTACATACGATCCCGCATCGACGCCGGTGACCGACCATGAGGCTCTTCAAGGGCAATCGGCCCAGAACAACTCAGGATGCATCGGCCGACGCCGCCGACTGCTTCGACCAACCCATCGGGGGAGCCAATGAATACGATCGCAACACTGGTACAGCGCACATCCTCCGCGGCTCCGCTCGCGCTGGCGCCGCTGAACGCGACGAGCTTGCGCGATCAGGCCTATGCGCTTCTGAAGAACGCGATCGCGGACACCGACATCTACGATCCGAATCAGGAGCTGCGCCTGGATGAGCGGCAGCTCACCACCGCGCTCGGCGTCAGCCGCACGCCGATTCGCGAGGCGCTGTCGCTGCTCGAGCAGGAAGGCTTCATTCGCACCATACCGCGGCGCGGCATCTACATCATCCGCAAGTCGAAGCGCGAAATGATCGAAATGATCCAGATGTGGGCCGCGCTCGAGTCGATGGCCGCGCGGCTCGCGACGCTGCACGCCACCGATGCGGAAATCGCCACGCTGCGGCATTTATTCGACGAGTTCCAGAACTCGCCGCCGTCGGAGCATCTGGGCGAGTATTCCGACGCCAACATCGCCTTTCATACGGCGGTCATCGCGCTCGGCGGCTCGCAGACCATCGTCGACGCCACGCGCAATCTGCTCATTCACGTGCGCGCCATTCGCCGCGCGACCATCACGCAAAGCGACCGCGCCGCCCGCTCCATCATCGATCATTTGAAGATCATCGAAGCTCTGGAACGGCGCGACACCGAGTTGGCCGAACGGCTCACCCGGCAGCACACTCTGGATCTTGCGGTGCACGTCGACCGCTACTGCAATTTCCTGGATTAGCGCTACGCTGCGGTCAATCCCGCGCCGCGCTTCCCCACTGACCGAGTGTCGGCGCGGCGCCGGCCGTGCCTGCGCCGACACTGCACCGGGCAGATACTGCGGGCTGCGGCGCATCCGGCACTTCGCCGCGTAGCGCGCCCGGCGCGACCGCCCGGATGCCGCTCAAGGTGTCGGGATCCGAAATCGCCGGCTCGAAACGCGGCTCCGTCCATCGACACCGGCGACGCCGGACTCGATGCGAAGGTAGATGCGCCCCGTTGCCTGGTCGGCGAAATTGACCGTGCGAAATCCCTGCATGCATCGCGCAGGAATCCCGTGTTGTGCTCGGCGCCGAGCAGCCGGCGGTCCGCATAGAGCAGCTCCGGGCTTGCGGCGTCGACATTGACGCGTCCATAGCGCTCGATGTCCAGCGTCCCCTTGACGCTGAGCACATTGAAGGTGTCGTTGTCGCCGAAGGCCACGGTCCGCGGACGCTCGCCGAGGCGCACCGTATTGTCCAGGAATTCGAAGCGAATGCGCTTGTCGCTGCGCCGCACCCAGGTGAAGAAAACGTCGGGAATTCCCGTATAGGCCTCCACCGCGTGCGCCAGGGTATCGTCCACGGCCTTGTAGCGGCCGAACTCGAGTCCGCGCTTCCAGGCCCGCTCGACCAGCAGTTCGGGCGGCGTGATCATGAAGAACAAATAGACCGTCTGGCCGAAGCGCGTCAATAGATTGCTGCCCGCCTCGTCCGAATCCGGCGCGAAGCTGTCGAAGCGAAACCGGTCGATCAGCAGGTGAGTCATGTCGCCGCGCCGGTGCTTGCGCGCCATGTAGCGGTCGAGCTTCTGATCGACGATCTGCAGTTCGTCGGCGGTGAATGCGCCGGCATACTTGTAGGCGGCGCCGAGCTCGCCGTAGTCGAGCAGTTGCTTGCGCCAGATATCCGGGCTGATCAGCGCGAAATCGCTCCATTGCACGCCGATGTCGCCCGCCAGCTTCTTCTGCAGCGGCCGCAGCGTGCTCTTGCCCGACGCCGACGGCCCCTTGGTATTGATGACGACGGGCCGCTCCTGCCGCGGCAGCAAGCGATAGCCCTCGCTGCGCGCGGCGCGCAGCAGCAGGGGCTCGATTGCCCGGCCGACGGCAATCGCTGCCGTACTCGTTGCACGCCATATCGGTCGCCGCCGACGCGATGAGTTCCCGCGTACCCCAGGCCTGGCCTTGGGTCGCGAACAGCGCCGACATCACTCGCGCAAGCGCGCGGTACACGATTCTCTGCCGCGCATCTGTCGCTCAGGGCCGCCAGACGTTCGCATTCGGCGATGTGGCGCGGACCCCAGCCGCCGCCGCTCGGAACCGCAGCCGTGCCGCGGCGACCCGCGATGCGCGCGAGCAGCCGGGACGCCGGCCAGCGTTTGCCGGGAGCACGGCCGGCGCGGCCTGCCCGGGCGCACGCCGTCGCCAGGGCGGCATCGATGGCATCGCGCAGCTCGCGCCGGGTGCGCTCGTAGGCCGCGGTGATCGCATCCATCTCCGGAAGCAGGTAGCGCTCGAACAAGCGGCCGGCGATTTCGCGAAAGTTGATCCCCAGGTCGCCGATGCGGGAGCCGTCGGGCACGGCGAAGTCGGCGGTGACCCGTATCAGGAGCTCGTGCAGGGCCAGCCTCTGCGGCCGAAACGCGACCAGCTCGCTCGGCGAAAATCCGGTGAGACCTTGCATCTCGGCCGACCGCGGCAATGCTGGTAAAGACATTCTCGGGCCGAAAGATGGTCGACAGATGCCGCAATTCCTTGGGCACCTGCGACTGAATGCCGGGGTTCCAAGGCCCTTGCGCCGGCGGGTCCGCGGCGCGCGGCGTCCACCTCGGCATGCCCCTGGATTCCCATGCTGTACATGTGCGATCATACCCATCCCGCCGATACTCGGGTGGAAGCTCATAGTTGCGACGCAATTCGCTGTCTTGCCGCCCAACGTGTGACGCATTCGCCACCCGTACAGATGTTCAAATAACAAAATGTACCGATAAGGTGACACTCGGGCGCGGGGCGCCCTAATCGAAGTAGACCGCGACGGGAAACTCTATGCCAATGATTTCGCAATCCATCGGCCGAAGCCGCGAGCAGCGAGCCTGACCTGCAGCCGCGCCGGCCCGGCCGCATGCGTGCCGCCGCCCTGCTCGAAAGCGCGCCGGTCGCCATCTATCACACGGACGCGGCCGGCAACATGACCTACAGCAACCCCGAATACCGCCGCATATTCGGACTAGAGCCCGGGCACAGTCCCGACGCCTGGGCGCGAGCGCGTCCACCCCGAGGATCGCGCACGCATGGAGCAGGCGTGGGCGGATTTCTGCCTGCATCCCGTTCCCAGCCGATTCGCCTACCGCACGCAAGCCGGACGACGGAACGGTTCGCCATTTCTCGGAGCAGGTGGTCGCCCGACGGCGCTCGCCGGCTGGGTCGGCACCATCACCGACTTCACCGATCTGGTCACCGCACGCGACAATCTGCGCAAAGCGGAAACCTTGTACCGCAATACTTTCGATCAGGCGCCCCTCGGCATCGTCTATGCCGACCGCAGCGGCAAATTCCTGCGCTTCAATCCGGCCTTCTGCGCCATGCTGGGCTTCGACTCGCGGCGAGCTGGCGGGCGGAATGCATCGGCGATTTCACCTGCGCCGAGGACGGCGCGCGCGTGTCGGCCGAACTCGCGCGGCTGTGGAGCGGCGAGGTGCAATTCGTGGATCTCGAGAAGCGCTACGTGCGCAAGGACGGCGGCATGCTCTGGGTGCGCACGACGACTGCGCTGGTGCACGAAGCCGCCGCCACCCCCGAGTACTCGGTCGAGTTCCTGCGCGACATCAGCGCCCGCAAGGACACCGAGCAGGAACTCGAAAGGGTGCACAAGCAGCTCATGACCGCCTCGCGCCAGGCGGGCATGGCGGAGGTGGCGACCAATGTGCTGCACAACGTCGGCAACATCCTGAACAGCGTCAATATCTCGGCGAGTCTGGTCATCGAGCGCGTCAAGCAGTCCAAGGGCCCCGGCGTGTCGCGCCTCGCCGCACTGCTGCAGGAAAAGGGCGCCGGCGTCGGGGAATTCCTCGCCCATGACGAGCGCGGCAAGCGCATACCGGAATACCTGACTTCGCGTCGGCGAGCAGCTGATGAGCGATCAGAAAATGGCGCTCGAGGAGCTCGCGTCGCTGCGCGACAACCTGGAACACATCAAGGACACCGTGGCGATGCAGCAGAGCTACGCCAAGCTGTGCGGCGTCACCGAAACCGTCGCGGTCGCCGATCTGGTGGAGGACAGCCTGCGCCTGAACGCCGGCGCCTTCGTGCGTCACGGGGTCACGCTGCGCCGCGAATTCGGCGAGGTGCCTCCGATCACCGTCGACAAGCACAAGGTGCTGCAGATTCTGGTCAATCTGGTGCGCAACGCCAAGTATGCGTGCGACGAATCGGGCAGGGCCGACAAGCTCCTCACGCTGCGTATCGAGGGCGCGCGCCGGCGCGGCGTGCGCATTTGCGTCATCGACAACGGCGTGGGCATCCCGGCGGAAAATATTTCGCGGCTTTTCACCCACGGTTTCACGACCCGCGCCGTCCGGGCACGGCTTCGGCCTGCACAGCGGGGCGCTCGCGGCCCAGGAACTCGGCGGCTCGCTGCGCGTGATGAGCGACGGACCGGGCCGCGGCGCGACGTTCATTCTCGAGCTGCCGTGCAGCCCGGCGGAGACGGCCCATGCCTAGCGCCGCCCCGCTCGCCAACCGGCGCATTCTGATCATCGACGACAATGCCGCCATTCATCAGGATTTTCGCAAGGTTCTGGGCACTCAGGCCGAGCACTCCGCGCAGGCCGCGCTCGATGTGCTGGAAGCGAATCTCTTCGGCGACGCGGTCGTCGCCGCGGCGCGCCCGAATTTCGACATCGACTCCGCGCATCAAGGCCAGGAAGGCGTGGCGATGGTGCACCAGGCGCTCGCCGAAGGGCGGCCGTATTCGATGGCCTTCGTCGACATGCGCATGCCTCCGGGCTGGGACGGCCTCAAAACCATCGAGCGCCTGTGGGCGACGGATCCCGACGTGCAAGTCGTCATTTGCTCGGCGCACACCGACTACGACTGGACCGAGGTCGTGCAACGGCTCGGCCACTCCGACAAGCTGCTGGTGCTGCGCAAGCCCGCCGAACCCATCGAGGTCCTGCAGTGCGCCACGGCGCTGAGCCGCAAATGGGAAAACGACAAGCTGGTCAGAGATCATGTGCTGCGCCTCGAAGAGGTGATCACGACGCGCACGCAGGGGCTGGAAGCCGCGAATCGGCAGCTGCGGCACTTGACCACCCACGATCCGCTGACCGGCCTGCCGAATCGCGCCCTGCTGGACGACCGCTTGCAGCAGGCCATCGCGCATGCCGACCGCGACATGCGCTCCTTCGCCGTGCTGGTGTGCGATCTCGACCGCTTCAAGCTCATCAACGAATCCCTGGGACACCGCGCCGGCGATGAGCTGCTGCAAGAGGTGGCGCGCCGGCTCGGCGACCGTGGTGCGCACCGCCGACACGGTGGCTCGCCTCGGGGGCGACGAGTTCGTCCTCATCGGCACCTCCATCGGCGACGCCGACGATGCCGCGGCCCTCGCGGCCCGCGTCATGGACGCCCTGCAGGCGCCCGGTGCGGATCGCCACCATCGACATCTACGTCTCGCCCAGCATCGGCATCGCCATGTATCCGGACGACGGCGTGTCCATGCAAGCCCTGCTCGCGCACGCGGATGCCGCCATGCATTCGGCCAAGCAGCACGGCCGCGGCAACTGTCCGGCGCTATGCGCCGGGAATGGATGCCGGAACCGAGGATCGTGTGCAGCTCGAAAGCGACCTGCACAACGCGGTGGCGCTGAACCAGTTCGAGCTCTACTACCAGCCCAAGGTCGATACGCAGACCGGCGAGGTGCGCAGCGCCGAGGCCTTGATCCGCTGGGCGCACCCCGCGCGCGGCATCGTTTCGCCCGGCGGAATTCATTCCGCTGGCCGAGGAGTGCGGCCTGATCGGCGCAATCGGCGGATGGGTGATCCGCGAGGCATGCCGGCAAACGCGCGCCTGGCAGATCGACGGCGTGCCGATCGCTGCGCGTGTCGGTGAACCTGTCGGCATCGCAGTTCCGCGACAGCGGGCTGGTCGACAGCATTCGCCTCGCGCTCGACGACGCCGGCCTCGAGGCCCGCTACCTCGAGGTCGAACTCACGGAAAGCGCCGTCATGAGCGATCCGGAGAAATCGATCGCCATTCTCGAGCATCTGAGCGCCATGGGAGTGCTCGTCTCGGTGGACGATTTCGGCACCGGCTATTCCAGCATGAGCTACCTGCGCCGCTTCCCCATCGACAAGCTGAAAATCGACCGCGTGTTCATCGACGAAATCGTGAGCCGCCCGGAGGATGCGTCGATCGTCCGCGCCATCGTCTCGCTGGCGCACAGCCTGCTTCTCAAGGTGGTCGCCGAAGGAGTGGAAACGCCGGCGCAGCTCGAATTTCTGAAGACGGCCGGCTGCGACGAATACCAGGGCTACCATTTCAGCCGCCCTCTGCCCGCGGCGGACTTCGAACGGCTCATCCGCGAGTCGCACTCGGAAGACGATCTGACCGACGACGAGGCCGCGCGTACCCACAGCAAGCTCGCGGCCTACGTGCGCAGATAACGCCGGACGTCGATTGCTCAGCCTGGCATTCCTCATGGCCGGCAGTCGTGAGCTTGCGTGCTCTCCGGATACATCCGCAGCTCCGGAACTTCGCCGCGCTGCAGCTTCTGCTGTATGTCCTGCCAATACTCGACGCTCAACAGGTCGAAATTCTCCTCGCGAAAGCAGCGGCGCGCATAGGCGCTCCTCAGCTGCAGGCCGTATTCGAGCTCCTCGGGCAGGAAGATCACTCCATCCTCGAAGAACCAATCCGGCACCGCCTCCTCGCCCGGCTCGCGATCGGCGTTGGTGCGGATCTTCACGTCGGTCAGTTTCTCGACCGCGTCGTAGTCGAAGAGAAACACCCGGCCGTACCGCCCCACTCCGTAGTTTCTGGAATCCAGGTCCTTGTTGAATATATTGGTGGCGGCATTGTTGCGGATGCATTGCCCGAGGCTGACCATCACGGCGCGGGTGGCATTCTCGTCCGCGGTCTCCAGGAAAACCGGCAGCGGCACGATTTTCAGCTGCACGATGAGCACGCGCAAATAGACGCCGTCCTGATCCACCTGCACGCTGCCGGCGGCCTGGCGGCAGATTTCATCCAGCAGCGCGGGATCGAACATGTCGCGATCCAGCCGCAAGTTGAAGTACATGACATTGTCCAACATGCTGCCGGCCCGATTGATCTCGTGCACCACGCGATACTTGTCGGAGACCGCCGCCACTCCCGGGAAGGCGCCCCATTTGTAGGAACTGGTCGGCTGATCGCGGATGACTTTCAAGTGATATGCGCAGGCGTCGAACGTGAATCCGAGCGCGACGGTTCCCGGAACTCCGGGGGAGCGCTGCAATCTATGTCCGCAGCGCACCTGCTCGGTGATCTCATTCAATATGACGATCTTGCCGACGTGATTGAATCCGATGGTCGAATAGTGATGCCCGAACGGACGGCGCGGCATGAGGCTGAAGAGGAACACGCACGTCTGGTAATACAGCCGGGTGGTCACATGAAAATTCGCGAGCGCCGAACTGAACAGGTCGTGGAT
The DNA here is from genome assembly GCA_963734645.1 of uncultured Gammaproteobacteria bacterium. Classification (GTDB taxonomy): domain Bacteria; phylum Pseudomonadota; class Gammaproteobacteria; order Steroidobacterales; family Steroidobacteraceae; genus Bog-1198. The sequence continues at coordinate 36,633 of CAVTID010000011.1, forward strand.
GTCCGAGACGCGATGCAGCACGGCGTCGGCGTAGATGCCCTGCGGGCTGTTCAGCAGGGCGACGACGAAGGGCACGATGGCGTCGTCGGCCAGGATCCAGCGGCCGACGATGAAGGCGCTTCGATCGCGGAAAAAGCCGGCGTCGATGAGATCCAGCGCCAGCACGGGCGCCGCATTGGGCGCACCGTACAGCAGAGATGCTCGACCCGTTCCAGAATTTTTTGCGCATCGCCCTGCAGATCTCTGAACGGAACCGAGAAATTGGGCACCCGCAAGGCGGCGCACAGCAGCTCGGTGTCGATGCGGCCCCGCACCCGCAGCCGGCGGTGCACCGACGCCATCGAGTAGGCGCGCAGCTTGCTGGGAGGCGGAAAAGAGTAGGCGACCGGCTTCCACAGGCCGTGGCCGATGTTGCGCCGTATCGAGTGCGCGAAGCTGAAGGCGATGTCGGCGTCGTAGCGATCCACGATCATGGCCATGAACAAGCGATCCAAGCGCGATCCCAGACGCTGGGTTCAGCGCGCAAGCGCGGGGAATGCCGCGAGGATTCTCGGTCCGTGCTCGGCGATGTAGCGGCTGTACAGCCCCAGCCGTTCCCGGCTGATGAGGATCGAGGCGTGCGGATCCATGGTTTCGAAGGCGCGCTGCGCGCGATGCGGGTACTCGCACAGCTGGCTGTAGAAATCGTCGTAGATGGCCAGTATCAGCCGCGCCGTCGCGCCGATGCGGGCGTCATGGTCGGTGCAGGCATCTGAGGCGGGAGTACGCTTCCAGGGCGGCGAGTTCGGTTTCGGTCGGACATGGGGCTAGCCGCTGTTGCGCAGCGCCGTGGCGATGGCGTTGATCGACAGCTGAATGCCTTCACGGACCCGCGGATCCTTCTCGCCCGGCCCGGTGACGCTTGAGCAGTTCCACCTGCAGCAGATTCAGCGGCTCGATATAGGGCAGCCGCAGCCGGATGGAGCCATCCAAGGCCGGATGCTTTTCCAGCAGGCGCGTCTGACCGGTGATGGCGAGCAGGCTCTCCTGGGTCGCCGACCATGTGTCGCGAATGCGGCCGAACAAGGCATCGGCGAGCGCGCGATCCTCGACCAGCGTGGCATAGCGGGCGGCGATGCCCATGTCGGATTTCGACAGCACCATCTCCAGATTGTCGACGGTGGCGCGAAAAAACGGCCATGCCTCGAGCATCTCGCGCAGCAGCACCGGGTCCGCCGAGCGCAGCGCCTGCCCGACTCCATACCAGCCGGGCAGCATGACGCGCGCCTGCGCCCAGCTGAACACCCAGGGAATGGCGCGCAGATCCTCGATGCGCTGCGAGTTCGAGCGCGACGCCGGCCGCGATCCGATCTTGAGTTCGGAGATTTCCACCAAGGGCGTCATCTGCCGAAAGAAGGTCGAAAAACCCTCGGTCTCGTACACCAAGCGAGCGATAGGCGCGGAATGCCTGCGCGGACAGACGCGTCCATCGCGGCCGCGAATCGCAAACGGTCCGTCGCTCGGGCACCGACGCGCTCTCCAGCGATGCCAGCAGGGTCGCCGCGGTGATGGATTCGAGATTGGCGGCGGCGCTTTCGCGCGTGCCGTACTTGGCGGCGATGATTTCTCCCTGCTCGGTGATTCGGATGCGGCCTCGCACCGTGCCGTGCGGCTGCGCGCGAATGGCCGCGAACGATGAGCCGCCGCCGCGGCCCACGGCGCCGCCGCGGCCATGGAAAATCTGCATGGCCGCGCCGGATTTCTCGAACACCGCGGCGAGCGAACGCGTCGCCTGATGCAGGCTCCATACCGAGGTCAGATAGCCGCCGTCCTTGTTCGAGTCCGAATATCCGACCATCACTTCTTGATAGCCATGCGCCGAGACGCGACCGCGGCGACTTCCGGCAGCTCGAACCAGGCCGTCATCATCTCGCGGCCTTCGCCAGATCGCCGATGGTTTCGAACAGCGGCACCGCCATGATGTCGGCGCGCGGATGCATCCTGCCCGCGGTACAAGCCCGCCTCCTTGAGCAGGATGTTCACCTCCAGCAGATCCGATACGCTCTCGCATTTGGACACGATGTAGGTGGTGATGCAGCCGCGGCCGTAGCGCCGCGTGCGCTTCGGCGGCGGCGCGCACGATCTCCAGCTCCGATAGGGTTTCCTGCGGAGTAGCTCGCGTACGGACTCGCCAGCAGCCGTTCGCCGGCCAGCTCGCGCCGCAGCAGCAGGACCCGCGCCGGCTCATCCAGCGCCTGATAGTCCGGCGACACGCCCGCGACCTTGAGCAGTTCCGCAACCACGCGCGCATGCACATCGGCGTTTTGCCGCAGGTCCAGCGTCGCCAGATGGAAGCCGAAGGTCTCCACGGCCCGCGACAGCCGCGCCAGCGCACCGCCGGTGTTCTGCCCCGCCTTGCTCTCGGCCTCCAGGGACTGCTCGAGCACCTGCAAGTCCGCGCGCAGGCTCGCCGCATCGGCGTAGGGCTCGCCGCTGACCGTTGCCGGCCTCGGCGGCGCTCGGCCGGTCAGGTTCTGATAGGTGGCGGCGAGCCGCGCATAGATGCCGGTGATGGCGCGCCGGTAGGGTTCATCGGCGCGGGCCGCATTGAGGTCGCCGCTGCGCTGCGCCAGTGCATTCACCGCGGCGGACACGCCCGCAAGTTCGCTCGAGACCGACAGTTCGGCGCCGAGCGCATTGAGCTGCTCCAGATACTCGGCGAGCAGCGCTTGCGCGGCGCGGCCCAAGGCCAGACGCAACGAGTCAGCGGTGACGTGCGGATTGCCGTCGCGATCGCCGCCGATCCAGCTGCCCAGCCGCAGGAAACTTGCCGGGCGCTGCCCGAGCAGCCGCTCCCAGCGTGCGTACAGCACCGGAATGACGGGCAGAAAGATGTCTCTCAAATAGGTCAGCGCCGTATCGACCTCGTCGGCCACATACAGCCTCTCGCGCCGCAGTGCCCGCGTCTGCCACAGCAGCGCAATCTGCGCGGCGATCCCCTCCTCGATCAATTCCCCTGCGGCCGTTTCGCTGTGGCCGGCGTCGCGCAGCCGCATCAATCGCCGCGATGCGGTTGCGATGATCGAGCATGCTCTTGCGCATCACTTCGGTGGGATGCGCCGTCAGCACGGGCACAATCAAGCGCTCGGTCCAGCAAGCGCGGCCGCTTCGCGGGTGCCGATGCCTTGCGCGCTCAGGAACTTCAGGGCCGACGCCAGCGTGCCGCCCTCCTCGTCTTCGGCCATCGCACCCTGCCGATCCTCGGCAAGATTGGCCAGCATGGAGAACAGCATGAAGCTGCGCACAAAGGCGACGGTCTCATCCAGCGACAGCGTCTCCAAGCCGGCCGTCGAGGCCGCGCGGATTGGCGATACCGCGGTAACGATCGACGGAAGCCGCCCGTATGGCCTCGATGCGTTGAAACAACGCCTGCGCCGCCGTAGGTGCGAATGACATCGCCCAGCAGCCTGCCCAAGGAAGCGAACGTCGGCGTTCTGGGTGATCGTGGACGGGGGTTGTGCCATAGAGGACAATATCGCATGTTGGCGCGCGTCCGCGTCGAGGTCTGCTTGCGCCTGACATAAGCGGGACGGCGGCTCCGAGATAAGTGGAAAGGCGGCTCGTTGAAGCGTAATATCTAATATATCTATACGGCTGGATACCATGGGCAATCAATCCCCCCGACGAGTGATACCGATCAAGGCCGAACCGCCGTCCAGCCTGAGTGCGGAGCAGCGTTCGGCGGTGCTCGATGCCTGCGCGCGGCTGAAGGCGCTTCCGGGAGCGCTCCTGCCGATTCTGCATGCGGTGCAAGAGGCGCTGAGCTTCGTGCCCAAGGATGCCGTGCCGCTGATTGCCCGCGAGCTGAACCTGTCGATCGCCGAAGTGCACGGCGTGGTCAGTTTCTATCATTACTTTCTGCAAGAACGCCCGGGCCGCCACGTCGTGCATCTTTGCCGGGCGGAAGCCTGTCAGGCGCTCGGCAGCGTGGCGCTGGAAGCGCATGCGAAGGCAAAATTGGGCGTCGATTTTCACGGCACGACGCAGCGACGGCGCGATCACGCTTGGAGCCGGTGTACTGCTTGGGTAACTGCGCCTTGGGTCCCTCGCTGATGGTCGACAAACAGTTGCACGGGCGCGTCACGGCGGAGCGCTTCGATGCGCTGGTGACCCAGAGCCGGGGGCGCCCATGAGCCGCTCGGACGGCGCCGTCAAAATCTATGTGCCCCGCGATGCGGCGGCACTCGGCGTCGGCGCCGATGAGACCGCGCAGACCATCGCGGCCGAGGCGCGGCGGCGCGGAGTCGCCGTCGAACTCGTCCGCAATGGCTCACGCGGCCTGCTCTGGCTCGAGCCCTTGGTCGAAGTGGACGTCGCGGGCACGCGCATCGCCTATGGCCCCGTGCAATCCGGCGATGTGGCCGGCTTGTTCGATGCGGGCTTTACCTCCGGTAAGCCGCACGCCTTGAGCCACGGAGCGACCGAGCAGATTCCTTACTTCAAGAAGCAGGATCGCCTGACCTTTGCCCGCGTCGGGCTCACCGATCCGCGCAGCCTGGCCGATTATCTGGCGCATGGCGGCTACCGCGGGCCTGACGACCGCGCTCGCGCTCGAACCCGCCGAAATCGTCGCTCGCGTCACCGCCTCCGGGCTTCGCGGTCGCGGCGGAGCGGCGTTTCCCGCGGGGATCAAGTGGAAGACCGTGTTGGGCGCGCAGAGCGCGCAGAAATACGTGGTCTGCAATGCCGATGAGGGTGACTCGGGCACCTTCTCCGACCGGATGCTGATGGAGGGCGATCCCTTCGTACTCATCGAGGGCATGACCATCGCCGGGCTGGCCACGGGAGCGACCGTGGCTACATTTATCTGCGCTGGGAATACCCGCAGGCGAAGCTCGCGCTCGAAGCCGCGATTGCCGCCGCCGGCGCTGCGCGCTACCTGGGCCAGAACATTCTGGGCAGCGGCAAGGCCTTTGATTTGGAAGTGCGCATGGGTGCCGGCGCCTACATCTGCGGCGAGGAAACCTCGCTGCTCGAGTCCTTGGAGGGCAAGCGCGGCCAGGTGCGCTTCAAGCCCCCGCTGCCGGCCCTGGCCGGATTGTTCGGCAAACCCACCGTGATCAACAACGTCATCACCTTCGCCTCGGTGCCCATCATTCTGGACCGCGGCGCCGAGTTCTATCAGCACTTCGGCATGGGCCGCTCCCGCGGCACCCTGCCCATGCAGCTGGCCGGCAATATCAAGCACGGCGGCCTGGTCGAGATCGCCTTCGGCATGACGCTGCGCGAGCTGCTGTACGATTACGGCGGCGGCAGTTTGAGCGGCCGGCCGATTCGCGCGGTGCAGGTGGGCGGCCCGCTGGGCGCCTACCTCCCCGAATCGCAATTCGACACCCCTTTGGATTACGAGGCCTTTGCCGCTATCAAGGGGATGCTGGGGCACGGCGGCATCGTCGCCTTCGATGACAGCGTCGACATGGCGGCTCAGGCGCGCTACGCGATGGAGTTCTGCGCCATCGAGTCCTGCGGCAAATGCACCCCCTGCCGCATCGGCTCGACCCGCGGGGTGGAAGTCATCGATCGGCTCGTCGCCGGCGAGAACGTCGCCAAACAGGAAACGATTTTGCGCGATCTGTGCGAAACGATGACCTATGGCTCGCTGTGCGCTCTTGGCGGGCTGACGCCCTATCCGGTGATCTCTGCGTTGAACCATTTCCCTGAAGATTTCGCCAAACCGGTAAGGGCATCCAGCGCCTCCGGCTGAACGTACACGAGGACTAACTCATGCTATCCATCGTCGAACAAGACCTAGGCACCCCGCCGCGCGAAAGCGCGCAGCTCGTGACCCTGACCATCGACGGCCAGGAAGTCACGGTGCCGGCCGGTACCTCGGTGATGCGCGCCGCCGCGCTCTCCGATGTGAAGATCCCCAAGCTCTGCGCCACCGAGCAGCTCGAAGCCTTCGGCTCGTGCCGCCTGTGCCTGGTGCAGATCGAAGGCATGAAGGGATTGCCGGCCTCCTGCACCACGCCGGTCGCGCCGGGGCATGAAGGTCACCACGCAGAACAAGCAGATCGCCGACATCCGCCGCGGCGTGATGGAACTCTATATCTCCGATCACCCCCTGGACTGCCTGACCTGTCCGGCCAACGGTCACTGCGAGCTGCAGGACATGGCGGGCGTCGTCGGACTTCGCGAAGTGCGCTACGGCTACGAGGGAGCCAATCATCTCTCGGCCGAGAAGGACACCAGCAATCCGTATTTCACCTTCGATGCCAGCAAGTGCATCGTCTGCTCGCGCTGCGTGCGCGCCTGCGATGAGCAGCAGGGCACCCTGGCGCTGACCATCCAGAACCGCGGCTTCGACTCCACGGTATCGGCCAGCCAGAACGTCTCCTTCATGGACTCCGAGTGCGTTTCCTGCGGCGCCTGCGTGCAGGCCTGCCCGACCGCCACTCTGTCGGAGAACACTCTGATCGAGAAGGGCCAGGCCGAGCACAGCATCACCACGACCTGCGCCTACTGCGGCGTGGGCTGCTCGTTCCGCGCCGAGATGAAGGGCGAGGAAGTGGTGCGCATGGTGCCGAACAAGGACGGCCACGCCAATCACGGCCACTCCTGCGTCAAGGGACGTTTCGCCATCGGCTATGCCACGCACACGGATCGCATCCTCAAGCCCATGATCCGCTCGAAGATCTCCGATCCCTGGCGCGAAGTCTCGTGGGAGGAGGCGATCGGCTACGCGGCCTCCGAGCTGAAGCGCATCCAGGCGAAGTATGGCCGCGATTCGATCGGCGGCATCACCTCCTCGCGCTGCTCCAACGAGGAGACCTACCTGGTGCAGAAGCTGGTTCGCGCGGGATTCGGCAACAACAATGTCGACACCTGCGCGCGCGTGTGCCATTCCCCCACCGGCTACGGCCTGAAGAACACCATCGGCGAGTCGGCCGGCACGCAGAATTTCGACTCGGTGATGAAGGCCGACGTGATCTTCGTGATCGGCGCGAATCCGACCGACGGACATCCGGTGTTCGCCTCGCAGATGAAGCGACGGCTGCGCCAGGGCGCGAAGCTCATCGTCGCCGATCCGCGGCGCATCGACCTGGTGCGCACGCCGCACATCGCCGCCGAGCATCATCTGAAGCTGCGCCCCGGCACCAATGTGGCGCTGATCAATTCCCTGGCGCACGTCATCGTCACCGAAGGACTGGTCAAGGAGGACTACGTGCGCGAGCGCTGCGAAGTGCCGTCCTTCGAGAAGTGGCGCGACTTCGTGGCGCAGGAGAGCAATTCTCCGGAGGCCATGGAGGCGGTCACGGGCGTACCCGCGGCCGACGTGCGCGCCGCCGCGCGTCTGTACGCCACCGCCGGCAATGGCGCCATTTACTACGGCCTCGGCGTCACCGAGCACAGCCAGGGCTCGACCATGGTCATGGGCATCGCGAACCTCGCCATGGCGACCGGCAACGTCGGCCGCGAAGGCGTGGGCATCAATCCGCTGCGCGGCCAGAACAATGTGCAGGGCTCCTGCGACATGGGCTCCTTCCCGCACGAGTTTCCGGGCTACCGGCACGTCTCGGACGACACGGTGCGGCACCTGTTCGAGGGCGCCTGGGGCGTATCGCTGCAGAACGAGCCCGGGCTTGCGCATTCCGAACATGTTCGAGGCCGCGCTCGACGGCGAGTTCAAGGGCCTGTATATCGAGGGCGAGGACATCGCCCAGTCGGACCCGAATACGCAGCACGTCACCGCGGCCTTGACCTCGATGGAGTGCATCATCGTGCAGGACCTGTTCTTGAACGAGTCGGCGAAGTTCGCTCACGTGTTCCTGCCGGGTTCATCCTTCCTGGAGAAGGACGGCACCTTCACCAACGCCGAGCGGCGCATCTCGCGCGTGCGCAAGGTGATGAAGCCGAAGTCCGGCTACGCGGATTGGGAGATCACCCAGCTGCTCTCCAATGCCGTCGGCTACCCGATGAACTACTCGCATCCGTCGCGAAATCATGGATGAGATCGCGCGCCTGACCCCGACCTTCACCGGCGTGAGCTACGCCCGCATCGATGAGCTCGGCAGCATCCAGTGGCCCTGCAACGCCGAACACCCCGAGGGCACCCCGACCATGCACATCGGGCGAGTTCGTGCGCGGCAAGGGCAAATTCCTGGTGACCGAGTACGTGCCGACCGCCGAGAAGGTCAATGCCCGCTACCCGCTGATCCTGACCACCGGGCGCATCTTGAGCCAGTACAACGTGGGCGCGCAGACGCGGCGCACCGAGAACAATCGCTGGCACGATGAGGATCGCCTGGAGATCCATCCGCACGATGCCGAGGAACGCGGCATCGCGGAGGGCGACTGGGTCGGTATCGCGAGCCGCGCCGGCGACACGGTGCTGCGCGCCCGGGTCACCGAGCGGGTGCAGCCCGGCGTGGTCTACACCACCTTCCACTTTCCCGAGTCCGGCGCCAACGTGATCACCACCGACAACTCGGACTGGGCGACGAATTGCCCGGAGTACAAGGTCACCGCCGTGCAGGCGACCCGCGTGAGCCAGCCGTCCGAATGGCAGAAGCGCTTCCGCGAGTTCAGCGAGACCCAGGAAACGTTGCTGAAGAGCGCCGATGTCTGTTCGTCGCCAAATAGGGCCGCCCATGAGTAGCGATGCAGGCGCCGCCCACGGCGGCGACGCACACGGCAGCGCGGAGCATCTGGTGAAGATGGCGAATGACATCGGCAATTTCTTCTCGCGCGGAGCCCGTGCGCGAGGATGCCATCGCGGGCATCGCCAATCACATCGACAAATTCTGGACGAAGCGCATGCGCGCGAAACTCACCGTGCATGTACAGCAGGATGGCGACGCCGGCCTCGATGAGTCTGCCGCGCGAGGCGCTGCAGCGGTTGCTGGCCCGACAACGCACCGCCGCACCCACGCCTTAACACCCGCGCCGCATCGCCACTGCGCAGCCGGCCGCTCGTTAGACCCACCAGGTCGGCGATATCCTACACAGACGGCGGGTGGTCGCTGATGAAGGGCACCCCCGACACTGTCTATAGTGGTGTCCATAAGACATCAACGCCAATCATGGCGATTTCCCCCAACGTGTTCGGAGCAGGAATATGCCCTTCAAATCCTGGAGTCGATCCATAATCCCGACGCTGATTCTGCTCGCCCTGCCCGCGCTGTCCATGGCGCAGATGTCGGTGGACGTGTCGGTCAACGTGCCGCCGCCCGAGCTGCCGGTCTACGACCAGCCGCCGATTCCCGGCGACGGCTACCTATGGACCCCCGGTTACTGGGCGTGGGATGAGGACATCCAAGACTACTACTGGGTGCCCGGCACCTGGGTGTTGCCGCCGCAACCGGAATACCTGTGGACTCCCGGCTATTGGGGCTGGTCGGGCGGGGCATTCCTCTGGAACGCCGGCTATTGGGGTCCGCACGTCGGCTTCTATGGCGGAGTCGAACTATGGCTATGGCTATGGCGGCAGCGGCTTCCAAGGCGGCTATTGGCAGGGCGGCCACCTGTATTACAACCGATCGGTCACCAACATCGGCACGACCAACATCACCAATGTCTACAACAAGACCGTGGTCAATAACGTCACGGTGAACCAGGTCAGCTATAACGGCGGCAGCGGCGGCATTCGAGCCCAGGCGACCGCGGCCGAAGAGGCGGCGGCGCATGAGCGCCATATTGCGGCAATACCGGTGCAACGCCAACAGGAGCAGACCGCGCGCGGCAATCCGGCGCTGCGCGCCAGCGCCAATAAGGGCCATCCGCCCATTGCGGCGACCGCCCGGCCCGGCGCGTTCTCGGGGGCCGGCGTCGTCCCGGCCCAGCACGCGGGAACGATGAGCGTGGTTCATGCGAATCCGCAGCCGGCGCGGGAACCGGAATCGCGAGCGCCTGCCTCGGCGGCACCCAGCGCAACCATCCGAGGCGCCCAGGCCGCCGCCCGCAGTTGAAGCGCATCGGCCGCCGGAGCACGCTCAAGCTGAGCGTCCCGCGGCACCGCCACGGCCCGCGGCCCCGCCGACGGCCCGCAGCCCCGCCACGGCCCGCGGCACCCCCGCCCGAAGCCGCGGCCCCCGGAACCGCACCCCGCGGAGCGTCCTCCGGAGCATTCAGATGAGCATCATTAGTCATGACCCGAGCGCGCATCGGTTCACCACCGAAGTGGACGGAAGCCACGCTCAACTCGACTACACACTGGCCGGGCGCGTCATGACCATCACCCACACGCGGGTTCCGCCGGAAATCGCGCGGACGCGGCATTGCGGCGGAACTGATGAGCGCAGCCTTGAGTACGGCGCGATCCGCAGGTTGGGACGGTGACTCCGGCGTGCTCCTATGCGGCGGCCTACATGGCCAAGCATCCCCAAGATTTCGCCGAGGGTTCCGCCGCGCGGCGGCATGTCGACGATCTACTGGACGAGGCGCTGGAGGAATCCTTCCCCGCCAGCGACTCGCCTTCGGTGGGCGGCAGCAGCTAACCCGACAGCATGGGGCGCCCTTCGTGCGCCACCAGAAGATCGTGCATGTCGTTCGCATGCTCTTCTTCGACGGTCAAGAATCCCTTCCAGCATGCTGCGCGTCCCGGGATCATCGTTGCCGAAATAGCGGATGAGTTCGCGGTAGTGATCCACGGCGATTCGTTCGGCGATCAGATTTTCCTTGATCATCTCGATCAAGTTGTCCGCCTTGCCGTATTCCGACGCCGCGCGCGTCGCCAGGCCGGTCGGATTGAAGTCGGGCTTGCCGCCGAGCTGATTGATGCGCTCCGCGACTTCGTTCATGTGGTCCTGCTCTTCCTTGGCGTGCTGCGCAAATTCGGCTTTGACACCTTCGCTGGAAATACCGGTGGCGGCCACGGCATGCATGGTGTAGCGCAGCACGCATACGATTTCAGTGGCGAGCACGGATTGCAGAATGTCGATGGTTTTCTTCACATCGCCTTCGTAGGTGAAGGTCACGCCGCCGGTCGAAATGTTTTTCCGTGCGCGCTCGCGCAGGGTTTTGACATCGGTAAGAAACGGCTGGGAATTCTTGCTGTTTTTTGCCACTGTGGGTTCTCCTGAACGGTGAGGCGCGAACTGCATTTATACACCGCCGCCGCCGCTGTATTCGGGAAAGCTCATTGCGCGCAACGTCAGCCGAACGCCCGAGTCATTGTCGGCCATTCGCCGACAAAGCCTCCTCGAGGCCGGCCACCAGCGGACCCAATTTCGGAGGATCGGCTTCGAATGTCGGCCTGACCCCATGTTCCCGCAGCGCCCGCGAGCACACCGGGCCGATCGAGGCGACGACCACGCGATTGAGCTGGTCCGCGAGTTCGAAGGCCGGGCCGGTTTTTTCCGCGAAAGCGCAATAGATTGTGAATTTGCACGGCGCTCGTGAATACCACGGCATCGACGCTCGGAGCGCCCCAGCGCCTCGAGGAGCCGGCTGAGCGGCTCGAGTGTCCGCGGGCAGTGCCCAACGGTAAGTGGCAATCTCCTCCACACGGGCGCCTCGCCCCTCCAAGGTCTCACGCAGTAGTTGATTTGCCGCACCGTAGCGCTGCACCAGGACTCGGGCACCGCGCATCGGCAATTCGGACAGCGCCGCCAGAACCGTTTCCGTGGTGAAGGGCGTCGCAGCCCGCAGATCGATGCGCACCTCGCGCGCCTTCAATTCTCCGACAGGCTTCGGCCCGCGAACCACCACCGTGGCGGGATCCAGCAATCGCAGCAGTTCGGCGGTCAGGCCGGCGGCATCGGTCGCCTGAAATAAAGCGCGAGTGCCGACGCCGGTCTGAAAAATGACGATGTTGAACGGATCGACTCGCCATTGAGCCAGCAGCGCCGCGACGGCTCGCGGATCGACATCCGGCACCTCTTCGAGGGCCGGCGCCAGCATGGGGACACCGCCGCGGCGCGCGATCAATTCTCCCAAGTGCGCGCCGGTGCGAGTTTCGAGAATCGCTACGACTTTGGATTTCATCGGCGGTATTCAACCACGCGGCCGCCTCGATTGCAGCGCCAATCGCAACGCGGCGGCGCTAGCGCCTAAAATGCGTCGATGCCGATCCGCTCAAAATGGGTTCTTGCCCCGTCGCTGTCCCTTATCTGCCTGCAATTCGCCGCAACTGCCGGCGCCTCGCCGGCCCGCGGCGCCTCACCGGCCCGCGATACGCCATCGCAGACCACCCAGTTGCCGCAAGCGGCTGGCGATCTCGACGCCAACGGCCAAGCCTTCGTCGCAGCCATGGAGCGCATTCGGCTGAACCTGCCCGACACACCGGATTCCCCCGCGCTCGAGGCCTACGCCATTCACGACTATCTCGTCGCAGCCAGGTATCAGGCGCGATCTGACCAAGCAGCCGGACGATGCCCTGGACTGCGGCAATCGACGCATTTCTGCAAGCGCATGCAGGTCAACCGGTCACCCATGGCCTGCGGCACGACTGGCTGGCCAGCCTGGCCCAGCGGCGCCGCTGGGACTTGTTCCTGCCGCGCTCGGCGGATGTCACCGACGCCGCTGCTGGTCTGCGACCGGCTCGAAGGGCCGACTGGCCACCGGCGACACGCAAGGGTCTCGGCGCCGCGGCGCTGGCGCGCTGGAGCCTGCCGCAGAAGCAGCCGGCGGAATGCAATGACGTGTTTGCCTGGCTTCGGCAGCAGAATCTCATCACACCCGGTGGCTGGCGGAGACCAAGGTTCGCGCCGCGCTCGCGGCCGACAATCCCCGCCTGGCGCGCGAGTTCGTGGCCGATGTGCCGGTGGCGCGCAGCGCCGGCATTGCTGCAATGGTCGGACTTGCTGGAAGCGCCGAAGTCGGCGCTGACCGTTTTGGCAACTCATCCCGGCACTGCCGGTGGAGACCGGAGGCGCTGGCCGCCGGCTTCGAGAAGCTGGCGCACACCGATTCCGCCGCTGCGTTGAATCTGCTGCCCTCAGCTCCTCGACGCGACCGGGTATGACCCCGCATTGCAAGTCCGGCTGCAGCGCGCGGCCGCGCTGGGAGCCGCCTACGATCGCGATCCCCGCGCCTTGTCGCTGAATTCGAGAGCTTGCCGGCGGACGCGGTCGACGCCCAGGTCGAAGAATGGCGCGTTCGCGCCGCATTGTGGGCCGGCGACTATGCGAAGGCGCTCGGCTGGATCGAGCACATGCCGGCCAGCCTGGCGACGCAGCCGCGCTGGCGCTATTGGCGCGCACGCGCGGTGGAGGCCACGGCGGGCGCCGAGGCGGCGGCACCGCTGTTCGGCGAGATCGCGGACTTGCGGGATTACTACGGCTATCTCGCGGCGGACCGCCTGCATCAGAGCTACCACCTGAATGCGCGGCCGTCGCCGGACGACGCCAAGGCGCAGGCCGCGATGGCGGCGCAGGCCGGCCTGATCCGCGCGCACGAATTGTTCGCCTGCGACATGACGGATGAGGCCGCCGTCGGAATGGACTGCCGCGCTGGGCAGGCGCCGAACCTGCCGCCAAAGTTCAGGCCGCGCATCTGGCCGCGCGCTGGGGATGGTATGCGGAATCCATCACCACCCTGGCGCAGGCGGGAGAATGGGACGATGTTCAGTCTGCGCTATCCGCGCCCCTATCCGCGACGCCGTCGCCGCGGCCAGCGAGCTCGCGGACGTGCCTGCCGACTGGATACTGGGCGTCATGCGTCAGGAGAGCCTGTTTCGCAAGGACGCGGTGTCGCGCGCGGATGCGCGCGGCCTCATGCAGATGCTGCCGGCCACCGCCGCTGCCGTCGCGCGACGCTGGCACCTGCCCGCGCCGCGCAAGGACGATTTGTTCGATCCAGCCGTGGCCGTGCCGCTCGGCGCGGCCTACTTGCGCGAATTGCTCAATCGTTACGACGGCCGGCTCGACCTGAGCCTCGCCGCCTACAATGCCGGCCCGATCGTCGGTCGCACGCTGGCTGCCGCCCAAATCCATGGACGCCGACGTGTGGATCGAGAACATTCCCTACGGCGAGACTCGCGGCTACGTGCAGCACATTTTGGAGCACATCGTGGCGTTCGCATCGGTGCGCGACGCCGAGCCGCCGCGTCTCAATGCACTGACGCCGGTCGTGGAGCCGGCGGCATCGGCCTTGTAGTCATTTGGCCAGCAGCTTGTTCATTTGGACAGCTGCGATGCATCCCAGCCGCCGCCGAGGGCCTCGATCAGCGTCACGCTCGCGACCAGCCGATTCTGCTGTATCGTCAGGGCGGATTGCTGATTCGACAGCAGAGTCTGGACGGCGGTGACGACGGTCGTATAAGCGACGGTGCCGGCATTGAACTCGTTCAATGCCACGTCCGCGGCTACTTGCGCGGATTTGACCGCCTGCGTCTGGAACTCGGCTTCCTTCTGCAGCACGCGCAACGCCAGCAGTTCGTCTTCCACTTGTTGGAAGGAGGAGAGCACCGTCTCACGGTACGTTGCCACATATTGATCGTAGTTCGCGCGCGCGGCCGCCACGGCCGCGACTTGGTAGCCGCCCTGAAACAAGGTGTCGCTCGATGTCGCTCCCAGAGACCAGATGCGGTTGCCGGCGTTGAATAACGTTGACAATGGATTGCCCGCATAGCCCCCGAGGGCGCTCAGACTGAGCGTCGGGAAATACGAGCCGATCGCCACCCCGATGAGCGCGCTCTGCACCTGCATCTGCCGCTCCGCGGCCGCAATGGCCGGGTTGCGCTCCAGCAGAGTGGAGGGAACAGCCACGGGAATCTCCGGCACGATGGACGCCAGCGGGGCCTGCGGAATCGCCAGCTCCGATGGCGGGTGGCCGGTCAGGACGGCGATGGCGTGCTCGTAGGTTCCGCGCGCTTGATCGACTGCAACCAGCTGAGCCTCGGCCGACTGCAGCTGCGACTGCGCACCGGCCAAATCGCCGTTGCTCGCCGTTCCGGACTTCAGCTGGTTCCGGGTGATTTCCAAGACTCGCCGGTCCATATCCACGGACTGCGCCAGCATCGTGCGCAGAGAGTCCGAAGCCCGCAGATCGAAGTAATCCGCCGCGAGAGTCGCCTGCGCCGATAATTGCGCATTGGCCAGATTTGCCTCGCTCAGCTGCACATTCGCCTTGCGGCTTTCGACCTGACGCCGAATGGTTCCCCAGATGTCGGGCTGCCAGGAGACGGCGGGTTCGAGCGTGAATTCGGTATGCGTGCTTCCGCCCGTGCCGCTGCCCACCGTGCTCGAAACTGCCGCGGTGCCTCCGCCGCCGCCGCCGCGCTGTGCGCCGCCGCTGATGGACAGCGTCGGATACAGCTCGGACTTCGCTTCCTTCAGCAGCGCCACGGCGTCGCGGTACTCGGCCGCATATACCTTGACGTTCTGGTTGGAAATGTTGACCTCGTGCTCCAGGCGGTCGAGCTCCGGGTCATTGTATATCGCCCACCAAACCCCTCGATCCTTGTCGTCCTGCGGGGTACTCGGCTTCCAGGCGGGAGCATCGGCCGGCAATTCCTTGTAGGCAACCGGAACCGGCGCGCCCGGTTTGCGGTAATTGGGCCCGACTTTGCAGGCGGACAAGGCGATCGACGCGGCAATCAAGCCGATCAAGCGGGCCGTACGCAACAACCTGTCAGTGATCATACGCCTGCCTCCGCCGCCCCGCCGTCCGACCATCGCCGCGGCCAGTGACGTTTCACCCAGCTCTGCAGACCGTCGAGATACACATACACCACGGGCGTCGTGTAGAGCGTCAGCATCTGGCTGACGATCAGACCGCCCACGATGGAAATGCCCAAGGGCCTGCGAAGCTCGCCGCCATTGCCGTAGCTGAACGCCAGAGGGAGCGCGCCGAGCAAGGCCGCCAGCGTGGTCATCATGATCGGACGGAATCGCAGCAGGCAGGCTTGATGGATCGCCTCCCGCGGCGCAATCCCTTGGGTGATTTCGGCATGAATGGCGAAATCGATCATCATGATCGCATTCTTCTTCACGATGCCGATCAACAGAATGACGCCGATCAAAGCGATGATGCTGAATTCCGTGTGCCAGACCATCAGCGCGAGCACGGCGCCGACGCCGGCCGAGGGCAGCGTGGAAATGATGGTGATGGGGTGAATGTAACTCTCGTAGAGCACGCCGAGCACGATGTACACCGCGATCAGCGCCGCGGCGATCAGCAGCGGTTCGGTCGTCAAGGATTGCTGAAAGGTGCGTGCCGTACCGGCAAAGATGCCGTGGACGGAGGTGGGCATGTGGATTTCCTCCATTGCTTGGGTGACGGCGGCGGTTGCATCGCTCAGGGACATCCCGGGCTGAAGGTTGAACGAAATCGTGGTCGACGCGAACAGTCCATGATGATTCACCGCCAGGCGCGTGCTGCCGTAGCGATAGCTGCTCACCGCGGGCAGCGGCACCATGGTTTCGACGCTGGCGCTGACGGCGGCGCCGTTGGACGCTGCACCGCGGCCCGTGTTGGCGATGGCGTTGGTGAGGGCATTTTGGAACGAGTTGCTCGCGCCGGCGATCGTCGCGGGCGATGCGGTCGGTGTTGCCGCGGAGGTGCTTGGGCCCGACGTCGATACATTGGTGGTCTGCGTGCCGCTGGCCGCGCCTGCCGCCGTGCTGACGTAGATGTCGTTGAGCGTGGACGGGCTCTGCCAGTAGCGCGGCGCCACCTCCATGATGACGTGGTACTGATTCAGGGCGTTGAAGATCGTCGAGACCTGGCGCTGGCCGAAGGCGTCGTACAGCGTGCTGTCGATCTGGGCGACGGTCAATCCCAGCCGTGCCGCGGTGCTGCGGTCGTAGTTCACGTCGGTCTCCAGTCCCTTTGGCTGTTGGTCGGAATTGACGTCCGCAACCACCGGGCTGCGCTGCAGAGCGGCCGTCAGCTTCGGACCCCATTCGGCGAGGTCATTGGTATTGTCGGCCTGCAGCGTGAATTGGAACTCGGCATTGGACTGGCGTGCGCCGATGCGAATGTCCTGGACCGTCTGCAGAAACAGCCGCCCGCCGGCCACCTGCGAGAGCTTCGTGCGCAAGCGGGCGATCACCTCATCGGAGGATATTTTGCGCACCGACAGCGGCTTGAGCAGCACGTACACCGAGCCGGTATTGGTCTGCGAGCTGCCGCCGCCGCTGCCGGATCCGGTGTATCCGGCGACGCTCTGCACCGCCGGGTCCGCCTGCACTATATCCATCAGCCGGACGAGCTTGGCCCTCATCAGCTGAAAGGAGATGCTTTGGTCGGCAACGATGCCGCCGGTGATGAGCCCGGTATCTTCTTGAGGAAAAAACCCCTTGGGTATGATCATGAACAGCAGCACGTTCAGAGCGATGGTAACGGCCAGCGCCAGCATCACCAGCCGGCCGTGGCGCAGCGACCAGCTCAAGGTGCGCTCGTACGCGGCGAGGGCGCGGTCGAACAGGGTGCGCCGCGCGGGCCGCCCCGGCGGATGCCGGCGCGGCCGCAGCAGCAGCGCGCACATCATCGGCGTCGTGGTCAGCGAGATCACCATGGAAATCATGATTGCCAGCGACATCGTCGCCGTGAACTCGCGGAACAGGCGGCCGACGATGCCTCCCATGAGCAGTATGGGAATGAACACGGCGATCAGCGAAATACTGATCGACACCACGGTGAATCCCACTTCCTTCGCGCCGCGCAGCGCCGCTTCGCGTCGCGGCACGCCGTTCTCGACGTGGCGCGAGATATTCTCGAGCACGACGATGGCATCATCGACGACGAAGCCGGTCGCGACGGTGAGCGCCATCAACGATAGGTTGTCCAAGCTGAACCCGAGCAGGTACATGCCGCTGAACGTGCCGATGATGGAAACCGGCACGACCACCGCGGGCACCAGCGCGGCGCGAACGTCGCCGAGCGTCAGAAATACCACGAACGTGACCAGCCCGACCGCCAGCATGAGCGTCCACTTCGTGTCCCGCAACGAGGCGCGGATCGTTGCGCTGCGATCGGAGACGATGGTGAGATTCACGTCGCTGGGCAGCGCCGCCTGCAGCTGCGGCAGCTCCGCCTTCACTTGATCGACCGTATCGATGATGTTGGCGCCCGGCTGGCGGGACAAGATCACGAGCACGGAAGGCTCGCCGTTGGCGCGGCCCTCATTGCGCAAGTCCTGAACCGAGTCCTCCACATCGGCCACATCGGACAGCCGCACCGCGGAGCCGTTGCGGTAGGCGATGACCAAGGGACGGTAGTCACTCGCCTGGCGTGCCTGGTCATTGGTGTAGAGCTGGAAGCGGTGATCGCCCTCCTCGATCGCTCCCTTGGGACTATTGGCATTGGCCGACGCCAGCGCCGCCCGCACGTCCTCCAAGCCGATGCCGTACTTGAACATCGTGGTCGGATTCAGTTCGACCCGCACCGCGGGCAAGGTGGCGCCGCCGATCGACACCTGGCCGATGCCGCCCAGCTGGGACAGGCGCTGCTGCAGGACGTTGCTGGCGGCATCGTACAACTGGCCGCGCGTCAGCGTTTTGGAGGTCAGCGCCAGAATCATCAACGGGGCGTCCGCGGGGTTGACCTTCCGGTACGTCGGGTTGCTCGACAGGCTGGTCGATACGTCGGCGGCGGCCGCGTTGATCGCCGCTTGCACGTCGCGCGCCGCGCCGTCGATGTCGCGGTCAAGATCGAACTGCAGCGTGATGCGGGTGCTGCCGGTGGTGCTGCTGGAGGTGATTTCCGTGACGTCGGCGATCTGCCCGAGATAGCGTTCCAGGGGCTCCGCCACGCTGGTCGACACCGTTTGAGGGTCGGCGCCGGGCAGCGAGGCCGACACCGAGATCGTCGGATAGTCCACTTGGGGCAGCGGCGAGACGGGCAGATAGGAATAGGCCAGTACGCCGGCCAGAGCCACACCCAAGGTCAGCAAGGTCGTGGCGACCGGACGCTCGACGAATGGGCGGGACAGATTCATGCCGTCGCCGCGTCCGGGTCGCGCCGGGGACGGCGCCAACGCAGCGCCACTCGGTCGAAGGCCAGATAGATGACCGGCGTCGTGAACAGCGTCAGCAGCTGGCTCGCGATCAGGCCGCCGACGATGGCCACGCCCAGCGGCCTCCGCAGCTCGGAGCCCGCGCCCGAACTGATCATCAAGGGCAGCGCGCCGAGCAGAGCCGCCATGGTGGTCATCAGGATGGGCCTGAAGCGCAGCAGCGAGGCCTGGTATATGGCCTCACGCGGAGCCAGGCCGCCGTTGCGCTGTGCGTCCAGGGCGAAATCGATCATCATGATGGCGTTCTTCTTTACGATGCCGATCAACAGGATGATGCCGATGATGCCGAGCACGTCCAGATCGTCGCCCGCGATCATCAGGGCGAGCATGGCGCCGATACCGGCCGACGGCAACGTGGAGAGAATCGTGACGGGGTGGATGAAGCTCTCGTAGAGGACGCCGAGCACGATGTACATGGTGACGATGGACGCCAGCAGCAGCAGCTCCTGGTTGGCCAAAACGTGCTGAAACGCGGCGGCCGTCCCCTGGAAGGCGGTGACGAACTTCCCCGGCAGCTGAATATCCTTCTCCGCCTGGCGAATCGCCTCGACGGCAGCGCCCAGCGACGAGCCGGGCGAGAGGTTGAACGAGATCGTCGTCGCCGGAAACTGACCCAGATGCGTGATTTGCAAGGGGCCGGCGCGTTGGTTGACCTGCACGATCGCCGATAGCGGCACCTGGGCATTGGCGGCGGAGGCGGAGGACGGCAGGTACAGTTCCGAGAGCCCGGCCAGCGACCGCTGAATCGACGGATCCGCCTCGAGAATCACCCGGTACTGGTTCGACTGGGAATAAATGGTCGAGACGATGCGCTGGCCGAAGGAGTCGTACAATACATTGTCGACGGTGGCCGGTGTGATGCCGAATCGCGCGGCGGTGGCCCGGTCGATCGTAAGGTCGGTGGCCGTACCCTGCTGTTGCATGTCGCTCGCGACGTCGGCGAGCTGCGGCAGCTGCGATAGTTTCTGCATCAGGCGCGGAATCCACAACGCGAAATCATTGTTGTCCGTGCTCTCGACGACGAACTGATACTGCGTGCGGCTGACGGCCGAATCGATGGTGATGTCCTGCATCGGCTGCATGTACAGGGTAATGCCGATCACGCCGGCCGTTTCCTGCTTCAGCCGCCGGATGATCTGGCTCGCCGTCACGCTGCGCTCGGCATGCGGCTTGAGATTGATCAGAAAGCGTCCGCTGTTGAGCGTCGTGTTGGCGCCGTCGACGCCGATGAACGAACTCAAGGAGACCACGTCGGGATCCTTCAAGATGGCTGCCGCGAGCGCCTGCTGGCGGTCCGCCATGGCCGAGTAGGAGATGGTCTGCGCCGCTTCGGAGATACCCTGGATTTCGCCGGTGTCCTGGACCGGAAAGAATCCCTTCGGGATGAAAATATACAGCAGCAACGTCACCGCCAGCGTCACGCCTGCGACGATCAAGGTAAGGCCCTGACGGTCGAGCACCCAGCGCAGGGAGCGGCTGTATTGGCCTATGACCCATTGGAAGCCGCGCTCGGCCTTCAAATCCCACTCTCTGCGGCTCGCATCCGTTCGATGACGCAGCAGTCGGGCGCACAGCATCGGCACCAGCGTCAGCGAGACCGCGGCCGAAATCACGATCGTCACGGCCAGCGTGATGGCGAACTCGTGGAAGAGGCGGCCCACGATTTCGCCCATGAACAGCAGGGGAATCAGCGCGGCGATCAACGACACGGTGAGTGAGATGATGGTGAAGCCGATCTGCCGCGAGCCCTTGAGCGCGGCCGCCATCGGCTTCTCGCCGGCCTCGATGTAGCGCGCGATGTTCTCGATCATCACGATGGCATCGTCCACCACGAACCCCGTGGAGATGGTCAGCGCCATCAGCGACAGGTTGTCCAAACTGTAATTCAGCAGGTACATCACGCCGAAGGTGCCGACCAGCGACAGCGGCACGGACAGACTCGGAATGATCGTCGCCGGCAAATTGCGCAGGAATACGAAGATCACCAGCACGACCAGCACCACCGCCAGAATCAGCTCGAATTCCACGTCGGACACGGAAGCGCGAATGGTCTGCGTGCGGTCGCTCAGAACGCTGATCTCCAATGCCGGCGGCATGTCGGCGATGACTTTGGGCAGCAGCTGTTTGACCGCATTGGCCACTTGGATCACGTTGGCGCCGGGCTGGCGCTGGATGTTCAGGACCAGCGACGGCGTGCCGTTGGCCCAGGCGGCGAGTTTGGTGTTCTCGGGCGCCACGACGATGTTGGCGACGTCGGAGAGATGGACGGGGGACCCGTTGAGATAGGCCACCGTGATCTCCCGGTAGCCGTCGATGTCCGTGATTTGATCATTCGCATTGATCGAGGAAGATTGCGAGGGACCGTCAAAGCTCCCCTTCGGTGAATTGCTGTTGGCGCTGGCGATGGTCGTGCGCAGGTCGTCGATGTTCAGTCCGTACTTGGCCAGCGCCCGCGGATTGAACTGAATGCGGACGGCCGGCCGCTGCCCGCCGGAGATGCTGACCACGCCCACCCCCGGCAGCTGCGAGATCTTTTGCGCCAGCCGCGTGAAACTGAGGTCCTCCACATCCGTCAGCTTGAGCGTTTTCGAGGTCACCGCGAGCGTCATGATGGGCGCATCGGCGGGATTGAATTTGGCGTAGGTCGGCGGCGTCGGCAGGTCGTTGGGCAGTACGCTTCCGGCCGCATTGATCGCCGCCTGCACCTCCTGCTCCGCCACATCCAGGCCCAGATCGAGGCTGAACTGCAGGGTGATGACGGAAGCGCCCCCCGAGCTGGCGGAAGTCATTTGATTGAGGCCGGGCATTTGCCCGAACTGCCGCTCCAGCGGCGCCGTGACCGAGGAGGTCATGACCTCCGGGCTGGCTCCGGGATAGAAGGTCTGGACTTGGATGGTCGGGTAATCGACTTCCGGCAGCGATGACAAGGGCAGGTATTTGAAAGCGAACAGACCGCTGAGCAAGATCGCGGCCATCAATAACGAGGTCGCGACCGGCAGTTTGATGAACAGCCGGGACGGATTCATCGCTCGCCTAGTGCCTCGACACCATGATATGGACCGATTGGCGCGAGGCCGGTCAATATCATGGTGTCGGGGCACTAGCCGGTGGGGTTGAGGTCCCCTGCTGTGCCCCGTCCGGCGGCGTACCCGGCTGCGGCCGGTGACGGTGCGGCCGATTGGGCCGATCGGCGCCGCCGGCGTCGGCACCGTGCGTCGCCTTCCATCCACCCTGTCCTATGCCGCCGCCCGTTCCTTCCGTATGCGTATTGTCCGGCAGGGTGACTTTTGCCCCGTCGCGGAGCCGGTCGGCGCCGTCGGTGACGACCCTGTCGCCGGGCGACAACCCGGATTCGACGGCATAAAGGTCGCCGTCCTGCGGGCCGAGCTTGATCGTGTGCACCGACACGGTGCTGTCCTCATTGACCAGGTACACGTAGGTGCCCGGGGCACCGCGCTGCACGGCGGACACCGGCACCGTCACGGCGTCCTTGAGCGTGTCCAATAGCATCACGATGTTGACGAACTGGTTTGGATAAAGACTTTCATCGGCATTGTCGAAGTTGGCCCGCAACATCACCGTGCCGGTGGTCGTATTGACCTGAGTATCGATCGAAGCGAATTCACCCGTGGCCAGTTGCGTCACGTTGGCCCGATCGAAGGCGGTGACCGGCAGGCTTGCGCCGGAATGCACGCGCGCCATGATCTGCGGCAGGTCGTCCTCCGGTACGGCGTATTCGACCGTGGTCGGCTTGAGCTTCGTGAGCACGACCAGGCCGGTGCTCGAGCCGGCCTGCACGTAATTGCCAGGGTCCACCAGACGCAACCCCACCCGCCCGTCAGAGGGCGCGATGATGTGACAGTAGTACAGATTGAGCTGCTGCGCCTTGATCTGCGCCTGGTCGTACTCGACCGTGCCCTGGTCCTGCTTGACGATCCACACCTGATCCTCGTAGGTCTGGCGCGGGATGGACACTTGGTCGGCCAGAGTTTTGTAGCGCGTCAAATCCATTTGCGCCTGTTTGAGCGTGGCCTCATCGCGGGCCAGCTGCGCCGCATCCTGTTGCAGGGCGGCCTCGTAGGGCCGCGGATCGATCTGCGCGAGGAACTGGCCCTTGCGCACCGATTGACCCTCCTTGAAGCCGACCGACATCAGCAGCCCGCTGATCTGCGTGTTCACGGTGACGGTCGTCAGCGGCGTGACCGCGCCCAAGGCACGCAGCGTCAAGCGGATGTCCCCCCGCCGGATGCGCGCCACGCCGACCGGTTGATTACCCGCGTCGAGAAAGCGCCCGTGCCGCTGCTGCGGCTGCGAAACGAAGGTGCGGATCTGATAGACGATGACGGCGACGATCAGGACGGCGATGCCGCCGATCACCCAGCGCAGAGTTCGCCGCGTGCCCCCGGCGGGCGGCACAGGGTTCGGCCGCGAAGCCGCGCCGGAAGCATTTTCGGATTCCATCAAGTAATGATTTCACGCACCCCGTCGCGAGGACAGGGGGTAGCCGCGCCGCCATCGACAAGAAATGTCATGCGATAGAGAAGTTTTCTTTTCCCACCGGTGCCGCCGGCCCTACTTGCTCTCTTTCGCCACCAGCCACTTCACGAGCTCGACCACCTGGTCCGCGCCGCCGGCCGATTCCGCGTTCACCCGGTACTTGCCGTTCACGATGAGGGTGGGCGTGCGGTCGACTTTGTACCTCTGAATCATCTCCTCGGCGGCGCGTACCTTGCTGTCCACGGTGAAGGATTTTGCGGTCGCGAGAAACTTGTCGACGGGCACGCCGGCCTGAGACTTGTAGAACTTCGCGGCGTCCTCGATGGTCGGCAGGCGGCTCTTGATGCCCTGAGTCGCCGGATCGATGACGGCCAGATCGCCGCCCTGCCAGACGGCGTTGAACATCGCATCATGGGTCTGATCGGCGACACCGAGAGTTTGGGCCGTGAAGTAGGCGAGCTGAAACATGGGCCAGTCCTCGCTGGGATTGAAGGAGGCCGGAATGTAGTCGAGTACCGCGTTCGGCGGCAGGCTGGCTTTCAGCTTGTGCATGGTGGACTGGAATAGATTGCATGCCGGACAGGCGTAGGAAAACACCTCGGTCACCTCCACCTTGCCCGGGGGAAGCGATGTCGGGCGCACCGGGCTGATCAGGAAATAATTGACCCCCTCGGTCCAGGTAGGCGCATTGCTCGCCGGCGCCGGCGCGCTGCGCACCGGGGCGCAAATACTCAACGCAAGCACGGCCGCCGACGCGGCACGATTCAGTAATTTCATCGCAGCTCCTGTTCCTGTATCCGATTCCTCACCCGCAACCCATCATTCTCGCCCCAGTCGTTCCAGCCTGTCGAGAACAATGCGCGCCGCTTCTGCCGCGCCGGGACCGTCAGATGGACCGTATTCACCGTACAAAGTTGCCAATCCCACCATATTCGCGGTCCTGAACGATGGTGCATGCGATACTTCCGGCCTTTGAGCATCGCTCGAACGTCCCTGATTGACCAGGCGCAGCTTGACAAGGCACGCCCAGGCGTGGGTTCGAGTATGTGGTGAAGCAGTGATAAACGACCCGACGATCGGCAACTCCGCAGCCTCGAGCGCGAGCCCGAGGACATTCATCCGCCGGCACTGGGTTGCATTGCTCATTGCCGCCGGCGTCTTGTTGCTGCTGATCGTCCTGGCCAGGCACCTCCAGCACAAGCAGCCGATGTCCGCGGCAGGACGTCCCGGACGCGGCGTGCAAAACGGGCCGGTGGCCGTGTCGGTGGCCACAGCCGCCTCCGGCGATATCCAATTGCGCATTCCCGCCTTGGGCACGGTCACGCCGCTGGCCACCGTGACCGTGCGGACGCAAATCAGCGGGATCATGCAGAAGATCTTGTTTACGGAGGGCCAGACTCGTACGCCAGGGCGACTCTCTGGCGCAGATCGATCCCCGCCCGTACGAGGCCGCCCTGCAGCAGATGCAGGGAAATCTGCAGCGCGACCAGGCATTGCTGGCGGACGCCAAGCTGGATCTGAAGCGCTACGACGGACTGGTCAAGGAGGATTCGATCGCCGCGCAGCAGCTCGATACGCAGCGCGCGCTGGTCGACCAATACAAGGGCACCGTCGAATCCGACGAAGGGACAGCTGAAGACCGCGCAAGTCAATCTGATCTATACGCACATCGTCTCGCCCGTCACGGGCCGCGTCGGATTGCGCCAGGTCGATCAGGGCAACTATGTCACGCCGGGCGATGCGAACGGCATCGTCGTGATCAATCAGCTGCAGCCCATCACCGTCATCTTTCCCATCCCCGAGGACAATGTGCCGGCGCTGATGCGGCGCCTGCACGGCGGCGCGACCGCTGACGGTGGAGGCCTACGATCGCACCAACAGCGCCAAGCTCGCCGACGGCAAGCTGCTCACGGTCGACAATCAGATCGACGTGACCACCGGCACGGTCAAGCTGCGCGCGCTGTTCGACAACGCCGACGGCGCTGCTGTTTCCGAATCAGTTCGTCAACATCCAGCTGCTGCAGGAGCTGCTGCACGAATCAAGTCATCATTCCGAACTCGGCGGTGCGCCGCGGCGCGC
The DNA here is from genome assembly GCA_963734645.1 of uncultured Gammaproteobacteria bacterium. Classification (GTDB taxonomy): domain Bacteria; phylum Pseudomonadota; class Gammaproteobacteria; order Steroidobacterales; family Steroidobacteraceae; genus Bog-1198. The sequence continues at coordinate 62,150 of CAVTID010000011.1, forward strand.
CCAACGGCGTGGTGAGCACCTTTGTCTACGTCGTCAATGCCGACCGCACGGTCACGGTGCGCCCGGTGACGCTCGGCGTGGTCGACGGCGAGCGCGTCGCCGTCACCGCAGGGGCTCAAGCGCGGGCGACGTCGTCGTGACGGAGGGCGGCGATCGCCTGCGCGACGGCGCGCAAGTGCAGCTGCCGGGCGCGCCGCCGCCGCGCCGCCGCGCGCGCATCCGGCAGGCGCGGCCCGCCGGCACGCCCGGGTCGCCCGGCTCGCACCACCCGCGCAACCGCCGCAAACCGTCGCAATGACGCCGGTCGCGGACGCGCTCAGTGACCGCGCCGTGCACGGCCGCCGGCGCATGAATCCCTCACGCATCTTCATCCTGCGCCCGGTCGCGACCACCCTGCTGATGGTCGCCATCCTGATCGTGGGCGCGATCGCCTACCTGCAGCTGCCCCTGTCGGCGCTGCCGGAAGTGGCCTATCCCGACCATCCAGGTGCAGACCTTCTATCCCGGCGCCAGCCCCGAGGTCATCACCTCGGCCATCACGGCGCCGCTGGAGAAGCAATTCGGCCAGATGCCGGGCCTGAACCAGATGTCCTCGACGAGTTCCGGCCGGCGCGTCGGTGATCACCCTGCAGTTCACTCTGGCGCTGGCCATCGACGTGGCCGAACAGGAGGTGCAGGCGGCCATCAGCGCCGCGCAGAACCTGCTGCCGCAGGATCTGCCCGCGCCGCCGATCTACGCCAAGGTCAATCCGGCCGACGCGCCGGTGCTGACCCTCGGGCATCACCTCCAAGGTGATGCCGCTCACCGAGGTGGAGGATCTGGCCGACACGCGCATCGCGCAGAAGATCTCGCAGATCAAGGGCGTCGGCGTCGTCAGCATCAGCGGCGGCCAGCGCCCGGCGGTGCGCGTCGTCGTCAATCCGCGCGCCCTGGCCGCCTATGGCCTGAATCTCGACGATCTGCGCACCACCATCAGCAACGCCAACCAGAACGGCCCGAAGGGCACGCTCGACGGCCCCAGCAGCGCCTACACCGTCAACACCAACGATCAGATCAGAAACGCCGAGGACTACGGCGAGCATCGTCATCGCCTACAAGAACGGCGCGCCGGTGCGCCTGCAAGGATGTCGCCGACGCTGGTCGCGGGCGCGGAGAACGCCAAGCTCGGCGGCTGGATGAACTCGACCCCGGCGCTGATCCTCAACGTGCAGCGCCAGCCGGGCGCCAACGTCGTCGACGTGGTCGACAGGATCCACGCCCTGCTGCCTTCGCTGCAGGCCGCGCTGCCGGCGGGCGTGGATCTGGCCGTCGCTCACCGACCGCACCACGACGATCCGCGCCTCGGTCAGCCGACGTGGAATTCGAACTGGTGCTCGCCGTCGTGCTGGTCGTGCTGGTGATCTACGTGTTCCTGCGCAATGTTCCGGCCACCATCATTCCGAGCCTGTCCGTGCCGCTGTCGCTCATCGGCACCTTCGCGGTGATGTATCTGGCGAATTTCAGCCTCAACAACCTGTCGCTGATGGCATTGACCATCGCCACGGGCTTCGTCGTCGACGATGCCATCGTGATGATCGAGAACATCTCGCGCTACATCGAGGCGCGGCGAGACGCCGCTCGAGGCCGCGCTCAAGGGCGCCGGACAGATCGGCTTCACCATCATTTCGCTGACCGTCTCGCTGATCGCCGTGCTCATTCCGCTGCTGTTCATGCAGGATGTGGTCGGACGCCTGTTTCGCGAGTTCGCGGTGACGCTGGCGGTCACGATTCTCATCTCCGCCGTGGTCTCTCTGACGCTGGTGCCCATGCTGTGCGCCAAGCTGCTCAAACACCGGCCGCCCGGCGCGACGCGCGGCGCTCGAATCGGGGCGCTGGTTCACCGCCATGGTCGACTGGTACGGACGCAAACTGACCTGGGTGCTCGATCATCAGCGCCTGACCCTGTACGTCGCGACCGGCACCGTGGCGCTGACGGCGATTCTCTACATTCTGATTCCGAAGGGCTTCTTTCCCGAGCAGGACACGGGCCTGATTCAAGGGCGTCTCGGAGGCGACCGAGTCGATCTCCTACGCCGCCATGGCCGAGCGGCAGCAGGCGCTGGCGGCCGCCATACTCAAGGATCCGGATGTTCTGAGCCTGTCCTCGTTCATCGGCGTCGACGGCAACAATGTCACTCTGAACAGCGGCCGCTTCCTGATCAACTTGAAGCCGCGCGGCGAGCGCAGTTCCGAACGTCGCCGATGTCATCCGGCGGCTGCAGGGCGAGACCGCCGGCATCGCGGGCGTCACGCTGTACATGCAGCCGGTGCAGGATCTGACTCTCGACAACACGGTGAGCCGCACCCAGTACCAATTCACCCTGGAAAGCGCCGACGCCGGCGGCCTTGTCGACCTGGACGCCGAAGCTCGTGGCGGCGCTTGCGCCAGCAGCCCGAGCTCGCCGACGTGGTCAGCAATCAGGAGGACAACGGACTCGCGGCCTACATCACCATCGACCGCGACAGCGCGGCGCGCCTCGGCATCAGCGTCGGCACGGTCGACAACGCGCTGTACGATGCCTTCGGCCAGCGCATCGTCTCCACCATCTTCACCCAGTCGAATCAGTATCGCGTCATCCTGGAGGCGGATCCGGCCTCCTACCGATCCGTCGATTCCCTGCAGTCGATCTACGTGCCGTCGGCGAGCGGCGGCCAGGTGCCGCTGTCGGCGATCGCCAAGGTCGATGTGGAAACCCGGCCGCTGCTCATCAATCATCTGGCGCAGTTTCCGGCCACCACGGTGTCCTTCAACCTGCGCCCGGGCGCCTCGCTCGGCGCCGCCGTCTCCGCCATCGAGAACGCCGAGCAGCGGCGTCGGCTTGCCCGACAGCATCCGCACCACCTTTCAGGGCGCGGCGCTCGCCTTCCGCAGCAACTTGACCAACGAGCTGCTGCTGCTGCTCGCCGCCGTGCTCGTCATGTACATCGTGCTCGGCGTGCTGTACGAGAGCTTCATTCATCCGATCACGATTCTCTCGACGCTGCCGTCGGCGGGCATCGGCGCGCTGCTGGCCCTGATGCTGGCCGGCGACGATCTGACCATCATCGCGCTGATCGGCATCATTCTGCTGATCGGCATCGTGAAGAAGAACGCCATCCTGATGATCGACTTCGCGATCGATGCGCAGCGCGATCGAAGGGCTCTCGCCGCGCGAGGCGATCTATCAAGGCCTGCCTGCTGCGCTTTCGCCCCATTCTCATGACGACGGTCGCCGCCATCTTCGGCGCGCTGCCGCTGATGTTCGGCACCGGCACGGGCTCGGAGCTGCGCCATCCGCTCGGCGTCAGCATCGTCGGCGGCCTGCTGGTCAGCCAGGTGCTGACCCTGTTCACGACGCCGGTGATCTATCTGGCGTTCGACCGCATCGCCGCACGCGTGCGCGGCCGCGCGCAGACTCCGAGCCGCGACGCGCCGCTGGCGGACGGGCCCGACGTGAACATTTCCGCGCCCTTCATCGCGCGGCCGGTGGCGACCATCCTGCTGACGGTCGGCGTGGCGCTGTGCGGCGTGGTCGGCCTTCATGCTGCTGCCGGTCGCGCCGCTGCCGCGCATCGACGTGCCGGCCATCTTCGTCTCGGCGCAGCTGCCGGGCGCGAGCCCGGAAGTCATGGCGAGCACCGTGGCGACGCCGCTGGAGCGGCACCTCGGCGCCATCGCCGATGTCGACGACATGACCTCCACGAGCAGCGTCGGCACCTCGAACATTCAGCTGACCTTCGGCGTCGACCGCGACATCGACGGCGCGGCGCGCGACGTGCAGGCCGCCATCGTCGCCGCGCACGCCGACCTGCCCTCCTCGCTGACGCGCAATCCCTCCTACCGCAAGCTCAACAGCGCCCTGTTTCCCGTCATGGCCATCGCCATGACCTCCGACGTGCTCACCCAGGGCCAGATCTACGACGCGGCGGACGCCGTGATCTCGCAGCGCCTGTCGCAGATTCAGGGCGTCGGCGGCGTCAACGTCAACGGCAGCGCGCTGCCCGCGGTGCGCGTCGAGATCAATCCGCTGTCGCTGTCCAAGTACGGCATCGGCCTGCAGGACGTGCGCGCCGCCATCTCCAACGCCAACGCCAATGCGCCCAAGGGCGCGATCGAGTCCGACCGGCTGCACTACCAGATCTACACCAACGACAACGCCCGCGACGCCGGCCCCTACCGCGATCTGATCATCGCCAACCGCAACGGCGCGACGGTGCGGCTGGGCGATGTGGCGACGGTTCTCGACATGCAGGACGGCGCCACCGAGAACATCCGCACCTACGGCCTGTACAACGGCAAACCCGCCGTGTTCGTCACGGTCTATCAGCAGCCCGGCGCCAACATCATCGAGATGATCGATGCGGTCAAGGCGGAGCTGCCGCTGCTCAAGAGCTCGATCGACCCGAAGATCGATCTGGTGGTGACCTTCGACCGCTCCGTCACCATTCGCGCCTCGCTGCGCCAGGTCGAGCAGACGCTGATGCTGGCCGTGGCCTTCGTCATCCTGGTGGTCTACATCTTCCTGAACAGCTACCGCGCGGCGCTGATTCCCGCCATGGTCGTGCCGGTGTCGCTGATCGGCACCTTCGGGGCGATGTATCTGCTCGACTACACGCTCGACAACTTCTCGCTGATGGCGCTGACCATCGCCACCGGCTTCGTGGTGGACGATGCCATCGTCGTCATGGAGAACACCACGCGGCACATCGAGGCCGGCATGACGCGCATGCAGCGCGGCGCTGCTGGGCGCGCGCGAGGTGGGCTTCACCGTCGTCTCCATGAGCCTGTCGCTGGTGGCGGTGTTCATTCCCTTCATGTTCGCCGGCGGCATCGTCGGCAAGCATATTCCGCGAGTTCACCGTGACCTTGTCGGTGTCGATCCTGATCTCTCTGGTGATTTCGCTGACCACGACGCCCGATGATGTGCTCGCTGCTGCTCGAGCGCGAGCGGCAAGCGCAAGCCCTCGCGGTTCGGCGCAGGCATTCGAGCGCGGCTTCGAGCAGCCTGCGCCGCGGCTACGAGCGAACGCTCGACTGGGCCCTGCATCATCCGCGCATCATGATGCTGCTGCTGTGCGCGACCATCGGCCTGAACATCTATCTGTACATCGTGATTCCCAAGGGATTCTTCCCGCAGCAGGACACCGGCCAGCTGCAGGGCGGCATCCGCGGCGATGCGCCGAGCTCCTTTCAGTTCATGAAGCGCAAGCTGCAAGCAGGTCGCGACCATCATCCAGGCGGATCCCGCGGTGAGCACCGTCACCGGCTCGGTGGGCGGCGGCGGCTTCGGGCCCTTCGGCGGCGGCGGCGCCAGCGCCAATGTCACCATCGCGCTCAAACCGCTGTCGGAGCGCGCGCATCTCGGCGGATCAGGTCATCGCGCGCCTGCGGCCGAAGCTGAGCGCAGGTCACGGGCGTCGCGACCTTCCTGCAGGCCGTGCAGGACATCGGCGGCGGCGGCGGACGCTCGGCCAACTCGCAGTATCAATACACGCTGCTCGGCGATGATCTGACCGAGCTGCGGACCTGGTCGCAGAAGCTGCGGACCGCGCTGCAGGACATGCCGGAGGTCACCGATGTGGATACGGACATGCAGCCCGGGCGGCCTCGAGGCCGACCTGATCGTGGACCGCGACAGCGCATCGCGGCTGGGGCTCACGGAAATCCAGATCGACAACGCGCTGGGCGATGCGTTCGCCCAGGCGCAGGTCTCGAACATCTACAATCCGTTCAGCCCGCAGCAATATCATGTCGTCATGGAAGTGGCGCCCGAGTTCTGGCAGAACCCGGAAGTGCTCAAGGAACTGTATGTCAGCACTTCCGGCGGCGCCGTCAGCGGCACGCAGTCCACCCAGGCGGTCGCCGGCACCACCGCGCTGCAATCGGCCGCCGCCGGCACGCCGTCCAGCACCGCCGTCGCGGAGGACGTGGCGCGCAATCTGGCGGCCAATTCGCTGGCCAATGCGGGGCGCGGCAATACCTCCACCGGCTCGGCCGTGAGCGTCGCCGCCGGAAACCGTGGTGCCGTTTGCGGCCTTCAGCCACTTCAGCACCGGCACGACGCCGGTCAGCGTCAATCACACCGGCACTTCCGTCTCGACGTCCATCGCCTTCAATCTGCCCGATCGGCGAGTCGCTGGGCACGGCGCTCGCCGCGATCGACCGCAAAATGAGCGAAATCCATGTGCCCGTCAGCATCGCGGCGGCACCTACGGGACGGCCCGGCTGTTTCAGCAGAGCAGCAGCAACACGCCGCTGATGCTCGTGGCGGCGCTGCTCGCGATCTACGTGGTGCTGGGCGTGCTGTATGAGAGCTACAGCCAGCCGCTGACCATTCTCTCGACGCTGCCCTCCGCCGGCGTCGGCGCGCTGCTGGCGCTGATGGCCACCGGCACCGAATTCAGCCTCATCGCCTTTCTCGGCATTTTGCTGCTGATCGGCATCGTCAAGAAAAACGCCATCATGATGGTGGATTTTGCCCTCGAGGCGGAGCGCACTCTGGGCATGGATCCGCGCGCGGCCATCGCCCACGCCTGCAGCCTGCGCTTCCGGCCCATCATGATGACCACCTGCGCCGCCATCGCCGGCGCGTTGCCGCTGGCCATTGCCTACGGCGACGGCACGGAGATGCGCCGGCCCCTGGGAATTTCCATCGTCGGCGGCCTCATCGTCAGCCAGCTGCTCACGGTCTACACGACGCCGGTGGTCTACTTGTACGTGCATCGCTACTGGAAGCACTTGAAACAAGGCAAGTACAACCCGCCGCCGGCGCCTGCCGCGGGACGAGACTCCGGCGGTCACGGATTCGACCCCGTGGGAGCCGGCATCTGATGCGGCCCCATGGCGCCTGCGTGGCACGATTGCTCGACGCGGTTCCGGGCCGCGATCGCGCTGGGGCCGTGGCGGTTCGCCCGCTGGTTCAGCCTCGCCGCAGCTCTGGGGCTCGTCGCCTGCGCCGTCGGTCCCGACTATCATCGGCCCAAGTTCGACACCGCGCCGAATTACAAGGAAGCGGGCGATTGGAAACCCAGCGAGCCCAACGATGCCTTGAGCAGAGGACCCTGGTGGGAAATATACAAAGACGATGCATTGAATGCAGCTCGAAGTGCGCATCGACATTTCGAATGAAAACGTCAAGGCCGCCGCGGCCGCCTTCGATCAGGCGCGGGCGCTGGTGGCTCAGGCG